>CAVSYV010000001.1:0-7958 GCA_963732255.1 uncultured Acidobacteriaceae bacterium
GAAAATGAAGCGGCGGTTTACTATCGTTCGCCGGCGGAGATTGACGACAAGATCGATTGTCTGTTGCGGGATCGCGAGCTGCGCGGGCGCATACGCAGGAATGCGGCGCGGCTGGCGGCGGAGCAGACTTATGATGTTCGCGCGGCGCAGGTGTTGCGCGAGTGCGGCGTGGAGAAGCCTCAGCGCCTGAAGGCGCGCTGAGGATGTGGTCCTTTGGCATCGCTGAAGCGATGCCCCGATACGAATCCTGTTTTCACCAGTGCAAGGAGACTCACCAGTTGAGCGGAGATATGCGCATTGCGTTTGCCAGCCACCAGAGGCAATGGTGGCGCAAGCAGCGGCTGGCGGCAAAGTATTTGAAGATGCGCCTGGAAGGCGTGATCTATCCCGACGTGTATTGCCTCGCGCTGATGCTGGCTGACTCGTTTGATTTTCTGCTGGAAGATGAAAAGGTTCCTGCGGGCAAATACGATTTGATCCTCGCGGAATTAGGCGCCTCCGAGAGCCAGTTGCGCTATGTGGAATCGCTGGTCGCGGCGGGCGATCCGGCGGTTGCGGTGATTCCTGGGCCGCCGGCGATTCTTTCGCGCGAACTTGACGACGCCAAGCTGCGGATGGTGAAGCGCATTCTGAGCGATGCGCGGCACGTGTGGGCTTACTCTCCGGAGGTCAAAACGTTTTGCGACGGGATGATTGGGCGGGAGCGTGCGGTGGTGGTCCCGTGGCCTTACGACTCGGCGGCGACGCAGAAGCTGGCCAGTGGCGCGAAGCGCGATGCCGGGCGGCACAAGATTCTGGTGCAGGCTCCGATGAGCTTTTATGACGTGGTGCAGAACCATCCGTTTGTGCTGAAGAGCGTGCTGCTCGACGTTTGGCAGGAGTTGCCGGTGGCGCTGCGGGAGAAGATCTCATTCCATACGTTCACTTACAACGCGAATGACGTGGAGAAATACCATGCGTCGGAGTTCGCCAAGGGGTTGCCGTTTGTGCTTGAGGGCAAGCTGGGATACCGGGCGTTCGTGCGGTTCATGGCGGGATGCGATGGCGTCATCAATTTGACCGCGGGCAACATCCTGGGGCGGATTACGTTTTTGGCGGCGGCGCTGGGGCGCCCGGGCATTTTCAGCGATAATACGCGGCTTAACCGGCGGCTTTATCCAGGATCGACGGTGGCGATGTTTGATACCGTGCGGCTGCGGGAGCTGGTGGGCGCCATGTTGCAGGGACTGGCGGGCGGCCATAGTAATAAGGATGGGGGCCTTTTGCCTTCGGCGGGAGTGGCGGCTGAAGTGGGAGATTTTGCGGCTAACCGGGCGCGATTGCGGGAGATTGCCGGGAGCCGTTGAAAAAGTTAATGACGTTTTTCGTAAATTATTGGAAACAAATAAGTTAACCTGCCTTGATATGGTCCTCATCCCGCTAAATTCCAGAGGGCAAAGGGGTTAGCCGCAAATTATTCCATTCATTGGAGTTATGGCTCATTTTCTGATTTTTGCCGCGATCTCCGGGAGAGAAAAATGTAAGAATATTTTTTCGTAAATTATTGGAAGCAAAGGATTTAGGCTGCTTCGATCCGGGGTCGATCCGGGCAAATTCTAGATTTCAAAGAACTTAGCCGTAAATTCTTCCATTTATTGGAATTAAGCGGCGCTTGTTTTCGGCTTCATTTATCTGGCGAAGACGGGTGCGCCGCACGGCTGACACCTCGTTTTATTAGCTCATTGCGGTGGTGGTGAAGTCAACGGATTTTGGGGTAGAAATGCGGGGGCTGTCCCGGAATGGGAAAGGCTAGAATCTTTAACACTGAGGGACACGGGGGAGGCACAGAGGATCACAGGAACTGCTATTGCCTTACGGCGCGCCGCACTCTTCGGTGGGCATTGGTGGGTGCGGATTGGGGTTTTCATGGATTGCGGGAGTTTAACATTTGTGGGAAACTCTGGGACCATGACCAAGCCCTGTCTGGTGATCCTGTCCGATGAAGCAGACCCTGTGTTGAAGGGGCAGTGTTCCGGCTGCGTGAATGTGACTTTCTCGCTGAGCAATACGGAATCTTCTCTGTCTCTGATGCACGGAATGTTCTCCGAACATTTTCGCAAGGTCCACTTGCACGAGGATGCCGGGCACGAAAGTGCTCGGTGAAAGACACTGCTGAAAGCCGCTAATCTGGCCTGTTCGGCGATAAACCGGCTTGCTTGCTTGTTGGTCGATGTTAGAATGCCAGACCAATGTCTTCTGTAGTACTCGATCAGTCGCGGGCTTCGTCGCTGGGGCATCTGGGAAATGCGCGCCGCTTTCCGCTGGGGACCGCCTGTCTTTCCGCCCTGTGCGGGCTGTTGATGTCAACGCTGGGATACTTCGCCTGGTATCACGTCGCGCACACTACCGTTTGGATCTCGGATGCGGATGAGATTCTTTACGCCGAGGCCGCCAGCCACGCGTATTTCTGGCACCCGTTGTACCTATCTGATCCGACGTTTGTCAGCGGTGGTCAGGACATATATTCGTGGCTTCAGATCATTCCTGGGGAGCTGGTCTGCAAGCTGTTTCGGTTGAGTCCTATTCGGTTCGGCCTGGTTCTGCGGATATTCGGAGGCCTGGTTGTTGGTTTCGGGTGGTATGCGGTGCTGTGGCAGCACACACGGCGACGTTGGGTTGCGCTGGTCGCCGCTGTGTTCCTGCTAACTGATAGCGGCTGGCAGATAACGCGCCCTTTCCTTTATCAATGGACTACGCTGGCGCACGTCGTGCTTTTGCGGTCGGCGGAGATATTCGCGCACAATCCGGCTATCCACCGGGAGTGGCGGATCATATCGCCGGTCGTCGTGCTGCCGTTTCTCTTTCTCTACATCTGGTGCCTTCGGCGTAGTGTCGATGATTTCTCGCGCAGTCGAGTGATTCTCTCGGGACTCGCATTCGGGCTGCTGTTCTTCGCTTACTTCTTTTATTGGACTGCGGCTGGCCTAGCGCTGGTGTTGGGAATAATCGTTGATCGGGTGCACTGGCGGACTTACTTCCATACTGGATGGATTGGCGCGCTCGTAGGCAGTCCGGAGTTGGCGCGAATGCTGTTGACACGACATGGGCAGGGGTCGGACTGGATGCATCGGTTTGACGAGCTCGTTCCGATTCCGCGGTTGAGTGAGCACGGGCATTTTTTCCTTTCTGCGGCGCTCGTGCTTCTGACCTTCGCTATCGTCTGGCGGTATTCCAAATCGCTTCTCTATCTCTGGTGCCTGTGCGCTTCCGGCTTTGTGATGATTCATGAGCAGTTGTTTACCGGGCTTCAAATGCAGAATTATCACTGGGCCTACATTTTCAGTCCTTGCATGGCGCTGCTTCTGATTCTGCTGGTCAGTAATGCGGTCGAGGCGATGGGTCAGCGGGGGCGCGTAGTGGGGAGGGTTCTTGTAGCGGCGGTGCTGTTGAATGCTGTGGCAGGCCTCTACCTACGCGGACTGGAGACAGTTCGGACGAACGACAGCCAGCGCTACAGCCGGGAATTTCAAGCGTATGAGGCGCAGCATGGCGGCTCGGGCAATCGAGAGCTTGCCGCTGGCGTGGTTACCGCTGGCGCCGAGGACTTCGTTCAGTTCGCGATGATCGTAGATCACGTTACGCCGCTGGCGGCTGCCTACCCAGTTGTTTTGAGTCCGGGCGTGAGCGACCTGGGTCTCGATCGCCGCGTGGCCCTCAACTCCTATCTCTCTGGGTTTTCTCAGAATCAGTTCGAAGAGGCGCAGAGGTGGGAGTTGGACCACTTGCAGTACGGGGTGGAGCGGCGCGATCCCGCAAGACGGGCCGCGCGCTTCGCGAGCCGCTTGGCTTGCTTTGATGAAATTGCCTCGAACCCTGCGGCTGCGGTCGAGCGCTACAAGGTAAGGTACGTTGCGCTTCCGGCGGGATCGGCGAGGCCTGCGGCGCTAGGTCCGGAGTGGGTTTTGTTGCAGAGCGGGCCGAGTTGGATGGTATGGGAGCGAGGGTGATCGCAGCGGGAGGGTCCGCGCTGTTTCGCGGGGGGACGATAGGAGGGTCCACATCTTGGGAGTTAGCGACGCTGGTAATATCCCCTTCGTGGCAACAGAGCTGCAAAGGCTGAATCCGCAGTCGGTGCTCGATGTCGGGGTGGGCTTCGGAAAATGGGGCGTTGTCGCGAGCGAGTATCTCGATGCGTGGCAGGGCCGTTTTCGGCGCGAGGATTGGCGCGTCCGCGTCGAAGGAATCGAAATCTTCGAGGGCTATCGCAATCCCGTCTGGGCTGCAGCATACGATCAAGTTCACATCGGCGACGCCAAGGAGATTTTGGGCCGATTGGGCCAGTTTGACGTTGGGCTGATTTGCGACGTAATCGAACACATCGAGAAAGAGGCTGGGCGCCTTCTAATCGAGCAGCTTCTCGCCCACTGCCAGACAGTGATCCTCACGACTCCGTTGAGCTTTTGGCCTCAGGAGAAGAGCATGGGAACGCCAGTCAGAAACACCTTTGTCTGTGGCGTCCCGAGGACCTTAGCGGGTATAGGGGATACACCGTTGAGCTAGGCGCTACATTCGCAGCGGTTATTCGACATTCCTCCGGTGGCCGTCCTCGGCTAAGAATCCAGCAGCGGTTCGACCATGTCGGTGTGCGCCCGCTGCTGCGTGCTTTGGCGCGGAGGGCGTTCTTAAAGGTTGCTGGTAAGGCTCCGGAACAGTGAGCATGAGAGGCGGGCTCAGGCGCTGAGGCGCGCGATTTGGTTTGGCGGAATGCGGCAGGCTGAACAAGGTTGCGGAAAAACAATTCAGGTGGTTCCAGCGTACCTGAGCGGCTAAAGCCGTGATTGAAAGTGCGGGCGCTTGTCGCAGCGCTTGAAGTGCTGCGCCACCCAAAATCAGTCACGGGCAGAAGTTTTTGGCGCGGCCTGTGAACGTCGTGCCCTTCCCTGGGCTGCGCCTGAATCTCGTTTCTCTGCAGTTCCGACGACAAGAACAACTCCTCTTCTTTCGCGCGCGCGACTTCTTCGGCATCAACTGGGGTTGAGCTCGTAGAACGTGGTGAGGATTACGCCTGCGCGGTTGGCGATGGATTCGGGGATGGCGCAGAGGATGGAGGTTGACTTTGCCTGGAGCAGGAATGGCGGGTCGGTGAGGACGATGCCGGAATTTTGCGGGAGGCGGGTTCCGCCTCCGGTGGGCTTGTCGCGATTCGGAGAGGAGTTAGCCGAGCGGCGGGAAGATGCTCGGTGAGGATGAGGAATTTGTAGCGATAGAGTTTGGGAACGACGCGGGCGATTTGCGCGTTGTTGAGATGCTGGAGAACCTGGCGGAGAAAGACGACGTCGGCGGCGGGGAGATCGTCGTCGATGATGTTGAGGCAGCGGAAGTGAACGTGGGCGGCGGCGAATTTTTCCTGGTTGTGGGCGATGAGAGCGGGAACGACGTCGCAGGCGATGTAGCCGGAGCAGAAGGGGCGGAGTTGCCGGCCGACATGGAAATCGCCGCAGCCGGATCGACGACCGAAGGTGGAGCGGGGAGCGAGCGCAGAAATTCTGTGACGGCGGCGATGTAGGGAGTGACGACGGCGGGAGTGTGGCTGCCGTCTCCGGAAGAGAAGGCGTCGGCGGAACCGGTTTTCCATCTGCCTTCGCGGTAGATGGCGGAAAAGATTTGTTCGACGGGAAGGTCGCGGTGTTTGGTGTCGCGGCGTTGAGCGAGGTATTCGCCGAGGAAGCGGCGCAGTGGGGTTGGCGTGAGACGCCGGGCGGCGGATTTTAGTTTGGCGGCGAGAGTCAAGGAGACAGTATAAGGCGAGTGGGAAGGTGTTTCGGCGTCTGCGGGCTGGGCGATTTTGCGCTTTCGGATCCGTGACGTTGACGATTTCAAAGAGCAAAGAACCGGATCTCAACGCAGAGAACGCCGAGATCGCCGAGCTTTTATTGCATTTCTCTGCGTTTCTGGCGCCCGGCGATGAAGGACTTTCGCCAAGGCATGGAATCTCACCCGGCTGGCAGGTTGAAAGTTTTTGCAACGTTGCGACGGCTGAGATTTGTGGAGTGCGGGGATGCAGACTTTAGTCCAGGTAGCAATGGCTCTCATGGGCGAGATTCGAATATTGAATGAGGAAATCCGAGGAATTGATTGACCTTCGGGAAGCATCACAGTAAACTAGCGCGATTGCGGGGCAGTGGTGATTCCAGGGGTGCACCGCGAAAGCCCGATCCCAAGCGGAGTTGAGACTGCAAAAAACCGATCCTTCCGTGGCCGGTTGCGGGCCGGCTCAATCGAAACCGTAAAATTACAAGGGTGTGGAGAAGACTGTCCGCCTGAATTCAGGCAGGCGTGTTCGCCAAAGAAGTCGTGGACGAAGAATCGCTCGATTAGCGTCGATCAGCATTCGGTCACCACTCGATTAAAAGACAGGTTCTATGCCGGGGTTCGCGGGGTTACACACCAATTTTGTCAGCTGGATCATTGCGGCAGGCGTGATCGGCTGCTGGCTGATTTCGGTGAAGCTGGTGCCGGGGTGGGAGCGCGAGGGATGGCCGGCGCTGATGAAGTCGTTGTTTGGATTTGTGTGGATGGGGTTTGGGCTGGATATTGTGCTGCGGTTTCTGATGCTTTCCTACAACTGCGTGGCGTGGGGAGACGACAGCCTGCGGCTGGTGGTGCTGCCGACCGAGACGGTGAACACGACGCTGGTGTATGCCGGGATTTTCTGGGTGCTGGTTTCCGGGACTTATGCGATAGCGTCGCGGCGGACAACGGCGGGGCCGCTGCGGCTGGTGCGCGGATCCGATCTTGATCTGGCGTATGCAGCCGCGATTCCGATGAGCGTGGTGTGCTCGATGCTGTTCTATCTGGTAGACGCTCGAACCTCGTACCCATGGCGCTGCTCACGCCGCTGGCTACGGTGGCGAGCCTGTACATGATTCCGGCGACGATTGTGTGGTGGGACCATCTTCGGCGGCCGGGGCCATGGTGGCGAGTCAGGCGGTGTGCATTTGCTGATATTGCTGCCGGCGCTGGTGAACGGCTGGCGCAGTCCTTACCGGGAAAATGTTGCGCCGTTTTTTCTGATTCCTCTGCTGGCGGCATTGTTTGCGGGACGGCGGCCGAAGCTGCGGCAACTGGCGCCGGCGGCGGTGATTTGCTTTCTGGCGATCAGTTCGCTGGTGAGCGCCTACCGGCGGGTGAAGTGGGAGAATACGCGTCCCGAAGAAGTGGTGAGCGAAGTAAAAAGCGATGGAGTGCTGGCGTGGTTTATGGGCGATTTTGGCGAGCGCATGGCGCGGTTCCACTCCTTTGACTCGATGTTGCTGACGGTGCATTTGATCCCCAATGCCCTGCCTTACTCGGGGCGCAGCGTGCTGGTGGCTGCCGCTGGTGCGGGGATTTGTGCCGCGATTTATTAACGAGGACAAGGGCGTCGTATATGCGGGGCAGAGGTGCGGCGCGGGATCTGGGCGTTCGACAGTCCGGAGCGTGCGGGAGAACAGCACGGCGGCGATCGCGCCCTCGATGCCGGGAGATCTGTATGACGCGGGCGGAGACCTGGACATTGCGCTGGGAGCGGTGATGTGGGGCCTGCTGCTGGGATTGGTGGATGGATGGAAGGGACATGTTCCCGGTGTTTTGCGCGGCGGCGCTGACGGCGCTGATGGCGACGCACTGCGCGATGTCGATTGAGCGGGATTTTGATCATGAAGTGGCGGGGCTGATTCAGATGTTTCTGGTGGTAATCGTCATTGCCGGGGTGATTGCCCTGGCGCGGCGGCGCACGGCTGATCTTCATTTGGGGCTCATCCCAGTCTGGAGCGATTTTAGGGCCCATGTTTTCCTTTCCAATCCAACAAACTGTTCTCCGGGCCCGGAAGACGCACGGGAAAAGTGTGCGCAGGACGAGGAGCGGGGCATAGGGATATGGTGCTGGCGACGGATATTTTTTCGCGCGGCGGGATAGCGAGGTATACGTCAACGCTGGC
>CAVSYV010000002.1:0-942965 GCA_963732255.1 uncultured Acidobacteriaceae bacterium
CCGCGTTTTGACGAGGGGCCGATCGAGTCATCGCACCCGCTTCGAATGACCATGTTGCTGTCGCCTACCGCGGCGCAAGAGGCGGCCCTTCAGCAGTTGCTGGTGGAACAGCAGGACCGCAAGTCTCCGAATTTTCACAAATGGTTGACTCCTGAGCAATATGCCGAGCGTTTTGGCCTCGGCGCGAACGACATTGGGAAGATCAACGCCTGGCTGGTCTCGCAAGGCTTCAAAGTCGTTTACGTTGCCCGTGCCGGCAACTTCATTTCCTTTAGCGGCGATGCCGGACAAGTGCAAAGCGCGTTTAAGACGCAAATCCATCGCTATAACATCAATGGCGAAGAACATTTTTCGAACTCGATCTCGCCCATGATTCCGGCTGCGCTTAGCGGCATCGTCGGTGGCTTCCGCGGACTGCACAATTTCGTTCCCAAACGCATGAGTGTTCTCCACAACGCCAATTCTGCGCTTTTGCACCCCGATTTCACATTCACCGTCGGCGGGAATTCCTACACTGCGATCGCGCCCGGCGATCTTGCCCTTCTCTACGACATTAATCCGCTCTACCAGGCGAGCCCGGCAATTGATGGCTCAGGACAGAAAATGGTGATTGTCGGCCAGACCGATATCTATCTTGCCGATCTGAATTACTTTCGCAATGATTTTGGCCTCTCAACCATTAGCGGCTGTACCACCAACAGCACCACGGGTGTAATTACCGCCTGCGACACAACAAACCTCCAGTTCGTGATCCCAGCCACTGCCGTAGACCCCGGCGTGAACCCAGGCGATTTGGGCGAATCGGATCTAGATATTGAATGGTCCGGCTCCGTTGCCCGGAACGCCCAGATCATCTTTGTGACCTCCGATTACAACTCGGGCGGCGTTTTCAACTCCATCGCGTGGGCGGTCGACAAAGACCTGGCCCCGGTCATCAGCATCAGCTACGGCCTCTGCGAGGCTTACAGCACGCCGCCGTCTTTAACTTCGCAGGATGTGCAATTCCAGGAAGCGGCGTCGTTTGGCATCTCAGTTTTCGCCGCCGTCGGCGACGAAGCCGCCGCGACTTGCGACGGAGATGTTTCCAATGACCCGGTTTCTTCGGCAACACTTGGACTCTCGGTTAGCTATCCAGCAAGCAGTCCGGAAGTTACCGCGATGGGTGGCACGGAGTTTAATGAGGGTTCCGGCATCTATTGGGGCGCGACAAATGGTACTAACGGCGCGTCCGTGCTCTCCAACGGTCCCGACAACGGCTACATTCCGGAGTTGGCCTGGAATGACACGACTCTCAGTGTGCAGAGCGGCGACGGCTTGGATGGAACCGGCGGCGGGCCAAGTAACTGTGAGACCGGCACCAGTACGACGACGGAAGACGGCAATCCCTTTGTCATCTGCTCTGCTCCTCCTAGCGGTGGTTTCACGAAACCCTCGTACCAGACTGCGCTCACGCCCAGCGATAGCGTCCGCGATGTTCCTGACATTTCCTTTTCAGCATCGAACGTGAACGATCCCTACATCGTCTGCACCCCTCAGTCGGAAACCAACGGCAGCAGTTCGACCAGCACCTGCGTCACCAGCATTAACGACGCACTCGTGACCTACAACTCTGCCTTCGGTGGCACCTCCGTTTCGACACCGGTAGCCGCGGGGATGACCGTGCTCTTGAACCAGTACCTGAACACAAACGGTTTGGGCAACATCAACACGCAGCTCTATTCTCTATTTGCCAGCAACCCTTCCGCATTTCACGACATTGTTGCCGGTGCCGATGCGTCGGACGGCGATAGCTCCGACAACATCGTGCCTTGCACGGATGGCGATCCGGGATTTGAGCCCAGCGCGCTGCGATGCCCGGCGGGCGGCACCTTCGGATACTCGGCCGGAACTGGCTACGATTTAGTGACCGGACTTGGCTCCATCGATTTCAACGTGCTGTTTCCGGCATGGGCAGCGAGTGTCACTGACTTCACGCTGATTGCCGCCCCTGGCACAGCGACCGTCGCGGCCGGAAATAGCGTCACCAGCACCATCACGCTTTCGCCGGTGAATGGGTTCAATTCTGCGGTCAGCTACAGCTGTTCGCCGTCGACTGTAACCTGCACGTTTAGTCCGACCAGTCCCACCACGGCCACCACTGTGAATGTGACGATTGAGACACCGCCCAACCTTGCGACCGGCGCTAACACGGTGACGATCACGGGCGCGGCTGGTGCCGCCTCCGCTACAGCGACGGTTGTTCTCACCGTGACCGCAACCACTCAAAGCTTTAAACTTGCGCCCAGCAGCAACGCGACCATTGCAGTCACGGCGGGACAAAGCGGCACGGCATCGATCATGATGACGCCGGTAAACGGTTTCAACACTCCGCTCACCTACACCTGCACCGATACGGTTTCCGAATCGACTTGCATCATGAGCCCCGCTATCGCCACGACCATGAATCCTGTGACGCTCAGCGTGGCCACGGCTGCCCCGTCGGCCAAGCTGGTTCGACCGGGACGTCACAGCAGCGGAATTTTCTACGCAGCTTTACTGCCGGGACTTTTCGGGATATTCCTCTGCACCGGTGTGGGTAAGCGCGGCGGACGTGGCATGAGATTGCTCGGCCTGATCGTCGTCCTCGGAGCTTCCACTCTCTGGCTGGGCTCCTGCGGCGGCACTTCCAGCAGCAGTAGCAGCAATCCGGGCACTCCCGCTGGGACCTACACCATTACCGTAAACGCCAGTACTGGCGGCGCGAATCCTCTCACCGCGTCGACAAAGGTCACGCTCACCGTGACTCAGTAAGAGCAATGAAACCTGAAGGCGCTCCGCCAATACGGAGCGCCTTTCTTTTTCCACATTGACACCAAATCAAATCTCCGTTCCCCGCACGCGTTTGCAAGCTCCAGCTTTACAAACTCCCGCGCATTCGTGAAAATTGCCTCGCCTGTAGATGGATCCTCGGAGGCCGCATGAAACGTCTGTTGTACGTCGCCGCGCTCGCTCTTTGCGGCGCATTATTTCTCGCGGCCGCTCCGCAGGAAAAAATCACGCCGCAATACGACAGCCACGGCAGCTTGCTTCGTCCCGCCGACTATCGCGACTGGCAGTTCCTTTCATCCGGATACGGCATGAACTACAGTCCCGCTCCCGGCAGCCACGAAATGTTCACCAACGTGTTTGTGCCGCGCTGGGCCTACCAGGAGTTTCTGCACTCGGGCAAGTGGCCGGAGCAGACGATGTGGGTTGTCGAAGAGCGTGAGGCGCAGAGCAAAGGCTCCATCAACAAGACCGGACACTTTCAGACGGATTGGATGGGCTTGGCCGTTGAGGTGAAAGATTCCGCACGATTCCCCGACAGGTGGGCCTACTTCACCTTTGGCGAAACCAGCCAGAGTTCTGAAGCCATGCCCAAAGGCAATCCTTGCTGGTCCTGCCACGACGCTCATGCCGCGGTGGAGCATACCTTCGTCCAGTTCTATCCCACGCTGAAGCCGGTGGCTAAGAAGTTCGGAGTCTACGACGAAGTTCGCGAGCAAGTCAGCGACGCGAAATAACGGTTCACATGGCCGCTTCGCTTAGTTCAGGAAATACTGCCTATACAACGTATCCCTCTGCGCGGGGCGGAATCCGGCGTCGCGGATGATGCGGCGGAGTTCTTCTTCTGTCGTGCAGTTGTTCACTCCGGCGGCGCGGACTACGTTTTCTTCCAGCATCACCGAGCCTACGTCGTTGCCGCCGAAGCGCAGGCCCATTTGGCAGACTTTTAGGCCTTGCGTGACCCAACTGGATTGCACGTTCAGGAAGTTCGAGAGATAGAGGCGGGAGATGGCCAGGACTTTGAGGTAGTCGACGGCGGTGGCTTCGTCCCAGTGGCGGCCGCCGAGGGCGGTGTTGTGGGGCTGAAAGCTCCAGGGGATAAAGGCGGTGAAGCCTCCGGTTTCTTCCTGCAAGTCGTAGAGGGCTTGCAAGTGGTTGACGCGGTGTTCGTAGTTTTCGCCGACGCCGAACATCATGGTGGCGGTGGTGCGCATGCCGATCTGGTGGGCGGTGCGGTGAACGTTGATCCAGTCGGCGGTGAGACATTTGAGGCGCGCGATTTTGTAGCGGACTTCGTCGTCGAGAATTTCGGCGCCGCCGCCGGGGATGGAATCGAGTCCGGCGTCGCGCAGGCGAAGAATGGTGTCGCGGATGGTGAGGTCGCTGTATTCGGCGATGGCGATGATTTCCGACGCGGAGTAGCAGTGCAGATGCACTTGCGGAAAACGCTGGCGGATGCCGCGCAGCATTTTTTCGTGCCAGTCGATCTTGAGGTCGGGATGGAGGCCGCCCTGCATGAGCACGCCGGTGCCGCCGAGTTCGACGGTCTCGCGGATTTTTTCGTAGATGGTGTCGAAGTCGAGAATGTATCCGTCTTTGGCGGCGGGGCCTTTCAGCGGGCGGTAGAAGGCGCAAAAGGTGCAGTACTCGGTACAGAAGTTGGTGTAGTTGATGTTGCGGTCGATGATGTAAGTGACCACGCCCTCGGGATGTTTGGCACGGCGTACGGCGTCGGCTTCCATGCCGATGCCGATAAGGTCGTCGGAGTGGAAGAGCGAGAGGGCTTGGGAGTGGGTTAGGGACATGACTTTTTTCGAACTTGCTTTGATTTTAACGGAGCGGGCAGCATGCCGTCCAAGCTCCCGACTGATTCGCAATGCCGCACACCCCGAAACCCGTGTTCCCTAGCAGCCTAATTCGTAATTCCTCGAAGGTTGGCCCTCTAACTTGGCCCTAAGGGAGAATTAATCTCGTCTGCATGGTCACATCACCGTGAAACTGAACCGGGGCGAAGGACACAACACGTCCTCGGCACTCGACTTCGAAATAGGAGATCATCGGCGGGTATTCGACTCGAACGGTATAACGAACAGAAAGCTCAGCTCGTTCAATATCTAGGTCGTCAACCACAAAATCACCAGACGCGAAGATTTTTTTTGATTCTGCTGTGCGCTGGTACTGGCCTGGCGAAACCCTTTCGGTTCTGAAAGTCCGGGCGTGGTCGCTCGCGGCTACATTCCCCAATTGGAGTGTATGCTCACGCAAGTTGATGGGAGTACCGTGAAGAATAGCGGAGCAGGTGTCGATGTCTAGTGCGATTGGCTCTCCCTTGCTTCCCCTAGCGTGGAGCGATATCTCCACGTGATCTAGATTCTGGAAGCAGATGTGAAATCGGAAAGGTCTCTCTGCCGTCAGCGGATCGTTTTCCCCCGCCAAGAGCAGCGTTACGCGTGGATCCTTTCCGCTTGGTACTCAGCGTCCTTGGTAAACGATTTGGCGACAAGGTATCCATGCTGTGCTTGGACGGCGTCGATTTTTTCAGAAAAGATGATGACCTCGTTTTTCCCTATCGGATTTTGCCAGTTCTTGCACTCGAAGACGAAAACCGACTTGTAACCACTGCCGTGGTCAATGGTGACGAAGACGTCGACCTCGTGGTGGACACCAGCTGCATCAATGATCTTCCTCCTCTCAATGAGGAACGTCTTCTCGCTCAGTCCTGGGCTCGTTCCTAGGATATGTGACTCGATCGAGGCCACGACATCTTCGAGCGCATTGCCCTTTTCGTTTGCTGTCACCATGCTCGAAGTATATTCGAGGCCACAATGTAAGACACATGGAAAGAAGACTGACGCACGAATACCTTCGTCCCGCCCATTATGCCATTGGGAAACACGACGAGTTCTTCGATCCGCTCGTAAATCGTATTCACAGTTTTGAGCGCGGCCGCCGGATTGTCTTCGGAGATGTAAAGGCAGATATTTTCGAGGTTGGAAACGGCTTCCGCAGTCCAGCGGATATTCATTTGGATTGCAGGAGGCGTTGAATGCGGGCTTTTACTTCTTCGTGATCAAAAAATTCCCCACGGTCCGCCTGATCGAGGCCACGATTAACGCCAGCACGAAATTTGGCTTCTTCCTCAACCAAGCGCAAGGCGGCTTGCTTGACCAATTGTTCGGCGGGGGTACCGTTATAACTAGCAATGCGGGAAGGTTCGGCTTCCTGCTCAGGAGTGAACGATACTTCCATAAGCTAGCTAAGGTCTCTTTGATCGAGAGTCAACGGTATTTGTTGAGATTCCAGCCGGGCAGACCCTTCGATTTCACTTAGGCGAGGTGAAAACAGCTGCCGCCATATTTTATCCTTCCCTGCGCCATGCCTACAATTCGCGCTACCATGATTTGCGCAAGTCTCATGAGCTCAAATCAAAATTTTGCACATTATCCAAGCTTGCGTGATGCGGCGGTATTAATTACCGGTGGCGGCTCGGGCATTGGCGCTTCGCTTGTGGAGCAGTTTGCGCTGCAAGGGGCGAGGGTCGCGTTTCTTGATGTGGCGATGAGGCATCGGGCAGGCTCGTCGAGGATCTTGCATCTCGATGCGCTCATGCACCGATATTTTTGCATTGCGATCTTTTGGATATTGCTGCGCTAAGGGCAGCAATCGCGGATATTGAGAAGCGGGTGGGACCGTACGCGTTCTCGTCAATAACGCGGCCAGCGACAATCGCCACAATTTCGCCGAGGTTACGCCGGAATATTGGGATAACCGCATGGCGGTGAATTTGCGGCATCAGTTTTTTGCCATGCAGGCGGTTGCGCCGGGGATGGCCGCGGCGGGCGGCGGCTCTATCGTTAATATGAGTTCGATTGCCTGGATGATTCCTTCGACTGGCTTGCCAGCTTATGTGACGGCCAAGGCTGGCATTGTCGGGCTGACACGGACGATGGCGCGGGAGCTGGGCGGGAGTAACATTCGCGTGAACTGCGTTTCGCCGGGAGCAATTATGACGGAACGGCAGCGGCGGCTCTGGATGACTCCGGAGTATCTGGCGGAAATTATGCAGCAGCAGAGTTTGAAGCGGGAGTTGATGCCGGAAGAAGTGGCGCGGGTGGTCTCGTTCCTCGCTGCCGAGGATAGCGCGGGGATAACCGGGCAGAACTTCGTCATCGATGGCGGCTGGGTTTGATTTGGCCTTGCGCCACGTTATTTCTTCCTGTGTTTGAGATATTCAATCAGCGTCAGCACCGCGCCCAGCACCGCCAATCCAATCAGAATCGCCAGCGCGGGTTTGTAGTATTGATTGAAGAAGCGGAGAATATGTCGTCCGTAGACGAATCCCAGGTAGGCGCCGATGCTGTAGCGAACTCCGCGGCCCAGGATCAACGCGGCCAGAAATTTTTTTTGCGAGTATTGCATGGCGCCCGCCGCCACCAGGAATGGCAGAAAAGGAAAAGGTGGGGGTATGAGGGCGGGAATCACGATAGCGCTGAACCCCCAGCGTTTGAATGCATTCGAGACCTGCGCGGCGCGTTTTTTTGAGAGCTTGCGCTCCATGGCTTCTTTGCCACCCTCGCGCGCCAGCGCATAGGTAATGTAACCGCCGATAACCGCCCCCAGCGTGGCCATTAAGGCATAGTAGGGCCAGGGTTCGCGATGGCGCGCAGCCAGCCAGATGTTCAAGACATCCATACTGCCGGTTACTGGAATCAACGAATTGTCAACCAGCCCCAGGAGGATTAAGCCCGGTCCACCCATGCGGCGAAGTTTGTGCCAGAAGGGAATCGCGAGCAGCGGATGGAAATGGATTGGCATTCTGGTTTGAAGAGTTTACAGGGTAGGAGCGTGATTTCGCCAAACGGTTTTTGCTTTAGACGATCGCGGCACTCGCCGCTCTTAGAAAAGATAGCTCCGGCGCAGGTGGCAACGCTCCTATCTCGGCCGCATAGCCGTAGAACAGTTGCAGGCCTTCGAGGCAGGCGGAATCGAGTTCGTAATAGATGTTCCCGGTGAGATAGCTGCGAACATCGTCCTCGCTGATACCCAAACGTGGCGCCCACTCGCAAGCAATACGGTCGAGGCTGCTCGGTGTCAGGCCATGATCGCGCGAATGCTGGAAAATTGCCGCCAGGTCGGAGTAGTCCGCGGCGCGCTCGCCGATAGCTTTTTCTCGAATCGCCCAAAAGGCGAAGACAAATGGCTTGCCGGTGTAGCGAATCCACTCTTCGGCGAGATCGAGAGTGTAGTAGCGTGAGCGATCGACTTGCAGGGCGGGATCTCCGATCAAAAGCGCGGCATCGTGAGTGGCCAGCATGGCCTCGAGGTCTGGAGCCATGGCCACGAACTCTCTTCCACCTCCCATCCATTTCTCGAATAGCACTTGCGTCAAAGCTACGGAGGTCATTGAAGACGTGTCCAAGGCGACCGTGCGGACTTGTTCGACAGGAATATTGCTCACCAGCAAAATCGAGCGCACAGCACAGCGGGAGGCAATGGCCACTCCGGGCAATATTTGCAGGCCTGGGATCGACGCATAGGCTGCGGCCGGAATAATGCCGATGTCGGCTTCACCGGCCTGGAGCGCTCTCGCGCACGATGAGGGCAGCGTATAGGAAATGTCGAAGTGGCGGCCGGCGTCGCCATGTTCGAAGTCCCACATTAAGGGAGCGGTGTTTAAGTAAGAGATTGCGGAAATTCTGAGTCGCGCCATTCCTAAGACCTGAGAAGGATCATCCAACTTGAGATTTTAACAGGGTTGATGTGACGCATGACCTTGACGCCCATAGCCGTGTCCGCTACATTCCGCGCCAGTCGATTGGAGTCACTCTTGTCCACTTTTGTTGCCGCATCGCCGACTATAACGCACATTTTTGAATGGCTTGCCATTTCGCTGACTCCCGGCCTGGGACCAACAAAATCACGAAAGCTGGTGGAACGCTTCGGGAGGGTCGAGGCCGTTTTGCGCGCGTCACTTACGGAGCTTGAGGGCGCTGGAATTCAGGCAGTATCGGCGCAATCGCTGGCCACAGGAAAGTCTGGCGAACTGGCGCGGGAAGCGATTGCGCAAGCTGCGACAGCCCACACCACGCTGGTCTCAATTGACGATCCTGCTTATCCGCCGCGGCTGAAAGAAATCTACGATCCGCCGCTGGTCCTTTATGTGCGTGGCAATCCTGAAGTGCTCACGCAACCGGGTATAGCCATGGTGGGCACGCGGCACCCAACCCCTTACGGTTCCGGAATGGCGGAGCGACTGGCTTGCGATCTCGCCGCGCAGGGATTGGTCATTATCAGTGGCATGGCTCGGGGCGTGGATACGGCCAGCCATCGCGGCGCGATTTCGGCGAAAGGCAGGACCATTGCGGTGTTGGGTACCGGAGTCGATGTGATCTATCCGAAGGAAAATTCCCGGCTCTCGGAACAGATTTTGGCGCTGGGCGGAGCGCTGATTTCAGAATTTCCTCTTGGCACCGCCGCCTTCCCGCAGAATTTTCCCATTCGCAATCGCATTCTCAGTGGCATGTCTGTGGGGGTCTTGGTCGTGGAGGCAGCGGAATACTCGGGCACGCGCATAACCGCACGTTGTGCTCTGGAACAAAATCGCGACGTGTTTGCCGTTCCCGGCAACGTTACCAACAAAAATTCCTGGGGACCTAACACCTTGATAAAGCAGGGCGCAAAGCTGGTGGCAACCTGGGAAGACGTATGGGAAGACTTGCCGGCGGAAGTGCGCTTGGCCTTGACTCCGGCAAGCCGCGCTGAATCCGAAGGCCACGATTCCGCATCTCTATTTCCGGATGAAGGGCTTCCTCCTCACGAAAAGCGAATTCTCAGCCTCCTGAAAGCCGACGAGGCCACTCACATCGACGAACTTGTGGAGAAACTGGAGACGGAAATGTCGTCTTCAGAGATCTTCGCGGCCTTGTTCGAGTTGGAGTTGACCGGCAAAGTGCGGCAGATGCCAGGGAAGAATTTTGTGAAAAGCTTTTAAGAGCAGCTATCAGCCGTCAGTTTTCAGCCCTCAGCTTGCTCGTTGTGAGGACGGACCGATGCAGAGCTTTCGAAATCTTGAGGTGTGGGAGAAGGCTCACGTGCTGACGCTTGATGTTTATAAATCCAGCAAGGCTTTTCCTCGGGACGAGATTTACGGCTTGACCAGTCAAATGCGGAGAGCATCAGTTTCCATCGGCTCCAACATCGCCGAAGGCGCTTGCCGTAGGGGCGATGTGGATTTCGCCAGATTTCTGCAAATGGCCGCAGGTTCGGCCAGCGAATTGGAATATCAGCTGCTCCTGGCACGAGACTTGGAGCTGCTGAAAGCCCCGGATTATCAGCGACTTTCAGATAGAACAGTCGAGGTAAAACGAATGCTGGCATCGCTTATGCAAAAGCTGAGAGCTGATGGCTGATAGCTAGCAGCTTTCTCGCGGTAACTTGTTGCCATCGCACAATTCGTGCTAGGGTCAAAAACGTTGCAAGGCTACAAAGGAGAATTGAGGAAACATTGGCAAAAGGTTTAGTCATCGTCGAATCGCCCACCAAGGCGAAGACTATCGAGAAATACTTGGGGAGGGGTTACACCGTCGAAGCCTCATTCGGGCACGTCCGGGACCTGCCGAAGAGTGTGCTGGGCGTCGATACCGATAACGATTTCGACACCGAATACGTCGTAATTCCCGGCAAAGAAAAGGTTGTGGCCAAGCTGAAGAAGCTGGCTGCTGCTGCTGATTTCATCTTCCTGGCGCCTGACCCGGACCGCGAAGGCGAAGCTATCGCTGCGCATCTGGCGTTTGAACTCGATGGCAACGGGCATAAGGCCAAGAAGAGCAAGAAAAAGAAGAAAGAAGATGCGGACGCGGTTCCTCGCATTCAGAGGGTCACGTTCAACGAGATTACCAAGCGCGCAGTGCAGGCGGCGTTCGAGCATCCCCGCGCCATCGATCAAAATCTTGTCGATGCGCAGCAGGCTCGGCGCGTCCTCGACCGCCTGGTCGGATATCAGGTTTCTCCGCTGCTGTGGGATAAAGTTCGCCGCGGACTTTCCGCCGGACGCGTGCAGACTGTCGCTCTGCGCCTGATCGTCGAACGCGAACGCGAGATCAAAGCGTTCGAGAAAAAAGAATACTGGACCATCGACGCGCACCTCGCCGCCAGCAAGCCTCCCGCGTTCGACGCGCGTTTCGTCGGCAAGGGCGAAGAAAAAGTCGAAGTCACCAACGGCGAAGACGCGGAAAAGATTCGCGCCGCGTTGGAGACTGCGGATTGGCTTGTCCGCTCGGTCGATAAAAAAGAACGTCGCCGCAACGCCGCGCCTCCCTTCACCACCAGCAAGCTGCAACAGGATTCTTCGCGCAAACTGCGTTTCAGCGTGAAGCGCACCATGATGATCGCGCAGCGCCTGTATGAAGGCGTGGAGATCGGCGAAGAAGGCTCGGTCGGATTGATCACCTACATGCGTACCGATTCGACCCGCGTCGCGCCCGAAGCGATTACCGAAGTGCGCGAATATGTGGGCAAAGAATATGGTCCGCAATATCTGCCCGAGCAGCCCAACACATTCAAGGAGAAGAAGGAAGCGCAGGGTGCGCACGAAGCCATTCGCCCGACCTCGGCCATGCGCCATCCGGATCAGGTCAAGCAGTATTTAAAAGAAGATGAGTTCAAGGTCTACAAGCTCATCTGGCAGCGGTTCGTGGCCTCGCAGATTAACCCAGCAGTCTTCGACCAGACCACGGTCGATATCGACGCCAAAAATGGCAACGAGATTTTCTGGTTCCGCGTGACCGGGTCAGTACTGAAATTCGACGGCTTCCTGAAAGTTTACGAAGAGTCGAAAGAAGGCAAGGACGAAGAAGACGAGGAGTTGAAGCACAAGCTGCCGGCGATGGAAGCGGGGCAGAAGCTCACGCTCAAGGAACTGAAGCCGGAGCAGCACTTCACCGAGCCGCCTCCGCGCTACAACGAAGCTTCGTTGGTAAAAGAACTCGAAGAGCGCGGCATTGGCCGGCCTTCGACGTACTCCGCGATTCTCTCAACCATCCAGGAGCGGCAGTACGTGCAGAAGATCGGCGGAAAATTTAGTCCCACGGAAATTGGATTGGTGGTCACAGACCTTCTGGTGGAAAACTTCCGCGATATTTTCGACGTGGCCTACACCGCGCGGCTGGAAGAAGAACTCGACGAGATCGAAGAAGGCAAGGAAAAGTGGACCGACGCTCTCGCCGATTTCTACAAGAAATTCCAGAAGGATCTCAAATATGCCGAAAAGCATATGGAGAACATCAAGCGGATGGAGAAGCCCACGGATGAGAAGTGCGAACGCTGTGGCGCGCCGCTGGTAATCAAGTGGGGCAAGCACGGATCGTTTTACGCATGCAGCACATACGACAAAGAGAATAAGGAATCGTGCACTTTCACCAAAGAAAATCCCATCAACCTGCCCGACCTCGATTCGGCCGACGTGCAGGAAACGACGCAGGAAGAATATTGCGAGAATTGTGGCCGCGTAATGGTTTTGAAACGCGGCCGTTTCGGCCAATTCATGGCGTGCACCGGGTATCCCGATTGCAAAACGACCCGGAGGCTCGATCAGGGCAAGCGCGTTCCCGATATTCCGCTGGACGAGCCGTGCCCGAAATGCGGGCGGAATCTAATGATCCGTCATGGGCGATTCGGCGAGTTCACGGCTTGTAGCGGCTACCCCGAGTGCAAATATGTGAAGCAGAATTTTATTGGCGTGAAGTGTCCGGAGTGCAAGGATGGGGATCTGGTCGAGAAGAAAGCCCGCAAGGGCAATACATTTTTTGGCTGCGGAAATTATCCCAAGTGCAAGTTCACTTCAGCGCATAGGCCGATCGCGGAAAAGTGCCCAAGCTGCGGTAGCGAATATCTCGTGGAAAAGAATCTGAAAGCCGGACCCGTGATCGCCTGCCCGAACAAAGAATGCGATTACGAGCGGCCCGCGCCGGCACCTGAAGCGGCGGCGACTACCGCATAACTCACAGCCGCGAGCGCCCAATCCGAATCTGTCATACTGTTGGTTGAGAGGGAAACCAATGTTTCAGAAGCCGACGGTTGACGACGCGAAACTCGTTCTTGAACTCTACGACCTGCGCCGCGAAGCGGAGATGCGCAAAGCCCGCCACTGGTGGACGGCGGAATTTTTTCCGCAAAGCGCCGATGAATTCATGCAAGTAATGTTCAGCGGGCAGGAAGGTAACTGGCTGCGGCAAGTCATCAGCTATTGGGGGTTGGCGGCCTCTTTCGTTCTGCGCGATCTGCTGCACGAAGAGTTGTTCCTTGAACCTGCCTTCAGCGGTGAAATGTTCCTAATTCTGGCGAAAGTGCATCCGTTTCTTGGGGAGCTCCGGGAAAAGATGGGCGATCCGCACATCTTCCGCAATATCGAAGATGTCGCCAGCCGCACGGAATGGGGCCGAAATCGCCTGCAATTCGTCATCAAGCGTGTCGAGGTTTTGCGGCAAAGGCGAGTCGCGCAGAAAGCCTCCTAATCCGTGCTGCACTCGTTAGCACCAGCTTCCCGTCTGGTATCCTAGTCGGCTGTGCGGATGATCTGGTGGTTCCTGATTCTGGGTGCGAGTACACTGGTCGTGGTGTGCGTGGCCATCGCTTTGTACATGCGCTTGCGGCGACACCTGCGCGAGCTGCATTCCCCAGGAAACAAACCTGACTGAGGCGAAGCGCGAGCGGCGATCCGGTACGCTCCAGCAGTGACGTCGAATTTACAGAAATTTGGAGTTGTTGGTACTCGGAGGGTTTATGGCAAGACTTGCTGTCCAAACTTTACCCACCCGGCGGGAGCGGGGCCTCGAGACTGCGCGGCAGGTTGCGCTCGTCGTGGGCGCTAGTCTGTTTGTTGCGGTCTGCGCGCACATCACCATCCCTTTGCCATTTACTCCTGTGCCTCTGACGGTACAAAATTTCGGCGTACTCTTGGTCGGATTGCTACTGGGCAGCCGGCGTGGATTCGCCGCGCTGGCGCTGTATCTTGCCGAAGGCGCAGCCGGTTTACCGGTGTTCA
This sequence comes from uncultured Acidobacteriaceae bacterium, assembly GCA_963732255.1. Classification (GTDB taxonomy): domain Bacteria; phylum Acidobacteriota; class Terriglobia; order Terriglobales; family Acidobacteriaceae; genus Sulfotelmatobacter. The sequence goes on from CAVSYV010000002.1 coordinate 13,847, forward strand.
ACCCGATGGGGCCAGGAGGAATCGCACAGATTCTTGGCGTCACGGGTGGTTACCTACTTGTCTATCCATTCGTTGCAGCCTTGGCCGGATTCGTTTTTGAGCGCGGCAGAAAAACATTCGCGCGAGCTGCCATTGCTGGGGTGCTGGCTGAAATTCTGCTTTTCGTCAGCGGCCTTTCGTGGCTCTATCTTTGGACCCATTCGCTGGCCAGGGCGGCCTATTTTGGCTTGTATTGGTTCCTCGCCGCTGAAGTAATCAAAGTGATGGTTGCCGCCGCAATCGCGGTTCGGGGCAAGAATATGCGTGCCTTAGCCCCTAGGTCGGAGCTTTAAAATGACGCCGGTTTCTGAGCAGCAAAGCAGCGCGACGGCTATCCCCGCCGGCACGCGTGAAATCACTGTAGCTCATAGTCCCGACTCCGATGACGCATTCATGTTCTATGGCCTCGCCACCAATAAAGTGCGGGTGCCGGGTCTTCGTTTTACTCATACGCTTTGCGACATCGAGACGCTGAACCAGAAGGCGCGTGACGGTGTCTATGACGTGACCGCAATTTCTTTTCACGCCTATCCTTATATTCAGGATAAGTACGCGCTATTGCCAAGCGGCGGCAGCGTGGGCGAGGGCTATGGCCCCATGATCGTTGCCCCGCGCCTGTTCACCGAAAGCGACATCAAGCAAAAGCGAATTGCGGTGCCGGGTAAGCTGACAACCGCCTATCTTGCTTTGCAGATTTTCGCGCCGGGGATTGAAACCGAAGTCGTGCCGTTCGATCAGATCATTCCGCAAGTGCTCGAAGGCAACTATGAAGCGGGACTGATCATTCACGAAGGCCAGTTGACCTACGATAAATCGGGCCTCTATCGCATTCTGGATTTGGGCAAGTGGTGGCAGAAGATGACCGGACTGCCGCTTCCGCTGGGCGGCAACGTCATCCGGCGCGCATTGGGACCGGAGTTGATGTCGGCCGTGTCGACTGCTCTGCGCGAAAGCATCCAATATGGGCTCGACCATCGCGAGGAAGCTTTGTCCTACGCTATGCAATTCGCGCGCGATCTGGATGCGCAATCGGCGGACAAGTTCATTGGCATGTACGTGAATGAACGCACCCTCGACTACGGAACCGATGGCCGCGAAGCGGTGCGCCGCCTGCTCGATATGGGACATAAAGCGGGGATCATCGAGCCGGAGGCGCGCATGGATTGGGTGGCGTAGGAAGCTTTGAGCTGCTGAAACCGCTGCACCCAAGCCAAGAGCAAAACTTTAAGAGCCAGAACGTTGCTTTCCCAAACCCTCCTGATTGACGCCGACGACACGCTCTGGGAGAACAACATCTACTTCGAGCGGGCGATCGCCCGCTTCATTACTTTTCTCAATCATCGGGAATTTTCTCCGCAGCAGGTGCGCGGTGTTCTGAACGATGTGGAGCGCGAATGCATCGTGACTCACGGCTACGGCCTGCACAGCTTCGCGCACGCGCTGGTCCGCACCTTCGAGCGGCTCAGCGTGGAGCCGGTTACGCCTGACCTGCACGCGCGAGTCAACAGCTTTGCCCATGCTGTCGCCGACCATCCCGTAGAAATCCTTCCTGGAGTGCCGGAGACTTTGCAGTATTTGAACGCCCGCCATCATCTTCTTTTGGTCACCAAGGGCGCGATCACTGAGCAGACGGGAAAAGTTGAGCGGTCGGGATTGAAAGAATATTTCGCCGCGGTCGAGATCGTGGCCGAAAAGGATGTCGCCGCTTACCAAGCCATCGTCGAGAAATACGACTTGGCACATGACTCTACCTGGATGATCGGCAATAGTCCCAAATCTGATATCAATCCCGCGCTGGCGGCGGGATTGCACGCCGTGTTCGTTCCGCACGGCGATACCTGGGTGCTCGAACATGACGTGCTGGCCGAAGCTGTGCCGCCGCAGCAACGGCTGACGGTCAGCCACTTCGCCGATTTGCGGAAACATTTCTAGAGCTGGCGGCGAATCCATTTGGTTACTCTTTCGCTTCCGCTGCCGCAGCATCAAACTAACCAACAACCGCACATCACCGCCAGCATTGGCGCATGTTACGCTCGTCTTGCTCTGCTTTCCGCTCCCACTTCATCGTGGCAGTGCAGACTGACAATCTACGGCGGCTATTGCGCACCGTCGAAGCGCTCTCCGATCTCGGACCGGCGCTGACGGCTGAGCGCGACTTTGCCGAAACTTCGCGCCTTATGCTCTCCGCTATCATGGAAGCCGCGGGAGCGCGTGAGGGCGCGCTGTTTTTATTCAACGACAAGCCCGCCATGCTGAGCACGGCCGCGTCCCAGGGTTTCGGAATGCTACCCGAGCCCGCCTTCATTCCTCTGCTTCCCAAGCACGTGCATGCACTCACCGCCGCGCGCGGGCCGATCGTGCTCAACGCGTCTACGTCTTCCATATTTCTCAGTTCCAATGGCAATGTCGCTCCCGAACTTTTTAAATGCCTGGCTCCGCTCAAAGCCGGAGGCAAGCTCGCGGGAGTGGTCGCCCTCGGCCGCCGCCCCGGAGACGCTCTTTACGACGACTCCGAACTGGGCGCAATGGAACTGCTGTGCAGTTATGTAGCACTGGCCGTTCAGAATCATTCGTTGACTCAGACCATCGCCCAGCGAGTTACGGAAAATTTGCGGCTCATGTCGTCGCTGCACGGCTTTTATGACAGCGCTCTTGAAGCCTTTGCCACAGCCATCGATGTAAAACACGTAAACATTCACGGGCACTCGTTGCGCGTGGGCCGCTATGCGGCGGCCATTGGCGAAGCCATGGGCATGGAGCCGAACGAAGTGGGAGCGTTGCGCAGCGCCGGATATCTGCACGACATCGGAAAAGTCGCCGTCGATCGCAGGCTCTTCAGCAAACCGGCGGCACTGGACGCGGAAGAATTTCGCGAGATGGCAGACCATACGGTGGTCGGACACCAGATCGTAAGCAGTGTCGAGTTTCCCTGGCCGAAGATTCCCGAGACCGTGCGCTGGCATCACGAACGCAGCGACGGCTCCGGCTATCCCGATTCGCTGGCGCTAAACGACCTGCCCATGGCGGTTCGTATCGTAGGACTGGCTGATACTTTCGACGCCATGACCAGCATTCGCCCTTATCGCGAGCCGCTTTCCGTGGGCAGCGCCCTGAGCGAACTGGTGCGCGTATCGCCGCTCAAGTATGATGCCAACGTGGTGCAGGCGCTTCTCATTCAGGTGCGGCGCGACGTGATCGGCAGCAACCGCACGCCCGTTCTGGCCGACCGCATGGCGCTGAACATCGCCGCCAGCGACATCGATCAACTGGCAGCAACGTTGCAACATAAAGTTTCCCACGGACGATTATTCCTTTCGTCGTCACCACCCCAACCGCGTTAGTTCCAGGATATTTCCGGCTCACTGGTTTTCGTTTCTCTCTGGCTGATATGCTTCTTAGTTCGTCGGAGAAACCTTCATGCGCAATGTGCTCTCTGCCATAATTCTCTTCTGCGTTTCCACTGCTGCGATCGGTCAAAACGCGCGCCATCCTTTCACTTTTAATGACGCGGCAACACTCCGCCATGCGACGGCCGTCGCAGTTTCGCCCGATGGCAAGAGCGTTCTCTACCAGGTGGGGTTCGGCGGTCCCAAGGGGCCGGAAAACAACGAGTGGCACTTGATTCCCACTTCCGGCGGCGAATCACGTCACCTCGATATTCCGGAACAGTTTCACCCCGCCGGATTCACCCGCGACGGCAAGGCTCTTTATGGCACGTATGAGGTGAACAAGAAGCCGCAGTTGGCTACGTTTCCTCTGGAGCCCGCAAGTACTCCCGCCGCGGCGGCCGCCACGCCTGTCGCGCTCACTGCCCTGCCGAGAGGCATTCATTCCGCCATGATCTCTCCTGATGGTTCCCATTACGCCATCCTCGCCGATCCGCGCCTTCCCGATCCCTTGGCGGATGTACACACCGTCATCGAGGCCGCGCCTGCCAGCATTTATGTGATCGGCGCCGATGGCTCCGGCGGAGCGTGGTGGTGTCCGGCCTTAACAAATGTGGCTGAGATCTCCTGGTCACACGATGGCGCGTTGCTCGCGGTCCTCTCGCAAACTCCCAAAATCGGTTTTCACTACGTTCGTTCTTTCATCGACGTTTGCAACGCGGCGAGCTCTCATCACGTCACCACCATCGATAACGCGACTCAAGGAATTGGTTGGATCGATGATGGCAAGGACCTGGCTTTTCTTAGCACGACCTCGCAAGTGTTGACCCCCGACCACGTATGGACCGTTGCCGCGAGCGGCGGAAGTGCCACAGACCGCACTCCTAAGCTCGAAGGCAGCGCAGCCGACTTATCGGTAGACGCCAAAGGAAACGTCTGGATCCTCGTGGCGCGGGGCGTTCAGTCGGAGGTCGACGCCTTTCACAATGATTCTCTGGTTCCAACCTACAAGTGGCCTGAGGGTACCGTCGGCGGCCTCCCAGTCTCGCCGCAGATCGCTTCCGCGCCGGACGTGCGGGCGTTCACGGTGGCCGATCCGCAACATGCCTCCAACGTGGCCGTCGCACACGGTGATACTTTGCAGAAAATAACCAACGAAGGCGACGATCAACTAGCGAAAGTTGCGTTGGGTGAAGTCCGCGCCGTCCACTGGACGAGTAAGGAAGGGATTCCGTTGGAAGGAATCGTCACCTTTCCCGCGGATTACGAGGCAGGCCACCGTTATCCGTTCATGGTTCTGCCGCACGGCGGACCGGAAGCAAACGATACTCTTCGATTCGATTTTTTTACGCGGATATTTCCAGGCATGGGCTATATCGTTCTCCAGCCGGAATACCGTGGCTCGACCGGCTACGGCACCGAATTCCTGAACGCCATCTACCAGCACTTCGGGGATCGTGCCTACCGCGATGTTGATAGCGCCACCGACTACGCCATTGACCAGGGCTGGGCCGATCCGAATCGCCTGACTATGTTCGGCTGGAGCGCGGGCGGCTTTATGACTTCATGGACCGTCACCCAAACGCATCGCTACAAGGCAGCAATTGAGGGTGCGGGCATTACCGACTGGCTCAGCTTCATGTGGACCAGCGACGTGCAGCAGATCGATTACGACGCGCGCTGGCCTGATAAAGATCCGGATGCATTCTTGATCTTCTCGGCCGTGATGCATTCGGAAAACGTTACTACGCCATTGCTCATTCTGCACGGCGCCGCCGACGAACGCGTGCCCACTTATCAGGGGCGAGAATTTTTTGAAGTGTTGGCGGCGCACGGCAAAACCACGCGCATGGTCACCTATCCCGGTTCGCCGCACTTTCCCACCGTATGGGAGCAGCGCCAGGATGTGTTCCGCGAAATTGCCGCATGGCTGGCGCGATATAACCCCTGAAACCCATGGTCCCGCGGGGTGATCCGTCGCTTTATCAGTCACTTAGGTAATCGCGATCCGTCGCAACTTTCTCCCACATTCGGGTTCATAATGGGAGGGAATATTCGCCTTTCACCGGACCCTTCATGCGATCTCGCCCTGAGAAGCTCGCGCTTTTCCTGCTGTTATTGAGCCTCGCCTGCGCCGTTCCCCCGCTGCTCGCCAAAAAGAAAGACAAAGCGCAGGATGCGACTCCCCAAGAACAGAAGAGGCGTGCAGTCCATGCATTGAACCGCCTAACCTTCGGACCACGTCCGCAGGATGTGCAGCAGGTTATGGCCATGGGCGTCGACCAGTGGATCGACTTGCAGCTTCATCCAGAAAAAATAAACGACGCCGCGCTGGAAGCGAGGCTGGTGAATTTCCGCACCCTGCGCATGAGTTCTAAAGAGCTGGCGGAGAACTTTCCTGACGGCCAGGTCGTGAAGCAGGTGATGACCGGCAAAAAGCCGATGCCTTCCGATCCCGCCAAGCGAGCTGTCTTTCAGGTGCAAGTCGCGCGCCAGGAAGAGAAGCAGGAGCGCAAAGAAGAAGCCGCGAACGCAGCCATGGCGGCGGAAAAAACCGGCACGGTGCAAAATGCGGAACAATCGCATGGAATGCAATCCGGATCTGGCGGCATGAACGCTGCAACTTCGGCTGAAGGTGTAGAACCCGCGTCTCCCGCCGCGGCAGCGGGTGAAAATATGATGTCCAACTCTGCCACGGCGGAGACGAAGCCCTCGCCCGAAGAGCAAGCTGAGGCGCGCAGCCGCGAAGAAAAGCTCTACGCCGATTTGGAGGTGCAGTCGCTGCCGCAACTTCCTCCCGAACAGCGCTACAAGAAAATCCTGGCCATGACGGTCGAGCAAAAAGTCACACTGGCCGATTCGCTGCGCGGAGGCAAAGGCCAGGAGTTTCTCCAGGGGCTCGATCCCAAACAAAAAGAAGTCGTGCTGGCGATGAACAATCCGCAAGGAGTTTTTTCCGACGAACTGATGCAGGCCAAGCTGCTGCGCGCCATCTACAGCGAGCGCCAATTGCAGGAAGTGATGACCGATTTCTGGTTTAACCACTTCAACGTATTCATCGGCAAAGGCGCTGACCGGCTTCTGCTTTCGAGCTACGAACAGGAAACCATTCGTCCTCGCGCGCTGGGAAAATTCGAAGACCTGCTGGTGGCCACGGCCAAGAGCCCAGCGATGCTTTTCTATCTGGACAACTGGGATAGCGTGGGGCCTGATTCCATGCAGGCGCTGGGCATGCCCGCCCATCCCTATGCCCGATACCGCTATCCGCCGCGCGGGCCGCGGCCGAATGGAAATCGCAGAAATTTAGGCCTCAACGAAAACTACGGCCGCGAATTGCTCGAACTGCACACGCTCAGTGTTAACGGAGGCTATTCGCAGCGCGACGTCACCGAGACTGCCAAGGTTTTCACCGGATGGACGATCGACAAACCTTTTCTCGGTGGAGGATTCGAATTCGATCCACGCAAGCACGAACCCGGTCCCAAGTTTGTTCTCGGGCACCGCATCAAGCCGAAAGGCGAAGGCGAAGGACTGGAACTTCTGCACCGGCTGGCCACCAGTCCGCAGACTGCCCACTTCATTTCGCTGAAACTCGCAGAACGTTTCGTCTCCGATGATCCGCCTCCAGCGCTCGTCGATCGCATGGCCAAAACATTTCTAAAGAAAAAAGGCGAGATACGAGAGGTGCTGTCTACGATGTTTCAGTCGCCGGAATTCTGGGCCAGTGACACCTATCGCGCCAAAGTAAAAACTCCGCTGGAATTCGTAGCCTCTGCCCTGCGCGCCACCGATGCCGATGTAACCGATGCGATGCCACTGGTTCATCAGTTGAACAGCATGGGAATGCCGCTCTACGGAGCGCAACCGCCGACGGGCTACTCGATGAAAGCTGAGACTTGGGTAAGCTCTTCGGCCTTGTTGAACCGCATGAATTTTTCTTTGGCGCTGGCGAGTGGAAAGATTAGAGGCGTGGCCGTGGATGTGCCCCGCATCGCGGGAAACGAAGGTTCGCCCGCAGATTCCTCGACCGAATTGACGGCGATGGAAAATGCGTTTCTCGCGGGCGATGTGTCGAAACAGACGCACGACACAATTGCGGCAGAAGTGCAGGGGCCAAAGAATCCGCAGGATAAAAAAATGAACGCGTCTCGTCCCCAGGAAGCAGCGACGATGGCGGGCCTGCTGCTTGGCTCGCCCGAATTTCAAAGGCGATAACGTTTGGCTAGGAGCTAGAAGCAGAGCTGAAAAGCTAGGAGCTGTTTTTTATGTCCCTTACACGCAGAATATTTCTTAGGAACGGCGCTCTGGCACTGGTTGGAACAACCGCTGTTCCTGCGTTCCTCACTCGCGCTGCATTCGGTGCGGTCGCGCCCGGCACCAACAACAAGCGTCTCGTTGTCATATTTCAACGCGGCGCAGCCGACGGCCTCAACATCGTCGTACCTCACGCCGAGCCGCAGTATTACGCCATGCGGCCCAGCATTAACATTCCCCGCAACTCTGTCATCGATCTCGACGGCTTCTTCGGTCTCCATCCCGCGATGGCTTCGTTTCAGCCCTTGTGGCAGCAGCGCCATCTTGCCATCGTTCATGCCGCCGGCTCGCCTGACCCTACGCGCTCCCACTTCGATGCTCAGGATTTTATGGAATCGGGAACTCCCGGCGTCAAAGTCACCGACGATGGCTGGCTAAACCGCTCGCTTCATGCCATACCGCAATCCGCTCCGGTTTCGGCCTTCCGCGCCATCGCGCTGGGCCCATCTATGCCGCGCATTCTCAGTGGATCCGAACCTGCTGTGGCCATGAACAACATCAACGATTTTTCCGTCGGCGGCCGCGGCCCCAAGCCTTCTCCGGTCGCGGCGACATTCGAAGCGATGTACGATCATTCCTCCGACAGCATGTTGCACGGCACCGGCGAAGAGACTTTCGACGCAGTGAAAATGCTCAGGGCCGCCGATCCCGCCAAATACACCCCCGATCCTAATGCGAACTATCCTAAGGGACGCTTTGGCGAGAGCCTGCGCCAACTCGCGCAACTTATCAAAGCCAATCTCGGAGTCCAGGTTGCTTTCGCGGACATCGGCGGCTGGGATCATCACGTCAACGAAGGTTCGACTGAAGGCCAAATCGCGAATGTGCTCACAGATTTTTCGCAATCGATCTCGGCATTTTGGACGGACTTGGGTGATCTCGGCGAAGACACAGTTGTGGTCACCATGTCGGAGTTTGGCCGCACCGCGCGAGAGAACGGCAATCGCGGCACAGACCACGGCCACGCCAATGTCATGTTCGTTCTCGGCGGCCCCGTGCGCGGAGGCCGAGTTTATGGCCGCTGGCCGGGCCTTGACCAATCCCAACTCTACGAAGGCCGCGATCTTGCTTTAACCACCGACTTCCGCCAGGTCATCGGCGAAGCCGTCGCCCGCCACATGGGCAACAGGAATCTGCCGGCAGTGTTCCCCAGTTATGACAGCCAGCCAGGAAAGTTCCTGAGATATCTTGGCTAGATGCTCAAAGGTCGCCAGCGGGAATTGCAAGCCGGTGCAGTTCCGAAACTCCGATCTTAGTGAAGCAGGGTTGGCGCATTCGTGGGCGCTCGGAGATACCGACTGGCAAACGTTAGGAACGTTGGCCAATTCGGACCGGTCGTATGCCCTCCGCTGTGCTGACGGAAGCCGATGTCGCCGTCGATGAGCGCGGTTTCCATCGGAGGAAATTCAGTTGTTCCCAAATCCTTTTTGCCAAGAAGTCGGTACACGGGCCCAGCACCAACCGCGCCTAGGAACATACCTTTCGCATCAACCCATCCGCCTTCCACCTGCTGCGAACCACTGCTGATGAACACTGGCCGCGGCGCGCACAGCGCGATCAGTTCGTTGGCATCCACAGGCAAATCGTTGACCGTGAGCGGCCCCGCATACTTGAGAAAGTTGCCCGCCATCCAGTGATACTCGGCAGTAGACGCAACATTTTCCACCTGCTCGCCAAAGTTGCGCCGCCAAATCTTTGCTCCGCCAGCGCCCGACGATCCCACATAAAGCAATCGCCAGCCGCGGTTCATAAGCCATGGCAACCAGCGCGGCCTTGCCGTAGCGCGACAGTCCTTCAATGCCAACCTGTTTCGCATCGACTGACTTGTCGGTTTCGAAATAGTCAATCGCTCGGCTCGCTCCCCAGGCCCACGCGCGTAGCGCGCCCCAATCGTCAAGCTTGCGCGGCTGGCCTTTATTGACTAGACCGATGATGCCCTGAGTCAGCCCTTCGCCGTTGTCAGCCTGGACGCTGGTCGGAATGAGAATGGCATATCCCCATCCCTTGGCCAAGACCTGCTCCTGCCACGGCGGACCGTTGCCGGCAAATGCCGCCCACTGCGCTTCAGTGAAACGCTTTTTCAGCGCGGCCAGCGTTTCGGGACTAAGGCCAAACTCCATCATCACCGGAACAGGGCCGGGTGCATTCGCCGGAGCCGTCAGCGTTAATTGGATGTCAACATTAATGAGAGGGTAAGAAGAGTTGTCGACGTGGCCGACTAGTTTTTTGGTAATGACGGGCACGCCACCGACATTCTCTTTTATTGTGCTTGCAACTTCCCAATGGACCGCGGGAACGTTTTTCGGAACACGGCCATAAATTTCCCGATCGAAGTCTTCGACGATTTCGGGCCTGCGTTTCTTCCACCACAATTTCGTACTCCTCACCTTTTTCCCGTCGTTCAATACCAGTGGATCGGGAAGCGAATAAGGCACGACCTTCGATTCGTCAAAATTCGCGGCATTGGGCGATTTGGGGTTTCCATCAGGCCCGCGACGCAGAGAAGTGATGTGCAGCAGATTCAGGGTCCGCTGATGATCTTGGTCCGAAGTTAGATGTACCGGAGCTTGCTTGGTTTCTGCAAAAGCCGTTGTGCAGAGGAGAATCAGCGCCAGCGAAATCGAGCAACAAAAGTGCTTCATGCAGATTCCTTCGTTGAAATGCGGAGAATTCTTATCCCCAATTTCACTGTCGCAGAATCCAGCTTGCCATTTTTTCCAGTGCAACAGGCGAGATTGTCTCCTCAATCTGTGCATACTCGCTGGGCGCACCGGTCTTGGCAGTTTGAAAAAGATGGTTCAGGCCAGGCAGTTCATCGACCTCGAAATGTTTGTTGCCACCTTCTTCAAGAGCTTTGCGAATAGCGGGCAAATTCTGCTTCGCCGGAACCTGCGTATCTTTTGCACCAATGATTGCCAATACCGGACAAGTGACCTTCCGCAACGCGATGGCGGGATCGTAATTGATGAAGAAACGAAACCACGGCGACGTCATTTGCTTGATCGCGGCTCCAACTTGTGCTGCGGGGACTTCGCCGGCGAGTTTCGCGCGCAGGTCTTTGTCCAGCGTCCCATCGTCTTTGTCGGTCTTCAAGATATTAAGAACCTCGCGTTCCTGCGCGGCGTCTTTGTCGGCTTCAGCCGGAGTCTTGCCGCCCGCCAGGTCGATGGCGCGAACTTGCGCGACCAGAATTTCATCGCCCGGAACCCCGGGACCGGCCATCATGACGATGAAGGCAATATCGTGATCGCGTGCTGCGATCATGGGCGCAATTTCGCCACCTTCGCTGTGGCCGATCAATCCAATTTTGTGTGAATTAATTTCCGGACGAGTCTTCAGATAATCCACGCCCGCCTCGGTGTCGGTAGCGAAATCCGCAGTTGTGGCGGTGGCGAAGTTTCCCGTGGACTTTCCGGTGCCGCGATCGTCGGCCCGCAGCACGGCGATACCGTGACGAGTGAGATAGTCGGACAACACAAGAAATGGCTTATGCCCCAGCAAAGTCTCATCGCGATCCTGCGGCCCCGAACCGGTGATCAGCACCACTGCAGGAAATGGTCCCTTGCCCGGCGGAATGGTGAGTGTCGCGGCCAGCGTGACATGTTGTACTTTGTTGACGTAAGAAACGTCTTCATCGCGATACGGATACGGCTTCACCGGATTCTGCGGGCGTTTGGGCGGTTCGAGTTCCGCCTGGTCCTTCACGCGGTTGAGCACCAGCGGCAGGTTCGCTCCGTGCTGGGTCCAGGTACCATCGATGGAAGATCGATCAGCGTCGATCTTGCCGCTGAAGACCCCGTCAAGCTGCTTGGCTTCAACCTTCAGCGATGCGCCGTCACGCGTAACCGAAGTTGCAGGCAATCCCTTCATACCCTGATCGGGGCTGTCCATGGTCGCAGTTAATCCCTCAGCGGTATTGACGATATGGAAGACGACCCGCAGCTTGATCGCCCCGGTGTCCAGCGTACCTAGCCACGCTCCATCGATGTCGGATGGTTCGGCGGCTTTGTGTTCGGCTTTGATTGGCGCAGCCGCGCGCTGGAAATCGAGGGGCAGCGCGTGGCCTTGCGTCCACGTGCCTTTGATCGTCTTGCCATCGGCCGAGACCATGCCTTCGTATGTTCCGTGCACGGCCTCGATGTTCAGGCTGAGTTTGGAATCCTTCAGCGTAATGGAATTCACAGGGATACCATTCGCGCCGGGCTGGTCGATGCTGTCGAGCGTCGCTTTGAGGCTGCCATCGTTGTTCTTACCGATGTGCAAGACGAGACGTAGCTGCATCCCGCCAGCCGAGAGCGTTCCCTGCCAATCGCCCGCAATGTCCTGCGCCATGGCCGAGCAGGCCGTCAATAAAAACATTGCTGTAGCAGCAATTACTTTCTTCAAGAATCTCCTTAGTGCGACCGGTCTTAGGCTGGAAGCCGCAAGCGCTACTGCTTCGGCGTAGCAGCCGCGTCTTCTTTTGCGCGCCGCAGAGTCAGAGGATAGTTTGGCCCCTGCGTCCAATCCCCGCTCATGAGATCGAGTTGCTTGTTGAGCTTGCCCTGGAACGTGCCCGAGAATTGCATCATCTCGATCTTCACCGATGAGCCTTTGCGGGTGACCTGAGTCGCGGGCCAGCCTTTCACGCTCTGATCGGGACTGTCCATCGTGGCGGTAAGACCGTCACCAGTGTTCTTAATATGGAAGACAAGATGCAGCTTACCCTGGGATGGAGTCTCCAAAATGCCTTCCCAGGCACCGTCAATGTCGGAAGGCGGTGCAGGCGGATGGTTCAGCTTCACAGGCGTCGTGGTCTTTTTGAAATCGAGCGGCATCTTCTTCGGTTGCGCCCAGTTTCCGGTGATCGTGCTGCCGTTCTTAACCGTTCCCTCGTAAGTTCCTTTGACCACGTTGACGCTGAACAGCAGTTTGTTGCCGTCGAGCTGAATTGAATCCACCGGCATGCCCACGATGCCTTGGTCGGGACTGTCCAGCGTAGCTTTGAGGGCGCCGTCAGCCGATTTCGTGACGTGCAAAACGATGCGCAACTCCCCCGTCCCGATATCGAGACTGCCTTGCCAATCTCCAGCAATATCCTGCCCTTGCGCCACACAAGCCGCTGCCAAAGCTAACGCCATAATTGCAAGCGCCTTCTTCATTATCTTCATTATTCCGCGACCTCCTGTCGCCGCGAGAAACCTTTTCACACTTCGTCGCGCCATTCAAGTTTTTTATAGAAAAAGAGTCTCATAGTATGTCCGAACAAAGTATGGATAAGCAAAGTTGCCTCGCTTGGCCTTGTGACGACGGCCCGCAAACGGGATAGAATAAGCCGAGTTCTGGTGATCCATGACGGAGATCCGCCGTCATAGTTAAACGTTGATTCGGCGCAGCTCCCAGCCGGTTTAGTTTTAAATACAAACCTCCCCGCAGCAAAGCATGAGAATCTCTCTACCAAGTCTAGTCTTTCTGCTCGTCGCAATTGCGGTGCCCGGCTTCGCGCAGTCCGGCGGCGACTCCGTGTCATCAAGGGCTGTGGTGGAAGGCCTGGTCACGAAAGATCAGGGATCGGAGCCGGTGAAAAAGGCTCTGATCGAATTGATTGCCGAGAACCAAACCACCGGTGGAGACTATACCGCTGTTACCGGACAAGATGGGACGTTTCGCATTGAGGACATCGTCCCCGGCCGCTACCGGCTGATGGTCGAAAGGACCGGATTCCTCGAAGTAGAGAAGCACGTCCCACGCTCCGATGGCCGCATAATCGCTTTGACTGCGGGGCAGGATCTGAAGGATGTTGTGATTCGTCTTCAAGCTACGGCGGCGGTCGATGGCCGGGTGACCGACGAAGACGGCGATCCGCTGGCCGATGCGCAAGTCGCTGTGCTGCGGCAAACGTTTGTCGGCGGTCACATCCGTTGGCAGCAGGCGGGCGCCGAACACGCAAACGATCTGGGGGAGTATCGCGTGGCGGGTCTGGCCCCTGGGCGCTATTACATTTCCGTCACCCCGCCGCCGGATTTCCGCAGCCTGATTGAAACGGCGAGCAACGCGGCCGCGCCGGGCAGTGAAGGCGCACAAGCTGGCGGACAAACTGATGGGCAGGCATGTCCTCCCGGCACGAATTGTCCTACGGTCAAGCCAGCGATTACCTCGTATATCACAACCTACTATCCCGGCGTAAAAGACCGGGCTCAGGCTGCGCCCGTGCGATTGCAGTCGGGAGAAGATTTTCCCGCGGATTTTTCGTTGACTCCCAGCCCCAGCGTTGCCATTCGTGGCTCGGTGGGAGATATTCCCGCCGGTGGTTCGGCGACGGTCATGTTGCGCGCCAGAGATTTCAATTCACCTGTGAATGTCAGCGAAGTCCGCAAAGATGGCAGCTTTGAAATTCGCGATGTCTCTCCGGGAACTTACACGCTGGTGGCAATAGTGATAAGTGCAGCGCAGGCTGGACTAACGGCGCGGCAAACAGTTGAAGTAGCGGCCACGGATGTTACCGGACTGCATTTGGTGCCGCAACCCGGCGGCGAAATTCGAGGAAGTCTGCGGCTGGAGAATAAGGGCTGGGGGACGAAATCCGATTACAGTCAATTCTTTCTTGCCTTGCACTCGGCCGACGGAGACGACGACATGGCCAATGCGCTTTCTGCCGGAGATATTTTTTCCAATCTTGCTCAGGTCGGCGCCGATGGCGGCTTCAAGTGGACCAACGTCCCACTGGGGCGATATTTCATTGTGCTCACCGGAGATGGGAATGCTTCGCCGGATTGGTTTCTGAAATCGGCGCTTGCAGGCGGCCGCGACGTTTCCGATGCGGGTCTCACTATCACTGGCGGGACAGTGGTGCTTGATCTCGTGGCCAGCGCCAACGGCGGTGTGGTGGATGGCGTGGTCACCAATCACAAAGGAGAACCAGTGAGTAACGCAACCGTGGTGCTGGTTCCCGAAGAGCGCTTCCGTTCGCGAACCGACCGATATCGAAAAACGGTGGCTGACCAGAGCGGGCGATTCGTGCTGCACGGTATTCCGCCGGGTAGCTACACGCTGCTGGCTTGGGAAGATGTAGACGGCGACGAATATTACAACCCTGAATTTCTGAAAAGCTTCGAAGGGCAGGGAATATCCCTGCGCTTGGCGGAAGGCGAGCATAAGGGGTTGCAGCTTGAGGCTGTGCCGGCGGCGGAAGATCAGCAGTGAAGGTACAGGCGGTCTCTATCGTGACTGAACTTCCGAGGCCGCCGTTTTGTGCTGCGAGTCGTTCATCGCGCAGCCGACATCAAACAGGTTCTGGCGAGGAGGGCCACTTATGTCGATTCGACCGGTGAAGCGGCTTATTCAATCTAAGCCCACTCTTGAAGGCGCAGGCGTGCATTTGCGGCGCGCCTTCGGCTTCGGCAACACCAAGGATTTCGATCCGTTTCTCTTGCTGGATGATTTTCGCAACGACGTTCCCGAAGATTATCTGGCGGGATTTCCCTGGCATCCGCACCGCGGCATCGAGACCATCACGTATGTTTTGGCGGGTACCGTTGAACATGGCGACAGCATGGGAAACCGCGGCGCCATCGCCGCCGGCGATGTGCAGTGGATGACGGCGGGAAGCGGGATCATTCATCAGGAGATGCCCAAGGGAGACCCGGCGGGGCGCATGCATGGATTTCAATTGTGGGCGAATCTTCCCGCCGCGCTCAAGATGACGGCGCCTCGCTATCAGGAAGTCAAGGCTCTCGATATTCCGGAGATTACCGACGATGACGGCACGCATGTACGCGTGGTCTGCGGAAATTTCTGGGGCAAGAAGGGGCCGGTGGATGGGATTGCGGCCGAACCGATTTACCTCGATGTCTCGGTATCACCGGGACGAAGAAAGACGCTGCCAGTGGAAACCACGCGTCATGCGTTTGCCTACGTCTTTGCCGGCGGCGGAAAGTTCTGCAATGCCTCCGGTCCGCTGGCCGTTCCAACCGAGGCGGTAAAGTGGCTCGACACCGCGCCTCCCGTAGAAGCCGACAACCGCTCGCTGGTTGTTTTCGATCGTGGCGATGAAGTCACGGTGCAAGCCGGCGATGACGGCATCCGCTTCCTGCTGGTTTCCGGAAAGCCACTTGAAGAGCCGGTCGCGTGGTACGGCCCCATTGTAATGAACACGCAGGAGCAACTGCGCCAGGCGTTCACCGAACTCCAGGAAGGAACGTTCCTAAGAGAAAAAGAACGCCAATGAAACCTGCTAAGTGCGAATTGACTCAAGTGACAATATGATATAATTATGTCATAATGAAGAGGAATGTCATGAATGTAGAAGCGCGGGCGCGAGTGAACGAGAATGGCCGAGTGGTGATTCCCGCTTCATTCCGTAAGGCTCTGGGAATCAATACAGGGGACGAAGTCGTCTTGCGAATCGAGGACGACGAATTGCGGATCACGACGCAGCAGCGGCTCATCCGGCGGGCGCAGCGCCGGGCTCGGCGCTATATGAAATCCGGCACGTCTCTGGTCGATGAGTTGCTTGCGGAACGCCGCCAAGCCGCCAAAAATGAGTAAAGTTGTGCTCGATGCCTCCGCGATTCTGGCGGTGATTAACGCCGAGCCGGGAAGTGAAAAGCTCACTCCTACATTGCTTGCCGAGGCAGTGGCCAGCACTGTGAATCTGGCGGAAGTACAGACCAAACTCGTCAGTCGGGGTTGGATGTCCGACGAAGCATGGGACGATGCGACGAGCCCGGTACGAGAGATTTTTCCTTTCGACGAGGAACACGCCAGGGTGGCAGGAGATCTGGTAACTCAGACCCGTCGGCTTGGGCTGTCGCTCGGAGACCGCGCATGTCTGGCGCTGGGGCTGGCGCTCAAGGTGCCGGTGTACACTGCGGAGAACGCTTGGAGTACGCTCAAGCTCGGCGTCCGAATCCACGTTATCCGCTGAACGTTTAGCTGCGTATCCCAGGGGAAGGTGAGCTTCGTCCCAACCCGTAGAATGCCAGTGCCACCGAAAGCCTTGAGCATATCTTCCCTCATTCTGCATTCGACGCACGCCACTTGGACTGCCCCTAAGGGCATTGGGCAATACGTCCGCCAGCATTTTCTCGATAAGACTTTTCAGGGCCTTTATCATGCCAACGCGTTCGACCTCGCGCTGCTGATTCCTTATTTCGTTGTGCTGATCCTGCTGGCCGGCTACGGGATGCACCGCTACACGCTGGTTTATCTTTATTACAAGCACAAGAAAAATCACACCACCGATCCGGCATCGTATTTCGAAGACCTACCGCGGGTTACAGTGCAGCTGCCGATTTTCAATGAGCAATATGTGGTGGAACGGTTGCTGGAGTCAATCTGCCGGTTGCAGTATCCAAAGGAGAAGCTCGACATTCAGGTGCTCGACGATTCCACTGACGAAACGGTTGATGTTGCGCGAGGCCTGGTGGAGCGTTACGCGGCTCTGGGCAATCCCATCAGCTACCACCACCGCACCAACCGCGAAGGGTTCAAGGCCGGCGCGCTGGCCGAAGGAATGAAGACGGCGAAGGGCGAATTTATCGCCATCTTCGATGCCGATTTCACTCCGCCAGAAGATTTCCTGATGAAAACCATCCACCACTTCACCGATCCGAAGATCGGCATGGTGCAGACTCGCTGGACCCACATCAATCGCAATTATTCATTTCTGACCGAAGTGGAGGCCATTCTCCTCGACGGCCACTTTGTGCTCGAACACTCCGGCCGCGCGCGCTCCGGAGTGTTTTTCAACTTCAACGGAACGGCCGGGGTTTGGCGCAGCGCGGCTATCGACGAAGCGGGAGGGTGGCAACATGACACCCTCACCGAAGACACCGATCTTTCCTATCGTGCGCAACTGAAAGGTTGGAAGTTTATTTATCTGCAGGATGTCGAATGCCCGGCGGAACTGCCCGTGGAAATGACCGCATTCAAGACCCAGCAGGCGCGCTGGGCTAAGGGCTTGATCCAGACTGGAAAGAAAATCCTTCCCCGGGTGATGCGCAGTGACGCATCTCTTCATACCAAGATCGAGGCCTGGTATCACTTGACCGCTAACCTGAGTTATCCCTTGATGATTGTGCTTTCCACGCTGTTGCTGCCGGCGATGATCATTCGCTTTTATCAGGGATGGTTCCAGATGCTCTACATCGACCTGCCTTTGTTTATGGCGTCGACTTTTTCGATTTCTAGTTTCTATCTTGTCTCGCAGCGGGAATTGTTTCCCCGCTCGTGGCCGCGGGCGTTGCTCTATCTCCCATTTCTGATGGCATTGGGAATAGGGCTGACCATTACGAACACCATAGCCGTAATCGAGGCGCTCATCGGCAAGCAAAGCGCGTTCGCGCGTACACCGAAATATCGCGTTGAATCCAAGGGCGACAAAATAGGCGTCACGAAATATCGCAAGCGCCTGGGATGGGTGCCGTGGCTGGAAATGCTGATCGGTACTTACTTCGCGCTTGCCGTCTATTACGCCATCGATAACGAAAATTACATTACCGTGCCTTTTCTTCTGCTTTTCGTCCTCGGCTACTGGTACACGGGACTGCTGTCGTTGCTGCAAGGCCGCTTTGCCGGACTGCGCAGCGGATCGGAAGCCCACTCCAAGCCGTTTCCCGTGGGTGTCTAGACGATGGTTTTCTTACCTAAAAGAGCTTGTAACCTTTTTTGCTCCTCGGCGATCTGATCCTGTGCTGGAGGATCATCATGAGGTCAATCGCTTTCTTGACTCTGCTGATTGTCGCTTTGTGCGCCACTTCTTTTGCGGCCGAAAATCTTCAGCTCAATCCCAAGCTCGACTACAGCAGCGATAGTCAGGATGGGCCGCTGATCACCGGCGATGACATGGGTGCTGCGCTGGTGACGGGGAAACCAACGTACGTGATCATGTATGGCGAAGCCTGTTACAACTCCAAACACCAGGCACGCAGGACTGTCAGCTCATATCAAAAATATAAGGGCCGCGTTCAGTTTGTAATCATTGACCTCGATCATCCGCTTTCTCCCGGCCAGAAGGAGCTGCAGAAGAAGTTCTATCGCGGCTATATCCCTCACGTCGTGGTGCTGGACGCTTCCGGCCACGCTGTTTATAACGCATCCGGTGAAGTCGATGAGGCCGTTATCTCAGGCTTGCTCGACAAAGCGCTGCGCTAAACGATCTCATCTTCTGCGTTCTCGCTCCCGTGGCACTATCTTTCATTTGACCGGTCGTTTACAATCCGTTCTCGCCAAAGGTCCATCGGCCAAGTACTGAGTTTCTAACTCCTGTCCAATGGAGGATCCGATGCTTCTTACGCGAAGACTGGTCTCCGCTCTTTGTCTCATCGTCCCGCTAGCAGCGCTTTTGAGTTGCGGTTCGGCACACGACTCCGGCGAATACTACGTGTTCATTTCGGCGAACCTCCAGGTGCCCTATTGGCAGGCTGCGGGAGCGGGCTTTTCCAACGCCGCCTCACAGATGAAAGTGCGCTGGGAGTTCGCCGGGCCGCAGACCTACGATACCAAAGCTGAACGCGAAGCTCTGGATGAAGCCGTGCAGAAAAAAGCCACGGGAATTCTGCTATCCGTCACCGATCCGGCGATATTGAAAGAGGGTATCGACAAAGCCGTGGCCGCCGGAATCCCAGTCATCACCATTGATTCCGACGCCCCTGCGAGCAAGCGCCTGTTCTTCATCGGTACCAATAACTACCAGGCTGGATTCACCGGCGGCAAGCGTCTGGCGGAGGAACTCAAAGACAAGGGAAACGTTGTGGTCTTTACTATGCCGGAGCAACCCAACCTGCAGGATCGGCTGCGCGGTTACCGGGACGCGCTCGACAGTCATCCCGAGATCAAAATCACGCGCGTCGTCGATATTCAAGGTGACCCGCGAATCGCATTCGACACCACTACACAGATCATCGGAAAAGAAAAAGATAAGGTCGATGCTTTTGTCTGTCTGGAAGCGCAGTCAGGAAAAGAAGTCGCGGGCGTGCTCGATAGCTATCACGTTACCGGCAAGGTTGTGATGGCCATGGATACCGATCCCGAGACTCTCGACTGGATTCAGAAAGGTACAATCGCGGCAACGATCGCACAGAAGCCCTACACCATGGCCTTTGTCGGGCTCCAGATGCTCGACAACCTCTATCACCACAAGCCACCGTCCCTCGAGACAGATTGGTCAAAGGATAGTTTTTCGCCCATCCCCAGCTTCGTCGATACGGGTTCGGCTCTGATCGATAAGAGCAACGTGCAGGCCTTCATGCAGGCGAGCAAGAGCCTAACCAGCGCGCAGAAGTGAGGCTGTGCAACCGTCTTTGCATTTACGAGATATATTCCCTGATATATTCGTCCTGCGTGTGTGCCAGGGCGTGAATATCCCCGTCGAAAATCACCTTGCCATCGCGCAGGATCAGGAAACTCATCGGCACGTCGCAATACTGCCCGCGCGGCAGCGCGCGCATCTCATTGGTTCGTTTGTCAAACTGATGCGTCGCCATCGTGAAGGCATCCTGCAGCCGGTGCGTAACTAAAAGCGAGCTGGTTTTGTAAACATCGCGCTGCTTCACGATTAGTTCCACGATGGTATTCGAGGTCACCGGATCTAGGCCCCCAGTCGGAGAATCGTAAAGCAACAAGTGGGGTTCCGTAATGATGGCGCGGGCTATGGCTACCCGCCGCCGCATTCCGCCAGAAAGTTCGGACGGGAACATATCGACAGTGTGCTCCAGTTCCACAAAGCGCAAGGCTTCCCGCACTTGTTTGTCGATCTCACCGTCATAAACTCCGTGTTCTTCCATCAAAGGGTAGGCCACGTTCCCGCTAACCGTGAGGGAATCGAACAGAGCGCTCTCCTGAAAAACCATGCCCACCTTTCGGCGCAAGGCAAACAAGTTCTCTTCTCGCATCTGCGTCACATCCTCGCCCAGCACCGTGATCCGTCCCGAGTCGGGTTTGATCAATCCAATCGTCAGCTTCAAGATGGTGCTCTTGCCGGCTCCGGCCACGCCGAACAATGCCTTGGTTTCGCCAAACGGCAGACGAAACGATACGCCTTTTAATACATGATTGTTGTCGAAGGAGATGTATACGTCATCGAAAATGATGGCATCCCCGCTCGGTCCCGGCAGTTCCGGAGCGAGCCGTTCTGAAGGTAGAGTCGGTGTCGCCATGTTCGAAAGTAGCCAGTAACCGCCTGTCAACGAGAATCAAATTCGTTGCGCGCATGGGGCTGGCGCCGGCCATGTCGCGACAATTTTTCTCACGACAGGCCGAGCGCGACAATCAAAAAGCGCGTCACGAACACGTCCACCACGATGATCAAAATCATGGCAGCCACCACAGCTTCGGTCGTAGCCCGCCCCACTCCCTGCGTGCCGCCTTTGGCTGACATTCCGTAATAGCAGCCAATCGTGGCCACAATAAAACCGAATACAATCGGCTTGACCAATCCCATGGTCACATCCGAGGCCTCCAGCGTTTGCCAGGCATAGGTCCAATACTCGCGAAAGTCCAGACCCAGCAGTCCGCTGGCCACGAAGCTTCCTCCGATCAAGCCCAGAAAGTCCCCCAGAATCGTCAGAAAAAACAACATGACAATGGTGGAAATCACGCGCGGCGTCACCAGCTTTTTCACCGGATCGGTGCCCAGCGCTCGCATGGCATCAATCTGTTCGGTCACGATCATGGAGCCAATTTCGCTGGCCATGCCGGAAGCATTTCGTCCAGCCACCACCAACCCGGCGAGCACCGGCCCCAGTTCGCGAATAATCCCGATGGAAACCAATTGTCCCGTCACTGTGAGGGCGCCAAACCGGGTCAGCGTGGAGGCGCTGTTCAATGCGAGCGCTGCTCCGGTAAAGAAGCAGGCCGAAAGCACGATAGGCAGCGAACCCACGCCGATCAGGTCGGCCTGCTGCGTCATGTCCGCGAGATACAAGGGTTTCTGGAAGAGGTTTGCCAGCGAGCGCACCGCCAGCATGGTGTAATCCTGAACCGAGTGGATTTTTCCTTTGGCAAAGTCCGTGGGCGAAATCAGTTCCATGCGATTCGGCTCTGCCGGCCTCCAGCGACTCCTGCACTCTCCATCAGTGCAACTATAGCAAACATACTAAAATGAAAACCGCAAGGATTTTGCCTTTATGTGAAATGCCGAACTTCGCGTCCTGTAATATTCTCGGCCACGGCAGCAGATGTCCCAAGCGAAAGCGGTGCTGACCAACCCGAATGAAGATCGCGGTTCTCGCGAGCAGGAACTGATCGCCCGCGTGAAGCGCGGCGAGCGCGAGCTATTTTACGAACTCGTGCAGCCTTACGAACGCCGTGTGTACGCCGCCGCCCTGGCCATTTTGCGCAATGAGGCCGATGCGGAAGATGCGGCGCAGGAGGCGATGCTCAAGGCCTTTGCCAACATCGGCCAGTTCCGCCAGGAAGCGCGCTTCAGCACCTGGCTGATTCAGGTCACGGTGAACGAAGCGCTCATGCGCCGGCGCCGGCAACGGACGGTGATTATGGAAGCGATCGATGACCGGGGCGGCGACGACGATGGGCAGCAATATACGCCGCGGGATTTTGCCGACTGGCGTGAAATTCCCTCCGAAGCGCTGGAGCGGAAGGAAGTGCGCCAGAAATTGGCCGAGGCGCTTGCCTCGCTCGATCGCAAATATCGCGAAGTGTTTGTCCTGCGCGACATCGAACAGATGAACATTGAGGAAACCGCCGAGGCGTTGGGCATTTCCATCGCCTCGGTAAAGACGCGGCTGCTACGCGCAAGGCTGATGCTGCGCGATTTGCTAGCCGCCGGATGGCAGCAAGGCTGGTTCAGCCGCCTGCCTTTCGAGAAGGGAACCAAGCCATGGTAATTGGAGACGCGAACGGTCAAGCAATCAACTGCGAGCAAGTGTGGTTGGAGATTTCAAATTACGTGGATGGCGAAGTCGAGCCAGCGCTGCGCTCGGCGATGGAGCAACATTTCCACACATGCCGGCGCTGCACTTCAGTGTTGGCCGGCGTGCGCAATGTGACCACGCTTTACACGGACGCGCGCATGTTGGAAGTTCCCGCCGGCTTTGGCCGACGGCTGCAAAAGCGCATCGCTCGGGACGTGCGCGAAGGGGACCGCAGATGGTCCACCTGGTCGGCGTGGCTCGTCCCGCTGGCTGCGCTGGCATTGATTACGGGCGGCGTTCGCGTGGCCAGTTCGTTGACCTGGGAACCCATACTGAAGTCCGAACACGCGCAACCTGGGCATGGCGTTCCTCCCGATATGCTGGTGGTGGTTGCGGATGGGACGAAGCTCTATCACGTCGCCGGCTGCTCGTTCATTCATAACAAGAAAACCGAGCGAACCCTGACCGCAAAAGAAGCGATGCAGCTTGGATATAGCCCGTGCGTGCGCTGCCTTCGCAAATATCTGGACGTTGCGGCCGCCCATGCGGCCGTCGACGATGGCGACCACGATGAAGAAGTTCGAGTGACCGGCCACTAAGAGAAATGGCGCGGGCCCGCGCCCCGCGCCATAATTCCGCGACAACACCTAGTTCTGCTTCATCTGGTCGTTCTTCATCGTGTCGTCTTTCTTCATGTTGTCGTCCTTTATCTTGTCGTTCTTCTTCATTTGATCTTTCTTCATCTTCTTGCTCTTCTTTTCTTTCTTCATCTGATCTTTTTTCATGCTATCGTTCTTCATGTCGTCGTGCTTCATCTGGTCCTGCTGCTTGGTGTCGTCCTGCTTCATCTGATCCTGTTGGGCGAACGTGGCCACGGACGCCGCCATCACGCAGGCGAGCGCGAAACTGCTGAACATCTTCTTCATAGAATTCTCCTTGGAGAGTGTCGATCGGGTTCGTCTCGCAGGGTTAGCCTGCGGGCAGAGATGGGATGTGTGAGGCGGCAGGAAGTTACAGGTCCGAAAGGCCGAACGACCCCACGTTCCGGTATATACTGCCCGCATAATGCCAGGTGCGTAGCCGACGCCGAAACGCCCTAAAGTCTCTGCCGACGATCTACTCAGCCGGGGGTATTTTCACGACCGAGTAATACCGCCCCTGAACTCCTCAAGGCTAGCGCCCGCACTGTCGGAACTAAAGGCTATTCAGGGCGAAACCTGATGACAGCGAATAGCCTCTACACGGAGCACTGGTTATTGGCCTACGAAGCATTCGAGCATGGATGGCTTACACGCAAAACGGACTACGTGGCTGCGGACCCGATATTTTCAATCCTTCAGAAACACGGAGTCCGGTTTTACGACTCTGGGAAGGCGGCTCCGCCGATTTCCTCGACCGGGTATGAAGATGAGGAGGATTTAGTGGACATACCCTGATCTGCCGCCCCAACCGGTGACGCTTGGTGGTATCTTCTTACTTTGCTGGAAATTCTCAGAGTTGGAGAAATCATAACTATGGCTCAAGTAAAGATCACGGTGAGACCGAACGGCCCGTTTCGTGTCGAGGCGGCCGAAGGCGCTGTCGAACTCGTGGATGCGAACGGCAATCCCTATGATTTAACCGGCAAACCGGCCTTTTCTCTGTGCCGCTGCGGCGGATCGGTCAACAAGCCTTTTTGCGACGGAACCCATAGCAAAATCGGATTCCAGGGTGCAGAGCTGGCGGTGAAACAGGCCGATGCCTCGACCGCGCCGCCGAAATAAGGGGCGCTCGCACGAATACAATTGTCAAGCGCTCCGGGATTGTGGAAATCTTCTCCGGCCGAGCGTTTTTGGCCGGTTCCCGATTCGGGAAAAGGCCTCCCGAAGTTCCTAAGCGCAAGACCAGCCGAGACTTAGCTTGGCTAGAGGGTCATGCCGTAAAATTGAAAATGTTCTACGTAGAACACATCTCCACTTTGCGCAAACGCTCCACGCCTGAAAATATTTTTTACCGGCGTGCTTTGCCGCTAAGCTTACGCGAAAAACAACACAAGACTATAAATAAACCGGATCATGAATAAGCCGAGACCATGAATAAACGAGACAAAGAGCTGGGCATGAATCGGCCCATCACGCGCCGCGATTTTCTTAACGGCGTTGCGGTAACCGCAGGCGCAGCCTTGATGCCCTGGGATCTGTTCGCTGCCCAAACCTCGAACTCAACAAGCTACTATCCCCCGGCGCTCACCGGCCTGCGCGGCAGCCATGTCGGATCGTTCGAAGCGGCTCATGCATTGCGCGACGGCACCTTCTGGCAATCCGCAGGCACTCCCTTGGATACTGGCGAAACCTATGATCTGATCGTGGTGGGTGGCGGAATCAGTGGCTTGTCTGCTGCCCATTTCTATCGCAAGATTGCCGGCGAGAAGTCGCGCATCCTCATCCTCGAAAATCACGATGACTTCGGCGGACACGCCAAGCGCAACGAGTTCCGCGTGAACGACGCCTTCCGTCTGGGTTTCGGCGGCACGTTCTCCATCGAAAGCCCCGCGCCTTACAGCCCCGTCGCCAAGGGAGTGATTCAGGAGTTGGGCATTGATGTCCCGTCGTATCACAAGTATGTAGACAAGAGTTTGTATCCGTCGCTTGGTTTACATCCAAAAATATTTTTCGACAAAGAAACGTTCGGTAGCGACAAGTTGGTGATTAACCCGCGCCCCCGTGGTGGCGATGACAGCGCGGATTCCGCTGAAGGTTCGCCGCACCTGCTGAAGGAATTTCTCGCGCAGGCTCCCATCGCCGACAAGGCCAAGGCGGATTTGCAGCGCCTGTATCAGGAGCCCAAAGATTATTTTCCCGGCCTCAGTTCGGACGAGAAGAAAGCCAAACTCGCGCGCATGAGCTATGCCAGCTACCTGAAGGATGTCTGCGCTATGCACGAAGACATCGTCAAAATTTTTCAAGCGCTGCCGCATCCCCTGTTCGGCGTGGGCATTGATGCGGTTGCGGCACAGGATGCCTGGGGACTCGACTTGCCAGGATTCGATGGATTGAAGCTCGATCCCAAGCCCGGCAAGGGGATGAACCGCGACGCCATCCCCAACGAAGAGGCCGAGAAATACTTTTTCCACTTTCCTGATGGCAACGCCACGATCGCCCGCCTGCTGGTCCGCAAGCTGATCCCCGATGCGGTTCCCGGCAGCGCATTTCCGGATGTAATTCTAGCCAGAGCAAATTATGCCGATCTTGACCGGCCCGGTTCGCCGGTACGCATCCGCTTGAACAGCACCGCGGTTCGGGTGAAACATGTGGGCGATGCGGCGAGCGCTAAGGAAGTGGAGGTCGCTTACGCCTATAAGGGCAAGGCGTATACCGCCCGGGCGAAGAATGTGGTGCTTGCCTGCTGGCATGTGGTGATTCCTTACATCTGCGACGAACTTCCCGCCAAGCAACGCGAGGCGCTGGCGTCGGCGCAAAAAGTTCCGCTGCTTTATACCAACGTCGCGATTCGCAACTGGACTTCGTTCCAGAAAGTAGGAGCGCACGCAATCTATGCGCCGGGCATGTATCACACTGGCATGAACCTGGACATACCTGTGAGCATTGGCGGATACGAGTGCGCCCACAAGCCGGAACAGCCGATCGTCATACACATGATGAAAACGCCCTGCCACCCTGGCCTTCCGGCGCGGACGCAGCACACGCTGGGGCGCATGGAGTTGTTCACCACCGAATTCGAAACCATGGAGCGCAACATCCGCGAACAACTGGCGCGGACGGTCGGTGCAGGCGGTTTCGACCCCGCGCGTGATATCGCCGCTATCACCGTCAACCGCTGGCCGCATGGTTACGCTTATGAATACAACTCGCTGTGGGATCCATTCTGGCTGGAAGGTGGCGAGACTCCGTGTGAAGTTGCGCGCAAACCATTCGGGCGAATTGCTATCGCCAATGCTGACGCTGGTGCCTACGCCTATACGGATTGCGCCATCGATCAAGCCTGGCGGGCCGTTGGAGAAATAACTAAGACCTAGCGGTTATCCGACCTATCGCTTCTTTGATACGCCCTGACACCCTCACATATTGCGCGTCAGCACCGGAAGGTCGCCGGGTTGAAATTCGACGAACGCTGCTGCGGCCGCGTTCTTTAGGGCATTGTACGTCTTGGGGCCATCGAGATCGCCGGCCTTGCGCAAATGCGAAAGTTCGGGCGCGCACACTACCCCCAAGGCGTCCCATGGCAGCAGCAATCGCAGGCGAAGCCTCGTCAGAACAAACAAAGAGTAAAGGCGCACACTAATGGCCGCATGTTGAAGTTCCGAGGTAAGAGTTGCGGCATTATCCGCTTGCGCGCCATTCCGAGCTACAGCATTGCCGAAATCAATAAGAACTTTGGAGTTGTGCGACATGCGGCGGACCAGCTCAAAATACAGGCGCATGCGCCGGCGCTGCGCTTCGCGATAATCACGGGGAGTCGAGTTCCAGCGCAGATCGAAATCGGAGGCGGGATCGAGCAGCGACTCGGCCAGAGACAAATCCACGGGATGCAGGAAATGAACCACATCGCCGAGATCGCGGCGGGGAAAGCGGGACCAGGCGCAGCGCAGCATGTAGATACATGCCAACGCTCCCCAGGCAATGATCAACCAGGTCAGAATCAGAGAAAACATAGTTAGCGAATCCTGCGCAACGCGTCTCTATATTCTTTTAGAACACCGGGGGTAGGGGCCGACAGCTTGGAACCGGGAGCTTCCTTCTTTTCTGGCACGCTGAAAAACCATATCCAAATCAAGACCGCCAGAGAGTATGCCACAAGTGAGGTCACTCCCCACCAAAAAGTGAATCTTGTTCCAAAATCCGAAAATTTGGTGGTAGTGAGCAAGGAAATGGTGGCGTAAAGCCCAAATCCCGTAGCCACGCCGAAGGAGTATTGGCGCCAGCGGAGACCGAGTAGCGCGACCAGGGTTACCAGACCCGCAAAGACGATCACCTGAACAAAGCGAACGGCAATTTCGCCCACGACGATATAGAACGCCAAGCCTCTGCCAAACTGCGTTGGAGACGCGTAAGCCCGGGCCAGGCTAAGGCCGACTCCAGCCACAAGAACGGCCGGAAAAACCAGGCGCACCCTCCAGGAATGGGTCAGGTTCCCTAAGACCAGGCGAAGCACTTCATACATCACTAGAATTCCTAGAACGTCATAGCCGGCCTCAGTGATGTAATAGGTGGCGTAGTAAGCATGTGGATGGCTACGAACCAAAAATCGCGCTACGCCGGCAGCCACGGCAAAAATGACGTACGCACAAAAGCACGGAGCCGACCTATATGAGCCCCTGCGAAACAGGGTCCACACCAGCAGCGCCAGCAGCCACAGCGGGAAGTAGGTTAGAAAAATCAAGCCGGGAGCAGCTTATCTCATCTGCCCCCAGCTTTTCGAGAGCAATCCGGCTAAGCGAACATAGCAGGCACGCTCGGTGGCGGCGGCATGCCGGGGCCATCGGCCAACAGCGTCGGAGTTGTCGCTTGACCCTTGGCTAGCTTTTCTGGCGGCGGCGGCATGCCGGGGCCATCGGCCAGTAGCGTCGAAGTTGTCGCTTGACCCTTGGCTAGCTTTTCTGGCGGCGGCGGCATGCCGGGGCCATCGGCCAGTAGCGTCGGAGTTGTCGCTTGACCCTTGGCTAGCTTTTCTGGTGGCGGCGGCATGCCGGGGCCATCGGCCAACAGCGTCGGAGTTGTCGCCTGACCCTTGGCTAGCTTTTCTGGTGGTGGCGGCATACCCGGACCATCTGCGAAAGCGGCCACAGCGAACGACCCGAGCAACAGCGCGACTGCGAAGATCTTTTTCATGTTCTTAATTCTCCTTGGAGGGGGTGTTCCCCGTCGGAGACAGTTTACCCGCCGTATGCAAGTGTGAGGGAATTTCTAGCTGCGGACACTCAAATCGAAACGAAGCTAGAAAGCGAAAGCCCCGCGTGGGCGGGGCTTTGGTCGAACTCACAGTGCCTAGTCTGGGCACTCTTACCAAGCATCTTTACTATTGCTCAGGCGCGGGCCCGGAGCCAAGTAACTCAGGCGAATCTGACATCCCGATTTTTAGTTGGGCGGGACGGTCACCTCTGAGGCGCTCTAGACGATGAAGCCACCCGTCGCGTGTGTGATCTGGTAGGACTCATACGTGCTGGCTTCGGGTTTAATGACCAGCCGCACGCCACTGGAGAAGTGGAGTGCGACGCAGGAGAGTGGAAGCACTCGCGCTTGTTCGACCACATTTCCGAGCAGTGCAACCATGCTCTCTGCCACATTCTTAGCGCCAGGAGTCCACACCACTACTTCGGCCCCAGAATCAATTTCAAATCTATCCTCGACGCTGATACTAATATTATGGTCGAAGTGAAAGATGACCTGATAAACGCCGATTGCGATCTGAATCAATTCTCGTTGGTTAAGAAAAGAAAGATCTGCTTCTTCGCTCAAGCTATAGAGCATCGGTTCACTCTTTCAGTGAATGGTCTTGGTCTTCCTTGACATGTAGTCCATGAGCAGATACTGCCCCAGCGTGTACGGAGTCGTGAAGTACGCCTTGCCGCGGCACATTTCGGTTACCTTCTGCACGAACTGCACCAAGCCATAATCTGACGCCAGCATGAAGGTGTTGATCAGCACGCCCGCGCGCTTGCACTTCGACACTTCTTCCAGCGTCTGGCTGACCACCAGCGGGTCGAGGCCGAAGGCGTTTTTGTAGATGCGTCCGTCTTCGAGGGTGAGGGCGGAGGGTTTGCCGTCGGTGATCATGACGATCTGCTTCATGTCTTTGCGCTGGCGTTGCAAAATTCTTTGTGCCATCCGCAGGCCTTCGCGGGTGTTGGTGTAGTAGGGGCCGACTTTGACGCGCGCCAGTTGCGAGAGCGGAATTTCTTCGGCGGAGTCGTGGAAGAGCACCAGCGAGAGCGAGTCGCCGGGATATTGCGTGCGGATGAGATGCGAGAGCGCCATGGCAACTTTTTTGGCTGGAGTGAACCGGTCTTCGCCGTAAAGAATCATCGAGTGCGAGCAGTCGAGCATGAGCACCGTGGCGCATGAAGACTGATATTCGCACTGGTGGACTTGCAGGTCGCGGTATTCAATGTTGAGCGGAATGCCAAGTCCTTCGCGCTGAATCGCGCTGGAGAGTGTGGCGGTGATGTCGAGGTTGAGAGTGTCGCCAAACTCGTAGGTTTTGGAACTGCCGCTGGCCTCGATGCCGGTGGCGAGGTCGCGCGTGTCGTGGCGTCCAAAGCTGGATTTGCCGAGCGACCCGAGCAGATTGCGCAGCGATTTGAATCCGAGGAAGTCAAGGCTCTTATCGGTGATTTCGAAGCGGGCCTGCTGCGCGTTTTCGCCGACTTGCCCGCCAGTGCTGGATTTTCTAGCCGGGTCATGTGGTTCGTCGATGGAGATGTAATCTTCCTGTTGCATTCGCTCGATGAGTTTCTGGATCAATTCTTCCATCTCGCCGTTCATGGCCATTTCCAGCATGCGTTCGCGCATTTCTTCGTCGAACTGGTCGGCGTTCATCAGCGCTTCTTCAATGGCGCGCTTGAGCTCCTCGATGGTCTGTTCGCCTTCCGGCATCTCGTACCACATGTCGCTCTGGAAGCCGCTTTGCAACAGGTAGTCGGAGAGCGCGCTGAGCAGGTCTTCCATGCTCATTTCGCCGGCGGGGTCGGGAACGTATTTGGAGTAGCGGATGCGTTTCATAGGAGCAGCTTTCAGCTATCGGCTGTCAGCTTTCAGTTTCGTGCTAGCTCGTTTTGTTCAGTAAACTTGACGGTCGTTGCGAACGTAAACTCGTAGAACCAGAACTGAGAAAAAGGCAGATTACGTGCCGGATCATCAACGTTATACGCGACTCCCAGCGTTCTCCCTTCTTTGGGCAAAAAAGGTCCGCCGCTAGCCCTGCCCAAATACACTTTGTTGTCATTCGCCTTAAATGCATATCTGATTTTCGATCCGCGCCTAACTTTACGAAAAGCGGTGACGGTAGCGGACCCGGCACTGAGCTTCGCGACGATTCGCCGCTCCTTCGCGAACCCGAGGGTCGAAATGAGGGCAACCACGCTACCGAACAGGGCCAACCAGTATCGCCCCATCGTCGGTTCGATTACGGCGAAAATCAAGAGCGTCGCGCAGAGGCACGCCAGTGCGACGGGCAGGACTCTGCGCTTCCTCACGGCCACGGAACGTAATCTTTCTTCGAGTGCCGGGTCTTCTATCAAGTCGCCTTCCTAGCGGTAGACCATCTCGTTAACCTTCGTCTTCAATCACTTCTAATCCGAATCCCTCAGGGGCTAAAGCCCGCATTGGTAGTGGTTTCTGGTGGCACGACTGAAGTCGTGCCCTTCCCGACTCACCTTTGCCGACTGTGCTCCGGGCCCTTACTGATAGCTGAAGGCTGAGAGCTGACAGCTTCAATTGAACTGTCTCTTCTGCCTATACGGCCGTTCTTCCGGATCGAATCCCTTCTCGCGCTCGCGCGGTTCTTGTTTTTTCTCTCCCGCTTTGAAGACGCGTTCTTCGCTGCGGCCGATGCGCTTGTGCGCGTGCAGGCCTTCGAGAATAAATTCGGCGGCGGATACCTGTTGCTCGGCGCCGGTATTGCGCGAAACTTGCAGCGGCCCGAGTTTTTCGAGCAGGCCTTGAATCTCCGTCAGATTGTTTAGCGCATCGGTGGCGGAGATCGAATCCGACAACTGGATTTCGCCACCGAGATCGAACCACTGGATGATCTGCTGCATGTTCGCGCCGGTGAAGTATTGGTCGTAAGTTTTGGCGATGGCAGTGCGGATGAGTTCGCGGCCGACGTAGTCGGCGCCCTTCATTTCGCCTTCGTATTCCAGTTCGAGCTTGCCGGTGAT
The DNA here is from genome assembly GCA_963732255.1 of uncultured Acidobacteriaceae bacterium. Lineage (GTDB taxonomy): Bacteria > Acidobacteriota > Terriglobia > Terriglobales > Acidobacteriaceae > Sulfotelmatobacter. The sequence goes on from CAVSYV010000002.1 coordinate 45,313, forward strand.
GGCGGGCAAGGCGGCGTAGACGTCGCTTATGCGCGGAACCACCAGTTTTTCGTCGTTGCGAATGGCGCGGCGCTCGGCGTTGGAGATGACATTTTCCATGGCGCTGATGGGCAGGCGTTGGCTCACACCGGAGCGCTTGTCGATTTTTTTATCTTCGCGGGCGGCGAAGGCGATGCGCTCGATGACTTCCTGCACGTAGCTGGGCAGGTGGAGGTTGTTCGTATTGCGATGGGTCCAGGCCTCCTGCGCGGTGATGGCGATGCCTTCTTCCACCGTCGCAGGATAATGTGTGCGAATCTCTGAGCCGATGCGGTCTTTGAGTGGCGTGATGATTTTGCCGCGGGCGGTGTAGTCCTCGGGATTGGCGCTGAAGACCAGGGCGATGTCGAGCGGCAGGCGAATGGGGTAGCCCTTAATCTGTACGTCGCCTTCCTGCATGATGTTGAACAGGCCGACCTGAATTTTTCCCGCAAGATCGGGAAGTTCGTTGATGGCGAAGATGCCGCGATTGGCGCGGGGAAGCAATCCGTAGTGAACGGTGAACTCGCTGGACAGTTCGTGGCCGCCGCGAGCGGCTTTGATGGGATCGATGTCGCCGATTAAGTCGGCGATAGTGACGTCGGGCGTGGCGAGTTTTTCTACGTACCGTTCGTCGGGTGCGAGATAAGCGATGGGCGCATCGTCGCCGAGACGCGCGATTTCTTCGCGGCAGCGGCGGCAGATGGGCGCGTAGGGATTGTCGTGAATTTCGCAGCCGGCGAGATAAGGCATGAAGGGATCGAGCAACGCTGTAAGCGCGCGCAGAATGCGGCTTTTCGCCTGGCCGCGCAGGCCAAGCAGGATGAAATTATGGCGCGAGAGAATGGCGTTGACGATCTGCGGCACAACGGTGTCTTCGTAACCGACGATGCCAGGGAAAATCGCTTCGTCGGGGCAGGCGCGGAGGCGCGCCGCCAGATTTTCGCGCAACTCATCTTTGACGCTGCGGTTCTGTAAACGCTGTTCGGTGAAAGGACTGCTGCGCAGTTCGCCAAGTGTGCGCGGAAGACTCATGAAACCCCCCGGGGAACGAATACTTTTTTCGATTATACGCGGGAAGAAAGAGCGTCGTTGGCCGATGGGCTTTTGTTGTTGGCAAAATATTCGTTCCGGCTGTCGAGCGGCGTGTCCTCGAGAGGGCGAACGACCAACGACGAATGACCAACGACCAACGACGAACAATAAGCGGCCAACGGACCCCTAATGCACATGTCCATTGCCGCCGGAAGAATTGCGGGCACGGGAGGCACGGCGAATCTTAGGAAGAAGCGCATCGAGATAGTCGACAAGTGCAGCGATGCGACCTCGCTCGGAGCGCAGTTCCAGCAGCTTTTGTTTGAAGTCCAGATCAAGCGGCAGGGAACCCGCCAAATAAAACGACAGTATGGAATTGTGCGCGGCGGAGAGATCCTGAACCACGCCGGCCAGAGTGAGAATCTCGGCGTGCGATTCTACGGCACGGTCGGTTTCTTCGCGAGTCGGCGTGCCGGCTTCGTCAGCGATCAGCAGAATTTCGCCGCGCAGAAAAGCGCGTTCTTCATTGAGTTGAAGGAGTTCGAAGCGTTTGCGCCCCTCGGTGACAATATCGAGGCGGCCGTCGGGATATTCCTTGGTAACGCTGACGATCTCCGCCGTGCATCCGACTTCGGCAAGGCCTTTTTCCTGGGCCCGCACAATTCCGAAAACGGCGTTGTTGACGAGGCATTCACCGATCATTTCTTTGTAGCGTGGCTCGAAGATGTGCAGGGGCAGCGGCGTTCCGGGGAACAGGACGACATCGAGCGGGAACAGAGGAAGCAGGGACACGGAATCTCCGGTGGGCGCCGTCTGAGTTTTATTGTACGACAGCAGCAAAGCATTCATCGCCGCGATCGTGAGAACGTAGAGCACGGCGGTAAGAAAGACAGCATAAGAAGTAAAGTCGAGCCACGACTTGACTTGCGGAGCGGCGGAGGATACAACGCGGCATGGAGCTCAACGGCAAAATTGTGGCAGTGACCGGCGCTTCCATGGGAATTGGGGAAGCCATCGCAAAGAGCTTCGCCGGACGCGGGGCCAGCGTAATCTTGCTCTCCCGCGACGCCGGGCGCGTTGAAGCGGCTCGCGAGAGAATCGGATACTTGGAGCGCACTCTGGCGCTTTCCTGCGACGTGCGCCATCGCGAAGATATTGACCGCGCGCTAAGCTTGATCATGCATCATTTTCAGCGGGTCGATGTCTGGGTGAACAACGCGGGTCATGGGCTCCTCGATTCCGTGGCGGAAATGCAGATGGCGGCCTGCCGGGATTTATTCGACACCAACTTCTTTGGCGCGGTCGCCGCAATGCAAGCCGTGATACCCGTGATGCGGCAACAGGGTGCGGGGACGATCATCAACATTTCCAGCGTGGCCGGCCACATTCCGCTGCCTTTTCATGCGTCGTATAGCGCGAGCAAGTTTGCCCTGAACGCGATTGGGAAGGCCGCCGGCGTCGAGTTGAAGCACGACGGAATTCATGTGCTGACGGTTTGTCCGGGCTACGTGCGCACCGACTTTGGCAAGAATGCGGTGAAGGGCGAGAATGCGCGGACGGTCAGGCCCGGCTCCGTGCGCGGCATCAGCGCCGAACGCGTTGCAGAAGCCACACTGCAAGGCTACTTGAAAAAGAAGCGGGAAGTGATTGTGCCCTGGAGCATGCACCTTCCGGTGAAGTTGTATCAACTATTTCCCGGTCTGGTGGAGTGGTCGATGAGCAGGATGGGACGGAAGGCTGGGTAATGCGGCGAGAGCTATTCTCCCAGGTCGTTCAGCATCGCTTCCATTTCCGATTGCGCGTGCAGGTTGCCGGTGCGGCGAGCCGTAGTAATGCCTTCCTGCAACATCTTTTTCGCTTCATCAATTCGTCCGGCGCGGTTCAAGGTTTGTCCGGCCATAAAATATCCGGGGGTATAGTCGGGATTTTTCTGCAACAGGATGGAAAACTCGGCCAGCGCCCGGTCAAAGTCTCCCTGCTTGGAATATTCCATCGCCAAGCCGTAGCGGGCGAGGGCGTCGTTCGGATTCTGGGTAAGAATATCGTTCAGAGCGGCGATGCGATCCATAGGGCAGTAGTCAGTGGCCGGTGCTCTGTGGCCAGTGGAACGAGGTTACTACAAACTGCTAATTCATGAATCGGAAGAGTCGGGTGGCGGTGGCTCCGTCGACTGGTTACAATGGCCAATCCGAATGTTGTGACGATTTTAACTGGCCACCAACCACTGGCCACCGACCTCTGCATTTATGGCGTGTCCCTTTTTTATGCCGATAGAGAAGTTGGAGAGTGGCCTGTGGCCGCATCCGGCGCGCCTGCCATTGGGATGTGGATGGAGCGGGCATTGCACGGCGCCGGGACACGAAGGCGACCGGCTGGAAACTGACGACTTGCATAGCTGCAATTTGGGTTATGCAGATTCTTGCCGCCGCATGCCGCAGGTGCGAGCGTGGGACGCGGTGCGATTTGCAATTAGGGCGAGTGCGCTGCGAGCGAAGTCCGGCGGCGAAGAATTCGTGAGCCGTATTGAATTGCAATATGTTTGTGAGCGGCAGCATCGGCCGGTGGAGCATGGCACGCTGGACTTCGACTTGGTGGCGCAGAAGTGGCTGCGGATGCACAGCGACGCTCGAGTGCAAAAGATGGCGGAATGTTTTTTGCAGGCACATTTTGAGCGGCGCGCCCGGGCGGTTGCATAAGAGCAGTGTGGCAAGTCCGGCGCGTGCGAACAGCAAGTTCCGCGCTGCGCTCGTAATGACAAACAGCTAATTTGCAGAACCGTGAATTTGCAGAACCACCAATTGCAGAAGCGCACATTACAGAACCAACGAACTTGGAGAAGCGCGAATTATGACCGACAAAATCCTCAGCCCGCGGCCGGTGCGTGATTCGCAATCGGAGATGGCGGAAATCGTTCTGCCCAACGACGCGAATCCGCTGGGCGCTTTGCTGGGCGGCCGCTTAATGCACTGGATCGATCTGGCGGGCGCCATGGCGGCGCACCGCCATTCGCGCAACTACGTAGTCACGGCATCGGTGGATCACATTGATTTTCTCGTACCGGTACGCGTCGGCGATCTGGTGATTCTGCGCTCTTCGGTGAACCGCGTTTTTCATACGTCGATGGAAGTTGGGGTGAAGGTGTTTGTCGAAAACTATATTGCCGATACGGCGCAGCACGTCGCTTCGGCATATCTGACATTTGTGGCCATTGACGGCGCAGGCGATCGCTTGAAAGTGGCCGCGGTAATCCCCGAGACCGACGACCAGCAGCGGCGCTATGACGATGCGGGCCGGCGGCGCGAGATCCGGCGCTCGGAGTTGGAGCGGCGCAGGAAAGTGGCGCGGTGAATTGCAGAAAGCTGTCATTCCGAGGAGCGGAGCGACGAGGAATCTGGGTTTCAGCCGCAAACTAGCCCGCAATACCTCTGTATAATTGAGTTGTTCGTCCATCCTGCTTCGCTCTGGAGTGTGACCCTTTGAACGCACATGTTCCGCATCAGCATGGCCCGGCTCCCGCGGCCCCGCAACCGTTGCCTGGCGTTGACGCTATTATCGCGGTCGGTTCGGGCAAGGGAGGCGTTGGCAAGACTACGCTGGCGGTGAATCTTGCTGTGTCTCTGGCGAAGTTGGGACACAAAGTGGGGCTGCTGGATGCCGATGTCTATGGGCCGAATGTTCCGCTGATGCTGGGCGTGAATTCGCAGCCGCGCATGGTGGGCGAGAACCGCATCGAGCCGCTGGAGGCGTTCGGAGTGAAAGTGATCTCCGTGGGGTTTCTCAATCCGGGGGACAAGCCAGTGATCTGGCGCGGGCCCATGCTGCATCAGATTATCCGGCAATTTTTGGGCCTGGTGGAGTGGGGCCGGCTCGATTATCTGGTAGTGGATTTGCCGCCGGGGACGGGCGACATCGCCTTGTCACTGGTGCAGACGGTGCCGCTGACGGGTGCGATTGTGGTTTCCACGCCGTCGGATGTGTCGTTGCAGGATGCACGCAAAGCCATTGAAATGTTCCGGCAGATGAAGGTCGATCTGGTGGGCGTGGCCGAGAATATGAGCTTCTTTACGTGTCCGCATTGCCAGAAGGAAGTGGATATTTTTTCCCGCGGCGGCGCGGAGACCATGGCGCAGCGCTTCGGCGTGGCGTTTTTGGGAAGCATCGAGCTTGATCCCGAGGTGCGCAAGGCTGGCGATGGCGGCACGCCGATTGTGATGCAGGGCGAGAACTCGCCGCATGCGAAGTCGATGTATGCGTTCGCGCGGAAAGTGGTGACGCGAGTGGATGAGATTAAGGCCAGCGCGCCGGCGGGTGTGATATCGATTCAGTAAGGTAAAGATCATTAACACAGAGTCGCACAGGGGAAAACACAGAGGATCACCGAGGCCTACTGATCTTCTTGATCGTCGTCGATAGCGTGTCGTTCAGGAAGCATTCGCTGATGAAGGATGCGCGAAATCAGGGTTCCGCCGCGCTCCTGCCGATAGAATAGAACGTGCTTGCCATGTTCATGGCGATGTAAGCCGGGACGAATGTCATCACAGCGCCGGCCCACATTTGGATTGTCAGCCAGCATCTGGCAACAATTCTCAAGGTCACCGATATAGCGGCCGGCTTGCGCCTTGCCCCATTTGTGTAGGGTGTATTCGCCGATGCGGAGCAGGTCGGTTTCTGCCGCTGCGAGAATTCAAACTTCGCCACGGTAGCGCGACAGGCACAGGAAGCTTGAGCGCCTTACGAACGCGGCCAAAGACGTCGCCTCGGGCGACGCCACTCGCATCGCCTTCGTCGATTGTCTTCCGCAATGCGGCCAGCTTTTCCTGGTGCTCCTGCTCCTCGCGTTCCAAGATCCGCAACCCGGCGCGCACCACTTCGCTGGCATTTTCGTAGCGGCCGCTTTTGATCGTTGTTGCGACGAAGCGGTCAAGCTCTTCAGTCAAGTTAACGTTGCGGGTAGGCAAGGTAGCAGTCCCCTCAATCACAGATTTAATCCCATAATAAACCGGTTGGCAATGATTGCCAATACAAAAGCAGTCGAAAATCGCTAAGTCCGGCAGAAACCCAGCTCTACAATTCGCTCGCATTTAGAATATAGGGGTGGGGACTCTCTCTAAGGCAAGTGCTGGCGCTCGAGAACTTGTGACTGAGGTCCTCGATGAGGGGCATTGGTACGGCGCGCTGAAGGTGATTGTGGACTTTCTGCGTTCAAAGAATATTGAAACGGTGAGAGTTGAGTTTGGGTTTGTTCTGGATCGAGACCTTGAGGGGAAACAACACGTCGGGGATCAGATCGTCCAATTGGCGGAACTGGAAAGCTTTATCAAGGCTGGTATCTGTGAGGGGACTATCGAGCGGAAAGGGTCTTCAAACTTCTTCTTCTACCCGACAGGTGCGGATTTGGTATTCATGCTGTGCAACGATGCGGACCTGCATTTCGCATCCTCCGAACCGTCGCTGCTTGCGGAAGTAGGCCGAACTCTCCGCTCAACAGGAATCAAAGTCTATGACTCCGGGCGCCTCATTTGAAGTGGTAGCCTTAGCCGCCGCTAAATAAGGGTGTGCCGAAATGTTGTCCTAGACGGTAGATTCTCCTAAATGCTTGGCCTCGGAAATCGCGCGAGGCGCCAATACGTATCTGGTTCTCGCTCCCCAAGAATCATTCCCGCCATCATTTCCCCCATCCCTGGCCCGTGTTTGAACCCATGCCCCGAGCCTCCACCCAACAGCCAGACGTTCTCCATGCGCGGATGACGGTCGAGGATGAAATTTCCGTCGGGGGTTTGCTCGTATTGGCAGACTCGGCTTTCGGTCAGCGGAGCGTTTCTCAGCGCGGGGAAGCGGAAGGCGATGTATTCGCGGACCGTGCGTAGCGTGTCTTCACTGATAATTCTTTCACCCGATGTCGGATCAAAAGTTAAACCTCGGGTGTCATCGGCGACTTTAAAGCCGCGATGGTCGTTTCCAGGAATGCCGTAAATGAAGCGGTCGCGATGGTCGGCCCAGACGGGCAGGTTAGTGTCGGTGAACCGGGTGTCTCCGGCGGGCGTGCCAAAAAAGAAGACATCCTGCTTGGTGGGGCGAATGAGATCGCCGATGGTTTGGGGAAAGAGTTTGCCCAGCCACGGGCCGCAAGCAAAGACGTAGATGTCGGATTTGAGTTTTGACTTATCCGACAAATTCAAACTGCGGAGTGGTGAAGTTTCCAGGCCATAGGGCAAGACTTCGGCCTGGCGATATTCTCCGCCTTGCGCGATGAACGCTTCGACGACGGCTTGGCAACTGGCACGGGCTTCGAGGTAGCCGCACTCCGGTTCGAAGATTCCCCAGCGGATTCCGGCGAAGTTGATCTGTGGCCAGCGCTTCTTCATTCTCGTTACGGAGAGTTCCTCGAACTTGATTCGCGCCGGCTTCAGCTTCTCGATCGAGCCGCGCTCGAAGGCTTCGTCATCTCCATTGGCCATCCACAGCACCCCGGTGCGATGCAGAAGCGTTCGCTTCCACCGACGCTCGTACTTCTGCCAGAGCTTCAGCGAGCGCGCCGCGAGTTCGGTATAAGGCTGGTCAGGGCCGTAGGTGCCGCGCATGATGCGCGTCTCGCCGCCAGATGACGACCGCGAGTTTCCCGGTCCCCAGGCGTCGATCAGCGTGACGCGCGCCCCGCGTTCCAGAAGCTGGAGAGCGGTCCAACCGCCGAAGGCTCCGGCTCCGATAACGGCGATGTGGGGTTTGGATTTCATCAATTCCGCTGGCAAAGTTCGAGGATACGCATCCGGGGCAGCGAAAGAAAGATTAGGCATGCTACGCACCAGCGCGAAAGGGGCGCAGAACGTTACTTCCCCCGCTTGACAGCCCCTCCCCACGTTCCTAGAATCCGAACAGCAAGCGGCAGCTTGCGCCGAAAGCTAAGTTTCAGCATCTAATGCAGTTAGGTGAAATGCGTTTGAGGCAGTCCTCCTCCTTGTATACTGCGGCAGCCCAATTCACGCGAAATTGTGGTGATCCAGATGCCCTCTGAACCCAACATCGGCAACCGGGAACGCGAGATTCTGACCGCCATCGTGGAGACCTTTATTTCCACGGGCGAGCCGGTGGGATCGCGCACTCTGGCCCGGTCCAACCGCGAGGGGCTAAGTCCGGCCAGCATTCGCAACGTGATGGCGGATTTATCGGACGCCGGGTACCTTGAGCAGCCGCATACTTCATCGGGGCGCGTGCCTACACCGGAGGCTTATCGCTATTACGTGGAACAGATTACCGGCAACGCCCGCCTAGCGCCGCAGGATTTGGCGCCGCAAGAAGAGGCGATGATTTCCGAGTCGCTTGCCGGCATCAGCGATGTGCAGGAGTTCATGGAGCGGACTTCGCGCGTACTGTCGCTGATTTCGCGGAACGTGGGCGTAGCCGTGGCCACCACCAGCGGGCCGAACAACGCGCTGGAGCACGTTTATTTCTCGCGCCTTGGCGATCAGAAAGTGCTGGCCGTGGTCGTATCGCGCTCGGGAGTCGTGCGCGACCGGGTGTTGCGGCTGGATTTGCCACAAAACGATCTCGATCTCGCGGCGCGCTACATCAACGAGAATTTTCGCGGTTGGACGATGGAATCGCTGCGCACGGAACTGGCCCGGCGCATCGAACAGGAGCGCAGCGAAGCGGATCGGCTGATGCATTCGATCGAGCAACTTTATAAACAGGGGGCGCTGGCGGCCGAGCGGGGAGCGCAAGTAGTGTTCGTTGAAGGCGCGGCCAACCTGGTGACTGACGAGCAAGATCGACAGCGCTTGCAGGAGATGTTGAAAACGCTGGAAGAGAAAGAAAAAGTCGTGCAGTTGCTCGCGGCTTACCTTGACGTAAAGCAGGAAGCGGTGCGGGTGGTGATCGGGCTGGACCAGGCGTTGCCCTCCATGCAGAACTTTGTGTTGATCGGAGCGCCGGCCCGCGCGGGCAACGACGTCATGGGGTCGCTTGCTGTGATTGGGCCGACGCGCATGGATTATCAGCATACGATTACGGCCGTTTCTTACATCGCGCGGCTGTTTGACAAGATTTTGAACGAAGTGGAGTGATTGAATTGGCTATGGCGAAAATGGATGGAAAATCACGAGAAATGGCAGGACTGGATCTGGAACACGAACTTCCCCCAGCGGAGCGGGACGAGCGCACGGAAGCGGGCGGACCTTCTGGCGAAACCGCAGGTTCGGGCCTGGAGACCGAGTTGCAAAAGGTGAAGGCGGAACGCGATACACTCCTTGACCGGCTGGCGCGGATGCAGGCTGAATTTGAGAATGCGCGCCGCCGTGCCAGCAAAGAGCAGCAGGACTACCGCGACTACGCGACGATGGACGCCATCAAGTCACTGCTGCCGGTGATCGATAGTTTTCAGCGGGCGATGCAGGTGCAGTCCGATCCCGGCGACTTTCGCAGCGGAGTGGAACTGATCTACAAGCAATTGCAGGACGCCCTGGCCAAGCTGGGTGTGAATGCGATTCCCGCTAAAGGAGAGCCCTTCGATCCCCGCTTCCATGAGGCGATCGAGATGGTCGACACGGAGGATGTTCCCGACCACGAGGTGCTGGAAGAGTTGCAACGCGGATACAGGTTAAAAGACCGCCTGGTGCGGCCGGCGATGGTGAAGGTGGCGAGCAATCCTTCTGCAAAAGGGTGACACAAGCTGTTTTAAGGAATTTATCCAAGGGAAAGGCCTATTCTGACCACGAACGCAAAACGCGATTACTACGAAGTCCTCGGTGTGGCTCGTACATGTACTGAAGTGGAATTGAAGAGCGCTTACCGCAAGCTGGCTTTGCAGCACCATCCGGACCGTAACCCCAATAATCCTGATGCCGAGGAAAAATTCAAAGAGGTTAGCGAAGCCTACGCCGTGCTTGCCGATTCGGAAAAACGCGCGGCTTATGACCGCTATGGCCATGCCGGCCTGGGCGGAATGCCGGGCGGTGGATTTGATGGCGCCGGCTTTCAGGACCTGGGTGACATATTCAGCGAATTTTTTGGCGTCAGCGATATCTTTGGCGGGGGCGGTGGCCGCCGTCGCAGCCGCGTGCAGCGCGGCGCAGATCTGCGCGAAGACCTGACGTTGGAATTTGAGGAAGCATTCTTCGGAACGGAAACGACCGTGACCGTCAGGCGTCACGAGGCCTGCGAAACTTGCCACGGTTCCGGCGCGGCCGCAGGAAAAGGTCCCACAACTTGCAAATCCTGCAATGGCCGCGGGCAGGTTCGCTATCAGCAAGGCTTCTTCAGCATTGCCCGCACTTGTCCCGCATGCCAGGGGACGGGCAACGTAATCACCGATCCTTGCCCCAAGTGCAAGGGCGAAGGTCGCGTACTCCGCCAGCGCTCGGTCGATGCCAAGGTTCCCGCGGGAGTCGAGGATGGAACCCGCATCCGTTTTTCCGGGGCCGGCGAGGTCGGCCAGTTCGGTGGTCCGGCGGGCGATCTTTACGTGGTGTTGCACGTGAAAGATCATCCGTTTTTCGAGCGCGAAGGAAATGACCTGCACTGCGTTGTTCCAATCTCGGTTTCGCAAGCCGCGATGGGCGCGGAAATCCGCGTGCCGACCATGGAAGGCGAACAGGCGCTGAAAATTCCCGACGGCACCCAGCCGGGCACGACATTTCGTATCAAGAACAAGGGAGTCCCGGTCCTCAACGGACATGGCAAAGGTGACTTGTACGTGGAAGTCCGAGTGCAGATTCCCACCAAGCTCAATAAGCGGCAGAAAGAGTTGCTGCAGGAACTTGACGGCACCGTGCAGGTGGATAACCAGCCGCTCATGCGCTCGCTCATGGGCAAGGTGAAAGAAATCTTCGGATGATTTGCCAGCCCAATTGCGCTTAATATTCGGCCTCTTCTTTTCATGACCACCCACTCATGACGCGCCGCCGATGGATTGCCGATGAGATATCGGGCGACCGGGCGGCGCTCACCGGCGAACATGCCGATCACCTGATTCGCGCTCTCCGCGTCCGCGTGGGTGAGGAATTCGATATCGCCGCTGGCGCCGTGGTACGGCGCGGAACGGTGGTGGATGTCTCCCCCAGGCGGGTCGAGTTTGAACTGGCGGAGGAAGTTTCGGCACCGGCTAAGGCTGATACCGCACCCAATATCACTCTTCTTCTAGCCGTCTTCAAGTTCGATCGCATGGAGTGGGCGATCGAGAAATGCACGGAGCTGGGCGTGGCGCGAATCTTGCCCGTAATCTGCCAGCGTACCGATGCGCATCTCGCGGCGGCTTCATTGAAGCGCGCGGAGCGCTGGCGGCGCATCGGGCTTCAGGCGAGCGAACAGTCCCGGCGCGCCGGTCCGCCGGAGATTTCTGATCCGCTAAAATTCGCAGACGCCGTGTGCTCAGACGGCCCTTTGCGGATTGCGCTGCTCGAAACTGAGCGCGAAGTTCGGCTCCGCGATGTCCTTCAGTCTTCCGCCTCTGCCGATCAAATCATGCTCGCAATTGGTCCCGAAGGCGGTTGGAGCGAAAATGAAATCCAGTTTTTTCACGCCTCAGGATGGATCTCAGCGTCATTGGGTGGCACCATTCTCCGCGCCGAAACCGCGGCCATCGCCGCAACCGCCATGGTGATCTCGCGACTGGGCTAGCCGTCTTTTCCTCAAGCCTTGGTGGTATGCTGGGCCGCAGATGTCTGCCACGAAGTCTCAACCCCGCAGCACATTTATTCCTGACGACCGCCAGCGTGAAGCCATTGAACACGTGCAGGGTCCGATGCTGGTGATAGCGGGAGCCGGCACCGGCAAGACTTCCGTTCTCACGCAACGAATCGCGCGCCTGGTTCACGAGGGCCACGCTGAACCCGCTCAAATCCTTGCTCTGACCTATACCGTGAATGCGGCAATGGAGATGCGAGAGCGCGTGCACCAGTTGCTAAACGGTGGCCAGGTTCAAGCAGCGACCTTCCACGACTACTGCAATCAACTGCTTCGCCGCACCGGCAATAGCTTTGGCGTCTTGGACGAGACCGATTTATGGATCTACCTGCGGCGACGCATTCGCGAGCTGCGCCTGGAATATTTTGTCCGCGCCGCCAACCTCGGCCAATTTTTAAGAGACCTGCTGGATTTTGTCAGCCGCTGCCAGGACGAACTAGTGACCGCTGAGAAATACTCGCAGTATGTAGACCGCGTGGCGCGGGGCGAAGTTCCCATTCCTCGCGTAGAGAAATCGAGCAGGGAACTCAGCGATGAGGAAGTGTTGGGGCGCTGCCACGAGATCGCACGGGTTTTTTCCACCATGGAACGCTGGCTCGGCGAAGAGAACTACGGCACTTTCGGCCACATGATCACCCGTGCCCATTCGCTGCTGCGCGACAATGCCCAGCTGTTACAGGCCGAGCGTGCCCGCATCCGCTTTATTCTGGTCGATGAATTCCAGGATGCCAATTTTGCCCAGGTCAAGATTCTCGCGGCGTTGGCAGGAAGTGAAGCGAATGTTTTTGCGGTTGGTGATCCCGATCAATCGATCTACCGTTTCCGCGGCGCATCGAGTGCGGCTTTCGATCTGTTTTACCGCCAGTTCCCAGGCGCGAAAATGGTCGTGCTCGATAAAAACCGGCGTTCCACCAGTCCCATCCTGCGTTGTGCCTTCGCGGTGATCGACAAAAATCCGCCCGTATTCAGCAAAAGCAAGTTCGGGCATACCGGTTTGCCGGGCAACGGAAACGCATCGGCGATTTACCGCAGAACGCCGTTGCAATCGGCACGCGAAGAAGAAGCCTCCAGCGAAGGGAAACCTTTATCCGCTTCGCCCGTTTCGCTGGTGACTTTTTCCGGCAGAGAGGCTGAAGGCCCGGAAGTAGTGGCGACGATTCGCGACCTGCGCCGCAAGCTGGGTTGTAAGTGGAGCGATTTCGGTGTTCTCTATCGACTGCATCAGCATCGCGAAGATGTGATTCGCGAGCTGATCGAGGCGGAGATTCCATTCTCCATCGAGAACCTGGATATTTCCGATACTCCCGAAGTTCGCGACCTGTTGGCCGTTGTGACTGCGGTCGTCTCCATGAGCGAAGACGCCAGCGTGTTTCGCGTTGCCGCTCTGCCGGAGTTCGATGTCGATCCTGAACAACTACGCTTAGAAATGCGCGCGCTGGCCCGGAATGCGAAAGAAGGCCAGGCCGTTCCGCTGGCCACCGTGCTCGATAAGATCAAAGGTGGCGCTGCCGTGCTGGCCGCCATAGTTCAGGCTCGGGAAGAAATTCGCGACAAGAATTCCAAAGGGCGTCAGGCCGTGGAGATCGTTGCGCGCATTTTTCAACTCGATAGAACCTCGCCCTTCCTGCAAGCGGCCTTCAAGTTCATTGAAGCCTGGGAGCAAAAGGCGACCACCGAGAACGGCTGCCTCGAAGAATTAGTTGAGTACCTCGGCTATTTTCGCGAGGCGAATGGTTGCATGCCGCTGCCATCCGATGAGACCGCAAACGCCGTGCGCGTGATGAGCGTTCACGCAGCCAAGGGTCTGGAGTTTCCTCACGTGTTCGTGCTGCGCGCCTGTTCGCCCTCGTTTCCCTGGGCGTACAAAGAAACACTGGTCGAATTTCCCAACGAACTGCGCGATGAAGATTCCGCTTCCGAAGACGATTCAAGGAAGCTACATGACTACGAAGAGCGCCGTCTGTTCTACGTGGCCATGACTCGCGCCCGCGATTCCCTGCACATTTCCGCGACCCAGGGGAAGGGCAAGATAGATAAAACCCCTCCGGGGTATATGCGGGAACTGCTCGGCAATCGAAGTCTGCAATCCTGGATCAGTTCTCGTCTTTCGCGCGGATCGCAGACGGAATTGGAAATTTTTGCGGCAGCTTCTCCCGCCTATGCGGATCGTTCTCGCACCGAGGAATGGCTCGCTCTCCCGGCCGGCGATAATCTGCACACGCGGCTCAGCGCGTCGGCGGTCGATACGTATGAACGCTGCGGTCTGCAATTCAAGCTGGAGCGCGATTGGAAGCTGGCCCGCAAACCGGCTGCGGCTATGCAATACGGAGCGGCCATCCATCGCGTTCTGCGAACTTATTACGATTCGATTCGCCTGGGTCGTCCCAAAAGTGACGACGATCTGCTGGCGCAGTTCTGCGATGACATACGCGCCTCGGGAATCGAGGAGCAGTATCAACACGAACTGTATGAGAAGCAGGGCATTGAGCAGCTACGGGAATTCCTCGCCGCGGCCCGTTCCGGTGTCGCGCCGGAGGTTCTGCATACCGAAGAGTGGTTCGATATCCAGGTTGGCGAAACGGTGGTTGCCGGGAGGATTGATCGCATCGATCGCTGCGCCAACGGCAGTGTGAAGGTGATCGATTACAAAACCGGCCGGGCTCGCGACCAGAAAAACGCCGATGAAAGCCTTCAGCTCTCCATCTACGCTATGGCCGCTCAGCGCAATTGGAACTACCGCGTAGACGCGCTCGTCTTCCACAATCTGGAAGAGAATGTTGCGGTCACCACCGCACGTAATGAGGGACAGTTACAGGAAGCGTGCGCGCGGATCGAAAGCGCCGCACGCAAAATCGCCGACGGGGAGTTTAAGCCGAAGACCGGATTCCACTGTTCGTTCTGCGCCTACCGCAACCTGTGTCCCGCACAAGAAAAGCATATTCCGAAAGTTGCGATGGCGGCGGGGAAGCGTTCCAACTGAGGGAACTCGCGGCAAAGTTCACTGACAAAAACTTAGGGGACGCATCTCGCGTCCCCTGTTTTGCTTCAGCACTGAAACAGCTTAGTGCTTCTTTTTCTTCTTCGCCTTCTTTTTCGTTGCCATTGGTTCTATTCTCCCTTCCATTCTTCATGGAAAAATTTGCAACGATGTTTTGTTGCAACTAGTTGATGTATAGAGTCATTGAAAAATGAAGTCAAGAAAAAAATGACGTTGTTCGATCATTCAGGAGTGGTACCAAAGTCACTGTGACGCGACAGCGATCGCAAAAATTTTCCATCGCATCAAAGTTTCGCTCTCTTGATCGCTTGCCATCGGCGTTTTATTCCCTTCCAGGAACCTTCGCGCGATGATTTTTCTTCCGGCGATCTTCGCAAACATCCTTCGCCGCGATCCGTTGCGATTTCGTTTGCCACATGCGACGCTTCACCGCCTCCGGCATCTATAATGAAAGCCGCGAAACTTCGTGGGGAGCTTGATTCATGCCCTCTTTTGCAGATGTCGTAATCATTTCCGGCTGCCGCACTCCGGTAGGAAAATTTCAGGGCAGCCTTTCCGATTTCAGTGCGACCCAGCTTGGCGCCATCGTTGTGCGCGAGGCGGTCAAGCGCGCCGGAATCGATCCCGCGCAAGTTGACGAATGCATTATGGGTAACGTCGTCTCGGCCGGACTCGGACAAAATCCCGCGCGGCAGGCCGCGATCTACGGCGGACTCTCTCCCGCAACAGGTGCCATGACAATCAACAAAGTTTGCGGCTCGGGATTGAAGGCGATCGCACTCGCCGCGCAAGCCGTGCAAACCGAGAACGCTTCCATCGTCGTTGCCGGTGGCATGGAGTCGATGACCAACGCTCCTTATCTTCTGCCCCAGGCGCGCAAAGGATATCGCCTGGGCAACGCGCAGATTGTCGATTCCATGGTCCACGACGGCCTGTGGGACATTTACAACAACTACCACATGGGAATCACGGGAGAGAACGTCGCTGAGAAATATGGAATCACTCGAGAAGAGCAGGATGAGTTCGCCTTGAACTCGCATCGCAAGGCGTTGGCTGCGATGAGAGAGTGCAGAATCAAATCACAAATCGTTCCAGTGGAGATTCCGGCAAAGAAGAAGGGCGCGGCTCCCACGATCTTCGACAAGGACGAATCCCCGCGCGAGGATACGACCATCGAAGTGCTGCGGGCTTTAAAGCCTGCCTTCAAGAAAGATGGAACTGTGACCGCAGGCAATGCTCCCGGAGTGAACGACGGCGCGGCTGCGGTCGTGGTTACCAGCGCGGAGCGGGCAAAAGAACTCGGCGCCGCGCCGATGGTTCGCATCGTTGCTCAGGCAACCAGCGGCATCGATCCCGCATGGGTGATGATGGCCCCGGTCGAAGCCGTGCGCAAGATTTGGCAGAAGACTGGTTGGAAGAACGAAGACGTCGATCTCTACGAACTGAACGAAGCGTTTGCCGTGCAGGCGCTGGGAGTCATGCGCGAACTTGGTCTCGATCCAAATAAAGTGAATGTCAACGGCGGCGCGGTAGCGATCGGACATCCCATCGGCGCAAGCGGCGCCCGCGTGCTGGTGACTCTGATTTACGAAATGATCCGCCGCGACGTGAAGCGAGGAATAGCCGCTCTTTGTCTGGGCGGGGGCAATGCGGTTGCTATGGCGGTCGAGCGATAGCGATTGATCTAGACTTGCTGATTTCCGCCTAGCGATAAAGCGGATCATCCGGTCGAACGAGCGCCCGCGACCGGCAACGCCACCGTGAAAATTGCCCCGCCCCCCGGCGCATTCTCCGCTTCCACGCTTCCGTTGTGTTCCTTCATCACCGCTTTGCAAATGCTCAAACCCAACCCAGTGCCTCGTCCCGGTCGCTTGGTCGTGTAAAAGGGATCGAAAATGCTGGGCAGCGTCTCCGGCGGAATCCCATGGCCATCGTCCTGAAAGCTGGCCCACACCGAATTCTCCGTTTTCCCCAGTCGAATGCGGATGGTTCCCCGGTCGCGCGCTTCACGAATGGCTTGTTCCGCATTCAGGATCAGGTTGAGAAATACCTGCATCAATTGGTGCGGATCGCCCAGCGCATGAGGAAGGTTGGGCTCGCGCAGAAAATCCACCGTGACATTGCTTTTGCGCAATGAATAAGCGTGAAGATTCAGCGTCCGCTCCACCACCTCGGCGAGGTTAATTGAGCTCTTTCCGGGCGCAGGAGGGCGTGAAAAATACGTCAGATTCTGCACGATCTCTGCTGCCCGCCGCGCCTGCTGTTGCAGCATGACGAGTTGTTTGCGGGAGGATTCGTTGGTTTCGTTATCCTGCAGTAGTTCGCTGACCCCCAAAATGCTGGTCAGGGGATTATTCAATTCGTGAGCCACGCCGCCAATCATCTGGCCCATCGCCGCCAGCCGTTCACTCTGCACCACCTGCTGTTCCAGCTTTTTCTCGAGCGTGATGTCGCGCACGGAAATGATTACGCCGCTCAGTTTTCCATCTGCATCCGCAAGTTGGCCCGCCGAGGCCCGCATGGTGCGCCAGCTTCCGTCCCGGTGGCGTGCGCCATATTCGGCCGAGCCAAATATCTGCCGGCCCGCGGCAACATCGCGATACAGCGCCGCCAGCTCCGACGAATTATTTTCCAGGTCTGAAATTTTTTTCCGTAACAAATCTTCCACCTGATAACCCAGTAAGTCTTTGATTCGCGAACTCACAAAGGTGTAACGCTCATCGAAATCGAGAACCAAAATCAGGTCGGGAAAACTTTCCAGCAGCCGCTGCCGGAATTCTTCCTGCTCCAACAGCTGCCGTTCCATGACCTTCTTTTCCGTTATATCGACCAGCGTTCCCTGATAGCGGATGACCTTGCCAGAATCGTCCCAGACGGCACGCGACGAATCGCGGAAAGTGGCGGCTGAACCGTCCCTGCGGCGCAACTCGATCTCCCGGGTGCGCACGCCGCCGCGATCGTCCAGCGCTCGCCCCAGCACCGGTTGCTGCCCTTCATCAACATTCAGCCCGCCCGCCGGTTGCGCCAGCAACTCTCCTTTCTGCGCATATCCCAGCATCGCCACCAGAGCTGGATTGGCATCCAGCAACTGTCCCTCCGGCGTGCTGAAGTAAACGCCCTCCTGCAACGTTTCAAACAGCTCCGTGAAGCGCAATTCCTTCTCGCGTTGTTCGGTAACGTCGCGGCCCAGCACGCTCAGCCCCACGACGTCATCGCCTTTCACGATGGCGTTGATCACGTAATCGAAATAAAGCGGCCGCGTCGAATTCTTAAGCCGCAACTTGGCCGTGCCCGACCAGTGTCTCTTGTTCAGGAAAAGTCCCAGGTTGCGCTCCAGGGTTTCGCGCGTCGGCTCCTCGACAAACTCGAAGATCTTCTGCCCGACCAAATCGGAGTAGGCGACCCCGGTAAGTTCAGTCACGCGTCTGTTCACCGTCCGCAAAGTGCCGTCCAGAGAAACCGCGCACGCCGTATCTTCAAACGAATCGATCAGCTCCTTGAAGTTCCGCTGCGAGCGCAGAATGACCTGGCTCAGCTGATCGAGTTGCTCCTCCGATGGCGCAGCGCCGACATGCTCCTGCAACCCTTGCAGCAGCAACTTCAGGTCGGCGACTTCGCGCCGTCGACCATACGCATAAACCGCAAACAACAGTGAAAGGACTACGACACCAATAGGAATGGCTCGTAGCTGATAAGGGATGCTTTCCAAACGCTCCCACAACAATCCCGCCAAAGCGAAAGCCAGCAGAACAAGGAAGCCCAGCGCCCATCGCCAAAGTTGGGATTCTTCACGCTCCAGATTGCTGGGTGGACGGGACGGATCCGGCAAACGGGGGTTCGGGGTCATGGGGAAGGGCTGATGTTCCTTGATCCTATGCCATGCGCTCGGGCCGAACAACCCGGCCTTGTTGGAGAACTTGGTACGGGCAGTCAATTCGGTTCGAAATGGGCAAGTACAACCATTTCCACAGCCACCGTTGTGACATCCATCACAGCCGATCGCCGTTCCCTTTTATAAAATCAGCGCTCGGACAAGTCGTCTTGTCCTTCGGCAAATCAACCCACTCTCCAAACCGTGCTCTATAAAACTCTCAGCGCCGCCGTCTACGGCATCGATGCCAACATCATCCAGGTCGAGGTCGATTGCTCCGGCATCAAGTGCGACCAGGATCACTTCCACACCGTCGGCCTGCCTGATGCCGCGGTTCGCGAGAGCCGTGATCGGGTCCGCGCCGCCCTCAAGAATTGCGGATACGACATTCCGCCCACTCACATCACCATCAACCTCGCCCCCGCCGACATAAAAAAAGAAGGCTCGGGATTCGACCTGCCCATGGCGCTGGGCATTGTGGGCGCGTACGGCGGTCTTACGAAAAAAGAAGTCAACGACTGTCTTTTTGTAGGGGAACTGTCGCTCGATGGCGGCATTCGCGGCGTTCGCGGCGCTTTGCCTATAGCCCTCGAAGCTCGCGGCCGCAAAATCTCGCGCATGGTGGTTCCTGAAGCGAATGCCAAAGAAGCGGCAATGGTTGGGGGCGTCGAGGTCTTTCCCGTGAAGTCGCTGCTCGATGTGATCCACTTCATCAACTCCGGCAACGGCATCCTGCCCATGAAAGCCGACGGCGATTCTCTGCTGCGCGAATCGCAGCAGTTCTTCGTCGATTTCAAAGACGTCCGCGGCCAGCACACCGCCAAACGCGCCATCGAGATCGCCTGCGCCGGAGGCCACAACATTCTCATGATCGGGCCGCCGGGTTCAGGTAAGACCATGCTGGCCAAGCGCATGCCCACCATCCTGCCGCCGCTTACTTTCGAAGAAGCGCTCGAGACCACCAAGATTCACAGCGTCGCCGGAGTCTTGGATCAAGGAACGGGGCTGGTAGGGAAGCGCCCCTACCGCTCGCCACATCACACAATTTCCGATGCTGGACTGATCGGCGGAGGCGTTATTCCGCGTCCCGGAGAAGTGTCGCTCGCCCACAACGGTCTGCTCTTTCTCGACGAGCTTCCGGAATTCCCGCGCAACGTGCTCGAAGTCCTCCGCCAGCCTCTCGAAGATGGCACAGTCGCCATCGCTCGCGCCTCCATGTCGCTGACCTTCCCCGCGCGCTTCATGCTGGCCGCGGCCATGAATCCTTGCCCCTGCGGCTTCCACAACGATCGCTCCCGCGAATGCCACTGCACCACGCCCATGATCCAGCGCTACATCTCGAAAATCTCCGGCCCGCTGATGGACCGCATCGACATCCACATCGACGTCCCAGCAGTGAATTACAAAGAGATGCGCTCAACCAACGAGCCGGAAGATTCGGCCAAGATTCGCGAGCGCGTCATGCGTACCCGCCAAACTCAGCTCACGCGTTTTTCAGGTTCGCGCGAGCGCCTCTACTGCAACGCGCAAATGTCCTCCCGCCACATCCGCGCTTATTGCGAACTCTCCGCCGATTGCGAGCGCCTGCTGGAACGCGCCATGACCCAGCAAGGCCTAAGCGCCCGCGCCCACGACCGCATTCTCAAAGTCGCCAGAACGATCGCCGACCTGGAAGGCACCCCGCAAATCGAACCCAAGCATATTGCGGAGGCCATTCAGTACCGGAGCTTGGACAGAACATACTGGACATAAACATGACAAACAGAAGCAGCCATCGACTCAGGGTGGAATAATGCCGTTGCTAGTAACGGGAGGTTCCCTATTAAGATATAGCCGTGAGCATTGTCTACCGAATTAGCGAAGAGGATTACATCGACGCTCGTCGTCTCTTTATGGCGAACGAAAAGCCTCTTTACCGCCGGCTTTCTCGACGTTTGATGCCCTGGATGGGGGCCGTGATCCTGGCAATTGGGTTAGTCTCTCTATTCGTGCCGCCTCATCCCGACAGGGGGATTTGTAGTGGTTAGCACCTGCATAGGCGCTTTCTTGCTCTACTGTAGCTTCGCGCTGCGCCGATATTTTCGGCGCTCCTACCGGAAAGACCGCCGCTTCAAGCACAACTTCACCGCTGAAATTTCAGAAGCGGGCATTCATATCGTCACACCCTTTTCTGAAGCACAAATGAAATGGAACAATTTTGTACGTTTCTTGAGTCGGACACGATCTTTATGGTCTTCATAGCAGAATGGAACTTTATAGCAGAATGGAACTTTCTCATCTTTCCCAAGCGAGCTTTTGCCGCCACGGAAACCCATCAATTCAGGTCTCTTTTGCAGAACCACGTCGCACCTTTAAGCTAAAAACAGCTCCCCGAGCCGCGCAAAAATTCTACATCCCCCTCGCCTTCAACATCGTATCCAAATCCTCCGCATGAATCGCCCGGATCATCGCATCCTCGCGGCTCAAATCCCCCTGCGCCACTAGCTGCGCCAGCGATTCCTCCAGCGTAAACGACCCCGCCTTGCGCGTGATGGTGATCTCCTGATGCAAATGCTGCAACGAATTCTTGCGAATATGCTGCCGCGCGCCGTAACTCACCATCAGCAACTCAGCCGCAGGAATTCTCCCTCCGCTGCGGCGCGGCAGCAAAGTCTGCGTCACGATCGCCGCCAGAGCCATCGCCATCTCCGCGCGAATGGAATGCTGCCGCTCCGGCGGAAACGAGTCGGCAATCCGGGAAATCGTCGACACCGCATCGGTCGTATGAAGCGTGGTAAATACCAGATGCCCGGTCTCCGCTGCCGATAACGCAATCCGCGCCGTCTCCGGATCGCGCATCTCGCCCACCACAATCACATCCGGAGCCTGCCGCAGCGCCGCCCGCAAAGCCGTAGGAAAGTCAGGAGCGTCCGAGCCAATCTCGACCTGCTCAATAATGCTGTGATTGTGAACGTGCTCGTATTCGATAGGATCTTCGATGGTGACAATATGGCGCGCATCCTTCTCGTTGATTTCATTGACCAGCGCCGCCAGAGTGGTGGTCTTGCCCGACCCAGTAGCGCCGCCGATGATCACCAACCCCCGCTGCAACTGTGCCAGCGCAGCCACACCCGCCGGCAGATGCAACTCGCCGAGGTTCGGCACTTTCGACGGCAAGGCGCGCACCGCAGCCGCCGGCCGCCCGCGCTCGTGATGCAAATTGATGCGAAACCGCCCCAACCCCGGCACGCGATACGACGCATCCGCAATCCGCGACTGCCGGTACTGCACCAGGGCATGAGGAGCCAGCGCCGGCACCACAGCCGCTTCAATATCGGCCCCGGTCAGCGGCTCGTCCCCAACGGCGCGCAGCTTTCCTTCCACCCGGATCGCCGGTGCCGCGTCCGGCACCAGCAGGAGGTCGCTCCCGCCGTCAGCCGACAGTTTCAGCAACCACATCCGCAGCCTAACTGCGGGCGAGGTTTCGTTCTCCGCAGGCGTTATCGCCTCGGGCTCCTCATTCTCCGGCATCTTTTCTCCCCCCTTGCACGCGATTACGCCAGCCTCACACAATAAAGCCTAAGTATAAGTAATAACAGAGGTTGCCGTGCCTATGCCGCGGTCCGGGCGGCCCGGCAAGAGTTCGATTATTGCACTCCTTGATTCCCCTTTTGGCCCCGGTACGCAGAATTACCTTGACCAGATCGCCATCCGGAAGCTAAATTAGCTCGGTTCCAAGGACATCCGGAAGCTCTCGGTCCTATTTTTTGATGTGCCCGCGCCGAGGCCAAATCCAGAAAATCGAGCATCTTAGGTGTCCGGTGGCGCATCTATTAATTTAGTGAAGCATAGCGCCATCTCCTTTACAACCTAATTGGAATCAGTTGGTTATGTGGAGCGCTTGGATTTTTGCGGGCTCCAGCACGTTTTTAGGCGGAAGGCGAACGCTACATTTATAAAGAAGGAGAAATAAATCACATGCGCTCTGATCGTGTATTTGATGCTTTACAGACCTTACGGAATCGGTATATGCTCTGTCAGCTTGCCTCCAAGGCCACGCGGAAGTTCCATCGGCCCAGTACCAGAATCCCGGAAACGATGAACGACGTATTGACCCGGATTGCAGGCTCGGAGCGGCAGGCGGTTTTGTCGGAACCAGAAAACTTTGCTGAGGCACAACGGCGGGCTGCATAACACAGCCCCGCCTTCCTGCCTGGTGTTGTCTTCCCTGCGTTACCCTCCTTTGAAAATCTCCCGCGAACACTAACGATTGCGTTTCAACGCACAAGTGAACCCGGGTTTAGGTGAACCATGACCATTGCTGAACTAAAAGAAAAGAACATCACCGAGCTGACCAAGATCGCGAGGACCTTGGACCTGCCCGGCGCCAGCGGACTGCGCAAGCAGGATCTCATCTTCAAAATCCTCCAGGCGCAAAGCGAAAAAGAAGGCCACATCTTCGCCGAAGGCGTTCTCGAAATCCTGCCTGACGGCTACGGTTTCCTGCGCTCGCCGGATTACAACTACCTTCCCGGCCCCGACGATATCTACGTCTCCCCTTCGCAAATCCGCAAATTCGATCTCAAGACCGGCGACACCATCAGCGGCCAGGTGCGCCCTCCGCACGAAGGCGAAAAATACTTTGCCCTGGTAAAGATCGAAGCCGTCAACTTCGAATCGCCCGACGAAGCTCGCAACAAGATCCTGTTCGACAATCTGACTCCGCTTTATCCGCAGGAGCGCCTCAAGCTCGAAACCACTCGCGAAAACGCCAGCGCCCGCGTCATGGATTTGCTCACGCCACTCGGAAAAGGCCAGCGCGGCCTGATCGTCTCACCGCCGCGCGCCGGCAAAACCATGCTCTTGCAAAACGTCGCCAACTCGATCACCACCAATCATCCGGAAGTCGTCTTGATGGTTCTGCTGATCGACGAGCGCCCGGAAGAAGTCACCGACATGCAGCGCTCGGTGAAAGGCGAAGTTATTTCTTCGACCTTCGACGAGCCCGCCGCCCGCCACGTCCAGGTCGCCGAAATGGTGATCGAAAAAGCAAAAAGGTTAGTCGAGCACAAGCGCGACGTCGTCATCCTGCTCGATTCCATCACGCGTCTCGCTCGCGCCTATAACACCATCGTTCCGCCCAGCGGCAAAGTGCTCTCCGGCGGCGTCGATTCCAACGCCTTGCAGCGTCCCAAGCGTTTCTTCGGCTCGGCCCGCAACATCGAAGAAGGCGGCTCGCTGACCATCATCGCCACCGCCCTGATCGACACCGGCTCCCGCATGGACGACGTGATCTTCGAAGAATTCAAAGGCACCGGCAACAGCGAAATCATCCTCGAACGCAAGCTGGTCGATAAGCGCGTCTTCCCCGCCATCGACATTCAACGCTCCGGCACGCGTAAAGAAGAGCTGCTGATTCCGAAAGAAGACCTCTCGCGCATCTGGGTCCTGCGCAAAGTTCTGAACCCGCTCTCGCCCGTGGAAGCCATGGAATTGCTGATCGACAAGCTCAGCAAAACCAAAGCCAACGGCGAGTTCCTCTCAAACATGAGCGCGCTGTAGCTTAGGCTCTTGGAAGAATCGAAGTGGGTGCCCCATCCTTGTCGCGTTCTGTGCGACAGGGTGGGGCTTTTGACTTTGGTTTAGACGAAATTCCGTCTATCAGCGCAATTACGATGTAACGCCACCTGCGCGGTCCCTACTACCATTGCCGCATATTCAATTTTGGCAAAGCGAAAACACCCGGCGACTGGATCGTTCACATCATGGGAGGCATCATTGCGATATGGGTTTTCTGCGCTCGTTCACGCAACTCCCGGCGCGACTGCCACTCGTTTGGCTGGCAGAAGCGCTAACAGGACAACTCCGATCACAAGGAATAGGATCACATCGGTAAAGCTCCTGTGGACGCCGTGAATCCACGCTTCCACGGTTTGAATAGCCATCACGGTGCTATGGGAGATGTTCCACCAAGCTGCTAGAGCAATCATCGAGCGATGGTCAGACGGTCTCTTTGCGGCTATGAGTAGAAAGACCCCGACCGGAATAAAAAAGCTCAGAAACATCGGTTCGCACTCGTTCTTCTGCTCCAAAAGCCAGCTGGAATGCCGCAGATCCAGATATAGAAAATAACTTGGGGCCAGATACAACAGCCCCACGATCACCAGGACGATCTGTGTTAGGCGTTCTCTTTTCACATTGACCTCATCATTTGAGCGATCAGTTACGACGTGCGGACAGTTTCAACCCCTGACCAAGTCCAAGCCTGCCAGATGATGACCGAGGTGCACACAGTTTCAGGATAACAACGTCCGCATACAGGTAGTTTAATAACGCGAAGATCCAGAATAGAGACAGCCGTTCCTTCGTGTCACGCATGTCAACCTCCTGCGGAGAAGTTACGGTCCCGCGGCGGAATAAGTTTCAGATGCAGCAAAGAGCTTGTAGCGTCAGTTGGCGCTATCAGGGATTTAACAAAAACTCGTCAACCCAGGAGCGTGTTACAGCCCTACTCAATAGTGATTAGGAATAGGTGACCGGCAGGGATGCTCTGACGTTTGTTCCTCTGCCTTGGGGTCGGTGCCCGAATTCGCTCCCAGGGATGCACACCGGAACGGCTGGTAGCGGTTGCCTTTAAATCGCCACATGGTGAGGCCCACTTCGTGATTGCCTTCTGCCGTAACGACGTCAAAATACCTGCGCGCATGCGTTGGCAAGATGGCATAGCCCCAGCCAAAGTCTTCCAATAGCATTCCGCCGCCACGAACGGCCCGCACAATCCACAATGGGCAACCAGCCGTGCCGCAATCAGATGTGTTACGCAATACGACGGCTGGTTGCCCATCAGTCGTGATTTGTACCCTTTCGAGAACTTCGCTCTTCAATGCACCGCAACCTTCAATACTGGCGCCCCGACAAGCTTTTCCCTTCGCCACACGGGCTAGCGCAGCCCGCAGTGCTCTAAGCTCAGGGGTGGACAGCCCAGCTTCTGACAGCGGCTCCCCGGATTTGCCGCTATTCAGAAGTTTTTCTATGGTCGGCCATTGTGCCTTCGCCATCGTCCTCTGGGCGCTAGCAGCAGATGTAGTCGCAATTGCCATGGCAGCGATTGCAATCCACCTCCATTTCTTCATGCGTCCCCCTGGCCCAAAGCATTGCGGACAGCGAATCGCACGTGACGATTCGATTTCTTAATCCGCGAATACGTGATCCGGTTGCTAATTCCGTGCCAAAAAAACCGCGCACCAACGTGACATTCCTCACCGACTTCCACAGCTCCACTATCCGATAATGGCCAAATGCGCTCCAGCGAAATTCGAAAAAAACGATCCGCTAAGTCCTTATTTCATAATAATTTACGGGTAAGTCCCCGGCGCTCAAGAATTTACCGGGATGACCCCCAGATCAAGTCGAATCAAATCCTTTGCAATGAAGAATTTAACCAAAAACATTTTTCATTTTTCTGGTATGACCACTTCAGCTTCCCAGTGCGCCTCGGTCAGCAAGTACACTCCCAGAATCGTCATCACCGGCTCAATCGGATGACGATAGCGCTGATTGGGAAACACCACGTAGTAAATCGCGGGATAGAACAGAATCAGCCAGAACAACAACCACGCCCCCGGACATCGTCGCCGCAAGGCCCGTCCCAATCCCCAAAACGTCAGTACCGACGATGCCAGGAACAACGAATTCTTCACCTGCGCCAACCACCAAATTTGCGCCAGCCGCGGCGGCCCGGCCCAGAAATAAACAAACCGCTTCACGCACAGCCCGGCAAAGCGCGCATAATCCGCTTCAATGTAATCGAGCGCCTGCCGCTTGCGCATGGCGATATACGGCAACTCTCCCATTGCGACGTATTGCCGCATGGCATAAACATCCTGCGTGGGATGCAGATATTGCTGCCAGGTGCCATCGGCGCCGGGGCCGTTGCCCAGCCGCAGCTCCGCGCCAAAGTTGTCGCGAATAAAAATGAACTTGCCGAAAGTCCGATAGTCGCGCAACAGCCAGGGCGCGATGCAAGCGAAGAAAACAATCGAAGCGACAACAATTCCTGTCAGAGACCGTTTGCCGCGCCGCACTCGCCGGTACCATGCCCACAATCCCGCCGCCGGCAAAAACGAGAGCGACACCGTGCTGGTCAGCGCCGCAATTCCCCACAACAACCCAAACTCAATCCAGGGCAGCGTGCCGTCGCGATCTTCCATGGTCAGCGCCAGCCACAAAAGCACAGTCATCAGCAGCGCCGAAAGGCTGGTCTCCCACACCCAGCGCGTACACCAGTACATGACATAAGGCAGCAGCGCCCAGGTCCACGCCGCTCCGACTGCAACCTTCTCGGAAAAAATTCGCTTGGCAATCAGAAAAATCGGAATACAGGTAAGCGCAGAAAATATGCTGTTGACAGTCAGCAGCACGAATGCCGACGGCTTCGAATAAATCCCGAACACATGAAACACACCCGCTATCAGGTAGGGATAAAGCGGCGACTCCCAGGCAGTCGGGCCCGTCGCCGCGCCAAACGGATTGCTGAATCCATGCCCGGAGGCAATGGCCGCGCCAATGCGTCCCATCTCCCAGCCAAAGCCAAAGTTGTTGTCGATGGGTTTGAACTTGTAAGTGTGACCAACGATGATCCAACCCACGCGCAGAAAGAGGGCGATGGCGACCATCCAAAACGTCGATGCCCGAATGCGGGACCATGCATTCCACAACTTGCCGGGAATGGCGCGTCGTTCACCGGGGAGTACGTCAATTTTCATCGAAGCCGCACTTGTTGACACCCTTGCACGTCTTACCTAGACTGCCATTGTAGCGATAACTGAGGATTCCTCATGGGCTGGCTGCAAAACAAATTCGAAAAGAATTTCATGATCAGCACGGTGGACTATGTCTTCAACTGGGCGCGCAAATCCGCCGTCTGGCCCATGACGTTTGGCCTCGCCTGCTGCGCCATCGAAATGATTGCCTCATCCACAGCGCGCTTTGACATCGCGCGCTTCGGCTCGGAAGTCTTCCGCCCCAGCCCGCGCCAGAGCGACCTGATGATCGTCGCCGGCACCGTCACGCTGAAGATGGCGCCGGTAGTCAAACGCATCTACGACCAGATGCCCGACCCCAAGTGGGTGATCTCGATGGGCGCGTGCTCATCGGTGGGCGGGCCGTTTAATACCTACGCTGTGCTGCAAGGGGTCGATAAAATCGTGCCCACGGATGTTTACGTCACCGGCTGCCCGCCGCGTCCCGAGAATCTTTTTTACGCGCTGCTTAAGCTGCAGGACAAAATCGATACCATGACCCTGGCCAAAAAGCCCACGGCGGTGCGCCTCGATCCAAACATGGTGGAGGCGTTTAAGCGGCAAGTCATGATCGCTCAGACCTTGCAGCCGAAATAGCGGTCAGCTTTTAGCTGTCGGCAAGCCTCATGTGGGGACAGCCGCCCCCGGCTGTCCGCCGAGCAAAGCTCGGTGCTCTTCTTGAGGGGGATCGAAAGGCCAATGGCCAACTTCACCAAACTCACAACTGAACCCGAACTCCCACCCGCTAACCAGGCCAAGGAATTTCCCTGCGGCGACAAGACGATCTGCATCGCCAACGTGAACGGCAGCTACAGCGCCATGGACAACGTCTGCCTGCACCGTGGCGGGCCGCTGGGGCAGGGAATGATCGAAGGCGGCAAAGTCGTCTGCCCGTGGCATGGCTGGCAATGGAATCCGGCGACTGGCGAAGCGGTGCAGAATCCTTCGGCCAAGGTCGCCGTCTATCCGCTGAAGATCGAGAATGGCGACGTGCTGATTGAGATCTAGGGCTGATCCCGGTGCACCGTCTCCATGGAAAACGCAGGCAGGCACACGGCAATATACTCCGCGCCCTCGGCGTGGGGAGTTGAATAGCGCACCCATTCTCCCGCATGAGCCACAACCGCTTGCCCCGCGGCGACATCCAGGTGTCCGCCCTTGTGCTCCACTCGTAACAGGCCTTTAAGCACAACGGTAAACTCGTCGAACTCCGGAGTCTGCCCCGGTTCCACCCATCCCGCAGGACTGCGCATATGCGCTACGCTCGCCGCCGCAGTTTTTGAATTCACGCGGCCAATGTATTCGTCGATCAGTTTGGGCTTGTTCCCCGCAGACTGCACGCGAGTCGGTTGAGCAATCAAAGTTGGCATGATTCAGTTGGTTCCATCCGTATTCGAATTTAGTCTCTTGCCGAAGCCCCGAAGCCCCGAAGCCCCGAAGCCCCGAAGCCCGAGCCGGCTATTCCACTTTCTCCGAGACCCAGCGTGAAATGGCCGTGACCATCTTCCGCGGCGCGAATCTCACCGACTCTGCCACCAACCAGTTCTGCACGCCCGAGATCACAACTGTCTTTCCCGCCATCAGCCCGCGATAGCCATCGCGCGCTACTGTCTCGGCGCTCATCCCGCCAATCTTCTTGAACAAGCGAGATTTGTCATTGCCGGCGCGGCGCGCGAAATCGGTATTCGTAGGTCCGGGACAAAGACACGTGACCGTGACGCCCGTCCCGTTCAGCTCATTGGCCAGAGCTTCAGAGAACGACAAGACGTACGCCTTCGTTGCGTAATACACCGCCATCAACGGCCCAGGCTGGAAGGCCGCCGTGGAAGCCACATTCATGATCTTTCCACGCCGGCGGCTGATCATCTGCGGCAGAAACAGCCGGGTCAAATGTGTCAGGGCCGTGATGTTGAGTTCAATCTGCCCCAGGATTTCTTCTTCCCCGATTTGCGCAAATTCGCCAAACGCGCCGAAGCCCGCATTGTTAACCAGAATATCGACGGCAATCCCTTCAGCCTGCAACTGGTCGAATAAAAACTTGGGTGCGGGCGCAGTGCTCAGGTCCAGAGCGATGGTCTTTACTTTGCAAGCAGAGATTTTGCACGCAGAACTACTTTGCAGCTCCCTTGCGACTTGGCCCAGCTTATTTGCGCTGCGTGAGACCAGCACGAGATTCATGCCATCACGGGCAAAAAGCTTCGCTAATTCATATCCGATCCCGCCCGAGGCTCCGGTGATGAGGGCGGTCTGCGGCCTGATGGGTGCGGAAGGCTTTGGATCGAACGCATTCGATGCGGCAGTCTTTGATGCGGCGATTTTTGAGTCGGCAGTCATGGCGATCAGAAACTAATCCTAAGTCTAAGGTTCAGCATGTCATAGGAAAAAAGCTGATGACCCTCCGGAAGCCGAAGCGGGAACGCGGGAATTCACCTTAGGAGCCACGCTGAGGCCTTGAGGTCGAAAGACTTTCCAAGGGAGATTTTTCCCGGCCGCGATTACAGATCTGAATGGATTGTGCCGATTGATGATTCATCCTAAATAAGAGTTGGCCGCGGGCGCAGATTGAGCGCCGCTGCCGAACGGTGAACCATGCAAGCCTCGTTCGATGCACGTCCCTGCCTGAAGCGTTTCCTGATTTTGCCCGTGCTAATCGGATTGTTCCAATTCCTGGCTTTTTCCCAAACCCGGCTCGATGACGTACACATCTCGCAACGGTCGGCGGCCGCCGTTCGCTCGATCAAATCGGCAGGATTAGAGGTCATTAAAAAAGAGGTAAATCTGGTGCTGGTGCCGGTCAGCGTGGTCGATCACATGCAGCGGATTGTGGTCGGGCTGCAACGGGAGAATTTCCAGGTCTTCGAAGGCAAGAAGCCGCAGGTAATCCAGCACTTTTCCACGGACGATGCTCCCATCTCCGTCGGCATCATCCTCGACACCAGCGGCAGCATGCGCGACAAAATGGATCGCGTGCGCGAGGCCGTCCACCAGTTTTGCGATACCTCGAACATCAACGACGAATTCTTCATGATTACATTCTCCGACGCCCCGCGCCTGGCCAGCGACTTCACACAAACCCCGGCCGAAATTGAGAAGGAGCTGGTCTTCACCTATCCCAAAGGACGCACGGCCTTACTCGACGCCATTTATATGGGCGTGCGCAAGATGAAGGACGCGAAATATTCAAGGAAGGCCCTGCTCGTCATTTCCGATGGCGGCGACAATCATAGCCGTTACACGGAACGCGACATTCGCGAGGCGGTCAGGGAATCCGATGTCGCGATCTACGCCATTGGCACTTTCGACCGCTATATGCCCACGGAAGAAGAACTATTAGGCCCCAGCCTGTTGTCCAGCATTACAGAGCCGACTGGAGGCGAGGCCTTTACCATCGCCAATCCCAACGAAATGCCCGAGGCGGCGAAGCTGATCGGAACCCAACTGAGAACGGAGTACCTGCTCGGCTACCGTCCTGAAGATGTGCCCCTGGACGGGAAATGGCACAAGATTAACGTGAAGCTCCGAATCCCGAAACAACTGCCTTACATGACGGCGCACGCCAGGAGCGGATATTACGCGGCCGCAGAGTGAGAGGCTCTAAGCCGGAGGGATGAAAAAGGCGCGGGCTTTTCGCCCGCGCCGGACTAACTCTAGAGAAAATCTATGCGCCGACCAGCGCCGGCTCAACCTCATAGATCTTGTACCACGAAGTCGCAGCCTTGAGCTTATCGTTCACGTTGTTGATGTTCTTGACGCCTTCGGTCTCCAACCATTTGCGGAATGCCGCCGCGCCCTGCTTGGCATAGACCGGGATTCCTTCTTTCCAGGTCGCGCGGCCGCAGAGCACGCCATTAAATTTCACGCCCGATTCTCCAGCCAGTTCCAGTGTCTCGCTGAATTCCGCATTGCTCACGCCTGCCGAGAGATAAATAAACGGCTTGGTGGCGACATTTGCCGCCTTGTGAAATAGATCGATGGCTTCGCTTTTGGAATAAGCCTTCTGACCGGCGAAGCACTTCACGCCTTCCACAAACTTCATATTCACCGGCACTTCCACCTTCAACACGTCGACGCCGTAGCGGGGCTTGCTGAATTCGCGCATGCTTTCGGTGACGATGTGCGGCTTCTTTTTCGCGTAGTCCAGCCCTTTTTCATCCGCACCCTCCTGGTAGCCCACGAACTCCAGGAAAAAGGGAATGTCATTGGCGCGGCATTCATCGCCGATGCGTTCCACCCAGGCATGCTTGGTCTCGTTCACGTTCTTGGGATCGTCCGGCGTGTAATAAAGCAGAATCTTGACGCAATCGGCGCCCGCTTCTTTCAACCGCCGCGCTGACCAGTGATCGAGCAAGTCGGGCAGACGGCCGGGGCCGGTCTTGTCATATCCGGTCTTTTCATAAGCCAACAGCAAGCCGGCATTCTTGGCGCGGCGTTTCGCGGCGGGCAATCCCCATTCGGGATCGAGCAGGATGGCAGTCGCATGTGGGGTCAGAACTTCGCTGACCAGCGACTTGAATTCCTCCATCATGGCGTCACTGACTTCGCCGCCTTTTTCTTTGGCTAGCGATTTTTGCAGCGACCCGCGCTGATCCATTGCGGCCGCAGCGATGACTCCGCGTTCGTTCGAGACTCTCTTGAGACCTTCCAGTTTTCCGGGTGTGAGCTTCATGGATCCTCCGTATTGCAGGTGAGAAATGAGTGCGCTTGAAGACATTCCATTGTAAATCATCGGCTCCACGAGATCGTGATTGGCGGCAAGCTTGCGCGTGATTGCGATCACTGCCGCGAAATGAGGAGCTGCTTAATCTGAATTTGCAAGCTATTGCGAGACATTTGAACTTGGGGGTGATGCGATGCCTTTCCTTCTTTCAGTTTTCTATCCCGCAGGCCCGATTATTCCGCTCTTCCTAAGCTTTTATGCTGTGTTCAAAGGACCGCAGATGAATCCGGCAAAACAGGCTCTGAGCGCGCAACCCATGGCCTCGCAACCGCGGTAAGGCGAGCCCGCTGACGATTGCAAGCAAAAAGCGAAATTTGCGCCAGCAAGTTTTGCGCAATAGACGAGCGGATATTGTTGACGCAACCCACTCCGCAGGGACGAAGAGATCAAGTGATAAGGAGCGTGGCCGGGAGCCCTGGCTCCTTATTTTTTTCATTCGCCGCTCTGTCGACGGGATCGATCAACAGAGGGCCGCGGGTTGATTGTCGGTCACCGTTCGGTTCTCTGTTTACCATAACGCGAAGGGCCCCGTACGCTTAGAATGTGAAAGAGTTTTCTACTTTGCGTGCTATACTTTCGCAAGTCTGGAAAGCAGCTTCCCACCCTGGTGATTTCTGATTCTAACCCGTTGAAAACACGAAGGAAAATGGCTAAGCGTCGTTGCTTTTGGTAGGCTCAATGGCAGTTGTCTTGCTCGAACAATTCCTCCGGGAATCGCCACGTGGTCCAGGTTCAAGTGGTCCAGGCTCAACAAGTGATCTTCGCGATCGCATTGCTGTTCCGGGTTCGCGAAGAATCCATTGCCGCCAACAGTGCTGTAAATGCGGGCATCGGTAAACCGATGAGATTCCGACACACTCAGGAAATGTCGCGCCAAAGCGTGAAAAGCGCTTTATTCTATTAGCTGCCAATCCTGCGGCGGTATAGAAATCGGCGCGAAGCAATTGCGGTCAAAGAGCCAGCGTCAAAGAGGCCAAGGTCGCGCGGAAAGTGGTCGGAAAGAGCGGCCACAGCGAACGCTTAGCGCCGCGATCGGGTTTTAAAGTTCTGTGGAGAAGGCATGAAGAATGTAGTGAAGGCGGGAGCGCTACTTTTTCTGGCGGTGTGCTTGTCGTCAGCAGTGGTGGCGCAATCGAAATCCGCTGCTAAGAGCCCTGACGGCATGGCGAAGGGCAGCGGGCCGCTCTCGCATGCGGCCGGGCCGGATTATGTGATTGGAGCCGACGATGTGCTGCACATCTCCGTGTGGAAAGAACCTGACCTCACCGCGACGT
Source organism: uncultured Acidobacteriaceae bacterium (assembly GCA_963732255.1). Lineage (GTDB taxonomy): Bacteria > Acidobacteriota > Terriglobia > Terriglobales > Acidobacteriaceae > Sulfotelmatobacter. Next base: position 78,683 of record CAVSYV010000002.1, read on the forward strand.
TGCCGGTGCGTCCCGACGGAAAAATATCTTTGCCATTATTGAATGACGTTGTGGCGGCGGGACTCACCCCGATGCAGTTGGCGGATTCCATCACGGTAAAGCTTAAGAAGTTCATCGATGACCCGCGGGTGACCGTGGTGGTTACGGCGATGAACAGCCAGCGCATATTCATCACTGGAGAAGTGGTGCATAGCGGCCCCGTGGCTCTGCTTCCCAACATGACAATGCTGCAAGCGCTTTCTGCGGCAGGGTTCACGCAATTTGCCGACTTGAAGAAGATTTATTTGTTGCGCACCGAGAACGGGAAACAGGTCAAGCTGGCGTTTAACTACAAGGACGTGGTCAAGGGCCGTCATCCGGAAGAGAATATTCAGTTGCAGCCGGGAGATACGGTCGTGGTGCCATAAGGAATGAAATGAGCAACCGCACAGCCATTTTGACCCTGATACTGGTGGCGCTGCCGTTCAGCGCGGCGCTGGGGCAGGATAGCGCGACTCCGCAAACCGATGCTACGCCTGCGCAGGATAGCAGCCAGCAGTCGGGCGCCGCTCCTGCTCCGGCCTTTGGTGTGGATACTCAGCCTGCGGTGGTGGTAGAGAATCCTCCGATTTCCGCCATCGATCAGCCAGGGTTGGAGCCACATGCCGCGCCGCTCAGTTACTTGCAGCCAAGCCTTCACGTAAGCGAAGCGGCGGACTCCAACATCACCAACACGCTGGGCGCATCGGACCTTCACTCGGACACGTTTGCCCTGGGGAGTCTCGAGCTGCAGCGGCTTGTGGAGTCATTACGATCTGGCGCTGGACTACGTGGGCGGATTGGGCTACTACTCCGCCGAAGGCCTCGGCTTCCACAACGTGGAGCAGTTCGATGTAGACCAGAAGATTACCTGGAAGCGAGGCGAGTTGGGACTGCGCGACTCTTTCAGCTACATGCCGGAGGGCAGCTTCGGTGGTTCTTATGGCAGCGAGGATGGATTGGGGCAGGGTCTGGGCGGAGGTGTTCCGGGCACTTTTTGGGGCGGCACGGCGTTCGGTTCGCTGGGGCAGGTGCCGCGCATTATGAATCTGAGCCTGGCGGATGTGACGGAATATTTGAGTCCGAAGTCTTCGGTGACCGCGGCCGTGGGTTACGGATTTGTGCACTACACGGGAAATACCGATGTGCAGGGGATTTCATTTCTGGGCAGTACGCAGCTCTCGGCCCAAGGTGGATATGACCATGTGCTCGGGCCCCACGACCAGATAGCGATTCTTTACGGCTATCAGCAGTTTGGTTTTTCAGTCTCGGGATATTCCTTCCACTCAAACATTGCGCAGTTGATGTGGGGACATCGCATCTCCGGACGCATGGACTTTGTGGCCGGCGCGGGACCGCAGTTCACCGGCCTGAGCCAGGAAGGATCCACCACCAACCAAATCTCGGTGGCTGGAAAAGCGGCGTTTCGTTACAGGTTTCCCAAGACGATGTTGAGCCTCTCGTTTCAGCGCTTCAACACCAGCGGATCCGGCTTCTTTACCGGGGCCGAAACCGAGAATGCGGTGCTGAGCGCTTCCCGTCCCTTGAGCCGGGTTTGGAGTTTGACTACGGACCTGGGCTATGCGCACAACCGGCGCGAAGTTCCATTGTCGCCGCAGCAACAAATTACCTGCGAGTTTGCCGCACTTTCTTCGACAATCTGCCCCGGAGTAATTGCCAACACGTTCGACTACGGATACGCCGGAGTGGCAGTGCACCGGATGCTGGGGCGAAGTTTTCACCTGTTCGCCAGTTACCAGTTCAACCAACTTTGGTTTGATCCTTCATTTTGCGGGGTAACTGTTACTGGAGCGAGTCTGGCGCCGTGCAACCGGACATCGAACCGGCAGGTAGGCACGATTGGTATCGATTGGATTCCGCGGCCGACGCGGCTGGATTGATTTTTTACACAGTAAGATTTGGCTGCTTGAAGACGCAGCGATGAAGCTGAGAGAGATAGAGATGAAGCCGTAGAGGAATGGATCTATCCGATGATTGCGAATCGCGAACTGACTTTGGACGACTACCTGGCGATATTACGGCGGCGGGCCTGGATTCTGGTGATCCCGCTGGTACTGGGGCCGATTGCCGGATGGCTGATCTCTTACGCCTTTACCCCGAAGTACACATCGCAGGCGCTGGTGCTGATCGAAGGACAGAAGGTGCCGACCAGCATGGTGCAACCAGTCGTCACCGAGGATTTGACCGAAAGGATTGCGACTCTGCAGCAGCAGGTCTTGAGCCAGAGCCGGCTCCAGCCGGTGCTGCAACGGCTAAGGCTGGTCAAAAACGATCGCGATGCCGACGACATGATTGACGAGATTCGCGCCAACATGACCATCCAGCCCGTGGTCACCGATCTTTCCGATATTGGCGGCGGCAAGAAAAAGCCGAATCAGAGTCCGGTGCCCGGATTTTATGTGGAATATACCGCGCCAAATGCACGCGAAGCGCAGCAGCTTTGCAACGAACTTACCTCGCTGTTGCTGGAGCAGGATTTGACCTCGCGCCAGGATGTCGCCAAAGGAACCACCGATCTGCTGAGCCAGGGATTGAAAGATGCCAAGCGCACGCTGGATGAACTGGACACCAAACTGGCCGACTTCAAGAAGCAATACATTGGCCAGCTGCCGGAAGATGAAGAAAGCAATCTCAAGATTCTGACGGGATTAAACTCCCAGCTCGAAGCCAACACGCAGACTTTGAACCGGGCGCAGCAAGACAAGTCCTATACCGAATCGCTGTTGGCGCAACAGATTGCAGCCTGGAAAGCGACGCAGTCCACGAACAATCCGGAGACGCTGGAAAAGCAACTGACCGACTTGCAATCGCAGCTCCTGCAATTGCAGGCGCGTTATACCGACGATCATCCGGACGTGATCAAAGCCAAGGCCGATATCGCGGCGGTGCAGAAGAAGCTGGCAGAGGCGAACAAAGCGTCCGCGGCGCCGGCGGCAACTGGCGGAGGCGATAAATCATCGCCTGACGAGCCCCCGGAGATACGCCAACTGCGCTTGCAGGTTCATCAGTATGGCGACCTCATTACGACCGCGACCCGGGATGAGAAAAGGCTGCAGCAGGAGATTGCGCAGTATCAGGGGCGAGTATCGCTTAGTCCGGTGATTGAAGAACAGTACAAGCAGATGGCGCGCGATTACGACAATGCGCAGAAGAACTATGACGACTTGCTGGCCGATAAGAGCAAGTCGGATCTGACCCTGACGATGGAAAACAAGCAGCAGGGCGAGCAGATGAGTTTGCTGAATCCGGCGAGCCTGCCCGATGAGCCGAGTTTTCCCAACCGCCTGCTGTTCGCCGGCGGAGGACTGGCCAGTGGATTGGCGTTGGGCCTGGGCATGGCTTTGTGGCTGGAACTGCGGGATACCGCAATCCGCACCGAGGCCGACGCCGAAGCGGCTCTCGAATTGCCCATGCTGGTTTCTGTGCCCTGGGTGGGCGCCACTCCCGCGCAAAACAAATACGGGATGGGGCGGTTCTGGAAGAAGGACAAGAAGCCTGAGGAAAGGGAGACCGTCGGCGTCTAGAAAACCACATGTATAAAGAGTTCTACGGACTGAGAGCGAATCCGTTCAACGTGAACCCGGACCCGCGTTATCTGTTCCTCACGCGGCATACCGAGGAAGCCTTGGCGTGCCTCACCTATGGCATTCAAAGCCGCAAGGGCTTTGTACTGCTGACCGGGGAAGTGGGAACGGGAAAGACGACCCTGATCAACAAGTTGCTGGAGTGGCTGCGGCTGCAGCAAGTGGCCACCGCTTTCGTCTTCAACTCGCGTTTGAATGTTCCGCAATTCCTCGACTACATGATGGCGGATTTCGGCATTCCCGGAGATTCCCGGGCGAAGAGCCAGGTGCTTTTGCGGCTTTACAACTGGCTGCTGGACCGTTATCGCGCGGGCGAGACGGCGGTGCTGATCGTCGATGAGGCGCAGAACCTCACCGACGAGGTGCTGGAAGAAATCCGCATGCTCACCAATCTGGAAACCTTCACCGAGAAGTTATTGCAGATCGTACTGGTGGGGCAGCCGGAGCTGGAGCAAAAGCTGAAGCAGCCGCAGTTGCGGCAGTTGCGGCAGCGGCTTACGTTGCGCGCCAAGACGCACGTTCTGACCGTGGATGAGACCAAAGCCTATATCCAGCAGCGCCTTCGCATCGCGGGATCGGACGGGCAACAGATTTTCGATCCGCAAGCCATGGAAGCGGTTCACTTGTATTCGAATGGAACGCCGCGCGTGATCAACCTGATATGCGAACACTGCCTGGTAAGCGCCTTTGTCGATCAGCAGAAGGTGATTGGACCGGGGATTGTGGAGGCAGTGGCGCGGGATTTCGATTTGAGCGACAACACGGCGTCGGCGGCGATGACGCCGACTCCCGTAGCCGTGAACGGGGGCGACAATTCCGATCTGGTGGAAGCGTTGCGATCGCTGGTGAAGCTGGCCGATCACATCAGGCAGGCGGATGGAAAAGCTTCTCCGGCGAAAGGAAATTATGAGCCGAATTCATGATGCGCTGAAGAAAGCCGAACAGGAAAGAGCCGAGGTTGAGCTGGCCGTGCAGCCAGGCTTCGCCGTGGTTCCATCTGCGGTGGTTGCCGGCCCGGTGGGAGAGAGTTCGACTGCGGAAGGAAACGGCGCCGGCGCAGCCTATTACAGCTCGATTGGTCTGGAATCGTTGCTGGCAAAATCCAGCCAGGTGGAATGGAAACCCGATCCGGCGACCATGCTGTTTCTCAACGGGGATGACAATAAGCGGGGAACGGAAGAGTTTCGCACTCTGCGCTCGCGTCTTTACACCGCGAGAGATAAAAAACCGCTGAAGAGCATCTTGATTACCAGCGCGCTTCCCCGCGAAGGCAAGTCTTTTACTTCGGCGAATCTGGCCCAGGTGCTGGTGCGGCAGCATGGCAAGCGGGTATTGCTGATCGACGCGGATTTGCGCGCGCCGCGCTTGCACACAATGCTCGGAACCACGTTCAGCCCCGGCTTATCGGATTATCTGCAGGGACGGAGTGCCGAGTTTTCGGTGATGCAGCGGGGTCCGCTGGAAAATCTGTTTTTCATTCCCAGCGGCACTCCCATTGACGATCCTTCGGAGTTGGTGGGCAACGGGCGTTTGAAGACATTGCTGCAGCGGGTGGGACTTTTATTTGACTGGATCATCGTCGACTCACCGCCTGCGGTTCCCGTCTCGGACTCAAGCGTCCTGGCCAAGTCCTGCGACGGAGTGCTGATCGTGGTGCGCTCGAACTCCACGCCCTTCGACGCGGCGCGCAGAGCGCGGGATGAGTTTCCCGATCAATTGCTGGTGGGGATGGTATTGAACGGCACCCGCAACGATGCCACGCCATACACGCGCTACTACTACGAAGAATACGAAAAAAGGGCTGGTAAGCCAAAGCAATGAGACCCTAGGGAGCGGCGCCCGTGATCAGGCTGTTCAAAGTCTATTACCCGGTGCGTGCATTGGTGCTGCTCGCCGGCGAAGCCTTGATTATCTGGCTGTCGTTTTTACTGGGCACGGTGATGCAGCACCGCGAGGACAGCTATGTGCTGCTCAACTACGAAGGCGGTTATTTCAAGATATTTGTCGTCACCGGAATCGTGCTGCTGGTCTCGCACTGGCTGGATCTCTACGATTCCTCCGGTCTCAGCGCCCGCTGGGATGAAGCCTTCCGCCTATTGATGGTTCTGGGGCTGGTGGCGATTGTGCTGGCCGGCGTAGGTTTCGTGTTTCCCCATCTGCTGCCGGGAAACGATTCCGCGCTGCTCGGTTTGATCATTCTCACCTTCCTTTTGTTCGGATGGCGCACCACATATGCATGGCTGGCCCGGCAACCATTTTTTCGCGAGCGGGTTTATGTGCTGGGTACGGGAGAGCAGGCGCAGCGGCTGGTGAATGGTTTGCGGCGCCACGCGGAAATGGGCGTGGAGGTTGTGGGTTGGACAGGAAATCTCGAGGGGATGGTCACGCGGGAAAATGTGGCGTCTCATTTGCTGGGGTTTGCCAAACAAAATGGCGTGCATCGCGTGATAGTGGCCATGGCCGACCGCCGCAATACCTTGCCGGTGGAGGAGTTGCTCGACCTGCGTCTGGCGGGCGTGAAAGTGGAAGAAGCGACTTCGTGGCTGGAGAAGATTTCCGGGCGAATCGAGGTAGAACAGCTTTATCCCAGCTGGCTGATCTTCGCCGACGGGTTCCGCTTCAGCAGCGGACTGCTGATGCTGCGGCGTGTGTTTTCGACCCTCGTGGCCTTTGCCGGGCTGCTGTTGGCGCTTCCGATTTTGCCGCTGGTGATGCTCGCCATCAAAGTCGATTCGAACGGGCCAATTTTCTACCGCCAGAAACGTGTGGGCATCGGCGGCTCTCAGTTTTATTGCTACAAGTTCCGCACCATGCGCAAAGACGCGGAAGCGGATACGGGCGCAACCTGGGCATGGGATGACGACCCGCGCATCACGCGAGTGGGGAAGTGGCTGCGCATTTCCCGGCTGGATGAGATTCCTCAACTGTGGTGCGTGCTTAAGGGAGACATGGCGTTTGTGGGTCCGCGGCCGGAGCGGCCGGAATTTGTCGAGTGGTTGAGCAAAGAAATTCCCTACTACGGGGTGCGCCACGCCGTGAGGCCGGGCATCACCGGTTGGGCGCAGGTGCAGTACAAGTATGGAAATACACTGGAAGACGCCAGAGAAAAATTGCAGTACGACTTGTTCTACATCAAGAACGCTTCGCTCGGTTTGGACCTGTTGATCATCTTCCAGACCATCAAGATTGTGCTCCTGGGCCGGGGCGCGCAATGAAGGCGATCTTTTGGATTTCCGCAGCCTTCATTGCCTACACCTACGCGGGCTATCCCGCGTGGCTGTGGTTGCGATCCAAGCTGCGTCCCTGGCCGGTTCGCCGCGGCGCAGTCGAGCCTGCGCTCTCCATCGTGATGGTGGTACACGACGAAGAACAAGTATTGGAGCAGAAGCTGCACAATCTTTTGCAATTGAACTATCCTGCCGAACGCTGCCAGATCGTGGTGGTCTCCGATGGATCGAGCGACCGTACCGAAGAGATCCTGCGCGATTATAAAGATTCTCGAATCTATGCGGTGCTCAATCAATTGTCCCGAGGCAAGGCTGCCGGCTTAAATAGCGGGATCGAAGTGGCGCAGGGGGACATTGTGGTCTTCACGGACGCACGGCAAATGATCGAAGCGGATGCGCTGCGGCTGCTGATGGAGAACTTTGCCGACCCAGAAGTAGGTTGTGCCAGCGGCGAGTTGATGCTGGGAGATGTCGAAGGTGGCGAAGCACGGCGCGGTATGGGGCTTTACTGGCGGGTTGAAAAGAAGCTGCGGGAACTGGAAGCGGCCTCGGACTCTGTGGTCGGGGCCACCGGAGCGTTGTATGCGGTGCGGCGCGAACTGCTGACAACGATTCCGGAAGGCACGATTCTGGATGATGTTTATCTGCCGATGCAGGTAGCGCGGCAGGGCAAGCGGGTAGTATTTGACGCGCGGGCCCGGGCCTGGGACAGCCCCGATCTCGGCGGGAAGCGGGAATTCGCCCGCAAAGTACGCACCTTGAGCGGGAACTATCAACTCTTGCAGCTGGCGCCGTGGCTGCTGAGCGGGAGCAACCCGCTGCGTTTCGAATTCATCAGCCACAAACTGCTGCGGCTGGCGATTCCATTGGCGTTGTTCTCGGCGCTGGTTTCGTGCATGTTCCTTAGTGGAATTTTCTATCGCGTCTGTCTGGTTCTTCAGGTGATCTTCTACGCTTTGAGCCTGCTCGCCATGGGGGACCTCAGGCTGGGGTTTCTGAATCGCGCCAGTGATGCGGCGCTCACTTTCGTGGTCCTTAACGGCGCTGCGGCGGTGGCCTTCGCCAACTTCGTCAGGGGGAAAAGGGTGGCATGGACACGCTAAGACTGCGGGCTGGAGTTGCGGCCTGCGAGCCGGAAGGACCGGTAGGCAGTCAGCTCTTTGCTGTGCCGCAAGCGGCGGCGCTATCAAAACTCGCGCGCAGGGTTCTGATTGCAGCTATCATCGCGTTGTTGTGCGCGGTAGCTGCCCGCGGCATCGGCAAAGGCGAGTTCGACTACAACGTGGATGAAGCGCAACATGCGGTGACGGGTTTATTCGTCGCCGATGCGATGCATGATTTGCCTATTCGCCATCCCGCCGCATATGCCTACCGGTACTATGCGCAATATCCCTCTATAGCCATTGTTCACTGGCCACCGCTGTTCTATGTCGTGGAAGGGCTGAGTTTTTTTACCCTTGGCCCCAGTGTAGTGGCGGCGCGAATTACTGTCTTGTTGTTTCTCGCGCTGCTGCTTTACCAGTGGTTTTGCCTGGTCGAAGAATTGCAGGATTCCTTCACGGCAACCGTCGCCACCATTATGCTGGCGACCATTCCGCTGATGCTGGTTTTCGAAAAGTCGGTCATGCTGGAGATACCGTCGTTGGCTCTGGCGGTGGCTGCGATTCGAGAATGGATCCGTTATCTCGACGACGGCCGGCGGGCATCGCTGGTCAAATGGGCGCTCTGGGCCAGCGCCGCCCTGCTGTGCAAGCAGACGGTGATTTACGTTTTTGTTTTTTGCCTGTTTAGTGTGGCCGCGACCCGGCGTTGGGAGCGGGTGTGGAATCGCAAGATCTGGGTGGCGATCGCGATTTGCGCGGTGTTGGCGGGGCCGTTCTATCTGCTGATGCTGGTCATGCACGGCGCCAGCGTGGCCCGCGATTTGGAATCGCACCAGTTGAGCGGGATACGCAGGCTCGCCTATTACTGGAAAAGTCTGCCCCATATCCTCTCGATCCCACTGCTCGCCTTGAGCGGGCTGGGATTGGCGTTCTCGCGGCGCTGGAACCGCCGCGGGCAAACTCTGCTGATGCTGTGCTGGATCGCGGCAGGATATCTCACTTTCACTTTTTTTGGGCAACGCGAGGCGCGCTTTTCCATTTACTGGCTTCCTCCGCTGATTTATTTCGTTGCCGGCCTGCTGGCCCAGGGATTTCAGACGCCATGGATGCGGCGGCCGATGCAAGCCGCGGCCTGCGTACTCGCAGCTGCCATGACAATTCACGCCTGGGGTTTCGAACGCCCTTACATAACCGGCTATCAAACTGTTGCGGCTCGGCTTGTCAAGAATTACGACTCGGGAATTGTGCTCTTCGATGGAAAAGTTCCCGGCAATTTTGTTTTCTTCATGCGATCTCTGGATCCGCGGCGGCAGTTTCTGGTTCTACGAAAGTCACTCTATGTGAACGACGTGCGCAAGAGCGAGAGCAGCGAAGAGTTGCTGCACGGCCGGGAACAGGTTCTCGATCTGTTCAAAAACGAAGGCATTCGCTTTGCCGTAGTTTCGGAAAATACTCCGCTGGATTTCTCTTCTCAGACAGTGTTGCGGCAATGTCTGCAGAGCGATCAATTTCAATTACTAGGCAGGTTTCCCATCGGCGGGAACGAACCGCGTTGGAAGGGCAGAAGCTTGCTCTTGTATGAGAACAAGAAGTGGTCGCTGCCGGTCGACAAGGTACTGCACATCCGCATGCTGACGTTAAGTCACGATGTGGAAGTGCCGCTGGGTGACTTCGATTTTGTGCGCAAGCAGAATGCCAGGACGCCTGCGATGGTTGACCAATGAAGTCGCAGCTGGCGGAAATGACCTCCTTGCTTACAGCCGCAGAGGGAAATGCCAGTGCTTAGACGCTTCTCACTGGCTGTTTTCTTCTTCGCCTTCGGGTTGCGCGTTTTGATTGCGTGGAAGTCGGGCTTTTTTGGCGGATTCGAGCAGGATCGCCGCGAGGAGATGGTGCGCATCGGCCTCTCGCTGGTTAAGTATCATGAATACGGCAATCCTTACTTGATCCACACCGGGCCCACCGCGCAGCAAATGCCGATTTATCCGCTCTTCTTAGGCTTTATCTATTTCGTGTTTGGCACTGGAGCTAGTGCTGAGGCGGTGAAGATATTGCTGGCGTGCGCAGCGGGCGCGCTTCGATGCGCGCTGCTCCCGCTTTTTTGCCTGGCTGCTGGTCTGGGGCGGGTGGTGGGAATCATCTCTGGAATTCTGGGCACGCTTTATATCGGCGCCCTGCAAACCGAGCTGCGCGGAAACTGGGATACGCCCTGGCAAGCGCTGGCGCTTTTGATCGCGACCTGGATGACCATCCGGATCTGGCGCGATCACTCCTGGGGGCAGAAGACCCCGATCCTCTACCTGGTATTGTGGGGGGCGGCAATTCTGTTGCAGCCCGCCTTCTTCGTTATTCTTGCTTGTTTCCTCTTGGCGGGATTGATATCTGTGAACGCCGCGGAGCGATTGCGATATCTGCAACAGTGCCTGGCTCTGGCGCTCGTCGTTTCGCTGTTCATCGCGCCGTGGGCAATCCGCAACTATCTCCGCTTCGGCGAATTGATCTGTACGCGAAGCAACTTCGGCCTTGAGTTTTGGCTGTCGAACGGTCCCGGGCGGGCTTTCGACATGCAAACTAACCTTGGTTTCGACGTGCCTCATCCTTCCCACAATCTTGGCGAGGCGCAGTCGGTATTGCAAATGGGCGAAGTGCAGTATAACCAGGCAAAGCTTAAGCAAGCGGAGATATGGGTTCGCGGCAACATTGGGGAATTTATCCATCTCACCTGGCAGCGCTTTTGCGCCTGGTGGTTCCCACCCAGCGGAAACTCCCTCCATCGCTTTTCGAATTTGGGCCTAACTCTTCTCGCATTGGCGGGTCTGGGATTGCTGTTTCGCGTGCAACCTTTGGTCGCGCTCTTGTTTTTTCTTACCTGGATGAGTTTTCCGCTTATTTATTATGTGATTCAGTGGTCGCCCAAGTACCGTTGTCCCATGGATTGGGAACTGCTGGTGTGCGCCGCAGTAGCCATCGGCCGCTTTTTCCCAGCCCTGTTGCCGCAGCAATGGAGCACTCTCAATTTGAGCGAGGCCGCATGGAAACGGTGAAGCGAGAAAGCAGGTTCGCGCCCATCGCCTCGCACTTGCGCTATGTGAGCGAAAACCGGAAAACCCTCGCCTACAAGGCGCTGGTGGTATTTTCCTACATCTATTTCGTGCGGCCGGAGGATTTCATTCCTGGGCTGGCGCATGTGCCTATCGGCAAAATTTCCGGTGGAATCGCGCTGCTGGCTCTGATTTTTGGCGCGCGGCCCAAGGACCGGGCCCGGATTCCGATTGAACTGAAACTTCTAGCCCTATTGTTGCTGCACCTGCTGATCACTATTTTCTTCGCGTCGTGGCGCGGCGGAGCTTTCGATTTCGTGGTGGACCGCTTCTCCAAGGGAGTTATCGTTGCCTTCCTCATCTTTATCGTGGTCAGCAAAGTGGATGAGATCCGAAAGCTTCTGCTGATCCAGTCGGCGACGATCGCGCTGGTGACTATCGCATCGGTCCTGGTACACCGCACTACAGAAGGCCGTCTTCTGGGAATTCAGAAAGGAATTCTCGAAAACCCCAACGACCTCGCCATCAATGTTGCTATCAGTTTTCCATTGTGTCTGGCGTTTCTGCTGGCAAGTAAAGCTGCCTGGAGCAAGTTATTTTGGGGCGTGAGCCTGGTATTCATGATTTATGCCGTCATCGCGACCTACTCCCGCAGCGGGTTGATCGCCCTGGTGATAACGGGCATGATCTGTTTTTGGGAGTTCGTGGTCAAAGCCAAGCGGACTCACCTCATCGTTGCCGCTCTGGTAGTGGGCATGGTCGGAACCGGGATCGTGCTAGCCACTCCGAGTTATCTGATCCGCGTGGAGAGCATCTTCAGGGGAAACATTGAAGGTTCGAAAGACAAGGGATCCCTGGAGGCGCGAAAACGGCTATTGGTCGAAAGCTTGAGGCTAACCGTGCAACATCCGCTGTTTGGCGTTGGACCAGGGAGTTTTCAGGCGATCAGCGGAACCTGGCAACCGACGCACAATACATACACTGGACTCAGTTCGGAGACAGGTTTACCGGGAGTGATTCTTTTCACGCTGGTCATGGGGCTGTCACTGCACAAAACCAAGAAATTGCAGAAGCTGCCCGGCTACATCGCCGATCAAAATATCCGATTGTGGACAAGTGCTCTGCGAGCGGGATTGGCGGCTTATATGGTGGGCGCAGTTTTTGCCACCACAGAGTACAACCTGTTTCAATATTTCATCGTGGGCTACATTTGCGTTTTGTACAAGATCGCCAGTGCGCCCGTGGACCCGATGAACGGACCGCCGGAGGCAGGCAAGCTCCGCCTGCGGGAAGTGGAAAATGCCAGCAAACCAAAACGACAATTGGTGTGGACTGACTGAAGAGATTCTCGGAATCCTTCGTTGCCTCCACTGTCAATCCCGGCTGCTGCCAGAAGCTGGAGCGCTGGTCTGTGCGCAGTGCGGGAACCGTTATCCGGTTGTCGATGGCATTCCCCGTTTTGTTGACCAACAGTTTTATGCTGGTAGTTTCGGTTTCCAGTGGCTCAAACATGACAAAACGCAGCTCGATAATCAGAGCAGCCAGCGGTCGGAAAAAGACTTCATCCGGCGCACGCGCTTTCACCCGGAAGATCTGGCGGGCAAACTGGTGCTGGACGTGGGATGCGGCATGGGCCGCTATGCTGAGGTTGCGACCAATGGGGAGCCACAGTCGTGGCCGTCGACTTAAGCCGCGCCGTCGAAGCCGCACGCCGCAACCTGGCAGACCGCGCTGCCGCCGTGTTGCAGGCCGACGCCTTCCGCCTGCCGTTTGCTCCCTCGAGTTTCGATTTTATTTACAGCCTTGGAGTTCTGCACCACACTCCGGATTGTGAAGCGGCGGTAAAGAACTTGCCGCAATTTCTCAAGCCCGGCGGGGAGCTGGCGGTCTGGCTCTATAGTAGCTACAACCCGTGGTATCGATTCAGTGATATCTATCGCAAGATCACGCGGCGCATGCCGCCGCGCCTGCTGCACACTTTATGTTATGGAACGATCCCACTGTACGGATTGCATCAGGGCCTGCGCAAGATTCCGCTGGCGGGACGGCCGGCGAGCGGAGCTCTGCGAATGCTGCTGCCCATGTCGTTCAATCAAGATCCGCATTGGCGGGTTCTGGATACGTTCGACTGGTACTCGCCGTGGTATCAGTCCAAGCACACCTACGAGGAAGTATTCCGCTGGTTTGAGAGTTGCGGGCTGGAAGATTTGAGTGTGGGCGAAATTCCGATTGCGGTGCGGGGCCGTAAACGTGGCCCGGCGAGCGAAGCAAGTGAACGGCAACTCGCCGCGGAGGCGCAACCGTGTGCGGGATAGCGGGAATCATCGGCCGGCGCAGTGAAGTAATCGACCCCGGTGAAATTCATCGCATGTGCCAGACCATTGTTCATCGCGGGCCCGATGACGAAGGTATCTTAACGCTGGGCGCTGCCGGGCTCGGCATGCGGCGGTTGAGCATCATCGATTTAGCCGGTGGGCGCCAGCCGATCCACAACGAAGACCGCACGGTGTGGACGGTTTTTAACGGCGAGATCTACAACTTTCCACAGTTACGCGCCGAGCTGGAATCTCGAGGACATAATTTCTATACGCAAAGCGATACCGAAGTCATTGTTCACCTCTACGAAGAGATGGGCGCCGACTGCGTGACCAAGCTGCGAGGCATGTTCGCGATTGCGGTGTGGGACGAAACGCGGCAGAGACTGTTGCTCGCGCGCGACCGCCTGGGCAAGAAGCCTTTGCACTATGCCGTACACGACGGCCGCCTTCTGTTCGGCTCGGAAATAAAGACAATATTTGGCGTCGCGCCCGAGCTGGCGCAGCCCAATCCAGAAGCGCTGTTGCAGTATTTTTATTTTGGCTATGTGCCCGATCCTCTGACTGCTTTTCGCCACGTTCATAAATTGCCGCCTGGGCACCTTCTGGAATTTTCCGACGGGAAGTTGTCGCTGCGGCAATACTGGGATGTGCCGGCATATGGAACTCTTCGGCCGAATTCCGAAGAGGAATGCCTCGAAATGCTGGAAGCGAAGCTTTCCGAGGCGGTGCGCATCCGCTTGATGAGCGAGGTTCCGCTGGGCGCATTGTTGAGCGGCGGCGTGGACTCGTCCATTGTTGTCGCGCTGATGGCGCGGGAATCTTCGCGCGCGGTCAACACGTATTCCATCGGATTTGCCGAAGGCAAGTTCAACGAATCGCAGTATGCCCGCATGGTCGCCGAGCGATTTGGCACCGCCCACCATGAAATGGTTGTCGATCCGGATATTGAAGAGACGATCGCTTATCTGACGAGCATGTTAGAGGAACCCTTTGGCGATTCGTCCATGTTGCCGACCTATTACGTTTGCCGTATGGCGCGGCGTGGGGTGACCGTGGCGCTTTCAGGGGATGGCGGCGATGAATTGTTTGCCGGTTATGACCGTTATAAGATTGCAGCGAATCGGAGACCATTCGACGATATGCCCCGATCGATAGGAGAGTTTTATCGGGAGCATTTGCATCATCGCCTGCCGCTGGGAATGTGGGGCCGTAACCTGGCCTGGAACGCTACTCTCGGTGCGCGGGATCGGTATCTGGACGCGATCACTTTCTTGCCCGCACTCCACCGGGAACGATCGCTATTCAGCAAAGATTTTCTCGCCGCTGCGGATCATCTGCCAGATCCTTTGCAGAAGTTCCGGGATTATTTCGACCGTGCCCCCGCAGATCCCGATTATTTGAGCCGCCTATTGTATCTCGATACCAAGACCTATCTGGCGGCTGATATTTTGACCAAAGTCGATCGCATGAGCATGGCGACTTCGCTGGAGGTGCGGGCGCCATTACTCGATCAGCAGTTCGTGGAATTTGCCGCTGCGCTGCCCATCGAATGGAAATTTCGCGGTACGGTCCGTAAATATCTGCTGCGGAAACTGGCGGTGCGGCTGGGAGTTCCGTCTGCGGTTCTCGATCGCCCAAAGCAAGGATTTCAATTGCCGCTGGAAAACTGGATGCGAGGCGCGCTGAAGGGAAGACTGCTGGAGATATTGACGGAGCCGCGGACGTTGCAGCGTGGATACTTCCGCCCCGAGGCGGTGCGAACGCTGGTGGATGAACATCTCCGGGGACGCCGCAACCGCTCGGGTGTGTTATGGAAGCTGTTGATACTGGAGTGGTGGCACAGAAATTATCTGGAGAGCGGACGGCAGCAGCTTCCTGCTTCGGAGTTTAGCTTTAAGGAAACATCAATTCCGGCTCTGTCTAAAAACCACGAACTGGCCGCGGACTTTGCGGCGCCGCGCGCCGAGGAAATCAGACCAGTTTAAGTTTCCGCAGCAACGACGAATATGCAGAATGCGCAACTCAACAGAGAGACTGGCGGCGAGAAAGCAAGCCTCAGAAGTAAGGCGCCGGTCTTTGTGGTGGGCTGTCCGCGCTCCGGCACGACACTGCTTTATCACATGCTGCTGTCCTCCGGGAATTTTGCGATTTACCGGGCCGAATCGCAAGTATTCAATGTTCTGGAGCCGCGATTTGGTGACCTAAGCGTGGCGAGCCGCAAACGCAAACTTCTCAATGCGTGGTGTGCGAGCTCTCTGTTCACCAAAAGCGGGCTGGATGAAGCTGAGGTGCGGCGGAAAGTACTGGCGGAATGCCGCAATGGAGGCGACTTTTTGCGCATTGTGATGCAGGCGATGTTGCGGCAGCAAGGCGTCGAGCGCTGGGCCGACAGCACGCCCGAACATCTGCTTTATTTGGACCGCATCAAAGCGACCATCCCTAATGCGCTGGTAATTCACATTATTCGCGACGGCCGGGATGTTGCACTGTCGCTGCAAAAGCAGGGCTGGATTCGTCCCTTTATTTGGGATCGGAAGAAGAGTCTCGAAGTGGCCGCACTTTATTGGGAGTGGATTGTGCGCAGGGGACGGAAGTGCGGCGGGTCCCTGAATGGCGACTACACCGAAATTCATTACGAGGACCTGGTGCAGGATCCGCGAAAAATACTGGCGCAACTAAGCCAATTTGTGGAACAGGATTTGGACTATGACCGCATCAAACAAGCTGGCGTGGGCTCGGTGAACCATCCTAATAGCTCGTTTGCAGAAGAGGCCAGTTTTACCCCGGTTGCGCGTTGGAAAACCAGCCTAACCAACCCGCAACTTTCGGGTTTGGAAGCACTGATTGGCGAGACCCTGCAGTCGACAGGATACTTGTCGCAGATTCCGCTGGAACAACAGACCGCGAACAGTTCCTTGTCACGAATGCGCGCAATTTACCGTTGGTATTTCGACACGAAATTCCGGCTCAAGAAAGAAACTTCTTTGGCAAGAATATTTGCTTCCAGAGATCTTTCATGGGTATAGCTGCGGGCTACGTTAAAACATAGCTAATAAAGATGACAAAGCCGGCCAAAGTCCTGCAAATTGGAAATTATCCTCCGCCGATGTGCGGCTGGGCAATCCAACTCAAACTGGTCGTGGAGGAGTTGCGGGCGCGAGGCGACATATGCGAAGTGCTCAAGATCAACGAAGGAAGACAGATCAAAGGCCCTGAATACATCGACGTGCAAAACGGTTTCGATTATGTAAGAAAAGTGTGGCGCTATGCACTGCAGGGTTACCGGCTTAACGTACATGTAAACGGAATGTCAAAAAAAGGATATGCGCTGGCGACGATAGCGGTCGTAACTGGACGTGTTTTTCTACGTCCCGCGCTGGTGACATTTCACGGAGGGCTCTCGCAGGACTACTTTCCTCGTGCCCGTCGGGGTCCGGCGCGGTGGGCTTTTCAGATCTTGTTCACTGTGGCGGGATCGATCGCGTGCGACAGCGCTCCAATTAAAGAGGCGATTGTGCGGTACGGCGCTCCACCTAGCAAGGTCACAACCATAGCGACATTTTCGCCGCAGTACCTGAACTTTTCTCCGGTCGCGCTGGCTGCCGCAGTCGAGGAGTTTATCACCGAGCACCAACCGGTGATCTTATCTTATGTTTCTTTCCGCCCGGAGTACCGTCTGGAGACATTGCGCGAAGGAATGAGGCGCTATCGGGAACAAAATCCGCAGACCGGATTTATTTGGCTGGGTTTTCCGGAGAAGGAAATCACGGCGGCAAAACAATACCTCGATACCTGGGACAACGCCGAGCGGTCAAATGTGCTGCTGTTGGGCAATCTTACTCACGATGAATTTCTGACGTTGTTGCGCCGGTGTTTTATTTTCTTAAGGACTCCGGCATGTGACGGCGTGGCGGCTTCGGTGTTGGAGTCGATCGCTCTGGGAGTCCCTGTGGTGGCCAGCGAGAATGGCCGCCGGCCCGATGGCGTCGTGACCTACAAAGATTCTGACGCCGCAGATATGTGCGAAAAATTACTCGCGGTGACAGCGCGTTATAGCGAGGTGAAAGCAAAACTCGCGATGAACCTGCACGACGACAATGTTGCACGGATGGCCGACTGGCTCTCTGGCCGGAAAAGTAAGACTGTGGAAACTGAGGTCCTGGCATTGCGGTGACCAAACGTCTTCATCGCCACGCGTCGATCATGAAGTGGAGGCAAGTCTTGAAAGCAGTGTTTCTGCTGACCGGTTCGCTTTTGCTGGTGGTGAATCTGGCAGTGCCAATCGGGGTTGCGCAAAACTCGCCCGCGGCGAAATTCGACGGCCCGGCGGAACTTCCACGAGCGTACGTCAAAAGCGCCATGGTTGATACACCCGCGAACGGCAGCGTGCTTACTCCCAAGGATAGCGGCGAACTACAAGCGGCGTTGAGGAAAGCACAGTGTGGCGACAAGATTGTTCTGACCGCAGGTGCGCAGTTTGTCGGTAATTTCAAATTTCCCGCGAAGAGCTGCGACGATAACCACTGGATCATCGTGCGCACCAGCGCCGAAGACTCCGCATTGCCAGCCGAAGGAAATCGCGTCACGCCTTGTTACGCGGGAGTGGTATCGCTGCCGGGACGCCCCGCGTACTCTTGTCCCGCGCCGAAGAAAGTCTTGGCAGCTTTAGTATCCAATTCAAGAAATGAGGGTCCGGTTGAATTCGAGGATGGTGCGAATCACTATCGCATGCTCGGGCTGGAAATTACGCGCAATATCCCGGGGAGTGTGGTTTACAACCTGGTTGTCGTGCGCGGCAAAGGGAGGGCCAATCACCTGGTGTTCGACCGCGACTGGCTTCATGGCACGGCTCAGGACGAAACCACTCGCGGAATTGCGCTCGGCGGAAGCACCGATGTGGCCGTGGTGGATTCGTACTTCACCGATTTTCATTGTGTGGCAGTCACCGGGAGTTGCCTTGATGCGCAAGCCATTGCCGGCGGAGTGGGAGACAATCCCATGGGACCATACAAGATCGTCAATAATTTCCTGGAAGCTTCCGGGGAAAACATCATGTTCGGCGGGGGT
This sequence comes from uncultured Acidobacteriaceae bacterium, assembly GCA_963732255.1. Taxonomy (GTDB): domain Bacteria; phylum Acidobacteriota; class Terriglobia; order Terriglobales; family Acidobacteriaceae; genus Sulfotelmatobacter. The sequence goes on from CAVSYV010000002.1 coordinate 97,062, forward strand.
GAGGCCACGCTCTCGCCAGCGGATATTGAGATCCGGCGCAATCATTTGTTTAAGCCGCTGATCTGGAAGCCGGGAAGCCCAGGGTTTGTGGGTGGGACGTCGGGAAAGGCGTTCATTGTCAAGAATCTTTTCGAGCTCAAAAATGCGCAGAGAGTATTGTTCGAAGACAACATCCTCGACAATACATGGGGCGGATTCACACAAACGGGATTTGCCATTCTGCTTACCCCAAAAAATCAAAACAATGTTTGCCCGCTTTGCAAGACTACCGATTTGACCATCCGCTTCTGCCGCGTGAGTCATGCCGCAAATGGCATGCAGATGGGCACGGGGCTGTCCGACGCCGGCGGGGCGGCGAGCGGAGGTGCGCGCTATAGCATTCACGACATCGTTTTTGACGATCTGAACGGGCAATTCTATGGAGGCTTTGGAGCTTTGCTTCAAGTGACTTCGAACATGCCCGCACTGCGAGATATCAGCATCGATCACATCACGGGCTTTCCGCCGAATGCGCTATTTATGATTGGAGTTAATCTTGACCGTGAAAAAATCATCAACTTCAATTTCACCAACAATCTGGTGGGAGTCGGTAGCAACGATTTTTTTTCTACGGGCGGTGGTCCCAAAAATTGCGCTTTCCAGCCCCGGCGCTTGGGACCGGAAGGCGTGCTGAAGAATTGCTTTGCCAGTTTCCGCTTTACGCACAGCGCTTTTGTGGGATCGGCCGGTGGTTGGCCGAGCGGAAACTTCACACCAGGGAGTCCTTCAGCCGTGCATATGATGGACTTTCACGACGGCAACGGAGGCGACTATCGCTTATGTGCCGGGAAAAATTCGGCCTGCAAGAAAGCGTCCCCGTTTTTGAAAGCCGGAACGGACGGAAAGAATCTGGGCGCCGATATTGAAGCAATTCAAGCCCGAACCAAAGGTGTCGAATAGTGTTTCGAGGTGCGCGTTCTCACGCTCGCCATAGTGTTCTCACGCTCGCCATAGTAATGATCAGATCTTTCAGTGCAGTTTAGGTTCGTTGCCACAGTTAGTTTTGCGGCTTATAAGAACCGCTTGTTTCGACTGTGGATCGTAGGTCACGGCAGTCCAACCGCCAAAGCCGTAACGGCAAGACCATTCGTCGCGATGATCCGGCTCTGCATCAATCAGGTAAACCCTGGAAGCATTTCGCCAATCAGCATCATTCAGATTGAAATGCTTGGCGACAAAGCCGGGACCATCGTGAAGAAACACCAATCCTGTAACGGTGGAAGCAGTGAGCGCTGCGCGAACCTTACGATAAGGTTCACCACGGCGGGCCACGGTTGTGATCGCGGCTGTCTGTTGCGTAATCTGCATCGCTGCGAAGAGAAACATCGTCCAAATAAGTGCGTGTCGCGGCATACGCCAACACTCAGCCAGAAGTTGCAATCCGCGAGCGGCCAGGAGCAGGACGGCAAAGAATCCCTCGAAGTGAAACCGCTCACCAAAAAAAACGCCGGAACCATCCGGGTGCGCGAGATAGGCGAGCACAAGAGAGATATAGACCAAGCCAAGAATCCAAACCTCCTTACGCCGCTCCTTTTCGCGCAGCAGAGCATAACCCGCCAATAGATAAACGAAAGGGAAACTGCCGATAAGACTTTCTTCGATGGTTTGCGGCGCGTAGTGGCGAATGCCTTGCCAAACTCTTTCCGCGTTGAACGATAGTTCCGGCGGAGTGCTGGCTCCCACGGCCATGGCATATGGCGAAACAAACCAGTTGCCGGTATAGGCGTGGTTGTAGAGCAGTACGCAGGCTAGCGCAATCGCACCAAAAAATGCGCCGATGGAAAGGACTCGCATGAGGACTGTGCGCTTGTTGCGATTGAGGAATAAGGCCGCCGCGGTCAGCACAAGAGTCAACACAAAGCCCGTATAAGGGCGCACCTGCAGGGCCGTCGCCAAACAGGCGAACATCCCCGCGTAGTACCAGAGACTCCCTGTTTTCAGAGCGCTGAACAAAGCCATGCACGCGACGGCCGACAGGAGCGCACAGAACGCGTGTGACATCATTCCGATGGAATTGACGAGGAAAAATGGCGAGAGGACGGCAAAGAAAACCGCGAGGGCTCCTGCTGGCGGATTGAAGATCAGCTTAGCGAGAACTGCGATGCAGACTAATTGCAAAACTCCAAAGACAGGGTTCAGCAGCCAGGGGGCCGAGATCAAGTAGCCAAGCGAAAGGACGAGCGGCCATCCCGGAGGGAACTTTGGAAACCATCCGCGAGGCGACAAGATGTGATTCCCATATGATAATTCGGCTGGAGTTTGTCGCACGTTGGCCGTAGCGCCGATCAGAGGCTCAGCCATAATGCGGCCACTGCGATAAAGCCGTGCCTGAAAGGCATATCCGGATTCATCCGGATTGAGTAGCCCTTGAGCCGAAAAGCGGCTAAGAGGGATGGCCACCAAGGCGAATGCAACTACGATAAAAACGATATTGACTGCCGGAACACTGCTGGCGGTTGAGCCGGTGCTGGGCTTTAGAAACCATAAAGTGATCGGGAGAATGACCAAGTATTGGAAGGCCAACAGCATCAGATGCAGATGCCGGTAGCCGTGCCATGTGCCGAGGATGAGAAGCGAAATGTAAAGAACCACCGAAGCGATGAAGATGACGAGCGGAATCGAATCTTGTTTCTGCACAGCGGTGGCAGACAAATCCTGCGCGGGTGGCTGGGAAATCGTAGGCAAGGCGGAGGCAAATCCCTAGACGATTATCGAGTCCGGAAAATGACGTGTCAATCGCCAGGAATGGCGTTTTGCACGGCAAAAGCGAGTCGGTCCCAGGGATGGGTTGATGTCGTTACTGTGCGACTCCGGCAATGGCCTGGCTGATCGCAGTCATGTCGGCACCCAAATCTTTGCCATCGGATCCGGCCTTGGCAAACGGGCTGGAAGGTTGAAGCTGGTAAGGGATGCCAGAAGGAGCGCTGGCGCCCGCGAACTGCACCACGCTAGCCGACCCCGGTGCGTAGTTGCCTTCCGGCCAGGTTCCGGAGGCGCCGATGAGAGCGTTATCAGTGAAGGTGTAAGGCGAGAAACAACTGTTGAGGATTGCCAGCGGCCCGTGCTGGAAGGCGCAATTCGTAGCCCCACCTCCGGTGGTCAGAACCCCGGCGTCTGCGGTAAAGATGTTATTCGTCCAACTGAAGTTGGACATCGTCGGAGAAGTTACGTCGTTGCCAACCACAAGCATCGCGGCACCAACATCCGTGCCGATGGCCGTAACGTGGTTGATGACGACATCGTGAATAGAGGCTACGGGATTTCCGTTCGCTTCCTGCAGCAGATGCCCGCTCCCGTTATAAGAAGTTTCGCTGATGTTCTGAATAAGGAGGTCGTGAATGCTTTCGTTCCATGCCCCTTGCGACAAAGCTCCAGAGTCCGAGGCGCCGTCGCCTATTTCGAGCCCGTTGCCCACGTTGCTGATGGTGCTGTAGCGGATTGTGACGTCATGTACAACACAAAGCGGGCAGGCCCCATTGTCGTTCTTGGGTGTGAGCAGAATCGAGAATCCGGTTTGGGTGAACCCGCCCCAGGTATTTTCCAGAACGTTGCCTTCGAATAACACCCGGATACCGTTCTTCAGTTCAAGATGATTCTTCACGATAAAGGGATTGCCATTGGTACCGCCGATGAAACCCGGCTGGCCCTTCATCCACAAAAGAGGCTTGAACAGATGATTGCCGCGAATCTCAAGATCCTGTGGAGATTGCGTAGCCCCTCCGCCTCCGAACATTAAATTCTGTCCCGAAGCCTCGAGAAAATTATCGACGATCTTATAGGGGCCCATGGGCAAATCGCCGAGCCCGCCATTAATGGCCTGCGAGTCTCCGCAGGCGCCTGAAATCGCGATGCAATGAAAATCGGTAAAAAAAGAATCAACCACTGCTACGTAAGTACTGCCAGCCAAGGCAATCCCGCGCGTAGTTTCATCCTGCGCCGTGCCGTGTATCCAGTCCCGATCGAACACAAGGTGATCTGCCGGACCTCCATTTTGTAAAACGACCAAATCGTAGATGACATTTCCCGGACTCGTTCGCGTGATTTCCAGTCCCAGGAAACGCATGTGATTGACGCCCGGAGCAAGCATAAGTGGTTGGCCGCCGGTTTTTTCGAAGACAATTTTCGCCAACACGTTATTCGTGGACGAACAGTTAAAGCTAGGTCTCCCCGGAAGCGACGCCACTCCGGCGAAGCAGGGAGTGATGCGAGTGCCTTCAGGCGGCAGAGCGCTATCCGGAGCACTGGTCCGCACAATGATCCAATGCGCATCATCGCAACTCTTGGCTGGGACGAGGAAGTTTCCAGAAAAGACAGCTCCAGCCTGCAAAGCAATGGTCTCGCCACATTGGGCGGAATCGAGAGCTGCCTGAAAATCTCCTCCCGCCGGCACCTCGACGGTGGGTCCCGGAGCGGGGGTGTCTGCCAGGGAGCTTTGAACGTACACCAGCGGAAGTTCCGCGGGTCCATCGAAGCCGCTTGAGTTGGCGGCGACTGCGAGGGAGTAGTTCTGGCTGGCTTTTTGATTCGAACTGTCTAAAACGTTAATCGCAAAATTGTAGGATCCTGTTTGAGCAGGCGTGCCTGTGATGACGCCACTGGCGCTTAACGTAAGGCCCGCAGGCAGCGCGCCGCTTGTTACGCTCCAGGAATACGGTGCTTGACCTCCGGAGGCCTCCAGTGCCGCCGAATAAGGCGAGGCTGCGGTCGCGCTTGGAAGGAGATTGGTCTCGATTCCCAGCTTTGTGGGCGCAGACGGAACATTCACGGTGACAAGAGCGCTTGCCAATTTTGTCGGATCGGCTACGCTGGTGGCAATGACTACGATAGAAGTCGGTGCGCCTACCTTGGGGGCAGTGAAGATTCCATCTCCGTTGATCGTGCCCGCAGTGGCACGCCAGATTACAGCTGTGTTGGCAGTGTTCGCGACGCTCGCGACAAAGCGTTGCACGCCTCCGGAGGTGACTACTGCCGTTTCAGGAGTGATTGTAGGTACGGGATTCGTGGATGCTGGGGTGGATGTGGACGAGCCCGAATTCAGTGAGCAGGCACTCGCGGCGCCAACCAGTGCGAGCATCAGGCCCAATTGAATGCGGCGGGCTAAGAAGGAGCAAGACTTCGACGCTTCTCTCGCTTGGGGGAACGCCTGGGCCGACATTGCACCGTCCGGGTAAAGAGATGGTTTTGGGCTGAATTCAGTCCTGAGTGAACTTTAATGAGCGTGGCGGCGGCCGGATAGATGTCGAGGGACAACCAAAAAGAGAAAATCGTACGATGCGGGCTATTGATCTTTAGTGCGGCTACTGAGGAGAAACGCCGAACAGATTACCGTTTCTTGTCTTCGAGAAGCCTGTCCCGAAAACGGTCGTAAAGCGAATTCCCCAACGTGTTTCTGATCGCTGCGCGCGCGGAATCGGCAAGTCTCGTTTTCCAGAGATTCTTGCCGGAGGCCAATCCTCTGAAGGCGGACAGCTTGGTCCCGCGCAGAATCGCAACCCGGCCCAAAGCGAAAGGATTTGCGTCGGAAGAGCTTGCCATCGGGCGGCTGGTCGCGACGGAGCGATATCCGGCTTCTCGAGCCACGTTCTCGACGCGCCGATTCCATCGGCCTCCGGGACAGGAAAAATGTTCAATGCTTCGACCTGTGATCTGTTCGAGTTCGGTCTTTGCCTGTATTATCTCCCGCGCTAAATCATCCGGACCGAGGTCAGGAAGATACGCATGCGTCATGGAGTGGCAGCCGATTTCAAAGCCCATCCTGGCAAGCTCGCGGAGTTGCGGGCGGGAAAGATATCCCCGACCGCCAAGAAAACCGACCGTGATATAAAACGTGGAGTTAAAACCAAGTTCGCGAAGCAGTGGAGCGGCCTCGATCAGGTCGGTTTCGCAACCGTCATCAAAGGTGATCGCGACTCCCGGAACTTTGGGTTGAGCGAGCGCTTCTCCCGTGCTCATCCCATGCCAGCCGTCATTCTTGAGCGAGCGCAACTGTTGGCGGAAATCTTCAGCGAACACGACGTAGCGCAAATAGCCGGCCTCCGTGTGGCACGTGGGCCGGCTGGGCAACTCGATCTCGTGATACATGAGCGATACGACAGATGCCCGGCTCATAGGTTCACTGGACCGTCGCCATCGCCGCGCATGAAATAGATGGCAGCGCGAGAGTTTTCAAAGGGAGCGATCTGTTTCGAGAGGGTGGGCGAGGCGGCAAAGATGAAGTTGGAAGCGGAGGAAAAATAGCCTGCTGCGCGGAATGCCGTACCCCATGCTGCGTGCGAATGGTTGGAAACGATCAGATCGACGCCGCGATCCTGCAGGAGTTCCGTCGCAGCCTGCACGACGACACCAGCGTCTTCGGGGGCCGAGAGGCAGTCGGTGATGGAACCAACTCGAAGGTTGCCGAAATATTTGTTGTTGCGCATCTGCGTGTCGAGCACAACCGCCCAGCCGATCAACTGTGAGCCGCGCTGCATTTTGCAGCAAATAAAATTTCTGTCTGGCGGATACAGCTGCTGCAAAGTATCTGCGTTGCGGTTTGCGATCAACATATATTGAGGCGAACATCTTTGCCACAATTCATCGGCCCATGATTCGAACGCGGTGAAGACCTCTGCCGATACCCCGCGCGAAGAAGTTTTTGTGCGCAGCCGGTGGCCGATCTTAATTCCTGCCCAGCCGGCTCCAGTGAAAGCGGCAACGTCGCCCACGATTCGACCCGCCGCGGACTTTCGCAATGGTCCGATGTTACGCAGAAAACGCGAGGGATGAATGACCTTATAGTGGAAAGGAACTTCGGACATACTCCAGCCCAGCGCTTTCAGCATGGTGGGAAGCGGGCGATCGAAGCCACCCATGCCCAGCGCAAAAAGCATGGGCTCCATTTTCAAGGCGCTGCGCAGCATGAGCACTCCCACTCCGGTATAGCTCTTGTTGACGATTCCCTCCGAGACCGGCAAGTGATAGTAAGCGACAGGACGAATCTCGCCGCGAAGAGAAAAATCCTGATACTTGAGGATAAATCCTCCTCGCACCATCTCCTCTTCGACAGCGAGGTAATACTGCTGATAGATCCGGCTGCCTTCACGGCGAGGGAGCCAGTGGGGAACGTCGCTCTGTGGAAAATGAAACTCAGAGGAGACGCCGCCGGCTTCCAATCGCCGATTGAAGGCTTTGACGGCTTCGATCCGCTCCTTGGTGTAAGGCTGAATCGTGATCGCCATGAGGATTGAAAGGCCCGCTAAGGCTGAACGTTCAGCTTCTCACTGAGGATTGCAAGGATAGCCTTCACGCTGTTCATCCGATCGATTTCTTCGGGTTCCAATTGCAGATCGAAAGCCTGTTCGAGCGCAAGAATCAAATTCAGATGATGCACCGAATCCCAGCTCTCAATCTTCTCCGGGGAAGAATCGGGCCCGATTTGTGAGACGGGAATGTTAAAAACATCGGAGACGATTCCGTAAATGCGGCTTGCCAGGGACGAGAAGGTCAAGGAACTCATTCTTTCAAATCTCCATCTTTCAGGCCTTCACCCGCAAAATGCACAGAAATCCACTCAGGACAACTTAGAGTTCTATCAGAAATATCAAGAGACCACAGAATGGAATCTCCATCCGATTGAATACTTGCAAAACCATGATTGCTGTAGAAGTCTCCGGCCGGCGCATTTTTCTTAGTCGGCCGGAACCAGCCAACAAGCTTACGCATTCCACGACGATGAAAGTAGTCAGCGAGGAACGTAAGCAGTGCGGTCTCCAATGTTCTACCGATGACGCGACAACTCATCAGAAAGGTGTCGATCTCGCAAATGTCGTCTTGGCAGCGTGTGATGGCGACGGCGGTCAGTCCATTGTCTCCAAACCGGTCGCGAACACGCATGGAAAAGCAGTTCCATTCCGGCTGGGCTATGAGCTCCGCGATCTGCTGTTCGGAATAGCGCTGCGTAGTGAGGTTGAACTGGTTGGTTTTGTTGATAAGCTGCGCCACGCGGGGCAGCATAGCGTTCGTGACCGGAGCGATTTCCACTTGTTGCTGGAGAGAGCGGTAGAAGTCTTCTCGCGTAACCGTTTGCTTTTGGAATTGCGTGCGTTCCTGCTGCGCTTGATATAAGTCTCCCCGCTGCCGGTCTTCGGCGGACAATGTCAGGCGCTCGAAAAGCGGACACTCACGCACAGTTCGAGCAAACATTGCCGCATCGCCCGGCAGTTCGATGATAGAAACCTCGGGCAGCGTTGTTCGCACATGTTCGCGCTCAATGGGATTGTCATCGAGAAATGCCATCGAGTCGATCCCGATGTTCAGTTCGGCGGCAATCTCGCGTAAGTTCTGCGATTTCTCCAGCCAGTTGATGCGAATCGAGGAAAAGTGTTCGGCTCGCAATAACATCGCGGGATGATTTTTGAGGGCATCGAGCGCTTCGTCTCGATTGTTCTTGCTGCAGATGGCGAGCAGAATGCCCCGCCGATGCAGGTCGAGAAGCACTCGTTGCAAATCCTGGTAGGCTGCGCCGGGATATTCAGTGCCCAGGCGTATTCCCGCAATTCCATCTTCGCCGATCACGCCACCCCAAAGCGTATTGTCCAAATCGACCGCCAGGCATTTCGCGATTTTGCCGGTAAGCGGATGCAGGAAACGCATCCATTCCTCGGCGAGATGAATTAATTTGGCGCCGGAGATTGGCAGGCGGAAGGTGAGCCATCGCCGCTCGTCGTGCCAGGCCGCCCGACCGTGGCGGGCGACGAGCGCGTCGTAATCCAGGATGTGCATTCCTGCAGCGTCTTCCGCAATCTTGCGCAGGTTGCGATTGATCTGGTCCAATGCCAGCTTTTGACTGGCTTCGCGTTGACTGTCGAGTGCTCCCAGTGAAGGAGATTCCGGCTGCTCAAGATTGTGCAGGATCAGATGCGCTCGGCAGTTCTTATGGAAAGCCTGTGTCCAATCGCGAAGGGCGGAAGTTGTACGGTCGATTGCCGCTTGAACCTGCGTCTCCTCTAAATCAGCAAAGTCTCGCCACAGGTCCGGTGCAACGTCGCGAGTTTGTACGGCAAGAATGACCGCGTCTGGATTGAACCGATACAGGCTGCTGGCGGGATCGAGCATTTCCTGCGCGTAGGCATTGAAATCGGAAACATGGACCGCCAGATCGATTCCCGCGACAAATGCTGCAGCTCGCAGCAACGGGACGATCGGTTCCACAGTGAAGGATCTGAGGATTGCAATACGATACAGCAACAGCTCAATATGCGGACGCAACTGTTCGAAGCGCGAGACGACAAATGCGGCGCAGGAAGGATCTTTTTCGCGCGCCCATAGCTCGTGCAGCTTGCGTGCAGCCAGGGCCGCGTTCCCGGCTGCGACGTTTGAATCGATTTCCTGGCGTTCTTCGGTTGGCTTCACGGGTTCAGATTACGAGATAGGAATTTGCCTAGCGTTCCAGATATTCCACCAGGAGTTTTTGCGGCGTGTACACCCACGCGATCATTCGTCCGCCGAAAGCCACCGCGGGCAGTGGAGCTTTTGCCACCAGGCATCCTGCGGCGCGGCTCTGTTTCAGTTGCTCCTCCAAGGAGTCTACTTCGAAACAGACGTGGTGCAACCCTCCGCCTTTGGCTAAGAATTTCTGCAGTGGAGATTCCGGGCCGTCAGGTTGCACCAATTCCAGAGCGGGGCCACCGAGCATCGGGCCGTGTAAAGGTCCGGGCATTTGGCAGCGCAAGAATGCCACTCTCGCCGATTGTCCTGGATCATGAATGATATCTCCGTCCCATTGCGCTCCGATCGATTTGGCAAACCCCGGAGCCGCATCCGCGATTGTCTCGACAACAAAACCCACGTGGTGAAAACTGGGGGGTTTGGATTCGGCTTGCGACTTCCCTCCGCTTCTTTCGCTCATCGCTCAGATCCCACGACGCTCGGTTGCGATAGAGGCGGCGCTGCGGCACCGTTAGCCGCCGCAATCGTCAACAGCAAAGCTTCCACAAATCGCTCCGTAACCACCGACCAATCGTACTTTCCTGCCGTGGCAGCCGCGGCCTGCTCCAATCGTCTGCGAAGTTCCCGGTCGAGCAGGAGGGAGCAAACGGAATCGGCAAAGGAAGAAGGATCGTTAGCCAGCAAAATGTCACGGCCATCTTGCACGTCAAGTCCTTCTGCGCCAACTGTGGTTGAAACGGTAGCTTTGCCCATTGCCATCGCTTCGTAGATCTTAATCCGCGTGCCCCCTCCAATGCGCAAGGGCACAACAAATACCGCGCTTCGGCGCAGATGCTCAACGATCGACGGCACACTGCCGGTGACTTCTACCGAATGCGATTCCAGATTGCGCACTCGCGAATGAGGATCGCGGCCCACAATGCGAAAGCGCGCGTCGGGAATACGCTTCAAGATCAGGGGCCAGATTTCCCGGCAGAAAAATTCGACTCCATCGATGTTCGGTTCCCAATCCATCGACCCAGTGAATACCACCAGGCGATCGTCACTCTCGTTACTGGGATCGTAGCGGAATTCGCGTAAGTCGACTCCAGTTGGGACGACGCTGATGAGGGAAGGATGAACCATGGCGGTCATCGCATCACGGTCGGCGTCGGAAACCGCGATCACACGGTGAAAGCGGCGTACCTGCTGCGGTTCGAACCGGTTCATCTTTTCATACTCGAGCTTTGAGACGACACGATCCAGCCATCTGACTTCCATTTCCGCCTTGCGCCGCCAGAGAATAGTTTCGACATTGTGTTGGAACAGAGCTGTCGGAGTCTCGAGTTCTTGCGGAAAATTCAGGGCGCTGGAGAGGAAGTCGCAAACCGCTACGTCGAAGCGCCGCTCGGAGAGCCATTGAGAAATCAAATGTCGCACGCGAGGCGAAGTAAACTTGCTCACGGCGTAAGGCGCGCGTTGGGGAAGGCGGCGTAGGTAATCCACACCACGCTCAACCGCCGTGGAGTCTGGGGCGGCCGTGTGCATGCACACGGTGCCGGGAAGATGATTCAATATCTCACGTTCGTACGACTCGTCTCGACGCCCGCCATAATATGAGAGATAAGTCAGTTGGTGCGCCGCCGAAAGGTGGCGCAAGATGTTGAAGGTACGCAGTTTTCCTCCGGAGTCGAGCGGCAGCAATTTACCCGGCTTTACCCAGAGGATATTCATGAATGCGTTGATGAGCGCGCCTTTATGGCAGGGATTGTGCGGTAGCTGTTGGCCTCTGGCTTTCCTCTCAAAATCGCGTGGCCAAATGGTGTCCAACGATTCCAAGAGTGTCGATCTCTTTAACCATTTCTATCATTCTCCCCCAGACTCAGGCTAGTATGAGAATTCAATATCCCTATGCCATGGGCTTTTGATCTGGCCGAAAGGGGCACCAAACGCCGGGTTCAGGGGCATCCGCTTGGCGAGTCGATCGAATGGGTCAAGACGGCGTGACGACCGAGGTTCAAGCAAACGGGAAGGAGATGGCTATCAACGATGCCCGTTTACTGCACTCTGACGGCCATGCTGTGCGCAAAATTTTCTATCTCGTAGATTCTTTCGACGTTGGAGGCACGGAAAGCCAGGCCGTGGAATTGGCGCTGCGAATGTCGCAGCGCGGGCACGAAGTAACTCTAGGGCGCCTGAAAGCCACGGGCCCGCTCATTCGGCAGCTGGAGCGGTCGAAAGTGGAGGTGAAAGAATTCCATCCAAAAGGGGGCCTTGACTCCGCCGGCGGCGTGTACCAGCTTCTCCGCATGTCCTGGCACTTGCGAAAACGGAAGTATGACATTGTCCATACCCATGACCTGTGGTCGAATCTGCTTGGAATTCCAGCAGCGAGACTTGCAGGAGTGCCGGTGATCGTCTCCAGCCGGCGTGATCTTGGCCACCTTGAATGGTATGAGGGCAAGCGCCGTGTTTGGCTGAGAAGGATTCAGAAGCTTTCCACAGTCGTGTTGGCAAACGCCAATCCCATTCGGGATGCCCTGATTGCCGCGGGCGATTTTGCACCGGAAAAGCTACGCGTGATTCACAATGGGGTGGATCTGGTGCGGTTCCGGCGCTCGCCCGACCGGCAAAAATTGTTTCCTCAGGTTGGGGCGGGCAAGCTAATTGTGCTGGTGGGAAATATGCACTCCGATGTTAAGGGACACTCTTGCCTGATTGCTGCTGCGCCGGCGGTAATCCCAGAATTCCCGCTGACACGATTTGTGCTGATAGGCGACGGCGAACAGCGGCAGAAGTATGAGCGCGAAGTTCAGGCATTGGGTCTAAGTGAGAATTTCATTTTTCTGGGACGCCGTGATGATATTCCGGGACTACTTGCCTGCTGTGACATTGCCGTGCTGCCTTCGCTGGCCGAAGGCCTGCCAAACGCCGTGCTCGAATATATGGCGGCTGGCCTGCCCTGCATCGTCAGCAATGCCGGTGGAAATACCGAACTGGTCGAAAACGGCGTCACCGGCTTGCTGGTGCCCGCGAGGGATTCGGTCGCCCTTTCTACGGCATTTCTAAAGCTCTTGCGCGAACCGCTGCTGGCGCGCCGGATCGCAGTAAACGGGCAAGAGTTTGTCGAGCGGAATTTCAGCTTCGAGCGCCTTGTTCGCCAAATGGAAGATTTGTATACCGAACTTTTGCAGAAGCCTGCGAGGACTTCCTAGCCAGATGGCGAAGAGTTCTATCTTGTCGAGCCGCCTGCAACGTTTCATGGCGATGGACCGCGCAGAGGTAGCAGAGCGGCTGCGACAACATGTTTCCGCCCGGCGGGATCTTATTCGTTACCGCCTCGGGCATGACTTCACTCAAGCGCATTGGAGTGCACCAGATGCGATCGAGACTGGCCATTTTTTTTTCACGCCCAGCGAACTGAGGTCAAATCTAAATCTGATTAAGAATGAACTTCCGGATCAGGCCCAAGAGATAGTCTCCCGCGCGAGGCGCATTCTGGAACATCGCTTCGATCTCCTTGGCTACGAAAATCTCGAGTACGGAGCCAGGATTGATTGGCATTTGGATGCGGTTCACGGTAGACGTGCAAAGAAGATTCCTTGGTTCAAGGTTCGCTACCTTGATTACGAAGAGGTTGGTGACGCTAAGATTACGTGGGAACTGAATCGCCACCAGCATTTTGTGGTTCTAGCGAAAGCGTATCTGCTGACCGAAGATCAGGCGTTCGCGAGGGAAATAATTCTGCAATGGGAGAACTGGTGGGAAGAGAATCTCTATCCGATTGGGCTGAACTGGGCCAGTACTCTGGAAGTCGGATTTCGCGTGCAGGCATGGATTTGGACTTTCTTTTTGTTGCGGGATTGTCCGCTGTTCACTGCAGAGCTTCGCAGGAAATGGATCGCCCGGCTGCACCTGTGCGGACGGCATATCGAACGGTACCTTTCCACGTATTTTTCTCCGAACACACATCTGCTCGGTGAGGCACTGGCGCTGTTTTTTCTAGGGACGCTTTTCCCTTCTTCTTCATCGGTAAAATGGCGTGAGAAGGGCTGGCAGATTCTGCTGCAGGAAGCCGGCAAACAGATTCGAGAGGATGGATTCTATTTTGAGCAATCCACCTATTACCATGTGTACGCTTTAGATATTTTCCTGCACGCTCGAATTCTGGCTTCTCTGAACGGTATTCCGATCCCTGAACAATTCGAAAACGCCCTGCGGGATATGTTGGAATCGCTGTTCGTGCTAGGCCGCGCCGGCCTTCCGCATATGTTCGGCGACGATGATGGCGGGCGCTTGTTCGATGGACGAAGAAATTGCGCTGTTCACATGCTTGACCCTTTGGCGACAGGCGCGATTCTTTTCCGTCGCGGGGATTTCAAAAGCGTAGTGCGAACCCTGCCAGAAGAGACGCTCTGGCTTCTGGGTGCCAAGAGTTTGGCGGAATTCAAACTTATCGAGACAGAAGAGCCGCGGGCGGAGTCGAAAACGCTGGTTGAGAGCGGTCTTTATTTGATGTTCGACGCTGCGGCTAAGCAGCAACTCCTGATCGACGCTGGCCCTCTGGGTTCGGGGAATGGCGGCCATGGACACGCCGACGCCTTGAGCGTTTCCTTGATTCGAAATGGCCGTGAGCTGTTACGGGATTCCGGTACATTCGAGTACATTGGCCCAGGATCGGAACGCTCTCGGTTTCGTGGAACCGGCGCGCATAATACCGTCCGTATCGATGGCCGAGATCAGTCCGAGATTACCGGCCCGTTCTCCTGGAGAGGTTTTCCGCAGGTTTGTGTAGAGCGATGGATCAATGGCAAGCGCTTCGATTTATTTGTGGGCAGTCACGATGGTTATTCGCGGCCGCATTCGCCCGTTCTACACCGCAGGCATGTCTTTCACCCGCGGGAAGGCGTCTGGCTGGTGCGAGATGTGGTGCAGGGTGAGGGGCAGCACCAGATAGAAGTGGCATGGCATCTCGGCGCGGGTCTGTTTCCGCAAGCGGGGACGGAAAATGTTTTCTCCAGCATTTTCTCCGATGATAAAAGCGGTTTGGCGGTTCTCACACCAGAGTCCGCAGGATGGTCACGGACCGTCTGCGATGATTCGTGGTCGCCCGTCTACGGAAAAATCGAGCCCGCCCGCGTCGTCCGCTACGCTGGCGAGTTCGCACTGCCTGTCGAGTTCGTAACCCTCCTTGTGGCCGGAGATCACGCAGAACAGCGTTCCTCACGACTGGTTAAGGTCAACCTCGCCGGCAATGCGGCGTCGGCCTACCGATATTTCGACGACCGTTGGGAGAGCACATTTGTTTTCGGCCGCGAGAATTCTCCGTGGCAAGTTGGCCCATGGAGCAGTGACGCAGAATTCGTTTCCTCGTCTTTTGATCTTGAGAGTGGCGAACGATGTTTTGTCATCTGCGGAGGAAGTTTCGTGGATGACCGGGGAATGCAAGTTCTCTCCTGCTCGCGCCGCATAAGCTATGCTGAAGTCTGGAGTTGCGAGGGTAAGACTGAGATTTCTTCCTCGGATTTACAAGCTGTGACCCTGTCACAATCGCTGGATTTATTGCGGTTCGAGGAAGAAGTTACCCCGTCGAAAGCGCAAGAGTAGTCATCATCCGTTTGCGGTATTTAAAACGATCGAGCTCAATCAGGCTTTTCTTCATGTGTGGAATCTGCGGCATCTTTTTTTCGAATCATGACGGCCGGGTGCGGCGCGACGCGCTCGCGACCATGAACCGCCAGATCGCTCATCGCGGCCCGGATGACGAAGGGCTCCTGGTGCAGGATCGTGTTGGGCTGGCCATGCGCCGCCTGAGCATCATCGACGTGCAAACCGGGCACCAGCCGATGTCCAACGAAGACGGTAATGTCTCGATTGTGTTTAATGGCGAAATCTATAATCACCAGAAATTGCGCAGTGATCTCGAGTCACGCGGCCATCGGTATCGGACCAAGAGCGACACCGAAACTATCGTCCATTTGTATGAAGAATACGGGGACGATTGCGTTAAACATCTTCGAGGCATGTTCGCGTTTGCCATCTGGGATCGAGCGAAGGGGCGAATCTTGCTGGCGCGGGACCGGTTAGGAATCAAGCCTCTTTATTATCGCTACCGCGATGGAATGCTTTTGTTTGCTTCGGAGATCAAAGCAATTCTTGCCTATCCCGGCGTCAATCCCGAGTTTAATCGCCGAACCCTGGCGGAATATCTTGCCTTCGGTTACGTCTCTTCGGAAGAAACGATGTACAGAGGGATTCACAAGCTTGGGCCTGGCCATGTTCTGGCTTTGGATGAGCGCGGGCAAATAGAAGTATCCCAGTATTGGGATTTGCAGGCGACGGCGGACGCCCCCGACCGGGGGCGCGAATACTACGTGCGAACCTATCGCGAACTTCTCGAAGAATGCGTTTCCAGCCACTTGATGAGCGATGTGCCGCTGGGCGTGTTCCTGAGCGGTGGACTCGATTCGAGCGCTGTGGCGGCGCTGACCACGAGGATTCGCAAGGAACCGATCGAAACATTTTCCGTAGGCTACGGCTCGGCGGGAGATGAAGAAGAAGACTTCAGTGAATTTTCCTTCGCCCGTGCCGTCGCGCAACACATTGGGTCGAAACACCACGAGGTCCGCTTGGGCCGCGAAGAGTTTTTTCAAGCGTTACCGCGTCTGATCTGGCATGAAGACGAACCACTGGTATGGCCATCGAGCGTAGCATTGTACTTTGTGGCTCGTTTGGCCCGCGAGCATGTGACGGTAGTGCTTACGGGAGAAGGCAGCGACGAGACGCTCGCCGGCTACACTCGCTATCCGTGGACTTTGCTCAATTCCCGCATGGATTCCGTCTACCGCGGAATAACCCCGGCTTTCCTGCGCGCCATAATTCGAGAAGCCATTGCATCGGCGCCGCTCCCGGCAAACCTCAGGCGCCAACTGGAACACACTTTCCTGATGCGTGACGGCGCTTCATGGGAGTCCTTTTATTTCGACAATTTCTATTCGGCGTTTTCCGCGGCTGAGCAAAGTAAGTTACTGACTCCCGCTGCAATCGAGGCTTCGGGCGACGCCTATGCAAACTCGATGGCAGAATGGAATCGATCATCCGGAGAATCGCTCCACCGGCTTCTATATACCGATATCAAGACGTATCTGGTGGAGCTTTTGATGAAGCAGGACCAGATGAGCATGGCCGCTTCTGTGGAAAGCCGGGTGCCATTCCTCGACCATGTTCTGGTGGAATTCACAGCCGGCATACCGGCAAAATATTCTACGAATCGATTAGGGGGAAAGCACATCTTGAAGTCTGCCGTCGAGGATTTGCTGCCGCGGGAAATCGTCTACCGGCAAAAGATGGGGTTTCCCACACCATGGGCATATTGGCTGGCCGGGCCGCAGCTGGAAAGCCTTGAGCGAATGCTTACCGAAGAGCGCACGCAAGATCGTGGATTATTTCGAGCCGAAGCCGTGCGCCGCTTATTTGCCGAGCATCGAACGGGTCGGCGAGATCACGGCAATCGCATCTGGAGATTACTGAATCTGGAGCTTTGGATGCGTGTCTGCCTGGAGGGCGATCCGGTCCCGAATCTGATCTCTTCGAGCACCGCAGTCTTGCTTTCGTGATCCAATTCTGTCAATTCACTTTATCCCATTGATCCGCGGACGCATCAAACTCGGGATTCTTGGCGCGCTGCGAGGCGCGGGCGTATTTCGCCTGGTTGCCGGCAGTAGCTGGCGCCGTCAGCGTCTGTTGATTCTCTGTTATCACGGAACTTCACTGAACGACGAACACAGTTGGCGCCCATCGCTTTACATTGAGCCGCAAAAGTTGGAGGAGCGCCTGTCGTTTTTGAAACAAAACCAATACTCGGTATTGCCGCTCGGGCAGGCATTGCACCAGCTGCAATCGGGAACCCTGACGCCTCGTAGCGTGGTTCTCACTTTCGATGACGGGACGTATGATTTTTACGGGAAGGCTTTTCCGCTATTACAGCGCTATGGCTTTCCCGCAACGGTCTACCTCACGACCTACTACGTGCTCACTGAGCGTCCGGTATTCAACCTGATTTGTTCCTACATGCTGTGGAAGCGGCGCGGAACCGGGATCTCGCATGGAACAGCGCTCGAGATCGACGGGCCGATAGACCTTCATACCGAAGCAGAACGGCACAAGGTTGTCCGCCGTCTGATAGAAATGGCAGAGCGTCAGAACATGACGGGGCTGCAAAAAGACGATCTGGCGGAGCGGCTGGCAAGCCTGCTCGGTATCGATTACGCCGAACTCAAGGCCAAGCGAATCCTGCAACTGATGAACGCCCAAGAAGTGCGAAAGGTCGCCCACAGCGGCATTGACATTCAGTTGCACACGCATCGCCATCGCACTCCGGAAAATGAAATGCTGTTCCGCCGTGAGATTCAAGAAAACCGGGCTCGCGTGTGCGAACTCACCGGCTGCGACTCCGTACACTTTTGTTATCCCGGAGGCGTATATACCCCGGCCTTCTTACCATGGTTGAAAGAAGAAAAGATCATTTCGGCGACCACGTGTGACGTTGGCCTGGTCACTTCGCAAAGCGAGACTCTGCTACTTCCCCGCTTTGTCGATAATCAGACTCGCACACAGATTGAATTCGAGAGCTGGACGGCCGGAATTGGCGACATGATGGCCTTCCGGCGGAACTCGCTGCAGACTTACGTTCCCGGCGAATAGGTCGCTTGCCAGGGGCTTGGTTATTGTTTTGATGCAGCGGCAGTTAGCTGCAAATGAGGCCCGAGCACTGAGAGGAGGTCGGTCTTCAGATAACGGCCTCCAGCCAGCAATCCGGAAAGCAAGGGATTCGCATTGTTGGCGCTGAGGCGCGTGTTCTCCAGAGTGCAAACAAAACCTCCCGCGCTTTGCACTAACGCAGCACCGGCCACCACGTCCCACTCATTTTTCGGTGTGAGGGTGAAGGTGATGTCCGCGAGTCCTGCGGAAACCAACGCCAATTTGTAGGCGACGGATCCCATGGCGCGAACCTGGAATGACGAACGCTCGAAGGCCTTCCACTCTCCACGTTTAACTTCGCTGCGGCTGGCCAGGACAGTGGCTCCATTCAGCGTGGACCGTTCGCTAGCCTTGGCGGGTTTGCCGTTGTAAGTGACGCCGCAGTCAACCGCACCGACAAATGTTTCCTGCGTCGCGGGATTATAGATTCCGCCAGCGATCGGCCGCCCTTTTTCGACAAAGCCAATGGAGACGCAAAATTCCGGAATACCCTGAACGAATTCTCTGGTGCCGTCGAGCGGATCGACCACCCAGACTCTTTCCTTGCCGAGACGCGTCCGGTCGTCGATGGTTTCTTCGGATAACCAGCCTTCTCCTTCACGCAGAAGATGCTGGTGCAGAGCCGCGTCGATGGCGTGGTCGGCCTCGGTGACAGGGTCGTTTCCCGCCTTGTATTCGGTTTCGACCGCGCCAGGGGTGAAGCGGCTGAAGATCTCGTGCGTCGCCTCAAGCGCGGCTTCGATGCGGTCCAGAATATCGGAGTAGGAAGAAGTCATAGGTTTGCCGATCACAGCGCCGGCCAGAGCATTCTCGCGCCCGTCAGCAACAGCAGGGTGCAGAGAATACGGCGCAGCCACAGCACCGGCACGCGGGTGCTCAGATGCGAGCCAATCAGGCCTCCAGGAATCGATCCGATCAGGAGAGACATGACCAGCCGCGGATCGACATTGCCCAGCCGGAAATGAAGAAATCCGGTGACTCCAGTGAGAATGACGGCATGAACCACGTCAGTGCCGACATTCACTTTCGGCGGGAAGCTGTAAAAAAGCAGCAACAGCATCATGATGATGCTGCCCGAGCCAACCGACGTCATGCCGACGAGAAAGCCCGCGATCAGGCCGATGAGCGTCATCCCCACAAAAGATTTCATGGTGGGAGGATGATTGTGCACTTTGTCTTCGATGCTCCGCTGAAATAACAGGAGCAGAGGAATCACGATCAGCAGGATGCCGATGGCGACCTTGATAAAATCGTTCACTCCGTTGCCATAGAGCGCGCGTATGTGAATGAGCAGAGCAACGCCGCAGATGGAACCGGGAACGCTGCCGATTGCCAGCGCGATGACGGCTTTGCGGCGGACGGTTTTTTTGCCTAGATGCAGCAGGCCCGCGGGGATTTTGGTGAAGAAATTGAAAACCGCATCGGACCCTACGGCGATGATCGCAGGCACACCCAGTCCGTAGATGAGCACTGGAAGCAGCAGCACGCCGCCGCCCACGCCGGTGAGGCCAATAAGAACCCCCACCACAAAGCCGACCAGGATTTTCGCCGCTATCAGAGGCATGGCAAAAACCGTCTCCGTCTATTTGCTCTGGCTATCCACACCAATGAAGCCTTCGCGTTCCAGGTGAAGAATGATTTCCTGCGCCGCCTCCTCGGGAGACAGTTCGCCGGTGTTGATGGTTACTTCTGCCTTGGCAGGAACTTCGTAAGGATCTGAAATTCCCGTGAACTCCTTGAGTATGCCCGCGCGCGCTTTGGCATAAAGGCCCTTGCGGTCGCGCTGTTCGCAAACTTCCACAGAAGTGGCGATGTGGACGAGGATGAATCCGCCATATGGCTCGATCATCTGCCGTACGTGGTTGCGTGTCGCCTCATACGGCGCAATCGGCGCGCAGATGGCGATGCCGCCGTTCTTGGTGATCTCCGATGCGACGTAACCGATGCGGCGAATGTTGATGTCGCGATGCTCTTTGGAAAATCCGAGCTCCGAGGAGAGATGCTTACGCACCAGATCGCCGTCGAGGATAGTTACCGGGCGTCCGCCAACCTCGAGGAACTTGGTCAGCAGTACGTTGGCAATAGTCGACTTGCCCGAACCCGACAAGCCGGTGAAGAAAATCGTCACTCCCTGTTTGGCTCGAGGTGGAAAGCTGCGGCGCAATTCCTGAACAACTTCGGGATACGTAAACCAGGCGGGAATCTCGCGACCTTCATTCAACCGTTGGCGAAGTTCGGTACCGGAGATATTCAGGACGCGATCCCCAGGCTTAACTTCGTTATCGGGAACGTATCTGTCCTGATCTTCCAGATACACCATCATGTTGAAGTTGACCATCTTGACGCCGATGTCAGCTTCATTTTTTCTGAAAAGTTCCTGCGCTTCATAGGGACCATAGAAGGGCTTGCCGTCTGTATCTTTTCCGGGGCCGGCGTGATCGCGGCCAACGATGAAGTGAGTGCAGCCGTGATTTTTACGGATGAGTGCGTGCCAGATTGCCTCGCGCGGGCCGCCCATGCGCATAGCCAAAGGCAGCAGCGACAACTTCACCGTCCCTTGAGGGAACTTCGACAGCAGCAATTGGTAGCAACGCACACGCGTGAAGTAATCGACATCACCGGGCTTGGTCATACCCACGCTGGGATTGATCAGCAGATTGGCTTCGACCTGCTTAGCGGCGCGGAACGTGAGCTCAACGTGCGCGCGATGCATTGGATTGCGCGTCTGAAAAGCGACGGTGCGGCGCCAGCCAAGACGCGCGAGATCGGCGCGCACTTCCGCCGGCGTTAAGCGCAGCGTGCGAAAGTCATAGTGAGCAGGCTCCTGCACTCCTTGGACGCGGCCCCCTACATACCACGGGTTGGCCTTGTTCATCGCATAGTCCGCGCCAGGATGGGCCGAACTGGTACTGCCGAATACGGCTTTGGCTTCCGCCGCGCGATCCGGTTGCCACACGTCTTCCACGTGCAACACTCCCAGCATGACGCCTTCTCCGTCGCGTAGCGCAACTTTGCTGCTGCCCGGAGTCAGCTTCTTGGCGAATTCTTCGGTGACGTCGAGCGTGATGGGTATGGGCCAAAGAACGCCGCTGGCCAGTTTCATGTTGTGGCAGACGCCTTCGTAATCTTTCTGGCCCAGAAAGCCCGTCAGTGGAGAGAAGCCCCCGCTCATCAATAATTCCAGGTCGCAGACTTGCCGGGGAGTCAGGTCCCAGGAAGGCCATTCGCGGGAGTGGGCTTTGAGATCGGCCGCTTGTTTCGGTTGAACATAGAGATTGACCAGTTCTCCGCCATGCGCGGCGATAAGGTGGCTGATTGTCGAGCTCAAACTTAACCCTCCTGGGTTCGGATTTCTTTTGACGGCATCGGCATAATCGACGACACTCATGCCCTTGCCCGCCGGTTACTGCTGTTTTCAGATAGAGATTGAAGACAAAGTCTAAGAAAGTTCATGGCGTGCGGATTCCCGGTATCAGCAAGTGCAAGGCATTCCATTTATCGAGGGACGGCATAACCCTGAATGCGAAGCGACTTAAAAGCTATTTCTCGTGTGGGGCGCAGCAGAGAAAAGCAAAGTGTAAGCCTTTGGGTCTAACCCCACTCTAACGAGAATTCTCCAGCGTCGTCAATATGCTAATTCTTGCACACTCGCGCACCTAGTGAAATTAAGTGTGCTCAGGTTACTCCAGTTCCGATGCCCTACTGCATTCATGGCGTTAAAGATGGTCGGTTAAACTGGACAGGGGATTGCGGCCGGGATTCGGGGCGCTAAGGCGTCTCGAGACGCAAATCTTCATCGCCGATAGGTATGAAAAGTCTGGCAAAGAAAGCGGTTCTGGGAAGTGGCGTGCTGCGGCTTGCGGCCAGGGCGCGGGGCGGCAGCGCGGCGATTCTCATGTACCATTCGGTTCGCAGGAAGCCGCGTGAGGTCTCCGATCTGCTGGGCGGAATCGCCCACTCCGAGGCTATATTTCGCGGGCAGATGACATTGTTGGCTCGGGAATTCCGCCCGATTACTCTTGAATTGCTGGCTGAATGTTTGCGCACAAGGCGCGAGTTGCCACAACGTGCTGTGATCGTGACTTTTGACGATGGCTACGCCGATAATCACGAAATCGCGATGCCCATCTTGAATGAAACCGGAGTGTCGGCCGCTTTTTATATCACGGTGGATTGCATTGAGAAACGCCGATTGCCCTGGCCGGGGCGGTTGCGTTTTCCCTTCCGCACGACGCGCAAAATTTGCTGGCGTGATCCGTCCGGAAAGGAATGGCCGCTGGCAAATGCCGCCGCGCGGGAGAGCGCTTTCGCATGTGCCTGCGAGATTTGCTGCCGGCTGATTGGCCCCGCGCAGGATGATTTTGTCGCGAGTGTGGAACGAGAGTTGGAGACGTTCACGCCGCCGGAAGCGGGCACCGCAATGATGACCTACGACCAAATAAGCGATCTCAATCGTCACGGGCATCTCGTTGGCTCACATACCATGACCCATCCCAACATGGCTTATGTGAGCCAGGAAGAAGCGCTTGCGGAACTCACGCAATCGAAAGCGCGTCTTGAGCAACAACTGGCCTGTCGCATCGCCCACTTTTCTTATCCTTGTCCGGCGCTGTCGCCGCATTGGAATGAATTTACCGCGAAGGCGAGCGGCAAAGCTGGGTACGAAACGGCTGTAACCACTGACCGGGGCCTGGTTCGGGTGGGCGATGCCGCGCTGCGGCTGAAGCGCGTTCGTCCGACGAAAACGGTCGAGGGTCTGCGCTGGAATCTGGAATGCGCGTTTGCCGGCCGGGCAGTCTGAAAGCGCTGATTGCAACTCCAACTTGATTCAACACTAAGAAAGTGGGCGACGCCAGCTTGGCGAGAATCCTGGTTTTGGATGGACATAGTGCGGCCGCACTGGCGCTGACTCGATCGGCCGGGCGTGCCGGCCATTGGGTTGCCGTCGGCGCGAATCAGGGATTGTTTGCTGCCGCGCAACTCTCCCGCTACTGCCGGAGCCGTTTCGATTATCCGCCTGCCACACTGAACGCCACTCTTTTCCTGGAAGTGGTGTTGGAATTTGTTCGCTCCCAAGGCATCGATCTGGTCATACCTGTCACAGATTGGACCCTCGGTCCGCTCTCCGCGAATCGTGCGAGGTTCCTGGGAATATGCCGCCTGGCATTGCCTTCCGCGTCTGCATTAGCAATAGTGTCCGACAAATACCGGACGATCGAAATGGCTCAACATCTGGGAACTAACGTTCCCCGAACCCATCTCATCGAATCGCTCAACGATCTTCCGGCGGCGGAGGAGATGAGGTTTCCCGTTGTCGTTAAAGATCGTTTCTCGGTGCGATGGTTGGGGAATAAAGCAGTATTTGGTTCGGTCGCCTACGCATACTCGCAGGCTGAATTGAAAGATAAAATATCGACGCGACTGCAGGCTGCGGGTGATGTGCTGGTGCAGGAATTTGTGTCTGGAACGGGAGTCGGATTTGCATGCTTCATCGCGGGAGGAAGTGTTTTTCTTCCATTCGAGTGGGAAAGGATCAGGGAAGTGGACCCGCGTGGAGGGGCCAGCAGCGCGAGAAAATCCATTGCCCTCAACAAAGAAATCGTAGCTCTGAGCAGCAAGTTCATGATCGAAATTGGCTTTGAGGGTATTGCCATGGTGGAGTACAAGAGAGCGGCCAATGGAGAGATGATTCTTATGGAGATCAACGGACGTCCCTGGGGATCGTTGGCGCTGCCGATGGCTTGCGGCATCGACTATCCGCGCTATTGGATTGACTGGAACTTGAAGGGCATACTGCCGCCAAAAATCATTCCGTACAAAGCCAACATCCTTTGCCGCCGGATAGTTGGAGAACTGACCCACCTCAGCAACCTCCGGGCAGGGAAGCCGGAGAACTGGGACGCGCCTTACCCAAGTTTTTGGAAGAGCGCGGCGGAGATGGCTCTGCCGTGGCGGCCGGGCATGCATTACGACGAGCTATGGATGTCCGATATGGGGCCCGGAGTCGTCAGCATTGTTAATTGGTTTCGTACACGGATGAGGTTGAAGTAAAACCTCATCCCCTGTTTTCACCCGGACAGCGACGAGGATGATGGCGCGGATGATGCGAGTGATGCCACCAGATTCCGCACGCAAGTCTGCAACACGCGATAGCACTGCCGCGTGGTCTCCAAATCTCCGAGGCATGGATCTGGTATCTCGCGTATGCGCGGACTGCCAGCGTAGGCGCCGAGCAGGAAGAATTTATTTTTGAAGCCGGGATAAAGATGCTGCAACTCCGCAAGGTTTTGCAAGTCCATAGCCAGGACCGCGTCTGCACGTTCGACTATCTCTGGGGTGAGTAATTTCGCCGCATGATCTGACAGAGAAATTCCCAATTCATTCGCCGCAGTTAGCGCCCATGCGTGAGCCGGTTTACCCGGAATCGCGTGCAAGCCGGCAGAGTCGGAGCGGATATCGATGTTCGCCTCGGCCGCGGCCTGCTTCAGCAAAGCGTTTGCCATCGGACTGCGCATGATATTCCCGAAGCAGACGAATACCAGCGAGCGGGCGTGCGCGGGAACTAATCGTTTCTCGACCGGATTCAAGCCGATAGCGCCGAGCAATCGCATTTGTGCATAACTTCGCCCCGCTGCGGGGCCGAGGCGCGTGGCAACGCCGCGTTCTTTCAGGAGTTTCTCGGGAACGATTTTCCGCACACTGGCCTTGAAAAACGCGGCAATCCGGGCAGCAATGCTCATGGTGGCAATCGTGACCGCCGATTCTCTCATATTGCGCGGGGCGGTTCTCCTCACGGGAGAAAGCTCTAAGGCGCGACATGGACAAACGAGGGAACGATCGCATCGGCAGGCGTTGCCGATGTGTGCAGCTCATATCCCAGGCTGCGCATGAGGTTGCCCCAAGTCATCTCCAGCAATGCCACCGATGCCTCCGGAAGCTGCGACGTCCATCCACCGGCGGTTGCCGAACGAATAAATGGCTTATCGAGACGCGTCTTCTTCGTGAGGACCCATTCGCCGGCCTGCTCTTTCTCCAATGCTCTCATGCGCTCTGGCGAGCTCAGCTTAGCTGCGCGATCAAGCGCTTGTGGACTGCCGTCGAGAGAAGAGAATTGGCAGCGCCGCAAGAAGTCCGCAATGCGCTCCAAATGCAGCGTGGGTTCGCATTTCAGATCCTCGTAACGCACCAGCATAAAATCCGGCCGGCCATACCGCAAAAGGAGCCAGCTGCGCACGTGATCGGACCATGATCCCCATTTCGCATCGAACTCCGCGTTTAGGAAGCGGGGAATGAAATCCTGCATCGGATAGTCATCGGGAATATTTCCTGCTTTGACGTTGTGATGATAAAACGATACCGCAACGTCGCGGGGATCGCGGACAACGTAGATCACGCGGCGATAGTGCGGCTGGAAACATTCGTGGCTCTTGAGCAAGCGGGGTCGTGGCAAGGTGCGCATAACACGATCGGAGTTGAAATAAATCTCGGGAATGCGCGATTCTATGTTGGCGAATGTGACAGGATTTTTGTTGTCTATTAAATTCCCGAGAAGAAAACGCGCCCAGGTATTTCCCGACCTCGGGTAAGAAACAAGAAAGACATCATCGGGATAAACCGTCAGATTCCGGCCCGCCATTTGCCTGCCGGTGAGGACACGGCCCACTTGCAGCATCACACCGCCGACCCGCTGCCATCCCCTAGACTCGTGCATAATGTTCCGGTCAAAATTTGTTCGCGCGCACCGCGAAATCCTCGTTAAAGCTTCTCCTCGTAAGTTTCGATCAGCGCCATCCCAACGGCGTCCAGTTCCTTCAGATCCAGGCCCTCGACTTGCCATACGCGCTTGGTCGATATCGCCCACGCCAGCCCGGCAGCGTAAGGCGCCAGACCAATAATCATTTGCAACAGAAGTTGCGGGTAAGTCTGCGCGAAAAACCAGCGCCGCATCAACAACAGCGCAACTACCGTAGGAGAACACAACAACAGCGGCAGGGTATAGCTCTGATACAGGAACGTTCTCATGCGCACATTCAAGACCCGGCACAAATGACGCGGCATAAAAAATAAAGCGGTACAGGTGAGCGGGATGGCCGTGCCGATAGCGTCGCCGATGATGCCGAGGGGCCGGATCAGCACGATGCTCAGAATCAGATTGGCGACAGCTTCCATAGTCGCGACCCAGGCCAGGCTCTTGTGCTTCGCCATTCCGTAGAGGATGCGCGGCGACGCATCCTGCGCCAGAGCGAAAGTCAAAGGGATCAGCAAGATCAGCATGACGGGATACGAGGCTGTCACATATCGAGAGCCCACCCACGCGGTAATAACGGATTTTCCAAGAATGATCAAGGTGGCGCTGATGGGAAACACGATGAGCGCGCAGGCACGATTGCCCGCGATGAAAAGCTTTCTCAATTGGGCAGTATCTCCCTTAGCTTCTGATTGGCCGGACAAGGGAACAAAGATTTGTGCAAGGCTGCTGACGACTTCGCCCGCATAATCGAGGAGCCGGTCGCCATTGGAAAAAAAGGTCACCGCCGTAACGGACAGAAATGTTGAAATAACGACTTCATCGGTTTTGAATCGCAACTTGTAGGCAATCATGAGCATGAAGCTGATTCCGCTGTAATGGGCGATTTCGCGGAAAGAGCTTCGGTCGACATATCGCCAGCCGAAATTCAACGGAACTAGGCGCAGAACAATGGCCGCGCGCACGGCGGCGGCTAGCACCGGCAAGCTTACGGTGATGATGGCCACCATCAATAGGCCATACCCATGGTGGAGGGCAACAACAATCAAAACAGCGCGCACCAGCGTGGAAAAAAGATTGGTGAAATTCACGAAGTAGAAGCGATTCAGACCCTCCAGGATTCCGCCAAAAACTCCGGCGGGGAACCCTAACGCAACCGAAGAGCCCACCAGTAAGAAAAGAATCCGGGCAGTATGCAGAAACTCCGCCGGCATGCGGAACATAACTCCGACATACGCGCTCACAGCGATCGTTACTGCTAGTGCGGCCACGCCGATAGCGGTATACACCGCCAGACCCGTGTTAATCAGCCGGTTCAGACCTTCCTGGTCATTCTTGGCCGTATAGGTGGATACATAGCGGATGATTGAAGAGCGAATTCCCAGATCAAACAGACCGTAGTATCCGGTCACCGAAAACGCTAGCACCCAGGCCCCATAGGCGGTGTTGCCCAGCCGGTGCAATATGAATGGGGAAAGAAAAATTCCGACTAGAATGCTCACGCCGAGACTGAACCAACTGGCGCTTACATTCTTGATGAGTTCAATTTTAAGCATCGCCCCCGGATTGAATCCGCATGTCTTGAACCGCGATCTCTTGTCGCGCTGAAAGTCTCGTTCCTAATTCGTTGCATCCGCTTCGCTGAGCCGCCTGAGGCTCTTCGCCCACTTGGCTGCAATCACCTTTGCGGAGAAAGCAAAGGACCGATGAGCGATTCGAGGTTCACGCGCTTGCCGCCAATTTGAATCTCCTTCATCGAATCTGAATTCTTCGCCGAATGGTAAGACCGCAAAATTCGAAGGTAGACGGTGTACATGCTCCGAAGCAAGCCGGGAAAATGACTCACACCAAACAGCGTCATTCGGAGCTTAACGCTTGATGCGAGTGAGTTCGCCCTCGAGCAAGCCGACAAAGCTTCCTTGTACTGCCCCTCCAGCAGCGAACGCTTGGCCAGTTCAGCCTGGATTTCCCATTCCAGCGCGTTCAACTTTTTAGCGATAAGTTCTTGCTGAGCAGGCTCCAGGCCGGATCTTCCAGCCATCTTGCGGTATGCCTGCGTGCGACCTTGTTTCATCGAAGTGCGGTCGGCCGCGAGGCCTTCGCCCAGCCGATGGCATACTTGAATTTCGCGGTCATAGGCCATGCGAACCCCTGCGCCCGCCAAACGCAGCCAGAGGTCGAAATCTTCGCAGCGATTCATGCTTTCGTCGAACAAACCCGCCCGTGATAACAGATCTCTGCGCGCTACCACCGACGAAGTGTTGACTGTGCACTGTTCGGCCAGAAGAGCGTCGAGCGTCGGTTCTCCGGATTGCGGCACAGAATCGAAGGCCACGCCCACCGGGCGGTTTTGCTTCAGATGAATGGCATTTGAATAGACCAGCCCCAGTTCTGGATTCTGCTGGAGGATTTCTATTTGCCGCGCAAGGTGGTGTGGAAGCCATAAATCGTCGCTGTCCAAAAGCGCGATAAATTTGCCGTAAGCTTCCAGAATTCCAAGATTGCGCGCCGAGCTCGGACCGCGATTTTCTTGCCGGAAATAGCGGATGCGAGACCTATGAGGCTGCACGGCTTGTTCCAGAGATTCCGTATCTGGCGAGCCGTCATTCACGAGAATCACTTCGAAGTCGTGAAACGTCTGCGCAAACACCGAATCGAGTGTCCTGCGGATATGCGCGGCGGCGTTATAGGCAGGGATTACGACGCTCACCAGCGGCAGCTCCGTGGCACTTGCGCCGACTTTCGTGGAATCTGACATGCAATGTTGTCACTGACCCGCGGGTCTGCATCCTACGAAGGAAAGCAGATTCTCAAGGCCCGGTAAGCTCCCGGAATGCTGAAGTTTCGACTGGCGTCTCCCGCGCACTCATCACAGTCGATACGGCTAACGCGGCGGCATAGCCAGCTTCAACAGGTAACTCGTAAAGCATCCACCGGCGAGCCTCGTCGGCATCAGGCCGCGTCCCCAACAGAGCCGCCGGCTGATCTTCCGCGACCGAAACGTCGAATTGATCCAGCGGAATCGACAGTCCTCCACCTTTAGCTTTGATGAATGCTTCCTTCCGCGTCCAGCAGCGAAAAAAAGCTTCTTGCAAAGCAATGCCTGAGAAACGGGAAATGGCCTGACGTTCCGCGGGGGAGAAAAACCGTTCCGCCAATTTTCTCGCTTCGCAATCCGGCTTTACTTTCTCTACATCTACGCCAATTTCGCGCCCCCTTACGAACGCCAGAGCAGCCAAGCCATCGGTGTGCGAGACGTTGAATCTCAGATCGGTGGCCTCGTTGGCCAGAGAGGGTTTCCCTTGCGCCGAATAACAGAATGCTAACTGTTCCGGTGATCTTCCCAGGTAGGAGGCCAACAAAACGCGAAGCGTGGCGCGAGTCACCACAAAAGTGTTCCTCGGCCGGTCAACGAGGTACCGGTCAGCTCTCGCGCGTTCCTCGGCAGAAAGCAATTCCAATAAATAGCTGCTCTGCGGAATTCCCGCGAGAGAGCGGTACCATACATGAACTTCTCCCGCCGGTAAAGCCCGGGACTGTTGATCAGTCGCGTCGCAGGAGTAAAACTTGATTTCCACGCTTTAGTGATTCCTTATGCAACCACCCTAAAATACCAACTTTACAGGAAGTTTCCTCGGACGAAGAACTCGTTCTTCCTGCGGCTGGCGTCTTCCTACCGATCTAGGTCGCCTCGGTGGGCCTCAGGCGGATCGTGTAATTTGTGCAACCGATTCCCGTAGAGCGGGAATTTTCGTCTAAGGCATTGACCTGAGTCCTAAGTTCCTATATCGGGTTGGCTGTAGATGCAGCCTGACGATCTGACATCCCCGTCCCCCGACTACAAAAATGGTTTTCAGGATTGAATTTTCACGCGAACCCGGCTTCTCGTGAACGATGACGCGCAGTTTTTCCACGCTTTGTTGTGTTTTCTGCTGGTGCGCAGGCCGCTCCGACCCCACTTAGTCCGTGGGGAAGACGCTTCACGGAAGTGAGATTCCGGTTTTCCACAGGCCTATTAAGTCGTGCAAGTGCCTGTGGAAATTAGTGTTCTGTCGTCACAGCCAGAAAAATCTCAAAGTGGCATTGTGGATGCTATGAAACTTGGAACAGTTCGCCGCTCCGGACCGTTGGAGCGGGGGCGAAGCCAAAACAGGGGGACCTGATGAGGGAACAATCCGTTCGGCTCGGCCCGCGCGAACAGCAAATTGTTGAGTTGCTTTTGCAAGGCTGCGATAACGCCGAAATCGCGCGCCAACTAAATATGGCACGCAGAACAGTAAAGGCGCACTTTAACCGGCTATTTCTCCGTTTCGGAATAACCGGCGGAATCAAGCGAGTGAAGCTCGCCACCCTGCTCTATCGGAGGCAAACATGTCTGCAAGTGAACGTTATGGAAATCGCACCCCCAGTGAACGGGAACAACGTGTCATCCAGCTTGTCGCCCAAGGCCTGAAGAATCGCGAAGTGGCGGACGAGATTGGCACCACGGAACATGTCGTGAAGAATTATCTTCGCGTCATCTATGACAAATTAGGTCTTTGGAACCGCGTGGAGCTGGCGCTCTGGTATGAGTCTCGGCGAATGGAGCCAATGCTGGCGGCGCATTAGAACCTACCCAAAGGCGGGAGCTTGCTGCGGATAACGCGAGTCGTGATCGTTGTCCGCAGGAGGCACCCGCCAGGAACGGCACAGGCCTCGAAGCATCTCGAAAAAACTATGGGCAACCGCGTGAGGGAAGGCTGGTGATTCTTTCCGCGGCGCCTGCCGCGCCTTTGCGGGCGGCTGCATCTAGCAACAACCGGGCCTGATCGCAACTCTGCGGCACGCCCTCCCCGCGAACGTAGAGGTCGGAGAGCAGCAGGGCTGCTGCGCCGTTCTTCTTGCTGAACGACCTCCACAGCCATTTTGCGGCTTCGCTGGGATCGCGGACTTTGCCGTTGGTGCCGTTCAAGTAGCTCTCGGCCACCGTTAGCTCCTCGGAACCATTGCCCAGCAACGGGGCAACGATGGGTCCTGCCGCTTGATCCTTAGCGGGGGATGCCGGAGTTGCCGCGTTTGTTTCCCTGTCTCCCGTTGTGTCGATGCGCCGGTGAGGCCGAGTCGTCGCCGCCGCCGGGGCAGAACGTGCTTCCACTGTCGTTGGAGCCTTCGGAGCAGCAACCTGTGTCGCGTCGTTCTGCGGCGGCGCAGAAGGTGGTGCCTGGTCCGCCGCTGGCGGCTGTGTTTCCGCGGCCGTTGGAGCGGGCTGTGGCAGCATATGCACGGTATCGGACCGGTTGGCGGAGGCTCTCCAGGCTACATATACCAGCCCAGCGATCAGTATTCCGACAATTGCGCCCACGTACATGCGGCGGCGATTCGTTGGTTGGTCATACTCTACAAGGAGACTGGGCACGGCTGGCCGTTCCGGCCAGCCGCTTGACGGCGACAGCGGAGGATCATTGCGTAGGCTGTCGATGGGCGCAGCGAACCGTGGTTCATCCCTCCCACCTGCGTCGTTCGTAAGGTCTGAGCGCGTGTCCTGATCTTGGTAATCGAAAATCTTGCAATCGAGATTCTTGGTGTGATCGAGACTCTTGTCTTCGAGATTTTCGCGATCCCATTCTGGAGCGCGCTCGATAAGAGTTCCCCACATGGTTTCTTTGCGCGGTTCTGCAATGGCAGCGTTGCCCTGCGTCAACGGCTCTGCGCACATGCCGCAATATCGGTTACCGGGAATGTTTCTTCCGCCGCAGCATTCGCACACAATCCAGTCAACTTCGCTTTCGGTGGCTTCATTCTGCGATGGGGAGGCTGCCTGTGATGAAGGATCTCCCAGTCCCGGAGAGGCTCCGTTTCTTTGGTCTGGCTTCTGCGGATTTGGTTTCTGCGCCAGTTCCGAGGGAATCTCTGACGGCTGTTCATGGGCGGAATCCGATGCATCGGCGAGCGGGCGCGGCGCAGGATCGCCGCCCTGCAACTCGCGCAGCAAGTCAAGCACAGCTTCCTCGCGTTTTTCTGGCGGAGAAGTGAAGTAAACTTCCGCCCATCTCCCCATGTGCGCGCCCAGCACAGGATTCAGAAGAGGATTCAATTCCGGCGCGGGCAGAGTGCTGTTGCGGTCCGAGTTGTTGTTGCCTGACGCCACCCGCTTGCCCCCAAGGAACGGCCAAAGCTATGATTGCACTCCCTGGTTCCAAGGTTGTCAAATTGCTTTTCTGTGGAAATCGCGCGATTGCCGGCGGGCAGCACTTCTCAGTTACAAGTCAGTTGCAAGTCTTACGATACGCCGGTTCGAACTGGTCGAGTTGAGCGTCGCGCTGGGTCGCGTATCGTCCCTTAGGGGTTTTCCCATAGAGGTCGGTGCCGGGGCAATAGTAGAGTGCGGTGTGCAGATCCACCCAAACCTGGGTGTCGGGGTTGCCCCTGTCTTCCGGCGCTTCCGGCGGGTCGGCGAGCCCCAGGCTAATGAGCATCTTGTCGAACACGGACAGGCCAGCCTCGGGGTCCGGTTGTGCGTGCTGCGAACTTGCCATAGTCGTTGGTGTTCCGGTAGCGCTGACTGAGCCCTCAGACCAAATTCCCCAGCGAATCACGATCGCGACCAGAATGACCGCGACTGCGAGATAGACATCGCCACGCCGGGCGCTCCAGAAACGGCCCAAAGCGCTCTCGTTCTTGCCTTCCGCTACTTGTTCCAGGAAATCTCTAGCCTTCGCGGCGGACGTCCAAGTCGCGGTGTCATTCTCTGTTTCCGGGACCGCTGCTTTTGCAGATTCCTTTGCCCGTACGTCTTCATCTTCGCTGTCGTGTTGCGCGACTTCGTCTGCCGGACTTCCTGATTTATTTACGAATGCAACCGAGGTCCCAGGATTCGCTGTGGCTGCGAAAGGATCTTCCTGGGGCAGAAGCGGTTGTGAACTTCCCGCCCTAGCTTTTTCCGCAGGCAGAGCGTTCAAGAAAGATCCCAGCTTACTCTGCAGGCTGCCAGCTTGGTCCCGGGGCGCTTGCGGCGAGCCGCATCCGCCGCAGTACTGCTCTCCGGCAACCAGATTCGCACCGCAGTTGCCACAGACTAGACCCTCGGCGGCGGCATCGTGGCTCACAGCTGGTAAATTCGTCTGACCCTCGCCCGCCAGTGCGGCAAGATTGGGTTTGATTTTTTCCAGCGCGTCGAGCATCACAGAACGCTCTTCGGCCAGCGACTTTTTCCAGGTGAGTTCTTCGTCCCGCGCTAAGGCCTCTGTCACCAGGCCGGCCATCAACTGGCAGCTGTGAACGTCCGCCTCACGAAAACCGCTGGCAGCGTTGAAGTACAACTCCAAAGCGCCGGCAACTCCGCCGTCGTGATAGACAGGGACCGCAATCAGCGCCTGAATGCCACGCTGGCGGCATTCGTTTACATCCACCAAAAATTCGGAAGTAATATCGGGGCAGCGAGTTACTTGTCCGGTTCGCAGGCAGTCAAAACAAAGGGCTCGCTCTTTCTCTACTTCGGTTCCCTTGAGACAAAGCGGCGGTCCCGACGCCGGCGGAATAACACACATTCTTTCCATCCAGTACTCCGACAGCGGCGCCGCTGGCTTTTGTGATGTCGAGCAAACGCTCGAGCACCATCTCCATCGAGCTTTCGAGGCCAAGCTGGCGCAATTGAATTTGATGTTGGGTCTCGACGATCTTGGCCAGGGTGGAAGTGTAGTCGTCTGGGGCGGTTCCGGTTGCAGCAGAGGTTTTGCGTTCTGCGAGTACTGTTGAGGATGGGAATGCGGAAACGCTCTTTGCCTGGTCCAGCTCGCGAAGTTGCTCGCTGTGCATTTCCAGGCTGAGATCAACCTTCTGTTGCGCACGGTTGTGCTCCTGCAGCACCCAAGCCGCTTCCAGCAGTTTGGCGAGGATTTCCTCGTTTAGAACGGGCTTGTTTTTTTCGTCCGCCACGATTTCTTTCGCCACTGGCACCGGCCGTCCAGTCGTACGCGGCCACGTCCTGAGGAGCCGGGACTGGCCTTATTTTATTGCAATTCCCGCTGCAATTTCATAACTTCACAGCCCACGAACGCGGGAATCGGCTGCTGCGCAATGGCTAATTTTGGTCATGAATGTCGCCACAGCCAGGAGCTTTATTCCCTCGATAGTTTACAACGGTCATCAGCGATTGCGGACGTGGCGTTCGCGAGCCAAGAGTGACCTTGGTAATCCGCGGACAAGGTCTCGTCTGAGGTGTCCTGTGAAAATCAACCCCTTTGGAAAAAGCACCGCTCGGAAACGGAACTCTCGACGAAGCGAAATTTTCCTAAACTGGAACGACCGTGTTGGCGGTGCAGAGAACAACTAATTCTAATTGCAAAAACAGTATGCACGGGCTCCCAACCCGTAAAGCATATGACAACAAATGACAATTCCCCCGTCCGCGACTGGCGGCCGCCTGCTCGCTGGTCGAACTTCCGCCTGCTCTGGAGCCTAAGAAAGCCTTGAACGGGTACCGCTTATCTCTCCGCAGAACCAATTTGGAACTGGGCGAAGGCGGACCGCCATGTTGCTGGCGCTCACCATAGCAACGCATTTGCCTCCTAAGTACTAGAACTCCGGGGTCTTATCCGGAAGGACGTGGCTATGGCGATGAAATGGCGAAGCTCGTGCTGTTGTTGTAGTGCACGAAGTTTTCAGCGCTTTAGGAGGGAAAGTGGTCGATCTCAACGAAATCAAAGTCACGCCTCGCGATCAACAGGTTTTGAGCCTGCTGGTTCAGGGCTGCAGCAATAAAGAAATCGCCGGCCAGTTATCCATCAGCCCGCGGACCGTCAAACAGCATCTGCGCACTCTGTTCCTGCGCGCCGGGATTCGCGATGGCCGCAAGCGCGTCAAGCTGGCGATTGCCGTGTTCACAAAAGAGGAGGAAGCCAAGTGATCACGCCCAGAGAATTACTCACTCCCAAGGAAGTCCAGGTTGCAACTCTGGTGTGGCAGGGGTTGACCAATCGCGAAGTGGGAAAGATTATGGGAACCAGCGAGCAGGTGATCAAAAATCATCTGCGCAGCATCTTTGACAAGCTGGGCGTTTGGAGCCGCCTGGAACTCGCTATGTATGTTGCCAGTCATGGGGGAAGGAATTGGCCACCGCAGGGGGAAAACCGCTCGACGGCCAACCTGGATCGGCTGACTGGCTGATCGGTCGCTCCCCCCCGCATTCCGGACTATGCAAACCGTTTCATCCCCTGCGTCCAGCAGGCTTACGCAGACGTACCAACTCATTTGCCCTCAGCCGGTTGCGGAAATGGATTCACGGTACGCGAATTGCAAAAGAGAACGAGATAGACCGCCAGACTCAGGGAAAGGTCTGTAAACTCAGGTACGCTGCCATGGCTCATAAAGAAACTTTCTGGATGGCCTGCGATTCAACCGAGCAATTGCGCTCGGAGTATGGGCCGTTCCATACCCGGGCCGAAGCCGAGGCCGAGGCGCAAAAACTTGGCTTTCCCTACCTTCTCCGTTACGAGCAACTGTTCGGGGAAAACGAGGAGATTCAGGAGGTTCGTTCCATCTTTATCGAACTTCGCGGCAGTGCTGAGGGACAATCTGACCCTGCTTCCGTCACGCTCCACACCCGGTGCGCCACCTGTGGCGAGTCCTCCGCGCACGAAAAATCCTGGCAGGCGGAAGTATGGGCGGACATTCACGAATTCGAACATGCCCGCCATTTTGTGCGGTTGTTCGAGCACGCGCGCGGACGAGGCCTCAAGGAAATCGGCAACTGGCGGGGTTAGTATCGCTTGGCATCCCCGGTTGTCTTAGGATTTTAGAGCATCCTCCCGAGGCCAACTGAAATCAGCAGATACTTTAATGCCAGCATGGGTTCGTCTCCTTTGCGTCTCAGCGCTTTTGCCCCGACTTTACTTCCACCGCCTGCCGAGTAAAAAACAAGCGGAACACTTGTCCGAAAATCAGCTCTTCCGCCAGCAGTGCCACGGCCAGCGAGAAAACTAAACCTCCGACTACGGCTAAGAATGTGATTGCCATCTGCATAATTCCTCCTATGAATCCATCAAAGTGACATCCGAAGTTGAGTAAGCAAGAACGTTCTTATTGCCCGCCGATCTGAACCGATTCGCGCGCCGCTGCCAGGGCGGAATCGCCGTCAAACACTTGCGCGATTTCTTCGTCGCGCTCTCCGCGAATCTCAACTACATCGCCAATGCGCAGCATGGGGAAGAGTTTTTCGATATCGCGATTGCGCAGCCGAATGCAGCCGTGCGAGGCGGCGCGTCCGATCGATGACGGAGCGTTTGTGCCGTGAATTCCATAGCCCTTCTGGCTCAACCCGAGCCAGCGCGTGCCCACTGGATTACGTTTGCCCGCGGGAATTACGACGCCGCCGTGGTAATAAACTGGATTGGCCACGCGGCTCACGATTGCGAATTCGCCGCGAGGACTGGGGCTCACCGCCGCCCCCACTGACACTGGGAAATGCGCGATAACTTCTCCGTTCTCGATCACTGCCAGCTTTCGATCCGGAATACTCACTAGCACCAGCCGCTTTGTCCGCTCCTGCGTGTTCTGTGCGAGGCCGCGAACGTCAAACGCCATCAGCAGCATCGCCACCAGCGCGACGCTATTCAGATTTCCTGCGCGATATCGATTGCTTCTGATCATGGCGTTGTCCTCTTTGCGACGACGGCTACGCCAATCTCAGAAGCACGATTTATGCCTGAAGCATCAAGCTGCAAAACAAGGGGGTTAGCGAGTGTCCGTGGCCGCGCTCGCGTGTCTATAGCAAGACAGAGTGTTCGCTGTGACACGCTCCCTCGCGTCTGATGAAGGGCCGGTCTATGCAATTCTTTGCAAACTCTCTGTGTGGGGAAAACGAATAGGCGGCGGTTGGCCCATCCTAAAAAAGTCTCCTGACAGTTATGCGAGAACCAGCCGTAGTGATAACCAGCGAGATACCTTGACTCAAAACGCGTTGCTCTACCTCTGCCTTTTTGCCGTAATCTCAATTTGTGACTTGTTACGAAATCCGGACAAAGGAGAGTGC
Organism: uncultured Acidobacteriaceae bacterium; assembly: GCA_963732255.1. Classification (GTDB taxonomy): domain Bacteria; phylum Acidobacteriota; class Terriglobia; order Terriglobales; family Acidobacteriaceae; genus Sulfotelmatobacter. The sequence continues at coordinate 134,021 of CAVSYV010000002.1, forward strand.
CGCTTGTCCAGCGCATTGAAAGCCCAGAGTTTAGACGGCCAAGGCTTACACGGACTGACCTCAGACGGGCAAACGTTTGTGCGGTCGCGGACAATCGCCTCGCGCGTGGTAGCAGGCGAAACTCTGCTGGTGCCGATTCGCGCGCGCGTCGGGGATCTGGCTTCGATCTACAGCTTCAACGGCACCGGCTCTTCTATCTGGCAATTGCTGGAGAGTCCGAAGACTGTTGCCGAGTTGGTGGATGCCGTGGCGCAAGAATATGACGCGGAACGCGAGCGCGTAGAAAAAGACGTAAAAGAATTTCTGGGCGAGATGTTGTCGGCAGGTCTGGCCGAGGTTCCGACATCTGCCGCGATGGCAGCGGACTGAATGGCCGGTGGGGCGGGAGAGTAACGAAGGCGGGCGCGAGTTCAAATCGCGCCCGCGCATTGCAGGCAGCCGTCTGAGAAGAATCGAGGAGTGATGGAGCAGCTTACCTACGGCGAATTTAGCGCGGACCTGCACGGACGCCAGGCAGGCCAGCGCGTACCGTTGCAGGTTTCAATCGAGGTTACACGGCGGTGTCCACTGGAATGTTTGCACTGCTACAACAATCTCCCCATGGGTGACGTGGAGGCGAAGCGGCGTGAACTGACCAAGGAAGAACACTTCCGCGTGCTGGATGAATTGGTCGAGATGGGCTGCTTCTGGATTCTCTACACCGGAGGCGAAATCTTCGCCCGCAAAGATTTCCTCGAGATTTATACCTACGCCAAACAAAAAGGCTTTTTGATCACTCTCTTTACCAACGGCACCCTCATCACGGAAGCCGTTGCCGATTATCTCGTCGAGTGGCCGCCTTTTGCCATCGAGATCACGCTCTACGGCCGTACCCGCGAAACCTACGAAGCCCTGACTGCGATTCCCGGTTCGTACGATCGCTGCCTGCGCGGAATCCACTTGCTGCGCGAGCGCAAACTTCCACTGAAGCTGAAGACAGTGGCTACCAGCATCAACAAGCATGAAGTGATAGCGATGCGGCAATTCGCGGAAGAAGAATTGGGCGTGGAATTCAAGATGGACGGGCAGATCAACCCGCGGATTGATTGTTCGCAGAGTCCATTGGCGGTAAGGCTGACGCCGGAAGAAGTGGTGGCGCTGGATATGAGCGCGCCGAAAGGAATGAGCGAATACCGGCGGCTGGCCAAGCGGGATCTCGAAAATCCACCAAACCTGGCGGAAATCGACACTGTTTATTTCTGCGGGGGCGGCATGAATTCGTTTGCCCTGAACGCGTATGGCGAGGTCGGTATCTGCATTATCTCGCAGCAGGAAACTTACAGCGTCGAAGGGCGCAGGGTAAGAGATGTCTGGGAGCACTCTTTACTGGAGTTGCGCTCGCGCGAGCGAACAAGAGTAACGAAGTGCATACAGTGCAAGATTCAGTCGCTTTGCGGGATGTGTCCTGCAAATGGCGAACTAGAGGGCAAAGATCGTGAAAGCCCGGTGCAGTTCCTCTGCCACGTCGCGCACTTACGCGCGGCTGCGATTGGGGTTGAAGTTCCGCCGCATGGAGACTGCGAATTCTGCGCTGGAGGCAGTGACCACGCTACGGTTTTGGAGTCGGCCCGGCGCATCGTGAGCAAGGAAATAGATGTCGAGAGTTGGACTCCGACGAATCCGATTTTTCCGATTCTGAATAATTCGAGCATTGCGACGGCTGGCTGTGGAAGCTGCGGAAGCCATTGAGGCCGAGGACAGGATCCTGAATGAATCATGAACTGACACAGGCGGACGAAAAGAAACAGTACGAGCGCCCGCAGTTAACAACGATCAGTCTGCGCCCAGAAGAGGCGGTGTTGGGTCATTGCAAGACCGCCGGGTCCACCAACTTCGCCGGCAGCAACTGCGGCATCATCGGTTTGTGCAGGAGCTTTGGTTCATGAACGAATTGGTATCCGGGGACTTGGGAACGACGATGATCGGTCCTGAGTTGCTCCCCTTAAAGCCGCTGGCAGAGCTACCTGGATTAAATCGAAGTCGATTCTGCGTTGGCGCCGTGTCGGTGGAAATTGCCGGGGAGTGTGAGGCCGACGTTCATCTACTACCCTCGCTTGAGCCGTTTCGGTCCAACATGCACCCTGATATCCGCTTGCGAGTGGAGTGGGTTGATCAGCTTCTTTCTGTGGCTAGGCCGGAGCTTTTTAATTCCAGCTCCACTTGGCGACTGTACGAGAGCAACGCCGCATTTCAGTTCGACTTCGGCGCGCCGTTTTTCGGAGAGCTCCCATACAAAAGACTGCTCGCAGACAGAGCATTCACGTGCGCGACCCTATTGATGAGCAGGCGATCTTTTGCGGGACTTACCTGTGACGCCGTACCCCTCGGCTATCCCCTCGACGAGTTACTGATCATGCATCGCCTCACCCAAGAAAGAGCCATCGAGCTGCACGGCTGCGGAATTGTGAGCGCCGACGGCACTGGGAATCTCTTTGTCGGGCATTCCGGCGCGGGGAAGAGCACGACTACGCGGCTGTGGACTACGACCGAAGACGTCAAGATTCTCAGCGACGATCGCATCATCGTGCGTGAGCATCCCGGCTACATGCGAATGTATGGCACTCCCTGGCACGGCGAAGCGATGTTCGCGTCTCCCAACAGCGCGCCGCTGACCAGAATCATGGTTCTCGAACATGGCCACGGCAACGTGCTGACGCGGCTTTCCAGAAGTCAGGCAGTAGCCGAGCTTTTTGCCCGCAGCTTCGTTCCCATGCACCGGCATGAATATGTCGAGTCGGCGCTCGAGTTTCTGCAAACCGTGGCCGAATCGGTTCCCTGTTATCGCTTTGCCTTCGAACCGCACCAGGGGGCGGTGGAGAAAATTCTTGCGTTGCGCGACTGATTGGGCAGAAACCAAACTGTTCGCCAGCCTCAGCCGCGAGTTGCTCGGCGAGGGATGCGAGATTCGCATTCAGGCGCGCGGCGCAAGCATGTCTCCGGCGATTCGCGATGGCGAAATCGTCTATCTCAAGCCTGCCACTGCGGCCGAGTTGCGCAAGGGGGACATCGTGCTGACGAACGCGTGCGGTTCGTTCAAGCTGCACCGCTTGTTGGTTGCCGATGCCGCCAGCGATGTCTTTATCACGCGCGGCGATTGTGGACAGGAAAATGATCCCGCCGTCGGCACGCAAGAAATCCTCGGCGTTGCCGTTGCCAAAGAGGTGCGGGTGGGGCGAAGAATCGTGCGAGCAAAGTTCAACGGCCTTGGCGGCCACATGCTGCGCGGCATGGCGCGGGGCCAATCCATCCTGAACAAAATTCTTCGACGTACACGCGCAAACGATCTTTCGTACCTACCGATTAACGCAGCGCGGCAATCGCGCGTCTTCCTCGGTCTCTTCGCCTTGCTTGCGGTCTTTTTTGCGGCTTCATATTCCAGCGCCCAGGTTGCCGTCGATGCCGAAACCAACGGTAATGAAGAACTCAAGGGCACAGGCACCAAGACTCTGACGATTGCCCACACAACGACGACGACCGGCACCAACCTGCTGATGCTTGTCGGAGTTTCGATGAACGTCACCAGTGCGACAACGACCACGGTAACCGGCGTTACATATAACGCCACGGCGTTGACGCGATGGGGATATCAGAACGACGCTGCGAATACCCGCCGGGTGGAAATCTGGTATTTGCTTGGTCCCTCGACGGGCAATCACAATGTGGTGGTTTCTGTCGACATTCCCGCGACCCAGACGGTGGGAGTGGTGGCCGGTGCCGTCACATTCACCGGCGTCGACCAGACGGTGCCGCTGAGCCCATTCGTTTCCGCCACTGGCGCCGCTGGTGCCTACTCCCAGCTTGACGTACCCAGCGTAGTGAATGGAATGATTCTGGATACGTTGGCGATTGGCGGCACCGAGACGATCACCATACCCGGTCCGGAAGTTACTCAATGGAATGCAACAACCGCTCCTGCCCACGGAGCAGTTGCAGATCCTCCGGATGTCACTGGCAGTGGCAGCACGCGCAGCGGTGCGCCCAGCGTTCCGCTTTCGGAAAGCTTCAGCGCAAATTCCAATTGGTCAGAGGGCGCGGTCTCCATCAATCCCACCGCCGCTGACATCGGAGTTACCACGAGCGTTGGCAGTGCCGTCTTTCTTGGCAGCAATACGGTCTACACCATTTCCGTTTTCAACAACGGCACCTCAGCGGCCAACACGGTTAAACTGTCGGACGCGCTGGCCTCGGGAATGACGCTGGTTTCCGCAACCACGACGCAAGGATCTTGCACTACTGCGAATCCAATCGTCTGCACCATCGGAACCATGAACAGCGGCGCCAAAGTCACGGTCACCGTAACCGAAACGGCCGCAGCCTCGGGTGCCTACGCGAATACGGCGACGGTTTCAGATTCCGGCACGCCGCCCGATCCCAATACCGGCAACAACACTTTCACAGCGGTGGCAACAGTGCAGGCCATAGCTTGCGGCGCTGTCTCGCAAGCCGTGCCAGCAACCACGCCCCTGACCGGCACATTGAATACGTACTATCCGGGAACGGCAAGCGTCGCCGCGGGCGCGACCTCGATTCCCGTGGGCACTCCGACCGGTGTGGGTGCAGCTATCGCCGCCGGAAATCTCCTGCTCGTGATCCAGATGCAGGACGCAAGCATCAACGATTCCAACAGCGTTGCCTACGGCAATGGCAGCACGGGCCAGGGCTTTAGCGCGGTGAACAGCGCTGGCGACTACGAATTTGTTACCGCATCCGGCCCGATCAGCGGCGGATCGGTGCCCATCGCCGGCGCAGGTACCGGAGGCGGTCTTGTCTTTCCCTATCACGCGGCCGCATGGTCCGCCAGCGCGGGACAAAGCACCTATCAGGTAATTGTCGTTCCGCAATACACCACGGCAACATTGGCGTCGACCGGTTTGACGGCTCTGCCCTGGAACGGATCAACCGGCGGAGTGCTCGTGTTAGACACTTCCAGCGCACTCACGCTGAATGGTGCGACAGTTTCTATGGACGGTCTTGGCTTCCGCGGAGGCGCGGGGATGGAACTAACCGGCGGCACAGGAGCCAACACCGATTATCTCCACGCCGCCCCGGCGGCATATGGCGGAGTGGCTGCGGCGGGAGTTGACGCGCCGAAGGGCGAGGGCATCGCGGGCACTCCGTTGTGGGTGGAATCGGGCGGTACGTATCTGAACACGGGCACTGGTTATCCCAGCGGTACTAGCGGAACGGACGGCAGCTCGGCGCGTGGCGCGCCGGGAAATGCAGGCGCAGGCGGCACCGATGCCGATCCCACAGCCAACGACCAGAACGATGGCGGCGGCGGCGGCGGCAATGGTGGCGCAGGCGGCTTTGGCGGTGACTCCTGGAGTACAAACCTGAGTTTGGGCGGCGAGGGTGGCACGGCATTTCCCGCCACCATTAATCGCGTCGCAATGGGTGGTGGTGGCGGCGCGGGAACGCGTAACAACTCAGACGGCGACAATCAAGCCAGCGGCGGAGCCGCGGGCGGCGGCATCATCATCATTCGTGCATACGCTCTCAGTGGTACTGCGACGCTAACCGCCAACGGCATTTCTGCGTACAACGGAACGGCCAATGATGCCGGCGGCGGCGGCGGCGCTGGCGGCAGCATCGTAGTCCTTTCCGCAAACGGCGGAGAGAGCGGGCTGACATTCCAAGCCAACGGCGGAAGTGGCGGCGACGCCTGGGCCTCCGAGGCTTTCAGTCTCGGCAATCGCCACGGTCCCGGCGGCGGCGGTGGTGGCGGCGTCGTCCTGGTCTCTGGCACTCCAGCGAGCATCAGCGTTGCTGGCGGAACGAACGGCCTGACTGAAACCCCTGGCGTGGCTTATGGAGCGACGCCCGGCGCTGCCGGCGCAAGCGTCGTCAATGCAAGCATCACCCAGACTTCAGGCACGCAGTCCGGCGCGCAGTGTACCCCTGACGTGACCGTGAGCAAAGGCCACACCGGCAACTTCACTCGCGGCTTGACGGCCAGTTACACAATTGGCGTTTCCAATATCAGTCCTTATGGCTCGACCTATGGAGTCGTCACGGTAAACGACACACTGCCGACTGGATTGGTTCCTGCCAGCGCCAGCGGCACGGGATGGAGTTGTGGGGTCGTGTCGCAGACTGTGAGTTGCACCGATTCGAGCGCGCTGGCCGGGAGCAGCAGTTATCCTTCGATTACGGTTAACGCCACCGTTTCTCAGTCTGCTCCCTCGACCGTAACTAACACCGCAATCGTGGGCGGCGGCGGAGAAATCAATCTCACTAATGACATGGCTACCGATGTCGCAAACGTGATTTCCAGCGCCGACCTGGCCGTCACTGATAGCGGAACGCCCAATCCGGTGGCGGCTGGCGGCACAATTACTTACGCGCAGACCGTCACCAACAATGGGCCCAGCGCGGCCGACAACGCTACCCTGGTGGCCACAGTTCCCGCGAATACAACTTTTGTTTCCCTCGCTGCGCCCTCAGGATGGAGTTGCATCGCGCCCGGCGTCGGTAGCTCTGGCAGCGTGGTTTGCACGAACGTGGACATGGCAGGATCGACCGCCGCTACATTCACATTGGTCACGAAAGTAAATACGGGCGTAGCCAACGGTACGATTATTATTGAAGGCGCGTCAGTAAGTTCCTCGGCCATTGACCCGAACTCAGCTAATAACTCTGCGTCAGTCAGCACCGTGGTCGGCATAACATCGGGCGCGCAGATGACGGTTACTAACACTCTGACTCCTGACCCCGTGGTTGCCGGAAATGACATCACTTACTTGCAGACGGCCACGAACGTTGGTAGCGCAGCGGCCACCAATGCGACTCTTAGTGAGAGCACCCCAGCGAATACCACGTTCCAGTCCATCTCAGCACCTGCGGGAGTTACCTGTACTACGCCGGCGATAGGAGGCACCGGGACTATCAGTTGTACTTCACCGTCAGCACCAGCCGGATCGAGTGGGACCGTCACACTCGTTTTACAGGTTGTAGCTGGGACAGCAAGCGGAACCGTGATAACCGATACGGCCACCGTCACCGCAACCAACCAGGCATTTGGAGCCAGTTCGGCGACCGCGACAGACGTGGTGGCATCCAGTTCCAGCCAGGCCGACCTGGCATTAACCACCGCCGCAACACCAGCGGCAGTCTTTTCCGGCAACGACATTACTTATTCCCAGACCATCACCAACAACGGACCCGGCACAGCTTCCAGCGTGAGTTTCACGGAAGCAACTCCGGCGAATACCACGTTTGTTTCTGTATCTGTTCCGGCGGGTTGGTCGTGCACTTATCCGGCAGTGGGCGCGACCGGCAATGTTATCTGCACTACCAGGCAGCATTGCCCTGAACGCTTCCGCGGAGATTGTCGTGGTTGTGAACGTTGCTTCGAGCGTGGCAGCCGGCACGATCACAGCAACGTCATCCGTAACCTCATCCACCAGCGATCCCAACACTGCCAACAACAGCACCACGGTTACCACGGCAAATTCCGTAGCCTGCGATCTGGCGGTGACAAATAGTGGCAGCCCCGTTCAGGTTGCAGCCGGTGGCACGATCACTTATACACAGACGGTAACAAACAGCGGACCAAGCAATTGTTCCACGGCAACTTTTGCAGAGCCCATACCGACGAACACGAGCTTCAGTTCGTTCTCCGGATCCGCTGGATGGACCTGTACAACATCTGGGCCGATTAGTTGCTCGGATCCGACCGTGGCGCCAAGTTCGACCAGTACGTTTACATTTGTTGTAAAGGTAAATGCAGGAACCACAGCCGGAACCATCATCACAGACACAGCCACCGTCGCCACCACCAGCCGCGACACCAATCTGACCAATAATTCGGCTACGGTCACCATTGGCGTGGCAAGCTCTACCCAGGCTGACCTAAGCGTGACTAACTCCGGCAGCCCGGATCCTGTAAATGCTGGGCAAGACATTACGTACACACAAATCGTAACCGATAACGGACCGGCATCTGCAAGCACCGTCGTTCTTTCGGAAGCTGTTCCAGTTGGTACGACATTCGTTTCTCTGTCCGGTGCAGGATGGACATGTACAACCACGGCTCCTTACACGTGCAGCATCGCCAGTTTCGCTGCTAACAGCAGCACGACTTTTACTTTCGTGGTCGCTGTGGGTACGACCGCGGCCTCGGGTTCGACTATTACCGATACTGCATCCGTTTCGTCGGCCACAAGCGACCCCAATAGCGGAAACAACAGCGCTTTCGCAAGCGTCTTGGTGGGCAACTCCGCCGATTTGTCGTTAACTAACACGGCTAGTCCTGTTCCAGTGCAGGCCGGCGGCACAATTACTTATACGCAGGTAGTAATAAATGCAGGACCAAGTACTGCCAGCAGCGCCAGTCTCACAGAGAATACACCGGCGAATACAACCTTTCAGTCCATCGCTTTTCCTTCTGGATGGTCATGTTCTACGCCCGTGGCTGGCGGCACAGGAACCATTAGTTGCACCAATTCCAGCCTGGCCTCCGGATCGGGTACATTCACCTTGAAACTGAACGTAAGTGCGACCGCTACTGCGGGGACAGCAATTAATGACACTGCCACGGTCAATTCTGCGACCTCTGATCCAAATTTAGCGAATAACACCGCAACCGCTGCGGACATCGTCGCTCTCGCTACACAAGCCGATCTGATCGTGACGAATACCGCTGCACCCACTTCGGTGGCGGCGGGCAGTAATGTTACTTATACGCAAACCGTTACCAATAACGGTCCTTCCGCCGCCAGCAGCGTGACCTTCACACAAGTCACTCCTCCTAATACCACTTATCAGTCTCTTGCCTATCCGCTAGGTTGGACATGCCCAACTGCGCCACCTGTAGGCGGAACAGGAACGATCACCTGCACTGACACAAGCCTGGCGCTCAATAAAAGCGGCACCTTTACTCTCGTTCTTCAGGTCGTCTCCGGAACGCCGTCGGGAACCAACATTGCCGAAACTGCGACAGCGACCGCAAGTAATATCGTTCCCAACCTAACTACCAATACTGCGACGGCTAATGTCGTAGTCGCGAACGCCAACACTGCCGATGTCGCGATCGTCAAGACTGCTTCGCCCAGTCCTACGGTACTACAAGGCGACCCCATAACTTATAACTTGGCGGTAACAAATAATGGCCCGGCGTCGGCGACAAATGTAATTGTGACAGATACCTTACCGACCGAGATCACTTACCTTCAGTATACGACCACAGCAGGAACCTGTTCAGAAGCGGGGGGGGCGGTCACCTGCCTGCTCGGAACAATCGCCGACGGTGGCACTGCCACGGTCACAATAACCGCTATTGCCGGAGTTCCTGGCACTGTAACAAATACGGCCACAGTCACTGCCGACCAGACTGATTCGAATACGAGCAATAATTCTTCCTCGCAGACCGAAACTATCACTTACCCGACGAAGATCAGGCTGCAGTCTTTTGCCGTGCAGCTCGGAACGAACAAAAAAGGCGCAAGTAGGGCGCTGCTTACCTGGAAGACAGGTGGCGAATCGCATAACCTCGGTTTTAATGTCTATCGCGAGCAAAATGGAAACCGAGTTCGCCTGAATCCATCGTTGATCGGAGGTTCGGCATTGCTGATGCACGGCGCTCTGCCCAAGCATGCAGGCAGAACCTATGTGTGGATCGATTCTTGGCCGGAAGCAAGCAGCGAGTACTACCTCGAAGACGTCGACGTGAACGGAACGCGCACCATGCATGGCCCGGTGAGCGCATCTGCCGCAATTCCCGCAACCGTTTCCGATACGGCAAATTCTCCCCTGCTGAACGCGATGAATCAAGCAGAGCCGGTGGAAGCGGCCATCAGCCATCCCGCGCAGAGCGTTCCTCAACTCCCAACTCCCACGAATGCGCAGATGCAGCAGCAATTCGAACTGGCTGCGCACAAGGCTGTGAACATTCTCGTAACTCACGAAGGCTGGTATCGAGTTACCCAGCCCGAACTACTGGCCGCAGGCCTCGATCCAAGTATCGACCCGGCTTCGCTGCAACTCTTTGCCGAAGCGGTCGAGCAGCCGATCCAAATCACCGGAGCTACAACTGGCCCAGGCGGCTTCGGGCCCCAGGCTGCAATCAACTTCTACGGCACCGGCATCGATACGCTCTATTCTGGAACTCGTGTCTACTGGCTGCTTTCTGGCCAGGGTCATGGCACGAGAATTCCTCAGATGCAGCAAGGATCCGGCTCGAACCTACCGCCGCAAGATTTCTTCTACACAGTCGAATTGCAACAGCACACGACTTACTTCTCGGCCCTGCTGACTCCGGACGGAAACAACTTCTTCGGAGGGCTGGTTTCTCCCACTCCGCTGGAGCAGTCGTTGCAAACGCCTAATTTCGATACTGCGACGAATGTTCCCGCTCGCGTCGAAGTGGTGTTACAGGGAGTTCTCGCAGGATTTCCGCACGATGTAACCGTCGCACTCAATGGCACAACTCTGGGGGATCTCACTTTTACCGGACAGGGCAAAGGCAGCTACCAGGTAAATGTTCCGCCGGGATTGTTGCTGGACGGAAACAACACTGTGACCTTGACCGCGCAGAACGGCCAGTACGACCTCACCCTTGTAGACTACATTCGTATTACATATCCGCACACCTACCTCGCCGATTCCGACCAGTTGAGATTCACTGGCCGCGCAGGCGATGAAATCGCGGTAAGCGGTTTCACTAGCGCCCCCGCCGCCGTGCTCGACATCACCGATCCCAATAACCCGGTGGAGCTCACGCCGCAGATGAATTCCGCGAACGGCAAGTATGAAATCAATATCCAGGTTCCGTGGACGACCACCGCATCTTCGAATCCAACGCTCCATAAGCTACTGGCCGTGGGGAGTGATCGCATTGCATCGCCGCTGAGTGTCCACGCCAATCATCCTTCGCATTGGCATAGTGCCCAGGCTGGGGCTGACATCGCGATGATTACTTACGAAGCATTCGCATCTACCTTGTCGCCACTCGTAGCCGAGCACGCTGCCGAAGGTAAATCGTCGGCGGTCGTGTTTATTACCGACTTATATGACGAGTTCAACTTTGGTGAACACAGTCCCTACGTCATTCGCCAGTTCCTGCAGTCGGCGAACGCGAATTGGACCACAACTCCAAAGTATCTCTTACTTAACGGGCGCGCATCGCTCGATCCTCGTAACTACCTTGGGTTTGGCTATCTTGATCTGGTGCCGACAAAAATCATTCCCACCAGCAGTCTCGAGACCGCTTCCGATGATTGGTTTTCCGACTTTACTGACAGCGGCATGCCAACAATCGCAACTGGACGCTTACCTGTAGCCACGTTGAGCGACGCTACAACGGTGACCAACAAGATCGCAGCCTATGAGAGCGCTGTAACAAACGGTCCGTGGACCACTCAAGCGCTCATGGTGGCTGACGCCGACGATACGGAAGACTTCACGCAGGATGCGCAGAGGGTGCAGGCTCAACTGCCTGCGGCTATGCAGGCAACAGATGTGTTTGTCGGCACCGTAGGCAGCAGCGTCGCCCGCCAGGATATTATCAGCTACGTCAATTCCGGACAGTTATTGGTCGGCTATTTTGGCCATGGTTCAGAAGAACAATGGTCAGGTAGCGATATATTCGATACTTCGGCAGTTACATCGCTGACTAATAGCTCGCAACTTCCGGTGTTTCTCATCATGGACTGTTTGAACGGGTTCTTCCAGGATATCTACCAAACGCCGCTCGGAGTCACTCTGTTGCTTGCGCCCAATGGCGGCGGCGTCGCGGTGTTGGCTTCTTCGGGATTAAACCAGCCCGCGCCACAGACCAAACTGGCGACGCTGGTCGTTCAGAACATGCTGAATGCTGCGCATCCAACTCTCGGAGAATCCATCCTGAAAGCGAAGTCACACATCGCAGACCCCGGAGTCCGTAGAACTTACATTTTATTCGGTGATCCTGCCATGCAAGTGAAACGCCCCGCATCGGGTTCCGCAGAAAATCGCGCGGCCCGCTGACGGCAAGTCGCTAAGAGACATTTCCTCGCAATGGTCAATTCGTTACCGCGAAACCGCTGACGCTCTAACCCTGCGCAGTGGTTCTTCCAGCCCGCGCATAACTTTCTCAAACCCCGCAAAATCGAGCGACTGAGCTCCGTCAGAGAGTGCTCGCTCCGGACACGGATGCACTTCGATAATCAGTCCATCCGCTCCCACCGCGACCGCCGCGCGCGAAACTGCCGCAATCAGGCTTTGCTTACCGGTTCCGTGAGAGGGGTCGGCAATCACCGGCAGGTGAGAAAGATCGCGCGCCAGCGCAACTGCCGCCAGGTCGAACGTGTTGCGCATCTCGGTTTCAAAGGTTTTGATGCCACGCTCGCACAATACAACTTGAGAGTTGCCGCCCGACAATAAATATTCCGCCGCGAGCAGCCATTCCTTCACCGTTGCCGATGGCCCCCGCTTCAGCAGAATCGGCTTTGTCACTGTCGCCAAACGGCGCAGCAAGGCGAAGTTTTGCATGTTGCGCGCGCCTACCTGCAGCATATCGACATGTTCACAAATAACGTCCACATCTTCCGTACTCATGACTTCGGTCACGACGGGCAAGCCTGTTTCTTCGCGCGCTTCGCGCAAAAGTTTCAGCGCTTCCAGTCCCAGTCCCTGAAAATCATAAGGGGATGTACGTGGCTTGTAAGCGCCTCCGCGGAGCATGGTTGCACCCGCGCGCTTTCACAGCCTGGGCGGTCGAAAAGATCTGCTCGCGCGATTCCACCGAGCACGGCCCCGCAATCACCACCACATCATCTCCGCCAATGGCCACGCCATTCACTTGAACAACAGACCGGTCAGGCTTCACCTGCCGGCTGACCAGTTTGAAGGGCTGCGCAATGGCGACGACATTGTCGACGCCAGGAGCTACCAGCAGGGCTTCGATCTCATGCCGTCGTCCGCTGCCGACCGCTGCCACAATCGTGCGCTCCGTTCCGCGTGTGACGTGCGGTTGGTATCCAGCTTCACGGATGCGTTCGATGACGTGCGCGATCTGCTGCTCGGTTGCCTTCTCCGACATGTTGACAATCATGGCGATCCCTCCGAAGTGATATTGAAACAAAAATAAAAGGCCGCGATTCAAAATCGCGGCCGCAGTCAAAACTTGCCTGAGTCTAGGAACCCACTGTTACCCCGGACCATCGGCAGGGCTTGCCGCCGCCGCTACCGCCTAAGCAGTAGCGGAAAATAAACCAGCCACTAAATCGCACTGAATGACCCAGCGTCAATTGCGAAACCCCGTTCATAAAATCGCGCACTGTAAAAGCTGAAATTGTTTTCGAACTATTGAATGGAACTGGCTGTCGCGGAAAACACATTGTTCGCATTCGATCCAATCAACCGAATGGTTCCCACTACCAGCACCAGAATCACCGCCAGCATTACCGCATATTCGGCGATGTCTTGTCCCGCATCTTCGTGCCAAAGCTTGCGAACCCACTTCATCATAATTCCTCCCGGCAAAATCCCCACCTCGCGAGAGAAAGGACTGGACTTGAGTAGAGCAATAATGCACGCGGCGCAAGTGCCTTGTCAATGCGGCGGTCCGGTCGCTTTTCCACAGATGCAAGTAAGTCTGGAAGGACAAGAAAGAGCGGAGCCGCGCTTCAGTACCTTTGCCTAATGACTGGGTTGGAGAGGTTTCATCGTGGCGGTTGCAGCTGCTTGCGGACTCAGCGCCAAAGCCGATTGCTGAACGTATTGCAGCAATCGATTCGGCAGAACGCCCATATAGATGGTCGCTGCGATGGTGATGGCCAGCCCCAGGCCCAAACCTGCAGGGACGCGAGTCACCGGGACCGCGTGTCGCGGCGTGCGCATATACATCGCAACGATGATGCGCAGGTAATAATAGGCGCCGACTGCGCTGTTCATAATGCCGATCAGAGTGAGCCAGATCAGTCCGGCCTTCACCGCCGCGCTGAAAACATAAAACTTGGCAAGAAATCCGCCGGTGATGGGAATGCCGATGAGCGAGAGCAGGAAAATGGTAAGCGATGCCGCGAGGAGCGGCGAGGTGCGGCCCAACCCTTCATAATCCTCGAGCGTTACATAACGCTCGCCGGAGCCCGCGAAATGGCTGACAATGGCGAACGCGCCCACGTTCATCGCAGCATACGACGCGGTGTAGAACATGACTGCGGAAATTCCCAGATCGGGTGCAGCCGCGAAAGCCACCAGAAGATATCCGGCATGAGCAATCGAAGAATAGGCCAGCAACCGCTTAACATTGTTCTGTACCAGGGCGCCAATATTTCCGAGAGTCATGGATAACGCTGCCGCAACCCAGATCAGCCAAAAACTTCCCGGCGCATTAATGGAAAAAACCAGCCGCAGCAAAACAGCGAACGTTGCCGCTTTCGGCGCGGTCGACATGAAGCCAACCACAGGTGCGGGCGCACCCTCGTAAACGTCAGGCGTCCAGACATGGAATGGCGCGGCAGCGACCTTGAATCCCAGGCCTACGAACATCAAAGCCATCGCTGCGTACACAAGCAAGGCTACCGGAGCCGTCGGCAGCTTCTGGCTGATGACTTCAATATTCGTGGATCCGGTGGCGCCGAACATCAGAGCCACGCCGTATAAAAAGAACGCTGTAGCGAACGAGCCCAATAGAAAATATTTCAGCGAAGCCTCGCTGCTGGTTGCTTCGCGCCGCCGGAATCCCACCAGTATGTAAGAAGAGATGGAGGAAATTTCCAGCCCGATGAAAATCAAAACCAGTTCGATAGCAGAAGACATCAGCGTCATGCCCACAACGCCGAAGAGAATCAGAGCGTAGTATTCGCCGGCGCGAATGTGTTGTACCGCCATGTATTCATAGGAAATCAGAATCACCACACCGGCGATGCAAATGATCAACGCAGTGAAAAAAGACGCTGAAGTCATCCACTCGTACCATGTCGGAAAAAGCCAACCCGGGATTTTGCGCCATCAGCCACGTGGCGGCAAGTCCAGCGACCGCGCCCAGCAGCGCGATCAGGCCCAACGGCTTCTGGCTCGATTCCTGATCCATTAAAGGATCGAGCAGCATGATCGCGATGCCGAAGGCCGACAACACGAGCTCCGGCAAGATGCGCACGTAATCGGCGGATTGAGGAATCGTTCCCGTCATTAATATTGATAGAGACAGAAGCGGCGTCATTGCCCCGCCACCTTGCTTACCATCTGTGCAAATGGAGTGAGCGCGCTTTGCACCGCAGGGTCGATCGCTCCCAGCCACAGAATCGGCGCAACGCCCATCACCAGCGCGGCCACGGCGCAGGGCCAGACTGCCGCCTTTTCAAATCCGAAAAGATCGTGCAGGGAATTGTTTAGCTCGTGCGTCACTTTCCCGTAGAAAACCCGCTGATACATCCAAAGCAAATAGGCGGCGCTCCATATCACGCCCGTCGCGGCCAGAACTCCGTAGACTGCCCGGTCTTCAAACGCGCCACTCAAAACCAAAAACTCGCCGATGAACCCGTTGAGCAGCGGCAGTCCCACCGAGGCCAGCACGATCACCAGAAATGAAGCGTCGCATAAATCGGCATCGGAGAAGCCAGTCCGCCGAACTCTGCTAATCTCATAGGTATGCCGGCGTTCGTGCAAGATTCCGGCGAGCATAAACAGGCCGCCGGTGGAAATTCCGTGCGCCAGCATCACAAACATTGCGCCATTCAGCCCCGCCTGGGTGAAACTGAAAATCCCCAGCACCACAAATCCCAAGTGACTGATCGAAGAATACGCGATCAGCTTTTTCATGTTCGGCTGCACCAGCGCCACCAGCGCCCCATAGATGATCCCGATCAATGCCAGAATCATGATCCACCAGGCATTGTGGCGCGAAGATTCAGGGAACAATCCCAGGTTAAAGCGCAGCATTCCATAGGTGCCCATCTTCAGCAGGACGCCGGCCAGCAAAACTGAACCAGCTGTCGGCGCTTCCACATGCGCATCGGGCAGCCAGGTGTGGAACGGGAACAGCGGTACTTTTACCGCAAATGCAATGAAGAATCCCAGAAACAGCCACTGTGCCGCCGCCGGAAAAGTTGGTACCGCGCCGCTGGCAATCTTGTCGCGAATGGTGACAAAGTCGAAGCTCCCCGTATGCGCGTAAAGCCACAAAATGGCGGCCAGCATGAAGACCGAGGCGATCATTGTATAAAGAAAAAACTTTACCGCGGCATACACCTTGCGCTCGTGCCCGAACATGCCGATCAGCAGCGCCATGGGAATGAGCGTTGCTTCCCAGAAAAAATAAAACAAAAACAGATCGAGAGAAGTAAACACGCCGATCAGCGCGGTTTCCAGAATCAGCAGGATGATGAAAAATTCCTTGACCCGCTCGTGAATCGACTTCCACGAAATCAGTACGCACAGCGGAGTTAGAAATGTGGTCAGAACCACCAGCCACATCGAGAAGCCGTCGACTCCCATGTGGTAGTGAATATTGGGTGTCACGATCCACTGCTTGTCGATTTCGTATTGAAATCCGGTTTGCTCGCGATGAAAGTAAACTGGAAGGTGGAGCGACAGAACGAACGTGAGCAGCGAAATGACGAGCGAAAAGATGCGGATGTCGCGGTCCCGGCGCGGCAGCAACATCAGCAGCAACGCGCCCGCGAGCGGAACAAAAGTGACCAGCGTAAGGATCATCGAATCGAGATTTTCGTGGCCCATCAGGCTTTCACCCACATGCAGATCATGTATGCAATCACGGCGGCGGCTCCTGCGGCAATCCATCCCGCATAGGAGCGCAAATTGCCCGATTGCATGTGGCGCACCTCGTCCGACGCAGTGCGCGCGCCCTCGGCCGACTCATTTACCGCCGCATCGATGATCTTCTGATCTACTCCATGCCATAGCACGGTCGTGGAGCCATCGATCAACGGTTTGACGAACACCGCCGCGTAAATTTCATCGATATAGTACTTGTGCGCGATCGCCTGGTAAGCGCCCGACATGGAAGCCGCAATCTTCTCCGGCAAATCTGGTCTTCGGTAGTAAAGCAACCATGCCAGTCCAACGCCGATCAGCGCCGCGATCACGGAAATCCCCGTGAACAGCAGTTCCGTCGAAGCCCCGGTCTTCGGCTCTGCGCCTTCCGTCGTCTGTTCGGATGCGCCTTTTTCACCCATAGCGGCTTGCCCGGCGTTCGCCGGAGCGCTCCCATGAAACACCGGGCCGAGGAATTTGTCGAACCGGTTGCTGCCGCCGAGCGAACCCGGCACGCCAACATATCCGCCAACCACCGAGAGTATGGCCAAAATTACGAGCGGGACGACCATGACTCTCGGGCTCTCGTGAATGCCGCCATGCCCGTGAGCTCCGTGATTATCGTGTGCGGAATGCGGAACGTAAACCAGGCCCTCATCCGTCGCGCCACGATACTTGCCGAAGAAAGTCATAAACCACAGGCGAAACATGTAAAACGCGGTGAGCGAAGGCGGTGATCACGCCCACCAGCCAGTAAATCCAACTCGCCTGATACGAGCGCCACAAAATTTCGTCCTTGCTGAAAAATCCGGAGAAGCCGGGAATTCCGGAGATGGCAAGGGTGGCGGCGGTCATGGTCCAGAAGGTCCAGGGAATCTTCGTGCGCAACCCACCCATGCGCCGCATGTCCTGTTCCCCGCCGACCGCATGAATCACCGATCCTGCCGCAAGGAAGAGTAGTCCTTTAAAAAACGCATGCGTCATCAAGTGAAAAATTCCCGCGGAAAATGCTCCCACCCCGCACGCCATAAACATGTAGCCCAGTTGCGATACGGTGGAGTAAGCCAGAACTTTCTTGATATCGGTTTGCGCGATGCCGATGGTCGCCGCAAAAAATGCGGTGAGCGTTCCAATAATCGCCACCACGGTCAGCGCAATTGGCGCGCGCTCAAAAATCACATGCGACCGCGAAACCATATATACGCCAGCCGTCACCATCGTAGCCGCATGGATCAGCGCGGAAACCGGCGTCGGTCCTTCCATCGCGTCCGGCAGCCAGACGTAGAGCGGAATCTGCGCCGACTTTCCGCATGCCCCGACCATCAGCAGAATCCCGATGGCTGTAAGCAGCCCCGCGCCGCCGGTCTCAGCCGGCAGCGGTTTCACGATCTCAAACACACGCTCGAAAATTCAACGAGCCGAAATGCTGGATCAGAAGAAATAACCGATCAGAAATCCGAAATCGCCGATGCGATTAACGATGAACGCCTTCTTGCCCGCGGATGCCGCCGAATCTTTGGTGAACCAGAAACCAATCAGCAGATAGGACGCCAGCCCAACGCCCTCCCAGCCGATAAACATCAGCAGGTAGTTGCTGGCCAGAACCAGCGTCAGCATGAAGAACATGAACAGGTTCAGGTAGGCGAAAAAGCGGTAATAGCCGGGATCTTCCCACATGTAGCCGATGGAATAAACGTGAATCAGGAAGCCGACTCCGGTCACCACCAACAACATGACCAGCGAAAGCTGATCGAGATAAAAAGCGAAGTCCACGCTGAAGCTGCCCGCCCGAATCCAATGCGCGAAAAACTCCTGATAGGGAAGCGACAAGGAAGAAAATCGCCAAGCCACAAACAAAGCCATGGCAAAGGCCGCGCCGCTGGCCAGCAAAGCCACCGTGGAGACACCCTGGCGCGAAGCTCGCTTGCCAAAGAATCCGTTGATCGCCGCGCCCGCCAGCGGCAACAACGGAATCAGCCAAAGATGCAGGGCAGGGTTCATAGTTTGAGCAGGTTCACCTGATCTACGTTCAGCGTTTCCCGCGTGCGATAGACGGCGATGATAATCGCCAATCCCACCGCGGCTTCGGCCGCCGCCACCACCATGACGAAGAAAACGAATATCTGGCCAGCCAGCGCGTGCCAGTGCGCAGCGAAGGCCACAAAGGAAAGATTCACGCCATTCAGCATCAGCTCAATCGACAGGAAGATGGTGATGATGTTGCGCTTAATAAGAAATCCGGCCACGCCGCAGGCAAACAGAATTCCACTGAGAGCCAGGTAATAGGAAAGCGGCACCATCAGTGCTCCTTCCTTTTCTGAATGGCTTCGGGCTTGCTCGCCAGCACCACGGCGCCCATGATGGCAATCAGAATAAGCACGGAAGTGACTTCAAAAGGAAGCAGAAAGTCGTGAAAGAGAAGCTCACCAATAATTCTCGGAGGTCCGGGCAGAGCGCCCATGGCGACTGGCTCCGTTCCCGACCGGTGCAGCAGCACCCAAGCCATCAGCACGCTGCCAATCAACAGGCCCGGAACGCCAATCACGATGGCGACCTTGCTCCCCTTGGTATGCTCTTCCACCCCTGCGTTCAGCAGCATGATGGTGAAAACGAACAGCACCATGATGGCGCCCGCATAGACAATCACCTGCACGGCGGCCACGAACTCGGCGCCTAGCAGCAGATATTCTCCGGCCAGTGCGCCCATTACCGCGATTAACGACAGCGCGGAATTGATGGGATGCGTCTGCGCCAGCAGGTTGATCGCTCCCGCGACGCACACGGCTCCAAAGGCCAGAAACAGAATTAAGTGCAGACTCAACATGAAATCAGTTTGAGAGCTTTTCTACCAGGCAACCGCAATCGCGGTCGCAATCAAATTTACCAGTGCCAGCGGCAGCAAAAACTTCCAGCCAAAGGACATCAACTGATCGTAGCGAAAACGCGGCAGCGTGCCGCGCACCCAGATATAAACAAAAAGAAATACGAAGATCTTGGCCACAAACCACAGCACCGGCAAGATCGACTTTGATCGGGCCTTGAATTCCGAAGTCCGGACCCAGCCAGCCGCCGAAAAACAGCAGCGTCGCCAGGCACGCGACCGTAATCATGTTCGCGTATTCCGCCATAAAAAACATGGCAAACTTCATGGCGCTGTATTCGGTGTGGTAGCCCGCCACTAATTCTGTTTCCGCTTCCGGCAAATCGAATGGAATGCGGTTCGTCTCCGCGTAGGCTGCCATCAGGTAACAGAAGAACCCAAAAAACTGCCCGTGAAAAACGTTCCAGCGCGGGATGAATCCCCAAAACAATCCCGCCTGGGCATCGACGATCCCGCGCAGGCTGAACGTGCCCGACATAATCAGCACGCCCACCAGAGACAGTCCGAGTGAAATCTCGTAGCTGATCATCTGCGCGCTGGCGCGCAGCCCGCCGAGCAACGAATATTTGTTGTTTGAAGACCACCCCGCCAGGGCCACGCCATAAACGCCGACTGAAGTGATGCCGAGAATAAGCAGTAGTCCGATGTTCACGTCGGTAATCTGCAGCGGAATGGTGTATCCAAAAACGGTGAACGAAGTTCCGAACGGGATCACCGCGATGGAGGTCAGGGCGAAAACCACGGCGATCATCGGAGCCGCCAGAAACAGCGGCTTGTAAACGTGCGGCGGCGTCAGATCTTCTTTGAACAGGAACTTGATGCCGTCGGCCGCCGGTTGCAGCAGGCCAAACGGCCCCACCCGAGTGGGTCCCCAGCGGTTCTGCATGTGCCCCACGACCTTGCGCTCCAGCCACACCGTATAAGCCACAGCGGTGAGCAGGATGAACAGGATCAATGCGGACTTGATCACCGAGACCAGAATAAAAATGTGCAACGGCAGTGGCATGTTTATATCTTGCGATTGAACGATTTTGCCATTGTGCGATTTTTCAATCGCCCAATCACCCAGTTACTCAATCTTTCTTAGTCTGCCGCGACTTCGGCAGGCTTCACTTCATGGCTCTCCATCACCGACCCCAACACCCGCGAGTAACGTCCTAATGTACCCGAAGTAAACAGAGTGTCGTTCGCCGGGACAATCGATTCAGCTTTCTGCTCAGAACCCGGTCCGGCATCGCTCAACGAAGTGTGCTCGCTGTTCCCGGCCAGCAGATTCGCGCGCGAAATGTTGTAGCCGGGAACCAGGCGTTGAATCTCGTCGAAAATAGCCATGGGATCGAGGGGACTCATCTTCGGCTCCAAGCCGTTGGCCTCAAGCCACACAGCATGGCGGTCGGCCTCGCCCGATTGCGCTCCGCGCGACTGTCCCATGTCCGCCCGGGTTCCGTGGGTGCCAAAGGGAACCAGTTTGCGCACGTCAAAGCCCATCGCATCCGCGATGCGCACGATCATCTCAAAATCGGGTTTGGTGCCCGATACATCGCCCGCCATTTTCAGCAGTTGCAGGTCGCCGCAGGTGTTGGTAAATGTTCCCGACTTTTCATACGCGTTGGCCGCAGGCAGAACCACGTCGGCAACCGCCGCGGTCTCGGTCAGGAACATGTCTTGTACGACGACAAAGCTTTTCGAAAATGCAAATGGATCGATCTCACGCCGCGCGATAGGATTCGATCCGACCACGTAAAGCGCCTTCAGTTTGCCATTCTTGGCCGCGTCCACCATGCCGGAAAAATCCAGCCCGGCGGCTTGCGGAATCGCGCCCCATTCCTCGTCGAACTTTCCGATGCTGCTCGTCGGCTGATAGCCCGGCAGCAGATCGGGATACAAGCCCATGTCCGCCGCGCCACGGGAATTGGCATAGTCGGCAAGACAAATAAACTTTGCTTCGGAGATCGCAGATCCAAATTTCACCAGGCTCGCAAGGTCTTTGCTGCGAATTTCCGACCCGAAAATAACGATCAGTTTTTCTTCGCCGCGCAGTTTGCCGCGCAAGGCGATCCACGTATCCTTATTAGTCGCGTCGCCGGCGATCTTCTCTGCCGCGGAATCGTCGCCTCCCAGGAACGCGGCCACGAAGCCTTCTGCGCCTTTCGCAATCTGCACAAACTGGCTGGCCTGCCGCCGCAGCTTGATCGGCTCGGAATTGATCACGTAGAGCCGAGCCTGATGCAGGCGAACGTTGTTGCGAATCTGATACGCGAGCAGCGGATGCTGCTCGGTCGGATCGTTGCCGATCAATAGAATCGCCGGCGCGGTGAAGACGTCGCTCATGCCGGCCGTCGCCCCGGATTTTCCACGCAACTGCGCCGCCAGGGCAGGGAAGTCGGCGGTGCGGTGATGATCCACATTGTTCGTCTTCAACACCACGCGGGCGAATTTGGAGAGCAGGTAAGCCTCTTCGTTGCTGGTTCGCGTCGAGCCCACGACTCCAATGGCTTCGCCTCCATCTTTATCGCGAACCTCGGCAAATTTCTTCCCGATCAGCGCGAACGCATCTTCCCAGGTCGCGGGAACCAGCTTGCCATCCTTGCGAATGAGAGGCTCGGTCAATCGATCCTCGTGATTCGCGAAATCAAATGCGTAACGGCCCTTGATGCAGAGAAAATCTCCATTGGTTCCGCTCTTATCGCGATTGTCGCCGCGCACAATCTGCATTCCGGTGTCGGCGCGCCGCACTCCCAAAGTCGTCTTGCAGCCATCGCCGCAGTGGGTGCAGATGGTGCCCACATGCTTCATCTCCCAGGGCCGTGTCTTGTAGCGGTACGCGCCCGAAGTCAGCGCCCCCACCGGGCAAATGTCGATGCACATGCCGCACTCTTCGCACTCCAGATGATCCTCTTTATTGGGCGCAATAATCGACCCTACGCCTCGGTTCTGAATTCCCAGCGCCCACACATCCATAGCCTCGCCGCACACTCGCACGCAGCGGAAGCATAGAATGCAGCGCGGCCGGTCGAAGAAAACTACCGGCGACCATTGCTGTTCATCCTTGTGGTTCTTAGCCTCCATAAATTTCGATTCCGCGGCGCCATAGGAAAACGTCATGTCCTGCAATTCGCATTCGCCGCCCGCATCGCACACCGGGCAATCCAGAGGATGATTGCCCAGCAGTATCTCCACGGTCGCTTTTCGCGCCTGCCGTACTTCCTCGCTGTCGGTGGTGACCACCATGCCCTCGCCGATCACCGTAGTGCAGGCGGTCTGCAGCTTGGGCATCTTCTCGATTTTCACCATGCACATACGGCAGGCGCCGCACAAAGAAAGATTGGGGTAGTAGCAAAACGAGGGCACTTCGATGCCGGCGCTCTTGCATGCTTCAATGAGCAGCGTGCCCGCCGGAGCGGTGAGCTTGTTGCCGTCAACTGTGAGGGTTACGAGTTTTGGAGCGTCAGCCATGTAGAATTTACGATTGTGTGATTGAGTCATTGAGCGATTGAAAACTTCACGACCAGAAAGGTTTTCAATCGCGCAATCACGCAATGACTCAATACTTCAATGACTCAATACTGCCATCTCTTCCATCGCGCCTTCTTTTTCAAACGGGCACGGCTTGCCATCCAAGTGCTCTTCGAATTCCTTGCGAAACTTCCTCACGAAGGCAATTGTCGGCATCGCCGCGGCATCGCCCAGCGGACAAAACGTCCGCCCCAGCATGTTCTCCGACAGGTATTGCATGTTGTCGATATCTTTCATCATGCCGCCGCCGTTGTGAAAGCGGGTCAAAGTTTTCTCCAGCCAGTCGGTGCCTTCGCGGCAGGGAATGCACCAGCCGCAACTTTCATGCTTGTAAAACTTCATGGTCCGCAAAGCAAACTTCACGATGCACTGCGCGTCATCGACGATGACCACCCCGCCCGAACCCAGCATGGAACCGGCCTTCGCGACGGAATCGAAATCCATACCAACATCAATCTCGTCAGCCGTCAGACAAGGACACGACGACCCTCCCGGCACAACTGCCTTCAGTTTCCGTCCACCCGGAATTCCGCCACCCACTTCGTAAATCATCTTCTTGAGGTTGTAACCCATCGGCAGTTCATATACGCCCGGCTTGGCAATGTTGCCGCTGAGGCAGAACAGGCGCGTGCCGCCATTCTTCGGCGTACCCAGCTTGGCAAACCACTCGCCGCCGCCAAGAATAATGTGGGGCACGTTGGCCAAAGTCTCGGCATTATTGATGACCGTCGGCCCACCCCACAAGCCAACCACGGCCGGGAACGGCGGCCGGATGCGGGGAATGCCGCGCTTGCCCTCAAGCGATTCCATCAGCGCCGACTCTTCCCCCACTTCATAAGCTCCCGCGCCGCCATGCCAGTAAATGTCGAAGTCGCGCCCGCTGCCGAAAATATTCTTACCGATAAAACCCTTGGCATAGGCATCGCGAATCGCCTTCTGCATGATGATCGACAGGTATCTGTATTCGCCGCGAATGTAGATGTATCCGCTTTTCGCTCCCACCGCGAGTCCGGCAATCATCACGCCTTCGATCACCGAATGCGGGTCGTGCTCAAAAATCAAACGGTCTTTGCAAGTGCCCGGCTCGCTCTCGTCGCCGTTGCACAACACATACTTCGGCTTCGGCGCCGTCTTGGGCACAAACGACCACTTCATACCCGTGGAAAATCCCGCCCCACCGCGCCCCCGCAACCCCGATGCCTTGACTTCGTTGATGATGGCGTCGGGCTGCATCGTCAACGCCTTCTCCACGGCCTTGTATCCGTCAAGCTCGAGATAGCGGTCGATATTAGTCGCACCCATGCCAAAGCGCCGGGAGACGACCTTTACCTCGTCGGGATGGGAAACCAAATCAGCCATGACATTTTGCCATTTCGCGATTGAGTCATTGGGCCAGTGAAAACCTTTGGCTTTTCAATCGTCCGATGGCCCGATCACTCAATCGCTAAATCCTCTTTCTATATCCTTCCAGCACCGCGTCTATCTTCTCCGCCGTCAAATTCTCGTGAAAGTCGTAATTCACCTGCACCGCCGGCGCCCAGCTGCACGCGCCGATGCACTCCACTTCCTCCAGCGTGAACATTCCATCGGCGGTGGTTTGTTTGTGGCCCACGCCCAGCTTTTTGGCACAGTGCCGCAAAAGTTCTTCTCCGCCGCGCACCATACAACTGATGTTGGTGCAAACCTGCACGTGAAATTTCCCGCGCGGCTTGGTGGTCAGCATGGAGTAATAGCTGATCACGTTGCGCACTTCGAGTACGGTCAGATCGAGACGCCCAGCAATTTCCTCAATCACTTCGTCGGAAAGAAACCCGACTTCATCCTGCGCATACAGAAGCGTAGGAACCAAGGCGGACCTCTTGGTCGGATAATGCGGCACCATTTCCGCAAACCGCGTTTCGAATTCGTCCGAAAACTTCATAGTGGAACGTCCTCCGCGATCTCGGCGTTCTCTGCGTTAAAAGCTCTTAACGCAGAGTTCCCAGAGATCGCAGAGGTCATCTATCGATTTCTCCCAGCACGATATCAATACTGCCGATGGCCGCTACCACATCCGCCAGCAACCGCCCTTCGCACATCGTCGGCAGCGTCTGCAAATTCGCCAAACACGCCGCCCGCATGTGCACGCGATAAGGTTTCGCCGTCCCGTCGCTGACCACGTAATATCCCATCTCGCCGCGCGGCGACTCGACCGCCTGATAGACCTCACCCGCCGGAACCGCGAAGCCCTCAGTGATGATCTTGAAGTGATAGATGAGCGCTTCCATCTCCGTCTTCATTTTTTCTCGATCCGGAAGCACGACTTTCGGAGCGTTGGCCTTAATCGGGCCTTCCGGCATGCCATCCAGCGCCTGCCGCACAATGGCGATCGACTCGCGCAACTCCGCCACCCGGCAGGCATAGCGCGCAAAGACGTCGCCTTCCTGGGCCACCGGCACTTTGAATTGGAATTTCTCATAGCTCGAATACGGCATGTCGCGCCGTAAATCGAAATCCACTCCGCTGCCGCGCATGGTCGGCCCACTGGCACCCAAGGCGATGGCATCTTCTTTGGTAATCGTGGCCACGCCCTTGGTCCGCATCCCCCAGATGGGATTTCCCGTCAGCAGATTTTCGTACTCGTCAACCTTCTCGGGAAAGTACCCGGCAAAATCGCGTACCCGGTCAAAAAATCCCAGCGGCGGCGGCAGCGCAATTCCGCCCACGCGAAAATACGAAGTCATCATGCGCTGCCCGCTCACCATCTCGAACATTTTCAAAATTTCTTCGCGCTCGCGGAAGCAATACAGAAATACGGTCATTGCGCCAATATCCATGGCGTGCGTGCCCAGCCACACCAAATGTGAATTGATCCGCGTCAGTTCATTCAGCAAAACCCGCAGCCACTGCGCCTTGGGAGGAATCTCCAGCCCCAGCAGTTTCTCCACCGCCAGCACGTAGCAGAGATTGTTGGTCAGCGGGCACAAGTAATCGATGCGGTCGGTCAGCGGCACCACCTGCTGATAAAACTTGGCCTCGCAAGTCTTCTCGATGCCCGTATGCAGAAATCCAATGTCGGGCATGATGCGCACCACGTTTTCGCCGTCGATTTCCAGCAGCACCCGCAGCACGCCGTGGGTCGAGGGATGCTGCGGCCCCATGTTCAGGATCATGGTTCGATCCTGTCCGGGTTCCAGCACGGGCGTGGGATTCAGATGGGCCATGGTCGAATCGAACGATTGAATCTAGCGGTAGCCCTCCACCGGATAATCTTTGCGCAGAGGATATCCTTCCCAATCCTCCGGCATCAGAATGCGGCGCAGGTAAGGGTGCCCGTTAAAGCGGATGCCGAACAGATCGAAAACTTCCCGCTCAAAATAGTTGGCGCCCGGCCACACCGATGTGACCGATTCAATTGCGGGACTGGCGCTGTTCAGCCGCACTTTGAGCCGCACCCGTTCTTTGTTCGGAATCGAAAGCAGGTGATACACAACCTCGAACCGGGGCTCCGCCGGATGCCAGTCAACGCAGGTCACGTCGGAAAGAAAGTTGAAAGCGCAGGCAGCGTCGTCACGTAAGAGCGCGCAGGCTTCGCGGATATTCTCCCGGGCGAGATAGATGGTCATCTCTCCGCGATCGAACTTGGCGCCCTGCACCGAGGCCGTATTCCAGGTCAGCAGCCCGGCCAATGCCGGATGAGCCTTCAGGCTCTCCAAATCAGTAGCAGCGGCCGGCAGCGGCATCAAAAATCCTCCCGCTTAGTCGAGACCGCGCCCCAATCGAGCACGCCCTTTTTCCACACGTAGAAAAAGCCCACCAGAAAAATGCCGATGTACACCAGCATTTCCCACAGGCCAAAATGCTTGAGGTCGCGCAGAATGATGGCCCAGGGATAAATAAAGACCGCTTCCACATCGAACAGGATGAACAGCATGCCCACCAGGTAAAACTTGACGGAAAACCGCTCCCGCGCATCGCCCACCGGGGTCATGCCGCATTCATAGGCGGAAAGTTTGGCGCGAGTGGGTTTGCGCTGTCCGATCAGCCAGGAAAGCGTAATAATCGCGGCCGCAATGCCGCTAGCCAGCAGGATATGAATCAACAGTGGCAAGTAGCGTGCGAAATAATTGTCGGGCATAGGACGAGCTATATATAATTCGCGCCAGCATTGCTTAAACATTCTAGGTTAGGGTTTGCTTCGAGGAGTGTCAAGCGAAGGGCAACACAAATTTCCGATTTGGAAAAAATATTTTGCAATTTGGTAATGGGATAGTTCGGTAATCGAAAATCGGGTGGAGGGAATCGTCGAAAAGTTGCGTTGTTCATATACAAAATTAGCAAATTTCTTAATTACAAATTGCTCATGATCTTCGGTTTCAATACTGACGTTAAGCACGGTGAAACGATCTACCACGTGCAGAGCGAGGCTCGCGAAAGCGAGCTGCTGCTGCAGACCCAGGTCTTCGTCCGTGGCCGTTGCGTGGGCAAAAAGGCTGTCTCCTACGCCGATTGGGCCACCGAGCCTCAATTTGGCGATTCGCAAAAAGAGCAGCGGCTGCGCGAGCAGCATCGTGAAGTGCTCGAATCGATCCGTGAAGGCAAGCTGGAAAATGTTCTCGACCGTCCGGAGCCGGAGTCGCTCGCCGCGGTTAAAGAGCTCGAAGTGCAATGGCTCAATGCCGGGTCGATCCACCACGAGCGCAACCTCACCATGCAGTTGCGCGTCACTGAAGGCGGATCTGCGGCCGCCGGCGCCCGCCTCGTCTTCCGCTTCGCCCGGGCCGACGCCGCTCCTTTTTATACGCAAGCTGTCGCCGATTCGGCTGGTGGCGCCGAAATCAAAGTGGAAGTCGAAGAGTCCTCCCTGCCCGATTCCTCTGTGTTGGTGCAAGCCAACTACGAAGGCCGCACCGCAACCAGGAAGTTCCTGCTTCGCAAGGCGGAGTGAGATCTACGCCAGCCATGAAACTACAGATCAACGGCCAGGAGCGAACTTTCCCTGAGGCTCCGACTCCTTTCACGCTTACAGGCTTGATTGAAGCGCTGGGCATGAAGCCAGAACGGGTCGCCGTCGAGCTCAACCGCAACATCGTCCAGCGCAACCGATGGTCCCAGACTCCACTCGCCGATGGCGACCGTCTCGAACTCGTTCATTTCGTCGGCGGAGGTTAAGGCGCTGGTGTTCTGTGTACTTCTGCGTGTCCTCCTTGCTGCTCTGTGGTGACGGTTTTGCCTATCCCGCCCGATTTGGACCAGGAACTCCACTAGTCACCCCTTATTCACCGAATCTTTGCTTGACTCCCGCCCACTCGTGCCTAAAATGTTTCAAACATTCAGCCATAGGATTGTTTCGGCTTGATGAACATATTCGGTCCAATTATGGAAGAGCGTTTTACATCCCGCGAAGTGATCGGCTTGATCGGCATCACGCCGCGCCAGTTGCAATGGTGGGATGAAAAAGGCGTCGTTACAGCCGAGCGCGAAGGCCATCGCCGCCTGTACTCGACTGACCGGCTCACCGAACTGGCGGTGATCAGTGAGCTGCGGCGCAAAGGGTTTTCGCTTCAGGGCGTGCGTAAGGTCATGCGCTTTTTGGATCGTGAGTTCGGCAAAGGCCTGGCTGAGATCGTGAGCAGCCATTCCGACTACCACCTGCTCACCGACGGCGAGCGGCTGTATCTGGAAACATCGGCGAAGCAGATTGTGGACATTCTCAAGAATTCGCGCCAGCCCATTTTGGGAGTTTGCTTGAGCGATGTGGTTCGGTTAGTGCGCGCTCAGGTCATCTCCCGGAAGTCGAATACTTCAGTAACGTCGCCGGATCGGCGACGGCGTGCTAAAAAAGCTTCATAGCCGTGGAGAGAGGTTGAGTTGCAGTTTGCGGGATAACCGGAGGAAGACATGGTCGGCGAACTCGACGTCCTGAATGAGTGGATCCCGGAACAGATGCTGCCCGGCACCGTTTTTGTGCTTGAAAATGCCGGCGAGATCGGTGAAAAGGAAGATCCATACTGGGCCGTGCTCGCCTGCCCTTCGTGCGGGATGTTGGGGCTGATCACGCGGCGGCAGATCAACGGCCTGGTCCCGGTTATCTGCGGCTCGGAAAATTGTTCGGCGCAGTTTTTCATTCGCGAAGCCGAAGTGATCGTTCGCAAACCTTTCTAGAAGCCGCGTCAGGCACGGCTTGCTCGCTCTTCCATCTGCACCGGCACCTGCTCGACGATTTCAATTCCAAATCCTTCCAAGGCCGCTACTTTTTTCGGACGGTTGGTGAGCAGACGAATCTTCCGCAGATTTAGATCCGAAAGAATCTGCGCGCCGATGCCGATTTCGCGCTGCGTTTCTTTTTCATAGTCCAGCAATGCGGGCAGTTTTCTGCCGTGGTGAAAGCTGAGCGCCGTGCGTTCGCCGGTTCGGTCCACGGAAAATCCCTGCGAGGTTTGGTGCAGGTAGATCAATGCGCCGCGGCCTTCTTCGGAGATGCGGCGCAGCGCGCCCTCCAGCGTGGCGTGGCATTCGCATCCGGTGGAACCAAAAACGTCTCCCATCAGACAATGAGCGTGCATGCGGACGAGCACGGGAGCGTCACTGGCTTCAATGTTTCCACGAACCATGGCCACATGCGACTCGCCGCCGTCGACTTCGCTTTCGTAGGCAATCAGGCGGAACTCGCCAAAGCGCGTGCCTACCAAGGCTTCGCCGACGCGATGCACGTAACGCTCATGCGCCATGCGGTAGCGAATGAGTTCGGCGACAGTGAGCATCTTCAGATTGTGCTCGCGACAAAATGCGGTCAGGTCGGGGACGCGGGCCATGCTGCCGTCGTCTTTCATGATTTCGCAGATCACGCCGGCGGGGATCAAGCCGGCTAGGCGCGCTAGATCGACGGAAGCTTCAGTTTGGCCGGCGCGGACCAGGACTCCGCCTTTGCGAGCGCACAGGGGGAACATGTGGCCGGGACGGGCGAGATCGTGTGGCTGCGTGGCGGGATCGATCGCGACTTGTATGGTGCGGGCGCGATCGTGGGCGGAGATTCCTGTGGTGACTCCGTTGCGAGCGTCGATGGCTTCGCAAAAAGCTGTGCCGAACTGCGACGTGTTCTCGGTGGACATGGGACCGATGCGGAGGTGATCCAGTCGCTCTTCGGTCATGGCGAGGCAGATGAGACCGCGGCCGTGTTTGGCCATGAAGTTGATGGTTTCGGGCGTGACCTTTTCCGCAGCGAGAGTGAGGTCGCCTTCGTTCTCGCGGTCTTCATCGTCGATAACGACGATCATGCGGCCAGCGCGGATTTCGGCGATGGCGTCGGGGACATCGGTGAAGGGAGTGTCGGGGATCATGTCAGTTTCGCCGCCTATTTACTGCATAGTTTAGCAGGTATGAACTCTTCGTTCTGCGTTGGACATGGTGCGAGCAAGGGACTAAAAAAAGAAATTCGTTTTTCACGTAAATTATTGATTCTTAACTGGTTACGCCTCATCGATCCGGGGTTGTTCCGGCAAATTCTAGAGGATAAAGGACTTGCGGGCAAATTCTTCAAGAATAAGGAGTTAGCTGAGGTTCTTTTTTGCATACACAATGCCGGCTTGTGCCTTTCGGCTGAACCATGATCTTGCATAGAGGCTGTGGAAGGCAAGGTTGGATGTCACATCAAGGCACAAAAAGACCGGGCATTCTGTCTTCGAGGCCGGAGAGAGTGGACACTGCATCCCAGGTCTTGCAAAGGCGAGAAGTGGGGGCTTTGCCGAAACTCTGACGATCGATCAAGCACGCCCCCTCGACAGCCGAAGTTTTAGCGCTTCCCTGTCAACTCGCGAATCAATTTCACTTCCGCCTCGCGATACGGCGTTCCATCGCCATGCAGCACTTCGTGGAACCACACCGGAGGCTGGCTCAAAATGTAGGGATGCTGCCACGATTCCCACGGATAATACGTCTGCGTCTTGCCCGCGACGAATCCCCAGTTTATCGCACCCACGCGCTCCTGCTTGGCGATCGGCAATATCGTATCGAACGTGCTGCCCACTGAGCGCGCCATGAACTCCGTGCAAATCACCGGCCGGTTGCGCTTCTTCAGCCATTGCACTTCGCTGCGGAAATCTTCCGGCCAGCTGTAATTGTGAAACGTAATGATGTCGGACTCGCGCAACTGAATATCCTGCAACTCACCCTGACTGCCCTCACGCGAAGTATCGATGTCCCAAACGCCGCTGGTGAGCGGCTGCGTGGGATTCATCTCCCGCGCCCAGGCAAATACCTGCGGCAACAGCGCCGCCACTCGCGCGACTTTCTCTGCCGGTTTCAACTCCTCTGTGGGATAACTGCCGGCATTGTCCGAGCCCGGCTCATTCCACACATCCCAGCCCAGAATCCGATCATCTTTGGCGAATGCTCCGACAACGCCTCGAACATAAGCTCTCAGCCGCGGATATTGCTTTTCGTCCGCCAGCGCCACTGCGCCCGGACTCTGCACCCAGCCGGAATTATGCACGCCTGGAATCGGCGGATGCTGCAGTCCCAGATGCGGCAACGGATCCCAGCAGGAATCAAACAGCACAAATAAAGGACGAACATGATGCCGCGCCGCAATCGTTAGAAATTGGTCGATGCGTTTCTGAAAACCCGCCGCGTCCTGTTGCCACAACAAATCGTGCAGAAAAACCCGCATGGTGTTCATGCCCATGCCTTCGGCCCATCCCAGCTCCTTATCGATCTCCACCGGATCGAACGTCGCTTCCTGCCACATTTCCAATTGATTGATCGCCGACTTGGGAATGTAATTGCTTCCCACCAGCCAGGGCTGCTGCGCATACCAAGAGTTCGCGCGCTGCTCCGTCCAGCGCGCATCTTGCCCTAAGGCCATACTGGCTCCGGCCGCGAGCAACGTGACTACAGCAAGCCAATGCAATCTTTTCATCGGGTAAACTCCGCCAGCATTTATATGCCAGAACCTCCGCGCTTATCAACGATCCGACTACAGCTAAGGAACTTTGCTGCAAGTTGGCGTATTCCGAGCATTCTCCTGAGGAAGAAAATCCTGAACAAACTCCGGCCATGGGCGGTCTTTATGAGAGAGGGCACACGATTGGTGGCGGGAGAGGCGATTCTGATCGACGCTCGGACGGTCGCGAAGAGCCAGGAGCAAATACTCGAAGTTCTGGTTCGGCAACATGCACGGCTGGTTTACAGAATTGCTTATGCAGTGCTGCGCTCTCACCACGATGCCGAGGATGCCGCGCAGGAGACGTTTATTCGTGTCCTGCGTTATGGCCGTAAGCTCGCCTCGGTGGACAATCCGAAGACCTGGCTGGCGCGGATTGCATGGCGGGTTGCAATCGACCGACGCAAGCACCACATAGGAAGAGCCGAACTTGCACTCGATGATCCGGAAAGCACGATTGAAGAGATCGCATCCGCCGCTGCGCTGGCAGATGAGACGCTGCACGGCGCGCAGATTGGTGCGGCATTGGGGCGCCTGATTGCAGCTTTGCCAAAGAAATTGCGCGAGCCTCTGTTGTTATCGACCTTGCAGGAAATGTCGCCACGTGACGTGGCAGCCACGCTAGAGATAAGCGAAGCGGCAGTGCGGTCGCGAGTCTTCCGCGCGCGGCAAATCCTACGGAAAAAAATTGCAGACTATTTAGGTTGAGGAAAGAGCAGCAAATATGCGTGATCGTGAACACGAATGGGGTACAGCGGAACGAGATGCGCTCGACCGCGACTTGGACGCTGCGTTGGCCAAGTATGTAACGGCTGAACCGAGGCCGGGGCTGGAAGAACGGATTATGGCCGGCTTGCGGGCGGAACGCGATCCGGTCGCGAGCCCATCTGGATGGGCGTGGCCGGCAGTCGCCGCAGCGAGTTTCGCTTTAATCATCGCAGCGGCTTTGCTGGCATGGATGGGCGCGAGGCCGGACTTGGCGACGCATCATCCGGCCATCACAGCGCCACGCGCAGCCGGGGCTCAGGTTGCTACGAATGGGCAAACGCATAGCGATGGCCCGGCAGCGCCAGAGCGGGCAAAGAGGCCGGTGCGGCGCGCTCGTCATCATGAAATCGAAAGTGTCGCCACGCCGAAGTTGAATGTGTTCCCATCGCCGCGACCGCTGAGCAACGAAGAGCGGCTCTTGGTCCGCTATGTCCAGGAATTTCCGCAAGAAGCGGTCACCATAGCGAAAATGCAAACGGAATCCGAAATGGAAGTCGAGCGACAGATCAGCAATCAACCTCCGGCGCCGACCCCGGATCAACAGCAGGACCAACAGGAAAGGTGAGTACTCGTATGCGAAAACTGATAACCATGTGGTTGCTTGTATCCGTCGCCGCTTTATGTTGCGGCGTAAACCTGGCCGGAGCACAGGACTCGGCTCCCAAAGCAGACCAAGGCGAAAAGGTAATGCATGCTTACCGTCTGGATTTTTCCCTCAATGAAATGGAGGGAGACAAGAAAATCAATAGCCGGCACTACACCATAGATCTGGCTGGCCCCGGCGACAGAGAAGAGGTCAAGATTGGCACTAGGGTGCCGGTGGCCACATCAGCCGCCGAATTTCAGTATCTGGATATTGGCACGCACATCTGGAGTGTACTGAAAGACCATGGTGATACCCTGGAACTGCAGGCGGGCAGCGAGACCAGCAATATCGACGCCGAAGCAGGTCACCAAATTAACGGTGTCTCAGAGCCCGTGATCCGCCAAATCAAAATCGGTGGGAGCACCCTCGTCGTCGCCGGCAAGCCGATCGTCATTGGCAGCGCCGACGATCCCACTTCCGACCGCCAGTTTCAATTGGAAGTGACGGTAACCCAGTTGCGATAAGCCTCGTCGCTCGGCGGAGAAATCGGAGCGTTGGCGCCGCCCCAGATCGTGACCCCGGTTTCTCCGTTGTGACCCCAGTAAAGGGGAGGGTGCGACGTTCCGGCCCCGGCGGCGCCTTCACTATTCATCGGCAATTCTTGCCGCTTCTTGAAAAATGCGCATGAACATTGGCCGAGTCAGCTTGCCGGTTTGCGTATTTTGGTTTGAAGGATGATAAGAAGCCAGTAATGTCTTGCCATCGGGTAGTTTGTAATGCGCGCCGTGTTTGAAGAGATAAGGCTTTTTGCTCGCCAGCACGCCCTGGCGTTTCAGATAGTTCAAATAGGCGTCGAACCCGATCTTGCCCAGCGCGATCACAACCTTCACTTTCTTTAATCCTTCCACCTCCCGGTCGAGAAATGTGGAGCAGTTGGCCAACTCCTGCGGCGTGGGTTTATTATCCGGCGGAGCGCAGCGCACGGCCGCGGTGATGTACAGGTCTTTGAGTTTGAGGCCGTCATTGCAGTCGGTCGCCGTAGGCTGGTTGGCAAATCCGGTCTCGTAGAGCACGGGATACATGAAGTTGCCAGAGGCATCGCCGGTAAAAGGGCGACCGGTGCGATTGGAGCCGTGAGCGCCAGGGGCCAGTCCCATGACGAGGACGCGCGCTTCGGGATCGCCAAATCCGGGAACGGGCTTGCCCCAGTACTCCCATTCGCGATAGGCGCGGCGCCTGACGCGCGCGACCTGCTCGCGGTAAGCGACCAGGCGCGGGCAACGGGTGCAGGCAACAACTTCGCGGTTGAGAACAGTGAGCCAGTCAGGCATGGGAGCGGTCGGCAGTCGCAGTCTGTGGACGTGACGGCAAATCCGGCCATTGATATTTCTATACTAATTCCGCTTACGCCTGGTTTACGCGGCTGACGATCATAGTAATCGCCCGTTGAGCGGAAAGCGCCGCACCTTCCTGCCAGCCGATAATATGGCTGCAGTGATCGCCGGCAAAGTAAATGCGATCGTCAGGCACGATGAGTTCTCGATATGGCCCGTTGTAGTAATCCTCTTCACTCGTGGGCGGATAGTTGGGTCCGCGGCTGACCCATGATCCAAGGTTATAAGGAATCTTTCCCCACGAAATATACATGGGTTTTTCCAGCTCCCTACTTTTGCCAGGATGCAGCTTTTCCACAGCCGCTTTGGAAGCGGCCAACTTGGCCTCGTAAGATGGCAACTTGCCGAAGTCGCCCCAGTTCTCCATCGCATAACCGGAAATAATCACGCCGCGTTTCGACATCAGCTTCGCGCTGGGATACCAGACCACAGTCACCGGACCGGTCGTCAGGAACGATATGCCGCCATAAATCTCGTCGCCATCCTGCTCCCAAAAACGGCGCGACTCCCACGCAACTTTATAGGCGGAGTCATAGGTGACCTTTCCGATCGCCGCCTTCACCCGCGGAGCAAAGTCATTCGGTATGTCCTTAAGAATGCTCAGCGGCAGCGTGCAAATACAGTATTGCGCCTCGATGGAATCAATCGCGCCAGATTCACTGTTGCGGAACATTACTCTGACGCCCCCACTCGTCTTTCTAACTTCCGTGATAGGTGAGTTGTAGCGGATCACTCCGCCCAAAGAACGCGCGAAGGCGTAAGGAATTCGGTCCATGCCACCGACCGGCTGGAACATAGTCGCCTGCATGTCGAGCATCTCTTCAAAAAGCATAGGCCGGCAGAACTTCGATTTGAGCAAGTCAGACATGGAAAGGGGAGCCAGAGGAATTTCAGTCTGATCGCCCGCGCCCGGCAACTGGCGGTCGCCGGAGCGCGAGGAGCCGTCGTACTGGTTATTCTTATTCAGAGCACCATAGGATCTTAGAAATTCCATCACCGCCTCATGATCGTCTCGTGTAAAGGCCTGATCGAGCGCGCCCTGTTGCACGCATTTCGCCAGCAGTTCGGCGACATGGCCGCGTGTGTCGTTGACGGCTTGCCGCTGGCGAATAGGTTTGCCGCCAAACACGTCATCATTCTGCAGCAAAGTGCTGCGCGAACTGTTTACCTCTACCTCGAGATCCACTCCCAGTTCGCTGCAATAGCCCAGCATGGTTTTGTGGATCGAAGGCAAGCGAGCGGGACCGCAATTGAAATAATTGCCTTCGTCAAACGCGCACTCTTGGGTCATGCCGTCGTTAAATACCAGCTTCGATCCGCGGCGCAAAGTCCAGTTGCGCCCGCCGGGACGCTCGCGCGCTTCCAGCACGGTGCAGTCAAACCCAGCCCGCCGCATCTCATACGCGCACACCAGGCCGGCGATACCCGCCCCGAGAATAATGACCTTCGTTCCCCTGCCCACCGATGCAGGCAGTGGAAAGTCCGTGCTCGCCTGCGTCTCCATCATCCCCAAAAGTCCCAGGGAGTGCATGGTCATAAACGCAGTGCCATAGCCGCCTGCCATCGCCATTCTTCCGATGAACTCGCGTCTGCTGATTGTCATACCTGTTCCACGTGCAACACTCTTGGACTGGAAAGGTATCACGGTTCATCAATGCCGGCATCCCTTCCGTCCGTGTTCTCGACGCTGGAAAATGAATTGGTTGAAATCAAAAATTGGCAACCGCGTTAGCGGACACTTATTTGCCGCGATCCCTGCGCCGTGTCCAAACGCGGTTCTTCCGAGCTCGACGAAAATCACGCGCAACGCAGCCCCCGATTTAATTTACGAATTCTTTATTTAGGTTTTGTAACGATTCTTCTGCAACCAACCGGTACGGTTGCGCCTGCCGCCTCAGGCCGGGAAATTATGGAAGACTTAATTTGGGTCGCGGTAACCATTGCGTTTTTTGCTCTATCGATCGCTTATGTGCATTTCTGCGACCGCGTGAAATGAAGAAACGCGGACTGAAGAAACCTGCGTGAAGAACAAAAGTGAAAAAGCGACGGGGTAACCGACGATGAGCGCCGAGTCAATCATCATGCTGGTAGTGAGCGCCTTAACCATGGTCTACCTGATTTACGCGCTGCTGCGTCCCGAAAAGTTCTGACGCAAAAGTAAGAGTAGAAGAGTAATGGTGCGAACCTAACATGACGGCGAATGGCTGGTTTCAGATTCTGCTTTTTCTCGCCCTGATATTCCTCGTGACCAAGCCCCTGGGAGTGTTCATGGCGCGCGTCTTCAGCGGCGAGCGTACCTTTATGGATCCAGTTCTGCGCCCCATCGAGCGCCTGCTCTACAGAGTCACGGGCGTGGATGAAAAGCATGAGATGCGCTGGACCGAGTATGCCGTTTCGATGCTGCTGTTCAGTGCCGTTTCCATGTTGCTGCTCTACGTGATAGAGCGTGTGCAGGGCTTTCTTCCCTTGAACCCGCAAAAGTTCGGCGCGGTAACGCCAGCTCATCTAGCCTTCAACACCGCCGCCTCGTTCACCACGAACACCAACTGGCAGGAGTATGCGGGTGAAACCACGATGAGTTATTTCACCCAGATGGCGGGACTGGCTTATCACAACTTCGCCTCGGCTGCGACCGGCATCGTGCTGGCCATCGCTTTTATCCGCGGCATCGCCCGCCGGCAAATGGAAACTATCGGCAACTTCTGGGTCGACTTCGTCCGCTGCTGCCTGTGGGTGCTTCTGCCATTTTGTGTAGTTGGATCTTTGTTCCTCGTCTCGCAAGGAGTAGTACAGAATTTCAAGCCTTACGACAAAGCAACCCTTGTTGAGCCGCAGCAAGTCCAGAGAATGACCTCCGATGGAAAGCCCGTGATCGGCCCCGACGGCAAACCCGCAATGGACACGGTCACCGAGCAGACCATCGCGCAGGGCCCGGTCGCCTCGCAGGAAATCATCAAAGAATTCGGCACCAACGGCGGCGGCTTTTTCAATGCCAACAGCGCGCATCCTTTCGAGAACCCGACACCGCTCACAAATCTCTTTGAACTGTTTTGCATTTTCGCCATCGGCGGCGGCCTCACTTACACGCTGGGCCGCATGACCGGATCGCAGCCCCACGGTTGGGCCGTGTGGTCGGCCATGGCCATTTTGTTTTTGGCGGGAGTGGCGGTGGCCTACTGGGCTGAGGCTCGGGGCAATCCTCTGCTCGCCGGAGTGGACCAACACGCGAGCGCGATGCAATCGGGCGGCAACATGGAAGGAAAAGAAGTTCGCTTCGGCATCGCTAACTCCGCCTTGTTCGCCACCGTCACTACCGACGCGAGTTGCGGCGCGATCATCGCCTGGCACGATTCGTTCACCCCACTCGGCGGCATGGTCCCGCTGGTGAACATCATGCTGAGCGAAGTGATTTTCGGCGGCGTCGGCTCGGGTATGTACGGCATTCTGATCTACGTTGTTCTTGCCGTGTTTATCGCCGGCCTGATGGTCGGCCGCACGCCGGAATATCTGGGCAAGAAAATCGAAGCCTACGACGTGAAAATGGCCATGCTGGTGGCGCTGATATTTCCTCTGCTGATCCTCGTTTTCGCCTCGACTTCCAGCGTCAAAGGATTCGGCACATCAGCCATTTTCAATCCCGGCCCGCATGGGCTTACGGAAATTTTGTATGCGTTCGTTTCCGGCGCCGGCAACAATGGCTCCGCCTTCGGCGGCTTGAGCGCGAATACGCTCTGGTACAACACGACCATGGGAATCACCATGCTGGCGGGCCGATTCCTCATGATCATTCCCATGCTGGCTATCGCCGGTAATCTGGCGCGAAAGAAATATGTGCCGCCGTCGCTGGGCACGTTCCCTGTGACCACGCCTTTATTCACGGTGCTTTTGATTGGCGTAATCATTATCGTCGGCGCGCTGACTTTTTTCCCGGCGTTGAGTTTAGGTCCGATTCTTGAACATCTGCTTCTGGGCGCAGGCAAGACTTTTTAAGAATTTTATGGCCATCAGAAAGAAAGCGGTTTGGGAGTGGAAGATAGTCCGGCGCGCGCTTTGGGATGCAATCGTCAAGCTGAACCCGCGCAAGATGATGGGCAATCCCGTCATGTTTGTGGTCGAGATTGGCAGCGTGATCACTACCGTGCTCCTGATCAAAGGCGGCACGGATTTCAAGTTCAATCTGCAGATTACTTTGTGGCTGTGGTTCACCGTCCTCTTTGCCAACTTCGCGGAAGCCATGGCCGAAGGCCGCGGCAAGGCGCAAGCCGACACGCTGCGCAAGGCTCGTTCGGAAACCGTGGCCAACCGAATATTGGATAAAGATAAGGTCGAGCAAATTCCCAGCTCCAAGTTGCGGGCCGGAGATTTCGTCCTCGTCTCCGCTGGAGAATTCATCCCCTCCGATGGCGAGATCGTGGAAGGCGTTGCTTCGGTTGATGAATCGGCGATCACCGGCGAGTCCGCTCCCGTAATCCGCGAAGCCGGCGGCGATCGGTCCGCCGTAACCGGAGGCACGCGCGTTCTCTCCGATCAAATCAAAGTCAAAATCACATCGAATCCCGGCGAGACATTTCTCGATCGCATGATTGCATTGGTCGAAGGCGCGGAACGGCAGAAGACCCCAAATGAAATCGCGCTCAACATTCTGCTTGCGGGTCTTACCATCATTTTTCTGCTGGCAGTCGTGACTCTTCAACCATTCGCCATCTACTCCGGCTCGCCGCAGACAGTTTTCGTTCTCGTGTCCCTGCTGGTCTGCCTGATTCCTACCACCATCGGCGGATTGCTTTCCGCCATCGGCATCGCCGGAATGGACCGACTGGTACAACACAACGTTCTCGCCATGTCGGGCCGCGCCGTCGAAGCGGCGGGCGATGTGAACACGCTTCTGCTCGACAAAACCGGCACGATCACTCTGGGTAACCGGCAAGCTTCGCGCTTCATCCCCGCTCCCGGAGTGAGTGAGAACGAACTAGCCGACGCGGCGCAACTTTCTTCCCTGGCCGACGAAACTCCAGAAGGCCGGTCTATTGTTGTGCTCGCCAAAGAGCAGTATGGACTGCGCGGCCGCGACCTGAGCTCACACGAAATTCACTTCGTTCCTTTTACCGCTCAAACTCGCATGTCGGGCGTGGACATGAACGGATTCGAAATCCGCAAGGGCGCGGCTGAATCCATTCAGACCTACGTTTCACAAAATGGCGGTCAGGTTCCCAACGAAGTTCGCGCCGCAGTCGAACAGATCTCGCGTTCCGGCGGCACACCGCTGGTGGTTGCGGAAAAAGTTCGCGGCGCTCTCGGCGTGATTGAACTGAAAGACGTGGTCAAAGGCGGAATGATTGAGCGTTTCAATCATCTTCGCGCCATGGGCATACGCACGGTCATGATCACCGGAGATAACCCTCTGACCGCCGCGGCCATCGCGCGCGAAGCCGGAGTTGACGAC
This sequence comes from uncultured Acidobacteriaceae bacterium, assembly GCA_963732255.1. GTDB lineage: Bacteria > Acidobacteriota > Terriglobia > Terriglobales > Acidobacteriaceae > Sulfotelmatobacter. The sequence continues at coordinate 174,263 of CAVSYV010000002.1, forward strand.
TTTCTCGCGCAAGCCACTCCAAAAGACAAAATGGATTTGATCCGCCGCGAGCAAGCCGAAGGCAAACTCGTGGCTATGACCGGCGACGGCACCAACGACGCACCCGCGCTCGCTCAAGCCGACGTCGGCGTCGCCATGAATACGGGAACGCAGGCAGCGAAAGAAGCCGGCAACATGGTCGACCTCGATTCCAATCCCACCAAGCTGATTGAGATCGTGGAAATCGGCAAGCAGTTGCTCATGACCCGGGGCTCGTTGACCACGTTTTCCATTGCCAACGACGTGGCCAAATATTTTGCCATCATTCCCGCCATGTTTGCCGGAACGTTTCCCGTGCTCAATGCGCTTAATATCATGCACCTGCGCACGCCCGGTTCTGCGGTACTTTCCGCAGTGATCTTTAACGCCGTGATTATCGTCGCATTAATTCCGCTGGCGCTGCGCGGAGTGAAATATCGCGCCATGGGCGCGGCTGCGCTTCTGCGGCGCAATCTATGGATCTACGGCGTAGGCGGAGTGATCATCCCTTTTATCGGTATCAAGTTGATTGACATGGTCATCACGCGCGTCGGGCTGGCGTAAGAAGGTAATTCGTCATGAAGAAAAATCTCATCACCGCAATTTTGATGACCCTGGCTACCACCATCCTTCTCGGAATCATTTATCCATTGGTGGTAACCGGACTGGCGCAGGTGCTGTTTCACAATAAGGCCAACGGGCAATTGCTTACGGTCAATGGCAAAATCGTGGGATCTAAAATTATCGGCCAGTCCTTTACCGGTCCCGCGTATTTCCATTCGCGGCCATCGGCCGCCGGCTACGGTTATCAGGCAGACAACTCCAACGGAACGCAACTGGGACCGACGAATCACGTATTGATCGACCGGGTGAAAGCAGATACGGCCGCTCTTCACGCCGAAAATCCCAACGCCTCCATCCCCGTCGACCTAGTAACGACCTCTGCGTCGGGACTCGACCCGGAGATCACCCCTGCCGCCGCCGCGTTTCAAGTTCCGCGCGTGGCAAAGGCCCGGGGCATCGGCGTAGACACTCTCGACCAAATCGTCGCCCGGCACACTGAAGGCAGGCAATTCGGATTTCTCGGCGAGCCTCGGGTGAACGTCCTTGAACTGAATCTCGATCTCGATCAGCGCACCGCGAAATCCGCAAACGGAGGCCGCAACAGCACTTTCGCATCGACTTCTTCTCCGGCTCGCTAGCTCCTGCAAAACTTAACTCAACGAACAGCCGCACATCAAAAGTCTTCTGATGTGCCTGTGTCTGGCTCTTTGGTTTACACTCTCCCATTGTTTCTTTACTTTTTCCCCGGAGGCTTTCTTTGGCCCGCTCTTTCAAAATCTCTTCCGCACTCAAGAAACGCGCGGCGAAAATCGAACTGCTTCTCATGGATGTCGATGGCACGCTGACCGATGGCAGCGTCACCCTGCTCTCGCAAAATGATGGCACCGCGCTCGAAATCAAAACTTTTGACGCGCACGATGGCCAGGGCCTGACCCTGGCGCAAACCGCGGGTCTGCGCACGGGTTGCATCACCGGCCGTGAAAGCGCCGCACTCCTGCGCCGCGCCCATGAAATGAAGATGGAATTTATCTACATGAAACAACCGTTAAAGATGCCCGCTTACGAGGAAATTCTAAGGACAGCCGGTGTTTCTGATTCGGCTGTCGCCTACGTCGGCGACGATCTTCCCGACATTCCTCTACTGCGCCGCGCAGGTCTGGCGGTTGCCGTGGGCGATGCGGTTCCCGAAGTGAAGAAGGCCGCGCACTACACGACGCAAGCGCTTGCCGGTCATGGTGCGATCCGTGAAGCGGTCGAGCTCATTCTCAAATCAAAAGGGATTTGGGAAGCGATGATCGACAAAGCGCGCGCCTGATCGACCCATCTCATCCCAGCTCGCGGCGAGCCCGCAGACTCCGCTATCGAAGCTGGTAACCAAAATCGCGCCAAAGTCATCATTTATTGTAAGTGCGCCTGCTGGGCATTGTCTCGATCGCGCCGTCCAGCGGAGGTTGATCTCATGAAACACATATTGTTTTTATCGATGGCAATGCTCATTTTCACTATGCAGTTACGGGCTCAAGATGCAATTCCCGCTGGCGTACTTCTACCTGTGCGTTTGAATTCTTCGCTCGATTCCGGGAGGGTCAAACCCGGTCGGGTGATTACTGCTCGAGTCATGGAAGAAGTTAGGTTATCGTCCGGCTTCATAATTCCGGTGGGCGCCGAGGTAATTGGTCATGTGGTCGAAGTTAAGCGCCTGCAAGTTAAGCAGATGCAAGGCAGCGCCGAAGAAGTATCCGTGCGATTCGACAGAGTCGTTACTTCTAATCGTACGATATCAATCACCACTCATCTGAGGGCGCTGGCAAGCATGATGGCCGTTGACCAGGCACAAGTTCCGACCACTGGACCCGACCGTGGTACAGCGGAAAACGAGTGGGAGACGGAGCAAATTGGAAGCGACGACTTCTACTTTAGAAATAATCCCGCTGCCCGGAGTTTGTTTACCGATGTCGTTGTGCCACCAGTTTCCAGATGCAAGACGGAAAGCGAAGGCGGTGAACTCCCACACCTCTTGTGGGTGTTTTCCCCGCGTGCCTGTGGCGCCTACGGTTTCTCGCATTTGGCCATAGCCCATGCCGGACGAACTTACCCGCAAGGTGAGATCACCTTGGCGTCCGACGACGGCAATGTGAACGTGAGAGCCGGAAGCGGAATGCTCTTGCGCGTAGACGGCGAACGGCGCGAGTAGGCTGCAGAAGCCTACAAAAATTAATGCCGATCGGTCGTTCACTCAACGGCCATAGCGCCCGATGAGGTCTGTTTGCTTCAGGATGTGCCCCTTCATAGCAGCTTCCAAGCCGGCTTTTGTCGCTCCGGGTTTCAAATCGAGTTTGCGATCGAGCGCATAGAGCTTGAAATAATAACGATGGGGCTTGCCGCGCGGAGGACATGGGCCCGCGTACCCGATCTTGCGGAAATCGTTCCGTCCTTGCAGCGTTCCATCGCTGAGCTGTTCCTGCTTTTCGATTCCTTCCGGAAGTTCTCTCGCGTTCGCCGGCAGGTTGTATAACACCCAATGCACCCACACACCCGCAGGCGCATCCGGATCGTCCACGATGAGAGCAAAGCTCTGTGTCGCCGGCGGTGCGTCTTTCCAGTTCAGCTGCGGGGAAACGTCCGGCCCGTCGCACGTGAATTTCTTCGGAATGGTTTCACCGCCGGAAAATGCGGCGCTCGAAATCTGGAAAGACATAGCCCCTCCTTTCGCTTGACCGAAGATTAGAGGGCCGCCGAGAAGCACCACAGCAAGCACAAAACACGGTCCGCGCGTTCCTGTAACTCCTGCACGAGTGCGAGCAAATACAACCCGACTCCTCAGAAACATACTCTTCGCTCTCCGGTCATTCGCGTCGCCAAGGCTCATGTTAGGCTGCGGTTTCGAACTCCGTCAATGAAGTGAGGTTTTATGCGGACTGCGCCGTGAGATCGCACCCAAAGTAATCCAAACGCCCAGCGCGAGCCATTCGTAAAGAGTGAAGTGGCCCGGCACAAGCGGAACTATCTTCATCAAGACCATAGCAATTCCGACCAGCAGCCCGAGCGCAGCTATGCCGGTTTGAAAGGCAGAGAGCTCGATGCCCCGCCGATGCTGATCACTCCGCCCCAGCGAGATACACGCGGCGCAAGTCGCCAGCCATCCAATCGCGCAGGCAACGGAACCGACCTCGGTGATGGGGACCAGAATCGCATCTCCGAGGAGCATACATGCTGCCGTGGCCAGTCCAACACACAGGACCGCCGTGGATGGCGTCTGGAACCGTTCGTGAATTTGACCAACTTGGGGATCGATCAAACCGCGGCGACCCGCGGCAAATACCAAACGGCTTGCGGCCACAAAGTTCCCATTAAAACACTTGAACAATGACAACAACGCTGCGGCCAGAATCACATTGACGATCCAGCGCGAGCCCACCGCCCGCTCGAACGCAACCGCCGTCATAAATTTCTCGCCTAGCAACTGGCGCCACGGAGCGACAAAACTCACGGCTGCCACGATCGCAGTGTAAAACAGAATTCCGACGAATATGGCGATCCAAATGGCGCGGAAGAATTCGCGAGAGCGGAAATCAGGACTCGCTTCTTCCGCTGCTTTCCCCACAGATTCGAATCCGGTCATGAAATAAGGAACGATTTGCAGCACCAGCAGCACGGAAACAAAAGGAGCATGGCTGAACAGCGGTGGAAAATTATGAGGCGAGCCCCGGCGAACTCCCATGACCACAAATACGACAAACAGAGCCAGAGTGCCGAAGCTGGTCCAATTCTGAAACGTGGCGCTCAGCCGGATTCCGCGATAATTCAGCACCATAAGCAGCGCAGTAAGAACCAGCCCGATCACGAGGTGCGGCAGATAAACCGGGCGCCCCCCAATGCGGTAGAGTTCCACGGAATCGAGCCCGGGGAAAATGTAACCGGCAATGCGGCCCACAGCCACGGCCTCCCAAGGGCAGACGATGAAGTAAGCCAGCAGCATCATCCAGCCGGTGGCGAAGCTGATTGGTTGAGAAAACGCCGCCGAAGTATAAGCGATCTCCCCGGCGGCATCGGGAATCGCCGCAACCATTTTGCCGTAGACCCACCCGATGGGCAGCAATAACGCGCCACCAATCGCGAAACCCAACAGCGCGCCGAGGGAGCCTCCGCGTGAAAGCCAGTCGTCCATCACGACCAGCCAGCCCACGCCCACCATGGTTCCCCAGCCTAATGTGAAGTAATCAGTAACTCGCAGTTTGCGGGCAAGAGTGTTCACGGGTTCGGTGAAATGCGAACGCCGATGGCGGCGAGGCGCGATTATAAATCGAAGCGCGTTACTCGGTGGTGTAATTGATTTCCATACGCCGGACTTGAACGCTCGACACGTACAACACCAGCAGCGCTATGGCCACGATGCCGAGGATCGCAACTGGAGCCGAGACCGGATCAGGATTGGAAACCAGCAGCGACAGCAGCGGCGGTGTGCCTGGAGGACTGGGAATTTCCACCGGACACAACGATTTCAAGTAATAGATCACGCTAAATTTCTTGAGCAGGGCCGGCAGGAACGGATTAAGACCCTCCCAAATCAAAATGGCCGCCGCTGGAAAAATCGGATTGCGAAATAACATTCCCGCAGCCAGGAAGAAAGCTCCATATCCCAGGCAGGCGAGCGCCGTAACGCCGAGATAAGCCGCCGCATGTGCGACGCCGTGATTTTGATAGAGATATATATCGCGAACGCCGGGACTGAGCTGGCCGGTGAACACAACCAGTTGCAGCAGTTCGCTGGTGACAAAAATGATGCAAGTAGCCAGCAACCCAGCCAGAAATTTCCCCACCATCAGCACTTCGCGGCGGATGGGAGCGAGGAAATAGAAATGCAGGCTCTTATCCAGCATTTCGCCGCGAAACAGATTCATGAAGATTCCCAGGCAGCCAAAAAAGATCGCCAGGCGCAGATAGAAGAACTGGAATACGCCCGCGAAGATTATCGAATCTTCGCTGATGTTGTAACCATTTTGAATTCGAACACCGGTAACTTTGTCATCCGAGAGATTGATGAACAAATCGTTGCTGCCATCCGAGTAATGGTAAAGCTCATCAAACGTATTGGTGAACGCGCCGTTTTCCAGCGGTCTCTGCCCGCGCCAATGAAAGTGAGCCGGGGGTTCGCCCAGCCGCGCGATTACCTCCTGGCGCGTCATATCCGTGTGAATGGCCTGCAAATCGTCATAAGTTAAATGTTTCGCGCTTCGGGCGGCGAGCTGCAAGCTGCGGTCATGATCGCGTGAAACTACGACGGCGTGAATCAGAAACAAAAGAAGCGGCAGCAGCGCGAGAACGTAAATCCACAGGCCGCGCCGCGCAAACAACGTCTTCTTCATCTCCAGACGGATTACCGACTTGATCTGCGCCCACCACAGCCGCTTCATCGCACCACCTCGTCGGCGCCGATCAGATATTCATAAACGGAATTCACGTCGTCGTCGGCGGGGGCAACGGATTCGATTTCGACTCCGTTCAATGCAATGTGATTCAGCATGAGGTAGAAACTGTCGGCGTCGCGCGTTTTGATCAGCAGTCCGCGTTCGTCGTTATGAATGCGGACTTCGATAACATGTTCCGACTCCATCATTTTTGCCGCGAGATCCCGCGGCCTGTCGCAACGGATGAGAATCTGCGCCGGATGTTCGCGAATTTCACTGCGCACGTTGTGAATTTGACCTTCCGCTACGACGTAGCCATTGCTCAACAGAATGACCTGATCGGAAATGGCATCGACCTCGTGAAGAATGTGACTGGAAATGATGACGTAACAACCATCGGTCGCAACTGAGCGGAACAGCGCAATCATCTCCGCGCGGGCCAGAGGGTCAAGCCCGTTGAGTGGCTCATCCAGCACCAGAACTCGCGGGTTGTGGCATAAGGCTTGCGCCAACCGGATGCGCTGGCGCATTCCCTTGCTGTAACCGGCAACATTGCGCTGTGCGGCTTCTGTAAGATTCACGCGTTCAATGGCGCGCCACGCCAGTTGATCCGCGGTCCGGGAATCCATGCCGGCTACGCGAAGATAAGCGGCGACGAACTGAAACCCGGTAAGACCTTTGGGGAAAGAATCGAACTGCGTGCTGTACCCAAGGATCTGAAAAAGCTTTTCCGGTTCATTCGGGTGCAAGCCTAAGATTTCAATTCGGCCGCGCGTAGGGTGCACCAGTCCCGTCATCAAATTCATCAGCGTAGTCTTCCCCGAACCGTTGGGTCCGACCAGGCTGGTGACACCGGGAGGGATGGAAAGATTGACGCGATTCACTCCTAGAATTTCGCCATAGAACTTCGAAACATCTTCAAAGATGATGCGGTCCTTCACCCGATCACCTCATAAGCGCGCACTTTCCGCCCCAGCAGCGCCAGGCAAATTCCGCAATAAGTGAGCAATGCGATGCACGCTGCTCCCAATGAAATCGAGGGTTCGCTCTCAATGCGGAACAGCGACGTCCAGACCGTGGTCATGAGATAAACAATGTTAAAGAAATGGCCCGCCTGCGTGCGCATCACCGCATTGATGGCCTCACCGAATCCCGCGCCAAAAAACATTACCGCAAGCAACAATGCTCCGGCGACGACTCTCCATTTCACCCACGCCGAGAGCGCCATGGCCAGAAGGGAAAGAATCGCGATCCATACCAGCGAAGAAACAATTATGCTGCCTGCAATCCAAAGATGGGCCCAGGTCCAGGCGAAGCCGGCGAGGCTCGATTGCACGGCGAAAAGAACCAGTCCCGGAATCCATGTGATTTGCGACAACACGATCGCCAGCACCGATCCTTTGCCCAGCACATATTCGGCGCGCGAAAACGGCCGGCAGAAATATAAAGGCAGCGCACCATTGGCAATATCGGGCGAGATCAGTCCCGGCCCGATAAACGCGGTGAGAACAAAGGCCAGCACACCCTGCACACGGATGAAGAACAGAAAGAACTGGTTGTCGATCGTGAGCATTCGGTCGCTGCCCGTAAATCTTTCAAGGAAGCTGAGATTGTGCGCAAGGTAGATGGATATAAGACACAACAGCGGAAAGAAAAAGCTCAACACAAAAAGCGCAGTCTGCAACTTCGAGCGAAAAAGACTTCTCCTCGAATAACGGAAGAGAACGAGACAGCGCGACCATGCTGGCGTGAGCGCCCCTGAATACGAAGTATAGGTGCGTCTATAAACGGCCAAGCAGATTCTCCGGTTGACACGATTTAGTCGCCGTCATCAACTCTCCATCGCTTTCAGGAAAATATCTTCCAGCGTATCGCGGCGGAAATTGAGCCGGCGAATTCGTACGTCGCGTTCCGCGGCCAGGCGATAAATGTCGCGAATCTCGACTCCATCGGCCAGAATCATTTTCAGGCGATTCGCCGTCACCGCGCATTCACAGCCAAGTTTTTCAATTGCCTCGGCAAAACCGCCGTCGGCACCATAAGTTTCCAACTCCAGAAATCGTTTGTTCGCCTTGCGCTCTTCCTCGAGATTCGAGTAGTGTGCGATGCGGCCTTGCTTCAGGATCAGCACTTCTTCGCAAGTGTCTTCAACATCCCGCAGAAGATGCGAGCACAGAACGATCTGCAACTGCCGGCTGTCGCGAATGTCGCGGATCATGCGAATCATGCGTTGCCGCGCCGAGGGATCAAGACCGTTGGTCGGTTCATCGAGTATCAACAGCTTGGGGCCGTGCGCAATCGCCTGGGCCAGCTTTGCCAGTTGCTTCATGCCCTGGGAGTAAGTTCCGAGTTCGCGATACCGAGCTTCGGCCAGCCCCACGCAGAACAGAGCCTCATGCGCGCGTTCCAGAGCCGCCGCCGTAGGCAAGCCGGAAAGCTCCGCCATCATCTGCACGAAAGAAACCGCGCTCATCTTCGAAATGAAGGCGTCGTTCTCGGGCATGTATCCGACCAGGCTGCGAATCTTTCGTGTTTCGCTGCCAATGTCATATCCGAGAACGCGGGCGGAGCCGGAGCAGGGTTTGTAAAAGCCAAGCAGAGTATTGATCAGAGTCGATTTGCCGGCTCCGTTCGGCCCGAGCAATCCAATGGCGCGTCCACGTAGAGAACAAACCAGCCTCTTCAGAATCTCGCGGCTTCCGAACCGCACAGAAAGATTCTGCAACTCGATCACCGGCATTTGCGGAGCAGCAGCGGCTTGCTGATTCGCTCCTTCCGCTGCTCCGCTCTGAATCGCCGTGCTCATTGGTCGGAGAATTATTGGAGAATTATTGCGTCGCTGCCAGATGACTGATGCCGCTTCCCAGAAACATCTGCGGCAGAAACGGCCCGCCGTGTCCCATCGTCATCAGAGTTCCAAGGTCGAAGCCCATAAAGCCAGTGTCGCTTGCCACCACAATGCGGTCAGTTTCGCCGTAGGCATAAATCAGTCCCGGCGCGGTATTGGCCTGCAGCGCGGCAATCGATTGCTGTTGCTGCGCCGTAAGCGTTCCCACCGATTTGATCTGATCCACGAGCGGCCCCAGAATCGGCCCGATATTGTGATAGAAGATCGCGGAAAAATTTGTGTACCCGTCGCTCGGCAAAAGCGCCTGGAACGTGGACGAATGCGTCAAGGTATATCCGGACTCGCGGTCGCGAATCGCCGCCGAAAGCGTGGCGATGTCCGGCCCGGCAATCAAGTAGCTGTCCACATAGGTGTAATCAATTTCAAAATTCGGCTGCTTCGGATTGCTCAGGGTATAGTAGGTCTGCGATCCGGCCTGCTGCGTCGCCAGTTGCAATGCGGCGTTCGGCTGCGTTTCTTCCCGATTGAAACTATTCACCAGCTTCACGATCGTCGATTGTAACTTCGCGGGATCGTAAACCTCGAAGACCAGCTTCCAGCGCGGCGTTGGCAGCACCGGGCCATCCAGCGCAACCGCAACCTCGCCGCCCAATGGCGCCGTAATGTCGTCCAGTACGCTCACCCCAGTCTTCGACTCGAAGGTCGCGAGATCCTGCGTAAACTTCGCATCGCTTGCGCCGATCATCTGGAACAGCTCTTCCATGATGCTGCGCGGATTCTTAATGACTACGCTGTTCACCATGCTCGCATTCGGCGAGATGAAATCCAACGCGCCCATGGGCGCGGGCGCGGCCAGCCATGACGCCACTCCGTGCCGTTCAGAAGCAAACGTCAGCGCAGCGCGGTTTTCCGTCTTGCCGCCAACTTCGCGGCGTTCCATCGTCAGGTAGCGCACGTCCTCGACTCCCGGCGGCAGTTGGTTCTTGCCGCTCTTGTCATGTACGTCTGCCGCCACGATTTGTTCCATATCCGCGCAGAAAATCCAACCTGCTCCCTGCTCGTAGGCCCGAGCCACCTGCTGATAAAGCGGTGTTTCGCTGAAGCCGCTGGCACCAGACCCGTGCATCCGTGCCGCCGCCCGCTGCAGTTGCGCAACATCGGGACTGGCGATCAGCATGTTATCGCTCAAATAAACCAAAAGAGGCCGGTTCGGAGAAGCAATTGTCCCCGCAGGATCATGCACAATTTGAACACCCGGCGCCGATCCATTTGTGCCGAGATGCTTCATTTCGCTTTGCAGAAAAGATTCCAGTCCCGGTTGCTCGACTTTTGCCAGCACCACCGGAGCGCTATAGGTCGCGCCATCTTTCGCAATAGCGAAAACGATTTCGTTTCCCAGGTAACCGCTTAGCGTTTTCATCTGCTCAATCAAGTCGCCCAGCTTCGGTCCCTTGCCGCGCTGTTGTTCCTTCCACCAACTGCGCAGTGCCGGACTTTGCTCCAACCGTTGCTGAAAGAGTTGGTCGGCTTCGCCCAGCGTAGAAGCCAGATTCGGAATCGCTGCATAAATGACTGTGTGATCGGGAACGTACGGTAAAAGATCGGAACTGTAACGCAATCCCGGCCCTGGAATGGCTTCAAACTGCTTTTGCAGAACCGAAAAATCCCCCAACAGCGCCAGATATTTCGCCGAATTGCGGCTCCACGCGACTTCATTCTGAATTGGCACTTTGCCAACGCTGGTAGTAGAAGTCGCTTCCTGGCCGGCGGTGAGTTCGGCTGTGCGATCGCCATAAGCCACCCGCACTACCCCTTCAATCACCGCAACGCGAGACCCCTTGGTCCCGTGGTTGACAGAAAAAATTGTCCCTTTTACCGATACCACGCAATCGTCGGTGGCAACATAAAGACGGCCCGTACGCTGCTTCGCCGCCTGCACAATAACCCTGCCGCCATCCAGGTGGATCGTGGTTCCTCTCCATTCGCGGGACACGGACAGATCGGAACGCTCGCCCATCTCAATCGACGATCCATCAAGCAAACGCACCACTGCGCCGGAACCCTTTGCCGTTCGAATCTCGTCCCCATTGCGGATTTGGTAGCCGGCTGGAATCAAGCGCACCTGATCGGCTGAGACTTCGTACACCGCCCCGTCTACACTCTGCACCGCGCCGCGGATTGCGTGCTGGCCGGGGAAAAAACCGTTGAGCATCGCCACAGCTGCAATTGCCGCTACTGCGGTGGCCGCAGCACCCATTGCCCACTGCCAAACGGGAAAGCTCTTCGCTGAAAGTTTCGGTTGCCACACTGGCTGCACGTCACCATGCCGCGCCTCTTCCACCGCGTGACGGCACGCGACGCATTCATGCACGTGATCTTCAAACAGCAAACTGCGAGCCTCCGGCAACGTCTTTTCCAGATACGCAGGAATGAGCGCGCAAAAATCCTCGCAACTCCGCAGTCTCTGCGGGCTGGGTTCGGAGATTGCCAAATCTGCAATAGAACGCCTCACGCGCTCACTTGCGTGCAAGACCACATCGTTGTTCACTTCTTCGTTGCGAATATCAGAAAGTAACTGCTCAAATTTATGATTGCTCATGATCTGTCTCCCAGGTATGGACGAAGTTCTTTGCGGAGTTGCTGCCGGGCGCGATGCACGATAACCGCAACCAGCACTTGCGAAATGCCGAGCGCCTGCGCAATTTGCCGATTGCTGAGTCCTTCCAGAAAACGCAGCGCAAAAATTTCGGCTGGCCGCGGCTTTAGCTGAGCCATGGCCCGGGCCAGCGCCTGCCGAAGGCTGACGTCAACTTGCATCGCGGGCCTCAACCCGGAAGGGTCTTCAGGTAATGGAACGGTCTGATCGCTCTGCCGCGATCGGATCACGTCCAGTGCGGCATTGATCGCCGCCCGGCGCAAATAGCTCTCCGAATTTTCCAGCGGCTCGGCATTCCTTCCGCGGCGCAGCAGCCGCAGAAAGACTGTCTGCAAAACATCTTCCGCATCGCCCGCGTTCCCGGTGATGCGGTACGCCGTTCGGAAAACCAGACCGTGGTACGCCCGAAAGCTGCGCTCGAGTTCATCCGGAATTGCGATGGCCGGTTCCTCTAACACGTTTGGCAGTTTGCGCCCCCTGTACTGCTCTCACAGTAAAGACGCATGGCAGGGTGAATTATTACAGCCCGGACCAAATTTTCCAGCTATTTCAGTCCTGGCTTCCGGCCTCGCAATATAGCCGCGCCTGAGTGGGAACAGTGAAGTCATACCTGTTCTGGAATACGCGCTACGGGCTCTGTTTGTTCCTGCTTGGAGACAATAAGGATGATGCTCGGACCGAACCAGGCGTGGACGCCGCATCACTGGGGTGGTTTACCTGGTGCCGGGAGGGGGAATCGAACCCCCACAGAGCTTTCGCCCCTGCGGATTTTAAGTCCGCTGCGTCTGCCAATTTCGCCATCCCGGCTCGTTTTCATTCTAGCCTAGCGTTTCCTCTTCACTGGCATCGAAATCGCGGGTACTTGCAACCGCTGCAACTGGCTACTTGGCCAAAATCCGCATTGTAAGATCCTTAAGCTTCTCGACTTCTACTCAATGTTTTTGGCCGCCATTTCCCCCGGATTCGGCATCCAAATTACAACTGGGAGGGCGCATATGAAGCGATCTTTTTCTAATTTTTTATTTTTAGCTGTGACGTTTGTGCTGAGTTCCGCAATCGCACTCCATGCGGGCAACGGCGTTTTGGGCGAAGTCGAACTGGTTGGCGCGACCAAAGTTGAAAAGACGTCCGGAGTCTGGGTCGATGGGCAATATCTCGGCTACCTCAACGAACTCAAAGGCTCAAAGAAAATTCTTCTGCTGCCCGGCGAGCATGAAATCTCAGTCCGTCAAGCAGGCTATATCGATTTCACCCGCCGCGTCACCGTGCGCCCTGGAGAAAAGTTAAGCCTCGACGTAAAGATGGAGAAAGATACGCGCGTGCTCATGCCACGCGTAACCGCGGAAATTAAACTCGATGTCAAACCGGAGCGCGCCGCGGTCCTGGTCGATGGAGTTTTCCTCGGCCACGTGGCCGAATTCAACGGCCTGGGCAAAGGGCTGTTAGTGGCTCCGGGAAAACGTCACGTGACTATTACTCTTCCCGGCTATCAAACATTCGACACCGATATCGATCTTGTCGCAAATCAGAAATTCATGCTCAAGACCGACCTGGTCAAAGGCGGTCCGGCGGAAGGAATCGCTCCGCCGCCTGAGTAAGACGCGAAGTTCGCGAGCATATTGACGATAAAATTGCCGATTGGATGCGGGAGCGATCTCTGCTCAGGGTCTGTCTGCTTTTTAGCTCAACTAAAACTGCAATCAGGCTACTTTCCAGCGGCGGCTGACGCCGCAACCGATCCTCGCTGCTTCTGCAACTCACCCAGGAACGCCTCGTGCGCGAGCGTAGCCTTGCTCAGGAAAAGTGCCAGCAGCGGATCGCTTGCATCGGCCCGCTGACCAGGGACTGGAGAATTGGCACTCCCGTCCGCTTCCAAGCCTTCGGGTTGCACCAACAACTCCGGGCGCACGTCGCGATTTTCCGTCAGCACGGTGAGAAATTTCTCCAGCCCCTCGCGATGTTGCGGCGTTGCTTGGGTAAACTCCACGCCCATGCCCCGTTCGGGATGCATCACTCGCACCACGCCTTCGGCGCGCAGTTCGAGCGTGGCGGCGCGCATGGAAAGCGTCACCCGCGTAGAAACCGGAAACGGCGACTGTATCTCCAGATAGCAACCGCCCAAGCTGAGATCGGTGAGTTGGCATTTCACCGGCGGATCATCCTGCTCGGCGTCGGGTGAGTTGTGCGCCATCCATTCCTGCAAGCGCCGCGCATCGTCAGGAGAAACATCTAAGAATCGCAATCCCGCCTGCGCCGAAGTTCCTTCCCAGGCAAACTCGGCATTGAGATTGAAAGAGCGTTCGCTGCCCGGCAAGGTGAAAGAAACCTGCCATTTGCCCGAAGGCCGGCCACGCCTGGGGACGCTCACCGCCATTCCCCCTTCGCTCAGATCGGTGGTGGTTATCCTTAACCCGTTGTCGGATTCCAGGCTCCTCACAGCTACGGGAATCTGCACTGGAATGCGCATATTCCGCCGCCGCTCCCGCTTCATCAACGCCCGTGCCGCGCGAAAGCTTGATTTAGCCTTCTCCACCGTGACCGGCTTATAGAGAACAAAATGCGCTCCCAGATCGAAGACCGACCGCAAACCAACTGCCGTATCCACAATCGCAACCGCCACTGCGCGCTTGTTGCCTTGTGCGCTTCTGGCGCTGCGCAAAACCTCCGCCGCTCCGCTGCCCGCGCAATCCACGATGATCGCCTCAAAGCGTTCGCGCGTCAGCATCCGCAATGCGCCGTCGGAATCGCCGCATAATTCCATGGAAATCTCAAGTTCGCCCAAGGTGCGGCGCAGCACGCGCACGATCTTTTCATCCCCGCAAAGCACTAAAGACTTGAGAATCATGGTTTAAGCATCGGCTTTCGGCAAGAAATCTATGAATCGCCCTCTTCGCACTCTACTTTCAATGTCTCACCGGGGCAACCGCAACCACGGCTCACGCGTTACCTCTGTAATCGTCTTCTGCAAGCCGCTTGCTCGCTCCCGGGCCGATCACAAAATCAAAGGTACATATCACCTTGGAGCCCCGGGAGTCCTCGGCGGTTTGATCGACAGTAAGCCTCGAAGAGTCAATATCTTGCAGCGAAACCAGCACCCAATCCCTAAAACAAAGCCATTGACTCTGGATATTTTCCGTCGTAACATGTCCAGTCTCCATCAGCTTGTCGTTCTCTGTAGGGTGACTAGGGCATTCTAATAATCACCGTCGTTCGCTATTCTGCATCCCGGCAATGCGATGGGGAATCATATAGATAGCGTGATTTGCAAGCATTTGTTGAGCTTTTATCCCTATTTTGTAAAGAGGCGTTTTCATGGCTAAGCGACGCGGAAATCCCAACTGGGGCAAGCCTGAGCCTATCGGGCCCATCACCCCCACCATTACGGAATTCGAGCAGGTCGTGCGCGAGTACAAGCTCTCTCCCGACCAATACCTGCGCTCCACTCGCCTGCGTGAGTGGGCTCGCCGCAACAAGAATTCCAAATACATCCCTGAGCCTCTGCTCGAAGCCTGGGGCTTTGAAATCGAATCCACTCTGTAGACGTTTTTCTTTCGCATGAAAGGCCGCTCACGCCGAGCGGCCCTCTTTGTTTGCGCAGCCTTTTCTTTATGTTGTCAAAGCTTTTCCGCCCTAAGCGCCATCAAACCGCAGCGCTTCCGCTACGGTAATATCTTTCTGCCGTCATCAACGCGGCCGAACCAGTGCTCAACCTCCTTCAAATCCCGCCTTCCGAACTCTTCGCCCTCCTCGCCGCAATCGCCTTCGCCGCCGGACTCAATCTTTACCTCACCGTCTCCGTCCTCGGCCTGCTCTCCCGCTTCGGCCATCTGCCACTGCCTCCCGGCCTGCAATTGCTCCAAACCTGGCCCGTGATCGGCGTCGCCCTTGCCCTGTTCGCCATCGAATTCTTCGCCGACAAAATTCCTGCCTTCGATCTTCTCTGGAACGCTTTGCACACCTTCATCCGCGTCCCTATTGCCGGACTCATCGCCTACCAGGCCACAAAACAACTCTCGCCTGAGCACCAACTCTTGGCCACACTATTAGGCGCAGCCATCGCCCTCGCCGCTCACGGAGGCAAGACCGCCGTCCGCGCCGCCGTCACTCCCTCGCCTGAACCGCTCTCCAACATCAGCTTAAGCCTCGGCGAAGATGCTCTCGCGCTTGGCCTCACTTGGCTCGCCACGCGCCATCCCTACGTCGCCGGCTCCATCGCAGCAATCATGGTCGCGATAATCGTGCTCATGATTCGACTAGTAGCCCGTTCCTTGCGCGCCCTGTTCCGCGGCGCTGAACGCGAATTAACAACCACGTAACAACCAGGAATCCCCAAAGCCTGTCATTCCGACGCGCGAGCGAAGCGAGACAGGAGGAACCTGCTTTGCGCTTAAACCGCAACCCGTCATTTCCGCATCCAAATCGTGGACTTCAAACGGAGATTCCGCCATGGATGAAAAACTTGCCCAGCAAATCCTCAATGAATTGTTCGAACCCATCGAAGCCGTAGAGACCCAGAGCGCCGCCATTCTGCACTTCCTGAAAGCAAAAGGCCTGGCCACCGACAAAGAACTCGCACCTTATTTCGAACAGGCTTCCAAAGCGACCAGCGTCCGCTGGGTCGCGGAGCGCGCCAGAATCCACCACCTGTTATGCGTCGGCGTTGGTGCTGATCAAGAAGCAAGTCCCAACGCAAATGAAAGGAAATCCGACGCCGCCGACTAGGACGTGCGGCAAGGCCGGAAGCCAGGCAATTGAGTCGTCGCTCAGTTTGCGAAAGTCCGTGCCACGAAGTTCGCGAAGGTATACGAAGCAAATCGCTGGAACCAAAACCTTCGTGGCTCTTCGTGAGCTTGGTGGTCCAAAGCTTCTGACTTGAAAATTGAAATCGAGCCAGTCGGAAATTAAAGTGGCTTGAAAAGCCGAATGCGTGAATCGTTCCTAGGCGCGGTGCTCGTATAAAATACGGTTCATCTCGCTGTACTTCAGGAGAACTGTTAGCCGATAATGCCCCGCGCAGCCAAATCTTCGCACACGGCCGCAGCCAAACTCGCAATCATCGGTCTCACCGTATTTCTTTTTCTGTGCACTAGCCTGACCTGGGCCGCTACAACGCCGGGCAATAACCCTCTTTTGGTCGCCACCAAAGCCGGCCAACTCCACGGCGCATCCCGCCCCGGCGGCGGAGCAGAATTTCTTGGCATTCCTTACGCGCAGCCGCCCGTTGCCGATCTGCGCTGGCACGAACCTTTACCCGCAAAGTCATGGCCCGGCGTGCGCGATGCCTCCACCTTCGGCGCTCCCTGTGCCCAGCCCATCCTCGGCCTGTGGAACCTGCGCGACTCCGAGAGCAGCAAAGAAGACTGCCTTTTTCTCAACATCATCACCACGGTGTGGCCGCCCAAAGCCCCGCTTCCGGTCATGTTCTGGATTCACGGCGGCGCCAACGCCGGAGGCACCGCATCCGGCGCGCTCTATAAAGATGGCACCCTGGTTCAGCACGGAGTTCTGCTGGTCACCCTCAACTACCGCCTCGGCATCTTCGGTTTCCTCGCCCACCCCGCCCTCACGCATGAGTCTTCGCACCACGCCTCCGGCAACTACGGATTAATGGATCAGATTCTCGCCCTGCGCTGGGTGCACGACAACATCGCCCAATTCGGCGGCGATCCCAACAACATCACCGTATTCGGCCAATCCGCCGGAGCCGAAGACACCGGCCTGCTGATGGTTTCCACGCTGTCAAAAGAAATGTTCAACCGCGCCATCGCAGAAAGCGGAACCGCCTTCAGCCCGCCGTTGCCATCATTGCCCGATGCAGAAAAAGACGGAGAGAAACTTGCCGC
Source organism: uncultured Acidobacteriaceae bacterium (assembly GCA_963732255.1). GTDB lineage: Bacteria > Acidobacteriota > Terriglobia > Terriglobales > Acidobacteriaceae > Sulfotelmatobacter. The sequence continues at coordinate 191,600 of CAVSYV010000002.1, forward strand.
GATCTTGAAGGCTCCATCCGGAAATAACGCAATAAAGTTTCTCCGCCAGATGTCCGCCTCCGAGATCCTCACCGCATTGTCGAAACAAGACTCGAATCAAGTCCCCGACTTCGGCCCCGACATCGACGGCTATGTGATCGCCCACTCTCCTGCCAGAACTTTCACCGATGGCCAGGAAGCAGCCATCCCGCTCATCATCGGCACCACAGCTCGCGAGTTCGGCATGTCATCGTCGCCAGACGAATTGCGCAAGACGATTGAGAACGCCATGGGAGACTTAGCCGGCCAAATGCTGCCCCTCTACGGCCTGGCAAAAAACGGTCAAGGCGCCACCGACCCGCTCTACGGCACCGCCGCCGACCAGTGGCTGGCCGATTTTCTCTTTCGCTGCCCAGTCACGACCGAGGCCGCCTGGCACGCCGCCCATCACCCAACATACGAATACGAGTTTGCCCACGCCATTCCCGGCCATGAAGCCGAAGGTGCTGTCCACTCCTCCGATCTGCCCTACGTCTTCGGCTTCTACCCCACCCACGGCAACATCGGTGGCACCTTCACCGACGCCGATTTCAAACTCGCCGACCTGATCGAAACTTACTGGACCAACTTCGCCAAAACCGGCAACCCAAACGCCGCCGCAGTGCCGCCATGGCCCCAATTCGACAAAACGCAAACCTACATTCAATTCACGCAAGCAGGCGAAGTAAAAAAGTCGGAAGCCCTGCGCGGCCGCCAATGCAATCTCTACCGCGAACTGCTCAAAGAACACATGCTCCCCGCGCAATGATCAGGTAGGGTCATTTCGTGAAGGCCGTCTTGAAAGTGGCGCGGTTTAGCCGGGCCTTGGACTTTGAAGACGGAAACTCTGTGAGGTCCGCCAATAGGCAAATAATGTCAAGATGTTGCACGCGCGAGCGCAGCGAATAGGAGGAATTCCCTCCATTCATCGCGAATGCCGCGTTTAGAACTTCATCGCACATAGAGCGCGGAAGAAACAGCCGGGGAGAATAGGTCTCACCAGCTGCCGGGTGCCCCAGGTCTCGCTGTTTGCGGCGAGACCTGGGGCAGGCCTATTTTTTATTTCTTTTTCTTCTTTATCGTTTCCCTTCAGACGACGGAAAACTATTTGCCGGTGTAGGTTCTGGGGGAACCGATGCCGGTGCATTGGTCAAAGCCGACGCCGCATTGCGAAGCGCCCTGGGTAATGTCGTTGAAGTCGTGTGCGTATTGGGCGGGATTGGCCAGTTCCTTATACATCTCGGTGAGTTCGGCAATGCTGCCTTGGGCTTTGTGGCCGGCGGCGTTGACGATTCCCGCGAATGTGGGAGTGGCCCAACTGGTGCCGCCCACGGAATACCAGCCGCCTTCGACATAAATTGGCGCACAACAGAAATCGGCGGCGACGTCGGGATACCCGCGCTGCGTTCCCACGACATCTTCCACGCCATTCTGATAGGTGGGGCGAGGCTCGTAGGGACTGAGGTCGCCGCCTCCGCCGCCGGAGTAGTAAGTCTCACCTTCGAAGTCGCCGCTGGAATTGCGGTTAAAGTACGTGCCTCCGACGGCCACGACGTTGGGCGACGCCCCGGGATAAATGTCGACGCCCAGGCCTCCGTCACCGGAGGCGGCGAAAAATACGACGCCCTTGGTGGTGAAATATTTGTCCCAGGAAAGTTCCTGGCTGACTTCGGGGTCGCCCCAGCTCATGCTGACCACGCCGCCTCCAGCGGCGGCGACGAGCTTGGCGGCGTATTGCACGGCGGCGAAAGTTGGGTCGGTGTTGACCTGAACGGATTCGACCAGGTAGAGCTTGGCCTGCGGCGCCATGGCGTGCGCCCACTCGATGTCGAGCGCTTCTTCGACTTCCCAATCGGAATAGACCGGGGGTTTGTTTGTGCCCGGCCAGGTGACGGTGAGGTCGGCGGCGGGGATGCCGTAGTAGGTGGAGAAAGCTGCGAGATCGGTGGCGGCGGTGGGATAGTCGCCGGCATCGACGATCGCGATGGCTCCTACGCCGCCGGTGGGCAGGGCGGTGCTGGTGGCGACCGGGCAGCCTGCGGGTCCGGTGACAAGTTTGTAGACGCAGGCGACCGAGCCGGGAGTCTCAACGCCGGAAGGTGGCTGGGATGAGGGCTGGTCGGAGTCGACGAAGAAATAATTTGTGTGATGCCGGCCGGCCTGAGGAATGCTCGATTCCGGGATGATGATTCTGTGGCCAGCGAAAACGCCTTCCATGCTTTGGGCGGAGACGGGAGCGGCGGAGACCATCGCTACGCTCAAGAACAGGGCTGGGAGAATTGCTGACAGCTTAATGAAACGCTTCATCATTCGTGTGACTCCTGATTCGGTGAGTTGCGGCTTTGGACGGCGGTCTTGCCGTGGGTAATGATGCCGGGTGCGGGCGGGAAAAGCAAGTGCGCGAGACCGTGCCAGCCTCGAAAATGTGGAACGAATCTGCGGTTCTAGTCGTATGTACAATTGAGAAGGACGATGAGAACTCTGAAAATCTGTTTGATCGCCTCGGCTATTGGAACTGCGGTTGGGTTGGGGTCGTGGATATTCGGTCTGGGACAGGTGATGTGGCCGGCTCATCCGCAGTGGGCGAGCTTTTTTCTGACGCTGGTTACGACCATTGTCATTCAGATTGCGTGGCCTCGTTTGACGGAAACGAAGCCGCGATAATTGAGGGTGTCCGTTGGTTTGCTGAATTCCCGCCGATAGAGAAACCTTGTGGCCAAATTGGACGTTTGCCCTATAATTGAGCTGTGCTAACGGAAGAAGACAAACAGTGGATTAGTGAGCGGTTAGAGAAGGTAGAGACTTCCTTGTTGACCGAATTTCACAAATGGGCGTCCCCAGTCGAATTGCGTTCGCGGAGCCACGCCGCGGCTCTTCGCGCGCTGGATGCCGAAGTTGAGTCCCTGTCGGACCGGCTCAAGAATCTCGAAGGCCGCTGAGCGGTCCCCAGTCAGCCGCCTACACGGCTAGTTGTTCATCTCTTCTTGCTGGATGCCAAGCTCATCCAGGAAATCTTCATGCGGTGTGGTTTTGTTATATTTCGCCCACTCGCTCGCTTCCGCGAGCGCCATTTCGTCCTGGAGCGAGAGCGATTCGTCGTCGATGGGAGCGTTCGCGACCGCGCGAGAGACGCGATCGAGCAGGCGTTCGAGCATGCCGATTGCCGCCGGAACCTGGCTCGGGTCTAATCGGTCAATCAGTTCGTGGGCATGCTGTTTGTCCGCGGCCATGGGTCGGTCCCTAACAGGATTTTACACTTGGGGTCGGGTCTGCGCGAGGGGTGTGGTTCACGCGCGAAGCGCGCTTCTCGCAGGGGCGGCGCGAAGTGGGCCGCCCGGCAGCAAATCACTCCCAATGTCTTCCAGAAAGGCCGGATCCGGAGATTAGGTTCCTTGCGTCTCGCAAGAGCCGCAACGAGGATAGCGAAAAGCGGGTCTGCCGCACGCGAGGGTAATGGAAGCCGAAATGCCGCGCCGCGCGTCAAGTGCGAAGCCTCAGGGCTGAAACACTCGCGTTCGTAGCTCTGGGCGGCGTTGCTAAAGGCGGTGCCCCCTCCTCATTTGCTGTGGGCAGCTTCAAGAAATCCACAACGTTCTGGGCCTCCCACTCTTCCTATAGAATCGAATTCTCCTATGACTACTCTTGACCAGATTGCCGAGATTGAGCGCAGGTATCTTTTGTCGACTTATAACCGGTATCCCGTGGTGCTGGAGCGCGGGAAGGGTGTGTTTGTTTATGACATTGAGGGGAAGAAGTATCTCGACTTTGTGTCGGGGATTGGGGTGAATGCGCTGGGGCATGCGCATCCGCGGATTGTGAAGACGATTCGCGAGCAGGCGGCAAAGCTGATTCACGTGTCGAATCTTTATTACCACGAGTATCAGGGGGCGCTGGCGGAGAAGTTGTGCGGGCTTTCGGGAATGAACCGGGCTTTTTTTTCTAATAGCGGGACCGAGGCGATTGAGGGGGCGATTAAGCTGGCGCGGCTGGCGGGGCATCGGGCGGGCGGCGAGGCGAAGTCGAAGCTGGTGGCGCTGGATGGGTCGTATCACGGGCGAACGTTTGGTGCGCTGTCGCTGACGGGGCAGGAGAAGCATCGCAAGGGATTTGAGCCTCTGCTGGAGGATGTGACATTTGTGGGGCGAAATGATTTGGAGGGTTTGCGGGCGGCGGTGAATGAGAATACTTGCGCCATTGTGCTGGAGCCGATTTTTGGCGAGGGCGGGATTTATGAATGCTCGGAGGAATTTTTGCGCGAGTGCCGGGCGCTGGCGGACCGGCATAAGGTTGCGCTGATTTTTGATGAGATTCAGTGTGGGCTGGGGCGTACGGGGACGATGTTTGCGTTTCAGGGATTTGGCGTGTCGCCGGATATTGTGTGCATTGCCAAGCCGATTGCGGCGGGGCTTCCGCTGGGAGCGTTTTTGGCGAAGGAAGAGTTTGCGTCGGCGATTGGACCGGGGCAGCATGGGTCGACGTTTGGCGGAGGGCCGCTGGCTTGCCGCGTGGCGCTGGAATTTTTGGCGATCATCGAGGAAGAGAATCTGCTGGAGAACGTGAATAAAGTTGGCGCTTATCTGCGGCAGGAGTTGCTGGAGATTGTGAAGAAGCGCGGCGCGGCGAAGGAAGTGCGCGGGCGCGGGTTTATTCAGGGGATTCAGTTGGAGATTCCGGCGAGGCCGATTGTGGATGCGGGGCTGGCGGAGGGCGTGCTGTTTAATGCGACGCAGGATACCGTGGTGAGATTCCTGCCTCCGTTTTTGTTGGAGGAGAAGCATGTGGATAAGGGAGTAAGGGTGCTGAAGAAGCTATTGGGGAAGAAGGCTTCCGGCTCCCGGCTTCTGGCTTCCGATGCGGCGGCTGAGGCTTCTTCTACGAGATAGGCGACAGTCGAATAGAGGGCAAGGGATCCTTCGACTTCGCATATGGATCGCTTCGCGATCCATGTGCTTCGCTTGATTGCATAACGACGTTGGCTCGATCGTAGAGTAAGTTGGTGGTTGCGAAACGACCAAGGCTCGAAAAGGAGCCAACGTCATGCTGATTATAGGCTGTGATTTTCATCCTGGGTTTCAGCAGGTCGCGATCTTTGACAATTCGACGGGAGAAATCCTGGAGCGGCGTTTATCGCACCGCGAGGAAGCGGAGCAGTTTTATGGGTCGCTGCGCGGGCAAGCGGTGCGGGTGGGGATGGAGGGTTGCGGGCACTATCCCTGGTTTGAGCGTTTGCTGCAGGAGTTGGGCATGGAGTTGTGGATTGGGGATGCGGCGCGGATCCGGGCGTCGGAAGTGCGCAAGCAAAAGACGGATCGGCGAGACGCGGAGCTGTTGTTGCGGTTGCTGAGAGAAGAGCGGTTTCCGCGGATCTGGGTGCCGAGTGTGGAGGAGCGGGATGTGCGGCAATTGCTGGTGCACCGGCACAAGCAGGTGCAGGCGCGGACGCGCATCAAGAATCAGCTGCAGGCGCTGATGCTCAGCCAGGGCGTGCAAAAGAAGCGCAAGCTGTGGACGGCAGCGGGCCGGGCGGAGTTGGAGAAGTTGGAGTTGCTGCCCTACGCAGCGCTGCGCAGGCAACGGTTGCTGGCCGGGCTGGAGCAGCAGGAAGCGGAGATCGCGGCGCTGAACCGGCAAGTGGAAGAAGAAGTGAAGCGGCGGCCGGCGGCGGTGCGGTTGATGACGCATCCGGGAGTAGGTCCGGTGACGGCGCTGGCCATGGTGCTGACGCTGGGGCCGGCGAAACGCTTCGCGAATGCGCGCCAGGTGGGCAGCTATTTTGGCCTGATTCCCAGCGAGCATTCCAGCGGCGGGCGGCAGCAGTTGGGAGGCATCAGCAAGCAGGGCAGTCCGTTTCTGCGTTTTTTGCTGGTGGAGGCGGGACAGACGGCGGCGCGCTACGACGCCGAGTTGGGCCGCTTTTATCGGCGGCTGGCGGTGCGCAAGCATCGCGCGCTGGCCAAGGTGGCGGTGGCGCGCAAGCTGGCCATGAGGTTGTACCTGATGCTGCGCGAGGAATGGGATTACGCGCAGCTGTGCAAGGCCGTGTGCAGGCAAGCCTGAGTCATTTCGTGGCGGAAAGCATGAGCCGACCGCTTGAGTAGGCAGCCTGCCTCCCCGAGAAGCGGGGAGTTCGAAGCAGCAATTTTGGGAGTAGTTGCCGAAGAGATGGATGGTGAGACCTTGCGTCCACCGCACGATTGAGAGAACACAGGGCTTTGGTCGAAGACGCAAAAACCTTCCTGCGAGAGCGAAATGGCGCTTCTTTAAAACCGAAGACGCCAAGGGAGAGGTGTCGGCAAAAATCACTTGACACCAGGCCACGTCGTTAGAGACAGGATGACAATTCGTTCCGGGAACGACAAAAACGGGGAGCCGAAGCTCCCCAAGTGAAACGACAGAGGCGATGTTTCAGTTACATAGAATCTGGCGGAGCGGAAAGAGTTGTCCTGAGGTGGGTAAGATTTGAGCGCGCCAGATCGGGCTGCCCATCGTGGGGCTGAGGAGATATCGGCGCAGATAACCTTGGCTTCCGGAGCGGGAGTAGAAGAGCGCTGGATTGGCGTAGATGGCGGACGCATGCGCTATCTGCGGGCGGGGACCGGTCCACCACTGATTCTGGTGCACGGGTTGCTTGGATATTCGTTTTCCTGGCGCTACGTAATACCGGCCTTAGCGCCTTACTTTAGCGTTTACGCTCCGGACATGTTGGGAGCAGGATTTTCCGAGCGCGCGCCGGCCATTGATTACAGCATGAGGGCGACGGCGCGAAGACTGGTGCAGTTCGTCTCCAGGCTGGAAATCCCGTCCGGGTGTTTTGATTTGCTTGGCACATCGCATGGAGGCGCGGTAGCCATGATGGCTGCGGCCCAATGCCTGGGCGCGGATTCTCGGATTCGTGTGCGAAGGTTGGTGCTAGTGGCGCCTGTGAACCCTTATTCGGCGCATGGCAGGCGGATGGCGCCATTTTTTGGCAGTTGGTTGGGCGAGAATTTGTTCCGCGCGACAGTTCCGCGTATGACTTTTCTTTATCGCTATTGGCTGCGTCGGCTTTACGGCGGGCCCAAGCGGATTCCACCGGGAACGCTCGAGGGTTATATGGCTCCACTAGAGGTGCCGGGATTGTTCGATCATGCGCTGCGCATTGTGAAGAGCTGGACTCGCGACTTGCGGGAGATGGAATCAATATTGCCGCAGGTTGGAACTCTGCCGACTCTTTTCGTGTGGGGAGCGGATGATCCGGCGGTGTATGCTTCATCGGCGGGGCCGCTGGTGAAGCACTTTCCGCATTCACGGACGGTGATGTTCCCCCACATCGGGCATTTGCCTTACGAGGAATGTCCGGCGGAATTCAATCGGGTGTTGATTGAGTTTTTGAACGCGGCCGAGCACCCCGGTGGCTGAAGCCGCGGTTTCTTTATTCCCCTATCGCAGCGCTGAAGCGCTGCGCCACCCAAAAGCCTCACTTTCTGAAGGGCTGTGCACCCGAAAGACTCGCTTCCTTCTTGAAGTCATGACCCACCACATTTTTGAGATGCTGCGCTCGGGGCTGGTTCACTATGGATACTGGGCGGTGGCGACTGTGTTGTTGCTGGAAAATGCCGGTGTGCCGGTGCCGGGCGAGACGGTTTTGCTGTTGGCCAGTTTTCTGGCGTATTCGCAGCACGAACTCATCTTACCGCTGGTGATTCTCGTGGGCGCGATTGCGGCTTCTGCTGGGGACAGTCTGGGCTTCGCGCTGGGACGGTATGGCGGACGACCGTTGCTGGAACGGCATCGCCGGATTTTTCGGGTGAGCGATTCGGTTTTAGCGCGCGGTGAGCAGCTCTTTGAGCGATACGGAGCGTCCACCATTTTTTTTGCCCGCTTTGTGTTCGGCATGAGGATTGTGGCCGGTCCCATGGCTGGAGTGCTGCGCATGCCTTGGAGGAAGTTTGCAGCGTTCAACTGTTTGGGAGCGGTGGTCTGGGTTTCAGCGATTTCGGGAGCCGGCTACTTGTTTGGCAGGCATTGGGAAAGTCTGATTCGCGATGTCAAGGCGTTCGATGTTGCAGTTGCTGCGGCTGCGATTGTGGTGGTTCTCTTGTTGTGGCGGAGGAACCGGCGAGGGCTGACGTAAGTTCAATTCGCCGCCGCGAGATGAGAAGTGTGACATGGGTCCAAGGAATCAACTTATGCACAGGCCGGGCGTGGCGGGGCAGCTATACTGTGCGGGTGCCGCGGAAGCCCTCCCATGGAGTGTCCGTGGCTGACACTAAAGCGAATCTGCGGCTGCGTCCGAGCCACAATCCGGACGAGGAGGAAGTATGAAGAAAATCGGGTTGATGACACTGCTTATCATGGTATCCGTTCTATTCACGCTGGCATTTTCGACCGCAGCGGCTGCTCCCAGGACGCCGGCAGCGCCGGCTGTAACTGTTCCGGCGCCAGCTGCGTTAGTCGCCGCCATGCCGACCCCTCCACATCCGCACATCCATGCGGCACTGGAATCGATGCGCGCGGCGAAGCACGAATTGGAATCTGCGGCCACCGACTTTGACGGCCATCGCGTGGAATCCATCAAGCACCTGGATATGGCCATCCACGAGGCCGAGGTTTGCGAGAGGATGCGATAAACTCGAGTCCGTCGATTTTTCTGACAGGCGGGCAGCGCTTAAGGCGCTGCCTTTTTTGCTGGCGGCTTGGTCCGCCCTACTGGAGGCCAAGTATATCCGATGGTAACTGCGGCGCGGCCGACGTAGTCGGAATTGAATTGGGAGTTGTTGGGGATAACATACAGATGGATTTCCGGGCGGACGAAGAAGCTGCGCCAGAAATAGTAGCGCACGCCACCCCCGATGTGCGCCATGAAGTGATTGGCATTGAGGTTTACCGCGCATGACGGATAGGCGGAATTGCAGGTGCCAAACTGGTTATAGAAAAGCACGCTCTCAACGCCCACGCCCGCCAGAAAATCGGCCCTGGTTTTCTTGCTTGTCTGGATGGAATACATGGCGTTGGCATCGGTGAATATCGGCCGAAAGTCTTGATAGCCGTTATAGAGTCCCTGTTTGGCCCGCACGGCGATTTCCAGGTTTACTCCCAGCCGGTTCTTCTTGCGGAAAAGAACGTCTCCGCTGAAGGTGGGGTACAATCCGCTTTTTTCCGGCGGCGCTATGTAAGCCTGAGAGGCGGTGCGGTTCGCGGAGGAATAAGGGGAGCTGGCGCCAAGAGCGAGGTCGATTTGCTGGGCATGGGCAATGCAGCCGACAACAAAAACCGTGCACACGGATGTCAGTAGCGCGAATTTTCTCAATACGGTCCCCTTTGTCAGTTCATTCCGGCGATTGGCATGGTCCACTCCGGACGGCGGCAGCAAATAAAAAAGCTGCAGCCGCCGGGTGGGCAGAATCTGGGTCAGCGGAATGCAAACCAGCAGCATAACATCATGGCTGCCGGTGACGGCAGCCATGATTTCGATCCTTGTGCAAGTCGAGGATTGAAGCTTAGTCTGTTCCGCCGCCGATGGTGTATCCGATTGAGGCGCCCACGCGAAACAGATCGTTAGAACTAAAGTCGGCGGTGTTGTTTATCACGTGGTAGTAATGCACCTCGGGGCGAACAAAGACGTGTCCCCAAACGTAGTAGCGAACACCCGCGCCTACGTCAACCAGGAAGTGGTGGCTGCTGGTGAAATTGTCGCAGGTGAAATAGCTGGTGCAATATGGCAGGTAAAAGCGAGTGCTCTGCCAACCCCCTCCGCCCATAAGGTCCAGGCCGATCTTCTGGCTTATATGCGGCTGGTACATCGCGTTGAAGTCGGTCAGGATGGGGCGAAAAGGCTGGCCGCCGGGACCGCCGTATTCCCCCTGCGTGGCCTTCCAGGCAGTCTCAAAATTGAATCCGATGCGTTTATGAAAAATGACATCGGCGCTGACACTAGGATATGCGCCTCCCTTCTCAGGACAAACGCCGGTAAGGGTGCTGCAAGTCCCGGAAGACATCATCGTGCCGACGCCGAACATGGCATCGCCTTGTTGCGCCTGTGCGAAGCTGGCTAAGAAGAACAACCCACAGATCACCGCGAACAGCATTGTCTTTCTCAAGAGGGGCCTCCAATCATTTCACACTACATTTCACGAAAACTAGGATGCATGTCGTAAATCAATGGGATGCAGGCGTGGTCCCTGCGTTGTATCTTAATTTGTAAACATGAAATTTTGCCAACCCCTGATTAACCCCGCAATGGTACTTTTGTTGCGTACGGGTACTAGAATTATCATTCCCATACATCGGGCGCCGACAGCGAATTGAGGCGGGGAATCTTTGCTACTCTCCGCACTTTCTTCTGTAATTTTTTGTCATTTCCTGGAGCTGGCCGAGCCGCCGCCGCGCAGAATGTGATCGATCGAGATGGGGCCGGCGCCAAAAAAGATCAGGGCGAAGGCCAGAGTGGCCAGTGCCAGGGGAAACTCAAAACCGTGATCGCCGGTGAGGCCGTTATGCCAATGCACTTTCCAAATGGCAACGCCCAGGTCGATACAGATGGCAAAGGCCGCGGCGCGGGTAAATAATCCCGCGAGCACCAGCAGCCCACCCAGAAATTCGGTGAATGCGGAAAGGTAGCCCATCCATGCCGGCAATCCCAGGCTGGCTACGAACTGGGCATGGTGCTGGAGCCCGCCGAAAACCTTGTGGGAGCCATGAACAACCATTATTGCTCCCAGGGTCAGACGCATGACCAGTAACGCCAGAGGTTGCAAACGATCGAAGTAGCGCACGACGTTCCTCCATTTTAGACGAAGCAAGATAGATTACCGCATTTTGGCCGGAGATATCGGATCGCTGATGTGTGGTGAACTAGCCCAGCGCCTGATATCCTTTCTCGTTCCCAGGAGCCACCATGTTTTCTGACTTGCAGGGCCGCAATGCCGTGGTCTTCGGAGTCGCCAACAAACGTTCCATCGCATGGTCCATTGCGCAAGGGCTGCATGCGGCCGGCATGAAGCTGGCCATCACTTACCAGAACGAGCGCCTCGAGCAGGAAGCTAAAGACCTGATCCTCTCGTTGCCCGGCGCCGAAGCCTACATGTGCGATGTCTCGAAAGACGAGGAAATCAGCCGTCTGTTTGCGACTTTGAAAGAGCGCCACGGCAAGCTGCATACTCTGGTCCATTCTGTTGCCTTTGCGCCTGCCGACGAACTCAAGGGCGATTTCGTCGATAGCACGCGCGAGGGCTTTCGCATTGCGCTCGACGTGAGCGTCTATTCGCTGATCGCGGTCGTGCGCGCGGCCGCGCCGCTCATGGAAGATGGCGGATCGATCATGACCATGACCTATTACGCCTCGGAAAAAGTGGTCCCACGTTATAACGTGATGGCCGTGGCCAAAGCTGGACTCGAATGCAGCGTGCGCTATCTCGCGTATGAGTTAGGCAAACAGAAAATTCGCGTGAACGCCATCTCCGCCGGCCCGGTCAAAACCCTTGCGGCCCGTGGCATCTCCGGCTTCAGCGACATGCAGAAAAACCACGCCGAACGCGCCCCGCTGGGACGCAACGTGGAAGTCAGCGAAGTGGGATCAACCGGAGTCTTCTTAGCTTCCGACGCGAGCAGCGGCATCACAGGCGAAGTGATTTACGTCGATTGCGGGTACAACATCATGGGATTTTAGTGTCGACGGTCTCTCCACGCCAGCGCCCGGTAAATCAGCACCCCGCCAAATCCAGCGTCCAGCGCTGGATTTGAGCGATATGCGTGTATAATTCTCAGCACTTTGGGGAGCGTCGCGCCACTGAGCAGTGTGGTAAGAACGGCTGTCCAATGCCGCGAGCGCTCCGCCGAGTATCAACCCAAACTTTATTCAGGAGATCGTGTGAACCCCTCATTCAAAACGTGCCTGCCATTTTCATTCCCATTAGCCCTTCGCAGTGCGGCAATGTTTCTTTTTCTATCGCTGGCCTTTTCTGTCGCACCGGCCTTTGCTCAAACCGGCTACACCGGCATCTTCGGAGGCGGCCCGTTTTACAAGGGCGATGCATCAGCCAACATCACGGAAATCGAGAATTCGGGTTTCACCGAGGCGATCGTGTGGAGTGTCGAGGTTAGTAGCGCGGGCGACTTGAATTTCAACGGTGAGTTTCCTTTGACGTCGGGCGGAGTCTACGTGGGCAGCCAGAGCTACCCCAACTTTGCTGCAGACATGGCGCAGTTGAAACAGGGGACGGTCAAGCGCGTGACCTTCAGCATCGGCTCCTCCAATTACGGAGACTGGGAAAACATAACTTCTCTGGTCAACGCGCAGGGCACGGGTTCGAGCAGCATTCTTTATAAGGACTTTCAAGCTCTCAAGGCTGCCATTCCAGCACTGGATGCCATCGATTTCGACGACGAGAACAGCTTCAATTCGCCGACAACGATCGCGTTTGGCGTGATGCTGGGCCAGTTGGGTTATCACGTTATGCCCGACGCGTTCGACGACAGCAGTTATTGGACGAATGTGGTTGCTCAAATCAACACTGAGCTGCCCGGCACAGCGGATGGAGTGCACCTGCAGGCTTATGCCGGCGGGTCTGGAAATAATCCCTGCGAGGGATGGAATTTTGGCAGCGTACCCGTGTTTCCCGGCCTGTGGGATCAGGACGATACTCCCAGCCAGGTGCAGGCGATTATGAGCGGCTGGCACAGCCAGTGCGGCATCATCGGCGGTTTCATGTGGCTTTATGACGACTTCGTGGGCACCGGCCTGGCGGCGCAATACGCTGCTGCCATCAATAATGCGGTGAACACTGACTTCACTCTTTCCGGACCAAAGAACGTGTTCCTGAATCAAAACGCAAGCGCAAACGAAGCAGTCTCCATTACTGATTCAAATGGCTTCACCGGCAAAGTAAAGCTGACGCTCTCGGCTTTGCCCAAGGGCGTTACCGCAACAGTGCAGGGAACAGGAAATGAACAAAGAATAGTATTCAAGGCCATTGCGTCGGCCGCTACAGGATTAAATTCGGTCACAGTTACGGGCACGTCCGGCACAAGCACACAAACTTTCACGCTGAACCTGGCGGTGAGCGCGGGCATAGGCAGCGCCGGCGCCGGCACGCAGGTGGACCTGTCTTCCGCATACAACGTGAACGGAATTTATGAGGATGGCACGAAATATTCCACCGGAGGCCTTGACGGCAAGGGGTACTCTTATTCCGCCAACCTGCTCACCACTTCGCGCGTCTATAACGGCACGTTGCTCGACTTTGGCCCCGCCAATGAGCCTGATGCTGTCGCCAGCAATGGTCAGTCGATTACGCTGCCCGCGGGCCAATTCTCCGGCCTTATGCTATTAGCGACTGGAGTCAACGGCAATCAGGTGTCTCAGACTTTCACTGTCACCTACACCGATGGAAGCAGTGCGAAATTTGTGCAGAGCTTCAGCGACTGGTACACCCCGCAGAATTACACTCACGAGTCCGAAGGCGTGGCCATGGCGTATCGCGACTTTGACAACGGCACAAAAGACCAGCGCACATTCAATCTATATGAGTATCGCTTCGTTCTGAATAAAGCCAAGACCGTGGCGAGCATCACTCTGCCGGACGATGCAAGCGTGGCGATATTCGCGGCTACGCTGGTGCAGTGAAGCGGTTCGCGGAGCTTGGCGACGGAGAGTGCCTGATTTAGCCAGGGCGCAAATCTAGCGAGATACAAATCCGCCGGTCACTCTCGCCGGTTCGTTCCAGCGAAATCTCGACATCTCTTTCGCGCAAGAACTGCGGGAATTTTTCTCCCCATTCGATCAGCAGAATGCTGTTCGCGGAGCGCAAATCGTCGAGCGCCAGCGTATCCAACTCGCGTTGCGTATCGATGCGGTAGAGATCAATGTGATAAAGCATTGCGCGCGGTCCACGATACTCATGGATTAGCGTGAAAGTGGGACTGGTGACGTTTTCTTCTGTGGCGGCGTCGAAGGCGGCGGCGATTCCCTTGACCAGCGTGGTTTTTCCCGCGCCCAGATCGCCGCTCAACAGCACAAGCTTGGGCGGCGTTAAGAGCCCGGCCAGCGTTCGGCCAAAGGCGATCGTCTCCTCCGGCGAATGCGTGACCGTTTCGCGGGCCGTGCTGTTTCTCGCTTCATGCATTTTGATCGAGACACGCGCGTCCGCGCGTGTGACGATCAGTATAGCGAGAAGCAGGAAAGCACAGGCGTCACATGCTGTTCGGCAGCGTGAAGACGCTGGATTTCAATCCCAGCAAGTTGCGGTCGGCCACGTGGTCGAGAGATGTGCGCAACCGGCGGTGGTCATCGTCTTCGAGTGCCACGAAGCGAAATGGCTGCAAGATTCCGGTCGTGGTTTTTAGCGTGGGGCTGAGGATCTCCGCCATGCCCCGCACGGGGCCGGATTGCGTCTGGAATGCGACTTCGGCGAACTCGCCTTGTGTCAGTGAGTTCGTCATGTGCAGGAGTCCGCCGGTTACGGAAACGGTTCGAAGTTTAGCTCGAGTGCGGCGGCCATCTTCTAAACGAATCGCAGCCAGGACGGAATCGCCTAGCTGGACCCGGGCCGCACGCCGCGTAGGGTGCGCTTGGGGGAAGTGGGTCATAAGCAGTCTTACTTTCGCATGAGAGGTGGTTTGGTAATAGATAACTGAAGCTCATCGCCCAAATGCCGCTCTGGAAGCCACATTTGGAGGCATACAAGTCATTGCAATGAGAGGACTTCGATGGCGGTTACCAGGACGATACTGTCCGAACGGCCAGTATGCCAGCTTCTCATTTCTGCGGACAGCGGTACTATGTTGTCCGGGACTTATTATGCGCTTGATGTCATCTTTCCTCTTGCTCTCACTATTGCTTGCTGGGACGGCTTCGCGGTCGCAGGTAAATGGCAACGAGCCCACGCCACCGCTTCGCGTCGGCATTGTCGGCCTGGTTCACGGCCATGTGCAGGGATTTCTCGATCAGTACCGGCATAGTCCTGAGATTCAGATCGTAGGAATCGCCGAACCGGACAAAGAAGTAGAAGCTAAGTATGCGAAGCAATTCGGTTTCGAGAAAGCATTGCTTTTTTCCGATCTGGAAGAAATGTTACAAAAGGCCCGTCCGCAGGCAGTTCTGGTTTACACCAACACCTACGAACACCGCCGAGTGGTGGAAATCTGCGCCCGCCACGGCGTTCCCGTGATGATGGAAAAGCCGCTGGCTGTCAGTCTGGAAGACGCTCTCGCCATGCAGAAGGCGGCGCAACAGGCGAAGATACAGGTGCTTGTAAATTACGAAACCAGTTGGTATCCCAGCAATTGGGCCGCTTACGAACTCGTGCATCGCGGTGAAATCGGCGACACTCGCAAAGTGGTGGTGCATGACGGCCACAACGGGCCGAAAGAAATTGGCGTTCAACCGGAATTTCTCGCCTGGCTTACCGATCCCAAACTCGATGGCGGAGGCGCGCTGTTCGATTTTGGCTGCTACGGCGCCGATCTGATGACCTGGCTGATGGACGGCGAACGCCCGCAAACCGTGACCGCGGTTACGCAGCACATTAAGCCGGATATCTATCCGCGCGTCGACGATGAAGCGACGATCATTTTGACCTATCCGAAGGCACAAGCCATTGTGCAAGCCTCGTGGAACTGGCCTTTCGGCCGCAAAGACATGGAAATCTACGGTGAGAATGGATACGTGATCACCGTGCGGCGCGACAACATTCTGGTTCGTCGCGCGGGAAAAGATAAACGCGAAGACAGCGTTGAAGGGCAAGAAGCCGCTGATCCGTTGCTTCCTCCGTATGACAACCCGGTGTCTTACCTGCGGGCGGTAATTCTTGACGGAGCGAAACCGGACGTTCTCTCTTCGCTCGAAACCAATGTCACGGTGGTTGAAATTCTCGATGCGGCGCGGCGCTCGGCGGCTACGGGAAGAACCATTCATCTGCGTGCGACAAGATGACGAACGCGGACGTTGGACCTTGGACTTTAGGCTAGAAAGTGCGGCCAGATCTGAAGGTTTTAGCCTAAGGCCCACAGTCCAAGGTCGAAGGTCTGGACCATGTCATCCGCTCCAACTTACTAACTTTTCATTTGCGAGTGTTTGCGTGCGCCGAAACGCTTCCGGTAGGCCTTGCAGCAAATCGGTTGCGACCAGTGAATGTTCGCCCACGCTATCGCGCATGACATCGCCCGCCAGTCCATGCAGATGAACGGCGGCGAGCACGGCTGAGAATATCTCTTTCGGATGCTGTGCCATCATCCCTGCGACCATGCCGGTGAGAATATCCCCGGTGCCTCCTGTCGACATTCCGGGATTGCCGGTGGTGTTGACCCACGCTTCGCCATCGGGTTGCACCACCAGCGTGCGATGGCCTTTCAGCACCACGATCAGTTCATGCTGGGCGGCGAATTTGCGCGCGGTGCCGAGCCGGTCGTTCTGGACCTCTGGAATGGTGCATCCCACCAGACGAGCCATTTCCCCAGGATGCGGAGTGATGACCAGCGAACGGCCGGTGCCATTCAACTCTTGCGTGCGATCCTGGAAAGCATTCAAACCATCGGCGTCCACGACCAGCGGTGACGCGCACCGTGCAACCAGCGCGCGCACCAGTTCTGAGGTCTGAGGTTCGCGCGAAATGCCCGGCCCGATCGCTACAACCGTTTTTCCTTTTATCAGGTCGCCGAGCTTGTCTGCGGCTGAGGTTGCGATTGTACCCGCCGGAGTATCTGACAAAGGCTCGGTCATCAGTTCCGCGTGAAATCCTGCAACCGTAGGTAAGACCGACTGTGGTGTAGCCACGGTGGAAAGCCCCGCACCCACGCGCAATGCCGACATTCCTGCCATGGCGACCGAGCCGGCTTTTCCCACCGATCCGCCGATCACCAGCACATGGCCATAATTGCCTTTGTTGGAATCGGCGGCGCGCGGCGCAACCATCGGCGCGAGATCGCGCGCCGTGATGACATTCAGGTGCAAACTGGAAACAATGGCTTCGTCCGGCGAGCCAATGTTGGCTACATACGTTGGCCCACTGGTCAGCCGGCCGAAGACGTGTGCGGGACGGGCTGTGGTGAAGGTTACAATCGCGTCTGCGCGCGCAATGGTTCCGGTTTGTAGAGCCATGCCATTTGCATCCGCACCCGAAGGAATATCTACGGCAATCACCGGAACCTGACTGGAGTTCATGATCGCGATGGCCTCGGCGTAGAGCCCGGTCACAGGAGGCTTGAAACCCGTGCCCAGCACGGCATCGAGGTAGACATCGGCGGTCAGCGAAAGCTTGACGCGTTCACTCTTCAGCTCTTCACTGGAATGAACTGCGATTGCCGCGGTGGGAAGTTTGCCAAACATCAGTGCTGCGTCCCCCCGGAGTTCCGAGGGATCAGCCAGCAGAATCACCTGCACTTTTTTCCCCTGCTGGTGCAAGCGGCGGCCGGCGACAAATCCATCGCCTCCGTTGTTGCCTTTCCCGCAGAAAATCACGACGCGACGGGCAGCAGCGTGATGCTCCAACACGTAGTCGGCTACCGCGGTTCCGGCATTTTCCATGAGCGTGAGAGACGGGATGCCGAAGCGCTCGCTGGTAGCGCGATCGATGGCTCGCATTTCTTCGGCGGCTACGATTTTCATGGCGGTCGTTGGCTTTACTCGGCGTGGTCCCGAGTAGCCTTACGAGTTTAGATGATGGCTGGGGCAAAGAGTATTCGCAATCGAAGTCATTGTGAAACAAGAAAGACCCTCCGCATATTGCGGAAGGCCTCAAGGGGACAGGAAACTTAATCGGCCATCGAAGGCATTTTCGGGGTTTCTTCTTTCGCCAGCAAAGCTTGCACTTTGCTGTGCTTGCGTCCGTAGCTGAAGTAAATGACTAACCCGATGACCAGCCAGACCACCAATCGGATCTGAGTGGCTGGGGATAGAAAAACGATAAGCGCGCTGGAAAAAAGAATCGAGAGAATTGGGACCAGCGGCACCATAGGCGTCTTGAACGGACGGTTGACTTCGGGATGCGTCCGGCGCATCACCCATACTCCGGCACTGACGAGCACGAAGGCGAGCAGCGTGCCCACGCTGGTCATCTCGTCCAGCACACTGAGCGGAATCACTGTGGCCAAGATGGCGACGAAAATGCCCACAACGATAGAACTGAGATAAGGCGTGCGGAAGCGAGGATGGATTTTCCCCGCCCACGGCCACAGCAAGCCGTCGCGCGACATGGAATAGAAGACGCGAGACTGCCCGAGCAACATTACGAGCATAACGGTGGCCAAGCCGCCCAGGGCGCCGATTTCCACCAGGAACGTGGCCCATTGCTGGCCGGCCACGCGGACTCCGACGACGACGGGATCGGGAACGTTCAGTTGCTGGTAAGGAACGATGTGGGTCAGAAGACCGGATACCAGAATATAAAGTACGGTGCAGATGACAAGCGAACCAAGAATGCCGAGCGGCATATCTTTCTTGGGATTCTTGGCTTCCTGCGCGGCGGTGGAAACTGCATCAAAGCCGATGTAGGCAAAAAAGACAACGCCCGCCCCACGCAGAATTCCCGACCATCCGAAATGTCCCCATTCGCCGGTGTTGGGGGGGATAAATGGGTGCCAGTAGTTCGGCTTCCATGAGTGCGAGTACAAGAATAGGGTAGCAAGCGCAATGAACATGCACACCACCGCAACCTTCATGATGACGACCGCGGTCGTGAAGTTTGCCGACTCCTTAATGCCAATGACCAGGATCGTGGTGATCACCATGATCACGAGGAATCCGACGTAGTCATACTTCAGGTGCATGGGTACGCCGAAAAGCATGAAATTAGAAGTCGGCATGGCGGGCATATTCCAGCCCAGGTCGTGCACAAAGGCGCGCAGGTGTCCGCTCCAACCGACGGCGACCGTGGCAGCGCCGAAGGCATATTCCAGTATCAAATCCCAGCCGATGATCCAGGCGACCAGTTCGCCGAGCGTAGCGTAAGAGTACGTATAGGCGCTGCCGGCGATGGGAATCATTGAGGCGAACTCGGCGTAACAGAGTCCGGCGAAGGCGCAGGCAATCCCGGCCAGCACGAAAGAGATGACGATGGCGGGTCCGGCAAACTGCGCGGCGGCCTGGCCCGTGATTACAAAAATTCCCGCCCCGATAATCGCGCCGATGCCAAGGGTT
Organism: uncultured Acidobacteriaceae bacterium; assembly: GCA_963732255.1. Lineage (GTDB taxonomy): Bacteria > Acidobacteriota > Terriglobia > Terriglobales > Acidobacteriaceae > Sulfotelmatobacter. The sequence goes on from CAVSYV010000002.1 coordinate 210,729, forward strand.
AGCAGATTCAGCGGTCCGAGGGCGCGCCGCAGGCTTTGCTCGCCTTCAACTTCAACCGCCTCTTTCATGAGTGTGGGAAGGTCTTTCTTTGCGAACAAATTCGCCATGCTTGGTTTTCTCCTTGGGGCTACGCCGGTGAGTTCTTCGCGGCGGCACTTTTCGACCAGGCAAAATATACCGGAATGCCCAGCAGCACCACGATCAGCCCCGGCCAGGTGAACTGCGGCTTATAGCGCAATAGTATGACATCGATGAATAAAGCCATCACAATATAAATTGCCGGCAGAACCGGATATCCCACGGCCTTGTATGGCCGCTCCACATTGGGACGAGTCCGCCGCAGTACGAACAGGCCGACAATCGTAAGAATATAGAACACCAGCACGGCGAAAATAATGTAGTCGAGAAGCTGGCCGTAACTGCCCGAGACGCAAAGAATGCAAGTCCAGGCCATTTGCACCATCAGCGAAACCGCGGGCGTTTTGTATTTCGGATGCAGTTTGGAGACGCTGCGGAAAAAAAGCCCGTCTTTGGCCATGGCATAGTAGACGCGCGCGCCCGAAAGAATCAGCCCGTTGTTGCAGCCGAAGCTGGAAATTAGAATCGCCCCCGCCATCAGCAATCCGCCCACCGCGCCGAACATCTGCGTCATCACCGCGGTGCCTACGCGCTCCTCGGCGGCATATTTGATTCCGCGCCCCAGAATCGTTGCCGCTCCCGCAGTTCCATCCAGCGGCAAGGCATTCAAGTAAACAAAATTGCAGGCGATATAGAGCGCGATCACCACGCCGGTGCCCAGCGCTAAAGACAGCGGCAGATTGCGGCTGGGATTTTTTACTTCTCCGGCGGTGAAGGTGACATTGTTCCAGGCATCGGCGGAGAACAACGAGCCTACCTGCGCGACCGCCAGAATCGTTAATGTTCCCACCATGACAATCGGTCCACCTACGCCAACCTGCACAGCGTGCTGCGCGCTGAGTCCAGCATTGCGCCAAAAGTGAGCGCCAAAATTTGCAGCCAGGGCGGTGGCATTGCGTCCCAGGGCCAAACCAAAGAATGCTAATCCCAAAAGAGCGGCCACTTTGGCCGCGGTGAAAATATTCTGTATGGCCGCTCCCAGCTTCAGGCCAAAAATATTTACTACTGAAAGAAAAATTACAAGCAGCAAAGCCATCAGGTTCTGGGTGTTGATGCCGACATCCATGTTGCCCAAGACCATGGGACCAACATGAATCGGCGGCACTTTCCAGAGATGCAGGATCCAGCGGGAAGATGAGATCGCGGGAAAGAAGACTCCGAGGAATTTGCCGAAAGCCACGCCCACCGCGGCAATCGTCCCGGTCTGGATGACCAGAAATAAAGTCCAGCCGTAAAGAAATCCCCACAGCGGCCCCAGCGCTTCGCGCAGGTAGACATACTGGCCGCCGGCTCGCGGCATCATGGCGGCAAGCTCGCCATAGCTGAGGGCCGCAACGATCGTCATGAATCCCGCAACCATCCATGCGCCGATGAGCAGCGCCGGAGAGTCGACTTCGCGGCCGATTTCCGCCGAAACAATAAAGATGCCGGAGCCGATCATCGACCCCATGACCAGCATCGTGGCGCTGGTCAGGCCCAGGCCCTTGACCAGTTCTTTATCCTGGCGGCTATGAACTTCCCAGTCGTTGGCCGCGGGCTTTGACCGGGGCAGCGACCGGGGGCGTTATCGGTGTACTCAGGAACCCTCCTGCACGATTACACTTCCCTCGGGATGGAACGGGAAGGGCACGGCTTCAGCCGTGCCGCAAAGGCTCGCCAATGATCGGGGGCTTTAGCCCCTAAGGTCATCTCTGCCAGCCGACCCAAGGTCAAATGACTTTACCTCAAGATGCTGAAAAATTCCTCTGCTGATTTTCGTGGCTCTCTAATTAAGTCGGAGATGACGGCCACCGAGTCCGCCCCAGCCTCAATCACCGACGCCGCATTGGCCCGCGTAATCCCGCCAATAGCCACCAGTGGCTTGCGCGTCAAAGCCCGCGCCCGCCGCACCCCTTCAAGGCCGACAACCGGATCAGGCTTGTCTTTACTCGATGTCGCAAACACCGGCCCAATGGCGAGGTAGTCAGCGGATGTTTTATCAGCCTCTGCAAGTTGCTCCGGATTGTGCGTGGAAACACCCAGCCAGCGGTCGGCACCAATAATCTTTCTGACAGATTCGGGCGAAAGATCGTCCTGCCCCACGTGTACGCCGTCGAAGTCGGCAGCGAGGCAGAGGTCGGAGTGGTCATTCATGATAAGCCGTGCGTGTGGCTCTGAAGAGTGTGGCGCGGGCGCCCCCGCCCGCGAAAGCCGGCGCAATTCCCGCGCCTCCTCCAGCGTTACCCGGGCATGGCCGGATTTGTTGCGATATTGAATCAAGGTTGCGCCAGCAGAGATGAGTTCCTCCGCTGCGGCGAGGAAAACTATGGCGTCGGGAAAGCAACTAGGGTCGAGAATGGGGTACAGGCGAGGCAGCGTAGGCATGCATCGTTCAGTGTAACCGTTCTAAGCTGGCGCCTACCGGGCGCTACGTTAGATGAAAAAACGTTCACACTATCCACCACCCGACACAGGAGATAGAATCTTCTCGTTCGTAAGAGGCCGCGCGAAAATATTTCTGGGCCTGCTTTGAGCCATTCTGGAGGATGCCCCATGTGTCGCATAGCTACAGCGCTGAGAATCGTGGGATGTGCCGCAGCTCTTCTCACCGCTTCCATGCTTGTTGCCGCCGCAGCCGATACAGAACGCCTGCTGTACTCATTTAACGGAACGACGCTAGGCGGTCCATACGGAATGATTGCGGATGCCTCCGGCAACCTCTACGGCGTGACCAGCCCAACAACAGGCCAAAAGTACGGCGGTGTATTTAGGCTCAACAAAGGGCCCGCCGGTCACTGGAACCTGACCACGATCTACGCATTCAGGGGTGCCAGTGATGGGGAGAGCCCCGTTGGCCTGGTTTTCGACTCGGCGGGAAATTTATACGGCACTACTGCGTACAAGGGTGGTGAGCGCAACTGCTCTTGCGGCACCGTGTTCGAGCTTACTCCAACGACAAGCGGCCCCTGGAAGGAAACGACTCTTTACTCTTTCAAAGGCGGGGATGACGGCGCAATGCCGTTCGCCGGACTCGCACGGGACTCTGCGGGGAACCTCTACGGCACGACCTCAACCGGTGGACAATACAACACCGGGACGGTCTTCGAGATTTCTCCAATAACTGGCGGGGGTTGGAGTGAGAGCATCCTTTACGAGTTCCGTGGCGGCAGCGATGGCATATTTCCGGAAGACCCACTAACCCTCGATCAGGACGGCAATATCTATGGAGTGACAAGAATCGGTGGAGGGCTGGGCTCGTGCCTTGAGGCATACGGCTGCGGGACTGTCTTCGAGCTAACGTTGAGCTCCGGCGTCTGGACCGAGTCCGTTCCGTACACCTTCACTGGGGTCGGGGACGGTGGCGTGCCGATTGGAGGCTTAGTGCTGGACCAGCATGGCGACCTATACGGAGAAGCCAATCGGGGAGGCGACCTCTCAGTTTGTGGAGGCACAGGATGCGGAGTTGTTTTCGAACTGCACCAGTCCTCAGGCTCGTGGACAGAAGACACGCTCCACAGTTTTCAAGACGTCGGAGACGGCGCTTACCCGGAAGGCGGCCTGACGATTAACAAGATCGGAATCTTATATGGTGTAACGATCGATGGAGGATCCGCTTCATGTGGCTGCGGCACGGTCTTCGAGGTGTACAACAGGAACGAAGGCTGGGCCGAAAACACTCTTTATCAGTTCGCAGGGGGAAGTGACGGGGCGCAGCCCGACTTCGCACCGGTTCTCGACAAACTAGGCGATCTGTATGGCACGACGGCCAATGGGGGCACAGGTAACGCCGGCACCGCGTTCAAGCTCATCCCGTGACACTATTCACTTTCCCCTTCTTCAAAAATCTCTCGATGAACCCCGTATCAATCTTCCCCGCGCGAAAATCCGCGTCCGCCAGAATCTTCCGGTGCAGCGGAATAGTCGTGTATAATCCCTTCGACAATAAACATCTCCAGCGCCCGCGACATGCGCGAAATGGCCTCGGTGCGGTCCTTGCCACGTACGACCAGCTTGGCAATCAGCGAATCGTAATATGGAGGAATCACGCCTTCGGCATAGGCCGCGGTGTCCACGCGCACGCCGGTGCCGCCGGGTTCATGAAACGCCGTAATCTTCCCTGCCGACGGAGTGAACTTCTCCGGATGCTCGGCGTTGATGCGGCACTCAATGGAATGCCCGCGATGCACCACCGGCCCTTGCAGCACTTCGCTCATGTTGGCCCCGGCGGCGATCATAATCTGGCTCTTCACCAGATCGACATCCGTGACCATCTCGGTGACCGGGTGCTCCACCTGAATGCGCGTGTTCATTTCGATGAAGTGCAGGCTCCCGTCCTGATCCATCAGAAACTCGATCGTGCCTGCGTTCGTGTATCCGATATCGGAGAGCGACTTGCACAGAATTCCGCCGATGCGTTCGCGCAACTCCGGCGTAACTTTCGTTGATGGCGATTCTTCCAGCAGCTTCTGATGTCGTCGTTGAATCGAACACTCGCGCTCGCCCAGGCTCACGACATTGCCATGCTCATCGGCCAGCACCTGAAACTCAATGTGCCGGGGATGCTCCACATATTTCTCCATGTAGAGATCGCCGTTGCCGAACGCTCCCGCCGCCTCCGCCTGCGCCGCTTTGAACAATGCCGGTAACTCTTCTTCGTTGCGCACAATGCGCATGCCGCGCCCGCCGCCGCCAGCGGAAGCCTTCACGATCACCGGAAAGCCCACCTGCCGCGCCCAATCGACAGCTTCGTCTTCCGACGCGATAATTCCGTCCGACCCCGGCAGAATCGGCACGCCCGCCTGCTTCATGGCGTCGCGGGCTTTTTCTTTTTCGCCCATCAGCCGCATTACTTCGGGCCGCGGGCCGATGAACTTGATTTCGCTGGTCTCGCACACTTCGGCAAAGTTGGCATTTTCCGACAGCAAGCCGTACCCGGGATGGATGGCTTCGACGTTGGCGATTTCCGCCGCGCTGATTACGGCGGGAATATTCAGGTAGCTAAGCGCAAGCTGCGGCGGGCCAATGCAGATGGCTTCATCGGCAAAACGCACAGGAAGGGAATTGCGATCGGCCTCGCTGTAAATGGCGACGGTGCGGATGCCCAACTCCTTGCAGGCGCAAATGACGCGCAAGGCAATTTCTCCACGATTGGCGACCAGGATTTTCTTGAACATGGAATCAGCTTTCAGCTATCAGCCGTCAGCTCTCAGCTTATGCGTTCCTTCGTTAAGGCTGTTGGTTGGGTTGTTCCTGTTGGAAGAAACAATCATGCAGCATCGCGCGCCGAGCCTTTGAGTCACTTCTTCGGCCTTATGGCAAACAGTTCCTGCCCATACTCGATGGGCTGGCCGTTGGAGGCCAGCTTCTTCACGATCTCGCCCGCAACATCCGACTCAATCTCGTTAAGCAGCTTCATGGCTTCGACAATGCACAGCACCTGGCCGATCTCGACCGAATCTCCCGGCTTGACGAACGGCGGCGCTCCGGGAGACGGCGCTTCGTAATAGGTGCCGACGATGGGCGACTTCACCATGTGCAGGCCTTCTTCGGGAGCTGGCTCCTTGGGGCTAGCCGGAGGCGGCGCCGGAACCGGCGCGATATCTACAGCTGGAGGCGGGGCCGCGGGCACAGCATAGAAGCGCGGCTCGGCGCCGGTATGAACGATGGTATGTTCTCCCGCGCGCTTGATGCGGACCTTGACGTCGCCCCGTTCCAATTCGAACTCAGCGATATCTTTTTCGATTAGGAACTCGATCAGTTCCTTCAGCTCTTTTAGATTCATTCGGTTGGATTCTTCTGGTTTCCCCGACTCAGTCTGATGCGCTTGACTTCAATATCGCCATACGAAGGAAAGCACTCAACGCGAAGCTCCGTGGTCCCGCAATCTTGGGTCCCGCACGAGAAAGCCGGGCATCGGCGCCCGGCCTGATTCGTTAACCTTAAACCGCCAAAAAATCCTTCGGCGTGGGGGTCAGCACCTCGCAACCTTGCGGCGTGACGGCCACCATGTCCTCGATTCTGATGCCCCACCGGCCGGGAAAGTATACCCCGGGCTCGATGGTAATGACCATTCCGGGCTGCAAAATCTGCTTCTGGCCGGCCGCCACGCGCGGAGCTTCATGAATCTCCAGACCAACCCCGTGCCCGGTGGAGTGGGTAAACTGACGGTCCAACTCCGCCTTGCGCAGAACCTCCCGCGCAGCCAAATCCACCGCTCCTACGGTCGCGCCAGGCCGCACTGCCTCTATTGCGGCCAATTGCGCCTCGCGAACTGCCTCGTAGGCGTGTTGCGCCTCGGACGAGGGCTTGCCCACCCATACAGTACGAGTCTGGTCCGAACAATAACCAGCGAGTATAACACCGAAGTCGCACACCACGAATCCGCCGCTGGCGACGGGCTGGTTCGATGCCCTGCCATGTGGCAACGCCGAACGCGCCCCCGAGGCGATGATAGTCGGAAACGACATCTGCTCGGCTCCGGCGCGGCGGGCGGCATACTCCATTTCCGCGGCGACCTCGGTTTCCTTCACACCTGGCCGCACAACCTTGAGCGCGCGATCAAACAAGCTCGCGCCTAACTTCACCGCGGCGCGGATGCGTTCCAGTTCGTCGTCGTCCTTTACCATGCGAGCCCGCTCCACCTGGGTCGGTGCGTCCTTGGCCTGCACGCGGGAAGGCAATCCCTCGTTGAAGCGCTTTTTTTCCGCGACCGTTACGTGGGTAGCCTCGATTCCAATCGTCCAGTGGCGCGCCTTGCCATGCCGCGCCGTTACCCATTCACCCGCAGCGTCCAGTGGAGATTTGCTGGCAATTACGACTTCTGCGCCTTTTACTTCCTGGAGGGCTTGCGTGTCGTAGCGCACGTCGGTAAAGAAAGTGTTCGCTGCGGATTCCACTAGCAGCAATCCCGCGCTGCCGGTGAAACCGCAGAGATAGCGAACGTTGGGAAGATGGTTGATCAGCAACCCGTCGAACCGGGTGGTGGCAAGATACTCTCGCAACGTCGCCTGGCGGGAGAGAAAATCCATTTGCTACGAGTTTAGCAGTTGTAACGCTTGGGCAAACCTCAGGGCACGATACGGAGGTTGTGGTTGCTGGTCAGCGTTCCGGTGGCCGTGGTGACGACGACGGGGCCGGTGGTTGCGCCGGTGGGGATGACGGCGGTCATGTAGGTGTTGGAGACAACTTTGAAGCTGTTTGCTGCGACGCCGTTGATGGTGACTGCGGTTGAACCTGTCAGGCCTTGCCCGAGGATTTGCACCGGCTGGCCGACTCTGCCGCTGTAGCGGACTAGGGCGATGAATGGGCCGAGGCCCATGTCTAGACTGTAGATGGTCCCGTATCCTATGGCCGCCAAATCCAGTCGTGCCGTAGAAATTTCCGTTGGTGTATGTGCAGGTTCCGCCGGCCCTTACGCCGTACTTTCGTCGCGAAGCTGTACAGAACATTGTATGGTTAGCGGTGCAAAGATCCGGACATTGACGTCCCTTGCTTAAGTTCCTGCCGTAAAGGTCGTGCCATATTTGATCCGGCAGGCAGACTCCCAGCGCTTTCCGTCTGACCGCCGCTAACTCGGCAATTCCCCGGTCTGCGCGGTGTTCGCATTTGGGATTTATTCGCATGCCGATTTCGCCTAAGGGTCGAATTTACGGAGGCAGGGGTGATCGTTCTTGAAGCAATCGCTTTTGCGAACTCGCTGTTCATATTTTCAGCAAGGGAATGATCGTTCTAGTTCACTATTGAATCGGCAGGCTGGCCCAGCCTTTTCGTCACCGCCATTCTAACTGAGGCTGCCCCGGTCTGCGCGGTGTTCGCAGGCCGGGGATTTTCGCTGCCGATCCCTTGGTGTTTTTACGCAGCAGGGGTATCGTTCCGAACAATCGCGCGAACCTTCATCTCAGCGCGCAGTGATTCGTTCACCAGAACCGGCAGGCTGGCCCAGCCTTTTCGTCAACGCCATTCTAACTGAGGCTGCCCCGGTCTGCGCGGTGTTCGCAGGCCGGGGATTTTCGCTGCCGATCCCTTGGTGTTTTCACGCAGCAGGGGTATCGTTCCGAACAATCGCGCGAACCTTCATCTCAGCGCGCAGTGATTCGTTCACCAGAACCGGCCCGCGCTCGTCCCGCGCATAATGGCGGAAACTGCTCCAGTTCCACTGCTCCGGTCCAAGCACCAAACCGGCAGGCTGGCCCAGCCTTTTCGTCAACGCCATTCTAACTGAGGCTGCCCCGGTCTGCGCGGTGTTCGCAGGCCGGGGATTTTCGCTGCCGATCCCTTGGTGTTTTTACGCAGCAGGGGTATCGTTCCGAACAATCGCGCGAACCTTCATCTCGGCGCGCAGTGATTCGTTCACCAGAACCGGCCCGCGCTCGTCCCGCGCATAATGGCGGAAACTGCTCCAGTTCCACTGCTCCGGTCCAAGCACCAAACCGCGCTTCACCGGATTTTGATGCATGTAATGCAGCTTCTCCATGCGCTTCTTTTGCGTGTATACGATGAAGTCGTAAAAGCGCGCCTGCCAGATATGAGTCTCTGCCGAAGAATGGGTCCACAGGCATTCCTGCTCCGGGGCGCGACTGCGCAATTGCCACAGCACGGCCCGCGCGAAACGCTGCTTGAGCACCTGGATCACGACTCCGGGATCGGCTCGTTCCGGCTCGCTGAGAAGCAGATGAACATGTTCCGGCATCACCACATACCCGACTACTACGAAGCGATAGCTCTTTCGCACCTGTTCCAGGATATGAAGGAAGAGATCGCGCCGCGGCGCAGATTGCAAAAATCGGAGCCGATGATAACAGCTAAAAGTGATGAAGTGCAGAAATCCGTGGCCGTAACATCGATTGAGTCGGGGCATCGCTGAAGTTTATGGCGAAGCTGGCGCGCTGTATGTGACCGATGAACATCGATTTCCGCAGCCGCAATCCCCGGCCTGCGAAAACCGCGCAGACCGCAGCCTCGGTTGTGGCAGCGTCGACTGAAAGGGCAGGCCAGCCGCCCCGCTACCCGTAAAGAAGCCCGAAGAGATTGGCGGCGAAAATCCCCGGCCTGCGAAAACCGCGCAGACCGGGGCAGCCTCAATCGGGATGGCGTTGACGAAAGGCAGGGCAACCCGCCGTCGGCCCCCAATACCTGAAAACAGAACTCACAACTCGCAGCTCAAAACTCACAGCTAAACGCGAAACCGCCGGCCGCGCGACAGGTTCTTCGCGGGGCCGGCGGTTTAAATCTTCAACTGCGCTGCTCGATCTGACGTGACTACGTCTGAATAATTCGCGGCGTGATGAAGAAAATTAATTCCTGATTCGAGGTGTTGACGGTCGTGTGTTTGAACAGATTGCCCAGGATCGGCAGGTTGCCGAGCAAAGGCACTTGCGAGATGTTGATCGAGTTCTGCGTCTGGATCACGCCGCCGATCACGACCGTGCCGCCATCGGTCACCAGCACCTGCGTGGTGGCCTGTTGCGTGATGAGTTCGGGGTTGCCCTGCACTTCCTGGCCGAAGTTCGGCGTGGTGTTTTCCACGTCCACGTTCAGGAAGATGGTGTTCTCCGAAGTGATCTGCGGCGTCACCGTGAGCCGCAAGAAAGCATCTACGTAGGTCACGGTTGGCGGTCCGCCCAACTGCGCTTGCGTGACAATGGGCACGCGCACGCCTTGTTTGACCAGCGCCTGAATGTTGTTCTGGGTGACAACGCGCGGCCGCGAGAGCACTTTGAGCAGACCACGCGACTCATTCATGGAGAGGATGGCATCGATTCGCACGGTGTTGCTGGCGTTCACAAAACTCAATCCGCTCGTTGGTGAAGTCACGCCCAAATTAGAAAATAAGGGGATGGAATTTCCTGTACCAGTGCCCGGAACGGTGATGTAACCGGGACTACCACCGCTGACCGTGGTCGGCGATGCGCCGGCGCCCTGGTTACCGCCGATGGCGCTATGCCCATTGCCCCAACCGAAGCCAAGCTGGGTGCCGATGTCTCGGGCAAACTGCCGCGTAGCAGCCACTACACGCGCTTCGATCTCGACTTCCTGCGTCTTGCGGTCCAACTGGGTCAAAAGGTGGTCGATGGTGGGAATGACTTTGGGAATGTCGCTGATGATGACGGCGTTGGTGCGGTCATCGGCGACGACTTCGCCACGTTGCGAGAGGAACTTCTTGACCGTAACGATCACGTCTTTCGCTTTGGCGTAGCTGAGGAATCGTGTTACCGACACCTTCTCTACTGCCAGGGCTTCGGCTTCGATCTCGGCGCGCCGGGAGTCCGCTTCTTTTTTCAGCGTGTCTACGGTGGCGATGCGCAGAACGTTGCCTTCGAGTTCGCGTGCAAGATCATTGTTCTTGAGCACGATGTCGAGCGCCTGATCCCACGGCACGTCATCCAGAACGATGGTCAAGGTACCGTGAACATTGGGATCGAGAACCACGTTCAAGCCGCTGATCTCGTGAATCAGGCGGAAGAAATCTTTCAAATCCACATCTTTCAGGTTTACCGAAATCGGCTCGCCTGTGTATTTGGGACCGGAGGCTGCCGGTTGCTGGCCGGCTTGCGCCTTCTGCTCGGCCGCGAGATTGACCGCAGGTTGAATCGGCATTGCGGTTGAAGTCTGAGCCTGGGCTGCAGTGGCGCTTACCGGCAGCAGTTCGGCAGCGGTCTTGTCCGAGAAGCGCGCGGCAGCTTCCTGCGCGCGTTCCTGCGGATCGCTGGTGGACGCATCGTTCTTTGCGGTAGCGTCTTTGCTGGGACCGTCTTTCTTCGGCCGATAAGAAGGCTCTACGAATGCGAAGCCTGTAGGCGACGCATTTGTGGAAGCGGCCGCCGGTGCGGTGGCGGGAGTGGCCGGAACAGAATTCTGAGCGCTGGCGTTGGTTACTCTCGAAGCGAACGGCGATGCTGCGGGCAGCGGCGCCGGCGTATTCTGCGCCAGCGTAGTCGCCTGAGCTGTCGTTTCCGCAATTGCCTTTGCCTCGACTGGCGTGGGAATCTGAGTTTCATGCGCGAGTTTCTGCGCATTGAGAGTCAGCACCAGCTTGCCCGCCGGACCCGGTGTCAGTTCGTAGGGGCAGACCTTGTCCAAGTCGACGACGATGCGCGTAGTGGGAGGAACTTTTCCATCCATCCCGATGCGCACGTCCTTGACCCCGGCCGCGCCCACGTTAATGTGGCTCTGTCCGCTGGCCATGACGGTTTGCGGCAGATCGACCACGATGCGCGCCGGAGAATCCATGGAGCTCACTTTCGGATCCACCGTCCCGCGGGAACTGATTTCGACCCGGACATTATCCGTGCCCTGGACCACGCTCACGCGCTCGAGTTCGCTCCGCTGGCTCGCCGGCTGTGACGCCGGCGTCTGGGCGGCTGCAACTCCCACTACCATGAGCAGCAACGGTACGAACATTGTCAGCTGTTGCTTTCGCATTTCGCTTCTCCCTCACCCGCGGGCCCAACCCGCGTGTCCTTCTTGAACTTGATTTGTCGCGCCCCGGTTATCCCGGTTTCAACGTCCGGCTCGTTTACACGGCCGGGGTATAGATTTTCTTGGTCACTTCCCGCGTGAATGGCTTGCCTAGCTTGTCCTGCACGGTTTCCTGGAATACGACGGAATCCCCGGTTATCCGCACGACGTACCCGTTAAACACGGGATCGTTTTCGTGCAGGAAGTAAGCCTTGTTCAGATCGTTAGTCACGACTGCGATAAAGCCGGCGTCCGATTTCACGACTCCACGAACGTTGATGTGTCCGATCTCGAGACATTTCTTTCCTGTCGAGCAGCCCGACCCACCAACCTGCTGAACTACGGGGCTGAAGAATGGGTCACGCTTGCCGCTCATGGCCCATTTTTTCTCTTCGGGTTGCGCCTGCTTGGAAGCATCGGCGCTGTTGTTGGCCTCGGTCGCGGGCTTAACCGCAACCGCAGGCTTAAGTTCAGTCGCCGCGATCTTTACCTTCGGCTTCATCGGAGCTTTCGACCGCAGAGCATGTGCCGCAACATTTACAGGTGCTCTCCTTACCGCGCGAGCCATGCCGATGGCGGGTTTCGGCGCTGCTTGCGGCCGAGGCGCAAAGACGGGCTTCATCGCCGCTCCCGGTGCAGCGGGCACAGGAGCGGGCCTGTGCCACACCGGCCGCGCGGGCACCTGGCCCGGTGCGGGTTTGGCCTGAACTCCGGCCGCATTCAGAGCGGCGTTGCTTTCGTTGGCCTGCTTTTGCTGCAGCGATCGGGCCACGCTGCGCGCGTTGTCGATGGCGTCGGGGTTTTGTGCAAAGGCCCCACCCGCCATCACTGCGACTGCCAAGATGATTGTCGTTAGCTTCATAGCCATCCCTACCTCTTCACCGCGGTGGTCATGGTTGCGGGCTTGAGTGCAGCGCCGGCAGTGGCCGGATTCGAGTCGTGACTGAAAAATGTTGTCGCCGTGCAGGAAACCACTACGCTCTCGTTCGGAGCGTACTGGTAGGTATGTTTAACCTTCGCTGCCGAGGCATTTTTCGTGCTCGCCATGGTGACGCCGGAGATGTTCACGATCCGCTCCAGCTTGCCCACGCGGTCGAAGAAATTGAGCACCGAGTAGTACGGCCCATCCAACTCGATATCGAAAGGCACTTCGGTGTAATACTGCTGGCTTTTGATTTCCTTGGCTTCGTATCTGCGCAGCTCGATTCCGGCCTTCTGCGCCTCGCCGTCGAGCGTGGTGATGAATCCATCCACGTCCTTCTGGTCGGGAACGATCCTCTGCTCGATCTCCAGCTGCTGCTTCAATTCCGCCAGTTGCTGTTCGATCTGCTTAAGCTTGGGGCGGTAGGATTCGAGTTCGTTGTTTTCCCGAATCTTGATCTCCAGCGCGTTCTGCGCCGTCGTATTCTTTTCGTTTTGGCTCTTGAACACAGTGAAATAGAGGGCCACGGTAACCACCGCGCCGCCAGCCAGTACCACTCCCCACTGTTTCAAGCCTGACAGTTCGCTAAAATTCGCCATAGGTCCGCCTTTACGACTTTCCCTTCTCGCAGGTCAGGGTGAATTCGAATGCCTGCATGTCCTTGATCTGCTCGTCCTGATAGGTTTCCTTCATCTCCACGCTTTTGAAGAATCCCGTCTTTTGCAGATTTCCGATCAGGTTGGCAACGGCGTCGGTGCTCAGTGCCATGCCTTCCAGATTCACGGTCGGGCCGTTGTCATCCATCTTGGTCATCCACACGGCCTCGGTGTTGTTGACTGTCTCGCCCAGCATGGCCAGCAAATTGACTGGACCCGACTGTCCTTTGCGCAACCCGTCAATCACATCTACGCGGCGTTTGTAGTTGTCCGCCTGGATCTGGCGCTCGAGGAAGCGGGCCTTGACATCGGCCAGTTCGCGGTTTTTCTGTTCCGCCGCACTCATCCGGATTGCGATGGCCTTGGCCTGATGATCCAGGCGCAACCAATAAGATCCGTTCAGCAGCGCCACGATTACCAGCACGACCAGCACCTTGAGCTTGGGCGATCCCATATCGCCCATTTCCATTGAGGGCATCGACGGACTGGCGCCGCCGCCCCGCTTGTTCCTGCCCTTGGCTGTTTCCAGCAGATTGATTTTGATCATAGGGATTCAAAGCTCCTGAGGGCTAAGCCCACCGCCACTGCCATCTGTCCAGGATTCTGTTCCACCAGCTCGGCTCCGTGGCCATCGGCGGGCGGCAACACCCGCTGAAACGGATTGAATAACTCGACCGGCATGGAGAACTCTTGCCGCAAAGCTTCCACCAGGCCGGGAACCTTCGACGACCCGCCGGCCAGATAAATTTTCTCGATATGCTCACCGGCTGCACTGGCGCGGAAGAAATCGAACGTCTTTTGAATTTCCAGCACGATGATTTCCGTGACCTGCTGAAGAATCGGCTGCTTGGCGTCTTCGCTAACCGTGCCGACTTTGTTGCCCAGTTTCAGCGACTCCGCATCTTCGAAACTCAAATCCAATTCTTTTTGCAGAGAATCGGTGTACTGGTGCCCGCCCACGCTGACGTCGCGGGGAAACAGCGGCGTCGTGCCCTTCACGATGTTGATGTTCATCACGCTGGCGCCCAGATTCAGCAGCGCCACTACCTGGCCGGGAGCCGGCTGGTAGTTGTACTCGTAGCAGTTCTGCAGGGCCAGGGAGTCGATATCCACGATAGAGGGAGTCCGCCCGGCCATCGAGAGTACGTTGGTGTAGTTCAAAATCTTGTCCTTCTTGACCGCAACCAGCAGAACATCCATCTGCGGGCTGCCCGCCTCTTCCGACATGATCTGGTAATCGAGGCTCACGTCGGCGAGATCGAAGGGAATGTGCGAAGCCGCTTCTTTCTCGATGGTCTCGGCCAGTTCCTGATCGCTCATGGAAGGCATGGAAATCTTCTTGACGATTACGGAGTGCCCGCTGACCGCGGTGGCCACAGCCTTGGTCTTGATCAGGTTATCGAGGAACAGCTTGGAGATCGCGCTCGAGACCGTCCCCGAATCCACGATCATCGAATCCACCACAATATCGGAGGCCAGCGGTTCCAACCCCAGGTGCGCCACTTCAATCTGCGCGCCCTTCTTCTTCAACTCGACCGCCTTGATGCTGGAAGAGCCCACATCCAGACCAACGATGGACTTCGATCCCATTCCAAACATGTGTCCCTGCCTTTTGTAAGCTGTGTGTATCAGCCTGTGTGGCCGCGGGCGAACTCGCCCGCGACTTTTGTTTAACTTCTAACTCTGCCCTGCGGCCGCCTTCATCGCCTTCGGTTTTCTCTTCGTCCGCGGTTCCATCTGGCTCGATTTTTCTTCCATCCACTGGTCGAGCCTCGATTTTTTGAAGCGCCACCGGTTGCCCAGCTTGAATGCGGGAATCCTTTGCTCGCCCACGTACTTGTAAAGCGTGTCCGGACTCACTCCCAGATATTGCGAAGCCTGGCGAATGTTCATCACTTCTCGTGAGTCGGCCATAGGTTCCCCGTAAGCCCGCTCTGGAAATCTCTCTCCGGGCCTTTCGGTGTCCAGAGCATATATCAACCCCAAAAAACCCCACGTCCAAGCGTATGTCCATGTTTTACGGGGTTTTTTGCGGTTTTTCTGGATTAGAGGAAAATCAGACTTGGGGGAAATATCTATATGTTGTGGTTATGTGCTTTGCGATGTGTATTTGTAGTATGAGGCTTGCAGTTGCTGTAGGGTCACATTGGAAGCGGTAACTGAAGTACTAGAGACGGTACTGAAGTACTATATCGCTTGCCGAAGTGCCTGTGATTGCGGGTGTTTAGCTGGAATGCGGCAGGCGGATCAGAGAAGGTGGCGGAGTGGTTTTTAGCCGAAAAAGCTGGCGCCGGCAGGAATTATCGGGCGGGGGGATTGATTTTCCCGGCTTCACTGCGCATCTCGGTTTTTATTGCACGCTTTTACTGCACGTCGGAAACCTTGCCGTCTTTGAATGTCACCTTCAAATCTTTGTAAACGTAAATCTCTTTGGATCCGAGTTTGACATCCTTGTCCGGCTTCCCCAGCGCTGCGACTACTTGATCGATGGTTTGCCCCAACTGAATGGTCTGCGGCTCGGCTTGTTGGGCAGGGGCTTGCGCTGCTTGCTGGTCTTGCTGGCCATTCTGCTGTTGGCCACCTTGTTGTTGGTTCTGATCTCCGCCCTGTTGTCCACCCTGGCCTTGCTGGTCGTCGCTGCTGATGGCCAGCAATTGCCCAATTGTGTCTTCCACGGAACCGGCGCTGGCATTCGCCAATGATCCTTTGGGGAACTCGAATACCACAGTGGCCTTGTTGTATGTCGGAGGATCGGTTTTGTTGCAGGTGTCGCAAGCCACGATGCCCATCGTCACGGTGTCCTTGCCTACGTTGACCTCAATCTTGGTGGGGTAGACTTTGTCGCCCGAGGCGAACAAATGAGTGGTTTGCTCTTTTCCAAATCTCTTCATGCCGAAGCCGCCAAGCTTGGTGGCCAGCGCGCTGGGAGTGTGAACCACTCCGCCTTCATATTTAGTGGCAGGAATGCTGCTCGTATCCGCGTAGGGCACGCCGAGGACTCCGCCTTTTTGAATCGCCAGCAGAGTGCCGGCGTCGACGACGGAATATCCGCTGGTGTCCGATCCCATCTTCACCAGCTTGTACTGCGCGGCCAGCTGCTCTTGCAAGGTGGGCGCTTGAGCCGCGGCGCGTGATCCCAGGGAAATCAACGCAGCCAAAATTGCAGCCAGGATCGTGAAAAAGGTGCTGTCGAATTTCCGTGGCACTGTGGGACCTCCGCTTTATCTTTCGCTAAATTCCGGAGGGACAGAATCGCTCCGAACCGGGCGCATGTCAAAAGAAATTTTTGGTTACTCGAAAAAAGGAGCGCCTAAGCGGCGCTCCTTGGATTGAATTGGACTGCGAAGGCTCCAGCCGTTATTGAGTGCCGCCGCCAGCCGATGCCGCAGCATCCTGCTTGACTTGGGACTCAGTCTGGTCGGCCTGCGATTGCTGATCCTGCAGCGTCTTCGCCGCGCTGGTGTCCGGTGGAGGAGCTGGCACATCCGAAGGCGTAGTTCCAGTATCTGGAGCCTTTGGCATGCCCCCGGTACCCTGCTTCTTGGCCAGTTCTCCCATGCCGCTGGTGAGCTGCTCCTGGAAGTGGTTATACATTTCCTGCAAATCGTCCACTTTCACAGAAACGGTCTGTCCGGCAGCGCAATCCGACTTTTTGGTGGCGGAAACGCTGGCGCTGACCATCTGGTCCTGATCAGGTGAATCGGTCAGGCGCGTAATCACGTCGCCCGAGCTAAGCGCGCACTCTTGTCCGTTGTTGATTGCTGTGACATCGGTATCCACAACGAACGTCCGGTTCGCCGGATCCAAGGCCGGAGGCGCTTCCTGGGCATCGGTATTAGCCGGTGCTCCCCCCGGCGCCGCAGCGGCCGCGGGCTGATTCGCCTGTGCCTGCTGCGCTTCCAGTTGCGCTTTCACTTCTTCCGCGATCGCCTGCTTCACTTCGGGCGTCAGGGTTACGTTGGCAGATGCCGGAGCCCCGCCACCGTTATCCGGCGGAGCAGCATCAGCCGCCGCTTGATCAGCCGCCGCTGCATCCTGCCGCGCCTGATACGCCGCCTGCAGGTTCGATGCGATCAGATAATCCGTAAGCCAGAAGGCCGGCGAAGCGTACACGGGATATGGATTCCACCAGCCCGAGTAATAACCCCACCAGGGCGCCCCGCCCCAGCCCCATGCTCCCAAGCCCCAGGCAACCGGACTCGCCCATGGGTTGTACGCCCATCCATAAAATCCTGGGTGATACCAGTAAGGATGGTAGTAGCCGTAATAAGCATGACCGTGCCAGGCATAGCCCCGGTAAACGCCCGATCGATAAGCGCCGTGATAATAGTAAGTGCGCGAATAATAGGCGTGCCCACCGCGCGTAACGTAGGCGCGCTGCACATAACCGCCGCGTCCGCGCGTTACAATCCTCGCCCCATTGCGTTCGCTCACGACGGTTCGACCGCCGCGCACGCCATGCTCAATATGCATGCCGTTACGATCCACCGAACGAATCTGCCCATTGGGACGAATGCTTGCGCTCCCTCCGCCTCGGAGAGAAACGGTTCTTCCCGGCGGCGCGTGATGAGCGCCCACACTCGCTCCGCGAGCGCCCGCGGTTGCATGGCTAGTGGTGGTTGTGTGGCTGGTGGTTGTGGTGTGAGTCGTAGTGGTCGAACGACCGGTGGTAGCGGCGTGGCCCGTGTTCGCAGTGTGCCCCATGTTCGACGTGTGGCCGGTGGTTGTGTTGTGGCCCATGGTCGAAGTGTGACCCGTGGTGGTATGCCCGGCCGCAGTGTGACTCGGCGCCATTGTGTGACTCGACGTCGTGTTGTGCTGCTGGGTTTTCGGGGCCGAGCTATGCGCTGGCGCTTTCGGGGCGCTCTCTTTTTTCTGCCCCCATGCAAAAGCCGGCACCGCCATCAATAGCAGAAACAGAAGCGATTTCCGGAATACACTCTGGTTGTTGTTGCTGAACTTCATAGTGAGCCTCCCCCTGACTGTAATCCCTACTCGAATACCCACTTCACTTGCAGGAGCGTTATGAGTTCAGACACTCCATAACATTCCCGGAAAACGACGCTGGCGGCATTTCACGCCTCGCGTGGACGAGGCAACAGTGGCCATTTTTCCACAGAATGTCACGGTACGGGTAGACATCTGTGGTACATGACCTCAGTCGAGTCGCGCGGCCGGCGGAAACGCAGTATCTTCAGCCGGAAGAAAACCCCGGACACGACAAAAAGTTGCACCAACGAGCAAGTTGTCTCTGGGCGAACAAACCTTATCAGAAGTTTTCCGGGCAGGCAATCGCGGCGATGAGTTGAGCCTTTGCGTCTTTTATCGCGCCGTGCTGATTTCTTCCGCGATGGCCACTCCGACCGGCCAGCTGGCGGCAACGAAAGACAAAAGATAGATGCAGGCGAGCATCGCGAAGGCGGCGACCAGGCTGACTTTGTGGGCGACCGCGCCCACGGCGAGGGCGAGCACGAGTTGCAAAGATGTGCCGGCGAAATAGAAAGCGTTCTGCACGCGCCCCATTAGGTGGCTGGGCACCATCTCCATCAAGCTGGTATTCATGGCGATGCCGCCGATGCCGCGCGCCGAACCCATTACTGCGTAAAGAAGAATAGCCAAAACCAGCAGCCCTGAGATGGGAGCGAAGAC
The DNA here is from genome assembly GCA_963732255.1 of uncultured Acidobacteriaceae bacterium. Classification (GTDB taxonomy): domain Bacteria; phylum Acidobacteriota; class Terriglobia; order Terriglobales; family Acidobacteriaceae; genus Sulfotelmatobacter. The sequence continues at coordinate 229,530 of CAVSYV010000002.1, forward strand.
CATACACACCGCGATTGCAGCCATGGAATACGCGACGCAATGCCGGCCTCCGATGCGAGCAATCAGCACCGGAGTATAAAGCGCGCTGAGGAATGCGCCGGTGCCCCACCCGGCATTGAGCCAGCCATAGCCAACGGCGCCCGCGTGGAAAATGCGTTCGCTCAACGATGGCGTGACGACGACGCCGGTGATCATTGCGCCGAGAAACAGCGCCCAACTGATGCCAAGTAACACCACAGGCCGACGGTCGCGAAGAAAATGAACGCCCTCACGCATCTCTCGCCAGAACGCTTGAAGCTGCGATTCCGCCGCGAGAATATCCGCGCGGAGTTCTTGCGGACGAGGCACGGTGTGGCGTCCCTTGCGCACTGCGAAGTAGCAGAAAAACGAAACCACGTAAGTCGAGACATCAATCAGCAGCACTCCGCCCAGCCCGATGTGGTTGTACATGAAGCCGACGATCGAGCCGGCGATGAGCCATCCACCTTGCACTCCAGCCAGAAGAAAGGTATTCGACTGCACGAATTCTCCTTCGGGCGTGAGTTCCTGAATGAGCGCGGTGATCGTGGGCCAGAACATCCAGAAGCCCGCGGCAACGAGAGTATTCATCAGGTAGAGTTCCCAGATTTTCACCCGATGCTGGAAGGCAAGAACAGCTACCGCAACGATGATGATGGCGCGAATGGCATCGAGGAGCATGACCAGACGGCGGCGATCTTCGCGGTCGATGATCACGCCGGTAAAAGGCAGCATCAGCATGGCGGGAACGGTTTGCAGAACGGCGAAGGTTCCCAGCGCCATTTCCGAGTGCGTGGCTTCGAGAATGTACCAGGCCACGGCAGCCGAGTTCATTCCGCTGCCCAACATAGAGATCACGTTGGCGGCAAAAACAAATCGCAGCGGGCGCTGGCCGAGGATGGAACGCATGGTCTTACTTTAGCCGAGCGGCAGGGAATTCACCACGGAGGGGATTTAGCCAGAGGGACTCCGCGAATACGGGCGCACTTCTTCTTGTTGACGCCAAACCAATCCCATTCCCCGTCCGTTCTTACCAACGCCAAGTATTACAAACGCCGCTGTACCTCTTGGAGCTGAAGAGCGGGCAAACTTCGAAACCGTCCAGGCAGGGATACTCCCGCGCCCGGAAGGGGGCCGAAAGCTCGGATACGGATGACCACGATTAGGGTATCCTTGGGCGATTTGGCGGAAGCCAGCACGGTCATTATTTGTCCAGCCCCTCAATCTCTTTCTTAGCCCGCTCGAGGATTTCGCGAATCTTCGCGATGCGGGCAGAGTCGTGGGTGCCGCGGGTGGCGGCACGCATGGCGGCTTTCATCAATTCGGCCGCGGGACGCATCATTTCGGCACCTTCGGGACCGATCCACGGACCCCAGTCTCCCGCCTGCTCGGCACGGTGCCAGATCTTCTTTACCGATTCCGCTTCGCGCTGCAATTCTTCCTTGCCTGCGGCGGTCAGCGAATAGGTTCTCTTGCCCGCGCCTTGGTCCGAGGTGACGAGACCTTCATCTTCCAGTTGCTGCAGGGCGGGATAAACGGCGCCAGCGCTGGCCTTGTAGATGCCGCCTGATTTTGTTTCCAGCTCTTTCATCAGCTCATAGCCGTGTTTCGGTCCGCTTTCCAACATCGACAACAGGGCCAGACGGATTTCTCCAGCGCCGAAAAAGCGTCCCCAGCGTCCACCGCGGCCCCAGGGGAAGACTCCGCCTGCCATGAATGGGGCGGCGATGCCGCCACGCCAAAAACTTCCACATGCTCGATACATATTGATACTTCCTCCAATTTGCGATTAAGGTCGTTTTCGTTCGACCTGTCTTAATATATATCGTTAGATATATCTGTTGTCAATTGGATTCGGGAAAGATTCAAGGATACCGCCGAAATTCTCGTGCGTTCGAGTTACCTGGAGCGGCCCCGTCCCGCCGCTGGTCGTTTTCGGCGGTGGGAGGCGAGTCTCTTGGGGATGAAAAGATCGGTGGGAAGTTTGAATCGGGCGCTTAATTTCCGCACTTGTTCCAGGGTCAGTTTCCGCTGTCCTGTCATGAACATCGAAACCGCGCTCTCCGATCCAAACTGAGGGATCAGGTCGCGCTGCGTAAGATTCTGGTGTTCGATGAGAAATCTAAGGACAGAAACGGGATCGGCGGCGGGAATGGAGAAGTGCCGCTCCTCGTAACGCTCCACGAGCAAGGTCAGGAGTTCGATCGCTTCCGCTTGCGGGCGGGACGGATTTTCCAGGGCCGTGAGCTGGAAGAGAGCATCCGTGTATAGCTCAAGTTCCGCGTCGTTGTGAATGACGCGGGGAGCTCCGTGAGCAATCATTTCCGCCGGGTCGGCGAGTGTGGTGCTCATGTTGTGCCGTACCTCCTGTCCCAGTTACTGCGATTATCGTATTCCTTGCGTCAGAAAAGATCGGATATAGACGTGGCCTTCGGTCGGTCTCCCAGCCGTGTTTCTCGCATAGTGAGTTATGGTGATGAGCCTGTAGCGATTGTGCCTGATATTGAAAACGACATAGCCGTCCGCAAGATCGGCATCCGGGAACATGGCGCGAACTTCGCGGAAGTTGTGCCAGCGAACCGTCTCCACAATCCCGATCCACGCTTTGAACTCGTTCGCCGCGTCCGGGTAGCTCGCCATCGCCTCCCTCAAATGCCTCCGGGTCACGATATGCACTTATTCAGAGTACTTCACAATATGTGAAGTCGTCAACAACATACTGGGTCGTGCTTTCCTCAAACGCGTCCAAGACCTCGGTTCATTTACAATCGCCGGACTATGTATTTTCGCTCTGACAATCGTGCTGTTGATCAACTTCGCCCTGTCAGCATCACTCCCGGATACATCACCACCGCGGAGGGATCGGCGCTCATTGAGGTGGGCAATACGCGTGTGATTTGCACGGCCTCGATTGAAGAAAGTGTGCCTGCCTTTATGCGCGGCACGGGGAAGGGATGGATTTCGAGCGAGTATGCGATGCTGCCGCGCGCCACCTTGACGCGCACGCCGCGGGAGGTGACCAAGGGGCGGCAGAGCGGGCGTACGCATGAGATTCAGCGGCTGATTGGGCGGTCGTTGCGGGCAGTGACGGATTTGTCGCGACTGGGTGAGCGGACAATTTGGATCGACTGCGATGTGATCCAGGCCGACGGCGGGACGCGCACGGCCTCGATTACGGGAGCGTTTGTGGCGCTGGGGCTGGCGCTGGAAAAATTGGTGGAGGCGGGGACTCTGACTTCGGTTCCGCTCAAGGATTTTGTGGCTGCTGTGAGCGTGGGGATTGTGGACGGAGAGATTCTGCTGGATTTGTGCTACGAAGAAGATTCGCGCGCCGATGTGGATATGAACTTCGTCATGACAGCGGGACACAAGTTTGTGGAAGTGCAGGCCACGGCTGAACACCAGGTGTTCGACGAACATCAACTCAATAAGATGTTGGCGTTTGCACGGCAAGGTGTGCAGGCGCTGATCGGCCGGCAGCAGGCGGTGCTGCGGGGGTTGACGCTCAGGCAGTAAACTTCCTTGCTAACCTTGAAACCCTGAACCTACCCCGGCAAGTAAAGCAGGAATTCAGGAGTATCGCTGAGCCCATCGGCGATAGGTGTGGGACTGGAAAGCACGGGAGCGGTCTGTGCATTGGCCTGCGAGATCGTGTAAAGATAAATGGCACCCGTGCCCACTCCTCCTTTGCCCTTCTGAAAAGCGACATACACGTGGCCAGCCTGGTCGAACGTGATTCCGCCGATGCTATACCCCGCGAAAGTTGAGGGCACGCTCAGCACTGGTTGGAAGCAAAGATTCCAGGGCAACGTAGAGGCTGGCGGAGAAACGAGCGCGCTCCAATAAAGTGTATCGCCGGCGCTGACGTAGAGGCCGCCGCCTTGCACTGCCAGGTGAGTGGGGCTGGCCGGCAATGTAGGTCCGGAACCGAGGTAGGTTCCCGCGGTGCTGCCGGCTGCGGTGGTATAGAGGCGGAGCAGCGAACTTGGTTCGTCACACACGAAAAGAACGCCGCCGTAAAATGCCACGTCCCGCACGGAGTTCTGCACCTTCCCGCCCGAGATGGTCACCGAGAGTCCGCCGTTGAGGGATGCGATGTCGCTGGCAGCGGTCTTTACGTTGGGCAGCGTTCCGGTCTGCGATCCGGCAAAGGTTCCATCCAAATAAGTGCAGGTCTTGCACAGTTGAATGAGGTAGGACGACTGTGAACCCGTACCGATATCACCGGTCTGGCCGTTCGAACTCACTGCTGCCCGGGCCACTACGTTGGTGTCCTGATTCGAGATGTAGCAGTAGCCAGCAGCATCGAACACCTGCGAAAAAGGGTGAGCGATCGAGGTTTCGAAATCTCCGCTTTTTCCGCTGAACGTTGGAGCAACGAACTCGCTGATGTAATTGAACATATAGCTTGGCGAGGTTTGAGGTTGAAAGCAGAGAACGTCGCTCTTGGAACTTTTTCCGTTGGCGACGTACAAGTAAGGACTGTTCCAGGTGAGGCCGCGCAGTTCTGATAGATCGCCGCTGTCAATGCCCGTGAGAGCAGTCGAGGTCGAGATGGTATTAGGACCGCTGTAAACAACGACGTTGTTGATGCCCCCAGAGCCGCCATGAAACGTAACCAACAGCATGGAAATTTCCTCGCAGGGACGAAATCTTAGCATAATCTAGTTCGGACGTAGGAGGTCCGGGCTGATTGCTCAACGCAGCGAGCGGAGTCGGTAGGGCCGTTGTCTAATTCGGGGGATTTTTGAAAATGAATAAAGTCAAGGCATTCTTTGTAGCCGTAATGATGTTGGCTGCTCCTTACACATTTTCGCAAGACGCTTCCGCGCCGGCGCCCGGAACCTCTCAGCCCACGATCCTCTACGGCGCGGCTTATTACAACGAATACATGCCGGCGGATTTGCAGCCGGGACGCCTGGATAAAGATGTGGTGCTGATGAAAGCCGCGGGCATCACTGTGGTGCGGATGGGCGAATCCACCTGGAGCTTGTGGGAGCCGGCGGACGGGCGTTTTGAGTACGCGTGGATGGATCGGGTAGTGGATGCGATGGGCAAAGCGGGCATTAAGGTGATCATGGGCACGCCTACGTATTCGATTCCGACTTGGATGGCGCATGAGCATCCCGAGATATTGGCGCGGCCGCTGGGCGATGGATATGTGGGATACGGCATGCGGCAGAATATGGATTTCGACAATCCGAAATTTCGCTTTTACGCCGAGCGGTTGATCACCAATCTCGTTCGCCATTACAAGGACAATCCCGCGGTAATTGGATGGCAGATCGACAATGAGACTTCATCTTATGGAGCGTCGAATGCAGATGTGTTCGCCGGGTTCGTGGAACATCTCAAGCAGAAGTTCGGCACGACGGATGCGCTGAATAAAGCGTGGTTCCTGAATTATTGGGGCCAGGATGTGAACGATTGGGCCGACATGCCCACGCGCGACGACGCCACCAGCACCAGTTACAAGCTGGAGTGGTCGCGCTGGCAGCAGATGCGGGTGACGAATTTTCTCTCCTGGCAGGCGACGCTGGTCAGGAAGTATCGCCGGGACGATCAATTTGTGACCCAGGATTTCGGCAGCATGATGAGGCCGGAGGTGAACGAGCAGGACGTGGCCGCCGCGCTCGACGTGGTCGCCAACAATGTTTACCACGGAACGCAGGATCACTTTGATGGAGCCTGGCAGGCGTTGCAGGGGGATTTTGCGCGATCGCTGAAGCATACGAATTTCCTGGTGACCGAGACGAATGCGCAAACTCTGGGCTGGACTTCGGCCAGCCAATTTCCTCCTTATGACGGCCAGTTGCGGCTGGACGTTTATACCGACGTTTCGAGCGGGGCCAATATGGTGGAGTACTGGCACTGGCACTCGATCCACGCGGGGCAGGAAACATATTGGAAAGGAGTACTCAGCCACGATCTGCAACCGAACCGAGCGTATGCCGAGGTCACGCACGTCGCGCATGAATTGAAGAAGATCGGACCCGAACTGGCGGACATGAAGATTCACAACCAGGTCGCGATTCTTTATAGCGTGGATTCGGCGAATGGCATCAGCTTTATGCCGTTCGAGCATCCAGAGAGTTCCGCTTGGACTCCGGGCAAGGCAGCGGGCGGATACAACGCGATTCTCAGCCAACTACACCGGTCGCTTTACCTGGCCAACGTGGGCGCGGATTTTGTGTTTCCGAATGTCAGTGCGCAGGAACTGGCACAATATAAGCTCCTGATTGTTCCCTGCCTTTATGTTGCGGATGATGCGTTGCTGAAAAGAATTTCGGATTACGTGCACAACGGCGGGCATGTGTTGATGACGTTCAAGAGCGGCTTTACGAATGAGAATTCCGCGGTACGCTGGGAACTTGCGCCCGGCCCGCTGCGCGAGGCTGCTGGATTTACTTATCAGGAATTTTCCAATCTCGAGCATCCCCTCGAACTGAAGGGCGATCCGTTTCATGTGGGCGAGGAGAACAAGGTCAGGACTTGGGCGGAGTTTTTACAGTTAACGACGGCGAAGCCCCTGGCATTTTACGACCATCCATTTTTCGGGCGCTGGCCGGCGATTACGGCGAATCACTTTGGAACAGGAACGCTTACTTATGAGGGCACGGCACTTTCCGATAAACTGCAGGAGGCCGTGGTGTTGGCTGTGCTCCGCGACACCGGACTTACGGGACCGGATCAGCAACTTCCGCCGAGCATGCGCGTGAAACACGGGATCAGCCGCGATGGGCACAGCTTTCATTACTACCTAAATTATTCCAGCCAACCTGCGACTTTCAGCTATGCCTATGCGGAAGGTACGGACCTGCTAACTGGACGCGTGGTCTCACACGGTCAGCAATCCACGATTGCGCCGTGGGATTTGGTGATTGTGAAAGAAAAAATGGCGTTGCAGTAAAACCTTGCCCTCCGGCACCGACATCTCCTTGACAAATGCCCGGTTGGCTGCTCACTCGGGCATAAGAATTGATGCTCTCACATTGCAGAGCTGACCGAATTTCGCTTATCCTCGCTTCCCAGCCAGCGTAGAATTTTCCCTTGAGCCAATTGGTGCAAACCGATTCCGAGACCAAGCGAACGGCGCCTGCTCGCTTCACTGTTCTGAGATGGTGGCAGATCGCGGTTCTGGCGTCGCTCTCGCTTTGGCTTTACGCGCGCACGCTCGCGCATCTCGTGGGCCAATGGTGGCACGATCCCAATTTTTCCCACGGCTTTTTTGTGCCGTTGTTTTCTGCCTATGTCATCTGGAAGGAACGCGATCGCTTGCGCCGTACCCCGCTCAAACCCGCATGGTCGGGGCTAGTGATTGTGGCGTTTGCTTTGTCCGTGCTTATCGTTGGTCAGTTAGGCGCGGAGCTTTTTCTGGCGCGAGTCTCACTTTTGTTTCTTGCTGCCGGTTTGATCGTCCTTTTTCTTGGTTGGAAATTCCTGCGAACGCTCTCGTTTCCACTGGCGTTTCTGTTGCTGATGATCCCCATCCCCACCATCATTTTTAATCAAATTACGTTTCCTTTGCAGTTGCTGGCGTCGCGCATCGCCGGCGAAATTCTCCCGCTATTTTCCGTTCCAGTGCTGGTCCAGGGCAACGTAATCGTCCTGCCGAGCATGGCTCTGGAAGTAGCGGAGGCGTGCAGCGGAATCCGCTCCCTGATGTCCTTGCTCACGCTGGCGATCATCTATGGATACCTGATTGAAAAACGCCTGGCGGTGCGCTGGTTGCTGGCGCTGGCCTCGATTCCCATCGCCGTTGCGGCCAACAGCGTGCGCATTATCGGCACCGGACTGCTGGTGCAATATTGGGATCCCGATAAAGCAGAAGGGTTTTTTCATCTGTTTTCCGGATGGCTCATTTTCGTTGTATCGTTGGTGATGCTGTATTTCCTTCATGGTCTTATGCGAATCCTGTGGCCAGAAAAGGAAGGCGAATCTTGAAACGCTCAGTTCTGCGATTCTGGCTGGCCGTTCTGCTCGTCGCCGGGACGGCGGCCTTTCTCCAGGCCCGCGGTCACGAGGTTTTTCCTTCGCGCGCGCCCTTGGCGTCGTTCCCCATGCAACTCGGCTCGTTGTCCGGCACAGACATACCTATCGAGACGAAAGTTCTGGAGGTTCTGGGACCGGGCGAATTTCTGCTGCGTGATTACACAGCCGGGAGCGAGGCCCAACCGACCATCAATCTCTACATCGCCTATTTTCCCAGTCAGCGCGCCGGCGATACGATTCACTCTCCCCAGAACTGCCTTCCCGGCGCCGGCTGGACACCGATAGAGTCGACTCACGTTACGCTTTCCTTGCCCGGACACTCTCCATTTCCCGTTACCCGTTACGTCATCGCTAAGGGCGACTCGCGGGAACTCGTCCTTTACTGGTATTGGGCCCATGACCGCGGCGTGGCTAGCGAATATTGGGCGAAGTATTATCTGGTAGCGGATTCCATGCGCATGAATCGTAGCGATGGGGCCCTGGTCCGTATCAGCACGGTCATGTATACGGGCGAGACCAGCGCGGCAGCAGAGCAGCGCCTTCTTCCCTTCGCCGCGGAAGTCGTTCCGCTCCTCGGCAATTACATTCCCCGATAACGAGATGGCTCAATACCTGCGCGCGCGAAACCCTACGACCACGAAGGATGCTAAGAAACAAGCAGGAAAGCCTTACCAGTAAAGATATTCGCGTTTCTTCGTCCTTCGTTGTCGTAGAGTTTCTTCCGCAGCAAATTGACCCACCACCCGGACCGTGATTACTTTGCCGCCCGCTTTTGATGCAGTATTATGGTGAGAACCGGGCCGGAGACTGGCCTGTTTCCCGCGTCTCGCCGGACATGCTCACATGAAAAGAATTCCAGCCCTGCGCTTGCTCGTCCTCTGCTCGCTGCTGGCCGCCTTGCTCGCCGGCTGCTCGCGCGATCCCAATGTCCGCAAGCAGAAATACTTTGAGAGCGGTGAGCGTTACTACAATAAAGCCAAGTACCGCGAGGCCGCGATTCAGTTTGCCAACGCGGTGCAGATCGATCCCCATTTCGCTGCCGCCCACTATCAGCTGGGAAAGACGTATCTCGACATGCACGACTGGATTCACGCTTTCCAGGAGCTCTCGCGCGCTGTCGAGCTGGAGCCAGACAACTACCCGGCGCACGTCGATCTCGCCAACCTGCTCATTTCCGCCAGGCAATTGAAAGACGCCCAGGCCCAGCTGGCTATTCTTCACGACAAGCGTCCCAACGACGCCGCTACTCACGAGGCCTGGGCCAACTACGATGCGGCGGAGAACGATCTGGGCGCGGCTATTCAAGAGATGCAAAAGGGCATCGCTGCCGATCCCAATCGTTCCGACTCTTACCTCACTCTCGCGCTGTTTCAACTCCGCTCCGGGTCGTTCGACAATGCCGAGGCCAATTTCAAAAAGGCAGCGGCTCTCGATCCCAAATCCATGAACGCCCAACTGGCCCTGGGTGCCTTCTACCAAACGCGCAATCGCATGCCCGAAGCCGAACAGCAATTCCGCCACGCGATTGACGTCGACCCCAAAGATCCGGCGCCGCGCGCGGCTTTCGTTCGGCTGTTGATGACCGAGGGGAAAAAATCGGAAGCCGAGAGCTTCCTGCGGCAAACCAAGACGGATCTTTCGGACAATTCCGAAGGCTACCGCATGCTGGGAGATTTTTACCTGGCTACCGGTGATGTAGACAAGGCCACTGCCGAATACGCTTCCCTGTTCACCGATCACCCCAAAGATATCGAGGTGAAGAGGAATTACATCCAGCTCCTGATTCTGAAGAACCGGCTCAATGAAGCAAGCAAGCTGAATGATGAAATTCTCAAGTCGAATCCTCACGATACTGACGCCCTTATTTACCGGGGAGAAATACAGCTGCACCAGAACGACGCCTACGGCGCCGAAGACTCGCTGCAGAAGGCGCTGCGCAACGATCCCGACAACGCGATCGCGCACTATCAACTGGGTCTCGCTTTCGACCAGCAGCAAAATGAGGCCCGCGCCGAATCGGAGTGGCGCGAAGCCGTCCGCCTCAAACCGAGCCTGACGGATGCCGACCGGGCGCTGGCGGGAGTCGAAATGCGCCGCGGCGATTTAGACGGAGTCACGCAAAGTGCGGAGCAGATCATTGCCGCGCAACCCAATTCGTCCGACGGCTACCTGTTGCGCGCTGTGGCGGAAATTAATCGCCAGAAATATTCCGACGCCGAAGATGACCTGCGCAGGGCCAGTTCGCTGGCCCCGCAGAGCCCGGCGCCCTACGTTCAATTGGGGAACCTCCGGCTATTGCAGAAAAAATTTGACGAAGCGGAAAAGTTCTATCAGCAAGCGCTGGACAAAGACCCGTCGTCGAGCGACGGGCTCAGTGGTCTGATGAACACGTTCATCGCGCAAAAGCAGCCTGACAAAGCCATCGCCGCCGCCAACGCGCAACTGGCCAAATCTCCCAACAATAGCAATTTCTACGATTTGCTGGGCACCGCACAGTTCAATGCCAAGAAGGAATTGAAGAGCGCGGAAGTCTCGCTGCGCAAAGCCGTGGAGCTCGATAAGAACAACTCCGATGCACTGGTGAAGCTCGGCAAAGTGCAGATTGCGGAAGGCTCTGCCGATCAGGCTCTGGCCACCTACCAGCAATCGATCAAAGATAACCCGCGCGAAATCATGTTCTACGTCTTGGCCGGCGAATTATATGAGGCGAAGAACAATTGGGATGACGCCAAATCGATGTATCAGCAAGCTCTGAACATCCAGCCGGACAATCCGCTGGCTTCGAACAATCTCGCCTATGTCATGCTGCAGCAGGGTGGGAATGTTGACGTGGCCTTATCCATGGCGCAAAACGCCCGCCGCGGCATGCCCGACTCGGCTAACGCAGCCGACACTCTCGGCTGGGCCTATTACCACAAAGGTGTCTACCAATCTGCGATTGATTTATTTCAGGAATCGCTCCGGCTGAACGAAGAGCATGGGGGCGCCGACGATCCCACGGTTCACTATCACCTCGGTTTGGCCTACGAAAAATCCAACCAGCCCAAGCAAGCACGCCAGCAACTGGAACGCGTCTTAAAGATCAGCCCCAATAACAGCGAAGCCCGCAAGGCTCTGTCCGAATTGCGAAGTTAGCGGCCTTGTTGTGGTTTTGCGTGCAGCCGCGTGGTGAGGATTTTTCTTTCCGCCATCACTGCGCATTCAGGGACACTTCATCCAGCCAAACGTCATAAGGCTGCTGCTGGTAATTGCCGTCCATCTGAAACGCAAAGTCGATTTCCTCCTGATACCAATCCGGCTGCGCCGTGTAATACGTGTCGATGTCGTAATTGTCATCGCCCACGCTGAGATTGATGTAATGCACCTGATTCCCCACCCGCTCCAGGTTCCACACCAGATGAATCCACGTGTCCGATGGAAAATGAACGCAGGGCACATCGGTCGGCCTCCATACTCCGTTCAGATCGTCCCAGATATTCCACTTACCAGTCTGGTTGAAGTCGCACTCGCTGCCCCACGTCCAGCGCGTGCCATCAAACGCCTGATTTACGTCGAATTCCAGCGCCTGTGGCGCATCTCCATTGTCGACATAGAACCACAAATCCAAAGTGAACTGGCTCACACTATTTCCGCCGCCCACGGGATTCCAGTAAAGCTCATTGGAATAAGCGTGCGACCCTCCCAGAGTAAATTTCAACGAAGATCCATCCAGCGACGGCGACGATTGATCCGGCGTTATGGTCGAGGCCGCGACTCCCAAACCTGCTGCACAAGTAAAACCTGTTTCTAACTGCGCGCCGCAGGATTGCCAGTTGGGCAAATTCTGTATGTTCGGAACTCCCGGCTCCTGATTCTCAATATTCAGTTGAATGCTCGCCGTCGCTATGTACCCGGCCACGTCTTCGGCAACTACTTCAACAGTGTGGGTTCCGTTCGCCATCCAGATGTGGTTGTTGATCGAGGTCGTAAACGAATACATCACCGACTGTCCATCCACATAGAGCCGCATGGTGTAAATCGCGTCCGGAGGATTAGCCTGTGCGATGATCGGCGCCGGCGAAGCGACTGTCGCGCCGCTCTGGGGGCTGGAAATAGAGATAGGAAACGCGCACAATGCCGCGGGCGGGGGCTCAGTCGCGGGAGGAATCACAGATGTGTTTGCCGGAGGAGTCGGGGTTACTGGACAGTCGGCCACATTCCGGGGCAATCCCTGACACTGCATCAGCGCAAATAACCCCAAGCCCAGCAAGATCGAACTGGCTATTAAAAAAGTACGCTTTCGACTCGCCCCGCCGTTCCGCATCCTCTTCCCCCACGACCCGTGATCTCGCGATTCCTAAACAAGACCGGCACCCGTGAGCGGACGAAACTGCGGCCTTTCATTTTTGTTTTCCTTCTGTACTTCGCCTTTACTGCAACCTGCGCACTAATAAGCGGTCAAATTCACCTTGTCCAGCCAAACGTTGTAAGCGTCGCCGTTCGAATCCAAATCCATCTGGAATGCGTTATCGATCTCTTCCAAAGTCCAGCCCTGTTGATACGGATACGACGTGTTCACGGGATACACGATTCCGTTAATGGTCAGAGAGTTGTAGAGCACGTGAGTTATCGTCACTAGGATCATGCTGCACGTCCCAGATAATGTGGTTCCATGCCCCGGACTGAATGATGCTTGTATTGCATGGGACGCTCGTCTCCTCCCATCCCGTATCCGGCGCGTCATTCCAGATGTCCCAAACCTGAGCGCCGTTATCTCCCTTAAAGTTGCACTCCGATCCCCACACCCATCGATTGCCGCCGTACGTCTGATTCACGTCAAATTCCAGCGCCTGCGGGTAGTTGGCGTTGTCGATATAAAAATACAAATCGTAGATGAAATGTTTAACCCCATTCCCGCCGGCGACCGGGTTGAAGTACAGCATGTTGCAATAATGAGGACAGTCCGGCAACGACTGGCTGATGCTGAATTCCGCGGAGTTGTTATCGATGGCATCGGTGGGCGAGGGAACGCCTTGCGTCATGCTTGAAGTCGGCGTTCCTCCGCCTGCGGCGCAGATCTGGCCGGCGCGGGGTGAGTTCGGAGGAAACAGTCCGCCGCAGGATTGCCATCCGGACATGGCCTGAATATTACTGATTGTCGTCTGTCCATTGGTCGTGGGGGCCTGCGCCGAAATTGTGATTTGCAGCGGCGTGGCGGAGATGTATCCCTTGCTATCCTCTGCCATCACGATCAGGCTGTGCGGACCCGGAGCGAGAAAAATCTGTGTGTTGATTGAATTAGTGAAGGTGAAATAATCGGCGATCGTTGCCGAGGAATCGCTACTATCTACGTCGTAGACACGCATGAAGAAAATCGGATTCGTCGGGGTGGCATTTGCCACTACGTTAATCGGCGAGGTCGTCGTGGCGTTGTTGGTCGGACTCGATACAGTGAGAGGAAAATCATTGGAACCGTTGAGCCACTTGGTGTTCGCAGGATTTTCCGCCGGGGGCGCGGGCACGGTCGGATCAGCCGAAGGTGACCAGGTGATCGTCTCCGGCGGGATCGAAGGGTAACTGGGTTGAGAGGGCTGGCTAGGTTGAGTGGGCTGAGTCGGTGTAGTTGTGGTCGACGCGGAGCCGGTGCCACACCCGGTAAGGGCTCCGCTTCCCGCACATACAGCCAGCGCCAGGCCCAAACCGATCAAATGGTCAGCTCGTAGAACTCGCGCTTTTCGGATTCGGTTTTCAAGGTTACAAGGAACAACAGAAGTGGCGCTCGGCCGCATTCCTCACCCTCCAAAGAACTGACGCTAGCAAGGAGAGACAACAGTTTCTGGAGAGCGGCCCAGTTGGTCCTACACTTGCGGATATGCCACTCTTTTATCGGCCATGCACGGTCAGCTGCACAATACCGCTGCACCCCTAAGGCGTGGGTAGAATTTCCTGACTCAAGAAAAGAGATACAGAGACAGACGGCTCCATCGGAGAGATTCTGCGGTCCGACGACGGATATCTTCCCGTCGCGAGTGTTACGTGGAGATGAAGATCGCTAAAATGGGAGGTCGTTAGTCCGCCGCCACTTCCTGCTTCGGAGGCTCGGCCTGCTTGCGTTTCGCCTGGCGATTGGAAGGCAATCCCGCATCGCGGATCTTGTAGAGCAAAGCGCGATAGCTGATGCCTAAGGTCCGCGCCGACTGTTTGCGATTCCAGTGGTGGTTTTGCAACACCTTCAAAATCACTTTGCGTTCCAGCTCGCGGACCGCCTGCCGGGTCAGCTTCTTGAGCGAGATTTGTCCATCCACAGGAATTTCGGCATTGAAGAAATCCGGCTGGCGCGGCGAGAGGTCGCTCGCGATCACATCTTCCGTGCCCAGGATCACATAACGTTTGATAAGGTTTTCCAGTTCGCGGATGTTGCCGGGCCAATGGTACTTGCGCAACACAGCCATCAATTCATTGGTGAGCGGCTTCGCGCGGCAGTTGTACTTGCGGTTGTGATATTCGAGGAAGTAATTCACTAGATCGGGAATGTCGGCCGCGCGCTCGCGCAGCGGCGGCATTTGCAGGTTCACCACGTTGATGCGATAGTACAAATCCGCGCGAAATGTGCCGCTTTCAATCTCAACATCGAGTTTACGATTCGTCGCGCACACCACCCGCACTTCAACTTTCTTATCTTCCTGCGCGCCGATGCGGCAAAACTGGCCATCCTGCAACAACTGCAGCAACTTCGACTGCAAAGCCATGTCGAGTTCGGAGATCTCGTCGAGAAACAAAGTGCCCCGGTGCGCCATCTCGACCCGCCCCGGCTTCATCCCATAGGCGCCGGTAAACGCACCTTTCTCGTAACCGAACAGTTCGCTTTCCAGCAGGGTTCCAGGAATCGCCGGACAATTTACTTTGACCCAGGGCCCGGTCCTCCATGGCGAGGCGGCGTGAATCATGCGAGCAATGATGTCTTTCCCCGTACCACTCTCGCCTTCAATCAGCACGGGAACGTTGGCGCCGGCTAGCTTCAGCAAACGTTCGCGCAGCGACTGCATGACTTCGGTTCCGCCAAAAACTATCGCTTCCGGCGGCATCTCGCCGAGAGGCTGGACCAGGGAATTCACACTATTAGAGGCCGTCATAAGCAAAACCAAGCGCTAATTTCCTGCACACTCGGGCAACAAGCACCCGGCAAACCAAACCTGCCGCCAGCGGTAATCACTTGTTCCAACCTAGCTTATGTGATTGCAGAAAGACAGCTTACTAAAGACTCCTAAAGGGGAATGAGGGTAATGGAGAGGAGTAAAGGAGCGGCAGGAAAATCCAAAGGAGCTAGGAAAATATTTTCACACCGCGGAACGGAGCTTCCGTCTGGAACCCGCAGTCAACCCACGCGAATTGAGCAGCGGCCGCAGAAATTTCAGCCCCAGCAAGTGATATCCGTTGGCTTGCGTGGAACGCAGCGTGCGTGCGCGAAGATGCCGTGATGCACGCGGGCGCAAGGCCAGTGCAGCCAGTGGAGCGCTAGGAATCTCCAATAGAATCTCGGCCATGCAGGGCATAGCGCGGCGCACCGCCACCAGCATGCCTCCGGCGCTTACATTGAGCGCCGTGGCGAATTCCAGAGAATCCTTGCCTTCATCGTCCCGGCTGCGGACAAAAACCGGAATTGCCAGCGGCAGGCGCGACCACTTGCGCCGTTCGCCAGACCTCTTCAGGTTCACGGGGGAGCCTTTCCAAGTGAGGTCGTAACCTTGCCATTGCAGCATCCGCTGGGCCAAATGCCATGCCAGACAAGTAACGAAGGCAGGAATAGACCCTAAACCCCGTGAACAACCATCCCCGTGCCCGAAACAAAGCCATGGTTTTCGCCAGTTGCATTCGTCTTCTATTCGCTTATTAAGGCTTCTTCTAATCTCTGCTCAACCGCTCAGAAGTGCAAGCTTTTGCTACACTTGGGTAATTCGCGTGTGTTTCACATTGACTTTAAGATAGGCGTGGCTTACGATTTGCGGACAGGGTTCTTCGCGCCCCAGAAGAGTCAATCCCTCCCCACGTCGCGCCTCTGGCTAGAAAAATGGCTACTCTGCAAAAGAACACGTGTGCTTCCGATTCTTCCGGAATTGCAGTAGGCGCCGCCGAAAAGAAGTCCTTGTCCAAAGAGTCCCCATCTGAACCGCGTCCTGATGCCGATCTGCCCAGCCCGGAAAATCTGCGGCAAGAATACGTGGCCTTGCGCGATCGCTTCCAACGCACAACGAATGCCCTCGCTTCAGCCGCCCACGACCTGAAGACGCCGCTTTCCATTCTCAACGGCTACGTGGAATTGTTGCATAGCGAAAAATTGGGGCCGATCAGCGAGCGGCAGCGCGAAGTTTTGAAAGATATGCAGGCCAGCGGCAAACGCCTGCAGCAATTCATCCAGGACTTTCTGACCTACAGCGTCCTTGAAACCGGTGGCCTGCGCATGCAATTTAAGGCGGGCGACCTTAATCAATGTTTGTCCGAGGTCTGTCATCTGTGGTCCGGACACTTTCAGGAGCGCGGGCTGGCCCTGTATTTTCTTGCCAATGACAAATTGCCGGTCTTCCCTTTCGACTCTCCAAAGCTGGAGCGGGTAATTTCCAATCTGCTGGAAAACGCGTTTAAGTTCACGCCCCAGGGAGGCACAGTGTGGCTGCACGCGGAGCCGCACATGTGGGAGCGCCGTGTGGCTTCGGAACCCGCCGTTCCCGGCGAACGTCGCCGTCAAAGTGTTACCCAGCCAAATGCCGTAAAAATAAGCGTCGCCGACACCGGACCGGGCATTTCCGCCGAATTCCATCAGGAAGTTTTTGACGACTTTTTCCGTCTTCCCTCCAACAACAGCGCGGAAGGAATGGGCCTGGGACTGGCGATTGCCCGGCGCCTGGTCTACGGCATGGGAGGCAAAATCTGGGTCGAGAGCGAGCCCGGCGCGGGCTGCAAGTTTTCTTTCCTCATTCCCTTTCAACCTTCAACCATCCCCGTAGTCAAAGGAAAGATAATCGATGAGTGAAGCCGCCAACATTCTGCTGGTGGATGACGAACCGGGAATGCTCCGCTACATCCGCACGCTGCTTGAAGTGGACGACTACCGTGTAGAGACGGCGACCACCGGCGAAGAGGCGCTGCAGCTTGTAGAAAAGGGATTGCACCCCGATCTCGTCCTGCTCGACGTGCTCATGCCGGGGATCGATGGGTTGGAGACCCTGGAAAAGTTGCGCCAGATGAAGCCGGGTATGAAGGTGGTCATGCTTTCCTGTGTGAACGACACGCGCAAGGTTGTGCAAGCCATGAAGATGGGCGCGCAGGATTACCTGACCAAACCGTTTCAGAAAGCGGAACTGGATGCAGTGATTGATCTCTGTCTCGGGCAGGGAAAACAAACTTTCACCGGCGAGGTCGAAGAGCTTTCCGACGACGTTTTTTTTATCGCTGCCAGTCCCGCTATGCGCAAATTGCGTTCGCAATCGGCGCTGGTGGCCAACGTAGACATTCCGGTATTGCTGCTGGGCGAAAGCGGCACGGGCAAAGAAGTTCTGGGACGGCTGATCCACAAACTTTCGCCGCGCGCCCACCGCACATTTTTGAAAGTCAACTGCGCCGCGGTGCCCGCCGATTTGCTGGAGAGCGAATTGTTCGGCTACGAGCCCGGAGCCTTCACCGGCGCGACTCATGCTAAGCCGGGTAAATTCGAGTTGTGCAATAAAGGCACAATCCTGCTGGATGAGATCGGCGAAATGCCGCCGCTTTTGCAAGCCAAACTGCTGCACGTTTTGCAGGACCAGCAGTTTTCGCGCCTGGGCAGCCGCACGGTGATCAAAGTGGACGTGCGCATTCTGGCCGCGACCAACATCAACATCCCTGAAGCGCTGGCCACCAAACGGCTGCGCGAAGATCTCTACTATCGGTTGAACGCATTCACTTTACAGTTGCCGCCGTTGCGCGAGCGCAAGGAAGAAATTCCAGTTCTCCTCAAGCACTCGATGACGCGCATGGCCGAACGTTACGCGCGCGCTCCTTTGCCGCTTTCTCCCGCGCTTTTACAGGCTTGCCACGATCACAGTTGGCCGGGCAATTTGCGCGAGCTAAATAATTTCCTGAAGCGCTACTTAATTCTGGGAGACGAGAACTTGGCGATCGCCGAACTGCAGCCGAAAAATGGCGGTACCGGCGGCCTTCATGGTGATTCTTCAGGAAAGAGCGCCGATGGCGGCGGGCTGAAATCCTTGGCCCGCAGCGCCAAGGACGAAGCCGAAGCGGAAGCAATTATGCGTGCTCTGGAGCAGACCAATTGGAACCGCAAACAAGCTGCCGCGGTTTTACAGATCAGCTACAAGGCACTCCTCTATAAGATTCGACAGTATGGAATTGCCGACGCCAAAGGCCACCACAGGTTGTCGGCCAACGCGTAAGAATCCAAGCTTTTCTTGCACCCAAAATCGTCCTCTAACCGATCCACGTTCTGACACAGTTGAATCTCAGTTGCTATAATCGTCTCTGCGATGCGGTGGGAATAGCTCAACTGGCAGAGCACCGGACTGTGGCTCCGGCGGTTGCGGGTTCGATTCCCGTTTCCCACCCCAACAAAGCTCCTCTTGTTCGCGCGCTGAGTCCCTATTTATTTCCAAAGTCTTCTGGCCGCGTCTCTCCGCCTGAGATAAAATCTCCGTTTGGTTCTTGGCGCATGAGACGCATCTTCCATTTTCGTTATTCGTCCGATTCCTCGCTTGGCTCTCCCGACCAATTAGGGCCGCTGGAACAGCGCCTGCTGGAAGCCCTATGGTCGCGCGGCACAGCCACGGTGCGGGAACTTCTGGCTAGTGGCGCAGAAAACCTAGCTTATACGACGGTGATGACCACGCTGGATCGTCTGTACAAAAAGCAGTTGCTGACCCGCGAGGTCGAAGGCCGGGCGTTTCGCTACACGCCTCGGGTTACGCGGGAGCAATTGCATCGCGAGGTCGCGGGCGAGGCATTTCGACAATTGCTGGATTCGAGTTCCAGCGCGCAGTTGCCGCTTTCCTATCTGGTGGAAATCGTGAGCGAACGCGATGCGCAGTTGCTCGAAGATTTGCGCGAAGTGGTGGAGAGCAAGCGCCGCAACCTGCGCAAGAGCGAACTGCGCAAGAAGTCGGCCGAATCGGCAAACAAGACAAACAACCGGGAGAAGCCATAATGTTTGCGGCGCGTGGTCTTGCGGTGGCTTCCTCGGTCTTTTTCCTCGTCTATGTCGTGCTATCCCTCGCAGTTTGCTACGTGTGGGGCGGAGTATCGGCACTGGGCGGAAAAATCTCCGCCAGGCGGCGGGCTGATTTATTGTTCGCCTTCAGGATATTTCCCTTTGCCGCAGCCGCAGCGGTAACTGCGGCGCTTACCGTCCCATCGTTTCTTCTTCTGGAACCTCGCAAGATCCGGGAACCATTGGCCGCATTGCCCTTGGTTCTTGCTGTTTGCGGAATCGGGCTGGCTGGGTTCGGCGCAGCTAACGCCATCGCCGCTCTGCTCAGGGCCGGAGGAATGATTTCCCGGTGGATGAACCATGCAAAAACGATCGAATCGCAGCTTTCGATTCCCGTCTTGCGCATTGAACCCACCGCCCCGGCGCTTACCGTGGCGGGAATTTTTCGGCCCCGAGTATTGCTTTCCGGGGCAGCGCAGTTTTCTCTCAACGATAATGAGTTGCGCACGGCACTGCGCCACGAAGTTGCCCATGTGCGGCGCCGCGATAATCTAAAGAAACTCTTGCTGCGCTTTCTAGCCTTTCCCGGCATGAAGAGCATGGAGACAGCATGGCTGGAATCTACTGAGATGGCGGCCGATGATGATGCCGTGAGCTGTGCCGGCGACGCTCTGGATCTGGCGGCTGCATTGATAAAGCTCTCAACCCTCAGTCCCCGGCCGCAATGCTGCGAAGAGGAAGTCATGACCGCGTTCGTACACAGTTCCGCGGCGCTCATGAATGCACGCATAGAACGGTTGATTGCCTGGGCCCAGAATCCTCGGGCAGATGGATGCCGGGATTCTCAGCGTCGGGCTGCAACATTTTTTCTGGCGATGACCGCCGCAGTAATCATTACCGCGGCTTTCGTCGTGACTTACACCCAGTTGCTGACGCAGGTGCACACCGTGACCGAATGGCTGGTAAGGTAGATCTCGCCTGTTATCGTCATAGCTTTGCATCGAGTTCATAAATCCGCAGTGCGATACTGACCAATCGATGACCGATCCAGCGACCGATCAACCAATCCAGGACCGTCAACCCCGCAAACTGATCATTGCCATCGACGGCCCAGCCGGCGCAGGCAAGAGCACGATTGCCTTCCGCCTGGCACGCAAACTCGGCTACGTGAATCTGGAAAGCGGTGCGATGTACCGCGCTCTTGCCCTCAAGGCAATCGACCACGATATTTCGTTCGACGACGAACCGGCGCTGGTCAAACTCGCTGAGAACTCCCGCGTCCAGCTGGAGCCGATGATCGGCGGCAATCGCACGCTGCTTGATGGCCGCAACGTTTCTTCCCGCATTCGCGAACGCGATGTGACCGAAGCAGCGTCGCGAGTTTCCGTGCACCCCCTAGTCAGGAAAAGGCTGGTGGAACTTCAGCGACAAATGGGCGCGCAAGGCGGCATCGTAATGGAAGGCCGCGACATTGGGACCAAAGTCTTCCCTGACGCCGACTTGAAGATTTTTCTCGATGCCGATCCGGTGGTACGCGAGCAGCGGCGCATGGAGCAACAAAAGATCAGAGGCGAGGTTGCGGCCAGCCTGGCCGCCGATCTGCGCGAGCGCGACCGCCGCGACCGTACTCGTTCCGCATCGCCCCTGGTAGCGGCCACGGATGCGGTCGTGATCGATTCGAGTAGGTTGAGCGAAGATGAAGTGCTGGCCCAGGTTGAAGATTTAGTAAAGAAGAAACTCAATTAGTGAGGGTGTGCCTGTGTGGAGACAGCCCGCCCTCGGCTTTGTGCGCACGCCCCGCCAGTTGATGATGGCATTGCGATTCAAGCCGTAGTCGACAACGACCTCGACGCACTCACATGCGGAAACCGCCGCACCCTTGGCCGCTTTGTTTTCTGCGCCTGCCATAGGTCATGCTGAACCTGCATCTTGAGCCAAAACTCGGGCGATGTTGCCAGCGCCGCCGACAACCGTAACGACATCTGCGCACTGATTCCGGCGTGCCCATTCAATATTCGCGACAAATGAGCGCGCGTTACACCCAACCGGCCAGCCGCTTCATGAACGCTCATCTCGCCCAAATATTCCTTCAGCACTTCCCCGGGATGTGCCGGATTGAAAATCATTTCATTCGCCTTCAGTGGTAATCGAGGTAATCGACAAGCACAGCGTCCTCACCCTCAAACGCAAAAGTCAGCCGCCAGTTTCCGCTTATATTTACCGACCAATGGCCCACAAGGTCGCCTGCCAAAGCGTGCAGATTGTTCCCGGGAGCATTCATATCCCCCGGCTGACTCGCAACGTCAAGAGCGGTCAGCAATCGTCGCAGGCGATTCGAATGGTTGCCCTGAATGCCTGCCTGTGACCCGGTCTGGGCAAACTTCTTTAGGCCCTTATGCCGATAGCTGCGAATCACACTCGTATAGTGTATAGCCACTCTATACGCCAGGTCAAGCCTGTAGACGACAAGGAATACGAATCCACAATTAGGCAAATTAGGTTTTCAGTTCTCCGTCGGCTCGACGTCGCCTTTCGGCGGAGGCAGACTCTTGCCTGCCTTCGGTGTCGGCGGCTCCGGCGGGCGTGGCGGTTGCAATCCCGCCTTGCGTATCTCGATGCCGCCGTGCTCGTCATTGATCACGATATGCGCCATCGGGTTGCCGACGGTGCCGCTGGCTGTGCCTTCGGTATCGTTGTTTTCTACTTTTAATTCCGGAAACTCCGACTGCACTTCTCCGTCCCGCGTTCTGGCATCCAGCCGGAACCCGCCTTTATCCGGCAGGCTCAACTGCACGTCCCCCTTGCGATTATCGATCTGCACATTGCCCAGCGACCGCACTCCCACTTCGATGCCGCCGTCTTCATCCTGCAAGCGAATGTCTCCCGAGACTCCATCCAGACGAATTTCCTTGGACCGGGTTTGCAGGCTCAACGGCCCGTTAATCTGATCGGCATGGAGATCGTCGGAGTCGAGATCCAACTCGCCGTCGATGCGGGCAAATTCCATATCGGTTCGGGACGACTTGAAAGTCACGCTCTTGGTGATCTGCGCCAGTTTCACGCTCTCCTGAAATTCCCCCTCCAGTTGAGCCGAACCCTTGATGTCGCTCAACGATACTTCGTTCAGCCGGCCGTTTATCTGCACATCGCCGGTCACTTGTTCAACCCGCGCAGTGCTCCTCTCCAGATTTAACTTCACGTTTCCGTTAACGTCCTCAACGGATGTGTCGGCATGCTGACTGTTGACCTGCACATCGCCGTCGCGGCTGGCCACATTGACATCGCCCCGGCGGGAAACGATGGTCACCGAGGCTTTGCGCGGCAGCGATATATCGAGATCGGTAATCACTGGGTGATCGCCCGCCCCCTGCACCTTGGCGTTAAGCGTGATCTCGCCGCCAATGGTGGTGAAAACGGGCTTGGTCTCGCTGTCATACTTGGTCGCATCGTCGCGGTTATCCGCTCCAACCCGCTTATGGATAACTACTGTAATTTTGTTGTCGACCGAAGCGTGGACGCTGACCGCGCCATGATCATCCAGAACCTTAAGGCTGTCGCCCGCCGGAAAATTCTGCGCCAGCTGATCGTCGAAGTTATAGGTTTCGCCAAACAGATTGTTCAGATCGTCGTCATCGATGTTCATCTGATTGCGCAGTCCCGACCAGTTGAAGCGCTCCGCCTGCGTTGCAATCAAACCCCAAAACACAATTGCCACCACCAACACAATTCCTCCAGCGCCAATGCCCGGTGGTGGATAGCCATCCCGTTGCGCGGCCTGGTATTCAATCAGCTTGACTACGCCCCATAAGATCAGCAGCACCGGCCAGTAGTGTGCGAATAAACTCCCAATGCGCGACCACGACAGCATGTGCAAATTGCCCAGCAGGAAAATGATCCCGAGAACGATCAGCACCAATGGCCCGGAAAACGAACGGCGACGGCGGCGCGGCGGCGGCGGCATGACAGGGCCGCGGGTTCCGTAGCTTTGAGCTCCCGCACCGGTATATCCAGCGTTCGGCGCTCCAGTGCCAGAAACGCCAGGACTCGGCTGCCCAGGTTGCCCGGGCGTTCCTTGACTAGACACGATTCACCTCCCCGGGGTTCGATTCCGTTGTGCCCGGCGGCGGAACTGTCGGCGGTGGCGGCACATTCGCCGGCCCCGGAGGCAGCGGGCCAACGTGACCCTCCGACGACGCGCTGCTCTGCAAAAGCTTCACCACTCCGACAACGAGCAACCATGCCGGCCAGGTGCGGCCCAGATCGGCAACGTCCAAACTCTGCAACAGAAAAAGCACGCCTGTCGTGAGCACCATCGCCGGCCCCATCAGCCAGCGCGTTTTGCAACGGCCGCATCTGCAAGTCCGCTCTGACCGCTCCCAGTGGCGGTAAAACATCCACGCCCCCAGAAACACAATTATCAGCGGCCAGTACCGGTCAAACCCATACTCCATGAGCCCCATGGTGTGCAGCAGAAACAGCACACCAAGTCCGATCAGGACAACCGCCCCTATTGGTACCTTGCCCGGTTCGAACTTGTCTCCCATGTTGAAGGCATGCCCCAGTCCCATCGGATCCGGCGCCGGCTGCCCCATCTGAAGCGCCTTGGCCGTGCGAATCGAATCGATGATCTGGTAGACGTAAAAGAAAGCGATGCCCATGCCGAATATCCAGCCCCAATTACCCGCGTGGTCAGTCCCGTAAATCAGCAAGACGAAAATCAGCAGATGAGCCAGGCCTTTGGCATATTGCGAGCAATAAACCGCACCCACCCCAAAGGGAAAAAATCCGGCGAGCATTCCCGCCACTGCGGGATTGGGTCCGGACGCAGGCCCCGGCGCAACTTTCACTCCGAGCCCTTGATCCATGAATTGCTGATAGCCCGTCTGCGCTGGTGGTACGGGCGGCACCGGCATAAATCCACTGGCCGGCGGCGTGCCTTCCATCCGCGCCGCCAGACAAGATTCGCAATAAATTACCCCGCGAACATCGCGGGTGCAGTTTTGACAGAGCGGCTTGCCGCAGGTGCGGCAGAATGCCACCGCTGCGGTATCCGTGTGGTTGGCGCAGTTCATACGAACCTCCTGTAAGTGCTCACCGACACTACAGGCAGATCGTTAACAGATGGCCCCAGAGGAAGGCTGGCCAGAACGACTTGATTCTCCGTCTGGCTGTAATTGCGTTCCTGTTTCTGCTCAGGTTCTTTACTGGTGTCGTTCTTGCGTTCTTTCGGTTTCGTGGGCTGCGATTCCGCAGGCCCCGGTTCAGCGGGAACCACGTTACGCTTGAATTCGCGCACTCGCGATTCCACTTCATAAACAAATCGTATGTTGTCGTAGTAGCGAACCACTCGAGCCTCGGTACTGTAATACGTATGCCGGATGGCGGCAGGCCGCAAGCTGATCTGCCGCAGGTCCGCCGGCTTCACTCCCGCTACCGTCAACGCCACCGACAGCGAGAAGAAAGCCATGCCAAACGACATGGCAAATCTCGGCTGCCGCACCGTGGCCCAGATCGGCTGCATCGCGCCCGAGAACCAGGCCTGCGCCCGCTCCAGCCAAGATACACCGATCTGCGAGACTGGCGCATTAGCCCGCAGTCGCAAGGTATCTACGCCGGTTGTCGATGCCAGGATACTCGTAACCAGACCGGCTGGAGGCTCCACCTCCGTGAGACCTTTCAGCCAGTTGCGGCCCGCCTCAGCTTCAGCGAGCAGCGGCCCACACGTCGTACAGATTCGCGCGTGCGCCTGGAAACGGTCGAGCTTCGGGCCCGCCAGAACGCCATCAAGGGCGTCCGTCAGCAAGGCGTCGAACTCGGGGCACTGCAACCCGTTCTTCGTCTGGTCTTTGTCTGTGTCTGTGTGATCTGGCATCACATCACCTGCCTATAGGTACGTTGTAACAGGCGTGCAAGTTCCGCCCGCCCGCGATTTATTCGACTTTTCACAGTTCCCTCCGGCACCTTCAAAACGGTTGCGATTTCACGGTAGTCCATATCCTGTAAATCCCTTAGAATCACAGCTTCACGCAGTTCCGGCGAAAGCTTCGCCAGGGCTGCATGAACGGTTTCTCCCACCTCCCGGCTGCGTACGTGGGCATCGGGAGGCGCACTTTGGTCCTGAATTTGCTCACGGAGCGGCTGCGCGTCTTCATGCTCCGACGGCGCTGCGTCCATGGAATCCGTTATGCGGTCTTGCTTGGTCTTGCGGAAGTGGTCAACCAGCAGGTTGCGCGTTATCGTCGTCACCCAGGTAACGAACGCGCCCTTGGATGGATCATAGCTCGACAGTGTCCGGTACATCTTGATGAAAACCTCTTGCGTGAGGTCTTCGGCGTCATCGCCCGATCCGGCAAAGCGATAGCAAATGTTATAGATACGGCGGTTGTAGTTGCGCACAATTTCTTCCCAGGCAGCGGCATCGCCGGCAACGCACCGGCGCACCAGCATCGCAACTACCTGGACATCTTCCAACTAGCACTCCCCGGAAAATTATTCCTTAGCCCGAAATCGCTTCAAGACCCGCCTGGGAGCTTCCAACAGCCCCACAAAACAATACGCGGTTGTCGAGACCAAAGTTCGGACTCTAGTGTTCGCAACTCGAAGGAAATCAGGGAATTGTAGCAGTGCCACTCCGCCCGGCTGGCTCAAAAATGCCGCAGGCTATTGGATCTGACAACAAAAATTCTGTAGAGCGCACGTCCTTCGCTAAAAGTTTCCATACGGAAAATCGCTACGTAGTCGGGATGAACCCGGCTGGTTAGATCGCGGACCCGAGGGTCTCATTCGTATATTCGATCGAGCATCACCCTGCCTTCTTTGTGAAATCCGCAGTGCTCCTCCGTGTTAAGTTTTTTTCGGCGCAGACACGTTGTCCCATCGCCGCCGCGTCACATGTCCACTTGGACACGCAGAGAGCCTAAGCCCTCTGACGCGGCACTCTGACCCTTTGGCATCTCCACCATTGCAACAGCTCATAAGAGAATCCTCACACCAACCACTTCGGCAAATCCACCGCTGAGGCCGGTCAATGCCTCCCGCACCTCTGCCACTGTCTAAGGAGACCCATGTCCTGCAATGCGGAAACATCTCGCTCGGCGAAGACAAAATCCGCAAGTCGCAAGCAAGTACGCAGAAAGCTGTTAATCGCAGCGTCTATACTCTCGTTCCTCCGGCTCGCTCAACCCTGTGCTGCTCAACTCGCTGCCTCCAGTGGAGCGAAAGATCCCGGTGTCCGCGGCGGTCCTGCTGCCGCCGGTTCGCCCATTGCCGGACTAACTGCTGCTGAGCAGTCTTTTTTCTCCGCTGGCCTGATGAATTTCGCCCAGCTCGATTCAGTCACTGGATCCGTGGCCAACACCGGCAACGGACTCGGTCCCAGGTTCAACGCCGAATCTTGCGGACAATGTCACGCGCAACCGGCAACCGGAGGCACCAGTCCTTCGCTCAACCCGCAACTCGCCGCCGCCATCGACCAGGGGGCGATCAATCAGATTCCTTCGTTCATCACTGCCAACGGACCGGTGCGCGAAGCTCGATTTCCCTACACTTCTGATCTCAAGCAACCCGACGGCGGAGTGCACAACCTGTTCGTGATTACCGGCCGCAGCGATGCGCAAGGCTGCAACATCGCTCAGCCCAACTTTCAGCAGGCCGCAGCCACGGGGAATCTCATCTTCCGCATCCCCACTCCATTATTTGGCGGAGGCCTGATCGAGTCGATCACCGATTCCGCCATTCTCGCGAACGTGAATAACAACATTTCTATAAAGCGGCGCATGGGCATCGGCGGACGGCCCAACGTTGCCCTGCACGACGCCGCCATGGACGGAACCGCAAATACCAGCGGAAACGATGGAACCATAATGCGCTTTGGCTGGAAGGCGCAAAACAAATCGTTGGAGATGTTTGCCGGCGAAGCCTACAACGTAGAAGTGGGCGTAACCAATGAAATGTTTCCCAATGAACGCGACGAAACTCCCGGCTGTCTGTTCAACGGCACTCCCGAGGACTACACCAACTACACTCTGAACGGCACCGAGCAGCCGAGTGACGTCGTCCGCTTCACCACCTTCATGCGCATGCTCGATCAACCGCAACCGGCGCCGCCCACATCATCAACCACACACGGCCAGCAAGTTTTTGCCGCCATCGGCTGCTCACTATGCCATACGCAGTCCTTCACCACCGGACAGTCGTCCATCACCGCGCTCAGCGCGGTTCAGGCAAATCTTTTCTCGGATCTTTTGCTCCATCACATGGGCCCCCAGCTTGCCGATAACGTTGTGCAAGGGCAGGCCGGAGGGGACGAATTCCGCACCGCTCCGTTATGGGGGTTAGGTCAACGAATCTTCTTCCTGCATGACGGCCGTACCGCGGACGTCGTTCAGGCAATCCTCGGCCACGCCGGCAAAGGAGATAATCGTTACCCCGACTCCGAAGCCAACGCCGTAATCAACAACTACAAAAAGCTTTCCGAACAAGATCAGCAAGACCTGTTGAACTTCCTGCGCTCGTTGTAGCCACATCTCCTGTCATGCTGAGCGAAGAATGGGACCCGCAACGCGGGTCCCGTTCGCAGTCGAAGCTCCTTACCCCGGCACAAGCTCGACATTCGTGTGAGTTTGAAGCCGCCGAATTGCACCCAGCGCCTGCAAGTAGAAGATGAGGTTGCCACAAACGCTCGCCCACGAAGCTGCTCTCATCCGTGACCCTCTGTGCGCCCCCGGCGCGCCTCTGTCGTTGAGTTTTGTTCTTGCCGGTGCCGCAAAGAAACTATCGCCGAAACGACGGAGCATTTCCCCGCACCCGCTCTGCCGACCATCCCGACTCCCGCAGCCTGCGAATACTCAAAGCATCATGCCGCTTCGCCAAGCGCACGCCCACCTCATCCCGCACCAGGTCGCAATGAAAATAATCAGGCGCCTCCAACCCCAAAGCCCGATAAAGCAAAATCTGCCGCGCCGTCGACTTCAGCAAATCCGCCCCACGCACCACCTCGGAAATCCGCATCGCCGCATCATCCACCACAACCGCCAGATGATAAGCCGGAACATCATCGCGCCGCCAAACAATGAAGTCTCCAAAATCCCGACCGGCAGTCGCAGTCTGCGCCCCAAAATGCAAATCTTCAAACCCGACAACCTCGCCATCAGGCACCCGAAATCTCCAATTCACTCCTTTCGGTTCGGCATCGGACTCATGCGGACGCAGCTCCCCGAGCCTGTCCTGAGCGGAGCCGAAGGGGCTGTCCAGTCGGGCGAAGCCCGAAGGGTTTCGCTTGCGCAGGCCGGCACTTCCCCGGATAAACCGGCTCATCATCCCCCTCATTCGGCGCCAGAGCCGCCAGCGCGACATCCCTCCGCGAACAAGTGCATGGATAAATCGCTCCCATCTTCCGCA
Organism: uncultured Acidobacteriaceae bacterium; assembly: GCA_963732255.1. Lineage (GTDB taxonomy): Bacteria > Acidobacteriota > Terriglobia > Terriglobales > Acidobacteriaceae > Sulfotelmatobacter. Next base: position 258,112 of record CAVSYV010000002.1, read on the forward strand.
ACTCTCGCCAGGCCGCCAAATAAAACTCCCGCCGCCCACTCTGCGAATAAGGACCAAATTCCCCGCCGCAATCCGGCCCTTCGCTCCACCGAATTCCGAGCCAACCCAAATCCTCACTCATGGCAGCAACAAATTCCGGCTTGCACCGCTGAGGATCAAGATCCTCATTCCGCAAAACCAGCGCCCCACCGTTCTCCGCCGCCCGCCGCGCCGCAATCCAAAAAGTCCGCGCATGCCCCAAATGCAACAGCCCTGTAGGAGAAGGAGCAATACGCCCGCGATAGGATCAAGACATTTGATTCGGGGATATTTCTTGGGAAGGGCACGACTTCAGTCGTGCCGCGCGCAGCGCATCTACTGTGCGCCTTTAGGCGCTGGCCTTCTATATTTGCCCTGCTTCGATACCGGCTTCGTGAAATGCCCTCGCGGTTTCTCCCGCGTCATATTCCGCGCCGGCACTCAATCCCCGATGGAACCGCCGCCACAAACGCCATCTTCTCCGGCGTCACCTGCAACATCGACCTCCCCGACACATGCACAAAACTGAACTCGCGCGCCGCCAGCAGGGCGTTCACCGCATCCTTCATCTTCGACCGCGGCACAAAATTGCTGAACAAAGATTCCAAGTCCACCTGCTCCACCGCAACCACGCAATCCAAATATTTCGACAGCAACGCCGACAGCGCCTGCGCCACCGAAAGCCCAATGCCTTCTTTCACCACCTCCGGCGCCCACCGCGAAAGTAAATCCCACGACGATCCTTCGCTCGCCGAATAATCCACGCGCGCCACGCGCAACTTCGACCACAACTCGCCCAAAGCCTTATCCAGTGCCGGCAAAGAAACGCTCCCGCCCAGCGCCTCCCGCATCTTCTGCTTCGAAATCGGCCCCTCGCGGGTAATCAACTCAAACGCATCGCAAGCCAGCGCCGAATAAGGAGACCGCGACCCCGCCCGCGGCGCAACCTTGGGATTCCGCTCCCCGACCAGCGCATAAAAGTAAGGAAACACCGAGGCTGACAAAAGAAACGCATTATTCTCGCCAAACAAATTGGCCTCATACGCCGACCGCTCGCGCAACAACCGCACCATCAACTCCGTCGCCTCGCCCGCCCGCGGATCGGCAAACGCATGCTGCCAATCGGGCAACCGATCGTCATCCCCCACAAACGCCCCAATAAAAGTCGGCGCCAGCAACGCCGGCCGCTGCGGAAACATCAAACAAAATCCCACCGACTCAATAAACGCGCGCGCCTTCTCAATCGTCCGGATGGCCTTGCCATCCAGCCGCCACTTCTCCCGCCGCAATTGTTGTAGCTCGATCTCAGTCATTCGAGTTGTGAGTCCCGAGTCCCGAGTCCCGAGTAGAGGTCTATAACCGTTACTCAGGACTCGCGACTCAGGACTCGCGACTAGATTCTCTTAAACGCCTTCTGAATATCCTTAACAGAATACCTCAGCACCACGGGCCTCCCATGCGGGCATGCGTAGGGGTGGTCGGTTTTGGCCAGTTCCGCCAGCAGCCACTCCATTTTGTTCTGCTCCAGCGGCATATTCACCTTGATTGCCGCATGGCACGCAATCGAAGCCGCAATGCGCGCCCGAATCTTCTCCAGATTCAGCGACTGCTCCTCCCGCGAAATCGATTCCAGCAACTCATGCAGCATATGTTCGACCGCTCCCGCGTCCAGTCCCGCCGGCGCAACTTTCACCGCCACGCTTCGCGCGCCGAATGCTTCCACCTCAAATCCATTGTGCTGCAACTCGTCGGAAATCTCGGTAAACACTGCCTGCTGCGCCGGAGACAGCTCCACAATAATCGGCATCAGCAACCGCTGGCTCTCGACCTTCTGTGCGCTCCGCTGCTTCAGCACGCGCTCAAACAAGACCCGCTCATGCGCCACATGCTGATCGATAATCCACAACCCATCTTCATTCACGGCGAGAATAAACGAATTTCGAATCTGTCCCAGCGGCCGCAGCGTTCCCAACGAAGATAAAGTCGGTTCTTCTTCGCGAACCTCAAGCGCCTGCGCACACCCGTTATCGGGAATGCTCTCCAACCCACGCGCGACTGGCACGCCAGCATTAGCCTCAACCGCAATCCCGCCCTCAAACTGAAATCGCGCTGACAGCGGCGGAACAACTGGAGCCTGCAACGCAAACCCGCCCGCAGGCGCGGAATAGAAATCGGGTGCCCCATTTCTTGCGTCCTCGAGAAGAGGGGCCTTTGGCATGTCCCTGCCAGAACCCGCGCCCAACGATGACTCCAACTCCGGAGTCATCGCTCCCGGCGTCAGCGCTTCACCCGCCGTCGCTCTCGCCCGAATTTCCGTCACAAACTGCGGCACCGGACGCGCCTTCATCAGCGCCGCCCGCACCGAATCGCGCACAAAATCGTGCATCACCGATTGCTGCCGGAACCGCACCTCGGTCTTCGACGGATGCACATTCACGTCCACCTCTTCCGCCGGCAACTCCAGAAACAGCAGCACCACCGGATACACCGTCGGCGGAATAATATTTCTGTAAGCCTCGGTCAGCGCATGCTGCACCAGCCGGTCGCGAATCAGCCGCCCATTGACGAAAACAAAAATAGAATTCCGGTTCAGCTTCTGAATCTCCGGCTTGGAAACAAACCCCGAAACCCGCATCTCCCCGGGATCTTGTTGACTAAGGTCAGGGGACTCGCTGTCCGCAGCTTCGCGGGCGAGGGCGCCCGCGCCACGCCAGTGCGGCAAGCCTCCATGCTCCAGCGGCTGCGTCGCCGCCACCGGAATCAACTGATCCAGCACTTCTTTGCCAAACACCTGATACACCCGCTCGCTATGCCCCGCCACCGCCGGAGCCACCAGCATCGCATTGGTCGCCGAATGCAACTCAAAATGCTTCTCCGGATGCGCCAGCGCATAATGCGTCACCAGCGACGCAATATGCGACAGCTCGGTCGACTCCGACTTCAAAAATTTCTTCCGCGCCGGAGTATTAAAAAACAAATCCCGCACCGTAATCGCGGTCCCCGCCGGCAGCCCGGCCTCTTCCACCCGCGCCATCTTGCCGCCGTTAATTTCCACCACCGTCCCCCCCGCATCGTCGGCCGCGCGCGTCTCCAGCCGCAGCCGCGACACCGACGCGATCGAAGGCAGCGCCTCCCCGCGAAACCCCAGCGTCGCCACGCTCAGCAGGTCTTCCGCGTCTTTAATCTTGGAGGTCGCATGCCGCTCAAATGCCAGCATGGCATCGTCGCGCACCATGCCGCACCCATTGTCGGTAATCTGGATCAGCCTCTTCCCTCCCGCCTCCACATTAATCCGAATGCGCGTCGCCCCCGCGTCTAGCGAATTCTCAAGCAACTCCTTCACCACCGAAGCCGGCCTCTCCACCACCTCGCCCGCGGCGATCTTGTTAGCAACGATCTCGGAGAGCACGTGAATCTTGCCCATGAATTACAGTGGATAGTTGTCAGTGGCTAGTGGTCAGTGTCGCAGATGGGCTCCAAAAAACAAAGGTGCTAAGCAGGCAGCGAGATCAAGCGGGAAGGCGACGCTAGATAAGGCCCCGATCGTCACGAAGGCCTCGCCCAAGGCCCGACGCCGAAAGCCAGTTTTATTGCCCCTGCAACTCCGCCGCCAGCAGATTCACCGCCGTAACATCGTAGAAGCAAGATAAATCCGCGTGGCCGGCCAGCGTTTCGCGCTCTTTGCCCTCAACCAGAATCTTCACTCGCAACACGCCGGGAATATTGGCAGAGATGGTGTGAATCAGCGAGGCGACGGTCAGTTCTTCCACCAAAATTCCTGAGCGATGCCCGTCGGCGAACTCCGCATTCAGGTCGATGACCACCAGGCCCGGATCGACCAGAAAAACGCTGCGCACGTCCGCTCCCGGCGCCAGCGGATGCGGTGAATTCTTGTCCAGATAAATTGTCAGCAACGCCCGCAGCAACTCTTCCGCACGCTGCTGGCGTCCGGAAGGAAGCGGAATCAGCGCCGTCTCGGCCCGCAACGACCCGTCATTATCCTGCGCCACAAACAGGCTGACCTGCTCCGTCGGCCCCGATACCGGAGGCGCAATCGGACGGCTGTCGGTCGCAATCACCGGCAGCGCCGCCGCGCGTCCGCGCATGCGCCAGAGATACGCACTCATTGCCAGCACCGCCACCAGCAGCACCGACATCGCGATCATCAAATGGCGAGGAATGCTCGCTCGGACTCTCATGGAGTTGCCCCCAGCTTGTCCCGTGCCGCGGCAATGGCCGTGGCCACCGCGCTGGTAACCAGTTGCTGATAATCGGGCGCGGAAAGTTGCGCCACGTCCGCTCCTTGCGGCGCAACTTCCACTGCAATAGCCGCCGCCGTGATGTTATTCAACGGACGCAGCGGAGCAATCAGGGTTCGCACCGGAATCTGTCGCCTCTGCATCTCCGCGGCAACCGCCGTGGCCGCCAGTTGGCTCACCGGAAGATATGCATGCTGCGCCGTAGCCCACGAGCGGAACGGTCCGCGATCGTCGTTGATTGGCGTTTCATAAGGCATCATCGCCGTGTAGAGGCGCACGCCGTGCCCGGTGGAAGAAGCATGAAGCACGATATAGATCGCCGCATGTGCCCCATCCGCTGCTCCCGCGCGCTGATCCAGGCTCAAATTAACGTCGGCATCGCGCAACATCAGCGTAGGAATGCCGCGGCTTTCCAGTTCCTGCCGCAGGCTTCGCGCCAGCGAGAGCGTCACATCCTTTTCCAGCAATGTGGCGCTGAGCGCCTCGCCGTGGTCGTCGCCCCCGTGACTGGCATCCACTACGGCAAAATATTTGCGAGCGATCCCCGCAGAATTTCCCGCAACCGGCGCGGGGCTCTGCGGCGAAATGGCCTGCAGAGAATTAGGCGGCGCTGCCTTCTGCGCTATGTTCGACGCTCCAGCAATGGTCACCGTCCGTCCATCGTTGCTGAAGCTCGCCATCACTGGCATCGTGGCTTTCACCGTGATCACCGCTGCTCCGTTGCCTTCGCTATAGCTGGCGGAAGGAATCGCCTTGCTTCCGAAAGTCAGCGTGGGAGATGCCGGAGCAACCACCGGATCGCGGCTGAACGTCATGCGCAACGCCCCGGGCTCAGTCGAGACCGCTGGACTCACCGGCGAAGTAAAATTGAACACCAGCCGGGGCGGATTTGCCCCCGCCAAAGACGCCGTGAAGTGAGTGGCCACGCTGCCCACGAATAGCCGCTCCGCGCCTTCGTGCAGAGTTACCGGACCGCCGAGAAACCGCGGCAAGATCGGAGTCAAAGAGGAAACTGGAATCAATCCCCGCCCGTTTTCCATGAGGAAAGGCGCGGACAGGTCGGCATCACGTCCTTGCAGGTGGAAACGAGTTTTGCCGGCGGTAAACTCCGCCTCGAGGTTGTTAAAACGCAGCCGCCATTTATTGCCGTCACTGCGCGCGTTCACTGCGCCCAAAGGTTCGAGCAGTTCAAGCAGGCCTACATAGTCGCGTCCATTATTCTGCGCCAGGGGAAGAGAATAATTGGCTGCAACCGAATAAACGGAAAGATGCTTTTCCGGCGCCGCTCCCGAAAGAAATATCGCGGCCAACACCACCATCGAAAAGGCTGTCAACGCTCGCTTCACTGGATGAGAGCAGCGCATTAGCGCCGGGAAAAGCGGGGACGCGGAGTGAGTTTCGGAGGGACTCCTGAAATCCTCACGCACGCTCTTTCGCCTCGCTCCTCGTGGTGCGCCATCGTGCGCCACACATTTCAATCCAGCGCATAGATCGTCAACCCGCTCAAGAGCTTGGGATAAAAGTCGGTAGACTTCTGCGGCATAACCTCCCCGGCAAAAGCCACGTCGCGCACCTGCTCTACCCGGCATGGATTCATCAGAAAAGCAATATCCGCCTCACCGCTTCTCACCCGATCAATCGCCTCGCCAGCATCCCGCACATAAGAAATATTCTGCTGATTGCGAATCGATTCCTCGGAAAGCCCCAGCACTCCTTCCAGTAGGCATTTGTGCAATTGCACTACATCCAAAGCCTGCTGCCGTGGCGACAATCCCGAATAGAACCTGGCGGCCGCAGCTCGGGGATGGTGCAGCAGCAGTGTTCGTCCGCCCGTAACCGCCAGCAGTGCCGTTCCCGCGGATCCTTTTTCCGCTAAAATCGCCGCGGCTCGCCCGCCATCAATCCCCGGCTCGACTTCATCCACCTGAAAGAACTCCGCACCCTTCCTTGCGAACTCCTCCGCGGCAAACCCCGAGACACCATGCACCACCCGATGCGTCGGCAAAATCACCAGTTCCGGACTGTTCATGCTCACAAACGTCATCATCATCCGCTCATAAGGCGCGTCAGATGCCGAATTCCCCGCCTCAGCCGTCCGTCGCTCATTGCGGTAAGCCAAAGCTGTCTCGTAGCGATGGTGGCCGTCGGCAATGATGAGCTTTTTTTCTCCCATCCCCTCCTGCACCGATTCAATCACTTCCGCTGCCTGGATCGCCCAAACCCGATGCACCACTCCATACTCATCCTTAACCTCGATATCGGGAGCACCTTTGGTTCCGGCTAGTAGCACGCCATCGATCTCCTCGCCCTCATACAACATGAAAATCTGGCCAAAATGTGCCCGCGTTGCCCGCAGCAGTTCTAGTCGGTCGGCCTTTGGCTTCGCCAGGGTCTGTTCATGGCGGAAAACCACCTTGGCCGCATAATCCTCAATCCGGCCAAGCGCGATAAATCCGCGGCGCTCATACACCGCGCCGGTTCCAAACGCTGGAAAACGCTGCGAATACGCGTAAATGCAAGGCTCTGCATCCTGCCGCAGGATTCCCTCATCGCGCCACTCGCGAAAATACGCTGCCGCCCGCGTATATACATTGTGCTCTGTATTGTCGTCAGGCTCCGGGCGTCCCAAAATAATTCGGACCAGATTGTGCGGGCTGGCTGCGTAATAACCATCCCGCATGGCCGGTGAAATTTTGTCGTACGGTTGTGTCGCAACTTGCGCGACGGAGACAAGTTTGGGGTTATAACGTAGGCCGCGGAACGGAAAAATATCTGCCATGGGAAATTTGGTGGTAGTCACTGATTGTAACAAGGAGAGTCTGTGGTATTTTCCCAACGTTTTGGCTACCGGGTGATCGGCGTCGCCAGCTTCAGGCGCATCGCCGGTTCCGATTCGCCACATTCGGCCTTTGTCTCTAATTTTTGACAAAAAAGTCTGCGCCGCCCGCAGCAAGCTGTGATAACATCCGCTCTCAATTGAGGTAATTTTATGGCCCGCCTGAAAATCGGGCGCGGGTTCCCCCGACCTTCGGCCCCTGTTCGAAGCCTGGTTCGAGACTTGGTTCGGAATTTCCTGCCGGTGCTGCGTCCGAACGGTGTGTTCAGTTGGCTGCGCAAAAATCACCCCATTTCAACCCTGTTCCTTCTGGCTCCTGCCTTATTGTTGGCCTCGCTCGTAATCCCTGCCCAATCCCAGACTGACGTCGATGATGTCCACGTCGTCCCAAGAGGAGTGGAGAAAACCAAAGAGGAGTTAAGTGCCAGCAAGCCCGATTTGGGCACCGGGAAACTCAGCGCCCATGTGCGGCCGCTCAAAGTCGATGTCGATCTCGTGCTGGTTCCGGTCACCGTCACCGATCCCATGAACCGCCTGGTCACCGGCCTGGACAAAGATAACTTTCAACTATTCGACGGCAACACGCAGCAGCAGATTCGCACCTTTTCCAGCGAAGATGCCCCAGTCTCTCTTGGCGTAATCTTCGATTCCAGCGGCAGCATGAGCAGCAAAATGGATCGCGCCAAAGATGCGGTGATCGAATTCTTCAAGACCGCAAATCCGCAGGACGAGTTCTTCATGATCACTTTCTCCGACGAGCCGGAGGAGGTCAGCGATTTCACCAGTTCAGTCGATGAAATCCAGAACAAACTGGTTTATGCCGTACCCCGCAAACGCACTGCCTTGCTCGATGCCATTTACATGGGCATAAGCAAAATGCGCGAGGCCAAGTATCCGAAAAAAGCCCTGCTCATTATTTCCGATGGTGGCGACAATCACAGCCGCTATACCGAAGGGGAAATCAAAGCCGTGGTCAAGGAAGCCGACGTGATGATTTATGCGATCGGTATCTACGACCGCTACTTCCAATCGCAGGAAGAGCGCCTGGGTCCCGCTCTGCTGACCGAAATTGCCGAACTCACCGGCGGCCGCGCCTTCACCATCGACAATCCCAACGATCTGGCCGATGTGGCCACCAAGATCGGTATCGAACTGCGCAATCAATACGTTCTCGGCTATCGTCCCGCCAAAGTTGTCCACGACGGCAAATGGCGTAAGATAAAAGTGAAGCTGATGCCACCGAAAGGATTGCCGCCGCTAAAGGTGTATGCCAGGACGGGATATTACGCGCCCGCTGAATGAGCGGGCCGCTCGATTCGCTATTCTTCTAGCTTTTGTCATCTGTGCCGGAGCTTTGCTGCAGGCGCCCGCCCAGAATCAGACTCCACCCGCGCAAACTCCGCCTCCGAACCCGCCGCAAAGCGCGCCGAAACCCGGCTCCCAAAGTAAGCCCTCGCAGCAGGATAGCAACGACAATGGTGTCTTCGTTTTCCGCAAAGATGTTGACGAAGTGCTGCTCCATGCGACCGTAGTTGACGATCACCACCACATCGTCACCAATCTCGATAAGAGCGCTTTCAAAGTCTTCGAAGACGGCAAGCCGCAAACCATCATTTCATTCCATCACGAAGACATTCCGGTGGCCATGGGCATAGTTATCGACAACTCTGGTTCCATGCGGGAAAAGCGCGCCAAGGTCAATCAAGCCGCGCTCAACCTGGTGCGTTCCAGCAATCCGCAGGATGAAGTCTTCGTCGTAAACTTTAACGACGAATATTATCTCGATCAGGATTTCACCAACAATCTTCTCAAGTTGAAAGACGCTCTGGAAAAAATAGACGCGAGGGGCGGAACCGCTCTCTACGAAGCCGTCGTCGCCTCCGCCGACCATCTGCAGCGCAACGCGAGATTAGACAAGAAAGTTCTCTTCGTCGTCACCGACGGCGAAGACAACGCCAGCCGCGAAACTCTGGAGCAGGCGGTCAAGCAATTGCAGGCAGAAAATGGGCCACAAGTCTACGCCATTGGAATTCTCGGCGACGAAGAGCATCCCCGCCGCGCCAAGCGCGCGCTCGAAATCATCGCGGAGAGCACCGGCGGTCTGGCATTTTTCCCCAAAACGCTTGACGAAGTCGATGAAATCAGCCGCCAGGTCGCTCACGATATCCGCAATCAGTACGCCATTGGCTACAAGCCCACCAATCCCCGCGCCACCGGCGGCTTCCGCCAGGTCAAAGTCGAGGCCAAAGCCAAAGGCCACGGCAAAATGGTCGTCCGTACCAAGAGCGGCTACTATGCTGGGCCGCAGTCCGTCGCCTCCGGGAGTGAATGAAACGTCCGGCGAATAAACGTCCGGTGGATGCCGGTTTCAGCGTTTGGAATCGAACGGAAGATTGATTTCCGTGACGGTCCGCGAATGTCCCGCCGCGTAGATCCACTGCTTTACCGCGGCGACGGCCGATTCCCCAAGAATAGGATTGCCTCCCAGCAGATCCACGTGCTCGACGTTGCCTTTCGCTGAAATCGTTACCTCCAAACGCACCGTCCCCCCAATTCCCAGCCGTTTCAGCGTCTCGGGATAATTCGGCTCCACGCGCCGAATCAGTTTTCTTTCCTCGTGGCTGCTGTCGTCTCCAACGACCAGAGTCTTCACTCCATCGGTATTCGTTCGGGCGCTCACATATCCGATCGCGCCCCTGGTCTTCTCCACATAGGCCACGACCTCCTCGTCCGATCCAAGTTCTTTCGGCATAGAGCCTCTGCCGGAAAACACCAGTGCGCGGTAATAGTTCTGTAAATCGTCGTCTGTGCCGCCCATGAACTCTTGCACGAACGCTTCGTGAATGGCGCCGTCCTTTTGCAATACCGGTTGCACATGGGTTCCGTCCGCCAAAGAGATGCTCTCCTCCAAAAAGATCCTTTTGATTTCTCCTGCGGAAACCATGTCCGCCTTTACGCTGGGATTAGCGATCAGGTTCACCTCTTCCGCGCGGGTGCGCATTGAACTGAATAGCGCAACGACAGCAATCAGCGGAAGAGTGATTTGTCTTTTCATCGAGCTTTCCATCCTGGCTCTGGCTCAAAATCAAAAATTGATGCCGGTTTTGAACACTAGGGCCTTTGTATTCGGCTTGAAACCATTGGGATTGACCTGGGGGTAAAAACCATCAGGATAAGTGCTGCTGCCATAGCCGTTCATGAAGTGCCCTTCCACTTTTATGTTCCAGAACTTATCCAGGTCGACCCTCGCCGTGACCACTTTGTCGTAAATGTGATTGGCAGGCAGGCTGGTATCGGTTTGACTTGGAAATGAGGCTATGATGCCGCCGTTCAAGCTGGTGATCGAATAATGCGAGTAATAGGAACCGAGCCCAAGTCGCTTCGTGATCCGGTATGCGCCGGAGATATACCAACCCCGCACGTCGTCTATGTTTTCCGCGGTACCGCTGAAGATCAGTTGCTCGCGCACGTATCGGCGATACTCCGACTCGATCCGCAGTTTGCTGTGGATGTATTGGCCGTAGAATTGGTTGGTCCAATCTGCCTTCGAACGCTCAGAGTAGGGAATTATCCCCGGAAGGATCGAAAGGCCTTACGCTCGTGCCCTTTCCGCGGGCGTCTTGATCCAGGCGCGATATTCCAATCTCCAGGCCCTTCAGCGGAGTGCTCCAGTGTAGATCCGCCCCGTATTGCAATCCGCCAAAGCTGATGAAGTGGGTTCCGTACTGCGATAACAGATAGGGATAGCCGCTGTAGATGCTGTCGCTGCGGTGTCCGGCATAGGCCGTATAAAAAAGGTCGCCAAGCGTATGCGGCAGAGCAATATCGCCATATATGTCTCCGCCTAGATGAGCAATCGTTGCGTCGCGCAGATCGGTCGGATAAACGCTTTGCGGAAGCAGCACAAACGCATGCAGAAAATCCTGGTCCTGTGTGTCGTTATAGAGACCCAGCGTAGTTTTTACTTTGCCGCCTCGAACCCCAAACCAACTCTTGAAGCGGTAATCCGCACAGCCCAGTCCAGCGACGGATGATACTGCCCGAGTTGCCCCAGATTGCGGTCGTAAACCTGTGCGCCCACACGCAGCCGGTCGGTCACTTGCGTGGACATGTTCAGCCCGAAGTCGGTGAAAGCTCCACTGCCCTGGCTGGTATTCATCGTCAGCCAGTTATTGTCATTCGTATAGACGAATCCCTGCGACGCGAATCCATGGACCTGAACTGTTCGGGCGAAGGATTCGAATTCCTGTGCATTCAGCCACACTGACTCCGCGCACACGTAGAACAAAGCCAGGCAGAACACTCGACGCCACATGCGGAACCTTCCACTTTTCCATCGGCAGATTAAGTGGTTGCTTCAGCCGAAAATTTCTCTCGGCGATCTTGGCGGCCTCCGCGGTTCATATGGTTTTGCCCGAGAAACCTTGAAACCCTGCAACTTTGAAGACTTGTTTAAATACCGTTACTCCCGTAACTTCCCCTCGCGGCATACCACTCTCAGGGAATTGACGTTCCCGCACTCGCGCCTTACCCTGAAGTGTGCGCACAACCGCCGAACTTTCCCGCCTGCGCGTTGCCGACGATATCACTCAACTCGTCGGTGAGACACCCATGCTCCAGCTCAAGCGCCTTGTGTTTCATAACAACGGCCACGGCGGCGCCGACATTTTCGCCAAGCTGGAATATCTCAATCCCGGGGGAAGCGTCAAAGATCGAGCTGCGATCGGGATCATCAAGCGCGCCGAGGAGCAGGGTTTGCTTAAACCCGGCGGCACCATCGTGGAAGCCACAGCGGGAAACACCGGAATTGGTCTGGCGCTGATCGGGGTAAATCGTGGCTACAAAGTGGCTCTTTTTGTGCCTGAGCGTTTTTCGGAAGAAAAAGTCCTGATCATGCGGGCCTTGGGCGCGGAGGTGACCCGCACCCCCGAAGACAAAGGGATGCTGGGAGCCATCAATCAGGCGAAGCAACTCGCCGCAGAGACGCCCAATTCGTTCATGGCCGGACAATTCGAAAATCCTTCCAATCCCAACTACCATTACGAGACCACTGCCGTCGAAATTTTCGAGCAAATGGAGGGACGCATTGACGCCGTCGTTATCGGCTCTGGCACCGCCGGCACTTTCACAGGTGTGTCCCGCTATATGAAGGAGAATTTGCCGAAAGTACTCACGGTTGCGGTGACACACAAGGTTCCGTTCTCGGCGGAGGCACGGCCGGCCCGCACAAAGTCGAAGGCATCGGTTCAAGTTTCATTCCGCGAATTTTGATGCTTCGGTCTGCGACGAAGTGCATGGTCGCCACGACCTCGAAGCTTTCGGCATGGTGAAGGAACTGGCGGCGCATGAAGGCGTGCTGGCAGGATCAAGCGGCGGCGCGAATGTTTACGTAGCGCTTGCAAGTCGCCCGCCGCCTGGGCCCAGGCAAGAGATCATCACGATAATTCCAGATTCTGCCGAACGCTATTTATCGAAAAAAATTTTCGAAGGCGGAATCTAGGTTCACATAAACCGAATCGAAAAAGGCAGCCGGGTTGAAACGCTGCTTCTTGCGATAATGAAGCGCTTCAATGCGCATACTCCTCATTGGCGGGAATGGCTTCATCGGACGGTTTGTTCTCTCCGCACTGAAGGAACAAGGGCACGCCGTTACGATTTTTCACCGTGGCACCCACGCCGTGCCTGTCGGTGTGGATGAGATTCACGGCGACCGCGGCCGGCTGAGCGCCCGCGCCTCGGAACTGAAGCGCTTTGCCCCCGACGTTGTAGTTGATCTGGTCGTCAGCTCTGGTCCGCAGGCACAAGAGTTGATGAACGTGTTTCGTGGTGCGACGCGGCGAGTGGTCATGTTGAGCAGCATCGACGTGTACCGTGCGGTTGGCATTTCGCAGGGCACGGAGGATGGTCCACTGCAACCGGTGCCGCTTACAGAGGAGTCGGAACTGCGTCGCGTTCTGCATCCCTACCCGCCGGAAAACCTGCGTATGCTGCGGAAGATTTTCTCCTGGGTGACCGACGATTACGACAAGATTCCGGCAGAACGCATCGTGATGGACGATGGCGCGCTTCCCGGCACGGTGCTGCGGCTGCCCATGGTGTATGGACCGGGCGACCCGCTGCATCGGTTTTACCCTGTGGTTAAGCGGATTGCCGATGGACGGCGCCAGATTATTTTTCCGGAGACGCTGGCGGGCTGGCGCTCGCCACGCGGCTATGTGGAAAATGTTGCCGCTGCCATTGCGCTGGCTGCCACGGACGGCCGCGCGGAGCGACGCATCTATAACGTCTGCGAGGAACCGTCATTCAGCGAATTGGAATGGGCGCAGAAAATCGCCACTGAGATGAATGGGGAGGGCGATTTCGTGGTGCTGCCGGTGGAGCGTACGCCGCCTCATCTCCTCAGGCCGGGCAACGCGGCGCAGCATTGGGCAGCAAGTTCGTCGCGCATCCGTCAGGAACTAGGGTACAAGGAGCCGGTAGCGATTGAGGAAGGGATTCGCCGGACCGTACGCTGGGAGCGGGAAAACCCTCCCGCCGCGGAATTCAACCTCGCGCAGTTCGATTACGCGGCGGAGGATGCGGCGCTTCTTCCAGAGTAGTGGGAGAACGACCATCGATTCGCATCCGGCTGTTCTGGCGCTTGCATGTGCGCGCATTCGGCGGTAGGATTCGCTGCTGCTCGAAAGTTATTGTCAACCTCGCACACGCCGGAGGTGATCTGTGAAACATTTCACCGGGTCGCTGATACTGCTTGTTAGCTGCTTCCTCGCATTCTCTACTCTTTCCCTTTCCGCTCAGACAGATCGCATCGAGATTGCGGCGGGAACGCCCGAAGATCACGATCTGCAAACCATCACCGCGGAACAGGACAGCAAGAAGAAGCTCGCCATGTACGAAGACTTCGTCCAGAAGTATTCGTCCAACCCAGCCGCAGTTGCTTATGGCAACTGGCAACTGGAGCAGGGCTATCAGGCGTCAGGAGATTTGCAGAAGGCGCTGGACTTTGGAGACAAGGCCGTGACGGCCGCGCCGCGCAATCTGGATATTCTGGTATCGCAGACCAACGTGGCGCAGCAAATGAAGAATAACGCCAAGCTCATGGAATATGTGGAGAAGGGAGGTGCGGTGTGCTCATCGCTCGGGAAAGAGGCGAAGCCCGCGGGAATGAGCGATGAAGACTTCGCTCAGAAAGTGAAAGAACAAGAAAGCGCCAGCCAGAATAGCTGCGATTTTTTCGAAAGTTCAGGCTTCAATGCCATCGCCAGTGAGACCGATCCGAAGAGCCGAATGGCTTACATCGATCAATATTCCGCGGCATTTCCCAGCTCAAAGTACCAGCAGCAGGTGTCGAACTACGCCATCTATACGCTGGGTCCGGGGCAATTGAACGATCAGGCGCGTCTGGTGGCATTCTCGGAAAAGACTCTGGCAAACGATCCCAATTCGCTACCCGCTCTTTTGACGCTGGCCAACTTTTATTCGAATGACGTCAAGGCCGGCAGCCTGGAGAAGACAATTTCTTATTCGCAACGGGTGATCGAAGTAGCAAAGCCTGACGCTCCTGACGCGGATAAGCAGCGCAAAGCTTCCGCCGGAGCGGCGCACTCGATGCTGGGGAATGCGTATCTGAAACAAGATAAAACCGCAGCCGCGATTCCCGAATTGCGATCGGCGGCTGCGCTGCTGAAAGGCCAGGACGAGCAACAATATTCAATTGCTCTTTACCGGCTGGGTTTTGCTTATGCTAAGTTGAGCAAGACTACGGAAGCTCGGGAAGTGCTAACGGAAGCGGTGAAGATACAAGGCCCGGTGCAATCGATGTCGCGCGACTTGCTGGCCAAGGTAAACGCGGCGCGGGCGAAAGGGAAGTGAGCGAACGGGTGGCTGTGCCCGGATGACCTTAAGGTTTCACCAGTTCGTCCGACAGCAATTGGGCTTTCTGCGCCAGCATGCGGCCGCGTTCTGTATCACCCGAGGTTACCGCTTCCTTGGACTGCTCAATGTACAGGCGAACCTGGCTGACCATATCTTTTTGGGCTGCGGTTAAGGGGCGTCCCGCAATTTTTTTCAGATTGTCCTCAGTGGAGCCCAGCAACTGATCAGTAGTGGAACGTTGTTGCGCTTGCGCCGCGCGTTCGCCCTCGGTGAGTTGTTCGGCAGGTTCTGACGTTCCGCCATTTCTCACAACGGTTTTTTGCGGAGGACAATTCGCGGCGACCGCTTTTCCTGTTGTGTTCTGCGAGTTCTTTTTCTGACCTGTCGCGGCGCAATTCATGTTGGCGGTATTCTTGCGCTTATGGGGCTTGGATTTGGTCGCCGGCCGTTTGGAAGGAGTCTGCTGGCCAGAAGGGACAGGACTCGCAGGAGATGTCTGCTGCGCAGGGGATTGTGTTGCGGACTGGGATCGGTGTCCGTTTGCGAGAACGCCCGGCGCCGGCGTCAAGGCACACGCCAGCCAAAAAACTACGACAAGAGTTGCGGCCAGATTCATACCTGCGGGCCAAACTGCCCAAGTTCGAAACTTAGGCCATTCTACGCTTCTGGCTGGAACAGAGTGGAGACCGACAGCAAAGTTGCAAAAGTCAGCCTGCCTCTTTCGCAACGGGTTGAGGCTTGGCCGCATATTCCTGACCGTCGTCCGTCCGGGCGGCGGGAATGCAGAAGCGAAAGACCGTGCCTTCACCCTCGGTGGATTCGAACTCCACCGATCCGTTGTGCCACTGCAAGATCTGATAGGTCTGCGCCAGACCGATGCCACTGCCTTCTTTCTTGGTGGTGAAATAGAGCTCGAATATTTTGTCTTGCACATCGCCGGGAATACCGCCGCCGCGATCGAGAATCTCGGTGACAACAATCTCTTCATTGCGATGGGCGGAAATGGTAAGCCGTCCGCCGCCGGACATGGCCTGCACGCCGTTCAGCACGACGTTGAGCAGTGCCTGCTTCATCAAGTCGATGTCAACGTTGACCAGAAGCGGTTCCCCGGGAGCCGAGCGCTCGACGACGACGCCATGTTGTTCGGCATCGGGAGCCGCAAGGCCGGCGACATCTTCCAGCAGCTCCCGCAGGTCGACCTCTTCCAGATTCAAATCGCGCGGGCGAGTGAAGTCGACCAGGGTTTGCACTACGCGATCCAAACGATGGATTTCGCTGTCGATGATTTCCACATGCCGCCGCGTGTCCGGCTCCGACTGCGACAGTTTGTTCTGCAAAAGTTGCAGGTGCAGGACGATAGCGTTGATGGGATTCTTGACTTCGTGGGCCACGCCTCGAGTCAGCCGGCCGCTGGCCGAAAGCCGGCGCGACATTTCGATCTCATCGCCGATGCGGCGCACGGAATCGGTGTCGCGAATGATGAGCAAAGCGCCGATCTGCGTATTGTTTTCCTGCACGAAGTCGAGCGACACCTGAACGCGCCTCCCACCCACAGCTTCGAGTTCACGCTGCATCAGCGGGCGCCGGCGCTCGTAAGAGTCGAGAACTACCGCTCCGAGTGGCGAGTCGCGCGAAAATACTTCCATGGCGGTGTGGCCGAGAAGTTCCTTGCGCGGCCGGCCGAGAAACCGTTCCACCGGAGCGCTGACCAGCACGATGCGCGAATCCCGGGCGAAGAGCACCAGGCCATCCTGGAGCTTGGCCATCAGCTGATCGACATTGTCTTTTAGCGCCGAGAAAATTTCTTTAGTGTCGCGCATCTGCCGGCCCAGGTTGGCGATCTTCAGCGTGACCAGTCCGAATTCGTCGTGGCCGGATTCTTCG
Source organism: uncultured Acidobacteriaceae bacterium (assembly GCA_963732255.1). Lineage (GTDB taxonomy): Bacteria > Acidobacteriota > Terriglobia > Terriglobales > Acidobacteriaceae > Sulfotelmatobacter. Next base: position 274,984 of record CAVSYV010000002.1, read on the forward strand.
CTGTACAGAGCGTCGGTTTCGCCGGCGGTCACGCTGTCGAGATTGCGGCTGATCGTTCGCAGCGGACCGAGGGCGAGATTCGAGATTCCCGCAGCCAGTAATAACGATACGAAAATCGAAGCGATGGAGAAATACAGCGAGTGCATTAGGCGCAGGGTCAGCTCGGACCGCAGAAAGACTGTGGACACGCCGATGCGAATTGTGCCGAACGGCGCGCCATTCAGGTTTAGCGGCAGGCTTACGTCGTATACGGCGGCCGGATTATAGACAATGCGCAGTTGCCGGCGAAAGTGGGCGGTGACCACTTGATGAAAATCGGGCCTGGGAGGAACTACCTTGCCAACAATATCGGCATTGGTGTCGAGCAGGGCTTTGTCGTTGTTGTCCACGATTGCCGCGTCGTAAATGAAGGCCCAGTAACCGACGTCGGACTGCAACATGTTGTTGAGATCGACGTCCGTGGTCAGGTAGTCCAACAGTGCGCGGCGGACGGCAACGGGATTGTTTGTATCGATGCGGGTGCTGCTGAGATCGGGAACGTCGTTTTCCGCCGTGTAGGCGAGCTGCTTGGTCAATTGCTGTGCGGTTTCGTAGGCGTTGGTGATGCGCTGGCGCAGGATTACCGAGATGTAGAGATAGGAAAACGCGGACACCATCACCGTGACCATGAAAGTGATGCCGAGCACGATAATGACTTTCCTGCGCATAAAAACAGTGGCCAGTAATCAGTGGCCAGTTACGGTTGGTGCGGACTGGCCGCGGCCAACAAATCTAACCTTCTTCTTGCGCCTGGGTCGCCGCCTCGGCGGCGGCCGCATTGCCGTATTCCTTTAATTTATTATGCAGGGTCTTCAGGCTTATTCCGAGGATTTCCGCCGCCCGGGTCTTGTTATTGCTGGTGGCTTCCAGAGTCTTCAGGATCAGCATTTTCTCCGCTTCTTCCACAGTGGTGCCCACACCCAGCCGCACCGCATCGGGATCGTTGGCCGAGGCCCGCAGCGGGGCCTGACCAAACCCCGGAGGCAGGTGCTTGCTCTCAATCATGCCGCTGTCGCAAACGATTACTGCGCGCTCAATCGTGTTGCGCAATTCGCGGACATTGCCCGGCCATGAATAGTTAGTGAACAGGTGCAGGACTGCCTCACTGACGGCTCCGACCTTGCGCCCGTGCTTGGCGCTCATCTCAGCCAAGAGCAGTTGCACCAGGTCGGGGATGTCTTCTTTATGTTCCCGCAGCGGGGGCATGTGAATATTGAAAACGTTGAGCCGGTAATAAAGATCGCTGCGCAACTCGCCGCGGGCCACAGCTTCGTCGGGAACTTTGTTGGTCGCGGCCAGCACGCGTACGTCAACCGAGGTTTCCACCTTGCTACCCAGGCGGCGAAGCTTGCGGTCTTCCAGCACGCGCAGAAGTTTGGCCTGCGTGTTCACCGGCATCTCTCCGATTTCATCCAGCAATAACGTGCCACCTTCGGCCAGCTCAAAACAGCCCGTGCGCCGCTCTAAAGCTCCGGTGAAGGCGCCTTTTTCGTGGCCGAAGATTTCGCTTTCGATCAAGGTCTCCGGAATGGCCGCGCAATTGATGGCCACGAAAGGACGATCCTTGCGCGGGCTAAGGTCGTGGATGGTGCGAGCTACTAACTCTTTGCCGGTTCCGCTGGCCCCAGTGATCAGCACCGACGCAGTACTGGGCGCCACCATTTCGATCAAACGAAAAATTTCCTGCATTTTGCGCGAGGCTCCGCTGAGCCGGCCCAGCGAGCCGGTGTCGCGCAGCTTTCTGCGCGTGGCTTCCAGTTCCGCCCGAGTTCCCAAGAGCGCCGAAGCGTTAGCCAGCATGGTGCGCAAACGAGTGGTGTCGATAGGCTTGGTGATGTAGTCATAGGCGCCCATGCGCATGGCTTGCACAGCGCTATCGATGGTTCCCTGTGCTGTAACCAGAATTACGGCGATGGTCTGCGATTGCTCAGCCAGCCGCCCTAGAAGCTCGATGCCGCCCATGCGCGGCATCTTCATATCGGTAATAACGATCGCGGCGGACCATTGCATGGCCTTATCGAACCCTTCAACGCCGTCGCGAGCGGTTTCCACCCGATATCCCCAGGAGGTGATTAGCTCGGCCAAACCCGAGCGCTCATTTTCCTCGTCTTCGACAATCAAAACCTTTTCTTGACTCATTCAGATCTTTGTAATCACCGTTTTCGATCGCCCAATTTCGAGTTCGCTGCCAAGCAGCGGTTGTCGCGTCGCGAGCCGAATCACCACGATACGCGGCCCATTCGCGCGGAGCAAGGTCTGACCGGTTCCCGCGAGCGCCATTAAGTCGAGAGAATATATTCGCCGCCAGATTTTACGAAGGTTACCGACTCACAATTTCAAATTGAGACGCGCCGTTAATTCTTAGGATGCCTGGCTTGCATATTTCCGCCCGCGTTTACTTTATCTTTAAGCTGCCGATGCGATAGAATTCGTGTTCCCAAAAAAGGGGTCCATTCTTCACCCGTAACTATCCGATTCTGGTTTCAAGGTCGCCTGGATTAATCCACTGCAGGCAGGAATATATTGGAGGATTATATGGCACTTAGTTGCAGTTCACGTGCGGGCCGCGCAATGTCCGGCCTGCTGGTAGTTTTTTCCTTAGTCTTAGTTTCGAGTTCGCTGCTGGCACAAAGCGACTCGACTCCGAAATGGGATGTCTTTGGAGGATATCAATGGACGCACCCCGGCGCCACGGTGCCGGCCAGTGGTGACGACCCCAACAGCCCCACTCCATTTAAGCTTCCTGATATGGCGAGAGGTATTGGCGGCGCTCTCACTTACAACTTCGATCCGCATTGGGGCCTGGAGGCCGATACGGGCTACAGCCGGGATACGTACTCCGCGTCTTCGGAGTGGACAGTGGGCGCCGGACCACGTTTTATGTTTCGCACCGAGGATGCTTCGTTTTTCCTGCATGCTCTGGGAACTTACAATCGCGTAACCTATAACGCCGGCGTCACCAACAGCAATGGCATAGGCGCGCTGTTGGGCGGAGGCATGGACTTACCGATCACCAAACAATTTGCCTGGCGCGTGTTCCAGGTCGACTATATGTGGGCCCGCCATGATTACCCAGACCTTGCCGCAGCACAGTTCCCCGATTTGCGGCGGGTGACGTTTGAAGGGGTGCGGCTGCGTACCGGCGTCGTCTTAAGTTGGGGTGGCGCTCCGGCAGTCACGCCGGCGGCTACGTGCTCGATTCAGCCTGCAGATGTGATGGTAGGCGAACCGCTCACTGCGACGGTGAGCGCCAGCAATTTCCATCTCAAGCACCCCCTCACGTATAGCTGGAGCGGCAACGGTGGAGTGGTGACGGGAAAAGACACGACGGCTAGCATCGCCACTACCAACGCGGCTCCTGGCAGCTATGCCGTGACCGTGCATGTGACCGATCCTAAGACCACGAAGAATAACGAAGCCAGTTGCACAGCCAATTACACGATCAAGCCCCTGCCGCCGAAGAATCCGCCGACCATGAGTTGCTCGGCGAGTCCGTCTTCGGTCCAAACGGGTGGGTCGGCGACTCTAACCTGCTCCTGCACCAGTCCCGACGGCGTACCAGTTTCGGTCTCGAACTGGACCTCGACCGGCGGGTCGGTCAACGGGAACGGAACCAGCGCCACGCTAAGCACTGCAGGCGCGGCAGCGGGTGCAATAAGCATTACCGCTACCTGTACTGACAATCGTGGTTTGAGCACCCAGGCTTCAACCGAAGTTACGGTGGAAAATCCGCCGCCTCCGGTCGTCCCGCCAGGGCTGGAAGAACGGCTCAGGCTGCACAGCATCTATTTCCCAACAAATGCGCCGCCTCCGGGCAAACCTGACGCTGGTTTGTTGCCCAGTCAACAGAAAACTTTGCTGGCGCTGGCTACAGACTTCAAGACTTATCTTGCAGCCAAGCCGGATGCGCATCTGATCCTCGAAGGCCACGCGGATACTCGTGGGTCAGCTCCCTATAACCAGGCGCTCTCCGAGCGCCGGGTGGCTCGCGTCAAGAGCTTCCTGGTGGAAAATGGCGTTCCTGAGAACGACATTGAAACTATGGCTTTTGGCAAGGAGCGCAACTTAACTCTCCAGGAAGTTAAGGATTCCGTGGATCAGAATCCTGAGCTAACCCAGGAAGAGCGGCACCGGGCTCTCAGGAACATCATGGTCATCAAGCTGGCAAGCAACCGCCGTGTGGACGTGACCTTGAAATCCGCGGGGCAGACCGAGACTTCGGTTCGCCAATTCCCCTTCAACGCAGCAGACGCTATGACCCTCATCGGCGGCCGAGAAGGCGAGATGAAGAAAGCCCCGGTTAAAAAGGGAACCAGGAAGAAGACAACCAAGTCGCAGTAAGGTTTGCAGTGCCAGGAAACAGCGGAGGACAGCCATATCGGCTGTCCTCCATTTTTTTGGGCAAATCGTCCGGAAGACAAGGGAGATGCGGTGTTGAAGCAGACAAGATTCGCCGCTGGGAGCAAAATCTACACGACAGCCATCTGCTTTCTCGGCACAAGTCATTGATTCAAATAGATCGCGTCATGGTATCGGAGTTGCCACTTTCCGATTGCCGAAGTGGGCGCGACCATGCCTTGGATGGGCAAATCCTCTAGCTGGAAGGGACTGGCATGCATCGCGATCCTGCTCGCTTTGCTTTTAGCGCCGGGATGCTCTCAGTCGCCAACCTCCCCGGCGGAAGAGGATTCCTCCACAGCCAGCTCGCCGGACAACGTGCAGAAACTTCCTTTTCATGATGGCGGTAGTGTGCTGGCCTCGGGTCCCGAAGGCACGGCCCAACCCCAAGCGAATGAACCCAATCGTGGCGTCCCATTTGCCGCCTCTGGTGGCAACGTCCTGCCCGTGGGAACGCTCCTCACAGTGCGGCTAAAGGAGACGGTCTCCGGAGCTGTGCCCCCCGATGCGAAATCCGCTTCCCCCGCGGCCTTTGCTGCTTCGCTGGAATATTCACTGGTAATAAATGGTAAGACCGTGCTGGCGCGCGGCACAACTGTCCGGGGACAGTTGCTGTCGGCCCGAGCGGAGGTTACTAAAGGCAATCGCTCGTATCTGAGATTGACCTTGGATTCCCTCCAGATGAATGGCCGCGAGATTTTATTGCAAACTTCCAGCCTCTTTGCCCGCGGCGAGATGCAAGGTCCCAGGGTTGCAAATAACGTCGGTTCGTCCTCCAGCCCGGCACTTGCGGGCAGCTCCAATGTCGTTCGTATTGAGAAAGGACGCTTCCTGACCTTCCGCCTGCGTTCTCCAGTGTTTCTGCCCTCGGCTGACGCGGGCCAGCTCAGCAAAAACTCACCTCCTGGCCGTCGCTAGAAAAGTCTTCCTAACCCATTTCTCCCTCACGGCGAGTTTTCCACAGAAAGAATTCCCAATTAAGTGACGGCGGTCCTTTTAAGGATTTCCCCGGAGTTCTTATAGTGGTGCCTTAATCGTAGTGGTGCCTTAATCGGAACCGCTCCGGCAATCAGCGGAATGTTCTCCCGCTTTGGGAAAACCAAAGTATGAGGCGGGGAATTTTCAGTTCCTTCCGGGAATCTTCCCGAGAGAAAGTTAACAAGAGCCAAGTTAGGAGCGAAAGCCTAAGACATGACGAGTGCGGCTTTATTTCCGTCATCCTTCGATGGTGCAGGAACAGGAATGCAGTTGCTCTTCGAAAATGCGCCCGTGGGGATTGCCCAGTGCGACCGCGAGGGACGGATTGTGACGATGAATTCTGCCTTGCGCAAAATGGTCGCAGAAGCCCTGCACGGTCTCAACTGCACGTCTTTCAGTGACCTTGTTCGTCTGCCAGATCAAGATTTGAGCGTGTCGATCTTCCGCCAATTGATCAGCGGCGAGCGAACGAATGTTCAAGTCGAAAGCGTGCTTGGTGGAAGTGACATCGCTGGCGGCGCCAGGCTGCGCTGGACCGCATGGGGAGTCTGCGGGCGTTCGCAGAATCCCGATTGTGTTCTGTTGGCGGCCGAAGACATTACACAAAGCCGCAGCCACGAACAAAAGGCACACCAAGCGGAAGGATTGCAGTCCCTGGGGCGCATGGCGGGCAGCGTCGCTCACGACTTCAACAATTTATTGACTGGAATTTTGCTCTATTGCGACCTCATGAGGAACGGCTTGGGGGACAGTGAGCAGCGTCAGTTCGCCCGCTGCAACGTCGTCCGAGCGCGAACGGCTCCGCAGCTACGTAGAGGAAATCCGCTCTGCCAGCATCCAGGCGGCAGGGGTTGTGCAACAGTTGCTTACGGTCACTCGTCCCCGCAATCCCAATCCTCATTCAGTTTCGCTGAACGCGATTGCCGAGCAAATGCGCAACTTGCTTCTGCGGCTGGTAGGGGAAAACATCGAATTGTCTTTTTATCTCGATCCAAACCTGGGACTTGTCCGGATCGATCCGGCACAGGCTCAGCAGATTCTGCTCAATCTGGTCCTGAATGCCCGTGACGCCATGCCCGAGGGCGGCCGTATTCAGGTGGAAACCGCAAATTGCAACGCACAAATCCTTCGCGACCCGGTAGGAGAGATCGTTGGCTCCCTGAGCGATAAAGCCGCAAAAGCGGCTCACGTGACCGCCATTCCTTGCGTGCTCTTTGTGGTCAGCGATAACGGAGGGGGCATGAGCGAAGAAACGCGGCAGCGTGCCTTCGAGGCTTACTTCACCACGAAAGAAGGAGGTCGGGGCAGCGGTCTGGGCCTGTCTACGGTTCACAATATTGTCGCCAGCCGCGGCGGCCTGGTGCAGGTGGAGAGCGCTTCCGGGCGAGGCACTCGCGTGATCGTACTTCTGCCTTCACTTGATTCGCCCCAGGTTTCACCAGCGCGTGAACCGCAGCTCGCCACTTTAGAAGCGGAGGTCTTCAAGGACAAAAGTGCGTAAGAGAATTCGCCCAGCAAGAATTCCAGGAACACAAACCAGAGATTAGCCACGACCTACAACAGGAGTCCACGCCATGACGTCTGTAGCAATGAGCCAGATTTTCAGCACTCCGCAGATCCAAGCCGCCAATTTCCTCAACCTGCTGATCGTAGACGACGAAAGGTCCATCCGAGAGGCCTGCCGCGAAGTGGCCCAATCGCTAGGCTTCAACCCCTACATCGCCGATTCGGCAGAGCACGCCTACCGTCTGCTCGAAACTCAAAGTATTGATGCGGCTCTCATCGATCTGCGCCTGCCGGGCGCCGGTGGGCTGGACGCGCTGCGCCGCATCAAGGAACGGCGTCCGGAAGCTCTCGTCATTGTCGTAACCGGCTATGGCACCGTGCAATCGGCGGTGCAGGCCATGAAGATTGGAGCTTACGACTACGTGACCAAGCCCTTCAGTCTGGACGAGCTCAAACTGCTGCTGGAACGCGTGGTGAACCATTTACGGCTGAAATCCGAGAACCGAATACTGCGCGAAAAAGTGAAATCCAAACAAGGATTTGGCGGCATTGTCGGCCGCTCCCCAGAGATGGAAAAGCTCTATCGCATCATCTCGAAAGCGGCTAACAGCATTCACCCGGTGCTGATCCTCGGCGAGAGCGGCACCGGCAAAGAAATGGTGGCGCGCTCGATTCACTATTCCGGGCCGTTCCGCGACAAGCCGTTCATCCCGGTGGACTGCGGCTCGCTGGTGCCCACGCTGATCGAAAGCGAGCTTTTCGGTTACGTCAAAGGGGCGTTCACCGGGGCGAGTCAGGCCAAGGATGGTCTGATGGCCATCGCCGAGGGCGGCACGATTTTTCTCGACGAGGTGGGAGAGCTTCCAGTCGATCTGCAAGCCAAACTGTTGCGCGCGATTCAGGAAAAAGAAATCCGGCCGGTAGGCAGCACGCGACGCATCCCGATCAACATCCGCATTCTGGCCGCGACGAATCGCGATCTGGAGCAAGCAGTGATGCAGGGAGCGTTTCGCCGCGACCTTTATTTTCGCCTCAACGTGCTGAGCCTCAGGATTCCCGCGTTGCGCGAGCGGCGGCAGGATATTCCTTTGTTAATCGGCCACTTCCTGGAGCGGATGGCGCGCAACTCCGGCCAGGAAAAAATGCTCAGCGACGACGCTCTCAAGTCGATGCTCGCCTATGATTGGCCGGGCAATGTTCGCGAGCTGGAAAATTGTCTGGAACGCACCTCAGCCTTCACCAGCGGACCGCTGATTCATACGACAGATCTGCCGCATGAGATCGCCAAGATCCCGGGTCCGATACCGTGCCCAGCAACGAGCATCGCAAGATCGTGCCCATGGCCGAACTGGAACGGCAAACGATTCTTAGCGCCATCGCCGATCTCAATGGCGACAAACTGCAGGCAGCGCGATTGCTGGGCATCGGCAAGACCACGCTGTATCGAAAATTGAAAGATTATGCGACGCATTCCCATATGTGAAATCCATTCCGGCGCGACGGTTCTCAGAAGGGACACGATGCGATAGGCGCGCCCCGCTAAACGCCGTGTTTTCAACCTGTGCGCTCTGGCGGGAAACGTGCTATGGAAAGCGCATGATCCTGATTGTTACAGCTTCGGCCAGCGGCCAGCAGTGTGTGGAGAGCCTGAAGGCCGCGACTAACGAAGATGTTCAGTGGGCGCAGACCCTGCAACAGGCCGCCACGCACTTGCGCCAGCAGGCTTATTCGGCGGCTGTTATTGACCAGTTTCTGTTGGAGACCGAGCCCGAGGAAAGCGACCAGATGCTGGAGCATCTGGGTACAGCGTTTCCTGTATATGTAAACTTCGCCGTCACCGGCCTTGAACGTTTGATCCGCGAAGTTCGCTCCGCCTTGCACCGCCGCAAGCGCGAAGAAGGCGCCGCGCGCCGCGCCGTCGAAGATCAACTCCGCAGCGAAATGGGAGATACTCTTACTGCGTTGCTGCTCTCCTGTGAGCTGGCCATGTCAATTCCCGGCATGCCCGTGCCCGCTGCCGAGAAGATTCAGGCAATAGACACCCTGGCGCGGGAGCTTCGAGTGCGGCTGGAATCCCGGTGAGGATGAGGCTTCCGCTATCGGCTTCCGGCTTGTCGAACTGACTCCGGTATTTAGCCAGTTCGCGGTCGTCTGGCGAATGGTTTAAGAGCTTGAAGAACGAATAACCCGGTTTGCGAGAGCTGAGAGCCCAAAGCCGAGAGCCGAGAGTCGAAAGTCGAAGGCCGGAAGTCGAAAGCCGCACCATGCAATTTCTTGCAACGAGCCTTTCTCCAGCGGGTCTTTCCACTCTTGCCGTTAAGAATTTTCTTACGCGCCACGCCGATCCCCGTTACAATGTCATCCAAGCATCCCGACGGGCTGCCGCATCTGTCGCGGCATTTCGTCGACTCCCCTGGAGGCTCTGTGCACGTACTGGTCACGGCCGACACTTTGTCTGGCGCATGGACCTACACCCGCGAACTGGTAACCGGTCTGGTTACTCGCGGCGTGCGCGTAACCCTCGTCAGCTTTGGCGAAATTCCCCTGCCGGAGCAGGTCCGCTGGATGGAAAGTCTGCACGGCCTTGACTATCGTCCGACAGCTTTCCGTTTGGAGTGGATGCACGAAGCAGAGTCGGACTGTCTGGACTCCGCGGATTTTCTTGCCACGCTGGTGCGCGAGTTGAAGCCCGACGTTCTTCATCTTAACCAATTCATTTACGGTGCGCTGCCGGTAAATGTGCCTCGCGTGGTGATGGCGCATGGCGATCTCATTACCTGGACTCAGGCGGTCGAAGGCTATACGCCACGCCCTACCCGGTGGCTGAAGTGGTATCGCGACATGGTTATTGCCGGAATCCGGGGAGCCGATGCGGTAGTTGCGCCTTCGAGCTGGATGCTGGATTCGATCCGCTCGTCTTATACAAAGCCGCACCGCGAGGCGGTGATCTATCCGGGCCGCAATCCCATCTTCTTCAACCCTTATATCAACAAAGAAGACTCGGTGCTGTCAATTGGCCGGCTTGTGGACGCCGGTAAACAGGTGTTTCTTTTAACTCAATGTGTGCATCCGGTTCCGGTTTGCATCGTGGGTTCGGAGCAGACGGTGCCCATCCCGCGCGTGCCGATCCGCGCTGATGTCAAGCTCGCGCTCGACGAAAACTCCGTTGCTATTCGCGGCCCGCAAACCGAAGCGCAACTGCGCGCTCTTTACAGCCGCGCGTCCATCTACGCGGCAACTTCGCGCTACGAACCGCTGGGCATGACGGCGCTGGAAGCGGCGCTGTCGCGGTGCGCCATTGTAGCCAATGACATTCCCAGCTTCCGGGAAATCTGGGGTGACGCGGCGCTTTACTTCCGCACTAACGATGCGGCCAGCCTGGCGGAGAACATTCGTCAACTGAATGCCGATCGTGATCTCTGCCGTACTTACGGCAATCTCGCCTACACTCGCGCCCGCGAGCGCTTCACCACCAAACGCATGATTGACGAGTATTTGCAGCTCTATCGCAGTCTAACGTCCTCTAAGGTCATTGCCGCCTAACGGAGCGAAACGGAGACGCACCCGAGAGTTCCTCTGGATTGCCGCTAACCAAGCCTCGTTCTGTCCGCCGCGGATATTCTCAGACAATCAAAGCGGCCGTATAGGGGTTGTTCCGTATTGCTGTCTTTGCCACCATCCAGCAATATCTCGATTTACGAAACATTTGAGGATACACAATGAAGCAAACATTCTTTCTGCTACTGGCCGGAATCACGCTCTCAATCGCGGTTATTGCTCAGGACAATTCTGCCCCGCCTCTCTATCCGGCCAATCCTCATCCATCCCAGCCGCCGGCCACGGGTCAGGACTCTGCCCCTCAAAGTATGAACCAGGATACCGGGCAGAACGGCCCGAACAATGAAATGCCGGTATTCCGAGTGAATGTCTTTGCGCGCACCACCAAGGCAGTCAACTACCGCAACCGCGGTGGGTCGACCACGGTCGACTTTCGCGGTACCGATCTGATGCCCCAGGTCGCCGGCCACGCGAAGATTGATGGAAAAGCGGGACGGCTGGCCATCAGCGCAGAATTCACCCATCTTCAACCCGCCGTTTCCCTCGGAGGGCAATATCTTACTTATGTACTGTGGGCTATCACTCCGGATGGCCGAGCGGTCAACCTGGGAGAAGTTATGCCCGGAGACAATGGCAAAGATAAGATAGATGTCACCACCGATTTGCAGGCGTTTGGCTTGATCCTGACCGCAGAACCTTATTATTCGGTTACGCACCCCAGCAACAAGGTGGTGGCGGAAAATATTATTCCGCAAAACGTTAAAGGGTTTGAAGAGCCTATCGACGCCAAGTTTGACGTGCTCGAGGGCGGCCAGTACACCATCGACGTACCGGCAAACCAGTTGCCATCGAGTGAGGCAAGCGCCAAAGTGCCGTTGGATTTGCTGGAGGCGCGCAATGCGGTCGCGATTGCTAAAGCCGCCGGAGCGCAGCAATACGCGCCCGATAGCCTTGCCAAAGCCGAAGACATGCTGCAGCGGGCGGAAGATTACTATCAGCGCAAGCAAGGCCGCACTCCGATTGGCACAGCCGCGCGTGGCGCGACCCAGATGGCGGAAGATGCCCGCGTGCTGACGCTGCAGCGCAAGGAGCAAGAGAAGGAAGAGGCGGAGCGCCGGGCCCGCAAGGAAGCCCAGGAAAGAGCCGAAGCCGCCGCTGAGGCTGCCCGGGCCAGCGAAGCGCAGGCTCAAGCCCAGGCCGCGCAGGCGCAGGCGCAGGCCGAAGAAGATGCGCGCCGCCGGGCAGCGGCGGAACAGGCGGAAGCGCAGGCCCAGCAAGAACAGGCCGCATCCCTTGCTGCACAGCAACAGGCTCAGGCCCAGGCCGCTGCGGCGCAACAGGCGGAAGCGCAGGCCGAACAGCAGCGGCAGCAGGCGATCCAACAAAAAGAGGAGATGCGCGCCCGGTTGCTGGCGCAGTTGAATCAGGTCTTGCAGACTCGCGATACCGCCCGCGGATTGATCGTCAGCATGCCTGACGTGCTGTTTGACTTCAACAAGTACACGCTGAAGCCTGGGGCGCGTGAGCGGCTGGCCAAAATATCGGGTATCGTGCTCGCCTATCCCGACCTCAAGCTGCAAATCGAGGGCTACACTGACTCTATCGGCAGCGACGAGTATAACCAGACGCTCTCCGATAAGCGCGCCGAAGCTGTCCGGGATTATCTGGTTGCGCAGGGAGTTTCCATGAATAATGTGACTGCCCAGGGCATGGGCAAATCCGATCCGATCGCCGACAATAGCACCGCAGCCGGACGCAAGCTAAATCGTCGCGTTGAAATGATCGTTTCCGGGGATGTGATTGGCAGTCAAATCACTCCTGGAACTCCGGACACCGCCGTCCCGGCACAACCCCCTAATCCGCAATGAAGGGCGATTGCGAACAAGAAAAATGCGGAAGCGAGAGTTTTAGTCTCGCTTCCGCATTTTTGGATCGAACCGCGATTCTACAGATTTAAGATCTGAGAGCTAAGCGACCCTCCGCGTGGGCTTCCGCGCTCCCCTGACCGGTCTGGTTGACTCTTCTGTTTCCTCTTCGTCGGTCACTTCCTCGTCTTCTTCCTCCTCACCCTCGTTCGCTTCGGCATTGATATCCTTGGCGAGTTCGGTCAGCTTTTCGTCTGTTTCTTTTTCTTCCTCGAGCGTCTCTTCCAGCAAGGATGCATGTTCACTTTCGCCCAGTAGATTGGCGAATTCGCGGGCGGTGCCATAGGCGGCGATTTCATAATGCTCCACCCTCTGGGCAGCTCCGATGATTGCGGAATCCATAACCGCATCCTCAAAGTCCTCGCCCATCACTTCCGCTCCTTCCTTCACCAATCCTTCCATTCCCATGCACTTCTTGCCCTTGGGACTTTCACCGAGATCCTCGAAGATTTTCTCGAGTCGTTGCACGTGCTCTTTAGTCTGCTCCAGATGATCTTCAAAACCTTGCCGCAACTCGTCCGATGAAGCGGCTTTGGCCATCTTGGGCAGGGCTTTTACCAGTTGAGTTTCCGCGCTGTACAGATCCTTTAGTTCGTCGATATAGAGTTCTTTCAATCCTTCGTTCGGCATGATACCTCCGGGAAATTGAGTTTTCATTTGGTTGCACGAAGTGATGTTGCAGTTGGGTGAGATCGCAGGCGATGAAATCGCGATGAAATGTTGATGCGAAGTGCGCTCTGTTTGCCCCACGCGAGCACAGTCTGAGTTTCAGCCAACTGTCTGTCCGGATCATCCGCGGTAGAACCAGCAAAAGACGAAGCCCGAAAACGCAACATAAAGCAGCGAGCAACAAGGGCTTCTGGCGAAGCCTCAGCTTTTCACGCAGCGAGGAATATCAAGTCTAAGCCCCCGCACTGTAAAGATTTGTCGCGTTATCTTAAATCTCTATCTACAGTTTATTCCCGCGAAACTAGGGTCAGAATCGTGCAACTTCAGTCTTGATTTGGCATCTGTTATTTATAGCCGCCGGAGTTGTCGCATCCGGCGTTCGAAGTAGTTGATTGAATCTGGTTTGCGCCGGATTCCTACATGAAAAGGAGTGAATTGAGAATGAAAACCGTAAAATACCTGGCACTTCTATCGACGCTGGCTTTGTTATTTCCGCTGAGTTCGTTTGCCCGCGACAAGAATGAGCACACGGTCACGATCAGTGATCCCGTGCAGGTCGGCAGCACGCAGCTCAAACCGGGAGACTACAAGGTGGAATGGCAAGGTACCGGCTCGAATGCGCAAGTAAACTTCGTCCACAATGGCAAGACCGTAGCGACGGCACCGGCGACGGTCAAGACCGATGATCCTAGTGTCACTCAAGATGACGTGGTCATTGGTACCAACAACAACCCCAAAGAGCTCAGGGAGATCGATTTTCATCACGACAAAGCTGCTTTGATCTTTCAGCAAAGTGGCATGTAATATGTAAAGAGTTCGCGGCTTTTGCAGTGACTTCGGCGTCCCATCTTTTCGGGCTTCGTTGCGAAACGGTGGGACCCCTACTTTTCTTGGGCGTAGCGAGATAGCGAAGCGAACCCGGTTATCGTGATTCCCGCAGCGTGAAAACACAACGATCAGCAAACTAATTGATCGCGGGAGATTTTTAGCCCGTTAAGATTGCCCAAAGCGGCGAAAGCGACCTTTTCGGTCTGGAAGAATTCGTTCGCGAGACCTTGCAGGTCGGCCGCGGTCACTGCCTCGATCTTCTCAATCAGTTCATCGAGATCGTAAAAGCGATCGAAATACATTTCCTGCCGCGCCAGGTTGGACATGCGCGCAGTGCTGGATTCAAGAGATAGCATCAAGCTTCCCTTGAGCTGATCTTTAGAGCGGCGCAGTTCTTCCTCCCCTACCACTTCCTGTTTCAGCTTGCGAAACTCCTCTACTACCGACTGCACGACCTTGGTAGTTGACGCTCTGGAAGTTCCGGCGTAGACGGCTAGGCATCCCGTATCGCGATAGGGATTCAGATCGCTATAGATGGAATAAGCGAGACCCTGACGCTCACGGATATTTTGGAAGAGCCGCGAGCTCATGCCACCACCTAACAGCGTGTTGAGAACGTAGCCCGCGTGGCGCTGCTCGTGGGCAATGGGATGGCTGGGAACGCCCAGGCAGAGTTGTACCTGTTCCAGAGCTTTTTTGTTGCGAAGAATGATGCGGGAAACGATCTTCGGCTGTGGCGAATGGAAGCCATTCTCCCGCGGTTTCATATGCTCGAAGTGTTGGGAAACCAGATCCACAAACTTGTCGTGGTCTAGGTTTCCGGCTGCTGAGACAATAATGTTCCCCGGGGCAAAGCGGTGGGCGTAGGTATCGAAAACCGTTTCCCGCTGGAAACGCTTCACCGTTTCTTTTGTCCCCAGGATTGGCTTGCCCAGAGGATGGTCTTTCCAGAAGTTTTGGGTGAATATTTCGTGGACGAGGTAATCGGGATTATCTTCGTCCATTTTGATTTCTTCGAGGATGACGCCGCGTTCGCGGGTGATGTCCTCGGAATCGAAGATGGGATGTAGAACGAGGTCCGCCAGAATATCGAGTGCTACTGGAACATGTTCGTCGAGTACCTTGACGTTAAAGCAGATACACTCCTTGGCGGTGAAGGCGTCCATGTTGCCGCCGATGGAATCGACCTGGCGAGCGATCTCTTCTGCGGTGCGGTGTTTGGTGCCCTTGAAGACCATGTGCTCGATGAAATGGGAGATGCCGTTCGATTCCGAATCCTCGTCGCGGGAACCGGTCTCCAGCCAGATCCCGATTGAAGCGGAACGAATGTGCTGCATCTGTTCGGTGATGACGGTCAGCCCATGGGGCAAGACCTGCCGGCGAATATTGCGAACTTCTTTGACCATGACAACTTCCTATGAGGGCCTGTGGGAAACAACAGCGAAGAATAACTCTACTATTCTGACATAGCGCGGAAGTGCGTGCGAAAATAGTTAGTCATTTAGAATCAATCAGTTACCAAAATCCTATCGATTTTGACCTCCTTGATTTCGCTCTCATCCGCTGCCATTTCCGAAGAAATTAGATGCGCGTATCATCGAAGCGGATATGTCGAATGCGGCGAGAATAACGGACCAGGCTTCGCTAACGCTGTTGGGAATGGATCGCTCTGAAATCGCTGCACTGGTGGAGCAGTCCGGGGAACCTTCCTATCGCGTGCAGCAACTGGCGGATGGCTTGTATCGCCAGCGCAAGCAAAGCCTGGAGGAGTTTTCCACGCTCCCACAGGGTTTTCGCGAAGCCTTGGCTCGAGACGGCTTCTCGGTGGGTATACCGTCAGTAGAAAAGAAGTTTGTCTCGCAGGATGGTACGGTGCGCTACCTGGTGGGATTCCCCGACGGTCAAAGTGTCGAAACCGTTTGGATGCCGGAGGGGGATGGGGGAGAAGCTGGGGATGGCAGCGAGGCTGGAGATTTGGCCGAAAGGTTCGTTGCGGCTGCCGGGATTGGGTCAGAAGCTCAAGTTCCATCTCCGAGAGACGACATCGGAGCATTGAAACCCAGGGGCGTCCGCCGAATGAAGGGACAAAATCAGGGCCGCTCGACGATTTGTATTTCCAGCCAGGTGGGATGTGCGGTGGATTGCCAGTTCTGTCTAACGGCGCTATTGGGTGTGAAGCGCAATCTGACGCCGGGCGAGATCGTAGGGCAGGTTTGCGCCGTGCTGAAAGACCAGCAGGTTTCACCTCCTGAAGATCGCATCAATCTTGTCTTCATGGGGATGGGCGAACCTTTCCTTAACTATGACAACTTCGTGAAGGCGGCGCGCCTCCTGGTTGAGGAGGTCGGCATTGCGGAGCGGCGGATGACGGTGTCGACGGCAGGGATCGTGCCCCGCATTCACGATTTTGGCCGCGAGACGATCCGGCCCAAGCTGGCGATTTCTTTGAATGCTTCCAACGACGCTCTGCGCACTCATCTGATGCCGCTGAATAAAAAATGGAATCTGGAAATGCTGATGGCAGCGGCCAGAGTCTATCCGCTGCGAACTCGCGAGTGGATTACGTTCGAGTATGTGCTGCTCGGGGGAGTGAACGACGGCCCAGCCAACGCGAAAGAAACAGCCGAGTTGGTGCGCGGGATGCGCTGCAAGGTAAATCTGATTGCGCTGAACCCTGGACCGGGGATCGATTTTGCGACCCCCTCGGCGGAGGGGGTGGAACAGTTCCAACGGATATTAAGGGAGGCGGGAATCCGAGCCTTTGTGCGCCGTCCCCGTGGCCGTGATATTTATGCCGCCTGCGGTCAACTTAAGCGAACGGTTGCGATCGCCGCAACACCGGAAGCTTAGTTCCGAAGTTTTTTGCCGGCGATGCCGTATTGTCGGGAAATTCGATGCGAACGGCCGAGGTGCCATCGGAGCATCGCTGAGACGAGATCTTTCCTTGATGCTCCTCAATGATGCCGCGACAGGCGGTCAAACTGAGAGGATCGATAGGATCGGCCGCCCAAGCCTTTGCTGTAGCTTTTGAGTTCTCACCTCGGGCAACGCCTTCCTCGATGGTCAGGATGCAGGAACCGGCAACCGCCTGGGTGATCAAATTGAGCTTCACTCCGCCGCGCTCTCCGCTGGCCTGCAGCGAGTTGCCAAGAACTTGCAGGCAGAGTTGGAGTAGCTGATTGGAGTCGCCTACAACCTTAGGAAGATCTGGGTCGAGTTTGGTTGCCACTTCGATCTTCAGAGACTGCCATTGGGGTTGAGTCAATTTCACAGCGGTCCGCAACAGGGTATTGAGATCGACTGGGGATCTGGAAGCCGGTGCGCGCCGGGCAAAGCTGAGCAGACTGGCGACTAACGATTTGGTCTTGCGCGTATGCTGGCTGATTTGAGCCGCAAGAATTTGCTGTGCGGGGCTGAGTTCGGTTCCGAGCAGAAGATCGGAGTAGCCAAGCATGGCGGTGATGGGGTTGTTGAGTTCGTGGGCGGCGCCGCCAACGAGCTGTCCGATGGAGGCCATTTTTTCCGATTGCAGGATTTGCGCCTGCAGCTTCTTGAGATTCTCGAAAGATTCGCGAGACTCGTCGAGCAGTCGAAGGAGCTGGCGGTCCAGAAAGCGCTGGCGGATAAACACCATCATGCCCATGATGAGAACGGCAGCCAAAGTTAGGATGATGCGGAAGGAGCGCACCGGCCCGGGCGCCTTGGCGTCGAACAGCGCCCACGCGCCAAACAGAGGAAGTGAGAACGCCGCGATCATTCCAAAGCGGGCGATCCAAACGCCATAAGTAGTTGAGGTTCTCTCGTTCGGCGCTTCCGGTTCTTCAGGGTGATTCCAAAGTCCGATCAGACTCATCCATGCCATGGAGGCCGCGAGCGGAATGTCGTAAAGGCTGCCACTGTGGTAAAGGCTATGGTCGAGGGCCCAATTGGCAACGTAGGAACTGACCGCGTAAAGGAGACTGGCGCCGGCAAGACTCGCGTAAAAATTTTTCCAGCGGCCCCGGCCCCCGGCCCAACTGGCGGCTAAAACTGCCAGGAAAAAGAGCTTCTCTGCCAGATAGACCCCATTCAGATTGTGATTGTAGTGGTCCTGATCGGGGGCCGCGTATTGCCAAGCCATCACCAGAAGTCCGTAGAGATAGACCCACCAGACGAAAAGCAATGCGAAGTCGAGATGCCCCAGACGAGCGGCGTATTGATCCCGGGGAACATGGGGCCGCAGGGCAACGGCAGCAATCAAGGGAACAATATGCACGAAAAGTATAATGTCTCCCGAGAAAATGTCGGGCACATCGATGCGCAAGTAAACTTCAAAATAAGTCCAGAGGCATTGATAGAACAGCCAAAGGGAAATGCCCAGAGTCATCAGAGACCAGAACAGCCGCATGCGGCGCTGCGCAGACCGTGCGCGCAAAAGAAACGAAAGAGCGCCAGAGGCGAGAAGCAGACACTGGGTGATGTCGCTGAAAGCGGTCAGGGCGAAAGATTGGCGCAGCTGTAAAGCTGCGACCACCGTAGCCGCCACGCACGCAAGAAGCCCGGCGGACCAAAGCTTGACGGGTGTGCTCAAGACACTCCTTCGAAAACATTCTAGATTGGTTGTGGGGCGAGGTCCGGTTACTCTAGTAATCCTTGGATTCCGCGTACGGACCACCGTGGACTTGCCGACACACGTTGGGCCGACAAAGTTTCTCTTGCGGAATCCCTTTACAGTCAATACCATGCGGCTGAGTTACTGCGGGTTGGGAGTGCATTCTATTGAATAGCAGTGATCGCTACCGGCTTTCCTGGAGGTTGCAGGACCCTACCGATCCGAGTGAGGTACGGCGCATCGAGCGCTGGCTGGCTACCGCGCGCGTATTTCTTGCCATCTCCGCTCTGGCTGCCATCTACATGGATCCCACCCAGTTGGGACATGCGCCGATTGCTTACGGCCTGCTGGGGCTTTATCTGATTCACGGCGTTTTAGTGATGACGCTGCTGCGCCGGCGACAGCAGTCGACTGTCGCATTTCGCCTATTCGTTCATGGGGCGGACATCGTGTGGCCGGCGCTAATTTCAGTTTTTGCCGAAGGACCGAGAAGCCCATTTTTTCTGTTCTTCTTTTTTGTGCTTGTGGCCGCGGCTTATCGCTGGGGCCAATGGGAAACGCTCAGCACCGCGGCAGCCGAAGTCGCTTTGCTCTGGATTGAGAGCCTCTTGCTGCACATTTGGAATCCTGGCCGGTCGCTGCCGTGGCGCGTATTTTCCGGACTGAACATTGACTTGGAGGAGTTCGAGCCGAAGCGTCTCTTCATGCTTTCGGTGTACCTGTTGGTGATGGGGCTGCTGCTGGGATATTTGGCGGGGCAGCAAAAAAAAATGCGGGCGGAGAAAGCCTTCATTACCCGCATTCTGGCCAAGGCGCGGGTCGAAGCCGGCCTGACTGGAACGCTGCAGCAAATCTTTGGAGAAATTCTCACCATCTATGGCGCGGCACGATTGTTGATAGCTGCCAAAGAAACGCGTAATTACCGGGTTTTTGTGGGAGAGATGAAGAAGTCGAACGGAACGCCTTCTGAGTTCACATGGTTGGATTCGAGGCCTCATGACGCAGAGATTTATCTCGCCGATTTTCCCGGCGATGTTTGCTACGGAGCGCTCGACGGAGAAAAAAAATGGCAGGCATTGGCGCTCGGGGGCGACGGTAATCAGATTACCGTGACTTCAACCGAAAGTTTGATGCACTTGCACGAGGCTCAGCCCTTTGAATCGGTCGTGACAGTCTCTTTTCTTTTCGGAAGCGAATGGACGGGGCGGATATTTCTCTTCGATCCCCGGTGGAAGGGAGAGAAGCTGGAGGAACTCCGCTTCATGCAGGATCTGATTCAGCAGGTGGGACCGGCCATTTACAACGTGTATCTGTTGCACCAATTGCGGCGGCGAGCGGGAGCGGCAGAGCGGGCGCGTTTTGCCCGGGAACTGCACGATGGCGCGGTGCAATCGCTGATCGCTGTCGAGATGCAGGTGGACGTGCTGCGGCGGCAGGATGCCGCCGACAAGCCTATCGGCGGGGAGTTGGGAAGAATTCAGGGCTTGCTGCGGGAAGAAGTATTGAAGCTGCGCGAACTGATGCAGCAAATGAAGGCGATCGACGTGGATGCTCACCGTCTGCTGCCCGTTTTGAACGATACGGTGGAACGCTTTCAGCGGGAGACTGGGATTTCTGCCCGCTTCGTCACCGACCTGGAAGAGTTGGACATGCCGCAGAAAGTTTGCCGCGAACTGCTGCGCATCGTGCAGGAGGGCTTGGTCAATGTGCGCAAGCACAGCACAGCCCGGCATGCCTTGGTGCGATTGGGCTCGAACGAGAGCCGATGGAGCCTCACTCTGGAAGATGACGGCAAGGGATTTCCTTTTACCGGACGCTATACGCAGGATCAGCTGGATGAAATCGGCAAGGGGCCTATGATCATTAAGGAACGGGTACGTTTGATTGCGGGAGAACTCACTGTAGAATCAAATCCCGGACAGGGAACACGCCTGGAAGTGAGCGTGCCGCGAAGCGGGGACGTGCCGCATGAATTTTAAGAAACCACAAACTGTGCGCATCGTGATTGCCGACGACCATCCGATTTTTCGCGATGGCTTGCGTCGCTTGCTGGAAGCTGAGCCGGACTTGAAAGTGATCGGCGAAGGCTCCGATGGCGCTGAAGCGGTGAAACTGGCGCGGCAGCTCAAGCCCGATATTCTGCTGCTGGATCTGGCCATGCCCAAACATCCAGGCCTGGAAGCGTTGCGCGATCTAAGCTCAGGAACAACTTCCACGCCGGTGCGAGTGATCCTGCTGACGGCGGCGGCGGAAAAAAGCCAGATCGTGGAAGCCTTGCAGCTTGGCGCGCGCGGGGTAGTACTCAAGGATTCAGCGACCCAGTTGCTGCTCAAAGCGATTCACACGGTGATGTCTGGGGAGTACTGGGTGGGCCGGGAAAGCGTTTCCAATCTGGTGCAGTATCTGCGGACGCTGATGCAGTCCTCCAGCGACGAAGCGCGTCAGAGAAAATTCGGGCTGACGCCGCGCGAACTGGAAATCGTCTCCGCTGTGGTCGCCGGGTATTCCAACAAAGAAATTGCCGAATATTTTAAAATCAGCGAAGATACGGTAAAGCATCACTTAAGCAATATTTTCGATAAGCTGGGCGTGTCGACCCGGCTCGAATTAGCATTATTTGCAGTGAATCAAGCTCTTCCTTTGAAGAGCATCGCGTAAAGTTAGAACGAGGTATGGCACTTTAGTGCTATTGGCCGTTCTCCATGTGGGCAGTAGCATCTGGGCTAAGACCAGCCTCGGGAACAGTTGACCGGTTCGTTTCAGTAGATTTCGGTGTCCCCCTGTTCATGCATGGAGGGGTTTCGGTTCATTCAAGTAAGAAAGAGAGGGAGCCCGTGGCAAAACTGTTGCAGCACCTGTGGAAGGATGAGAGCGGTCAGGACATCGCGGAATACGCCGTGATGCTGGCGGTAATTCTGGTGATTGTAGTGGGAACGATCCGCCTCATCGGTTCGAATGCTAATAACGTCTTCTCAGCGGTCGGCAGTTCGATCCAATAAGATCGCAGTTATAAATCCATAACCGCGCGGATGGCGCGCTTCCCAGCGCGCCAGCGTAGGCCTGTCTCGCTAACTCACCCAGCTTCGCTTGCGGATGTCGAAGACCCTTGCGCTCAATTCTCATGCCGGCTGAACTAGATTTGTTTTTCCTAGCGTGACATCAGAAATTCAACTTCCTCCTCGATCTCTGAAATGGCTATTGGACCCAGATTTCCTTCATGCAGTTTCTGGTTAAGTTTGGGCAATTCCGTTTGTTTGAACGCAGTCCACTCTCCGATGCGAGCTTTTACCTGTTGGCTAGATTCTCGATAAACAGCAATGGCCTGAGCAGGCGCGGTGCGATCTCCGCTTTCGACAACGTGCAATGCGGAGGCTACACCGCTGTAAGCGTCCTGTAATCCCTTGGTTTGGTCTTCAGTTTTCTCGCCCGTCAGAATCTTTTCTACTTTCGATTGCGCATCATCGAGTGCGGACTTAAGCTGCGAGTGGGAGTCAACTTTCTGTCGCAAATCGGCGATTTGTTTTTTTAGAGAACTGATCTCGGCAATGGCGCGACGGGCTACGAGCGTCTCTGCGTACATCTGTTGCGCGAGTTTCAATTGCTCCTGAAGCATGCTGACGGTCGCGGCCGAACGCGGGTCCATGATTATCTTTAGAGGTTGGTTTTGCGTCTTTCCGCCGACGGTGAGGTGAACCTCGTACGTTCCCGGCGATGCCTTTGGTCCCGCGGGATTCCGGTATTCGGATTCGTCATCCACACTCGGTCCTCCCGAGCTGCTCCACGTGAGGTTCCAGATGAAGCGGTGCATTCCCGGCGTTTTTTCCAAAAGTTCGGGCTTGGGGAACCATCGTTCCGCGATGGGGAGCGGCCGGTGCTTGGGCGAGCTCATGTCCTCCGAGGAAAATTTCCGCACGAGATTGTGTTGCCCATCGAAAATCTCCAGCTCAATTAGCTTGGCTGCTGATGGGAGGAAGTAATCGATGATCGCCCCGCTGGGAGGATTCGCCGCCGTAGGCTCCTCGGGGGGAAGCGGCGTGCCGGGAAAAGAGTCGTTGTCGATGCGATATGCGGACGCGGGACGGTAGAGCCAAAACGTGTCTGCCTTGCTGGCTGCTACAGCCTGACGAAGTGGCGCGATGTCGTCGAGAATCCAGAAGGAACGCCCGTGCGTAGCAACGATCAGATCGTCACCGTGAATCGTGAGATCGCGAACCGAAGTGACCGGCAGGTTGAGTTGCAGCGGTTGCCAATGGTCGCCGTCATCAAAAGATATGTAAACGCCCAACTCGGTTCCGGCAAACAGCAGGCCCTTGCTCTCCGGATCTTGGCGAACGGCGCGCAAGAATGCGGCGGGCGCAATGCCGTTGGTGATGAGTTGCCACGTAGCTCCGTAGTCACGTGTGCGATACAGATAAGGTGCCTGGTCATCGAGTCGGCTCCGATCCACAGCGGCATAGGCGACGCCGGGATCGAAGTGTGAGGCCTCGATCAACGAGATCTTACTCCAGGGGCTGAGATCTTTGGGTGTCACGTCTTTCCAGGTTTTTCCTGCATCGCGCGTGAGATGAATAAGTCCGGTATCGCTGCCTGCCCAGATGAGGTTCTTATCGAGGCCCGAGGGTGCAATGGTAAACACAACTCCGTAGCCTAGCTGCTCAGCATTTGCTACCGTGGGCGGTTCTTCTTTCTTTTCTGACTGCGGCGTTGCCCCGGTGAGGTCGGGACTGATCGTCTCCCAATGCAAGCCGCCGTCCACGGTTTTCATCACATACTGAGTCCCCAGATAAAGCGAAGTCGAATCCGCGGGGGAGAAGACCAGAACCGGAGTCCACGGATCGCGATATTTCCGCTGGTCGATCTCCGAGCCAAAAGTTTGCGATGGCCAAGGAGTGATGTCCTGGCTAAAGCTGGTTCGCTTATCGAAGCGGTCAACGGTCCCATAAGTTCCGCTGAGGTAAACAATGTTCGGATCCTTTGGATCGGGAGCCATATATCCGCTCTCGCTTTCACCCGAAGGAAACCAGTCGCGGGGCGTAATCTGGCCGTGGTCGGTGCGGCTGAAGACAGCGGCGCTTCCGCTATCCTGCTGCGCACCATACACGACGTAAGGAAACTCATTGTCGGTGATAACGTGATAGAGCTGCGCCGTGGGCTGGTTGTACCAAGTGCTCCATGTTTGCCCGCGATCGAGGCTGATGCTTGTGCCCTGATCCGTTCCCAGCACCATGCTCGCGGAATTCTTCGGATCGACCCAAATCTGGTGATAATCATCTCCACCGGGGGCGCCCCGCACGATTGAAATTGTTTTCCCCCCGTCTTCGGATCGATACAGAGCTACGTTCGGAACGTAGAAAACGTCGGTATTGCTGGGATCGACGGTGATTCCGTTGAAATACCAGGCGCGATCAGTAAGGCGTGAGTCATCGTTTTCGAGAACCCAGGTGTCGCCACCATCGTCGGAGCGGTACACGCCCGATTTTTTCGCCTTGATGAGCGCATACACTCGTTTGCCGTTCGTTGCCACAGCGACGCCAATGCGTCCCCAATCGCCTTCGGGAAGTCCGTTGCCGCTGAGATGAGACCACGTCTTACCCGCATCTTGTGAGCGGTAAAGGCCGCCGCCGGGCCCGTCGATGGGAGCATAGGTGCTCCAGGGAGGACGGTGCGTGTGCCATGTACCGGCAAATAGAAGCTGAGGATTGGAAGAGCAGATCGCGAGATCTGAAATCCCTATGTCTGGTCCTTGATCGAGAACCTTGGTCCAATGTGCGCCTCCGTCTACCGATTTGAAGACCCCTCGTTGTTCATTAGGACCATAGGCATGACCCAGGGCGCCAACGTAGACGATATCCGCATTTTGCGGATCGATCACGATTCGACTGATCTGACGCGTTTCTTCTAAGCCAATGTGCGTCCAGGTCGAGCCGCCATCCGTGGATTTGTAGGCACCATTGCCCGAGGATAGATCGGAGCGAATATCGGACTCACCAGTTCCGGCATAGATAATCTTTGGATCGGACGGAGCGACGGCGATGGCGCCAATCGAACCGATGGGCTGCTTGTCGAAAACTGGCGTCCAGACAGTTCCGGCATCGGTAGTTTTCCAGACGCCGCCATTCACCGCGCCAAAATAAAACGTTGTGGAGTCACCCGGCACACCGGCAACCGCAACGGCGCGGCCGCCGCGAAAAGGCCCGATCAAACGCCACTTGAGCCCGTTGACCAGTTCCTGGGGAACCGATTGCGCGACAGCAGAGCCGAAAAATAGCGCGCAAATCAAAACCGCATTGCAACCGCGGAAGGATCTAGAGTTGTGCAAGAGCATCCTCCAAACTTGGCTAACCAGTCTAACGGAAATGAGCGCCGCTAGGTTTTGATGATTACCGGTTCGTTTGCATAACCGGATCAGCCTGAAATTGCTTGTAAGTTTCTGCAAATAAACTCCAGCAATCGTAGGTGCTTCGCTGTATTGTCGCCCCAGTTTCAGCGGCTTATATGTATTGAGACGCAAGGCGGAAGATTCGCGAAGGCTTCCTGAGACTCGCCTTGTACGAAGCTGATTCTTCCGAATGACCACCTCCCCTATTGCCTGGACACGTACGATTCCGCTCGGCGCAAACCGCTTCTCGGAAGATGAATGGTCCTTTGCCCTCTGGGCGCCGCAAGCGGAGCGGGCGCGTGTGCATCTTCTCGGCTCCAAAGAGCGGTTCATTGAGATGGAGAAAGATGAGAAGGGATACCACTTCGCGGCGGTGAACCAGTTAGCAGGCGGAACTCAATATTTCTATCGCATCGACGATAAGCGGGATCTACCCGACCCAGCCTCACGATTTCAACCCGAGGGAGTTCACGGTCCTTCCCAATTGGTGGACACCGGTGCGTTTCGCTGGTGTGATCAGCAATGGCGCGGCATGGCTCTGGAGCAAAGTATCTTCTACGAGCTGCACGTAGGAACCTATACCACTGAAGGAACATTTGACGCGGTCGCCGATCAGCTTCCGCAGCTTGCGTCCCTGGGCGTCACAACGATCGAGCTGATGCCGGTGGCGCAGTTTCCCGGCTCCCGAAATTGGGGCTACGACGGCGTCTTTCCCTTTGCTCCTCAGAACTCATATGGCGGACCCGAGGGTTTGCAGCGGCTGGTAAATGCCGCTCATCAGCAGGGCCTCGCTGTTTGTCTTGACGTCGTTTACAACCATCTGGGGCCGGAGGGAAATTATCTCGGCGAATTCGGCCCTTATTTTACAGGCCGATATCAGACTCCCTGGGGCGAGGCCATCAATTTCGACGGCGCGCAAAGTGATGAGGTTCGCAGGTTCTTCATCGAAAATGCCCTTTACTGGTTAGACCAATATCACGTTGACGCGTTGCGCCTGGATGCGGTGCATGGCATTTTCGATTTCAGCGCACTTCATTTTCTTGCGGAACTCAAGTCCTCGGTAGCCCGCTTGGCTTCGCGCCGGGGCCGAAAAATTCAGGTGATCGCCGAGAGCGATCTGAATGACTCCCGCCTGATTCTGCCGGGAGAGCGCGGCGGGTACGGCCTGGATGCGCAGTGGAGCGACGATTTCCATCATTCCTTGCACACCCTCCTGACGAAAGAACGCAAAGGATACTACGAAGACTTCGGCAGCCTTACGCAGCTCGCCGACACTCTGCGTGACGGTTGGTGTTACCGCGGACAATACTCGCAGCATCGCGAAAGAAGACATGGCAATTCGCCGCATGGAATTTCCCATTCGCATTTTGTAGTTTGCAATCAGAACCACGATCAGGTCGGCAATCGCGCTGAGGGGGAAAGATTAACTGCGCTGGTGGATTTCGAGTCCCTGAAACTGGCGGCGGGTGCGACCCTGCTCTCGCCTTTCGTTCCTCTGATTTTCATGGGTGAGGAGTTTGGGGAGACCGCGCCGTTCCAATATTTCATCAGTCATGTGGATGCTGATTTGGTGGACGCCGTGCGTCAGGGACGCCAGAAAGAGTTCGCCGCTTTCGGCTGGGAAGGCATCATCCCTGATCCACAAGACGAAGCAACGTTTGAAAGATCCCGCCTACATCATTCGCTGAAAGAGACAGAGCCTCACGCGACCCTGCTTCGCTTTTATCGCCAACTGATTGAGTTGCGGAGGCGCCTGGATCTCGGGAATGGGGGCCAATGGCATGTTTGGGAACTCTCTGCCTCGATTCTGCTCGTCTTCCGCGAGAACCTTCTCAGACGTCTGGCAATCATTTTCAACTTTTCCCCAGCGACCGTTTTGCCCGAACTGCCGGAATGGCAGGGATTGTGGCAGCCCAGGCTCTACTCGGCGGAGGCAAAGTGGAGCGGAATAGCCGAAAATCTGCCGCCGGAAATGAAACTTTCCAACCCATTTCAGTTGCAGTTGCATCCTCATTCTTTTGTTGTGTTGGAAGAAGCGATATCCGGACGAGATACGCTATGAGATACGTCTGCATTCACGGCCATTTCTATCAGCCGCCGCGCGAAAATCCTTCGCTCGAAGCGGTGGAACTGCAGGATTCCGCATATCCCTATCACGATTGGAACGAGCGCATCACGCGCCGAGTGCTACGCGCCCAACGCCACTTCCCGCATGCTCGATGCCGAGCAGCGCATTCGTCGAGCTGGTGAACAACTATGCGCAGATCAGCTTCAATTTCGGCCCGACGCTTGCTCTCCTGGATGGAAGCGAAAGCGCCGAAGGTCTATGACGCGATTCTGCGAAGCCGACAAGCAGAGCCAGGAAAAGTTCTCGCGGCCACGGTTCGGCCATCGCGCAGGCCTACAACCACATGATTCTTGCCGCTGGCCAACCGGCGCGACAAAATCACGCAGGTGAAATGGGGCATTCGCGATTTCGAATACCGCTTTCGGCCGCAAGCCGGAGGGGATGTGGCTGCCGGAAACCGCCGTGGACACCGAAACGCTGGAAGTGCTCGCCGAGAATGGGATCAAATTCACGATTCTCGCGCCGCGCCAGGCCAAACGCGTGCGCCGCAACAACAGCCGCAAATGGAAAGATGTCAGCTGGCGACCGGATCGATCCCAGCCGCGCGTATCTCGCTGAACTGCCGTCGAAAAGAACCATCAACTTGTTTTTTTACGACGGGCCGATTTCGCAGGGCGTCGCATTCGAAGGGCTGCTGAACGACGGCAAACGGTTTGCCGACCGGCTGCTGGGCGGGTTTTCCGATGCGCGGCACTGGCCGCAACTGTCGCACATCGCCACCGACGGCGAAAGTTACGGCCATCATCACCATTACGGCGAAATGGCGCTCACCTACGCCCTGCACCACATCGAGCGAAAGCAAACTCGCCGAGCTGACCAACTACGGCCAATTCCTGGAAAAACATCCGCCGGATCAATTGGTCGAAATCGTCGAAGACAGCTCCTGGAGCTGCGTCCACGGCATCGAACGCTGGCGATCGAACTGCGGCTGCAATTCCGGCGGACACGCTGGGTGGAATCAGGAATGGCGCGCTCCGCTGCGCGCCGCGCTGGATTGGCTGCGCGACCAGCTGGCTCCTCTTTTCGAACGAGAACTGGCGAAGCTGCTTCAAAGATCCGTGGGACGCGCGCGACGAATACATTCGCGTGATTCTGGATCGCTCGGAGGAATCGCGCGCGCGTTTTTCTTCCGACCACGCTTTGCGTGCACTGAGTGAGGCGGAGCAGGTGCAAGGCTCTGCAGCTGCTCGAAATGCAGCGCCACGCGATGCTGATGTACACCAGCTGCGGCTGGTTTTTCGACGAACTTTCCGGGCTCGAAACCGTGCAGGTAATCCACTATGCCGGCCGCGCCTTGCAGTTGGCGGAACAGTCTTGTGGCGCCGGCTCCGAAGCCCAATTTCTCGAAAGGCTGGCGAAAGCCAAAAGCAATCTTCCGGAACACGGCGATGGCGCGCGAATTTACGAGAAGTGGGTGAAGCCGGCGTATGTCGACATCGAACGCCTCGCCGGCCATTATGCCATCAGTTCGCTGTTCGAAAATTACGGCGACAAAACTCAAATCTACTGCTACGACGTGGAGCGCGACAATTATTCGCAGGAGGCTGAAGGGAAAATGCGGCTTGGCTACGGGAGCCGCTCGTCTGCGTTCGGAAATCACGCAAGAGAGCGCAGCAAGTGGATTTCGCCGTGTTGCATCTTGGAGACCACAACATCACCGCGGGCGTCCGCGCGCACGACGTGACCGCTAACGGAGAGCTACACAAGGTCCTTGTGAAGGCTTTTTCTGAAGCCGATACCGCCCAGGTCATTCGAGCCATGGACCAGATATTTGCAGGCAAGACATTTTCGCTCAAGTCGCTCTTTCCGCGATGAACAGAGAAAAATCACGAATCTTGTTCTCAACGACTCGCTCACCGCCGCTGCTGCCGTGTATCGGACGATCTTTGAGAGTCAGGCGCCGTTGATTCGTTTTCTTCATGGCTTGGCGGTCCCGGTGCCACGCGCCCTGATGTCGGCCGCTGAAATCGCGCTCAACAACCAACTGCAGCAATCTTTCGAGCGGCCCGATCTGGACGCGGATAACATTCGCGGTCTGTTGCGGGAGGCCGCCGCCAGCAACATCGCGCTCGACGTCGCTACTCTGGAATACGCGATTCGCAGGCGCATTGAAAAAGACGCATCCGAGTTCGCTGCCAGTCCCGATGACCCGGTGGTCATTGAGCGTTTGCGAACTTCTCTGGACCTGATCCCCTCGATTCCGTTCCCGGTTGTGATCTGGGAAGCACAAAATATTTCCTATTTGCCGCTGATCAAAAGCCTGGAACAGATCGGGGAAGTGGCTGATCCTGGGGATAAGAAATATGAGAGCCTCCGGCATTTGGCGGAACATCTGAAAATCCGCATTCCACAGATGGAACTGGCG
Organism: uncultured Acidobacteriaceae bacterium; assembly: GCA_963732255.1. Lineage (GTDB taxonomy): Bacteria > Acidobacteriota > Terriglobia > Terriglobales > Acidobacteriaceae > Sulfotelmatobacter. The sequence goes on from CAVSYV010000002.1 coordinate 304,348, forward strand.
GCGTAACATGCCGCCCCCTCGCATTCCCAGCTCCACTTACAGGCTCCAGCTCAACAAAGACTTTCGTTTCTCGGACGCCATTAAGGTGCTCGATTACCTTCGGGATCTGGGCGTCTCCGATATTTATCTATCGCCCATCCTGGCAGCGCGTAAAGGCAGCGGCCACGGTTACGACGTAACTGATCCCACCAGAATCAACCCCGAGCTGGGATCAGAGGAGGAATTCGAACTTTTTCAGGGCGAACTGCAGAAGCGCGGCATGGGACTGCTGCTCGACATCGTTCCCAATCACATGGCAGCGAGCATGGAAAATTCCTGGTGGATGGATACCCTGGAGAATGGGACCGAGTCTGCCTACGCCGCTTATTTCGATATCGATTGGCACCCTTCTGCCCGGAGTCTCGACGGCAAGATTCTTCTCCCAGTGCTCGGGCGGCCTTTCGGGGAAGTTCTTGATGCCGGAGAATTGAAACTGACGATCCAGGAAAAGAAATTTTATTTCCAATATTTCGATTCATTCTTCCCTTTAGCGCCTCGCAGTTACTATCAAATCCTCAGCCGTGCCACGCAACGAATGAAAGCGGCCGTGGGAGAAGAATCCCCGCTCTATCACGAATATGCAGGGATAATGGAATCCCTGCGCAGCTTGACAACTGAGCGCGCAGCAGACACAGCCGCCGACCGGCGCCAGCGGTTCGAGGCCGCTCGCGATCGTTTATGGTCATTGGTTCGTACAAATCCCGAGATCGGCGGACTGATTGACCAAAGTATGGAAACTTTCAACGGCAGGCCCGATGATGCTGCCAGCGTGAGCGACCTGGAGCGTCTGATCGCAGAGCAGAACTACAAACTCTCGTATTGGCGAAACGCCAATGAAAGCATCAATTACCGGCGTTTCTTTACCATCGCCGACCTTGTCGGCCTGCGCGTCGAAGATCCAGTGGTGTTCGAAGCCACACATGGTTACCTTTTACGTCTCATTGCCAGAGGTCCATCTACGGGGCTGCGCATCGACCACATCGACGGACTGCGCGATCCTTACGCTTATTTGACTAAGCTGCAGGAGCGGCTGGGCTCTTCCGAGTCCTCGTCCGAGCCCAACAATCACAATGCCTACCTCATCGTCGAGAAGATTCTCTCTCGCCACGAATGGCTGCCGAGCAACTGGCCGGTAAGCGGGACTACCGGATATGACTACCTGAATTATGCCAATGGCGTAAGCGTCAACTCCGAAGGCGCCGTTCGTATGTCCCAGATTTACGCAAAGTTCACAGACAGCCATGAAAAATTTGTCGACGTGCTTTATCAAAAGAAAAAATTGGTAATGAGCACGCTGCTTGCGGTGGAGATACGCTCCCTTGGCCGCCAGCTCGCAGAACTCGCCATGGAAGATCGGTATGCCCGCGAACTTTCCCGTGTTCAACTCATTGACGCGCTGACTGAAGTCACGGCTTGCCTTTCCGTTTATCGCACCTACATTCGCAACATGGAACTGCCTGAAACCGCGGTTAAATATATCGGCGAAGCTCTCGAAGCGGCCCGGCAGAGGGCGCCGCAGATCGGCTCGGCTTGCTTCGATTTCGTGCAACAAGTGCTGTTGCTGCAGAATCTTCCTCACGTTCTGGCGGGTGAGCGTGAAGCGCGGCTGGCTTTCGTCATGCGCTGGCAACAATTCACTGGCCCCATTGTCGCCAAAGGCATGGAGGACACCGCCCTTTACGTCTACCATCCCTTGCTCTCTCTGAATGAGGTTGGCGGCACGCCGGAGCCTTCTGATGTCAGTTCGCGCGAAGAGTTTTTCTCATTCCTTAGTGCTCGCGAGGAGCTCTGGCCGCACAGTCTGAATGCCACAACTACTCACGACACCAAACGTAGCGAAGGCGTGCGCGCCCGAATCAGCGTGCTATCCGAAATTCCCGATGAGTGGCAATCGCGCCTGGATCTTTGGTCGAAACTCAATCAGCGGTATAAAACGGAAATCTCAGGACGCCTCGCGCCCGACCGCAACGAAGAATATTTTTTCTACCAGACCTTGTTGGGAGCGTGGCCGCTCAAAGGCGACGACGGCGAAAACCTCGTCGCGCGCCTTCAGGAGCACCTCATCAAGGCTACGCGCGAAGCCATGGTCCACACCCGGTGGACTCGTCCCAATCACGAGCATGAAGAGGCGTTGCGGAATTTCGTCGCCAAAATTCTTTCTCCGGACGCTGAAGAATTTCTGCAAGACTTCCAGCGCTTTCAAGAACAGATCGCTTATTTTGGGATGCTCAATAGCCTTGCCCAAGTCCTGCTGAAAATCGGTGCGCCGGGGATTCCGGATTTTTACCAGGGATCGGAGTTATGGGATTTTCGCCTCGTTGATCCCGATAACCGCGGCACCGTGGACTTCGACGAGCGCATCGAAATGCTGACCCGGCTGCGTAGGGATCAATCGATTTGCCCGGAGAAGGTCATTCGCGATATCGGTCCGAATTGGCAAGACGGACGATTGAAACTCTATTTGATCCAAAAAGCTCTTTGCTGGCGGCGCGAGCATTCCACTTTATTTCGAGAAGGCGAATTTCTGCCTTTGCAAACGGGAGGCGAAGATTCTCAAAACGTTGTCGCCTTTCTTCGCCGCTATCAGGGCGAACATGCCCTCATCGCTGCGCCCCGGTGGATGTTGCCGCTCTCAAGACGGCGATCTGACCAATGCGGTCTCTGTTGGAAGCATTTCGATTGGAAAAATACGGAAGTATTGTTGCCTTCCGGTTCTCCTGAGAACTGGGAAAGCGTGATCGACGCCGCACTTGTCAAAACCGCCACCGGCGCGGACAGGCAGTCTCTCAGGGCAGAATTGCTTTTTCGGAAGTTCCCGGTGGCGTTTCTTCACGCCAAAAAGTAAGCGTTCTGGGTGAAACCTCGCGTAACTTGCTCCGCAGCGGGCGCAATCCGCCATGACAACTTCTAACTTGCTCGTCGCATCACAGTGAGTCCAAGCGCGAAACTTCTATCTCAGCGAGCCGGTTGGAGTATATTTTCGTGAAGCCTTTAGGCGGTCGATGCTTGCTCCCACCAATTCATCGCTTGCGCGCGCACTTCGCGGGATTGCCGCTTTTTCTAATCATGGCTGTCGGGGTTGGATTGGTCTCAGGCGGCAATCCAAACTCCTCAGCAAGTCTATGAAGGCCAAACCGTAAGCGCCATCGACCTGATCGCCAATCCTCACCGCGATGTTGAGCCGCTGCGCCCACTAGTCGTTCAGAAAGTGGGCCAACCGTTTTCCAGCGCTAATGTGCAGGCAAGTATCGCGGCGCTTGAAAAGCAAGGGAACTTCGCCAAGGTGGAGTTGAATGTGGTGCCGATTCTTTCCGGGTTACGCCTGGATTTCATACTCGAGCCGGCCTACTACCTTGGAGTCGTCGAATTTCCCGGCGCGGTCCAGCACTTCGCTTACATACGTCTCTTGCAGGTCGCGGATCTTTCCGACGAAGACCCGTATGACAAAGCGCGCATTCCCGGCGCAGAATCGGTGCTCTTGAACTTCCTGCACAGGAATGGATATTTCCAGGCCGTGGTTCACGCCGAATCTGAAATCGACGATGCTCACAAACTGGTGAACGTAAGTTTCTCAGTGGAACTCGGCAGGCAGGCACGTATCGGCGAAGTGGAAATGGAGGGTCCAAACGGGACTGAGAGCGCCAGTTTGTTGCACGCGGTTCGATCGTTGCGCGCCCACTTCACCGGAGGTCTGCTGAAGCCCGGCAAGTCCTACACGCCGGAGCGCATTAAAGCCGCGACCAGTCTTATAAGAAATGCTTTGGCCAAACAACAGAGGCTCGCCAGCACTGTGGATGAGAATCCTCCTCAGTATGACGCTGCGACAAACCGGGTCGCTGTTTCTTTCAAAATTGACGTGGGGCCAGTGGTTACTGTGCGCATTACCGGCGCCCGGCTTTCTTTAATTCCCTTCATGTCATCGCGAGAAAGAAAGAAGCTGATCCCGATCTATTCCGAGAAAGCTGTCGATCAGGATCTGGTTGATGAGGGCCAGCAGAATCTCGTCGACTATTTCCAGAAGAAAGGTTATTTCGACGCCAAGGTGGTTGCCAAATTTCAACGTCAGCCGGAGAAGATTCTGCTCGTCTACCAAGTCGGCCGAGGCCCGAAGCACAAAGTGGGAAGGATTCAATTCCACGGCAATCATCAGCTTTCCACTTCCACCTTGTTGGCACAGGTGACGAACAAGAAATCTCACTTCTGGACGCATGGGAATATTACCCAGAAGATAATTAAACAGAGCACCGACAATTTACTGGCACTGTATCGCGATAAGGGTTACGAAGACGCGAAGGTTACGCCGCAGGTTACGGAGCATGACCCGCAAATCGACGTAGCGTTCAACATCGAAGAAGGACAACAGACGGTAATCGCGAACGTTCAGGTCACGGGCAACAAGAGCATCCCGCAAAAAGAACTCACCATTCCTCATCCGTTGAATGCACATGCCGGGGGACCTTATTCGCCCCGCCAACTCGCGGATGACCGGAACCGCATGACTGCCACCTATCTCGATCACGGATTTCTCAACGCGCAGGTGAAGGTCAAAGTAACTCGCCATCCGGACAACCCGCATGACGTCGATGTTTCCTACGCTATAACCGAGCATCAGATGGTGCGGGTCAGCGACGTGATTTATCTGGGACAGAAGGTAACGAAGCTCTCCTTGCTCAAGAAAACTGCAAAGGTCGCGCCGGAAGCGCCTATGCGAAGAGTGGAGTTGCTGGAAGCCGAAAGCCGCCTCTACGACTTGAACGTGTTCGACTGGGCCAGTGTGGGCCCGCGCAAGCCCATCACGGACCAAACGGAAGAAGATACATTGGTCAAAGTCCATGAGAGCAAACGCAACGAGATCATCTACGGATTCGGATTCGAAATCTCGCACCGTGGCGGAAATATTCCCACGGGAACACTTGCAGTTCCCGGACTACCCACCATCGGGTTGGGCAACAACCAGATCGCTCCCAGCCAGGCCACTTATGCCAGCCCGCTGGGCTCCATCGACTTTACCCGGCGCAATATGCGTGGCCTGGGCGAAACCGCCAGCACGTCGCTGCTTTTATCTCGACTCGACCAGCGCATGTTGAGCACCTATGGGCAGCCGCACTTCATCGGCTCATCGTGGAGCGGCCTCTATAGCTTCTCGCTCGAACGCACAACCGAGAACCCTCTTTTTGCCGCCAGTCTCGGCGATCTCTCGTTTCAGCTCGAGCGCGTGCTGAATCACAAAACCAATGAGCGCCTTCAGCTTCGGTATGATTTCAACAAGACCATTCTTTCGCATCTGTTGGTTCCCGAGCTGGTGCTGCCGCAAGATCGCGATATTCGACTCTCCACTCTGAGCGGCACTCTATTACGTGACACTCGCGACAAGCCGCTCGACGCCCATCGCGGCAGTTTTTCAACCATCAATTTGGGCATCACTCCGGTGGCTTTGGGTTCCAGCGCCGACTTTGCCAGATTTTTCGGACAGTACGCGTTCTACAAGCCGTTGCACTCAATCGTATTTGCGAACAGTATCCGCCTGGGGTTGGCGAAGGCATTTTCGGGAAGCTTTGTTCCCACCAGTCAGCTTTATTTTTCTGGCGGCGGCACAACTTTGCGCGGCTTTCCCATCGACGAAGCTGGCCCGCAGCGCCTGGTTCCTTTTTGCAACGTTCTGCAAAATCAAACTGGCTGTGTCAATGTCACTCTCCCAGTTGGAGGCCGTCAGCTTTTTATCCTGAACTCAGAATTGCGCTTTCCTTTGGGCATCATGAAGGCCCTGGGCGGCGTGTTCTTCTATGATGGGGGCAACGTTTACAGCGCCATAAACTTGAATAACTTTTTCGACAACTACACGAACACTGTAGGCTTCGGACTGCGCTATGCCACCCCCATTGGCCCGATCCGCATCGACATCGGGCGTAATCTGAACCCCGTTCCGGGCCTTAACCCGACGCAATATTTCATTACTTTGGGACAAGCATTCTAGGAGTCAGCATGCGCTCAAAGCGGATTATCGGCTGGACATTGGCAGGCTTGGCCGCGCTAATACTAATTGCGCTGGGCGGAGGCATTCTTTTTCTCCGCAGCCACTACTTTGCGAATTACGCGCGGAACAAGATTGTTCAGGAGTTCAACCAGCACACGGGCGGCAGAACTGAAATCCGCGGTTTCAATTTCCGCATTTCAACCCTGACCGCGAATCTTTATGGAATCACGCTGCGCGGCACAGAAGCCGCTGGTCAGCCGCCACTTCTGCACGTGGATAAGATCACTGTCGGCTTGAAGATCCAGTCCATTCTGCGACGACAAATTACCCTGAGCGAACTTCTGGTCGAGCATCCCGAAGTAAACCTGCTGGTAAACTCCGCTGGCAAGAGTAACCTTCCACAACCCCCGGCCAGCAAAAACAGCAGTACTACCAACGTGTTTGATTTGGCCGTCCGCCATGCGCTGTTAAGCCGCGGCGAAATCAACTACAACGACAAGGAGACTCCGCTTGAGGCCGATCTCCGCAACCTGGATGTTGGCGTGCACTTCGACCGGCTAAAGACGGAATATTCCGGCTCTCTCAGATATGACGACGGCCATTTGCGCTACGCCGAATACCAGCCAATGCCCCACGATCTGACAGCCGCGTTTGCAGCGACACCTTCCCGTTTCTCCCTCGATTCGGCAAAATTGAAAATCGCATCTTCAACATTATCACTGCACGGAACGTTGACCGATTACATTCATCCAGTCTTCGACGGTACTTACGCAATCAGCTTGCACGCACAAGATTTCGCCGCCATGTCCCCATCGGTGGCACCCGCGGGAGACGTCGCGCTTCAAGGAAATCTGCACTATGAAAATCCCGCGAACCGGCCCTTGCTTCAGAGTCTTTTTCTGAAGGGCCAGATCGCCAGCGAATCCTTGACTGCTGTTTCTGCCGAGGCTCGTCTGGATGTGAGAAAACTGTGCGGAAATTATCAGCTCGCCAACGGGACATTACGTGCCGACGACGTGACCGCGGATCTGTTGCGCGGAAGCCTGAAAGCTTCTCTTACAGTTCAGCATCTCGATTCCACGCCCGACACGAACGTGAGTGCGCTCATTCACGGCATTTCATTGCAAGCCGTGCAGCAATCCATTCGCAACCCACAAGCCCGACGCATCGCCTTGCTGGGTACAGTCGATGGAACCACTACTGCGGAATGGACCGGCAGTTTCAAGAACATTCGTGCCCACTCGGATTTAAATCTGCAATCGTCCCAGCAAGCCGGCAGTTCAAACCAGCTTCCAGTTCAGGGCCAGATTCATGCCACCTACGACGGCCCGCGGGACACGCTGACGCTCCGCCAGACCACGCTGGACACGGGTTCGGCGAAGCTCTCGGCACAAGGAGAAATCAGCCGCGGTTCCAATTTGCAGATTCAAGCTACAGTCGGCGATCTACATCAAATGATCGAGCTAGCCGCGTCATTGGGCTATGGCAGCCCGAAGCTGCCGGCAATTTCCGGCTCCGCTTCGGCCAATGCGATGATCCGTGGTTCGTTGCAAAACCCGAGTATAGCGGGACAACTCAACGGGCAGAACCTTCAAGTGCAGGGCAGCCAGTGGAGCAGCGGCAGCGTCGCATTCCAGGTCAACTCTTCACAGTTTCAAATACTGCGGGGCTCGCTGGTCAGCGCGCGCCAGGGCAAAGCTTCTTTCAGCGGAAGCGTGGGATTGCGCAAATGGTCTTATCTGCCATCCAGTGCAATCCGCGCAAACCTTGCCGTACAGCAAATGCCAGTCACCGATCTTCAACATTTGGCGAACCTGCAATATCCCATCTCAGGCGACTTGTCCGCCGACCTCAATGTAACGGGCTCGCAGCTCAATCCCGCGGGCTCTGGTTCGGCCCGCATTTCCAACGCGCAGGCGTATGACGAGCCCTTGCAGAATCTTGCCGTGAAATTTCAAGCGAGCCACGGCACTATCGTTTCCACTCTAAATGTCGTTTCGCCGGCTGGATCTGCCAACGCTGATGTTTCTTATACGCCGCAATCCAAAGCTTACGTGTTCCACGTAAACGCACCCGCGGTAGTTCTGCAGAAGCTTGTCGCGGTCCAGGCGAAGAACCTGCCTGTCAGAGGCACGCTCAGCGCCTCAGCGCAGGGTCAAGGAACGCTCGATCATCCCGAACTCTCCGCCGTTATTCAATCGTCGCAACTGCAGCTGAAACAAAATACGATTTCCGGATTGAAAGCTGAAGTTCGCGTAGCCAATCAACAGGCCAATGTTTCTCTAAGCTTCCCAGGCCGCGACGTCATCGATTCACGCCCAGGCCAGCGTCAACCTCCAAGGCGATTACGACGCGGAAGCCACCATTGACACGACTTCGATTCCGCTCGACTTATTGCTGGCTGCTTATGTGCCCACCTTGCCTCAAGGTTTTCGCGGGCAAACCGAATTCCACGCGACCCTCAAAGGACCCTTGAAAGATAAGTCGCGACTTGAGGCGCATCTCACCATTCCCATCTTCAACGCCAGTTATCAGTCGCTTGAAATCGCAGCCTCGGGCCCGATCCATGCGGATTATTCCCACGCGGTGCTCACTCTTCAACCAGCCGAAATTCGCGGCACGGGGACGTCGTTGCAAGTGCAGGGAAGCATTCCCTTTGCTGGAGCAGCAACTCCTACTCTTACTGCGAAAGGTACGATTGACGCTAGCATTCTTCGCATTGTGACCCCTGATCTTCGCAGTTCGGGCACCGTGGCGCTGGATATTCGAGCGTCGGGCTCGGCCAAAAATCCCGCTCTTCAAGGCCAGGTTCGCCTGCGGAATATCGCCTTCGCCACGGATGCCGTTCCGCTCGGAGTAGAAAAACTCAATGGCACGCTGGATATCGCCAACGATCGCGTCCAGGTTTCAAGTCTCACCGGACAGGTCGGAGGCGGCGAACTTTCTGCCGGAGGCTCGATCGTCTTCCGTCCCAGCATGCAATTCAACCTGGCACTGCAGGGTAAATCGATTCGTCTGCGTTATCCCACCGGTATCAGGACGCTGTTGGACGGCAACCTTGCATTCAGTGGCACAACCGAAGCCTCTACCTTGAATGGACGGGTCTTGATCGACAGCCTGTCGTTCACTCCTGATTTCGATCTGGACAAATTCAGCGATCAATTCAATGGCACTGGCATTCCCTCGCAACCCGGATTCGCCGATACCATAAAGCTGGCCGTTCAACTGCAATCGAAAGACAATCTCAGCGCAACCACTTCGCAGATCAGCATTGAAGGCGGGGTAAACCTGCAAGTGATCGGCACGGCAGCTGATCCTGTAATCATCGGTAGGACCGACTTAACTTCGGGAGAGCTGTTTTACCGCAATCTCCGCTATCAGTTGCAGCGCGGCATGATCACGTTCAACAATCCGACGCAGACAGAACCGGACCTGAATATTTCCGTGACCACAACCGTCGAGCAATACAATCTGACGGTTACGCTACGAGGAACTCCCGATAAGCTGCAGACTTCTTACACTTCCGATCCTCCTTTGGCGACGGCGGACGTCATAAACTTGCTTGCTCAGGGCACCACCACTGAAGAAGCCGCAGCCGCGGGCCAGAGCACCGATTCGATTATTGCGTCGCAGGCTGCGGGCCAGGTCACCGGCGGCTTGCAGAAACTGGCGGGTCTCTCCAGCCTGGAGATCGATCCCTTGATCGGCGGCAACAACTCGAACCCCTCAGCCCGCATCGCGCTACAGCAGCGGGTCACAAAGAACTTCCTGTTCACATTCTCAACCGACGTGTCGCAACCGGGCGCCGAAATTGTCCAGGGCGACTACCAGATCAACAAGCGCTGGTCCATCAGCGTCGCTCGCGATGAAACCGGTGGAGTTTCCGTCGATGGGCGCTATCGTACAAAGTTCTGAAGCTGTCCTGCCCACTCTGAAAAAATGACATTCAATCTGCGGGTTCGATTGTTTCGGTTTCCTTTGGGCTGGTTTTCTGCTCTAATTTGCCGCTCTCGCTTGCTTTCGCCAACTCCGCATTCAATTCCGCTCCCAGCAGCAAAGCGAACGAATTCCAGTAAAGCCAGGTCATCAACGCGATGAAGCCGCCCAGCGTTCCATAGGTGCGGTTGAAGTGGGCAAAATGCCGAACATAAATTCCTAACAGGTACGAGAGCGTAATCCACAGCGTCACCGAGAGAATCGCCCCGGGCAGGCTGGCTACGAAACGTTGTTTCACGTTCGGGGCCAGAAAATAAATCGCCTCAACCGCAACCACAGCGAAGCTGATCGCTATGCTCCAATGCAAAAAAGGCCAGAGCATGACGAACTCTCGGGAGAGTTCCAGCCTGGCCGCAAGCCAGTCACCGAATCTTGGTCCAACCATCATGACTGCCAGCGCCACCAGCAGCAAAATGCCGCTCACGCCGGCCAAGCCCAGGGCCAGTAATCTCGTTTTCCAGATGGGCCGCTGATCTTGCACGTCGTACGCGATGTCCAACGCCTCGATGGTCGCGTCGAACGCACTCGACACTACCCACAGCGTGCCGATTAAGCCTACCGACAGCCAGGCCCCTCGGTTGGCTGAAAGCGCACCGCCCAGCACGGTATGAATCAGACCCATGGTCTCTGACGGGAGCAGCCTCCCCATGAACACCAGCACCGCGGCGAAGAGAGCGGGCACAGCTACATAACTCAGCGCGGCAGAAAGCAGAATGAGGGTGGGAAAAATCGAGAGCATGAAGTAATAAGACAACGCGGCCGAAACCGTCGACGTATGATGCTGCAATACGTCGTCATAGGTCCGTGTCAGCGCGCGACGAAGGGCCGTCCAGGTCACTTGCCTTAGAGTACGCCCTGTAAAGCTTGGGTTGTGTCTCCAGGCATGACAGCCGGTTTTCTCTGGCCGAAGGCACTCGTTTCTCACACTGTTCATCAAAGATTTCATTTTCTTCGATAAATGAGGGCACAAAAAAAGCCGCATCGGCCTCGATTACGGTCGATGCGGCTCAACTCATCTGCTCTTCTGTAAGCCTGGAGATTTATGAGTTACGATCCCTCGGGCGCACGCAACACGCGGAACGTATTGCCGCCGTTGGACCAAACCAGCAACAAGGCGTCTTGGCCCTTGGGCGCTGCGCTCAAAGCCTGCTGCACCTGCGCTGCGGAATTTACAGCATGGCGATTCACTTCCAGAATTACATCGCCATTCCGCAAACCAGCGTTATCGGCAGGACTTCCCGGTTGCACGTGTTCAATGACCGCTCCGTGTACGTCGCTGGGCGCCTGGATCTGACTACGAACATCAGGCGTTAGATCGCTCACGCCAATGCCCCAGCGCATCTTGCCCTGACCTTCGCCATTCGCGCTGGCCTCGCCCGGACGGTTGCCCATCTGCTCCAGAGTTACCGGAACACTCATGTCCTTGCCATCTCGCAAAACGGTGAGAGTGACCTTCGTTCCCGGTTGCTTCTCGCTGATCATTACCTGGAGTTCTCCGGAGTCGCTGACTTTTTGGCCGTCGACTTGTGTGATGACGTCGCCGATTTTCAAACCAGCCTTGGCTCCGGGTGAGTCGGGTTCGACTTCTGTAACCACTGCGCCGGTTGCGGTCGAATCGTCGAAGAACTTGGCGTTCTCCGGAGTCACATCCGTAATGCCCACTCCGATGTGGCTGTGATTCACTTTGCCATCGCGGATCAACTCTTGCACCGTAGGCTCGGCAATCTTGGCGGGAATTGCGAATCCCATGCCGGAAAACGACCCCGAGGGGGAAATCAGGAACGTGTTGATGCCAATCACTTCACCTCGCGCATTAACCAGCGGACCGCCAGAATTGCCAGGGTTAATGGCCGCATCCGTCTGAATGAACTCGCCGGGCTTGCGTGGATCGGTTGAATCGGGATTGGCGCGATTGATCGCGCTTACGATTCCGCGTGTAACTGTAAAGCTAAAGCCGTAGGGATCGCCAAAAGCCAGAACGGTTTCACCCGGTTCGACCGAGGCGGAGTTTCCCCAAGGAACGCTGGCTAATCCCGTGGCATCAACTTTAATTACCGCGAGATCAGTGAGTGGATCGGTGCCGATGAGCTTCGCTTTCAGCACTCTGCGATTGCTGGTAGTCACCCGAATGTCGGTCGCATTCTCGACGACGTGATTATTCGTGACGATATAGCCATCCGGCGAAATCACGACGCCGCTGCCCAGGCCGTGCTCGATCTGGGGTTGCTGCGGCATCATCCGCTGGCCAAAGAACTGGCCAAACGGACCGCCCTGTCCAAAAAAGCGCTGCATACCTTCCGGCATTTGATCGTCGGTCTGACTTTGTTTTTCCCGCGACGTTACGGTGATATTCACCACCGCCGGTGTCACGTGAGCGGCGAGGTTCTCCATTGCATGATCGAGACTGAGAAGCGCATTGACACTGTCTGGACTTAGCGGGGCAGCCGGCGGGGCAAAGGCGACTGCACTCGCTGCCGCCGGCCGGATGGATTCATAGGTTGCGAACGAGACCGCGGCCGCCAGCACCAGCGCGACCAGAAATTTCGTCCATTTGGTTGAGCAATATTCCTTGAGCTTCATACTTGGTTACATCCTTTCGTGAAATGAGATGACAACTAATTCGTTAGTTTCTGTAAACACACGCGATCTTCTTCACTAGCCTTAAAATCTAAGTTTCCTTTCGAGGAATTCCGTGACCGGCATCAGCAGGCGCATTCACGAGCAGGATGTACCACACGCTCACTCCGTGGATCACTTGGCCCGATGATTCATACTGGTTTTGTTCCACAACTACCAACATTGTTTCCGTGGCTGCGACGCGCGGCTGAAAGCGCGCCACATGGACTAGGTTTGCCGAGTTGCTTGCGGATATACGTTGCTGCGGAAAATTAGAGGCTAGGTAAGCGCCAGCCCGAGGAGCAGCACTCCGCGACCGAGCCTTTGCTTCAACCACCCTTGGTCGGATCTGTTCCGAGCTTGCCTTTGCCAACACGACACGTGCGCCTAAGATTGTTCCTGCCGTTGATCGTTTTGCTGCAACCTGCGTCAGCAAATGTGACGCCGAAGTTGCCAAAAGCTGAGGCTGCACGTTCTCGAACGCGACCAACCTTGGCGCTCTGTCGATTCCTGCAATGCAAGCAACCGCAAACGCCGCCAGCAACGAAACAGCAGGTCTCCAGCTCTTCGCCGAACCCACAGGTCGATTTACATCAAGAATTTTTGCCACGCGCTCCGAAGTCTGGCAGATGCGCCCGACCGCGGCCTGAGCCAGGGCCAGACTACGCCGCACTAAACTTTTTTCCGCCAGGCGTACCAGACACGCGGCGTACACTCGCGGACTTGCGCTCTCTGCCAGCACCACATCGTCGCAAGCCATCTCGCGCTCCAGCGATACTTTCTTTTCGATCCACCACACAGCCGGATGAAAGAAGAACAGCGCTTTCACGATTTTCTGTGCGAGATTCGTCCAGTCGTCCCAGCGCCGCAGATGCGCGAACTCGTGCAGAAGAATGTGCTTCAGCTCCGCTGGAGTCAGCTCACCGAGCAGCCACGTGGGAATCACCACCGCCGGTTTCACCAACCCCACCGCAGTCGGGACGTTTACTCGATCTGACGTGCATAGAACCACGGATCGTTTCTGCCCCTGGCGCGCGAGTATTTCCCGCGTTCCAGCATCGAGCCCATGCTGGCATCCACCGGAATCAGGCTCCTGCGAAGCACATGCAGACTCCATAACTCCAGCACAATCGCCCCAGTCGCAAGTGCCGCAATTCCCGCCCAAGCCACAAACAGGTAGATTGCCCACGAACCGGGTACGGTAATCGCTGGCTTGCCCATGATCGCTGCCGCGCTGGATCCATGGGATCCCAAATGCAACGTGAGCCCTCCATCCAGCCAGGGCAAGACTGCGATCGCCACCAGCGACGAAAACCAAACTGCGAAGCGCACCGCCGAGCTTTGCCGGCGAGCCGTCCGCAATAAAGTGAGAGCAAAAGCTGCAACCAGAGTACCGATGACCAGAGAGTCCACTCCGCGCAGCGCTAGCGTTTCGGCAATTGTTTTGATATCGATGGCGGCTATCACGCCTGTTTGCTCCCTTCCAGGAGTTGGCGCAGCCGCTGAAGTTCTTCCTCGTCAATACCTTTTTCTTCCAGAATATTCAGCACCAGCAGTTCGTGCGAATTCCCGAAGAATCGGCTCACCAGATGCCCCACTTCGAATCGGCTGGCATTTTTTCGATCAACCCGAGGAATGTAGACGTGCGAGCGCCGGTCCTTCACGTGCTTCACGTAGCCCTTCTTTTCCAGAATGCGAACAACAGTCAGAACGGAGTTGTAAGCCAGCACCGGCTGGGCGGGGATACCGTTCAAGAGCTCGTGCACCGTCGCCGAGCCTTTATCCCAAAGCACGTTCATAATGCGCAATTCGGCTTCGGTTAAGGTTGCAGACTTGCTACGCGCCAATCGGAACCTCCCACGTTCAACCTGTCGCTAGGGAACAGACGTGCTAGGCGAGAAAAGGTCAACTAATTTCTTAGTTGCAGAATGAGATTGCCGAGTTGCCCGATCGTAACACCCTGGAAAATGAGAGAGATAGAATCGGTACCCAGAGAAAAACCGGCGAGTGGGAGCGCAATCGGCGGTTTCTTAGGTGGAACTGACTTGCGCCCCTTCGAAATGCGCTTCGATTTCTTCCAACGTCTTGCCTTTAGTCTCCGGCAAGAAAAACACAGCGGTCACAAAGTAAATGACGGTGAAACCCGCAAATCCAAAAAAGGCGGTGGAATAGCCAAACTTGCCGACCGTCGGCAGGAACACGCCCGCAATGACCGTAGCGGTCGCCTGGTTCAACAGCAGCGCAATGCTCATGCCGTTCGAACGTATTCTCGTCGGCATCAACTCGGAAAGCGCCAGCCACACGCAGACTCCGGGCCCAACCGCATAGAACGCCATGAATACGAAAAGGGTACTCGCCAATATCCAGCCGCTCCGTTCGCTGGGAACGGGCGTGATGAGAGCGGCCTCAATCTTTAGCGGAGCCTCACGCGCCGCATTCAGGTCACCAAAAGGATTTGAAAAGAACGCGACGACTTTGTTCGCCGGCACACAGCTTTGCCGCGTAATCTCGATCGGTGCCGATGCCAGCGAGTCGGAGCGCGCAACCCTTGTCGCCGCGCCGAAATCTCCGTACGAATAAATAATGCTTAAAGACGTCGGACCTTGCGCGATGTGCTCGCCCGCATTACCCTCTGCGTTCAAAAGTTCGTCAGCCAAATGCTTGTTGTAAACCAGAGTGACTTTTTGATCGGGAGTCACCATCGTCTGAACAGCCGCTCTCGAATCCACACGCTGTTTTTCCGTTTGGCGAAACAGTATTCCGGTGCAAACCAACGACACGATGATTCCCGCTGTGCCCAGCGACAGCAGGAACTTGCGCCCTTTGCGATCCACCAGCATGACCCCGCCGATGGTGGCCAGAAAGTTCACCACAGTAAAAATGACGTAACCCCAATGCGCCTGTACGTCGGAAAGCCCGCTCTGCAACAGAATATTGGTGTTGTAGAGGATCACGGAATTAACGCCGGTAGCCTGGTTGAACGCAAGAATCACACAGGCCAGCACAAAAGGAATCACATATTTCCGCTGCAATAGCGATTCTTTGGCCTTTTTCCCCAGCGAAGCCTTCGACTCGGCGGCACTGGCCTGCTCCATCTCATGGAGCTCTAATTCTGCCTGCTCGCTGCTCCGCGAGCGAAGAAGCGCGGCCAAGGCTGCATCTCTTTTTCCGCGGCGGAACAGCCAGCGCGGCGACTCCGCGACCATAATACTGCCGATGACGAACAGAATTCCCGGAGGCAGCGAAACCCAAAAAATGCTGCGCCACGCCGTATCCTGAAATGCAAAAAGTTGAGCGGCATTCCCCAGTTTTGCCACCGCCTCAACTCGAATGCTGAAAAACATTCCCACCACTGCCGCAGTTACGATCCCCAGCGTGAGCAGCCATTGGAAGATGCCCGTCCCCTTGCCCCGGCTTGAGGCCGAAAGACATTCCGCCAGGTAAAGGGGCACAACCACACCGATCAGTCCGGCGCTGACGCCCTGCAACAGTCGCCCAAGGATCAGCGGCTCATAACCGTGGGAAAGCGCGATGACCGGGATACTGACGACAAACAAAACTCCGCTGAGCGCCATCAGCAGCTTGCGTCCCATCCAATCAGCCAGCAAGCCGGCAAACAAGGTCGAGATCACGCTGCCCAGGAGCACCGCGGCCGCCACGACGGAGAGTTGTCCCGCGTTCAAGCCCGATGTCGCTTCCAGGTATGGCAGCGCGCCGGCAATGATGCCGACATCGACTCCATAGAGCAATCCCCCAAGACCCGCCACTAGCAGGAGAAAGCGGTTGTAGAAAACTTTGTCGCCTGGTCTTGTTTTGGCTTGCAGCGTAGTGTCAGCAGTCATGGTTAGTTTTCAGGAGGAACATTGTCGCATGAGCAGCCTGCGCGGCTCAGCGGCAACCGTTTTTCGCTGCCGCTTTTTTCTGGTCTATCGCTAACATCGCGTCGGCAACAAAGCTTACAATCATTTGCTCGCCGCGTCACGATTGTTTTTGGCAATATATAGTCTCCGCTTTCTCAGTAGCCGTTTCAGGAGGAGTGTGTGCAGCGCCGCAATTTTTGCCAAGCAATTGCCGTAATTCTCACGCTGATCTCTGCCGCCTCGGCCACGCCAGTTCATCTGCGCTGTGAATACCTGGAGAATCCTCTCGGCCTCGATTCCACCGCACCGCACTTTTCCTGGCAGAGCGACAATACCGAGCGCGACTGGAGACAGAGCGCATACGAAATTCTGGTCGCCAGTAGCACCGAACTTCTGCGCGCCGGCAATGCCAACATCTGGGACAGCGGCAAAATAAATTCCGGCGAATCGGTTGGCATTGCCTATCAAGGACCCGCGCTGCAGCCCCAGCGGCGCTACTACTGGAAAGTGCGTGTCTGGGATTCCAGCGGGCAGCCATCCGACTCGGTCGAACCAGCGTGGTGGGAAACTGGCCTCCCGGAGGCGAAAGACTGGAAAGCCAAATGGATTCGCTGGAACAATCCCGAAGCCGACGCCGACCGCAAAGCGGTCCACTGGATTTGGCTAAAGGGCCAAGACACGGCCACCACTCCGAAGACTGCTGCAACTTTCCGCCTTACTTTCAAACTTTCCCAGAAACCGGAACAAGCAGTCTTGTTGCTGGCGGCGCGCGGAACCTTCGTCGCCAAGGTGAACGGCGAACAAGTGGACGCCAAAGGAAGAGCGTGGAGCGCTTTCGATCTTCGGGAAATTTCCGACCGGCTTGTGGCTGGAAAAAACTCGATCGAAGTGGACGTCACGCCTCCCGATACCTCACACCCAGAGCCGAGTGCGGGAGCCAAAGCAATGGCGGGTTTGGCGGCTCTAGTGAAGATCACGCGCTCTGACGGCTCTGTCATGCGCATCCCGACGGACAAACGCTGGAAAGTCAGCCTCGAAAACACATCGCATTGGCAGAATGCCCAAGTGGTAGGCGATTTAAATGACACTGCATTTGGAGATCCGGAGCCGCTGCCGCAACCGGCTGTCTACATCAGACGGACCCTGACGCTTTTAAAGGCCGTGGGACGCGCCAGACTCTACGTGACTGCGCTCGGAAGCTATCGCGTTTTCTTGAACGGAACGCGCGTCGGAAATAATGTCTTGACGCCCGGCTTCACCGACTATCGCAAGCGCGTGCTTTATCAGGTCTACGATGTAACCAGCCTGCTAGCCAAGGGAAACAATGCCATAAGCGCAATTTTGGGCGATGGCTGGTACGGCAGTCCTCTCACTTGGGCCGGAGTCCATTTCTTTCCCGCGCCGCTGCGTTTTCTGGCGCAACTCGAAATCGACTACGCGGATGGCAGTCATGAAACTGTGGTGACGGACCCGTCGTGGAAAGTTGCTCCGTCGCCAATTCTCAGATCGGAAATTTATGGTGGGGAGTTGTACGATGCACGCTTGGAACAGCCGGGATGGCAAACTTCGAACTTCGACGACTCTAAGTGGCAACCAGCCATAGTTGCGGGTGCGCCGTCGATCAAGGTTTCCAGCCAGATCGATTCGCCACCGCAGGTCATTGCAACTTTAAACCCCAAACAGGTCACGCCTGCCGCAAACGGCGCTTATATCTTCGACATGGGCCAGAATATGGTCGGTTGGGCAACTTTGAGAGTGAAAGGTTCCGCCGGCACCAAAGTCCGTTTGCGATTCGCCGAAATCCTGAATCCAGACGGAACGATCTACACCAAGAATCTGCGCAACGCCGATGCCACGGATGTTTACATCCTCCGCGGTGCAGACAGTGGCGAAACCTTCGCGCCACACTTCACCTTCCACGGTTTCCGCTACGTCGAAGTGACCGGCTATCCCGGAAAGCCAACTCCCGATGCAATCACAGGTGATGTCGTCAGCAGCGTCAGCAGCGAACCCGCGGCTACTCTAGTCACCGCGAGCGATCTGGTCAATCGCATGTGGTCGATTGGCCTTTGGGGCCAGCGAGGCAACTTCCTTAGTATTCCCACCGATTGCCCGCAGCGCGATGAACGCCTTGGTTGGATGGGAGATGCAGGCGTCTTTTGGAGAACCGGGAGCTACAACTTCAACATCGCTGCCTTCTCGCAAAAATTCATTCAGGACATCGTCGACGCGCAAAACCGGCAAGGTGCATTCACCAACGTCTCTCCGAATACGATGCCCTCCACCATCGACGCATCCCAGGATCCCGACCCTAATAGCGACAGGGTGGGCGCGCCCGGTTGGGGAGATGCCGGCGTAATCGTTCCCTGGACCACGTGGATGCAATACGGCGACAAAGCCGTGATCGAAGAAAATTGGAGCGCGATGCAGCGCTGGATGGATTTCATCCAAACTCGCAACCCCGACTTTCTGCGCAAGAACGGAGTCGGCCCCAACTTCGCCGACTGGCTGGCGCCCGACCAGAATACGAATAAAGATTTGCTTGCGACCGTCTACTGGGCCCTCATCGCGAACATGATGTCGGAGATGGCCCACGCCATGGGCAAGGACTCAGACGCAATGCGCTACAACGATCTGGTTCAGAACATCCGTTCCGCTTTTCAAAAGGCCTACATCAAAGAAGACGGAACAGTTGGAACTGGAACGCAAACTTCCTACGTCGTCGCGCTCTACACCAAAATGGCTCCTCCGTCGCTTGAGCCGGTTATGGTCGATAAACTAGTAAAAGACATTGAAGCCCGCAACTGGCATCTCTCGACTGGATTCCTCGGCACCCCGTTCCTGCTGTTTACACTGGCCGATCATGGCCGCACCGATGTTGCCTATCGCCTCTTGCTGAACGACACCTATCCATCCTGGGGCTACATGCTTTCCAAAGGCGCTACCACATGGTGGGAACGATGGAACGGAGACACCGGCGATCCTGCCATGAACTCCTATAACCACTACGCCTTCGGCTCGGTAATTGCCTGGGTCTATCGCTACGCTGCAGGAATTGATACCACGCCGCGGTCATCGGGCTTTA
This sequence comes from uncultured Acidobacteriaceae bacterium, assembly GCA_963732255.1. Taxonomy (GTDB): domain Bacteria; phylum Acidobacteriota; class Terriglobia; order Terriglobales; family Acidobacteriaceae; genus Sulfotelmatobacter. The sequence continues at coordinate 323,918 of CAVSYV010000002.1, forward strand.
AGGAAATCGTCATTCATCCCCACCCGGATGCGCGTATGACTTCAGCGCGTGCGGAATATAACTCGATCTATGGCAAGATCGTTAGCGACTGGCAGGGAACCCCTGCCGGTCCGTTTTCTCTGAAAGTTACCATCCCCGCCAATACGTCCGCCAAAGTCTTCTTGCCCCTGATTGCCGGAACTCATCTCACCGAGAACGGCAATCCTGTAGAGACAACGCAGGAAGGCAGTTCCTATGTTTTAAGGATTGGAGCAGGATCCTACAGTTTTGACGAGAAATAGCCGCACTATTGCGGTTGCTTAAGCATTGACTACGGCTGCTCAACCGGGGTAGGCTTTAGGCAATGGTAGTGGCTTGCCCTTCGGGCATGAGCATCCCGGTCATTTTCCCCTTCCACCATAATCCTGTTTTGTCTCTGAATCGCAGCGCCCAGGACCGTGAGTTTGGCATGAGAGCGGCAAATAATCTCCCACGCTTCACTCGTCGGCGATCCAACTCTCACGAGCTAAATGAGATGGCCTCCTCCGAATACCTAACTGATGTGAATCCAGGTCAATGAAAAGACTCCTGATAAAAGTATGAAAAAAAGCATCGGGATCAGTCCCAATATCGAGACCTTATTTGGCACCCGCGATGAGAATGTCCGCGTGCTGGAAGACGGGCTGAAGATCACTATCAATCTGCGGTCGAACGGAATTGAACTGGAGGGCGCACCACGCGATGTGGCTCGGGCGGAGCAGGTTTTCGCCGACTATGAAGCCCTGCAGCGTTCCGGATATACGTTCAACAATGGCGACTTGAACAGCATGTTGCGCGTGTTGACCTCTGACGCCAATGCGACGTTGCGCGGTCTGGCGGAAGCAGGACGGCAGCGCTCCTTCGGCAAGAGATCGGTGCAACCCAAGAGCATTAATCAGCGGCGCTATCTGGATGCGATCGAAAAACACGATATGGTTTTTGGCATTGGGCCGGCGGGAACGGGGAAGACTTATCTCGCCGTAGCCATGGCGATTTCTGCGCTGGTGGCCAAGCGCGTGAACCGCATAATCCTGGCCCGTCCGGCGGTGGAAGCGGGCGAGCGGCTGGGGTTTCTGCCGGGGACTTTGCAGGACAAGATCGATCCCTATTTGCGTCCGCTGTATGACGCGCTTTATGACATGCTGGAACCGGAAAAGGTGGATCGCTATCTGGAGAAAAATATTATCGAGATCGCCCCGATCGCCTTCATGCGCGGGCGCACGCTCAATGATTCATTCGTAATTTTGGACGAAGCGCAGAACACGACGTCGGAGCAGATGAAGATGTTCGTGACCCGGCTCGGGTTCAATTCGAAGGCGGTGATCACCGGCGATATCACGCAGATCGATTTGCCCAATGCCCGCCGCAGTGGTTTGCTGGAAGTGATTGACGTACTAAAACGAGTGGAGGGGTTGGCATTCGTTCACTTCGACGAGAGCGACGTGGTGCGGCATCATCTGGTGCAGCGGATTATTCGCGCCTATGATGAGCACAAGGCGAAAAGCGCAGACCAAGAGACGCTACCGTTGTTTGAAAACAAGACGCAATTGCCGTCAGTCGCTGACCCTGCAAGCGCTGAGGCGAAGATTGGCAAACTTGCTATTGTGCGCGAGGAGCTCGGTCGAGATGTCTCCTCGCCAGAAAACAAAGTTCAGGAAGGCTGAATTCCACCTCTTGCGGCGGCGGAGGCAAAGATCGGTCATTTTAATTGGTCATCTTGCACAGGAAAGTCGTGAATGTGAGCCAGGCTATGCTTGAGGGTTTTGTTTTGCGAGTCCGACGGGCAGTTCGGCTAAAGGGCCCGGTAAATGTTTTGGTCACGAACAGCGCCGAGCTACGTTCTTTAAATCGTCGCTTTCGCGGCAAGAACAAGGCTACAGATGTGCTGTCGTTCCCAGCGGAGTCTTCAGGGGTTGGCAGGCGGGCGTTGGCCGGCGAAATTGCCGTCTCTGCCGATGTAGCCGTACAAAATGCGGCCCGCTTTGGCCACTCCGCAGCGGGGGAAGTGAAGATTTTAATTTTGCACGGGATGCTCCATCTTGCGGGTTTCGACCATGCGCGCGACCACGGGCAAATGGCGCGCAGGGAAGTGGCGTTGCGCAGGCGCTTCAGGCTGCCGACTGGATTGATCGAGCGCGCAACTTCTGCGGCCGGGAAAAGTCGACGCCACAAAAGCAACGCCGCGAAACCGCGGAGGCCGGAATGACCCTCGGCATTGCTGTCGCAATCGCGCTTTTGTTGGCCCTGCTCACGCTAGTTTCTTACGTTGATCGTGTTTACCAGGAGATTGGGAAATTTCTTTCCCGCGAGTTTCAGGACAACATCGACGTGTTCGAACAGAAGATCGAACCGGTACTCGGAGTTGGCCGGGGCCGGGCGGCAATCTCCATGGCTGTGCTTACCCAGTTGACCATGGCGTCGATCGCATTGTTGATCGGCTTTGTCGTTTTCAGCGACCAGCGCTGGAGCATTTACGAAATATTGCAGGCCACCATCAGCCTGGTTCTGATTGTGATTTTCTGCAACCGCTTCCTGCCCTTCGTCTTTTTTACTCGTACCAAAGGGCAGTGGCTGATTCGCTGGACACCGTTGTTGCGTGTACTGATCTATCTGGCGCTGCCGGCAACGATTGTGCTGGGCTTTTTGAAGTCGGTGGTTTCACTGACCCGGCAGAATAACGGTGAGCAGATGGAGAGTTCGGCTGAGGCTGTGGATGCGCTGATTGAAGCGGGGCAGGAAGAAGGCATCATTCAGGAAGGCGACCGCGATCTGATCCAGTCGGTGGTGGAGTTCAGCGGCAAGACAGTGCGCGAGGCGATGAAGCCGCGTCCCGAGATGTTCGCCGTTCCCACAGATACCACGGTGGAACACTTCATCGAAATGCTGCGCAGCAAGCATTATTCCCGTGTGCCCGTCTATGAAGGAACGGTTCATAACATCCGCGGAATTGTTTACACCCAGGATGTGTTGCAGGTTAAGGACAGCGACGCGGGCAGAAAGACGCTGGAGTCGTTGATGCGCCGCGATGTTTATTTTGTCCCGGAAAGCAAATTGGGCAGCGATCTCTTGCGCGAGATGCAACGCAAGAATATCCGCATGGCGATTGTGGTGGACGAATATGGCGGTGTTGCGGGCCTGGTGACAATTGAAGATTTGGTGGAAGAAATCGTCGGCGAGATTCGCGACGAGCGCGACAAACCGGAAGTCGTTCGCGAGGGCGAGCGCTCCTACGTGGTCTCCGGCGGTATGGATGTGGACCGCCTCGACGAATTGTTTGGCGTCAAGCCGGAAGGCAAGGATTCCGCTACCGTGGCCGGTTTAGTGAGCGAGCTGGCGGGCCGGATTCCGCAGACCGGGGAAGTCATCGAAGATGATGGCTTGCGGTTTGAAGTCGTTGAATCGACCGACCGTAAAGTAGAACGCGTGCGGGTTACGGCAGTGCAGCCGCGGCAGCTTAAGTTGATATAACCGACCAAGCTCAGATCTCAGGCGACGGACGATTCCGAAAAAATGAAGTCACCCGGTCCAAGGTCTAAGGTCTAAGGTCCAAGGCCCAAGGTCTAAGGTCTGACATCCAAAACTCCATGCCATTCCGCTCCGGATTCGTCTGCATCCTCGGCCGGCCCAACGCCGGCAAATCGACGTTGCTCAACGCGCTGGTAGGGGAGAAGCTCGCCATCATTTCCCCAAAGCCCCAGACCACGCGCACCCGCATCCAGGGCATCATTAACATCCCGAAACGCAAGGGCCGCGACGGCGGGCAGATTGTGCTGATCGATACCCCCGGAGTTCATAAGCCCGACAGTTCTTTGGGACGCAAGATGCTGGTTGAAATTCGCGAGGCGCTCGAAGGCTGCGATCTCGTCTTGGTGATTATGGATGTGGCCCATAAGTTCGATCCCAGAGATCAGTTTGCGCTCGATCTCTTGAAGCAAACCAAGGCGCATGCATTTTTGATCTTGAACAAAATCGATCGGCTGCGCGATAAATCCAATTTGCTTCCAATTATTGAGGACTACCGCAAGCTATACGACTTCGGGCAGGTGATTCCTATCTCTGCGTTGAAGCGCAAAGGCCTGGATGAGTTACTCAAGCTGGTGATGGGAGCGCTGCCTGCGGGTCCGGCCTATTTTCCCGAGGATCAGGTTACAGATCAGCCGGCACGATTTCTTGCGGCAGAGATTGTGCGCGAGCAAGTATTGCTCGCGACTTCGGAAGAAATCCCCTATGCAACCACGGTAATTGTCGATGAATTTGAAGAGGGCCGCAAGCTTACTCGCATCTCGGCAACAATTTATTGCGAGCGTGAAGGACAAAAGGGCATTTTGGTCGGCAAGCATGGCCAGATGATGAAAAAGATAGGCACTGGTGCGCGGGTGCAACTCGAGCGCATGCTGGGAACCAAAGTGTTTCTCGAGCTTTATGTAAAGGTGCAGCCAGGCTGGCGCGACTCGCGCACCTTCGTGGAAGAACTCGACTGGCGCAGGCAAATGGAACACGCGATGTGGCGGCAAACCAGCGGCCTTGTCGCCGGGGAAGGTAAGGAATAGGCGGTAAATGGCCATAGATCATCCCCCCCGTCACAATTCTCCAAGGGCAGCACGACCTTTCGCTTATTGCCGTTTTACTAGTGAGACGGCTAGAATCGCCACAGCCGGGCGACGGACGGCAAAAGGACTGAGATAACTATGGAACCCGGTGTCCCTTCGACGGATGTTTTTCGCGAGCAGGATTTTGATCCCGACAAACTGGACCTCCGCGTGCGTGTAACGCTGGCCGCGGACCGCAACGCAGTTGAACCTGTGGTGGCACGAGTCATGCAGACGATTCGCGACATGAATTGCGTTGACGGCAAGGAAGACGCAATCGAATTAGCCTTGCAGGAAGCCCTGGCAAACGCGGTCGTTCACGGCGCCAAAGAAGATTCCACCAAGACAGTGGAATGTCTTGTGGCTTGCGAACAAGAACGGGGCATTATCATCATCGTGCGCGATCCCGGCCCGGGCTTTGATCCCGGGAGTATTCCCTCATGCACCATGGGCGAGAATATCTATTCCAATCACGGTCGCGGAATTTTTCTGATCAATCAGCTTATGGACGAAGTCAAGTTTCGCAAGAACGGTACCGAGATTCACATGGTGAAAAGATAACTTCCTAAAGGGTCCGTTTCATCACCGTCCCCGTCGGCTATTCCTTGGCGGCAATTCCCAGAGTTTTCATCTTGCGGTAAAGATGGCTGCGCTCCAGTCCCAGCGCTTCTGCGGTGCGGCTGACGTTGCCATGATTTTCATCGAGCTTTTTTAGGATATAGTCACGCTCATAAGCGTCCCGCGCCTGATGCAGAGAAGAGAATTCCGTGCCTGACGCGCGGCGTCCCCCCTCGCGATAAACCAGCGGCGGCAGGTGTTTGCGCTCAAAGCGAGTGATCGTCGGATTCATGATGACAATGCGCTCAATCACGTTCCGCAGCTCGCGCACATTTCCCGGCCAGGAATAGCGCATCAGCGCTTCAATGGCATCGTCAGTGATCTCCCGCGGACGGCGCCCATACGTAGCCGCCAGGTCCTTCAGAAAATGCCGGGCAAACAACGGAACATCCTCCTTGCGCTCGCGCAAAGGCGGAACAAAAAAGGGTATGACATTCAGGCGGTAAAATAGATCCTCACGAAAGTTGCCCCGCGAAATTTCTTCTTCCAGGTCTTTGTTCGTCGAAGCAATGACGCGCGCGTCGACCGTAATCATCTCCTCGCGGCCCACGGGCGTGAAGCGCTGCTCGTCCAGCGTCCGTAACACTTTCGACTGCGTCTTCAGGCTCATGTCGCCCACTTCGTCCAGAAAAAGCGTTCCTCCATTGGCCTTCTGGAACTTTCCTTCTTTGTCCGTGGCAGCTCTCGGAAAAGATCCTTTGTAATGGCCAAAAAGTTCACTTTCAATCAAGTCTTCGGGAATCGCTGCGCAGTTGACCTCCACAAACGCTTCATCTTTGCGCAGGCTTTGGGCGTGAATAGCGCGAGCAACCAGTTCTTTGCCGGTTCCCGATTCTCCATAAATCAGGACACGTCCATTCGTTGGCGCCATGAGACCGATCTGCTGCCGCAAGGCCTTCATGGGAATGCTGTCGCCGACGATCACGCTCTTTGCATGCAGCTGTTTTTTCAGATCCGCATTCTCACGCCACAGCTTCTTGGATTCGATCGCGTTCTTGATCAGAATCAGGGTCTTGTCCAGCGTCAGTGGTTTCTCTAGGAAATCGTAAGCGCCGAGCTTGGTGGCGCGCACCGCCGTCTCGATGTTGCCATGGCCTGAGATCATCACCACTTCCGGAGGATTGTCCAGTGCCCGAACCTCTTCCAGCGTTGCCAGTCCGTCAATCCCCGGCAGCCAAATATCCAGCAGAACCACCTCGAAAGCCGTTTTGCGCAGCAGGTCGAGGCAAGCCTCGCCGCTGCCAACAGAGAAAACGGAATAGCCTTCGTCGGTGAGCGCGCCAGCCAGGGCTTCGCGAATTCCTTCTTCGTCATCGACAATCAAGATTTTAGGCATGTTGAGAAACAGGAGTGCTCGATACCGGATCGGGCGCCAGTGGTAGTTCTACGACGAAACGCGAGCCCACCGGTTTATTTTCTTCCACTCGAATCGAGCCGTGATGATCTTCGATGATCCGGCTAACGATGGCAAGGCCGAGGCCCGTGCCCCGCTTTTTAGTCGAAAAATAGGGTAGAAAGAGTTTCTCCTTCAGTTCGCGCGTCACTCCATGGCCCGTATCCGCTATGACAATCTCAACTGCGTCACGGCTGGCAACCAGCGCCGATGAGATCTCGATTTCCTTCACTAGCGAATCGTTCAAGGATTCCGCCGCGTTGTCCACTAAATTGGCGATCGCACGCTTGATTGCCTCAGAGTCAGCCATCACCTTGGGCAAGCCGGTCGTCAATGCCTTATGCAATTGAATGCCGTCGAGTCGGCCGCGAAAGAGGCCCAGAGCATCGTCAAGAATCTCATTGATGTCCGCAGGCTGAGGCTTCGACGCCGGAAAACGCGCCAGCGTGGCAAATTCGTCGACCAGGCGGCGCACTGTTTCCACCGCGCCTGCGATCGTCTCTGCGCAAGAGCGAACGACGTCGAGCGACGCGGGATCGGAAGACCGGGAACGTTCCAGATACCGCTGGATTCGCTCCGCAGAAAGTGCGATCGGAGTGAGTGGATTCTTGATTTCGTGCGCCACCCGTCTAGCCACTTCGCGCCAGGCTGCCTGCTTTTGTGCCTTGAGCAGGTCCGACAAGTCTTCAAAGACCACAACATATCCAGACCGCTGCTCCTCATGCCGCAAAGCCGCCGCGGTCACGGCAACGTTTAGCGATAGGCGTGGCAATTGCACTTCTACTTGGCTGGTGGTCATCCCCATGCGATCCGCGCGGCGCAGCAATGGCTCCAGGTCTTCGAGAACCTCAGCAGGGAAGCATTCGCTAAGCGGCGACCCACGATGAATATGCGACTCGGCATCCAGCGGAGCATCCGGTTGAAACATCCGCAGCAGCGCCTGATTGGCGTGCGTTACGCGGCGCGATGCATCGAGAGAAAGTACTCCCGTGGGAATGCTTTCGAGAATGGTTTCCATCTGCCGACGGCGCTGGTCGAGTTCGGCATTGGCCGCGCTCAAGTCCCGGCTCGAGGATTCGATCTGCACCCGGCTGTTTTCCAACTCATCCGCCATGCTGTTAAAGGACCGGACGAGATCGCCAATTTCATCGGCGCCACTCACGTCAACGCGGTAATCCAACCGGCCGCGCGAAATCTCTTGCGTAGCTTCCGCCAGCGCCGAAAGCGGACGAGTAACCAATTTTGAAAGAAATAGAGCCAGCCAGGTCGTCACAAACAGCACGGCCAGGGTCAGCAAAAGCAGGAGTCCCATGTAGGTGCGGCGCACCAGTTTCCGCTCGTGAGCCAAATCGTAGTAGCGTTTCTGGCTGGCTTCGACCTGGCTGACGGTCTGCGAAAACTCGCGCGGAAGGGGCAGAGCGACCAGTATCAGTCCCCCGCCTTCAACCGGTGCGCCTCCCAACGTATACTCTGTCTGATTCCAGACGAATTGCGCGGGGCTGCCGGCAACCGCTTGATGCAGCGGAAGTTTTGGTTCCAAGACAAGCCACTCTGCCGGAGCGTTGAAACTGGCCACGGCGCGGCCGTTTTGCACGGCCAATGCAAAGCCGCCCTGTAGCGTCGGCTCATGTTCCTTGAATTCGGAGTCGACCGACGCGAATCCATATCCCGCAAACGCCCGCCGTGTCTCCGGCGATGTCGCAATTGCAACCGCTTCCGCTCTCGCATTCTGCGCGGCATAGTTGGCTAGAAGAGAAGCCATGGCATGAATGTCGGATCGGACATCTTCGACTGGGGTGGAAAACCAGCGCTCGATGGAACGATTCATCAATCCGTAGGCAAAGAAATACATCACGATCAGTGGAACTGACGAAAGCAACAACCCACCCACCACCATGCGCGTGCGGAATTTCGATCCCAGAACCCCTAGCCTGCGCTCGGCAAACAACTTCAGCAGATTGCGAAAGAGAACAAAAAAGAGGGCTACAAACAGCAGAAAGATCAGGATCGAAATCGCGGCGAAAACTACGATCTCTTGATTGTTGCCGGGAGTAAGGAATTTCAAATCGAAGGCCGTTTGCGAAACCAGTATGGCCAGCAGCAGAAAGACGGCGACCGCCAGGAGGATAATCGCCCGCTTGCGCTTGGAAGTTTTCGGTGGCCGGGTTGGGATCGGTTGTGGCAAATGTCGCCCAAACAGCCCCGATGCATCTGCGGGCGCTTCTTGCCCGGGGACTTGAAAGCATTATAGATGGAGCAACAAAGCACGGAGGGATCAACGATGAGCGTCGCGGCCGAGCGACAGTTCTTCAAATATAGCGTTGTAGGCCGGTTTTGGCCGGTAAGCTCGATCAAAGGGCAGAGCCCACCCGCGCGTTCCTCGTGAGTGGGAACCGATCCATGAATATTTGTCAGTGAATCCCCACGTTTGAATCGCTGTGCAGGAGGGGTTGTCCAGGCACATTCGAAAGACTGCGCGATAGACCCTAGCCTGGCGATCCAGATCAGCGGGATTGACCAACTCGCCGCCCCAGACGCCGGTTGCTTTTACCTCCAGGGGAACATCCATCTCTGTGATGTGAATTTGCAAACCAAGCGCCCCAATACGCGCCATGTTGGCGGCTATTGGCTGCAAATCGGGATCGAGGGTGGTGATGTGCATTTGCAAGCCGACCCCGTCAATCGGCACGCCACGACGTTTGAAGTCTTTGAGCATGGAGTAAATCGCGTCCGACTTTACATTCAGTCCTTCAGCCTCAGCTTCGTTATAAAAAAGCAGCGCATGCGGGTCGGCTTCCCGGGCCCAGCGAAAAGCCTGCTCGATGTAGGCGGTTTCTTTGTCCGCTAACCCTATGCCGGGTTGGTTGTACCAGATGGAATCGCGCACTTTGCCGTGCTCATCGAAAGCCTCGTTGACCACATCCCAGGCAAATACCTGGCCGGCATAATGCTTTACCACAGTCGCAATGTGCTCATGCAACAAGTGGTCCAATTGTGCCGGACTAAAATTTCCGTGCGCCAGCCATTCGGGATTGTTATGGTCCCAAACCAGACAGTGACCGCGAACTTTCATCGAGTGCGCCTGGGCAAAACGAACCAGCTCGTCGCCCTGGCTGAAATCGAACTCGCTTGGATCGCGCCGCAGGGTCCACCACTTCATCGCGTCTTCTGGTTCCAGCATGTTGAATTCTCGCGACAATGTGGCCGCATAGGCGGCTTCCTGCCAAAGCTGCGGACGGGCGGCCGCGCCAATAAGTATCCCAGCGCGATCAGCAGCCTGGCGCAGGGTCGGCGCGGCGGTAGGAATAGCTGCGAAGAGAAACAATGCCGCAAGCCGGGAGGATTTGGATCTGATTTTCATATGCAGAGCTCGGCTTCATACCTCGCCTGCCTACTTACGACAAGGAAGGAACGGCTGTAAAGGGCATTGGTCACAAAGCGGCTGTGATTTTCTGCAATAATTTTTGCCCACCCCAACGATCAAGCCATGCATTTCGTTGTAAACCTGCACCAGGGCGGAACGCCGAGCCGTACTCATGCGCGAAGGAGAATGAGCAGCGCCGCGAAGGCCACCAGCAAGACGATCCCGCATTTCAGCGGGCTTATGCTGCTGTGAAGTCACGACAGGAGCTAAAGCGCCTTCGAATAATTGGCGGATGTCCTCGTACTCGGCCCTGGGACTGATAATTTCATGCCGCTCCAAGATTCTGCGAGTATAAGCGTCGACCACAAAGACAGGATGGTTTCCCGCATAAAGCAGGATAGAGTCCGCGGTCTCCGGCCCGATGCCGTTGAGACTTAGCAACTCTTCGCGCAATTTACTTGTCGGCTGAGAGAACATTCTTGCTGGTGAACCGCCGTATTTGCCATCCAGGAAGGCGACGAAGAGTTTCAGCCGTTGCGCCTTTTGACGAAAATATCCGGACGGCCGAATCAACTTTTCGATAGTCTTAACCGGTGCCCGCCGAATTCCCTCAAGGCTCAACAGCCGCGCCGACCGCAGACCGCTTAACGCGCGTTCGACGTTGATCCACGCAGTATTCTGCGTCAGGTATGCGCCGACGATAACTTCGAATCGCGTCTTCGCCGGCCACCAATGTTGCGGGCCCCAAGCCTCCGCAAGGCAGCGATAGTAGCTCCGAAGCGATTCTTCGGGAGTAGTCATCCATCGCTGGTCGCTTTCGCTTTGAGGCACACCCACACTCCTTTTCAAAGAGGCTGAAAGCACTGCGGCTAGCTAGCCCAGCTCAGAACCTCTACGCAAAATCTTACCGAAGTCCATGTACTCCGGCCCGGTGGAATTCTTCCGGTGACGAAAAACGTCATTTGGCGTGCAGTCCAGAGCTCGCGCAACCAAGGCCCGCTTTCCCTGTCAGGTTCAAGTACTAAAGTTACATGTACGGTAATCGCCTTTGCGTTGACAATTTGTGTCAACGCGAGTGTGCTGCGCTGCTCTCCCAACAAAAGCCAGCTCTTCGCGCCCTTTCGTCAGCATCGTTCGACTTTGCAGGTAGGAGAGTAAAGCATGTCTCAACGGCTGGGCGACCTTCTGGTCAAAGAGAAGATCATTACCCCAGAGCAGTTGGAACAAGGGAATAAGCTGCAGAAGGAGCAGAACTGCCGCCTGGGCTCTGCCCTGGTGAAGCTCGGCTTCCTCACGGATGAGGATGTCACGAACTTTCTCTCCCGGCAGTATGGCGTGCCCGCAATAAATCTCTCTTATTTTGAAATCGATCCCACCGTCGTTAAGCTCATTCCTTTTGAAACTGCGAAGCGCTACCAGATTCTTCCTTTAAGCCGCGTCGGCGCGTCGCTCACCATCGCCATGGTGGACCCCACCAACGTGTTTGCCATGGACGATATCAAGTTCATGACCGGTTTCAATATTGAGCCGGTGGTGGCGTCGGAAAGCTCGATCCAGTCCGGTATTGAAAAGGCTTACGGAACGGCGAAGGAAGAAAACCTCGAAACCGTGATGCAGTCGATGTCGGAGATGAACGAGAGCGACGTCGAACTGCAGTCGGAACAAGAGGAAATGCAGTTGTCGGAGCTGGAAAGAGCTGCCGACGAAGCTCCGGTAGTCAAGCTGGTCAACATTGTGCTCGGCGATGCCGTGAAGCGGGGCGCCAGCGATATTCACATCGAGCCTTACGAAAAAGAGTTTCGCGTGCGCTTCCGCATTGACGGTGTTTTGCAGGCGATTATGTCGCCGCCAATGAAGCTGAAGGACGCGATTACCTCGCGCCTCAAGATCATGGCCAAGCTCGATATCAGCGAGAAGCGGCTGCCGCAGGATGGCCGCATCATGCTGAAGATGAACATCGGCGGCCGCAAAAAGCAGCTCGATTTCCGCGTCAGCACACTGCCCACCCTTTGGGGCGAAAAAATCGTGCTCCGCTTGCTCGACAAAGAAAATCTGCGCCTCGACATGACTAAGCTTGGTTTCGAGCCGGAATCGCTCGTCAAGTTCGAGAAGGCGATTTTGAAACCTTACGGCATGGTGCTGGTCACCGGCCCTACGGGTTCCGGCAAAACCAACACCCTGTACTCTTCGATCTCGCGCCTGAACCAGCCCGACACCAACATTATGACCGCGGAAGACCCCGTCGAATTCCAGTTGGGCGGCGTCAATCAGGTGCAGATGAAAGAGCAGATCGGCTTGAACTTCGCCGCGGCTCTGCGCTCTTTCCTGCGCCAGGATCCCAACATCATTCTGGTCGGCGAAATTCGCGATTTTGAAACCGCAGAAATTGCCATCAAGGCCGCGCTCACTGGACACCTTGTCCTTTCTACGCTGCACACCAATGGCGCCCCGGAAACCATCACGCGACTCATGAACATGGGCATCGAACCCTTCCTGGTTGCGACCTCTGTCCACCTGATTTGCGCGCAGCGCCTGGTTCGCCGTATTTGCAAAGACTGCGCCGAGGTAGTCGAAGTTCCCGTGCAGACTCTGATCGAAGAAGGTTTTACGCCCGAAGAGGCTAAAACCATCAAGATTCAAAAAGGAAAGGGCTGCGCGGTTTGCAGTAGCACGGGTTACAAGGGCCGTTGTGGCTTGTACGAAGTCATGGAAGTGGACGACGAGATTCGGGAGCTGGTGCTCGTAGGCGCATCGGCAGTTGAACTCAAGAAAAAGGCTATCGAGCGCGGCATGATTACGCTGCGGCGGAGCGGACTGATCAAAGTTGCGGCGGGCATGACAACCCTCGAGGAAGTTGCCCGCGAAACCATTCACTGATTCGGCTAAGGAGCGATGATTTATGGGTCTGTCGTTAAGCGATCTTCTCAAACGCATGCTGGAGATGGGCGGAAGCGATCTCCACATTACAACCAATTCGCCGCCGCAAATTCGCGTGCACGGGCACTTGAACCCGCTCGACCTTCCGCAGATGACGCCGGCCGAGACCAAGCAACTCGCCTACAGCGTCATGACCGATTCGCAGAAGCATCGCTTTGAAGAGACTCTGGAGCTGGACTTCTCCTTCGGCCTGAAAGGTCTGGCCCGCTTCCGCGCCAATGTTTTCAACCAGCGCGGAGCCAGCGCCGCGGTCTTCCGCTTGATTCCCTTTGAGATCAAATCGTTCAACCAGCTCGGTCTTCCCGCGGTCGTGAGCAAACTGTGCGACAAGCCTCGCGGCTTGGTGCTGGTCACCGGTCCCACAGGTTCCGGCAAGTCCACGACGCTGGCGGCAATGATCGACAAGATCAACAGCGAGCGCCACGAGCACATTCTGACCATCGAAGATCCGATCGAATTCGTTCACATGAATAAGAACTGTCTGGTCAATCAGCGCGAACTGCACGCGGATACGAAAAGTTTCACCGACGCGTTGCGGGCTGCGCTGCGTGAAGATCCCGATGTCGTGCTGATCGGCGAAATGCGCGACCTGGAAACTATCGAATCGGCGCTGCGCATTGCTGAAACCGGACACTTGACCTTCGGCACCTTGCACACCAATTCGGCCACTTCTACCATCAACCGCATCATCGACGTGTTTCCCGCCCACCAGCAACCGCAGATTCGTGCCCAGCTTTCACTGGTGCTGGAAGGCATCTGCTGTCAAAGCTTGCTGCCTAAAGTCGACGGCAAGGGACGCGCCATGATCATGGAAGTTCTTGTGCCTAACGCCGCCGTCCGCAACCTGATTCGCGAGGACAAGATTCACCAGGTTTATTCATCCATGCAATCGGGCCAGGAAAAATACGGCATGCAAACTTTCAATCAGGCTTTGGCCACAGCCTATTTCCAGAAACAGATCACGCTCGAAGTCGCGTTGCAGCGGTCGAGCAACGTGGATGAGTTGCAGGAAATGATCAACCGAGGCGCCGGCTTGGTAAATCGGGCAACGTCCGCCGGAACGCCCTTGGCAAAAGGCGCCGCACCGGCGAAGCGTTAACGCATCAATGCAACCCCTTGCGGAGACGGCAACGTGAGGCGCGCAACTCGAATAAAGCCGTCAGAAGCTTTCGCAATTCGTTACATCGGTAAGGAGAGGGTAAAAAAACCATGCCAGTCTTCACATTTTCAGGCAAGGATGCCTCCGGACAGAAAGTTTCCGGAGAGCGGAACGCGCCCAACAAACAGAGCCTGACGCAGCAGTTGCGCCGGGAGCGCATTACCCCGGGCGCAATTCGCGAAAAGGGCAAAGAATTTTCCATGCCCACCTTCGGTTCCAGCAAGGTCAAGGTCAAAGACATCGCGATCTTCTTCCGGCAGTTTTCGGTCATGATCGATGCCGGCCTGCCGCTGGTGCAATGCCTTGAGATTCTGGCGGCGAACCAGGAAAATCAGGCGTTTCAGAAGACGCTCACCGGTGTGCGCACTACGGTGGAGGGCGGCTCGACTCTGGCCAATGCCATGCGCCAGTATCCGGTTGTCTTCGACGACCTCACCACCAACATGATTGAGGCCGGCGAGGCTGGCGGTATTCTCGATGTCATTCTGCAACGTCTCGCCCTCTACGTAGAAAAGGCTGTACGCCTCAAGTCTGCCGTCAAGTCGGCGCTGATTTATCCCGTCTCCGTCGTCAGCCTCGCCGTCCTCATCGTCGGCGCCCTGCTGAAGTGGGTCGTGCCAATCTTTGCCAACCTGTTTGCCGGATTGGGCGTCGCTCTTCCTTTGCCCACCCGCATCGTGGTTGGGCTCAGTGGCTTCGTGCAAAGTTTCTGGTGGATCTTCGGTATCACCGTCATCGGTGTGGTGTTTGGAGTAAAGCAAATGCGCAAGCAGCCCAGGGGGCGCTATTACTTCGACAAAATGCTGCTTATGATGCCCATCATCGGCTCTTTGCTGCGCAAGATCGCTGTAGGCCGCTTCACCCGCACCCTGGGCACGCTGATTACCTCGGGCGTTCCTATTCTTGAAGGCCTCACCATCACAGCCAAGACCTCGGGCAACGCGGTCCTCGAAGAAGCTTTGATGAAGGTGCGCAAAGCCATTGAAGAGGGCCGCACCATCGTCGATCCTTTGCGCGAATGCGGCGTGTTTCCCAACATGGTGACGCAGATGATCGGAGTCGGAGAAGCTACCGGCGCCATGGATTCCATGTTGCAGAAAATCGCGGACTTCTACGAAGAAGAAGTGGACGCGGCAACCCGAGACATGCTGGCCATGATGGAGCCGGCCATCATCGGTTTGCTGGGCGTCACCGTGGGCGGCATCGTCATCTCGCTCTATATGCCACTGTTCGCCATGATCGCCAAGTTGGCAGGCTAAACAGAAGCATCCCGGAGCCGTTTCCGTAGGAGATCGGCTCCGGAATTTTACCCGCACCTAAACACTGGGGCTGACCGGCATTTTCGTGCGCCTTTCAATATCACGGGATCCCGATGCAATCGACCTTCGATGAGCGCAACTGGCTGGCATGGCTGGTCAAAGTTCGCATCCTCATCCTGACCTTCCTGCTGGGAATCGAACTGGCAGTGGCGCAATTCACTCCCACACCGCTGCCCATGCGCCTTTTCGTCAGCACTATCCTTTTCTGGTACAGTCTGTCTCTTTTTTACGTTCTTCTGCTTTCCTTCTGGCAGGAGCACCGCGTCCAGGCGTCCTTGCAGGTTTTGACCGATCTGGTGCTGGTCAGCCTGGTGGTCCATGAAACCGGCGGGTGGGATAGTTCGCTCAACTTCCTTTATCCACTCGTGATCATCGTGGCCAGTCTGTTGTTGCCCAGGATTTGGTCTCACCTGGTCGCTGCGCTGGCTTTCATTCTTTATGGAATCGTGCTGGAGTTGGATTACTACGAGGTCGTCCCCTCTTACTGCACAACCCATCCCGGCCTGAAGGCGCTGCTGGCGATTATCTTCGTCAACCTGTTCGCGTTTTTTGCCGTCGCGTATCTCGCGGGCCTGCTGACCGCAAAAATGCGCCAGGTGCGCGTGCAATTGAAAGATGCCAGCGGCGCGTTGGAAAATTTGCAGGTTCTGCATGACTACATTATTCAGTCCATCGGCAGCGGATTGATTACCACCGGTCTCGATGGCCGCATTACCCTGGTCAATGCGGCCGCGCAAAAATTGCTCGGACGCACCTCAGCCGAATTAACCGGGAGCCCAGTCCGCGATTTATTTCTCGACTCTTTGCCGACTGTTGAATCCGACCAGTATCACGGAGAAATCCGCTTCGATACTCCGGGGAAATACCGCAAAACAGCGCGCATTCGCGTGGCCGCGCTGGTCGTGCCCGAAGGCAGCGTGCTGGGATATGTTTACGCTCTGGATGATCTGACCGAAATTCGCCGCCTGGAGCGCGAAGTCCGCATGCAGGATCGCCTGGCAGCAGTGGGAAGGCTGGCCGCCGCCATCGCCCATGAAATCCGTAATCCTCTGACTTCAATTGCCGGATCGGTCAGCATGCTTTCCGGCCTGCCGGAAATGAATGAAGAACACCGCAAGTTGCTGGGAATCGTTACTCGCGAATCGCAGCGCCTGAATAGCATCATCACCGATTTTCTTGCCTACTCGCGCACCAAGCAGTACCACTTCGACCGGGTCGATCTTCTGCAGCTCGTGGAAGACACTCTCACTCTGATGCAACACCGCATGGTGGCGGAAGGCACAGGCATCGCCATCGAGCGCCGCTTCTCGGAGCCCCACGCCTGGGCCATTGCCGACGGCGACAAGATCAAGCAGGTGTTCTGGAATTTTTGCGAGAATGCCGTGCGCGCCATGAACGGCGGAGGCACGCTGACTGTCGCATTGGAATTGGCCGCCGACGATTGGCAGGTTAGCTTTACCGACACCGGCAGCGGCATGAGTCCGCAGCAAACGGAAAAGATTTTCGAACCGTTTCAGTCCAGTTTCGAGGGCGGAACCGGGTTAGGCCTCGCCATCGTTTATCAGATCGTGCAAGCGCATGAGGGCAAAGTCTGGGCACGTTCCAAGCCAGGGCAGGGAACCACCTTCGTTCTGAGATTGCGCGCCGTGGACACGGAGGGATCGACTTCCTTGAGCGACACCGACGCCAGTCCCAGCGCCGTGGCCACACGAGAGCAGGGTGGGAAGGCCGCATTCGCCGCAACCGGAGGGAGACTGCATGGCTAAAATCCTGGTCTGCGACGACGAGCGCTCCATCTGCGAAATGCTGGACATCGCCCTCCGTCGCGACAATCACCGCGTGGAGACGGTGCAATCCGGACAGAATGCGAAAAGCAAAATCGACGGCGCCCTCTACGACGTGATCATCACCGACATTAAAATGCCGAACGTTGATGGCATCGAAGTTCTGCGGCACGCCCATCGCGTCTCTCCCGACTCGGCGGTGATTTTGATAACCGCCGTCGACGACTTTGAAGCGGCGGTGCAGGCCGTCAAAGCCGGAGGCGCTTCCGACTACATCCGCAAGACTCCTGGCCTGGTCGATGAAATCAAATTAGCGATTAATCGGGCTCTGGAAAGACTGGTTCTGAGTAAGCAGAACTTCGCCCTGCGCCGCAACGCAGCCACCCGCAACTCTTTGGACAACATCATCGGCTCCAGCGCGCCCATGGAAAAGCTGAAGCAAACGCTGCGCACCGTCGCTTCCACCGCCAGCACGGTGCTCATTCACGGCGAAAGCGGCACAGGAAAAGAGTTAGTGGCGCGTGCCGTGCATGTGTGCTCACCCCGCGCGACGGATTCTTTTGTTTCCGTGAATTGCGGAGCCTTCCCCGAGACGCTGCTGGAAAGCGAACTTTTCGGCTATCTGAAAGGCGCTTTCACCGGCGCCAACCAGAATAAGCGTGGCCTGTTCGAAGTGGCGGACAGCGGCACGATTTTTCTCGATGAGATCAGCGAGATGACGCTGGCGATGCAGGTAAAACTACTGCGCGTTTTGCAGGAGCGTACTGTGCGTCCGGTCGGCAGTACGAGCGAGATTTCCATAGACGTCCGCGTCATCGCCGCCACCAACCGCGATCTAGACAAGGCAGTCGCCGAAAATCTGTTCCGCGAAGATCTCTACTATCGTTTGAATGTAATTCCGGTACGCGTTCCGCCGCTGCGCGAGCGGCGCGAAGACATCCCTCTGCTGGTGAATCACTTCCTGAAAAAATATGCGGCCGCAGCAGGACGCGGCATTCTCCGCGTGCACAAAGAATCGCTCGACAGCTTGTGCGGCTATGAATGGCCGGGCAATGTGCGCCAACTGGAAAATACCGTGGAGCGCGCGGTCGCGCTCGAGACCACCGACGAACTCCACGTGGAACTGCCCGCCGAGCGCCCCAAAGCCCGTGCCGCGGCTGCCGGCGTTGGAGCGACCATCGAATACGGCGCTGTCCTTCCCGAAGGAGTCGGCATGGAAACTTACGTGGCCAATATTGAGCGTTCGCTACTGCAAAATGCGCTCAATCATTCGAGCGGAGTCCAGACTCGCGCGGCTGATCTGCTGGGAATTTCCTACCGCTCGTTCCGCCATCTGATGAAGAAATACGAACTGTAACAAGCACGGACCTTCGACGACCTTAGACCTTGGGCCTTAGACCTTGTCCCTCAAGCCCCCGGCCCGCGTCCCAAGAGCGAAATCCGGCGTCCAACGTCCAGCGTCCAAGGTCTAAGATACAAGGTCGCCTTGCGGAAGTCCGAAGCCGGAAGCCGGGTTATGATGTTCCTCATGCGCTACTCGCTGCGCTTTCTCTGGAATGCCACCAAGGGCCATCGCCTCACTCCCTGGCGAAGCCCATACCTGTTGTGGCGTATGGAAACCTATTGCGGGGTCAAAATGACGCAAATCGGCTTCCTCGAATTCTGGGAGTTCATGTGGCGCGAGCGCGACCATCTCTGGAGATTTCTAAAGTGGACAGGCGAGATGGAGCGCTACGTCCGTCCCAAGACCAAGTCGTAAGAGTCAAGAAGATTTGTAGATTTGTCATCCCTGGGATCTGTCATCTTTGGGATTTGTCATCCCGAGCGAAGCGAGGGATCTGGGTTCTCGCCTGCAATGGTCCAAAGAAGCCATCGACAAACGCCCTTATTCGAAGGCGCGAAGAGGAATAGAAACCGCCAAGCCTACCCTCCGCTGCCGGCCGCGGCAGCGTCACCCGTAACGATGATCACTTCAGTTCCCTTTCCGGCGGAAGCAATCTGTGCGGCGGCGGCGCGGTTGGCAGCGATCTCTAGAAAGCCCATGCTCCCGAGAATTCCAAATAGCTCGCCCGGAGCGCCGTCGGCGTAAGCCGTGCGCAGACCCCCAACTTCGCGATTACCGACTAATATCTTGCAAGCCGAATCGTCCTGAAACAGCGTGGGCGCGTCCTCGGGAGTAATGTTGGTGATCAAGTTCCCAAAGCGGTCAACCTTCAGCACAACCCCGCGCAACTTGTTTGGCTCAAGCATCTTCGGTTTCGGCGCATTAAAGCGCACGTAGTCTTCGATCTCTTCCCCAAACTTGATGGTATCGACCTGCTTGGCCAGGTAGGCCGCTACGGGAGCGAAGATGTCTCGGCCATGGAAGGTGTTGCTCACCGGAACGCGGAAGTAGTGTTCGGAAGTGATGTGCCGTACATGAACCCGCGGCTCGCGCGCGTAAACGAGCGAGAGAACGCCATTGTCGGGCGCAACAAAATGGAACCCATCGCTCGACGCCACAATCGGCCGCCGCGCCGAACCCACCCCCGGATCAACCACCACCACATGCACCGTTCCCGTGGGAAAGTAAGAATAGGCCTGAGAGATCGTCAATGCTCCGTCAAGCACATCAAACGCCTGCACGGAATGGCAGATATCGATGATGGCGGCCTCGGGCACAATCTCCAGAATGACACCCTTCATGGTGCCTACGAAGTGGTCGTTAGCTCCGAAATCGGTGGTAAGTGTAATGATCGGACGATGCGGCAAGGTTCCTCGCAGACTGAAGGCGGAGTTCCGCCAGTGATTCTGAAGCTAATTTGTGGCCGTATTGGAGTCAAGGTACTGGAGTAACCGCGGCCATGCGGCAACTTTCGTCAGAGTTTGGCGCCCCTACTACCCACCCGCCAGGCCGCGATAGCGGCCCACCAATCGTGACCGGGAATTTGAGGATGCATTTGCCGGGGCGTGATTGATCGGCCAGACTTTCTGTTCGGCCTCGGAGCGGAAGCGAAGCAATGCGGCGATGTTTCCCACTTTATCGAATTGAGGATCACCTTTGACATAAAACGTTTCAATATCGCGGCGGATGACCCAGGGCAAAATCGCTTCACCGACGTCCACGACCTCGTGGGTATTCTTGCCGCACGCAGGGCACTCGCTGACGAGATGAGCATCAAGGTGGCCGCAACCGGAGCACTCGACGGCGTGGGCTACGAAGTTTTCACCCATGAGCAGAGTTTGCACTTCTCCAAGCTCCAGCGAATAAAGAACGCGGCGCAGGCCGGTAACGCCGCGGGCATTGCCCCGAGCCTGATTTAGAGTTTGATCGACGAGTTCGCGGCAGCGGCGGTCTTGCCACTCCGTAAGCAGTCGTTCGGCATGGCCGCGAACTTCGTCCGTTGTAATGTGCCCGACATCGGCGTGGAAATGTCCCAGCAGCGCCTGGCTCACACTAGGCTGCAGTTGCTGTTCCAGTTGTGAGCGGCAAGCGTCCTGGCATCCGAGAATCCATTTCTCGCACAGCCCAGTTTCCAGGGCGTCTTTCAGATATGCGGCAACGGCCTTGAAGTGGTGGCGAGCTTCATCCTCCACACGGCGTTGCGCGTGGCCGGCGTCGTAACCGGCAAAACCGTCACTGCGGCCCTTGCGCGAGAGCGGCTGGAACAGGCACTCGCGCTCGGTCAGTTCGCCTAAACGCAAATCGAAAAAGCGCGCGCGATGGCGATCCACCAGCGCGATACCGAGGCGCGGAAAAGCTCCCAGCAAGCGTGCCAAAGGCTTCAAGTGAAAGTGGCGATCGACGAAAATTTGAGTGCCGGGCAACTGCGGCGGCAGATCGAATTCAAGCCATAAGTTTTGTCCCGCGCAGGCAAATACCGCTTTCGCGTGGCTGCCGTTGCTGCGCAGCTCGCTGCCCATGCGCACTATGCGCTCCAGGTCCGCATGAACGGACTCCTTTTTCCCTTTATCTTTTCCATTGTCTTCCTTCGGCTTAGCATCGAATCTGCGCTGGGCATCGCGAGCCAGGTCTTTGATCTGGATCGCCGCCTCTTTGTGTGACTTATTACTGGGCGTGGCGGGTTGAAAATAAAAACTCAGGGCACAGGAGCCGGCATCCTGGAATTCAGCTAATTGACGGATTTGTTCGCGAGAAATAGTCATGAAGCATAACTCCTATAAAAATAAATGTGATGTTTAAGCGGCACCAGAAGGAATAAATCTCCCAGGAGATGGGCGGGCGAGTCCGAAGGATTTGCGCAGGTGGTCGCGGGCCGCTGAGATGGAGGCGGAAACTCCATCCGGTGTCAAGCCGGTGATGGCCGCGATCTCATCGACGGCAAACCCCTCGATGGCATAAAGCATAAAAGCCTCACGGGCGCGGGGCTGAACATGGCGCAAAGCAGAAGAAATCAGCAGAAGCGTTTCGTCGGTAGCCATGATCTGCTCGGGAGTGGCGATGCGGCCATCGGGGATTACCGATTCACCGGTGATGGATTCATCGGGTTGGTGAAATTGTAGTTCGGGTTCATCGCTGGCGCGGACGTTGCGCGGGCGCACGGAATCTTCGAGGTGAACGGCGTGGCCATCGCTTTCGTCAGATTGCGAAAGCTGGTCGAGAGCCCGCAAGGCAAGGTGGTAAAGCCAGGGTTCGAGTGACAGGCGTTCTGGTTTCTCGTATCCGTTGCCGAGCGCGGCGGCGATGGTTTCGTCGATCACTTCTTCTTTGCTCAACGAATCGGAAGCAATCAATTCCTGCGCCTCGCGCATGTAGATCTCGCGCTCCACAAAACGCTCCAGACGCGAAAGATTGATGTTCACGTAGGAACGGACATCATCGGCGGAAACGATTGGCGCGTGAACCGCAGCCAGGGTTTCCTCGAATGGAACTTCTCTGACACGTGGGCCGCGCCCGGAAACCTCGCTGCGGCGGCGTTGCCATTTGTGTGAGGAACGCAGAAGGTCTTTGTGCCGGCTCAGTTGATGCAGCAGGTCGTCAAAGGCACTCTTGACGGCCGCGACTACCGTTGGGGCGGACGTCTGTACCGCCATTTGTCCCGACGGCAGGCGCAGATTCAGGGAGATGGTAATGCCTTCCCGGGGCGAGTTCTCCTCCACCGTACCTTTCAGGTGGACAAGTTCGGGCCGAAACACCTGCAGGCGTTTTCGCAGTTTGTCGATTTGATGCTGGATTTCTTTCTCTGTGGCGGGATTCTTATGAAGACGGTAGCTGATGTGAACATTCATGAGCCCCTCGGCGTTGCTAACGAAGTCGCGCAACCAAGTTGCTATCTAAGCCGATTGTACACCCTGCTCCGATGAGCGAATTGGTGAAATTCAATGCGTAATTGCGATGGGTCGTTTCCGGGAAATGCGTTGCAATTTGAGAAATTTATGAAGCGGATTTAAAGTTTGCCACCCCGCGAAAAGCGAGGATATGATCTTGATCCATGACTCCCGCGAAACTCTTCTTAATGTTTTGCTTAAGCGTTTTCCTCGCCGTTTCTGCCCACGCGCAGAATGCAGCCTCATCGAAAGAAGTCGAGGCCGCATATCCAGAGGCGCATGCGCTTTATCTTGATCTGCATGAACATCCGGAACTCTCGGGCCACGAAACGCAGACTGCGGCGAAACTGGCGAACCGTTTGCGCAGCCTAGGCTATGGCGTGACGGAACACGTGGGCGGAACAGGGATCGTTGCGATTTTGAAGAATGGCGCCGGCCCTACGGTGATGCTGCGTACCGAACTCGATGCGCTGCCCGTGGAAGAAAAAACCGGATTGCCCTATGCCAGCCATGTGCACACCAAAGACGATGCCGGGCACGATGTTCCGGTGATGCACGCATGTGGACACGACCTGCACATGGCAGCGATCATGGGCACGGCCGAGATCATGGCGCACAGCAAAGATACCTGGCACGGGACACTGATGCTGATCGGCCAGCCCGCAGAAGAAACCATCAGTGGAGCGAAAGCAATGATCGAAGATGGATTGTTCACGCGTTTTCCCAAGCCCAACGTGGGCGTGGCACTGCACGTCGGCAATGGGCTGCCGGCGGGCCAGGTGGGAATCACGCCGGGAATCTACAACACCAATGCGGATTCGCTGCGCATCACAATTTATGGCAAAGGTGGCCACGGCTCGGCGCCGCAGACGGCGATTGATCCGATTGTGATTGCGGCTCGGACGATTCTTGCTCTCCAGACCATCACCTCGCGCGAGGTGAAGCCGGGAGAGATGGCGGTAATTACGGTGGGCTACATTCAGGCGGGAACCAAAAACAACATCATTCCCGATCATGCCGAGATGGGATTGACAATCCGGACCTACAAAACCGAGGTGCGCAAACAAGTCTTGGCCGCGATCACGCGAATCGTCAATGCGGAAGCTGAGGCAGGCAATGCTCCGCGTCCGCCGCTTATCGAGCATTATGAAGCGACCGACTCCGTGTATAACGATCCGGCGCTGGCGCAGCGATTGAGAGCGCCGTTGGAAGCCGCTCTGGGCAAGGGAAACGTGATCGCGGAAGAGGCGATCACTCCCTCGGAAGACTACGCGTTTTTCGTTGAGCAGGGAGTGCCGTCGCTCTATTTCAGCCTGGGCGGGGCCGATCCCCAGAAGTTTGCGGAAGCCAAAGCCACGGGCGTGACGCTGCCCTCGAACCACTCCCCTTTATTCGCTCCCGACGTGGATCCGGCCCTGCGTACCGCCATCGCCTCAGAAGTCGCGGTCCTGCGCAATCTCCTGCAGTGATCGCATCCGTTCGTCAAGTGTAGCCAATCACCGTTGGGCTCGCGCCCAGGGGCGCGGATCATACTGTACGTACACATGTATTGACATACCTCGTACCCTTGGATATCCTCGAAACATCGACCCGGATAACGGCCGTGCGTTTTGAATGGGACGAAGCAAAGAACCAGCGGAACCTGCTGAAGCATCATGTCAGCTTTGAGACTGCTGCTCTTGTATTCAATGATCCGTACGCCCTGACCCAGCGCGATGAATCGACCGATGAAGAAGAGCGATGGATCACGCTGGGGTCGGTGTGTCAGGCCGCTGTATTGTTTGTCGTACATGCTTGGCGAGAGCGAAGTGAAGAGCCAGTCGTCCGCATCATTTCGGCCCGCAACGCAACACTGCGCGAAAGGAGAACCTATGAGGAAGCTCACCAGGCAGCAAAAGAGAGACGTCGGCGCCATCGCAGCTATGAAAGAGGAAGACATTGATCTGTCCGACATACCGGAAGTGCCGGACTGGAGCAAGGCCGAGATGGGCAAGTTCTACCGCCCGCCAAAAAAGCCTGTAACTATCCGCCTCGACGAGGATGTCATCGATTGGTTGAAAAGCTATGGTACGGGCTACCAGACGCGGGCGAATTTGTTGTTGCGGCACGCTATGGCGAGTGCCGCGAAGGACCAGACGTCGGACGGCCGTACATCTCGGACGAAGCGTGCGAGGACCGGTTAGGCTAGCGCCAAAGATGGCCCAAACCCTTTGCTCCCCTTTTGTAGGATAGCTCTTTCCCCAGACGCTGAGGAGATATCAAACCGCGACCGTGACGGATGTCTCGGTGCGCGTGACGGGCCGATAAAGCGTATCCCGCTCGATAGGTTCGCGGCCGGCGGCGCGGATCAGCCGCTCCAGTTCTTCGCGCCGCATGCCTTGCGGAGTGGTCGCGCCCGCGTCGTGGTAGATCTTTTCTTCGATCACCGTGCCGTCCATATCGTCAGCGCCGAAGCGCAGCGAGATTTGCGCGATCTTGGCGGTCATCATCTGCCAGTAGGATTTGATGTGCGGAAAATTGTCGAGCACCAGCCGGCTGACCGCGATCTGCTTGATGTCCAACATGCCGGTGGTTTTGGGCAGGTGCTGCAGTGCGGTGTTGTCAGGATGGAAGGCGAGAGGAATAAAAGTCTGAAAGCCGCCGGTCTCATCTTGCAGCGCGCGCAGCTTGAGCAGATGGTCGACGCGATCCTCATCGTTTTCGACGTGGCCATACAACATCGTGGCGTTCGATTTCAGTCCGATCTGGTGCGCGAGCCGGGCAGTTTCCAGCCACTGGTCGCCATCAATTTTGTGATCGCAGATGATGTGCCGGACGCGGTCGGCGAAAATCTCAGCGCCCCCTCCGGGCAAAGAATCCACGCCTGAGGTTTTCAACTGTTCCAGAGTCTCGCGAATCGAAAGCTTCGCCCGCTTCGAAAGATACGCGACCTCGACCATCGTAAAAGCCTTGAGATGCACTTGCGGAAAACGCTGCTTGAGGCCGGAGCAGAGATCGAGAAAATATTGAAACGGCAAATCAGGATGCAGGCCCCCGACAATGTGGAACTCCGTAACCGCCTCCGTATAGCCGGACGCGGCGGTTTCAAAGGCCTCATCGAGCGCCATGGTATAGGAGCCGGGCGCATCTTTCTTGCGGCCGAAAGCGCAAAGGCGGCAGGCGGCGACGCAAACATTCGTGGGATTGATGTGCCGGTTGACATTGAAATAAGTCTTGTCGCCGTGCATGCGCTCGCGAACGTAATTGGCCATCCAGCCGACCGCCAGAACATCGCCGGTGCGGTACAGAGCGAGTGCGTCGTCAGCATTGAGGCGTTCGCCAGCCATCACCTTGGCGTGGATGGGGTTGAGGCGAACATCGTCGGTTTGAAATTCGTGCGTGGAAGACATCTCTCTGATGATATCTCAGGACCCGGCGGAGCTCCTAGCTCGCGATCATGGCCTGTTTTAGCTCCATAATTCTGTCACCTCCCAACAGCAATGTAAAAATATCACCCCCGTGAGAGAAACGTCTTGCGTGGCTATTGCTGGTCCACGATCAGCGGCACGAAGCGGCAGGGCTCGCGAAGAGAAATCTGCGGCAGGCCGTTTTTGAGGCGAATCAGTTGCAACTGTTGCTGATCCAAGCCGCCAACTGGAATGATCATGCGTCCGCCATCGCGGAGTTGAGCCACCAGCGCTGCCGGCAACTGCGCGGCGGCGGCGGAGACGATGATCGCATCGAAGGGTGCGTGTTGCGGCAGGCCCTGGCTTCCATCGCCAACCACAATTTCAACGTTGCGGTGTAGCTTCGCTATCGTCTCGCGTGCGCGGTCCGCCAGCGCGGCGTGCCGTTCGATCGAGAAAACTTGCGCGACAATGTCCGCCAGCAACGCCGTGACGTAACCGGTTCCGGTTCCGACCTCCAGAACTTTCTCCGTCGGCTGGAGATTCAGCGCCTCCAACATGCTGGCGACAATGTAGGGCTGAGAAATCGTTTGTCCCTCGCCGATGGGCAGCGGATGATCTTCGTAAGCCTGCTCCTGATAGCGCTCCGGGATGAACTCGTGACGCGGCACATGCAGCATCGCATCCAGCACACGCTGATCGGAAATTCCGCGGGCGCGAAGTTGCTGGGCGACCATTTCCTGCCGCGGAATGAGGAAGCGGTCGTGGTTATTGCTGTTTCTATCTTCTGATTTATTTTCCGGTTCAGGCACGGTAAATCCAGATGTCAGTCGCGCGGCCTTTGTTCTTTATTTTTTCCGCCGGCGAATTTGCAGATCGAAGCTGACCACCCCGTTCTGATCGCGGGTTCCCACCACCGAAAGGTTCCGCGTAAAAAAATATTCGCCCTGAATGATCTGCTGCGAACTCTGCGAAACATTGGTGCTGTAAGTCAGAGTAACGTTGTTCGCGAATTGTTGTTCGATGGTGACCTGCGGCCCTCTGGCCGTGGGATTGGTTTCGGTTGTCAGGCCCTGAGGATCGATTTTGATGCGGCTCGCGCCAAATAGCTTCTGTATGCGGCTGCTGACCGTGGAGTTGATCGCCTGATTGAGAATAATGCTCGAAGCCTGTTCCGTGTATGCCATCTGTCCGGATTGCTCCTGCAGTTGCTCGGATTCTTCGCTGGTGCGTCCCAGCGCCAGGAGAGCGATGATATCGGACTGCGGCAATGGCGGCTCCGAGCGGTAGCTGACTCTCAAGCCTCCGGGCTGATCGGGAGTTCCCGTAATAGTGATCGCGAGATCGTAGTTGCGAACATGCGTGGACGCTTCCAGATTCAATATAGGTTCAATCGTGACCGGATTAGCGAAGGTGATGTCGCCGCGTTCCAGGCGAAATTTGGTGCCGTTGAAGCTCGCTTCTCCCTCCAGAATGTCGGCGCGGCCAAGCACCGCGGGATGAGCGACCGATCCGCGCAACCGCAACTCGGCATCCCCTGAGAGCCGCGCAACCGCAGTCTTCATTTGCAACTCCGGCGAGGTCTGCACTTGAATGTCGAGCTTGACATTGTTAAGCGGCGAGTTTGCAGGAGTAATCGAAGTGATTTGGCGGCTGCGTTCCAGGTAGGAACTGAAATCGAAGTTCGGCGTCACCGCCAGCTTGGTGACCAGAATCTGGCCCGAGATGTTGGAGGCCGAGCGCGTGCCTACCCAGTGCAATTGCGCGTTGGCGGTTGAACTGACTCCCGGGGGATAACGCAGCCTGACATCTTTGCCGGAAGCAGTGAGATTAAAACTTAGTTGCCGATTGTAGATCGTGGCATCGCCCTTAAAGTCGAGTGTTCCGCCGCCGGTCTGCGCGGTGAGCGTTTCAACGTGAAAGTGATCGCGTGTGAATATGAGCGAGCCGTCGGTCTGGGTCAATCCGCTCGGCACGCCAGTGTAGGCGAAAGATCCATCGGCGATCTGCACCCGTCCTTGCGGAGCCAGTTGAGACAGAGTCCCGCCCAGGTTCATCTTGATTATCGTCGTCCCCGAGGCGGTCAGATTCGAATCAAAGCTTTCCAGCAGCTTTAAGTCAATTTGGCCGTCGGCGGAAATATTTACGTCGCGAGCGCCGGAAAAGGCGATTGTCCCGTTCCCAACAATATCGCTGCCCTGGCCAGCCATGTGTACCTGTTCCAGATGAAGCGTCTGGCTTGCATAAGTGAAGGTCACAGCGCCCTGATTGTGGAGCTTCGCATATTCCACATCCAGATCGATGTCATTTAAATTTCCTTGCAGCTTCCATTGCCGCGGATAGCGCAATGGACCTTGCATGTTCACAACACCGGCGACGGCGGAATGCCCGGTGAGTTCGCCGCGAAGGTAAGCGCGCCACAAAGCATCGAGGTCGACGTGATCCATGTTTGCGGAGAAGGTCGCGGGATAATCATCGCGCAGTTGCACGTTACCATCCACCGCCAGGGTGCCACGCGAAAACTTTGACTGGCCGGTCACATGAAGCGCACCACTCTGTGTGACAGCTTTGAGATCGAAATCCCCGGACAATTCGTGATCGAAAGTGAGACCGTGCAGGTGAATTGTGGATCGTATGTCTGGCGCCGCGCGCGTGCCAGAGACCTGGAGCGTGAAGTCGCCGTGCCCCTGAATGCTCAGGCGATCCAAATGAATCTGGCGGATCGTGGAAAGATCGAAATTTTGCCCGGCGAGATCCAGCGTGTAGGCGCGAGTCGCCGAATTGTAAGCCGCGCTGCCGGTGACCACGGCGGCGTCATGCAGCAAATGAATGTTGTCGAGAATGACTTCATCTCCGGAGAGATGAAACCCGGAATCGAAGCGGGCGATAGATTCGCCGTAAGCCGCGCCATCAACCGCGTGGATACGTCCCTGAGCCTGAGGATGCGTTCTGGTTCCCGATAATTGAAGAACAGCATCGGCGGTACCAGAGATGGGAATGTCATAGCCGGCGAGGGTTACGGTCGAGGTCACATCTACGTTGCGCAGGGCCACACCGCCGGTGAATAAGCTGTATGGAGTGAACTGGCCATCCTGCAAAGCGGCGGTTATATCGAAGTCGGCGCTGGTATCGCCACGACGCAAATTTCCCGCGCGCAGCGATAAACTGCGCAGCGAAAATTGAACCCCGACCGAAAGAGTATCCCAGTGAATTTCCTTTTCCGGCGCGCGCGAGGTCGCAGGCAAAGTGAAATCGAAATCTTCAGCGGCCAGGCTTCCGGCTAGCGTAGGAGAAGAGAAGGTTCCTCCAACCGCGCCGTTGAAAGTGGCGTTGCCGTGTACGCTGAAAGGTAAATCTGTGGGACCGTGAAATGCAGCGACCAGTGGGCGCCATTCTTCCAGGTTGGACGTGGAAATCGAAAGCTTCAAGGTGGATGCGGAGGAAAGTGTTCCGGACGCTTGCACGCGTGAAGCGGGCGTGTTCAGCGCGAACTGCGAGACGTTCAACTCATCCGCAGCCATATCATAGGAGCCTTGCGCACGGCCAGTCAGCGGTAGCGTTGCAGGAATCGGATGAGGCGGTGGACTCAAATCTAAAGCGAAGGCGATCTCAGCATCATTTGGCGATCCAGCCCAGCGGGAATTCAACGTGCCGCTGGTCAATCCCGCAGGATGAAATCCCTTCAGCGAATGAGCCGGCGTGTTTAGGGCGGCGGCTACTTCTTCATCAGAGACGTCACGCAGGCGAAGATGCACAACCCCAATTTGGACTTTCGGAACTTCGGGAGTTACCGCCTTCTTACTCGACCGCGGCCGGACGGCGGCAACCACTGCAACTTCCGAACCGATGGCATTTCTGCGGACGCGCTTCTCGGCCGTCGACAAAGACGCGCTGTGCAGCCAGTTTTCGATCTGAGCATCGCCGGCAACACTCCCACCCAGCATCTTCGCTTGCAGTTTCGAGAGCGTTAGTTCTCCCTGGGTTACCGCGTAATCGGAAGTGGCATTCGCATTTTTCAAGCCTGCCTGATTGCTCTGCCAGGTGAAATTGCGCAATGCCAGATAGCCGGAACTGGAGAACTCCTGCAGTGACCAGTTGCCGCTTCCCTTCAGCTCAAGAACTCCTCCCCGCAAATCGGAACGATGAGAGATAGAGGCAGCTTCGGCTACGTCAAGAACGGCGTCGTAGCTTGCCGCAACCTGAGGATCGCGAAAATTGCTGACGCGGCCGCTGGCGTCGATATGCGACGGGCCGGAATTTAATTTTAAAGACTCTACGTCGATGAAGGTCGAGCCTACGCTGAATTCGGCACTGCTCATCCAGGCGAAAGGACGAAAGTCATTGAACTTGGTTTCCACACGGCCGAGCAGCAAACGGCAGTCGTAGCGAGAGCGCAGAAAGGAGTAATCCATTTGCAGGCCGCTGTCGTGAACAGCGAAATCCAGAGGGATATTCCGATCATCCCAAAGCAAATCCCCGCGGCGGACATAAAGATGATTGATCGAAATCGAAAAGAGTCGCTCGATCGAATTCTGACTGAAGAACTCCGGTACCGGATGCGTTGGAATGTTGTTTGTACCATCAGGATAGAAGGCGACGTGGATAACCGGATGTTCGATGGCAACTTCGTAAAATCCAAACTCCGTTCGCAGCAGGGAAATGATTTTCACTTGAGCGACGATGCGATCGATATGAGCCAGGGGAACTTCAGAAGCGCCCTCGCGCCCATGAACAGTCATGTTCCTGACGTCAACCTGCAAATGAAAAGGAACGGTGTGGATGCTTCCAACTTCTGCGCGCCCTCCGGTGATGTGTTCGACTTCGGCGACGATCCGCCGCCGCACATAGGCTTGAAAGGAGTCGGTCGTGAGGTACCAGAGTCCGGCGAGCAAACACACAAAAGCCACGCCGGCCAGAATCAGCAGGTATCTCCACCACCTGCGGCGTGGAGCAGCAACAGCAGACTCAGTCACCGGGCCTGCGCTCCGTCGGCGGAAGATTGCGGCGAGCCGGGAATGTGCACATCGCTTTCCGAGCGCAGAGTCTGCAACCAGGAAACTAAAAGCTCGCTGACTTTTTGCTCGGTAAGCAATTCCCGGATCTTGGCGGAGACATCGGCGAGAGGGACCTGGCCGGCTCCAGACTGCCGCAATTGGGGAACGAACTTGTCGCGGTAGTAGGCTTCGATGCTCTTGGAGTCGATCTGAATGCCGGGACGAAGGCGCGCATCGACCAGCCGCATGAGCTCGATCTGCCGTTGCACGTGATCGAGTAGCTCACCTTCGGTCAGATGATAACGGGCCAGGATCGCGCGCCAGCCGGCGTCAGTGGCAGCTTCTTGATATTGTTTTCGCGCCTCCGCCACACGTTTGGCGGCTTCTTCCCGAGCTTGTTGAAGGTCCGCAGATTTGGTTTGCTCGCCCAGCAGCTCCTGATCGATAAGCCGGTCGAGAACCGCCCGGCGGTCATCATCGGTGAACTGACCTAATGAGCGCCCATTAAGCACAGCTTCATAGCTTAAAGCTTCATCCAAATCGCTCTGCAGGATGATGCGGCCATTCACAGTGGCGACGATGCGATCGATCACTTCGCCGGCCAGTGCAGCCGTCGTCGCGAACGCCGCCAGCAACAGCGTCAGCACTATCAACGTAACCGGCGTCTTAGTCTGATTTTCCATTAGAAAGGCTGGCCTATGCTGAAGAAAACGTTGAACGGGCCCAGCCGCTGCCTGCCATAGGTCGTGAGCCCGGTCGGCGTCTGCCCAGTACTTTGGAGATATTGCGTCGGATTCAAATTGTATCCGAAGTCGAAGCGAAAAGGGCCAATGGGTGTCTTATAGCGAACCCCTAGCCCCACTGCATGAGAAGTATAGTCAAAGCCGCTGTTGTCAAAGGAATTGAGGCAGCCGGAATTAGCGGTGCCATCCGATTGCAGGCAACTGGCGGGATCGGGCTGATGCCAGCGCAGCAGCCCTTTCAGCATGTCGTGGCTGGCGGTATAAACGTTGCCCATATCGTGAAAAATGGCGAAACCCCAACCTTCCCCCAAGACTGGGAGTGTCATCGGCGGCGAACGCAACTCGAGGCTGTTGATAAACAGCGCCGTCCCGCCAACGGGAAAGCCAGAGGCCGGATCGCGAGGACCTGCTTGATTTAACCCAAAGCCGCGATGCGAGTTGCCGCCGCCGGCAAAAAATTGTTCGGGCAGCGGAATCAGCGTGATGCCCGTGCAAGTGCTTTCTCCCGCCAAATTCAGCGGGCACGCACCCGGAGGCAGAATTCTCGTGCCACTCAAAGGTTGCTCCAGCCCGATGGTGGTTGAACGGGCGAAAACAAATTGGTGATTCGGTTTGCCTTTGCCTCCAAATGCCTTGTAAGTGGAATTCTGCGCCAATGCGCGGCCGAAGTCAGCTTCGGAACCGAAGTAACTCGATGCGGCAAACGCGTCGAGCGTGAAGTAATCGCCTTTCGTGCTTTCGAGCGGATTGTCGCGCCGGTCATGAATGAACGTAAAACCCGGTCCCCCAACCCGCGCCGGCAGCGACAAAATAGGCACCAAATCGCTGGAAAAATCAGAGGCAAAGTTGCTTGCTTTCACCCGCCGATAATCGAAGCGGTAGGTGATGGAAGTGGGTTTGGTAATTTGCTGCCGCAGATCGACTTTGCCCTCCAATCGCTGCGAGGTGAAGGTGGAGACATCGAGGCTGTTGTCGTAGAAGACGGTAAAGATCAGTTTGAAATTATCGTTGTCAAACAGCTTGGGAATAGCATAGCTGATCAGCCCTCGCTGTTGCAGGCGCCCCACATGAGACTGGAATGTGATCGTCTGATTTCTTCCGCCGAAATTCAGCCGCGTAATATCGAAGCCGACTCGCGGGCTGACTCCCGTCTCGCCCTGCGGAGCGCTGGTTCCCGCAGGCAGCCCGGTTTCGAACTCCAATCCAACGTCGTAGGTGAATGTATATCTCCGGGCTTCCTGCACCTGAACCAGGACATTTTTTTCCGGGTCGGTGCCCTCGGGGTTCTGCACCGCGGTGTCAACTTCGCTGAAAATTCCCAGATTGTAGAGCTTGGTCTGCGTATCCAGCAGATCCTGCTGGCTGAGAGCATCGCCGGCGTGAACCTGCAACTCCCTTTGCACCACGTAATCGCGCGTGTGTTCCAGCCCGGCGACTATGACCTGATTCACCGTGAACCGTTCGCCTTCCTGAATGTTGTAAGTCACGTCTTCTCGATCCGTTTGGGAAGAAGCCTTGGTGGTGATTTCCAGCGTGGCATTGGGAAAGCCGTGATTGAAGTAAAAGTTCAGGATGCTCTCGCGGTCGCTCACCAGATTCTGCTCGGAATAAGGCTGGCCTTCTCTGGTGTTGAGTTCCGGAAATTGATTCGAGGACACGGCATGATTGCCCACGATTCGAAAATCACCCACCAGGGTTTGCGGCCCTTCATCAATATGGATGTGCACCGCCAGTCGGTTCTCGACGCCTTTATAGTTATCGTCAACTTTGGTCTGTATCTGCACCTGGCGAAAGCCATTGGAGCGGTAAAGAGCTTCCAGGTTGGCAACATCGTTCTTGAGTAGCGCCGCGCTGTAACGGCCGTGATTGAGAAAGCGCGTCGCCGGCTGAATTTCCAGCCGTGCGCGGATACTCGCAGGATCCAGGAACTTCCTGTCGCCGGTGATATCGATCAATGCAAGCCGGTGCAGCGGCCCAGGATCGATCTGATAAATCACCCGCATGGTATTTTCATCGTTGTGCTTCTCGATTTCGACTTTCGCGTCGAAGTACCCTCGGGTCTGAAGATAGTCGAGCAGGTTGCGCTTGCCTTCGTTGAGCAAGTCATCATCCAGCGCATTTTCCTCGTATACCGGAATTTCTTTCTTGAGAACGCTGCGGCTCACGTGGAAACCTTCGGTAAGAATTAGAACAACCGGACCGGGATCGATCTGAAAGGTATAGTCGACCGAATTCCTTGCCGCGCGATACTGTTGTTGGGCGATCGAGACCTGCGCCAATACCCGGTGCTGCTTGGAAAATTTCTTGCGCAGTCGCTGCAGGGCGTTGGTAATGTGCGAAGACGTGACCCGCTCACCCTGTCGCAAATGCGCGGCCTCCTGCACCTGGATCGAAGACAGGCCGGAAGTGCCGGTAACCTTCACTTCACCCACATGAGCCTGCTCTCCGGGCTTGACGTGAAACAAAACATTCTCCTGCTGGGTGGCAGAATACAGTGTGCTTTCGCTCCTGACCGTGGCACGGTAGTATCCGTTTTCCTGCAAGACTTGCCGGATGTTTTGCAGAGCGCGCTCCATTTTGTCGGGCGTGTAAAGTTCCCCCAGCTGCAACTTCGAAGCACTGACGATCTGATTGCTGTTGGGCCGGCTGGGAGCGCCATCGACGTCAATCGCACCTATGAAAAAATTGGGAGACGTAGCAAATGTCAGCACCACGCCTGCGGCGGAAGATGCGACTTCGGCTTGAATGTCAGCGAAGCGGTCCGTGGCAAAAAGCATTCGGATGCTATCGCGAACCTTATTCTTGTCCAGTGGCGCGCCTGCTTTCTGCGGAAGCAATTGCAATAGATGGCCAAGGTCAGGCTCGTGAACGCCGGGGATCTGGACGGATTGCACAATCCGCCCTTCGTAGTTCGCGTATGATGCAACGTCGGCGGACTCCTGAGGGATGGATGCTTCTCCATTCCTTAAACGGCCCACGCGTGCTGCCGCTCCGGCCTCAAGGGCAAGAGCAAACAGGATCGTCCCCATCACACATGGTGCGTACCGTCTCAGCAAAAGTTTCCTTAATTCCGGGGCGTTGCTAGCTTCGATGGAATGAAAGCCGCCTTCGTTGCCCGGATGAGGCTGGCTACGGCATGTCGCAGTGCCACCTTCTAAATCCAGCCCTTTATAATAAAGGCTTGCGCAGCTGGTATTGGTGACCTCTTTGGCACGTGAAACCCTAGCGGATGAAAGTTTGAGCCGGGCGGCTGCTGACCTTCGTGCCGCGGACGGCGAACGTTATTCCCGTCAGATTCTCTTTCCCGGAATTGGCAAGGAAGGCCAGCCGCGGCTGGCGCAGGGGAAAATAGCCATTGTGGGCTGCGGGGCCACCGGCTCGGCCTTGGCGGGATTGCTGGCGCGAGCCGGAGTAGGCACGTTGCGCATCATCGATCGCGACTACGTCGAAGCCAGCAATCTCCAGCGGCAGTCGTTATTCGATGAACACGACGCAGCCGAATCCTTGCCCAAGGCAATTGCGGCGCGCAACAAGATCGCGGCCTTCAATTCTGCAATTGCGATTGAGCCAAGAGTCGAGGATCTGGTTCCCGAAAATGTGGATACTGCGCTTCAAGGCATGCAGCTCATTTTGGACGGGACGGACAATTTCGAGACGCGCTATCTGATCAACGATTACGCGGTGAAGAATTCGGTACCCTGGATTTATTGCGCTGCTGTCGGAAGCTACGGCGCCACAATGAACGTCATCCCCGGCCAGACGGCCTGCCTGGCGTGCATTTTCCCCGATCAGCCTCGCGGCATGGTTGAGACCTGCGACACCGCCGGGATATTGAATTCGGCGGTGAATCTCGTAGCCTCGATCGCCGCGACTGAGTCGTTGAAATTTCTGGTCGGCGCATCGAGCGCGGCGTCACTTCGCCGAACATTGCTGTCATGGGATGTCTGGACCAATCAGCAC
Source organism: uncultured Acidobacteriaceae bacterium (assembly GCA_963732255.1). GTDB lineage: Bacteria > Acidobacteriota > Terriglobia > Terriglobales > Acidobacteriaceae > Sulfotelmatobacter. The sequence goes on from CAVSYV010000002.1 coordinate 359,450, forward strand.
GCCGAGATTTGCGCTGATAAGGCGCGCGCCGACTGCCGCGTTTGCGGGAAACGAGAATTTTCTTTTTTATCCGGTGCAGCCAGGCCTCACATTAGCTTGTGCGGCCGAAATTCGGTGCAGATTCATGAGCGCGCCCGCGCCATCGATTTCGCCCAGATGCAAGCGCGGCTCGCGGCTCATGGGACGGTGAAGTACAACGAGTTCGTCCTGAAATTCTGGCCTGAACCGTACGAGATCACACTGTTTCCCGATGGGCGAGCGATCATCAAGGGCACAACCGACACGGCCGTAGCCCGGAGTTTATACGCGCGTTATGTGGGCAGTTAGTTTGCGTCTATGCAACCGCGGAATCTCTACTGTTTTCCAATCCGCTAGGCCGCAGCCTTGGGCATCACCGCTGGCTCTTTGCCTCTCGAAGGCGGACGCACAATCAGGGGAATCAGCGCGCTGCACAGCACGATGGCGGCGATCACATTCAGGGCTTCCGAATAGTGCCCCGTGCTCTGGCGGATGCGCGCGATCAAGGTCGGACCCAGCACTCCGGCAAATCCCCATGCGGTCAGCATCAACCCGTAGATCGATCCCACGTTTTCTGAACCGAAATAGTCGGCGGCAAACGCAGGCATGGTGCCAAAGCCTCCGCCGTAGCAAAGCAGGATCACGCAGCACAAAGTGGTGAAGGCGGAGAAATCTGAAATTTTCGGCAGCGTGAAGAAAACCGCCGCTTGCAGCACAAACATAATGAAGAACACCCAGCGCCTGCCGATCAGGTCGGAGAACCACGCCCACAGAAATCTTCCCGCGCCGTTGGCGAGAGAGATTATTCCAACCATCCCCGCGGCGACCGCCGCCGTGACTTTAGTGATTTCCTGAGCCATGGGTGCAGCCTGTGAAATGATCGAGATTCCCGCCGACGTATTCAGAAACAGCAGCGCCCACAATCCATACCATTGCCAGGTACGCATGGCTTCGCCCAGGCTGTAAGTCTTGGTGGAACGCTGTTTCTGCTGCGCGGCGCTAGGCGTCCACCCTTCCGGTCGGTAGTCGTGCGGCGGATCTTTCATGAAAAATGCGGGGACTGTCACGGTGATCAGATAAGCAATCCCGAGGATGGCGAAAGTTTTCAGCACGCCCACGCTCACGATGAGGCGGCTGGCAATCGGCGCGGTGATCAGCGCTCCTGCGCCAAAGCCCGCGACCGCTATGCCGGTAATCATCCCGCGCTTGTCGGGAAACCACTTGACCAGCGTCGCCACCGGAACGATGTAGCCGAGTCCGATGCCGATCCCGCCGAGAACTCCGTACGAAAAGTAAAGCCAGTAAAGATGTCCGGCGGAAAAGCTGGCCAGGAATACTCCGCCGCCGTAGAAGATTCCCGCGGCGATAGCAACGTTGCGCGGGCCGGATTTCCGCATCCACAGCCCGCCCACGAAAGACGCGAAGCCCAGCGTCAGGATCGCGACGGTAAATGTCAGAGTGACTTCAGAGATAGTCCAGCCGAAAGCTTTGGTGAGCGGAATGCGAAACACGCTCCAGGCATAGACTGCGCCCAGAGCGATCTGGATGATGACTCCGGCAATGGCGATGGCCCAGCGATTCGGTTGAGCGTCCATAGCCGTAGGAGATTAACACCGGATTTATGAATGTTGTGTGAATTTTTTGCGATTCCTCGGCATTTTTGCGACCAAAGTTCGATATCTCAACCAGGCCGGAAGCAAAATGCAAAACGCAATATGCGCCTTGAGCTCGCCGGGCAGATTGTGTTCTCATAAAAGAAGTGCCGAGACCGCGTGGTTTCTCCGCATGCGCGCCGTAACCTCCAGCCTCAGCTTAACTTCACAGGAGGAAATATCATGAGCAAAGTTTCGTATATTCCCAAGGACTACAATTCCATCACTCCATACCTCATTGTCAAAAACGCTGGCCAGGCCATTGAGTATTACAAGAAAGTTTTTGGCGCGACCGAACTGTTTCGCATGAACGGCCCCGACGGCAAAATTGGCCATGCTGAATTAAAGATTGGCAACTCCCACATCATGCTGGCCGATGAAAATCTCAGCATGGGTGAGGGACACACCAGTGCCACCACCGTCGGCGGCAGCCCGGTGAGCCTCTACGTCTATCTTCCCGACGTCGATACCGTGGTCAAGCGCGCGCAGACCGAAGGCGCGAAAATCCTGAAGCCGGTGGAAAACCAGTTCTACGGCGACCGCTCCGGCTTCCTTCAAGATCCGTTTGGACATCTCTGGGGCGTCGCCACGCACGTAGAAGACGTCTCGCCCCAGGAAATGAAAGAACGGATGAAAAAAGTAATGCAGGCCGCTTAGTTTCATTCTCACGGAGGCGGGACGGCAACGCCCGCCTCTATTTGCCATGATTAGGCTCAAGCACCCTGCGGCTGATATCGATGGCGTTCGTGCCATTCCTCGCTCAAATCCTTCCACGATGGATTCACCGAAACGATCAGGGCGATTTTCTTGATTCGCAGCCAGCCCTTGATGCGCTTCTCGCGTTCGATCGCGTTGTGAATATCTTGGAATCGCTCGAAATAAACGAGGCGGTCGAGTTTGTATTTCGCGGTAAATCCAGAACCGGCTCCGGATTTGTGCTCCCGCACTCTGCGCATGAGATTGTTGGTGACGCCGGTGTACAGCGTCTTCGAGCGATTCGTCACGATGTAGACAAAGTACATAGGTCCTTCGCGTAGTGGTTCCCGGCCGCGCTGGAGACGTCGGGGCTCAGGATGACAAATGCGAGATAGCATGTCTGTGATGAATGAACTTTCGGCAGTGGAAAACGGAGCACTATCGGCGCGCACACCCGCTGTCGTGCTTTTATGCATTGTCATCCTGAGCGCGCTTTGGCGCGAAGGACCTATGCAGTGGGCAGCGCCACTGAGCCGCCGTTGGTCCCCGGATATTTAACCTTGCCCGAAGTCGTCCGAAACTGCGGCTCGTACGGAGTGCCCACGTTGACCCAAGGAAGCGCGAGTTTCGCGGGCCACCTAGCTCCAACCGAATCGCCAAGTTTTTCGGCCCATTCTTCCATCACGACCTGAAAACCCAATTTCAGCCTGAGGTAGTTCAGAGTTTTTTCCAGATCTAGGCTCGGGTCAACCTCTGGGCATTGGCGCTCGTGGAACGCAGCAAGCATTATGACCGTCTTCATAAAAAACATCACTGCCTGATCCTCGGGTTCGCCACCGAATACAGCACATCCGTCAAAAAGTTCACCGCCACATAGGTCAATCCAATCGCCAGAATGCACCCTTGCACCAGATAATAATCACGATTGGAAATTGCTTGAATCGTTAACCGCCCAATCCCCGGCCAGCTAAAGATTGTCTCCGTGACGATCGCTCCCGCCAGCAGCGCGCCGAATTGCAATCCCAGCACAGTCAGGATCGGGATCATGGCGTTGCGCAGCGCGTGGCGGTAGACCACGGTCCGCTCCGGCAGGCCTTTGGCGCGGGCGGTGCGGATGTAGTCCTGGCTGAGCTCTTCCAGCATGGACGTGCGCACCATGCGAGTGAGTATCGCCGCCAGCGCGCTGCCCATCGTGACCGCTGGCAGAATCAGGCTGGCGAACGAGCCGGCGCCGGAGACCGGCAGCCATCCCAGCTTGATGGCGAATAGAAGAATCAGAATCGGGCCCAGAGCGAAGTTGGGAAACGACAAGCCGAAAAGGCTGACGACCGAGAGCAGCCGGTCGTCCCAGCGATTGCGGCGGCGCGCGGAGCGAACTCCGGCGGGGATCGAAACAATAATCGCGACGAACAGCGACGCCAGCGTGAGTTCGAGCGTGTAGGGATAACGCTGCGCGACCAGGCGCGTGACGCTCTGGTTGTAACGAAACGACGGTCCAAGATCGCCGTGCAGCACGCCTTTCCAATAGTGAATGTATTGCTGGCCGAGCGAAGCATCGAGGCCATAGAGATGACGCGTGGCGGCAATGTCGGTGGGCGGCGCGCCTTCGCCCAGCATTTGCTGAATCGGATCTCCGGGAACGAGATGGATCAGCAGGAAGACGAGGCTGACCACCAGCCAGATGACCGGCAGAGTGTAAAGAACGCGTTGGAGGACTGCGCGCATCAGTGCGGCTTCTGGCTCCTGGCTTCCGGCTTAAGGTTCTGCCACAATTTTGATTCGCGAGACACCCCGCCCCAAAGCGCCGTCGTCGCGCGCACAGACAGTGAAACCGGAAGCCGAAGGCCCGAAGCCGCAAGCCGCATTCTAGTTTTCCCTCTGATGTGCCGGCTCAGGTTCGCCTTCCACCTTCGCAGTCTTCTCGATTCTCACTCTTGCGATTCTGTGACCTTCCAGTTCTTCCACCGTGTAGCGCCGCCCTTCATATTCGAAAGATTCGTGTAACTCGGGAATCTTTTGCAGTCGCGCCAGAACGAATCCAGCGAGGGTCTCGAATCCAGCGTCACGCGGCAGGGTCAGCCCATATTCGGCTTCCAGGTCGCGGATGTTGACCGAGCCTTCAAGCGACAGCACTGATTCGTCTTGCAGTTGCGGCTCATTCGGAGAAACATCGAACTCATCTTCGATGTTGCCGACCAGTTGTTCCAGAATGTCTTCGACCGTAATCACTCCGGCGGTGGAACCGAATTCGTCAACCACCACGGCCAAATGTCGCCGGCGCAATTTAAACTCGGCCAGCAACTCCGCAAGAACCTTGGTTTCCGGCACCACCAGCACATCATGCATGATCTGCCCAATGTGCATCTTCGAAATGCGCGTCGAAACGGATTGCCCGAGATTCGACAGGCGCAGACGCATCCAGCGCATCAGGTCTTTGTAATAGAGCACGCCGACGATGTGCTCGGGCCCACGTTGCGGATCATAGATCGGAATGCGCGAATGCTGGCCTTCGACCACGCGAACCAAAGCTTCATCTAGAACCAAATCCGAAGGCAAAGAAAAAATGTCCGGCCTCGCGACCATCACCGCGCGCACCGTTATGCTGTCAAGTTCAATGGCATTGTGGATCATCTCTTCCTGGAATTGCGGAATCTGGCCTAACTGGCGGCTGGCGGTGACGATGAGCTTCAGCTCGTCGGGTGAGTGAACCGCTCCCGCGCGGGCTTCGTGAGCGCCGAAAAGCCGAAGAACCAGGCCGCCGGAGCGCCGCATAACGAAGAGAAACGGACGCGTAATCGTAAGGAACGCTTCCATGGGCGCCGCCACGGCCAAGGCAATCTGTTCCGCCCGCTGTAGGGCCAGCGTCTTGGGCACAAGTTCGCCCAGGATCACGTGCATGTAGGTGATCAGACTGAAAGCGATGGCAATCGCGATGCCGTGCGCATAAACCGCGCCGTGAGGAATTTCATGAACGAAGCGGAGATTTCCCACGAGCTGCGCGACGATCGGCTCGCCGATCCAGCCCAGCGTCAGGCTGACCATGGTGATGCCGAGTTGCACCCCATTGACGACTTCGTCAAGATGCTGGTGGAGGCGCTGCACGATGCGCGCGCCGATGCGTCCGGATTCGATGAGCTGCTGGATGCGCGTGTCGCGCACGCTGACCAGGGAGAATTCTGCCGCCGCGAAGAAGGCATTGGCCGCCACCAGGAGAAGGATCACAAAGACCCGGAGCAGCACAAAAGCGATCATGGAACCGCAATTCTAACATTTTAAAAGCAGTTGTCAGTTCTTAGTCGTTGCCGCCCCGTTGCAACTTGCTTTGAACCATTCCGGCAATCACCCACCGGGATTGCGAAGCTCGGTTCCTCCGTCGCTATCCTTTTCAGCCGAGCCTGGTCTAACCGGCAGGCGTGAGGACTGTGGCAGCTTCGCTTTGGGTTATCATTCTAAGTGCCACGCTGTTTGCCTCGAAATCTTCGGAACCAAAGCGGCTCCCGGCGCGTATCAACGAATGAGGCCGGGAATTGGTCCTTGGACTCGGCGGTAAGTCCGGGCCGCACCCAACAATCTTGAGTCAGGCAACTTGCGTCAAACCAATGTTGAGTCAAACCAATGTTGCGTCAAACCAGGCTGAGCATCACCTTAGGAGGCTGTCGTGAACGGAAATGTGAGTAAGAAGAAGCGCCGCAGAGTCTTTATCTGGAGCGGCATCGGCATCGCCATCGTCCTGGTAATCGCGATCGGCCTGTTTGCCGCCACTCGCGGCGGGACCAAGATCGATCCCTCGAAGCTGGCGAAGGTGGAGCGCGGCGACTTGGCCAAGAGCGTAGTCGCGACCGGCAAGGTCACGCCCATCACCAAGGTTGAAGTCAAATGCAAAGCCAGCGGCATCGTGAAGAAGCTCTACGTGGATTACGGCGACCACGTCAAAAAAGGACAGTTACTGGCACAGCTCGACAAGATTGAAATCGAAGCGCAGGTGGCTCAGTCGCAGGCCGCGCTGGAAGCGGCGCAGGCGAACCTGAAAGGTTCACAGGCGGATTATGAGCGGGCCAAAGTGGATGCCGAAGGTCCCGATGTTCCCCTGAATAAGCGCGCCTACGAGCGCGCCGAAGGCATGGCCAAGGATGGAGTGGTTTCCGCCTCGGCTCTGGATGATGCGGAGAAAAATTATGAGTTGTCGCTGAACAAGCAGAACGTGGCCAAGGCGCAGGTTATGGTGCTGAAGGCGAAGATCGCGCAGGCGCAGGCCCAGGTGTTGGAAGATCAAGCCAACTTGAAGCAGCTCGACGAACAGCTTAGCTACACCGACATCATTTCGCCCATCGACGGCATCGTGCTTTCGCGCGACGTGGAAATGGGAGACGCGGTCAGCTCGATTCTGGTGTTGGGTTCCTCCGCTACGCTCGTCATGACGCTCGGTGATACCAGCGAAGTTTACGTAAAAGGCAAGGTCGACGAGAGCGATATCGGCAAGGTCTATCTGGGACAGCCTGCTCGCATTAAGGTGGAATCGTTCAAGGACAAGACCTTCTACGGCAAGGTGACGAAGATTTCGCCCATGGGAGTGGAGAAAGATAACGTCACCACCTTTGAAGTGCGGGTTTCGATTCAGAATCCCGGCGGCGAGTTGAAGGCGGAGATGACGGCCAACGCGGAAATCATTCTCGAAGAGCACAAGAACGTGTTGCAGATTCCCGAAGGCGCGATCATCTACGACAAAGATAAAAAAGCTTCCGTCGACATACCCGATCCCAAAGCGAAAGACGGTATGGAAAAAGTGGCAATCAACATCGGAATTTCCAACGGCGCCAAGACGGAAGTGCTCAGCGGTCTGAAGGAAGGCGAGCAGGTGGTACTGCAATAAGATCGTCTTCCGGCTTTCGGCATCCGGATCGTTGAAGGATCCGCGCTTCGGAAGCCCGGAGCCGAAGCCGGAAGCCGCCGCGGAAAAGACAACCTGTGGAGTCACTCTGATATGAATAAACAATCAGTCTCGCGCTTTTCGCTGGTTCTCTGTGCCGTTGCACTGTTGTTCGCCTCGGCCGCTTCTTTTGCCTCAACCCCGCAAGGCACTTTCGAGAAAACTTTCCAGGTCAATGGAACAGTCGATCTGGAAGTGCTCACCCGCTCCGGCGACATTACTGTACGCACTGGGCCCGCAGGAACCGTGTCTGTCCGCGGCAAAATCTACGTCGGCAATCACTGGCTTATGGGAAACCGCCAGGGAGACGTTGACTCGATCGAGCAGCATCCTCCGCTGCGCCAGGAAGGCAACAGCATTCGCGTCGATTACGTCAATGAGCACGATATTTCCGTCGACTATGAAATCACGGTCCCCGTCGATACCACCGTGCGCACGCGCAGCGGATCGGGCGATCAGATCATTGAAGGCACGCATGGCAATCTCGACTTGCAGGATGGATCGGGAGACCTCAAGCTGGCCAGCCTGACCGGAGATATTCGCCTGCAGACAGGTTCCGGCAATGTGCGCGCGCATGGAATCGCCGGAGCGGTGCGTGGCGGCACGGGCAGCGGCGACATTGAAGTCGAGGAAATCGGACCGGGCGACATCGATTTGCGTACTGGCTCGGGCAACGTTACGGCGCGCGGCATTCATGGAGCGTTCCACGGTGAAGCGGGCAGCGGCGACATTACCGCGGAAGGCACGCAAAGCGGCGCATGGGAAATTCGCACCGGCTCCGGCAACGTGCATGTCCGCTTGCCCAGCAACGCCGCCTTTGACGCCAACATTTCCACCAGCTCCGGCACGGTCAATATCGACGCACCGGTCGAGATGACGGTGCAAGGACGTGTGCAGGATTCGCGCAAATCAATCAACGGAAAAGTACGTGGCGGTGGCCCGCTGCTCAGCGTGCGCACTGGCTCGGGAGACATTCAAGTTCAGTAAGTAAGAACTCACCACAGAAACACAGAGAAGTTCTGATTCATTGCTTTCTCTGTGTCTCTGTGACTCTGTGGTGAAAAGCCCCCCTACGGTTTTAACCCTATGGTCCGTAATCTTGCAGGCAGTAGTATGTTCGATAGCGTACAAATAATTCCACATCGTGCAGGCGAGTAAAGGCGGCTAACTTAAAGCTTCTCGCTTGTAGTGTGGAAACATTCAAACTGTTATTTTCCGGGACAACTGACCAGAATATCGCGTCCCGACTAATACGCTAGCCCACGAATGCCTGTGTTTGTAGGAACTGCGCATGAGAGTTCCCCGGCACCCCGACTTAAGACGACCGAAGTCCTGAAGGCGAAATCCCAACCTACATCAAAGCCTTACTGCGATAGCGCTCTGAGCCGCGCAGTAAGCTAAAAATCCAAAGGAGGATTTATGCATCCGTATTTTTCTGGGTCAATTCAGCCGTGGCAAAACTTTAATCCGTTCGACGTCGGCATGGGCCAGAGGCCCTCGCCGTGGCTCGATCCGACGGTTTATCAAGCTATCTACAATTCCGGCTGGTACAACCCGGCAATGTACCGGGGCGCGTTTCCCGGCATGGAAACCAACCCCTACTACGCCAACATCGTTCCTCGCCCCGTGTATCACATGCCGCCGGTTTCAATTTCGCCGGAGATCGCGCATGGCATGTCACCCGTGAGCTTTGCCGGATTCGGCGGATCCGAGTATCTCTCGCCGGAAAACTTCATCCCCGGCTTGGGGAAAACAGGCGGAAACTATCTCTCGCCGGAGTTCCTTGAGTTCCTTCGGGCGGAGTTGTTGCGCTGCGGAAAAGCTCTGCGTACCGTCGCCCCGGCGCTCGAGCACGATAACAACGACGTGAAAGAGCAGGCGCATCTGGCTGCGACCGCGCAGTTCTTTTACGCTCTGGGACTGCTCTACACGCGCGGTCTCATCATTCCGCCGGACGTCCCCGGGACCTCGAATCGATCCGAAGAGCAGTCTCCAGTGACCGCTTGTGAAGTGTTCGGAGAAGCGCTGGAGCGCTTTGCCAGAGAACAGTTCCTCGGCCGCGGCACGGGACGCGAACTGGGAGAACTCTCGGAAAAAGCGCGCATCTGTTTCCGTGCGCTCTCTCCTGATTCCGAACAACTCGAACACGTGCGCGACGAACGAATTCGTGTCGACAGGAAAAAAGCGGTGAACGCTTAGCTGCTGGATAAGCAGTGAATGCTTCGCCGCTGAAGGTGTAAGCCTTAACCCCCAGGGCCGGCGCCCAGTGTGCCGGTCCTTTTTTCCGTCGCCGCACGAATACATTTCGAGACCCAGCCTCGCCTGGCAGGTTGCCGAAAAGAGTCTGCTTTGGACAACCCTCCAAATTTGTTATTTCGAGCGAAGTCGAGATACCTGCTTTTCGTTTTGTCGGACTTAATCAGAGCGTCCCTAAGTGCCATAACTCCGATCTTCGCCCAAAGTACTTTGCAGTTAGTCCCCGGTACTAAAACCCCAACCCCAAACTAGTCCTGCCTGTAAGTCTTCTTGTTCGGATTTCGTAAACTGCAAAACCACATGCACTATTTATTCTTGACAGTCCGGCCTCTCTCCTTATATTTACTCGAATCTACAACGTGGAAAAAGATTTTTCGCCCAGGGCGGGTGGCGGATTTCTTGGACCACAAAACGCAACAAGCCCCAGGAGGGAATCCGTGAATCGAAAATCGTGTGTGCTGGTACTCCTCATCGCATTCTTTGTTTCCGCGGCATCCGTGCCCGGCAAAGCGGAAGCAGTAATGACCCGCCATGTGCGTGAAGTAACGCTGAATGGCATGGCCAAACCCGTCGGGCATCTCCCCGCTGCGCAAATCATGCAACTGGACGTTGTGCTGCAGATGCGCGACCGTGCCGGATTGCAGGACTTCCTCGCCGATCTTTACAGCTCCACCGTTCCCAACTACACGCACTTTCTCACTCCGTCCGAATTCACAGAGAGATTCGGCCCCACCCAGCAGGACTACGATGCGGTCGTTCGCTATTTGCAAAGCTCATGGCCTCGCGGTCGTGGGCGGATCGCGCGATGGCATGGAAGTTCAGGTGAAGGGAACAGTCTCGGCCATCGAGTCGGCATTCCACATCAGCCTGATGGTCTACCAGCACCCCACTGAAAATCGCCTTTTCTTTGGTCCGGATCGCGAACCCACCACCGATCTGCCATTCGATCTCTGGCACATCTCTGGGCTCGATAATTATTCGATACCCCACCCGCTCTACATGAAGAAAAGTGATTATGCCAAGGCGCATGGCATCAGTCCCGATGCGGTTGTGACTCACGCCACCACCGGCTCCGGTCCTTCGTCCTCGTTCCTGGGCAGCGATATGCGTGCCGCCTACTACGGCGGAACCGCGCTCACCGGCAGCGGACAGAACCTCGGCTTGTTCGAATATCTCGGCACCGATATCGCCGACCTCAACACTTATTACAAAAACGTAAAGCAAACCAACACGGTGCCAATCACCATCCTGTCAACCGACGGAACCAGCACCAGTTGCGTCTATTCCAGATCCGGTGGCGATTGTGACGACACCGAACAGACGCTGGACATGACGCAGGCATTAGGTATGGCGCCCGGACTTGCCAGCCTGGTGATGTACGTCGGATCGACTGACACGGCCATCATCAGCTCCATGACCACCCACAACCCATTGCCTACAACCATCGGTTGCTCGTGGGGATGGACCCCGGCGCGATCCGAGCACGCTCGATCCCTACTTCGAAAAAATGTCGGCGCAAGGCCAGAACTTTTTCGCAGCTTCGGGAGACAGCTCTACCTGGTCCTCGCGCAATGAAGCCTGGCCCGCAGATGACGCTAATGTCGTCTCCGTCGGAGGAACCGATCTGACCACGTCCAGCGCCGCGGGCCCCTGGAAATCCGAGACCGCATGGGTCGATAGCGGCGGCGGAATCTCGCCGGACAAGATCGAAGATTCCATCGTGGCAGCAGCTCGCGGGCGTGATCAACTCCAGCAACAAAGGCTCCACTACCTACCGCAACGGCCCGGATGTTTCCGCCAATGCCAACTTCACCTTCTACGTCTGCGCCGATCAGGAAGCGTGCACGGCCAACGAGTATGGCGGAACCAGTTTCGCCGCTCCCATGTGGGCCGGATACATCGCGCTGACCAACCAGCAGTTGAAAGCCGACGGCTATTCGGATCTGGGATTCATCGACCCCTATCTATATTCGTTTGGAGTCAGTTCCAGCTACAAAACTGACTTCCACGACATCACCAGCGGCAAGTCCGGCAGCTACTCCGCCGTGACCGGCTACGATCTGGTGACCGGATGGGGCAGTCCAAACGGCACAGGCCTGATCAACGCCCTGGTGGGAGAGAAGTAGCAGCAAGTCCAGTCTCACTATCAAACGGTGCCCCGCCCTTGCCGCGTTTTTTGCGACAGGGCGCGGGGCTTTTAACTCGAACCCCTCATCGCGCAATTTGTCATCCTGAGCGAGGATTGTTCTTTGCGCTTCAGCGCAAAGAACAACCGCAGTCGAAGGATCCCTGCACTCTTGTGCACGCCCCGAAGTCGAAAAGAGGTCGGCCCGCTGGCGCAGCTCTGATTTTGCTCACACCACTACGAACAGGCTGCCCCACGCTTCGCGGTTTTGGAAGCGTGGGCACCACGGAGCTCCATGCCGTGGTGGTGTCTGCATCAAAGACCAAAGATTGCTCAGCACGGCGCCTCGAAACTAAAATCCGATAGCCGAGAACTGAGAACCGCCGCCCAAGCCTGCCACCCAACCGCCCCTCGTGATATCCTTCCCGCTTCCCACACCGCAGGAGGATTTCATGACTTTCTCGCGCCGCGATTTCGTAAAAACTTCCGTGCTCGGTGCTGTCGCTGCCGGAATCGGTACTAAAACCGAAGCGCAAACCGACGCCCCGCAATCCGGCTCCTCCAAGCGTCCCATCATTATCTGTGCCAACAATGGCTTCAACTACCTCGACGACGCCTTCGCCTTTCTCAAAAGCGGAGGCGACACACTCGACGCCGCGCTCCGCGTCGTCAAAGGCCCCGAAGACGATCCTAAAGACGACAGCGTCGGACTCGGCGGTTTGCCCAACGAAGAAGGCGTGGTCGAACTCGATGCCTGTTGCATGCACGGTCCCACGCGCCGCGCAGGCTCGGTCGGCGCGGTGCGCAATATCAAGAACGTCTCCCAGGTTTCAAAAGCCGTCATGGAGCACACCGGCCACGTCATGCTGGTCGCCGAAGGCGCGGAGCGTTTCGCCGTCGACGTGGGTTTTCCCCGCGAAACCCTGCTCACCGACAACTCGCGCAAAATCTGGCTGCTGTGGAAGGAATTTAACTCGTCCCGCGATTGGTGGGGTCCCGGCCTCGCCAGTCCTTACTGGCAACCGCCCGATTCCAACCCAGGCGACAAGCCACAATCGCAACTCTGGCAGCAGCGCATCGACAATCTGCAAGCCCGCGCCGCCGCTCTTGGCATCGCCCCTGAGCATCAACTTGCCGCCGTACGCAAAGTTCTGTTTCCACCCACCGGCACCATTCATTGCTCCGTCTTAAACGACAAAGGAGAAATGTCGGGCTGCACCACCACCAGCGGTTTGGCCTTCAAACTTCCCGGCCGCGTCGGCGATTCTCCGATCATCGCCGCCGGCTGCTACACCGATCAGGACGTGGGCTCCGCCGGCGCGACCGGCAGCGGAGAAGAAAATATCAAAGTTGCCGGCGCGCATACCATCGTGGAAAATATGCGCCACGGCATGTCTCCTCACGAAGCCGGCATGGATGCGCTCAAGCGCATTGTCCGCAATTTCAATAACGACATGAACAAGCTCCGCTTCGTCGACATGACCTACTACGTTCTGCGCAAAGACGGCGCTTACGCTGGCGTCTCGCTGTGGGAAGGTTACTCGGCGGGCCATCCCCACAAAATCGCCATTCACGACGGCAACCGCCGCGCCGAAGTCACGGCTAGCTTGCTCAAGGGATATTCCCAGGAGTTCCCACCCTTCCCGCCAATTCCCGAGGAGCTAAAGAAAAATTCGGAGTACCTGAAATAGGAAAACGGATTGCGGGAATAGGGAGTGCTAAGACCTTACGAGACGATGATCATTCCGGCTCAACGTATGACGTGGACTCCGGCCTTGGACGCGGCCGCCATCAGTCTCTGATCGAGCGTGGCAAGAGGCAGCTCCTGCCGGATCGACGTCTCAAGGTAAACCGCGCCATAGGCCGTAAGCTGAAAGGTTCGCGCCGCCCCGAAGGCTTGTTTGATCGATATAAGGTCAGCAGCGCTTTCGATCGCTGGCCCAAGAAGAAAACCGATGTCTTTAATCGCGCGGGCAATATCCTGTGCGGTAAGCGTACGGCGTCTCTCGGCCACAGCAAAGCCGTTGGCCATTTCCAGGTGCCACAGCGCCGGCACAACGGCTCTGTCCCCGCCCAGAAGGCTGCGCTGCAGCCGTTCGGCGAGAGGCGGAATGGGATTGTCGATGAACCAGGCCAGCGCGACCGAGGCGTCCAGGACAAACCGTTTCACCTGCGGCCTTCCTCAATCAGATCCTTCACCGTCATCCCCTTGGGCAGGGGCTTGGCGCGCTTGCGGATCTGTTCGATGTCGGCGAAAACCTCAGCCAAGCTCTTATCAGAACGCACAGGCACGATCATCGCCGCGAGTTTGCCTCTCTTAGTGATGCCAATCTGCTCGCCCTCGCTGGCTCGCTCCACCAGTTCGGAAAGTTTTTGCTTGGCTTCGAATAGCCCCACTGTCCGCATGTGTCTGCCTCAAACAATCTAGATGATTATTCTAGATGATTAATACATCGAAGACCAAATTACACTGAAATAGTGTACACTGGTAACGTATGAAGAACATTACTCTCAGCGCCGAGGAAAACCTGATCGAGCAGGCTCGCCTGGTTGCTCGGGCGCGGCACAAGACCTTGAACGCAGTGTTTCGCGAGTGGCTGGAACAATATGCGGCGCAGGCAGGCGGCGGAGCCGCAGTGGATGCGCTGATGCGCCGGCTTGGCCACGTGCGCTCCTCCGGACCTTATACTCGGGACGAGATGAATGAGCGCTAGATTTTTTCTCGATACGAACATCTTCGTTTACACCTTCGACGCCAAGGCACCCGCCAAGGCAAAGAAGGCTGCGCAACTCGTTCGAAGGGCTGCGGATTCCGGGGAAGGAATCGTCAGCTACCAGGTGGTGCAGGAGTTTTTCAACGTCGCGTTTCGTCGTTTCGCGCAACCGATGAGCACGGCAGAAGCCGAACAATATCTGATTACCGTCTTCCGTCCCCTGTTGGCCATTCACTCCTCTCCAGCCGTCTATGTCGCAGCTTTACGTATCGCCGGAAAACACCGAATCGCATGGTACGACTCGCTTATCGTCGCTGCGGCCTTGGAGGGTAAGTGCGAAACGCTCTACAGCGAAGACCTCCGGCACGATCGCACGATCGAGGGGCTGCGGATCGAGAATCCCTTCCGCTAATCCGTCTACGAGAACCTCACCTTCACATCCGGCCCTTTTTCCAGATGAATGCTCTCGACAAACCGCACCTTGCCCGTGCGATGCGTCATAATCACCGACGATGTCCGCGTCCCTTCGCCGAAAAAGCGTACGCCTTTTAGCAGCGCTCCGTCCGTTACGCCGGTAGCAGCGAAAATTAGTTGCTTGCCCGGAGCCAGATCTTCCGCTTCATAAATTCGGTTCTTGTCTTTCACGCCCATTCGCGCCAGCCGATCTTCCTGATCCGCTTTCACCACCAGCCGGCCCAGCATGTACCCATTCAGGCAGCGAATCGCCGCCGCAGTAATCACCCCCTCCGGCGCGCCGCCCGATCCCATTACCGCATGAACGCCCGTCCCAATCACAGCCGCGGCAATTCCCGCCGAAAGATCTCCGTCACCGATCAGCCGGATGCGCGCCCCCGCAGCTCGAATATCGGCAATCAGCTTTTCATGCCGCGGGCGATCGAGCACGATCACGACGAGATCTTCCACATCGCGCTCCAGCCTCTTGGCAATATTCTTCAGGTTGTCGGAAACCGGCGCGTCAAGCTCGACGGCATTCTTGCAGGATGGTCCGACAACGATCTTGTCCATATAACAATCGGGAGCGTTCAGCAGTCCGCCATGTTCTGAAGCTGCCAGCACCGTGATCGATCCCGGAGCGCCCGTGGCGCACAGATTAGTGCCCTCCAGCGGATCAACTGCGATGTCCACCTCGGGAACGTCGCGGCCATCGGGAAATTCGGCGCCGACCTTTTCGCCAATGTAGAGCATTGGCGCCTCGTCGCGCTCGCCCTCGCCAATCACAATCGTCCCTCGCATCGGAATTGAATCCATGGTGCGGCGCATGGCCTCAGTCGCCACCTCATCAGACAGCTTCCGCTCCCCCTGCCCCATGGTGCGCGCCGAAGCGATCGCCGCAACCTCTACCACGCGCAAAAACCGCGACGCCAGGTCGCTCTCAATGTTTTCTCCAAAACTGCGGGCCTTGCCTTCAGGACGTGTCTGAGTAGCCATAAGAACCTCCGCGCGCGACATGAAAACGTTCCAGCGCCGGGTTGAGACTATAAACCAATCCCAAGGCAGATGGAAAGAACCGTTTGGCTCCATCGGAATACCGGATACCGGCTTTCGCCCCGCCGTGGTATTCTCGCCAACTCAACGGAAATGGTCGCCGCCAGCTCAAGCCAGCCCACGATCCTTTGCATTACCACCTACGAAAAGGGACAGGAGTTCATGCGCGAGTGCAAGCGCCAGAACTGGCGCGTGCTGCTGCTCACGGCGGAAAAACTGCGTGAAGCCGATTGGCCTCGCGAGGTTCTCGACGACACCTTCTATCTTCCCGAAAATCTGCCTCTGGCTGAGATCGTGCAGGCGGTCTCTCACCTTGCCCGCACGAGCAAGCTCGACCGCATCGTGGCGCTCGATGAATTCGACATGGAAACGGCGGCGACACTGCGCGAGCATCTGCGCATTCCCGGCATGGGCCTGACCACCTTGCGATACTTTCGCGACAAGCTGGCTATGCGCATGAGAGCGCTCGACCGCGGAGTCCGTGTCCCCGACTTCGTTCCCGTTTTCCATCACGCCGACATCCGCTATTACATGGAGCACGTCGCCGGTCCCTGGGTACTCAAACCGCGGCAGGAAGCCTCCGCTATCGGCATCAAAAAAATTCACGCCGCCGAAGAACTCTGGGACCTTCTCGATCAACTCGGCGACAAGCAGTCGTCGTTTCTGCTGGAAAAATTTGTTCCCGGCACGGTCTATCACGTGGACTCGGTAGTTTCGGAAAACGAAATCGTCTTCGCCAATGTCAGCCGCTACGGAAAGCCGCCGATGAATGTCGCCCACGGCGGAGTCTTCACCACCTATGGCGTGCCCCGCGGCAGCGAAGCCGATACCGGCCTGCGCCAGATCAACCGCGACCTGATCGCCGCGCTCGGCCTGCTGCGCGGCGTGGCGCACCCCGAATTCATTCACGCCGAGGCCGATGGTCAGTTTTATTTCCTCGAGTGTGCGGCTCGCGTGGGCGGCGCTTACATCAACGAAATGGTCGAAGCTGCAACCGGCATCAATTTATGGCGCGAATGGGCTCGCATTGAAATCGCCGGCGGCAACGGCACGTATCATCCTCCGCAGGTGCGGGAAGACTATGCCGGAGTGATTCTGTCACTGGCCCGGCAGGAAAATCCGGACACCTCGAGCTACAACGATCCGGAAATATTTCTACGGATAAGGAAGCATCACCACGCTGGATTGATTTTGCAATCCGCAGATCCGCTCCGTATTCAAACGTTACTCGAAGGCTACAGCCAGCGCTTCGCGCACGACTTTCTGGCCGTCGAGCCTCCGCGCGATAAACCCACCGCATAAAAACACACTAAGCATCAGATTTTTTTGCGTGCATCGCCCCGCCAGCGGTGTACCATTTTTGCATGACCGCGACGCTTACCAACGGAAACGCAGCAATCGCAGAGCATCCCCGCGAGCGTAAAGAGCCGACTTATCTGTTCACGGAAAAGTATGTCGCCGACAAGAGCGAAACCGCGCGCAAGTTCCTCGACAGCCGCAACCGCCTCAACGCCAATGTCGACAAAGCCGACAACTTTCTCGTCAAGCGCTTTTACAACGTCGACCACAACACTTACCTGGAAGGAGCGCTCAGCGCCAAAACCAAAGAACTGATGGGCTTGGTGGCTTCCGCCTGCCTGCGCTGCGACGATTGCATCTTCTACCACTCTATTCAGGCGTATCGCCTCGGCGTAACCCGCGCCGAGCAGGAAGAAGCCATCAACGTCGCCATGGTCGTCGGCGGCAGCATCGTGATCCCGCACCTGCGCCGCGCCTACGAACTATTGGAAGAAATGTATTCCTAGCTCGCACGCAGATACGTCGTGCAGCATTCCTTTATCGCACAGCATTCCTTCGATTTGATCTTCCGGATTAAATCACGCCGCCTTGCCGTAGGTCTTTGCCGCATGCTCAATCCCAGGACCGGCGGCAGCCAGATCCTGCAAATTCATCGCCGGACGCAGCGTCAAGCTCGCGTTGAAAGCCAAAAACCACGGTTCAGCCACAGCCGGCACTTGGGAAGCGTCTTTCATGTCGAAAAAGATCAAACCCGTGCGCTTGCCGTTTTCTTCGGCAAAATAAGCCGCCTCCGGCTTAAGTTCATCCAGAATCTTCTTGATCGTCGGCCCCAAACTCCCGCTGCGCGCCGCCGCATTTCCTGCTTCAACCGGAATAGAAACTTTTAACATCATCCGCATATCAAAGCCCCTCCCGAGGCGCCGATGATTATATCTTGGAGAATGGGGAAAGATCACAAATGGCAAAGAGAGGAGTGGGTCAGTTTGATTGTCATCCTAAACAAGCGCTTTCTGCGCAGTGAAGGATCTGGGCGAGCCGCGCGACGTGTCGCGTCCTTTGCGACACAATAATCGCGCGTTTGGCTCGCTTCCCTACCAACCCGCATGGCAAAAACGAAAACGAAGCAGCTCGTCATTCCGAAGTTTTCCAGCGAGGCGAAAGAAGCCGCCTGGTGGGATGCGCATCGTTCCGAAATCGAAGCAGAAATCCGCCATCGCGTGAAGCAGAAACCGCTAGTGACGCTGGGTAACCTGCTTCAGGGCGCTAAACCTTCTCAGCCCGTCACCTTGCGGATCCCCAAGGAGGATCTGGAAACAGCGCGCCGACTCGCCGCACGCAAAGGTGTGGGATATCAGACCTACATCAAGATGCTGCTGCGCGAGGGTCTGGCGAAGAATGGGGACGCACGCACGGAGTAAGTTATCAAAGTCAGGCTTGCATGATCGAAATCTGCAAGCGACAATGATTGATAGAATCTCCGCCAGACGAAGGAATTGCCGATGGCACTAGCCAAGCTAAAACCTGCAAAAGACGATCAGCTGGAAGAATTGGCCGAACGAATTGCCGCCAAAATTAACGAGCGCGCTGCGAAAATGACTCCGAAGAAGCGAGCCAACGCCGATTCAGAAACTAAGAAAATTGTTGTTGGTCTCTCGCTGCGCCCCTAAAACGCGTCAATCCCCGTCACGCTCTGCCCAATAATCAGCGAGTGCACATCATGCGTGCCTTCATACGTCTTCACCGACTCCAAATTCATCATGTGGCGCATGATGGGATAATCATCGGCCACGCCGTTAGCGCCCAGGATGTCGCGTGACAGCCGGGCGCATTCCAGCGCCATCCAAACATTGTTGCGCTTGGCCATCGAAATATGTTGATGCTCGACTTTTCCCGCATCTTTCAATCGGCCGACTTGCAGCACCAGCAGTTGCGCCTTGGTAATCTCGCTGATCATCCAGGTCAGCTTGTCCTGCACTAATTGGTGCGAGGCGATAGGCCGATCGCGCCACTGCTTGCGCAGCAGGGAATATTGCAGCGCGCAGTCGTAGCAAGCCATTGCCGCACCCAGCGCTCCCCAGGCAATGCCGTAACGTGCCTGATTCAGGCACATCAGCGGAGATTTCAGGCCTCCACTCTTCGGCAAAAGATTCGCCTCAGGAATATGCACATCCTGCAGTGACAACCCCGATGTCACCGACGCGCGCAGCGACCACTTCCCATGAATGTCATCGGCCTTAAAACCGGGTCGATCCGTCTCGACTAAGAAGCCGCGAATCCGATCATCTTCGTTTTCCACCTTCGCCCAAATCACAGCCACGTCGGCGATGGTGCCCGAAGTGATCCACATTTTCTCGCCGTTGAGAACGTATTCATTGCCAACTTTTTTCGCGCGCGTTCTCATGCCGCCGGGGTTCGAGCCAAAATCCGGCTCCGTCAACCCAAAGCAGCCGAGTTTTTCACCCTTCTGCATGGCGGGCAGCCATTTGTCTTTTTGCTCGTCGCTGCCAAACTCGTAAATCGGATACATCACCAATCCCGATTGCACGCTGACAAAGCTGCGCACACCCGAATCGCCGCGCTCCAGTTCTTGCGTCATCAACCCATATTCCACATTGCCCATGCCCGCGCAGCCATAACCCTTGAGCGACGCGCCAAAAAATCCCAGCTCCGCCATCGGCTTCACCAGTTCACGTGGAAAGCGTCCAGCGCGGTTGCACCCTTCGATAATGGGAATGAGATTGTCTTCAATGAACTGGCGCGTCGTATCGCGCACCAGTTTTTCCTCGTCGGTGAGCAGGGAATCGTACTGAATGAAATCGACGCCGCGAAATTTAATGGCTGGCATAAAGAATTCTCCAACGCGCGGAGCGCCCATGGACCGGCACTCACACCCGAGCAAACATTTGACGGTAGCAGGGGCAGGGAAGCGGGGTCAAACGCACGCGGCTCAATCGCGACCGCAAAATACTGCACCTTGTGCCGCCCCAGCTTCTTGTTATAACGTGAGTTCGCCTTCCTTAATTGACGGTCTTCGAAGGGAGATGGACCCATGTCCCACAGGCGCGCCGTTCCATACTTAACTCTTTGCCTGACCATTTTCCTTGCTGGCACGATTCTTCCTGCTCTAGCGCGCGGTCAGACAACCACGGACGAATCGAACTCGGCCACCACGTCCCTCCGTCTCGTATTTCCGGTAAAGCAAAATGCCGTCTGCGGAGGAACCTGCACGCCCCTCAACGCGCCCATCATGACAGTCTTCGATCACGAAATGCAGGTCGCCTACGAATGTACGGCCGGCGAAGGTGGATACGGCAGCGTGACCTCGTTTACTGCCGAAAGTGGCACGGTCAAATATCTAGGGTTCAAGAGCGGCGCCGGGAAATGCAATGGTCTGCTGTTTGCTTACACCAACCCCAACATCGCCAGCTTTCTTAAAGGCTACAACTACACCGGCGCGGGTGTCCTTTTCTATGATGGGCACCCCGGCATCGACTACACCTTTGCTTTCGGAACGCCGCTCTATGCCGCCATCAACGGCTGCGTAACTTATCTGGACGGTGCGGATGGAATTCCTCTGGGTTCGCGCGGTCACGTGATGGCAATCGTCCCCGTGCCAACTCCGCCCCAGGGTGGATGCGCGACTGTCGTCAACAAAACCGGATACAGGGTCGTCTACATGCACCTGGCTTCCTACTATGACGCCAGCAATGGCCAGATAATGCGTTGTACCAGCTCCGACCCCAAAGGGACGGAGTGTAATGCCGGCGAGGACATCGTCGCCTGCCCAACCTGCGCCCAGCAGTACCAGTGGGTCTCAACCAACCGCACCAGTCCCATCGGCTATACCGGAAATTTCTCCGATGACGTTTGGGGCGGAGTTCCCGCCCACCTTCACTTCGAAGTCGACAACGTCCTCGGGTCCAGTCCCGTCGCCGTCGACCCTTACGGCTGGTGCGGACCGCAATCCGATCCCTACACAGCTCTCACCGGTTTGACAAACGTCACGCTATGGAGCAACTTCACGCTCACTTGCCCCTAAGCGGCAAACGGCGATACAGGAAGTATTTCCGGGGCCGCGCCCACCCTGATCGAGACAGGCACAGCGCGCATACTGTAAAATCAAATCTGATGGAAGAGATCTGAGCCGCGGCTCGTACTCTTCTCAAGTGGACTACCAGTCCTGCTGGACCCATCCGCAACCATCCGTCAATCGAGTCGAGCGGACCGCGCTGCGTGAACGTTCAAGAAAATTAAAGATCACGATCAGGAGATACGAACCATGGCTGTAGGCGGCAAGATTGCAAAAACAGCGGATCGCAAGAAAGTAATGGATACGACCAAGAGCACCGACTGCCCCAAGTGCGGCAAATCAACCCGCATCGTCAAGCGAGTGAAAGACCGCGAGCGCAACGTCCCCGGCGGGATTTACATTTCCTGCTCAGCCTGCGAATTCTTCGAGAAGTTGTAAGAAGAATACGATCTCAGATTCCGTGCGAGGGGCCGCAGTCCCTTGTCCACGCCAATGGCGACTTGAGTGGAGATTCCTCCGCCGTTACCAAAACCGGGGCGCATACAAGTGCTGAGTGTAGTCGGAATCGATCAGCGCCTGGCGGCGTACTATTCGTCTGAAGCCTGGTCCTCCAGTCCGTCTTCCGCATCGCAATTTAGCTTTTCGACGTGCCTATTGATAATTTCCACGTCGCGTTCGTCTCGCCGCTGACGCAAAAACCGAAGCAGGACAGTTTCGATCAAAGCCGAACGCGATTGCCGAGATCCAGCCATGCGGTCGATTCCATTCAGCACCTCGCGCGAGAGTGTGACGGATATCTTCGCTTTCATAACACCTGAGAGCTGATCTGCCCCAATATTTCTGTCGCCGCCGCTGCCGGGTCCGCAGCCCCCGTGATCGGTCTACCGACCACAATATAGCTGGCCCCGGCCGCAATCGCCTCGGCCGGTGTCACCACCCTAGCCTGGTCTCCGTGGTCGCCGCCGACAAGGCGCACTCCGGGAGTAATAATCGCAAAGTGATTCCCCAGTTCCGCGCGCAGCATCCTCGCCTCGTGCGCTGAAGCTACCACCCCATGGCAACCACTGGCCAGCGCCAACCCAGCCAGGCGCGAAACTTCGCCCGCCATCCCCTCGTCAATCCCGATCGAGGCCAGGTCGTTTTCATCCATGCTCGTGAGCACCGTCACGGCCAGAATCATCATTTCCGGAGCCGCCCGGCCCGCTTCCACCGCCGCCCGCAGCATTTTTCCCGCGCCCGAGGCATGCACCGTCAACATGCTCACGCCAAGCTTCGCAGCTTCGCGCACCGCAGCGCCCACGGTGTTGGGAATGTCGTGATATTTAAGGTCGAGAAAGACTCGCCGCCCCGAAGCAACCAGGTCGCGCACAACCGACGGCCCTTCAGCCGTATAAAGCTGCATCCCGACTTTATAAGTGAGAGCGGAATCCCCCACGGCGGCAACGATTTGCCGCGCTGCCGCAGCACTGGAAACGTCCAGCGCCACGATCAGCCGCGACCGCGCATCGATGGCACTGAAAGGGATGCGAGCAACCAAAGGAGCGGGCATCCCGATCAGTGTACGATTTTCGAGGGAGTTTTTCTATCGCGCCGGAAGCTCGACCATCGGCACGTTGTCGGCCACCGTCTGGTACGCCGATCGATGAGGCTTGATCAAGTCTAACCGCACCCGCTGCAGACCCTTATCCTTGAACTGGAGGGCTTTCGCAGCGCCGTAGGATACGTCGATAATTCGCCCCGGCACCACCGGTCCGCGGTCATTTACTTTCACCACTACCGCGCGGCCATTGTGCAGGTTGGTCACGCGCACGTAGGTCCCTAATGGAATGGTTAAGGACGCCGCCGTCATGTCATACATATCGTAAGGTTCGCCACTTGCCGTTGGCTTGCCTTCGAAATAGTCGCCATACCAGGAAGCCGTACCCACCTGATACGCTTTGGTCTTAACTTCTCCTGCCTGTTTGCGGACTTCGGTTTTGCCCTGATCAGTCCGATTTGGAGCTGGTGTCGCTTCCAAGCGCTGCGGGCTCTGAGCCGCTCCCAGGCCGGCGATCAATAATACAAGCGCCAGTCCATGAGCTAGACTTCTTCGCATTCAGTTCTCCTCGCATACTTAAAGTGTCCTAGCCTAGGCTTTTGGATCTCAATCCAAATGTTAACGGGATTTGAAAATGCTATCGGGATGCCAAACTCGTGTCAACCGAAATACGCCCCTTTTCGATGCTCCAGAGGTAACCAATACCTTACGTAACACATTGATAAATCAGCCAGATATAAGGGATGCTGCTCAAAACATGATGCTTATCTATTGGCGTATTGGTCAATAACGGTCCACAGCCCCTCAAGGTAGAATTTACAACAATCGTGAAATCAATGGCTTACAGTTTTCCAAGCAAAAACTAAGCGGAATCATGTATTTACGCCCGGAGCGCGAATTCGCATTACAAGATTTCTCATGGAAAGAGGCCGCGCATCGGCAGTTGGATCAGGGCCGCCCGGAAACAAGGGCCGAATGGAATGCCAGTTCTCCACTCGAAAGTCACCACTCTCAGCAAAGACGATCATCCCGCTGCAACGCTTTTTGTTCGCTTTTCGTATGTCACGCCGCCGTTTTCCACTACCAGGGTAGCGCTTAGCCCTGTATTCTTCCTTTATCGCAGGAGATTTAGGATGGTTGATTCACCTCCGGTTGTGCTGACGATTGCTGGTTTCGATCCCTCAGCCGGCGCCGGAATCACGGCCGACATAAAAACCATCGCCGCCCACGGCTGCTATGGAGTTGCCTGCATTACCGCCCTTACGGTGCAATCCACCTCCGGCGTCCGCCACGTCGAACCTCTTAGTCCAGAACTGGTCCAAGACACGCTGGAAGAGCTCGCCGCCGACTTCGAAATTTCCGCCATACATATCGGAATGCTCGGTTCAGCCGCTGTATCCAATGCCGTGATCGCCTTCCTCGAACAATCAGGCAAAGCTCGCTTCTCGAACGTGGTTTTAGATCCCGTTCTCAAGTCATCTTCGGGCGCAGCCTTACTGGATGCCAAAGGCAATAAGATACTGATAGAAAAACTGATTCCATTGGCCAATGTAATCACGCCCAACGTTGATGAAGCCTCCGCGCTTTGCAAAATGGATGTGAACGATCTCGAAGGGATGAAATCAGCCGCAACCCGCCTGCACGAAATGGGCGCGCAGGCCGTCGTGATTACCGGCGGTCATCTCGAAAAAGCGATTGATTTGTTAAGTTTTAAAACGAATAAAGGATTCCAGGTTGAGGTTTTTCGCGCCGAGCGGCTGCAATCGAATTCCACCCACGGAACCGGCTGCGCCTTTTCCACCGCTATAGCCTGCCATCTTGCGCTGGATCGTGGCTTGGCGGAGGCCACGCTCCTGGCCAAAACCTACGTCAGCGCCGCCATTGCCAGCGCGCAACCCCTGGGACGCGGCGTCGGCCCGGTTCATCACCTCTACCGTCGGGATCAGCGCCGACGAGCCGCAGCCTCCGGAGAAGAAACCTAGCGAGAAGCGATCAACAAGAAGGATCTAGAAGGATTAAGACCGATTAGAGCTCAGGATCAAGAATTAACGAACAGAGTGGCTCGTTCTAACGCCCAAAGCCCGACTCACTCATCCCCAGCAGGCCTTTTCAGCAGAATCCCCGCCGCAAACGCCGCCGTCGCCGCCAGCAGCCACTCAATGCGCCACAATTGCACCGCCTGAAATTCGGCTAGGTTGGAAGCCTTGTACACCAGTCCAACGCCGATCGCACCCGCCACACAGCCCAATCCAGCCATGAAGGCCACGAAGGCAGCTGTCGGAAGTCCAACCCAGCGCTTGATCTCGTGGAAGTGCAGGTAACGCAGCCACCAGGGCAGGCGGATGGTTCCCTGAAAAAGACCTTCTTTTGCCGCCGCCAACCAGGCCAGCTTCCGCTCGAAGAATGCGCCCACTCCAACCAGATGCTGTGACTCGCGCCGGTGAGTGCCACAAGCGTGGCAAAAGTGCGATCCGATCATGAACTCCGTGCCGCAGCGCGAGCACGCCGCTTCCGCCGCCGCGACTCCAGCCGCAGCGGGCACACCTGCCGCCTCGACCACCGGCGGCCGCCAAAATTCCTGTTGCGTTTGATCCACTGCTTCCGACATTGCCGGAACCCCGTTGCCGCACATGATGGCAACCCAACAGCCAAATCTCTTTCTTAGCTAACTGCTCATTAACTAAGTACTTCCACCTCTGCGCCAACTCGACAGCCCAGATTTCCACGCAATATTTACCCGTGCCGGCAAGTAAAAGATGCCCCAATTACCGAAGTTCGATGGGCAAAAATCTTAGATGAACCATCTGGGAAAGTCCGTCGCAGGTTGCGGAGACTTCGCCGCTAAGAGCAAGAAGGCATCGCAGTTTCAACGCACCCAAACCGCCGAGCTCCATTCGGCGGATCGCGCGCACTCTTGCGGCTCTCGCTTCACAACCTGCAATGGCTCTCTGACTGCAGCCGATTATAGGGTCGATTCGCTCTTCGCCGACGCTCGATTGCGGGCATTGTGATTGACGTTCTTGGTTCCACGGTCTCCGGGCAACAGCTGTCTCACGATTTGTCAGGCGGTTCGAAAGTTTTCGCGCCGGCCGGCACATGACCGTAGTTACTGTAAATCGACACCAGATCTCGCCCCAGCCGGTGGTCATTCGTTTAGACTAATAAGGAATTCATCCGTGGCAAAAGAAGCAAGTACGGTTTACGCAAACAGAGCCCTCCTCTGGATTTTGCTGGCGATAGTCGCTGTGGTCGCCGTTCCATTTCCTGCTCAGGGAAAAGCTCGCGCCCTCGCGCCCGCTCCCGCCGCGCACGATCCTCTCGTCGAGGCCGCCTACGAGCACTTCTACAACATGGAGTACGACCGTGCCACCCAGGATTTCCAGAAAATTCTCGACAAGCATCCCGACGATCCCGCCGCCGTCAACCACCTGCTGACCTCGGTTCTCATGCACGAACTCTATCGCATGGGCGCCATGAACACCGGTGACTATTCCAACGATAGCTTTATCGGCCAGGCTCATCGCCCCGCCGATCCCAAGGTCAAAGCCGAAATCAATCAGCTCGTCGACCGCGCCGAAGGTCTGGAAGAACAGCAACTCAAGGCCAACCCGAACAATGTGGAAGCTCTTTACGATCGCGGCGTCACCCGCGCCCAGTTCGCCCTCTACACCGCATTGGTAGAGCGCGCCTGGTTTTCCGCATTACGCAACGCCGTCGGCGCCCGCCACGATCACGAACGCGTCCTCGAACTCGACCCCGGCTATCTCGATGCCAAACTCGTCGTCGGCACCCACAACTACGTCATGGGCAGCCTGCCCTGGAGCGTGAAGGTCGCCGTCGCCCTGGTCGGCCTGAGTGGTTCGAAAGAAAAAGGTCTCGAATATCTGCGCGAAGTAGCCTCTGGCAACTGCGAAAATTCGGTCGACGCGAAAGTCGTGCTCAGTCTTTTTCTCCGCCGCGAGCACCAGTACGACGAGGCTCGCAACCTGATGCACGACCTGGCTGCTCGCTACCCTCGCAATTATCTTTTCCCGCTGGAAGAAGCCAATCTCCTTCGCGCCTCCGGCCACGATGCCGAAGCCGCCGCCGCCTATCGCCGAGTCTGGCAAAACGGACGCGAAGGGAAATACGGCAATCTGCACTATGAAATCGCCGCCTGGGGTTTGGGCGAGTTGCTGCGCAATCAAAAAGATTACGCCAACGCCGCCGCCGCCTACGACATGGTGAACCAGGTATCCGATCCCGATCCCGAAACTCAACAAAAAGCCAACCTCGCCGCCGGCGAAATGTACGATCTCATGCAGAAGCGAGATCTGGCCATGAAGAAATACGAAACCGTGCTCGCCGAAAACGCCGGCACCCCACCCGCCGAACAAGCCCGCAAAAACATCCGCGAAGCCTACCGCGAATAAGGCGTCTTTCAGATAACCAGCAAAAAATAATCAGCAGGCGCACCCAAATAAATTTGTCATTCCGAGCCGCTCCGAAGCCTGCGCAGCAGGCGAGATTGGCGTGGAATCTGCTGTTCTGCCCGAGCCGCGGGCGAACCACAGCGGAACCTTTACCGCTACAATTACGTATTGTCTTGTAGCGCCGCCAGGAGGGACCAGTCATGTATTGCAACTATTGCGGAAAAGTAATTCAGGACGATGCCGCCGTCTGCGCCTATTGCGGTATCCGCATCGGATCGTCGATCGCGCGCAAGCGCCTGGTCCGTCCCCGCCAGGGGCGCAAGATCGCCGGCGTCTGCCTCGGTTTCTCCGAATACTTCGACCTCGACGTCACCCTGGTGCGCCTGATCTGGTTGATCGCTTCCTTCATGACCGGCATCGGCCTGCTCGCCTATCCCATCGCCTGGATCGTCATGCCCGAAGAACCACTCCTTCTGTCCCCACCCGTCGGCGCCCAGCAAGCAACGAACCCCTAGCGCGCGGCAATTCAAACCCGAGCCCGCGACTCGGAAAGAACGCCGCGTGATACCGCAGCCCGAGCGCCAAACCCGCCCAAGTCCCGTAGAGCCTACGGGTTTTTACCCAATTGTTGAGGAACGAAACCTGACACCCTTATCTCTAAGCAAACTGAGGCTAAGAGCAACACATCCAAAGTCTTACTTGGGTGTGTCGTAGAAGGATTACCTATGTGCCGGCGTTCAGTTGCTCTTTTGCTTGCCCTGTCAACGTCAATGATTGCCGAGGCGATTCTCACCTCCTGTTCCAACGCGAATTCCGAAGCGAGTATCCCAACCGGTAGCCAGCCCCACGCTAATTCGACTCCGACCATCACATGGTCAACACCCGCGCCGATTACGAGTTCAACGCCATTGGGAGGGGCGCAACTGGATGCAACCGCCAACGTCGCGGGCACGTTTCTTACACCCCAGGCGCAGGTACATTGCTGCCCGTGGGAACGCAGACGCTTTCCGTTACTTTCACTCCTTCCAATGCCACCGCGTACAGCAGCGCGAGCGCAAGCGTCAAAATTACGGTCAACCCCGCGTCCGGCGGCGGGACCAGTTCGACCCCCGCGATCACGTGGCCTACTCCTGCCGCAATCACTTATCCTGCTCCATTGAGCACCACGCAGTTGGACGCCACCGCGAATGTCGCCGGAACCTTTACTTACGATCCTCCAGCGGGCTCGGTGCTGGTGCCAGGAACCCACACGCTGGCGGCGACGTTCACCCCCAGCGACACGGCAGAATACACCACCGCGAATGCCACGGTTTCGATCACGGTGAACGCTTCTGCGGGCACGACCGAATTTATGTATTCGGAGGAGACTCCTCTCTCACTGCCAACTCTGTCACCGAAATCGCAATATCTAACGCAAGTGTGACAGCGGTGCCGGGGTCTCCTATCCCGTATTCCGCAGGGCCCGGGTGGTTTCTTCATGGTCGGGGCCGGGAATCTGATTTATATCGATAACGGAAGCCCCAGTAGCTCCCCACTGACGGCGTGGAGCGTCAATTCGCAGACCGGAGCGTTGACCCAAGTATTCTCTGGTTCAGAGATAGTGAGTTCCGTCGATCCAACTTTTACTTACGCTTATGGTCGCACCCCGGGCGCACCGGAGAATCCGTATATCAGCGGCTACACCATCAACCGCACCAACGGCTCGCTTACGCAGCTATCGAACTCGCCCTACATATTGCCCATTGAAATCGACGATGGCGTGGTCTCATCCGACGGCAAGTGGTATTGCGGGGGAACTTTCAACGGTCCGGGAGTAGCCGAGAAGATAATCTGTTATCCACGAAACCCGACCACGGGCGCAGTTGGAACTAACGACATCTCCGACACGAATTTTTCGTGGTCCACTCCGATCGCAGTCAGGTCCTTCGTCGCGTATGTCTTCGCATCTTCCAGCGGAGCCGGAATCGACATCGTCGAGCCTGCAACTGCCGGAATCAAGTCGATAGTTCCGCTCCCGTATGCTCGGGCTGTTCGCTGATTTCTAGGCGGTAAGTCCGGCGGCCTTGCTTCGCCTCGGCGTCTCCAATTCGAGTGGCTATGCGATATTGCTTTACGGTTTCGACGCCAGCAATGGCACGTTGAAACAGCTTTCAGAAACGCCTTTTGACAAGGATCCAGTTAACTTACTTTTTTCCTGCAATGGAGGCAATCTTGCCGTCGTACACAACGCCGACGACATGGCATCCCTGTTCTCGGTCTCCGGATCGAGCTTGCAGGAGCTTTCAGGCTCCCCGATTTATCTGAACCAGGATTCGACCGGCCTGGGCGTCGTGGCCTGCCCCTGAGGTCGAGGGCACGAACTAAATTTCGTTTCTCCCAGCGCCCCAGGGGTTGGGGGCGGAGAAATCCCGAGTGAGCCGTCCTTGCGCTCGGGCATAGTGAACACCTGTCCCCTGGTGTTGAAGTCCCAACCCTCCTCAAATGCGTCATCCCGAAGGCCCACGTCCTCACCAGCGGGCCGAGGGATCTCGCGAGGACTAGAACACAATCCCGGCCTATGACCCACCGCCAAAATCACCAGTACCTCACCCCCCACAATTCCCTTGACCCCACCCCACAAATCCCTCATCCTATTCTCACAGCATCATCGTCTTTGACAACTGAATAGCCTCCAGCTAACTTCTTTAGCCCCAAGATTTTACCCGCAACCCATTGCCCCTCAATAATTTACGCTGATCTGCGGCATGTCCCGACAATCAGCTCGCTGATTCTAAACAACTTGCACCAAGAGCCAACTCGTAACTCCTTTGCTCCCTAGAATTTGCGGATAACTCCTTTAGATCTAAGAATTTAGCCGGACCACCCCCATATCAAACAACCCTAACTTCTTTGCTTCCTAATATTTAGCGAAAATGGTGGTATATTTTTTTCTAGGGCATTTCGAACCTGCCCTCGCCTATGAAAGCCACAAAGCAGCCCGGTTTCGCCACCCGCGCTATCCACGCCGGCCAGGAGCCTGACCCGCTCACCGGCGCCGTCAGCGTTCCCATCTATCCCACCTCCACCTACGCCCAGCAAGCCATCGGCGAGAACAAAGGATACGAATACGCCCGCGTCTCCAACCCCACGCGCACGCGCCTGGAAGAAAATCTGGCCTCGCTCGAAGGCGGCATCGCCGCTCCCGTATTCGCCAGCGGCATGGCGGCCATCAATGCCGTCGTCAGCATGTTGAAGGCGGGAGACCACGTCGTCTGCGGCAACGATCTCTACGGAGGCACGCCGCGTCTCTTCAATCACATCTTCACCAACTTCGGCCTGGAGTTTTCCTACGTCGATACGACGGTTCCGGAAAATGTCGCCCGAGCCATCCGCAAAAACACGCGCATGGTTTACGTCGAAACTCCCACCAATCCGCTGATGCGCCTCACCGACCTCGGCGCGGTCAGCCGCATCTGCCGCAAAAAAGATGTGGACCTGGTGGTCGACAACACTTTCATGTCGCCCTATTTCCAGCAGCCCATCTGGCTCGGCGCGGACTTGGTGGTGCACTCGACCACAAAGTTCCTGAACGGTCACAGCGACGGCCTCGGCGGAGTGGTCGTTTGCTCAAAGCCCGAGCACGCGGAAAAGCTGGCGTTCCTGCAAAAAGCCGCGGGCGCAATCTTGTCTCCCTTCGAATGCTGGCTGATCTTGCGCGGCGTCAAGACTCTGGCTGCGCGCATGGAGATCCACGACCGCAGCGGCCGCGTCGTTGCCGAGTTTCTCGCCGGTCACAAAAAAGTAAAAGCGGTTCACTACCCCGGCCTCGCCACTCATCCGCAATACGAGCTGGCCAAGCGGCAAATGACAGGCTTCGGTTCCATGATTACGTTTGAAACCGGCTCATTGAAAAACGCAAATAAGATGCTGAGAAAAGTTCGTGTCTGCTCGCTCGCCGAATCGCTGGGCGGAGTCGAGACCTTGATCTCGCACCCCGCAACCATGACGCACGCCGGCCTCGGCGCAAAAGGCCGCAAAGAAATCGGCATCACCGACGGCATGGTGCGCATTTCCGTCGGCATCGAAGACGTGCAGGATATTTTGGACGACTTAGATCAGGCGCTCGCGCCCATTTAGGAAGGATTCAACGCAGAGGAAGCAAAGATCGCAGAGATGACCCAAAGAAAATTCGCTTTGCGAGCTCGGCGAACTCGGCGTTTGAAAGGTTGCCTACCTCACCGAATCCCCAATCCACTGCAAATATTCCGTGAAGCCGTCATCGACATTTAAGGCGATGCACTCCGGCAGGTCGTAAGAATGCAGTTCTCGAATCGCATCCCGCACCGCGGCAAACTTTTCCGCGGCGGTCTTAATCAGCAGCAACCACTCGCGCGCCGATTCCACCTTGCCTTCCCAGCGATAAACCGATTCGACTTGCGGCACGATGTTGACGCAGGCGGCAAGTCGACGATCGACCAGCGTATGAGCGATCTTCCGCGCCTCCTCTTCCGATCCGGCGGTTGTGAGCACGATTCGTTTGTCGGTCATATCGGGATCGGGCGTAAAATCAGCCGTCAATTTTCACCCATCTTCTTTCCGCTAACTTCGAAGCGTAGCATCTACCTATTGTGAGAGGTTCGAGTATGCCGGCGCAAATCAAGTTTGGCACATCCGGTTGGCGCGCTGTGATGGCGGAAGAGTTTACCTTCGCCAACGTGCGCCGCGCCGTACGGGGCATCGCGCGCTACGTCGCCTCGCAAAAGCCGCAGGGCGCGCGCGTGATCGTTGGCCGCGATCCCCGATTCCTGGGCGAGACATTCTGTGCCATGGCCGCGGAAATTCTCAGCGCCCACGGCATCACTCCGCTTGTCGTCGCCGGAAGCCCGCGCCCACTCCGGCATTTGCTTATGCCGTGGTGCAAACCAAAGCCGATGGCGTCATCAACTTCACCGCCTCCCACAATCCGCCGGAATACAACGGCATCAAATTTTCCACGCCCGATGGTTGTCCGGCCCTGCCCGAAGTGACAAAGGCAATCGAAGCCGAAATTGTTGCCGCGGACTGCGGCTGCTCCCGGCGCGGCCAGCGGCACTCGAAGCGGCAGCCGTCGAGATGCTCGATCCCAAGCCGATGTACCTGAAGCGGCTCGCCGAGATCGTGGATCTGAGCGTCATTCGCAAGTCCGGCATCCCCGTGGCTTTTGACCCCATGTGGGGCGCGGCGCGCGGCTATTCCGACTCGCTGCTCCGCGAAGCGGGAGTGAAGTCGCCACCGTTCACGACAATCGCGATGTGCTCTTCGGCGGCCATGCCCCCGAACCCGACGATCATCTGCTCGAAGACCTGCGAGACAAGATGCACGAAACCAGCGCCAGCATCGGCATTGCCACCGACGGCGACGCCGACCGCTTCGGCATCGTCGATGGCGACGGCACTTTCATTCAGCCCAACTACGTCATCGCCCTGCTGTTCGATTACCTGGTGGAAAGCCGCGGCTGGAAAAACGGTGTCGCCAAATCCGTCGCCACCACCAACCTGATCAACGCTCTCGCCAAGCCCACGGCGTGCCGCTGCACGAAACTCCCGTGGGATTCAAATACATCGGCGAGCTCATCATGCAGGACAAAATCGCGATCGGCGGCGAAGAGAGCGCCGGCCTTTCCATCCGCCATCATGTTCCGGAAAAAGACGGAGTGCTCGCCGGACTCCTCTGCTGCGAGATGGTCGCCCGACGCGGCAAGTCTTTGGGCGAGCAATTGCGGGCGATCATGTAACCAAGTTGGTTCGTATTATCCGCGCCGCGAGAACTTCCGCTTGACGCCGGAGGTGAAAGCGAAGTTCACTGAGAAGCTGCGCTCCGATCCAAAGAAATTTTCCGGACACGCAATCCATCAGGTCGTCCGAACCGACGGACTGAAGTTAGTGTTCAATGACGGTTCCTGGGTCTGCTATCGGCTTTCGGGAACGGAGCCTGTCGTTCGCGTGTATTCGGAAGCGCGCAGTGAAGCGGATATAGAGAAGTTAAGCGCGGCAGCCAAGCAATGGATTTTCGACTGATCAACTTTCGCATGAATCGATTCTTCAGCGCGACGAAGTTTCCCGGTCCCGAAGAGCGGTCGCGCATCTTCGCCGAAAAGGCGCCGCAGGCGGAGGCTTTAGCCGCTTCATGGATCGAGTGGTGGCGTCCCGCTGGGGTGCGCATTTACCGCCTCCGGCGCCGCATTGCCACCGCCGCAATTGCAATCGTCACCGGCCTGTTTCTGCTGCATGTGATGTTTGGCGCCAACGGCATGGTGGTTTACAAACAGAAACGCAGCGAGTACGAATCATTGCAGAAACAAATCGCCAAGGTGCGCGCGGAAAACCAGGAGGTCACGCAGCAGATTCAGGGTTTGCAGACCGACAAGAAAGCGATCGAGAAAGAAGCGCGTGAGCAACTGGGTTACGCGCGGCCCGGCGAATTCGTCTATGTAACTCCGGCTCCGGCCAAGCCCGCGCCGCCGATGACCCATTCAGCCCGGAAGTAGCGTTGCCTTCCTGAGCAGGAAACATTCGTCGTTATCGAGTTCCTCTGACAATTGCAGGATCAGGAAGTGGTATAGTTCTTCGCATTGGCGTGTTTGGGACACTTCTCCCGCCGCCGAGTTGGATTTCAAATTCAGGAGATGAACCGGCCATGAGAAAAGTTCTGATGATCAGTGTTGCATCATTCTTTCTGCTTGCCATGTCGGCGATGGCTTTGGATGACATGGGAAAAAGTGTGACCGTTCACGGTTGGGTGACTGATGCGAAGTGCGGCGCCAAAGGCGCCAATGCCAAGGCTGAAGCCTGCACCAAGAAATGCCTGGCTGGCGGCTCGCCCATGGTGATCGTGACCGACGAGGATCAGAAAGTTCTGACCGTCGATAATCCCGACGCGCTCAAGGAGCACGAAGGCCACCACATTTCAGCGACCGGACATGTGATGGGCGATTCCATTCATGTCGATAGCGTGAAGATGCTGTAGGCGTTCTTGTTTTGCAGGACTGAAGGGCGGCCTGGAGGCTGCCCTCTTTTTATGGGGTTTAAGCAAAGGCGGACATGTCGCCGCCACCCCAGCCGGACATATCATCCGCTAACGACAGCAAACGCTGGTTTTTGTGCTTGACCTTTTTTCGAGGGGGGGTACGATGCGCGTTATCTCGGAGTTTTCCCATGCGGAAATTCTTGGTCGTAGTCGGCGTTCTTGCAGCATTGCTGCTGATCCCCGGACGTGGCAGCGCCTACATTGACTGCGTCTACCTGCGGACGGACTGTATAAGCGTCGCAGGTTGTCCGACCTGCCATGCCCAAGCGGAGCAAGTGTGGTATTGCGTGGACAGCGGCGAGTACGTCTATATCCTTGGCGGATGCTGTATATGCACCTAGGGAAGCGCGTGACTGAAGGAGGTTGCCTGTGAAAGCCTATTTCGCGTGTGCACTGTTGATCGGCTTCGCCGCCCCAATTTGTTTTGGGCAATTCACACCTGTGATCGCCAAGCGTCGCGTCGTTGAAGAACAACTGGACGCAGACGGCAACGTCCTGAACCGCTCTGAGACACTAGGGCGATACCTGCGGACCTCGAGCGGGGCCACGCTCACGCAGACCTATTCAACGCTTAACGGCAGGCCTGTGCTTCATTCCGGGCAACTGCTCGATTACGACAGGCACAAGGGATATGACCTCGACTACGCCAGACGCGAGGCGGTTGCGCGTTACGATTTGCCAAATAAACCCGCGGCGGACTTCATGAAGAACGCCGACAGTAGTCTCGGGGAGGAAACGGTCGCGGGACTTCATTGCGTGGTCGGCCCCGCGTTCCAGCGAATCGGCGGCCGGAAGGTCCAGATTGGACGGGCGTGGGTCTCGCGAGAGTACAGCCTCGGAGTCAGGAACGAGGTGACGCTGCGGCCCGCGGGTGGCCCGGCGACTCACCAGATCGAAGAACTATACGACATCGCCGTAGCCGAACCCGACCCGAAAGAGTTCGCTCTCGATAACTTCTCTGTGCTACAAAAACAACCTTCGGCGTGCCCAAAGCCGAACGCCGCGCAAGACTCCGGATCTCGCTGAGGCACCGCATCGCTCGACTTACCGGACCACGCCTTCCAGCGGGGAACTGGCAGTTGCGTACAGTTTCTTCGCCATGCGGCCCGCAAGGTAGGCTTGGCGGCCTGCAATCACTGCATGGTGCATCGCCTCGGCCATCATGACTGGGTCTTGCGCGTTGGCGATGCCGGTATTCATCAGCACAGCGTCGGCTCCGAGTTCCATTGCCAGTGCGGCGTCCGAGGCCGTGCCCACTCCCGCATCTACGATCAGCGGAACGGCGGTGATCATCTCGCGCAGGATGCGGATGTGAGCCTGATTCTGGATGCCCATGCCGCTGCCAATGGGCGCGCCGAGCGGCATCACTGTAGCTGCGCCAGCATCGATCAGGCGTTTGGCGAAGACGATGTCGTCTGAGGTGTAGGGCAAAACGGTGAAGCCTTCTTTCACCAGCACGCGCGTAGCTTCAAGCGTCGCCTGCACATCAGGATAGAGCGTGGCCTGATCGCCGATGACTTCGAGCTTGACCCAATCAGAAAGGCCAACTTCGCGCGCCAGCATCGCGGCGCGAATGGCTTCTTCGGCGGTGTAGCAGCCGGCGGTGTTGGGCAACAGGAAATACTTCTTGGGATCGATATAGTCGAGCAGCGATTCCTTGGCCGCGGTGCGGTCCAGATTCACGCGGCGCACCGCGACGGTGACCATTTCCGCGCCACTGGCTTCAAGGGCGCGCGCGGTTTCCTGAAACGATTTGTACTTGCCCGTGCCGACGATGAGGCGGGAGCGGAATGCGCGTCCGGCGATAATCAATGAGTCCGACATGAAATCATTGTAATGAAAGCGCGAGGCGCGAGTACACGGCCCGGCGAGTAAACTAGCAATTGAGCGATTGTGCGATCGAGCCACTTAGCGCAAAGGCCGGCCGCCTGGTTCAATCGGTTCGCAGCCAGAAGGGAACTACGATGCGCTGGTACCACCACGTGGCCTACTTTTTCGGGGGCGCGTTCCTCGCGAACACCCTGCCCCATCTCGGCAATGGAATTTCTGGGCACGCCTTCCAGAGTCCCTTTGCATCACCGCCTGGGGTGGGCTTATCTTCCGCAACCGTCAATGTCCTATGGGGCGTCTTCAACCTTGCTGTCGGCTACCTGCTGGTCTGCCGTGTGGGCAGCTTTAATCTGCGCAAGACCCAGCACGTGCTCGTCCTCGGGGCGGGCATCCTCGCCATCTCGCTCATGGATGCCCACGTTTTCGCACGGTTCCACGGGGGCCAGTGATCCTTGCTTTTTCCGCTACCGACCAAACACTGGACCTCTCGGCTTAAATCCCAATCTCGCTCAAAACTCCTCAATGAGCGAGATCGTCTGTTAACAGAGATTGAATCCGTACCACATCCCTAATTGTGCAATGATTAGACCCTTCATTAAACGCATAAAATGCTGAAAGAATAATGCGCAATGAAAAGGAGAACCGATGATCCGACCGCTGATCCGACCGCTGAAGCTTGGCTTGCTTGCGTGCTGCGGGATTCTCTTGGCGGCGTCTCAGTCTCCACAGACCACGGACATGGCCGGCGACCGGGCAAATGTTTCCCACGAAACGATAGAAGGGCTGGTTCGGGATGTTGCCTGCCCAATTCAGAGTCTTGATAACCATGCGACGAGTATGAGCCGCAAGTGCGTACAGGCTTGCGTGAAGGGTGGCTCGCCGTTGGTGATTCTGACCCAAAGATGATCGGCTGTATTTCCCCATCTCGGCCAAAATGCCGGATACGGATCAACGGCAGATACTCATGCCATTTGTCGGCAAGTACGTGCGGGCGAGCGGGATTGTTTTTGAGCGAACTGGAACTCATGCAATCGTGATCACGGAAATTAAGGAAATGAAAGAGGTCCGGGTGAAGATGATGAGGAATAGGCCACGTACTGCGAATAGTTGATGAAAAATCGGCATAGCGCTCATCGCCCAGATCGACCCGAATCCGTTGGCAGTTCCTCGGGGAGGTGGATCCATGGTGCCCGGGTCGACCATTACATGTCACGCGAAGCGGTCCGTATCGACGCTACGTCACCGTAGCCGCCTCCGCCCGCGCGTAAAGCTCGTCGATCTCTTGTCGGTAGCGGTCTTCTATTACGCGGCGGCGAAGTTTCATGGTCGGCGTGAGGGCGCCGTTTTCGATTGTGAATTCGTCCGCAACCAACATCACGCGTTTCAATTTTTCGAAGCGGGCCAGGTTTTCGTTGGCCGTGTCAACGATTTCTTCGTAGAGTTTTTGCACCTGAGAATTGGCGACGAGATCGGCTCGCGACGAGAAAGCAATGCCGCGCTCCTTGGCCCAATCTTCCAGCGCGGCGAAGTTGGGCGAGATGATCACCAGGGCGAATTTGCGCTTATCGCCCAGAATCGCCGCGGTGCCGATCAGGGGATCGAGCTTGAGCGAGTTCTCGATGGGCTGCGGGGCAATGAACTTTCCGCCGGAAGTTTTGATGAGATCTTTTTTGCGGTCGGTGACGGAGAGATATCCATCGGCGTCGATGTTGCCAATGTCTCCGGTGTTGAACCAGCCGCCGGATAAGGCGTTGGCGGTTTCTTCCGGACGGTTCCAGTAGCCCTGGAAGACCGACGGGCCACGCACCAGAATTTCGCCATCCTCGGCGATGCGCACTTCAATATTTGGCAGAGTCTTGCCCACTGTCCCGATACGGTGATGGATGGGCGTATTCACGGAGATGACCGGCGAGGTTTCGGTGAGGCCGTAACCTTCGTGAATGCGAATTCCGGCGCAGGCGTACCATTCGGCGAGTTCGCGGCCCAGCGGCGCGCCGCCGGAGATGAAAGTCGTGATGCGATCGCCGAGACCCTGGCGCAGTTTTGAAAAGACAAGCCTGTTGGCCATTTTCCAGTTGAGAGCGCTGGGAGCTTCTCCGGCGAGAATCTTCGCTTTGTGAGCACGGCCGACGGACAACGCCCAATCGAAAATCGCGCGCTTGGGAAAGCCCTTGGCTTTCTGTTCGGCCTGGGCATGGATCTTTTCGTAGACGCGAGGCACGGCGACGAAGGTCGTGGGACGAACCTGAAGCAAGACGTCGGCGAGACGTTCGATAAACGGGCAATAGGCCAGAGTCACCCCGCGATAGAGCATGGCGAAATCGACATGGCGCGCGGTGATGTGGCACAGGGGCAGAAAGGAAATGCTGATATCGCCGGGACGGATCGTGAACTCATCGAGCGAGCAGGAAATGTTTGAGGCGATGTTGCCGTGCGTGAGCATCGCGCCTTTGGAAACGCCCGTAGTGCCGGAGGTGTAGACGATGGTGGCGAGATCGTCGGGAACGATGGCGCGAGCCTGAGCTTCGATTTCCGCGGACAGAGCGGCAGGCGCCTCGCGCAGGATTTGGTCCATGAGCATGCATTCAACCCCCGGTGCCGCTTGCGCCGGAAGTTCGACTGAATCCATGACTACGATCTTTTCCAGTTTTGTCTGCGCGGCGATGGAGAAAACTTTATCCAACTGGCGCTGGGAAGAGAGAAAGATGATGCGACAACCGGAGTCGCGCAACTGAGATGCAGTTTGCTCGGCGGTGAGGGTGGTATAGAGCGGGACGGTGACGGCGCCGAGGAGCAGGCTGGCGATATCGGCGACCGGCCATTCGGGGCGATTTTCGCTGAGAATGGCCACGCGGTCGCCTTTGCCAATGCCCCAGCTATTGAGTGCTTGCGCAGTCGCGGCCACCTGGCGATGGAAGTCCTGCGATGAGATGGAAAGCCACTCTTCGGAGCCTGCGGGACGATGCAGTAAAAGCTGGTCGAGATTGCGATGGACCGCGGCGAAAAAGATGTCGTTGAGAGTGGCGATGGTCATTGCCGGGGCGGAAACTCTGCTGGAGAGAACTTTACTGTTTTGGATTGAGTTGGGCAAGGGAAGCGAGCCAAACGCGCGATTCCGGTGTCGCAAAAACCACTCGGTGCTTACGCTTTCTCAGTGCGGGCCGCAACACGTCGCGCGGCTCGCCCGGATCCTTCACCGCGCAAAAAGCGCTTGTTCAGGATGACAATTGGCGTCGGGATTTGCTCCTTGGCTTGTGCCGGGTTAACCTTGTGGGTTGTGTGGAGGGCTAATGCGAAAGAAGATCAACTTCCTGGCGGTTGCGTTGCTGGCGCTGGTGGCGGGCGCGACTCCGCTGATGGCGCAAGAAACTAAAGCGGAGCCGGCGCCGACGATGCCGAAGGTGGGCGACATGGCTCCGGATTTTCAACTGGGCTACTTCGACGGCAACGAACTGAAGAAAGTGTCGCTCGATCAATATCGCGGCAAAAAGAATGTGGTGCTGGCATTCTTCATTTTTGCCTTTACCGGTGGCTGAACCCAGCAAATGAAGAATCTCCAGCAGAACCTGAAACGGCTGGAAGATTCGGACACCCAGGTTCTGGGTGTGAGCATGGACAGTCCCTTCGCCGATAAAGCGTTTGCTGACCAGATTGGAGTTACGTTTCCGCTGTTGAGCGATTGGGGCGGGGAAGTGACGCGCAAGTATGGCATCTACGTGGAGAAGTACAAGGCGGCCCGGCGGGTGAATTTCCTGATCGGCAAAGATGGAAAGATCATGGAAGTGCAGGTCGATAAAGATGCGATCGATCCGACCAAGATTGTGGATACTTGTGCGCGGCCAAAACTGAAGAACTGAGCTTTGTTATTCTCATCTTTAATTCTCGTGGCCATGCGGGAAAGATAAATAATCAAGCGCCGGGAGCGATGAGAGCCGCTCCCGGCGTATTGTTTGTGGAGTGGCCATTGCCGCAACAGTCATGACGGAAAGCAAACGCCCCGCGATTAACTGGATGGACGTACTGTGGCTGCTGTTTTTGGCCGGACTGGCCGTGCTTCCTCCGGTGAATGAGATTCACAAGCAGCTGACTCTGCTGGCATTTGGAATCGTGCAACTGGGTGAAGGCTGGTTCGTTTCGCGCGTGCCCCGGCGCGGAGCGGTTTACGTAGTTCTGCTCAAGATCGCTCTGGCCACGCTGCTGATCGATCACACGGGCGAGCTGAGCATCAACAGCAGCTACTGGCCCATTTATTTTCTGCCGGTGGTTACGGCGGCCGAATATTTTGGTCCCTGGGCCACGCTGGCGTGGACGGTACTCGCCTCGGCCACCTACTGTTCGTATCTGTATCCGGCTCTGCAAGAGTATGAGATCACCGCGGCGAGCTATGGCCTGCTGGCGATTCGGGTCTTGTTCATCTTTCTCGCCGGCATGGTGGTGAACCGCTTTGTAGTGGAGAACCGGCGGCAAACCAAACGGTATCAGGAACTGGCGGAAACGCTGGCGGAAACCAATCGCCAGCTCGAGGCGGCGCAGGCGGAAGCGAGACGATCAGAAAGGCTGGCGGCGTTGGGACAACTTTCCGCCGGGCTCGCGCATGAGATTCGCAATCCGCTGGGAGTGATCAAGGGATCGGCGGAGATGCTGACGCAGAAGTTGCACGACGCGAATCCGCTGGCCAGCGAGTTGGCGGGATATATTTCCAGCGAAACGAACCGGTTGAGCGCGCTGGTGACTCGGTTTCTCGACTTTGCCCGGCCGCTGCATGCGGATACGATTTCGACAGAAATCATTCCCGTGGTGAATCGCGCGTTAACCGATGTGGGCGCAACGTGGAAGGGCGGCAAGATTCAGGTGACAAAGGAATATGAAACCGATCTGCCTTTGGTGCCGCTGGATGAAAGTTTGGGGGAACAGGCGCTGGTCAACATTATCCAGAATGCGTATGACGCGATGGGCGAAGCGGGCGGACAGTTGCGTATTAAAGTTGCAAGGTCGAGCGCGAACGGGCGCGACGGAGTCGAGGTGCGAATTGAAGACAGCGGCCCCGGCATTCCGGCGGAGTTGCGGGAGCAGATATTTAATCCATTCGTCACCACCAAGAAAACCGGGGTGGGATTGGGATTGTCGATTGTCTCGAAGATTATGGATGGGCACGAGGGATTTGTTCGCATCGAAGAACCGCGTGCTGGAGTCGGCGCGAGTTTTGTTCTGTTTTTTCCGGCGGAGGCGAAGATAATTGCCGCGAAACCGGCATCGGATATGGTGATCTCATGAGCTGGGCTCACTACGGGAAAACTTAGAGGCGCAAACCACGAAGGGCGCGAAGGTGCACGAACGAGAACGTGAGAGAGTTCCTTCGTGATCGCTCGTGACCTTCGTGGTTAATATTTCTTATTAGTTCGAAAGTGACGAGAGAATGGCGGCGATTTTAATTGTCGAGGATGAGGCCAAGATGCGTCGGCTGCTGGAGCTGAATCTGGGCGACGATGGATTCACGACTCTGTCGGCGGGCGACGCTGAGAGCGGATTGAAGTTACTGCGGGAAAATCCGGTCGATCTGGTTCTGACCGATTTGAAATTGCCGGGCATGAATGGTCTGGAGTTTTTGCAGGCGGTGAAGCGCCAGAACGCGGCGCTTCCGGTGGTGGTGATGACGGCGTTTGGCACGGTAGAAACGGCCGTGGAAGCGATGAAGGCTGGCGCCAGCGATTATGTGCTCAAGCCGTTTTCGCTGGCTGAGATGCGCATGGTCATCCGCAAGGAGTTGGATGTCCACAAGCTGCGGGAAGAAAATCGCTCTCTGCGCGAGGCCCTGGGCAAGCGCTATGAACTGGCCAATGTCGCCGCCCGCAGCCCCAAGATGCAGGAAGTGCTGGCCACGGTTGAGCGTATTGCGCCGACCAATACCACAGTGTTGTTAGGCGGAGAGAGCGGCGTGGGAAAAGATTTGATTGCGCGGGCGATTCAC
This sequence comes from uncultured Acidobacteriaceae bacterium, assembly GCA_963732255.1. GTDB lineage: Bacteria > Acidobacteriota > Terriglobia > Terriglobales > Acidobacteriaceae > Sulfotelmatobacter. The sequence goes on from CAVSYV010000002.1 coordinate 401,464, forward strand.
GAAAAGTCGCGGCGGGCGCGCGGGCCATTTATCAAAATCAACAGCACGGCGATTCCCGAGAATCTGCTGGAGAGTGAATTGTTCGGCTACGAGCGCGGCGCGTTCACCGGAGCGGTAGCGAGCAAGCCCGGCAAATTTGAACTGGCCGACAAAGGGACGCTGTTTCTGGATGAAATTGGCGATGTGCCTCCGGCGATCCAAGTCAAATTGCTGCGGGTCTTGCAGGAGCGCGAGTTTGAACGCCTCGGTGGAACCAAGACCATCAAAGTCGATGTCAGGCTGATCGCGGCGACCAATCGCGACTTGCGCGAGGCGCTGGAGCAGGGAACATTTCGCGAAGATCTTTATTACCGGTTGAATGTTGTGCCGATTGATATTGCGCCGCTACGCGAGCGCAAGGAAGATATCCCGGAGTTGGTGAACATTTTTATCGCGCGCTTTGCCGGAGACTCGGGCAAGCCGGTGGAAGGCATCACGCCGGAAGCACTGCAGATTCTCACGAATTATCACTGGCCGGGGAATGTGCGCGAGTTGCAAAACATTATTGAACGCGCGTGCGCTCTGGCCAAGGGAACGATGATTGAGGCGGAGGATATTCACTTGGACACGCGTCCGGCAAAGGCGGGCAATGGCGCGGGCGGATTTCTGCCCGAGGGCATGACTCTGGAGCAGTGGGAAGACGAAATGATCAAGGAATCGTTACGCCGCGCCAATGGAAATAAGAGCCAGGCAGCGCGCTTGCTGGGATTGTCGAGGAATGCGCTGCGCTATCGGCTGTCGAAGATTGGGATTGCGGATGAGGGCGAGAAGGAAGGGTAGAAACAGAATTCCCGAAATAGGACCGCGCCGAAATGAAAACGGAAATACTTGCTGCAGCGGATTGCGCCGTATCTACAATCGTGGCGAGGGCCAGACGTCTGGAGAGTATTGCCAGTGGGTACTGGACGCTGCCTCTCAAGCAGTCGAGCGGCCTTGTCAGCCACTAGGGTTCGAATCCCTCACTCTCCGCCGGCTACTCGACGAAACTGGAATTTGCTTGACAACACCGGTTAGAGATTTATCCTTAGTGTTGAGAGGCAGCGTCCAGTACTAAGCACTCACGAAGAGCCCCGACTGACTATCGGGGCTTTCGTATTCTTGGTTGGGTCAGCCCAGTCATGATAAAGTGTGTTCATGGCGAACACGCGCAGCGCGACCCTCAGCGTTCGACTCAAGCCGGATGTTAAGAAGCGGCTGGCGCGGCTGGCCAAGGTTTCCGGACGCAGCTCCAATTTTCTTATCTCCGATGCGGTTGAGTCCTACGTAGCGGATCAAGAGAGGATGTTGGCGGAGATTCGGCAAGCCGAGCGGCAGGTTAAGTCCGGGCATTACGTCAGGCATGAGGACATGAAGGCGTGGCTGCTTTCGTGGGGGACGGACCGGGAGCTGCCTCCGCCGAAGTGCGCCTGTGGGCGCGAGCACGATGATGAGGAACTGTGCCGTTAGAGATTGTCTGGTCTCCGCTGGCGCGGAGGCGCTTGCAAGAGGTTCGCGCTTACGTCGCGCGAGACAAGCCCGGCGCAGCGGAACGATTAGCCATCCGGATTGTTACGCTCGTCGAAGCTCTGAAAGACCATCCTTATCTTGGACGTGCCGGAAGCGAACCGGGCGTGCGAGAGTTGGTTGTGGGCGGAACTCCATATTTGGTTTTTTACCGCGTGCAGGCAAAGCGGGTGATCGTTACGACGATTTGGCATGGAGCGCAGTTGAGAACGCCAAAGTTGCGTTGAGGACGCTGACCCTGGGAGTTACTCTCGAACTGTTTTTCTTCGAACCCACGATTGTACGGAGGCCCCGACTGACTATCGGGGCTTTCGTGTTTTTGCCAGCAACGTTCCTGGCTCGTGAGTTGGTTGAAAACCACCACTGATGGCTCAGAGCGGCCAAAGTCCACATCCTGGCGCTGATAGCTCCATTTCTTCCTAACATTATTCACTGAAAATGCGAGGTTTATAAGTTCGACTCCCCCGCCCTGATTGGCATGGCAGTTGCTTTGTCCTATGCGAGATATTTCTCTTACATACGGGTTTGAACGAGTAGTGGGCGGAGACGATGTTTATGAAAAACAGGTTTCTGACGGGGATCGCAATCTTAACGTTCGCAATGGCGAGCGGCTTCACGGCTGGTGCGTGGGCGCAGACGACCGAGGACGGTCCGGGGCCGTCGGAGCAGCCCAGTGCTCCGATGGAAGTAGGGCAGGAGCAAGCTCCCGCTGAGCAAGCTCCGCCGCCGGGACAAATGCAGGGGCAGTATCAGGGTCCGAACCAGGGTGGGCCGAATTCGGCGGAGGCGCAGCCGGGTGGTCCTACGGGCGAAGGACCGGCTAAGACGGATCAAGGCGTGGCGCGCGTCAGCATGATTCATGGCAACGTTTCTACGCAGCGAGGTGACGCGGGCACCTGGTCGGCGGCCATGCTGAACCAGCCGGTCATGAGCGGTGACAAAGTTTCCACCGGCCCCGGCGCACGCGTGGAATTGCAACTCGACTTTGCGAACATTCTTCGCCTGGGATCGGATTCGCAAGCTAACATCGCCAACTTCACGCACCAGAATATTCAGATTCAATTGGCCAAGGGATTGGCTACGTACACGGTTTACAAAAACAGCGACGCCGAACCGGAGATCGACACGCCGAACGTAGCTGTGCATCCGTCGCATCATGATGGCGAGTTCCGCATCGAAGTGCAGCCTGACGGCGAGACGCTGGTGATCGTCCGCAAAGGCGAGGCGCAGATTGCCACGCCGCAGGGCAGCGCCGAAGTTAAGGAAGGCGAAATGGCGACCGTGCGCGGAAGCAGCAATGACGCGCAGTACAAGATTTCGCAAGCTCCTCCACGCGACGACTGGGATCGCTGGAACGGCGACCGCGACCGCATCATTCAGAATGCGCAATCGTGGCATCACACGGATCGTTATTACACCGGGTCGGAAGATCTGGATGCCTATGGCCGCTGGCAGAACGCGCCGGACTACGGCGACATCTGGGTGCCAAATGAGCCCGAGGGGTGGGTTCCGTATCGCGATGGAAACTGGGTTTGGGAACCATACTACGGTTGGACATGGGTCGGCTATGAGCCATGGGGATGGGCGCCTTATCACTATGGCCGCTGGATGTATTACGGAAATTCCTGGGCGTGGTGGCCGGGACCGGTGTGGGGAGCGGGCTTCTATCGTCCATTCTGGTCGCCGGCTTATGTGTCGTTCTACGGCTGGGGCGGGGGTTTTGGATTTGGCATTGGCTTTGGCTGGGGCGGCTGGGGAGGGTTTGGCTGGCTGCCGCTTGGTCCGTGTGACTGGTTCCATCCGTGGTGGGGCGGTTATGGCGGCAGGTTTGGATTTGCCGGCTGGCACGGCGGGGGCTATGGCCGCTATGGCGGCTTTGCGCCGCTGCACGGAGGAACGCGATTCTCAAATGTAGCGCGGCTTAACGATGCGCACATCGGGGGCGCGCTCTCGACGGTGGGCGCGGGACGCTTTGGCGCCGGTCATGTGAGCGCGGTTGCGGCTACGCGGGAACAGATCAGCGGAGCGCGCATGGCAACCGGCAATCTGCCGGTGGTGCCTTCGCGCGCCAGCTTATCGGCGAGCGGACGAGCCGCGGCACCATCGACCATTCACAACTCCGCCTCGCAGCACTTCTACAGCAACACGCGGAGCAGCATGGCGAGCACGGCAGGACACCAGTCGTTCCAGCAGGAGACGGCGCACCTGCAGCAGTCCATGCAGCAGAGTCATGTGTCATCGGTGCAAGCGGGTGGACGCATGAGCGGAAATGGAATGAACGAAGCGCGGAGCGCGAGTTCAGCAGGAACGAAGCCGAGCGCGGGGACGCCGATGGGTAATCGCGAGGCGGGCAATACCGCGTCGCGAAGCACTCAGCCCAGCAGCAATACGCGTTCGTCGATGAGCGAGTCGTCGCGCGGCAGCTCGGCTTCGAGCGATGGCTTCCACTCATTCAGCTCGCCGCCGCGAAGCGGATCTGCTTACGGCGCAAGCTCGGCCGGCCGCGGAAGCAGCGAGAGCTACTGGAACCGCACTGCTCCCAGTTCGTCCGCGTCGCGCTCTTATGGTTCGAGTGCGTACGGTTCGCGGTCGTACGGATCCAATTCTTACGGATCGAGTGGGCGGTCGTACTCGGATGGTTATGGCCGCGGCTCGTCGCGTCCGCAACTGGATATGCATCAGCCGATCGTGCAGCCGCGGTCTTCGGGCAGCTACGGCGGATATCGCGGCACACCCAGCTACGGTGGGTCGCATAGCGCGCCGAGTCACAGCAGTGGTGGCGGGCACTCGTCGGGCGGTCATTCCAGTGGTGGCGGCGGCGGACATTCTTCCGGCGGCGGACATGGCGGAGGTGGTCATCGGTAGGCACGGCTTGTTGTTTTGGATAGAGGCGAGTTGCAGTAAAAAGTGAAAACAGAGGCGATAAAAGAAGGGCGCGCTAAACGGCGCGCCTTTTCTTATTGGACGCGTTTTGTCCGCGATTTTTCAATCGCCTACAACAGCCATTAACTTTTTACCGTCTAAGCCGCTTCCAGTCATCCAGACACGAAAACCCCGGTTAGTCACGCCGGGGTTTTTGCAAAGTGGTACGGACGCCGCCCGCCACTTGCAATCATAAATGAGGTGACGATTGAGTCAAGCAATAAATCAATGGTCGAGTGACTGCGGAGGGCGAGGGAGTCGAACCCTAATGGCTGACTAGGCCACTCGACCGCTTGACGGGCGGCGTCCAGTACCCACTGGAAACACCCTCCAAACACCGCCTGTCCATCAAGAATTCTAAGCCTGCTTTAATTCCCAATCATCCTCCCGCGGAATAAATCGAGATCCAGCTCCCAATCGGGGAATTATTTGCAGCGCCCCAGAACCGAAGATCGATGCCCAACGCCTTTCGAGCGTGGTTCTAGGGCCTGGCATATGCAGGACTATCGGGATCCGGCGGATCATAATCGTGTCCGTACTTATTCTTGTGTTCGAGATCGAAGTTGGATTCAGTCAATGTGAAAGTTCCCAGTGAACTTTCTCCCGGCATAACCGTGATCTCGCGATCGAGCGCATGCAAGGCGTCGGGTGAGACCGAGGGATGAAAAACCTGCAGCGTGTACCGTCCTGCGGGAACGTGGGCCAGATGAATTTGTCCGCGCGCGTCGGAGATTGCGTAATAAGGCGTGCTCACTGTGATCACCACCGCGCTCATTTGCGCGTGAATGTTGCAAAAAATATAAGAGACGCCTGGCTTATCGAACTGCACAAAGCGCGTGGTACCGCTTTCGTAGAGCCCAAGATCGAAACGTTTGCCATCAAACAGCGAGAAGACGTTGTGAAAGAACGGGTCGCGATTGGGAAATTCCACCTTGCCCCCGACCGGAATGACCAGCAACGAAGGGTGGAACATCTTGTTCTTTTGCACCAACTGAGGAATTTCGGACGGCTTTTGCCGTGGCGGATCAAAGTGGGCATTGCCTAACGGTGTGAGCCACACCACGGCCTTGGACGCGTCTTTGACGCGATGGCCGCCTTTGGTCAGTTCGATGCGCGCTCTGAGCGCCGCATCCTGCGCCGTGGCGGCGAGTGCGAACAGAAGCAGACATGCGGTCACGATACTGCGGAGATTGCGATTCCAGTTCAAAACAAAATCCCCATCGCCAGATTTACCTGATTGGTTACGCTGCTCGCGTCATAAACCGGGAACGTGTGCAGCCGCCGGAGTTCCGCGGAAAACAGCAAATCGGACCGTGGACGGTAAACCACGTTGCCCAATGCTCCGCGATTCCGCCCCAGGATCGGGCCGAAATTATTTTGGTCGGTGGCAAAGCCGCGCACGTCTCCGGCAAAGGCATTGTCTTCGGAAAAGACTCCATTGAGTTCTATCTTCGAGGTGAGCTGAAATTTCAACTGGCTCCATCCTCCGGCGTCGTCGAGTCCGCGGATCGCGGACGTGGCTGAAGCGGGATTGCCGCCGTAAAGGATGGAGGTGCCAACACCGGCACCAAGGCCGCCGATGGCGCGCCCGCGGTAAAACTCGCCCGAGAGTGCGAGGCGGCGCGCCAACGGAATCTGCCAGTCGGCCATGCCGGCCCACGCGTCCACGGTGCGATTCCATGCCCAGTTCTGGCGGCCGTAATAGCCTGCCACACCAAAGGTCGGAGGATGATCGAGCACCGGCCGCGACCAGGCGGTGCGAAAGGCATAGGCGGGCTGGCCGGATTGTTCGCCCGCCTGCGGCGTGCGGTAGAAACTGTCGTAGTTATATTCCCAGTCGAGGTTATCAAGAATGCCCGCCTGCACGGTGAGCGTCTGAGTATCGTTCAGATCGAAATGATGCTCGACGCGCAATTGCGGCGTCCATGCCCAGAGATTTCCCGCATAAGCAAACGTGGGCGTGGCCAGCGACGCGAACGAAGTCGGAGACAGAGGCGAGATGAAGAGCGCATCCTGTCCAGCGACCACGGAAGTGTGAACCCAATCCAGGCGCAGGCTGGCAGTCTGCAACCGGGCGACGCCGAAATCGACTCCATTGCCGGTTGCGGGAAAGCCTCCGGCAAAATCAAACTGGACATCGGCGGAAGTTTTTGCCCCCGCAACTTCCGGTCCGAAAATCTCAAGTCCGATTTGCGATTGCCGCAGAGTTGCGCCGAAGGTGGCCGCCGGCGCGCCAGGATTCGCCGGCTCCGCGTAGTCGGGAATATCTAAATTGTTCGAACCTCCTCCATTGCGAAACATGTTCATGAGCACGATGCCGGAAAGCCGCGCGCGATACTTCGAAGCAGTTTCGACTTTGGTCTGATACTGTTCGTCAACTTTGGAATCGAGCAGGGAAGTGGAATCTTCGAGTTTCTCAACGCGGTCTTCCAGGCTCAACGAAGTCTGATCTGAAGCGGACGAGGAAGTAGCAACCTGTGCAGCGGCGAGCGAGGATGGCTGGCCGGGCGCGGCGGTCGCAAGTCCAGTAGCAGGCGCGGCTGAATGTTCGAGCAGGCTGCGCGTGTCCTGTAATTCGTGGCGCAGTTCCTGCATCTCAGCCCGCGACTGCTTGTTCTCGCTGCGCATTTCTTCTACCAGCATCCGCAATTGCTGAACTTGATCCTGAAGTTCGCGCACCGCGTTGGTTGTCGCGTCGGCGGTTGTTTCTCCAGCGGCTGTCCGGCTTGCGGCGGGTTGTTGTTGAGCGTGGCTGAGGGTATTCAAGAAAACGACGGTGATGGCGATGCATGCAGCTCCGCGCATAGTGGCAGTGGCAAGATTTCTCACAGCCTCCTCCTGAACTTTTCCGAATCAAGCAAGAACGCAAAGGTTGGATCGCCCCGGCCTACGATCCAGGTTCCGGAGTTGAATCGCCGCCGGCATCAGCAGCGCGCTTCGCGGGCACGAGAGATGCGAGCTTTACTGGCGTTCGCCGCACGCCAAGCGTCGTTTCCATTGCCCGCCGCGGCAGCACAATCGTAAAAACGGTTCGCTGCTCCGGCGTTCGTTGCAGCATAACCTCCCCCCCATGGTCCTGGACGATTTTCTGAACCACGGTCAGGCCCAGGCCAGTGCCGTTTTCTTTGCCATAACTCACGAACGGGTGAAACAGCTTCTCGCGAATGGATTCGGCTATGCCCGGACCATTGTCGGAAACTTCAATGGTGATCGAGTCCGCTTTCTCAGAGACGCTTACCTCGACCTTGCCGCCGACGGGAGGCACTGCCTCGCAGGCGTTCAATAATAAGTTGTAGAGAGCGCGCTCCAGTTTTCTCGGATCGAACCATCCCAGGAATTGATCGCGGCAATGCACCTCGATGGCGCTGCCGTGATAGCGCGGGTGAACGCGCACCACCTGCGCGGCCCGCTGCACGGTTTCGCAGACGCTGCTGTAAGACGGGCTCAAAGATTCGCGCGTGCGGGCGAACTCCAAAAGCGAATCGATGAGATCGGTCATGGAATTTACTCCCATACGAACTTCCTGATACAACTCTTCGCGCTGCGAGGATGTGAGGCGGCCGTCGCAAAGAAATTCGGAGTTGGCCACGATGGCGGCGAGTGAATGGCGCAGGTCGTGAGAGATGGAACTGGCCATGCGGCCAATCGTCGCAAGCTGTTCGGATTCCACGAGGTCTTGCTGGCTCTTAAGCAGGCTGGCGCGCATGCGGTCGAAGGCGCGGGTCAACTCCGCCACTTCATCGCCGCCGCGGGGGTCGAGCGGGTGATGGAAATCTCCACGCTCCAGCGCGCGCACGCCGCCAACCAGGTTGCCCAAAGGCCGGGTGAACGTTTGCGAAACAAAAAATACGAGGGCGCTGCCGATGAGCACGGCGACGAATCCGAGCAATAGAAGATATCGGTTGAGCTGATTTAGAAACTGCGCGGCCTGATCGTAGGAGCCGAGCACGCTCAGGCGGACGGGCGTTGCCTGCTGGCCGGAAAGTTCGAGCGACGTAGCCAGAAAATGTTCTTTGCCGACTTCGATGTCGCGAGGATCGCGCTGCACCGCGGCCGACACCAGATCGCGGACGCTCTGAGTCTGCATCTGCCGGGGCGTCAGAGTGGTAGCGACCACTTCGTTGCCATAAGAAAATGCAACCTGGCTGGCCGCGACTTTGCTGACCTGGCGGGCGAGGCGATCGTCGATCTCGTGGCCGATGACGAGAAATCCGAGCAGCGTGCCTTCCGTTCGCGACCCGCGATACACAGGCTGCAAAAAGGCCTGATAAAGGTGGTGCGCGCCGAACCACCAATGGCTGGAATCTTCTTCGTTCAACGATTGCTGGAAATACCGCTCTGCGGCTTCGCGCGTGAAGCCCGGAGTCTTGGTGTGCAGCGCGACAACTTTTCCGCCACGGTCGATCAGCACGAAAAGATCGCTGCCCGCGACCTGCCAAACATCCCGCGAGGCATCCTGAATAGTCACAGGATCGGGGCTGGTCATGATCGCGCGCGTGATGGGCAGATCGGCCAGCAGTTCGGCCGAGCGCGTCAACATGGTTTCCCGCTCGCGCTGAAAGTTTTCGAAGGTGCCCACGGAGTTGCGCAGGTTCAGCACGATTTCGCGGCGGACGTTATCTTGAATGCTTCGCCGGACCAGCAGCAGGCTGGTGCTGGTTAGCGCAGCGGTGATGAGCAGCATGGCGAGCAGGAAACGCGTGCTCAACTTCATGCGCGGCACAAAAATACCGGAGGGATCGACGTGCGGCTTGCTGGCTGCGGGCTCCGAGGAGGAATTCAAGGGAATCAGCGGACGAACTTGTATCCCATGCCATGCACGGTGCGAAAGTGCACCGGGCTGGAGGGATCGCGCTCCAATTTTTGCCGCAGTTTGAGAATGTGATTATCGACGGTACGGGTGGATGGATAGTTCTGATATCCCCAAACTTCATTCAGCAACTCGTCGCGGCTGATGACCCGGTCCGCATTTTGCACAAAAAACTGAAATGTTTTAAATTCCTGTGCAGTCAGGACGATGACCTCTCCGTCGCGCTTGATTTCCATTTTTTTGAAGTCGGCGGAGATGCCGTCGAAGGTGATCACGTTCACGCTGGCGGCGCGCGAAGTATGCCGCAATGCGGCGCGCACGCGGGCCAGCAATTCGCGCGGGCTGAAGGGCTTGGTCACGTAGTCGTCGGCGCCCAACTCCAGCAGCAAGACTTTGTCGGAGACGTCACTGGCCGCGCTGAGGACCACGATGGGCAGAGCCGGCGCCAGAGACTTGATTTCTTTGCACAAGTCGGCCCCGGAAAGCTTGGGCAGGCGCAAGTCGAGAACGATGGCCGCGGGCGCGCAGGCCTGAAAACTTTCCAGGGCAGACAGTCCATCTGAACGGACTTCGACGGCAAAGCCTTCCGTTTCGAAAAGCCGCTTGAGCGCCTTCTGCACCGCGGGATCGTCTTCGACAACCATGATCCGGCCGGTGGGCCGAGACATGTTTGTGATTTCTACCGTTCTCGCCGCCGGGCTGAGCGGCGTCGCCATGTGAGCCATAAAGAAAACCTTTCAGATTCGGGTGATGCCTTCGACCGCGGGCCATCGAAGCCCGGCGCGAAACAGCAGCTTACAACGGTTTTCCGGAATCGGGCCCTGGGCGCACGAGCTTTGACAATTATTTTACATTTGCATGAACAAGCCTTGGGAATTTCGGCCCGGGGCTTGCTCGCGCCGGGCGCCGGGCTTTCCCCTGTCGCCACCCGCAGTGACTAAAAAGGTTCCCTCTTACAGCAATCACCTTATAGACGAAACAGGCCGCCAAATCTAGCATTTCGCCAAGGTTATTCCGCTGTCACACCCCAGATGTTCCAACAAAGACGATAGACTGAGAAGAGAACGATGACCCTCCCCCGAAGACTGGCTACATGTGCTCTGCTTTTGCTCGCCTTTGTCGGCCTCTGTCTGGCGAACAGTGATCTCGAACTCAATACCAGCCGAAGCCCCAGGGCAAGCTATGTTTCGCTGCTGGATGCGACAAGAAACCAGAGCCGTTCGAACGAGACGGTGGTTTTTGCCAGCCCTTTTTCCGGGATGGCTCCGTGGAAGCTGACGGCGGTGAACGTTGCGTCGGAGTTGACGCCGTGGAATTCGGACGACGCTCTTGGCAATTCGACCGGGCGCTTACGATTTAACCCCAACGCTCCCATGGACTATCGCCACGAATCCGTTGCCTCGTCCTCGGACGACCCGATCAGTTCTATCCCTGAGCCGAGCCCGCTGCCGCTGGTTGCCACAGGAGTGCTGGCGATTTTCGGATTGCTGCGAAGGGGCAGGGCTCTGGACCTTGGACGGTAGACCTTGGACTTCAGGCCAAGGTGCAAGGTCTAAGGGCGAAGGGCCAACGGTCAACGTCCGGGTTTAGAATTGCTGTTTGCTCCCTCCGCACGAATCAGAACGCCTCGTCGTGGTGCTCGTTCACCCGCGAAATCCTTTGAATATTGGCGCGGCTGCGCGCGCTATGAGCAACTTTGGCGTGCGGCGTTTGCGCCTGGTGGCCCCGTATGACGTGGCGTTTCGCAACGCGCGATCGGCTGTGGGCGCGTCGGCGGTGCTGGAGGGCGCGGAAGTATTCGACACGCTGGCAGAGGCGCTGACCGATTCCGAGCTGGTCATTGGCACGACGGCAGTGAAGAGTCGCGACTTGCAGCATCCGCTGCGAGAGCTCGACGTGGATTTAGGGCGAGCGGTACGCACAGAGTTGAGTGAGCGAAGCGTTGCGCTTCTGTTCGGGTCGGAAAAATTTGGGCTGTCGAATGATGACCTGAGTTATTGCCACTGGTTGCTGCGCATTCCCGCGCGTGAAGAACATCCGTCAATGAATCTGGGGCAGGCGGTTGCGGTGTGCCTGTATGAAGTGACGCGAAGCGAAGTCGCGCCGGTAATTCCCGATTCTGTTCCGCAAGTGATGGCTGGGCCGCGGGCGACGGCGGGCGATGAAGAGAGGATTGTCGGCAGTCTCATGGAAGCGCTCAACCTGAGCGAGTATGTGCGGCGGCATACGGAAGAGTCGGTGCGGGAAAATGCGCGGCGCTTCGTACGGCGGTTGACACTGCAAAGATCGGACGCGGAGTTGTGGCTGGGCATGTTGCGGCAAATTCTGTGGAAGCTGAAGGGCGGAAAACACGAGGAGTAATGAGGCGTTTGAGTCTTTACAAAGTGTTCTACGTAGAACGTTTTGTAAACGTGAACGCCGGAATTCGGGGTTTTTGAGCGTTCCAAAATGGCAAGCGGTTGAGCGGGGGATGCTTGCGTGGTATTGATGGTGTCTACTTTAGTAGACAGGCGAAGATACGAACGTAGGGTTGACTTTTGGTGGTTCGCGATTTCGGTAGGCTCCGGAGGGTGGGCGAAAGTCTCAGCGCATTGGAAACGTAAAGGGGCACGGGAACACTATCAGTAGAGGACGCGTCGCCGGCCGGATGTTGTCGGCGCCCCGAAACCTCTTGCGGCGAGGCGCTCTAGGCGCTGATGTGACCGTAAGGCACGGCTCGCGCCTGGCTAGATTGCGAGCTGAATGTGAACATGGCGATGGATGCTGAGCGGCGGAAACGAGTCGAGGATCTGCTGCAATCGGCCCTGCGCAAGCCGGGCGATCAGCGGGATGAATTTCTGCGCCAGGCCTGCGCGGGCGATCAGGAATTGTTCGCGGAAGTTCAGTTGTTGCTGAGGTCCGATCATAAGGCGGGAAGCTTTCCCGCGGGCCAACCGGTTGACGTGCCGCCGGTCTCAGCAAGCTCCTCCACTCCTCTCGGCAAGTTTGCCATCACGGGAACGGTAGTTTCCCACTACCGCGTCGTCGAGCCATTAGGCAGCGGCGGCATGGGAGTGGTCTATAAGGCTGAAGATATTGCCCTGGGGCGCCCGGTGGCGCTGAAGTTTCTTCCTGAGGATACGGCGCATGACGCACTGGCGCTGGAGCGCTTCCGGCGTGAGGCGCGGGCAGCCTCGGCGCTAAACCATCCTGGCATTTGCACCATATACGAGATCAGTGAGCACCAGGGCCGAGCGTTCATTGCCATGGAGTTTCTCGATGGCATGACGCTGCGGCAGAAGATTGCCGCGAGGCCGCTGCCGATCGAACAGTTGCTGTCTCTCGGCATCGAGATCGCTGACGCGCTCGAGGCCGCGCACGCAGAAGGCATTGTGCACCGGGACATCAAGCCGGCAAACATTTTTGTGACCAAGCGGGGTCACGCGAAGGTCTTGGATTTTGGGCTCGCCAAGCTGAACGCCGGGCGGGCAGCGGGGCCGGCCGCCGGTCGTGGCGAAGAAGAAACGGCCGCGATTGCGGAATCTCTGACGGGCCACGGCTCGGCGCTGGGAACGATTGCCTATATGTCTCCGGAGCAGGCCCGCGCCAAGGCACTCGATAACCGTACGGATTTGTTCTCCTTTGGGGCGGTGCTCTATGAAATGGCTACCGGTCAGGCGCCGTTTCGCGGAGAAAGTGAAGCGATAATTTTTGATGCGATTCTCAATCGCGAGCCGGAACCGCCCTCGCAGTTAAATCCAAAAGTGCCGGCGGCGCTGGAACAGATCATCGAAAAAGCGTTGGAAAAAGACCAGAATCTGCGCTATCAGCAGGCTCCCGACATCCGCGCCGACCTGCAACGGCTGAAGCGGGATACGGAGGGCGGATTCGTCCCGGCATCACGGCAGAGCGCGACAGCGCATAAGAAACTTTCAACACGAATGGTAAAGATTCTCGCGTTGGGTGGTCTGCTTGCACTCGTTCTTTGCGGAGGCCTGTACTATCGTTTGCATCGGACGAAGCGGCTGACCGATCGGGACACCCTGGTACTGGGCGACTTTTCCAACACCACGGGAGATGCCGTTTTCGACGAGACGCTGAAGACTGCGCTCAGCGTATCTCTGCGGCAGTCGCCTTTTTTGAATGTTCTCTCGGATGGGGATGTTACCAAGACGTTGAAGTTAATGACTCGTCCCGCTAATGACAAGCTTACGCCCGAGTTGGCCCGCGAGGTTTGCCTGCGGGCGGGAAGCAAGGCCTACATCGCCGGATCGATCAGCAATCTGGGTACGGAATATGTGGTGGGGCTGAAGGCGGTCGGTTGCCAGACCGGCGAGACGCTGGCCGAAGAACAGCTGACGGCGCCATCGAAAGAGAAAGTGCTGGATGCCCTGGGTGATGCTGCCGCAAAACTCCGCCGGGAGTTGGGAGAATCGCTGGCTGCTGTGCAAAAATTCGACGTGCCGCTGGCTGAGGCTACCACTTCGTCACTGCAAGCGCTGCAAGCTTACAGCCTGGGACAAAAAGCCTACGCCGAAAAAGGCTTCACATCAGCTCTACCGTATTACCTGCACGCCATCGAACTGGATCCGAACTTTGCCATGGGGTACAGCTCGCTCGGTGGGGACTATGCCAGTCTCGGCGAGCTGGAGCGGGCCAGGGTGTATTACACCAAAGCATTTCAGTTGCGCGAACATTCGAGCGAACGCGAAAGGCTGGCGATCAACGCCTCCTACTACCAAAACGTGACCGGGGAACTGGATAAAGCGGCCGACGCTTTTCAGGAGGAGATTGAAAGCTACCCGCGGGCGACCGCGGCTTACGGCACTCTCGGTCTTGTTTATGCGGGGCAGGGGCAATACGAAAAAGCTGCCGAGATCAGTCGCGAGGGGCTGCGGCTGGCGCCGCAACACGTCGAGCGCTACGGCAATCTTGTCAATTACGCCATGGCTTTGCAACATTTCGACGAAGCGCGGCAGTTCATCCGCGACGCGCAGGCGCAGAAAGTTGATAATCCGATGTTCCACAATGCTCTCTACGCAATGGCCGCCCTGAAGGGGGATTCACAGGCCATGGCGGAACAACAGCAATGGTTTGCAGGAGTGCCCGACTACGAGAATTGGGGGCTTGCGCTGGCATCTGACAACGCCGCATTTGACGGGCACGTGAGCAAGGCTCGGGAATTGACCGGGCGGGCAGTGGAGTCTGCCATCCGGGCAGACAGCAAAGAGGATGGGGCAGTATGGCAGGCCAATGCCGCCCTGCAACAAGCGGGTTTCGGCGATTCCACGGGAGCGCGGTTGTCGGCGGAAAAGGCTTTGAAGCTGGCTCCGACGAGTCAAGCCGTCGAGAGCGAAGCGGCGCTCGCGTTTGCCTTGGCTGGCGAGACCGCGCGCGCCGACACCCTTGCCCGAGACTTGGAGAAACGCTTCCCCCTGGACACTCAGATGCAGGCGATTTGGCTGCCTGCCATCCGAGGGCAATTGGCGCTGGATCGAAAGAACCCCGCTTCAGCCTTGACTGCCTTGCAAAGTCAGTCGATCGTCGAATCGGGACAGAACTTCTTCCTCAACAATCTTTCCTGTCTTTTTCCGGCGTACATTCGCGGGCAGGCATATCTTGCCGCCAAACAAGGCGAGGCGGCTGCCGCGGAATTTCAGAAGATTGTTGATCACAGCGGCATTGTGTGGAATTGCTGGACAGGAGCGTTGGCGACTCTGGGAGTGGCTCGCGCGAATGCGTTGCAGGCCAAAACGTCGCAAGGCGCGGATGCCGATGCTCGCCGGGCGCAAGCGCTCGCCGCCTACAAAGATTTCCTCTCGAGGTGGAAAGACGCCGACCCGGACATTTCTATTTTGAAAGAAGCTAAAGCGGAATACGTGAAGCTGCAATAGGATTCAGCGCGAGCTGTCGAGAGTTCGCGCTGAGAGTCCTTTATGGCCGTGACAGCCGCGAAGGAATCACTTCCGCAGATCTGCGGCTGAATTGGAAGCGCAGCAGCCACGCGCTTTGCACGGGTGGTCCGTTTTGTTGCGGCGGGGCGAATTCCCATTGCTGGGCGGATTCCTGGGCGAGATTGTTGAAGTAACGGCTCGATGAGGGCGTCAGAAGTTTCGTGGCAATTACTTTCCCCGAGGGATCGACCTCGACGCGAACGTTGATTTTGATCACGCCGTGAACTTTTCTTTTTGTGTTGGCCGAGAGTTCGGGCACGACGCGATGCAGGATCGGGTCTTGCGGGGTAGAAGCCTCCGGAGCTGGTGCAGATGTAGGCTGAGCTGCGGGTTGCGATGCGGGCTGGGTTTCTGAAGTGGATGTGTTTGCGGGGGGTGCGGTCTCGGGCTTGTGGCTGAGGAGTTTTTGTCCCAAGACCAACGCGGCGATGATTACTACAGCGGCGATCGGTGCGCCGATGCGCCAGGCGGATTGCTGCTTCTTTACTGCGGTTGTGGCGACTCGAGTTGCGGCGATTGGAGTTGCGGGAGCCTCGGTGATTCGCACCGGTGAGGCTGTTTTTTTTGTACCGGTCTGGCTTACCTTACTTTGATCTACTCCGGTCTGCTTGCTCCCCGTCTGCTTTACATCTGTCTCTTTTCTTATCTCCTTCGTTTTTTCCGGCGCGGATTTGGGAGCGGGCGTTTTGACGGATGCGACCGGGCTCAACCATGCGCCGATTTCGGTGAGCGTGCAGCGGCTTTTGGGATCCACGACCAGGCAGTCGCCGACAATGCTGCGGAAGGGTTCGGGCAGGTCAGCGGGAATCTTCGGCGCGGCCAGCGGGTTGGCGCGAACGTCCAGGGGATGCTGCTTCAGGGCGGCGATCAAAAACATTCCGACGGACCATACGTCGGCGGCGGGCGTGAGAGTTCCCGTGGCGATTTCTGGAGCGTCGTAGGGGCTGAGCGGGGAGGTGTTATCGCGGCGCTCGCCAGCGGCATAGATGCGCTCCACCGGGAGCTTCAATTTATCGCCCGCGGCCATCACGTTGGAAGGTTGAATGTGGCCGTGAACGAAACCATTTTTATGCAGGTAGGTAAGTGCTTCCAAAAGAGGCGGGAGTAATTGCTTTACTTCGTCAGTGGTCAAGGCGCGGTGGGGAAGAACCTGCGACAGATCTTCTTCGGCAAAATCGGCGAGCGCAAAGAAAAATGGAGTGCGATCGATTTCAGAGCGGCCGCCATCGAGCAGGCGAAGAAGGTAAGGACAGTGCAGCTGCGAAAGGGCGCGCCAGCGCTGGATCTGGCGATCGAAGTTAAAAAAATCCGCGGGAAAGATTTTGACCACCGCTTTGGGCGATGCGGGGCCGGCAATTTCGGTCAGATAAACGGCACTATGATCGGAACTTCCCAGCCACTGCCGCAACGGAAGGCGAGCGTCGACCATGCGGCCTTCCCAAGCTTTTCCTATTTCTGCGATGTTCATGGGCTCCAACTTAAAAAAACATTCTAGCCGAGAGCAGCAGCCTGCGAACGGCGGAGAAAACTTTTCATTGTGCTCGAAGAGTAAAGTAGAAGACCGAACCGTGGCCGAGTTGGCTGCGGACTCCGATGGTGCCGCCGTGGATTTCTACGATGGCCTTGGCAATGGCCAGCCCCATGCCAGTGCCTTGAATGGTCGAACGCAGATTGCGTCCACGATAGAATTTTTCGAAGATCATGTCCAATTCCATTTCGTCGATTCCGGCGCCGCGATCGGCCACGCTGGTTACGATTTCCCCGCCCAGGCGCTGCTCGGCAATGATGTGAATGGGAGTGCCGGGCGGAGAATATTTGCCGGCATTCTCCAAGAGATGGACAAGGACCTCGGCGATGCGGTCCACGTCCATGTTGATCAGAGGCAGATCGTCGGGGACTTTCACCTCCACGGGATGGTGTTGCAGAGCCTGGCGCGCGGACTGCAGGGCGGAAGTAATGGCCTCACGAATGGAGTGTGGCTGGAAGTGGAATTCCAATTGATGGGAGTCAAGTTGCGCGACCTCGGCTGCTTCGCCCACCAGGCGGTCGAGGCGATCGGTTTCTTCGTTGATGACGGTGAGGAGTTCCTTGCGGTCCGCGGTCTCAAGCTGTGCGGCCGAGAGCAAAGTTTCTGCCGAGGCTTTAATGGCGGTCAGGGGAGTGCGAAATTCGTGGGTGACGGAATCGAGCAGCACGGAGCGCAGGCGATCGCTTTCGCGGGCGGCTTCGGCGCGAGTGAGCTTCTCGACGGTGTGTGCGCGTTCGATGGAGATGGCGGTGAGGCTGCCGATGGCCTCCAGGGTTTCGCGAGAAAGATCGCATCCGGAAAGGCCGATGGCGCCGACACAACGAACCCCCATGCGCAGCGGCATGAAGCAGATGTGGGTTTCGCGATTGAGCACGGGCTCGCCCCGGCTGCTGATCGCTTTCAGCTGATCGGTGGAAAATAAAGCCTGGCTGGCGGCGTCGGAAAAGTAGGTTTCTTGTTTGTCTTCGAGAAACATGGCGGCGCCGGAGATGCCGAAACATTCGACCACGTAGTTGGGAATGCGATTGACTAGGCCGAAGACGTTGTCACTGACCAGCAGTTGCTGGCTGAAAGCGTAAAGCCGCTCGACTTCACTGCGGCGCTGGTTCGATTGGTCGGCTTCACGGCGCGCGCGGTCAGAAAGCTGGCTGGCCACGACCGCGGTCACCAGAAAGGCGAACAACGCGATCCAGTTCTGCGGGTCGGCAATCGTGAACTGATAGAGCGGGGGAAGAAAAAAATAATTGTAGGCGACGGTGGCGAGAACTGCGGTGAAGATGGCGCAGCGCAATCCCCACAGGGTCGACACCATGAGAATGGCGAGCAGCAAGGTGAATCCGACGGTGGTGGGATTGACGTGCAGCCAGCGGGTGTAGACGAAGATAATAAGCGCCACAGCCGCTGCGGAAGCTGTGAAGCGTAATATCTGATAGAGTCTGGCTCGTTTCACCGTGAGCCGATTCTAGCCGATTGGCGCTTAGCCCATAATTGTTTCGCCGAATAACTATTTCTCATGCCGAAGACGCCCGAGCAATGGCTGGAAGAAGCCGCGACCGAGAAGAAGCACGGCATTTTCAAATTGTTTCTCGGCTATGCGCCGGGCGTGGGCAAGACTTACAGCATGTTGAGCGAGGGCGTGCGCCGTGCCAGCCGCGGCGAAGATGTCGTGATTGGCATTGTGGAAACGCATGGACGAAAAGGCGTGGTCGAACTGGCTTCCAAGCTGGAGACGACGCCACGGCGTGAGGTGGAATACAAGGGAACGTTGTTTGAAGAAATGGATGTCGACGCCATTCTGGCGCGCAAGCCGCAGGTGGTGTTGGTCGATGAACTGGCGCACACCAACATCGAGGGCAGCCGGCATAACAAAAGATACGAAGACGTGATGGATCTGCTGGCAGCGCAGATCGACGTGCTTTCGACGATGAATGTGCAGCACATCGAAAGCCTGATGCCGACGATCCAAAGCGTGACCGGAGTTCACGTCCGCGAAACCGTGCCCGACTGGGTGATGCAGCGGGTGACGGAGATTGTGTTATCCGACCTGACTCCCGAGGCGCTGCAAACCCGCATGAAACGCGGGGATATTTATCCGGTGGAGCGCGCGGACCGGGCGCTGGGCAATTTTTTTCGTCCGGCAAATTTGATTGCTTTGCGCGAGCTGGCGCTGCAGCAGGTTACGCGGGCGGTGGACCGGAGCCTGGAATCGTATTTGGAGAAGGAAGGCGGCGCATCGCGCGGGGTCGGCGTACGCGAGCGCATCGGGGTATGCACCAGCTCCAGCCCGGCGGCGCAATACTTGATCGCGAGGGCGGCAAGGATGTCGCAACGTATCGATGCCGATCTATATGTGATTTACGTGGATACGGGCGTGGATACTGACCCGAAAGATCAGCGGTCATTGAGCCAGAACATTCAGTTCGCGAAGAATCTGGGAGCGGAGATCGTCTTCACCAAAGGCAAGAGCGTGGCCGGGGAAGTGGCGAAAGTAGTGCGCGAGAAGCACATCACGCAGGTCGTGTTTGGGCGTTCGGCGCAGACCGGATTGCGGAGATATTTGTATCTCTCGGCGATTCACAAATTCCTGCGCGATGCGCCCCCGGTGGACGTTCACATAGTCACCCAGGAAGTGAAATGAAAGTGGCGGCGGGAAGATGAATGTTCCGGCGAAGGGAAATATTCTCGTAGTGGACGACGAGCCGCAGATCACGCGCGTGCTAAAGACGACGCTTTCGAGCCAGGGTTACGGGGTGCGCACCGCGGGGGATGGCGAAGAGGCGTTGCTTTCGCTGAAAGAGTGGGTACCGGACCTCATCATCACCGATCTCCGCATGCCGAACCTGGGCGGATTGGAACTCTGCCGGCAGGTCCGCGCGAAGTCGCGAATTCCGATCATTGTGCTTTCGGTAAAAGGCGAAGAGCGCACTAAAGTGGACGCGCTGGACGCCGGCGCGGACGATTATGTGACCAAGCCGTTTGGCGTGAACGAACTGCTGGCGCGGGTGCGGGCGGCGTTGCGGCGCGCAGCGGCGCCGGAAGAGGCGGAAAAGTCGCTCATTGAAGCCGGAGACTTTCGCATCGATATTCCGGGCGCAGCGTTCGCGTGAAAGGCCGCGAGGTGCATCTCACGCCCAAAGAATTTGATCTGCTGGCGTTCCTGGCGAAAAATGCGGGCAGAGTCCTGACCCATCGCGCGCTGCTGGCTGCGGTGTGGGGAGCGAACAGCGTGGAACAGCCGGAGTACCTGCGGGTGTTCGTCGGCCATCTGCGCAAAAAGCTGGAGCCGGATGACAGCTCATCGCGCTACATACTCACTGAGCCGTGGGTGGGCTACCGGTTCGAGCCGGGAGAGTGATCGCGGACGCTTTCGACTGTCATGAATTCCAAGTGGAAAAGACACTCTTATGCCGCTATGCGGCGGTGGAGGACATTTTGTCGCCGGGGATCGATGGGTCTACGTCGGAGGTAGCTTCGGTCAATGCAGGGTCTTCTGCCACTTCCAATGCATTGTTCAATCGATGGATAAGCTCCAGCAATCGTTCAGGATCCTGTTCTTTGGACGCCAAACGGGCGAGGTTCTGCCAATCCTGATTTTTGTTTTTCATAACAGAGCTGAAAGTGCAAGTGCGGGACCGAAATAGGGCGGAGTGCACTTCTGGTAATCGGTAGGGTATAACCGGCGCTAGATCAATTGCTTACAAGTAAACGTAGCTTTACCAGGCGCTCATCCTAGGGAACCTTTTCCCAGCGCTGGAAAAATATTCCACGAGGCAAAAAACCGCCGGTGAGGAGAAAATCCCCGCGGAGAGCAATATGTACCGACTTCGGAGAGTGATCACTCCGCAAACGGGCCGGTTTCCCGGCGGTACGCTGCCTTACTGAGCATGTCCTTCTGTGATCTTTTCCTAATTTGGTCCGCAAGGCACACTTGTAAAGCTAAGTCATTTCAGTAGATTACGTATTCCCCAACAACTTGCGCATGAACGCTACCCCCAAGCGATACCTTGCTCTTCTCGCTACGCTGGCCTGCACGCTCACCTTGAGCGTAATGATGGGTTGCCAGGGACTTGGCTCCAGCACTCCCAGCAGCAGCAAAACCACGACACAAACGGCTGCGGCTGGAAGCCTCAGCGTCACTCCGGCCAGCGTGAATTTCACCAGCGTGCAGACGGGAGCCAGCCAGTCGCAGACGGAAACGCTGACCAACACCGGAGCATCGAGCGTGACGGTTACGCAGGCTCCGGTCACGGGTGCGGGCTTCAGCGTGAGCGGTTTCAGCCTGCCGCTGAATTTGGCCGCGGGGCAAACCGCCAAGTTTACGGTAATTTTCAGTCCCAAGACCACAGGCAGCGCCAGCGGAAGCGTTGCGATTACTTCAAACGCCTCTGACACAACTCTGGCAATTCCACTCACCGGAATGGCCGCAAGCCCGCTGCAATTGCAATTGGCCGTCTCGCCATCCACCCTGAGTTTGGGAAGCGTGACGGTTGGAACCAGCGGAACGGCGACGGGAACTCTCACGGCTTCGGGCGGAGATGTGACTGTGACCTCGGCCAGTTCCAATAATTCGAGCTTTGTCCTGACAGGGTTATCCCTGCCGGTGACGATTGCCGAAGGCAAAAGCGTTTCTTTCGGTGTCGCCTTCAACCCACAGAAGAGCGGCTCTGCGAACGCGACGCTCACATTTGCCAGCAACGCGTATCCTTCGTCAACTGTTGCGGATTTGACTGGCAGCGGTGTGACGGCGGTGGGTCAGTTGGCAGTAACACCTTCAACGCTTGCTCTCGGCAGTGTGACTTTGGGAACCGATGGCACCGCGACGGGAAACCTCGTCGCGACGACTGCGGATGTGACGGTCACTTCCGCTAACAGCAGCAATTCTCGATTCACACTGAGCGGTTTGTCGTTGCCGGTTACGATTCAGGCGGGCCATAGCGCCCCATTCACCGTTACCTTCAAACCGCAAACCGCGGGCGCGGCCAGCGCCACACTGACTTTCGTGACCAATGCGAGCCCGTCTTCCGTGGTTGCCGATCTGACGGGTACGGGTACGGCGGCGGTGGGACAGCTTTCAGTCACGCCAACCACATTGAATCTGGGGAATGTTGCGGTCGGCGCCAGCGCAAGTGCCTCCGGACAGTTAACAGCGGCAGGAGCGAATGTAACCATCAACGCCGCCAGCAGCAGCAACTCGCACTTTTCGTTGAGCGGAATCTCGTTTCCATTAACAATCCAGGCCGGCCAGAGCGCAAACTTCACCGTCACCTTCGACCCGCAAGCGACAGGGTCCGCGAGCGCCACGTTGACATTTGCCAGCAATGCGTCACCGGCTACAACCAGCGACGCTCTGACGGGCACGGGCACTGCGCCTCCCGCATACACGGTCAACTTGTCGTGGAATGCGAGCCAGTCTTCCGATATTGTCGGCTACAACATTTACCGGTCAAACCTGGGAACGGCGTGTGGAACCTATGCCCGGCTGAATGGAGCGCTGAATCCCTCGACGTCCTACGGCGACAGCACCGTGGGCGACGGTCAGAGTTATTGCTACGTCACCACGGCAGTGAACTCGAGCAACGAGGAAAGCGCATACTCGGCGGTGGTCAAAGCTACGATTCCCGCGCCTTAAAAATCAGATCGACGATTTTGAGTGCTGCGGGGACACAGACCTACGAAGGATAGGCTGCCTTGGTTTTTTCATTTTCTTTGCGGCCTGCGGGCAAAGATCTCTGGGCGGATTGTGGTGGCTTGGAGATCGCGCTCGCTTCCGCCGGCTCCGGCAAGCGGGAAAGCCAAGCCTTCGCTTGCGAGTGCGCATCTTCGAGCTGCTTGACGGTCATGCTTCGTCCCAATTGTTCCCTGGTCCGCAATCCGCATTCGGCGCCCAGCAAATACCAGGCATAGGCTTGAACCAGATCCCGCGGCTCTTTTTGCAGACACATGTACATTTGCGCCACAGCTAGCTGCGGCAGCGGCAGTCCGCTCTCGGCCGCTCGTAGAATCCGATTGAATTCATCGCCAAAATTTCCCGTTGGATTCTCGGCGAGTCTGGATCTGTTCTGCGCGGGTTCGACTGAGCCAGCCAGGGTCATAAACAACAATTCGACGCGGCTGGAAACTCCCAGCTTATCGAAGACGCGGAACAGATAATTCTTGACCGTGTGCTGGCTTAGTTTTAGACGCGCGGCGATCTCGCGGTTGGTGAGTCCTTCGGCGAGGCTGCGAACGATCTGCAGTTCGCGCTTGGAAAGCAGGCTCATCCCTTTTGCGTTGATTGCTCGCACTTCAGGAGAATTCGCCAGCGCCTCGATGGCAATCGTCATTTGCTTGTGATTGGCCCAGATGTGGCCGTGGTGAACCTGGCGGACACAATCGTTGAGAGTCTGGACCGGTTCTGTGCGGCTGACTACTCCCCGCGCGCCCGAGCGGAAGGCGTTCAAGATCGCGTCGTCGGTCGAAGAATCGAGCAACATGACCGCTCGTAAACTGGGAATCGTGGATCGGAGTTCGCGCAAGACTTCGAAGCCGCGGCCGGATTGCTCGTCCAGCGTGGAACTCATGAGCAAGACGTCTACGCGATTATTCTGGACGGAGTCGACCAGCTTTCGTGAGTCGAGCTCGAATGGGAGGACCAGGAGCTCAGGGTCGCGGCGCAAAGCTTCGACCAGCAATTGCGTGTGTAGGAACGAACCGTCAGCAACCAGCAGGCGAATTGGGTCTGCACCCAATCCTGGGTTTGCGCCCAATCCTTTATCTTCAGGCATCGCACTTTACCGCCGCGAACAAATTCCGAAACTCGGAGAGCTTTCGGGAGCGCCCGTCAGATTCTATAAGGGCGATGATCGCGGGTGCAAGCCTTGCGAAGAGCTCGAAATGACGAGAGTTTGCAACAATGTGTGCAAAGCGTTGCATGTGCAAACAAATGCACATGGCTGGTGAGCACCAAAGTGCCAGAGTGTTCGAAAGCGGCACGATGATAACATCGGGTTGCTTCTGGGGTTTTTGGCGAAGAAAGGGCGGCGATTTTGAAAGTCAGTGTGTTTGGACTCGGTTATGTGGGAACGGTGTCGGCAGGATGCTTGGCGGGCGACGGTCACCAGGTTATCGGAGTCGATCCGGTACAGGCCAAGGTCGAGCTGATCAACCGCGGCCAGTCGCCAATTATTGAAGCCGAGATCGCAGAAATCATTGCCGCCAACGTGAGCGCTGGACGGCTGCGCGCCACTGGCGATGCACGACAAGCGATCCAGGAAACCGAACTGTCTTTGATTTGCGTCGGTACCCCAAGCCAGGCAAATGGCAACCTCGACCTCAAATTTATACGGCGCATCTGCGAGCAGATTGGCGAGGCACTGAGAGATAAGCCGGAACGGCACACGGTGGTCGTTCGGAGCACGATACTGCCAGGAACCATGCGGGGAATTGTGATTCCCACGTTGGAAGAGGTTTCGAATAAGAAAGCTGGGATTGACTTCGGCGTCAGCAACAATCCGGAATTTCTGCGGGAGGGTTCGGCCGTCCGCGATTTCAAGTGCCCTCCGAAAACCGTGATTGGGGAACTGGACCGGTGCAGCGGTGACAAACTTGCCAGTCTGTATGAAACGATTGACGCGCCCTTGATCCGCACCAGTCTCGAAGTAGCGGAAATGGTGAAATATGTCGATAACAGCTGGCACGCGTTGAAGATTGGATTCGCCAACGAGATTGGCAATCTTGCGAAGTCTTGCGGCGTGGACGCGCACGAGGTGATGGATATCTTCTGTCAGGACAAAAAGCTGAATATCTCGCCCGCGTACCTTTCCCCGGGATTTGCTTTTGGCGGTTCGTGTTTGCCCAAGGACCTGCGAGCCTTGGCCTACCGAGCCAAGACCAAAGACTTGCAACTGCCGATTTTGACCTCGATTCTGCCCAGCAATGAAATGCAAATCGCCCGCGGGATCGAGCTCATCATGAGCAAAGGGCGAAAACGTGTCGGCGTGCTGGGATTCAGCTTTAAGGCGGGCACTGACGATTTACGCGAGAGCCCGGTGATTGAGGTTATTGAGCGCCTGCTGGGAAAAGGCTTCGACTTGCGCATCTACGATAAGAACGTGAATCTGGCGAGCCTGGTCGGAGCCAACCGCGATTTTATTCTCAATCGCATTCCTCATATTTCCAGGCTGATGGTCGGAGGCATTGATGCGGTGCTTGACCATGGTGAAATTATTGTTGTCGGGAATCGAGATCCGGAATTTGAAAGCGTCCCCGAGCGCTTGCGGCCGGAACAATTTCTAGTGGATTTCGCCGGCATTGGGAAACGAAATGGCGGAAAAAGTAACTATGAGGGTATTTGCTGGTGAATTTATTCTGCGAATGCAGATCGAGAGCGGGCTGACAGATTTTTGCAACATTGTTTGCAAGCG
Organism: uncultured Acidobacteriaceae bacterium; assembly: GCA_963732255.1. Classification (GTDB taxonomy): domain Bacteria; phylum Acidobacteriota; class Terriglobia; order Terriglobales; family Acidobacteriaceae; genus Sulfotelmatobacter. The sequence goes on from CAVSYV010000002.1 coordinate 426,601, forward strand.
GCTGCATCAGGGGATATCCGTAGGTGCGCCAGGGAACAAAAAAGCGGCATTCTAACCGTTTTCCATAGAGTAAGTCGTCTCTAGGAATGTTTTCCTCTTGCAAGCAACTGCGACCTGCGATACGTTAAGTACTCACAAGGGCACGTGAGATAAGCGCCAACTTCCCCCTCCTGTTGCCCGCGGTAGTGGTTAATGGTTCGACACTGTTACGGAACGTTGAGCTCCTAGGATCTGGCCATCTCCCTCCTGGCGTCTCGCGTGAGATACCTGAGCCAATCTTAAGGATTTGGTAAGCGGAATTGATAGCTCTGTTGCAATGCACATTGGCCTTGTAGCAACTATGCAATCAGAACCGTGTTGGTTCCAAATCAGAGGTATTGGTCATGAGCGATCCAATTATTGTGTCGACTTAAGAAACATTCTCTCTCCCGAACTTGCATTTTCCCCCGGGATCTCCAGTTGAGATCGTAGCGAGACGACTATCCGATTCATTGGGTCACACTGAGAAGTGTGACTGAGAGGGCGAAGCTTTGGTCACACACAGCATACTCGCGGAAGTTTCTCATCTGATGCCGGCTCCAGCCCTTGCCAATAATGAGGAGAAGCGGCAAGCGGAAAACTGGTACGCGCTGCACACGCGTCCGCGGCACGAGAAGGTGGTGACGCAGCGTCTGGCGGAGCGCGGCGTGACGACGTTTTTGCCGGTGATCACAGAAGTGCGACGCTGGAGCGACCGCAAGAAATCCGTCGAACTGCCTTTATTCAGTTGCTATGTGTTTGCGCGCTTTGTTCCGCAGCGCGCCGAGCGCTTGCAGGTATTGCGCGTGGATGGAGTTCTGGGACTGGTGGGGGCCCGCGGCGAAGGAGCTTCCATTCCCGAGTCTGAAATCAGCGCGGTTCGCGCCTTGATGGAGCACTCGCTGCCCTGGTCGGAGCATCCTTTTCTCGAGATCGGACAGCGGGTCCGTATTCGCAGCGGCGCCCTGGACGGGATGGAAGGCATTCTGGTAGGCCGCAGCGGAGAGCGCTCCCTGGTGATTTCGGTGAACGCGATTCAACGATCTTTATCGGTCAAAGTCGAAGGCTACGAAGTGGAGCCGGTCTGAGCAAGTCCTTTCTGAAATCGGAACCTCTTTGAGTTCATTTTTTTCTTCGCAATTGTTTTTCTCGCAAATCTCATGTCTAGCGTTCTGAAGCCGCTGGTCCCTGTCGACCGTTCTCCGGAGCAGTTCCGCCTGCTGGTGGTGAGCAAGGAAGCGGCCGTGGTGCGTTCGCTGGCTTCCCTGGGAGATAACGATGGTCTGCTGGTGGAAATCGCTTCCAGCGGGTGGGATGCCATGGAGCGGCTGGAGTCGGGCGATGCGCCGCAATTATTGCTGCTCGACCTGCCCCGCGGCAATGGCGACAGCTTCCATATGCTGCGCTGGCTGCGGCGGCTGAATCCTGAGCTGCCGGTGGTTGCCCTTTGCGATGCTGAAGACACGCTGGTGCGCCAGGAGGCGGTGCGCCTGGGAGCGGAACAAATTCTGTCGCGCCCTCTGGATGCGCAGCAGGTTCAGCATTTGTTGCGGGGGTATGGACTCGACTGCGGGATCGGGGCGGCCGCGCTGGCAAGCGAACTCGGGGAGCGGTTGGGGCCGGACGCGTTTTTTGTAGCCGGTTGTCCAGCCATGCAGAAGTTGCGCGCCCAGGCGGAGTTGCTGGCGCAATCCGATGTGCCGATCTTTCTGCTGGGTGAACCGGGAAGCGGAAAAGGCGCTGTGGCCCGGCTGATCCACGTGCTTTCTTCGCGCTCGCGTTACCGTTTTCTCAAGCTCAATTGCGCGGCGCTGCCGGAATCGGTTCTCGAGGCGCGGTTATTTTCCAGCGGCCGGGTGTTTGGGGCGAGCGCAGCCGAGCTGGCCACGCAGATATCCTCGCGGAGCGGTCGTCAATCGGACGATCGCCGCTTAGACGATCCGCGGACGGCTGAAACCGGCACCATCTTTTTGCAGGAAATTGCCGCCATGCCCACGAATCTGCAGGCCCGGCTGCTGGAGACATTGCAGGCTCTCGAGGCTGGGAAAAATGCTCACTCCGCCGGGACTGTGCGGATTGTTTCCGCCACCAGCGAAGATCTGGAACACGCTCTGGCCGACAACCGGCTGCGCCCGGATCTGTACCGCCGCCTCAGCGCCTTTACCCTGCAGGTGCCGGCGCTGCGCCAGCGCAAAGAAGAGATTCCGATTCTGCTGCGCGATGCCATGAGCAAGATGGCCATCCGTTACGGGCTGGCGGAGCGAGAGTTCTCGCCCACCATGCTCGAGGCCTGCCGGCAATACGACTGGCCGGGAAACTTGACCGAACTGGAGAATTTCGTCCGCCGCTATCTGGTTGGAGCCCAGGAAGAATCGCACTCGATGGGCCCCTGGAACGGTGGTGACAAGCACAATGGCAATGGCCATGACGTTGAAGCGGGTGAAATCGAAGGAGACCGCGTTCTCGGCAAGGCTGACGTTCTTCGCGGCCCTGAATTCGCGTCGGCTCTCGCCGCAGAAAACGGTGGCACTCCAGACCCCGGGCAGCCGGCACCGCAATCGCTGAAGTCGCTGATCCAGGATGTCAAGTGCGAGGCGGAAAGAAAGGCGATTGGCGCGGCGCTGGAGCGGACAGGTTGGAATCGCAAGGCGGCGGCGCGGCTGCTGCGGGTAAGCTATCGCACTTTGCTCTACAAGATCGAGCAGTATCAGATGAAAGCGGCCGAACCGTTTTTTTACGCCACACCGCTCAAACAGCTGAAAGTCGAGGATGACCCCGGCCGGGAGAATGGCAAGGCCAGCTGAGCGGCGCGCGCCCTAACGTAAATTCCTTTTCGTAGTTTGATCTGCGGGGTTTGAGCTTCAATGTCTGAAACTTCCATGTTTGAACAAGGACCAGTTATGTATCCGGATTCTTTGTCTCCGCGGATCAGGCGCGCGCGGTCGCTCTCACGGTGCGCGTTCTGGGCGGCTCTGGTAGTCGCGGTTTCGCTGCAAGCGCAAACCGCGAAAACCGGCGCTTCCAATCCGGCGCCGGCCGCCGGCAATCCTGCGGCCCACGACAACATGTACGTCATCGGCAACGACGATGTGCTCTCCATCAGCGTGTGGAAAGAACCGGACATCTCCCAGAAATCCATTCCCGTGCGCTCCGACGGAAGGATTTCGCTGCCCCTGATAGGCGAAGTGCAGGCGACCGGGGAAACACCGCTGAAGCTGGAAAAAGAAATTACCGCGAAGCTGCAGAGCTATATTTCGGAGCCGGAAGTCTCGGTGATCGTGGAGCAGAGCAACAGCCAGAAGTTCAACATTCTGGGCCAGGTAGTGAAGCCGGGATCGTATCCGATTGCCAACTCCGCGACGGTGCTGGACGCGATCGCGCTGGCAGGCGGATTCCGCGATTTCGCCAAGCAGAAGTCAATCTACATTTTGCGGCCCGGGCCCGACGGCCAGGATGTGCGGCTGCCTTTCAACTACAAAGACGTCATCAAGGGCAAGAATTTGACGCAGAACGTGAAGCTGCAGCCCCGAGACACTATCGTGGTTCCGTAAGAGATTTTTAATTCGCAGTAGTGATTCCGTTGCAGTCGTGATGCGGCACAGTTCCATCGTTTCATGGCAAATATTCTTCGTCACATTTTTTTGGGAACGGTCCTGTTGGCGGCCTTGCCGGGCTGGACGCAGGCGGCGCCTGCGGCTGACGCTCCTGCCGTAGCTGTGACCGGCCTGGTGGATACCGGGGATCGCATGCTCGCTCCGCCTCCGGTCAGCGGCGAAGATTATCCCGTGGTTTTCTCTTCGGAAGAGCGCAGCAATTTTTTACGCGGCGGCGTGACCTTCGACTTCGCGCACTCCGATAACGTTCTCGGCTCCGGGCCCAGTCCGGTGAGCGATAACAGCTACTCGATCTGGCCTACGCTGGCTCTGGATCAAACTACGGGGCGGACCAAGCTCACTTTTTCTTATGCGCCGGGATTTACGTTTTATCAGCAGATCACGGCGCGGGATGAGACGGACCAGAATCTGGCGGTCGATTACGAGTACCGGCTCAGTCCGCATGTCACGATGCGGCTGCGCGACAATTTCCAGAAATCTTCCGACGCCTTCAATTCGCCGGGAGAGGGATTGTCCACCGGCGTATCCGGGTCGCTGGGGGGAACGAATAACCTGATCATTGCGCCTATCGCCGACCGTTTGCTGAACACCGGAGATGCGGCGATGACCTACCAGTTCAGCGCCAATGCCATGGTCGGATTCAACGCCACGTTCAGCAACCTGCACTATCCCGATCCCAGCCAGGTTCTGGGCGAGCTGTACGATTCCAGTTCGCAGGCGGTTTCGGTATTTCACACATTGCGCATCGCCCGGCGGCAATACGTAGGAGTCACTTACCAGTATCAGAGGCTGGTGGGTTATCCCACCATCGGCACCACTGAGACCCAAACCAACGCGGCGGTTTTGTTTTATACCTGGCTGCCCAACGCGAGGTTTTCAGTCTCCGCTTTTGCCGGACCCCAACTTGCGGCCACTTCGCAGCCCGCGCTGCCGACGTCCCACATGCTGGTGCCCGAGGCGGGGGGAAGTTTGGGCTGGCAGAGTCAGCGCACGGCGCTGGCCGCCAGCTATACCCACTCGATCATCGGCGGCGGCGGGCTGATCGGCGCCACTCAGGCCGATGCCGCGACGGCTCTGGTGCGGCAAAGAGTGGCCACGGGCTGGACGGCGGAACTCAATGGCGGCTACGTGAATAACCGGGTCATCCCGGTCATCGACTTGCCCGTCACCAACGGACATTCGCTGGCCGCCAGCGCCGCGCTGACCCGCGAATTCAACAGCCGGCTGCGCGTGCAGGCCGGATACACGCGCCTGCATCAGGTCTACGAGGACATCAGCGAAATTTCCCAGTATCCCGACACCAACCGCGAGTGGGTGACGGTTTCCTACTTGTTCACCAAAGCGTTGGGACGATAGCGGGCTGGAATTAAGAGAACTTGAAGATAAAAAGTTTAAGAGACAGCTAAAGACGAAAAGCTTTCATGGCCATGGTTGAAGACATCGACGAAAAAGAATCCGGCGGTCCGGACATTCCACACCTTCTCGGTGTGGTGCGGCGCCGCCACATGCTGTTTCTGATTCCGCTGCTGGCGGGATGGCTGGCGGTGTGGGGCGCGAGCTGGCTGCTGCCCGCGCGCTACAGCTCGAGCACGCTGATCCTGGTGCAGGAACCCAGCATGCCCAAGGACTACGTCACGCCCAACGTCAGCGACGACCTGCAGGACCGTCTGCAAAGCATCACCCAGCAGATTCTGAGCCGCACCCGCCTTTTGCACATCATCGATCAGCTCAACCTTTATCCGGAGCTTCAGGGCCGGGTCGGCGACGACGAAAAAGTCGAGCGCATGCGCAAAGACATCGATATCGAGCTGGCGCGCAATGCCCGCAACAACGAAGTGTCCTCTTTCACCGTCTCATTTCTCGCGCCTAATCCGCGCATGGCGCAGCGGGTGACCAGCGAGCTGACCAATCTGTTTATCAGCGAAAATCTGGAAGTGCGGCAGCGGCAGTCCGAGGATACGACAAAGTTTCTCGAAGACCAGCTGGAGACGGCGCGCAAGACGCTGGCCGATCAGGAAGAAAAAGTCCGCGAGTTCAAGGGACAGCACGTGGGCGAACTGCCCACCCAGCTGGGCAGCAATCTGCAAATCCTTTCCGGATTGCAATCGCAGTTGCAGGCGGAAGAAGATGCGCTCAATACGGCCCAGCAACAGCGGGTTTATCTGGAGACGCTGGTCAGCCAGTACCGCACGCTGCAGCCCTCGAAGAGTTCTCCGGGCGGAGCGGGCGCGGACCTGGCGGCGATGGACGCCGACCTCGATAAGCTCAAAGCGCAGCTGACCGATCTGCGCGCGCGCTATACCGACCGCCATCCCGATGTGCGCAAGCTGAAGGAACAGATCGCGGACGAGCAAAAGTCCCGTGACCAGCTGGCGGCCAGCCTGAAGGCCAGTAATGCCTCCGCCGATCCCGATGCGGTTGCCGCGGCCAGCGATCCGCGCGATCCTTCTCCGCTGGCCCAGTTGCAGGGGCAGTTGCGGGCCAACAAACTGGAGATCGCCAATCGCGAGCACTCCACCGCGGAACTGAAGGGCAAGATCACCGACTACCAGAGCCGGCTGAATCAGGAGCCGGTGCGGGAGCAGCAGTTATCGGATCTGACCCGCGGTTACGATCAGTCCAAGGCGAATTACGACGATCTGCTCAAGAAGCGAAACGAGTCGGCCATGGCCACCAGCATGGAGCTGCAGCAGCAGGGCGAAGGCTTTAGCGTCCTCGATCCGCCCAGCCTGCCGGTCAGGCCGGAGTTTCCCAATCACCTGAAGTTCTGCGGCATTGGGCTGGCTGTGGGCCTGGCTCTGGGCGTTCTGGTGGCGGGTGCGTTTGAGTTCCTCGACGACCGCATCTACGACGAAAAAGAATTGCAAGAGCTGTTGCCGGTGCCGGTGATGTCGGAAATTCCCTCGATGGCCAGCACCGCCGACCAGGAAAAAGAGCGGCGGCGGCTGTGGCTGGGATGGGCTACGGCGGGCGTCGTGTCACTTTTAATTCTGCTGGGCTCGGCCATCAGCTATCTGCACGGCTAAGAAAGCTCAAAAGACGCGCATAAAGAGAAATGCATAAACAGAACGCGAAAGCGAAAGTTCACAACAACTAGCAAACATGAGCCACATTTACGAGGCACTAAAAAAAGCGGAAGCGCAGCGGGCGCGGGGACAGTCTCCGGGTTATGTTACGACGGAGTTGTTGCCACCTACGGAGGACGTGGTCGAGGAGGTTGCTCCTCATCTGCCTCCCCTTGCCGACCACCGGCTCGACGCCCCTGTGCGCAGGGACTTGGGCAGCGTGGAGGAGCTCGATCGCTGCACCTCACTGTCGGTAATTCCGGCGCAGTCGAGCCATCTGGTTTCGATCGGAGGCGCGGAAAGCCTGGGCGCGGAAAAGTTCCGCTTCCTGGCGGTACGGTTGCGGCAGATGCGCCAGACCCGCCCGCTTAAGAAAATTCTTATCACCAGCACCATTCCGCAGGAAGGCAAGAGCACAGTCTCGGCCAATCTGGCGTGCACTCTGGCGCGCAGAAAGCAGACGCGAACCTTGCTGCTTGAAGGCGACCTGCGCCGGCCCACGCTGGCGCAACAATTCGGAGTGGGAAAAGTTCCCGGACTGAGTGAATGGTTTCACGGCGATTCCCCCGCGCTGAACCTGTACCGGCTGGAGGGACTTGGCCTCTGGTATCTGCCGGCGGGATCGGCGCCGGAGAATCCGCTGGAGATGATGCAGTCAGGCAAGATCAACGCGTTGATGGATCAGCTGGCCGCCTGGTTTGACTGGATTGTCATCGATTCGCCGCCGGTGCTGCCGCTGGGCGATACCAGCGTGTGGGCCCGCATGGCAGATGGAATTCTGCTGATTACGCGCCGCGGCATCACGGAAAAGAAACAGCTCAAAAAAGGCCTGGCGGCACTCGATCAATCCAAGCTGCTGGGCGCGCTGGTGAACGGTTCGATGGATGCCGCGCACAGCGATTACTACAAACGATACGGCCCTTCGGCCGTCAAAACGTCCGGCGACCCGCAATAAGAACCCGCCCGCGAGCGGATGCTGTAACCTACATGCCCCTTTGGTTCTCCGGATTCTTTGCTCCGCGGAACAAAACTTGCTTTGCTTATTTCGTCTCTATCCACCGGCTCCTCCCCCGAGCGGTGGAAGAAGCTTTACGGAGGGAAATCGTGAACGTAGTTCGTTCCAAACCTGGCTCCCGTCTGGCTCCTCTGGCCGCAATTAACGTCTCGATCACCGAGCGCGATATTTTGCAGGAGGAGGCGTTTGTCCGCATGATCTCGCTGGAAAGAAAAAGAAGCGAGCGCTCGCGCAAGCCTTTCGTGCTGATGCTGCTCGATATGAACCAGCCTCTCGGCGGCGGGAAAAGCGGCAAAGCTCTGGAAAAGATCCTGGGCGCGCTCGGCGCAGCCACCCGGGAAACCGACGTTACCGGCTGGTACAAGAACAACTTCATCGTGGGCGTCATGTTCACTGAGATTGGGGACGCGGAGCGCGACCGCATCGTGACCGCCATGATCGCCCGGGTTAGCGAAACCTTGCGCACGCATTTAACCGCCGAGCAGTTCGAGCAACTGAGCGTCTCCTTCCATGTATTTCCCGAGGATTGGGACCATGAGGCTACCACCCGGCCCAGCAATCCCGCGCTCTATCCCGATCTTTCCTATCGCGATGAAAAGCGGAAGGTGGAAAATGTGCTGAAGCGGGCAATGGATATCGGCGGCAGCGCGCTGGCGCTGGTGGCGCTGTCTCCCGTGTTCGCGGGCATCGCGGCAGCCATCAAGCTGACGTCGAAAGGCCCGGTATTTTTTTGCCAGCAGCGCATTGGCCAATATGGAGAGCCTTTTGTTTTTCTCAAGTTCCGCTCCATGCACGTCAACAACGACTCTGGCATTCATCGCCAGTATGTAAGAAAACTGATTGCCGGAACCGCCCCCGCGAACTCTTCCGGGGAGAACGGCGAAAAAATCTACAAGCTCACCCGCGATCCCCGTATCACGCGGGTGGGCGCCTTCATCCGCAAGACCAGCCTCGACGAACTGCCGCAGTTGCTCAATGTGCTGATGGGCGAGATGTCGCTGGTGGGGCCGCGGCCGCCGATCCGCTATGAAGTGGAAGCCTATGACGTGTGGCATCGCCGCCGCTTGCTCGAAGCCAAGCCGGGAATCACCGGGTTGTGGCAGGTGAGCGGGCGCTGCCGGGTGAAATTCGACGACATGGTGCGCCTGGATTTGCACTACGCGCGCTACCGCTCGCCCTGGATGGATCTCAAGATTCTGGCCCGCACGCCCGCGGCGGTGGTTTCCGGCGACGGAGCAATCTAGAAATATTCCTCGCACGTACTGTTACGAAGGGCCTGACTTTCGTACCCTCGCCCGCGAGCATGCGAGCGGACACAATACAGGAAGCCCGGTTCGCAGTTTAAGTAAACGGGAGCCGCGCTCAGGCTTCCATCTCTACTCTCTCTCTTTGACGAAATGGTTACCAGGTCTATGGTCGCACTGAATCCCCCGCTGTCCGCCAGCCTGAGTCCACGCGGAAGGGCAAAGTGTAACGCTATGGTGAAGTTTGGAGTAATCGGCTACGGCTACTGGGGCCCGAACGTGGTTCGGAACCTGGAGCGGCTGGATGAGAGCGACGTGGTAGCGGTGTGCGACAAGAACGTGGCCGCGCGGCGCAAGGTGGCGAAGGCCTATCCCGATGTGCTGGTGGTGGACGATCCGGCGGAGCTGATGTCGTCCACGGAAATCGATGCCATCGCCGTCGTCACTCCAGTCTGGACTCATTACGAACTGGCCAAAGCGGCGCTCGAGAGCGGCAAACACATCTTCGTCGAGAAGCCCTTTACCAGCAACTCCGACCAGGCGCAGGAGCTGATCGAACTGGCGGCGAAGAAAAACCTGAAAATCATGGTTGACCACACCTTCCTGTTTACCGGTGCGGTCAAAAAGATCAAGCAGTTGCTGCACGACGGCGCCTTGGGCAAGCTCTATTATTACGATTCCACGCGAGTCAATCTCGGCCTGTTTCAGCACGACGTCAATGTAGTCTGGGATCTGGCGCCGCACGACCTGTCGATCATCGATCACCTGATTCAGAAGAGCCCGGAAGCCATTTCCGCCACCGGCCAGACTCATCTCAACGGACACGAGGACGTAGCGTTCATCACTTTGTATTTCCCCGACAAAGTCATCGCGCACATCAACGTGAACTGGCTGTCGCCGGTCAAAGTTCGCACCACGTTGATTGGCGGGGAAAAGAAAATGCTGGTCTGGAACGATCTTGAGGCGGATGAAAAAATCAAGATTTACGATAAAGGCGTGCACGTCAGCAGCCGCGAGGGACTGTACAACCTGCTGGTCAATTACCGCTCCGGCGATATGTGGGCTCCGCAGATCGAGCAGGTCGAGGCGCTGACCCGCGAACTGGCTTACTTTGTGGAATGCATCGTCAAAGATAAAACCCCGGTCAACGATGGCGAAGCCGGGCTGCGCGTGGTCCGGATGCTGGAGGCGGCCAACGAATCCATTGGCAAGCGTGGAGCCCTGGTGCAACTGTAAAGCGTCTTGGAGGCTTGCCGCCCTTCTGTTATCAATCTGCCGATTTACCCACCAGGGTTCCTGCTGCCGTAAGTCCTGGTCACACAAGCTCTTAATTACATGCGGATGTTTCTGACCGTTTCCCACGGTTAGAACGAGCCGCAGATTTGAAAACCGTTGACTCCGACCATCCTGCTGACGACAACTTCTCGCTGGTTTCCGACCGCCCGGCTCGGCATGGCGCTGGCCAATGCCGGGTGCAAGGTGGAGGCTCTTTGCCCCACGTTGCATCCCTTGCGCTACGCCAAGTCGGTTGGTTCAGCTCAGGTTTATAGAGGCCTTTCTCCGTTGGCGTCGTTGGCTCGCGCCATCGCTAGAACCCGCCCCGATCTGATTGTTTCCGGAGACGATCTGGCGACCCAGCATCTGCACCGTCTTTATGCCCAGGAACCGCGTAACAGTCAGCAAGACGAAAGCCAAAGAGACGAAAGCCAAAGAGAAGAGTCCGGTACTTCTGGTTCTATCTGCACTCTGATTGAGCGTTCGCTCGGCAGCGCGGAGAGTTTCGCCATCGTCAGAGCGCGAGCCGCCGGCATGGATGTGGCCCGGCAGGAGGGCTTTCGCGTTCCCGTCACCGAAGTGCTGAGGAACATGGGCGATCTGAAAGACTGGGTGCGCCGCATGGGCCTGCCCACGGTGCTCAAAGCCGACGGCACCTCGGGCGGCGATGGCGTAAGAATTGTGCGCACGCTGGCCGATGCGGAGCGCGCTTTTGAACAGTTGCAAGCTCCTCCGCTGCTGGCTCGGGCAACGAAGCGGGCGCTGGTCGACCGCGATACGACATTGGTATGGCCGTCGCTGGCGCGGATTCGGCATGTGGTCAACGCCCAGTCGCTGATAATGGGACATGAAGCCACCAGCACAATCTTCTGCTGGCAAGGCAATGTTCTGGCCAGCCTGCACTTTGAGGTGGTAAAAAAAGCAGCTTCAGCCGGGCACGCCACCGTGGTGCGCCTGATCGAAAGCGATGAGATGACGGCAACCGTGCAAGGCATGGTTCGCCGCCTTGGCCTTTCCGGATTCTATGGCTTTGATTTCATGCTGGAAGCGGGCACGGGAAACGCCTACCTCATTGAAATCAATCCTCGCGCCACGCAGGTGGGACACTTGAGCCTGGGCCCGGGCCGCGACTTGCCTGCGGCATTGTATTCCGCTCTGACTGGCGCAGCGGCGCAGCCCGCGGCCAAAGTCACCGAAAAAGATACGATCGCGCTGTTCCCGCAGGAATGGATTCGCGATCCCCAGAGCACCTTTCTGCGGACCGGTTATCACGACGTTCCCTGGGAACAGCCAGAATTGGTTCGCGACTGCGTGGCGGCTCGGGGAAAGCAAAGCGGCTGGTATTCCCGGCGCAACCAGGAGCGGCATTCTGCGGCGATTCATGCTGCCAAGCCAGCGGCGGTTCCGGCCAAGAGCCGCGCGGCAGGACTCGACTAGCAGCTTCCAGAATCATTTCATTCATGGACACTTATCTCTCGATTGCTCCCGATGTGAAGCTGGGCCGCGACGTCAAGCTTTCCAAATTCATCAACCTGTACGGGTGTGCGATTGGCGACGAATCGAAGATTGGCGCGTTCGTCGAAATTCAAAAAAACGCTTCGGTGGGCAAACGCTGCAAGATCTCGAGCCACACGTTTATCTGCGAAGGCGTCACCATCGAGGACAACGTCTTCATTGGCCACGGAGTGATGTTTATCAACGACAGCTACCCTCGCGCCACTTCCGCCGAGGGCAAGCTGCAAACCGAAGCCGACTGGAAGGTGGAGCGCACGGTGATCAAAAAAGGCGCTTCGATTGGCTCCGGGGCTACGATTCTGGCCAGCGTCAGCATTGGCGAAAACGCGATTGTAGGAGCGGGTAGTGTGGTCACCAAAGATGTCTCCCCCAACACCATCGTGGCGGGCAATCCGGCAAAGTTCCTGCGCCGAGTTGAACAAAAAAAGCTGAACAAACAGTGGAACGAAAAATGGAGGCATCCCAGTGAGCGTTTCTCATCCCGTGGCCAACAGCATTCCTTTTCTTGATCTGGTAACTCCTCATGTGGAACTGGAGCAGGAGTTGACTGAGGTTTTTCGCAAGGCCCTGCGCAGCGCCGGATTCATTGGCGGCCCCATGGTCGAGGATTTCGAAAAAGCCTTTGCGGCCTTTTGCGACGTGCCGCACGCCGTGGCCGTGAGCAGCGGAACCGACGCCCTGCGTTTCGCTCTGATGGCCAGCGGCGTTAGGCCGGGAGACGTGGTGGTCACCGTTCCGCACACATTCATCGCCACTACGGAGGCGATTTCGCAGGCCGGCGCGCTGCCCGAGTTTGTGGACGTCGAGGAGCAAACCTACAACCTGGACCCGGCGAAGCTGGCGCAATATCTGGAGCAGCAGTGCACGATCAACGAGGCTGGTGTGCTGCTGAGCCGGCGCAGCGGCCGCCCGGTCACCGCCGTGGTTCCGGTTCACTTGTACGGGCAGATGGCGGATATGGATCCCATCCTCGAACTGGCCGCGCAATATGGGCTGGCGGTGATTGAGGATGCCTGCCAGGCGCATGGCGCGGAGTATTTTTCCCGCAAGCATAACCGCTGGATGAAGGCCGGAACCATGGGACGGGCGGCGGCGTTCAGCTTCTATCCGGGGAAAAATCTGGGTGCCTGCGGCGAAGCGGGAGCGGCGACCACGCATGATGCGGGCATCGCCAAGACTATGAAGATGCTGCGCGATCACGGCCAGGCCACGAAGTATTATCACGATGTCGAAGGCTACAATGGCCGGCTGGACGCCATTCAGGCGGGTCTCCTGCACGCCAAGCTGCCGTATCTCGCCAAGTGGAATACGCAGCGCCGGGAACGCGCAGCCGGATACAACCGCCTGCTGAAAAGCGCAAATGGAGCATTGGTCCTGCCGCACGAACCCTCGTGGTCGCGCGCCGTATATCACCTGTATGTGATCCGCACCGCCGATCGCGAAAGCCTGATGGATCACCTCAAAAATGCGGGCATTGGCACCGGAATCCACTATCCGATTCCACTGCACCTGCAAAAAGCCTACGCGCTGATGAACTACCGCAAGGGAGACTTCCCCGTGGCCGAGAAAGCAGCCGCGGAAATTGTTTCTCTGCCGATGTTTCCGCAGCTCACGGCGGCGCAGCAGGCGCGCGTGGCCGAGGAAGTTCTGATCTTTACCGCAACCACGGCGCGCAAAAGCGCCGAGGCCGAGCCGGCCGCCGTGGCTACCACCATACGGACTGCCTGAAATGAGTTTTCGCCTGGACCGATTCGCGACGCTCTACCTCGTTAACCCAGTCGTGAACCCAATCGTGAACTCGGTCCGTCGGCAGTTGCGGGGAACACGGGAACGGGGCAAGCATCGCTGCGTGCCCATCCTGATGTATCACAGCATTTCGGATGACGCGGAAGCCGGAGTTCACCCCTACTACCGCACGGCCACTTCGCCGCAACGATTTGCCGCGCAGATGCAGCATCTGCATGACAGCGGGTACACGACAATTTCCCTGGCCGATGTCGCTGGCGTGCTGCGGGAACCGGACAGAGAACAGGAAAGCAAATCGGTAGTCATCACCTTCGATGATGGTTACCGCGATTTCTATTCTCAGGCATTTCCCGAGTTGAGCCGGCACGGCTTCACGGCGACGGTTTTTCTGCCGACCGCTTTTATCGGGGACGGCGCGATTTCCTTCAAGGGAAAACGATGCCTGACCTGGGCGGAAGTTCGCGAACTGAAACAGCATGGGATCGACTTCGGATCGCATACGGTGACGCATCCGCAGCTTCGCCAATTGAGTGCCTCCGACATTCGGCGGGAGATTACGGATTCCAGGCAGACGATTGAAGAAAAGCTGGGCGGCGCGGTGGACTCATTCGCTTATCCCTATGCGTTTCCCCAAGCCGACAGCGATTTCACAAAGAGGTTGCGCGATGGGCTGCGCCAGGCGGGATACAAAAATGGCGTCTGCACGATTGTGGGCCGGGCAAATCGCACCAGTGAGCCGCTATTTATGGAGCGGTTGCCGGTAAATTCCTGCGACGATATTGCGCTGTTTGCGGCCAAGCTCGGAGGCGCCTACGACTGGGTGGCCAAGTCACAGTACATTTCGAAAAAGATCAAGAGCTGGCTAAGCGGCTCCCAAGGAGAAGCTAAGTACCCTATTTCCAAAGAGTTTCCTTACAGTTCATCGAGGATTGAGTAGTTGGGCCATGTCCTCCTGAGACCTGTTCGCGTGCGCCTCCCGCGTCTATAAAAAAGACTCGATCATCCAGTAGATCGTGAGCCACTCCCCTACTGGGCACGAAGAGTTTGACCAGCGGGTTCACGCATCGCGGCGAACCCAGCACACGACTGATGGAGGAACGCGTGACCGGGTCCCGCAAATTATTATTCGCCATTGCCTTTGTAACTTTCACCGCAGCCTTTTCCACCGCCAGCGACATTTACATCGCCCAGAACGGAGCCGGAGGCAATACCGGCGCCGACTGCGCCGACGCCTACGCCGTCACCTGGTTCAACAGCTCCGCCAACTGGGGAACAAGCTCCGGCAAGATCGGCCCCGGCACCACGGTGCATCTGTGCGGGACGTTCACGGCGCCGATCACTGTTCAGGGCAACGGCTCAAGCAGTTCGCCGATCACTATCTTGTTCGACTCTACGACCAAAGCCAACATCAGCATGCCGGCGATTCCAGCGGACGGCGCTATCGTGATTAACGGCCGGAGCTACATAGTGATCGACGGAAACAATCAGGCGGGCATCATTCAGAGCACAAACAATGGAAGCCCGCAGGGCGGTTATGGCAACCAGGTGGGATCTGTGGCCATTTCCGCTTCGGGAGCAAGCAACATCGAGGTCCGGTATCTCCAGTGCACAAATTTGTACGTGCATACCACATCGAGTGACAACCCTTCTTTCGGCGCTCCGAAACCGGTTTGCGTTTACTTTCCGAACGCGGGAGGAACAGTCACGATCGACCACAACCTCTTCAATTATTGCGCCTGGTGCGCCAATGGCGACGTAGGCGATTCCGGAACCATGGTCATGCACGACAACGTTTGCGAGAACTTCGATCACTGCCTGGGGATGGGTTTACAAAGCAACACGGCTCTGGTCGAGGGGCCGGTTTACTTCTACAACAACGACGTTCATGACCCGGCGGCGTGGGACACCAGTTCCAACGAGTATCATCACGACGGCATTCACCTGTTCGCCTACTGCACCGACGGCTCGACCTATTGCGCGGGAACGTACTGGAACAACGTTTATATCTACAACAATGATTTTCACGGCGATCCCGGCCAGAATTTTAATTCCTGGATATTCAACGAAGAAAACATCCACAACGAGTGGGTTTTCAATAACCTGATCGACACCTCCGCTCAGGCCATGGCAAATGGGGCTGGCCCGGTTTACGGCCAGGGCACAAATATCAGTGTGGTCAACAATACGTTCTTCGGGAGCAGCGGCCAGTCTGTGACCAATCTCAACCTGGGCGGGCCGAATGTTACGGATGAGAATAATGTGAACTGCACCAGCCAGCTAGAGAGCGTAACTCCCACCGACGAGAGCGGACAGAACAATACGAGCATCGCCGCTCTTGGGCACAATTACTATATGAACGGCAACGACAACTCGTTTATATGGAAGGGCAACTTTCTTTCCTTTTCCCAGTTCTCGGCCTGGGAGTCAGATAGCGGCGAAACCGCCTCGAACACCTCCGCAAGCTGCACGGTGAGTTCCAGCGGCGCACTTCAGGCGGGTTCAATCGCCATCGGCGGCGGGAAAAATCTTTACTCGGTCTGTAACGGCCAATCTGTTCCCGGCCTGGGCGCTTTATGCAGCGACGCTGGCGGCAACGCTCGATCAAATTCCACAGCCTGGGACGCAGGAGCTTTTGCCTACAACACCAGCAATCTGCCCAGTCCTCCGACTGGCCTTTACGCCACAGTTCAATAGTGCGGCTCACTTTACGGTCTTCCGCCTTTAACTAGTTCGACCCGGGAGGGTTTGCATCGGCCCGCCCGGGTTGTATCACTCTCGCAAGTCAGTTCGCTGCGGCGCATCAGCTTTGGAATCCTCGCTCGAGCCAGCCGGTAAATAATTCATCATGAAAGTTCTGGTTGCGGTTGCCAGCTATGGCACCGCGAATGACCAATATCTGGCGCGGGTCATAAACGAGTACCGCTCCATGTCCTTCGATGCGGACATCGTAGTGCTCTCGAACGCGGCAAAGACGGTGCCTCCTAACGTAGAACTCTTGGTCGGTTTGCCAAGCGCAAATCCATGGTCGCTGCCTTTTGCGCACAAGGAAGTGTTTGCCAAGCGGATATCCGATTACGATCTTTTTATTTACTCGGAAGATGACATTCTCATCTCGGAAACAAACGTACGGGCTTTTCTGCGGCTTTCAAGTGTCTTGCCGGAAAACGAGATCCCGGGTTTTCTCCGCTTCGAGATGGGTCCGGATGGGCGGCGAAGCTTTCCGGAATATCACGTAAACTTTCGCTGGCAGCCCGGTTCGGTCAGAGCGAGGAATGAATACACGCTGGCCTTCTTTACCAACGAGCACGCTGGCTGCTACGCATTGACTCAGCGCCAGTTGCAGCGTGCGATCGCCTCAGGCAATTTCCTGATCGAGCCTCACCAGGGCAAATATGACTTGGCGTGCAGTGCGGCAACCGATCCCTACACGCAGTGTGGTTTCGAGAAGCTGATTTGTATCTCCCATATCAGCGAGTTTCTCGTTCACCACCTCTCCGACAAGTATGCCGGCAAGTACGGTCTCGATGAACACGCCTTCGACGATTATCTTGAGGCGCTGCTGAGAACTCGCGCGGAAGGACAGACACAGGCTCCATTCAAAACCGATTCCTCTTCGCTGGGCGGGTTATTTTCCAAGGATTACTATGAGCCTATCCGGCACGATCTCATATCTTTAATTCCCGCTTCGTCGCGGTCGGTCCTTTCGATCGGATGCGGCTGGGGTGCGATGGAAGAAAATCTAGCTGGAACCGGGCGTAGCGTGACCGTGGTTGCGCTCGACCCGGTGATGTCGTCGTGGGCGAAGTCGAGAGGGTTGGAAGTTCTGTCAGGCGATTTGGCAACCGTGAGAAAAAATCTGAAGGGCCGATCGTTTGACTGCTTGCTGGCCTCCAGCATCTTGCATCTGGCCGCGCACCCTGCAGATCTACTTTCGTGCTTCGTTCCGTTTTTGTCGAAGGACTGCGTAGTTATTGCTACTACGCCGAACCTACCCTGGATCAAAGTAGCCTGGAAGAAGATTCGCGACCCACGCCGGTGCCGTCTATTAGGGAATTTTAGCCAGACCGGCGTGCATACGGTGTCCCGCGGAGTTGCGAGCAAGTGGTTCAAGGATGCGGGCTTAAGCGTGGAACGGTTCGTTGAGCACATTCCTCAACGTCTTAAATCCATTGACCGCCGGAGCTTCAAACTCCTGAGGCGGTGGTTGGCTTCGGAACTAATCGCCGTCGGCAGGCCAAGGAGCGGAAGCCGTCCTCGCGCGGAAGAGGCAAGTTTCCATTCCACTGTCGTTTCCGAACACGATTTAATGGTAGAGCAGACGAGCGCACGCCAGTGAAACCGCAACGCTCTTTTCTGAATTCGATCAAGTGGGCTTACACCGCCAACTGGGGTGAACGGGCTTTCTCTGCGCTGTTCATGTTTATTCTTGCCGCCCTGCTGGGGCCGCGGGATTTTGGCGTCATCTCGGTCGCTCTAACCTACATCCTTTTTCTGCAAATGTTCCTGGATCAGGGACTGGCAGCCGCTTTAATACAAAGAAAGGACCTCGAACAGGAGCACCTTGATTCGGTGTTCTGGATGGATCTGGCGCTGAGCCTGTTGCTGTTGCTGGTAAGTGTTGCCTGCAGCCGCTGGTGGGCGAAGGTAAACCATGCTCCGGAAGCTGCGCCGATCATTTCTGTGATTTCCGTCAGTATTGTGATTGAAGCTCTCTCGGTTGTGCAGACGTCTTTGTTGCGAAGGCAGATGGATTTCAAAAGCCTGTCCATTCGGACAAATGCCTCGGTGCTGGTAAGCGGCGTCATTGGCATCGGCGTGGCGCTTGCCGGAGGCGGTGTTTGGTCCCTGGTAGTACAGCAGATTGTCAGAGATTTGACTGCGCTGGTCCTTTTGTGGAAGTTGAGTCCGTGGCGTCCGCGGCTGGAGTTTTCCTGGAGACATTTGAAAGAGCTGATGGGTTTTTCCGTCCCAAATTTTGCCGCGCAGTTGGCTAACTTTGCCGAAGGGCAGGCCGGTTCCGTGTTGCTGGGCATTTTATTTGGGCCAGTTGCGCTGGGTCTTTACCGGCTGGCTGACCGCCTGGTGAATTCTGTTGTGGTGATGGCAACGTCTTCGATTCAGGCGGTTTCTTTGCCGGAGTTCTCCCGGCTGCAGGATCGAGCTACGGAATTGCGGACGAGCGCTCTTTCGTGCATACGCTTGAGTTCGGCGGTGACTTTGCCTGCGCTGGCAGGTCTGGCAGCGCTGAGCGCTCCGCTCATGGCCGTGATGGGTTCGCAGTGGGCGCCGGCGTCTGACGTCTTGAAGGTCCTTTGCGCCGCGGGCATGTGCATCATCTTTGCCTACTTTACCGGACCGCTCATGCAGGCGCTGGCGCGCACGCATGAACTGGCGCTGCTGGAGTGGACCCGCACAGTGCTGGGAGTTTTGCTTTTGGTTGCCGCCGGGTTGATCGTTCGCGGCGACCCCCTCAACTCTCAACTTCTGGCGATCGGCTTGGCTCGGCTGGTGATGAGCGCTTTCATCATCACGCCTGTCTTTTTATACATTCTTATGCACCTGGCAGGGATTTCATTCCGGGACCTGACCGGGGCGCTGCTTCCTTCGGTTGCGGCGGCTGCGACCGTCGTGGTTGCGGTTGCAGTTTGCCGATCCCTGGCCGCCGGCGCGGATATTAAACCGGTCATTCAGCTCGCGCTACAGGTTGCCATGGGAGCGGTGGCCGGTATCGGTATCCTTTTGACCGCCGATCCACAGTTACGCGCGACGGCGATAAGAGTGTTTGGAGGGCAGAGGATTGCAGGTGGATTGAGCTAAGTTGGCGGCGCCGTCAAGTGTGGACGCCCGGTGAGTATGCTGCAAGCGCACCCTAACATAACCTTTGGCGGCGGACCCGTTGCCGACACGATGAGCCCCATCGCGCTGGCGGCGATGGTGATCGCTTGTCTATTGGTATTCGTGCTTCCGCGCAAGTGGGTTATCGTACCGTTTCTTGTCTTTGCGTTTCTTGTTCCTCTCGGCGAGCAATTCAACGTTTCCGGCCTCCATTTTTTTGCCTATCGCATCGTTATCCTCTGCGGCTGTTTGCGATGGCTGACCAAGCCCGTTTTGCGGGGCAGAATTCTTCCCGGAGGTTTGACCGGCATCGACAAGGTGTTTTTGCTTTGGGCTTTATGTCGAGCGACCGCTTTCGTCCTTCTCTATCGGGTGGGCGGCGCTTTCGTGAATCAGCTGGGTTTCTTGTGGGACACGCTGGGCGCCTATTTCCTGGTTCGCTATCTCATTCGAGATGTGGAGGACATTCGCCGCGTGGCCAAAGTATTCGTCGTACTTGCGGCGGTTATGGGCGGGTGCATGCTGTACGAGCACTATGCCCTGAAAAATGTCTTCGGACTGCTGATGGGCGGCCGGGTGGCGCCCGACATACGCTACGGCCATGTACGCAGCCGTGGCGTGTTCGAGCAGGAAATCATTGCCAGCACGTTCGGCGGGACGCTGGTACCGCTCTTTATCTGGCTGTGGAGTACGTCGAAGGCTAGGTTGGCTGCCGCGCTCGGCCTGATTTCGTCGGTGATTATTACGATTACTGCGTCCTCCAGCACCGGTATCTCCGCGGCCGCCATCGGGGTGGGAGCCATGTGCCTCTGGCCATTCCGCAGAAGGGTGCGCTGGGTGCTATGGGGACTTGTGGCTGTGATATTGGCGTTGGCCGTGGTGATGAAAGCTCCGGTCTGGTTTCTTCTGGGCCACATAGATTTGGCGGGAGGCTCGGCGGGTTGGGACCGGGCCAATTTGATCGATCAATGCATACGGCACTTTGGCAGCTGGTGGCTGGTCGGGACCGCGGACAATGTGAACTGGGGATTTTATACCTGGGACCTGTGCAACCAGTTTGTGGCCGAGGCGGTACAGGGAGGTCTGGCAACTCTGATTCTGTTTGTGGTGCTGATCTCACGCTGTTTCCGAAAAATTGGCGTCGCCAGAAAATTGGCGCGTAGTCGAGACCAGCAGTGGCTGCTGTGGACGCTCGGGTGCATTTTGTGCGCGCACATCGCCGGATTCTTCGGCATCAGCTACTTCGATCAAATGAAGGATTGGTGGTTTGTGACGCTGGCCATGATTCCCGCGGCCGTCGCGGCCGTCCGAGTCTCTGCGGCGAAAATGCCGCAGGCGGCTTTGGTGCCGGAAGCGATTCCAGCCGGGCATTTTGGGGAATATTCCGCTGCGCGCGAGAGAGCGATATGAAGCTATCCATCGTTATCATCTGCTGGAATGACTGGAAGGTCATTGAGAACTGCCTGGGATCGATCTTTGCGGCGACGCACGAGGTCGAATATGAGGTGATCGTCTCCGACAACGGATCGACCGACGGGTCGGTGGAGAAGATTCGGGCGCAGTTTCCCGCCGTGCAGGTTTTGGAGAACGGAGCGAACCTGGGCTTCGCCAGGGGAAATAACGCCGGCATCGGCCAGGCTCGCGGAGAGTATGTTCTGATCCTGAATCCGGACACGATTATGCACGAAGGGTCGCTGGATCGCTGGGTGCGGTGTGCCGATGGCCATCCGGAAGCGGGAGCGTTCGGCTGCCGCGTGCAGAACCCCGATGGCAGCTACCAGCGCTCGGCGCGGCCATTCCCGACCATCTCCCGGTATCTGGTTTCGGCCTTCGGGCTGCGATTTTTGGGGCATTGGAAGCGCTCGGTTTTGTCGGACGAATACGAAGGCTGGGAGGGCGACACTGAGCGCGAGGTCGATTGGCAATCGGGATGCTGCGTGATGCTGCGCCGCGATCTGTTGAACCAGCTGGGCGGCTTCGATGAGCAGTTCTTCTATCAGTTTGAGGAAGTGGACCTGTGCCGCAGGGTATGGAATGCCGGTTATCGCATCCGCTTCACTCCGCAGGTGTCGATCACGCATTTAGGCGGGCAATCGGTGAACCGCTTTCCGGTGCGCTTTGCCATTGAAGTTTGCCGCAATGGGTATCGTTATTTCTACAAGCACTACGGAGCCAAAGGCGCGCGGCGCTATCGGCGGATGCTGTTGACAAAGTTAAGAATACGGCAGGCTGGGTACGGACTGGCCAACCTGGTCAGGCCCAACGATGCGGTCAAGGGACGGCTCGAGATGTATCGCGCCACGGTGCGCTGGAACCAGCAACTGGACCCGATCCGATTTGTCGAACAGGGAATCGAGCAGCCAGCCGAAACGGCTTCGGCGCAAACGAATTGAGCATTGCGATCATCCCCCAAGATTGCGATTGATTAAGGAGAGATTGCATATGAAGAGCGGACCGATGTCCTTGGTAACCGGCGGAGCCGGCTTTATGGGTTCCCATGTTGCCGATCATTTGTTGAAAATGGGACACCAAGTCGTGGTGCTGGATGACCTGAGCGGAGGTTTTCGCGAGAACGTTCCCGCGGGCGCCACGTTCGTTGAGGGATCGGTGGTCGATCACGATCTGATCAACCGGCTTTTCGAGCGGCACGGGTTCGACTACGTGTATCATCTGGCCGCCTACGCGGCCGAAGGCTTGAGCCATTTCATCAAGCGCTTCAACTACAACAACAATCTGATTGGATCGGTAAACCTGGTGAATGCCGCCATCAACCATCAGGTGAAGTGTTTCGTCTTTACTTCGTCGATCGCGGTCTACGGAGCGGGCCAGAGTCCCATGTCGGAAGAGATGGTTCCTATTCCGGAAGATTCGTACGGAATTTCTAAACTGGCGGTGGAGCAGGAGCTGCGGGTAAGTCACGAGATGTTTGGGCTCGACTACGTGGTCTTCCGTCCGCACAACGTCTACGGCGAGAGGCAGAACATTGGCGACCGCTACCGGAATGTCGTGGGAATCTTCATGAACCAGCTCCTGCGCGGCGAGCCGATGACGATTTTTGGTGACGGCACGCAGCAACGGGCGTTTACTCATATCGATGACGTAGCGCCGATTCTAGCCGCGTCCGTTGATTTTCCTGCGGCGCGAAACCAGATCTTTAACGTCGGCGCCGATGTGCCGCATACGGTCAACGAACTGGCGGAAGTGGTTGCCGATGCTTTGGGGAAGCCTTGCAAAGTGAAGTATCTTGAGGCCCGCAATGAAGTGAAGATCGCATTCTCCGACCATTCCAAGGCGGAGCGAGCCTTCGGCAAACGCAGCAAGACGCAGTTGAGGGATGGCGTTCGTGCGATGGCCGAATGGGTGCGCGAGCACGGAGCGCGGGAGAGTTGTATTTTTGAAGGTATCGAGATCGCGAAGAACATGCCACCCAGTTGGGCCAAGGTGGCATTGGCGAAGGCGTAGCCGCAGCATCAAGGACGCACAAAGAAATTGATTATGACCGGTTCTCCAGACAGCATAAACGCGGGCGCCAGATACGTGGTGATCACTCCGGTGAGGGATGAGGAAGAGCATCTTCCCTCGACCATTGAGAGCATGATTCACCAAACCATCCTGCCGCAGGAATGGGTGATCGTCAACGATGGGTTGCGGGATGGAACCGGCAAGATCTTAGACGACTACGCGGCGCGTTATCCCTGGATTCGGGCTGTACACCGCAAGGACCGCGGCTTTCGCAAGGCGGGCGGAGGCGTGGTGGATGCGTTCAATGACGGATATGAGGCGCTGACCTGTCGAGACTGGGATTTCATCGCCAAATTTGACGGCGATCTCACTTTCGATCCAGACTACTTCGAAAAGTGTTTCGAAGAATTTCACCGGGACGGCAAGCTGGGAGTGGGCGGCGGAGTGATTTGCTATGTCGAGGACGGAGTCAAGCGGTTTGAGGAGGCTCCGGCGTTTCACGTGCGCGGCGCCACCAAGATTTACCGCAAGCCCTGCTGGGATGGTATTGGCGGATTTTTGGCCGCGCCCGGCTGGGACACGATGGACGAAGTGAAGGCCAATAGCCTGGGCTGGGCGACGCGCAGCTTTCCTCATCTCCACCTTATTCATCAGCGCGATACCGGTTCGGCGGATGGCCTGTGGCCCACGCTGGTCAAGTACGGACGCGCGAACTATATATGTGGCTATCACCCTTTGTTCATGATCTCGAAGTGCATGGTGCGCCTCATGCGCAAGCCCTACCTCATTGGCTCGATCGGTCTGATGTACGGATTTGTCTCCGGATATCTCACCAAGGTGCCGCAAGTCGATGACCGCGCGACCATCGCCTACCTTCGCCGCCAGCAACTCCGGCGCTTGTGGGGCGGTCAGACCATCTGGCGATAAAGAGTTCCGCAAACAGCAAAGCGATGTGTGCATCCGGCGATTGCCGAGTGCTGCGACGAGCGTTCGCCTGAAACGAAAACAAATATGACAGAAAGCGCTGCGGCATCGAAACTCGAGCGGGTGAAGTCGCTATTCGAGATTCCCGAAAAGTACCTGGGGCCGAGGCAGTTTGACATCCAGATCCGGGTAGAAACGGTCGAAGAGCTCACAAGAAACCTGAAATTCGACCGGGTTCTGGATATTGGTTGCGGAGATGGCTCGCTCTCGGTACCGCTGCTGCCGCGGTGCAGGCATTTGACGCTGCTCGATCTTTCGCGGAAGATGCTGGACCGCGCGCAGGAGAAAATTTCAGCCGAGCGCTTCCAAGACGTCGATATCGTCAACGGAAGTTTCATCGGCTCCGGCTTGAGTCCGCAATCGTTCGATCTTATTCTTTGCGTCGGCGTGCTGGCGCACGTCGACTCACCGGCCGCGGTGCTCGCCGAGATTGCGCGGCTGGCGAAGCCGGGAGCGTCGATCATCCTCGAATTCACCGACAGCTTTCATTTCTGGGGCGTGCCCGTGGTTGTATACCAGAAGCTGCTGAAGCTGCTTCGGCCGGAACCATACGCATTGAACCGGCTCAAGCGGCGAAACATTCTTGCCTTATGCAAGCAGAGTGGACTCGTGCCCGTCGAACTGTACCGCTATGGATTGCCCCCGTTGGGCGCGAGCAAATTTGCCAGCCAGGAACAGATGTATAAGATTACGCGGCAGATTTTTGGCCCTTCCGACCGGAACCGCAATGGCTGGATGGGGAACGAGTTCATTTACCGCTTGCAGCGAAGTTGAACTTCCAGAATTCAACCATGTACGAAACCGAAGTGAACTACAAAGTCGAGTCCGCCAGCGAACTTCCCGCCGAAGTGATTTCAGCATTAGCGGAGTTGAAAGGCAAAGTTCTGGCGCGGACGGTTCTTCCCTGGAGCGAGCACTGCACCGAGTGTGTCTGGCCCACCTGTTACACAACCTGCGATCTGTATGCGCCGCGGGAAGATGGCAGGTGCCGCAGGTTTGCCGAAGGCATGGTGCGGGTGGAGTGTGAAGAGGCGATAAATTCCTACCTGGTGAAGATTCAGTTCAAGCGCTGGGCAAAATTGTGGTGTCCGGCCAATGTGAGGCTCCACACAACCGAACGGGCGGCAAGGCTTGAGCAAAGAGATCACCGCATTGGAACCATGTTCCATCAGCTTCCGCTGCCTTCAGGGATCAAGGCGAAAGTTGTGGGCAAGCGCTACAGCCTGAAAAAAAGGCTGGCTAGCCGGGCGGCCGGCAACGACAAGCTGCCCACCTCGTTCCTGCTCGAATGCTACAACCCAGCGCGTTCCGCGGTTCAGCTTTCGCTGACCATGCGCTCGCTGAATCCCGAGGTTAAGATTCCGTTTCAGACGCTGATCGAATTGGCACCCGGTTTTCACCGGCTTCGAGTGCCCGTGAGTGAGATCAGCAAGAGCCTCGACTTACGCCAGCCCTTCAGCATTGAACTCATCCCGAATGAAGCGGAGCAGGCCGGCCATCTCACGACGCTTTATTTTGGCCTGATGGATTTCGTGCAGGAGGTCGAGCAGGAAGCAGGGAAGGGAAAGAAGAAGATCAAGTGCGTGGTGTGGGATTTGGACAACACGCTGTGGGATGGAATTTTGGTGGAAGATGGACCGGATGAGCTGAATCTCAAACCTGAGATCGCCGAGATTATCCGCGCGCTGGATTCGCGGGGCATTTTGAACTCGCTGGCCAGCAAGAACAATCACGATGAAGCCTTGCAGGTTCTGCGGCGGTTTCAGCTGGAGGAATATTTTCTTTGCCCGCAGATTTCATGGCTGCCCAAGAGCGAAGGCATTCGCGCCATCGCCCAACAACTGAATATTGGTCTTGATAGCCTTCTGTTTGTCGACGATTCGGAATTCGAACTGGAACAAGTGAAAACTGTCTGTCCTGACGTTCATGTCGTTAACGCAAGTCAGTATCGGGCTATACCCGAGATGGAGGAGTGCCGGGTGCCGGTTACCGCGGAAAGTAAAGCACGGCGCAAGATGTATCAGATCGAAGCGCAGCGCCAGGACTTGGCAGAAGGTTTTGGCGACGATTACATGGCCTTCCTGCGCCATTGCCAGATCCGGCTTTCGCTGAAGCCGATGACCGAAGATAATCTCGACCGCGTGCATGAGTTGACGCAGCGTACCAACCAGATGAATTTTTCCGGCAGCCGCTACGATCGCGATGTGCTCAAGGGCATCTTGGCGACGCCTCATCTCGATAGCTACGTGTTGAGCTGTGAAGATCGATTCGGTTCTTATGGAGTGGTCGGCTTCAGTATTGTCGACAGCCGGGAGCCGCGCATGACGGATTTAATGTTCAGTTGCCGGATCCAATCGAAGCGCGTCGAACATGCGTTTCTTGGGTATATACTCCGGGCTTACATCGCCAGGTCGGGAAAAGATTTTTACGCCAATTACCGCAAGACTCCGAGGAATGAGCCTTCGGGAAAAGTATTCGCCGACCTTGGGATGGAAGAGGTGAGCGTGGCGGATGGGGTCACATCGCTGGTATTTCCCCGGAACAAGCAGGTTCCCGATGATGGAGTTATCGAGATTGTTGCCCAGGAAACTGTGGCTCAGAAAATTGTCGCTCAGGAAGACCCAGTCGCCGCGGTCTAGTGTATGAGGCGCGCGATACGAGCCGGACGATGAGCCTCAGGGCGCAAGTGGTATCCCTGCGCCGACGGCTGCTGTCTTCCGCTTACTCAAGACTGGCATCGCCAGGCAGCGGAGGCGCAATCGTATCGTTCACCTTCGACGATTTTCCGCGAACTGCGCTTACCGTCGGAGGCGAGATATTGAAAACCTTCGGAGCGCAGGGAACCTACTACACGTCGGCTGGCCTGATGAATACAAAGAATGATCTGGGCGAACAATTCCGGCGCGAGGACCTGGATACTCTTTTGCGCGATGGCCACGAATTGGCGAGTCATACGTTCAGCCATGTTTCCTGCCGTTCGGTTTCCGCTTGCGAATTCGGCAGGGAAGTGGCGAAGGGAAGAAAAGCCCTGGAAGAACTTACGGGGCGCACCGATTCTGGAAACTTCGCCTTTCCTTTTGGCGATGTCACATTAAACGCGAAGAAAGAGCTTGGTCGAGAAATGGCCAGTTGCAGGAGCATCTGGCCCGGCTTGAATGGACCCGAAGTCGATTTGAACTTACTCCGGGCCAACAGTTTGTATGGCGGGGACGAACAGGAATCTCAGGTTCGGCAGTTGATTCTGGAAAATGAGCGGCAAGGAAAGTGGCTCATCTTCTATTCCCATGATGTGCAGCCGATGCCCTCGAAATTTGGCTGCACGCCGGGGCTGCTGGAGTTTGCCGTGTCAACCGCTTCAGAGCACGGTGCGCGTATTTTAACCATAGCGGAAGCCGTAGCTGGACTCAGCTCTCTTCGGGATCGTGGGCCCGGTTTCCAAAAGCAGCAATGAACCACGAAAAATGCTGAATGGTAGGTGAATCCCCTTTGTTGACCGAAATAAATATTGCCACCCCAAGCGAACGGATGGCGGGCGGAGCCACGGCAAAGATGACCGCTGATGGCGCCTTGCCAGTGTCCAAGGCGAAGCTAGCCGCGTCGGAAGCCTACTTCATCGATCCCCTTCAGGATCCTCGCTGGCCGGCCTTGGTTGCGGCTCATCCGCGAGCCTCACTATTTCATAGCCTAAGCTGGCTCAGCGCGTTGCGTAACGTGTATGGCTACGACCCGGTGGCGATTACGACCTGTTCTTCGGGAACAGCCCTCACCAATGGGCTTGTCTTCTGCCGCGTTAAGAGTTGGTTGACGGGACGACGGCTCGTGTCGCTGCCGTTTTCGGACCATTGCGAACCTTTGGTCGATGGCCCGGATGAACTTGACGCCGTGCTCACGCCGCTCAGACAGCAGGTCGAGCAAGGCAAATGGAAGTATCTGGAAATCCGGCCTCTATTGCATGCGCCAAGTGTCCGCGCCGGACTAAGCCGTTTGGTTAGTTATAGCTATCATTCGCTCGATCTCGCTCCCAGCCTGGAGCAACTCTTCCATAAGTTTCATAAAGACTGCGTGCAAAGAAAAATCCGGCGCGCTGAGCGGGAAAAACTGCAGTACGAAGAAGGAACGTCAGAAGCTCTGCTGCAAGAGTTTTTCCGCCTGCTGGTGATGACTCGCCGCCGCCAATACTTGCCGCCGCAGCCGCTGGCGTGGTTTCGCGGCCTGATTGCCGCCTTCGGAACGGATCTTAAGATTCGCGTAGCCTCCAAAGACGGCGTAGCGGTGGCCAGCATTCTTACGCTTTTGCACAAGAAATCCATGGTTTATAAATACGGATGCAGCGACGTGGCGCTGAACCGTTTTGGCGGCACGGCCTTGTTGTTCTGGAAGGCCATACAAGAGGCCAAGGAACTTGGGCTTCAGGAACTGGAGATGGGCCGCTCTGACACCGAAAATGTCGGGCTAACCGCCTTTAAAGAACGTTGGGGTGCAACCCGGAGTTCCGTCAGCTACTGGACTTATCCGCGAAATGACTCGCCCGGTTTAAGCGTTTGGAAACAAAATGTCGCCCGGCGTGTGGTGTCGGCGGTGCCAGACGTGGCTCTGGAAACAGCGGGCAGCCTTTTGTACAAACATATCGGATAGCGCAACTCCACTAAAACCAAGCGCAAAACTGCGAAGGAAATTCTTTGATGATGTTTGCGAACAAAATGTATTACCTGCTTAAGCCTGTGCTTCCCTGGCGCTTGCGCCTGGCGCTGCGGCGCGCGCGCGCCGAACGGCGGCGGCGGGTTTTTGCAGACGTTTGGCCGATCGATCCCAGGGCGGGGCAAACTCCTCCGGGATGGCCGGGATGGCCGGATGGCAAACGTTTCGCTCTGGTTATCACCCACGACGTCGAGAGCCCCAAAGGTCTGGCGCGTGCGGAACAACTGATGAATCTGGAAGCCAGGCACGGGTTCCATTCGTGCTTTAATTTTGTCCCCGAAGGCGAGTACCGCGTTTCCGACGACACACGCAAAGCTCTTGCTGCGGCTGGTTTTGAAGTCGGGATCCACGGGTTAGAACACGACGGCAAGCTCTATAGCTCAAAAGCGACGTTCGCCTCTAAAGCCGCGCGAATCGCGGAATACAAGAGGCGGTGGAATGCTTCCGGGTTTCGTTCTCCGCTCATGCAGCACAGGCTGGATTGGCTGCACGCTTTGGGCATGGACTACGACTCCTCCACTTTCGATACTGATCCTTTCGAACCCGAGGCCGATGGCGCTGCAACCATCTTTCCCTTCTGGGTGCCAGGCCCGAATGGCGGTGGTTATGTGGAACTTCCATACACGCTGATTCAGGACTTCAACCTATTTGGCGTGCTTCGGGAAGACGAGATCGAAATCTGGAAGCGCAAAGCCGATTGGGTGGTCGAGCATGGCGGCATGGTCCTGCTGAACACTCACCCCGATTACATGTGCTTTGCCGGAAAGCCGTCGCGGGATGAATATCCGGTCTCGCGTTATGAAGACTTTCTCCGCTATATGCGTGAGAAGTACGAGGGCGCGTATTGGGCCGCGCTGCCCCGCGAGATAGCTCGTTATTACCGCAAAGCGTTGCCTGCCGATTCGCGCAACACGCGCAAGAAGATATGCATGGTGGCCTACAGCCCTTACGAGTCCGACAATCGCGTCCGGCGGTATGCGGAAACCCTGGCCAAACGCGGCGATCAAGTGGACGTCATCGCATTATCACGAGACCCATCCTCGCCCGCGATAGAGGAGATTGACGGCGTGCGGGTTTATCGCGTTCAGCACCGTGAGCACAACGAGCGCAGCAAGTGGACTTATGCGTGGCGGCTAATGCGCTTCCTGAAACGCTCTTCCATGGCGCTGACCCGGCTGCACGCGCGAAACCGCTACGATGTCGTTCACATTCACAATATGCCGGACTTTCTGGTTTTCGCGGCCTGGTACCCGAAGCTGACCGGAGCGAAGTTGATTCTCGACATCCACGACGTGGTGCCGGAATTGTTCGCGAACAAGTTTCAATCGCGCTTCAAATCCGCTTATGTTCGGCTGTTGAAGAAAGTAGAAGGACTTTCGGCGAGCTTCGCGGACCATGTGATTGTCTCCAATCACCTTTGGTATAGAACCGTGGTTGCGCGATCGGTCACCGAAGAGAGATCGTCGGTGCTTATCAATCACGTGGATCCGGCGATGTTTGCCCGGCACGAAAGAACGAGAAGCGACGGCAAATTCATAATCTTATTTCCCGGGAGCCTGCAGTGGCACCAGGGCGTCGATATTGCGATCGAGGCTTTTGCCCGCGTGAGAGAAAAAGTCCCCAACGCCGAGTTCCATATCTACTGTGGATCGGGCGGCGTCATGCAGAGCGAGCTAAGAACCTTGGCCAAACAGCTTGGGTTGGAAGACAGCGTTCAATTCAAGAAAAACGTGCCTCTCGACGAGATGGCGCAGGTCATTGCCAACGCAGATCTCGGTGTCGTGCCCAAGCGCGCCGACTCTTTCGGCAACGAAGCTTATAGCACGAAGATTATGGAGTTCATGTCGCAGGGCGTGCCGGTCGTAGTTTCCCGCACCAAGATTGACGAATTTTATTTTGAGGAAGGTGTGGTTCATTTTTTTGATTCCGGCGACATCCAGGCCATGGCCGAGGCAATGCTCGACGTTATCAGGAACAAGGATCTGCGTGAATCTCTTTCGCGGCGGGGTTATGAGTATGTCGAGCGACACGGCTGGGATCAAAAAAAGAGGCAATATCTGGATCTGATCGATTCGCTTTCCACGGAGCTGTTCATTGATGTCCACCCTGGTGTCGAACCCGCGGTTGCTCCGGCGTCGGCTGCCTCACTTCCGGCGAGGCATTGGGATGAGCCCGAAGTTGCGAATTCCGATCCCCTCCTAGCCGAAGTGGGCAATCTAGCAGTGCAGATGGACGAGACGGCTTCGCTATCGTCCATGGAAGGCGAACTCGTCAACAAGCACCAGGCGGCAGGAAGCTAAGAACCGCACTGGTGCGCTCCGACGCCAGTTGTCGAACACGCTGAAAATGAATGAACAAAATCTTACGGTGCGTGGCGTTTCCGACACCGCCCGCTGGGTGGCATATTTTCGGGCGCAGGAAACCGAACGGCCCGACGCACTATTTCGCGATCCCTATGCAGGGCGACTGGCCGGCAATCACGGTTTCCATCTGGCGAACACTTTGCGGGATGGAAACAAACACGAATGGGCTTGGGTAGCACGCACTTATCTTTTCGATCACTTTCTTTCCCGCGCAATCGAAGACGGCGCAGACCTGGTTCTGAACCTCGCCGCCGGACTCGATGCCCGGCCTTACAGAATGAATCTGCCGGCTTCGCTCGAGTGGGTGGAAGTGGACTTGCCGGACATCGTTGCCTACAAAGAAGAAGTTCTTTCAGATGACAAACCCAGATGCCGGTTAGAGCGAATCTCTCTGGACTTGTCGAATGCGGCGGCCCGTCAGGAGCTATTCGCCGAGCTGAGTGGGCGGGCTAGCAAAGTTGTGGTTGCCAGTGAAGGCTTGCTGATCTATTTCACCAGGGAAGAAGTCGCATCGCTGGCAACGGATCTGGCTGCCGCGAAGCATTTCCAGAGCTGGATTATCGATTTGGCTTCTCCGGGGCAACTGCGGCTGATGCAGCGCACCACCGGCAAGCAACTGAGCGAGGCGGGTGCGGCATTCAAGTTTGGGCCCGCCGAGGGAGTCAACTTTTTTGTTCCCTATGGCTGGGAGCCCCGGGAAGTTCAAGGATTGCTGAAGACGGCAGCGCAGTTCCGGCGAGCACCCGTCGACCTGCTTTCCCTGTTGCCTGAGCCTAAAGGCAATGCGGGAAATTATCCCTGGACTGGTGTATGCCTGCTCCATAAACGCTGATCGCTCACCGGTCACGGCACGGAGAACTTGACGCGCATATCGCCGCTGACGTCTTTCGTCCAACGATTTAAGGACCGCAAAAAATTCAGATCGAGAAAGAACTAAAGACAGCGAAAAACCTCCCCTTGAATCCGGTTTAGACCACAACAGATCAAGGAGCCATAGCAGCATATGTTGAATACAGCAATCATCGGTGCAGGTCCGTATGGGCTTTCCATCGCCGCGCATTTCCGGCGTCGCGGCATACCATTCCGCATTTTCGGTCGTCCCATGGATAGCTGGCTGGAGCATATGCCGAAGGGCATGATGTTGAAGTCCGACGGCTTTGCTTCCAACATTTATGATCCCGAACAAGCGTTCACTCTTCGCCAGTTTTGTTTCGAACGCGGCATCGAGTATGCCGACGCCGGGAAACCGGTGCGCCTTGAAACCTTTACCGAGTATGGGCTTGCGTTTCGAGAGCGCATGGTGCCCGAACTGGAAACAAAGCTGGTGCGCTCGGTTGACCGGGGATCGAGCCGATTCCGATTGCAACTGGAAGATGGCGAGACGTTTGAGGCGTGCAACGTTGTGCTGGCTGTGGGCATTACTCATTTCGATTATGTTCCCGAAAATCTCCAGCACTTGCCGCCGCAGTTCCTTTCGCACAGCGCCTGCCATCGCGAAGTCGAACGTTTTCGCGGGCGCGATGTCGTAGTGATCGGCGGCGGAGCTTCTGCGCTCGATCTGGCCGGCCTGCTTCGCGAAGCCGGAGCCAATGCCCAACTGGTGAGCCGGCGCAAGGAGCTGAAGTTTCACAGCCAGCCGACGGGCAAACCACGCTCTCGCTGGCAGCAATTCCGGCATCCGCAGTCGGGCCTGGGACCGGGATTGCGATCGCGTTTCTTTGCCGACGCGCCAGCCGCGTTCTATGATCTGCCCGAGTCTTTGCGCCTGGAAGCCGTGCGAAGAAGTCTTGGCCCTTCGGGGGGATGGTTTATACGCGACAAAGTGATCGGCAAAATGCCTTTGCACCTTGGCTATACGCCGCAAAGTGCCGAGGTTCAGAATGGCAGAGTGCACTTAAGAATTCGCGATGAGGGCGGTGCCGAGCGCGAGGTCGTGAGCGAGCACGTGATTGCCGCAACTGGATATAAGGTCGACCTTGAGCGCTTGCAGTTTCTCAGCTCGGAAATTCGCGCGGGACTCAAGGCGGTGAACCATGCGCCGGTGCTCTCGTCCAGTTTTGAATCCTCGATTCCGGGACTTTATTTTGCCGGAGTGGCGGCGGCCAACAGCTTCGGACCTGTGATGCGCTTTGCTTTCGGCGCCGGTTTCGCCGCCCGCACGGTCACCCGCGCCGTGGCAAAATCTCTTTCCCGGGAGCCTGCATTGGTTCCGGTAGCGAGTGCCATGACAACGTCGAAATGAGCGAACTTAAGTCGCTCATTTTGCCGGTTCCAGTTCCAAACATTCAATTTCGCCAAGCATGAAAAGAGAAACCATCGCCATTCACGCCGGTTACGACGGCGATCCCACGACCAAGGCCGTGGCTGTGCCTATTTACCAGACGATCGCCTTCGAGTTCGACAGCGCGGAGCATGGCGCCGCTCTTTTCAATCTCGAAGTGCAGGGCAACATCTACACCCGCATCGGAAATCCCACGAATGCGGTGCTGGAGAAAAGGGTTGCGGCGCTGGAAGGCGGAGTCGAAGCCCTCAGCGTCAGTTCCGGGATGGCGGCGATCGAGTACTCGCTCATCAATATCGTCGAGTCGGGCAACAACATCGTTTCGCTGCCGCAGCTGTATGGCGCTACGTACACGTTGCTGGCCCACATTTTCCCCAAGCGTGGAATCTCTTCACGCTTCGCCGCCAGCGATCGTCCGGAAGACGTGGAAAAGCTGATCGATGAAAATACCCGCGCCGTTTACTGCGAGAGTGTCGGGAACCTGCGGGGAACGTCGCCGATATCGAAGGCCTGGCAAAGGTTGCGCACAAACACGGCGTTCCTCTGGTGGTCGACAATACCATCGCCACGCCGATTCTGCTGCGGCCGTTCGAGTACGGCGCCGATGTAGTCGTGCATTCCATGACCAAATTCATGGGCGGGCACGGTACGACGCTGGGCGGAATGATCGTGGACAGCGGCAAGTTCCCCTGGCGCAAATATCCCGAACGCTTTTATATGTTCAATGTGCCGGAGATCGCCTATCACGGCGTGGTCTACGTGGATCATTTCGGCGACGCGGCTTATGTCGCCCGTTGCCGCACCGTGTGCCAGAGAAATACTGGGGCCACGCTTTCGCCGTTCAATGGTTTCCTCTTGCTGCAGGGAGTGGAGACTCTCGCGCTGCGCGTAGAGAGGCACGTAGAGAATGCGCGACACGTAGCCGAGTTCCTGCGCGGCCATCCTATGGTGGAATGGATCAATTATGCGGGGTTTCCCGAGAACCCGCTATACGCCATGGCACAGCGCTACCTTGGTTCCAAACGCTGCTCTCTGATGACCTTCGGAGTGAAAGGCGGATTCGAAGCAGGCACCAAAGTTTTTAATTCCTTAAAGTTATTCAAGCGCATGGTGAATATGGGCGACGCGAAATCGCTGGCGTGCCATCCCGCTTCGACCACCCATCGTCAGCTCTCGCCCGAGGAGCAACAGAAAGTGGGAGTCACGCCTGAGATGCTTCGCCTGAGCGTGGGAATCGAGCACATCGACGACATCCTCGCCGATCTCGCCCAGGCACTGGACAGCGCCAAGACGTAGAACTGAGAGATCACGCAACCAGGGCGGACTGTAGGTATCGATTCCGGGGAAGCTTATGCCATTAATAATTGACGGAGGCCGCGTTCCGCCGCGCTGGGCCGAAAGAAAAAAGGGCCACGCGCACGGAGTGATGGAAAACTCCGCGACGAGAGCGGAGTGCGTTCGCATTGCCTTTGTCAACAACATGCCGGATTCCGCGCTGGAGGACACAGAGACGCAATTCTTCGAGTTACTTGACGCAGCTTCGGCTGCGGTCCCGGTCAGCGTCCGCTTGCATGCGCTCGCTGGCGTTCCCCGAGGAGAACGGGGACAGGATCACGTAAGCAAATTTTATTTCGACACCAACGATTTATTAAACCGCCGGCTTGACGCTCTCATTATGACCGGCACCGAACCAAAACAGCCCGATCTGCAAAGCGAGCCGTACTGGCGCGCCATGAGCGCAGCTTTGGAGTGGGCCGAGAACAATACTTCTTCTACGATTTTGTCCTGCCTGGCGGCCCACGCCGGAGTGCTGCACAGCGACGGCATCCACCGCCAGCCCCTGCCCGATAAACAATTCGGGGTATTTGATTTCACCGCGCCTGCGAGTCATCATTTGACGGCTGGCAGTACCGGCGGCGTCTGTTTTCCCCATTCCCGTTGGAACGAAGTGCGGGCGTCTGAATTGATCGAGTGTGGTTATCAGGTGCTCACCCAGTCGGCTGAAGGCGGAGTGGATTCATTTGTGAAAAAGAAGAAGCAAAGTCTCTTCGTGCATTTTCAAGGTCATCCGGAGTACAGCACGCGAACGTTGTTGAAAGAATATCGCAGAGATATAAAGAGATTCCTGCGTCGCGAACGCGAGACGTATCCCTCCATGCCCAAGGGCTACTTCGACGCAGCATCTACGGGGCTGCTTGCCGAGTTTCGCGACGCCGTTCTCCATGACCGGCGGGAAGAACTCATGAACAAGTTTCCGGAATCCGCCGTAGAGAGCAGCTTGCAGAATCGATGGCAGGCTTCCTCTATTAACATTTACAGGAATTGGCTGCAGTATGTCGTCGGGAAAAAATCGGCCGTGCCCGCATTTGCTTCCGTGGCGGCTGTCTATCATGAAACCGCACGAAAACGCTCTGCCAATTCTTAGCGGACGTCCCATCTCGAAAACCTATCCTCCACCCCGCCTCTGAGCCTCCATGCCCGGACCCTCTCCAGGTAATCTCACTGAACTTCTAAATAATCTTCCTGAACGAATCAGCGGCGTTGTCAGGCCATGGTCTGAACGCTCGCCGGATCGGCCGGCGTTGGTCGAAGCGTCCGGCACCTGGACCTACGGGCAACTTGCCTCGGCCGTCTCCGATGCGCAGGTATGGCTTACGGCTTCCGGTGTGCGCAGCGGCGACCGCGTGATGGTCGTATGCGAGAACTGCCGGGCATTTGTGGCAGTTCTGCTGGCGCTTGCCGAACTCGATGCGTGGCCGGCGCTGGTGAATGCGCGGCTTTCGGCGCGCGAAGTCGATGAGATTCGCGAACACTGCGGCGCCCGCCGTGTGGTCTATACCACCAGCGTTTCCCCGCACGCGCGGGAACACGCCAGGCGCCATGGCGCGGTGATTCAGGACGTGGCGAGTCTGGGGCAGATTGCGCTCAGTCCGCTGAACGAAAACGTCGAACCGGAACCGCTCAATGCCAACGTTGCCCAGCGCATTGCAGCATTGATTTATACCTCGGGCACGACCGGTCTGCCTAAAGGCGTGATGCTGAGTCATCGCAATCTGCTGTTCGTGGCCGCCGTATCGGCTCACATCCGATCTCTGACCGTCGACGACCGCCTCTATGGCGTGTTGCCCATGTCGCACGCCGTCGGTCTTTCCGTTGTGCTACTGGGTTCGCTGCTGAGCGGCGCCACGCTATATCTGGCATGGCGTTTCGATCCCGTCGCCGCACTCGCTACTCTCGAGAAAGAACGGCTGACTGTGGTGTTAGGCGCTCCAGGCATGTTTTCTCTGCTTGCCGATTATGCAAAGTTGAAGGGATTAAAGTCGCTGAACTATCCTGCACTGCGCATTATTTCTTCTTCCGGTGCGCCGCTGCAGCCGCTAGTAAAGTCGCAGGTAGAAACCTTATTCGGCATGGCGCTTCACAATGGATATGGAGTTACAGAATGCTCGCCCAATATCGCGCAGGCCGTGGTGGGAGAGCGAAGAACAGATACATCAGTGGGCAAGGTTTTGCCGGGAGTCGAGGTCCAGTTGGTGGGATCTGGCGGCAAGCCGATCGCCGATGGTGAGGTTGGCGAATTGTGGGTGCGAGGCCCGAATGTAATGAAGGGTTATTATCGCGCGCCCGAAGAAACGGCAGCGGCCATCAATCCGGATGGATGGTTTAACACTCGCGACCTTGCCCGACTTGAAAACGGATATCTTTTTATTGTGGGCCGCACCAAGGAATTGATCGTGCGCTTTGGCGAGAACGTTTATCCCGCCGAAGTCGAGGCGGTGCTGAATTCCCATCCCGCTGTAATGCATTCCGCAGTGCTCGGCCGCGCGGTCGACGGCACCGAAGGCGGCGAGGAAGTTGTCGCCTTCGTGCAGTTATCGCCTTCGTCGCCGGTTACGAAGGCGGAACTGGCGCAACACGCCGCTCAACACCTCGCTGCCTATAAGCGGCCATCGCAAATTCTTCTTGTTCCCGCAATGCCGCTGACGCCAACCGGAAAAGTTGCCAAGAGCGAACTCGCCAAGCGAGAGGAATTCGCCGTCACCCGCTAATCTTCATCCCGCCCCGGCCGATTCACGCCGCCGATTCATACGACCTGACAATGCCGAGCCACCCGGCTCTATAAAACCACCTCGATCAGAGTCGGTCCCTCAGCTTCCAATCCCGCCCGTAACGCCTTGCCGAACGCATCCATGGAATTAACCCGGATGCCAGGCACTCCCATGCCCTTCGCCAGCAGCGTCCAATCGAGATCCGGACGCCCGATCTCGAACATGTCCAGGGCGCGTCGTCCCGGATCGCCCACTCCCAAATAAGAAAATTCACGCTTGAGCACGGCATAATCGCGGTTGGCGAAAACCACCGTCGTGACGTTGAGGCCTTCGCGCGCCATCGTCCACAATGCCTGCAGCGTGTACATGCCGCTGCCGTCGGCGGACAAGCACAACACTTTCCGGCTTGGGCACGCTACCGCCGCTCCTACGGCCAAGGGCAACGCAATTCCAATCGAGCCGCCTGTATTCCCCAGCCAATCGTGAGGCGGAGCTCCATGAGTGGCGGCCATCAGCCCGCGGCCTGATGTCATCGATTCGTCAATAACGATCGCGTTTTCCGGCAGCAGCGCTCCGATTGCCGCGGCGAGTTTCTGCAGCGTGATTTCTCCACCCGGCATCGTTGGCCGTTCGGGTTGTTCTGCAGGCATTTTTGTCCCGCGTGCAGATAACGTCTCCGCAAGCCCTTCGAGTGCGCCCACATAGTCTTCATCCGGGCGGCGAGCGTGAAGATCTCGCACTCTGGCGATGTGAAAACGCTGTTCTTTCCCGGATAGGCAAAATAGGCGACCGGGGGTTGCGCGCCCACCAGAATCAACTGGCGAAAGCCTTTGAACTGCTCAATTCCTTGTTCGAGAACGTATTGCACGCGATCGACACGAGGGATGCCTGGGCCGCGCTGCAAACGTGTAAGCGGATAAGGTGCAAATAGTTTCACCCCCATCGCCGCGGCGACCAGCCCTGCCGCCGTGAGTCCATTGCCGTAGAGAGCATTACCGTTAAGCAGAATGGCCGTGGGCAGGCCGGAGCGCAGCATGGCGGCTGCGTGCTCAATCGT
Source organism: uncultured Acidobacteriaceae bacterium (assembly GCA_963732255.1). Taxonomy (GTDB): domain Bacteria; phylum Acidobacteriota; class Terriglobia; order Terriglobales; family Acidobacteriaceae; genus Sulfotelmatobacter. The sequence continues at coordinate 464,822 of CAVSYV010000002.1, forward strand.
TGCCGTCGCAGGCAAGGGCGGTTTCGGCACATCCGGAACTGCTGCAACTATCCCGCCTTCGCTCCAGCCGACATCCGCTGGGACAATCAGCGTTGCGATCTGTCCCGGGGCATTGCGGGCGGCGACGATCGCATCGGCGCCGTCTCGTCCAACTTCAGAAGTAGAAAGCGAAGTTCGCACCCACTTCGAGAAAGGCCGCGCGATGCCTTCGACATCGGAAGTGAGCGGGGTGTCGTAGCGCAAATGATGAGTGGCGTGCTGGCCGATTAGATTCACCATTGGCACGCACGCGCGGCTTGCATTGTGCAGATTTGCCGCGCCATTTCCCAGGCCCGGCCCAAGATGCAACAGCGTGCATGCGGGTTTTTCCGCCATGCGCGCATAGCCATCGGCGGCTCCCGTGACCACCCCTTCAAACAGACCGAGCACGCACCTAATTCCCGCGATGCGGTCGAGCGCCGCGACCAGATGAATTTCTGAAGTGCCGGGGTTAGTGAAACAGGTTTCAATTCCGCCGGTTACGAGAGAGCGAATCAGACTTTCTGCGCCATTCATCTGTTTGGGCGATCCTCTTCTTTTCTTTCCATGGCAGCCGGTCACGAACGATTATAGAGTTGAATTGCCCTGGAGTAAGTCGGCACGAAAATCAATGTAGCGATTCCGAAGGACGAAAACGCTCACCGCAGAAATGTAATCTTTAACTTTCTTGCGAATCAGCGAGAGCCTCGACGAGATACCGCGAAAGAACAGAGGCGAGTTCTTCAAAATGACTGGCGATCATTCCCAGATGATCGCCGGAAACAGTCTCTACATCGATCTCTTTAGCCAAGCGGCCCCATACGGCCGCGGCATCATCCGGAAAAACAGTGTTGATCGCAGCCCGCACAAATCTAATTTTGCCGGGATAAAACCGGGGCCGGTAGCGAGTCAGAGCCAGATACGCGCTGTCGCGCACGCGCTGCATCGCCGGAGTGAGCGCTACGCCCGGCGGTTTTTGATAATACTCACGGCTTTTGAGCGAGTACAATCCACGCCGCGCCTGGCCGGCGATCAGACGCACACGCTGCGGCAACGAGAGATATTGCGTGAAGGGGTAGGCATCCAGCATAGCCAACAGCGCAACCTTTTCACCGCGTTCGACCACTCGCTGCGCCATTTCCAGCACGATCAGTCCTCCGAGCGAGTAACCGGCAAAAAAATAAGGACCGCGTGGCTGCACTTGCCTTATCGCATCGAGATAAAAATCAGCCATATCGTCGATGCGCTCCAGTGGCTCGTCGATTCCGTCGATGCCTCTCGATTGCAAACCATAGATCGGATGCTCCGAGTGCATGTGCCGAACCGGTTGAAAGAAATCGATAACGCTGCCGCCCAGGCCGTGAGCGATGAAGAGAGGAGGATTGTTCGCGCCGTCTTTCAGAAGCACCAGCGCCGGGAATCGCGGCGCGACGGGCTGTTCCAGCAAGGCGGCCAGAGAGGCAATCGTGCGCGCCTGGTAGATGGTGACCGGAGGCAGGTCCCGGTGGCACACTTCCGCGATTTCGTTAAACAGCTGAAGAGCTAACGCAGAATCGCCGCCAAGATCGAAAAAATCGTCGTTGACGTCGACTGATTGCACTTGCAACAGGCGCTGCCAAATCGGCGTAAGCGCCTCAATCATTGAAGATGTAGCTTCAGGCTTCACGCTGCACCTGAGCTGCGCGAAGGGAACCAGCCAACCGATCTTTGTCCGCCTCGATACTCATGAATGTGCGAACTTCCAATAAAGCTCTCGAGCTTTCGTGTAGATGGGGCCGAAGGGAAGTGTACGGTCGCCGATGCGAGTCACGGGAACAACCTTGGAATAGTTTCCCGTGGCGAAGATTTCATCCGCGTTTTCGAAATCCTGATAACTTAAAGTTTTTTCCACGACGCTCAAGCCACTCTGCCGCAATAGCCCGATAACTCTTTGGCGGGTGATGCCGGCCAGAAATGTTCCGTTGGGAATCGGAGTCACAACGACGCCATCCTTCGCCATGAAAACGTTCGAAGTGGCTAACTCGGCGACATTGCCCAGCATGTCGCAGACAATCGCATTGTCAAAACCACGGGCGTGCGCTTCAAAAAGCGAACGCGAGTTGTTGGGATAGAGGCAGCCGGCCTTGGCATCGACCGGCATGGTTTCCAGCGTGGGGCGCCGGTACGGCGACAATGTAATGGAAAATCCTTTGGGCGTGCGCATGGGTGCTTCGTAAATGCAGAGACACCACCGCGTGGATTCGGGATCGTGCGCCTGCACCCATGGCCCTTCTTTTTCCGCCCAATACATAGGCCGGATATAAAGCGCGGTCTGCCCGTCGAAACGCTTTATTCCTTCCCGCGCCAGCCTGACCCATTCCTCGGTCGCGACCACCGGCTTGAGAAAAAGCTTTTTTGCGGAGTCATTGACTCGCGCGCAATGGAGTTCGAGATCCGGCGTCACCCCTTCGAAGGCCCGTGCGCCATCGAACACCATCGAGCAAAGCCACGCCGCATGGGTGCGCGGACCCATGATGCCGATGTTGCCTTCGTGCCAATCTCCGTCGAAGAACGTCCACGTTTTTGACGAACTGGTCGCGATTGGCAAACGAGTCTCCGCTATTTCCTGACTGGCAAACTTTCCACGGGCAAATTCTGGGAAGAACTGGAATCACATCGCCGAATCGCCGCATCCATGGATTGCCGCACCGCGGCGGCCAGGTGCTCAACGAATGGCTCAACCAGCATGCTGGCAGGATTCACCGGCAACACGATCACTTCCTGTCCGCCTTGCGCCAGCCGGTCCCACTTCAAATCGGGTTTACTGAATATCCGGTACTGCGTTGACGGACGAACATCAATCACCGTTCCCGGATAGGGCTTGGCAATATAATTCCACGACGCGCGATCGTTCCCCTGCCAGATTCGTCCCAGGATCAACGAGTCCGAAGCTTCGTCTGGCGCATGATTGGTAAATTTGGAAAGCAGCATCCCGCGCCACACGGGAATCCGGTTTTCGACCTCGCGAACTTTTTCCCTTAGGAACTTCGCTTGCCCCGCTATATCGAGACTGAAGAAACTAGCGGCGTGAAAAAACAATTGCTGGCTGGCGTGCGAAGCCTTGCTCCATACGGTCAACGGAATCCGGCGCCAATTCATGGTATCGAACAACGCCAGCAAAGCGACTGCTTCGCCCTGTTGACTGAGCTGTTGTGCAACCTCGTACGCAACCGTTCCCCCCATGCAATAACCAGCGAGGAAATAAGGGCCGTAGGGTTGCACCTTTCTTATCTCTTTCAGATAAACTGCCGCCATCTCCTCGATTGTTGTCAACGGCGGGGAACTGCCGTCCAGGCCCTGAGCCTGCAATCCATAGAAAGGCTGGTCATTGCCCAGATGCCGCGACAGGTCGCGGTACATCAACACCGTTCCTCCCGCTCCGTGCATGCAAAACAGCGGAGGCCGCGATCCCAATGGCTGGATTGTAACGAGTGATGACCATCTGGAACTTGACGCCTCCGCACTTAGAATTCGCGCCAGTTCCTCGATGGTTGGCGCCTCATAAAGCGTGGCCAAAGGCAACTTGATTCCGAATAACTCGTGGATCGCGGAAAACATCCGCACCGCCAGCGATGAATCTCCGCCAAGGTCAAAAAAATTCTGATCGGTCGTGATGCTTTCGATTCCCAGTTGTTCTTCCCATATCCGAGTCAGTTCTTTTGTGAATCGATCTTCTTTCTTAGCGGCGGGTGAAGGCGTAGATAAACGCGTAGATGCGGATAATGACGGTGGCGCGGTTGATCCGTGGTGGAGTTCTTCGGTCTTCATCTACGGTCTCGCACTAACGCTTTGGACCATGACCACAAGGGGGGAGTTATTACTGGGGACCCGACCAACAGTCTAACTCCCATTATATCGCAGCCGTCAAACCGCCTAGATTTCCGCGTAAGTGGCTGAAAATACATCGTCTTTCTAGCTCTTGCGACTCCGCTATGCGCCATGGAATCGCTGTCATGGAGCATGATCAAAGATCAAAGGACGCGGACCAAAGTGCGGCGTGTCCAGCCCACCCCTGCTCACTTTCCCGCCGCATAACCCATGATCGCCTTTAGTTCAAGGAACTCTCCCAGTCCGGCTTCACCCCACTCTCGGCCGTTGCCCGATTGTTTATACCCGCCAAAGCACGCTGCGAAATCCACTCTTGCGCCATTAATGTGAACGTTACCCGAGCGAATGCGCTTGGCAACCTGAGCGGCTCGCGACCTGTCACCCGAGCTTACAAAACCCGAAAGTCCATAAGGTGTGTCGTTCGCTATTCGGACAGCGTCTTCTTCGTCTTTGTACGGAATAATGCACAGAACAGGTCCAAAGATCTCCTCCCGGGCAATCGTCATGTGATTGTCAACGTCGGCGAAGACTGTCGGCCTGACGAAATAGCCTTGCTTCAAGCCATCCGGACGGCCTGGTCCTCCCGCAGCCAGCGTAGCGCCCTCCACAATGCCCTGGTGAATCAACCGCTGCACTTTCTCGAACTGCGATTTGCCGGCTAATGGACCGATGCTGACATCTTCCGCCGATGGATCGCCAACTTTTGTCGCTTCGGCGGTTCGCTTGGCCACCGCCGCTGCTTCTGCTGCTCGTGTTTGAGGAACCAGCATGCGCGTTGGAGAGTTGCAGGATTGTCCGCTGTTACGGAAGCATTCCTGCGCGCAGTGAGTGACGGCTTTTTCGAAGTCAGCATCCTCCAGAATGATATAGGCCGACTTTCCGCCCAGTTCCTGCGTCACCCGCTTGACTGTCGGCGCAGAGGCGATCGCTACCGCAATGCCGGCGCGCGTCGATCCTGTGAAAGAGACCATGGCGACGTCCGGATGCGATGCGATTGCAGCCCCAACTGTGGGACCATCGCCATTGATCAAATTGAAAACCCCCGCAGGGACGCCCGCTTCATGCAGGATTTGCGCAAATAAATGAGCGGAAAGCGGAGCCATCTCGCTGGGCTTGAGTACGACAGTGCATCCCGCCGCCAGCGCGGGCGCCACTTTGCACGCAATCTGATTCATCGGCCAGTTCCAGGGAGTGATGAGTCCGCAAACTCCCACCGGCTCTTTTCGCATGAGAGTTGAGCCTTTGATCTCTTCGAACTTAAAGTGCTCGAGCACCTTTACCATTTCCAGAAAATGCGCGAGTCCGGCAGGCGCCTGGGCTTTTCGCGCCAGCGACAACGGCGCGCCCATTTCCTGGGAGATGGTTTCCGCCATCTCGCTCATCCTGGATTGATAAACGTCGATAATCCGGCGCAATAGAGCCATTCGCTCATCGACGGAAGTCTCCGAATACGATTCGAAGGCCCGCTTGGCCGCGGCAACGGCGCGATCAACGTCGGCGGCTGTGCCCAGCGAAATGGTTGCGATGGCTTGTTCCGTGGCGGGATTGATAACCGGGAAATCATGAGCGGCGACCGGTTCGACCCAGGCGCTATCGATGTAGAACTGACGGTAATTTTTCATTGTCATCAGTTTGAAACGAAATTGGCGATCCTGGCAAATCTGCGCACTGGATTTCAGGATCGTCGGCCAAGTCGACAGGACCTACTCGTCGTGGAGCAAAGATAAGCCGGTCTAGGCGTTGGCCGCGACTCCGCCACGCAGAAATTGATAGCCAAAAGAAATCACGCGCTGAAAAGCCTGCCTAATCACGAGCACGAACCAAGCCGATCTTCCAATGGAATTATGGCTTGCCGTTCTCCACATGGAGGACAGCAGTCGCAGCCGTTCGCGATGACTCACTCTGATTTTCACTCCCTTGGCCGCAATCATGTCGTAGGCTTTTCCTTCCAGGCGGACGGTCCGAATATCTTTTCGAATACATCCGATCAGCGATAGCGAGATCGCGTGTTCGACAACTGCATTGGGAACGAACAGCGGAAGTTCTCCGCGTTGCATCAGGTTGGCCAGTAGCAGCGTGTCCTCGGCTCTGAGCGCAACGGGATCGAACATTCCGATTTCAACGTTTACCTTCGTCCGGCGGATGGCGAACCCGGCAGTGTTCAAGTATCGAATGCGGCCGTCGGGCTGAAGCATGTGATTTTGAAATGTGATAAGGCGCAGTTCCTCCGCCCGCCCGGCGAGATTGGAGAGGTTACCCTCGATCCGCAATTGAAAGTAATCGTGCTCCGGAGCAGCGGCGATAGTTGAACTCAGCGCGGCCAGCGTGTTCTTTCGGAATCTGCAGTCAGCGTCCACGAAAAGCAGTACGGCTCCCTGGGAGTTTCGAATCCCAAGATTCCTCGCCGCCGGAATACCCGCATGAGACTGCCGAATCACCTTCAGCGGATAGCTCCGCTTCGCACCGACGCAGAATTCCGGAACGGTGTCCGAGCTTCCATCGTCCACAATGATGACTTCAAAACTCGCCCCCGCCGACTGCTCCGCCAGCGATTGCAGGCATTCTTCGAGCATGGCCCAGTCGTTGTAAACGGCGACGATGATGCTGAACAAAGGCGTTTCAGGCACAGATTGGCCCGGCTCGACCATGTGCGTTGGCCCACTCCCCCAGCGGTGCTGCAAAATCTAGAATTGCACACTCAGGATGGAAATCAAAACTCCAAGCTGCGGAAGCCGCAACCGCAGGTGTTGGTCTTCTAGGTTCTACTCAGAAGGTCGCCGCAATGTCATACTGAGAAAGAAGCCGCCGGCATGAAGCACATTTTGCACGTCGTAGGAGCTCGTCCAAACTTCGTCAAAGCCGCCCCGGTGTTGCGCGCCGCGAAACAACGCGGCCTTCGCCAGACATTAGTGCACACCGGCCAGCACTACGACCGGAATATGTCCGAGGTATTTTTCACCCAGTTGGAAATTCCGCAACCCGATGTGAATCTGGGCGTGGGATCGGGCAGCCACGCGGCTCAGACCGCCGAGATTATGCGGCGCTTCGAGACTGTGGTTCTTGAGCGCAAACCGGATATCGTGCTGGTTTACGGCGATGTGAATTCCACCGTGGCCGCGGCATTAGTGTGCGCGAAGTTGCAAATTCCCATAGCCCACGTGGAGGCCGGCTTGCGTTCCTTCGATCGCACCATGCCGGAAGAAATCAATCGCATTGTTACGGACCAGCTTTCAGATTTGCTGTTTACGCCTTCTGAAGATGCAGACGCGAACCTGCGGCAGGAAGGCATTACCGCGAGAAAGATATACCGCGTGGGCAACGTGATGATCGATTCACTGGTCCGGCTCTTGCCTGCCGCCAAAAGTTGTCCCCGAAATGGGTTTCCCGATCGCCTGGCTCTGGTTACGCTTCATCGTCCTGCCAACGTAGACGATGACGTCAATCTGCGGCAGATTCTGGATGCCCTTTCCGGAGTAAGCGAGCGCATCGATATCGTTTTTCCAGTTCATCCCCGGACGCGCCAGCGCATCGCCGAATTCGGCATTGCGGCGCCAACCCTTCATCTGGTTGATCCTCTGCCTTACATCGATTTTCTTTCCTTGCAGGCGAGGGCTGCCGTGGTCATTACCGATTCCGGCGGCATTCAGGAAGAGACAACTTACCTCGGCATACCCTGCATTACCCTGCGCCAGAATACCGAGCGCCCCATCACTGTGACATTAGGAACAAATATTCTGGTTGGCGATGACAGGAACCGGCTGGCCGCCGAACTGAACAACATCTTCGCTGGCAACGCCAAGAAAGGCACAATTCCGCCATTGTGGGATGGACACGCCGGTGATCGCATCGCCGATGTTTTGCGAGGTTTGTGAAAGCGTAGGACTATGGCGACGCGGCGAGTGTGTCTGGTTATAGTTTCCAAATGCGAAGCGCATTAAAAAAGCCGGCGGTTCTCGGCGCGATAGCCTTGGTTGGCGCACTATTAACGCTGGTTTCCGCGTGTAACCGGGCTTCCCCGAACTCCGCTGCAACTCCGCAACCTGCAAAAAAGCCCGCAGAAGTTGGAATAAGCTCGATCTCGACTACAACTCTCAGATGTCCGACTATGGGTTTAGCTCGCGCGCAACCGGCGCCTCTGGCCAAGAGCGGGCACCGCGTAACGCTTTCCTGGAAGCCGAGTGCCCCAGCCAATTCCCGGCACGATGCCGCGGTCGGGTATTGCATTTATCGCAGCGTAAAACGCAAAGATCCGTCGCCGGAGTTGGTCAACTCCGTCCCTTTCGCAGGCACGACTTGTCTGGACGACTGGGTGGAAAATAACGCCACGTACTATTACGTTGTCAAAGCGATCAATGCCAAAGGACGGACCAGCGTCAACTCGAACGAAGTCATCGCCGCAATTCCAGGCGCCTACCAGACCTCTGCTCCGTCGTCTGGCGTTCTGGCGCCTTTATGCCGTGGTCCGGAACGGTGATTGACCGCTTCCGGGTTTTAGCCGAGAGACCCGCCGGATGTCATCGTGATGTCATCGTTAGTAGAGGGCACCCTGAAGACGCGACGTGCAACGAGTGAGCCTAGGGCACGACCGCCTGCACGGGCGTCGAGTATGCGCTCTCTTGTCCAGCAGCGTTTACGGCTGTCGCAACATAGTAGTAGGTTTGCCCGGACGTAACGGTGCTGTCGGTAAACGTTGTGCCCGGATTCAAGGCGGAATTCACCTTGGCATACGAACTCGTCGACAATCCGCGGTATACGTTGTAGCCGGACACTTCCGAAACACTGGCATTCCAGGAAACGGTGACGCTATAAGTCGGCGTGATTCCCACTCCGCTTAAAGCTTCCTGCGCGTTCGAATCGGATGCGTTGCTGGCCAGAGAGACCGTTCCCGAGGCGTTCCCATTCGCTGTGGGAGTAAAAGCTACGCTAAGAGATACACTCTGTCCTGCCGCGATGGTGAGCGGGAACGAAGCTCCCACCAGCGAGAATTGCGAACTGCTGCTGGAGGAAGAAGAAATCGTCACTGATCCGCCACTGGCGCTGAAGGTCACCGGTTGGCTCGAACTGCTTCCCACATCCACATTGCCGAAGTTGATTGCCGTTGGACTCAGCATCAACTGGCTCGTCGTGGCTCCGGTGCCGCTTAAAGGAATCGTCAACGACCCATTCGGCACAACCAGGCTTCCCGTGAACGAGGTAGCCGACTGAGGTTTGAATGTGACGTTAAACGTCGCACTCTGGTTCGGCACGAGTGTAAGCGGAAGACTCGCTCCGGCGACCGAAAAGCTCGTCCCTGTCAAGTCCGCTTGCGCAATAACGACTCCAGTCGTCCCGGAGTTGGTCAGCACGACTGGCAGCGTCGAACTCGATCCAACCGCCACCGAGCCGAACCCCAGGGACGAAACGCTGGATGTCACCGTCTCGCTCTTGACGCCAACGCCGCCGATGAGAACATAGATGGTGCCAGTTTTGGCATTGCTGGTAAAAGCCAAACTGCCGCCCTCCCATCCCGCGGCCGTAGGCGCGAAGGTTATGTCAAACGCCGCCGTTTGCCCCGCTCCGAGCACCATGGGCAGCTTCAAGTCCTGCACCGAGAATTCGCCCGATGTGGAAGTGACTGAGGAAATAGTAACGCTGGCGGATTCCGTATTCGTAAAAGCGATGGGCAAAGATTCCGATTGCCCTATCACGATGCTGCCAAAGTGCAGTTGCGATGGATTGCTGGTGACCTGCGCCGCGCTCGCATTGGAACTGGCCGCGAGCAGGGCAAGCAGCGGCATGGCCGCTGCAAAAAAGGTCTGAAATGGAAAGAAAGGGCGATGAGGGTTCTGCTGGGGGAGTCGCATGCCCTAATTTTTGACGACCAGACGGGGTCCCGAACAGATTCCGATGGTGCAGTCGTGTACTGGTCATTAGTACACGGACGTTGGGGATCGCATTCTGAAATGGCGTTTCGCGCGATGCCGCACGATCACGAGAGCAACCTATCGCGGTATGCTTTGCTGTAACGATGTTTGCTGCGCAGGTTTTTGCTGGGATGAAGCGCGCTCATTCAACTGGCTGGTCAAGGCTGTCGACTGATCGTTTGAAACACGAATGTCTCCATCCAATGCCACCATCAGGGCGCCCGCTCCCGTAGCCTGGAACTGCGCATGTCGAAGTCTGGTGTAGCCTTGCGCCGCTGGTGGAAGTAGCGCTTTCAAGTCGTCGCCCTGACGCATGGCGGAAAGAATTGATTCACCTATTTTGTCGCGCAATTCTGGCCCCAGAGAGCCGGATCGCAGCGACTCGCCCAGCACTCCTTCCGCATCGATTCGCGAAATTGCGGGAGTCACGCGCAAAGTGCCGTCGTCGGCAACCTCCGCGGTCAGCTTCACTTCAAGTGTTCCATCGCCTTCGGCAATTTCATTGTTCTGCCCGCCAAAACACATCCAGCGTTCAAAGTGCAACTGAGTTACGACCAGACTCTCCGGTTCCTGCGGACTGATTGTCGCATTCTGGATTGCGACGCGTTCCCCGCAGCGATCTGCTTTGTCGAGTTGGGCGCGCAGAACTTCGGTAATATTTTGTTGCAAGTCCGAAATATCCTCGGCCAGCTTGACCATGAATGTGTGCTGCCCGGTCTCTGCTGCTGCCTCGGAAATCACTCCCGAAGTAACGATGGCAACCGGCTGACTCTGGAAGTTGATTGAATTTTTCACCGGGGCGATGTTGAATGTCACGTCCTGGCTGTCGGAAATCACAATGCTCATTTCCGTGCCCAGACTCGCCTGCTCGTTCTGAAAATCCGTGAGCGCATGTTCCAGATTCTGTGCCGCGCCTGTAATGACTTCTGCCGGCTCCTTTGTTTCCGCAACTTTCTGATTCAGTTCCTTCGCCTGCTGCGCTAATTCGGAGTCCGCTTTCGCCAGTTTCTTCGTGATCTCTTTCAGGCCGTTCTTTTGCGGCCCGGAAAATCCGTCAATAAAATTCTTGTTTTCTGTACGCGCTTTTTCCACGGCCGCTTCAAGCACCGCAGCACGGCTGCTGCGCGCGGAAGCATCACTCTTGCCCGCTTGCCCGATAAAACTTTGCAATTCCGCGCTCGCCGCCGACGTGCTCTTTACCATCACTTTGTAAGCGATGACTTGTTGGCTGGTGGCTTGAACGGCTAGGGCCTCATGGAAATCCTTCAAATCGTCCTTGTCGTCGACTCCAATCGGCCGGCTTCCTCCGCTGAGCCCGCCTCCGCCCATTCCGCCGCCCGCACCGTGACGCTGGCCGAAAACAGGGCCGGGACATAAAAGCAGCATCGCGCCCAAAGCTGTCCCTGTCACGTAAATGCGAGTTCTGCGAAAACCATTGCGAAACATTGGCCAGATTCTCCGAGAAACTCAGTGCCGGAACTGAAAAGCAACAATCCCTTGGGGCCTAGCTTGACTCATATCGTGGGAAAACTCCACAGATTTTACAGTTCTTTGCACAGCCGCAGGAGAGTGATGGGAGCGATTACTTGCTGACTCCCACCGGCTCCCTCATCCCAATCCTCGGCACAGTTCTTCCCACCACCGCCGCGATTTGCCGCACCTGCACCATGAGTTCATCGAACTGATCGGGGAACAGCGATTGCGGCCCGTCAGACAGCGCTTCATCAGGCTTATTGTGAACTTCCACCATCAAACCGTCGGCGCCGACCGCGACCGCCGCCCGCGACAGCGGTGTGACTTTGTTGCGCTTTCCGGTTCCGTGGCTGGGATCGACAAAAATCGGCAAATGACTCAGACGCTGCACCGCCGGAATCAGGCTCAGGTCGAGCGTGTTGCGCGTGTGGTCGGCGAAGGTGCGCACGCCGCGTTCACACAATGCCACGTTATAGTTGCCCTCGCTCAAAATGTATTCCGCCGCCATCAGGAATTCTTCCAGCGTCGCCGACATGCCGCGCTTGAGCAACACCGGTTTCTTAGCGCGTCCGGCGCGCTTCAGCAAAGAAAAGTTCTGCATGTTGCGCGCGCCAATCTGGATTACATCCGCATACTCCTCCACCAGATCAAGCGATTCGTTATCAATCGCTTCCGTAATGATCTTCATCCCAAACTGCTGCCGGATCTCGGACATGATGCGCAATCCGTCTTCGCCCAATCCCTGAAATGAATACGGAGAAGTACGCGGCTTATACGCTCCGCCGCGAAAAAATTGCGCCCCTGCGCGATGCACGCGCTCGGCCACGGCGAACGCCTGCTCGCGGCTTTCAATGGCGCATGGTCCCGCAACGATCGCGAGTCCCGGTCCACCGATAGTCGCCTCGGTTCCCTCAAAGCGGATCACCGTATTGTCTTCTTTGATGTCGCGGCTGACCAGCTTATAAGGTTTCGAGACCTTGATCACTTCCTGCACGCCCGGCATCTCTTCCAGCGTGCCCTGCTCCACTTCGCCCTTATTGCCCGTAATGCCGATAGCCGTCCGCTGCGCTCCCGGCATGGAATGCGCCCGATACCCCAACTTTTCGATTTTTTCGCAAACGGTGCGGACCTGCTCTTCCGTCGCCTGCGCCTTCATGACAACCAGCATAAGTTCGACCTCAGACTTCCAAGTGTATCTTTCCCAGTAAGTTGCGGCAAATAGCACAGCATCGTCGCCCCCCGACCCCGCCCGCGAACCTCCCGCCATGTTGCTCCCGCATACTGCAATCACCTGATTTTCCCCGCCGGCCTCCATGATTCATAACTAATGAGATACAGGAGGTTCTGCCATGCGCCAAAGAATCCTAGTCGCCGCTACAATCCTGCTTTTATTTGTCGTCCCCGGCTTCGCCCAATCGGAGACCTACGACAAGCCCATCCCCGCACAAATGGAGCAACAAAACATCACTCCCAATCCTGCCAATGCGGCCGAAAACCAGAAACTGGTCGCCGATCCGCCTCTTCCTTCCAGCGAGGAAGACCAATTCCAGCAAAACATAAAAGACGTGCACTTCGATTTCGATCAGGCTGTGCTGCGTGGCGACGATCAGGCCATTCTCGCTACCGATGCCGAGTGGTTGAAGTCGCACCCCGATGTGCTCATCACGCTCGAAGGAGACGCCGATGATCGCGGCGGAGTTATTTACAATGTAGTGCTTTCCGGCGAGCGAGCCCTGGTCACCAGAGACGCATTGCTTCAGCTGGGCGTTCCCGCCGATCGCATCGTGTTCGCCACCGGCTGGGGCAAGCTCTATCCGGTCTGCTCGCAAGACGATGACAGCTGCTGGAGCCAAAACCGCCGCGCCCATTTTGCCACCTGGCCGCCGGTGGATGAGAGTACAAGTCAAGTAGCTTCGCGTTAACGGGAGACGCCCGGCTTCGCCAGCTCTTATACTCGATCCATGCGCCGCTCTCTGGCCCGCGAACAGGATATCCTCGCCCGCCGCGCTCCCAAACGCCCGCCCCGCCTCACTTCGCGCCGCATCGGAATTCATACTTCTTCCGCTGGCGGCGTGCACAACGCCGCCGAGCGCGCCTATCGCCTCGGCTGCAACACGTTCCAGATCTTTTCCTCCAGCCCCCGTCAATGGGCGCCATACGAACTGGGCGAATTGCAATGCGCCGAAATGACTCGTCTTCGCGCCAAATGCGATCTTCGGCCCATGGTGATTCACACCAACTACCTGGTGAACTTGGCCAGCTCGAACGAACTCTTTTTGAAGAAGTCCCTGGAAGCGTTTCGCGGCGAAGTCGAACGTGCTTTGGCTTTATGTGCGGAATATCTTGTGTTGCATCCCGGCTCGTTTCGCGGTGCGGATCGTGAGCAGGGCCTCTTGCGCACCTCAGCCGCGATCGCCGCCTCTACTGACGGACTCGATCTGGCCAAAGGCGGTCTCACAATTCTCATCGAAAACACCGCCGGCGCCGAATTTTCCCTCGGCGGCAGCTTCGAGCAAGTTGCTGAGGTTCTTGACCGCTTGCGCGGCATCGTCCCCGTGGGCGCATGCATCGATACTTGCCACACTCACGTCGCCGGATACGACATTGTCAGTCAGGAGGGCATCTACCAGACGCTTCAGCATCTCGATGCGACCATCGGCCTGAACAACGTTCGCGTTGTGCACTGCAACGACGCCAAAGCCCCGCGCGGATCGAAGCTCGATCGCCATCAGCACATCGGGAAGGGAACTATCGGCAAGGAACCGTTTCGCATTCTGCTCAACGACCTCCGCCTGGCCCACGCCGCCTTCATCGCCGAAACCCCGATCGATCAGCCCGGAGACGATCGCAGAAACGTGGATGCCCTGAAGAAGTTAGTGATCTAAGAAGCATAGCTGAGAGCTCAACTCGCGGTTTCTCGTCCCGTGCCTTCCCAGACTTTGTCATCCCCGTGCTTCTCATGATTTGTCATCCCGAGCGAAGCGAGGGATCTGGGTCCGCTTAGCTACTTCCGCGGCACGACTTCATTACCCAGCACATATTCATTAAGCGGCCCGAATTTTCTTTTCTCCGCATAGAGTCGCCATCGCCGGAACACGATACGCAGGCTGGCCATCACCGGGATCGAAAGATAAATTCCCAGAATGCCCGCAACTTCGCCCCCGGCCATGACTCCGAAGATCGCCGCCAAAGGATGCAGCTCCATGCTTTGTCCCATAATGCGCGGAGACGAAACGTAGTCCTGAATCAGCCGCCACAGCCCGAGGAAAACGATCAGCACCAGCCAGTGCGGATAGCTCATCAGCAAAGCGACGCCGACGATTATCACCGCCGCCGTAAGCGGACCGACCAGCGGCACAAACTCCAGCAGCCCGCCAATCGTGCCCAGCACAAGAGCGTAAGGGACGCCCATTGCCCCAAGAAATGCGGAGTAAGCTACCAGGGTCAGCGCGGCCAGAGTGAGCTGCGCGCGAATGAAATGCGCCAGCATCTGATTCAGATCGTGAATCACTCCCTCCAACAATTCACGCTGCGGCCGCGATTGCACCAAGGCCAGCACCACTTCGCTGAAAGATTCGCCATCCTTCAAAAAGAAAATCGCCAGAATCGGCACCACAAGAAATAACCAGGCCTGTTTTGCCACATCGGCAACACGCAGTCCCACTCGTTGCGCCATTTGCGTGATTTCCGCGCTGTGGGTGGCCAGAAAGGAGCGCACGATTTCCGTGCTGCGATAATTCCAGTCGTGCTCTTTGGCCAACTGCTCGGCGATCTGGCCGGAACTCACCTGCGTCAAAAGGCTGGGAAGCGACTGCCCCAGCCGCGCACCTTCATGCGTCACCTTGGGGCCGACCGAGACAAAGAAGATCACCAGCAGTGTCAACAGGAGCGCATAAATAACCGCAATCGCGCGTCCTCGGCCTTTCAGCAATCGTTCCAGGGAGTTCACCAGCGGACTTACCAGGTAGGCGAAGAAGATGGCAAACAGGAAAGCCATCAGGGTCGCACGAGCGACATAGAGAAATCCCAAGCCCAGCGCGAACAATAGCGCTGTGATTAGAACGCGCACGGTCCGTGAGTCAATCAGCGCCAATGAATTCTCCAGACTATCTCAGAGCGACTCCGGATCCGCGCTCACATCAATCCCGCACGACTTCTGTATCATCGGCGGGGATTGAAACCCGCATGAGTTTGAACTGATCGTGCTCATCCAGCCACAGGGACCATTCAAAACCGTCTCCGGCCAGGCTCAGATGCATCAACTCGCGATCCACCCCGTGAATCGGAATTTTCTCGCTGCCCACCAGTTCCATCCGTACTCGCATTGAGGTGCGGTCCTGGGGCACCAAAACTCCGAATTCCACCGCGCCCTTCTGGCATTGTAAGTTGCCGGCTTCGGAATGGCAGTTGGCCGCCAGGAAACGCCACGCCAACACTTCTCTCTGAACAAAAAAATTATTGTCGAGAATCGCCGAAGTATTGGGCATCAGGAACGCCTGTTCCGCCGCCTTGGCGCCGGCAGACGGCGTGATCTTTTCCGTTAAGAAATCGTTGCTCGGCACCACCGTCAAAGAGCTGCCGCTCGCATTCGACCATTCGTAGCGCAGCAGTTCCCCGGTCGGGGTAATACGAACCTCCGACTTCTGTGCGGTTTCGTTAGGCGAAGCTGTTTCCTTAAGCTGCGATTTAATGACGCTATTTCCATTTTCCTGCCGGATGCTGAAAGTCTCCGAGACCACACGCTGTCCTTTGACCAGGACGCCGAAAGTTCCCGAATCCACAAGCCGGTTGGCAGCGCCGGATTTCTCTTTATCGCTCGTCTTTTTAGTGCCGGCAAATGCCGCCAGCGCCAGTGCGAGGAGCACTGTGACCGTGCGCGCTGTGCGGCTTTTTAGTTTCAGCAAGCTTAAATTCACGGAACCAACCCTTCTTTTGCCCGTTGCGCGCGATTAAGTTTTACTGCTGCAGCTATCTCCCGCGCTACAGCGGCGACTGTCCGGCCCCCGGTTTCGATTCGCAGTCCAGCTTTCAAATAATGGGGCCTTCGGCGCTCCCACAACTGCCGAAACTGCTCCACCGATTGCAGCAGCGGCCGCTTCAGGTCTTGTGTCTTAGCCTGACTTACGCAGCGCTGCCAAAGATCTTCCGCCGGAGCATCCAAAAACACCGTCAAAACTCCGGCGTTTTTCAGCAGAGCTGCATTCTCCGCTTGCACGAATGCGCCTCCTCCCAGTCCGACAACTCCCGTCCCGCCGCCGGTGAGTTCCTGCAAAAGCTCGCGCAAAGCCTCCCGCTCCATGCGCCGGAATGCCATCTCCCCGGAAGTGCGAAAGATCTCGGCGATAGACCGGCCCTGCCTCCGCTCAATGCGGTCATCCAGGTCTTCAAACTCGCACTGCAGTCGCTTGCCCAAGGCCCGGCCAACGCTGCTCTTGCCCGCGCCCATAAAGCCCACAAGAAAAATGGCTGGCAATGGCAACTCAGGCCGCTCCTTGGCCGCCCGAGCTGACAAGCGTGCAGCCTTTTTCGGCCGCTGCTTGATCTTTCGCTCCACTTTTCTTTTGCTGGCTATTTTTTTTCTGTGCGTTTTCTGAGATGGATTTTACCACTGAAGGTACGCAGGACTACGGTAGAGGAAGCTGCGGCGCGTCCCACAGTACCTGCAAAGGCACGTCCTTCGGTGATGGGAAACCAGGTGTGAGTTTTTGGCTGCAGTGGAATATCATCATGAACTTCACCGCGCACCGAGCGGGCGCTCACGTCGGCAGACGTCCACTCCGGAATCGTGGCCTCAATATCACCAGTGTGGCTGGTCAGGCGATATTCCCCGCTATTGCCGAAATCTCCGATGTAGCTGATATTCCCACTGGTCGAAATCACCTGCACCAGCGGACCGTTCACTGAATTCAAGATAACTTCTCCGCTCAGCGAGTCCACTTCCACGTGCCCGTCCTGCACGTTGCTGATGGTTACCGGACCATCCAAAGTCTTTACGTGCACATGTGCGTCGGAAAAATCGCGAACGTCTACGCTGGCTGCCGCGCCCTCCAGCGAAATATCGCCGTGCAGCTTTTCCGCGCGCAGCGGCCCCGTGCTCGAGTGCAGCGTCACGCTCGCATCCGCCGGCACCAGCACTTCATAGTCGACGCGGCCGGATTCCGCATCCGCCCCCGGCAGCAAATGCGATTGAATATCCACCCGGTTCCCAGTCTGGCTGTTATCGACTTCCACTTTGTCGGAGTGCAGCACTGCGCTGACGATCACCGCATTGTTTGTAGAGGGTCCCACCGAAATCGATCCGTAAGGATTGTTCACCGAAACCCCGGCTTTGGGACCAACGATGTAGCGGAACTCTTTCCGGCTCTCCGCCACCAGTGTTCCCGCCACCATCACCCCGATCGCCACCACTTTGCCCGTCCGCCAATTCATGAAACTCCCCCCAGGTCGCTGCCCAGCCGGCTGCCGCTCAACCCGCAGTCAGGCTCACTTCGTCATCGCCCAAGAAATTGATTGCAGATATCTTCATGCCAGAGGCCGTCACGGTATCGAACGGTCCATCGCCAGATCGAAAAGCATGGATTTTTGCTCGTATGCTTCCATCAAAGATCGCCGCGCCTCTTCATCGTTCGGGTTGGCATTGACCGCCTCTCGCGCGTCCCGGATGTAGTCATTGGCCCGCCGCAGATCGTCGCGGTATTGCTGTTGCATGGCGGGAGTAGTCCCGGAAATCTCTTGCATCAGCTCATCGTCATTCATTCCGGCAACGAATGGCTCGCCTGCCGGCGCACTCGAAACCGTGGCCGTGTCATTCACCAGTTGCCGCGCCAGAGAATGCTGATTCACGTAAATTCCCACCGCAATCAACATCGCCGCCGCCGCCGGTGCTGCCCAGCGCGCCCATCCCCAGCGCGCGCCCAGGGCGGGGATCAGGCTGCGTGCCGGGCGCTGCGGCCGGATCAATCCTTCCTTCCGCAGCGCGGCTTCTATGCAATTCCAGACTCTGGGGCTGGGTTCGTTGGCTTCCAGCAAGGCGGGCGCCGAGGACGCGATCAACTCCAATTCCTTAACCAGCGAGGAACACGCGCCACAGCGCCGTATATGCTCCTGCTGTTCCCGGCCGCTGAGCTCGTCGCTTTCCAGCAAGCTTTCCTGCAACTCAACACACGTCATACTGCTCTCCCCAAGCCACGTACCAAATCAACGCAAGTTCGGTGTGGCCACAGTTCTTGCGCCTCTGCCACGTTCCCGCAGCATATTGCAATTTGCGTTTCCAGTCACCGGGTTCCGAGTTCCCGTGCGACTTTCAATCTCTCCTCAAGACTTCCCGGCCTTTTCGGCTCTATTCATCTTGAGCAGGTCGCGCAACTTCATTCTTGCCTTGTGCAACTGGGACTTGCTGTTCCCGATCGAGCATCCCACAATCGTGGCGATCTCATTATGCTCGTATCCCTGCACGTCGTGAAGCAGAAAGATCATACGATATCCCGGAGGCAGGCTTTCCACCGCCCGCTGCAGCTGCAACCGGTCAATCGATCCGGCTAAAGCCACATCCTCCGCTCCGAAGTCCTTCTTCGGAGTATCGTCTTCACCCGGCGCCGTCGTCTCTTCCAGCGAAATGACCGGCAGCGACTTGCGCCGCAGGTGCATCAGCACCACGTTCACCGACAGCCGGTGCAGCCAGGTCGAAAACGCCGACTCGCCGCGAAACGTCGCGATCTTGCGGTAGAGCTGCAAGAACGCCTCTTGCGTCAGGTCTTCCGCTTCGGCCGTATTCGCCGTCATCCGCAGGCAGAGAGAATAGACGCGCCGTTTATGCCGGTCATAAAGAGCCTGGAACGCTTCCGCATCCCCGTGCTTGGCTCTCTCGATCGCTTCTGCTTCGTTAAACTCTGCGCCCTGTCGCTGTCGTGGGTCGGTCAAGTCACCTTTTCCGGCCGCAACCCCACGCAAACTAATGAGATGCGGCATAACTGCCTTTATGTTGTATGGCTTGCAGGCATTCGTCGGCACCCTAAAGTAACCCTCATCTTCACAATATCAGAGCCATTCTACCAATCTTAGGATTCGCGGCCTCGCTCCCCCAACTGCAAAACTCCTTTGCCTTAGTAAGCTTGGCCACACTGGCTCTGACAGAATATAAACCCATTCCAGATTTAGAGTTGCATTCTTCCTAAATCGGTAGGATCGCCTCAGCCGCAAAAACGAATTAGATGTACCCTGTGATCCCCAGTGTCATCTGTGTTGAAGGATTTTTGCCTTCTGCCATGGCCCTCTTTCACAATCGCGAGACCTGCGAGCAAAGAAGAGTAGCAGAAGTCAGCTTCTAGCTCCTAGCCCTTAGCTTTTAGCTTTTTGCTTCTAGCCGATAGCTCCTAGCCCCTGACCCTCTAGCTTCAAGCCTCCCAGCGCCCAAGCCGCAAAGCGGCGAAAGAATACAGCCCACGGCGCAAGCCGTGGGAAGAAATGTGAAAAAGAAACCAGCCCCGAAGGGGCGAGACCCTCCGCGCAATCAACCCGCGCGAAAATTTCGCTTCCCCCCCCCCGCCAAACCTGTGATAAAGTCCGTGGGTCGCAAATCCCTCCCCGCCCGCTACCAGAGCCGCATCTGCGCGGGCAACATACTCGGAATCTGTACGGATATCCCTGGAGGATACCGAATGCCACGGAAGACGCTCTCGATCACAACATGCGCACTAACGCTTGCCGCGCTGCTGCTATCCCTCACCGCCGCCCACGCCGCCGACACCGAGCGGGTGTTGTACTCGTTCAATGGAACCACTGGATCCGAGCCAATCGGACTGACCGCCGACGCCTCAGGGAATTTGTACGGCGCTAGTACTGCAACGGCGGCTCAGAAGCACGGGTCAGTCTTCAGGCTGGCCAAGGGTCCGGCCGGGCATTGGAACATGACGGTGCTTTACGAATTCAGGGGAGGCGCCGATGGAAACGGTCCAAATGGAAATTTAGTTTTCGATTTGTCGGGAAACCTTTACGGAACCACCATTTACGGAGGCCCTAGCAATCTCTGCTGCGGCACCGTATTCGAGTTGACGCCGACGGCGAGCGGCCCGTGGAAGAAAACGACGCTCTACTCCTTTACCGACGTGAGTGCAGGCAGGTACCCATATGCAGGTGTTATTTTCGACACTGCGGGGAACCTGTATGGCACGACCTCAGTGGGCGGCTCGGACGGTGGTTGTGGAGCCGCTTTCGAATTGTCGCCAAGCTCAAGCGGCGCCTGGACAGAAACCACTCTCCATGGATTTGGTTGCGGCAACGACGGAAATCTTCCTGCCGCGCCTTTGGTCTTCGACCAAAAGGGAAATCTTTACGGCACGACAGGGAGCGGAGGCGGAAAGAACACAACCGTTTGCACGGCTGGCTGCGGCACAGTTTTCGAGCTGACGCTGAACGCTGGCGCTTGGACGGAACAAGTCTTGTATGCCTTCGGCGACGGGACCGATGGAGACTTCCCTGATGGACCTTTGGTCTTGGACGCCGCGGGCAATCTCTACGGGACAGCCGGTGCTGGCGGCGATTTCGGCCGCGGCGTCGTATTTGAGCTGTCGCCCGGGACCGGTGGGACCTGGACAGAGAGCACGCTCTATTCCTTCGAGGGTGGTAGCGACGGTCAACTCCCGCAGTTTGGACTGATTCGTACCCGGGCGGGCAACTTTTATGGCGTGACGGACGCGGGAGGCGTCTCATGCAACTGCGGAACAGTCTTTGAGCTGTTGCCGGTCACGGGGGGCGGTTGGGCAGAGAATATTCTCTATACTTTCTCGGGCGGCACTGACGGAGGCTATCCGTATAGCGGACTGGCGATTGATAAACAAGGGAGCCTTTATGGCGCAACCACACTGGGCGGCACGGATAATCAAGGAACGATATTCAGACTCTTTCCGTGACGTTGGGTGCGACGCCGAAATCGATTCCACAAATAAAACGGCCTTTTCGGGCTTAATCAGGGCGTCCTTAGAGTTCTTCGTCGTCGCGGTCGGGAATCGGCCGGAGGAAATACCCGCCGCATTTCGTGTACATTTCTAAGAAGTCCCGGAAGACGGCTGATCTTCCGCCCGGAACCCTCGCTTTCCCCCGCGAAAATTCGCTTCCCCCCCCGCCGATGCTGTGATAAAGTCCGTGGGTCGCAAATCCCTCCCTACCCGCTACCAGAGCCGCTTCTGCGCGGGCAACATACTCGGAATCTGTACGGATATCCCTGGAGGATACCGAATGCCACGGAATACGCTGTCGCTCACAACCTGCGCACTAACGCTCGCCGCGCTGCTGCTGTCCCTCACCGCTGCCCACGCCGCCGACACCGAGCGGGTGCTATATTCGCCCAACGGCGTAAATGTCGGCCAACCCTTCTCCCTGACCGCCGATGCCTCTGGAAACCTCTATGGAGTCGGCAGCGCAACCCCGACCCATCCCTACGGCTCGATCTTCAGGCTTGCCAAAGGTCCGGCAGGTCATTGGAACATGAGCGTGCTGTATGAATTCAAGGGCGCTAATGACGGCGATGGGCCAAATGGCAATTTGGTGCTCGACTCACAGGGCAATCTCTACGGAACCACGATCTACAAAGGCGCTGTCCATAACTGTTCCTGCGGCACGGTTTTTGAGTTGTCGCCAACATCCAGCGGGCCCTGGAAAGAAATTACGCTTTATTCATTCAAAGGCGGAAGTGATGGGGCAGAGCCCTTCGCCGGAGTCATTTTCGATTCAACGGGTAACCTCTACGGCACGACCTTCGCGGGTACGGTGTTCGAATTGTCGCCGAATTCCGGGGGGGGATGGACGGAGAGTGTGATTTACAAATTTCAGGGCGGCAGCGACGGAACAAGTCCAGAAGCACCCTTGATTTTCGACAAGGGTGGCAATCTCTACGGCGAAACGGTATCGGGAGGAGGAGAAGGGACATGCGTAAACGACGGCTGTGGCACGGTTTTCGAGCTAACGCCGGGCTCCGGGATGTGGACCGAAAAGGTGCTGTACGCATTCGCGGGTGCGAGCGATGGCGGTGCGCCAGTAGGAGCCCTGAGCCTGGACGCATCCGGTAATATCTATGGGGCTGCCTCCCTGGGCGGAGAATTATCGGCTTGCGACGGATTAGGATGCGGCGCGGTCTATGAATTATCGCCAAGCTCGACGGGCCTCTGGACCGAGAGCGTACTCTATGCCTTCACCGGGGACACCGATGGGGAATACCCTCAGGGAGCACTGACCCGCAACCGATTGGGCGGCCTCTTCGGCGTGACCCCTGCGGGTGGAGCAGCGTGCAATTGCGGGACCGTATTTGAGGTATCGCCGAATTCCGAAGGCGGTTGGACCAAAAATATCCTTTACGCATTCGCCGGGGGCAATGACGGTTCAGAACCGGTCGGCGGACTGGTGCTCGACAAGCAGGGCAGCCTTTACGGCACAACTATTCAAGATGGCGCCTCCAATCAAGGCACGGTGTTCAGGATCATCCCGTAAAGTCGCTTCTGACGCCCGCCGTCCCCAGAGAAAGAGGCGCGACACTCGGAGCTGCTGATCACTGTCATGGTGCAACTTGAATATCCCATATCCATTGACACTGAGAACTGACCGCTGGCAACTGGTAACTGCTTTCCCGTTTCCCACAGAAAAATTCTCACCCTTGTGACATCTAACCTTTCCCCCCACAGCCCCAATTCCGTATTCTGAGCAACGTAAGGCCTGGATGTGTCAGCCGCGCGGCCCATGGATCAACGCCCGGCTCCCGCAACCTCCCCACGCGAGTGAGGGACAGTGGGACATCCGTCGAACAGGGCGCTTTCAAGATTTGGTCACCCTGGATGACCCAGGGCTTGGCGCCTGTTGTTGAGAGCGATCGCTTTCAAGCTAGAAAGGAATGGAGCAGTCAAAAGATCAGAAACACGGCAAAGAAGGAACAGAAATCCAAAAAAGAGGCCGATCCGAACCCAATATCAACCGCGACAATCCGCCACCATTCGGCCGTTCCTGCGGAATTGCGGTTCCGGCCTCGCCTTGAATTATGCTAACTTCATCTTTCTCGGCCACGCCATGTCCGCGCCCGCCATCCCGCTCCGCCGCTCGCTTGCAGGCTGGCTTCCCAAAAACGCGCGCCACAATCCCCTGGCTGCCGTGGGCGTTGTATTCGTCGTCATCTTCATCATCTTTGCTCTCTTCGCTCCCTGGATCGCGCCGCACGATCCCGCCGCCATCAATCTTCCTGCGCGGCTTGATCCGCCATCGCGCGCCCACTGGTTCGGCACCGACGAACTCGGCCGCGACATTCTCTCCCGCATCATCTACGGCGCCCGCATCTCCATGCTGGTGGGCAGCAGCGTCGTGCTGGCATCGTTGGCGCTGGGCCTCATCATCGGCTCCGTCGCCGGCTACTATGGCGGAGCCATCGACCGCTTCGTCAACGTCGTCCTGATGAATGCCTTCCTCTCGTTCCCCGGAATCCTGCTGGCCATCGCCTTCGTCGCCTTCCGCGGCCCCGGCATTTTCAACTTGATACTCGCGCTCTCGCTCGGCGGATGGGTTGGCTACGCGCGCCTGGTTCGCGGACAGGTTCTCGCCGCTCGCGAGCGCGAATTCGTGGAAGCCGCCCGCGCTCTCGGCGCTTCCGATTTACGAATTATCGTGCGCCACATTCTGCCCAATATTATTCAGCCGGTGATTGTGCAGGCCGCCATCGGCATGGCCGGTGCGATTCTCGCCGAAGCCACCATGAGCTTCCTTGGCCTCGGCGTTCCTCCGCCGACCGCCAGTTGGGGAACCATGCTCAATGACGGCCGCGCACACCTGTTCGACGCTCCGCATCTCGTCCTGTTTCCCGCGCTGGCGGTGATGCTGGCCGTGTTGTCCTTCAACTTCATTGGCGACGCCCTGCGCGACTATTTAGATCCCCGCTCGCGCATCGAAGCCGGAATCTAGTCATCCTTAGCGTTAACTTCCTGAAAACAAGCCCAATCCAGTTCTTGACATTATATTACATATTGCAATATAGTCATTGCAATCCGGGATGTGCGGAAGAGAAGCCATGAAGCTGGGTGAAAAAATCCGTTACTTGCGTGAGGTCGAAGGATCGCTGCGCGGATTGGGTCGCCCCATGACGCAGTCCGAAATCGTCGCCGCCCTGCGCCAGGAATTGAATAATCACGGCTCGAAGAATCTGAGCTCGAAGCAGGCGCGCAGGCGACAAATCAAAGCGCCGTCGATCAGCCAGTCCTATCTCTCGCAGATTGAAAACGGTTCGCGCCCGCATATGACGCAGTCTTCGCGGGCGCTGCTGGCCAAGTTTTTCAAGGTGCATCCGGGATTTTTGGTGGACGATCCCGAGGGTTACCACACGGAGCTGACTTCCGATCTGCGTACGACGGAAGGTCAGTTGGATGTCTGGCTGTTGCAAGGCTCGGAGCGCTTCGCCAGCGATACCCAAGTGAGCGATGTGATGATCAAGGCCGCACGCGAAAAAGATACGCGCCGCTGTTTTCTTCTGATGGGCGCGATTCTCGATACGCCCGGCCTTGCCGATCGCCTGCTCGAAGCGCTGCGGCCGGATTTGGCCGCAAGCCGCCATGTCCGCACCGCGCCGCATCGCCCCGTGGGCGCGAATGCGGCAGAAGGGAAGCGCACTCGATGACGCCCCTATTGAGCTTCGTTGCAATGACATCGACGCCGGCCGCGTCCTGGGATTGGTCCGATTTCTATCTGGCCTGTTTTGCCATCGGCTTCTTTTTTAGTTTTTTTTCTTTTATCTTCGGCGGGGCGCGCATGGGAAAGCTGCATCTTCCGCACTTCCACGCGCACGTGCCGTCGTTGCCTGCGCACGCAGCAGGCGCGGGCAGGGCCCTGGGTTCAGTTTCACATGCCGCGCCGGGCGCGGCACGCGGGGCGCAGGGCAGCGGCGTATCGCCGTTCAATTTGCCTTCGTTCACGGCATTCCTCGCCTGGTTTGGCGGCACGGGATATTTGCTCACGCGTTATTCGGGATTGCGCGTCAGCCTGGAATTGTTTCTCGCCATCGCGGCCGGGCTGACCGGCGGCCTCATAGTTTTCTTATTTCTGAGCAAGGTTTTGATTTCCGACGAGGAGTGCATGGATCCCGCCGACTACGAGATGGTTGGAGTCCTGGGCCGCATCTCCAGTTCGATCCGTGCCGGAGGCACCGGGGAGTTGATTTATTCGCAAGCGGGAACGCGCCGCGTTTGCGGCGCGCGCAGCGATGAGGGCAACGCCATCGCCAAGGGAACGGAAGTGGTTGTCACGCGTTACGAAAAAGGTCTGGCCTACGTGCGCCTCTGGAGCGAGATGTCGGGCGAGGAAGACGAAGTAGACACTGGCGGAGCGGCCAAGCATTAACGGCAAGCATTGAGCGTGAAGAAAGATTCTATGAATCGGGATTTTTACAAGCCGCTGGTTTGGCTGATGTGGCTGGCGCTGCCTGCGACTGCGCTGGATTACTGGCAGGCCTGGGATCGGTTGCCCGAGCGCATGGCGGTGCACTTCAACGCCGAGTGGCAGCCCAATGGCTTCGCCACGAAACAAGGAGCGCTGGAGTTGGGCTTGGGAATCATGGTCGTGATGCTCGTGCTGTTTACGGCGGCGGGGTTGATCGCTCACGCGGCGAACTCGGGCGCGTCGTGGCCGATGCTGGTGGTTTTCTATGTTGCTCTGGGTTTTTCGTGCTACGGGGAATTATTCCATTGTCCGGTTCAATCTTAATCTGCTCGCGCTGCATCCACCGGCGGCGAGCAGAAATGTTCCCAGTGGCGGGAGATATGCAGTTTCCGAAATGGCATTCGTAACAGGAGGGCGTTATGTTCGAGATGTCACGCATGGTTGAAATCTGGATCGTCATCGGCCTTTCGGTGATGGTGATCCTTTTCCTGATGAGCGCGCTGGCCCGGCTTTATCGCAAGGCTGGACCGCACGAAGCGCTCATTGTGTATGGGTTTGGCGGAACGCGCGTGGTCAAGGGCCACGGCACCGTCGTGCTGCCCATGGTGCAGATTTGCCGCGAGCTTTCGCTCGAGTTGATGTCGTTCGACGTGGCTCCGCAACAGGATTTGTACACCAAGCAAGGTGTTGCGGTGACCGTCGAGGCCGTGGCGCAGATCAAAGTGAAGTCCGATATCGAATCCATTCTCACCGCATCGGAACAATTTCTCACCAAGACTCCGGCGGAGCGCGAAGGCTTGATCCGGCTGGTGATGGAAGGCCATCTGCGGGGCATCATTGGCCAACTCACGGTGGAAGAAATCGTCAAGCAGCCGGAAATGGTTTCCGACCGCATGCGCGGCACCTGCGCCGACGACATGAACAAGATGGGATTGGAAGTGATTTCTTTCACCATCAAAGAAGTGCGCGACAAGAATGAGTACATCACCAATATGGGGCGGCCGGATGTGGCGCGCATCAAACGTGACGCTGATGTCGCCGCGGCCGAGGCCGACCGCGACACGGCGATCAAGCGCGCACTGGCCACGCGGGAATCGGCCGTGGCCACGGCGCAAGCCGATCAGGAACGCGTACTGGCGCAAACGCTGTCCTTGGCGAAGCAGGCGGAAGCGCAACGCGATCTGGAAGTGAAGAAGGCGCAGTACCTGGAAGTGACCAAGCGCCAACAAGCGCAGGCCGACAAAGCCTATGACATTCAGACCAACATCATGCAACAGCAGGTGATCGCCGAGCAGGTGAAGGTGCAGCAGATCGAGAAAGAACAGCAGGTCAAGGTGCAGGAAGCGGAAATCAATCGCCGCGAGAAAGAGCTGATCGCCACGGTGCTGAAGCCGGCTGAAATCGATCGCCAGCGAATTGAAACTCTGGCCGCAGCCGAGAAGCAACGCTTGATCGCGGAGGCGGAAGGACAAGCGTCCTCGATTCGCGCGCAGGGCGAGGCCGAAGCCGAAATTATCTTCAAGAAAGGCGAAGCCGAAGCCAAGGCCATGAACGTCAAGGCCGAAGCTTATCAGGAATACAACCAGGCCGCGGTCATCGACAAGCTGTTCACCGGTATGCCGGAGATCGTCAGGGCATTGGCGGCGCCGTTGGCCAACGTCGATAAGATCACCATTGTTTCAACCGGCAATGGCGATGCCTCCGGCATGAACAAGATCACCGGGGACATCACGAAGATGGCGGCGCAGGTTCCGGCGCTGTTCGAAACTTTGTCGGGAATGCCGCTCTCGGAACTGTTGGGCAAGGTGCGGCAGATCGGCGACAAAACCATTGAGACGCCGAAGAATGGAAAGTGAGCCTCAACTGCTCGTGAAGAAGTTGGCCTCGTGTGGGGGCGGGCAACTCGCCCGTCCCGCCGAGCGCAGCGAAGGCAGGAGATAAAACGTTTCGGAGTAAGCGATGAAAACGAAATCACAGCTAACAGGATGGGGCATCGCGTTGGGCGCCGCAGTAGGCGTCGCCCTCGGCGTGGCAGCCGGGCACGTCGCCATCTGGATAGCAATTGGAGTGGCCATCGGCATGGCGCTGGGCAGCACCGTGCGACGCAAAGGCACTGACTGTCCGCAATGCGCCGAAGTCCACCGCAGGCACGAGAATGAAAATTTACAGGCTAGAAGCTAGCAGTTGACGACTGACAGCTGAGAACGAAAAAAAAGGAGTCCACCATGGCATTACTAGAGCGAGTTTCCACGTTAGTGCGGGCCAACCTCAACGACCTGATCGACAAAGCTGAGGAGCCGGAAAAGATGATCAAGCAGGTAATTCTCGACATGCAAAACCAGCTTTTGCAGGTCAAGACGCAGGTCGCCATTGCCATCGCCGACCAGCATCTGCTGGAGAACAAACGGAAAGAAAACGAAGACAAGATCGCCGAATGGATGCGCAAGGCCGAGCTTTCCGTTGACAAGAAAGAAGACGACCTGGCGCGCGCCTCGCTGCAGCGCGTGGAAAGCTATCGCGAACTGAGCGAAAGCTTCGCGCAACAGGTCACAGACCAGAAAGCACAGGTGGAAAATCTGAAGTCCGCGTTGCGCCAACTGGAACAGAAGCTGACTGAGGCGCAGGCCAAGGCCGACGTGCTGATCGCGCAGCATCGCCGTTCGCGGGCGGTGGGCAAGGCCAGCGACGCACGCCTTGCCATCGGCGATGGCTCGAAGGCCGCGGCCTTCGACCGCATGAAACGCAAAGTCGCGCACTCGGAAGCGGTGAGCCAGGCGAAGTCGGAAATTGCCGGCGACAATATCGACGACCGCCTGGCCGCGCTGGAAAAAGAAGATCGCATCGAGCAGTTACTGGCGGAGTTGAAAGGGAAAAGGGGAGCGTGAGAACCTTCGCGAGCGAAGAGTGAAATGCCATTTACGAATGGTAAATACCATTATAAAATGGCAACATGACTAGCCTGTTAACGGTGGATAAGGCGGGACGTGTGGTGTTGCCAAAGCCGGTGCGGGACGAATTGCAACTGCGTGCTGGCGATTCACTGGAGTTGGAAAGCTCAGAGGACCGGATCGTTTTGCGACCAGTGCGGGGAACTGGGCCCTTACGCAAGAAGCGTGGGGTGTGGGTGTTTCGCGCAGGCGAACCGCTTTCCGCGGACGTGGTAAACAGGACGCTCCAAACCGTCCGGCGGGAGCGGGATCAAACGAATCTAGGCCCGAGGAAGACGCGGTGAAGTATTTTTTCGATACCTCGGCGCTCATTCCTGTGTTTATGGAGGAACACCAGCACCACGAGCCGAGCCTCGCAGCTTTTGCCGCGGCTGACAAAAAGCGTGGCTCATGCGCCGCGCACAGTCTGGCCGAGCTGTATTCCGTTTTCACGCGCTTGCCCGGACGACACCGTTTGAGCCCTGAACAGGTCTTGCTTTTTGTGGGCGAGATCGAAGAGCGTCTTACACTGATTTCGCTTGATAGCCGGGAGTATTCAGCCTCGATCAGGAGCGCGGTGGCCGCAGGCATTGTGGGCGGCATCCTTTATGACGCCCTGCTTGCGCGTTGTGCGCGCAAGGCCGGCGCCGAAGTTATCTATACCTGGAACATCCAGCACTTTCGGCGGTTCGGTCCCGAGGTGGCGAAGCGAGTCAAGACACCATGAAGGTGGGTTTTTATTTCCGCAAGTTGGCGGTTCGTTTCCTGGCAAGTTTCGCCGTGACGATATGCCTCGCCCTCTTCGTCCAGTCGCAAACCTATTACTCTCCCAATCAAGAAGCCCGCATCGACGATCTGCCGGCTGTGACTGCACGGTCGCGCCACGCCGCTGACGTGCTGGCCGCGTCGGCGGAAATTGTTTTCCACGATAAAGAGGTCTGCTGCGGCAAAGATTCCGCTCTGGAAGACGCGGTTGCGGGCGCCGATCCCAGGTCTTTGCAGGAGGTTGCCGATAAACTGCGGGGCAGGCGTCTGTTGAGCGATGGCCGCCCCATCATGGTCACGGCGGATTATGTGCCCGCGGCCTCTATCGTCGCGGGTCTATTGATCGGCGACCTCAAGGAAAAGCAAGCGCTGCTGATGGAATGGAATTCTCATGTGTACGTCGTCTACGGAGTCATTTTCGATCGCACGGTCGATCAATCCGGTGGCCTTACTGACGCGATCCACAAGCTCCTGCTGCTGGACACGCGCTTTTCCGGCCCGCGCCGGGAAGTTGTCTTCGACCGCCTGACCGACGATTGGGGGAAGGTGCAGGGCCTGCTGATGCTGAAGGCCACACCGCAATAGTCTCGCGGGGGAGCTCTTGTTTTGCTAATCTTCCTGCGATAGGCTACGCCGCCTCTTACATCCATTGACGAGGGAGGCTGCATCTCTGTATTTTCAAGTGGGATTCCTATTCCAAGGACAACGATGAAAAAGTTTG
Source organism: uncultured Acidobacteriaceae bacterium (assembly GCA_963732255.1). Lineage (GTDB taxonomy): Bacteria > Acidobacteriota > Terriglobia > Terriglobales > Acidobacteriaceae > Sulfotelmatobacter. The sequence goes on from CAVSYV010000002.1 coordinate 494,896, forward strand.
CGGTACTGCTTTTGTTGGCGTGCGGGTTGTTGATCAGCGGTTGCGGCAGCGGCGTCACTACGAATACAGCGAACGCTCAAAGCGTAACCAGCGGACTCTGGGGCGCTGTGCTCACTGGGGGCAGCGGCGATGCCTCAGGTGCGGTGCTGGGTTTCATCACAAATTTCTCCATCAATGGCAACGGTACCCTAAACATTACTCAGTTCAGCTTCAACACTGATACGGACACCAGCACCGGTACCGGCTGTTTCGTGTCAGAGACCGAAAGTGGAACCTCAAGCCTGACCACCACCTTGGAAGGCGAGATCGAGGGCACCGTCACTTTCGTCGTGACCTCCAGTACTCCCGCGGGAAACGTGCTGACGCTCAATGGAACCGAAGTTGGCAGCAATATCACCGGGAGTTGGACGCTGACCGGCGGAACGGGTTGCGCCAGTTCCGGCGCCTTCACCATGACCAAGTCGTCGTGATGTCGGGTCTCTTAGAACCAATCGCTGCGGTAAGCGACCCACCAGGCGAAAAAAATAATCGGGATCGTGGAAAACAGCGCCCACCATAAGGGCAGGATGATATCGGCCACTAGGCCGAGAATCGTGACGGTCATCCAGAAGATCTTGCGTTCCATGGCGTGAGTTTGCTGCTGTGTATATTTTCTTTTCGCCTTGCGTTTCTCCCCATTGTGCGCGTTTGCTTCCTTCAAGTCTATGGCCTGCGGTACAGTGGGAGCGATGAAACGCACGTTGCAACAGATTGCCGACGCGGTCGGCGCGCGCTTGCAGGGCAATGGAAAAATTGAGGTACACGCAGTGGCGAGTCTGGCCACGGCCTCTGCCAAAGATCTTGTATTTGTCGAAGATCAAAAACATCTGCAATCGGCATTGGCGTCGCGGGCGGCTGCGGTGATCGCGGGAGAATTTGCGAGCACAGTTGGGGCAGACAAGCCGCTGCTGATCAGCGATCAACCCAAACTCGCTTTTGCGCGCGCGGCAAGTTTGCTCAGCGACAATCAACACCTGTCGCATGAATCGCCAGCCGTACATCCGACCGCGATCGTGGACCTTTCGGCGCATCTAGAGAAAGATGTGATCATCGGAGAGCGCGCGGTGATCGGCGCCGGGGTTGCGATAGGCGAAGCTACGACCATCGGCCCGGGATGTGTGATTGGCCGCGGGGTTAAGCTTGGAAAAAATTGCCGGCTTTATCCGCAAGTGACGCTGTATTCGGGGACGAGCCTGGGCGATCGTGTGATTGTCCACGCCGGCGCGGTGCTGGGCAGCGACGGATTTGGCTACGTGCGCGACCGCAAGCAGCGGGCGCTACGAGAAATTTCCGCAGATTGGGTGGTTGGTGATTGAAGACGACGTCGAGATTGGAGCGAACTCCACTATTGATCGCGGCGCTCTGGAAGAGACTCGCATTGGCCGCGGCGCCAAGATCGACAATCTGGTTCACATCGGACACAACTGCCAGATCGGCGAGAACGTGATCATCGCGGCGCAGACCGGACTTTCCGGCAGCATCGTTATCGAAAAAAACGTAGTGCTGGGCGGCCAGGTCGGCATCGGCGAACATGCACGAATCGAAGAAGGAGTCATGCTGGGCGGGCAGGGCGGCGTTCTGCCCAATAAGATTTTGCGCGGCAGAGGAGTAGTCTTCTGGGGTACGCCTGCGCAGCCGGTGCGAGAATATTTGAAGCAATTGGCGGCGCTCGCAAGGATTGCGAAGAAGTGAGAGCTTCGAGCGACGCGGCAAGCATCAAAAGATTGGGTTGGTCGGCCGCAGCCCCGAAAGCCGAGAGCCGGAAGCCGAAAGCCGAATCATGGCAATCATCGTCGTCGGAGGCCATTCCCGTAATGTCGGCAAGACCAGCGTGGTGGCTGGGCTGATCGCCGCTCTGCGCGAATTCGAATGGACCGCGGCGAAGATTACGCAATACGGGCACGGCATTTGCTCCGCCAATGGCAAGCCCTGCCACTGCGCGACCTCCGATCATTCCTGGGCGATCTCCGAAGAGCGGGACCTCTCCGGAGAATCGGATAGTTCGAGATTCCTCGTCGCCGGCGCAGCGAAGGTATTCTGGGTGCGAACGGAACAGGGACGATTGGCGCAGGCCATGCCTGCTCTGCAAGACAGGATCAAAGGCGCCCGCAATGTGATTCTGGAATCGAACAGCGTTCTGCAATTCGTGCATCCCGATTTATATCTGACCGTGCTGGATCCGGCTACGGCCGATTTCAAAAACTCTGCCCGCGAATTTCTGAGTCGCGCCGATGCCGTGATCCTGCACGCAAGCGAGAACGAGCCAGAGTGGCAAAATGTCTCCTTGTCCAGCGGCACCAGACAACCGGTTTTCCGCATTCACCCTCCGCCTTATGTGACGCCCTCCATTGTCGATTTCGTGCGCAGCAAACTCGAGCCGTATTCGCGAAACAACTGAAAGCTGACGAGTCGGGAACTGCCTTTGTTATCCTGCTGCGTGCGGCAAATTCATTCCAGCGCTTGGCTGTTGGTCGGCTTGTCTGCGATTCTGCAGATCGTTATTTTTCCCTTGCCCGGCCTTTATCTTCTCTCGTGGTTCGCTCTGGCGCCACTGATGGTTGCGCTGCTGCGGGCGCGTCCCGTGGGAGATCTCGAAATCAACAATTCTCCGAAGTTGGCGCCGGCAGCGCCATGGCAGGCATTTCTGCTGGCTTATATTTGCGGCATTCTGTGGTACATGGGCACGTGTTATTGGATCTACGACACCATGCATCAGTATGGCGGGATCAGTCCGCCGCTGGCCTTGCTGATTCTTTTTCTCTTCAGTTTGTATCTCGGTCTGTATCACGGTTTGTTCGGCCTGCTGATCGGCTTATTGGCGGCGCGTGGGCGCGATAATGTTTTTCAAACATGGCGAGCGCTGGCGGCGGCGCCGTTTTTGTGGGTGGCAGTGGAGCTGGCGCGTACGCGGGTCACAGGATTTCCCTGGAATTTACTGGGTATCTCGCAGGTAGAGAATGCGGCTCTCGGCCGGATCGCACAGTGGACGGGAGTCTACGGAGTTTCTTTTGAGATTGCGGTTGTCAATGTCGCGGTTGCAGCGGCGTTTCTGGTGCCGCGAAAAAAGCGCGGAGCGTTGCTGGCGGCGGCGTTGGCCGCGGCTGCCGTCTTGCAGGCGGGACGGTTAATTGAGCCTCCGCCATCGGTTGCCGATCGGCAAGCCCTGCTGGTTCAGGAAAATCTTCCCGTAGCCGCCGACTGGGCACGGCCTTTTTTTGAAAGCACGCTGCACGATTTGGTGAGCCTGAGCGAGCAATCCTCCTCTCAGGCCAACGCGGCGGCGCCGGGCACGCAGCAGAGCGGGACCAATCTGATCGTGTGGCCGGAGTCGCCGGCGCCATTTTTTACCAGCGATCCTCTGTTTCGCAATGTCATCACTGAAATGGCCCGCCAGACAAATTCGTGGGTGGTCACGGGCGCAATTGGAACGGCTTCTCCCGTGCCAGCCAGTGGCCAGAGCTCGCAAATGTTTAATTCCGCCGCGCTGGTCAGTCCGAATGGCGACTGGACATCGCGCTACGACAAAGTTCATCTAGTCCCTTTCGGCGAGTACCTGCCGTTTCCCAGCTTGTTTTCTTTCGCCGGAGGGTTGACGAAAGAAGTCGGCGAGTTCACGCCGGGAGAATCGCGCACGCCGCTCGATGCCGGCAACGCGCGCCTGGGAGTTTTTATCTGCTACGAATCGATCTTTCCCGACGAGGTACGTCAGTCTGCCGACGCGGGCGCGCAAGTGTTTGTCAATATTTCCAACGATGGCTGGTACGGCGACAGCGGCGCTTACGCGCAGCACTTGAATCAAACCCGCATGCGGGCCATCGAAAACGATCGCTGGATACTTAGCGCCACCAACACAGGAGTGACGGCATCGATCGATCCCCGGGGCCGGTTGGCTGCGCGCATTCCGCGCAAGATTCGGGCTACCCTGGTTGCGCCTTATGCACTCACCTCCGTAACCACGTTTTATACTCGCCACGGAGATTGGTTCGCATATCTGTGTGCGATAATTTCCATAGGAGCGCTGCTGCTGCGCTTCGCATCCCGCAAGAAGGCTGAAACATCCTCATGATTCAAGAGTTCGAACAGGAATACGGATCGCTGAACAAGAAGGTGCACGAACTCCGGGAGTATCTTTGACGCGGAAAAACTCCGTCCGCAACTAGCCGAAATTGAAAAGCAGTCCGCCGACCCGAATCTGTGGTCGAATCCGCAGCGCTCGCAAAAAGTAATGCGCGAGAAAAAGCGGCTGGAGCATGCGCTCGCCACCGATGCCGATCTGTCGCGCCGCGGCGAAGACATCACCGCGTATTTCGACCTGGCTCGCGAAGGCGAAAAAGTGGACGTCGAGCTGCGCCGCGAGATCGATTCTCTCCGCGAATTAATTGACAAGCTGGAAACGGAAACGCTGCTCTCTGGCGAGAACGATGCGCGCAACGCGATTGTGACGATCCATCCCGGCGCCGGCGGCACGGAGTCGCAGGACTGGGCCGATATGCTGCTGCGCATGTATTTGCGCTGGGCCGAGCGCCAGGGCTTTCAGACGGTGCTCTACGATTATCAGCCCGGCGAAGAAGCGGGGCTGAAATCGGCGACGTTTGCCGTGAATGGGGAGTATGCCTACGGTTTGCTGACCAGCGAAATCGGCGTGCACCGGCTGGTGCGCATCTCGCCCTTCGATCAGGCCAAACGCCGCCATACATCGTTTGCCAGCGTTTATGTTTCGCCGGAGATTGACGAGAGCATTGAAGTCGTCATCAGGCCGGAAGATCTTCGCATCGATACATATCGTTCCAGCGGCAAGGGCGGCCAGCATGTTAACACCACCGATTCCGCGGTGCGCATCACGCACATTCCTACGGGCCTGGTCGCCAATTGCCAGAATGAGCGTTCGCAGCACAAGAACAAAGATCGGGCCATGAGCATGTTGCGCTCGAAGCTGTACGAGTTCGAACTGGAGAAGAAGCGCGAGATAACGAAAAAGATTGAAGATTCGAAACTCGACATCGACTTCGGATCGCAAATCCGTTCCTACGTCCTGCAACCCTATCGCATGATCAAAGACCATCGAACGAAAACGGAAGTGGGTGACGTGGATCGGGTGCTGGACGGGGATTTGCAGCCATTCATCCGCGCCTACTTGATGATGCGCCGGGGAGAAAAGCAGTGATCGCCGCGCCGCAGGCGGCGAAGGCTGCTCGAATGGCAAAAAAGAAAAAGGCAGTCAAATTAGGTCCGCGATTCTTGCGCGCGTTCGATTTCGCCGCTGAGAAACATGCGGGACAGACGCGCAAGGCTTCGACTATTCCTTACATCGCCCATCTCATGGGCGTGGCCTCGCTGGTTCTGGAAGCCGGCGGAGATGAAGATATGGCCATCGCCGCGCTGCTGCACGATGTGGTCGAAGACTGCGGCGGAGCTCCGATGCTGAAAGAAGTGCAACGGCGATTTGGCAAGCGTGTGGCGAAGATTGTCGACGAGTGTACCGATGCGGATAGTTACCCCAAGCCGCCGTGGCGGGAACGAAAGGAAAAATATCTCCGCCGTCTCAAGAAGGCCGATGCTGACACGCGGCTGGTTTCTGCCGCGGACAAGTTGAATAACGTGCGTTCCATCCTCAGCGATTACCGCGCGCTTGGGGAATCAATCTGGACACGGTTTAACGGCGGACGCGAAGGAACTCTTTGGTACTATCGGGCTTTGCTGGATGAATTTCTCCGGCATAAACTGAATCGCATCACGCGGGATTTTGAGCTGGCGGTGAATGAGTTGGAACGTCTCGCCGGAACGACAGATTCCTCACCGCGCTTTCAGCCCGGTTCGGAATGACATCGTTAGTTGGCATGATCTAGCTGCATAAATCCATGTCGCGAATGATCGATCAAATCCGCGCTTCGAAACTGCCCTCGAACATGATGCAGTTCGCCGCGCGCGGAGCCTTGGCCGTTCCGCCCGCAGAAAACATCGAGATTCTGGTTTACCTCGCGCGCAACAATAAGGTCTTCGGCGATTTGGCCAGAATGACTCTGGCGGGCTGGGACGATAAGGCTTCTTTGGCTGCTGCTTCCGATCCGCAAACTGCACGCGAAGTTTTGGACTATTTCATATCTCCGGATAATCTGCGGCCCAAGCTGTTGCCAGCGCTGCTCGAAAATCCCTCGGTTCCGGAAAGCGAGCTGGCAAAGTTCGCCATCTCAGCCTCGCGCGAGTCCATCGAGACCATGCTGAAGAGCTCCCGCATTCGGGCTCTAGCCGCCGTTCTCGAGTCATTGCGCTCGAATCCTTATCTGAAAAAAGAAGAGGCAGAAGAGATTGCGAAACTGCTGCACAGCGATGACTCCAAACCGGAAGTCGCGGAGTTTGAAGCTAAGCATGAAGCGCAGCCGGTTGAACATCCGGCTCCGCGTGACGAGAGTGTTCTCGATCCTCTAGCCGAAATCGCAGACCACAGTGGGGACAACGTTCACGGCGAAGACGAAGCCGTTTCCGGCTATCTCGCGGAACACGCCCACGAAATCACCGCCGAGGAGGGGAAGCCGTTTCAGCCTGTCGGCGGAATCGTCGATCTTCTCGGGGCGGATTATTTTCCTGTGTCGCAAGTTCTGGATGTGCCAGAGCCTGTGCCCCTTGCCGCTTCTGCAAGTGCCGCGGCAAAGCCGGCGGCTACTGCGGCAGGCGCAAAGAAGGCTGCATCCCCCGGCGCTCCAGTAAAGCGCGAAAACACGATGCAGAAGATTAATTCCCTCGATGTGAAGGGCCGCATTCAACTGGCGTTGAAAGGGAATAAAGAAGAGCGGTCGATTCTGATTCGCGATGGCACAAAAGTAGTTGCGCTGGCAGTGCTGGAAGCGCCGAAACTCTCAGACGGCGAAGTAGAAAAGTTTGCCCTGCAAAAAAATGTGCTGGAAGCCGTGTTGCGGCAGATCCCGCTCAAGCGACGGTTCATGAAAAATTACATCGTGGTGCGCAATCTGGTATCGAACCCGCGCACCCCGCTCGACTTGGGCCTGGGCTTGATGAAGCATCTGCTGGCACAAGACCTGAAAAACATCTCGGCTAACAAAGAAGTTTCCGAGACGGTTCGCAAGCTGGCCCTGAAGATGTACAAGCAGAAGCTGGAAGCGGCCAACAAGAAATAATAGAAATCGATGACTCCCTCGCAGCAGTCAGATCCAATCGCGAAATTACTCGAAAATTCCAAGACAATCGCGGTAGTCGGTCTTTCCAATGATCCGATGCGGCCGAGCCACGGAGTCTCGGCTTACATGCAAGGCCAGGGATATCGTATCATCCCGGTTAATCCGCAAATCCACGAATGCCTCGGCGAAAAAGCTTACCCGACCTTGCTGGATGTGCCAGAGAAGATCGACGTTGTGAATATTTTCCGCCGGCCCGAATTCGTGGAAGAAGTTGTTGACCAGGCGATTCAACTTAAAGTGCCCGCCATCTGGATGCAACAGGACGTGATTCACGAAAAAGCCGCTGCGAAAGCGCGCAAGGCCGGTATCTTTGTGGTGATGGACCGCTGCATTCTGGTGGAGCACCGGGCACGTTTTCGCTAGTCAGGAAGGGCCAGGAATAGGATGCGGAAAGATTCCGCATTCTCAACCCTGCGGTTTGACCGTTCGGGATCGAATGTGTCGAATCTCTTCCATACGTTCACGAATGCGCTTTTCTATGCCCTCATTCGTAGGCGAGTAATAAATGCGCCCGCGCAAATTGTCGGGCAGGCATTGCATGTCCGCGACTTTGCCTTCCACATCGTGCGCGTATTGATATCCCTTGCCGTAGCCCAGGCCCTTCAGTAGTCCGGTTGGAGCGTTTCGCAAATGCAAGGGCACCGGATCGGCCGCAGTCTGCTCAACATCGCTCTGCACCGCTCCGTATGCTGTATAGAGGGCGTTGGATTTGGGCGCAACTGAAAGATAAACGACCGCCTGGGCCAACGCCAGGTTACCCTCCGGCATGCCGATAAAATCCACGGCATCGCGCGCCGCCATGCACAGAGCCAGCGCGTTTGGATCGGCGAGGCCAATATCTTCCACCGCCATACGCACAACGCGCCGCGCCACATAAAGCGGATCCTCGCCGGCCTCTAACATGCGGCCCAGCCAATAAAGCGCGGCATCGGGATCGCTGTTGCGCACCGATTTGTGCAGCGCTGAAATCAGGTTGTAATGTTCTTCTCCGGTTTTGTCATACAGCAGGATTCGTTTCTGAAGAGCGTCGCGGACAATCTCGTCTGTAATTTCAGCCGGCTTGCCGCCGGCTTTTTCCAATGCCAGCGCGGCGGCAACTTCGAGAACGTTGTAGGCGCTGCGGGCGTCGCCGCTGGTGTAGCTGGCAATCTTTTTCAGCACGTCCTCCGATGCCGCGAGCCTCATGGTTCCGAGTCCGCGCTGTTCGTCAGTCAGGGCCCGCCGCAACAGTTCCACAATCTGTTCTTCGGTAAGCGGATGCAATACATATACGCGGCATCGCGAAAGCAAAGCGGAATTGATTTCAAACGAAGGATTCTCCGTAGTCGCGCCGATCAGGCGTATGTTTCCTTTTTCTACATGCGGCAGAAACGCATCCTGCTGTGCTTTGTTGAAGCGGTGAATTTCATCGATGAACACAATCGTCCGCGTGCCGTATTGGCGCGCACGTTCGGCATCGGCCATTACCTGCTTGATCTCTTTGATTCCGGCAAGCACGGCGGAAAATTCGATGAATTCCGCTTTCGTCATGCTGGCAATGATCTTGGCCAGCGTGGTCTTGCCTGTGCCCGGCGGTCCCCAGAAAATAATGGAGCCGGTATCGTCGCGGTCAATCTGCGCACGCAAAGGCTTGCCCGGCCCGATCAGATGCTCCTGCCCGACGTATTCGTCGAGCGTGCGCGGCCGCATGCGGTCGGCCAGCGGACGCGTGGAGTCGTTCGCGCTGCTCGCATTCGGGATGGGTTGGAACAGGTTCATAGGATCATTTCACCACAGAGTCACAGAGACACAGAGAAAAGCAAAAAGCTGGGTAATCAGCGCGTAGCCATCTCGCGGATAGAAAGTTGTTTTGGCCTTTGGCTTTTCTCTATATTTGGCTTTCTCTGCGATTCTGTGCCTCTGTGCCTCTGTGGTGAAATCACTTTCTTTGCCTAGCCGCTTCGTAAAGCACAATGCTTCCCGCCACTCCCGCGTTCAGCGATTCCACTTGCGGCGCGTGCGGAATCGCGATCGTCTCATTCATCTTCGTCATCAGAGCGCGCGGCAATCCAGAGCCTTCGCTGCCAATAAAGATGGCCAGCGCGCCAGTAAGGTTTGCCTGATCGAGCGCCGTGCCTTTGTGCGAGGAGGTCGCCACCAGGCGCACATCGTGCTTGGCCAGCAGCGACGAGGTTTCATCCAATCCACCGATCGATTTGGCAATCACAAACGGCAGGCGAAAAAGCGATCCTGCTGCCGCGCGCACGACCTTGGAATTAAACGGGCTGACCGTGCCTTCGCCCAGCACAATGCCGGCGCAGCCAAAAGCTTCGGCGGAGCGAAAAATCGTGCCGAGATTTCCGGGATCCTGCAAGCCCGCCAGCACCACGATGGGGCCGACCTGAAGGCGCTCCAGCAGGTCGTCCAGCGTAGCTTCTTTCACGCGCACCAGCGCCGCCACGCCCTGCGGCGATTCGCTGGGCACCACGCTATCGAAAAGCTTGTCGGGAAGCAGCAAGGTTTCCACGTGTCCGCTAATTTGCGGCAACAGCTTCTCGGCCCGCTCCTGTGCCTCTTCGCGAAAGAACACGGCTCGCAAGCGCAAGCCGCTGCGAATCGCTTCTTCCACAATCCGCACTCCGTCAATTGCGCAGTCGCCATTTTCTGTGCGTTCCGCGTAGGCGAACGCCTGGCGTAAGTCTTTGACCAGCGGGTTGTGCCGGCCTTCGATGCGCCGCAACCTGTGCGCGTTCAATTGGTCGGAGACGTTCTTCATGCGGGTTTTCCTTGGTGGATCACGGTACTTGCATGATACCCGCCAGCGCGGTCTTCGAGGGGTTTGCCGTATTATTGTATTATTCGACACACACTTAAGAGCCGCTGACCGAGGAAGGTGTTCGTGCGCGTAGAAATTGTCAAAATTAATTGTGACACTCCGGAAATCTCGCTGATTAAATATGCCGCCGACCAGATTCGCGCCGGCGAAGTTCTTGGCATGCCCACCGACACTTTTTACGGCCTGGCCGCGGATCCCTTCAACCTGCGCGCCGTCGACCGCGTGTACGACATTAAGACGCGTTCCCGTCACAAACCTCTTTCGTTGTTGATCGAGAGTGTGGACCAGGCGGAGGAGCTGGCCAAGGCGCTGCCCGAGGAGTTTTATGCGCTGGCGCGCAAGTTCTGGCCCGGCCCTCTAACTATTATCGTCAAAGCCGGCTCGCGGTTGCCTTTAAAGGTCACCGCCAATACTGGCAACGTGGCTTTGCGCGTGCCCAACGCCAAAATTCCACTGGCGGTTGTAACCGCTGCCGCTATCCCCATCACGGCGACTTCCGCCAATCTCAGTGGAGCTTCCGAATGCACCACGGCCGATCAAGTGCGAATGCAGCTGCACGAGACTCTCAGCATCATTGTTGATGGCGGTCCTTCGCCGCGTGATGTCGCTTCGACAATCGTCGATCTTACCGACGAATCTGCCCGCTGGACGGACGAATCCGCGCGCTGGAAAGTGATTCGCGAAGGCGCCATTCCTGCGGAAGAAATTTCCCGCTTGTTTGCGAAGGGATGAGCAACCACGCTGCCATTCGTCGGAAGCGCGGCCTCTGGTTCCTGTGGCTTGCGCTTCTCGCGATGCTTGCGCTGTGCACGTTTCTGGCGGCCACCGGTGTCGGAATTGTGCGCACTTCGCGCCTTCAGGAAATGCACCCCGCGGATGCGATTGTAGTTTTCGGAGCCGCCGAATACGCGGGGCATCCTTCGCCCGTCCTGCGAGCCCGCCTCGACCACGCCTTCGATTTATTCGAGCGCGGAGTTGCGCCTGTGATTATTACGACTGGCGGAGCTGCCGCGGATCCTCGCTTCAGCGAAGGCGGAGTGGGTCGTGATTACCTGATCCGCCGTGGAGTCCCGGAACCCAAGGTGATCGCGGAGATGCAAGGCAGCGACACCGCGGAATCGGCGCGGCGGGTCGCGGTCATCATGCGCGAGAATGGCTGGCATAATTGCGTTGCGGTGAGCGACGCTTATCACGTCTACCGCATCCGAAAGTTATTGCAGCACGAAGGAATTGGCCCCGTGTACGTAGCTCCGCGGCCAGACTCGAAGCCGCGCGGCGTTCCCCTGCGCGCACTGGCTGTGCTGCGCGAAGCCAGCAGCTATTTGGTATGGAAGCTGGGAGTAATGTAAAGACCGGATTAGGACTAGACCTTGGACCTTGGACCTACACAGAGCGTTCATTCTTAACTTCCCAACCGCTAACGTCCCAGGTCCAAGGCCAAGGGTCCAGCTTCGCTACCAGCCATTTCTCTCGCGCAGCGAGGTGATGTGGGCCACGTGATGGCGTCCATGCCAGGCGTAGATCGCCAGTTGTTTTTCCAGGTTCACCACGCCCTGCTGCGGATGGCGAAAAGTTCGTTGCCAGTCCGCCGCCGCGAGCGAACCCAGCAGCCGCATCCAGCGCATGTGCAAAGATTCCAGGAGCATCAATGACACTTCGATCGGGGTGGTTTGCGAATCGGCGAGCGCCGCCCAGCGGTCTTCGGCGTAAGGCTTGATCGTCGGTTCCTCCTCGGTTAGGGCCAGTTTGAATCGCACGTAGGCGTTCAGGTGACTGTCGGGCACATGATGCACGACCTGGCGGACAGTCCAGCCCTCGGGTCGATATGGCGTGTCCATCTGCTGCTCCGACAATCCAGAAACCGCGGCGCGCAGGTTGGCCGGAGTGTGCGAAATATCTTCCAGACATTTTTCTTTTTGCTCCGCCGAGAGAGGCGCCTCGAAGTGAAATTTGCCGATAGGGTAGCGCAGGTCGCTCATCGTGCCTCCAGAGAATAAACTTCATCATACAGATGAGTCATGGCCGGCCAAAGCTTCCGTGGCAGCCATCTTTTTGCGAAAACGTTTGCATTGAAGCATGAGATCGTGCTCGTTTGAAGCTGCTATGCCTTTTGTGTTTTTGCCGATGCTGTTAGAGAATTGGCCGACGGCGCTAACCATGGCCAGGCGTGGAATGCTCACCATATGAAACCCATAATCGCTTTGCTGCTGATGTCGGCGTCACTCTCTTTCGCTGCGCCGGCGCCCTCCAACCTGATTGCAAACATTTCCGGACGCACTCGTTTCAATCTCGACGGAAACTGGAATGCCATCGTCGATCCTTACGAAATCGGTTTGGGCTCACGCTTCTACGAAAATCGCAAAGCCAAAGACCCCAGCGACCTCGTCGAATACAACTTTGATACCTCCGGTACTCTGAAAGTTCCCGGCGACTGGAACACGCGGCGCGAAGCTTTGCTGTTTTATGAAGATCCTGTCTGGTATCAAAGATACTTTTCTTATCACAAACGGGATCAAGTCAGAACGTTTCTCAATTTTGGGGCCGCCAACTATTTCGCGCGCGTTTACCTGAATGGCGAGAAGATCGGCGAACATGAGGGCGGGTTTACTCCTTTCGTCTTTGAAGTCACATCCAAAATTCTTGAAGGCGAGAACAGTCTCGTGGTCGAGGTTAACAACGCTCGCCATCCCGACGCCGTGCCTGCCTTGAGCACCGATTGGTGGAACTACGGCGGCCTCACCCGCAGCGTGAACTTGATCGAAGTGCCGCAAGCGTTCGTGCAGGATTATTTCGTGCAACTCGCTAAAAACTCTTCCGGCGAGATTGCGGGATGGGTGCAACTCAATGGCGTCCGCCAGCCGCAGTCGGTTTCCCTCGGAATCCCTGAGATCGGGTTGAAGGAAAAGTTCACAACCGATGCGCAAGGTTATGCTGAATTCCGTTTTCCCGCGAAAGTCGATCTCTGGTCGCCGGAAAATCCCAGGCTCTATCGCGTCATAATTTCCTCGGCGGAGGACACGGTGGAGGATCAAATCGGCTTTCGCACTATCGAAACGCGAGGCACGAAAATCCTGCTCAACGGAAAGCCGATCTTTCTGCGCGGAATTGATCTGCACGAGGAAGCGCCGTTTCGCAGCGGACGCATCGCGTCCGAAGAAGAGGACAGGATTTTGTTGCAATGGGCGAAAGAACTCGGCTGCAACTTTGTTCGCTTCGCGCATTATCCCTACAACGAAGCCATGCTGCGGCTCGCGGACCGCATGGGCCTGCTGGTGTGGGAAGAAGTTCCGGTGTATTGGGACATCGCCTGGCAAAATCCGGCGACGCTGGAGAATGCGGAGGCGCAGCTGCGCGACGCCATCGCTCGCGATCACAATCGTGCCGCGATCATCCTATGGTCGCTTTCCAACGAAACTCCGCCCAAGCCTGAACGCACAGAGTTCTTGAAGCAGATGGCAGAGTACGCGCGAACTCTCGATTCGACGCGGCTGCTGACCTCAGCCATGAACCACACGCGATCGCTCGACCCGCATACCAGATTGCTGGACGATCCGTTGGGGCAATACGTCGACGTGCTCGGCCTGAATGAATATGTTGGCTGGTACGATCACCGGCCCGAAGACGCCGATGCGATCCGCTGGAGCTTTACCTACCCCAAGCCGGTAATTATGAGTGAACTCGGAGCGGGCGCCGTTTACGGCAAACACGGCGACGCGCAAACCCGCTTCACCGAGGAGTTCCAGGCCAACGTCTATGAGCACCAGATCAGGATGTTGCGGCAAATTTCAGAGCTTGCGGGGATGTCTCCCTGGCTGCTGATGGATTTTCGTTCGCCGCGCCGTCCTCTTGCGGGCGTTCAGGATTTTTACAACCGCAAGGGCCTGATTTCCGACAAGGGCCAGCGCAAGCAGGCATTCTATGTGTTGCAGAGGTTCTACAGCGATATGGCGAAAGCCGACCTGCACTGAACGCTCGAAAACATGAGGGGCTCGTTTGCTTTTGGCCGGAACGCGGTAAAATCGCTGTGATTCGCCATGCGCATCACCAGCCGCCGTGGAACGATCGTGTTCTTTCTCTGCCTGGGCATCGGCCTGGTCGCACTCGCCGTTGCGCTTAACGTCGGCTGGATCATTCTTAACTGGCGCGAAGGCGTGCTGCTGTTCTTCGGCATCATCTTTTTCGCGCTCATCATTGCCGGGCTGATCGTCAACACCAGTTTTCTTCTGCGTGAAATTCGCCGCAACGAGCAACAGGATAGTTTCATCAATGCGGTTACTCACGAACTCAAGACGCCCGTCGCTTCTATCCGCCTGCATCTGGAAACTCTTCAGCGGCGGAATCTTTCCGAGCCGCAGAAGCAGGAGTTCTACCGCCTGATGCTGAGCGACACTGACCGTTTGACGGAAACCGTGGAGCAGGTGCTGCGCGCGGGCAGCGCGGGTGACAAGCGGGCGGGAAGGGAAAAATCCGAAGTGGATTTTCGCCAGTTGGTGCGGGAGTGCATGGATGCGGCGCGCATTCGCCACCACCTGCCGCCAGAAGCATTGCATTACGAGGAAAACTCCATCAATGGAGCGGGCGCTAACGTGAAGGGCAGCAGCGAAGATCTGCGCACTGCGGTGTTCAACGTGCTCGATAACGCCATCAAATATTCCGGCGAGAACGTCGACGTGCGCGTGCGCCTGGCTGCGCCGGACGAAAAACATCTCATGCTCAGCGTGCAAGACAGCGGTGTCGGCATTCCTCCCGATGACGTCAAGCGGATTTTCCGGCGCTTTTATCGGGTCACTCACCGTTCGCTGGCGCATGTGAAAGGCACAGGGTTGGGATTGTTCATCGTGAAGGCCATCGCGGAAAAGCACGGCGGAAAAGTCTTTGCCGAAAGCGAAGGCGAAGGGCAAGGCGCGACCGTCACCATAGAGCTGCCGAGGTCTCAGACATGAGCCGGGTTCTGGTGGTCGAGGATGAAGCTCATCTAGCTCAGGGACTGCGCTTCAATCTTGAAGCTGAAGGATATGCGGCGGAAGTGGTCGGCGACGGCGAAAGCGCGACCGAACGCCTGTTGGGCAACAAAGAGAATTTCGACGCCGTTGTGCTCGACATCATGCTTCCCGGTAAAGATGGATTCAGTGTTGTTTCGGAATTGCGCGCGGCGCGCAATTATGTGCCCGTGCTCATGCTCACGGCGCGCGGTAGGCCCGAAGACGTGCTGAAAGGTTTTGCTTCGGGCGCCGACGACTATCTTCCCAAGCCATTCGATCTTTCGATTCTCCTGGCGCGGCTGCAGGGGTTGTTGCGCCGCAGAGAATGGTTGCGCACATCGGAAGCAAGCGTCAAGACCGAGCCTGCGGATCTTCCCGCCGATCCTAGTGTGATCGGAGACTTCGGCAAGTTTTCTTTTGCAGGCAAGACCATCGACTTCGGCACCCTCGAGCTGCACGCCGGTGAAGGCGTGATTCAGCTTACTTTGATGGAGTCGCAACTGCTTCGCCACCTGGTGCAGAATGACGGTCGCGTCGTGTCGCGCAAACAGATTCTGGAAGAGGTCTGGGGCCTCCACGAAGATACCGATACGCGCGCCATCGATAATTTCATCGTGAGATTGCGGCGTTATATTGAAGAGGATCCAAGCGAGCCGCGGCATTTGCTGACGGTGCGCGGCGTAGGGTATCGCTTTCTCGCGCATCCGAAAGAGAAGGAAAAATGACCCTGCGAAATCAAGCCCGGCACAACTCCGAGACCAACGTTTCGCGCCGTTGCAGCGCGATTTGGTCCATGCGCCCCAGCATCATCACGTAAATTGAAATCGAAATCGCCGCCAGCAGCAGGAAAATCAGCACGGCGATCCAGTAATTGCCATAACTGCGCGCCAGCATAAAAATTCCAACTCCCAGGCCCACCACCACAATTTGCACGCCCATGCTGGCCAGCACTGTGGTCTGTGAAGCGCGTTGCCTTCCGAAAGCGGCGAAGTCGATTTTCTTGGGCGAATAGATGGAAAGCAGATTTCCGATTGTAAGGTTTAGCGGCACCGCGAACAGCAACCCCGCCAACGAAGCGATCATAACGTCGAACCGGGGCAGGCCGTAGAGGAAAGCCACCGCCAGCCAGGCAATTAAAATGTCGCAGATCAGAATTGCGGTGTGGGTGAGATTTTTGGCCAGCACAATCTGGCGAAAGCTTACCGGAGCCGCGTAAAGAAACTGAATGCCGCCGGCATCGCCGCCGAAATTGTTGTAAACCAGATTGGTGAGCAGCAGCAGCGTGTAGCCCGCAGCCGCGGGAAACGCCATATCGGGCGTGCGCGCGAGAAAACTGGAATGGTGACGGGCGGGATTCATCGCTCCCAGGCGGAAGACGACGAGCACAAAAATGGGCATAAGCAGCGTCAGCAGCATAGGCCCGCTGCGCATGATATAGCGCACTTCTTTTTCCAGCACCGCTGAAATCACGCTGGGAAGTCCAGGCAAGTTCCATCCCAGGCGCAGGCCTTCGATCTTTTCCTTCTTGCCGCTGGCCGCCGCCTCGCTCAGATTTTCTCCCCGGAACTGCGCGCGCAAACGCAGGTGGAGGAGAGAAGCCATGGCCATGGCAAGCACCGCCAGCAGCACAAACGAACTCCAGCCAGCCAGGTATTGCGCGCGCCAGATTCTGGCAAACGCATCGGCGGCCAGGCCCGGCGGCAAGACCTGCTGAATGGGCTTCACAATTTCAATCCAGCGTTGCATTTGCGGATTCGATCGTCCGCCGAAATGTTCGATCGCTGGTCCAATCAGCTGAAAGCTCAATATCAGAATGATGAATAGTACGCCCATCACTTCCCGCGTGCGCCGTTGCGCCAGCCAGCGTTCCACCCAGGCAAATACCATTTGCAAAAAGAAAATGTTGAAGGCGGCGAACGTAATCAACACCAGCGCAGCCCAGGGGAACAATACCGGACTCGCGACGGTGATCCCCAACAGAATTGCAATGAGCCACAAGCTGCCCAGAGCGGTGGCGGGATCGCACGATCCGTAAGCCACGCGCACAAGAAAATAGGAACGGTAGCTGAGCGGGAAACGCAGAAGCTCAGAAGAATCGGGATTGTTCGTGAAGGCAGTCGCCATCACAGGGAACGCTTGCCAGAATAGAAACACCGGCCACAGCAGAATCGCCAGATATTCGGGCTTGCCCTGGGAGACGAAATATCCGGCGCCGATTCCCATTAAGACAGCGCCACCCAGCCCGCCCAGAGCGAACGCCAACGAAATAATTATCCGCGATACCAGTTCCGTTTTACCGCGCTTGGTGCGCAAAGAGTTGACGAAGAGCCGCCAACGCAGGTTCGCAATGGCTGCGAGTTGCGTGCGGGTGCGCAGAGCGGGAGTGGGTTCAGTCATTGTGCTAACCCAGCCATGAAAGTTCCTGCTCTGTCCGCCGCGTGCCGCCCACCGTGCGCAGAAAAATCTGCTCTAGCGTCAACTTCTCGCCCGGAGTTATTTGATCGCCTGCCGCAGGCGTTTGCGCTTCCACTCCCGCGCGCAGTTCTTCCAGCGATCCCTGCGCGACCAGTTTGCCGCGATGAATGATGGCCACGTGGCTGCACAGGCGTTCCACGATTTCCAGAACGTGCGAGGTAAGAAAAATCGTGGCCCCGCGCGCGATCATCCCTTGCAGCATCGACTTCAGCGTGCCGGCGGCGATGGCATCGACTCCTTCAAACGGCTCGTCGAGAAACAGAACCTTGGGTCCATGGATTACGGCCGCAGCCATAGCGAGTTTTTTCTGCATGCCGTGGGAATAATCTGTGACCAGCTTTTTCGGCTGATCGGCAAGCTGCATAAAGTCAAGCAACTCGGCGCTGCGCTTGGCCGCGGTCTCGCGGTCGAGGCCATACATGCGCCCCGCAAAATTCAGGAATTCCGATCCCGTGAGGCGCCCGAAGAGTGCCATGCCTTCCGGCACAACACCAATCTGCCGCTTTACTTCAACCGGATGTTTTGCGAGATCGAGCCCGAGAATTTCGATTTGCCCCGAGCTGGGCGCCAGCAACCCGGTAAGCATTTTGATGGTCGTCGATTTTCCCGCCCCATTGGGGCCGAGAAAGCCGAAGAATTGTCCCGCGGCCACGCGAAGGTTCACATCGTCGACCGCCAGCAGTTCTCCAAAGCGGCGAGTCAGGCCCTGGGTTGCGATGGTGGGCGCGGAGTCCATGAAGCTTTTGAATCTAGCACAGTCGAGGGCTCACCGCGCACCTCTGAACGCGACGCGCGCCGCGTCAAACGGGCGGCTTTACTCCGCACTGCCCGAGCGAATCCGCATTCCGTAAAACGACCGGTAGACAAAGAAGAACGACACGACAAAGAAACCCAGTGCCAGCAGGTTCGTGATCGTGGCTCCGTGATCATGGGTCAGCGTCACTGCCAGTTCCACCGCCAGCAAACCAAACAACGTGGTGAACTTGATTACCGGATTCAGCGCCACCGACGATGTGTCCTTAAACGGATCTCCCACGGTGTCGCCAATTACCGTGGCGTCGTGCAACGGAGTGCCTTTCTGCTTCATCTCCACTTCAACGATCTTCTTGGCGTTATCCCACGCAGCGCCGGCATTGGCCATGAAGATTGCCTGATACAAACCGAAAATCGCAATCGAGATCAGATAGCCGATAAAGAAGAATGGTTCCACAAAAGCGAATGCCAGCGTGCCGAAGAAGACGGCGATAAAAATGTTCAGCATCCCCTTCTGCGCATATTTCGTGCAGATCTCGACGACCTTCTTGCTGTCTGCAATCGAAGCCTTTTCCACGCCTTCGAGTTTGATGTTGGCTTTGATGAACTCGACGGCGCGATACGCTCCCGTAGTTACGGCCTGCGTCGAAGCGCCGGTGAACCAGTAAATCATCGCTCCACCCGTAATCAATCCCAGAAAAAACGGCGCGTGCAACAGAGAGAGCTTGTCCACGTTCGCAGTCAGGCCGTCGGTCAGCGCCATAATGATGGAGAAAATCATCGTCGTGGCTCCCACCACCGCGGTGCCGATCAGCACCGGCTTGGCCGTCGCCTTGAACGTATTGCCAGCACCGTCGTTGGCCTCGAGCAAATGCTTGGCCCGGTCGAAGTTCACGCCCAGGTTGAAATCTTTTTTGATTTCCGCTTCGACGTTCGGCACCTGCTCAATCAGCGACAGCTCATACACCGACTGCGCGTTATCCGTTACCGGACCATACGAATCCACGGCAATCGTCACCGGCCCCATGCCTAAAAATCCGAATGCCACCAGCCCGAATGCGAATACCGCGGGCGCAAGCATTCCCGCCGCCAGCGCCAGGCCCATGGTGCTCATGTAATAGGCGACTGCCATCAGCAGCATCATGGCCAAGCCGAGGTAGTAAGCGGAGAAATTTCCCGCCACAAACCCCGAGAGAATCCCCAGCGATGCTCCACCTTCGTCCGCCGAAATTACCACTTCTTTTACGTGCCTCGATTCGGTTGAGGTAAATGATTTCACCAGCTCCGGAATCAGAGCGCCCGCCAGCGTTCCGCAGGAGATGATCGTTCCCAGCTTCCACCACTGCGATAAGTCACCGCCAAGTTCAGGAATGACGAAGTAAGAAACCAGGTAGGTCAGGGCAATCGAAACAATCGAAGTCAGCCAGACCAGGGAGGTCAAGGGAGATTCAAAATTCATCTCATCGGCGTTGGCGAACCGCGCCTTGGCGATCAGCGCATTCAGGAAATAGGACCCGGAGCTGGAAACCAGCATCATCACGCGCATCACAAAAATCCACACCAGCAATTCCACCTGCACGGTCGGACTCTTCACTCCCAGAAGAATAAAAGTGATCAGCGCCACGCCGGTCACGCCATACGTTTCGAACCCGTCAGCCGACGGCCCAACCGAATCGCCCGCATTATCACCAGTGCAGTCGGCGATTACGCCGGGATTGCGCGCGTCATCTTCCTTGATCTTGAAAACAATCTTCATCAAGTCCGACCCGATATCCGCAATCTTGGTGAAGATTCCCCCGGCAATGCGCAGCGCCGCCGCGCCAAGCGATTCACCAATCGCGAAACCGATGAAGCACGGCCCGGCGTAATCTCCGGGAACGAACAACAAAATAAACAGCATGATGAGCAGTTCCACACTGATCAGCATCATGCCAATGCTCATGCCCGCTTCCAAAGGAATCTGATAGACGGGATAAGGTTTGCCGGGCAGGGAAGCGAACGCTGTGCGCGAATTGGCAAACGTGTTTACGCGAATCCCAAACCATGCGACGCCGTAGCTGCCCGCAATTCCCACTAAACTGAAGGCCAGAATGATCGCCACCCGCATGCTTTCCATGTGTTGCAGCATGCCAAAATAAAGAAGAATGATGACCGCGATGAAAACCCACAACAGAAGAATGAATTTGCCCTGTGTGATCAGATAAGTTTTGCAGGTCTCATAAATCAGCTCTGAAATTTCCCGCATGGAGCGGTGCACCGGAAGATTCTTCAGCCGCATGTAAATGACCATGCCAAAGGCCAGCCCAGCAAAGCAGAACAGGATGCCGATCAGCAGCAGCTTATGCCCATCAATTGCTCCATTAAAAAAACTGACTTGCGAAAGATCGGGCAATTTCAGAGAAGCCTCGCCGCCAGCCTCGGCGGGTTGAGCCAGCGCCGTAGCCGTGCCGGCGGCCATCACCGCAGCCAGAGTGAATAGTTTTCTCAAGAATCCAAAAGCCATGCGGCCTGCTCCATTTCGCACCGTTGCCAGCCTGGAACGCATAATGAGTCCTCCCATGAAGATAGTTCAGATCACTCCGCAGCACAGCCTCACGCGCAAATTGTCTTAGGCGCGTAGGCCGATCCTGGGTCGATCTTTGAAAATTGCTCCAGATTCCGAACACGCTTCCACTGCAAGACCTGAACCGAGTGATGGAGCTTGGCCGCGTCGGAGTTTTGCGCACAAGCAGGCAGAAAAAATAGACGGCACAAAGCGAAACTCAACCACAATCCGTCTCCCGCCTACCAGCGCAAAACGGGCATTTATAACACGTTGCGAGAACGCTGGTCAATCTCGGCCAGGAAAACCGCCTCGGTCTCAAGCACAGGAAGGCCCCAGAAAATCGTTCTTCTTTTGACTCCCGGAGGAACTGGCGCTAGCTTCGCGTGCAACGGTCTGGAAGCCTGGCTTATAACTTCGAGTGGACTGACATCTGCGCTCAGCGCTACGGCCTCATCTACACGGACTTTCGCCCGCAGAAGCGCACCATGAAAGACTCCGGCCTCAGGTACGGCCGCGCAGCGGCGGCTCACCGCCTGGATGTGTAATACTCTTCGCTCTCGGATAGTCCGGGCAGATTTGCTACCTCCCCTTATGAATGCTCTCACCTGGTTTGGTCTTTTCGCCGTGACCGCAATGCTTGTGACTTACGCCCTGGAAAAGCGCAGTTCCTGGTTCATCCTTGCCTTTGCCTTGGCGTGCATTCTGGGATCCATTTACGGATTCCTTCAAGGGGCGTGGCCCTTCGGCATTGTCGAAGCCATCTGGTCGGTTGTGGCGGTGCGACGCTGGTGGCTGGATAGCAAGAGAAGCACGCGGCTCATTCCTAAGTGATGCTATTGAGTGCGAGCTCGACCGAGTCGGCCTTGGCTCTCTCATGAACTGAGCCAAGGCCGCCTGGATCGGCGCCATCACTGAGCCGTGACGTTTACATACGTGGTATGGATCGATTGGTAATTGTTGTTTGGGTTGATGTCCTCAATGGCGAGCCGGTAGGTCTTTCCGGATTTTGGCAGTGTTACATTCTGATTGATGAACACGCTGTTCACTCCCACTCCGGTGACTGATTCGCCCAACTTGATGCCGTCGGTGGTGTCCCAAACTTCAATGTGATCGACCAGCGGCGTGCTCGATCCATTCTGTTCGTAAGCGTAGGCGTTAATGGGAATGGTCGTAGAAGGCCAGGTCGAATTGTTGGCAGGCGTGTTCACGTAAACTCCCTTGGCGGAAGAAACGGTGAAGCTGACATTGGAGTGATGAAGAGTTTTGCCAGCGCTGCTCACATCTTCCACAGTAAGGTTGTAGGAGCCGGGAGCGAAAGTGTACCACTGGCTGAGGCTTGTGCCCTTCGGTGAATCGCCAATCTTCGTATTGCCGTTCCACACTTCAAGGTGGTCGATGCCGGAAGTCGACTCCTCCGCGCCCGATTCCACGGCGAAGGTGTTCAAAGGAAACAGAGGCGCTTGCGTCGATCCATTCGCCGGAGTGTTCAGAAACACGCCGTCGCTGGAAGACACCGTATAGTTCGTGGTTTCTTTATGCAGGATGAGATAAGTTGGGGCGACGCCGATGTCCTGAATTGTCATTTGATGCGCGCCATTTCCGCCGACCGAAAATGCCTGATTGATGTTCTCGCTAGAGACATTGCCCAGCTTGGTGGCTTTACCGTTGAAGGTGTCCCAAACTTCCATGTGGTCGACCTTGGCGCTCAACTCCGATGCGGCAGCGTTTACCAGCAGCGACGGACCCTGAGTCGAACCCGTGGCCGGTGAATTAATCACCACGCTGCCAGCAGTCGGGGAAAAGAAGTCTGACATATCGGCCACGCTCGCCGACCATCCTGGGTAGCTCGGAAGCCCTAGCGAATCGATCATAGTGCGCAAGGCGTTCTCGTGTTTGTAGGCCACGTTGGAAACAGTCCCCGGCTTGACGTTCGGTCCGATTAACGCAGTGTAGATCTGGCCGGCATCGTCGCCAGACCCATTGTCAAAGGTCACGATTACCAACCCGCTGCCGCCCGGCTGAAAATCGGGCAGGCTGAGAATAGGCGTGAGATTGCTATTTAGGAAGTTGTCGCCGTCCGGCAGGGTTGAGCACTCATCGTGCAGGTCCCAGCACCCGTCGGGAACGATGATGGAAAACCGGGGCAAGGTTCCATTTGCCACATCAATGCCGAATTGCTCGAAGTCTACGACGTTGCCTTGCGATCCCAGCGTGTTACTCAAAACCTCTTGATACCAGACGGCCGCGTTATGTCGCGCATAATAATTTGTGAAAGGCGGCTCATTGGCGGAGGTAAAGTCGGGAACGTTAACGCTGCCTCCTGCATTAAGATAATTTTGCGCGTAGACCTTCCAGGAAATCGGCTGGTTGTCCATCAGTTGGAAGATGTTGGTGTCGGTGATCGGATCCTTGGTCACCGTCGCTTCGCAGCTGTTCTGAGTGAAGCAATCGTTGCCATTGCAATAGAAGTTGTGGCCTCCGGGCGGCAAAGTGCATCCCGGATTGCCCGAACACGAATAGTTCGACTCGCAACTGCCCGAGGCCAGATACAAATAGTCCAGCAGCGAACCGCTGTGGTCGGAGTCGTAATTGTCGGCGTAACCATACTTCTTTCCCTGGCTCACCAGCCACGGCATACCGCTTGGATAGACCGTGCTGAACGAAGTGTTCTCGTCGATAATCAAAACGACATGCTGCGCCAGAGGAACGACCTGGGCGGAAGCGGCAAGGCAGGCGCACACCAGGAAGGCGCAACTGAATTCAAGAAATCTTAAGAACGAGACGACGCGGCGGCAAACAGAACTGCGCATAGTGATTTCCTCTCAAAATGTTTGTTGTGCGGGAATTGGGTAAAGCAGATGAGCGTCAGCTCACCAGGCTCGTGGATGCTGCCAGAGGACCGGGAACCTCTGTCTTGCAAATAGCCCTGGATCGTCCGTCTCAATGCGGACGTGGTTTCTTGTCTTTTAAGACAGCCTTACTGGGATGCTGCGTGCTGCTCGGGGTCGTATCTTGTCGTGTCTGTGCAGCGGGCTGACGAGTAAAACGTAAAAATTCCAGCGAGGGAAACAACATAGCTTGTTTTTCTGCGGCAGGCAAGAGTGTATGCACTTCCTATTTTTTCTCGTTCCTCGAATAGGAATGGCGCAAGGAACTTGCCCGAGCGGTCTGGGAGAGCCAGTCCTGAATTCTTAAAAGAATTGTGAATGGTCACTTGACAATCTGGGGGATTTAATATAACTTATCAGTTATGGAACTGAATGGTTATGTACAAGGCGACGCCGCCTGCCTCGACGCCACTTTCGCGGCTCTCGCCGACCCCACTCGACGTGCCATTCTCGCTCGCCTCGCGTCTGGCGAAGCTTCGGTAACCGAACTGGCAGAGCCTTTCGCCATGAGCCAGCCGGCGATCTCCAAGCACCTCAAGGTTCTGGAGCGCGCCGGCCTGATTTCGCGCGGCCGGGAGGCGCAGCGGCGGCCGCGACAGCTGCAGGCCGCTCCGCTCAGGGATGTCGCCGAATGGGTGGAGGCCTACCGTGAATTCTGGACGAAGAGTTTCGATCGTCTGGATGAGTATCTGCAACAAGTACAAGGCGGCAAACTACGTACCAAGGAGAAAAAATATGGCCGCGCCCAACGCAAAAAATAGCCCATCCACTAACTTCGGCGAGCTGGAAGTCGTCATCACCCGCATCTTCGACGCGCCTCGCGCGCTGGTTTTCAAGATGTGGACCGATCCGAAGCATCTGCGGGCGTGGTTTGGCCCCGGAGTTTTTACCAACCCGGTCTGCGAAGTTGATGCGCGGGTAGGCGGAAAATGGCGCATTGTCATGCGCGATCCCCAGGGCAACGACTATCCGTGCGGCGGCGAGTATCGCGAGGTCGTCGAACCGGAGCGGCTGGCGTTCACCAATATTGCGACGGACAAAGAAGGTAATCCGATTATCGACGGTTTTACAACGGTTATTTTTGAAGAAGCGAATGGCAAGACGAAGCTCACGTTGCAGACACGCGGCACCGCCATGGTCG
The DNA here is from genome assembly GCA_963732255.1 of uncultured Acidobacteriaceae bacterium. Taxonomy (GTDB): domain Bacteria; phylum Acidobacteriota; class Terriglobia; order Terriglobales; family Acidobacteriaceae; genus Sulfotelmatobacter. The sequence continues at coordinate 519,727 of CAVSYV010000002.1, forward strand.
ATTATGCGGCAGCCTATCTCAAAGGCATGGAAGCCGGTTGGACGCAGAGTCTGGAGGGTCTGGCCAAAGAGTTGGCGAGGAACAGCTCACAGAAGTAAATGAGCCACGGGGGACGGAATTACGTCCCCCTTCACACCGGGCGATCAAGATCACGAAGAGGGAACTAATATGCAAAAGATCACTACATTCCTGTGGTACGACAACCAGGCAGAAGAGGCGGCGAACTTCTATGTTTCGATTTTCAAAAACTCGAAAATCGTAAGCTTCACGCGCTACTCGGAAGCTGGTCCCGGTGTAAAGGGAACTGTCATGACTGTGGCATTCCAGCTCGAAGGCCAGCAATTTTACGCGCTCAATGCAGGGCCGCACTTTAAGTTCAACGAGGCCATTTCCCTGCTCGTGAATTGTGAAACCCAAGCCGAAGTGGACGAACTGTGGGAAAAGCTCTCCGCTGGAGGCAAGAAAGACCAGTGCGGCTGGCTCAAGGACAAGTATGGACTGTCGTGGCAAATCACGCCGGTGGTGCTGCTGGAGATGTTGCAGGACAAAGATGCAAAGAAAGCCGCAAGGGTGATGCAGGCAATGCTGCAAATGGGCAAGATCGATATTGCGGAGCTGAAGCGGGCCTACGCGGAGGGATGAGTTCGACGTTGACCACACATCCCTTACATGCCTTTGCCTCCTGCCTTGCCCGGACCCAGCAGCGCGCGGCCGGGAAACACGTCCGGAACGATTTTGCCTTCGTCGACGACAAGCGTTCCCCCCACTACTAAATAGTGCACGCCTGTGCTGGGCTCCATGGGCTTCTGGAAAGTGGCGTGGTCGGTGATTGTGCTGGCGTCGAACACCACGATGTCGGCGTCCGCACCCTCCTGCAATCGGCCTTTCTGCCGCGCGGCTGGCGTCGAGCGCTCCAGCATTTCCGCGGGCATCAGACTCATTTTGCGAAGCGCATCCATCAGAGTGATGCTGCCCTTTTCGCGAACATATTGGGCGAGCACCCGCGAAAATGTTCCCGCGTTGCGCGGATGCCCTTCAAGGCCGTCGCTGGCGATCATGACCAGAGGGTTGGGAATCACTTTGTCGACCACCTCTTGCGTGTTGGAGAAAATCAGCACCCAGCGCGGGTTGCTGGAAGAATGCAACTCGTCAAAACGTTCCTTGGTCAAATGCTCGCCAGTGTCGGGAAGCACGAGGTCGCTGTAATCGATTCCCTGTTTTTCCCGCCATCCGGGGTTGAAGACCGCCGAATTGATTGCGGTCATGCCGGCAATGTAGGGATAGGCCTCGGTGGTTACGTCCAGACCGCGGGCGCGCGCTCCGGCAATCATTGCAAGGCACTCCAGCGAATCCCGCAAGCAACTGCTGTTGATGTGAACGATGTGGAGCGGAGCGCCGGTAATGGCGGCTGCGCCAATCACCTCGCTTACCGCCTGAATCGAAGAGCCCGGTTCAATCCGTCCTGCGCTGCGTATGTGGGTATAAACCGGGACGCCGCGCTCCGTGGCCACGCGGAACATGTCAATCACTTCGAGCCGCGTGGCGCCCGGCGTGTACTGGATGCCCATGCCGATGGCGAGCGCGCCGGCGTCAAGTTCAGAGCGCAATCGATCTTCTATTTTTTCGATTTGTGCTGGCGTGGCGGCCTGTTCGGTGGCCACTCCAGTTTTCGGCAGGATTTGCGGCGTGCCCCCGTCGGCTCCGCCTCCGGTCGGAATCGGCGTTCCGAATACCAGCGCGCGGGCTGCCACATGGCTGGCCGAGGTGCCGTAGTGAATCAGCGAGCGCCCTTCTTTATTTTTCAGGAACTGCGCAACGTCGGGCGCTCCAATCTCCAATTCCAGCGCCGAGGTTACTCCGTCGAGCGCCTTGACGCGCTGGCTCTTCAGGTCCTGCGCATGCTGATGCAGGTCGATGAAACCTGGCGCGACGACCAGTCCGCTGGCATGAATGATGCGGCGTCCATTGAGCGGCTCGGACGTGATACGAACAATCTTCCCGTCGCGGATGCCGACGTTGCGAGTGGCGTCGAGTCCCGTCTCGGGGTCCATCGCCCGGCCACCTTCAATAACCAGATCGTACTGCTGCGCGGCGACGAGGGTTGAGAATAGCGCGAGGCATAAAGAGAGAATGAGATTTCGCATAGATGCTGCCGTAGAGGCGAAGTCATGATCTGACGACCACATCACGCGTCGCTTGGGCAATTCACTATATCCGAAAAAAATGTACGCACAACTGACATGCGCCGGCGAGTGAGGTGCCGTTCCGAAGAAATGGTTCGTATCAGGACTTCGCTTCAGCGACGCTGCAAACCGCAGCGTAAAGCTCACCGCCGATAGGAATCGGTTTCTCAAGCTGAATCACCGATCCGGAACCGAAGTAATGCCACCGGAAACCCTCCCTCTGCTATACTGTTCTTGACGCTTTTGTCAGGGTTTGCTTGTTTTCGCGGTGGTCCGTGCTTGGACCAGTTTTATCTCCGCTTTTCCTGCCCGCCTTTGAATTCAGCGTTAAATCTAAATTCAAAATTGAACGTAGCGGCGTGGACACTTCCGTACATCGAAAAACGTGTATCTAAGAACGATTGCACCAGAAGTGCGACACCAGCCTCTCCAGAAAGAAAGATTCCATTGACCACATTTTCCACACTGCCCCTGTCTGCCGCATTGCAGCAGAAGCTGGCGGCAGCTCAATTCATCAACCTCACACCCATCCAGGAACGCGCCATCCCTCCTGCCCTTGAAGGCAAAGACGTGATCGGCACTTCGCAGACCGGCACCGGCAAGACGCTGGCGTTCCTGATTCCGATCATCGAAATGCTGCAGCGCGAAACTTCGCAGCAAGCCAGCGTTTTGATTTTGTTGCCCACGCGCGAATTGGCCATGCAAGTCCACGAGCAGTATGAAGATCTGCGTGGCCGCAGCCTGCACAAGGCCGCATTGGTGATTGGCGGCGTTCCCGAAAAAGCGCAAATCAACAGTCTGCGCAGCGGTTGCGAACTGATTATCGCCACTCCCGGCCGCCTGCAAGACCTGGCTGACCGCAGGCTGGCCGATCTTCGCCGCATTAAGATCCTGGTGCTCGATGAAGCCGACCGCATGTTGGATATGGGCTTCCTGCCCGCCATCCAGCAGATTCTGTCGCTGTTGCCGCAGCGCCGCCAGACCTTGTGTTTCTCCGCCACCATGGAGTTTTCAGTCGCGAATCTGGTGCACGAATACATGCGCGATCCCGTGCGCATCGCGCTGGGATCGGTGCTGAAGCCGGCGGAAAGCGTTCAGCTCACTGCCTACGAAATGCGTCCCGGCGAAAAGCCCGAAGTTTTACGGCAACTGCTTTACGCCGAAAGCGGCCAGACGTTGGTCTTCGCCCGCACCAAGCGGGGCGCAGAACGCCTGGCCAAATCTTTGGTGCAGGATGGTTTCACTGCCGCGCTTATTCACGGAGGCCGCTCGCAATCGCAGCGTAACGGCGCCCTCGGCGGATTTCAGGATGGCCGCTTTCAGGTGCTGGTCGCAACCGACATCGCCTCGCGTGGCCTGCACTGCGACGACGTAGCCCATGTCATCAACTACGATCTGCCCAAGATGGCAGAAGACTTCATTCATCGCGTGGGACGCACTGGCCGCGCCGGCTCCGTCGGTCGTGCTTCAACTCTCGTCGCTGGCGCCGAGGTGCTCCAGCTTCGCGACATCGAACGCGCGCTGAAGCTGAAAATAGACCGCCGGCAGATCAATGTCTCCGATGTGCAGCAGCCGAAGCGCATCGTGCAGAACACGCTAGCTTCCCGCACTTTGACCGCTCTTCCCGGCGAAGTTTTTGTCTAACAAATAAAAGCGGGTGCCCCACCCTTCTCGCGTTCTTTGCGAGAGGGTGGGGCTTTTGACTTTAGGCTCCGCAATCGCATGCAGCGAAATCCGGCAACACTATCCTTGGTCCCCGAATCGAATACCGAGCAACCAGCTTCGAGGACAAAATTCATGAAAGCTCCATTTGTAATCGGCCGGCTCATATTTGGCGGTTTTTTTCTCTATAACGGAATCCATCACTTCCAGAAATCCAAAGAAATGGCGCCCTACGCCCGAGCAAAGGGCGTACCCGCGCCGGAATTGGCCGTCCAACTCGCCGGTGTTCCACTGCTTGTCGGTGGCACCAGCTTGTTGCTCGGCATCAAGCCCAAGTACGGAGCCGCCGCCATCCTCGCTTTCCTGGCCGGAGTTTCGCCCATCATGCACGATTTCTGGCGCAACGAGGATCCCGGCGAGCGCACCAACAACATGATCAGCTTCATGAAGAATATCGCCCTCGCCGGGGGCGCGCTGGCCCTGATGGGAGTGGACGAGCCTTGGGAAGCCAGCATTCCGCTGGGCCGGCCCAGGCTCTCTGACAAAGTCCGCAAGATCGCCCGCGATCTGGCTGCGTAGGCGTAAGGGTTGAGATTCAACGGCTGAACGCCAAAGGCTGGCCGAGCTCCGCTCGACCGGACAGCCGAGGGCGGCTGTCCCTACATGACCTTGCAAACTGACCTGAATTACTTCGTCGCCTCGACGGCGGCTGGATTGTCGTCCAACTGGCAATTATTACCGAAGGTATAGGAGTGCAGGGTTAGCCCCGACGTTTCTGGTTGCAGCGCCAGCAGATGCGCGCCGAACGCGGGGCTGCGCACCAGATAATACATTCGCGCGTCAGTCACATCGACGTAGGCTCCCTTGGCGTCAAACTTCACATCGGAGCCGGCGCTATCTTTGGGCAGCGGGCTTCCATCCTGAAAAAGATTGACTCGCACTTCTTTCGCGTGATCGAGACTCAGCACCGCATAGAGCGATCTCGCGTGGTAACGCAGTTCGGCAGCCGCGCCATGACCTTCCGCCGTAACGCCATCCTTTTCTATGCGCCAGCGCCCGGCCAGCATCACCCCGCCATCGGGAGGCGAATGCGGCGGCAGAAAATCGGCGACATCGCCGGTCTGATGTCCCGCCATGTCCTCAATCGCGCTGCGCCCATACAATTCGCCCACATACGTTTCCTGCGTTGTCGGTCCGCACTCCGGAGTGAAGGTATTCTCGTCGGGATCGAGCGGAATCTTCATCACTTCCGGATGATCAACCGCCAGCAACTCGCGGATTTTGGTTTCCATCGGCCGGTTATTGCCCTCGCCGAAGAGCTGCATCACAATCTGTCCCTGAGGATTTATTAAATAGCGATTCGGCCAGCCCTGCGATGCATAAGCCTTCCAGGTCGTGCCCTGCTGATCGGCCACAATCGGCCACGGCAGGCGGAAGCGCTGCGCCGCTTCGCGGACATTGTCCACATCGAACCCGATGTTGAATTCGCCGTAGTGAACTCCGATCACGTCGAAACCATACTGGTGATACTTTCCATACCAGCGCTTGATCACGCCGAAATCGCGAATGCAGTTGATGCAGGTGTACTCCCAGAAATCAATCAGCACCACGTGGCCGCGATAGCCGGAGATGTGGTGGGGAACCGGCGCGCCCTTGTCCAACCAGACAACACCTTCTCCAAAGTCCGGCGCAGGGTGGACTTTTTCATCCACCTGCGCTTGAGCAGCGATACCAAAGGAAAAAAGCAGCAGGATGGCAATCGCGCAGTGCAATCGCATTGTAGGCATAGACATTAACTATTATCAGGCCGATAAGAAATTTGCGAATGCTTCTCCTTGATTCTTGGATGCGGTGGAGAGTGCATGCAGCGCGATTCTTTTCCGTGCCGCGTTCCTTATAAACCGTTCGGCACCAGCGGGATTAGTAAAAGTAAGAAAAAGGCGGCCTCGACCGAGGCCGCCTTCCTGCATCAAGTTAGAAAACTATCTTGGCCTGGAGCTGACCGACGCGGCCCGCCGGCAAGCCATTGAAGAACGAGCCGTAAGGCCCGGTCGGCGGCGCAGCCTGCCCGGTGATCTGTCCGCAGCTGCCTTGCGGTGAACCGCCTCCCGGTGTGGAACAGCCGGGGCTGGTCCAGCTCTTGTTCGGGTTCTGGAAGTTGGGGTGGTTGAAGATGTCGTAAAGGTTCGCGCCCACTGTAAGTTTCACCCGTTCCGTCACGCTGAAGCCCTTGCCCACCGTGACATCGGAGTTAAAGAAGGCAGGACCACGGTACTGGTTGCGCGTCTGGGTGGGGAAGAATCCCAATCCGTTGGCGCTGGCGAACTCCGCCGAGTTGAAGCATTGGCTGAAACCATTCACGCAGCTTTGCTGTGCTGGCCCCAGCGCCTGCACCGGCGTGGCGGTGCTTCCGTTGGAAATCGATGTGGTGCCGTCGGTGACCGTATAGGGCAGGCCAGTGCGCATCACAAAGTTCTCAGACAAAATCCAGCCTCCGATTGCGTTGTTCGCAAACCGGTTGTTGAAGTGGAAGGGCGCGGTCCACACATAGTTTGCGTTAAAGCTGTGGCGGACGTCGTAATCGGCGTTGCCATAATTGTTCTCTCGGAAATTCAACGGATTGATTTGCCCCTGAACCGCAGTCGTGACTGAGGGCAGCAGCGATCCATTGGAGATTTCATCCAGCGTGTGCGACCACGTGTAGTTGGCATTGACCACGAAACCCGCCGTCATGCGGCGGCTGTAGGTCGCGGTCAGAGCATTGTGATTCGATACCGCGTAGGGAGACCATTCCGTGAACGTACCGAAGCGGGGATCGGGCGTGGTCTCAGAGTATCCGGCGATCGCCGGGGCTGCGTCGGTGGCGCTGACCGGGCCCACGGTCGCGTTCAGCGTGCTGTTGGGGTAGGGCTCGTGGATTCCGTGGTTGCCAACGTAAGCGACCGCGATCCGGCTTCGATTATCGAGCTCCTGCTGCACTTGGAAGTTCCACTCCTGGTATTGAGGAGTGATGAGCCTGGATGGGAATCCGGTAACGCTGGGCACCGCTCCGCCTGCCGTCACCAGTTGCGCCGCAGTAAGGCCGTTGGCCAGTGAAGGAATGCCGAGAGCAGAGTTTCCATTGCGAATGGTGTTTGCGGTGTTGAGGACCGTCGCTCCGGCTCCCGCAGGATCACCCCAGGCGACGTTCGCGCCACCGAAGTCGGGCCCGTACAAGTTCACGCCAATGAGATAGGGAACATTCACGAAGGAGTCGGTAATGAACGCCGGGAATGCATCATAGAAAATTCCCAGCCCGCCGCTGATTACAGTTTTGCTGTTATCGCGCGGCGACCAGGTGAATCCCAGGCGCGGACCCCAGTCGATGCTGTCGACGGAGTTGAAGGCGTCATTTCGTCCAAAGCTGAGCGCCTTATTATAAGGAGTGTTCACGCCCTGAGCCTCGATTTGCGAAAACGGACCGACGGGCAGGGTAAAGCAGTCGGTATCGCAGGTGGGGTTAAAGTTGTGTTCGGCACGCAGCGACGCCGTAATCTTGAGTTGCGGAGTGATCGACCACTCATCCTGCGCATAAACGCCGAGACCGCCTGTGTTCATCGGAGCCGAAGCATGGAGGGGATTGTTCTGGACGTAGATCGTCGAACTGCCGTTGAAGAAATCCCCCATGCCGTCGACGACTTCCGGAGTTACAAGAATAGAGCCGTCATAGTTCGTAATATCGTAGCGGCGAAAGTTGGCGCCGAACTTAAGGCTGTGACGGCCGATGGTCTTCGCGAAATCATCGACAAACTGATATTGGGTTACGTTCCGGCCCTCGGGAAAATCCAGGCCTTCGTTGTTTAAACCGGTCACCGGAGAAGTAGATTCCAGGAACAGGGAATATGGAAATGGCGAAGTGGGTCCGTTGGTATTTTCGATGAATGTGGCGCGGTAGTAGCTGATTGCGGCGACGAATTGATTGGTCGCGGTACTGCCGAGAGCATGCGACCAAACCAGGCTGTTGTTGTATTCAGGCTGGAAGCTTGCCGCCGAAAAAGCGGTGGGATCGATGGGATCGGCATAGGTAGCCTGGGTGCCGCGATCGATGTCAAAGCGGAAGAACACGCGATCGTTGCTGCCAAAGTTTTGATCGAATCGGCCGATCAGCAGCCACTCATTCGCGGGCAGCGCCGGACTCGATTCGTAGGCCTGGATGCAACCGGCGGCTACTGCCGCACTGGTATCGGCAGCGGCCCCGGTGAACGCATCCGTGCAACTGCCGGCAACGGGCACTCCGTTGGCGTAATTAGGCGCAGCCTCCCAGATCGAGGCCGCCTTCTGATACGTGGCAATGGTCGCTGCCGAAGCTCCAACCTTCGGCAGGTTCGCGAGAGTATCACCAAGAAATGCAGGTGTGGGCGCGTAGACGGTTTGCGACGCGGGCACGATGTAGCGAATGCCTTCGGTATCGATGAAGAAGAAAGTCTTGTCCTTCTTGATCGGTCCGCCAAGAGAAGCGGCCCACTGATTGTTGTTGGCAAAGGGACGGCCCTCGGGTGGCTGGTAGAAAGTGTTGAACCAGTCATTGGCATCGAGTTCGCGGCCGGTCCACTGGTACTGCGCGTTTCCGTGGAAATTGTTGGTGCCGCCCTTGCTCACGAAATTAACCTGCGCTCCCGCTTGCTGGCCGTACTGTCCGGAATACGCATTGGTGATGACCGTCGCTTCTTCGATGCTGTTCTTGCCCAGCATGAGGTTGGTGGGTCCCGAGTTATTCAGATTAAGAAACGGATCCATCTGATTTTCGCCATCGACGGTAAACATATTGGAAGTGGCGGGCAATCCATTGGCGTTGAAGTTGCCGAACATGCCGCCGCTGTTCATCACCACTCCCGGCGCGGTATAGGCGATGGCGGTCAAATCATTGCCGCCATTGGGAAGGTTCGCGACCAGGTTGGAGTCGAAGTTCGTGGTCATGTCGGCGGCTTCCGTCTGGATCAGCGGCGCTACGCCCGAGACTTCCACCGTGGTTCCAGTCGTGCCCACTTCGAGCCGCGCATTCACCACGGTGACCTGTCCTACATTCACTGTGGCTTTGGCCGTGAATTGCTTGAACCCGGGAGTGCTGACGCTAATGGAATAGGAACCCGGATCGGTCAGCGGAAACTGAAACGCTCCCTGCGCGTTCGTGGTTGCTATGCGCGTGTAGCCTTTATCCAGGTTGTTCAGCGTGACCGTGGTGTTGGGAACCACGGCATTGCTGGCGTCAACGACGGTTCCGCTGATGGCTCCCTGAGTCGTGCTCTGCGCCAGCACTGCGGCCGGCAGCAAGAGCGCCACTACGGCGATAAGTATGACCGCCCTGGTCGATGTGTTGAATGGCATGTTTTGTCTCCCCCTTTAACTTCTGTGGTCCTTGTTGTTTGGGAAGAAGCATTCCGCGGACCATCAATGCAGCTCGGTGCGGCACATTGCCGCAGGCATCATGAAAGGGGATTTGAACGTACAGCGGGGGAAAACAGGCAGACAGGATTGCGCTACGCCATTAGCCGTCGAAGCCGCCAAAACCCGCGCCGCTTCTACAAGAAAAGAAATTCAGGCACAGCCGATATACGAAAAAGCGGAGCGCAACGTGGACGGCGGTTTGTTATTGTTTCCCAGATTCCAGATTGAGTGGATGCCCCGTCCTTGCGTTTTGTGCAAGAGCCCTGCCCTGAGCAGAGCCGAAGCGGCGGGCACGATGCTGCCGATACCATGAGATTTATTATGCCCAGCGGACCACACCCACTTACGGCGCTCGTCAGAGCGCATTATTGCTGTTCCTGCTGCCGGCGCTCGCTTTTTCGCGATGTCAGGGAATGATCGCGCGGATGCCATTGCAGCTTCCCGTACCCGGCTTTGGCTTCCTTCAGGGATGCGGGATTGTTACAGTGGCAGCCCGATCCGCCGCAGCAAATCACCGTAGCGCGGGTCGGGGCGGATGTGGTCGAACGTTGCTTTAACCTCAATAAAAATTAACATGCTAGACCGCTTCTGATATGCGGCTTCGAGAAATGCAAACGTCTCGTCTTTTGCTCCTATAATGCTGCACGTTTCCGCTAAATAGAGCAGGGACAACGAATCTGCTTCTGGGTGCTTTTTCAATTCAATCACAGCTTCCGTCGCATCATCTTTTTTGCCGTTCATCGCCAGAATGAAACTGCGTACTGCCCTGCAATAAAGGCTACTCGGATAGAGGCTTGTCATTTTGTCACATGCGGCGCGGCTCTCGGAGTGTATTCCCATGCAGGCATAAGCTTGCGCGAGGTATGAGTACGCGAAGATGGAGGTGGGGTCGATTTCTAGAGCTTTTTGTAGCAGTTCTAATGCGTGGTTGTAGTCGCCAGTCCAGTAGAGCCTCTGTCCAAGCTTAACTATGACAGTTGCCGAGAGGGGATCGAGTTCCACAGCAAGTTGCGCCTTGGCGATTGCGTCTTCCTTCCGACCCATGACGAGCAACCAGTCACTCCAAATAACATGGCACCATGCGAATTGCGGATTCAGTTCTAGTGCTCGCCTCAAAGCCGTCTCGGCACCGATCCAGTCCCACTCGAAATACAGGCGCACCATCGCTAAGACCACTTGCGCCTCGGCAAGTGAATCGTCGATTTCCAAAGCCTTCTGTGCCGCCGCTTTTGCTTTGGGAAATGCCTCCGAAGGCTGGAGGAAACCGAAGATACCAAGCGCCGAATAAGCGGCGGACAGCCACGCGTAAGCGTTTGCGTATGCGGGGTCGGCTTCGATTGCCTGCCTTGCGTAGGCTATCCCTCGGCGAAAGCCTTCGAGTGTCCAGTTGGCTACGTGATAACTAGCTTTAAGCAACGACTCGTAAGCTTTACGATTCTGGGTCGCTCGCTTGCCCATGAGTTTCTTGTCATCTGGACTCAGTCGCAGCCGTAGGTTTTCACAAATCTCCCGAGCAAGCTCCTCCTGTACGTCGAAAATGTCTTCTAGTTCTCGGTTGAACTGACGCCCCCAGAGTTGCGCGTCGTTCACCACATCGACAAGTTCCGTCTGGACGACAAGTCGGCTGCCGCGTTGAATCAACTTACCCGTAAGAACGGTGCGAACGTTCAGATCGCGGCCGACCGTTTTCAAATCAGACTCCTGACCTCTGTAACGAAAAGCAGTTGTTCGGGGAATGACTCTCAGGTCTGGAAGTAGGGACAGTAAGTTGATAATGCTCTCGCTCATGCCATCGCTCAGATATTGTGTCTCCGGGTCGCCAGCAACGTTTACTAGCGGTAGGACAGCAACCGAATCCAAGGTCTTGGGAAGACCAGTAGTGGAAACCGATGCAGGGGCGATTGTGGCAAATCGTGGAGCCTCCGTGTCCCGCTTCAGCCGTTGTAGGTCGGCGCGAATCTCTGAAGCGTGCTGATAGCGCAGGTTCCGATCCTTCTCCAAGCACTTGCCAATCTGTCGTTCCAAGTCTGGCGGCACATCGAAATTCAGCCGCACAGGAGGAACAGGTGCCCGGTTCAAGATAGACTCGAACACTACTCCTGTGCTTTCGCCACGGAAAGGCAACGTGCCGGTCGCCATCTCATAGAGAACCGCACCGAATGAGAACAAGTCTGTGCGTGCATCCAGTTCTTTGGCGCGAACTTGCTCTGGCGACATGTAGGCGATTGTTCCAACCGCTTGACCGGGGCTAGTCAAGTGATCTTCCAGTGTCACGGTCGAAGCGGCCGCCGCGCCAGCCTCGCCCAACGTGCTTGGGACGGGCATCACTTTCGCCAATCCAAAATCCAGAACCTTGGCGTGACCACGCTTCGTGACGAAGATATTTGCTGGCTTGATGTTGCGGTGAATGACCCCTGCCACATGTGCGGCATCCAAGGCATCGGCAATTTCGATGGCTAAGGAAAGAATCAATTCCGTGTCCATCGGACGATTGCCGATACGATGCTTTAGAGTCATGCCGTCCAGAAACTCCATGACGATGAACGACTGACTTTCGTGCTTGCCGATTTCATAAATTGTGCAGATGTTCGGATGGCTCAAAGCAGAAGCAGCACGAGCCTCGCGGCGAAATCGTTCGAGTGCCTGCGCGTCTTGTGCTAGATCGTCAGGCAGAAACTTGAGAGCTACAAAGCGCCCAAGCTCGGTGTCCTCGGCTTTGTAGACAACACCCATCCCCCCACCGCCCAGCTTCTCGATAACGCGGTAGTGCGAGATAGTCTGCCCGATCATGTTAATCAGGCTGCAATGGTAGGGATGGGGGAAGGGGAAGTCAACGAGGGAAGCTCGCCAGCGGCGGCAGGAGGAAATCAGGACGAAACAAGAGCAAGTTTTGCCGCTCTCTGACTTCCACACGGGGTCACCAGAACCCTTGGTTTGTCCCCATGCCGAAACCACATGGTTCACCTTCGCTGCGGGCTGGCGTTCTACCGAATCTTCAGAAGGCTGGCTCGCAGGACTATGTAAGAGTTCCGACCACACGCTCAGCAGTGACACTGGTGTCCTAGCAATCAAATCCTTGTTGCGAAGTGGGGCTTACGTTTGCGCTTACGCTGATCTCAGATGCTCTATGAGCATCCTCGATACGGCTTCCGGCACTTCATCCAAGACCCAGTGCGACCGTGCCTCCAATACCTCGAATCTATATCTGCCATCCACATAGTTTGCTGAATCCAATGCAGCAACTTCTCCTAAGGCCTGGTCGGCAGATGCCCAGACGTACAGGGTCGGCACCTTCACCTTTCCAAATCGCGTATCAATATCAAGCGCCCTGTACCAGTTCAGTGCGGCTGTTAGCGCATGGTCTTGCTTGAAACGCTTTATATTTTCATTGACAGATTGTTCGGCGACTTTGCCCTGATAGACGCGACGTAAAGCAGCATAGTCGTCTGCGGCGAAGTAATTCTCGGCGGCTCCCGTGGGCATCCTGAACAACGAGATGTACTGCGAACGTTGCTTCTGGTCGGCATCATTCTGCATTGCGTGCAACAACGCGTTCGGGTGGGGAGTACACAACGAAGTCAATGACCGTACGCGCTGCGGACACCTTGAAGCATAAACCCATGCAACGTAGGCTCCCCAATCGTGACCCAAGATGTGAAACTCGCGAGCGCCCAGTGCATCCGCGAATCCTCCCACGTCCCCGACAAGCTTCTCGATGTCGTATTCGTCGGGGTCGAAAGGTCGAGCGCCCGAAGAATACCCGCGCTGGTTCACTGCTACTGCCCGGAATCCAGTACTTGCCACTTCATTCATTACCGGAAGCCAAGAGTCCGCGAACTGTGGGAAGCCGTGCAGCATCAGCGCTACTGTTCCCGTTTCCGGACCTTCCATGAGAGCCTCGAACCGCAATCCATTTGTCTCAATGCAATGCCATCTACACATGGGACGCATCGTAGTCGAATCGCGTCAGCCGAGCAAACCCTGAAACGATACCAATTGTTCTAAAGCATTTCCGATTACCAACGGAACCCGAAGCTGGAACTCCCTCGACCGTGCCTCTCTAGAACAAACGGTCGAGGCCCCATTGCGATTCGAAAGGCGCGAGCTTTTCGCCAAAACTCGCGGATCACTTCGCCGGTTCCCAGCCCTCCGGCAGCATATCGAATGCCAGCGTGTCACGATAGGCGTACTGATTGCCTTCCATCACTTTCACTGGCGTCAACATATGCCAAATGCGGTCATCGTCAAAGACATAACACTCACCGCACTCACGCATCGTGAAGCGATCCAATTCACGTCTCTCATTGTCGGTTATGACGACTTCGCCGCCATCAGCCCCGCAGCGGCTCAATAGATGCGTAGCAATGTACTTTTCCCCATCTTTATGCAGCCCCGGCGGACTCGTATCACATGGCCGAGTGGGCGTGGCCGTGAATCTTATCAAATGGACGTTGACCAAATACTTCGTTCCCACCGCCGAGAGCGGCAGGGAATGAAGATGGTGCGCAACCATCTTGCGAACGCCCAGAGAAGCACCGATGTCTAAAGGCAGTGGAGCATATTCACGCGGTTGACCGCCGAGCGTCGTATTGTATTTTCTTAACTGCACGTAGGGCGTGCTTTCCTCGCTCGACCAAACTCTTACGCCGCCCGCGACGATCTCAGCCCGCAAACGATTCAACGAACGATATCTGTCACCCCCTTCGTAGTATTTGTCCCTTGGAATGGACCAGGCCGCACGGGATAACGCTTCCAGCGAGCGCGCGATGTATACATCAATTTTAAGTGGTTGACGACTGAACCCACGCTCGACAAGATCGTTTCGTGCCGCGGCATCGTTTGCCACCGGAATGACGCTGTCCTGATTCATCGTCGCCCCCTGACGTTGATCACGTGTCCACGGCCACGCGAGATTTTCTTCTATCGCTGGCAGTGACTCGACACCCTAAGCTTCCATTAAACCGGAATCACCCTTTTCACTTCAACAACGCCGGCGATCATCTGCCGACAGCCATCACCGAACGACAGGGCGCACCCAGAATTCAGAAAGTCCGCGGCATCGAAGATCGCTAGCGAGAGGTTACGCGGCAACTGAAGCACAAAAAGAAGACGCGGCAGCCAAAGCACAAAATGAAGACGCAGAAACCAAACCGAAGGAATGGCTCCTCAGGTAGGATTCGAACCTACAACCCTTCGGTTAACAGCCGAATGCTCTGCCATTGAGCTACTGAGGAGTGTTGTTGGCGTGCGTGGAAGCACGGCCTTTGATTGTCGGATTTCATCATAGCATTTTGAGGCGGAGTCTCAAAGCTGGTTGAGGGTGGGGGCTGCTCTTCATTTTTTCTTCTACTTTTCTCTTACTATATAAAGATGAGTGTGGCAGGAGGTTGGCGATTGCTCTGCGTTTTTGCTTGTTTGATTCTGGTGGTGGGTGTGATGTTTGCGGCGGAGGATGGTTGGTCTGCCTCTTCTTCTTTGACTTCATCGTCTTCATCTTCTTCTTCGGCGACGGCTGCGGCGGGGCCTCCGGTGGCGGAGGTGCGGCCGATGGCGGATATTTTTCACGGAACGAAAGTGATCGACAACTATCGCTGGCTGGAGGATGGAAATAATCCGGAGACAAAGAAATGGGTTGCGGCGGAGATGCGGTATACGCGGGCTTTGCTCGATCCTCTGCCGGAGCGCGATGCGATTCATAAGCGGCTGACGGAATTGCTTTCGATTGGCAACGTGACGCCGCCGCAGCTGGCGGGGCGGCATTACTTTTATACGCGGCGAGAGGGAACACAGAACCAGCCGGTGCTCTACGTTCGTGATGGGATTGACGGAAAAGACCGGGTGCTGGTGGATGCGAACAAACTGGCGGCGGACGGAACAATGTCGCTGGACTGGTTTGAGCCCTCTTACAACGGGAAGTATGTGGCATATGGAATTTCCGCCGGCGGGTCGGAGATGAGCACGCTGCACATTGTGGAGACGAAGACGGGCACGGTGCTTCCCGACACGATTGAGCGCACGCGGGCTTGCAGCATTGCGTGGCTGCACGATAATTCCGGATTTTATTACACGCGGTATCCGAAGAAGGGCGACGTGCCGGAGGGGCAGGAGATGTATAACCGGCACGTTTTTTATCACGACCTGGGAACGGACCCGGAAGGCGACGATCCGGTTTTTGGCGAGGGGCGCGATGCGGAGGACTGGCCCAGCGTGAGCCTTTCGAACGATGGGCGGTGGTTGCTGATTAATGTTTCGCAAGGCTGGACGAAGTCGGAATTATTTTTGATGGATTTGAAAAATGCGACGCCTCCGACGCGGCTGACGACGGGAAAGAATTTTCTTTATAACGCAGATGTGGTGGAGGGGAAGGTTTACATCACGACGAATGAAGATGCGCCGCGGTACCGAGTGTTTGTGACGGATGCGGGAAATTATGATCGCGAGAATTGGAAGGAATTGATTCCGCAGAGCGATGCGGTGTTGCAGGGCGCGGCGGTGTTTGGCGGGAAGTTGTTTACGCAGTATGAGCAGAATGCTTCATCGCAGTTGAAGATTTTCGATCTTGCCGGGAAAAAGATCAGCGACGTGGCGCTCCCGGCCATTGGCACGGTGTTTGGGACAGGCGGGAGGTGGAATCACGATGAAATGTTTTATGGATTCCAGTCGTTTACGGTTCCGCCGGCAATTTATCGCTACGATTTGAAGAATGGTACGACGTCGCTTTGGACCAAGGTGGACGCGCCTGCGATCGATCCCTCGGCGTATGAGATGCAGCAGGAGTGGTTCGCATCGAAGGACGGGACGCGGGTGCCGATGTTTGTGGTGCATAAGAAGGGTCTCGTCAAGAACGGGCACAATCCCACGCTGCTGACGGGTTATGGCGGGTTCAACGTGAGCCTGACTCCGAACTTCAGCCGCACGGCTTATTTGTGGATGGAGCATGGCGGAGTTTTTGCGGTGGCGAATTTGCGCGGCGGATCGGAGTTTGGCGAGGAGTGGCACCGGGCGGGGATGCTGGAGAAGAAGCAGAATGTTTTTGACGACATGATTGCCGCCGCTGAACATTTGATTGCGGAAAAATATACGGACACGAAGCATCTGGCGATTCAGGGCGGGTCGAATGGCGGGCTGCTGATGGGGGCGATGATCACGCAGCGTCCGGACTTATTTCGCGCGGTGGTGTGCCAGGTTCCGCTGCTGGACATGCTGCACTACCAGGATTTTCAGATTGCCAAGCTGTGGATTCCGGAGTATGGGACGGCGGACGATCCGCAGCAGTTCAAGTGGCTGTACGCTTACTCGCCGTATCACCATGTGAAGGCGGGCGTGGAGTATCCGGCAGTATTGTTTACGACGGCGGATTTCGATACGCGGGTGGATCCGATGCACGCGAGAAAGATGGCGGCGGAGATGCAGGCGGAAGCGAAGAATGGCCGGAGCAGGACGCGTCCGATATTGTTGCGGATTGAAGCGAAGGCGGGGCATGGGGCAGGGAAGCCGGTGGCGAAGCAGATTGAAGAGTTTACGGATGTGTATTCGTTTTTGTTTTGGCAGTTGGGGGTGAGGTAGGGCTTTTCACCACAGAGTCACAGAGACACAGAGAAAATCAGGACTCTAGAAATGCGTTGGTGGCGGTCGTTCCTTGACGCTCCCAATTTGGGACGCTTTTCCAATTAAAGTCTCTGCGTTCGGGTCTCCGTCTATGTCGTGACGATAGAATTTTTCCTGCGGTTGGCTCTGTCTGGAGGGTGTTGCCGGTTGGTACTGGACGGCGCTTGCCAAGCGTCGAGTGGCTTAGCCAGCCATTAGGGTTCGACTCCCTCACCCTCCTCACGTAACTTGGTAGTGGTGCAGTTTGACGGGAAATTCAAACTGCACCACTACCCGTTGGCCAACTGTTGACAGCGTATTGCAAAGCTGTATGATTGTGCTTGGCAAGCGCCGTCCGGTATCAACATCCAAAACAGCCCCGATTGGCTATCGGGGCTGTTTTGCGTTTGTGGACGGCCTCGAAGGGCCGTGGTGCGCGCTCCCTTGTGACGTTGGTTCAGTCAGACTGGATTCTCCGAGCCCCAAGGCGTAACGTTTTATGTCTCTCACTATAGGAGGGTTATCAACGCATGGCCGACCTCCATGCACCCGTTCGACTCGCGGAACATTCATCCGCGGCTGCCGGCGAAGGTAAGGAAACTGTTTGATGATGGCCATTTCGCAGAATCGACATATCACGCATTTAAGTTTTCTGCATAAGAAGGTCGAAAAATATCCGGGACTGTCCGATTCAGGCTTCAGTTTGATGATGGAGGCATTCAACTGCAAGAATCCCAGAATCCGGTTCACTCCGCTCAGTACCCAAAGCGAGCAGGACGAGCAAGAAGGATATCGATTCGTTTTCGCTGGAGGCGTAAAGGCCCTTCGCAATCCACGCGCACACGAATTTAGTGTCGTTGATATCCTGACACCTGCTTGGATCACTTGAGCTTTGTATCGCTTCTTCTGCGAAGGCTTTGAGCAGTCTGGGTTTGTGTATGCCGGGCGACAGTTCTTCCTTTAATAGCAGCTTTCCCCGGACTTACGTCCGGGGTTTATTATGCCGCCGCTTCGCGGCCGGGGTTTTGGTGAGATTGGCTGCGTTTTTTTCCGGGAGGACGTTGCGAGCCTCGGGGGCTAAAGCCGGCGTCATTTCGTCTCTAACGACGTGGCTGGTGTCAAGTGATTTTCGCCTCTCCTCTTTCGTTTTAAACGCTCCCCCAAAAATTTCTTTTTCCCCCCCCTTCTCGCCTCGCTTCTTTCCCCCCATCTCTGCTTCCTCACCCCCTCCCTCCTCCTCCCCCCCCAACCATCTCCCCCCCCCCCCCCCTCCCCCCCCCCCCCCAAAAACCCCCCCCCCCCCTCCCCCCCCCCAAAAAAACCAAAAACCCCCCTTCCCCCCCCCAAAAAACCCCCCCCCCCCCCCCCCCCCCTCCCCCCCCCCCCCCTTTTCCCCCCCCCCCCCCCCCCCCCCCCCCCCGCCCCTCCCCCCCCCCTCCGTCCCCTCCTTTTCCCCCCCCCCTCCCTCCCCTCCCCTCCCCCCCCCCCTCCTCCCCCCCCCAACCCTCCCCCCCTTTTTCCCCCCCCCTAGCCAACGTCGTTATGCAATCAGGCGTCTGGCGGCACGACTGAAGTCGTGCCCTTCCCGAGCCTGCCCGCTGCCGATGACAGGCGAGGAGAGAGTTCCCTGATGCGGGTCGGGCGGGGGTCATTGGGTAGGGATCCCTTCGGCTGCGCCCAGGGCAGGCTTTTCGACTGCACATGCCGGTTCGCTTGGCTCACCGGCATGTTTCGCTCAAGATGACAGGGGATTTATTGCGGGTGAGTTTCGGTGATGGCTTGGGGCGGGATATTTCTGGCGTCCCTGGCGGGACTTGGGTTCTTTTTTGTGGGTTACCCCGGACTTACGTCCGGGGGTTTATTATGCCGCCGTTTCGCGGCTGGGATGGTGCGTAAGTTCGATCGTTCCCGAATTGGGAAGTCAAAAGCCCCGCCCTGTCGCACAAAACGCGACAAGGACGGGGCACCCTTTTTAGTTATCCACAGGTTGGGGTGTGACATTTGACCTTGAGTGGGAGTGAGGAATTCGCGAGGATTGAGGGAGCGGGGGAGAAAAGCAGATTCCTCGCCCTTCGCTTTGCGCGAAGGACTCGGAATGACATCGGGCTTGGGGGATTGGGCATGGAACGGGAATGCGAGGGTGACGATCATGAGGTCGCGGGCGAGGACGCCCGCGCCACACCGGCTGATTCGGCCACAGACGATTTGGGCACGGCGGATGGATTGAAGGAGGATTTTTCGGGGATGATTCCCTGGATTTTTGCGGTGGCAGAGGAACCGGAGGAATCCTGGACGAAGAGGCGGAAAAGGAATCCGAAGCGGTTGGGTGAGATTGCGGAGGCGGCGTTTTTGCTGAAGGCGGCGGGGTTGGGGCTGGGGATTGCGAAGCCTTGGGGAGACAGCGAGCGCTTTGACTTTATTGTTTGGGCGGGGCGGCGAGGAAGGATGCGGCGGGTGCAGGTGAAATCATCGGGCAGAAAATTTGGGCGGGGCTATGAAGTGCAGCCTGTTTACAGCGTAGCGGGCAAGGGCAAGATGGAGTTGACGGCGGAGGACATTGACGTGCTGGCGGCTTATGTGCGGGGGCTGGATGTTTGGTATGTGCTGCCGGTGAGGGCGTTCGCTCCGGCGAAGAGTTTGCGGTTTTATCCGGATGTGGATTGCGAGGGGGCGGAGTGGGAGGAGTATCGGGAGAAGTGGGGAGTGCTGGGGAGAATTCCCTGATGGAGCGTTCTCTGCGCTCCTGGGGGGACTTGGTCCCCCGTTTTGTGGCTTAACCCGGACCTACGTGCGGGAATTTAATGTGCCGCCGCTTCGCGGCTGGGCTTGTACGAGATTGACTGTGCGGTTCTGCGGGGGGAAATCGCGGGACTCAGGGGCTAAAGGCGGCGCCATTTGCGGTGTCTGGCGGCACGACTAAAGTCGTGCCCTTCCCGATCTTCTCCTTCCTGATTCTTCGCGGCACGGGAACCACGAAATGATTTTCATTTACTTTCGCATCCCGTATAGATACGATGCTGGGCGCTGAATTTGTTGGCGGAAAGGATAATGCCAGATGACGCGCAAAAGCCTGTACCTACTCACAATTTTGATGGGCCTGTTGGCTGGGCCAGCAGCGGCACGTGTCGCGACAAGTTACGACGCCATCTATGTCTTTGGCGACAGTTATTGCGACGTCGGGAATGTCTTTATAGCTTCGGGTGGAACGATCCCGGCGCCGCCCTATTTCGATGGGCGGTTCTCGAACGGTCCGATCTGGATAGAAAACGTTGCCGGCTACATGGGATTGCCGATGAAGCCGTATTTGGCCGGGGGTTCGGATTTTGCGTTCGGCGGGGCGTGGGTGACAGAGCCGCAGGTTACGGCCTACGGAACCATCCCTGATGTGCCGCAGCAGGTGGCGTTGTATTTGAGTCTGCGCGGCAACAAGGCTGACCCCAATGCGCTGTACGTGATCGAAGGCGGCGGCAATGACATTCTCGGCGCCACCGGCGGGTCGCCCACTCAGTTGGGATTCAAGATCGCTTCTGGAATCGTGGGGAGCGCACAACTGCTCCAGAAAGCCGGTGCGCAGCACATTCTCATTCCCGACCTCCTGAATGTGGGGCTGCTTCCGGCCGGACGGGCAAATGCAACTTTTGCCTCAGCAGCGAGCACGGCAACGAATCAGTGGCTGAACACGCTGCTGGGTCAGAGCCTGCTGCAAGGCCCGCACGTTCTGCGGCTTGATGTCTTCAGCCTGATCAATGCGGTGGAGACCTCGCCATTACACTTCGGGTTCACAGATGTCACCGACCCGTGCTTCACCACCACCGTGTGCAGCGACCCCGATCACACCTTCTTCTGGGACGTAGAGCATCCCACGGAATTCGGGCACGCGTTCTTTGCGGTGACAGCGGAGACTGTGCTCGCGCAGCAATAGCGAGGGCTGGCTATGATCTTTCAAAACGTTGTTCCCGAGAAGTGAATAGTCCATTCGAGCAATACCGGAGAAGCTGATGGTGCTGATCAATCCGCTTCGAGGAGTTGACCGAATGGACCTTCACCAGAATGCCCGACTCACCTTTTAAACTCTTGACCTTTTGTACTATCAGAAAATCGGCTGTCCCGCGCCTTCATGTTTTCGAAGCGTGGGCATCTCGACCTCTTGTTAGTCGTCACCAACTCTTCTGCCATCCCTGACTGGACTCGGTTCCTTGTTCTTCGGCTTACACCGGACTTGTTTATTATGTCGCCGCTTCGCGGCTGAGATTGGCTGCGTCTTTTTCCGGGAGGACGTTGCGAGCCTCGTGGGCTAAAGCCCGCGTCGTTTTGGGCGTCTGTCGGCACGGCTGAGGAGGTTGCGGACAAATGTTTACAGGCGGCTCCTGCGTACCTCAGCGTCTAAAGCCGCGATCGAATTGCGGTGCTCATCGCAGCGCTTGAAGCGCTGCGCCACCCAAAATCAGTCGTGATCGAGAGTGAACCTCTGAAGTCGTGCCCTTCCCAGGGTGGTGTGCGCCAGCCCTCCGCATGGCGGGAAGCGCGGGGGAGTTCCCTGGGGCGGGTCTGGCGGCGCAGGCGGGAGTAGGGATCTTTCGACTGCACATGCCGGTTCGCTTGGCTCACCGGCATGTTTCGCTCAAGATGACAGGGATTGGCAGGACCTTAGGAACTTACGAGTCAGGTCAAACCAAGGTCAAAGTTCCCACCCTCTCGCATAAGGTGCGAGAAGGGTGGGGCAACCGTGTGATTCGCGGACTTGCGGTTTATTTTACGGCGATGGCTTTGGCTTCGTCGGTGAGGCCGGCTTTGCCGGACATGCCCATTTTGCCGGAGACATCTTCGGCGATGCGGATGTGATCCTGCAGCGTGGGCAGAGTCTGTTCGGCAAACTCTTTTACGGCGTGGTCCTGACCGTGATCGATTTCCTGCTCAAATTCGGAGATCACCTGCTTGTGGTCCTGAAGCTGGGCGTGAATGTAGGCGTCGTTGAGCTTGGCGCCGGAAAGCTGTTGCAATTCATCTTTCTGGCCGAGTTCAGCGGTGCTGGGTTTGGTGGGCAACTGAACGCCGGCGCGGTCGGCGACTTTCGATAGTTGCTGATTGGCCTGCATGTGGTCAGTGATCATGCGGCTGGCGAAATCTTTGACGGCGGGATCGGTGGTCTTTTGCTCGACCATTTTCGCGGTTTGAATCTCGGCGAGATTGGCTTGCGCAGCAGTGGTGATGAAGTTCCGGTCGGCGGAACTTAACATGGTCGCATGGGAATTCATTTGCTGCGCGAAGAGAGGACCGGCGAACAGAAGTAGCGCGGAGAAGATGCCAACGAGATGCCATTTTTTGTGCATAACAAACCTCCAATAATAGTTAGGAGGTATTTCTTGAGCGGAGGGATGCTTTGATACGGAATTGGCTGTAGGGGTGTTCGGTGTGCGAGTGCAAGCAGATAGCGGAGGTCGGGGGAGGTTGTGGGTGTGCGCTGGGAGTTGTGCTGGACCTTGGTAATTTGAAGGCGAATGAGGGATCGGCAAGGATTAGCGGTGATATGCCGGCTTCCCCCAAAGCCCGCCGCTGGCCGCGTTTGCCCGTGGACTTCCCGGTTCGCGTGGTGGTGGCGAAGGGATTTTCTACGACGATTGTGCCGGGACGCGGGACGGAATTGAGCGAGGGCGGCATGGTTCTGTATGCGGGAGTGTTGCTGAATCCCGGGGACCTGCTGGAGATTGAATTTGACACCGCGTGGCACTCGCGGATGACGGCCATTGTGCGCTCGCGCAATGGTTTTTGTTTTGGCGTGGAATTTCTTGCGCCGCTTCCTGCCTGATGTTCTAACTGCATCGCCGCGAATTTGGTTCCACGATTTTGCCGGAAGATGCAAAGTCGGGGGCGTTGGTCTAGGATTCAGTTGCGGGATCAGCGAGGAAATCTGCCATGTACTTTGAACAGTTTTATCTGGGATGCCTGGCGCATGCTTCGTACATGCTGGCGTGGGAAGGCGAGGCGGTGGTGGTGGATCCGCAGCGCGATGTGGAAATTTATTTGCAAGCGGCGGAAGAGCGGGGAGTAGCGATACGGCATATTTTCGAGACGCATCTTCATGCCGATTTTGTTTCCGGGCACAGAGAGCTGGCGGCGCGGACGGGCGCGAAGATTTATATGGGAGAGCAGGCGGGAGCGAAGTTTCCGCATGTGGCGGTTCGTGATGGATTTGAATTGAAGGCGGGGAAGTTAGCGATCAAGGTGCTGGAGACGCCGGGGCATACGGCGGAAAGTATTTGCCTGGTGGTGACGGATCATGAGAAAAGTTCGGTCCCGTGGGCGGTGCTGACCGGGGATACGTTGTTTCTGGGCGATGTGGGGCGGCCGGATTTGTCGAAGCAATTCAGCCCGGCGGAGCTTGCGGGAATGCTTTATGACAGCCTGCACAATAAACTGCTGACTCTGGACAACGGTGTTTTGGTGTATCCGGCGCACGGAGCGGGGTCGTTGTGCGGGAGGAATATGCGGGCGGAGAAGTCGTCGACGATTGGGACGGAGCGGCTGACGAATTATGCGCTGCAAATTAAGTCGAAGGAAGAATTTGTGAGGCAGTTGACCAGCAATTTGCCGGCGCGGCCGGAATATTTTTTGCAGGACGCGGAGATCAACCGGGCGGGAGCGGCGGCGCTTTCGGAGTTGCCGGAGTTGCCGGGGATCGAGGCTGCGCAGTTGAAGCGGATGCTGGATGAGGGCGAGACTGCGCTGGATATACGGAGCAGCGAAGAATTTTGCGCGGGACATGTGCCGGGGTCGATCAACATTGCGCTTTCGGGGCAGTTCGCTTCGTGGGCGGGTGCGATATTGGGTTTAGGGTCGCGTCCGGTGCTGATTGCGGAGTCGCCGGATCAGCTTGCGGAAGCGCGGATGCGGCTGGCGCGGGTGGGAATGGAAAACATTGCCGGATATTTGTTGGGAGGGATTCGCGGGTGGAAGGATGCGGGGTTCGAGCTGGCCCGGACTGAAGAGATGGACGTGAAAGAACTGAGCCGGCGATTGGTGAGTGGCGACATGCAGGTACTTGATGTTCGCCGCGGGGCAGAGTGGGAAGCGGGACATATTGAGGGTGCGATCTGGTGGCCGCTGGATAATTTTAAGATTTCGCCGCCGGAGATTGACGGCGATGCGCCGGTGGCGGTGCATTGCAAGAGCGGATATCGCAGCATGATCGCATGCGGCTTGTTGCAGCGGGCGGGATTTCATAAGGTGATTAACGTGCGCGGCGGGTTCGATGCATGGCGGGAGGCGAAACTGCCGGTGGTGAGCGAGAAGCCTGTCGGAGTGTAATGAGAGTTTCGGGAAAGGGAGCGTAGAGGAATTGAAGACGAAAAAACTGGCTGAGTCTTACCGCATCGATAGCGGAAAGCATTTTCGATTGAAAGATTGCGATCCGGCGGATACGGCGCACTGGCATTCGAAGGAGCACGCGGAAGAAGCGCTGCAGCAGGATATTGCCAAGATGGCCGAACTGCAGGACAAGCTTTATGCGCAGGACCGGTGGGCGCTGTTGCTGATTTTTCAGGCGATGGATGCGGCGGGAAAAGATGGGGCGGTGAAGCATGTGATGTCGGGCGTGAACCCGGAGGGTTGCCAGGTGTATTCGTTCAAGGCGCCGTCGGAGACGGAGTTGCAGCATGATTTTTTGTGGCGGACGACTCGCGACTTGCCGGAACGCGGGCACATCGGGATATTCAACCGGTCTTATTATGAAGAGGTGCTGGTGGTGCGGGTGCATCCGGCGGTCTTAAAGGAGCAGAAGAATCCGCCGTCTCTGGTGACGAAAAATATTTGGGAGGAACGCTTCGAGGATATTCGCAACTTCGAAAAGCACATGGCGCGGAATGGAACGGTGATCCGGAAATTCTTTTTGCATCTTTCGAAGAAAGAACAGAAGGTCCGTTTCTTGGCGCGGCTGGAAGAGCCGGAGAAGAACTGGAAATTTTCCGCGGCCGATGTGCACGAGCGCGAATATTGGGACGATTATCAGAAAGCTTATGAAGAGATGATCCAGAACACGGCGACGAAACATGCGCCGTGGTACGTGGTTCCGGCCGATAATAAATGGTTCACGCGGCTGGTGATCTCGGCGGCCGTGGTGGATGCGCTGGAAGAGATGGATCTAGCGTATCCGAAAGTGGATGCGGAAAAGAAGCGGGAATTGGAAGCGGCGAAGAAGGGGTTGATGAAGTAGAGTGGGCAGTGGGCAGTAAGGTTTCCGCCCGCGGTTGGCTTGCCGGAAGAAAAAGAGGTCGAGCTGCGCTCGACCGGACAGCCGAGGGCGGCTGTCCCCACATGAACATCACGACAGCCTGTCTCACATGAGCGTTACAAACAGCTGTCCCCACTTGGATACCGCAACAAACCGTCCGGCGGTAGCGCTTTGCAGAAAGCTCGCGGGGCATTACCATACTCCTTCGTAAATCTCCCAGGAGAAACCTACAACATGGGCGCAATATTCTACAGTAAGGGATTTCGTCCTGCGCGTTGTTATCAGTTGATCGGCGTGGTTGTCGCGGTGATGGCTTTTTGTCTCGGCTCGAGTTTTGCGCAGACCAAGCCGGACAGGCAATCCAAGGCGGCCAAGACGGCGCAGAATACTCCCGCGAATGCGAAGGCTGCGACCGGGCCCGCGGCGGAAAAAACGGAAGAGGCGGCCAATCCGGAAGAAAAACCTTTCAAGGGGATGAAATACCGGCTGATCGGGCCCTTTCGCGGCGGACGATCGTTGACGGCGGCGGGGATTCCGGGTGATCCGACGACCTATTATTTTGGCGCGACGGGCGGCGGAGTGTGGAAATCGACCGACGGCGGGATGACGTGGTCGCCGGTTTTCGATAAAGAGGGATCGTCATCGATCGGCAGCCTTGCCGTGTCGAAATTGAATCCGAACATCCTTTATGTGGGCACGGGTGAGGCCTGCATTCGCGGCAATATTTCTCAAGGCGATGGAGTTTACAAGACGCTGGATGGCGGCAAGACGTGGAAGAACGTAGGGCTGGGGGATTCGCGGTCAATTGGCAGGGTGATTATCAATCCGCTGAATCCGGATATTGCTTTTGTGGCCGCGCTGGGACATCCGTATGGACCGAATACGGAGCGCGGAGTGTTTCGCACGCTGGACGGCGGAAAAACATGGGAGAAAGTTCTTTACAAGGATGAAAATACCGGCGCTATCGATGTGGCTTTCGATGCTCACAATCCAAATATTTTATTTGCAGCGTTGTGGCAGGCGCGGAGGACCTCATGGAGCCTTGCGAGCGGCGGGCCGGGAAGTGGGATTTACCGCTCGATCGACGGAGGGACGACCTGGAAACTGCTGGAGGAGCATGGTCTGCCTAAAGGGCCGTATGGCAGGATCGGCCTGGCGGCGAGCGCTGATTCCGAGCGCATCTATGCGCTGATTGAGGCGCACAATCCCGATGGCGGCCTTTACCGCTCGGATGATGGCGGCGATTCATGGCAGCTTATCAATGCCAGCCACAGCTTGTGGCAACGGCCGTGGTATTACATGCACATCATTGCCGATCCGAAAGATGCGGACGTGGTGTATGTGATGGATGTGGATGCATACAAGTCGACGGATGGCGGGCATCTTTTTAATAAAGTCAAAGTTCCTCACGGCGACAACCACGGACTTTGGATCGATCCCATGGACACGAAGCGAATGATCGCTTCGAACGATGGCGGAGTGACGATCACGCTGGATGGGGGGAAGAATTGGACGCGCGAAGATAACCAGCCGACGGCGCAGTTCTATCACGTGACGACGGATAACGAGGTTCCATATCGAGTTTATGGCGCGCAGCAGGATAGCGGCACGGTGGCGATTGCGAGCCGAAGCGACGACGGCGCGATTGACCGCACCGACTGGTACGACGTGGGCGGCGGCGAGGCGGGATATATTGCACCGTATCCTCCCGATCCGGACATTGTTTATGCCGCGGACTACCAGGGCAACATTACGCGATATGACCGGCACACGGGGCAGGTGAAGTCGATTACCGAGGTGCCGGAGCTTTCCGACGCGCACGGGGCGTTCGCGCTGGAACATCGATTCCAGTGGACTGCGCCGGTGCTGATTTCGCGATACGACCCCAACACGCTGTATCACGCGGGCGAACGTTTGTTTAAGACGACCGATGGCGGAGTGCATTGGGAGGCGATCAGTCCTGACCTGACGCGGAACGACAAGAGCAAGCAGCAGGTTTCCGGCGGAACGATCACCAAAGACGATTCGGGCACCGAGTATTACGACACGATTTTTGCCCTGGCGGAGTCGCCGGTGACGAGGGGATTGCTGTGGGTGGGAACGGACGATGGGCTGATTCAAATCACGCGGGACGATGGCAAGACGTGGACGAATGTGACGCCGAAGGAACTGCCGGAATGGAGCCGCATCAGCCAGGTGGAAGCTTCGCCCTACGATGCGGGAACGGCTTATATTGCGGCCGACCTGCACCAGAGTGACGATCTGCGTCCTTATATATATAAGACGAGCGATTATGGGAAGACGTGGACAAGAATCAGCAACGGGATTCCGGAGCGGACGTTTGTGCGCGTGGTGCGGGAGGATCCGAAGCGGCGGGGATTGCTTTATGCGGGAACGGAAGAAGGTATTTATATTTCGTTCGACGATGGAGCCAACTGGCGGCCGCTAAAGTTGAATTTGCCGACGACTCCGGTACACGATTTGGTGATTAAGGATAACGACATGGTGGTAGCGACGCATGGGCGGGCGTTCTGGATTCTGGATGATCTGAGTCCGCTGCGGCAGTACAGCGCAGACATTGAGCAGAAGGACGCTTTCCTTTATCAGCCAGCGACGGCGTACCGGATTCAGGCGGGGCAAACGGGTGAGGGGCATCCTTCGAAGCGCACGGGGCAGAATCCGCCGGCGGGCGCGGTGATTTATTACTTTTTGAAAGATGAGCCGAAGCCGGACGCTGAGGTGAAGATAGAAATATTGGATGGGAGCGGCAAGGTGATCCGGAAATATTCGAGCACGGAGACCAAGATTCCGGAAGAGCCGCTGGGTCCGGACGATAAGAAACCGGAGAAGGAAGTTAAGGCGGAAGCGGGATTGAATCGCTTTGTGTGGGACTTGCGGTACGAAGAAGCGCACCGGGTGCCGGGTTATTACTTGTGGGAATACGAAAATGGGGCGCATGGACCGGTGGCGATTCCGGGAAAGTATGAAGTGCGGTTCACGGTGAAAGGGCAGACGCAGACTGCGCCGCTGGAAGTGAAGCTCGATCCACGCGTCCATGTGAGCCAGGGCGATCTGGAGCAGCAACTGACGTTGCTGTTGCAGGATCGCGAGGAACTCAACCGTGTGTACGATACGGTCAATCAGATACAGGATGTGCGTTCGCAGCTGGCGGGATTGAAGAGGCGGCTGCCGGAGAATGTGAGTGCGAAGGACATTGCCAGTGCGGCAGACGATCTGGAGAAAAAGCTGGTGGCGGTGCGGGACGGGTTGATCAATCTGACGATCAGCGCGAATGAGGATTCGCTGGCGTACGCTCCGCAACTGGACGCCAAGTGGG
Source organism: uncultured Acidobacteriaceae bacterium (assembly GCA_963732255.1). Classification (GTDB taxonomy): domain Bacteria; phylum Acidobacteriota; class Terriglobia; order Terriglobales; family Acidobacteriaceae; genus Sulfotelmatobacter. Next base: position 548,147 of record CAVSYV010000002.1, read on the forward strand.
CGTTTCTGGCGATGGATGTGGGCAGCGCGGATTCGGCTCCCACAGCGGCGGAGCAGGCGGAATTCGAGAAACTCAAAGCGCAGAGCGATGAGTTGGTCGGGCGCTGGAGCAGCTTGCAGCAGGGCGATCTGGCGAACTTTGAGAAGCTGGCGGCAGCGGCGAGCTTATCGACGGTGGTGGTTCCGCCACCGGACCGGGCGGGGGAAGAAGAGCCGGCGGAGGCTCACTAGCTGGCTGCTGAAGACTAATTCGGCTTGCCAAAAGCAAACCGCAGAGGCTAAAGCGCGAGCTGGTTTTAGGCTTAGGCGGCACGACTGAAGTCGTGCCCTTCCCCAAACTCGCCGCAAGCAAACTTTTTCCGCAGCCTGCCAGTTGCAACAATTGGCTATGACTTCCGTGCCACTTTGATGGCACCGTTGTGCCTTGATCGGCTCATGTACCGTTGCTATTGTACCGATAGAACCTTTGATGTTTCTCCCCTGAAACTGAGCGGCCGATTCATCGGGGGGTGTGTATGCGAATGATGCATCTGTGCTATGCGGCAATCGGATTCGCGGTGGCGCGGTGGGTGTTCAAGCGGCAGCGAGTAGCGGTGGCTGACCCTGTGGTGAAGTTTCGGGCTTCTGGCCTGCTGTAGAAGTCGAATTCCAGCTTTGGGCGCGCGCTCCGTTGCGCACACACTTCGTCAACCGCGCGCCCAATTTCGAACCTGCGCATGTTTTCCTTCCAATGCTTCTGTAGTTTCCTTCCGTGTTTGCTTCCGACGGTCTAGTACTAACGTAACCGTGGTCATCTCGGCTTAGTTACCTGCGCTCGCCTAGAATCTTCTTGGAAGGTTTCTGCGCGGAGCGAGCTTTGACGATCCCCAAGTTAAGATGGTGCCGATGTTTCGCGGCGATTGTGCTGGTGGCGCTGGCGGCGACTTTGCTGGCGGCGCAGGATGATGGCAACGAAACGCCACTGGGAGACATTGCCCGCAGCCTGCGCAAAAAAATTCCCGACCAGCAAGTCATCGACAATGACAACTTAGGCAAAGTGATGCAGCAGGCGGAGATTCACCGGCTGGTGGGAACCGCGGTTCAGTATTCGATTGACAGCGGCGGCAAGACTTTCCAGATTTCTTCTCCGGACGCCAGTTGCCGTTTGGCATTCAGCGCGAATTCCAAGGCGCTGCTTTCCACGCAGTACACGCAGATGCAACTGCCTCCCAGCGAACTGGCGAAGCTGGCGGGGCCGGCGACGATTGATGGATCGTCATTGCAGGTCTCGGTGTTCAATGGGACTGACTGGCATGTGAGCGAGGTCGCGATTGCGGTGACACTGGTCACGCGAACGGATGCAAGTGGCGCGTCGGCGGCGCATGGCGGAGGGAAGTTGGTTGCGGCTGCCATGAAAGATCCGGCGAGTGCGGGGGAAAAACTTGCCGATGTGACTTCGTTGTATCGTGTGCGTGGAGCTGCGGCGCCGGCGACGACGACGGTGTTTCGGGCGCCGCTTGATGCTGAGATTGGTCCTGACCAGGAATGGCATTGGGCGATTGTGGAAGCTAAGGGGTATCCGCCGCAGAGAGTGGCGCAGGCGGGCGGGGTCAGCGGTTCGCAGTAGAGCAGGCTTTGCGAGATTCCAACTCTCGCGCTCCATGTGGACGACCTGATGTCGAGCTTCGCTCGACGGACAGCCGAGGGCGGCTGTCCCTACATGGACATTGCGGCCGCTGATTTCTGACGCTGGCGGGTCATCGTGCTAAACTAGCTGCAAATCCCATGAAATTTGGCGTCATTATTTTTCCCGGATCGAATTGCGATCACGATGCGTATTGGACTATCCAACACGTTGCCAGGCAGCCGGTGACGTTTCTGTGGCACGAATCGCATGATCTGGAAAATTGCGATGCGATCATCGTGCCGGGAGGGTTTGCCTACGGCGATTACTTGCGCACGGGCGCGATTGCAAAATTCTCTCCGGTGATGGGAGCGGTGGGGAAGTTTGCCGCGAGCGGTGGGATGGTGCTGGGAATTTGCAATGGGTTTCAGATTTTGTGCGAAGCCGGGCTTTTGCCGGGCGCGCTGATGCGCAATGTGGGACTGAAGTACGTTTGCAAGCCGGTGCAGGTGCAAGTGGAAAACAACGAAACGCCTTTTACCAATGCCTGCAAGAGCGGGGAAGTATTGACAATTCCGATCGGGCATATGGAAGGGAATTACTTTTGCGATGCGGAGACGCTGGAAGACTTGCAGAAGAACAATCGCATCGTTTTTCGTTATTGCGCTCCCGCCGGGGAGATTATGACGGCGGCGAATCCCAACGGTTCTTTGGACAACATTGCCGGCATAAGCAGTGCGGGAGGAAATGTTGTGGGCATGATGCCGCATCCGGAGCGCGCGGCGGAGCCGGAGTTGGGATGCACGGATGGGATGAAGATTTTTGAGTCGATGGTGGGAGCGCTGGCGGCGAGATAGTCGAGCTTCGTTCGATCAGACAGCCGAGGGCGGCTGTCGCCACATGCACGATTTTATTTAGCGAACTGCGTTACCCATCATCAGGGCAAACAGCAGCGGCAGATAGATGACGGTGGCCTGCAAGACGTGACGAGCGCGCATCTTCGAGGGCGCACTGGAGATGGGCGAATTCAGGAAGGCCAGCCGGATTCCGAAGTAGAGAAGCGCCAATCCCAAAATAACTGCTCCCACCAGATAAATTCTTCCCGCCATGCCCATGAGACTGGGCAGTACGCTTATGGGGATCAGCGCTAGAGAGTATCCAATAATGCGGTGAGCGGTGGAACGGCCATCCTGTTCGACCACCGGCAACATGCGAATGCCGCCTTTTGCGTAGTCATCCCGATACAACCAGGCGATGGAAAAAAAGTGGGGGAACTGCCAGACGAAAAGGATGGCGAAAAGCACGAGTGTGCCCCACTCCAACTGGCCGCGAGCGGCGGTCCAACCGAGAACTCCGGGCATAGCTCCGGGGAAAGCGCCGACGAAAGTGCAGATGGGAGAGATGCGCTTCAAGGGAGTGTACGCGACGAGGTACACGACTGAAGTGAGGAAAGTCAGCCAGCCGGTCAGGGGGTTGCAAAAGATGACCAGATAGAGAGAGCCGCCAATGGCGGCAATCAATCCGACTGCCGCAGCGTGGGATTGACTCATGCGCCCGGTGGGCAGAGGACGGCGGGCGGTGCGTGCCATATGGCCGTCGACGTCGTGTTCCATCAGTTCGTTCAGGGCGGCGGTGCCGCTGGAAGCCAAACCGATTCCGAATAGCGCGTGGAATAGCCCTAAGTTAAACCAAGGCATTCCCGCGCGGTGGGCGCCGAAGAAGTATCCGCACCACGCGGTCATTACGATCAAGGAGGTGACGCGCAGCTTGGTCAGCTCGGCATAGTCCTGGAGAAGCGAACGGATGTGATTGCGGGGGAGAGCTAAAGATGAAATCGTGCTCATGAATTATGCCGTATGAATCAGTTTCCAGCTTGTTATGGACGCAAACCCTTCGATGTTAAATCCCTTGCATAGGTACGCTGCCCAGTCATCAAAGTCAAGCAAAAAGTCTGTAAAAGCGAGGCGGCGTTTCGACCAAATTCGATTCTTTTCCGCTTTTATTCGTTGCCGTTTCCGGTGCAACCGGTCGAACTATTCTACTTGCTGGCCGGCGCAACAGAGGGGACAAAGGTCTCTGGCGGATCGAAAAAGCATTGGTGCCACAGCGCCGCATCGGACAACTGGCCAGCCTTCCACTGCTGCAAAGTGGAAAAGGTCGCGGCCATCATTCCTCCATCGGCCGAATCGAAGATTACCACAATGCCAGCCAGCGAATCCGACTTCTTAGCCAGCTCACCGTAGTTCTGGTTGAGTAATGACTTGGTGAAGGCCAGTTTCAGCTCGGCACTCTCATCCTGGGCGGCATCGGTTTTAGTGCTGTCGGCTTTCGTGCCGTCATCTTTAGCGCTGTCGTCCACCTTTTCAACGGAGACGATTTTAACGTTCTTGCCGCGCAGGGGTTCCCAGTCTCCGGGGAACGGAGCTGTCTCTTCGCGGCTGACATGGAACAGTTCGGCCGCAGGAGAAAGAGCGGGCGCCGGTGCAGCATCGCCGTCGGGAACGCTATTGGGAAGTTCCAGGCTATCGCGCCAGATCCATCCTCGTGAAAGTCCGGAGATGCGAACGTGGACCCAGTCGCGATTAAAGTTCAGCATCTCAAATTCATCGTGGGCGCTGGCGAGAAATAGAGTTTTGGCGGTAAGACTGGGCGAGGAGACGACAGGGGTTCCGGTTTTTTTAACCGCGACAAGATTCTTGGGATGCGCCTGACTCTTGAGCACCTGTTCGAGATTCGTGGCTTCGTTCTGCAGAGCGGTGAAATTTTCGCCAAGCGCAGTTCCGGGTTGCGATTTTCCCTTGGCATTGGCCGCCAGACCCTCCGACAAAGATGAAGAGAATGTTCCGCTGGTGTCGGGAATTCGCGGTGTGGGCGCGGAGATAGCAGGTTCGGAGGAGGACGCCGTTTGATTTGCGGGCGGCGCAGTGGAAGGCGATGGATTGGAAGCCGCCCTGCTCGGGCGCGTCACCGTCGAGGCTTGGGATGAGGTCTCGGCGGGAGGCTCGGAGCGCGGCTCTTGCGTCGCGTTGGATGCAGCTGCCGGCGCCTGCGAAGTGAGTGGACCCGAGAATTGATCGGCAAGTTGATCGAGCAGATCGCCTTCGATGCGCCCATTGGAAGGGAGCAATTGATATCCGGAATGTGCGCCGGAAGGGTCGGAGTACCAAGCCGTGACTTTGGTGGTCAGGCGAACTACGGTTTGTCCCGACGGGGCGGAAATAACTTGTGCGTTTATTTGATAGAAGCCGCGGCGATAAGAGGCAAGAGGATGACCGGCGGGAGCGGCAAAACCTTCCAGCACGGGCAGACGGCCGGACAGGGAAGACTGGATCTGTTGCAACGCTTTCTCGACCGTGGACTTGGATTGCGGGAATGCGCGTTCATAAGGCGAGTTCTGCGCGCGGACGGAGAGCGGACAAAGTCCTAGGGCGAGCGAGGCGATGCACAATGCGATTGGATAAAGCAGGCGTTTGCTGGCCGGGGTCATGGCACCGCCTCGAGGTTATCGCGGGAGATCCAACCGTGCGCCCCGTCGTGAGTTTCTATGCCGAACCAGTAGGGAGAAGAGATGACAATCAGAACTTCGGTTCCGGTGGTCAGCAACTGGATCGTGCTGGCAGTTTGAAATGGCGCCGATTTCAGAGGCGCGCCGGGCGCCCTGACGCGGCGTTCGACCAGCCCGCGCAGGCGGTGAACGCGCTGCTCTAATGACTCCGGTTCGGAGGAATCTGCATCTTGAGCGGCGGGATCATTACCGGCTTGTGCCGCGGCGCCGGAGGAATCCGAAGCGGCCGATTGGCCTGCGCTCGACGACCATTCGGGGCGGGCCGGATTCGCGCGGCGCTGGTTGTCGCGCATTGCCTCGGCGGTCTGCTCTTTCATTAGTTCGGTGGCCTCGATGTGATCGTGGATATCTTTGTATTCCTCGCTCTCCACTGAACCGTTGGAAGCGTGGGACACACGGCGAAAGTCCTCGACAAAAATGGCGTCGATGTGCAGTACGGTGTGTGTGTCGTCTTGCGGTTGCACCACGTAACGCACGGCAAGAGTACCTACATCGCCACTATCTTTGAAATTGCGGGGATCGATGGCGTGAAGCCTTTCCTTGTAGAAGACCTTTCCGCCTGCGGTCCACGCAGGAAAGAAGCGCGAGGACGGTACGGCGGCGGCACCGGATACGAATTGATCCTTGTTGTATTCCCTGGTTCCCCGGATGAGGCCGCTCTGCACCACATCCTGAACGGCGCGAACCACCTCGTCTTCAGGAAAGGGAATGTTCACGATCAGGCCCGCGCCATATTGAACGGCGTCCTTTTCGCGGCCCCAGGAGCGGGGGATGATAAATACCGATAAGCACAGCAACAACAGCAGCGACAATGCCGAGCTCCACTTGCTGGCCAGAAGAGAGCGCGAAGGCGTCAGTGGATTTTTTGATTGCTGATTCAACTTAAACAGATCTCCAGAGTAAGACTCATTGTAGGCAGCGCTACGATTAGGATCGCAGGGATGCGTTGGCACCACGAAGCCCAAGTCTGACTCTTACTCTGGAGCGGCGCGGGCTGTCAACTGGTGCGGACCGTGAACGGTAACGGACAAAACTCTGCTCGATGTGAAACGAAATTGTAAAAAAAAAGTAAAAAAAATGTTGCGAGGGCCTTGAACTTCGACGAAGGTGCGTAGTAGGATTCATCCCCGGTAGGGTGGTTGGACCTTTGCAGAAGAAAAATCGATTTTAGCAACGAGCCTAACGTCGGTCTTCTCGAGTTTCACGCGCTCTGCCTTTTTTCATGCCTTACGCAATAACGGAGCTTGTTTTCAAACAGCGGACTTCCCGAGGAGTGCGGCATGAGTATGCAGAAAGAATTTCGTCGTAGCCAGATCGCGTCTCTTTTGACGACCCTTCTTGTTCTGGTTTTCTTAGTTATCGTCGCCAGTCCATCAGCCAATGCGTTGCCGGCGTTTGCCCGGAAATATGGGCTACGCTGCTCGGCGTGTCACGAATCATGGCCGATGCTGAACTATTTCGGCCAGAAGTTCAAAGACAACGGCTACCAGCTGATGAACGACCGCGATTCGCCGGTGTGGCAGAATCCGAGTTATTGGCCGGTGACCTTCCGCATCACTCCGATCTGGCACCGCGTGAGCACGGGCAAGGTCGATGTCGACACCTACGCGAGTGGAGCTATTTCCGGGTCGGCGATTCAGCGAGTGACGAGTTCAGGCTTCGATCTGAGCGGACTCGACTTCCACACGGGCGGCACGCTCAATAAGAACATTTCGTTCTACGTGCTGCCATCATCGGATTCGACAGGCGCATTCCACTTCGAGAGCGTGTTTGGCCGGTTGGACAATGTGTTTGGCAGCTCCTGGATCAACATTAAGTTCGGCAAATTCGAGTTGGATAACCTGCTTTCTGAAAAGCGAATTCTGACCCTCACCGGCAATGGCGGCATCTATCAGACGTATCACTTCATCCCTGTCGGCGATGCAAATATGTTCGGGCAGATGGGCGATAACCAGCTGGGCGTTGAGTGGATGGGCCACTCGGCGGATGATCGGACGCGTATTTCCGCCGCCCTTCTCAGTTCGAACGACGGAAATGTAGGTTTGACTCTGGGCGCGAATTCCTACACCGGATTCTTTACCGGTAGCCAGGCTTTCGACGCGGGCAGCTTGGGTGTGGAGCGCGTTGGATTCTACGTCATGGCTGGACAAGCGGCAACTTACTATCTGACGGCCGGCGGAGTTCCCATCCCTGGGACGGGAATCGATAATAAGGGCTTTAGTCGTGAGGGTTTTGTCGGGCAGTTTTACTTTGGCCGGCATGTCGACCTGCAGGTTGTAACCCAGCACGGTTCGGATAACGTGTGGTTTGGGCAGGGTTATGGTGACGCGGTACAAACCGACGGCAACGGCGGCACAACCGCAACCTGTTCCAGTCCCACGCCCGGTTGTCCTCTCAACAATGTTCCGGGAACGGTTCTTCCGGCTGGGGCGCAGGCGCCCAGTTGGAACGGCGCCACGTTCGAGGGTCATTACGTGTACAGTCCGCAACTCACCTTCATTGGTCGATATGAGTTTGAGAAGATGTCGCAACAAGCGAACTCGTCGAACGCTTCCACGCTCGGCAACATCTCTACCTACACCATCGGCTACCGATACAACCCGTTCATGACGAGCCGCGCAGGTTTTGCGTGGCATAACGAATACAACTGGCTGCATCAGGATGGGACGGGACCCACTTTGGGCCTCAACAGTGCAAACATCAACACCAGCGAGTTGCTCATCGGTTTTGACTTTGATTTCTAGAGAGGGATAGACATGCGAACAAGATTGCGGAGATGGTCGCTTTTGCTGGGCGCTGCTGCGATTTTGGTGTTCCCCTGCGTTTCCTGGGCACAGCTCACGACCGAACAACTCCAGACCTGGCTGAATTCGCCCGCCGCGACCAGCCATATCGGCAACATCACGGGAAATGCCAAAGCCGCCGCCGAGCCCTATCGCCGGTACTGCGTGGGCTGTCACGGCGAAATGGGCGATGGGAATGGCGAGAATGCTGTTTGGTTTGAGCCGCCATTATTCCCCAAGCCGCGCGATTTTCAGTTGGCGGTTTTTGAGTGCCGCTCGACTCCAAGCGGGACGCTGCCGACTGACGAGGATCTTTTCGACACGATCGCTCGTGGCCTGGATCGCTCGAACATGCCGCCGTGGAACACTTTCACCAAGGTGGAACGCGCCAACCTGGTAGCGTGGATCAAGCATTACTCTCCTCGCTGGCAGAATGAGAAGCCGGGCGTGGCAATTACAATTCCACCGGAACCGGAAGTGACGCCAGAGCGCATCAAGGCGGGGCGCGAGGTATTTGCCCGCGTACAGTGCTGGAAGTGCCACGGCGTGGCGGGCATGGCCAATGGGCCGTCCGCTGCAACCCTGACCGACGATCTTGGGCGTCCGATTGCTCCTTACAATTTTACTACCGGAGCGAGGCCAAAGTGCGGCAGCACGGACCGGGATATTTACCGGATTTTTATGACCGGACTGGACGGCACACCGATGCCTTCTTTTGCCGACAATATCAAGCCGGATGAGGCTTGGGATTTGGTTTTCTACCTGCGAACATTCATGCCTCAGCACAGCAAGGAAAGAGAACTGGCCAAGAAACTCGACCTGAAGCCGGTCAACCCCAACGCGCCTGCGGGACAACAGTAAGATTTAAAACGGCATCGCAACGACGTTGGCAATCGCAGTTTCTGAAGGAGAGACCAGTTATGCGCAAGAGTAAGACTTATTTTGCTGTACTACCGGCGCTAGTATTAATTTGTGCCGGGTCTTTGTTATTGAATCAAAAGGTAAATGCCGCCGCGGAGGGTAAGATCACCGGGACTGTGAAACTAAGCGGTACCGCTCCCCATATGCGGGGCATCGACATGTCGAAAGACCCTTATTGTGTGAAATACCACGCGAACAGCCCGCAGCATCTGGAAACGGTGGTGGTCGGGCAAGACGGCGGCTTGGAGAATGTGGTTCTCTATATCTCCGAAGGTTTGGCCGGCGGCGAGTTGAGTGAGGTGCCGACCTCGATGCCTGTGTTCGATCAAAAAGGCTGCATGTACATACCCCACGTACTGGCGATGGATGTGGGCCAGAAATTCAAGGTGATCACCAGCGACCAGACGACGCACAATATTCACCCGCTGCCGAATCCAATGACGGGCAATATTCCGTGGAACGAGTCGCAGCCTCCCGGGGCGCCGCCGATCATAAAGAGCTGGAAGGCGACGGAAATGATTCCGGTACAGTGCAATATTCATCCCTGGATGCATGGCTGGTTCGCGGTGGTGAAGGGGCCTTACGCGACTACCGACGATAAAGGCAACTACACGATCGAGAATGTGCCGCCGGGAAGCTATACGGTGACGGCGTGGCAGGAAGACTACGGAACCCAGACGGCAAAAACGACGGTGGCTGCAGGAAAACCAGGAACTGCCGATTTTACCTACAAGGGAAAGTAGCGTCTGGCAAAACGGGTGTTCCCGAGTTAGACCAAGTCATTCTTAGAGCAAATCAATGAATCGCCGCAGCGGGGCGCTGCGGCGATTCTGGGCAAAAGGGCCGCAAAGAAACCGGCCAAAGGCGGAGCGATATGGCGAAGTTGCTGGCTGTGACGATTATTCTGATCGCAATCGGTTCGGCGATTCCCATCGTAATGCACATGTGGCCGATGCCGGAGGATATCTCCGTTCACGGCCATCTGATCGATGAGCAGTATGCGGATACGATGATCGAGACCGGGATTGCATTCCTGTCCTCCCAGTTTCTTCTGGGCTTCTTCATCTGGAAATTTGCCAACCCCAAGCCGGGGACAAAAATTAAGAGTTTTCCGGGCGGCGCCGCGGTGCTGGTGATTGCGGCGTTCGTGCTGGTGGGCACGGAGGTGATAGCGCTGGGCGTGTTTGGCGCCAAGGCGTGGGGCCTTGAATATTTCACGCCTCCAGCTGCGAATGCGGTGCAGGTGCAGGTGCAGGCGCAGCAGTTCGCGTTTTATTTCCGCTATCCGGGTCCGGATGGAATGTTCGGCCCTATTCACCCCAACTTGATCAATGACGCGAACGGCAATTTTTACGGCCTTGATACTACGAATGACCAGGCTTCCAAGGACGACATCGTAACCGCTGAGATGGCGGTTCCGGTAAACCGCGAAGTTCATCTGCTCATGCATTCGAGGGACCTCGGACACTCCTTTTTCGTGCCTGAATTGCGAGTTCACCAGGATTTTGTTCCGGGCTTGGACTTGTCGCTTCATTTCACGGCCACTAAGATCGGCAAGTACGAGATCGTGTGTACGCAGCTATGCGGCCTTGGGCACTACGCGATGACGGCATATCTGGATGTGCTGTCCCCAGCAGATTACGACGCCTGGCTCAAACAGCAGGCAGCGTTGCAGTAGCGTCGGTCGCAGGAAGTGATCTCGCAGGATCTGGTCAGAATTCATACGTCTCATTTGAGGTGAGCGCGATGCACGATATGTCTACACACGCGGTCCCGCATGGAGCCCCAACCAGCTTCATACGCAAGCACATTTTCAGCCTGGACCACAAAGTCATCGGCAAGCAATATTACGCGCTGGCTTTGGTCGCCGTTTTTGTCGGCATGGTGCTCTCGTGGATAATGCGGCTTCACCTGGGATGGACGAATCTTGCCATTCCAGGATTGCATTTTCTCTCGAACACGGGCGCTCCCAACGATGTGATGACGCCTGAGTATTACCTGCAATTGATGACCATGCACGGAACGATCATGGTCTTCTTTGTGCTGACTACGGCTCCATTTGCGGCCTTTGGCAACTACTTTTTGCCGATACAAGTAGGCGCTGAAGATATGCCGTTCCCCCATTTCAACATGATGTCGTTCTGGGTCACGTTTGTGGCGTTCTGTGTTCTGGTTGCCTCGTTCTTCGCCAGCGACGGACCGACTCTGGGTGGTTGGACGCAATACGCGCCGCTGAGCGCGGTGGGTTCGATCTCCGGGCCGGGTCAGGGAATGGGCGTGGTTCTTTGGGCGGCTTCGATCGGCATTTTTTGCATCGGCCAGCTGCTGGGCTCGCTCAACTTCATAACGACGACTCTCGACATGCGCACCCGAGGCATGTCGCTGATGCGGCTTCCGCTTAGCGCCTGGGCGTGGTTCATTACCTCGATCATGGGTCTGACGGCATTTGCGGTGCTCATGCCTGCCTGCATCCTGCTGATTCTCGATCATGTGGCTGGGACGAGTTTTTTCGTGGCGTCCAACCTGGTTATCAACGGCCAGATTTTGCCGCATTCCGGCGGATCGACTTTGCTGTGGCAGCATCTGTTCTGGTTCTTCGGACATCCCGAGGTGTACATCGCGATCATCCCTGGGATGGGCATCGTTTCTCACGTTCTGATTACGAATATGCGGCGGCCGCTGTTAAGCCACAAGGTGATTATTTATGCCATGGCTTCGCTGGCGGTGCTGAGCTACATGGTTTATGGCCACCACATGTTCGTCAGTGGGATGAATCCTTATTCATCGCTGGCATTCTCCTTCCCAACGCTGATTATCACCATTCCCGCGACGGTCGTGGTGTTGATCTGGCTGGGAAGTTTGTATGGATCCAAGTTGCGAATCAACTCAGCATCGCTATTTGCGCTGGGTTTCATTTCGATGTTTATCAGCGGAGGGGTGAGCGGCTTCTTTCTGGCCCAGCCTTCGATCGACATCATGCTGCACGCCACCTATTTTGTGGTCGGACACTTTCACCTGGTGATGGCGGTGGCGGCCATGTTCGGCATCTTTGCCGGAACCTATTTTTGGTTTCCGAAAATGACGGGGCACATGATGAGTGAGCCTCTGGGGAAGATCCACTTCTGGTTCACGTTCGTCGGCGCGTATTGCATCTTCATGCCGTTCCATTACCTTGGGATCGCCGGGAACGTGCGCCGTTACCAGGCCTTCACGGACCCATATCTTGTCCCGCTGATTCCGCTGCACAAGTTCATCACAGTGGCGGCGGTAGCAACTGGGGCGGTGCAGTTTGTTTTTCTTTATAACTTGATCCACAGCCGTTTTTGGGGCGCTCCGGCGCCGGACAATCCGTGGGAGGGAACGTCGCTGGAATGGAGCACATCTACGCCTCCGCCGCATAATAACTTTGGCGATAAAATGCCGGTGGTTTATCACGATCCCTATCAGTTCAGCGTCGAGGGCGCGAGCAGCGACTTTATAATGCAGACCTCGCCGGAGCAGCTAAAGAATCCGAACGACGAGAAGTAGTCCGCGGATGAGAAGCGGCAACTCTTTCAGGAGAATTAGGTAAAGGAGCAGTTGCAGTATGGCTACTACAGTTCACGAACCGCCAAAAATCGAGATTGATCGTTTACCGAGTCAAGGCTCGGGGAACGGAGGCTGGCGGAATCTGGCTCCGGCCGGCGGTGACCTGCGGCGGGTGAAGGATAGCTCTCCGCCTCCGGCCAGCACGGGCATCTGGGTGGGTCTGGCGGCGATTACGATGACGTTCGCCGCGTTTACCAGCGCCTTGATCGTTCGCCAGGGCAGCGGACCGGACTGGCAGCACATCACGTTGCCTTCGATTCTTTATTTGAACACGCTGGTGATATTGGCCAGCAGCGTCACGCTGGAACTGTCGCGAAGGCGGATTGCGGCATACATGGGCGGGCGGAGCGATCGAGCAGCAAATCCGGCGATGTGGCTGTACGTGACGTTGTTTCTGGGCTTGCTGTTTGTTGGCGGGCAGACGGTTGCGTGGCTGCAATTGAAAGCGCAGGGATTCGGCCTGGCCACGAACGTGACCTATTCGTTTTTCTATGTGCTAACCGTGGCGCACGCGTTGCACGTGTTTGGAGGGTTGGGTGGGTTGGTGCGTGTGATTGGAAAGCTTAACAAGTCCGTTTTGCGACGGAGTACGTTTGACGCCACTTCGCGCTACTGGCATTTTATGGGCGCGCTGTGGGTGTATCTGCTTTTGCTGCTTTGGATAAAGCTCTAACCACTTGAGGCAGGAGGCAAAGTGAGCCAGGCCGATCTTTCGATTCACGCGCAAGTGTCGCGCACCGACGCGACCGACGTCATGACTGCGCCCGCATTCTCGGTTCCGGCGAAGAAGATGGCGATGTGGCTGTTCATCATCGCCGACACCGCTACTTTTGCCGGTTGTCTGGTCGCCTACGGTTTTATACGCAACGGCAGTGCCGACTGGCCGCGACCGTTTCACAGCATTACCAACGTCGCGCTGATGACATTCATCCTCCTGACCAGCAGTTTGACTATGCTGTTGGGGATTGGATCGGCGCGGAAGGGCGATAAGGCGGGAGCTTTCCGCTGGACGATGATTACGGCGGTATTGGGGATCGCGTTCGCTCTGCTGCATATCCGGGAATGGCTGGGACTGATTGGGGAAGGGATGACCCTGTTCCACAATCCCTGGGGCACGCCCCTGTTTGGTTCCTGTTTCTTCAGCATTACTGGATTGCATTTGCTGCACGTGACCGGCGGAGTGATCGCTTTGCTGGCGGTGGGAATCCGCTACAAGGGCGGCCGTTACGGCGCCGACGATCTGGAAGTCACTGGACTTTACTGGCACTTCGTTGACCTGGTTTGGATGTTCGTGGTACCGCTGATGTATATCTTGAATTTAGCCCACTAAGACGGGCGGCAGGAGCATCGCTTATGGCTGACGAGGGACAGCAGAAGAGAGTTGGGATCGGGTCGGAATTCATCATCTATATTTGCCTGTTAGTTTTGGCGGCGACGCAGTTCGTAATTGGCTACATGAATATTGATGAGACCCAGAAGTTGGTTCGGATGCTGGTTGTAGCCTGCATCGAAGGTAGCCTGGCCCTGCTGTTCTTTATGCACCTCTGGGAGAACCGCGGGTTGCGGTGGTTTGTTCTGATCTTCACCGTCGCCGTGCTGCTGGGGATGCAATATGGCTGGACGGACAGCTTTCGCTTGATTGATGGCGTACCATGGGCAAGGTAGCCGCGGAAGTTCGAGCCTTAAGCCTTAAGAGGTATTTATGAGGTTCGGTAAACCGGTGGCGATGCTGGCGGTTGGGTTGGCGGCGATGATCGTTCTTCTGGCGCCGGTTCCGGCCTTTGCTCAGGGCTGTGCGCTTTGCTATACGCAGGCGGCGCAGTCCGGTTCGCGAATGATTCAGGCTTTGCGCAGCGGCATTCTGATTCTGATTGCTCCACCGACGTTTGGGAGCGTAGGCCTGATTTTCGTCTGCTATAAGAAACGAAATCAGACGAGAGAGACCGACGATAGCGATTTGGACGGGGAATGGAACGATGAAAATTCCCCTCGGGATTCCTTCCGCAAGGGCAACGACAACGGCTGGTAAAGACCCGAATCGGGTTGGGTGAATCGGTTTCTTCTCTGCTAGTATCCTCTGCTGGTGCTCGCATCGTTTTTCATCTGCTCGCATGGGCGAACCCGGTAAACTGAAGGTTCGTTATCCAAGGTTCGTAATCTGGGGTGAACCATGAATCTTCGTATCCTGCGCAAAGTCTCGATCAGTTTTGCCTTGTCTCTCGTTTTCTTGCCGGTGTTGGCGGCGGCTCGCAAATCCAACCATTCGCTTCAGATCTATGCCATCGACGTCGAAGGCGGACAATCTACACTGGTGGTGAGTCCCGCAGGGCAATCCTTGCTGATCGACACGGGGTGGCCCGGTTTCAACGGACGCGATGCGGATCGGATCGTTGCCGCGGTCCATGCGGCGGGCCTAAAGCGAATCGATTACGTTTTGATCACGCATTATCACGACGACCACGTGGGCGGTGTGCCGCAACTGGTGGAGCGCATCAAGGTGGGGACGTTCGTCGATCATGGGCCGAATCAGGAAGACTCCGACGACACGCGCAAGAACTATGCCGCTTATGAGAAGGCGATTGTGGGACATCCGCACATCGTCGCCACCCCCGGCATGGGCCTGCCCTTCAAGGATCTGGAAGTGCATATTTTGTCGGGAGCGGGAAACGTCATCGAAAGTCCGCTTCCGGGAGCAGGGACGGCGAATCCGTATTGCAACTCGGAACCTGCGCCTGAAACGGATCCGACCGAGAATGCCCGTTCCCTGGGATTGCTGATTCGTTACGGCAATTTTCGGTTTCTTGATCTCGGGGATTTGACCAAGAAAAAAGAATTGGGGCTGGTGTGCCCCGACAATCTGATCGGCACGACCGATTTACTGTTGGTCTCACATCATGGAACTGATCTTTCCAATTCCAAGTCGTTGGTGTGGGCAGTGCATCCGAAAGTGGCCATTATCGACAATGGACCGCACAAGGGAGGCGATCCGGGAGCGTGGCAGATTGTGCATGACTCTCCGGGAATCGAGGCCGTGTGGCAACTTCATTACGCGATGGGCTCCGACAAGGAGCACAACGTGGCTGCGGACTATATCGCCAACCTTGAGGAGCATGGGCAAGGGAAGTACATCAAAGTCGAAGCATCAGCCGATGGCACGTTTACGGTAATCAATTCGCGCACCGGCCTGGCAGCAGACATATGAAAAGAAGTGAGCCTGCAGTGAACGAAAGATGCGATGATTTTAATCGTGATGGGAGTGGTGGGCGCGGGCAAGACAACGGTCGGCCGCCTGCTGGCGCAAGAGTTGCACTATGAATTTGCCGACGCGGATGACTTCCATCCTCAAGCCAATATTGAGAAGATCAGCCACGGTATAGCTTTAAGCGATGAAGATCGAAAACCCTGGCTGGAGCGGCTGCGGGAGAAAATTCTCGACTGGGAAGCCAGCGAAACCGACGCCGTGCTGGCTTGTTCCGCATTGAAATGCTCTTACCGGGAAGAATTGAAAGCCGGGCCAGATGTGCGCTTCGTCTATCTCAAGGGCGATGCGGATTTGATCGCACAACGTTTGAGCGCCCGCCACGGGCACTTCGCCGGAGCAAGTATCCTGGCCAGCCAAATGGCCGATCTGGAGGAGCCTGGGGACGCAATTACGGTGGATATCGCTCCGACGCCAGCCGAGATCGTGGCTGAGATTCGACAAAAGCTGGGACTGGCGTAGAATCCTTCGGACACCAACTCACCCGCTTAGAGTGACTCCGAAAAAAATCACGGACCAAAATGTGACCGATCAGAGTCTGACCGATCAGAATCTGACCAGTCAAGGCCCGGAAGCCGCCGTCGTCTCGCGTTTGATGTGGCGGCTGATGCCGTTTCTCTTCCTGCTCTACATTGTCGCCTATCTGGATCGTATCAATGTGAGTTTTGCGATCCTGCAAATGCGTCCGCAGTTGCATTTGACCGACAGCGCCTATGGCAAAGCTGCGGGAATGTTCTTTGCCGGCTACCTCCTGTTCCAGATTCCCAGCAACATGGTGTTGGAGAGAGTGGGAGTGCGGCGATGGATTGCCGGCCTGATGGTGGTGTGGGGTCTGGTTTCGTGCCTGATGATTTTCATACGAGGCCCGGTCAGCTTTTATGCCTTCCGCTTCTCATTGGGAGCCGCGGAAGCGGGCTTTTTTCCCGGCATCATCCTCTACTTGAAGCGCTGGTTTCCGACTCGTGCGCGGGCGCTGGCCGTCGCCTGGTTTATGACGGCGAACCCGCTGGCCGGGGTGGTGGGCAGTCCGATTTCCGGAGCGCTGCTGGGATTGCATGGAAAGGGCTTGGCGGGATGGCAATGGCTGTTCCTGATGGAAGGAATTCCGGCAATGATACTTGGCATAGCCACGCTATGGGTCCTGCAAGAGTGGCCGCGAGAAGCGTCATGGCTGACCGAGGTAGAGCGCGACTGGCTGCTGAAGGAACTCGACAGGCAACACGTTCACGATCAAATCGCCGCAGAAGATGTCAGAAAACCGCTGGCTGAGCTTTGGGAGAGCCTGAGCAGCGGTAGCGTATGGCTGCTGTCACTGTGTTATTTCGGAGTGTCGACGTGCATGTATGGGGTGACGCTATGGCTGCCGAGCACGATTCGCAGCCTTGCCGGGATGAGCGACCTGGCGATTGGCGCAGTGGCGACTATTCCATATGTGCTGACCGCTATCGCCATGGTGGCTGCGGGGCGGCATTCGGACCGTTCCGGCGAAAGGCGCTGGCACATTGCAGTGGCTGCGTTCCTGGGAGCGGCATCGCTTGCTCTCGCGGCCAGCGGAAAGTCGGCGTTCGTGGTGGTGGGCGGCATGAGCCTGGGCATGATGGGCGCGGAGGCGATGACCGGGCCTTTCTGGGCAATGGCGACTGGGAGAATGAAAGGCTCGTCAGCGGCTATATCGATCGCTGTGATCAACTCTTTGGCCAACCTGGGAGGATATTTTGGCCCGTGGATTTTAGGGTTGGTGCGCTCTGCCAATGGCGGATTCGGGGCAGGGTTGTTGACGATAGCGGTTGTCCTGGCCCTGAGCGGAATCGCGGGGCTGTGCGTACGATCTCCGCACAGCCCGCCGGTTGCAGCGTAGGCCTAAGACCCCAAGCCGAAATCCCGATTGTTTTACTTCTTGGCCGTTGCTTTGCTGTGAACTTTGCCTTTCTTTCCCGGCACGCGCCGTTTCGACAGCGCGCGGCTTCCTGCACGTTGGCGCATGCGTTTCAGGTGCTGAGTCCAGGCCGCGGTGCGCATCTCGATGTAATCGCTAATCGCCGCGCTCGATGACAAGTCAGGCGGACTGTGCTGATCGTAACTGCCTTGTTCATTGCGCAGAGGCAGGTCTGCGACTTTGGCGGCGTGAAGCTTATCGATGAGCGAAGGCTGAGATTGGTTGGGGTGAGGAGTTTTCGAGAGCGGTATCTGGACGCCGGTGAGCGGGTCATCGGTGCGGGGCGTGGCCAGAGTCAGAACTCCGCCTAGATCGGGAGCGGCTTTATCGCGTGCGGTCAGCGGAGGGATGTTCCATCGCAGTTCAATGGTTTTCAGCACCGAGGTGTGGTCAATCGTTCCCCGCTTGGCGCGGAAGACGGTGCCGGGAGCGATTCGCGGGGATATCAGCAGAGCGGGAATCCGAACTCCAAAGCGGGTGAAGTCGAAGTTGTATTCGCCCACCGAATCATCGGGCGTAACCGCGCCCCAGGGCGGAGGCACGTGGTCAAAGTTGCCCCCATGCTCATCGTAGGTGATGAGCAGAAGCGTGTCGTCCCAGCCCGGCCCGTTGCGCACGGCGTAATAAACGTCGTGGATCAACTTCTCGCCCAGCGACACATCGTAGTTGGGATGCTGGCTGTTGCCACCGGCGCCAAAATCCGGTTCCAGAAATGAATACGCCGGCAGTGTGCCGGCCGCGGCTCTGGCCTGGAAGTCGCGGAAATGGCCGAAGTGGCTTTCGTCGGCGTTTTGGGTGTCGGGATAATCCAGCCGGGTCATGGGATCGCGGTTGTAGCCATAAATTCCCCAGTCCATATTAGCCTTCGTCAGACTGCCAAAAATGCTGGGGCAGGTGAAAACCTTGACGTGATTATCCAGATGGCCTTGCGAGGTTGCCGCGGCGGCGAAGGCACGGTTGGGTATGGTTTGAGTTGGCGCCGAGGCGAACCACTGATCGCAAACCGCGAAACCCCTCGCCAGTGCCGACATGATGGGCAACATTTCCGGACTGTACATGCCCATAATCTCGGAAGGGTCGGTGCCGGGCAGAGTATCTTTGTAGTGTTTGGCCTGATCCGATGCGATTGCGGCCTTGAAATTCACGACGAATCCCTGGTTTTTCGGGATTGCACCTTGGGCGGGATCGTCGGTGGAAAATAACTGGTAATTCGTATTGTAGAAACCTTCGCCGGGATCTGCGCCCGGCATCAGGTAAGGATGCGGCGCGCTGGCCTTGATCTTGTAAACCTGGATTTCTCTGGCGGTATCGTCGGGATTGGACTCGCTGCCCGTCAATCCTTCAAATGGCTGGTTTGATGCTGTCTTATTGCCGGTGCTCTCATAAAGAAAGCCCAACATCTGATCGAACGATCGATTCTCCAGCATCAACTGGACGACGTACTTTATTGCGGAGAGTTGATTGGCCATTGAGGTCACCTGTCACCTTTCCGTTATCCCCTGGGTTCGTAGGACAGCAGTTCTGCGGGCGAGGTATTTGTATGTGTCGGCTAAGGCCGGCAGGAAAACATCAGGGCCGAAGGCTAACACCAGGACGCAATCTTGAAAACGGCAATTTTTCAGTTGTTACGAAATACGAACAAAGGACGCCCTGGTCTAAAATGCTGCAACCATGAAGGACACGGAGGAACAGGAAGGAAGCCCTCTCAATCGGATCCATTCGTGAACATTCGCGTCTTGGTCAGAAGGGCTTTTGTCTTGTGTCAAATTGAGCCACGAACATGCGGGATTGGCATTTCGTTCCGGTTGCGGCAGTTGTTACAATAAGAGTTTCGTCTGCCCCCGTGGCGGGATTCTGCCGCGCGGGCAACTTGTATTTTGGACCAATCTAACCACAATTCCGGCGCGTCGCCTTGCGTGTACTGGCGGGTGGAAGGCAGCTTGCTCGACCTGACGGTGGTCGAACCGGTTGCTTTCTTTACCTGGAACGCGCAAACGTTTGCCGAACGCTTCCGGCGGCGCGGGCTGATTTTTCTGATGGCGGCGCTGCGTCCGTTTCTTTACTCGACCAACCGAAAATTTGCCACTCGTGTGGTTCATGCCACGCTGCGCGGAGTTTCCCGGGATCGCCTGGATCTGCTGGGCGAGGAGTATTTCCAATACAAGCTGAAGCCGAAGTTGAAGGAACGCGGCGTGGCCAGGGTACGGGAGTTGGTCCAGGCGGGCGCCGAAGTGGTTCTGGTAAGCCAGGGACTGGATCACGTGATGCGTCCGCTGGCGCAGCATCTGGGCGTGAAGAAGCTGCTGGTGAACCGGTTGGAATTCCGCGACGGGATCGCGACGGGAAGACTTCTGAATCCGGTGATTCGGCCTCGCGGCGCGTTCGCGCGGATTCGCGAGGAAAGTCCCGACGGACGCCGGGCGCCGAAGACCCTGGCGCGGCAGTTGGACGTGCCGCTGGAGATTTTGCGCGGGACGGCGATCGCCACGGAACGGCAAGGCATTTTGCGGGAGCGGCCCGTAGTGCATTTCGATGGCCGGCGGCAGGAGCGCAATTTTTCCGTTCGCCACGCTTTCGGGGGCAAACAAATAATGCTGATCGGGGTCACTGGATTCATCGGCAAGGTCTGGCTTGCCAATATCCTGCTTGAGTTGCCCGAGATTGGGCGAGTGTATCTGCTGATTCGGCGGCAGAAATCGAACCCGGCGGAGCGGCGGTTCGAAAAGATGGTGGAAGATTCTCCGGTCTTCGATCCGTTGTTTGAAAAGTACGGAGATCGGTTGCCCGATTTTCTGCAGCAGAAGATTGAAGTCATTGAGGGCGACGTGACGCAGGCCGGGCTGGGACTGAGCCCCGACGTATCGCGCAGACTGCAGAAAAATCTCGATATCGTTATCAACAGCTCAGGGCTAACGGATTTTAATCCCGATCTTCGCGATGCCCTGGCGACGAACACCGATGCGGCGGTGAACATTCTGGAATTCGTGCGCAACTCCGATCACGCCGGACTGGTGCATCTCTCGACCTGCTATGTAGCCGGCGAACAGGATGGGCGGGTCAGCGAAACGCTGGTTTCCAACTACACGCCGCGGCGGTTGCCGGGTTTCGATGCCGAACAGGAATTGCTTGCGCTCAAGAACTTGATTAAAGAGGCAGAGTTAAAGGCCGAGGGCGAGGCCGTGACTGCCGGCTTGCGGATGCAATCTCTGGCCAAGGAGCACGCGGCTAAAGATTTGCAGGGCGCTGCGCTGGAAAATCAGATCCGCAAGAACCGCATTCGCTGGCTCAAGACTTATCTGACTGAAGAGGGAACAAGGCGGGCTAAAGAGCTGGGCTGGCCCAATACCTATACGCTCACGAAAAGCCTGGCCGAGTCGCTGATCGTCAAATATGGCGAAGGCGTTCCGGTAGCGGTGGTGCGTCCGGCGATTGTCGAAACTTCGGTGAGCAAGCCGTTTCAGGGATGGAACGAGGGCATCAATACCTCGGCCTCGCTCTCTTATCTGCTGGGCACTTACTTTCGCCAATTGCCCTCGAATGAGAGCAAGCGTCTCGATATTATTCCCGTGGATGCGGTGTGCAATGGCATGACGTTGATTGCCGCGGCGGTCATGGAACGACGGCACGATCCGCTTTATCAGCTGGCAACTTCGGTGACCAATCCTTGCGATATGGGGCGGTCGATTGAATTGACTTCGCTGGCGCATCGAAAGCACTACCGAGCGCAGGAAGGATTGGAATCCTGGCTGCGGCTTCGTTTTGATGCGATTTCGGTCTCGAAGACGCGATATAACCGCATGTCGGCGCCGGCGCAGAAGGCGATCGTAAAATCCATTCAGCGAATTATGTCGCCCCTGCCGTTGAAGAAAACTCCGCTGGCGAAAACGGAACGCAATCTGGAGCGGCTCGAAAAACTGATTGAGTTGTTTGAACCTTTCATTCTTTTAAACGAGCACGACTTTGCTGCCGATAACATCGAGAAGCTTTCCTACGCTCTTTGCCCGGAGGAGCGCGGGTTATTTGCCTACGACACGCGTTCGCTCGACTGGTGGGAGTACTGGATAAATATTCATATCCCAGCGCTGCGGCGCTGGACCTATCCCTTGATCGAGGGACGCCCGCTGGAGGCGCGTCCGCCGCGCAATTTGCAGCTTCCCAGCGGAAACGGCGAAACCCTAGGTACGGGAACGAACGGAGCAACGTGGCGATATTCGTAACCGGAGGCACCGGATACATTGGCGCGCACGTGGCTGCGAACCTGCTGGAAACTCACGGGGCGGCTCTGAATGTGCTGGTGCGCGCGAAGGACGCCCAGGAAGCGCAACAGCGGCTGTGGCAGGGACTTCAGTTGCATCTGGAGTTTCCCCGCTTTTTCGAGTATCTGCAAACACGAATCAGGGTTTTCCGCGGCGATCTCACGCTGCCCGCTTTTGGATTGGGGCGTGACGAATATGACCGGCTCGTGCACACGACGGATTCGATCATTCACTGCGCCGCGTCGTTGAATCGAAAGTCGGAAAAGAGCTGCCTCAACGTGAATCTTCGCGGCACGCTGGAGGTGCTTACACTGGCCAGGAAAATTGAGCACTACCACGGATTGCGACGCTTCAGCCAGGTCAGCACCGTTGCTGTGGCGGGACGGCGCAGCCACGAAGTAGTGACCGAAGACAAGTCGATCGAGTGGGATCGGTCCGACTACGATCCTTACGCGCGCACGAAGAAGTTCTGCGAACACATGATGCACGTGTTGTTGCCGGATACGCCGACCATGATCTTTCGGCCGAGCATCGTTCTCGGAGACAGCCGGCATCCGGAGACGACGCAGTTCGATATGGTTCGGGCGTTCGTTTTCCTTGCCGGTCTACCCGTGCTTCCGTTTCGCCCCACCGACAAGATCGACATCGTCAACGTGGACTTTGTCGCCGATGCGATTGCGACTCTGCATCAGAAAGATCAGCCGCAGCACGACATCTACCATTTGTCGTCGGGAACTGAATCGCAGAGCTTCCGGGAGTTGACTACTGCGCTGGCCGCAGCTCAAGCGAAGCGCGGTCCGGTGTTTGTTCCGGTGCTGGAATCTCCATTTTCCAGTGCGGTGAACTTCGTTTCGAACCGCAAAGGTCCAATGGGAAAAAGCGCATCTCTGATGAAAGTATTTATGCCGTACCTAGTTTGGAATACGGTGTTCGACAATACCCGTGTCACCTCGGAACTGGGGCGCAAGCCGGCGCCTTTTTCGGAATATAGTTATCCTCTGCTCAAATTCAGCCGCGAGAATGAGTTTCAATATCCTTACCGGCCATGGCCAGCGGCTGCGGGAGGAACTGCCGCATGATGGATTTTATTCTCGAAGCCTGGGTCAGCAGTTCGATCGAGAAGGCCAAGGCGCGCTGGATTCTCGGCGGGGGAGATTCGTGGCAGCCGGGCGAGAAACTGAAACTTCTTTTCGCCGGATACAATGGCACGCGCAATATGGGATCGGATGTCCGAGTGGAGGAGATGCTGCGGCAGATGCGGCACATCTTGGGCGCGGAGCGAGTCGAGTTCAGCGTAATGAGCCAGAATTTCGACTTCTCCAGGGGATATTTCGCGGGGACAAATCAAGTCCATCTTCCCGATATTTTCCCTCCATTTCTGGCGGACGAAGTTCCCAAGCACCACGGCGTGGTGGCTTGTGAAGGTTCCATGTTCAAAAGCAAATTCGCCAACGCCCTTACGACCATGATGATAGGGTCGTTGGGAATTGCGGCGGTGCAGAACAAGCTTTCCGTAGGCTATGGCGCAGAAGCCGGCCACATGGACCCGCTGGTGGCAAAGATGTGCGGGCGCTACTGCCGCGAGTCGTTAGTGATTACGCGCAATGAGGAATCGCGGACTGTGCTGCGTGAACTGGGTGTGCCGACGGAGATTGGCACGGATACGGCGTGGACCTTCGAACCGCGCGAAGCTGAATACGGCCAAGGCGTGCTACGGCAGGTTGGTTGGGACGGACGCAAGCCGGTACTCGTCGTATGTCCGATTAATCCATTTGAATGGCCGGTCAAGGCGTCGGTGGCCAAGTATGCAGTCCGAAGTCTGACCGGCGCATATAAAGACAGCCACTACCGCACCGTGTATTTTCACAACTCGGGACCGGCGGCGGAAAAGAAATACCAGCATTACCTGAACTCGATTGCGAACGCGGTTGGCGCCTTCCGCCAGCGCCGCGATATTTTTGTGATCCTTGCGGCGACGGAACGTCTTGACGCGCGCCCGGCGAAGCGCATCTCGGAACAGCTGGGTGGCGTGCCGGTGTTGAGCTCCGACGACTACAACATGTACGAACTGGTGAGCATTTTGCGATCGTGCCACATGATGGCGTCGTCGCGTTATCACGGCATCGTAACTTCCATGCCCGCGCTGGTGCCGTCTGCCGGGATCACGATGGATGAACGCATTCGCAATCTGATGCGCGAGCGCGGTCACGAAGACCTTCTGATGAGAGTCGACGATCCTGACCTGGAACAGCGGTTGCTGGCGGCTCTGGAGAAGTTGGCGACCGAAGGCGAGCGAATCGCCGAGGGCATTGCGCGCACGGTGGTCAAGAATTTGCGCGTTATGGCGCGTATGGGAGTGCTATTTGAGGAAGAAGTGCAGCGGCGGTACCCGGAGTTTGCGACTCGCACCGGAGAGTGGAGTTGGGAAGATTATCTGCCGCCGATGAACTCCGATCTGCTGGAGTTGGTGGCCGCTTACAGTTAAACGCGTTGCCCGAAAGAGCATGTCTTTTATCGAGGATATATTTTCGCAGCTTGAAGCCGCCTCCGAACTTACCGTGCTGGAGGAGATTCGCGACGGTCACAGCTCCGGCGTTACTGGGACGGAATTGCTCGCTTTGGTCGCGAAGGCGCGGACCTTCCTCGCGGCTCAAGGAGTGAAAAAAGGCGACCGCTGCGGGATCTTAGCTCCAAATGGAATCCGGTGGGCGGCTCTGGATCTGGCGGCCATGGCCGAAGGACTCATTGTTGTTCCCTTGTATTCGCGGCAGGCTCCGGCAGAACTGATCGCCATGATGAAGGATTCTGCGCCGTCACTGGTTTGCTGTGGCGATGCGGCGCTGTGCGAGAGCATTGCGCAAGCATGGCCCGCCGCTCTGAAGCTGGTTTTGTTTGACGATGTATTTTCCGTAACCGCGGCGGGCGAGAAGCGCGCCGTCGCAGTGCAAGGCGCCGATCCGGTCACGATCATTTACACCTCGGGAACTTCTGGCGAAGCCAAGGGTGTGGTTTTGACGGCGGCGAATGTGGGATTCATGCTCGGATGTACGTCGTCGAGGCTGGAGCAATTGATGCAAGGCAAAACCGGCCAGGACCGGGTTTTTCATTATTTGCCATTTTCCTTCGCTGCGTCCTGGATTGCCCTGCTCACGTTTTTGTTGCGGCGAAGCCGCGTAACGCTCACGACGGATTTGACCAAGCTGGCCGGCGACATGCGGGCGGCCGCTCCCGATTATTTTCTGAATGTTCCGCAACTGCTGGAGCGCATGCGGCGCGGCGTCGATGAACAACTTTGGAAGACCGGCGGCATACCACTGGCAATCTATGCGCGGGCGAAAGCTGCATGGGCAAGGCGCCAGGAGAAGCAACAAAAATCGGGCGACGAGCTGTGGTTGTGGCTGGCGAACAAACTGATTTTTCCTTCGATTCGCAAAAAGATGATTGGAGCGAATCTGAAGGCGTTGATTTGCGGATCGGCTCCGCTCAACCCGGAAACACAGGTATATTTTTTGATGCTGGGCATTCGCGTACTGCAAGTCTATGGTCTCACGGAGACCACGGCGATCTGTACGATGGACGATCCCGATCACGCCGAGCCGGGCAAGGTCGGACCCGCAATTCCGGGAGTTGAGATGCGGCTGGGAGACAACGATGAAATTATTGTTCGCGGACCAAATATTTTCCCGGAATACTGGAACCGGCCGCAACAGACCGCCGAGGCTCTGCGCGACGGATGGTTTCATACCGGCGATCAGGGAGAAATGGATGGCTCGGGGAACTGGCGTATTGCGGGGCGCATCAAGAATCTGATTATTCTCGGATCGGGCCACAAAATTTCGCCGGAACCAATCGAAGATGAGATCGGGAAGAATCTTCCCGCTGCGCAACAAGTAGTCGTTGTGGGCAACGGGCGCGGATATTTATCCGTGATCTTAACCGGAGAGTTGAAATCCGAACAGGTTCAGACCGCTCTTGATTCCGTGAATCAGAATCTGCCGCACTATAAACAAGTGCGGGCTTTTTGCATTCATGCCGAACCGTTCACCATCGACAACGGATTATTGACGGTGAACGGGAAGCTGAAGCGCGATGCGATTGCCGCTCGCATGAAGGATGAGATTGAAGGGCTGTACCGGGTGACGCAGGCCGTATGACTGCTCCGCTTGCGAATACGCGATCATCAGCTCGCGCAGAAGAACCCGCTCCACGCATGGGAATGTTTAAAGGCAAAACGCTGTCGTGGAATCTGAACAATGGCATTATCGAGCTCGCCTTGCATCGCGAACCGCTCAACGAAATCGGCTCGGCCACGTTGGAAGAGCTGGAGACGTTCGTTGCCGTACTGGATGACCTGTGCCGAGACGCGCATGCGATTATCGTCTACAGCGCGCTGAAATCGGGTTTCTGCGCAGGCGCCGACTTGCGGGAGCTTTATGCCTGGATCCAGCAATTTGGGCGCGCAGAAGTAGCCAATCAGGCGCGTAGTTATCTGGAACGCATTCATCGCGTGATGAACACAATCGACGCTTGCCCATTGACTACAATCGCTGCAGTTCACGGAGTGACTTTCGGTGGCGGTTTCGAATTGGCGCTGGCTTGCGATTTGATCATTGCCGACAAGATGGCGCGTTTTTGCTTTCCCGAACTTCGGCTGGGCTTGATCCCCGGCTACGGAGGGATTCCCCGGCTGAAGCGCGATTTGGGCAATGCCGTGGTGCGCGACTTGCTGCTGACTGGACGAAGCTTCAACGCCACCAAAGCGCAGCAGATTGGGCTGGTAAGCCAGGTGGTTGGCGAAGGCGAAGCGTTGCGCGCGGCGCGGGCAACCGCAATGCAGATCGGGAAGTTCGACCGTACCACGGCGGCTGCCGCCAAAAGATTCATCAAGCCGGTGCCGCACGAGGAGTTGCAACGCGAGATCGATATTTTTTGCGAGTTGATTGCGCGGCCCGAGGTCGAAGTGGCGCTCAAGAGATTTGTGGAAAGCACGGACGCGCAGCCCTATTTGCCCTAGCGCGCGCGAAAACTGGGAACGAATATTCGGAGTCGATGACATGCCTGGTGCGGATCAAGCTCTCGATGAAGTCCTGAATTTGGCGGCAAGTCATTTCAAGGTGCCGCGGGAAAAACTGTCGCCCGATGACGATTTTTTCAAAGTGTTGGGAATCGACAGTTTGCAAACGCTGGATCTTTTGACCAAGCTCGAAAACCATTTCCGGGTCGAATTACCCGACTACGAATTGCAAGGAGTAACGGACTTCCGCACATTAGCCAGCAAGATTCAAGCTCGGCTGTAGTGCATAAGTAATCATTTGATAACTAAGCTTTTCCCGGTGTCTCGCCTTGCGCTGTGGTGAAATAAGTCTTTGATGCTCGATCTCCGCCAATATACATGTCTGGGCGCAGCTCTGCGCGACGCGCTTGACCGCTTCAGCGGCGAAACCTGCCTGATCGAAGCCGACCGCGATCGCGAGAAATTGCGGCTTACTTACTCCGATTTCAAAGAGATCGCGCTGCCGCTGGCGCGCGCTCTGGAAGACGCCGGCTTCGATCCCGGGGAACCCGCGGCCATCATCATGACCAATCAGTCGAAATGGCTGATTTCGGCTTACAGCATTTTTTATTGCGGAGGCGTGCTGGTTCCTCTGGATTACAAGCTGACTGCCGACGAGCAATTGCAATTGCTGGCGCATTCGAAAGCGAAAGTATTAATTGTCGAACATCACTTGTGGCGGGCGATCACGCAATCGGCCGCGTTTCACAACATCCAGACGAAAATCGTTTTGGTGACCGAGGCTCCGGTGGGTGCGGAACTCTCGGGAGGATATCGTTGGGAGGATTTCAAGCGTAAAGGCGCGCCCGATTTTGTGATGCGGCAAAAGGAAGATGTGGCGTGCATCGTGTATTCCTCGGGCACCGGAGGCCGTCCGAAAGGATGCGTGCTCACGCATGAGAATTATCTGGAGCAGTGCCGCGCTTTGACCGCGTGGTATCCCTTCTGGCCCGGCGTTCGCTATCTGAGCATCCTGCCTACCAATCATGCGGTGGATTTTATGGTTGGCTTCATTGGTCCGTTTGTGTGCGGAGCGTGTGTTGTGCACCTGCGCACATTGCGTCCGGACTACGTGCGCGATGCGTTCGTGCGCTACCACATTACTTACGTCGCGCTGGTGCCGATGATCTTGAAAAACCTGGAGCGCGGATTGCGGGCGAAGTTTGACGAATTGCCGCGTGGGAAACGGCTTCTTCTCGATCGCATGATCGGATTGAATAAGCTTCTCACCAGGAAGCGTCCGCACGTGAAGTTGAGCCGCCTTCTTCTGCCCGAAGTGCATCGGGGCTTTGGCGGAGAATTGCTTGCTCTTATTACCGGGGGCGCGTTTATGGAGCCTTCCACGATGCAGTTCTTCTATGACCTGGGTATCCCTGTGGTGAATGGATATGGTCTTACGGAAGCTGGGACAGTGCTCACATTGAACGATCTCAAACCGTTTCGCGCGGATAGCGTGGGCAAGCCGTTGCCGGGGGTTGAATTGCGCATTCTCAGTCCGGATGCGGAGGGCGTGGGCGAGGTGGCGGCGCGGAGCAAGACTCTGATGTCGCATTATCTCGACGATCCGGAATTGACCGTGGAGACCATCGTCGATGGATGGTTGCTGACTGGAGATCTGGGCCGCTTCGATGGCAGCGGACACTTGCAGCTCATGGGACGGAAGAAGAATATGATCGTCACCGAAGGCGGCAAGAATATTTACCCCGAGGATATCGAGGCTGCTTTCGATGGGCTGGCCGTCAAGGAGTATTGCGTATTTGCGGAGAACTATGTTTGGCCGCGCAAGGAACTGGGGCAGGAATCGCTGGTCATTATTTTGCGGTTGGAGCCGAATCAGCAGTTCGATATAGCATTGCAGGAAGATTTGGCGGCGCGCAATCGCCGGTTGCCGGATTTCAAGCGTGTGGGCCGGTACTTGATATGGGACAAAGATTTTCCGCGCACCGCGTCGATGAAAATCAGGCGGCAGGCGCTGGCGGAAGAGATTGCAAAGACTGCACAACGCGACGCGGTCGTAAGTTTTTGAGACCTTCAGCCCGTGTCTAAGAGAAAGGGAATAACCGCCGATCGCGGCGGCAGAGCGTGAAGCAATCCTACCTGGCCATTGTGAACCCGGCGGCGGGCGGCGGAAAAAGCCGCAAATTGCTTGGTCCTGCGCTGGACCGGCTACGCGCCGGAGGATTGGAGATTGAAGTTGCCGAGACGAACGCGCCGGGGGATGCGACGCGAGTGGCGCGTGACGCATACCGGCGAGGCGTGCGCGATTTTATCGCCGTCGGCGGCGATGGCACTTCTTATGAAGTTGTAAATGGCCTGTATCCCGAGGCGCTGGGTGGCGAGCGTCCGCGGTTGGGATTTCTGCCCCTGGGCACTGGCAATTCTTTCCTGCGCGATTTCAGCGATCGCGGCGTCGAACACGCCATCGAGTCATTGCTTGTCCAGCGCTCACAAACTTGCGACATCTTGCAGTTGCGGCACCGGGCCGGAGTGGTTTACTACATCAACTTGCTCAGCGTTGGTTTCGCTGCCGATGTGGCTACACTGCGGGCGCGCCGCTTTAGCGGCTGGGGCGAGGCAGGATATTTTCTTTCGATTTTTCTAACCCTCGCTGTGTTTCATCGCCGGCCTTTTCCGGTACGGGCTGACGATCAGGCTGAATTCGACCGGCGTCCCTGCCTGTTTCTGACCTTCAACAACAGTAAATTTACCGGCGGCACGATGATGATTGCCCCTCAGGCGCAGGTGAACAGTGGCTCAATCGAATATGTGCGCTGGGGACCCATTGGGCGGTTGGGGTTGATTCGCAACTTGCCGGGACTCTATGACGGAACGCACGTGAACCATCCCCTGGCGGAGCGCAAGGCGGCGCAGAAGATCCAATTCGATCTGGATGCACCCGTCGATGTGATGATCGACGGCGAAGTAGTGACGCTGCACTGCGAGGAGATTCGCGTGCTGCCCGCGGCTTTGAATGTGGTGGCGTGAAAGCCATGATATAAAAAGTAGTCATGTCTGAAGAGCGGCGAAAGCGGCAGCAGCAGCGCGAGGGCGTCACGACCAAGTCATCGGGCTTGTTCAATTGGGCAGTAGTCGTCATCGTATTGCTGGCCGGAGCTTATTTTGCGGGCTGGTACTACAAAAATCATCGTTTGGATGGGTTTGCAAAATGTGTTGCGTCGAAACAGGCGCGCATGTACGGGCTTTACTGGTGTCCACATTGCGCTGATCAGAAAGAAATGTTCGGCGCTTCGTTTCGCTATATCCCCTACACTGAGTGCGCGGTTAAAGGATCGCCGCATCAACTTGTGCCAGAGTGCATTGCGGCGGGTGTGAAATTGTTTCCCAGTTGGCAGTTTGGCAATAACCCGCCCAAAGAGGGTGTGCTCCCGCTGAATGAACTGAGCGACAAAACTGGGTGCAGTCTCCCGTGAGCGCGCGGTCTGCGCCGAGCGCCGGAGCTTCCAGAGAAACTCTAGTTCGGAGTTTGATGCTGGCCATTGCGATTTTCTCGTGCGCGGGAGTGGTGGTGTCAGCGGTTTCATTGCAACGGCACTACGCGCGGTCGGCCACACGCTTCTGCGATTTTGGACAACAGTTTAATTGCGACATTGTGAACCGCAGCGAGTATTCGAGCGTTGCGGGCATCCCGGTGGCTGGGATTGGCGTTGCCGGTTACGGAGCGCTTTTGATTATGTCGGCATTTGCCGGGAGGCGCAGAGAAACTCCGCTGCGCTTGTTGATCGTGGCTGCGGTGGGCCTGGCATTTGCGTTGTATCTGACTTATATCGAAGCCTATGTCTTAACGACCTGGTGCATCCTGTGCCTGAGTTCGCTCGCCTTGATTGTTCTGATTACTGTGTTGGCGACGATAGTATTGAGCGCGAGAAGCAAGAGCGAATGACCGTGACTTCCGCACGCAAAGATTCCTGATGGAAGAAATCGCTACAGAAAACAATGCAATCGGCTCTGTTACGGAGGTAATCCGCGCGACGTCGGCGACCGGCGATCTGCGAATACATCCGTTCCGTAGCCGGATTTTTCGCAATTCTCGTTATCTGCGGGTGTGGCTGCCTCCGGGATACGACGATCCCGCCAACCAGGCCCGCCGTTATCCCGTGCTGTATTTGAACGATGGGCAAAATCTTTTTGAGTCTTCCACTTCCTTTAACGGAGTGGAATGGCAGGTGGATGAAACTGCCGACCGGTTGATCCGCGAGAATGCGATTCCTCCACTGATCGTGGTGGGCATCGACAATTCGGGCAAAGATCGTTTTCGTGAATACATGCCACACCGCTCATTGCACCCGGTGATGCTGCGCGTGCAGGGCAATAAGTATCCGAATTTTCTGATCAAGGAAGTCATGCCGTTTGTGGCTCGGAATTACCGCGTGGCAACGGGGCCGGAAAATACCGGACTCGGAGGGTCGTCGCTGGGTGCTCTGATTGCCCTGTACGCAGCGATGGTGCGTCCGGGGTTGATTGGGCGGTTGTTGTTGGAAAGTCCGTCACTGTGGGCTTCCAACCGGCAGATCATTCGCGAGAGCCGGGGAATTGCGAATTGGCCGGCGCGGATATTTCTGGCGACCGGGACGGCTGAGGCGGGGAACAAGGATCGCAACCAGAGTGTTGTGGACGATGTCCGCGAACTTGCCGGAATCATGCGCCGCGCCAACCTGGACGAGAGCCGGCTCAAGCTTGTGATCGCGGAGGGCGCGACACACCATGAGTCGGCATGGGCGGAGAGATTTCCGGAAGCGCTGAGCTTCTTATTCGGAAAATAGAGGCTGCGAGGTCAGAATCCACTAGCCTCGGGAGCCACATATGGTTCAGGTTTTGGCGCGGCATCGTCGCCATTGAGCCGCCATGCATGGCGGCTTTTGAAGTAATTGAGCAGTTCCTGATTTTTGGCATCGCCCATGTCGCGGGCCCACACGATCTTGGCGCGGTCGATCTCGGCGTCATTCCACACCCACTCCCAATCGACGTTGTGCTGCGATGAGTAACTTACAAATACGAGGTGCTCGCCTGGCATGGCATCGAGTTGGCGGACCACTCGCACACGTTCAAGATTGCCGCGTGGCCAGTGAGGTTCCAAGGGCGCATGCGCCACCACCGCCACAACCCGCAACACAATAAGCGCGCATGCCGTGAGCGGGATGATGGAAACCAAAGCGGACCCGATGGGACGCCCGCGCCAACTCCACAAACGCAGATAGCGCATGCATTGCACCACGACCAGGAAGAGAACCGCGGTCGCCGGAGCAAAGTAGTGGGGCAGAGTCCACGTTTGAACGGAAAATGCCAGGAACATGCAAGCCAGCACCACCAGCGGAAACCGCATCTTCCTGCGGAAAATTGTCTTGTTACGAATTATCCAGGGCAAAGCAAACAGCGGAAGAGTGAGCCCGGGGCCGAGGTAGAGCTGCCACCAGGAAGTGAATTTGTCGACTCCGCGGCGAAGGAAACCATGGACGGTTCGATTCCTGTTGAATTCGCTGAGTTCCCAGTCATAAAATTCGCGCATGACCGCATGGTGATACGCGGGTTCGGCGCGCGGGGTTTGCCAAATGAAATAGGGTGCGGTGGCATAAGTTGCGCGATTCACTTCGTACGTCATTCGAAACGGATTTCCGGTTACCTGTTTGTAATAGTAGGCGGTAGCCAACCCCCCAATGGAGAGAACCAGAAGCAGCGGCGCCACCACGCGCGTGAGCGAAACTCGAACCGCGGGCCCGTCACTTCCAGTTAGCCAAATTAGCATTGCCGCGGCGAAGGGAACGCTAAAAACAAGCCCCTCATACGGCCGGCTGTCGGCTAAAATCACCAAGCCGATCCCCATCAGGATCGCATCGCGTATTCGAGCGCTCTGCCGCATGCGGGGAAGCGAGCCCAAAAACAGCGCTCCCCCGAGCGCAGCAATCGAAGCGCCCCAGTACGTGTTCATCCAATAACTCAGGATGCCGAGGCGAAGCGCGGCCAGCAGGGCTCCAAACAAAGCCCAGCCCGGAGGAACCCAGGCCTGCAATGCCCAGCAGAGGGACGCGCACATCAACGCCGTAATGAGCCACTGGCCTATCCAGGGATGACCCAGGAGTTGTCCTGCGGCGAGCACGAGGCCCTGCGCAGGTGCGTACATCGACATGTAGGTGGGCTGTTGAATGATGTGGAAGCTCTCGAAATGCACCCACATGGGATGGGGAGGGTTGGTGAGCCGGCCGTGGGCGAATGTGTCGCCCGCGAGAAGATAGCTGAATTCATCGCACCAGTGCGGCGCCGGAATCCCTAAAATCGGAATCAGGGCAGATCGTGTTAGCAGAACGAAAGCAGCAACGAAGAACACCGCGAGAGATTTTCGCTGCGCAAGCTTGCGAAACGGCTTGGCAACCGTTGCAAACAGATTCTCTTTGCCTGATCGAGCACGGAGGAAAAAAACGGCGATGGCCGCGAGAAGTAAAATCGCTTCACAAAAAACGAGCAACCAAGGCGCGAGAAATGCGGAAACCTTAACCATGCCAGACGCATAGGCAGAGCGAGCAGACCCTGCAAAGTCAATCAGTGAGCGGAAGTGGCGTTTAGCGTCCCGCAGCTTCGCGGTCGGCGGCGCCTTCAAATAAGCCTTCGACGGTCGCTATCATTTCATCGTCGACGGTGCGGTTGCGTGAAATCGCTTCCTTCAGAGGAATGGAGACGATCTTATTTGAGCGCAGAGCTGCCATCTGGCCGAATTCGCCGCGATGGGCCATGTCGATCGCGCCGAGGCCGTAGCGTGTGGCCAGAACTCGATCGAAGGCGCTGGGCGAGCCGCCGCGCTGAATGTGACCAAGAACGGTGGCGCGGGTCTCGAAGCCTGTGCGCTTTTCAATTTCACGCGCGAGGATGTTGGCGATCCCTCCCAGCTTGGCGTGGCCGAACTCATCTTTGCCCATGTCCTGAAGAACCGGAGCGCCCTGTCCCGACGCGGCGGCAAACTTAGCGCCCTCGGCGACGACTATGATGGAAAAATAGCGTCCGCGCTCATGCCGCTGCCGCAACGACTCGGCAACTTTCTCGATGTCGAATGGGCGCTCCGGGATGAGGATGACATCGGCGCCGCCGGCAATGCCGCTGTAGAGAGCGATCCAGCCGGCATCGCGGCCCATCACTTCGACAACGATTACGCGGTTGTGCGCCTCGGCGGTGGTGTGCAGGCGGTCAATGGCTTCACAAACTACGTTGCATGCGGTGTCGAAGCCAAATGTGAAATCCGTGCCGCTCAGGTCGTTGTCTATGGTTTTTGGCACGCCGATCACGTTGATGGACTTCTCATGGAGCTTCTGCGCCACGGAGAGCGTATCGTCGCCTCCGATGGCAATCAGCGCGTCTATTTTGTGTTTCTCCAAAGTGGCCACGCAGCGGTCCAAACCATCGGGACGCTTGGAAGGATTGGTGCGCGAGGTGCGCAGAATAGTTCCGCCGCGGGGCAGAATGCCGCCCACGGCATCGAGGTCGAGCGCCATGCTCTGGTCGTCGGTGAGGCCGCGCCAACCTTCGAGAAAGCCGACGAACTGGTCGTCGTAATGAAATATCCCCTTGCGCACAACGGCGCGGATCACCGCGTTAAGCCCTGGGCAGTCGCCCCCGCCGGTTAATATGCCAATCTTCATCTCTCGCTCCTGAGCAACACGGACTGGGATTCCTGAGATGCACCCAAGCGCAGGAGCCGCGCAAGCGGCCCGAACGCGGGGCTGGCGCTCGTTCGGAAGAGTTAGATTATCACCAAAGCAGCGGGCTCTGAAAGTTTTAGGGTGCCGGGAACCACGCTTCTCAGCAGATGCCGAGAGAAAAATGATATTCGGATTGCCACGACGCCAGCTTTCGGACACAATGCTGCACTGGTATGCGCAAGACTTTATCGATTTTCACTTGGGCGGTGGTAGCGTGTCTCGGCGCGCTGGCGGTGGGCGTTGTGGCCTTGCCAGATCCCCGCGACAGCCTCGTGCAACGTCAGCCCCGAAGGCACTGCTTTCCTCATCCAGCTTACCGATCGCCCTCGACACCAAAACAGTCAAGGCCGGAGACCGTTTCCACGCCCGGCTCGCGGAGCCGCTTCTTTCCCCCAACGGCGGCCTCATGATCGATCAGGGCAAAAAAATCAAAGGGCATGTCAGAGCCGTTGAGCCCGGCCCGCACACGCGTCTCCTGCTCAACTTTGACGAAATCGAAACTCAGCATGGATGGGTTCCTGTCATCGCCACTGTCACCGATGTTCCCGATGAGCATGGCCTGTAAGTGGATCGGCGAGGAAGGCGAAACCGGCCGCAAAGGCATGACCAAAGAGCAAATCGCCGAAGCCGTCGTCTTTGGGGCCGGCGAAGGCGCAGCCCCCGCGTTCACGAACGATAAGGATATTAGAAGCCGCCGCCGGCACGGGCCAGGGCGCAGC
This sequence comes from uncultured Acidobacteriaceae bacterium, assembly GCA_963732255.1. Taxonomy (GTDB): domain Bacteria; phylum Acidobacteriota; class Terriglobia; order Terriglobales; family Acidobacteriaceae; genus Sulfotelmatobacter. The sequence goes on from CAVSYV010000002.1 coordinate 583,532, forward strand.
CAACAGCGCGTTCACCGCCATCGAATCCAGCCGCAACCTAATCCTCGACAAAGGCACAGCGCTGGAAATCCGCTTAGATCGCAACCTTCAAGTCCCTGCAAAACAGGAATAGAAAGTAGCACCGTGTGCTTGCATTTCTGGGAAATGAGACCGTTCCTTCCATAGAAACGTTTTAAGATTCAAGCGACGGCTCATAGCCGATAATCGCTTGGGGAGGCATCTCATGAACCGTATCTTCTTCGCGGCCCTTCTACTCATCGCGTCTCTGTCGTTTGCGCAAGAGCATCCCACAGTCACCGCGGCGCCGAACACGGTCTATGTTGGCGCCGATGGCAAATTCGAATCCGCTCCCGACACGGCCGTACTCCAATTCAATATCTCGGTGCAAGAAGACACGTCGCAGGCCGCCTACCAGCGCGCCTCGCGCGAAGTCGAGCAGGTGCGCCAGGTCATGCGCGCCAACGGCATCGACCCTAAATCCGCCAGCCTCGGATTCGAATCCGTTCAGCCGGTTTACGACCAAAGAAATCCCAAACAGAAAATCGTCGGCTACCGCGTGACCACCAACGTCACTCTCAAGCTCAAGGATTTTTCCAAGATCGGACCCATCACCCAGCAACTCGCCGACGCTAATGTAAGCGAGAGCCAATCCCTCAGTTACACGCTGGAAAACATCGATGAGGCGAAACAGAAAGCCGTGGAAGATGCCTACCGTCGGGCCCGCGCCTCCGCCGACACTGTAGCCCGCGCCAGCGGCCGCACGCTGGGCGAACTTTCCTACGCCTCTGTCGACACCTCTGAACCCACCCGCATATTTGCCCCTCACTTTGCCATGGCGAAAATGGCCATGGCAGCCGCGCCTCCGCCCACCGAAGAATTCACTCCGCAGAACGTTACCGTAACCGCTCACGTGAACGCGCTATTTACTTTGAAGTAGGAGAATTTGGCGAAGGCGAGAAAATGATAATAACCGCAAACTCCACATGACGCCATCCCGAGCGCAGCCATTGTTCCCGCGGAGCGAGGAATCTCGCGTGTCCGGTGCTAGCCCTTCGGAACACCACGTTCTAGGGTCGCGCCCGTGCCACGGTCAACCGGTTCGCATCCAGCGGCACGTCGCGCTGAATCTCCATCTCAATCGAAGTTCCCACATCCAGCCGCACATCGTTGCCCCGCTTTAGCAAGGCCCATGCGATTCCCGCGACCGCTCCCGCTCCCGCCCCAACCCGCGCGCCGTTCAGCCCGCCGGTAGCCAACCCTCCCGCCGTCGCGCCGCCCATAGTCCCAATCGCGCCGCCCTTGGCCGCGTCTTCCACTTTCTTCCCCGTGTCGCTATCCTGCTGAATCGTTCCTTCCGAGCCTTTCACCATGTTGTGCTCGGCTCCCGGTATGTTCTCCACCGACCCCGGCAGCATCACCGTATATCCGCTGGGATAAATCATCGAAGTAAAGTGCATCAGGATTTCCGCGCGTCCCTTCATGCGCCCGGCGCGCTCAACGTGCGAAATCTTTCCCTGAATGTAAGTGCCCGCAGGCACCAGCACACGCTCGTTCAACACAAATGGAAAAGCCGTCTCCGCATAAACCGCATCGCCCTCGCGCGCGTTCTTGGTCGAGATCGCCTGCTTCAGGAGCAAGGGGATTTTCGACCCCGCGGGAATCACAGCAGCACTGGCGCCATGCGGCGCGGTCGCGGCAGCGCTCTTGGCTGAAGCTTGCGCCGATCCGTTTTCTGGCGGCGCACTTTGAGCGGAGTCGGGTGCAGCCGCCTGCCCAAAAGCCACCCCGGAAATAATCAACACCGGCAATATCCAGCGCATTGGATTACCTCCCAACCAGCCGAGAATACCACGCCATTTAGCGGCTAGGATGCGAATTGTCCGGTTGGCGCTGCCTTGGACGAAGAGGGGAACGGCTTAACAGTAGTCAACCAGACCAGCTTAATACAGCAGATATTTTTTCCTGACCAGTTCAAACTTCTGGAGCTCATCCTGCCAATTCTGCGCGATCCGCCGCGGATCTTCGCCGGCGATCAGAGCGTCATACACATTATGATTCACCAGCAATTCCTGCATGCGCTCGATCTTGAAATCTGCCGCATATAACTTGTGCAGCGCCGACGCCAGCTCGATCCCCAACTCCGGCGCATCGAATCCATTGCGATCAGTCAAGAAAATATTCACGCCTTCACAAGTCTTACCGCTGTAAACCGCAGAAGTCGGCGTGAAGATCACAGGCACAAAGCGAACGCCCGCAAGGCCGCGTGCATTCAGGTAAGCAGCCAGTTCTCTGCTCTGTATCCACGGTGCGCCAACCAACTCAAACGGAGTATCCGTCCCCCGGCCGACCGAAACATTCGTGCCCTCGATCAGCGCCACGCCGGGGTACAGCGCGGCTTCCGTTACGCTGCGCAGGTTCGGCGAAGGATTCACCCAAACCAATGCCGTGGAATCGAACCAGTCTCCGCGCTGCCATCCTTCCATGGGCACTACAGTCAACTTCGCATTGATGCCGCGTTCCACGTTAAACATCTTTGCCAACTCACCCATGGTCATTCCGTGGCGCACCGGGACGGTCCAGTAATTGGTGAAGCTTTCCTGCCTCGCATCCGAGACTGGCCCTTGCACGAACGATCCCGTAATCGGATCAGGCCGGTCCAGCACAATCATTTCAATGCCAGCCTTCGCCGCCGCTTCCAGAAAATATCCCAGCGTCGTTTCGTAGGTATAGAAACGTGCTCCCGCATCCTGAATGTCGAACACCACCGCATCCAGATTCTTCAGGACATCCGCTGGCGGACGCCGCTCCGCGTCTTTCGCGCCGTAGACGCTGTACACAGGAATGCCGGTCACCGCATCCCGAGAGTTGTTAATGTCCGTCTTATCCAGCGTGCCGGTCACGCCATGCTCGGGACTAAAGATGGCTTGCAGAGAAACTCCGGGAGCTTGCGCCAGCACGTCAATCGTTCGCCGTCCCTCCGCGTCAATTCCCGTCTGATTGGTTACGAGCCCGATGCGCTTTTTTCCTTGCGAAGTTTTCAGAACATCAAATCCACGTTCTTCGAGCACGTCGATGCCGGTCTTAACGAGGCCATTCCGCGAGTTGACTCTACGTTCGGCGCTTTCCGCCTCGTTGTATCCCGTGATACTGAGCCATCGTAGCCGATCTTTTTCATCGGCAGTCAATGGCAATGCCGCGGCAATGGCAGTCGCTACCTTGGAGCGAAGAGCGATCGCATTCCCTTTGCCGCGCGGATGCACCGCATTGGTGAGTAGAATGACGTAGGTCTCTGTCGTTGGATCGATCCACATCGATGTACCGGTAAACCCGGTATGTCCGAACGAACCCACCGGAAATAAGTCTCCGCGGTTGGAAGAAAACGGGGAGTCGATATCCCAACCGAAACCACGCAGCACGGGGGCAGACGGAGGCTGTTCCGGCGAAGTCATCTTCTTTACCGACAATGCCGAGAGAATTCCGTCGCCGCCGTTCAGCAGTGCCTGCGCGAACTTCGCCAGGTCGTCGCCAGTGGAAAATAATCCCGCGTGTCCCGCCACACCGCCCATGCGCCGCGCGGTCGGATCGTGCACCGTGCCCCGCAGCATGTGCTCGTTTTCGTCATACTGCGTGGGCGCAATCTTCGCCCGCCATGCTGCCGGGGGAAGGAATCGCGTGTGCAGCATTTTCAGCGGAACGAAAATATGGCGCGTTGCATACTCGTTCAGACTTTCGCCGGAAACTTTCTCCACCAGCGCACCCAGGACGATGAAATTAATGTCGCTGTAAGAAAATTTCGATCCCGGCGGATATTCGAGCGTCTCGTCAAGCGCCATGCGGTAGGCAGTCTCTTTGCCTGTCCATTGCGCTTTCAAATCCAAGTCCGGAGGCAATCCGGAATAATGCGTGAGCAACTGCCGCACCGTAATGTCTTCTTTCCCGTTCTGCGCAAAATCCGGCAAGTACTTGGCGACCGGATCGTTGAGCCGTACCTCTCCGCGCTCCACCAACTGCATCACGGCGGTCGCCGTCACGATCACTTTGGTCAGCGATGCCAGATCGAAGATCGTGTCCAGCGTCATCGGCTCGTGCCGGGGTTCCAGCGCACGGCTTCCATAAGCCTTGCGATACACGACCCTGCCGTCGTGGCCAACAACCAAAACTGCGCCGGGAATATTTCCATCGGAAATGGCTTGATCAATAATGGCGTCAACTGCGGCAAAACGAGCCAATGAAGCGTGCAACTTCGCGTCCGCTTTCATTTCCGCTGCACAGTTGAGCCCGAAAAGGGCGAAAGCCGCTACCAACAGCGACATGGCTCGTAAGCAACGCGAGAAATGACAAGTCTGGCCCACCTGGAACGAGTTGGAGAAATGAGAGAAGATGTTCTGACTTTACACAAGGCAGGGCTAACGACTCAAGAAACTCAAGTAAGGGGCATCGTTTCCGGCAATCCTGTATTCTTCGCTCACGGGACAAAAACGTGAACTCAAGTATCGTGGACTCGTCCGCTGGATCGCTGCTTGCCGCCTGTGACGGGCAGGATCAGGTCTTTTCATCGGCCTTCTCGATTCTCGAATCGGCCATCGCCAGCAGCGCATTTCCCGCCGCCTCAATCGCCGTCACGCATCGCGGAAAACTCGTTGCCCGGAAGGCATCAGGACGCTTCACTTACGAAGCGAGGTCTGAATCTGAACCCGCTGTCACGATCGAGACGCCGTTTGATCTCGCCTCTGTCACAAAGGTCGTCGCCACGACGACGATGGCGATGCTTCTTTATGAACGTGGAGTGCTCGATCTGGACGCGCCGATCGCGGGCGTCGTTCCCGAATTTCTGTCAGAGTCTCGTGCTGCCTCTCGAGATTCAGATTTTCGCCGTCAGCACGTGACGTTCCGGATGCTGCTCGCCCACTCCTCAGGTCTGCCTGCATACGAGAAGCTGTTCTTGAAAAACCGTACGCGCGAAAAACTACTGGATGCAGCGTTCGCCACTCCGCTCATTGCTGATCCCGGCACTCGAACCGAGTACAGCGACATCGGGTTTATTATTCTGGCGACCGCCCTCGAACGATTGGCCGGCGAAGGTCTCGACCATTTTTGCCAGCGCGAAATCTTTGGCCCGTTAGGCATGGCAAATACCACCTTCAACCCACCCGGCGCAGCCCGCATAAGAATTCCGCCTACGCAAAATGATCTCTCTTTCCGCGAGCGAATTATTCAGGGCGAAGTGCAGGATGAAAATGCCAGCGTGCTGGGCGGCGTTGCTGGACATGCAGGCCTCTTTTCGTCCGCTGAAGATCTCGCACGCTTTGCCCACGCCATGCTCAACGGCGGCCGACCGATTCTGCGACCCGGAACCGTGGCACTCTTCACACGGCGCGAAACCGAGCCTGCCGGCACTTCACGCACCCTCGGTTGGGACACGCCATCTTCGCCGTCACAGTCGGGAAAATATTTTAGGCCGCTCTCATTCGGACACCTCGGGTACACCGGAACATCGTTGTGGATCGACCCCGTTCGGCAGCTATCGATCATTCTGCTAACCAATCGCACCTGGCCCGATTGCGCCAACCAAGCCATCAAGCAAGTTCGGCCGGCATTTCACGATGCGGTCGTCGAGGCAGTGGAAGAAACTGACTAAGGAAGCCTTTACTTTAGTGAGCCACTTCTACATCTCATCCTGTGCCGTTCAACGGGTACGCTTAAAATGGAAAGACTCTCTTGACGACTTCAAACAAAACCGACCTGCGCCGCCTGCGCACCGAGCAGTCTCATCCCGCCGCTGCAGACCTCGATCGCAAATCGGCGATCGAGATTGCCCGCGTCATTAACGCCGAAGATGCCACAGTCGCGGCCGCCGTGCGCGGCGCCCTGCCGCAAATCGCCCGCGCGATCGATCTAGTCGCCTCTGGACTGCGCCACGGCGGACGCCTTATCTATGTTGGGGCCGGGACCAGCGGGCGCATCGGCGCTCTCGATGCCTCCGAGTGTCCGCCAACGTTTAACGTTGATGAGCGCGCTGTGCAATACATCATGGCAGGAGGTGCGAAAGCGCTCCACTCCGCCACCGAAGCCAGTGAGGACAACGAAAAACTCGGCCGCGACGAAATGAGAAAACGCAAACCGGGAAAGCATGACGTGGTGATCGGCATCGCTTCCAGCGGACGCACGCCGTTTACAGTGGCGGCAGTTGAAGAAGCTCGCCGCCGTGGTGCGAAGACCATTGCCCTCACCTGCAATCGCAACTCGCCGCTGGAGCGTGCCGCGCACTTCGCCATTGTCACCGCTGTGGGTCCGGAAGTTCTTGCCGGATCGTCGCGCATGAAAGCCGGCACCGCGCACAAAATGGTGCTGAATATCATTTCGACCGGTGCGATGACGCGGCTTGGATATGTTTACGGCAATCTGATGGTCAATGTCGTGCCTAAGAACGAGAAATTGACGCAACGCGCGATTGCGATTCTGGAGCGCGCCACTGGTGTCGACCACGACACCGCAAAACGCGCCCTGGAAGCATCTGGAAATCGCACGCCAGTGGCGCTGGTGGCGCTGGCTGTGGGAGTTTCTCCCGCCAAGGCTGCGGCTGCTCTGAAGAAGGCGAATGGGCACGTGCGCCAGGCAATCGCAGCGGCACGATCGAAATAAGCAATCTGCCAAGTGGCCAGCATTTCAGTTCCCCACTAGGCCGTGCCCTCTCGATTACCCACTCCTGCGGCGGTTCCCCGTTAGAATAAAGTTTCACGAAGGACTGATCGCACAATGGATAAACTTGTCATTCGCGGCGGCGCGCCATTGCTGGGCACCATCCGCGTGAGCGGAGCTAAGAACGCCGCCCTGCCCTGCATGGCAGCCGCTCTGCTCACGGAAGACCCGGTGATTTTGGAAAACATTCCGCAGGTGCGCGACATTCAAACTACGCGCAATCTGCTGGCCGCAATGGGCGCGGAAGTCGAACTGGGATACGGGCGCGCGCACCACCGTACTACGATTCACTGCAAAACACTGGCCACGCCGGAAGCGTCTTACGAACTGGTAAAGACCATGCGGGCCTCCACGCTTGTGTTGGGGCCCCTGGTTGCGCGCTGCGGCCGCGCCCGGGTTTCGTTACCGGGAGGCTGCGCGATCGGCTCCCGGCCTATCGATCTGCACATTAAAGGATTGGAAAAGCTCGGCGCGAAAATCACGCAGGACCACGGCTACGTTGAGGCTACGACGGACCGCCTAAAAGGCGCTGAGATAGTCTTCGACAAAATCACGGTGACAGGAACGGAAGACTTGCTTATGGCCGCGGCGCTCGCTGAAGGCGAAACCGTAATGCTGAATTGCGCCCGCGAGCCTGAGGTCGCCGATTTGGCCGCGCTGCTCAATAAAATGGGTGCACACATCGAGGGTGCCGGCACGGCAACCATTCGCGTCAAGGGCGTGAGCAAGCTGCATGGGGCGAAGCATCGCATTATTCCCGATCGCATTGAAGCCGCCACCTTCATCATCGCCGGGGCCATTACTGGAGGCGATCTGAATGTTACTGGATGCGAGCCCGCCCATCTGGATGCCGTTCTCAGCAAACTGAAAGAGATAGGCGTCAAAACAAAGGCCAATGGAGATTCGGTGCGGGTGATGGGAGACAATCCTCTCACCGCGAGCGACATGACTACCGAGGAATATCCTGGATTTCCCACGGATGCCCAGGCGCAATTGATGGCTTTGGCTACGCAGGCCGAAGGCACGTCGGTGATTACGGAAAATATTTTTGAAAATCGATTCATGCATGCGCAGGAGTTAGTGCGCATGGGAGCAAACATTAAAATCGAAGGACGGCGAGCCGTAGTGATCGGCAAAAGCCCGCTTAGCGCCGCGGCGGTACTGGCCAGCGACCTGCGGGCTTCAGCGTCGTTAGTTCTAGCCGCCCTTATCGCAGACGGAGAAACCATCATCGACCGCGTTTATCACCTCGACCGCGGCTACGAAAATATCGAAGAGAAGCTGCGGGGGGTCGGAGCCGAGATCAAGCGCATCGGAGAGATTTTCCCGCGACGTCGCGGCGCCACTGGATAAATTTTGGCTGCCGTACCTCATTGGCTTCACTGCCGAGTCAGCCGCTCAATCAGTTTCCGATGCTGCGGAAAACGCCGCACTAACTCCTGCCGCTTCGCCAGTTCAAAATCGTCAAACTCAAACCCAGGCGCAACCGTGCAGCCCACCAATGCGAATGAGTCGCCACCCAACACTTGCGAAGCAAACCAGCATCCAGCTCTCACCACGGCCTGCAACGCCTGCCCCGCTTCGGGATCGCTGCCGAGATAAATTTTCGAATACCGTCCATCATCCTCGATGACATGAACAACTACCGACCCGCCAAGGTAAAAGTGCCACAGTTCGTCGGAGCGCAACCGGTGAAACGCGGAAAAATCATCACCCTGCAATAAAAAATAAATCGCGGTCGAAACCGCCCTTGGCCCAGAAAACTGCGGCGGCAGTGCCTGCTGCGCCAGTTCAAGGCTGGCCCGGTAGGTCTGACGATAATATCCACCCTCGGGATGGGGCTGCAGGCCGAGCTTTTCAATCCAATACTCCGCATTTTTCGCCATGATCGCCGCCTAGCCCCTAAAATAAACCATTCCAATCGAATCCCCGGAGGGAAAGAATTTGCGTCAAACCCCAACTTGGCTTCATTCTTGTAAGGTGAACTCCCCGGAATCCGCCAAGTGTTCTTTTGATGACCGTAGTGGCCCGGTTAAATTTCTTCGGCCTCTTGTTCGTCTGGTTCCATCCATTCCCTGCATTTTGATTCTTTGCTTGCTCGCGCCCACGCGCGCGCAGACCGCTGATCAGAACGCTACGGTAAAGAAGCTCTCTGGAGAGAAGAACTCCGCGGCAACCGCGCAGCTCTCCGCCGAGCCTCCCGGACTGCTCTACCAGGGAACTCCGCCAAAGTTACCTCAGGATGAAGGGACAGTGGGTTTGCAGTTTGAATTGCGCAAGCTGGAAACAACCGGAAGGCTGATGCAGGTGGTGGCGCATCCCGACGATGAAGACGGCGGAATGTTGACGCTCGAATCGCGAGGCCGCGGAGTCAGCACGCTGCTCATGACCCTCAATCGCGGCGAAGGCGGCCAAAACAAAATTGGCAGCAACTTGTCCGATGTCCTAGGCGTATTGCGAACTTTGGAACTGCTGGCCGCAGACCAATATTACGATGTGCAGGAGCGATTTTCGCGAGTCGCGGACTTTGGATTTTCGAAGAGCGCCGAGGAAACCTTTCAGAAATGGGATGGGCATGACGTGGCGCTGGGCGACATGGTTCGGGTGATTCGTACTTTTCGCCCCGACGTGCTGGTGGCGCGGTTCTCCGGCACACCGCGCGATGGTCACGGACATCATCAGGCGTCTGCGATTTTGACTCGAGAGGCGTTCCGGGCGGCGGCCGACCCCAACCGGTTTCCCCAGCAGATTGTCGAAGGTCTGCTGCCGTGGCAGGCGAAAAAGTTGTACATCGGAAATGTATGCCCCTTTGGGGCGAATACTTGTCCCGATGAGAATTGGACGGTCAAGCTCAATAGCGGAGTTGTGGATCCGTTGCTGGGCATGTCTTATATCCAATTTGCCATGCAGGGATTGCGCCACCAGAAGTCGCAGGGTGCGGCAAACTGGATCGTCGAACCCGGCGACCGGTTTACGTTTTACAAGTTGGTGGATTCTGTTTTGCCTTCCACACTCGATAAGAACGGACACGAAAAGGATTTCTTCGACGGCATCGACACCAGTTTGCCCGGTTTGGCGGCACAACTCGGCACCGAGGCGTCTCGAGTTCCGCAACTGCCGGAGCAATTGGCGAAGTTGGCGCATGAGATCAGCGTAGCGGCGAAAGATGCGGACGGCAGCGATCCATCGACCGCCACTGGACCATTGACAAATGCGGTTTCAGGACTGAAGCGGCTCGACAACGAGGTCAGCACAGCCGAACTGGATGCGGCCTCGAGACTTAATTTGCAAACGCAACTGGCAGGCAAGCAGCAGCAGGCGGAAAGCGCCTTGAACCTGGCTTTGAACGTGACCCTGCAAGCCGACGTGGTTCCCTCGGCATCGCCCAAAGTCGCTGTTCCCAAGGAGCCCGATGCGCTAACAACTGTTTCTCCGGAGCAGGAGTTTCTGGTCGCGGTGAAAATGCACAATGGATCGCAAAGGCCGCTAACCGTGGATGGGGTCAAGATCGACGTACCGGCAGGATGGAATACGATCAGCGAAAAAGTTCGGCCGGTAGCCATTAAGCCGGGAGAAGACATGCGGGTGGTTTTCCGCTTGCGGGTACCGGCCAAGCCCGAATATACCCGCCCCTACTGGCATCGCGACGATCCCGACCGCGAAAGCCTGAACCACGTGGACAACGAGAAATATGCGACGCTGCCGTTTCCGCCTCCGGCGCTGCGGGCGCGGGTGGAATATTCGGTCACAAACGCTGGCATCGGCAGCGGACGAAACAGTATCACCTCCGCGGTAGTCACCCCTTTCATCGATGAGAACGGCGCACGTCGAGTTCAGACGTTGGCAATAGTGCCAGCGTTTTCTGTGATGGTGGAACCGGGAACTCAAGTTATCTCAACTCACAATGGTTCCACGTCGACGGTGACGGTTGGAGTGACCAGTAATCTCACGCGAGAAATGCACGGCGTGCTTCGCCTGGAACTGCCCCAAGGCTGGAAAGCCGAGCCAGCGCAATTTGCGGCTGCGTTCAAGCGGCGAGGAGAAAAGCAGGATCTGCATTTCAAAGTTTCCCCAGCGCATTTGCAGGAGGGACGCGCCACCATTCGCGCAGTGCTGGATTCGGAGGGCGAGAAATTCAGCGAAGGCTACACGCTGGTGACGCGGGAAGATTTGGGCAGATTCTACTATTATCAGCCCGCCCGGCAGCGCGTGAGCATTGTGGACGTGGTTGCACCGCATGATTTGAAAATTGGCTATGTGATGGGCGCAGGAGATGATATTCCAGCCGTGCTGAAGCAGGTTGGCATGAACGTAACCGCAGTTCCGGCGGAAAATCTGGCTAACGAAGACTTGAGCAAGTATGGGACGATCGTGCTCGGCATTCGCGCTTACGACACGCAAAAAGGTGTTGCTCTGAACAACAAGAAGTTACTTGACTTCGTGGCCGCTGGCGGAACGCTGGTCGTGCAATATAACGCCGGAGTGGGAGATTTTAACGCCGGACATTTCACTCCTTATCCGGCGGAGTTAAGCCGCGCGCGAGTTTCGGTGGAGCAGGCTCCCGTGGAAATTCTCGATCCCGGGAATGAGATTTTCCATTATCCGAATACCATCCGGGAGAGTGACTTCGACGGCTGGGTGCAGGAGCGCGGGCTTTATTTCTGGGGCAAATGGGATGATCACTATGAGCCGCTATTGGCTTGTCATGATCCCGGAGAAGACGAGCAAAAAGGCGGCCTGCTGGAAGCTCAATACGGCAAGGGAATATACATCTACACCGGATATGCATTTTTCCGCCAGTTGCCGGCGGGCGTGCCAGGCGCGGTCCGCTTGTTTGTGAATCTGTTGAGCGCCGGACATGAGAGCGGTCATTAGTCTTTAATCCTGGATCGTTGGTCGGCGGAGCTTTCGTCGTCGAATCGTTTGCTGTTGCGCACTTTGCGCGAATGCCAACTCCCTTACAAACCGATTCCAATTCTTCAGGCCTGATCCGCGGCATGGGCCTGGGCAGCGCGACTGCCCTCAACATGATCGATATGATCGGCGTGGGTCCGTTCATCACCATGCCACTCGTGGTTGCCGCGATGGGTGGGCCGCAGGCCCTGCTGGGATGGGTGGCGGGCGCGCTGTTAGCCGGGTGTGACGGGCTGGTATCTGCGGAGTTGGGCGCAATGTTTCCCGGCTCCGGCGGTACATATCGGTACCTGAACGAGATTTATGGACCGCAAAAATGGGGGCGGCTGATTTCGTTTCTGTTCATCTGGCAACTCTCCTTCAGCGCTCCGCTCTCGATTGCCACTGGATGCATAGGGCTGGCCGGTTATGCCGCATATTACTGGCCGGGCCTGGAAAAGGTATACGCTGCGCATACGGCAGCATTCCACATCCCCTGGGCCGGCCCGCTGCAAGTCAGTTGGATTGTGACGCCAGGAACAGCCTTAGGGATCGCCATCTGTTGCTTCACAGTCTTGTTACTCTACCGGCGAATCACGGCGATTGCGCGGTTGTCCAAGATCTTGTGGTTCGGAGTAATGGGGACGATCGGATGGATTATCTTCGCCGGTCTGACGCATTTCAACGCGGCGCGCGCATTTGATTTTCCACCGGGAGCGTTCACATTATCGCGCGGATTTTTCACTGGATTGGGCGGAGCTCTTCTGGTCGCCACCTACGATTACTGGGGCTACTACAACGTTTGTTATATGGGCGACGAAATAAAGAACCCCACGAAAAATATTCCGCGGGCATTGCTGCTTTCCATTCTGCTGGTTGCCTGCCTGTATCTCCTGATGAACTTATGCATTCTAGCGGTGGTGCCCTGGCGGGAAATGATGCAGGCGGGGCAGAACAACAACGGACTCTATGTTGTTTCCTTGTTTATGCAGAGGATTTATGGGGCCGGGGCGGCGCGCGTGGTGACGGGGTTGGTCATTGTGACGGCGTTCGCATCGGTATTTTCGCTGACGCTAGGCTATTCGCGCGTTCCCTATGCGGCGGCGCTGGACGGAAATTATTTTCGAGCATTCGCCAAGGTTCATCCGGTTTATCGCTTCCCTCACGTATCACTACTGGCACTCGGGGCGGTAGCGGTGATGTTCTGCTTCTTGCGTCTGAAGGATGCGATTGCCGCGCTTGTGGTCATTCGCATCATCCTGCAGTTTCTGGTGCAGGCGGTTGGACTCATCGTGCTCAGAATCCGGCGGCCAGAGATGCCGCGGCCGTTTCGCATGTGGCTGTATCCGCTGCCAGCGTTGTTGGCGATCGCGGGTTTTCTTTTTATTTTGTTCAACCGTGCGAATGCGTTGAAGGAAGTGCGTTATGCCGCGGTGATTCTGGTCACCGGGCTGGCGATCTATATGGTTCGCGCCTGGAGACATCGGGAATGGCCTTTTGGCGCCGCAGCCGAGTTGAAGAGCTAGCTTAAAATCTTTGACGCTGAGAGCACCGGGGCATCGCAGCGAAAGAGCCTTCACTCGTGCGAGTGGCGGGCTCCCTGCGGGGCAATTGAAGTTCGCAACAATTCTGCGGAGAGACCTTTTTTTTTCAGGTGAGCAGAAACCAGCCTGGAAACGTTCGCGAAATTTGCATCTGGAGCCAGGAACATCAACACGCTTGGCCCCGCTCCACTCAGAACCGCGCCCAATATTCCGTTTTGCCCAGACAATTCCTGCAAAGCAGGCAATAGCGGGCACAGTGGTGACCGATAAGGCTGGTGCATACGGTCTTCGAGGGCGATGCTGAGAAGGTCTGGCCGGCCCTGCGTAAAAGCAGCCAGCAGCAGCATGGAATTCTGGATGTTGACTACGACGTCCGCGCGCGAATACTGCCCCGGCAAAACACCCCGCGCTTTCTCGGTTGAAAGACTCTGCGCCGGAATGGCAAGCAGCAGCGGCCACTTGCCTTTAGGGCGCACATTTACTACTTGCGCATGAGCCTCGCCAGACATTCTAGCGATAGTGAGTCCGCCCATCCAGCAGGCGGAGACATTGTCTGGATGATTCTCGCGGCGCGAAGCCTCACCGACGATCTGCTCGTCGCTCCAGTGCAGCCGGCCAAAATGATTCGCCAGGGCAATGCCAGCTACGCGCGCAGCGGCCGAGGAGCCGCAGCCCTTGCCGATAGGAATCGCATTCTTAATGCGCATCGCCAACGGGAAAATTTCTTTTTTCCCCGCCGCAAGCACTTCTCGATAGGTAGCGAGAATCAGGTGATTTTCAAGCTGCTGGCAGATTTCGCGATCCCGGCCGGTAGCAACGATGGAAAAGTTCTCGGCCGCGCGAGCCTCGATCTCCAGGTGGAAATCCATGGCCAGCGCGGCAGCGTCGAAGGCCGGACCAAGATTGGCCGAGGTAGCCGGCAACCGGAGTCGGAGTGAATTGTTCGGGTTTTTCTTTCTGAGCGTCATTGGCCGAGTGTTATGGGAACGAACGAAGGGCTTCGAACTACGATAGATCTTTTTCAAACTTCTCCAGGGTGAGAAGAATTGCGTCGAGTGTGGCGTCCAGGACGACGGGCGGCCGCCGCAAACGGTCGAAACTATTTCCTTCGCTTCCCTGTCCGCTGCCGCGAAACATTTCGCCGCGGTGAAAATCCATTGTGAAATCGGGATCTTTGAGCAGGTTTCCGGTTAGAACCAACACAACAGAATCCTGCGGCTTCACGAAACCTTGCTTGACCAACTTCTTCAATCCTGCCAGTGTAACCGCCGAAGCCGGTTCACAGCCGATACCCTCTGCGCCAATCTCCGCTTTCGCCAGGGCAATTTCCATCTCACTTACGTCCTCGCAAGCGCCACCGGTCTCGGTGATAACATGAACAGCCTTGCGCCATGATGCCGGGTTACCGATGCGAATCGCAGTCGCGCGAGTTTCCGCCTGCACCGGAACCAACCGCTGGCCGCCGGTTTCGCGCAGTGTCCGCACCAGCGCGTTCGCTCCCTCCGCCTGAATCACCGAGAGCTTCGGAAGCCGCGGAATCAAGCCCAGCCTCAGCATTTCTAACAGAGCTTTTCCGATGGCGGAACTGTTGCCGAGATTTCCCCCGGGAACAATGATGTGATCCGGCGGCTGCCAATCCAATTGTTCCATCAGTTCGATCGCGAGAGTCTTCTGACCTTCCAGTCGGAAGGGATTAATCGAATTCAACTGATAGACAGGCGCGTGCCGAACTAATTCTTGCAGCAGTCGAAGGCAACCATCGAAATCGGTGCGCAACTGGCAAGTGACGGCTCCGTAGTCGAGCGCCTGAGAAAGCTTGCTCCACGAAATTTTTCCATCGGGCACAAGAACCAGGCTGCGCAGGCCGCCGCGCGCGGCATACGCGGCCATCGACGCCGAAGTATTTCCCGTCGAAGCACACGCCACCCAACGGAACTCAGCCTGCCGCGCGAAGGATGCGGCCACCGTCATTCCAGTGTCCTTGAAAGACCCGGTGGGATTCATTCCCTGATGCTTGGCAAACAGGCGGGGCACGCCTGCGATCCGGCTGCATTGAGGCAGTTCATACAGTGGCGTGTTACCTTCGCGAAGCGTGATGGCATCGTCTTCGCCGGCGAGTGTGGGCAACAGTTCGCGAAACCGCCAGACGCCGCTCAGGTCAGCGGAAACGCTGGAAAGACGACGCTGCCTCCATGTCGATTTCAAGTGATCGGGTTGCCACGCCGGCTTCTGACCTAGCTCAGACCATCGCGGATAGATGATCTCCAGCAGATCGCCACAATTGGCGCAACGAAAATCCCGGGCTGCTTTGTCGGTCACCTCGCCGCAGGCAATGCAGCGGAAAGAAAACTCACCAGCGGCTAAAGGTTGGCGTACCTTGGGCTCCGAACTGGCGGAAGAAGGCATGAGTTCGGCGCTTATTTCGCCCCTCGCAGGTATTGGTCTTTCTTGTCAATCCAGTCGGCACGCGGAGGATTGAAAACATCCAGATCGACCGTATCTTCCAGGGCTTCCGCCTTGTGCGGCATGTGGGCCGGAATGCACAGGACTTCCCCGGCATTGACGACGATCTCTTTACCATCAATCCAGAATTTAAGCGCGCCATCGATAATGTAAGTCAGTTGTTCATTGTGATGGCTATGCTCAGGAACGATGCAGCCTTTTTTCAGCAGCACCCGCGCCAGCATGAGTTCCTGTCCCACCACGAATTGCCGTTGCAATAAGGGATTGAGATTTTCGAGTTCGACAGACTTCCAGGGAATATATTGAACGGCAGGGTTCGCAGCCGCGAGACGGGTCAGTGTCTGCTTGGCGCGCGAGTGGGACTTCCCGCGATCAGTTTTAGCGCGAGCAGGGGGCTTGGATTTCAGTTTTGTCTTCGCCATAAAACCGGTCTTAATCTAATGCTGCGAATGAGCTCAGTGGCCTCTGCGTTCATACACTTCATCATTATCGTGCAATGAACCATGGGACCGTGCCTGTCTGCGAAGATAATGCTCGTGACCTGCCACGGATTTATTCTCCGGCCAAAAACCTGTATTGCTTCTCCGAAAGCGGCACCACGCTCAACCGTCCCTGCCGCACCAGAGGAGATTCGGCAAATTCTTTGTTCGCTTTCACCTCAGCCAACGTCACCGGCTTGGCGATTGCTTTGCCGACCTTAATCTTAACGATCGGATTCTTCGCGTCCGAGTCGTCAACAGACACTACCGTCGCCGTCCCTACAGCCGATTTCTCGTCGCCCGTGTGATAGATCACCAGCCGGTCGCCCGGTTTCATTGCCCGAAGGTTTTTCACGGCCACGGGATTCGATACTCCATCCCAAATGGTGGATTTCTCCCGCTCCAAATCGGCAAAGGAATAAACCGAAGGCTCGGTCTTGAGCAAATAGTTCATAGCTTTTTCTCGATGGTCGTTCTAGTTTGGCTTGTCGCTTTTGTTGTCCGGTGGTGGAGCGTCCTGCTTGGGCGCCGCATTCGGCTCTTTGGCGTGTTCGTCGTAAATCGAATATTGTCCCTGTGGCCGCTTCAGCCGGATGGTGAAGTCCATCTTTGCGCGGTCGATCACAAAATCCTCGCCGTAAGTCTGAAAACCCGAAGCCAGCACTTGCACTCGCAGCTTGCCATAGGGAATCCCATCCGAACTTGACTTCCCATCCGGATCGGTCTTCAGCTCCAGCCCGCCGCGTTCCTGTTCCCCTTTCGCACTCACGGGGTGCATGATCACGCTGGCGTTCCGCACCGGTTTTCCGTTGTCGTCTTTCACCACCAAAAAATCAAGGGTTGCGGTCGGTCCTTCATCTGTATCTTTCTGCGCCACCACCGCGGTCGCGAGCAACAAAACAGTAACCGCGAAAATGATTATCGTCTTCATAGGCATCTATTTTATAGCAGTCCGGTCGCAAGCTGGTTATCGCAATCACTGTGCCGGTTTCGTCCCGACGGAGTCTTCTTTCTTGCTCATCTCGATCAATTCCTGCGCGCGGGCGCGAACCACGTTCAGAACGGAACTATCCTCAAAGATTTCATGCAGCACAGGCTCGATTGCCTGCAACTCGGCGAGTTGATTGTCCCGTGCTTGCTGTTCCATTTGTTTGAGTTCGTCATCGAGTGCAAGCTTCTGATAGCGGTGGTAGTAGCTCAGCCGGCGTCCGAACTCCATAGTGGCAGCGACTCCCTGAAAAAGCACTGTCAGCTGTTGCACCGCGGAAACCCCGGAATAATTGAACTCGCTGCTGTTGTTTCGAGCGGCGTCCTTGTAGGTAAGCTTTTTGGTTCCGGTAAACGCGATCTTGTGATTGCCCGAATCGATCTTGCCGGCAAAATAATGGGCCTGGGCCGCGAGCGCAAAAATTCGCGCCCTGGTTCCAGGAGAAAACTGGAATGTCGTCTGATAATTCTCGCGGTCGTCGGATTCGCTGGAGATTTTGGCAACGGATTCATACTTGGCACGGCCATCGGAATCGACTGAAATCATGTAGCTTTCTGGATCGGAGCCAGGAAAATTCAGCGTGAAAGTGACAGTGGCCGAGTCCCCAGCTTGGGCGGGCAGATGAAACGCTGCCACGAGAGCGAAAAAAAATGCGACCCAGCAACCATAATTTCCGCACAGTCGAAGGGGCTTGCGGGCAAATGGCTCAATGCCTCTCGGACCAGGAGCGTTCCCGCGGATGATTTTGACAAACATTGTCACAAAGAAGACACGCGGATTTTGACTCCTGCGCCTTGCCGTTTCAAAGTACCCGCCGTGTGCAGATGGCAGATAGCAATCGCCAATGCGTCTGATGCGTCCAGCGTTTCGGGAGGTTCGGCCAGTTCGAGCAGACGCGTAACCATGAGCTGAACCTGCTCTTTCTCCGCCCGACCATAACCGACCACAGACGCCTTGATCGTCAATGGCGAATATTCCGCGACCTCCAGTCCGGCGGTCGCCGCGGCCAGCATGGCCACCCCGCGCACCTGCCCGAGTTTCAATGCCGACTTCACATTCAACGCGTAAAAAACATCTTCAATCGCAACCTCATCCGGCTGGTGAAGAGCAATGATTTCGGCGAGCTTGGTGAAAATGTGAGCCAGCCTTCGCGGAAGCGCCTGGCGCGGCGAAAGAACGATTGCTCCCGACGTCAGGCAACAGAGCCGTCCCTGAGACTGCATCTCAACCACGCCGTAGCCGGTATAAGCTCCGCCGCAATCAATGCCGAGAACCCGCATCAGCAAGAGTTTACCTTAGTTGCCCACCACGAGGTATCGCACCCAGCAATGCCGAGCGCAGGATCACTCAGATCTCTCTTAACAGCAGGTGGCTTGCGAGCGTGCGTCGGCTCGCGTTCGCGCAAGTATGCGGCATAGCAAGGCGCGACGACGACGCGCCGCCCCAGAAACCGGGCATATGCCGCTCGTCAAAAATCTCGCGCAGCAGCTCCACCAGAATTCCCGACACTCGGCGCAGGCGCTTCATATTCTTTCCTCCGCTGCGTTGGGGATGCGAGCCTGAAACGCCAGAATTTAGCCTTTGGAGCTTGCGGAATAGGCGACGCGATAAATCTGGGCGTCGATGTCTTTGCGAAGGTCTTCCCAGATTTTGTCCGGCATATCGAGAAAGACTTTCACGGCGTCGGGATCGAACTGGCGGCCCGACCACTTCTGGATTTCCGCACGAGCGGCCTCCAGCGATTGCGCGGGACGATAGGGGCGATCGTTGATGATGGCGTCAAGCGTGTCGGCGATGGAGAACAGGCGGGCGCCGAGAGGGATTTCTTTACCCTTAAGGCCGCGCGGGTAGCCGGTTCCGTCGAATCGCTCCTGGTGCGAATAGACGATTTCCGAGGCTTCGGCGAGGAAAGGAATTTTGCGCAGCATCTGATATCCGCGGTAGCAGTGCTCGCGCATGATTTCGCGTTCGGCGTCGGTAAGAGCACCGGGCTTGCGCAATATAGCGTCGGGGATGGCCATTTTGCCGATGTCGTGAAGAAAGGCGCCGCGGGCGATGACCAAAATGCTTTCACGCGGAAGGCCCATAGCGCGGGCAATGGCGATGGTAAAGGCGGTGACGCGCTTGGAATGGCCTTCGGTTTCAGCATCCTTGAGATCGAGAGCGTCGCCCAGGGCTTCGAGAGTGATGTCGTAGGAGCGCTCGAGATTGGCCAGCGTGCTTTGCAATTGCGCAGTTCGTGCCTCCACCAAAGATTCGAGATTGCTCTGGTAGGTGCGATTTTCGATCTTGAGGCGGCGATTTTCCAGCGCGCGGCTGACCGTGGCCAGCAATTGTTCGCGTTCAAAAGGCTTCAACAAATAGTCATACGCGCCGTTGCGAAGGGCTTGCAGGGCGACGGAGATATCGTGGACTGCGGTGACCATCACTACCGGCATGTCGGGATATTTTTCTTTGGTGCGCTCGAGCAGACCAATGCCATCGAGGTCGGCCATCATGAGGTCGGAGAGCATCAACTCGAAGATTTCGTTGGAGTTGAGCAGCGCGAGAGCCTCCATGCCGGAAGCGGCCTGCTTGCAGGAGTAGCCGGCCGAGGTAAGCATGGAGGCGACGATTTCGCGGATGGCTTCTTCGTCGTCGACAACGAGGATACGGTCAGGCATGGAGTCCCAAACAGTCTATCGGCGATTGTAAACGAATCGGGAGATGCCGAAAGTAATCACTCAGGTCCGGAAACCCGATTGAGAACGGGCTCCAACGTGGTATTCAAGGCAAAGGCACAACTCCGCCCTGCAACCGATGAGCACTATCGTCTGGCCGCTTTGGAACACGTTGTTGTGGAACGCCGGGATCTGGCACGCGTCGCTGTGGAAAACGGCGCTCTGGAACGTCGGCGCGCGGCCGGGCCTTGGACGTCCGATGGCTGCGGATTGGGCATTGCTCATTTTGTTGGGAGCTTCGTTGCTCGCTTTGCGGGTCTCTCGCGCGCGCTATCTGAAAATCTGGATTTTGGGTTGGGGCGCGTTTGTAGCGTCGCGGCTGGTGGAGCATGTTTTTGCAGCGAGCATACCTGCGCGCTATGTGCCGGTGGCGGCACAAGCGGGGTTTGTTCTAGCGGTAGGATTGCTCGCGGCCGGAGTTCTGTTGTATTCGCGAAGCCGCGAGTTGCTCACGCCTTTGGCGGTCATTACTCCGCTGCTGGTGGCTTTTGCCGGGGCGCGTGTGCTGTTGTGGGCAGACTCTTTGCCCATGCGGGTAGCGCTGGAGGCGGGATACCGGATCGTTCTTATCAGCGCCGCGATCGCACTGCTGCGAGCTCGTAAAGGGCGGGTCGACGGCGGTGCGGCGATGCTGGCATTCTCATTGCCGTTTTTGCATTTGCCTTTGCCTGCACTTTTGCCATTGCCTTCACTATCGAGATGGGCGCTCTTAGCGCCGCCGGTGACTGCATGGTTCTACATGTGGACGGAAATCGAAATTGGGCTGGGAATGCTGCTGATGGTTTTTGCCGAGGTGCGGGCGCGCGAACGGCGGCTTCGCGTGGCCCAGGCGCTGACTGCGGGCGCGGCAAACGCGCAGCAAAATGCAAACTTGACCCAAAGCGCGCTGCAAGAACTGCGGCGGCTGACGCGAGTGAAGGCGGCCTGGTTCCGCGCGGTTGAAGGCGGGCATCTGGTGGCGACGCATGTTGAGGGCGGTTCAACGGACTTCCTGCGGGATGCGGGATTTATCGAAATCAGCGAAGAGGTGAATACGATTCTGCGCGACGGACACGCGCAGGTCGCGGGCAGCGATCACTGGATTGAAAACACCGAGTTCCTCAGAAAAGAAAAGATACGCCAGGTGGTGACGTTGCCGGTGGCGGGAAAGAAATCGCCCATCGGCGCGCTGATGTTAGGGAACTCGCGCAGTTTTCAGTGGACGCCGGAAGAATTGGAATTTCTGCAAAGCTGCGCGCAGCAACTGGCACTGGCAGCGGAGAATTTCCGCCTGCTGGAGCAGGTTTTGCGCTCGCAGCGGCAGTGGGTGAACACATTCGATTCCATCCACGACATTATTTTTGCCCACGATGCCGAATTCAAAATCATCAAGGCCAATCAGGCGCTGCTCGAACATATTGGGAAGGCCCCGTCGGATGTGATGGGGAATATTTGCGAGTCGGTGCTGCCCCGCGATTTAGAAAAATGGACGGAGTGTCCGTATTGCGGGCTGGGTGGAGATGAGGAATTCACCGAGGGGGCAGACCCCTGTTTTGGCGGATTCTCGGCGGTCTCGACTTCTTCATATTTCGAGCAGGGAAGCCAGCAACGCGGAGTGATTCACGTCGTCCGCGATGTGAGCGACCGGCGCTCGGCGGAAGAAAAATACCGCCTGCTGTTCGAGCAAGTGCAGGAGGGCGTTTATGTGGCAACGCCCACCGGCAGGCTGCTCGATTGCAATGATGCCTTCGTTTCCATGCTAGGTTACAGCCGCCGCGAAGAGCTGATGGTGCTGAATCTGCATGCGGAGATATGCGTCGATCAAAAACAGCGTGAAGCATTCCGGCGGGAAGTCGAGCTGCATAATTTCGTGCGCAATTTCGATACCACGCTGCGCCGCAAAGATGGAACGCTGTTGCTGGCCTCGGAGAGCACTTTTGCCACCCGGAACGCGTCTGGAAAAGTTGAGCGCTATCAGGGATTCGTTCTGGATATGACAGAGAAGCGGCGCGCTGAAGAGGAAATGCGACGCCGCAACCGCGAGTTGAACGCGCTGAATGCCATGGCGGTTGTCGCGACACAGTCATTTGATCTGGACGAAATTCTGAATTTAACTTTGCGGCAAGTGGTGTCATTGTTCGGTGCGGAAAGTGGATCGGTTTATCTTTCCGACACGGATGCGCCTACTTACCGGCGACGGGCGTCGTGGGGACCGCGCAGCCGCGATAAAGCTCGACCGGCGGAGATTTCTTTACCGGAAGGTTTCGGCGATCTGGTGATGCGGTCGCGCACGGAAGTGATCACTGCCGAATATTTGCCGCATCTGCCGGAGCGAGTGGTGGAGTTTTTTCGCTCCGAAACGGATCGATCCTGGATTTGGCTATTGTTTTGGGGGAAGGATAGTCCGATCGGAATTATGGGCCTGTGCAGCCACCTGGGATATGAGTATTCGAGCAATGAAGAAAGTTTGCTGGTGGCGATCAGCCGGCAACTGGCGACGACTATTGAGAAGGTAAGGCTGTACGAAGAGACCTGCCGCGCATATGAAGATTTGCGCAAGACGCAGGAACAATTGTTGCAGAGCGAAAAGATGTCGGCGGTGGGACAGTTGATCGCGGGAGTGGCGCATGAGTTGAATAATCCGCTCACCGCCATTCTCGGCTATGCGCAATTACTCGAGAGTGAGGGACTGAGCCAGCGAGCGGCTGAGTACGTGGCAAAGCTATTCAAGCAGGCGCAGCGAACGCATCGTGTAGTGCAGAATCTGCTTTCTTTTGCCCGGCAACGAAAACCGCAGCGGGATGAAGTGGACTTGCGGCGGGTACTCGATGAGACGCTGACTCTGCGCGACTACGATTTAAAGATCAACAATATTCGTGTCGAAAGAGATGTTCCTAACGAATCGACTCCGGTAGTTGCCGACCCGCACCAGATCGAGCAGGTGTTTCTGAATATTGTGAACAACGCCGTGGATGCGATTCTGGAGACGGGCCGTGCGGGAAAGTTGAAGGTTCGCGTCTTTGCCGAGAACGGGCAGGTATGTACGCAGTTCGCCGATGACGGGCCGGGGTTGAAGGATCCAAAGCGGATTTTCGATCCCTTTTACACGACCAAGAGCGTGGGCAAAGGAACCGGACTGGGATTGAGCATTTGCTATGGAATTGTGAAAGAACATGGCGGCGACATTACGGCGCACAACGGAACGGATGGCGGAGCGGTGGTGGAAGTGCGGCTGCCGCTGGCCACGCGTGTTGGGGTTGCGCCGGTGTCCACGCCGACAGTGCAACGGCGGCGTGAAGAAGTGATTGGTGGCCGAGTTTTGCTCGTGGAAGAAGAAGAGGCAGTACTGGAATTTGAGCGCGACGTGCTGGCCGGCGCTGGAGCGGAAGTGGTGACCGCCAAAAAGGCTGACGATGTGAGGACGCGCCTGCTATCGGAGCCGTTCAATGCCGTGATTATGAACGGCCGAATGTCTGGGGACTGGAATGCGAAAGATGCGCACGCCTGGCTCAAGGAGAATTGCCCGGGAATGGAGATGCACACTCTATTCACGTTCTCGACCGCGTTGGAGCCGGGAGACACGCGCGCTTTCCTGCAGGAACAAAATATTCCCTATTTGGTGAAGCCCTTCGAAGTTGGAGATCTGATCTCGCACGCGCGAACTCTGGTCCGCAAGGAAATGGCGGCTGCGGCTTCGGCGGATTAATTTTTTTAGCGTGCCCTTTCTTGAAATCGGCTCACATTCATAGTGGGCAGCCGGGATGTTGCGTCTTCCATTCGCTTTCCAGCAGGAGCCGTGCGTTCAAGGAAAAAGCAAAGATATCCGGCTTGGGACAATTGCGCGGTGCCGGCTTTCGCGCGGGCGGGTGGGCACACTCATTTTTACGCAGCGCGATCTGCTCTGGATTTGCCGCCTCAGATTCTAATGCCGGGTCGAGGCGCTCAGCTTGCGCGAAATCGGCGGCCATATCGTTCATGCGGCACAAATTGGAATTCGCCCATCCGCGCCCCAGATAACTTCTCGCGCTTTTCGGGTTGAGGGCGATCGCCTTGGTGAATTCACCGATGGCGAATGCGTCGAAACCAAGAAGATAAGCGGCGTGAGCGTAATTATGATGGGCATAATAATTTTGCGGATCCAGCTTGAGCGCGATTTCCAAGTCCGAGACCGCCGATTCAACATTCTGCAGCGGAGGCTTGCGGAGCCATGGAGAGGGACTTAGACGGCAGGCAGCGCGGGTAACATAGGCGTTCGCATCGCGCGGGTCCTGGTGAATTCTCTGGCTGATTTGCTCGATGTTACAGGCCCCTGCCGAAAATTTTGCTTTCTTTGGTTTTCTTGACTGAGCGAGGGCCGGAGCCGGTGCGGCGATGGTACTCACGGCCAAGGCGAGAAGGAATACCGCGCAAGTGATAACGCCCATGGTTCAGGATTCTAATCGTTAGACGGGCAATTTCTCAGCTATAAAATTTGTCTAGAGTTTTGTCCGTAGAGACTTCAGCAGAAGACGCATCGCGGAGTGGTTGCGACGATACCAGCGCCATTGGCCTTGTTTGACTGCTTCGACCAATCCTGCCTTGGTTAATATCGTCATGTGATGCGAGATTGTCGGCTGCGAAAGCTGGATGCGTTCTTCAATGTCTCCGGCGCAAAGACAATGGTCTTTCTTACTTCGTTTTGGTGATGCCTTTGGTGGGGCCATGCTTTTTCCGTTCGCGGGACGATCTTTGAGAGCTTCCAAGATGCGTAGGCGTGTAGGGTCGGCAATGGCATGGAGCTTGCGGTAGAGATCCGACGATGACTCGGGCATGGATTAGAAATAGATCGTAAATTGATGGATGTCAATATGAATCCGGGCCTCCAACGCTCGGGGAGACGGCCCTTCGACTTCTCTGAAGGCATATCTCACACCAGTCCTGAGTCCAAACCTATTTCTTAAGAATTGGATTGTAGCCGTCGCTAATCAGGCGGGCGCGCTGGGCCTCGGCGTCTTTGACGTCGGCAAACGGTCCGAGTTGAACGCGAAATAGCTTGTCGGTGCCGGATCCGCTAGCCACGAACGCGGGGTATTGTTTTTTCTTCAGGGCTTCCACCAAGGCGTTGGCATCGTCTTGCTTGGTGACTGCGGCCACCTGCACAAAATATCCGCCGGTTGCCGGCGCTGCGGCGGTCTCGGATGAGTTTGCCGGAGGCTGCGGCGTGGTCGAATCACTTGCGGGAGCGTCAGCCTTCGCGTCCGTGGCGGGCGCCGTCAATTCCGGGTTCGCATCTTTCTGCTCCACAGACTTGTAGAAACTCGTGGATAGCTGTGGCGAATCTCCGGCGGGCTTGGTCGCTGAGGCCGAGATTTGCGGAGCGGACGCGGCGCTGGCGGTGGTTATTCCGTCCGACTTGCGGCCCAGTGAATAGCCCAGCGCGAAGAAAAGAGAGCAGACGGCGACTAGAAAGAAGAACAGGAACAGGAGCTTGCCTGTCCCCAGCGTGATTTCAGTGTCTGTAGACGAAGTCATGTGTTTCTCCAACGGCGTTGCTATGCGGTCTTGCCCGCGGGTGCTTGAGATACATCATCGGCTTTGCCGAGCAATTTCTGCAGTCCGGAAAAGAAATCTACCGGCACGGGGAAAATGACCGTGGTGTTCTTTTCCACGCCAATTTCCGTCAGCGTTTGCAGGTAGCGCAACTGGACGCTCACCGGTTCGGTGGCCAAAAGATGCGCGGCATCAACCAAGCGCTGCGCCGCGGAAAATTCGCCTTCGGCGTGAATGATTTTAGAACGTTTTTCGCGCTCGGCTTCCGCCTGCTTGGCCATGGCACGCAGCATGGATTCCGGCATATCGACCTGCTTCACTTCCACGTTGGTGACTTTCACTCCCCAGGGCGAAGTGTGCTGATCGAGGATACTTTGCAGGCGCAGATTGATTTTTTCCCGATGCGAGAGCAGCTCGTCGAGCTCCTGCTCACCGAGCACCGAACGCAAGGTGGTCTGGGCGAACTGCGAAGTCTGATAGACGTAGTTGGAAACTTCGACGACCGCCTTGTTGGGATCAATGACGCGCAGAAAAATGACCGCGTTAACTTTCAAGGTGACGTTATCGCGAGTGATGATGTCCTGCGGCGGGACTTCGAGGGCTTCCTGACGCAGCGAGACGCGCACCATGCGATCGATGGGAGCGAAAACAAGCACGACGCCGGGGCCCTTGGCGGCGGTGAGCAGGCGCCCGAGGCGGAAAATGACTCCACGTTCGTATTCGGCCAAGATCTTGATGGAACTGAGCAGGTAGATCGCGACGATGACGATAACGATGGTGCCGAATCCGAATCCGATATCCATGACTGCCTCCGCGCCCAGTGCCGAAGGCGCTCCTTACGCGGATTGTATCGCTAGAAGAAGCGTGGCGGTGCGTAATTTGAGCGGGGCATTGCTTGGGTTGATTCATCGCCACGGATGCTGCGAGGGTTTCGCGGGCGAGGGCGACCTCGCTGCGGGCGCTACTTCGGTTCTACGCGCAACGTCAGGCCGTCTACTGAGCGAACGACCACCAAATTTCCAATAGGAACCTGAACCGGTGCGACCGCATCCCAAAGTTCGCCGTGAACGAAGACTTTGCCCTGCGGTGTGAGTGCGGTTTGAGCCACGGCGATTTCGCCCAGCAGTCCCTGCAATCCGGTCACGATTTTATTGCGGCGGGCTTTCAAAGCGATACTCATGAGAAACGCTGTGATCAGGCCAAAGGGGATGCTGACGGACAACGCAGTCAGCAGGTGAACGCGCATCTGCGGAATAGGTGCATCGACCAGCAGCAATCCGCCGATCGTCAGCAGCGCAATGCCGCCAATGGTGAGGACACCGTGACTGGCGAATTTCGCTTCGGCGGCAAAGAGAGCAAATGCGCCGATGATCAGGCCGACGGCGGCAAAGCGCGTGGGAAGAAGATTCAGGGCGAAGAGAGCAAGCAGAATGAAAACGACCCCGACAGTTCCGGGTACGACCGCCCCAGGATGAGTGAACTCGAGATACAACGACAAGGCACCAATCGCGAGAATGAGGAACGCGATGTTGGGATCCATCATGTAGTCGAGGATGTGCTGCTTGAGTGTCATGCCAAAAGGCACGACAGACTGGCCCTCGAGATTGAGCGTGGCGGTTTCGCCATTGAAGCGCTTGAAAGGTTTGTCCTCCATTTGGCGGAACAGATCATCCTGGCTGGACGCGACGTAGTCGATGAGGTGCTGGGATAGAGCTTCCTGGTCGGTGAAGGACTTCGACTGGCGGACAGTGCTTTCGGCGATTTCCACGTTGCGGCCTCTGCGGGAGGTTACCGAACGCATGAGGGCGGCCGCGTCGTTCTCCATTTTTTCCTTCATCACGTCGTCAATTTTGGCGCCCCCCAGCACGACCGGATGTGCCGCACCGGCGTTGGTTCCCGGGGCCATGGCGGCGATGTCGGCAGATTCCAGAATAAAGAATCCGGCTGAACCGGCGCGGCTGCCGCTGGGCGCCACGTAGATAATCACCGGAACCGGCGATGTAGTGATCTTCTCGATAATTTCGCGGGTGGAATCAAGCAGGCCTCCCGGTGTGTTGAGTTCGATCAGCACAGCTTGGTCGTTGCGGCGGTGGGCCTCGTCGATAGCGCGGGCAATGTATTCCTCGCTGATGGGCTGAATCGTGTCATTCACGACGATTTTGAGAACTTCTGCGGAGCAGGGGCAAAGCAGACCAATTCCAAGGAGGGCGGGAACGAGAACGGAGCGAATAAATCGAATAATTCTCATAGTCCAAAAATGTCAGCGAACGGCAGTTCTGGCCCGGCTAGCAATGGCAAGGACCGCTCCTGAAATATTCTTACTCTTATTTGCGGGTCAATGCAGGAATTTCGTGCGGCGCGGCCGCTGCTGTGGCTGATTGACCGGGCGGGTGAGAGCCGGGCCATCCGGGCAGGTAAGTGCTGCCGGTGATGAGGCGGGCTCCGCGTTCGTAGGTGACGTAGGACCACGCCCACTGAATAAAAACCAAAATGCGGTTGCGGAATCCGATGAGAAAAAGAATGTGGACGAAGAGCCAAGCGAGCCAGGCGATGAAGCCGGAGATGTGAATCTTGCCAAACTGGGCGATGGCGGCCGCACGGCCAATTGTGGCCAGACTGCCTTTATCAACGTAGTGAAACGTGGGATCGCGCCGGGACTCCGGTTGCGATTTCATTCCGAATGACTTTCGCCGCGTAGCGGCCTTCCTGCATGGCGACAGGGGCGACTCCGGGCAGCAGCTTTCCCTGTTCGTCTTTGAGGGCGGCGAGGTCGCCGATTACGAAGACTTCGGGATGGCCGGGCAAAGTGAGGCCCGGCTGCACGAGCACACGACCGGCGCGATCAATGGGAACTCCTAGTTTCGCCCCCAAGGGCGAAGCGGCGACACCTGCCGCCCACAAAATTACGGCTGCTGAGAGACGGGTCTGGCCAACGTAGATAGCTCCGGCTTCAACATTGGTGACCATGGCGAAAGTGCGAACTTCCACGCCGAGATGTTCCAATTGCTGCTGTGCGCTGCGTGAAAGATCCTCGGCATAGGCGGGAAGAATGCGCGGACCGCCTTCGAGCAACAGGATGTGCGCCATCTTGGGATCGATCGAGCGAAATTCGTGCGCCAGGGCATGGCGGCTGATTTCGGCGAGCGTGCCAGCCAATTCCACGCCGGTAGGGCCGCCGCCGACGACGGTGAAATTTAAGGGCGTGGCGGTTTCTCCGTGGGCGGCCTGGCGTTCTGCGAGTTCAAACGCCAGCAGCACGCGGCGGCGAATCTCGAGCGCATCTTCTATTGTTTTGAGTCCGGGAGCGAATGGTTCCCAATCGTCATGGCCAAAGTAGGCGTGACTCGCGCCGGCAGCGATGATCAGGTAATCGTAAGGAATTTTTCCGTCGGGAGTTTCCACGACACGTCGCGCTAGATCGAATCCGGTGACCTCCGACATTAAAACTTCAGTGTTCTTGCGGCGACGGAGGATGGAGCGAATGGGAGCAGCGATTTCTCCGGGAGAAAGTCCGGCCGTCGCCACTTGATAGAGCAGCGGTTGAAAAGTGTGATAGTTCTTGCGGTCGATCACGGTCAGACTCAGTGGCGCGCGATCCAGCGCCTGCGCGGCGGCGAGGCCACCAAAGCCACCACCAACAACCACTACACGCGGGAGTCGATGTCCGTCCCTAGTCGTGCCACGACTTGTGTCGCTGTTCGTCGTCCGGCCGTTCATTTTCTGGCCCTGCATTTTCTTGCCGTTCGAGCTTCTGACCTATAAGATTCAGCGCGATGGCAGACGATTCCGGAAGTTCGGTTGCGGCGCAGGCGCGTTCTAGTTGGATGCGAATGTTGTTGCCCTCGGTGGGCGATTTGATTTTCCTGGCTCTGCTGGCGACGCTGATGTGCACGCCCCTTTCGGTGAAACTACTCAGCGACGGCGGTATCGGCTGGCATATTCGCACGGGACAAATCATCGCAGCAACGCGCGCGATTCCGCGCGTGGATTTGTTTTCATCGACCATGAGCAGCCGACCCTGGTTTGCGTGGGAGTGGCTCTACGACTTTTGTGCCGGGGAGTTGGAACGGGCTGCAGGATTGAATGGAGTCGTGTGGCTGACAGCGCTGACGATTGCGATGGTATTTTCCTGGACTTTTCGGCTGCTGGTGCAGCGCGGAGTCAGCCTGTTTCTTGCCCTGGGTTTGGTGCTGCTCGCCGCCTCGGCGTCGATGGTTCATTTTCTTGCTCGGCCCCACGTGATGAGCTGGCTCTTTACCCTGGTGTGGTTCTGGGTTTTGGATTCTAGCGAGCTCGACGAGATTGCGAACGATGGCGACGTTACCAATGACAGGCGTGACAGGCGGCTGTGGCTGTTGCCAGTGCTCATGCTGGTTTGGGTGAATGTGCATGGCGGTTTCCTGATTGGATTTGTACTGCTGGGGATTTATTGGGCGGGTGCGGCTTACACATGGGCCAGACTTCGTGAAACGCGCTGGGAAGATGCAATGATCAAGCTGCGAGCGCGGCGGCGTGCGAAGCACCTTTTCATCATCGGCCTGTTAACGGCGCTGGCGACATATTGCAATCCTTACGGCTGGCGGCTTTATGTCCACATCTACCAATATCTCTCAAATCGTTTCTTGATCAATCACATTGACGAGTTCCAGTCGCCGAACTTTCACGGCGTGGCGGAGCGCTGTTTCGCCGTGCTGATTCTCATCTCTCTGGTGGCACTGGCGTTGAGAAGGCGACGTTTGCGGCTAGGCGAGGGGCTGGTTGTCCTGTTCGCCGTTTATTCCGGATTGTATGCGGTGCGGAATGTGCCGGTTTCGTCGCTATTGCTGGTGGTGGTTTCGGGGCCGCTGCTGGCGCAAGACTTCCCGCGGCTGGGGACTTCGGTTTCCGGATTCTGGCGGCGCATGAGAGATGTCGAATTGAGCATTAGGTTCCACTCGTGGTCGGTCGTCGCGGCGGTTGCGCTGTTTGGCATTGCCGTTAACGGCGGCTACATAGGAGCAAAACGCCTGATGGACGCCCATTTCAGCAGCCAAAGGTTTCCCGTGGAAGCAGTGAACCATATCGCAGCCGGCAAACCGTGGGGGCCAATTCTGGCCCCCGATTACTGGGGCGGATATCTGATTTATCGCCTCTATCCCAAGACCCGTGTCGTAGTCGATGACCGGCATGATCTTTACGGCGAAGGTTTTCTCAGGGATTACGTGACCATGATTCACGCCGAGCAGGGGTGGGATAGATTTCTTGAGGAACATGATGTGTGTTGCGTGCTTGCGCCGCGTGGTTCGGCTCTAGCCAATCTTCTGGAGCTATCCGGGAGCTGGAAAGAGGTTTATCGGGACGACGTAGCTGCGGCGTTCGATCGAAGCCTTGCGGCGACACCTCCGGCGACCGCGCCGCCGGGCACAAAGTAGAAGCGGTGCCGCAGAGGTTCTGGGCGGCTTTCCACGGTTGCAAGAACCTGGCCTGCATCTTGACAGGTGAGCCTCAGGAATACTCACCGCCGCGGAATTTCACTGCGTTCGCGATCCGGTCAATTGCGGTCGTCGGTGTTGATGCCGAAGCCGAGGATGGCGTTGACTTCCACGGGTTGTTTGCCACGCATGGCGGGGCGGAACTTCCAGCTTGGCAGGGCGGCCATCACGTTGGCGGTCATGGCTGCCGGGCCCGGCTCCAGCACGCGTAAGTTCTTCAGATTACCGGAAGCGTCCAACACACACGAGATCACGAGGCGAGCATGCGGCAGGCCGGAAGGCAAATTGTTGCGGATCGCTTCCGGTCCGACCAACGTTTCGGGGTATGAGTGCGCAGCCGACCTTGGATCGGCAAACTGCATGACTGCCGTGCCCACCGAAGTATCCACGTAGACAGTGTAATTGTCACCCGGAAGCTTGCCGTAGAAATCGAAGGCTCCGCCGGAGCGTGAGGTGGCGACGATGGTAATGTCTGGACCTTGCTGGCTGTTGATTTTGGTGCGCCCCGGGAGATTGGGATTGCCACTGCCGGCATCGGAGCCGAAGCTGGGCAGGTTGACAATGGTGCTGCCCCCGCTAACGGCGACGCCTGGGATAGGCGGATTGCCGCTGGTAGCATTGCCAGCGCCACCGGGGCCATTGCTCGGCGAGATCCCGCCGCGGGCGCCAGGATCGGAGCCGCGGCCTATTCCCGTTTTGCCGGCGCCTGATCCTTCTCCAGCCATGCCGCTTCCGGGGCCGTTGCCACGTCCGATGCCGGAGCCGCCGCCCGAACCGCCGAGACCGGGATTATCCCCGCCCGAAGGCGACATCGCCAGCGCTCCAGCGTTGTTATTAGGTGCGCCGACTTTCGAGCCCGGCTGAGTCGAAATCACTGCGCCAGAACCGCCGCCGCTTCCGCCGCCGGTCGGAGGAGCCAGTACGGATCCCGCATCCATCGATCCACCGAAGCCCGAGCCTTTAGCTCCTCGACCAGAACCGAAGGCAGAACTTCCACCGCCAACCGAAGGCGGCGGGGGAATGACATTTCCGGCGAGAAGAGTTCCGCCAGGATAATGAGAACTGCCGGAGCCGCGTCCTGAGCCGGAAACTGACGGCGGTGGCGGGACGACGCTGGTGCCGCCCATCTGACCGTTCGAAGCTGATGCTAAGCGTCCCGAACCGGAGATCGAAGGTGGTGGAGGGACTACGCCTGTGCCGGGTGCATTGCCTGATCCGCCCCGGAGACCGTTGGGGCTGCCCGAAGAAATTGTGCTGTCGACGCTGGGCGGCGGCGGCACGACATTCTGGGTTCCGAAGACCTTTCCAATGAGCGTGCTCAACAGCCCAGTCTGCTGTGGTGGCGGAGGAACGACATTTCTTGATGGGTCGGGAAGGGTTCCGCTGGCCATGCGGCGCATGTCCGGCTGAATATCGGCTGAGGGCGGTGGCGCTATCACCGATGGTGCGGGCAGGTTGAGGCGGGCATTGCGGGAAGATTCGCGTTCGGGCACGCTCACCGGCGGCGGAATCACTGCCGGGTTCGTCATTTGTACCGCGGAGCGGGAAACGTCGTTGTTGACGGCCTGGGGTGCGGGCGGGATGACGCTTGCGTTCAGCGCCGGGGCAGAGCGGACTCGGCTGCGGGAAAGATTGGGTGCGGGCGCGACCACGGACGGAGCCAGCAAGGGCGCGATCAGCGGGTGATCGCGCGCCACGCTGGGCGCGGGAGCGATGACGGAAGAATTCAAATCGGGGGCGATCAATGGGCGGTCGCGAGAAACATTGGGCGCGGGCGGAACAACGGACTCCACCGAAAGTCCGTTGCGCGTGTAATCGCGCGGGACATTGGGTGCGGGAGCGACTACATCGGCGGTCAGGTTGGGAGCCGAGCGCGACGAGCGCAAACCTTCCGCTGGCGGCGCCCCAGGATTCGGCTTGATGGCGAGCAGATTGGCCACGGCATCGCGCGAAGCTGGCAGCTTGAGATTGGGTGCGTCTACGACTCTGGCAGCCAGCGATCCGCCACGCGCGATTTTTATCGTCTGGGTGCGATGATGAGCTTCATTTCCTCCGGCGCGGCCGGAGTGTCCGGATTCGGAGCCGCCCAAATCCTCGGTGCGGGGAAGCTCGTCTCCAGTGTAGTAAATCACGTCATGGCTCTGGGGCAGCGGGGCGGTGTAAGGGCGGAGTTTGGCAATCTCGAAGGGCAGAATGATGACGGCAAAAATCACAAACGCTTCCGCCGCCAGCGTGACCAGCATCTTGCGGTAAGGCGGAACGCCGATGGCGGCTTCGCCGGCCAGACGGGCGGTGGAACGCGCCATCGCCGGACGGATGGAAGTGACGAAATCTTCCCAGCGCGGAGTCCACTCGATCAGAAGCTTCGGCGCTTCATGCAGCTGGGCGATCTCTTCGAGTTGGAGAGTTGCATTCACTCGTGATTCATCTCTTGGTGCTTCTGTTTGTCTTTCTGGGTCTTGCGCAGGTTGATCTCAATTTTATCGCCTACCGCGGTCGAGGTTTCCACAGCCTTGCCACTCGGAAGTTCCAGCACCGTGGCGGCCTGCATGCGAATGGGAGCGAAACGCCAGGGCTGCAATTTCTGCTCAATGTGGACCACTGTTCCTGCTTGGCTCAGGTAAATCACATCGATGGGAAAGCGCATGGCGAGAGTGTGAACGCCATGGCAGGGAACGATCCACAAGCCGCGGCCGTCGCCGAAGTCGCTCTCGGAAGCACCTAACAATCCGCGCAGCCTTGACCAGTGCGTATCCGCGAGCGCCAGTTCGGTCGCGAGATACGACTGCCGGGTACGGTTGAATGCCTGCCCCTGCGGGGAAAATGCGGTCATGGCTACGACGGCTCCAAAGCTTCTGTTTCGTTATTTTCCGCCTGAAACCGGTCCCAGTTCACGAATCAACTCGATCACGGCGGGACCAATGGTTACGAAAATAATCGATGGCAGAACAAATAACACCAGGGGAGGGACCATTTTGATGGTTGTTTTTGCAGCCTGTTCTTCGGCCCGTTGCCGCCGTTCCGTGCGGAGGGAGTCGGAATGCACGCGGAGGGCTTGAGCGACGCTGGTGCCGAAGCGGTCGGTCTGTATCAGTGTACCAACAAGAGAGCGGATATCGTCAACGCCGGTGCGGTCAACCAGGTTGCGCAGGGCTTCAACGCGCGGTTTGCCGGCGCGCATTTCCAGGTTGACCAGATGAAATTCATCGCTGAGATCGGGGTGGGCATGGTGTAGGTCCTCACCCACGCGCATGAGCGCCTGATCAAGAGCTAAGCCAGCTTCGACGCAAATGACAGTGAGATCGAGGGCATCGGGCAAGCCAAGGGTGATGCGGCGCTGGCGGTCCCGGATCATGCGCTTGAGAATGAAACGGGGAATGAAGAAACCGAGGCCGGGGACTCCGACCAGCAACATCATGTTGCTGAAACCGGAAAAGAGCACCACGCCAGCGAAGCCCAGCGCCGCCAGAAGAAGACGGGCGCCAAAATAGTAGTTGACGTCACCGGCGTCGCGATAGCCGGCCTGAATCAGCCAGGCGCGGGTGCGGGAAACGTCGGCGGGCGATAGCGGGATCGCCTTGCTGATGGGATCGAGGGCCTGCTCGAAGCGTTCGCGCAATGCGGGTTTTTCGGCGACCTGTTGCTGCCGTCCGCCCAAGGCTCGCAGGCGTGCGCCCAGCACGGAGCTTGGGGTCACAACCGCCGCGCCGAAAGAAAAGATCACCAGCACGATGGTCACGAACACGATAATGGTCAGTATCAACGGCAACATTGCTAAGCTTCTTCCTCTACGTTCTGCACTTAAACCTGAATCTTAATAATCTTGCGAATCACGAAATAGCCAACCGTTTGCAAAGCCAGTCCGGCGACCACCAGCGCGTGGCCGATCGGGTCGGCAAAGAGCGGGTGAATGAATCCGGGATTCAGCACCAACATGACTGTAACGATAATCGGGGGCATCGCCATCAGCAGAGCCATTGTGAGGCGTCCCTGGGCGGTATAAACGCGCACCTGGCGCTGTATCTTAAAGCGCTCTCGAATGACATAGGAAAGGTTATCCAGGATTTCCGCGAGGTTGCCGCCGGTTTCGCGCTGCAACATGACGGCGGTGACAAAGAATTTCAAATCAACCAGAGGGATGCGGTCGGCGAAGTTGAGCAGAGCGTCGCGCACCGGCATGCCGAATTTCTGTTCTTCGTAGAGCTTGCGGAATTCGCCGCCAACTGGTTCGGCGACTTCATCGGAAATCATTTCCAGAGCGGTGGTGAAGGCGTGGCCGGCGCGCACCGCGCGGGCCAGGGTATCGATGGCCTCGGGAAAAAGCTCCTCGAATTTTTCAAAGCGTTTGTTTCGGCGGAAGGACACGTAGGAGTAAGGAAGAATCAAACCGACCAGCATGGCGCATCCGGCGATAGCCGGGTTCTTGCCAAAAATTAGCCCGAGGATTGCGGCTGCAATTCCGCTGAGAGCACAGATGCCCAGGAAATTTCCCGCGCGCAGCTTCATGCCGGCCTGAGCCAGAGTTTTCTGAATATCCGCAATGCGCTGCGAACGCCGAAGCAGACTGTCGAGCGCGGGAATCTGGCTGAGTTGCTGATCACGGAGTAGTGCAAGTTCTTCTTCGGGAGCGCGCTCCGGAGCCTTCTGCACATTGGCCAGACGCTCTTTGATAAGGCGGGCGCGGCCCTGGCGTTCATCGAGCAGCGAGCCGATCGCGAAGGCGGCCACCGCAACTACGAGGAAGACGAGAAATGCGAGAATGGCAGTCATGGTTCTTAGACCTCCACTCGCGTTTCAAAGAGCGCGGCGCGTAAGCGGGCTCCGGAGGTCGCCAGGCGCTCGGCGAATTTCGGCCGAATGCCAGAAGCGCGGAACGATCCGCGCACCTTTCCGTTTTCGTCGATGCCGGTTCGGTCGAATTGAAAAATATCCTGCATGGTAATCAATTCGGCTTCCATGCCGACCACTTCGGAAATAGTGATAACTTTGCGGGTGCCGTCAGCCATGCGGGCGATTTGCACCACCGCATGCAAGGCGGAGGCGAGTTGGTGGCGCACGGCACGCTCGGGAATATTCAGGTTGGCCATGGAAACCATGTTCTCGACGCGGGCCAGGGCATCGCGCGGCGAGTTGGCGTGAACCGTGGTGAGCGAGCCTTCGTGGCCGGTGTTCATGGCCTGCAACATGTCAAAAGCTTCTTCGCCGCGGACCTCGCCGACCACAATGCGATCGGGACGCATACGCAAACTGTTGATGACCAACTGCCGCTGGCGCACCGCGCCCTTGCCTTCGATGTTAGGCGGCCGTGTTTCCAGCCGGACGACGTGTTCCTGCTTGAGCTGCAACTCGGCTGCGTCTTCGATAGTGACGATGCGGTCGGAGTTGGGAATGTAGCCGGAAAGCACGTTGAGTAAAGTTGTTTTGCCGGCGCCGGTTCCGCCGGAGACCAGGATATTCAAGCGTCCCTTGACCATGGCAGAAAGCAATTCCAGCATGGGCTCAGTTAGAGTCTGGTTCTCGATCATTTGCCGCGCGGTCAGCGGCTCGCGTCCGAAACGGCGGATCGACAGGCAGGGCCCGTCGATAGCGAGTGGAGGAATGATCGCGTTGACGCGGGAGCCATCGGCCAAACGGGCATCGACCATGGGTGAAGATTCATCGACGCGCCGGCCCACGCGGGAGACAATGCGTTCAATGATCTGCATCAGGTGTGAATTGTCTTTGAAAGACAATCCTGTCATCTCCAGCTTGCCCGCGCGCTCGATGTAGACGCGGTCGAAGCGGTTTACCAGAATGTCAGAGATGGTGTGATCCTTGAGCAGAGGCTCGAGCGGGCCCAGGCCGAAAATTTCGTCGAGAATCTCGCGGGAAAGCCGCTCGCGCTCAGCAAAGCTCAGAGGAACGACTTCACTGTTGACGGCGTTACGAATGACGACCAGAACTTCATCGCGAGCGGACGTCCCCGACACCTTGCCCAGTTTTTCCAGGTCGAGGCGGTCAAGGATTTTGCGATGCAGGTCAGCCTTTACCTGCTGGTATTCGACCCGCTCGAAGCTCTGCAAATTCGCCATAAAAAATCTTGTCTTGCCTTGCCTTCCTCGCAATCTTTGCGACTTACGCGCTTAAGTCATTTCAACGCTGAGGTCGCCGAGGAGATCTTTATTTTTCCTATAGCCAGTTCGATCCTACGACTCCTAAACCGTCTTGAATAGAGACCATGTGGCCCTTTTCGTCTCCACGTCATTGCGCGTGAGTTCCTGCGCCAGTCCGGCAAAGCAACGTGCGATTTCCGTGTGGCTCTGCTCCATCAAAGGCACGCCCCGGTCGATAGCCGTCGACACGGCGAAATACTGGTTCGGTACCCGCCACAGCAGTTTGGCTCCAGCCGCAGCTTCCGCATCGGTCTCGCTGAAGCCGGGAACTTTGCGGAACCGGTTCAATACCAACCGGACGCGCTCGCGTCCGCCGCTCTCTCCCAGGTATTGCTGTACCCGGGCGGCACTCCACAGCGACGCTACATCCGTACAGGCGACCAGCAAGACGCATTCGGAAAGGTTGGCGACCAGGCGGCTGCAGGCGTCGAAACGGGTGGAAAGATCCACCACTACATAGCGGTAGTGGCTGACCATCATGTCGAACAGGCGGACAAACTCGGCGGTAGAGGGATCGAGTGCCGCGGGCGTGCTCGTTCCAGCCAGCAACTGAAGGCCGCCATTGTGCCGGACCATGAAGCTTTCCAGCAGGGAAGCGTCCATGCGATGCAGATTGCGGGTCGCGTCGGATACCGAGAACAAAGGCTTCACGTTGAGGTGCAGCGCGGCATGGCCCAGAGGCGCCAAATCGATCATGGCGGTCTGTCCGTGGGAAGATTGCAATGCCAGAGCCAGATTCACGGCCACAGTGGTCGCGCCGCTTCCACCTTTGGCGTTGATGACCGAAAAAACCTTACCGCGCGGGCCTTCATTTTTTGTGCGCCGCTGAGCGGCGGTCAAGCGAACGAAAGCCTCCAGCAAATCGGTGGTCGTGGTGGGACGCTCAATGAATTCGCGAGCTCCAGCGCGCATGGCATTCACAATCACTTGCGGCTGGTTGAGGCTGCCGATGGCGAACACGGCGGAGTCGGGAGCATCCTGGTGAAGCAGTTCAATTGCCCGCAGCGCGGTTGCGGTATTGTCCGGCGGAATGTCGACGAGAGTTACGTCCGGATTGGCGGCGCGAACCCGGCGGGAAACGGGATCGGCCGAGGCCATGGGATAGCTGGCGCAGGTGTGGACAGTGCGGGCAACATTGGTGCCATCGACCAGCACTTGCAGCACAGTGCGCTGTTCACTGTCCGGAGCGACGATGACGACTGAGAGTTCGGGCATGACCTCTTACCTTGTTCAGAACCTCTGGCATATTTTGCTACTTGGGCCCTTTGTCGAACTTATCCTGATCCATCACGTACGGTTTCGCGGGCTTGGGTGGAGGCGGAACCTCGTTGCTGGGATAAATCCGTTTCACCGTGCAGAGCACCATCAACTCGGATTTGCTTTTCTGGTAGCTCTTGCTGCGAAAGAGATTTCCCAGGACGGGGATGTCGCCCAGTCCCGGGATCTTGTTGTAAATGTCGGTGACACGATTGTCGATCAGGCCGGCGATGACGAAGCTCTGGCCGTCCTGAAGCTCGAATTCGGTCGAGGCCTTGCGCGTGCTGAGCGCGGGAACCGTGAAGCCAGAGATGGTGAGGGCATTGCTGAAATCGAGCGCACTTACCTCTGGTTCGACGGTCAGGTGAATATTGCCGTTCGGCATGATTACGGGAGTGAAATCAAGTTTCACACCGAACTCCTTGAAAGAGATGGTAACCGCCGTGAACCCCGCGCCGGGCTGGACGATGGGGAAAGGGAATTGGCCGCCGGCCAGGAAGCTGGCTTTTTTGCCGTTCATGGCAATTAAATTGGGCTCGGCAAGAATCTGCAAAAGATTCTTGGTTTCCAGGGCCTCGATGACCGCGCCGAAGTGAAGGTCGGGGCGAAAAAGAAACAGATTGAGCACGTTGCTGATTGTTTGGTTCGACTGGAACCCGGCGCCTGAACCGGTTGTCTGGCTGATCTGCTGCGTGCCGAAGCCGCCGTATTGTCCGGTTCCCGTCGTTCCAATGGTGTTGGCTGCGCCGGTTGAAATGAAGTTGACACCCAGTTGCGTCAGCGCAGTTCGATCGACTTCCGCGAAGCGGACTTGCAGCAACACTTCCTGCGCTCCCACCGGGCCATAGGTGAGAACGTTGACTACGTTCTTGGAATAGGCCGTGGCAAGTTCGGCGGCGCGTTTGGAAACATCCTCGGTCGAAACGTGGCCGGAGAGGACAACCGCCGAACGGGAAGCGGTGACGGTAATCTGCTCCTCAGGGAAGACTCGATGTTCTTCTTCCGCCAGGGCGCTGATGTCGACATCAACACGCAGATCGAAGCTGCGCGAGCGTCCCAATTCATCCCAAATTAAAAGCGACACTTCACCCGGCGAACGTCCGTGCACCAGAATTTGTGTGGGAGAAATGACGGCCGGGTCGGCGACGGCATCATCGCTGACCGAAACGCGCGTCAGCCGCTCGGTAGTATTGATAAGTATGGATTTGTCGACCATAACGCGCAACGGAGCCGATCCCTGAGTCTGCTGCGACTCTGGCGGCAAGGTTGTGGTCTGGGTAGTGGTGGGAGGTCCGGGATTCTCGGACTGCCCGGCCGCGCCCTGTTGCGCGGACATCTCCGGCCACGCAGGCAGCGAAAACGCGATCGAGAACATGAGTATCCCAATGAGCGGAATGCGAACTGTCATTTTCTAATTCCTCTCCCTGTGAGGAATGTGTTTGCGCGATTCTGGGAATTGCAGGGTGGAACTTTTTCTAATCCCTTCGTTCTTGCTTGCTCCTCCCGTTACTTGGAGGTGCAATTCTCCTCCGTACAATGAACTTCCTGTTTCTTGTCGCCCTTATAGACCTCAATGCTCATGACTGAAGGCGCCGGTGCGGCAACCGGCTCGACTTTTTTCTTGCTGGCCACATGATGAACCGGCGGAGGTGCAGGAGCCGGGATGCCACCCTTGTATAGGCCTCTCTCGTTGGCGGCAGCTACTTCGTCCTCATGCGTATCGAGCGGATTTCGCAGAGCAAGTTGAATGTGGCCTTCGGCGCTGGCCAGGGTTAACCGCTCGGCGTCGTCGGGCGAAACCAGCAGCGTAATCACGGGGGTGCTTTGAGCCTCGCCGGTAGAAGTACGCTCGAGCCGGGTTCCGGAAGCGATCACCGCGACGTTCTGCAACACGGTTGTAGTCTGCGGATCATTGCCGCCGTTGGGAGTGCCAGTCAGCAGCACATCTACGCGAGTTCCCGGTGTAACGAATCCAGCTACGGAGACAACTTCGTTAACTCGCACCGACACCGCCCGCATTCCCGGTGGAATCAGCGAGGGCAATCCGGAGCCGGCATTCTCCGCCGCCAACCGGTTGGGAAGAAAGAATTCGCCCTTGTAGATGGGAACAACCACTCCGCGTCCCATAACCAGCGAGCGTTTGGTGAGCGCACCCGGCGGCACGTCGCCGGGAGGAACTTGCTCGACGCGAACGTCGTGCTCTTCGATCCTGGCGCCCACTTGAATGTCATCGGCGGCCACGATTACGTCGGCTCCTGCCACCGTACCCGAGCTTCTCGATTGCAAATTCTTATAGACGATGAGGCTGACGAAGCCGCCGAGGGCCAATGCCACGACGCCAATCATCAACAAACGCGAACGATTCATAATTGTCCTTCAGGACGAATCAGGGTCGAAGCCTCGACTCTCGCACTTGCGGCCAAAATAGCAAGCGACGCAGGTATCTGCCCATGCTTGGCCGATCAGCCGCCGAGAAAACGGAAAGCCTTCCTAATTTTTAAAATGTGCGCCCGTGAATTGCGAGGGAGGCAGGCCCACCTTCGTAACCCACATAATACCCCGACGAGCCAAGGAAAGGGTGTAATTTCTTGCACTCTAGTAAGGGAAACTCAAGCGCACGGAAGACGGCGGTTGGTACGGCGAAGCTAGAGTGTCAGCACAAGGATTCGTTTGTAAGCCGCTGTCGTGGAACGGCTTTGAAAAGATAGCGGCTACCGAATCCTGATAACTCAGAGACCAGTTCGGGGACTCCCGCAGCCCCGAAGCCAAGGCGGACCCCGGCGGCACGATTACGGTAGTAACTTTCCACTGCAAAAGTTGTCGCTGCCAGCAATCCTGCAAATAATACGCGTGGAGAAATTCCTGCATCATGGTTTGGCCGTAGACTTCTGCCCGGCCATCCACGAACACACGGATCGGCGGATAGAGCTTGAAGATCAGGTATCCGCCCCAGTCGTAGAAGTTGAAGATTTTTCCCGTCGGCGGGTGCTGTTGCAAGTAGGCGGCGGCCGCAGCGGGGAAGTGCGTGGCCTCGGCTTGAGATTGGCCACGAATCACTCGATCGGTGTGAACAACAGCGAGAAATAGCATCGCCGTTATCATGCCCGCATTCAATATCAAAAATTGCGAACGCGGGTGAAGAACGGAACGTTTGCCGGTGCCCAGCCAATCTCCCAGCGAGCGAGAGACGATGGGCACGGCGATAAGAACAAACAAGGGAATCATTCTCACCGAAGAGAGAGCGGCGAACGAAGCGACCACCAACCACACGATGTCGCGAAGCCGGACTTGCCGCCGGGAAAATGCCAATGTGGCGAAAGTTGCAAGAATAAGAAGAAAGAAGGCCGCATAGTCCACTCTGTGAAAATTGGGCGAGGCCCACTCGGTGATGTGACTCTGCACGCGCCAGGTTTGCAGCGGGTACCAGAGCAAGGAAATCCCGTTGGGATTCAGAGGAACGATTAGCAGATTGGCGAGTAGGGTTAACCATAGCCAGCGCAGGCGAGGGCTTGCAGCGCGGGTGCGAGATGAAAGATGCGTCTCAAGAAACTCGCCCACAATCAATAATCCGAGAAAAACCGGTCCGAGAATGAAGCCTGCATGAACGTTCACCCAAAGCAACGTAAGCGGCAGAGTCCACCACAGAAGCTTGGGATTCTCTTCGGATCTTTCAAGAATCAATAGCCAAACGCTGAGCAGCAGCAAAGAGAGAATCTGTGGACGCACCCCCCACACAACCGCGGTCGCAAGAGCGCCCCACAGCGTCGTCGCAGCGGCGGCGATAGGGCCGGCTGCGCAACGCAAATAGAGCGGAATAAACGCGGCGCTGATGATGGCGGCAAAGGAGATTATCAGCCCGGCGTAACCCGTCCATCGGAATAATTCGTACAGAGCCACTTCACAGAGCCACTCATGGGCCATCCAGGGCTGGCCGGTTCTGGTGTAGGAGAACGGATCCGTGTGCGGCACAGCGTGGTGCTGGACGATCCATTCGCCAGTCTTCAAGTGCCACCAGACATCGGGATCGAGGACGTTGCGCGCCGCCATCGCGAACAGGCCAATGAAAACGGCGATCACGAACGCGCGCCGCAGTTGAAAGAGTTCTTTCACCGTCCGCATCATAACGCTTC
Organism: uncultured Acidobacteriaceae bacterium; assembly: GCA_963732255.1. Lineage (GTDB taxonomy): Bacteria > Acidobacteriota > Terriglobia > Terriglobales > Acidobacteriaceae > Sulfotelmatobacter. Next base: position 625,836 of record CAVSYV010000002.1, read on the forward strand.
GTAGTTTCGGCGGAAGCTATAATCCAGATTCTTTCGTTGCAATGCGTGCGAGGACAAGCGTGAAGCGGGGAACACTGGAAAAGGCTATTTACGGCGCTTTGGCGGGGACGCTGGCGATTCACGCGTTCTTGTTTTGGCATGACCGAGCGCTCATCGCCAAAGGGTACCCGGACTTCACCATTTTCTACTCAGCGGGTTTGATGGTTCGCCAGGGACTGGGACACGAGCTGTACAACGATATAGAGCAGTCCCGGATGCAGAAGAGTTTTGCGCCCGCGGTTGAAATCCGGCAGGGGCCGTTACCCTACATGCATCCGCCATTTGAAGCGTTGATTTTCGCTCCATTGACTCTTCTCTCTTACCCAGCCGCCTATGCCGTTTGGGGCCTGTTGAACCTTTGCATGCTGGCGCTGGGGCCGGTCTTGCTTCGTCAAAGTGTTCCGGTGTTGTGGCGCCAGCCTTGTGTGGTCTGGTGGTTGGCGGAGCTCGCTTTTTTCCCTGTTTTTATGGCCCTGCTCCAAGGGCAGGACGTGATTCTCCTGTTTCTTCTGGAGAGTCTCGCGTTTCGCGCACTGGTGCGAAATTCGAATTTTCTTGCGGGCTGCTGGCTGGGGCTGGGCAGTTTTAAGATTCACCTCATTTTTCCTATTGTTCTGATCGTTGCCTTGGGCTGGAAACGGCCGAAGATTTTGCTGGGGTTCCTTGCGACATGTTTCTGCCTGAGCGCGATTTCCATCGCCATCGTTGGATGGCCGCAGGCCGTGCGCTATCCGCAGTATCTATTTCACCTGGAAAGCGTCGGAGCGAACGGAGCGATTATGGCCGCGATCGTGCCGAATCTGCGCGGGCTGCTCGAAGGCTGGAAAATGTCTGCTGGCTTGCTCCACGCTTTTGCCGTGCTTACTCTCATACTTTCGCTTGTATTGCTGGCGTGGGCGATCGCGATTTCGAGAAAATATTTTAGTTCCCAGATAGGCTTGCTATTTGCCCTGGCGACTACGACAAGCGTGCTCGTCAGCTATCACACGTTCTTGTCCGATTTGATTTTGTTGCTGGTTCCTTTGGCGGCGTCGTTAAGTTTCACGGGCAGCAGCAGGTTGCAATGGTCCCGAGACCTACCATTTTTGGTACCTGCGGGATTGTTGCTTTTTACGCCGGTCTACCTGCTGCTTCTGTTTCGCTTTGAACATCTCAACCTGCTGGCGATGATTTTGCTGCTCTGGCTTTATGGGATACAACGGAGGATCAAGGCAGAATCTCATCCGAGGCAGTTGGACCAGGATTTGACCCCAACGGCTTTGAGTTAGATTTAGCCCGCCATAAAATGACGACCAGCATCGGGAGATACAGGAACACAACGGCCCATCTTCCGACTTGCGTGAAGCTGTGCGGCATGTGATTCCAGCGCCAGATTCCTGCAGCCCAACTGATGGCGGCGGTGCCGAGAATTTCCTTTCTGGTTTTCGGGATCAGCCACAGCGTGAAACTATCGAAGAACCAGCGTTGCGGCATGAGGGAAGCCAGAAACAAAAACTGGGCATCGCGATTGCGATAGCGAATCAGAGCGAGCAGCAATAGCGGCCCGGGAAGAATGAGCACGGGAATAAAGTGTTCGTAGTTGCCCCATTGATGAATCCAGAGCAGCGGCCATGCCGGCATCCAGAGCAGGGTTAAGGCAAGAACAGCAGCACATGCGAGCAATCCGCGGCGTGTCATGCGAGTCAGAAAAACGGGCAGGCCAATTTGTGGTTTCGCCAAAGTCGCAGGCAACAGTAGCGGAAAGAATGCGCTGGCAGCAATGATGGGAGACCACTGCACCGCGAGCATTCCCGCCCAGTATGGGTAGGCGAGAAACACCAGCAGCCGGTGATAGCCGCCACGCGTGAGTCCCAAGGCCAATAAGAACGAACTTGTTCCCCAGAAAAATCCGGCTGCAGCTTCGGGCGACAATCGAAGAAATGGCAGCGCTAAGAGCGCCGCGGTCGCCGGGTATTGCTCGAGCGGAGTATCGTAAGGATTTTGCCGCGCGAGCAGGCGATGGCCGAGATGCAGCGCCCAACGAAAATCCGCCGCATCCTGATGGAAGTGCCGCATGAGAAACCAGCAGAATGTGCCGCTGGCTATTCCAATCGCGGCCGAGACTGCGACGCGCCATCGCATGAATGGGGTTTCAATCACTCAGTTGTAACATGAAGCGGTCCGATTCCGACCGAAGTCAGGAGATATAAGCCGCTTGCGCAAGACGCAGGTATTAAACACAAATCTCTTGCTCTGCCTCATCTCACTCGCGGCAGCAGCGAGCATGTGGTTTTATGTCGATGCAATTCTCGTCCGTTACCAGATTACGGACGCCGCGGCGCATAACCGGCCACGTGGCAATCTGTCGGACTTGTATCCGCGATGGCTGGGCGCGACGCGAATTGCTCTTGCACGGGAGAAATCCGTATGGCCGCGATGTTACCGCTGAAATTCAGAAGGGATATTACGGACGACAGCTCGATGCCTCGCTGCCCAACGATCCCAAAGATCAACAAGCATTTGCGTATCCGGTGTATGTGATTTTCTTGTTGGCGCCCACCATTGAGGTTCCTTTCGAACTGGTGCAGACTTCGTTTCGCTGGGTTCTGCTGGGACTGTCTGTCGCCTCTGTTTGGTTGTGGCTGAAAGTATTGCGTTGGAGATTGCCAGCGGTTGGATTGTTCATTTGCATCGTTTTGCTATTGGGAGGTTTTCCCGAAGTGCAGGGGCTCAAGCTGCAACAACTCAGCTTGCTGGTAGCCGCTCTGGTTGCCGCAGGAGCAGCCTGCGTGGCCACCGGATATCTTTTTCTAGGCGGCGCTGTTTTAGCGGCCGCAACGATCAAGCCGCAACTCGCGCTTCCTCTGGTAGTTGCTTTGCTGGTGTGGGCGGCGAGCGAGTGGAAAACTCGCTGGCGATTTTCGGCCGGTTTTGCGGCAACTATGGCCGTCCTGCTCGCTGCATCAGAATTTGTGCTGCCCGGCTGGTGGAAGATGTTCTGGCAGGCGACTCGCGATTATCGCTCTTACACGGGAACTCAGTCGATTTTCGATCAATTAGTAAACTGGGCCATGGGCCCATGGGGCGGCTCGTTCCTGGCCGCGCTTGCGGCGCTGATGGGGTGCTCGTTGCTATGGAGATTCCGCACCGCGACGGTGGGTTCTGAGGATTTCGGAAGAGCAGTAGCGCTGGTCATGGCGCTGACGCTTCTGATTATTCCCATGGATTCTCCCTACAACCAGGTCTTGCTCTTGCCAGCGATTTTGCTGCTGGCGCGCGAACGTCGGCGGTTAACCTCCGATTCACCTTTAGTGTGCATTCTGTATTTCGGCGGAGCTTTTGCCCTGGCGTGGGGCTGGCTGGCTAGCCTGGCGCTCGCGGTCATTTGGTGTTTCTCGCGTAGCGCGGCATTGAATGCCTGGAAACTACCCTTGTATGCCACTTTTGCCTTGCCGGTATTGGTCTTCCTGCTGACTTTAGTGAGCTTGCGGCACCCTGCCGTCTTGCGAGCGGAGACGCCACGCGGTAGTCTGGAGCAGCAATAGAGACTTGCCTCGCGGTAAACAAGTTGCTTTAGTCTGAATTCTCATGGCACTTAGCGCCATCAGTCGTTCCGGGTCCGGTTCTGGCGTCTTTCCTGCCCTTGTTTTTGTGCAGGGGAACGAGCAGAAGAATATCGTGCTCAACCGGACGCCTTTTAACGTGGGCCGCAAGGTCGACAAAGATCTTGTCATCGCCGACCCGCGAGTTTCACGCGATCATGCGCAGATCGTGATGGAAGAGGGCGATTTTTTCCTCGTCGACCTGGGCAGCAAGCACGGCACATTCGTTAACGGAGAGCGCATCCAGCGGCAAAAGCTGGAGCGCAACGACCGCCTCGAATTTGGCGCCCGCGATTCTTCCTATGTCGTGTTCAATCCCGCGCACGGCACCTCCAATACTGCGCGTGAGTTCCTAAGCCAGATCTCAGGCATTCAGATCTCGCAGGAGTCGACCGATCTGGAAAAGCTGACCTTATTTCTGGAAGCGGCGCGCAAGCTGAATACGGCAGGCGTTCTCGACGAAATTCTGATGACCATGCTCGATGTGACTTTGCAACTAACGCGGGCCGAGCGGGCATTCGTTTTTCTCAAAGACGATGAAGGCAAGCTTGCGCCTGGCAGCCGGGCGCAACAACAAGAAGGAGCCGTTGCTCGACGATAAGACCATCTCCCATTCGATTCTGGAAGAATCGATGCGGGCGAATTCGGAATTCCTGCTGACCGATACCAGCCAGTCGGTCGATCTGACCGGGCGGCAGAGTATCGTCGCCTACGATTTGCGGACTGTGGTCTGCATTCCGCTGCGCAAAATGCAGGTGCAGGCCACGCGCGATGCGCAGACGCCAGCGCCCGCCGCCAACACCATCGAGGTCGATGGGAGTCCTGTACGTCGATTCGCGCTTCGCCTCGCGCGATATTGCCGGCGTGGGCAAAGACATCCTGCACGTGATCGCGACCGAAGCCGCGTCGCTGATTGAGAACGCGCGGCTGGTGCAGGCGGAAGAGGAATCGCGCCGCTACCAGCAGGAGTTGAGCATCGCAGCTTCGATTCAGCAGCGGCTGATGGAAGTGAAGATTCCCGAAGTGCCATTTGCGCGCTTTTTCCGCAGAAACATTCCTTGTAAAGAAATCGGCGGCGACTTTTACGATGCGGTTAATACGAAAGAAGGGCTTGCCGTTGTCCTGGCCGACGTAAGTGGCAAAGGCGTTTCCGCCGCGCTGCTGGCGTCAACTTTGCAGGGGATGATCTATTCGCACCTGACGGCGGAGATGCCGCTGCTCGACGTCGTCAGCGCCGTCAATCGTTTCTTCACCGACAAGCTGGGTGGAGAAAAATACGCGACTGTGTTGCTGGCCCGTCTACGCCGCGACGGCGAACTGGAATACGTCAATTGCGGGCATGTGCAGCCGCTGCTGGTTTGCGGGGGCGAAGTCATGCGTCCGCCGCACGGCAACGTTCCCGTGGGACTTTTACCCGACGCGACGTTCGAAAGCGCGACGCTGCCAGATGAAGTCCGGCGACCGCTTTATCCTCGTCACCGACGGAGTCACCGAAGCGGAAAATGCCGATGGGCGATTTCTTCGAAGATTTCGCGGCTGGAGTCGGCTGCGGCAAGTCGCCAACTCTGGAAGGAATTTTCTCCGCGGTGACCGAATTCTGCGCCGGCAATCCGCTGAGCGACGATTGCACGGTCGTCGAACTCGTGTTACGCCAGCGCGGAAGTCAGGCCTGATACATCGAAACGTGGCGCTGTATACGCGTAGGCGGGCCCGCAAGGGTTACTCCACGGTGACTCGAAAATCCGTTCCCTCCCAACGATTTTCTTCGGCCCAGAAAAAAGTGAAGATCGCCTGCGCCGCCCGCCGGCAAGCGACGCGGTCGGCAAGATCGAGAATGTAGGTGCCCAATCCCGTGTCGCGCGTCGTCGGTGTCGTGCGCGGTTTTCCAGTCGTCGATGCTCCAATGCACCGGCCAGGGGTGAGCAGCACGATGCGCAGGGTTTTGTTGCGGGGAATGCTCCGCGCCTTATTGTTAAACCTCCAGCCAAAGATGCTGCCGCGACAGTTTTGTCCACCTGAGATAACGCTTTACGGTCTGGGGCGGCTGGTCGAAATTTTGCCATCGCGAATCGAGCGGCGCAGCTTGATGTACTCCGAATGCGCCCACACGAGAGGGACAGGCTGAGCCCGTAGGCTTGCCGCGAAAGAGTTCCAGAGATCGGGAATGTCGGCGGAGTCCCAGACTTGTTCGGGCAGCAGGCGGCTGTGTCCGGCGTGGAATTCTCCATCACCGTCAGCAGAGCTTCGGCTTCGTCGCGATGGCCCGCCGCCAACGCGTAGTGGGCGCGTTCGCCGGCCAGCAGACGGCCAGGGACGGCCGATGCCGGTGCCGTCGAAGGCGGATCCATCTTCGTGTTCGCCGTAGCCGTCGCCGTTATAGCGATACCAGCACGGGCCCTGCGGCAATTCCACCGCCAGCAGGGCGTCGATGGCTCGAAGCGTGTTTAAGATGCGCGGATCGTTCGGGAGCGCGCAGCCCAAAGCGCACCAGAGCCAGCGCGTCCGGGCTGATGATGTGATAGGCCGTTCTCCGTCCTGTCCCGGCGGCCGGTTCTTGATGGGAACGAAACCCTGCGTGGGAGAAGCTGCGCCGTCGGTCGTCGGGGGGCGATGCGAACGTAATATCCCTCGATGCCGAGCTGTTGCGCGAGATCTCCTCCCGTCCGCATAGACCCAGCGTTCAATGTTGTCGTTCCAGGCGTCGGCGGTATCGCGCAAAGTCTGTGCCTGGTCGGCATGTCCGGTGAGATCCGCGAAATCTGCCGCAGCCAGAAGCGCGGAAATTTCAGCCGCCAGAGTAAATGGCGAATAGCCGGCATCTTCTTCCCAGCGGTCCTGCTGGGTGACCGGCCCATTACGCACAATAAAACTGGCGGCGTTGCGCACCATCGGCCACCAGCGTTGCAAATTGCCCAGGATGCGGGAGCTTCACGGCGCAACAGATCAAGCAGCAGGATCGGGAAATGCGGTCTCATCCATCTGAATGCCACTCCAATAGGGGCGTCCGTCGAGCCACATATTCTGCGCCCAATTTCCTTCGGCTTCCTGCGTAGCTTCCAGATAACGGAGTACTCGGGCCGCGTCGGTGACCGCTCCCGCAGCCAGCAGGGCGCCGGCGGATTCCACCAGGTCGCGCGGCCATATCAGGTGATACCCGCCCAAATCTTCATCGCCTTTGTTGAAGCCCCAGGGAATTGACAGACTGGCAATGATGCCTCCGAGAAAATCCTTCGATTCGTGAGAACGAAGAACAGCCATCGACGCGCGATAGAGATCGTTTTCGCGCGGGGGAACGTCAAGCTTGAGCAAAGTGTTCCTGCCAATTCTTCCACTGGATGACATAGTGCCGGCGCAGCTGCACGGGATCCTCAAACAGTGAGGAACGAGCCTGTTGGCCGGCCTCGGGCCATTTCGTGCCAAAGCCCAAAGCCAGGACGAACTTTCCATCGCATGCTGCCAAATCAACTTCGCCGGCGAGAGCGATGTTGCCATTTTCAGCCCGTTGATACTCCCATTGCATCTGGAAGTGCTCGGAAACATCCTGCCAGCCGTCGGAAACGCCGGCGAAACCCACTGACATTTTTTTCCACGGCGCAGAGGACGTAAGGGCCAGGCTGGTTCCATCGTGCTCGGCGAAAAACATAGGAACGCCCTTGTAGTCGCCGACCCAGCCAGTATTCGCATAACCGCAGTTCGCGAGATGCGGAGCCAAAAGCGCGTACAGGTGATAGTCGGCGAGCGAACCTCGCAGGGGCTCGAAGCGGACGGTTTGCAGAACCACATTGCGGTAGGGATCGGTCAGAATTTCCTTATGAATGCGGTAGCGGCCGTTGATTTCCGTATTGGTTAGCTGGTAGACGGGCACCCCGGGCTCAATGGGGCGATTATCGAAGGTACAATGGCGCTTCTCTTCGGAAAAAAACTCCAGGCCATCCGTCACCAGAAATCCCATATCGCGAGTGCAGGCCTGGTCCACACGCGGGAAGTAGATTTCATTCAAGATTCCGTGACTGAGAGTGAACCAGACTTTGCTGTGCTGATTCAATGCGGTACCAATGCCGCTCTTGGCGCTCGATGTCCAGCGGGGCGGAATGCCTGGCCAACCGGGAGCAAACCGTGTGGGTGAATCGCTCATGAGGTGCTTCCTTCGAAAAACGGTACAAAAACCCTAGAGTTGCGACGTCGCCGCGTTAGCCGGCGCATCGAGAACCAGTAACTGACAGCCCTGCACAAAAGTTTGGCATCAAACTTACATTTTAACGTGGGAATTGTGCTGCGTTCATTTGTCCCGCATATACAATTAAGAGAATTGGACTTGAGAACATGGTGAACACGAATCTGAAAGGTCAAACCAAAACCAGCAAGGCCCTCTCGGATGCTTGCTGTGGGTGCTTAGTTACATTGGTTTGTTTTCTTCTTTTGTGCGTTTTCCCGGCCTGGGCTGAGCCGCCGGCGGACATTGCGCTTCCCTCGCTCTTAGATAACGGTTTCTCCGGCCTTTACAATCTCGATTTCGCGGGTGCGCAAAAAGATTTCTCCAGTTGGGAAACGCAGCACCCCGACGATCCGATGGGGCCGGTGAGCGAAGCGGCCGGATACTTGTTTTCAGAGTTCAATCGGCTGGGTGTGCTCGAATCGCAGTTTTACCAGGACGATTCCGCATTTGCGAATCGATCCAGGCAGACGCCCGACCCCATGGTGAAAAGTCATTTTGAAGCGGCGCTCGACCGTTCGGAGAAGCTGGCTGACGCTCGTCTGGCGAAAAATGCCAACGACCACGATGCGCTCTTCGCCATGACTTTGTCTTCTGGCTTGCAGGCGGATTACGCTGCGCTCATTGAGAAGCGCAACTTGAATTCTCTGCACTATACAAAAGAGGCTTCCACGTGGGCGCAGAAGCTGCTATCGATCTGCGGCAACTGTTACGACGTCCTGGTCGCCACAGGTTTCAGCAAATACATCATTGGGAGCATGTCGGCGCCAGTGCGGTGGATGCTGCGCATGGGAGGATTGCCGGGGGATAAGCAGGCCGGAATTTCGGATCTCCAGTTGACCGCCAATCATGGCCATTATCTTGCCCCCTTTGCCCGGATACTGCTGTCCATCGCCTACGTGCGGGAGAAGAATAAAGCCGGCGCTCTGCAATTGCTCAGCGGCCTGCGCGCGGATTTTCCCGGCAATCCGCTGTTTCAGCGGGAAATCGCACGGCTTGAAACCTCGCATTGAGTAAATGTGGCCCGTTCATCGCCATTCACTAGAAATTCACCCTTTTGTAACCCTCCTGTAACATAGCGCCGATAGAACGGGAACATCCAAAATCTAGGAGGAATTATCTTGGCGATTCGCAGAGCCGTTCTGCTGATGTTGTGTCTTGCCCTGCCGCTGGCCGCATTCGGACAGACTATTTTGAATGGAGCGGGCGCCACCTTCCCTTACCCCATTTACTCCAAATGGTTCAGCGAGTACCACAAGCTGCATCCCAACATTGAAATCAATTACCAGTCGATTGGCAGTGGCGGGGGAATCCGGCAGGTCATCGCCGGCACTGTCGACTTTGGCGCCAGCGACATGCCCATGACCGATGAACAATTGAAGGAAGCTCAGGGCAAACTGAACAGTAAGGTTCTCAATCTCCCCACCGTGCTGGGCGCGGTGGTTCCGGCTTACAACGTTCCGGGAGTCACCGGCGAAGTGAAGTTTACTCCCGACGCGCTGGCGGGAATTTTCCTGGGCAGAATCACAAAGTGGAATGACAAGGCGATCGCTTCTGCGAATGCCGGAGTGAACCTGCCCGACAAAGACATTATCGTAATTCACCGCTCGGACGGCAGCGGCACCAGTTTCATCTGGACGGATTATCTCTCGAAGGTCAGCAGTGAGTGGAAAAGTCAGGTGGGCAGCGGCACCTCGGTAAGGTGGCCGATCGGGCTGGGAGGCAAGGGTAATGAGGGCGTGGCAGGACTCATTCGGCAGATGCCAGGATCGATTGGCTACGTCGAACTGATCTATGCTTTGCAAAACAACATCCTGTTTGGCAGCGTGAGGAATTCTTCCGGAGCTTTCTTGAAAGCATCGCTGGAAGGAGTGACCGCTGCGGCTGCGTCGGTGCCCAAAATGCCGGCAGATTACCGGGTCTCCATTACTAATGCGCCGGGCAAAGATGCCTATCCTATATCCAGCTTTACCTGGCTGCTGATCCCGGTCCAGTCCAAAGATGCCGCGAAGGGGAAAATTTTGGCGGACTTCTTGAACTGGATGGTGACGGATGGCCAAAAGATGACCAACGCTTTGAGCTACGCTTCCCTCCCCGAAAACGTAATACAAAAGGAGCAAGCCACAATTAAGGAAGTTCACTAACGCTCAAGAGGACAAGCCGAGCCCGGACGATTCCGTCCGGGCTTTGCCATTTGTAGTGGCTTCATGTCTTGGTTTGCGCTTGGTTATTTGCCGTCCAGATGTTCTATACTGGGCTTCGCTGCTGCTCGGGGAAAGGCTCTCTTCCGCTCCAAATAAATCCGGTAACTAAACGCAATTGGAAGCTTTATCTCATGGCTCGCATTTCGCTGGACAGTCCTAAGTATTACCTCAATCGCGACACCTCATGGCTCGCCTTCAACCGGCGTGTGCTCGAAGAGGCGGAGGATCAAAGCAATCCTCTTCTGGAGCGGCTGAAATTTTTGGCGATTTCGGCCAGCAATCTGGACGAGTTTTTCGAGATCCGCGTTGCCGCCCTGGTGCAGCAAATCGAGGATGGGTACAACGAAGCCGGTCCGGACGGTCTGACGCTGGTGGAAAAGCGTGATCTGCTGGCCAAGCTGGCTCACGAATTCGTTGACGACCAGTACGGATGCTGGGCCGACCGTCTGCGCTCGGCACTCGCGGACAATGGAATCCGCGTACTCGGACTGCACGAACTCGAACCGGAGGCGCGAAATTTTGTCGAGGAATATTGCGACAAAGAACTTGATCCTTTGCTGACTCCGGTTACGGTCGATCCCGCGCATCCTTTTCCGCGGGTCGTTAACAAAGCGCTTTGCCTGGGGTTTCTGCTGCGCCGCCGCCGCCGTTCCGCTCTCACTTACGTAGGAGTAGTGGCTGTGCCCAGGGCTTTGCCGCGGCTGGTGCGCCTGCCCTCCGACGGCACGGCAGATTTTATTTTTCTCGCCGATCTGGTGGCCCATCATGCGGTCAAGATGTATCGCGGCTACGATATCGTTTCTTCCGCGCCGTTCCGCGTCACTCGCAACAGCAATCTTTATTTGCAGGAAGAAGAGGCGCGCAGCCTGTTGGAGTCGGTGCGAACCGAATTGCACAACCGCCGCAAGGGCGACGCAGTTCGCATGGAGATCGAAGCCGAGGCTGATCCTGAAATCATCGAACGGCTGAGAACCGTTTTTGAATTGGATCCATGGCAGGTTTTCTCGGTGAACGGGCCGGTGAATCTCTCGCGCCTGTTCAACGTTTATGAACAGGTCGAGCGCGCCCGATCTTAAGTTTCGCAAATTCTCACCGCGCGAGCTGCGCTTGACGGCGAAGTCCAAGGATTTTTTCGAAGAACTGCGGCGCCACGACGTTCTGCTGCATCACCCGTTCGATTCCTACGATGCGGTGGTTTCGTTTATCGAATCGGCGGCCGAAGACGATCAGGTGCTCTCTATCAAGCAGACCCTCTACCGCACTAACGAGCACTCCCTGATTGTTCCATCGCTCATCGACGCCGCCGCGCGCAAGGAAGTTACCGCGGTCGTCGAATTGAAAGCGCGGTTCGATGAAGCCCACAATATACGCTGGGCGCGCGACCTGGAAGACGCCGGGGTGCAGGTCTTCCATGGACTGGTTGGTCTGAAAACGCATTGCAAGCTTTCACTGCTGGTGCGCCACGATCCCGACGGGGTAACGCGCAGCTACGCGCACATCGGGACTGGCAACTATAACGCTACTACAGCCCGCATTTATACGGATCTGAGCTTATTTACCGCCGATCCAGAAGTGACGCACGCGGTTCACGATGTATTTAGCTTCTTGACCGCTTATGCCGAGAATCCTGGCTATGAGCCATTGCTGGTCGCGCCGCTCGACTTAGCGGAGAAATGCATTGGATTAATCGATCGCGAAGCCGAACATGCGCGCCAGGGCAGAGAAGCGCGCATCATCGCCAAGATGAATGCGCTGCTCGACAAGAACATCATCCAGGCTTTGTATCGCGCTTCGCAGGCGGGAGTGGAGATCGATTTAATCGTGCGCGGCATTTGCGCGCTGCGTCCCGGCGTCCGCGGGGTGAGCGACCGCATTAAGGTCCGCAGTATTGTCGGGCGCTTTCTTGAGCACAGCCGCATTTACTATTTTTCCAATGGTGGCGAAGAGGAAATTTACATGGGCAGCGCCGACTGGATGCCGCGCAATCTCTACGAGCGCGTCGAAGTCCTGGTGCCTTTGCGGGATGAGCTTTTGCGGGAACGGGTGAGGCGCGAAATCCTGGATGCCTATCTCGCCGACAATCTGAAGGCGCGAATTCTGCTGCGCGATGAAACTTACATTCGCGCCTGGCAGCCGGTACATGGCGCACGGCGGCGTAATCCGCCGACTGGCGCTTCAGCTTTCAACGCTCAGGAATTTTTGATTAATGTGGCGGAAGGCCGGCCGCCGGCGGCGCTTCCTCCGGACGTAACCAAACGGCGCAAAGTACCAGCTTCAAAGGAGCGGTAACCGCGAATGATCCTCTATTTCTTGCGCCATGCCAGCGCGGGTCAACATCTGATTAATCCCAAGAAGGACGAAAAACGGGCGCTTGATGCCGAGGGTATTGAGCAGTGCGGTTTTGTGGGCCGAGCTCTGGTTGCCCTCGACGTGCAGGTTGATGTCATCGTCTCCAGTCCCTTGAAGCGCGCCACCCAGACCGCATCGCTGGTGGGCAATGAGTTGGGGTACGAAGGCAAACTGCAGATAGACGCGGGACTGCGTCCTGCGGCTACTCTCGCCGACTTCCGCAAGCTTCTGGAAAAGTATGCGCGGCAGGAAGCGATCATGGTTGTCGGCCATAATCCCAACCTCAGCCAGTTTCTGGGAGCCCTAATCAGCGATTCCGGGTGCGAAGCGTCCGTCGATTTAAAAAAAGGCGCCGTTGCCAGGGTGGAAATGCGGCGCAGCTCTGGAACCCTGAACTGGTGCATTACGCCGAAAGTGGCGCGCTCTCTCTACGCCGCAGCGGTGGAAAGCTCGCGCCCGAATACTTCGCGGAAATAAGAGCGGTCTTTTTCAATCGACCACAATTCCAGGTCAACCCCCATGCGCCGGCGCGGAACCAGCGTGAGCCGCACTTCGGCGGCGCGCAGCGTGACCCGAACTTTCTGCACGGCGCGGCTGCGGCCCAGATTCAGTGACCGCGCCAATCGCAGAAGCAGGATCGCTTTTTGCACGTTGATCCGATCCGTCGGCTCCAATACTTTCATCGGTCCATCTTCGGGCAACGGTCGCGATTTCCCCAGGTAGCGGGCAATGGCGGCGATGATGCGACGTTGCTGCGGCGTGTATCCCAGAATCTCCGAGTTGGAAATAATGTAGTGAGCGTGCCGATGCCGGCCGGCGCGATTGACGTAGTCGCCAATTTCATAAAGCATGGCCGCGGCCGAGAGCCACTCCCGGTATTCCGGGGGCAGATGATGCACCGAACGCAAAGCGGAAAATAGCAGCATCGCCGAGTCGCGCACATCCAGAGCATGCTTCCGGTCAATGCCATAATGGGCGATAGCCTTGGCGATCGATTCCCAGCGTTCCGATTCAATCTGCTTGCCGGAACGAGTATTGCGATCGTATTCTGCGGCCATCTGCGCCAGTAGTCCATCGCGCAAGCCGAGCGGAGAGTAGCGAAATCCTTTCAGCCGGCAACGCTCGAGCAGTTCGTGATAGACCATCGCCCCCGCGACGATGATTTCCGCGCGCCGCGGGCCAATGCCTTCAATCTTGCGCCGCTCCGCCATGGGAGAGCGCGCCAGAAGCTTGGCGATTTTCGCCATCTCGGCGCGTGAAACAATCGCCCGGTGATTGCGCCCGGACTTGGCTAAATGGCTGGCGGTGGCCGCCAAAGCTTCAGCTGTTCCCGACGTCGCAATCACATTTCCAATTTTTCCCGAGACAATGCGCGGAGCAATGCGGTTTACCTCCCGGGTCACAAAGCCGCCCAGACTCTTAAGCTCTCCCTTGCGCGGGGGATCGTGATGCAGGAATTCGTTGGTGAGCCGCACGGCGCCTAAAGGCAGGCTCACGGTGTCACGAATGTGTCCACGATAAGAAATCGTGAGTTCGCAACTTCCGCCCCCCAAATCGATCATCAGTGCCGGTGTGCTATCCACGCGAAGCGTGGAAACCAAACCCAGGTGAATGAGCCGCGCTTCTTCCACGCCGGAGATCACTTCCACGCGCCACCCTGTAGCGGAACGCACCCATTCTAGAAATGCCTGCGAATTGCGGGCATCGCGCAAGGCGCTGGTGGCGACTACGCGCACATGATCGGCAACCAGTTGCTGCGCCGCGCGATGAAACCGTCGCAGCACCTTCACCGTTTCAGCCATGGATTCGGGACTGAGAAAACCGGAGCGGAACACGCCTTCACCCAGCCGCGTCACTTCGCGGTCTTCGTGAACCGAACGTAAGCGTCCCCGTTGCAACCGCGCAATCTTCAGCCGAACGGAGTTCGAGCCGATGTCGACCGCGGCGAAGGTGGGCATAGAAGGAACACAGTTTACATGCAGAGGGGAATGATCGTCATGACAAGACTGCGAAATCCGGAGGAAGAAAGCTCGTAAATCTCGATTCGCTTGGGAAACGGCTCAAGCCGCTGAAATTGCTGGTGCGGAAGATGCGGAAGAATCAATGCCTTCTTTGCGGGCGCCCATCTCAGGTTTGCGGGCTGGTGAACGTTTTGCATTCTGCCGGAACGCATTCGGCGCCGCAGGCAGCGCCGATACCGCCCTGCGGAATTTGGCCCCGGTAAGGTTATGCAGAACCGCAACCAGAGGCGACTGGTGAATATCTCCCAAACGAGCAGTCGAAGTTTGCGTCAGCAAAAGCCAATCGTGCCAATCTCCCAGAGTCGCCTGCACGCGTTTGAGTTGCGCGATCAACCGATCGGCCTCGCCCGACTTGGCGGCGAATTCGGCAATGTAACGAGCGTGCTTGGTGACAATGCGCTGGCGGTGAAGTTGTTCTTCAGTCATGGGTCCATCCGGCAGCGCAGCTTGCGACAGCATCTGTTCCGCGGTTTGCAGCGGATCACGCAGTTCGTTCAGCGCCAACTCCTTTCCGGCGCGCTTGAGCCGCTTGCGAAACTCTCGAACAGTTTCCTTTGTCAGTTCTTTACGCAACTTCACTTCATCTTTCGCGCGAAGTTCAATCAGGGCTTGCATCAGTTGCGTTTTGCGCCGAGGCTCCTGCGTGACTTTCAAACTGCGCAGCGCCGCCAGTTGCACATCGAGATCGCGTATTTCGCCAGCGCGCTTGCGCAAACGGCGCAACATCTTCCCTAATTTTTTCTGATTTCGATTGCGCTCCGGCAGCAGTCGGTCGAATAAAGTCTGCAAGCGGCTTGCGCCGGTGCGGAAGTTGTGTACACTGGCTGCGGTCTGCTTGCTCGCGAGCTTGACCAAGTCTCTTTCAAGCTTCTGAAACACAAGCTGAATTCGTTCTGTTGCGACAGACTTCATGGCAAATTTAGGAGTGTTCCCACGGGAAAGCTTAGGCATTTTAACACCTTTGTAACAACTCTCTGCTAGGGTTAGCAGCGATGGCCAATCCCGCCATACGACGGCCAGATATGCCCGGTCCGCAACCCGTTGAGCAAAAGAGGCTTAAGCCCGACGGCACCCACCGGACGGCCACGCTGCTGAAGGACCCTAGCGGCGAGCTGCCCGACCGTATTTTCAAGTACGCGATGGTCGCATGCGGCCTCGCCGTCCTCGGAATTCTCTTTCTTATAATTTACCAACTGATCGCACGGTCCAGTCTTTCCTGGCATGCTTTCGGACTTAAGTTTTTCGTACGCAGTGACTGGGACCCGGTTAGTGAGTCTTTTGGCGCTTTGCCGTTCATCTATGGCACGCTGGTTTCGTCTTTAGTGGCATTGATCATTGCCGTCCCTCTTGCCGTCGGAGTGGCGGTGTTTACAACCGAGATGTGCCCCGGCGCGTTGCGTAGCCCGCTCTCGTTTTTTGTGGAACTTCTGGCCGCGATTCCCAGCGTGGTTTATGGCGTGTGGGGTATCTTCGTACTCATTCCGCTTCTCAGTGGATATGTGGAGCCGTTTCTGGGCAGGACGTTGGGTTGGACGGGATTGTTCACCGGGGCACCTTATGGGATCGGAATGTTGGCCGCCGGAATTATTCTGGCCATCATGATTATCCCCATTATTTCCTCGATTGCTCGCGAGGTTCTGATGGTCGTGCCGCAGCATCAGCGTGAAGCGGTGCTGGCTCTGGGAGCCACCCGCTGGGAAATGATTCGAGTCGGCGTCTTGCGGAATGCTCGCGCTGGCATCATGGGCGGGGTAATTCTAGGACTGGGCCGCGCACTGGGTGAGACCATGGCCGTCACCATGGTGATCGGAAATCGCCCGGAGATTGCCAAGTCTCTTTTCGCTCCCGGTTACACTATGGCCAGCGTTCTGGCCAACGAATTCAGTGAGGCCACTGGCGACGTTTACCTTTCCGCTCTGATTGAGATCGGTTTAGCTTTGTTTCTCGTGACGATTGTCGTCAATGCTTTAGCGCGGTTGCTGGTGTGGTCGGTAACCCGGGGGATGCCAACCAGTGCGCGTGCCTGATTCCACTTCCAATTCGGCCCTGCAGCATTCGGTTCCGCCGATAAGCCTGCGGCGTCGCATGACGGACCACCTCATGACCGGGGTCGCCGTGCTTACCGTGGTCCTCGTGCTGGCTCCGCTGGTCGCTATCTTCAGCTACCTCGTCTACAAGGGCGTCGGGTCCATCAATTGGGCTTTCCTTACGCAGACCCCCAAGCCTGTAGGCGAAGCTGGCGGCGGAATGGCCAATGCCATTGTGGGTTCTGCGCTGATTCTCGGCATCGCCAGCATTTTTGGGGTGCCGCTGGGCATCGGGGCTGGCATCTATCTCGCCGAGTTCGGACGTAACCGCATGGGTGACGCCATCCGCTTCACCGCCGACGTGCTCAATGGCGTGCCTTCGATCGTGATCGGCATCGTAGCCTACGCCATCGTGGTTTTGTACCAGAAGCATTTCTCCGCGTTCGCCGGCGGCGTAGCTCTCGCGATCATGATGGTGCCCACAATTTGCCGGACCACGGAGGAAATGTTGCTGCTGGTCCCGCAGGCGCTGCGTGAGGCATCTTACGGGCTCGGCATTTCCCGCTGGCGGACTACGCTTTCGATTACGCTGCGCACGGCTACTTCCGGGGTGATTACGGGAATCATGCTGGCCTTCGCTCGCGTGGCGGGAGAAACTGCTCCATTGCTCTTTACTGCTTTCGGAAACCAGTTCTGGAACCTGCGCGCCGATCAGCCCACCGCGGCGCTTCCACTGCAGATATACAATTACGCATTATCGCCTTATGACGACTGGCATCGGCAGGCATGGGCTGGCGCTCTGGTTCTCATCATCCTAATCGTCACAGCGATAGCGGCGGTGCGCCTCGCGGTTCGCCACGGCACCTTTGGAGCGGCATAGGATCTTATGGGCGTTGGAATTGAAGTCGACAAGCTGAATGCGTGGTACGGCAAGGGGCAGGCGCTCTACGACATCAACATAAGCGTCGCCGCCAACCACGCCACGGCGCTGATCGGCCCCTCCGGCTGCGGCAAGTCCACGTTCATTCGCTGCCTCAACCGGATGCACGAAACGATTCCCGATGCGCGTGTGACCGGAAAAGTCCAGATCGGGGAGATCGATGCCTACAATGGCACGTCGGCCACGCAATTGCGCCGCCGGGTGGGCATGGTTTTCCAGAAACCGAATCCGTTCCCCACCATGTCGATCTACGATAATGTGGCCTCGGGCTTGAAACTCAATGGCTTTCGCGACCGGCGCAAGCTCGATGACGTGGTCCAGCATTCGCTGGAGGTTTCGGCTTTGTGGGAAGAGGTGAAGGATCACATCCACAAAAAGTCTGGCGCCAGCCTCTCCGGCGGGCAGCAGCAGCGCCTCTGCATCGCCCGTGCTTTGGCGGTCGAACCGGAAGTCCTGCTGATGGATGAACCTTGTTCGGCGCTCGATCCCATCTCCACGGGCAAGATCGAAGAGTTGATCTTTCAACTCAAAGAGCGTTATACCATTGTGATCGTCACCCACAACATGCAGCAGGCTGCACGCGTGGCCGAGTTCACCGGCTTCTTTTTGCTGGGCAAATTGATAGAATTCGATAAGACGGAAAAAATCTTCACCAAGCCGTCGGACAAGAAGACGGAAGACTACATCACGGGGAGATTCGGGTAAGCCCGATCAGGGTAAGAAAGGTTCGGATAATGCGTACGCGTTTTCAGTTGGGGCTGGACGATCTTCGCGAAAGATTGCTTCGCATGGGCGGGTTGGCGGAGCAGGCGGTGGATCGCGCCCGCCAGGCGTATACCGACCGCGACCTTGGCCGGTGCCAAATGGTGCTGGAGGGTGAGAGCCTCATCAACACCGCGGAGCGCGAGATCGACGAAGCGGCGTTTGACCTCCTGGCCATGCAGCAACCTATGGCGGTGGATCTGCGTTTCATTCTTGCCGTTACAAAAATTAATTCGGATCTTGAGCGTGTGGGCGATCAGGCGGTCAACATCGCCGAGCGTGTAATGGACATGGTAGAGTTGCCCGCCGCCGAATTGCCGGTGGATATTGCTCGCATGGGAGCGGCCGTAAGCGCCATGGTTCGTAGGGCGTTAGAGTCGTTTATTGAAGGAAAAGTTGAGCTGGCGCAGGCTGTTCTTGAGATGGACAGCGTCATCGACCGCATGCGCGACGATGCCTTCATTCAATTAGTCAAGACCATGAACCAGCGCCCGGAGGTGGTCCGGCAAGCCCTGGATGCCCTGCTGGTCGCCCGCAACCTCGAACGCGTCGCCGACCACGCCACCAACATCGCCGAAGATGTAATCTTCTGGGTTCAAGGCTCCGATGTTCGTCATAACGTCGCGCCCGAAACTCCCGAGCCGCGAATCGCTGACCAGCAGCCCACCACCCGCGCCTCCGGCGCGTAGAATCAGATCGTCGCTGCGGCTAAATGGGGAACCCTCAGTGCGCGGGGATCGGCGCTCCTTTGGTAGAAATTTTTCTAGCCAGCGCGATGAGCCATCATGACTAGCAGAAAGTATTTCCCGATGTTGCTCTTGCTCGCGATTACAGCTCCGCTCGTCTGTGCGCAAGAGCCCAGGAGTGATCACAAGCTCATACCTTTACCGACCAGCAAGATGCTAAGCGTGCCGTCGCCCGGACGCATAGGCGACACAAACGGTTTTCCCGCTACCATCGCGCTAAGCCCCGACGGCCGCTACGCTGCGATGTTGAACGATGGCTACGGTACCCAGGAAGATCTCGCGCACCAATCCATCGCCGTCCTTGACCTCAGTAACAATCATCTCTACGACTACCCGGACTCCCGCCTGAGCGACGACGCCCACCAAAGCTATTTCCTGGGATTAGTTTTCAGCTCCGACGGCGCGCATCTCTACGCTTCCATCGGATCGATAACCGATCCAACCGGCGAAAAGCCCGGAGACACCGGCAACGTCATCGCCGTCTACAAATTCGCTGCGGGCAAAGTCACGCCTGAACGCTTCATCCGCATTGCCCCGCAGCATCTCGCCGCGGGCAAGAAAGTAGCCATCGGTCTGAGGAAGACTGCGCCCGGCGCGGCGATTCCGTATCCCGCGGGTCTTGCGCTGATAAAGACTGAGGGTCACGATCGACTCCTGGTCGCCAACAATTTATCGGACAACGTCGTCGTGCTGGATCCCGCGTCGGGCAAGGTTCTGCACGCATTCGATCTGAGCACTGACAATTTGATTCCCTCATCATTTCCTTACACGTGCGTGGCCACGCGCGATGGCAAGCGGGCATGGTGCAGCCTGTGGAATGCCTCGCAGGTGTCAGAGCTTGATCTAACCAGCGGCAAGATTGCGCGCTGGATCACTCTGAAGAAGCCTGAACATTCAATTGACCCAGGATCGCACCCCACGGCGTTGTTATTGAGCTCAGATGAAAAAACGCTGTACGTCGCGCTTTCCAACGCCGATTTGATCAGTGCCGTGTCCACCGCTAGCGGCCAGCCCGAAAGATATTTCTCGACTCAGGCTGCCGGCCAAAAATATTCTGGCACTTTTCCCACGGCAGTGGCTGTCTCGTCCGACGGGACTCGGCTGTTTGCAGCGGATTCATCCCTCGACGCTGTAGCCGTCTTCGATGTTTCACACTCGGATACACGACCGGCAGAGAATCCGCAGACAGCCCTGGGTTTCATCCCCACCGATTGGTACCCCAGCGCCCTTGCCGTCCACGGCGACGACCTCCTCATCGCCACCGCCAAAGGCGAAGGCACGCGCCCCAACAAGGACATGGGCAAGACGCCCTATGAAATCAAGCACCACGATCATCCCTACATCCCCACGCTGCTCAAAGGATCAATCGCCCGTCTGAATATTCCAGATACCATGCAGCGCCTGCCCGAACTCACCCGCATCGTCGAGCAGGACAATGTCTTGCACGCCGATCCCGGAACCATCGCCTTCGCCAGCGGCCAGAATCCCATCAAGCACGTCATCTACATCATCAAAGAAAATCGCACTTACGACCAGATTCTCGGCGACCTGAAAGTTGGCGACACGAAAATCGGCGACGGCGATCCTTCTCTCACTATGTACGGCGCTGACATCACGCCCAACGAACACAAACTCGCCCGCCAATTCGGAGTACTCGACAACTTCTACGACAGCGGCGAAGTTTCCGGCGACGGCCATCTTTGGTCCACCGCAGCAATCACCAGCGATTACAACGAAAAAACCTGGCAAATCGCCTACCGTGGCCACGAACGCACCTACGATTTTCAAGGTACAGTCGCCGATGAATATCCGCTGGATCACAATCAGCCCGACATCGACGACCCCTCCACTGGCTTCCTCTGGGATAACGTCGCCCACAATGGCCTCAGCTATCGCGATTACGGAGAGTTCGTCACCGCCGAGTGGTGCAACAAGAGTCGCAAGGCCTCATCGCCCAAGCAGGGAACTCCCTCCAACCTCGAAGCCAAGTGCCCGCGTACCGAAATTAACCAGGGCGATGAGTTGCCGCCCAACGTCGGCGATCCCCACGGCTCGCCCAGCCCTTATCCCTGGGCCGTCCCCGCTCTGAGAGGCGTGAAGCCGACCAAAGCCGCGCTGCGCGATCACTTCGACGCTCTGTATCCTGATTTCAACACCGACTACCCCGACCAGCTTCGCGCCGACGAATTCCTGAATGAGTTTGCCGCCTTCGTCCGCGCTCGCCAGGAGAATGAGACCGCGCAATTCCAGTTGCCTGCATTCGTTCTGCTCTACCTGCCCGACGATCACACCGGAGGAACTCGTCCGAATTTCCCGCGTCCTGCCGCCAGCGTCGCCGACAACGACCTGGCTCTGGGACGCGTAGTCGATGCCGTCTCCCGCAGTCCCTACTGGGATGACACTGCCATCTTCGTCGTTGAAGATGACGCGCAGGATGGCGCCGATCACGTCGACGCACACCGCTCCATCGCTTTTGTGATCAGCAAATATTCTCCGGGATCGTCTGCCCACCCCTATGTCGATCACCGCTTCTATACAACCGTCAATATGGTGCACACGCTGGAATCGCTGCTCGGACTCCCGCCAATGAATCAGAATGACGCCTACGCTCCGCTGATGGCGCCAATGTTCACCGGTCCCGGCAATCAGCCCGCATTCCGCGTAGACAATCGCAATCGCAACAACAGCCTGATCTACGAAACCAACAAGCGCGACGCGCCCGGTGCGGAACTGTCGCAGACCTTGGACTTCTCCCACCCCGATGCCGCCGGTGCGAGCAAGCTGAACAAGGTCCTTTGGCAAGATCAAAAAGGCGACGCTCCGATGCCTGCTTCGAGACACACCGTCTTTCCGTCTGGGGACTAACCGTGTCTAAGAGAATCCTCGTAGTCGCAGCGCGCCGTTTTCCTGGCGACCTTCGCGGTTAAAAGCTCTTAATCTGCCTTCGCGTCTCCCCAAAGTAATCAGCCTAGCCCCTTCGCAGCCTTCCGCCGATGAACCCGTTCGCCTGCGTGCCGATAGTTCCCCGTGGGGGAGCAATGCCCGAGCCACGAACAGCAGTGATGACGATAGTGGAGGTATCGTGGCAAAACGGACATGGCCTCCGGCAGACCGCCTCCGCCCGCATGGAAAACAAATCCACCGGAGGTGCCTGCATTTACCTCAAAATCCCGGTTGACGTGGGATCGCGCATGACAGTTCAGTGGCGTTGGGAACAGTTCTCGGGCATCGCTAAATACTGCCGCAGCGAAGCAAGAGAATATCGCGTGGGCATACAGCGCGATGCCACTTATAAGCCACTGCCCCGGCCTGCGCCCGTGGCTGCCGCGCCACAGGAAAAAGTGACCACGGTCGTAGCTCCAGTTGCGGACATCAGGATCGAAACCGCAACGCCGAGTCCATCCTTGCCGCAAACAAAGATGGCAGAAATGACTCCAGTTCCGCCCAGGCTGCAAACGAAACCCATCGTGTCCACCGGCAGCCCCGCGCCTACGGCGCAATCTCTCCCGGTTCAAGATACCCGCAACAAAGCCAGTCCTCGCACTCTTCGGCAGACGGTTCCCGCCAGAATTCAGCCCGCGGAGCCGCAAGCGCAATCCGTTAAAAGAAAGGATTCCCGTAACGAAAGGAAAGGTATGCAACGCAACTGGCTCGGACTACCCAACCGGAACAATAAAGGCGATCTCGCCGCGAGCGCCAGCGCCGAAAGCGAAAAGCACGATCCCGCATTCGCAGAACCGCGGCCGTCGCCCAAACCTTCGCCGGATTTCGCCCAGCCGAATGCAGCCTACGTTCAGGTTGAGCTGTTGCCCATGGAAGAAATTTATCTGGCGGCTGGCATCGTCAATCCGCGCAAGGGATACAGCATCAATAAAGTCGTCGACATGCTCAACAGCGAACACGTGCGCGCGCTGCCACAAGGAATGAAGCGCGCCGCCGTGCTTATGGCGCTCGACGCCGCTGGTATTCCCATCGACCAGATTCAGCAGGACGCCAAAGCGCGCCAGGACGCATTGAATTCCTACGAAGCCGCGCAGAAAAAACAGGCTGACGCTGAGTGGCTCCGTAAAGGCGAAGAGAACGCGCAGATTCAAACCGAACTCGAGCGCGTAAAAGGCAATTACATGGCGCGCATCAGCCGCAACCTCGAGGAGGTCGCCCGCGAGAAGACTCGCTTCACCGAATGGCTCGATACGAAGCAACGGGAAATTCAAAAGATGAGTGACGCCGTAGACCTCTGCCTGAGGCCAGCCGTGGCGGAGTCGGCGGCGATCTCGCACGCCGAACCAAAACTCGATACACCTAAAGTTGAAGCCAACCAGAACGCCAGCAAGCCCGATCCCATCAAGCCAGAAATGGCAAAAGCAGACCCCAATCCCAAGCCAATCTCCGAGCCCGCCTCAACCGCACTTGCGCAAGTCAACCTGGCAAAAGCCGCCGTCTCCGGCAAGACCATGTAGTCCGACACTTCCAGCAATCCCAAACTTCCCAGCCATGCACTGCTCATCGCTATTGTTTGCCTAAGCGAAATGAGTTGAAGCTGTAATCCGATGCGGCGACTCGCATATGCAACGCCGTGGGGTGACGGCATAAGACAGCCTAAGGTATGATTCCATCCCACAGCAAGAATAGGGGTCCGTTTGCAATGAAGACGCGTTGGTTAATTTTGTTTTTCCCGCTTGTTTCGGTGGTGGTGCTTTCTTTGCTTGTGAAAGAACGCGCAGCGAAGGCGGCCGCGCCGCAGAAGACGCCAGCCACGCTCCCAGCGGCCAAAACAGCCTCAGCCTCGAACGGCACTGGTGAGTTGGCGATTCCCGACACCACGCTGGCCATCAATTCGGACAAGCCAATGTCGGAGCGCGTAGTCCACTATCAAATCGACGCGCACTATGACGCGACAAAGCACACCATCGACGCGAACGAAATACTCACCTACCACAACCTGACTGGCCAGGCGCTGGATCATTTTCCTTTTCATCTTTATCAGAATGCGTTCGAGCCGAAGGCCACATGGGTTCGCGAGGCCAAGCTTGAGGGCAGCCGCGATACCACGTACGACAAATGGGACCCGAAAGAATACGGTTCGGAGGACATCAAGAGCATTGAGGTTGTGGGGCAGGGAGATCTGACTTCGAAATTGCATTACATTCAGCCGGATGACGGAAACAAAGATGACAAGACCGTGGTCGATTTGCCTTTGCTGAAGCCGATTGCCCCGGGCGCTTATGTGCAATTCAACATCGCCTTCCACGAGCAAATGCCGGAAACGCAGGCGCGCTCTGGCTGGAAGCGCGATTTTGTACTGGGTGGACAATGGTTTCCAAAAGTCGGAGTGTGGTGGCACGGAGCCTGGAATTGCCATCAGTATCACGCCACGACGGAGTTCTTTGCCGACTTCGGCGTCTACGACGTGAAGCTCACGTTGCCGCAATATGAAGTCGTAGGCGCGAGTGGAATAAAAGTTGGCGAAGTGAATAATGCGGACCAGACCAAGACAGTGACATATCACGGCGATGATATTCACGATTTCGCCTGGACCGCCAGTCCGCGTTACAAGGTGAAAGAGAGTATTTATCACGCACAGATGGGGCCGGTGCAGATACGAATTTTGATGCAGCCGGCGCACTGGGACCAGGTCGATCGGCACGAAAAAATTCTCGAAGAAACGATGCAGCATTTTGAGAGCTGGTATGGGCCTTACCCCTACAAGACGATTACGCTGGTCGATCCCGAGCCGGGTTCGGCTGCGGGAGGAATGGAATATCCGACGTTCATCACTGGAGACACGAGTTGGTTCATGCCGAAAGGGCTTCACGAGCCGGAGCTCGTCGTAGAGCACGAATATGGGCATCAATACTGGTACGGAATGGTCGCGACCAACGAATTCGAAGATGCATGGATGGATGAAGGCATTAATAGCTATAGCGAAGTGAAGGTGCTGGCTTCAATTTTGGGAGCCAACACGTCGGTTCTCAATGAAGCAGGGGCGACGGCCGGGGATGGCGAGCTGCAGAGACTGGAATATATCGGCGTTGCCAGTCTGGATTCGATCGCCGAGAACGCCTACGACTACTACAGCTTTAATTCCTATGGCGGCATCACTTACGGCAAAACGGCGACCGTGCTCCTGACCCTGGAAGGCATCATCGGCAAGGATACGATGGCCCGGGCCATGCGTACATACTTCATGAAGTATCGCTTTACCCATCCAACCAAGGAAGATTTTCTCAAGACGATCGAAGAGGTTTCAGGGAAAAATTTGCGCTGGTATTTTAATCAAGCGATTTATGGCACGCAGCTTTTTGACTACGAAGTCATTAAGCTCAATTCCTTTCCCGTGAACTGGTATGAGCAAAATAAGAAGAAGGACGACAAGAACACGCTCTATCAATCGACGGTATGGCTGCACCGCAAGGGTGATTTCGTGATGCCGGTAGAAGCGCAAATCAACTTCGATGACGGCGAGAAACTGCGCGAACACTGGGATGGGCAAAGCCGCTGGACCAAATTCACCTACGAGAAAAAAGCCAAGGTGGAATCGGCGGAGATTGATCCCGATCATAAGATCCTGATAGACCGCGACAATTTCAATAACAGCCAGACGGCCGAGGCCAATGGCAAGCCGGCGCTAAAAGTTTCTAATTACTGGCTTTTCATGACGCAATGGCTGGGGCAGTTCGTGGCGTGGTGGGGAGTTTAAGCGCTTCGCTTGATTTCACGGCTTCGGGAAGAGTGCTGAGGAGATTCATGACAGACGAGCAAGGTTTGTTGAGCAGCGGGTGGTCGATGGTGACGCATAACAAGCGCTATATTTTCTGGTTCTGGCTGTTGAACTTGACGCTCGCAGAATTCGGCGTCTCGGCGTTCCGCAATCAGGCGCATGCAATTTTAGATCATAGCTTTTATTCTCAGCGGCTGCTGCACGGCTTCGACGTGCCGGTACTCATAGAAATGTTTGCCCGGCCGGAGTTTGGGTCGCCACAAGCGTTAACTGTCCCGGCGGTTTTTTTCGTGGTCTTGTTTTTCCTTCTGACGGCGCTGTTTTTGCCCGGAGTTTTCCAGGGATACGCGTCGAATTACAGGCTGCCGCGCGATGATTTTTTCCGCGCCTGCGGCCGCAACTTGTGGCGCTTCATCCGTTTGCTGATTATCGCTGGCATTGTGATGGGAATCGTGGCCGGGATTTTGTTCGGCATTCAGTCCGCGCTGGTAAAAAAGGCCGGCGAGAGCACGAACGAGTTGCTGCCCTTCGAAGTGCAAATGAGCATCCTGGCTATTATTTTTCTGGTGATGACGGCGGTGCGGATTTGGTTTGACCTGGCGGAAGCGGATGTTGTGTTGCGTGATCAGAACGCTGTGCGCCGGTCGATCGCTGCTGGCTTTCGGCAAACATTCAAGGCTTTAGGGCGGCTATTAGGCAGTTATGTTCTCATCACGATTGTCGCCGCGATCTTTCTAATTGCTGGACTTTGGATCTGGCTGCGGTTTGTGCCGGCCAGCAGTTTGGCGGGAGCGTTCTTAATCAGTCAGCTAACCTTGCTGCTACTGCTGATTCCACGCTTCTGGCAGCGCGGCGTCGCTGTGGCTTATTATCAGCTGAAGATGATCGTGCCGGTGGCGAGCGTCGCGCCGATCGCACCCGGTCCCGCTGCGGTCGAAACGCCGATTTCGCCGCTGATTCCTGAAGCGCCACCCGCACCGCAGGGAGCGTGATTTGGTCGCAATGCCATGCCCTGCTGAACCTCAACTCTAAGCTCGTCTATAGCACTGCCACTGTGATGCCTTGGTTCCTGCGGCCGAGATCCCCGTCCGCTTTAAGCTCGGGATTCGATTGCAACAGCTTCCAGGTTATTTCGTTCGATCTCGACCAATCTTCGCCATAGATGCAGCCTTCAATTTGGCCGTCGCGGAGAAGTTCCTGCAAGCGGCCCTGAACCGCAATTCGGATATCGCCGCCCACACCGGTCGAGCCATAACCGTGTATTAATTTGACCAGCGCAAATTTTTGCTTGCGGGCAAGAGCCAGCTCCTGATCGAGACGTTGCAGCGCTTCGAGCACCGGCGGCATGTCAGACTTGAGATCAACCGTCTTAATTCGCCTGATTTTCACAAGATAACGCCATCATAAACGGAAAGAATTGCCAGAGTTTGTTCTGACCTCCCGGACGGGAACCGCAGCATGCTATATTCGCTCGACCAGTGGCCAACGACGACCTTCATCCTCGTACTGCATTAATCCTGCTGACCTCGCTGAACCTGCTCAACTATGCAGACCGTAATGTGCTGTTTGCCGTCCAGCCTCTCGTGCAAGTGGAGTTTCATCTTTCAAATGTGCAAATCGGATATCTGACCAGCGCATTTCTTGGTTTTTATATGATCGCCGCGCCTTTTGTAGGGCCGCTGGCAGACCGCTATTCGCGCAAGCTCATTATCGTGCTGGGAGCGCTCTTCTGGAGCGCGCTCACGCTGCTCACAGCGGTGACACACACCTATACCGAATTGCTCATTCGTCACACCCTTGTGGGAATCGGCGAGGCGACGTTCGTCACCATCGCTCCCACCTTCGTGGCTGATCTTTTTTCCGAAGACAAGCGCGGGCGCATTCTCGGCGTGTTTTATTTAGCGCTGCCGGTAGGGTCGGCTGCGGGATATTTGCTGGGAGGAAGTTTGGCCCCACACCACGGATGGCGATTTCCTTTTTATATTGCCGCGGTTCCGGGATTCTTGCTGGCAATTGCCGTGATGTTTCTGAAAGAACCGGAGCGGGGGCAGTTTGACACGCTGAAGGAAACTCCGGAGCGGGCAACCGTGCTGGGATTGTTTCGCAACCCGGCATTCCTGACCGCGACGCTGGGGATGGCGGCGATGACATATTCGCTGGGCGGCATTCAGGTTTGGATGCCGAAGTTTTTGTATAGCGAGCGGCACTACTCGCTGGAAGCTGCCAATTTTATGTTTGGAATTATTATCGTCGTCGATGGAATTGTGGCGGCGCTGGCGGGAGGATGGCTGGGGGATTATCTTTTGCCCCGGATGAAGAGTTCGTATTATCTGGTCTCGGCAGCCAGCATGTTGCTGGGAGTTCCGGTAATGATCGTGGCCTTATTCGTAAAAGGGCCGCTGATGGTTCCCGCAATTGCTGTCGCGGCATTTTTTCTGCTGTTTAATACCTCGCCGCTGAACGCGGCGGTCATCAACTCCGTCGGCGCACACATTCGCG
Organism: uncultured Acidobacteriaceae bacterium; assembly: GCA_963732255.1. Taxonomy (GTDB): domain Bacteria; phylum Acidobacteriota; class Terriglobia; order Terriglobales; family Acidobacteriaceae; genus Sulfotelmatobacter. The sequence goes on from CAVSYV010000002.1 coordinate 653,938, forward strand.
CAACGGCGCTGGCGGTGAATATTTTCATCATTCATATTCTTGGCGATGTGCCGTCGCCCACCATGATGGGATGGGTCGCCGACAAGCGCTCGCTGCAAGTGGCCTTTGTTCTGCCAATAATCGCCATGGTGGTTTCTTCTGCCATACTGTTTTATGGGATGAAGTTCGCGCCGGACATGGGAATCAAGAGGCCGCGAGCGGGGGCAGAAAAGACTTAGGCGATGTTCTACTTTCATTGGATTGCGGGAACGATTCTTGCGCTGGCCTGGTTTTCGCGCATTGTGGATGCCGCGTTGGGGATGCCCAGCGTGGCCGATATCTCGCAGCCGCAGTGGGATCGCAATCCCGGCGACACTTCCGGAAACCCGCGAGTATCCATCATCGTTCCTGCGCGCAACGAAGAAGAGACCATTGAGCAATCGCTAAGCTCTTTGCTCAACCTGGATTATCCCAATTACGAAATTATCGCGGTGGACGACCGCTCGACCGATCGCACCGGCGAAATCATGGAGAAAGTTGCATCAGGCACTGCTGCCCGGCAGCGTCTGCGGTTGATTCATCATGGCGAACTTCCGGCGGGGTGGATGGGAAAAACCCATGCCATGTGGACTGCGGCGAATGAGGCCACGGGCGGCTGGCTGCTGTTCACCGATGCGGATGTACTTTTTAAGCCGGATTCTCTGCGGCGGGCGATGGTATACGCCGAAGCAGAGCGGGCGGATCATGTTGTGCTTTTTCCGCGGATGATCATGAAGCGCGTGGGCGAGCGCATGATGATCGCATTTTTCCAGGCTATGTTTGTGTTTGGGCATCGTCCGTGGAAGGTGGCCGACCCGAAGTCCCAGGATCACATGGGTGTCGGCGCATTTAATCTGATTCGCCGCAGCGCATATGACGCGGTAGGAACTTACGCAGCATTGCGCATGGAAGTGCTCGACGACATGAAGCTGGGAAAAGTCGTGAAGAATGCCGGATTCGCGCAGCGCAATGTTTTTGGCGAAGATTTGATCTCCATCCGCTGGGCCCGCGGCGCCATGGGAGTGGTAAATAATCTCACCAAGAATTTCTTTGCCGTGCTTTCCTTCCAGTGGCCGCGCGCCCTGATCTCGGCTTTCGGACTTGCCTTCCTGAATCTTATGCCGTTCGTCGGAGCGTGGCTGGCCCATGGCTGGGCGCGCCTTCCCTATGCAGTTGCTTTACTGTCGATGTTTCTGATTTACCTGGGAATGTCGTGGCGCTCCGGAGTCCCGGCTTACTATTTCTTGCTGCATCCAATCAGCAGCATGCTGTTTATCTACACGCTGCTGCGTTCGATGTCGCACACTCTGTGGAACGACGGTATTGTCTGGCGGGGAACAAAGTATCCGCTGGAGGAATTGCGCAAGGGAATGGTGTGAAGATATCGAACACCGCGCACACGTCCCATTAGGCGGCCGACTCCAGCGCAGCGCCCGGGCCGGGATTCTCTGCCGTGCGCCGGGCCGCGATGCAGAGAACAACGATCAAAGCGGCAGCGAATATCGCGTTCCCGATGCGAAATCCCGTTCCTCCCTTACCCACTGCGGGGTGCTGAACAATAAATGAATGCCATGCATACGTCAGTGCCGCCCCACCGGCAAGCGCGAGCCGATGCCTGCCATTCCATCCATCACGATGCGAGAGGACGAGAACTGCCGCGATCACCAACGAATCCAATAGCAGGTAGATACCGACGGCTAGCCATCCCCGGTTGTTTGGGGTCATGAGGAAAATAGACCCGGCCAGTAGAGCGCCGGCTCCAACTAGCCACGGATTGGGAACCCAGCCGCTCGTGCGAGCAACCGATCGCACAGGCAAGCGAAACGCCACAACGATCGCGGCGAAGCACACGATGGCCGACACCACGAACTGTGGGATGGATGCGACGAAATGATCCTGCCTAATCTCCATCGCGGTGGACGCGGCCGCTCCCAAGGCGAACAATACAGCGGTAACCGCCAAGCCGAAGCTTTTGAGCCAAGGGGTTGTCGCTCGGTCCGGCACCAGCGCCTCGACCAGAGCGATCGAAGTAGAAATGCTCCACACTGTGTGCAGTGTCAGCACGTAAACAGTCCACCATGCGCCGATGCCAAGCGCAGGAATGTATGCCGGCCGCAGGAGGTGCAGATTCAGGCGCAGGTAGTTGGGGTTGAACAAAGTTTGAGTGGTGAACGCTTCTTCGAAAACCGCATAAGCGAACGCCAGCACGAAGATGCTCGGCCAGCCTCTGCCAGTGCGGCGAACGAACTCGCGGATGAGCAACGCGCCACCGCCGTACATCGGAGCGAGGATGATCAGCGCCCCCAGGAGTTTGATCGATAAATCGCCGAGCAAATATTCGGCGACCAACGGAGCGACAAAGAAGAGTCCAATTGCCGGGGCGACGCGCCTCATTCCGGAGTTCGGCATAAATGATCAGGAAAAACGCAGTCCTAGATATATATACCCCCCCGATCTTTCTTCGCAACGACGTGCCGCCAATTGCGGCTTCACTGGGGAGGATCGGCGCCTTCCGCGTCGTTGCCGTAGGTTGCCGTGTTCGCAGGAGTGGGTTTGGTGACGGTTGGCTTTTTGGTGGGACGCATTCGGCCTGGGCTGTAGTGGCCCCGTTGCTCGACGTCGTAGTTCTTGGGGAGGGCGGGAATCATCGTGGCACCGCCAGGAATTTGGCCGATGCGGTTGAGAATAATTTCCGCTCGGCCGTCGTACATTTTTACCGCCCCATGAATTTCAATGCTGCGGCCTTCCAGACGCCGCACGTCACCCACGTCTTTGAGGCTATGAGCAAAGACCACGACCGTGAAGGGGCAGGTCATCTGGTCTTCGCAGAAGTCGAGGAAGTGGACGCCCTTGCTGCCCACCGAGACGCGATGCACTTTGCCGGTGACGCACTTGGTTTCTCCGACATGGCTGCTGGCCTGTTCGATGGGAAGACAATCACCGGCAGCGATGGCCGGGACTGCGCGCAGGATCATCAACAAGACGATTGAGTGCGGAGCAAACCCAAACATTCCTTGGATTCTATGCACTCGCGAAGTAAATGTCCGCTACAGAGCAGGAATAAATACGGCAGTTTCCCGGAATGATACAAATCTAACCTTAACCACTTGGGCACAGAGCTGAACAGAACAAGACCGTCGTATCTGTCTTCGATTTCTCTGTACGACCCTGTGACCCGTGGTTGAGATTGGCGGTTGCGAACTATTTAAACGACTTCACCGCGGCTGCCTCGTCGTCCTTCACGTCGAAGACGGTATAAAGCTTGGTGATCTGCAGCAGGTCGTTGACTTTCTTGGTGAGGTTGAGCAGTTTCAACTCGCCGCCCTGGTTCTTGGTGGTGGTGAAGGCGCTGACCAGTTCGCCGATGCCGGAGCTGTCGATGTAGTTGACATCCGCGAGGTTTAGAACGATTTTCTTGTTGCCTTTGGAAAGCAGATCACGCACCGTATCGCGCAGTACCACGCTGCCTTCACCGAGGGTGATGCGTCCACTGCAGTCTACGATGGTGACTCCGTCCACTTGCCGACTGCTGATCTTCATGCTCACTGAGAAGCCTCCTTGCCGCCCTCGGTTGGTCCGTGGACGTGCTTGATTAGTTTGATTTCAGTACCCGTCTGCGACGGGCGAATTTCTACTGTATCCATAAAAGAGCGCATCAGAAAAATTCCACGCCCGGATGTCTTCAGCAAATTTTCCGGAGCCAGAGGGTTGGGAATTTTGCCGAGATCCATCCCTTTGCCCTGGTCGCGAATGGTGATGATTAACTCCTCGGAGGTGCGTTCGAAGGCCAGCGTAACTTTCTTATCCGGAGCGTAGGCGTTGCCGTGCAATACGGCGTTGACCGCGCCTTCCCGGACGGCCATGGAAATCTGCATCACTTCATCTTCGGCAAAGCCCAACTCCGTCGCAATCTTCGAGGCTTTTTCTTCGGCGCTGTCCACGGTCTCCAGCGTGGAGTCGAGGGTGTAAGAAACCCGTTGTTCGGTCATGGACATAGTCGAAGGAAGAGTGTCTTCCGGGCTCCGCCCAAAGGCTCGTAGGAACTCGCCCAAGGCATTTTCCGCCAGATGCGGTAGTTTGCCTGTCGGACAGGGGAATTGTCAACGGAAGGCGACCCGGCGCGCGGGAATTCCCATAATTAAGAAGCTCCGCCGCCATCGGCGAAATGTATTCAGACTTGCTAAAGTGTTAATTCGGGCCGCTTGCGATTTGCGATCCGAAAGCGCGTATGAAGGCAAGAAAACTCTTGTTTGCAATCGGTCTGGGCGCGCTGGCATTGTGCGCTCTGGTTTATGCCGGGGACTATGCGATCTTTGCGGTTCGAGTGAAAATGAAACGCAGCCCCTATGGAGCGGTCACGGTGCAGAGGTACGACGCCGTGCTTAAGAAGAATGGCAAAACGCAATTTATCTTCGATCCGCCGGAAATTGAGACCTGCGTGAATTCTTTGTTCGCTCACGACGGCTTCGCCCCGTGCTGGTATCTGAGCCGGCACAGCCAGCAGGAGACGACGATTTAGCCTTAGTCCTCGGTCCTCGCAGAGCACGCTGCATAATTCTCTTGGTTATCAACAGCTGCTGGGTATATTGTCAAAGCGTTTCCTTCCCCCGGGCCCCAAAATTAAATCTGCAAGCGCGCAGGCGCGAGTAGGAGTGTCTTTCATGACGCCGAAGCAAATTCTCGACTCTTTTTCAGAAACTTTGATGCAAGACAAACGGATTCTGAGCGCGCAAGAGCAGGCTCTGCTCCGGAACCTGATACGCCATGCCAGGTCCAGTTCGCTGGAACCGGAAACTCACGCCGCTGTGAATGCGACCATCGCTGCTGCGGTAGGCGAGACCGTCGCGCAACGCGCATTCGCAGTGCTGGGCAGCAGCATCGTGGAGCGGATTGTTGGAAGTGCCGCTGCCGAATCGAGCCCAGGGACTTTCACCGGCCTAAGCGATGCCGCAGTGCTGGCCAGCGAATCGTCCACACCTGGCCATCCCCGGCCGCCGCAACCTACCCCTCAACCGCCCTCGCCACAGCCGAGGCCCGAGGATGTTCCGGTCCCAATTCCCCCGCCGGGGCCGCCGGGAATCTCAGCCAACAAGCGCTCATTTCTCCATGGGACTCATCTCCATGGGACTCAGGTGACGGCGCCTCGCAGCGTGATGACAGCCATTCAATGTGTTGTGCTCGATGAATTCCTGTCGCCACAGGAACTTCAAGAGCTCACCCGCTTCACCCTCGAACATGAAGAGGATTTCTGCACCAGTGAAGTGGTCGTGCGCGCTTCCGGTGAGAGCGTTGTGAACCAGGAATGCCGCCGTTCGCGGGTTTTCATGGACCTGGGAAAGCAGCAGGAAGTAATTCTTTCTCGTGTTCAGTCGGCGCTGCCGCTGGTGCTGAGCAGATTAGGCATGGAGGAGTTCGCCATCTCTGATGCCGAGGCCCAGATTACTGCCAGCAATGACGGAGATTTCTTCCGAGGGCACAGCGACGATGGCGATCCTACAACTGCCTCGCGAGAACTGACGTTTGTCTATTTTTTCCACCGGGAGCCGCGCCAGTTTAGCGGAGGCGAGTTGCGGATCTACGATTGCCAAAACGCGCAGCAAATTGGCACAGCCAGCTATGAAACGATTGTGCCGCAGCAGAATCAGATCGTGTTTTTCCCCTGTTACGCATTGCACGAAATCACTCCTGTAAAGTGTCCTTCCAAGCTCTTCGCCGATAGCCGATTTACTTTAAACGGATGGCTACGCAAGTAAGAGCAGACTGGATGGAGTGGGTCTCAGGGCTGATGGGTGGGGCGTCGCGGCAGAGGTGTGCCGCGGCGTTCCCGCCCGATCGCTACTATTGCCTGCTTGATGAATTGCCGTTGCATCTGATTCCTTGCGCGTCAAGGGCATTGCTGCAAGCGGATCTTAAGGGGCCGCTGTTTCTGAATCCCGATTGCCCGATTCGCCCCGCTGGCTGGTTGCCAGAGGAACTCATTTCGCAACCGGGCCTGGTTGCGAACTTTGCCCCGCAGGGAACGATCGCCTGGACTCGCCACTCTGCAACGGGATCTCTTCTACCCTTTTGGCTGGGGCCGAAGTTGGAATCTGCCGTCCGAAATCTTAAACAAGGCGAGGACGCACGCTGCCATTTATCTCACCAAGACTGCGGGGTTCTTCTTGCGGCGGGAGTTCTGTGTCAAAACGAATCCGTGGCGCCTCGCCAGTCCGGTGAGTCGCTCGAAAAATTGCGACAGATTTACCTGGAGAAGAATTACGCGATCTTTCCAGCACTCATTCACCCCTTTCACGTAGCCGCGCTGCGGCGCTACTACCGCTGCTTGATCCGCAAGGGGTTGATTCATCAATGGGACCCGCAGTGTTTGCGGCGAATCGTGGTTCACAACGAGGTGGTTGCACGGTTCTTCCACCATCAACTGACGGAAATCATGAGCGCCGTGGCCGGTGAGCCGGTAAAGCCTTCGTATGTCTTTCTCGCCTCGTATCAGCCCGGCGCGGAATTAAAAAAGCATACGGACCGCGAGCAATGCGAGTTCAGCATCAGCTTTTGCCTGGATTTTTCTCCGGAGCCAGAGCGCGAAACTCCCTGGCCATTATGTTTGGACACTCCAGAAGGAAAGGTGACGATTCATCAGGCACTGGGCGATGGGCTTTTCTACCGGGGAACGCGAGTGCCTCACTATCGTGACACTTTGAGCGAAGGGTGTATCTCTACTTCAATTTTCTTCCACTACGTCTCCGCAGATTTCGCGGGTCCTCTCGATTAGCGGCGATTGCTTTGGCCCTCAACGCAACCCGGAAACCAGCCATAGATTGGAAAGCGCCTGGTTATAGCTGTAGAGGAAGTGTCTTCCATCGCGGCTCACCATCACGGGTGCGATCCGGAAGACTCCCGCGGGAGATAGCGGCTTGAGCTCTTTAATCAGGGTTTCTTCGCCGGTGGAGATCTTGACCCGGTAGACCTTAGCAGGAATTCCGGTTGTGCGATATGCGAAAAGCTGGGAACCATCCTCGGACCACTGGACCGGCATGAGGTCGCCACCGACATCGGGGATATGAATGGGAGCGCTTTTCCCGTCCAACGGGTACAATGCGAAAGTTTTGTCTGCAGATACGCCGATAACATATCTGCCGTCAGGAGAGACCATAGTCCCAAAGATTCCTTCGGGAGTAATGGGATGCAGCTTTCCTCCAATCAGGTCCAGGACATAATCGCGAACTCTGCGGCCTGGCTCGCTTCCACTTAGTACGATGTGTTGGCCATCAGACAGGAAGCGCGGCGGGTAACTCTCAACGTTCTGCATAACCCCGAGATCGAATTGGCGGGGTTGACCGGCTTCGACTGGCAAAAGGATGACCTTTGGTGGAGGGCCCTGCGAAACCGAAATAGCCCATTTTCCATCGGGCGAGAGCCCTCCAGCTACTCCTTCGCCCAACCGGACCGGCAAGTCGCCGTTCACTTTTCGCATGACTACGGCATAGTTGGGGCCAGAAACCTCGCTCGAATCCTCGAATAAAACCCACTGTCCGTCGGGCGAAATGTCCTTGGCCACATTCCAATCGTGCCAGGACAAATCGACTTCATCGTGGTTTTCCAAGGATGCTTCGTCCATACCCAGCCGGTTGGAGTTGACGGTCACGAGAACCCGGCCGTCGGAAACGACGTCCTGCAATGTGAGCGAACCGGGAACATCGAGCAGAGTGCGTATCCGCCCAGACATGTCGACAGCGTGGAGAACCCGCCGATTTCCTTTTTCGCCCGCCGCAAACCATATCTCCTTGCCATTCGGACTCCAGCCAAGGCCGTCCTCGGACACCCATTCTGGGGTTAGGGAGCGGACATTTCCCGCAACGTCCACGATCTCTAAGGAGCCGCGATCATCCCATGGGTCGGGATGGTTCATAAAAGCAATCTGATCATCGTGGGGAGAAATGCAGATATGCGTAATTCTGCCGTTGGTTTGATAAAGAACATGGCCGATGGGATATTCAAGCTTATTTTGTGCGCTGACCACATGCACTATCGCCAACTTTCCCTTTGAATCCCAATCGGCGGCGCTGACATCTTGCAGAATTTCTCGAGGAGCCGCCGCGGCCATTGGAACCTCGGCGAGGGTTCCATTCTCCACGTCCAGATGTGCGCTGTGACTGGCGTGCGTGGCGATGGCCAACTCGTTGGTTGGGGAGACGGCCAGCAAATCAGCGTCAGTGATTTGCAGCGGCTGCGGGAGCAGGGAATTGCCTACAGTAGAGAAAAGTTGCTGCGGTTTTCCGTTCCACGCCGCCCCGTAAATAATTTCTTGACCGTCGCGGGCAAAACGCGCCGAATAAACCGTCCCCTGCTCGAATGTCAATTGACGATAGGTGATCGGCAGAGCTGAAGGCCGCAGTTGCTTGCCCAGAAAAACCAATCCAACTACAGCCAGGACTGCGGCGGAGCTCCACAGGAAGACCTTGGCTGTTCGCGGCTTGCGTTTCCCGAAGCGGATTGCCTTGCCTTCCCCGGAGCCGGAAAGTGTTTGTAGCGCGAAAGCAAGATCCCGCGCCGATTGAAACCGGTTCTCCGGCTCTTTTTCCAGGCAGTGGCGCGCAATCTCCTGGAATGCAGGAGGAATGTCTGTTGCCTCCAGATCGATTTCCGGCGGTTCTTCGCGCAGAACGGCAGTCATGGTGTCGACTTCGGTCTCGCCGGCAAAAGCGCGGTTGCCGGTCACCATTTCATACAGAATCGCTCCCAGGCTGAAGATATCGCTGCGGCTGTCGACCGACTTGCCGCGTAATTGCTCGGGCGACATGTAAGCCACGGTACCGATCACCGCTCCAGACTTGGTGACGGTGGTCATGGCCTGAACTTCGCCGGCACTTTGCCCGTCGTCAAGCGACGGCTGCAGCTTGGCCACGCCGAAGTCGAGAATCTTAATGCGTCCTTCGCGGGTAAGAAAAAGATTTTCCGGCTTCAAGTCGCGATGCACGATGCGGCGTTCATGGGCGGCGATCAGTCCGTGTGTGATTTGAAGACCGTAGTCTGTAGCCTGTCGCAGCTTGAGTTTTCCAGCGTCCAGCCGCTGGCGCAGAGTTTCTCCCTCGAGCAACTCGGATACTATGTAGTGCAGACCCTGATCAAAGCCTACGTCGTAGATGGCGACGATGTTGGGATGGTTGAGGGCGGCGGCCGCGCGGGCCTCTTGCTCAAACCGGCGAATATGATCCGCGTTGCCGCTGGAGGCGGGGCGAATCAACTTCAGAGCCACTTCGCGGTGAAGCCGCTCGTCGCGGGCACGGAAAACTTCGCCCATGCCTCCGGCGCCGATAGTCTCCAGGATTTGGTAATGCCCCACCCGTTGCCCGGTCATTCAATGCAGGCCGCCCGCCCGCTGGAATGGTAGGCGGGCGCTGGCTTGCAGTCAATATGGCATCGGTAATTATTCCGTTGGTTCTTCAGCCCCCCGGGCAGTTTCACCCGTGTGGCCGTGCTATAATTCCTGTTCGCCTGATGTTTAGCGAGGCAATCTTGTGATCTTCTCCACGGGCGAATCCTGTGCCATTCAGATCAATGCCAGTTAAGATCAATAGATACGAGGTCTAGCCATGTCTGGCCACTCAAAATGGGCCACAATCAAGCACAAGAAGGGCGCGCTCGACGCCAAGCGCGGCAAGATTTTCACCCGCCTTATCAAAGAAATCAGCATTGCTGCAAAGAACGGCGGCGGCGATCCGGATTCCAACCCACGTCTGCGCGGAGCCATTGTCGCCGCTAAAGCCGAGAACATGCCCGCGGATAACATCAAACGCGCGATCCAGCGCGGCACGGGGGAACTACCCGGCGCCACTTACGAGGAGTTTTCGCTGGAGGGCTATGGGCCCGGTGGCGTCGCGGTTCTGCTGGACATCAATACCGATAACCGCAACCGCACGGTAAGCGAAATCCGTCACGCCTTCGGTAAGAATGGCGGCAACATGGCCGAAGCCGGAGCAGTTTCGTGGATGTTCCATAAAAAGGGCGACATCGTCATTTCCAAGAGCGCGGCAAAAGAGGACGATCTTATGAATATCGTTCTCGAATCCGGCGGCGAAGATTTGCACGATGATGGCGAGAACTGGGAGATACTCACAGAGCCCTCGGCTTACGAATCCGTGCTGGAAGCGGTTAAAAAGGCAGGCATTGAGCCCGCATCTTCAAGTGTCGCGATGATTCCGCAAAATTACATCAAACTCGAAGGCGCTGCGGCCAACACCATGATCCGGTTGATGGAGGCTCTGGAAGAGCACGACGATGTGCAGAACGTGCATTCCAACTTTGATATCGACCAGAAACTGTTGGAGGAAGTTGCCGGATAGTGCGCGGAAGAACTATTGTTGATTCGAAGCCGCCCGGCAGGGCGGCTTTTGCTTGCTGTAAAAAAGTTTGATCGCCGTTATCAGAAAAAGTTTTCAACACACCGGTGCAAAACGCTGTGGAAAAGCACGGAGGTATCTTTGTAACTGATTCAGCGAGAATTGCTTCAGCTCTTTGCACCGTGGCGAGTGCTGGCACTTTCGGGGTACAACAAACGAGTTCGCGAACTGATTTTAGATTTTTAGCGGGCGCATGAAATTCCGGCTCGACAAGTTTCTGGTGGAACGTGGCCTGGCGGCTTCGCGCGAACGCGCGCAAGCTCTTATTCTTGCGGGCAAGGTCCTGGTCGATGAACAGCGAGTCGATAAGGCAGGAGCACAAGTCGCGGAGTCGGCGGCGATTCGCCTGCTGGGCGAAGATCTCAAATACGTCAGCCGCGGCGGATTGAAGCTGGAACGAGCACTGGAACACTGGGGCATTGATGTGCGGGGAAAAGTCTGCGTCGATGTAGGCGCTTCAACTGGAGGCTTCACGGATTGTCTGCTGCAACACGGAGCGGCCCGGGTGATCGCAATCGACACAGGTTATGGTCAACTCGATTTCAAGCTGCGTCAGGATTCGCGAGTGCGGCTGTTGGAGAAAACCAATGCTCGCTACATGACGCCTGAGATTCTTGCCGATACTGCTGAATTCATCGCGATGGATGTCTCATTTATTTCAGCTACCCTAGTTCTTCGCGCGGTGATTGCCTCTGCTTTTCCGGCAGGTGGCGGGGAAATAATCGTTCTGGTGAAGCCGCAGTTTGAAGCGGGCAGAGAAAATGTGGGCAAGGGCGGAATTGTACGCGATCCTCAGGCTCAGGCAGCGGCCGTCGAAAAAGTCAGACAATGTGTCTCCAGCCTCGATGCCGGCAGGGTCGATGTCATCGAATCCCCGATTCTCGGCGCGGAAGGGAATCACGAGTTCCTGCTGTACGCGAAGTTTGGCTAGATGTGGCGGATGTCCTCGAAGCCGGCTGGTTCAAGGTTTTGCCGCTAATTCTGTACAATCGGTTGCATAGCGAAATGGTTTCGTAGCGAGAACTATGGAAAGCCCGCAAACCTCGGAAAAGCTGCATACCGAAAAATCTACTCACAAGAAAATCGCAGCCATCGTCTCGCGGCCAGCTCGTCCTGAAGTTGCTCAGGTAGTTCCTGGGGTCGTCGATTGGCTGACGGCGCACGGCTATGCCGTAATCATCGACCAGGAAACCGCGCTGCATACCGAAGGATTGCAAGTTGTTCCGCGAGCGCAATTATCCTCTCATCCGCTCGACCTGGTGGTGGTGCTGGGAGGCGATGGCACGCTACTCTCTGCGGCGCGAGCGACGGCAGCGATTGATGTTCCCTTGCTGGGCGTCAATTTAGGATCGCTGGGCTTCCTGACCGAGGTACCATTGGCTTCGCTTTATCCGATGCTCGACGCGATCGCCGCGGGCCGCGCCGCAACCGAGCAACGGACGCTGATGCAGTGTGATCTGCTGCGCGGAGACGAAATTCGCGGCACCTACCTGGTTTTTAACGATGCCGTTGTCAACAAGACAGCCCTGGCACGGCTTAATCACTATGACCTGTTCGTCGACGGCGCCTTCGTCTCCAGCTATCGGGCCGATGGCATGATCGTGGCTACGCCGACTGGCTCTACGGCATATTCGCTTTCATCCGGGGGCCCTGTGTTAACGCCCAACGTTAAGGCATTTGTGATCACTCCGGTAGCGCCGCACTCGCTGACGCATCGGCCACTCGTTGTGCCCGATTCCGCCGCGGTTGAGATAGTTCTGCATAGCGATGAAGAAGTCGCCTACCTCAGTCTCGATGGGCAGCCCGGCCTCGACCTGCGCGATGGCGACCGCGTCCGCTGCCATCTTTCTCTGCACAAAGTCAGCCTATTCCGCACTGGGAGCGATTTCTTTCAGGTCCTGCGCAGCAAGCTGAAGTGGGGACAAAGCTGAAAACCGGACAGGGCCTCAGATTTCGTTGCGAACCAAATCCGCGAAACGCTCCCGGCGTCGAATGATTGTCGCCGACTTGCCCTTGACTAATACTTCGGCCGCGCGCGGTCGCGTGTTGTAGTTGGATGCCAGCGCCATGCCGTAGGCCCCAGCATCCAGAATCGCGAGCAATTCACCTTCTTTCATTGGAGGCAGTTCTCGGTCGCGGGCAAAAAAATCTCCGGTCTCGCACACCGGGCCCACAACATCCACCGCCTCCTTGTTCGCCTTCGATTTCTCCGGCATCGATACGGGGACGATTTCATGGTGCGCGGCGTACAAGGCCGGGCGGATCAGGTCATTCATCGCGGCATCGGTCACCAGAAAAAGTTTGCTGTTATTTGCCTTCCGATATTGGACTCGCGTGATCAGCGCACCGGCAGGGCCTACGATGGATCGTCCCGGTTCGAGCAGCAAATGAACACTCAACCCATGCAGCGGACTCGTCAGTCCTTTCGCATACGCCGCAACCACTCGGGAAAAGTTTGCGTTATCAGACCGCTTGTAGTCGATGCCTAGTCCACCTCCCGCATCCAAGTGAGTGATCCGATGCCCATCGCTTCCAAGTTCGCGCACCAGGTCGGCCAAACGAGACATCGCCTCCGTAAAGGGAGCAGTGTCGATGATCTGGGACCCGATGTGCGCGCTCACGCCAGTTACCCGAAGTTGTCGACTCGCTCCAGCCTTGGCATACAACGATCGCGCTTCGCCGATAGGAACACCGAATTTATGTTTGTGCAGCCCGGTCGAAATGTAGGGATGAGTCTCAGCTGCCACGTCGGGATTGACTCGCAATGCCATCGGGGCAATGGTGCGCAAACGCCCCGCGCACTCCGCCAGCAGCGACATCTCCGATTCGCTCTCCACGTTGAAGAGAAGAATTCCTGCTTTCAGCGCGGCTTTAATCTCATCCGCAGTTTTTCCCACGCCGGAGAAAACAACTTTGCCCGCCGCCTTGCGGTCCGCCAACAGCACTCGTTCCAGTTCTCCGCCAGAAACCACGTCGAAACCCGCTGCGCTTTTCGCCAGGAGGCGGAGAATGGACAGGTTCGAATTGGCTTTCACCGAGTAGCAGATCGTGTGAGGTATGCCGCGGAAGGCTTGGTCGAACGTCGCATAACGCTCGCGGATCATACTTGCCGAGTAAACGTATAGAGGAGTGCCGTGCCGATTGGCGAGCTCAGGCAGGGAGACTTGCTCGCAATGCAAAACTAAGTTCGCCGCCGCGCCCCGCCGCGCTTGCGTCTCAGGGAGGTAAACAAATCCCGGCGGACGTCCGCCAAGCCTATCGCTTCTTCCGCTCATTTCTTCGCCGTCGCCGTCGCGGTGCGCACTCGAATGGCGACGACGGTCTGGTCGTCAAAGGCCTCCACGCCAGCGGAGAATTCCGCAACGGCCTTGAACAGGGAATCGACGACGCAATCCGCGGATTTCTTTGCGCAATCGGCCACAATCTTTTCTACACGCCCACGCCCAAACAAATGCCCTTCGCGGTTTCGCGCGTCGAGAATGCCGTCGCTGAAGAACACAAACATATCGCCGGGCTTCATGCGGAATTTGAACTCGTCGTAATCCGTCTCATCGAAAAGTCCCAGCGGCAGGCCTGTGGCTTCCACAACCTCGTTCTTGCCCCCATGCACATAAATCGGCCGCGGCAGGCCTGAATTGGCCACGCTCAATGTGCGATGTTGATCGTCCCACAGCGCATAAATCAGCGACACAAATTGCGCTTCGATAGGCCGCTCGGCAAGCGAAAGGTTCACAGCCGAGAGCATCTCCGCCGGCCCCGGTTCGATGGGCGCATGGGATCGCAAAATGCCGCTGACCAAGGCGGCATAGATCGCTGCCGGCGCGCCCTTTCCGCTCACATCACCGATAACAATTCCCAGGCGCGATAATGAATACGGGATGAAGTCGTACAAATCTCCGCCAATCGCACGGGCGGGAACGAATTTCGCTGCGACATCGAGGTGACCGAGCTTCGGCCTCGCCTGTGGCAAGAGGCGAACTTGCAGTTCGCGCGCCAGAGAAAGATCACGCTCCAGCCGGCGTTCCTGACGCGCAACTTCCTCGTACAGCCGGGCGTTCTCAATCGCAACCGCTATCTGCGCGGCAAGCGTGGTGATGGTGCGCTGGTGCTCTTCGGTAAAAAATCCGCGCCGCGTGTGCTCCAAATCCAGAACGCCTATAACTTTGTCTTTGTAGATCAAAGGCACAGCCAGTTCCGATCGCGTTTCCGGATTGGTCTTGATGTAGCGCTCATCTTTCGCCACATCCGGAACCAGCACCGCCTGCTTGGTCTGTGCCGCATATCCCACCAGTCCCTTGCCCAATGGAATTTCATGTTTCAGGTGAATGTTTTCGTGAAAGCGCAGCGAGAAGCGGTGCTGCAGCTTCTCTCCCGAAGGGTCGAGCAGCAAAATGCTGAACATCTGGTAGTCGATCAGCTTTCGCAAGAGTTCTGCGATCCGGCCCAGCAATTCATCCAGGTTGAGAATGGACGAGACTTCTCTTGCAATCTCGTTCAGCAAGACCAGGATTCGAGCCTGCCGCGTGATCCTTGTATAGAGCTGCGCGTTCTCGATTCCCGCCGCCATGCGCGATGCAATCAGCGTCAACAGGCGGCTGTGCTCTTCGGTAAAGTATCCCGGCTCCCGCGCTTCCAAGTCGATCACACCAATGACCCGGTTCTTGGTCATCAACGGCACTGCCAGCTCGGAGCGCACGCTGGGCACGGCGGCAATGTAACGCGGATCCTGAGTGACGTCGTCGACCAAAATCGCCTGCCGCATTTGCGCGGCCCGCCCGGTGACTCCTTCACCGACCTTGATTCGGGCTCGCTCGGCCAGTTCCGGGGGATAGCCGACGTGAAAGCGGAAGCGCAGATCCTGCGTTTTTTCGTTTAACAAAAGAATGGCAAAGATCTCGTAATCAATGACCTTGCGGACTACCTCTGACACTCTGCGCAACGTGGTATCCAGGTCCAGTGACGTGGATAAAACATCCGCCACTTCCAGCAAGAGTGGCTCGACCTGCAAATGCGGTTTGTCGATCAGTGAACCCATCGCCCATCCATGATAGCAGTCACGCCAAGGCCAGATTTCGTGCCAGAATTTGCAGTGTAGAAAGGGCTTCGTCTCCCCGCACTCGGCGACAAGCAAATCGGGGAGATCTGATAATTTCGGCTATTGCCGTGGCACGATGCAAATGTCGGGCAGGTTGCGATAGCGTTCGGCATAGTCGAGCCCGTAACCGACCACGAATTCGTCGGGTATTTTGAAGCCGATGTAATCGCCTTCCAGCTTGAGCTTGCGCCGCGAAGGCTTATCCAGGAGCGCGGCAATTTTCAGGGACTTGGGCTGCCGCGTCATCAACATTTTTTTCAGATAAGTCATCGTCAGTCCTGTGTCCAGAATGTCTTCGACCACAATTACATTCTTATCCCGCATGGATTGATCGATATCCTTCGTGAGTTTCACTTCTCCTGTGGAGTCCCATCCGCTTTGCAATTCCGCATCCGGGCTGGGACGGTTGCCATAGCTCGAGACGCCGATGAAATCAAATGTCGAATCCAAGTCCACTTGGCGCGCCAAGTCCGCCAGAAAAATCGCGGCACCCTTAAGCACGCCAACAAAGATTACCGACTCCCCGGCGAAGTCGCGAGTGATCTCCGCGCCCAGTTCCGCTACGCGTTTGGTGATTTCGTCGCGCGAAATCAAGACCTTGAGTTCTGTCATGGCGCTCCATCTTAAACGTTTCATATAAACTGTGAAAGTTAAGGGAGAAGCAGTCAGTAGTCAGCCCTCAGCCTAAGGCCGAAATTCCATGAAAACACTTTTTGGGCGGAATGCTACTTACTGATTGCTGAATAGATTAGAAAGGAGCGGAACGCAATCATGAATCTTAACGGAATCAAGCTTACTTGGCTGGGTCATGCAACTTTTCAGGTGGAAACTCCCGGCGGCAAAATTATCATTATCGATCCCTGGGTTATGGGCAACCCGATGTGTCCAGAATCGCACAAGGAAGTGAAGAAAGTCGATCTCATGCTCGTGACTCACGGTCACGGGGATCACATTGGCGATGCCGTCGCTATCGCCAAGCAGCACAGTCCCAAGGTCGTGGGCATGCCCGAGCTTTGCGGATGGCTGGAAAAAAAAGGGGTCAAGCAGACCTCGGGAATGAACAAGGGCGGCACGCAGACCGTCGACGATATCAAAGTCACCATGGTTCACGCCGATCATTCCTGCGGCATTCAAGATGGCGACGAACTTATTTACGGTGGTGAAGCCTGCGGCTATGTCGTCGAATTCTCAAACGGACTGAGAATTTATCACGCCGGCGATACCAATGTGTTTGGCGACATGGCGATCATTCGCGACTTGTACGCGCCGGACATCGCCATGATTCCCATTGGCGATCATTACACCATGGGACCGCGCGAAGCGGCCTACGCCTGCAATCTCTTAAAGCCCAGGTTCGTCATCCCGATGCATTTCGGCACATTTCCAATGCTCACGGGAACTACAAGGGAATTGCGCAAGCTGGCGCCGCCCGCAGTTGAGATCGTAGAGATGAAACCGGGTGTAACGCTGGAAGAAATCGGCGCCCGTGAATCGCACAAGTTGGAATTTATTCGAGGTGGTTGACACAAGCTTTTTTGCAACGACTCTAACTCTTTACCGCTGAGGTGCCAGTTTGCCGAGCAAGAAAACCAGCAAGCCCCGTTGGCGTCACGAGGATGGCGTCACGCGCGGCGCCGTCGACGATTATCTCTACTCCATGCTCCCCAAGCGCGACGAAGTGCTGGCGGAGATGGAAGCCTATGCTACCCAGCATAACGTCCCCATAGTTGGACCAGCTGTCGCACGCGTGCTGCAACAACTGGCGATGCTCATCAATGCCAGGACGGTTTTCGAACTGGGCTCGGCGATCGGCTATTCGACGGTGTGGTGGGCGCACGCGGTGGGTGAAAAAGGCCGTGTTGTTTATACCGACGGCGACTCCAGGAACGCCGAGCGCGCCCGCGCATATTTTGAGCGTGCTGGGGTCGCCAAGCGCATCACCATCCACACCGGCGACGCCTTGGAATTCCTTTCTGAACAGAAGCAGGAGTTCGACGTTATCTTCAACGATGTGGATAAAGAAGATTATCCCCGTGTGCTGCGCCTGGTCCTGCCGCGTCTGCGCAAGGGGGGCTTGTTCATCACCGACAATGTTTTGTGGAGCGGCCGGGTTGCGGATAAGAATTCCTCCGATCCGCAGACCAAGGCGATTCTCGAATTCAACCGCCTGCTCTACAAATCTCCGGAATTCTTTACGACGATCCTGCCTATTCGCGATGGGCTAGCCGTGGCGGTTAAGAGGTAGACGAAGCGGAAAGCCAGAATTCGACGCCGCGGCGCCAGCCGAAATGCCCGTCTTTTAATCTGCCTGTAACATTCCTTCGCTATAGTCCCGATTTCATGATCGGCTCAAATCCCAACAGCAGCTACCACGAGGGGCACAATGGCCACCGCAACTTCCGCACTTGATGCTAAACTCTCTCGCTCGCCGGGCAAGATCGGCATGCTCATTTTCGGGGCGATTCTGGTCGTGGGCGTCATTTATGCGGGCGGCCACCTTATCTCAGACTTGTCCGCCATGCACAGCACATCGGTGCTGCCATTCGTGCTCCTGGGTCTAGCTCTGCTGGTGGCATTAGGGTTCGAGTTTGTGAACGGATTCCACGACACCGCTAACGCCGTGGCAACTGTAATCTATACTCACTCGCTGGAGCCGCACGTGGCCGTGGCCTGGTCGGGCTTCTGGAACTTTCTTGGCGTACTCACATCCTCGGGCCTGGTTGCCTTCGGTATCATCTCGCTGCTTCCGGTCGAGTTGATTCTTCAAGTGGGCAGCAAAGCCGGATTCGCCATGGTCTTTGCTCTACTAGTCGCGGCCATCCTGTGGAACCTGGGCACCTGGTGGTTCGGCTTACCGGCATCGAGTTCGCATACCTTGATCGGCTCCGTGATCGGGGTCGGCATCGCCAATCAATTGATGTCGGTCAAAACCGGAACCTCCGGTGTGGACTGGGGCCAGGCCGCAAACATTGGCAAGTCGCTGGTGCTCTCGCCGATCGTTGGATTCGTGGTCGCCGGTTTACTGCTGCTCGTCGCTAAAGCATTCATCAAAGATGAGAAACTTTATCGCGCCCCCGACGGCACCGAGCCGCCTCCGCTCTACATCCGCTGCCTGCTGATTCTTACCTGCACTGGCGTCAGCTTTTTCCATGGCTCCAATGACGGTCAGAAGGGCATGGGACTCATCATGCTGATTTTGATCGGAACCGTTCCCACCGCCTACGCCCTGAACCACGCAGTAACGCTGCAGGAATCGCAGGATTTTATCGCGGTCTCGCAACAAGCCGCCAACACGCTGGATCATTATGTAAGTCCCAACGCAGTGATTGGCGATGCCCACGAAGACGTCACCGACTATGTGCGTACGCGGCAATTCAATCCCAACACTATGCTGGCCTTGCGTACGATGATCAACGACCTGGGCAATGAAACCGCCCTGTATAAGGAACTTAAAAACATTCCTAACAGCCAGGTTCGCAACTTCCGCAACGACATGTATCTGATTAGCGAAGCGCTCCGGCTCATGCAAAAAAGTGGAGTGCCGAAGATTTCCGCCGCGGATACCGCTGTGCTTGCCAACTACAAAAAGCACATCGACCACCAGACCCGCTTCATTCCTACCTGGGTTAAGGTCGCCGTCGCGATGGCTCTGGGATTGGGTACCATGGTTGGCTGGAAGCGCATCGTGATCACGGTGGGGGAAAAGATCGGTAAGGAGCACCTGACCTACGCGCAAGGCGCCGCCGCGGAAATCACCGCCATGGTTACCATTGGCGCTGCCGACGGTTTCGGTCTCCCGGTCAGTACCACGCACGTGCTGTCCTCCGGCATCGCCGGCACGATGGCCGCGAATAAGTCTGGCATTCAATTGAGCACGGTGCGCAACCTCGCGCTCGCTTGGGTGCTCACTTTGCCTGTCGCGATGGTCTTATCGGGATTCTTGTTCTGGGGGTTCAGCCATATTTTCTAAGACTGAATGTCTAAGGCTGGAAAGATCCAACGCGCTGCAATGCCCGTCAGGGTCTAGCCGGGCAGGAAAGTGTCGGTGCCGATCCAGAATTCGGCGAGAGATTTGAGATTTTTCTTATAAGTGCGCGTAACGGTGTATTCCTTTCCGCCTTTCACCCGTAGCCCATATTCGCCGGTGGAATACGGTCTGATCTCCTCGACGAAAGAAGTATTCACCAGCACCGAGCGATGGATGCGAATGAATCCGTAGGGCCCGAGTTTTTCGGCCATCACGGAAATGGATTCGCGCAGCAGATAGGATCCTGAGTCGCGCTGCAGCAACACGTAATTACCCTCCGCCTGCACCGCGACCACATCGCTGGGATTAATGAATAGAATCCGGCCCTTGGCCTTGATGGCGATCTTCGAGCTTGGTTGTGCGTAGCGCGGCCGGGAAAGCTTTTGCAATTGGGGCAGGGCTTCAATCAGTTTAGCGGCGCGCTCGCCCTGGGCCATGCGAGAGGCCCGCGTTAGAGCTTCTCCAATCCGCTCGCTGGAGAAGGGTTTGAGCACGTAGTCGACGGCATTCTTCTCGAAAGCCGCGACGGCATGTTCATCGTGCGCGGTCACAAAAACTACAGAAGGCAATGACTCGCCGCGTTGCCGGAGTTGATCCACCAGTTCGGTGCCAGACATTTCCGGCATGTTGATGTCCAGAAGCAGAACATCATAGGAATCGGTCGTGAGCTTCTCCAACGCTTCAATGGCATCACTCGCCGCATCGAAGTGTTCGACATCCTCCCTGGCGGTTAGGATATTGGCCAGAGCGGTTTGTGCGAGAGGCTCGTCATCCACGACCAACACGCGCATGCTTATCCTCACTCGTTTCAGTGTCCCCTTGCATGAAAGCCTCGGCGGTACCCTCAAAAGAGGACCCAAGCGCAGGCAATATGATGGTGGCGACGGCCGTATGATCGGTGGTTTCTACGAAAGAAAACTTCGCTTCGTCCGAATACAGGTAACGCAGGCGGGCTTCTGTGTTTCTTAAGCCAACTCCGATGCCTGGAGTACGCTTGCCCCCAACACTGTTGCGAATGCGGAGTTCGAGCATTTCGGGGCGCTTTTGCGTTGTGATCTCCAGCCAGCCGCCATCGCGGGAGCAGGCAATCCCGTGGCGCACGGCGTTCTCCACCAGAGGCTGGAGGATCAGTTGAGGAACCAGAACTTGCTGGCTCGCTGGGTCGACGGACCAGGTTATGGTCAGGCGGGCTCCAAGACGCATGCTTTCCAGATCCAGGTATTCGCGGACGAAGGTAAGTTCTTCTCGCAAAGGAATGAGATCGGAACCATGGTGCTCTAACGTGCAGCGGAGCAGGCTGGAGAGCTTCACCACCATGGCCTTCGCGCTACCCTGATCGGTATCGATTAAGGTTGAAATGCCGTGCAGGGTGTTGAAAAGAAAATG
The DNA here is from genome assembly GCA_963732255.1 of uncultured Acidobacteriaceae bacterium. Classification (GTDB taxonomy): domain Bacteria; phylum Acidobacteriota; class Terriglobia; order Terriglobales; family Acidobacteriaceae; genus Sulfotelmatobacter. The sequence goes on from CAVSYV010000002.1 coordinate 674,861, forward strand.
AGGATGGAGCTGCATCTTTAAGGCATGCAATTCGCTGGCCGCCAGCGCGCGCTGGAATTCGTATTTTTCCAAATCCTGTTTACGGACCTTCTCCAAATATTGATACGCATGTGCAGCCAACACGATGGCGATGTACATCGTGATCTGGTCGGCGAACGAGCCGTGAATCAACGTAAGCGGGCCGTGCGCATTCCGGGGGACATACTGCTGCAGGGTGGTATCCCATGGGGGCAGAATGACCCAGCGAATGCAGGAAACAAGCAGCATGAAGGGAACAACCCCGAGACAATAAAACAATATATAGCGAACTCGATTCCTGGCTTCGCCCATATAGCGGCGTGCGAGATAGAAAATAGGCGGAGTAAGCAGCGCATACGATAAGCCACGCGACTCGGCCAGGAGCAGCATCTGCCACAAGGTCGAGTGGATGTTCAGTTCCTGGTCGAAAATGCGGTAGTTCCAGCCGGTAATTACAGACAGGCCGCACCAGACGCCAATTGAGATGGCATAGGCGCGCACGACGGGCCGGAGAGTCTCCATTTTCATCGCCATTGGATTTTAAGCTCCTGGTTTATGCTGCGGGCCGCTCAGATTTGGATGTACATGAAAGCGCGTTGAGCATACGCGTATTAGCGCTGATTAACAGCTCGCGAGGCTCCACGCAGGGACAAATAATGCCGCTCAGAGGCTGAAGCCAAGGCGATGGAGCCATGTCGGTCACCGAGCGGCCGTCACGGCTTTGTTGAAATCGGCGACTCCAACTTTGACTACGGTCCCGCGGGGCCTGGGCGGCACTTTCTGAGAATCGGACTTTTCATCTTTCTTCTCTTCAGCGGATTTGTTTTGATCGGAAGACTTACTCTCTGCCTCAGGAGGGGGCGCCGGCTTCTCGGTCCAGACACCATAGACGCGACCGCCCGATGCGGCGATTCCGGTATAGTCGCCAAAAAAAACTCCCTCCGCGTCAAAAGCCTCGTTCGTCCAGGCATAGTTTTGAAAGCTGCTTCCGCCATCCGTGGAGCGTGCCAGGGTCACAGTCTGCGTGCGAGTGTCCGTCTGTCCCCGCCGATCATAGAAGACCACGTTGGCAGACCCATCAATCGGATCGACGGCCAGCCATTGAAAAAACTGTTCCGCGCCATCGTGTACCGGATCGTTATTCACGCGCACCGGAGCGCTCCACTTCTTTCCCCCGTCGGTTGAGGTGGAACAGAAAACGTCAAGGTCTCCGTTGCGATAGTCGCTCCAGGTTATATAGAGGCGATGGCTTTTCGGATCGATGGAGATCTGCGGAAAGCCGTTGGCGCGCTCCAAAGCTTGAACGGCGAACATGATTGGAGCAGTGTGAATAATCGGGCGAGCGCGGGAGAAGGTTTTTCCACCATCGCGGGATGTCGTTAGAAGAATGTCATCGTTTTCGCTCCAAATCGCATACAGGCGGCCATCCGGGCCAACAGTTCCGGCGAAGCCTTCGGCGGCGCCGTTATCGTCGCGTGGCAGGCCGGGTTCGCGATCGATTTCAATGGCCGGAGACCAGCTCTGGCCATCGTCGGTGGAGCGCGAAAACATGATGAGCGAATTGGTCAGCGTCCAACGGGTCCAGCCGACGTAGAGATTCCCGGCGTAGCGGCTCTTGCTGGTGTCCGAGACGATGTAGGGTTTATCTTCAAACGGAATGCCCGGCGTGCTGGCTTGCTCGGCGACGGGGATGTGTTTGGCGTCCCAGGTTTTTCCGCCGTCCGGTGAACGCCGCACAAAGACCCCATTGCGGGTCGCACCGTGTCCCCAATAATTGAAACTGCCCAGCTTGTCAAAGGCGATGTAGCAGATGAAGGAGTGGCCCTGATTATCGAACGCCGTGGAGACATCTCCGGAGATCCTGTAATTGGCGGGCGCCACGCCTTCGGCGATCTTCCACGAGTGTCCGGAGTCCGTGGAATAGGCCGCACTCGCGTTGTCTTGAAAAACTGCGACCACCTGCTGAGGGTTTTGCGGATTGATGGCGACGGAGGGTTCGGTGAAATAGCCTGGCTTCGGATTCAGAGTGAAAACCTCGGCGGCCGGAGCCTTGGGCAACGCTTGACCGTGCAGAAGTGCTGTTAGGGCGATCACTGTGGCCAGCGGCGCGACGAATTTATTCCAGGCTCCGAAACGAAGAAACAGTGTCGTTCTAAGTTTTGTAAACATGAGTGGGAGCAGTCTCCTGTTTTGATACAACCACGTATTGTCCCACGCCGGAGAGAATTGGTCGCGGCAGTTCAGGCTATCCTGGGGGAAGCGTGATCGGATTATGAAAAGCGATGCGGGTTGACCTAAAATATTGGCCACTTGACTTCGGTGCATTCGTCGCCAATCGATCGCTCGTATGTCTGCGAAGTTGAGTCTGAGTCAAAACCAGCCGATGGACTTTTTATGGCCGCGACGAATTTAGCTGAGCCTGATCGTCAATTGGAATACACCGGCAAGGCAGCAGGGCCGTGCGTGTTTGTGCTGTTTGGCGCCAGCGGCGACCTGACCAAGCGCAAGCTGATGCCGGCGTTGTTCAATCTGGTGCGCGCAAAATTGTTGCCCGACAATTTCGCCATAATGGGAGTGGCCGTTGACGATCTTGGCGTCGACACATTTCGCAATCAGGTCAGTGAATTTCTGCCGACCGCGGAAAGCGACCAAAACGACCTCGATTGGTTCCGGCAGCGGTTATTTTACGAAAGCGGCGATTTTGCGGATCCGAACACGTTTGCGAAACTCCGGGAACGGCTCAGTGCGGTCGACGCCGAGCAACATACAGCGGGCAATTATCTTTTTTATCTGGCGACTGCGCCGAAGTTTTTCTCGCAAATTGTGCAGCAATTGGGAAGAGCCGGATTGTCAGCGCAGGATGATGGCCACTGGCGGCGAGTGGTCATCGAAAAGCCGTTTGGCCACGACCTGGATTCGGCCAGGGCCTTGAATCGTGAGATCAAGAGCGTGCTGCCGGAAAATCAGATTTATCGCATCGATCATTATCTGGGCAAAGAGACGGTGCAGAACATCATGGTGTTCCGCTTTGACAATGCCATCTTTGAACCCATCTGGAACCGCCGCTATGTCGATCACATTCAGATCACCAACGCCGAAACGGTAGGGGTGGAGCGGCGCGGCGGTTATTTCGATACGGCGGGCACGCTGCGCGACATGGTTCCCAACCATGTGATGCAATTGCTCAGCCTGACTGCGATGGAATCACCGGTGTCGTTTCAGGCGGATGCGGTGCGCAACGAGCAGGCGAAGGTCCTGCACTCGATTCAGCCGCTCAATTCGGCGGACGTGTTGCAGCGCAGCGTGCGCGGACAATACGGTGCAGGAGCGCTGGGTGGGGAGAATGTGCCCGGCTATCGCACCGAGCCGGGTGTGGCGCCGGAGTCGCGAACCGAGACTTACGTCGCGCTGAAACTGAGCATCGATAACTGGCGCTGGGCCGGCGTGCCTTTTTATTTGCGCACTGGAAAGCGCATGGCCAAGCGGCACACCGAGATCGCCATCCATTTCAAGCGCATGCCCTTTGAATTGTTTCGTAATGCGCCCTTCCACAAACTGCACACCAATACTCTGGTCATACAGATTCAACCGGTGGAGGGAATATCGCTCAGTTTCGGAGCCAAGGTTCCGGGGCCGGTGCTGCGGGTCGGATCGGTGGATATGAGCTTTGAGTATTCCAAATATTTTGGCGCGGACGCCAACACCGGCTACGAAGTTTTGCTTTACGACTGCATGATCGGTGATGCGACTCTATTCCAGCGCGCGGATATGGTGGAAGCGGGATGGAGCGTGGTCAATCCAGTGCTGGATGTATGGAAAGCGCTGCCTCCACGCAAGTTTCCCAACTACGCGTCGGGAACCTGGGGCCCGGCCGAAGCGGACCAACTGCTGCAACTCGACGAACGACAATGGAGGAAGATCGAGCCATGATTCTCGCCGGAGATATTGGAGGAACCCGCACGCGGTTGGCCGCATTTGAAACCGAAGGCAATCGCCTGAAGTGCGTGGTGGAAAAAACGTACAAGAGCCAGGAGCACGACGGCCTCGCTCCCCTGCTCGTCGAATTTATCCGGCGGGAGGGTATTCCCGTGCACAGCGCGTGCCTTGGAGTGGCGGGGCCGGTACGCGGCGGGCGCTGCAAGATCTCGAACCTGCCGTGGGTCATCGATGCGGTGGAGTTGGGGAAGTTGCTGAAGCTTAACACCGTAGGTTTGCTCAACGATTTGGAGGCTTATGCCTATGGAATCGATGCGCTCGAATCGAAGGATTTCTTTGCCTTGAGCGACGGTTCGGAAGATGCGGAGGGAAATCGCGCGGTGATTTCGGCGCGCACCGGACTTGGGGTGGCGGGGCTTTATTGGGATGGTTACCGTCATCATCCCTTCGCGTGCGAAGGTGGGCACGCGGATTTTGCGCCGCGCAATGCGTTGGAGATGGAGTTGCTCGCATATCTGCGAAACAAATACGGGCGCATCAGCTGCGAGCGCATTCTCTCGGGACCGGGAGTTAAGAATATCTACGAATTTCTTCGCGATAGCGGAAAAGCGGAAGAACCCGAATGGCTGCGAGAACAGTTGAGCGCGGCTCCAGATCAGCCGGCGCTGATCTCGCAAGCCGGGCTCGAGGGCAAACCTGCTATCTGCCAGCAAACCCTGGGAATTCTGGCGAGCGTTTTCGGGGCCCAGGCGGGAAATTGCGCGCTGAATTTCATGTCTACCGGCGGAATGTTCATTGGCGGCATTATCGCGGCCAAGGTTGTGGCCAGAATGAAGGAACCGTTTATGCAGGCATTCCTGGATAAGGGGCGCATGGAGTCGCTGCTTAAGGATATGCCGGTGATGGTTGTGCTGAATGACGATTGCGGAATCATTGGCGCAGCCCGCTATACGCTGGTGCAGAAGGCTTTCCGGCCGAGCGGAGCGGCTTAAAATAGGGAGACAAATGCTTAATGCGAAGCCGTAAGTGCGGCACAGCGATCCGGCATTTTCCTATGTTTGAGGTTGTCGTTTATGTGCAGAAATATTAAAACCCTATTTAATTTCGACCCGCCGGTAACGCACGAAGAAGTGCGCGCAGCTTCGCTCCAGTTCGTGAGAAAAATTACCGGTTTCAACAAACCCTCCAAGGCGAACGAACCTGCATTCCTGGCTGCGATCGAAGAAATATCCGGCATTGCGGCGCGACTTTTACATTCGCTGGAAACGAACGCTCCACCGAAAAATCGCGAGGACGAAGCTGCAAAAGCTCGGGCGCGCGCCGTCGAGAGATTCGGGGATTGAAAACTCCGAGAGCTTCCCGTGGATGGGCCTCCTGATAATCTTGAGCAAGAGCATTCAGGAGAGCAAACTCATTGCCGCCTATTCTTAACGCCCAGGGAATTTCGAAAGCCTTTGGAGCGAATCCGCTTTTCCAGAATGTTTCGTTCGCCATTTCCGAAGGGGCGCGCATTGGATTGATCGGCCCGAACGGTTCGGGCAAGTCCACGCTGCTACGGATTCTCGCCGGGTTGGAAACTGCCGATAGCGGAACAGTCACCGCGCAGAAGCGGCTTCGCCTCAGCTATGTGGAGCAGGAGTCGAAGTTCCAGCCTGGAGATACCGTGCGCGCCGTGGTCGAGCGCGCGGTGCGAAGTTCGTCCCATCCTGAGCAGGAGGGCGACGCTGGTTTTGCCGCAGTGCTGGGACGCGCTGGCCTGGAAGATCTCGAAGCCGAAGCCACCGCATTGTCCGGCGGATGGCAGAAGCGTCTGGCCATCGTCGAAGCCGCCGTGCGCGCGCCGGATGTTTTGCTCCTAGACGAGCCAACCAATCACCTGGATCTGGCTGGAATCGAATGGCTCGAAGAACTGCTTGAGCAGGCTGCCTTTGCCTGCGTGGTGATCAGTCACGATCGTTATTTTCTGGAAAATGTTGCGACTGAAACTGCCGAACTGAGCCGCGCATATCCGGACGGAATGCTGCGCGTGCGCGGAAACTACAGTACCTTCCTCGAAAAGAAAGAAGCCTTTCTGCACGCACAGGAGAAGCATCAGGAGGCATTGGAAAATCTCGTCCATCGTGAAATTGAATGGCTGCGGCGCGGCGCGAAGGCGCGCACCAGAAAATCGAAAGCCAGAATCGATAATGCATTCGAATTGATGGGCGAGTTGGCGGATGTGAATCTACGAACCCGGCGCGCCACGGCGCAGATTGATTTCTCGGCGACTGATCGCAAGACCAAGCGGCTCATCGAACTTGAAAACCTCGCCTGCACGATCGAGGGTCGAACCCTGTTTGAAAACCTCAACTTCATTGTCACCGCGGGCATGCGCGTGGGATTGGTCGGCTCGAACGGCAGCGGCAAGACCACTCTGCTCCGCCTGCTGCGCGGAGAGTTAACGCCGACGCAGGGAGCGATTCGGCGCGCCGATTGGCTGCGCATCGTATATTTCGACCAGACCCGCAAGCTCGATTCGAATGTTACGCTGCGCCGTGCCTTGGCTCCCGAAGGCGATTCGGTCATTTATCAGGACCGTTCGATCCATGTGGCATCGTGGGCGGCAAGATTCCTGTTTAGCGGCGAACAGTTGAATCAGCCGGTGGAGCGGCTTTCCGGGGGCGAGCGGGCGCGGGTACTGATCGCTCAGTTAATGCTTCAACCCGCCGACGTTTTACTGCTGGATGAGCCGACCAACGATCTCGACATTCCTACGCTGGAAATATTGGAAGAGAGCCTGCTGGAGTTTTGCGGATGCCTGGTACTGGTAACGCATGATCGCTATCTGTTGGATCGCGTGTCAACCATCGTGCTGGGTCTGGATGGTCAGGGTGGAGGCGGAAGTTTCGCTGACTACTCGCAATGGGAGATTTGGCAGAAGACGCGTAAGCAGGATGGGCAACAGAATAATCGCAGTTCCTTGCCGTCCGCGTCATCGAGACAGCCAACGTCAGGAAAGAAAAAGCTTTCCTATCTGGAGGGGCGCGAGTACGAAAACATGGAGCAGAGTGTTTTGCAGGCCGAGGAATTATTGCAGGCGCGTCGCGAGCAGCTCGACGATCCTTCGATTGCCAGCGATGGTCCCGGCTTGTTACGTGCGCAGGCAGATTTGGAACAAGCGCAAACCGCCGTTGACTCGCTGTATGCCCGATGGGCGGAACTCGAAAAGAAGAAAAGCTGAGCAGTACCTCGCAGCGACGCATACAGCAGCCTTAGCAGCTGGCTACAGCGATTCTCCGATTCGCACTATCATTCATTGCATGAAAACTGAGAAGAGAAAATCTGGAATACAGGAGACGATTGCCATGCCAGAGCGGGAAACCAAGGAGCGAGCGAAAGAAGATGCACGCGAAGGGAAGTCGCCGTCAACCCAGGCGGGAGAGTTCGTGAAAGAAGAGATGGATCATATTCGGGAGGGAAAGCATGGAGCGCGATCGACCAAGCAGGCAATTGCCATTGGGCTTTCGAAGGCGCGGCGCGCGGGAGTGAAACTGCCAGCGCGGGGATCGGCCGCGACGCGAAAAAAAGCAGCGCAGGATACACGCGCGTCGAAGGACCATCACAAGCCGTCGACTACGCGTTCTCGCGCGGTAGAAGGCGCGCTGAAGCGGGAAGGTCATTCGGCGGCATCGCATGCCTCGTTGTCACGCCACGCCAAAAAGAGCGCGGCGGCAAGGGGCAAGACCGCGCGCAGCCAAGCCGCTAAGGAAGCTGCGGCTACACGTCACCGCCGCGCTGCATAGGTCGGCTTCCGCTTTCCGGATTCTCGCTTCAAGACTACATTTCTCGCCGCAAACCGTAGATGTTGGGCGAGAGGCGGAAGCCGGCTCACTCCGGCTGTTTCGGCATCGGGCCCTCGACGGGCTTGCGCGGCAGCATCTGGTCGCGCATTGCTGCGTCGTAGACAAAAGCCGCGACGATCACTGAGATCTGTTTCAAGTCTTCCGGTTGCAGACGATCGTACACATCCATGTTCGAGTGGTGGGTGCGCGTTTCGTAATCCAGCGGATCCTGAATAAACTGGAATCCCGGAATTCCCACCGCATCGAAGGAAAGATGGTCAGTGCCCCCGGTGTTGCGCATGGTGATTGTGTTCATACCCAGATCCTTAAACGGGCGCATCCATGTTTCAAAGATAGGCTCGACAGCGGCATTCTCCTGAAGATAGATTCCACGAATTTTTCCCGTGCCGTTATCCACGTTGAAATATGCCGACACTTTTGCCTGCTCTGGTTTTACTGTGATCGGGCCAGCCTCGCGGCGCAACAGCGTAGGCATGCCCTTCATCAGCGGATCGTCCATGGCAGGACGCGAGCCGAAGTGCTTCTCCACGTACCCTTGCGAACCCAGGAGCCCTTCTTCCTCGCCGCTCCACAGGCCGATGCGGATAGTGCGCCGCGGCTTGATGTCCAGCGCTTTCAGGATTCGCATCGCTTCCATCATCACAATCGTTCCAGCGCCATTGTCGGTGGCGCCAGTGCCGGCGTGCCAGGAATCGAGATGCGCGCCCAGCATGACGACCTCATCTTTCTTATCGCTGCCAGGAATTTCGGCAATGGTGTCGTACTGCATGGGGTCGTCGTCATAGAACGTGTTCTTTACGTTGAGTTCAACCATGACGTCTTTTTTCTCTTGCAGCAGCCGCGCGATGCGCGTCCAATGTTCGACGGCCATCACGAGTTGCGGAACGGTGGTAGTTTCCCCCGGTTTATACGAGCCGCCCGACTGTACAAAGACGGTGCCGCCGCCGGAGGTGAAGCGGTAGTGATCGATGACCGCAAGAACCTTTTCGTCGGCGAAAAACTGGTTTGCCTCTTTGACAAATTGCTGGCGCTTGATGAACTCGGCGTAGCGGAACGGTGAACGCTCCCCCGGAATCTGATAGTCGGCGATTTTGGCTAGATCGTCGTCGGTGTAGCGTTTAAAAGGAGCTTCGGTGGGAGGTTTGACGTCAGCGTCGGCGCCCAGGATCACGATCATGCCGGCGAGTTTGCCGCGGTATTTATCGAAATCTTTCTTGTCTGTAATTTCGACACGGATGCACTTGCCCGTGACAACGCCGTTGGTGCCGGGCGTCCAGGCCTTGGCGTAAACGAGCAGCGGGGTGATGTCGGGCGACGTCATACGGGCGTTTACATATTGATTGGCCCAGCCGCGGCCGAACGGTCCCCACGCCTCCAGATGCGCATTGCTGAGGCCCATGGCTGCGAGTTGATCCCGCGTCCATTCATTGGCCCGCTTCATGTTTGGCGAGCCGGTGAGCCGTTCGCCGATCTCATCCATCAAGCCTTGCGCGTAATCCATGACTTTAGAGTCGCGGAATCCCTCGTAGCGGATGCGTGACATGGTTTCCAGATCGACTTGCTCTTGTGTCCATGCAGGCGAGGCGACCAAACAGAGGGCAACGGTAAAGATGAGGAGAATAGATTGTGCAACGCACTTCATAGGGGCTCCTGGGAAAAGCGTTTCAAAGACGGGAATTATACAGGGCCGGGAAGCGCTCGCGGCTAGAGTTGTGCGGCGCTCCGAGCCGAACATTAAAAGACACTTATACCGCTTTGCAGAGGATGACGAATCTTTACTTTTCTTCTACTCTTTTCTATGCATAGACTGGACTCAAGCGCGCGATTTCGTCATCCAATGTGTTTTGCGAGCTGACGTGTCGGGCAGCACAGATGATTGCAGTCTCGCAAACTTATGCGCTGGATATTGATATTCAAGAAACTGAAGCTTGCTCCCGCTAATGAAATTCGTAGTCCGCGCGGTTTGAGTTTCTGTGGGACCTTCCTTCTGGTACTGATTGCGGCCATTTTCCCGGTGGCGTGTTCGCGCAAACAGGCTCCCGCACCGCTGGATGGCGCAGCCCTGTTTACACAGAAATGCGCCAGTTGTCACCACGCGGATAATGACATGCGCGCGCCCGAGCCTGCAGCCTTGCGCGATATGTCGAAGTCCTCAATCCTGGCTGCATTGGATTCCGGCAGGATGAAGTGGGAGGGAAAGTTTCTTTCCCAAGCCAAGAAAACCGCCATTGCCGAATATCTGGGCAAGCCCGATGCCAGCGCGCCCGCGGTGATGGCCGGCATGTGCGCGCGAGATCTGGATCCGCCGGCCGATTCGCCGGTGTGGTCGGGTTGGGGTAGCGATGCGGAGAACAGCCGTTTTCAGCCGGAGTCATCCGCGGGATTGAATCGCGAGACAGTGAAGAACCTGAAATTTAAGTGGGCGTTTGGCTTTCCTGGAGCGGCCGCAACCTACGGCCAGCCTACGACGTTCGGCGGCAAATTATTCGTGGGCAGCGAAGACGGCACCGTCTATGCCCTGGACGGTGCCACCGGCTGCCTGTGGTGGCGCTTCAAAGCGTCAGATACGGTCAAGACCGCAATTTCGATCGGGGGAAAAGGAACTACCGCTTTCTTCGGCGATACCAACGGATTCGTATACGCAGTTAAGGTAACGGATGGCTCCATGGTGTGGAAGGTTCGCCCGGGTGTGCATCCCGCCGCGCGCATAACTGGTTCTCCGCTGTTAGTTGGCAGTCGCTTATACGTTCCTGTTTCTTCCGGAGAAGAAGGCGCAGCCGCCGATCCGAATTATCCCTGCTGCACATTCCGAGGCAGCGTCGTCGCATTGGATGCAGCATCGGGCAAACAAATTTGGCGCGCCTATACCATCGCCGACGAAGCTAAGCCCACGCGCAAGAATGCCCAGGGAGTGCAGTATTGGGGCCCATCGGGCGCGGCGGTGTGGTCGACTCCAACGGCCGATTTGAAGCGCCATGCCATTTACGTCTCCACCGGAAATAATTACTCTGATCCCCCGACCAACACCTCCGATGCAGTGATCGCGTTCGACATCAACTCGGGAAAAAAGTTATGGTCGCGGCAATTCACGGCCAAGGATTTGTGGAACAGCGGCTGTGTAGCGGAGAAGAAAGACAATTGCCCGTACCAGCACGGCGACGACTATGATTTTGGCGCGCCTCCACTGCTACGATCGCTGCGCGATGGACGCGACGTCCTGCTGTTGGCGCAGAAATCAGGGATGGTCTTCGCCCTTGATCCTGAAGACCGCGGCAAGCTGCTCTGGCAAAGCCGCATTGGACAGGGCGGGCCGTTGGGAGGGATCGAGTGGGGCGGCGCTGCCGACCGTCGCTACGGCTATTTCCCTTTGTCCGATTACGACTTTGATAAACCACTCGGAGGCGGCGGCCTGTTCGCGCTCGATCTTCGTACGGGAAAGCAAGTCTGGTACGTAGCTCCGCCGAAGCCGGCTTGCGGCGCGAAGTTTGGCTGCAGCGCCGCCCAAATGGCCCCGCCAACATTAATTCCGGGTGTGCTCTTCGTCGGTTCGCTGGACGGCCACTTGCGAGCTTATGACACGCGCGACGGTAGCATTGTGTGGGACTTCGACACGGCGAAAGTTTTTCAAACCACCGACGGCGTAAAAGGGCATGGCGGTTCGTTAAACGGAGCAGGGCCGGCGATTGTGAACGGCATGGTATATGTGAACACTGGATACACCAACGCGATGGATGGAAACGTGCTGCTGGCGTTCTCCGCCGACTCCCACTAGCTCGTATTATTTTTTTTCCGCACTGCCAGCCGAGGGCTTGGCTCCGGCAGCTTCAGGTTTTGTGCCCGATTTTTCCTGCGGTTTCTCTTCGGACGCTCCTTCGGACTTGTCTTCCGGCTTCGCCTCGCCTCCGGCCGGTTTCGCGTCTTCGTCGTCTCCAGTTTTCGGCATGTATTGCACGATGACCGAAATTCGGCGGTTGGAGGGGTCGAGCGGGTCGGCAGTGTTGCGCAGGCGTTGATCGGCAAAGCCGCGAACCTGTTTGACCTGATCCGCACCGACGCCGTTGCCCTGCATCAGGCGGCGCGCCGCGTTCGCGCGATCGGCGGAGAGCTCCCAATTGCCGTAATTACGCCTTTGCAATAGGGCTTGGAATCGGTGTGCCCTTCAATCGACGAGTTTGTTAGGTAATTTGCCGAATTCGTCCGCAAGCGCGACTGAGTATCTCCCGTCCGTCGCCATTGATCTTAGGGCTTCCGCTGTCAAAAAAGGTTCCAGTGGCGGATTCGGTCAGCTCGATCCGCAAGCCTTCATTAGTGACAGTCATTTCGATGTGGCTCTCGAAGCTCTTCAAAGTTGGGCATTTTTTCATCGCTCGCTCAGCTCTCTTTGAGTTTGGCCATGTTGTCGTATTCACGTTGAGATTTCTCCCATGCCTGCCATGCTCGATCCGGTTTGCTGGCTGTTCCGCTCGGATCGCTTGAAATATCCGCCGATCGCTTCCTTCACCTGTTTGCTGCTGTTGACCAGCCACAGCACGATGAACAGCGCCATCATGGCGGTCACAAAGTCGGCGTAGGCAACTTTCCACGCGCCGCCGTGATGGCCGCCGTGGCCACCTTTTTTCTTGAGAATGATGGGGGCTGCGCTTTGTCCATGGGGTAGTCGCGGATCTGTGCGCCGCTGCGGCCGCGGCGGCATCCGCCGCCACGACTTGACGTGCTTTTCAGCTTCCTTGAAGGAAGGACGCACGTGGCCGGGAATGGCGCGGCGAGCCAACTCCACGGCGATGATCGGCGGCGTGCCTTTCAAGAAGGAAACCATGAGAACGCGCAAGACGTGGTAGGAAAGCGTGTTCATCGTCGGCAATCTTGGTCATGTTGGCCGCGATGGGCCCGAGCAGGCCGTAGCACATCAGAATGCCAAGAAACGTGCCGACCAGCGCGGCGGCGACTTTGTGGCCGATTTCTTCGGGCGGTCCTCCGAGCGCGCCCATGGTGATGACCACGCCCAGCACGGCGGCGACGATGCCGAGGCCGGGCAGAGAATCTGCCATTGTGCTCAGTGCGGAGTTAGGCTGGCTGGAGTCATGATGATGAACTTCCATATCGAGGTCGAGAAGCTGATCGAGCTCGAAGGCATCGATCCCAGTGATCGCCATACGCAGAGAATCGCAGACAAAATCGCAGACGTGGTGGTCTTTGATGAACTCCGGGCGGGTAGAAAAAATCGGGCTTTTCGAAGGCTCCTCCACGTCAGTCTCAAGGGTCATCAGGCCATCTTTTCGGGCCTTGTTCAGCAGGTCGTACATCATTTTCAGGGTGTTGAGGTAGCGTTGTTTCGTAAACGGCGATCCCTTGAAAACTCCGGTGATGCCACTAATAATTTTCTTCAGAATGTGCATCGGGTTGGCGACCAGGACGGTGCCAATGGCCGCGCCGCCGATGACCACCAATTCCGCCGGCTGCAGAAGCACTTTAAGATTGCCATGCTCCATCAAATAGCCCGCGACGACGGCTCCGAAGACGATGACGATGCCTATGATCGTGAACACGATTCAGCTCCCCGGCGAGGGCCGGCTCAAGGCGGCCGGAGAATTTTGCGCGAGCGATTGTTCTGCCCGCCGCAGCAGTGAGTCCATCGTGTCCCCCGCGCGTGCGGGGGCTAGTCCGAGGGATATTGGCAGCGAGCGACTGTCCCCCCACCACTCGATCCCTTCGTCGGTGAGCAGGCGGTTCAGCCGCCCATGGACCGATTGCACAGCTTCATCGTTGCAGCCGTTCAAAATGATCAGGAAACCGTCTTCCGACCAGCGCCCGACAAAGTCCGTCTTCCACAATGCCCCTTCCAATGTTTGGCCCACAGCGCGCAGGACCCGAGCAGCCGCTAGGGGCCCGGCATTTGCCCGAAAGTGATCGAGTTCTTCCAGCCGCAAAAGGAGAATCGCAAAAGGAACCCGCAGTTCCAGGAATGTGGCCAGAGTTTCGCGCAAGTGCGACTGCATCATCGCGTGGTTTACCAGCCCCGTCACTTCATCGACGCAGCCGGAAAGTTTCAATATCTCTTCGCGGTGTTCCGGATTGGTGGGGCGCTTGTCGTCATTGAAAGCCAGCACCGCGCCGATGATTGAACCGCGAGCGTTGCGCACCGGAGCGGCTGTGATTAACAGCTCCAGCCGTTGGCCGGCTTTGTGATGAAAGTACCCGGTGAGTTCCACCCGCTTAGCCGTGCGAATTGCGAAGTCGAGCGGGCAGGTTTCCGGACAGGGCTGCGTTTTGATTTTGTCGCAATGGGGCAGAACGTGGGCTACGCAATCGCGTCCGACGACTTCATGACGAGGATATCCCGTGATCCGTTCCGCCCCGTCGCTCCAGAAAACGACGCGCTTCTGCATGTCAACGACGCAGACTCCTGCGGGTAGACTTTCGAGAATGCTCCGGCAAATCTCCCAATCTTGAAATTCCTGCATTGCGTGAGGGAAGGCTTTTCGAGTTGCTAATTGCCAGACGGACTTGGAACTCCGTCGTGTTGATATCTATCGATCCCAACGTCCTGCAACACGGCGGCGCACTCGATCTTTTCATCGGCGGGACGAAGAACTACTTTAGGGCGGAAGAAGTATCCGCAGCCGGCGGAAAAAGCGCAAAAGCTCTTTTTTTTCCGTCAGATCCACGTCTGGCACTTTGGGGGGAGCGAGTGGCACGGAAGAGCCATAGGCAGATTAGAGAGCCGCGTTTATTTTCACTGTGAGCAGTTCTGGGGGAGGGCTGCCCGGGTGCCCTGGACTCGAAAGAGTCCAGGGCATTCGTCATTTGGGGCTGAGCTTTTCAGGCGCCGTTTGCCGGTAGGCGAGAATCCGCTCACGGCTGGGCACCGGGTCTTCTCAGTTTCTTTAGCCGCGCCTTCACTTCCGGCCATTCCGTATCGAGGATGCTGAAATAGATCGTATCGCGGACGCGGCCAGTTGAGGTGATCAGATGCTTGCGCAGCGTTCCCTCTTCTTTTGCGCCAAGGCGCAGGATGGCATTGCGCGATTTATTGTTGAGGGCGTCTGTCTTTAATTCAACGCGCAGGCATTGCCATACTTCGAAAGCGTGGCGCAGCATCAGGAATTTGGCTTCTGTGTTGACCCCTGTGCGCTGCCCCGCCGGCGCGATCCAGGTGGAACCGATTTCCACTCTGCGGTTGGCGCGATCGATATTCATGAATCGGGAGCTGCCGATCACGCGCCCAGAACTGCGCTCAACAGTGGCGAAGACCACAGATTCTCCGCGCTCCTGCTCGGCGAAGGCTTTCTCAATGAGGTGCGAGAAATCTTCCGGTGTTTTCATTGCGTAAGGAATCCAGCGGAAAATATCATCAAGCGCGTCTTTGGCGGTTTCCCAAAAGAGTTGTGCATGCTCGCGCCGGATCGGCTCCAGCCGGACCACGGCGCCTTCCAGCGTCACGGGCTCAGCCATTGACCGGGCAAACTGCGACGGGGCAACCTTCGATGGGTTAAGATTCATCGCAATGCCTCTCCTCAATCGCCAGCGAAGGCATTAATCTTGCATCGCCGGGCGGTTTACGGCATCTGTAGTGTGGCGCTATCTTCAGCAGAATGACCACATTCCGGGACTTAATGTGAACACCCAAACCTTACTAATCGGCCTTTGCCAGAGCAAAATTGTGAGGGCGCTGGTCTGCCGGGAGTGTGGCGCATGAAAGCGAAGTGTCTGCCCTTCAGCCAGATTCCCCACACCACACGGCTTTTTACAGACTTCCTTTCTTACTCGCCCCAAGTGCAACCATTTTATCCGCGGTCTCCATATTTCCTCGACTGGATGAAAGAGGAAGCCGCGTCTTTTCGCCCAAGTGTGGCTTATAGCGAAGACCGGCGCGAGCGGGTAGCTGCGATTTTAGAACGGCAGAACAAATCGTGGAATGTGTCGCCGGAGACCATTGCTAATCTGGATCGCTTTCGCAGCGGCGCTTTTGCTGTAGTTACTGGCCAGCAGGTCGGGCTTTTTGGCGGGCCGATGTTCGCGATCTACAAGGCTCTGACAGCCGTAAAGCTGGCGGAGGAGGCGACCGCGGCTGGAATGGATTCGGTTCCGGTGTTTTGGCTGGCCACTTATGATCACGATCTTGCTGAAGTAAATCATGTGGCCATTCCGGGAGCGGACGGCGCTCCGCAGGAGCTGACGACTCCAAGCCATAGCTTGCCGGGAGCTCCGGTGAGCGCTGTGCGCTTGGGCGAAGAAATATTACCGGTCGTGAACCAGGCCGCGGCTTTGTTGGGCGATGGAGAAGCAACCCAATGGCTCCGCGAGTGTTACCGGCCGGGAGAGACGCTGGGTACGGCGTTTGCGCGATTTTACGCGCGAGTATTTGCCCAGTGGGGAGTGATCGTGCTGGACGCTTCCGACCCCGAGCTGCACAAAATCGCGGAGCCCATTTATCGCGCGACCGTGGAGCGGGCGCCGGAGATTGCCGACGCATTACTGGATCGTGGCAAAGCGCTGGAAGCTGCCGGCTATCACCAGCAAGTCAAGGTGACGAAATCGTCGGTGCTTTTGTTTACCCAGCAAAACGGGGCGCGCGTTCCGATTCATCGGCGTGACAGCGCTGGAGAATCTGAATTCGTAATCGGGCAACCGGAGAATGCGGAGAAACTTTCGGGAAACGAATTACTGAGGCTGATTGCGCGGTCTCCGGAGCAATTCAGCCCTAACGTATTGTTACGCCCAATTGTGCAGGATTATCTGTTGCCTACGCTGGTCTATACCGGTGGCGCGGCCGAGGCCGCTTACTTCGCCCAGGCGGGCGCGGTCTACGACAAACTGCTGGGAAGAACGACGCCGATTGTCCCGCGATTTTCAGCGACCCTGGTCGAACCTAGAATTCAGCGGCTGCTGTCAAAGCATCGCATCACCGATGCAGATGTTTTGCACGAGCCGGGCGCCTTGACTTCGCGCCTGGCAAGTCAGAGTCTGCCCGAGGATCTGCAAGAGGCATTCCATTCGGCCGCACACTCGTTGGAAATGAATATCGCTGCGATTCGGGAAAAGCTAGCGAGGCTCGATTCCACACTGGTTGAAGCGGCGCAAACTACGGAATCGAAAATTCAGCATCAGTTGGAGCAATTAAAAGGCAAAGCGGCAAAGGCGGAGTTGCGTCAGGCCGAGGTCATCGGCCGCCACGCGGAGACTCTCACCCAGGCCCTCTATCCCAATAAGGGATTGCAGGAGCGTACGGTTGCAGGAATTTATTTTGTCGCTCGCTATGGCATGGATCTATTGCGGCAGCTGCACGACGCCATTCAGCCGGATTGCCACAATCATCAACTGCTGGAATTGTAAACGGCTGCCGACCCCGACCCTACTTGCTCTCGCTAACCGCCAGATAAGTTCCCAATCCAATCATGATGGCGCCGGTGACCGTTCGCTGACGGCGGCGGAAAGTTGCCGAGGAACGAATGCGATTGCCGAGCGGTCCCGCCAGCGCAATCACGAAAAAATCCGCGGTCGTATTCATCATTACAGAAATTGATCCCAGCGCCACGAACTGCAAGAACACATGTCCGCTCCCTCGGTTCACGAATTGTGGAATAAACGATAGGAAAAACAGGGCGGTTTTAGGATTCAGAACTTCGGTGGCTATTCCTTGCCAGAGCGGATTGCGCGCAGCAACATCGAGGCGTACGGGCGCATCCGGTTTTTCGTTCCGCGCGTCAACAATCATCCGTACGCCGAGAAAACACAGATATGCTGCGCCCAAATATTTCACCGCGGCAAAAGCCACGGCTGATTGCGCAAGAATGATAGAAACTCCCAGCGCGGCAGCAAACACATGCACCATCCCGCCGAGGAACGTGCCGACGGCGGAGAGAATGCCTTCCCGTTTTCCGCCAGCCAGGCTGCGCGCGAGCACGTAGAGCATTCCCGGGCCGGGCGCGATGGCGAGCAAGACAGCCGCTGTGAAAAAGAGAACGAACTTGGTGGAATCGAACATGGCAAAATTGTAAGCCAGACGACTACTGCTTCAACCAGATTTCCAGTTCTTCCAGCGATTCAACTCTGGGCAGGCCGCGGTCACGATACGTTCCAGCTACGTCAAAAAGGATCGCGTCCATTCCTGCGTTGCGCGCGCCCAGGTAATCGACAGAGTAGACATCTCCGACGTACAAACTTTCGGCCGGTTGGCATCGCATCTTTTCCAGGGCAGCTTGGAAAATCGCAGGATGCGGTTTTTCCTGCCCTATGATGCCGGAGTCGGTAATGCTGCCAAAGCAATCACAAATGCCGCAGCGGCCAAGGACGGCGTCAATTTTGCCATCGGCATTCGAAATCACGGCGATGGCATGTTTACTGCCGATACGCTCCAGTGATTCGCGCGTGCCGGGCAGAATCTGATCCCAATTGGCCGACAATTGCGTGTTGCGAACCAGTTCATCACGCAGTTCATCGTTCAGCGCATTTGCATCTTGAAGAAGATATGTGTGAAACGTCCACCAGAAGCTGTGATCGACGCGGCCGCCTTGCATGCCACGATCAAAATCGGTCTTGGTCCTGCGTTCCAGCGCCTGCCATTGCGAAAGAGTGGGATGAAGCTTCGCCGGCAGCGTTGCCAGGATGCGTTGCCGGTTGGGAAAGAGCAGGGTATTACCTACATCGAAGAAAATCGCGCGGGCCACGGCCATAGGTTCATATTACCCGGAGCACCCCGTTCGTAACGATGCCCCGGCACATGTAACCGTGACCGGACGGGCAAAAAACGTTAATATCCAAACTTGGCGGTTCGCTAAATCGCCGTCTGCCAATCGCCACTTGCGAATCGACTGGTGGTATTTATTGTGTGCTTTTTCGCTGCCAAATCGCTGCTTGCAACCTTTGCTCGCACCACTGCCGCTGCACTGCCAGCCTGGAAGGGAATACATACTCAGGCGGCGATGGCGGTTGGATTCGGAGCGATCCTGCAATCGCGTGGCTCCCACAGCGATATCTACAGCATTCTTTGGGCGGTCGTATTCGGCTTTGCTACGCTGAATATTCTTAACCTGGCTGCCCGGAAGTTCGAACCCACGCGGCGAGGCATGAGTTTCGGCGAATTGATGGCGGTGCTGGTGGTCTTGCTTTCGGTATTTCTCCTCGGTTGGGAGATGCTGAATATGTTTCATATTTTTCCGATCAGGCTGCGGCAGTAGACCATTTCAAAGCTGTTTCACCCCGAACGTCCTGCGCTTTTTTGCGGTATCATTCGCAGGAGTGGCCAATTCAGATTCCAACTTCGATGTAACCTGCCCTTGCTGCGGCGCGGTGATGAAGGTCGACATTGCCACGCGCGGCGTTATTTCCCACACCGCCCCGGTGAAACCGCGCATGTTCAATGACATGGAAGAGGCCGCGCGCGCGATGAAGGAACAAGATAACCGCCGCGAATCGATCTTCCGCCAGTCAGTAGAAGCGCAGAAACATGCTTCAGACCTGTTGGAGAAAAAATTCCAGGAAGCAGTGAAGAAGGCGAAAGAATCTCCCGATACCGGCAAGCCGATCCGCGATTTCGATCTTGACTGATGTGACCGCCAAGGAACTGACCCGCCAGCCTCTTATCCCAAACAAGCGTCCCTTACTTCTTGGTCACCGTGGCGCGCGCTCGAATAAATCCTTTCTGGAAAATACTTTTGCGTCCTTCGATCAGGCGTTGGACGATGGTTGCGATGGCTTCGAGTTCGATGTGCGAATGACAGCCGATGGCGAGGCCGTAATTTGCCACGATGCGAACGTGGGATCGATTGAAATTGCCAAGAACAAAGGAAGCGCATTGGCGCACCTGCCGCGGTTAGAGGATACACTCGCGCGGTATCGTCGCTGCGCCTTCCTGGATATCGAAGTCAAGGTTGCAGGATTAGAAAGAACGATTTCGGAGTTATTAAGCCGATACCAGATCGAGCGTGGCTTTGTCGTTTCTTCTTTCTTGCCACAAGTATTGCGCGACTTGCATGCGGCGGATCCGCAGATTCCTCTTGGTTTGATCTGCGAGAGTCGAACCCAGCTGGAACGCTGGCGCGAATTGCCTCTCAGTTATGTGATTGTGCACTATCGCCTGGCCGCAGAGCGGTTGATCAGCGAGGCGCACGTGGCCGGGAAGAAAGTTCTTGTCTGGACCGTGAACAATGAAACTCGGGCGAAGAAACTTGCAGAATGGGGCGTGGATGGAATCATCTCTGACGACACGCGAATGCTGAAGCGGACCTTCGGAGCGTCAAAGCGGGAAAAACAACGAACGTAGCGCCCGGCAACCCTCAGTTTTTTCCTTCCCTCAAAGAATCCAATTCCTAACTCAGCCCGTACATCCACCGAGAGCGGACCTATCCGCCTGTGGAGGAACAGATGAAAGTCTCTATGTCCCGGCCCTTGTTGGCGTTGGCCGTCATCGCGTCTATTTCTTTGGCAGCATCGGCGCAAACCAGGAAACCGAACACCACTCTGGGATATGGCGATGGCCAGCTCCTGAACTTCACCTACACGCAAAATTTTGACTGCATCGACCAGCCCAATAGCGACCTGAACTTCAACGGCGTAATCGCGGCCATCGATCCTGGCGAAATGCAGATTCCTATCTGCCAGGTAGGCACGCAGCCCACGATCAATCCTCCGGGGCAAAAGGGAAATCCAGCCATAACCACCGAGCCCTTGTACGTTCTCGTTCCCATGTTCTCCATCGATAATGACCAGAATCCGAATGACGCTATTTCCTGCACCAATGTGGTTCCGGGAACGATTTGCGGCCCCACGCTGGGCAGCACTCTAATCAGCTTGTTTGGCGCGCTGCCAGAAGCTTTCAAGGCTGCGCCCAAGGTCTATACCCAGTGTCCGGAGCCAGGTACGCCTCCGGGAACCTGCACCATGCATGCCTCTCGCCTTGACCTGGGGCCCGCGCTGGTGGCTCTCGGTTACCTGAAGGCACCGGTTTCCAATGTGTTCGTACCCACGCCGAATCACAGCCACGTGGTCATCAATTCCGACATCAATGTCACGGCGATCTGGTGGCAAGTGATCCCGGTGCTGGTCTTGAACCAGGCGGACTGGCCGGCCAAGGACGCAAGCAGCGGCATCACTTCCTATAGTGACATTAAGACCGCGATCGCGGCTGGAGATGCAATACAGGCGCCCTCGAACTTCTTCCTCTACTTCAGTTCCTACTCGCAGCCAGCAGCGCACGCCCAGATGAACATGAATCAGATGAACATGAAGTAGGAACGTAACTCGAATCCGCACATGTCTGAACCTGCCGGGGGGTGGCCTCAGAATGGCGTAGGCCCAGCCTTTACCGGGCTGGGCCTGTTTTATTGCGAGATGCCTTAACCCGGCACGCGGAACGTCTTAGTCTGCCGCGGCCTTCAGCGCAGTACTCCGGACCGCTGGGCGGTAAAGGAAAGACTCACGCTCGGTTTCGAAAGCCTCAAGATTGGATCCTACAGTCTTTTCGTTCCAGCCCATTACCGCGCCGATCCGCAAAGCGGCTTCACGGCTGCAAGATTCTGACCAGCAGGGTCCTAGCGCGACAGGAACTCTACGCAGTAAAACATCGCCCAGAGTAACCGCACATTCTTTGCGGTAAGCTTCCACCACTTCTGCCACCAGATGGGAAGTGTGCGGGCAAATGGGCGCTCGCAGTTCCGTGCTGATGAGAGCCATGCGGGCGATATCCATGGCTCGCTTGCCATGCCATTCGACCATGCCGCGGGCCGATTCTTCGCTGATGGAACCGGCCTGGGCGATGTCGATTACCGCCTGGTCCACCAGAGGATCAAGCGCACCGCCGGGGCCAATGGCAATCGCCTTCGGTTCAGTCGGCTTCAGTCCAACGGCACGCGCGCACTCGCGCGCAAGCGACGCTGCCGTCGTCAATTTTCCTCCGACCACAGAAATCATACGATGCGCGCCTTCGTCGGAGTGATCGTGGAGAAAGTGCCGCCGCGTGACCGCGGAAGGATTATTCGCCGGCGAATGGGGCAGCGGGCGAACGCCCGCGAAAGCATACTTGATATTTGCCGCCGTGATTTGCGCCTTCGGAAACAGTTGCGTAATGGCACGCAGCAGATAATCGACTTCCTCTTGAGAAGGAGCGGTCTTGGCGGGGTCGCCGTCATCGGAAACTTCGGTTGTGCCCAGCAGAATCTGATCATTCCAGGGCACCACAAATACCGGGCGTCCATCGGGTCCTTCGGCGTAAAGCGCCGCATCGGGGGCGCCGGCGAACCGCGCCAGCACGAGATGGGACCCGCGAACTCCGCCGAGCAGCGCTTGCTTGGTCCGTACGGAGGAACGTTGGCACAGCCGGTCCACCCAGGGCCCCGTACAATTCAGAATCCACGCTGCATCCACGCGCTGGTCTTTTCCCGTGGTGCGGTCGCGGAACAGCACTCCACGGGCGCGTCCGTGGCTCACATCGACCGCGATTACTTCAGCGTGATTGCGAACTACGGCTCCCGCCTCAATGGCCTCGGTTAGCCATTCGGCAACCAGCCGTTCGG
The DNA here is from genome assembly GCA_963732255.1 of uncultured Acidobacteriaceae bacterium. Taxonomy (GTDB): domain Bacteria; phylum Acidobacteriota; class Terriglobia; order Terriglobales; family Acidobacteriaceae; genus Sulfotelmatobacter. The sequence goes on from CAVSYV010000002.1 coordinate 697,167, forward strand.
GAAATTCGCATTGCGCGTCTTCGTAGCTGAATAGTGTCCATTGCTGTCCCGCATCCAGCGATCGCTCGATGCGCTTGAGATCCATTTCCCCAAGCTTGCCGGTCGCCTTTCTGCCCGACATCTTCTGGTACAGCCATAGGCCGGCGCGAACTTGCATCGCGCTGCGGCGCGAGTGTTCTGTGAGCAGGAGAACGAAATGCAGCGGGTGCACTAAATGGGATCTTTCGCGCAACAGGTGCTCGCGCTCGCGCAAGGATTCACGGACCAGACCAATCTCGCCGTGCTCCAGATAGCGCAGCCCGCCGTGAATGATTCGGGTGGAACGGCTGGTGACTCCGGACGCGAAGTCATTCTGCTCCAGCAGCAGCGTGCTTTTCCCCGCGCGCGCGCACTCCCGCGCGACGGCGACTCCGTTAATGCCGCCGCCAATCACCACCACGTGGAAGTGCTGGCCATCCAGCGAAGAGCGAGGTTTTACGGCCAAGGTCATCGTGAAGAGTATTCTAGCTTGCGAGAATGACGAAAGTAACTGCGACACTGCGGCATCTTGGTAGTGTGGGGCCAAGAAATTCAGCGGTAAAGATAACGTAAGTGTTGCCGAAAGGTGACCTTCGCGAAGCTTTCCACTCCCGTTGCAGGTGCCGTAGTCGTGAAAACGGCACTCACGTTGAGAAAAGGCGCGGTCCGGGCGGCCGCGCCTTCTCGTGCGTTTAAGCTGTCTTACGCAAGGTTTCCGTGGAACGTACGTCCTTGGAAAACAGCGAGATCATTTCCCGGTTGAATGCTGGGATATCGTCGGGTTTGCGGCTCGTTACCAGCCCGTGGTCGGTGACCACTTCCTTATCTACCCAGTTTCCGCCGGCATTGCGGATGTCAGTCTTAAGCGACGGCCAGGAAGTCAGAGTTCGACCCTTAACCAGATCCGCCTCAACCAGTGTCCACGGACCGTGGCAGATCGCCGCAACCGGTTTGCCAGCGTCCACCATTTCCTTTACAAAACGCACGGCGTCAGGATCCATACGCAGCTTGTCTGGATTCATAACGCCACCCGGCAGCAGCAGCGCGTCAAAATCGTCTGGCTCCGCCGACCTTAATTCCACGTCGACAGAAATGTCATCTCCCCAATCTTTGTGATTCCATCCCTGCACGCGGCCGTCAGCCGGAGAAACGACTTTCGTATCGGCGCCAGCATCGTCCAGAGCCTTTCGCGGCTCCGTCAGCTCCACTTGTTCAAAGCCATCTGTGACCAAGATTGCGATTTTCTTTCCTTTCAGATTATTCGCCATTATTTTCTCCTTTTTTCCTTGAATATTTATTGGGCGGATTATGTACCTGTTGGATGCCCGCGCTTCTTCAGCGGTTGGCGTGAACCGCGCCGCATTGCTTCACATCTGCGCTGTCGTTTAAAGTTGTTGCCGATGCCTACAACGGGAGAGCGTTTTGAACGCGCGGTAGCAATCATGGAGCGCCTGCGGGCGCCGGGAGGATGTCCCTGGGATCGCGAGCAGACATTCGATTCCATCAAGCCCTACACCTTGGAAGAAACGTACGAAGTCATTGAGGCGATCGACAATCGCGATTGGGATGAACTTGCCGGGGAACTCGGCGATTTACTGCTGCAGGTGCTTTTTTATGCGGAAATGGCGAAGGAACAGCAAACATTTTCTGTGGATGATGTCTTGGACCGGCTCTCGACCAAGCTGATTGACCGCCATCCGCATGTGTTTGGAGAAGTCGAAGCCCGCACCTCCGCCGATGTGAAGCGAAATTGGGAAGCGTTGAAGGTAGAAGAACGGAAGAAACAGAAACGTACTAAGGAAAGTGAAAGCGGCGCGAACGCAGCGCCCGCTTCGCTTTTGGCGGGAATCTCTTCAGCGATGCCCGCGATGCTGGAAGCCTCCAAATTAAGCTCGCGCGCCGCCCAGGTCGGTTTCGATTGGCCAAACGTCGAAGGCGTGTTCGAAAAGCTGGATGAAGAAACCAAAGAGTTGCGCCAGCATCTTCGGGAATTGCCGGAGCCAGTTCATCCACACGGTCGTGGAGTGGCAGGGTCCGGCCGGCAAACCCTGCCGCAAGAATTGCACGATCGAGTGGAAGAAGAAGTGGGAGACTTATTTTTCGTCCTGGTCAATCTGGCACGTTACCTGTCGGTCGACCCCGAATCGGCCTTGCGCAAAACCAATCGCAAGTTTAAGCGCCGCTTTCAATGGATGGAAAAACGGCTTGCAGAAAATGGACGTTCCGCCGATCAGGCCGGTATGGAAGAACTGGAATCCCTGTGGCAAGCGGCCAAGCGCGAGGAGCGGCCAGCGTGAACTCCGATTCCGTGACGGTGCGAAGCTGCCAGGGGCTGGAGGAATTGCGGGCATGCGTTGCCTTGCAGAAAGAAGTGTGGAGCTTCACGGACTCCGAACTGGTGCCGCTGCGCATGTTCGTGGTGGCGGAAAAAGTTGGTGGCCAGGTGATGGGCGCTTTCGCCGGCAAGCAGATGGTTGGATTTGCGCTTTCGGTGCCGGGAACACGGTCGGGAAAAGTGTATTTGCATTCGCACATGCTGGCGGTGTGCGCCGAATATCGCAATGGCGGGCTTGGTCGGCGACTGAAGCTTTTTCAGCGCGACGAAGCATTGTCACGGGGAATTGAACTGATCGAGTGGACTTTCGATCCCCTGGAAATCAAGAATGCTTATCTCAATATCGAAAAACTCGGTGCGATCGCCCGGCGATACAACATCAATCAATACGGAATTACTTCATCCCCGCTCCAAGGCGGGCTGCCCAGCGACCGGCTGATCGCGGAGTGGTGGCTCAGATCGAAGCGCGTGGAAACGCTCCTGGCAACGGGCAAGAACCCCTCTTTCACTGCCGATGCCGCGGTCGAGGTTCCAGCCCAAATCTATGACTGGAAGGCGGCAGCGGAAACGCGCGCTCGTGCGCGTGAGGTGCAGGAACGCAATCGGGAGCAGTTTCTGCATTATTTTTCGGAAAGATTCTCTGTTCTGGGCTACGAACGCGATGCTGGCGGAAACGGCAAGTTTCTCCTCGGACGCTGGGATGAAAATTGGTCATACGCCGCAAAAGAAAAAGATTAGTCCAACATTCTCATGGAGCCACGCAAAAAAAAGAAATTGGAGCTTTGCGGTTTTCTCCGTGTCTCTGTGACTCTGTGCTGAACGCGTCGTTTTCACTCCTATGAAGATTGAAGCCATCACGCTCCGCGAAATTCAAATGCCGCTGCTCCATTTTTTTGAGACCAGTTTTGGCCGCACCTACAACCGCCGGATTCTTCTCGTCACCGCGCATTGCGAGGGCATCGATGGCTGGGGCGAATGCGTGGCGGGCGAAGATCCGTTTTACAGCAGCGAATGGATCGACAGCGCGTGGGCCACGATTACACGCTATCTGGCTCCGGCGGTGTTGGGCCGAGCGATTGACTCGGGCAGCGAAGGGCCAGTGCTCATGGCCAAAGTCCGTGCTCACCGCATGGCGAAGGCGGCCATTGAAAATGCTCTGTGGGATGCCGAGGCGCGGCAGAAGCAACAGCCTTTATGGAAGTTACTGGGGGGAACACGAAGCGAAATTCCCTGTGGCGTTTCGATCGGTATTCAAGACTCGGTCGATCAGCTTCTGGAAAAAATCCAAACCGAACTCGATGCCGGATACCGGCGCATCAAGGTCAAGATCAAGCCGGGTTGGGACGTGAATGTTCTGGAAAGAATTCGATCGCGATGGTCGGACATCACGCTCAGTTGCGACGCGAATTCCGCCTACACACTAGACCAGGTCGAGCATCTGCGCAGTCTCGATCAGTTCAACTTGCTGATGATCGAGCAGCCGCTCTGGGACGATGACATCTATTACCATGCCCGTTTGCAGAAAGAACTGCGTACGGCGATCTGCCTCGACGAATCGATTGTAAATGCCCGTGCCGCCGCATTCGCCGCTGAGACCGGAGCTTGCCGCATCGTCAACATAAAAGTCGGCCGGGTGGGAGGGTTTACCGAGGCCAAAAGAGTTCATGATGTTTGCCTTAAGCACCATATTCCTGTCTGGTGCGGCGGGATGCTGGAATCCGGGGTCGGACGCGCGCACAATATCGCGCTCTCAACGCTTGAAAACTTCCGCCTTCCGGGGGACGTTTCCGCTTCGAAGCGCTATTGGAAAGAAGATATCGTCGAGCCGGAAATTCTGGTTTCTCCGGAAGGGACGATTGCCGTCTCAAGCCAACCCGGGACTGGATACCAGATCAGAGAAGATCTGATTGAAAAGCTCACGGTTAGGAAGGAAACCATTTCCGCCAACGCCGAAACCACGCATCGTTCGCCCCGCTGACCTAGCGTTTGTTTCCATTGACCGCAGAGCGGTCGGGTTCGTGTTCTTTCAGCATCTTGGCTTCCTCTGCCTTCAAGAGTTCCACGCCCTTGGCGAAGGTTGTATTGCTGGGAACTACCTGAAAATCGCTGTCTCGTTCGTCAGACTTGATGACGAGACTCTTTATCAGCATTATTCTGCCGGTAAAGTTGAGCCGGGTGCGGGTTAGCTCCCAGTCGCCGGGGCTGACCTCCGCCTGGTCGACCAGAAAGCTTCCACCTCTATCGAGCCGCCCTAAAATCCCCCAACCGAAGCTGACGTCTTTAAATAATCTTGCATCGATTCGCGCTATACGATGAGCATTCTTGTCGATCAGTAAACTACCTTGCATCCCAACCAACACCTGCTCCACGTGCGAGGGCGGCGTATAGTTCGGGTTTGGACGAAGCTTCAGGCGAATCAGCTCGTCGCCCACCTTGCCTACGCTTGCCGTTCCTGGCTCCGTGCCGTCGAATTGGAATAGAAATGCGTAGGGCAAGGCCTTCATAATGCGCAAAGTGTGCTGCGCGTCCTCTCGTTCCTGCCGTTGCTTATGCCGAAGGTCGCTGGGACTCTGGCTTAGCCGATCCAGCCGCGCCGCCTCCTGTTGCCTCTCCTGCGCGGAAATCGGATGGTTGTTTCTTTCGATCAGCAGGCTGGCAGTGGCTTCCGTAGTCTCCACGTTAAGCTTGGTTTCAATGCCTTGAGGCGTCCACTTGTGGGACAAATACATCAGCTTTGTCCCTGATTTATTGCCGGCGGAAATTTCGTTAGCGACCGTGAGGCGCACCAGTTCCTCCGGCGACAGTTGATTATCTTGTTCGGAGGAATTGGGGGAGTACGCCAAACAAATCGAGCAAGACAGCAGCAGGATAGCCAGGCAAGCCCAGGTGGATCCCAGACAAACCGCAGAGTTTCTCCGCTCAGGTCCAGCCAGCGCAAACGGCCTCATCCCCTGCATTTTATCAACCTTATCCTCGCCCACCTCTACAGTTCTAGCCTTAAAACCGCAACCCAAAAATAGCATGCCGCGGCACTTGCCGCGCCTTCGGGTGCTTGGGTATAGTCAAGACACGGTGCCACACCACCTCGGAATCCAGCCTCAGGTGTATTGTTATCGCATTGAGATTTCCGCATCGCAAGGAGACCATGGATGAGTGCACCACTGTCGGGTGAATTAGCGCAGATTGGTAAATCGGTTGTCGTTAAGGGCGAGCTATCCGGAAGTGAGGACCTTTACGTCGATGGCCAGGTGGAAGGAACCATTGCCCTGAAAGGCAACAGCCTTACTGTCGGCCCTCACGGCCAGGTCAAAGCCAGCGTTGAGGCCAAAGGAGTGGTCATTCAGGGCAAGTTGGAAGGGAACATCCAGGCCAGCGATCGGGTAGAGTTGCGCAAGTCGGCCACCGTTACCGGAGATATTGCGACCCAGCGAATCTCCATTGAAGAAGGCGCCTACTTGAAGGGAAAAGTCGACATCCAGGGGCGAGCCGAAGCCAAAGGTGCGACCACAAAGTAACTTTGCCTGAGGGTATTTTTTAGTTAATGTAACAGTTTAAGTTCTGTTCTCCCCACAATCCCTTTTCCTGCCGGCTTGGATCGAATAGTAGGAAGATCGATATGTAGGAAAGATGTCAGGCGCAAGTTTAATTTGCCGTAGTCGTTGTTCGCAGGATCGAGTTTAAATGAGATTTTTTCGAGGCGCATCAGGGGGAACGGAGACCGCAGCCGCAGAGCAGTCATTGCAATTGACCCGGCGTTCCAGCGGTCTAGCGGAATTAGCGCGTCGATGGGATACCGAAGAGAGCTTGTGCGTGCTCGATCTCGGTTCCACTTCCCCGAACAACATCCGCTACTTTACCGGCCGCAATCATCGAATCTACAGCGAAGATCTTCTCACCGCCTCTACCGAACCCAATCTATTGATCAAAGACGAGCAGGGAAATGCCATCCTCGACAGCCGGCAATTTCTCGCCGATAACCTGGTTTATCCGGCGGCACACTTTGACGTCGTGCTGTGCTGGAACCTGCCCGATTACATGGACGAGAGTCTGGTGCGGCCTGTCGTCGGGAGATTGTGGTCGGTGCTCAAGCCGGGCGGGGTGCTGCTCTCGTTTTTTCATACGAAAGATGCAGGGCCTGATTCGCCCTGCTACCGCTTCCACATCGTCGGCCCGGACACGCTGGAAATGCAGCGCATAGTGTTGCGAACCGATACCAGGCGCGGTCCCGCGAGCACTGTGCGCCCGGCCGGCCGGAGATGGTTTCCAATTGCAAAGAGTATTCAACAATCGCCACATCGAAAACCTCTTCCGCGATTTTGCTTCCATCAAGTTCTTCCTAGCCAGAGATAACGTCCGTGAAGTCCTGGTCGTGCGGTAAACCCGCTTCCGCTTCTAGTTAACAAATTCCCTCCACCGCTCACAACCCAGAGCTTTTCTTTGCGATCTCGGCGACGGATTGTTTTAACCCTCCGTCTCGGGCTTCCATATGATGATTCCCATACGAAACAGCGGGTGGCGGAAAATTTCAATTTTCGGAACTGAGCCCTCGGCGAATCCCGCGTCCATCATCCTCTTTATTTCATCGGGAATATACGCTCTACGCACCGATGCCAATCCATCCACGCGTGAGACGTGACTGCGCATCAGCGGAAAACCGGCGTAGACGCAGGCCAAATGCATCGGGTGGCGAACCAGGTCGTTAATGAGCACCGCGCAACGGCTGACCCGGAGTGCCTCTTTCACAAAGAGAACCAACTGCTCCGGTTCCAGATGATGCGCGAAGAGATTGCACGCGACAAGGTCAAATGTGCAATCGGAAAAAGGAATAGCTAGCGCATCCGCGGCCACGGAGCGCCTGCTTCGGGGAAGATGCGTCGCTGCCCGGTCCAGAAGCATGAAGTTCACGCTAATGCCATCGCCCGCCAGTTTCTTCGCAACTATTTCGGGCAGTTCGCCTAAACCCGCCGCGACCTCGAGCAGCGAAAAGCGAGTCTTCTTCGTGGACCACGCTACTCTTCTGATCAGCTCCACGGAAGTGGAAACTCCGCCAAACCAGCGGTTCATGCGCGCCATATCACGCAGGGAAACCTCAACCTCGTGCGCCGGGCAATCGTCAGTGTCAAGAATTTCGGTTGTGCTGATTCGCTTCACGGGATGAGATGGTTAGATGTTAGGAAAGCGGTCGGAAGATAATTCCGAAGTCAGCCTTTAAACTTCGGCCAACTCTTCTTCCAACAGTTGCTTGTTATACAGGTCGGTGTAATAACCGTTCAAGTAAAGAAGCTCCTCATGCGTTCCCAGTTCGACGATCCTCCCACCGTGCAACACAGCAATGCGGTCGGCATTGCGTACGGTGGAAACGCGATGAGAGATGAAAATTGTAGTGCGGCCGCGCATCACATCGCGCAAGTGATTCAGGATTTTGTCTTCGGTATGAGTGTCGACGCTCGACAACGCGTCGTCGAGCACGAGAATCCGCGGATTCCGAATCAACGCGCGGGCAATAGCCGTTCGCTGTTTTTGCCCACCGGAAAGGGTAATGCCGCGCTCGCCGACCAGGGTTTGATAGCCCTCGGGAAAGCTCTCGATATCGGCGGCGATGTTCGCCGCCTCGGCTGCGTCATGAACTTGATCGTCTGATGCCAAATCAACTCCGAGAGCGATATTGTCACGAATGCGGTCGCTGAACAGGAACGTCTCCTGCGGAACAAAGCCAATCTCCTTGCGCAGCGTTGCCAACGAATATTCACGTATCGGACGTCCGTCGATGAGAACCATCCCCGGTTCGGCATCGTAAATGCGTGGAATCAGATCGACCAGCGTGGTCTTGCCGGAACCAGTCGGCCCCACTATCGCCAGGCTGCTGCCGGCAGGAATGCGCAGGTTTAAATCGTGCAAAACTTGTTTGCCCTCGTAACTGAAATTCAAGCCGCGGAATTCGACTTCGCCATAAATCGGCAGCTCACGAGCCTCGGCATCATCGGTGATTTCCGGCTTTTCCACCAGAATCGCATTCAACCGGATCAGAGACGCTGTGCCGCGTTGAAAAATATTCACTACCCATCCCAGAGCGATGATCGGCCACGTCAACTGCATCATGTAAGTGAGAAACTCAGCAAATTTCCCCGGAGTTAAGTGCCCCAACAGCACCTCTCGTCCGCCCAGCCACAAAACCAAAGCGGAGGCGAAGCCCAGCATGAGTTCAAGAGTCGGCCACAACATGCCCATCAGCCGCACCAGCTTCAGGCTCCGTGAAATGTATTCCTGATTGGCGGTTTCGAAGTTATCGATCTCCGCTTGTTCCTGCACATAGGCGCGGACCACTCGCGCTCCGGAAAAATTCTCCTGCGCCCGGGCCGAAATATCGGAGAACATCGCCTGAATACGCTCGAACCGCTCGTGAATGCGGCGTCCGAAATACTGGATTGTTATGCTGGCCACTGGCAGCGGCAGAAACGTATAAAACGTCAGCTTGGGGCTGAGCCGCCACATGAACGCCAGCGCGGCAGCCGTAAAGACCAGCGTGTTCGCCGAATACATAATCGCCGGTCCCAGCAGCATGCGAACCGCGTTCAGGTCGTTTGTGGCTCGCGCCATAATGTCGCCCGTGCGCATCCGCTGGTAATAGGAATAGGAAAGCGTTTCCAGGCGCGCGAAAAGATCGTTGCGGATGTCGAATTCCACGTCGCGGGAAATGCCGATCAGAATCCAGCGCGTCAGAAACATGAAGACCGCCCGCACGGTGAATACGACCAGCAGTTCGAAAGCAAGCATCGCCAGGGCGTGGCGCGTCAAACCGGCCCTTATACCGTCGATGGCTTTCTGGATGATTAGCGGAAAAAGCACCCACGCGCCGTTGTTGATTAGCACGCAAACGGTGCCCGCCGCATATCCCCAGCGGTAGCGCTTGAGGTAAGGCAGCAGCGGTCGCAAATTCTTGAAGAACATTCAGGCCCTGTAGATGAGATTTTAGCAGGCGGGATGCAGCGTAGTGATCGGCAGAGCAGTGACGGGCAGTAGCGCGCAAGTGCGGTTGAAGAAGTGTTGTATCAGCGGGTGTGCGTCGTTACAGACCGCATCGGCCTCGGGGCATTCTTTGCGGCGGTATGGGATCGTCGCTCAGAGTCGCCCAGCAGATCTTCGGCAAACGCGATCACGAAAAACGTGAGCAGAACCAGGCTCCAGGCCGCGAAGAACAACCATCCGGCGTCAAACAGATAAGCTCCATCGGTAAACATATTTCGCGCCTTCTTTCACGCAACCTTGATTTCCGATCCGGCGCGGGAGAGACGGCGCGCCGGATCGGAAACGCTCCAGGAGTACTGCGAGCTAGTCTTCCGGAGGAGCGGCAGGCGCACTGTTCATGCGCTGCTGCATGCGTGCTTCGCGATTCGCCTCAAATTCCTTCAGCTTGGTCTGCTGATCGGGCGTCAATAGTTGGAACAACTCGTTGTGAATGCGAGTCCTGGCCACGGTCAATTGGATCTGAACTTGCGACTGTTGCGTCGCCAGAGCCTGGACTTTGGTCTCGTCGTAGGTTCCTTCCTCATACTGCCGAAGCTGCTGGTCACTCTGGTGCAGTTGCTCCATCAGCGGCTTGATCGTCGCCTGCTCTTTTTGCAAGACGGCCTTGATCTGCGTTTGTTGCGCGTCGGTCAGGTCGAGATAGTTGGTAAAAAACTTCAGCATGTGACCGCCGAAGCCGAATTCTCCTGGCCCGTGCATGGGTGGACCCGGCGGAGGCGCGTCAGCGGTCTGGGATTTTGCAATGGCCGTGCCCAATAAAACTGCGAGCGCGGCTGCGAGTACACGAAAACGAATCGCCTTCATTTGACTTGCTCCTGAATCGGTTCTTTTTTTGAACCGCATTTTTTCGTACACTGATAAGAACACAAGCCCATGGAACCAGCAGTAAAGAGTGAGTAAACCCGAGTAAAGTTTTGTCAACGCCGCTAAGTGCAGCTTTGACAATTTTTTACAGCTGGTGGCTTCAAGTAGGTGCAGAATGAAAGCTGCGAAGATGGAACGGATACTGGTCATCGACGACGATGTTGAACTCTGCCATTTGGTGGTCGAGTATCTCCAGGCCGAAGGCTTCGTCGTCGAATGCGTCCACGACGGGGAAAGCGGTTTGCAGAAGGCTACCGGCGGCGGCTATCTGCTGGTGGTTCTTGATGTAATGCTGCCCGGCATCAATGGCTTCGAAGTATTGAGGCGCGTGCGCGCCACATCGCGGCTGCCGATTCTCTTGCTGACGGCGCGCGGTGAAGACGTCGACCGCATTGTCGGCCTCGAAATCGGAGCCGATGATTATCTTCCCAAGCCTTTTAATCCCCGCGAACTGGTCGCGCGTATCCGCGCCATTCTTCGCCGTACTCGCAGCGACGGCAAGCCTTCGCCCGCGGCCCCGGAGATGGTGAAAGTCGGCGAGGTAGAACTCGACCCCGCTACCCGCACCGTTCGCCGCGATGGCAAGCCGGTGGATTTAACTTCCGTGGAGTTCAACCTGCTGGAAGTGCTGTTGCGCGAAGCCGGCCGGGTGGTTCCGCGCGAGCGCCTCGTGAACGCCGTCCTCAGCCGCAAATTTTCTCCTTTTGACCGCAGCATCGACATGCACGTCAGCAAAGTGCGCAAGAAATTGGGCGACACCGAAAGCGACGAGCACATAAAAACCGTTCGTGGAGTAGGCTATATTTTTGCCCGGCCGCGGGAGAAAGTGGAAAGCACCTCTTGACCGAGGAGTGTTTTGTCCGAAAAGCGTTTGCCGGGACGCGCAATACAAATCCATGAAGAGTTTGTTCCTCAAAATCTTTCTTTCCTTCTGGCTGGCGCTGGCCCTTTTCGTAGTGCTCGCCATTCTCGTCACGCTCGCGTTCCGTCCGCGTAGTTCGACTTGGGAAGCTCTCCGCACCACGGTTTTGAACGATTCTGTAAACGCCTATGAAGAAGGCGGAGCGAGCAAACTCCGGGAATACCTGGATGAGGTGGATCAAACCCAGCACGTCCGTGCTTACCTTTTCAATGAGCACGGAGAGGAAGTGTCGCATCGCGGAGCGCCCGACTGGGCATTTCGTATCGCGCGCGGCGGGCCGAGGATGCCTCACGAAGGGTTCATCTTCCCCGCGCCGCAGGTCCAGCGCGATTCGCGCGCTTCGTCCGATGGGCTACATCGCTATACCTTGGTGATGGGGCTGCCGCCCGGCCCTCGGGTATTTTTTGGCCCTCGCGGTATGCCTGTTCCGGGTCTGCTAATTGCCGTGCTTTCTTCCGGGCTGGTGTGCTACCTGTTGGCCTGGTTTATGACCAAACCGATCGTGCGCCTCCGCGCAGCGACCCGTCAGTTGGCGGCCGGAGATCTCTCAGCGCGATCGGGTGCCCCTCCCAGCCACAGGCGCGACGAAGTTGCCGGCCTCATGCGCGATTTCGACACCATGGCCGAGCGTCTCGAATCATTGGTCAAAGCTCAATCCCGCTTGCTGAACGATATCTCGCACGAACTGCGTTCGCCTCTGGCGCGCCTGAACGTAGCCTTGGGATTGGCCCGTCAGCGCTCCGGTCCTGAAAGCGCATCCATGCTCGAACGTATTGAACTGGAAGCCAACCGCTTAAACGAATTGATTGGGCGGATTTTGACTCTGGCCCGCCTGGAAGACGGTGAAAAACGTGTTCCTGCGACTCCAGTTGCTTTAGATGAACTCGTGCTCAACGTGGTCGAAGATGCGGAGTTCGAAGCTCAGGCCCGGCATTGTCACGTGCGCTGCACGATTGCCCAGGGTGATTGGGGAGTGCGTGGCGATCCTTCACTCCTGCACAGTGCTCTGGAAAATGTTGTCCGCAATGCTGTCCGCTATACCGGCGAAGGAACTTCAGTTGAAGTCGAGCTCACCCGTGGAGGAGAGGCCGTAGCGGGAACAGTAGGGGCAGGACAAGCTATCGTGCGGGTGAGCGATTGCGGGCCCGGTGTTCCACCAGATTCTTTGAATAAGCTCTTCCAGCCTTTTTACCGCCTGGACGATGCCCGCGGCCGCCTGACTGGCGGAGTGGGTTTGGGACTGGCAATTACCGAGCGCGCGGTGCGCTTTCATGGCGGCAAGGTCGAAGCCTTTAACCGGCCCGAAGGCGGCCTGCTGGTTAAAATTGATCTCCCCCTGATTGCCGGCTGGAAAAAAGCGGAAGAATCGCCGGAGCCGGTTCCGGCTGGGCGCGAAGCCTGAAAACGTAACCTCACTGGCTCCGTTTTCTTCGCCAAAGGCAACTTTCCGCAGCGGGCCAGGTTCCAATCACTCGATGCCGGGTTTGCTCTTCCGGCGCTTTCCTGATAAACAAATGGTTTGCCATTTTTACGCCTTCTAAGCTCGTCCAAACCAAAAGCGGCCAACGCCCCCATTGGGCGGAGTGCTGTGCAGCGCGTAAAGCACGCTCATAAGGGAGACTGACTTAAGAATGTCCACACGATTCACCTGGATGCTCGGAGTTGTGGTTCTGGTTTCAATCGGTTTGCTCGTAGCGTGCGGCGGCTCCTATTCGGCTTCTGAAGACGGCCTCGTGATTGTTCCCACTCAGGGCCAGGACGAAGTGCAGTCTTTCAGCTTCAACCTGAACAACGGCAACGTTTCGACGATCGATTCGAATCCGACAATTCCCGGTCCTCCCGATCAGGGATTTCCGGCGTCGATTGTCCTCGATCCCACCGGGAGCTTCGCCTACATCACTAGCGTCAACACCCCGAATCCGGCTACGGCCCCATGCACCAAAACTAGCGTAATCGTCAGCTATGCGGTTAAGTCCGATGGCTCGCTCGGCCAGATTGGCACCACGTCCATGGGTAGTGAGATCCCGGTGGCTTTGGCGATCGATTCCGCCGGTAAGTATCTTTTCGTCGCCAATAGTTCAGTCTGCACTCAGAATGCGCAGCCCACGGGCACGTCCGGCACCGTTTCTGTTTTCGCCGTAGGCAGCAATGCCACCTTAACGCCGGTTGCGAATTCGCCCTTCCCCGTGCCGGGCGTTCCCGGAGGTGGGCCTGCGAATCTTGTGGCTCTGGCGGTTACTCCCACTGCCTTTCCGCCGCTCTACGCTCCCTGCTCCTTTGACACGCCGCCGACCTCCGAATATCTTTACGTCGCCGACGGAGAAAATAATGGCGTGTGGGCCTTCTCGGTCAATAGTTCCTCTGGCGCGCTGAGCCTCATTTCGCCGGTTCTCTCGCAGGAGTTGACCGCGGCCGGATCGGTGCCCGCCGGCATCGCCATTGATCCCTGCAATCGCTATGTGTACGTATCCAATCAGTTGTCGAACACCGTTAGCGCCTACATTATCTGCAACAAGATCATCACGCCCATCTGTCCCGCTGCCAATGGCAGCCTCACGCCCACAATCGGTTCGCCCTTTGTGACCGGCAACGGCCCCGGGCCGCTGGTGGTCAGCCCGCAAGACAATTCCTTGTATGTACTGGATAAGTCGGGAACTGCGACCGCAGGAGAAATCTCCGCCTTCCAAATCAGTTATGCCAACGGTAGTTTGAGTCCATCGAACCCTTCCTCAATCGCGACCGGCAATGCTCCGGTTTCCATAGCCATCCGGTCCGACAATGACTGGCTGTTCGTCACCAATAACGGATCGGCCAGCGGCAATGGTTCGATTTCTCAATATTCAGTAACCCCCGCCACCGGCGCCTTGGCTCCTGTGGGAACCGGAATCCTAACCTATACCTACCCTTGGGGTCTGGCGGTAAAGTAACGAGATTGGCGCTCACCGATTCGCGCTAGTTGGTTGTCGCAGACTAAACGCCACCAGGATCAGCGGCTTGTTAGTTCTCATTGGGGCGGGCACGGCTTCAGCCGTGCCCGCCCGCAGCCTGAACACGTGGGCTTTAGCCCCCTGAGGGATCCCGCGAGCCGGTAACAAACTCCGCCGTGCACCCACAGGCAGTGGTTACGTCGGAACTTTTAAGATCAAATATCCGCCGACCAGGCAGAAAATCAAATCCGGAGACCATGCGGCCAGCGCCGGCGGCAGCTGGCTCAAATCGCCCATCGCTTCAAACAGGCGCGACACAACCGTATAAAAAACCGCAATCCCCAATGCCACGGCAACTCCCGTGACCGCTCCTTTCTTGCCCGTTGTGAGCGCGAATGGAATGGCAAGAACGGCCATCACCAGCGTGATCAGCGGATAAGAAAGTTTCTTCTGCAACTGCACCCTGAGCCGCACCACATCAAATCCGCTCTGCTGCAAATCGTGAATGTAACGCCGCAGTTCTTCGTAATTCATTTCCGAATACTGCTTCACTTCCTTCTTGAAGTATGCTGGCGTTTCCGTTAACTCAGGGAATGTGGCCACATCAAAGGTGCGATAGTCGGCAATGGCCGAACCGTGCAGGGAACGCTCCCAACCTTGTTCGTACACCCAGCGGTTTAGATTCTCTGCCCAATGCGCTCGGTCGGCATGAATGCGGCTGGTGATCGTGAAGTTTGCGGGATTCAGTTGAAAGATCGTCACATTGGCGAACTGGTCTCGGTCCGGATCGAAAAACTGGTAGTAGTAAATATCATTATGTTGTCCGAAGATCCATTTGCGGTCGGGACGCAAATAGGTTTGCGGCGGTTTGCCTTTGATTTCATTGTGCAGCGCTTCCTGCCTCTTGTTGGTATGCGGCAGATAAAACTGGTCGGCGAAAAAAAGTCCGGCCGCCATAAACGCGGCCGCCACCAGCACCGGAGTAACAATTCGATAGATGCTGATCCCCGTCGCCTTCACCGCGGTAATTTCGTTGGAACGCTCCATCAATCCGAACGTGACCAGCACCGTCAGCAGCATCACCAGGGGCGCGACGTTATACAGCAAATAGGGAGCGACGTTCAGCAGATACTCAGCCACAACCACCGCCGGAGTCTGGTTGCGAAGAATGTCTCCCAGCAGCTCAAATAAAGTGAACACCAGCACCAGAACCATGAAAGTAGCCAGGATCATTCCCAGGTAAATGAAGAAATCGCGCAGCACGTAATCGTCCAGCAGCGTGGGAAAGCTGGCGCGAAAAACGCGCCGTCGAGTGGCCGCGCGTTCGAACGCGTCCTCTTTTTCCCGGCGCAGAATGGCAGCTCCATTCTGCAAAGGCTGAAGCGCTTTCCAGGAAAAACGCAGCGTCGACAATTCAAAGGGGCGCCGTTCCGCCTGCCACAGCAGAAAAACTCCTCCGGCCAAAAAGACGAGATTGGCCAGCCAAGCTCCAAACCAGGGCGAGACATGACCCTGCCGTGCCAGCGACACTCCAACCAGTGAAATTACGTAGTAGACAAAGACCAGCAAAATGGTGAGCACAAACCCGCCCGACTTTCCGCTTTTCTTCGACGAAAGTCCCAGCGGAATTCCGACCAGCGCCAACACCAGGCATGCTGTGGGCAACGCAAAGCGCCGGTAAAACTCGATCCGATACCAGCGCGCCAGAATGGGATCGACTCGCTTGGCTTGATCGCGCAACGCCCATGTATTCATCACGCCCAGCGGCACAGGTTCGTCGTTCCTGTTGCCGGCGGATGGCAGATCGATGGGAATGTCGGTTTGCTGAAAAGTAGAAATCTGGTAATGGTCGGGCTGGTTGGGATCGGTCTCGTGCGTCGATCCGTCAATCAGATGCAGGTGCAGCCGTTCCTGCCCTTCGCTGACCACGATGCCTTGTCTGGCCAGCGTAATTACCGGGTTGGAAGCGTTGGAAACATCCGCCAGAAATACGCCCTTCCACAACGCCGCCCCCTGCGCGCTGTGAACGTCTTGCACGTAAAGCACGTATTTCGGGAAGCCTTCATAAAAAACTCTGGGCTGCACCTCGAACGAAACCTGCGAGCCTTTGAGTTGATCTTCCAGCCGAGCCAGCGCCGCTTGCGATTTCGGCGCGACGTAGATTCCATTCACCAAAGCCAAAACCCACGCCGCGACCACGAAAATCGAAAGAATTCGCAGAAAATTCCATACTCCCATGCCCGTGGCCCGCATGGCCGTGATTTCACTGTCGGCCGCCAGCCGGCTTAGGCCGATCAAAATCCCCACCAGCACGCTCATGGGAATCGTGTAGGTCAGCGCCATGGGAACGGTGTAGAAGAAAATTTCCGCGACGCTGGGCAGCGGCGCGCTGGCCCGAACTACCAGTTCCAGAATCCGTCCCAGATCTCGGGTGAAAAGGACAAACGTAAAGATGGCCGCGCCGATCACGGCGTGCGAGGTGACCTCGCGAAGAATGTAGCGGGTGAGAATCCGCATGGAAACGCGCTTAAGGCGAGGATAGCACGGGCCAGCCCGCGTGTGCCTCAGCGCAATACTAACCGCGATCTGTTACTTAGGGTTTGCTCGAACGCACGGTGGTTTGAGATTCTTCAACTTTGGCAGCCACGGGCTTTTTAACCAGCTTCCTCGCCGCTTCGTTTCGCTTCCGCTCGCGATAGCGGCGCTCGTGCGACAGTTGATCGGATGCCTGTTTTTTCATGCTTCTATCATGACACAGATCGCAACCTCACACAGATTGCAACCTGGATGGCCCGGGAAGTAGAGTCCTAGCCGGCAGGTCTCGACGGCCGCTTGCCCAGGAGATGAGCGCTCACTCTGCCTTGAAAAACAGCGCCCCCAGCGGCGGCAAGGTAATCTGCAACGAGAATGGACGCCCATGCTCCGGTTCGGCTTCCGCCATCACTCCGCCTGCATTGCCCACGTTGCTTCCGCCATATTCTTTGGCGTCGCTGTTCAGCAGCTCGCTCCAGATATCCGCCGGATGCGGCACGCCCACGCGATAGCCCGGTGCGCGGCACGGGCGTGAAATTGCAGACCACCAAAATCGTTTCCCGTGTCGATTCGCTCTTGCGCAGCAGAGAAATAATGCTGGTGGCATTGTCGTTGCAGTCGACCCATTCGAATCCGGCTGGATCGTTATCGAACTCATGCATCGCAGGCTCGCGCGATAGAGCGCGGTTCAATTGCTCCACCCAGGATTGCGACACCACTGTGGAGTGGGAATTGCAGCACGTGCCACTCCAGGCTGGTGTCGTGCGCCCATTCGCGCACTTGCCCGAATTCGCCGCCCATGAAGAGCAGTTTCTTGCCGGGCTGGGCGTACATGTAGCCGAAGAGCAGGCGCAGGTTGGCGAACTTCTGCCACTCGTCGCCCGGCATTTTGCCAATCAGCGAACCTTTGCCGTGGACGACTTCATCATGCGACAGCGGCAGAACGAAATTTTCGGTGAAACGCGTACAGCATGCGGAAAGTCAGCTTGATCGTGGTGGTATTTGCGGATGAATGGGGTCTTGCGGAAAAGTACTCCAGCGTGTCGTGCATCCAGCCCATGTCCCATTTCAAGCCAAAGCCCAGGCCGCCGACATAAATCGGCGCGAAACCATGGGCCACGCGGTCGATTCCTCCGCGATGGTCTGCGTCCGGGATGTTCCCTGTAACAGCTTCTGTTGAAGCTGGCGCAGAAACTCGATGGCCTCCAGATTCTCGCGTCCGCCGAATTTATTGGGAATCCATTCGCCCGCCTTGCGCGAGTAGTCGAGATAGAGCATGGAGGCGACGGCATCCACGCGCAATCCGTCGGCGTGATATTTGTCCAGCCAGAACATGCGCGCTCGAAAGCAGGAAAGCTGCGGACTTCGTTGCGGCCGTAATTGAAAATGTAAGTCTTCCAGTCGGGATGAAATCCCTGCCGCGGATCGGCATGCTCATAATAGATGCGTGCCGTCGAAATAACGCCAGGCCATGCGCGTCGGTAGGGAAGTGCGACGGCACCCAATCGAGAATCACGCCAATGCCGTGCTGGTGGAGAATAGTCCACCAGATACATAAAGTCCTGCGGCGTGCCGTAGCGCGAAGTGGGCGCAAAGTAGCCCGTGGTCTGGTATCCCCACGACCCATAGAACGGATGCTCCATCACCGGCATGAATTCGACATGCGTAAAGCGCCATGCGGTTCACGATATTCGGCCAGCCGCGGCGCCATCTCGCGATAAGTCAGCGAAGCGGTTGCCCTCTTCCGGCACACGCATCCACGACCCGAGATGGACTTCATAAATCGATACTGGCGCCGCAGCGATTGCCTGCTGCGCCGCGATTCTCCATCCACTCGGCATCACCCCATTCGATAGTCGAGGTCCCACACCACCGACCCAGTGCGCGGCGGCATTTCGTGCAGAAACTCCAACGGGATCGGCCTTGTCGCCGACATGACTATGCTCGCGCGAGACGATATGAAATTTGTACAGTGTCCCCTTGCCCGCCCCAGGGATAAATCCTTCCCAAATGCCCGAAGACTGCCTCGCGGCTGCAAGCTGGTGCGAATGCGGATCCCAGTCATTGAAACTGCCAGCCACCGAAACCTTGCCGCGCATTCGGCGCCCACACGCTAAATGACGTCCCCGCGTTGCCATCGATGCGCTGGTACAGGTGCGCGCCAAGCTTGTCGTAGAAGCGGTAGTGGCGGCCTTCGTTGAACAGATAGAGGTCCTGATCGGTAAGGAGTTGCGGGCGATCGAGGGCTACGGATTCAGGGCTCATGAAGCGGTTCGAACGGCTCGAGTTTAGTGTACCGGAATGGGGCCGAAAGCGGGGTGGACCACCGAAGAATAGGCTTGATGAAGATTGATAGGTCAAGCCGTCTCTGGAGACCATCCCTTAAAATACCCGGAGTCGTGTACATTGCAATTTAATTTATGTACATCCATGGTATCCTTGAGCAAGTGGAGGTAGCCCTATGCCTGCCGTCAGAAATCGCGCCCACAAGCATTTTCAATTGGACCCGAGCAAGATCAAGCGTGCCCAGAAGGTGTTCAATGCCCGCACTGAAACCGAAGCCATCGAGCGAGCCTTAGACCTTGCGATTGGCGAGCATGAGAAGAATCGAAGGCTGGCAGAGGCGAACCGGCGATTCTTTAAGAGCGGCATTGAGATTAAAGATGTCTACGGCAGGCTGGAAGAATAATGCCTTCAGCCCTCCTGGATTCGGGGGTTTACATTTCGGCCGTCCGGCGAGGAGAGGACCCCATCGTCGCCCACTCCAGGGTTGATCGGGGAACGATCGACGCGGAAACTATCATGTGGCTGAGCGCGGTAGTTCTGCAAGAGCTTTATGCGGGAGTGGACGACCGCAACCGCGAAACCGTTCAACATCTGGAGACGGAATTTGATCGGGTTAGCCGGATTCTTGTGCCCGATCTCAACGACTGGACCATGGCGGGCCGTGTGCTGGCTAAAGTTGCCGTGCGATACGGCTACGAGCACATCGGGCGTGGGCGATTGACCAATGACGCCCTCATTGCTATGAGCGCGGCGCGCCTAGGTATTACGGTCATCACCGCCAACAAGAAAGATTTCGGCAGGCTCGCCGAATTTCGCAGCTTTCAGTGGCAGCTCGCCACCTTCTAGCCACGCCCTTCGTTTATTTTCCGCCGACAATCCTCCGAAACCACCATGCTAGACTGACCTCTCTGCCATGCCCGCTCTCCGCGTCATTCTGCTTTGGCATCAGCACCAGCCTTTCTACAAAGACCTGGTTTCCGGCGAATATCGCCTGCCCTGGGTGCGGATGCACGGGCTCAAAGACTATTACGGCATGGTGAAGTTGCTGGATGAATTTCCCAACGTTCATCAGAACTTTAACATCGTTCCCTCCCTGATGACACAGATTCAGGACTACGTCGGCGGATCGGCTCAGGATCCGTTCCTGGCCGTAGCCTCGAAGCCGGCTAAAGATTTGTCCACGGAGGAACGCCGCTTCGCTCTGCAATATCTGTTTCAAGCCAATCCCGCAAACCTCATCGGGCGTTATCCGCGTTACCAGGAATTGTTCGATCGCTTCCGCGATCACGGCGCCTCGCCCGAGCGCGCGGAAAAATATTTCCAGCCACAGGATTTCACCGATTTGCAGGTGTTGTCACAGCTTGCCTGGTTCGACGAGTTTTTTCTCGAAGAAAAAAATATCGCCGCCCTGGTTCAAAAAGGCCGCCAGTACTCGCTTGAAGATCAGAGTTTTGTGATCGAGCAGGAAAAAGTTTTGCTGGCGAAAGTTCTGCCCGCTCACGCTGCCGCGGCAAAAAAGGGTTCGATTGAGATTTCCACTACTCCCTTCTATCACCCAATCCTGCCGCTCGTTTGCGACACCAACGCCGGAGCGGTTTCCTCTCCCGGCCTGCCGCTGCCGCAGCAGCGTTTCCGCCATCCTGAAGATGCGCGCGAACAAATCCAGCGCGGTCTCGATCTGCACCAGCAAGTTTTTGGCGTGATCCCCAAGGGACTTTGGCCGTCGGAAGGAAGCGTGTCGGAAGAAGCCGTCGCCATCGCGCAAAGCCTGGGCATTCAGTGGATGGCGACCGATGAAGGTGTGCTAGGCCGAAGTGCGGGAACGTTCTTCGCCCGCGACGGCAACGGGCGCCTGCCCGCCCGTCTCGCTGAGCAGCTCTATAACATTCATCGCTACGAAAATGGATCGACGGTGATGAATATGGTTTTCCGCGACCACACCATCTCCGATCTCATCGGCTTCGTCTACTCCGGCATGCCGCCCGCCGATGCAGCGCGCCATCTGATCAACAACATCAAGGAAGCTGCTCGTCCCGTCCTCGATCAGGGACGCGATGCCGTCGTCTCCATTATTCTCGATGGCGAAAATGCCTGGGAGTATTACCCCAAATCCGGGCGCGAATTTCTGCGCCGTTTCTACGATGGTCTTCAACATGAGCCCGGCGCCGAAGCGATAACTATTTCCGAGGCTATCGCCCGGCATCGCAACTTCGGCAAGCTCACTTCGCTGGTGCCCGGCTCGTGGATCAACGCGAATTTCAACGTCTGGATCGGCGCGCCTGAAGACAACCGCGCCTGGGACTATCTTTCCAGCGCCCGCGATTTCTATGCCCAGAACGCCCCTCGCGCCACCGAGGCGCAGCGCAAGCTGGCGTTCGAAGAAGTTCTGATCGCCGAAGGCAGCGACTGGAACTGGTGGTACGGGCCGGAACACCATTCGGCAAACGATCGTGACTTTGACGAGCTTTACCGCAAGCATCTTTCCAACATTTATCAGGCACTGGGCGCTACGCCGCCCGACTATTTATCGCAGCCGATCACGGGGGCCGAGGTTCGTCCCGCATTCACGCCGCAGACCGCATACATCCATCCCCGGATTGCCGGAGATAAAATTCGATACTTTGAATGGATGGGCGCAGCCGCCTATACCGCAGACCAGCGCGCCGGCGCCATGCACGGCAAACAGTTTTTCCTCGATGCCGCTTACGCTGGTATCGATCGCTCTCATGTCTATGGCCGTCTGGATTTTAAAGACAAACTCCCCGAGACTGACCTCGACCTCGTCGTAAACCTGGAATCCTGGGCGGCAGGCGAACCTCGGCCTCGCAGATCGTTACGTCTCGATGCCGCAGTGGATAGCAAAGGCACACTTGCGGAATGGAAAGTCGAAAATAGCGTTGACGCTCGCTTGCTCTCATCCTCCGCCAAGCCTGACGATAACTTCAAAATTGCACTCGTACGCAACTTTGAATTCAAATTGCCTTTGGAGTGGCTGCTGGCGGCACCTCCCGCATCCGCTTCCTCGCCCCAGCAAAAGGCCGCAGCGACCAACAGATTGCGCCTGCGCTTTAGCCTCTGGCAAAACCGCCTCCCAGCCGATGCGTTGCCGCCCGAAGGTTGGATCGAACTGCAACTGTTGAGCGAAGCGGAAATGGATGCCTACGGGACTTAGGCAACGACCCAAACGCAGGCGGCGGGGAAAAATTAAGGTTTCAAGATTATCAGGTTGTCGACTCTGCCCTGAAAGGCGCGATCAAAGGTGACAAGCTGCATTCCCGCCACCGTGGCGAACCCCGCCAGGTAGGCGTCTGCCCAATCCTGAGGAGCGGCATTGTTCGACTGGGACAGCGAGCGAAACGCTGTTTCTAGCGCTGGAGGCTCGTCCAGGCACGACGCTCCTCCTTCCCCCAGCCAATCGTCATAGAGTTTCCATGCAGCGGACTGATTCAAGACGTCATCGCCCATCACGGCAGCGGTAGTTATGAGCCGCAGGAAGCCGATCTGCGTAAATCTGCAAAAACAGAGATGAGCATCTTCAGGCAGAGAGACGTACCAACGATGGGCGCAGTCGTAGTGGACATGCCTGGCATACGTCAAGGCGATCCAGACGTTCAGGTCAGGGAAAAGGAATGATTTCGAATATCTTGTCATTATCCAGCATCAGCGTTCCAGGTTCTTTCGACTTGATAACTGGCGCTTTTCTTGGTGCAGCCTTCATTAGTGGAACCTGCAGCTCGCTTCTGACGGCACGAAGGACCAATTCTTTCACCGATCGCCCTTCGCTCGCGGCCTTCCCCTTGAGCCGCCGATAGAGCGGGTCCGGAATGTCGACGGTAGTTCTCAATGTCGCCTATACTGCCATATTTATGGCTGTCTTGTCCACGCATTCTTGATCAGTTACCAGCAACCAAAAAAACCGGAGCCAGCGGCTCCGGTCATTTTCCAGCAACGATGTTGGCTACTTGCTGCCGCCGCTGGCCCCCACGGTCACGCCCATGCTCAACGGCCGATTCAACTCCAGCGTTAGTTCAGTCCCTGCCGGCAACACCGCTGAATGGTGCTTGGTCAGCCAATATACACCGGTCGAACCCGCTCCTACGGCTCCGCCAATCAACACTCCCGGAGGCCCGCCGACCAGTCCGCCGATCAGCATTCCGCCAGCCGCTCCCCCTCCAACCTCTAACTGATCCTTCCGGTCGTGCCCCGATCCCTTGAACTGGCCTTCGTCGTTAACGTCTGTTCCCGGTCCCATATTCGTATCCACCAGCGTAGCGTCAAGGAAGTAGCGCTCTCCGCCAGGCAGGATCACGGCCTCAGGCAGAATTCCGATGGTCGGCTTGCCGGTGATGCGGCGCGGCTCGCTCACCTTGGTCACGCGCCCTTCCACGGTCGCTCCCGCCGGTATCAGTGTCTGCCCGTTCAACACCACCGGCTGCGTCAATACCCCCTGAAACGGATCGCCCGGTTTGTTGCTGAAAGTCGCCAGCGTAGTTTGTAGCTTGACCATCAACGCCGTCCCCGCCGGCACCGCTCCATTAGCCTGCGCCACGACGGCCGGAGCCGTGACTGTCACTGCTAATAGCAGCGTGCAAAATAAAATCATCCACTTCTTCATCGCGCCTCCTCGGACTCGGCAGCCATTAAGTCTGCCGATGTTAGCTCTAACTTTAGCCCAGACCGGCCTCGCGAACAACATCCGCGAAAGTCCCGGAACCAGCGATGATAAGCCTCGGAACCCAATGGCGTTTTGACCGACTGGTGATCGCCATCACAATTGCTCACCCCACCATCCGCTATAATCCAAAGTTTCAGATTGCACTCCGCTGCTCTCAATAAACGTGGACAAGTTCTTCTAATCCTCAAATCAAAGGAATTGGACAAATCAAATGTCGAATATTGCAGCAATTCACGCGCGAGAAGTTCTCGATTCACGCGGCAATCCTACTGTTGAAGCGGAAGTCTTTCTTGCCAACGGCTCCATGGGCCGGGCCATCGTTCCCAGCGGCGCATCCACCGGCGAACATGAAGCCGTTGAACTGCGCGACCAGGACAACACACGCTTTCTGGGCAAGGGCGTCCTCAAAGCCGTGGAAAATGTAAACGGAGAGATCGCGGAAGCTCTGGCCAACTGGGATGCCTTCGATCAGCGCGGCCTCGATCAGAACAATGATCGATCTCGACGGTACGGAAACCAAGGGTCGCCTGGGTGCAAACGCCATTCTCGCTGTCTCCATGGCTGCGGCGCGTGCTTCCGCCGCAACTCTGGATATCCCGCTCTACCGCTATCTCGGCGGCGCAGGCGCCAACACACTGCCTACGCCCATGATGAACATCCTCAACGGCGGCGCGCACGCCGACAACAACGTCGACTTCCAGGAATTCATGGTCATGCCAGTCGGCGCGCCCTCGTTTTCCGAGGCCCTGCGCTGGGGTGTCGAAGTCTTCCATACGCTTAAAGGCGTTCTGAAAAAGCGCGGCTACAACACCTCCGTCGGCGACGAAGGCGGCTTCGCGCCCTCGGTCAAATCGAACGTCGAAGCCATAGAAGTCGTGCTGGAAGCCATCGGAAAAGCCGGCTACAAGCCCGGCGAAGAAATCGCCATCGCCCTCGATCCCGCCGCCAGCGAGTTCTATCAGGACGGCAAATATATCTTCAAGAAATCCGACAAGAGCGATCAAGAGTTCCGACGAGATGATGTCGCTTCTACGCCAAGTGGGTGAACGACTATCCCATCGTCTCCCTCGAAGACGGTTTGGCCGAAGACGATTGGGATGGCTGGCAGAACCTGACCAAAGAACTGGGCGGCAAAATTCAACTGGTCGGCGACGATATTTTCGTCACCAACATCAAGTTCCTGCAAGAGGGAATCGACAAAGGCGTCGCCAATTCGATCCTGATCAAGGTCAACCAGATCGGCACGGTCAGCGAAACCCTCGACGCCATCGACCTGGCCCGCCGCAACGGCTACACCAGCGTCATCTCACACCGCAGCGGCGAAACCGAAGACACCTTCATCGCCGACTTCGCCGTCGCCACCGGCGCCGGCCAAATCAAAACCGGTCAGCGCCAGCCGCACCGACCGCATCGCCAAATACAACCAGTTGCTGAGGATTGAAGAAGAGTTGGGAGATGGGGCGAGGTTCTGGGGATTGAAGGCGCTGAATTACAAAGGGTAGTCTGGGCGAACGGGAAGGGCACGACTTCAGCCGTGCCGCCCGAGTTCGTAGTATGGGAGCATGGTTCGGGGAGCCATCGGTTTCTCGAAGATTATTACGAAGCCGAGTCGTTCCCAAGAGATTGAGGAGCTGTCCTCACAAAGACGACTTCGATTCACCGACTTACCCTGTGACCCTCTGTGCCCTTCGTGTTTAAGGTTTTTTGACTCTAGTGAATGTCTTCGCGCCGTCGTAAGACCTCCAGCTCGCCGCCTCAAAATCCCATCTTGTCATCTGCACTCGGACCATAAGTCGCCGGCACCGGCGCATCGTTCAGCCGCAAATACACTCCAAGCTGCGCCCGGTGATGCACAATGTGATTCAGAAACATCTCCCGGTAAGCCAGAAATCGGTTTCCTTCGAAAATAGTCTTGCCCTGAAAGCTCAGCTTCCAGTTTTCTTTCCACGCCGAATCCGGGGTCCCCGCGAGCGCCGCGCGCACCTTGGCCGCCCCTTCGTCGAGCGCCTTCACCAACTGCGCCGGAGACTCAAACGGCAACGGCTTGATGCTGCCCGTGGAAAAGTCCAGCTCAGGCGTAGTCAAAATCGTTAGCCCGAATCCCATGAGCTGCGCCACATGTGCCGCCAGTTTGCCCAGCGGCGCCGACTTGGCATGAGGCGCGTAGTCTTTCTTGTCGGCAGGAACGCGCTCCAGCATGGTCCGCGTCTTCTTGATTTCTTCATCCAATTCCGGTAACAGCAACTCGCTAACAGGCATGATGATGATCTCCGTCCGTCGAGTATAACCGCAACTCGCGCGCGCACGCTGGTTTGAAAAACTGCCTCCACCCCTATAGATTCTTTCTCATGCATCTTTGTGCCGGACCCGTTTTGAGGTGCATTCGAAAGATCTCTGGCGAAGAACGTCCCGACAAATGACTAGACCCAAACCTCTAATTCTCATCATCCTCGATGGTTGGGGATACCGCGCCGAGACCAAGGCCAACGCCATCGCGCTCGCCCGCAAGCCCACCTACGACCGCCTGCTGCGCGAGTATCCCAACACGCTCATCCATACCAGCGGTCCATTCGTTGGCCTGCCCGAGGGGCAAATGGGCAACAGCGAAGTCGGGCATCTCAACATCGGCGCCGGCCGCATCGTTCACATGGACATCACCCGCATCGACCTGATGATCCAGAACGGCGAATTCTTTTCCCATCCCGTTCTGCTCGCGGCTATGAAGCACGCTCGTGTCGGCGAACGCCGCCTTCATCTTTTCGGCCTTCTATCCGACGGCGGAGTGCATTCGCAGCAGGCGCATCTCTATGCTCTTCTGAAAATGGCGAAGCAGAATGGCGTGGACCGCGTCTTTGTCCACACTTTCATGGATGGCCGCGACACGCTACCCACCAACGGCGCCGGATACCTGGAGCAGTTGCAGCAGAAGATGCGGGAGTACAACACTGGCAAGATTGCTTCAGTCAATGGCCGCTACTACGCCATGGATCGCGACCGCCGCTGGGAGCGCATCGCCAAAGCCTATAACGCCATGGTATTCGCCGATGCCGAAGGCGGAAAAACGGCCGATCCAGTGCAAGGAATGAAAGATGCCTATAACAAAGGCGTGACCGACGAGTTCGTCGTGCCCTTTGTCTGTACCGACAAAAACGGCCAGCCCCTGGCCACGATTCGCGACGATGATGCCTGCATCTGCTTCAACTTCCGCGCCGACCGCGCGCGCCAGATCACCCGCGCTCTTGCCCGCAACAGCGGCCTCAACGAGAACGGCGGCAGCGATCTTCCCGGCGCCGCCGATCTCGATGCAACCATTCCCCGCGGCCGCGTGCCCCGGAATCTGAACTACGTTTGCATGACACGCTACGACAAGAACTTCAGTTTGCCGGTGGTCATTCCCCCAGAGTCGATGGCCAACATCCTGGCCAACGTCATGGGCGCACAGAACCTGCGCAACCTGCGCGTGGCCGAGACAGAAAAGTACGCCCACGTCACATACTTCTTCAACGGCGGAGTCGAAACTCCATTTCCCGGCGAAGATCGCGTACTCGTCCCTTCGCAGAAAGTGGCAACCTACGATCTGACGCCGGAGATGAGCGCTGCGGGCATCGCCGACGCCGTCATCAAGGCCACAGAAGATGGCACCTTCGATGTAATGATCGTGAACTTTGCCAACGCCGACATGGTCGGGCACTCGGGCAAAATCGAACCCACAATCAAAGCCGTGGAAACTGTGGACGCATGTTTGGCTCGTATCGAATCCGCGGTTCGCGCCAAAGGCGGCGCAATGCGTAATCACCGCCGATCACGGCAACGCCGAGATGATGATCGATCCCGCTACTGGCGGTCCGCACACGGCGCACACCACCAATCCTGTGCCGTTGATCGTGGTTGCCGAGAACGCAAACCAATTTACCTTGAAGCCAAACGGTTCTCTGCGTGACATCTCACCGACTCTGTTAGGAATGCTTGCGCTGGATGAACCCAAGGAGATGACCGGAGCTGACCTGCGACTCTTCGCCAAAACAAAATAACATCAAGCAATGGAACAGCGGCTCATTCTCGTTAATCTTCTGCTCAAGCTGGGCGTGGCCGCCACGGTTTCCAGCAATCTGGTTCGCTCCAAGGAATTCAAGTCCCTGCTGTTCCGCGAAGAGCGTACTCTGCGCCAGAAGATTTACCTCGCGTTGTGGTTCGGCTTGCCGATCATGGGCGGAGTCGGCATTCGGTTCTGGGCCAAAAGCTTTCTCGCCGGCGATCTCACGTTTGAAACCGCAATCCTTCTCGGAGTGATCGGCGGCCGCTGGGCAGGTTGCCTCGGCGCCGTGCTCATGACCACTCCCGCGGTGCTCCACGGAGAATGGGCCGCGCTTCCCTTCGCCGTGCTCTGCGGCTTCATCGCCGGCCAGTTGCGCACCATGGCCCTGGATAAAGACGATATCTGGTCGTTCTCTCCCTTCATCGACCTCAGCATTTATCGCCTGATCCGCCGCAACCTGCCGCGGCCACGCCTGTTCGATTGGCAGGTCATGTTCTTCGCCACCGTGATCGGGCTGCGCTTCGTGCAAACTGAGATGTTTCGCTACTTTCCGCGTTCCATCTTCAGCATCGAAAGCTTTGGCAGCCTGTGGGTGGAAGTCTTAATCTATGCCGCTTCCGTGGTCGCCATTGGCATCGAGCTGAAAATTTTCAACAGCGTCCGCATTCAGATCAAGCTCGAAGAACAGGAGCGCTTGCTGTTGCATGCCCGCATGGAAGCCTTGCAGAGCCAGATCAACCCTCACTTCCTGTTCAACACCCTGAACTCCATTTCGTCTCTCGTGCGCTTCGATCCCGATACCGCCCGCGAAGTCATCACCAAGCTGGCAACTATTTTGCGCCGCCTGCTCAACAGCAGCGAAGCCTTTGTCCCCTTGCGCGAAGAGTTCGAATTCGTCGACAACTACCTCGACATTGAAGTCGTCCGCTTTGGACGCGACAAATTGCGCGTCGTGAAAGAGTTGGATCCGGTTTCGCTCGAGGTAATGGTCCCGAGCATGCTCTTGCAGCCCCTGGTGGAAAACTCTATCAAGCATGGCCTGTCTCCCAAAGTTGAAGGCGGCAGCATTCACCTGCGCAGCCGTTTGGCCGAAGACAAACTCGTGATCGAAATCGAAGACGATGGCGTCGGCATGAAAACTCTGCACCAGCAACGCGGCGGGTTATGGGCCGGCGCTGGCATCGGCATGGCAAACGTCTCGGAGCGGCTCAAGGTCCTTTATGGCGACACCGCGGAATTGACCATCGACAGCCAGGAAGGCAAGGGAACTCTGGTGCGCATCCGCCTGCCCTTATTGCAGGAAGCCAGCGCCGTTCCGGTGGGCTTTTATGAAGACCGCTCCAGCACGCGGCGGTAAAACTCTTCGTATTGCGGCACAATCTTCGATGAGCAAAAACGCTTCTGCGCCGCAGCTCTGGCCTGTTTGCCCATCTGCCGCAGACGATCTTCATCTTTCAATAACTCAACCGCATAGCGTGCCATGGTATCCACTTCTCCCACATCGGCAAGATAGCCGCTCACACCATGTTCCACTACTTCCGGCACTCCGCCCACACGCGTTGCGATGGGAACTACCTCGCAGGCCATGGCTTCCAGCGCAGCCAATCCAAACGATTCCAGCTCGCTAGGCATCAGCATAATGTCGGCCGCTGCCAATTTTTCCTGTACCTGGTCTTGTTTCCCCAGAAACAACACATCTTCGTGAATGCCTTTCTGCACCGCCAGCCACTCCGCCACCGAACGGTCCGGGCCATCGCCAATCAGCATCAGCCGCGAAGGCACCTGCTTGTGAACGCGGTCGAAAATCTCGATGACATCGGTGAGCCGCTTCACCGGCCGGAAGTTGGAAAGATGCACCAGCAGGCGCTCGCCGCCCGGAGCATATTCTTTGCGTACTTCCGCCGAAATTTCTGGATTGCGGCAATAGACATCGCAATTCACCGAGTTGTAAATCAGTTCAATGTGATTCTTCACGTCGAACACGCGCACCGTGCGATCACGCAGGTAATTCGAAATCGCGGTAACGCCGTCGCTTTGTTCGATCGAATAGCGCGTGATCGGAAGATACGAGCGATCCAGGCCAACCAGGGTGATATCGGTCCCGTGCAGAGTCGTGACGAATGGCAGCCGTCTTCCACGCGGCCCCTCGGCCAGCATCTGCCGCGCCAGCAGCGCGCTCACCGAATGCGGAATCGCATAGTGGACGTGCAGCAACTCGAGATCATAGAGCTGTGCGACTTCCGCCATGCGCGTCGCCAGCGCCAGATCGTAGGGCGGATAGTCAAACAGCGGGTAACGCGAAACTTCCACTTCATGATAGTGAATGTTCGGCTCCGACCCTCGCAGCCGGATGGGTGGAGCGTAAGAAATGAAGTGAATATCGTGGCCGCGTTGCGCCAGCTCCAGGCCGAGTTCGGTAGCTACGACGCCACTGCCGCCGTATGTGGGATAACAGGTAATCCCAATCTTCATCGGGCCCGCTCCTTATTTTTCATCTCTATTCTCGTCTGATCGCTGGGCTGTGTATTCGATGGCGGGAATGAACCGTGGATGCAGATTTTACAGGAAAGAAGGGAATTGCGAAGCCGATCACGGCAGAAGCGGCGCGAATTTACGATCCAGCGTCGGTCTTTCCCGCAGATAATGGTCCGGGATCCTGCTCATCGAGGTGGGCTTGCAGCCGCATCTTGGTATCAGGCGTCATTCCCGTGAACTCGATTCCCATACCCACTCCGGGATCGCGGGTGCGAACGAGCGCCGAAGTGGAAATGTGATCGTCGCCGATCCATAGATCAAGCTTCAACGCAGTGCCCATTGCGAGCGGCATAACAGTCTCAACATAGCAGCCGTTGCCGCTGACATCGCTGGCATTCACCCGCATGGGTGTGTTGACTCGCTCGTCGCGCAACTCGATGGGAAAAGAAATCCTATGGCGCAGAAAGTGTCTGCGATTGTCAGGAGACGGAGTTCTTGTGCCAGCCGGAGTCGTTTCGTGAGGCACCAGCGCCATCCATGGGCATTCCTGGTCCGCCACCAACTGCACTCCAACCTGTATTTTTTTCAAACCGCCCGCATCTACGATCCATATGACTTTGCAGCGGGCCTTCTTCGTCTCATACTGCACCCCGATTACATCGCCTACTTTAAGTTCCTGGTCGATGCCATAGATGCACGCGCCCGTGCTGCTGATATTTTGCGCTACGGCGCTCTGGAAGAAAGGCTGGTCCTTCGCCCCCATGCCCCACACCCGCACGCGTAACTCCAGCGTCGCACGCGGAGCCGACCCTTGCGCTGAACCGGGCGCTGACATCAGGCTGCATTCCCCCCTCGCGTGAAAGCGTTCACGCGTTATCTCGCACAATCATACTATTAAGGTTTGTCCACATAAGTTACGACAGTACCTAAGCCATAGCGGCGAAAGCCGTATCCTCACTGCAAACCGAGCTCCCGGTACGAGATTAATTCGATATCCCGCTCCGCCAGCAATTGCCTCGCCTCCGGCAACGTAAGAGCCTTCAGCTCCAGTTCTCGAGACGCGCGTAACCGTGTATTAGCCGCCTGCAAGTCAGCGTCGTTGTAGCCAGGATGGCAAACAAATTCCCATGTGCCTTCAGGAATAGTTTCGGCGATGGCGCGGAAGAGCCGTTCGTCGAGAGTTCCGGTCACCTCGATGCCCAGCGTGCCGTCCGGAGTGCTGAAGCCGTGGCGATCCACGGATTCGCGGAATTTGCGGGCAAAGGCGCGCAGAATGCGAACTTCGGCCGTCCGCTTCCACAAGCCCGGTTTGGCCATCAATTCGCTGGAGCGCAACGGCCGCCGCGGCCCAAACGGATTGCGGACCGCTTTCACCCCACAAGCTGACGCAGCTCTCAACAAAGGCTTCAACACACGCGGAAAGATATGCGTGTGCTTGTGCGTGTCGAAATGCGAAACAGTAATTCCCGCAGACTGAAGTGCCGACTGAAGTTTGCTGATTTGAGCGGTGGCTTCTGCCTCAATCTCGTCAGCTTCAATAGAGCCAGCGATCGCCCGCGCGGCGAAGCTTACCAGCCCGTCGCGAAACTTCGTTTTCTGTGAGTCCGTTCTGGTGAGAGTGGGAATTCGACTCGCTGCCAGCAAAGGCTCGCCATCGATCAAGACCACATGGCAGCCGATGCTCAGTCGCGGCATTGCATCCGCCATCCGAACTGCATCCGCAAACGCCGGTCCACTTGCCATCAGGGTCGATGACGTAACAATACCCTGCGTGTGCGCTTCGAATATGGCGCGGTTCACTCCCGTGGTGTAGCCAAAATCATCTGCGTTCACGATCAAGCGCCGCACCGCGCCAGTCTAGCAGGAGTCGCCCTAGCGCAATCGTAAGTGCGAGTAGACAACAAAGTCTGCAAGGAAGGGCCGCGCCGGCGTTGACCGCTATTTCCGCACTCCCATATACTCAGTGCAACGCGTTCGCGCGAAAGTCCCTCGCTCTAGATTTTTGCCTGAAGTTGATCGGTAATGATTGCGCCGGCATCGGAGGGCGGTTAGCTCAGCTGGTTAGAGCGCCTGCCTTACAAGCAGGAGGTCGCAGGTTCGAGTCCTGCACTGCCCACCAGATTATCGGTCCGCCAAAGCTGATCCTGTCTTTCCCATTTCCCAGAACCGGACGCAGCACCTGCGGACGCCGCAATTTCGTTGACCGTATCTTCTCTGTCTGCGATCCTGCGCTATACGCGATCAGCATTCGCTCTTTGAAAACTAGACAGGCGCCAGATAACTTCCATAAACACAATAATTTGCGGGCAACTTGCGCGGATTACTGGGGATTTCGCAACTTAATGCGACTTAAGTCCTTATTGTTGAATAATTTGCGTGTATCTCCTTTGTTCGTAATAATTTACGGACACGCCCCTCGGATGAAACGTCGTCAACTACAATAGAATGAATAATTTACAGGAATTGTTCATCATTCTTTTCTTGCCATGATCCGGAGGGGGGGCAATGCAGGAGGTCTAGGGTGATCTCGCGCCTCGCTACTGATCGCCAACGTGGCATTGGGATAGAATCGTCCGCACATGACGCCTTCACCGTTCGCCGGCAAAACTGCTGTTCGATTCATTCTCTTCCTGCTGTTCGCGGCCTTCGCCTTCGCCGCCGGCAAGCCTGCTGAAGTGCATGGCGGCAACGGAATCGTGCTCCCACCGCCGCCGCCCACCGAAGCCAAGCCTGTAACTGACGACATTCACGGGACCATGCTCACCGATCCTTATCGCTGGCTGGAGGACGGAAAGAGTCCGGAGACCCGCGCTTGGATCAACGCGCAGATGAAATACACGGAGCAATATCTTTCCCAGGTAAAGATTCGTCCTGAAATCGTCAGCGAACTCACCAAGCTCTAGCGGGTGGAAAGCTATAGCATCCCGCTTGAACGTGGCGGCAAATACTTTTTCAAGAAGCGGCTGGCCGACGAGAACCAGGGGTCGATCTATATTCGCGCGGCTGGCAAGGTCGAGGATGAGCGCCTGATCGATGCCACCAAACTCAGCGCCGACCAGAACACTTCGGTCCAAATCATCGACATCTCGAAAGACGGCAACCTGCTGGTTTACGGAGTCCGCGCCAGGCGGCGCCGACGAGGGTCAGTGCACATCCTCGACATGACGAAAGACGCACGGAGTCTGCCTGACGTCCTGCCCTCTGCGCGTTATTCCGGCGTGCAGCCTCAGCCCCGACAACAAGCGGCCTCTACTACGCGCGTCTCACCCCGCGGGATCAACCGTCTGGTCTCCACAAACTTGGCACGCCCGTCTGCCGGCGATCCGAAAATCTTCGGCGGCGAATATCGCGGCGAGAAACTTCGGCGCGATCGAACTGATTGGCGTCGGGATCACCGACAACGATCGCTACCTCATCGTAGATCGTCGACACGGCGTTCCCGCCAAGCGCGACGACATTCCTCGTCAAGGACCTGCGCAAGCCGGACAGCGATTTCGTCCCGCTGGTCTGCGGCGTCGAAGCCGCTTCGAGTCGTGAGAACATGGACGACGCTTCTTCCTGATGACCGATTACCAGGCCGCCCAATATGCGCATCGTCGAAGCAACATCGCCGAGCCGACAGCCGCGCACTGGAAGCCGAAATTGTTCCCGAGAGGCAAAGAACGTCATCTCCGACAACTCAGCATCGTCGGCGGCAAGCTCTTCGTCTCGCGCCTGCACGACGTGAAAACCGAAACCGCGATCTATACGCTGGATGGCAAGCAAATCGGGAAGCTCACGCTATCCGGCATCGGAGCGGCGTCGGTCGTCTACGGCCGTCGCAGACCAGACCGAGGGCTTTTACACCTTCGAATCGTTCATCATTCCGCCGACCATTTATCGCTACGACACGAAGACCGGGAAATCCGAAGTCTTTGCCCAGCCCAAAGTTCCCTTCGACTCCTCGCAGTACGAAGTAACCCAGGTTTTCTATACCTCGAAAGACGGCACCCGCGTGCCCATGTTCATCGCCGGCAAAAAGGGCCTGACGCGCGACGGCATCCGCGCGCCTGCTGATGACCGGCTATGGCGGCTTCGATCTGCCGATGCTGCGCCGGCCTGGAATCCCGAATACGCGTGGTGGATGGAGCAGGGCGGATTCTTCGCGCTGCCCAACCTGCGCGGCGGCAACGAATATGGCGAGGCCTGGCACAAGGCCGCCATGTTCGAAAACAAGCAGAACGTCTTCGACGACTTCTTTGCCGCGGCCGAATATCTGATCGACAACAAATACACTTCGCCCGAGCACTTCGCCATCCGCGGCCGCTCCAACGGCGGTCTGCTGATGGGCGCGGCCATGACGCAGCGCCCCGATCTCTTCGGCGCCATCTGGTGCGGCTATCCGCTGCTCGATATGCTCCGCTACCAGAAGTTTCGAATTCGGCCGCCTCTGGACCACCGAATACGGCGGCGCTGAAAACCCGAAAGATTTCGCATACATCGCTGAAATACTCGCCCTATCAGAATGTCGAAAGCGGGAACGAAATATCCCGCCATCATGTTCTTCACCGGCGACAGCGACACCCGCGTCGACCCCCTGAACGCCCGCAAAATGACCGCGCTGATGCAGGCCGACAACGCGGGCGACCGGCCTATCCTACTGCACTATCAAACCGTGAGCGGCCATAGCGCGGGAGTTTCCATTACTCAGGCCATCAATGACACGGCGGATGAGCTTGCTTTCTTGTGGAATGAAGTGAGCGGAAAGTAAAATGCCGATCGGCTGTCAGAATCCCTTCGCGTACTTCAGCCACTTCATGATTTCCGGCAGCGTGGGCCGCTTGCCATACATGAGAATTCCGATGCGGTAGATGCGCGCGCAAAGAACGAGAATTCCCGCAATCGTGGCCACCAGCAGCAACAGGGAAAGTGCAATCTGCCAGGCCGGCGGCGGCTGAATCGCGATCCGCACGTACATCAGAATCGGCGAGAAGAACGGAACCATCGAAGTCCAAACCGCAATCGGAGAATCCGGAGCCCGCATCACCGGCCCCATCATGAACACCGCAAGGATCAGCGGAAGAAGAATAATGAACTGCAGCTGCTGCCCTTCCTGCTCGCTGGTAATGACCGCGCCTACAGCCGCATAAACGCTGCTGTAAAGCAGATACCCCAGCAGAAAGAACAAAGCAAAAGCCACCAGCGTCAAGGGCGCAATATGGATCTCTCCCGCACTCGCGCTCGCCGCCAGCGCCGGCAACACATAGACGCTGGCCATTGCAATCCAGATTCCAATTTGCGTCAGCCCCACCGCGCCCACGCCGATAAGCTTGCCGGCCATCAGCTCCGTCGAGGTTGCGGAAGAAAGCAGAACCTCCATCACCCGCGAGTTTTTTCTTCCAGCACCGCGCGCATCACCGAAACTCCATAGAAAATCACGGCCATATACAGCAGCATCACCATGATCAGAATCGCGAAGAACATGCCCTTATCGTTGGCCTTGGTTTCATGGCCGCCTTTAAGGCGCACCATCTCCAGCTTCACCGGCTTAAGCAGAACGTCGGCCTGATCGCCGCTCACTCCCCGTTGCGCCAGCTCCCGCAACAGGATAGCGCGGTCCAGTTGCCCGCTGAGCCACGATTTCTCCGTGAACCCGCTCGACTCGCGCCCTTCGTACGTAATCTTGCGCGCATTCACCGCGTCGTCGCTCAGCCACAAGTAGCCGTCGATGTCGCCGGAGGTCACCCGGTTCTGCAAGGCCGTCCGCTCCGCTTCGGTGGGATTCGAGTCCACTTCAATTGTGTAATTGTTACTGGATTTGTCGTCGTCGTCTGAGTCTTTGTCGTCCTTATCCTCCTTGGTTTTGTCGGCGCTGGCCTTCTCGTCGTCCGTTTTGGCGCTGGGCAGAAGCTGCTGCCGCACAATCTCGCCGAACTTCGGGTCCGAAGTCACCACTACCAGATGCTGCGTCTTCGAGCTCTTCATGCTCGAAAGTTTCGCCGGAATAAAAAAAGCGCCGCCCACAATCGCCGGCAGCAGCACGGTGAGCACGATGAACGAACGCTGCCGCACGCGCTCCAGATACTCGCGTTTGATGATGAGCCAGGTGTTGCTGAATGAAGTGCTAAGCATTGGCCTTCCCCACCGCTTCAATAAATATTTCTTCCAGCGAAGGTTCCATCAACTCGAACTTGCTGAGCCGCGCGCAAGACGTCGCCGTCCGCAGCAAATCCTGCGGATCGGCACCCGAAGCTAGCCGCACCTCCACGTAGTTTCCGTAATCATTAAACGACTGCACCAGTTTCGCATCGTGCAGAAACTTCGCATCGCCTTCATATTTCATCTGCACGTTCCGCTTGCCGTATCCCGCCCGGATTTTCCCCAGATCTCCTTCCAGGACGGCCCGCCCATGATTGATCAGGCAAATGGAATCGCACAACCGCTCCGCTGTATCCATGCGATGCGTAGAAAAAAGCAAAGTCTTTCCCGCTTTCTTCAAGTCCAGAAAAGCATCCTTCAGCACCACCGCGCTCGAGGGATCAAGCCCCGAGAAAGGCTCGTCCATCACCACGAACTGCGGATCGTGCACCACTGCCCCAATAAACTGCACCTTCTGCTGCATCCCCTTCGAGAGTTCTTCCACTTTCTTGCCAGTCCATTCTTTCAACCCCAGGCGCTCGCACCACTGTTGCGCTTTCTGGGTCGCATCATGCGCAGACATGCCCTTGAGTTGCCCGAGAAACATTAACTGATCCAGCACTTTCATTTTCTTGTACAAGCCGCGCTCTTCGGGAAGGTAGCCAAGCCGCTGCGAGTGCGCCCGGCGAAACGGTTCTCCAAACATCGACACCACCCCGGAATCCGGAACGGTGATGCCGATCATCATGCGCAGTGTGCTGGTCTTCCCCGCGCCGTTCGGGCCGAGCAGTCCATAAACCTCGCTCGGCTGAATGATCAGCGACAGGTGATCCACAGCCACGAACTCGTCATAGTTCTTGCAGATTTTGTTCAGCTCTACGGTATTCATCGTTGTCTCGGTCCGATGAGGACGAACCGCAACCTTGGAGGATACTTAAGTCCGCTAAGCTTTGCGAGCGTCGAAGTTTCTTCGAAAAGGTGCTAATAAAGATTGAAGGATCCGCATGGTCCTCGTACAAGTCTGCGAGCACTCCATACGGCAGCTGAGTTTGCAGTGGTCGTAGAGGCTGGATCGCAACGATTCAAAGCTTATCGTGTAGACACGGCATGTCCCCATAGATCTCCATCGCAGCTCCGTGCTTCGGCGGAAATATGCCGTCTCTCGGAATAATGCATGTTGTAGGTGATTCGATCATGAGAAATCCAAACTGCCCACTTACCGCTACTCGCTAAGGCTTCCATCGACCTTGCGCGCAGAGCAGACAGGTTGCGGCGATTGCGCGACGGCCATTGAAGCGAGAGGTGCAATTACGTCGTGCCGGTTCAATTTCGAGCTGCAACAGGTCTGAGCGCCAGTACGTTCTTGACTAAAGCAATTCACTCGGACGTCTGTATCGCTCAAGGCATTGACTGGGATCACGTTCCGCAAAGCAGCTCGCATCCGGCGAAATTGTGGGACGACTGCCCAGTCTTATGTGGAGCGTTCTGTCCTAGCCGGAGCGCCGGCAGAAGAAATTTTATCACGGGAACTCGGCGACGGCGACGGAACGACTTTCCAGCTAATCTCTCAATGCGCTGGACAGAATATTGGCAGCTCTGGGCAGCGCGCTTGGTTCGGGAGTATCCACGACCTGCGCATGTCCGCGTTCGCCACAGATTTGCAGCGATCTCTAAAAGACGGCTTCGCCCTGCGTAATAGCAATGAGGCCACCGCGGAGACCGCGCAACCCTGAACTGGTGACGATCATTCTTTCAGCACGGTGAATCCCAGCATTTCCAACGGCAGATCTCCCAGCGCCTCCGACCTGACGAGCAAGCTGGAAGACTTCTATGGCAGCCAGAGTGGATTAAACGTCCTAGCCTAAACGAGCCGAGACGAGCAGAACACGCGAACCGAGCTTCCCGAACCCGCCTTGCCGAGGGTAACCGGCGGCGGACAAGAACTTCGGTTATCTATCCCCGGCGTCTCCGGCACTTCAAAATCAAGTTGACCTATGAATTCGGCTCCCCCAGCTCTCGTCAGACAGCGCGCGCCACGCGCTCATCTGGAAGAGATTATTCCCGCCGTTCTACGCTTCCAAAATGGCAGCCGCGTGCCCAGCCAACTCCAGGTAGTATCTTCCACCGGGGGCCTACTTTCCATTCCTCATCCCGTTGCCGAGGGAGCACAAGTTAAGTTGATGTTCCTGACCGGCGCCGGTTCGGTGTTGGGCGGAGCGGAAATGCTGACTCCGGTCAGCAGCACTCAGCAGCCCTTCCGCTTCGTTTCGCTCGCGGAAGACGACCAACGCCGGCTTGGAAGTGTGATCCGGGCAGCTCGACCCCAGGATAGGGCGGAACAACTCTGGATCGACAAATTCAGAGCCGCTTTGCCGCTGCAACCAGAGCGGCCACAAGGGCGTTTTCTGAAGCGCGCCATGGGAGCGGCCGGCTTTATCACGCTCGGTTTGGCTGGCGCCATGTATCTATTCCACGTGCGATGGCCGTGGTAATCGGCCGGCAGCGGACAAACCTGGACCAGCCGGAGTCGCCCCCACCCCACCCTATTGGCCAGCGGAGATATTCAAATAGTTGTTCACCGTATCAACCGGCAGGCTCAGACTGGTGGCAATCTGCGAAACCGTCTGGCCCTGGTTATACAGTTGGTAGACCTGCTGCACCTCCGACAACTGGACCGTATCGCCTGAGTTGTTGACTGCTTGCTGCGCGATTTGCGCGGCCGCCGTATTCGGCGACGGATTGGCGGCGGCCAGCGATTCCACCGACGACAGCGAGCTGGATAAGGAAATACTCATAACAAAACCTCCTTTTCCCTAACGGAAGGATCGGCACATTCAGGCCTGCGCTTGAGCCGCATCGCACAAATATTTAGACGGTCGGTTATTTTGGCTGGGAATCGAGTCCATCGCCGGTCAGCGACAGCTCCTGGCCCGTTGGTGGGAGGCAATGGCACGTACGGGCCATTTTGCGTTCCGATGGTTGGAGTTAATCTCCTAATCGAGCAGCACTTGGGGGAGGGCTGATCAACAGGCGTCCCACGACTCATAAGAGTCTGGGGCGTTTTGTTTTGTGCGCTATTTTTGGAGCCACAAGGCGCGGGGAAAGCGCGTCGTGAGTCCTTAGGCCAGCTCCAGCTCAATCTTCTTTGTCGCCGGATCCAGCTTGCGAATTTTGAAGCTGCGAATCTGCCCGGCGCGAACCGCTTCCGGCTCCGCTTCGCCGGCTTGGCTACCGCCCTTCCACTTTGCATTGAGCATGGAACTTAGCGACGCCAGATCCGCGCCGCGGCCTGCGGACGTATCCTGTACGGCCCGCGCCGCAGAGATTCGGCACGTGCCCTGGATGCCCTCGCCGAGTTCGACCCGCGCTTGCTCTCCCGAAACCTCAATCACGCGTCCCGAGACCACGTTGCCTTCCCGGCGTTCGGCAAGATATTCATCGATGCTGGTGGGCGCCATCTGCTTAATTCCGAGCTTGAGCCGCCGCTTTTGACCATCCACTTCGAGCACCTGCGCCTTCACCGTTTGCCCGACTTTGAAAACGTCGCTGGGATGGTTAATGCGTTTTTCGGCGCTAATCTCGCTGACGTGAATCATGCCTTCGATGCCTTCGGAAACCTGCACAAAGGCGCCAAACTTCGTAATGTTGGTGACCGGCCCTTCGACCACCGAACCCACGGCAAACTTCTGCGACGCATCAGCCCACGGG
Organism: uncultured Acidobacteriaceae bacterium; assembly: GCA_963732255.1. Lineage (GTDB taxonomy): Bacteria > Acidobacteriota > Terriglobia > Terriglobales > Acidobacteriaceae > Sulfotelmatobacter. The sequence continues at coordinate 737,088 of CAVSYV010000002.1, forward strand.
TTGCCCAGCGCCTGCTTCAGACCCAAAGAGATTCGCCGCTCACCCGCGCTCACCCCCAGGATCACGGCTTCCACCGTCTCGCCCGCTTTCACCACGTCGCCCGGCGTCCGCACTTTCTTTCCCCATGACATTTCCGAGATGTGGATCAGCCCCTCGATTCCCGGCTCCAGTTCCACAAACGCGCCAAAATCCATCAGCCGCGTCACGGTGCCACGCGCCCGTTCGCCGGGTTTATATTTTGCCGTCACCGAATCCCACGGGTCCGGCTCAAGCTGCTTCAAGCCAACAGAGATGCGCTTCTTTTCCGGGTCAAGCTTTAAGACTTTGACTTCGATCTCCTGCCCCACAGAAAGCACGTCAGCCGCCTTGCTGATACGGCTGCGGGAGATGTCGCTCACATGCAGCAGCGCATCCACCTCGCCTATGTCGATGAAAGCTCCGTAATCGGTAAGGCTGCGCACTGTACCGCGTACAATAGCGCCTTCATGTACTTCGGAATAACGGCGGTCTTTCGTCGCACGTTCTTCTTCTTCGGTAACGATGCGCCGGTCGACAACAATGTCTTCTTCAGCCTCGTCGATCTTGGTGATGCGGCAGCGAATCTCTTGTTCCACGAGCTTTTCCATCTCGGCGGCGTCGCGCGCTCCGCTCCGCGAGGCGGGCATGAACGCCCGCACGCCCACATCCACGCTCAGGCCGCCTTTGACCACGCCTGTCACCCTGCCCACGATCGTGGTCTTATCGGCAAACGCCCTCTGCAGTGACGCCCAATCCGTGGGCCGTTCGATCTTGCCCAGGCCCAGATCGTAGTAACCTTCCGGATCGCGGCCCTTAATCGAGACCTGCAGTTTGTCTCCAACGTTCGGAATTTTGCCGGCACTATCGAAGGCTGAGAGCGGCAGAATTCCTTCGGTCTTAAAGCCGATGTCCACCAGCACCGAATCGGCAGTGATCGCAACCACTGTGCCCTCGCGGCCTTTTCCTGCTTCGTGAGGCTTGCGCGATTTTTCCCGCTCGAATTGCGAGAGAAGATCTTTGAAGGATTCGCCTTGAAACTCCGAAGTTGCGCCGGGAGGAATTACCGTCGCTGCCGTTGGTGCGGATGATTCGGGGTTAAACATTTCTAGATTGGGAGCATCTGACTTGGACATGAAGGGATAACAGCCTCGCTGTGCGGTCGTTTTGACTAGGATAACACCGTGCGCAGCGCTACCAGAGGGCGAGGTCGTACGACAAGTGCCCCGGAATTAGAATCCCATCAGAGGATAGTGCGGTTGCAAATATTACGCAGCGGCGGAACCGTTCTTAGCACCGCGATCAGACCGAGGTAGGGTTTCGAATTTACCAACACTGCGTCAGCCATTTCGACCCACCACGCAGGTGGACCACGCTTTCCACCCCGGGAGTAACGTAGGGAAGATAAGGAATCTTTATGAATTTCGCCGCAACCCAGTCAAGCCCTCCAACGGCACCGAAGGCCAGCAGATTTTGCCGGTAAAGCTCTGCCCGGCTAGGATGCGGCCCCAGATAAGTGTTCGCCTCCACGCATTCGTGATGCGCCAGTCCCTGGTGAGTGAGTTCTGCGTCATACACAATGGAACCCAACAACACAGCGTGTGCAGCAATGAACTTTTTATTGAAAACCTTTTGATCCCTGACGGCCGCAGGTTCCGGCGGCCTATGCGCGTTAGGTTGATAAACGGCCACTGCTGGCGCTAACCCGGCGCCAGGCTCCGGCGCGTTGGGCATGCCGCTGGCTGCCGTTGTGTCTTCTGGGACTGAGGCCACCGACACCGTGTTGGTTTTCGCGGAAGTGTCGTCAGGGAAGGGGTTTTCCGAAAAAAAGACAAGCGCGGTTTCAGTCGATGCTGCAACACCCTCCACTCGCTGTGCTGAAACAGCCAGCGACAATAAGAGTACGAAAACAATCTGCTTGCACATGCCGGGGCCTCCAACAGGTAGGTTCACACCAATGAGAGATAGTGGCGATTCGTTGGATTGCAATCGATTGACCGAGAAGACGCTAGGTGGGCCATTAGTGCCGTCTCAGAATTGCCAGCGGCGCTTCTTTATTGGATTCCTCAGCGGCTTTGCTACACTCCCTCGCCGGTGCTAGACTGCGCCCATGGCCAGCAAAAAGAAAAGCAAGAAGAAGCCGAATTCAAAGCAGAAGAAGACCGCCCGCAAGAAAGCAGCGCCGGCAAAGCAGCAGGCGCGGAAGCCAGCCGCCGCCAGGAAGCCAGCGAAACCCTCTGCTGCCAGAAAGACCGCGGCAACAAAGAAAGGCTTGAAGAAACCAACCAGCACACAGAGCGCGAAGGCAGCTGCGAACCGCCCGCGGAACAGAAGCCTGGAGCGTGGTTCCTCAGCATACTCGGGTGAGGAATCCCGGCCCCGCTTGGGCGAGCAAGCGGGAGACTTGCAGGGTTTGTCGAATGTCGAAAGCGCAGATTCGGAAAGCGTTGACGAGTTGCTCGAAGAAGGGAACGCGTTCGAGGCCGGCATAGTCTCGGGCGTTGAGAACTCCGATGCCCGCGGTGTAAAGGAAGTTCGCACCCGGGAAGTACCCGAAGATGACGTGCCCGGCGAATATCTGGACGAAGATTAAGATCAAGCGGACTTGTCACTCATCAATAAGCTCGAAGGATCGCGAAGGGATATGCGCTGACGAGGCGTTCGATCCTGTCACCTAGTGTCCTGTAGCGGCGCTTGCCGAGTGATGATCGAAGCTGATGACACGGGTGATTTGCCAGTGGCCGTCTTTGTTCTGCCATAGTTGGATAAATTTGGCTTCGCCGACATTTTCGGGGTGGCCAGGGTGATGGAAGGTGTGGACGCCGATCTCGACCGCGCCGTAGTGGGCGATGGGATAGACCTCGAGCGTTCCTGGAACGAGTTCGCGCGTGACTTTGCCGCAGATATTGTTCTTGATGCCATCGAGCACGGCTTGGCGGCCAACGGCCAGGCCAGTTTTGTCGTGATAGAACTCCACGTGGAGAACATTTGGGGAAGGTCGCAACGGTTGTAGGCATCGAAAAGGCGGGTATCGAGAGCCTGAATGGTTTGAAATAGCTGGCCGGAGGTGTCGGCGGATTGTGACTGGGCATGAGAAAGTAGGGATGCGAGGATAAGGGTCAGAAGCAGAGCCGATAGAGAAAGCAGTTTTCGTATAATGATCTCCTAGGTGCGAGTGGACTGTGTACTTTGTTACGTGTCTGCCGATGGAATTGTTCGGGGAGAATGCGGGCCCGGACGCAGAGTACCGAGTCAGATGACACACGGGGTGTGGGCCACGCTCGGTCAAAACCATTCACCACAAAGGGCACGAAGGTACACGAAGGAGCGCCCAATCACAGGCATTTATGCTCTTTCGTATGATCTTCGCGGTGTATGGGTTTTCTGGCCGGAAGTGAATTCAGACAGTGCCGCATTTCGTTATGGTTCTTGCCTAGGTGTCGGATAACCCCCGGGCGGCAAAGTGGCGTCTAAGAGGCAGAAGAAATATGGGCTTGGTGTCTTCCGAGTGGGCGTATAATCCGCATAAGAGTACGGCGCGCAAAGGGAGTTTTTATGAAATTGCGAGGGCTGGCAATCGCGGTGGCGGTGGCGGCGTTCAGCGCAGGACCCTGGACGCAGGCGCAAGTTTCAGATCCAGATTCGGGTCAGCCTAAAGTGGGCGATGTGCAAGGTGCTCAGCAGCAGGCTCCGACCGCGCTGCCAACTCACGACGACGACCAAATTAAACACAATGGCGGCATCAGCGACATCGATGCGGTGGGAAACCGCAATGTAGGTTGCGGGCGCGGAGTAGGCAACTGGTACACGATCGAGCATCAGGTGGCCGATGGGCGAAGGTATGCTCAGATGATCGAATCGCAGGTCAAGCTGATCAACGATCCGGTGATCACGGAATATGTGAACCGGATTGGGCAGAACATCGTGCGCAATTCTGACGCGCAGGTGCCGTTCACGATCAAAGTCATCGACTCCGACGTGATCAACGCCATGGCGTTGCCGGGCGGATTTTTCTACGTGAATTCGGGACTGATTCTGGCAGCCGACGAGGAAGCGGAGCTGGCGGCGGTAATGGCTCATGAAACGGCACACGTGGCGGCATGCCACTATGGGCGTGAGATGACGCGAGCCAACCTGCTGCAGATGGCTTCGATTCCGTTCATATTTATGGGTGGTGCGATTGGATACGCGGGATATGAGGCCGCTGGGATAGGCATCCCGCTGACATTCTTCAAGTTCTCGCGCGGATTTGAGGCTCAGGCCGATTATCTGGGGCTGCAGTATATGTATCGGGCAGGGTACGATCCGTCGGCGTTTGTCTCCTTCTTTGAAAAGATTCAGGCGATGGAAAAGAAGAAGCCGGGGACTTTATCGAAGGCGTTTGAGACGCATCCGCCAACTCCGGACCGCATCGAAAAGACACAGGAAGAGATTCGCACGATTCTGCCGGCCAAGGCGGAATATGTTGTGACTACATCGGAGTTCGATGAGGTCAAGGCGCGGCTGGCGGCGATCGAGAATAAACACAAGGTGATCGACCAGAAGGATGCGAACAAGCCCAGCCTGCGGCGCACCTCGAATTCCGGCAACACTAACGGGCAGACCGACGATGATCGCCCGACGCTGAAGCGGCGGGATGACTCTTCGGACTAAACAGCTTTAATCAACGATGCGAGCGGTGGCCCTTGCGGCCGCCGCTTTTGTTTGTGCCGGCAAAGTGATGCTTCGTTTTAGGCCGCGTGCTTTGCGGCCAGTTCGGCCAGTTGCTCGCGGTGGCGTTCGGGCGAAGTGATCACTCTCATTTCCTGCCAATCGTAGGCGAATTCTTTGCCGCAATCGAGGCAGGCGACATAAGTTCCGGTGAGCGCGGCAGCCTGGGGGCGGCGCATGGCTCGGCGAACCGTGACCGGAAAGCTGAACCGGGAGTGCCGGCAGCCAAAAACAGCGTCGAGCAATTTTGCTAACATACACACCCTCCACAGCGGGATGGTTTTCCCGTCATTACTACTTGTTTAAGGCATATTCGCGATTGCGCGCCCCCTCAATTGCATTAAGCGGCACAATCTAACTACTTAGATTCATGTAGGGGAAGAAGGGTTTCGACAATCCTGAAGACATTTCCCACTTCAGGAAATGTTACCTAAGTGTTTGTTATTTATGGGATTACGGAAATGGATATGGCCTCAGGTATTGTGCGGACCGCGCTTCTTATGTTGCTGGCACTTGACCATGATGGCGGAACGGAGGCGGGTGCGAAGGTCGTCGGGCAGCTCGTAGAGCTGGGAATCGCGGTAGATTTCAATAGTTTTCTTGGTTGTGTCGCAAACGACGTAGCAGTTGTGGCACCAGGAAAGATGATTCTCCAACTCGACTTTTGTGTTTTCGTCGAGGGCGCCCTCCAAATAGTTCGTGAGCTCTTGCAGAAACTCAGCGCATTTCACTGGTTGCCATCTCCACTATGCTTGCCATTTCCGGCCTCACGTTTCTGAAAGTATCGTCCTAACCGTTCCCGAAGCTGCAGCCGTGCCCGCAACAGACGCGACTTAACCGCTGGCACGCTCAAATCGAGCGCCGAAGCTGTTTCTTCGGTCGAAAGCCCTTCCACATCTCTCAGGACAAATACCGTGCGAAAGCCCGGTGGCAAGCCCTGGATCGTCTTGCTTAAAATTTCGCGCAACTCCGACTGGGTATACTGCTGTTCTGGATTGGGGCTCCAGTCGGCAATTTCGCGGGGAAGAGAATCATCTTCAGTCTTGATCTCCTCGTCGAGCGAAACCATGCGTTCGGGCCGGCGGCGCCGCAACTTCATCAGCGCTTCGTTTACGGCAATTCTCACCAGCCAGGTGTAAAACTTCGACTGCTCCTGAAACTGAGCCAGGTTGCCGTACGCTTTCAGGAACGCTTCCTGCACCACGTCTTCCGCATCCTCACGGTTTTGCGTGATGTGCTGCGCGATGCGAAACACGTTGCGGTCGTAGCGCCGGACCAACTCCTCGAAAGCCGAGTCGTCTCCACGCTTGGCCGCCTGAACGAGCGCTAGCTCGTCCGTAACCGGCTCAACTACTTTGTTTTGGATGGTTGCCATGATCGGTGCGATGCAACATTTTCCAGCCAAAAGGACGTAAACGATCGAAGGTATTATTCTACTTGGTAACTAGAGTGTTTGCCCAATCGCATTTGCATTTTGCGGGGACGGGAGTTTGCGGTAGAGTCGAGCAGAAGGTAACGGTACGCGGTCGAACACGTCCCGACGTACCGTGCGGGAGCGGCGCAAGGGCAATATAATCAACAGTTAAGTTGGCATCGCCCAAAACTGGCAACCCCGAAACAGGAAGAATGGTTCTCTAAGAATGTCTGACAACAAAGAATTGCAGCAGATTGTGGAGCGCGCGATCGGGCAGGTCTTGGCCGATCAGCTGCCGCGTTTGCAGCAGCAGATCGCAGAACGGGTGATGGAATCTCTGCCCAGCGTGGCGGCCAGCGATTCTTCTGCCGCCGATGCGGGAAATCTGCGGCAGATTGTAGCCCACATTCATGCGGGGTCTACACAGAAAGATATTCTTAAAGCTTTGCTCGATGGCGGCAGCACGCAGTGCGAACGGGTTGCGTTGTTTGTGGTGAAAGCGGGAGCGGCCACAGGATGGCAGGCGCGAGGATTTGCCGACGATGAAGCGTTGAAGGATTTTTCGTTGGACATGAGCGCGGGGCCGGTAGCGCACGCGTATCAGAATCGGGTGGCCACGCCCGCCAACATTGCCGAGATGGATGCACGGTTTGTGGAACACTTTGGCCGGCCGGGCAATGAGCAGTTGCTGCTGGTTCCGCTGGTTCTGAAAGATAAAGTAGCGGCATTGTTTTATGCGGATGGCGGTGCGACGGGCGGGATGGATGCGGCGGCGATTGAGTTACTGGTGATGACGACGAGCGCGTGGCTCGAAGTCAACTCGCTGCGCAAGCAGGCGCAAAAAGATACGGGAGACGGCGCGTTTGAGAGAGTGCCGGAGCATGTTGCTCCGCCTGCGCCGCTGCAATCTGTAAGTTCGTTCGCGGACCCGTTTGCGGGGCATGCCCCAATGGCGGCAGTCTCGGCTCCAGCGCCGGAACCTGCCGCCGAGGTGGTTGAAGTTGCGGCGCCGGTTCATGCCGCGGCTGCGGTGGCGAGCGCGGCGGCGCCGGCTGCGGCTGCCGATCCTCATGCGGCGCTTACGCCCGAGGATGCCGATACCCATCGCAAGGCGCAGCGGTTTGCACGCCTGCTGGTGGATGAGATCAAGCTTTATAATCAGGCGAAGGTGGCGGAGGGACGGCGAAACAAAGATCTTTACGACCGGCTGAAAGAAGATATTGAGAAGAGCCGCTCGACCTATCAGAAGCGTTATGGCACGACGGCGGCGGTGGGCACCGACTATTTTCAGCAGGAGTTGCTGCGCAGCCTGGCCGAAGACGACGCTTCCGTCATGGGTGCTAATTTCCGGGCGTAGCGGCCGATTCGATTTGTATTCGCGATTTTGATTCGCGACGTTCGACACGATCTCTGGCGGTGTGATTTTCCGCGGTACAGGAAAAGTGGTTCGATTGGGTCTCAAGCTGGGTTGGCTGTTCGTGGCAGCGTCGCTGTGCTGCCCGTTGACGGCGATGTGCGCGGCTGCGAGTGGGCAAACTTCAGAAGCGCCGGCGAAGACTCCGGAGACGAATAGCGGGGCGCACTCCACGGCGTCGCCGCACAAGGCAGCATCTTCCAAGACCAAATCTTCAAAGGCTACAGCTTCCAAACCGCCTCGCGCGAAGTCTTCCGCAAAAACATTGCATTCGGCGCGGACGGGAAAAGCGTCGATGCGCGCGCGCAGGAAGCGAATCTCTCCCCGCATCCGGCGAATGCGGCAGGCATTCGTTGCCTCAACCACGTTACGGCCGATGGCGCAGCAGTTGCTTCAGGATCGAACTCCCGCAGCTTATGCCGGAGTCGAAGCCTACGCCCGGGCTCATGCCAAAGAAGATGCGGGAGCGCTGGCCTGGCTGGTCGCCGGTTATGCGCACGTGCAGGATCACGAGTATGCAAAAGCGATTGACCCGCTGAATCGCGCCAAGGTTCGGGCGGGGGACCTTGGCGACTACGTCGCCTACTATCTGGGAATGTCTTATTTGCAGACCGGGCATACCGCGGAGGCGCTGGCCACGCTGGCGGATTTTTCTGCGAACCATCCTGATTCGTTGCTGGTGCGCGATGCGCATGTGAGTTATGCGCAGGCTCTGTTGTTCGAAGGGCGGGCTGCGGATGCCGCGGCTTTGCTGGAAAAAGATCGCATCCCGACGCGGGCGGACCTGGAACTCGCTCTGGGACGCGCCTACGCGCAAAGCGGGCAGTCTGACAAAGAGGCGGAAGTTTTCGCGAACATTTACTACACCATGCCTGCCAGCGGCGAAGCCGATGCGGCCTATGCAGAGATGAGGAAGCTGCCGTCACAGCCGGCTGCTACTTCGACGCAGCTATGGACTCGAGCCAATTTATTGTTGAAGGCGCGGCGCTACAACGACGCCGCAGATGCGTATCGCGAGCTGATGACGGTGACCACGCCCGCGGAACGGCCTGCTTTGCAGATTGCACTGGCGGATGCGTTGCACCGCAGCGGCAACAACCGTGAAGCCAAGAAGGAATTGTCTTCTCTCGGCGAACTGACCGGAGATCTTGCGGCGCATCGGCTTTACATTCTGGGAGAGATTGACTGGGCGGAGAACAATAACGACCACTTTTATAAAAGCGTGGAGGAGTTGCGAACTGCCGGCCCCGAGAGTCAGTGGCTGGAATTGGCGCTGCTCTCGGTCGCCAATTTGCATCTGGTGCATCATGAGTACGACCAGGCGCTGGATGCTTACCGCGAGTTGCAGCAACGATTTCCCACCGGCGAGCGAGCGTCTTATGCGCATTGGAAAGCGGCGTGGCTGACGCTGCGCCAGGGGCGCAACGAGCAAGCGAAACAGCAATTCGAAGAGCAGATTGCGGTCTATCCCAACGGCGCTGAGGTTCCGGCGGCCTTGTACTGGCGCGCTCGGCTAGCCGAGGAAGACAACCAGCCCGGCATGGCGCGCGCCTTCTACGAAATACTTTCTCTGCGCTATCGCAATTACTATTACGCGGAACTGGGGCGAGAGCGGTTGAGCAAGCTGCCCGCCGCTTCTGAGCCGAGCGAGCACTATGCCTTGCTGGACCGGGTTCCGCCAATAAGTACGGCCGTGAAAGTCACGCTTTCCGATCCTCCGGCGGACGACTTGCATCTGCAAAAGGCGCAACTGCTTGGCAATGGCGGGCTGATTGATTTTGCAGTTCGCGAACTGCAAGCCTCGGCTGAAGCCAACGGGGGAACCTGGCAGCCGGCTGAGACGGCGCAACTTTATCTGGATACCGGACATTATGATCGCGCCATTGAAGTGATGAAGCGCTCGGCTCCGAATTATTTCGCGCTCGATATTCCCGACTTGCCACGGGCTTATTGGGAGGCGCTGTTTCCCAAACCGTATTGGATGGATTTGAAAAAATCAGCGGTGGCGAATGGATTGGATCCTTATCTCGTGGCGTCATTGATTCGGCAGGAATCGGAGTTCAACCCCAACGCGGTTTCGCGCGCCAATGCGGTGGGCCTGATGCAATTGCTGCCCAAGACAGGGAAAGTTGTGGCCAAAGAAGTGAAGCTCAAGCGCTACCGCGCGAGCCAACTGTATACACCCGCGGTGAATCTGGAGCTGGGCACGCGCTATTTCCGCGGCATGGTGGACAAGTTCGGCGGATCGTTCGAGTACGCGCTGGCGGCCTACAATGCGGGTTCGGATCGGGTAGACGATTGGCTGGCGCAGGGGAAATATCGCGACCCCCAGGAGTTCGTGGAATCGATTCCTTTTACAGAAACCCGGGAATATGTGCAGGCCATTCTGCGCAATGCCAACGTATACAAGCAGCTCTACGGGACGCCCTAATGATCGCGCCTAGCCACTTCGTTGATGCGGACGAGTGAACAGAATCTCGAGAACCAACAAAGTCGCGCCAACCACGATGGCGCTATCCGCTAGATTAAACACGGGCCACTGATATTGTTTAATGTAGAAAAGCAAGAAATCCACAACGCGACCGCGGGCCAGACGGTCCCAGAGATTGCCAGCGGCCCCTCCCAGAATCAAAGATAATGCGATGCCAGTCATCGATGGCGCCCAGGTCTGCTTCCACAACAGTATGGAAACGACGATCATCGCCGCCACAGAGAAGGCGATTAGCAGAGTGGTGCGCAAATGCGAAGGCGAGTCGGCAAAGAGGCTGAAAGCCGCGCCGGTGTTTTCCGTGTGCGTGAGCCGGAAGAAGCCGGGAATGATTTGAATGCTGCTGTATAACGCGATGTGAGCGGCGACCAGGCGTTTCGTCCAGCGATCGAGCAGGAGGACGACGAGAGCCAGAATGAAATGGAAGGCGCGGGCGGAAGTTTTGCTCATCTGGCTTGCACGTGATCTTACTCGCGTCCTTCCAGTTCCTTCAGCACAGCGCTACAGCGCTCGCAGATGGTGGGATAGTGTTTATCCTCGCCTACATGGATGGAATAATTCCAGCAGCGGTCGCACTTTGCGCCATCGGCTTTTTTCACATCGACGTTCGACGCGCCGGCTGCCGTTGCCTGATGCCCTGGCGGTGCACGGCTGACACGATGAACAGGTAGCGAAGGGAGTCAGCGTGGCGCATTAGCAGCGAATAAGTTGGCTCGGCGGCGGTGATCGTGACTTGAGCTTCCAGGCCGGTGCCGATTTCTTTTCTCGTGCGAGCTTCTTCTAGGGCCTTCAGCACTTCGTTGCGAACGGAACGAAGAACTGCCCAATCATTTTGCTCGGGATCATTTTCCTTGAGTGGTTGAGAGCCAATAAGGTCACAGTCGCCGGGAAATGTGGCGAGGTGGACGCTCTCGGGGCGGTCCTTAACTTTCGGCAAAAACTGCCAAACTTCTTCGCAGGTGAAGCTCAGAATTGGGGCCAGCAGGCGCACCATGGCTTCGAGAATGCGCCACATGGCTGTTTGGGCCGAACGACGCCCGGGTGAATTCGGAGCATAGGTGTAGAGCCGGTCCTTTAACACATCGAAATAGAATGCGCTGAGATCGACAACGCAAAAGTCGTTTACTGCGTGATAGATCTTGTGAAAGGTGAATTCGTCATACCAGTTGCATGCTGAGCGCACCAAATCCCAGGTCTGGCGCAGCATATAGCGGTCGAGCGGTTCCATCTTTTCAAAGGGCAGTGCATTTTCTCGGGATCGAAATCGTAAAGATTGCCGAGTACGTTCTTGAAAAGCTTGTTGCGAATCGTACGGTAGTCGTCGGCGATCTTCTGCATCAGGCGTTCGGAGCCGACGACGTCTTCGCGAAAATCGACCGACGCGACCCAGAGGCGGACGATTTCTCCGCCCAGCCTGCTGGCGATATCGACGGGATCAACGTCGTTGCCGCGGGACTTGGACATGGCCTGGCCTTTTTCATCAAGCGTCCAACCGGGCGTCACCACGCCTTTGTAGGGCGGAGTTCCACGCGTGCCCATCGCGCAGAGCAGGGAAGATTGGAACCAGCCGCGATATTGATCTCCGCCTTCGAGATATAAATCCGACGGCCAGGGATAGGAGGGCTCATCGCCAATCTTTTCTTCGGCAATCAGTGCGAGATAACTTGCGCCCGATTCCAGCCAGACATCGAAGATGTCCGTCTCTTTCTCGAATTTTGTTCCGGCGCAATGCGCGCATTTTTGATGCGTCGGGAAAACTGTTTGAGCCTCTTCCGTATACCAGGCGTCCGCGCCGGAGCGGGCAAACAATGCTGCGACCTTTTTGTTTACTTCAGGATCGTTCAGGGGCTTGCCGCAGGATTCGCACAGGAATACTGCGATGGGCACGCCCCACACGCGCTGGCGCGAGATGCACCAGTCTGGGCGCGTGGCGATCATGTTCGAGAGCCGTTCTTCGCCCCAGGCGGGATCCCATTTCACTTTCTTGATTTCTTCCAATGTGCGGGAACGCAAAGTTCCGCCGCCTTCCATGGGAGTTTCCATGGAGATGAACCACTGCTCGGTGGCGCGGAAAATCACGGGGTTGTGGCAGCGCCAGCAATGAGGATACGAGTGCTCCAACGTTCCTGCGTGGAGCAACGCGCCGCGCTTCCGCAGTAGCTCAATGATGATCGGATTCGCCTTAAACACGTACTGACCGTTGTATTCAGAAAGGCCATCGCGCAGGATGCCCTTTTCGTCGACGTGGCTGGTGGCGTCGAGGCCGTATTTTGTTCCGGTGATGAAGTCTTCGGCGCCGTGCGAGGGTGCGGTATGCACCACGCCGGTTCCGGTGTCCATGGTGACGTAATCGGCGAGTACGCCGAGGATTTTGCGATCGAGAAATGGATGCTGGAAATTCAGCCGTTCCATTTTGCGGCCGGGAAAATGGGCGAGCTCGCGCGGGTCTACGAGACCGCACTTTTCCGCAACGTCTTTGGCCAGCTTCGACGCGACAATGTAAACATCAGCGCCTGACTCCAGCGCGACATATTCTTCGTCGGGATGAAAGGCTACGGCCATTGACGCGGGCAGCGTCCAGGGAGTTGTGGTGTAGATGATGGTAGAAACGTTTTTCCCGGCGAGGGTGGGATCGGTCTTTACGGGATCGTCCAGTAGTTTGTATTTCACCCACACTGTCGGGCTGGTGTGGTTTTCGTACTCGACTTCGGCCTCGGCAAGAGCGGTTTCGTCGTGCATGCACCAGTAGACGGCGCGCAGGCCTTTGTAGACGAATCCCTTCTCATAAAATGAATAGAAAGTTTGCAGCACCACCGACTCATATTGCGGGTTCATGGTGGCGTAGGGACGGTCGAAGCGGCCGAAGACGCCGATGCGCTTGAACTGCGTGCGTTGTAGATCGAGAAACTTCTGCGCATATTTGCGGCAGGCGGCGCGGACGTCGATGGGGCGCATCTGCAGCTTCTTGCCCCCCAGCTCTTTATCGACTTTGATTTCGATGGGCAGGCCGTGGCAATCCCAGCCGGGCACGTAGGGGGCGTCGAAGCCCGACATGTTCTTCGACTTGACGACGAAATCTTTCAGGCACTTATTCAGGGCTGTGCCCATGTGGATCGGACCGCTGGTGTAGGGCGGGCCATCATGCAAAATGTATTGCGGAGAGCCTTTGCGGGCCTGGCGGATGCGCTCGTAGATTCCCATCTGCTCCCAGCGTTCGAGCTGTTTGGGCTCGTTCTGGGGCAGGTTCGCCTTCATGGGAAAATTCGTCTTAGGCAGATTGATAGTCGATTTTAGGTCGAGCGGCACTCTCTGGGAATCTCCAGTTGTAGGAATCTTTTTATTATAGGGAGTGCGGGCGGGAAACGTCCACGCGAGGCGTGGGGCCAGCCACGCAGTTCCACAGTTTGACTTCGCCGTCGGCCTTAGAATCATGTTGACATCATGATGCCAACTTCATTAGCATCATGATGTGAGAACTACATTGACTCTTGATGACGACGTAGCTGCCCTCTTGAACAAAGAGGCTCGCAAGTCAGGGGAGCCTTTTAAGCAGGTGGTGAACCGCTATTTGCGGCTGGGATTGTCGGCGGCCAAGCAGCCTGCGAGGAAGCCTTTTGTTGTGAAGCCGTGGGATATGGGGCCGCCGGCGGGATTTAGCTACGACAATGTTGAAGAACTGATCGAACATTTGGAAGGGCCGTACCATCGATGATCGTTATCGATGCCAATCTACTTCTTTACGCATACTCCGCCGCATCCACCAAGCACAAAGAAGCGCGCGTCTGGCTGGAAGGGATTCTTTCCAGCAGCGAACCGATAGGGCTTTCGTGGCAGGCACTTTCGGCGTTTATTCGAATTTCGACAAATCCGCGCCTGCCTGGGTTTCGACGTTTGCCGGAGGAGGCGACGCGGGCGGTCGATGAATGGTTGGAATGGCCGAATGTGCGCATTCTTGTTCCCGGCGACACCTATTGGGCCATATTTCGCCGGATGGTATTGGAGGGGAAAGCGGTCGGCGACTTGGTGAGCGATGCGCAGATCGCGGCACTCACGATTGAGTACGGGGGAGTGCTTTACACCACGGATCGGGATTTTGCGAGATTTCCGGGGCTGCGGTGGGAGAATCCGCTGGGATAGGCTCTGCGTTGCTCAAAGCGGCTTACTCCCGGCCTCTTAAAATCGCTGCCATGACGCGGGGGTTTCGTCGTGCATGCATTACCGCTACAACCCACAACGGATTTTCCTCCGGCGCATAAGCAATCAGGTATTGGCGAATCAGCGTGAAGCACAAAGGCCGTGAAGTCAGGTCGGGACGGCGATGGCCTTGATTTGGAAAAGGAAACAGCCTGCGAATGGCATCGAAAATCGCCGTTATGACACGGTCGGCGACGTCGGGATTTTGCTGCGCAATATAGTGTCGGATTTCATCGAGGTCGGAGAACGCTTCTGGGTGAAGGGCGTAACCGCCTCTCATGAGCGGCGCGTTCGCTGGGCTTCTGTTTTCGCCATGAGGCGGGTGAAGGCTTCCTCGCCGTCGATGGGCTGCACGCGGCCGCTTTTTAGTTCGTCATAGCGGCTGTGGAGCATGTCCCGGGTCTCTACCAGTTCCTCGAAATAGGCGGCGAAAGCATCTTGCAAAAGCTCGGCGGGCTGGCGTCCGCTCTGGGCGGCGAGGTCGTTGAGTTTCTTTTCAATGTCGGGGGTGAAGTGGACTTCCATGGGCTGAATATAGGAGAAAAGGGCGGTTGTGGCAAGGTAAGTTTCCGGCGCTAGTAAGTGTTAACAACGGTCGCAGACATCATTGTGAAAGACTTGTGAAAGGCCGTGTCTTCATTGTGAAATATGAGGTTGACTCCTTTATTTGGGTAATCCGAAAGATACCTGTCGATCTGGCTGAAATATTTCTGCTTTGCACCGGCCTAAGAAGTCATCAAAGCGTGGAACGATGTAAATATAGCACCGCGCTTCACGAGTTGGATCATAGGCTTCTAACTGTTTCATGGCGTTTGCGATATCCGAGCGAAGCTTGCGGAAAAAACCATCATCTAAACTCGTCGCGATTCTCGACACACCTCCTTCAGTACGCACATGAACTTCGTCCTGCGAGGGATTGAGCGATTTCACTTCGCACAGTACCCTACGCGAGTCTAGTACGCCCTCGATATCAGGAGTTTTCACGGACCGCCGCTTAGACCGTGGAATAAACCGGATGCTGGAAGCGCCAACAGCTCTCAGGTAATTGTAAGCATGAGTTTGGTTAAGAATATAGAAGAGCTGTTGCCAGCCTCGTCCGTTGTGGTCTCTGTGCATCAAGTATGGGGACGCGTCATTTTTCAGGAAAGCCCAAGCGTCGTTGTCGAGGCACTGTAGATCCTGTTCCCAGCGTTCATAGATCCCTCTAACATGGTCCGAGTCCTGAAGATATCTGTCAAAATCTTGGAAGTACGCATCGGGCGACCTTGGGTCAGGGGTGAGGTCGCGTAGTTCGCAGATACGAGGTAATCGAGTATGAAACATCGGCAGAATTCTTAATATCCTGCACAATCATAGCCGTGACCAGCTAAATCTCCAAGATTACCGGCATAATCAGCGGCCTTCTCTGGGTTTCCTTTGAGATGTAGCGTTTTAGGTCGGCGCGGATTTTTTCTTTGATTACTCCGTAGTCGGCTTTCTCTTCTTCACTGGAGTGGGCCAGTGTGTCTTCTAACATGCGTTTGGCTCCGGCCATGAGGCCATCGTCGCCGGGGTTAAAGCCGCGGGTGACGATTTCGAAGCTGGTTTCGACTTTTCCCGACAATTTATTGATCGCGATGATGGGGAGCACGATGCCGTCTTCGCTGAGGTGACGGCGGTCTTTAATTATTAAATCCTCAACCACATCCGTGCGGTTCCCAGAATCGATGCAGACGCGGCCCACGTTCACTTTGCCCGCCTTGCGCGCGCCCAGTTCGTCGAATTCAAGCACGTCGCCGCTTTCGATCAGCATGACCTTGCCGACCGAATCTGTCATGGCTGCGGCCATTTCGGCGTGCAATTTTAGCTGGCGGTATTCGCCGTGAACGGGGATGAAATATTTGGGTTTGACCAAGTTGATGATGAGCTTGAGTTCGTCCTGGCTGGCGTGGCCGCTGACGTGGACGGGCGGGTAGGAGCCGTCGTCGTAAATGACGTGGGCCTCGCGGCGGAAGAGGTGATCGATCATGCGGTAGATCGTCTTTTCGTTGCCGGGGATAATGCGCGAGGAGAGCACGACGGTGTCATTCTTTTCGATCTTGGCGTGTTTGTGATTGTCGACAGCAGCGCGCGAGAGTGCGGACATGGGTTCGCCTTGCGTTCCACTGATAAGCACACATACTTTTTCCGGCGGGAAGTTTTTCATTTCGCCGGGATTGATCACCAGGCCGTCGGGAACTTCGATGTAGCCGAGATCTTCGGCGATCTCCGAGGAGTTGTTCATGGACCGGCCGATGAAGGCGACCTTGCGTCCATGGGCGTGTGCCAGTTCAACGGCGAGCTTGATGCGATGGATGGATGACGAGAAGCAGGAGATGAACAGGCGGCGCTTGGTGTGGGCGAAAATTTCGTCGAACTTTCTTCTTACTGCTCGCTCGCTGGGCGTGTAGCCTTTGCGCTCGATGTTGGTGGAATCCTGAAACAGGGCCAGCACTCCGGTTTTGCCGTATTCGGCAAAAGAGTGCAGGTCGAAGAGATGGTTGTCAGTGGGGGTGGGATCGACTTTGAAATCGCCAGTGTGGATGATGACTCCGAGCGGCGTGTGAATGGCGAGGGCCACGCAATCGACGAGGCTGTGCGTGACGCGGATGGGATGGACGGTAAAGACTCCGGCTTTGAAGCGCTCGTTGGGGCGCATTTCGCGCAGATCGGCGTCGTCGAGCAGGCCATGCTCGTCCAGTTTGTCTTCGACGTAGGCCAGTGTGAATTCCGTGCCCCAGACAGGGACGTTGAGATCGGCGAGAATCCAGGGCAATGCGCCGATGTGGTCTTCGTGGCCGTGGGTGAGGACGATGCCGCGGACGCGGTGGCGATTTTCGGTGAGATAAGAGATGTCAGGAACGACGATATCGACGCCGAGCAGTTCGGCTTCGGGGAACATGAGGCCGGCGTCGATGACGAGAATGTCGTCTCCGTAGCGCACGGCCATGCAGTTCATCCCGAACTCGCCCAGTCCCCCCAGGGGGACGATTTGCAGTTTTCCGGTTGCCATTTGTTGTATGCATGATGCTAGCACGGGCGGTGAGGTGGTAACGAGTGCCAAGGAGCGACCATCGAGGGCGCTCGCGAGATTCGCCCGATGGCTTTTGTCTCGCAGCTGAGTTAAGGTGAAGTTAATGGACGAGCAGGGAAAATCGTGGCTGCGACGGCGGGTTGAGGGCGCGCTGGTGAAAGGCATGACGCGCGCGTATTCCACGGTGCAGGTCAATCCGGCGAAATTTCTGGTGCAGCTGCGTACGGCTTACCGCATGCCCATTAGCGGATACCACGGCACGTATTCGCTCGACATTGGCGAACTGGATGCAGTGGCTGATTCCGTGGTGCGCAGCGGGATGAAGGTTGCGGCGGTGGAAGGCGCAGGGTTGGGACTCGGCGGATTGATGACGATTGTGCCTGATCTGGGAATTTTGTCGGCGATCACGATGCGGACCATTCAGAAGCTGAGCCTGATCTACGGATTTGAATTCAATACCGATGATGAGATTGCAGAATTGTGGATTGCCGCGGCCAGTGCCGCCGGAGTGGACATCAGCCGCGAGTTGCTGGAAAAAGAAGTGGTGAATCGTTTCGTTCCGCGCGTGATTGAGCGTATTGCCGCCAAGGCGGGCGCCGACGTGGTGGAAAAGTGGGCGGGGCGGGTGATTCCGCTGGCCAGCTCGGCTTTGGGCGCGGGATTGAATTATTGGTTCGTGCGCGCGTGGGGCGAGCGGGCGAAAGCCCATTTTCGTGGGCGGCATCTTCATGTGCGGCAGCAGGCTCATGAAGCGGCCAAGTCTTCTTATCAACTTTCGCAGAATCTGGTTCTGCCTGCCCCGTAGTCACGCGGATCGCTTCGTTGGGTCTACGGAGCGGACATCTCTGCTCGGCTTCTTCCGTGATAAAACCAAGAACGATGCCAATTTTTTATTGCTCAGCCATTCTGTTCGATCTTGACGGCGTTCTGGTCGATTCGACGCGTTCGGTGGACCGGCAGTGGCGCGTGTGGGCGCGCGCGAGGGGAGTAGATGAAGAAAAAGTCATGGCGATAGCTCATGGTGTGCGAGCGCTGGAAGTGATTCGGCGTGTGGCTCCGCAGTTGAACGCCGAGGCCGAAGTGCGGGAGCTGGAAGCCCTGGAAGCGGAGGACCGGCAGGATGTGAGCGCGATGCCGGGGGCGGCTACGCTGCTGAAATCGATTCCTGACGACCGATGGTGTGTGGTCACTTCGGGGACGAGGCATCTGGCGAGCACGCGGCTTCCTTTGGCCGGCTTGCCATTGCCTAAAGTTTTGATTACTGCCGATGATGTTGCGAATGGAAAGCCGCATCCGGAGCCGTATTTGAAGGGCGCGGAACTTCTTGGTTTTCCACCCGGGGATTGTTTAGTAATCGAAGATGCGCCCGCGGGAATTCAGGCGGCCCATGCGGGCGGGATGAGGGTGATTGGATTGGCGAGTACGTTTAAGGCGGAGGCGCTGGGCGAGGCCGATGCGGTGATTGAGAGATTGGGGCAGGTCCGTGTTATGTCGACTGACGGGCAGGGATTAGCGGTTGAGACTGCGTAGTTCCACTAGCGAGTACGAAAGTCCACTGTTAGTCACGCCTACGGTTAGTCACAGGTACTCGTCAAGAATTAGAACTTCCAGATCGGTGATCCGGCGAAAGACGGGATCGTTGGTGAGGAATGCTGACGCTCGGGCATCGATTGCGGTTGCTGCGTGAACGGCGTCCGGTGTTTGCAGGTGATGATGGGCGCGAATTTCCGCGGCGCGGCCTGCGATTTTGAGGTCCGGCGAAATCCATTCGAGGTTGGGGTAAATGAAGAGAAGTCCCTTGAACTTGTCGATTAGGTCCTGCTCGTTATCGCGATACGGCTGGATCAGAATTTCGGTCATAGTGATCGTCGAAGTGACCGCCCGAGACCCAGGCTGTTCCAGCCACTGAAAGATTGGATGCGTCAGATTTACGTAGCGGGGATTGGATTGAAGCTGGTAAATGAATATGCTTGTGTCCAGAGCGATATTGCGATGATTTCGCAGGAAAGCGTGGACAGCGGCTACTCCCAACTGCGGCGCTCTTTCTTCAGATAATTTTTGGGATAAGTCTTGCGCGCGATGCCGCGAATAGCATCCGCGTACGACTTCGGTTTTTCCAGCACGATGACTCGTTCGCCCTGTACGGACACGATCAATTTATCCCCAGCTTTCAGGTTGAGGGCTTCGCGGGCTTCGCGCGGGATCACGATCTGGTTTTTGGATGAGAGAGTGGCTTCGGCCATGCTTTACATTTTAGCATAAGGTAAAGCGGCGCATTGGTCGCCTAGCGCAGCCAGTCTTCCAGTTCAATTCCTTTCTCGGTTTTTTCGTCGCGGTACTTCACGATCACCGGGGTGTAAAGCGACAGGTTCCAATCCGCGGCGTCGCCTTTCTTTACTGCGCGTGAGCCGGGCACCACGACTGCATTTTCTGGAACTTCGAGCGGAGCGTCGGTGGTTGCGCGATAGATTTGGTTGCGGACAAGATCGTAGAGCGGAGTGGAGCGCGTCAGGATTGTTCCTGCTCCAAGAACCGCGCGAGCGCGAACCAGGGTGCCTTCGTAGACTCCGCAATTGCCGCCGACCAGGACATCGTCTTCGATGATTACTGGAGCGGCGTTGATGGGTTCGAGGACGCCGCCGATTTGCGCGGCCGCACTCAGGTGCACGCGCTTGCCAATCTGCGCGCACGAACCCACCAACGCGTGGGAATCGACCAGGGTGCCTTCGTCGACATAGGCTCCGACGTTGATGAACATTGGCGGCATGCAGATTACGGAGGGAGCGACGTAAGCGCCGAGGCGCACGGACGAGCCTCCCGGGACGACGCGCACGCGATCCGCGACAGCGAAGTTGCGCGCGGGGAAAGTGTCTTTGTCGACGAAGGATAGGCCGGCGGTCATGTCAACCAGCTCACCAAGGCGAAATCCGAGCAGAATGCCTTGCTTGACCCAGGTGTTGACGATCCAGTGGCCAGGGCTTGCGGAAGAATCAAGTTTTTCGGCGGCGCGAATTTTTCCCGTAGTCAACTGATCGCGAAACTCGAAGAAAACCTTGCGCGCTTCAGGATTGCGCTCTACTTCGCCCAGCGCGGCAAGGCGTTCGATGGAAGATTGTAAGGACATGGGAAGAATTGTCGATTGAGCGATTGAATGATCGGGTGATTGAAAATCAGTGCGAATGCATGGGAATCACCAGTGGCTCGATCGCTCAATCCAATTCTTACACGCATTTGCATTCGCTGCGAATTAACACGCCGGTCATGGTGTGGGCGGCTTCGCGGGCTGCGACGACGGTTCCGTACGGGCCGTGCCAGCGCGCACGGTTTATGTCGTGACCGGCGGGGCGGCCTTTGCCGTGGCTGCACTGTCCGCAAGAGCCGCGGTGCAGGACAATTTTATGCGGGCCGGCGGCCCAGTTTTCGTAGATATAAAAATCGTGAGTATCGGCGGAAGAGGCGGCGGGTTTCGAGATCAGGCCCACTTCGGCGGCGACTTTTTGCAGGCGCGAGCGCGTGTCGCGACGCATGGGCAGGAGCGGCAGACGGTAAAGTTCTTCGACTTTGCCCATCATCGCCAGCACGGCTTTGGCGGGCATGGGATTGGACTCGATAAAGTTTGCCTGCATCAGCGGCAAATATTTGCGAAACAAAGCGCGCGCCGTTGTCCAGTCGTTTGCCAGGGCGGCGCGAGTCATGGCTGCCATTTCGCGAGGAATTTCGTTGGCGGCAACCGAGATGACACCGGCACCGCCGAGAGAAATCAGAGGCAGTGTCATGGCATCGTCGCCGGAAAAGAGCAGAAAAGTTTCAGGCACAGCATTAATAGCTTCGGCGACTTGGGTTATGTTGCCGCTGGCTTCCTTTACCCCGACGATATTGGGAATTTCGGCGAGGCGCGCCAGAGTTTGGGTTTCAAGATTGGCTCCGGTCCGGCCGGGCACGTTGTAAAGGATGATGGGCGTGCTGGTGACGGCTTCGGCGATGGCTTTGAAGTGCTGAAACTGGCCCTCCTGCGTTGGCTTATTGTAGTAGGGGTTCGCAGTGAGGATGGCGTTGACTCCAGGGCGCGCGGCGAGTTCTTTGGCTTTTTCCACTGCGTCGTGGGTCGAGTTCGAACTCGCCCCGGCTACGATGGGAACGCGTCCAGCCACCACTTCGACGGTTAAGTCGATCACGTAGAGCCATTCATCGTGGGAGAGTGTGGGCGTCTCGCCGGTGGTTCCGCAGGGCACAAGAAAATCGATTCCCGATTCGACCTGCCAGGCAATCAAATTGCGTAAGGCAGTCTCATCGATCGCGCCATCCTGCTGAAAGGGAGTCACAAGCGCTGTGCCACAACCGCGGAGTTGCATATGACTAAGATAACGCCGAACCGGCAGGGATGGAAATCGCACTGAGCATGGCAGCCCTTAGCGGTTATTCTTGCGGTCACCTTTCAGCTTGAAAAGCCGCATGGCCGTTGATCAGTAGGGTACTGTTGTGAACCTCATGATCTTCAGCATGCAGGCTTAGCGAGTGCCGCGTCCGGCAAGGCTTTCACGGTGATAAGAGCTTTTTATCGCGCGCTTCCTGTGGTAACCTTGCGGCTTGCATTTGCCGGGTGATGTCTAGAACGGCACTATGCTTGTTGACGATGCCCGGAGTCGGGGCGATACTTCCGCATAAAGCTGAATCAATTTGCAATTCCGGAATTGGCTCATCGACTTGAACTCTTCATTCGCAACGTTCCGATCGAGTCTTTTTTGCCGGATTCGGGTTTCAGGGTCTTAACTACAGGAGGGCCGTCGTGTCTAATCCATTCATTTTGCGCAGGTTCCTGGGTGTGCTCGGCGACAAGAGGGCTGGTTTCATCGCGGCGGCGTTGGCGGCTGTGGCTCTCATCGCGTTCGCCTTTATCTTTATGGCCAACCCCGCGAAACTGCCGGGGCATCGGAGTGCGGCGGTGCAGGCGACCCCGTCGCTGCAGTTGCCGACAGGGAACCATGTTTCGGCGAAGAGAAATCCGCCTGCGGATTCGGCCCGCGTTAATGCCAGCTATGCGGCGCTTCCCGTGGCATTTGAGCCGAACGTGGGCCAGACCGATGCGCAGGTGAAATATCTGGCACGAGGCCAGGGATATTCGCTGTTCCTCTCATCGACTGCAGCTTACTTTGCCGTGCCAGATTCCGCACAACCGTCGCCGCGAAAACGATATGCACCACAGGTGACGGCCGCCGACGCGATGCGCAGGCGCGAGCCCAGAGAACCTGCCCGGACCGCCTCAATTGAGATGGAGATTCTGGGGTCCAATGCGGCGCCGCAAATTATTGCGGAGAATAAATTGCCGGGCGTGACCAACTACATCCTCGGACGCGACCCGAGCAAATGGCACAGCGGCGTTCCGCATTACGCGCAGGTTCGCTATCGCGATGTTTATCCGGGTGTGGATATTGCATATCACGGGGCGTCTCGTGGAGACAATAAATTTGAATTTGATTTTCTGATTAATCCGGGAGCCGACGCGGGATCGGTTGCGCTAGGATTTCATGGGTTGAAACAGGTGCGCACGACGCCTGCCGGGGATTTGTTGTTGACCTCTTCTGGAGGGGGCGAACTGCACCTGCATCGGCCTTTTGCTTATCAGGAAAAGGAGGGCGTGCGGCAGCGGGTTGAGGCCGGCTTCGTGATTCACGCCAAAGATCATGTTTCTTTCGCTCTGGGCAACTATGACCACAGCCGGCAGGTGGTGATCGATCCGACGGTGACCTATTCGACTTATCTTGGCGGGTCGATGGAGGATGATGGCAACGCAATTACAGCCGATGCCTCGGGCAACGCTTACATTACGGGACAGACGGATTCTACAAATTTTCCGGGAGTCGCCGGAACCGTCACTACGCTGGGAACGGGTGGAGATTTTGATGTCTTCGTGACTGAACTCAATGCCTCGGGCGCATTGGTTTTCACAACTATCGTCGGGGGCAGCCAGGACGATATTGGAAACGCGATTGCGGTCGACACAGCCAGCACTCCACCGGGCATCTATGTGGCTGGACAAACCACCTCCAGCGGTTCCAGCGCCTTCCCCACGACGAGTGGCGTGGTCCAGCCCGCATACATTGGTGGGGCAAACGTTGGTTTCCTGTTTAAGCTTTCGCTCAATGGGTCGTCGCTTATCTGGTCGACATTGATAGAAGGCAGCATTGGCGATAGCGCGCTGGGGCTGGCGCTGGTTCGGGACGCGACGACCACAACCGACGACGACGTTTATGTGGTGGGAAGCACAGAATCGCCGGACTTTGGGTCGAACTCAGGCACGAATGGAACGGTGCATCCACTGCCGCAGGGGAACTCGTTAAACAACGGAGCGGGCGCCAATGGCTCGGTGGATGGGTTTATCGCTAAAGTTCAGAATGGCGGAACGGCCTATCTTTTCTTGACATATTTGGGCGGCAGCAGTGACGACATAGCGTACGGCGTCGCCGCGGATTCTGTGGGAAATATTTACGTGGGTGGCGGAACGTCATCAGTTGATTTCTACACCACGCCATCTAACGTAGTCCAGCCGACATGTGGTACTGACGGAAAGTGCAATGCCAGCGGTGGAAGCCCGAACGAGGACGCATTTCTAGCGGCAATCACTTCCGGCAACAGCCCGAGCTACATTTATTCGACATTTTTGGGTGGCGAGAGCGTCGACTACGCTCTTGCGATCGCCGTAGACTCCAGCAAGAATGCCTACATCACTGGGCAAACGACTTCGACGAAATTTCCCACCAAAAATCCTTTGACGGGCCTGTCTAGCCTGGCAGGGACTCAAGATGTCTTTGTGGCCAGCGTCAATCCGACGGGAACGGCGCTGAATTATTCCACCTATCTGGGCGGCACTGGCTTGCAATCGGGTACTGGTGTTGCGGTGGATGGCAGCGGAGACGCCTACGTAACCGGGTATACGAGCGCATCCAATTTCCCCACGGCTGCCGCGACGCAATCAACATTCGGGGGCGGGAATGGCGCCACTCTCGACACCGATGCGTTTGTGAGCGAATTAACTCTGAACGGCACTGCTCTAAGCTTGCCATTCTCTACTTACTTGGGCGGATCGGGAAATGAGGACTTCATTTCCGGCGCTCTGGCAGTGGATGCGTCGGGCAACATCTATGTCACGGGCGAGACCAATTCACCGAACTTTCCTCTCTCACACGCAGTGGATGGGCACTACAACGACAATGATCCGAGCCAAACCTGTCTGCTGTCCGGCGGCGGCAGTTCCATTCCGTGCCCGGACGCATTTGTGACGGTTTACGCTTTTATTACTGGTACGCCGCTGGCGGCAGTGAATCCTGGAGGTTCTTCCACTTCTACGATTACCGTCTCCCCATTTGACGACAGCGGCAGCTCCGTGAACCTGACGTGCAGTGTGAGCGGGGGCGGTACGCCGGCTCCGACTTGCGCGTTCAGCTCCGCTTCCGTGTCGGGCGGCTCCGGCACGTCTACTCTCACCGTGAGTACGACGGCGGCAAGCAGCCAGCTGGTGATGCCGGGCTCGCGGCGGGGCACTATCTTCCTGGCGTCGTCGCTATTGCTGCCAGTTGCGGGTTTTGTGCTCATCGGGGTGGTGGTGCCTTTTTCGGCTACGCGAAAAAATCGCTGGGCTGCGTGGCTGTGCGTTTGCTTGCTTCTGAGCGGAATCCTTATTCTGCCGGCTTGCGGTGGGAGCAGCAGCGGCAGCGGTGGCGGAGGGGGGGCGGAGGGGGGGGCGGAGGAGGTGGCGGTGGGGGTGGAGGAGGCGGCGGCAGCACCGGAACGCCCGCCGGAACCTACACCATCACGGTCACGGGAACGGATGGCACCATTACACATTCCATCACACCCGCGTTGACGCTGACGGTCAATTAGAAACGCTTGTGCATTGCGGCCGTCTCCGTGATTATCGGGGATGCCCCGCCATGCTGGTCTGGCAGGCTGCTGAAAAGCTCATTTGACAGCGGAGAGCCAGCCGCGGGCGCTAAAGCGCTGTTGGTTGTTAGACGCTTAGCGGCACGACTGAAGTCGTGCCCTTCCCAAACCCGGTGACGCGGAGTTTTTCAGCAGCCTGCTAGAATTCGCCTTGTAAATTTCGCCAATCGGCATCACTCGCAGTAGAATTCCTGTTGGCCCTCCCGGCTTCTAGGATTTCTGCCGGGCAGCCTTTGCTCTACTGCTGGAATCGAAGCTAGTTGAACCGAACTCTGCTCATGCCGAAATTTTTGTTCGCTTTGCGCCATTGTTTCCACATCTATTCGCTTGCTCTGCTGGCCGCGGCGTGTTTGCCTTGTGCTTACGGGCAAACCGCTGATTTCTATTTGCAGGCAACACCGCCCAACCCCTCTGCTGTAGACCCAAGCGTCAATTCCACTTCGAACATCACCCTGGGATCGACCAATGGATTCAACAGCGAGGTTTCGCTTTCCTGTGCCATCACGCCTGCGGTCGCAAAGGACGGCCCAACTTGTGTCGTCAGCCCCAGCACTGCTACGCCTCCGTCGACTCCCTCGCTGACGTTCACCACAACGGGCGCGACTCCGCCGTCACTCTATACCGTTACTGTAACTGGCGTTTCCGGAACGCAAACGGCGTCGGTGACTCTGAACCCGATAACGGTGCTGGCGGTCTCGCCGGAGTACACAATTGCCGTGGCCACGACACTCAGTCCGGCCACCGTGCCTGCCGGCAGCGGAGCGACCGCGGTCATAAACATCGCTTCGACCGATGGATATACGGGAAACGTGACGCCCGGCTGCAGCTCCATCACGCCACTGGTCGAACCGGCGCCGGTCTGCTCGTTCAATCCAGCGACGGTGGCCGTAACTGATGGAGTGGTTGCATCGACGACCCTGACCGTCACCACGATCAACACGAACATTACAACCGGGACAACAACCACAACCTCGAACCGCAGGCATTCGCGAATTTTTTATGGCGTGCTGTTTCCGCTGCCTTTTATGTTGATCGCGGGCATCGGCACTGCGGGAAAAAAGCGGCGGAAGCTGTTGAGCGGTTTCTTTCTTCTCCTGATAATTGCGAGTCTGCTTACTCTGCCCTCGTGCAATACCACGAGCATCAACAATGGCGATGTCACGCCAAGCAATACCTACACATTCACCGTCAGCGCCTATGACCAGAACGGCGTTTCCGCCAGCAATACCAATGTCACGGTGAGCCTGACGGTAAACTAAGTTCTGTGAAGGTAACGCGCTCTTATCGGCAGGCGGCTATTGCGGCGGTCTGTTTTGCACTCGCGCTGGCATCGGTCCTGTGGCCTGGTCTTGCGGCAGCGCACAAGAAAAAAGCGGCAGACGCGGTCGTGCGCTGGGCGGAAGGCGCCCCAGGCTGTACTTTTTCGCGCACGGCTGACGGCAGATATCACTACGGAATGTGGGCGGGCGACGCGGGCATCACCATGGCGGTCGATTCGCAGGAATTGCAGAAAGTTCACCGCCGCCACGAACTCTTCTTCAGCGTGGCCGTTACAGTGGAATACCGGGGCTCGGCGGCGATCGATCTGAATCCAGCAGATATTTCTCTCGAGTTCGTGAAACATTTCAAGACCGTGCAAACGGCGGTTGATCCCGATGGCTTCGCCCAGAAAGTGCAAAATGACGCTGACGCATTGGACCACGAAATAGGGCGCGAAATAGAAAAGCATCCCGAGGAAAAACAAGCGAAACAGTCCGCCATGCAAACGTTTCAGAAAGAAACGGCGGAGTTGCTGGAGTTCCTGAGCGCGGACACGATGAAGCCGTCGCGGCTCGATTCCGGCAACCGCGAGGCGAACGGATGGGTATTGTTCAGCACCGACAGCAAGTGGATTGGAGCCTGGAAGAAGCAGGAGGAATTTGTCCTGCGCGTTCCGATCGAGGGAAAGGTTTTCGAATTTCCTTTTAAGCTGCCGCCGAAAGAAGGGGAATTGTTGCTGCGCCAGAGAGAATAAGCTTACGCGGACAATGCCAGAGCTAAGAAAAAGCCGGCGGCCGCAGCCGCCGGCAGATGCGGCTTTCGATTCCTAGAAGCGAAACTGCGGGCCGACTGTTATTTTCAAATTATTGTGGCCGCCATTGTCGAAATAAACTTCGTCACCGGCCTCTGCGCGAAAGCCGATAGGCCCGGCGAAAACCTCAAATCCGCCGCCGGGGTAAACCGCGAAGTCGGTTCGCCCGGTGTTCAAGCCTACCGTGTTGACGAATCCCGACGGGGCGTTTTGATTGGTCACACTGAAGTTGTCGAAGCCGACTTTGCCAGTTACGAAAACGCGGAAGGGTCCCGAGCCAGTTTGCAGTTTGGGGCCGAACAGGCCATGCAGGACACGATACTGGGTGGTGACGAATTGCGTAGTTATACCGTTGCTGAACGTATTGGTGTAATTACGTTTAAAGTCATAGCCCATTTCCGCCTCGATTTGTACGCTGGGGCGAATCTCCGCCGCAATGCGTCCCCCTACGCCGACGAAGTTTAACGGGGTGCTGGTTTGGCTCAGCCGAAAATATTCCGCGAAAGCGCCGACCTCGATACGTTCGGAGTCGTCTTGCGCTCTCAGCAAGGGCGCAGCCACGAAAAACATTGCTAAAAGCAGTAGACCTACAGAAGCCTTCATAAAACGTTATCTTTCTCCCTTTGGTATGCGCAGACACACTTCTCCGCCGAATTAAGGCGGAGAAAGGCAACGCACGAGTAGGCAGACCAGACTTCGATGAAGCCGAATGGTAGAAGGTTGGCTTGCGGTGGCGGCCGGGCTACTGCAAATGGTTGAGATGAGGCAGAGAAGCGTCTGCCGCGCTGGCGTCGGAACGGGGAGACATGGAGATCACAACGTATTCTCGTTCCTTGGTCTCGACTCCCTCGATTCGAAGAAACATTTTGCTTTTTTCCATGCGGAATTCTGCGCGATTGCCGACCGGCAGCAAGGTCGAATGTTTTCCATGGCGCGGACGCACGCGGTAAATCACGTTTTCTCCCTGCAAGAGATACTCCTGACAGAAACGTTTGTCAGTGTTCTTGTCGCTCGAGGCGGAAACACATTTCACCGCGTCCATCTGAAGAAGCGTACCGGTTTGGTAGGGCTTGGGATCTTTGGCATAAGCTGCTGCGCTCAGCGCCATAACGCAGAGAAATAGTTTGGAACGCATAAGAATCTTCCTTGCCGAGGGGCCGGGCAAGACGCAAACTTGAGCAACTTGCGCCGAATATGTTCCGGCTGCTTAATACTTTCTAATCTCTGAGGAAAAGGGAAGTGACGCCAGTAATCGCGTGGTAGTTACCAGTGAATCCGAACGCGCGTGAGCTATCGGATGGCCAAGGAATCCAGCGTTTCAAAGAATGCGGGATATGAAATAGCGGCGGCCTGGGCGCCGTGGATTATGCTTTCTCCGCGTGCGCGTAGCGCAGCCACGGCAAAGGCCATGGCTATGCGGTGATCGCCGAAGGAATCCAACTCCGCGCCGCGTAGAGTCTGACCTCCCGGGATATGCAACCCGTCTTCGCGTTCTTCTACGCGGGCGCCCATGCGCTGGAGATTGTTGACGATGGCCGCGATGCGATCCGATTCTTTCACTCGCAATTCCTTCGCATCGCGCACTTCGATTCCACGTTCGCTGTAGGGCGCAATGGCCGCCAAGACTGGAATCTCATCGATGAGAGCGGCGGCGTCGGCTCCGGCGATTGTGGCGCTAGTGAGCTTTGCTCCTTCCACTTGAATTGTGCCAACTGTTTCCCCGTGAGTCTCTTCCATCTGCACCACCGAAATGCCAAGTCCCATTTGCATGAGTATCTCTAAGAGACGCGCGCGAGTGGGGTTCATCAACAGATGCGGAAGGGTGAGCCGTGAGCCCGGAAATAGCGCTGCGGCGCAGAGGAAGAAAGCGGCGCTGGATAGGTCGCCGGGGATGCGAGCCTCGATCGCGCGCAATCTTTGCCCGCCGCGAATGCGCGCGGCGTTGTTCTTGCGCTCCAGATGCGCTCCAAACGCGCACAGAGCCAATTCGCCGTGATCTCGAGTACGCAGCGGCTCCTCGATCAGCGTTTCGCCCTCGGCCAGCAATCCGGCAAACAGCAGGCAGGTTTTTACCTGGGCGCTGGCGACCGGCATTTTGTAGTCGATGGCTTTTAGGCGCGCGCCATCGATACGCAGAGGAGGACGGCCATCCAGCGACGCGATGCGCGCTCCCATTGCGGTTAGGGGCGTGATGATTCGGGCCATGGGGCGCCGCGAAAGCGATTCATCGCCCGTCATCTCGCTGGAGAATGTTTGTCCGGCGACGATGCCGCTCAGCATTCGCATAGTAGAGCCGGAATTTCCGCAATCGAGAGGATGTTCGGGAGAAGACAAAGACGTTCCCCCGCCCTGAATCTGGAGTGTGTTATCCGTTTCTTTTCGGTCCCAAGTTACTCCGAGCGCGCGCAAGCAGCGCAACGTGCTGGCGCAGTCTGCTCCGGTCGAATAGTTTTCCAGGCGAGACGTACCCTCGGCGATGCCGGCCAGCATGGCATAGCGATGGGAGATGGATTTATCTCCGGGCAAGCTGACGCTGCCGCGCACGTCTCGGGCCGGACGCACGACCACGAGGGAGTTATTTTTCATGATGTGACCAAAATACGTGTGATCAATATAAAGGATTGCAGAAAGATGGGCTCCGGAAGTCTAACTCCGCGCTCGGGCTTCAGCCGTCGCTTCTCTCAAAATCTCGGATGGGATTTCTTTTATCTTCAGGCTGAACTCGAACATTGACGTTTCCGTACCGCGTCCCCAACGCGCGACTTCCCAGTGAGCGCGCACGAATTTAATGTCCGGGTGGGCATTGAGATCAAGCAGCAGAAAACACTGTTCGCGATAAAACTTTTGGGGAAAGGCGACCAAAGATTTCGGAGTCCACGCCGTACCGTCAGCGGAGCCGTAGACAGCCACGTCAAGCGATTCCTGTTCGATGATGTTGGCGATATCGAGAGTCAATAGAAAAACTCGGCTAGCGGCGCTGCTAAGGTCGATCGCCGCACCATCTCCCTTAGCGTGAACCACCGTTTTTTCGGCGACCAGGAACGTGTCAATCATCGCGGGAGGATTGTAGCAAAAACATCGCCGGACTGAGATGCTTGTCGGCCGAGCTTCACTCCGAAGGATGAGGTCCGGTGAAATCGGAACAGCATGGCTTTTGCGATGGCTTGAACTCCATCAGTTCAATTCGCGTCTGGTCTGGAGCGAACAGATTGAGCTGCCACTTGCCGTCTTTGCCCATCTGCGCATGCTCGCTCCCATGCGGCTTCCAGCCGTGCGATTCGAGGATGGTCTGCGCCTGTTTCATATCTTTGACGCCCAGCGAAATGTGATCCATCACACCCATCGTTCGCAGATTAGGATGATCGTCCTGATTGAGCATGTATTCCAGCCAGTCGGTGCCGTCAGGAACCTGCATGGCTACCCAATCGGTTTTATCGGGATGCATGCCGCCATGCCAATAGAGATGGAAGCCGAGAACGTCGCGGTAGAAGCTGTCTTCGACATCGCGATTGTGAACAATAAAACCGGCATGAATCATGTGACGCGAAACCGCGGAGGCGACCCCGGTATCGGTATAAACGCTGGCCCGCTCAACGAATTCAATGCGGTTGCCTTCGGGGTCGGTGACAAAAAAGCTGCGGCTATGATCGCGGAAATCCTGCACGCCTGAGGGCTTGATTTTCTTAGACTCGAAATACAGACGAAGCGCTCTCAGGTCGTCTGTGGCAAAGGCAACGTGGTCCATGCGATTCGTGGCACTGGGATCGGCGGCCGCACTATAGCCGACCCATTGCGCTCCAACCAGGAATCGCTCTGCGCCTCCAGGTTCAATCGGGGCCGCTTCCGCCAAACCCATTACCCCGTTGTAGAGCTTTCTCACTCCGTCCGGATCGGTAGTGTAGAAGGAGACGTGATCGATACCGAGAATGCGGGGGCGGGTCACGGAAGTTTGCGCATAAGTGATCGCTGAGGCAAGGCAGAGAACAAGAGTTCCGGCAAGCTTTTTCATGACGAGTCGATTGTAGCGCGGATATTTGTTTGGCGCGTAAACCCAAGCAAGCAGCCGCAACCGGCAGATCGAACTGTATCGTGTCCGAGGCTTGTTGGACTTAAAGCGAATCCAGGAATTGACGCAGAATCCTGACTGCTTCCGCTGGCTGCTCCCACGGCGAATAATGGCCGGCCTTGGGAATCACGCGCAACTCGCTCCCGGAGATGTGCTGGTGAAGCAAATCGGCTTCCGCAATGCCTGTGAGCACATCTTCGTCGCCGGTCACGATCAGAGTGGGAACATTGATGCTGCTCAATGTTGAGACCGAATCAGGACGATCGGCCATGCCTCGCTGCACCTGAGCTAGGCCCTGTGGCGACATATTGCGCATCATGCGCAATGCGCCATCAAGCAGGTCGGGCCTGCCTTCCCGTGTTGAGCTGCCGAATAGTTTTGGAATCATACTTTCAAGAAACGATTCCGTACCGCGCTGAAGTACATCGTTGGCAGCGTTCAAGCGTGCGGCGCGGCCTTCTGGAGAATCCGCTGGAGCCTTAGTGTTGAACAAGCCCAGGGCGGCGACGCGGCCGCGATATCGGCGCCAGAACTCGAACAGGACGTATCCTCCAATGGAAACTCCGATGATGGGAGCGCGGCCGATTTCGGCGTCGTCCATGATCCGGGCGAGGTCGTCCGCGTGCTTCTCCATGGTTGCGGGACCTTCGCCGATACCGGAGTCTCCGTGTCCCCGCAGATCCGGCAGAATCACGTGGTATCGCGCAGACAAAGCTTCGGTCGCGGGAAGCCAGATCTCGTGATCCGCGGGAAAAGGATGCAAGAGAATTACAGACGGACCGTCGCCGGTGGTCCAGTAGGAGATCTCCGTGTCGCCGCTTGTGATCCGTTTGGAATTCATATCCGCTCAGATGAGCTTAAAATCACGGAGTCAAACCTTGATTCGCTCAAAAGCTAACAGCTAAGAGCTAACGGCTAAGAGCATTTCTTCACTCCCACTCGATCGTGCCCGGCGGCTTGGACGTGATGTCATAGACCACGCGGTTCACGCCCTTCACTTCGTTTACGATACGCGTGGAAATCTTCTTCAGCACTTCGTGGGGGAGCGGAACCCAGTCAGCGGTCATGCCATCTTCGGAACTCACGGCGCGGATGGCGCACGTATAAGCATAAGTGCGCATGTCGCCCATTACGCCGACCGACATCACAGGCAAGAGCACGGCAAAGGATTGCCAGATTTTGGTATAGAGGCCCGCGTTTTTTATTTCTGCGACAACAATGTCGTCGCATTCGCGCAGCATAGCGAGGCGCTCGGGCGTGACTTCTCCCAGCACGCGCACGGCAAGGCCGGGACCGGGAAACGGCTGGCGCTGTAGAATTTCGTCAGGCACGCCGAGATCGCGGCCGATCTTCCGTACTTCATCTTTGAACAAATCTTTCAACGGTTCAATGAGCTTCAGCTTCATCTTCGCCGGAAGGCCGCCGACGTTGTGATGCGACTTGATCACCTGCGAGGGCCCGCGCACTGAGCGCGACTCGATCACATCGGGATACAACGTGCCCTGCACCAGCCATTTGACCTTGCCTTCTTTTTTTTCGATGCGGCGCGCTTCCTGCTCGAATACTTTGATGAATTCGTTACCGATGATCTTGCGTTTTTTCTCCGGATCGCTGATGCCCTTCAGCCTTTTTAAAAAGCGCGCGGTCGCATCGACTGGGTCAACGTGCAGGCCGAGTTTGTCGCGCAGCGTCTTCTGCACCTTTTCAAATTCGTTTTTGCGCAGCACCCCGTTGTTGACGAAGACGCAGGTCAGGCGCGATTTGCCGTTTTTGTCACGCATGGCGCGATCCACCAGGACGGCTGCAACGGACGAATCCACACCGCCGGAAAGCGCGCAAATGGCTCGTCCCGTGCCCACTTCCTTTTTTACGTGCTGCACGGTCGACTCGATGAAGTGCTGCGGCGTCCAGGTGGGCTTTGCGCCACAAATGTTGAACACAAAGTTTTTCAGAATTTCAGTGCCGTGCCAGGTGTGATGGACCTCGGGATGAAACTGGACCGCGAACCATCTTTTCTCGACGTTTTGAATTCCTGCCACCGCGTGCGTGGTCTTTGCGGTCAGCTCGAACCCCGAAGGCAATTCCAAAGCTTCGTCGCCATGCGACATCCACACAGCCATTTTGCGCGAGAGGCCATGAAACAATGGCGAGTCGGCCACGATTTCAATGTCCGCGTGTCCGTATTCGCGCTTGTCCGCGGGCCGGACTTTGCCTCCGAGGGTGTGCACCATGAATTGCAATCCATAGCAGATGCCGAGCACAGGCACGCCCAAATCAAAAACGCGTTTGTCCGCTGGTGGCGCGTCCTTGTCGTAAACCGACCACGGCGCACCCGACAGAATGATTCCGGCAGGGGCATAGCTTTTGAGTTCGCTAAGAGAAACCGTGCAGGGCAGCACAACGGAAAAAACATTCTGTTCGCGGATGCGGCGCGCGATGAGCTGCGTATACTGCGCGCCAAAGTCGAGGATGACGATGGATTGTGGTAGCACGGATGAGTGTCTCAGATCAGCGCGATCGTGTAAAGAAAAAGGCAGAAAACAGGCTTAAAAAGGCCGCAAGGGCGCGGTTGCAGAGCGTGGCACAGGATGGCGCTTTGCCAGCCAGGTTTCTGCGGCCAGTTGAGAAATGTCGCTCAGTATTGGTTCGTCGTAGTCGATCGAATTGCGAACGGCAACGATGGGGCCGGTGCGCGACGGAGTGGGCGGAAGCGAAGTCGGTGTGACCGGGCTGTCCGGCATTTCCAGAATGCTTACATAACCCGCGAATCGCGCCATGTAGAGCCAGTCAGCGATAGCAAAGTAGAGGAGGGTTACGAGAATGATTGCCGCGACGATCAGCCGCCAGGAGATAGCTGCAATCAGCCCAAGCGATATGGTTGCCACAGCCATGGCGGCGATGAAGGTGGCGAAATGTGCGAGAGCCGTCCACGCGCTTACTGAGAATACTGAACCGGTGCGCCGGCGACACAGCGAGACCGCAGCGGCGATCGCGCCAATGGAATCTTCTCCGTCGCGCACAACAAAAATGCCTGCTAGTGAAAGAAGCCAGTTCAGGGCAAACCAGATGCATCCGACCAATCCGGCCGACGGCAGGAACAGGACAAAGGCCAAACCCGGCTGAGGAGAGGATTCGGGCGAAGCAAAGCCAGAGACGATGGCAGCCCCAACGAAGGCGCAGACCGTGGCCAATGCCACTGCCGCGCGCAAGAGGTTGAGATAGATCAGAGCGCGAAGTGGGTGTTTTGCGAAAACGCCCGAAGGAAGCCTATTCGCCAGGTTGGCGCGGGCGGTGAAATGGTCCAGAAGGTTGCGCACGGTAGCGATCCGGCCGATGGAAGCGGCTACGATCCAGAGCCCGACCAGCGCCAGTAACGCCATAAGTGCTGCGACGACAAGTCGATTCAAGCTGCCGTGGAGAATCTGCCGAATCACAGGCGCCACGAGAAACGGCTGCCTGGTGCGCAGGAGCAGGCGCTGAACGTTGGTCAGCGGCACGCTGTCCAAGTACTCAATCAGCGCGAAGGCGAGGAGCGCAAAGGCTGTTGCTCCAATGCTCCAGCGCCAGCTAATCTCGGCGAAGGTCAACGAAGGACGCCGGAGCGCCGCGCGGAAGCCTTCAGCCGAGGGTGAAACTGGGGACATTCAACCCCAGCATAACTCATTCCGGGTGTCGTCCTGACGGCAGTAATTGCTTCGCAATGACGGCGGGCATCCTTCGACTGCGCAGGCGGTTCGCTTTGCGAACCGCCTACTTCGCTCAAGATGACAATTGAGATTGGCTATTTCACGACGAGATTTACCAGTTTGCAGGGAACGTAGATCTTCTTTACGATTTGCTTGCCGGCAAGAAGGGATCGCACTTTCTCGTCGGCAAGTGCGTGTTCAAGAACGAATTCTTCCGTGGAACCGGCGGGTACAACGATCTTGCCGCGCAGTTTGCCGTTGATCTGCACGGGAATTTCGATTTCTTCTTCTTTCGCCAGTTCGGCGTCATACTTCGGCCAAGGAGCTTTGAGCAGATTTCCTTTTTCGCCCAGTGTCTCCCAGAGTTCATGGGCGAGATAGGGCGCGAAGGGCGCAAGCAGGAGAACCAGGTTACGTTGTACTTCCGCCAAAAGCTGCGCTGGAACGGCATTTTGACTGATAGTTTCCTCTGCGCCGTAGAGGACGTTGACCAACTCCATAATCGCTGAGATGCAGGTATTGAAATGCCAGCGGCCCTGAAAGTCGTCGGTCACGCGCTTGATGGTCTGATGCAACTTGCGCTGCATGGCGCGCGCGGCGGGCTGTAATTCGGCGGGAACCGGCTTATTCCAATCGGCGTGATCCGGTTTCGCATGCCGCATCACAAAGCGATACACGCGGCCCAGGAATTTGCGAATGCCTTCGATGCCCGAATCCTGCCAGTCCAAATCGCGGTCGGGTGGCGCGGCGAACAGGCTGTAAAGGCGAGCGGCATCGGCACCGTAGCGCGCGACCATCTCATCGGGCGAAACGATGTTGCCCAGGCTCTTCGACATCTTGGCGCCGTCTTTAATCACCATGCCCTGCGTGAACAGGCGCTCGACGGGCTCATCGTTGGTGACCAGGCCCATATCGCGCATGAACTTTGTCCAGAAGCGCGAGTAGATCAAATGCAAGATGGCGTGTTCGACGCCGCCAATATATTGATCGATGGGGAACCAGTAGTGCGCGAGGGCTTTGTCGAAAGGCGCGTGGTCGTTGCGTGCGTCGGTGTAGCGATAGAAATACCAGGAAGAATCGACGAACGTGTCCATCGTATCGGTCTCGCGCCGCGCCGGGCCTCCGCATTTTGGGCACGTGGTATTCACGAACTCGGGAATATTCGCTAATGGGGAGCCGCCTGCGGAATTAATTTCTACATTTTCGGGCAAAATCACCGGCAAATCTTTTTCCGGAACAGGCACCAGGCCATCTTTTTCGCAGTAAAGCATGGGAATCGGCGTACCCCAATAGCGCTGCCGCGAGATGCCCCAGTCTTTCAAGCGATAAGTAATAGTCGGTTTGCCGAAACCGTGTTCCTCCGCATAGGCCGACATCTTCTTAATCGCCTCATCGCAATACATTCCGCTGAAGCGGCCGGAGTTGATGAGCGTTCCATTCTCTGCGGTGAAGGGCAAGGCTGGTTCCGACATCGTCTCCTCCGGATCTTCGGAGACGGGCAAAATCACCAGCCGGATTTCGATTTTGTATTTCTTGGCGAACTCGTAGTCGCGTTCGTCGTGCGCAGGCACGCTCATAATTGCGCCGGTGCCGTAATCCATGAGGATGTAGTTCGCCACCCAGATGGGAACTTTTTCGCCATTGAACGGATTGATGGCATAACGGCCCGTGTTGACGCCGTGTTTTTCGATCTCGCCGATATTCCCAATTTCTTTGGCCTTGCGCTGTTCAGCGATCAACTCATCGACTTTAGCGCGCAAGCTTGCATTGCCTGCTGCCAAATCGGCAACCATGGGATGCTCGGGCGCGAGCTGCACCGAAGTTGCGCCGAAGATTGTATCGACACGCGTGGTAAAAACCGAGATAGTCGCGCCGGCGGGGCCGAAGCCGCCGGCAGGCGTGGCGTATTCGAGTTTGAAATCGACCAGGGTGCCTTCGCTGCGGCCAATCCAATTGCGCTGCATGGTGCGCACTTTTTCTGGCCAACCAGTGAGCTTGTCGAGATCACGCAATAATTCGTCGGCGTAGTTAGTAATACGCAAAAACCACTGTTCTAATTCGCGCTGTTCGACCGGCGTATCTTCATGCCGCCAGCAGCAGCCGTTCACCACCTGCTCATTGGCCAATACCGTGCAGCACTTCGGACACCAATTAACTTTGCTCTTCTTGCGGTAGGCCAATCCTTTCTCGTAGAGCTTGAGAAAGAACCATTGGTTCCAGCGGTAGTATTCCGGCAGGCAGGTGGTGACCTCGCGCGACCAGTCGTAGGCGAAGCCCAGGCGCTTCATTTGCGCCTTCATGTTGGCGATGTTGCGCTGTGTCCACTCACGCGGCGGGGTGTTGTTTTGAATGGCTGCATTTTCCGCAGGTAAGCCGAAGGAATCCCAACCCATGGGATGCAAGACGTTATAGCCGTTCATCCACATGTAGCGGGCAAGCGCGTCACCGATGGAATAGTTGCGCACGTGCCCCATGTGCAAGACGCCGGAAGGATAGGGCAGCATTTCAAGGACGTAATATTTCTTTTTGCCGGCGGCAGCGTCGCTGGAGATCGGATCCGCAGCGTAGAGGGAATCATCGTTTTGCCAGCGCTCGGACCACTTCGTTTCGACGCGTTGCGGGCCGTAGCGGTCGTCGCTGGGATGAGCTTCGTTAGGACGAGCTTCGTTAGGACGATCGTCGCCAGCGATGGTTATGGCTTCCGGCTTGTCTTGCTTTGACATATAGAGGGAATATTCGAGTCAGAAATAAACCTTGATTTTACAACAGAGAGAGGCGGGAGGCTCTATTGGCACTAGCGATAAACATCTTTGCGATGCCCAACTTCCAGAACCAGCACGGTTATGAGTTTGTCTTGAATGTCACAGATCAGGCGGTAATCGCCCACGCGATAGCGCCAAAGACCGCGCTTCTCACCCAGCAGTGGCTTGCCCCACTGCCGAGGATTCTCCGCAACCATAAGCCTTTGACGCAGAAATTGTCGGATGGACTTCTGCGCGACCCGCCCTAGTTTCGTGATTTGCTTTTCGGCAGTCCTGGCGATTTCGATCCGCCAAATTTCACCGGTCAAGACCCAACCGCCGTTCCAATTCTTCCAGAGTGATCGTCGGCTCGCGGCGCTCAAGGACGGCGATGCCCTTCAGATAGTCTTCCCGGTCTTCCAGATAGTGCCGAATGGCTTCGCGAGCGTAATAGCTCTTGCTGCGGCCAGTTTCTTTGGCCAGCGATTCGAGCTTCTTCTCGAGTTCGGGTTCTAGACGAATTCCCAGCATATGTTAAACATGTTTAACATAGCATATGAGGGGCATCGAGCGCAAAAAAGCCGCGAAGACTGCTTAACTTGTCCCACATAACTGAGGGCCAACATCCTCCAGGCACAAGAGGTACTCACGCCGCTGTTGTAAAATCCCTGAGACCCTCTTTATGAGCAAAATTCCTATCGGCATTTTGGGCGCGACCGGCGTCGTTGGGCAGAGATTTATGCAGATGCTGGAGCACCACCCGTGGTTTGAGGTGGCATGGCTCGCGGCGTCGGACCGCTCCGAAGGCAAGGCCTACGGCGACGCAGCACGCTGGCGGCTGAAAACGCCGATCCCGGCTGGAATTGCGGCGATGAAGGTTTCCCCTGCCACTCCCGACGGAGCGCCTAAAGTTATATTTGCCGCGCTCGACGCTTCAATCGCCGCCGAGATGGAACCGCGCTTTGCCGACGCAGGCTGCGCGGTGGTTTCGAATTCCAGCGCGCTGCGCATGCAATCGGACGTACCGCTGGTGATTCCCGAGGTTAACAGCGGTCACATCAAGCTGATCGATGTGCAAGCGTGGCGCAAGAAATCCGGCGGCTACGTCCTGACAAATCCGAATTGCTCTGCCATTGGGCTGGTTTTAGCCTTGGCCCCGCTGCAGCAGTTTGGCCTGGAAACCGTGATGGCGGTGACGATGCAGGCCGTCAGTGGCGCGGGATATCCGGGAGTGGCGTCGCTTGATATTTTGGGAAATGTCATTCCTTTCATCCGCAACGAAGAAGAAAAAATGGAAGAAGAAACGCGCAAGCTGCTGGGCCAGCTCAACGGGTCGAAAGTAATTCCTGCAGCCTTCGCGATGAGCGCACAATGCAATCGCGTGGCGGTGGAAGATGGCCACACCGAATCGGTTTCCATTCGCCTCAGGAGCAAACCGCATGCCGAAGAAATCATCGCGGCCTGGAATGATTTCCGCGCCGAACCGCAGAAGTTGAAGCTTCCCAGCGCGCCTGAGATTCCCGTGGTCTATCTCGAAGCCAACGACCGGCCGCAGCCGCGTTTCGATATCGATATGGGTGCGGGCATGACGACTGCCGTGGGGCGACTTCGCCCCTGCGGAGTGCTTGACTGGAAATTCACCGTACTTTCGCATAACACCATTCGTGGCGCCGCTGGAGCCGCAGTCCTGAATGCCGAACTGCTTAAGGTCAAGGGATATCTGGCATGATGCCGGCCCCATCGCGGAGACGCACCTTCCGTTTTTTCACCCCCGCAAGGAAGCCACGCCGATGATCGTGATGAAGTTTGGCGGCACTTCGGTCGAAGACAGCAAAGCCATCGACCGCGTGGCTGCCATTGTGGAAGGGCGGCTGGCGCAAAATCCTGTGGTAGTCGTGAGCGCCATGGCCAAGGTCACGGATACTTTGCTGACCATGGCTCGCGCCGCCGGCGAGGGCGAGCGCAAGACCGCTCTCAAACTTTGCCGCTCGCTGCAGGAGCGCCACTACAATACTGCCAGCGAGCTGCTGGGTACGGCTCTATTCACCGAATTCCACTCCGAACTGGGAGCCGATTTCGAAGCTCTCGATGAGCTTTTGCGTGGGATCTCAGCGGTGGGCGAGATCACTCCGCGCACCTACGATTTTGTAACTGCTTTCGGTGAAATGCTTTCCAGCCGCATTGTGGCGGCGGCGTTTGCCGCCCGCGGATTAAAGGGCGCGCACATTGATTCCCGCGATGTTCTGGTGACCGATGGGAATTATATGCAGGCGGTGCCGCAATTTGAGGAGACCAACGCGCGGCTGCAGGAAAAAGTAAAACCGCTGCTCGACGCCGGTAAAGTCCCGGTCATGGGAGGCTTTATCGGCGCCAGCCGAACGGGGATCACGACAACCATTGGGCGCGGGGGCTCCGACTTTTCCGCGGCAATTTTCGGCGCGGGGCTGAATGCCGAGCGCATCGAAATCTGGACCGACGTCGATGGCATTCTCACCACCGACCCGCGTATCTGTCCGGGAGCGCATCGCATCAAAATCATCAGCTTCGATGAAGCGGCCGAGCTGGCATATTTTGGAGCGAAGGTGTTGCATCCAGCCACCGTGCTGCCGGCGATTCAAAAGAACATTCCCGTGTATGTGCTGAATTCGCGCAATCCGTCATGCGAGGGCACGCGCATTACTACTCGTGCTCCCCAGGGGAAGAATGTATTCAAGGCGATTGCGGTGAAGAAGCGGATTACCATCGTCAATGTAGCGGCGCCGCGCATGTTGCTGGCGCATGGTTTTCTGCGAGCCATCTTTGAAGCTTTTGACCGTCACAAGGTGGCTGTTGATGTAGTGTCCACGTCGGAGGTAAGCGTTTCCCTCACCATCGATTCCAATCAAGCGATCCCTGCACTGGCCGCCGACCTGTCCAAGCTGGCCGACGTAAAGTATGAAGGCCGCAAAGCCATCGTCTGCTTGGTGGGAGAAAGCCTGCGGGAGAAGCCCGGCATTGCCGCGCGGGTATTTGGCGAGCTGGCGGACAAAAAAATCCGTATGATCTCGCAGGGAGCCTCGGAGATTAACTTGACCTTTGTCATCGATGAAGACGAAGTGCCGGAAGTGATTCAGCGACTGCACAATACCTTCTTCTCGGATCTCGATCCGGAAGTGTTTGCTTAAGACTAAACGCCGAGATCGCAAAGAAGCCTATTCACGCGATCTCAGCACACTCAATCTGTAATCGTTACTGCTATGAACCTACTCATTCTTGGCCGAGGCAAAACCGGATCGCTGGCAGCCGAGGTTGCCCGAGAGCGGAGACATCACGTGCGGGTTGCGGGCGCCGCAGAAAATGAATCCAGTGCTGCCCTGACACCAGAGAAGCTCCAGAGCATCGACATTGTTATCGATTTCACAGCGCCGCGCGGTGTAATTGCCAGCATCGAGGCTTGCGTAGGCGCCGGCAAAAATATGGTGGTGGGCACAACCGGCTGGTATGGCGAATTAGACGCAGTCCGCAAGCTGGTCGAAAACCACGGCACAGGCTTCATCTATGGCGCAAATTTTTCCCTGGGCATAAATCTTTTCTTCGAGATTACGCGTGCTTCCGCCGCGGCCTTGCGTCACGACTATACTGCGCAAATCTTCGAGCGTCATCACGCCCAGAAAAAAGACGCGCCCTCGGGCACCGCGATGGCCATGCAGAAGCTAATGCGCGAATCCGGCGCCGCCAACGAAGATGTCGAAATTGTTTCTTTCCGCGAAGGCGATGTCGTCGGCATGCATGAAATCGTGCTAGAGTCTTCGGCTGACAGAATTTATCTTTGCCACGACGCGAAGTCCCGCCGTGGTTTTGCCGAAGGCGCAGTGCGTGCGGCGGAATGGATCGTCGGCAAAAAAGGGTTTTACGATTTCAGGGATGTGTGGCGGGAAGTCTAAGTTGTGCTGAAGTTTTCCTTCATTTCATCGGAGTGCGAGAGGGCCTTTTGCCGCCTTGCGGCGGAGATTCTGAATGGTCACTATTCGAGACGTAGCGAAAGAGAGTGGATTTTCCTCCACTACCGTCTCCATTGTTCTGAACAGCGCTCCGCTTTCGCGCTACATACCGGCGAAAACCAAGAAGCGAATCGAGCGCGCCGCGGAAAAACTCGGTTACCGGCCCAATCAATTCGCCCGCTCGCTGCGCAGCAAACGCAGCCACACCGTAGGAGTCATGGTCTTCGACATGACCGACCCTTACTGCACGCTGGTGCTGCGCGGGATTGAGAACACCCTTTACCAGGCCTCCTATCTTCCCATTCTCACTGACGTACACAACGAACGAGTTCGTTTTGAGCGTTACTTGGAAATGCTGTTGGACCGGCGGATCGAAGGTCTGATCGTTCTTGCCAATTGGCTCTTCCTGGATATCAATCTGCTCGCCGACCTGGAAAAGAGCAGCATTCCCACCGCCATCATTGGCTGCGAACTGAAGACCGACTCTGTCAGTTCGCTGATTGTCGACAACGACGTTGGGGGCTATCTGGCACTGGAGCATTTGTACGCGCTGGGGCACCGCAAGATTGCATTCATCAGAGGACCCAAGGCGCTTACCGATAGTGCGCCGCGCTGGCATGGCATTCGCACGTGCGCCAAAACAGTGGGCCTCGAACTGGATCCGCGGCTCGTCGTGGAGCT
Organism: uncultured Acidobacteriaceae bacterium; assembly: GCA_963732255.1. Taxonomy (GTDB): domain Bacteria; phylum Acidobacteriota; class Terriglobia; order Terriglobales; family Acidobacteriaceae; genus Sulfotelmatobacter. The sequence goes on from CAVSYV010000002.1 coordinate 779,538, forward strand.
TCCCGAATCCCGCGACCCCATCTCCAGCTTTGAAGCTGGCTTTAAGCTCACTGAAGATTTGATTCAGACCAAGAGACCTTTCACCGCGCTGCTGGCATTCGACGACATGAGCGCATTCGGGGCCATTCGCGCCCTGGCTAAATCCGGTCTGCGAGTCCCGGAACACTGCTCGGTCATCGGATTCGACGACGTAGCTCCATCGGCGCTCTATACTCCATCACTCACCACCATTCGCCAACCTATGGAAGCGATGGGAGCTTCGGCTGTAAGCATCGTCGTGGACGGCATCAATCGTGTCGTGGAAAAGCGCCAGATCGCGGCCGCGGTGCACCGCAAAGTTCCGCCGGAACTTGTGCAGCGGGAATCGACGCGACGTATTTAGAACTCAGAGCCGTCCGAAGTTAAGCTCCACCGTGTGCGACCGCAAAGCTTAACGGATTCAATAAGTGCCAAATAAAAACGATTGGGTAGAAACGGCGGACACGGCGAAATTCAACAGCGTCTTTTTTCTTGACAGAAGAGGCCTCAAAAACGCACTATTCATACGTTTTAATAGAGAGTTTTCAGAGCTGCGCCAATCTGCGGGGGAACAGGGAGAGACGTTATGAAATCTCATGGGATGCTGTTACGGATCGCGCTCTTGCTGGCGGGCTTGTGCGCAACGGCGTGGGCGCAGGACACCGCCTCCATCACCGGCACGGTAACCGACCCCAGCGGGGCGGCCGTTACCAACGCTGACGTCACGGTCACGAATGCGGCCCAGGGAATAACCCGCAAAGCGACGACCAATGGCAGCGGAGATTTTCTCTTCGCGTCCTTGCCCATCGGTTCTTACGACCTGGCCGTGAGCGCACCGGGCTTCAAGAAATATCAGGCTAAAGGCGTGGTCTTGAATGTTGCCGAAAAGGCGCGCGTGAATGTGGGTTTGGAGGTGGGCACGATCAGCACCGAAGTCGTAGTAGAAGGCTCGGAAGTAGCTGAGGTGCAGACGCAATCGTCGGATCTTGGCGGCACTGTAACGGGCAAGGAAATCTCTCAGCTCGAACTGAATGGCCGCGATTTCAAACAATTAGTAACCCTGGTTCCCGGCGTGAGCAATCAGACTGGCGCCGACGAAGGCGGAGTTGGCGTCACCGCGAACAATTCTTTCAGCATCAACGGCGGCCGCGTCGAATATAACAACTGGGAACTGGATGGCGGCGACAATCTCGACAATGGCAGCAACAACACGCTGAATGTCACTCCGAGCATTGATGCGATCGGTGAAGTGAAAGTCCTGACTTCGAATTATGGCGCGCAATATGGCAAGAACGGTTCCGGCACGATTGAAGTTGAAACGAAATCCGGAACGAACGCATTTCACGGCGATGCGTATGAATTCGTGCGCAATGACATTTTCAACTCGCCGTCTTGGGATCAGGACGGAGTGGCTCCGCCGTACAAGAAAAATGATTTCGGCTATACCCTCGGAGGGCCGGTTTACATTCCCGGCGTCTACAACAAGGACAAGAACAAGACGTTTTTCTTCTGGTCGGAAGAGTGGCGCAGAGATAGGGTGCCGTACACCTTCAATCAGTTGGTTCCGACCAATGCGGAGCGGGCTGGCAACTTTACAGATATTTGCGGTGCGAATCCCGTTGCCCCGTATCCTGCCGATTGCCCTCTCCAACCGAGCAACGGCCTACCGTATCCAGGGAACCAAGTGGTGGCAAATATCAGCGATCCAAACGTGCAGGCGTTGCTCTCGCTGATTCCGCCTCCAAACTCGGGCGCGGTTACCGTTCCCGGCCAGGCGCTCTTCTATGACATCACATCGCAGCCGACAAACTGGCGCGAGGAACTGGTCAAGATCGACCACAACTTTACCAACAACGAGCGCCTTACCTTCCGCTACATTCACGATTCATGGGACACGATAAACCAGACTCCCCTCTGGACTAACACCGGCAGCTTTCCTTCAATCCAGACCGACTTCACGGGACCAGGAGTCAGCGGCGTGACGCGGCTGGCATCGACTCTCTCCCCTACGCTTTTGAATGAATTCGTTTTCAGTTACACGACGGATCACATCAACCTCATCGACACCGGAGACTGGAAACGGCCGGCCAATACCACATTCGGCAGCTTGTTTCCCGGCGCGGATCGCGGCGTAATGCCCGGCATCAACCTGGTCGACCCGGGTGGCATTTACGGGGGCTTTGGCGAGGATGCAGGTTATATTCCCAACGGACCCTATAATTCCAATCCTACGTATAGCTTCAAGGACAACGTCAGCAAGCTCGCGGGAAAACACAATCTGCAATTCGGTGCTTACTTCCAGGCGGTCGAGAAGAATGAGTTGGGCGGGGAACTCGCAGCCGGTTCCTACCCTGGTTACATCACATACAATCCGAGCATATCGTCGACCACCACGCAAAATCCATTTGCGGATTTGTTGTTGGGATACATCGCCGCTTTCGGGCAGCAGAACACAACCGTCAAGTATTACAACCGGTACAAGATTCTCGAACCTTATTTCAACGATGACTGGCACGTCACCAGCCGGCTGACGTTGAATCTGGGTGTGCGGGTTAGCCTTTATGGCACTTACCGCGAAAAAGAACATCAGGCCTTTAATTTCGATCCGGCGCACTACAACTTCAATCAGGGAACTTACGTAGACCCGGGTGATGTTGTGCATTATCTAACGGCTGATAACGGAACGCCCACGGTGTCAGACCTGCCCAATGGCATTGTGCAATGCGGAGTCACTCCCGGCGTGCCGGTCGGTTGCATGAAGGGACACCTGTTCAATCCTGCACCTCGGATCGGTTTTGCGTGGGATCCGCGAGGCAATGGCAAGACAGCGATCCGTGCCGGCTACGGTATTTTCTACGAGCATGGCAACGGCAATGAGGCCAACTCGGAGTCGCTGGAGAATTCTCCGCCGCTGGCCTATGCGGCCCAGCAGGACAACATTGTGGGTTATTCGAACATTGGAGTGACCGGAGCGGCGGCGCCGCAGTTTCCACTCGGCGTTACGGCAGTGCCGACGAAAGCCCAATGGCCTTATGTGCAGCAATGGCACATGGATGTGCAGCAGGAATTCGCGCGCAACACGGTGGCAACGGTTTCCTACGTTGGCAGCAAGGGCACACACTTGACGCGCCTGACCGATCTCAACCAGTTGCATCCTGTTGCCGCATCGCAAAACCCATATACAGCTGGACAGACATATCAGGGTGCTACGATCGACTGCGCGGCAAATCCCGATACGTATGGCGTTCCCATGAGCGCCACAACGCCCAGCGGCGTGCCCGTCCCTTATGTAGCGCATGCAAGCGGCATTGCATCCGGGCCGGCCGTCAACCTTGCCGTGGCTGAAGGTTGCTCCGGTGCTGGAGCCGATCCGTTCCGGCCTTATCAAGGATATGGCGACATCGCGGATCTCCAGACGGCTTCTTCCTCGAACTACAACGCACTGCAAGTGGCGGTGCGGCGCAGCGCGGGCGGTCTCGAGTTGAACTTTGCTTATACCTACAGCCATTCCATTGATGACTCTTCCGATCGCTACGACGGCAGCTTTACCGATACCTACGATCCTGCCACCAACCGCGGCAGTTCCACCTTCGACGAGCGTCATGTCTTGAACTTCGGCTACGTCTGGGATGTTCCGCTGTTCAAAGGGTCTGGGATTGTTCATAGCCTGCTTGGAGGCTGGCAGTACTCCGGCATCACCACGTTCAGCACCGGATCGCCTTTCAGCGTGCTCTATAGCACGGACAATGCGGGCGTGGGCAACGGACTCGGTTCTGCTTCGTATGCCGATATAGTAGGCAATCCAAAGGCGAACGTTGTGCAGGTTCCGCTGCTCGGTTATGGGCGCGTCTTCTACAACGCCGCAGCGTACGCTACTCCAACGGCGTTAACGTTCGGAGATTCCGGCCGCAACAGCCTGCGCAACCCGGATTTCATCAACTTCGATATGGCGTTGTTCAAGCACTTCACGATCAAGGAGAGTAAAGCCATTGAGTTCCGCGCCGAGGCGTTTAATGTGTTTAACCACACCGAGTGGGATCCGATCGCGGGTCAGGGTGGTGCGGGCGCCAGCATCAATGGCGGAGGAACCAACACCTTCGGAACTACCGGATTCCTGTATGCCGACGGAGTTCACGAGGCGCGAATTTTACAATTGGCGCTAAAGTTTCTGTTCTAGAAAATATCGTGCAGGCGTTGGGGAAAGGCACGGCCTCGGGTTTGCCGCTCAAGCTAAGTGCCACCTTAAGCGAGGAGAGTATTTTACCCGACCACGACGCGTTGCGGTGCCGCCACCGCTTCCAGCGCGGCGTCCAGATCCGCAATCAGGTCGTCCGCATTCTCTATACCCACCGACAAGCGGATCAGTTGCTCGGTTACGCCCATCTTTTCTCGCTGGTCGGGACTGATCATGGCGTGAGAAGTCAGGACGGGGATCGACACCAGTGACTCTGCTCCTCCCAGGCTCGGCGCCAGCGTAAACAGGCGCATCGATTCGCTCACTCGCCGCGCATCTTCGCCGGTGCCATTGACCTCAAAGCTAACCATGCCCCCGCCGCCGAGCATCTGTGCCAGCGCCAATGCATGTTGCGGATGACTCTTGAGAAACGGATAATGGACCTGCCGCACTTTTTCGTGTTGCGAGAGAAACTCGGCCACGCGCAGCGCATTCTCGTTTTGCCGCGTCACCCGAACCGACAGTGTTTTCAATCCTCGCACCAGCATCCACGAGGCGTGAGGGTCCATGCAGTTGCCCAGCGTAGTGCGCGTCTCCCAGATTTTCTGCAGCAGTTCGCGCCGTCCTGCAACAACGCCGCAAATCAGGTCCGTATGACCACCCAGATATTTCGTACCTGAATGCATCACCAGATCAATGCCGTATTCCGCCGGGCGCTGGTTGATGGGGGTGCCAAAGGTTCCATCGATCATGCTGATGATTCTGTGTTGCCGGGCGAGGGCACCAACTTTCTTCAGATCGACTACGCGCAGCGTGGGATTTGTCGGCGATTCGACGTGGATCAATTTCGTGTTGGGCTCAATGGCTCTTTCATATTGTTCGTAAGCGGTGGTATCGACAAATGTCGTCTCGATACCCATTTTCGGCAGCCATTGCGAGAGAAACTTGGTTACGCCGCCATAAATATCGCGCTGCGCCACGATGTGGTCGCCCGACTTGAGCAAGGCCATGATCGTGGTCGTGATCGCTCCCATGCCCGAAGCAAATGTCAAAGCTGCTTCCACACCTTCCAGTTCGGCAACGGTCTGCTCCGCCACTGTGTTTGTAGGATTGCCATAGCGCGTATAGAAGCAATCGGTGTGCGTAGCGCGCAATTGCTCTTCGTTGTCGGTGACTTCGAATGTCGAAGTCTGAAAGATGGGCGTGGCCAGCGGGCCGTTTTTCTTGTTCAGATCGGCCGCGCCGCGTACCGCCTTGGTCTCCGGATGGTGCGTCTTCCGTTTCATGTTTGCCTCACTGTCATCCAGATTAGCCGCAACAATCTTTTCGCCGCAACAGAAACAATCGGCGCAGTCTCGGCGATTTCTCTCCCAACTGACGCAGGAAACAAATCGAACAAAGGGGATGGTGGAGCAGGCTCAGAAGGGAACTGCTGACTCGTGGTTGCCTTCAGTCAACTCGCGCACTATCAAGGCGCGAATTCAGTATTGTGTGAGGGTCACAAAGCGGCTCAGATAAACATTTCATCCTGCTGCACGGGGCGTCGGTCGCGGTTGCCGCCGTTTCTGCGATAACGATTGCCCAGCAAATATTCCAGCCCGGCCGTGATTCCCTGAACCACGCCCGACACTTGGCGAATGGGGGAAACTACGGTGGTTTGCACCAGATCAGTCGTTCGCTCCACTCGATCCAAAGTGCGAGTCAGCAGTTCGTCGGCGCGAATTACCTGCAGGCGCGCACGATCGACTACGTCGTTCACGGTAGCGTCCAATCTTTCGACCTGCCCATGCACCAGAATAGTGGACTCCTGGAGATTATCGGAAATGACCTGAAGTTTGGGGCGGATATCGCTGAGGATGGATTGCGCCGTTTCCAGCGCAGGGAGCGCCTTGCCCTTCACATCGGTGGCCAGGGCTTCCAGACGTTCGCTGCTTTTGCGCATCGCCAAATACATAGCCGCCAGAAGCAGTGCCTGGAGCAGCACAGCTGCCGCAGTTACAGCGATAAATATGGGCGTTAAGTTTTCCATGAACAAACCTCCGCCGGCTTAAGGATGCCGCACAGCGAATGAAGACCTGCTAGCTCTTTGTCGCCGCCGCTTCACTGGTAGCTTCGTGATACGCCTGCCGTCCTGCTTCATAGGCCGCGCGAAACTGCTCCTTTTGTTGATTTACTACGTCGCGGCTTCGGTCGACCCATTCGTTCGCCTGACTGCGCGCTCCCTGTGCCCGGTTCCGCACGTAATCCCGCCCCTCCTCTGCTCGCGCGCGAATTGCATCCCGGGTCTCGCTTCCAGAGCGCGGCGCATAGAGAACCCCCGCCAGCGCACCTAAGCCCAATCCCGCCAGGAACCATACAAAGCTGCTGCCGCCATCTCGATCCGACATCGCTATTCCCTCCTTACTCAATAGCCTACTCAATCGGATGTTAGCACCCGCTCTGCGTAAATACAATTACGGGGAAATTGGTAGGCAAGGAAATGGAATGCTGCATGAAAACAGGAGATAAAACAAAGCGGCTGCCGGGTTGGGCCGCCGCTTCATGGAAAAATGATTCCGAAAAACCCAGCCTTATTTCGGCCGAGATGGAGCCGCGGGCACGGCAGGAGCTGGCGCGGTTTTCACCGGTTGTGACTTAATGCCCTGCAACACTGAAGTTGGGCCGGTGCGGCGTGAGGCGTAAACAGAGAGCGTTATCGACGTCAATAAAAACGCCACCGCCGACCACGTCGTCGCCCGCGAGAGAGCGCTGGCTGCACCGCGAGGGCCGAAGGCCGTCTGGCTACCTTGACCGCCGAACGCGGCCGATATATCTCCGCTGGTGCCGCTCTGCAAGAGCACAACCACGATGATAAAGAAACAAACAAGAATATGGATAATTGTAATGAGCGTAATCATGGGTAATATTTGCTTTCACACGGCGAGCCGCCGTCGGTCGAACCTTAATTTGTGAAAATGCCAGTAACCTTTTGATTCTGCAGCATTTAATTTGGTGCGGAAGGGGGGATTTGAACCCCCACGCCTTTCGGCGCCACCCCCTCAAGATGGTGTGTCTGCCAGTTCCACCACTTCCGCACTTTGAATTCAGCTGCAATCAAAAGGTAGCAAGTTTGTCGGCGGAGGACATTTCCATCTGCAATAGATTAGCACCGACTTTCTTGCATTCGACGCGCTCGTCCCCTCCGCAACTCCGCCAGCCCCGCAGCGTAGACTATCGAGATCTAATGTTATCGTGTCCAGCTACATACTGCAACGTAAACGGGAGAACTGTTTGTCTGGTTGCTAATCGTGCTGTCAAGGCTGTTTATGTTCGGTGCTTGGAGGCTTGGTGTCGATTTTTGCCACTCCGCACTGGAATATCACGTTCGTGCATTTCCACAGGCTAAATCCCGTTGACTTCGCACCTCGTCTTTGCTGTACTTAAGTTGTTGTCAACGGTGAAGGAGTTCACCGAAACCGCTGTTCCCACCATATAGCCGGGCACAGCTGATGACTCCTGACAAGCGGCCCTTGTCACGGAGTCATATCCCGGCAAAGGTTCCGCAAAAGTAAGTGATCTTTTGCAGTTGGAGCCCCAAGTCTGATTGGTCTGACGTCAATCGTGATCTCAAGCAGAGTGGGATCCTCTGAAAGCGCACAAAAAGGACCGGAGCCGCTCCGGCGGCAAGACAGGGCCTGTGCCTCATGCGTGGTGACGGAACGATGATGACGGAATTCATCTTTGATCGAAAGAAGGATCGCGAGCGAATCGGCCAACTTCTGGCGAAGAGGCGTTCATTTCTCATCTACGGCCCATCGGGGGTCGGCAAGACAGTTCTGCTCCGTAATGTGCTGCCCGAGTTTCGGTCTGTTCTTTATTGCGAAGACTCGCCTACGACCAACGTGATGTTTCGCAGTCTCGCGCGTAGCCTGCTGCGATTGCAGAGTCCGCGTGCCACCAAAGCGTTTCGCGACGAGGATGGGATCACGACTAAGTCCGCGGTTTCGTTGAAAGGAATTGTGATGGACGCGCTGAGAGAAGGCGAGTACTCGATTGTGCTCGACCATCTCAAGCGTCCCTCGTACTCGTTCGCATCGGCCGTTCGCGAACTCATGGGATGGGGCTCGACCCCGGTGAGCGCCGTAGCCCGTTCCAGCCACATGGAAGACACCGGCTTTCTCCAGCCGCTTTACGGCGACCGTTCGCAGAAGTGTGAAATCTGGAATTTCGACGACTCAACCGCCGAGCAATTTGCTCGTGAGCGGATCGGGCGCTCAGGCCTGTCCGGTACAAACATCAGCGAATTCGTCGATAAGGTTCTGGAGTTCAGCGGGGGGAATCCAGGAGCGATCAGTGCATTGATCGATATGGCGACTTGTCCCAAGTACCGCTCTGAAGGACACATCAAGATCTCGCCGCTATACATCGACTTTCGCATGAACGGGGGCGTCGCCAGGTGACGAACGGGTCCAATTCGCTCAATTCGAATCACGAGCGGCGCCTCAGCGTAACCTGTCGCCACATTGACAAGCTGCTGGCGGAGATGGAGAGCGCCCTCAATGTCTCAACATCGAGACTAGCTTTTCCGCAATACGTCCCGGATCTGAGTCCGGCCCAGCGGCGTGTGATCGAAGACTACATCGGGCGCATTCGTTCGCAGCTAGTTCGTGTGCTCGATGGTCAAGCTATTGAGCGCCCGACCGCGGATATCCCTGTTTCGCGTTCATTGCATTCCTATCTCACCTTCGTGGACATCGCCACCGAGGAACTAAAACCCGAATACATGCGCGGCTACGGGGAAGTCCCTCCCGCGGCTGCGGTTGAACTGAATGGCATCGCTGGAGAACTTCAGGGTTTGGTACGACAGCTCGATCAATACCTGATACGTGGGTCCAGGGAAAATCTGCAGGAACGTTTGGAGAGGCTGGAACAAACGGGAGACGAGATCCCGGTTCTCCAGAAGCTGGAGGCGGTTATCAGCGAGCACGGGCTGGTCGAATTCCGGTCCACGTTGTCGATGATTCTGGACCGTTTGGAAGACAACAGCTTCGAAATCGCCATCTTTGGACGCGTTAGTTCGGGAAAGTCGTCACTGTTGAATGCCATGCTCGGAACCGATGTGCTTCCAGTGGGAGTTACTCCCATTACCGCCGTTCCAACACGCCTGCTGTACGGCGAGACTCCGGTGGTCCACGTGTGTTTTGCCAATCGGACGCCCGAACAATTTGACATCGCACAGTTGCCGGAGTTTGTAGCGGAGCAGCTCAATCGTGGGAACGAGAAGCATGTAACCCGAATCGTAGTTCAGCTCCCATCGCCTCGCCTTCGCGAGGGCATCGCCTTCGTCGATACTCCTGGGCTGGGATCTTTGGCAACTCGCGGAGCTGCCGAAACACTCGCTTATTTGCCGCGATGCGATCTGGGCGTTGTTCTCATCGATGCCGGGTCAACTCTGACTCCTGACGATCTTCAAACCATTCAGAGTCTCTATGACGCGGCAATTCCGGCGATGGTCTTGTTGAGCAAGGTGGATCTGTTGACGCTCGAAGATCGCTCGCAGGTTATCGGATATGTGAAGGATCACATTAAAGAAGAGTTGAACCTGGACCTGGCGGTGCGCGCCGTGAGCGTGATGGCTGGAAGCGGAGGTCTAGGCAAAGATCTCGTCGCGCAGTGGTTCGAAGAAGACATCGCTCCCTTGTACAGTCAGCGTCAGGAACTGAAGCTGCGATCCATTCGGCGCAAACTGGGGGCGCTTCGCCAATCGGTAGAGATGGCCTTGCGCAGTCGCTTGCGACGCAAGGATCAAATCTCGCCAAAGAAAATAGAGCAACTGCGAGTCGTAGAAGCTGAGCTGCGTCAGGCCGGTGGAGGTCTGGAGGAGATGAAGAAGACCGCGCGAGGCGTGGCGAACGATCTGGAAAATTCCAGTGCTCGGACGTTGCGTTTTGCAGCCGCCACCGTGGTTGAATCATGGTCCCGGAAGAGCGCCGGGGATGAAGCAGTAGCGGGGATTGTGCGCAAAGCAGTGACATCGACGGTTCAGGAACAAACCGAATCTCTTCGCCGGCGCATGGACGCAATGGCGCATAAACTCCATGAAAGTCTTCGAGCCACCGCCAAGGTGCTTCAGGTTGAGGACGTGCCGGGAGAACAGGAGTTCTCTGCCGTCGTGCGAGAAATTCCAGCCTTTGATCTTAGCCAGTTTGACCCAGGCGAACTTAGTATTCGCTTAAGACGGCCGTTCCTGTCCACCCTGCTCGGAGGAAACATTTCGAGTGCGATCGTGACCAAGCGCCTGGCCGGTATGATCGGAGATCAACTATCGAGGGCATTGTCGGCCTATCACGCTTTGCTGTATGACTGGTCGGAGAGAACTTTGGGTCAAATGAAACGCAGATTTGACGCTTATGCCAACGGCTATCGCGCTCAGGTAGAGAGGTTGCTTGGCGATTACGTGTCGCCGGCTGAACAAGAAGGCGCCATTCGTCGTGATCTGGAAGGCCTGGAAATCGCTCGAACGGAGTCGACTCTGGCTTCCTGAGCAGCCAGTAAGCCGGTGAGAGTGCATTAAAGAAAGGAACGAGGCAACTTGCTGAAATACGTGATGGTGGGTGTGGGAGGTTGTCTGGGTTCGATTTTGCGTTTCTGGCTGGGCAGCTACATTGGCAGCAGAATGGGAACGCGGTTTCCCTATGGGACACTCGTGGTCAACATTACTGGTTCGTTCCTGATCGGCCTGGTCTTTGCTCTATTAACATCTAAAACTCATTGGAGCCCGAACTGGAGATATCTGATCCCAATTGGCTTCATCGGAGGGTACACAACATTCTCCAGTTTCGAATTTGAGACATTGCGCACCATTCAAGACGGTCAGATCGGTGTGGGACTTCTTTACGTGGCACTGAGCGTGATCGTTGGTTTTATTGCAGTCTGGGGTGGGGTTATGGCGGGGAGTGCGATCCCATGAAAGCCGGGCCTCAGACCTTTAATGAGATCAAAGAGGACTCTAACGATAGGGGGAAAATGTGCTGACAACAGGACCGGGTAAGAAGGTCGGCATTTACGTAGCTGAGGACCAGCAGTATCACGGGGCGGCCGCATATGCCGCCATTCTAGACTTTCTGTTTTTTCGTGGGGTCTCGGGCGCAACGGTAACTCGCGGCATCGCAGGGTTCGGCGCCGATCACCACATGCACACCACCCGCCTTGTCGATTTGGCGGTCCGTCTTCCGGTGAAGGTCGAGTTCATTGAAACGGCAACGAAGGTGGAAGAATTGTTGCCGAAGCTGCAGGAGATGGTCGGCACAGGTCTCATCGAGATGCAGGATACGACTATCGTCAAACCGGCCGAGAAGGAACAAAGGCGAGGCGCAGCCGAAGGCCCTCCATTAAAGCGAGAAGGCAAAGCGAAGATGATGCGCATCTACATTGGTGAAAACGACAAGTGGAATGGCAAGCCTCTGCATGAAGCGATCGTGAACGGTCTCCGGGCGCACGATATTGCTGGCGTAACCGTGTATCGCGGAATTCTGGGCTACGGAGCGAACCGGCGTATTCACAAGGATGCTGCGCTGAGCCTTTCGCACGACCGTCCTATCCTGCTGTCGATCGTTGACACGGAAGAGAAACTGCAGGCGTTCATGCCGATTCTCGACCAGATGGTGCAGCAGGGCCTGGTAGTGCTCTCTAACGTGGACATCATCAAGTACACACACAACTATCAGAAATCCGATCGGCGGCAGGAGACGCAGATATGAAACTGGAAGGCAAAGCCAAGATGCTGCGCATCCATTTCGGCGAGGACGACAAGTGGCACAACAAGCCGCTGTACGAAGCGATTGTGGTCAAGTGCCGGGAACTCGACATCGCCGGGGCGAGCGTCTTCCGGGGCATCGAAGGTTACGGCGCGAGCACTCTTATTCACAAACGGCATCTGCTTTGGTCGTCAGATCGGCCGATTATGGTTTCCGTGATTGACACCGAGGAAAAGATCAACAATCTCCTTCCTGCGTTGGACGAAATGGTGAGTGAAGGTCTGATTGCCGTATCCGAGGTCGAAGTTATCCGCTACGTGCATCAGGAAGGAGTACGCTCTCCGGCTTCGTAGTCAAGTACAGAATGAAACAAGAGCAACGCACGAGCTATGGAGGCAGACTGGAAAGAAAACTCGGCGCTTGAAAACCCCACTTCATCACACTTGAAATTCGGAGCACCCGAGGATCGACAGGCTTCCATGCACGGAGAGTCTGCGCTGAAACGGCTGGCGGAGTTAGCTGACGAGCTTGACGCCGAGCAAGTCGCGGCAGACGCGGGGTCTGTCGCGGAACGGGTATCGCAGGGACGCTTTTACGTTGCCTGTATCGGTCAGTTCAAGCGCGGCAAATCCTCAATACTGAATGCGCTCGTTGGCGACAGCATACTGCCCACTGGAGTTGTGCCGGTTACCGCAGTGCCCACGATCGTGCGCTATGGAAGCCGCGCGGCCGCACGTGTGCGCTTTGAAGCCGCCGCCGGCTGGACAGATATTCCAGTTAAGAGTGTCGATGAGTATGTCTCTGAAGAGAAGAACCCGGAGAACGCGAAGCATGTCGCGGCGTTGGAAGTCTTTGTGCCGAGTCCACTGCTTGCGACCGGCATGTGTTTCGTCGACACACCAGGGTTGGGATCGGTGTTCACCGGCAATACCGCAGCGACACAGGCTTTCATTCCTCATATTGATGCGGCGCTGGTCGTGATCGGAGCCGATCCTCCGCTAGCGGGAGAAGAACTCGCACTGGTTGAGGCAGCCGCTCAGCACGTTCAGGATCTCATTATCACCGTAAACAAGGCGGATCGGACCACGGATGCAGAGCGAGCCGAGGCGGTGGCCTTCGCGCGACACCAGCTGGAAAAGCGACTCCCGCAACATTCTGTCGGACCTTTGTTTGAGGTCAGCGCCGCGGAACAGCTCGAACATCGCGGAACAGGTCGAGACTGGGAGAAGCTTATCGATTCCCTCAACGATTTGATCGAAGGATCGGGCCGTCGTTTGATCCAGGCAGCCTGCGAACGTGGACTAGAGCGGGTCAGCGAGCAGCTTCTTGTGATCATCGCGGAAGAGCGCGAGGCCCTTCAACGGCCGATCGAGGAATCGGAGACTCGTATCGCCGCAATGAAAGAGACCATCGGCGATGCAGAACGTTCGATGAGAGAGCTCGGATATCTGTTCATGGCTGAACAACAACATATTTCAGACATGTTCATTGATCGTCATAAGATATTTCTTGCACGTGTGCTGCCGCAAGCGCATCAGGAGCTCGATGTTTCGCTGCAATCGATATCGAGCTGGTTCGGTCCATCGTATCGCAGGCGGACTTTCCACGAGGCGCAAGAATTGGCCCGCCGTCATGTCATGCCATGGTTGAAGCCCGAGCAGGAGAAAGCAGAGAACGAATACCGGCGCGTAGCATCGCGGTTTGTAGACATGGCCAACGAGTTTCTAAACAAACTTGCGAATGCCGGTATTCCAGAACTGGCGCGGATGCCCCATGCTCTCGATCCGGAACGCGGATTTCGCGCGCGCTCGGAATTCACTTTTTACGAATACAGGGATGTCGCGCAGCCTGCCTCACCGCTGCGCTGGCTCGCCGACCTGATTCTTGGCCTTGTAGGCGCCCGGTGGATCATGAGGAATGAGGCCCAAGAATTTCTCACCAGGCTGCTCGAAACCAACAGCACTCGTGTGCAGAGCGATGTTCTCAACCGGATTCAGGAAAGCCGAGGGAAGCTGGAAGCCGAGATTCGCAGACTGCTTCATGAGGTCGGCCGGATTGCCGAACAGGCCCTGGTCCGCGCCCGGAAAATAAAAGAAGACGGCGAGCCTGCGGTTCACGTGGAATCGAATCGCTTGGACGGGTTGGAACAGGAAGTGACCGCGCTCCGCCAATCCACATCATTCAATGCCGTGCGAGTGTGAACGAAGAGCCGTATCGTGTGTCTGTCTATGGGCGGCGCTCCCGTATTCACGTTGTTGGTGTCTGAGGCGAGCGATGCTCTTACTCCTAGAAGCCAGATCTACATCGCTCGAAACTCGACCGATGCGTTTTGCTACCATGAGTTGCGCCTGCAAAAGGCGGCCGCGAACGACATGGTTCACCTTTCCCCCACGATAGTTTCCGACTTTCAACTTCTTGCCGCTTACGTCATCTTTTTTTCCAGCTACCTGGTTTTTGCGCTGGGAAAATTCCCCGGACTGAAAATCGACCGTCCGGGCGCGGCGATCATCGGCGCGGTGGGGATGGTTGCGTTCCGGATTGTGGGGCCGACCGACACGCTTCGGTTCATAGACTTCCCCACTCTCGTTCTGTTGTTCTCGATGATGCTGATCGTGGGCAATCTCCATCTGGTGGGATTCTTGGAGTGGAATGCAGAGATGCTGCTGCGGCGATTGAAGCCGTCTCAGCTGTTGCCTGCGGTGGTCTTTACGTCAGGGGTGCTTTCCGCATTTCTCGTAAACGATATTGTCTGCCTCGTGATGGTGCCGTTTGTTCTGAACATAACCCGCAAGATGCGGCTGGAACCGTTGCCCTATCTGCTGGCGGTAGCGACGGCATCGAATATTGGCAGTGTGGCGAGTATTACAGGAAATCCGCAGAACATGCTGATCGGGTCATTTTCCGGCATAGCTTATCGCGACTTCCTGCTACATCTTGGTCCCGTGGCCGTGGTGGGCTTATTCCTCGATTGGATGGTGTTGCACTGGGTGCATATGCGGAGGGTCAAGCACACGGGATCGGTAAAAGATGGGATTCCACTCCCACCACTCGACCTTTCGCGGTTGACGAAACCGGCGATTGTAGTAGGCGCCGTTGTGATCGCGTTCTTGGCGGGCGTGCCTCCAGCGGTGGCGGCTGCTTTAGGCGCCGCAGTATTGCTGATTACGCGAACCCTGGAGCCGCGCAAACTGTACAAGGAGGTGGACTGGGGTCTTCTGGTGTTCTTTGTGGGGCTGTTTTTGATCGTGGGCGGCGCACAGAACGCGGGAATCATCGATAAGTTTCTGGAGGTAGCAGCGCATTGGAATCTCCACAATTCGGCGGTCTTCACTGTCGCCGTGTCAGTTCTGAGCAACATCGTGAGTAATGTGCCGGCAGTGATGCTTTTGAAGTCGCTGGCGCCGAAGTTTGCGAGTCCCCACACGGCGTGGCTCCTATTGGCGATGGCTTCAACGCTGGCGGGAAATCTGACGATCACGGGAAGCGTAGCGAACATTATTGTGGTCGAGGGCGCGAAGCCCGAGACGAAGATTGGTTTCTGGGAATATTTCCGCATTGGGCTGCCGATCACCGTGATGACATTGATCGTAGGATGGGCGTGGCTGAAGTGGGTTAAATAGAACGGTGGATGCTTTGCCAGGGCGCGCCTGCCAAGCCGACGCGCAAGGCGTGCCAACAGGGCTCATTGATTTCCGTCACGCGCTTTTTGCGAACGCACGGGCCGATTGGTTAAATCGGCCTTTTGTCACCTCGCCGCAAGCATAGTTTCAGTCGCCCGAGGGAAGCAGCATTTCTTCCGGGCCGGGCTCAATGTGAACCGGCGCGTGCGGGCAATCCCCGAGAACTGGCTGGCAGGCTGCGTCGGGGCCGTGTTGGGGGTGAAACAGTGGTTTCTTCTCGGAGAACTGTTCGGTTTCCGTCGATTCTGCAAGCGCCGTAGTGGACGACAATCCGCCGCTGATGACCTGCTGCACCTGATCGAAATATCCCGTACCGACAAAGCGCTGGTGCTTCACAGCCTGGTATCCGTATTGAGTTTCGCGGCTGAATTCTTTTTCCTGCAGGCGGGAATAGGCGGTCATGCCTGCGACTTTGTACCCACGCGCCAGTTCGAACATGCTGAGGTTGAGCGCGTGGAAGCCGGCCAGGGTTACGAACTGGAACTTGTATCCCATGCGCGCCAATTCCGGCTGGAAGCGGGCGATTGTCGCCTCATCCAAATTCTTGCGCCAGTTGAAGCTGGGCGAACAGTTGTAGGCGAGCATCTTGCCGGGATATTTGGCGTGAATGGCAGCGGCGAAGCGGCGCGCCTCGTCCATATCCGGATGCGAGGTTTCGCACCAGATCAAGTCCGCATAGGGCGCATAGGCTAGGCCGCGGGCGATGGCAGAGTCTATGCCGCCGCGAATGCGGAAGTAGCCTTCCGGCGTGCGCTCGCCGGTGCAGAAGGCGCGATCGCGCGGGTCCACGTCGCTGGTGAGCAAATGAGCGCTGTCGGCGTCGGTGCGGGCCATGATCAGCGTGGGCACGCCCATTACATCGGCCGCAAGGCGGGCGGCCACTAGCTTCTGAATGGCTTCGGTGGTGGAGACCAAAACCTTGCCGCCGAGGTGTCCGCACTTCTTCGCGGACGAGAGCTGATCTTCAAAGTGGACACAGGCCGCGCCGGCTTCGATCATGCCTTTCATCAGCTCGAAAGCATTAAGAGTGCCGCCGAAGCCCGCTTCGGCATCGGCGACTAGCGGTGCAAACCAGGTCTGCGACGGGGCGACTTTACCTTCGGCATGATGAATCTGATCGGCGCGCTGCAGAGCGTTGTTGATGCGCCGGCAAAGATTGGGAACGCTGTCGGCCGGATAAAGGCTTTGGTCGGGATACATCGTACCGGCATTATTGGCGTCGGCTGCAACTTGCCATCCACTCACATAAACCGCCTTCAGTCCGGCTTGCACTTGCTGCACCGCCTGGTTTCCGGTCATGGCACCCAGTGCGTTGACATAGGGCTCGGTTTGCAGAAGTTCCCAGAGCCTTTCCGCACCCATGCGCGCCAACGTGTGCTCGATGTGAATCGAGCCGCGCAGCCGCATCACGTCTTCTGCGCTATACGGGCGCTCGACACCGGTCCAGCGCGGGTTTTTTGCCCAATCGTTATTGATGCAAACCTGGGCCAGGGCATATTGCGCAGTACGTTCTTCCTCGTTCAATAACCGCTCGGCGTAGGGACGCGCATTCTTGTTCGCGTTTGAATTCGTTCCGTCGGACATATGGATTCTCACTTTCTCTTTCCTGCAACTTGATTGATTTGACGGTGGCCTTAGACCGGATTGAACTCTCCATTTACGATCATGGCTTCACTGATGGCGCGAGCGCGGCGGTAGCGCTCGATCTCTTCAGGGGCGCCATTGGTGGCTGGCTCGCTCAGCAGACGCTCCAGTTCTTCATCGAATAGCCGTGTGATGAACTGAGGTGTGTGTTTCATGGGCTGGCCGCTCTCGTCTTGCACGTGCACGGCTTCGCGATGCAGAACACGCTGCGCAATCATGAGGCGATAAATGCGGTCCGTGGCCAGATCTTCCATGTAGCCATCAAGCAGGCTTGCTCCTCGTCCGCTAAGCACGCCGTGACGGTAGCGGATAACGGTCCGAACTGCGGCTCGTGTTCCTGCCAGCGTCCGCTGGCCCACCCCCGTCGGAGTTGGGCGCAGATCGGGATAGCGTTCCAAACCCTTCGGCCGCGATTGCATCTGGTTGGGATGGGGGAACTGCGCCACCGCAACCGCGTTCTGATCGGGATGGCCGGTCCAGGCTCCATCCATGAAGCAATCCGCTTCGTTCTTTTTGTCTTTTTCCAGAACAGCTAGCGCGCGCGCGTTCAGCTCCGGATCTTCGCGGCTGGGATAAAGCGCGGTCATCCCCCCGATGGCAAGAATGCCGCGGCGATGGCAAATCTCCGGCATAAGTTCGCGCAGGTTCTGAAAAAAAGGAACGTTGTAGGGAATCGTGTTTCTATCGGGCAAGACCCAACCCGGATCGTCGAGGTTGAAGTGGATCAGGCTCGCCATGTAGTCCCAGCGGCCTAAATTCAATCCGATCAGGTGATCGCGCAGATTGTAAGCGAACTCTTCCATCTGGAATGCCATCGGGTGAGACTCGACCAGTGCCATGCACTTGATGTAGTCGCGGGGCAGACCGCGCCACCTGGCCATGGCCTGGAAAAGATCGCGCCACCACAAGGCTTCCTCCGCCGACTCGGATTTCGGAATGTAGAAGCAAAGCGGGTGCTTCAACTCCGCTGGATGAATTCCGTAAAAGATGCGTGCCACATCGAACAAAGAAGCGGAAACGAGCTCTCCGGGAATTACACCCGCCTGATTCAAGTGCAGTCCGCGCGGCCTGGTGAAGATCACCGTATTGCTTGGTTGAATGGTTACGGTGCGTTCACGCTTTTTATCGTAAAAACTGAGCTGGCCGCGCAAGGACGCCAGAATGTTCGCGACTCCCATTTCCTGGTGCGACCATTCGTTCACACAGGAATCTTCAAGGTCGAGCATCACTCCCGGTGCGCCTGAGTTCAGCATTTTGACGCAGAGTTCGGCGTCATCCGCGGGCCCGGTCATTTGATTACGCTGATCGCGGCACCACTCGGGAAGGCTGATGCGCCAGCCGTTGCGCACGGTTTCGGAAGGGAAGCGATGCCGGGGCTTGTCGCCCTCGAGAGCCTCTTGAAGGACTTGCATGCGGCGCATGGCCAGTTCCTGTTGCCGCTCTGTGAAAGCGCGATGCAGCGGCATAAAAAAATCCAGGAAGCCGGGAGGCAAGTCGCGCAACCCCTCGAACCCAGCCGGAGCGCTGTTGATCGGATTCAGCAAGCCTTCCATTTCGCCAACCACTGCCAGAGGAGCCATCATTCGACCCGTCCTTCCGCGTTCAACATATTGAACAGCTATTCATGATACTGGCGGATAGTAGCTGGCGCTCCGGCGGGGGTCAAGGCTCGTGTTCAGTATGTGGAACATACATTCATTTTCTTGCACGGCTAAGGTTTTGCTACCATAACGATTGGGTATGCCAACGCTTGTCGATTCCCCCTCCGTTGCCGTGGAACGCGCACTTACCATGCTGGAGACTGTGGCACTGGAACCGGAAGGCCTCAGCAACGCGGAAATCAGCCGTAAATTACAGATTCCAAAGAGCTCGGCGAGTTATATCCTCCGCACGCTGGAGAAGCAGGGCTACCTCAGCCGCAAGCCGGAGACCGGCAAATACCAAATTGGCTTAAAGATTCTCAGCCTGGGGCGGGGAGCGCTCACCGGGCTGGACGTGAGAGAAGTTGCGCTGCCCATCATGCGGCGGTTGATGCACAAGACGGAGATTACCTGCCACCTGGCAATTCTGGACGGACCGGTAGCGGTCTATATCGAAAAAATCGAGCCCGAGGGATTCATCAAGATGGACACCTGGGTGGGGCGGCGCATGCCGGTTCACGCCACCAGCGTGGGCAAGGCCTTGATTGCTCACATTCCGGAGGAGCGCTTGCAGAGAATGATTAAAGAGCGCGGCATGGAGAAGCGAACTCCGAAGACCATTACGACTTTGCCGCGCTTGCTGAAAGAGCTGGAAAAAGTTCGCGCCCAGGGGTTTGCAGTGGATGACGAGGAGAACAACCTGGGCGCGCGCTGTCTGGGGGCTCCGATCTTCAATCAAGAGGGACGCGTCGAGGCCAGCTTCGGCCTCAGCGGAACGATCAATCAAGTGAACTCGCACACCATTCCGCGGATCGTCGAGGCTCTGAAAGAGGCCGCCCGCCAAGCTTCGGTGCAATTGGGATATCGCGGCGCCAGCGCGACTCGGCGCGGAAGCACAGTGTAGATGGTTACTGAGGGTCAACTCCGTACTGGAAATGCAGTCGGTATAATCCGCGGACAATGGCAACGATGACCTTCAGTACCTCACAATCGCCGCGAAGGACCTGGGATCGAGCGAAGCTCCGCCTACCAGCGCTCCGTCGATTTCTTCTTCCGACATCAATGCGGCAGCGTTTTCCGGTTTGACCGAACCGCCATAAAGAATGCGCAGATCGCTGGCGAATTCTTCGCCAAAGATTTCCGTGGCTTCGCGCCGAATGACGGCATGGGCTGCGGCTGCGAGTTCCGGCGTTGCGGTTTTGCCCGTGCCGATCGCCCACACCGGCTCATAGGCCACGAGCATGCGCGTAGCCCTCCTCGCGGAGATTGCGTGAAAGGCCCGCACGCACTGGCGGCGAAGCACATCGTCGGTTAATCCGGCTTCGCGCTCTTCCAACACTTCGCCGACGCAGCAGATGGCCGAGAGTCCCGCCTCCAGCGCGGCTTTCAGACGCAGGTTTACCGTGTCGTCGGTCTCGCCGAAATATTGCCGGCGCTCGGAATGGCCGACAATAACGTGGGTCACGCCCATGGCCAGCAGCATCGGCGCCGAGATTTCTCCGGTGAATGCGCCTTCATTTTTCCAGTGAACATTTTGGCTGCCGATGGCGACGTTTGAACCTTGAGCCGCTTGAACGGCCGCTCCCAGGTCTACGTAAGGCGGACAAACGACGATTTCATCGCGGGTATGACCCGCAACCTCGGGAAGGAAGTCGAGAAAAAAATCGCGAGTCTGGTCGGGAGTTTTATACATTTTCCAGTTGGCGGCCATCACTTTTTTTCGCATGGGTTGTCTTTTCAATGACGGATTTTTTCCGGAACGTTTTTTTCGACTGTGAACGGAGTGTCGATCTTCAAAGTGCGAGGGTCTTGAGCAGCGCGCTCATAGGCGCGCAAGGTGGAGACATCAAAAAGGATAAAGCGAATCAAAGTGAGGTGTCTGGCAGAATTGAGCGCTTCGATAGCGGTAGAAATGGCAATGGGCGCAGCCTCCACGACCGGATAGCCATAGGCGCCGGTCGAAATCGCAGGGAATGCGAGCGAAGTGAGCCCATGCTCATCGGCCAGGCGGATCGATTCTCGATGACAACTGGCCAGCGTTTTCCCTTCATCTTGTTCGCCGCCACGATAGAAAGGACCCACCGTATGAATCACGTGCTTTCCCGCTAAATCTCCTCCGGTCGTGATAACCGCTTTACCAGCGGGCAGCCTTCCAATCCGGCTCACGATGCTCCGGCATTCGGCCAGAATGGCGGGACCACCGGCACGGTGGATCGCGCCGTCCACACCACCTCCGCCAAGCAGCGATGAGTTCGCTGCGTTAACGATGGCGTCGGTAATCTCTTCGGTAATGTCCGCCGGCCCGTGGATCTCAATTGTCTTTCCACCCTCCAGCGAGAGCCGAGTTGTGAAATTTTGCACCGCAGTATCCAGGATGGTCACTTCTTATCGGTCAGCGCTTCCACTCCGGGAAGTTTTTTGCCTTCCAGAAATTCGAGAGAAGCACCGCCCCCGGTCGAGATATGCGTGATCTTGTCGGCCACTCCCGCGGCATGAACTGCGGCCACGGAATCGCCGCCTCCGACAATGGAAGTCGCACCTCCATTATCGGCAACTGCGTGGGCAATCTTGAATGTGCCACGGGAAAAGCCAGGAACTTCGAAAACTCCCATGGGGCCATTCCAAACAATGGTGCGTGCGCCGAAGATCTCCTCGGCAAAAAGTTCGATGGTTTTCGGTCCAATGTCCAAGGCCATGCGGTCCGCCGGAATCGGCTGGCCTTCGCCGATTTGCTGTATCACCGCGTTGGCTTCCGGCTTCATGGCAACGACGTGATCGATGGGCAACAGGATCTTCACATTTTTCTGCTTGGCGTCCGCCAGCAACTGCCGGGCGAGATCCACTTTGTCGGCTTCCAGCAAGGATTTGCCGATCTCCTGTCCCTGCGCTTTCAGGAATGTGTAAGCCATTCCTCCGCCAATCACCAGCGTGTTCACCTTATTGAGCAGATGCTTGATCACGCCAATCTTGTCGCTGACTTTCGCGCCGCCCAGAATGGCGATAAAGGGTTCTTCCGGATGCTCCATCGCCTTGCCCAGATAGAGCAGCTCTTTTTCCATCAACAATCCGGCTGCGGCTTTGGGCATAAACTTTGTCATCCCCACGGTCGAGGCGTGAGCGCGATGAGCGGCGCCGAACGCATCGTTCACGTAGAACTCGGCCAGGTTCGCCAACTGCCTGGAAAACTTTTCGTCGTTGGCTTCTTCCTGGGCGTAGAAGCGAAGGTTCTCCAACAGCAAGGTCTGCCCCATTTCCAATTGCGTAGCAACTTCCTCGGCTTCCGGACCCACGCAATCGGGAGAAAAACCAACGTTTTCGCCACGCGCCAGTTCCTTGTCCAACAACATGCGTAAGCGCTCGGCCACTGGCTTCAAACTCATCTTGGGATTGGGCTTGCCCTTGGGACGACCCAAATGCGAGGCGAGAATCAGACGCGCGCCGTGGCGCAGCGCATATTCGATGGTAGGCAAAGTTTCGCGGATGCGAGTGTCGTCCATGACCCGGCCGTCTTCAAGCGGCACGTTGAAGTCGACGCGCATAAAGACGCGGCGTCCATGAATCGGAAGATCGCGAATGGAAAGCTTGGACATGGCTGGTTTGTCCTTATCTTGCAGGCAAAATCAGATTGTAGGCAAATTAGATTGTAGGAAAATCAAAATATCGCGCCCCTTGCGCGGCTTCTGCAGTAAAGGGCGGAGTCTCATCAGCATTAGAGACCTTTGCTGGCAATATAGTTGATCAAGTCTCGAACCCGGCACGAATATCCCCATTCATTGTCATACCAGGAGATCACTTTTACGCAGTTTCCGCCGACCACAAGCGTCATCGGAGCATCCACGATCGAGGATCGGGAATCGCCCTTGAAGTCGGAAGATACCAACTCATGCTCCTCAAATCCGAGATAGTTCTTGAGAGGTCCGGACTCGGAGGCGTTTTTCAGAGCGGCATTCACTTCTTCTTTCGCGGTCTTTTTTTCCACCCACACGACCATGTCCACAACCGAAACGTTCGGCGTTGGGACGCGCATGGAGAAACCGTCCAGCTTGCCGCCAAGTTCAGGTAGAACCAATTTCAAGGCCTTGGCCGCGCCGGTGGATGTGGGAATCATATTGATCGCCGCCGCCCGCGCGCGCCGCATGTCCTTGTGCGGGAAATCCAGAATGACCTGATCGTTGGTATAGGAGTGAATCGTAGTCATGGTTCCGCTGATGATTTTGAATTCGTCATTCACTACCTTGGCAATTGGCGCCAGGCAATTCGTGGTGCAGGATGCATTGGAAATAATGTGGTGCTTCGCTCCGTCGTACTTCTCGTGATTCACTCCCAGCACCAGCGTGACATCTTCATTCTTGGCTGGGGCGGAAATAATAACTTTCTTCACCGATCCACGCAGATGTTTCTTCGCATCGCTGGCATCGGTAAAGCGGCCGGTCGATTCCACGACCACTTGCGCCCCCACCGATTCCCACGGCAGCGCGGCAGGATCTTTCTCCTTGAAGACTCTTATCGTTTTCTTGTCGATCTGGATGCTGTCCTCGCCGGCGCTGATGTGGTTGGTGAGGTTGCCTAGGATCGAGTCGTATTTGAGCAGATGCGCCAGCGTCCTGGGATCGGTTAAATCGTTGACTGCTACGAATTCCAAATTCGGATCATTCAACGAAGCGCGCAAAACGTTACGGCCAATACGTCCGAAGCCGTTAATGCCAACCTTGATTGCCATAGTTCCTCCGTCGTGATTTATGAAGGCGTATACAGATTTCGCTGCGAATTGATTTGCAAACAAATGATGTTAGCAGGGAAGTGGAATCGCCGTAAACGCC
The DNA here is from genome assembly GCA_963732255.1 of uncultured Acidobacteriaceae bacterium. GTDB lineage: Bacteria > Acidobacteriota > Terriglobia > Terriglobales > Acidobacteriaceae > Sulfotelmatobacter. The sequence goes on from CAVSYV010000002.1 coordinate 803,250, forward strand.
GCCCGGTCACGAAAGGCTGTGCGCGCAGTCACTGAAAGTTGAGGTTTTCTAACCAAAGCTCAATTCGATAAAGGCGTCGGCCCGGGAGAACGGCGAAGAAATCCACGCCAGCCAGTATTTGCGGTTGATGCTTGATCGAGCACGGGCGTGACCTTCCGCGGGAAGCAGACGAGCTACAGCTGCGGATTCGGCTCCCGTGACCCTCCCACGAATCGTGCAGGGCGCGACGCGGACTGCTGGATTGTTGCGAATTCTTTTGCACTTTCCCGAGGCAGACTCGCTCATCACATAGAGCTTGCCGGCTTCTTCGCCGAACCACACTGGAGTGGCCACGGCCGCACCATTCTTGCGGAACGTCGTGAGAGAAATATATTTTTGGCCGCGAATGGCAGCGGGAATCTGGCGGGACATCACCCTATTGTAAGTCTCCATCGCGAAAAAGGAGGCCCTTCGCTGCCGGGTTTGGTTCGCTCCAGGCCTTGCACATTGCTCCGGCTGCCGCATCTGTGTTACAAGCCATTCATGCGCAAATGGATGCGCGAGCGCCTGCAACGCCGCAAAAAAAAGACTCCCGAACCGGAAGGGGCTGCGCCTCCTCCTTTGCAGCCAGCCTACTTCGACGCCGATCAACCCGCCCCTGAAGCTGTCACGGAAGAAGGCGGCGTCAGCGAAGCTTCGACTCCAGGATTTGATTCTGCGCCAGAACCCGCAGCTGAAATGGCATCTATCGATAAACCTGCGCCGCGATCATCGCCGCAACCCAGGACCGCAACCTCAACCGACTCGGGACGCGGCCGCCGGCGCCGCGGGGGCCGTGGCCGCTCGGGTGGACGCGAACAAGCGGTCGCTCAGGCTTTTACTCCGGCCGCGGCCAAGGGAACTATTCCGGGCGGTCCCGTGGAAGAGGTTTCCCAACCGCTCGATACCGAACTCCGTCCCGAAGACGTGGCGCCGCCGGTTGCTGCGCCGCCAGTTCCGGTGTCTATTCCCGCGGCAACGCAGCGGCCGCCGCGCGGTGTTGTCGTTCTGGCGATTGGCCTCCCCGGTTCGGGCAAGAGTTCCTGGTTCAAGCGCCATAACGTGATTCCGCTTTCGAGCGACATGATGCGCTCTTTGCTGTTTGATGATGTTCGTGAACAGCGCTTCCAGGATCTGGTTTTCTCCAACCTGCGCTCGATGCTTAAAGCGCGCCTCATTGCCAAGCGCCCTATGAACTATGTGGACGCGACCAATCTCACACCGCAGGAGCGCCAGCACTGGATCAAGCTAGCCAAAGATTATGGCTATGAAGTCCACGCCGTATTTTTCGATGTGCCCTTGGATGTCTGCCTGGAACGCCACCAGCGCCGTGATCGGGTGGTCCCCGACGACGTGATGCGCCGCATGGCCAGCAAGCTCAAACCGCCAACATTCGACGAAGGCTTCGCCAAAATAACCGTGGTGCGGGTGAAGAAAAAGGAAGAGACTCCGGCAGAGGCGTAGCTTGCAACGTCTTATCCCTTTAAATACGGCAGCAACTCCTTGAACGCCGGCGATCCCGAAGACCGCATCAGTTCATAGATCATCATCTCAGTCGACGAAATCACCGCGCCCGCTGCGGCCGTGCGATTCAGCCCGATCTTCCAGTTCCATTCCGTGCGCGAACTTACCGCATCAGACGCAATGTGAACCAGATAGCCCTCGCGCAGCCCGGCCAGCGCCGTCTGCATTACGCAGATGTGGCTTTCCATTCCGCACAGCAGCAGAGTATTTCGCTGACCTGGCAGGCGCTTGAGCAGGGAACAAAAGACATCGCTGCCAAAGCAAGAAAAAAGCTGTTTGTCGATGGCCGCTCCTTCCGGTAGCAAGGATGCGATCTCGGGAACAGTCTGGCCCAGGCCTTTTGCATATTGCGTGGTCATCAGCACCGGCATCTTCAGAATTCCCGCCGCGCGAATCAGCAACTGCGAATTCCTCACCAGTTGCTCCCGCTGAAAAATCGGCGGCAGCAGTTTTTCCTGAATGTCGATCACCACCAGCGCCGCTTGTTCCGCCACCAGCGTCTCGCGCGCCGCGGCGGAATGCGCAGCGTGAATGGTAGTATCCAGCAATGTATCCACCGGGGCCCTCGTGAATCTTCGCGAATCTTGGATGCAGCTCTGGCTATTCTAACCCCTCGAGTTTTGGCTGCTCTTTGAATTCGACGTCGCCGTGCGCTCCATTCGCGTCGTCTTCTGTTGACCGAGCTTGTCGCAAAACATACAATCAATCCAGGCCAAGTATTGGCTCGCAACTACACACTGCCCCCTCGTTCAACGGCTAGGACACCTGCCTCTGGAGCAGGTTATCGGGGTTCGAATCCCTGGGGGGCAGCCAGGAAATCTGGTCGCCCATCGCCTGCCAGGCCATCCCGAATTTACTATCTCCAGTAGCTACAGCATTTACTGTATTCTGACCTCTTATTCGAGTCTTTATTCTCACTTGTCGAGCATCTCCGAGTGAGCATTCATGCGATGGATGAAGGTTAAACCTCTAGTGAGCACTAGCGTGGGGCTCTAACCATGCGGGTTCTGGTTGTCGATGACCACGAGGTTGTCCGTCGTGGCGTGCGATCCCTTCTGGAATCAAACTACGAGGTCTGCGGTGAAGCCATTGATGGGCGCGACGCGCTGGAGAAAGCCCGCCGACTGAAGCCTGATGTCGTCGTCATGGATGTCAGCATGCCCAACCTGAACGGGCTGGAGGCCACCCGGCAGATCCGCAAACTGCTGCCCGATTGCGAAGTGCTCATCATGAGCCAGCACGAAGTTACCGCCATGGTTCGCGAGGCTTTCAAGGCGGGCGCCCGCGGATACGTGGTCAAGTCTTCTTTGGGGCGAGATTTGCTCAACGCGTTGGATACAGTCAGCCGCCATCAGAACTTCTTCGATCCGGCAATTCCCCTGGCTGTCGATCAGGCCAGGCACGTCGATGCGCAGGAGGTGTTGCAACGGAGCGCCGCTTTGGAGCAGGCACTGCGCGAGAGTGAAGAACTTTATCGCTCAACTTTCGACCTGGCTGCGGTGGGGGTTGCGCACGTCAGTCCCGAGGGTCAATGGCTTCGCGTCAATGACAAGGTTTGTCAGATCGTCGGTTACAGCCGCGAAGAACTCCTGCAGAAAAAATTTCAGGACATCACGCACCCCGACGATCTCGCGGCCGATTTGGTGGAAACCGAAAAAGTAAGAACCGGAGAGCTAAGTACTTTTTCGATGGAGAAACGCTACATCCGAAAGGATGGGTCTATCGTCTGGGTGAATCTAACGGTTTCCGGGGCCCGAGACGCCAAGGGACAACTAAAGCATTTCATATCTCTGGTGGAAGACATCAGTGAACGCCGGAAGGCAGAAGATGCTCTGCGCGAGAGTCAGGCTCAACTTGCTCTGGCTTTGGAATCGACTAAAACGGCAACATTTGAGTGGGATGTAGTTGAGCGGCGAGGTCCATGGAACCAGCAAATGGCGGCAATCTACGGCTTCACACCCAAAGCGGAATACATCACGGCCGCGGAATGGACAAGATTATTTCATCGCGATGATGTTGCCAGGCTGGTCACGGAATCGGCGCGGGCATATCGAGAAAAAAATAAGTTTCAATTTGAATTTCGTGCGGTCTGTCCGAACGGCGAAACAAAATGGATTCTCTCCCACGGGCGCATTTTGCGGGATGCGAACGGAAGAGCTGTGCGCATGATCGGCATGCACGTCGACGTTACCGGTCGCAAGCAGGCGGACCTTGCCCGCAGCCGCAGCGAAGAACGGTTCACAGCGTTCTTTCATTCTTCCGCAGTTGGGGCGGCCCGCACGGATCCCCAAACTGGTAGGTTTCTCGAGGTCAATCAAAAGCTTTGCGAGATGACAGGCTACAGCCGGGAGGAACTGGAAGCTCTCAGCTTTGTCGATATCACCCATCCCGATGACCGTGCCATGACGCTCCGCAGTCTGGAGGAGAAGCGTGACCAAAAGTTGCCCGTCTATTCAGGAGACAAGCGCTACATCAGAAAAGACGGACAGACTATTTGGGTGCATGTGGCGGCCAATCGGGCATCGAACGAACGCGGCGAGCCCTCCTCCTACGTGGGAGTCATCAGCGACATCACCGATCGCAAGAACTCGGAACAATCGACAAACTTGCTTGCCGCCATCGTAGATTCCTCGGATGACGCAATCATCAGCAAAAATCTTGACGGCACCATTACCAGTTGGAACAAGGCTGCGGAGCGCTTATTTGGCTACACGGCTGAAGAAGCGGTTGGACGGCCCATTACGCTAATCATCCCGACAGATCGCCGGGATGAAGAAGTGGAGATTCTTGCGCGGCTTAGGCGCGGCGAGCAAATCGACCATTTCGAAACCATTCGCCAGCGCAAGGATGGTGGCTTGCTCGATATCTCCGTCACCATATCGCCGGTCCGGGACCGCTCGGGCCGCGTAGTCGGAGCCTCGAAAGTTGCCCGCGATGTCACCAACAAAAAGCGGACTGAGCGAGCACTCGCTACCGGGGTGCGCCAGCAAAAAGCATTGTTCCATCTCGCCGACGAGTTACACCGCGCTGCCTCATTGCAGGAAATCTATCGCGTCGCTCTAAATGCGATCTTATCTGCGCTGCAATGCGATCGTGCCTCTATTTTGCTTTGCGACGACAGCGGGGTAATGCGTTTTGTCAGTTGGCGCGAACTGTCGCAAGGTTATCGCGCCGCGGTCGAAGGACATTCTGTCTGGAGCCAGGATGAAATCAATCCCCAACCCATTCACATAAGCGACATTGATTCTGCGGAAATCGGGGAATCTCTCAAAGCCACCATAAAGTGCGAGGGCATAGCCGCCCTTGCCTTCATTCCTCTGGTCTCGGGTGGAAAGCTCGTCGGCAAATTCATGGCCTACTTCAACGCGCCCCACGCTTTCAGTACGGGCGAACTTGAACTTGGCCTTACCATCGCGCGCCAGCTGGCTTTTGCCATTGATCGCAAGCGCAGCGATGAAGCGTTGCGGCAAAGCGAGGAGCGCTTTCGAAATTTATCGGAGACGCTCGACGCCGAAGTTCGCGCCCGCACTAAAGAACTCGAAGAGAACAATGCCGACTTGTTGGAGCAATCCGACCGCATTCGCCAGCTTTCGGCTAGACTGCTTCAGACCCAGGACGAGGAGCGCCGCCGCATTGCGCGCGATTTGCACGATAGCTCCGGACAGCTCATCGCTGCCCTGCAAATGACCCTGATGCCGTTGGAAGAGGAAGCTCAAAACCTAAGCGATGACGAATTTTCCAAGGGCATCAGGCAGAGTCTCGAATTCCTCGGTCAATTATCCAAAGAATTGCGCACCGTTTCTTACCTGCTGCATCCGCCGTTACTCGATGAAGCGGGACTGCCGTCGGCGATTCGCTGGTACATCGAAGGCTTCGCCGAGCGTAGCAAGATCGAAGTGAATGTGGAACTTTCCTCCGACCTTGGCCGCTTGCCCCGTGAAATGGAGATGACGATTTTTCGCATCGTGCAGGAGGCTCTGACCAACATTCACCGCCACTCCGGCAGCAAGAAAGCGGATATCCGGCTAAGCCGTTCCACCGAAGAAGTGTGTTTGCAGATTCAGGATTACGGCTGGGGCATGTCCGGATCAAACAATGGCAAATCGTCGCCGCCATTAAGAGCAGGCGTTGGCATTCAAGGCATGCGGGAAAGAGCCAGACAGTTACACGGACGCGTGGAAATCGATTCCGCGGAAAACGGAACCCTTGTAACCGTCAACCTTCCCTTGAAAACTCCTTCGACGAAGGCCGAGCAGGAAAAAACGGCCTCCGTTACTGTTGAATGAGTCCTGTCTGCTGGGGCTATTGAAATTTCTTTCAGCTATGCTGCGCTGGCGTGGCCGGCTGATCCCTTCACATGTGTTTCCAGGAAAGTTCGGGTAAGGCACCATGCTTCTTGTGCTGCTGCGGGATTGTAGCTGGAACGGACGTCGCAGAAAAAGCCGTGGTCCGCATCCGAAATTTCCACGTTGACGTAGGGCTTTCCCGCGCGTCGGCATTCTTCAATGACCGCGCTAATCTGGTCCTGCCCGATGTGTTTGTCCATTCCTCCCCAGAAAAAAAGCATCGGACCATGCAAGCTGGCTGCGCGCGGCAGCAGCGCAGGCGCAATCCGCGCGCCGTAAAACGAAACTGCCGCGCGCAATGGAACTGTTGCGCAGGCCAGAAACGAAAGTCGCCCACCCATACAGAACCCGATGCTGCCAATGCGATCCGGCATCACCTGTGAATGACGTCGCAACCAATCGAAGGCTGCTTGAATATCATTTGCCGCTCCCGTTTCCGTAACCGCTTGCGTATGTGGCATCACAGAGGCGAAGTCGTCATAGCTGCCCTCAAAGCCTGGCGGCGCTGTCCGGTGAAAAAGCTCCGGCGCAATCGCCGCATAGCCCTCACGAGCCACTCGCTGCGTTATATCGCGAATGTGGGCATTCACTCCGAACGCCTCCTGCAGCACCAGCATTGCCGGATACTTCCCCGGCTCCGCTGGCCGCGCCACAAAGGCGTTCATCGTTGTTCCATCCGCAACCTGTAGCGCGATTTTCTCCGTGCTTACATTCTGCATATATTTTGTCTCCGTTCGGCTGTGAAAGCTCGTTAGATGTTGCTGCTCTTCGATAGGATAATGGCTCATCGCGAAATAATTGCTGATCGCAGCAGAGAACGAATATGGAAAACGGGCAACCAGTGCCGAAGGACGCCCAACCGACGCCGGATGAACTCTGGATGGAGGAAGCTCTGCGCTCGGCACAGCGGGCTTTGGAGGCAGGTGAGGTTCCGGTTGGAGCGGTTGTAATCTGTGACGGACGCATCGTGGGCCGCGGCTTCAACCGCAATATCACTGACTCCGATCCGACTGCTCACGCCGAAATTATCGCCTTGCGGCAAGCCGGTGCAGCCGTAGGTAACCACCGCCTGGAACGGTGCGAGCTGTTTGTTACAATTGAGCCGTGCTCCATGTGCGCAGGCGCCCTGGTTCATGCCCGTATTAAGCGCCTGGTATACGGCGCTGAAGATCCAAAGGCGGGCGCCGTGCACTCCGCGTTGCAGGTGGTAAACCATCCGCAACTGAATCACCACATGGAAGTCGCTGGCGGTATCCTGGCGGGCCGCTGCGCGGAGTTGCTGCAATCGTTCTTTAGAAGTCGTCGTTAGCTGGCTGCGTTAATTGGCCGTCGTTAAATGTCAGTCGGCAGGTGTCAGCCGCTTCAAAGCCTTTGTCATTCCTCGCGAAGCGAGGAATCTGGGTGTGGAGCGACTGTGACAGCTAACCTCCGGAGAGGTGCGTGAGCGGTTGAAACGATCCGCCTCGAAAGCGGACATACCTTAACGGGTATCGTGGGTTCAAATCCCACCCTCTCCGCCATATTTTCTTGAGCTAAACATCACACAAGTCCGCCGCCTGCCGCAGCGACACCAGCGGATCGCCGGTGGGCACGAATTCATGTGCGACGTAGCCGCGAAAGCCTAGATCGGCAATCGCGCGCATCACGCCATCCCACTGGACTTCTTGCGTATTGTTCAATTCGTGCCGTCCCGGCACGCCGCCCGTATGGAAATGGCCGAGCCATTGTATGTTCTGCCGGATCGTGGAAATCAAATCGCCTTCCATAATCTGCATGTGGTAGATGTCATACAAAAGTTTCACGTTCGGCGAATTCACTTCCTTCACCACCGCTACGCCCCAAGCGGTGTGGTCGCACATGTAGTCAGGATGGTTGACCTTGCTGTTGAGCAGTTCCATGCAAATATTCACGCCGTTGTCTTCGGCGATCTTCTTCACCCGATTCAGGCCCACCACGGTGTTGCGTGCGCCTTCCTCATCGGACATTCCGCGCCGGTTTCCAGAAAATGTAATCACATTGGGCACGCCGGCCTTAGCCGCGAGCGGGATGTTCGTGCGGAAGGCCTGTTCGATGGCGGCGTGGTTCTCGGTGCGGTTGAGGGCGTTGGGAATGTCGCCGCCACCGGCATAGCCCATAGTGCAGATAATGCCGTGGCGCCGAGGAACCTCGTATTCCTCGGGCTGCAATAGATCGACGCCTTTCAATCCAATGCTGGCGGCGTACGCGCTCAGTTCTTCCACAGGAATGTCTTTGTAGCACCAGCGCGCTACTGACTGGTGAATGCGTCCTTTGCGCACGATGGGAGCCGAGTCCGCTTTCGCATCTGACGGCAGAAAGCGCATTGCAGCGGCTCCCGCAAGAGAAGACTTCAACAACGAACGACGAGTCAGGTTTGGCATAAATAGAAAGATTAGACGGACGCGGCCGGTTTCACAAGAATTGGCCCAGCGCCCGAATTTATTCGGCGGCTTTTTCACCTGCGTGAAACTTGGTCCAGGGGCCAGCTTTCATGTCGTGCAACAGCGGCTTTTGCCACGCGTATTCCGGATGATTTTCCAGAAAATCCGCGGCCAAAAAATCCGCACCGCAAGGATGTCCCGCGCGGGCTACAAAGCTCATGTTTGCGGCCATTGTGCTGTCGGTGGCTTTGCCCTGCACCGCGCCACCAGGATAATACGCTGGCCACGCCCACTCTTTGACCCCGCGAGGCGAGGCATCCACATGTCCGCAAAGCCCCCGCTCGTTGGGCTGTTCTTTCTTCTCGAAGCTGTCGAAGTGATCGGCCAGGAATTCTTCCGCCATCTCCACGTCGATCGTTCCTTTAGCCCGCTGCACCATCGCATCCGCCCGCGCGTGGCGGGCATTCATCGATGACGAAGCATCTTTGGAATCGAACCCGCTTGTCTCCTCGCGAATCAGCTTCGGATCGCGGGGGAAATTCGAGCTCACAAAATATCCTTCCTTCGTTCGCCACAGCGGGGTGTTCTTGAGTCCCAGTTCCAGATACGCAATTTCGCCCGTCTTTCTGTCGCCAATCAGCCAGTCGTTGGCATAGCCCCCGTTATTTCCTTCTTTGATAATCCGAACGTAATCGTCGATACCGTTCGCGTATTGCAGAGCCTTACGCGAACGCATAAACTCCGGCTTGCCGTTCGGATCCCATCCTTCAAATTGCGTGATCGTAGTCTCCGTGATCATCACGCCCGCCGAGTTGACGCCAAAATCGTCATCGCTGGTAATTACACCGGGAAAGCCATCCATCAGAATGCGGTTACCGTGGTCGGGGGCGATGTCAAAAATCACCGTCCACCGTTCGCCCTCCAGATAGCTGGTCCAGTTATTGTGCGCGATCACGATCTGATGATCTTTGGTGTAGCTGCCGGTCGCTATGAACGCACTGCAATTGCCGGGCGCGGCCAGCTTCGGCACCGGTTTTCGTCGCTTTGGAGTTTCCTTCTTTGCCGTCTGCTTGTTCAACCAGGGCACGTAGTAATCCGGAACTTCTTCGAAAGCATTCAGCGCCACAATGTCATAAACATCCAAATCACCGCCATGAGCCTTCACGCCGTCAGCAATGCCTTGAAGCTCCTGCTGATATTCCGCGTCAATGTGCGGCCATAACATTTCGCGCGCGGTCTTGCGGAAAAATTCCCAGTCACGTTGCGTCTGATGAATGTCGATAAGCTTGACCGCGGCTAAAGCATCCGCAATTTCGGGAGCCAGAAGATAACCGTGCTGAAATCCAATGTCAGCCGGTGAACCTTCCAGGTGAACGAAAGTCCATCCTCCGCGTTGAAAACGGTACGCTTTCTGCAGTCGCGCATCGCCGGCTGCCGATGCGCCGTTTTGCGCCATGTCAATGGATGTCCCCAACAGCAAAATGCCGGCGGTGAGAACTATTAACCGTAGGAAAATAGAAGAAAGCCTGTCCCTCATGGAAGCCTCTCGGTCTCAGATCGCAATTACCATCTTGGGCTGACATTCTAGCTTAGTCCCGCAATCCCGAACAGCGCGCCGGACCGTCATTATCTCTGAAGCTTTGAGAGCTCGGATAGTCTTCCTTTTAAACCCGAACTGCCGGTGGTATGCTTACCTCGTCATGGGCATGCCGAACCTGCTGCGCAAAGTTTTCCTCATCGACCTCCTCCAGGGCTTGAAGGTCACTTTTCGTTATCAGGATCCCAAGGAAATCTACACTGAGCAGTATCCGCTGGAGCGTCCGCAAGTGGCCGAGCGCTATCGCGGAGCTCCGCGCCTCAATGTCAATCCCGATACCGATGAGACCATGTGCATCGCCTGCGACCTGTGTGCTCTGGTCTGTCCGGAGCACCTCATCGTGGTCTCCAGCGCGCGCAACGAGCACACTCGCCGCAAAGAACTCACCGATTTCACCTATGACCTGAGCCGCTGCATGTTCTGCGGCTTGTGCGAAGATGCCTGCCCCGTTGATGCACTCGAACTCACCCAGGATTTCGAGCTGGCCAGCTACACGCGCGAAGGTTGGATCTGGGACCGCAAGACTTTGGAGCAAGGTCCGCAGCCCACTCTATATAAGAAGTGAAATTAAGAGGAAGGACGCAGGGAATGCCTTCCCACAGTTGCCTGCAACTCAGGCTCCGCGTCCTCACGAGCGTATCCCCTAGGATGCTCTGGCATCGCGATGGATGAGCGCGGAATCCACAAAAAATCCGATTCCCAAAGCCAGAGGAATTGCCCCGAATGCTGCCGCGACCCAGGCATCGGGCTCCACGCGCGCGATCAAAATGAAAGTGGTCATGTAACCGATCGCGCCCGCCACCAGCAAAATTCCGGAGCGGCGCGAACTTGCGCCCTCGGAAAGATCCGGCTCCATGGGAACGTTCACTCCCCGCTGCATCGCCGCCAGCCGTTCCTCGGTACGCAGCTTGCGCACACGATAAAACGTGTACATGCCCAGGACTGCCGTGGGCATTCCGAAAATCATGATCACCGCAGCCAAACCCGTGAGTCCATCCATGGCCATTCTCCTTTTCCGGTCACCAGCCTCGCTGCCGGAGCCGAAATCTTCTGTCAAAATGAGATACGCAACATGGCTCGCCAAAGTTCCTGTCGCCTTGGCCAACTCCGCTGGACTTAATCGCTTCCAAGCAGGAGGATAGGAGTGCTTGGGGCTACGATCCGGAGACACAATGAAATCCAGCAACTGGAAGTTCAGGAAGAAGCTCAGGAAGAAGAAAAACAAGATGCTGAAGCCGGCCCTGGCCGCAATCTTCTGCCTCGCCTTTCTGTCGATGACTCAGACGGCGCATGCGCAGGAAACCAAAGAAACCGTCACCGTCGACGACGTTGATCGCACATACATTCTGCATCTGCCCACTGGTTACGACTCACACCAGCACTATCCCGTCGTGATCCTGCTGCACGGCATGAACCAGGATCCCGACGACATCGAACGCCTCACCCGCTTCAACGAGATCGCCGATAAAGACAGCATTATTACCGTCTATCCCGCCGCGCTCCACGGACGCTGGAACATAGGCGTTCGTCCCGAAGAGCGGCGGCCAATGATGGGACCAGGTCCCGGGCGCCGTCGAGGTGGCTATGGCGGTGGGGGATATCCCGGCGGCGGCTATCCTGGCGGCGGAGGCGGCTACCCGCAAGGGGGTGGAAATTATCCTCAAGGAGGCGGACAAAATAACCCCGAGGAAGATCGTAAGCCGACCAATGCCGATGACATCGCGTTCTTCAACGCCATGCTCGACCAGATCGAATCGAAGACCTCGGTCGATGTCTCGCGAGTCTATGCTAGCGGTCTGTCCGATGGCGGCTTCATGGCTATGCGGGTGGGCTGCGCCATGTCCGACCGCATCGCGGCAATCGCTACTGTGGGCGCCGACATGCCCAAGAAGATGATCTGCATACCCACCCGCCCGGTCGGGGCGGTAATGATCAACGGAACCTCGGACCCGGTCGTGCCTTATGGAGGCGGCACCGAACATAACCTTGGACTCTCCGTCATCTCAGCCGAAGAGAGCGCCAAAGCCTGGGCGCGCATCGATCGCTGCTCAGAGAAGCCGACTCAAACCAAAATTCCGGCGCACGAAAAAGGCGGGATGGAAACCAAGGTCTACACGTACGATGGCTGCCAGCAAGGCGCGCAGGTGGTGCTCTACAGCGTCAAAGGTGCCGGTAACACCTGGCCTGGCGGCGAGCAGTATGAAGTGGAGAACCAGATCGGCAAGACCAGCCAGGATTTGAATGCGAACGAAACTATCTGGAGTTTTCTGGTAACCAAGAAAAATCCTACGGCCACCGGCCCGGAAAAAAGCACCACGGACAGCCCGACTGTGAAATGAGTGCGGGCCGATAGCGACAGCCCTTACTCCACATGCGCCGCTGGATAATACTTGGCGATCATGCGCCCGGTCATGAGGCCTCCTTCGTATTCTGGAATGATGACTTCATCCGCGCCGGAATTGCGCATGGCTTGGGCGTAGCGCGATTGGCCGGCGCGAGTAATGATGCGTGCCTTGGGATTCAGCGCCTTGGCCGTGACCGTGATGTAGAGATTGTCGGCATCGTTGTCGATCACAATGCAAACTCCCCGCGCCCGCTCAATGCCCGCCGCCCTGAGAATGTCGTGACGCTTGGAATCGCCGTGCACGACCAGAATCTTTTCCTTGAGCAAGCCCCGGCACATCTCCTCGTTCGTCTCGATGAGCACAAAGGGAATCTCCAGCCGCGTAAGTTGGTCCACTACCGTGCGGCCGACTTGCCCGTAGCCGCAAATGATGAAGTGATCGCTAACTTTGTCGATGCTGACATCGTTGACCATGGTTCTCCAGGCCTCCACGCCCTGCCGGTTGAAAATGGTTACGAGTACGCGCTCGGCGATCCAGATCTGAAAAGCGAAGACGCCGAAGTAGACGAACAACGCAAATAATTTTGTTGCATTCCGCACCTTCTGCGCGTCGATTGCGTGCGGATGCACCATCCAGAACAGCGCATCTTCCCAGGCCAATCCTTCGAGATGCCGGTAGACCAGAACGCAAATCAGGCTGAAGATCGCAAATACTGCTACAGGCAGCAACAGCCGCCGCAGGAACAGCAGCAGGACACGGATCATGGGGAAGTGATATTACAGGAAGTTGACCTGCCCCACAATGAAAATGCAGTCGTCGCGGTCTCAGACCCAAGCGAGACGCTCTTAATTTACGGGGTGTTCACGCAGGTGTGGGACAATATGGAATATGCAAAAAACCCTTGCTTTATCGGTAACTCCATTGGCAGTCGTGACTCTGCTGGCAGGAAGCCTCCTGGCGCAGCAAACTCCGGCGGCAACAACTTCCTCTGCGGCTCCGGCAAAAACGGCGCAGACTTCAGGCACGAAAACTCACACTGCAACCCACCGGGCTGCTGCGCCTCTCACATTGAAAACGCAAAAGGAAAAACTCAGCTATGCGCTGGGCATGAATATTGGGACCAGCATGAAGCGGCAATCGGTGTCCGTTGATCCCGCCATTCTGGCGCGCGGGCTGAAAGATACTCTAACCGGCGGCAAAACGTTGATGACTGATGACGAAGCCCACGCTGTTCTCAAGCAAGCACAGGATGAGATGCGGCAGAATATGCAGGCCAAAATGCAGGCAGAGGCGGGGGTCAACAAAAAAGCCGGCGAAGCCTTTCTAGCTGCAAATAAGACGAAAGAAGGCGTTGTCACTCTGCCCAGCGGTCTGCAATATAAAATTCTCAAGGAAGGCACCGGACCCAAGCCCACGGCGAGCGATTCGGTGGTGTGCAACTACAAAGGCACGCTGCATCGACGGCAAGGAATTCGACAGCTCCTACAAACGCGGTCAACCCGCGACTTTCCCGTGAGCGGCGTAATCAAGGGCTGGACCGAAGCTTTGCAACTCATGCCTGTAGGTTCCAAGTGGGAGCTTTTCGTCCCTTCAGACTTGGCCTATGGAGATATGGGCCGTCCCGGCATCGACCCTGGGGACACGCTGATTTTCGAAGTCGAACTGATCTCGATCGCCAACAAAAATCAGGAGAAGAAATAGTCTTGCGTAGCGCCGCCGTTGCGGCGGCGTTTCTTTTCCCTGGGCGCAGAGAGCAACAAGGCTATGAGACCTGCTTTCTCAGCTCTCTGCGCAGAAGTTTTCCTGACGCTGTCTTCGGAATCGCGTCTACGAAGTGAACTTGCCGCGGCTGCTTGTAGTGTGTAAGGCGCTCGCCGACGAAGGCGCAAAGCTCTTCCTCCATTTTTGCGCTGGAAGCAAAACCCTCTCGCAGCGCAACAAAGGCCACAGGAATCTCTCCCGCCGCGGAGTCCGCGCGTCCCACCACGCCGCATTCGCGCACCGCTGGGTGCTCGAGCAGCACCGCCTCCACCTCCGCCGGAGCCACGGGAAATCCCTTGTATTTGATCATTTCCTTGCGCCGGTCAACTACTCGGTAGAATCCCTCACGATCGCGGGTGACGATGTCGCCCGACCAGTACCAGCCATCGCGCAGCACCGCGGCTGTGGCCTGGGGCTCATTCCAGTAGCCTCGCATGATTTGCGGCCCGCGCATCACCAACTCTCCCGGTTCGCAGGCTGGAGCTTCGTTGGCGGTTTCAGGAGCGAGTTCGGGATCAAACTCATTCTGCGCCAGCACTCGGCAATCGGTCTGCGCCACGGGATGACCGATCGAATCTGGCCGATAGAGTTTGGGATCAAGAAATCCTACATGCGTGACGGGAGATGCCTCGGTCATGCCATATCCTTGGCAGACCAAAATATTAGTCAGAGCGGTAAAGCGCCGGGGAAGATCGGGTGCCAAGGGAGCAGCACCCGACTTGGCCCAAATGACCTTATGATCGCGCGGGAATTGTCCCGCCTCGGCCGCCTGGCACAGCGCATTCATGGCCGGAGGTACCAGCGGAATCATGGTGATCTGCTCCTCGACCAGCAACGAGCAAACTTGCTGCACATGAAATCGGGGCAGAAGAACCAGCGTGCCCCCCTGACTCAGCGCCGGATTCAAAATCACGTTCAGTCCGTAAATGTGATACAGAGGAAGAAAGCAAAGAATGCGATCGTCACCCGTGAGATGCACACAGTTCGGTCCCAGGAGCTGATAGACATTCGCGACCAGATTGAAATGCGAGAGCATCACGCCCTTGGGCAATCCTGTGGTGCCGCTGGAATAAGGCAATGCGGCAAGAGTATGCGCGGAAGATTGCAGCG
Source organism: uncultured Acidobacteriaceae bacterium (assembly GCA_963732255.1). Taxonomy (GTDB): domain Bacteria; phylum Acidobacteriota; class Terriglobia; order Terriglobales; family Acidobacteriaceae; genus Sulfotelmatobacter. The sequence goes on from CAVSYV010000002.1 coordinate 818,350, forward strand.
GTCTTGGTAAAGGCGCGCCTGCGGCCTTTAAAAGATTTGCGAACGGTTCCATGCCGGTGGCTGCTGTTCGAGTAGTATAGACGCGGCGCACATTCGGCAGTCCACTCAGGGCGATGCCCTCGAGATTCGAGGCGTCGCTGATCAAGAGCACCGCTCCGGAGTTCTCCAGTTGATAGCGAACCTCGCGTTCGCGGTAGGTGGGATTCAATAGCGTGGGGATGGCTCCTGCGAGAGTAATCGCGTGATATGTGGCGGCAAACTCCCAGCAATTCGCCAGGAAAATCGCGACTACTTCGCCCGCCCTGACGCCGGTCGCGATCAAGCCGCGGGCCAGCGCTTCGACGATCTCTCCATACTCGGCGTAGCTCAGGCGGCGGCCGCAGGATGTATCGACCAATGCGATTTTATGCGGATTACGTCGGCAGGATTCGAGTACCAGATCGTGGACAAAAAGATTGTGCGGATCGGCGTACAGTTGGGTGCGAAGCATGTCCGCAGGGATTTTACCAGCTTGCTAAAGAAACCAGCGAATGCGCGGGCGACACTTAACTGGCCAGCTTGCGCAGGAACTCGCGCTCATCCATGTGATACTTAAAAGCCTTGCGGCCATCAATAAAGATAACGGGAACCTGGTCGTTGTATTCCCGCCGGAGTTCCTGATCGGAATCGACGTCAATTTCCTGCCAGGTAAAGCCGCCGCGGCGCGAGAGTTTCGTTAGACTCTCTTTGACCACCTCGCACAGATGACATCCCTTGCGCGAGTAAACGACCACGTTCCGCGATTCGGGCATGTCGGATTCTAGCGCGGCGGCCCGGCACTTTTCCAGTGTCTTTACCGACTGGTCGGTCTTGCCGGTCAATTCGCGGCAGAGACGACTGGACGCAGTAGAATCCATGACATGAACGATCTCTCATCGAAACCGCTAACTGGAAAAACCGCCCTCATAACGGGCGCAGCGCGGCGCCTGGGACGAGCGTCAGCCTTGGCATTGGCCCAGGCTGGAGCCGATGTCGCGATCACCTTTCGGAAATCATCTCGCGAGGCTCGGGAGACTGTAGCGGACTTGTCGGCGTCGGGCGTCCGCGCTTATGCCTTGCGCTGCGACGTCACCGATGAAGCCAGTGTCAAGGCGATGGTGACGCAGGCGGGAAGGGAACTCGGCCGGATTGACATTCTGGTAAATAATGCTGCCGATTACGAAACCGCCGAATTCGAACAACTGCCTGCGCGACGGTGGGACGCAATATTCGCTTCCAACACCCGCGGCCCGTTCCTGGTTTCGCGCGAAGCCCTGAAGTGGATGCGAGGCAAGAATCGTCGCTCACCAGAGCGTCAGTCGGACCAGCGATCGGATCGTCGATCGGATCGTCAATCGGATCGTCAATCAAAGATCATCAACATGGGATCGTTAGGCGGCCTGGAGCCCTGGGCCACGCATGCCCACTATTGTTCCTCGAAAGCCGCGCTGCACATGCTGACCAAAGTGATGGCCAAAGCCCTGGCTCCGGAGATTGCGGTGAATGCAGTTGCGCCGGGAATGATTGACCTGGGAGAAAAATCAGCGGCAGGGTTCATGCGCCGCATGGCCAAACAAACTCCCATGCGGCGCAACGGTCGCGAGGACGAAATTGCCGCCGCAGTTTTGTTCTTCGCCACCGCTCCTCAGTTCATCACCGGCCAGATTCTGGTCGTGGATGGCGGCCTGAGCTTGTGAGCGTGCGGACTGGCAGAACGCAGAACTTCTAAACCAATCTCTCGGAGAAGTGAGGGTCCGCTGCAAAAACGTCCGCTCCGTTTCGTTAGCCTCGCGGTCACGATATAGTGAAGTCGATGACTAGACCTCGCACCCTACCGAAACAAAACAAAACTGGCCGAGATCCTGCCGGCCCTCCGCGCATCGCCGTTGCCGTCATGGCAGCGGGGAAGGGAACACGCCTCAAATCGCACCTTCCCAAAGTACTGCATGAAGTTGCGGGAAAGCCGTTGCTGGCGCATGTTGTTGCCGCCGCCACGCAGATTGTTTCGCCCGAACATATCTATGCCATCGTCGGGCATGAGGCCGAACGCGTGCGCAAATCGTTGGAATCGACCGGCCTTGGTTTCGTTCTCCAGGAGGAGCAGCGCGGCACTGGCCACACGCTCATGGTGGCACAGGAAGCGCTCACCGGATACGATCACGTCATCGTGCTTTCGGGCGACGCTCCTATGATCGCCCCCGAGACCATTACGCGTCTCCGCGATTTTCATTTGAAAGAAAAATCGGCGATGACCGTGCTCAGCGCCGAACTTCAGGACCCCACCGGCTATGGCCGGGTCCTGCGGAAAAGCCCGCGTAGTCCCGAAGTGCGCGCAATTGTGGAAGAAAAGTCAGCGACCCCGGCGCAGAAGAAAATCCGCGAGATCAATTCCGGTTTCTACGTTTTCTCGGTGAAAGATTTATATGCCAACATTGCCAAGCTTTCCACCGCCAACGCGCACGGCGAATACTACCTCACCGATATGGCCGAAGTTTTGCGCAAGGCGGGCAAGCGGGTAGTCGCATGCAAGACCAGCAATGCAAGCGAAGTATTGGGAGCCAATACCCGCGCCGAACTGGCAGTCATCGATGAGCAGATGCGTCTGGGAAAATGCTGCCAGTTAATGTCGAATGGAGTCACGGTCTTTTATCCTGCAACTTGCGTAGTCGACGCTGAAGTGCAGGTAGCTGCCGATACAGTGATTGAGCCTTATGTGCAACTGCTGGGCAAGACCACAATCGGTTCCTCGTGCCGGATCCGTTCCTACACTGTGATCCGAGACTCGGAAATCGCAGACGGCGTCACTGTTCTTCCCGGATGCATTATCACTGATTCGCGCATCGCATCGGGCGCGATCCTTGGACCCTACTCGCATCTCAGGCCGGGAAGTGAAATCGGCGAAGGCGCCCATGTTGGAAATTTTGTCGAGACCAAGAAAACGCGTCTGGGCAAGGGATCCAAGGCGAACCATTTGAGTTATCTGGGCGATGCCGAGATAGGAGAAAAAGTAAACATCGGTGCCGGAACCATCACCTGCAACTACGACGGTGTGAACAAACACAAAACCGTGATCGAGGACCAGGTCTTCATCGGCAGTGACAGTGCCTTGGTAGCCCCCGTGCGCGTTGGTAAAGGCGCCTACGTGGCCGCGGCCTCATGTATCACGGATAACGTCCCGGAAGACTCGCTGGCGATCGCGCGCGCCCGGCAGATCGTAAAAGAAGGCTGGGCCCGCCAGAAGCGGCAAAAGAAATAGCGAGCAAAACAGAAAAGGCACTGACTGCCGATTTCTCGGCGTCTCAGTGCCTTCGTGGTGGATTTGCTTTTAGTGCGTAACCGCTGCGAACAACTCCGAATGCATCAGCGATTGGAACTGCTGATCGTTGGCTTTAAAATGCAACAGCACGTCTGAACTATCGGAATCTACCGTTGTATTGTCGACTGCAATTTTTTCCGCTGGCGTTGCGCTCATCTTCTTATAGAGCAAACCAGCCTTCACCAGCGAGGAGATAGTCGCTGCCGTCATCGGGTCGGAAGTGACCACGGTCATGTCGAAATTCACGCCGCTGTTGAAGCTCAAAGTGTACTGCGAGCCCAGCAACCGTTTCTTTACCGTGTCGTAGTCGGCAATCTTCGAGGCATCCCCCAGCGCCGACCGCATCGCATTCTGCGTCCCCTGTTGATCGAGAATGCTCCACACCGGAGCCGAATCGGCATCGGACATCATGTCGGTCATGGTGTTGTTTGTATCCAGCGAAAGCACCTTCCCGTCGCGTGTGTCCAGCGCGGCATGAACCGCCGTGATGTCGCCGAAGAGCAGCGTGCTGTCGTCAAGAAAGCTCATCACAAAACCGCCGTCCATCGGATAGATGCTGGACGTGCCATACTTTTTTGGCGTGAACTTCTGCAGCTTCATTTTCTTGAGCACCGTCTTCATGTCGAAAGGCCCGCTGGCCACGCCTATGGTCTTTACCCCTTGCTTCCCGTTGCGGAAAGATGCAAAGGTCAACGTATCCACATCTTTGTCGGTGTCCAATCCAATGCTCTTCAGTGCGGTTTCGAACTGCTTGATGTTGTCCGGCAACACCTGTTGTTTCAGAGCCATCGCCGTCGGAGAATCTTTGATCGCACGGTAGTCCACGGAGATAAGCTGCAGCAGGTCCCCGGGGACCACGGACCGCGCTGACCCGTTCAAGGGCATGGCAAACGCAACACTACCCAGCAAAAGAGAAACCAGACATACCTTCACAATTTTCATCGCAACCTCGGAAGTTGATGGAAACAAAGTTAACGGATACAAATAGGCCCTGGCGCTTTGCCCTCGATCATACGCCTCGGTACTTAAGATGCAGAACGTACCCGTAGCGTTTTATGGAACTCCATCATTCTATTTTACTTGCTATCGTCGTGGCGGCAATCGAAAGGACGATGTACTAGTAACAAATCCGAGTCTGGTATTCGTGGGAGCAAATACCGAAGAGACGAATGGCAGGGCCTGGTGTCCCGCTGCGAGAATCCAGTCAGTGATGAGCTTGGTCTAAAAGTCGACAGCATTCTATGACAACGAAATGGGCTGCTCCCCACGTCCACGCCGAAGTGTCGGCGCAAAACGCTTGACGGGGTCCACCGTAGTTTGAGCCGGGATGGCGCCGACAGGAGTATTTCGCGAATCTATGGGTGTCACACTAGATTTGCGGAGGAACCGTCAGCAGGCCTGCGGGCTCCGTGGGCGTTGCGGCGTTGACCAGGTACAGAGTAGGAATATTGTTTTTGATCTCATAATATCCCTCCAGAACGAGGGTCTCGCCCTGGAACGATCCCTGCACTGAGAAGGCGTTTCCGGTTACCGGCCCGGTGAGCGTGAGCGTGTCATTGTCAGTACCCGTCAATAATAGACTTAACGTGGCGGCGCTGCTGGAACTTTCGCTCAATGTGGCCGAGGCGGAATCGCATCCTGCCGCAGAACAAGAAGGAAGAGTCAGGATTCCGATGTAAGTTCCCGAAAGCTTTGGCACGACCATTCCAGTGAAGGTCCCGCTGTCGGGGCAATTGCTCGAGCTAACCGACGCGTAGGTGCCCTGCATGGACTGGCCATCGCCGCTTAACATTGCCGTGACGTTGAACAAATTTCCGTTTTCGGTAAAGGTGAAGTTGGAAACCGCGCTGTCCAGAGAGGCGAATGATCCGCTCAGAGCGTTTGCTGATGCTCCGTCGGCCGCACACGATCCTCCGAAGCCGGTCGCTAAGCCCGTACTGGCATCAAAAGTGACGAACGCCATCTGCGCGCCGCTGGCTGAAATATCGCCATCGGGAAGGTATGCGTTGTTGGATAGGACCTGACCTTCCTGGAGCGCGACTTCCATTCCCGTAAGTGTTCCGGTGGAGCTCTGTAACTGAAATTCCCAAGCGCCAGCGATATTAGGGATGACCGCGGCGGTGGTGATGCTGGTAGAAGAAGGCGAGCCGGAGCAGGCGGTCAGAACAACGGCGAACGTAGCCAGCAGAATTGCAAATGCGGTCCGCTTCATTTCCGGAAGACTCCTTTAATGAAAGGCTGAGAGCTGCCGACATATAGCGTCTTCGCAGCCGTTGACATGGGGCAAGCCGGAAATTATGGCACTCGATCACTGGGGAAGGGTTAATGGCGCATTAAAATTTCCCTGCTCAGGAGTTTAGTTCTGACCCGATGCCTGGGCGTTTGCCTGCCCTTGAACCTGGTTTTGGCCTGCCTGGTTTTGGCTGAACTGGTTTTGGCCCCCGGTGCCATTTAGAGCAGTGGCAGAGGGAAGCGTAAGCGGAGTCGGACCATTGATTCTCCGGCCGGTGTTGTAACTCGGCAAATAGAAGAATAGCCAATCGTTGTAATGGTTCTTCTTGTCAAATTCCCGGATGCTGTGCGCTGTGCTTTTGCTGACGACTCCAATAATTGCGCCTTTGCCGTTTGGCTCATTGCCGCCGTTTGACGCAGAATTCTCCGTTGCCGACCCAGCAGTTGGCGTCCCTGAGGCGGAAGGCGTGTCCGCGCTGGACGGATCGCTGTTTGAATTGTCTCCCGTCGAAGAAAGAGGCGGCACCGCCGGAGCTCGCGCTCCTACTAAATTGCCGCCCCACTGAGCATTACTTTGTAATCCCTGACCGCCGGCTACAGAAGCGCCTGAGGCAGCAGGGATATCGGACATGTACAACGGTCGGAAATCTCCGCCGGTAATGGGATCCTTGTAAAGCTTGCGGATGTACTTCAGGCCTCCGGTGGATTGCAATTCTTCTAAGCGAAGTGGGTAACGCGCGTTGGCTTTGGCAAATCTTTGAATGGCGCGCGTATATTCTGCGCCACGATGCACCAGTTCCTCCTCGCGGTCGCGCCTGATTTCAAAGGCGATGCGGGGGGCTACGGCGGCAGCGCCTATCGCTAAAACCGCTGCAAATAATAACAACGTCAGCAACACATAGCCTTGCTCAAGACGCGCCCTGGCAGCACAGCGACGAGCGGCCCGTGCTTTTCTTTTCAGATCAAGTCTATTTAAATCGCGTCTATTGAACTCATGCATGATCAAAAGCTGTATTTCAGGCCGAACTGCATCGTCCTGGGGCGATGGGAATCCACCGGCCGCAGGAATGAACCGCCGGTGGTGCAGTCAATATTCACGGCCTGAGCCCCGGGCTGGTTCGTAATCGTCGTCAGCCCGCCGAGCGCGCTGTTGTTCGGGCCGCCGTAGCAACTAATCGTGTTATTGGCGGTGTTTCCGATGTTGGGATTAAAAATGCGAAATTGCGTGTGATTGAAAATGTTGAAAGTTTCCATACGGAATTCGAGGTTGCTGCCTTCCGTAACTTTGAAATTCTTCAGCAATGAAAGATCGAAATTCAGCCGGTGCGGATTGTTGAGAAAGTTTCTGCCTGCGTCTCCGAAGGTGAGTCCTCGAGGTGCGGCAAAGGCGGCAGGATTGAGCAGCAAAGGTCCAATACTTTGAGAATTATTTATGCCGGGCGGAAGGTGCGCGCGCGGATCGCCGACTACATCGGGATACGATCCGATGCCGGCGCCATTGGCTACGCCTGCATTGTCCACCACGGAGATTCCTGCGCTGCTGCCGCCATTGAGGACGCTGAAGGGGGTTCCTGATTGAAAGATCGTGACGCCGGAAAGCTGCCAGCCGTCGAGCATCTGATGCAGAACCTGCGAGTTGCTCACCGCCGGTGAAGGCAGCGGTTTCTGATCAGCATCTGTAGCTTTGGATTCGCTGGTGTGGAAAGTCGCCGCCCGTTCCATAAAGCCGCTGACCTTCGGCAGATCATAAACGTAGCTGAAATTAAACAAGTGCCGCTCGTCGAAGCCAGAGCTGGCCCAGTTGGATTTGATATTGGCCGAGTTGACGAAATTGGCGTCGGAGCGATCCGAGGAGTCATCGAGGGAGTGACTATACGTATAGGAGGCGCCGACGGTGAGCGGCCCACGAGTGCGGCGGATCGTCGACTGAAGAGCGTGGTATTGCGAATCGGCAATATCTTGCAAAGAGAGAACGCGTTCAATTCCGGGAGCGAAGGTGCGCAACGCATTGGGCGGCGGAGTGGGGCTGGCGATATGGGCGAAGTCTCCGTAACAGGCAGCTACAAGATTGGTCCAGGCTGGCTGTTGCGGTGTCACCGTCGTATTTCCCACAGTGAAGTTGCCATCGACGAAGCCAGTGCCGGAACTATTCAGGCCTCCCGAATAACTCTGGCAGACGGCGCTGGTAATGGGTTGGCCGGGGCCAAAGGGATTTCCGGTAGGAAAGAGCCCGGTGTCCGGGCCTTGCGGAGCAACGGGCAACTGATTGAGTTGAAGTTCGGCGGAAAGATGAGTTCCCTTGCTGCCCACGTACGCGATGGTTGCCACCATATCTTTGGGCAATTGCCGCTGCACGCTCAAACTCCATTGCTGCACGTAAGGCCAGACGGCCTTAGTGGGAATGGAAGTCACATCGAGCGGATATGCGACCTGCTGGCCGGCTGGGTCAAGCCCGATCTGGCTGTAGCTGCCGGGAAACGGGTCGGTCATGGTGAGATCTAATGGTGCGCTGCCTTCCAGCGATCCTGTGTTGGCTTCCTTGGCGGTGCCATGTTCGAAGAACATGCCGTAGCCTGCGCGGATGGATGTTTTGCCGTCGCCTTTCGGATCCCAAGCAAAACCGATTCGCGGCGCAGGATTGAAAAGATGAGTATTCATGCAGCTGGCGGGAATTCCGTTCGTGCCGCATTGCACCAATCCGTTGGTGAGCGCTGTTCCCATCACGCTGGCTGTCGGATCGTTGGCATTAATGAGCAGCGGCTTGCCACCAACTTCGAGGTAGCCTCCCTGAAATCCAGTGACGGGTGAGGGAGGTGCAATCTGCACGGTAGAAGCGAGCGTTCGGTTGAATGCACTCAATTCCCAGTTGTAGGCGTTCAGATTTTTCTCGTGGAAGTTCTCGAAAAGACTGAAGCGAATACCCAGGTTAAGAGTAAGGTGGGAACTGACGCGCCAGTCGTCTTGAGCGTAAGGCTCATAAATCCAGTAGTCGTTGTGGTACTTCAGTTGGGCGCTGTCTTGCTGGTAGCTCTGAATAATATTTGGTGTATTCGTGGCTGCTGCACCGGGAACGTCCGCTCCCTTCAGGAAGTCGGCGAACGCGTTGCCCGTCGTACCCGGATTATTCTGGTTGCTGAACGTCAGGATTCCCTGCAAGTCGCCGGTAGCGGCGCCAATCGCGCCGTTGGTCTCGCTGCGCTGCGCGTCGACGATCTGCACGCCAAATTGAAGCGTGTGCTTGCCGATCGCTTTACTAAGATTCTCGCTGAGACTGTAGGTGGGGTTGGTATGCTCCCAAGGCATGTACGAAGGATCGGATGCGAATCCGCTTCCTCCGTATTGGCCGTTGGTTCCAGCAATTACAATTCCTGGCGGTTTGCCTCCCAGGCCATTGTTGAAAATATTTCCCAGCTTGACGCAAGCGTCGCCGGCCGCATCGCAACTGCCATTCTTAATGGGTTGCAGACTCGCACCTAGCGCTCCCTCATCGCTTAGCGTAATGTGCGAGTTCACATAGCTGACTACGAATTCATTCACCAGGGTTGGCGAGATCGTATGGGTCAGCCGCACCACCATGCTGGTGCCGGGCCCATCCAGCTTGTTCTGCACGGTGGGAAAACTGTTCTCCACATATCCCCACAGCGGCGTGGGCACCGTGGTGTTCCAGGCGTCGTGAATGTACCGCAACGAAAGACGCACGTTCTGTGTGAAGTTCTCATCAATCCGGCCCAGCTCTTCCCGCCAGTAGGTAGAGGGCGAGATCGCGGCGACGTAACACGGCATGTAGGGCTGGCCGTTTTGCGGGTTGATCACATTGGCCAGAGTGGAATTGCATCCGCCAGTGGAATTGGGGAGAGGAATCAGCCCGGTGTTCAAAAGCGCCATGCTGTTGTAATCAATGGGAATGATCGTTTGCACAGTGCCGTTCGGCGCTGGGCAATCGGGATACTGAGCACGATTATAAGAAGCGCTGGAGATCGGGCAAACATCGGAAAAGTCCGCACAAGTTGCGCCGATGGGACAGTTAGGATCGTTTACACCGATGCCGCGCTCTTGCAGCGTGGGCACTGCCTGATTAAAGTCGCCCGGTTCTCCACCTCTACCTAAAGGCGACTTCTCCAGGCGAAATTCCTCCGACCAAAAAAAATACGTTTTGTCTTTCTTGCTGTTGAATACTCCGGGAATGTAAAGCGGGCCGCCAAACGTTCCGCCGAAATCCTGCCGGCGATAAAGAGGAGCTTTCCCCGGAGGATCGAAATAGTTTCGCGCGTTGAACAATTCATTACGCACAAAGTCGTATAAGTTGCCATGGAAATTTGGCGTGCCCGACTTGGTCGTGACCAGCACGGTTCCGGAGGCGGTGCGGCCATACATTGCGCCGTAGTTGGAGGTCAGGACTTTGACTTCCTGAATCGCATCGAGACTGGGATAAACCATGAGCGTGCTCTCCGCGCCGTTCAATCCAGCATTGAGCACGTCGCTGCCGTCGACGTTGAAGTTGTTGTACTCGACGCGGCCGCCGTTGACGCTGTACTTCACGCTGCCGGATACTCCGACTTTCGCTTCATCCTGACCGGTCTGGTTGCTTACGCCGGGAGCGAGCGCGATCAACTGGCTGAAGTTGCGGCCGTTCAATCCGATCTTTTCCACTTCTTTCTGCGTGATCGTGCCTTCGATGTGAGCGCTCTCGGTTTCGACTTGCGCGGCGTTGGAAGCCTCTACGTTGACCTCGGTCTTTTCGCTGGGCGGCGCGAGGTTGGCATCCAATTCAATGGCTTGATTGGCGGCGACCGTAACGTCGGTTTGAAACGGCGCGAAACCCTGGGCTGAAACCGATAACTTATATTGCCCCGGAGCGAGTCCGTTGAGTACGTACTGGCCGGCTGTGTTGGCTTTTGCTGAAGCCGTTCCGCCGCTGCCGGTCGCGGTTGCCGTTCCTCCGGAGATGACCGCGCCGGATTGATCGGTGACGACCCCGTAAAGAGCGCCTTTGCCTTTCTGCGCTTTGACCGACAAGCCTTGCGTGGCGACGGTCTGCTGCGTCGATGGCGCTGCCGACTGTGCTGCCGGTGCGGGAGCTTCACCTGTCTGAGGAGGCGCTTCAACCGCAGATCCGGTATGAACCGCTGCAGGCGCGGGTTCTGGCGTCACGGGCTTTAAGATCAGAACCGCGTCGACCTCGCGGTTCGCTCCCGCTTCCAATGAGACATGAACTTCGAATGTATCGAAGCCGGGAGCGGCAATAGTTATTTTGTAGTCGCCGGGCTTGAGACCTTCGATGGTGTATTGCCCAGCTTGATTGGTGGTGGCGGCTTGCCCGCCGCCGCTGCCTTCCACCGTAACCGAGACCTGGGGCAGAGGCGTGCCAGTCGGCAGAATAACTGCCCCATGCAGCGACGCTCCAGACTGCGCCAACGCCAAGCCTGCCGACATAACCGCAAGAGCTATCAGCCGGAAGAAAAACCAGAAGAGCCTTGCAGGAAAAAAATCCCAATGGACAAACTCAGGCATCGGCGGTCGGCCACCTCATCTAAGTCAATTTGGCTTGGAACGAAGCGCGAATTAAGAGCGATAACGGTACCGGGGATTTGTTACACGCGCGTGAAGAGCAGATTAATTTCCGGTAACACCGGAGTGATTCGTATTGAGTCCGTTGGTGCTGCATGCGCCTGGAGTTAGCGGCCGATAGAAGCTCACCGGCGCGTTTGAATTGATCAGTCGCACTTGTGGTTTTACGACGACTCTCTCCCAGCGGCTTAATCTCTTCGGATTACAACCGGCCAGCCCATAAATTCACGGCAGATTAATTTGCCAGTCATTATGGGTTAACAGATCTACACGATAGTGATCCCGCAACGGTTGTGTGGGACTGAACCGTTCAATCCTCAAAACCATTTTGATGGCGTCGACCCCCAACTCCGCTGGCGTGTGCCAAATGCAGCACGCTGAAAACGGGCTCATCGCCCTACCCTTCCACCTACCAGTTTCTGGTACTAAAGGAGATTCTGCCAATGAATAAGAAGCTGATTTTGGTAGCGCTGGCGATTGTTGCAACAGCGTTTACTACAACTGCTTTCGCCGCTACCCCCTGCTCGACTTCTGCCACGTTGCAGTTCGTCGCCGTAGGTTCTTCTGCCCAGTTCAATACCATGGCCTACGCGGCCGCCGATGTCATCGCCCAGGAAGGCAGTGGCGTCACGTTCCATCTGTTTTCCGTGAAAGGCGCGGAGACCAGCGGTTACCAAACTTCCGCGATTCAAGATGTTCGGGTTGCGGGAACGCCGCAGGATTCCGCTACCCAGTGGATCATGTGGGATAGCAACGCTGCCTGCAACGTATTCACTTACTACAGCGTCGACTCCACGGTCGGCAACCGGGCTTACTTCGCCTCGCAACAGCTCGCTGGATACACCAGCGGCAGCAAGTTGTACAATGCCGCGGGCGTTCTTCCCTGCCTTGCTGGGCAAGGCACGCAATATCCCAGCGGCGCCTGCCAGAACACGGGCACGCCACTGACCACCTCGGGCTTCTGCACTGGCAGCTGCAAACAGGGTCAGGTGGGCGGCTTGGCAGACACGGATCTCGTGCTGCCTTCGACCGTGTACATCGCCCTCATTACTCCCGTCGTGCCGAAGGAAACCACTACGACGGTTCCGGCGCCTTACTGCGGTCAAAAGTACGCCGCTGCATCGACCAGCGCTTTCTACTGCTATTTCAACCTGGCAGCAACTGACATCCGTCCCGAGGATGCCTTTTTTGCCACGACTCGTGCCTTGGCAGTTCCCTCCAATGGCGTGGCTGGCATGAATTACGGCAGCGCGAATTGCACGATCTCTGGCAGCACGAATTGCCAAGTCTACGATTCGTTCGACCAGGGCGGCGTGTTCAACGTTCTGAAGTTCAACATCACCGGCAAAGACCCCTACAAGACCACAGCGGGTGTGCCCAATTACACAACCCTGAGCGTCGGAGCCTCGCCTGTTGTCGTCATAGTAGCCAACAAGGACACCAGCGGCCTGGGTAAAACCTACACCGACAAAAACGCGAGGACGTCGTATTTGTTCAATGACATTTCGCGTGGCACGCTGGCTGAAGTTTTCAACGGCACAGCGAAATGCGCCGGTGACCTCCTGGCCTCTTCGCCACTGTCTTCCACCAACAGCCAACCCGGCGCCGGTTTTGGAGCGGGCCCGGCGCTTCAGGTAGTTCACCGCGAACCACTTTCCGGTACTTACAACACATTCGAGTTCACCGGCGTTCGTCCTCTGGCCGGCAGCTCGAATGCCGCAACCTCAAAACCCGCAACCGCTGCCTGGACCAGTAACGACGAAGGTGGGCAGGAGATGTGGGCGCAAGCTGCCTCGACAGACGAAACCAACGCGGCAATCTTCCCGTGGATTATCGATCCCGGCGCGACTGCGATGGGATGGAGCAGCGGGACTTTGGCCTCGGCCTGCGGCACGCTCAGCACCACCGGCGGCATCAACAAGGTTACAAATCCTGCCGGTACCCAAAACTGCAGCGATCCGCTCTTCATTTCCGGAGGCGATCACTGCGCCAGCGGCACCTATATGCGTTTGCGCGCTATCGGCACGGGCCAGGAAGTTCCCGACAGCGTGGCCCTCAACAACGTAGGAGTTGAGCAGGTGGAAGACGGCATCGGCTACACCTTCTGGAGCTATGGCAATATCGCCAAGGTTACGGATACCGTCGGGCACTACCTGACAGTGGATTCGATTGATCCGTTGTTCGACACCCCGGGCGGTTACGGTTACGGCTCGACGGTGGAACGCAACGATGGCTTGACCGCATGGAACTTGCCGCAGTGCAACCTGAGCAGCTTGCCTTGCAGCACCACAATTCCCTTCACCCACATGTACGACGGCAAGTATCCGCTGTGGTCGTTGCTGCGCGTAGTCACGATTGCCAACGGCGGCGCGGCTACAACTCTCACTCCTCCCTACGTTCTGGACCTGGTTGCTTATGACCAGATCGAAGTCGCGAACTCGACCCGCAACACGGCTGACTTCGTTCCCTTCCTCACCAGCCTGGCCAACACTGGAACTCTGACGGCTCCAGTGTGGACCGGCAACCTGAATCTGGGCGTATTCCGTGCCCACTTTAAGGCGACCGGCGACCCCATCGTTCAGAACAACGGACATGAGGCGTGCGCGGGCGTTTTCACTGGCGTCGCTCTGCTGGGTGGCGAGTCGGGTAAAGCCGCTTGCCTGGTGGATACTGGAAACGATGTGGGCGGAACGGTTATGACGGTGCAGGAAGATGTGGATTTCACCCACGACTTCGCCGGCACCACGACAGAAACCGTCGCCTTAGCCGCAACCTACGAGGAATACAACCTGCACCAGTAGTCGGTTGGCTGCATAGTTGTGTTGGACAGGCTGGAAGAAAGAAGAGCCCAAGAGCTCTTCTTTCTCCAGCCGTTTTTTGCGATTAGTTGCTTTGCCACTGGACGCGTCTGCGATTACAGCCTGCCCGGAGGGTAGGCTCTCGGACAAGCCGCGGTGAACACGCGAATTTTAGGAGGCAATCAGAGATCCATGCGGTTACTGAAACCTACATACTTTGTCGTTATCTTCGGATTCGCAGCAGTTCTTCTTCTTAATCTCGCAGCCGTGGCACAGCGGCCTGCGCCGGGCGCCGGTTCAACGTCGCCAGCGGTGCAAGCGCAACCCAAGGCTATGCAACCCGGCGCTGCGCAAACCGCTGCGCCAGCTCCAGGCGCCGAAAAGCCGCAGGCGTTGCCCACCCCAGGACTCGATCCAAAGACCGGGATACCGCTTTACGAAGAGATCCAGGAAGACTGGAGCTCGTTGCAAATCGGAACCAGCAAATTGATACCAGAGCCACCGGTGGCGAGCGATGTCGATGTTCAGGCAAGGTTCACGCGGCAGCTCGTGGTAGTGCAGTGGCGGCCGGGAGATCCGATTGACCTTTGGATCGCCATGCCGAAGGGAGTGAAGAATCCGCCTGTGGTGCTCTACCTTTATGGCTACAAGGAAGACACGGAGCGCTTCCGCGATGACGCCTGGTGCGATCGGGTCACCAGCGGCGGAGTAGCCGCAGTCGGCTTCGTCTCCGCGCTCACCACCCAGCGATTTCACGATCGCCCCATGCAGCAATGGTTTGTGAGCGAACTGCAGGAATCTCTGGGCAGCACGGTTCACGACGTGAAATTCATACTCGACTATCTGGCATCGCGCGGCGACATGGATATGACGCGCGTGGGTATGTTCGGGCAAGGCTCGGGCGGCGCAATCGCCGTCCTGGCGGCCGCTGCCGATCCGCGCATCAAAGCTATCGACTTGCTCGAGCCGTGGGGAGATTGGCCGCATTTTCTGGCCACTTCGGTGATCATGCAGGATGATCCTGACAACAAAAACAAATATTCGACTCCGGAGTTCCTGAAGAAAGTCGCACCGCTTGATCCCGTGAAGTGGCTGCCGCAGTTGACAATTCCGATTCGCATGCAGCAGGTGCGAGACGACGCCGCGGTCCCAATGGAGAGTAAAGAAGCTTTGAAAGGTGCAAGCCCCAAACAGACGGAAGTGCGGCGCTTCGAGAGCAAGATGGCCATGTTCCAGGTGGAGCGTGGAGGCATACTTTTTTCCTGGGTGAAAGACCGATTGAATCAGCTTCCGCAGAAGCCTTCGGCTGTAGCGCAAGAGAAACAGCTGAGTACCAAAGCAACTGCGAACGGACAGCCGTGACATTAGATCGTTCGGTGGGGTGATCGGGGAATCTGTAAACCCGTTTGGCGGAATCGTCCCCAGAATAATGCGGATGTGCTAGACTTTCGGCCAACGTTGTACCGGTCTATCACCCCAGAGTCGTAATCAATAAGCAATTATCCGAAGGTCCGGATTTCGGGGACCAAAGACATTTTTGTCTTCCGAGAGGTTCGTGTGCCCAATCGTCTTTTTCTGTCGAGCGTCTCCCTTTCTCTAGCGCTGTTCGCTTTGAGCTGCGGCGGCAGCCCCAAAAGCATCCCTCCAACGACCACGATGACTGCTAGCGGAGGCGTGGAGTTTACCTCGCCCACCACGGCTCCAACGATCTTGCCCGGACAAAGCGTGACTCTCACAGTGTCAGCGCCGAGCGGCGATACCGTCACCTGGACTTTGCAAAACGGAAATGGCTTAGGACAACCCGCTGGCACGCTCAAACCCAGTGGCACATCCGCTACCTATACCGCGCCTGCGACAGTGAGTAGCCAGGTGGCTTGCTCGGCCACAAGTTCACCACCGTCTCCGCTGCAAATGACAGTGACCGCCTCCGACGGCGCGGGAGATTCGGCGAGTCTGACCATCGTGATAGTGCAGGCACTGCCCTGTGTGGGAACAACTCCGCAAGTTCAAGCCTGCGTGGCGACTCCGAATGCGACGACTTGCAGCGCGTATCCTCCGGCAGGGTCGTCCAGCATTGCCTGTCCGGCAAATGGCACGTTGATGCCTCCGGGGCAAAGCGGGCTCCAGCCGTTTGTGGTCGGTGCCTATAATTCGATTCCGGTCTATGACGGCGGAGAGTTGGCGAACCAACCGTTCGGCCAGGCTCCTTACACTTGGTCGGTGAGTTCGGGCTCTCTGCCGGCAGGGTTGGCGTTGACGCCCGGCAGCTCAACTGCAAGCGTCTTCATAGCTGGCACTCCGGTTTCGGCTGGCTGTACCGCATTTACTTTGAAGATCACCGACTCGCTGGGGGCAGCAGGGACGGGAAAATTTTTTGTGGTCGTGGTTCCTCCCAGCCTGAAGCTGCAAAGCCCGAATAATGCGACTGCCTACGGAGGAGTCTCATATTTCACCTCTTTGGCAGCCACGGGCGGCGTGGCTCCCTACACTTGGGCCCCGGCGGTGAATGCGACTTCCGTGAATCCGAATAGTCCCGAAGATTTGCCGCCCGATTTGACGCTCACGTTCCCGCAGCAGAACTCCACCAATTCAGCGGCTGTCATCTCCGGTACGGTCAACGTGAATGATGTGGGAAACATCAACAATAGTGGGGCGTATTCGCTCTACCTGCAAGTAAACGACAGCCAATCGCCCTATCCTGCGCTGGGCGGTCCAAGCTTGGGAAGCATCCAGGTTCTTGGTCCAAATTCGCTTTGTTCACCCGCCCCGGCGATTACCCCGACCGCGGGATTTGGCGGAAGCGCGACCGGAGGCAATGTTGACGTCAACGCTTTTCTGAAAGGCAATTATGCATTTCTGCTGCGCGGCTTCGACGCGAATGGCCCAGTCGCGATCGCCGGCAGCGTACAGGCCGACGGCGCGGGAAAGATTACGGCGGGCGAAGAAGATGTGACCCGCAGTGGAGGATCCCAAACCGTGACAGTGGTCCCTGCCGGTAGCTCTTATACGCTGGGTGCGGAACGCAACCGCGGCTGCATGACACTGCAGGATTCTTCCGGAGCCACTTCCACCTTCGCGTTTACCGTCGGCTCATGCTCCAACAATTACACCTTGTCGAACAATACGATCGGACCGGATCAGAGCGCCTGCGGAATCATGGCCAGCAACGGCGCAAACGCTCCTGCCGGCCTCTACACCACAGGACGAATGATTGAATTCGACAGCAGCGGTACCCATCTTTCCGGTATCTTGCGCATGCAGGATAGTTCGAGCTTGTCGAGCGGCCTGAGCGGACTCTACGCCTTTGGGTTGAGCGGATGGAACTCCGCCGGCAAACACTACGCCGCCGCGGGATCGGCGCAGGCAAGCTCCACCAGCTTGAGCTCCGCTGCCGCGGATATCAATGACGGAGGAACAGTGGCATCCGCGCTGACAGGCGGATCGGGCACCATCGGCAGCGCCGACTCAAATGGCAGAAGTTCCGCAACTCTGACCGTGGGGTCCGCGAGTTTCAGCCTCGCACTATACGTCGTTAGCAAGAGCGAAGTGATTGTGGCTACGACCGACTTGCTGAGCGCCAGTCATCCCATTGCCAGCGGTGAAGCTATCGCTACGGCTGGCCCATTCAACGCAATGTCTCTGCAGAATACTCATATGTTTCGTATCGGCGGCGTCTCCGGCACAAGTCCGGACGTTAGCATCGGCGTAGTTACATTTGATGGCATCAGCGCATTTAATGGCACGGACTTTGAGAATCAAGCGGGCACCATCGGTAAGACTGCGCCTTCCGGCCTCTATGCCGTCGATTCCAGCTCGGGCCGGACTACTTTCTCGGCTTCAGGAACAAGCCAGAGTTTCGATCATCCCTTCGTGGCCTATATCATTCCCCCTTCCGCCACTCTCTCGCGCGCAAACTGTGCCGTCCCAGCAAACTGTGTAACCGGATTCCTCGTCGGCACCGACAATACGGCCGAGGATGGCGTCCTGGAGTTTCAAACATCTCTCACCATTCCTCCCCCGCCGTTCAACAATCAATATTTACTCGGCGACTTTACTTTCGGTGTGGATGAGACTCTCGATGGCCTCACAGCGTACGACGAGGGCTTTGCTACTGCCGCTGCGAGTTCGTCATCGCTGACCTCGGGAACGCTGAACGGAATTCAGGACTACAGCTACAGCGTTACCAACTATTGCCTGCAGTCGAATTGCACGCCGTTGGTTCCAGAGGGCGCATTTGCCGGAACTTATACGATCAATAGCGATGGCACAGGAAGCTTCGGCGGTTTCAACGCCGAAACGGTCTCCGTTACCAACGGTCGCATCAGTTTTTACCTGGATGAATCGCCGCTGAATCTCCATCCGTCGGTGATGGTGGGAGAACAATAGGAGCCAGCGAGTACCTCGAGAAACGAGCTAGCGTCATTCAAGCTTCCAGCTTCAATTCGTCCAATGTAAGGAACTCCTGCACAATGGGATGGCTGTCTTTTTCCATCTGCGCGTAGGTTCCGAAGAAGATTGCCTTGCCCTCGTATAAGAAGACAACCCGGTCGGCCACTTTTTCGGCCAGGCGCATGTCGTGGGTGACTACGATGCTGGTCAGGTGCAGTTGAATTTTAAGGCGCTTGATCAGATCGCCTAGCAATTGCGCCATCAGCGGATCGACCATGGTCGTGGGCTCGTCGTAAAGCACACACTCTGGTCTTGCGGCCAGCGCACGTGCAATCGCCACTGACCGCTTCATGCCGGTTGAAAGATCGGAGGGCAGGAGGTCGCGCATCTCTTGCACGCCTACCATTTGCAGTAATCCGTCAACAATCTGAAACATCTGTTCTTCGCTGAGGTCCCGGGATTCGCGCAGAGGGAAGGCCACATTTTCGCCTACAGTGAGGGAATCGAAAAGTGCGCCGTTCTGAAAAACCATGGTCACTTTCTTGCGCACCGGTTCCAATTGCTCTTCCGTAAAGTCGGTGATGTCTTCATCGGCAACGATGACGCGTCCTGAGTCAGGCTTAAGAAAACCCATGATGTGGTGCAATGAAACGGATTTGCCCACGCCGCTGCGGCCCAGAATGCAGACAGTCTCGCCCGGCATCACGGTGAAATTCACGTGATTGAGAACCACGTTATCGCCGAAGGCTTTCGAGACATCGCGGAACTCGATATACGGCGCGGGCGGGACCACTGCATCCCCGACGGCGCTCGCGCTCGTTTGTGGAGTCTGGTCCGTCGCTTTGCTGTCGGTCGGCAATCCGCCGACGGCAATCAATTCTTCCTGAGTGTTCAAGTTGCGAAATACTTCCGGCGAAAATCCCTGCTGCATCAATTCATCTTCTTCGACGGCAGCAACGTTGATTCCGCCGAACAGGGCGTCGATTTTATAGTTTCCGGCGCGCAGAGCGGCCTCAGCGCTGTCAGCAAATTCTCGGCGATAGACCGCGCACAGAGGCTGCCACCCCTGGCTGGTGCGGGGGACGATCGCAACCGCGCCAGGAGTTCTTTCCGCACGGGTAATTAAATCGCGCAGCAGAGCGGGCGGAACGAAAGGTGTGTCGACGGCAAGAATCAGATTCAGCTCCGTCGTGGATGCGCGGAGGGCCGCGTGAATCCCTCCCAATGGTCCGCAATTGGGAAAAGCGTCTTCGACCACGGGTCCAAACTGCTTGAACTTGGACGCGGCGCCGACGATCGTGACCTTCGGGCTTATCGCTTGTGCGAGCTCCAGAGCCCGCTCGAGCAGCGTGCGTCCATTAAGCGAGACGAATGTTTTATCTGTGCCCATGCGCGTGCTCTTGCCGCCAGCCAGGATGAATGCCGCGCAAAATGGTTTTTCCGATGCCTGGTGCATAAAAGTCAGGTGCATAACGGACCGTGCATGGAGCGATGATACACGGGAGCACGAAACGATTCGAACACTCGAAACGGCAGATTTCTTACCGCGTATTGTCCCGATTTGAAATAATAAAACTCGTTGGTACGCTGGCGCATTTACAAACTTTTCGTTCTTTGTTACGTTGAAGGTCTCCGCTGACTCCATTTTTTGAAGTGAGGCTTTGCATGGATATCAGCTCGATACCCATTCCCGCGCGAACATTCTCCAGAGTTACCTGGCAGAAGATGTATGAGAGCGCGATTCTGGAACCCGACAACAGCAAATTGTTGCAGCGCATTATGGAAGCGCGGCACGCAATTCTGGATCGGGCGGAAGAAATCCTGACCTCGCCGTCCAATGACGAACGCCACGCGCTCAACGGTGCGCTCAAGACTTTGCGCATTCTGGAAAGCGTCGTGGAACGAAGGCAATCCGCAGCTTGAATCAGGCTCGCACTGCGCGCTCGTTGGTCCAGAGGCCCCATACGGTTCGCTGAGAGAAATTTTCCATCCAAGTGAAGAACTGCTCCGGTCGCATCTGAAGCTCCAAGTGTACCCAGCCGCGGCCACCGGTCGTTCCACCTCAGACCAAACTCAACGATGTCTTCCAGCGCCCGACAATACCTGTGCAGCGGGCTCTGGATCGGCAACAGCGCCGATTGCTCTAATGCCCTGGTTTGAGTGATACTTAAGCATCAGCTTCAGATGCATGTTTTTTAAGGAGTTCTAATTACGAAGAGCACAGGAAGAGTTCTGCAAATGGCTCAGAAACCCACCGCAAAGAAGTCAATGGCGGACGATCCCCAGTATAAACAGGCGCTGCAGAGCTACGAAGCAGGCCTGCGGGCGATGCAGGAGCACAAGTTCGATAAGGCGAAGCCCCTGTTTCAGAAGGTGGTGGCGGGACCGAGCCGCGAACTGGCGGACCGGGCTCATGTCCACTTGAACGCTTGCAACCAGCACGCCGAACGCTCAGTGGCTACCCAGTTCAAAACCACGGAAGAACACTTTGACTATGCGGTGTCGCTGATGAACGTTGGCGATTACGTGAGTGCGCGGGAACATCTGGAAAAGATTACCAAGCAGGCCCCAAAAGCTGACTACGTGACGTATGGGCTGGCGGCGCTGGACTGCCTGACCGGGCATGTCGAGGATTCCCTGCGGCGGCTGGAGGAGGCGTTGCGGGCGAATCCGCAGTTGCGATTTCAGGCGCGCAACGATTCCGACTTTCAGAACTTAGCCGAAGATCCTCGCTTTACCGAACTTCTCTATCCCGATCCCGGCGCCGAACTGGATGCCACCGAGGATGAGGGTCTGCACGAAGACGAATTGGCCTAGCGTGCTGCAAGGACCGTCGCAGATGGATGGGAAACCTGCCGAACTTTTGTCTTCCGAGCATTGTTCTGACAATCCGTTGAAGGACAATCAGGCTGCACGCGGATTATGCGTGGTGGCCATTGGCGGTGGCACCGGACTTTCTACGCTGCTGAAGGGGCTGAAGAAGTTTGTCCTGACTTCGGCGGAGATGGTTGGAGCGCGCCCGGACGCGCCTGTGATTCGCGATTTGTGCGCGGTAGTGACGGTTAGCGACGATGGCGGATCAAGCGGGCGGTTGCGCAAGGAATTGAACATGTTGCCCCCGGGCGACATTCGCAACTGCATTGTGGCATTGAGCGAAGATGAGGCTCTCCTATCAAGGCTCTTCCGGCATCGGTTTGAAAAAGGTTCCGGGCTGGAGGGTCACAGCTTTGGCAATCTTTTTCTGGCAGCGCTGACTTCGCTGACCGGAGATTTTTCCGAAGCGGTTCGATTATCGTCAGAGATTTTGGTGACGCGGGGTCACATTCATCCCTCCACGAGTTCGAACATCGAACTCGAAGCTCTGATGGAAGATGGCACGCGGGTTCGCGGCGAGACGAAAATCACCGCCAGCAAGGGACGCATAAAGGAATTGTTTCTCGATCCTGCCGATGTCGAGCCAATGCCGCAGACCCTGGACGCGATCGCCCAGGCCGACATCATTACCATTGGACCGGGGTCGCTGTTTACCAGCCTGATTCCTAATCTGCTGGTGCGGGGCATCGCGCACGCGATTGTTAAGTCACCCGCGATCAAGGTTTACATTTGCAACCTGATGACACAGCCCAACGAGAGTCTGGGGCTGACGGCAGCCGATCACATTCGCGCGCTGAACCGCCATGCCCAGGAACAACTCTTCGATTATGCACTGATCAATCGCACCCCTATTTCCGACGAACTAAAGCTCAAGTACGCACGCGAAGGCGCCTGCCCCATCATCAACGATCTGGAGGCGATTGCGGCTCTGGGAGTGATTCCAGTGCTGGGCGACTATTTGGAAGAGGGCAATGTGGCGCGGCACAGCGCGGGCAGCGTAGTCCGAGATTTGTTGCAACTGGTGGAACGAGATCTGCAAACAGATCGACGGCAACTGGTGGCGAAAACGGTTTCTCGCTAAATCATGCACAGCTCAGCAATGGCACGTCTTTGTCTGCTGGCAGCTACGCTGTGGCTTTTGGCTTGCCCTGCCTCTACGGCGCAAGAGCCGGGACCGGAAAACGGTGGACACGAGATCCAGGTGTGGGCGGCGGGTGGGCATTCGATTTTTGGTGGCATTGGACTGACCAGCGTGTTCGACGCCGGCGCACGCTATGGATGGATTCTTACCGGCCCGCATTGTCCCAGCTTTCTTCGCGGACGCTTCGAATATGCGGTGGATGGCGTGCCGCTATTTGTCGTGGCTCAACCCCTGAACACGACTTATGGCTTGAGTTTCGATCCTTTAGTTCTTAAGTGGAACTTCGAGCGTCACGGGCGGTTCTCTCCTTACGCCGAACTGAGCGGCGGAGCATTGTTCACCAACCACGACGTACCCAGCTATACGAATACCGTGAACTTCACTCCGTCGGCAGCCATCGGGACCCACATTCTCGGCGCGAAATATAACTGGAGTGTCGAGGTGCGCTACCTGCACATCTCCAATGCGGGATTGGCCGATCCAAATCCGGGGCTGAATACGTTGCAGGTGCGGGTCGGAGTGGGAAGGTTCTGGCGCACCGCTCACTGATGGGCCCGCGTGGCCCGCGCAATCTACTCCCTGCGACCAGCCACGTTGTTATGCAATCAGCGCGGTCAGGATGATTCGCGTAGCAATTATTAAACCTTGTCATTCCATCTCTAACGACGTGGCCTAGTGTCAAGTGATTTTTGCCGACACCTCTCCCTTGGCGTCTTCGGTTTTAAAGAAGCGCCATTTCGCTCTCGCAGGAAGGTTTTTGCGTCTTCGACCAAAGCCCTGTGTTCTCTCAATCGTGCGGTGGACGCAAGGTCTCACCATCCATCTCTTCGGCAACTACTCCCAAAATTGCTGCTTCGAACTCCCCGCTTCTCGGGGAGGCAGGCTGCCTACTCAAGCGGTCGGCTCATGCTTTCCGCCACGAAATGACTCAGGCTTGCCTGCACACGGCCTTGCACAGCTGCGCGTAATCCCATTCCTCGCGCAGCATCAGGTACAACCTCATGGCCAGCTTGCGCGCCACCGCCACCTTGGCCAGCGCGCGATGCTTGCGCACCGCCAGCCGCCGATAAAAGCGGCCCAACTCGGCGTCGTAGCGCGCCGCCGTCTGTCCCGCCTCCACCAGCAAAAAACGCAGAAACGGGACTGCCCTGCTTGCTGATGCCTCCCAACTGCTGCCGCCCGCCGCTGGAATGCTCGCTGGGAATCAGGCCAAAATAGCTGCCCACCTGGCGCGCATTCGCGAAGCGTTTCGCCGGCCCCAGCGTCAGCACCATGGCCAGCGCCGTCACTGGACCCACTCCCGGATGCGTCATCAACCGCACCGCCGCCGGCCGCCGCTTCACTTCTTCTTCCACTTGCCGGTTCAGCGCCGCGATCTCCGCTTCCTGCTGCTCCAGCGCGGCCAGCAACCGTTGCCTGCGCAGCGCTGCGTAGGGCAGCAACTCCAGCTTCTCCAACTCCGCCCGTCCCGCCTCGGTCCACAGCTTCCACTTCTTCTGCACACCCTGGCTCAGGGCCAGCGCCTGCAGCTGATTCTTGATGCGCGTCCGCGCCTGCACCTGCTTGTGCCGATGCACCAGCAATTGCCGCACATCCCGCTCCTCCAGGCTGGGCACCCAGATGCGCGGAAACCGCTCTTCTCTCAGCAACCGCAACAACAGCTCCGCGTCTCGCCGATCCGTCTTTTGCTTGCGCACTTCCGACGCCCGGATCCGCGCCGCATCCCCAATCCACAACTCCATGCCCAACTCCTGCAGCAAACGCTCAAACCAGGGATAGTGCCCGCAACCCTCCATCCCCACCCGCACCGCTTGCCCGCGCAGCGACCCATAAAACTGCTCCGCTTCCTCGCGGTGCCACAAACGCCGCTCGGAAATTTCTCCTGTCGAATTGTCAAAGATCGCGACCTGCTGAAACCCAGGATGAAAATCACAGCCTATAATCAGCATGACGTTGGCTCCTTTATCGAGCCTTGGCCGTTTCGCAACCACCAACTTACTCTACGATCGAGCCAACGTCGTTATGCAATCAAGCGCAGTCAGGATGATTCGCGAAGCGATCATCCTGCAAGTCGAGGAACCTGTTTTGCCCTCCCACCACCGCTCCCCATGTACTTCCGCGTTTGACCTCACCCGTATAATTAACTGAGAAGTTAATTCATTCAACTCGGGCATTTTCGGCGGAGCGCCTAGGCTCCGCCATTTTTATGCCACAAAAAATTCCCGATTTGAAACGCCATTTGAAAACGAAGACCAACTCCAGGAGTCGCAGATGAAACCCGAAAAGAAATCCTTCACCAACCAAACTCCCACTCCGCGCCCCAACACCAAGATCACCGGCGAACGCTCCGAAGCCGCCTTCCTCGCCCGCGCCCTGCACCTCGACCTCGCCGTCGCCAAGCCCTGGGGAGACAGCCGCCGCTACGACTTCATCATCGACAACGGCTCCCGCCTCTGGCGCGTCCAGACCAAATGCACCGAATGCCTCCGCGCCGACGCCTACGAAACCCGCGCCACCTACACCGTCGGCAAAACCCGCGCCGTCTACACCCGCGCCGACATCGACTTCCTCGCCGCGCATAGCCTGTCCTGAGCGTAGTAATTGGTTCGCGAAGCGAAGCAGTTACGAAGTCGAAGGAGTCGAAGTCTGCACTCCCGCCCCCATGCTCCGCATGTACCCCCACCGCAAAGCCAAAAAGATGCGCCTGGAAAAATACCGCAACGCCTGGTTCCTCCTAAAGCAACTAGAATCCCCCGAAGACGGCCCCATAACAATCCAAGCCAGCGCGGAGGAAGCAGAAGGTGATGAGAAAAGGTGTGGCGCGGGCGCCCCCGCCCGCGAAGCCCGGTCCCTCTGGCTTGTCATTCCGATTCTGCGCGAAGCGCAGGAGAGGAACCTGCTTTTCCTCGCGACTCGACTAAATAGGAAATAACGGGAGCAAACGCACACATGTGGAGACAGCCGACCTCGGCCGTCTCACCACGGACCTTACAAGCTTTGTCATTCCGAACCGGGCAGAGATCCCGGTGAGGAATCTGCGCTTGCTGCCACGCCTACTCATTCCATCGGATCGGCCCCAGCCTCACTTCCGCCCACCCACGCGCCGGTGTCCACACCCTGATCGGTCGCGGATGGAGCCTTTCTGGGCAATTCTCCAAGTTGTGATCCAGTTGACCCTCCGCCTCCAATTTTCGATGCAGCATGTCATAGGCAGATTCGTATCGCACCGATATAACTCGAAATCCATGATCTGCTGTCAAAACATAAAGTGTCTGAGGATCATTCCGCCGTAAACGCATCTCCGATTTTCTAATTTGGATCTGCTCTTTTATCACATCTACTTGAAGTACTCCATTCTCATGCACCTGCGACAGTTCATTTATCTCTGAGCGAGGGAATACAAAATAGTAATCCGGATCACCTGCCGCACAGCTTTCACACTTGTGTCTCGACCCCACACTTTGCGGAGAAGCCGCGAATGGCTTGTCTTCATTCATGATCGCTAGACTGCCCATATCCTCTTCATTGTTAAATCCTCCTATGATGAGGAACGTTGTCCCTGGTCCCCTGTACTCCGCCATCGAGTGAATCACCCCAGTGTTGACGAATCGCAGAGTGTCCTTGCCGGTCACTGCATCAAGGTTTACAACAAAAGAATTGCCCCACACGCGGTCCCCTACGGCAATCCAGATCGATGTCGGGCTCGGTCCCGTGGAAACGAAGAAGGCAAGAATAGCCCACGCTCCGCTAATCTCATATTTACCAAATTGAAATGTCCGCTGCGGAACATAGGACCACAACAATTCGCCTCGCCGGGAGAACATGTCCACCTCCCAGCGATTCGCTGAGGCAACATTGATGTCGGTCTGCAGTGGAACAACCGCTAAAACTTCCTGTTCCCCATCCCCACGAAAGTCGGCGATTTTGGCGGAATTGACCGCTGGCACATCCGCCCCGATCGTCTCAGTAGTTACCCGGCCATTAAATCGATGCGTCCCGAGCATCTGCCCCTGTTCGTCAAAAACCTCCATTGATCTTGCGGCAAAGACAACCCGCGCCGGCAACCCTCCTCCGCGAGCACTAACCCGAGGCCTGAACGCCGCGAAAAGCCCCATTGCGGTCAGCAGAAGAAAGATAAATCCGTATACCAGCCGCCAAGTCGCAAACTTCAGAGGCAAAATGCTAGGCCGAAGTGCTATGACTCGCTGTGCCTTGCCATCCTCTTCCAACGCAAAATCCACAGCAGCCTCTAAACTCGGCGCATGCGCATTGCCCAGGTGTTTTCGCTCACCCTGCCTCAGCCAAGTTCTCGAGTTCCGCTCTGTAAGCAAATACGGCTTGGCGTTTGCCCCCCGGTACGCGCCGCACCGGCAAGCCTCGGTCCTTTTCCCACCTGATAACCGTGCGGACATCCCGGCCCAGATAGGAAGCGATGTCCTTCCACGAGTCGAGCCTTGTGTTAGTCCCACTACTGCTGGACATACTACCGCCTAAGTAAAAGATTACGAGCGCGGACACTTCGGGGCCCCAGCGCCCCGGTTTCGGAGGAAGGAACAGGGTAGAAACCGGCCGCGCACCAGCAAAAGTCAGCTATTGCCATCTTTTGCCAGTTGCTGAGTCTAGCCTATTGCTGTCTACTTCGCAACGGTAGGTTCGCGGCCTGCGTAGAGCCTTTATTCTTGACCGCGTCGATCAGAGATCACGCCAATCCCTCATGGCGAAGGAGCAAATACATGCGCAAATACGCTGTGGCGGCCTGGATTTTAACCCTGTCAACATTGGTTCAACTTTCCCAGGCTCAGGACCAAAAAGCAGAGATCCAGCAACGGTTGGCGTCACTCTTCACTGTCACCAAGGTCACCACGGATAAGTCCGACATTGTTACTCCCGGCTCGATCCTGGTGCTGCGCAAAGATGGCCTGATTATGTTCCGGCTGGACGCGAGAGTTCCTTCCACCACCACTTACAAAGACGGCAAACTCGGCATGGGCTTCGGCGACGCTATGGCGACGACAATGATGCTCGGCGGAAACCAGACGGCATCGAACACTCCACAGCGCAAGTTCGTCTCTGGCGAGAAGTTCTGGCTTACCGCCTACTCTGTAACTGACAAAAATGTCATTCTCCAGGTCTATAGCGACCCGTATGGCAACGACCGCTATTACGGCCAAATAAAGTTTCCTTTTCCCAAACATAATATTCCGCCGGCAGACGAGTTGATAAAGACCATCTCGGAGGTTGTCACCGTCGAGCCACCGGACACGGCCGCAAACAACCAGCCCGCTCAATCCGATGCCGCGCCTACGGAAGCAACTCCGGCCCCCACGAAAACAATTTCACTCGGACAGACAAAAGAAGACGTCGTAGCAGCCCTCGGACAGCCACAAAAGACGGTCAATCTCGGAGCAAAGGAAATTTACATCTACGCGGACATGAAGATCACCTTCATGAACGGCAAAGTCAGTGATGTGCAATAGATGACTCATTGAACAGGAATGGAGAAACATATGCGCGCGCTGTTCGTCACATTAATAGTCGCTGCAACCTGCAACATTGCTGTCTCTCAATCGCCTGCTACCAATGTCCGAAAAATCCCCGACGGCACTACTGTTAGTGTCGTTCTTGACGAAGACTTGAGCTCAGGATCGAGTCATCAGAATGATCCAGTTCATTTCGTGGTGGCTGAAGAGGTAAAAGTTGCCGGTACAGTGTTAATCGCAAAGGGATCGTCAGCTAAAGGTCACATCACCGAGGCGGAGCCGAAAGGCAAATGGGGGCATACAGGAAGATTGGCGTATTCGGTCGACTACGCAACGGCCGTTGATGGCAGCAACGTACGATTGCGAGCTACTTTCGCGCAAGGAGGTACAGACAGCAAGGGAGCGATCATGCTCGGTTTGTCCGGGGCATTTAAACACGGAAAAGATATATCGGTTTCCAAAGGTACAACCATTGATGCGTACGTGGACGGCGATCGAGAAGTCGCCGCAAGATAATCCAGTTCAAAGGTGATTGTTATTTACCGGCAAGAAGGAGGTCGATCCCGAATCGTGAACGTCCATCGCCGGGTGCCCCACTTCTCGCCTTCTTTGCGAGAAGTGGGTTTCGGTGCTAGGTCGGAGGCGTATGTAGGCAAAGCCCGCACAATCCATGGCGCTTGCTCGATATATATTCCAGATATATACTCTCAGCATGCCGAAGCCCTCCATCGCCAAGCTCTTCCAGAACGGACGTAGCCAGGCCGTGCGCCTGCCCAAGGACTTCCGTTTCGAGGGAGACCGCGTGCGCATCCGCCGCGTCGCCCAGGGGGTCCTGCTCCAGCCGCTCATCCCCGACACCGCCCGCTGGTTCGCCGAACTCGACCACTTCAACTCTGAACCCTTTCCACTCAAATCCCGCCGCCAGCCCGTAACGCCAAAGCGCAAGATCTTCTAGCCGCCGCGAAGATATTGGTCCGAGCACCTTCGTCGGGAGAGTCGTGGAAGAGCGGCCCTTCAGGGCCGCGTAAGCTCGGGAGAATTTGCTGGGCTTTTAGTCCCTGTGGAAAGCTGGAAAGGGCGCGGCTTTAGCCGCTGAGGTGAGCGAAATTCCAGATTACCTTCTCGACACCAACGCCTGCATCGCCCTAATCAACGGTCATCCCGCAACCGTCCGCGCCCGTCTGCAAAAAGCCTCCGCCACCGGCGCACAAATATTTGTCTCTTCCATCGCCATCTTCGAACTCCGCTACGGCGTCGCCAAAAGCGTGCGTCAGGAATTCAATCACAAGCGCCTGGAAACATTCCTGTCCGGCCCCGTCACGATCCTCCCCTTCGAAGACGCCGACGCCCGCGCCGCAGGCGCAATCCGAGCCACTCTCGAAACCTCCGGCAAACCAATCGGAGCCTACGATGTTCTGATCGCAGGCCAAGCCATACGCCACGAACTAACTCTGGTAACGGCAAATGTCAGAGAGTTCTCTCGCGTGAAAGGCCTAACCTGGCAGGACTGGGCAAAACCGTAGACCAAAAAATCGAATAAGGGCGTGAATAGGGTGCCTGTGATCTATCAAGACGTTGTACCCACCGGAGACACGCGGCTGATGGGCGGAGCGTACCCGAGACTACCATGCGGACGGTGGAAGTTGTAATGCTCGAGCCAAGGCGAGAGCTGCTGATCGCGTTCCTCGGAGTTGAGGTAGTGGCGAACATAGGCCCACTCGCGCAGGGCGGTTTGGATAAAGCGTTCGGCCTTGCCGTTGGTGCGCGGAGTGTAGGGGCGGGTGAAGCGGTGCTGGATGCCGAGTTGGAGACAGGCGGCGCGGAAGTGGCGAGAGCGATAGCAGGAACCGTTGTCGGTGAGCAGGCGGCGAATGGAGATGCCGTGCTGGGCGTAGAAGGCGACGGCGGCGTGCAGAAAGGCGATGGCAGTTTCGGCTTGCTGGTTGGGCAGCATGCGGGAGAAGGCAAGGCGGGAGTGATCGTCGATGGCGACGTGCAGAGCCTGCCAGCCGGCGAACTGCGGGCGGCCGCGCCGGCGGCCATCGCCGCGAATGGAGACCTGCTGATAGCGGGTCATGCCCTTGATGTCGAGATGGAGCAGATCGCCGGGAGCGGGATGCTCGTAGCGCACGACGGGTGGGGCGGGATGGAGATGGCGCCAACGGTTGAGGTGAGCCCGCTGCAGAATGCGGCTGATGGTGGCGGGGCTGAGGCGAGTGGCTTGGGCGATCTGATAGGCGGGGCGGAGTTCGCGCCGCAGGGCAACGACCTGGGCGATCAACTCCGACGGGGTGCTGCGCGGGCTATGTCGCGGGCGGGAGGAACGATCCCGCAAGCCGGGCAGCCCCAGGGTGCGGTAGCGGCGGAGCCACTTGGCGGCGGTTTTTCGGCTGACGTTGAACGCGGCTGCAGCCGCGTTCAACGCCAGCCGATCGATCATGATTTTCTTGGCTAAAGCCTCTCGACTCCGAAAGGTAAGTCGGGCATTCTGGTGAAGGTCCATTCCATCTACTCCTGAGAAGCGGATTGGTCAGCACCATCAGCTTCTCCGGTTTGGAGCGAATGGACTATTCACTTACTGGGAACAACGTGTTGAAAGATCACAGGTGCCCCACTTCTCGCCGCCTTTGCGAGAAGTGGGCTGCCGCCGCCAGCTTAATCATCATCCTCCGTCTTCCCAACCGCCGCAAACTGATTAATCTCCACTGTGCCCTCAGGAAACCGCGCAGTGATCTTCAACTCTCCGCCCATAGCTTTCACAAAGTCTTGCAACGTGCTCACGTACATATCCGTGCGCCGTTCCAACTTCGATACCGCCGCTTGATTCACTCCCAAAATTTTCGCCAAATGTGTCTGCGTCATCGACCGCGCCTCGCGCAGTTCATCCAATGGCATCTCCGCACGATACTTTGCAGCCAAAACACGCGACCGCTCACGCGCCTCCGGAGACATTTTTTCGCGCAGCTTATTGAAATTCTCGGGCATTGCACTTCTCCATTGTGTCGGTCCGCGGACCGTAATTTACTTCGCCTTCTGTGCCAGTCGCTTAAGATGCTGGTCGAACAAGTCATCGGCAATCCGCACAAATCTCTCATACCACTTCGGATCACCCGTCTTATTGCCGCCAATCAACAGCAGAGCAGTCCGTCGCGGATCGAAAGCATACAAAACCCGCAAATATCTCTCGTCTACTTTCGCCCGCAACTCTTTCATGTTGGAGTGCCGCGAACTCGTGATCACATCCGAATGAGGCCGGCCCAGCACTGGACCATCCTCTTCGAGCATTTCAACTTTGGCGTTGATTTCGACTTGCTCTGCTTCCGAAAGCGTGTTCCACCAAGCTTCAAACTCACTGGTGTATTCAACTGCCCACGCCATGCCCCCAGTATTCCATGAAAGGAATAGTCTGTCGAGGGAATATCAGGCTCCTCGTGAGAGATACAATTTAGCCCAACCGATCCGGATGCCGAGAGCCGGAAGCCGCTTTCCTATCAGCAACTTACCCTCCGCCCAATCCCCCGCATTCCCACTCAACCCCCATTTTGCCCCATTCGTTGGGATATAGCTGCGCTAACTCGTTAGCCCTAATACCCTAGTCTCAGCTCAACACCCAGGGAGAAGTGTAAGACCCAGGTCACTCCGCTCGAAATCCCAAGGGAGAGCCACAGGTTGTTGTGGTTTGTTACCAAGCTCACCGCTCGGAGCCTTGCAGTTGAGATTTTGATTTTTAATGACAGCTGAGAGCTGAAGCTAGAAGCTAACAGGAGCCAGAAGCTAAATGCACAAGCCGATCAAGTACGTAGAAGCCGCCGCAGTCGCCGCCGCTAAGGCAACCTGGGTTGCGTTTGACCGTCTCAACCGGATCAAGCCCAATCCTTCGCCCACGCCTAAATGGTCCGACAAGCCTCTGCTCAAGTCGTACGAAAAGTCCAAGCCGCCGCTCGGCTGGCCCCGCTCCACCGATTCGCTCTGTCCCAAGTGTGTCCCGGAAATTCGCCAGCAGATTCTCGACGGCCACCTGCCGCACGAAGTTCTGATGAACGAAAAGGTCGGCGAGATCAAAGCCACCATCGTCGAACGCGACGGCAAGATCCTGATGGTGAAAGACTGCCCCATCCACGGCCACTTCGAAGACGTGATGTCGATCGACACCGAATTCTCCAAGCACCTCGAAGACGTCTTCCCTGGCCGCGACATCGCCGCCCACAACGACGAGAAGCTGCACCATCACGGCTCCTCCACTGTGAAGTACGGACGCGGGTCGGTGCTAACCATCGATCTCACAAACCGCTGCAACATGATGTGCGATCCCTGCTTCATGGACGCAAATCAGGTCGGCTTCGTCCACGAATTGCAGTGGGAAGAAATCAAGACCATGCTCGACAACGCGATCACCATCAAGCCGCGTCGTCAGATGAGCGTGCAGTTCTCCGGCGGCGAACCAACGTTGTCGCCATATTTCCTCGACGCCGTTCGCTACGCCCGCAAAGTCGGATACAACTCCGTGCAGGCCGCAACCAACGGAATCGAATTCGCCAAGAGTTTTGAATTCTGTCAGCAAGCCGTAGAAGCCGGCATGCGCTACGCGTATCTGCAATTCGATGGCATCGGCAACGCCGCCAACGCGCATCGCCTGGTCGGAAACTTGTTCGACGTAAAATTAAAAGCCATCGAGAACCTGCACAAAGCCGGAGTCGAAATCGTTCCCGTAGTAACCATCGTCAACGGCATCAATAACGAACAAGTAGGACGCATCATCAAGTTCGCGCTCGACAATCCAAAGACCATAAGCTTCCTGTCATTCCAGCCCGTAAGCTTCACCGGCCGTGACGAAGCCGTCACCGACGACCGCCGCCAAGCCCAACGCTACACGCTCAGTCATCTAGCCCACGACGTAAAAAATCAAACCGGCCTAGGCGAGCCCTCCCGTGACTGGTTCCCAATAAGTTTCATGGGTACGTTCTCCGACTGGGCCGACCTCATGCACGCCAACGACGTCAAAAACGACTGGGGCCAACTAAGTTGCGGCTGTCACCCTAATTGTGGGACGGGGATGGCGGTGATGATTGATAAGGAGACGAAGGAGGCGGTTCCGGTTACTGCTTTTTTGCATGGGGATCAGTTGGCGAAGGATATTGCCAAGGTGAACGATGCTTCGCGGGGGAAGTTTTTGACGGTGTTTGGGATGGCGTTGTGTTTGATGAAGAATTACGATCCATTTCAAGCGCCGACGCATTTTAAGTTGATGGATCTGTTGCGGAAGTTCGATAAGAACTTTAATGCGACGGGAAAGAATTATGGGAAGGTTGGTCCGGACCGCAGCGTCGAGGATGTGATGAAGCGGCGGCAGGATCGCTGGAACTTTTTGTTTATTGCGGGGATGTGGTTTCAGGATTTGTTTAACTATGACTTCCGGCGTACGGAGCAATGCATTATTCCTTACGCGACGCAGGAGGGCGAGATTTCGTTCTGCGCTTACAACACGGGTGTGGGATGGCGGAACATTATCGAGAAGATGCACATGACGGCCACGCTCACCAAGTGGTATGAAGAGCATGGACGGCACGAGATTTTTGCCGGCGGCAAGAAAGTGAAGATGGAAGACGAGACGCATTCACTCTTGCTGCGGGACGATATTGTGACGACTGAGTTGCAGCACGATCTCGATAACCTGGGCATTGCGAAGAATGCGCGCGAGGAGAAGAAGCGGGCGCGAGACGCGAAGCAGCAGTTGTCAGTGGCCAGTGATCAGTTGCCAGTTTCCGATGAATCTGTAGTCATTGGGCAGCATCGAGGGCCGGTGAAGAATGATGAGGCTTACAATGCGCGGATGGCGGCGATGTACCGGGAAGTGGTGCTGAAAGAAAAGCCGGCGCAGTCGCAGGATGGATTTATTCCGCTGGGCGCGCTGTTGACGGCGAAGCCGAATGGGAACGGGGCGCACGCTCCGAAGCCGGAAGTGGCAGAACCGGTGGCGGGAGACTAGACGCAGGCTTCGGCTTTCGGGCTTCAGCTAAAACCAAACGGGCCGCCTGCGGGCGGCCCGAGTTTTGCGTATGTGTAGCTTCCCTCGGGCGGCAGGGCCGAAACGCAAGGGTGTCGGCAGCATTGCATCCCATGCTTTCGCAGAGCCTCAGGCCGAAGAACAAACCTCAGAGTGGGCCAGCTGTGATCTATCAAGACGTTGTTCCCACCGGAGACACGCGGCTGATGGGCGGAGCGTACCCGAGACTACCATGCGGACGGTGGAAGTTGTAATGCTCGAGCCAAGGCGAGAGCTGCTGATCGCGTTCCTCGGAGTTGAGGTAGTGGCGAACATAGGCCCACTCGCGCAGGGCGGTTTGGATAAAGCGTTCGGCCTTGCCGTTGGTGCGCGGAGTGTAGGGGCGGGTGAAGCGGTGCTGGATGCCGAGTTGGAGACAGGCGGCGCGGAAGTGGCGAGAGCGATAGCAGGAACCGTTGTCGGTGAGCAGGCGGCGAATGGAGATGCCGTGCTGGGCGTAGAAGGCGACGGCGGCGTGCAGAAAGGCGATGGCAGTTTCGGCTTGCTGGTTGGGCAGCATGCGGGAGAAGGCAAGGCGGGAGTGATCGTCGATGGCGACGTGCAGAGCCTGCCAGCCGGCGAACTGCGGGCGGCCGCGCCGGCGGCCATCGCCGCGAATGGAGACCTGCTGATAGCGGGTCATGCCCTTGATGTCGAGATGGAGCAGATCGCCGGGAGCGGGATGCTCGTAGCGCACGACGGGTGGGGCGGGATGGAGATGGCGCCAACGGTTGAGGTGAGCCCGCTGCAGAATGCGGCTGATGGTGGCGGGGCTGAGGCGAGTGGCTTGGGCGATCTGATAGGCGGGGCGGAGTTCGCGCCGCAGGGCAACGACCTGGGCGATCAACTCCGACGGGGTGCTGCGCGGGCTATGTCGCGGGCGGGAAGAACGATCCCGCAAGCCGGGCAAGCCCAGGGTGCGGTAGCGGCGGAGCCACTTGGCGGCGGTTTTTCGGCTGACGTTGAACGCGGCTGCAGCCGCGTTCAACGCCAGCCGATCGATCATGATTTTCTTGGCTAAAGCCTCTCGACTCCGAAAGGTAAGTCGGGCATTCTGGTGAAGGTCCATTCCATCTACTCCTGGGAAGCGGATTGGTCAGCACCATCAGCTTCTCCGGTTTGGAGCGAATGGACTATTCACTTACTGGGAACAACGTGTTGAAAGATCACAGCCAGCCCCCCCGCCGGCTCCGCAACCAGATGCGCGTCCCAGATTTTCTCGAAGAGTGTTTTCTTTTCAGGCATGAAGATCGCCAAGACTGTCTGCAATGAGTTTTTCACAGGCAGGCGCGGTGGGGCAAGCGGGGGAGCCGCTACCGGCTCCGTCGATTCCTATTCTTGCTTCCATACCGTTCCAGTGTTCGTCGTAGAACATAGCGTCATGACGATTCAGTATGTACGATAGTGTGATGACAGCCAAGAGTAAGAAAACAAAGCGACGAAAGTCGCGGCCGTCACCTGGACAACGGCCGGGGAAGATTCGCGATCTCCGGGCATCGGTGGAAGATGAACTATTGTTGCTGGCGGACGAGGCGACGGGGGCGCAGCCTCGCTGGAACCGTCCGCGCAAGCTGAGAATTTCGTTGCGCATCGATACGGAAGTAGTGGACTGGTTCAAGTCGAAAGGCCCGGGGTATCAGACGCGGATCAACCGGGTGTTGAGGAGGGTGATGATGGAGGGGAAGAAGCGGGCGGGGTAGCGCTACGTGGATAGGTCCGGTTCGTAGGGAGAATGAACGTGGCGTCGGGGTCTGTGGTGCCCACCTTTCGAAAACCGCGAAAGGTGGGGCAGCCTCGAGTCTGGGACGGTGTCAACAATAAAAAATCAAAGGTGGGCCAGCCCCCATCGACAAATCTAGAGTCCTTCCTGTTCAGGGACAGTACAGGTTCAATCGGAATTATCTCCACCAGTTTTCCTGCGGATTTGCCACGCAGACTTTCAAACGCCGCTAGGGGATCAATCTTATCGATATTGAGGCCGACTATTTGTGCGGGTTCTACCATCAAGGAGGCAGTGTAAGCCTTCGTTCTTACGCCAGTGCTCGGATCGTCGTATTTTACCCACCCGTTCAACACCAGGAGTTTGATGACGGCTGGCGTTGCATCGTTGCGGAACACTTCGTGCGCGACCCTCAGCAGGATCGCCGGATGTACCCTGGGAATAATCTCCTTTTTCTCCGTTTGGCTAAGAGGCTTCTTGACCGGGCCTTTTTTCAACATCACTCTTTTCAACGGAGGGTGGTGAACCACGTCGGGAAGGCCCATATCAATGATGAGAATACGTTCTTCCTCATCGAAGTCAAACTCCCATGTGCGGGGAACCGAGCGTGGCAGCGTCATGCATGCCAAGACATGGCCAATCCTGTTGACTACGTCTTCTTTGACTCCGTTCTTATAGCCAGCCAATGTTTCCCCAAAGGATCGCCTTTGCTGTTCGCACTGCGCGACATACAAATCTGCGGCTTGGCGATATGCCCTGCGTTCCCCCTCAGTCAAAAGCTCGCTTTGAGCAACATAAGCTTCCCATTCGCGTCTTGATTTCTCATTCCATTCCCGAATGCGTGCGTTTAGCTCTTCGCATCGGGTCAACGCTGCCGAGCGACGCCTGTTGTAATCAACGACTGCCGATTGTTCCGCCGCAAAATATTCATTGATCTTACTCTCCGCAACCTTTGAGCTGTCGTACTGAAATACGGCCTGGTCAGTTCGGAGGGTGACTGTATCGACCGGAGAGAACTCAAACTGCGTTGTCACCGGGGGAACGCCGGGATACCGGCACTGCCGGTTAATCAGTTGACCTTCTTGGTCGAGCCATGTCTCTGCACTTGTCAGAAGAATCGACCGAAGGTCGTCAACGTCCATTTGCGTGTACTTCTCGTCTTGCGGCAGCAAGTTGAAAAACCTGAACTCGTGCCTGCCCCAAGAAGGACGTTGAGGTAAGCTTCTTTTTGCGGCGATCACCTGCCGAAGGTGGGTCTCCGCTTGATCAAGTTCTTTTTCGGCTGAGTCAAGTTGTCCCGGTAGGACCACGGTCACATATTCGGAAAGTCTGCCCTTTCGCCGAACGCGCGAAGCGTTGACGCGTTTGCCTATCCCTTCGGATAGCCCCTTTTGCGTTTCGGCAAGGGCGCGTCCGACAGCTTGAAACACCTTCACGACAAGCCAGACCGCGACGACAAGAATGACGATTGCAATGCCTAATTCCTCTGGCATAACTAAGGTCGATCTATGTGTTGTAGAGCATTAGTAGCTTCGCATAGTAGCTCAGAAAAAACGCGGTGCGCAATGATTAAGGTGGCTAAGGTGGTAACCAAGGTGCGCCAATTCGGAATCAGAGGACAGGGAACGGGGCGGAATTCGGGACAGACCGGAACGTTCTCCTAAATTATCGCTGCGCAGAAGCAAAGGCGAGTAGCCGGTCTACCGGGCATTCTCCACAGTCAATTTCAACCCCACCGCTTTGGTGACTGCCACCAGCGTCGAGAGTCGCGGGTTGCCCTTTGCCGACAAGGCACGATACAAGCTCTCCCGCTCGATGCCCGCCAGCTTGGCCACCTTGGCGATCCCGCCGCGGGCTTCCGCCACGCGGCGCAGCGCGATCAACAGAACCCCGGGATTCTCGTTGTCTTCGAGGGCGACCTTGAGATATTCCACCGCGAACTGCGGGTCGTTGCGCAGTTCCTCAACGACGCATTCATTATCCGACACACTCGTTATGTCTTTCGCCTTGGCTCTTGGCTTATGTTTCATTGGACGCGTGTCCTCTCTTTGTAATCCTGGAAGTATTCTCATGCACGCTCGATGTCGGTCGATTGCGTTCGCTTGTCGCCGCCGCACAATAGAAGAACGCAGGTTTGACCGATCATCGCGTAATACACTCGATAGCCCGGTCCCCACGGGATGCGGAGTTCACAGATTCCTCCGCCCAGCGATTTACTGTCGCCGAAATTGCCTTGGGAGAGACGGTCAACCCGATCTCGAATCCTCGCTTTAGCATCGGCATCCGCCAGTTCGTCAAACCACTCGCTGAAGACGATTCGCCCGGCTCTCGTTACATAGCGGCGGATTTCGATCATGGTAGCTGAGTGACTTATAAGTTACATAATTAGTCTGAGGAAGTCAAACCGCGCCCTGTCTGCGTTGGTAGACCAGTTGCCCACTTTAGCGAACGCGCCATTCGAGCTTCGCTCGAAATGGACGGCCGAGGGCGGCCGTCCCCACATGGGCATCGCGGAAGATTCGGCTGGCTAATCGACCCCTTGACAAACGCCCACTCACATCTCTACAATTAGCACTCGATGGGTGCTACTGCTAACAGTTGCGCCTGACCCATATAAATCATTAGGTTGCGCGTGGCGGTCCCAAGGTTTGGCCGCGCCAATCGTATGGAATCAATCGGAAAAACAGCTACTAGCTTCTGGCTAGAACGGGCAGCGGCTCAGGGGCTTGCGAATACCAAAGGATTTAACATTCAAGTCCTGGACATTTAATTAACTGAAACAACAATCTGAAAGGAGTTTGCACCATGGCGAAATTTACCCCACTGCATGACCGCATTCTGGTCCGGCGTATTGAAGAAGGCGAGACCACACGCGGCGGCATCATCATTCCCGACTCAGCCAAAGAGAAGCCCCAGGAAGGCGAAGTCGTATCCGCCGGCAAGGGCAAAGTGAACGAAGAGGGCAAGGTCCGTCCGCTCGATGTGAAGGAAGGCGACCGCATCCTGTTCGGCAAATATTCCGGCACGGAAATCAAGCTGGATGGCGAAGACTTCATCATCATGCGCGAAGAAGAAGTGCTGGGCATTCTGACTGGCGCTGCGCAGTCGGCTGGTTCTTCGTCGAAGAAGGAAGCGGCTGGCTCGCGCAAGTAGCTGTCAGCTCTCAGCCGTCAGCTTAGAACTGATGGCGCAGTTGAGACAGAGATCCTTCGGCGACGATGAAGCTGTCGCCTCAGGATGACAAAGTTTAGTTAACAATCTTGGGCATCAATGCCCGGAACAGAATTCACGAACTACACTTAACGAAATCAGGAGAAGAATCAATGGCAAAGCAAATCGTACACGGAGAAGAGTCGCGGCAGGCGATCCTGCGCGGCGTCAACCTGTTGGCTGACGCGGTGAAGGTGACGCTGGGTCCCAAGGGCCGCAACGTTGTAATTGAAAAGAAATTCGGTTCGCCGACCATCACCAAAGACGGCGTGACCGTAGCGAAAGAGATCGAGTTGAAAGACTCGCTCGAGAACATGGGCGCGCAAATGGTGCGCGAAGTCGCTTCCAAGACTTCCGACGTGGCCGGAGATGGCACCACCACCGCAACCGTTTTGGCGCAGGCGATCTTCCGCGAAGGCGTGAAGACCGTGGCTGCCGGCGCGAACCCGATGGCGCTGAAGCGCGGCATCGAAAAAGCCGTGACCATCATCTGCGGCAAGATCGACAAGGAAGGCAGCCGCGTCAACGGCGAACTCGACAAGCTGTCGAAGCCCGTCAGCGGCGAGATGATCGGCCAGGTCGGCACGATCAGCGCCAATAACGATGAGACCATCGGCAAGATTATTGCCGAGGCGATGAAGAAAGTGGGCAAGGATGGCGTCATTACGGTGGAAGAGTCGAAGACGCTGGAGACGCAGTTGGAAGTGGTCGAGGGCATGCAGTTTGACCGCGGCTATCTTTCTCCTTACTTCGTCACCGATCCCGAGCGCATGGAAGTGGCGATCGAGAACGCTTACATCCTGATCAACGAAAAGAAGATCAGCTCGATGAAGGACCTGCTGCCGTTGCTGGAGCAGATTGCCAAGAGCGGCAAGCCGCTGCTGATCATCGCTGAAGACGTTGAGGGCGAAGCGCTGGCAACTCTGGTCGTCAACAAGCTGCGTGGCACGCTGCAAGTTGCGGCTGTGAAGGCTCCGGGATTCGGCGACCGCCGCAAGGCGATGTTGCAGGATATCGCGATCCTGACCGGTGGCAAGGCCATCACGGAAGACCTGGGCATCAAGCTGGAGAACGTGCAGATCAGCGATCTGGGCCAGGCCAAGAAGATCACCATCGACAAGGACAACACCACCGTAGTCGAAGGCAAAGGCAAGCATGCCGAGATCGAAGGCCGGGTGCGCGAAATTCGCAGCCAGATCGACAAGACCACCAGCGACTACGACCGCGAGAAGTTGCAGGAGCGGTTGGCCAAGCTGGTCGGTGGCGTGGCCGTAATCAAAGTTGGCGCCGCGACGGAGACGGAAATGAAAGAGAAGAAAGCCCGTGTGGAAGACGCGATGCATGCGACTCGCGCGGCCGTGGAAGAGGGAATCGTCCCCGGCGGCGGAGTGGCGTTGGCGCGTTGCGCGGCTGCGCTGGAAAAAGTGAAGTCGGATGGCGACGAGCAGATTGGCATCAACATTGTTCGCCGCGCGATTCAGGAACCGCTGCGCCAGATCGTCGAGAATGCCGGCGAAGAAGGTGCGGTGATTCTGGGCAAGGTGCTCGATTCGAACCAGCCGAACTACGGCTACAACGCCTTCACCAACGAGTACGAAGATCTGGTTAAGGCTGGCGTGCTCGACCCGACGAAGGTCGTGCGCACCGCGTTGCAGAATGCCGGATCGATTGCCTCGCTGATGCTGACCACTGAAGCCCTGGTAGCGGAGATCCCGGAAGAGAAGAAGGGCGCTCCGATGCCTGGCGGCCACGGCGGCGGCATGGGAGACATGTACTAAGAGCAGCTTCTAGCTCTAGCTTCTAGCTGTTAGCTTGAATCAAAGGCCCCGCGCGAGCGGGGCCTTTTTTTGTCCAAATATTTTCGAGTTACCGGCTGGCCAGTCCGCCGGCGGTTTCGCCGCCATCCATTGTGAAAACCTGCCCCGTCGCGTATGCCGCATCGTCGGAAGCCAGATAAGCAAATAGCCCTGCGATCTCTTCGGGTTTGGCGTGCCTTCGCAGTGGAATGTTTTCATTCACTTCGGCGAGCATTTCCTCAGTATATTCGGCGCGCTGCATCGGAGTGAGCACATATCCCGGCGCCACGGCGCATACGCGTACTCTAGGAGCCAACTCCAGCGCCATCGAGCGCGTCAGTTCTATTACGCCGGCTTTGGTCGCATTGTAATCGGCGTAATAAGGATATCCTGTGATGCCGTTGGTCGAAGCGGTTTGCAAAATCACTCCGCTGCCGCGCTCCCACATGTGCCGTGCAGCGGTCTGCGCCACATAGAACACTCCGGTAAGATTCACCGCCAGAACCTGGTCCCACTCTTCGGGAGCGATGTCGAGGAATTTGTGGCGGATGCTGATGCCGGCATTATTGATCAGCACATCGACCGCGCCCATCGCCCGCACAGCCTCGCCGAAAGCGGCTTCCACCTGCATCAAGTTCGTGACGTCGGCGATGATCGCCTCATCGAGGGGTGTAAGGTCACCTCGGATTTTCGCGCAGGCATTGGCATCACGATCCAGCACGCAAACGCGGGATCCTTCCTCCAAAAAGCGGGCAGCCGTGGCTGCTCCGATTCCACTAGCTCCTCCAGTGATCAGAACCCGCTTGTCTTTCAGGCCGCGCATGACGCCTTCAGAGCTCTTCGTCTTTCATTTTTCATCTTCGATGCTCCCACGAAAAAGCCCTACGCAAAAAATCGGTAGTTCCGCAAAAGGACCTTTATTTCTGCAGTGCATCCTCAAGCGAAATACTCCGCCGGACTCTTCCGTTTTCATCCAGTAGCTCGACGGCTGGATTGCCATCATTGCCGACCTTCAACTGCAATCGTACGCGTCCTTGTTTGTCTTTCAGCGCGAGACTGACGGAACCATCCGGATCACTCGACAGCGCCGCTCTTTCTTCCCCGAATGGATGCTTCTTCTTGAACGCCGCAAAAGCAGCGGCCCGGGCAGCTCCGTGGGGCATGGCCTTGATTTTTTCTACTTCTTGCATGAGTTCGGGAGTGATCGGCTCATTTGGCCGGTCGCTTATGGAAAACTCGGCGGTTTTCGTGCCATCCGGGAACAATGCGGTGCCCATTACCACCGTCTGATCCTGTTCATATTGATCGAAGCTGAGATGGCTGAAACTTGAGGGCTTGCCATCGCTCGTGGCGCCACCATAAATAAGACCACCATCCTCGGTGCCTTCGTCATTGATAAACAACATGCCTGCCGAATCCCGCCGGTCCGGGCGCGCAATTTCGCGTCCGTGATAAAAACTTCCCGGATACTCGGCTCGGTCGGCAATGATCATGCGCGGAGTGCCGTCGGGTTCGACGACATCAAGACGATGTACCCGAATCCGGTCAAAATCCGTAACTCTGCCCTCGCTTTTTGCTGAACTGATCAAGCCGAGAAAGACAACGGCCGCGAAAGCCAGCGTTACGAGGCCTGAATAAACCACTAGAAAATGTGAATGCGATAAAACCCTGGTGAACATTGGCCCTGCTTGTGGGATCTTATGAGCGTTTGCGGCGATCCGCTCCCATTGTATCGCGGTCTCTATCCGCGCCCGCCCCATGAAGTCGGGTCATTGGAGCGTATAATGTGCGGTTTGAGCGTGTGAGGAATTTGCCGTCATGGAAAAGGCCACACAATACGAATTGCAGCTTGCTCGCCGCATGTCGCGGCTGGGGACCGAGACCGCGTTCGAAGTCCTGAACAAGGCGCGGGCGCTGGAGCGCCAAGGCAAGAACATTATTCACCTGGAAATTGGCGAGCCCGATTTCGATACGCCGTCTAACGTGGTGGAGGCCGGGGTTGACGCGCTTCGCAAAGGCTGGACGCACTACGGCCCATCCGCCGGCTTGCCGGAGCTGCGGCAGGCGCTAGCCGAATACGTTTCCCAGACTCGCGGCGTGAAAGTCTCGAGCGATGAAGTAGTCGTTGTCCCCGGCGGCAAGCCGATTATCTTTTTTACGATTTTGGCTTTGATTGACGAGGGTGATGAAGTCATCTATCCGAATCCCGGATTCCCCATCTACGAATCGATGATCCATTACGTGGGCGGGCGCGCTGTGCCGATCCAACTGCGCGAAGATCGCGATTTCTCGCTCGATGTCGACGAACTGGCCGCGCTGATCGGCGACCGCACTAAACTCATCATTCTCAACTCTCCGCACAACCCCACCGGCGGAGTCATGCCCCGTAAAGACGTCGAACAAGTCGCACGCGTGATCGGCGACCGCAACATCATGGTTCTGTCGGACGAGATCTACAGCCGCCTGCTCTTCGATGGCGGCCAGCATTTTTCCATCATGAGCGTACCGGGAATGCAGGAGCGCACGATTCTTCTTGACGGCTTCTCGAAAACTTATGCCATGACGGGATGGCGCATGGGCTACGGCGTGATGCGTGCCGATCTGGCCGCGCACATGACACGCCTGATGACCAACTCCAATTCGTGCACAGCCAGCTTCACGCAGGTCGCAGGAATCGAGGCTATTCGCGGCGATCAAAGTTCCGTCGATCACATGCGCGAAGAGTTCCAGCGCCGCCGCGATGCCTTCGTCGCCGGATTGAACAAGATCAAAGGTTTTGCCTGCCGCATGCCGAAAGGCGCGTTCTATGTCTTTCCCAACATCACGCAAACAGGATGGAAATCGAAGCCGCTGGCCGACGCTTTGCTGGAGCAGGCCGGGGTGGCCGCGCTCTCGGGCACTGCCTTTGGCGCATTCGGAGAAGGTTACTTGCGCTTCAGCGTGGCCAATTCGCAGGAGAATTTGCAGCACGCGCTGGATCGCATCGGAGAGTGGACGCGGAACAATCTCTGATTCAATCCTACAGACCTTTATCCTGTGATGTTCGTGTCTCATGGATTTAAGCATTTGTTTTTGTAGCTCCGGAGTCTTAAATGTTGGCAACGAAGACCTCGCATCCGGCGAAGAAACCCAAAGCCAGCCGTCCTTACGCTCCGGGATACGGCTTTCCCAAAGGCAACAAAGGACTGCTTCCGTGGAGTTGGGCGGAACAGCGACTGAAGAAGTCGCGCAATTACTGGCTCTCGACCGTTCGACCCGACGGTGCGCCGCACACGATGGTCGTGTGGGGAATATGGTGGGAGGGTGCGTTTTGCTTTAGCACGGGAAGCCAAACGCGCAAGACCCGCAATCTCGATGCGAATGCCCGCTGCGTGGTTTGCAATGAAGATGCGGGAGAAGCTGTGATTGTCGAAGGCATCGCGGAATGCATGACCGACGCCGCGCGCATCCGCAAATTCCTGGCCATTTACGGAAAGAAATATAAGTTCGACATGTCCGGTATGTCAGGAGATATGCTGAGCCTGAAAGAGCCGGTGTTCATAGTGCGGCCCACCAAAGTTTTCGCCCAGCCGCACGATACGTTCGCCAGCAAATCCACCCGCTGGATATTCAAATAAAGCTGTGTGGCGCGGGCGCCCACGCCCGCGAACTGCCGGGGGCCAAATCGAGTAATATTTCGATGGCGGTCTTGCGCGCTCCGCAGGTTGTCTGCAGACTGGCAGTCGCGGGCGAGGGCGCCCGCGACACATAATCCATGACCTCAAAATTCCGCGTTTTCGCCACCTGTGACATCGGAGAAGCCCTCAACCTGCTGCGTGCTCGCGGCTATGAAGTCGAAGTCTATCCCGAGCCCAAAGCCCCGCCCAAGAGCCTCATCATCGAAAAAGTAAAGTCTGGCATCGATGGCTTGATTACAACTCTACGCGACCAGATCGACGGCGAAGTCTTTGAGGCCGGCAAGGACACTCTGAAAGTCGTGGCCCAGTTCGCCGTGGGCTTTGACAACATCAATCGCGCCGACGCCAATCGCTACAAGATTCCTTTCACCAACACCGCCGACGTGCTCACCGAAGCGACCGCCGAGTTCGCTTTTTTCCTGCTCGGA
Organism: uncultured Acidobacteriaceae bacterium; assembly: GCA_963732255.1. Lineage (GTDB taxonomy): Bacteria > Acidobacteriota > Terriglobia > Terriglobales > Acidobacteriaceae > Sulfotelmatobacter. Next base: position 863,040 of record CAVSYV010000002.1, read on the forward strand.
TCCCTGGCGCGGAAGATGTGGCCGGCCGAGCATCTTACCCGCGACAATCAATGGGGATTCTGGCATCCCTATCTGCCATTTTTAGGCGATGAAGTTACCGGCAAGACCATCGCCATCATCGGCACCGGGCGCATCGGTTTAGCCATGATCAAGAAATGCGCCGGCTTCGACATGAACATGCTGTGCTATGACCCGGCCTATGAGAATCACGGCTATATCAGCGCGATTCAGGAAGTCGATGGATTTGCGCCATGCGCGCGGCATCACCAAAGAAAAGAATTGGATCAAATACGTTTCCCTGGACGACGCTCTGCAGCAGGCGGATTTCGTCAGCGTTCACGTGCCGCTGCTGCGAGCGAAGGCGAAAGTGCAACGCCCACTTATCATCTGTTCAATGAACAGACGTTGCGGCAGATGAAGCCGACAGCATTTCTGGTGAACACTTCGCGCGGTCCGGTGATCGATGAAACCGCGCTGGCCAAGGCGCTGCGGGAAAACTGGATTGCCGGCGCCGCGCTCGACGTTTACGAAAAAGAGCCGCTGCCCGCCGATTCGCCGCTGCGCGATCCCGCCATTGCCGACCGCTGCCGCCTGCTGCCGCACTTTGCCAGCGCCGCCCGCATCACACGCCTTTCCACTGATCCCAACAAAGGCATGGCCGGACGCTGTGTGCAGGGGCTGATGGATGTGCTTGAGGGCAACTACGGTGGCGATGTAACCAAGATGCCGTACGTGGTGAACAAAGAAGCGTTCGCGTAAACTCGGACGTCAGATCTTAGACCTTAGCCCTCGGACCTTGGCCCTCGGACCTTAAACAATGTGGTTTCGGGGGTTCCCAAAGTCTAAGGTCCAAGGTCCGACGTCAACGTTCAACGATGTTTTCGGATCGCACTAACTGGCAGCTCTCGCCCAACCGCTTCACGCAAGCGCTGGAAGAAGCGCGTCTGGATGGCAAGAAAATTCTTGATCTCTCGGCTTCCAATCCCACGCGGGTCGGGCTGCACTACGATGAACCGGCGATCCTGGGCGCGCTCAATTCTTCCAGGTCGATTGATTATGATCCGCAGTCCAAGGGATTACGCGCGGCGCGTGAGGCGGTGTCCAGTTATTATCGGGATCAGCACGAGTTGCTCAATCTCGATCCTGAGCGTCTAGTGCTGACCAGCAGCACCAGCGAGGGCTATTCCTATGTCTTCGGCCTGCTCTGCAATCCGGGCGACGAACTTCTGGTGCCCAAGCCAAGTTATCCGCTGTTCGATTTTCTGGTTGATTTAGAAGACGTGAAGCTGGTTCCTTATCCGCTCATCTACGATCACGGCTGGCAAATGGATTTCCCCTCGCTCGAACGGGCAATCACGCCGCGCACGCGGGGCGTGGTCATCGTCCATCCCAATAATCCAACCGGGTCGTATGTGCAGGGGCATGAGTTGGAGTTGCTGAATGCGTTTTGCCGCCAGCGCGGGCTGGCGCTCATCGTTGACGAGGTCTTCCTCGATTATACGCATGACGGAAAAAAGCGCCGCACATTTGCAGCGAATCAAAATGCACTCACGTTCACGCTCAGCGGCCTGTCGAAAATTTCCGCCTTGCCGCAAATGAAAGTTGCATGGGTTGCGGTTAGCGGCCCGGAAGCGGAAGTCGATGCGGCGATGTCGCGCCTCGAAGTGATCGCCGATACTTATCTCTCGATGAACGCGCCTATGCAGTGGGCCATGCCGGTGCTCTTGCAGCAGCGCCATGGCATTCAAAAGCAGCTGCTGGAACGGGTCGTCGCCAATCTCGCCGAACTCGACCGGCAACTGGCTGGGCAAAAGACCTGCCAGCGTCTTAGCGTAGAAGGCGGATGGTACGCGGTGCTGCGCGTGCCAGCGACGAAATCGGACGAGGATTGGGCGATCGAGCTATTGCGGGCGAAGTCGGTGCTAGTGCATCCAGGGCATTTCTACGATTTTCCCGGAGACGGACATTTGATTCTGAGCCTGATCACGCCGGGGGAGGAGTTTGCGGAAGGACTGCGGCGTGCCTTGAGCATGAATCTGTAGCACGGGGCCGTGCTCCACCCAGCCGTGCCGCTTGTCATCCCGAGCAAAGCGAGGGACCTGGGTTTTTAGCAGCGACCAGCGAAACGCTTCGTTTCCGCTACTCGGAACAATAACGGCAACGCTATCTCAACTCTTCACCAGAAATGGATTGCTCTCCCGCTCTTCGCCAATCGTCGTCAGCGGCCCGTGGCCCGGAACGACCACCGTCTCATCCGGCAGCGCCAGCACCGTGTCGTGCAGCGAGCGCATGATCTTTTGCATCGATCCGCCGGGCAAGTCGGTGCGTCCGATGGAGCCGGCGAAGAGCGTGTCTCCGGCGATGAGCTTGCTCTGGGCAGGGAAGTACAGGCAAATGCTTCCTTCGGTGTGTCCCGGTGTTTGCAATACGCTGGCCTGGAGCAAGCCTGCGCTCACGCTGTCTCCGTTGCCGATGCTCTGGTCGATTGTGACCTCGCCGGGAGCGGTCATGCCAATCCATGCGGCTTGCACGTCGAGCATCTTGAGCAGAGCGTAGTCATTCTGGTTAAGCAGAATCGGCGCTCCGGTGGCCGCGCGCAGCTTCATTGCTCCACCCACGTGGTCGATGTGGGCATGGGTAATCACGATTTGCTTGACTTGCAGGTTATGCTTGGCAACAATCGCCTGCACGTCTGCAATGTCGTCGCCCGGATCGATCACCAGGGCTTCATGCGTCGTTTCATCGCCGATGATCGAACAATTGCACTGCAGCGGTCCGACGGGAATTATTTCGTGGATCATAGCCGTATTGTAGCGATTGGCGAATCGTGAGCTTCGAGTCACGAAAATAAGCGCCGAGTTTAGGACTTGTTTTGCGCTGCGGCGGGCGAGACAATACGCCAGCGCATTTTGGAGGTTTTGTGGCTAAATACCGGCAGCATGGCTACCAGGATCGCGACGAGCCCCGCCGCGGCTCGGGAGAGAAATCAGGTTTCAGTCCGTCGTCTCCGTCACCAGCGAAGCGAGACAACACCTTCGGTCCGCGCCCGGTCAATCTTCCCGGTACGCATGCGGTTTCGCGATGCACCCAGTGCGGCACGGTGCTGCAAGGCATGCCTCCCAACGGCCAGTGCCCCAAGTGCGGCTTTGAACTTCATTCCTGCAAGCAATGCACCTTCTTCGATCCCGGCAGCCGCTTCGAGTGCATGCAGCCAATCGCCGTGCGAATTCCGCGCAAGGACGCACGCAATGATTGTGAGTTGTACGAAATGCGCGTAACGCGGGAGAAAGAAACATCGACCCCGGCGGCCGCCCGTCCCAATGACGCACGTCAGGCGTTCGAGAATTTGTTCAAGAAATAAGCCAAGCGCGGCCGAAGGGTATACTGCTACGGTTTCTGTGTCGGCCTCAACAGTATCTCGCTGACAAACGATTGCCGCGCTTGCGTCACCAGCATCGCGACCGCGTGAGCCACATCTTCCGGTTGCAGCATCTTGCCCGGATCTTTGCCCAGATGCGGGCTCAACTCCGTATCTACCGATCCCGGACAAACCACGCTCACGCGAATATTGTGTCCGCGCAACTCTTCCGCCACGGAATAGGTCAAGCCGTTCAATCCCCACTTTGACGCGGCATACGCTGCGCCGTTGGGCAAAGCGTTTTTCCCCGCCAGGGATGAAATGTTAACGATATGACCGGCGCGCGCCGCGATCATGATCGGCGCGAACGCGCGAATCATGTAATAGACTCCGCGCAAATTGGTATTGAGAATCTGCTCCCACGCTTCTGGCGCCAATGCATGCAGCGGGCCGCCGAATCCGCCAATGCCTGCGTTATTCACCAGAATGTCCAGGCGGCCGAGCGTGTTCTTTACCTGCTGGGCCGCCGCCTCAACGGAATTGAGATTCGAGACGTCGCAGACAATTACTTCCGTCCTGCCTCCGGCGCTGGCAATGGATTTTGCCGTCGCATCCAGAGTAGCGAGCGTCCGCCCGCAGAGCACAGCCGTCGCGCCCAGGCGCGCCAGGCACGCGGCGATTGCGGCGCCAATGCCGCGCCCTGCGCCGGTAATGAGGGCGGTTTGCCCGGCCAGCGGTTCTGCGGTGTCTAATCTTTCAGCAGTCATGTTTGCCTCGTGTGTAATGGCGCGCGCTTTCGCCACCTCAACGGCGAGCTGTGCGGCGAAAGGCGTTTATCTTCGGGCCATCCACGAAGAGCATAGCCTGCATCTTAACAATAACGTCGGGGCACAGGGGAACTGGCTTGCCTTCGGAGGAAGAGGTACTTATAATCCGCAAACCGGGAATTAAGGGCCAGCCGCCTTGCCGTTGTCAACAGCTCGTCCCTTTCCTCCGGCCCTGCCAGGAAGCCCGGCATTCCAAAGCAGGATCAGATGCAAGTGGTCCAGGCGGAGTGCAGTCGCAGTTTGCGTTGAAAAATTTCCTGAAAAGCCAATTCCCGAAGATTTCTAAGGAGCGATCGATGAAAAAGATTCTGGTCATGGTTGTGCTTGGAGTTGCTGCAATGGCGAGCGCCCAGGGCGCTACGCAGCCGGCTCAGGGACAACCGGCCGCGTCGTCCTCGGCACCGGTCATTAAAGATCCGGCTGAGTACAACGCCTATGTGGGTGCGGTGCAACAGAAGGATCCGGCGGCCAAAATCAGCGGCCTGGAAGCCTTCCTGACCCAATATCCCAACAGCGTCATGAAAGACGAGGCGCTGGAGATTTTGATGGGCACCTACCAGCAAACCGGGAACCAGGCCAAGACTCTGGAAACGGCCACGAAACTCGTAGCCGCGGATCCCTGCAATGTTCGCGCTCTGGCGCTGCTCGCTTACTTCGACCGCATCCGAGCCCAGGGTGGCGACCCCAACGCCACACAACTTTTGGCCGACGCCAAGAAGTATGCCCAGCAGGGCACCGGCTGCATGCCAAAATTCACAAAGCCGGAAGGCACGTCGGACGCGGACTTCAACAAGCTGAAGGACCAGATGGATGGAATTTTTAATGCGGCGCTCGGAATCGCCGCGCTCACAGACGCTTCCAAGGCCACGACTCCGGATGACAAACAAAAGGACGATGCCGAGGCCATCAAGGATCTGAAGCCGGTAGCCGATGCAAATCCAAATGATTTCAGCGTGGTCTATCCTCTCGCCTTGGCTTATCTAACTCCGCCGGACCCTAAGACTCCGCCGACTCCAGCCAACACCATCACCGGCATCTGGTATGCCGCTCGCGCCGCGGCAATTGCGCCGGCACAAGCGCAGGCTGGGCTTGAACGATATGCCAAGGGCCAATATGACAGGTATCACGGCGGCGACGATGGCTGGACTGACGTGCTGGCGCAAGCGAAATCTACGCCGGGAGCGCCACCGGCGAACTTCACCATCAAGCCCGCTCCTACGCCGGCCGAACAGGCGCACAACATGGTTGTCGCCACTGCGCCCGAAAAAATGGACTTCGCCACTTGGGAGTTCGTGCTTTCCAATGGCACCCAGGCCGATCAGGACACAGTCTGGAACGCCATCAAGGGCAAGGCTGTGCAGATGAATGGGACCATCATCAGCACGACTCCGAAGGAGTTCCAGATCGCGGGGAGCTCCGACGATATCGACGCCAAGAAGGCGGACATTACCTTGCAATTCGAAGAGGACATCCCGGCCAAAATGATTCCGAAAGATGGTGCCAGCTTCGACTTCCAGGGCGAACCCGCTTCCTACACGCCCAATCCTTTCATGATGGTGATGGAAAAAGGCAAGCTGCTGAAGGCCGCCGCTCCCGCGAAGAAAGCGCCGGTTCATCACAGGCCGTCTTCGCAGTAGCTGAAGCTTGTGATAACAAAAATGGGCAACCGGAAGACGGTTGCCCATTTTGTTGTATCTGAGCCCGGGACTCGAAATACCATGAATCGCGCCAACCGCCCTTTACCCGTGACCATCCTGGCCTTGCTCTATATCGGCGTAGGTTGCGTTGGTTTTGTCTACCACTTCACCGGTCTCCGCGCCGGAGGCGCATTTCAATCTGACATTGTCTGGGTCGAACTGATTGAGTTCCTCGCGATTCTCTGCGGCGCGTTTATGCTCCGCGGCTCCAATTGGGCACGCTGGCTGGCGTTAGCCTGGATCGCATTCCATGTAGTCCTCAGCGCCTTTCACTCACTCCGCGAGTTCGCCTTCCACGCTGCGTTGTGCGTCCTGTTTGTCTGGATTCTGCTTCGTCCGGAAGCCGGCAGGTTCTTTCGCGGTTCGCAAACCGAACCCTGATGAAGTCAGGAATCCTTACAGCCTTGAATGGCCCGCATCGTTGTAATGGTTCTGTGCAGATTGATTGCAAAGATAGCGAGATGCAAACCGCATGCGCGGCAAGGAACCGGAAAAAAGCGACAGGCCTTTTCTAACGCACAGCCTTTTTCTCGAAGCCCGTCGGCCGGGCGCTGCGTGGTGGCCGCCTGACTCCATCGCGAAGTTGGCGAACGTCAATTTTCAGTTCGGTAATGGTGCGGCTCAGCGTGTTACGGTGCATGCCCAGTTCGCGAGCGGCACGGCACTGGTTGCCTTTGTTTTCCTGCAGGACGGTTAGGATGAAACGCTTCTTGAATTCGCGCACGCCCTCAGAATAGAGAATATTGCTCTTATACATCTGCAGAATGAGTGCTTCCAATTGATCTTTCACAGGGGGCTCTCTTTTCTTCGCTGAATTTCTATTCGGCTCTTAAGTCTTAACTGATACAGGACAACTATTTCGCTGGCGCAGATTGGATGCCATTCAGGTTTTGCGGAGCATGATGCAGCAGATCTAAGCCCTGATAGAAGCGCGCACGCAACGCCGAAGGTGCTAGCCAAATCGCCGCCCGCCCCACCACCAAAAAATAAGGGGCAAGCTGCGAATTCTCCAGCAACCTGGAGGTCGGCGTAAATGCCGTCATTCCCATCAGAATCACCGCCACCATCAGCCCGCCCTTGAGCAGACCCAAAACCCCGCCCAGAAAACGGTCAAAGCCGCTGAGACCGGCTTCCTTCATCACCCAGCGCGCGATCCTGCCCGCAATGCCAAACAACAGCACGACCGCAAAAAAAATGATGAGGAATCCAAGAATCTCAGCCAGCCACTCATTCTTCAAAAACGTGGCCAGCCAATCGGCAACCCGCTGGTATTGCCACGCAGCAACAATGTAACCAGCCACCAACCCGGCCATGCTCAGGGCTTCGGCAAAAAAGCCCTGCATGGCCGCTCCAATCACGTTCACAAGCACAATCGCAATAATGATCCAATCAGCGGGACTCATGCTGGTTCCTCGCCGACCGGTCTTGCGTTACACATCCAGCTTGCGTCCGGTCAGCTGGAAGTAGGCCTCAACATATTTGTCGCTGGTGCGCCGTGCCACTTCCGGCGGCAGTGCCGGCGCTGGCGGACGCTTGTCCCAGTGAATCTGCTCCAGGTAATCGCGAACGTATTGCTTGTCGTACGATTCCTGCGCGCCGCCGGGCGCGTACTTTTCGGCGGGCCAGAAGCGTGAAGAATCGGGAGTCAGCACTTCATCCGCCAGGGTGATGCCCTTGGCGGTGCGCCCGAATTCAAACTTAGTATCGGCAATGATAATGCCGCGCTGCCGGGCATAAGCCGCAGCCTTAGCGTAAATCTTTAGCGTCAGGTCGCGCAGTTGCTCGGCCATCTCGCCGCCCACCACGGTAGACATTTGATCAAACGAAATATTTTCGTCGTGGCCGCTGACTGCCTTGGTGGCGGGAGTAAAAATCGGCTCCGGCAGCGCATCCGATTCTTTTAGGCCGGCGGGAAGATCGATACCGCACACTTTTCCGCTCGCCTTGTATTCCTTCCAAGCCGAGCCGGAAATATATCCCCGCACCACGCACTCTACCGGAAACATCTCCGCGCGCTGCACCAGCATCGAACGTCCACGCAGCTGGTCGGCATATTTGCGAACCTCGCGCGGATACTCATTGACGTCGGCAGTGATGAAATGGTTGGGAACGACATCGGCCAAAAAGTCGAACCAGAACAAAGACATCTGGCTCAACACTCGTCCCTTGTGGGGAATGCCGGTGGCCAGAACGTAGTCGAAAGCCGAAATGCGGTCCGTGGCCACGAAGAGCAGTTGCTCGTCGCCCACGCGGTAGACGTCGCGTACCTTGCCGCTGGCATGAATGGGAACGTCGGGAAAGTCAGTATTGAGGAGAACGGAATCGAGAAGTTGGGAGCTCATGTTCTAAATTTTACAATCGGGAAGCGTCACGCATTTTATCTGCTCAGAAAAATTTGTCAACGATTGTAATCTGTGCACCGTGCGCGAATTTTAGAAGTGAGCCTGAAGAAAAGCATTGACAGCGACAGTCATGCTTGGGAACCTGCGACAGCAGCGGGATTCCGGGCCAATCGCTTGTGGAAAAGCTGAGGATGGCCGTGGATATCACGGGTAGGCGTTACTCAGGTTTTTGTACGGTAAGGGACTTAAGCTGACCTGTGCAGATTTCGTGAGAGACGTCTGTCCATCTATGGATGGCTGCTGTGCACAGACATTGATCGGCTAACGTGAGCGGCGAGTCCGGTACTCCATTGTGCGCTGGACTTCTTCGGATGAAGCAAATTCGCCTCGAGCGGCTTCCCTGATCGCTTCCTCGACTTCGTTGATCTGCCACTCCTCGAGGTTCTCCAAAGCACGGTCTTCGTTCTGAGTCATGCTCTTTCCTTATATCGCCGGGCTTAGCGCCTTGGATTGCTCCCCAAACCGCACCGAAACCAGCTTCGACACTCCCGGCTCCTGCATGGTCACGCCGTAAAGCACCGGCGCGATGCTCATCGTCTTCTTGCTGTGAGTGATCAACACGAACTGAGTCTGCACGCTCATATCCTTCACCAGATCAGTGAAGCGCCCGACGTTAGCTTCGTCGAGCGGCGCGTCCACTTCGTCCAGAATGCAGAATGGGCTGGGAGCAAACTGAAAGATGCCCACCAGCAGAGCAAGAGCCGTGAGCGCTTTCTCGCCGCCGGAGAGCAAAAGAACGTTCTGCAGCCGCTTGCCCGGAGGCGATGCGACCACATCAATGCCGCTTTCGGCGCTATTTTCTTCGTCGGTCAGCTTCATGAAAGCGTGGCCGCCGCCAAACAGCTTCTTGAATGTGGCCTGAAAGTTCTCATTGATGCGGCTAAACGCTTCCGAGAATTTCTCCCGTGACATCTGGTCGATCTCGCGTATCGTCGCGACCGTGTTCTCGATCGAGGAAATAAGATCCTGACGCTGGGTCGCGAGAAACCCGTGGCGCTCCGCCGTCTCTTTGTACTCTTCCAGCGCCATCATATTCACCGGGCCCATGGCATCGAGCTTGGTCCGCATTTCGCGATAGCGCTGGTCTTCGGCGTCGAGCTCCTCGCCGCTCACCATTGGCAGGGAAGTGTCGGCAAGCAAACGTTCGCTTTCAACACCGAGCTCGTTGAGGCAGGTCTCAGACATGTGCTGCGCGTCGGATTGCAACTTCGCGGCAGTGGCCGAGAGTTCTCCGCGCCGGTCCCGAGCCTGATCGAGCAACTGCCGTCCTCCGCGCAGAAGATCGTCGATTTCCGCCAGACGTGCGCGAAGCTGTTCACTTTCAAATTGCAGCAAGCCTTCGCGCGCGTTCGCCGCATTTCGCTCCGCCCCCAGATCCTCGCTCTGTTGTTCCAGTCGCTCGTTCTCTGCCAGTCGCTCAGTCTTTTCCGCTGCCGCGGCGTCGATCTGTGAAGTCAGCGAATGCACGCGCTGACCCATCTCCGAAAACAGGCTCTCGATTCTTTGCAAAACGTCGGCAGCAGAGCGCCGCCTCTCTTCCAGCGTTGCCACGCGGGCGGCATGTTGCGCCGCCGCCTGCGCAGCTTCTTCACGCCGCGCGCGCAGAAGCGTCAGCGATTCCTGCGCCGCAGCGATCCGCTGCTCAATTTCTGCGCGTTGCGTTTCGAGTGCGCCAATCTCCGTTTGCCTCGCGCCGATAATCGCATGTTGTTCCGCCCGCTCTCCCGCCAGCCGCTGCAATTCCCGTTCAGCCAGGTTCAATCGCTCCCGCACTCGCGTCATCTCGGAATCCAGCTGGCGCAGCATGTGGCCGGAAGTCATCGCCTGGGATTCAGCTTCGCGCTTTTCGCCTTCGAGGCGGTCGAGCAGGGAAGTGTGCTCTTTAATTTCGCGGCCCAGCGTCAGCACCCGCGTCTCCACTTCGCGCAATGCTCGTTCCAAATCCTCCAGTTGCCGCAGCACTTCGCGCAGCTCGCGCTTCATCGAAAGCGGGCCCTCGGAGCGCTGTTTGCCGCCAGTAACAGTAACATTGTGAAAACACTCTCCCGCTTGCGAAAGAAAAAACGCATCGGGATTTTCCAGCGCCAAGCCGCGAGCCACGTCCGCGCCCGGCACAATGTAACCATCGCGCAACTTGGGCAAAATCACTTCCAACGACTTGCCGAACCCGTCCAGCACGCGGATGGTGCTCTTCAAGGGCACAATCTGCTCGGTCGGCGGCGCCGAGTGCGCCGCTTCATCGAGCACAAAAGAAAACTTCGCCTGCGAATCCTCAGGGTGCACCAGAAAAGTAGCGCGTCCATCTACGTCCGTGCGCAGAATGCGGAGACCTTCATCGGCCGCATCCCAGGATTTCACCACGATGTAGTTGAGTTCATCGCGAAGAAAATCTTCCACCATGCGTTCATAACGCGGCTCGACCTCAAGAAAATCCGCCAGCACGCCCACCGGAGCCAGGCCGCTCTGCATCACTCCGGATTGAAAAAGCCGGCGAACGGATTCGGTCGAATACCCGTGCTCGGCGATCACGGCTTCCAGCGAACCTTTCTTGCCCAGAGCCGTCGCGAATTCCGACCGCAGCACGTCGAGATGCGCCTTGGCCCTGGTTTCTTCCAATTTCTTGGTTTCGATCACACGGCGAAGCTGGCTGATCTCTTCGCTGATTCCGCTGGCGCGTTGAGTGACGCTCTCAAACTCCAGCGCAAGCTGCCCGCGCTGTCCACCGAATGCTTCAACTTGAATATTCGCATTGCTGATTTCCGCTTCCAGTCGCCGCGTCTCGCGGTCAGCCCCAGCCTGCCGTTCTTCCGCTTGCGCCAGTTGGTTGCGCAGCCGTGACACCGACGATACGGTATCGAAAATAGCAACGCGCGATTCCTCCTGTTGCCGCTCCAGTTCCGCCAGGCTGGCAGACGTCGCAGCCGCCTCTTTTTGAAATAAAGCCAAATCGCTCTGCGCTGCAGCCACATCAGCCGCCGCAGATTCCAGCAACATGCGATTGGAATCCCGCTCCGCCTCCAGCGCGCTCAGCCGGTGATGTGCCTGCGCCAACTCCGCCTCCGCCGAAGCCCCGCGCACCATCAACTCCGCGCAGCGCTCTTCGTTATGCCGCCGCCGCGCCTGCGCGCGGTCGATTTCCAGCGTGATCTGGCTGATGCGTTCGCGGTTCTCGCGCAGTTCGGCCTCAATCGAGTACCCACGCTGCGTACGCTCGCCGTGCTCGGATTCCAGTTGCTGCACTGCCTCGGCGCGATGCTGCATCTCCCCGGTCAAAGCGTTAATCTGCGTGTCGAGTTCCGCGCTTTCCCGTTCGAGTTCGGTGAATTTGCTGGCCAGCACCAGCCGCAACTTCGCCCGCATCTCATCGCGCAACTTGGCATAGCGCTCGGCCTTCGACGCCTGCCGCTTCAGCGAATTCATCTGCCGCGTCACTTCTTCAAAAATGTCGTTGACCCGGTTCAGGTTCAGCTTGGCGTCTTCCAGGCGGGCCTCGGCCAGCCGCTTCTTGGTTTTAAATTTTGTAATTCCCGCCGCCTCTTCGAGAATCGCGCGGCGATCGGTGGGCCGGCTGCTCAGAATCTGGCCAATGCGTCCCTGCTCAATCAGCGCGTAGGACTCCGGGCCCAGCCCTGTGCCCATAAACAATTCCTGAATGTCGCGCAGCCGGCAAAGCTTGCCATTCAGCAGATATTCACTATCACCCGAGCGGAACAATCGTCGCGTTACAACAATCTCCCCAGCCCTGAATTGTTGCTGGTTAAACTTGCGCCGGCGAATCTTGAGCACTACTTGCGGCGCAATCGTTCCCGCGGCAATCGCAACCACGTTGTGTACCGGCATCGTGACGAGCGACTGAGCAAACACCGGCTCATCGTCAGGAAACGCAACAGCAATCGTCGTAATCTTTGACCGCGGAATCTCTACTTCTTCCGTTCTGCCCGGCTGCGCATCCTCCACGGCGCGCTCGGTCGCTTCTGCGTTGCGCGCGCGAATCGCAGCCTCGTCCCAGTTCTCGGTGATGCGCCCCTCAGAAATATGTTCTTCGCGGTCTTCGCTGAGCGCGCCAGCGGGCATGTCGTTGTGAATATCGATCTCTGTCGGAGCTCCCGCATCGGCGCCGGGGTACTCCGCCGGATCGATCAGCGTCAGTGTTACCTCCGCCATGCCCGTCGGCTTACGGTCGCGCGTGCCGGCAAAGATTACATCTTCCATGCGCGAACCGCGCAGGGTCTTGGCCGATTGCTCGCCCAGCACCCACGAAATGGCGTCGGCAATATTCGACTTGCCGCAACCGTTCGGCCCGATGATCGCCGCAATGCCATCCCCGTGAAACTTGAGGTCGGTGCGGTCACAAAACGACTTGAACCCGAGAATTTGTAAACGCTTCAGTTTGAGCAATCGAAACTCCTTAAGAACACCGGCCGGGTGCCCCATCCTTGCGCGTTCTTCAGCGCAGGATGGGGATTTTGAGTTGTAGTCCGCGTCGTCACAAAAGCTCAGCGGAGAGGCGAACCCTGTTTACCATTCGGATTCCTCCCGTAGCGCATACGATTCCACTTGACGTACCCCGGACCACCATTCGCCCCAGGCTGGAGAGGCGTGCACAAATTTAAGCTACTGTAACGGCGAAATCGGGCCGGGGTCAAGCAATATAACACTATATATTGTGTGACCTTACGAGCGACCGCGCCAGATTGCACACACATTGCAGCATCTGCCTGCATTAGGGCGAGAAAGTCTGAAGGAAGGGAGAATCGCGAGAGCGACTTCATGCTATCGCAATCGCGAAGATGAAACAACGCAAGTTACGCCGCGCAATCTAATCCTCATGCCCGAACTGCCCGACATCACCGCCTACATCATGGCGCTTGAACCACGCATCCTCGGCCAACCGCTCGAGCATGTCCGCATCGCGAGTGCATTCCTGCTGCGCACGGCACAGCCGCCACTCGCCAGCGTCGAGGGTCACACCGTCCGCGAACTCCGCCGAATTGGCAAGCGCATCGCCATCGGCCTCGATAACCATCTCTGGCTGGCACTTCATCTGATGATCGCCGGCCGCCTCCACTGGCGCCCCCCGCAAGCCAGGTTGTCGGGACGTCAATCTCTCGCCGCTTTTGATTTTCCCAACGGCTCCCTGGTCCTCACCGAAGCCGGAGCCAAGCGCCGCGCGTCGCTGCACGTCCTCGCCGCCGAAGAAAGCCTGCACTCCCTTGATGCCGGAGGCATCGACGTCCTCTCCGCCGATCTCGATTCCTTCCGCGCCGCGCTCACCGCAGAAAACCACACCCTCAAACGCGCGCTCACCGATCCCCGCCTGCTGAGCGGCATCGGCAACGCTTATTCCGACGAAATCCTGCACGCCGCGCAACTCTCTCCGCTGGCGCTCACGCAAAAACTGAAACCAGACGAATGGGACCGGCTCTTCGCGGCCACGCAAAGCACGCTCCGGTTCTGGATCGGCCTTCTTCACAGCGAAGCCCAAACCGCATTTCCCGAAAAAGTCACCGCTTTTCGCCCAGGAATGGCCGTTCACGGCCGCTACGGCGACCCTTGTCCACGATGCGGAGACAAAGTTCTCCGCATTCGCTACGCCGACAAAGAAACAAATTACTGCGCCCGCTGCCAGACCGAAGGCAAAGTCTTAGCCGATCGCAGCCTCTCTCGCTTGTTGGGTAAAGATTGGCCCCGCACTCTGGAAGAACTGGAAGCCCTGAAGCGGCGTTGAAAACAGAAACAGGATTGAAACAAGGAAAGGGTTTTGACGAGCTCGCCTCCGGCTGATCTCCCGCCGGAGCGAAAGCTGCTCCAGATCACAACAAAAGAAAAAGCCGGAGTCCCCCGACTCCGGCTTTCCTCAGTTCGGCCTGGCGGCCATTCAGTTCAGAGCGATGAGGATTTCTTCGCTGACATTCGTCTTCCCCTTGGCCATCCGCATTTCCTTCTCCGCATCTCGTTCCTGCTTGGAAGTCGGAATGGTCATCCCAGCGCCGTCGCTGGTCCAAACCTGCTCCAGGAAATATTGGTCCGCCACGCGATGGAAGAGCAGTTTGCCGTGCGTATTGCCGGCAGGTTCCAGTTGCACCAGCGACATTGCAGCTGCAGGAATCTCACTGTTTCTTACTGTGATCAACGCCGCCGGCCCGTTTCCGCGCTTGATCAGGTAGCTTCCCGCAGGAAGCTGTGCCGATCCCACCCTGAAGGAGAATGGCACGTTGGCTTTCGCCGCGTCTTGAGCATTGGCTGTGGCGCCTATCATCACCGACATCACCACCAGCGACAGGATCCCGATTAGATTGCGTTTCATGACATCCTCCTTGGGGCTCGTTTGCAGTGGAGCCCAAACTGAATTTGCCACTCAAGCTCGTTCTCGCTTTCCTTTCAGCTTGCGGTGACGCCTTGTGTTATTGCACCCCTCATGCCAAAGCTCCGCCGACGATCCTCTCCGGGCGTTCTGCTTCATTTTCAACAAGATAATTTCCAAAAGCACGCTCCGGCGTGGTCAGCTGGCGACAAAATGGTAGCCGCGAGGTTCCCGAGGGTAGCTTTTCGGTTCCGCCCGGAATCCGAGGCCAATTCGTTCATGCCCGCCACTGCTTTGGACTACACTGAACCAGCAGGAGGGCCGGACTCATGGCGAGTGGTGGAACCAAAACGCTGTCTCTCGACCTTTCCGGACTGCCTACCGACGATGCCTGGATCGGCTGTATGGCCCGCGATCTGGCCGCTTTTTTCAAGATCGCCGACGTCATTAACCGGACTCATGACGTCTGCGCCCTGCAAAGCGAATTGCTGGAACTCATCTGCGAAGTTATACCGGCCGCGCAAGCCGCCATCGTACTTCAGCCCAACCCGAACGATGAACCCGCCTCGCCCTGCATTTGGAATCGAAAAGGACTCGGTTCAGGCCCCACGAGTATCCAGCAAAAGCTCGTGCAGCAGGCGACCTGGGAACGTTGTGCGATTTTCTCCACGGCTGTTGACGGGGACACTTCGGCCAAGCATGTGCTGTGCGTTCCCCTGGTCGGAGTGGAGAAAATCCTGGGCGTGATTTATCTGAGTGCTCCCGCATCCTCGGCTCCCTTCGGCGAAGATCATGCCTTTTTTGTAAGCTCGGTTTCCCGCATCGCCGCGGTCACGCTGGAAAATCTTTCCCGCATGGATTCGCTGCGTGCGGAAAACCAGCGCCTGCGAGCGGAAGTCGAAGCGGACCGCTCCTTAATCGGCGAGAGCAAGGCGATGCGCCGGGTCAGCGATTTTATCGGGCGCGTGGCCAAAAGCGATTCCACCGTCCTCATTCGCGGCGAAAGCGGCACCGGCAAAGAACTCGTAGCTCGCGCCATTCACAGCAACAGCCTGCGCCCGGACCAACCCTTCGTCGCCATCAACTGCGCCGCAATTCCGGAAACCCTGCTCGAAAGCGAATTGTTCGGTCACGAAAAAGGCGCTTTCACCGGGGCCGTCGCCACCAAGAAGGGCAAGCTCGAAGCGGCGGAGGCGGGTACGCTCTTTCTCGACGAAATCGGAGAGATGGCTCCTTTATTACAGGCCAAGCTCCTGCGGGCCTTGCAACAGCGTGAATTCGAACGGCTGGGAGGAACACGTCTGCTGCCCTTTCATGCCCGCGTCCTTGCCGCCACTAACAAAAACCTGGAGCAAGCCATCAAAACCGGCGCGTTCCGCCAGGATCTCTATTACCGCCTGAACGTAGTCTCCGTAGCTCTGCCGCCACTGCGCGAACATCGCGAGGATGTTCCTCATCTGGCTCTGCATTTCGCAAACAAATACGCCGCGAAATGCAAGCGCGGTTTCAAAGGTCTAGCACCTGAAGCTCGTTCCTTGCTGATGCAATACAGCTGGCCGGGCAACGTTCGCGAATTGGAAAATGCCATCGAACACGCGATCGTGCTCGGGCTCACCGACGAAATACTCCCCGAAGACCTGCCCGACGCGCTGCTGGAAGAACAATCCTCGGCGCTGCCGCCCGCGCGCTACCACAACACTTTGAACCAGACAAAAAAACAGCTCGTTCTTGCCGCGCTCGAGGAAAGCCATGGCAGCCCCGCCGAAGCTGCTCGCCTTCTGGGAATTCATCCCAAATACTTGCACCGCCTGATCCGCAATCTGAACCTGAAATCCGAGGCGAAGCGAATGGATTAGGCGAACGCCGCACAGCGGGAGATCGAAAGCGCGAATCCCTTCAAATCGGGCGCCGGATTTCATTTTGATGACCCAATTTTTACAACCTGTTCGACTCAAACCGTGTTCTAATACGCCAATAAGGTCTTTTGGGGAGTTGATATGTCCACCCGCTCCGGTTCCATCCTTTGCTCTTCCTTTCGCGCGCCCACAATTTGCATAGTCATTCTTTTCACAGCCGTGATCACCCTCCCGGCTCATGCCGATTCCCAAGCCCGCATCGTCCGCTTGAGCGACGTGCACGGCTCGGTGCAGATCGATAAGAATTCCGGTCTGGGATTTGAGAGCGCGTTTCTCAACTTGCCCGTCACCCAAGGGACGCAGATTCGCACTCGCGACAACGGCCGCGTGGAAATTGAATTTGAAGATGGCAGCACGCTGCGGCTGGGCCCGGACTCGCAGTTGGACTTCAGTCAGCTGGGTCTCAGCGATGCGGGCGCTCGCATTTCAACAATCAATCTGGCTCGCGGCACTGCTTACGTGAACTGGCTGGGCAAAGCTGGCGATCAGTTCACTCTAAATTTTTCCCGCGAAAAGACTCAGCTAAGTCGTGCTGCGCACTTTCGTGTGGACGCAGCGCCCGAGCAGACTAACGTGGCCGTCTTCAAGGGTGAGGTTCAGGTCGTTAGTCCGGCTGGCGACACGACCGTCGACAAGAAAAAGATGGCTACTTTCAAGGGCGACGATGACAAGGCAGTTCTGGCGAAGAACATCCAGGAAGAGCCGCTTGATTCCTGGGACAAACAGGCGACCGAGTACCACGATCAATATTCGCGCTCGGCACAGAACATCTCTTCGCCTTACGCTTACGGCTTCAGCGACCTCAATTATTACGGCGCTTACACCAGCGTGCCTGGCTACGGCATGATGTGGCAGCCATTTTTTGCCGGCGCCGGATGGGACCCCTTCACCGATGGAGCCTGGTCTTGGTATCCCGGCATGGGCTATATGTTTGTTTCCGCTTATCCCTGGGGATGGATGCCCTATCGCTACGGAAGCTGGGCGATGGTACCTGGCATGGGCTGGATGTGGCAGCCGGGCGACTGGAATGCGTATACAACCGTCCCTCATTACGTGGGCGCTTCGGCAGCCGCTTTTCACGCGCCGGTTGCTCCCACGGGAACAATCCGCACGGTAATTCTGGGAAAGGGAGGGCCGGTGCTCTCGCCGCAGCTTCCTTCACGTCTCACCATCGCGCGCGGGTCGGCAGGGCTCGGCGTTCCGCGTGGATCGTTGGATAATTTAAAGGGTTTGAACCGGCAAGTGACAAAGACCGGGTTCACGGAGCTTCGCTCTGCCCAGCAGTTCGGCGCGATATCCAGGCCGAGCTTTAGCTCGCATCAGAGCGATCCGTTTTTCGATGACATTGGCGGAAGAGGCATGTCTTCTTCTAGTGGTATGCATGCGGGTACTGCGACAAGTTCTTCTCATGCCGCTGGCGGAGGCGGTCACCACTGACGCCGCTTGAGTTTCTGCAAAACTGTTTTTGCAAAGCTCAATTGGAACTTGCGCGGGCGGACTGCAAAGCGGGTGTCGGCAGCTCCAGTTGGAATTGCCCGTTGTAATCCGAATAAGTTGTTCGGGCGTGCTGCCAGTCCACGGTCGATTCATAGGGCAGGTGGTCATCCAGCCCAAGACAGACAGTATCGTGCTCCACTCCGCTCGGACCGCCCTTCATAGTGACATTCCATTCGCGGCAGCGAACTCCATTCACTGTTTTCTTATCGCCCTTCTGAATGATTCCTCGCTTGAGCATCGTCGCGAGGTCCGGCAATATCCGGCTGTCCGAGCCTTGCGCCAGCATCTTGCAAATCCCGCTGGGGTTCGTCGATCCAATCGCAGATATTCCAGGCTTCCAGGAATCGTCCGCCTTGTGCTCATACGAAGTGCGTCCAACGTGAATTTCTTCCTGCTCGATATCCGCTGCCATATCGGGATCGGATTCAACCAGGTGCCACTTGTAATGGAACGCGTCCTGCGCACATACCAGTTCCCATGACGCTTCAATACGCTCGGTGGCCGAGGCATCGGCGATGGTTGCGACCCGCACCGTGCGAACCTGCTTCATCGCATCAAGGGATTTTTGGAATTCTTGTTCACCGCTCTGGGGCATCAGGTAGATCGCCGCCCAGCCCACAATCACGACCGCCACCAATAAACGCGCCCCAAGCCAAAGCCAATGACGGCTGCCCATTCCTGCCCCCCACACACGTTCGTCAGATTAGCGGAGGCTGGGAGCGGGTAAAAGTTACGAATGTACTTGCGGAAATGAACTTAAGATATGACGACCCCGGCGTAGCCCACGACCATGTTGCGGTCGCCGGAAATATCCCCGGAAGTCGCGTACTTCACCAACTCCGCCGACTTCGCACCCAGTTTCCTGGCGGCGGTAAGCATGGCGACAGCCGGGCCGAATCCGCACATGCTGATCGACTGCTGCGTAACCACTTCGTAAAGCCCTTGCGGATCGAGCGTAAGAATTCGCTCGATCGCCTGATGATCCTTGATGCGCGTAATGGCGTCGGGCTCGTAGTGATTCATGTCACTCGATGCGACTATGAGCGCCGGAATCTTCTGCGCGGCGATGGCCGAAGCCAGCGCTTCGCCAACTTGTTCGAGCAGATCGAGACGGCCGGTGCCAAGCGCAATCGGGACGAACCGCAAATTGGGCTGGCGTAGTTGCAAAAAAGGCAGCTCGACTTCTGCCGCGTGTTCGCCGCGGTGAGCGCTGGCATCCTCTTCCAAAATCGGCAATCGGCTTTTCAACCCAGCGGCAAAAGCCGCATCAATCGACACGTCGCCCAGCGGCGTGTGCCAGGCGCCTTCGCTCATAATCGCCAGCGCATGACCTATACCCGTGTGATTGGGGCAAAGTACAACGCAAAGTTCTGGAATTTCAATGCGGCTGAACACCGCTCCCGCCACGTGGCCAGAATACATATAGCCCGCATGTGGCGCGATGCACCCGATGGCATGAATGAGCGGCTCCTCCGTCACATCAGAGGACGAAGAATCGGAAGACGAAAGATAAGAGCCGGCTTCCGCGCGCAGGCTCTGCGCGTCTCCGGGATAAAATCGGCCCGCCACCGCGGGGCGGCGAATCGACATTTCCATGGCACCACTCCACAAAAGACCAATCTCTTCCGATTCAATTCTTCGCGCCAGACTTATCCGGGTTGAACTCCATCAGGAAAATAAACGGTCCATCCTCGGGATTGCGCAGTGATCCGCAAATCCGGATTCGGATTCACCGCGAAAGCATGCTGCGCCATCTCCAGCATTTCCGTATCCCAGCGGGAATTTCCAAACGCGGCATCAATCGCTCCCGCCACTTCGCGTAGCGCCTTAGGCTTGCCCGGCCCCGACGGAAGCCGAATCAACCGATCCGTAATCATGCCGTCATCAATTTCAACCGCAGCAGCCATCACACGATTTTCCCCGATACCAAACTCCTTCATGGCCACGCGGATCACCCATTCATTCGACGATGAAACCGCCCACACATCGCAACCCGATTCCAGCAAACGCTCCACCAGTTCACGCATCTCCGGAAATATGCGGCCCGGGAAGGAGTTCTGCAAGAACTGCGCCGCCGCGCCCATCAGAGCCTCTTCTGTCATGCCGGAGTGCATGGTCACCAGCTCGCCGCACATGTCATCCTCGCTCACGCGGCCCGCTTTATATTCCGCGTAACGCGCCTTCATTTTTGCGCTCAGAGGCTGAGGAACAAATCCTCGTTCCACCTCCCAGGCAAAAAAACTTTCGCCCGCATCGCCCGACCAAAGCGTTCCATCGCAGTCAAAAGCGGCAACTCGCGGCTTCGAACGCAGTACCTGTTCCACAAACGGATTCATGAGTGCGAGTTAAACGACTATTTCATATTAGCAGCGCGAGTACGGCTAACTAATTCCCAGCCGCGTGCGCAGATCAACCGGACAATCTCCTCAATGTTCGTTACCGCACAACTCAGCCGCTTGGATACGATCCTTCCAAAAGCTATAATCTCCTGCAACACCGTTTCTGGAAGATGCAAATGCAAGGTTCTGCTCTCGCTCAGGTACGGCGTGCCAATCGCTCGATCAGCAAGCTGTACGACTTGGTCCTGTCATCCTCTCGGCTGCGCGCAACTCAGTATGTCTTGCTGCAATCGATTGCCGCCGCTGATCAGATTTCGCAACATGACCTGTCGGAACGGCTCTGTGTGGCTTCGGCAACGCTGTCTCGTCGCCTCGCCAGCTTAAAGAAAAGAGGTTTGGTCGATTTGCGGCTGGCCGAACGTGGCAGCAGGGTTTACATGCTTACTCCCGCCGGCCGCGCGCTGTTGTATTCGACTTCAATGCAATGGGAGTCGGCGCAGCGCCGCCTGCAATCCGCATTAGGAGAGTCGGACTGGCGCACCTTCCTCGACGTGTGTGAACGCGTTTGTGAAGCCGCCAAAGAAGCGGAAATGATGCGCGTTGCCTTGGCTCGCCATTCCTTGCCTGACTAACGCTCAGCCGTGCAGCGGTTTATTCTTCGTCTCCGGCAGCAATCCAATGGTGAAGATCACCAGCAGATAAGCTCCAGTCGCAAACGCTGCGATGGCTCGTCCCAGACCTATGCGCGCGCTCATAAAGCCGACCAGCGCCGGAAACAGCGCACCAATCCCTCTTCCAATGTTGTAGGAAAAACCCTGACCCGAAGCGCGAAACGAACTCGGAAACAATTCCGTAAAATACGCGCCGATCGGGCTGAACGAACCCGAAGCAAAAAATCCTAACGGAAACCCCAGCGCCAGCATAAAGCGATTGCCGATTGGCAGGCTGGTATAAGCCCATACGGCGAGCGCCGAATTCACCGCAAACAGCAGCAGAGTCCATTTGCGCCCCAGCCGGTCGGTGCAATAAGCGCTAACTAAATATCCGCAAAATGATCCCAGGATGACCACGTACACATACCCGCCGGTTCTCAGCACTGAGAGTCCACGGACCGTCGCCAGATAAGTGGGCAGCCAGGTCGTAATGGCGTGGTATCCGCCTTGCAGTCCGACCGACATAAGCGAAGTGAGCACGGTAATGCGCAGGATGCTGGGATTGAAGATCTCAAGAAACTGAAGCTTCGCGCCCGACAGTCGCGCTTGCTCGCGCGTCTGCCTCCACACTTCGGGCTCCGGAACGTGCCCCCGGATGTAGACCACTAACAACGCGGGCAAGATGCCGATCCAGAACATCACGCGCCATGCCCGTGCCGAAGGAAGAAAAGAAAACAGCGCGGTATAGCTGATCGCAGCCATCCCCCAGCCGATCGCCCAGCCGCTCTGCACCGTTCCCACCGCTTTGCCGCGATGCTGCGGTCGAATCACTTCCGCCCATTAACACGGACCCGACAGCCCATTCTCCGCCAAAGCCCAGCCCCTGCAGTCCACGCGTGATCAGAAGTTGCCAATACGAGTGGGCGAATCCGCTGAGGAACGTGAAGAACGCAAACCAGAAGATCGTAACTTGCAGCACTCGCGTGCGCCCGTAGCGATCCGCGGCAATCCCCGCCAGCCAGCCGCCCGCGGCAGAGATCAGCAAGGTCGCGGTTCCCAACAACCCCGCCTGTCCCTGAGTGAGATGCCATTGAAGAATCAAAGCGGGGATGACGAAGCTGTAGACCATCACGTCCATGCCGTCGAGCATCCAGCCGCCGAAGGTAGCGATCAGAGCGCTTCGCTCCTGTGTTGTCAGACCGGTAATCCAGAATGTTCCTCGCACAGGTCCAGCTCTGTTCTCATCCATGAGCTCTTCGGAATTTCTTCTGCTACTCTGATTGCCGTCAACGGAACGATCATCGGTTGATCGGGCTGGACCTTACTCTACATGCGGATTGCCATCGATACAGGCGGAACTTTTACCGACTGCGTTTACCTCCAGAACGGCGGGTCGCGCGTCGTAAAACTTTTCTCCACGCCCGCAGACCCGGCAAACGCGGTCTTGCAGGCCGTGCATCAGGTTTGCGCGGAGCCGAATCCCGAAGTCCGGCACGGCACCACCGTCGGAACCAATATTCTGCTGGAGCGCAAAGGTTCGCGCGTCGCCTTTGTAACCACCGCGGGTTTTGAAGATACCATCGCTATCGGCCGCCAGGCCAGAGCCAATCTTTATAACTGGATGCCGCAAATCCCGTCGCCGCTTGTGCCCACGGAATTGCGCTTCGGAGTCAGCGAGCGCACTGCCCCTGACGGCAGCATTCTGATTCGCCCCTCAGCGGCGGAGCTGAGCGGGCTATGCAATCGCATCAAGGCATCGGGCGCCGAGGCCATTGCCATCTCGTTGCTTTTTTCCTTCGCCAATCCCGAGAATGAGCGGCAGGTCGCACAGGCCCTTGCAACCCTTGAGCTGCCGATCTCACTCTCGCATGTTGTGCTTCCCGAATTTCGTGAGTATGAGCGTGGCGCAACTCTTGCCGTGAATGCTTACCTTGCACCCAAAGTTGGCCGATACATTCGCGAACTCGAAAAAGCTGTCGTCGCTGATTACGCCAATGGTCGAGTTCAGGTCATGCAATCAAACGGCGGAATTATTTCCGCGCGTTTGGCTGCGGAACAACCGGTGAGAACTGTGCTCTCTGGTCCCGCTGGCGGCGTGATCGGCGCATACCATGTGGCCCGCATCGCCGGCTTCGACAAAATCATCAGCTTCGACATGGGCGGCACATCCACAGACGTTGCTCTGGTCGATGAAAGCGGGCCGAAGACCACAAGCGAGTCCATCGTTTCGCAATTGCCGGTCAGCGTGCCCATGCTCGATATTCATACCGTCGGAGCCGGCGGCGGTTCCCTGGCTCGCTTCGATGGCGGCGGAATCCTGCGCGTGGGGCCGCAATCGGCGGGTGCCGACCCCGGCCCTGTCTGTTACGGCCGCGGCACGCAACCCACCGTCACCGATGCCAACTTAGTGCTGGGACGATTAGATCCGGAGTTGTTCCTCGGCGGAAAAGTCCGCCTCGATGAAGCCCGCGCGCGCGAGTATATGGAAAAGTCCAGAGGCTCTATCGCATCTGTCGAGCAGTTTGCCCTCGGCATTTTCTCGCTCGCCGAAAGCACGATGGAGAAGGCACTGCGCGTAATCTCCGTCGAGCGCGGCTACGATCCCCGCGATTTCACTCTCGTTGCTTTTGGCGGCGCCGGACCATTGCATGCATGTGCGCTGGCCAAATCCCTTCGTATTCCGCGGGTGCTGGTGCCGCAAATGCCCGGAGCGTTGTCCGCGTTCGGCATTCTGCTCGCGGATGCAACTCGCGATTACTCCCGAACCGTCATGTCGCGACCCGAGCGGAATCTGCTCGAGCCCCAGTTCAAAGAGGTTGCCGAGTTTGGCCTGCGCGAGTTGCACTCCGAAGGATTCGCCGGCGAGACTACTCGCTCCGTCGACTTGCGCTATGTGGGACAGGGCTACGAGCTAAACGTGCCGTATGATTCCGAGATGCTCCACAGTTTTCATCGCACCCATCAGCGCCGTTACGGCTACGCGGACGAGTGCAGAACAGTCGAGGTGGTAAACATCCGCGTGCGCATCACGGCAAAAGCGGAACCTGTCGCTGTGCCGGAATCTGCCGAGCGACCCGGCAATGGCTCGCAGGCGATTTTGAAAACTCGCCCGGTGCATTTTGACCGACAAGTGTTTGATGCTCCGGTCTACGCCCGCGCCCAGCTTGTCGCAGGCGATAGCTTCACGGGCCCGGCCCTTATCGCCGAATACAGCGCCACGACCGTGATCCCTCCTGAATGCGAGGCGCGAATCGATGCATTCAACAACATTGTGATCACGTTTAATTCCGGGGCATGATTCGTGAAAGATACTGAAAAGTTGTCCGATCCCATCGAACTCGCTTTGTTTCAGAGCGCCACGCATTCCGTGGCGGAAGAGATGGGCGCCGCCCTGCGCCGCACCTCGTTCTCGCCCAACATCAAAGAGCGCCGCGATTACTCCTGCGCTGTCTTCGACGCTGCGGGCAATGTGATCGCCATGGGCGATCACATGCCCGTGCATTTGGGGTCGATGCCGATGTCGGTGCAAGCCGCGATCAGCGCGTTGTCTCTCGGCCGCGGCGATGTCGCTTTGTTGAACGATCCTTATGCCGGCGGCACGCACCTGCCGGATCTCACCATGGTCCTGCCAGTCTTCCCGCAAAACCCGGCAAAGCCCATATTTTATGTTGCGGCGCGCGCCCACCACGCTGACGTCGGCGGGACTTACCCCGGCTCGATGGGTTTGTGCCACGAGATTCGTCAGGAAGGCCTGCGCATTCCTCCGGTGCGCATCGTCAAAGGCGGAGTCATCGATCGCGAGATACTCAGCCTCATACTCCACAACGTACGCACGCCGGTCGAACGCGAGGGAGATTTGACCGCGCAGATTGGCGCCTGCCGCGTGGGTGAGTTGCGCCTGCAAGAATTGATTACCAAGTATGGCAGCGAATCGATTCACCGTCTCGGCAACGAATTGCTCGCATACTCCGAACGTCTGACTCGCGCCGAACTGGCTCGTATGCCCGCCGGAGAATTTATTGCCGAAGATTATCTGGACGACGACGGCTACAGCGAAGCTCCCGTGAAAATCAAAGTCTCCATCACCATCGATCCCGAGCGGCGGACTGCCCGCATCGATTTCACCGGATCCAGCCCGCAGGTCGCGAGCAGCATCAACGCCGTCTACGCAATCACCTACTCGGCCGCGTATTACGTCTTCCGCTGCCTGCTCCCGCCCGATTCTCCGGCCACCAGCGGAGTGATGCGTCCGATTGAACTGCGAGCCCCGCAAGGAACCATCGTCAATGCAACCCCTCCCGCAGCGGTCGCCGCAGGCAACGTCGAAACCTCGCAGCGAATTGTCGACGTGCTGATGCGCGCTCTGGCGCAAGCGATTCCGAATCGCGTCCCAGCCGCCAGCTCCGGCACCATGAACAATCTGACCATCGGCGGAATCGATCCGCAAAGCGGCCAGCCTTTCGCCTATTACGAAACTGTCGCTGGCGGAATGGGCGCCAGCCCTGCCGCTGACGGAATCTCAGGCGTTCACACGCACATGACGAATTCTCTGAATACGCCGGTCGAGGCGCTCGAATACGCCTATCCCATTCGCGTCAATCGCTACAGCTACCGGCCGGGATCGGGCGGACGCGGCGAACACCGTGGCGGCGATGGAATCGTACGCGAGATCGAACTTCTCGCAGATGCTCAAGTCACTCTGCTGGCAGATCGCCGCCGTTTCCCGCCCTATGGATTGTCCGGCGGCGATCCCGGCGCAACCGGCCGCACCCTGCTAATCACTCCCACAGGCGAAAAAGAACTGCCGGGAAAATGCAGCGTGGCCGCGCACAAAGGCGACATTATTCGTATCGAAACTCCGGGCGGCGGCGGTTGGGGCAGTTGAGGCGCTATGCGGGCGTGACCAGAGCAACGCCGAAGGGGGGAGCCCGCAGCCGAAATCCCGAGCGCAGATGGCGAGGGATCGGGGACTATCAATCAATGGTGCGCCCGGAGAGATAGAGGGATCTGACACTAAATTTGGTGCGCCCGGAGAGATTCGAACTCCCGACCTATTGCTCCGGAGGCAATCGCTCTATCCATCTGAGCTACGGGCGCACTAATTCAGTCTACATGCTGATGTGCTGCCCTTCAATCAGCGAGCCGCCGCACAGCGCAGTTTTGCCGTGCACCCGCTCCTCGCGAGAGCCGCAGCAGCAAATTAAATTGTCCCAGGGGATAACAGCAAGAGAACGACTAATAGCGGTCGCGCCGTCCGCCGCCGCCACCGCCGCGTCCGCCCCGGTCTCCGCGATCGCGGAAGCCGCCGCCACCGCCACCACCCCCGCCGCCGCGTTCGGTCTTAGGCCGCGCTTCGTTGACGTTCAGTGTGCGGCCCCCAACCTGGGAGCCGTTCAATGCGGTGATCGCTTTTTCGCCGTCTTCGTTGCTTGCCATCTCGACAAAGCCGAACCCGCGAGACCGGCCGGTATCGCGGTCGGTCATAATGCTGACCCTGTCCACCTGCCCAAAGGGTTCAAAGAGCTGCCGCAACTCATCCTCATTCGTGCTAAAGCTGAGATTCCCCACAAAGATATTCTTCACGCGTCGACCTCTTGCATTGCTCTGTCGGAGTGCAAGCTCAATTCGGCGGACTGGCAGGCCGGGGAGACCCTCCTGAAAATCGAGACCGGAGCTGGCGAACAGTCAAATGCGGCAGAAGTATAGCAGGTTTATACAGACGCCCTGTCAACCGGAATCTTCGCTTACGGGTTATGGAGAGGTATTTGTAAGCCTTTTCCAGACCCGGCAACCGCCTCTCAGCACCTATCCACTTTCCAATAGCCTTCGCGCTGGTATCCGATTTCGAGCAGACGGTTCTTGGGATCGTGCCGCTTGCCGCACTGCGGGCAAACCATGTAGCGGCTCCAGGAGGTGCCGCGGCGGTCGTAATCGGACGTGACGGCAAAGGTTGCGCCGCAACTGCAGGGAACCAGATACATGCGCAAATGTTCTTCTGGCCCCGGTTTCGCCGCCCGCGATTTCGCCGAAGATTTCACACTTCCTCTAACGCTGCCAGCTGATGCTTCTTCCGCTTGTTCGATTGCAAAGTCTTTTTCCGCAGCCGCAGCGACTTCGGAGTCACTTCCACAAACTCGTCATCGGCAATGAACTCAATTGCCTGTTCCAGATTTAAATTGCGAAACGGCACCAGCCGAATCGCTTCATCCGCGGTCGAAGCTCGCATGTTGGTAAGCTTCTTCTCCCGCACCGCATTCACATCCAGGTCGTTGTCCTTGGCGTTTTCGCCCACAATCATGCCTTCATAAAGGTCAACTCCCGGACCCACAAAAAGCTCGCCCCGCTCCTGCAATCCCCACAGCGCATAAGCCGTCGAAACTCCCGGCCGGTCGGCAATCAGAGCGCCCGTAAGCCGGTGCGGAATATCCCCCTGCCACTCCGTGTAACCGTCGAACAGCGCATTCATCACAATCGTTCCCCGCGTATCGGTTAAAAGCTGGCTGCGCAGTCCAATCAATCCGCGGCTCGGAACGCGGAACTCGATCCGCACCCGCCCATATCCATGATTGTGCATATTCGTCACTTCGCCCTTGCGCGATCCCAGTTGCTCCATCACTACGCCCACAAATTCTTCCGGCACATCCACCGTCAAATGCTCGACCGGTTCCATCAGCTTGCCGTCAATCCGTTTGGTGATAATTTCCGGCTTACCCACCATCAGCTCGTAACCTTCGCGGCGCATCATCTCGATCAAAATCGAGAGCTGCAATTCGCCGCGTCCCAGCACTTTAAAAACGTCAGTCGAGCCCGAATCCTCAACCCGCAGCGAAACGTTGGTGAGCAATTCTTTTTCCAGCCGCTCGCGCAAATTTCGCGAAGTAACATAAGCGCCTTCGCGCCCGGCAAAAGGCGAAGTGTTAATCGTGAACTGCATCCCAATAGTCGGTTCGTCAATCACAATCGGCGGCAGCGGCGCCGGGTTCTCGACATTAGTAATGGTCTCGCCAATGGTGATACCTTCCACGCCCGCGACCGCAATAATGTCGCCCAACACAGTTTCTGTAATGTCAGTACGCTTGAGTCCTGAAAACGAAAACAGCTTCGTGATTTTGGTCTTCTGTAATGTCCCATCGCGCTTCGCGATGGCCACATCTTCGCCCGTGAACATCGTGCCGTTAAACACGCGGGCAATCGCCAGCCGTCCCAGATAATCGCTGTAGTCAAGGTTGGCAACCAGAATCTGCAACGGCCCCGCCGGATCGCCCGAGGGCAGCGGAATCGTCTTCACGATCGCTTCAAACAGAGGCTGCAAATTCTCGCCCGCAACCTTGAGGTCAGTAGAAGCTGTTCCCGTCTTCGCGTTGGTATAAAGAACAGGAAAGTCGAGCTGATCTTCCTTCGCATCCAGATCGATAAACAGATCGTAGATCTCGTTCAGCACTTCCTGCGGACGCGCATCGGAGCGGTCAATCTTATTAATAACGACAATCGGCGGCAGCTTTCCTTCCAGCGCCTTGCTCAACACATAACGCGTCTGCGGCAACGGGCCTTCACTCGCGTCCACCAGCAGCATCACGCCATCCACCATCTTCAGCGCGCGCTCTACTTCGCCGCCAAAGTCGCTGTGGCCGGGAGTATCGACGATGTTGATCTTGACGTCGTGATAGAAAATCGCCGTGTTCTTGGCGAGAATGGTGATGCCGCGCTCGCGCTCCAGTTCGTTCGAATCCATCACCCGTTCAAGGTGGTGCTCGTTGGAGCGAAACGTGCCGCTCTGTTGCAGCATGGCATCCACCAGTGTGGTCTTGCCGTGATCGACGTGCGCGATAATCGCAATATTGCGGATGCTGGAACTCAAGAAGATCCTTCCTAATCGTAGGTCTACTACTACTTTACTATGCGGGAGACGAATTCCCTACGATCACGAAAGACGGAGGGAGAAAGAGACAACGCGAGCAGATGTTCCTGTTCACCCCTGTGAGATTCTCAGTGCACCTCTGTGGTCAAGATTTTGTTCGTCGCAGCCCGATAACTCAGGCGAGCATATCGGCGCTGCTACTCTCAGCCCGCGCCCGTAGCCGGTACCAGACCACAATCGTCACCAGCGAAAACATAAAAATAATCGTCGACACCGCATTAATCTCCGGCGTAATTCCCCGCCGCAGCCGTCCCCAAATCTCCAAAGGCAAAGTATTGTCGCGCCCAATTAAGAAAAAACTCACCGCAATCTCATCCATCGAGAGCGTAAAAATCAAAAGCGCCGCGCCAATAATCGGCAGCTTCAAATTCGGTAACGTCACCCGCCAAAATGTCTGCCAGTAATTCGCGCCCAGGTCGAGAGACGCTTCCTCCTGCGCGCGATCCAGCTTCCGCAACCCGGCAAAGACTTCCGTCGTCGCCACCGAGATCAGCGCCGTCCCATGTCCCAGCACAACGGTCAGCAGACTCAGCTTCGTCCCTGTGATGTTGAATAGCATTAAGAGAGAAAGCCCGGTAATAATTCCCGGCAAAATCAAAGGCAGCAGCACCAGCCTGCGAAACAGCGCCTTGCCCGGAAACTCAGCTCGATCCAGCGCCAATGCCGCCGGCACGCCGAACGCGAGCGCGATCACCATTGCCGCCGCCGCAACCTCCAGACTGTTGCTTACCGAATCCCAGATGGCCGCGTCAGCAAAAAGTATGCGATACCAGCTTAGAGTCAAATTGCGCGGCGGAAATCCGCCCACTCCCTCGCCGTTGAACGAATAAATAATGAGAACGACGATGGGAAGATACAAAAACCCGAATACAGCCACGGCATGGCCCAGCAGCCAGCGCGGAGATCGCACCGCCGAATCGCCGCTCACGAAAAGCTCCACTTTTTTTCCAGTCGCTCGGAGAGAAACAGCAGGCCCACCACCAGCACCAGCATGACCAGCGATATCGCCGCGCCGAGGGGCCAATTGTAAGCGGCGCCGAACAAGCTGACCACGATGTTAGAAATCATGATCCCGCTCGGCCCACCTAATAACAAAGGAGCCAGAAAATCTCCCAGGCTCAGCACAAAAGCAAACGTCGCTCCCGCGAGCACGCCGGGAATTGAAAGCGGAAGAATTACCTTCCAGAAAGTCTGCGCCGGCGTTCCGCCCAGATCGTGCGACGCCTCCACTAGATTGCGCGGAATGTGCTCCAGCGCCGCATAGATTGGCAGAAATGCGAAGGGCGTGTAAATGTGAGTCAGCGTCAGCACGACTGCAAACGGACTGTAGAGCAAAAATTCCAAAGGATGCCGGGTCAAATGCGCGTATTGCAAAAGCGTATTCAGCACTCCGTCGGAGCCCAGAATTGTTTTCCACGCATAAGCCCGCACCAGATAACTGACCCACAGCGGAATGATAACCAACTGGTAGAGCAAATCCTTGTGTTTGCCCGCATGAAAAGAAAGAAAATAAGCCAGCGGATATCCAAGCAGCAACGAAAAAAACATCACCCGCGCCGCAATCCACATCGAGCGCAATAGCGTCTGCCAATAAACATTCACCTGCACCAGTTGCACATAGTTGCTCAGGCTCCAGGAGTGAACAATGGTTTGTGCAGGCGAAACCGACCAGAAGCTGTAGCAAAACATCAGCGCATAGGGCAGCAGCAGAAATGCCGTCACCCACAAAAACGGAGGCGCCGTCACCGCTATTTTGTAAGCGCGGGAAAACATCAGTTTCTTTCCACAGATTCGCGCACCGGCACCGCATCCTCCGGCGAGAATTCCAGATTGATCTGTTCGTGCGTGCCCGCGTTGCCCGCGGTGCGCACCACGAGAATCAACCCGCCTTCGCACTCTACGCGAATCAGTTCCGTCGCTCCGTGAAATGCCTGATGGATCACCCTGCCACGAAGCTGCACCGCGCCCGCCCTAGCCGATCGAGTCACGCGAATATTTTCCGGCCGCAAAGAAAAAGTCGCCGGTCCATCCGGCATTTTCGTCGCAAACGAGAGGGAAGAGCATTGCGCCACGCCGCCACGAACGTCGCCTCTCAGCAAATTCGTGTGTCCGATGAACTGCGCCGCATACGCGGTCGCCGGGCGGCTGTAAATCTCGCGCGGTGTCGCCACTTGCTCCAACTCTCCGCTCCGCAATAGCGCGATCCGGTCCGACATGACCATCGCTTCTTCCTGATCATGCGTCACGAAAACAAAAGTGATCCCCACTTCCCGCTGCAACGATTTCAACTCCACTTGCATTTGCCGCCGCAGGTTCGCATCGAGCGCGGAAAGCGGCTCATCCAGCAACAGCAACTTAGGACGGTTCACCAGCGCGCGAGCCAGCGCCACTCGCTGTTGCTGCCCGCCGCTGATTTTTGCAGGCTTGGTTTTCGCAAACGCTGACATCTTCACTTTGTCGAGCGCTTCCGCCACGCGCGATCCGATCTCGGCCTCGGTGACCTTCGCCACCCGCAATCCGTAGCTGACGTTCTCCTCCACCGTCATGTGCGGAAACAGAGCGTATTGCTGAAACACAGTATTCACGCGCCGCCGGTAAGGAGGCAAAAGGTCCAGTTGCTGCTCGCCCATCCAAACTTCGCCAGAGCTCGCATGTTCAAATCCGGCAATAATTCGCAGCAGCGTAGTCTTCCCCGACCCGCTCTCGCCAAGGATCGTAAGAAACTCGCCCTGCCCAATCTCCAACGAAATATTTCGCAGCACAACATTCTTGCCGAAACTCTTGGCAACATTCTGAACGCGCAACAGCGCCGATCGCGCCCCATCGTCGGCCACTGAAGCTGCTCCAGCTTCGGAAGTAGTCATGAACTCCAAGTGATCTCGAAAACCGAAAGCGAGAAGCCAGAAAGCGGAGGCCGGAAGCCGGCTCTACTGCGCCGCCTTCACCTCATTCCAAATCTCGTTATACTTCTGCCGCCGCGGCACGTTTTGCCAGAAATAAAGACGCTTCTGATAGTTATCCACGTCGTCAAGATGAATGCTCTTGACCTGCTCCGCCGTCATAAACTGCGCCGCCTGCGGATTGGCCGGCGTATACCCGGTCACATCCGCAACTTTCTTTTGCGTCTGCGCCTCAACCATGTATTCCAGAAATTCCTGCGCCAGTTCTTTGTTCTCGCTCCCGGAGGTGATCATTAAATGATCAATCCAGCCGGTGGTATTTTCTTTGGGAATCGTTTCTCCCACGGGAAAGTTCGCCCTGCGCAACTGGTTCGTCATCAGCGGCCATCCCATGGCCACCGCGATTTCATGGTTCTCAAACAGGTTTGTAAGTTCGCCGCCCGTCGACCAGATCTTCCGGATATTCGGTTTCAGTTCGATCAACTTCTTCTTAACCGCATCCAACTGTTCGTCGCTCAAGTTATAAAGCCGCGACGGATCGGGCTTGTCGAATCCCAGCACCTGCGCCGTCATATAAATGGTGGCTAGGTCGTCCCACACGGAAACTTTTCCCTTGTATTTCGGATCCCAAAGAACATTCCAACTGTCCGGCGGCGCGGGAAAAACCGTCGTGTCATAAATCATCGGATCCGGCCCCCACACAAACGGTACGCCATAAACCTTGCCATTCATGCGCACCAGGGGCAGGGAAGTAAGCTGCGGAGAAAGCTGCTGGTAGCTGGGAATTTTTGCTAAATCAAGCGGAGCCGCCAATCCGGCGGCTGCAATCGAAGTGGCCACGTCGCTCGAAGGTGAAATCACGTCGTAATTTCCCGCGCTGCCTCCGCGCAACTTCGCCATCAATTCATCGCTCGATCCCATGTACGACGCAGAAATCTTGCAATGATGCTGCTCTTCAAAGCTCTGCAAAAAGCTCGGGTCGGCGTACCCCTCCCACACCAAAAGATTCAGCGTAGGAGTTTTCTTCGCGCACGATCCGGTCAAAAGCAGCAACACCGCCAGCAACAAAATTGCAGCAACCCGTCGCGCACGCATCCCGCCCCTCCAAAGAAATAACCCTTTCAGTGCAACTCCGTGAAACCCCAGTGCTCCACAGTATTAAAGATTTTAAGAATTCTCCGCTAAAACGTAGGCGGCGTATTCACCCACAGCACCCAGCACTCTCCGCGCCCCGGATTTTTCCACCGGTGCGGTGTTGCACTCTCAAAATAAAAGCTGTCGCCCGCCTTCAGCCGGAATTGTTCTTCCCTCACCGTAATCGCCAGCTCGCCGCGCAGGATATACAAGAACTCTTCTCCCTCATGGTTATAAGAGTCGCCGCTGCCCGCATCCGGAGCCACGCGAAATAAATGCGGCTCCATCACCGTATTGCCCCAGGCAAGCAGTTCCATTCTTACTCCCGGACCCGCTTCCAGCGCCTTGCGCTCCGCCGGTCGAACCTGCAGGCTGCCGCTCTCGGCTGCGTCAAAAAAATCCAGAATATTTGTCTTATAAAATCGCGCCAGTTTGCGCAACGTTCCCACAGACCCGGTCATCTGCGAACGCTCCAATGCGCTCAGGAAGCCCACGGAAATTCCCGCGGCCCTGGCCACGTGCGCCAATGAAAATCCGCGCTTCGCCCGCAACTGCCGCAAATGCCCGCCAATCGCCCTCGCCCCGCCATCTGCCGCCGGCCCCACCCGCCCTTCGCGCTTCAGCAACTGCACAATCGCGGCCGCGTTCAGCCCGCGCGCCTTGCGCAGAAACCGCGCCCGCTTCAGCAACTTTACGTCCTCAGCGGAATAAAGCCGGTAGCGGCTCGACGTTCTCCGCGGGCTGGCCAGTCCAAGCTTCTCCCACGTGCGAATCACCGATGGAGACACGCCAACCTGGCGCGCCACCTCGCCGATCTTCAAGTACGCCGCTGACCCGCTGGAATTCTTTGACCGCAAGACCGTTTCCCAAATTGAATCACGAAAGGCAAAACTATAACCACCGCAAGCCGGATTCCTCGATTCGACTTTTCAATTGGCAGGACGCATTTTTTCTCCTTGACAGTCCGCTCCTGCCTTCTCTAACCTTGCGGGATTATAGCAAGGTTGTGGCTGCGCACAAGCTGTCGTTTTTCAAAACAAAAATTGACCGATCGATGCCTGGAGGTTCCATGCCCCCACTGCGAGCCCGCTGGACCGCCGTTTGCGCTCTCGTTGCCTTTCTTCTTCTGACTCCTGCGCTCCTTCTGGCGCAAGGCGCGAACGGCCGCATCGTGGGCCGTGTTGCCGATCCCACCGGCGCCGTGCTTGCCGGCGCGAAAGTGACTCTCACCAATGAAGCCACCGCCATTACCCGCGACGCTCTGACCAACGACAGCGGCGATTATTCATTCGTCCAGGTCGTCCCCGGAACTTACACGCTGCAATACGAGCTGAAGGGATTCAAGAAGAACGTTCAGAAAGGTGTCACCGTTGACGTGAACCAGGTGGTGACCCTCAACTCCACGCTGCAAATCGGAGGCTCGCAGGAAACGGTGGAGGTAACCTCGGAAGCTCCACAAGTCGACACCACCAGCACGCAACTCGGCGCCGTCATCAATGACCGCTCGGTGAATGAGTTGCCCTTAAACTCCCGTGACACTTACCAATTCCTGCAACTCCAGCCCGGAGTGCAGGCGCAGCTCGGCAATGGCAACGGCAGTCTCTTTTACGGATCGCAGGATACCGGTTCGGTCTCGGTCAACGGCGGGCGCACCCGCGCCAACAATTTCAGCGTCAATGGCGGCGATGCCAACGATCAGTTCGTCAACCTGCCCACCGTCCAGCCGAGTCCGGACAGCGTGGAAGAGTTTCGCGTGCTCACCAACACCTTTGACGCCGAATACGGCCGCAATTCAGGCTCGGTGGTCAACGTCATCACCAAGTCCGGCACCAACGGCCTGCACGGCGATATCTACGAATACTTCCGCAACACGGTTCTCGACGCGAAGAACTATTTCGATGTGGCTGGCAGGCCGCAGTGGAACCAGAACCAATACGGCGGCACGCTCGGCGGTCCCATCAAGAAAGATCGCAGTTTCTTCTTTTTCTCGTATGAAGGCCGGCGCATTCGCGAAGGCATTACCGGCGAGCAGGTCAATGTGCCCACAGCCGCCGAAAGAACGGGAAACTTCGTCCCGCAGGGCGCCTTCACCGGCGGCATCTCCGATTCTTTTGTCGCCTCAGCGCTCGATGGCCGCCCCGGTTGCGATGCCGCCCTCGGCTTGCCCGCCGGAGGCATAGCCAATCTGCCCGCCGATCCCAATACGGTCTAGTCGACTGGTCCACAGTCTTTCCCGCCAACGTTATTCCCTCCGCTTGCCAGGATCCGGTGGCGGCGAATCTTATCGGCCTCATTCCCACCGCCAGCGTGACCGTTCCCGTGAGCACCGATAACGAAGATCAATTCACCGTCCGCATCGATCACCGGATCAACGATCACCAGAACTTTACCGGCTACTATTACTTCAACGACGAGCGTCAGATCCAGCCCTTCAATCAGTTCGAGGCAGCCGGAGCGAACGTTCCCGGATTCGGTAACCTGAACAATAGCCGCTTCCAGCAATGGAACTTCACCCATGACTGGACAATTACCAATGCAGTCGTCAATGAAGCTCATTTCACTTACATGCGTGAAGGCCAGCTCGGGTTTCTCAAGCCGCAAAACACCAACGCCGTAACCTCTTCCTGCATCGGCTCGGCCGCTACCTACTGCTTCACCGGCACGTCGGATTCGTCGGCCATCAACGCGCTCATCGCCGGCTCCGGAATCCCTAGCGCAAAAGCCGGCATTACGACCGGCTTGCCCTCCAGCCTCACCGGAGTTCCCTTCGTAAACATCGGCGGCGGCGCCGTCTTCGGCAACAATTCCGAAGGTTTTCTCCCGCAGGTCGGCAACAGCTTTCAGTGGTCGGATGATCTGACCTGGGTCAAAGGCACGCACACCATCAAGTTTGGCATCGATATTCGCCGCCAGCGCTTTGATCAGTATTACTACTACGACGTCAACGGCTCCTACTCTTTCGACAACAGCGGCCCCAACGCGATCATTCCCGGCGACGGCGATGACTATGCGGAATTCCTTCTCGGCTTGGCTGACTCCTTCGGCCAGGGTTCCGGCCAGCGCGAAGATGTTCGCGGCACCTCCGTTTACCCATTTGTTCAGGATAGCTGGAAGATCAAGCCGAATATCACTTTGAATTATGGCTTGCGCTGGGAACTCGATACTCCCCCAACCGACATCGCCGGCCACGTCGAAACCTTCCGCCCCGGCCAGAACTCAACCGTTTATCCCTGCGGTCTCTCGTCTCTGAGCGAGAGCTACTTCGGTGTCTCTAGTACCGACTGCAACGCCGTGGGCGTAACTCCTACAGGTCTGGTCGTGCCCGGTGACAAGGGCATTCCAGCCAGTATGACCAGCACATACTACAAGTCGTTTGCTCCTCGCATCGGCATTGCCTGGAGTCCCGGAAATTCCGCCAAGACCAGCATCCGCGCCGGTTGGGGCCTGTTCTACAACCCGATCGAAGAATTGGTGCTGGCCCAATTCGGCGCTGAACCGCCCTTTGGTGGCAGCTCCTACCTTTACGACACTTTCTTCAACACACCCTTCGTTTATCAGGCCGGAGGCTCCATCGCGCCCAATCCCTTCAATGGCGTTCTCACCCCAACCAAAGGGCAGCCCGTCGATTATTCTTTATTCCGCCCGCTCTTGCTTTACGGCGAATTTCAACCTCACCTGCGCACGCAATACACCGCGCAATACAACCTCACCATTCAGCACGAGCTCGCCAAAGATCTCATGTTGCAGGTCGGATACGTCGGTTCGCAGGGACATCGCCTCCTGGCTTCGCACGACATCAACCCTTCCAATCCCCAGACCTGCCTCGACATCATGAATATCGCCAATGCAAACCCGGCCAATGTCACTTCTTATGGAAGCCAGGCAAGCTGCGGTCCCACGGTCGAGGATTCGCAATGGAGCGTAACCGTCCCTTCCGGCTATAAGTTCCACATGCCGAACGGAAGCATTCTTCCCGGTACCGGCCAAACCATCAACCTCGTCGGGTTGCGCCCTTATTCATCGCCGAATTGCAATTCGCTGCTTCCCGCCTTCACGCTGAATACCGGTTGCCCGCTGGATGGCGTTCCCATCTTCTCCAGCATCTTTGCCGAAGATACCATCGCCAACTCCGCCTATAACGCGCTCGAAGCTATGCTGGAAAAACGCTTCTCCCACGGATTGCAGTTCCAGGCGTCCTACACTTTCAGCAAATCTCTCGACGACGGTTCCACCTTCGAAGAAACTCTTGATCCTTTCAATTACCGCGCCAGCCGCGGCCTATCGCTGTTCAACTCCAAGCAACGTTTCGTCATCAGTTATGACTGGGAGATTCCCACGCGCAAATATCAGGGAGCGATGGGCAAGCTGGTGAACGACTGGGCAATCTCCGGCATCACCCAATTCCAGAGCGGATTTCCCATTCGGCTGGATACGGAAGACGACAACGAACTGATTGCCAGCACTTTCTTTCTTGGCACTGAGGGACCGAGCCTGGTCGCGCCCTTCCAAAAGTTGAATCCCAAAACCAATGGCGGCTTCTGGTTCAACCCCAACGATTTCCAGGACCCGCAGCTCGGCCAATTCAACAACGGAACTCCGCGTTCCATCTGCTGCGGACCCGGACTGGAAGATTGGGATTTTGCCGTCCACAAGAAGATTCCAATAACCGAAGCGAAATACTTCCAGTTCCGCGCGGAAATGTTCAACATCTTCAACCACACCAACTTCTACAACCCGGATGGTCACTTCTCCGATGGTCCAACCGAATTCGGAAAGATCACCGAAGCCCAGGACCCGCGCCTGGTGCAGTTTGCGTTGAAGTTTTATTTCTAAGAGCAAGTGTAGACTGTTAAGTAGCGAAACCCCGGCCGGCAGCGCCGTCCGGGCAATCTAATAGCCGCCTTCGCCAACCGCCGGCGGCTTGAGTCACTCCGGAGAATCCGATGTACCCCGAATTGCAGAAAGAACTCACGGCCTTCGAGCGCCGTACGCCCAAATCCGCCGAAGCCCACAAGAAAAACCTCAAACGCATTCCCCTCGGCGTCGCCAGTAACTACCGCGCCTACGACCCCTGGCCCATCTTCGTCAAAGAAGCCAGCGGCAGCAAATTCCGCGACCTCGACGGCAACGAATACATCGACCACAATCTATGTTTCGGCGCGCTCATGGCCGGGCATTGCCATCCCGCAGTCATGAAAGCCGTCGAAAAACGTCTCAGCACCGGAACCATGTTCGGTATGCCGCACGACATGGAATGGGAACTCGCCGAAGAAATCTGTCAGCGCTTTCCCGTGGAAATGTGCCGCTTCGGCAATAGCGGCACCGAAGCTACCATGCATGCCATCCGTCTCGCCCGCGCCGCCACCGGCCGCGACAAGATCATCAAATTCGAAGGCGCATATCACGGCCTGCACGACTCCGCGTTGGTGAGCGTGAAGCCCCACGCGCCCGAGTTTGGCGACATCCACAATCCCACCCCGGTTTCCGGCGGACTGGGCGTGCCGAAAAACGCAATCGAGAACGTGAAGATCGCAACCTTCAACGATCTCGCCACCGTGGAGCGCCGCTTCAAAGAAAATCCCGGCGAGATCGCCGCGATTATTCTCGAACCCATCCTCATGAACGTCGGCCTCTGCATGCCGCAACCCGGCTTCCTCCAGGGCCTGCGCGAGC
The DNA here is from genome assembly GCA_963732255.1 of uncultured Acidobacteriaceae bacterium. GTDB lineage: Bacteria > Acidobacteriota > Terriglobia > Terriglobales > Acidobacteriaceae > Sulfotelmatobacter. The sequence continues at coordinate 901,658 of CAVSYV010000002.1, forward strand.
TCGCCACCAAATACGGCGCGCTGCTGATCTTCGACGAAGTAAAGACCGGCGCAAAACTCGGCTGGGGTGGAGCGTCCGAATATTACGGTGTTCATCCCGACATGATCTGCCTCGCCAAATCCATCGGCGGAGGCTTACCCCTCGCCGCGTTCGGCGCCAGCAAATCCGTCATGGATCTAATCTCGCAACACAAAGTTTTCCATGGCGGCACCTACAACACGAACCCCGTCTCCATGGCCGCGGGCCTCGCAACCTTCCGCGAAGTCCTCACCCGTGACAACTACGCCCACGTCGATAAACTTGGCAAGAAACTTGCCGACGGATATCGCAAGACCATCGCCAAAGTCGGCCTGCAAGCCTACATCGCCCAGGCCGGAGCCAATGGTGCGCTCATGCTTTATCCCAAAGAAATTCGCAACTACCGCGACTGGACCACGGTCGACATCGACCTCTGGCGTCACTACTGGTTCGGCATGGTCAACCGCGGCGTCATGGCGCAACCCTACTGGTGGGACGAGCAGTGGACCATCTCCGTTCAGCACACCGAAGCCGACATCGACAAGCATCTATCCGCTTTCGACGACATCGCCGCATCGCTCGCGAAAGCCCAACAAGAACGCGAGGCCCCAGTCGCGGTCGCGCACTAAGAAGTTGCAGTGCCTGTGTGGAGGCATGTGGTGGCGGGCGACTCGCCCGCCACTCCTGTATTAGTAATCGTCCTGTCATTCCGAACACGGGCAAAGCCCCGGTGAGGAACCTGCTGTTGAGAGAAACGTGCCGTCGAGAGGATTCCGCTTTGGGGTGGCGCAGCACTTTAGCGCTGCGATCACGAACCACATAAAAGGCGGCTTTAGCCGCTGAGGTCAACCACGTCCGCAACCGCCCAACCCGCTACCAAACTCATCCGCGCTCTCGGACGCCGCGATCTCGTCCTCCTCTTCGTCGTCGCCGTCTTCAATCTCAACGTCGTCCCTTCCATCGCCGCCAACGGCGGCGTCACCATCTGGCTCTGGATCATTTCCCTCCTCTTATTTTTCTTCCCACAAGGCATCGCTGTCATCGAACTCGCTCACCGCTATCCCGGCGAAGGCGGTGTCTATCTCTGGGCGAAAGAAGTCTTCGGCGACTTCCACGGATTCCTCTCCGGCTGGTGCTACTGGACCAACAACATGCTCTACGTGCCGACCGTCATGCTCTACTTCGTCGGCGTCTCCGTCTACGTTCTCGGCCCGCATCACCTCACCCTCGCCGACAATAAATTCTTCGCCGCAATCACCTCTCTGGCCCTGCTCGCGATTCTCACCTGGTTCAACGTCCTCGGCCTCGGCGTCGGAAAATGGATCAACAACCTCGGCGCCATCGGTACCTTCATCGCCGCCGCGGTATTAATCGGCCTCGGCGTAGTCATCTGGTACCGCTTCGGCACCACCATCACCGCCGCCGATTTCAAAATCCCCGCCAACCCCCGCTTCGTTCTGAATTCCTTCGGAGTAATCTGTTTCGGTCTAGTCGGGCTCGAATTGGCCTCTGTGATGGGTGACGAAATCGAAGATCCCGCTCACACTCTTCCCGGCGCTGTCGCCTGGGGCGGCGTTCTCTCCGGACTTCTCTACATCGGTGCAACCCTGACATTGCTGATCGCCATCGGAAAAAATGTCAATGTCCTCCAGGGCATCGTGCAAGCCGTCAGCAGCATGGCCGCCCGCATCGGCGGAGCTTGGATCGTAATTCCGTTTGCACTGATGCTCAGCCTCTCCATCGCCGGCATCGGCTCCGCCTGGATGGGCGGCTCTGCCCGCATCCCCTTCGTCGCCGGTCTCGATTCCTACATGCCTTCGTGGCTCGGCAAAATTCATCCTCGCTACGCCACGCCCTATGCCGCGCTGATCGTGCAAGGCATCGTCTCCGCCATTCTCGTAATCCTGAATTTCGCCGGCGCAGGCGTGCAGGAAACTTTTCAAAAACTGTTGTCGTTAGCCGTCGTCTTGCAACTCGTCCCGTTCCTATACATGTTCGCGGCGTTAATAAGATTTTCCGTGCGTGAAAAGGAAACGCGCGGCCAATACGGCCGTACCACAATGTTTCTAGCAGGCACAAGCGGTCTGCTGACGACAGTCCTCGGCATCGCGTTAGTATTTTTCCCCGCCACCCAAATCACATCATTATGGTCGTACGAATTATGGATGTTCGGCGGCACGCTGTTCTTCGTTGGACTGGCCGTGTTCTTCTTCTTCGTCTATGGACGACTGAAGTCAACGACAGAGATCGGGAAGGGCACGACTTCAGTCGTGCCGCTGTAAGACAAAAAACGTCGGCCTTCAGGCCCTGAGGTAAGCAGGAGACAACAAAATGCCCGGCGGAGTTACAACTGAAGTAAAGACCTACCAAATGCTCATCAACGGCGAATGGTCCGCAAGCCATTCCGCCAAAACCTTCCCCGTCTACGATCCCTCCACCGAAGAAATAATCGCCCAGGTCCCCGACGCAGACGCCGAAGACGTCAACCGCGCCGTCGCCGCCGCGAAAGCCGCCTTCGAAGACGGCCCGTGGTCCACCACTACCGCGCAAGAACGAGGCCGCGTCCTCTTTCGCCTCGCCGAAAAAATTCGCGCCAACTTGCCCGCTCTCGCCGAACTCGAATGCCGCAACACCGGCAAGCCCATCGTCGAAGCCGAATACGACATCACCGACGCCGCCACTTGCTTCGAATACTACGGAGGCATGGCCACAAAAGTTGTCGGCTACGTCAACCCCGTCCCCGACAACGCCATGTCCCTCACGCTGAAAGAGCCCGTAGGCGTAGCCGGACAAATCATTCCCTGGAATTACCCATTGCTAATGGCCGCGTGGAAGCTCGCGCCCGCCATCGCCGCCGGATGTACCTGCGTCCTGAAGCCAGCCGAGCAAACTCCTCTCACCGTACTGGAATTGGCCGACTGCTTCGCCGACTGCGGCCTGCCTCCCGGCGTCGTCAACATCGTCACCGGCTTCGGTGAAACCTGCGGTGCTCCGCTCGTCCAGCATCCCGACGTCAACAAAATCGCCTTCACCGGCAGCGCCGCCGTCGGCAAAATAATCGTCAAGCAAGCCGCTGACACCGTAAAGCGCGTCACCCTCGAACTCGGCGGCAAATCGCCCAACATCTTCTTCGCCGATGCCGATTTCGACGCCGCCATCGACGGTGCGCTCTTCGGCGTCTTCATCAATCAAGGCGAAGTCTGCTCCGCCGGAAGCCGCATCCTCGTGCAGAAGTCGATCTACAAGAACTTCGTCGAAGCGATGACCGAGAAAGCCAAAAAAATCAAACTCGGCCCACCCCTCGAACGCGAAACGAAAATGGGTCCGCTGGTCAGCAAAGAGCAATACGACCGCGTAAATCAATATCTTGAAATCGGCAAGAAAGAAGCCAAACTAGCATCCGGCGGTGGACGCCCAGACAAATTCGCCAAGGGCTTTTACGTTCAACCGACAATTTTCTACGACGTCACCAACTCCGCCCGCATCGCCCGCGAAGAAATCTTCGGCCCAGTCGCCGCCGTGATCCCGTTTGAAGACGAAAAAGATGCGATGACCATCGCCAACGATTCTCCCTACGGCCTCGCCGCCGCCGTCTGGACTCGCGACATCTACAAAGCCATGCGCGCCGTAAAAAAACTGCGCGCCGGAATCGTCTGGGTCAACCACATGCAACCCACCTACGTCGAAGCCCCCTGGGGAGGCTACAAACAATCCGGCTTCGGCCGCGAACTCGGCCCCTGGGGCATCGAAGAATATCTGGAGACAAAGCAGGTCCACATCAACCTGAACGAAGCGCCCATCGGCTGGTACTGATTGCTAATGAAGAACCACCTTAACTCTTGTCATCCTGAGCGAGGATTGTGCTTCGCGATAGCGAAGCACAACCGCAGTCGAAGGACCCCTGCACTATTTGCAGCATCGGTGCAGTTTCAAGAAGTTCTCACGAGAACCTAACATGGCCACAATCCGCCTCAACACAAAAATCCCCGGCCCCAAATCGCAAGCCCTGCACGCTCGCCGCGCCCAGGCAATTCCCCGCGGCCTCTCCCACGGCACGCCCATCTACGTCGCCAAAGCCGAAGACGCGTGGCTCGAAGACGTCGACGGCAACCGCTACATCGATTTCGCCGGAGGCATCGGCTGCGCCAACGCCGGCCATCGCCAGCAACCCGTCCTCGAAGCCCTTCAAGCGCAGCTCGATAAATTCCTCCACATGTGCGTCCAGGTCACGCCGTACGAGAATTACGTGACGCTCGCCGAACGCATGAACGAAGTCACTCCCGGCAAATTCGCCAAGAAAACATTCTTCGTCAACACCGGCGCCGAAGCCGTCGAAAACGCCGTCAAGATCGCCCGCGCCTACACCAAGCGCCCCGGCATCATCGCTTTTGAAGACGCCTTCCACGGCCGCACCATGATGGCCCTCGCCCTCACCAGCAAGACCCATCCTTACAAAGCCGGATTCGCCCCGTTCCCCGGCGAGGTCTACCGCGTCCCCTTCGCCTACTGCTATCGCTGCTCCTACAACCTGAAATATCCGTCGTGCGATCTCTACTGCGCGCGCCATCTCGAAGACACATTCAAGCGCGTAGTCGCCAACGAAGAAGTCGCCGCAGTCATCGCCGAGCCGGTCATGGGCGAAGGCGGATTCATCGCCCCGCCGCCCGACTACTTCAAAGTCCTCATCGACCTCTGCCACAAACACAACATCCTCTTCATCGCCGACGAAGTCCAATCCGGCTTCGGCCGCACCGGCACCATGTTCGCCAGCGAGCACTACGGCATCGAGCCCGACATCATCGTCACCGCAAAATCCCTCGGCGGAGGCCTGCCGCTAGCCGCCATCACCGGCCGCGCCGAAATCATGGACGCTCCCGGCCCCGGCGGCCTAGGCGGAACCTTCGCCGGCAATCCACTTTCCTGCGCCGCAGCGTTAGCGGTTCTGGATTTGTTCGAAAAAGAAAACTTGTTGACTCGCGCGAACGAATTAGGCGCCCGCTTCCAGCGCCGCGCCCGCGAATGGCAAACCCGCTGGCCGATCATCGGTGACGTCCGCGGCTTAGGCGGAATGCAAGCGATCGAATTAGTCCAATCGCAAGAAACAAAAATTCCAGCGACGAACGAAACGAAGCAAATCACGCAATACTGCTACGAGCACGGCCTGATCACCATCACCGCTGGCTCCTACGGCAACGTAATCCGCATCTTGGTCCCGCTAGTCGCAACCGATGCGCAAATCGACGAAGGCCTGGATGTGCTGGAATCAGCGCTCGCGGCAGTCGATGACAAGAAAGGCGCGGTGGCACAACTGGTGTGAGAGATCGTCGCGCGAGTGGTTTTAGGAAGGGCACGGCTTCAGCCGTGCCGCTAGGAGGCAATACACACGCGGGCTTTAGCCCCTGAGGCTTTCGAGGCTGGAAGCCATTTTCTAGGGGGCTGTCATCCTGAGCGAGGATTGTGCTTCGCGATAGCGAAGCACAACCGCAGTCGAAGGATCCCGAGAAGGAATGTAGTATGAGTGCGGCATCAAGGCGTTCTCAGGAGCGCGCGAGCGCCCCACACAACTTCCAATTTTGCGTGACTGTTTCACCATTGGAGAGATAATCTCGCAAATGAAGATCGGTACGAAGGTCTTGCTGGTCTATGTGCTATCAGGCCGAAAAGAAGCACTCCGAGTTACATGGGCAGCGGGTGCCGGTGGCATGCACGTCGCATCTCAGAATCCGAGCTAGGCGAGGGTTACCTCACTTGGGAACTTTTGGACTAAAGCGCCCTAACGTCTCCGCTCGTTGGCGTCGCTTCGCAACGGCGCGAGCCGTTGCTCCTACGCTTCTGGCCTCGTGCCTACTGGCGGGTGCGCGCCCTGCGGCAGCGGCAGACAAGATCAAGATCGAAATTGTCGAAGCGACGACGACTATTGGATTGGTGCCTCATACGTTCGCCGGCACTCCGGAAAGGATTCAAACACATTGCGACATCCGTACAGATGTGAACTGCAATTCGACAGTGATTCCTGGCACAGCCCCAAGCAGCGATCTATTGCCACAGGTTCTATTGTTCGAGGTCAAAGCAATTCTCCCCGACCACTCCCACCTCACGTTGATATGCATTCCCTCGGTTGTGAATAAGAAATGCGGCGGCATCATACCGGTCGCTGGCAGCACGCCCGATTCTATGAGTTGCTTTCTCAATGCCATGGCGAACCCAGAGGCTTGGGGTGCCAGTGCGTCAGTCGCCGGTGCGACGAAGACTTGTACGACCACAAACCTCGGTTTCTACCGCGGCGAAATGCGGACAAGGATCTTGAGTTGGTGGTCTACGAATCTAATCGAAAACTGCGGTATCAGGTCAAGGGCTCGTGGTAATTAGTCGGGCATCGGTCCCGTTCAGATCTTTTGCCACCATCCCTTTTTCCACCGACCGCTGCGGCACTGGCGCAGAGTCGCCCGACACTTTCTGATGGCTTGTCTGGCGTCATTCAAGTAATGCTCTTCGCCACTTGGCACCGTCCCAGCCACTATGCATTCCAAGGGGAAAGAGTCGACCAGATAATTTTGAATCTGGGAAACATGAAACTTTGCGTCCCTAGGTTGGTTCTCGATCCACTCCACGGCATATCTTTGCAACTGGGTTCGATAGAACATGAAGCCTCCTAGCGCGCTAAGAATAGTCAAACACTTCGATTTGATGTCAAAATAAATGTCATAGCTGGAATGCATCGTCATCCTTCGCGCGGCGCACCACGAACCCCGCGCACGCCAATTTTCGCGATAGCGAAAGAGGCACCACATGACCACCATCGCCCCTCCCGCCCTCCGCCTGACCAACTTCATCAACGGTCGTTGGACCGACTCCCCCTCCACCGAATTGCGCGACGTCATCAATCCCGCCACCGGAGAAGTCCTCGCGCAAGTTCCCCATGGCCGACGCCGCCGAAGTCAACGCAAGCCGTCGAGGCCGCTGCCGCCGCCTTCCCCGAATGGCGCCGCACTCCGCCCGAAGACCGCATCCAGCCGCTCTTCAAACTCAAGATGCTGCTCGAAGATCACCTCGACGACATCGCCCGCATCATCACCCAGGAAAACGGCAAGACCTTCACCGAGGCCAAAGCCGAAATGCGCCGCGCCATTGAAAACGTGGAGGTCGCCTGCGGCATTCCCATGATGATGCAAGGCTACAACCTCGAAGACGTGGCCCGCGGCATCGACGAAATGATGATCCGCCAGCCGCTCGGCGTCACCGCCGCCATCGTGCCCTTCAACTTCCCCGGCATGATCGCCTTCTGGTATCTGCCTTACGCCATCGCCACCGGCAACACCTTCATCCTCAAGCCCAGCGAGCGCGTCCCGCTCACCATGCGCTACGTCTATGAACTGCTCGAAAAAACCGGCCTGCCCAAAGGCGTAGTAAGTCTCGTCAACGGCGGCAAGCCCGTAGTCGACGCGCTCATCGACCACCCCAAAGTCCGCGCCATCAGCTTCGTCGGCTCCACTCCCGTCGCCCGCTACATCTACGCCCGCAGCGGCGAGCAGGGCAAGCGCTGCCAATGCCAGGGCGGAGCGAAGAATCACGTCGTCGTCCTCCCCGACGCCGACATGCCCATGGCCACGCAAATCATCAGCGACAGCGCCTTCGGCTGCGCCGGCCAACGCTGCCTCGCCGTTTCAGTCGCGATCACCATCGGCGAAGCGCAAAAAACTTTCCGCGACTCCATCGCCGACGCCGCCTCCAAACTTAAAGTCGGCAACGGCCTCGAAGACGGCATCCAGATGGGCCCCGTAATCACGCCGCAAAGCAAAGAGCGCGTCGAATCCCTCATCGGCCTCGGCGAAAAGCAAGGCGCAAAAATTCTCCTCGACGGACGCAACTCGAAAATCCCCCGCTACGAATCCGGCAACTTCGTCAACCCCACCATCCTCGACGACGTTCCGAAAACCAGCGACCTAGCCGACACAGAAATCTTCGGCCCCGTCCTCAGCCTCGTTCACGCCGACAGCATGGACGACGCCCTCGCCTTCCTCGAACGCAGCGCCTACGGCAACCAGGCCTCGCTGTTCACCTCCAGCGGCGCCGCCGCCCGCCGCTTCCGCTACGAAGCTCCCGCCGGCAACATCGGCATCAACATCGGCGTAGCTGCGCCCATGGCCTACTTCCCCTTCAGCGGATGGAAAAACAGTTTCTTCGGCGACCTCCACGGGCAGGGCCGCGACGCCATCGAGTTCTATACTGACAAAAAAGTAGTCGTCGAACGCTGGGCCAAGGATCACTCGCGAAAGTTTTAGAGTTTGAGAATGAAACTTCTCACCACAGAGTCACAGAGACACAGAGAAATCGAGGACGAAAAAGACCCTCGCACCAGTCCGATCATCGGCGCGGCGATCGAGGTGCACCGGTACCTCGGTCCGGGCTTGCTGGAGTCTGCATATGAGCAATGTCTCTGCCACGAATTGCATCTTCGCGGATTGGAGTTCTGTTGCCAGATTGAGCTGCCTGTTTCTTACAAGGGCCTAAAGCTTGACTGCGGATACAAAATAGATTTAATCGTCGCCGACGAAGTCATCGTTGAATTAAAGTCGGTAGAGAAGATTCTCCCGGTACACGAAGCGCAACTCCTAACGTACATGAAGCTAGCAGCCAAACCAGTCGGCCTTCTAATCAACTTCAACGTCCCATTACTAACGCAAGGAATCATCCGAAGAGTCCTTTAAAGATTTTCTCTGTGTCTCTGTGACTCTGTGGTGAAATGATTTTCTAAAGGAACCTATGACTACGACAGTTGCCACGCCTACAATGTCCGGAAAAGAAATCGTCGATCTCTGCAAAAAGCACACACTCTACGAATGGTCCGCGCAATCCAAAGTCGATCCCATTCCCGTCGCTCGCGCCAAAGGCATTTACTTCTGGACGCCCGCGCCTGAGGGCAAGCGCTTCATCGACTTCAACTCTCAGCTCATGTCCGTCAACATCGGACACGGTGATGAGCGCGTCATCAACGCCATCAAAGAGCAAGCCGAAACGCTCTGCTACGCCAACCCCTTCATGGCCACCGAGCCCCGCGCCCGCCTCGGCGCCAAGCTCGCCGAAATCACTCCCGGCGACATCGACACTTTCTTCTTCACCAACGGCGGCGCGGAAGCCACGGAAAACGCCATCAAGCTCGCCCGCTTCTTCACCGGACGCCACAAAATCCTCGCCCGCTACCGCTCTTATCACGGCGCCACCGCCGGCAGCATCACGCTCACCGGAGACCCGCGCCGCTGGGCCGCCGAGCCCGGCATCCCCGGCGTCGTTCACGTCCTCGACCCCTACCACGGCATCGAGCGCGGCTGGGACTCCGCCGAAACTTCCCTCGCCATGATCGAAGAAACCATCCAGCTCGAAGGCCCGCACACCTTCGCCGCCTTCATTCTTGAAACCGTCGTCGGCACCAACGGCATCCTCATCCCGCCCGACGGCTACCTGCAGGGCGTGCGCAAGCTGTGCGACAAATACGGCATTGTCATGATCGCCGACGAAGTCATGGCCGGCTTCGGCCGCACCGGCGAGTGGTTCGCCATCGATCACTGGAAGGTCGTCCCCGACCTCATCTGCATGGCCAAGGGACTCACCGCCAGCTATCTCCCGCTCGGCGCGGTCGGCATGCGCCACCACATCGCGCAACATTTTCAAGATAAGGTTTTTTTCGGCGGCCTCACCTACAACAGCCATCCCATGGGATGCGCCGCCGCGCTTGCAACCATCCGCGTCTACGAAGAAGACAACCTCATCGACAACGCCAAAAAAATGGGCGTGCTCATGAAGCAGCTCGGCAAAGAGATGCAGTCGAAACATCCATCAGTCGGTGACTACCGCAACATTGGACTGTTCGGCATCTTCGAACTCATCCGCAACCGCAAAACCAAACAGCCCATGGCCCCCTTCAACGGTGCATCCGAAGAAATGACCGCACTCGGCAAATTCTTCCGCGAACAAGGCCTCTACACGCTAGTCCGCTGGAACACGTTCTTCACGAACCCACCGCTCTGCATCAACGAACCCCAACTCCGCGAAGCCTTCGCCATCATCGACAAAGGCCTGGAGATCACCGACAAAGCCGTAGAGAATTAGCCTCGACTTCGGCAATCGGGATTCAGCCCATGTGGGGACGGGCGACTCGCCCGTCCCGCCAATTTTCATCCCCGCCTACAAAAACATCTCCACTTCTGTGGCCCTCTATGGCGGATCGAAAAAACAACGCGCCCCACTTCCCGCCGCCTTCGCGAGAAGTGGCCTCGTGACTGTCGCCCTCAGTAGCAATCCTGATTCGCCTCGGCAAATAACGGATATGCATCCGTAGAATCGCATGTGCGGTGCATCAGGACTCACCAGCGCCGGAGATTGCAATGAAGCCTCTGATCCTCGCCCTCTGTGTCGTCTTCGCTTTCGCCAATCCCACCCCGCAAACTCCCGCCTGGCGGCCATCTCCGGGACACACCCAACTGCCGATATGGCCAGGCGCCGCGCCCGATGCGCAGCCGGTCGCGGCCCCGGAAGACGAAACCAAGACCGAAACCAAGTCTCTGGTCGCCGGCAAACCGTGGGTCTATATCGGCAAAGTCTCGCATCCCACAATGACGGTCTATTCGCCCACCGGAAAAAATACCGGCGCCGCCATCGTCGTCTTTCCCGGCGGAGGCTATTGGATTCTCGCCATCGATCTCGAAGGCACCGAAGTCTGCGACTGGCTCACCTCCAAAGGAATCACATGTGTGTTGTTGAAATATCGCGTCCCCGGAGATGGATTGTTCCCGCAATCGGGCTCCTATCCCAAATCACCCATGGCGCTGGAAGACGCGCAGCGAACGCTTGGTCTGGTGCGCCTCCACGCCGCCGAGTGGCACATCGATCCGCACAAAATCGGAGTGCTCGGCTTCTCTGCCGGCGGACATCTTGTAGCCGCGATCAGCACTCACTTCAAGCAGCGTTTGTATCCGCCCATCGACGCCGCCGACCGGCAAAGCTGCCGCCCGGATTTCGCCGTGGTTCTTTATCCCGGACATATGCTGGAACATACAACCAAAGATTTCCAGTTGAATCCCTACATCCCCGTCACCGCTCAGACGCCGCCCACATTCTTGCTGCAAGCCGAAGACGACCCCGTGGACACGGTACAGAACTCGCTGGTCTACTTCGCCGCACTGAAGAAGGCCAACGTTCCGGTCGAAATACACCTCTACGCCCACGGCGGTCACGCCTTCGGCCTGCGCCCCACCCAGTTTCCCATCACGGCATGGCCTCGCTTGGTCGAAACGTGGCTCAGAACCATCGGCATAATTGCAGAATAGGCACGCTCGCGCGTCTGAGTGCTACAAAACAGAATTGTCATCCCGAGAAGGGCGTAGAAAAACTGTAAGCCAGGAAGATCATCCTTCGCCCGACGAGGGATCTCTATAATCACCTCTCAGGGCCGGGCTCCAAAAGATCGAGATGCGGAGCCGGTCCCGGCTCCCTCATTTACTTTCCGCGCCTTGTTGTTTCAAGCTATCGCTTGCCTATTCAAATCGCTCTATTTCACTCCTTCGACCAGGAAAAGATCCGACAGTTCTCGAAGGTAGGAATAGCCGTAAGCCTTGCCGTCAGCGGTCATGCGGACGTTCACAATCGCGGTGACTCCAGCCGCATCGGCAGGCACAAGCGTCATCAGCAGTTCTCTTTTTCCCGTGGCCAGATCGAGGCGGTACACCGGCGCCGAGATTTTGTCATCGCGATACACATACGCCGATCGTCCGTCGGCACACCACGTAACCCATATATCTTCGGAGGACCAGCCGGGAATCGCTCGCGGCTCCCCTCCTGCGATCGGATAGAGCTTTCCCTGTCCACTTACATCTCGGGCAAATATGAGTTTGGCATCGGGCGAGACCAGATGCGACTCATAGTGGTTCCTCTTCAGAGAAATTAACGGAGTAATGCTGCGCGGCGCGCCCCCGGCAATTTCCTGGATATACATTCGCCACCCGTGACCATCGTCTCCCGCGTAGTAAACTGCTTTCTGGTCGGGCATCCATCCCAAAGACGCTGCTCCTTGCATTCCACTGGAGCTCAGCCTCTGCATCTCTCCCGCTCCCGTAGGCAATAGAACAAAATGCGGTGCGTCCACAGTGGTGGCGTCAAACGTGAACACTTGCGTCTGGTCCGGAGAGAGAACCGGTTCGCCCCACTGCCCCAGTTTGATGGCGGCGGATCCGTCCGTCTTGCGCACATATGCCAGGCCCGTGGCGCCTGCCGCCGATCCCCAGTCGTCAAACGAAATCTGCCCGCCGTCAGCCGAGATATCCCTCATCTCTGCGTAGTCGAGCCAGCTCAGGTCGCGCTCTTTAGTGTCCTTCGGCCCCCGGAATTGCACCCCGCTTCGCCACGATTCCTGCGCCAACAGAATCCTGCCGTCCCGCGATACGTCGTGCAGCCGCAGGATTCCCGGCAGGCGCAGAACGATCCGCTGCTTGCCATTGAGGCCGAGAGCATAGATCGCGTTCGCCCACCCCTCAGTCTCGGTCGCAGCAGCCCATACTTCTTCGCCCGAAGGCGGCCACGCCACCCCCTCCACGCTGATAAACGTCTTCGATCGGATCAATTCCTTCCCGTTGCTGTCGACCGCAACCACCCAGCCCGCATCGCCATCCACCGCCTCAAATTCCGCGAAGGCCACGGCGTTGCCGCGCGGCGCAATCCGTAAATATCCCAGCGCGCGGTCGCTCTCGTAGAGCACCTTGCCCAGGGGAAATTCCACGCGGTATTTTCCGCCAACCTGGCGGATCACGGCCATCTCGCTGCCGTCGGCAGTCCAATCGGCTGCAAGCGCGTCCTGGGCAACCTCGCGCGGCGATCCGCCGGCCAGTGGAACCAGCCCCAACGTCCCCTGGCAGGTGCCGATATAGCGATCTTTGCAACCCACCGAAATTGCCATCTCGGAAGCGGACACCGCGAACAACGTGGAATTCACCAGATTCAGCGGTCGCGATTCCGGGCTGTCGGGAATAGTCGAATAGAGCTGCAGCGGCTGGCCACTCCAGCTGGCGCCGTAAAAAATCGAGCGCCCGTCCGCCGCGAACCGCGCGGCGTAGACCAACCCGCGCTCAAATGTCAGCTGATGATAGGAAGGCAGTGGGCTCGCGGCCGTTTTCCTGCCCAGCATCCAGCTGGCGCCGGCCACAAGTATCAGCGCGAGTGCGCCCAGCGCCAGCGGGATCAAGCGACCGGCTGGCCGCATGCGTCCCCGTGGCAACGCGCCCGCGCCAGTCGTGGAAATTCCGGAGACGCCCTCGAGATTGAAAGCCAGATCGCGCGCCGACTGAAAGCGCTGCAGCGGTTTTTTCTCCAGGCAGCGCCGCACCACCCGGTCCATGGCCGGTGAGATGGGCTTGCTCAGCGTGCTCAGCTCCGGCGGATCCTCTTTCAGAATTGCCGTCATCGTCTCCGCCGAAGTATCGCGCCGGAACGCGCGCTGGCCGGAGAGCATCTCGTAGAGGATCGCTCCCAGCGCAAAAATGTCGGAGCGCGCATCGGCAGGCTCGCCCTTCACTTGCTCCGGAGACATATATCCGACGGTGCCGAGAACCGCGCCCACCGAGGTGGGCTCGGCTTCGAGCGTGGCGTTGTCGTCGGAGCTGGTTTCCGGTCTGGCCAGTTTCGCGAGGCCGAAGTCGAGAATCTTTACTCTGCCGTCGCCGGTCACAAAAATGTTTTCCGGCTTCAGATCGCGATGGATAATCCCTTTGTCGTGCGCCGCAGCCAGGCCATGTGCGATCTCCGTACCATAGTCGACGGCCTTCCGCAGCGGCAGTGCGCCGCTACTCAGCTCCTGCCGCAGGGACTGGCCTTCCAGGCACTCCGAAACCAGATAAGGCGCGCCCTCGTGCGTGCCGATGTCGTGGATCGAGAGAATGTTGGGATGGTTCAGCGCGGCCACCGCGCGGGCTTCGGTCTCGAAGCGCCGCAAGCGGTCGGCGTCTCGAGCCAAAGACTCGGGCAACACCTTGATGGCCACATCGCGGCCAAGGCGCGCATCGCGCGCCCGGTACACTTCGCCCATGCCCCCCGCCCCAAGAGGAGCGAGAATTTCATAAGGTCCGATTTTGGTACCAGAGACGAGCCCCATAGAGTCGCGCCATTATAACCGGGACGAAACAAGACAGGGCAACCCCCTGTGATGGCAGCGGGTCACTTCTCGCAGGGAGCGCGCGCGAGAAGCAGGTTCCTCACCGGGCTGTCAGCCCGATTCGGAATGACAGATATTATGGGCGAGCGAAGTAAAAAGGCCAAGGCTCTCACCCAGAATGCCACCGCGACGGACAGCGGGCGGGGTGGTGGTGGTGGTAGAGATCCCTCGTCGGGCGAAAGATGATCTGTCTGGCTTGCGGTTTTTTGTCTATGCCCTCCTCGGGATGACAAATTTATTTTCCCAGTGCCTATAGGGAGGACAATTTGTATTTTCCACGCGCATTTTTCGTTGTGCTGATCGATGGGGCTTCGGAGGGTCACGAGCCCACTTCTCGCCGCCTCTGCGAGAAGTGGAGGCCCGGTTGAGCCCGGGCAAGAAGCAGGTTCCTCAGCGGGCTTTCAGCCCGATTCGGAATGACAGAAATTATGGGTGAGCCGGAATAAAAAGGCCAAGGCTTTCGCGCTGGGTTCCTGTTGGATGGGCGGCGGGCGGGGGTGCTGGCGAATAGGGATCCCTCGTCGGGCGAAAGATGATGTTGTTCGCTTACGACTTTTTCTATGCCCTTCTCGGGATGACAATTTATTTTCTGCTCTTCGAAGGATAGGGGTGTGGAAAAAATGGTCTGAGGCCCCGTTCCCGCGGATTCTTCTGGCTCGTTTTTCAGGAGAGACGAAATAATGCAGATGCGGAGAGCACGTCCCGGGTCCACTTCTCGCAAAGGCGGCGAGAAGTGGGGGCACCCGGCGATGGGATAAAAGATTAAGAAGAGTACAACCGAGAAACGCGCCGCTTAGCCTTCTACGTGGGCCAGCATGCTGGCGGCGGTTTCCAGACGTTTGCGCAGCTTGGCTGCGGATTCTTCGATGGTTGCAGCCGAGGCCGCGATGCCGGCTTGCTGTGACGTAGCGGCTACGCTGTTGGCGTCTTCGATGGTGCTGCCTGCCATATCCATCAGCGCGACCAGCGCGTCGGCGTGCAGCTTCCACACCGATGACATGCTTTGACTGCGCTTCAACTCCTCCAGCTCCGTGCCGATGCGCGCGGAAATGGAAACCAGGCGGATCAAAGTCTGCGCCAGCTCGGCGCGCGGGCTTGCTTCTTCCAGAAACGAGGCGTTGTAAGCCTCAGCTTCCGCTTCAGTCAGCGTGAGGTTGAAGAAGCGCATGGGCACGACTTGACGATACTTGGGATCGGCCACGCGGACGAAGACGCGAATCGATTCTTCCACGCGGCGCAGCTTGCCTTCTTCCATCGAGATTTGTTGCGCGGTAACTACAGGCCGCCGAAACGCCGGCGCGGCCACAATCTTTCCTGGGGCAGTTTTAGCGGCCTTGGCGCCCGCTGCCGCGCCGCCCGTGGCATGAGTCGGACGCCCCGTGGGAGATGTGAGCAACGATTTGCGGATCGGCGGACGCCGGTCCAACTCTTTTTTGAGCCGCGAGACGCGGCGGAACTTTTCCTGCGCGGTCCCGTAGTCGGCCCGCAACATCTCGGTCTGCTCGAGCGCGGCCACATGCTCCACCGTGACTTCCACACCATCCACTGTGCTCAAGATGCTGCCGCCCATTTCTTCCAGAGCCCGGCCAAATTGCTTGATCTCACCCAGCGCCCTGGCGAACAGTTCGTCGAAACGCGCGCCAAACGCGGCGTTATAGGCGGCCACCGTAGCCAGCACGCCGGGATGGTAGAAGGAAGAATCGAGCCACTGTTTGAGTTCTCGCACGCGAACAACTACGCCCGAATCGATAAGCGAGTTGAAATCGCGGAAGCGAGCGACCTCTTCCCGCATCGGATCGAAGCGGCGCAACAACTGCACATGTTCTTCGGCCAGCGATGGCACGTCGGTATCGGCAAGAATTTCAATCAGCGCAATCTCGAATGGAGAAAGCGGCAAAGAGCCGTCCAGGCCATACCCGCGCTGCTCCCATTGGCCTTGAACTCGGGGATGGCGATAGAGAAATGTCGCAATCAGATCGGTCTTGTCGCGGTTAATGTCGGTAGGTTCGCGGCGGCGGACGAAGTATCGCAGCAGAGCTTCAGCCACTTCAGAATCGGTATCGGGAGTGAGCGCGTGGCGCAGCATGGCGGGCGTGATCGCCATATCCAGCAGGAGCAGCCAGCGATACATGCGCGAAAGCGTTTCCGGCAAAGAGCCATCGTTCTGGCGCAGAGAATTCTCATCCAGGCCGGCGGGCACCGGCACGTCTCCGCCCAGAGAATCACGCATCAGCTTCTGGTAGAAACCCTGAACGGTCGCCAGAATCGCCAGTTCAAACTTAAGATCTTCAGACAAACGATGCTCCCAAAACAAAAGTCGTCAGCTTTCGTGAAGGCTCTGTGGTTCAGTAAAGACCAAAGTCACCAGCGCCGCAAGTTACCAGCGGAGCGAATCGGTTTTGCAAAATGAGGCGATATGCGCAGAAGTACATGGACCTCTGCGCAGGGAAGCGAAGAGCGAAGGGAAGAGATGTGGCGGGAAAGGCTTGGTGCTTTAGAAAACCACGGTCTTGTTGCCGTAGACCAAAACGCGGTTTTCGACGTGCCAGCGGACAGCGCGCGAGAGCACTACTTTTTCGAGGTCGCGGCCTTTGCGGATGAGATCGTCGACCGTATCCCGGTGGGAGACGCGTACCACGTCCTGCTCGATGATGGGGCCGTCGTCGAGAACTTCAGTGACGTAATGGCTGGTGGCGCCGATGAGCTTCACTCCGCGCTCAAACGCCTGGTGATAGGGCCGGGCGCCGATGAATGCCGGCAGGAACGAATGGTGAATATTTATGATGCGCTGCGGATATTTATTCACAAAGCCGTTGGAGAGAATCTGCATGTAGCGGGCGAGAACCATGAAGTCGGGCCGGTGCTCGTCGATAAGAGACTGAATCGTCTCTTCTGCGCGGACTTTGTTTTCCTTTGTGATGGAGACTACCGCGTAGGGAACTTTGTAGAAATCGGCGACGGGTTGGTTATCGGCGTGATTGGAAATGATCAGCGGAATGTCGCAGGCGAGTTCCCCGCTTTGTTGCCGGTAGAGAAGATCGACCAGACAATGATCGTATTTGGAGACGAAGACGATCATGCGCGGGCGTTGGGAAGATTGCGCCAGGCGCCAGGTCATTCTGAACTTTTCGGCAATGGGGGAGAAATGCTTGCCGAAGCTGACGAGATCTTTCTCGGCGAGATCGATGTCGAAGTCTTTGGGGTCGAACTCCACGCGCATCAGGAAAAGGCCGGACTCTTCGTCGGCGTGCTCATCGGCGTGGAGAATGTTGCCGCCGTGGCGGTAGACGAAGTCGGCGATGGACGCTACTTCGCCTTTGGCGTCGGGGCAACTCACGAGAAGGATGGCGGAGTTCTTCATCTGGATTCAGCGTCCGGGTGCGGACGTGTTTTGCAGGAGAAGCTATTTCTTCAACTCTTTCAATATCTCGCGCGCAGCGTTTGCGCCAGAACCTCCGGTCAGCCCCACGCCGGGATGGGTTCCGCTGCCGCAGAGATAACAGGTTCTCAATCGGCGTGCGATAACGGGCCCAATCCAGCAGCGGACGCATGGTGAAGAATTGATCCAGAGCCAAGTCACCGTGAAAGATTTGTCCGCCGGTCATGCCATAGACGTCTTCCAAATCCTGGGGCGTAATGATCTGGTGGGTGAGGATCAGTTCGGGCAAGTCGGGCGCATATTCCGCCAGCGTGCGCACCACCGTTTGTCCGAGTGCTTTGCGCTGGCTTTCCCAATCTCCTTTGAGCTTGTAAGGCGCGTACTGCATGTAGATCGACATCACGTGCTTGCCTTCGGGGCACAGCGTGGGATCGGTAAGCGACGGAATCGCGACTTCAAGATAAGGATGCGGCGAGAAATTGCCATACTTGGAGGCATCGAACGCGCGCTCCAGGTAATCGATTTCGTGGCCGATGTGAATGCGACCAGTGAGGGCGCGGCCGTCTCCATTCTTGAGTGCTCGGAAAGTTGGCAGGCCGGAGAGCGCGAGATTGACTTTGGCCACAGTGCCATTGCCGCGATAGTGCTGAAGCTTCTGCACGAAATCCGGAGAGAGATGGAGAGGATCGGTGAGCTTCAGCAGCGTCCGTTTCGGATCGCAATTGGAGATGACGGCATGAGCCGCGATCTCTTCTCCGGTCGAGAGCGCGACTCCGGTGGCTGCACCGTCTTTCACGCGAATTTCGGCGACTTCGGCTCCGGTGCGAATCTCCGCGCCGGCGGCCTTTGCGGCCGATGCCATGGCCTGCGTCAGTGCGCCCATTCCGCCGGCGGCAAAATAACCGGAGCCTGCGGGATGCGAATCTCCGGCGGCACGAATCAGCAATACCAGGCTGCTTCCCGCCGACCATGGTCCGAGGAACGTGCCGAAGATTCCGCGGGCAGCGATCACGGCGCGCAGCAGTTCCGTTTCGAAGTACTCCGCGGCCAAGTCGGCGACCGCCATCGGTCCCCAGCGGAGCAGTCGATACATATCTCTTTTGCCGAGGTTGCGAATGGCGCGGCCGGTCTTCAACATGGACCACAAATCGGCGCCACTGGGATGATCGATATCGGGAGGGGTTGTGGCCAGAGCCTCGGCAATGACCTTGCCCATTTTGTCGAGCGATTGCGCGAACTCGGGATACCGGGCCGCGTCCCTGGCGGAAAACCCCGAGATTTCCTCGACCGATTTGCTCGTGTCACGATACAAAGTAAGGGCGCGATCGTCGGGGGTGAGTGCGGTTACAGCCACGTCGGATTCAACGAATTGCAACCCGTGTTTCTGCAATTGCAGGTCGCGCACAATGTCAGGACGAATCGGACCGGCCGAATGAGCCAGCGTAGAACAGCGGAAGCCCGGATGAAATTCGCTGGTGATGGCGGCGCCGCCAACTTGTTCGCGCCGTTCGAGGACTAACGGTTTGAAACCCGCCTTGGCCAGATAGAAAGCGGCGACAAGGCCGTTGTGGCCACCGCCTACGATCACGACTTTTTGCTTATCGCCCATAGAACATCGCTTCTCGATAAAGCGCCCGGTTTCTTTTCGAACTCCGCGATCGATGCGATCTTGCCGCCAAAATCAAAAGCTCTTAACGCCGAGATCGCGAAGATCGCCGAGGGTCCCTGTCAGCCGATATCTTTCAGAATTTCAAGCGCCGCCAAACGGCCCGGCGCGCCCATGATTCCGCCGCCGGGATGCGTGGCCGATCCGCACATATAGAGATTCTTTATGGGAGTGCGGAAGCGCGCATATCCGGCCACCGGCCGCAAAAAGAAAAGCTGCTCCAGCGAAAGCTCGCCCTGAAAAATGTTGCCTTCGCTCAATCCAAACTCGCGTTCCAAGTCGAGCGGGGTCACAACCTGCCGGCCTACGATGATGTCTTTAATGTTAGGCGCGTATTCGGCAATCGTGTTGATCACGTTGTCGCCAAACGGTTCTTTCAGATCGTCCCAGTTCAATCCCGGCCGCAGCTTGTAGGGCGCGTACTGCACGAAGCATGACATTACATGCTTTCCCGGCGGCGCTACGGAAGGATCGGTGAGCGATGGAATCACCATATCGATGTACGGCCGCTGGGAAAAATTGCCGTACTTCGCGTCGTCATAGGCGCGTTCCATGTATTCGACGGAGGGCGAAATGGAAATCGCCCCGCGCAGATGCGCACCCGGTCCCGGCATGCATTTAAAGTTGGGCAGCGCGTCCAGAGCGAGGTTTACTTTGCCCGATGATCCGCGATATTTGAAGCGGTTGACATCTTCGAGAAAGTCTCCGGGGAGATGTTCGGCATCAATAAATTTGTTGAAGGTCAGCCGGGGATCGACGCTGGAAGAAATCAAGTCGGCATGGATTTCATCGCCGTTTGACAGGACCACGCCTTTGGCCTTGCCGTCTTTGATGAGAATCTTGGCGATTGCGGCTTGCGTGCGAATCTCCACGCCCGCTTCGCGCGCCGCGTCGGCAATGGCATTGGAAATTGCGCCGGTGCCGCCGCGGGCAAATCCCCAGGCGCGGAACGCGCCGTCGATCTCGCCCATGTAATGATGCAGGAGCACGTAAGCCGTTCCCGGCGAGCGCACGCCAAGGAATGTGCCGATGATTCCCGAAGCTGACATCGTCGCCTTGAGCACGTCGGTCTCAAACCACTGGTCGAGAAAATCGATCGCGCTCATGGTCATGAGCTGCACCTGGTTGTATTTGTCTTCGCCGGTCATGCCCTGAAAGCGCTTGCCGATGAAAAGCAGCTTCATCAGTTCGCGCGGATCGAGTGTGGCCGGGTCGGGCGGCACCATGCTCAGGATGGGTTTTACGAAACGGCACATGGCCTGCATGGCTTTGCCGAATTCGTCGTAGGCTTCGGCATCCACGCGCGAGTGGCGCGCAATTTCGCGATGGGTTTTGCCGTGGTCGTTGACCCGCCACAGATAATCGCCGCTGGGCATGGGCGTAAACGTGCCATCGAGAGGAAGGATTTCGAGACCATGACGCGGGAGATCGAGATCGCGAATGATTTCCGGCCGCAGCAGCGATACAACGTAAGAGCAAACGGAAAACTTGAACCCGGGGAAAATCTCTTCCGTGACTGCGGCTCCGCCGAGCACATGACGGCGTTCGAGCACCAGCACTTGCTTGCCGGCACGCGCGAGATATGCGGCGTTGACCAGGCCGTTATGGCCGCCGCCGATGACGATCACATCGTATTTGTTTGCCATGAGCTATGAGCCTTGAGCTGTGAGTTGCAGATTGTGCCGGTCAGGAAACGCTATGATACTCGC
This sequence comes from uncultured Acidobacteriaceae bacterium, assembly GCA_963732255.1. Classification (GTDB taxonomy): domain Bacteria; phylum Acidobacteriota; class Terriglobia; order Terriglobales; family Acidobacteriaceae; genus Sulfotelmatobacter. The sequence continues at coordinate 922,627 of CAVSYV010000002.1, forward strand.
GCGAAACGGGAAGCGATACCGCGATTAGAGCCCGCTGGGCAGGACGGTCCAACTACGAAGGATGCTGCACGACGATGGCAGAATAGATCGCATAAGCGAATCGAGTCGAAGCCACATTCTATCGGGAATGCGGGCTTTTGTCTGCCACTTTCAGCAGCGGGTTAGAAAGACAGCCGAGCTGCGCTCGACGGACCGCCGAGGGCGGCTGTCCCCACACGCTTGTTTGCGATGGCTGAACTATTTTGCGAGCCGGCAAGATAACTCACCGGATAGCCTTAGTTGGAGTATTGTTTCAAAACATATGAGCCGCGCCCGAAACGATTCGCCGGCAGTGAGCCAACTGCTTATTCTGGTCGGCGTCGTATTGATTCTTTATTTCGCGCGGGCGGTTCTGATTCCTCTGGCCCTTGCGCTGACGCTCAGCTTTCTGCTGACACCGTTAGTGGTGTGGTTGGAGAAGTTGCGGCTGCGCCGCGTTCCCGCGGTTGCTCTGGCGACGCTGATTTGTTTTGCTGCGCTGGGAGGGCTGGGCTGGATTGTCGCGAAACAATTGCTGCAGGTGGCCAACAATCTGCCGCAGTATCGTTTGAATATTCATAATAAGGTTGAGGCCCTGCACTCCGCGCCAGATAGTGCGTTGGGCCGCGCAAGCGAGACGGTGAAAGAAATTGGGCGGGAGTTTTCCGAGCCGGATATTTATGCTGAGCCGCAGCGCACGCCCGCAAGCGGCGTCCAACCGAGCGCACCGGGTGGGTCTAAACATCCGCCGGCAGTAGCGCCGTTGCCGGTTCAGGTGGTGGCTGCGCCGCCCGGCGGGTTGCAAAATCTTCACGAAGTTCTGGGTCCGCTGCTGCAGCCGTTGGGAACTGCGGGCATGGTTGTGATCTTTACCGTGTTCATCCTCATCAAGCAGGAGGATTTGCGCGACCGCTTTTTGCGCCTGGCTGGCGTGGGACAGCTGCACGCGATGACGCTGGCGCTGGACGACGCCGGCCGCCGCATCAGCCGTTACCTGTTGATGCAGTTTCTGGTGGACGCCAGCTACGGAGTTTGCTTTGGCGCGGGCCTTTTCTTCATCGGAATTCCCAACGCGATTCTTTGGGGCGTGATCGCCGCGGTTCTGCGCATTGTGCCTTATGTGGGCGCGCTGGCGGCTACGGCTTTTCCGCTCATCATGGCGCTTGCGGTATTCAATGGGTGGGGACCGCCGGTGCTGGTGGTGCTGCTGTTTGCATTCCTGGAATTGATCGCATCAAACGTGGTCGAGCCGTGGCTGTATGGAGCGCACACTGGCATCTCATCGCTCGCGCTGCTGGTGACGACGGTTTTCTGGACGATCCTGTGGGGATGGGCGGGACTTATGCTGGCGATTCCGCTGACGGTTTGCGTAATTGTGCTGGGCCGCTATGTGCCGCGCATGTCTTTTCTACATGTTCTTCTGGGGGATGAGACCGCGCTTTCGGTTGAGGCGCAGTTGTATCAGCGGCTGCTGGCGCTGGATCAGGAAGATGCCCGCAACATCACGAATGATTTTTTGAAGAGTCATTCTCTACTCAGGCTCTATGACCAGGTTTTGATTCCGGCGCTCACGCTGGCCGAACAGGATCGCCACAAGGGAGCGCTGGATGAAACGCGGGAGTCGTTTATTTTTCTCGGCGTGAGCGAAATCATTTCCGAATTGGCTGTTTACCGTGCGGAAGAGCCGGCAGCGGGACCGAGGAGGCTTTCGCGCAGAACAGCGAGTGCGGAGACAGAATTGCCGGCTGTCCATATCGAGGCTGCGCGTTCTGGCGCGCGCATTTTCTGCCTGGCGGCGAACGACCGGGCCGACGAAATTACTTCTTCGATGCTCGCTCAATTGCTGGAGCGCGCGGGCTACGGCGTGCTTTCGTTGCCATTCGGTTCGCCGTTTGAAGAAATATTGACCCAGCTAACGCCGGAGCCGCAGGACGTAGTGTGCATCTCCGCGCTGCCGCCGTTTGCTTTTGCGCAGGCCAGTGCGCTGTGCCAGCGCATTCGCATGCACCTGCCTCACATCAAAATTCTGGCCGGCATCTGGGGATTTTCCGGCGATCTGCATAAAGCGGTGCAGCGCTTCGGCAGCACCGCACCGGATCGACTGGCGCCGTCGCTGGCGCAGGCGGTTGAACAGATCGCCGAATGGCGCAATCAAGATGAGCATGGGCACGATTTTAGCCACGGCATGAAGACGCCGGAGGATGTGAGCCTGGGATCGTGAGTTTGTTTGGTTGCGCAAAGCGAGCTTCAGCCGATACGGCGCAGCGGCTTTCGTATGTTGCCGCGCAGGCTGGGGCCTGCATATAATCCGGCTTCGGCATAAATCTGAATCGAGGCCACTCTCTTGCCTATTGGAACCGCATTTCATGACCGCACATTTCCTCTTTGCCAAAGCCTGAATTACCGCGAGTGGAGCGGGTATTACACGGTCAGTGTCTACGAGGTGCATCACGAGCACGAGTACAACGCCATTCGCAACGCGGCGGCGCTGATCGATATTTCTCCGCTCTACAAATATCGAATCACCGGCGCGGACGCGACCAAGCTGGTGAACCGCGTCATCACGCGCGACATTAACAAGGTGAAGGTTGGCCAGGTAATTTATTGCTGCTGGTGCGATGAGCAGGGCAAGGTGATTGACGACGGCACGATCTCACGGCTGGAAGAGAATGTTTATCGCTGGACGGCGGCGGACCCGAGCCTGCGCTGGTTCCGGCAAAACGGCCTGAACTTGAATGTGCAGATCGAAGACATCTCGGAGAAAACGGCGGCGCTGGCGTTGCAAGGTCCGACTTCGGCCAAGCTGCTGAAGGCGGTCGCCGAGGCCGATATTGCGAACCTGAAATATTTTCGCGTGACTCACGGAAAAATTGGGGGCGTGCCGGTGGATATTTCGCGCACCGGCTATACCGGCGATTTGGGGTATGAAATCTGGATTCCGTGGAATGAGGCGAGCAAAGTTTGGGATGCTATTGCAGAGAAGGGAAAACAGTTCGATCTTCATGCCGCGGGGATGTTGGCGCTCGATGTGGCTCGCGTTGAGGCTGGACTGTTGCTCATCGAGGTTGATTACACGAGTTCGAAGAAGGCGTTGATTGCATCGCAGAAATATTCTCCCTATGAATTGGGATTTGGCAAGATGGTGCATCTGGAAAAAGAAAACTTCATTGGCAAGCGAGCGCTGGAGCAGGATGCGAAGAACGGCGTGGCGCGGCAGTTGGTTGGACTTGAAGTTGATTGGCCGGGCGTGGAAGCTCTTTATGAAAGGTACGGGTTAACGCCTGCGGCTCCGAGTGCGGCTTCGCGAGTTGCGGTTCCGGTTTATTCCGGAGAGAAGCAGGTGGGCAAAGCCACGACGACAAGCTGGTCGCCGATTCTGAAAAAGCTGATTGCGCTGGCCAGCGTGGAGACGGTGCAATCGAAGCCGGGGACGCAGTTGCAAATGGAAATTACCATCGAGGCGATGCGGCTGAAGACCAATGCGAAGGTGACTGCGCTGCCGTTCTTCAGTCCTGCGCGGAAGACAGCGGTTCCGGTGTAGGCGTGGCGGGAAACTGGAATCGGAAAGAGAAGCGTTTTGAACCGGACAAGAAGTGATATCTACTTCAGATTCTTCTGCGCGAACTGCCGGAACTGACATTCGAATTCTTCCGGAGCATACACGCCTTTCTGTACCAAGAGCGTATTCATCGCATAAACCGTCGCGCGAAAACGGTCTTCCCGTGACAGCGTCTCCATTGCGTCGTTGAAGCTGACAAGCTCTTCGCCTCGGCCTGTTGGCTTGCCAGAACTGGTGATTGGAATAGTAGCCATCGTTACAATGCCTCGCTTTACCGACGATATTCGTCGCGTGGTTTGTCCGTCAAATTGACAAGAACAAGAACTTACTCCACCGCCGCCGCTTTCCGCGCGCTCCACTTCCAATATAAATATCCGGGCACGCCGACCAGCACGATCGTTGTGCCCCAGAATGCCTGGACCGGGCGGGTGATGATTGTGTTTAGCGTCCACGCGCTGCCCACCAAAACATAGATCGCGGGCAGCCACGGATATCCGGTGCAGCGATATGGGCGCGGAACTTCCGGACGCTTCCAGCGCAGCAAGAATAATCCGATCACGGTCAGCGTGTAGGACAACACCATTCCGTAAATCACATAGGTATAAAGCTGATCATAACGCCCGCTCACTGTGAGTACCGCCGCCCAGACGCCTTGACCGATGAGGCTGAAGGCCGGGGTGCGCCACTTGGGATGAATTTCCGCCATGCGGCGGAAGAAGACTCCGTCCTGGGCCATGGCCATATAGACGCGCGCGCCTGCCAGCGTGCACGACGCGGCTGCGCTGAAGCACGACACTGCGATCACTGCCGAAAGCCAGAGAGCCGCCCGCGGAGAAAATAAAACCGCTGCGGCGGCGCTGGCGATGGTTTCGTGTTTGGCAATTTCGCTCAGCGGCATCGCGTAGGCATAGGTCATATTCATGGCGAGATAAATCACGCCTACGACCAGCACGCCCAGCACCATGGCCCGCGGCACGTTGCGCCGCGGATCTTTGACTTCGCCCGCAACCCAGGTGACGTAGACCCATCCGTCGTAGGCCCAGAAGACGGCGATTAGGGCCACGCCCATGGCGGAAATCAGTTGCCGCGACGAGAGGCCCATCATCAGCGGCATTCCGTGACTCTGGAAGTGCGACCAGTCGCCTTTGCCGATGGCGAAGCCCAGAATTACAAATGCCGCCATGGCCACGAACTTCGTCCAGGTGGAAAGATTTTGTAACAGGGTGCCCCAGCGCAGGCCGACGACGTTCACATAAGTCAGGAACGCGATCAATACGAGTCCCACGGCATGAGCGCGCGTGAATGTGATTCCGGCGAAGGCAAACACTACGTGCTGCTGCGAAATTGCGGGAACAATTTCTCCAGAATAGGCGGCGGCGGCGACGGCGAGCGCGGCGATGGATCCGCCATTGGCCACGCTGAACAGCATCCAGCCGTAGAGGAATGCGACCAGATCGCCATAAGCTTCGCGCAGATAAACATACTGGCCGCCGGATTCCGGAAACATGGATCCCAGTTCGGCGAAGGCGGCGCAGCCGAACAGCGAAATCACTCCGCCGATTACCCAGACCAGCAAAAACAACGTGGGATTGGGCAGCGGACCGGCAATATCTTTTGCCGTGAGAAAAATCGACGACCCGATGATGCCGCTGCCCAGCAGAAGAACCGAATCGAGCAGGCTGAGGCCGCGCACGAGCGAGGGTTGCGCGGAAGGCGATGCGGTTTCCGCAGCGGGAGGTAAAGCGGCTGCCGAGTCCGTCATCCCATCCCCAGTTCGTCGGCGGATTCCAGCGGAGTGCCGCAGCGGCGGCAGATTACGGCGGAGCAGTCGCCACAAGTCAGGGGATCGTTGACTTGCTGCGCGCAGTTGGGGCAATAGAGCGGCGAGGATTCAGGCTCTGGGGGGGCGTTCTGGGAGGGTGTCGCCATGTGAGGGGAAACTTTAGCACAGGCATGGCAGCGCCGTCGTGGCGTCTGTGATGTTTAGGGCGGTCCGACAGAGCCACAAAACGAGACGGTCTACTTCACAACGTCTGCAGCTTCAGGCGCGACCTTGGGCGCAGTGGGGAGAAACGCCATCATTCCGTTGCCGCTGGCGTTGCCGGCTCGCTTCTTGAAAAATTCGGCTGCTGTCTCTGCTACTCCGACTTTTTGCGCTACGGCGGAAGCGATCCACTGATTTAAGGAAACGCCGTCTTCTTTCGCCAGGCGTTGCGCTGCCTTCTTAATCGAAAGCGGCAACTTCAGCGGATAGGTTGCTTTGCTCATCGTTTCATCATATAGGCTATTTCAAGAGGAATTGTTTTATCCTTGAGATAAAGGAGCTTGCACACTTGTCCCACACTCCCACTCCCGACGAACGGCTGCAACTGGAATTCAACCGCTGGGCTGCTGAAGGTGAAGGCGAGAAGATGGAGCGCCATCATCTCGACATTACAGGCAAGACGATTCGCCTGATGAATCTGCGGCCGGGCGAGCGCGTGCTGGATTTGGGCTGCGGTTCGGGATGGGCTACGCGCCTGCTTGCGCGGCTGGTCGGCGATGGTCCGGAAGGTTTTGGCCAGGTTGTAGGCCTGGATGTTTCCGACGAAATGGTGCGGCAGGCGCGCGAAGCTTCCAAGGATTTCGAAAACATTCTTTACGTGTGGGGATCAGCGCAGCAGATTCCGTGGGAAGAAAACTTCTTCGACAAGGTTCTGTCGGTCGAGTCGTTTTATTACTATCCCGATCAGGACCGCGCGTTGATGGAACTGTTTCGCGTGATGGCGCCGCGCGGGCGGTTGTTCATCCTGATCAACCTCTACAGAGACAATGAGTATTCGCTGCAGTGGGTGGATAAGTTGAAGGTGCCGGTGCACGTGCGCTCCTCGGCCGAGTATGTGGACCTGCTAAAGAAGCATGCCTTCGAAGATGTGGAGGCGCGGCGCATTCCCGATGACACACCTACTCCGGACGATTACAAAACCAAATCGTTCCGCAGTCTCGAAGATCTGCGGGCATTCAAGCGCGAAGGCGCGTTGTTGCTGATGGCGACGAAGCCGGATTTGCGGACTCCCGCGCCGGGGTACACGATTTACTAAAGCTCGCTGTCGTCATCGTCGTCTTTGTCGCGATGGTTCAGATCTTTCGCGGGGCTTAGCGCGCGGCCATCCTGCGCGTGGTGCACTTCGATTCTGCCGTTTACATCTTCCAGGCGGATGTGCGTGCCGCCCATGCCCAGTTCGCCGCGGAGATCGTGGCCGACAAAGCTGTGATTGTTCACATGCAATCCGAAATCGTTGTCGATGCCGCCGGAAACCGTGCTGGCTTCAATCTCCGCTTTTGCGTCGGAAGGAATTGTCAACTCGACCGACCCGTTGACCGATTTCAGTTCGATGGGCGCGGCTGAAAGCTGGCTAAAAGTCGCATCCAGACGCCCGTTGATGGTGGAAAGCTCGGCTCGCCCCGATAGATTCTGCGCCGTTAGCTTGCCATTGATGCAGGAGGCGTGGACTTCACCGGTCGTTCCTGTGATATCGAGTTCGCCATTGATCAGCTTGATTTCGTCCAGACGCGCCGCGCGGGGCACGGTCAGCGTGTATTCCACGCTGGCGGGATTATTGTGCGACCCCCAGTTGAAGGTATGGTCGTGCCCGGGATATTTGGTCTGAATGGAAATGTAATCTTTGCCGGAGTCGACTTCTATTTTCGCCTCGTCGAGCCGCTCTTTTTCGTCCGCGCTCTTGATCGCGTCAACCTTCACTTCATCGCGGTCCCAGGTGGAAATGTGGACGGGCCCGTTGATGTTATCCAATTCCACGCGTCCATTCGGACTCAGCGGATAGGTATGGTGGAACTCTTCGGTGAGCGCGCCGGGATGACCGGCGGCATGAGCTGCGACAGCGAAGGTGAGTAACAGGATGGTTTGTGCGCAGGCGGCAATTCGGTGTTTGCGGTTCATGGCGAATCTCCGTTTCAGGCTCTTAGACGTGCTCGCGGTGTTTTGGTGAGAACAAAAACTGCACAAGACGGCTCAAGAGTGTTTACGAAAACCTGGGGAGCTATGTTCAGGTTTTTCTTCGCGAAGGCAACCAGGTCCGATTCGGTCTTGATTTCCCCCCACCCGGAGGTGTCATACTTGCGGGGCAGTTCTAGTCTGCGTTGCCGAGGATTCCGTGCGCCCAACACAGTGGTTCCCGCTTCTTTGCCTATGTCTCTTTTCCATTCCATGCTTTTCTCAGGGCCGAGCCACAGCGCCGCCTGCACCGCCGGCCAGTCCGGACTATAGTGTGGCTCCGGCCAGCGAAGACGAAGCCACCGAGCGGATGGCGCATGATATGGCCAAGAAGGCCAATCAGGAGCGTGCCGCCGCGCTCAAGGCCGATACGGACAAGCTGCTCAAGCTGGCCGAGCAACTTAAAGCTTCGGTCGACAAATCAAATGAAAACGTTCTTTCACTTGATGTGATCAAAAAGGCGGAAGAAATTGAGAAGCTGGCGCACAGCGTAAAAGATAAGATGAAAGGACCCAGCTAGGCGCTGGAACTGCACGACTAAGCTAGCGTAGCGGCGGACGCCTTCAGTAAGCCCAGTAAGGTCCGGTTCCTTCAGGAGTGCTGGCGCCGGCCACGGCGACGAATACATTGCGTCCGAAGAAGAAGGGAAGTCCCCAATCGAAGTAGGCGGTGGTATTCGATCCGTAGACGGGTCCGGCGAGGCCGTTGAAGACGAAGTCGGCGGAGTTCGAAAATAGGGTGTCGGCGTTGTCAACGCTGAAGTTCACGGTGCCGCTCGACCCGCTCGTGTTGGGCGTGCCGCTGGGAATGTTTCCTTGATTTGTTGCCGAAAGACTCTGCGGGCTGGAGGGGCAATAGAAATAGTTGTTGGGGCTGGGACACACGGTAATGCCGCTGTCGGGAAAGAAAAGTGCGTTGGAGCCGCTGTCGATAAAGCTGCTGGAATACGTTGTGCCGTTGAAGGTCGTGGTGAAGTTGCCGTAATCGTCGATGGTATAGGGGACGGCGCTGCCCAGCGCGTTGTTTGATTCCGTTCCAATTCCAAAAACCATGGAGCCGCTGAGGCTTGGCTCGCCTCCGGTGACTGAGGGAAGTTCGATGATCACGCCGTTATTGTCGGTGGTGAACAGCGGCACTGGATTCTGCACCTGCGCGGCCAGACTTTCTTCTGTGACGCTGCAACTGGAAGAAGAGCAGGCGAAGTAGAGGCCGGGATTCGCCGATCCGGTCACGGTGCAGTCGGGTCCGCAATCCTGCTGGAACGGGCCAACGCCGAGTATTCCGTTCGCGGCTAGAGCTTCGATCGTGTCCTGCGATGAGCCGTAACTTGTGCACGCGGCGTTGCTGGGCAGCGGATAGGCAGAATCATTCAAGACCTGGATGGGAACCGAACTCGCAGTCTCGCCCGAAATCTGAATGTCGGCAGTTTCGACCGGGCCCCAGGTATAGCCGTCGAGAAAGGGAACGCACTCCGCTACGTCTGCACCACTGCTGGTTTGCTGCGGCAGGCTAACGGTCAGCGCGGAAGAGAGAATCCGCAAGCCGTAGGAGCCGGTGTCGACGAGGATGTCGTCGATGGTCTGGCAGTTTGAGGTACTTCCGGGAACGCACACCGTAACTGAGGCGAAGGATCCGTTGCCGTAATCGCCCTCGGGACCGGGGTTCACTGAGATTGAGACGACATTCGAGCCGGAACTTGCGATCGTACTGGTCTGGGTGGTGGTGGTGCCACTGCTGCTTCCACCTCCGCATCCCGCGGCGAATAGCAATGCGCCGCAGGCGGCCACGATGGCGGATAGAGTCGCGATGCTTCTCATCGAATCTCCTTCGACTGCACATTTTCAGGGAGCATTCCGGGCACGTATGCACGGCCGATGAAGGCCCGCATGTGTCCTCCCATTTCCACTACCAGGCCGGGCAATTGGATGATTCTCGGATGGCGGCCGGGGTGTGCATTGGTTTGAGCCTGCACCGCTTGCTGGTATTGCTGGAAATAGCTGCCCAGGAGTTGCCGCAGATCGGGCGGCCACGGTCCTTGCCATGCGACGGCGAAAACCGTTCCCGCCGGGGAAACATATTCTCGAACCAAGGTTCCGGAGGCAGTCTTGATCTGCTGCAAGGTGTAGCTCGAAGCGGGCGTGGTTTGCAGCGTACCGTGCATGGCGATCTGATCGCTTTGCACGGAGGCAGCCGCGCCTCCCAGCACGGCCCATGCAGGCGAAGCCGCGATTATTAAGAGCGCGAGGGCGAGAGTGCCGCAGTGCTTCTCCAAGAACTGGTGAGGAAATTTCATCGCTTGTCCTTCTGATCGGAAACAACTCCCGGCGAGAGGCGCCGGGAATTTTCTGCTGTAAGTTTGGATGGAGTTGGCGTCGCTAGGGTTGGCAGCGCGAACCGCGGCAGGAGCGCGTTTACTGAATTTTACAAACCTGGTCGCGGGCGGCCGCAGGAATAGATTTGGCAGCTTCGCGAATCAGTGGGTCACGATGAGGGTGAGCGGTTGAGTTTTCGTGAGACCTCCGCCGGTGGCTGTCAAGGTGAGGTTGGCGGTGACGGTGGCCGCGCTGGAGGCGGCAGAGAGGGTTAGAGTGCTGCTGCCGGTGCCTGGCGAGGCGATGGCTTTGGGTGCGAAGGTGGCTGTGACGCCTTTCGGCAATGCGCTCAGCGAAAGCGCTACTGCGGACTTGAATCCATTCTCGGCGGTTGTAGACAGACTCATGGAAATTGTTGCGCCAATCTTCAGCGTTTTTGCCGGGCCGGGTAAGAGCAGAGTCAACGTGGGCGGTGCCGCGACGGTGAGCGTGAACTGAAGCGTGCGTGTTAGACCGCCGCCGGTTCCGGTAATCGTAACGGTAGACTTGCCCAGAGCCGCGTTGGAAGCCGCGGAAATCGTAGCCGCTACAGGGTCCGAGGTTGTTACTGTCGCGGAAGCAAATTTCAAAGTAACGCCGCTGGGCAATCCGCTGGCGGTGAGTTTGACGGGCGAGTTGAAGCCGCCGGCGTCGGTCTGGCTGAACAGCAAAGTATTGGAGCCGCCTTGTACCACCGAAATGTTGGCGTAGTTCGAGGCCACGCCGAAGTTAGCGCCGCTGAAATCTTTCCAGTGAGTGACTAGCAAGTTCGTATCAATCGATCCGAGGCCGCTGGCCGCATCGTAGCCTTTCGCGGCGTTATAGCCCGTGACTCCGGGAACGCTGTTGTTTCCGCTGGTGATGTCATGGAAAACATCGGCGTCGCTATCGGAAAGCTGCCGCGTCGCGAGTCCATAGAGAATGGGATTGACGTTGCCCTGGGCACTGCCAGCATTTTCAATCACCAGCGCCATGGCGCTGGCGAATGAGGGTGCGGCCGCGGAAGTTCCTGCCACCGCAATTAGCGATCCCTGAACTTCCATGACATAAGCGTCATGCGTTGCAGCTGCTATGGAAACATCGGGGACATCGCGCTTGCCGTCGGCGGGAACTCCGGGCGCGGATTGCCAAGTGGGCTTGGCATAGACGATGCTGGCTCCGCCTCCGCCAGCCCATAAATCTCCGTTGCCTCCGCTTTGGTTCCAAACGCTTTCAGGAATATAGCTGAGCGCGGAAGCCTGACCAGAGCGATTCGATGCCGACCAATATTGGCTGGCGTTGGCATCGTCGAACTCGGTGCCGCCGACGCAAGTGTCATAAGCGCTGGAGCAGAGTCCATTCACGGCACGCTCATGCGTAGCGGTGGTTTGCGACGCGGAATCACAGCCGGCAGCGCCGCTATCACCCGCCGCAACGAATACGGACATGCCTTGCGCGGCGGCCTGTTGCCATAAAGAATTCCAGAACGCGTTGCCACCGGAGCCCTCGGCGGCTTCGCAGGCTCCGTAACTCAAGCTCACGATCGGCGCGAGGTTATGGCCGACTGCGTATTGCGCCGAAAGCGCGATGCCATCGCTGGCTCCGGATTTGGATGTAACGAATTTTACGGTTGCGCTTTTCGCGATGGCGCCGGCCCACTCGACGTCGAGTGAGGACTCGATTAAATCGCCGCTGTCCGGGAAGCCGGGGTTCGCGCCGTTGATGACGATCTGAGGATTGTTCGTGGGAAGCGCGGCGAAGCTGCGGAAGCCGGCGACATCGCTCGCATAAATGTCGGAGCGGCCAAGCACGGCAATACTTTGTCCCGAACCGTTGATGTTCTGGGTATAAACGGGCGCTACGTCGTAGATCGTGGCCCAGTCCTGCGGCATGAGATAGTGAGCACCGCCGGAGGTGAATGCGGGAGCGACCACGTGCAGAGGCGCGCTGAGAAAGTTGTGCAGCGACAACACTCCGCCGACGACTTCGGACAGCGCCTGGGGAATTTGCGGGTCGGTAGAGTTGGCGAAGTGCAACTCCCCGTTAACCGAATACATGCGCATTGAGGTGTGGAATGTGGCTTCCACCTGCGCGACGGTGCCCGTGAAGACGATCGCGCGGTGCGCGGAAGGAACTTCATCGAGCGTCATACCGTGGCTTTGCAACCATCCTGCGACCTGCTCCATGTCATGGATGGATGCGCCGAAGCGTTCGCCGAAGGCCTGAGGAGTGAGCCACTGATGGTAATAAGGCGATGCGGGATCGAGTTGTGCGGCGAGAAACTGAACTAGAGCGGTTTCCTGCCCGGCGCTGGGGCGCAACAGCAAAACTATGTGCTCGAGCGGTTGATCGGGCGGTAGCTCGCCAACTTCATTTTGCGGCGTGGCCAGAGGATGCCGTTGCCCAAGCAGCGGTATGTGCTGGTTTTCGTCGATGGCTTGGGTGATTCGGTCGGTGGGATGAATAGCGAGCAGGTCCTGGGGAAGTTCTGACGCTGAGGCAAGGTGTGGCAAGGGCGATAAGGAAAGCGTAAGGAGCAGGACAGAAAGAACTGTTGCCGTTTGCTGCATGATGGCCTCAGGAGGTGAGATTGTGAGATGTCCTCTGGGCTAATCGGCAACGGGATGCGGCAGCATTAGGTTTGTACACTTGGCGGAGATAGCGGTGGTAACCGCTGATGTTACTTTGTGGCTTAGCCGGCGACGGGGTCCTGGCACGAGCCGCGCCCGCCTGAGGCGAGTACTTAACTTCAAAACAAATCTGCTGGGGATGAGGGTGCGGAGGGAAAAAGATCGCTTATCAGAGTGAGCGGGATTTACTGGCAGCGCGGAAATCGTCGTTGCCTGGAAGTCTTCCGCAAATCAAACCCCTTTTGGAGATCTTGCAATGAAAAGCTTCATACAACGCTATGTTTCTCTCTACGGCACTGCACTCTTGATTGCTCTGCTTTCGGTTTGCCAGTTGTCCGCTGCCACCAACCCACTGAATCAACCGCGAGGGCTGGCTCTCGCTGCTAACGGCAACTTGTACGTCGCCAACTCTGGGGCGAACAACGTTCTCGTGTTCAATCCTAACTATGCATGGGTGAGCTCGAAGACCATCACGGAGGGCGTCAGTAAGCCGAGCAGCGTGGCCTTCGACAGCGCCGGAGATCTCTATGTGGCCAACATCGGAACCGAATCGGTGACGGAGTACTCCTCCGCCGGAGTACAGAACACTGCGGGAACGATCACTGCGGCCATCAACACGCCGGAATACATCGCCGTAGACAGCAGTGACAATATCTGGGTCAACGACGGCTATCTTGAGGTCACCATCTATGCGGCGAACGTCTATCCTGCGAGCAGCAGCCAGCCGGCCGCTTATCAAAACCTTTTCGTCCCGCCGGGCAACGTGCCGATCTATGGCATCGCCACGCACAACCAGTTTTTCGCCTGGGGTGGGGTATCTCTGGCTACGATCCAGTTGATCGATCAAACGCTTCAGGGGGCCGATACGGTCGAGTTCCTTTCCTATGCCACCGAGGGGCTTGCCGTGGCCTTCGACCACACGGGGAATTTCTACGTGGCCAATGCCAATAACACCATAATATTCGACAACGTAGGGCAAGGGCTCGAGTACTCTTTCGCGACCCTGCCGTATAGTCCCGAAGGCATTGTGGTGGATAGCACGCGGGGACGCGTCTACGTTTCCAATCAACAGGGGAATGCGATCGACGTGTATAGCACGGTCAACGGCTCACTGTTAAAGACCATTCAGTAATTCTTTCTTTCTCCGGCGGAGATGTTTTCATCTCCGCCAGACACTTCTGGCCGATCTCCCGACCATGCAAGTCACGTAAGCAGTCGGTGGGGAAAACGCATCGCGCTGAGTCGTTACACCATAATCCGATATTCACTCTTCACCAAACCGCTGGGATAATGCTGTGTCGCAACGTGCTGGAGATGCACGTCGTGCGGAAGAGACCCAAAGAGCGGAATGCCTTCGCCGATGAGCACCGGCACACGCGTGATGATGAGACGGTTCACCAAGCCCGCGCGCAAGAATCGTTGAATCGTGATTCCTCCGTCGAGGTAGATGTGGCGGGCTCCGCTAGCTTCGAGCTTGGCGACGATCTCGGCGGGAGTTCCGGACATTTGTTCTACTGTGCCTCCGCGGACGGCGGAGAAATCGAGCGGCTGGCTGCTGAGGACTACGACGCGTTTATCGCCGTAGGGCCAGGTGGGATAGGCAAGAACGGTTTCGAAGGTCTTGCGGCCGATGACCAGTGCATCGACGGTGGCGATGAATTCGTTGTAGCCGTGAGGTTCGCCGCCGCCTTCGGGAAGAAAATCGAGATTGCCGTTGGGCCGGGCGATGAAGCCATCGACGCTGGTTCCGATAAAAACAGAGACCATCATCGAAAGCTCCCTCAGGGGCTAAAGCCCGCAATGATCGAGCAGGATTTACGCGGCCCTGAAAGGGCCGCTCTTCCACGGTTGCTCTAACATTTGGTTCCTAGAACATGTTCCACAAATACTGGTTGTAGACCTCGTGGTGGAATTGTACTTCCGGTGCTTTGACGAAAGTTCCCAGCGAACGCGGACAGCGGTCGGCGGCGGCTTGCTTCAGGTCGGCGTAGCGGCCTTTTACGTCTTCGCCCAGAAGTTCAGTGGTCCACTCGGCTTTGCGGAAGTCTGCCAGAGCGGTGTAGATGTTGTCGGGCAGGTAGCGTTCGGCCTGGCGGAGGTTCTTGATCTTTGCCGTTTCGCCATCGAGCCCGGACTTGAAGATGGAGAGCATCACCAGATAGGGATTCGCATCGGGCGAGACGGATCGGACTTCCACACGCATGCTCTTTTCGTTGCCGATGGGAATGCGGATCATCGAGCCGCGATCCACAGCCGATGCCTTGATCTGATTCGGCGCTTCAAAATGCGGGTCGAGACGGCGGTAGGCGTTTACGCTGGCGTTGAGCAGCAGGCAAATGTCATTGCCGTGGGTGAGGATGCGGTCGATGAACTGCCAGCCCATCTTGCTGAGTTTTTCTTCGCCCTTGGCGTCCCAGAAAAGATTTTTGCCCTTTTCGCTGACGGAAACATTGGTGTGCATGCCGCTGCCATTGACGCCGACTACCGGCTTAGGCAGAAACGATGCGGTCAATCCCATGTTGGTGGCGACCTGGCGGCAGATTAATTTATAGAGCTGAATCTGATCGGCGGCGGCGACGACTTCGCCATATCCGTAGTTGATTTCGAACTGCGAGGGCGCGACTTCCGGATGATCTTTTTCGTTCTGGAAGCCCATAGCGCGCTGCACTTCGGCCGTGGTGTCGATGAAGGTGCGCAGCGGGTCGCCGGGCAGGGAGTGATAATAACCGCCGGTGTTTACGTATTCGAATTTTCCGTTCTCGTTGTAATGGCGCTCGGCGTCGGGACCTTTAAAAAGGAAGCCTTCGATTTCGTTGGCGGCGTTCAAAGTGTATCCGTGCTTTTTGTAGAGGCCTTCGGCGTAGCCTTTCAACACGCCGCGAATGTCGGCGGTGTAGGATGTGCCGCCTTTGTCGATGACTTCGCCGAACACCAGCACCTTGCCGGAACCGAAGACGTCCGACGGTCCCCAATAAAATGCCGACCAATCGATGCCCAGGCGCAGATCGCTTTCCCGCTGCGCGGTGAAGCCGCGGATGGAGGAGCCGTCGAAAGTGAGATTGTCGTAGCTCTTGATGAGGAATTTCTTGTCGTAGTCCAGCATGTGCAGCCGGCCTTCGAGATCGCTGAAGAGCACAGTGATGGCCTTGATCCGCTTTTCGTCGGTCAGATACTTCAGCCGCTCTTCCTGAATCTTGTGGAGCGCGACGCGCTTGCTGCGCTGCTCCTTCGCCTCGAGATTAAGGTCTTCCAATTGGTCGTAGGTTAATGCCAGGAAATTGCGCAGCTCGCTAGACATGAATCTCCTTCAGTCTCCGGATGGATTTAGAATGGCAAAATTTAGATCGAACCTGACGCACAGGGATTGCAATGGCTGGTAAGGCAACAGGGAAGAATATCGCGGGTGCGGCGGTTGCGACAATCGAAAAAGCTGATGCGAGCGATAAAAGAGATTTATTCGTCTTCCGGAAAGGCGGAGTTGTCAACCGGCTGTCGAAGGTCATCCGAGAGCGGATCTCCCGAGCCATCCAGATAGAGTGGATAGGTCAGGCCCAATCCTCCCGTCAATGCGGGAGACGCCACCTTTGCCAGGGCGCGAAACTGCTCGAGAGATTCGTGAGGCGGAGTGGGAATCGTGATATGCGGGCTTGCGGGCGCGCTCGCAGTCAAAGCCAGCGCCCGGTCGAGAAAGTCGTAAAGTTTCACATTCATCTGCCGACGCTCTTCTTCCCGTCTGTGGTTGATTTTGAGGGCGAGT
This sequence comes from uncultured Acidobacteriaceae bacterium, assembly GCA_963732255.1. Lineage (GTDB taxonomy): Bacteria > Acidobacteriota > Terriglobia > Terriglobales > Acidobacteriaceae > Sulfotelmatobacter. The sequence goes on from CAVSYV010000002.1 coordinate 938,915, forward strand.
TCCCGTTGGGATTTTTCGGTTTCTATTTTGCAAACTGCGTCGTGAGCCAGCTTTGCAAAGCGAATCAGCTCGCCGGGTTCATCTTTGGGAGAAATGGCTTTGGAAGAAGACTGCGGACGATTCGATTCGGCGGCTACGCCGGGTTTGTTTGGAATCGGGGATCGATCTTGAGAGCGAGAAGGCATCGCTGATCCTCTATGCAAGATACAGCCAAAATTCTACCCAGCACTCTGATTCTCCGTCTGTACCGTGCGGAGCGTAGAAGAGTGCTCTGACGCACTTACTTCGCTACGCGCCGTTGTTCCAATTCTGTATCTGTTGCCGCATGATGCCATAGCATTCGCAGGATGCGTCTTCCAATCCTGGGCGGTCTGTGATCTTCACGTCGCCACGGGTGTAAGAGATGAGGCCGGCTCTTTGCAGGATTCCGGCGGAAACGGTAACGCTGGCGCGGCGCGCGCCTAACATCTGGGCGAGGAATTCCTGGGTCAGGGGCACTTCGTTCGATCCGACGCGGTCGGAACTCATCAACAACCAGCGGGCCAGTCTCTCTTCCACTTCATGCAATCGATTGCAGGCGGCGATCTGGGTCACTTCCATAGCCATTATTTGTGAAAACTGCTGCAGCCGCCGCTCGAGGACCGGGCACTCTTTCAGTAATTTTGCGAAGGTGTCGCTATCCAGGCGAAACGCCGTAGCGTCAATCTGGGCGATAGCGCGAGTTGAGGCAGTGCGGAAGCCGGCCACCAACGGCACTCCTACGAATCCTTCTTTGCCTACCAAACCCACTTCCACACACTTGCCATCGGGGAAGACACTCAAAATGGAAATCATGCCGCTGTTGCAGAAATAGGCTGATTTCAATGTGTCGCCCGGTTCATGCAGAACCTGGTGAACCATCAGGCGGACGAACTCCAGCTTGGGAAACAGTAATTGGCGTTCCGGCGGAGGAATGCCGGCCAGAATTTCGTTCAGGATGCGATGGCCATCGCTGTCGTTCAATAGCAGCTCAGGAGAAGGTGCTTTCGCTGGAGACTTCGCGGGTAGAGATAGATTCTTAGCCATAACGGCTCCTTGCACAGCGGGTGCTGTCTGTTTTTCGCAAGGAACCGTCACCCTAAATGGGCGCGGCGGAGGGATGCTAGAAGAGACAATTCATTGTACGCTCTTCCGCTGGAGGCGAGGTTTTTAATTTAACCGCTGTTTTAAATGGGCGGTGATTTCAAATGTTGGCAGATAAGTCATGCAATATATTGGACTTATAACCGTGCTATAGCGTACGGTAATTATCCCTTGACATCACCTGTATAATTTGGGGATGAACGAGTTTACGTTAGCGGACCTTTCGGTGAAACGCCCGAATTCAGCATGGTTCAAAATCATCAGGGCAGCGAAACATTTGGAGGCTATCAAGAATGCAGTTGCCGCTGATGCTACTCGTGATTTCCTCAGCGATCACCCAAAACCGGCCAGTGATTATCACCTGAAAACCGGCCAACGAGAGTAGCGTCCGGGACATTGAATCCTGCGGAGGCTTGTAGGCTCCGTGGGCATGGCCAATGTCTTGAACGAAGAGAAGAAACAACAGGTTTTCGCTCTGGGACGGCTGGGCTGGTCGTTGCGGCGCATCCAGCAAGCAACCAGGATCCGTCGCGAAACCGCCAGCGCATATCTGAAAGCGGCAGGGATTGCGGTGCGTCCGCCCAGTGGCTGGGGGCGGTGCGAACCAAAACCGGCCAACGAAGTGATCACCGACTCCGGTGCGGCGAAACCGGCCATTCCGGTGATTCCCGATGCCTGCTCCAACCCCAACCCCAACCCCAACCCCGAAAACCCTTCCAATAAGGGAAGATCAAAAACAACTTCAAAACCGGCCAACGAGAACGAGGTGATCACCGACTCTGCCCGTGGTCTCCGGCCCCAGCGCCTGCGAGCCATACCGGGAGGCCATCGACTTGGGGATCAGCCGCGGACGGAATGCCATGGCCATCTGGCAGGACTTGGTTCCGAGTACGGCTTCGCCAGCAGCTACCAAAGCGTGCAACGCTTCGTGCGCAAGCGGCGCGGCACCCAAACCCCAGAAGCCCATGTCGTCATCGTTACCGCGGCTGGCGAGGAGGCGCAAGTCGATTACGGCACCGGCCCCATGGTGCGCGATCCCAGAGCCGCAAGTACCGGCGCACCCGGCTGTTCGTGATGACGCTGGGCTACAGCCGCAAGTCGGTTCGTCTGCTGACGTTCCGCTCCAGTTCGCGCATCTGGGCCGAGCTGCACGAACGAGCCTTTCGCCGGCTGGGTGGCGCTACCCGCATCGTCGTGCTCGACAATCTGCGCGAAGGCGTGCTCGTTCCCGACATTTACGATCCCACTCTCAATCCTCTTTATCGCGACGTGCTGGCGCACTACGGCGCGGTGGCCATGCCGTGTCGGATTCGAGATCCGGATCGCAAAGGCAAAGTCGAATCCGGCGTCGGACATGCACAGAAGACACCACTCAAAGGCTTGCGCTTCGAGAGTCTGGAAGAGGCCCAAGCTCTATCTGGATCAATGGGAGCAACGCTGGGCCGACACCCGCATCCACGGCACCACCAAACGGCAAGTGGCCGCCATGTTCGCCGAAGAGAAGCCCACGTTGTTGCCATTGCCGCTGGAGCCCTTCCGCTATTACCGGTACGGTGAGCGCATCGTGCATCTGGATGGCTGCGTCGAGGTCGAAGCCGCTTACTACGGCGCACCGCCGGGCTGGATCGGACGCCGCTGCGCGTGCAATGGGATGAGTTGTATGTCCGTCTGCTCGATCCCAAGACCGGGCAACTGTTGCGCGAACATATGCGCCAGAAACGCGGCTGGTATCGCATTAAGGAAGAAGATAACCCCAAGCGAACACCACTGCGCACTCCCAACTGCTGTGGCGTGCCGGTCGTGCTGGGTCGCACATCGGTGCGCTCTGCGACGCCATCCACCGCCAGCAAGGCGAAGTCGGAGTGCGCCGCATCCTGGGCGTTCTGTCCTTGGCCAAGAAGTACGGCGCGGCAGCGGTCGATGATGCCTGCGCCGCCGCGCTCGACATGGGTATGCAGGAATACCGCTTCGTCCGCCGCTATCTGGAGCGCTGCCGCAAGCCCCGCTCGTTGCAGCAGATCGATCCCCTCATCCGCGAGTTAGTCCAGTATCGCGACTTCATCAACTACAAAACCAAGGAGATAGAAGAATGAATATGATCGAACTCGATCGTGCGCTCGAACAACTTCGCCTGGGTGGCATGGCCGCTGCGTTAGAGACCCGTCTGCGCCAAGCCCAGGCCGAACCCCTCGCCCCCATCGATCTGCTCTCGTGTCTGGTCTCTGACGAACTGGCCCTGCGGGGCGACCGGCTGCTGGAGCGGCGGCGAAAGCAGGCCGAGTTCCGCGACTCCCAGAAGACCCTCGATAATTTCGACTTCACCTTCAACAAGAAGATGAATCGCAGTCTGGTCTTCGACCTGGCCACTGGCGCGTTCATCGCGCGCCACGAAGATGCCTTGTTTCTCGGCCCGCCCGGCACCGGCAAAAGTCACCTGGCACAAGCCATCGGACAAGCGGCCATCCAGCAGGGCTATCGCGTGCTCTATCGCGAGACCCACGTCTTGCTCGATGAACTCGCCGAAGCCACGCTCGACGGCACCCGCAAAGAGCACATGGAGTTCCTGGTCACCGTGCCCTTGCTGATCATTGATGATCTCGGCATGCGCAAACTGCCGCACACCGCCGCCGAAGAACTGCTGGAGATCGTGATGCGCCGTTACGAACGGGCCAGCACGATACTCACGTCGAATCGGCCGGTGGAAGACTGGGGCAAACTGCTGGGCGACGCGGCCGCCGTCAGCGCCATGCTCGACCGTTACTGCACCACGGTCACGTCCTCAAGTGCGGCCCTCGGAGCTGGCGCACCAAAACCGACTTGCCACCACAGGAGGCGGCAGGGTAGAACATTCTCAGTCCCGCACGGCCAATCCCGTTGGCCGGTTTTGAAGTGATAACCGTTGGCCGCTTTTGAAGTGATCACTGAGGTG
>CAVSYV010000003.1:0-27522 GCA_963732255.1 uncultured Acidobacteriaceae bacterium
GCACGTTGCGAGCCGCAACCACCAAGCAACTGATCGTGGCCGGGGGGATTGTTCGCAGGGAGGAAATTGACCAGCTGGACGCTCTCAAGATTGATGCGGTCGTAGGAATGGCAATCTACACCGGGCGGTTAGCGCTAGACGCTTCAGATTCTCCAAGAACCTGAGAAATCAGTCCTTCAACCAATGCAATCAGGGCGGGAAAAACGGCCTGAACTTTTTCTGAAAGAGACTCGCCATGATCGAAGCATTCGCCACACAACGAAATCGAGAAGGCCTTCGGCCTCACGCCATAAAGCTCTCGAGCCAGCGCTAGAATTCCAGCCGGTGAAATCTGATGAGAAGAAATGTTGCCGGACTCTGCAATCACCGGCGCACAGGTCAATTCACCGGGCCGGCCGCTATCAGCGGCATCAATAAAGATCACTGCATCGTTCCCACCAAGGTCTTGGGCCAGTTCCGGCATGAGTTGATGGCGGGCGATTATTTCGACATTCGGCGAGTCAACAGTTTGCGAGAGTTCTTCGGCGGCCAGCCAGCCAACCGCATCATCGCTGCGGAGCGGATTGCCGTAGCCGATGATCAGAATGCGCGCCATCGGTGCCTATGCGCGCGAGACTTCGTCGAGCACTTCGCCGGATGGAGCGAGCAATTGTATCTGCAGCGCCATCTTCCCCAGCGCATGCGTCGAGCAACTCAGGCAGGGATCGTAGGCGCGGATCACAGCTTCCACGCGATTCAGCATTCCGCGCGTGAGCTTTTCGCCCTGTACATAGTGTTGCGCCACCTGGAGCACGCTGCGATTCATCGCCAGATTGTTTTGTCCCGTCGCGATGATGAGATTGGCCCAGCGAATCAATCCCTGCTCGTCGATTTTGTAATGGTGGAACAGCGTGCCGCGTGGAGCTTCGGCCAGCTCCCACGCCCTCCAGCGCATTCGGCCGCGCCATGGCGCGCACATGTTTGTTGAGAATGTCGGGATCGTTGAGCAATTGTTCGATCCGTTCCACGCAGATAGAGAATCTCCACCAGCCGCGCGTGGTGATAGTAGAATGAGCTCAGCACCGCCTTCTCGCTGCAATTCGCGAAACTCCGCCAGCGCCTTGTCGGCGAGCGGAGTCCCGCACTGTTTGCATACGTTGAGCCGCGCCAGGGGCCCCACGCGATAGATGCCATCCGGAAATCCCTTTGGGCAGGTAGTAGGCCGATTTCAGATAGCTCCATGGCTCAACCTTTTCTCGCCAGATATATCGAAATAGCGCGCCGGGTCGAGGCTGTCGGCGACAGCTTGCCGGAAACATCGCACGATGCGCAGATCGCCATCGTAAAAAGTCAAGCCGCCATCCTTCTTCACCATGCCCATGAACAGCGATGGGAAAGTTGCCGAATATGGCGATCTCGTCGCGGAAGCCTTCCGTGATGCTCTTCAACCATTCCATGCTGCGCACCGCGATAGCCAGTGCTTCGGGAATCAGTCTTGAGGATGGCGTCGCGATTTTCCATGCTGAGAGGATCGCTTACTCCGCCGGGCACCACCCATGCGGGATGAATGCGTTTCCCCCCAGTCGCTCGATGATCTGCTGCCCGAACTTCCGCAAAGCGATGCCGTCGCGCGCGAGGGCGGGATTTTTTTCCAGAACTCCAAACAGATTGCTTTCGGCGGGATCTGCATCCATGCCCAGCAGCAGGTCGGGAGACGAAAGATGGAAGAGACTCAGGGCGTGCGATTGCACAACCTGCGCGATTCGAAAATGCGACGCAGTTTGTCGGCTGTGGGCGGAATTTTCACGGCCAGCAAAGCGTCGCATGCCTTAGCCGATGCGATCAGATGGCTTACCGGGCAAATGCCGCAAATGCGCGCCATCAGCGACGGCATCTCGGTGAATGGCCGCCCCTCGCAGAACTTCTCGAAGCCGCGGAACTGCGTCACATGGAAGCGGGCGTCTTCCACGCTGCCCATGCTCGTCGAGATGCAGCGTAATCTTGGAGTGGCCCTCGATGCGGGTCACCGGATCGATAACGATGGTTCTGCGTGTCTGCCATTTTCTCAAGCTCCAAAGCGGGTCTTCGCGCTCAACTCCGGCTGGCGGCCCTGCGAGCAGTTCAGTCAGCGTGTAATAGATCACGTCGGCGGAAGGCGGACAGCCGGGAACGAAGAGATCGACGGTAACCACTCTCGTGAACCGGCCGCGCATAGGGCAACAGCCGCGGCACGACCTGGTCGGCGATCCCGGCGCAAGAGTCACATTCTCGCAATATGCCCGATCGTAGATCGCCTGCACCGGAAAAGGATTGCGCATCGCCGGAACATTCGCCGTGACCGCGCAGTCGCCCAGCGAAACCAGCAGCTTGTGCGGCCGCGAACGCCTTGATTTTGTGCAGATCCTCTTCGCTGCTCACCGCGCCCTCGACCAGAGTGATGTCCACGTTCGCAGGAAAATCCTTGGCATCGACCAGCGGACTGTAGACAAGTTCTACCATGCGCGGCAGAGCTCGATGAGGCGCTCGTCCATATCGAGAAATGACATATGGCAGCCCGAACAGCCGTCGAGCCAGACCGTGGCCAGCTTTTCCTGCTCATTCGTGCTCCTCGCGCATGATCGTCAAGTAAGGAAGGAATTGCGGCGTTTCTCCATCTCCGCCACGGAGCGGCCTTTCTCGACAGCGCGCCCGTCGGGCACACCTGCACGCATTTGCCGCAGCTGGTGCAGGACTCCGACGAGCCCCAGGGCTGGTTCAAATCGGTGATCACCTTCGATTCGATGCCGCGGCCCATCACATCCCAGGTATGCGCGCCTTCAATCTCATCGCACACGCGAACGCAGCGCGTGCACAGAATGCAGCGATTTTGATCGAGCACAAAACGTTCGTGCGAGGCATCGACTCAGCTTCTTGGGGTAGCGATAAGGGAAGATGGATGTGCGTCGATGCCCAGCTTCTGCGCCATGCTCTGCAGCTCGCAGTGGCCGTTGGAGACGCACACCGAACAGATGTGGTTGCCCTCGGTGAACAACAACTCGACGATCATCTTGCGATAGTGATCGAGGCGATCGGAGTTGGTGGTAACCTCCATGCCCTCTTCGACGCGTGTGACGCATGCCGGCAGCAGCTTGTTCGATGCCCTTGACTTCGACCAGGCACAAACGGCATGCGCCCACGGTAGAAAGTCCTTCCAGTTCGCACATGCGTGGGACGAAGATGTTGTTCTCCCGCGCGACATCGAGAATGGTTTCGTCGGCGCGGGCGCTGAAGTCGCGGCCGTCAATCTTGAACGTTTTTACACTGGCTGCCGGGCTCATACATCTGGCCTCCGGCGGCCTTGTCGCAAACTCCAGCCGGACATCTGTGATCATCGATATGCACCTTGTACTCGGCAGCGAAAGATTTCAAAGTGCTCACCACCGGGATTCGGAGCCGACTGCCCCAGCCCGCACAGGCTGGTGTGCTTAACCAGGTCGCACAAGTTCTTCCAGCATGTCAGATCCTGCGGCGTGGCTCTCATGCCGGTAATGGCGCTGAGAATGCGGTGCATCTGGTATGTGCCGACCCGGCAGGGAACGCATTTGCCGCACGATTCCGTCATGCAGAAATCCATGAAATACCTCGCCACATCAACCATGCAGGAGCTTTCATCCATCACGATCATGCCGCCCGAGCCCATGATCGAGCCCAGGCGCTGCCAGCGACTCGTAGTCGACCGGCATATCGAAAGTCTCGGTCGGCAGGCAGCCGCCGGAGGGTCCGCCGGTCTGCACCGCCTTGAATTTGCGGCCTTCGGGAATTCCGCCGCCGATTTCGAAAACCATCTCGCGCAGCGTTATACCCATGGGAACTTCAACCAGCCCAGTATTCTGCACCCGGCCGGCAAGGGCAAAAACCTTAGTGCCTTTGCTTTTCTCCGTGCCGATGCTCGCATACCAGTCGCCTCCCTTGCGGATGATGGGCGGAACGTTGGCAAAGGTTTCAACGTTGTTGATCAGAGTCGGCTGACCCAGCAGCCCTTCCATGGCGGGATAAGGAGGCCGCGGACGGGGCGTTCCGCGTTTTCCTTCCACCGATGCGATGAGCGCAGTTTCTTCGCCGCAGACAAACGCGCCGGCGCCCAGCCGCAAGTCGATTTTGAAATTGAAACGCGTCCCGCAAATGCTGCTTCCGAGCAGGCCAACTCGTTCCGCCTGGCGGATCGCAGTTTTCAAGCGTTTAATGGCCAGCGGATACTCTGCTCGCACATAGATGTAGCCGTCGGCTGCGCCCACCGCGTACGCGGCGATCAACATGCCTTCCAGCACGCGATGCGGATCGCTTTCGAGCACGCTGCGATCCATGAAGGCGCCGGGATCGCCTTCGTCGGCGTTGCAGATGACGAACTTCTGCGTGCCTACAGATTTCGCGACGGTACTCCACTTCAAACCAGTGGGATAGCCCGCGCCGCCGCGGCCGCGCAGGCCGCTCTTCATCACCTGTTCGATGACTTCGCGCGGTTCCATCTCGGTAAGCGCGTGAATGAGTGCCTGGTATCCATCGGCGGCAATATATTCCTCGATGCGTTCGGGGTCGATGACGCCGGAGTTCTCCAGCACAATTTTTTGCTGGCGTTGAAAGAAAGGGACGTCGGTAGGGCAGCGCAGACGCGACAGGGGCTCACCTTCCAGGCTATCAAGGATTTCCGCGGCATCCGTGGCGGCAACGTGCTTGTAGAGCCGCTGGCTTGGAGCAGAGACGATTCCGTCGGCAAGCAAGTCAGTTGAAACCAAGGGTCCCTCAGAGCATAGACCCATACAGCCGACGCCCTTCGCTTGGCAGTGATCGCCCCACCCGCGCTCCGCGATTTCCTTATTCAGAGCATCTTTTACGGATTGACTCTGGCAGGACAGGCATCCGGCGGCAACGCAGACGTTTACCCGACCGTGAAAGGGCTTTTGTGACTCTCGTTCCGATTCTGCGATCTGCCTCAGTTCGTCAGGCGTCATGGCGCTTCCATTTCGTGAGGTGTTCCCGCAAGGCTTGTGGAGTGACTTTGCCGGCGACTTCCTGATCGTAAACCACGGCAGGAGCCAATCCGCAAGAGCCAAGGCAGCGAGCAGTCAACAAAGAAATCGCTTTGTCTGTGGTCGTTTCGCCAGGCAGAATGCCCAAGTCGTGCTGTACCGTATCGAGCAACTGCGACGCTCCTTTTATATAGCAGGCCGTCCCCATACAGATTACGCACGTGTGCTCACCAGCCGGTTTCAGCGTGAAGAAGTGATAGAAGGTGGCGACACCGTAGGCGCGGCTAAGGGGCACTCGCAGCGACATAGCCACATAGCGCAGAGATTGCTCGTCAAGATAGCCGAAGGCTTCCTGCACGGTGTGCAAAGTTTCGATCAAGCTACGGGATTGGAGGCCCTGGCGCCGCATGGTTGCATCCACCAGACGCCAGCGTTTGTCATCGCTAGGAGGCGCGGGCTTGGCAAAGGTGGCCACTGTTTTCTCCATCCGACCGTCCGCATCGTTAACAGATTAAGTTAAAACAAGCAGCCGCAGCCCAATGTGATTTTGATCACACACGACGATGACGCGGCATACGGCCCCAGCTGGAAGAACGAAGGAATCTTAACAGTAGTGAGGGTGCCGATATGAAATTACTAGAAGAGGAGATCAACGCAAAAGTTTCCCTACGAAATATTCTTTACGCTACCGATTTCTCTGTCGTCTCCGAGGCGGCGCTGCCCTATGCCACGGCAATCAGCCGTCGCTACGGCAGCATAATCCATGTGGCCCACGTAATTCCCGAGAGCAACCTCCCAGTGCGGCCGGGCGCTCCCGATTCCTCGACACTGGGAGTTATCTACGAGGAAGCCCCAACGGCTGCCCAGGAAACTATGCTACAACTAACTCGCCGGCTCAAAGGCTTTCCCTACGAAACCCATATTCGACACGGGCAAGCCTGGGAAGTTCTTGCAGAAATTATCCGCGAGAACGAAATTGACTTGTTGATCGCCGGCACGCATGGGCGAACAGGCGTGGGACGGCTGGTAATGGGATCCGTCGCGGAAGAGATTTTTCGCCACGTTTCCTGCCCCGTGCTCACCGTGGGCCCAAAAGTTCACACCGCGATGCAAGCCAAAAACGAAACCGCGACATCGCCAACTGAGATTAGTTTGCAGCAGATTTTGTATGCAACTGATTTCACCCCGCATTCTCTGGCCGCCGCGTCGTATGCATTTTCGCTGGCGCAGGAATTCAGAACGCGGCTGACGTTACTGCATGTCATCGAGCAGTACGGTGAGGACCTGCATGACAAGCCGGGACCGATCGAGGATGCTTTGTGCCGGCTGGAAAAGCTGAGACCAGAAACGGCCGCGCTGCGCTACCCGCCCGAACCGGCAGTCGAGTTCGGTCTGCCTGCCGATTGTATTTTGCAGATGGCTGCTGAGCGGGGAGCGGATCTGATCGTGCTTGGAGTGCGGGCTGCGAGCGGGCGATTGGGCGCATCGTCCCATCTTGCATTGACTACCGCGCACAAAATCCTGGCGAAAGCTCATTGTCCGGTGCTCACGATTCGGATGGAAGATGCCGATGATGTTAAGAGCTGGCTCAACCGGCCGTGACTGGGTTTGCGCGTTGATTGCGAGTCCGGTGCTGTGATGGACGGAGGCAGTTATGTCGGCGATAGCAGAAGTAGTTGACCAGAAAACTGGGATTCGTTTTGAACACGTCTTGGTAGCCACGGATTTCTCCAAAGCCTCCGAGGGGGCGCTGGATTATGCGCTGGCCATTGCGCGGCACTATGGTTCGGCGCTGTCGATACTCCATGCCATGGCTCCGGAGCCACGGGAGCCAATCCCGATGGAACCACTACCTGCCGAATTGAACCAGGAACGACTAGAAGCACGAGGGCAGATCAGACGGCTGGGGCAGAAAGCCGAACTTCAAAATGCTAAGTGTCAGTTGCTTCTGGAACAAGGTCCGGTGTTGGATGTGATTGCGGCGGAAATGGAGCAGGATCATACCGATCTCTTGGTGGTGGGAACGCACGGAAGAAGTGGGCTGAAGAAAATGGCTTTGGGATCGGTTGCGGAAGAAGTGTTGCACCGGGCGCATTCTCCGGTGCTGACGGTTGGCCCGAACGTTAAACCGTGGGGCGCAGAGAAAGCGGAATTCAGGCGAATTCTTTTTGCCACGGATTTCGGACCAGCTTCGGCTAAAGCCCTTGCCTGTGCTTTGTCCCTGACGGAAGACTACCGCGCAAAGCTTTTTCTTTTGCACATGATGCCGCCACTGCCGAGCCCCGATCTGGGGCCGGCTGCTTATGGACCGCCGTTTTTCGGGGCTGAGGTGGTAACCCGGTGGCAAAGGCAGACTCGAGATGACAGCATGCGCAAGCTGAAGGAGTTAATTTCTTCCAGCGCGAATCTGGCAGAGCGGCCGGAATATATCGTCGAAATGGATTTCCTGCCGGAAGGAATCCTGAATGCGGCTGCGGCAAACCAGGTCGACTTAATCGTGATGGGTGCGAACCGGACGGCTTCCCCATGGGTTGCCGCACATACACCCTGGTCTCTCACCCACGACGTTTTATGTCATGCGAATTGTCCCGTATTGACAGTGTGTATCTAATTTGTGGCTTGAGAAATTCGAACGGTGCAAAAGGAGACTTATGGGAATGCACAAAAAATTACTAGCGACGTTATTCCTGATGGTTTGTTCAGTGGCGGTGATAGCGCAGCAAGCAGAAATCAAGAAAGTTCCTGTTCAACGCACGTCCGCCGCTTCGGGCAAGGAAATGTTTAATAGTTACTGTGCGGTTTGCCACGGCACCGACGGAAAAGGCGGAGGCCCCGCGGCCACTGCTCTGAAAGTACCTCCGGCCGATTTAACCGTGCTGAGCCAAAAAAATGGAGGAAAGTTTCCCGCGGCCCATGTCGCCAGTGTCCTCAGCGGAAAGACCGAGTTGTCGGCGCACGGGAATCAGGAAATGCCAGTGTGGGGACCGTTGTTCCGTAACATGAGCCGAGGCAATTCGACCGAGGTACAACAGCGGATCGCAAACTTGACCAAGTACATCGAGTCCTTGCAGACGAGATAGGCTGAGTGGAAAACCCGTTAGAAAATAGGCGGGACATGAGGCGACTGCCTGGAGGTGGTGCCATGTTGAATCAGAAGGATCAGGAGACTCTCGATATTTTAAGGTTTGAGTTGAAGTTCTTGGAAGCCGGCGGATACGGCCGTTCGCCGCATAGCCCATGGCGTCCGCCGTCGATTTTCGAAGACTCGCCGACCTGCCTGAACTTCAATAATTCCGAGCGGCCGCACCCCTGTAGCGAATGCCTGCTGACCCGGTTGGTTCCCCCTGAGTCTCGCCAGCAAGAAGTCCCGTGCCGGCTGATTCCGCTGAACGAAAAGGGACAGACTCTGGACTCGCTGTACCGGTGCGCGACGCAAGCGGAAATAGAAGAAGTTCTCGGTGATTGGCTGCGGCGGGAGATCGGCCGGATCGAAGCGGAACAGGCACAAGCGCGGTAGCGGCGGGGCGAACTGTGCCCGCGATCAGGAGTTGACCATTTTTTCCAGCGCGGCTTTGTTGCGGATGAAAAGAGAGGCGCCCTTCAACTGCACCAGTTGTTTCCGCTTGAATTCAGAGAATAAGCGGCTCACCGTTTCCCGGGTGGTGCCAATCATCTCGGCGATTTCCTCATGGGTAAAGGTGAGTTTTATCTGCAGCGGATCGCCGTTCCCAGCCGCCCATCCAAGAAGCAGTTTGGCGAACTTCTCCGCAGGGGAATTGGTTAATCCCAGAGTGCGCACTTCTTCGTACGCGGTGTAGTAATTGCGGCTGAGTTGCTCGGCGACTCGAACCGCAACCTCGCCGTATTCGCGAAGAAAACGCAGTAACGCATCACGAGTAATGAAATTTGCCTGGCCGGGTTCGATCATTTCGGCCGTCACTTCATACGGGTGATTGGAAATTGCGGCGTTCAGTCCCAGAACGTCTCCGGCTTCGGAGATCTGGGTGATGATGGTTTTGCCCTCGGCCGACGAAGTCGAAAGTTTCGCCTTTCCCGTACACAGCACGAAGACGCCACGCGGCTGCTGGCCCTCGATAAACAACATGGCGGACTTAGGATAGACCGCCGTGGACTTGATCTCGTTCAGCTTCTGCACGGCAGCCGGGGGAAGGTTGCAAAAAAGGTGTTCCTCCCGCACCGGGCAGGTGATGCAGTTATCGAGGATGTTTAGCCCGTAAGGGGCGCGCATTTCAGCACCGTTTTTACAAGCGAATTGTATCACTGACCGTGTGTGATCAGGATCACAAAAAGCCGTGACCCGAAACATGGTCTTAAAAGGTCGAGTGGGCAAGAATCGAACTGCACGCGAGATATGGCAACTGGTGCAGATGGAGGTTCCCATGAACACAGTCCTAGAGCCGGAAGTTAAGCAGCCGACGCAAGTTGTGCGGCCACGGCCAGTGATGCGTCCAACGCCGGAAGCAGGGACGGAGCGACTGTTCGCTCACGTTCTGCTGGAACTAACCGGGACGCAACGCCACCGCCGCACAATTTCCGCCGTCCTGTCCTTTATTTTTCAATGCTTTCTTATTGGCGTCATACTCATCATTCCATTACTGTTCACTGAAGCGTTACCGAGCCAGCAGCTGTTAACTTTTCTGGTAGCGCCGCCTCCACCGCCCCCACCACCGCCTCCCGCCGCCGAAGCCGCGGCCAGAGTTATGAAGGCTGTGCAAAGCGACCTCATGGATGGTCACCTGCGCACGCCCGGCAGGATTCCCCAAAAAGTGGAGATGATCAAAGAGGACGAGGCGCCGCCGGTGATTTCCTCTGGCGGAGTCGTGGGTGGAGTCCCGGGCGGAATTCCGGGAGGTCAGTTGGGCGGAGTGATCGGAGGAATTATCAGCTCGACAGCCAGCATGGCCGCAGTGCCCAAAATGAGTATTCCGGTTGCGCCCAAGCGCGTCCGGATCTCTCAAGGTGTGACCCGGGGCATGTTAATTCAGAAGATTGAGCCCACCTACCCCACGCTTGCGCGTTCTGCCCGCATCCAGGGTCAGGTGATTCTCACCGCGATCATCTCGAAGACGGGTGAGATCCAGAACCTCACATTGGTCAGCGGACACCCCATGCTGGTGCCGGCCGCCCTGGAAGCCGTCAGGCAATGGCGCTACCGGCCATTCCTGCTGAACGGCGAACCCGTAGAAGTCGAAACCACGGTAACACTTACGTTCCAGCTCAGCGGCTCTTAGGCCGCCAATGTTTGGAACAGCGAAAGCGCGAAAGAAGGGAGCAACAAAATGGAAGACGACGAACATAGATTTCAGGCCGTGGCCTGGTGGACTTCTGGGCAAGCGGGGATTGCGAAATCAAATTCTGCGCCCAACGCAATCCATTTCACGTCCCCGCCAGCCTTTGGCGGCTTGGAGGGGCGCTGGACTCCCGAGGAACTGTTGCTTTGCTCGGTGGCCAGTTGCTACACCACAACCTTCAGCGCTCTCGCCGATGCTTCCAAACTGGAATATTCGGATCTCGGAGTCGAGGTAGAGGGAATATTCCGGAAAGTCGATTCCGGATATGCGTTCAGTGAAATCCTGATTCGACCCAAGCTGAAGATTCCCGGCGATCTGGAGCAGGCACGTGCCCTTCGCTTGTTACACAAGGCGAAAGCCGTATGCCTTGTGTCGCGCGCGCTTTCAGTCGAGCAAAAGTTTGAACCGTCGGTCCAGGTGGGTGGAACGCAACTGGAAAGCTGCCAGACTTCCACCGCCTGAACGGACTAGGGAGGGAAGGCCAATGAAAAACCAAATACTGATAGAAATGCCCGGAGTTCCGGCCATTGTGAAGGTGCTTCCGGAAGGCCGGTTCTTGCACAGGATTGCCGGCCTTCATGAGCTCATCCGGCGGCGCGCCTATCAGTTGTATGAGCAGGCCGGATTTCGCCACGGTCATGACGTGGAGGACTGGTTCCTTGCTGAATCTGAGCTCCTGATGCCAATTCCAGTGGAGGTTTCCCAGGGAGAGAGCGTGATCACGGTGAAAGCTAAAGTCGCTGGATATGACGCCAGGGATCTGGAGATTCATGTCCAGCCGCAGCGTCTCTTCATCACTGGAGAACGGCTACAAGAGCCGGAGAGATCCAAAGAGGAAGGCGGCCGCTCGACGCATTTATTGCAACGAGTGTTCCGTGCTATCGAATTGCCGGAAGAGATCAATCCGGACAAAGTTAAAGCAACCCTCAATAACGGCGAGCTTCAGATCGACCTAGAGAAGGTAAAAGCAGAGCAAAAGATTGCCAAGGTGAATGCAGTTGCGGCATGAGGTAACCGACCGGGGAAGACAGCGGATGAAATGTCGCGGTCTTCCCCTACAAACTTCTCCAGTGAGGTGTGTCATGAAAACTGTGGAGACAGGCACTCGCATCGATATCAAGAACATTTTATTTGCCACAGATTTTTCCCCTTGTTCCAACGCGGCGCTGCCCTATGCCATGGCATTTGCGCGCCGATATAACGCCACCCTGCATGTCATTCATGTCCGGCTTAACGACGCCGATTTGATCTTTATGTCCCCCGATAATTGGCCGGTGGCGTTGGATCAAGAGGAGAAGAAAATACGAGGAAGCGTGGACGAGTTAGAGACCCAGTTGCGCGGAGTCCCCCACGAAGTGCTTACTCCAAGAGGAAAAGTCCCGGACGTTTTGGCCCACATTGCGGAGACCAAGAAGATCGACCTGCTGGTCCTGGGCACTCATGGGCGCACCGGTGTGCGCAAGCTATTCGCCGGTTCGGTCGCCGAGGCCGTATTCCGTGGCAGCCCTTGCGCTGTGCTGACGGTAGGACCAAAGGTTTCTTCACCGCCGAGGGGCGACATTCAATTTAAGAACGTTCTTTTTTCCACGGACTTTAGCGAAGATTCATTGGCGGCTTTGCCTTACGCCGTCTCGCTCGCCGAGGAAGACCAGGCGCGGCTTACAATTCTGCACGTGATCGAGCAGCCCGTAGCCGGCATCCGACATCTGGAAGAAGTCCGGCGTAGGTTGACGCAACAGTTACAAGACTTGATCCGGCCGGAGTCGCTTCCCTGGTGTCAGGCGGAATGCGTACTGGAGTGCAGCAAGGATATCGGACCGCCGGCGGTCCGCATTCTGGAAGTTGCCCACGATCGCGCAGCGGACCTAATTGTTCTCGGCGTACGCCGGACCCATGGTGCAGGAACCACGGTGACTCATTTAACTCCTACGACCGCCCAGCATATAGTGGCGCATGCCGAGTGCCCCGTGCTGACCGTTCGGGGTTGAAGAGACTGCTGAAAGAGTGACGAATGAATAAGTTGTCGGCTAAGCCAACGTGGTGTGAGTCTCTATGAGCGCAGATGAAGCAGGAGTTGCAGAATCAGTGACTGGACCAACTCGGGAAGGATCTCAAAGACCCAGTCTGGACGCGATGTTCGATCCCCGTTCGGTGGCGGTGATCGGCGCCGGAAGCCGTCCCGGAAATGTTGGTCGTACCGTTCTTGAAAACCTGCTGCACAACGGCTTTCGCGGGAAAGTCTATCCGGTAAACGCCAAGAATCCGGAAGTGCTGGGCGTTAAAGCTTATAAAAGCATCCGCGACATCCCCAGCGCAGTCGACCTCACGGTGGTAGCCACTCCTGCAGCCACAGTTCCGGAAATAATTGGAGAGTGCGTGCAGGCCGGCGTCAGGTCGGCGGTAGTGATTTCCGCCGGCTTCAAAGAACACGGCGCTCAAGGCGCGGAACTCGAGCGGCAGATTCAGGATCAGTTGCGCCGCAGTTCCATGCGCTTGATCGGCCCAAATTGCCTGGGAATCATGAATCCGGCAATCGGGTTAAATGCCACCTTTGCCAAAACCGCGCCACAGGCCGGCAATGTCGCGTTCCTGGGACAAAGCGGAGCGCTGTTAACGGCAATTCTCGACTGGAGCCGGCGCGAACAGGTCGGATTCAGCGCCATCGTTTCCACCGGCTCGATGCTCGACGTCGGCTGGGGCGATTTGATCTACCACTTTGGCGATGACCCGCACACCAAAAGCATTCTGATTTACATGGAATCAGTCGGAGATGCGCGGTCGTTTTTGTCCGCCGCCCGCGAAGTGGCCCTCAGCAAGCCGATAATCGTGATCAAGGCCGGACGCTCAGAAGCGGCATCGCGCGCGGCCGCTTCGCACACCGGAGCGCTTACCGGTAGCGATGAGGTGCTGGATGCAGCCTTCCGCCGCTCCGGGGTTCTACGGGTTCATAACATCGCTGACCTTTTCTACATGGCAGAGGTGCTGGGCCGACAGCCTCGCCCCAGGGGGCCGCGGTTGATGATCCTTACCAATGCTGGCGGTCCCGGAGTTCTGGCCACCGACGCGCTTGTGACCAACGGCGGAGAACTCGCAGAGCTCTCGCCGGCGACCCGCCAGCGGCTGGATGAGTTACTTCCTCCTCATTGGAGTCACAACAATCCCGTCGACGTGCTGGGCGATGCCGATGCCGAGCGATATGCTCGGGCGCTCGAGATCGCCTCCCAGGATCCCAACAGCGACGGCTTACTGGTGATCCTTACGCCGCAAGCCATGACTGATCCTACCCAGATCGCCCAGGGCTTGAAGCCCTACGCCCAGGAGCCGGCAAAACCCGTGCTCGCCAGTTGGATGGGAGGAGACAGCATTTTGGAAGGCGAAGCGATTCTGAACGCCGCGAAGATTCCAACGTTTCCTTATCCCGATACGGCCGCCCGGGCATTTACCTACATGTGGAAGTACACTTACAACCTGCGCGGATTGTATGAGACCCCCGTTCTCGGCCAAGCCTCCGAGATAGAGAACGCGTCGCGCGAGAAAGCCGAAAAAATTATTCGCGATGCGCGGCGGCTGGGCCGCGTTGTGCTTACGGAAGTTGAATCGAAGCAGTTGTTGTCGCTCTACGGCATTCCCACAGTCGAGACGCGGATCGCTGCCAACGAAGACGATGCAGTCAAGATCGCTGCGCAGATCGGATTTCCCGTTGTACTGAAAGTTTTTTCCGAAACGATCACCCACAAGACCGATGTGGGCGGAGTCCAACTGAATTTGCCCGATGAAGCGGCAGTTCGCTCCGCCTATCGTTCCATCAAAACTTCGGTGGCGGAAAAAACCAGTCCCGACCAATTTGCCGGCGTCAGTGTGCAGCCCATGGCCAAACTGGAGGGCTATGAATTGATCCTGGGCAGCAGCATCGACCCGCAATTCGGCCCGGTCGTTCTATTCGGTTCGGGAGGTCAACTGGTGGAGGTGTATCGCGATCGAGCCCTGGCTCTGCCGCCTCTCAATACGACACTGGCGCAAAGGATGATGGAGCAAACCAGAATCTTCACCGCGCTCAAGGGGGTTCGCGGACGCAAGCCGGTGAACATAGCCGCCCTCGAACATCTCCTGGTTCGCTTCAGCCAGCTTGTCGTAGAGCAACCTTGGATCGCAGAAATCGATATCAACCCGTTGTTAGCCTCGCCCGAGCGTCTGCTGGCGCTCGACGCCAGGGTTGTACTGCACGGTCCTGACGTCACGCTGGAGCAGTTGCCCAAACCCGCAATCCGCCCCTATCCATTGCAATACGTCTCAGCGTGGAAGATGAAAAACGGGGAAGATGTTACTATTCGTCCCATTCGCCCGGAAGACGAGCCGCTGATGGTGAAGTTCCACCAGACGCTTTCTGATCGCACCGTCTACTTGCGATATTTTTCCTCGCTCAGCTTGAGACGGCGCGTCTCCCATGAGCGTTTGTTGCGCATCTGCTTTGGCGATTACGACCGCGAAATCGTGATGGTCGCCGAATGCCGCGATGCGGATGCGAAGGAGTGCCGTATTATGGCCGTCGGACGCGTGAACCGGCTGCGCGCGAAAAATCATGCGGAAGTCGCAGTCCTGGTTTCCGATCGGTACCAAAACCTCGGCCTGGGTACTGAACTGCTGCGGCGAGTTCTGCAAATCGCGAAACAAGAGAATTTGAGCCAGGTGTCGGCAGAAATGATGGCCGACAACGTGGCCATGCAGATGATCGTGAAGCGTCTGGGTTTTCGCCTGCGCTTGAGCGAAGACCTGAGTTCGGTGCGGGCCTTCCTGGATCTTTAAGCAACATTGGATCACATCCGAAAACAATTTCGTTGATTGTGACGGGCGGCACAGCATGGAGAATCTCCACTCATTTAGCCTGCCCAGCTAAGGCAAGCCGATGTCGAGGTGTGCAACAAGAAAGGTTTTCACGAGGCCTCAAAAAAATGCCTGACTCCGAAAGTCGATCAATGCCAGAGAAAAAACAGGAGAACTTTTTCCCCAGCGGTTCAATCGCGTTTTTTGCAGTCATGCTGGTGAGCTTCGGCTTGATTTGGCTCGGCATGTACCTGCTGCTGCTGCATCGTCAACTGGGTTTGTAGGGGGACAAATGTCAACTTCGTTGCCGTCTAACCACGGGCCATCGGATGGAGCAGTCAACCCGGCCGAGAAACGCGTCTTGCTGGGTGCCGTCATCTTCACCGGACTCAGTCTGGCGTTGATTGCCTACGCCGCTCTGGGATTGGGAGCCACGGTGCCCACCTGCCTGCCCAATGGAGAAGTGTTCAACCATGGCTCGGTGATCAAGCTTGGCGCTAAGAACTATGAGATCCACTTCCTGGCAAAGATGTGGGGCTTTGAGCCGACTCGCGTGGTGGTCCCCGCCGGCTCGACATTAGATATCTACGTAACCAGCAAAGATGTGATCCACGGCCTGCAAATCGACGGCACCAATGTCAACCTCATGGCGCTTCCCAACGCGATCACAAATGCGCGCGTGCACTTCGAGAAGCCAGGAATCTATCCCATCGTTTGTCACGAATATTGCGGCGCCGGCCACCAGAAAATGAATGCGGTGATCGAAGTCAGCGACCAAGTTACCGACATTTCAGCCGAAGGATTGCCTTCTGCGGAGGCCGGCAAAGCGGTGGTCGAAGATAAGGGCTGTCTTGCCTGCCACAGCGTGGATGGCAGCACCGGAGTCGGTCCTACCTTCAAAGGCCTTTGGGGACAAACCGTGCAACTCGCGGACGGCAGCAGCCGCGTGGTCGAGGCCGATTTTGTCAAAAACATGATTCTGCATCCCGCAGCCAACCCGGTGAAAGGTTTCGAGCCGGTCATGCCAGAGCTTCCCGTGAACGACCAGGAAATAGACGAGATCACCGAATACATAAAAGGGCTGAAATGAAAACAGAACTGCAAAAGCCGCTGCAGCAAATCATTCTGATTGAACTTCTGTTGCCGCTGGCGCTGCTCATTTTCGGCAGCTACCACGGTGTGCTGCAGGTTCTATATCGCGCCGGAGTGATTCGCGCCACGTCCTTCGCGGGAATCGAATACTACCAGGGGCTGACCGCGCACGGCGTGATTAACGCCATCGTCCTGACTACATTCTTTGCCGTGGCCTTGGGTCACTTTCTCGTCAGCCAGGCGTTGGAATCTCCGCTCTCCATTTTCGGCGCGGGGCTATCGCTGGCGCTGATGCTGCTCGGAGCAGTCATGGCGGCAGCGATGATATTCGCCGGAAAAGCTACCGTGCTGTACACCTTCTACCCGCCGCTCAAGGCTCATCCCATCTTTTATCTTGGGCTCGCGATTTTTATCGTGGGTTCGTGGATTGCCTTTTACACTTGGATCCCCGTTTACCTTCGCTGGCGAAAAAATAATCCGGGAAAAAAGACGCCCCTGGCAGTAGTAGGAATGTTCGCCACATTCATCGTCTGGCAGATTTGTACGCTGCCTGTTGCTTACGAAGTTCTTGTCCTGCTGGTTCCCTGGTCGCTGGGCTGGACGGCTGGAATCAACGTGGTACTGAGCCGCACGCTGTTCTGGTTTTTCGGCCACGCGTTGGTTTACTTCTGGCTGTTGCCAATCTACGTGCTTTACTACACTCTTCTTCCACGGCTGGCGGGCGGAAAACTGTTCAGCGACTTCGCCGGCAGATTTACTTTCATGATGTTCATCGTGCTCTCTACGCCGTTGGGCTTGCACCATCAGTTTGCCGACCCAGGAATTTCCTCCACCTGGAAAGGCATGCAGATGCTATTGACCATGTTGGTCGCGATCCCCAGCATGATGACCGCGTTCACTATCGCTGCTTCGCTGGAATATAGCGCACGCCTGCGCGGAGGCTCGGGCCTGTTTGGCTGGTGGAAGAAGCTCCCATATTTTTCTTCGGATCAGGATCATTGGCTGTTTTCCTATCTGTTCTGTGGCCTGGCGATTTTTCTTTTCGGCGGAATCACCGGGCTAATCAACGCTTCTTACAGCATGAATAATGTCGTTCATAATACCGCTTGGATTCCTGCACACTTCCATTTGACGGTCGGCGGGCCAGTCTTTCTCGGCATTCTGGGGATGAGCTTATTCATGATTACCGGCATCCTCAAGAAGCCGGTCATAGCGCCGAAACTGGCGATGGCAATTCCTTATATCTGGATGGGCGGCACGTTTATTTTTTCCACTGGACTCTTCATCGGAGGGCTGCGCGGCGAACCGAGGCGAACGAATATGGGGCTGACCTACTTGAATCCGGCATCGCCCAGCTATAGGCCCGATTGGTGGATTACCACCCACATTGGCGTCGTCGGCGGCTGCATCATGGGGCTGGCAATACTTCTGTATTTCGTGGTATTGATTCGCAGCCTCGCTGGCGCACAGTCGGCCGTGCTTGAGGGCGAGCCATTTCTTATTCCGCTCAGCGAAACTTACCACAACGAAAATGTTCCAGCACTGCGCAATTTCGCACCCTGGATCACCGCCGCCGTCCTGCTGATTGCGGTCGCGTATTATCCGCCCATCAGCGAAATTGTGAAAAGCAAAGTGAAATTGGCGCCAGGCTATAGCCCCGATAACCCGGTCGCGATCGAGAAGATGCAATGAACCTGCTGGTACGATGTTCGGCCTTGATGCTGGTCTTCGCTGCGGCATCGTCTTTGCGCGCGACTACGATTCCCGCACTGCAGCCCTCACCAATTCCAGACGCACAAGTTTTGGACGAAGCTTCGCAACCGGCATCGCTGCGTGTGATGCTGAAGCAATCGGGAAGCGGGCCCGTAATCCTGCTGCCGATCTTTACACGGTGCTCGGCTAGCTGCCCGGTCCTCACCCGCAAACTGGAGATAGCGCTCTCGCGCATAAATTCGGATCAACCATACCGGGTTGTAGTCTTCTCGTTCGACCCTCTTGAAACCAACGAAAGCCTTCGTCTCTATCGAATGCATCAGAAGGTGCCAGCGGAATGGAAGATTGTGCGCTCCAATGAAGCGGAGATTCGCCGCTTTTTCGAATTCTTTCGCTACTCAATAATGAACCAGGAAGGCAAATTGGTTCATCCCAACGAAGTTTTCTTTCTCGATCAGAATCTCAACTGGCGCTGGACCTTGGTTGGCAACGATTGGACGGGAAGGGAAGTCGTCTCCGCAATTGATCTGACTCATTCTCCTGGGTTGGCTGGTTGGCTCAGAGCGAATCCGGAAAGATTGGCCTGGATCGGTTTCGCCGCTCTAATTCTCGGCGTTGCCGTGCCCATTGGTTGGGTGAGCCGGCATTAAACCCCACTTAGCTGTTACTCGCCTCCGCGATTCCTAAACTATTCTCCCGCTGAGGGTTCCCTGGGGCGGATTTCAATTTGTGATTTCAATCACACCCTTGTGTGAACCGGATTCCCGACAACAATCTCGCGATCATTCATTCTTTGTGTGATGGATGCCTCAACCCGATTGAAGCCGCCGAGGAATCCGTAAGGGGATGTCATGAAGCGTAAGTTCAAAACCATGGATGCCAACGAGGCTGTCGCGAACGTTGCCTACCGCCTCAACGAAGTGATTGCCATTTATCCCATCACGCCGTCATCGGCCATGGGCGAATGGGCGGATCAATGGTCGTCGGAAGCCGTACCCAATATCTGGGGCACAGTTCCCCACGTGGTGGAGATGCAAAGCGAAGGCGGAGCCGCCGGTGCCGTTCACGGCGCGCTGCAAACCGGATCACTGGCCACGACGTTCACTGCTTCGCAGGGCTTGCTGCTCATGATCCCGAACATGAATAAGATTGCCGGCGAGTTGACGGCGACCGCATTCCACGTCAGCGCTCGGACGGTGGCTACTCATGCACTTTCCATTTTCGGCGACCACTCGGACGTCATGTCCTGCCGGTCGACCGGATTTGCCATGCTGTGCTCGAACTCGGTCCAGGAAGCCATGGACCTGGCGCTTATTGCCCATGCCGCTACGCTCGAATGCCGTATTCCTTTTCTGCATTTTTTCGATGGCTTTCGCACCTCGCACGAAGTTAACAAGATCGAGATGCTCACTGAAGACGACATGCGCGCCATGATCAACATGGATCGCGTCATTGAGCACCGGCAGCGGGCATTGTCTCCGGATCATCCGGTGTTGCGCGGTACGGCGCAAAATCCCGACGTTTATTTTCAAGCGCGGGAGAGCAGCCAATCCTTACTACGCCGCCTGCCCGGATAAGGTTCAGGCCGTGATGGACAAGTTCTTCAAAGTGGCTGGCCGCGCCTATCACCTGTTTGATTATGTGGGTGCAGCCGACGCAGAGCGCGTCATTGTCATGATGGGCTCCGGCGCGGAGACTGCGCACGAAACAGTCGACCACCTGACTCGAAGCGGCGAAAAAATCGGCTTGCTGAAAGTCCGGCTCTATCGGCCTTTCTCGATCGAGCAATTTGTTGAAGCTCTCCCTGCCACGGTTCGCAAAATTGCCGTTCTGGATCGCACCAAAGAGGCAGGCGCGGCGCGGGAGCCGCTCTACCTCGACGTAGTCAACGCCATTCAGGAAGGAATGAAGTTGGGCTACGGGAAGCTGATAGCCGCGCCGGAAGTCATCGGCGGACGCTACGGTCTTTCTTCCAAAGAATTTACCCCGGCGATGGTGAAAGGCGTTTACGACAACCTGTCTCAGGCGAAGCCAAAAGATCATTTCACCATCGGCATTCAAGATGATGTGAGCCACAGCAGTCTGAACTATGACGCTGATTTTTCCACCGAGCCGGAGAACATCGTGCGGGCGATGTTTTATGGCTTAGGCGCTGACGGTACGGTCGGTGCCAACAAAAACTCGATCAAAATCATCGGCGAGAATACCGGCAACTACGCGCAGGGATACTTCGTTTACGACTCGAAAAAATCGGGCGCGATGACCGTGTCCCATCTGCGTTTCGGGCCGCAGCCTATTCGCTCCAGCTATCTTATTTCCAAAGCCAACTTTGTAGCCTGCCATCAATGGATATTTCTGGAACGCTACGACATGCTCCGCGCGCTGGTGCCGGGTGGCGTTTTCCTTCTGAACAGTCCCTTCAGTAAAAAGGAAGTTTGGGATTACCTGCCACGCGAAGTGCAAAGCCAGCTGATTGCCAAAAAAGCGAAGTTCTACGTCATCGATGCCTATCAGGTAGCTCGCGACACCGGCATGGGCTCGCGCATGAATACCATTTTGCAGACCTGTTTTTTCGCAATTTCCAAGGTCTTGCCGGGCGAAGAAGCGGTTGAAGCTATTCGCAAATCGATTCGCGACACCTATGGGAAAAAAGGCGATGAGATCGTGCAGCAAAATCTCCGCGCCGTCGATGAAACTCTGGCCCATCTTTTCGAAGTGAACATTCCGGATAAGGTCACGAGTCAGGTGGAGATGCCTCCCGCATTCTCCGGCCAGGCGCCCAAATTCGAACGCGATGTTCTCGGCGTAATTTACTCGGGCCGCGGGGATGAGATTCCAGTCAGCGCGTTCGCCGCCGATGGAACGTTTCCCACCGGAACCTCCAAATGGGAGAAACGAAACCTAGCGCTCGAAATTCCGGTCTGGGATACGAAGGTTTGCATTCAGTGCGGTAAATGCGCGATGGTTTGCCCGCATGCGGTAATCCGCATTAAGGTCTACGAAGAAAAAGAGCTGGCAAACGCTCCCGCAACTTTCAAGTCGATCGACGCCCGCGACAAGGAATGGCAGGGTTTGAGGTATTCAATCCAGGTGGCGCCGGAAGACTGCACCGGGTGCGGCATCTGTGTCGATATCTGTCCCGCGAAGAACAAGAGCGAGACGCGTCTGAAAGCGATCAACATGACGCCGCAGCCGCCTCTGCGCATCCCAGAGCGCGAGAACTGGGACTTCTTTCTGAAGCTTCCCGAGTTTGACCGCCGTCACATCAAACTCACTACCATCCGCCAGCAGCAGGTGCAGGAGCCCTTGTTCGAGTTCTCGGGTGCGTGTTCGGGATGCGGTGAAACGCCATATCTTAAGCTGGTTTCGCAACTGTTCGGCGATCGTTCGGTGATCGCCAATGCCACCGGCTGCTCTTCGATCTACGGCGGAAATTTGCCAACGACTCCCTGGTCGAAGAATGCCGAGGGACGCGGTCCAGCCTGGTCGAATTCGTTGTTTGAAGATAACGCCGAATTCGGTCTCGGGTTCCGTGTCTCCATCGACAAACAGACGGAGTTCGCCCGCCAACTCGTGACTCGTCTATCGAGCGCAATCGGCGAGGAGTTCGCCGCAGCTTTGCTCACTGCTCCACAAAAAGACGAAGCGGATATCTGGCTGCAGCGCGAGCGCGTTTCTCTGCTCAAGAAATCGCTGCAGAAAATCGACTCCCCGGATGCGAAGCAACTCTTGGCATTGGCTGACATGCTGCTGCGAAAGAGCGTCTGGATTATTGGGGGCGACGGCTGGGCTTATGACATTGGCTACGGCGGCCTCGACCACGTGCTGGCCAGCGGACGCAATGTGAATGTGCTGGTGCTCGATACCGAGGTTTATTCCAACACCGGGGGTCAGGCATCCAAATCGACTCCGCGCGGGGCCGTGGCCAAGTTTGCCGCCGCAGGAAAACCCGCCCCCAAGAAGGATCTCGGCTTAATGGCCATGAGCTATGGCAACGTTTATGTGGCCAGCGTTGCCATGGGGGCAAAGGACGAACACACGCTCAAAGCGTTTCTGGAAGCGGAAGCCTACGACGGTCCCAGCCTCATCATCGCGTACTCAGACTGCATCGCGCACGGCATCAACATGACGACGGCCATGGGCAGGCAGAAAGTCGCAGTTGAGTCCGGCCAGTGGCTGCTTTATCGCTACAACCCCGAGCGTGCACTCGCCGGAGAAAATCCACTGACGCTCGATTCACGGACACCCACTCGCAAGGTCAAAGACTTCTTCCAGGAACAGACGCGTTTCAAGATGTTGCAAAAGAGCCATCCCGAAGACGCCAAGCGGCTGTGGACAGAGGCGCAACATGACGCTGAAACCCGTTTCCACTTGTACGAATACCTGGCGCAACGTAAGCCAACAGTAATTGCCGAACCGGCTCATCACGAACAGCCTGCTCCGGCACTAGTGGAGAAATAGTGCTCACAATACGAGGAGGAGCTTTATGGACCTAAGCACAAAATATCTTGGCATGAAGTTGCGCACGCCCCTGGTCGCCTCCGCATCTCCAATCTCGCAGGAAATCAGCGGAATCCGCCGGCTCGAAGATGCCGGCGCCTCGGCCGTCGTCCTTTACTCACTGTTCGAAGAACAACTGAAACAGGAAAGCCTCCGGTTGGAACACGACCTGAATGCTGGCACGGAAAGTTTCGCCGAGTCGACCACATATCTTCCCAGGCCGAGCGAATTTCGTACCGGCCCCGAAGGCTACTTGAATCACATTCGGAAGGCGAAAGATGCTGTGGATGTTCCCATCATCGCCAGCCTCAACGGTTCGACCCTGGGTGGTTGGGCGAAATATGCCAGACAGATCGAGCAAGCCGGCGCCGACGCGCTTGAATGCAATATTTATTGCATTCCCACTGACATGAATCTTTCCGGGGCAGAGGTCGAGAAAACCTACATCGACATTCTCCGCGAGGTGAAGATTGCGGTTGAAATTCCAGTGGCTGTAAAAGTGAGTCCATTTTTCAGCAACATGGCCAACATGGCCAAAAGGCTCGACGACACTGGAGCCGACGGTCTGGTGCTCTTCAACCGCTTCTATCAGCCGGATATTGATCTCGAAGAATTAGAAATCAAACCCAATGTTCTTCTCAGCGGCCCGCAAGAGTTGCGTCTTCCCCTGACTTGGATCGGGATTCTGTTTGGCCGTCTCAAGGCAAGCCTGGCTGCGACCAGCGGCGCACACAACGCCGAAGACGTGATCAAGCTGCTCATGGTCGGCGCTGACGTAACCATGCTGTGTTCGGCTCTACTGCGCAACGGAACCAATCATCTCCGTCATGTGGAAAACGGAATCCGGGAATGGATGGAAGCTCACGAATATGAATCTGTGCGGCAGATGCGAGGGAGCATGAGCCGGATCCGCTGCGCGGACCCAGCAGCCTTCGAGCGCGCTCAATATATGCGAGCAGTCAAAGGATTGCAGCACGTGATGGTAACCGGCCAGCAGGCATGGAGGGTGCTGACGGGAATGTAGGATTGAGCGGAAGCGGCCCCTACCTCACTTCCACAACCGCCAGACCATATGAAGGCAGGGTTAGCGTCAGTTCGTCGCCTTTCATCTTCTCTTGCAATGGCGGAGGAAGTGTGCCGGCTTGCTTCAGTTGTTCTATCTGAGCTTGCGTGGGATAGCGTGGCGATCCCATTTGTTCGTAGGCCGGGTGAACGTCGCCATGATTGGGATCCACCTGAGAAACCAGCGCATGTTTATAGTGTCCGCCCCGAAAGCGCAGCGTAACCGTTTTGGCCTCGCCGGCATGTTCCGGCGGAGCATAATTCCACACGGCAACAACCAATGTGCCATCTTTTCTTTTTGTAACCAGCACTGAGTCAGCCTTCACATCGAGCCGCTGATCTCCCAGGCCGTGCAGCAGTTTGAAAGCATTGAACGCCGGCTTTGGGATTCCATCCTCCGCCAGCAAGCCGAAGCCGCCATAGAACGGCTTCTTTATCACGCCCTGTTCCTCAAATACGTCAGAAAATGTCCAGTAGCTCATGACGTCAACCAGGCCCGCGCATTGGCTCACCGTTTCCCCCAGCCACGGTCCCATGTAGGCGGCATCGGTAACATCCGGCTCGTTGAAATAGCTGGCATTGAATTCGCTCCAGATCAAGGGCAGAGAAGGCATGGTGGACGCAGCGATCTGGTCATGAACCTTTTTGACCGCGCGGCAGACCATTTTGTTGCGCGGAATATTCTCGTCAGTGCCAAAAACATCCTGCGCTTTATCGTTTCCGTAAACGTGCGTCGAAACAAAATCAACGGGCACGTGATTAGCGGCACAATGTTGAATAAACGCATCCGCCCATGCCGCTTGCGCAGTTGCTGGGCCGCCAATTCTTAGGCGGGCATTCGCGGCCTTCACCGCACGCGCGGTGTGGTCGTAAAGCTCCCAATAAGTCGCCTGCCTGGGCTCGCCTGCCCAGAAGTCGAGGTTAGGCTCGTTCCAAACTTCGAAATACCACTGGCTCACTTCATCGATGCCGTAGCGCTCCACCAAATGCTTGGCGAACGCCGTTACCAGTTCGTCCCATTTTGCCCAATCTTTGGGAGGTGAGACATCCGGTTTGTACCAGAAAGCCTGAAAGATTTGCTTGGCAGCGAGTTTGTTGGGCATAAAGCTCAATTCAACAAAAGGCCGCACGCCATTCGCCAGCAGTCCGTCGTAAATCTGATCGACATAGGAAAAATTAAAGACCGGCTGTCCTTGCGGGTTTTCGTCGTAGACGCCGATTTCATCGTCAAGAATGGCGTGGAAGCGAACATAGCGAAAATCCGTAATCTGCTTTACTGTCCGCAGGTCCTGGCGATAGCTATCGCGCATCGCCAAGCTCGGCCCGGCCGGAGCCAAACATCTGTTCCCAGAAATGAGGAAAGTCATGCGCAGCCGCTGAACCATCTACGACAACTGTCTCGGTGGTCTGACCGAGCGCGCCATCCAGCAGGATAAACAGAAGTAGGGAAGTAACGACGAAATTCTGCGCAATCGTTCTTAGCGATGTCTTAGGTAAGTTAGTATCCATGCGGGGCAACCAGTAACTGTTTTAGCAGGCATATCAGCCAATAGTCTTCACTAGATCGTTTTTCTTTTCCGCTGTCAAGGTCGCAATGCGCGCAATTGCCGATTGCGTGTTGCAGTCAAGCAGCCGCGGTGCCTTTCGCGCCCGTTTGCTTCAACTTCCCTTATAATGTGCCGGGGCTTGCCGCAGCGTCTTAACCTTAGTAAGAATGCGAGATTTGCGCTCAGTGTCGAAATTGGTGGTCGATCGCGATAAGGCAAGGCCCGGCGTGGAAGTGGCCAGCCTTACCGACGTTGGTCTGCAGCGGGCAAACAACGAAGATTCCTACCTTTACTGGGAGCCCGAAACCGACGCAGAGTTTCACGACAAGGGCCGCCTCGGCATTATTGCCGATGGCATGGGAGGCTACGAGGGCGGGCAGGAAGCCAGCCGCCTCGCCGTGGAAACGGTGCGCGAAGCCTACGCCAACGCGCACAGCAACGACCCCAAAGTCGCGCTCTATGACGCCTTCACGCTCGCCCATAAGCGCATTCAAAGTTATGCCGTGGAACATCCTGAGCTGCAAGGCATGGGAACGACTTGCACCGCTCTAGCCATTCTGGACCGCAATCTCTTTTTCGGCCACGTGGGCGATAGCCGTCTTTATCTCATTCGTAACCGCTCCGTGGCCCGGCTCACGCGGGACCACTCTTATGTGAGCCGGCTGGTGGAAAGCGGCATCGTGCGCTCTGAAGATGCAGAAACTCATCCGCAACGTCACATTCTCATGGCTGCCCTGGGATCGGGAAGTGAATCCATCCCTGACGTTTCACCTGAGCCCATCCTGCTCGAGGATGACGATGCATTGATCCTCTGCACCGACGGATTGTGGGGCCAGGTGACGGAAAAGGAATTGATTCTCGCCGTCGAAGGTGCCAGCGCCGAGCAAACCTGCCTTACTCTAGTGAAGATCGCCATCGAACGAGGCGGTCCGGACAACATCACCCTGCAAGTCCTACGCTGCCGATTCGCCGACTGAAGTCAGTCCCTAACCGCAGGCTATTCCCGATTTCCCCCCGCACAGAACAAGAAATTCGTGTGTGCCGGTTGCAAGAACTTGCGGTTACGGCGGTTGAAAGTTCTTGCATCCGGAGCAGCCAGCCCTTCTCAATCGAAAGACTTACGCACGCTCGCCGGCGTTCGCCGGTTGCAGCTTTCTGCGCAGGCTGTATTAATTGCGATAATGTCTATTATTTCGATGGAGTCTATGGGATAATGCGCTGGAAGCGGCATTCGGAGAACTTATGAAAATTTCTCAAAAAGGCCTGTACGCGCTGCAAGCGATGATGATGCTGGCGCGGCACCACAATCAAGGCGCAATCAAGATTCGCGATATTGCCTACGAAGAAAATCTTCCGGAAAAATTTCTGGAACTGATCCTGCTCGAATTAAAGAACGCCCGCATCGTGGAGAGCGTGCGCGGAGCCAAGGGCGGCTACCAGCTGCGCCGCGACCCCAACGAAATCCATTTGAGCGAAATCATCCGCCTGATTGACGGCCCCCTGGCTCCCTTTGCCGACGCCGAGCAGTTGCGCACCTTGATCGACCGCGATCTGCCGCATCGCGCCCTCTATCAGGTTTTTCTGGATGTGAGAGATGCGGCGGCGAAAATCCTCGAACACACAACTCTGGCGCAATTGATCGCCGGCCCGGGCCCGCGTACGCGGAAGAACGGAAAGACGCAGCGTGGCGCGAAGAAGAAAGAAGCATCCAGCATCCTCCCCATGGTGGTCGGAGGAAACAAGGGGTGAATCGATCTTTCTTGATAGGCTTTGCCGCCATTCTGGCAATCGCAGTTTCAGCGCGAGCCCAGGGCAATCCTGCCACAATTCGCGTCGGCGCATTTCCCAACATTACCCACGCCCAGGCGATGGTGGGCAAGGCCAACGGATGGTTCGAGAAGGCAATGGGCCCGCAGGTGAAGGTGCAGTGGACCAGCTTCAACGCTGGTCCTTCTGCCATCGAGGCATTATTTGCTGGCGCCATCGACATGACTTACGTCGGCCCCAATCCGGCGATTAACGGCTATGTGCGATCCAACGGGGAGGCATTACGAGTTGTTTCCGGAGCGGCCAGCGGCGGCGCGTCGCTCATCGTACGCAACGATAGCGGTATTCAGAAGCCGCAGGACTTTCATGGGAAGCGGGTTGCGTCCCCGCAATTCGGCAATACGCAGGATGTAGCTCTGCGGAACTGGCTCAGAAATCACGGCCTGAAGAGTAACGACAAGGGAGGCGATGTGCGCATCATTCCCATGGCTAATCCCGATCAGCTGACGCTGTTCCAGAAAAAAGAACTGGATGCGGCGTGGGCGCCTGAGCCCTGGGCGACGCGGCTCATTCATGAAGGAAACGGCCGGTTGTTCGTCGATGAGCGTTCGTTGTGGCCGAATGGCCAGTTCGTTATCACATTGCTGGTGGTCAATACAAAGTTTCTCAATGCCCATCCCGATCTGGTGAAGAAATGGATTCGCGCCAATGTCGAGCTTACGG
>CAVSYV010000004.1:0-159969 GCA_963732255.1 uncultured Acidobacteriaceae bacterium
GCATGGAGGACGTCCGCGGGAACCTGATCGGGATGATCTACCAGGACCCCTCGGCTCGCTGAACCCGACGATGACGATCGGCGCGCAGATCGCCGAAACGCTGAAGGTCAACCGAGGGCTGCATGAGCCGCGCCGCCAAGAACGAGGCGGTGGCGCTGCTCGACCGGGTCGGGATCATGCCCGGAGCGCCGCGCGCGCTCCTATCCCGCACGAGCTCTCCGGCGGCATGCGCCAGCGGGTGATGATCGCGATCGCGATCGCCTCCAGCCCAAGCTGATGATCGCCGACGAGCCGACCACGGCGCTCGACGTGACCATCCAGGCGCAGATCCTCGAACTGCTCGAATGCGCGCCGAGGAGGGCCTGATGGCGATGATCCTGGTGACGCACGACTTCGGCGTGATCGCCGGCCTGCGACCGGGTGGCGGTGATGTACGCCGGGCAGATCGTCGAGACCGCGCCGACGACGACGCTGTTCGCCAACCCCGCCACCCGTACACCGAGGCGCTCTTCGACGCGCTGCCGGAGAGGGCGGCCGCCGCGGCCCGCAGGCACCGGCAGCGGGCGGCTCTACAACATCCCCGGGCAGCCGCCGGACCTGACCGACCCGCCGCGTGGCTGCAAGTTCGCTGCTCGGTGCAGGTACGCGCAGGATTCGTGCCGAGAGACGGAGCCGTCGCTGACGGATGCGGGCGGTAAGCATGCGTACCGCTGCTACTTCCCCGTGGGGCGCGGCGTTGATCCGGGTCTTGAAGGGTCGCTCAAGACGCTCAAGACGCTCAAGACGGAAGCCTCGGGAATCGGAGCGTTCAGGATCAAATTCAAGATCCACGTCGGGGCGGGCGCCTTGGGTCATATTTCCGCCGGCGCTCCTTCGGGCGGCCGACGGAAAGATCACCATCTGGCGCCGCCGCAACTATCCCCGGAAGGCCCCGCATCCCCAGTGGTCCCGGCCTCAATACCCCCGGAGAGCACCGCATCCGCAGGGGACTTCGCGTCGCCTGGAAGCGAGGGTGGGCCTCAGCGGCGGGGTGCGGCGGGGGCTGTTGCGGAGGCCGGAGCTGGTGTCGCGGCGGCCGGACTGGGTGAGGAGGAGCGGGACGATCTGCTCCAGGGGGCTGACGATCTCCGGGGGGCTGACGATACAGCGCTTGAAGACGGCTCCGGGGAACTCGCGCTCCGGAGATGGCTCCCGAGATGGCTCGGGAGAAGCGGAGAGCGGACTAGGCGCGGGGTCTGACGCTGGAACGCTTCGCCGCGGCTTCGGGAGGGCGGCGGAAAGGGGCGCGGACGGTCGGGACGGGAAGGACCTGCTTGTCGTGTCCCGCTTGGTGAAGAACTTCACGGTTACGGCTGGGGCAGTGCTGCAGCGGCGGATCGGGCAGGTCTCGGCTGTCGCGGACGTGTCCTTCACGATTCCGGCCGGCTCGACGTTTGGGCTTGTGGGGGAATCGGGGTGCGGAAAGACGACCGTCGGACGGCTGATCGTGGGGCTGGAGAAGCCGAGCAGCGGGTCGCTTGTACTCGGCGGGCGGGATCTCGCGTCGCTCTCGGGGCGGGAGCGGCGGCGTCAGGCGCGGCTGGTGCAGCTGATGTTCCAGGACTCCTACGCATCGATGGACCCCCGGATGCGGGTGTCGACGATCCTGCGCGAGCCGATGGTCATCCAGCGGGACGGCAGCCGGGCCTCGCAGGCGAAGCGGGTGGCGGCGATGCTGAACGAGGTCGGGCTGCCCGCCGCCGCGGCCGAGCGGTATCCGCACGAGTTCTCCGGCGGGCAGCGGCAGCGGCTCGGGCTCGCCCGGGCGCTGATGCTGCGGCCGTCCATGATCGTGGCCGACGAGCCGGTGTCCGCGCTTGACGTCTCGATCCAGGCGCAGATCCTCAACCTAATGCTTGACCTGCAGCGCGATCACGGCCTGACGTATATGTTCATCTCGCACGACCTCTCCGTCGTCCGGTACATGGCGGACGTGATCGGCGTGATGTACCTCGGCAAGCTGGTGGAGGTCGGCCCGGCCGACTCCGTCTACTCAGCGCCGGTCCACCCGTACACCCGAGGCCTGATCGACACCGTGCCGGTCGCCGACCCGGCGCTCGAACGGGCCAAGGAACACCAGGGCGTCCGGGGCGAGCTCCCGTCTGCGGTCGCTCCCCCGTCCGGCTGCCGATTCCGCACCCGCTGCCCCCGCGCCGCCGACCTGTGCGCCGAGCCGGAACCGCCGCTGCGCCCCTTCACCACCAACGGCCACCTAGCCGCCTGCCACTTCCCCCTTCGCGAGCCGGACCCGGACGCGGAAGAACTGCCTGCCGACACGGGCGTGTAGGCGCTGCCGCCTCGGCGCGAATTCGGGGTCTCCCTCTCAGCGGCAATCCATGGGTCAGACCGGATATCGATTGGGCCCCTGTGTGTAGGTCCTGCCGCGCGGCGTGTCCCACTGGTGCCAGCCCGGCCGCGGCTGACTGACCTTCCACCCAGGCGATTGCTTGACCCGATGGCATTTTCGACTTCTGGCACCAGCATTGCACGCACAGGTTCTTCCGCCCTGATCATAGGGCACCGCATGCTCGAAGTCGCTCGCCCGCGCGTGCCGGGAACAGGGCGGAAAAGTACACATGTAATCCCGGATCTGGACCAGGTGCCGCAGCTTGTCGTTGGGGTGGTACGCGTGCGATTCGTTCCGATGATCACACTCGAACGTCGGCATAGGTTCTAGGCGCACGCTGAACTGCTGGCCGCCAGGCACCGTCAGCACCCAGGTGCGGCACCAGTCCGGGTAGCCCGACGGGCATGAGGCCGCGTGGGTATCCGGGGTGCCGCGTGGGGCGAACGCCGGCCTGCGACTGCCCGGCTCGGTCGGCCAGCTGGTCAGCGGTGATGGTCAGGTTGATGCGGGCCGGGAGCGCAACTAGGGGCGGGGCGGGCCCGCCGGGAGCCTGGCTAGCGGGCCGTCGGGGTTTGGCGCAGCCGTGGCCGATCGCGATGCCGTTGGTGGTGGTGATGGTGACGCAGATGGTGGTGTGGGGGCTGGCGGCCGCGGTGGCGGCGAGGGTGCGGGACAATTCGGAGTCCAAGGGCCGAGGCCGTGTCCCTCGCCGGGGGTGTAGGCCAGGCCGAGCAGCGTGGCCAGGGGGAAGATAAGGTCCTGCAGCACCGGCGGGGACCCGCCCGACTGCGGGGTGTGGACGGCGGCGGCGCTGAGGCCGATCCGGGGTTGTCGCCGCCCGTTGGCTGGCTATCGCCGCCCGGACTGTTGCCGGGTCCGTCTTCCGGGCGGCGGCCGTCATCGGGTGACGCTGTGGGGGGCCTGTCGTCACCGGAGCGGCCTTTGCTGGTGCTGCGTCGGGGCCGTGCTTCGGGACCGTATCTGGGCCGTGGGACCGTTGTTTCGGGGCCGTTGTCTTCGGGGCCGTTGTCTTCGGGGCCGTTGTCTTCGGGGCCGTAGTCTTCGGGACGGTAGTCTTCGGGACCGTAGTCTTCGGGACCGCTGCCATCCGGGCCGTCGTCGGGGTGGCTGTCGTCGGGGGAATCGTCGTCGGGCAGGCAGCTGCCGTCGCACTCGGCGCAGGGGCAATCGTCTCCACCCGGCGAGGTTCA
Source organism: uncultured Acidobacteriaceae bacterium (assembly GCA_963732255.1). Classification (GTDB taxonomy): domain Bacteria; phylum Acidobacteriota; class Terriglobia; order Terriglobales; family Acidobacteriaceae; genus Sulfotelmatobacter. The sequence continues at coordinate 3,598 of CAVSYV010000004.1, forward strand.
GCCGGCCGGGCCGGAGCTCGCCTCGGCGACGGCGCTCCATCTGGTCGTCGGCGGGGGTCTGCTCGGTGAGCAGACCGTGGGAGATCCGCTCCTGGGCGGTCGCGCGGTTCAACAAATCGAGGTAGGCCGCCGCGCGCAGCTGGTCCATCCGTGCCTTGGCGAACACGCCGGACTCTTTGTACTCGGCGGCGCGAGCGTTGACGTTGGCGTAGGCGGCGAGGGTCTGATCGGTGGGGAGGTCGCGGCCGGACAGGCGGGCGGTCCCGGCGCGCTCGCGGAACATGTGCACCCGGGCGGCGTGCTTCTCCGCGGCCTTGCGTCGCCGCTCGCCCAGGTGCGGGTCGACGGTAAGCGCGATCGCGGTGGCGATGTGCTCGACCTGGGCGTAGGTCTTCGCCGGCGGCTCGGTCAGCTCCGGCACGATGGCGGGCCTCCGCCTGGCCGGCGTCTCATCCGACAGGTCCTGGAAGATCTCGGCGATCAGCCGGGCTTTCGGCGCGTCAAGGATGCCGGTCTCCAGCAGGGTCCCGATTTCGGGGAGGCGGGCGCCCAGTTCCCAGGCGGCCCGCATGGTCTTGTCCGCCGACGGGACCGAGGCGGCCACGGCGAGCGCGATCTCGCTGGTCAGCGAGTCATCCCACACATCGGGAAGGTCACCGTGGCGGGAGCCGCTCAGGAACCCCGGGTCGTCGTCGCGGATCAGCGCGCGGATCACGCCGAGCTTCCCGGCGGCGGCCCAGGATTCTAGTGCGGCGAGCCGGCCGAGTATCCCGATGAGCTGCTCCCCAACGCGCCGCGGCAGCGCCACTGAGGCCGGCGGCGGTCGCGAGCGCGGCGGCGAGGTCGGGGCCGGGCGGGCGGCTGTCCCAGGGGCCGCCGTGGGCGAACCCGGCTAGCAGCGCCGCCCGCCGGACCTCGTCCGAGCCGGTCGGCGTGCGCGGGGTCCCGCGGCCATCCGGAGTGGCCGATGAATCGGAGGAGCCCGAGGAGCCCGAGGAGCCCGAGGAGCCCGAGGAGCCCGAGGAGCCCGAGGAGCTTGGAGAGTCGGGTGAATCAGCAGGGGTGGGTGAGGCGGGCGAACCACCAGAAGCAGGGGAAGCAGACGGCTCGGAGCGGCAGGCGGCATCGGCGGAGCCCCGGGAAGGGGAAGCGGGGGGCTCGGGATCCGGGTCCCCGGCCGGTCCGGCGTTCGGGTCGGGCTCTTGTCCCATCTGGCGTTCCCCCTTCCCGTTCGATCTAATGGCATCTATTGATGTTCATACTCGAATATTACTCCGTTTTCTTGCTGATTTGTGCGGCTAGAGACTTACTCAAACGATACTTTTATGTATCCGGCCGGATACTCGGACATATCGGAAGGCTGGCTTGTGCGTTCCCCGATACGACCTTGTGCATTCCCGGATACGAATTGGTATGTGGCTAACCTCAAGGGTCCACCGTTTGCCACGCAGTCCCCCTGGTAACGAGGCGCAGGGTGGGGAGAAGCGCAGACTGGGAGAGGCGGACGTCCCGGTAACGGCTCGGAGGAGTCGCCAGCGGGTGCGGAGGAGACCGCGCTACTCCTCTCCGCGAGCTTGTTGTCTGATCGCCTACCTGGCGGCCTGGGCGTTGCGGTGGGCCCAGGACTCGATGTCGCCGCCCTCGATCGCGAGCGCGAGCAGGTCGGGGAACGCGTCCGGGGTGCAGGCGAACGCCGGGATGCCGAGTGCGGCGAGCGCGGCCGCGTTGTCCGCGTCGAAGGACGGGGCGCCCTCGTCGGACAGCGCCAGCAGGGCCACGACCTGCACGCCCGCCGCGTGCAGGGCGGCCATCCGGGCCAGCATCTCCTCCTGGACGCCGCCTTCGTACAGGTCGGAGATCAGCACGAAGATCGAGTCTCGCGGGCCGGGTGATCAGCCCCTGGCAGTAGGCGATCGCCTGGTTGATGTCGGTGCCGCCGCCGAGCTGGACGCCGAACAGCACGTCGACCGGGTCGGAAAGCTGCGCGTGAGGTCAACGACGGCGGTGTCGAAGGCCACCAGCGAGGTCCGCAGCGACCGGATCGAGGCCAGCACGGCGCCGAACACCGACGCGTACACCACCGAGGACGCCATCGACCCGGACTGGTCGATGGCCAGCACCATGTCCCGGGCCATGACCTGCTGCCGGCGCCCGTAGCCGACCAGGCGCTCGGGGATGACCGTGCGGTGGGCGGGCTGGTAGCGGGCGAGGTTGGCGGCGATCGTGCGGTTCCAGTCGATGTCGCGCGGCCTGGGCCGGCGGGTCCGCGCCGCCCGGTTGAGCGCGCCGGACACGGCGGCGCGGGTGCGGTTCGCGATCCGCCGCTCGATCTCCGCCACCACCCGGGCGACGACCTGCCGGGCGGTCGCCTTGGTCGTCTCCGGCATCAGGTGGTTCAGGCTGAGCAGCGTGCCGACCAGGTGCACGTCCGGCTCGACCGATTCGAGCATCTCCGGCTCGAGCAGCAGCTGCCGCAGGTTAAGCCGGTCGATCGCGTCCCGCTGCATGACCTGCACGACCGTGGACGGGAAGTAGGTGCGGATGTCGCCCAGCCAGCGCGCCACCTTCGGGGCGGACGCGCCCAGCCCGGCGGACCGCCCAGGCTGCCCGCGGCCGGGCCGCGACCCCGCTGCGGCCCGCCCGCGCCCTCGTCGTAGAGTGCGGCCAGCGCGGCGTCGATGGCCTGGTCCGCTGCGGACAGACCGGGGGCCGCCCTCGTCGGCGGGCGAGCCGAGCAGCAGCCGCCACCGCCGCAGCCGCTCGCGCTCATCGGTCAAAGGGTCCTGCGCAGGCGGGCCTGCGGGTACCGGATCGTCTGCGGTCATCGAGCTCCTTCCGAGCGTGCGCGAGGATCATGGCGACGGTGCGCAGCGCGCCCGCCGCCCGCCGGCGTCGATGTCGACCGCGTCGTCGGCGCCGTCGCCGCGGGCGGCGTAGAACGCGACGCCGCCGCGCCGGTGACCGCCGCCGTCGGACAGGTGCCTGACCGCCCGCCCGATGCTGGACCGCTCGGGCTCCGCGAACTCGCCGAACGTCCGCCGCAGCAGCGGCAGCACGTCGAGGAACTCCTGCTCCGACAGGGAGGCCAGCCAGCCGTCCAGGATGCCGAGCAGATCGCGGTCGTGGGCGAGCAGCAGGCCGCTGCCGGACAGGAAGCCCTCGGCCCACTGGCCTTGTCCGCTGCCTGGACGCCGACGGACAGCGCGGCGGCGAACCGGCGCGGCCGCCTCCGGCGGTGACAGCACGCCGGCGTCGGCGAGCAGCCGCACGACCCGCCCGGCGACCAGGCCGTGCACGTCGCGCCGCCCGTCGAGCCCGGACGAGCGCCGTCATCCACCGGTCTCGGGCTTGCGCGCCGAGCGCTCCCTGGGCGTGCAATCCGAGCGCGGCGTGCATGCCGTCAAGCGACGCCCGCAGCACCGAGGCGGCGTCGTCGGCCAGGCCGCCGGCGGCGGCGGGCAGGCCGGCGCAGACCCGGACGGTCAGCGCGTCCACCACCGCCGAGAGCGCGCCGGTGGCGGTGCCGCGCACGTCGCCGTAGCGGATCGCGCGCACCAGGGCGGGAACGGCGGCCATCAGCCGGGTGACGTCGGACTCGGTCGCCGCCGTGGCGTCGAGCGCGCGCAGCACCGGCTCGAGCGCCTCGGGCAGATCGGCCAGCAGCACGCGCTCGACCGCCCGCGTGACCTCGGCCAGCGGCGGCCGCCCGGGCGACGCGACGGAAATGATCTTCGCGGTGGCGGCCGAGTCCACCGTGGTGCCCCAGAGGGCGGCGTCGATGATCGCCACCGCCAGTTCGGGCCGCCAGCGCAGCGTCCAGGTCTCGTGGAAGGTGCCGGTGCCGCGGACCAGGTCCGCCGTGGCCTCGCCCCAGCCGATGCCGAGCACGCCGAGCCGGTGCAGGAACACCGAACGGCCCCGGTCCGTCTCCTTGCGCAGGTCGAGCGCGAGCGTCCGCGTCAGCGGCTCGATCTTCAGCTTGAGCGCCCTCGCCCGGGCGCGCAGGTCGGCGTCGAGCGGCACCGGCGGCGCGCCGTCCGGCACCGCGCCGAGCGCTTCGCCCACCACCAGGTCGCGGGTGACGAACGCCGCCGCGAGATCGTCGCCGTCGCACAGGACAGACTTGGTGGCCTCGCTGACCTCAGCCAGCCCGGCCAGCGGGCGGCCGCGCAGCACGGCCAGCGTCTCGGCCAGCCGGACCGCCTCGATGATGTGGGCCGAGGAGACCGGCAGGTCGTGGCCGCGCAGCACGCCGGCCACCCGGGTGAGCCAGCGGGCGATGGTCTGCTCCGGCACGGTGAACAGGTGGTGGTACCAGCCCGGCGAGGTGATCCCGGCGCCGTACCCGGACGCGGCCGCCAGCCGGGAGTGCGTCCACGGCACCCAGGCGAGCGCCGCCTTGCGCTTGGGGACGCCGCGCAGCAGCGCGGCGTCTTTCGTGGCCGGCGGCAGCGGCGCGGTCAGCGCGGGAACGTGCCAGGCGCCGCAGACGACCGCGACCGTTCCCGTCGGTCTCCTTCAGCGTCGCCCGCAGCACCTGCCGCATGTGCGCCTCGCGGCGCTGCTCGTGCGCGCTCCCGGCCCGGCCGGCCCGCAGCTCGGCCATGGCCTCGCCGATGGCGGCGAACGCGGTGCCTTCCCGGTCGGCGGCGTGCAGCCCGGGACTCGATCACGTCGTCCCACCAGCGCTCCGGGTCGTCGTAGCCGGCCGCCGCCGCGAGCTGCCCGATCGGGTCGTCCGGCCCTTCGCGACCTCGCGCGTCCCGGGGCCGGCCTGCCCGGGCGTCGTCGGCTCCGGCGGGCCAGCACCATCCCGGCCGGCAGGTCGCAGAACCGGGCCGGCACCCCGTTCGCGGCCGCCCAGGCTGAGCGCCTGCCACTCCGGCGAGAAGACCGCGAACGGCCAGAACGCCGACACCCGCGGCTCGTCCGGCGCGTAGGCGAGCAGCGCCACCGGCGGCACCATGCCCGGGTCGGCGGCCAGCGCCAGCAGCGGATCGGCGTCGGCGGGCCCCTCGATCAGGACGGCCGAGGGCCTGAGCCGGTCAAGCTCGGCCACGACCGACCGGGCTGAGCCCGGCCCGTGGTGCCTGATGCCGAGCACCGAGACACCTCGGCTCGACGGCGGGCGCGATCCGCGTCATCCGGCTTACCTCGCGGCAGGCGCGGTAGAAGTCGTCCCAGCCGCGCCGCTCGCGGACGACGGCCTCCAGGTACTCGGACCAGACGGCGCCGTCGGTGACCGGGTCCTTGATCACCGCGCCGACGATCCCGGCGGCCACGTCGGCCGGGCGCAGCACCCCGTCGCCGAAGTGCGCCGCCAGCGCGATGCCGCTGGTGATGACCGAGATCGCCTCGGCCGGCGACATCGTCCCGGTCGGCGACTTCAGCCTGGTCCGCTGGTCGGCCGTCATCCCCGTCCGCAGCTCGCGGAAGATCGTCACCACCCGGCGGATCTCCTCCAGCGCCGACGGCACCTCGGGCAGCTCGAGCGCCCGGCCGAGCTGGGCGACCCGGCGGGCGACGATATCGACCTCTTCGTCCTCGGTCGCCGGCAGCGGCAGCACCACCGTGTTGAACCGGCGGCGCAGGGCCGACGACAGGTCGTTCACGCCCCGGTCCCGGTCGTTGGCGGTCGCGATGACCGAGAATCCCTGCACCGCCTGCACCTCGATGCCGAGCTCGGGTACCGGCAGGGTCTTCTCGGACAGGATCGTGATCAGCGCGTCCTGCACGTCGGAGGGGATCCGGGTCAGCTCCTCGACCCGCGCGATCCGCCCCTCGGCCATCGCGGTCATGATCGGGGACGGCATCATCGCGGCCTTCGACGGGCCCTCGGCGAGCAGCCGCGCGTAGTTCCAGCCGTACCTGATCGCCTCCTCGGCCGTGCCCGAGGTGCCCTGCACCAGCAGCGTGGAGTCGCCGGAGACGGCCGCCGCCAGGTGCTCGGACACCCACGTCTTGGCGGTGCCCGGCACGCCGAGCAGCAGCAGCGCCCGGTCGGTGGCCAGCGTCGCGACGGCGACCTCGATCAGGCGGCGCGGCCCGACGTACTTCGGCGTGATCACGGTGCCGTCGGCGAGCGTGCCGCCGAGCAGGTAGGTGACCACCGCCTGCGGTGACAGCAGCCAGGACGGCGGCCGCGGGCGGTCGTCGGCCGCGGCGAGCGCGGCCAGCTCGGCCGCGTAGGTCTGCTCGGCGTGCGGGCGCAGCAGCTGCGGGCCGGCGATGCGCCTGGCCGGCTGCCTCGGCGGCGGCGCTGTACCGTCGGCGGCGGGGTTGTCGGTGGCGTTGGCGATCAACGGATCTCCTCGAGGAAGGCACGGCGGAGCAGGATGGTTTCTGCGGTCTTCCTGCACCAGCGGCGTCCAGGTCTGCGGACGGGCGTCAGCGAGCCGGGTCAGCTCGGCGGCGTAGTCGCGCCCGCCGGTGGCGGGCAGGCCTCGGGCCGCCAGGTCGAGCAGCCCCCTCGGCAGCCGGGGCAGGACCGCCAGCGGCGCCGCCCGGCCGAGGACGGTGAGCACGGCGTCGGCCAGGTCACCGGGCCACGGGACGGGACCGCCGCCGACCTCGGCGATCGCGCTGTTGGGCGGCCGCAGGCCCCGCGTTCAGGTCAGCGCCGGCGAGCAGCGCGGCGGCCCGCGCCGCGCGCCTGGCCGGCGGCAGGCGGCCGCGAGCCGCTGGTCGGCCGGCCAGGCGGCCGGCGGCCGGTTCCCGCCGTCGTCCGGATCGCCGACCGCGAGCAGGGCCTCGGCCCACTCGGCTGCTGCGCCTGGTTGACCGCGGCCAGCCGCCAGCCCGCGTGCACGTCGAGCCGAGCGGGGGTCGCCGGCGACCGGGAGCGCCACGATGTCGCGGGCGGAAGGCCGAACAGCGCGGTCCAGCCGGCCAGCGGGACGGCGGCGATCAGCTGGGTGAGCAGCCACGCGCCGGCGCCGATGGACGGTGACGGCAGGCGGGCGTCAATCCCGTCCCGGACCGCGGCGGCGTCGGGATCGCCGGGCAGGCTGACCACCAGCGCTCGGCGCAGCCCGTGGCGCTCGAGCCGGAGCACGGCCGCGGCCCGCTCCGTCGCGCGCTGGCCGAACCGCGAGCCGGGCAGCAGCGTGAGCAGCCGCCGCGCGACCGCGCGGACGGCGCCGCCCGGTCGTCGAGCGCGGCGTCCAGGAACTCCTCGTCGTCGGCGGACAGGCCGCGGGCGAGGACGGCGAGCAGGGCGGCTCGTTCGTCGGCGGGCGCTGCGCCCAGTCGGCCGCCAGCAGCTCGCGCCCCGCCTGCGGGTCGCGCTGCGCGCTGGGCGGCCAGGTAGGCGTGGCGTTCGGCGCGGCTGCCCGTCCGCCAGACCTCCGGGTCGCCCGAGGACCCGGTCGGCCGCCGCGCCCGCCGACGGTGGACCGGCTGCCGCGGTCAGCCGCCGCCGGTGTCTGCGCCGGCCCTGTGTCCGCCGGCGCTGCGTCCCATCGGCGCTGCCCGTCGGCGCTGTCGCCGGCATCGATCGACGACCCGCTGCCAGTCGGGCCGGTGCTCCGCGAGCCAGCGGCCCCGGACGCCGAGCACGGCCGCCACCGCCGGCCGGAGCGCGGTCGTGCGGACCGCCGCGTCGAGCAGGTCGGGCAGCAGCGGCGCCGACGCCACGTAACCCGCGTCGCTCGCCGCTGTGAGCAGGTCGGCGAGCAGCTCCTTGTCGCCGGCGGCGAACCCGGGTGCCAGCTGCGCGCCGCCGATCTGCCGCAGCGCCCGCTCCGCGCGCGCAGACAGCTCGGGCGCGGCGTCCTCCGGCGACGGCAGCGGGCCGACGAGCGCCGTGCGCTCGGGCCGGAACCCGGCCCGCTGCGCGACGGTCAGCAGCGCGGCGGCGTCCAGCAGGGCGGCGGCCGGGTCGCCGGCGTCGAGCACCCGGCGTGGGCGGCGGCCGGGCCCGCCAGGCCGGTGACCGCGAAGGGCTGCGGGACACGCCGACGGTCGCCGCCGTCACCAGGTCATCGAAAGACAGTTCACCGCGTCACCGCATGTCGCCAGGCCGGACCGTCGACGGCGGCAGCCGATCCGGATGCCGCGTCCGGTCACAGCGCCACCGCCCGGTCGCCGTGCCAGACCGCAGCGGCAGCAGGCCGTCCGGATGCCACTCGGCGGCGACCGTGACCGGGCTGCCGCCGGACACGGCCAGCAGCGTCCAGAGCGACTCCCGCTCCGCCAGCGGCAGCGCGGCGCCGGTTCGGTCGATCAGGTGCCACCGGGTTTCCGGCGTGCCGCCGCCGCCGGGCGCCGCTACGCCGCGCGCCGGGCGGGACCGGGGTGCCGGTCAGCAGGGCCGGCCACACGGTCAGCCAGGGGTCTTGCTCCAGCCCGGCCGCGTATCCGGCCAGCAGGGCAGCGGCGTCTCCGGCGGCGAACGGGGCGCTGCACCGGGACCGGCTGGGCGTGCCGCTCCCCCGCGGCCGCCCGCATCGCGCGGCTGGCCGGGGTAGTAGTGCAGGCTCGCGTGGAGCTCGGTCCCTGGCCGTAGCCGGGCCGTGTCCGGATCCTGCCAGCCGCCGGCCCCCGCCGGGCGCGACCGAACGTCAGCAGCATCGCCCACCGGCCGCTGTCGCGTCCGCGCAGCCAGACGCGGCGTCCCGGGACGCTTCCCGTCCAGCAAGTCGCGGACGCCGAGCACCGCCCAGTGGTCGGTGACCGCGGGCCTGGCGAGCACGTCCTTGCGGCTGGTCGGGTACCCGACCCGGGACCGGACCGTGGCGGCCAAGCCGGGCGGCAGGGCGTCGAGCCGCTGGTGCGCCCGGGCCAGCAGGTGCAGTTGCCCGTACTCGCCCAGCAGCCGGCCGGGCCATCCCTCGCCGGACGCCGGAACCGCGGACAGCCCGCGCAGGCGGTGGCGACGCCGGGCGCTTGCGCATCGACCATCCGCGCCGCGATCTCGTTCGTGTGCCCGCGTAACCGGCGCGTGGCCGACAGGCCGACCAGGACCTGGTCCCTGAGCCACGACTGAAGCTCGGCCAGGCCGCTCGCGACCCGCTGCGCCCGCTGCTGAGCCCGGCGCGCGGCGGCGGCTTCGTCCTTGACGGTGCCCGAGTCAAGGCCAGCGGGGAGTCCGCCGGGACCGTTCGGGCGAATGCTTTTTCTGCCTTTTCCGCTCGGGCGCGGCGGTCGTCCAGCCAGGCCCGCGCGAAGTCGGCGGGCGCGCTCTCCTCCGGCACGCTGCCATTGGCCCAGTTCAGCAGCAGCCCGAGGGCGTGCTTGCAGGGGAACTTCCGCGACGGGCACGAGCACTTGTAGGCGGGACCGCTGAGATCGACGATGGTCTGGTACGGGTTCTTGCCCGAGCCGGCGCACAGCCCCCACAGCACGTCGCCCGCGACGCCCATGCCGCTCCACGGCACGGGCCGCCCAAGCCCCGTCGCGGACCGGCGCGAGGATTCGTCCGGGGCGAGGTCGAGGACGCTGTCGGCGCTCCACCGTGCTGGCATGGCGATCAAGCTAGTCGAGCCCACCGACATTCGCCGCCAAGCCGGCCAGCGCGCCAGTGCCCTGGCGCGTCGAATGCCGTGGCGCGTCAATGCCCCCGGCGCGTTGATGCCTGCGGAACGTCAGTGGATCAGTTAAGCCCGTTGGGTGACAGCCGTCCGGCGGGCAAGGTCCGTGGTGCCGGGGAGGGAGAGGAGGTGCCTCGCCGGGGGCGCGGGAACGCCCTCGCGGAGCATCCAGTGGTCCATGTAGACGCCCGCCGGCAGCCAGAACTCGTCGGCGGAGAGGTTCCCCCTGACGACGACGCAGCCGTGCCCTTGGGCGGCGCGGCGGGTGTTCTGCGAGGGCACCCAGAACGCGCTGCCCGGCGCTCCGGCGACGAGCGGACCGAGATCGACGAGTTCGCCCCGGTCGAGGTAGTCCCAGAGCCGACCGTCGTCCAGCGGGCTCACGGTGAACGCGGGCCAGTGCAGCGGGTCGCTGCCGACCATCGGCAGTGCCCTGATCTGCGGTCCCGCTGGCCACGGGCCGCGCGGCTGCCCGTGGTACACCGAGAACGCGACGATCGCCTGCCGGTCGCTGACCCAGCCGAGCAGCGTGCCGTCGCGCGGGACCGGCATTCCCTCGGCTATCACCCGGTGGACGGCGACGGGCACCGGCTCGACCGGCCGGATTTCCTGGTACGCGCCGACGCTGGACTCGCCGCGACCCGGAGGGGCCCCAGGGCCGCAGCACGAAGTGGTCGGCCTGGTCCTGGCTCAGGATGAAAAAGTCGCACCCCCCGCCTGCCCGGTTCTCCTCGATACCTGGATGCCGCAGCACGATCGACCGACGTCTGCCGTCACCGGACCAGGGCGAGACGGCGAGCGGGTAGGACCGAAACAGTCGCAGGCATGCGGCGAACGACGCTGCCCCGGACAGGGCGTGAACGAACACGGGCTGCTCCTCGCGTTCCCCCAGGCCGCGCCCGCAGCATGTGGCGGGGCCTGAGGTGTAGCCGGTAGTGAATTGACTAGCGCTTGTTGGCTGCCAAATGTTGCTGCGAGTTGCGCGAGCAGACATCGGTCAGTTGACGCAAATCGATGCGACGCCAGTGCACGGGTGAGCTCTAGAATGCCGCCGCGCGGGCCCGGTTCCCAGCACCGCGCTGATCTGGGACAGTCCGCCGCAAGCGCCGATCGATGCTGACATCAGCTGATAAATCGGGTGCGAGGCGGGGGACGGGCCCGAGGAACGGGCAGGCTAAGAAAGGGCAGGCATGGTTAATGCCGCGCGGGCCGCGGCCACGGCCCGCGCGGCTGGAGAGCCGCCGGGAAGGTCCCCGTGCGGTGACCGGGCTGCCGGCGAGCGGAGGAGGAGACGCTTGCAGGGCGCCGCGCGGTCACGCAACAATGCTGCCGTCGGCCGGGCCCCCAGACATCGGACACTTGACCGACTTCGGTGACAGCGGGGCGAAAGATCACCGGTGAAACACGAGACCTATGACCGGTCTGGGAGTACTCCTCAGACCGGGCGCGTTACCGGTCTCGGAGCGCGGCGCGGATGAGGACGCCGGAGCGGCGCAGCCGACGCAGCGAGGAAGACGCCCTCGCGCGGTGATCCGAGTCCTCCACGTCCGTCAGCGAGAAGACGAGTGGCCTCCCCATGGCGGACGTCTCGGCCATCAGCGCGGGGAGCAGCTCGCTCGGCCAGTCGGCGCTTTCGCCATCGCCGCCAGCCGGGGCCGCAACGCCAGCCGGAGCCGCCAGCGCCGACCGGTGCCGCTGCGCCGACTGGTTCGGCTGCGGGCCCGACCTCACCGGCTCCACCAGATCGGCGATGAAGCGGGCGATATCAACCGCCGCGCCGGGACGGCCCGCCCGCGCCGATGCTTCGCGCATGGCGGCGAGGGCAGCCGGGTCGCGGCGGAGCCTGCCGACCTCGGCGGCGAGGTGCCTCGGCCTGGGCGCGTAGACGCCGGCGCTGGCCTCGGTGACGAACTCGGCGTTCCCTTCCTCCTGCCCGGGCACGAACGAGGTGAGCACCAGCGGGGCGCCGCAGCAGGTCGCCTCGGCGATGGTGCCGGGGCCCGCCTTGCCGACGACGATGTCCGCGCAGCGCAGCCAGTCGGCCATGTTGCCGACGAAGCCGTGCGCGGTCAGCCGCCCGTCCCCCGTCCGCTCGGCCAGCCGGCTGACCCGCCGCCGCAGCGACCGGTTCCGGCCGCAGATGACGGCGACGTCCACGTCGTCCACCTGGCGCACGATCGCGGCGGCGCGACGGCGGAGACCGCCGGACCCTTCCGCGCCGCCGGTGAGCACGACGAGGAACTCCCCGCGCAGCCCGAGTTCCCGCTTCAGCTCCCGCCGTGACTCCTCATCGAGCGGCGGCCGGCAGAACTCGGCGGCGACGGGCAGCCCGAGCGGCACGTACCTGTCCGCGGGCGTCTCGTCCGGTCCGCACCGGTCCGCGACCACCTCAGACGACACCACCACCCGGTCGACCGCCGCGTCCAGCCAGGACAGGTGCGCGGTGACCAGGTCGGTGACGACGGTGATGACCGGGGCAAGGACGCCGGTGAGCTTGCGCGCCCGGACGGCCGGGTCGGCCGTCATCGGGTGGAACGCCACGATCAGCGCGGGGCGGCAGGCCTCGGCCGCCCGCGTGACGCTGCCGTAGACGGGGGCCATGATCGTGCGGCGGAGCAGGCCGAGCCCCCGCGGCGAGTTGCTCGTCCGCCAGAACAGCCACCACAGCCAGGGCGTGAGCCGGATGCACGGGCCGTAGAGCCCGGCGAACCAGCGCAGCAGCCAGGGCACGTCGGCGCCGCGGATCGGGTCCCAGACGATCGGCGCGAACCGGCCGGGGAGCACGCGGTCCAGCGCCTGCTGCACCGCGACCGCCGCGCTGCGATGCCCGCCACCGGTGTCCCCGATGAGGAAGAGCAGTGGCAGGGGCGGCTGTTCAGGGCTGGCCATCGCTCACCTTTGCCTGTCCTTCTCTTCCTACTGTTGTATCGCGTGTTGCAAGTGCGCGGTAAATAGATTCCCATAGCGCCAGCAGGCGATGCCGATCGTGGTCGGCGATGATCCGCAGCCCCGCCTTCGACATCCTCGCCCGCAGCGCGGCGTCGCGGCAGAGCAGGTCAAGGGAGCCGGCCACGTCGCTGACCCGACCCGGCCGGGCCAGGAAGCCGTTCTCCCCCGGGTGCACCAGCTCGCCGAGCGCGCCAGCGTTGACGGCGACCACGGGCAGCCCGCTAGCCATCGCCTCCATGGTCGCCAGGGACTGCAGCTCGGCCTCGGACGCGATCGCGAACACGTCCGCGAGCCGGTACAGGCCCGGCAGGTCGGCGCCGGGGATGAAGCCGAGGAAGCGGACCCGCTCGGACACGCCGAGCCCCTCCGCCAGCGCCCGCAGCCGCTCCTGGTCGGGGCCGGAGCCGGCCAGCGCGAGCACCGCGTCCCCGAGAACCGCCACCGCCTCGATCAGCACGTCCGCGCGCTTCTCGGGGCTGAGCCTGCCCACCGACAGGATCAGCGGACGGCCGGAAGGCAGCGCGTACGCCCGGCGCAGCGACTCGTCCGCCTGACCGGGCGAGAAGACGTCGAGGTCGACGCCGTTCGATACGACCTGGGACGGCGCGCGGAGCCCGTGGTCGTGCAGCAGCAGCAGCGCGGTCGCGGTCGGCGCGGTGACCCGGTCGCACCGGTTGGCGAACCCGGTGAGGTACCCGTAGAAGCCGACGTCGAAGAGGGCGCCGGCCGCGCGCGCGGCCGGACCGGGACGGTCGGCGCGGCCAGCTACCGGATGGACGTTCACGGGCAGGTAGTGGTTGGTGTAGACGACCGGGACGCGCCGCCGTCTGGCGGCCGACCGCGCCACCGCGCCTAGCGTCAGCGGCGAGTGGACGTGCACCACGTCCGGCACGAAGCCGTCGATCAGCTCACGGGCGGCGGACGGGCTGAGCAAGCCCAGTCGCTGGTCGGGGTACCAGGGCCAGCGCACCGAGCGCCGCGAGGCCACCGTCAGCCGCCCGGCGGCGGCGCTACCAGGACCGGGGCGAGTACCGCTGCGGCCGCTGGCGGACGGGACGAGGACCTCCACCGTGTGGCCGCGCTCGGCCAGGCCCCGCGCCAGCTCCCTGGTGACGGTGGGCACGCCGCCGACCATGGGCTCGTACTGGTCGGTGGCGATCAAGACGCGCAGTTTCCCCGCCCGCCCGCCGGCCACCCCGGCCCGCGCGCCGGCCCTCACCGCCGGTTCCCGCGGGCACGGCGGTCGGCGCGCCCGGGGCCCACGCCCATCGCGATGCCATTCATGGTCATCGCCATGATGCCAGCGTTGAGGTTGTCACGGTAGTTGCCATCGCCCGGCAGGATCGCGGATCGCGGCAATGAACCGGTAAACAGCCCGCCAATGCCCGGCAGCCACCGAGTGACGTTCAGTTCCTGCGCGTTCCCATGGGTCACGGTAGGCGTTGCCTCACAGCAGGCGCAGCCAGCTGTCGTGCAGCGGCCAGGTCGCCCGGAGCGTGCCGCCGACCGGCAGCGCCGCCCACTCCCGGTAGAGCCGCTGCACGCCGACGCCGGCCACGCGGATCGCCTCGTCGTCCAGCAGTCCGGCCAACTCCGCCGCGTCGGGCCCGAACGCGCGCAGCCGGGCCCGCACCCCGGCCGGGGTGTTGGGGCCATCGCCCCACCGGTTGAGCACCGCGTTGACCGCCGCCTTGGCGACGCGGTGGGCCGGCCAGTTCCGCAGGGCGATCTCGTCCGGCGGCGCGTCTGTGACCAGCCGGATCCGCCCGTTCCGCCGGGTGACGGCACGGCTGGCGGGCACGTAGCCGCCGGCCGCCAGCGTGCCCCAGAGCCCCTCATCGAGGTCGAAGACCGACTCGACCACCAAGTGCGGCAGGTCGTGGCTGACGTGCACCACGGCGCGGCGCGCGGTCCCGTCGGGGAACGACAGCCAGGTCCGGTCGGAGGCCGGCGTCTCCCCCTTCACGATCGCGACATCCGCCACCACGCTGAACGCCGGCGCCTCGGTCACGAAATGACACGATAGCGGCGCGGCGACCGCGAGACGCGGATTTTCCCGGCGTGTCCCGGTGAACACCGCAGCGCGGCCTGAACACCGGCGTCGCTCGCGGGGCGGTCGGAGGCGAAGCAACGGTCCGTTAAGGAGGAAGGATTTGAAATCCCGGTAGTGAACGGGCGCATGGTTCCCGTCCACTGTGATTTTGGCCCCAGTCGAGCGGCTGACAAGGTAGTCATCGAGCCGATTTTCAGCCGGCCCCCCGGCCCCGGGACTCCGCATGCCGGAGGAGGCGACGGGCCTGGTCAGAGGCCCGCGCCGATGGCGGCTCAGTCGGCGGTCTGTCGAAGTGCCTCGGTCGGCGTGTAACGAGGCACGGGCCAGCGCCCGGGTGCCACGCGCACGGGGCGCACGGCACGACGCGCCGGTGGCGCCCGCCCCAGCCTGGTGACGGCGCGTGGTCGAGGGCGACCTGGTTCGTCGACTGCCTCAGCTGTGCTTGCTCGACAAAACTGCGCAAAAACTTGACATAAACGTGAAAACTTGACGCAATTTTCTGACTCTAGCGGCCACAGATTGCTACGAACATCGGTAGCCTCTAGCGCCGCCGTTAAATGCGACCTCGCGTAGCTCTGATCTTGCATGCAGAAGTCCGAATTCATCAAAACTACGTCTAGATATTGCGCGGTCGTGTCGAAGAAGTTACGTTCCTCCTGACCGTTCTCTGCCGATTTCACCCGTCCCGCAAGCCACTCCGCTGCCCGCCGCACACGCGGTCTGCGGTGTGTCTCGCCGTACCCCCGCATCTCATCAGCCCCTTGCGTTCCTGCTCCATCCCCCCTCTTGCGGTACCGCCGGCTGGAGCCGGCATTGCGTACCGAAAGGAGCAAAGTGTCCCTGTCTATCCGAAATCTAAGACGAGTCCTCGCCGCAGCGGGCAGCACCGCGTTGCTGGCTGGCGGCATCCTCGCTGTGGCGATCCAACCCGCATCCGCCGCACCCGCCGCATGCCGCTCTGGCGGCCGCACACCCGCTGCCGCCGCAGCACCCGCTGCAGCCGCCGCACCCGCCGCAGCTGCCACAGGCGGCAGCGGCGCGGACCTGCCGTACGCCGAAGTACTGGCGCAGAACTCCCCCACCAACGGGACGGTCATCGGCCCGAGCTACACCCAGGGCCAGCTGGCCGATGAGGCCGTGGGCCGCGAGGCGGTGACCCTGCAGGGCAGCCGGCGAGTACGTCACGTTCACCACCCCGGTCGCCACCAACTCGATCGACTTCCGGTACAGCATCCCGGACACCTCGGACGGGTCGGTCTACACCGCGCCGCTGTCGCTGTACATCAACGGCACCAAGCAGACCGACTTCACCCTGACCAACGCGTACAGCTGGTACTACGGCAGCTACCCGTTCGTCAACACGCCGGGTTCGGGCACCCCGATGCACTTCTACGACGAGGTGCACCGGCTGTTCACCACGACGTATCCGGCGGGCACGACGTTCAAGCTCCAGATCGACTCCGAGGACACCGCGTCCTCCTACACGATCAACCTCGCCGACTTCGAGAACGTCGCCGCGCCACTGACCCAGCCGGCGGGCTCGGTCTCGGTCGTCAGCGAGGGCGCCGACCCGACCGGCGCGACCGACTCGACCGCCGCGTTCAACGCCGCCATCACCGCGGCCAGCGCCGGCGGCACCGTCTGGATCCCGACGGGCACGTATGACATCCCCGGTCACATCATCGTCAACAACGTGACCGTCGAAGGCGCCGGGATGTGGTACTCGACGGTCACCGGCACGGCGCCGGGGTTCTACGGCAACTCCGCGCCGAACCCGGGAGCACCAACGTGCACCTGTCGAACTTCGCGATCTTCGGCAACGTCCAGATCCGTGACGACAGCGCCCAGGTCAACGGCATCGGCGGCGCGTTGAGCAACTCGACCGTGTCGAACATCTGGATCGAGCACACGAAGGTCGGGGCCTGGATGGACGGGCCGATGACCAACCTGACCTTCAGCGGCATGCGCATCCGCGACACCACCGCGGACGGCATCAACTTCCACGGCGGCGTCACCGACTCAACAGTCACCGACAGCAACATCCGCAACACCGGTGACGACGGCATCGCGACCTGGGCGGACGCCGGCGTCGGCGCCGACGCCTACGACACGATCTCCGACAACACCGTGCAGCAGCAGCAGCTCGCCAACGGCATCGCGATCTACGGCGGCAACAACAACACCGTCACCGGCAACCTGGTCGAGGACACCGGCATCAACCAGGGCGGCGGCATCACGGTCGCGCAGCGCTTCGGCTCGACCCCGGTCGGCCTGACCACGGTCAGCAACAACACCATGATCCGGGACGGCCAACTCGACCCGAACTGGCAGTTCGGCGTCGGCGCGCTGTGGTTCGACGGCGAGCAGGGCTCGGTCACCGGGCCGATCAACGTGACCAACGCGCTGATCGAGGAGAGTCCTTTCGAAGCGGTCCAATGGGTGGAGGGCACGGTCAGCGGAGTATCGCTGAACGATGTCACCATCAACGGAGCCGGCACCTTCGCCATGCAGGAGCAGGCCCAAGGCGCGGCGACGTTCACCAACGTCACGGCGACCAACGTCGACCAGCCTGACCTCGTGTACAACTGCGGCGGCGGCTTCGCGGTCACCGACGGCGGCGGCAACACCCCCGGCCTCCTCACCGGCCCGCAGTTCTGCGGCAACTGGCCGCCTGCGGGGCCCGTGACGGCCCCGCCCCCCCCGGGCTTGACGGCACTGCCGAGCTCGCTGACCTTCGGCTCGGCCTTGACCGGCACGACCACCTCCGCGCAGACAGTGACGGTCTCCAACCCGACTAGTGCGGCCGTGACCGTCTCGTCGATTGCCGCAACCGGCGACTTCGCCGAGACCAACACCTGCGGGTCGTCGATCGCGGCAAACGGCTCGTGCACCGCCAGCGTCACGTACTCGCCGACGGTGGCAGGCGCCGAGACCGGGAGCCTCACGGTCACAGACAGCGCGGCGAACAGCCCGACCACCGTCGCTCTGTCCGGTACTGGCACGTTGCCAGGCCCGATGCTCACCGTGGCCCCGGGCGGACTGTCCTTCCCGAGCACCCTGGTCGGCTCGACGACTTCCGCGGAGTCGGTGACGGTGACCAACACAGGCACCACCGCGGCGACCGTGTCGGGCGTCTCGGCGAGCGGACCGTTCAGCGAGACCAACAACTGCTCCACCGTCGCGGTCAACGCATCCTGCACGGTCAACGTCACCTACACCCCGACCGCCGGCGGCGCCCAGACCGGGACCCTGACGGTCACCAGCAACGCCAACAACAGCCCGACCACCGCAACGCTGTCCGGCACCGGCATCAGCTCGACCACGAACCTGGCGCTGGAGCCGGGCGTGACGATGACCGGGAGCAGCAGCGAGTCCGGGTTCCCGGCGACCGACGCGAACGACGGCAACACCAGCACGTACTGGGAGGGCACGGACGGCTCAGGCTATCCGCAGACGCTGACCGCGGATCTCCTCCAGAGCTACCCGCTGGGCTCGGTGACGCTTGACCTGCCGCCGTCCACGGCGTGGGGCACGCGCACGCAGACGTTCTCGGTGCTCGCCTCGACCAACAACAGCACCTGGACGACGGTGGTCCCGTCGGCCAGCTACACCTTCAACCCCGCGACCGGGAACACGGTGACGTTCAGCCTGCCGTCCGGGACGAACGACCAGTACCTTGAGCTCGACTTCTCCGCCAACTCCGGCTGGACCGCGGCGCAGATCTCCGAGTTCGAGATCTTCCCCGGCTCCGGCGGCGGCGGGACCACCCCGCCCGCCACCGCGACGCTGTCCGCCTCGCCCACCTCGGTGTCCTTCGCCAGCCAGGCGGTCGGGTCCACGAGCGCGGCGCAGACGGTGACGATCACCAACACCGGCACCGCGGCGGCGAGCGTGTCGTCGATCACGGCGGGCTCACCGTTCGGCGAGACCAACACCTGCGGCGACCTCGATCGCCGCCGGCGGGTCGTGCACGGCGAGCGTGACCTTCACGCCCACCGCGGCAGGCGCGGCCTCGGCGAACCTGACGGTGGCGAGCAACGCCACCAACGCCTCGCTGACGGTCGCGCTCTCGGGCACCGGGACCAGCCCCGGCAGCGCGACGCTGTCCGCCTCGCCCACCTCGGTGTCCTTCGCCAGCCAGGCGGTCGGGTCCACGAGCGCGGCGCATACGGTGACGATCAGCAACACCGGTACCGCGGCGGCCTCGATGTCGTCGGTCGGCGTGACCGGCCCGTTCAGCGAGACGAACAACTGCGGCACCTCGCTCGCGGCCGGCGCCTCCTGCACGGTCGGCGCCTACTTCACCCCGACTGCGGCCGGGTCGGCGACCGGGACGCTGTCGGTGAACAGCAGCGCCCCGGGCAGCCCGCTGACCGTGGCCCTGTCCGGCACCGGGACCAGCAGCGGCGGGACCTCCGCCAACCTGGCACTGAACGCGCCCATCACCGCGTCCAGCACCGCCTCCGGCTACCCGGCCGGCAACGCGAACGACGGCAACACCAGCACCTACTGGGAGGGCACCAACGGCGTGTGGCCCACCACCCTCACGGCGAACCTGGGCGCCGCGGACCCGATCACCTCCGTGGTGCTCGACCTGCCGCCCGCCACCGCCTGGTCGACCAGAACCCAGACCCTGTCGATCCTCGGCTCCACCAACGACACCACCTTCACCACCATCGTCCCCTCGGCGACCTACACCTGGAACCCGTCCACCGGCAACACCGTCACCATCCCGCTCCCCGCGGGAACCACCGACCAGTACGTGGAACTCTCCTTCACCGCCAACAGCGTCCAGAACGGCGCCCAGGTATCGGAGTTCCAGGTCTGGGGCACCAGCACAGCCCTGCCGGACCTGGCACTGAACGCGCCGGTCACCGCGTCCAGCACCGCCTCCGGGTACCCGGCCACCAACGCGGTGGACGGCAACACCAGCACCTACTGGGAGGGCACCAACGGCGCGTGGCCCACCACCCTGACCGTGAACCTGGGCTCCGCCAAGGCCCTCGGCTCAGCTCGTGCTCGACCTGCCGCCGGCCACCGCCTGGTCGACCAGGACCCAGACCCTGTCCGTCCTCGGCTCCGCCAACGGCACCACCTTCACCACCCTCGTCGCCTCCGCGACCTACACCTGGAACCCCTCCACCGGCAACACGGTCACCATCGCCCTGCCGTCGGGGACCACCGAGCAGTACCTGGAACTCTCCTTCACCGCCAACAGCGTCCAGAACGGCGCCCAGGTTTCCGAACTCGAGGTCTACGCGCCGTGAGTAAGGTCCGCAACCGGTAAGGCGCACCGTAAGGCGACCAGTAAAAGTGCCGTTCACACCCTCCCGGTGTGAACGGCACTTTTGCTTTTGTCGGTCCTCTCTTCACCAGTTCTTCACCCGTTCGCCCGGCTGGAGAGGCGACAGGCGCTCGTCGTGGCTGCGCCAGCCGGATTGGTAAATCAAAACTTAACAGTTATGCTTGAGCATATGGACACAGCCGGGATCTCTCCTACCTCGACCCCGCCCGCCCCCACCCCTCCCACTCCGGAAGAGGTGGCCGCGGCCCTGCGGATGGCGACGGGAACCTGTACCGCAGGCTCAAGCAAGGCCGCGCCGACCGGCGAGCTGAGCTGGCCGAGTCGTCGACGCTGTCGCGCCTTGACCGGGGCGGTCCGGCCACGTCGAGCGACCTCGCCCGGCTCGACAGGATCAGTCCGCAGTCGATGGGTGCCACCATCGCCACGCTGGAAGAACGCGGTCTGGTGGCGCGGAAGGGATCCCGGGGACGGCAGGAGGATCGTGCTGTCGATCACCGAAGAGGGACGGCAGGTGGTCCGCATGGCCGCGGCGCTCGCACCGGGCACATCGCGGCCGCGCTTGAGGACGGGTTCACCGAGCGCGGAGCTGGGGCAGCTGCGGGCAGCTGTCCCGCTGCTGGAGCGGCTGGCGGAGAAGCTGTGATGGGGGCTTGCACCCAGCACCGACCACGACGACACCGAAGACGACGCGCCAAGCCGGACGCTACAAGTGGGTCGCCCTCGCCAACACGACGGCCGCGATGTTCATGGCCTCGCTGGACGGCTCGATCGTGATCATCGCGCTCCCGGCGATCTTCCGCGGCATCAATCTGGACCCGCTGTCGTCTGGCAACATCACCTACCTGCTGTGGATGATCATGGGCTACCGCCTCGTGCAGGCGGTGCTGGTGGTGAACCTGGGCCAGCTGGGCGACATGTTCGGCCGGGTCAAGATGTACAACGCGGGCTTCGTGGTGTTCACCTTCGCGTCGATCATGCTGTCGTTCGATCCGTACCAGGGCACACACGGGGCGATGTGGCTGATCGGCTGGCGATTCCTGCAGGCGGTCGGCGGGTCCATGCTGATGGCGAACTCGGCCGCGATCCTCACCGATGCGTTCCCGCCGGAACGTCGCGGCTTCGCGCTCGGCACCAACCAGATCTCCGCGCTGGCCGGGATGTTCATCGGCCTGGTGGCAGGCGGCCTGCTGTCCGCCTGGGACTGGCGCGCGGTGTTCTGGGTCAACGTGCCGGTGGGCGTCTTCGGCACAGTGTGGGCCTACCGGCGGCTACGGGAAGTCGGCGTCAGGCACCGCGCAAGGTCGACTGGTGGGGCAACGTCACGTTCGCCCTGGGCCTCGGCTCGGTCCTGGTCGGCATCACCTACGGCATCCAGCCTTACGGACACAACTCGATGGGCTGGGAGAGCCCGGTGGTTCTCGGCGAGATCATCGGCGGCGTCGTCCTGCTCATCGTGTTTGCTGTCATCGAGACGCACATCGCGGATCCGATGTTCCGGCTCGGCTTGTTCAAGATCCGTGCGTTCACCGCGGGCAACATGGCAGGCCTGCTGGTGTCGATCGCCCGCGGCGGCATCCAGTTCATGCTGATCATCTGGCTGCAGGGCATCTGGCTGCCGTTGCACGGCTACAGCTATGCCCAGACGCCGCTCTGGGCAGGCATCTTCCTGCTGCCGATGACCGCTGGCTTCCTCGTGTCGGGGCCGACCTCGGGGATCTTGTCGGACAAGTTCGGCTCGCGCGGGATCGCAAGCGCAGGGATGGCGGTGTTCGCGCGAGCTTCATCGCGCTGATGCTGATGCCGGTCAATTTCCCGTACTGGATGTTCGCGCTGCTGGTCGGGCTGAACGGAATCGGCAGCGGCATGTTCGCCTCGCCGAACACCTCGTCGATCATGGGCAGCGTCCCGGCCGAGGAGCGCGGCGCCGCGTCCGGCATGCGCTCGACCTTCCAGAACTCCGGTACCGCCCTGTCCATCGGCGTCGTCTTCACGCTGATGATCGCCGGCCTGTCCAGCAGCCTGCCCAGTCACCCTCAGCAGCGGACTGACCAAGCTCGGCGTGCCGTCCGGCGTGGCGCACCAGGTCGCCACGCTGCCGCCGGTGTCGTCGCTGTTCGCCTCGGTGCTGGGCGTGAACCCGATCCAGCACCTGCTCGCACCGACTGGGGTCCTGGCGAAGCTGCCCGCCGCGAGCCAGGCGACCCTGACCGGCCGGGAGTTCTTCCCCAGCCTGCTGGCGGGACCGTTCCACAGCGGACTGATCGTCGTGTTCAGCGTGTCGGCCGGGCTGTCGGTGCTCGCCGGGCTGGCCTCGCTGCTGCGCGGCAAGCGCCAGGCCTGACGACCGGGAGCCGTTAACGCTCCGCAGTCAACCAGGGACCGTTCGGAAAATTCAAATGCTTTTATCCCGAACGGACCGTTTTTTCACCCAGGGACCAATGACACGCGACCCGGGGTCGACCCTGGTCTTAGCGCACTCTTAACAACTCCGCGTGACTGCGAGTACGACAATGCGTGAGGAGTGGGTATATGCCTTCGTGTCATCGGCGACGCAAGGCGGCAGTCAGCGGACCAGTCATTCTGCTGATGCGCGCAGCAGCCTGGGATCTGAGAATCGGATTACTCGCGCGACGTAGCGCAGCGGGCTCGGTGCCGCCGGGGCCGCTCATCGGCCTAGTGGGGCGCGCGAGTGGACCGAAGGAGCTGACGCACGAATGAACTACACGACCCCGTCGCGCCCGGCGGAAGCCCTGCCCCCGTACGCCACCTGGCGATTGAGCGCCGCGTGCCGTCAGGTCGATCCTGAGCTCTTCTTCCCCGTCGGCACGGCGGGGCCCGCGATCGATCAGGTCGGCCAGGCTAAGGGGATCTGCCAGGGCTGCTCGGTGCGGGAGGCGTGCCTGGGCTGGGCGCTGCGGAACCAGATCGCGTTCGGCATCTGGGGCGGCACCACCGAGGAGGACCGGCAGGCCCTCCGCCGGGCGTTCGCCCCGCGGGTGTCGCATGAGGGATGAGGCCCTGATCACGATGCAGGGGACGATCGTGCGCATCGCCTGCCAGCGGATGCGGTCGGCCTACCTGAAGGCGCTCTCCGACAGCGTCCAGCAGGCCGCCTGCCTGCCGGTGCACCTGGCCTGGGACCGCAAGGCGGCCGCCCACGCCGAGCTCTTCAACCTGCTCGGCGACGCGACCGGCGACCCGGTGCTGGCTCGGCTGGCCGGGGTGGCCGTCGGGTGGACGCACAACCTGTCGGTGTCGGTCGGCCCGGTGGCCGACGGCATCATCCTCAACTCGCGCCGCCGGCTGCTCGACTGCCTGAGCGCCGGCGACGCCGACGGCGCGGCGCACGAGATGGAGCGTCACCTGTCCGGATTGTGCTTCATGAGCCGGGTGGCCGAGCGCTGCGCTAGCTGAGCCGCAAATCCGGGCTGAGCTGGTCCGGGTCGGTGCGCAGCTCGATCAGGGCCGGGCCGTGGTGCGCGCGGGCGCGGGCGAGCGCGGCCGGGAACTCCTCCGTCCGCTGGACCAGCAGGCCGAGGGCGCCGAACGACGCCGCGTAGGCGGCGAAGTCGGGGTTGCGGAGCTCGGTGGCGATCACGTGCCCGGGGAAGGCGCGCTCCTGGTGCATCCGGATCGTGCCGAGCATGCCGTTGTTGACGACGATCACGATGACGTTGAGACCGAACTGGACGGCGGTGGCGAGCTCGTTGCCGCTCATCAGGAAGCAGCCGTCGCCGGCCACGGTGACCACCGTCCGGTCGGGGTGCAGGGCCGCCGCGGCCAGGCCGGCCGGCACCCCGTACCCCATCGCCCCGTTCCTGGGCGCGAGCTGGGTGCCGAAGCGGCGGAACTCGAAGAACCGCTGCAGCCAGATCGCGTAGTTGCCGGCCCCGTTGGTGACGATCGCGTCCGTCGGCAGCACGTCCCGCAGGTGCGCGATGACCGCCGCGGTGTCGAGCATGAGGTCGTGGCCGGCCGGCGCGTGGAACCGGTCCTGGACGGCTCGGAGCTGAGCGCGCCAGGTCTTCCGGTCAGCCGCCTGCGGCAGCTCGGCGTCGCGGAGCGCGGCCGCGACCGACTCCAGGCTCGCGTGGACCGCCAGCGCCGGGGCGGGCGCGGGCGGGCGGCCGAGGTCGCCGGGCGCCTGCGAGACCAGCACGGTGCGGCCGGCCGCCGCGTCGAGCTGATAGCCGTCGGTGGTGGGGTCGTCGAGGCGCGGGCCGAGCGCCACGATCAGGTCGGCGTCGGCCGTCACGCTGGCGCGAAGATCGCGGCTGCCGCCGAGGCCGAGGTAGCCGACGTAGCTCGCGGACACGTTGTCGACCGCGTCCTGCCAGCGGAAGGCGGCCGCCATCGGGAGGTCGTTGTGCTCGGCGAAGGCGGTGACGTCGTCCCCGACCGACTGGGACCAGCCCGGCCCGCCCACGATCAGCACCGGCCGCCGGGCGCGGGACAGCCGCTCCAGAAGCTCGGCCCGGTCGGTTTCCGTGAGCAGCGGGGCGACCGCGGGCGGGGCGATCTTGACCGGGGCGGCGGTGCGGTCGTACTGGACGTCTTCCGGTACCACCAGCACCACCGGACCGGGGCGCCCGCTGTGGGCGACGTGCATCGCCTGCGCGACCAGGTCGGGAATGCGATCGGCGTCGTCGATCGTCAGCACCGCCTTGGCCGACGAGCCGAAGACCCGCTCGTAGTTCATCTCCTGGAACGCGTCCCGGCCCAGCAGCTCCCGGTCGACCTGGCCGACCAGCAGCACCAGCGGGGTGCCGTCCTGGTAGGCCGTGTGCAGGGCGATGCTGGCGTGGGCCGCGCCCGGACCGCGGGTGACCAGGCAGACGGCGGCGCGCCCGGTCAGCTTCCCGGCCGCCTCGGCCATGTTGGCCGCCGCCGCCTCGTGCCGGGTGTTGATGACCCCGATGCCCGCCTCCCAGAGCGCGTCAAGCACCGGCAGGAAGCTCTCGCCGGGCACGCACGTCCAGAGCGAGGCCGCATGCCCCGCAAGGCACTCCACCAGCGCCGCGCCCCCCGTGCGGGAGGCGGCCCCGGACTCAGCCGGCCCTGAAGACACGGTCGGCGATGAAGACACGGTCGGTGCTGAAGAATCCACAGGGCGGCTCCCGGGTCGGTGACGTGCGCTCGCCCCAGATTAAGGCCGCGCGGCGCTCGCCGGGCCTTCCGGGTCCGCTTGCGAGCGGGCGGCTCGTGCAGCAGCGCTCCGGACGTCCTGGCGAGGAATTCGCCATACGTGTCAGGCGCGGCGCCAGGGTTCTCGACGTACCGGTCCGTGGCGGTCCGCAGCACCAGCATCAGCCGCTGCGCCTCGTTCATCTCGCGAACGGCGTCCGCCAGCTTGCCGGCGACCCGCCGCACTGTTGTCCTCATCTGTGGCCTTCCTCCGTGCTCTGCCTCCAGGCTCGCAGTAAGACCCGCCGCTGATCATTGGGAAAAATCCTTAAAGCCTTATGCCGGACGCCTTGTGGTGCCTCCCTCCGGCTCACCTATCTGCGCCCGCGGCCCACCTGGCCGCGCCATCCCGCCGCCGGAGACCCGCCTCCGCGCGGCCGGACCAGCGGTAATCGGTTAGCCGGAACGTCAGACCCCGGCGGATAATAGAGACATGGGCACGCTGGTGGGACGGGACGCGGAGCTGGCCCGGCTGCGCGGCCTCCTGCAAGACGCCGCGGCGGGCCGCGCGGTGACGGGGCTCGTCAGCGGCGACGCGGGCATCGGCAAGTCCCGCCTGGTCGCCGAGGCGATGCAGATCGCCGAACGCGACGGCTTCACCGTGCTGTGCGGCCAGTGCGCGGAGATCGGTGACAGTGTCCCGTACCTCCCGTTCGCGGACGCGTTCCGCACCGCGCCGCCGCACATCGAGAAGGCCATCAAGGCGCGCCCGGTGCTGTCTCGCCTGCTCCCGGACGGCGACGGGCAGGCCCAGGAGGCGGACTGGGCGGGCCTGGCGCGCCAGCAGATGTTCGGCGCCGTGCTCAGCCTGCTGTCCGAGCTTGCCGCCGGCAGCCCGGTCCTGCTGGTCATCGAGGACCTGCACTGGGCCGACGCCACCACGCGCCACCTGGTCACGTTCCTCGCCCGCATGCTGCACCGCGAGCGCGTCGCGATCATCGGGACGTACCGCACCGACGACCTGCACCGCCGCCACCCGCTGCGCGGCGTGATCGCGGAGCTGCTCAGGCTGCCGATGGTTGCGCTGGTCGAACTCGGGCCGCTCTCCGCCGCTGCCCTGGCCGAGATTCTGTCCAATGTGCCGAACGCCACGTCGCCCCTGTCCGCCGCCACCCTCAACTCCCTCGTGGAGCGAGCGGAAGGGAACGCCTACTACGCCGAGGAACTCCTGACCGCGTCGTCGTGCGCTGCGAGCAGACACAAGGGGGCACGCTGCCGACCGGGCTGGCCGCGCTGCTGCTGTCGCGCGTGGAACGCGTGTCGGACGCGGCGCAGCAGGTGCTGCGGGCGGCGGCCGTCGCCGGCGGCGGCGCCGCCGACGACCTGGTCCGGGCCGCCTCCGGCCTGCCCGACGACGCTTACGAGGAGGCGGTCCGCGAGGCGGCCGGCCACCAGCTGCTGGCTCCCGACGGGCCCGACGGGTACCGGTTCCGGCACGCGCTGCTGCGCGAGGCCGTATACGGCGACCTGATGCCGGGGGAACGGACCCGGCTGCACGCCCGGCTCGCGAGCCTGCTCGCCGGCGTGCCCGGTGCCGCCGCCGAACTCGCGCACCACAGCATGGCGAGCCACGACATCCCCGGCGCGTTCGCCGCCTCGGTCCGGGCCGGCACCGAGGCCGAGCGCCTCGGCGCCCCCGCCGAAGCGCACCGCCACTACGACCTGGCCCTGGAACTGTGGGTGCGGGTGGAGGCGGCGGACCGGATCGCGGGCATGACGCGCGGCAAGCTCGGCCTGAAGTCCGCGCTGGCCGCCGCGACGAGCGGTGACGTACCCCGCGCCGTGCACCTGCTGCGGCACGTCCGCGACCGGGTGTACCGGCGGCAGGACCCGCGGAAAGCGGCACGAGCTGCGCGGCCGGGTCGGGGAGCGGCTCGCGTACCACCTGCTGCAGGGCGAGAACTCGCTACGGCCTATCGATCGGACGAGGATTGGATTTTTGCCAGTCCGCATTATCATGGCAAGACTCCATACACCTATCAAATTCTCTTCCGTCGCCACATCCGTCCCGTGATCGAGAGAATCTCCGGAATCAAGAGCAGCAAAGAAGCGCCGATCGGATGGCACACGCTACGCCGGTCGCTAGCGACATTGTTGATCTCAAACGGGGAGAATGTGAAGGTCGCACAGTCACAGCTTCGTCACACAACCCCAAAGATTACGCTGGAGCTTTACGCACAAGCGGTTTCAGCCGATCAGCAGGAAGCCCACAAGAAGGTCGTGCAAATGGTGCTTCCGGCGGAATTCTCAGAGAAACTGAAGGCGCGGAGCGTTACCGCAACAGCGTAGAAACCAGAGTATCTCTTGCTCTGGGTGTCCGGGGGGGTCCGAAATCAACCCTGCCCAAATTAGCTAAGTACTTTGAAATCTTGGTGAGCGCGGCAGGATTCGAACCTGCGACCCATGCCTTAAAAGGGCATTGCTCTACCAACTGAGCTACGCGCCCACGTCCTTCAAATTTAACACATGCCGGGAGAAGGGAATGGCAGCAGATAAATGGACTCGATCTTAGTCCTGCGACTTCTGCTCGCGGCGCATGGCGCGCAAGTCGATTCCCAACTGCTCGGCCTTTTTATATAAATGACTGCGTTCGAGGCCGAGCGATTTTGCGGCGAGGGTGACGTTGTAATGGCTGCGCTTCAGTTCCGCCAGAATGACATCTCGCTCAAACGATAGCACCCGATCCGCAAGCGGCCCTGAGGATCCCGGTGTGGAAGAGATATTTCCGGCGGCAAACACTTTCGGCAAGGCTGCTTGCACGGTTGCCGAATCCACTTCTCCGTTTGTCGCCAGCAGAATGAGACGTTCCGTCATATTTCGCAGCTCACGAACGTTGCCCGGCCAGGAATGCGATTGCAGCGCTTGCATTGCGTCCGGCGTAAAAGGAATTTGCTTCCAACCATTTTGAGCGCTGACTTGAGCGGCAAAGTGTTCGACCAGCGCGGGAATGTCGTCGCGGCGTTCGCGCAGCGGCGGCAGGATTAGAGGGAAGACGTAGATTCTGTGAAACAGATCCTGGCGGAATTTCTCTTCCCGCACTCTTGCTTCCAGGTCTCGATGTGTGGCGACCAGGACGCGAACATTTACGGCAACCGGCTTGTCACCTCCGATGCGTTCCACTTCTCCTTCTTCCAACACGCGCAACAGCTTGGCCTGCATAGCCAGCGGCATATCTCCGATTTCGTCGAGAAAAATCGTGCCGCGATCCGCTTGTTCGAATTTGCCAACGTGTTTGGCGCCTGCGCCGGTGAAGGATCCCTTTTCGTGGCCAAAGAGTTCCGACTCGATCAGTTCGGCGGGTACGGCCGCGCAGTTCAGCGTGACGAATGGCCCGGACGCGCGCGCACTGCGCTCATGGATCGTGCGCGCGACTAGCTCTTTGCCCGTGCCTGTTTCTCCAAGGATGCAAATGCGAGTTTCGCTTGCAGCCACGCGCTCCACTTGCGCCATCACTCGACGCATGGCCTCGCCCTTCCAGACAATTTCGTGTTTGCCCAGGCGCTGGCGCAGTTGCCGGTTTTCGTCTTCCAGGCGCTGCAGCTTTAGAGCGTTGTCGACAGTGATAAGAAGTTTTTCGGTGGAGATGGGCTTTTCCAGAAAATCGAGCGCACCCAAACGCGTAGCGCGTACTGCCATCTCGATGTGCGCTTGTCCGGACATCATAACTACGGACGCGGGCACGGCCTGCGCCTTCAATTCTTCCAATAGCGTGAGACCATCTTTGCCGGGCATCACTACGTCGGAAAGAATCAGGTCGAAGCGTTGCTCCTTGGCCAGTTCCAAAGCTTTGGCAGCATTGTCGCAGACCGTTGCCTCATGTCCGGCGAGGCGAAAGGCCCGCGCCAGCGACGCCAAAGTATTGGCTTCATCGTCCACGATCAGCAGATGTGCTTTCGATGGCAATCTTCCTCCGCTTTTTTAGACTGTGTTGCAATCGTCCGCTTGCAGTTCGAGTTGCTGCCCAGCGACGGTACTCGCCGCCGCTCCCCGATGTACCGGCAAGTCAATTACAAATATTGTTCCTTTTCCAGGTTCACTGCGAACATTGATCGTTCCCTGGTGATCGCTGACCACCGATTGAACGATCGCCAGTCCCAGACCGGTTCCGTGCTGCTTGCTGGTGTAATAAGGAGTAAAGATGCGCTCGCATTCCTCGGGAGTCAATCCCGTTCCGGTGTCGGCGATTTCGATACGTGCGCCATCGTCTTTCTGGCGTGTGCGCAGCGTGAAGGTTCCGCCGTCGGGCATGGCGTCCATGGCGTTCAGTACAAGATTTGAAAGTGCGCGATGCAGCAGTTCCGGATCGGCAGAAATCGGCTTCAGATTCTTGTCGAGATCGAGGACGCAGTCGATGGGCTTTCGGCCCGGGGTTTGCAACTGTGCGCGAAAAAGCTGGGCGATGCCGCGGGAGATTTCATTCACATCGGTGGGTTGCAATTGAGGCTGCGGCATTTTAGAGAATTCGCTGAAGCGTCCAATGATCGCTTTAAGATTGGAAATCTCGGCCAGCAGTGTGGTGGAACTTTCGCGAAACACTTCGTCAAATTGCTCAGGACCGTTTTGCCGGGAGCGCAATAGATTTTCCACGGTGAGCTGCAAAGGGAAGAGCGGATTTTTGAGCTCATGCGCCAGACGACGAGCCAGTTCACGCCAGGCCGCAACCCGTTCCGCTTGCACCAACCGCTCTTTTTGATTGAGCAATTCGGCGGTCATACGATTGAATGACTCTGCCAATTGCGATAGCTCATCGCCGCCTTCGACGTCCACCTGCGTATTCCAGTTGCCGGCAGCGACTTCCTGTGCGGCGTGGGCCAGACGTTCCACGGGCCGCGTCACCCGAGCCGCAGCCCAACTGCTCAACAGGATGGCTAACAATATCCCACTGCCGCCAACCAGCAGCGCCGACGCGCGAATGCGGCGCTCCAACTCCACATAAGACCTTCGCGAATTTCCAATCAAAAGAATTCCCAGCAAAGATTGCCCGTTGATCTTTCCGTTCAGAGGAATGGCATGAAACATTTCATCGTCGGCCGCGTCCGAAGACCAATGAATAATCGCCGTGATCTCGCGACCGGCTTGCAGCGTTGCATTGATCAGGGGAGCCAACTTGGCGGCAGAGCGGGTAATAGTCGAGACCTCGTTGGCGGAAGGATCGATTAATGACTCCGCAGGCGTATTCTCAGCGCGATTCTGGTATAGAAGAACGCGGGTATCTGCAGGCAAATCCAAGCCAGCGAGGAAATTTCTGTCCAGGCGCCGGCCTCCGATGGCATAGACGGGATGGTCGCCGACCCGGACGACGCGCACGGCAAACATTCCTAATTCGCCGCCGTCCTGCAAATCTTCCTGCTTCAGAAACGACGGTTGGCCGGCGAGGGGTACGAGAACGGCGAAGGCAGGCTCCGGATATCCGAACTGGGCTGGCCACTGCGCGGAAGAAACAATCGTTCCGTTGCCATCCACGAATTCCAGAAAATCGAGCTCATGATTTTCCGCAGTGGATTTGGCGAACTCGAAATATCCGGCCGACTCGGCGGGACCGTGATCGAGAAGCGCGGCCATGTGCGTGACTGGTTCGGAAGCGGCAATTTCATCCAGGCGGCGCGCGATCTCTTTTCCCTGAGCATCGAACTCACGCTGAAATTGTGCCATCAGAGCGGCGGAACGCTCACCTTCATTTCGCGCAAATGCCCGTCGAGTCAATACAGAAACGAGTAACGCCACGCCCGCCACCGACAACACAACCGTGAGAGTAAACACCGCCAGGAGTTTACGGCGAAAGTTCAAGGGTGGTCGCTCCCGGTTGTCTCCCGATCCAGCCACACATCGGGCAGATTCCACATGCCGTCAGGTCGCGGTGCCCAGTTTCTAAGGGCGGGCGAGACCCCATAGAGAGCGGGCAGATGAAATAAGGGAATCAGCCTCTGCGTGGCCAGCATCTCACGCTCAGCAGCGTAAAGATCTTCCGCGGAATCGCTGTTGGTCTGCGGAGCCGTCATTCCTGCAGATGCTGCTGCCAGACTGAGAGCTGCCATTGGATCGGACGGCAACGGTATTCTGGCAATTCGCAAATCTGCCGTAGATGTCCTCGCCAATTGCAACTGCAACCCCGCATCTTTTGCATTCAATGCGATGCGCTCCGCAAGCAAGGCTGAAAGGGGATCTGAGGCATCATAAGCGATCGTCCACGGTGGAGCATTGCCTGCATCTTCGCGAAGACGCCGCGCACGCGGCAAGTCTGTTTCCGTCGAGAATACGAAGCCGTAACCGCTCATCCAATCAGGAAGAATGCTCGCCGCGGGCTGACCGGTCCCTTGCAGAATCACGCTGGCAATCGATGCCCGCTCCACGCAAAGTGCCAAAGCTTGGCGAAGTAATTTTTCCTGCGGCGACTGCGCATCGCGGACAAAGACAAGCGCCACCAATTCTAACGGTTCAGAACTCGACAGGCGATCGCTGGCCATCGAAATGCGATGCAACTGTTCGGCAGAGATTTGGATTAGATCCGCATTGCCCATTTCCAGTGAAATGAGTTGTTCGTGAAAGCTTCGGCCAAATTCGATTTCTATACCGTCCAGAAACGGGCGTCCAGCAAAATAGTTTTCCTCGGCGCCGAGCACTAGTTTTTTCCCCGGTTGCCAGTCGAGTATTTGAAAAGGCCCCGTGCCAATTAATTTTCCGTCGCCGGATTTCTTGACGATCGCATCACGCGGTAACGAGAGCTCTTGCGGCAGGCGTGGACATGGAGCGTCGCATGCGACAACAACAGAGTCCGCGTTCGAAGTGATTTTCCACGATGGATTCGCGATTCGCAACGAGGCGGCTGTCTGTTCAGGCGTCAGTGCAGAGCCATCGTGAAAGTTTACCGAGGTGCGCAAGCGAAACTGCCACCGTTGTTGAGCCCCATCCATTGGCTTCCAGGATTCCGCCAGGCCGGAGCGAACGCGGCCCACATCGTCAGTCGTGACCAATGTCTCGAAAATCAGGGAAGTAATATTGCGGCGCGCAAAGGAATCTGGCTGTGTCACGTCCGCAGCGTCGAGCGAAGTGGGCGCTTCGCGAATTGCAATGTGCAGTATGCCGCCGTAGCGGGGCCGAGTTTCCGCACGCGCGGCCAGCGCGATCAACAACAGACTACTGACTGCAAGCCATCGAAATCCGAAAGGCTTCATATTCCCCCGTCGCTGCATTTCGCGCCACTGCTATTGCACTATCGCCCTTCGCCTCGGTCCAAAGTGCCGTTACCTCGCCGGGGAACTCCAACGGCGCGCTTACCGCAACCGCGTCGCGGTCTGGAATTTCATAGGCACGGACAGAATCTTTTTCGTCGTCCTCGCCGGGGGAACTGACCAGCACTTGCCAGTTTGCGCCGCAAGAGGTGTGAACACCGGCGATGTCGCTGCCCCATTTTGCCTTATCCGACCCTGGTTTGATCGTCATATCGGAGACACCGTCGATCATATGAATTGATCCATCGACCCCTGCAAAGAGCCACAGCACGTATTTATCGCGTGGTACGAAGGCCAATGAATAGAACTTGGGCACGGTAGTGAATTTTCCGATGGGAGCGGAGACGACTCCGGCGAAAAAATTTCGCG
This sequence comes from uncultured Acidobacteriaceae bacterium, assembly GCA_963732255.1. Lineage (GTDB taxonomy): Bacteria > Acidobacteriota > Terriglobia > Terriglobales > Acidobacteriaceae > Sulfotelmatobacter. Next base: position 36,217 of record CAVSYV010000004.1, read on the forward strand.
TGGGCGCGAAGAAAGCATTGAACTGCGACACGCTGGATCCCGTCACAGGCCACGGGTCATCGCTCTCACGGCAAACCATCGGCGTTACTGCGGAGGTTAGATGGCACACGACACCTGGCAGATAAACATCAAGCCAATGATACTTCGCTGGAACGAGCCGCCCGCGCAAATCGCGTGGCCAGGGATGCGCGTGCGTAATAGCAAACGACTGTTCCGGTTCCCACTTCCCCGCCTGCCAATGGTAAAGAGTGACGTGCGCCGTGTCGACTACGGCGATTTGAGTTGGGACGTTACTTTCTTCAAGCACGGCCACATCGAGAATTCGCTCCGGTTGCTTCCACAGCAGCATTTTTTGCAAGGTCATCGGAACGGAATCGTGAACAGCAATTGCACTTGCCGGCCGCGAGATTGAAACCATCGCGACTGCACTCTCACCCGCACCCAGATGGATTACCGCGACCCAGACATGGGAAGTCTGATTCTCGGAAAGCGTAATCGCGATAGTCGCGGCTGCGCGGTCTGCGGCGGCGAAGCGAACGCCAGATGATTCGAGGGCGGCTCGCAAGCCGTCGCTGATAATGTCAGTTTCTTTTCTGCTGAGAGAAGAACGGTTGGCAATAGTCAGCGCGGCTGTTCCCGGACCGGTAGTAGCGACAATCTTTTGCGCGAGTTGCTGCTCCGGCTCGCTCCAGCTTGTCTGCGCAAAACTCAGCTTGCAAACGATAAATAAAAAAGTCAGCAAAACGATAACGCACAATCTAGCGTGCGCACGCGCAGAAACCGAAAAGGCACGACTCGCCAATCTCATGTTCAGGATAGGCGAATTATAAACCGGGCTTGGCATGGATTCGCCTGTGGCCTCTATATGAATTCGACACCAGCGGATCGCGTTCAGGCGGCCGGCGGAATTGCATGCCTGCGCCAGCGAATCCGCGTTGGCGATGGAGTGGCGCCTTCTTCTGGGGCGGCGATTACGCAGCTGTAGAAAAGTTCACGAGGCGGTTAAGCGGGGCCTTGGAGCGCACTGGCTGCGGCACGGTCCAAGAACCAGATCAGCTTGCCATTTTCCGGCTGCACCAGTTTGGCAGGATATTGTTCTCCGGGCGCATCGCTTTGCAAAACGGTGCGCAGCACCTCGGCCTTATCGCCGCCGCTCACCAGAAATGCAACGCACCTTGCCGCATTCAATAACGGAAGCGTGAAAGTGATGCGGCTGGTGTTCAGTTTTTCCACCCAGTTCGCCACCACCAGCCGTTTTTCTTCTCCCAACGCAGCTGTCCCTGGAAACAGAGAAGCCGTGTGACCGTCGGGCCCCATGCCGAGAAGAATCAGATCGAAGCGTGGGATTTCTCCATCTCCCGCAGAAAAGAATTTGCGTAGCGTTTGCTCATAGGACAAGGCAGCCGCAGCCGCATCGGGATTTTCCGCCGGAACGCGAAAGACATTCCCGTTAGGAACTGGAACTTTCGACAGCATCGCTTCTTGCGCCATGCGATAGTTGCTGTCCGGGTTGTCTGGCGGCACGTGGCGCTCGTCGCTCCAAAAAAAGAAACTCCGCTCCCAGTTTAAAGACGAGCGCGCATTGCTGGCCAGCAGCGTAAACAACGTCTTGGGGGTCGACCCACCGGAAAGAGCGATCGCGAATCGTCCGCGCTCCGCCACTGCACGGTCGGCGGCCTGGACAATTTCCTGCGCCGCCGCCTCGAACATCTCCTGCGGCGTAGCCAGCTTGCGAATCTCCGGCGAACATTTCATGGCGTTGGACTGAGACTGGAAACGCTCTGCGCGGCGCATCGGGCTGCTCCCAGCAGGCCCGCTTTGTCATTCATCACCACGCACACCGGGATGGACTCGACCAGCGGCCGCAAGCGCCCTTTGTCCAGAAAACTCTGCATAAAAAGCGAACCCTGCAACCGGGGAAGAATCTTGGGCGAGATCCCTCCCGCGAGGAATAACCCGCCGGTAGCCATGGTCTTGAGCGCCAAGTTGGAGGTCTCCGCCCCGTAGACCGAGATCCAAAGGTCAAGCGATTCCGCCGCCAACTGGCAAGTCCCGTCCAACGCTGCGCGTGAGATGGCTGCAGCGGCGTCGCCCCCATCAATTTCCTTGCGGAGATTCTCCGGTTCCGGGGTGCGCCCGGAACTGCGCAAAAACTCGTACACATTGACCAATCCGGGCCCCGAAAGAACTCGCTCGTAACTCACGTGGCCGAAGCGAGCCCGCAGAAAGCGCAGCAGATCGATCTGAACGTCGTCGCGGGGCGCAAAATCGGTGTGCCCACCTTCACAGGCAAACACGTGGTGCCGGCTCCCATCCCAAAACAATCCCGCTTCGCCCAAGCCAGTGCCGGGCGCAATCACGGCCTGATTGCCAATTGGCCTCTCAATAGCATGGTTCAATGGCACCAGATCGGATTCGGCGAGAGCGCCCACTCCCCAGGCGCTGGCTTCCAGGTCGTTGATCAGCAGAGTCGCCGGCACGTGGAGTTGCTTGGCGAGTTGCGATTGTTCGACAACCCAGGGAAGGTTCGAGGTTTCTACGCGTCCGTGCCGCACGGGGCCGGCAATTCCGAAGCAGGCAACATCGGGAAGCGTTCCCGATTCTTCCACGAACTGTACTGCGATCTCACCCAGTTCTTTGTGGGCGCGGCTGGGAAAAACGCGCTCGGAAACCAGCTGCAAATGCCCGTTTGATGGCTGAAAATAGGCGAGCCGAGCATTGGTGCCGCCAATATCGCCGGCCAGAATCATTTCTCGAAATTCCTCCAGCGGCGCCCATCGCGCTCCAGCAGTTCGTCGGCTTCCTTCGGCCCCCAGGTGCCGGAGGCGTAATTGGGAAAGTTTCTCGGGGGAAGCGCTTTCCAGATGTCGAGCATGGGATTGACCACGGACCATCCGGCTTCCACCATGTCCGCGCGCTGAAACAAAGTTTGATCGCCAATCATGCAATCGTGTAGTAGGCGTTCATAACCCGTGCTGGGCTGCTGTTTGCCGAAATATTGTTGATATTCAAAATTCATGTCCACTGTGCCCAAACGCATGACAGCGTCGGGTACCTTGGCGGCAAAGCGCAACGAAATTCCTTCCTCGGGTTGGATGTGCAGGACGAGTTGATTGGGCATCAGGTGTTCGACCGGAGTGTCGCGAAACAGCACAAAAGGCGCTCGCCGGAACTGTATCACGATTGTCGTGTTGCGTACCGGCATGCGCTTGCCCGTGCGCAGGTAAAAAGGCACGTCGGCCCAGCGCCAATTATCGATCAGAAGCTTCATGGCGACAAAGGTTTCGGTGCGCGAGTCGGGTGGCACATCGCTTTCGGAGCGATAAGCGGGAACGCGCTCCCCCTCGATTGTTCCTTCGCCATACTGCCCGCGCACCGTGCGGCTCAATACTTCTTCGTCGCCCAGAGGTTGAATGGCGTGCAGGATTTTAGCCTGTTCGTCGCGAACCGCATTCGCGTCGAAAGAAATCGGGGGCTCCATCGCCGTCAGGCTGATCAATTGCATGATGTGGTTGGGAACCATGTCGCGCAGCGAGCCTGCATGATCGAAATAGCTGCCGCGGCCTTCCACCCCCACAGTCTCAGTGACGGAAATCTGCACGTGGTCGATGTAACGGCGATTCCAGATAGGCTCGAAGATTCCGTTGGCAAAACGGAAAGCCATGATGTTCTGAACCGTTTCTTTGCCCAGGTAATGATCGATGCGGTAAATCTGTTTTTCATCGGCAACTTTGAGGATCTGCGCGTTGAGGGCCTTGGCCGATTCCAGATCGTGGCCGAACGGTTTCTCGATGATGACCCGGCGCCAATGGTCCGGGCTTTGCTCCATCATGCCGGCAGCGGAAAGCTTTTCTACGATCGGGCCAAAGAAGTTCGGCGCGGTCGCCAGATAGTAAAAAAAATTCTGACGCGCGGAATGCTCTTTGTCGACTTGCGCCAGTAATTCTTTGAGACGCGGATAGAGCGCGTCCTCCGTGAAATCGCCGGCGAGATAGTAAAACCGCTCCTCGAACCACTTCCATATCTCGCTGTCCACGCACTCGGAGCAGAATTTTTTCACGTCCTCATGAACTGCTTTGCGAAAGTCTGCATTCGACTTTTGTGAGCGGGCCACGCCCACCACGGCAAACTCGCGGGAAAGCAAGCCAGCGGAGGCAAGATTATAGAGAGCGGGAATCAGCTTGCGCCCGGTCAGATCGCCGGCCGCGCCGAAAATTACCATGACGCAAGGGTCTGCCTGTCTGCCTGTGCGGGGCGCGCTGGCCGCCGGTTGTTCTACAAGTTGAGCCATAATCGAGAATCCCCAGGAATCCACAAACGCGACAACATCGGCCGCGCTCTCCTGCTCTGAAGGGTATCGCTTATTGCAGCGCTTTTTGAATCATGCCCGATAGCCGCTGCAAGTCGGCGCTTACATCGCGGCCAAGATGAACGCGCAGAGCCCGCCGGTCACGCTGCGCCAAAACCTGGAAATCTCCGCGTGCCTGCGCCGCCTTGACCACGCCAAAGGTATATTTCTGCTCGGGGACGGGAAGCTCAACCGCATCGTCGCAAGTGATTTGCAAAAACACTCCGGAGTTGGGGCCACCTTTGTAGGCCTGCCCAGTCGAGTGCAGGAACCGCGGGCCGAATCCCAGGCAAGTCGCAACATGTTTTTGGTCGCGAACGGCGTGCCGTATTGCCTGCATTTCTTTTTCATGTTCCGAGTTCATTTGAACGTAGCCGAGGACCGCGAAATAATCGCCCACATGAATGCGGCTGAGGTGGGCTTTCAGGTATCCCGCCAAAGATTTATCACCGCCGGCTAATCGCGCGAGTTCGCCGGCATTCTTGTCGTCGGTGAAAAGCTTGATGCCATTCTCTTCCAGGACGGGGCTTTCCGGCGGCAATGAGCCGTTCTTTTCGTACTCCGAAGTCAAGTTCTTGGTTACGATCTTGCTGGCTTCCACGTCGGGTTGATTGAAAGCATTAATTCCGATAATCGATCCCGCCACCGCCGTGGCAATTTCCCAGCGGAAGAATTCCTGCCCCAGATCATACTTGTCAGCCAAGGCGATGCGCACCACTGGATGCCCGGCACTCTCGATCGCTGCGACCGCTGCGTCTTGGGCAGCGTCGGCTCCGGATTCGAGCCGGATGTAGGCGAACACGCGATCCTGCCCGTATACATGCGGAGCCCCCAGTTGTTCGCGATCCACGGGAATGATTCCCTTGCCCACCTTGCCCGTGGATTCGGCGATGAGCTGTTCCAGCCACGCACCCAGATCGGAGATTCCCGGGGAAGTTATGATCGTGATCTTGTCACGTCCGTTGACCGCCGCAGTTCCGAGAATGATGCCTAACACCGCGCCGGGATTGTCTTGCACCGGCACCGTTTCTCCACAAGCGCGAACCATCTCGCCCGTGCGCTCGAGAAACTTCTTCGTGTCCATGCCGATGACCGCCCCGGGCACCATTCCGAAATTGGACAGCGCCGAATAGCGTCCGCCGATAGACGGCCGTCCGAAAAAGATGTGCCGGAAGTGATCGCGTTCTCCCACCTGTTGCATCTTGGAGCCGGGATCGGTAATGGCCATGAAATGCGAGCCCGCTTTATCCGCGCCCACAGCCTGCTTGGTCTTCTCGAAGAAATATTGCTTGAAAATATTCGGTTCCAGCGTGCTTCCCGACTTGCTGGAAACGATGAAAAGTGTGGAAGGAATTTCAATTTTGGCTTCACATGCCTTGATCTGCGCCGGATCGGTGGAATCGAGAACGTGGAGTTTAGGAAATCCGGGCGCGCTGCCAAAAGTCATTTCCAGGACTTCCGGGCAGAGGCTCGAACCTCCCATGCCAAGCAGGAGAACGTGGCGGAAGCCGCCGTTGCGCGCATCTTCTGCGGCCTTAACCAGTTGATCGCGGTGTGCGATCTGCTCTTCGGTAATATCCAGCCAGCCGAGCCAATTGTCCTCGTCGCTCCCGGTCCACAGCGAAGCGTCTTTCCGCCACAGCCGTTTCATCGTCCCGGCCGCCTGCCAGGCCGCGATCGCGGATTTTACATGCGCGGCCAATGACTCGGGGAGGGAAGTCTTCAGTCGGCTCACTTTGTCTATCCCTTTCTTTCGGTGCTCTTGGCTACCGCCGCCAGCAGCTTGTCGAAGGCGTCGGCAAAAAGCTTAACGCCGTCGTCAGTAAGCTTGTCCGTAACTTGCGTCATAGAGATACCCGCGGCTTCCAGGTTGTCCATCGTTTTCTTCGCGGCAGGCACATCTTCTGTCAGGCTCTGGCGCAACTTGCCATGGTCGCGGAATGCATCAACCGTTGCCGGAGGCATTGTGTTGACCGTATCGGGTCCGATAAGTTCTTCCACGTAGAGCACATCGCGATACGCCGGATTCTTGGTGCTGGTGCTGGCCCAAAGCACACGCTGTGTCTGCGCGCCCTTGGCCGCCAGCGCTTCCCAGCGCGGTCCGCTGAAGATACGCTGGTATGCCTGATACGTCAGCTTGCCGTTAGCAATAGCGACTTTGCCCAGCAGGCTGTTCAGCAGGCTTTGCTGCTTGGGATCGGCGGTGTTCTTTAGCTTGTCTTCGATTTTCGAATCCACCAGCGTGTCAATGCGGCTGATGAAGAAACTGGCGACGCTCGCCATCTTTTTCAGATCGCCGCCACGCGCTGCGCGATCCTCCAACGCCGCGATATAAGCCTCGGCGACTTTCTCATAGACTTCTTGCGCGAACAAAAGCGTAATGTTGACGTTGATGCCTTCGCTCAGCAATTGCCGGATGGCGGGCAATCCCTCCGCCGTGCCCGGAACCTTAATCATGACGTTCTCGCGCTGCACAGATTTCCATAAGCGCCGCGCTTCGTCGATTGTCTCCTTCGTCTTACGCGCCAAATACGGAGAGACCTCGAGACTCACATACCCATCCCGGAATTTCGAACTCTCATAGACTGGCCGCAGAATATCCGCCGCGTCCTGGATGTCGCGGATCGCAATTAATTCGTAGCGGCCGGTGGCATCGAGATCCTTGCGCGACGCCAGAGTTTTCAGCATATCGTCGTAGAGCGAACTGTCGCCGATTGCTTTCTCGAAAATCGACGGGTTCGAGGTCATGCCACGCAAGCCGTCGTCCTCAATCATCTGCTTCAGTTTTCCCGTGGTCAGCAGGTCGCGGCGGATGTAGTCGAGCCACATCGACTGCCCATAATTCAAAAGTTCTTTCAAGGGATTCTTGGTCTTCGCGGTTGGTTCTAAGACTCCAGTTGGCTGCATAATCTTTTCTTCTCCATGATGCGCGCGCACTTAGCGCACGCTGTTGTTTGCCCGCTTGCTTAGATAGCAATAAGCCGGGGCCGGTCAAGCATTAATTTGCCGAAAGCGTTTTTCGCGCCTCCGCCACTACGTTTTCCACCGTAAATCCGAAAAATTTGAGTACGTCTTTCAATGGCGCCGACGCGCCGAAACGATGCATGCCGAGAATCCGTCCCTTGGGACCCACATACCGGTCCCATCCGAAAGTCGCGGCCATTTCCACAGAAACTCTGGCCGTAACCGCCGAGGGTAAAACACTTTCTTTATAAGCCTCATCCTGCCGTTCATAAATTTCCCACGAAGGCATGCTGACCACCCGCGCCTTCACGCCTTCCGCTTGCAGCTTCTCATAGGCTTCGACGCACAGCGAAACTTCACTTCCCGTCGCCATCAAAATCAGATCCGGCTTGCCGCCGGGGGCGTCGGCGAGCACATACGCTCCTTTGGCCACGCCCGAGGCAGGCGCGTACTTCGTGCGATCGAAGGTCGGCACCGCTTGGCGGGTCAGCACCAATGCCGCGGGCTGATGCTGCAGTTGCGCGATGATCTTCCAGGCTTCCACCACCTCATTGGCATCGCCCGGCCGCAACACGATCAAATTCGGCATGGCCCGCAGCGACGCCAGTTGCTCAATGGGCTGATGCGTGGGGCCGTCTTCGCCTAAACCAATCGAGTCGTGGGTGAAAACAAAAATCGAAGGAATTTCCATCAACGCCGCCAGCCGGATGCTGGCCCGCATGTAGTCGCTGAAATTGAAAAACGTCGAGCCAAAAGCCCGCAATCCGGAAACTATCATTCCGTTTACAGCCGCAGCCATTCCGTGTTCGCGCACTCCGAAATAAAAATTGCGTCCCCCATATTCGCCCGGCTCAAAGCTGCCCGCACCGTCGAATTTGAAGTTGGTTTTCGTTGAAGTCGATAAGTCGGCCGCACCGCCGACCAGCCAGGGAATATTCTGGCCCAGCACATTCACTACTTTGCCGCCGCTTTCGCGAGTGGCTATGCCCTTCGCATCGGCTGGAAAAGTCGGCAAATTCTTATCCCATCCCGCGGGGAGTTCACGCCGCTGCATCAAATGCAAGTGCTCGGCGAGTTCGGGATACTTCCGCGAATATTCCGTGAATGTTTTGCTCCACTCCACCCGCAACTCGCCCCCGCGTTTTCCGATTCCATCGCGGAAGTGCTCGCGCACGCCATCTGGCACAAGAAACTTCGCATCTTCCGGCCAGCCATAAAACTTCTTCGTCAGCCGAACCTCTTCTTCGCCCAGAGGTTCGCCATGCGCCGCACTTGTGTCCTGCTTATGCGGCGACCCGTAGCCGATGTGGCTGTCCACCACGATCAAGGTCGGCCGGTCTGTCGTCTTGGCAAAAAACTCGAACGCTCTAGCCAGCATCTCCAGATCGTTGGCATCCGACACTCGGGTCACATTCCAGCCATAGCCCACAAAACGGGTCATGGGGTCGTCGGTATAAGACAAAGGCGCCGGACCATCCAGCGTGATCGAGTTGTGATCGTAGATCCAGCAAAGATTCGAAAGCTTCAAATGCCCGGCCAGCGAAGCCGCTTCGGCGGCGACGCCTTCCATCATGTCGCCGTCGCCGCACATGGCGTAAACGTTGAAATCGAAAATCTCGTATCCGGGCCGATTGAAGTTTGCTGCCAGCCACCTCGAAGCAGCCGCCATCCCCACACTGTTGCCCACGCCTTGACCGAGCGGACCGGTCGTCGTTTCGACTCCCGTAGTCAGGTGGGATTCAGGATGCCCTGGAGTCCGGCTGCCCAATTGGCGGAAGCGCTTGATCTCCTCCATCGGCATCGCCAGCTCTTTGAGCACGTGGCCGTTTTCGTCAACCTCGCGCACCTCCGCCAGGTGCAGCATGGAATACAACAGCATGGAAGCGTGGCCGTTCGAGAGCACGAAGCGATCGCGATTCAGCCACGTCGGGTCGGCCGGATCGTAGCGCAAAAAATCCTGCCACAAACAATACGCAACCGGAGCCAGACCCATAGGCGCGCCGGGATGGCCGGAGTTCGCCTTCTGCACCGCGTCAATGGATAGAGTTCGGATGGTACTAATGCAAAGGGTATCGATCTGCGTTCCCGTCACCAAGGTTTGTTCACTGGCTACCATGCGCTTCTTCCTCCCGCCGGAATGAGGTCCGGGGTGCGACCCAGCGTTTATACCGAATTAGAGTGACCCGGCACTGAAAAGGTTCCGTATGCTCAAAGTGTATCAATTTCTGAGCCAGAGGTTTCTGCGCTTCTGTGAAAATTGCATGAATGGAATTTAATGCAGGACTGCACGCATGGATCGGGAATACTGCTATTTCAGGAGTTCCATATAGCTGCTCTCGCTGCGCTTGGCGCGCGCAGTTTCCTGAACATGCTTGAGGAGCTGGCGGAGGTTTTCCCGTTCGCCCGCTTGCATGGCGTCAAAACGCAAACGCACACCGGCGCTGGGAGTGCTACTGGTCACCACTCCGGTCAAAGCGAAGCCTTTCACCCAGATCTTTCCATTGGCCAGCCACAGGCCGATTTCGACTTTCGACCCGCTTTTTATTGGTTCTGCGGTTTCGACCAGACAGCCCCCGACACTGGTGTTAAAAAGATTTCCCCAGATCGGTTTTTCCGCATCGTTTACACGCAGCTCAACTGCCACGAAACAGCGGACTCGAGGATGGTGACGACGATCTCCGGCAGGATTCGGAGTAAAAATGTCGGGCTCAAACGGCGGACCGGCCAAGGTTACAGGAGGACCAGGCTGAGGGTTTTTCGGGGTTCGATCTCGTGCTTCCAGCTGAGCAGCCACCTTGGGCTTGCTCTTTCCTGAGGGTGACTCCTTAATTTCCTGCATGGCTCTCAGCAGGGCTTCCTCGCGTCCCTCGGGTGGCGCTTCCCGGTAAGCTTGCAGCAGTTTGCCCACATTGCGCACCAGATCTGGATCGGAAAGGATGCTGGTCCAGTCAGTGGCCTTGGGTGTGGAGGTAGTGGAGTCGCTCATAAGAGAATACTTGTCTTTCCCTTGTTCTTCGAGCTTATGTTCTTCGAGCTACTGATTTTCGAGACCACGCCATCGAGTAGCGACCCAATGGCCACGAAGCCCCACCAGTGTCGCCGATGCGGCGCCTCTCCAAGATGTATCGGAAGTCACACCGATTCAAGATGACCGAAGTCACCTGCAAAAGAGAATCAGGCTGCCAACTGTTTCAATTCTGGGGCTCCATGCCATGTACGAATTGGCGAATCGAACTTCTTTGCTCTGGAGTGAGTGAAATAAATTCCAGTCCATAATGGTAACCACGGCGATGCCGCAAAACAGCTCTGATCTGCCAGTGTTGAGAGTTTCCAGGGAGGCAAAAATTTAAGGACAGTACTTCTCCGGGAATCAATTCCGCCGCCACCAGGATACCCATGCCGCCGTTGGAAAATGCTTTACAGTGGGCATCGAGATTCCGATAGCAATCGGCCGCCAACAAGGTCAGGGTTACGGGGAAATTGCAACGGTATCGCGAATGCCGCCTCTGCCGTTGATTTTGCTCGTGAGTTGTCGCGGGTTCTGCTCTGGCAGACATAGATCACCTTCGCTTGTTGACGTTTGAACGGTGCAAGACGGCGCTCAGTTGCAGGTGTCAGCTTATCTTCGGGCCAAAGTATGGGCAAAGCACCGAGGTAATTGAAGGAATCGAAGCCAACCGAATCGGCGGGAACATCCTCCTAGTTAGAGCCTGGTGGTTGACCGAGTCCCGGATTTTGCCAATGGTTTTGCATCGCAAACTGGGCCAAGCGAATCAAAAGCAAGACGTTATGCTATTTTCGAGAAAGGTGTCCCGCGCTTTCTCGTTGGCGGGACGTTCCCAAATTCTAGAATGTGGCGCACGGTAAAAATTCTGCCGGGGGTGGTTCTCGCCTGCTTGCAGTTCATGGCGTCCCCTTATCTCTTTTCTCAAACATCGGGCTCGGCGCCGACGCCGTCCATATCTTTGCCCGGTTCGCAAAGCCCATACCTCGGCAGCGAACCTTCCGGCCAAGCGACCAGCGAAGTACTGTCTATCGACTTCAAGGATGCAATCGATCGCGGCTTGCGCTACAACCTCGGCCTTTTGCTCTCCGGCGACCAGACCCAGACCGCGCGCGGCGAACGGTGGAAGGTTCTGAGCGATTTGCTGCCCAATGTTCAAGGGCAAGTGCTGGAAAACGTTGAGACCGAAAGTCTTGCCGCGCTCGGCTTCGGCAAGATATTCAAGCCGGGGTCATTCCCCCTTCCAGTTCCTTCGGTCATCGGTCCCTTCAACTATTTCGATATTCGCGGTTCGGCCAGCCAATCCCTCTTCAACTTTAGAAACATTGAGAAAGAACGCGCGGCCTCTGAATCTCTCAAGGCGTCACTCTACACTTACAAAGATGCGCGGGAACTAGTGGTGCTGGCGGTGGGCAACGCCTACCTCGAGGCCATTGCCAGCGCCGCCCGCATCGAAACCGCCGAAGCTCAGGTCAAGAATGCTCAGGCTCTGTCCGATAAAGCTGCCGACGAGCAGAAAGCGGGACTCACTCCCGCTATCGACGCGCTTCGAGCGCAGGTCGAACTGCAAACTCGCCAACAGCAACTCATCGCCGCGCGCAACGACTACGCCAAGCAGAAGTTGAGCTTCGCCAGAACCGTCGGACTGCCCCCAGGTCAGGAGTTCATCCTCACTGAGAAAGCGCCGTATAAGGCGCTCACACCTTTGCCTCTGGAGGTTTATTTGCAACGCGCCTACGCGTCCCGTTCCGATTATCAGGCAGCGCTGGCTCAGGTTCGCGCCGCTGAACTTTCCCGCACCGCGGCAGGCGCCGGGCATTATCCCACTCTCGATATGAACGCCAACTATGGAGACATCGGTGTCACGCCCGCCCACTCGAACGGAACCTGGCAGGTGGCGGGCACCCTGACCATTCCCATCTTTGCCGGTGGAAAAACTCACAGCGATGTGCTTGAGGCCGATGCCCAGCTTAAACAGGCGCGTTCGCAATTGGGCGATCTGCGCGGGCGCATCGACTACGAAGTCCGCGCCGCTGTCCTTGATCTGAATTCCGCCGCCGATCAAGTCGAAGTGCGCGCAGTTCTGTCGTACTCGCCGAACAGGCCCTAACCCAATCCCAGGACCGGTTTTCCGCCGGTGTCACCGACAACTTGGAAGTCGTGCAGGCCCAGGAGGCGGTTGCCAGCGCGCACGAGAGCTACATCGACAGCCTTTACGCGCACAACCTGGCTAAGGTGGAATTGGCCCGCGCCATCGGCGATGCCGAGGACGGAGTTCGAAGATTTTTGAAAGGCAACAATCAATAGCTTATGGAACAAGCCACTCAAAATCCTCCCGCTCAATCGGAGAAGCCGGAGCCCGAAACCAAATCCAGCCCGGCTCCGGAAAGAGACTTTCGCAGCCGGGTCTCGCGCACCAGCAGTCCCGGCTTTCGCATCGCCGTGATCATCGGCATCGTTATCCTGCTGGTGGTGGGATTTTTTATCTACCGTTATGTGACCAGCTACGAGTCCACCGATGACGCTGAGATCGACGGCCACATCAATTCCATCAGCGCCCGTATTTCCGGCCACGTCATCAGTCTCAACATTCGCGACAACCAATATGTAAAAGCGGGGACGGTCCTGATTGAAATCGATCCCGCCGACTATCAACTCGCCTATGACCAGGCCAAGGCGAACTACCAGGACGCGGAAGCCGCCGCGATCGCCGCCGGCGTCAACGTGCCGATTACCTCCGTTAACACCGAAAGTCAGGTGAGCACCTCCCAGGCCGATATCGATAGCGCCCGCGCCGGCATCCGCGCGGCCAAGCAACAATTCGACGCGGCCAAGGCGCAACTGGATCAGGCGCAGGCCAACGATGTAAAAGCTCAGAACGACCTTGGCCGCTACAAACAATTAATTGGCAAGCAGGAAATTTCGCAGCAGCAGTTTGACACGGCGACGGCAGCGGCTAAAGCCAGTACGGCCGCGGTGGCATCGGCTCGCGCTAACGCGGATGCCGCCGAACAGCAAGTGATTCAAGCTCAAACGAAACTGCTGCAGGCCGAGGCGAGCCGTCGCCAGGCCAACACCGCGCCGAGACAAATGCAGGTCATACGCGCCCGCGCGGCGTCTGCCGAGGCCACAGTGCAGCGAACGAAGGCCGATTTGGATCAGGCGCAATTAAACCTGCAATACACCAAGGTGATCGCTCCCGTCGAAGGTATCGTCAGCAACCGCACCGTCGAAGTCGGCCAGAATATCGCTGCCGATCAGGAGTTGATGAAAGTGATTCCTCTCGAGGACGTCTGGGTCACCGCAAACTTCAAAGAGACCCAGTTGCGCGAAATGAAAGTCGGCCAGTCTGTGACCATCAAGGTTGACGCCAATGGGAGGGAATACCACGGCAAGGTCGACAGCTTCGCCGGCGCCAGTGGAGCGCGTTTCAGCCTTCTTCCTCCGGAAAATGCTACCGGCAACTACGTGAAAGTAGTGCAGCGAATCCCCGTAAAAATCGTCCTCGAGAAGGGCGCCAACAACGACCACGAACTCCGTCCCGGAATGTCCGTGGAACCCAAGGTGTGGATCGGTCAATGAGGTGGGATAACAATTCGAGCCGGAATTCACAGGGCTCGAAACGATGAGTTCGGGTACGGCCACATTGGACAATGCCGAGGCCTGGCGCCCGGCCATCAATCCCTGGATCATTGCCCTCGCGGTGACTCTGGCCACGTTCATGGAAGTCCTTGACACTTCCATCGCCAACGTGTCTCTGCCGCATATTGCAGGCGGTCTTTCAGTCAGCCAGGACGAGAGTACCTGGATCCTGACCTCTTATCTTGTCTCGAATGCCATCGTATTGCCTCTCAGCGGCTGGCTTTCTTCCATCATGGGCCGCAAGAACTTCTACATGAGCTGCGTGGCTTTGTTCACCGTCAGCTCATTCCTCTGCGGCCTCGCTCCCAACCTGACCACGCTGATTCTTTGCCGCGTGCTTCAGGGTGTCGGAGGCGGCGGCCTGCAACCGAGCGAGCAGGCTATTCTGGCCGACACTTTTCCCCGGCCAAACGCGGCATGGCTTTCGCCGTTTACGGCGTCGCGGTCGTCACCGCTCCCGCCATCGGGCCCACTCTGGGCGGCTGGATCACCGATAACTTTACCTGGCGCTGGATTTTCTTCATCAATATCCCCGTCGGAATTCTCTCGATTCTTCTCACGTCGCGCCTCATCCAGGATCCGCCCTACATGCGGCGCCGCAAGCTCCGCGAGACTCACATCGACTACATCGGCTTAAGCTTTGTCGCCCTGGGATTGGGCGCACTGCAAATCGTGCTGGATAAGGGTCAGCGGGACGATTGGTTCGATTCGCATCTCATCCTCACGCTTTCCCTGATCGCGGCCGCTTCCCTGATTTTTGTGATTTATTGGGAATGGAAACAAAAAGATCCCATCATCGACCTGCATCTTTTCCGCGAGCGCACGTTTGGCATCTCCAACCTGTTGATGTTCATGCTCGGTTTCGCGCTCCTGGGCAGCACGCTGCTGCTGCCTCTGTTCATGCAGACCTTGTTGGGATATACGGCCGAGCGGTCGGGTTTCGCCCTCATGCCCGGCGGCTTCGTAATCATGTTGCTGCTTCCGCTCGTGGGATTTCTGCTTTCACGTTACCCGCCTCGCTGGCTGCTGGTATTCGGCCTGGTCGTGCTCTCCTTTTCGCTGTTTCACATGACCAACTTCGATTTGCAAATCGACTTCCGCACCGCGGCAATCGCTCGCATAATTCAAGCTGCTGGTATGGCCTTTTTGTTTGTGCCGATCAACACCGCGGCTTATGCCTTTCTTCCCCGCGATAAGAACAATGCCGCCTCCGGCCTGATGAACCTGGCTCGCAACATTGGCGGCAGCGTGGGAATTTCCGTAGTGACCACCCTGCTGGACCGGCGAACCCAGGTGCATCTTTCCGATCTTTCGGCAAATCTCAGCAGCGGCAACCCCGCCCTGCGCTCGATGGTCGCCGGAGCATCGCGGGCGATGAGGGCCCATGGCGCCAATGCCACCAGCGCTACGCAACAAGCCTATGCTCTGATTCAAAGCGTCGTGGAACGCCAGGCCACCATGCTCGCCTACATCGATTGTTTCTGGATTCTGGGCATCTCCATCATTTGTATGGTGCCCATCGTCTTCCTGATGAAAAAATCCAAACCCGGTGGGGGAATGGCGGTACACTAAAGAGAGCCATGTTCCGTCTCGTTACGATTGAGCGTGAGTACGGCTGCGGCGGCGGGGCAATCGCCGCCCAACTTGCCGCCCGCATCAAGTGGTCGCTCTGGGATCAGCGCCTCACAGAGGAAATCGCCCGCCTGGCCAACGTCGACCCTTCCGCGGTAAGGCGCTGCGACGAGCGCATGGACAGCCGCTTCTACCGTTTCGCAAAGACTTTTTGGCGCGGGAGCCACGAACGCAGTTCCTACCTCGTCGATCAGACCTTCGATACCGACCGCATGGTTTCCATGATGGAACAAATCGCCTCCAAGATCGCCAAGGAGGGGAATGCAGTTGTAGTGGGCCGCGGCGCTCCTTACTTTCTCCGCGACGAACCCCAAACCTTCCACGTGTTCCTCTACGCGCCGCGCGCGGAAAAAATTCGCCGCCTTCTTGAGGATGGATCGAGCCAGTCGGAGGCGGAAGAGTTAGTCGAACTGGTCGACCGCGAACGCATGGCCTACATCAAGCACTATTTTCATACCGACTGGCCGACGCGATCTCTCTATCACATGATGCTCAACACCGCGCTGGGTAACGAAGCCGTAATCGACGCGATTTTAAACACCATGAATCTGGCCAAAGGCCGCCCCAAAGCCACGGACTTCGAAGAGCCCAAAGTTCCCGCCTGAAATTCATCGGTGAAACTCAGTGCAACCCTCAGTGTCCCTCTGTATTCAAGGTTTTGATTTTCTCTCTCCACGCTGAGGAGCAGGGCAACAATCGTCGGGACAAAAATCAGCCCTGGGTCCAAGTGATCCCGTTGCCCGCTGCGGCGCGCACGGATCCATACGCTCCAAAATCAATTCCCGAATCATCGCCACAAACTTGGGATGCACTCCAACCGTCTTCGCTCGAACCATTGGCAATCCCAAAGACTCGGCCAGTTCCCGCGCCTCCACGTCAAGATCGTAAAGCACCTCCATGTGGTCGGATACAAATCCGATCGGCGCCAGCACAACCGCGCTAGCCAGCTTGTGCGATTTTACTTCGCGCATATGTTCCAGCACATCCGGCTCCAGCCAAGGCTGCCCCGGAGCGCCACTGCGGCTCTGGTACGCCAGAACATGATTCTTAATCCCTAAACGCTCGGAAATGATCCGCCGCACCTCGTCGAGTTGCCGCACGTAATCGCTGGTTTCGGCCATCGAGAGAGGAATACTGTGTCCGGTGTAAACCACTTGCACATTATCCTGATCTTCCCCCGGCACGTTCTGCAAAGCCTCCCGCACCCGCTCTGCAACCGCATCCAGAAATTCCGGATGATTGAAAAACGCCCGCAGTTTATCCACCGCGGGTGCCCTATCTCCAACTTCCGCCTGTGCGCGCGATATATCCTCGCGATACTGCCGGCATCCCGAGTAAGAGCTATACGCCGATGTGACAAACCCCAGCGCGTTGCGGATGCCGTCATCGCGCATGCGCCGCAGAGTCTCGGCCAGCAGCGGATGCCAATTGCGATTGCCCCAATATACCGGTAGCTTTGGCCCATGCCCTTCCAGTTCCGCTTCCAACGCCGCGATCAGATCCCGTGTTTGCTGATTGATGGGACTCTTTCCATCGAAATGGTAGTAATGCTCCGCCACAGCCAACATGCGCTCGCGCGGCACATTGCGTCCGCGCAGCACATTTTCCAGGAAGGGAATCACATCCTCGCGGCATTCCGGCCCGCCAAAGGACACAACAAGAATCGCGTCGTAGCTCATCCTGCAATCATTTCATCTTTGCGCGGGAACGGCCAAGTTTCATGGAAGCATCAGAGCGTCTCACATTGGCGGAGAAAAGAAAAAGTCATCATCAGGAAGGGCGCAAAAGATGACGCCTGGTGCAGATTTACTTCGCGCAACTTCGCGTCCTTTGGTTGCAGTTCTCGCTGGTGGGCAAGTCGCTGCCGGAAGCCTGGAACGTATGGCGTGCGGAAAACTGCAGCACCCGCTAGAACGCCAGCCGCAAGGCGAACTGCATCTCGCGCGGAGTTCCGGATCCGACGGGACTGATCGGCGTCGATCGTGTTGACCGTAGTGATGATGCTGCCGAACCCACTGGTGTTCGACGGGTTGAACGTGGACTGCGGCGGACCTAATTGCGGGTGATTGAAAATGTTGAAGAACTCGGAGCGAAACTCGAGATTCGCGCGCTCTGTAAGCGAAATGTGTTTCGCCAGGCCGAGATCCACTTGCCAGGTGCCCGGCCCGCGCAGCAGGTCGCGCGGCGCAGTGCCAAATTCTCCCGCTGGGGCGGCAAACGCTGCGGGATTGATCCACTCCGCGATAGTTCTGCCTCCTGGCGGAGCTAGAGAAACGCCCGGAACCAGGTCGGGACGTTCCGTGCCCGAGGCCCCGTCCGGCGCGGTATAACTGCTGGGCATCAGCACATTCACCGGGAAGCCGGTGCGAGCCAAAGCGGTCGTCGTTAGTTCCCAGTTGCCTGCGATAGCAGTCGCAACGCCCCCGTCATTCAGCATCCGCTTGCCCCGCCCAAAAGGCAACTCATAGACCGCGTTGCCGTTGACCACATGGGTGGCGTCCCACGCGCCGCTGGCGCGATCACAGGCCAGGCACAGCGGATTCTGTGGCGATATTTCGTCGCCATCGCCGCTGCCGTTGGAGCCGTTGTCGATCTCGTGCGAATAGGTGTAATTGGCCGTCACCAGCAGTCCGTGGTAGAACGAACGCCGCAATGCCACGGAGAGCGCGTTGTACGAACTCATGCCGACTGAGCCGCGCCACGGGATGGCGGGAGCAAAGGCCGGATATTGCACGACCCCCGTGGCCGGATTGATCAGGTTCACCACGTTGGTTTCCAGCAGATGCACGCCGTTGCTTCCCAGGTAGTAGACCGTGCCCACGAAGTTGGCAGGCAGCTCCCGTTGCACCGAGAGGCTCCACTGCTCGGTATAGGAGTCCTTGCGATCGCGTTGTTCGGCGTTCGGCGAAAGGGTTCCAGGGCCGGTAAAAAACCCATCGACCGGATATGTGAGCTGCAGGCTGGGAGTGCTTTTCACCGAATACGAGGGCACTTCGTTCTTGGCCGGCAGATTCTGATCGTCCAACTGTCCGTCTTCGTGGTAAATGCCGTATCCGCCTCGAATCACCATCCGGCCGTCCTCGCGCGGTGCCCAGGCAAAACCCACACGGGGATCGACATCGCCGTAGTTCTGGTTGCCGAAACTGGCGCCCACACCGCAGAATCCCTGGGAGCCGCAGGTCGCGAAATCGAACGGGTTCGCCAATCCGTTCTCCTCGTGGAACAGATCGAAGATCGTGTAGCGCACGCCCAGGTTCAAGGTGAGCTTGGGCGTCCACCTGTACTCGTCCTGTGCGTAGCCGTAATAATCATTTTTGCGCAAGTGGTTGACCGGCAACGCGCCCGATAGGCTGGCTCTGTTCACCACATTCGCCGCCAGATCCTCTACCGTGGAAAAGGTAATTTTTCCGTGTTCGCCGTATTCCTGATTCAATTGAATGCGGCGAATCTCCGCTCCAAACTTGAAGGTATGGCGGCCATGAATCCAGGTCAGGTTGTCAATCCCCGAAAATGTGTTGCCCGCGTAGATGCTGTCGTAATCGTAGTTCTGGTTGACGAATCCCGGCCCAGGACCGGTGGCAACCACATCCTCGTAAATGGTGCCGTTTCTACCGCTGTTGTAAGTGTTGGAGGTGGAGCGATTGAAGCCAAACTTAGTCTCATTCACCAGGTTGGGGCTGAAGATGTGCAGCAATTCAATCGCGCCGTTGACCGGCGCCGACACTCTCTGCTGCAGGTCGGTCGCGGCGGCCGAGAAAGGCTGCGTATTAACTGAACGGTCGTAATTGAATCGCACGAAGGCTGTGGTCTCTGGCGTGAAATGCTGGTCCAGGCGCAGCATCGCCGAATTCTCGTTGACCACCTGAGTGCATGCGCAGGTTAGCAAGTCATAGTCGGCATAGTGCGGGTCGCCTGGGTCGGTGGCCGGCGTCCACGGCGTCAGGATGGTGTTTGGGCCAGCACCAGGGAAGGCGTGAATGATTGGATAGACCGGCGATGAGGCGGGAATGCTGGCAATGAGCGCCGCGCTGGGCACGTCGCCGCTTGTTGGATAACCCCAGTTTTGCCGGTAGGCTTCTGTAGCGATAAAGAAGAATGTCTTATCGCGAACGATGGGACCGCCCAGCGCTGCGCCGAACTGGTTCAGGCGAAGCGGCTGCTGCACCTCGCCGTTGGACGCCCATTGAGGCACGGGAGCGTCAAAGACGTTGTTGCGAAAGAACTCAAACAGTCGCCCGTGGAAGCGGTTTGTGCCCGAAGGAGAAGTGACGGCCAGTTGCGGCCCGCCGGTTGCGCCTTCCTCGGCGGACGCCAGCAGCGAATCGACGCGGAACTCCTGGATCGCATCCAGCGGAATGGCGAGCCGCACCCATGGGCGCTGTGTCTGATTCACAATGTTGGTCGAGTCCACGCCGTCGTAGGTCCAGTTGCTGTCGTCAAGGCCCCGTCCCGCGAACCGGATCGTCCGCTGGTTGCTGCCGCCGGTGTCAATGGCTCCGGGGACGAAGGCGGTCAACGAGGCCCAGTTGCGGCCGTTCAGTGGCAATTCCTCTGCCTGTTCTCTCGAGATCAAACCGGTCACCGCGCTAGTGTCGCCGTCCATCAACGCCGAACTGGCAGATACTTCCACGCGTTCGTTGGCACCAGAAACCGGCAGCGTGGCATTCAGAGTCCGCGTCCGGCCTATGACCTCCTCGACATCGACAAAGGTGATCGAGTTGAACCCCTCGTGCTCAAATGTAATTGTGTAAATTCCGACCGGCAACTCGGGAATAGCAAACGATCCGCTGGACGAAGTCGTGATCTCCCGCCGCAGCCCCGTGGCGTTCTGTACTGCGACCACATGCGCTTGCGGCAAAACCCGCCCGGAAGGGTCGCTGACCGTGCCGTTTAATCCCGCGCGATCGATCTGCGCCGAAGATAGAGATGCAAGGACGATGATGAGGCCCATGCAAAAGAATTGCACGACCCCGTGAGCCTTAAGAATGCAGCAATCAAAATTACGCCTTGCTTCTCGCCCCATTTGCACCCCGCGAAGTTCGCCTACACTCCGGCCTCACAACTCGGCTCGGATGAGCGAAAATAGCAAGGCATGCCCCGCTACTACCAGCGAACTCGTAGATGGAATCGAAACCTGTTGTAAGTGGAGGGTAAATCGTCGGCGAGAGCGCGATCACTCGTGCAGTTATTTCGCTAATGGATGAACCACTCGGTCGCCCGGTGGGTCAACCACAAAGCCTGACCGTAATGTGCGGCGGTGTAGGGAAGAGTGATCAAAAGAATGGGGAGGACGCACCACCAAGTCCGGAAAGCTCGAGATCTGTCGCCCTTCCACGCCAATAGGCGCCGCACGCGCACATTCACCAGCGCCGCCATATCCACGAATCCCGTCGTGAATGCTGGCGCGTCCTGCACAGGAGCCAGATCGCAAAGCTTGATCAGAGCGGAAGCCAGCTCTACCGCGTCGTCGCCATTCGAGACCGCAGCCCGATCGGCCGCAAATTCAGCCGCTTCCTGCCATGCCCGGTCCAAACTGCGCATCCCTGGGAACGGAATCCCATGAAGGATCAGTTTTTTCAAGTTGTCCCGCGACCGCAGATGTTCCATCTCATGCCGCACCGCAGCCTGCAATTCGTCGCGACTCAAAAGCGCAATCGCAGTTTCAGAAACCAGCACCTTAGGCGTGGAAATGCCATACAGCAAAAGAGGCGGCACGCCGTGCCTGCTCCGCAGTGTTTCCGCTTCCGCGCCAGGGTTTACCATCTGCACCCCTTTTCGCCATTCCGCGACCATGCGCGAAGCGCCCCTCTGCGCTCTGATGATCCGAACCAAACCTGAACCCAGCAACAAAATCGCTCCCGCGCTGAAAAGAAGCGTTCCCATATCTTCATCCATCCCTCCCTCGAGCAGCGCGAAGGCGGGGAGCGCGAAAAACAAAGTGATAAGCGCCGATCCAATCAAAGGGAAGATTCGCAAACCAAAGAGCAAGCGGGCCGATACGACGGGAGAGTTTCGGCAAAACGGGCGAGCGACTTGCCACAAGCACGCTACCAGCAGAGAAAGCAGGCAATAGACCACGCCGAAAAATCCCAACCCGACCACAACGCCGCGCACCGCGAACAGCATCAACGCTTCTCCTTCCGTTTTTTCAATTCCTGGCGCTTTTGTTCCACCAGCACGCGCAGTTCATCCAGCAGCTTCGCGTCATGGGAAGTGATCGCTTCCACAAAATATGACAATGGCAAAGACGAAGGCTGGCTGGATTCGATCCAGCGCCGCATTCCGGCCACCGCCACCAGGCGCGAGATCTCCGTCGGAGCGCACTGTGCCGAGTAGCGGAACGCTCGGCCTTCTTCCGTTCGTTGCAAGAGACCCTTCTTGAATAGCCGGTCCAGAGTCGTCATGACCGTCGTGTAGGCGAGTGAAATCTTGCCGTCCGCCATCAGTTCCCGCACCGTCAGGCTTTTGCCGTCGCGCGACCACACTGCTTCCAGGATCTTGCGCTCCAGCGGACCCAGCCGTACTCGATCGGGGCCGGCATCGGAATCGCTTCTGTTCTGGCCATTCATGGGGGATAGGATCAAAGCACACTTTCAAAGCGCGACGAAGATTATACAAACGGAAAAATGATCGAAAACGAAATCCGCAAGCCCGTAACTTTGTACTTATACCATGGCGGGTAGGAAGCCAAGAAAAAAGCCGGGACCCAAATCAGGTCCCGGCATCAAGTTGGCTGGTTGCCCGGAGAAAGCTAATGTGGGGACAGGCGCCCTCGGCTGTCCGTCGGGCGAAGCCCGACATTCGCAGTCGTCTACGCCGTCCGCCTCGGCCTTACCGTCAAATCCCTAACCTGCGTCAAAATGCTGGACATCTGCATGCCATTCAGTTGCGAAACAAACGGCAGCAACTCGGCGACGAACTGATCCTTCACCAGTTCGCTGATCTCTTCCTGGCGGTTGCGTTCTCCACCGGTGAGCAAGTCGGCCACGGTCACCTCCAGTGCCCGCGCCAGCCGCTCCAGGGACGAGAGCGTAGGCGTAGCTTTTTCATTTTCAATTTTCGACACGTAGGTCCGAGGCACCGACATGCGCCCCGCCAGTTGCCGCTGGCTCAGCCCATTGCGCAGGCGCAGCGAGCGGATCGACACCGCCAGGTTCAAATGTCCGGACATGGTGCCCGGCATGGGCAGCAGCACCGGGGTGGGCAGCACCTGCACCGGTTCTGGCTCTTCCTCATCCAGACACGCGTGGCAGCGGCGGCAATTGTTGTTATGGGTGCGAAACTGAACCAACAGGCAGTGATCGCAACGGACGACCTCCCTAGAGTCTACCGGGGCAAGAGTCGTAGCCATCGGGTTGTGGGAGTTGCCAGAGCCGGCACTCCAAACTTATTCGGAACCGCCATCTGGGGGAAAGGTTCCGAATGCAGAGTAATCTGCGTTATCTGCCCTGTGGATGTCAAGGGAAATGTGCACAGAAAATGTGGCACGAGAAATTTCACGAATTTTCCTGGAGCCGCAATACCCGCAGAGACAGCGAGAATACAGGCCTTCTCCCAAAGGAACAATTCAATCGCAAAGTGAATTGGTGTTTACCAACTGTGTTCGCCGCTTGAACTGGAAGGATGCGGCTTGCCCGTCACAGCCTACCGCCAGCAAAAGAGGGTACTGATACAATCAGGCCGATTCGGCATCCCAGAAAGGACCCACGGGCCTATGAAATACTTGGCGTGTATTTTCGCGCTGGGAATGTTTCTTTGTTATCCGGCGGCCGCAGAACAAATGAAACTCGGGGATTTATATAAGGTATGCACGTCTTCCAATGAGGGCGACAAGAGTGCGTGCAGGTTCTATATTTTTGGCGTGTTCGAGGGGGCGCAGTTGGTGGGTGCGGACGGTGCAGGATGAGTCCGGTACCTTTCAAGAGGCGAAAGACAAACGCTTCTGTGTTCACGGAAGGCCTCTCGATTGTGGCTATGGAGATCGCGGTCAAAATAGAAGATGGGAGAGGACCTTGCTGTATACCCAAAGATCGCGATATGCCTGCGGTCTCGTTTGTAACAGCAGTGATTTCCAAACAATTTCCCTGCCAAAAGACAAAATAGGGCAGCGTGATATCGAAATCAGCGCTTCCCACACTTCATCACCTTCAGTCGCGTGAAAGGGCGGCCCAGCCGCCTACAGTTATCTGACGTTGCGGCGTAGGGGTTGGCCGCCGTTCGTAATCCCGCTGTGCTCCATGAGCACAGGCTCGCTGGTGGCTTCCGGGCGAGCTTGCCACCCCAGGGGGTGGCCCGACCTAATTTCTTCTCAATCGCGAGGGTGAAACGAACCCGATCCTTCCCCCAAGAATTCCCAATATTTGGTTGCCCCATCCTTCCCGCCGTTTTTGCGGGAGGGTGGGCCTTGCCAACGGCATACAATCTGCATGCATGCACATCAAACCAGTCCGATATCAAAATCAGCGATGCCTGCACTTCATCACCTTCAGTTGTTATCAGCGCCAGAAACTGCTTGACCCAATCGCAGCGCGAGAGATGTTTGAGCGGGAACTGGAGCGTGTCCGCCGCTGGTATGGTTGTTTTGTCACGGGATACGTCGTCATGCCCGAGCACGTTCACCTTTTGCTCAGTGAACCCGAGCGCGGCAAACTCTCGCTGGTCATGCAAATGCTGAAGCAAATTACTTCGCGGAAGCTGAAGCAGCCAGGTCAGCGGCGATTCTGGCAGGTTCGCTATTACGATTTTCCTGTTTGGACTGAGGCGAAACGAATCGAGAAACTGGGTTACATCCATCGTAATCCGGTGAAGCGGGAATTGGTTCAACGCCCGGGGGGTCAACGCAGCATGATTGGAACTGGAGCAGCTTTGCGCATTACGCGACAGGGGTGGATGGCGCGGTGGAGATTGAATCTCAATGGACAGCGCGAAGGCGCGAACAGGTCGGCGCGCCCCTGACGTTCAGGAAAGCCCACCCTCCCGCACAGAACGCGGGAAGGGTGGGGCAACCGCATTAAGGAATTTCGTGAAAGATAGGACCAGCCCTCCTCAAGCCCTACCCGTTCTCATACCCAAACTTAGCCATATCCCCGGCGACTTCAAAATGGTCGCTCCTCCTGAGATCCTGTCGGCAAAACTTCTGGACAGTGCACCGCCGGCTTTCAGATTAAAACGGCAGCTATCTATCCTCCGAACCTGAATGATAAATTACCCGGATGCGCCTCAACCGATCCGTGCCGCCCTGTGCCGTGATTCCAGTGCTCATCTACCCCGACCCAAGCGCTGCAGCCGATTGGCTTTCGAAGGCTTTTGGCTTCACCATCCGTCTTCGCATCGCCAATCACCGCATCCAGATGAAAGCTGGCGAGGGCTGCTTCACCATCGCCGAAGGCAACGTGACGCCCAACAATTCGCACACCATTCAAGTTCGCATCGAAGATGCCAAGGGCCACTGCGAGCGCGCGCGGCAGAACGGTGCCATCATCCTGACTGAACCTCAAGACCAGCCCTATGGCGAGCGCCAATACAACGTTCAGGACTTCCACGGCCACCGCTGGGACTTTACCGAAACCATCACCGACGTCGCTCCCGAAGAATGGAGCGGCGGCGCATTCCACCTTGAGTGACTTGATGAGGATATCTGGCAGGCTGCTTAAAAACCTGTGGCGAGCAGGTCTTGGGAAGGGGCGCGACGTTTAGAAGTCACTGAAAACTTTCGCCTAGGGAGGATTTTGGGAAGGGCACGAGTTTACTCGTGCCGCTAAGTGGTCGAAAAACCAATCGCGCTTAAGCGCCTGTGGTCCGCTTCTGGCTGCCGAAATGAGTTTTCAGTATCCTGCTAGCCATGCCAGACTGGTTCGCGCGACCCGTTCTGCACGTAAAAGATGTTGAAGCCTCGCTCCTCTTTTACGTCGACCGGCTCGGCTTCACCAACCCCTGGCGCTACGACGAGGATGGCAAAGCGCATGTCGCGCAAGTCGACCGGCAGGGTTGCGCGCTAATCCTGTCCGACCAGTGGCCGGAGAAGATTGGCAAAGAGCTGATCTTCATTTCCCTGAACGCCGAGCCGGAAACGCAAATCGCCGCAGTGAACGCGCTGCGCGCGGAACTTGAGGCCAAAGGTGTCACGGTCAAAGATGGTTCGTGGGGCTACCGGCTCCTGGTAGTCGATGATCCCGACGGCAATCAACTCTTCTTCAACTATCCCGCCGAGACCGCGTCCCGGCAAGGTCCCTGAAAGACCGCCCAACCAACGGCATCCGGATTCAAGCTAGGATGTAGAACGATGGACAAAACCCACAACCGAGACGCAGCCTGGCAACTCCTAACTGAGTTTACGCAATCCGAAAGCCTGCGCAAACACGCCCTCGCCGTGGAAGTTTGCATGCGCGCCTGCGCTAGAAAATTTGCGAGTGGTTCATTCGAAGATGAAGAACTCTGGGGCATCGTCGGCCTCATCCACGACTTCGACTACGACCGCTACCCCAGCCTCGACGATCATCCTTACAAAGGCAACGCCATCCTCAAAGAACGCGGCTGGCCCGAAATCGTCAGCCGGGCGGTCATGTCCCACGCCGAATACACTGGCATCACCCGCGACAGCATGATGGAAAAAGCCCTATTCGCCTGCGACGAACTCGCCGGCTTCATCACCGCCGTCGCCCTGATCAAGCCCAGCAAATCGCTGGTTGAAGTTGACGTGAAGTCAGTCAGAAAGAGAATGAAAGATAAAGCCTTCGCCAGAAAAGTAAATCGCGACGACATCGTCAACGGAGCCGCCGAACTGGGAGTCGACCTGGACGAACACATCGCCCTCTGTATCGAAGCGATGAAGGGAATCGCGGCAGAGCTAGGCTTAAACGGAAGCGCAGCAAAGATCGGATAGCAACAGTTCATGTGGGGACGGCCGCCCTCGGCTGTCCTCCGGGCGCAGCCCGGCAGCGATCTCATCGAATCACGTCGGAAAAATTCGGACGCTCAATCTCCAGGCAGCCCAAAGTAAACGCGTAAGGAAACGGCCCGCCTCCGCTCTTGGTGTACATGCCATCAAAAAACACAAACATCCTCTTCGGATCACCCTCGTCGTACTGAAGCGAAGGCTTCCAAGGCCCCGCATGCCACCCGCGTTCCTCAGCCGTCATAATTTGCACCGGCGTGCTCCAATGCGAGATGTCAGAAGACGGAGTATCGCATCGGCACCACCAAAGCCCAGTCGTCGAAGGAGCTTTTGTCTGCGCAAGCCACACGCGGGAGAAAACTGCCTCGTACCCATCCCCCATGCTGGTCACGCAGAAATCAAAAACCCTTTCACTCGCCTCGAAAAAAATCTTATGCCGCGACCAGTTCCTGCCATCCACGCTCTCCGCGAATCCCTGAACCAGATAATCTTCCTGATTCGATCCCGCCACATACCACATCTTCCACTTGCCATCGGCATAGATGACGTTGGGTTCATAAACGCTGCTGTGCTCCCAATCTTCGTTCGCCGAAAAAACCGGTGCAGCCTGATCGGCCCAGGCGTCGCCGTCCCATTCCAGGTAGCCGATGGTGTAAGGCCCCCAAACATGCTCGGCTCCGCCCGCATAGTAAATGCGTTCGACCCAAGCTTCGCGATCCGGGTCCCATCCCCTGACATAACACGGACAATGGCGCCCACCTTTCAAATCCCACGGTCCGCTCCTGCTCTGCCCGGCCAGCATCGCAACTTTGGTGGGATCGTCGCGATGCGGCGTCAGCGTCCAACCAGTGCTCGCCAGCGGCGCGCCCGGAGCCAGAGAAGCACTGAACAACTGAATCCCCTCCCGGCTGGCAAGCTTCCCGGCCAGATACATCCACCACCGTCCGTTCCGCCGCGCAAGCGTACTGTCGGTAGCGACGAACACATCGGTTAACGGCGCGAATCCATCTGCGGGATCGAAAAGTTTAGTCTCTCTTCTGATCATTCGGGAAACTATCGCGGGGCAGCAGCATTAAGCAATCTCAGTGACTTCCGTGCCTCCGCGGTGAAGAAACTACTGCAACACCTCGGCAATGCTCCCGCTGGCAATCAGCTCCGCCAGTCGCGCGAAGTCCTTATACATCACGCGATCCTTCTCCATCGTCGCGCACACCGCGCGAATCGCCCCATGCGCTGCCTGCCCGCGCTTCGACGTCTTCAGCGCCTTCTCGCCGTGCAGATAAAAATCAATCGCCTGCGCCGCAGCCATGGCCTCAATGGCCAGCACGTTGCGCGTATTCTCGGCGACCCGTTTCAACTTGATCGCCGCCGTCATGCCCATGGAAACGTAGTCCTCTTTACTGCCCGAAGTCGTAATCGAATCCACCGACGCCGGATGCGCCAGCACCTTGTTTTCGCTGACCAAAGCCGCAGCCGTCACCTGCGCCATCATGAATCCGGAATTCAACCCCGCAGCCGGCGCAAGAAACGGCGGCAATCCTTCGCTCAGCGCCGGATTGACCAATCGCTCAATCCGCCGCTCGCTAATTCCCGCCAATGCGCTCAACGCAATCGCAAGGAAATCGAGCGCAAACGCGACCGGCTCGCCGTGAAAGTTCCCACCAGAAATCACATCGCCCTCGATCTTCTTTGGGTCACCAATAAACACCAGCGGATTATCGACCGCAGAATTAGCCTCCGTCTCGAACACGAGGCGGCAATGCGCCAGGGTGTCGCGCACCGCGCCATGCACCTGCGGAATGCAGCGCAGCGAATACGCATCCTGCACGCGCCCGCACGCGCGATGCGATTCGCGAATCTGGCTACCTTCCAGCATTTTGCGCAAATTTGCCGCCGACTTCATCTGCCCGCCGTGCGGACGCGCCTTATGAATGCGCTCATCGAAAGCCGTATCGGTGCCTTGCAACGCATCGCACGACAAGCCGCCGATCACATCCGCCGAATCGACCAAAGTCTCCGCAGCCAGCAGCGCCAGCGTTCCCACAGAGAGCATCGCCTGCGTACCGTTAATCAAAGAGACGGCTTCCTTCGCTTCCAGCGCCAGAGGCTTGATCTGCGCCCGTTTCAGCGCGTCGGCGCTGGGAATGCGGTTGCCCTTTTCATCCAAACATTCCCCTTCGCCAATCAACGCCAGCGCCAAATGTGCCAGAGGCGCCAGATCTCCGCTCGCACCCACGCTTCCTTGCGACGGAACAAACGGAGTCACACCACGATTCAACATCTCGCAAATCGTATCGATGACTACCGCGCGCACTCCCGAGTAACCCTTCGCCAGGGAATTAGCGCGCAGCAACATCATGGCGCGAACTTCCGTCGCCGCCAGCGGTTCTCCCACCCCCACAGCGTGAGACCGCACCAGGTTCACTTGCAATTCGCGAATCTGATCCCCGGCGATGCGCACGTCGCTCAGCTTGCCCACCCCGGTCGTAATGGCGTAAGCAAGCTGGTTATTCGCAACCAAGGCATCGACCACCGCGCGCGCCCGCTCGACCGCTGCCCGAGCGTCGGCGGCGAGCAAAACCGCGCGCCGCTCCATAGCAACTTCGCGCACCGCCTCCAGAGTCAGATCGTTACCGCTAATGTGAAGAGCGTTCATAGGCAAAAAACAGGTTTCAAGGTTTCAACGTTCCAAAGCTTAAGAGAACCACCATCGTAGGCGACCAAGTCGTTCGACCTGTGAAACGTTGAAACCTGTGAAACGTTGCAACCTTTCTTACTTCGCTATCGCCTCGCGAAACGCTTGCAAATACCTTTCCGGCAAGGCGGCAATCTTCATCTGAGCGTCAGTCACAATGTGCGTAGTCTCGCCTTCCGCCAGCAGCGTGGCGTTCTCGGCCCGCACCAATTCGTATCCGAAAACGACCACCGACTCGCGCACGCTCTTCACCCAAGTCCGCACGATCACCTCTTCGTCGTAATACACCGGCGCACGGTAACGGCACTAACCTCGGCCACGGCGATGAAGCGTCCGTCGTCGCGCTCCAGGTCGCGATAGGAAAATCCCAGCTCGCGCATGAACTCGACTCGGCCCACTTCAAACCAGATAAGATGGTTCGAGTGATATACCACACCCATCTGATCGGTCTCGGCGTAGCGGACACGCACCCGAGTTTCGTTGCAGCGATGGTTGTTGGAATTCACTTGCCGCTCCAGACGGGTTTACGTTTTTCCAGGAAGGCAGAAATGCCCTCGCGAAAGTCCGCCGTGGTGCGGATGCGCGCATTGTCTTCAATCGCCTCTGCTATCTGATGCTCCAGTTGCACGGCGATAAAACTATTGATGAGCCTCTTGGTGGCCCGAACTGAAGAAGGACTGTTCTGCAAAAGTTGGGCCGCTAACTCTCTCGCGCGCAACATCAATTGATCCGGATCGACGATTTCGTTGACCAATCCGTAGCGAAGCGCCTCGGTTGCATCGAAGATTCTCCCTGACAGCAGCAGATCGCGGGCAATCTTGTGTCCCACTTGCCATACGAGAATCGAAGACACAATGGCAGGCACGAAGCCGATCCGCACCTCGGTGTAGCCAAACTTCGCTTCCGGCACGGCAAGCGTGAAGTCGCACATCGTTGCGAGGCCTGTGCCTCCGGCAATGGCCGCGCCATTCACTGCGGCAATCGTCGGCTTGGGAAAATCATAGAGACGGCGGAACATCTCCGCCATGCGCGCGGAATCTTTCACATTATCGTCGTGGGTCTTTCCCAGCAACGACTTCAACTCATCTAAATCCATACCAGCGCAAAAAGCTTTGCCCGCACCCGTGAGAATCACCACCTGCGCCGCAGATTGTTCAATCGCATCGAGCGCACCCATCAACTCGTCGACCAACTGAAAGCTGATGGCGTTGCGCTTGTCAGGACGATTCAGCGTGATGGTTGCGACCCCGTCATCGATTGCGAATTGAAGTGCCGTATATTCCATGCGAATTAGTCTGCTGCCGCGCCACCCGTGTACCGCGCCCCAATTTCCGCGCTCGCCCGCAACAACGATTCCAGCGGCTTAAGCGACGGCAGTTCCGCTCCGCGCGTCTTAAGCGCTTCAATCACCTTCTCCGTTGGAATATTTCCTACCAGAGCATCCTGCGCAAACGGACATCCACCCAGTCCACCCAAAGCCGAATCGAAGCGCCGGCACCCTGCGTCATAAGCCGCCAGAATTTTTTCCTCCGCCTGCTCGGGTCGGCTGTGCAAGTGGACTCCAATCTCCAGGTAATCGTACTTTGCCATCACCGCGCCCACCAATTCGCCAACCTGCGAAGCACTTGCAGAGCCTACGGTATCAGCCAGGGAGATCACGCGCAGGTTTTCGATCTCCAGCAACGCAATGGCCTCGATTACTTCCTCTACGCTCCACAAATCACGGTACGGATTGCCAAACGCCATCGAGATATACACAGCCACGTCGAGCCCGGCGTCGTCGGCCTTCTTCTGAATTTTTTCCAGTTCGTCCAGCGCATCCTCGGGCGATTGATTCTGATTCTTGCGCAGAAAAGTCTCCGATATTGAATACGGAAATCCCAGCGTGCGCAAACGCTGAGTCTCAATGGCGCGCTGCGCGCCCTTTTCATTGACTACGATTCCGATAATCTCAACATCATCGGGGGGATCGAGTTCCTTCAGCACCACTTCCGAATCCGCCATCTGCGGCACCGCTTTCGGCGACACAAACGACACCGCATCAATGTGCTTAAACCCCACGCTTATGAGGGCCTTGAGATAATCAGCCTTCAAATCAGCCGGAATGTGCCCTTTCAGCCCCTGCCAGGCGTCTCGCGGACATTCGATAAGTTTGACCAAATCAGACATTTAAGGATTTTGCGATTGGGTCATTAGAGCATTGTTTAGATGTTAATGGTTTCTATTGAGTCGTAGGCGATCAATCACTCAATTGCCCGATAGCTCAATCGCTCAATTCCCCTATGTCTGTAGCACTCCAACTTTAAACTCCGCCACATCTGGATTCAGCGCTGCGGCTTCCAGCGCTTGCGCGATAGCATCCCGCGTCTCGATCGGGTCGATGATCTTGTCGATCCATAACCGCGCTGCGCCGTACCGCGGATCAGTCTGCTCGTCGTAAGTTTTCTTCACCGAATCGAACAATTTTTTCTTTTCCTCATCACTTAACTTCTTACCACCGCGTTCCAGTTGCTTCACTTTGATCTCAACCAACGTCCCCGCCGCCGAATCCCCGCTCATTACCGCATAGCGTGCCGTGGGCCAGGCAAACACAAATCGCGGATCGTAGGCTTTGCCGCACATCGCGTAATGTCCGGCGCCAAAGGATCCTCCGACAATCACCGTAATCTTTGGCACCACGGAATTCGAAACCGCATTCACCATCTTCGCGCCTGCTTTGATGATGCCGCTCCACTCGGCATCGCGGCCAACCATGAATCCATTCACGTCATGAAAAAAGACCAGTGGAATCAAATTCTGGTTGCAATCCATTACGAAGCGAGCCGCCTTCTCGGCCGATTCTGTATAAATCACACCGCCAAACTCGGTACGCTTGTGTCCCTCATGATCGGTTGCCTGGGCGTGCAGTTTCTGATTCGCCACGATTCCTACCGCAAAGCCGCCAATGCGCCCGTAGCCGCAGACCAGCGTTTTTCCGTATTCCGGTTTGTATTCATCGAAGCGGCTGCCGTCGAGCACTCGCGCCAGAATTTCCTTTATGTCGTAGGGCCGGGCGGGCGAGGAATCATAAACACCATACATTTCTTCTGCGGTTAACGCCGGTTCGACCGGCTTTTTGCGGTCCCATGGCGACTGCCGTCGATATCCCCAGCGCTCAATAATCGACCTGATTCGGGCGATACAAGCCTCATCCGTAGCCTCGCGGAAGTCGACTGTTCCGCTAATTGCCGAATGCATGGCCGCGCCGCCCAATTCCTCGGCAGAAACTTTCTGGCCGATCGCCGCCTGAACCAGCGCCGGTCCGGCGAGGAACAATCCGCTGCCTTCGGTCATCAAGACGTGGTCGCACATCACGGGCAAATATCCTCCACCGGCTACGCACATGCCCATGATGGCTGCGATCTGCGGAATGCCCATCGCCGACATGACCGCATTGTTGCGGAACACGCGGCCAAAGTCATCAGTGTCGGGAAAGACATCTTCTTGAAGGGGGAGAAACACGCCTGCCGAATCAACCAGATAAATCGTGGGAATACGGTTCTCGATGGCAATGTTCTGCGCCCGAATCACCTTTTTCGCCGTCATTGGAAAAAAAGCCCCAGCCTTTACCGTGGCGTCGTTGGCGATGATCATTGCCATGCGCGTTTGGATGCGCGCCAATCCAGTGATAACGCCGGCCGCAGGCGCGCCGCCCCACTCCTCATACATGCCGTAAGCGGCATACAGACCAAGCTCAAAAAAAGTGCCGGGATCGGCCAATTTCTCAACACGCTCCCGCGCGGTAAGCCGGTTCTTTGCATGTTGGCTTTCGATAGCCCTGGCACCACCGCCTTCGCAGATCTTTTCCCCTTCGTTGCGCACCTGCGACATCAGGTCCGCCAGAAAGCGCATGTTGGCTTCAAAGCGGGCGGAAGTCGGATCGACTCGCGTCGACAGCACGTTGGCCGGAGGAGGCGAAGCTATGTTTGGGGGATCGCTGCGATCGGCCATGAGTTAACCTGCGGACTGTTTACGGTATACCAGCCGAACGAAAGCGCGCAAATCCTGGCATTCAAAGACTTCAATGATGCATGTCGCACAGTCTGCAAGTCTTTGCGAATTTAGGCCGAATTCCGGTCGAGCCAGTGAGCGAGCCTGCAGCCATCTTCTTCGAGCAAGAAAGTTCCCACCCCAAAGCACTCGCCAAAGATGCGATGTGTCTCCGGATCGCGTGCTGCCCGCGAAATCCACTGTCGCCCTATCTGGTATTGCGAAGCCGTGAACCACCTCTGCGGCAAAACTTCGACTAAGCCCGCCTGCAGGTAGAGGGAAAACAATGCGAACGCAGGATCGTCGTTCGACAGCGCCTTGTAGCTGGTGGGCACGATCAGTTCATCCATCGGCGCCAGTTCCGGTGGAACTGGAATTTTGTGAGTGCCCGGTTCCAGGTTCAGTGGAACCTCAAAATCGGCGACCGGAGGGGTTGCGGAATAAATGCGATCGGCCGACGGCTTGAACCAGCCGGCAACCTCCGCCAGATCGAACGCCTTCAACTGTTCAGGATCGAAACAAGTCAACCGAATGTTGCGGCCTTCAGGACACCACACTCCCAGATAACGCGGGGGCACAAGGAACGGCCGGCAGAAGGTATTGAGCGCCAGGCGGGGCTTGTGCGGTTCCTGCGCGAGAGCCAAACTAACCAAGTATCCCAAAGGACCCTCGCTTCCATGATGAGTCCACGTGAAGTCCTGACCGCCGGGAGATCGAAAAGCTGGGAAGGTTCGCCAATACCATGGCGCCGGTCCAATTACGCGCTGAATTTGCTGCCGGAGGTTGGTGAAGTTAGGATCGGACATTTCGGAGATCAACTGAGAGTGGGAAGCCCGCGTTCAAGTTTAGGAATTGGCAAGAGTCGGCGGAAACAACAGTCCATTAGCTTCCCGCTGGTACGCGCGGACCTCTTACGTTCGTGCGTATGAATTTCACGATGTCATCCATGGCCGTTCCGGGCTGAAAGATTGCGGCGACGCCTGCTTTCTTAAGTCCTTCAATATCCTGATCGGGGATGATCCCCCCCACCAGCAGGATCACATCATCCATTTTATTTTGCCTGAGCAAGTCGGTGACGCGGGGAACGATGACGTTATGCGCTCCGGAAAGAATTGAGAGCCCTATTACTTGCACGTCCTCCTGCAGCGCCGCACTAACAATCATTTCCGGAGTCTGTCGCAAGCCGGTATAGATCACTTCCATGCCTGCGTCGCGCAAAGCGCGGGCAATGACCTTCGCGCCCCGGTCGTGACCATCCAGTCCCGGTTTGGCCACCAAAACCCGAATCTTAAGATCGGCCATCGCTAATCCATTTAACCACAGCCGCGACCAGGAGCGAAGCTCTCAACCAGTCTGAACCCAACCTCCGATGTCAAATTGTCCTGGTGTCCAAACTCCTCCACAAGTACCAGCAAGCCACGCTACGGTAAGGCTCCCAACGCTTAGCGATTTTCTCCATCTGCTTGGGACTGGGGAGCTTTATCTTTACCCGCGCTTTTCTTGCGGTTGCCCCCATCTTCCTCGGGCCGCCTGCGAGCTTTGTTCGCCGCTTGTCCAGATAGTGCCTGAACATGGCCATGCGTACCCCAAAATCCCCCGTGGGCAGGATATTCTCGCGCCTTAACGCGAACATCAGAAACATCTGCGACGTCCACACGCCAACCCCTTTCACCTGCGTAAGATGATCAATGACCTCTGCATCGGAGAGTCTCGGCAGGCGGGAAAAATCGAGCAATCCTGTGTCAGTTTTTTGCGCCAAGTCTCTTAGGTACCTGGATTTCTGTTTCGACAACCCCACGCTTCGCATTTGTTTGTCGGTCAGTTTTAATATCCCTGCCGCGGTCAAGGGCTCCCCGGCCCGCGCGGTAAAACGTTTGAAGATCGCCGCGGCCGCCTTGCCGTTGAGTTGCTGGTAAATGATTGTTTCAGCCAGATTGCGAAATTCCGGCTTGTTGAACTCCATGCGGCAGGGGCCGATACGCTCAACGATGGCGTGCATAACGGGGTCGGCTTTTTTGAGATGAGCAAGAGCTCTTCGCATATCCTATACGTCTAACACACGCAGCCGCGGATGGGCGAATAAAGAACGAATTGGGATCGTCACGATTTAGAAATGCTTTAATTTGCCTCGGAGAGTTGGAATCCGATGCGCCGCCGCGAAGATCGCTTGACCGTCATCAGTTCTCTGATGGCTTGGAACAAATCGAGCAGAGAATCGTCGTTGCCGTCTATTCGTTTTTCCAGTTCGTTGATTTTTGCAGCCAAGCGTCGATTCGTCGCCAACATATCACGCAGGCGAATGAATGCCCGCACCACAAACACGCTCATGGCAACCGCCCTTTTGGAATTAAGAACAGTTGCGGCCATGATCGCCCCGTGTTCGGTGAAAGCATAGGGCGGATATCGTCGCCCGCCGCTCCCCTGTTTTGAGGTCACAATTTGTGACCTCAAAACTTTATCCTCGGCGGTTGTGAGCTGAAACATAAAGTCAGCAGGGAATTTCTCGCTGTTGCGTTTGATTTGCTGGTTGAGATGTTTGACAGAAACCCCGTAAAGCTCCGCCAAAGGCGCGGCGAGAATGACTCGTTGATGACGCAAGAACAATATTCGTGATTCGACCGCGAAAATGTGGGCGCCACGGCGATTGGGCATGTCGAGTAATCCGGTCGGCTGTTTTTTCATTTTGAGGTCACAATTTGTGACCTCAAAATCATACTCGCCGTCGCCGCACAGCACCGGCAATAGTGCAAACAACAATACCTACGGTTCCCGTTTTAGGCCAGGATGCGAAGGCCTAATTTGTCCAGGTTTATTTCTACGTGATGCTCACCTCGGTATAGGTGCCATGCACCTGCCGCAAAGCTTCGCAAATCTCTCCCACAGTGGCGTACACACGCACCGCATCAACGATATAGGGCATGGTGTTGGCGGGAGAAATATGACCGTTATTGGCGGTCTCGACTTTCTGCGCGGCGGCCTTCTTCAGCGCGTCAAGCGTGCGTTGAACCGCGTCGCTCGACCGGCGCGCGCGTAAAGCCCTTAGCTTTGCCGTCTGGCTTCGAGCTACGCTCTCATCGATATACAGAATATGCGGCGATTTCTCTTCGACGGCAAACTCATTCACTCCCACTGTGATTTTCTCTCCCGCCTCCGCAGCACGCTGATACTGGTAAGACGCTTCGGCAATTTCTTTCTGGGGATATCCCCTTTCGATAGCCTTTACCATTCCGCCCATTCCATCCAGTTTGTCAAAGTAATCGAATGCCCCGGTTTCCATCTGCAAAGTGAAGTTTTCCAGAAAGTAGGATCCGCCTAGCGGATCGACGGTCTGGGTCACGCCCGATTCGTAGGCGATAATTTGCTGTGTGCGTAGCGCGATCCGCGCCGCTTCTTCGGTGGGGAGCGCCAATGCCTCGTCGTAAGAATCCGTATGTAACGACTGTGTTCCGCCGAGAACGGCGGCCAGCGCCTGCAATGCGACTCGCGCAATGTTGTTCATGGGT
This sequence comes from uncultured Acidobacteriaceae bacterium, assembly GCA_963732255.1. Taxonomy (GTDB): domain Bacteria; phylum Acidobacteriota; class Terriglobia; order Terriglobales; family Acidobacteriaceae; genus Sulfotelmatobacter. The sequence continues at coordinate 72,928 of CAVSYV010000004.1, forward strand.
TGCTGGGCCGGAAGGGAAACCCCGGCAGTTTGGGTGTGGAAGCGCATCAGCCAGGTCCGCTCGTTCTTGGCGCCAAAGCGATCTTTCATCACGCGATACCAGATCTTGCGGGCGGCTCGATACTTGGCGATCTCTTCGAAAAAGTCATTATGCGCGTTAAAGAAAAAACTCAATCGCGGACCAAAATCATCCACGTCAAGTCCGCGCCGGCGCGCCCATTCTACATACTCGACGCCGTCGTAAAGGGTGAAGGCCAATTCCTGCAACGCCGTCGATCCCGCTTCGCGAATATGATACCCGCTGATGGAAATTGTGTTGAAGCGCGGCGTGAACATTGAGCCGAATTCAAACGTGTCGATCACCAGCCGCATCGACGGCGCGGGCGGGTAGATATATTCTTTCTGCGCAATGTATTCCTTGAGAATGTCGTTCTGAATCGTGCCTGAAATTTTCTTCCAATCCGCGCCCTGCTTTTCCGCCACTACCAGATACATGGCCCAGAGTACGGAAGCCGGCGAATTGATGGTCATCGATACGGTTGTTTTTTCCAGATCGATGCCGCTGAAGAGAATTTCCATGTCCTCCAGCGAATCGATGGCCACACCGCATTTACCGACTTCGCCTTCACTCGCAGGGTGATCCGAGTCATAGCCCATCAGCGTGGGCAGGTCGAAGGCCACGGAAAGCCCGCTGCCGCCATGCTCCAACAAGTATTTGTAGCGCCGGTTGGTTTCCTCGGGAGAAGCGAAGCCGGAAAATTGCCGCATGGTAAAAAGCTTGCCGCGGTATCCGGTGGCGTGAATACCACGCGTGTAAGGCGGCTGGCCCGGATAGCCGAGATATTTGTCTTCGCTCCAGTCCTCGGGTAAATCAGCCGGTGTGTAGAGTCGGCGAATCGGAACGCCGGAGATGGTGGTAAAACGCGCGCGGCCATGCTCGTCCACATTGACGCCAGTGGCGGCGCCAATTGGCCGTTCCGGAGATTTTTCCAGCGCGGGTGCGAGCGTTTTCTCTGCCCAGGTTTTCTCAGCGGCGGAGGGATGGCGATTCTCAAAAACGTCGGCAACTGGATTGTCGGCGATTGGCTGGTTAGGCTTCTTTTCCATATGACTCGAAAGGTTCAATCTCGATGATAGGGAAGCGCGCAGCAGCGGGCAAGGCCGACGAGCAGACGGATAACGACCGGTCGGTCCATGGCCGAAATGTTTAGTGTGGGTGCTTGCGCGAGATTTCCCAGGCCTTTGCGTACTTCCACGATACGTAAACCGCATGGTAGAGATGCAGCAATAAGCCTTCGCGGCCGTCAAGAAAGCCGAGGCGGAAGAAATAGTTGTAAATGAAAGTCGCGAGTGGACGGAGCGAGATATTGAGCACGCTGAATCGAACCTTGCCGTTACTCTTGGCCACCGCCATCTCTGCGCCCAGCGAGGAATAGCGGTTCATATGTTCGATGTAGCCGGAGAGCGTGGGATAGGAATGGTGGATGAGCGCGCCATATGGAATGCACCTAGTTTCTCCGTTGACGCGAACGTCTTCATGTACGGCACGATCTTCGAACCTGCCCGTTCCGCGGCGAAAAAGGCGCAACTTTTGATCGGGCCAGAAGCCACCATGTCGGATCCAGCGGCCGAGGAATTCATTCTTGCGCGGGAACCACACGCCGGCGAAATCGTGGCCAAAATTTGCGCCGATGTGATACTCGACGTCAGACTTCGCATCACAAACGGTGAAGGGATGAGCGTCTTCTTGACTGCCGAGTTCAGCCAGGCGACCCAGCCCTTCCAGCCTGTCCTTCAATGCGTGCTGTAATTGGGAATCGACCTCCTCATCCGCATCCAAACTCAGAATCCAATCCCCCGCCGCCTTATCAATCGCTGAATTCTTCTGTGCCGCGAAGCCTTTCCATTGCTCGACAAAGACTTTGGCCCCGAAACGATTTCGCAATCTCGACGGTACGATCCGTCGACCCCGAATCGACAACAATGATTTCCCCTTTGCCGTCGCGCACCAGCGGCATAACGCTTTCCAGCGTTCTGGCCAGATTCGCTTGTTCGTTATATGTGATGATGACGACCGACAAAGTCACGGCAAGAAGAATACATGGCGCTCGGCAGGATGCGGAAGCGTTGCTACTGTCCCCCTCCTTGCGGTGGTGCCGACGACCCTCGGCGCCGTTTGGTTCTCTGGTTGCAAATCCTGCCGTGGTGCGACATAAGGCACGTTCGGCAAATGCGTTACCTGCCCGCGGGTCGCTTCAGCGACGTCGATATTCGCATGGTCAAGTAGCAGTCCCGTCGCCCGGTCAAGTTCGATGCGCGATTTTTCATATGCTGCTTTCGCCGAGACCAGGTTCGATTCTGAGGTAGTCAAAATCGAAGCATCTTGCAGGATCGCGGTCGTGGTGGTGAGCCCGACTTTCAGCTTCTGCTGATCCGCATCGAGCGTCTGCCGGGCAAAGTCAACCGCATCCTGCGCTGCTTTCACCGAGGCGCGGTTCTGGCGCACGTCGAATTGCGCATTGCGGACTTCGATACGCACTTGATTTTCCAACTGATGCAATCGCACCTGTGCCTGCCGGTATTCCAGTTCGGCGCGCACTTGATTTGCCTGCGCTTCGCGGTTGCGCAGCGGAATGTTCAGCGACAGGCCTATGCCTTTGTCTGGTGCGGTCGAGTTAACCAGTCTGGTTCAGCGTGCTCCCATAACCAACCGCCGCCGCGGTTTGGAATGGCGGTGGAGCAGTGCTCGGTGTATAGCAGAACTTGCTCGAAGTGGCTGAACATACCGGAACCAGCCGGATTAATATTGCCGCCCACGCCGGAGCCGCCGTAATAAGCAAAGGCATCGAGAGTAGGCAGCAACGCATTGCGCACTGCCTTGCTGCTGAGGTTGCGCGAATTCAGATCGATGCGCGACTCCACCAGTTCCGCGCGATGGTTGAGTGCCTGGTTGATGAGGTCTTGCATCGGCACGACCGGCTCTTGCTTGCGGGAGTTGCATGGTCGAAGTCGGTATCACGTCGGCTTCGGCGAGCATAGGATCTTCGATACTGCGGCTGAGAGCATTTTTCATCAACAGCTCCTGCAGTTCCAGATTGTTCTGCGCCAGAATCAGATTCTGCTGGTCGGTGGAAACCGTACTCTGCGCGCTCACCACCTGAATCGGTGGCGCCGTACCTACGTGCGCCTGCTGCTTGGAATCGTTTAGTGCTTTCTGCGCATAAGTCAGGGCTTCCTGCTGGACCCGCACGTTCTCATAGGCATAGACCAAGTCCCAATACATGTTTTCAATCTGGTCGACAGTGGTGATAATTTGCAGGCGAAACGCCACGTCGGAAATCTCACGGTTGTTCTTGGCGATGCGGATGAAGCGCAGGTTCGCCAACGAACCGAAGCCTTGCAGTAGATTTTGCGTGATCCTGAACTGGAAACTCGATCCCAACTGTGGAGTCAGCAAGCTGGTCGGATTGTTGGTGGTGAGGTGAGTATTGTTGAATCCTGCGGTCAGGCTCGTCACCCCATGCAAACCCTTGCGTGTAGCCGAAGTTCGACCGTGTAGGTATTTTGCGCCACGACCGGAACGGGGCTGAATACGCTAACCGACTCCGTGTCGTCCTTGTCGAGTTGCAGCGTGCCAGTCAGTGACGGGATCAAAACTCGTGATGGGCGCACCGATGCCCAGAGTCGAACTGACCAAGCCGTTGGTTCCAGTGCCAACGCCGCTTGCTGCCACGGTGGTGCCGCCGGTGCCAGAGCCGACGGTTCCGCCCAATCCGCCTACGCCGCCGCCGGGAGTGTTCTGCACGATGCCGGTATTCACGCCGAGAATGTTGGCGCCCGACTTGGCACGCAGATAGTCGCGTGTCGGCGATGTTCAGGTTGTAGCGGGCAATGTCGAGATCAAGATTGTTCTCCAGAGTAAGCGCAACGGCGTCGTCAATGGAGAGATAGATTTTTCCGTCGTGCATGAGGGAGTCGATGCGCGGCGAGTTCGCCAGATTCGGCTGCGGCACGTTCCTGCGCTTTATAGGGCTGCAGCACGTTGGGGAAATGCCGGACGCGGCTTGGAATAGTCCACCAGAGTACTGAGCCTGCGGCTGTGCGCGCGGATGGCGCGGGAGTCGCTTGCGCCGATGGCGCGGCGCTCTTGCGCCCACATGCGTCGGACACGCAAAGCACCGGGAAGCGACCACACAACTCGAAGCGACAGCGCGGAAAGGCGAAACCGGAACATCAAGCGCGGATAAAAGCAAAGACATAGTTTATCTCCTTGGCCTCAGAGACTCGGAAATGAAGCGTGTCAGCTAACTTGCAGATAAATCTTCGTTCACGATCGCAGCCCATCTGGATGCAAGCAATGCGCGCCGCACTACGTTTCTTCATCTTAGCGGGAGCGATGGAAACAGTAACGGCCGTGGAATTGTAAAGAATTGTGACTGGAAGAAGACAGAAAAGGCGCCGCTTAGGATAGCCGCGCCTTTCGTGGAAACAGTGTGACGTAACTACTGCTGCGGTTGCGCTGGAGCCATGCTCCAGCTCAGGTCTTTGCGCGGCGCAATGTAAGGAACGTTGCGGCATGCTGCGTGACCTGACCGCGGGCGGCCTCGTCAATGCTGATGCCGGTGTCGTCCAGCAGTCGGCCGGTGGCGCGATCCAACTCGACGCGCGATTTTTCGTAAGCCGCCATCGCCGAACCAGAGTGGATTCGGCGGTCGCCAGCGCGCTCTGGTATTGCAGAACCAGCGTGGTGGTCGAAGTGCCGAACTGATATTTCTTCTGCTCGGCATCCAGCGACTGCTGCGCCTAGTTCGACCGCTGCTTGGCGGAAGCGACGCTGGCCCGGTTCTGTTCACCGCGAATTGCGCGTTGCGAACTTCGATGCAATCTGGTTTTCGATCTGCTGCAAGCGCATCTGCGCCTGGCGGTATTCCAGTTCCGAGCGAATCTGCACGGCCTGCGCGGCGCGGTTGCGCAGCGGAATGTTGAGCTGCAAGCCAACGCCTTTATCGGGCGCGGTGGAATTCACCAGTTGATTCAGTGTGCTACCGATAGCCGAGCGCGGAGCAGTAAAGTCGGGCCGCTGGGGCAGTTGGGCTAGCGCAGCCGAACGCCGCCTGCTCGGTAGGTCTGATTTGAGCAAAGATTAGCGGGATTCTGCGCCCCGCCCAATCCGGACGCCCCCGTAGTAGGCGAACAGATCAGAGTTGGCAGCAAGGCGCTACGAACCGCTTTGTTGCTGTAATCGCGGCTGTTCAAATCGATTCGCGATTCGACCAGTTCGGCACGATGGCGCAGAGCCTCGTTAATCAGATCGTCTGTGGGCACGACCGCTTCCTGCGCAGGAACCTCCATGGTAGAGGTGGGAATGACTTCGGCGGTCAGCCAGCATCGGATCTTTCAAGGTGCGGGTCAGCGCGTTCTTCATCAGCAGTTGCTCCAACTGGAGATTGGTTTGCGCGGCGGTTACAAGCTTGCTGGTCCTGAGCCACAGTGCTCTGTGCGCGCACCATTTCGATCGGAGCCAGACTCCCGATCTCCACTTGTTTCTTAGTATCGGACAAAGTCTTTTCGGCGAAGGCCAGCGACTCATTCTGCACTCGCGCATTCTCATAGTTGTAGACCAAATCCCAGTAGATATTTTCGATCTGATCCACGCTGTCGATAATCTGCAAGCGGAAAGCGACGTCGGAAAGTTCACGGTTGTTCTTGGCGATATGAATAAAACGGGTGTTCGCCGGAAAGCCAAAGCCTTGCAGGAGATGTTGCGTCAGCCTGAAATTAAACCCCGAGTTGAGCTGTGGGCTGAGGTGGCGAAAAAGCTGTTGGTGGTGACTCTCGTGTTATTGAAGCCCAGCGTCAGATTGGTGCCCCAGCTAAAACCTTGCTGGTAGGCGAAATCCACCGTACCGGTATTCTGGTTCAGGCTGGTGCCAGGGATCACTCCCTGAAAGATGCTGCTTGCCTGTTGGCTCAGGTGATCTTCCTGCAGCGTCCCGGTGATGACCGGGTCAAAGCTGGTAATGTTCGGTCCCAGGCCCAGCGTGGAACTGACCAAACCGTTGGTTCCAGCGCCAATTCCGCCCGCCCCGATACTGGTGCCGCCAGTAGAAGCTCCGGCGGTTGCTCCGATGCCGCCGACGCCGCCGCCGGGCGTGTTCTGTATGACGCCGATGGGAACACCAAGAATCGAGGCGCCAGCCCGGCGCGTAAGACATCCGTATCGGCGATGTTCAGGTTGTAGCGCGCGATGGCGATGTCGAGATTGTTTTCCAGAGCCAGCGCGATGGCGTCATTCAGAGAAAGATAAAGTTTGCCATCGTGCATAAGACCGTCAATGCGCGGCGTGTTGGCTAAATTTGGCGGTGCGACTGTCCGCGGTATGTAGGGAGCAATGGGATTGGGAAACTGTGGCACCGGTTTGCTGTAGTTCAACACCGGAAGCGGCCTGGTCTCCGGCGTATTCTGCGGAACCGGAGCAGCGGGCGGCTCCTGTCCCCACGACACAAGGCCTAGCGACACCGATAGAATTGCCGCACCAATCCGGCTGCTTGAGGCTAAACATGCAAATCGCATCTACTCATCTCCGTTCATTCGTATAGAAATTGCACTAGACCTTGCTTGCCTGAGTATTGCTACCGCCGAAAATCATTCCGCCAAACGAGGTCCTATGGGAACATGCCGCTGCTGTTGTGGTAGTACGCAAATCCTGTAGAGAAGGTTCCTGAAAAGCTTTGGTTAGGCTGCCAGCGCAGTTTTCCGGCGCCTACTATGCTTATCCATTAACACCGTTCATCAGTTCCGGAAAAAAACGGAGCGAACCAGTATAGCCGACGACATCGAAGCCAAACGTCTCCCGCAGTGTCTATCTTCCATGCTATCTATGAAGTAGGTTTGGATGAAGCGGCCCTGAATTCGGACTCGCTGAATTTGGGCCCGCTGGAATTTTTTGGCGGTACAGCCTGCGCCATGCGCAATCTCAAACTCGTTATCTCCTACGACGGTTCGGAGTTTTCCGGCTGGCAAGTGCAGCCTGACGCTGCCACGGTCCAAGGAACGCTTGCCTCAGCCATTGGACGCATCACGGGAGAAAAGGTATTGCCCCAGGGATCTGGACGAACCGACGCCGGGGTGCACGCGCTGGCTCAGGTTGTGACATTTGTCACGAAGTCTTCCGTCCCCACAGAGAATTTCCTGAAAGCGCTGAATGACATTTTGCCGGCTGCGGTGCGCGTGTTGAACGTTAACGAGATGCCCGCAGATTTTCATGCCCGGCATTCCGCACGCTCAAAGACTTACCGGTACCGCATCCACCGCGGATCGATCTGCCCGCCGTTTCTGGCGCGATACGTATGGCATTATCCCTATTCGCTGGACGAAGAGGCGATGAACCGCGCGGCGGCGTTGGTGGTGGGCGAACACGACTTCACTTCATTTGCTGCGGTTGACCCGGAGCGGGGCCGCGACACCCAGGATGGTCAAGAAAAGCCGGTCTCGAACAGACGCAAGATTTTTTCTTCAACGTGGCACCGCTCGTCAGATGAGTTAATCTACACGGTGAGTGGCTCCGGATTTCTCCATCACATGGTTCGCAATCTGGTGGGAACTTTTATTCTTGTAGGAAAGGCGACGTTGCAGCCCGAAGGTGTGACGCGAATTCTGGAAGCCAAGAACCGATCAGCCGCAGGACCGACGGCTCCAGCCAGCGGCTTGTATTTGGTGGAACTCGAATATTAGGGACTGGAATATTAGAAAGTCCCGAGGAATTCGTTCATGAGCGATCTGGCAAATTCCAACGCGAAACGAGAGTTGTTGCGGCACACCTTGGCCACGCTTGCTTATCGCGGAGGCAAAGCCCTGCGCGACGCGCCGGCAAACTTCGCCGACTTTCGCGCCGGAGAAGGAGTGCGCACTCCCGGCGAGATTCTTGCGCACATCGGCGACTTGCTGGGCTGGGCATTGTCCATCGCCGAGGGCAAGCAGACGTGGAATAACTCCGAGCGTTTGCCCTGGGAAAAAGAGGTTTCGCGATTCTTTGTGGCGCTAACTAAGTTTGACGACTTTCTCGCTTCGGGAGAGCCGCTCCATGCTTCGGCAGAAAATCTGTTTCAAGGGCCGGTCGCCGATGTCTTTACGCATGTGGGGCAGATCTCAATGTTGCGGCGGCTGGCGGGCGCGGCAGTAAAAGGCGAGAATTATTTTCAGGCAGAAATCGTCGCCGGACGGGTGGGCGCCGATCAGGCGGCGCCAAAGCGCGAGTTCTAGATCGCACCAGACGGAGCTTGCTGTGACCAAGGAAGAAAGAAAACGCATAACGGCGCTGGTTCGCGCCACCGAATATTTATTCCTCGAAAACATCGCTCTGAAGCTGGTGCTCGAACATCGCGCCGTCAAGAGCTGGGAGAAGCTCTTGAACCGCCTGATGACCGATAAAGAAATCATGGCCGGAGTACATTTGAAGTTTCAGAATTTGTACCAAGAGATCGAAGGCCCTCGATATGGTGCTGGGCGAATTGCCGAAATCGGCAAAGCCGCACTGACAGGGCTCCGCGTTTGCGCGGAGCGATTTGCATCTTTCGGTCTCGCGGACACTTCAATTACAATGGCGCCGTAGGCTCAAATTCCGCGGCCGTGGCCGCGCGTGAGGATACAACTTTGGCGACCGGCGAGGTGAGCAGTTCTGTTCCTGAAAATGTTCCGCAGCTTCCCTGTCATAAAGTCAAAGTCAAGAAAGCCGGACAGCGCGCCTGCAACGAAAAAAACGAAAAAGGAAAAATCTGTGGCGGCCATTTGAAGCGCTGGTTTTACACCACGGACGTGTTGGAACAAGCCTGCGGCGACGCCGAGAAAACCTGGGGCCCGAACGCTGAAGTCTACCGTTGCGAACATTGCCGGGTGCTGTATCTGCCCAACCCCAAAGAAGCTGTGGTGAATGTGGCTGGCCAGGGACAGATTTCGGTGTTCGGTCTGACATTGCCGCCGAAGGATAAATCAGCGCCTGGCTCTTAAGCTTCTAGCCGCCAGCAAAGCTGATCTATCAAACGCCTGCCTTCTTGCTTTGCTAGAAGCTGGGAGCTAGGAGCTAGCAGGTTGTTTTCCATGCACACCTCCGAACTCATCTACGACTGGAACAAAAACCATCCCCCGGGACTGAAGCCGCCTGGGCCGGTGCTGCTCAACGACGAGAGCCTGCGCGATGGCTTGCAGTCGCCTTCCGTGCGCGATCCTTCGATTGCGGAAAAGATTGAAATCCTGCACCTTATGGAGGCGCTCGGGCTCGATGCGCTCGATCTCGGCCTGCCGGGCGCGGGTGCGCGAGCGGTTGAAGCCGTGACTGCGCTGGCGCGCGAAATTGCCTCGCACAAGCTGAAAATTCGCGCCAACTGTGCGGCTCGCACGCACGAGAACGATATCCGTCCGATAGCGGAAATCGTGCAGACGACGGGAATCCCGATCGAGGCCGCAACCTTCATCGGCTCCAGCCCTATTCGCCGCTTCACCGAAAACTGGAGCGACGATTTTCTCCTGCACACCACCGAGAAGGCGGTGAAATATGCAGTCTCGCTGGGGCTCGATGTGATGTACGTCACCGAAGACACCAGCCGCTGCGATCCGGAAACGGTGAAGCGGTTGTATTCGACCGCGATCAGTTGCGGCGCCCGCGCCATCTGCATCTGCGATACCGCGGGACACGCTACGCCCATGGGTGCGCTGGCGCTGGTGCGTTTCGTAATTGCGGAAGTGGTAAAACCTTCGGGCGAAAAGATTCGTGTGGACTGGCACGGTCACAGTGATCGCGGACTCGCGATTGCAAACTCCATGGCGGCAGTAATCGCAGGCGCGAATTGCGTGCACGGATGCGCCATCGGTCTGGGTGAGCGCGTGGGCAACACCCAGATCGACCAGATGCTGGTGAACCTGAAGCTGATGGGCATTCCGCCCTGGGACCAGCAAGACCTGACGAAACTGAAGCATTATTGCCAGGCGGTATCGCGGGCTACAGGTGTGCCGATACCCGCAAACTATCCGGTGGTGGGCGACGACGCATTTCGGACTGCAACTGGCGTGCACGCGGCAGCCATCATCAAGGCCTATCGCAAGAACGATATAGTGCTCGCGAATACTGTCTACTCCGGTGTTCCTTCGCACGTCTTCGGTCTGGAACAGATTATCGACGTAGGCCCGATGAGCGGCAGGTCGAATGTGCTGTTCTGGCTGGAGCGTCATGGGATTCCTGCGGCCGATGAGGTGGTGGACCGCATCTATGCTCGCGCCAAATCAAGCGATCACACCCTGAGCGAGGCCGAAATTCTCGAGTGCCTGCCTGCCACGGTCAGGAAAATCTGAGGCGCGATGCCCGACTTAATTTCCGGACCGATGCGACATGCGATTCTTGGAGCGGGCGGCGTAGGCGGCTTGATTGGCGCCTGCCTGGCGCACGCTGGTGCTTCGGTCACCCTCGTCGTGCGGCCAGAAACTCTCGATCACTATCCCCGACAACTTCGTCTTGAAAGCTCATTCGGCAACTTTGAAGTGGCGGTCGCCGTTGCTGCTGAGGTGCCGCCTGCCGACGTGCTTTGGATTACGGTGAAGGCCACGCAATTGGATTCGGCACTGACGGCTCTGAAGAATCCTGACGCGGTGAGAATTATCGTGCCGCTGCTCAATGGCATTGATCACGTTTCGCTGCTGCGCTCGAAATATGGCTCGGATCGCGTTGTTCCCGCGACCATCGCGGTAGAAACAGAGCGCGTGGGCCCTGGACACATCGTTCACCGCTCGCCGTTCGCGCGGTTGAATGTGCTCTCGACCGGACATGCGTTGCTCGGTAGCACAATCGATCAGCTGCAGAATATTGGTTTTTCATGTCAATTCGTCGACGACGAGCCGACGCTGATGTGGGGCAAGTTGGTTTTTCTGGCTCCGTTTGCCTTGGCCACGACTGCGGCAAATAAAACTCTCGGAGAGGTTCTCTCCGACCCGGTGCGGCGGACTCAGGCTGAGGCCTGTGTGCGCGAAGCGTGCGCGGTCGCTGTTGCCGAAGGCGCGCAAGTGAGTCCCGAGAAGGTATTTTCTGGCGTGGCTGCTATGCCGGGAAACATGCGCAGCTCCATGCAGAAAGACGTGGAGCAGCATAAGTCTCCGGAGCTGGATGCGATCGCCGGGCCGATCCTGCGCGGCGGGCAGCGGCACGGAATCGAAGTTCCGGCGACGACGAAGCTGGCAGCAGCAGTAGAAGAGCGTGTCGGCTGTCATCCTGCGTAGATCCCGATCATGGAAAGAAGAGGTCGTGGGCCGTATTCATTTCAATTTCATGTTGAAACAGAGCTAAAAAGCGATACCGTCGATTGGCTGAGTTTGCCGTTCGCCTCCCGTCCCCGTTTTGGTCAATCCCCATTCATCCTCACGCGTTGTAAGATGACGGCATTACTTCCATGAGCCCCAGTCCTCCGCGCTCCGATATTCCGGATGTCGCTCCAACTGTGCAACAGGAAGTGGCACGGCTGGCGGCCTCGCCCGAGCTGCGGTCGGCGTTTAACTGGTTTCGCACGCAGGAGCCGCAACTGGCGCTGTGGCAGGCGGAGATGTCGCGGATTGCTGCGCCTCCCTTTGGTGAGACGGCGCGTGGGGCCTGGCTGGCGGAGCGCTTTCGCGAGGTGGGCCTGGACGATGTTCGCATTGACGACGTCGGCAATGTGTTTGGAGTGCATCCTGGGTTTATGCAGTCTGGATTTGGACAGCGCTACGTGGCCTTGAGCGCGCACATCGATACGGTTTTCCCGGCGAACACGCCGTTGAATATTCGGCAGCAGGGGAGCCGGCTGTATGGGCCGGGAGTTTCCGACAACGGTGCGGGTGTTACGGCAATGCTGGCGATTGCTGCGCTGCTGCAAAAGGTACGACTGCATCACGCACAATCGCTTGTGTTTATGGGCAACGTAGGCGAAGAGGGCGAAGGCGATTTGCGCGGTATGCGGCATATTTTTTCCACGCCGCGATGGAAGGATTCAATCGCTTACAGCGTGGTGCTGGACGGCGCGGGAGCGGACACGATCGTGGCCGAGGCTTTGGGCAGCCGGCGTTTTGAAGTGATCGTGCGTGGCCCGGGCGGGCATTCCTGGAGCGATTTTGGCGCGCCCAATCCGATTGTGATTTTGTCGCGGGCGATCGATGTTTTTACCGCAACGCCCGTTCCAACGGCTCCGAAGACTACATTTAACATTGGCGTGATTCGCGGCGGGACTTCGGTCAATTCGATTCCCGAGTCGGCGAGCATGAAAGTGGATATTCGTTCGACTTCTATGGCGGAGATGGAACGGTTGGAGCAATCGCTGCGCCTCGCGCTGAACCGCGCGGTCGAGGACGAGACTCTGGCAGCGGAAATGCGTTCGCAGGCACAGAAACGGCCTTCTGGTGTGAGCTGCGAGGTGGTGGTGATCGGCAACCGTCCGGCAGGAGAGTTACACGCGGGAGCACGCATTCTGCAGGTGATTCGCGCGGTGGATTCGCAATTAAACAACGCGGCGCAGGTGCAGCGCGCTTCGACAGATGCGAATGTTCCGCTGTCGATGGGACTGGAGGCGATCGCCATTGGCGGCGGCGGATCGGGCGGCGGGGCGCACACTTTGCAGGAGTGGTTCGATTCCAACGGGCGCGAGCTCGGATTGAAAAGGATTTTGTTAACGTTGCTTACGCTGGCGGGGGTGGGAGAATAATGATGAAGAGTTTTGCGGTTTTCGTGGGGATCATGCTGATCGGCGGTTTCAGTTTTGGACAGGATTCCGACCTATCAGCCAACGTCGCCGGCTCCAAGGCGGATGCGATTTTTTTTCACGGCAACGTGTACACAGGCATTCCGGCAAATTCTCCGTTCAGTTCGATTTTGCGCTCGGAAGCGATCGCCGTACTCGGGGATCGAATCGAAGCGATAGGAAAAAATGAAGACGTGGAAAAGAGATTCAAAGGTCCCCAGACGCGGGTCGTGGATTTGGGCGGCCACTTCGTCATGCCGGGGTTCAACGATGCGCATCTGCACCTGGCCGCCGCCGGGTTGACCAAGCTCGAAGTCGATCTCACCGGGGTGAAGAGCCTCGACGAGCTTCGTCAGCGCGTTCTCAGTCATGTGGAAAAGGCTGCGTCGCCCGGCGACTGGATTGTGGGCAGCGGATGGGATGAAACGTTGTGGCCGGTGAAAGTTACGCCCACGCGCTGGGATTTGGATTCGGTTTCTGGCGAGCATCCGGTATTTCTTTCCCGCATCGACGGGCACATTGCCGTGGCCAACACGCGGGCGTTGCAGTTGGCGGGCGTGAGTTTGGCCAGCAAAGATCCGCAAGGCGGTCACATCGACCGCAACGAAACCGGAGAGCCGACGGGCATTCTTCGCGACACGGCGATGAGCGCAGTTGATGCAATCCTTCCTAAACCCACGCGCGAAAAACGGCGCCAGGGATTGCAATTGGCTTTGGCCGATTTGGCAGAGCACGGCGTGACTTCCGCGCAGGATTATTCCACCTGGGAGGATTTCCAGATTTACGAAGAGTTGGAGAAAGAAGGCAAGCTCACCGCGCGCATTTCGGAATGGTTGACTTTTAATGATCCGCTGGAAGAATTAGAAAAGGAGCGGGCATCCCATCCGCAATCGGATTTGATGTTGCATACCGGAATGCTGAAGGGATTTATGGATGGATCGTTGGGATCGCGCACAGCGGCGCTGCTGCAGCCTTACGCGGACGATCCTAAGAATTCCGGCCTGCCGCGCTATGAAGCGGCACACTTGAACGAAATGGCGAAGCAGGGGGTGCTGGCGGGATTTCAACTGGGTTTTCACGCCATCGGCGACAAGGGCGTGCAGATGGCGCTGGATGCTTATGCGGGAGCGGAGAAAGCGGCGCGGGAAGCGGGAGTCAAGGCGCCGAACGGCGGAGATGACTTTCGGCTGCGCATTGAACATGCGCAGGTGACTACTCCGGCGCAGATAGCACGGTTCAAAGAGCTGAACGTGATCGCGTCCATGCAGCCGAGCCACGTATTGAGCGATATGCGCTGGGCAGAGGCGCGGCTGGGACCAAAGCGCGCGGCCACTTCTTATGCGTGGGCCTCGTTTCTTAGCAAGGGAGTAACGCTGGCATTTGGCACTGATTATCCGGTGGAACCAGTGACGCCATTTCGCGGGCTTTATGCCGCGGTGACGCGGAAGAGCGAGGATGGCAAGCAGGAATATTTTCCCGAAGAGAAGATCACCATGGATCAGGCGATTGCGGCTTACACCACGGGCTCGGCCTTCGCCGAGTTTGAAGAGAAGGAAAAAGGAAAGCTGGCGCCGGGAATGCTGGCGGATTTCGTGGTGCTGGACCGCGACATAACGGCCTCCGCGGCGGAAAAAGTGCTGGGAACGAAAGTGCTGCGCACAGTGGTGGGAGGAAAGACGGTTTACCTGGCGAAATAGCCAAAGATCTTGTTACAAACGGCGGGGATGAAAGTCAGCTTCGACTTTAGCGGTTCTTTTCGCCGCTCCATCAAACGGAATTGCAACTTCTTGCGTCTAATTCACCTTAACCCTGGGCCGATCGCAGCGGTGCGGGCAGCGCGGCTCAAACGGGTATAATAGCTACGCTTACAAGTTATCGGAGGAAGGCAAAACTTATGGATTCGCGCGCGATTCAGATGCGCCTGAGGGCCCATCGCTGGGTCTACACGTTCAGCATTTTGGCGACGCTTTCAGTCGGCATTCTTATCGGCACCGTGATTTCCTACGGGGTCAAGGGCAAAGAAGGACAGAAGTCGAGCGACGCGACACCCCTAGCCATGCCTTCGCCGCAGCAGTTGTCGAACAGCTTCTCGCAGATTGCCAAGCAGTTGGAGCCGAGCGTAGTCAATATCAATACCGAATCCACGATCAAGAATCCGCACCACCAGCGCGGCGGCGATGACGACGACGATAGCGGTGCCGGTAGTGGCGGCATGGACGATTTCTTCAACCGCTTTTTTGGCGGACAAGGTGGAGCGGACGCCGGTCCCATTCGCGAACGATCGCTGGGTTCGGGCGTCATTGTTGATCCCAAGGGCTATATCGTCACCAACCGGCATGTCGTGGAAAAAGCCGATCGCGTGCGGGTGCGCTTCCAGGATGATCCTCCAGGCGTGCAGCATGACGCCAGGGTGATTGGCACGGACCAGGAGACCGATCTGGCCGTGATTAAAGTCGATATGGACAAGTCGCTGCCGGCGGCGAAGATGGGCAACTCCGACAGCATGCAGGTGGGAGATTGGGTGCTGGCGGTGGGCAGTCCGTTCGGGCTTTCCGAGACCGTGACGGCGGGAATCGTTTCCGCCAAAGGACGTGACATCGTGCCGGGGCGGCAGTTCCAGACTTTTATTCAAACCGATGCCGCCATCAACCCAGGAAATTCTGGCGGTCCGCTGGTCAACATGGCCGGCGAAGTGATTGGCATCAATACGGCAATCTTGAGCGAGACCAATGCGTATGCGGGGGTGGGCTTCGCGCTGCCCTCCAAAACCGTGGTTGACGTTTATAACCAGTTGACCGGTCCCGAGCACCGCGTTTCTCGCGGATCGATCGGGATCACGTTTGATGCAGTAGAGAATCCGGCGATTGCGCGCGTTTATGGTTCCGGCTCGGGCGTCACGATTTCCAGCGTAGTGCCCGGTAGTCCGGCGGATCAGGCGGGATTGAAGGTTGGCGACACAATCACGACCATTGACGGCAAAAAGGTGTTGAAGGGGAACGACCTGGTTTCCGATATCGCTTCGCGCAAGCCGGGGTCGAGGGCGACGCTGGGCTTCCTCCGCAATGGCAAAACGGAAGACACCACCGTGACTATCGCCGATCGCGCCAAGCTGTTTGCGGCGCGGCTGGGCGAAGATCAGGATAACGGAGACGACAGCACTCCGAAGCAGAGTAAGTTCGGCGTGACCGTGCACAAGCTGACCCCGGAGATTGCCGATCGTCTCGACATACCTGCGGGCAAGGGAGTGATGGTGCAGGATGTGAAGCCGAATTCTTTTGCGGAAGATGTCGGTCTGGGACGCGGCGACATTATTCTGGAGATCAACAAGCAGCCGGTCAACAGCGAAGAAGACTTTGCGCGCGTCGAATCGAGCATGAAGAGCGGCCAGGATGTGGTGTTCCTGGTTCGCCAGCGCGGGACCACGCGGCAGGATGGAACCATCTTCGACGCCGGTACACTTCCGTAACCTGCCAATCGGTTCGACGGGAACTGGCGTACCCTCCCTGGGTTGATGATCATGGAGGGTCGCCGGTTTCGGCTAGCCGTTTTTGTCTGACCACTTTTTTCCTGTGAGCGGCTCTGCCGAGTAATGATTCAGGTGTTTGCCATCGATTTGGACTCTTTGCGAATATCTTGCCCAATTCGAGCTAGGTTGGGGTTGTTGACCTTGAGTTGTGCTCTGGTGCTGATGTGCGGTCCTACGGCTTCGGCGAAGTCTCAGGAAACGCCCAGCGCTGGGCAAGCGGCAAAGACGGCGACCAAACCGCGTCGCAACCCGCACAAAAAAGCGTCGTCTTCAATCACGAGGAAAACAGGCGCGAGCGGTACTGTAAGATCACGAGCTCATACGAGCACGACCACTCGCTCGGCATCGGCCAAGCGGCGACATGGCGCCACGCGTGTGGCGAGCAAGGCAAAGAAGCCGCGCGGGCAACAGAAGATTGATTCCGACAGAGTCCTCGAGATTCAGCAAGCACTGATCCGCGAACATTATTTGACCGGGGACGCCACCGGAACCTGGAACCAGAGCAGCGAAGATGCCATGCGCCGGTATCAGGCCGATCACGGCTGGCAGAGCAAAACCGTCCCGGATTCGCGCGCTCTGATCAAGCTCGGCCTCGGACCGAGCCACGATCATTTGCTCAACCCAGATAGCGCGATGACCACGCAACCGGATGCGCCGCTGGCGACGCCTCTGGACCCGGTATCGCACAGTGCGGACCCCGGCCCTGTACCCGCCAAAGGTCCCACGGATCCTGCGCCCGCAGCCCCTGCTCCTGCGGCCACGAGTGGCCCTGGCGGCTCCTCCAGCCCGCAATAGGAATAGCAATCGGCACTGAGCTGTGGGCAGTCAGGATTGCTCGCGATCTGAGTTTCCGTAGAACTGCGCGCCAATCTATTCAGCGGTTAGGAATTTCAAACAGACTGGTGACGAAATTTCCCGTGATTCTTCGGTGCGAGTCAGATGGCCGGTTTTACGGTCAAGGCGAAAAACCACAATATTGTTGGAATCCTGATTCGCAGCCAGCAGCCACGAGCCGGTGGGGTCGATCGCAAAGTTGCGTGGCGCTTTTCCTCCCGAGGAATCGGTTTCAACATGCGTGACAGTGCCTTTGTCGCGATCGATAGCGAAGACTGCGATGGTACCGTCTTCGGCCGCGGCACGATTCGAAGCGTAGAGGAATTTTCCCGACGGATCGATTTCGATTTCCGCCGCCGTGCTATCGCCCTTGAAGCCTTGAGGAAGCGCTGAGATGGATTGCAATTCATGCAGCGCAGCATTCACGGGGTCATAGGAGTAAGTCACGACCGTAGATTTTATTTCGTTGATTACATAGAGAAACTTGCCATTCGAACTGAATACCAAATGGCGTGGGCCGGCGCCGGGAGATGTATGCACGATTTGGGGCTTCGCTCCGAGCGTTCCATTCGCGGCATCGAAGCGGTACACCAGCAGTTCATCGAGTCCGAGGTCGGCGACAATGGCAAAGCGATTGTCGGGCGAGAGCGCGATGGCGTGAGCGTGCGGCCCTTCCTGCCGTTCAGGATTTACGCTGTGACCTTTGTGTTGCACGAATGAGCTCGCTTCGCCCAAACGGCCATCTTTCAATATCGGATAAACCGCAACACTGCCCGTGGTGTAGTTCGCCACGAGAACGTATTTGCCGGTTCGATCCAGAGTGACGTGCGCCGGATCCTCGCCGCGCGAAGAGAGTTGATTCAACAAAGTGAGTTTTCCTGTTTTCGGATGAATGGCGAACGCGCTTACCGCGCCGGTAGGCTGGCCGTTGTATTTCTCGAGCTCATTGACGGCATAAAGAAATTGTCCGCTGGGCGAGATTGCCAGAAAACTTGGCGCCTCCGCCTCGGCCGCTAATTCGAGTGAAGTAAGCTTGCCCGTTGAGGAATCGAAACGATAGGAATAGATTCCCTTGCTGCCGTGGTTGGTATAGGTGCCAACATAAACCAGAAATTTCTGTGAAGTTGGCGCTGCGTCGGACGAGACGGGAGTCAGGCTAAGCGCGATCAGGAAAAGAATGCTGAGGCAAAGGATTGAGCACAGCCGTGTTGGGGATGTCATTTAAGGTTCCTCGCTGAACAAACTTCCCATGCTAGCTCAGACGAGAGTTTTCCGCTGGTTCGGGAATTGGCTCCATGCGTCCAAGCAAGAAAATGTAGCCGCCGATTCCCAGCAGCAAAATTGCGGTCGCGGTTACGAATGCCGCGGCGAACGAGTGCGTCGCCGAAACGATGTAGCCGGTGACGATGGGAGCGGAAATCGCGGCGATCTGCCCGCAAAAGTTGACTGCGCCGGCGAGAGTTCCTACGCTTTCGCGCGGAGAAATGAGAGACGGAACGGTCCACGCTACCGGCGCAGCCGCGGCCAGTCCTCCCAGGGAAAGACTGATCCAGATCAGCGCAATGATGGGAGTGTGCGCGTGTGCCGCGCCGAAGATCCCAAGACCAAAAGCCGTTCCCACAACTAAGACGGTTTGACGAACCCGGTTGGCATCGCATCCGTGCTGAATCAGCGTATCGACCAGCCATCCGCCAAACAGCAAATCCGTGCACGTGGCAAACAGCCACGGCACGCTGGTGTAGAAAACCGAATGAAATAAATCCATGTGAAGCGAGACGGAAAGATAGCTGGGCAGCCAGGTGAGCAGCAGGAAAAAGGTGTAGTTGTAAGCGCCCCATCCCAGTGCCAGCCCGTAGACTTTGCGCTGCCGCAGAAGATAGCTGAGGGAAGCGCCGCGGCGTTGATTGGCTCGACCTTCGGGTTGAGCGCCTCCGCCTAGAATTTGTTCGAGTTCCGCGCTCGATAGTCCTTTGTCTTCGCTGGGATTGCGATAGATCGCGTAGAACAGCAGGAAATAAATAAAGCTGATGAAGCCGGTGGCGGCGAAGCTCCAGCGCCAGCCGAAATACAAGAGTAAGAGGCCGATCAGCGGTACTCCGATGGCGCTGGAGAATTTCGCTGCGGCGTCGGTGATGGCCATGGCCAGACTTCGTTCCTCGCGCGTAAACCAGTACCCTAACGCCTTGGCGTTGGCGGGGAAGGCAGGCGACTCGCTGACGCCGAGAAGCAGGCGCGCGCCGAAGAACCATGTAAGCCCGGGAGCAATGGCGGCGGCGAACGACGATATGCTCCAAAGCAGGGCACTGATGCGGCCTACGCGACGTACCCCCCAGCGGTCGAGCAGTACTCCTGCGGGCATCTGCATGGCCGCGTATGTCCAACTGAAGGCGCTGGAGAGATAGCCGAAAGCGACCAGCGACAAGCCGAACGAATCATGCAGAGCATCGCGCGAGACGGATAGGTTGATGCGGTCGAAGAAATTGACCAGAACTCCCAGCGCCAGAAGAAACGCGATGCGCCAGCGGCGGCGCGGAACGCTGGAATCCATTGCTAGTTGCCGCTCTTGCGGTAACTTCCAATGACCGGACGGGGAAAATAGGGCAACGGTTTATCTTCAATAATGGCGCGGGGGTTTGCTTCGACAAGAGCCTCTGCCACTTCTTCGCCAACGATTTCCGCCGCAGCTTCGCGCGAGGTCGAGAGCACCGGGATGCGCTTTTCCGTATCATGCGCGTCGGTGGAGAGAACATGCACCGCGCTGCGTTCCAGCAGCCACTGCGCCACGCGGCGCACGCGCTCGCCCCAGAATCCTGTTAGAGCAGAGCCGGTCATCTGGATCACGCATCCTTGCTCCGCCCACTCCACCACGCGCTGCGGATTTTCGCGCAGGATTGGATTGCGCTCGGGGTGAGTGATGACCGCGGTGATGCCGCAGTCGCCGAGCTTGAGAAATGAATCCGTGGTCTGTGCGGGCACGCTGTAGTTGCTGAGTTCGACCAGCATGTAGCGCGTGCCTTCGATGGCGTAGCGCGCGGGGTTCACCAGTGCATCCTGCAAATTTTCGTAAGAGAGATGGAAGTCGCAGCCCAGGCCGAGCTTGGGCGTGTCGCCGATCGATTCTTGAAGCTTGCCGACCAGGCCCGTGAGATATTCGCGGTCGTAGTGATAGCGGTCGTTGGCGTGGGGTGTGGCGATCTGGTGCGTGATGCCATCGGCAGCGGCCATTTTGCACATGGCGACTGAAACGTCCCAGGATTTTGGGCCGTCATCTACTTCGGGAAGTATGTGGGAGTGAATATCGACCACGATTGTAGGAACACCTGCTTGCCTGTGCGGTTGCGCTTCTGAATGATTTAAGCAGATTCGCGGGGAAAGAGGAAGTCAAAGGCTCTTCAACGCCGAGAACGCTGAGTGCGCCGAGGAAAATCTAAAATCAAATCGCGCTCACCAGATTGTCGGTACGGCTTTTGATTTGCGAATTGCGCGGTCGGCGGTGAGAAGCGGAACGTCCTCCACCAGAGCGGTGGCGCCGATTATGCGGTCCGCCGGATCTTTCGGGTAGCTCGCTGGGAGGGCATAAGCCTGTAGGGCGATGTTGGCGGTGATGGGAAGAATCACGAAGCGGCGCTCGACCTCGGCAAGGACAGTCTCAGCGTCAGGCTTCAGGGAAACTTTTCCCCAACTTGAAAGCCGGGCGATTTCGACTAGAGTGATGCCGGCGACTGCCAGCCCGCGCTCTTCCTTGCGAGAGTCTTTGATGACCGACTGCGCCTTGGTGGATATCCGCCGATAATCCTGTCCGAGCCATATGACCACGTGGGTGTCGAGCAGGATCAATAGAGATCGCCCCACTCTTCCGGACTAATTATGGGAGAGACAATGTCGCCCTTGATCTCAATTGTACCTTTACCCTTCATGAAGCCGAAGATGTCGTCCTTTTCTTTCTCTACCGGGACGAGCTTGGCCACCGGCTTGCCGCGCTTGGTGATGAGCACGGCCTGACGCTTGGATTGAACTTCATCCATGACCTTGAGGCAATGGATTTTGAACTGGCCTGCGGGCATCGTTTTCATGCTGCGAAAGCCCCTTTCGATCATGGTTATTATACTATGGTCATCCCGCTTAAATGGCTTCGGGCGGCACGCCTCCCACTTACTTCTTGCACATCCAAATGCGGCTTACATGTTTCAGCCGAATTTTGTCGGGTGTTACCAGACCGCCGATCTTGATTGTGCCGGTGAACCAGCGCGGGTCAATCGCGCCATCAATTTTCACAGGGTGAGTTACCACAACTTCTTTCTTTGACGGATATTCGATTTGCCGCTCCATCCAATTCCCTTGGATCGTCACCTCCTTTTGCAAAATTCGCCCATCCAACGGTATTCCGTCATCGGGTGCTCCTTCGTAGACAAATAACAGCGATTTGACGGTCGAATCGCTCGTCTGCTCAAGAGCTAATTCGTATCCGACGAGATCGCCAGTTTCTTTGGAAAGAAATGCGTCGGAGTAGATCTGCATGTTAGCCGTGTGAGCACAGTCCGCCTCGGTTGCGCTGAGGGGGGAGGGATACACAAAGGCGATCATGGCAGTTGCGGTGATTAACGCCGCTAGCAATGCAGGTTTCATTATTTATCTCAGCAATTCATGCCTGGGCATACCGTTCGCGAATAAAGTCCGCAATCCCTGCATAAGCCGTCGTCAAGGTCTTTTCGTCTGGCAAGAACACAATGCGGAAATGCTGCGTGCCGGGCTTTTGGCCGAAGCCGCAGCCGTGGACGACCATGACGTGTTTCTGGCGGATCAATTCTTTCACGAAGACTTCGTCGCTTTCGGGGATGTCGATGCTGGGGGAAGGCATAGAAGGCGCCGCGCGGGGCGACGCAACTTACGCGCGGCGTGGATTCGCACCACTTCTGCGTGAGGTCGCGGCGGGAGCGCAGTTTGCGGCTGCACTTCGATGAGATGATCCTGCGGGCCTTCGAGCGCGGGCTTGATGGCGTATTGCTCGGGATGGTTGGCGCAGAGCCGCGCGCGCAGCAGGCGGTGAATGCCTTCGGTGTAGGGCTTGACTGCGGCGGCGTCGCCGGAGACGATGCCCCAGCCGATGCGCCATCCGGGGACGAGATAATTTTTCGACATGCCGCCGAAGGTGATGCAGGGCACGTCGGGCGCGACGGCGGCGAAGGCGATGTGCGCAGTGTCGTTTCCTTGAGAATCGAAATCGAGGATGAGCTTGTCGTAGATTTCGTCGGCGAAGACGACCAGGTTGTGGCGGCGGGCGAGTTCTGCGACTTTCTCCAGCATTTCACGCGTGCAGAGTGAGCCCGTGGGATTATTGGGATTAATCAGCACGATGCCGCGAGTGTGCGGCGTGAGCTTGCGTTCGATGTCGGCGAGTTCGGGCTGCCAGGCGTCTTCTTCGTTCAGGTCGTAGGCGTTGAGTGCGATGCCCAGCTTGCACAGCACTGCCGAATAGAGCGGATAGTCGGGCTTGGGCGTGAGCAGTTTTCGCCGTGGATTGACCAGCGCGGAGAGGCAGAGGTCGACCGTTTCGCTGACGCCGGAGGTGACGAAAACATCGCGCACCGTGGTGATGCCTTTGCGTGCGGCTTCGCCGCGAATCGCTTCGAGCGCTTCGGGAATGCCAGGGGATGGCGCGTAGCCGTTCTTGCCGTCGCGCATGGCTTTGTAGACGGCTTCGATGATGTGCGGCGGAGTTTGGAAATCGAAGTTGAGCGGGTCGCCGACGTTGAGCGGGAGAACTTTGTGGCCTTGCTTGCGTGACTTCGTCGGCGACGCAGGCGAGGTCGCGGATGGCGTAGCGGACGTTGTCGAGGCGGCTGAGCGGCGGTGATTTCGCGGGGTTGGGTGATGGGCATGGACAAGTTTAAATGCTGAGAACGTCGGGAGCGCAGAGAAAAAACTGAGGCTAAACATGCTCACCACAGAGACACAGAGTGCACTGACCCAGATGATTTCCCAGTGTCCTCTGTGTCTCAGTGGTAGGACTTAATCTTCGCGGTCGATCTGCGCTTTCTGCAGCGTGTCCGAATAATCCACGTAGATCGGACTTCCACTCCGTGTAGAAATCGATCGCGCCGATGCCGCCTTCGCGGTGGCCGTTGCCGGTGGCTTTGGTGCCGCCGAAGGGCAGATGGACTTCGGCGCCGATCGTGGGCGCGTTGATGTAGGTGATGCCGGTGTAGAGGTCGCGAATGGCGGCGAAGGCTTTGTTCACATCTTTGGTGTAGAGCGAGGACGAGAGGCCGTACTCGATGCCGTTGGCGATTTCGATGGCGTCTTCGAGGTCGTCGCAGGGGATGATCGAAACGACCGGGCCGAAGATTTCTTCCTGCGCGATGCGCATTTTGGGATCGACGTCGGTGAAGACCGTGGGCTCCATGAACCAGCCGTATTGGTAGTCGCCTTGGTCGAGGCGATTGCCGCCGCAGACCAGCTTTGCGCCTTCGTTCTTGCCGATCTCGACATAGCTCAAGGTCGGTGTTGAGTTGCTTTTCGTTGACGGCCGGACCCATCTCGACGGTTTCGTCGAGGCCGTTGCCGACTTTCAATTTCTTGGCGCGTTCGACGTAGCGCTCGACGAATTCGCGGTAGACGCCTTTCTGCACGATGATGCGGCTGGTCGCGGTGCAGCGCTGGCCGGTGGTGCCGAAGCCGCCCCAGAGGCCGCCTTCGATGGCGAGTTCGAGGTTGGCGTCGTCGAGGACGATCATAGGATTCTTGCCGCCTAGTTCGAGCGAACAGTGTTTGAAAGTTTTGGCGGCGATGCCGCCGATGATGCGGCCGACGGCGGACGATCCGGTGAGCGAGATGGCGCGCACGTCGGGATGCTCGGCGAGCGGCGTGCCGACTTCGGGGCCGAATCCGGCGACGATGTTGATGACGCCTTTGGGCAGGCCGGCATCGGTGAGGGCGCGGACCAGGTTGAACGTGGAGAGTGGAGTGTCCTGCGCGGGCTTGATGACGCAGGTGTTGCCGCACACGATGGCGGGCAGCAGCTTCCACGAAGAGATCGCCATGGGGAAATTCCAGGGCGTGATCATGCCGCAGACGCCGATGGGCTGGCGCACGGCCATGGCGAATTTGTTCGGCAGTTCGGAGGGCACCGTGGGGCCGAACAGGCGGCGGCCTTCGCCGGCGTTGTAGTAGGCGGCGTCGATGGCTTCCTGCACGTCGCCGCGAGTCTCGTTTAGTACCTTGCCCATTTCGCGGGTCATGTCGCGGGCATATTCTTCTTTGCGCTCGATCAGAATTTCGGCGGCGCGGAAAACCATTTCGGCGCGGCGCGGGGCGGGAACGAGTCGCCACTTGGCGAAGGCGCGCTTGGCGGCATCCACGGCCGCGTCGACATCGGCTTTGGCCGATTTCTGGAAGATGCCAACTACGTCGCGCGTGTCGGCGGGGTTGCGGTCTTCGAAGGTCTCGCCGGTGGAGGATTCGACCCACTCGCCGTCGATGAAGTTCTTCAGAAGCTTAGGATGATTGCTGCCGCCCAGAATGGCCGGGGCGGTTAAAGTTTCAGTCGCCATAATTTCTCCTTCTTGAATGCCTGATTTGATGCTACAGCCAGTCCAAAGGTCCGGCAAGCGAGGGCGTGCGTCAGAACCCCCGACCATTTAGTGGTGGGAACGCATTACAGGAACTGAGGCAAGATTGTGATCTCCGTCACAGAAATTATGGTGCCCGTTCTATAGTTTCCAATTTGCTGGTTGCAATCGGAGCTACTGACTTTTGCCAGCCGCGCGATCCCTAGGGCGGATTCGATTCGTGTTTAGCAATCCTGTAGACTCATGGCGGCACGTGGGTGCATGTGAGCCTAGGGGTTGCGGCCCGTATAAATTTTGGAGATGAATGCAAGAAGCTCAAAAAAATTCAGGAGACGAAATGCGAACTTCAACTCTGAGACTGATTGCTGCCGGAATTGTTTGCTATCTCGGCCTCGGCGCCGTTATGCAAGCTCAATCCAGTGGTGCAAAAATCTTTAAGGCGAACTGCACACTGTGCCACTCCGACGACGGCAGCGGTAACAGCCCCACCGGCAAGGCGCTCAAAGCGAAAGATCTGCGATCCGAAGAAGTACAAAAGCAAAGCGATGCCGAACTGGCGACGGTCATCACCAAGGGCAAGGGCAAAATGCCTGCATTTGGCAACAAGATTAAGCCAGATGATGTGAAGAGCCTCGTCGCTTACATCCGGGGATTAAAGAAATAGCGTCCTTCCGCAAGCCTTGCCGGCCGATTTAAGGCATGCAAATCGTGCTTTGACTCTAACGGCCAGCTGAAGGCTACCGATCGGCTGCCGATCTCTTAATGCAAAGGAGTTGCATGTCTGAAATCGCAATCCGGCACGATGATTCCGGTCATGATCCTTCCCAGCCGGTCGCAGGTAGGCGTTCTTTTCTCGGCGTATTGCTGGGAGTGGGTTCATTGTTCGTTTCGGGGTTGCTGTCGGTTCCCCTGGTCCGCTTCGCGCTTTTCCCTTTGATCCGCCGGACTACCGATCTGAAGAGATCGTCGGTAGGCGGGCTATATGAGTTCTCGTCTTTGACCGAGCCGGTGATGAAGACGATCCAGATTGAACAAGTCGACGGCTGGCGCAAAGCGATATCGGAAAAAGCCGTGTACGTGACAAAGAACAGTCAGGGCCAGCTTATCGTTCTAAGTTCCATCTGTCCGCACCTCGGTTGCACGGTGCCATGGGACGGCGATAAGAAAGAATTTATTTGCCCCTGCCACGGCGCGGTTTACGCCCCGGATGGAGCGCGCATCAGCGGGCCTGCGTTGCGTGGCATGGATACGCTGGATACTTCGGTGGAGGATGGGCAGCTGATGGTGAAGTTCCAATACTTCCGGCAACTGGTGCCCGATAAGGAAATCGTAGGCTAAGAAAAAATGCACTCGACCAGCAAAACCGAATTGGGCAAGGCTCGCCTGGAACCGGGATTTTGGGGATGGCTGAACCGCCGCACCGGTATCGATGATCTGCTGCGCGGCGCTCTCGATGAACCCATCCCCGGTGGCGCGCGATTCGCTTACATCTTCGGATCGGGACTGCTATTCATCTTCATATCGCAGGTCATCACGGGCGTATTTCTCGCGCTTTATTACGTTCCCTCGGCCGATCACGCGCACACGACGGTCGCCTACATCACCAAAGTGGTTACCGGCGGGTCGTTTCTCCGCAGCCTTCACGCTTACGGCGCCAGCGCTATGGTGGTTGTGCTGCTGCTTCATCTTTCGCAGACCTACATCTTCGGAGCCTATAAGGGGCGGCGCGAACTGCTGTGGTTCTCCGGATGCATTTTGTTCAGCCTGGTTCTGGCTATGGCCTTCACCGGCTATCTGCTTCCGTGGGACCAGCGAGCGTACTTCGCTACTGCGGTTGGAACCAACGCCGCCAGTGAAATTCCCTGGATTGGCGAGAGCATTACCCGTCTGATGCGCGGGGGAACACAGATGGGCACGCTGACCGTCTCGCGGTTTTTCGTGGCTCACGTGTTCCTGGTGCCCGCCTGCATCTTCGCGCTGGTGGCTTCGCACATTTTTTTGTTCCGCAAGGCTGGAGCAGCGGGGCCGGTCACTGAACATCCTTACCACCCCAAAGAAGGATCGGAACTCTTCTATCCACGGCAAGTATTAATGGATCTTTCCCTAACCGCACTGCTCATCATCGGGCTCGGGATGCTGGCGTTTTTTACGCCCATTGGTTTAGGCCCGCCCGCAAATCCAGCGGACGCGCAATACATACCACGGCCTGAGTGGTATTACTTGCCCATATTTCAATGGCTGAAATATTGGCACGGATCGTTGTCTGTCGTCGGAGTCCTGATAATTCCCACGCTCCTGGTGCTGGCGGTTATTGCGCTGCCTTTCCTCGATCGCGGAGTGGAACGGCGGCCGTGGCGGCGGCCGGTGGCAATGGGAGCTTATGCCTTCGTTGTATTTATGCTGGTGGGACTGGGCCTGCGCAGCCGGTATCTGGACTGGCACAACCCCGGAGTCGCAGAGCAGCTGGCGAAGCAGACGGCGGAGGAGAATGCATATATACGCAAGCCGTTCGAACCCGAGCTTTCGGCCGCGTCGTTGACCGCGGCCAACGCTGCACTTGCCGATCCATTGGGATCCAAGGGAAAATCCATTTTCGAAAGCCACTCGTGCAACGCTTGTCACGGCGATGGCGGGACGGGCACAGCCGCGGCGCCCGCGCTCATTGGCATTGGTGAAAAATTTCCGCCGGACAAATTGGCGGAGTTGTTTGCCCATCCCACGGCAAAGATGACAGCCGGGGGAATGCCTCCGGTTCAGTTGTCCCCGGACGATGAGAAAGCGCTGATTGCGTACCTGGAAAGCCTGAAATAGGCCTCGGCCCACGCGGGTTTTCTAGACCTTTATCCCAGCCCGGCTGGTAAGGCTCAGGCAGGAATGCTATGAACGCATGGCATATCCAGCCGAATCATTGACCCGCGGTGTGCGAGCTTTCCGGAGCCGGTTCGAACTCCTCCGCCATCCACTTCTGCAACGCGGTAATGCTTTGCGGGCGTCCCAGAAAATTCTTTACCAGATCGTTGGCGGACATCGAGCCGCCAGGTTCCAGTACTACGCGGCGATAGCGCATGGGAGCGTCGCCGGCCAGCAGGTTTTTCTGGTCGAATTGCAGAAAGAAATCTTCGGCGATTACCTTGTCCCACAGGTAGGTGTAATAGGCGGAAGAATAACCGCCCAGATGGCCGAACGAGGCCCAAATGTGAGTTTCGGGCAACGGTTGAAACAGGGTGTAACGGCGCGCATCGTCAAGGGTAACGCTGTCCAGATTGACCTGCGCGGGGTTCTCTTTGTAAATGTCATAAGAGATGGCGCTGAAAGAATTCTGCCGCGTAACCCAGTTGCCGCGCCCGAATGCTGAAGCCCGGTTCATGCGGGCGACAAGCTCGGCGGGAATTGGCTCGCCGGTCTTGTAATTGCGAGCGAATTTCGCCAGCACTTGCGGGCTCCGAATCCATTCCTCGAGCATCTGCGAAGGCGCCTCGACAAAATCGGATTCCATAGTGATGCCACTGATGCCGGCATAGGGCTGCTGGCCGCCGAGGATGTGATGCATCAGGTGGCCGAATTCGTGGAAGAAAGTTGATACGTCGCCATATTCCATCAGGCCGGGATCGGTGGCTGTGGGCGCGGGAAAGTTGCAGACCAGAATGGCTTCCGGCAGTTGCTTGCCCTTGATGCCATCGAGCACTGGGGCCATCTCGGCGTGGCTGTATTTGCCCGGACGCGGATGCATATCGAGGTAAAAGCGTCCGATAGCCTTGCCGTGATCGATCACGATGTAAGTTTCCACCGCCGGGTCCCAGGAAGGAACATTCTCTTCGCGCTGAAAGCTGACATGAAACAAATCGGCGGCAGAATCCAGAATGCCCTGCTTGACCTGATTGAAGGGGAAGTACGGGCGTACGGATTGGGAATCGAAATCGTATTGCGAGCGGCGTACGAGTTCCGAAAGATAGCCAGTTTCATCCACTGAAATCTCGGTCGCCCCGGGATGAGTTTTTCGTTTCTCCGCCAGCAGCATTTTGAATTCGCGCTCGGCCAGCGGACGCGAGGCGTCGTTGACCTGCTGAATGAAATTCGCGATATTTTGGCCCTTTTCGATCATCTTGTCGGCTGCGTTGTAATCCGCCCACGAGGGATAGCCGAGCAGTGTGGCGATTTCATAGCGTGTCTTCATCAGGCTCATCAACACGTCGCCATTCTTGGGATAGGCGCGAGTGCCGAAAGCGATGGACATGCGGCGGCGCAGGGCGTCGGATTTAGCGAAACTCAAGATGGGGAAGACGTCCGGATATTCGGTGGTGAGCTGGATCTTGCCATCGGCGCCGGGCTTGTGGCGGTCAATGTAGTCTTGCGGTAGGCCGTCGAGTTCCGCAGGATCGGCTTCGACGGTTTTCTTGTCGTCTGAAATATTGCGATCGAACATCGATTGCTCGTCGGTAGCCTGCTCATTCAATTTTTTCAGGCGGGCGCGCGTGGCGTCGTCTTTGTTGACGCCGGCCAGGCGAAATTCCAGCAGTTGCCGCTGCACGTAATATTTCGTCGCCGCATCGGACTTCGATAAATCGAGAGCCGCCAGGGCGTTGTAGATTTCGTGATTCAGCGAGATCGCGGTCTGCGCTGCGCTGGCCTTGGTGAGCATGGTGGTGGCGTGGTCGCGGAAAGCCGCATCGGGATGCACCTGCTCCATCAGGCCGGCGAAGTAAGCGGCGCTGTTGATCTGCCGCATGGCTTCATCGAACGGAACCAGCGTATTGTCGATGGTCCGTGGCCCTTGCGCGGCCAGCAGCGCGTCGATGGCTTTTTGCCCGGCGGCCAGACGATCGTTTTCGATCTTTTCAAATCCGGCCACATCTGGCTTTTCGGCCCAGATAGTGGGTTGCGACACGGAAATTTTCTGAGCGGACGAAATCGCTACCAGAGCCAGCGGCAACGCGAATAATGCAAGGCGACAAACTATCGACATGGGTATCCTCAAAAAATCAAATGGGGATCTAACCGCCAATCGCGGACAATATCTCGCGGGCTAGCTATTGTGGTGGAGCAGAGGCAGCGCAGTCAAGGCTCGCAAGACCGTTGGTAGTGTCCTAATAGTACTTTTCGAGGCCGCCACCAACCTTCAACGCACTATTAGGACACTACCAGACCGTTTGTGAGACAAAACACCAAGCGCACTGCTGTTCAGAACAGCCACCGTCCCGTGAAACCAAGGTAACCCCGCCAGACCGTTACCTGTTCATTCCTCGGTTTTGCCTGTGCTACGGTTTTCTTTTACTGCCTATTCGTACGTCTTACGAGGTATTGGCGTCAACGTGTCTTCGGCCAATCGCAAACCGGGCATTCACGTTCGTTGGAAAACGGTCACCTACCGCAGTGTGGCATTGCTCATTCTGGCGGGAGCGGCTATTTTCTTTTTCGCCATGCATCTTGTTTTTCCCCAGTTCACTGACAACGGCGTAAAAGCCGCGGGCAATATGGCCAGCAAGATTCTGGAACGCGTGGCCGGCATGGCTCCGCCTGCGGGCACAGGAGTTTCCACCGCGCAGCAAGCCTGTTTCACAGCCCTCGATGGCACGGTCAAGGTGAAGAAAGGCAGCAGCAATACCTGGATCCCGGCCGACTTCAACGTGCGCCTGGAAAAAGGCGATGTGGTGCAAACCGGATCCGAAGGCATGGCGAAAGTGGTTTTCAACGACGGCACAAGTTACACGGTGAAGCAGGATTCGCTCATCGTGATTGAAGAAAACTCGGCCAACGACCAGCAGCAGACGAATGTCGCCGTGGCCGTGAGCAGCGGAACCGTGGATCTTTCGACCGCGACATACAGCCAGGGATCAAAATCGCAGGTAATTGTCGCGGGTGCCACGGCGTCGCTGTCTCCCGATTCAGCGGCGCAGGTGCATAACGATCCCCAAGCCGACCAGCACGAAATTTTGATGAAAAAAGGAACCGGTGAAGTTACCCGCAATGGCGAAACCGTTCGCCTCGCTGATTGGGAAAAAGTAAGCTTCCAGAAGACGGAGGCGCACATGGAAAAGGCCACGGAAATCGGCCCGCCGACGTTGATTTCTCCCGCCAACATGATGCCCATCTTTGCTTCGGGAGAGAAAACCAAGGACGTGGAATTCTCCTGGACGGCGATGGCGAACGCCAAGGGGTATCGCTTACGTATCTCCCGCAATCCATATTTTTCTTCTACACTCGTCGATAAAAGGGTCAACACGGCGGCTGTCACGGTGACCAGTTTGGGCGAAGGCGCCTATTACTGGATGGTGCAGTCCTACGATGCGCAGGACAAGAATTCCGTCGAAAGCGAGAAGAACCGCTTCAACGTCATTGCGCGGGGAAAGCAAACGGACGCAATCGATCTGGAACTGGACCCATTTATTCAGCATGGCCACGTGATTGAAGTTACCGGCAAGACACAAACTGGAGCCCGGGTTATGGTGAATGGCAGCGAAGTGCCGATGATAGGAGCGGATGGCTCGTTTCACTATTTCACCCCGCCGCTACCCAATGGCGAAGCGGTGATAACGGTGACGGCACAAACGGCGCAGGGCGGAGTGAATACGCAACAAAAGAAAATTCTTATTCAGTGATCAAGAGTGGGGAATGCGGTCGTTCGGGGTGGGTCCGAGGCACGATGACAAAACGGAAGGTCATTGGGACCGATTTGAAGGCGGCAGCCAACAGGTCCAAGACTTTCGATTTCGAGCAAGGTTGCCCGGCATTTCGTAGAATTAAAGATAGTTCCCCGCACACCCTGAAAAAATAGCTGGAAAATTTCTCCAGCGCAGTCGAGGAATAGGATTGTCCAGGAAGACGCGAGAACAAATTTAGTCATGTCAACTAACGGATTTCACTCCAGCGCAACGCGAAATCATAACCTTCGCTCTTTGTTCAGCGTTTTTTCGAGCGATCTCGCCATCGACCTGGGCACAGCCAACACGTTGGTCTATGCCAAGGGCAAAGGCATCGTGGTCAATGAGCCCTCCATTGTCGCCATCAACAAAAATACGGGCGAGGTTGAGGCGGTAGGCAAAGAGGCGAAAGAGATGCTGGGCCGAACGCCCGGCAATATCGTCGCCATCAAGCCCATGAAAGACGGCGTCATCGCCGATTTCAAAGTCACCGAGAAGATGCTCAACTATTTCATCCAGAAGGCGCACAACCGCAAGATGCTGGTGCATCCGCGGATCGTGATCGGCGTGCCTTCGGAAATTACTCAGGTGGAAAAACGAGCCGTCATGGATTCGGCTTATCGCGCCAAGGCAAGCGAAGTCCATCTGGTCGAGCAGGCCATGGTGGCGGCGATTGGCGCAGGCCTTCCCATCACTGAGCCGAGCGGAAACATGGTGGTCGATATTGGCGGCGGAACGACCGACATCGCCGTGATTTCGTTGAGCGGTATCGTCTATTCGCGGTCGGTGCGCATGGCTGGTAACCAGATGGATGAAGCCATCATGAATTACCTGAAGCGCAAATATAATCTGCTGATCGGCGAGCGCACGGCGGAACAAATCAAGATGGAAATCGGCTCGGCGCATCAGTTGGACAAGCCGATGACGATGGAAATCAAGGGACGCAACCTGATCGAGGGCGTGCCCAAGACAATTACCGTCGATGACGGCGAAATTCGCGAGGCACTTAGCGAATGTATATCGACGATTATGAATGCGATCCGCGTGGCACTGGAGCGCACGCCGCCCGAACTTTCCGCCGACATCAGCGATCGCGGCATCGTGCTCACCGGCGGCGGGGCTTTGATCAAGAATCTCGACAAGCGCATTCGCGAGGAAACCGGATTGCCGGTTTCCATCGCCGACGATCCGCTGTGCAGCGTGGTGCTGGGCACGGGCAAAATGCTCAGCGACTTCAAGCTGCTGCGAAAAATCTCGATAGAATAAAGCTGCGGGCGGCGAGCTATGAGCTGTGAGCCAGATTCAGGTTTGCGGTTCGGCTCATGGCTCGAAGCTCATAGCTCAAAGCTCCTATGGAATCCGTTCTCAGCCGTTACCGCAACCTGATCATTCTGGTGGGAGTGTTGTTCCTGCAGGTGCTGGGACTGGCGGTGCAGGTCAAACGCAGCGCCGATGCGCAAGACACGCGCCTCATCCGCATCTGGGCGGTCGACGCGATTACTCCAATGGAGAAGGGATTCGTTGCGCTACAGAATAGCGGCAGCAATCTCTGGCACAACTATCTTTACCTGCGTGGAGTGCGCGCGGAGAATCGCAAACTCGAAGATGAGATCCAAGAGTTGCGCCTGAAACAAGTACGGTTGAGCGAGGATGCGGCCCAGGCCCAACGTTTGCAGTCGCTCCTGGGATTCAAAGAACAATACATAACCAAGACGGTGGCCGCGCAAGTTATCGGCTCCAGCGGAAGCGATTTGTCGCGCGGCATTTACATCGATAAGGGGTCGGACGATGGCGTGCAGCCCGATATGGCGGTCATCACCGCCGGCGGAATCGTGGGCAAAGTGCTGCGTGTGTATCCTTCCACATCGCTGGTACTGCTGATTAACGATCAGACCAGCGGAGTCGGCGTGATCCTCGAGAAAAGCCGCTTGCAGGGTGTGCTCTCGGGCACGCCGAATGGCGAAGTGGTGATGAAAGAAGTGATGAGCGACGAGCAGGTATCGCCAGGTGACGCCGTTTTGACCAGCGGAGGCGACCAGATTTTTCCCAAGGGGTTGCCAGTGGGAACCATCGCCAAAGTGGGAGCACCTAAAGATCTTTTTCTGAGTATTACCGTCAAGCCCTCCGCCAATCTGGATAAGCTGGAAGAAGTTCTTGTTGTTTTGCAAAAACAGGAAAAACAAGCGGTAGCCGAAGACGGGCAGCATGCGCGCGCGGCCGACATTTTGGCGCAGAGGTTGCCGTCTGTTCCGGATCAGCCGGTTGCAGCGAAAGCAAACACCATCGGGACCGCTTCTTCGGTAGCCAAGCCTGCGCCACCGGCAGGGCAAAGCGACCACGCAGAAGGTGCTGAAGAAGATTCGCCGCGAACGGTTGTGCCTGTAGCGGCTCGCCGCGCTCCCAATTCGGTGGCTGGCGCTGCGAGCGTCACGAAAACGCCGTCAGCGAACCACCCCGCGGCCGGGCAGCCTAACGTGAACCAGCCCACAACAAACAAGAAACCGGCGCCGCAAGTGGTTCCACCGCAAACGGGTAAGAGACAAGATACCGCACCACCGGTAAAACCATCGGCGACGCAGCCGGATGCACCGCCACCGGCTGACCCGGATACTCCCCACTAGCGTGCCCATCACTTACACGTCGGGAGAGCAAGTCGAGGTTTACCGCTTCAGTTTGCCGGTAACGGTCGGGGTTCCGTTAGTCGCACTTTTTTTGCAGGCCTTTTTGCCTCGAAGGCTGCCGTTCTTTTCTTATTTCGATTTGCCGTTGCTGGTGACGATTTTTTTCGCCATGGCGCGGCGCAATCCGATCGCCGGATTGCTCACCGGCGCTGCCATCGGCCTGACGCAGGATTGCCTCACTGCAGGTCCTATCGGCGTTTATGGCATTGCCAAGACCGTCGTAGGTTTTGCCGCGTCCTCGTTGGGAGCGAAAATTGACGCGGAAAATGCGGGCACCCGCTTTCTGCTGACGCTGGGCTTTTATCTGTTGCATGGAGTCGTATATTTTGG
This sequence comes from uncultured Acidobacteriaceae bacterium, assembly GCA_963732255.1. Classification (GTDB taxonomy): domain Bacteria; phylum Acidobacteriota; class Terriglobia; order Terriglobales; family Acidobacteriaceae; genus Sulfotelmatobacter. The sequence goes on from CAVSYV010000004.1 coordinate 107,253, forward strand.
CGTCGCGCGCTGGCTGCTCAGCATGTCGCAAAGATTTAGCTGGAGCCATGGCGTAGTCGCCGGGGTGGCCAACGCGCTGCTGGGCGTGGGACTGTATTGGTTGCTGGATAAGTTCAAGCAAAGAACTTGAAGGCAGTCGTCAGTGGCCAGTGTTTAGTGGCTAGTGTTCAGCCAAACATTGACAGGCCGTGACTTCCGTTATCCGGTTGGGCGGGGTGAAAACATGCCAGTCTCCTGGTTGGTCGCTTGGCAACTGGCAACTGATTTCAGGCTGTGACTTCCGTTACGCCGTCCGGCGGCACGAGATTGCGACACGCATTACAATGAGAAATCGGCTCAAATTTTTGCGAGGCTGTGACCTTCTTGCGGACCAGACGAGTTCGTCTTGCTCGGCTGGCCACTCGCAGCTGGCCACTGATCACTGATCTTCGATGTTCGGCCGCGACGAAAAAGTATCTCCGCTCCGCCTGACGGCGGCGCAGTATGTCATCCTTGGCATCTTCCTGGTGCTCGCCTATGGCTTGTGGCGCTTGCAGGTGATGCAGAGCAATCTCTACGCCACGCTGGCGGAAAAAAATCGCATTCGCAACGTACCTATTCTGGCCCCGCGGGGCAAGATTCTGGATCGCGAAGGGCGCGTCATCGTCGATAACTATCCCTCGTTCTCTGCGTTGCTGCTGCGCGATTCATCTCGCGACCTCACTGCGGATGCCGATTTGATCGCTGAGGGCCTGCACCTGAACCCCGACGAGGTGCGTGCCCGCATACGGCATTTCTCCGCCCTGCCGCAGTATCAGCCGATCTTCCTCAAAGAAGACATCACGCCGGATGAGCTGGCCTTTATTGATTCGCATCGCAACGAACTTCCCGAGCTCGATACCATCATGGCGCACCGGCGTCTTTATCCGCGCAACGGGTTCCTGGCACACCTGATCGGCTATGTCGGCGAAGTCACGGAAGACATGTTGAACCAGCCGCAATTCGAGCTCTACAACCCCGGCGACGTGGTTGGCGTTTCCGGCGTGGAGCGGCAATACAATGCGGTGCTGATGGGGCAGAATGGATCGCGTCGCGCGGTGGTCAACAGCCATGGACGCGAAGTCGGGCACCTCGATGAAACGCCGGCTATTCCGGGTAAGCAGCTTAAGCTCACGATTGACCTCGATTTGCAGATCGCCGCCGAAGAAGCGATTGAAGGGAAGAATGGCGCGATCGTGGCGATGGACCCGCATACCGGGGAAGTGCTCGCCATGGTCAGCCGTCCCACGTTCGATCCCAATGATTTTGCCGTACGGGTTACGCGGGACGAGTGGAACAAGCTGCTCACCGACCCGGAAAAACCGCTGCTGAACAAGGCCATTCAGGCGCAGCTCGCGCCCGGCTCCACATTCAAGATCATCATGTCGGTGGCTGGCTGGCAGGAGGGCATCGCGCAGACCTTGCGTGTGCATTGCTCCGGAAGCGCCGAATTTTATGGTCGCCGCTTCGGCTGCTGGCAAAAGGGCGGGCACGGCGATGTGGATTTGACCAAGGCGATTTACCAGTCGTGTGACGTATTCTTTTACACGCTGGCGGAAAAGCTGGGTATCGATCGCATCGCAAAGTATGCAACCGAGCTCGGGCTGGGAGAGAAGACCGGCATCGACCTGCCCAATGAAGTCGCCGGCGTGATGCCTTCAGAAGAGTGGAAGATTCGCAACTTCAAGCAGAAATGGTTCGCGGGAGAAACCATTTCGGTCGGCATCGGACAGGGCGCCGTCGCCATTACGCCGGTGCAGTTGATGCGCGCAGTCGGAGCAATCTCAATGGGTGGCCGCATGGTTGTGCCGCATGTCGTCAACCCCACCGAACTGCCGGCCGGCTACACACCGGTCAGCCAGTATACGGAAGTCAGCGTTCCCATCGATCCAACTGGTTGGAATGTTATTACCGATGCCATGGGCCGCGTGCTGTTACCCGGCGGCACGGCGCCTTCGGCGTATATTCCCGGCATTGACATCGCGGGCAAAACCGGTTCGGCTCAGGTAGTCTCGCTGGCCACTCGCGCGAAGCATGAGAACAGCGAAGCCCTCGCCCAGAATGGATGGTTCGTGGGCTTCACGCCACGGCGCAATCCTGATGTCATCGTCGTCGTTCTCTTCCAGGGCGGCGAACATGGCAGGCTGGCGGCGCGCATCGCCACACAGGTGATCAAGGCTTATGTAGAGAAGCAGCGCCGCATGCCCACAAAAATGGCGCAGAGACCAAACGAAAAGAACATCGAGATGGGCGGCCTGTGGAGTGCGCCGGCTGACGATGGAGGCAGCGACAAGCTACAAAGCGGCCGCTTCCGGATCGATCTGCCAAAGAAGCCGATGGCGCTGGCAACCGCGGCCCCGGGGGTGCAATGAGACTAAGAAAATCGGATCCACTGAAGTACAGGAATCTTGCGACCGTCCGCACACAGAAGCTAGGAGCTAACAGCTAGAAGGTAAGAGCTGCTTTATGTCCCGCTACGTCTCATACCGCGATTTCGACTGGCTGCTGCTGGTGTTCGTCCTCATCATCTGCGGCCTGGGCGTCATGGAAATTCGCAGCGCCACCATGCACACCAAGTTTGCCGGATCGCATATCAAGCAGATTTATTGGGTGCTGGGCGGCGTGGGTGCGATGTTTCTGATGAGCCTGATCAACTACCAGGCTCTACTCGACAAGATTCACTGGTTCTACATCGCCGGTGTCGGGTCACTGATGGGTGTACTGCTGTTCGGTCAAAAGTATCTGGGTGCGCGGCGCTGGATCAAAATGCCCGGAGGCCAGCATTTCCAGCCATCGGAATGGGTCAAGCTAATCCTGATTCTCGCCGTAGCCAAATATTTTTCCGAGTTGCAACAGCGTGATCTGTCCTGGTCTGACTTCATGAAAGCCGGTGCAATCGTCGGCATCCCCATGCTGATGGTGCTGGCCCAACCCGATCTCGGAACGTCTTTAACCTATATCCCCATCGCGATTATGGGATTGTTTCTTGGCGGCTTGCACTGGAAGCAGGCCGCCGTGGTGCTGATGCTGGGAGCTTTATGTATGCCCATCGCCTGGCATCACTTAAAGGACTATCAAAAGGCCCGCCTGGTCAGCTTCCGCGAACCGGATGCCGATCCCAAGGGCGCGGGGTATCAAGTTACGCAATCCCTCATCGCAGTCGGTTCCGGAGGTCTTTGGGGGGGCAAAGGCTCGCAAACACACGGCGCTTTTCTTCCGGTGCCGCAAACCGACTTTATTTTCGCGGCATTCGCCGAAGAGCACGGATTCGTAGGCGCTCTGGGAGTTCTGCTGCTATACTTCATAGTGCTGATGCGTTTGACCCAGAATGCGCAAACGGCGCCCGACCGCGCCGGCACATTCCTGGTGATGGGGGTGGTGGCTGTGCTTAGCTTCCACATCCTGGTCAATGTCGGCATGGTGGTCGGTTTTATGCCGGTCACCGGAATACCGCTGCCGCTCATGAGCTACGGCGGCTCTTCCGTCTTATTCATGTTCCTGGCGCTGGGATTGGTGATGAATGTCCGCATGCGCCGCTTTGTGAATTAGCGGTGGGATGTAAGTCAGGCTTGGTTCAAGACAAAGTTTTGAGCTTGGTCTTTAAATAGTTGCAGGAAAGCAAGTTGCTGCGCCGGATGCGCAGCCCCGAAAAAATATCGATCGCCCTCGCGTAAAGGGGGCAGTTACCGGCCCATCGAGCAGTCGAAGGCCGGGCAGGATTAGAGCGGCGCTGCCGGGCAGGGAACGGCCCCCCGACTGGAAATCAGTTTGCTGATTTTCGTCAGAGAGTGCGGTCACAAACCCCGGCATCCGAATAAGAGATTTAGTGCAAAAGATACCCAAGCTTGAGCAACGGATGCGGCAGGGAGCCAAGCTCTCATGTCCTGTCCGTCCCCCGTTAGGGGGCAGTCTCGCCTTTCTCGATCCTCCCGTGTCCTTCCTGACTCCGCGCCGGTAGATTCCCGCCAACAGCGGGAACGGAGTGTCCATGAATAAAGAGTTGTTTGTCTCTTCCACGCCTCATGAAACCAAAGTTGGGCTGGTGGAAGACGATCTTCTCGCCGAGGTTTACCTCGAACGCGAAAACGAATACACCCTGGCCGGTTCCATCTATAAAGGCCGCGTAACGCGCGTGCTTCCCGGCATGCAGTCAGCATTTGTCGACATCGGCCTGGAGCGCGATGCGTTTCTCTACGTCTCCGACTTTATGGAGTTGGAAGAGCACGATGAGGATGTGACCGATGTCATTCCAGCCGGACGCCCTTCCTACGAGCCGCGGCCGGAGCCCATGCAGGCCCACGCGCCCGCGGAAGTCGATGCGGCCTATGCGCACGAAGAGGGCTCCCACGGTTCCTCGCAACAGCAGGATGCTTCTCAAGAACCCGCGCAGGAATCTGAAGGGCAACCGGGCGCTGGCTTTAGCGCGCCTGAACCGGTTTCCGGTGTGGAGTCTCAAAGCCGCGATCGTGGCGGATATCGCAATAGCCGGCGTCGCCGTCGCGGCGGACGTAGAGATGGACGCGGCGATGGTCGAAGCGACTCCCGCAGCGATTCACGCGATCGCGGTACCGAGAATCGTTCTGCGCGGCCAATCACTGAAGCCGCTCCCCCTCGCACGCCCGAGCCGGTGCGCACGCAACAGTTTGGTCCTCCGGCAGGCTACGAACCAATTCTTCTGCCTGGCGAATCGATCTCGAAGTACCAGCGTTTGGCGCGGCCCACGGCGACACAGAACGCTGCGCGAACCACGCAAGAAGTAGGACCCGAGCACCCGCTGGAGGAGTTTGCATCTCAAGGTTCGCCGGCGCAGCCCGCCGAAACGGGCGCGGTTTTTTCGGAAGATGAACCGGTTTTCGCCGCCGCTCGTTCAGCGGTAGAAAGTGAAATTCACAACGATGTTTCCGTTGAGGAGGAGCAAGAAGAGCAAGGCGAAGAGCACGTCCTCGACCAGAAGGAAGAAGTTGAGGCTTCCGCCTCAACCACCACGGACTGGAACCGCGAATTTCGACGCGCCGAGAATACTATTGCTGCCGCCAGTGCTCCGGCGCCAGCGCCCGAGCCCGAGGTTCCTGAGCACCCGCAGCCGGCTCGTCCCGACGCCGCTGCAAGCGACTACGCCCACGCTGCTACCTCCGATCCTGCGTCGCCACAGAATCCCCACTTCGCTGCGGCTGGAACCCTGGAAGAAGAGACGATCGATGAGGACGAAGCTGAGGCGCTCTCGTATCGAGAATCTTCCGACGAGGGCTATGACGAGTTCGAGGAGGAAACGCGCGCTGCCGGCCAAATCTCATCTGAGGGCGCCGGGCATTTGAGCGCGGATGCCCGCGAAGCGGTTTCCGAAATCCACATGGCAGCTCTTGCCGAAACGCCCGCAACTCCCATGGGAGACGCCGGCCAGGCCGAGAGCGAAGACGATTCCGAAGAACTTGAACTGGAAGAGGCACAAGCTGAAGCCGAGGCGCTGGTTGAGGCCGAAGCCCGCGGCAATGGCACGGTTGATACCCGAGTCGAAGTGCGGGCTCCTTCGGCGACTGCCGGTTACACGCAGCGGGCGCCGCGTCCCGCCCCCGGCTTTGATCGCCGCAATCCCCGCGGACGCCGCGGTGGACGCCGCTTTCGCCCGCAATCGCAGGACGTTCCTAAGATCAGCGAGTTACTGAAAGAAGGCCAGGAAATTCTGGTGCAGATTGCCAAAGAGCCGATCGGCAAAAAAGGCGCGCGTATCACCAGCCACATCGCGCTGCCCGGACGCTTCCTGGTTTACATGCCGACGGTCAATCACACGGGTGTCTCGCGCAAGATCGCTTCCGATGAAGAACGCCAGCGGCTGAAGCGCATCGTGATGAGCGAGCGCGACAACGGCCACGGCGGCTTCATTGTGCGCACCGCAGCGCAGAGCGCCACCGAAGAAGAACTTCGCGCCGACATCCGTTTCCTAAAGGGGCTGTGGAACGACATCAAGACCAGGTCCGAAGCCTCCAAACCGCCGGCGCTGATCTATCACGATCTCAATGTGGTCGAGCGCGTGCTGCGCGACCAGGTCACCTCCGACTTTTCCGTAATCTGGGTCGACACCGAGCCCGAGTACGAACGCATTCTCCGCTTCTTCAACCGCTTCCAGCCCGGACTGGTCAAGCGCGTCAAGCTCTATACCAAAGAGACGCCTCTGTTCGAACAGTTCGGCCTGGCCGAAGAAATGAACAAGGCGCTCAAGTCAAAAGTGTGGCTGAAGAGCGGCGGCTACATCGTCATCAACCAGACCGAAGCGCTCGTTGCCATCGACATCAACACGGGCAAGTACGTTGGCAAGACGGCGCGGCTTGAAGACACCATCGTCAAGACCAACGTCGATGCCATCAAAGAAATCGTGCGCCAGATTCGCCTGCGCGATCTGGGCGGCATCATCATCATCGATTTCATCGATATGGATGAGCGCCGTAACCGCCAGCGCGTGATGCAGGCGCTGGAGGAAGAATTGCGCCATGACCGCGCTCCGTCGAAGGTTTTGCAGTTCAACGATTTCGGCTTGGTCGCGATTACCCGCAAGCGGGTCAAGCAATCGCTGGAACGCACCATCGGCGCGCCGTGTCCCTACTGCCAATCGACGGGCTACGTGAAATCCGTGACCACGATCTGCAACGAGATCTACGTCGAGATGCGCAAGATTGCAAAACATTTGGAGCACGAAGACGTCATGCTGCGCGTGAATCCGGACATCGCCAAGGAACTGAAAACCGGCAACGGCCGCCTGTTGAATGAAATGGAAGAACTGACCAAGCGCACGATCATCGTGAAAAGCGATCCCGCGCTGCACCAGGAGCAGTTCGATATTAACTAGCTTTCAGCTTTTAGCTCTCAGCTATCAGTGCCCATGTGGGGACAGCCGCCCTTGGCTGTCCTCCGGGCGCAGCCCGGAACTGCCTTCGGCATGGTCGACAGCGGCTACCTCATTGGTTTCGCATTAGCCACAACGCCATGTCTACGAGGCGGACGGGAGACTCCCTAAAACTGTTAAGCCGTTGGGTGTGGTTATCGGCCAGCGCCCATGCGTGCGGAACCTACTGACGCAGGACGCCGAGATCTTGGTTGGCTCCCTTGCGCCAAGCTTTGGCCGCCTTGAGCACCATCTGGTCGAAGATCGGAACGACATTCGGGTAGAGGATGTGCAGGAACGTTGTGCGAACCGGCAGCGCGGTGCTCGACTTCATACCGGGGAAAGAGCACCTGCCGATGGATTCCACGAGATCAAGAACGTCTTGAACGCTTCGCTGGATCAGCGTCGGGATCTTTCCCAGAAACTTCTGCAGGTCGCCAGGAACCAAGGCCTTGCGCCATTGAGTTATCTTCGCGTCCGAGGTGTGCTGAGAGTAAAGTTTCCAGTAAAGCACGGCCTCATACCAATCTGTGTCAAGCTGGGATCGAGCCTCCGGGACCGCTGCCTCCACCAGTTTGTAGTAGAGGAGACGGTCGGAGGGGGTGTCTGCGTAGGATCCGCGTAGGTGTTGAGAACTTGGTTTGAACCCACAGCAGGCTGCATCGTACCGGGAGCAAACCATTTTCCAATCAAAGCCAGCCAGGGGGTCGGACATGGCGATTACAGCGGGCGGCTGAATGCTGCTGCGGGTATTCCCAGAGGGAATATAAACGGACGAGATGTCTCCCCAACCGCTAGCACCCATATCCACCACTGCGTTTCCGTTCACTGCGAAGCCGCCGAGTCTCCCACATTCTGGGCATGTGGAACCCGCCCGTTTGCGGTCGGAGTAAAAACAATCTGGCGCATTGACACTTTGCGGCTTGACGCTGGGAAACGTCGCCAATAGTTCTATCCTGAGCTGCGCCGGAGTAAATCGCACTCCCTTGTGTCTGGCAAGAATCGCATGACGCATCTGGTAAATGTTCATATTCGTCTGGCCGTAGCTGACGATCCAGCATAAATGAACCCGAGTTCCAGGCACGACGTGCTAGTGGCAATTCTTCCAAACGGGGCAACTAGCCACAGCACACACTATGTCCCGACGCGCCCACATTCTGCTGCCCGAAGACCTGCTTCGGGAGATTGACGCCCTCGTCGGTCCGCGCGGGCGCAGCGCCTTTCTGGTGGAAACGGCGCGCAACGAAGTGCGCCGTCATCGCCTGCTCCAGTTCCTCCAAAGCGAAGATCCCGCGTGGAAAGACAAGGATCATCCTGAGTTGGCCGACGGCGCCGGGAACTGGGTGCGCAAACTGCGCGCCGAAAACGAAGTTTCCCGCAAGCCCAAAAACGGCCGTCAAACGCCAAAGCGCGCCCGCAACTGATGCGGCTGCTGCTCGACACCTCCGTGCTGATCGATGCTCTTCGCCAGCGCCATCGCCGCCGCGAACTGCTTGCCGACCTGGTTGAGTCGGGACACACGCTGGCCACCACCGCCTTCAACGTCGCCGAAGTCTACTCCGGAATGCGGCCGGAGGAGGCGCAACGGACCGAGGCTCTCCTCAGCGTGCTGGATTGTTACGACCTGACGGGAGCGTCGGGACGCCGCGCGGGAGCACTTAAACAGCAGTGGGCGAAAAAAAGCCGCACGCTGGCGCTGGCGGATATGATCGTTGCCGCCATAGCTTTGGAGCGCGGGTGCATATTGATGACCGACAATCGCAAAGATTTCCCGATGGAAGAAGTGGACAAGTTTGATTTGCCACCGACGTAGGAAGAACGGCATTTTCCAGTTAGATTCGAATCGCCACAGCGACTATTGCTGCTGCTGCTGCTCCTGATCGATGCGGGCGTAACCGCGCTGCACAACCGGCCTCGATTGAATGATGATGGCTGGTGCAAGTTGTGCCGGAGGCGGCGCATCCGATGGACTTACGACGACGGCTACGCTGAGTTCGCTCTCGGCTTCTCCCTTGTAAACTCCGCGCGTTGGCGGGACATCGGCGTAGTCTCGCCCAATGGCCACGCGAATGTGGCGATCGCCTCCGATCAAATTGTTCGTAGGGTCGAACGCTACCCAACCCAATCGCGGCACCAGAGCCTCAGCCCAGGCATGCGATGCGCCTTCCAGTGAGCGATCACTTTTCTCGTGGCTGGAATCGCGATGATACATGTAGCCGCTCACGTAGCGGCAGGGAACTTTTAAGCGCCGCACCAGCGCGATCATGATGTGGGCAAAGTCCTGGCATACGCCCTGCCGCGTGCGCAAAGCTTCATCGATGGGTGAATCCACCTTGGTGCTGTTGCGAACGTAGGAAAACTTTTTGTAGATGGCTTCGTTGATCTCCGTCAACAATTCCAGTGGATTTCCCCGCCGTTCGCAGCGAACCTCTTCCGCCAACTCATCGAGCAATTCGCTGTACTGCACAAACTCGCTGGGTCCGAGCATGTCCCAATAATCGTCGGTCCCGACAAGAGCATCCAGATCAGCCCAATCGCCTGCATCGCCGGCGCAAGGGATAGCCAACTGCTGCACTTCGATTGTTGATTGTGCGACGACCTTCACCTCGGAATGCCTGCCGGCAATATCGAAATGATGCACGGTGTTACCGGTAAAATCGGTGTACTGCATGATGTTGGCCGCGGGGCTGACGTCGAGTTGGAAACTGAGGCAGCGCTGTTGACCCTCGCTGCGCGGTTGCAGGCGCACTTCCATGACGCTTTCGCGAACCGCAGGCTGGTAGCGAAAGGTTGTCGTGTGCCGCACGGAATAGATCATCGAAGGTTTTTCCATTTGCCTACGCCACCAGGGCCGACTCCACCGGATAATCGAAATATATCTGGTGGATTGAATCATGAGCTTGCGAGCATTGCCAACGGATGCTGTCCACGTAAGCGACCGAACCAGAGGCGAGAATTTCTTCGATCTGGCTAAAGCTGAGCGTGGCCCGCATTCTCCCTGCCAGGCGAACCGGTTGCTCGGCTTTGCGGTCGGTGAGTTCGCCAATCGCATCCAGCGCTGCATTCACACGTTCAACGGAAAACCGCACCGAATGAGGGAAGTCGGGATTGAGCAATAGAAACTCGGCTACGCGCATGGGACGCACTTCGGCGGTATAAGCCTTGCAATAAGCTTCAAATGCGGAGCAGGATTTCAGCAGCCCCACCCATTCCAGATATTCTTCGCTCTCCACCGCCTGATCGGTCGGATAGGGAAGATGGCTGAAGTGCGTTCCAATCAATCGGGCAAGAGCGTCGGTGCGCTCGACAAAGCGGCCGAGCTGAATGTATTGCCAGCCCTCGCCGTGCGACATGGTGGAATCGGTCACTCCGTGAAACAAATGCGCGCCCTCCTGCACCGCGCGGAAAAAAACGTAGGAGTGCAGCAGCCAGGCTTCGCTCGCCGTCGTGCTGTTTACCTGAAGATACAGCCGGTTGAGCTGCTCCCACATCTCCGTGCTGCACTGTTCGCGAACCTGGCGCAGGTTTTCGCGGGCCGCGGCCACGCATGACAAGATGGAAGAGGAATTGGCGCGATCTAAAGTTAAAATGTGAGTCAGTGCCGTTGCATCGATGGTGCCGCCTTCGGGCATTGGGACTTGAGAGGCCTCGAGCAGGCGCAGCCATCGTCCCGAACCAATCTGCGGAGACTGGTCGAGGCGTAGTTGCAGGTCCACATCGAGCAGGCGCGCAGTGTGCTCGGCGCGTTCCAGATAGCGGCTCATCCAGTAAAGACTGTCGGCCACGCGCGAAAGCATCGTCATTTTCCTGGGCTTATTCATGATGGTTTATGCATTAATGGCTTATTCATCGTCATGCCCGTAGCACCCAGGTGTCTTTACTACCCCCGCCCTGCGAAGAATTGACTACCAGCGATCCTTGTCGCAAAGCCACTCGTGTTAGCCCTCCCGGCACCAGCGTGACATTCTCGCCGTAGAGAATGTAAGGCCGCAGGTCCACGTGCCGCGCTTGCACTTCGCCTTCGAGAAAGCACGGCGCCCGCGAAAGCCCAAGCGTCGGCTGGGCAATATAATTGCGCGGCTCAGCCAGAATCTTCGCGCGAAACTCGCCTTGTTGTTCCTTAGTGCTGTGTGGGCCGATCAACATACCGTATCCGCCAGACTCGCCCACCGCCTTGACCACCAGCTCGTCGAGATGTTCGAGAACGAAATTGCGCTGCGATCTGTCACTGAGAAGATACGTTTGCACGTTCGAGAGGATAGTGTCCTCCCCGAGATAGTAGCGGATGATGGCGGGAACATAGGCGTAGATCGCCTTGTCGTCGGCAACTCCCGTGCCGATGGCATTCGCCAGCACCACGTTGCCTGCGCGATAAGCATTGAAAAGTCCCGGCACACCGAGGCTCGATCCGCGGCGGAAGCAGAGAGGATCGAGATAATCGTCATCCACTCGCCGGTAAATCACGTCGACGCGCCGCAATCCCGACGTGGTGCGCATGTAGACGACGTTGTCGTGAACCAACAAGTCGCGGCCCTCGACCAGTTCAATGCCCATCTGCTGCGCCAGAAAAGTGTGTTCAAAATAAGCCGAGTTGAAAACTCCAGGAGTCAGCAGCACAACGGTTGGTTCGTGGCGCGTCGTGGATCCCGGCGGGCAAAGCGCGCGCAATGTGGCCAGTAGGGCCTGCGCATAGTGATCGACCGGGCATACGCCATAGTCGTGAAACAGGGTAGGGAACACCCGCTTTAGTACCTTGCGGTTGGCCAGCATGTAAGAAACGCCGCTAGGTACGCGCAAATTATCTTCCAACACGGCAAAGCTGCCATCCGGAACTCGCACCAGATCAGTTCCGCAAATGCTGACATAAATGCCGCGCGGTACAGCCAGTCCACGCATCTCCCGGCGGAAGTGGCGGCAGCTATAGACCAACTCCCGCGGCACAATTCCGTCAGCGAGAATTCTGCCCTGATGGTAAATGTCTTCCAGAAATAAATTCAAAGCGGCGATGCGCTGGGTCAGTCCGCTTTCGATCTTCCGCCATTCCGCGTTAGGAATAATTCGCGGCAACAGATCGTTAGGAAATACGCGCTCGGTACCTTCCTCGTTCCCGTAAACGGTGAAAGTTATACCCTGATGCAGAAAAGATAGATCTGCGGCCTGCTGGCTCTTGCGCAGTTCCTCGGGAGGCAATTCCAAAAGCGTTTGAAACAGCGCCTGATAATGCGGGCGGGGAACACCCGGCGCGGAAAACATCTCGTCATAAACCATGTCGAACTGGTAGTTGCGAAAAGGAGGACGAGACAACGTGCGCACCGGCTCCGGGACAGGCATTCGCCTGATCACACTCCGGATTCGAGTATGGCTATGCTGCACGTCTAGAACTGTAGGTGGCTATGGAACCCGAGTCCAATCAAAATTAGTCATGGCGAGGATTTGAAAATACGGGTCGTGCCGGTGCTAGCGGGGTGCTATCAGTTGCGAGTCAGAAATGGGGAATCACCCTGCCAGCTAAAAATCCGGTCCCGATTACTTTGCGCCGGCGCTGGCGACCTTGATCGCGTGGGAGTTCGCCGCGTACCGTGCGATGCCCTTGTATAAGGCCTCGGCGATTTGTTCTCGGTAACCATCGCTGCGCAGCCGCTGCTCGTCGGTGGGACTGCTGACGAATGAAACTTCGGCCAATATTCCGGGCATGGCGGTTTCCGTTAAAACGACAAAGCCGGCTTCTTTAATGCCGCGATCACGGAGCCCTGGGTTTTCCACAGATAAACTGCCATATAAAGATCGCTGCACGCTCGCCGCCAGCCGTCGCGATTGTTCGATGCGCTCATGCAAGTCAGCAGGCGAGAGCGCTGCCGGTGCGGGCGAGGGATTGCCGCTGGGATTGCCGGTGGAAGTATCGCGGGCTTCAAAATCTTTCGGGCTGGGAGCGGAAAAGAAGTTTGTGTAATACGTTTCGACGCCACGCGCTGACGGCAAATCGCTGTAGTTGGCATGGACGGACACAAACAAATCAGCTTGCGACTCATTGGCAATTTCTGCCCGCTCGTCGAGGGGAATATAGCTGTCATCCTGACGGGTGTAGACAACCTCCATCCCCAGCCTGCTTTCAAGGAGTTTTCCCAGCCGCTGCGCGATCTCCAGGACAACGTCTTTTTCCAGCAGGCCATGCCGCCCCACCGTGCCCAGGTCCCAGCCGCCATGGCCGGCGTCGACTACGATGCGCATTTTGGGAACACGCGCTCGAAGTTGTAAATCCTCTTTGCTGGGCGGAGGAACGACGATGGCAAGTTCATTCTTCTCGCTCCCGCTCGTTCGCGGAAACAGGTCCACCGCGCTTCTGGGATTCGCGCCAATCTTTCGTATCTCGACTACCAGGCGATAAGGGTTCGTCTCCAGGCTGACTGAGAAATTCGAGTCCCCACGGGTTTCGAGCACCACTCGCGTCATGCCCGGCAACGGCTGTGCCACGCGCACACGATTAAGTAGCGCATCGCCAATCTCAATGTTGGTTGCTGACAAATCCGGAGCCAGCACGGTATCGTGCAAATCAAAATAAATGCGGTCCGGCGAAGTCAGGCGATGCGCTTCATATTGCACCTGATCCTGTAAATCTAAAACCACGGTGCTGGAATCCGCCGAGGACCAGTGGCGGATTCCGGTGACACGCGGAAATTTGGCCAGCTCTTGCGCGTTGGCGGGGTTTGCGGCCTGAGGCGCGCGGAGTTCGTCGCCGTAAGCATTCGGATTGGAAGCGGTTTTGCCAGTTGAGAGTGACGATGCGGTCGAGCGTTGCGCTGCTTCAGGCGAAATGACGCCAGCCGTGGGATTTGCGGTCGCACTCTGCGCTGTCACAATCGTGCTGCCGGGTTGAACATTTCTGATCTTCCACCAGATCGCTGCAGCCACCAGGGCCGCAACTACCGCTAAAGCGAGAACCAGCAAGACGCCGGGCCGGCTATAGGCAGATGACGGCTTTTGGGTGGCGGCCTGCGTGGCCGAAGGCGGGGGATCGTTATTCTGAAGCGCCCGATCCTCAATGTGGTCGTGCTCGGGCGCGCCCTGCGCCGATGTATGGCCCTTGCGAGTGTCGGCGGCCGTGCTTTGCGCGATTAAGTTCGGGTCCGCCGATGCCGGAGCAGCAGACTCAACTTGGGGAGCTCTGACCAAAGTGCCGCTGGTGAAAGTTTCCGCAACAACCGCCGAAGCCGCAGCTGGTTCTTCGTGCGTGTCCTTAGGCGAGATCTTCTGCGCTGGCTTTTCGACTGCGATGGAGGGCTCCAGCTTCGCCGACGCTGCCTGCGCCGATTCCGCGAAACGATCCTCATCTTCCGGCTTCAAGGCGCCCAGGATCAGTTCCGCCAGCAAGCTCAAGCTGCGGACATCACTCTCGTTAAAGCCGAAAGCGTCGCTGGAAAAAGCTTCCAGGACGCCAATCACCCGCCGCCGCCCACACAGAGGAACGGCCACCATCGATCTGGTGCCCAGATGGCGGCAGGCTTGCAAGTTTACGCGTGGGTCATTCTCAGTATCGTCGCAGCGGACAATTTGCGCGGTGCGAAAACATGCGCCCGAGAATGCGGAGTCGCGATCGATTCGCGTGCCCACATCCGGCTTGACTGTTCCGGCAGATGCCCGCAGAACTATTTCATTATTTTCGGCTAAAGCAATTGCCAATCCATTCGCGCCGGTTATTGCGACCGCCCGTTCGGCCACCAGTTGCAACACTTCATCCAACACAAGCTGTTCGCCCTGTTCAAATTCCGCCCCCGGCTGCCCGGCTTCAGCACCGTTCTTTTGTGCGGTTAGCTGCGAGGCCAAAGAGCGGCGGCGCCGCACTTGTTCATGCAGCGCCGAAAATGCCAGCAGCGCCTGCAACGCGTCTTGCCGTGAGGGTTTTACGATTTCGCCGGAAGAATTAACTGGGTTTCTGGAGGGAACACCGCGCGGCCACGCGGAAACACCCGTTCCCGAGACCTGCGCCGGTAAAGGGGATTGCGTGTTGGAGGGCGTAGTCGCCAATTCGGTTCCCATGCCCAGGTTCAGGTGGATCAAGTTCCGCACATCCATCTGACCACCCGGTAAAGTCGTTGTCAATCAGCCGCTTATCCTGGTCCACTCGGTCAAAACCCGCGCCCGGCCTCGCATCTGCTCCATCACCGGCAGACGGCTCATCGTAACCAACGTTCACTACTAAGTTATCGGTCTTTTGCCTGAGTTTCAATGCCTGGGTATTCCCTATGGAACATGACCTTTCGTGATAAATCCCGAATGACACACAGTTTGACCGCTATCTCCGCCAGAACCAGTCGAGGCACTGCAAATAAGGGATGAGCGGGTACTAGAATCTTCCATCAAGGGTCCACCATCGGCCAATTTCTGCTGGATGACTTTTGCTGGCGCCTATGCATGTTGTGCCCATAACCGCGAAACCGGCGCGCAGGCGGCATAGACACTATCTCCGCACACTTACCTATGTAACTGTGGACGAAGGCAACGGCGGCATCATACGCAACCTCAACCATCAGGGTGTTGCCGTGCAGACCGTCGCTCCTCTTAGGCCCGGGCAGCACGTGCGTGTGCGCTTCGAGTTGCACCATCCCAGAGTTCCCATCGAGGCCAGGGGCGAGGTTTCGTGGGCGGATTCGTCCGGGCAGTCTGGAATTCGCTTTATCGATCTTCCGCCAAAAAAGAGACAGCAGCTTAATCAGTGGATTTTCGGCAATCTTCTGGAAACTCTTCCGCAACAGACGCTGCGCTCCGGCGGCCTCTTCGAAATTCCACGTGACGCCGCCAGCACCGATGATCAGCCGGCAGATGGGTTGCTCATATCCAGCTCTCCCCGCGACGCGATCAGACTCGATGATCGAGATAGCGTGACCGCGATGCCCGCTCGAGCGAATGCCAGAGCGGACCGAACAGTTGACGAAGAAGCGATTGCTCAGAATTTCGATTTGGATTGGCTTTCGCAGCCGCTCTCAGGCACGGCTCTGGCCTTGGCCATCGATACGCTGATCGTATTTGCCGGGATGCTGGTTTTTTTCCTCGTGTTCTTCTTCGTGAGCAATGAACTGCCTGAGTGGCCGCTGAATGTTGGCTTGGCTCTGGCCACAGCCGTATTCGTCGCAGCTTTCTACTGGGGATTTTTCCACACTATGGCCGGGACAACCCTGGGCGCCAGCCTGGCGCGGCTTGCGGATGGCGATTTCAAGGCGGATGAAAATTCTGAGAAGTCGCCCCGCTTTCGCTGAGCGACATCGATGCCGAGAGCTGTAACTGAGTTTCTTAGTTGGCGAAGTATTGCTGGGCTAGCCACACCTGAAGCATGTGTTGTTGCTGCGGCGCCAGTTCCAGAAATTGGATTCCCACGTTGCCCAGCTTATCCTGCCACGCCACCAGGCCTTGCGCTTTTAGAACGGATTTTGCGCCCGGCAATTCGAACGAAACCTGCAATGGTTTCACCGTGCCCAGAGGAGCGTCAGTGCAAACTTGCAATCCACCCTGGCTGAGATTGATCAGCCGCGCGTCGACGCGCTCCTGACCGTTTAAACGCAGGGATACTGGAATCTCAACTCCTGCACGGTGATAGCGCAATCTTCCGTCGAGGATCATATTGCGCGCGGCTGACAAGGTGCGCACCGCTTGCTCCACGGAAATGGGTTTCTCAAATGCGAATAACGCCCCTGTGTCATCGAGAGTCGTCGTAGTCTTGGGACCGCCCATGATTACCAGAGGCACGGTGTTGGCGCGCCTTCGATCGCGGCGCAAATCGTCCAGAAACTGACCACTCCCGCTAAGGTCGCAGTCAACGATCAGGGCATCGATCTTCGACTTGTTCAAACGGTTCAAAGCATTCTGCGGTTCGCTCTCCACTTCCACATTCATGTGCAGGCCGCCAAGAATGCACTCCAGAACGCTGACTTCCTGCCAGTCGCGCGAAACCACCATCGAAGAAAGTGTCATGCGTTCACTGTAGGGGTTTCAGTAATGCCGCCGTAGATAACCAACGTAACGACGGGGAACGTCTCAAAGTTTCAGAGTCTCAAGGTTTCAAGGTCGAATCGATCCGCGTAGGCGTTAAGGTTCTGAAACCTTGAAACTTTGAAACTCTGAAACCTTGCTCTCTCGATACCATTCCACCGTCCGTTTAAGTCCCTCTTCAAAGCGAACGTGCGGCCGGTATCCAAGAAGCGCTTCGGCCTTGGAAATGTCGGCTAGGGAATGCTTGATATCTCCGCTGCGTTCCGCGGCGTATTTCGGTTTGCCGGTAAAGCCGGTTAACTCTTGCAGCAGCGTAAATGTCTGGTTCAACGTAATGCGCTCACCGGTGGCCACATTCATCATTTTCCCGGCGACGGGTTCGCGCGGTGCGCAGCACGCCAACAGATTCGCTTCCACCACATTGTCGATGTAAGTGAAGTTGCGGCTCTGCTCTCCGTCCCCGTAAATCGTAGGCTGCTGGCCAGCGAGCATCTGGGTGATAAATTTGGCCAGCACGCCGGAATATGGCGAAGAAGGATCCTGCCGCGGGCCGAACACATTGAAGTAGCGCAGGCTGACGGTTTCGAGTCCGTAACAGCGGTAGAACGAAACCATGTAATGCTCGCTCGCCAGTTTGGCCACGGCGTAGGGAGAAATAGGATCGGAAGGCATGCCTTCATGTTTGGGCAGCGTGGGCGTGTCGCCATAGGCCGAGGACGATGCCGCATAGATCACTCGCTTCACCTTCGCGTCCCGCGCGGCCACCAGCACGTTCACCGTTCCATCTACGTTCGCCTGATTGCTGCCCAGAGGATCGAGAACCGATTTTGGCACAGATGGAATCGCAGCCTGGTGCAGAACATAATCGACGCCTTGGCACGCGGTCCGCATGGCCGCAAGGTCGAGAATGCTGCCCTCGCGAAAATCGATGCGATGCAGAATCTCCGCGATGTTTTCCCGCCGCCCGGTGACAAAATTATCGATGCCGCGAACGCTCTCTCCACGCGCCACCAGCGCCCGCGCTAGCGAAGATCCTATAAATCCGCCCACCCCCGTGATGAGATAAGTCGCCATGGCCTCATTCATTTTAGCGAATGAAAGGCCGTAGCGGATCAAGGCGGAGTTTATTGCCGGCTGCCGTTGCCCAATTCCTGGCTTCGGCGCAGTAGAAGAATGAATTCACCGCGAGTCAGCATTTGCCGCTCCTCAAAAAACTTGGTAAGCGCCAAAACAGCAGCTCTCGCATCGGAGACCTGCGGCATCGAATCCAGCCGGTTCGCCACTGGGACAGGAGATCCCATAACTATCGAGGGTCGCGATAATGTTCGCAGCATTTCCTTCAGATGCCCGCGTTCCTCTTCCGCCATGCGAATGAACTCAATACCCATCCCCACTTGAGGATATGTAGCGCACACCTTACCGTGGGTCTGGAAACGGAAGTTGTTCACTTCAATTCGCAGTTGCAGCACCGTGTCGGCGGGATAGGTGGCGGCAGTTTCCAGATAGCAGCCGTTCAGGCTGATGTCGGTGCAAGTAGCCCAGGTTCGCACGCCGACGCCTTCCTGGCAAATTTCCGCACTGCCGTTGCACTTGTACCGCGAGCTCCGGCGCTTTTCGATCCCTGTGGCTCTGGCAATCAGGCCCGGCTTCGCGGCCGCGCCCGAAGTCGGCATTGCCCGGTTGCCGCTCAACGCCGGTGCCGCTGCTGAGGACGCATGGCCAGTGCTACCCCGCTTCAACGCCGCCAGATAAGAGCTTCCTTCAGTTTCTTCCGCCATCCCAGGTTCCTTGCGCGGACGCGCCTGCAACCCGATTGGCCAACTGCCAGGCAGACCTGTCCGCACTCATACGTCACTATCGGAAGCTGAGCCGAGAAATTTAGGGTGGGGAGACCTCAGCAGGAAATATGAGCGCTTTCTAATCGCAACTGGATGCCGGGGTCGCTGAGGTCGCCGAGCGCTGCGCAGCCAGACGAATCTCCTTCCACAATTCGGCCCGCCCCGTTCCGCTGGTGGCCGAGTAGGGCAGCAACGGCGCATCGGGATACTCCTGCGACAAAGCTTTCAGAGAGTTGCGCAGTTGATTATTCGACAGGCGATCGCTCTTGGTGGCTACCACTACGAAGCTCCGTTGTGAAGCCTGGAGAAAAGTTAGAAGTTTGCGGTCACTTTCCTGCGCGGGAACGTTGACATCGATCAGCGCCAGGCAAAGGGCCAGCGTCGGACGATCCTGCAAGTAGGGCTCGATAAATTTCGGCCACTCCTGCGAAATCTCGCGCGAAAGCTTTGCGTAGCCGTAACCGGGCAAATCGGAAAAGATCATTTCCGGCCGCGGTTGTCCCGCGAAACGAATCTCGAAAAAATTTATGCCTCGCGTGCGTCCGGGAGTGGAACTGGTGCGGGCGATCTTAGTCCCAACCAGCGAGTTGATGAGGCTGGATTTGCCCACATTGGAGCGGCCAAGGAACGCAATCTCCGGCAGATCCGGGGCAGGGAAGTGCGATACATCGGTAGCCGCCGCCAAAAACCTCGACAGAACCCTCATGCTCAAGTTTGCTATGGAGCCGGGAAATTGGCAAGCGTGGTATTGAGATAACCCCACGTGGCGACGGACGGCCCGTGTGGGGAAGGCCGCCCCCGGCCGTCCAGTCGAGCGAAGCTCGACTCCTTTAGTTCACCCGCCGAATCATCGCGTCGTCTCTCGCCGAAACTGTTTGCTCAACGTAAGCGACTGGTGCTGATAAGAGGACCCGATATTCGTCCCATAAATCTTATTTGGCCGCGAAAGCAACGGCATGTAGTTCAGCCGCCCCACCAGCTGTCCATGCTCAATCAGGAAGGGAACTTCATGCGCGCGAACTTCCAGCACCGCGCGCGTGCCTTTGATATCGTCGGAGCCATACCCGAATCCGGGATCGAAAAATCCTGCGTAGTGAATGCGGAACTCGCCATCGGAAGGATCAAACGGAACCATTTCCGCCGCGAACTCGGGAGGCACGCGCACTCTTTCTCGCGACGCCAGGATATAAAAATCTCCCGGCTCGAGAATCAAATTCTTGCCCGCATTCTGGTGGCGAACTTCCCAGAATTCTTCGGTTGAATAATAGTTGACGCGATCCAGTTCGATGGCCGGCGCATAACGCTTCGCCTTGTAGG
The DNA here is from genome assembly GCA_963732255.1 of uncultured Acidobacteriaceae bacterium. GTDB lineage: Bacteria > Acidobacteriota > Terriglobia > Terriglobales > Acidobacteriaceae > Sulfotelmatobacter. The sequence goes on from CAVSYV010000004.1 coordinate 127,284, forward strand.
CAATGACTTCGCCGGCTTCCGCGGCTTCCAGATTGACGGTAATTCTTAGCCCGCGGTGAGTTCGCGCTTTGCCGGGGATTTCTTCATCGTCCATGTAGACCAGCGGCTCTTCTTGATCGAGCTCTTTAATAGTGCGGTCCCCCGACACTGGGTTCCCTTGCACAAAGCGCAACTGACTTAGCCGCATTCCAGCTCGAATGGCGACGGTAAACGTGCGCGAAACTACCTCAGCATAAAGCTTGCCTTTGTATCCCGGCGGCACCGAATCGAACTCGGTTCCATAATCGGTGAGCAGGCGAGTGAAAATATCCAGCCTTCCCGTCGTACTTTTCGGATTCGCTTTGCCCGAAAAATTCGAGGCCAGGTTCAGTTCCTCGACCAGTGGCACGATATATACACAATCTTTTTCGAACACGGCAGAGCCGGTCAAGTCCACGCGCGTCATCCGCAATTCTTTGATTTTGGCTTCCACGGTGCTGTTCGGGCCGGGCAGAAAGCTTGCACGAACCCGGTGCGCAATGTCGCCCAATCGCAGGTCGAGGCTGGCCGGCTGAATATGTTCGGGATTGATGGCGGGCGTTGCGCTGATATGCCCGCGTGCGATCAGGTTGCTGATTTCCTGCGACGGCAGTATTCCCGTGGTCCGAGGGTGAGCCGGTTCGGTTGAGTTCTCTGACCCGCCGTCAAAAGCAATTTGGCTTTGGTTCAATGTGGACATCTTCGGGGAATCAACATAGCGGATTCAACCGATAACGACAACTAGGTGCCTGGAACTGAGAACTGGCAACTGCCTTACTGATGCGTGGCCGGACTCTCGGAAGTTCCAGAAGTCAGAGGAGGCGGGGCGATAGGCTGCGCAACTTCTTCCTCGTACTTCGGCAGCGGCGATTCCAGCGCGATCTGCAACACTTGATCCATAGTGTCCACGAAGTGCATCTTCATGGCATTGCGCAGGTTTTCCGGAACCTCAGCCACATCCTTCTCGTTATCCTTGGGCAGGATCACCTCGAAAAGTCCAGCCCGGTGCGCCGCCAGTAGCTTTTCCTTGAGGCCGCCGATGGGGAGCACCTTACCCCGCAGCGTAATCTCGCCCGTCATCGCCAGATCGCGGCGCACCGGAATTTTGCTGAGCGCGCTCGAAATGGCAGTGGCAATCGTGATACCGGCCGAAGGACCGTCTTTAGGAATGGCGCCTTCGGGCACATGCACGTGCAAATCTAAGTTGCGATAGAAGTCGCGATTCAGTCCGAGCCGGTGAGCGCGCGAACGAACATAAGACATGGCCGCCTGCGCCGATTCCTGCATTACGTCGCCGAGCTTTCCGGTCAGCGTCAGCTTGCCCTTGCCATCAACCACGGTTGCTTCCGTGCTGAGAATCGATCCACCAACTTCGGTCCACGCCAATCCAGTGACCAAGCCCACTTCGCTTTTTTCATGCGCCAGCGTGTCGCGGAACTTAATGACACCGAGGAAGTCATTGACGTTTTCGCCAGTGACGTTGACGGTGTAGTTCGGACCTTCCTTCACGACTTTGCGTGCAACTTTGCGGCAAACGTTTCCAATTTCGCGTTCCAGATTACGCACGCCCGCTTCACGCGTATAGGAACGAATCAATCCAGTAATCGCGTCATCGGAGAACTTGACGTTCTTCTCCGACAGACCGGCGGCCAGCATCTGTTTCTTGACCAGGAACTGCTTGGCGATCTCGACTTTTTCCTGCTCCGTGTAACCATGCAGCCGCAGTACTTCCATGCGGTCCTGCAAGGCCGGAGGAATCGTGTGCATCACGTTTGCCGTGGCCACGAAGAATACCTGCGAAAGGTCATACTCGACGTCGAGATAATGATCCACGAACATGAAATTCTGTTCCGGATCAAGCACTTCGAGCAGCGCGGCAGACGGATCGCCGCGAAAATCCATCGACATTTTGTCCACTTCGTCCAGCATAAAGACGGGATTCTTCGTTCCCGCTTTCTTCATCATCTGAATAATCTGCCCCGGCAGCGCGCCGATATAGGTGCGCCGATGGCCGCGAATTTCGGCCTCGTCGCGCACGCCGCCCAACGACATGCGGACGAACTTCCGTCCCGTCGCCTTGGCAATCGACATGCCCAGGGAAGTCTTGCCTACGCCCGGCGGTCCGACAAAGCAAAGAATCGACCCTTTGGGATTTTTCACCAACTGCCGCACGGCGAGAAATTCCAGGATGCGCTCCTTGATCTTCTCGAGGCCATAGTGATCTTCGTTCAGAACTTTTTCCGCGCGCGAAATATTCCGGATTTCCTTTGACCGCTTCTTCCACGGCACGGCCAGCAGCCAGTCCAGATAATTGCGCGAGACAGTGGACTCCGCCGACATCGGAGGCATCGCTTCCAGTTTTTTCAATTCCTGGAGCGCCTTGTCCTTCACGTCCTTCGGCATTCCGGCGGCTTCGATCTTTTTCTTCAGTTCATCAAACTCGCTCTTCTCGCCGCGGCCCAGTTCCTTTTGAATCGCCTTAATCTTTTCGTTGAGGTAATACTCCTTCTGCGCCTTCTCCATTTGCCGCTTTACCCGCGACTGGATGGTCCGGTCCACGTTCAGCTTTTCGATCTCAATATCGAGTACGTCGGCGATGCGGGTCAGCCGTTCCGCTGGATCGAATATCTCCAGCAGTTCCTGCTTTTCTTCAATCGAAAGCTGCAGGTTCGCGGAAATAACGTCGGTGAGCTTGGCCGGATCTTCCATGCGCACGGCCGAAATCATGGTTTCGTAATTCAGCGCCTGACACAGCTTCACGTATTGCTCGAACAGGGAAGTCACGCGCTGCATCCCCGCTTCGACTTGCGGGTTCATCTCCGTCGCGTAGCGCGCTACGCGAACCGTCGCCTGCATAAAGCCGTCGGTATCGGTAACCTGAAGAATCTTTCCCCGCTCAATGCCCTCGACCAAAACCTTAATATTGCCATCGGGCAGCTTTAGACTCTGCACGATGTTCACGATCGTGCCCACCTGATAGATTTCATTGGCCTTGGGTTCGTCGATCGAGGCGTCGTGCTGGGTCGCAAGGAAAATTTTCTTGTCCGCCGCCAGAGCCTCTTCCAGCGCATGCACGCTCGATTCACGGCCCACCACAAACGGCGTCATCATGAAGGGGAAGATGACCACGTCCCGGATGGGCATCATGGGCAGCTTCTTGCTCTCGTATTTTTCCTTGGATGTAGTCACTGAATCCCCCGGGATAAAGGTTACTCTTATTACCCTGCTTTTTCCATCATGGCCAGAGAAGCGCTGCGCTTCTCCACCATCTCCCGTGTCACTTCAAATTCTTTTAACTTTTTCTGACTCGGGAGGTTAAACATCAGGTCCAGCATTAACTCTTCCAAAATCATGCGCAGACCGCGGGCGCCCACTTTGCGTGCCATGGCCTGCCGCGCGACCGCCCGCAGAGCTTCGTCGCTGAACTTCAACCGCACATTCTCAAACTCAAACAGTCTTTGGTACTGCTTGATGATCGCATTTTTCGGGCGCGTCAGGATTTCTATTAGGGCGAATTCGTCCAGGTCCTCTAACATGCCCACCACGGGCAGCCGGCCTACAAATTCCGGGATCAGCCCGAATTTGATCAAATCTTCCGGCTGAATCTCGCTCAGCAATTCATAGTTGCGCTTGCGGGCCGCGCCTTCATCTTTCTCCGAAGTCTCGCCGCTGCGGAAGCCCAGCGACTTCTTACCCACACGCCGTCCAATAATCTTTTCCAGTCCCACAAACGCCCCGCCGCAAATGAACAGAATATTTGTGGTGTCCACCGGCGTGAATTCCTGGTGCGGATGCTTGCGCCCGCCCTGCGGCGGCACGTTGGCAATTGTTCCCTCCAGAATCTTCAACAGCGCCTGCTGCACGCCCTCGCCGGAAACGTCGCGCGTGATCGACGGATTCTCATCCTTCCGCCCAATCTTATCGACCTCATCGATATAGATGATGCCCGTCTGCGCCCTGCTAACATCGCCGTCCGCCGCCTGCAACAGCTTGAGAATAATATTCTCCACATCCTCGCCAACATAGCCGGCTTCGGTGAGCGTAGTCGCATCAACGATGGCAAATGGCACATCCAGCATTCTCGCCAAAGTCTGCGCCAGCAAAGTCTTTCCCGTGCCAGTCGGACCGATCAGCATGATGTTCGACTTGGCCAGTTCCACCCCGTCGCCGGTCTTTTGCCGGTTCATAAAGATGCGCTTGTAGTGGTTGTAAACCGCCACCGCCAGTTTCTTCTTGGTCTGCTCCTGCCCAATCACATACTCGTCGAGGAAGGTTTTTACTTCCTGGGGCTTGGGCAACTGATTCGGAGCCGCCGCCGCGGGTGTCGCGGTCCGGTCGTCTTCAAGGATGGAATTGCAAACCGCGACGCACTCGTCGCAAATATACGCGCGCGGATAATCGCTGGGCGAAGATATCAGCTTGGCTACGGCGTCCTGCGACTTGTGGCAGAACGAACAGCGCAGTATTTCATCGGTGCCTGTCCTGTTTTTCACTCAGCGTGACTCCTTAACCTTCGCGGTCTAACCGCGCTCCGCCCGCCGCGTTCAGGCGCGAAGGCCGATCATACCGCTTTTCCCGTCTTATAGATGATATCGTCGATGATTCCATATTCCTTTGCCTGCTGCGCGTTCATAATAAAATCGCGCTCCACATCTTTCTCCACTTTATCCAGCTTTTGCCCGCTGTGCTTCGACAATAACTGGTTTGTAATCTCTCTCATGCGCAGAATCTCTCGCGCATGAATGTCAATGTCCGTGGCCTGTCCCGAGAGTCCCCCCATCGACGGCTGGTGGATTAAAATTCTCGAATTCGGCAGCGCATTTCTTTTCTTCGGCTCGCCCGCCGAAAGCAGCAACGCCGCCATCGACGCCGCCTGCCCCACGCACAAGGTCATCACGTCGTTCTTCACGTACTGCATGGTGTCATAAATCGCCATACCCGCCGTAATCGATCCGCCGGGAGAGTTAATGTAAAGCTGAATGTCTTTTTCCGGATCTTCCTGCGCCAGAAACAGCATCTGCGCAATCACCAGATTGGCAATGTTGTCGTCAATCGGCGTGCCTATGAAAATGATGTTATCGCGGAGCAGCCGGGAATAAATGTCGTAGGCGCGTTCGCCCCGCCCGGTCTGCTCAATCACCATCGGTACCAGCATCATTTGTGGATCGTTTGCTTTCACATTCACCTTCTGCACACTTTGCCCCAGAACATCGCTTGTGCGGCTTGGGGAGGGTTAAGTGGTCCGTTTCTAGCTTAGCTTACGCGGACTGATGATAAAGAAAGTCGAGGGTCTTTTCGCTGCGGATTCTATTTCGGATTCTATCGAGGCCCCCATCCTCTGTCAAACGTGCGCGCACCGCCTCCGGTGTCTGTTTTGTCTGCGCCGCGAGCGCGGAAATCTCGCGGTTCACTTCATCCTCGCTCACCTCAATTTTTTCCTCGTCGGCTATCCGTTCCAGCAGCAACGCCGACTTCACATCCTGCACCGCCTGCTCTCTTTGCCCGGCCCGCAACCGCGGCAAATCCATCTTCTTTATATCTTCCATCTTCATGCCTTGCGCCGCCAGCGCCCGCAAGCCGCGCTCCAGCCGCAGATCGATCTGCCGGTCCACCATCGATTCCGGCACCTGGAATTCATTGCGCTTCACCAGTTCCGCCACCAGCTTGTCTTTCGATTCGCGCTCCGCCAGGTGCCGCTTCTCGTGCTCCATGTTCTCACGAATCTGTTTGCGCACTTGATCCAGCGAAGTAAACTCCCCGAGTTCTTTCGCGAAGTCATCGTTCAGCGCGGGCATCTCCTTCTGCTTAATGGCAAGGATCTTCACCTCGTAGGTAAATGTCTTACCCGCCAGCCGAGTCTCAGCCGCGTCCGGCGCATATGTCACATCGAACGTCCGCTCCTCGCCCGCCGATGCTCCGCGCAGATTCTCCGTAAACTCGGGCACCGTATTCTTGCCGCCAATTTCGATCAGCACTTCGTCCATGTGCACGGGCTTGGCATCGCCAGCCTCCTCTGGATTCTTTGCGTGCCCATCGAACGACGCCTGGGCGAAATCTCCGTCCTGCAGCGGACGCCCTTCCACGGACGTAAACGTCGCGTGTTGCTCGCGCACATTCTCCAGCGCCTTCTCAACTTCTTCGTCCGTAACCGCAATCTCCGGCTTGTCGGCCCGCAGCTCCTTATATCCCTGCACCGGAACCTCGGGCAGCACTTCAAAAGTCGCCTTAAAGCGCAACGGCTCGCCGTCGTGAATGTGCAGGTCGGTCACCTGCGGCTGGGAAACCGGAACCAGCCCCTGCTTCTCCGCTTCCTTGCGAAAATATTTGGGAATCAGCGCTTCGGCCACATTGCTCTTGAGGTCTTCGGCAAACCGCTGCCGGATAATCGACGCCGGCACATGCCCGGCGCGAAACCCTGGCAGCCGCATCGTCTTCTGATATTTCTGAATGATGGCCTCGGTCTCCCGCGCCACATCGGCCGCGGGGATCTCCACCGAAATCTCGCGCTTGGTGGCGTCCTGATTCTTAACTTCCGTATTCGCTTCCGTTGCCGCTTCTGTGGGACTCACATTCAACCTTTCAAGTACCGGCCTACGCTGGTGCAGCGGGATTGATGCGTTTCTGGGAGCACGCCCGAAGCCCGCATTCATACAACGTTAATCTTGAGTGTAAAGATAGATCGAGATCACCGTCAAACGGGGAGAAAGACTTTAGTCACCAGGGTGTCTCGACAGCGTGACAAAGTTTTCAAAATAATCGAACGATGGACCGCTCCTCACGGACAGGTGACGAATATACGGGCCCCGTTGATAGTGGTCAGCTCTTAATTACTCTCGATTGGGGCGCAGATTCCCTTGACAGCAGTGTGCCGTCGTCTATATCGTCGGCCCGCAAGATATCCGGGGACAGTCCTCGGGGAACCGGATCACCTACACGGACAGCTTTATCACCAACTTTCGCATCCTGGGGAGCAGCTCTCCCAGGCTCTGCATCGACAATAATTCGCTAAATGGGTCAAACGAGAAGACGCGTATTGTGACGGGAGGTTCATGGAAGCCGCCAATCTTGGTCTCCCCTTTCCGTCGGCATCGCAACCTGGTGACATCGTGGCAGCCGAAAGCGCTACCGTTGGCAAAATATATCTAGGCACCAGCAACGTAAGTTTTTCCACGGGTACGGGAGCACCATCTGAAAGTTGCACAACCGGTTCTCTTTACACCAATTCCGCCGCGACCAGCGCGTCTACGGTTTTGTACGTTTGCTATGCCGGAACCTGGAATGCAGCGACTGCCCGATGACAAGCTTGCAAATTATTTTGGCCAAATCATCGCAGAACGCGCGAGGATGGGCGGGCGAGCTGATTTTATGCAGCCGCTTGATGGCTGCGTTTCAAGAAGGCCAGCAGGTCACCGTTAATTTCATCTTTGTGCGTGGTGCACATGCCGTGAGGGAAGCCGGGATAGATTTTCAGCGTTGATCCCTTTACCAGCTTGGACGACAGCATAGCCGAAGCACCGATGGGAACGATCTGATCGTCATCTCCGTGGAGGATGAGCGTCGGCACATCGAATTTCTTGAGGTCTTCCGTGAAATCGGTCTCCGAGAACGCCTTGATGCAATCATAAGCAGCAGGGAAGCCGGCTAACATGCCTTGCAGCCAAAAGGAGTCCCGAACGCCTTGGGAAACTTTGGCGTTGGGGCGATTGTAGCCGTAGAAAGGCAGGCTCAGATCCTTGAAGAACTGGGAGCGGTCGGCATGCACTCCGGCGCGGATTTGGTCGAAGGCATCGATCGGAAGGCCTGCGGGATTGCCGGGAGTTTTCAGCATCAGCGGCGGAACTGCGCCAATTAGCACCGCGTCGGCCACGCGCTTAGTGCCGTGGCGGCCGATGTAGCGGGCGACTTCTCCGCCGCCGGTCGAGTGGCCAACGTGAATCGCATTCTTCAGGTCGAGCTTTTCCACGAGCGCGGCGAGATCGTCGGCGTAGTGGTCCATGTCATTGCCGTCGAAGGGTTGGCTGGAGCGGCCGTGGCCGCGGCGGTCATGGGCGATGCAGCGGTAGCCGCGAGAGGCGAGGAAGAACATCTGATCTTCGAAGGCGTCGGCGCTGAGCGGCCAGCCGTGGCTGAACACTACCGGCTGTCCCGTGCCCCAGTCGTTGTAATAAATCTGCGTGCCGTCTTTGGTGGTGATGGTGCTCATAAAGTATCTCCTATCTCCTCGGAGGAGGTTGGTTGAAGGAAGTTGGAAACTTGCAGTGGAATGCGTGTGTGCTCCCGTGGCGAATTTGGCGCAGTGTTCCTAATTAAGCAGCCTTTAGCCGAGGCAGCTCTTCGTGTTCGACGCGAAACTCTCTTACCCCGGAAACAGTCAGTGCGATATAAGCGGCAAACACTATGAGCTGCGCGACCAGGAAAGGCGGTTGGGTCTGCGTTGGAGCTAATGCGGTTAGCGCCGGGACCTTTCTGAAAAGCTGGACAACCAAAACGAAAACGTTCAGATAGAGCGCGGTGGACGCGGCGACCACGAAGATCCAGCGCCATGGGCCGGCCATGTGAAACAGATAGCGGGCGGGAATCGCGACGGCTAGCACGATCAGGGAGAGGATGCCGACCTTGTGCGAGGGCAGCAAGTGCTCAAAGGGAAATCCGAAGCCGGTGATGCTGGTTAAAGCCGTAGTGACGAGAAACAGCGCAGTCATGCCATCAAGGCGGCGGCTGGTGAGAAAACCGTAGATGACGATCAGCCCGGAACCGATTCCGATCAGGCTGATCAGGACATGCAGAAGGGTGTATGTTGCGGTCGACATGCCGAGAACCATTTGACGTCTCCTTTGGTAGCCAAGATTCTAATTACGGCGCTGGAGATACAATAATTCCGCTTCAAAAGTAGTGCGGGGAAATAAGGCTACAGGGCTAACCCGTGTTATGCAAGCCGGCGGCGATTCCGTTAATAGTGGCGCCCAATGCGTAGTTGAGGGCATCGGTGTTTTCCCCGGCGCGCTTGCGGCGGAGTAGGTCGACCTGGACCAAGCTCATGGGGTCGACGTAGGGATTGCGCAAGCGAATCGAGCGGAAGAGCACGGCATTGTCCTCGAGCAATTCGCTTTCGCCGGTGATGGAGAGCAAAGCTTTTCGCGTGCGGAGAAATTCCTCTTCCAGCAGCGCGAAGACGCGATTGCCCAGATCGTGGTCTTCGACCAAGCCGGAGTAGAGGCGCGCGATGGTGAGATCGGCTTTCGCCATGGCCAATTCGACGTTGCGGACGAGCTCAGAAAACAGCGGAAAGCCTGCCATCATCTCCTGCAAGACACCGGCGTTCCCGGTCGAGTTGGCCAGGAACATTTCGATGGCATGACCTACGCCGAACCAGGCGGGGACGGCGTGGCGGCTCTGCATCCATCCAAAGACCCAGGGGATGGCGCGCAGATCTTCAAGGCGGCGGCTCTGGCTGCGGCGTGCCGGACGAGACCCGATCTGAACGTTCTCCAATTCGTTGACCGGTGTAGCCTGCTCGAAGTAGATCAGCACATCGGGGTTTTCGGCGATCTGCTTGCGGTAGCAGGCGAAGGCATCTCGCGACATGGCTTCCATTGCGCCATGCCAGCGGGAATCGATTGAAACGTGTTCCAGACCAGGCCGGGTGAGCGCTTCGAGCGATGCGGCAATCATCAGTTCAAGATTCCATTCCGCGAGGACCGGATCGGAATATTTCCAGTTGAGCACTTCGCCTTGCTCGGTGATGCGTATCCGTCCGGAAAAATCCCCGACAGGCTGCGCGAGGATTGCGTTGTGCGTGGGGCCGCCGCCGCGGCCCACAGTTCCTCCGCGGCCGTGAAACAGGCGCAAATGCACGTCGCATTCGCGAGCGGCCTGGTGCAGAGCTTGATGAGCTTTATATAGTTCCCACGTGCTGGTGAACATCCCGCCGTCTTTATTGGAGTCCGAATAGCCCAGCATGATTTCCTGCGAGCGTCCCCAGGAATCGAGCACAGGGCGAATATTCCGGCGAAGTCCACAGGCGGCGCATGACGCCTGCTGAACAGCGTAAAGCTTCAATAGACTCAAACAATGGAACCGGCATCAGGCCGGGGTCGTCGCCATTCCGGCCGACACGGACTCCGCAGACAGCCGCCAGGCGAAGCACGTTCAAAATGTCGCTGTTCAGATTGCGTGTTGCTGACGATGAAGGTGCGAATCGAAGCGGGAGGATAATGTTGCTTTAAGAGCGCGAGTGTTTGAAAGGTATTAATAAGTTCGCGCGATCGCTCGGAGAGGCCATGAGAGGCGGCGGATGGTTTTCCCGAAGCGGCCGCAGTTAACTCGGTCAGGGTTTCGTCGAGAATCCGCGAATGCTGGCGAATATCGAGCGTATGCAGATGGAAACCAAAGGTTTGCACGGCGCGCAGCAGAGGATCGATCGCAAGTTCGGCCATGCGGCTGCCGTGGCCGTGGCAAGGCTGTCGCGCAGGAGAATGATGTCGGAGGCAAATTCGAGGGAGCTGTTGTATGCGGGAGCAGTCGGCGGAGCTTTTCTCGAGGCCCGCAGACGAATCTCGACCAATTCCAGGAAAAGGCGGTAGGTCTCGGCCTCGGAAATTCTGCGCACATGGCGGCCGGCACGAGATGTTCATACTCTTTGATGCGTTGGCGCAAGACCTTCCGATATACCGATCTGCCGGATGGAGGAGCTGAGAAGATCGATGGCCTTCGATATCTGACTCAGGTAGTGATCGATGATCACCTGACGGGCCATTTGCAGCGCGTCGCGTGTGCAATCCGCGGTCACGAATGGATTGCCGTCGCGATCGCCGCCGATCCACGAACCAAAGGAAAGGACGCAAGGCAATTCCGCTCGTGCAGCTTAAGACCATAAACTTCGCGGAAACAGTCTGCCATCTCGGCATAGATTTTGGGCAGAGTGTCGAACAGGGTCATCGGGTAAGGATCAAGGCCCATGCGAATCTCGTCGGTCACACTGGGTTTGCTGAGGCGCACTTCGTCGGTCTGCCAAAGAGCAGTGATCTCGGCCACGATCTGCCTTTCCAACTCCTCGGCATCGGATATCGAAAGAGGCAGGCGGTCAAGATCCTCAAGAAGACGCGGCGATGTGACGCCGCTTGCCGAGCACGGTTCGCCGCGCAACTTCAGTAGGATGTGCTGTAAAGACCGGAGTAACTTCAATCTTCTGCAGCGCTTCGAGGCTTCTGGCGCTTAATGCCGGCACGCCTTCAATCGGACCAATGTTCCACGAAAAGAACCGGACAACGGCGCATGATCGCCGTGCAGCCGTGCGGCGCGTCGGCGACGCTTTCGATGATTGGTTTCCGCCAGATTGGTCAGCTCGAAATAAATCGCAAACGCTTTAGTGAGCTTGTAGGCATCTTCGACGGGAAGGCGGGCGATGATAGCGCGGGCTTGCGTCATGCCGATCGTCGCTCATTGCTTTGCTGTTTGTCCGGGACCGGGCTCGCGATGTTGAATGAGAAGACGCCGGAGATGCTCAACCACATCCAACAGCGGCTCGCCGGATTGTTCCACCAGCACCCGGCCGAGCAGAATTCCCAGCGAACGAACATCGCGCCGGAGAGGAAGTTCTTTGGCGGCGTCCGAAGTGGCGGCAGTCAGCTCGGCGAGGCGCGCCTTTGGTCTTCGTCGCCCACAATGGCGTCTCGTCCATGACTCATAATAAAGGAGGAATGCTGAGGGACAGTAAAGCGTATTTGGGATTGACGCGGCTGATTCGAATAAATTTCTTTTGACAATGAGTTGCTGCCTTCGCTATCTTAGATTCGTGACCAGTCTGGCTCATCGCCACCACCATCATCACGCGCACAGCGCGTCGGCGGGGGTGTTTGGCTAGCTAGCGTAACACCTGAGAGATTCAGGCCCGCTGATGCGATTCACGCTCAGCGGGCTTTTTGTTTTCGCGCGAAGAGCAGCGATGGATATGAAGCAGGAAATTGATTTCGACAAGATGCACGGACTGGCGCCGGCCATCGTGCAGGATGCGGCCACCGGCGAAGTTTTGATGCTGGGCTTTATGAATCGCGAGGCTTGTGAGCGCACGCTCGAACACGGCTACGTGACGTTTTACAGCCGCACTCGCAACCAGCTTTGGACCAAGGGCGAGACCTCCGGCAACCGGCTCAAAGTCAGTTTCCGCGGCCACCGATTGCGACGTGACACGCTGCTGCTGCAGGTCAAGGTCGAGGGTGCAGGCTTGGTCTGTCATGAGGGCACGCGCTCTTGCTTTACGCGATCGCTTGGTCAGAACGACCTAGGAAGGAAAGCGGCTGACTCGCAGGCGGTGCGCGTATGAAGATCCGTCTGGGCATTCCCAAGGGCAGCTTGCAGGAAGCGACGCTGCAACTGTTTGCGCGCGCGGGCTTGCCCATCTTCACCAACGGCCGTTCTTATTTCGCAGCGACGGCGATCCAGAAGTCGAATGTATGCTGATTCGCGCGCAGGAGATGGCTCGATACGTCGAGCATGGCGTGCTCGATGCCGGCCTGACCGGACTCGATTGGGTGGTCGAGAGTGGGCTGGAAGTGGTCACTGTTTCCGACCTGATTTATGCCAAGCAGAGCCGGGGCAAGGTGCGATGGGTGCTGGCGGCTCCGGAAGATTCGCCGTTACCAGAGCGCCGAAGATTTGCGCGGACGCATCGTCGCGACGGAACTGGTGAATGTTACGCGAAAATATTTTCGAGAATAAAAGTGTTCGCGTCGAGGTTGAGTTCTCCTGGGGCGCGACCGAAGTAAAACCTCCCATGCTGGCGGATGCCATCGTCGAGGTCACGGAGACCGGAAGCTCGCTGCGGGCCAATCATCTGCGCATCATGGACACGGTGCTCGAATCCAACACGCAGATCATCGCCAACAAGACAGCGTGGTGTGATTCGAGAAGCGCCGGAAGATCGAGAATCTTGCGCTGATGCTGCGCGGCGCAATGGATGCGCAAAACCGCGTCGGGCTGATGCTGAACGTCCGCAAGCGAGGATTTGGACGCCGTGCTCGCGGTTCTGCCTGCGCTGCAAAAGCCGACCATCTCCACCCTGAGCGATGCTGACTGGGTGGCGGTGAACACGGTGATCGAAGAGGCCACAGCCTGGCAAGTTATCCCTCGCCTGAAAGAGGCGAACGGCGAAGGGATCGTGGAGTATCCGCTGAACAAGGTGGTCATGTGATGCGGATTCTCTCTGGGATGCCGCGGCAGCGACGAAGGTGCGAGAGATTGCCGGCCGCGGCGTCGCAGATTGCGGAAGCGTGAGCCGGCGGTGCGGCGCATCATCGCAGATGTTCGCCGGCGAGGCGATCGAGCATTGCGCCAGTACGCGGAGCGATGGGATGGACTGAGCCGAGGAGAATCTCTTCAAGTCTCAGAGGAACGAGATCCAGGATCGCGTGGACAGATGCGCGCATCCATGAATTGAAGTCGTCTCTGCGCACGGCGGCGGCAAACATCCGCCGCTTCTGCGAATGGCAGAAGCCGCGGAATGGACGCGCAGCCGCAAAGGGATCACTCTGGGACAAATCGTTCGGCCTCTGGAATCGGTGGGCTGCTACGTTCCCGGCGGGCGCTATCCGTTGATGTCGACATTGTTGATGACCGTGATTCCCGCACAGGTCGCGGGCGTGGACAATATTCGCGTGGTCTCGCCGCAGCCTCGGGCGGAAGTGCTGGCCGCGGCCGGAATGCTCGGAGTGCGAGAAATTTATTGAATCGGCGGAGCGCAGGCGATCGCTGCACTGGCCTACGGAACAGAGAGCATTCCGCGCGTGGACAAAATTGTGGGTCCGGGAAATCTTTACGTCACTGCTGCCAAGAAACTGGTTTCATTCGATTGCGCGATCGATTTTCTGGCCGGCCCAACCGAAGTTCGTCATCGTGAGCGATCCGGGGCATCCAGAATTCATTGCTGCGGATTTGGTGGCGCAGGCGGAGCACGATCCGGAAGCGCTGGCGGTTTTTATCACGACTCAGGAACGTCTGGCCAGCGACGTGGCTCGCGCTGCAGAGAAGTTGAGCACAGGAAATGCCGTGGCACGGCAATCCTTGCGCCGCAACGGCGTGATTCTGGTATCGGCCTCGCGCCGTGAAAGCTTTGCCTGGGCAAATGAAATCGCGGCGGAACATCTTACCGTTGCCACCCCCGCGGATTTAGCTCTGGTTCGCAATGCGGGATCGGTCTTTGTGGGGGAATATTCGCCGCAAGCTGCCGGCGATTATGCTTCTGGCCCGAATCACGTTCTGCCAACCGGTGGCGCGGCGCGATTTCGCGGCGGCCTTGAGCGTTCTGGATTTTGTGAAGATCATCAGCGTGCAGAAATTATCGAGAAAAGGTCTGCGAGCGATTTCGCCGGTTGTCGAATCGCTGGCGAACGCGGAGGGGTTGCGGGCCCATGCGGAATCGATCCGCCAGAGGTTTGCCGATGCTTAAAGCGCGCGACGCGGTGCTCAATTTGCCGACATATCATCCGCCGCTTGGGCGGGCGGGACGGCTTGCGGCTGGATTTCAACGAGAACACAGTCGGCTGCTCGCCGCGGGTGCTGGCGCGACTGCAGGAAATCACGGCGGAGGAAATTGGCCGCTATCCGGAGCGCGCGCCGGTTGAAAGAATTGTGGGCGATTACTTAGGCGATTGAGCCGGAAGAGCTGCTGCTCACCAATGGCGTGGATGAAGCGATTCATCTGTTGTGCGAAACATTTCTTGAGCCGGGCGATGAAGCCCTTATTGTGGTGCCGACGTTTGCCATGTATGAGATTTTCGCGGCGGCGACGGGGGCGAAAGTTATCGCGGTACCAGCGGGTCACGGAGTTTCACTTTCCAACTTCTGACATGCTTTCACGGATCACTTTGCGTACACGCTTGATTGCGGTTGCCAATCCCAATAACCCAACGGGCGCGGTGCGGAGCCGGCGGACTTCTTGACATCGCAACGCCGGCGCCGCAGGCGGCGCTTCTGGTAGATGAGGCCTATTTTGAATTCTACGGAGAAACGCTGCTGAGGCAATCGGCGCGAGCTGCCCAACTTATTTGTGGCCAGAACTTTTTCCAAAGCGTACGGATTGGCAGGACTGCGCATTGGCGTGCTCGCCGGACGCGCCGATGACATCTCGCTGGTCAGCCGCGTCAGCTCCCCTTACAACGTGAACGGAGTGGCGCTCGCGTGCTTGCCGGCGACGCTGGCGGATGAAGAATACATTCGCGGCTACGTCGAAGAAGTTCGTCGGGGACGGGAGGCGCTCTGCGAACAGTTTGCCCGCTGGGGAATCCGGTACTGGCCGAGCCAGGCAAATTTTGTACTGGCGAGCTTCGGGCCCTTGAAAACTGCGCTTCATTCAAGCCATGCGGCGCGCGGCATTCTGGTGCGTGACCGCTCGCGGGACTACGGTTGCGAGGGCTGCGTGCGCGTCACGCTCGGAACCGACGGAACAGACTGCGCGACTGCTGCTTGCATTGCGCGAGACCTTGCAGGAAATTGGAGTGAAAGAGGTAGCGGCGAGATGAGGCGAGCTGCGATCGAACGCGTGACCAAGGAGACCGATATCCGGGCGGTGCTGGTGATTGAAGGCCAAGGCCGCTACAAAATCTCCACCGGGATCCGCTTCTTCGATCACATGCTGGAGTTGTTCGCTCATCATGGAGGCTTCGATCTGGAGCTAACAGCCAAGGGGCGACCTGGATGTCGATCAGCACCACACCGTTGAAGATGTCGGCATCGTGCTCGGTCAAGCTCTTCGAGAAGGCACTCGGCAGCAAAAGAGGCATTCTACGCGCCGGATATTTCGTGATGCCAATGGATGAAACTCTTGGTCTGGCGGCCGTCGATTTCTGCGGGCGCACGTCGACTACGGTCGACACAAAGTTCGCGCGCGGCTGGTCGGTGATCTGCAAGCGGAGTTGGTTCATGATTTCTTCGAAGGCTTTGCGCGGGGGGCGCACGCCAGCGTGCATGCCCGGGTGCTCTACGGCCGCTCCAGCCATCACAAGATTGAATCGCTGTTCAAGGCTTTTGCGCGAGCATTGCGCGCGGCATGTTGGCGCGATCGCCGCATGGCTCGCTTGCTGCCCAGCACGAAGGGATTGCTGTGATGATCGCAGTCGTGGATTATCGCGCCGGGAATCTTACCTCGGTGAAAAAGGCGCTAGACCATCTGCGCGCGGACGCCGTCATCACGCCGATCCCGAAGGCGGTGGCGCGGGCGGACAAAATCATTCTGCCCGGGCGTGGGTCATTTTTCGCCACGAGCGTCTGGAACGTGAAGGCTTCGAAACCAGCGATCCTTGCCAGATTCAGCAGGGAGTCCCGTTTCTCGGCATCTGCGTCGGACTGCAGTGGATGTTCGAATCCAGCACGGAGGCTCCCGGTACCCGGGCTTGGGATTGCTTCTGGCGACATGCGGGCGATTTCCCGCCGAAGTGTCAAATCGCCGCATGTAGGCTGGAATTCGTTGACTGTCAGAACGATCTCGCGGCTTGCTGCGAGGGATCCCTTCAGGATCGTTCGTTTACTTCACACACTCGTACTGTGCGCCTGTGGTGCAAGCCACGCTGGCACGGTGCGAGTACGGCGGAGAATTTTCCGCCGCGGTCGAACAAGACAATTTGTTCGGCGTGCAATTTCATCCGGAAAAATCGGGCCTGACCGGATTGAAGATTCTAGAGAATTTTTGCCGTCTTTGATGCCGAATGTCGAGCTGATTGCATGCTGACGAAACGAATCATCGCTTGCCTGGACGTCGACGCTGGACGCGTCGTGAAGGGCGTGCAATTTCAGCAATTGCGGGACGCAGGCGATCCAGCCGAACTGGCTGCGGCTCACAGCGCAGCGGGCGCCGACGAGATCGTGATGCTCGACATTTCTGCCACACATGAAGGCCGGGCAACTTTGGTTGATACCGTTCGCCGAACCGCACGACAGTTGTTTATTCCATTCACGGTGGGCGGAGGCATTCGCTCTCTGGACGATGCGGCCGCAGTCTTCGACGCCGGGGCAGACAAAATCAGCATCAATTCTGCGGCGCTCGCAGATCCGGCTTTGATCACTCGCATTGCCGAGCGCTACGGTTCGCAAGCTGTCATCGTCGCCATCGACGCCAAGCGCGTGAACGGCGAAGCGCGATTTGAGGCTTATGCAAGCGGTGGGAGAAATCCTACGGGCCGAGACGCGATTGCATGGGCGCGGGAGGCTGAAGATCGCGGCGCTGGCGAAATCCTGCTCACTTCGATGGACCGCGACGGCACCGGTGCAGGCTTCGATTGCGAGTTGACCAGCGCGTGTTCGGAAGCGGTGCGCATTCCCGTGATTGCATCAGGCGGCGGCGGAGACGCGAAGAGTTTCATTGAGGTTTTCAGCGTGGCAAAGCGGACGCCGCGCTGGCAGCTTCGATCTTTCACTTTGGCCTGCAGTCGTTTGCCGATCTGAAGCACGAACTGCTGGATGCAGGCATTCCGGTGCGGTGGCCATGCTGATTCCTTCCATCGACCTTATGGGCGGCAAGATCGTCCAGCTTCGTGCAGGGCGAGCAAAAGGCGCTGGAGTTCGATGACTTCGAAGAATGGATCTCGCGTTTCTCTTCGTTCCCCGTGGTTCAATTGATCGATCTGGATGCTGCCATCGGTACCGGCGACAATCGGGAACTCGTCGGTCAGTTTGCTCAGGCGCCTTCCTTGCCAGGTTGGAGGAGGAATTCGCTCCGTTCGAACCGCCGAGAAATTGCTGGCGCTCGGCGCAGAAGCGAGTGATTCTCGGGATCTTCGCTGATCCGTGAAGGCAAGCCCGACCTGGCATTTGCGAAAAATCCGCGCCGCATTCTCGGGCCGGATAAGCTGGTCTTCGCCATCGATTCCAAGCAGGGACGGGTCGCCATTCGCGGCTGGCGCGAACTGACCGCGATCACTCCTCTGGAAATGATTGCGGCGCTTGAGCCCTGGTGCGCGGCATTCCTCTACACTCACATCGATACGGAAGGCCTGATGCAAGGCATTCCGCTGGACATTGTGCGCATGTAGCAATATGCGAGCGAGGCACGCAAAGCAACATGGCCAATTGCAAATTGGTGTCGGCGCTCGTCGTGGCGGCATGCCTTGTGGGATCGGCGGCGGCTGGTCCCCGGCGGGCGGTCGCGACCGCTGCGAGCGGCTGTGGCGTCCCCGTCGTCGACGATCCCTATGACGGGTTCCAGGTCGGCGTGCCCGCTGGCTGGAACCTCTTCACGTTGGGCAACCTGATCGTCGTGCAGAAGTATCGACTCGGACATCGTGGAGGGCGTCGTGTACCCGGCTCTGCTCACGTCGGGTCTGACCCCCGCGCGGTTCTTCGGCGCCGCGATCGGCGAGCTTCAGCGGGACCTGTCAGCCGATGGCGACTCTCTGAGCTACCACGTGACGAGCTCAGCGGGCGGCCTGACCGCAGGCGTCGCTCAGCGGACGTGTGGAGGGGTCGCGGTGTCCGGCGAAGCGCGGGTGTCGGTGCTCAGCGACAGGACGGCGCACGGATCGAGCCTGGTGGTGATGTCGGCGTACTGGGCGCCGCCGGCGTCGCTGGGCGCCGACCGTTCTGCGCTCGCCGCGATCGGCGGCTGCTACGCGCCGCGGCCGGCGGACCTCTTCCGCGTCGTCCAGGATCAGGCGTTCACGTACTCGATTCCGCCGGGCTGGGCGGTGGCGCGGAGGCCAGGACGAACTGACATCACGTTGGGAACTTCGGCCTCGGCGAACTACCTGCTCACCCTCACCACCGACAGCGCGGTCGACTCGGCGCCGACGCTGCTGCATGGGTGTTCGGCCAGGTGGGGATCGCCATCACCCACACGCTGATCGCGGTCACGGCGCCTGCCCAGACGTCCGTCACCGGCGCGCGCGGGCAGTCCGAATACGTCGAGTTCACCGGCACTAACGAATCCCACCCAATCCATGGCGTCGTCTTCGTCGAGAAGCAGCACCGCAAACGGCTTCACGGGGGGCACGATCCGCTTGGCGGTCGCGAAGCCCGCGATGTGGGACTCAGTCAACGGCGGCCTGCTGCGGATCGTCGGCGGAATTCAGTACCAATTCAAGCAGGACATCCAACAGTGGGAGAATCTCAGCCAGGAATGGCAGCGATTTGGCCAGCAGGTGGACGGTTTCGACGACGCCCTCAACGGCGAAGATCTCGTCGAGGACACCTCCACCGGAGCGGTCTTCGAAGCACCCTACAACGCATATCTCGCGAACGGACCCGACGGCCCCGGCTACTACACGGGATCCCCGGGTGACCTCCAGCCACTCAAGATCGTCACTCCATAGCACCCCGGGCGCGACGCGCGGCGGAACCATCGCTTGACCGGGCACCCGTGTTCACCGCGGGCGACGAGCAGACGCGTTGCGACGCGCGGGTCGAAACCCGCATTCATGCTCGCGCGGCCACGGCCAGCACGTCTTCGTGGCTGCGTGTGTCCGTGTCTAATGTTCGTCGGGTGATTGGACCCCAAGGACACGTGGCCCGAGCCGACAGCCGGGCGAAGCTCTACCCGGAGGCGGCATATGCCCGAGTCTGTTGATCCTCGTCACCTTCTGCTGATCGGGGCCGGACCCGGCGTCGGCGCCAGCGTCGTTCGGCGCTTCGGCCGCGAGGGCTTCCGCAGCACGCTCATCTCCCGCGGCGAAGCGCTCGAGCAACTCGCCGCTGAGCTGCGTAGCGACGGGCTTGAGATCGAGGCGGTGGGCGCAGACATCGAAGATCTGGACGGCTACCGTGCGACGCTCGAGCGGATCTTCCGCGCCCCAGGGGCCCCCGGCGTCGTCGTGTACAACGCGGCCCTGCCGGATCCTGGCGAGATCCTCGATACGACGGTCGGACGGCTCCGGACCGCATATGACGTCGATGTCCTCGGCGCCGTCGTCGCGGCACAGGTCGCCGTACCCGTCCTGCGGACCGCCGGCACCGGCACACTGCTCTTCACCAGCGGCGGCTTCGCCGACCATCCGGTGCCCGCACTGGCGAGCCTCTCGATGGGGAAGGCCGCCCTGCGCTCGGCGGCGACCCTGATCGCCGCCGGTGTCCAGGAGGACGGCATCCATGCCGCAACCATCACGATCGCCGGCTCGGTCGTGCGTGGGACGGCGTTCGATCCGGACAACATCGCGGAACTCTTCTGGACCGCCCACACCGACCCGACCGACGCCTGGCAGACCGAGTATCGATTCACAGGCACGTGACGAGTCCGCGACACCGAGACCGATTAGCCACTTGCGAACGCACGTGGGTCGTGGGCGGAGAGCACCAAGGAGCACATGATGGGAGTGATCGGGGTTGACGCGTCATCGGTACTCGGCGCGCGGGTGATCGCGCGGGTCCAGGTCGCGCACATCGGCGAGTTCAGACGGAACGCAACGCGGATGGGCGCAGTGGTCGCGGGATTGGGAGCGGCCGGCGCGATCGGAGCCCGGATTGCGGCTGGGAAGTCGAAGGCGATACCCGCACAGACACCGAAGTTCGAGCGAAGGTTCGCCACCCTGGCCGCGACCGACCAAGAGCTCGCGCTCGTCAGCCATCATCTTGGTGTGACTGCGAAGCCAGGTGAAGTGATCACTCGCATCCCGCGGGCCGACGTGGTGTCGGCTGAGGTCGGAAAGGGAGTTGCTCCGCCGCTGACGATCACGCTCGCCGATGGCGAGTTCTGGCAGTTCGAGATCTGCAACCCTGGCATCCTCGCGCTCGTTCCAGCTTGGAACAACCGGAGGTGTGGCCGGCGCGTAGCCGATCTGCTGAACCGCACAGCGGCCGGGGTCTGACCAGCTGCTCGAACCATCACCACCAACGATCCACGGACACACGAAATCCGGACGTCCGCTATCTCCGAGCAGCCTGACTGCAAAGACCCTCGGCTGGCGAGATCCACGGACGCGACGCGCCCCGGGGGCACATAGACCTGCTTTGCGGCGGACGCGTGGCTGTCATCCGGTCATCGGGTGCGCTGGACGTTGATATCGCTGTTCTGGGTGCGCGCGCGTACGGCGACGTTCTGCTCGGACGCGTCCGGAGCGCGGTCGTCGGCGAGCTCATTGCGCACGTGCCCGTTCTTGGAGGACAGGTCGAGCCAGGCGGGGACGCCGGGCCGCACACCGATGGTGACCTGGCCGAAGCCGCTGTCGACCTCGATGGAGCCGCTCGAGACCTCTCGCAGCTGGATGTCGCCGTACGCGGTCTTCGCCGAGACGGAGGCGAGCGCCTTCGTGATCTCGAGGTCGCCATAGGAGAGCTTCGCGTCGATCTCGCCGCCGGACTCGCCCGACGAAGATGCTGCCGTACGACGCCTTGAGGATCGCGTCGCCGGTAACCGTGCCGACCCGGATCTGACCGTAGTCGGCCGTGATCTCGACCGCTCCCTCAGCGGCATCCACGGTCGCGTTGCCGTGCGAGGCGCGCAGCCACAGGTCGCCGGTGGTGTCGACATCCACGCCACCGACGGAGCTCTTGATGCGGGTGGCGCCGAGGCGACCGACGGTGCGAAGGCCGCCAACCGCGATCTCGGCGGTGAACCGCGACCCCGTCGGCAACTCGACCTTCACGTCGACCGACTCGGTTCGGCCCGATCCAGCTGATGCGGGGGCGTGGGCCCACGATCGGTGACCCGCTGGCCGTCGAAGTCGACCTTCGTCTCCTCCGCGCCCCGGCGATCAGCATCCCTTCGTCGGGTTGGTGGGCGAGCACGGTCACGACCGTGTCGGCGCGGTCGCCGGCGAAGACCTCGATGCGGCCGACCTGCAGGTTGATCGCGAGGTCGATCGGGGTGGGGGTGTTGTAAGTGGGCATGCTGGCGCCTCCCTTTCTATGGGCGTGTTCGTCCGACCCCGCGGGTCCGCGTAACTGGTGGATGTGGCGGGCGGAGCGGGTTAGCGCGCCCAGCCCGCGAAGTTGTCGCCGGTGCGCAGCGTGCGCTGCGCGGATCGTCGTTGTTTGGGTTGGAGGGCGGCCGCGATCGCACGGACCAGCCAGGTGTTGACGGACAGTGCCGTCGGCCAGCCGCCGCCTCGTCGACCCGCGTCTTGAGGGCGTCCGGCAGGCGGAGCGTCGTGCGCGAGGTGCTCGCGTCATTGAGGTCGACGGTTGCAGCGAGCCGGCTCGTCGGCGTCGGGCTCCGTGCTCGGCTGGGTAACGACGAACTCGATCTCGCGTCCGCGCAGCCGCAGGTCGACCGAGCCGGGCGCGAGGTCGCGGGTGATCTCGCCGACCGCGGCCGAGAGGGCGTCGAGCAGCACGAGCCGCGTCGCGGCATCCAGTCCGGCGGCGAGTCGCTCGGCGACGGCGCGGGTGTCCTCCGCGCCGTTCTCCGCGGCATCCACCAGCTGGCGCTGCAGGTCGCTGACGTACTGTCCAAGTTCCATGCCACCATGCTGACACCATATGGTGTCATGTCAAGTCGTGATGGTGTCACGAGTCACGCGCGCTGTCGCGCACGCGCAGCGGGCGGGACGCCACGTACAGCCTCAGGCCGCTGCGCTCCCGGTGTTGGCCAAGCCGCGCCGGCGCCTACGGTACCCAGCGCTCTCCGGCCGGCGTGACGACGAGCTCGTGGGTGAGTCCGCGCGGTTGCTGTGTGACGAGGAACTCCACCGCGGAGGCGATCTCGCGCATGTCGGCGAGCGCATCGCGCGGCTGGTCGCCGGTGAACGCCGCGGTCTTGGGCGATTCAATCGTCGCGCCAACGGCGAGCAGCGCGACATGGATTCCCTCGCCGCGCAGTTCCTGCGCGGCGGCCTGCACCAGCGCGCGGGTGGCGAACGCCCCGGCGGCCCACAGCCCCCGACCAGGCATCGCGCGCCGCGCGGACCCGCCGGTGATCTGCACCAGCGCGCCGCCACCGCCGGCTTCGCGCAGCGCCTGCGTCCCGGTGGAGAGAAACACGAAGGCCTGCTCAGCGACGGCAACCGTCCAGCCACGGAACGCCTCCACGTCGGCCGCGGCGAGCTCCCCTCCTCCAAACGGCCCCTGCCTCGGCGGCCGAGCCGCGCTGACGGCGTTGACGACCGCGTCGAGCGAGCCGAACTCCCGCCGCGCGCTGGCCAGCGCACCGCTCAACGCCCGCGGATCGGACGCGTCAGCCTGCAGGGCGAGCGCTCCCGTGCTGCGCACGCGCTCGAGCGTCTCCTCGCTGCGCGCCACCCCCGCCGCGCTCCAACCGAGGGCGAGGAAGTGCTCGATGATCGCGCCACCGAGGTTACGGGCCCCCAACACGACGACCGTTCCCGCCAACTTCGCCTCGCCCCTTTCGCCCCCGACACCCGCCACCGGAGATCATCCCGCGCGGGATGTTGCGGCGTCGCGCGGGCTAATCTTCAGAATCTGGGTCGCTAAGATCACATCTCCTACGGCCCCCAACCCGAGGACACCATGAGCACCACAGACGAACTGCTGAAGAACGCCAAGGCCTACCAGGAGCACTTCACAAAGGGCGACCTTCCGCTGCCGCCCGCCCGCAAGGTCGCAGTCGTGGCGTGCATGGACGCCCGGCTGAACCCCTACGGCCTGCTCGGCCTGCAGGAGGGTGACGCACACGTCATCCGCAACGCGGGCGGCGTCGTGACCGACGACGAGATCCGCTCGCTGGCGATCTCCCAGCGCCTGCTCGGAACCGAGGAGATCATCCTCATCCACCACACCGACTGCGGCATGCTGACGTTCACCGACGACGAGTTCAAGCGCTCCGTCCAGGACGATGTCGGGATCAAGCCCGAATGGGCGGTCGAAGCGTTCCCCGATCTCGACGAGGACGTTCGCCAGTCGATCGCCCGGATCAAGGCAAGCCCGTTCATCCCGCGCAAGGACTCGGTGCGCGGCTTCGTCTACGACGTCCACACAGGCGAGCTGCGCGAAGTTCAAGCAAGCGGCTGAGCGGCCCGTTCGCGCGGCCGCGACGAGCGGCGCGGGGCGGGGCGGGGGGTTACCGGCGAGGTTGGTTGAAGATCGCTGCGGCCGCGGCGAAGGCGGGACGGGCCTCGCCGCGCTCGACGTAGGCCTGCAGCCCCGGCCATTCTTCGAGCAGTCCCCGCGAGTGGGCGCCCCCGAGCACGCTGGCGCAGATCACGTCGGCGACGGTGAAGCGGTCGCCGACCAGCCAGTCGCGGGGGTGCAGCGCCGTCTCGAGCGCCGCGGCAGCCTGCGCGAAACGCTCGCGCGACTGACTGGTCCGCCGATTCCTGCGCGGTGTCGCGGATCCAGCGGAACAGCGGCGCCTCGAGCTCGGTCATCGCGAACAGGACCCACTGGTAGACGAGCGCGCGCTCGGCCGATCCGAGCGGCGCGATCAGCCCGGCATCAGGATGAAGGTCGGCGAGCTGCAGGCAGATCGCGGCGGACTCGAACATGACCGTGCCGTCGTCGAGCTCGAGCGCCGGAACCCGTCCGAGCGGATGGCGCGCGAGATGCTCCGCGGACGTGCGCTCCTCCGGTGCGAGCCTCGTCAGCTCGTAGGGTGCGCCGATCTCCGCGAGCATCCACAGCACGCGGCTCGAGCGGGTGCGGGGCATGTAGTAGAGGCGCGTCACGACCGGTTCAGTATCGCAGCGCCCGCCCGCGCCGACCCGCGTGGCCCGCGGGCCACGCGGGGTCGGCATGCTCCTCCCGATGGCCGTCACGCCGCGCGGGCCAGGCCGATGCCGTGCGCGGGCAGATCCCCGATCCCCCCGCCGGCTACGCGCACGATCCGCTGCGCGGTCCCTCGACGCAGCAGGCTCGCTGCAAAGGCGGCGCGGCCGCCGGCAGCGCAGGCGACCGCCATTGCGCCGTCCGGCAGCCGGACGCGCCGCCCGTCGCCGAGTTGGTGGAGCGGCAGGTGCAGCGATCCGGGCACGTGCCCGCTGGCCCACTCGCCCTCGTCGCGAACGTCAATCAGCGCGATCTCCTGGTTGTGCAGCGCCCGCGCGAGCCCCCGGACGTCCCAGCAATTCGCGTCGCGCACCGGTAGGCCGGCTGCGCGCCAGCCCGCGGGGTCGGCCGCCGCGACGCCGACCGCGCAGAGCCCGACCGTCTCGAGGATCGTCGCCACGCGGGCGGCGGCGGCGAGGTCATCGGCGACGATCGCGACGGGTTCGTCGACGGCGATCGACCAGCCGGCGCGCGTGCCGATGCCGGGCCCCTGTGCCGGGAGGTTGATCGCGCCGGCGATGTGCCCGCGGTCGTAGGCGCTCGGCTCGCGCGCGTCGACGACGGTGATCGCGCCCTCGACCGCGGCTCGCAGGGCGGCGAGGCTCAGCTCCTGCGGCACCTGCTCCGCGCGGATCGCGCTGCGCCGGTTGAGCTCGACGATGTGCGCGAGGTTTGGCGGCTTCGGTGGTAGGTGCGCGAGCAGCCCGGCGACGAAGGCTTCCTCGGGCTGCTCGATCAACGCGTTGTGGCGGCGCTCGTAGCCGATCGTCGAGCTCGGCTTGGCGCTCAGGCCCGGCCCGCCGCAGAGCGAGCCGCCGATGTGGGCGGGCCAGACCTCGACGTGGTCGCCGAGCTCCAGCAGGCGCTGCACGCTGGCCCGCAGCTCGCGAGCGCCGAGCTCGGGAGTGACGGCGAGGTCCGGGCGCGCGAGGTCGCCGACGAGCAGCGAGTCGCCGCTGAGCAGCAGCCACGGGTCGGTGCCGCGTGAGAGGTCGGCGACCGCGAGCGAGAGATGCTCCGGCCGATGCCCGGGTGTGGCCAGCGCGCGCAGTCGCAGCGCGCCGACGGCGAGCTCGTCGCCAGCCGCGAGATCGCCCTGCTGGTGGTCATCGGCGCGCGCCGGCCGGTGTGAGGCGGCGCCCGTCAGTGCGGCCAGGCGCGCGCGTCCGGAGCGGTGGTCGGCGTGGTCGTGGGTGTCGATCACGTGGTCGATCGTGGCGCGTTCGCCGGCCGCGATCTCGACGTAGACCTCGACGTCCCAGCGCGGGTCGACGACGACGGCGTGGCCGGCGTCGCCGAGCACATACGACGCGCAGCCGAGGTCTGTGTTGAGCACCTGTCTGAAGAACATGGCGAGGTCCTTTCGGGAGAAAGTCGCCCTTATTAGTTGTCAAAGTAGGCTATGGACGCACGGATGTAAAGGGTTCGAAAACCGGGCGCCTTTGCGCTGTTTCGACGGTCTCGGCGGCCGCGAGGAGGCCCTGCGTCGGTCGCCACGGCGTGATCCGCGACCGCGAGCCGGCCGGGCGTTCTGCCGCGAGTATTTGACTATAATGATCCCCTGAGTGAAGATTCTGGCGGTTCTCGCCCCGTTTGATCGAACCAGGCACGACGGCGCGCAGGGGACGCCCCCGACGTCTGCCTGCGGGCCGACGCGCGATGCCGCGTCGTGGCAGCGGACTTCCGCACCGACGGTGGCGGCGAGCGCGCCCACCGCGCCCGCCGCTGCTGCGACCCTCGCCCACACGCGGCCGTGACCGTCACCCTTCACTGGTTTCTGCCAAGCGCCGGCGACAGCCGCGACATCGCGGCGGCCACGCCCGAGTCACATCGGCGCGCGGCCACGCTGGACTACCTCGCCCAGGTCGCACTCGCGGCGGACCGCCTGGGTTTCACCGGGGTGTTGACTCCGACCGGCACGGCGGCTGCGAGTTCCGCTCGATAGAGGTCCGCCAGCCGTCTGTCCTTGCCGGTGCCGCCCTCCCAGATCCCGAGGATCACGGGCCAGCCCGCCCTCGCCGCGGCGACGACGGTTGCCTCGGTTGCCGTGACGCGGGCGAGCAACGGGTGCGGCCGGCGGTACGGCGCGGGCGTCACGCGCGTGCGCAGCGTGCCGGCGTCCCAGTCGGTCGAGAGGTCGAGCGGCGGGTCGCCCTCCTGCCGCGCCCAGACGCCGACCATCGACTCGATCCGCTGGCGCGTCAGCTCCGCTCGGTCCTCGACGGCCACGCCGAAGGCATCGAGCTCGAACGGCGACGCCGAGCCGGCGGCGAGACCGATCAGGCAGCGCCCGCGGGTCAGCACGTCGAGCAGGTTGCTGTGCTCGACGAGGCGCAGCGGGTGGTAGAGGGCGACCTGGGCGACCGTGACCGCGATGTGCGCCCGCTCGAGCCGCGCTGCCAGATGGGCGCCGAGCATGAACGGATCGTTGTAGGTGTTGAAGCCGGAGCCGTGATGCTCGGTCAGGCAGACCGCCGCGAAGCCGGCCCGGTCGGCCGCCTGCGCCTGTTCGACGAGGCCCTCGATGATCGCCTGGTCCTCGTGCGGGCCACGGCTCTGCGGGCTGAGGTGGAGGGAGACGTGCACCGGGACACTCGCGGCAAGATCGACAAACTAGGTCGAGACAATCCACATTATGCCGAATCGGCCCCGCCGGTACGTGCTCGTGCTCGGCGAGCGGCCTCCGGACCCGTCGCGCTTCGCCTGAAGTGGCAAAAGTGGATCTATATGATCCACGAAGATGCTCGACGCGCGGCCTGGCAACATCTTCGCTCTCGAGGTTGCCGGCGCGGCGCCGCCAAGTGCCTGTTGAACGACCACGGGAACACCGACGAGGAGGCGATCCGCGCATGCACGCTCGACAACTGAAGTTCGGGGCCGCGCCGGTCGGCGTCGGCGGCCCGGGCCAGCAGAACACCTGGCTCAACCCGGAGATCCCGGGCGACGCCAGCGTCAACATCGGCTGGTACATCGAGCGCGCGCGACATGTCGAGGCGGCTCGGTTCGACTTCGTCTTCGTCGTCGACAGCCAGTTCATCACCCCGCACTCGCCGCCCCACTACCTCAACCGGCTCGAGCCGCTGACGCTGCTGTCGGCGCTCGCGGTCTCGACGACCAGCATCGGTCTCGTCGGCACGCTCACGACGTCCTACAACGCGCCCTTCAACGTCGCGCGCCGGCTCGCCTCGCTGGACCTGATCAGTGGCGGCCGCGCCGGCTGGAACGTCGTCACCAGCGGCGACCCCGGCACCGCCGGCAACTACAGCCGCGACGAGCACTACGACTACGCCACCCGCTACGCGCGCGCCCTCGAGCACGTCGCCGTCGTGCGTGGGCTGTGGGACTCCTACGAGGACGATGCATTCCCGCGCGACAAGGAGCTCTGGCGTGTTCTTCGACCCCGCACGCCAGCACGCGCTCAACCACCGTGGCGAGTACTTCTCGGTCGTCGGTCCGCTCAACATCAGCCGCTCGCCGCAGGGGCAGCCGGTGATCTTCCAGGCGGGCGACTCCGACGAGGGGCGCGATCTCGGCGCGGCGATCGGCGAGGGCGATCTTCACGGGCGCGCGCTCATTCGAGGACAACCAGGCCTTCTACCGCGAGATCAAGGGTCGCGCGGCGGCGCTCGGCCGCGACCCCGACGAGATCGTGATCATGCCGGGGTGCCGGCATCCGCGTCGCGGACACCGACGAGCAGGCGTGGCGGATCGAGGACGAGATCTCCCAGGCCAAGGACTTCGAGAAGATCCTGGCGGAGTTCGGGCGGCCGTTCGGCTGGCATGACTTCTCCCAATACGACCTCGATGGGCCGTTCCCGGACGTCGCCGCATTCGGCGCCAACAGCTTCCGCACCCATGCCGAGCACATCGTCGCGGTCGCCCGCGAACGCAACCTGACCCTGCGCGAGACCGTCCTGCACTTCGAGCGATCCGCCCGCGCGCCCTTTGTCGGCTCCGCGCAGACCGTTGCCGACGAGATCGAGCGATGGTTCGTCGGCCGTGCGGCCGACGGGTTCATCCTCTTCGTCACGGTGCCGAGCGACTTCCAGCGGTTCGCCGAACGAGGTGCTGCCGATCCTGCGCGAGCGGGGCCTGTTCCGGTCGCGAGTACGAAGCCACGACGCTGCGCGGCAACCTCGGTCTGCCGATCCCGGAGAACGTCCACGCGGCGGCACGGGCCGCCGCGCCGGCGGGGCAGCGCGCCGACGGCCGCCGCGACGGCCGAGCGCGCGCCGCGACAGCGGTTCCGACGGCGGCGCAGCGATGAGCGACGGACACGACCAGCTCGACGCCGGCACGGCCGCGTGGCATCGCCGGCTACACCACACCGCCCACGACCAGCTCAGCGAACAGACCGCGCAAACGCCCGGGATGCGCCGCTACGAAGCGATCTCCGGCAAGCGCAACGGCTCGCGCACGCTGTGGATGGGGAAGAACCACGTCGCGCCGGGGATGGTCTCCGCCGACCATCATCACGGCGAGGCGGAGACCGGCATCTACGTCGTCAGCGGGACGCCGGTCTTCGTGTTCCTCGAGGGCGATGCCGAGCGCCGCGTGCAGACCGGACCGGGCGACTACATCTACGTGCCGCCGTTCGTGCCGCACCGCGAGGAGAATCCATCCGCGACCGAGGAGGCGGTCGTCGTGCTCGCGCGCACCACGCAGGACGGGATCGTCGTGAACCTTCCGAGCCTGCGCGCCGCCGTGCCGGAGCTTGATGCATTGATCGCCGAGCTCGAGACGGCGAGCGGCGAGGGCGATCGCAGCGCGTGAGCGCCAGCACCATCGCTTCGCCGGCTGCGGCGACGGCGCTCCCAGCGCTCCGGTTCGCTTCTCTAAGCTATCCGCGCGGCGAGCGGAACCGGCGGGCTGTCGCGCTGGAGCGTCGCGCTGAGCGTCGCGGCGAGCTCCTGCGCCTGGTCGCGGATCTCGGGGATGGCGGTGGTCTCGTAGAGCTCGCCGATGCGCGGTGGGCCGAGCGTGAACAGGCGCTGGCTGGGGGTGCCGTCGCGCGAGCGGAAGGCGCCGTCGGGAGCGGTGTCGAAGCCGATGCCGAGCGGATGGGCGCCGCGCGTGCCCGTCGCGCAGCAGTTGGACGGACCAGTGGGTCGTGGCTCGCGCGCGGGTCAAGGCCGGGGCCGGTGCAGTTGACGGCGAGGGCGACCGCGAGGCGGTCGCTGACCCCGAGACGGCGCGTCGAGCGAGCCCGTCGTCGGTGGCGGCCGCGAGCTCGACCGAGCCGCCGCTGACCTGCGAGGCGGCCGCTGCCGAGCAGGTCGGCGAGCATCGTCGCGACCTCCGGGAGCCATGCGGTGGCGGTGCACGCACCACGCGCGGTGGTGGGTGGCGAGGAAGCGGCCGCTCCTCGAGCGTCAGCCGCCTCCAGAGCGCCTGCGTGGCCGGGCGCAGATCGTCGACAAGCTTGTGCCAGCCGGGTCGCCGGCGGTGGACTCGGCGAGGATCGCATTCGACGAGCGCGGGGAAGAAGGCCGGGGTCGAAACCGGCCGGCGCGGCGGCGGTGCGGCGGCCCGGGAGGTGGGCGCGCGGAAGCAGGCCGTGGCGCGAGACGGCGAGCACCTGGGCATGCGGGCAGCGCGCCGTGACCGTCATCGCGACGTCGACCATCGTCAGGCCAGTGCCGATCAGGAGCACACGGCCGCGCGCCGCGGGGTCGAGCGCGTCGAGTGCTCCCGGAGCCCAGGGATCGTGCACGTAGGCGGCGTGGCCGCAGGCCCCGGCGCAGCCGCTGCGGCGAGCGTCGCCGCCGGGTTGCCGAGCGCGAGCACGGCGACGTCGGCATCGAGCGTCGCGCCGCCGGCCAAGCCGCAGTCGCACGTGGTCGTCGAGCGGCTCGACCGCTTCGACCTCGGCGACGAGCCTCGCGAGCGTCACGTCGGGCGGCGGCCTCGCGCTGGGCGCCGCGAGCAGCGTTCTGCCAGGTAACGGCGGTACTCGCCGCGCGCGGCGTAGGCGCCCGGATCGCGCCCTCCGGCTGATCCGCCCGCCAGTCGACGAAATCGTCGGGCTCGTCGGGAAGCGCCGACATCCGCGCCGCGGTGACGTTGAGGCGGTGGTTGGGGTCGGCCGTCGAATAGGCGACGCCGCCGCCGCGCTCGGCGGCGGTCGATCAGCACGGCGCGAAGCGGCATCCGCGCCGCGCGGCGGTCGCGCAGCAGATGGGTCGGCGACGAGCATGCCGCTCGCGCCTGCACCGACGATCGCGACGGTCGGTCGCCGCGCGGCGTCGGAGCGCCGCCCGCGGCGCACCGACTCGAGGCCGCTCCATCGACGCGGCCGCACGAGCTGTCCCGCTGCGGCGGTCAAAAGAGCATCAACATGCTGAACAAAATGTACCCGGGCGATTATCAATGTCAATACCAATAAAGTTGATCTAGTTTCTCGTCTTTCGGGCTCCTCCATCGGCCGGGGACGGCGCGCGCGGCGCCGTTGCGGCGGCTGCGCGGGACCTCGGGGAGCTCGCGGCGCCGCCGGATCGGGGAAGATGGGCGGGTGCGGGTGTCGGCTAAAGCGGACTATGCAGTCCGCGCCGCGGTCGAGCTGGCGGGTGCGGGAGAGGAGCCGCTGACGGCGGAGGTCGATCGCCGGCCGCCAGGACATCCCCGTGCCCTTCCTCCAGAAGATCCTCTACGAGCTGCGCGTCGCGCGGATCGTGAGCAGCCAGCGCGGACCGGACGGCGGTCACCGCCTGGCGCGGCCCGCCGCGCAGATCACCGTCGCCGATGTCCTGCGGGCGGTCGAGGGTCCGCTCGCAGCCGTGCGCGGCGAGCCGCCCGAGGCCCTGCACTATCGCGGCGCCGCAGAGCCGCTGCAGGGTGTCTGGATCGCGCTGCGGACGAACATGCGCGACGTGCTCGAGGGCGTGACGCTCGCGGACCTCGCGCGGGCCCGGCTGCCGCGCCGCATCGCCGCGCTCGCCCACAAGCCGGACTCCTGGGTCACGCGCTGAGCATCGCCCGTTGCAGTGCACGGGGACGATGTCGCCGGCGCGCACTCCAGCCAATCCCACTCGGCCGCCGAAGCCGCGCCATCGCGTCGCGTCCGTCGGCGAGCAGGACGTCGACCTCGACGTGCCCTTCGCGCCACCCCACCGATTCGATGAAGCCCTCGCCCGGCGCTTGCGGCGGGTAGCGGGCAATCTCGACGGCGAGCTTCCGATCGTCGTCTTGCTCGTTCAGCCTGGGCACGGCCACCTCGCTCGGTTCGCGGTCGCCGAAGACTACCAAGCCACCCAAGTCGCTGAAGAACTTATCGCCGTCGCTGTCTCGTCCGCTGTTCATCCCCGGTTGCGGGGTCTGGCGAACGGGACAGCGATATAGCGGATGACGCGAAGGAGCGTCTCAGCGGCTCGAACTCCGAGGCGACGCGGCACGGGACGGACCGTGCTCAGCGGCCAGCACGCTCGCGGGTCAGAGGAGGTCGCGGGTCAGAGGAGGTCGCGGTTCTCGGCGACGCGATCGCACACGCTCGTGAACGGCGGATGGGGTTGCCGGCCGAAGTAGAAGCGTCCATCGTCTCCTACCTCCGGGTTGCGGGTTCGCCTGATAGCGTGCCGTATTCGCAGCAGATCGCGGCGGACGTGTGGGTAAAACCAATACTCAGCATGAAGTACGCTGCCGTCGTCCTCTGACGGCACGTCGGGGACGCGTCGGAGCAACGACCGAGCGGCATCCACTAGGACGTGGCGAGGAATGCTCGTCAGCTTCGCACGGGTGACCAGCCTCGCGAGCGGGTTTGAATCCGCGCCCGCCGTGCGTCTACCGGCGAGCCGCGCTTCCAGACACGGTGCCGACACCGCAAAAGGGGTCCGGCGCGAAGATTTCAGCTGGTCGAGAAAGAGCAGTTGCGAGGAAGAAAGGGGATGTTCAAGAAGTAGCCGACCGGGGTAGGGGTGTAGGTCATGGGTCAAACGGGCGCGCGTGCCCGGGCTCTTCAGGAAACGCGACGGCCGCGCACGGGACGCCCGCCCCGCCGAAACTGCGATAGCAGTGACTCTAGCTTCTCGTTGGCTTC
>CAVSYV010000005.1:0-531973 GCA_963732255.1 uncultured Acidobacteriaceae bacterium
TTGCAGATCAGTAACCATGATTGCCAGACCCAAATAGAAGATCGATTGCCGGGACGGAGACCGAACTGCGCAGGCCAGAAAGAAATTTTACTCGGGAGAAAGTCCCCGTGCCACCAAGCCTCGCCTGCAGTCACTCAGTGTCCTTCCCAGTTTGCAGCCGAAGCCTCCCGTGATAGCCTATCCGCTACGGGACGACTGGCCGGAATCCGGCCTTGATCCCGTGTTGTTTTATTTTGGTTATGCCGAGTGACCCCAAGTTCTCGCCATCGTTGCTAAGTCCTTTATCTACAAAGGATTCCGTTGGCATGAGCGACGATGAAAGTTCGCAACTTTCTGCCCCGCCCGGGGTTGAAATGGATGTGAGCACTGCCACCATGGACGGGGGCTTGCTGATGGCTGCGCTGGCGGTGCCGGCGTCGACAGGATTGACTCCAAATTTGCCTGGTGCCGAAGGACTTTCCGACGCCGACGTGATGCTCCGGGTGAAGGAGGGCGATCAGTCCGCATTCGACTATCTGGTGCAAAAGTATCGCCGTCCGCTGGTGAATTTTATGTACCGCATGGCGCGCAACACAGCTGCCGCGGAAGATCTGGCGCAGGAAGTTTTTCTGCGCGTGTACCGGTCCCGCGCGACCTACGAAGCGAGCGCCAAGTTTACGACGTGGTTGTATCGCATTGCCACGAATCTGGCGGTGAATCACGCTCGCGATACCCGGCACGAACGTCCGGAGGCGACCGTAAGTCTGGACGAGCCAGATGAAGAGACCGGGACAACTTTCGAGTTGCCCGACGGCGGCATGACCGCCGAGCAGACGATGATTCGGCGGGAGCGGATGCTGGCTATTCGCAGCAAAGTGGAAGCCCTGCCGGAGCGGCAGCGGCTGGCCGTGACCATGCACAAGTATCAGCAGATGGATTATAAGCAGATTGCCGAGGTGCTCAAATTAAGCGAGTCGGCGACCAAATCGTTGCTCTTCCGGGCGTATGAAACATTGCGCGACCAGTTAAAAGAATTCGTGTAAACGAATCGATTCCGGAAGTGATGTTGTTGTTTTGTGAAACACATTGGCGAAGACAGTTGAGGGGAAGAGGTTATGAAGTGTGATGAAATTCGCGAAAGGCTTTCGGATGTGGCCGCGGGGTTGAGCCAAGCCACGGCGGAGGAGAACCAGCATTTATCCAGTTGCGGAGTTTGTGCGGAT
The DNA here is from genome assembly GCA_963732255.1 of uncultured Acidobacteriaceae bacterium. Taxonomy (GTDB): domain Bacteria; phylum Acidobacteriota; class Terriglobia; order Terriglobales; family Acidobacteriaceae; genus Sulfotelmatobacter. Next base: position 1,203 of record CAVSYV010000005.1, read on the forward strand.
CAGTTGAAAGAATTTCGCCAGACCATGGCTTTGTTGGATGAGTGGCAGGCGCCGGAGCCCTCGCCCTATTTTGATGTGCGCCTGCAGGCGCGCCTGCGCGAGGAAATGGCCCGTCCGCAGGCGGGCTGGTCGCAGTGGTTTCGCCGCCCTGTGCTGGCCACAGGGCTTAGCCTGGTGCTGGCAATTGGCGTGGGCTTGTTCGTCGCGCATGAAAGCAGAACTTCGGAAGACGTGGCCACGGTGAACATGGCTGCGCCCGGCACAGCAGTCAGCGATCTGCAGTCTTTGGACCAGAATCACGATTTGTATTCCGACTTCGACTTGCTCGACGATTTGCAAGTGCAGCACGACGTTGTGGCGAATCCGTAACCGCATCAGCATAAACTTTGTGAAGCGATGAAAAGGCCCAGAGATTCTGGGCCGGCGGAGGAACTCTGCTGCCAGAACAGGCGCCAATGTGAGGCTGGGAAAAGACATCGCGAAATCGATGGTGAGGATGGTCTTGCTGGTGTCCCTTGCCTCGACCCTTCCCTGTTTCGCGCTAAGAGTAGGCTTTCATGGCGCGCCTCCGCAACACCGTTCGGCCCCGCCTAACAACCCACGTGCCCCCATGCCGCGGCCGGCCCATCCGCTGCAGCATGGCCACGCCGGCGACTGGCTGCGGCAGCACCGCAACATGCCGCTCAACGAACAGCAGAGGGCTCTGCAGAACGATCCACAATTTCGCCATTTGACCCCGGAACAGCAGCAGCGATTGGAGCAACGGTTGCAGCACTTCTCCGGTCTGCCGCCGCAACAGCAGCAGCGGATGTTGAACCGGATGGAAGTCTGGGAGCACTTGACGCCCGAACAAAAGGACCAGGCGCGGCAGGTGTTTGGGCAGCTGCGGCAGATGCCGCCGGACCGGCGCCGTATGGTCACTTCGGCGATTCGCGATCTGCGCGCCATGCCTCCGGCGCAGCGCGATCAGATCATCGACTCCGACAGATTCAAAGGAATGTTTTCCGATCAGGAACGCGAGACAATTCGCGGCGCGGCGCGATTGCCTCTGGCGCCGGAGAATGAATCGACGGCCCCGCAGCAGTAGCGCATGGCGTTTAGGCCGTGCAACGCCAATCTCAAACAAAAATCTTAGTTCATTGATGCCAACATGCGGCGGATGGAAAGCGACATTTCTCGCACTTCGCCGGCGTCAGACGCGGCTGGGGAGATCCTTAAATATTCTTCCAGATCTTCCGCCGCCAGGTTGTGCAGCTCCATGCTGTAGCGGAGAAGCGCCCGCTGCTTCACGTCGTCCGCCGAGTGCGGACGGATCACGAGCATCAGATCGGCAATAATCAGAGCTTTGCGGAAGTCGCGCGTGGAAAGGTATACGGTCTTCAGGTTGTTAAGCATTCGAGCCAATATCTGGCGGCGATTCACGGGATGCAAAAATTCCGGCCGCAAATTCATTTCTCCGGAATAGATTTCGTTTAACCGCTGCTGGCAATCCTCGGGGCTGAGCGTGTCTCCCTGGTTGAAGCAATCGATCAGCACTTCATGGCCGCCATTTGAATCCGTGTCCGTTGGCGGCCGGTATTTCAGCAGGAAATGCCCCGGCATGCCAATGCCGGCCACTGGAAACCCGATGCGGCTCGCCACTTCCAGATAAACCACCGAAAGCGTAATCGGAATCCCCAACCCGCGATCCAGTACATCATTCAAGAAAGAGTTGCGGGGATCGTAGTAATCGTCGCGGTTGCCGCGCAATCCCAGTTCGCCGAACAAAACGAAATTGAGTGCGGAGATGGTCTGCCCCGGATCGAGGTTCGGCGCTGCATTCGAAACGCTCTGCGAAATCGAGACCGGCACTAGACCGGCGACGCGCCGGGCCAAACTATCGATGCGCGCCGCATAGGCCTCGATATCGAGATCGGGATATCGGGTGCGCGAAATCAGAAGCGCGGCGCGAGTAAGATCGATCTCATCGTCCCGGATGCTGGAGCCGGCCAGCGAAGTGAAAGCTTCGATCAGTGTGGGTGCGGCAGTGAATCTCACGCGACAATCGTAGCAAGGCTCCAAGGTTTGCGAATTGGCCCGGATGTGCCATGCAATGGCCCGGTAGCTTAGGCACGCAAAAGATTTCTCGCGATGAAAAACGCATTAGCCGGCCGCTCACCCAGGCGCCGCATAAAATATGGATACCACTCCGTGCCGAAGGGAATGTAGACACGCATCCGCCAGCCGTCGCGCACCAGGCGCTGCTGCAGGTCGCGGCGAATTCCGTAAAGCATCTGGAATTCGAAGGAATCGCGCGGAAGTTTCTCCGCATTAGCAAATGCCTGCGCCTGGCGAATGATGTTTTCGTCATGGGTCGCGAGCCCGTGATAGATGCCGCTTTTCATCAAAACTTTCATCAGCTTCACGTAATTGGCATCCACATCTTCTTTACTCTCGAAGGCGATGCTGGCTGGTTCTTTGTACGCGCCTTTGCAGAGCCGAATGCGGATGCCTTCCGACAGAAGATCTTCGACATCTTTTCCCGAGCGCTTGAGATACGACTGAATGACAGTGCCCACTCGATTTTGATTTCCCGGAGCGCGGTGCAGTCCGCGAACGAAATCGAGGGTGCGCTGCGTATAGGGCGAACCTTCCATATCCACCCGCACAAATCCCGGCGGATTCAATGCAGCAGCCTGCGCTACCAGTTCGCTGACCAATTCACGCGCAAGCCTCTCGTCGATGTCCAAACCCATATGGGTCAATTTCAAGCTGACATTGGCATTCAGGCCCTTGGCCGCGATGGCATCAAGAATGTCGTGGTAAAGCCGGGCGCTGTGCCGTGCTTCTTCGGCGTTGGTCACATTTTCGCCGAGGTTGTCGATCGAAACGCTCATGCCCGAGCGGTTCACGGCTTCCGTGGCCCGCACGGCGTCGGCAATTTCTGTCCCTGCCACAAACCGGCCAGAGACCCGGCGGCCGACCGCCGACCGCTCAGCGAAATTGCGCAGAGATCTGTTCTCCGACAGGCGCACAAAAAAGCCTCTCAGCATGGCTTGCCTGCGAATCGTTGCGCCAAAGATTGGAGAATGAAAAAAGAAGTGACGGGAACGCGCATCGGGATCACAGAAATTTGTACCACAACGCGCAGAACTAAAGAATTGCCGCGGAAATTGACAGCCAGCTAGTACGTTGCAATACCGATGTTGGGACGGGCGCCCTAGATGCCCGCTTCGATCGAAGCTCGAAACGGTTTTCCCCGAAGAGGGCCGCTAATTGGCATTGAACCGAACCTCGATCAGTTCATGAGTTTCGTGCGCCGCCGGCTCCCACTTCCAGTGGCGCACCGCATCCAATGCGGCCTGCGCCAGCGTGGGATGGCCGCCCTTGACTTCCACCGATTTGACCGAGCCATTGGGAGCGACCAGGGCATCCAGTCTGACGCTTCCTCGAATATTCATCGCACGCGCAATATTGGGATATTGCGGCTCAACCCGGCTCACGACTTTGCGACCGCTCGGCGCAGAGTCCTGCGCCCAGGCAAGTGGCAAGGCAGAAGAAAAACAATGAGCAACTATCGCTACCGCGAACAGCATTGCAAAGATTGTCGCGGCTCGTTGGTTGGGCAGCCGGGTCGCGCTCATGAACTCAGTCTAATCAGCCTCTAATAACGACCGAAGATCACCAAGGTAACGGCCTTCGTCCTCGAAATGTAATCTCATCCCCTCGCAAAGTCACGCTTTGAAAAAACCTTTTTCCTTCAAAGAACTTCCTTGCATCTTCCCTCACACTATCCGCAAACCGTGGAAGATGCGTGCCGTCAAAGTGGTTCCGGGCGGCTGCGATCACGCATGCGTCCCCAGGCTGCCAACCAACTCTTGCATGGAACTCTGCCCCTGCTGCACGAGCCGAAGACAGATACGAAAACGCCAATCGCAGCTTTTGACTCACACATCTACATGTGTAATGCTTGACACATGGCGACGAACCTGGCATTGGATGACAAATTGATCGCGGAGGCCCAGCGAGCCGGAAACCACCGCACTAAGAAAGAAGCTGTCACCGCCGCCCTGGCAGAATACGTGAAACGGCGGAAACAGATGCGCATCCTGAAAGCGTTCGGGACGTTTCAGTTCGACCCGGCTTACGACTACAAAGCTGAGCGCCTCCGGCATGGTCGCAAATCCCGCCCATGATCGTTCTAGTCGACACTCCGCTATGGTCGCTGGCGCTGCGGCGCAGGCAAGCTGACCTGAATGCCCGTGAAAAAATTCTAACCCGGACTTTGGAAGAACTGATTCGCGAGGGCAGGGCGCAGATGATAGGAGCGGTGCGGCAGGAACTGCTTTCGGGTATTCGCGAAGAGCCGCGATTTCTCAAGTTGCGGAATTACCTGAGGGCCTTTGAGGAACCGGGCATCGAAATTCAGGACTATGAGGACGCGGCGCGCATGCATAACCTTTGCCGGACGCGGGGAATCGCGGGATCGGCGATTGATTTCCTCATCTGCGCCGTCGCGCAGCGTCACGACTGGGGTATTTTTACCACCGACCGCGACTTCGATCGCTATAGCCGCGTGCTGGGGCTCAGGTTGTTTGCGGTGGCGTGAGGGAACAGGCCACCTTTGGCAACCAGGACTCTAATCTCAGAGCTAAAACATCCTGAATAGTGGTTAGCGAAGCGGCTCCGGAACCTGCTCTCCGCCAATCCCCTGCGCGCCGTCAAGTCTACTTTAGTAGACTTCAATGTCCACGAAAGTGTGCCCCACAGATTCCCTGTAAACCATTGTTCGCTCAATAACTTGCTATTTCGGAAAAGGAAATAACGCTCAATTCCGGACCCCAACTTTACAAAACGTTCTACGTAGAACACTTTGTAAAGACGGGAGAACAGCCAAGACCTTCACCGGCTCCTCAACCTGAGCCTGGACAACCCTCAAGGCCTCATGGTGCTATCATTAAATTGATCGCATTCCATGCGTATTCGGCGTACTTTTCCTATTGTTCTTGGCGTGGTGATAGTAGCTGCGGCGGTGACCGTCGCGGTGCAGCTTCGCAAGCACGCACCTCCCGAAGCGGCGCGGCTGTTGCCCAGCGCGGACGCCTTTTTCTATGCCAACCTGGCATGGGCGCGCAAGGCAAACGCGGGCAACCCACTTCCGGCGGTGTCGCACGATCCGGAGTACGAGCAGTTCATACAGGCCACGGGCTTTCAGTTCGAGCGGGACCTGGACGCCGCCGCCTTTGCCATTCACTATCCGGAGAAATGGCCGGGGGGTGGGACTGGCGGAGCCGCGCCGGAGCCGCGCTTCTCAGAAGTATTTGTGGGCAAGTTCGATGGAGAGCGCCTGACCGCGTATTTGAAGCAGGCGGCGCACTCGGTGGAGTCGTATAACTCGATTGAGATTTATACGATTCCGATGGAGGACCGGTCGTTTCGCGTGGCCGTGCTGAGCCCGGATTCGGTGGCGGCGTCGAATCAGGATAACGCAGGAGTCATACGCGGGATGGTGGACCGGTCGCGGAGACTGGCATCGCCATTTGGCGGGCCGGCGTTGTTGCGCAAGTATTACAAGCGCGTGCAGTTGGGCAGCCCGGTGTGGATGGTGGCGCGGATCGAGCCGGGAGCTCCGGGATTTGCGAGCTGGAGTGGCGTGTTTCCCGGGCCGGCGGATGTGGTGCTTTCCGCCAGCTACAATCCGCTGCATTTGCCGTTGCGTCCGGGAGCGATTCATGTGCGCGCCGAGGCGATGACGGGCAGCGCCGATGACGCGCGGGCGCTGGCGGAAAAGCTGGGAGTTTATCTGCAGATGTTCCACGGGGCGGAGAGTTCGGTGGGAACGCAAGGCTCAGATGCGGATGTAAACGAATTTTTCGACAGCTTGAAAGTGGGGCAGGATGGACAACGGGCAATGGTTAGCGCAACCATGCCTCCGGGCTTTTTGAAGAAATTGTTGTCGGACTCCCAGGGCGGGATGCCGGTGGCGCGGCCGTCGGCGGAGCAAACGCCGGCAACCAGTCGATAGTTTTCGCTTAGGGGCTGCAACTATCGCGGGCTTCGCGCGTCTTATCACTGGGTTCTTATCGATGGTTCTGGGGGGCCTGCGGGGTGAGCGGGTACAATAAATTCTGGTAGTTTTGCCGCCGTAGCAGCCGAGTCAAAAATCATGTCAAGCCTTCCGCTACCGATCGCCGCTTTTGTTGCCGGGCTGATTTCTTTTCTCTCGCCCTGCGTATTGCCGCTGGTGCCGGGATATGTGTCTTTGATTTCGGGCGTGGGTGTGGAAGAGTTGAAGTCGTCGCAGGGACAACTGATGCGGCGGGTGATGGTGAACTCGGTTGGTTTCATCCTCGGGTTCAGCGTGGTGTTTATCACTCTGGGCGCGATCTCTACGGAAATCGGGCAGGTGGCGGCGCGCTATAAACACACGCTGTCGATTGTGGCGGGCGTGGTCATTCTTTTATTCGGGCTGCACTTGACCGGGATCTTCAAGATCAAGGCGCTGTATGCGGATACGCGGCTGCACCAGATGAAAGGTGGGAGCACGCCGATCGGGGCATTTGTGATTGGGTTCGCGTTCGCATTCGGGTGGACGCCTTGCGTGGGGCCGATCCTGGCGGGGATTCTTACGCTGGCGGCGGCGCAGGAAACGCTGGCCAAGGGCATGGTGCTGCTGGCGGTTTATTCGCTGGGACTAGCGGTACCGTTTCTGCTGACGTCGTTGGGGATTGAGCGATTCTTGAAATTCTATAGCCGCTTCCGTTCGCATATGCACGCGCTGGAAGTAGCCAGTGGCGGGCTGTTGATCGCACTCGGCGTGTTGCTGGTGCTGGGAAGATTTACGTTGATCTCGAACTGGTTTTCGTTCTTGAATCGGTTTGCGTTGTAAGGCGAGAAGCAAGGTTTCATAGTTTCAAGGTCTCAAAGTTTCAATGTTGGCAATGAGGGAATGAATTGTGAAACGTAATCCTTTGGCATTGGTTGTGGTGGCTGTAGTTGTTGCCGGGATGTTGTATTTCGGCTTTCATTCGGCACGGCGATCCGCGGCGGGAACGCCGATGCTGAAGCAGGCTAGCATCGCGCCGGATTTTACTCTGCAATCTCTCGACGGCAAAAACATGAAGCTCTCGGATTTGCGCGGACATGCCGTGCTGCTGAATTTCTGGGCTACCTGGTGCAGTCCCTGCAAGATCGAGATGCCGTGGTTCGTGGAGCTGCAAAAACAGTATGGCGCGCAGGGATTGCAGATTGTGGGCGTGGCCATGGATGACGCCAGCAAGGAAGATATCGCCAAGTTCGCCAAAGATATGGGCGTGAACTATCCCATTCTGATCGGGAAAGAATCGGTTGGCGATGAGTACGGCGGCGTTCCGGCGTTGCCGGAGACCTTTTTTATTGGACGCGACGGAAAGCTGGTCGACAAGATCATCGGGCTCAAAGGCAAGGGCGAGCTCGAAGATGATGTTAAGCGGGCGCTCGATACGAAACCCGCAGCGGCGCAGGCGAATCTTGCGCCTGCGGGAGCCGTGGCCCAGAAGTGACAATAGGCAGATGTCCGCCGGCCCAGTTAGAATTTCGACCAAGCGTGGCGTGAGCAGCCCCTCAAGGGGCGATGGATTGGAGATGAGTTACGGCATCACTAAAGCGATGCCCTGATACGAGACTCGCCAATATTTCGAACAAGATGAATTCCGAAAATAAATTTGCCCGAGCGGCGATTCGAGGAGTATTGCTGGCGCTGGTTTCTTGCGCGGCTTCCGCGTTCGCGCAACTTGGGCCTTCGCCATCGGTCACCATGGTGCCGGTTCCTTTGACGACCACGCCGCGCGCGGCGCAAACCATGGTGGATTTGAATTTTCGGGTGGGCGGCGGTTTTCACATCAACTCAAATGTGCCGAAGTCGGAGTTCCTCATTCCCACCACCCTCAGGATCGATGTACCAACCGACATTATCCTGGGAAAGATCGAATACCCCGCGGGCGAGGAATTGAATTTTCCTTTTTCGCCCGATGAGAAACTGAGCGTCTACAGCGGCGATTTCACGATTGCAGTGGCGGTGCATCCTCTGGCTTCGGTGGTGCCGGGAAAATATGAGATGCACGGAGTGTTGCGCTACCAGGCTTGCGACAAAGCGGCCTGTTACCCGCCGAAAAATCTGCCAGTGAGTTTTGAAGTAAAGGTGGTGAAGCAGCCGGCGGCGCACCATGCCAATCCCGCGCAGAGCCCGCACGTGCACAATTAAAGCAGGGCAGATTGGTTCTCAGTTCTCAGTGAAAGCCAAAACGTCCACGGCAAATTTTGAAGTTCTATCATTCCAGGGTTTCCCTCATCCGAACCTCCGCCCATTTCCCTTTTCCTGCCACTTGAGTACCATGTTCCTCCAGAGCCGTAAATTCAATTTAAGGAATACATGGCCGACATTTCTCTCCACGTTAACGGCAGTGAAAAGAAAATAAGTGTCCCGCCGGAAACGCCTCTGCTCTGGGTTTTGCGCGACACACTGGAATTAACCGGAACCAAGTTTGGCTGCGGCGCGGGGTTATGTGGCGCATGCACGGTTCACGTGGAAGGCAGCGCTATCCGATCGTGTTCAACGCCGGTGTCGCAAGTTGCGGGCAAAAGCATCACAACCATTGAAGGCCTTTCCGCCAATGGATTGCATGTTCTGCAACAAGCCTGGATTGAAGAAGAAGTGCCGCAATGCGGTTATTGCCAGACCGGGCAAATTATGACAGCGGCGGCGCTGCTGGCCAAGACGCCGAATCCCACCGATGCGCAAATCACGCAGGCGATGAATGGAAACCTCTGCCGTTGTGGGACCTATGAACGCATTCGCAAGGCGGTGCATCGCGCGGCTGGCAACGGAGCCGCACGATGAGCCCACTTTCCCGCCGCGAATTTGTGGCCGCTGGAGTTGCAGCCGGCGCAGGCCTGGTGATTGGCTTTTACCTTCCGCACGGCGAATCCTCTTCCAAAACGAAATATTTCTCGCCGAATGCTTACCTGCGCATCACGCCGGATAACAAAGTCACCATCGTGGTCGCGCGCTCGGAGATGGGCCAGGGCGTGCGCACCGCGTTGCCCATGATTCTGGCGGAAGAACTGGAAGCCGACTGGAAGCAGATTGAAATCGAGCAAGCCGGGGCCAGCACCTTATTCGGCGATCAAACTACGGGCGGCAGCGCCAGCGTGCGCACCACCTGGGATCCGATGCGCAAGGCCGGAGCCGCCGCGCGCGAGATGCTTATCTCAGCGGCCGCGTTGACCTGGGCAGTGCCGCGATCTTCCTGTGTCGCGGAGAACAGCCACATCACACATGCAGCATCAAAGCGGCAGCTCACCTATGGCGAGCTGGCGGCAAAGGCCGCCACTCTTCCGATTCCCACCGACGTGCCGCTCAAGCAAAGCAAAGACTACAAGATTGTCGGCCAGCGGCTCGCGCGGCTCGACACGCCGTCCAAAGTAAAGGGCGAAGCAATTTTTGGCATCGACTACCGCTTTCCGGGAATGAAGTACGCAGTAATCTCGCGCTCTCCGACGATTGGCGGGAAGGTCACTGCAATCGATGACCGCGACTCGAAGAAAGTCTCCGATGTTCGTTACATCGGCAAGATCAGCGACTCTTCGATCGCCGTGGTTGCCGATAGCGTGTGGGGTGCGATGGAGGGCCGGCGGTTGTTGAACATTACATGGGACGAAGGACCGAACAAGGATTTGAACACGGCGGCGGTGATGGCATCGCTCAGGCAAGCCGCTTCCAAAAAAGGAGCCAGCCTGTATTTAGCGGGAGATCCCGCGAAGGCTGCGGGGCGCCATGTCTGGCCGAATATGAATTGCCTTTCATGGCTCACGCTCCCATGGAGCCGGGAAACTGCACGGCGAACTATCAGGCCACAAGGTGCGAACTGTGGGCGCCCACGCAAGTGCCGCAGGATTGCCGCGATTCGGTGGCGCAGGCGCTGGGGATCGATCCCGATCAGGTGAAGGTCAACGTCACGCTGCTGGGCGGAGGGTTCGGACGGCGTCTTGAGTACGACTACGCAGTCGAAGCCGCTCTGGTTTCTAAGGCCGCAGGCGCTCCGGTGAAAGTGATCTGGACGCGCGAGGATGACATGCGGTTCTCGACTTACCGGCCCGCGAGCCTGCATCAATTGAGCGCCGTTGTCGATAGCGCGGGCTATCCCACGGCGTTGACCCATCGCATTATTGCTCCATCGATTAGTGGGCAGAAAGGCCAGCCGGGTCCGAATGGAGTCGATCCGGATTTGCCCGATGAAGCTGGACCGGTCTATGGCGTGCCGAATTATTCCATCGAATATGTGCTTTCGGAAACACCGGTTCCTTTGGGCTGGATGCGCTCGGTTTATGCGCTGCAAGCCGGATTTGCTCTGGAGAGCTTTATCGATGAGTTGGCTGTGGCGGCGGGAAAAGATCCTCTGGCTTTCCGGCTGCACCTGCTGGCCAAAGATCAAGACTTGCAATACTTCACGACGACGTGGCATACCGCTCGCATGCGCGGCGTTCTGCAGCTTGCCGCAGATAAAGCGGGCTGGGACAAACCGCTGGAGCCGGGATATTTTCGCGGCATTGCCTGCTTTGGATGCTTTGCTTCTTACATGGCGGAGGTGGTGGAGATCTCGATGGAGAATGATCAGCCCCGCGTGCATCGCGTGGTTGCGGCAGTCGATTGCGGGCAGGTCGTCAACCCCAGCATCCTCGAACAGCAGATTCAGGGCGGCATTGTTTATGGGATGACGAATGCTCTCCGCGCCAAGATCACGATCGAAAAAGGACGCGTTGTGCAGGGCAACTTCGACGACTACGCGCCGGTGCGCATGAGTGAGTCGCCAGTTGTAGAAGTTTTCGCGGTGCCCAGCAGCGAAGCGCCCACGGGAATTGGCGAACCATCCGTTCCGCCGCTGGCGCCCGCACTCTGCAATGCCATCTATGCGGCGAGCAAGAAAAGAATCCGCTCGCTGCCGATTCTCAATACTTAAGCGGACATTTTCTGGAGCGATTCATGCGACGAATACTCTTGCTTTTCTTCTGTCTGGCCGCGGCTGCCGGCTTGGCGCAAACGGCGCCGCAACCGCTCGCTTCGGTTCCGGCTGCGCGTCTTGCGCACATTCGCCACGGCATCAATGCCAGCGAGTGGTTTGCCCAGGTTTGGGATCCGAAAGGCTATACGAAGGAGCATTTTGAAAGCTGGAACACCGCTGCCGATTTCGCCTTGATCAAGTCGATGGGCTTCGATCACGTGCGCTTGAGCATTAACCCGCAGCCGCTGATGGATGCGGAACGGCGCCAGAACGGGTCGACGGAATATTTCGGTTATCTCGATGCGGCCGTCAAAATGATTCTGGACGCGGGGCTGGCGGTGGAACTTGATATGCATCCCGATTCCGATTTCAAGCAGCGTCTGGCGAAAGAAGACGACTTCGTGGAACGCTTTGCCGGATTCTGGCGCGTGTTCGCGCAGCATTACTCGTCGTGGGATGCGGACAGAGTTTTCTTCGAGATTTTGAACGAGCCGGAGATGCGCGATCCGTATCGCTGGTACGGAGTTGAAGCGAAGCTGGCCGTCGCCATCCGGCAGGGCGCGCCGGATCATACGATCATCGCGGCGGGCGCGCGCTGGGATGACGACGATGACATGGTTTTTCTGGAGCCGCTGCGCGATCCAAACGTGATCTACGTTTTTCATTTCTATGAACCGCACATTTTCACACATCAGGGCGCGGGGTGGGGCGCTTATTTCTGGCGCTGGGTGAAGGGATTGCAATATCCTTCGTCGCCGGAAAATGCGGCGCAGGTTGCGGCTGCGGTGCCGGAAGCAGTGAACCGGCTGAGCGTCATCCGCTACGGGCAGGATCATTGGGATGCTGCTCGCATTGAAGCGGAAATCAATCAGGCCGACGATTGGGCCAGGAGCCACAACGTGCCGTTGATCTGCAACGAATTCGGAGTTTACCGTAACTATGCCGATCCAAAGAGTCGCGCCGCCTGGATCACCGACGTGCGCGAGGCACTGGAACGCCACAACATTGGCTGGGCGATGTGGGATTATTCCGGCAGCTTTGGCGTGGTCACAAAACAAAACGGGCAAACCGTTCCCGATGCAAATGTGATTCGGGCGCTGGGATTGAATGTTCCCGCCAGCCGCTAAACGCGATACTGGCGGACGGTCTGTTCAGCTGTTGAAGAAGGATCCGAGCCATTTCACCGGCAAATGTGCAGCGAGAGAGTTGGCCAGGCGTTGGTCGGCGGTTAGCAATTGCGCCTTCGCCTGTACCGCAACGGCCACATAGAGGCAATCGTAGACGGTTTGCCCGAAGCGTTGGGCGATCACAAATGCCTCCCAGAGAACTTCTCTGGAAGGCACGGTTGTGAAGTCGCGCTGGATCATGGAAGCCAAAGCCGATTCGGCGCTGGAGAACCTCAATCGTTTTTGCCGCACGGCCTTCCAGAGAATATTCCCGCACTCCGACCAAAAAATATCAGGAACGATCAGGTTGGCGTCGCCGGTTGCATAAGCTTCCAAGACGCGAAACGCTTCGAGCTTGAGCGTTTCGTCGTCCGAGGGCAGCGCCCATTTGACGGCGACGCTGGCATCGAGGACCAGATTTGTCATCGGCGCCGGTCCGCCCGGACCATTTCTTCGGCAGATGGGAACGGTCCAGATGACGAAGGGTTGCGAGAGGAAATCCTCTTCATCTTATGCAGAAATTCGCGGCGGGAGCGCAGTTCTTCAGCCGTCGGGATGTGGCGCTCCAGGAGCGCGATGACCTCAGCTGCAATCGACTTGCGCCGTTCACGGGCTCGCTTGCGCAGAGCCTTATAAAGATCGTCCGGAACATTTTCCACGTATAGCGTCGCCATAGGGGTTCCCTATTGAAATGCTAGCACGGGCCTAAGGCGGGATGGAAGATGAAAAAAACCTGAAAAAACAAGAGAGCACGCTATGGTGCTCTCTTGCCGCGTTCGCCGCTTTCGGGGTTCGTTACTTTGCCGAACCGGATTGCATGTTGTCGGTGGATTCGCCCAAATTCAGGGCGAACTTTTTACCCGCAAAACGCACTCCCTCGAGCGAGGCGGTGCCGTCATCGCTGGTCTTGACGACTGCTGCGCTGTTTTCCGCTGCGTTATCCAGGTTCACGACGTGCGCCGGCGTTTTCGCCAACACCTTTTTGCCTTGCATAATGCTGAGTTCCACGTCGGGGCCGGAGCCTTCCCATTCCAGTTTGTAGTCGCCGGCTTTCAGTTTTGTTCCGTTGACGGTGACGGGATTGCTGATGCTCAGGCTGGCCTTTGATGCCGCAAATGCGCTGGAAGCCAGAATCAGAGCCGCGCCAAACACTAGAGTCTTCGAAAAAGTTGTGAACTTCATGGCAGTCCTCTTTCTTTCCCGGTGCCGGGAAACGGTTGGGGCGGCTCACTTGCGATCAACCAGAAAACACTTGTGTTTCCTTGAGAATCGCCTAAAATGCAGCGACCGGGGTTAAGCAACAAAAGCTTAAGCAACAAAAGCCAGAAGCTTGTGTTGCCGACGACGGGGGTTGTCTCACCTGGGCCGCCAAACCGAGCGTGAGAAAATCCCCTTACCCCGCGAATGATTCCTGGACCAATGTCACCTCTGCGTTGGCCCGACTTCAGTTGCGTTACTCACAGAAGAGTTACGCGATCTCCGCTGCGGAAGTTCCCGTCCAATCTTCGATTCCGCTTTGATTTGGACGAAAGCCATCGAGCTTGGGTAGCGAAGCCGAATTCATTTCTTCCGATGAATGCTGTTGAGTTGTTGTGTGTAGTTTGAGCGTCCGCGTGGAATTGCGCGAAAGCTAAGATAGCGTGACAGGCCGAAGAAACAAACTTAGAAGTGGCTGATGATAGAGACGTAATTTCGCATTCGGGAAATGCAGCGTGAGCAGCGCGGGCTCAGCAAGAACCGAAGCGGTGAGCAGCTGACTCCTCAGCGGCTAAAGCCGGCGCTGAAAGCAGAGCAGCTATCGCAGCGGTGAACCGCTGCGCCACCCAAAATCACGCCCGCGGACGGGTTTTTCCGCAACCCTGAGGGTCGTGCCCTTTCCAAAACTATTGTGCCGACCCACTCGTTCTCACTTCTAGTCGCCGTCGCCGTGCTGTCGATTCACCGACCAGATACTGGCCTGATCTTTTTCGAAGGGGTAGACGTGGACCATCCAATTCAAGACGACGGGATGAAATGTGCCGCCGGCTGCGTCGCAGGCTTGCTGCGTGGCGATGGAACCTTTTAATCCGAACAGCGGATGCGGACCAAAAGATTCCATCTTGCGGCCAAAAGGAGCGACGCAGAAGTTCACGTGCTCATGCCACTGCGCAATGCTGAGGGGAATACGCTGGTTGAGATCGTCTTCGGTGAAGCGCCGGGGCGCGGTATACATGACACCTATTAATTTGTAATCGTCGCCTTGCTTTTCGTAGAGCAGCGATGTTGGATGTTCAAGATTGAAGCCGGTGGCCGCTTCCCGGCCATAGGAATAATTGGTGAAGTGATACATCTTCTGGGGAACGTTGGGAAAGAATATTTTGAAGCCGTCGGCGAGGGCGACGTGATAGTCCATGTATTTTTCACAAACCTTGCGCGCGGCTTCGACCACCTGCCGGGCGCGTTCGGCGTCGCCGGGCTGCAGCGGGCGCAGGGCGGTCATCTTCATGTGCGGGCCCATATCCATGTGACCTTCCATGGAGCTCATGGCGGAATTCATGGCATGACCACCGGCCTCGGAGTCGCTGTCGGCTGTGGTTTTCATATTCGATGTATCGTGACCCGAGATATCCATGCCGGGCATGGATGGCTGCGCGGCGGGCGACTGTTGCGCCAGGCAGCAAGCGCTGGACAGGAAAATGACGGCGAGTGGAAGCGCGAAGCGATGTGACATAAGGACTCCTTCAAAAAACCTGCGATTACATGAACGCTTTCTACATGCAGATTGTTCCTGCAAACTCAGGAAAAAAAGAGATTACAAACGTAACCAATAACTTTGCATGAAATTGACGAAGCTGCACAAATCAATGAAGCTGCCGGTAGCAGGAGTTTGTCGGTAAGGCCGTCGAGCTGCGCTCGACCGGACAGCCGAGGGCGGCTGTCCCCACACGAGAGCCGTGCGATCCGATGCACCAAGGCTGACAGAAGTTCTCCCTTCTGGTACACGTATTGATTGAGCCTCGAAACCGCACTCTTCTTGTTTGCCGCCGGAGCGCTCGGCGGGGCGCTGAACTCCGTGGCGGGCGGCGGCAGTTTTATCGCTTTTCCTGCGCTGCTGTTCACCGGCGTGCCGCCAATTCCTGCCAATGCCACCAACACCATCGCGCTGTGGACTGGAGCGGCGGCCAGCGGCGGCGCGTATCGCAGCAAGCTGGATGTGCCGCGGCGAGTGATGATCCCGCTGTTCGCTGCCAGCTTTGTGGGCGGACTCTTCGGTGCGATCCTGCTGCTGAAGACTTCGGCGCATACGTTTCTGCGAGTGCTGCCGTGGCTCACGCTGGGGGCGACGCTATTGTTTGCCTTTGGCAAAAAACTGGCGGGCGGGCGCCGGTCGGTGATGGAGCATGAATCGGGCACGGCCGCTCTGGCCGGGGCTACGGTGTTTCAGTTGGCGGTTGCCGTTTATGGCGGCTACTTCGGCGGAGGCATGGGCATTGTCATGCTGGCCATGCTGGCCGCGCTGGGCATGACCGACATTCATTCGATGAATGCGTTGAAGAGCGTGATGGGATTTGTGATCAACGGCGTGGCGGTGGTGACCTTCATTGTGGCCCGCGCGGTGTATTGGAAGGCGGGCGGGGTGATGATTGCGGGCGCGATTCTTGGCGGTTATCTTGGGGCGCGTTATGCGATGAGGCTTCCGCAAGCCTGGGTGCGGGTCTTTGTGGTGCTGGTGGGCACGGGTATGACAGTGTATTTCTTTGTCTTGGCTTACTGAAGGGATTCGGACCGGTTCCAGGTCCTGGGCCAAGAATTTTTTAAGCAAAAACCGCTAAATTATCTGGAATCAGCATCTTAGCATTTTCGTCGTCGCTAAAATATGGCTTCTAAAGGAGTTACGGCTAAATTCTCAGATTTAAAGGAGTTAGCGGTCGGATTGATCCGTTTGGACGGAGTAAGCCCTTTAGAATCAGTGCGACTTTGGGGCGTAACCCGCTAAATTCTTGAGCGCCAAAGGGTTGTGTCAGATTCTGGAGTTCGATTTGCCAGCTTGCCGGTTCGCAAAATTTTCAAAGAGCCACTGAACTGAGGCCGCGATTTGCGGTTCGCATCTACGATTGTGGGCGCTTTTTTCGCGGGAGGCAAGGTTGGATGTCACAGGCGGCGGCTGTGGAGAAAGTGCCGCGGCGGCGGGTGGTTGGGGACGCATTTGTTAGCTTGGTGTGGGCTGCGGCTTCCGCTATACCTCGGCAGCTCCAGCTCTCGCAACACCTCCGGCGCCTTAAGAATGACGGCCGATGCCACCAGCTTGTGGCCGCGATTTTCGCCAATCCGCCATTGTGAGCGAAACAACCATGCAGGACACCGTATTCACCATCGGTCACTCAACACACCCACAAGAGCGTTTCATCCGTTTGCTCCGGCAGCACGGCATCACGGCACTTTGCGATGTGCGCTCTGCGCCCTACAGCAGGATGAATCCCCAGTTTAACCGCGAGGAGTTAGAGAGGGCTCTGTCGGGGCAAGGCATCCAGTATCGATTTCTGGGCAAGGAACTCGGTGCGCGGAGCAGCGATCCACGTTGCTACGAAGCCGGGAAGGTTCAGTACGAGCGTTTGGCTGAAACCGCTCTCTTCCAATACGGCCTTAAGCGAGTAGTTAAGGGGATGAAGGAGGGTTTTCGGATTGCGCTAATGTGTGCTGAAAAAGAGCCCCTTGAATGTCATAGAGCGATTTTGGTTGCGAGGCATCTGGCGGCGCTCGGAATCGATGTTTCGCATATCCATGCGGACGGTGGTTTGGAGACTCATGATGCCGCGCTAAGCCGACTGGCACACCTCCTGAATTTGCCCGAACACGACATGTTTCACTCCCGCCAGGAGTTGTTAGTGAATGTGTACCGCAAACAAGGGGAACGCATTGCTTATGAAATAGCTGAGCCGGATGGTGTGAAGGATTTGGCGGGATGAAGATTTTTACTGTTGGATTCACCAAGAAGTCGGCTGAAACCTTCTTTACGGTGTTGCAGAAGGCGGGAGTCAGGAGGTTGATTGATGTTCGGCTGAATAATATCTCGCAGCTTGCGGGCTTCACCAAAAAAGATGATTTGCGCTATTTTACGAAAGCGATCTGCAACATCGAATATATACACCTCCCTGAACTCGCGCCGACGGCGGACATTCTCAATCCTTACAAGAAAGCCAAGACCGGAGCTTGGCAATTGTACGAGCGGCAGTTTCTTGAATTGATCCGCGGCAGGCATATTGAAAACACAGTGCCGCGCGAACTGTTGGATGGCGGGTGTCTGTTATGCAGCGAAGAAAAGCCAGAGCATTGTCACCGGCGCCTAGTCGCTGAATATCTCAGAGACAAGTGGAGCGGTGTTGATATTGAGCATCTCCCCTAGCAAGCTGCTGAGAAAACTCACTCGGACCTCTAAAACGAACCTCGGGCGCTAAAGCGCGGCTGACTCTAGAAGACTTGGCGGCACGACTGAAGTCGTGCTCTTCCATTCGTGCCGACGATTGTTCACATCAAAGCCAAAGGCAGCGGGCGAGGCGCCCGCTCCACACGGGCGGCGGCTAAAGCCGCCATTTCCCAGACTTGCTGAAGGCAGAATTTCTCAGCAGGCGGCTAGTTTTGCAGCTTTAGAAAAATTCGCATCTGTTCCAGCTCGGCTTCGAGTTCGCGTTTGAATGCGCGGTCTTTGGGCGGGGTTGAGTTTATGTAGCCGAAGTGCGGGTGAAGTTTTCCATCTTTTACCGACAGGTTGGCCCAGCCGATGACGCGATCGCGCCACAGCAGCGGCAGGGCGTAGTAGCCGCGGATGCGTTTGGCGGGCGGAGTGTAGGCTTCGAAGCGATAGGCCCATCCCCAGAGGAGTTCGAAACGGTCGCGATCCCACACGACCGGGTCGAAGGGAGTCAGCAGGCGAACTTTCTCCGGCGCTTCACGCCGCGAAACTTTTTCTTCGGCGGGCCAATACCAATCCAGGCCACCGACGCGTGCGTGCGCGAGGCGTTCTTTCGCTCTTTGGATCGCGGCGGTCACTTCGCCTTCCCATTGCGGCGCGGCATAACGCAGGCGGCGCAGCAAAAATCTGAGGCTGGCGAAGGGCATGGGCGCATAGATTCGCACGGCAACATCGGCGAGCGCGTCGATGCGGGCGCGGCGCGTTTCATCATCCATGAGCGCGGCGTTGTGTTCGTGCGCGGCATAGATGCGGATTCCCGCTTCGCGGCGGACTACGCGCAGCATACCCTGGTAGTGCATTGCGTCGAGCAGATGGGTGGTGGCGTTCGATGAGCCTCCCCAATAATTGGTGACGCGGCCGTGAGCAAAGTGGTCATCCACTTCGCGGGGATGCACCTTGCCGCGTTCGCGCACGAACTCCAGCAGCAACTGCGCCCGCCTGCGCTCGGCCGCGGGCCAGGGCAGACGGCTTTGGGCGGGAACGCGACAATCGGCGCGGGGATGCATGAGCGCCTGCAACTCGCGGGTTACGAAGCCGTAGTTGATGAAGAAATCTTCTTCGACGCCGAGCTGCGTGTAGCGGCGTTCGAGATCGCCTGCGCAATAGTTCTTGACGCGGTGCCGCAGGATGAGGTCCTGCGCCCGGGCTGGGGCGCGGATGGGGTCGGCCTGCACGAAGCCAAATTTTTCGAGCGCCCGCTTGAGCGTGGTGGGCGTGAACAGGCTGCGCGCGACGGCAAATCGGCGCAGGTCATCGAGAGAAATCGGCATCGGTGATCGGCATGGTCGAGCGAGTTATTGCAGCGGCGCGGAGACGTGTTCGTGAACCACCAGCCATTTGCCATTTTGATTTTGCCAGATTACGGTCCAGCGGAAGTTGCCCATCTCAACTTTGCCGGCTTTGGTGGTCATTTCTTCACTGACGGTCGCAGTGCCCCAGGCCCAGTCGCCTTCCGGGTGGATGGCGGCATCGTCGTTGACGGTGAACTTGGCGGTTTTGTAGCCGGCGATAACGCCTTTCACGCCGGCCTGGTATTCGTCCCAACTGTTGTATTTCAAGGGAGCGATGTCGAAGAAAGTGTTTGGGCCCGTAGCGTAGAACTGGGCAACGTTGGCGGGATCGAGTGTGGCCCAGCCAGTCCAGATGGTCTGCATGTAGGCTTTGTCGGGCGGGGCGGGCGATTTCTTGGCGGAGGCTGGAAGGGTGTGGGCTGCGATTAACATCATCAGGCAGAATGCGGCGATTTGTGGACGCTTCATCGGATGTCACCTTCGTTTATGGTCGGGTCTTCTGTCAAAACGAACGGCAAGAGCTTACCACAGAGGGACACAGGGGTTCGCACGGGGGAAACGCAGGGGGCTGATCCTTGGGCGCGGCATGCGACTCTGCGGCGTGAGATTAACTTGTGATTGACCGATTTTGCGGCAACACGTTAAGATAGTGATGTTTGTCTGTAGATGCTGGCCGTTCTGGCTGGCCTGCCGCGGCTAAGGATACGCCGCCGGCGGAAACACACAGCAAGCAAAGGGACAGCAGGCCGCTAGACTAAGACTCGCGCTCGTGTGCGCGGCAATTCTTGAGCGTCCACCTTACAAGCTGAAGATATTTGACGGAGGCAGACGTATGTACGCGGTGATCCGCGCTGGCGGTAAGCAATACCGGGTGGCGCCCGGGGATGTGATTCGAGTAGAGAAATTTGCGACGGGAACTGACGGTGTGGTGGAGTTTCCGGAAGTGCTGGCGGTTTCGAGCGAAGCGGGCAATGTGGGCAAGCCGCAGTCGGAAGCGCGCGTGGTCGGCCAGGTCGTAGAAGAGGGCCGGGGCGCGAAGATTCTGGTCTTCCATTACAAGCGCAAGAAGCAGTACAAGAAATTGCGGGGGCACCGGCAGGCTTATACCGCAGTGCGCATCAGCGAGATTTCCATTGACGGCCAGAGCTTCAAGGCGCCGGAGCTGCCGAAGAAAGAAGCGAAACCGAAGAAGGTAAGGCCGACTGTGGAAGAGCAAGAAGCGCCGCACGCGGAAGCCAAGGCCAAGAAGGGTTCGGCTAAGAAAAAGGCGGCACCGAAGAAGGCGGCGAAGAAGAAATCGGCGGGGAAGAAGAAGTAGGTTGGACGGGCGAGGCGCCCGTCCCCACACAAGCAGGGGCAAGATCGAATTGATAACTGGCTACTGGCCACTGAGGCTTTATGGCACATAAAAAAGGGCAGGGCACTTCACGAAATGGCCGCGATTCGAACGCGCAGCGGCTGGGATTCAAGGCATTTGGCGGACAGATTGTTCCTGGCGGGACGATCATTGTGCGGCAGCGCGGGACTCCGGTGAAACCGGGGCTGAACGTAGGGCGGGGCAAAGACGACACGCTTTTCGCCAAGATCACGGGACGGATCAAGTTCCTGAACAAGGGACAGATGGGGAAGTTCGTGATGGTCGAGCCGGTAGAAGCGAAGTAGGGACTTCTGCGGCAAGAAAATCGCGGGCGAGGGCGCCTGCGCTACGACTTTACCGCGCCACATTGGCCTCTGCTTCGGGCAGAGGCTTTCTTATTGGCGAATGTCGAGAGTGATCCAGATTGGTTGGGCTTCGAACAACAGCGGGAACTCGAGGCGCTCGCAACCGGTGGCGGGATGGATTGTATAGTTTTTGCCGATGACGATGGTGGGAAGCGATAGCGAACCTTTATCGCCGAGGCCGATCTTGGCTTTGAAATAACCGGCGACCACGTTGCAGACTTCTCCGACGGCGTCGCTGGCGGCTTTTTCAGCGCCGGGATCGTCGGCGGAGATGCCGAGCATCAGCGAGGCGATGCGGACTGCGGATTTCTGGCTGCAACGCAGGCTGAAGATGGCGCGAATCTGGCCGGCGATGCCGATCACTCCCGTCATCTGGGCGACGATTGGAGTGCCAGTTTCCGTGGGGATGGCAACTGCCGCCCCGACCATGGTGGAAAATACTTCGATAGTGGTTTCGCACAAAACGGCCTGCCACTCGGGTCGCGGCAGGATGGTGGTGGGGTCAACTCCTCTGGTTGCGGGCATATGGTTCACGGCGCGCTTCTTGGTAGAGTCAATTTTTTCAGATCTCAGAAGTTCCGCACATCAGCCTCTGTAGGTCTATCGGCTGAAGATGGACGGAACATGATGCGCTTTCCGGCGGTTAAGCGGCTTTAGGATTTTATGTTTATTGATGAGGCGAAAATTCGGGTGCAGGCGGGGGATGGCGG
The DNA here is from genome assembly GCA_963732255.1 of uncultured Acidobacteriaceae bacterium. Classification (GTDB taxonomy): domain Bacteria; phylum Acidobacteriota; class Terriglobia; order Terriglobales; family Acidobacteriaceae; genus Sulfotelmatobacter. The sequence continues at coordinate 22,560 of CAVSYV010000005.1, forward strand.
CAATGGCTGTATGGCGTTCCGGCGGGAAAAGTTTGTGCCGCGCGGCGGGCCTTCGGGGGGCGACGGGGGCAAGGGCGGCGATGTGATTATGGAATCGAGCGAGCGGCACAATACGCTGGTGCATTTTCGCTTTAATCCCGAATACAAGGCGCAACGCGGGCGGCATGGCGAGGGCTCGAATAAGACGGGGCGGGACGGGATCGATGTGACGCTCAAAGTTCCGGTGGGAACGATTGTTTACGACGAAGAGTCGGGAGAGAAAGTTTTCGATTTTTCGGCGCCGGACCAGCGGATGGTGATTGCACGGGGCGGCCGCGGCGGCCGGGGCAATGCGCGCTTTGCTACATCGGTGCATCAGGCGCCGCGCGAGCATGAAGTGGGACGTCCGGGGGAAGAACATACGTACCGGCTGGAATTGAAGTTGCTTGCCGATGTGGGATTGGTGGGATATCCGAATGTTGGGAAGTCAACATTGATTGCGAGGATTTCGGCGGCGCGGCCCAAGATTGCGGATTATCCGTTTACGACTTTGCAGCCGAATTTGGGAGTGGTGGCGGTGGGGGACGCGAGAAATGAAGTCAGCTTTGTGGTTGCCGACATTCCCGGCCTGATTGAGGGCGCACATGAAGGCGCGGGGCTGGGAACGCAGTTTTTGAGGCACATTGAACGCACGCGATTGCTGGTGCACTTGGTGGATGTGTCGGATGGCAGCGGGCGGCCGGATGTGGTCAAAGATGTCGAGGTGATTTGCGGGGAGCTGGCCAGCTTTGGCGCGCATCTGGAAGAAAAGCCGATGCTGATGGTGGCATCGAAGATCGATGTCGCCAACAAAGATAAAGTGGCGAAGCTGAAGAAATATTGCAAGAAGGAAAAGATGAAGTTGTATGAGATTTCGGCGGTGACCGGCAAAGGCATTGAAGCGTTGAAGTTTGCGATCGCGGAAGAAGTGGAAGCGCTGCGGGCTAAAGACCGCGAGGCAAGCGGGCAGGAAAGATCGAGCGGAGTGGCGCTGTAGAAAGTTGCGATGGCGGCCGCGCGTTAGGCTGGACATTTGGCATCCGCCTAATTGGTGCCCGAACCACAATGACCGGACGCCCGCTTGTCGCAAAAGCGGCGAGAAGTGGGCACAGCGCCGGCGTAAGCAATCGGAAACCTAGGGCAGACTAGCGATGATTTTTCGGTACTCTTCTTCGGTGAAGGCGCGAAGAGTTTCGCTGCGCACGAAGCCCTGCGATCCCCCAAACAATCCGGCACGTGCGGCAGTTTCATCGTCCGGAAATTCGGCGATGGTCACAAGATCGTACTGGCCCACAGTGAGATAGAAGCCGTGCAGCTTGCCGCCGGCAGCGGCCAGAGCTTGCTTTGCAGCATCCAGCCGCTTGGGACCATCCTTGATGTTCTCGATACCTTTCTGTGTGTAGCGCTGAAGGGCGATGTAAGTCGGCAATGGAAATACCTCCGGTCGATGAGTGTACCTGAAAGCGGCAATGGCGGAGTACTTTCCGGCTTTGCCAACCAGTCACATCTCTGGGCATAATGAATTTCCACTTATGAGCACCGCTCCAACCACAGTTCAGGCGCGCCGCTTTATCGTTCGCGGACGTGTGCAGGGAGTAGGCTTTCGCTGGTTTGTGGAGCGCGAGGCGCACATTCTGGGCATTGCCGGATGGGTACGAAACAATCACGATGGCTGTGTCGAGATTCTGGCGCAGGGTACGCGCGATCAGCTTTCCGGGTTGCGCTCGCGGCTGCGTGAAGGACCTCGGGCGGCACGCGTGGATGCCGTGGAAGAGCAGGAAGCCGCGCCGGTGGCGGGGCTCAACGCATTTCGCATTGAAGGAGCGTGGTAGATGGCATTGAATGTTAATTCGAACTCTGGATCGAATAGCGGATCGGGCGCGGGCCTAAGTTGCGATCAGCTTAAGCATTTGATTCGCGAAGTGCCGGATTTCCCTAAGAAGGGAATTTTGTTTTATGACATCACGACGTTGCTAAAAGACAAAGTGGGATTCGCCACGCTGATCGACAAGCTGTCGGAGCATTACATTGGGCAGGAAGTGGATGTGGTGCTGGGGATTGAGGCGCGGGGATTTATTTTTGGTCCGGCGCTGGCTTACCGGCTCAATGCCGGATTTGTGCCTGTGCGCAAACCGGGCAAGCTACCGGCGGCCACGGTGAAACAGGATTACGCGCTGGAATATGGCCTGGGAACGCTGGAGATGCACCAGGACGCGTTGCAGAAGGGACAACGGGTGCTGATCGTCGACGATCTGCTGGCGACTGGCGGCACGGCGGAAGCAACGGCGAAGCTGGCGGCGTCGCAGGGCGCGGAGATTGCTGGATTGGGGTTTGTGGTGGAGCTGGATTTTCTGAATGGGCGTGACAAGCTGAAGGGTTACAACGTTATGTCGCTGCTGCGCTACAGCAGTTAGAAATTAAGCGTTTCGTTGCGGGGCCGTGGCTCAGGAATTCAGCGCAAATGGGCGACGGCCATTCCAATTCCCAGCCAAAAAAGGGCGCTAACTCCGGCGGCGAGAAGGACTCCGATGAGGAAATTCCAATTAAATTTGCCGCTCTGTTTCGCCGAAGCCACCGCGGAATCATAGACCAGCCAGGTGCGCAAGAAGGTCACATCAGGAGTCCAAGCCCCAGGAAAGTGCACAGGGGCTGGCAGACCCAGACTCGTACCGCGGCCAGACGTCAACTCTCGAATCGAAACTTTATGGCTCATAAGGTCCTCCACAGAAGGCCATGCAACTCTTGTGCCACCAAAGCCCAAAACCTAAACGTCTGTAAATAAGAGACGTGCCGAAGAGCAGAGGTTGCTCTTTGCGTGAGGAGTTAGGAATTCCTTACGCGGCGGCCTGAAGGTGGGCGTCCCTTTGTGCCATAAGGCGCTCCACGAACAGGGTTTCGGTCCTGTTAATGCGGCGAGGGCGAGGACTCGGTCAAGGATAACCCTGAGTCTTTGGGCAAATATCCCTTACGCCGGAACCAGTCTTCCATTGCATCTTTGAGCCGGTCGAGGGGTACGCTGGAGCCGATCTCCATCTGCCCATCGGCGAGGGGCAGCGTGTCATCGAAGATGCCGGCATTGGTGAAGTTGCGCATGGAAAAGCTATCGAGCCACTTCAAGGGGCAAGGTTGACGGTGGCCATCCACTTCGTATTCGACGCGAATCTTGCGGGCAAACATTTCTTCCTCAGACCTGTTTCGTGTGGCGCTTGACAGCTCTATCGTATAAGCATAGTCTCCGCAACGCTGATTGGTGGGCATCCGACTTCTGTCGTTTCAGGAGAAACAACATGGGATTTCTCGCTTGGATTATCGCTGGACTGATTGCGGGCTGGGCCGCTGGGCAAATCATGAAGGGCGGCGGATATGGGGTTCTGATGGATATTGTGCTGGGCATGGTCGGCGGAATTGTCGGCGGGTGGATCTTCAACGCGTTGGGGATTTATCCCGCGGGCGGCATGATCGCCAGCATCGTGGTCGCCATCATTGGGGCGGTCTTTTTGATCTGGCTGACGCGGCTGATCAAGAAGGCATAGGCGAGGCGGCATCAAGACTGTAGCGCGGACTGTAGACGCGCCAGCCATCTCAGCGCAAATAGCTTGCATCCACGGCTCCATAGACACCCGCTCGGGTGTCTAAATTCTTGCAGAGGCGGCACGCTGCGCAAGGAGAACGATGATCTGCGTTCTGCTTGTGACGAGCGGTCGGGTGCTCGATGGAGGAGCCATGCGTTCTGTGAAAGTAACACTGCTGTGGGTGTTGTTCGCTTCATTCTCATTGGCGCAGTCTTTATCTGCACAAACTTCATCTGGACAAACTTCCTCGGAACGAGATTCGCCGGGGGCCGCTCCGGCATCCGCAGGCGAATCGGCGGCGCGGCTGCCGGTGACGCGTGTGGTTCTTTACAAGAATGGCGTGGGCTACTTTGAACACGCGGGCAGGGTGCGCGACAACCAGGATGTCAATGTTGACTTCACCACAGCGCAACTGAACGACGTGCTGAAGTCGCTGACCGTGCTCGATCTGGGCAAGGGACGAATCACGGGCGTGAGTTACAACTCGAACGCACCGCTGGAAAAGCGGCTTGGGTCGCTGCATTTGCCGGTGGGAGAAAATCCAACCACTGCGCAGTTTCTGGACGCTTTGCGCGGGGCACGGCTGGAAGTGCGAAATGCCTCGGAGAGTGCGACCGGGCGCCTGCTCAGCGTGGACGAGCGCGACATTCCCATCAAAGGCGACCAGAAAGTCACGGTCGATCAAGTATCGATTGTGAGCGATAGCGGCGAGGTGCGGGTGTTTGATCTAACGCCTTCAACCAGCGTGCGCGTGGCGGAAAAAGAAGTGAATGAGGAAGTGGGGAAATACCTCGGACTCGTGGCTTCCACGCGCGATCAGGATTTGCGGCGCATGACGATTTCTACGGCGGGAGCTGGCGAACGCGAACTTCTGGTGAGCTACATCAGCGAGGTACCGGTGTGGAAGAGTACGTACCGGATCGTGATTCCCAAAGATGGCAAGCCGTTGCTGCAGGGGTGGGCCATTGTGGATAACACAGTCGGCGAGGACTGGAAGAATGTGGAATTGTCGCTGGTGGCGGGGGCGCCGCAGTCGTTTGTGCAGGACCTTTCGCAACCATATTACACGCGGCGCCCGGTGGTGCCGCTGCCGGAGAATGCGCTGATCACGCCGCAGACGCACGAGGCGACGATGGAAGGACAGGAAGAAACCGTGAATGGCCAGTTGACCGCGCCAGCGGCTGGCATTGTTGGCGGAGTGGCTGGGGGGACTATTCACGCACCGGTCGGCGGTGCGGCCAAAATGCAGAGGTGGATCGCCTCCGGCAGCGGCATCGGCTCGGGTAGCGGCGGCGGAGTTGGCGGGGGCGTGTATCGCGGACTTGGAGATCGTGCCCAAGTAGAAGTGGACCAGGCGCTCGAAGGCAATACGACAACGGCGCAGACCCGCGATCTCGGGGACCTGTTCGAATACAAGCTGAAGGATCGCGTGACCATTCACAAGAGCCAGTCGGCGCTGGTACCGATTTTGCAGACGCGCATCGATGCAGAAAAGGTTTCGGTATGGAATCCTTCGCAAAGCGCCGTGCTGCGCGCGCTGTGGGTCGACAATACGAGCGATCTGACGCTCGATGGCGGCAGCTTCAATGTACTTGAAGGCGATGCGTTTGCCGGCGAAGGATTGATGGACGCGATCAAGCCGGGAGAAAAGCGCCTACTTTCCTATGCTGCCGATCTTGGAGTTCTGGTGGAGGCGAAACAAAAAGCAGATTACCAGCGGGTCACCAAAGTGATCATCGCACACGGTCTGATGATGCAATCGACGCAAGAGCGTGAGGAGAATACTTACATCATTCGCAACCGCGATAGCTCGGCGCGAACCGTTGTGATCGAGCACCCGGCGCGCCAGGGTTGGAAGCTGACCGACGATGAAAAACCCGCGGAGAGTTCAGCCTCGTTCCAGCGCTTCCGTCTGGCAGTTGAGCCCAAGAAAACGGAAACGCTGCTGGTCAAGGAATACCATCCGATCACAAACAATTACCAGTTGTCGAACGTGGACGACAGCCAGATCAAGTTTTTTCTTGAGCAGAGGATGATCAATCCTCAAATCGAGCAGGCATTGCGAAAAATCATTGCGCAAAAAAACAGCGTGGCAGAACTGGAGACAGAACTGGGATCGCGAAAGTCAAAGATTTCCGAGATCGGAGACGATCAGAAGCGGGTGCGGGAAAATATGAAGGCGTTGAAAGGCAGTGCGGAAGAAAAAGCGCTGGTGGAACGCTATGTCCGCGAACTGAACGAGCAGGAAGACCGGGTGGAGTCGCTGCAACATGAACTGGCCGACTTGCAGCAGAAGCACGAGACGGCGCAGAGAACGCTGGATGAGATGATCGAGGGATTGCAGATGGACGTTACGCTATAGATGTGGCGTCGCTGCCGGGTGTGGGCTGCATTCGCGGACGGAAAGTTACTTTTGTGCTTTCGGCCGGGCCGCTTTGACTTCAGGTGGGGCGTCGAATTTTTCGAAGTTCTTGGCGAAGCGGTCGCATAACTCGGCAGCGGCCCGGTCGTAGGCGGCTTTGTCGCGCCAGGCATTGCGCGGGTTCAATACTTGCGGCGGCACGCCAGGACACTCTTTCGGGATGCTAAAGCCGAAATTGGGTTCCACTTCGAATTCCTGTTTGGCCAGTTCACCTTCCACGGCATTATCGACCATGGCGCGGGTGTATGGGATCGCCATGCGCTTGCCGATTCCATAGGGCCCGCCTTGCCATCCAGTGTTGACCAGCCAGCATTGAGCGTTGTGCTCGCGCAGGCGGCGACCCAGCATTTCCGCGTAGACTTTCGGCGGAAGCGGCATGAAGGGTGAGCCGAAGCAGGTGGAGAACGTAGCCTGCGGCTCGTTTACGCCTGCTTCTGTGCCCGCGACTTTGGCGGTATAGCCAGAGAGGAAGTGGAACATGGCCTGCTCCGGCGTAAGGCGCGAGATGGGAGGCAGAACGCCGAAGGCATCGGCGGTGAGGAAAACCACATTGCGCGGATGTCCACCGACACCGGGGATAACGGCATTTTCGATGAAATCGACGGGATAGGCGGCGCGGGTATTTTCCGTTTTGCTGTCATCGTCATAGTCGGGCACGCGGGTTCGCGGGTCGAGAGTGACATTTTCCAGGACGCAGCCAAAACGCAGGGCGTCCCAGATTTGCGGCTCGTTCTTCTTCGAGAGCTTGATGCATTTGGCGTAGCATCCGCCTTCAAAGTTGAAGACGCCGTTGGCGCTCCAGCCATGCTCGTCGTCTCCGATGAGGTCGCGGGAGGGATCGGCGGAAAGCGTGGTCTTGCCGGTTCCCGAAAGTCCGAAGAACAAAGCGCTGACGCCATTGTGGCCGACGTTGGCGGAGCAGTGCATGGGGAATACGTTGCGCGGAGGCAAGAGGAAATTCATCGCGCTGAAAATGCACTTCTTCATCTCACCGGCATACGATGTGCCTCCGATCAGCACGGTGCGGCGGGAGAAATTCAGCAGAACGAAAACTTCTGAATTGAGGCCGTCGCGTATGGGGTCGGCTTTAAATTCCGGAGCGCAGATGACGGTGAATTCCGCGTGATGAGACTTCAGTTCGTGTGGCGTAGGGCGGATAAATAACTGGCGGACAAACAGATTGTGCCAGGCGTACTCGTTCACGATGCGCACCGGCAGACGGTAGGCGGGATCGGCGCCGCAGAAAAGATCCTGGACGAAAAGCTCCCGGCCCTGCAGGTGTTCCACGACCCGGTCATAAAGGGCGTCGAACTTCTCCGGCTCGATTGGCTGATTGACGGAGCCCCAGGCCACCTTGTTCTCTGTGGTTTCGTCGCGGACGATGAATTTGTCTTTGGGAGAACGGCCGGTGCGGTTGGTGTAGCCGACCAAGGCTCCGTTGGCAGCCAGCGTTGCCTCTTCGCGTCGTATCGAATGCTCTACCAGAACTGCGGGCGATAGATTGAAATGAGTTCTTCCGTCGCGCAGCAACTCTGTGACATCACCGACGTGCATCATGGTCGCCATAAGTCTCCTCAAGCAGCGCAAAAAGGCAAACGACGTATTCTCACTCAAAACCTCGCGGATGCCAAGCGGTAGTAATCAGGACCGGCACCCGGCCTTACCCGATTTGTGCCCATAAGGTTGGTTGCAATGGCAGCAGAGATGGGACAATCCTGCACATGGCAGGAAACGAAAATAATCGCGACGCACCCGAGGAACGCAAATGGAGATGCCACCGGCGATGCAGTCAAAGCAACCTTTCAGGCCGGCGCGGCCTGCATCTCCGCAACCACCCCGTCGAGATTGGCTAGGGTTTCGGCGATGGTCAGAGAATACATCTCGCAGCCAACTCCTTCGCCGGCTTCGAGGGCCGTTTTCAGATAGTGTCCGGCGATTTCCACAGCCAGGGAATCGGTAATCATTTTGCCGGTCCGCTTCTTGTACTCGACCCAGGCAGGGTGAGGCAACGCAACCCAAACGGTTCGCCCATCGACCAGAAACTTAAGATCGACGGCATCCGCGTGCCGCGTGGAGATGGCAACAATGAGGGCCTGGTAGACGCAATGAACCGGCTTTTTGGTCCAGCGGTCTTCGGCTTTGAAATCGTCGAACATAGCTTTGCTGATGATAGCCGAGGGCTTGCAGTGCGGGCAAATGCTGCGAGCGAACCGCGCCGGGCGGCAATCCAAAACGGGAATTTGAGTTCGGGCGAGTAACAACCCTAATGGATTGCGGTTACTTGTCTTTCTTTCTGGCGCGCTTCTCCATCATCTCGCGCATTTCGCGGCCCAGCGGGGTGCGATTCATAACCGATTGCTGCACGATGCCAATCAGGTTGACTTCCGCATAGTACAAATTCAGGCCGGCCGGCAGATTGAAGAAGATAAAGCCCATCATAAGGGGCATGATCCAGGTCATCATTTTTTGCTGCGTGGGGTCCATGCCCGCTTGGGGAGTCATCTTCGAGGTGACCAACTGGCTGACCACCATGGCGATGGGAAGAAGAAAGATGGGATCGCGCGCGGAAAGATCGTGAATCCAGAGCCAGTGCGCATGGCGCAGATCGAGCGCCGTGCCCAGCATGCGGTAGTAAGCGAACAGAAACGGCATCTGGATGAGCAGCGGCAAACAGCCGCCGGCGGGGTTGACGCCTTCTTTTTTGTAGAGGGCGCTGATCTCTTCGTTCATTGCCGCCTTGCGCGGATCGCGCAGGCTGTATTTCTTGTATTTTTCCTGGATGGATTTGATCTGCGGCGCTACGCGCTGCATCTTGAGCATCGACTTCATCTGCGAGACGCGCAGGGGAAGCAGCGCCACGCTGATGATGAAAGTCTGGACAACAATGGCCCAGCCCCAGTTGGGAACGATGTGGTTGTAAGTCCAGCGAAGCCAGACAAATAGCGGACGGGCGAGAATTCCCCACCAGCCGAAATCGACCAGGCCACGCAGGTCGGGATTGGTGCCGACGATGCCCGGAACATTTACGGCTTCGAGCGAACTCAGCTCTTTGGGGCCGACGAACATGCGCTCAACCGTGGGCCCATGCAGGTTGCCCACAGCAGCGCCGACGATTTCGAAGGGACGCTTGGCGTCTTGAGAATTCTCGATAGAGTTGTGGAGCTCGATCATCGACGCTGTCGCGGGATCGTCGGGAATGAATACCGCGGCGAAGTATTGATCGTTGGGACCAGCCCAGTCGAAGGGACCGGAAAGCGTGTTGCCGCTGCTGATTTTCTTGAGCGCCACACGCTCGATTTTGCTGCCGTACTGGTAATCGATGAGGCTGGCAGCATAGGTGGCTGGGGTCGCCTGATCGCCGAACCCTGATGGCCACGCGGGCAAAGCGGGCACCGAGCTGCCTTTGTAAACGACCGCCGTCTCCACGTGCAACACGTAGGTCTGATCGAAACGGAAAGTCTTGCGGACGGAAAGGTCCTGATCGGAGTACTCAAAGGTGATCTCAGTGGGGGTCTTCTGCACTCCCTGGCTGGATGCCACATAGAGCGCTGAACTCAACTTGTTGCGCACGCTGTCGTCATAGGTCCACAACGATAGCGGGTAGCCAAACTTCGCTGCAGCGGCAGGATTCACCAGATCGAGCGGGCCATTTTGAGTTTCGTTGTCGAATTTCTTGAGGATCCACGATTTGACCTGGGCGCCGCGATTGGTGAAGGTAATGCGAAACAGATCGTTCTCGATGACGGTTTCGGTTTCCGAGGAGGCTTGCTTGCTTCCACTGGGCGGAACGACCGCAGGCTCCGCGACTTTAGGCGGCTGCGCAGCAGGAGTTTCCGAAGGTGATTTCGTTTCCTGCTTTTGCGGCGGAGTGGCCGGGGGTTGCGGGCCGTATTTTTTCAGCAACGGCTGGAACAACAGAATCACGATAAAGGTGAGGACGAAGACTAGAAGCAAGCGGCGCTCTGCGCCGGGCTCCTGCTGCGGGTTTTGAAAGTCTGCCAAAGTTTTAGGCCTTCTTGAAGGCGGTTGGCGATTGAATTTCGCAATCGATTGCGTGATCGTGGCCGCGCCTTACCACCGGATCGTAACCGCCGCGCGCAAGGGGATGGCATCGCAGCAAGCGAGCGATGGCCATCAAACTTCCGCGCAAGGCTCCATAGCGCTCGACGGCTTCCATGGCGTATTCGGAGCAAGTCGGAACGTAGCGGCACGATGGGGGCAACAATGGCGACACCGCCCATTTGTAGGCTCGCAGCAGTTGCAAGGTGACGAGTTTGGCGAAGTTGCGCAAGTTAGTTCGGCTTCCGGCTGCCGGGATCCGGCCGCCGGATGTTCTCTGTAGCGGTACGTTCTCTTCCCAGCTTCTGTTCAATCACGGCGAAGGCGCGGCTGACTTCGTTTGTAACGGCAGCAAAATCCGCCGTCAGGATTGACTTCTTCGGATTGATGACCACATCCGCATTCAGTCCGGCGGCGAGTCGCGTGCGGCGAACCGCCTCGCGCAGACGGCGCTTCATGCGATTGCGCTGCACAGCCCCGCCGAGAGCGCGCCCCACGGTGAAGCCGACGCGAAACCCGGAAGCAACTTTTGCCGGCTTGCGCTCTTCCGACGCCGGGTGCCGTTGTAAATAAAAAACCGTCATTGACGGCGAAAAGTGCCGACGACCCTGCTTATAGACGCGCTCGAAGTCGGCGTGGCGCAAAAGACGACCGCATGGCTGAGTTCGCATGTTCCCGCTCGAGTGCTCGACTTCCCCGTCTTCCTCTTGTTGGGGAGTAAACGAGGTCACAGTGACGATCCTGAACGGATTCGCCGCGGACACGCGGACAACCGCGCCCGCGCCACAGCGGGCTCGCGTGACACGATCTTCGCAAAATAGTATTGCCGCCACACTTTATTCGCGGAAGCCGGGCTTTACCGAAACCCGCTTGCGCCCCTTGGCGCGGCGGCGGGAAAGCACCTTCTGGCCGCCCTGGGTCTTCATGCGCGTGCGGAATCCATGCTTCTTGACTCGCTTGCGCCGGTTAGGTTGGAACGTACGCTTGGGCATGAAAAAGTACCGCTCCTGACTAGGTCAATGGTCTTAGGGCAAACAAAGAGTATAAACGACAGGGCGCACTTGCACCAAGTTGAATGGCGACCTATTTCAGCAGCTGCACCGTGCGCGTTGCAGTTATATCTTCGCTACTTGACAGCGATGCGGCTTGGAGTTCTGAATGAGTGGTTCGCGAAAAAAATTCTCGCAGAAGATTTCCACGCTACGAAAAAATTTGTGCTAGTATGCCGGACTGTTCGAGCTTTTAAATTTTCGATTATTCCGGCAACCGTAGGCACCGCGAACCGGACGCTTTCCGCAATAGACAAGGGTTTCCATTAACCGCTCCGAGATGGAGTTTTGACAGGCGTTCCAACCCAGCCGCTGGGACGCGAGTGGCGGGCATTTCATAAATATGTCAGTTCCTAGCACAACTCTCTCCCCGAATCCGTGGGCGCGCATTCTGGATGCGCTGGAAAAGAAAATCAACCGGCACTCATACGACACCTGGCTGAAGCCCACGCGTTACAGCCATGCGAGCGGCGGCATTTTGTTCGTTCGCGTACCGACCGTGGAGTTTCGCCACGCCGGCGACAAGTACGCCGACCTGATCCAGGAAGCGATCGACAACCTGGGCATGGACTTCAACGACGTGAAGTTTGTGACCCCGGAGGACGATCCGGCGGCTACGCCGGTGCGGCACGACGGCGGCCTCTCGGCTCCGGCAGCTGCGGCGCCGGCGCAGGCGCGCTTCGACTGGGACGGAGCCGCGCAACTGAACGCGCGTTATACGTTCGATGCGTTCGTCATCGGGTCGAGCAACCAGTTCGCCCACGCGGCTTGCCAGGCGGTAGCGGAGCGGCCGTCAAAAGCTTACAACCCGCTGTTCTTATATGGCGGTGTCGGCATGGGCAAGACTCACCTGATGCAAGCCATCGGGCACGAGGTCAAGCGCCGGCAGCCGCAGGCGGCCATCTGTTACATATCGAGCGAGAAGTTCACCAACGATATGATCAACTCGCTGCGCTATGACAAGATGACCACGTTCCGCGACAAGTTCCGCAACGTGGACGTACTGCTCATCGATGACATTCAGTTTCTTGCGGGCAAGGAACGTACGCAGGAGGAATTTTTCCACACCTTCAACGCGCTGCACGAGTCGATGAAGCAGATCGTGATTGCCAGCGACCGCTCACCGAAAGAGCTGGCGGAGATTGAGGACCGGCTGCGCAGCCGCTTTGAGTGGGGATTGATCGCGGACATTCAGCCGCCGGACCTGGAAACGAAAGTCGCCATCCTGCAGAAAAAAGCGGAGCAGGAAAAAGTCACGCTGCCGACCGACGTGGCACTGTACGTGGCGTCGAATATACGGTCCAACGTGCGCGAACTGGAAGGCGCCCTGATCCGGCTGGTGGCGCATTCGTCACTGATCGGGGCGGAGATCACTCTGCCCTACGCGCAACAAGTGCTGAAGAATTTTATCGATTCTCAGGCGCGCAAGGTCACCATCGAATCGATTCAGAAAACTGTAGCTGAGCAGTTCGGGCTGCGGCTGGTGGAGATCAAGGCGAAAAATAATTCACGGGCGATTGTTTATCCGCGGCAGATTGCCATGTATCTGGCGAAGCATTTGACGGAAGCGTCGCTGCCGGAAATCGGGCGGCAATTCGGCGGCAAGCATCACACAACCGTGCTGCACTCAGTCGAGAAGATCGAAGAGGTCCGCAAGAACGATAAAGATTTAAACAGGTTGATCAATAAATTGACCGAGCAGTTGGGGGGATAGAGGCGGCTTCGCGGAGTTTTCCTCGTTACCATCCGGATTTATTCAGTTCGGGTTGTGCAAGGGGTGTGGAAGCTGTGGATGGCGAAGTAGAAACGGAAGGCATCGCCGGAATCTGGTGGGGCCTCCGCTGAGTTCAGGTCCGATTCTTAACATGAGCGGGCGGGCGTGAACACTCTGAGAACAAGGAAGTTGGTAAAGTTTTCCACTTCTCCGCATCGCCTACGGTTACTGCTGGTTTTATAGGTTTTGCATTTGATATAAGGGAAGTACTAAAAGTCGCAGGGGAAGTAGCATTCACGGGGGAGACGGATTTATGCCGGTCGAAGCCGCAGTTGCAGCGGAGACGATGACGATGGAGATCACGGTCAGCAAAGGTGAGTTGCTGCGGGAGTTGACGGCAACCCAGGGCGTGGTCGAGCGCAAGACCACGATTCCGATTCTGTCGAATTATTTATTTGAGGCGGGCGGAAACAAATTATCGCTGACCGCGACCGATCTGGATTTGAGCTTGCGGACTTCCTGCAATGCGAAAGTGAAGAAGGAAGGCTCGTGTACGATTCCGGCGCGCAAGTTGCACGATTATGTGAAACTGCTGCCCGACGCCGATATCACGATCAAGCTGCTGGAAAATCATTGGGTAAGCATTCGCTGTGGCCGGTCGAACACGAAGATGGTGGGCATGGCGAAATCGAATTTTCCCAGCCTTCCAGCGTTTCCTACGGCTGGTGCGGTGACGATCCCCGCCCAGGTGCTGCGCGGGCTGATTGCGCGGACGGGCTTTGCCATATCGAATGAAGAGTCGCGCTACACGTTGAATGGTGCCTTGATGCTGTTGAAGCCCGAATCGATCACCATGGTGGCGACCGATGGGCATCGTCTGGCGCACTGCGAGCGCAGTGGAGAAAAGTTTGATGGCGTCTCCGGAGAGATGAAAACGCTGGTGCCGAAGAAAGCAATGGACGAGTTGAAGTCATTGCTGGATGCGGAGAAGGACGCGGAGACGATTGAATTTGCGAAGGATGAATCGACTCTGTACTTCCGCATCGGATCGCGGCTGCTCACTTCGCGGCAGCTGACGGGGCAATTTCCTAATTTTGAAGCGGTGCTGCCTAAGGACAACAACAAGATCATTCCCATCAATGCGGAGGAATTGAACGCGGCGATCCTGCGCGTAGCGCAGTTTGCCGATGAGCGCTCGCGCGCCGTTCGCCTGAAGTTGGAAAAAAGCGAGTTGAAAATCTCTGCCTCTTCCACCGAATCGGGCGAGTCCGAGGATTCGATTGAAGTGCCATATACCGGAGACCCGCTGACCGTGGGCTTCAATGCCGCTTATCTCGTGGACTTTCTGAAGGCCGCTGGTTCAAGTGAAGTGCGGCTGGAGTTGAAAGATCCACAGTCGGCAGGGCAATTGCGGCCCGCTGAGGGCGATGATTATAAGTATCGGTATATCGTGATGCCGATGAGAATCTGAGTCTGTCTTCCCTTTGTTCCTAACAGTAGAGCCCCCACATAAGGCCACGCCATGGCCGCTTCTGGCTTGATTTACTCCACGCCCTGCCGTACATTGGCGAACACACGAATTTCGGAGGCGGCGTATGTTAGACGGCTTTAAGAAATTCATCCTGCGTGGAAATGTTGTGGATATGGCCGTGGGCGTGGTCATTGGCGCGGCTTTTGGTGGTGTCGTTACCGAACTTACCAAGGCCTTCCTGACCCCGCTGATTGCGCTGATCGTGGGCAAACAGGACTACTCCAATATTAAGTTCGCGGTTCACGGCACGCTCTTTCCCATCGGCGATTTCATTAACGCCTGCATTTCGTTCCTGCTGATCGCGGCGGCGGTTTACTTTTTCGTAGTCTTGCCGGTTAATGCGCTGATCGCACGCATGCATCGCGGCGAGAGGCCGCCTGACCCCACCACCAAGAAATGTCCCGAATGCCTGAGCCAGATCCCGATCGACGCGCGGCGCTGCATGTATTGCACGCAGCCGGTTATGGGCAAAGCGGCGTAGCGGGCGCGGGATGCGATTCATCGACCGGGATGAAGTGGCCAGGCGGCTCACGTGGGAGATGTGCATTCCCATTGTGCGCGAGGCGATGATTGCATTTTCGCGAGGCGAAACCAAGCAGCTTCTGCGCTCGATCATCCCCTTATCTGAAGGCCGCTTTTTCGGCATCATGCCCGGAGCGATGGGCGCTCACGCCCCGTTCGGGGCCAAGTTGATTAGCGTTTTCCATGACAACTTCGCGCTGGGAATACAGTCCCATCAAGGGCTGGTCATCCTATTCGATCCCGAAAGCGGCGCTCCGGTTTGCGTAGTCGATGCGGGTGAGATTACGGCCATCCGCACGGCGGCAGCCAGCGCGGTCGCCACCGACGCATTGGCGCGCAAAGATGCACGCAGGCTAACGATTCTTGGCTATGGCGAACAAGCCGCGACTCACGCGCGGGCGATTGGCAAGGTGCGCGAGATCGAATCCGCTGTGGTGTGGGGGCGTTCGTTTGAACGTGCAGGGGCCTTCGCGGCGCGAATGCAGGCAGAACTTTGCCTGCCGTTTTCTGCCGCACCCAGTGTGAAAGAGACGGTCGCACACGCCGACATTATCTGCACCGTGACTTCGGCCGCTGAGCCGATCTTGAAGGGAGAATGGGTGCGGCCGGGAACGCATCTTAATCTTGTCGGATCGAGCCATGCGGGGCCAGCCGAGGTGGACAATGAACTGGTCGTGCGCTCGCGTTTTATCGTGGATAGTCGCGAGGGAGTTCTCAATCAAGGAGGGGAATTTCTGCGGGCTAAAGCCGCCGGATTGGTGGGCGATGAACACATCGTCGCTGAAATAGGGCAAGTGCTGGCGGGAGAGATCGAGGGCCGGCGCTCCGCCGACGAAATCACGGTATATAAATCGCTCGGCCACGTGGTGCAGGATTTGTCCAGCGCATGGGCACTCTACTCGCTTCCTGACAATGCATCTTGAAGCACGTCCATCTTTGGGTTGAGCCACTAACGCAGGAATGCATCCACCAGACCGCCGTCGACGGGGATGATGTGGCCAGTGGTTTTTGCGCTTTGATCGCCAGCCAACCACAGGATGGCAGCGGCGCAATCCTGGGGCAGGATGGGCTGTTTAGTGAGCGTTCGCTCAGCATAGTAATCGGCTAGCTTGGCGCGGAGATCTTCGGTCGATTCTGTATCTGCAAAGCCGATTTTGTATTTCTGCAGCGATTGAATCACGCGGTCGCGGGGAAACATTGTGGAACCGGCGACCACGGTTGCGGGTGCGATTCCATTGACGCGCCCTTGCGGACCGAGTTTGATCGACAGCTCGCGGATGAGGTGATTGAGCGCGGCCTTGCTGGTGTCGTAGGCTTCGCTGTTTTTCTTCGGCACGACTGCGTTGGCGGAACTCGTCAGTACCATGGTCGAGGGCAGGCCCTGGTCGTTGAATACCCATTCCGTTTGCTGGGCGAGAAAATAGTTGCCGGTGACGTTGACCTGGAAGCTTTGCGCCCACTGTGCGTCTGACAATTCTCCATTCGGTCCGGGCACGGGATAGACTGCGGCCGTGTTGACGATCACGTCGATGCCGCCGAACTGAGAGACGGTGAAATTCACGGCGGCGGACAAAGACGCTGCTGAGCCAAGATCGACGCTCGTGTGCGCGACAAACTCCGGTGGGACGATTTTGCCGAGGTCAATGGCGACCCTCTCAGCGCCCTCCTGATCGAAATCCGCCACTACGACATGAGCGCCCTTGCGCGCGAGCAACAGGGCTGTTTCGCGGCCGATTCCGCTGGCGCCTCCGATGACGAGCGCGATCTTGCGGCTGAATTCCGATTCCGCGGGCATGCGTTGCAGTTTTGCTTCTTCAAGAGCCCAATACTCGATGCGAAACGCCTCGGACCGAGGCAGAGCCACATAGTTATGGAACTGAACGAACTGCTGTGACTGTTCGGCGTGCCGCGCCTGGGGCAAAATTTGCGGAACCGTTCCGTCTTCCAAAGCGTTTGCGCCGGCCATGACGTGAACAGCGTTAATGAAAAACTCAGTGGCGATCCGCGCTTCTTTTTTATTTTTCCCGAAGCCGAAAAGACCGAGGCCGGGGACGACGACGACGGAAGGATTGGAGTCGCGAAGTTTAGGCGAGTCGCTGGTGGCCCAAGCGTCATAATATTTTTTATACGCGGCTCGATACTCGTTCACCTCGAAAAGAATCCGCAACTTTAGAGCTCCGACATCTTCTTTTGCGGGATCCCAGGGCAGAAAGAGCGGACACACTCTAGTCCGCAGGAAATGATCCGGACAACTGGTGCCCAGCGAGTTCAGTTCCTTTGACCATTTCGATCCGGCAAACGCCAGAGCATCTTCATCATCGGAATAGTGAGCAATTACGCGGCGATTCGAGGACACTGCTCCGCGGAGCGCCGGCAAGATTTGCGTTGCTATTTTCTTGCGGTCCGGAAGCGGCTGGTGTTCGACTCCGCCGAAGAGCAAATTCTTCTTCGATCGATGATGGCCGATAAATTCGCCTATCTGATCGATGGTTCGAATGCTGTTTGAGTAGCAATCGCGTTGCGTCATTCCCCAAGTGAATAAGCCGTGGCCGCCAAGAATCAGTCCTTGCGCGCCGGGATTGTCGTGGACTGCTCCTTCGATCATCAAGGCTAATTCGAATCCCGGCCGCAGCCAGGGAAGCCACACGATCTTACGATCAAATTCCTTATTGAATTCTTCCAGCTTTCGCTTGCCGTTGGCGCTCGCCGCCAAAGCGATGGCCCAGTCGGGATGAAGATGATCCACATGAGCAAACGGGAGAAACGCGTGCAAGGGAGTATCGATCGATGCCGCAACCCGATTGTCGCCAAAGGCCGAAAGCGGATAATAGCGGACCATCTCGTCTTCAACCTCTTCGCCGCGGTAGAGCTGCTTCAACTGCTCCAGGCGATCGAGGTAGAGCAGGGCAAAACCGTCTTCGCTGATGGAGCCTAAATCTCCGCCACTGCCTTTTACGGCCAGCACTCGCGCGGGACGGCCGGTGAATGGATCGGGAAGCTCCAGTTTGGAGCTGGTATTTCCGCCACCGAAATTTGTGATGCGCAAATCCGCGCCCAACAGGTTGGAGCGATAGCGCAACAGAGCCAAGGGATTCGCCGCGGATTTCTGCGCCAGCTCATCGTTCCACAGGTCCTTTATGCGCATGTTCACGTAAGTCGTATCTTTGATCTCAGGCATAGATGCTCCCGCAATATTGCTCGAATCGTTCCGCATGTCGATCCCACTTGTCGGTTTGAACCGGTTCGAAAACTTCGGTGGGGAATGAGCGATCAACGATTCCGCGTACTTCGGGAAGCGATGCCGCGCCTCCGGTCGCGAGAATTTGCACTGCTACATTGCCCAGAGCAGTGGCTTCGGCGGGTCCAGCCAGCACTGGTCTTCCCGTAGCATCGGCGGTCAGTTGGTTCAGCAGCCGATTTTTCGAACCACCCCCGATAATACGAAGCTTTTCGATGGGTTTTCCACTCACCTGCTCCAGATTACGCAGAACAAGGCGGTATTTGAATGCGAGGCTTTCCAGAACGGCTCGCACATACGCGCCGGGATTTTGCGGACTCGGTTGATGAGTCCGCGTGCAGAACTGGTTGATGGCCGCGAGCATGTCGGTCGAGCGGAGAAACGATTCGTCATCGGGATCGACGAGATGGCGAAACGATAGTTCGTTTCCCGCCATTTCCATGAGCTCACGATAGTCGTAATTGTGACCTTGGCCGCTCCAGCACTGGCGGCAAGATTGCAACATCCACAATCCCATAACATTTTTCAGCAGTCGAGTAGTTCCACACACGCCGCCTTCGTTGGTGAAGTTCAGCCGCAAAGCGTCGGGCGTGAGAACGGGAGCGTCCAGTTCCGCTCCGAGCAGCGACCAGGTCCCAGAACTTAAAAAGGCTGTACCATCGCGGGCTGATATGGCGGCAACGGCGGAGCCGGTGTCGTGACACGCGGGCGCGATCACGATCGTGCCCGCAAGACCAGAACTGCGTGCAACGCCGGGCAGCAGCGTTCCCAGGATCGAACCCGGCTCTACGATTTGGGCCGGCAGCGCGGCGGGCAGTTCCAAACGCTCGATCAAATCTGTGGCCCAGGTGCGCTTCACCGGGTCAACCATCTGGGTGGTTGTCGCATTCGTAAATTCGCAAACGGCTTTTCCCGTCAGCCAGTAGTTGAAGAGATCCGGGATAGTGACGAGTTGCTTCGCTGCCTTTAGCAGTTCGGGGGTCTGCCGCTTCGCGGCGAATAGTTGATAGACAGTGTTAATGGGCATGAACTGAATGCCGGTTGTGCGATAGATTTCTTCCCGCGAAACTTTCCTGAAAACTTCTTCCATCATGCCTTCGGTTCGGCGATCTCGATAGTGGTAGGGATTTTGCAGCAACTCGCCGCGCTCCCCGAGTAGAGCGTAGTCCACGCCCCAGGCATCCACGCCGATGCCTGCCAGTTGCACATCTTCCAAGTGGGTCAAAGCCTTTCGCACTTCGAACCACAACCGGGCCACATCCCAATGAAACGAGCCTCCGTACTCGACCGGTTCATTGGCGAAGCGATGTATTTCTTTGATAGTGAGAATTCCCGACTGGAGATGAGCGAGAACCGCGCGCCCGCTTTCCGCGCCAAAATCGAGAGCCAGATATGGCGTGTCGTGAACGCTTTCAGGCATAAGAAGAGACGTTTCGCGAGTTGCGAGCCGCGCGTTCTTTGGTAATACGCTCGAGATAGCCACTTTGGCGGAACGCTTCCATGGGATTTTTAGGCAAGCCTTTTGACTCGCGCCATTCCTGGATCGCGGGCCGAACGTCGGTGGCGAATGCATCCTGCAACAAAGATTCAGCCGCAACCAGATCGCAATTTTTCTGCGCCGCTGCCAGGTCGGCATCATCGACCAGAGCGGCTTTGGAAAAGAGTTCCTGGGCCATGGTCACGGTCTGAATCATCGCCTCGATTTTTCCCTTAAGGTTGTGGCTTTGGTCGACCATGTATGCGATATCGGCGCGCGTGCCGGTTTCCCACTCGAAGTTGCGGATCTCGTGGAAGATGCGAAAGACCTGATAAGGATCGATCGAGCCGATGGTAAGGTCATCGTCAGCGTAGCGGCGATCGTTAAAGTGGAAACCGCCGAGCATGTTTTCCGACAACAGCCAGGCGACGATCTGCTCGATGTTCTGCGCGGCGTAGTGATGCCCGGTATCGACCAGGACTTTAGCTTGCGGCCCGGCGGCCCGCGCCAGCAGCAATGCCATACCCCAATCGGCAATATCGGTGTGGTAGAAGGCAGGCTCAAATGGTTTGTATTCGATGAGCAGGCGTTGCCCGGAAGAAAGTTCCGTGTGTGATTCTTTCAGCATCTCCAGGAACCATTGCTTGCGTTGCCGGATGTTTGCCGTTCCCGGATAATTTGAGCCATCGGCGAACCACATGGAGATATCCCTGCTGTGCAGGCGTTGAGCAATTTCGATGCTCTCTTTGGTGTGTTGCAATGCACGGTGGCGAATTGCCGTGTCGGGATTGCCGAACGAGCCGAACTTGTATTCCTGATCCTGAAAAAGATTGGGATTGATCGAACCGGGCAGGACTCCATAGCGCGTGGCGAATTCTTTGATGGCATCCGTACTGCGCGCGCCATCGGGGCAATCCCACAGAACATGCAAAGCGACGGTCGGGCAAACGCCGGTCAGCAAATGAACCTGGCCGGCATCGCTGAATTTCTCTTCGGTGGTGGTGGCTGCGGCAGGTTGGATGAATTTGCCGAAGCGCGTGCCGGTGTTGGCAAAGCCCCATGACGGCAGTTCAATTCGGAAGGTTTCGAGGGCGGCGAATATCTTGCCGGTTTTTCGTTCGTCCATAGGGCACCTCACTCCGGAAACAAAGCTTACAATCATTTTCTCGCGAGGTCACCAGGGTTTTTGAAGTATTGCCGGCTGGGGCGCGCGGGTCGGGATTCACCGGGGCTTCTGCTATAGTGGCGTTCCTTTTATAGTTATCGTTTTATAGTTATCGCTGGGAGGAGATTATGCCTCGCATTGTGCGGTCGGCGTTGATTCAAACCAGTAACGCGCTGAGTCCTGAGCGCCCGCTTGAACAGATCAAGAAGGCCATGATCGACAAGCACATGAAGTTCATTGAGCAGGCGGCGAAGAAGAAGACGCAGATTTTGTGCTTGCAGGAGCTTTTTTACGGCCCTTATTTTTGCGCGGAGCAAAATGCGCGTTGGTACGAATTGACCGAGCGCGTTCCCGATGGCCCAACCACCAAGCTGATGCAGAAGATTGCGGCCAAGCATCGCATGGTGATCGTGGTTCCGGTTTATGAGGAGCAGATGCCGGGAGTTTATTTCAACACAGCGGCGGTGATTGACGCCGACGGCAAGTATTTGGGCAAATACCGCAAGCATCATATTCCGCACTGCCATCCGGGATTTTGGGAGAAGTTTTATTTCACGCCGGGGGATTTGGGCTATCCCGTGTTCGAGACGAAATACGCTCGCGTTGGCGTTTACATTTGCTACGATCGCCATTTTCCCGAAGGGGCGCGGATTCTGGGACTGAACGGCGCGGAGATCGTTTTTAATCCATCGGCGACAGTAGCTGGGTTGTCAGAGTATTTGTGGGAACTGGAGCAACCAGCTCATGCCGTAGCCAATGGATATTTTGTGGGCGCCATCAATCGCGTAGGCACGGAAAAACCGTGGAGTATTGGCGAGTTTTATGGCAAGAGTTACTTCTGCAATCCGCGGGGGAAGATCGTGGCGCAAGCCAGCCGCGACAAGGATGAATTGCTGGTCGCCGATCTGGATTTGGATATGATCACAGAAGTGCGCCGGGTGTGGCAGTTCTTTCGTGACCGGCGTCCGGAGAGCTATGGGCCAATCACCGCGCAGACGGGAGAGGCCAAGGCTGCGGATTGAAAGTCAACGGCATTTAACGCCGAGTACGCCAAGATCGCCGAGAAATCTGGCCGTCACAAGTCTTCCTTTGCGGGATTGGCGTTCTCGGCGTTAAACATTTCGTGTTTTGTTGAAGCACCGCGTTCCTAAACCAGATGACTTCCAGTTCTGCCGATATCCAATCTCGCATCGAATCGAGTCCTCTTTACAATCCTGACCTCGCGCCTGCCCGTCCCGAGCAGCGCCACTGGGGCACTTACAACTTTGCCGCGTTGTGGATTTCCATGTCGGTCAACATCCTGACCTACATGCTCGCGGCCAGCCTGATTCAGGGCGGAATGAACTGGAAGCAGGCGGTGCTGACGATCTTCATTGGCAACGTGATCGTGCTGGCGCCGATGTTGCTGAATTCGCATCCCGGAGCGAAGTATGGAATTCCGTTTCCCGTGCTGGCTCGCGCGTCGTTCGGCGTGTTGGGGGCGAATGTGGCGGCGGTATTGCGTGCGCTGGTGGCATGTGGATGGTTCGGCATTCAGACTTGGATTGGCGGCGAAGCGGTGAGCACGTTGCTGGCAACACTTTGGCCGGGGTGGAAGAATGTTCCGTATGGAACGGCGATTTGTTTTCTTGCGTTCTGGCTGATCAACCTTGCCGTAATTCTCAAAGGGATCGAATACATTCGAGTGCTGCAAGGGATCAGCGCACCGATATTGCTCGCTGTAGGATTATTGCTTTTGGCGTGGGCTTATCGCAGCGCTGGAGGTTTTGGGCCCATGCTTGCGGTGCCGTCGAAGTTTCATACGTTTCGCGACTTCCTAAAATTTCTGGTTCCCGCGCTCAATGGCACGGTCGGATTCTGGGCGACGGTGTCTCTAAACATTCCCGACTTTTCGCGCTTTGCCCGCAGCCAGCGGGAGCAGGCAATAGGGCAGGCACTGGCGTTGCCGACAACGATGACGCTGTATGCGTTCATTGGGATTGCTGTGACGTCGGCTACTGTGGTGATTTACGGCACGGCAATTTGGGATCCGGTGCAGTTGCTCAGCCGCTTTCATTCGCCCGTAGCGGTGGTGATTTCCTTGCTCGCGATTTTGTTGGCGACGTTGAATGTGAACATTGGCGCCAACGTGGTTTCGCCGGCCAATGACTTTTCCAATCTGTGGCCGCGGAAAATAAGTTTTCGCACCGGAGGCGTTATCACCTGCTTCATGGGGATTGTGTTAATGCCGTGGAAGCTGCTTGCCGACTACAACACGTTTATTCTGGGATGGCTCGGTGGCTACGCAGCGTTCCTTGGTCCGGTGGCGGGGATCATGATTTGCGATTACTTTGTGGTGCGCAGGCGAACGCTGCAACTTAACGATTTGTATTTGCGCGGAGGCAGCTATGAATATGCTAACGGATTTAACTGGCGGGCGATTGCGGCGCTTCTGCTGGGCGCGGGGGCGGCTCTGGCGGGTTTAGCTGCTCCGTCGGTGCGTGTGCTTTATGACTATTCCTGGTTCGTGGGGTTCGCCGTTTCCTTTGTGATGTATTACGCGATGATGAGATCGCGAGGTCCGGTGGGGCTGCCGCTTGCGGAAGCATCCTAGTAGTTAATTCTTGGGAAGTGGTTTTGCCCCGAATGCCGCCAGAATTTCCTTTTCGTAAATCTTCAGCGTCTCCTCTTCGTCCCCGCACATGAGGTAGATGTTGAACTGCGTCACTCCCACTTTAGCCAGGGCGTTTAGCTTCTCGAGATGTGCCTTCACCGGGCCCACCAGGCAGAAGCGGTCGACCACTTCGTCGGAGACGAAGTTTCTGTTATCGCTGTCTACTTCGCAGTGATGTTGGTAGTCATAGCCGCTGCGATCCTGCACGTAAGAGGTCAATGCAGGCGGCAAATCCTCCGGCTTGTACTGGCGTATAAGATCCACGACGTGATTGGAAACCAGCGCCGGGAACCAGCGCACGCGCTCACGGGCGACGCTGAGATCACCGGAGACCCAGACCGGGGCCGCGGCCATGACTTCGATCTTGCCAAAATCGCGGCCAGCTGCGCGAGCGCCTTCTTTCACAAAGCCGAGACACCAGGAGATTAAATCCGGATCGGCGAACTGGAGAATGATGCCATCGGCTACGCGGCCGGCCATGTGCAGAACCTTGGGTCCGTAACCGGCAATCCACGCCGGAGGCGCGCCGGACGCCCAACTCAGGCGCGTGGGTTGGCCCTCGAATTCGACCTCGCGGCCAGCGGTGAGATCGCGAAAGATATTCACCGACTGCTCAAGCTGCGACCAGCTCACGGGCTTTTTGCCCAGGACCCGGCGCGAGCTGTCGCCGCGCCCGATGCCGAGTTGCATGCGCCCATTCGAAATTAAGTTCAGAGTGGCGAACAGGCTCGCGGTCACGGTGAGGTCGCGCACTGCTGGGTTGGTCACGCAGGTGCCGAGCTTCATGCGCTGCGTGTTTGCGGCCATCAGCGTGAGCAGCGGATACGGCTCCTTCCACAAGACATGGGAATCGAAGAGCCAACCGTAGGTGAAGCCGGCGGATTCGGCTTGCCGCGCAAGACTGACAATGCGGTCGATCGAGAGGTCGGGCTTGATCGTGATGCCAAACTGCATAGATTTCGCCTTGTTCCTCAAACAATTACTTTCAGGACACGAGCGGATAACAATTACAAAAAGTTGAGTGCGGCAGTTTAGCATAGAACTCACTTCTTTCTGGGCGGAGCGCGGAGGATTCGATGGGCTTTGACACGATCATCGCTGATGGATGCGTGGTAACTGCGACGGATAGTTATGCGGCCGACATTGCGATTGAGCACGGCAAGATCGTTGCGCTGGGCAAGGAATTGCCACGGCAAAACGCCGGAAGAATCATCAGCGCGGCAGGGAAGCTGGTCTTTCCCGGAGGCATTGATGTGCACACGCATCTCGATATGCCGTTCGGTGGCACCACCAGCGCTGACGATTTCGAAACCGGTACGCGGGCCGCGGCATTTGGCGGCACGACGACGCTGATCGATTTTGCGATTCAATACAAGGGCCAGCGATTGCAGCAGGCTTTTGACACGTGGATGGCGAAAGCAGCGAGTAAGGCGGTTTGCGATTATGCCTTTCATTGCATCGTGACCGATATCGCGGACGGGCAATTGCAGGAGATGAACGCGTTGGTGGGAGAGGGCATTACCAGTTTCAAGCTGTTCATGGCGTATCCCGGCGTCTTTATGCTCGATGACGCGAGTATCTTCAAAGCGTTGCAAACCACGGCAAAAAACGGCGCGCTTGATTTGCATGCATGCGGAAAACGGAAGTGCGATTGATGTGATCGTGCAACAGGCGTTGGCCGAAGGCAAACGAGCGCCGAAATATCATGCGCTGACGCGGCCGACGACTGCCGAAGCCGAGGCAACGTCGCGGGCGATTGCGCTGGCGGAGATGGCGGGAGCTCCAATTTATATTGTGCATTTGAGTTGCAACGACGCTCTGGAGAAAGTGCGCGAGGCGCGCGACCGCGGCTTGCCCGTCTATGCAGAAACTTGCCCGCAATACCTTTATCTTTCGCTTGAGAATATGGATGCTCCCGGTTTCGAGGGTGCGAAATATGTATTCACTCCGCCGTTGCGGGAGAAATGGCATCAGGAAAAATTATGGAATGGACTGAAGCGCGATCATCTTCAAGTGGTGTCCACCGATCATTGTCCTTTTTGTTTTAAAGAACAAAAAGAACTGGGACGGACGACTTCACGAAGATTCCCAACGGCGGGCCGGGAGTTGAGCATCGCATGAGCTTGATTTATTCGGGCGGAGTGGCCGCAGGCCGGTTCAGCGCGAATCGCTTTGTGGAACTGGTTTCTACGACTCCTGCGAAGCTGTTTGGGCTTTATCCGCGTAAAGGCACGATTGCAGTGGGCAGCGATGCGGACCTGGTGATTTTCGATCCGTCGCGGAAGCATACGATCAGCGCCAAGACTCACCACATGCGAGTGGATTATTCGATGTTTGAGGGAATTCAGGTCACAGGGATGCCCGATGTAGTGCTGTCGCGAGGACGCGTGGTGGTCGAGGGAGACAAGTTCCTCGGCGCTGCGGGGCAGGGGCATTTTCTTAAGCGGGCGCTGCACGCGCAGGTTGGCTAGAGGTCTTTTCCTTTCGGGTGATGCGGAGGGGACCTTGCCGGAACCGGCACGAGTGCCATCGGAAAAGGGATCCTTCGACTCCGTCTTCCCTTCGGCTTCGCCGAAGCGAAGACTGCGCTCAGGATGACAATTTAGTTACGGTTTGTATAAGAGTCAGCCATTCGCATGGGCGACAAGGAAGATTGCCAGCGTGTAGAACACGAACATCAGCGTCAGATACATTTTGGCGCGCGGACCGGAATTGGCGAATTCTTTCCAGGCAAAAATTCCCCAGAGCGCGGCGACCATGGGCGCAGATTGTCCGATGGCATAGGAAATGGCGACGCCGGTGAAGCTGGCGGCGACCAGATTGAAAACCGTGCCCACGCCCCAGACCGCGCCGCCGAGAAGTCCCATAAAATGGCCGAGGGCGGGACCATGAAAAAGATCGGAGAACTTAACCGGCTCGCCCACCAGCGGATGCTTCATGAAGTAAATATTCCAGACAAAACAGGAAAGCAGCGCACCGACAGTCAAAAAAACCGCGGCGCTATACGGACCGAGGCCGTGGCCGCGAGTCATGGCGTGAGTCATAAACGGCGCCCACAGGCCCATCAGAATTCCCGAGATCACGCTGACCACGATGCTCTTGCGCGAAACCGCGCGTCCAGCAGATGCGAGGCAGCCGTAAGCTTTGCCGTCGAGGATCACGGCCACGAATGCACAGCCAACTCCAATTGCCAGCAGCAAAGCGTCGCCCCTGGGTTGCAGCGCGTAACTGAGGACGACGCCAACGACCAATGCGATTCCAATAGAGATGGGGAAGGCGACGGCGAGGCCGGCCATATCAATCGCGGCAACCAGCAATAGGTTGGCGAGGTTGAACAGTGCTCCGCCAATCAGCGCGTGGACGATGTTAGCAGTATCGGCAGAGTGAATGTTCTGCACCAGGCTTTGCTCATTGTGGCCGGAGCTGCCGAGGGTCAGGCCGAGAATCAGCGACATGAGAACAATGCCGACCGCATAATCCCAGTAGAAAAGCTCAAAGCGGTAATTCTTTACTCCCTTGAAGCTATTGGCCCACGAGCCCCAGCAAATAGCGCTGATAATCATCATCAGCAGCGCGATGTGCAAACTCTGCGGCGTGAACAATGTTTTCTCCTGATGCGTCTTCGCTGGAATGGAGCGGCGAGGTAGCCTAGCCTTGAGCGAGAAAGGGTGTCAAGGCCAAAGTGAAGTGTCCTCCCGGCCTGCATAGCCGCTGCCGTACAATACGAGACGATGTCGCACAATCGCAAAGACGACGCCGTGGACCGCGAGATGTCGGTGAATCTCGCGCCGCAAGGCGGGCCGCCGCTGGCGACGATCTCCGGCCGGCCTTTGCTATCGAATCGCGGCATTCCGCTAAATCTGGATTGGGTGCGGCAGGTGCGGGTCAATACCAGTGCGGTCGAACGCCGGGCGCAATCGCATGTGGCGCGGCGCACGGTGAAGAAAGAATGGCAGGCGGCGTGGCTGCTGCGCGCAATCACCTGCATGGACCTGACCACGCTTTCCGGCGACGATACCGATGAGCGCGTGCGCCGGCTCTGCGCCAAAGCGCGGCGGCCGATTGAGGCTGAGATCGAAAAGAAGCTGGGCATTGAAGAGTTGCAGATCGAAGTTGCCGCAGTGTGCGTCTACCATCGTTTTGTGGAAACCGCGGCCCGCGCGCTGGCGGGGAGCGGAATCAAAGTGGCGGCGGTTTCCGCCGGATTTCCCGCAGGATTATCTCCGCTGCAAGAACGCGTAGAGGAGATTCGCCGTTCGATTGAAGCTGGGGCAAACGAGATCGATATCGTTATCACTCGCGCTCTGGTCTTTGGCGGGCGGTGGCAGGAACTTTATGACGAAGTTGCGGAATTCAAACGCGCCTGCGGATCGGTTCACATGAAGGCGATTCTCGCCGCCGGGGATCTGATGACGTTGCGCAATGTGGCACGCGCCAGTTTTGTGGCCATGATGGCGGGAGCAGACTTCATCAAGACCTCGACCGGCAAAGAGGCCACGAATGCGACACTGCCTGTGGGATTCGTGATGACGAGGGCCATTCGCGAGTACGCGCTGGAAACGGGCATGGCCGTGGGATTCAAGCCCGCTGGGGGGATTCGCACCGCCAAGCAATCCACGGAATGGCTGGCGCTCATGAAAGAAGAATTAGGAACGCCATGGATGAAAGCGGATTTGTTTCGCTTTGGCGCAAGCGGATTGCTGAACGATATTGAGCGGCAACTCGAACATCACGCGACAGGAAGGTATTCGGCGGATTATAGGCATCCGCTGGCGTAGCCGCTAGGCTGGAAACAATCGCATGAGCATCGCGGAAAAATTCGTTGCCATGGAATATGGTCCAGCGCCCGAGGATCCTAAGGATGCGCTGGCATGGCTCGATCAGCATGGGCGTAAGTTCGGCCACTTTATTGGTGGTGAGTGGCGCGAACCGGCAGCAAAAGACTTCTTTGATTCGACAGACCCCGCCACGGGCGAAAAGATTGCGAGTATCGCGCAAGGTTCGGCTGCCGATATCGATGCCGCGGTTGCGGCCGCGCGCAAAGCCTTGCCGAAGTGGCAGGAGCTGGCGCCGCACGCCCGCGCCCGTTATCTCTATGCAATGGCGCGTGCAGTGCAGCGGCATTCGCGCCGGCTGGCTGTGCTGGAAACGATCGACAACGGCAAGCCAATTCGCGAGAGCCGTGACATTGATATTCCGCTGGTGATCCGCCACTTCTACCATCACGCGGGATGGGCGCAATTATTGGCATCGGAGTTTCCGGACTTCGTGGCCTGCGGCGTGGTCGGACAGATCATTCCGTGGAATTTTCCGCTGCTGATGCTGGCGTGGAAGATCGCTCCGGCGCTAGCCACAGGAAACACGGTCGTTCTCAAGCCCGCCGAATTTACTCCGCTCACAGCGCTTGCCTTCGCTGAGATTTGCCAGGAGATCGGCTTGCCTGCTGGCGTGGTCAATATCGTGACCGGCGACGGTTCCACCGGTGAGGCGCTCGTCAAACATCCAGATGTGGACAAGATTGCGTTTACCGGATCGACGGAGGTTGGGCGCGCTATCCGGATCGCTACGGCGCAGAGTCACAAGAAACTCTCGCTCGAACTGGGCGGCAAGTCTCCTTTCATTATTTTTGAAGATGCCGACCTGGATAGCGCAGTGGAAGGCCTGGTGGATGGCATCTGGTTCAATCAGGGTCAGGTGTGCTGCGCCGGTTCGCGCCTGTTGATGCAGGAGAGCATTGCGGCGCCGCTAATCGAGAAGATTCGCGACCGCATGAAAACGCTGCGCGTCGGTTCGCCGCTGGATAAATCCATCGACATTGGCGCCATCGTTGCGCCATTGCAATTGGAGCGCATTCGCCGCATGGTCGATCAAGGGGTTGCCGACGGCGCGACTTGCTGGCAGCCGCAAATGGAAATGCCGGCGCGCGGGCTTTATTTTCCGCCTACGCTGCTGAGCAATGTGCATCCCGCTTCGATTGTGGCGCAGGAGGAAATCTTTGGGCCGGTGCTGGCGGCGATGACTTTTCGCACTCCCGCCGAAGCGGTAGAGCTTTCCAACAATACGGTCTATGGCCTGGCTGCCTGTGTCTGGAGTGAGAGCGTCAACGTCGCGTTGCAAGTGGCCGCACAAGTCAAAGCCGGTGTGGTGTGGGTGAATTGCACAAATTTGTTCGACGCAGCCTGCGGCTTCGGCGGCTATCGCGAAAGCGGATTTGGGCGCGAGGGTGGACGCGAAGGATTGATCGAATATCTGGAGCCCGCCTGGTTCAAGAACGCGCCGACGCTGAAGGCAGCGGAGCGGGTGCAAATTGAATCGGGCGAAGCGCAACGCGCCGATTTCGCCATAGATCGAACCGTCAAGCTTTACATCGGCGGCAAGCAGGTGCGGCCCGATTCCGGCTACAGCATGGAAGTGCGCGGAGCGAAGGGCGAACTGCTAGGCGAAGCTCCGCTGGGAAACCGGAAAGATATTCGCAACGCAGTGGAAGCCGCTCGCAAGGCCACGAATTGGGCCAAGAGTACGGCGCACAACCGGGCCCAGGTGCTTTACTACATGGCGGAAAATCTGTCTTTGCGGCAGGACGAGATAATTCGCCGTCTGGCCGGCGCAGTAGGACAGGCTCAGGCGGGGCAAGAAGTGGCCGCGGGCATCGACCGCATTTTTTCTTACGCGGCATGGGCCGATAAATTCGAAGGCACCGTACACAATCCCCCGTCGCGCACCATCGCCATCGCAATGAAAGAAGCGATCGGCACCGTGGGAGTTATTTGTCCCGATGAATTTCCGTTTCTCGGCTTTCTTTCTGTGGTCCTGCCCGTTCTGTGTATCGGCAACACCGCGGTCGTGATCCCATCCGAAACTTATCCACTGATCGCCGGAGATCTTTATCAGATATTCGATACCAGCGATCTGCCTGATGGCGCGGTCAACATTGTTACGGGATATCGGCAGCAACTTCTCAAGACGCTCGCCGAGCATGAAGGAGTGGATGCCCTATGGTGCTTTGCCGATGAGGCGAGTGCCGCGGCGGCCAAAGGGTTTTCCGTTGGAAATCTGAAACAGATTTTCACGAATGAAGGGCGAGGCATCGATTGGTTCGATGGGAAACAGGCGGAAGGCCGCTGGTTTCTCGAGCACGCGACTCAGGTGAAAAATATCTGGGTACCGTATGGGGAGTAATCTTTACTGCGGATTAGCAAAATCGCGGGCGAGGCGCCCGCGCCACACCATCTAATCATGCCTAAACGCCCGCGAATTGCAGTGATCGGCAGCGCTAACATCGATTTGACCACCTTTAACGATCGCTTTCCCAAACCTGGGGAGACGATATTCGGCCAGAAATTCGATCTCGGCTTCGGCGGTAAAGGCGCCAATCAGGCGGTCGCCGCACGACTTTGCGGAGCGGAAGTTTTTATGGTGGCGCGGGTGGGCAGCGATTTGTTCGGTCCGGCTACCATCGAGAATTTCCGCAAGCAGGGCAT
Organism: uncultured Acidobacteriaceae bacterium; assembly: GCA_963732255.1. Taxonomy (GTDB): domain Bacteria; phylum Acidobacteriota; class Terriglobia; order Terriglobales; family Acidobacteriaceae; genus Sulfotelmatobacter. Next base: position 53,461 of record CAVSYV010000005.1, read on the forward strand.
CGATGCAACACACGTAAAGCAGGTCGAGGGACTCTCCAGCGGGGTTGCGCCAATCTTTGTTGAACCCAACGGACAAAACCGCATACTGGTGGTCAAGGGAGCCAACGATGCCGTAACGCCCGCAGCCATTGACGAGGCGGCTGACGTTTTGCAAACCGTCGATTGCATTGTCCTCCAGTTTGAGATTCCGCTGGAGACTGTCTATTACGCGGTCGCGTTTGCGCGCAAGCATGGTATCCGCTGCATCGTGAACCCCGCGCCGGCGCAAGCAGTCCATGCCGGCGCGCTCGCGGGTCTCGATTACTTTGTTCCCAACGAGAGCGAAGCGGAGACGATTACGGGAATTCGGGTGAACGGTGTTGAAGATGCTGCAAGATGCGCCGACCAACTCCTGGGCGTGGGCATGAAGCGCGTGATCATCACTCTCGGCGCCAATGGCGCGTTGCTCGCAGGCCACAATCTGCGCGAGCATGTCCCCCCATTTTCCGTACAAAGCGTGGACAGCACCGGGGCTGGAGACGCTTTCATTGGCAGCTTCGCTGTTTTTCTGGCCGAGGGCATCGCGGAAAAGGACGCCGTCCACCGTGCCAATCTTTACGCCGCACTTTCCACGACCGCAGTCGGCACGCAGAAATCCTTCTATGATCGCCAGCGCTTTGACGCCGCATGGGCATCCCAAAATGGCGCTGGTTTCGTGCCAAACCGCTGAAAACTCTTGACTTCGGATGTAGCCGCCATATATAAGGCCCTCCTACGGCCAAAAGCTCCCAGTCGAGTTTCGGAAATCCTTGGGTAAAGCAACGGGGCCAGTTCATCGCACGGGTGAATGAACTGCCACAAAGGGGATGTGATGAAAAGAAGCGTGCTTCTCGTCCTGTCTTTCTGTTTCTTGTGCTTTGCCAGCTCCCTGCTCCACGCCCAAGCGACCGCAAGCTTCTCCGGCACTGTCACTGACAAAGCCGGCGCAGTCATTTCCGGGGCGACGGTCACGGCCACCTCGCAGGCTACGGGACTCGCCCGCGAAGCTAGGACTGACGATTCGGGACACTATCTCATTCCCTTGCTGCCGGTCGCCTTTTACACGATCCGAGTGGCGTCGTCGGGCTTCGGGACCGCGGAGCAGAAAGATGTCCGCCTGCAAATCGATGAACACCGCGAGCTGGATTTCTCCCTTGTTCCCGCTTCTGTATCGACATCGGTCGAAGTAAACGCGACCGAGGTCGCGGTGCAAACCACGAATCCCACGCTGGGCCAGGTCATTACTTCCGAGGAAGTGGCCGATCTCCCGTTAAACGGCCGGAATTTTGTCCAATTGGCGACGCTGGCCCCCGGCACGACCGCCTCTACCAGCCCGGTGAGCTTCTTCAATGGCGCACCCAGCAGCGAAGCTGCGACTCGCGGCTCGTTCTCGCTTTCGGTTGGTGGTTCTCGCGAACAGAGCACCGACTGGCTGCTCGATGGCAACGACAATAATCAGCTGGACGAAGGCGGGATTGCGATTTTTTCCTCGATCGACGACATCCAGGAATTCAAAGTGCTGACCTATAACTATTCAGCCGAATACGGAGAGCGTGCCGGTCCGACCGTGCTGGTGACGACGAAGTCAGGATCGAATCAGTATCACGGCTCGTTGTTTGAGTTCTTCCGCAACACCGATCTGGACGCCAAGACCTACTTCGCAACGTCGGTGGAGAAATTCAATCTGAATCAGTTTGGCGGGTCGCTCGGCGGGCCGATCAAGAAGGACAAGACGTTTTTCTTTATCGACTATCAGGCCAAGATGCAGCGCATGGGCGTGCCGTTTACCGGCGTCGTTCCCAGTTCGGCTATGATTACGCCCGATGCTAACGGTGATTACAACTTCACAAACGACGCCCTCAACAATCCGCGTCCGGGCTTCGGCCAAAACGCTTCCCCAACGAATGCTGATGGTTTTGGCAATCTGGTAAATCCCTTCGCCGGTTATACCCCGTTCCAGTGCGTGCCCGGCACGACAACCGCAGAGCCCGTAATCACGGCCGGAACAACGGCCGGAAGCCAGCTGCCGGGCGCCGATTGCAACGTAATTCCGGCGGGCCTGATCAATCCCATTGGCGCAAGAGTCGCTCAACTCTACCCGGCGGCAAACGTTACCAACAGTACGGCAATAAACTATCTCAACGAGCCGGTTCGTAAGCTCAACGAAGGCACGTTCGACATCCGCGTCGATCACAATTTCTCCAACAAAGATTCTGCCTTTGCCCGCTTCAGCTATGATCAGGCAACCAACTATGTTCCTGGCGGTTCGCCAACCTGGTCGGAAGTGAACGCCTTTGGCAGCAACCAGTACATTGACAACCACGGCCGCAATGCCATCGTCAGCGAGACGCACTTGTTTTCGTCGAATACCATCAACCAGGCCAGCTTCGGTTTCAGCCGAATTTTCAATCACATTCTGTCTTATGGAACCGGAACCTGCGAAGCAGCGATCCTCGGAATTCCCGGCGCCGATTTAGGCAGCAAGTGCGACTCGATTACCGGTTACCCTTCAAGCCTGAACCAGTCCAATAAGGATTGCATCAGTTGCGGCATGACGAATTTCGATATGTCCGTCTATCTTTCCGTAGGCGACCGCGGCTATGCGCCTTACCAGGGCGGCACTAACGTCTATTCGCTTTCCGATACGCTCGATTTGATTCGTGGCAAACACGACATCCGTTTCGGCGCAGTCTATCGCGCGAACGAAATGAATGTGAGGAACAATGCCTTCCAGGACGGTTTTGCCGTGGAGATCGGAACGCAGACTGGCGACGACATCGCAGATTTGCTGCTCGGAGGCATGGGAGTTTTTGCCGCTCACGATCAGACGTTCCTTGGCGGTACCACTGGCCGCCGCTGGAAGCTCATTCGTCCATTCGTTCAGGACGATTGGCGCGTGACCAACAATCTCACATTCAATATTGGATTAGCCTGGGCTCTGGTGACGCCGGAAACCGAAGTCGAAAATCGGCAGGCCAACTTCAACATTCAGAACCTCAAGTGGTACGTGCCCAAGGGCAGCCCCACGCTGGGCAATTGCACCATATGCATTCCTACCGACGGACGAGTCGGTATTCAATTTGACAAAACAGCCTTTGAGCCGCGTATTGGATTTGCCTGGAAGCCGATGGGCAGCGACAAGACCGCAGTCCGCGCCGGGTACGCCATCTTCCATGATTCCTCATGGGATCAGGGCGGACAAGGCTTGTGGCAGAATCCTCCGTTTTATGCGGAAGTCGATCCCTGCACTTTTTGTCTCGCTTACGGTAGCGGCGTGGGATCCCTTACGGACGGCTTTCTGGTCAACGGTGCGCCGCTGACTTCGCCGGTGAATCCCGCCGACTATACAGGTACGATTCAATCCCAGAACCTGAATTTCAAACAGGGCACCATCCAACAGTTCAACCTGAATATTGAACGCCAGATGCCGGGGAATGTGGTGCTCACCGCAGGCTATGCCGGCTCGCGCAGCGCGCACATTCTAACCAGCCAGGTGAATGAAAACCTGAATACGCCCAGCGCCTGCCCCGGCGGCGCAAACTACACTCCCGGCTATACGCTGGGTTGCAGCTTTCCGAATTATCCTTACGCAGCGCCCTTTCAGGCTGTCGACAGCAACAACAGCGTCGGCGCGGCACGTTATGACTCCCTGGAGGCAAAGGCTGAGACCAAGAGCACCCGCCACGGACTCTACGCCCTCGTCAGCTATACCTATTCGCGCACCTTCGACTCCGGAATGCCTGACGGCTTGGGCACCAACCCCGGTGCGCTCTATTATCCTTTGCCCGGCACGGCGAAGTTGGATTGGGGATTGTCGCAACTGAATCTCAACGACAACTTTACCGCCAGCATCCTCTACAATTTGCCTTTCGGCCAAGGCAAGATGTTCGGCGGCGGTTGGAGCAAGCCAGTCAACACGGTCTTTGGGGGTTGGCAGTTAAATTTAATTGAACACGCCACTTCTGGCTTTCCGCTGTTTGTGGTCGATAGCGCCGACGAGTCGGGCGTCTATTTCTCTTACAACGGAGATACTTTCCAGCGTCCCAACCAGGTGGGAGATCCCAATAAAGCCGGCCCGGAAGGCGGAAACACCAACTGCCCGGCGAAGATTCACACATTGCAGAATTGGTTTAATCCCTGCGCTTTCGCCAAAGCTCCGGCCGGAGAATTGGGAACCGCAGCGCGCGCTCCGGCCTATGGTCCCCGTTTTGTGAATACAGACTTCTCGGTTCTTAAGGATTTTCCTCTGCCCTGGCGCGAAGCGATGAAATTACAATTCCGGGCTGAGTTCTTCAATCTCTTCAATCATCCGCAGTTCTTTCTCGAAGGCTACGGAGGCACTGGAGAGCAGGACATCAATACGCCATCGAGTTTCGGCGTGATCAACAACACGGTGAACAATGCTCGCCTGATTCAGTTTGCCTTGAGACTAAATTTCTAGAGTTTCCCGCAGTGCGAGCGCTGACCGCGGCTTTCGCGCCGCGGACGTGACGGTGCGAGTCCAAATGAGACCATCCTACTTCTGGCTCCTGCTGTTATTCGCATTGACGGCGGCTTTTGCCTCAGCGCAACAGCGCCGGAAAGTGATCGTCAACGAAGACTTTTCCGGACCCGGCGGCAGCAACTTACAAACTCTACTTGTGCTCGTCCAGTCTCCGCAGGTGGAAGTGTTGGGTGCGACCGTGGTCAGCGGCGACCAGTGGCGTGACGAAGAAGTGGCGCACACGCTTCGCCTGCTGGAAATTATCGGGCGCAGCGATATTCCTGTAGTGCCCGGTGCGGCTTTCCCGTTGGTGCGCCGCCGCAGCGAGACGCAACTTTGGCAGGATCGTTATGGAAAAGTTGCTTATGCAGGCGCCTGGGATGATCGCTGGTGGCACGGGCCGTTCGTGGTGCCGCCGCTGCCCGAAGGCCAGCCCACAACCAAGCCTGCCGATGAAGACGCCGCTCATTTTCTAATTCGCATGGTGCACAAGTATCCCCACGAAGTAACAATTTACGAGGGCGGCCCGATGACCAATCTGGCGCTGGCGATCTCCCTCGATCCGGAGTTCCCTGAACTGGCGCAGGAATTAGTATTCATGGGCGGCAGTCTCAATCCGCAAAGCGATAGCCCCGAATTCATCAATAACCCTCGTCACGAGTTTAATTTTTGGTTTGATCCCGAGGCGGCGGAGATTGTGCTGCGTGCGCCGTGGAAGAAGATTGTCTGTACCCCCACCGACATTTCCATCAAGACTCATATGACGCCGGCGCTGGTGAAAGAACTTGAGGCTAGCAAAACTCCAATCGCCCGTTACATTGCAAAATACGTATCGTTCCGGCCGGGCGCGGATATTATGTGGGACGAACTTGCAGCGGAAGCCTGGATCGATCCCAGCATCATCACTAAAACCGAGACGCGTTACATGGGAGTGGACATCGATCACGGAGCCGGATATGGAAACACGCTCACCTGGACCGAACAAGACAAAACAAAATTCGTCGGGCCGCCGGTCGAAATCCAAACCGATCTGGACACGGCCAGGTTTTATCGAATGTTTGTGCAGCTGATGAGCGCGCCGACTCCACAAGCGCATTGAGCGGAATCCGCCTACTTGGGACCGGACACGGAAGTCTGATCGCGCATCGTATAGATAAACTGGCGCACTTCGTGCCGCTCGCGTTCCGCTTCCTTCGCCGCTTGATTCGAAGTTTCCCGGTACAACTGCAGCTCTTGTTCTGCCTTCAACTTCTCTCCAGCCTCGCGGTAGGCTTGCGCGAGCCGATAGTGCGCATCGGGAACGTCGGGCTCATTTTCGACCGCTTTCTGATACGCAACGATCGCGGCGGGATCTTTCTGCTCGGAATACAAAGCTCCTAACTGCAAATAAGCGGGGCCAAGTTTTGGATCGATGCGAATAGCGGTTTGTAGCAGTGACTCAATCTGCGGAATGTCTTTAATATCTTCGGGGCCTTGTCTCTGCTTCCACAGGCTTACCGCGTAGTAGTAATCAGCCCAGGCATTTTCTGGCTGCAAGCGAGCGAATCTCGCCAGCCTCGTCACGACCTCCGGATTCTGGCTGGCTTCCGCATTCTGAATCCTGCCCAGGAACATGTAAGGTAGCGAGGAAGTCGGATCAAGATCGGAAGCCCGGCAGAGTACATCCACAGCCCGTTCGTAGGAGCCGCGCGCGTACCAGGCCGCGCCTAACGCAGTGAGCATTCGAACGGAACCCGGAAACATATGGCTACCTTTGGAAAATACTTCGATCGCCGGTTCCGCAGCCTGATGCAACAACAACTCCGCACCCCAATCAAAATAGTTTGACTCGCTGGGATCGAGTTCGGCGGCGCGCTGGTATTGCTTGAGAGCCTCAAGCGGATCGTTACGCTTCTCCTCGATTTCTCCCAGCAGATGATGCAACTCAGCTGCATCCTGCCGTGCCAGCAGCATGCGCGTCTCCTTAGCGGCAATCTCATAGTCACCGGCGACGCAGTGGGCGAGCGCCAGCTCGTAGCCGGTTTCATACGCGCCGGATTTTATTTGCGATGCGCGCTCAAGGTACGGAATAGCTTCGCGTGCTTTCGCTTCTCCAACCAACAATTTTCCCAGGCGGTAGTTCGCCTCGTAGTCCGTCGGATCCGCTTCCGCTGCCGCGCGCATTGATTTCTCCGTGGCCGCGAGCGACGCCGGCGGCTGCACCGGCGCTGCCGATTCGTTAGCCGCCGATTCGTTACCCAACGAGGCGGTCGCTCGGGCCAGTCCTTCGCGGTTGCGGACCACAACATCGGATCCATGGCCGCCGAGATTGGTGGTGTCGGCAACGCCGGCGACGGTGAACTCAGGTTGGTCGGAAAACTCAGGCATAGACGGCGGTTTGGAATCTTGATGCGCCTGCGAGCCTGCTTTAAGCGTCAAATCAACATTCTTTTTTTCACCGCGCGCTATGAGGAATGGTCCGGATGCCGTCCCGGCAGTTCCAGATAATTTCACGCGCACCGTGTAGGTGCCCGGAGTCACCGCGCTGAACCGGTAGTTGCCATGTGAATCTGTCGCGGCGGTTTGGATGATCGTTCCATTCGTTTCCAGAAGAACTGAAGTTCCCGCAACCGCTGCGCCTTGTGCATCTCTCACAACGCCGGCGATTGTTGCTGAATTGCCTGAAGCCTGCCCGACTGCGGCAAGAGGCAGCGCTGCCAGCAGCAAGATTCCCGCTAGCGCCACGGCGAGCTTTTGAGCAAATCCGTTTTTCATTCAAATGCAGAACTAATGTGACAGTTGTTCCAATGCGCTCTGTGCCTGCGCGTCGCCGGGGTGCTGTTGCAATAACTCCAGCAAAACCGCGCGCGCCTTCGCCGGCTGATTTTCCAAAGCATAAACCTGGGCCAGATTCATATACGACTGCTCGAAGTCAGGCGCTTTGCGAATGCAATCTTCGAAAGTGGCAACTGCCTCGTCGGGCCGGCGCGTGCGCAAATAAAGTATCCCCAAATTATTCAGCGCCTCGGGATATACGGGCCGCAAGTTCAATGCTTTGCGCAAGTACTGGTAGGCTTGATCAGTCTCATCCATCTGCGCATAAACCATTCCCAGGCTGTAGTTGGCCTCCGCATCTTCACCATTCAGCGAGACGGCTTTTTCCAATACGTCGCGCGCTTCGTTCCAATTCTTCTGTGCGCGATATGCATTCCCCAGATTCTCGACAGCGACAAACAGCCCAGGATTCAGTTCCAGAGCTTTCTTGAAATATTCGATGGCTTCGTCGGTCTTGCCTTCGCGTGCCGCCAGCAGGCCAAGATTATTCCACGCATTCGGCAATGTGTCAGGATAGCTGGCACGGAGCTTGGTCGCGCCTTCGAAGCTCTCCCTTGCCTCGGCAGTTTTCTTTTGATTGAGATAGGCGCTGCCCAATCCGTAAAGAGCTTCGGCACTTGAAGGGTCGTCTTGAAGCGCCTGGCGAAAAAAGCCTGCCGCCTCCTCCATGTATCCTCGCTGAAAGAATATCGAACCGTAAGAAAGATAATTCCGTGTAAATTCAGAGCCAATAAGGCCGGAAAAAGGTAACGCTCTCGCTATTCGCTCTGCGGGCGTCGTTGGAATCTGCTCGAAGTCGTTTTCGATGTGAGTCCAATCGACGCTGCCTTGATACACCTTAACGATTTCTCCCTTGCCATCGATCAAAAAAGAAGTTGGAAGCGTCATGTCCCGATGGCGGTCGAACATATAGCGATAAAGAATGTTGTAGACGGCCGCTAAATCGTCGCTTCCACGGAGAACGGGAAAAGATAAACGATGACCGCGAATCCACGGCTGAATGCCGTCGTCGGCATCGATGCTAATCGCCAGGAGCTGCGTACCCAGGGCCTTCCGACGTTTCGAATAATGCTGCTCCAGAGAAGTTAGCGCCGCTTGCCATGTGTCTGACTTAGGCGACCAGAAATAAAGCAGGCTGATCTTCCCCTGCGTTGCGTCGAGGGTCCAATCGCGTCCGCTGTAATCGGCAACTTTGAAATCAGGAGCCGCAATAGGCAAGATCAGCCAGGTCTCAACGATCTCCGGCAAAGCTTCGTGCGCTAGCACTTTCGGCTGCACCGAGCGAGCATCACCTCCAGGCTGCCGCGTTGCATGCGTTTTGAACTCTTCCATCCGCGTCAGCTGGCCACCTTCTTCAACCCAGATGGTGTGATTCGCCGGCAGATTGTCGAGGTGTTGCACCAGTCCACTGGGCCAACGAATCTCAGCCCGCAGCGGGCCCGTCGAGTCTCCCAGCCCGAAAAATATCTGTTTACCGTGTTGCGAAAGAAACCCGGAGCCCGCTTGCAGCATTTTCGTCTGGCGTCCGGAGGAAGTTTCAATCGTCACCGCCGCGCCGATCGCATCGCGATTGCTCTTCACGCCGCGGAGGCAAAACGCAATTGACGGCGGGAGTTGTTCCACAACATTCTTCAGAATCCGCAATTGCGGGCCGTTGCGATTCTTGATAAATATTTCCTGCCGGCCGTCCCCGTCGAAATCCGCCAGCGCAAATGCCCGGCCGTCCTCAACAATATCCAGACCAACCGCGCCCGACACGTCAGAAAATGTCCCATCCCGATTGTTGGCATAGAACACATTTCTCTCGAAGCCGCTCCAGGTGCCATCGGCGCGGATCAGTTCGTTGATCGCGTTCCATCCTTCTTCATACTGGTGCGAAGGCCGGCCCTGGTCGGGAGAACGCGCAATCACCTGGCGCCAGAAAAAACTGTTCAGGTCCTCGCGCGACGGCCCGGAAATCATGCCATTCGCAATGTAGAGATCGGGAAAGCCATCGTGATCGAAATCAAACGCGTCGCTGGACCATGCCCACCGGCCCATCGCCACTCCCGTGCGTTCCGTTGTTTCTTCAAAACTTGCACCGCCGGGCGCGAGCCCGCGATTGCGAAACAGCGAATTGCCCATCGCATGTTGGCGATACAAGGCACGAATTTCTGGACTTGAATCCTTCTTGAATACATCCTGCGCGGTAATGCGCTCACCGGCTGCAGTCCACATGTTGGCGACGTAAAGATCCTGCGCGCCGTCACTGTCATAGTCGAACCAGCACACGCTCATGCCGGCGCCAACGTCTTCAACTCCAGCTCGTGGCGCGACATCGGTAAAGGTTCCGTTACCGTTGTTGCGGTAAAGATTCTTCCGGCCAAAGTCGTTCACCACGTACAAGTCGGGCCATCCATCGCCGTTAAAGTCGCTCCAGCCGCAACAAAAGCTGTACCGCGTATTATTTTGGTTCAGCCCAGCCTCTCGCGTCACATCTCGAAACGTACCGTTGCGCTGGTTGCGCATCAGGAAGTTCGGCGGCCCGTTCTCCGCGGCGTAATACGGCATTGGATACTTATACTGATCCGCGCCCTGATAGTAGATGTAGAGGCAAAAGTAAACGTCGAGCCAGCCATCGCGGTCATAGTCGGCGATGGCAGCTCCCGTGAACGTGCCTTGCGGAGGATTGGCGAACTGAAATGCCTCCGGTTTTTGCCGGAATTTTCCTCCACCTTCATTTATAAACAGCAGCGGGCCACTGGCGCGCACGACAATCAGATCCTGGCGGCCATCGTTATTTAAATCGGCGAACAGCGCGCATGCCGTCTCATCGAGGACGTCGACGCCCGACGCTTCCGTGATGTCCTCAAAAGTTCCATCCCCACGATTGCGATAGAGACGGTTCGGCAACCCCGCAGGCTGGCAAATATAGAGATCGTCGAACCCGTCGCCGTCGATATCCGCAACCGATACGCCATTGTGACCGTAGATGTTGATGCCGCAAGCGCCATCAAGAACGGTGCGCCAATAATCGGTGCCATGAATAATCTGCTGGGAATATGACGGATTGCTGCCCAGCGCTTCGTGGCTGATGTCGGCATAGACGCGAGCCGACGAACGGCTCCGCGTTTCGTCAACCGGTTTCCAGCTCCGAACCAGAAATCGGCCTGACGAGCCTTCCCATTCCAGAGTCCAGTGGCCAACTCGCTGCTCGCGATAAAAGTCTTTTCCCGTTCCCACAATTTCAAAGCGAACCCGAGTCTCGATTCGACTAGGAATTGCATCCGGCGCCGACGAATTGGCCGAGATATTCGTGATTTGAAAATCAGCGGTAAGAATCTCGGAAAAGCTCGAAAAGAAAGATCGCACCTCACTGGGAAATTGCTCCTTCGCGAGCGCCGTTGAGCTGCGAAACTCCATCTGCCGCACTTCCAACGGTGATGTGGCGCGGACCAGTTTCGAATCGTCGCTATTAAGCGCATGCCCTGAGAAGTCGGAAGCGAGGGCCTTTTCGAAGGCATCGGTTGCTTTGGCAGACGAACGGAGACCGGTGCTCCATTCCGCAAGAATCACGGCGATTAGATCGTGATATCGCTCGTTGACAAACTCGTCGGAGCCCGCCTTCGCCTTGAGAAGTAGCGCGTCCAGCGGACGCTCGCTTCGATAATGAGGACGAAAATGATATGCGGCCGAAGCCGTACCGGATGAGCCAGCGACCGCAGCGCGCGGACTGCCATTAGCTGGATACGCAAAATTAGGAAAAGAGAAATTGCGCAGGCCCACCGGAAGAATTGCAGCCGACGCTCCCTGGCAGAAGCGGATCAAGAAATCGCGCCGGCTGCGATCCACAGAGGCAGCATCGCGCCGCCGTATTTTTCCATCACCCTCGAAGTCGACCGCCAGGCTGTTGCCCCCTACTATCGCTTTAAGCGGAAGCTATCAGCCGTCGTTCCCCGGCGTCAAGCGGGCAGGGCTCAGGGTCGGCTATTCATAGCGCAATGCCTCGACTGGATCCAGCTTCGATGCGCGCAGCGCGGGAATCAATCCGCTGATCACGCCCACGATCAGCAGCACCAGGCTCGACACCAGCACGGTCATCATGGATATGCGCAGGTGAATATCTCCCTGGCCGGAAGTGTCTTCAAACAGCGGTCCCATCATCGGCAACGTGCCCACAGCCGCAGCGATTGCATAGGAGACGAGCACCCCAATTGCGCCGCCGATCAGCATGATGAGCAGAGTTTCCGCCAGAAACTGAAGCGTGATATGGCGCTTTCTCGCGCCCAGCGCCCGCCGCAGGCCGATTTCGCGGATTCGTTCATCCACCGAAACCAGCATGATATTCATCACTCCCACGCCGCCAATGCCGAGCGTCAGCGTTCCGACAAAGGCGAGCAGCACTTGCAAGCCGATCGTGAGGGCATCGATGACAGGACGAAATTCGTCCCGCCCAAACATCTGCAAAGCTTTGGGATCGGTGGGGGAGAAATTCTGCCGCGTCGCCAGCGCCGCTTCCACCTGTGCCATGGCTCGTTTTTCGAATTGCGGCGCAACCGGCTCGAAAACCAGCACCGCGGCATAGCGGGTGTTCCACAGGTCTCCCGCGGTCGAATACGGAATCCACGAGGAGTCGTCATCACTGGAAAAATAATTGCTGAGCTGAATCTTGCGCGCCATCACTCCAATTACGGTGAAGCGCACGCCGCTGACCGTAACGGTTTCGCCCACCGCGGGCCGGCCGCTGAAAAGTTGTTCTTTCAACCGTCCGCCAAGAAAAATTACCCGCCGCCGCTCCAGTTCATCGTTGGCGTCGATCCATCGTCCTTCCGAGGGAACTTCATTTCGCATTTCGCCATACTCCGGGCAAACTCCACGTACTGGGGCCGTGCCCGCCAAGCGATCTTCGTAAGCGATTCCGGGGCGGCGCACTGTTTCCCGGCATACATGCTTCACCAGCGGCGCCGTGGCCTTCACCATGTCGACATCGGCTTGTTCGAGCAGAACTTTCTTGCCCGCTCGCTGGCCGCCCGGCTGTTCGCTGGTCTGACCCGGCCAGGCAATGACAACGCTCTTGCCGAAGGCGTCGAAACCGTGCACCAACACGCTTCGGAAGCTGCTGCCATAGGCGATCAACAAGGTGACCGTGGCGATGCCCCAAACAATCCCCAACATGGTGAGAAAGGTGCGCGTCAGGTTGCGCTTCAGCGCGATCCAGGCTTCGAGAATGATTTCAATCAGCATAAGAAAACAAAGTTTCGGCGTTTCAAATGTTTCAAGGTTCAAGAATCAGGCAAATATTCGCTAAACTTTGAAACCTTGAAACTCAGCAACCTTGAAACCTCGCCGTTTCCTAGCCTCCCGCCTCATAGCGCAGCGCCTCAATGGGATCGATCGATGCCGCTCTGCGCGCGGGATATAGCGCCGCTGCAACTGCGATTGTGCCCAGCAGTCCGGTGGCGACCAATCCTGAAGTCCAGTCAGGAATCAGGCCCGCGAAAAAATCCGGCATGGGCAGCAGATTAACCAGAGCGCAAAATCCAAACGCCACGCCCAGTCCAATCCCTCCGCTAAGCCCGGCGATGATCACGGCTTCAATGAAAAATTGCCTGAGAATCGTTCCTGCGGGAGCGCCAATCGCCTTGCGCACGCCAATTTCGCGGGTACGCTCGCGCACCGCGACCAACATTACGTTCATCACGCCGATCCCGCCCAAAAGCAGCGTCACAATTCCCACCGCGCCCAGGAAATATTTCATCCCATCGGTCATGGTCTTGAAGGCTTGCGCTTCCTGCACTGTATCCCAGATGGGACAGGCTTCTTTATCGTTGGGGTCGTAACGGTGCATGCGCGCCAGGGCGACACGCACTTCACGCTTACACGCCTCATGTTGATCTACCGATTTCGGAGTTACAAGGAGCTGATCAAAAGTAGTTGGCGTTCCCGGAGGCTTGTCCGGGAAATCGCGCCGCATGGCGGCGAAAGGAATAAAAATTTTGTTCACATCCCAGCCGTCATAACTCGAGTCCTGTTTCTTTTTCTCCATCACGCCGATCACGACGTAGGGGAAGTCATTTAAATAGACGTTTTGCCCCACCGGATCGCGTCCGGGAAACAATTGCTTGGCGGCGTCCGATCCAAGAAAAGCCACGCGCCGCTGTTCCCGCATGTCGCCCCAATCGTAAAAGCGCCCCAGCCCCACATCGATGCGAGCGAATGTAGCTGAACGGCGGATACGATCCGGTCACGGTGAAAGACGCATTGTTGTAGTTGCTGTGCGTGAGTACCGTATCCTGTTCTAGCTCGGGGATGGCGTATTGGCAGTCGGGAGAATCCTCCTGCACCACCGGAACATCGGGATCTTCCCAGTGCACGATGCGGCCCGCGTGAATTCCGCCGGCCTGCAGGCTGGTGCGCCCGTGGAAAACGATCATGACGTCCTTGCCCAGGTTCTTGGCCTGATCTTCCTGCCCTTTGCGCAGGCCTTCGCCGGCGGCGACCATCAACACGATCGAAACAACTCCCCACGCGATCCCGAACATGGTGAGAAACGCCCGGAGTTTATGCGCCCACAGCGTGCTTAGGACGTCGTAAAAAAGATCGCGAAAGGACATAACGGACTCTTAGCTTGGACGCTGAACCGGGCCGAAGGTAAGCCTGGTCACCGGCTCTGTCTGGGGTTAGATACGCAACCTCAGTCGCTTTTGTTTCCGGAGGATCTCAGAATCCAGGAATTGTGTGAATTTGGCAGGTGAGTAATTGTATAAATTGAAGGAGCACCCGGCACAAGCTTGCAAGATTTTCAATTACAAAATTACCAAAAGTACTCCATTAACTATGTTCCTCCCCGATCTCCTCGCTCACAAACGCATCCTCATCACCGGCGGCGGCACTGGCCTGGGCAAAGGCATGGCTGCTCGCTTCCTTGAACTCGGAGCAGAAGTCTACATCTGCGGACGCCGCGAAGACGTTCTCAAAACCACCGCCGCCGAACTCTCTGCCAAAGGCCGAATCCACGCCGTCGCATGTGATGTCCGCAATCTCGACGCCGTGGAAACCATGATCGAAAACATCTGGAAAGACGGCCCGCTCAATGTCCTCGTCAACAACGCCGCGGGAAACTTCATCGCCCGCACGGAAGAACTTTCCCCGCGCGCGTTCGATTCCGTCATTGGCATTGTGCTCATGGGCACGCTGCACTGCACCATGGCATGTGGACGCCGCTGGCTCCAGGCCGGACATTCAGGAACGGTCCTGAGCATCTCCGCGACTTACGCCCCGGTAGGCTCGGCGTATGTCGTTCCCTCCGCCGTCTCCAAAGCCGGAGTCGAAGCCCTCACCCGCAGCCTCGCCGTCGAATGGGGCAATCGCAACATTCGCCTGAACGCCATCGCTCCCGGCCCCATCCCCACGCAGGGCGCATTCTCCCGCGTGCTGCCGCGGCCCGAGATGGAAACGCTGGCCCTCGACCGCAACCCGCAACATCGCTTCGGCACAGTAGAAGAATTGGCAAACCTGGCAGCCTTCCTGGTAAGCGACGGCAGCGGCTACATCAACGGTGAAGTGATCCGCATGGATGGCGGCGAATTTCTGCAAGGCGCCGGAGAATTCAGCAACCTGGGGCGGCTGTTAACTGAAGAAGATTGGCAATCGCTGAAACCGCGGAAGAAGACCTGAATATTCAGGCAACGAAATCTGGCAAGGACTTGCTCCGGTTGAAGTCTGATTGAACGCCGACGCGCAATGAACGGACCCTGCGTCACCGCCTATGTGGCTTGACCCCTGACCAGGTCCAGCTTCTGATCTTCCAACCGCCTGCTTCAGCGTGGAGGACGAAGGTCATCTGCCCTTCCTCAACAGTAGGTTGGCCATGATCTTTGTACAGGTAGGTCGTGGGGATAATCACGTAAGCCACATCGCTCTCGATTTCGGTGCGAGTGGGCGAACCGTATTTCACGGACCCGTCCGACACTCCTGTGGCCTGGGCGTGCTTGTCGTAATCAGCGGCCCAATTTTGCGGGGCATGAGGGCCAATCCAGCGGTGAGGAGCGAACTCATCCACGATGGTGATGTCTCCACTCGCGTACGCGGCGTAGGCGGATTTCGTATCGCCGGTATTGAATCCGTCGATGAACTGGTGGATAGGTGCAGTCACATCGGGAGCCGCGGCAAACATTATGGCCGGAAGCATGAGAACGCTTACGAACAGCGCGCGAATTGCATTTTTCAAGGTTTTTTCCGCTCACGAAAAACATTTAACCCTACGTCACCCTACCGCCTCACCACCGCCGGCGCAATCTCCTCCACATCAATAATCTCCGTCGGATACTTTCCCGTGTAACACGCCGTGCAGTAGCGCAATCTCTCGCCTTCGCCGCATGCTTTCTTCAGCCCATCGAGTGAAAGATAAGCCAGCGAATCTGCGCCAATGTATTCGCGAATCTCTTCGACCGATTTATTGGCGGCGATGAGTTGCTTTTTCGACGGCGTGTCCACGCCGTAAAAGCAAGGCGAAATGGTCGGCGGACACGAAATGCGCATGTGAACTTCTTTCGCCCCGGCACTGCGAATCATGCGCACGATCTTGCGGCTGGTGGTGCCGCGCACAATCGAGTCGTCAATCAGCACCACGCGCTTGCCCTCCAGCAGCGACCGCACCGGATTCAACTTCAACTTCACGCCAAAGTCGCGCACGCTCTGCTGCGGCTCAATAAAAGTCCGTCCGACGTAGTGATTGCGAATCAGACCGAAACGAAACGGAATTCCGCTCTCCGCCGCATAGCCAACGGCCGCGGTCACGCCGGAATCCGGCACCGGAACCACCACATCGGCTTCGACCGGCGGCTTCGCGCGCCAATTGCCGTCCCAGATTCTTCGCGGCTGTCCTGCACCGCGCGGCCAAAGACCATGCTGTCGGGACGCGAAAAATATACGTGCTCAAAGATGCAACTCGATTGCGGAGCTGCCGGCGAATAGAGCCGCGAAGTAACTCCCTCCGGCCCGACCACAACCAGCTCTCCCGGCTTCACATCGCGTTCGAAATTCCGCGCCAATCAGATCGAAGGCGCAAGTCTCCGAGGCAAAGACGATCGTGTCCTGCTTCTGACCTCGCTGCCGGAATTCTTCCCATGGCCAGCGGCCGGAACCCGCGCGGGTCGCGCGCCGCAAAGATCCGGTCGGCGCTCATCATCACCAGCGAAAACGCGCCCTCCACCTGCCGCAGCGCATCGGCCATGGCTTCGGGCAGCGTATGTTCCTTCGACAACGCAATCAGATGAACGATCACTTCGGTGTCGCTGTTGGTCTGAAAAATCGATCCCTGGCTCTCCAGCCGCGGCCGCACCTGCCAGCGCATTGACCAGATTGCCGTTGTGCGCCAGCGCGATCGAACCTTTGTTCGATTGCACCATAATGGGCTGCGCATTCAGCAGCGCCGAATCGCCCGCCGTCGAATAGCGCGTGTGCCCAATGGCCAGCGTGCCGCGCATCTTGGCCAGCACATCTTCGGTAAAAATGTCCGCGACCGGTCCCATGGCCTTATGCGGATGCAGAGTCATGCCATCGGAAGTAACAATTCCCGCGGATTCCTGCCCGCGATGCTGCAGAGCATGCAGGCCCAGGTAGGCGAGCTTCTCCGCCTCGGGGTGGGCGAAAATCGCGACCACTCCGCACTCATCGTGAAATTTGTCGGAATTGGCATGTCAGCATGGCTTTAGCCTCTAGCTTGCTGACCCCGTGCCCTCTGTGTTAAAAGGTCTTGTGACTCAGCTTCGGCTCGGTCGTGCAAAGCCGCTTCCAGCGCGCCTTCAAAACATCCCGCTCAACTCCGAAACCGCTGCGGACACCACAATCTTCGCCATCCAGCGAAATCTCAACGCGTCAGCAACAGTCTCGCCGATCACATCGGCGTCAGATGCTAAAATTTTCGCCGCTATTTGTTGATTCGCGCGACATTCTGCGGTCGCAGGAGATCACAACCGGCTCGGCGTCTTCGCCAAACAGCACAAACTCCGCCGGCAAGCCCCCGCGAAGCCAGATTCACTCGCGCCCCAATGCCTCTGGCAAAAGTCGTTTCCGCCAGCGCAACCGCAAAGCCGCCATCGGAGCAATCATGCGCCGAATCCAACAAGCCCGTGCTGAATCATTTCGATCAGCGCCTTCTGCAGCGCGGCTTCTTTTTCCAGATCAAGCTCCGGAGGAAATCCCCACAGCGCGCCCAGAATTTCTTTGGCATATTCGGAAGATCCAAACTCCGATTCTGCGTCGGTGAGATCGCCGGCTTCGCCGCCCGCAAGCAGAACAACCGCACGTCCCGGCGCGCGCGAAATGCGGTCTTCGCGGCCTTGTGAACGTCTTCCAGAATGCCCACGATCCCAATCACCGGCGTGGGATAAATGCCTTCGCCCAGCGTCTCGTTATAGAAGCTGACATTGCCGCCGGTAATGGGGATTTCCAGCTCCTCGCAGGCTTTGGTGATGCCGTCGATCGCCTGCGAAAACTGCCACATGATGTGCGGCTTTTCCGGATTGCCGAAGTTCAGGCAGTTCGTTGCTGCCCATGGGAGTCGCGCCCGAGCACGCGACTTTGCGCGCGGCTTCCGCAACGGCATGCATCGCGCCCAGCCGCGGATCGAGATAACACCAGCGCCCATTGCCATCGAGCGCCATCGCCAGTCCGCGCTGCGAGCCTTTGATGCGAATCACGCCCGCATCGCCCGCTCCCGGCGCCTTCGACGGTGTTGGTCTGCACCATGTGATCGTATTGCTGCCACACCCAGCGCTTGCCGCAAATATTCGGGCTGGCGAGCAGCTGCTTTCAGATTTCGCAGTGAGATCGCGCAGCCTCAGCCGAGTTTGAATGCGCCGGCATTTCGCGCGGCACCGGCGGCTCCCACCGCTCCAGCGGACGCTTGTACACCGGCGCATCGTCGGTGAGGGCCTGATTGGGAATCTCGGCGACAACTTTGCCGTGCTGGAGCACGCGCAACGTGTTGTCGGCGATGACCTTGCCGACTTCGACGGCATCGAGTCCCCACTTTTCGAATACGCGAAAGACTTCGCCTTCGCGGCCTTTTTGCGCCACCAGCAACATGCGTTCCTGCGACTCGCTGAGCATGATTTCGTACGGAGTCATGCCGGTTTCGCGTTGCGGCACGCGGTCCAGTTCAATTTCGATTCCCACGCCGCCGCGCCCGCCCATCTCGCAGGTCGAGCACGTAAGCCCGGCCGCGCCCATATCCTGAATGCCGACGATCGCGCCGGTTTGCATGGCTTCGAGGCAGGCTTCCAGCAGCAGCTTTTCCAGAAACGGATCGCCCACCTGCACATTCGGCCGCTTCGCCTCCGAAGCTTCGCTGAATTCTTCGCTGGCCATGGTCGCGCCGTGAATGCCGTCGCGCCCGGTCTTTGCCCCGACGTAGATCACCGGATTGCCTTCGCCGGCCGCGCTTGCGCGTAAAAGATTTCGTTCTTGCCGCACCAGGCCCAGCGCGAAGGCATTCACCAGCGGATTGCCCGAGTAGCAGGGCTCGAATTTGGTTTCGCCGCCAAGATTGGGCACGCCAAAGCAATTGCCATAAGAAGCGACGCCGCTCACCACGCCTTCGAGAATGGAATGATTCCTGTGAAGCTCGCTCTGAGTGGGGACAGATTTGTGGGACAGCCGCCCCCGGCTGTCCGGCCGAGCGAAGCTCGGCTTGCTTGTCTCTAGCAGTGATCGGCCCAAAGCGCAGGGAATCCATCACGGCCACCGGCCTCGCGCCCATGGTGAAAATATCGCGCAGAATTCCGCCGACTCCGGTGGTCGCTCCCTGAAACGGCTCGATGAAGCTGGGATGATTGTGCGATTCGATCTTGAAGGCGCAGGCCCAGCCGTCGCCGATGTCGATGATGCCCGCGTTCTCCCCCGGCCCCTGCAGCACCAGCTTGCTGCGCGTGGGCAATCGCTTCAGATGCACACGCGACGATTTGTAGGAGCAGTGCTCGCTCCACATCACGCTGAAGATGCCAAGTTCGGTGAAGCTCGGTTCGCGCCCACCCAGAAGCTGCTTGATTTTATCGTACTCGTCTGTGGTCAGGCCGTGCGACCGCAGAGTCTCCGGCGAGAAAGCTGTCGTCAGGGAGGTGGCCATGGGGAAACTCTATTGTCGCATTTCAGCGCGGGACTGGGTAGAGAAACCGGAGAGGATTAGAAGTTCTCATGTTCCTCGCTGTCGGCACTCACCACCGGAGGCACTTCGCAAGCTCTTTCGATTCAATGGCGCAGTTGCAAGTGGCTGAAAACAAGACCGCCATTTGCACCGCTTTCTGGGCACAAGTGGCGTTGGCGAGGTTCTTTTGTTTTCAACTACTTATCTCTAAGTTATTGATAACGCGGGAGGCGATTCATGAGCCGCACGGCAATTTGACGGTGGCGACCCGAGACTAGGATGCTTGTTGCCGCCTATTTAAGGCCAGCACACGAGATTTTAGTGTCTGAGGCAGGCCCGAGGGTCATTCTGACGCCAACGCCACTCAGAATCGCCTGCAAACGCGAAATCCCCGTAAGCGATTGAAATTCTCTCTAAGCTATTGACAAATGGTGCAAGTGGTTGAAAACGAGCGGTCAGTGTTCAGTGATCAGTCGCCAGTGCGCGGCGCCCGAGGCGATCTCGGCGGGGGAAGGATCAACTGACCACGGGCCAACTGAACATTGACCACTGCTCTCGCGATACTATTCAGCCAGATGAAATCGATCGTCGTAGGGACGGCCGGACATATTGACCATGGCAAGACGGCGCTGGTTAAAGGTCTGACTGGCATCGATGCCGATCGTCTCGAGGAAGAAAAGCGGCGCGGCATCACCATCGATCTGGGTTTCGCGCACATGAACCTGCCCATGCCCGGCGGCGAAACGTTGCGCATTGGTTTCGTCGACGTCCCTGGGCACGAACGATTTGTGCGCAACATGCTGGCTGGGGTGGGCGGCATCGATCTGGTGCTGCTGGTAATTGCTGCGGATGAATCCATTAAGCCGCAGACCCGCGAGCACTTCGAGATTCTTCAGCTCCTGGGTGTGCGGCGCGGGATCACCGTACTCACGAAATCCGATGCAGTCGACGCCGAGACTCTCGATGTGGTGCGGCTGGAAGTGGAAGAGTTCCTGCGGGGAACGTTCCTGCAAACCCCGCAGTCTCCTATTGTCGCTGTAAGTTCGCTGACCGGAGCGGGATTGGACGACTTGAAGCGCGCGATCGTTGCCGCCGCGGCGGAAGTCGCCGCGCGCGATTCGCAGGCGCTGGCGCGCTTGCCCATCGACCGCGTGTTCACGATGAAGGGATTCGGCACCGTCGTTACGGGAACGCTGGTTGCGGGAACCATTCGCCGCGACGATGAGTTGGAAGTTTATCCGACAGGAATGCGAGTGCGCGTGCGCGGCGTGCAGGTTCATGGCCAGACTGCCGAAGCGGCGATTGCAGGACAGCGCACTGCATTGAATGTCGCTGGCGCGAGCACGGACGATCTGGGGCGAGGCATGACGCTGGCGCCTGTAGAAACATTTGAGACGACGCGGCGAGCGGATGTGCTGTTGCGCCTGTTGCCATCTGCCCCGCGCGCCTTAAAAGACCACGCGCGCGTGCACTTTCATTCGTCAACCATGGAAACCGTCACGGAAGTTGCGCTGCAAAGGCCGAAGGAACCGAATCCATCACCGGCAAACGAGGGGCAACCGCACTTTGCGCCGGGGGCCGAAATTTTCGCGCGGCTCAAGTTACCCGCGCCTGCTCTGCTGCTGCCGGGGGATCGATTCATCATCCGGCAATTTTCTCCCGTGATTACGATCGGCGGCGGAGTGGTGCTCGATTCATCTCCAGTCCCTCGGATGTCGGAACTGAACGATTTTCTGAGAGTTCTCTCTGGCGGCGAGGTAGAACAGATATTGACGGCGCGGATCTCGCGCCGCGGCCCGCACGGCATTTCGGCATCGCAGCTCATTACCGAAACCGGATGGACCAAGCACGCGATCGAAACGGTCCTGGCGAACGCCATCAGGGATGGCCGAATCGCTCGTTTTGGCGACTTGTTTCTCAACCCTTCTTCGGTGGAAGAGCTCAAAGGAAAGATCGTAAGCTCCATCACCGGCTTCCAGAAACACAATCCTTTGGTCCCAGGGATTTCGCGGGAAGAGTTGCGAGCGCTGGCCGAAGCCTCGAATGAAGTCTTTGATGCGGTTTCGACCATCCTGCTGCGGGAAAAGAAGATCGAGGTGTCTGGCGAGTTGGTTCGCTTGCCTGGAGTTGGCGTCGCCATGAAGGACGAAGAGGCGGAGTCGAAGAAAAAGATTGAAGACGCCTTTGCCGTCGCGGGACTGAAGGTTCCGGCGTTGCAGGAAGTGATTGCGGGCTTGAAAGTAGACAAGGTCCGCGCGCAGAAGTTGGTGACTCTGCTGTTGCGGGAAAAAGTATTGGTCAAGGCTTCCGACGATCTCGTCTTTCATCGCAGCGCGCTGGAACAGTTGCGCGGACAGATGGCAGCTTACAAGAAGAAATCCACGAAGATCGACGTGGCCGCATTCAAGGCTCTGACCGGCGTGAGCCGTAAGTATGCGATTCCCCTGCTGGAATACCTGGATCGCGAGCGGGTTACGAAGCGTCTCGGCGATGCGAGGGAAATACTTTAGAGGAATTGAGGAATTGAGAAATTGAGAAATTGGGTAATTTAGTAATTGGGTAATTGAAAACCTAAAGCGCGATTTGATTTGGCTTTTAAATTGCCCAATTACTCAATTTCTCAATTACACAATCTTCTAGATTTTTTCTTCCGGCATCTCCAGTTCCAATCCCAAAGGATCGGTGAAGCGGTTGGTGAGATTCGCGAGGCCGGTCAGCAAATGAATATCGACGATCTCGGGCTCGGAGAAATGTTTTTTTAATTCGGCAAAATCGGTGTCGATGATTTCATGCGGATTGCGGGTTAGCTTTTCAATGTAAGCCAACGCAGATTTTTGCTTGTCGTCATAGCGCGAGTAGTCTCCCGCTTTGAGCACGGCCCAGTCTTCGACCGTCAGCCCGACGCGCTTGGACGATGCTACATGGTGCTGCAGGCAATAGCGGCACTCGTTAATCATCGACACGCGGATGTAAATGAGTTCGTAGAGCTTGCGGTCCAGCGAACGGCCTACGCTGGCGTAAAAACCAAGAAAATTCTTAAGTAGTTCGGGGCGATGGGCCAGAGCTTTCTGCGCATTGCCTGGCTTGCCGCGAAGCAGCTTTTCATAAATCTCTCGAACTTCGGCAGATGCGGTCTCGGGTTCAATCAGCGAAATGCGCGCCATTAAGGACCTCGCGAAGCGATTCAAAATAACGCTCCATGATAGAGGCAACCGGGGCAAATTCCCAATCGGGCCAACTGGAGCGTGAGGGCCGCGCTGCCGATAGATAGCTTGGAGCCGCGTCCATTGCGAACGATAATGATTGCAGCAGCTGTGGTGTGCGCGTTTTCGAGTTGCTGCCCGGCGCAAAACGAAACCGTTGGAATCAATGGCTCAAAATTGCTGGCGCTGGAAAGCGTGTGGAACCAGGCGGAAGAAAAGGGCGACATCCGGGCGCTTGACCTGATTTTCGACGAGTCGATGGTTTACATCGATGAAGATGGATCGATGCTGACCAAGTCGCAATTTCTAATTCGCGCCAAGAAAGCCGGAGCTCAGCTGCAGTCGTTGACCACGCACACCATGACGGCGCATGTTTACGGCAACATGGCCGTGGTGGTTGGGAGTTACCGGGCGAGCGGAACCGAGCATGGCAAGCCCTATCAGCGGGACGGACGCTTTATCGATGTGTGGATCCTTAAGCGAGGCGCGTGGGTTTGCGTCGTGGCGCAGGCAACGCGGATTATCCGGTGAAAACTTACGAGCCTGACGGGGAAAGAGACCGCGGATGAAGTTTGCATATTGCTTTCTTCTTCTGCTGGCATTGGCGGGCAGCGGACAAACAAATTTCCAAAACGACGAAGAGCAAGCCAGGATTCTGGCTCTGGAGAGCGCCTGGAACCAGGCCGTCCTGCAAAAAGATGCGAGAGCCGTGGAGCCTCTGCTCGACGCAGAGCTGATCTACATCGACGACGACGGCACAATGATGAATAAAGCGCAGTATCTGGCTGACGTGCGGTCGCCGGAGATACATTACCAGCACATCGTCAGCGAAACCATGCAGGTGCGGCTTTTCGGCAGAAGCGCGGTAGTGATTGGCATCTATCGTGAACAAGGCACAAAGAAAGGCAAACCCTATTTGCTGCACGAACGCTTCGTGGACACATGGATCGAACGCAACGGCGCCTGGATGTGCGTGACCAGCGAGTCGACGTTGATCGGACACTAGCCGTCACCCGCCAGGTTGTACACTTAAATCTCCCGATTGCGATGGTCACCATTCGTGCTGCGCGTGCTCCCGATGCGGTTGTATTGCGGACCATGATCAGCGAACTGGCGGAATTCGAGAGGCAGTTGGACTTGGTGACGATCAAGGCAGCCGATCTGCTGCGCGATGGTTTTGGATCGCATCCTAAATTCCGTGCTCTCATTGCGGAACTGGATGGTGACGTCGCGGGCTACGCATTATTCTTTGGTTATTACTCGACCTGGATAGGGCCGGGTTTGTATCTGGAGGACTTATTCGTGCGCGAGCAGTTTCGCGGAAAGGGCGTTGGCAAAGAGTTGTTGCGTGCGGTTGCGCGGGTTGCGCAAGACGAGCATTGCTGCGCCATGCGCTGGGAGGTGCTCGACTGGAATAGTAAAGCCATCGATCTGTATCGGGCGCTGGGAGCGCAGTTCAGGGATGAATGGCGTTCGGTGCTCTTGACTGGGGATGCTTTGCGGAATCTGGCGGAGGAAGCTCCGTGAAAAGGAAAATCGGCAAAGGACGACGCCTGGCGAAGCTACCAGATTCATGCAAACCATAAAGATCATCGGCGCAGGACTTGCGGGCTGCGAAGCAGCATGGCAGTGCGCGCGACGCGGCGTTGAGGTGGAATTGTTTGAGATGCGGCCCGTGCGGCAGACGCCAGCGCATCAGACCGCGGATTTCGCGGAACTGGTGTGCTCGAATTCGCTGAAGTCGGAGAGTGAAAACACAGCTCCATGGCTGCTGAAGGAAGAGATGCGGCGCGCGGGTTCTTTATTGCTGGAGATTGCGCGCGAATGTGCCGTTCCCGCTGGGCACGCGCTAGCCGTGGACCGCGTGGCTTTTGCGGCCAGGGTTACGGAGGCTGTTTCCAGCGAGACGAAAATTTCCGTGCGGCGGGAAGAGGCGAGCATGATCGACGAGAACGGCGCCATCACCATTGTGGCCACCGGGCCTCTTACTTCAGACGTGCTGGCTGGGGAGATTGCAAGGTTGAGCGCTGCCCCGGCGGCTGAACCCGTCTCTTCCGCGGCGGAGACGAATCCACATTTGTATTTCTATGACTCGATCAGTCCGATTGTCGAAGCGGACTCGATCGACATGGCGCGGGTTTACATGGCGGCGCGCTACGATAAGGGATCCGCAGACTACATTAACTGCCCGATGACGCGGGAAGAGTACGACCGGTTTTATGATGCGTTGTCGGCGGCACAATCGGTGGAGGAGCGCGACTGGGAGAAGCTGAATTATTTTGAAAGTTGCCTGCCGATTGAAGAGATTGCGCGCCGCGGGCGCGACACGCTGCGCTTTGGCCCGATGAAGCCAGTCGGTCTCATTGATCCGCGCAGCGGGCAAAGGCCCTTTGCAGTGGTGCAGTTGCGGCAGGAAAATCTGCGCGCGGATTCCTACAACCTGGTGGGATTTCAGAATCACCTTAAGTTCGGCGAGCAAGCACGAGTTTTGCGACTGATTCCGGGTTTGGAGAACGCACGCTTCCTGCGCTATGGACAGATTCATCGCAATACTTACATCAATTCTCCAGCTCTGCTGAATGAAACGCTGCAGATGAAGGCGCATCCAGGAATATTTTTTGCCGGGCAGATTTGTGGCGTGGAAGGGTATGTGGAATCGATCGCTACTGGATTGATGGCGGGCATGCACGCTACGGCATTTCTTCGCGGCGAGAAGTTAATGTCGCCACCACGGGCGAGCGCCTTCGGATCTTTGAGCCACTATGTTACCCATGCCGACGCCAGGCACTTTCAGCCTGCGAATATTACTTTCGATCTTTTACCGCCGCTGGAGAAAAAGATTCGCGACCGCAAGGAGCGGCACCGGTTGCAATGCGAGCTGGCGCTGCGCGAATTTGACGCATGGCTCGAGAAGACGAGTATTCCGTCGCTCACCGCATAGCAGCACGGACCGCGTGAGCTCTTCGGAATGCTTTACTGAGCGTGGAAAAAATCTTCTCACTTTCGTGCGATCGGTTATCAGCTTAACAGTTGCAAGCGAGGCGG
Organism: uncultured Acidobacteriaceae bacterium; assembly: GCA_963732255.1. Classification (GTDB taxonomy): domain Bacteria; phylum Acidobacteriota; class Terriglobia; order Terriglobales; family Acidobacteriaceae; genus Sulfotelmatobacter. Next base: position 79,151 of record CAVSYV010000005.1, read on the forward strand.
AAGCCGTAGTCGGCGTATTGGAAATCTGGAGGGATGCTGGAGCGGGCGGAGCAGCGGGCGACTTTTACTTGATGGCGCCATGATCCTCCGCGCGAGGATTTGCGCTGGGGATTGCCCGGACTTCGTTCGGGGCCGCGCGGATTGCGGTCGGGAGAAGTGGCGTAGTAATTCGGATCGTACCAATCGCTGCACCATTCGTGGACATTGTCGCCGATATTGTACAGGCCGAAAGCATTGGGGGCGTAACGGGCTACGGGTTCGGGACCGGTTTGCCAGCGCGTGGCATAGTCAGGCAGATTTTGCGGAGGCTCGTCGCCCCAGGGAAATTGTTTTTGTTCGAGGCCGCCGCGGGCGGCGCGCTCCCATTCGGCTTCGGTGGGCAGGCGGTAGGGGCGTGCGGTTTGCGAGGCGAGCCATTCGCAATATTGAACGGCTTCAAACCAGGAGACTGCGACCACCGGTTGTTGCGGATGCTTGAAGTCTGCATCTTGCCAGTTGGGCGGGGCTGGGGCGTGAGTCGCGCGCAGGAAGTATTCGTATTCGGTGTTTGTCACTTGCGTTGTCGCTATTGCGAAAGCGTTGATCCAGACGCGATGGACGGGGCGTTCACAGTCCTGCCCAAAGTCGGAGCCCATGAGGAATGAGCCTTCGGGAATCGCGATGAGCCGTGGCTCCATGGCGGATGGCGCGAGCGGCTGCGCGAGCGATGCGGGTTGTGTTTTGTCCGACATTTTCTGCCGCCGCTCTGATGCCGAGTTAAAGTTTAGCAGCGCGAGCGCGGAGCGGGACGAGATACAGAGATTCTCAACACTGCCAGGGGACGCGCTAACGCCGCAATTTGCGGGCGACGGTTGCGATGTCATTTTCCTGAAATAAACGGATTGCGGCGATGCCGGCTGCTCCTGCTTCCATGCAGGAAGCGGCGTTCTCGATAGTGATCCCACCCAGAGCGAGCACGGGAATTTTATTGTGACAGGCTTCGCGAAGTTGAGACAGGCCTGAGCTTTTCGTTCCGGGGAAGTCTTTTTTTTCGAAGACTGGGGCGAAGAGGGCGAGGTCTGCGCCGTTTTCTTCTGCCTGGATTACTTCTTCTGGCGAGTGACAGGAGATTGAGACGAATGGTTTTCGTGGCAGCAGTTCGCGGGCGAGGGCGCCCGCGCCACATAGTCTTGCTTCTGCCGGCGAGATGTCGTTTGAGCGCAGGTGAACGCCGGCGGCGCCGACTGCCAGTGCTACGTCTGTGCGGGAGTTGATTAGCAGGGCAGCGGTCAGTGGCGTAGTGTCAGTGGCCGGTTTCTTTGTTTCGGCTATGACTTCGATTGCTTGCTTTGCCAAATGTTCGAGCTCTCGCGCGGTTAGATCTTTTTCGCGGAGTTGGATGTAGTCGATGCCAGCAGATGCGGCTTCGGCGATTTTTTCCAGCAGGCGATGGCGGCGGGTGGGCTCATCTCCGGCAAAGGCTTTGCGGTCGGTGATGTAGTAGAGCAGCAAATTCAAAGGCACGCCTCGCTACGCTTGGCTGGACCCTTCGACTTCGCTCAGGGCAGGCTGCCGAGGGCGCCCGTCCCCACAAAATTCGCCTAACTTCTTACGGGCGGGTCTTGGCGATTTCCGGAAGTACTTCACGCGGCTCTGCCTTTTTGGTCTCGCCGCCGAGATGATGTTTCGTCAGGCCGTCGCGGAGAAATTCGAAACCCTCCTCCGGCGTGTCGGCAAAATGAAACAGGTTCAAGTCCTGCGGCGAGACTGTGCCCGCATCCACAAAGGCCTGGAAGTTGATGATGCGGTTCCAGTATTCGCTGCCATAGATCAAAACCAGAATTTTTTTGGCCAGTTTATCGGTCTGGGCAAGGGTGAGGATTTCGAAAAATTCGTCCATGGTGCCGAAGCCTCCGGGAAAAATCACCAGCGCCTTGGCGAGATAGGCGAACCAGAACTTGCGCATAAAGAAATAATGAAATTCGAAGTTCAGCGATGGAGTGATATAGGCATTGGGATACTGCTCGAAAGGCAGATTGATATTCAGGCCGATGGTCTTGCCTCCGGCTTCGTGAGCGCCGAGATTGGCGGCTTCCATGATGCCGGGACCGCCGCCGGTGGTGACGACGAAGCGGCGCCGGCGCGCGGGAATCTGAATGGACCATTCGGTGAGCAGAAATGCCAGGCGCCGTGCGTCTTCGTAGTAGCGGGCCATATCGATACCGGCGAGTGCGCGTTTGAGATCTTTTTCCTGCTGTGGCACTGCCGTGGTCGCATCGCCATGTTCCACCGCGCTCAGATTTTTTTGCGCTGCATCACTCCCCTTGAAGCGCGCGGAGCCGAAGAAGACCACCGTGTCCTGAATCTGCTCGCGGCGGAAGCGGGCCAGAGGCTCCTGATACTCGGAAAGAATGCGCAGAATCCTTCCATCAGGGCTGTTGAGAAAGGGCTCGTTGCGATAGGCCAGAGGCGCGGATTTGAGCTTGTCGGGATTGTCGATCTTTTCCGTCATGGGAGGAACTCAGGAGTTTCAGAATACAGGAGCGGCGGTTTTTGCGGGAGCCGAGAGTTTAGCTCATTCATGCGGCCTAAATCTTTATCACAGAGGAGCACTGGGGAAAACCAAAGCTGCACTGAGGTTAACCAAGTTCGTGATAGTGGAGCGCCTCCCAGAAACCGATCCAGATGTCGAGCAGTCCCAAGCCGCTGCAGATACCCCGGCAAAAACCGCTGGCCACCCAGTCGCGCAGCGAAGGATAGGACAGCAGCAAGTAGTTGTCGGTCCATCCCGGAGTCCAGGGAAGAATAACGAGAAGAACACCCGCAACGGCCGAGACCAACACGAAAAGAAAAACGGAAGCGCGATGCAGCCAGAGTTGCAATGGCCGGTGCGGAGGCACGGCCTGCCGATTGGGGTCAAGCAAGGCCCGCGCATCCGAGGATGGCGGTGGCTCAGGCTTGGCCGCACCATTGGAAACCGGATTCACCCCAGGCGTCATGTGCGGCTCCGGGGAGAAATGCGAGGACAATAGTTTGCGCGAATGCAGGCCGGCTTAAGGGCGGCACAAGGGATCAGACCCATCCGGCTATTTTACGACTTTAGAGCCTTTATGCGCTCGGCGACGTCACGATAATCGATGTTGCTGCCGTAAACGTTCATAAAGTGCTTCAGGGCAGAGGGTTTGTCGCCTGAAGTTTCGAAGGCTGAGCCAAGTTCATAGTGCAAAGCCATGCGGGTTTCGCCGTCAATTCCGGGAACGCCCAAAGCCTTGTCATACCAGCGGGCCGCGGCTTCCGGCACGCCTTTATCGAGGAAGCACTGGGCCAGCCAGGTGTAAGCCTGCATGGTCTGAGCAAAGGGACGGCCTCGATCTACCGACTGGCAAGTTTTCTGCAATTCTCCAATGGCTTCATCGAGCAGCCCCATCTCGCGGAAGGCGACGCCCAGGTTGTAGTGGGTCTCGGGATCTTCGTCGGCAGAGGCGATGCCGGATTCGAGATCCTGTTTGAGTTCGCCAAACATTTCATTGAGATCAACGCCCGTCTCCTCGGCAAACGGAGAAGCGGCTGCCTGAGCCGGGGCTGCGATCACAACCGGTGGTGGAACGGGAACACCGAGGTGAGGCGCAGTTGCTGCAACCGGCGTTGCCACGGTTTGGGATGGCAGCGTGTTATGTGAGGCCGATGCGGAAGCGGCGGCGCTGGCCGCCAACGGCGCTGGCGTTGCCGGCGCATTGTGCGCGACGACTGGAACAACCGCAGCGGGATGCTCTTCCGGAGGTTGCGGCGCAGCTTTGAGAAAGTCATCTCCCAGCGATGCTTCCAGGTCCGCCACAAACTCGCCCAAAGCGGGCGCGGGTTCGGTAACTTCAACTTGTGGGACGCTGGCTTCGGCGACCGGTTCGAGCGCGCTTGCGGCCACGGCCTCCGCCGGAACTTCGATGGGCGGATGAATGGCGGCTGGGGCCGGAGTTTCAACCGGAGTGGCCGTGACCTCCGGAGCAATTTCTCCCAGCGAAGATTCCAAATCGGCAACAAGATCTTTTAACGGCGTGGCCGCAGGCTCTGCCACGGGAACGTCATGTGCAGCGGCGGTGGTCGCTTCCACGGTGGCGGTGGACTCGGCCACCGGCAGCTCTTCGTAAGGCACTTCCTCTTCAGGAAGTTCTTCCTCTGGAACAGCCTCTTGATGAGACGCGGCAGAAACTGGCAAATCTTGATCCGCAACCGGGGGCAACTCTACCGCAGCGACAGGCTTTTCTTCGACCGCAGCGGTTTCGAGCGAGGGAATGTCTTCGGCGGAAATATCCTCGACGGTCAATTCCTCAGCAGGAGTCTCTTCAACCGAGAATTCTGGGACCGGTACGGCCTCGACAGGAGCGGCCTTGGCTGCAGCTTTGACTTTTTCTTTTTCTTTGTCCTTGCCCTTCGCGACTGTGTCTTTGCCTTTGGCAGCCGCAGCTTTGACGGCGGCCTCGACTTCCTTGAGCAGCCCAGCCACCAGACGCTCATCGTGAGTAAGAGCCTGGAGCTTGGGCAGGGCGGCGCGCGCTTGATCGGGCATGCCGTGGGAAAGATAGAAGCGCATCTCGTCGATGATCTCAAGCGCGGCGGCGCCGGGGAGCTCGTGATCGCCCACGGAATCGGCTACGCTGACCTCCGCGACCTCCGCTGCCGTGTCGCCTTCAACCGTGATCGAATCTTCCCAGTCGGAAAGATCGATTTCGGCTGTGGCCTCTGCCGATGGCCCGGCGGAATCTGAGGTTTCGCCTGTCACGTGGAACTCCGCAACCGCATCTGCAGAGACGGCCGGCCAGGGAACACCTGAGCCCGTACCCAGTGTGTGCGCGGCGGCGGATTGCGCGGCATCTTCTATCGTTAAATCTTCGTCGGCCGACGCTTGCAGACTTTCGCCTTCGTCAATTCCGGCAACTGACGCGGAAGACCGTTCTTCATAGCGGTCTGCCAGTTCGCCGTAGCGAGTGGCTTCGTCTGGATATTCTGCTTCGGAATAGATGTTCTGCAGTGTGCGGCAGCAGACCGCGGCTTCGGCGAAGCGGGACGCCCGTGTATGCAGTGCGGCCAGCCGCTGGTTCAGGCGAAGGTCGTGCGGCGCTTGCGCACAGGCAGCGACCAGAGGCTCAAATGCCTTGGCCGGCATGTTGTAAGAAATGAAGAGTTCGGCGTCGGTGAGCGCGGAACGAACGGCAATGGCAATATCATCGGGATAATGTTGATGAATCGGTGGCGCCGTCGCTTCCAGTTCGTCAACAATTACGGCTGCTTCTTCGGCAGTAATGAGCTTGGAACTTGTTGCGGTACCGCCCAACTGGCCAACCACCTGCTGATAACTCTTCATGTGCAGGGGGTTCTGCGGCTCCAGCGTAGCCAACTTCTGGTAGAGATCGCGAGCCCGCGGCAGATCGCCGGATTGCACGCTGGCGTGGGCCAGCAACTCAGTGACTTCCGTGATGTGCGTGGTCTCTCCCGCTTTTTGGAACAAAGCGAGAAGCTTCTCTAACGATGCCGGGTTGTCGCGCACATGGCCGATGATCGCGTGCAGTTGTTCGAGCACCTTCTCCGGGTTTTCCGCCAGCAAGCGATCGGCGTGCTGGTCATAAACCTGGAGAGCGTTTTCATACTGGCCAGCCTGCATGAGCGCGTCGGCAAAGGTGGAAATCGATGCCAAATCGTTGTGGACGGTCAACAGCTTGTTGGCCAGGGTTCCGGCCTCTGAAAGTCTGCCCAGTTGCAGGCAGGCCTTGAGCATGTCGCGCAGGGCCTCGGGGTTGGAATCGAGGTCGGAGATCTTCTGCAGAGTGGAAATCGCGGTTTCGCCGTCGCCCGAGTCGATTAAATTCTTGGCCTGCATGAGCAGCGCATAGCCATTGGTGGGATCGATGGCGAGCATGCGCTGCAAGATCTCGTCCGCTCCGCTTAGCGATCCGCGCGAACGCATGCTTTCTGCGGCAGCGGAAAAAATCTGCCAGGCTTCGGGCTTCTTCCCCATGCGCACATAAACTTCCGCCAGGCGAACCCGCATGGATACGTTTTCCGGATCCATTTCCAGGATTTTCTGAAAGATACGAACCGCATTCTCAAATTCGTTCGCCTTTAAAAACTGCTCCGCGACTTGCAGGTATTGCGCTCGCGCGTCATTGAAAAGCCCCTGTTGCGTATACAGTTCAGCCAGCTTCAGCACATTTTCCAGCGATGGCTTGAGCTTGCTGATCTTCTTGAACATGGCGATTGCCTTGACCGTGAATCCCTGCGTGGCATAGGCATCGCCGACCGCTTTGAAACAGTCGGTCGCTTTATCGACGTCGCCCAGGCGGGCGTATAGATCGCCGACAGTGTTGTTGACCGTCAGTTCTTTGGCATCACTCTTGAGAATTTTTTCGTATTCAGAAATGGCGTTCTGCAGCTTGCCCTGCTGGACGTATTTCTCCGCAGCGCTGAGAGCCTTCTGTTTGTTGAATCCGAAGCCAAACGCCATATCGGTACGAACTCCAACCTGGGTTAGTGAAACCGTTCTACCGCGGGGAGAGCATTTTCCTGGTACGCATCATCTGCTCCGCCATTAGGCCAATCTCGTTTTTCGAAGATGGCCCTCTGGACAAGGCCAATTGTACGTCCGGGGGTAAGGAACCGCATGGTTACTAAGGATTACCGAAAGGGAGTGTACGAACGGATTACCAAGGGCACCGGAGGCAGAATTGTCGATTGGGTGATTGAGTCATCGGGCGATTGAGAAACGCTTCCAGTTCAAGGGTTTTTAATCGACAATGGCCCGATCACACAATCGCTCAATTCTTTTTAGTTCTCGATCTTCACGCCCTTCCAGAAGGCTACATATCCCTTGATCTGGGCCGCAGCCGGCTTTGGCTCAGGGTAATACCAGGCCGCGCCAGCATTCCGCTTTCCATTGACTTCGACATCGTAGTAACTGGCGGTACCCTTCCACGGGCACACCGAGTGTTGATTGCTGGGTTTGAAGTATTGGGAGTGGATCGACTCGGCAGGAAAATACTGGTTGCCTTCGACTTCCACGGTTTGATTGCTCTCCGCCAGAACTGCGCCGTCCCAAGTTGCTTTTGCCATGATGCCCGTTTAGATTCCTTGCAGGAGGCATCGGTTTCACAACGTGAGCATTCCAGAAATAGTTGCCGCTACCCGGTTCAACGGCCATTCGATGGTAGGGGCGCTGGAGCGTGTGTTGGTCTGCTCTCCGCGAACGGCGGGCTGGAACCAACCGGAACGCGTGGCACGCTGGAGGGATCTGGGCTTTCAACACGAGCCCGATTTCAATAAGGCTCAGGCGCAACACGAAGCGCTCTGCCATGAACTGAAGGCGGGTGGCGCGGAGGTCATTGAACTGGCTCCGGCGAACGATCTAACGCTGGATGCGGTATACACTCACGACGCCTCGCTGGCCACAGATTTCGGCCTCATTGTTATGCGCCCCGGCAAAGCCAATCGAATCGCTGAGGGTCCGTACCACGGCGCCTTCTGCGTGCGGCTGATTGTTCCGACGCTGGCCAAAATCATTGCTCCGGGCACGACCGAAGCCGGAGATATTTTGTGGCTGGACGAGAAAACGTTGCTCGTCGGCCGCGGATCGCGCACCAACGCTGAAGGCATTCGCCAAATGTGGGATCTGCTTGCGCCCAAAGGGATCGAAGTTTTATCCGCGCCATTACCCTATGGAGCGGGGCCGTCCGCCTGCCTGCACCTGATGTCGTTAATCAGTCTGCTGGACGAAAAGACGGCGCTGGTGGATATGCCCTGGCTGGCGGTGGAAACGGTGGAACTGCTGCAATCGCGCGGATACAAGTTCATCGAGATCGACTACTCAGAGCGCGATACGCTGGGTTGCAACGTGCTTGCGCTGGGCGGCAATCGTCTGCTGGCCATCGAAGAGAATTTCAAGACCAACGACCGGCTGCGCCGAGCGGGATTCGACGTGCGCACCTTCCACGGCAGTGAACTCTGCGTCAACGGTGGCGGCGGCCCGACGTGTTTGACCAGGCCGCTGCTGCGGGGAAAATGAGAAAAAACATGTGGGGACAGCCGCCCTCGGCTCTCCGCACTCGAAAGCGGCGAGACGTTTTTCCATGCTCTGCCTCGCAACTCAGCCTCCTGCTAAAATAACCCTGCATGCTTCTTCCCTTCGTCCGCGAACTCTTCGCGGACGTAGAAAAGCTTCCCGCCTTCTCGCGTGTGGCCTCCCATCTGAAAGAGGGCACGGGGCGGATGCGTGTGTCTGGACTCTCGCCCACCGCCAAAGCCTTGCTGCTTGTGCTGTTGCGGCGCGCCGCCGACCGGCCGCTGATCTGTCGTCGTGAACGACAACCGCGCCGCCGAAGATTTCGTTCCCGGTGCTGCGCGGATTCTGCGAACTGACCGGAGCCTGCGATCCTGAATCGGTCGTCGCACTGCCCGCGCGCGACGTGCTGCCCTTCCAGAATCTTTCGCCGCATCCTGAGATTGCAGGAAGAGCGCGCCACCGCGCTGTGGAAGATCGCGACCGGCGAGGCCGTCGATCGTGGTTTCTCCGATCGCGGCGACGGCCATTCTGCCTGCGTTCCGCCGAATATTACGCCGATCTGGCGCGCACCCTCCGCCGCGGCGAATCGTTTGATATCGACAGCCTGCTGGCGCATTCAACACCGTCGGCTACACGGCCGCCGATGTCGTCGAAATGCCCGGCCAGTACGCGCTGCGCGGCGGCATTCTCGATGTGTACTCGCCCGAAGCCGAGCGGCCGGTGCGCATCGAATTTTTCGGCGACGAGGTCGAGTCCATTCGCCGGTTCGATCCCGCGTCGCAGCGGTCTTCGAATCCTATGGACGAAGCGCTGCTGCTGCCGTTGACCGAAACTCCGGTCAGCGAAGAACTTCTGGGCGCGATTCATGCGCGGCTTTCCGGCAAGCGCATCACGGGAATCGAAGAGATCGTCGAAGCGGCGGTCCGCTCCGGCGGAGTGACGGTTTTTCCCGGCTGGGAGTTTTACGCGCCCGTCGCGGGCGCCGAACGCACGGATCTTCGAACTGCTTGCCGCGCGCTGCCGTGCTTGCTCGATGAGCCGGAAGCGCTGCAACAGGAATTCGATCGCTTCTGGGCGCCGCGTGGAAGAAGCTCACGAGCGCAGCGGCGTGGGCAATCTGGTGCGCCCGAGGATCTTTATTTGCCGCCGGACGAGCTGGTGGGAGAAAGATCAATCGCTCCCCGGCGCGGATCTCGAGCATCTGGGCATCTCCCGAGCGCAGACGGCGGACGCATCCGTCGCTTTCTCACGCAGCCCACTCCCCGCTTCCATGGCGCGGTTCCGGCCATGCTGGAAGAAGTGCAGAAACTCACTGGCGGCGGGGAATCAGGTCCTGTTCGCCGTGCCCAACACCGGCGAAGTCGAGCGACTCGCTGATATTTTCACCGAATACAACGTTTGCTTCCGCCTGGGAAGCCGCACCCGCGGCGGCGAAAGCTATGCCGACGAAACCAGTTACTTCGCCGGCGAAGTCCACACCACCACGTTAGCCAAGGCTTATGTGCCGGATGGCGTGATGTTTCCCGAAGCGCATCTTGCGATCTTCGGCGCGCGCGATTTGTTCGACGAGTCCGAGGCCGTAGCGCTCGCGTCCGCAGCGGCAAAAGTCGAAAGTTTCCGCGTTCCTCTCCGATTTCCGCGATCTGCAGGTTGGAGATTACGTCGTCCACGTCGAGCACGGCATCGGCCAGTATCAGGGTTTGAAAGAAATCAATCAGGGCGACGGCAACGCGGAGTTCATGCTGCTCGAATATGCCGATGGCGCTCGTCTGTATGTTCCGCTGACGCGTCTCGACCTGATCCAGAAATATCGGTCGTCGGAAGGCGCGAAGCCCGCGCTGAATCATCTGGGCACGCAAGCTTGGGCCAAGACCAAAGCCCGCGTGCGCAAGGCCATGAAAGATATGGCCGACGAATTGTTGAAACTTTATGCCGAGCGCAAAACGGCCGTGGGCCACGCGTTTCCGGCGGGCAACGAATGGGTGCGAGAGTTCGAAGACGCGTTCGAGTTCAACGAAACCGAAGACCAGGCGCAGGCGATTACCGACGTGATGCACGACATGGAATCGTCGCAGCCCATGGATCGCCTGCTGTGCGGCGATGTTGGTTACGGCAAAACCGAAGTCGCGATGCGCGCGGCGTTCAAAGCGGTCAGTGACAACAAGCAGGTCGCAGTGCTGGCGCCCGACGACGGTGCTCGCTTTTCAGCACTACGAAACTTTCAAGCAGCGTTTCGCGCGCATTCCCCGTCACCATCGAAATGATCAGCCGCTTCCGCAATCCGAAGCAGCAGAAAGAAATTCTGCAGAAGGCGGAAGCGGGCAAGATCGACATTCTGATCGGCACGCATCGCATTCTTTCCAAAGACCTCAAGTTTTCCGATCTTGGCCTGCTCATCGTCGACGAAGAGCAGCGCTTCGGCGTGCGCCACAAAGAGCGCATCAAGCAGATGCGCAAGCAGGTTGACGTGCTCACCATGTCGGCCACGCCGATTCCGCGCACGCTGCACATGTCGCTGATCGGCCTGCGCGACATGAGCGTGATCGAAACTCCGCCCAAAGACCGCATGGCGATTCAGACCGTCGTCGCCAATTGGGACGACAAGCTGATTCAGTCAGCGATCGAGCAGGAACTGGAGCGCGGCGGCCAGGTTTATTTCGTCCACAACCGCGTGGAGACCATCTGGGAGATCGCCGCGAAATTGCAGGCAATGGTGCCGAAAGCACGCATCGCCGTCGGCCACGGGCAGATGTCGGAAGGCGAACTGGAAAAAGTGATGCTGAAATTCATGCATCACGAGGCCGACATTCTGGTCGCGACCACGATCATTGAAAATGGCCTCGACATTCCGCTATGCAACACGATTCTTATCAATCGGGCCGACCGGCTGGGACTTTCGGAGCTTTATCAACTTCGCGGCCGCGTGGGCCGCTCGAACCGGCGCGCATACGCCTATTTGCTGCTGCCTGCGGAAGTGGAACTGACGCCCATCGCGCGGCGGCGTCTGGCGGCTTTGAAAGAATTCTCCGATCTGGGCGCGGGATTCAAAATCGCCGCGCTCGATCTGGAATTGCGCGGCGCAGGAAATCTGCTCGGTGGCGAGCAGAGCGGTCACATCGAGGCCATCGGCTTCGAACTTTACACGCAAATGCTGGAGCGCGCGGTCCGCGAAATGAAAGGCGAAGCCGCTCCCGATGAAGCCGAGACGCAGCTTAATCTCGGTCTCAACATCCGCATTCCAGTGAAGCTATATTCCGGAAGAAAATCAGCGCCTGCAAATGTATAAGCGCGTGGCCCGCGTAGAAACTGAATCGCAACTTGGCGATGTCGCTGCCGAGCTGGAGGATCGTTACGGGCCGGCTCCGCAGGCGGTCCGCAATCTGCTGGACTACGCTTCGCTCAAGCTGCTGTGCATGAGAGTTGGCGTCAATGCCATCGAGCGCAAGCGCGACACGGTGACCTTCAAATTCCGCCAGAACGCGAGCGTCGATCCTGAACAGTTGGCCCGCTTCGTTGCCTCGCAACGCGGAACGCAGTTCACACCGGATGGAATGTTGAAGTTTGTTTTGAAGGCGACGGCTCCAGCAGAGGTTTTGCAGACGCTGCGCGCGGTTTTGGAACAACTAGCCAGCGGCGAAACGGCATCAGAAGTCAGTTCGCCGAGCGGGCAGAATGTTCCTCAGTGATGGACGGCATCGACCTCACCACGCAAGGTACAATATCGGGTCGAGCGCGAACAGCTAGCAGCTAACGACTGACGACTAACGATCAACGACCGCCTCATGACCATGAAAGTCCGCAAAGCCGTATTTCCCGCCGCAGGCTTGGGCACGCGTTTTTTGCCCGCCACCAAAGCCCAGCCCAAAGAAATGTTGCCGTTGGTGGACAAGCCCATCATTCAATATGGCGTGGAAGAGGCGATGGCCTCGGGTTGCGACCAGATCATCATCATTACCGGGCGGGGCAAGCAGGCCATCGAAGACCACTTCGATGTCAGCTACGAGCTGGAAAAAATGCTGGAGGAGCGGGGAAAAAACGATCTGCTGCAAGATCGTGCGCTCACATCTCCGACATGATGCTATGTTGCTTACGTGCGCCAAAAAGAAGCGCTCGGCCTGGGCCACGCGGTGTTGATGGCGCGCGAACTCATCGGCAACGAGCCCTTCGCCGTGCTGCTAGCCGACGACGTCATCGACGCCAAGGTTCCCTGCCTGAAGCAGATGGTGCAGGTTTTTGAGGAGACGCAATGCTCTGTGCTGGCCACGCAGATGGTCGAGGGCAAAATGATTTCTTCCTACGGCGTACTCGACGTGAAGCCGGCCGATGGCCGCTTCGGTGGACGCTTGTACGAAATCAATAACATGGTGGAAAAGCCCAAGGTCGAAGATGCTCCCTCCAATCTGGCGATTATCGGGCGCTACATTCTGACTCCCGCGATTTTTGATTGCCTTGCCGAAACTAACACCGGCGCCGGTGGAGAGCTGCAACTCACCGATGGCATGCGCATGTTGCTGCAGCGGGAAAAGATGTACGCGTACGTTTACGATGGCCGCCGCCACGACACCGGCGACAAACTCGGCTTCCTGAAAGCGACGGTCGAGTTCGCGATCAAGCGGGAAGATCTCGGCGAACCATTCCGCGAATACCTGAAGGGGTTGAAGCTGTAGGAAACCTTGCTCCGTTCCCGCTCTCCATTGTCATCCCGAGCGCAGCGAGGGATCTGGTTTCTGCCGCTGCCCGCACAACCCAGATTCCTCGTCGCTCCGCTCCTTGGAATGACAAATCTGAGTCGCCATTCAGCTCGCCATAAGGTGAGTCGCTACTCAGCCCGCCATTCTGCTCTGTAACTTCTTTGATTTTTCTTCCACGCCCCGCGCCAGCTTCTCTTTGTAAGCGTCCAGCTTCTTCGCAATCGACTCGTCGCTGAGAGCAATCATTTGCGCGGCGAGAATTCCGGCGTTGATGGCTCCCGGACTTCCGATCGCAACCGTCGCCACGGGAATTCCGGCGGGCATCTGCACGGTTGCCAGCAAAGAATCCATCCCCTGCAGCGAAGTCGCCGGGATCGGCACGCCGATTACCGGCAGCGTTGTGTGCGCCGCAATCACTCCGGCGAGATGCGCGGCGCCGCCTGCACCCGCGATAATTACGCGAATGCCGCGCTCGCGAGCCTTGCGGGCAAACTCGGCCGTGCGGTCGGGCGAGCGATGCGCCGAGGTCACGTCCATCTCGTAAGCGATACCGAAATGTTCCAGCGCTGTGCCCGCCTCGCGCATGATCTCGAAGTCAGAATCGCTGCCCATCACAATTGAAACTGTTGGCTTAGTCATGAATTTCCTTATGAAATATTTTTCAGCGCCCTCGCCGCAATGTCCTTGCGATAGTGCGCCCCATCAAAACTGATCTTTGCGCAGGCCTCGTACGCGCGCTGCACCGCGGTGTTCAATTCCGCTGCCCGCGCTGTAACTCCCAACACCCGCCCTCCGGAAGAATAAAACATTCCGTCATGCTGCGACGTTCCCGAATGAAAAACTTTCACGCCTTCGATGCGATTCGCGTCTTCGATGCCCGCGATGCGCTTGCCCGATTCGAATGTTCCCGGATATCCCCCCGAAGACATCACCACGCACACTGACGCATCGCTCGACCACTTGAAATCGCCTTCGCTCACGCGGCCTTCAACCGAGGCTTGCAGCGCATCGAGCAGATCGCTCTCCATGCGCATCAGAATCGGTTGCGTCTCCGGATCGCCAAAGCGGCAGTTAAACTCCAGCACCATAGGCCCGCGCGCGGTCATCATCAGGCCGCAGTAGAGCACGCCCTTCAGCTCTGCGCCCTCTTCTTTCATTCCCCCAACCACCGGCCGCGCGATGTGGTTCACCAGCCAGTCGCGCATTTTGTCGTCGATGATTCCAGGCGTGGAATACGCTCCCATGCCTCCGGTGTTAAGGCCGGTATCTCCGTCGCCCACCCGCTTGTGATCCTGCGCCGCGACCAGTGGCGCGACTCGCTCGCCATCACTCACCACCAGGAACGACAATTCGTCACCCTCTAAACATTCTTCCAGCACCACCCGTGCGCCCGCATCTCCCAGCATTCGTCCGCTTAACATTTCCGCCGCGGTGCTCGCCGCTTCTTCTTTGCTCTTGGCGATGACCACGCCCTTGCCCGCAGCCAATCCGTCGGCCTTAACCACCACGGGAAGATGAAAATGACTCAGAGCCGATCGCACCTGGTCGACCGAATCGCAAATGGCATACGGCGCGGTAGGAATGTTATGCCGCTGCAGAAATTCTTTGGCAAAGCTTTTACTCGATTCCAACTGCGCCGCAGCCTTGGTAGGCCCGAAAATGCGGCCAGCCCCGCGCCGTGAATTCATCGACCACGCCGAGTGAGAGCGGCAACTCCGGTCCCACCACGGTAAGATCGGGCTGCAACTTCGCTGCCAGAGCCAGCAGCGAATCGACATCTTTCAAATCAACCGGCAGGCATTCGGATTCCTCGGCGATACCGCCATTGCCCGGTGCGCAATAGAGTTGCGAAATGCGCGAAGACTGCCGCAGCTTCCACACCAGCGCGTGCTCGCGTCCGCCACTTCCTAGAACCAAAACCTTCATATTAATCGTGGAAGAGAACTAGGTTAGGGGCAGGCGGCAAGCCGTGTCAAACGCCTGAGTCGCCGCAGGCCATCGCGACGAATTACTTCAGAAACGGAACATGTACGACACCTTCACAAAAAACTGCCGGCTATCGTTGATAAAGCCCTTCGCACTGTACAGTCCCGCCAGTCCCGCCGGATCTTCCATCAGATTGCGATCCAGATTCTGCAGATCGCCGTTATATCCCACGTAAATTGCCGTTCCCGGATGCACCAGGTATGTGACCAGGAAGTCCGCATTGAACTCCTTCTGCGTGGGCAAGTAGGTATAGGGATAGAAGGTGTTTCCCGGAGTATTCGCCAGCAAGCCGTTGTATTGCAAAATCACCCGCATGGAAAGTTGCGGAGTGAACTGCCAGTTCCATTTGCTGCGCAAAATGTGATCGTTGAAAATCCCCTTGCCGATCGGAGCACCTGGGTTTTGCGCCGCAGTGAGCAGGTATTCATTGTTGGTTGCGCGCAAGCGCTCAAACAGATAGGTATTTTCAATCTTCAACGGCTTCATTGGGCGCAGCGTGGCGTTCACGGCGGCTGTATCCAGGCGGCCTAAAAGAGATTGCGGCAGCGCATTCGGCGCCGGCACGAAATTTACTCCGTCACCCCAGAAATAGCTCGCCCCCAGCGTGATCTGGCGTAGGTAGCTGGTTTGCATGAACGTCCCGGTTTGATGTTCGTGATAATCCTGGTTCTGCTTCACCGCTAAATCGAGAAACGCGAAATCCTGCGGTCTCAGCCGCTCGCGCAGCTCTTCATAGGGATAAAAATAAAACAGCGTCTGTCCCCGTCCTTCAATTTTCAAATAGGGGTCATAATACGTATCCAGCCGATTGCCTTCGTGATCGAACACGTAGCGCTGGAACAAGCTTGGCCCCCAGTTCAAAATCCATCCTTTCTTCGGCCGAAAGCGATAGTAGATGGTCTGATAACCTCCGCGAATATCCACGCGGTTCACAAAACCTGGCACGGTGACAAAGCCCGGACTAACGTCCATGTACCTGCCGTCGTAGTTGAAATGCAATCCGTTGCGCAAGACTTCCACTTCATCGGCCGGGCCGGCGTAATGGTCGCCATTGCCGGCGTTGCCTGAACTGAAGGGATATTGGTTGGCCTCGCACGTGGATTCCAGGTTTGCAGCATTCAGGCCCAGAAGATGGCTCGAACTGGTGACCGCCTGGCCCTGCACCGTCCAGTTGTCATTTAATTTCAGCCAGGCGTCGGCGCCCCCGACCCGGTTGTATTCGCCGGTTGTGGGACATTCCCAATCGGTATAAATCGCGCCGACATTCGACTGCTTGAAAATGTCGCGGCTTACCCGCGCGGCAGTGAAATAGGAACGAATGCCATACAGATTGTCCAAACAGTCGAGCGAAAAGCTGGCGCAGTAATTGGGCACGGCAAGGCCAGGAGCGCGATCGTCGCTGGCCATTAGCCCTACGGAATATGGACCCTCTTTGCCCGTCAACCGGACGCCGGCCGAAGGGTCCTGAATGTTCCGCGTAAAAAACAAATCGATGGGCGTGCGGAAGTAATCCTCATTCTCCAAAAAGAATGGCCGCTTCTCGGGAAAATAAACCTCGAAGCGCTGATTCACCGTGACCTGCGGGTCTTCAGATTCCACCTGGCTGAAATCGGGGTTCGCCGTCAAATCCAGAACAAAGTGGTCATGGATTACGAATTTCGCATCCATGCCGGTTTGCCCTTGCACCTTGGCATTCTGAAAATAGGGATTGCTTGGGTCAACCGTATCCAGCGAATGAAAGCCGCGCGTGATGCCATAAGGAATCAGTTCGATGTCGCGCCCCGGAGAAATTCCTTCAATTCCATTAAGTGTCGCTTCGTAGGCCAACCGGCCTTGCACCTTGCGCGAT
This sequence comes from uncultured Acidobacteriaceae bacterium, assembly GCA_963732255.1. GTDB lineage: Bacteria > Acidobacteriota > Terriglobia > Terriglobales > Acidobacteriaceae > Sulfotelmatobacter. The sequence goes on from CAVSYV010000005.1 coordinate 95,703, forward strand.
ATGTAGGGCCAGAACGCCTCTTCATCCTTGCGAATGATTCCGCGATACAAAATGATTCCCCAGTTCTGTTGCTGGGTATCTGGAAAGCGCAGGCTCTTGAACGGGATAGAGAGCCACACCACAAAACCGTGATTGGTCACCTTGCCGCGCGAATCCCATACGGTGTCGAACGACGTATCCCAGTTTCCGCCGGTTTCGTTGCGCGAGGCCTCCGTATAAATTGCGTCCCACTGGATACCCAGCGGTGTGGTTTGGAACTCATAGGCTCGCCGCCGGTCGTGAAAAGTATCAAACAGCACTGCGACCTGGTCGTCACCGTAAACATCCTCGCGCCGGGCCAACCGCGCCCGGACCTTTCTGGGATCGTCGAAACAGACGAACACCACGTAAAGATTCTTCTGGTCATAGCCCATATAAGCGTCGGTCGCTTCCGAGACGGGCTCACCGTCATGCGGATTTCTCTGCACAAATCCGGTTACCTTTGCCATTTTCCGCGCGACCGATCCCTCCGGCGCCATAGTAAGAAATTCTTCCAGTGTGGGCGGGTGCTCCAAGCGCGGAATCGTTAGCGTGGGAACTGCCTCCGCGGGCTTCGGCGCGGCTGGCACTTCTGGATTCTTAATTGCCGGTTCGGGCAACTGCGCCGAAGGGGCAGGAATCTGCCGCGACGGCGGAGGCGCTTCCCCGGGAACTTTAGGATTCCCCTCCGGCGGTGGCGGCGGAGGATTTTGCGGAGTGGTCTGCGGATTCTGCGGCGAGGCATTCTGCCGCGCTGAGCCGCTGGCCTGACTGGTAGCCGGCGCAGTTTGGAGCACACCGGCTTGTGCCCACGCGGCCCCCACCAGGGGCTCGGTTGCAGGCAGAATCAGGATAACGGCTACTTTCAGCAAGAAATTAGTTTTTTGAGACCGAACGCGACACCAATGCAAACTGCCCGCCTCCCTGGCCCTACAGGGAAATTAGGCAAGATACACTATTTCGGGGCCAACATAACAAAATAATGATTCTTGTTTCGAATACCGGAATTCGCCGTAGGGCAGCTCTGAGCAGCAGTTTTGGCTTCTTGGAAGGGGACTACCGATGAAACGCGGCCTCTTAGAACAATGAACTCTGCCTACGGCTGGGCGTGATGCCGAAGTGGTCGTAGGCCAATTGCGTCGCCACGCGGCCGCGTGGGGTTCGATTCAAGAATCCAATCTGCATCAGGAAGGGCTCGTAAATCTCTTCAATGGCGTCAGGCTCTTCGGCTAGGACAGCCGCCAGGGTATTCACGCCAACTGGACCGCCCTGATATTTTTCGATGATGGTCAGGAGCAGCCGCCGGTCCACTTCGTCGAATCCATATTTATCGACTTCCAGCATCTGCAACGCCGCCTGCGCCGTCGGCTGGTCGATTTTGCCCCCACCGCGCACCTGAGCGTAGTCTCGCACTCTTCGCAGCAGGCGGTTGGCGATTCTCGGGGTGCCACGCGACCTGCTGGCGATCTCCTTCGCTCCGGCATCATCGACCGCGACTCCTAGAATCTCCGCCGAGCGCTCGACAATGATCTGAAGATCTTCCGGCGTGTAAAATTCCAGGCGCAGTACGATGCCAAAACGCGAACGCAGCGGAGACGTTAGCAGCCCCGCCCGCGTGGTCGCCCCGACAAAAGTAAACGGCTTGACTTCCATCGTGTGCGTGCGCGCCGACGGACCCTGGCCAATGATAATGTCGAGCTTGTAATCTTCGAGCGCCGAATAGAGCAGTTCTTCCAAAACCGGCTGCAGGCGGTGAATTTCGTCGATGAACAGGACTTGTTTGTCCTGCAGGTTGGTGATGATCGCCGTCAGATCGCCTTTGATTTGCAGCAGCGGCGCGGCCGTCGGCTGAAAATGCACTCCCAGTTCGTTGGCGATGATGTTGGCCAGCGTAGTCTTGCCCAGTCCCGGGGGACCATAGAGCAAAACGTGGTCCATGGCTTCGCCGCGCGAGCGCGCTGCCTCAATCGCGACCGCCAGATTCTCTTTGACCTTGCCCTGCCCGATGAATTCGCCTAACCGCTGCGGCCGCAGCTTGAGCTCAAACGAGGAATCGTCCTCGACCGGGGCGGCAGAGACCAGGCGCTCAGGGTTGTAATTCAGGTTAGGATTGTTCTTGGCAGTGGCCACTTTCGCCGATACTAACAGGTAGGGCGACGGTTGCCAAAGCAGAGGATTTCTAGCGGTGAGGTCCTATAATCCAGGTAACGAGGTACGATGATGGCAAAGCAGCCGAGCAGTGAGTCCGACGAGACAGGCCAAGCCGTCGACGGGATCCTAAATCGTGTAGATCGGCTTCCTGTAATCGATGACAGGCCTGCGGACGAAATCATCGGATACGACGAGAATGGTGCCCCTGCCTCGGCAATGCTTCGCGCGTCGGACGTTCCAGCTCGGCGTGCGACGGATTCGGAAGAAGATCCTGGCATGGAAGACTGGCGAAAGGAATTCGGCAACAACATTCCAGATGTGGTCAAAGAATTCCTGAAATATCGCCACCGAGAGTGGGAACTGGAGATGGAAGCTGAGCTAAAGGCACGCCAGGAAGCGCGGGCGAACGAAGGCGCAAACCGTGGCGGCGGCCCACGCTCGAAACAAGGCTGACCGGCTCCGACGTTTGATGGCAGGTGAAACTGGCGAAGATCGGCGGGTTAAAGGTTCCTAAAGGGACGCATCTAGATGACATCGCTATATCGTGTTGACGGCGCCGCGCTAGTCTCGGTGCCACGTAAGCGTCTAGATAAAGAGGACGACCTCCAGAGATGGATATCGGAAAGTCCCCGCCTTATCGGCCTAGACGTGCTCGTGCTTGGGCGCGAGATCACCGCCATTTCGGGAAGGATCGATATCCTCGCTCTCGACAGCGAGGGCAATGTTGTGGTGATCGAGTGCAAGAGGGACAGAACGCCTCGGGATGTAATTGCGCAAATCCTCGACTACGCCAGCTGGGTCAGCACGCTGTCGGCGAGTGAATTGGAGAGGATTACCCTAGAGAAAAACAAAAGACATTTAGACCAACTCTTCAAGGAAAAGTATGGTGCACCGCTTCCAGACACTCTTAATTCTAGCCACAGCCTCGTAATCGTTAGCAGCGAATTCGATGCTTCCTCTAAACGCATCGTTGAATATCTTGCCGAGGTTCACGGCATCGCCATTAACACGGTTTTCTTTAAGACTTTCGAACATAATTCCGAAATATTCATCGCCACGGAATGGCTGATGGATCAAGAAGAAGTGGCCCAACGCGCAGAGGACAAAGCCAAAGTGCCGTGGTCGGGGCTGTGGTATGTGAATATTGATAATGGAGACCACCGATCATGGGAAGACATGCGTCGTTACGGCTTTATCGCAGCCGGCCACGGCAGAATCTATTCCGAACAGCTGCGCAAGCTCAAGCCCGGCGATCCAATCGTGGCCTATCAGAAGCAAGTCGGATATGTCGGCTACGGGATCGTTTCCGAAGAGGTGGTATCGGCCAAACAATTCCGAGTCGGGGGTACTCCAATTCTCCAAGAGCAGTTGGAACAGCCCGGCCTTGGGGACAAGGCGGACGATCCCGAGATGAGCGAGTATCTGGTTGGCGTCAAATGGGAAAAGACGTTTCCACTGAGTGAAGGTAAAACATTCCAGGGAGTATTCGCGAATCAAAAACGTCGTCTGCAAGCTGAGAAATGCAACAACACTCCGCTTCCTTCGAGACTTTTTCCCGATCCAATCCTAAGAACGGCCAGAGCCTCGCGTCCCTCGATTATTCTTCCTCTTCCTTCACCTCGCCCCGCTCCGCCTTGGCCTTCTCAATAATCTTTTCCTGCAACTGCCCTGGCACGACGTCGTAGTGGTGCATTTCCATGTTGAAACTGCCGCGGCCCTGGGTCATCGAGGTTAGTTCCACGCCGTAGGTCAGCATCTCGGCCATCGGCACTTCAGCCTTCACAATCGTGTTTCCCGCCTGGTTGTCCATGCCCTGGATGCGGCCGCGGCGGCTATTCAGGTCGCCCATGATCGAGCCGGCAAAATCATCGGGCACTGTGATTTCAACGTGCATCACCGGCTCCAGGATCGTGGGCTTGGCCACTTCCATGGCTTTGCGGAAGGCAATGCGGCCCGCCATCTGAAACGACATGTCGTTCGAATCCACGTCGTGATAAGAGCCGTCGTATAGGATCACGCGGAAGTCGACCACCGGAAAACCTGCCAGATGTCCGCGCGCCGCTGCATCTTTAATTCCCTTTTCAATGGCGGGAATGTAATTCTTGGGAATCGCGCCGCCGAAAATATCGTTGACGAATTCGAACTGCCCGCCGCGGGCGAGCGGTTCCATCTTGATCTTGCAATCCCCATATTGCCCGTGGCCGCCCGTCTGCTTCTTGTGACGGCCCTGCACGTCGGCCTTGCCGCGAATGGTCTCGCGATACGGAACCTTCGGTGCTTTCAAGACTACTTCCGTGTGATAGCGCTTCTTCAGCTTCGCTACGACGACTTCAATGTGCTGCTGGCCCGTCCCCGCAATCAGGAATTCCTGCGTTTGCGGATCGCGAAAGAAGCGCAGCATGGCATCTTCTTCCATCAGCTTGTGCAAGCCGGGACCCAGCTTGTCTTCATCGGCGCGGCTCTTGGGCTCAATGGCAAAGGTAATCGCCGGCTCGGGCAACTTCACCCGTGGATATTGAATTGGCGCCGATTTATCTCCCAGGGTGTCGCCCGTGAGCGTGTCCTTTAACTTCGCCACCGCGCCAATATCTCCCGCGTGCAACTCGGGAACCGGAATCGCCGTTTTTCCCTGCATTACGGAAATATGCGAAAGCTTTTCCTGCGCGCTCCGGCTGAAGTTCAACACTGCTGCGTCGTTCTTCAACACGCCCGAAAAAACTTTGAAGTAGGAAATCCTTCCCGCGAACGCATCTGACACCGTCTTAAAAACATACAGTGAAACCGGCTCCGCATCCGTCTCATGCCGCTTGGGCGCGTCGCCGTTCGACGAACCTGGAGCTTCGCCCTGCACCCACTCGTGCTCCGATGGCGCAGGAGTGTAGTCGACGATGAAATCCATCACCCGGTCTGCGCCAATATTTCCCAGGCCCGAAGAAAAAATTACCGGGAAAATTTTGTCTTCGCGGATCGCATTGTGCAGCGCGGGGATCAGATCTTCTTCGCCGAGCGTTCCCGCTTCAAAATATTTCTCCATCAGCTTGTCGTCGCCTTCGGCCACCAGCTCTACCAGCCGTTCGTGCGCCGATTGCGCCTGCTCATTCAAGTTCGCCGGAATCTCCGTCTCTTTCCCTTTGCCATTCCCACCCAGTTCATACGTGTAAGCTTTCATCCGCACCAGGTCGATCACGCCCGACAAATTTTTTTCCACGCCGATGGGCAGTTCAATCGGAATCACGTTTCTTCCAAACGCTTTCTCTACAGATTCCAGCACGCGCTCGGCATTAGCTCGTTCCCGATCCATGCGGTTCACCACAATCAGCCGCGGCGTCTTATATTCTTCGCAATAATTCCAGACTCGCTGCGTCACCACTTCCACTCCGGCCACGCCATCCACCACCACGATCGCCGCATCCACCACAGGCAAAACCATCTTGGCCTCGTGGACAAACATGTTGAATCCCGGAGTGTCCAGAATATTGATCTTCGACTTACCCCACTCTACGACCGCCGGGCTGACCGCAATCGACATCTTGCGTGCGATCTCTTCTTCGTCGTAATCGGTCGTCGACGAACCGTCATCCACGCGGCCCAAACGCGGCGTCGCGCCCGCCGTATATAGCATGGCGGACACCAGCGAGGTTTTCCCCGCGTGTCCGTGACCCACAATTGCCACATTGCGAATGTTTTCACCGGAATAGACTTTCACCTGTAGGCTCCTTCATGCAGGCGCGAGAAGTACGGCCAGAGAAAATCGGGAAGGATCAAGCCAGCTTTATCAATCCAGACCCACATCGCCTGCCAAAACCTAGGATGCTACCACGGGGCGCGAGGCAGTCTCAACTGAACAAGTCAGAGGAAAATCGATTAAACCGACGGCGCGGGAACCCCAGGCGAAATACGGAGTCCCGCGAGGGACCTGCGATCCCAGCAACTTAAATTTCGATTTGGTGCCATCGAAGGGACTCGAACCCCCACACCCTTGCGAGTACATGGACCTGAACCATGCGCGTCTGCCAATTCCGCCACGATGGCAACTGAACTTCGTTGCAGCGGCGGCCCTCAGGGCCGCCGATCAGGAAGAACAACTTATCTATTCTACAGAGGCGCGGCACACTGTCAAACCGCCTGAGACTCTGTAATCCCCTCTGTCCTCCGGGGCTAAAGGTTTTTCCTGCTTACTCCAGCTTTGCGTCCATCGTGATCTTGGCGTTCAGGACTTTCGAAACCGGGCAGCCTTTTTCCGCCGCTTCCGCGTACTTCTGGAAAGTTGCCGCATCTGCTCCGGGAACTTTGCCTACGACTTCGAGATGGCTCGCAGTAATCGTCCATCCGGAATCCAGCTTCTCCATGGTCAGGGTCACAGTGGTGCTGATGCTCTCCGGCGTGAGATTAGCGCCGCCCAACTGAGCCGAAAGTGCCATGGAAAAACACGCGGCGTGCGCGGCCGCAATCAGCTCTTCCGGGTTGGTTCCGGGAGCATTCTCGAACCGCGTGGTGAACGAATAAGGAGTGTTGTTGAGCACCCCTCCGGGCGCCGAAATCGAGCCCTTGCCTTCTTTGAGGCTGCCCTTCCAAACTGCACTTGCTTTCCGTTGCATTGCGATGCTCCGTATGTTGGAATGAAAACTCTTTTTCATTCTAGACGCTGGATCACTTCCCTGTCGCATGGGAGCCCGGACGTCCACATGAAAAGAGCCGATGAACGAATGAACGATCCCGAGCAAATCGCCGCTGCTGCTAACGAGACTCCACGTCCGCGAAGCCCGCGCACGGAAACCGCCGCCGACTACTGCCCGAACTGCTCGGCCAGGCTGAAAGAGAGTCGCTGCAAAATGAGCTGCTCGACTTGCGGCTTCTACCTGAGCTGCGCGGATTTTTATTGAAGACCCAGTTCGCGATGGTTCCGGTGGCGAAGCTAGCCGGTAGTTTTTTGTGATTGTCGCTTCAAGGCGCGTTCCAGGGTCTGGTCCAGGGCGGACTTGGCTTTTTCGTATTCGGCGTCCGAGATGCCACCTTGCTTGTGTTCGACTTCGAGCTCGAATAGTTCTTCCTTCAAAGCTTCGAGGAGCATGGGCCTGGAACCTGCTGCGGCTCGTGATTTTGTCGCGGGAATTTGCGCGGCGGGAACCTGGGTTAAGGACGCGGCCGCGTCTTCGTCGGCATATTCGCTTTCATCGAGATAATCGGCGACGCCAGATTTTTTGCCGCGGGCCACGGCGCGCGCAGCCGCTTGCTGGCGGGAAGCGATAAACACTCCGCCCACAATCAGCGCCGCTGCGAATCCGCCGAGAATATACCAGCGATATTTCTGCAGTGGGTCGGGCGCGTCGATCGGAGGCCCGAGACCGCCCCCGGGTCGAGGTGCGGCTTGCGTGGAAGCGCTCTGGCTTTGTTCCGCTCCCTGGTCCTGACTTTGGCCCTGATCTTGTCCTCCGGCATTATCCGCGGGGAAAGTTCCTTGGCCGGCGATGCGGAAGGCCAAGGGATGATCGGGGGCGGCGTCGGATGCGACGTTCATCACGACGCCCGGCTGCTGCGGATCGGTGAGCTGTTGAAATGCCGCTCCCGGTGCGGCGGTGAACTGCATGGTCTTGGGGACGACCGCCACGAAATGTTGCAACGGGCTTACTGGGTGAAAATCAATGTTGGCGCTGCCGGTGTAAGGAAGCTGGTAAACAACCTCAAACCGCGTCTCTCCGGGACGCAGCGGAAAAATGAAAGTGTAACGGTTCTTATCGCCTCCGCCTTCGGACACAGGAACGGAATTGATGGGCTGCCCGCCGGCGGTCATGGCGGAACCTTCGACGATGGTCGCGCCATCGGGTATGTAGAACTCGAAGTTGCGCTCGTTCATTTGCGTGCGCGGCGGCTTGGAAGAATTCTGGACGGCGAAGACCCGCTGCACCTCAAGCTGTCCCTGTGCGGCTTGAAAGCGCATGATATCGGCCACGTTGCTGATGCCTTCAATCTTCTTGCCCACGTCATAGACTTCGATTTCGACCGAGGTTGTGCCCGGCGGGGCCATGTGGTGATAGGTGACTTCCTGATGAATCACGCGGACGAGGTGCGGGGATTGCGTGTCGTCGAGCTTGAAGGAGAAGTTGCCTCTGGCATCGGTTTTGGTGCGGCCGGCTTCTTCCATGCCCTGGCCAAGTTTGAGCAGGACGACTTCGTCTCCGGCTGCGACCTTGTTGGTCGTGCCATTCTTCACCGTGCCAGTGAGCGTCTGGGCGGAGGCCAGTGCGGCGGTGATTAGGAACAACAAGCAAATCTTTACCACTGAGAACATTGGGGTATACACAGAGGAATACAGGGCACACCTTGCCGTTTGTTTTAGGTTCACAATCTCGCTCTCTTGGGCGCGGGCGGAATGTGCGATTCCAGGCGCGCGATTTCCGCCAACAGCGTGGCCGCCTCATCCTGCAAGTTCGCCTTCAGTGAGACATAATCGGCCTCGGGCATCTTGCCAGCCTTGTATTCGAAATTAAGGTCGCGCAGATTTTCGTACACCACATCTTTGCGCTCGCGAAGATAGGCGGCGCGGGTCTTCCTGGGACCGAGATAGAGCTTGCCCGGCAGATAAAAAACGTAAAACACCGCGGCTGCGCCCATGAGCAGGCAAATCGCAATCGTCATAATTCCGTTTCCTTGTTCGCCTGCTTGCGGAATTGTTCGAGTTCCGCGCCGTGAACCGGATGCAGTCCAACCGCGAGCGCAGGGGCGGGGCGATTTTTCCAGGCGCGAATCACGGCGACCACCGCGAAGAATCCAAGAAATAGCGCCACGAAAGGCACAATCCATGCAGTCCGGTCGAAACCTCTGGTGGTGGGCGCAGCCAGCACCGTCGGCCCGTATTTCTGAACGAAGGCCTGCTCCACCAGGCTGTCACTGTCGCCGCGGTTCACGGCGGCCATGAGTTCATTCCTCATGCCGTCGGAATCCGGGCAGCCGACGTGGTTGCACTCCAGCAGAATCTGATTGCAGCCACAAATGCACATCAACTGATGGCCGATATCGTTGAAGCTGGCCGCGGGATCGCCAGCGCCGGAAAAGAGGAAGACGGCGAGCGTGATAAGGCCGCATTGCAGGTACCGCCAACGCATTTTCCTGGAACTGTTCATCCTCAGCACATCAGTCCGAAACATCAATCTCCCGCGCTCACTGGTTCCGCTGCGCTCTCGACCATGCGCGGCGCGGTCACTCGCACCGCAGCCGGAGCGTTGGGCACGAGAGCCAGGATCGTCCCTGCCAGAATGATCCACACGCCCAGCCATATCCACATCACCAGCGGATTCAAATGCGCTTTGAGAATGGGATGGCCGTTATCCTGATTAAAGCCTTCAAACACTAAATAAAGATCTTCGCTCAGCGTGGAACGGATATAAGGAATGGTCGAAGGCTGGCGGCTGGCGTGGTAGAAGCGGCGCTCAGGCGTGAGCATGTCGATTTTTTTGCCGCCCTTGTATACGTCGAGCACGGCCCAGGCGCTGCTGTAATTAGGATTCTCCTCTTCCGTATAGGAGCGGCAGATGAGCGTGTAACTTCCGATGGTCATCTTATCGCCGTAGCTCATCTCCTGCTCTTTATCCTGATTGAACGCTGATCCCGCCAGCCCGATCACCACTATGACCACGCCGAAGTGAACAATGTATCCGCCATAGCGGCGCGTGTTGCGATGCGTGAGCTGCACCATGGAAGCAAACATGCCCTGGCCAGTGTGCCGAGAAATCACGCGTCCGCCGCGCACAAACTCCGAACCAACCGTGAGCGTGACCAGCGCCGCCAGCGAGATCGCCATCAGCGAGTAGAAGTAGGCAATATCTTTCCACGGCTTCAGGCCGAAAGGTCCACCCCAGCTCTCGGGCGTCAACATTAAGAACAATGCCACCGCGACCGCGCCCATTGCCGGCCAAAAGAAGTTGCGCCGAAGACTCTCGAAGGAAGTCTTGCGCCAGGCCAGCAGCGGCCCTAATGCGGTGAGAATCAAAAGCAGCAGAGCCACCGGAATCGCGACGCGGTTATAAAACGGCGCGCCGACCGTGACTTTATTGCCCTGCACCAGTTCCGAAATCTTCGGGAACCATGTCCCCCAAAGGACGGTGAAGCAGGCCAGAAGCAGCAGGAGATTATTGAACAGGAAGCTCGATTCGCGCGAAACCAGCGATTCCAGCTTGTGCTCGCTGCGCAAATGAGATTTGTTCTTGAAAAAGAAAAATAGAAAAACGGCCAGAGTGATCCCGAGAAACCACGCAAACCAGTCGCCGATCGACGACTGGGCAAAAGCGTGCACCGAGCTGATGATTCCGCTGCGCGTAAGAAACGTTCCCAAAATCGCCAGCCAGAACGTGGCAAACACCAGCCACATATTCCAGACCTTTAACATGCCGCGCTTTTCCTGCATCATCACCGAATGCAGGAACGCAGTGCCGGTGAGCCAGGGCATGAGCGAAGCGTTTTCCACCGGATCCCATCCCCAGTAGCCTCCCCAGCCCAGCACCGAATAGGCCCAGTGCGCGCCCAGAAAAATCCCGCAGGTTAGAAATGCCCATGTGACCATGGTCCAGCGCCGCGTGATGTGAATCCACTTCTCGCCCGGATACTTCATGATCAGCGCACCCAGCGCAAAGGCGAAAGGCACAGTGAAGCCGACATAACCGAGATAGAGCATGGGCGGATGAATGACCATCTCGGGATATTGCAGAAGTGGATTCAGGCCGCTGCCTTCGGTCGGGATTGTTCCCTGCATCAGGCCGAAAGGATTGGCGGCGAAATTCACCAGCAGCAGAAAGAAAATCTGCACGCCCGCCATCACCACCGAAGCGTAAGCGAACAAGCGCGGATCGGTCTTGTAGCGCAGCCGCAGCACGAATCCATACGCGGCCAGCAGCAACGACCAGAACAGCAGCGAGCCTTCCTGGCCCGACCACAAAGTGGCAAATTTGTAGGGGCCGGGCAGGTCGCGGTTGCTGTGATGAAAAATGTAAGCGATGGAAAAATCGTTCTGAAACGCGCAGACAACCAGCACTACCGCGGCGAGGAATACGGCCACGAACGTGGCGATGCCGGCACGGCGCGCAGTTTCGCCCAGGCGTGCCGATCCACCGGTCCCGTTTTGCAGCGACAGGGCGACAATACCTGCGCCAAAGCAATACACGCTCAGAGCCAGCGCCAGCAGGAGAGCGAAACTACCAATTTCCGCCATGGGGGATGGTCCCCAACCATTTTTCCAGAAACCTCCCGCCGGGGCAACGGGTAAGCACACTTTATTATGCAGCAGTGGGAAAGAAGCCCCGAAGGCACAAGCCGACAAAATCCCGCGGGAGCGAAGCCCGGAAGCGCTCCGCTCCAATTGGACAGAAGATTTCTTCGCTGCGTTGTCCGGCGGTGCCGGCTTCTACGCGCTTTGCTGACGATAGCGCGTCAGCACTTCGCTTTCCGCAGTCAGCCAATCATCGGTTTCGTGCCCGGAAACGAACCCGCGGTGCTCGGAGAGTTCATAAGCGCGACGGCGGATTTCATCTTCCAGATTGATGGGCATTATCGTGGCGCGCGAATCCATTTTCATTAACGAAAGTTTTGTGGATTCCCGCACTCCATTTGTTTTCAACGTTGGAGTTGCGTCGGTCCTCTCTGCCACGGGCGGCAGGTTGGACGGGTTGACTTGAGGTTCGTCTTTCCGCTTGCTTCCGCTGGGGGATTTTGGTCTCGGCATAATTGGATACTCCTTACAAATACCTGATTTTAGGATGAAGTGATTGGTTGGTGAATGAATGACATACACGTCACCGTGTCGATGGCCACTCAACGGTTAAGTTTTTCAGCAGAGTTAACTTAACTATATCGCGAAGGGACTGCAAAGAGAATAGCGCGGGCAAAAAAAGCTGAGGAAATGGCCAGTTCCGGAACAAGCCCAATTAACACTGTGCAAACCCGAACGGAGGTTGCCGGCAGCGCAGGCGCCAGGAAAAATTGCCGCAAATGCCTTTGCTATAATCGGTATCTGCCCGGATGGCGCTATCGTCTAGGGGTTAGGACGGAAGATTCTCAATCTTCAAACACGGGTTCGATTCCCGTTAGCGCTACCAATCTTAATGCATGTTTGGCGCACTTCGCGCATTCACGCATTGTCCGATGTACACGTTTTGTCAACAGTTAAGATCCCCTGATCGTTAATTATGTGCATATTTGTCGGTGCGACTGCGAATGTCATTGTATGTGCATCATGCAGCCGACACTCACAAATGAAGCCACACAGCCAGCGAATATCCTCATCGGCCTTCTGACGCCTGAGCAACTTGCCCAACAACTTGGCGTGACCACGCGCACCCTTTCGCGCTGGGAAGTACAGCGCATTGGCCCACCTCGCGTGGTGATCGGTCGGCAGATTTTCTATCGCATCGTTTCAGTGGACGCATGGCTGCTCTCGCGCGAACAACGGCGTAGTCGATCGCGGTAGCCGTCTTGGAATAAACATCACCCGCAGGGAAAAGAACTCCTTACACGGACGGTGTGGTTTGAAATTATCAATCTATGAAAAAACTACCAAGCACCGTCCACAGCTTTGAGAAGGTCGAAGGGTTTAGTGCACAGATACACGTCCGCTACGTTCCTGACGACCTGTATCGTCGCCTGAAAATTGAGTCTCTCAGGCAAGACATTCCCTTGGCTAAGTTCGTCGCCAAAGCGGTCGAGGAAGCGGTAAGAAAGAGCGAGTCACAGCAGGACGGGAGGAAAGCGTGACGCCCACGAGAAAGCCGCCCGTGGGGAGGCGGCTGCTCTCAAAACAAACGACATTCGATCCCACAGTAAATCATCGCGGCCCGCAAGTCAGGAAATCTGTTCCGTCAGGGGTGCCGCATGGCTAGGTACATCGAGGTTGACTTCACACGCACGAGCAATACTCGCCCCGTAACGCCGGAGCAGGCATTCCTTTGCATACGAGATCGCTACGTGGACCTCTTAGTGCTCCACAAAAGGGAGGAGCAATACATACGGCAAGTGGCTCAGATGTTGTACTCCTCTTACGATCCCGGTGAACAAGTTTTAACAGTCGAACTGCCCCCAGGCTTCTCGGAACCACCGCGATTAAAAGAGGAGCTCATGGACGTCGTAGGAGGCCTTGATTTCTACAGGCGCATTGGAGGCTTTAACTTAATACGGTCAAAACAAGTGGATGGGCATGTCATCATCGAGCGGCCCCACAAAATGGAAGGGCGGTCGGTTGACTGGTTGTGGGAAAACTATATCCCCCTTGGTCGCATTACGATCCTCGCCGGGGACCCCGGAATCGGGAAGTCACAAACTGCTATCGACCTCATAGCCCGTATTACTAACGGCGGAAGCATGCCCGACGGGAGTCAGGCACTTCGCGGAAACTGCGCTATCGCCACAGCTGAGGATGAAACATCCGAGACGATCATTCCTCGTCTGTACGCGGCGGGAGCAAATATGACGAGCGTAATAGTCATTCGCAAGGTCCGCTTAGGCGATGAAGAGCGTTACTTGGCCCTCCCACGGGACCTTAACAGACTGCGCGTGATGATACGAGAGGAACGGCTACGGCTAGTCGTCATAGACCCCCTCAACGCTTTTGTGGAGCAAAGCGTCAACACGTACAAGGATCAGGATATACGCTCAGTGCTAGCTCCCGTAGAAGGGATAGCCGAGGAAATGCAGTGCTCGATTCTGATTATTGCCCACCTGAATAAGCGCGAAGAAGCATCCACGCTCTATCGCGTCGGCGGCTCCATCGGATTCATAGGTGCGGCGAGGTCGGTGCTGGCGGTGCAAAGAAAGTCGGCCTCAGACGGAAGCGGGGACTTGATGAACGTCCTGTATTCCATCAAGGAAAACCTCGGTAAGAAACCTCCCGCCCGGCAATTCATAATCACAGGCGAAGAAGTAGAAGAGCCAAAGACCGGTGAAATGATCCGAACCAGTAAGGTCGAGTGGCACGGGCAATGCGCCAACCCCACTCGAGGACGGGATGACGGCCCGCGCATGAGGAAAGAGTGCATGGATTTTCTTATTGCGGTGTTTGGCCGTGAAGACGAAGTGCTCTCGGAGGAGATAAAAACAGATGCGCGTAATGCGGGCGTCTCGTGGAGAACGTTGCAGGAATACAAACCACAGTTCAAGGTTCAGTCATTCAAGAGGCACGGTCAATGGTACTGGAAAGCGCCCGAAGGTGGATTCCGGCAGTTCAAGAATGCAAAGTGAGGATGAGAGATTTCGCGCGCGCGATACGTGTGTGTATTTGCATTCTTGATGAAAACAAAGTAGTTGGAATTGCAACTTTGCATTGTTGCACGAAGCAAGGATGCAAATACACACGTGTAAGGGTTTTTTTGTCCGATGTCAGACACAGTTTGTGGAAGCACTGCAAATAAGCCGCGCAAATTTGCCATCCACTTGCGAGCCATTGTGATCGTTAGAAAAATGTCGCGCCGTGTGGAATAAACTTCCTGACTCCCCGCGCCTTCACGCGATATGAATGAATGTGTACGACGCCGACCCGGCGAGCTTTAACTCCGTCCCGGAGGAAACATTGAAATGTCGCGAACAATTTTCGTTGATTTCTCTTTTCCATCAAAGAAAGAAATTCCCCATGAAGCGCCCGACAAACGCGATGGAATCGTGGTGCATTGGAACAGTTGCGATGAATTTTTTCCTGACTGCGACGACGAGGACGAGTGAATAGGCGGTGCGCACACTGTGGAGAATTCTTACCCATCGCGCGATTGATTGCGCTTCCAATAGGCCGAAAGACACTCTACTTCTGCGTTGGCTGTGGGATCGGCCTCTCCATTCGGCTAGTGCTTGGAGCACGTTCGTTGCTCGAACCTGAAACGAAGGTGAACTAATGCGTAAAGTTCGACTGAATGAAGACTCGATTAGCCGCATGAAAATCGTGCAGGCACAGCTTAACGATGGCAAAGCATTTGAAGCCCACTTGCATGATGTGGCCCTTGGCCGAGACGGGCAATGGCGTATCGTTCCCAAGCCCGTACGTGTTGCGGACGAGAGAATGCGCGAGAAGAGCAACCGCGTGATCCGAACGCTTGCGGACCTAGCTGGCGCATGGGAGCGCAGGAACAGGGAGCAAAGCAATGAATCGTGATAATCAGGCAAAAAACACGAAGACTAAAAAGCGCACGCCTAGCAAAACGCCAAGTGCGCACCGGCTCGCGCAGCTAGGAGCACCTTACCGATGGAAACCGGGTCAGAGCGGCAATCCTGCGGGCAGACCGAAATCCGCCACATTGTCCGAAGCGTATCGCGCCCGTCTTAACGAAGTCGATCCGGACGATCCGCACGGACGCTCATTCATGGATGTAATCGCCGACCGCATCGTGGCACGCGCCGCTAAAGGTTTGGTGAAAGCGGCTACCGAACTCGCCGACCGCACGGAAGGGAAAGCGCCCCAGTCTTTATCGCTCTCAGGCCCCGGTGGAGCGCCGCTTGGTCGGCCCCCAGTTTTTGAAATCTATTTCAGTAGAGAACCGGAAGGCGAAACCGAAACCCCGCCACAACTAGGAGAAGAACATGTCAAATTCCGATAAAGATGTGGATGTGCCCCAATCGAACCCGCAAACGTCTCGCCTCGAAACCACGCTGCCGATGCAAGTCACCCAGAGCGAATCGCTTTCTCGCAACGAACGATTGTGGGACACGGGTCCGGCAACGCCGCGAGGTCAAGATGCGTTGTAGAGACGGAGTGCGTGCGCTCACACTCGCTCAAGTGACACGCGATGGGCTTGAGCAGGTCGCCGTGTTCGCCTCGGGATGCACTGTAAACAAACACTGTGACCAGTGCGACGACTATTCGATCATCGACGCGAACGGTCACCACATAGCCACCCTACACAACGCCAGCCAGTATCGCTGCTTGAATAGCGACGACGCAATGCTTGGCATTTTCAAGATAGGAAGCCAGGCGCGTGATGCTGGTCCCACATCAGCACCGAATCGTCTCCGCAATATCAATGAAAAGAACGCTCAATTTTGGAACACGAGGAAACCATGACGCTATCCGTTCAAGAAGCTCGCGCACAATTGCAGAACGCCCAAGTTGAAGCAGAGAAGCAGAAACGCGCAAAGGCCATGCAGGACTTAAGCGCGGCACGTACCGAAGGCCGCAAGTTGGATCGTGAAATAAAAACCAGCACCAAGACGTTTCACGAAATTGAGGCGGAGTGTGCGCGACTGCAAGGTGAGTTAATAGACCTCAACAACACGCTTAACCGTGCGCTGCCAGAGTTCCCCACCGACGAACAACTGCGGCATTACGAGTCCGCGAAAGCCGAAATCGCCATCGACCGCAAAGCTTTACTCATTAGGCTTCGCGCCGAGGTTTCAAAACGAGAGCACATCCGGCAACACACGATTACTCTCGGCAAACAACTAGACCAATTGCGCTACTCGATTCGCAATTTAGAAGCGGTATCGCGAGGTGAAAAGATCGGCGGCGGCTGGGAAGGTGGCGTGAATAGAGTTTCAGGCTTGGATTTGTCCCGGCGGTACGGAATCTGCTCGTAGAAGCAGATCGCCATTGCATAGACCCGCAGCTTCTATGTAAATGGTCGCGAACTCCGTATCGCCGGGGTGGGGACGAAAGTTTGGGGGCAGCGTCAACAGCCGCTGGTGACCCTCAAAGGGCAGGTTCGGTTCCTCATCGGCGTGCCGTTGGGTCATGCGACTCGCGCCGAACTCCTCCCGAGCCTGCTCGTTTGCGTTTGAAGCTGCCATTTGTGCATCCCTGCGGTTCGCTGTGGGCGTCTGCAATAATCGAATGACACGTAACCGTGCATGGCGTGTTTCAGACGATGCAGGGGCCTAAAACGCCGACTTTGCGTACAAACTGTTGACACACAAATATAGCGGTGGCGTAACCGCATTTGTTTGCCATCGGTTACAAATGCCGGAGACGTGATTGTTCATCAGCACTCCGACGGGATTTTCCCTGAGAAATTGTCCGCAAGATCTTACGATGCTCTGTGAGTCACGCTCACCACAAGGAGAGAATCACATGACATCGAAAACCAAGCCGGAAGCGAAAGCGGCGAAGGCCGATCCTGAAATGCTGCACACGTCCGACGTTGCGAAAATGCTCAAGATCGACGCCAAGGTATTACGCAAACACCTGCGAGCGATCAATGGGGAAGCAACAGGACAACGCTACGAGTGGAAGCCGAATGATCCATTCCTGAAGAAGCTGCCGGACCTGATCAAGGCGCAAGAGGAGAAAGAAGCGGCGAAGAAAAAAGCGTAATCGTTACTCCCGCCCACAGTCCTCACGATGTGGGTTTTTAGCAGTTTCGTGTTTATAATCGCCTTTCCCCCAGGGAAATCGTCCTTTATGCAAAATAGTGGAGAGTAATTCTAGTGGCCTTACCCACAAGAAATCCCTGCTTCGGGACAGGCAAATGGTGCCGCGGCAAGAAAGATCACCATGTCGGGCCTTCAGTATCACATCAATATTGTTCTACCGGACACGAGAGATCAAGCTGTGTATGACGCAATTTTTAAGAGCCTTCGCGAGCACTTAGTATGAAAAACACGGACGACCTCTATTCATTCGTCTATCGTGGGGTGCTCACCGAGGAAGCTCTAGATCGGACTGGTCGGCGACGAAAAAGCCATTTTGGAACAGATGAAGCGCGCGAACTTCAAAAGTCCCTTTCGTTCGACTTGCTAGAAGCTGCGCTCTTAACCGAGGGACAACGCATGTCTATTGTGTACGCTGCTCTTCATTCATTTGAAAACGCTGTGCGAGCGACTGTCACGAAAGCAATGAGCGAAACCCACGGGGTTACTTGGTGGGAAAAAGTACCGGACCGGATTCAGAGACTATCCAAAACGAGAATGGAAGAAGACGCCAAGTTTCGATGGCATGGAGCGAGGGGAACGACGGAAGTCAATTACTGTGACTTTGGCGATCTCTCGTCAATAATCGTTACTAATTGGACTATTTTCGAGGATCTATTGGGCAATATGGAATGGGCCAAGGCTACCCTTAATTCTCTTGAAAAGTCTCGTAACATAGTGATGCACGGCGGCAGCATAGCAAAGGAAGATGTTGAACGTATTGGGATGAACATTCGTGGCTGGATTCGCCAGGCAGGTTAGTTTGGAGGCCTCCCACGTGGTTTATTCGGGTGAAGTTGTTTCACGATACCTTGAATAAGGCCCCTGGCCGGGGCCGTTTTTTTACGCTCCCTATTTACCTCGGTGGCTCCCTCGCGTTCGTTTTGCGTGCGTCTTTGCTTACGTCTCTTTTTCTCAACCTCTTCGCGCTTCTTCCGTGCAGGATACCCTCTGCCCAAGGTGTTGGCCATTTTTAGGCACTCGAACAGGAACTCGTTTCGTACTTCCAATGACTCAATGTTGTACGGCTTGCTGTATTTGAGCCACGTGGTCTCCTGTTTCACGCTTCGCCCGATTTCCTTACGCGTCGCACTTTCATAGATCTTTGCAACGTGCGTGATGTACGCTCTCTCCGCCTTTTGTGGTGGTGCACCCGATGAGTTGTAGCTATTCGTTTCTATTTTGATCGTCCGACCTTCCCACCTCGGCTCTTGATATCTTTTTCTGATGCCCTTCCCATTTCGTCTTGAAAGGCGTTCAAGGCGGTTTCAATTTCGTCTATAGTACGGTCTAGAGAACCGCCCCGCAGACCCAAGATCTCGGCGATTCTCTGCCTTTCAAACTTGCCTAGTTTGCGCGTCATCGCTTCGCCTTCTTGCCAGCGGCCCTGAAAAGCTGCCCGAATACATTGGTCGCACGACGCAGTGAAGCGTCCGCCAGATGCGCGTAACGCTCTGTAGTTTGCATTCGCGTATGCCCCATCAGTTTGCTCACGTCGTAGAGCGAGACCCCGTCGGATACAAGCCAACTCGCGTATGTGTGCCGCAGATCGTGGATGTGGAAGTTGGGCCTGTATCGGGTGATCTTGCGTCGCTTGCCTTGCTTCTCCACAGTCGTCGAGAGGCCGGCCCCCTTACATATTTGAATCCACGGCTTGCGCAGCGTAACGCGAGGCTTGCGTAGCGTAACGCGAGGATCGCCTTCCTTGCCGGGGAAAAGCGGCCCTGATTTCTTGGGATCCATCTTACGCAGCAGATGGAGCGCGTCATCATTCAACGGCGTGTGATCGACTTTGTTTTGCTTCGTGTGATGGCTCGGCTTGATCCACACCCAAGCTTCAAATCGAACTGCGCCCAATCAGCCTTCAACGTTTCACCTTCGCGCGCTCCCGTAAGCAGCAACAATCGAATGGCATCTGCCGCGTTCTGATTGTGGTAGGCGTCGAGCGAGTGTTTAAGGCGAACGACCTGTTGCTCACTGAGGTAAAGATCGCGTGGATGTTCTTTACGCTTCGCGATTCCATGCACAGGATTGTCGGGCCGATAGTGCCACTTTACGGCGAGATTGAACATTTTGGAGAGAAGGGCGAGTGTGCGGTTGGCCTGATACGGCGTTGCTTTGAGCTCACGCTGCAACTTTTCGATTTCGTCTTGGTTGATCGACCGGACTCTACGTGTTCCCAGCGCGGAAGCAAATGTTTTATTTTTCCTTTGTCGTTACGAATGCTGCTCTTTCGTTTGTGCGTCTGCGCGTAATCGTCCAAGTAGCGCTGTGCGAGTTCGCCGAACGTCGGTTCCGAATCCGACTGACGTCTCTCTTCAAGTGGGTCTTTTCCATTGTCTATCCCGACGCTCAACTCTCCGGCTTTCTTGCGTGCTATCGTCGCGTTCCATGCGGGATAGCGTCCAATCTTGACTCGCTTTCTTTTTTTCTTACCGTTTGAGCTTTTGTCGCCCGACGTATAGTTGAGGATGAAAGCAATGGTCCCTGCGGCAGTGATGCGCACGCCGAATCCGGGTATCTTATCGTCCCACACGATGCGTTGGCCTCGGTCGGGCGGCTTGAGTTTCTTGACGAACTCCTCGGTGATGGTTTCCATTAGCGACTCCGTTTACACGTTTTGTCAACAGCGTCGCCTGTATTATACCATTATCGAGTTTCCTTCAATGTCAGCTAAAATCCTCGTATATCATTCACGTATAGTGCTTTATCTAAGAATATGGTTGCCTTTACGACGACATGCGTAAGCTAGGACCTCTGATTCTCAATCTTCAAACCCGCGTTCGATTCCCGGTAGCGCTACCAAGTCATTCCTAAAACCACCAGACATCGGTGCTCACTTGCCCTGTATGCGGGTAATCAGCAGTTGCAGAAATCGCGGCGCGTCTGAGGCGAGGCAGACTCGCGCATTCGGCTTCAGATAGTCATAGCCCTCGATAACGTAGTGGTCGCCGTGCAGCACGTTGCGTTCATTCGCGCCCATGCGGTTGGCCACGGTTTCTCCGCGGGTGAATTCGCCCTTGGTCTCCACATCGACGTGCATTTCCTTCAGCGTGCCCAGAGTCGGATCGATCGCAATGCCCACTGCCAGCGGATCGTACATTGCCGCGCCGCTGTATCCGTTCTTTTCGCCGCGTGTCAGGTAAAAATCGCCCAACTGGGAAACAAAATCGTTTTCCGGCCCATGCGTCTTCTGCAGTTGGCCCAATTCTTTGCGGGTCATCAAGGTGCGCTCGCCTACATCGGAGCCGACCATGGTCACCATCCATCCGGCATTAAATACGATCTGCGCTGCTTCCGGATCGTTATAAACGTTGGCCTCCGCCGCTCCGTCCACATTGCCTCCGGAAATCGATCCGCCCATGATCACAATATTTCTCACTAGGCTCGCAATCGACGGATCCTTGGAAACAGCCAGCGCAATGTTGGTCAGCGGCCCAATCGGAATCAGCGTAATCTCGTGGGGATATTTGTGAATCATCTCGATAATCAGGTCGGGGCCAAACCGTGGATCAGCCTTGCACTTCGATTTCGGCAATTCGATGTCGGCCAGCCCATTTTTCCCGTGCCAGTATTCCGCGGTGATTAATTTCTGATTCAGCGGATGCTGCGCTCCGCCAGCCACCGGAATGTCGCATCGTCCCGCCAGCGAGACCAGCTTCAGAGCGTTCTCCAGTCCCTGCGCCGCGACCACATTTCCCGGCACCACGGTAAAAGCCTCGACTTTAAGTTCCGGCGAATTCAATGCGAGCAGGATGGCCAGCGCGTCGTCGGTGCCCGGATCGGTGTCGATAATCACCCGCTGCGGCGTGGCCTGTGCAAGAGCGCTGATGGGAAGAATGAATGCGCCAATAAGAAAGCAAGCGGAAATCAAACTATGTCGTTTCATGAATATCCTTTCACCACACATCCGGCCCATCGGCATGGATGGAGCAAGTCTTTACAAAGATTTTCGGATGGAGTTTACAGCAACATACCTGCGATTGATGCCGACATCAAATTCGCCATGGTTCCCGCAATCATCGCCCGAAAGCCTAGCCGCGCCAGTTCACCTCTTTTGTTCGGAGCCAGCGCGCCAATCCCGCCAATCTGAATTCCGATGGAACTCAAGTTGGCGAATCCGCACAGCGCAAATGTCGCGATGGTAAACGAACGCGGACCAAGTGCGGCTCGCTGCGGGCCGAGCATGGAGAACGCCACCAGTTCGTTGAGCACCATGCGCGTCCCCAGAAGATTGCCGACGATGTGGCAACTGCGCCACGGAATACCGATGACCCACGCCACCGGAGCGAAGATGACGCCGAGAATTCCTTCCAGGCTTGCTGGAAACCAGACCAGATGGTTGTGGATGCCTCCCATGATGCCGTCGACCAGATGGATCAGCGCGATAAAGGCGATCAGCATGGCCCCGATGTTGAGCGCCATGTGCAGCCCGTCGCCGGTGCCGCGGGCGATGGCGCCGAGCAGATTTTCTTGTTTTTCTTTTTCTTCTTCGCTCTGGGGCATGACGACTTTGCCCGCAGTCTTGGGATGCTCGGTTTCCGGTACGAGCATTTTTGAGACAAGGATTGTCCCAGGCGCAGTCATGATCACGGCGCTCAGGACGTGCCGCGGCTCGGCGCCGAAAGCAAAGTAGGCAGCCATGATCGATCCCGAAACATGCGCCATGCCGCTGGTCATCACTGTCATCAATTCGGATCGCGTCAGCTCGGGCAGGAACGGGCGAATCGTCACTGGCGCTTCCGTCTGTCCCATGAAAATGCTGGCGGCAACGTTGAGCGATTCCGCTCCGCTCGCACCCATGATGCGCGTCATCCCCCAGGCCATGCCGCGAATGACGATCTGCATCACCCCGATGTGGTAGAGAATCGCGAACAAGGCACAGATAAAGATGACCACCGGGAGAACTTGAAACGCAAAGATGAAACCGATATTCGAGTTTGCCTTGCCCAGAGGTCCAAACACAAACTCCGAGCCGTAAAACGAGTAGCTGAGCGCCTTGTTGGCCGCGTCGCCGATGACCTGAAATGCGCGCCGGCCAAGGTCAACCCGCAGCACAAACACTGCGAAGGCAATTTGCAGCCCTAATCCCCAGGCGACGGTCTTCACGCGAATGGCCCGGCGGTTCGTGGAAAAAATGAAGGCCAGCCCCAGCATAGTCAAAAGCCCGAGAATTCCCGTGAATCGTCCCATCTAGTTTTTCTCCCGACCCTCAATCACACGATCGATCAAAGATCTCTTGCTAGCTGGCGGAGCGTCCGCAATCACAAAGCTTTGTTCCAGCAGGCGCACCGCGTTTGCTGCACGCGTGTCTGAGTTGTAATGAATCGTGACCATAGGTTCCCCAGCCGCGACTTGATCGCCAACTTTCTTGTGCAGCACAATCCCCACCGCGGGATCGACCGTATCTTCTTTTCGCTCGCGGCCTCCGCCCAGAACCACGCACGCCGTTCCAATCTGTTCGCATTGCAATGCATCGAGATAGCCGGCGCGCGGACTGAGAATTTCCCTGGTGTGCTGTGCCTGTGGCAACCGCTTCACATCGTCGATCGCGCGCGGATCGCCTGCTTGCATCTCCACCATTTGCCGAAATTTCTCCAGCGCCTTGCCCGAGGAAATCAAATCTGCGCTCCGCCGTCTTCCTTCGGCCACGGTCGCCTCAGCACCGCCCAAATACAGCATCCATCCTGCCAACTCATTGCACAACACGCGCAAATCTTGAGGCCCGCCGCCGCGCAACACTTCCACGACTTCCATCACTTCCAGCGCGTTGCCGATCATGTTGCCCAGCGGCTGATCCATATCCGTGATCAGCGCCACCATCTTCTTGCCCATGCGCTCGCCGGTCTCCACCATCAGCTCCGCCAGAAAAGCCGCATCTTTCTCGCTTTTCATAAACGCGCCTGAACCGGTTTTTACATCGAGCACCAGCGCATCAATGCCTTCCGCCAGCTTCTTGCTCATGATGGAAGCGCAAATCAGATACGGGCTCTCGACCGTCCCTGTCACATCGCGCAGCGCGTAAAGCTTTCGGTCGGCAGGAGCGATTTCCGCAGTCTGCCCAATCATGCAACAGCCGCATTTCTCCAGTACCTCCCGAAATCGCGCGACTGAAAGATTCACGTTGAAGCCGGGAATCGCTTCCAGCTTATCCAGCGTTCCACCGGTGTGCCCCAACCCGCGCCCGCTGATCATCGGCACCACAAGCCCGGCGGCCGCGACAACTGGCGCCAGCACCAAGGATGTCTTATCGCCCACGCCGCCGGTGGAATGCTTATCGACTTTTCTCGCGGCAAGAGACGAAAGATCCAGCACTTCACCCGAGTGCAGCATCGCCTCGGTCAGTGCCGCCGTTTCGGCACGCGTCATGCCCCGCAGCACCACCGCCATTAACCACGCGGACACTTGATAATCAGGAATCTGATCGCGAGTGTAGGCATCGACCAAAGCCTCAATCTCGGCCCGCGACAATTCCACCCCATCGCGTTTCTTGCGGATCACATCAATGGCACGAAAAGTCTGCGAAGCAGCGGAGGCTTGGCTCACTGGAGACGGAATCCTTCGGGCAGCAATTCGGTAATGTGAGCCTGCTTCATCCCCTCGGCGCCCTGAAAATAAATCGTTGCATCCGGCCCGAATTCGTAAATCACCTGCCGGCACGCCCCGCACGGGGCACAAGGCACTCCTTGTGCGTTCGCCACCGCAACCGCGCGAATCTCAATCTTCGGCCCCAACTGCGCCACCGCAGAAAAAATCGCCGTTCGCTCCGCGCAGTTGGTCATGCCGTAGGAGGCGTTCTCCACGTTGCATCCAAAAAAAACTTTACCATTTGTCAGCAAAATCGCAGCTCCCACGCGAAACTTCGAATAAGGCGCATGAGCATTCTTCATCGCCTTCTCTGCCGACCGCATCAGTTTCCCCACCGCACTCGCCGACAATCCGCTCATAAAATCTGGACGACTTACCCCGTGTTCCTCCGTGCCCTCTGTGGTGAAGATTTTGACTTTCGTCGGTCAGCGGTAAAAGCTGACCGCGCCAAATCGTGCGCAATTGTAAACCCTGCACACCTCATCCCCGCGACTTTCTCCGGGACGCCACGAATTGCTTTTGTCCCCGCCCGGCAGTAGCATACCCAAAGCAATTTCATCCGGCCGGAAATCTTTGCACGTTCCCGCTCAGTTTCTCGAACCAGGAAGTTCGAACAAGAGGAGAAAATCATGGCTACCACAGCTTCCCAGCAAATTCATCCACAGGTTGCAGAGTTTATCGACAAGCCCCGAAAAATGTTGATCAACGGACAATGGGTTCCCGCCATTTCCGGCAAAACATTTCCCACGTATAATCCCGCCACCGGAGAAGTCCTCGCGCAGGTGGCCGAAGGCGACAGCGCCGATATTGAGCAAGCCGTGAAAGCCGCACGCAAAGCCTTCGATCATGGCCCGTGGCGCAAGCTGACCGCTTCCGAGCGCGGACGCCTCATCTGGAAGCTCGCTGATCTTCTGGAAGCGCACACCGAAGAATTCGCCTATCTCGAAAGCCTCGACAACGGCAAGCCGCTGACCATCGCGCGCGCCGCCGACGTTCCTCTGGCCGTCGATCTATTCCGCTATATGGCGGGCTGGGCGACCAAAATAGAAGGCAATACCATCCCAATTTCCGTGCCCTACACGCCGGGCGCGAAGTATCTCGCTTACACGCTACGCGAGCCCGTCGGAGTTGCCGGACAAATCATTCCCTGGAATTTCCCGCTGCTCATGGCCGCATGGAAACTGGGTCCAGCACTTTCCACTGGCTGCACGGTAGTTCTAAAGCCTGCTGAGCAGACACCGCTTTCGGTTCTGCTGCTGGGCGAACTGATCATGGAAGCCGGATTCCCCGAGGGCGTCGTCAACATCGTCCCCGGCTACGGAGAAACTGCCGGCGCCGCGCTCGCCGCTCATCCCGATGTCGATAAGATTGCCTTCACCGGTTCGACCGAGGTTGGCAAGCTGATCGTTCACGCCGCCGCCGGAAATCTGAAAAAGGTTTCTCTCGAGCTCGGCGGAAAATCTCCCAACGTTGTGTTCAAAGACGCCGATATGGAAACCGCAATCCCCGGCGCCGCCAGCGCCATCTTCTTTAATCATGGCCAGTGCTGCTGTGCCGGTTCCCGGCTGTATGTTGAGAAGCCGGTCTTCGATCAGGTCGTCGAAGGAGTGGCCGCCCAGGCCAAGAAGATTCGCGTGGGCTCGGGACTCGACCCGAAAACCCATATGGGTCCGCTGGTTTCGGAGGAGCAACTGAACCGGGTCTGCGGATATCTCGATGCCGGATTCGAAGAAGGCGCCAGAGCCGTTACCGGCGGGCGCAGAGCCGGAGACAAAGGATATTTTGTTGAGCCCACGGTGCTGGTCGAGACCCACGAAAATATGAAAGTCGTCAGGGAGGAAATCTTTGGTCCGGTGGTTACGGTTATGCCGTTTACCGATGCCGAAGAAATTCTGCCTCGCGCTAACAACAGCGATTACGGCCTGGCTGCCGCCGTCTGGACGAACGACATCAGCAAGGCTCACCGCGTTGCTGAAAGCCTCCACGCCGGTACAGTCTGGATTAACTGCTACAACATCTTCGACGCCTCGTTACCCTTCGGAGGTTACAAGCAATCCGGATGGGGCCGCGAAATGGGCCACGACGCGCTTAGTCTGTACACACAAACCAAGGCAGTCTGCGCGCGACTGTCATAGCGCTGAAAATTGTCATCTCGACCGCAGCCATCCCCTTCCCCCCAGGGAAGGGGATGCGAAGTGGAGAGACCTGCTGTCTATCGTTCCATCAACAGCACTTTCTCCGCATTATCCACTTCGGTCAGCTTCACTTCGATCACTTCCTCCGCCGTGGTTTGCACATGGCGTCCGACGAACGTCGCCTCCACCGGCAACTCCCGATGTCCGCGGTCAATCAGCACACAAAGCTGCACCCGCCGCGGCCGGCCGTGCGAAAACAAAGCATCCAGCGCTGCTCGCGTGGTTCTTCCCGTGTAAAGAACGTCGTCGACCAGCACGATGTTCTTGTCTTCGATCGAAAATCCAATCTCTTTTTCCTGCACCACCGGCTTCGGTCCCAGGGTCGAGAGGTCGTCGCGATAAAACGTAATATCCAGCGTGCCCACCGGCACGTCCGCATTCTCAATGCGCGCGATGATTTTGCCCAGCCGCTCCGCGATCGGCACCCCGCGGCGCCGGATTCCCACCAATCCCAAGCCCGAGACGCCGCCGTTCTTTTCTACGATTTCATAAGCCAGCCGCACCAGCGTGCGTTCGATCTCCGAGGACGACATGAGCTGAGACTTCTGCGTGAGTCCGGTATTTAAAGCTGACTTTTTGGCATTCATTGCGAATAGGCTCCAGTAGCGGCAGACAAGCTTCCCACTGTAGTCAACCCCGCGCAGATGGTCAAGCGCACGATGGAAATAGGAATGAAGGATCCTGCAAGGAAAGTGTGCCTTAGTCTGCCATGGTTTGGGCTTGGGAAGAGACCTGCGACAGCGGCTCCGCTGCGGGCCCTGCCGAGGGATATGCCGTCCGAATCACGTTGACCAGTTCACTGCCTTCTCGCTGCAGTGTCTCCAACCGGATGTTCGCCCCCGGCAAATTCGCCGCGCTGCCCGGCAGAATCCCGACTCCCTGATTCCTGCCCAAGGCCTTGGCGCGATAAAGCGCAGTGTCCGCCAGCTCAATCACTTCCTCGGCGCAAATCGATTCGAACGCCGCTCGGCTCCAGGGATAGGGCGCCCAGCCCACCGAACATGTCTTGGTTACGGCAATGTCGTGCCCCAGGTCGAACGGCTTTGCGCCCATCACTTCGAGAATGCGTTCGCAAAACGCCGGAGCCCCCGAAGGATCGGTGGAGCGCGTCATGATCAGGAATTCTTCCCCGCCCCAGCGCACCAGCACATCCGATTTCCTCACCACCGTCGAGAGCCGATCCGCTACCAGTTGCAGCAGCCGGTCGCCAACCGGATGCCCATAGCGGTCGTTGACTTGCTTGAAGAAATCGACATCGACCATCAGAAAAACCAGATCCCGGTGATCAAGCGTGCGGCCATCGATTCCCTCCGCACGCTGATAATTTCGCAAAACCTGTCCCGCCTCCGCCCCCAGAATCTCTTCCAGGTAACGCCGGTTCCACACTCCGGTGAGAAGGTCGGTAAAGGAGATTTCCTGCAACTCCAGATTTTTGCGCTGCAATTCCAAACTGTGCCAGCGCAGCGATTGCTCTTTTTCTCCCAACTCATCTTTCATCCGCCGCATTTCATCCAGATTCTGGCGTGACGTCTGCAGCAGAGAAAGCAATTCGCCGTCCAGCAGATGTTGTTTCAAAAACACCAGCGCTCCGGTCACAATCATGATGGCGACCGTCAAAACCAGCCGGAAGGCACGCACTCGATGTGGCACATTCCCTCCGCCAAACTCCGCCCACAAAATCATCAGCGGCGTCAGGAACACAGCCAGCATTGCCAGCCTCGCATTCCACATTCCGTTGCCCCGCCGCGTTTCCACTTCGGCCGGAACCAGCGCAGCCCCTTCGCGGGACATAATTCCGATTCCAACAAACCACGCCATTGCTGCCACCAGAGGAACATCGAACAGGCTCCCGGTGTAATACGTGCCCCAGTCAATCGCCTCGCTGGCCAGGATCGAACCCGCAAAGTACAGCAGTGCCGCGCCAAGAAACCGGGCATAGAGATTTCGCCAAGCCCCTTTGCTGCGCCACCACACCAAACCCAGGCCGGAAATCAGAACCAGTTGTTCGCAGGCATAAACCGCGTCGAAGCTGCTCCCGTAGGCGGCTACGGCCGGAGACAAATATTGCCACGGGATCACAATGAATAAATAAAGATAGAGCCACCAAATCAACAGGAGAATGAAATCCAGGCTGCCCACGCGTGCCGACCGCTCATCTTGTTTGATGTGCGGCTGCAAAGCCACCGCCGCCATCATGGGGACGATGTGCAGAAACAAAACTACGTCGCCAACAAACGGGTTCGGCACCTCCTGGCGCAGAAACACTTCGAAGTAAGTCCACAGGACCTGCGCACACAGCCACATCCCGAAACCCAGGCCCATCAACCCCCAGAACAGCTTTATTTTCTTGTCCACTGCTTTGAGGTTGGAAAGTATTGCGATTGTCGCGCAGGAAAGAAGAAAGGTTTGCAGCAGATCGCCAAAGGCAGTCAGCGCAAAACTGCGCGCGGCAACCATGGACAGGACGATGTGAACGCACACCACCGCGCACACGATGACCGTCCACTTTCGCGAAAGCAGCAGAGGGAAACGCACAAAACAATTCTATTTGTGTCGTACTCATTGGATTTGTTACAGAAGTAACCAGATAGAGGGAGGGCGATAAGTTGGGACCAGAACTTTCATTTTGTCATCCTGAGCGGAGCGAAGGACCAATGTACTTTTACAGCCTGTCGTGTTGGGAAGGGCACGAGTTTCACTCGTGCCACTAAGCGCCTATTGGTCGCGCTTCAGCGCCGGCGGTTCGTTTTCGGCCGGCGAAGCGAGTTTTTCAGCAGCTTCCTAGAAGGTGGCCGCAAACTTCTTCACGAATCTGTAAACATCCACAAAAGAGTTGTAAAACGGAACCGGCGCTACGCGAAAAATGTCGGGCTCGCGCCAGTCTCCGACCACTCCCGCAGCCGCCAGCTTCTCGCACCATTTGCTTCCCTTACCCGGAACGCGCAAAGAAATCTGCGCTCCGCGGTGCTTCGGTTCGCTTGGCGTAATCACCGAAAAGGCATTCGACTTCAACGATCGCAAAAGAAATTCCAAGTAACCAGTCAGCAGCAAACTCTTGCGCCGCAATCGTTCCATTCCCGCTTCATGAAAAATATCCATCGACGCGCGCAGCGCCGCCAGCGCCAGAATCGGGGGATTGCTCAACTGCCAGCCCTCAGCTCCGGGCATCGCCTGAAATTCCGCCGGCATCTCAAACCTCGTCTTGTCATCATGTCCCCACCAACCGGCAAATCGCGGCAGTTCCTCTCTCGCGTGCCGTTCATGAACAAAGCACCCACCAGGACATCCCGGCCCGCCATTCAAATACTTGTAGCTGCACCACACCGCAAAATCTGGTCCCCATGCATGGAGCTGCAACGGCAAATTTCCCGCCGCATGTGCCAGATCGAAGCCAACCACGCAACCACGCTCGTGGCCCACCTTCGTGATTCTCTCCAAATCCAGCGCCTGTCCGGTCGCGTAATTCACCGCACCCAGCAGAATCAGCGCAATCGAATCGCCCTCGCGTTCAATCACGGTATCAATATCTTCGTCGCGCAGGCACGCTTCACTCGCGCGTGGCGTCAACTCAATCAGAGTCGTCGCAGGATCGAATCCATGAAAAGCAATCTGCGACCGCACCGCATATTGATCCGAGGGAAACGCTCCCCGCTCCACCAAAATCTTATGCCGCTTTTCCGTAGGACGATAAAACGAAACCATCATCAGATGCAGATTCACGGTAAGCGAATTCATCACCACCACTTCTTCCGGCAGCGTTCCCAGCAACTCTGCCGTTTGCTCAGTCAACAGCCGGTGGTAAGGCATCCACGCATGGCGCGCGTGAAAGTGGCCTTCCACGCCCAGCCGCGCCCAATCGTCCAACTCCTGCTCCACATAATCTCTCGCCGTCCTCGGCTGCAGTCCCAGCGAATGCCCGCACAAATAAATCCACTCCCGCCCATCGGCGCCGCGTGGCAATAAAAAGCGTTCCCGATAGCCGGCTAAAGGATCGCTCGCATCCATCTCCCGTGCCGAGACCTCGCTCGCGTCAAATGCGAATTCGCTCACTGCATGTTCCCCAGTGGAGTGAGCCCGCCCATCACCAGCGCCTCAGCCCTTTGCCAATCGAGATCTTCCACGCGCTCGATTCCCTGACAAAGCTGATCCAATATCTTTTCCTGCTTCACTCCTCGCGCCAGCGCCACCGAATAAGGGATGCGATGAAACGTCACCATCGCGTACTTGGGAACAAACCGCCCGGGAAATTTCGCTTCCAGCGCCAGCTCCACTTTCTTGCGAAACAAAAATCGCGGATCGCCCACCCGGTCGCGCATCTCCACAAAATTCTCCACTGCCATATCGGCGATGGCATCGGTATTGATCTTGCGCGATTCTTCAAATTCCTGGAACACCCGCGACCAATTCGGCCCGTGCTCATCCAGCAATCGCAATAGATAGCTGCAATCCTCAAAGCCGCAGTTCAGTCCCTGCCCGAAAAACGGAACGATGGCGTGAGCCGCATCGCCCAACAGAAGCGCTTTGCCGTCCACGTGCCACGGCGAGCACTTCACCGTCACCATCGCCCCCGTGGGATTGCCAAAATAATTCTCCGTCAGCTGCGGCATCAAGGCCGCCGCATCGGGAAAGCGTACTTGAAAAAACTCGCGCAATCCTTCGGGAGTGATTAGGTCGGCAAAGCTATCCTTACCCTCAAACGGCAAAAACAAAATACAGGCAAACGTGCCGTCAATATTGGGCAGAGCGATCAACATATAATTGCCGCGCGGCCAGATGTGCAACGCATGCTTATCCAAAAGATGCCCGCCCGCCGCACCAGCCGGTATCGTCAATTCCTTATATCCGTAATCAAGATACTGCTGCGAAAAATTAAACCGTGGCAGCTTGAGCATCTCATTGCGAATCGCCGAGGCCGAACCGTCGCATCCAATCACCACTTCAGTCTCGATAATATGTTCTTCTCCCATACGTTCATCGCGAATCTGAATCGCGCCCGTCTTCAGATCGATCCCCGTGCAGCGCTTTTCAAAATGAATCGTCACCCCCGCCTCTTCCGCCGCACTCATCAAAGCCATATTCAATTCCGCGCGTGAAATCGAATTGATCGCCTCCGCCTCATCTTTTCCATACGGCTGAAAAGTCAATTCGCCGGTCAGCGAATGCATCATCCGCCCTTTCATGGGAATGATGATTTTCTGCATCGGCTCCCACATCCCCGCTTGCGCGAGCGCATAAATCCCGCGAGTAGAAAGCGCCAGATTAATCGACCGGCCTGCGCTAATCCGCACCCGGCGCATATCCGCGCGCCGCTCGAAGATCTCAACTGTGAATCCGCGCTGCACCAGGCTCACCGCCAGCAGCGGACCATTCAGCCCCGCCCCAATCAAACAAATTGTCCGAGGTTTGTGATTCATCCGACAGGTAAAAAGCAGTCACTTAACGAAATAAGCGGTTAGAAAGCCCCGCCGAAAAGAAACAATGGTTTTCAAATTACAAAATCGCCCGTTCGCCCAATCGCCCATTCCTCACTGCGTCAGCAGCGTCCGCGCCTCCCACAACTCCGGAAAAAATTTCTTGTCCAGCGTCAGCTTCAAGTAAGAGGCTCCCGAACTTCCGCCGGTTCCCATGCGCACACCCATCGTCCGCTCCACCAGCTGAATATGGCGCAATCTCCAACTCACCACCAACTCGTCAAACTCCGTAAGCCGTTCGCAAACATCAATCCAGTCGCGATGATTTTTCTCATCCTGGTAAAGCGACAGAACCGCCCGCGCCCGTTCATCAAATAATTCCCGCTCTCCGCCCTCGCCAGCCGGCTCTTGTAGCTTGCCCAGGCTGCGCAACGCATCAAAAAAAACCTCGTGTACCGAAGGCTCGCGCAGCCGCCGCTCTAATTGCGCATGCGCCTCGGGAGTCGGGCGATGATAGCGCAGCATCTTCTCATCCTTCAGCCCGCACAAAAATTCCAACTCGCGAAACTGCTCCGATTGAAATCCACTCGCCGGCTGCAGCTTGCTGCGAAACGCCAGAAAATGCGTCGGCAGCATCGTCTCCAGAATCGTGAATTGCTCCACCAGCACCCGCGTGATCTCGGTGCAACGCCGCAGCAGCCGCGCCGCTTCATACACTCCATCCCGCGATTTCGGATTCGCCGCCGCCGCTTTCAAGCTCGCCACCACCGCATCCAGATCGTGCAGCAGCTCTTTGAACCACAGTTCGTAGGTCTGATGCACGATGATAAAAAGCAACTCGTCGTGATGCGGCGGCATAGACAGCGGATGTTGCAGGCGCAGCAACTCCGGAACTTTCAAATAAGAACTGTAGGTCAGTTGCTCTTCACCCGGCACAGCCGGCCCGATCACAGCTTCAGGCAAAGAATCCGCCGCCACAGCCGCAACTCCCAAAAATCGTTCCGCATTCCCGCCCAGCAATTTTGCTTTAGCCTGCTGCGGCAACTGGCTCTCGCGAATCAGCGCCCCGCCGCGCTCTTCGCCCAGCGGAAACGGATAATCCGTTCCCAGCATCACCTGCTCCGCGCCCATGGTTCCCACCAAAAACTCCAGCGCCCGCTGATCGAACACCGCGGAGTCCACCGAAAACCGGTTCAGATAATTGCTCGGAGCCATCGCACACATCCCGCGCGCCACCGGATGATGATGCCAGGCATTCTCCAGCCGGCCCAGAAGATAAGCGAAACTTCCACCGCCGTGAACAAAACAAATCCGCAAGCTCGCCGGCAATTTATCGAACGCTCCGCTCAGTATCAACGCCACTATCGCCAGCTGCGTTTCCGCCGGCATGCCCACGGTCCACGGCATCATATAGTTCGGCATGCGCGCCTGCCCCAACATATCCCACGGATGCACCAGCACCGCCGCGCCTTCATCCGCGCAGTGATGTAAAAAAGTTACGATCCCCGGATCATCAAGATTCTTTTCTCCAACGTGATTTCCAATCTGCACCCCAAGATGTCCTGCACGCATGCAGCGGCTCAACTCTTTGCATGCCGCATCAACATCCTGCAATGGCACCTGGCAAAACGATTTCAACCTTCCCCGGCCCCGCGCGCAAAGCTCCAGCGCCGCATCGTTGAACAGCCGCGCGCAATCCAGCGCATGTTGCACCGGCCGATTGTAGGCAAACAATACCGGGGTTGCCGAAATCACCTGCAGATCGATACCATCGCGATCCATCTCCAGCAGCCGCACCTCCGGATCCCAGCAAGCGTCATAAATCTTGCGGAAGAATTTATCGCCAACAAAAATGTCGGCCTTGCCCGGCTCGGTGTGCTTGATCCACGGCCAGTCCGGCGTCCCATAACGCGCAGCCAGGTCCGGCCACGTCCGCGGGAAGAAGTGATTGTGGATGTCGATGACCTTCTGGCTAACGCTCGGCATTACTGTTTGCCCGGATGCACCGTACCGCAGTGCTTGCATTTGCGCAAAGTCTCATTGGAATAAAACTGTTCGAACAGCGGCGGCAGATCTTTCACAATGCTTTTCAACTTGACCTCGGCGCGGTGAACCAGCTGATGGCAATTCGAACAATACCATTCGAAAGCATCCACCGAATCCTCTGGCCGCGGCACCTCTACCACCATGCCCAGAGTTCCCGCGCCACGCTGCGGCGAGTGCCGCATATGTTTCGGCAGCAAAAAAATCTCGCCTTCGCGAATGGGAATTTCCAGCGGCGGTTTCCCCGGTTCCTCCTGAATGCGCAGAACAATATCGCCCTTCAACTGATAAAAAAATTCTTCCGTCGGATCGTCATGAAAATCCCGCCGTGCATTCGGCCCGCCCACCACGGTCACCATCATTTCGCCATCTTCCCAAACCTGCGCATTGCCCACCGGCGGCTTGAACTTCTCCCTGTTCTCATCAATCCACTTCTGAAAATTAAACGCCCGCAGGCTCTTAATCGATGGCATCACACTCTCCTGAACATCATTTAAAGGCTTGTCATCCTGAGCGGAGCAGACCGGAGAGCGAAGCGAACCGGCCTGCGTAGTCGAAGGATCCCTACTCCTACCCCGCCGGCCTATGCGCCGTCGCACGCATCTCAATCAACAAATGCGGATGCGGCAACTGATGTACCGCCACCGTCGTCCGCGCCGGCCCATCATAACCAAAATATTCTCCATACACTTCGTTGTATCCGCCGAAGTCGTTCATGCTCACAAGATACGTTGTAATTTCCACGACATCGGCCAGTTGCGCGCCCACGCTCTCCAGAATTCCGCGAATATTCTCGATCACCGCCCGCGTCTGCACCTTAATATCCAGCCGTGCCGTTCCCATCTCATCCACTTCCGCTCCGGCAATCGAATTATCCGCACGCCGCGCGCTCGTCCCCGAAACAAACAAATAATCCCCAGCGCGCTTCACATGCGGATACTTCCCCCGCGGCCGCGCCCTGCCCTCGATAACTTTGCTCTCACTGCCAGCCATAACTGAATTGTCTTTCTCAGCGAACTCACTCGGCGTACTCAGCGATCTCTGCGTTGAAAAGGTTTCAGCCGCGCGCTACAACTGCACGCACACATTATTCAACTCCGAATAAAAATTCAGCGAATGCATGCCGCCCTCGCGCCCAATTCCCGAAAGCCCCACTCCCCCAAACGGAGTTCGCAAATCGCGCAGAAACCAGCAGTTCACCCAGGTAATGCCCACATTCATCTGCTGCGCCACGCGGTGCCCGCGCCGCAAATTCCCCGTCCACACTGTGGCC
Source organism: uncultured Acidobacteriaceae bacterium (assembly GCA_963732255.1). Lineage (GTDB taxonomy): Bacteria > Acidobacteriota > Terriglobia > Terriglobales > Acidobacteriaceae > Sulfotelmatobacter. The sequence continues at coordinate 130,748 of CAVSYV010000005.1, forward strand.
GCCAATCCATACTTCGTATCGTTGGCCATTGCGATCGCTTCTTCTTCCGAATCGAACGGCGCAACATGGCACACTGGCCCGAAAATTTCTTCTTTCACCACGCGCGCCGATTCCGGCAACCCAGTATAGATCGTCGGCTGCACATAATAGCCTTGGTCTAATTCATTGCCGAAGCTGGGAATCGATCCTCCTGTAATCAGCGTCGCGCCTTCATCTTCAGCCAGCCGGTAATACGAAATCACTTTCTTGCGATGCTGCGAAGAAATCAGCGGTCCAAGATTTGTCGCCGGCTCCAGCGGCCATCCCATCTTCAAGCTTTCCGCCTTGCTCTTCAGCGCATCCACAAATTTCGCGAAGATCGCCCGCTCCACATACACCCGCTCCGCGCACAAACAAACCTGGCCCGTATTAAGAAAGATGGCATCGCATAATCCGTTGATCGCTTCCTGAAATTCGCAATCGGCAAAAACAATTGCCGCGTTCTTTCCGCCCAGCTCAAAAGAAACCGGCTTCACCGTCGCGGAAACCGTCTTCATGATCGCAGCTCCGGTGAGCGACTCTCCCGTGAATGTCACCGCGTTTACGTCGGGATGCTTGGTCAGGTACTCGCCCGCCGAGCCCGGCCCAAAGCCATGCACCACGTTGTAAACGCCGCTGGGAATGCCGGCCTCCGCCATTACTTCCGCCAGCAACGTCGCGGTCGCCGGAGTCTCCTCCGAAGGCTTCGCTACCACTGCATTCCCGCAAGCCAGCGCCGGCGCGACTTTCCATGTGAGCAGCAACAACGGCAGGTTCCACGGAGTGATAATCCCCACCACGCCTAGCGGCTTGCGCACCGCATAATTAAGCGCGCTTTTTCCGTCGGAGGTTTCGGTCTGAAAAGATTCCAGTCCGGCATTGCGAATCAGGTCCGCAAATGCGCGAAAATTCGCCGCCGCACGCGGAACGTCCAGCCGCGAAGCCACCGAAATAGGTTTGCCCGTGTCCGCTACCTCCGCCTGGACGAAATCATCAAAACGCGCCTCGATCCCAGCGGCAACTTTGTAGAGCAGCGCGGAGCGTTGGGCAACTCCCATCTTTCCCCACGGCCCCCGCAAAGCCCGCCGTGCGGCCTGCACCGCCCGATCCACTAACTCCTCCCCCGCTTCGGAGACCTTCGCGATCACCGTGCCATCGGCGGGATTGACATCGGCAAATTCGTTCACCCCTCGTACGAATTGCCCATCAACGAAATTGAGAATGGACTTCACAAGATTCTTGGGTCCGAAATGCGGCTTTTGATTTTGGGTGGCGCAGCGCTTCCAGCGCTGCGATACTACTCCCCGAGAAACTTATCCCCGCTCATTCAAATACCTCACACTCGCATCCTGCCACGACGGCATCTCGATCCCCAGCGCCTCCAAACTTTTCCGCGACAGCACCGAATACTTCGGCCGCGGCGCCGGCCGCACAAACTGCTCGCTGCTCACCGGACGCACTTCTGCTTTCAGTCCCGCGTCGCGGACCAGGAACCGCGCAAACTCGAACCAAGTGCAGTCCCCGCCGTTCGTGACTTGCACAATCCCCGCCGCATTCTTGCGGCACAATTGAACAATCGCCCGCGCCAGATCAATCGTATAAGTTGGAGAGCCGCGCTGGTCGTTTACTACATCGAGCCTGCTGCGCGCAGCGGCGAGCCTCAAGATCGTATGCGGAAAGCATTTCCCGCCCGCTCCGAACAGCCACGAAGTCCGCACAATGCAGCACTCCGGAAGCGTCTCATCAATCCGATTTCCGCTTCCGCCTTCGATCGCCCATAAACGCTCTGCGGATTCCGCGGATCGTCGGTTTCATACGGCGAGGATTTCTTGCCATCGAAAACATAATCGGAACTCAGAAACAGCAGCTTCGCTCCCGCCTGCTTCACCGCCCTCGCGACATTTACCGCCCCGTCGCGATTGACTGCGAATGCCAGCTCCCGATTACTTTCACAGCCATCCACATCGGTATAAGCCGCCGACAAAACAATCCAGTCCGCCCTGGCCTCATCGATCGCTCTCGCAACCATCTCCGCATCGCGAATATCCGCATCGCGCGACGAGAACTGCACCAACTCATCCCCGCTCCACTCCCGCACCAGCGCCTTGCCCAGCAACCCGGACGCGCCAAATATCGCAATCTTCATTTAGAAATTCAGATTTAGAAATTCAGACTTAGGAATTCAGATTACGAATTGAGGGTCCGAGAATGTACTCACGAAAAAAGCAGTCCTAAGTCGCATCCCGCGGCTCAAGCAAATGTCTCCGCATCCCGCAGTGCTACGCCATTCCGATCTTTACCGGAAACAATCGCCTCTCCCTGCAACTCCCAATCGATCTTCAATTCCGCGTCGTCCCAAGCCACCGTTCGCTCCTGCTGCGGCGCATAAAAGTCCGTCGCCTTATACAGCACGTGTGCCTTCTCCGACTTCACGCAGAACCCATGCGCAAATCCCTCCGGAATCCACAGCATTCTGTGGTTCTCGCCCGAGAGCCGCACTCCCTCCCAGCGTCCAAACGTCGCCGAACTGCGCCGCAGGTCCACCACCACATCCAGAATTTCTCCCTCCACCACCCGCACCAGTTTTCCCTGCGGCTTTCCAATCTGATAATGCAGCCCGCGCACCACATTCTGCCGCGAGCACGAATGGTTGTCCTGCACAAATCGCTCGACAATCCCCGCGTCCGCCATCGCTTGCTCGTTGTAGCTCTCAAAGAAAAATCCGCGCTCGTCGCCGAACACGCGCGGCTCCAGCACAAACGCTCCCTTCAACGACGTCGGAATTTTCCGTAAGCCTTCGACCATCGGCATGGCCCGCAATGCGCTCATTTCAGAATACCCTTTCCCGCAAAAGTTGCAGCAGATACGCCCCGTAACTGTTGTTCTTCATCTCCCCGCCAATTCTCTCCACCTGCTCCGCCGTAATATATCCCGATCGATACGCAATCTCCTCCGGACACGCCACCATCAGCCCCTGCCGTTTTTCAATCGCCTGAATATAAAGCGCCGCCTCCATCAGCGACTCGTGCGTCCCCGTATCCAGCCACGCCATGCCCCGACCCATCACCACTACTTCGAGCAGCCCTTTTTTCAGGTACGCCTTATTCACATCCGTGATTTCCAGTTCTCCCCGCGCACTCGGCCGCAACCCCTTCGCTATTTCCACCACCGCCTCGTCATAAAAATAAAGTCCCGTCACCGCATACCGGGACTTCGGCCGCGCCGGCTTTTCTTCAATGGTCAGCGCCCGTCCCGCCTCGTCAAACTCCACTACCCCATACCGCTCCGGATCGTGTACCGGATAGGCAAACACTCGCGCCCCGCTTTCCTTGCTCGCCGCCGTCCGCAAGTCTTTTGCAAAATCGTGCCCATAAAAAATATTGTCGCCCAGCACCAACGCGCACGCCTTCCCCGCAATAAATCTTTCCCCCACCAGAAACGCCTGCGCAATCCCTCCCGGCGAAGGCTGCGCCAAATATTCCAACCGAATTCCGTACCGCTCTCCACTCCCCAGCAGCGTGCGGAATTTAGGCAAATCCTCCGGCGTCGAAATAATCAGAATGTCGCGAATCCCCGCCAGCATCAGCGTGCACAGCGGGTAATAAATCATCGGCTTGTTGTACACCGGCAACAGGCTCTTGCCCATGGCGTGAGTCACGGGATAAAGCCGGGTCCCCGCTCCCCCCGCCAGAATAATTCCCTTGCAGCTAGTAGTCTCCATACTCGACTTGATCTCGCCGTCCCGAAACCTGATCGCGTGCCACGAAAACTAATCTTGTCATCCGAACCTGACCTTGTCATCCCGAGCGTAGCGAGGGATATAGGTTCCTCTCGAGTTCAAGATAATGTCTAGGAGTAATGCGTCTCAATCCACTGCCGGTAACTGCCATCCATCACGCCCCGTACCCACTCTTCATTCTCAAGATACCAGCGCACGGTCTTGCGCAACCCGCTTTCAAAGGTCTCCTTCGGTCGCCATCCCAGCTCCCGCTCAATTTTTCGCGCATCCATGGCATAGCGCCGGTCATGCCCCGGACGATCCTTCACAAACGTAATCAACTTCCTCCGCGATGCGCTGCTGGGCGCCACCTCATCCACCGCATCGCAAATCGCCTCCACAATCTCCATATTCCTTTTCTCGTTCCAACCGCCCAGGTTATAAGTCTCACCCACTCCGCCGCCGGCCAGCACCGTGGCAATCGCCGCGCAGTGGTCCTCCACATAAAGCCAGTCGCGGACATTCTGCCCATCGCCATAAACCGGCAGCGGCTTGCCATCGCGCGCATTCAAAATCATCAGCGGAATCAATTTCTCCGGAAACTGAAAGCGCCCGTAATTGTTCGAGCAGTTCGTGGTCAACGTCGGCAGACCATAAGTATGGTGATAAGCCCGCACCAGATGATCCGATGCCGCCTTCGACGCTGAATACGGCGAGTTCGGCGCATAAGCCGTGATCTCCGAAAATGGCGGATCATTCGGCCCCAGCGATCCGTACACCTCATCCGTCGACACATGCAGAAAACGAAACCGCCGCCGTTCCGCTTCGATCAACTCCTGCCAATACGCCCGCGTTTCTTCCAGAAGCGCAAAAGTTCCATCCACATTAGTTCGGATAAATTCTTCCGGCCCGCGGATCGACCGGTCCACATGGCTCTCCGCGGCAAAGTGAACGATGGCGCCAACTTCATGCTTGCGCAGCAGCCGTCCCACCAGCTCCCGGTCCCCAATGTCTCCATGTATAAACTCATACCGCCGGTCATTGCTTACGCTCTCCAGATTGCGCAGGTTGCCGGCATAGGTCAGCTTGTCCAAATTGAGAATCGCCGCGCACTCGCCGCGCTCCAGCTCGCGCAAGATAAAGTTTGACCCGATAAACCCCGCCCCGCCCGTAACTAAAATAGTTTCACGCATGAACGCTCAGGCCATAAACCCGTGCCGACGAACCTTCTGAGCGGCCAGCTGAAAAATGCTTTCGCGCGGGTCTTGGGAAGGGCACGACTTTAGTCGTGCCGCTAAGCCATTAAAAAACCGCCTGCGCTTCAGCGCCTGAGGTCGGCTTCCCGCATCAAATGAGTTTTCCAGCAGCCTGCCGGAATTCGCACGCCGCAACCCCTGCATTGTAAATAGAAGGAGTGAAAGCCTCCAAACTCAGGAATCTTACGTATCGTCAGTTTGATCGTCATCCTGAACAAGCGCTTTTGCGCGGTGAAGGATCTGGGCGAGGGGCGCGACGTGTCGCGTTCTCTGCGACACAATAATCGCGCGTTTGGCTCGCTTCCCTACCAAGCTGACCCACTCCCCTTCGCCCCCTTCGTGGTTCCAGCTTTTGTTCCTCCTGCCCGGCCCCCGCTCACCATGAATTTTTTTCAACCTTCTGGATCGCTTCGCATCTTTATGCCATCATTTAATAAGCAACCTTGTTCGCTGCTCCGGGTTCTCACAAGTCAGGATATGGCAAGTCCCACGGGTCGTCCGTTTTTGTTGAGGCCGTGCCACAAAAACGTCCGGCTCTTGCCGCAACCTGATTTTTCGCGGTCCGGTCCGCCGCACATAACCATGGCGCTTGCTCCTGCGGTTAAGGCGATCTCATGCCCGTAAGCTTGCACCGCAATCTTCTCATCATTCTCACCGTGGGCTTGGTGCTCACCTTCGGCGTCGTTGCCTATTCTTACCGCTCCGCGCTCGACAATCAGGAACTCAACGCCCATGTCCGCCACACTCTAGAGGTCAAAGATCAGGTTCATCTGGTCATGCTGGTCTTCGACAATGCGGAAACCGGCCAGCGTGGTTATCTTCTCACCGGCGAATCCGCCTACCTGGATCCCTATGAGCAGGCTACCTCCCAGGCTACGGACCAAATCTCCCGTCTGGCCTCGCTCGTACAAAACGATCCTGCCCAGGCGCAGGAAATCGCCCAGCTTCGTGCCATCGGAAGCGTGAAGCTGCAGGAAATGGAGCAGACGGTTCAGCTCAAGAAATCGGGCAAAGATGCGGAAGCCCGCCAGATGGTCCTTTCCGGCCTCGGCTATCGCCACATGGAGCAGATTCGCCGCATCCTCGCCCTTATGGAGGCGCAAGAGGATCAGCGCTTCGCGGCCTGGAGCACGTCCGCCCAGCGCAGCCACTGGAGCCTGGTCATCGCCTCATCTTCTACTGCTCTGTTGTCGATCGTCGTCTACATCCTCGTCGTACGCCTGATTCGCAGCTCCGCCCGCAATGAAAAACAGGTTCGCGCCCAGACCGAAGCCCGTCTCCGCGCCGAAGAGCAACTCCGCTCCGCCAATGACGTCGCCCGCGAGCGGCAACTGGCGGAAGCCCGCTTCCGCGGCTTGCTCGAGTCCGCCCCCGACGCCATGGTCGTCGTTACCCCAGAAGGCAAAGTCATTCTCGCCAACGCGCAGGTGGAAAAGCTCTTCGGCTACCGCCGCGATGACTTGATCGACCACCAGATCGAGATGCTCGTCCCGCCCCGTTTTCGCGTCGGCCATCCCGAACATCGCAACGCTTTTTTTCTCGAACCCCGTTCCCGCCCCATGGGCGCCGGCCTCGAACTCTACGGCCTCCACAAAGATGGCCACGAGTTTCCCATCGAAATCAGCCTCAGCCCGCTCGAATCCTCGACCGAGCAGGACGGCCCGCTGGTCATCGCCGCCGCCCGCGACATCAGCGACCGCAAGCGCGCCGAAGAAAGTCTCCGCCTGCTCTCCGGCCGTCTCCTGCAAATGCAGGACGAAGAACGCCGCCGCATCGCCCGCGAGCTCCACGACAGCGCCGGGCAAATGCTCGCCGCCCTCAATATGAAATTGGTTCCCCTGCAATCCAAGGTCAGCCAGGTCGGCCCCGCTCTGGTGCGCGAGTTGCAGGAAAGCATCGACATCGTCGCCGAGCTGTCCAAAGAGCTGCGCACCATTTCTCACCTGCTTCATCCCCCCTTGCTCGATGAAGTCGGTCTGGCTTCAGCCCTGCGCCTTTATCTGGATGGATTCACCGAACGCAGCGGCATTCACGTCGAACTCCAACTGCCCACCGATTTCGGTCGCCTTCCCCGTGAACTGGAAACTGCCGTCTTCCGTGTGGTGCAGGAGTGCCTCACCAACATTCACCGCCACTCCGGAAGCTCAACTGCGCAAATCAGCGTCGTCCGCTGCGACTCCAGCGTCGAGATCGAAGTGCAGGATCAAGGCAAAGGCATTCCCGAGGAAAAGCGCCAGCAAATGGAACTCGGCGGCAAAGCCGGCGTCGGCCTCCGCGGCATGCGCGAACGTGTCCGCCAGTTAGGCGGCACTCTGGAAATCCGCTCCGCCAATCACGGCACCGGCACTCTAATAAGAGCCCAGCTCCCCGTCCAAACCGCGTAAAAAGAGTTCTGTCATTCCGAACAGGGCCGAAGCCCCGGTGAGGAATCTGCTGAGGGATGCCGCTACAGGCTGCTGAAAAACCCCGCTCTAAACAAGTCTTGGGGAGGACCTCGTTCGCGGGGGCGATTTTGGGTGGCGCAGCGGTTTACCGCTGCGATATCCGCTTTGCTTTCAATGCAGGCTTTAGCCGCCGCGGGTCCGCTGTCATCCTGAGCAAAGCGAAGGACCTATGCATTTGCTTACAGCGCTAATACCCTCGCCTATCTGCCAAGATGATCGACAATTTATTTGAAATTTCAAAAGTGCCCCACGAATCGGGAAGGGCAACAACTTCACTCGTGCCTTGAAGGGCCGCCAAAGACGCCGGCTCTAGCCCCGGAGGAAATCCAAATAACTCTGCGCTCTCTGCACCAAAAGTCTTTGTCTCCTAAGCCGCCGCCAGCCCATGCACTACCGCTGCCAGCCGCGCGCTTCCCTGATCCTTCGCCAGCACCGCATCCGCTCCCGCCTCCTTGCTCTCCCATTCCAGTTGCTTGGAGCTGTCAAAGGCGAAAATCACGATCCGCACCGACGGCATCAACTCCTTAATTACCCGCGTCGCCCTGAGCCCATCCATGATCGGCATCACCACATCAATGACCGCTACGTCGGGATCAAATTCCTGCGCTTTTTTGACCGCCTCGATCCCGTTTTCTGCTTCGGCGCAAACCTGTAGCTCGCTATCCAACTCCAAAATATTGCGTATCTGCCTTCGTATCAATGCGTTATCATCCGCAATCAGTACGCGGTTAACGCCAGACCGGACGCGCTCTGTCCCGAGTGGAGCAGCCATAACGAGATCATCCGCTCACTGCGACCCCCCTGACATACCTTAAACCGTCCAATCCACCGGCAAACAACCCGTACCATGTGGCGCGGGCGCCCTCGCCCGCGACCCGCCGCCACCATATTCTTTAAAATGTGTGGCTTCTAAACGAATCCGCCCATGGCAAAGCCCATTCCCTTTAGCTCTTGTCATCCAGAGCGGAGTAAGTACTGCGCAAAGCGCAGCACTTACGAAGTCGAAGGATCCCTACTCCACCCCCGGTCGCCCGCGCCTTCCCGGCGCAGCCCCAAGACCGAGCGAAATTCCCAGAAGCGGCCCGCATGTGGGGACAGCCGCCCTCGGCTGTCCATTCGGGCGCAGCCCGACGCGGGCATCCACCCAGCCACCAACTTGGCCCCGGCATCCGTTGTAAACTTACGCTTCCCTCTCGTGAGCTATGTCCCTCGACCTCAAACCGACCCACGCTGCAATCAAGAATTACTACGCAGCCCTTCACCAAGTTGGACAGCTTCACTTCAATAATGAAGCCCAGGTCAGCGATGCCTTTGCCAAACTCCTCGCCCACTGCGGAAGGAAACTCCATCTCACCTTCATTCCCCAATTCCCCATTCAGCGCGCCAAGACACGCGTTATCGTCGATGGGGCTCTCCTCGACACTTTCCACCTTGCGCACGGCTACTGGGAAGCAAAAGACGAAAAAGACGACCTCGAACGCGAAATCAAGAGCCAAGCTCGACAAGGGATACCCGCGCGACAACATTATCTTCCAGGCTCCCGAGCGCGCCGTGCTCTACCAGGCCGGAGCCCGCGTCGCCGACGAAGACATTTCCAAGTCCGACAATTTGGCTCAACTAGTCAACCACTTCTTCGACTACAAGGCGCCGCACATCGAAGAGTGGGAAAAGCCGTCAGCGAATTCTCCGAGCGCATTCCCGGAACTCGCCGAGGCCGTAAAAAAGATCATCGATGCAGAGCGGAAGCATAGCCAAGCCTTCGTCCGTAGCTTCGAAGACTTCTACGCTCTCTGCCGCCAGGCGATCAACCCGAACCTTTCCGCAGAAGCGGTCGAGCGGATGCTGATCCAGCACCTGCTCACCGAACGCATCTTCGAGAGAATTTTCGACAACCCCGATTTCACGCGCCGCAATGTCGTTGCCGCCGAAATCGAAAAGGTTATCGTCGAACTGACGAAACGCGCCTTCAACCGAAATGAGTTCCTGCGACCGCTCGACCGCTTCTACAAAGCCATCGAAGTCAGCGCCGAAAACACCACCGAGCTACTCCGAAAAACAGGACGTTCCTCAACAAAGTCTACGAGCGCTTCTTCCAGGGCTACTCTCCCAAAGAAGCTGACACGCACGGCATCGTCTACACTCCGCAGCCCATCGTCAATTTCATGGTGCGCAGCGTCGAAGAGATCCTGCAGAAAGAATTCGGCCGCTCGCTCGGCGACAAAGGCGTCCACATCCTCGATCCCTTCGTCGGCACCGGCAACTTCATCATCCGCATCATGCAGGAAATCAAGAGCCACCGACCTGCAATACAAATACGAAAACGAACTCCACTGCAACGAAGTCATGCTGCTGCCCTACTACATCGCCAGCATGAACATCGAGCACGCTTACTTCGAACGGACGGGCGAGTACAAAGCATTTCCGGGAATCTGCTTGGTGGACACGTTCGAACTAGCGGAGCCCGAGCAAGCTGCACTTACTTCATGACCGAGCGAGAACGCACGAACGGGTAAAGCGACAGAAGGAAGTCGCCGATATTCGTAATCATCGGGAATCCGCCATACAACGTCGGCCAAGCTAGACGAGAATGACAACAACAAGAATCGAGACGCTACCGATGACAGCATCGACAACCGCGTCGCCGAAACCTATGCGCACGATTCCGAGCGCATCGAACATCAGCAACAGCCTGACAGATCCCTACGTAAAGGCAATCCGATGGGCATCGGACCGAATCGGACGAAGGGCATCGTCGCCTTCGTCAACAAACAACGGCTTCATCGATGGCCTCGCGTCAGACGGAATGCGCCGACATTTGGCAGCCGATTTCGACGCTATTTATGTCCTCGACTTGGGCGGGAACGTTCGAAAGAATCCAAAGTTGTCAGGGACGACCCACAATGTCTTCGGCATCCAGGTCGGCGTCAGCATTCAATTTCCTGGTTACGCAGAGGGGAAACAGCCGGCGAGCTGATTTACATTATGCGGCATACGCGACGAGGACTGGACGAGATGGCAAAAGTATGCAATTCTTGAGATCGCCGCGAGCAGCCCGAAAGGTGCAACTGGCAAGCGCCAATCCCAGACGACACAGACGACAATTGGCTCGACGGAAAGCCTAGGCCAGAATTCTCAGCAGTTCATTCCGCTTGGCAGACAAGCAGTCAAAAGGCGAACTCAGAGCGCTCGGTAGCGATTTCGTCACTTGTTACAATCTGGTGCGCAAGTACGAACAGCGATTCCTACGTCGTACAGCTATCAGCGGCAACCGTTTGAACGGCAAGCCATGCTGATGATCGAGCGATATTCTGGAAGCTCGACTCGCTGGAGAGGTCGCAAGATAGGAGGCAAGGGCCTGTTGAGCAGTTCATCTCGCATCGACGAGTCAAAACTGATAGCTGGATCCGAGGCACTCAAAGAATAATTTGCTGACGCGGAAGCAACGCCAGATTATGACCCGAGCAAGATTTCGAACGGCTATGTATCGGCCCTTTCACGCAACAGAACCTGTACTTCGACCGCATGTTCAATGAACGATCTCTATCAGACTGCCGTCGATTCTTCCCGATAAGAGCTCGGCGAAAATGTAGCGATCTGCGGTCGAAGGTCGGCAGCAGAGATCCGATTGTTCGCGCTAGCAGCTGACATGATTCCTAACCTTACTGTGCGCAGCGGTCGGCTGACCCAAGTGCTTCCCTTTCTACACCTACGCCGAAGACGGCACCCACCGCCGCGAGAACATCACCGACTGGGCGCTCGAACAATTCCGCGCCCACTACCACGACCCCTCCATCACCAAGTGGGACATCTTCCACTACATCTACGCCATCCTGCACCACCCCGAGTACCGCGAGCGCTACGCCGCCAACCTCCGCCGCGAACTCCCCCGCATCCCCTTCGTGGGCAACGACGAGACCACGGAAGCGGCAAACTCCAGCCCCGGAGGGGCGGCACGATAATAGCCCAGGGCGTAAGCCCTGGGTAGACGAAAAAAAAGAAATCAATTCCACTCTGCCGAAGGCCGTTGCCGGAGAGCGTAGCTCGCAGGCAACTGGAATCACCACAGGCCTCGCCACCTTCCGCGCCCTTGCCTCCGCCGGCCAGCGCCTCGCCGAAATCCATGTCCATTACGAACAACAACCCGAATACAAGCTCACGAAAATAGAAAAGTCCGGAGAAAAGCTCGACTATCGCGTCGAAAAAATGAAATTAAGCAAAGACAAAACGACACTGATCTACAACAAATTCCTAACCCTCAGCGGCATCCCCAAAGAAACCTATGAGTACCGCCTCGGCAACCGCTCCGCTCTCGAATGGGTCATCGATCAATATCAAGTCTCAACCGACAAGCGCAGCGGCATCACCAACGACCCAAATCGCATTGACGATCCGCAGTACATCCTTCGCCTGATCGGCCAGGTCATCACCGTCAGCCTCGAAACCGTAAAGATAGTCCAATCCCTCCCGGCGCTCACGCTGCCGCGCTAGCCCATGCACCCCGCCCGCATCGCCGAACTGCTCGCAACCCTTTCTCAACTCGGCGAACGACCAAGGACTAACGCCCAACGACCTACATCATATATCGACATACATCGATATACTCCGGCGCTGGAACGCCCGCATCAACCTCACCGCCATCCGCAACGAAGAAGAAATCGTCACCCGCCACTTCGGCGAGAGCCTCTTCGCCGCGCAACACGTGTTCCCGCGCCCTTCCTCGGCGTCCTCAGCGTTCTCGGCGTTAAAAGATTTTGACGTTGGCGCGTCCTCTGTGTCCCCTGTGTTAAAAAATTTTGACTCTGCCAACGACCAGCGACCAACGACCGACGACCGCATTCGCGTAGCCGACCTAGGCTCCGGCGCAGGCTTCCCCGGAATCCCCATCAAACTCTGGGCCCCCGCAATCGATCTCACGCTGATCGAATCCAACCACAAAAAATCCACATTCCTGCGCGAAGTCGTCCGCGCCCTTACATTGACGAACATCAATGTATTCGAACGTCGCGCCGAACAGCTATCCGCCGCCAATCCGCCAGCCAAGTTCAACCTCATAACTCTGCGTGCCGTCGAGCGCTTCCCCACCGTTCTCCCAGTCGCCGCGAGTCTGCTGGCTCCCGGCGGTCGGCTCGCTCTACTCATCGGCCGCTCCCAACAGGACGAAGCCCGATCCATCCTCCCGGAACTTCATTGGGATACCCCGATCCCCATCCCTCAATCCACATCCCGCATCCTCCAAATCGCGCGCCGCTAGTCCGATAAGAATCAAGATAAGCAACAAGTGGTCCGCAATTATAAAACTGCCTAGCAATGAGCCGATGCATCCGCCACTTTTTATATAAAAGTGGAGCAAGCGCATCATTGCTTTACAAATTGTTCTACGTAGAACACAACGTCAATATGTTCTGCGTAGAACATTTCGGCAGACTAGCTCGCCCGCCTGGAGAAATGTTCTACGCCGAACACTTCTCGTGAGAACCAGCTGACGTCGCCGAATTGTTCTACGTAGAACACATCCACGTTTTGCACACACATTCAACGCCTTGCACAGCACTTGGTCATTGCTTTTGAAATGCGAATCGCATTATGCTGCTGGTGCTCAGGCTCTCCACACAACTCATGGGACGCGTTATCGCTGTTGCCAATCAGAAGGGCGGCGTGGGTAAGACTACGACTGCCATCAACCTTGCTGCGTCGTTCGCGGCCGCAGAGGTCAACACACTGCTCGTCGATTGCGATCCGCAGTCGAACGCCACCAGCGGCCTGGGCTTCATGAAGGATCCCGACCGCATCAACTCGTACCATCTCCTCATGCAGGATGCCTCATCCGAAGAGGCGCTCCTGACCACAGAGCTGGAACAGCTCTGGTTGATTCCCGCGCACAAGAATCTCATCGGCGCAAACATTGAACTGGTCGACGCAGAGGGGCGCGAGTTTCGCATGAAGGAAGCGTTGGCGCCTTTACGTGATCGCTTCCAGTTCATCGTGCTCGACTGTCCACCTGCGCTTGACTTGCTCACGCTGAATGCCTTGGTGGCCGCGGACTCTGTGCTCATTCCTATGCAGGGGGAGTACTTTGCGCTTGAGGGCATCAGCGAGCTGCTCGACACCGTCGAGCGGATACGTGCGGCGCTCAACCCATCGCTCGCGATCGAAGGCGTGGTGCTGACCATGTTTGATGACCGCACCAACCTGGCGCAGCAGGTGAAGAATGAATTGCAGAATCACTTTGGCGAGAAGCTGTGCGTGACGACCATCCCGCGGAACATACGGCTGGCAGAGGCTCCCAGCCATGGGAAGCCGGCGCTGGTGTACGATCCGCGGTCGAAGGGTGCGGAGAGTTACATACGGTTGGCGAAGGAAATTATTGAGCGGCAGCAGGGGCAGCTTTCAGCTGTCAGCTCTCAGCCGTCAGCTCAGACCTCTGCGGAGGACGCGGATGCGGGCGAGATGGATAAGACGGCTTGATAGATTGATGGGCGTCGATATATATCGGGGAACAAAAATCAAAACCTTTAACACAGAGGGGGCACGGAGGTTTTCACAGAGGATCATGGAAGGCGAGCTTTATATTTATGATCGTCTATATATTAGATTGATATACGTCAATATGTTGGGCTGGCTGTAGTGGTGGTACGCGCGAGATCCCTCGCTCCGCCTGAAGAACGGCTGTGTCCGGGGTGACGCCCTGGGGTAAGGCGAGGGAGATTGCCCGGCGGATTGGCCGGCTATGCTTCGTCAGATCGACCGGTACCGATGGGTTTTGCATGTATGAGGACAGCAGGTTCCTCACCGGGGTTTCACCCCGATTCGGAATGACAGGGATTATGCCGGCGTTAGAGCGGCTTCGGCTTTTGCGCGCAATGGGTTCAGGCGGGTCTTTTCGAGGTCGTCACGGTAGAAGAGGTTGTAGGTGTCGAAGGGGATGAGGCGGCCGTCGGGGTGGACGATGTGGACGCAGGTTTTCTTGACGCTGCGGACATCGAAGGAGTGGGCGTCGAGAAATTGCGATGAGAGGTTCGCGCTCGAAGGAATCGAATTGGAGGACCAGGGAGAGAACGATGGTGGCGAGCGTTTTCATGCTTGCCAGCTGGCGACGGCTGGATTGGGGCGAAGCCAGCGGGCGATGTCCGGGGAGTAGTACAGGAGCACGAGGACACAGACCCACTGGATTCCGCCGAGGCCGAGGAAGATGCGATGGTAGGGCTTGATGAAGTCACAGAGCAGGCGGAATGACATGTAGGCGACCATGAAGAGTTGGAAGGCGTCGCCGGGGAGGAAGGTGTGGCGGGAATGCCTTGCGGCAGTAGCAATGCTCGGGGCGGACAGCAGATCCCTCGACTCCGCATCACCTTCGCTTCGCGGAGCTGATGCTGCGCTCGGGATGACAATTCTATTTTGGATGACCGTTTTATTTAGGATGCGGTAGAGGAATGGGACCAGGGTTACAAGGAAGATGATTTCGTAGAGTTGGGTGGGATGGCGGGGGATATTGTCGCCGAAGTTGACGGCCCATGGCAGGTTTGTGGGAGTGCCGTAGGTGTTATCGGGCAGGCCGGTGAGGAAGCAGCCGATGCGGCCGATGGCGATGGCGACGGCGAGCGGGATGGCGTAGAGGTCTCCGGTGGATTGTTGGAGGCCGATGGAACGCTTCATGAGTTCGACGGCGATGAGGCCGCCGGCCAGCGCGCCGACGATGGTTTTGCCGCCGAGGAGATAGGCGGGATTTTGCAGATTGTTGAGGGTGAGTTGGGGATCTTCGAACAGGAATAAGAGCTTGGCACCGAGAGCGGCTCCGGCGACGGCGGCGGCGAGGACGGCCCATCGGAGTGAGATGGGGATGGGATCGCCGAAGCGGCGGCGCAGGATCAGGTAGAGAGTGAAGCCTGCAATGTAGGCGGCGACTTCGAAGATCAGGTGCGGCGAGGTATGGCCGAATTGGAGTGAATGACGTCAAAAAGGCTTTCTAACGCAGAGGCCGCGGAGATCGCGGAGACTTGTCGAGTAAGACTAGCTGGTTTGGGGTGGAGAGTCGATATAGGAATTCTTTAGAGCGAGGGAAAGGCATTATGAGCAAGGCGGCGGTGGAGAAGGTCGAGCAGAAGGGTCCGGAGAAGCGGCGGGCTTTGGGGCGGGGGTTGGAGTCTTTGTTGCCGGGGCCGAGGGTGGTGGCGGTTCCTTCTGCTGGCACACAGCAGATTCCTCAGCGGGGCTTCGCCCCGGTTCGGAATGACAGTGCGGTGGGGGATTTGCAGGGAGTGGTGGAGAGTGATGGGTCTGATGTTTCTTCTTCGGCGACTACAGGCCCACTTCTCGCAACGGAGGCGAGAAGTGGGGCACCCGGAACTGTGGTGGAGGTAGGGGTTCCTCACTTCGTTCGGAATGACAAAGGGGAAGTTAGGAATGACAACGAGGAAGGTAAGGAATGACAGGGCAAATGGGGACGACAGGGCGGACGAGGGCATTTCTATTTCGGCGCAGGCGGAGTCGAGAGTGCCGGGGAATCTGGTGGTCAATATTGCTTTGAATGTGATCGAGAAGAATCCTTACCAGACGCGGTTGTATTTTGAGGAGGACGCGTTGCGGGATTTGGCTTATTCCATCAAGGAAAGCGGGGTGGTGCAGCCGGTGGTGGTGCGGCCGGCCGCGAAAGAAGGGCGTTACGTATTGGTGCTGGGCGAGCGGCGGCTGCGGGCGTCGAAGATGGCGGGCAAGGAGACGATCCCGGCGATTGTGCGGAGGGTTTCGGAGCAGCAGGCGGCGGAGCTGACGATTGTCGAGAATTTGCAGCGCGAGGATTTGAATTGCATGGAGCAGGCGGAGGCGTTTCGCGTGCTGAGCCGGGATTTTAATTTGACCCAGGCGCAGATTGCGGAAAAAGTTGGCGTGGCGCGGGAGTCGGTGTCGAATTACATGCGGTTGCTGAAGCTGCCACATTCGGTGCAGGAATATTTAATAGCGGGCGGGCTGGGATTCAGCGAGGCCCTGGTGCTGTTGCAGGTGGAAGACGAGGAGCAACTGGAGAAGCTGGCGGCGATCGCTTGCGAGAAGTCGCTGAACGTGGAGCAGATTCGGGATGCAGTGATGCGGCTGGATGGATACGACCCGAAGACGGGGCTGGATGTCAGTTATAAGGAAAAAGAAAAAGCCAAGGGCGGGGCGCGGTGGGTGGATCCGAATGTGCGCGCGGCGCAGAATGATTTGCAGCGTCTGCTGGGGATGCGGGTGAGGATTCGGGATAAGAAGGGCAAGGGGAAGATTGTGATCGAGTATGCGTCGGTGGATGATTATGAGCGGGTGGTGGGGATGTTGAGGAGGCAGTGAGTCACGAGTCCTGAGTCCTGAGTCCCGAGTCGCGAGCGGGGAACTTCGGTTCTCAGTTCTCGGTTCGGTTTCTTGGTTGCGGGGCTGAATTACTGAGGATCGCTTACCCTTCTTTATTGGGTGAGTCCAAAGCATCGGGGGACTATGTCGCGCGTTACCAGACGGGATTTTTTGGGGATGGCGGCGGCTGTGGGGGCGACCGCAGCCTGGAGCAAGGCTCTTGCGAGCAAGTCTCGGGTTGCATGGCGGGAGCGGCGCGATGTTTTTCCTCAGGGAGTGGCGTCGGGAGATCCTGACAGTAACAGTATTTTGCTGTGGACGCGGCGACCGCCGGGTGCGGATCGGCCAGTGGCGAAAATAAAATCATCAAACTAGACGCTGAGATCGCCGAGGACGAGGAGTTTTCGCGCGTGGTGGCGAGGGCGGTGACGCGGTTTCGGCGGCGTCGGATTGGACGTGCCGCGTGCTGGTAGGGCGGATTGAAGGCCACCGGGTCTATTGGTACCGGTTTACGGATGATGACGGCAATGGCAGCCGCGTCGGGCGCACGATTACGGCGCCGGACAAGGATGATGCGCGGCCGGTTCGATTTGTTTTTGTCAGTGCCAGAACGTGAACCAGGGCGCGCAGAACGCTTATCGGCGGATGATCTACGAAGATGAGCGCGCGCCGGAGGCGGAGCGCATCGGGTTCATCCTGCACCTCGGCGATTTCATTTACGAGATCGTGTGGTATCCGGAGGACCGGCCGCAGGGGATGTACGACCGGCGGTGCGGGACATTGTGCGCTATCCGCATGGGGAGAAGCATCGCGGACTTTCACATTCCGACCAACGGTGGAAGGGTATCGCGCCGTATATCGCGCGTATCTGAGCGATCCGGATCTGCAGGATGCGCGGGCGCGGTGGCCGTTTGTCGAACATGTGGGACAACCATGAGTTCAGCTGGCTGGGCTGGCAGTCGCTGCAGAGATTTCGGCGGGACGACCGGCCGGCGCAGACGCGGAAAGTCGCGGCGAACCAGGCGTTCTTCGAATATCAGCCGGCGCGGATGACGAAGCCCAGCGGGCCATCGCTCGAGCGGTTCGACCCGCCGCAGGTCGTGGATGCGCCGGTGACACAGTTCGACGATCACGGGCTTGGGATCGAGCCGAACAACCTGACGGCGATTGGCGAGCCTCACGGGGTATCGCGCGCTGCGCTGGGGAAAGAACGTGGAGCTGATCGTGACCGATCAGCGCACTTACCGGTCGGAAGAGCCGACGGACCGGCCGGAGGCGCGACCGCTCACGAGCGACGACTTTCCCGAGATCATGTCCGCAAGAAGCGATGGAGATTCTGGATGCGGGAAGAACATACAACGGCGGGAAGCCGCCGGCAGTCGATTCGTTTTGGCGCAAGTGGAGGTCGCGAATTTCTGCAAAGACAATCCACCGCAGACGATTCTGGGCGCGGAGCAGAAGGCGTGGTTTCTGGAACGGCTTGAGAAATTCGAAGGCGACGTGGAAGATTTGGGGAAATACAACGGCTACGCTGGATATGCGGGCCGATCCGCAGAACCTGCCCGCAGGGGATGACAAAGCCGTGGCCGGGTCGGTTATGCGACTTCGCCGTTGGACGATCACGGCACGTGCCTATGTCGAGCGGGGCGAGATTTATGACTTCGTGCGGGCGACATGGGATTACCGGTTTCGCGACGATCGCGGGAGACCGGCACAGCTTCTGGGCGGGGCTGGCGGCGAAGACGCTGCCGCCGAAGGCTTTCGAGCCGGTGGGAATCGCATTCGTGACGGGATCGATTTCCGCGCCGGGGGTGGTGGAAGCGTTGGAGCACATGTTCCCAAAAGATCATCCGCTGCGATCGCTCTATGTGGGACAGGGGCCGGAGGATCATGGACCACAGCCGACTGTACAACTGTTGATGCGGCATGGAGTGCGGTCGTGTCTTGAATATGCGAGAAGCGGGGACATCGCGAAGGCGCGAGCGCTGTCGAATCCGGATCTGGCGCCGCATCCTCTCGTTTGTGGATATGGGCGGGCATGGTTATTCGGTGGTGCGGGCGACGAGCGAGTTTTGGAGACGGAGTTTGTCTGCATTCCGCGTCCGCTGGAGCGGAGTGAGAGGCTGGATGGAGGGGATCTGCGTTATCGGGTGAAGTTTCGGACTGGGGTGTGGAAGAGCGGGGAGGCGCCGAAAATTGAGATGCGGTGGATCGAGGGGGATCCGAAGTTTTCGGTGTGATCGGGTGCGAGTGAAAACTAGTTATCGCGTGGAAAGCGAACCTCGGGCGCTGAAGCGCGGCTTACCTCTAACGGCTTGATGGCACGACTGAAGAGGTCGCGGAAAACTCCATCTTACCGGCGCAGGCTCCCTCGGGGGCTAAAGCCGGTTCTGAAAGCAGAGCAGATATCGCAGCGGTGAACCGCTGCGCCACCCCAAATCAAACCCGTGAATGGGTTTTTCCGCAGCGACTGAAGTCGTGCCCTTCCCTAAACTGGTCTGCTATTCGGTTTTGATGGCTGTGGGGTTGACTTGCGCGGGGTTCGAGGGAAATTGCAGGAAGACGGCGTCGGGACCGAGGAAGCTGACGGTGACGCTGGTTTCACGATCGATGGAGGGATTGTTTCCCTGGAATGGGCTGTAATGCCAGAGGCGGATGGCGCGAGCGGCGGCTTCGGCGAGAGACGGATTGCCGCTGAGAGCGTGAATTTGTTTGACCAGGCCATTGGCGGCGATGACGATTTGCAGGCGAACCTGGCCGCTGACGCTGCTGGGCGGGTCGGGGTAGACGATGTGCGCGGTGGGGGCTTCCGCGACCTTGATATAGGGAGCTGCGGAGTTCCAGTTTTTGCTGAGAGCGGGAGCGGGGTGCGGCCTGGGCGCGAGGCGAGCGAGATCGCGGGCCGTGGGCACGGAAGGCACTCGGGGATGAACCGCCATTTGAGCGGCGTCAAAAGTTACGGAATAAAGCGACAGGCCGAGAGCGACAGCGAGAAGCAGAAAGCCGAAGCCCCAGCGCAGGCGAGCGCGAGATACGGCTGAGATCTTTTTTGGAGTCTTTGCTGAAGTTTGGGCTGAAATGTGCGCTGAAATCTTTTTCGCGACTGCGGGTGTGTCCGAGTTGCCCGGTACGTCTTCTTCTCTAAGGATATCTTCCTTCAAGACATCTTCGCTGGGAATCTCGTCAGAAATTTGCTGAAGAGAATTCTTGACCTCGGTGGGCAGGGGTGGAAGTTCGACCGCCCAAATATCCTTTTCGTAATCCAGAGCTTCGATTCCCGCCTGATTTTCGTTGGCCTCGAGCTGCCTGCTCCAGACGACGCGGAAGGCGGCTTTGTGCTGGCCGCGCTGCAAGGTGATGGTCTGTCCGGTGGAAAGCTGGTTGTGCAATCCGCCAAGGCGGCAGCCAATGGGACTGATTTCGATGGTGTGGGCCCACTGCGAGGGCAAAGGTTCACCAGCGGGGCCGTGCCACCAGACACGCAGAGGCAGAACCATTTTGGTGCGAGGACAGCGCTGTATTCCTTCCGGCATTGTTCATAGCTTAGGGCAGTTGCTTTGCGGGAAACCAGTTACGGAAGTTATGGAACCTTGACCGCGGCTAGAAGCAGATTCCTCGCCGCTGCTCGGAATGAAAGCGCGTGAAGCAGATTCCTCGCCGCCGCGCTTCGCGCTGCGACTTGATTGCATAACGACGTTGGCTCGATCGTAGAGTAAGTTGGTGGTTGCGAAACGGCCAAGGCTCGACAAAGGAGCCAACGTCATGCTGATTATAGGCTGTGATTTTCATCCTGGGTTTCAGCAGGTCGCGATCTTTGACAATTCGACAGGAGAAATTTCCGAGCGGCGTTTATCGCACCGCGAGGAAGCGGAGCAGTTTTATGGGTCGCTGCGCGGGCAAGCGGTGCGGGTGGGGATGGAGGGTTGCGGGCATTATCCCTGGTTTGAGCGTTTGCTGCAGGAGTTGGGCATGGAGTTGTGGATTGGGGATGCGGCGCGGATCCGGGCGTCGGAAGTGCGCAAGCAAAAGACGGATCGGCGAGACGCGGAGCTGTTGTTGCGGTTGCTGAGAGAAGAGCGGTTTCCGCGCATCTGGGTGCCCAGCCTGGAGGAGCGGGATGTGCGGCAATTGCTGGTGCATCGGCACAAGCAGGTGCAGGCGCGGACGCGCATCAAGAATCAGCTGCAGGCGCTGATGCTCAGCCAGGGCGTGCAAAAGAAGCGCAAGCTGTGGACGGCAGCGGGCCGGGCGGAGTTGGAGAAGTTGGAGTTGCTGCCCTACGCAGCGCTGCGCAGGCAACGGTTGCTGGCCGGGCTGGAGCAGCAGGAAGCGGAGATCGCGGCGCTGAACCGGCAAGTGGAAGAAGAAGTGAAGCGGCGGCCGGCGGCGGTGCGGTTGATGACGCATCCGGGAGTAGGTCCGGTGACGGCGCTGGCCATGGTGCTGACGCTGGGGCCGGCGAAACGCTTCGCGAATGCGCGCCAGGTGGGCAGCTATTTTGGCCTGATTCCCAGCGAGCATTCCAGCGGCGGGCGGCAGCAGTTGGGAGGCATCAGCAAGCAGGGCAGTCCGTTTCTGCGTTTTTTGCTGGTGGAGGCGGGACAGACGGCGGCGCGCTACGACGCCGAGTTGGGCCGCTTTTATCGGCGGCTGGCGGTGCGCAAGCATCGCGCGCTGGCCAAGGTGGCGGTGGCGCGCAAGCTGGCCATGAGGTTGTACCTGATGCTGCGCGAGGAATGGGATTACGCGCAGCTGTGCAAGGCCGTGTGCAGGCAAGCCTGAGTCATTTCGTGGCGGAAAGCATGAGCCGACCGCTTGAGTAGGCAGCCTGCCTCCCCGAGAAGCGGGGAGTTCGAAGCAGCAATTTTGGGAGTAGTTGCCGAAGAGATGGATGGTGAGACCTTGCGTCCACCGCACGATTGAGAGAACACAGGGCTTTGGTCGAAGACGCAAAAACCTTCCTGCGAGAGCGAAATGGCGCTTCTGCAAAACCGAAGACGCCAAGGGAGAGGTGTCGGCAAAAATCACTTGACACTAGGCCACGTCGTTAGAGACGGAATGACATATGCGAGGTTGATTTGCTACTTCGCCGCGGGAGTGGCGGGTGGTTCGGTTAGCGGAAAGCCAAGGGTGCCGACGGAGTCTGAGTCGATATCGTAGACGCCGGTGCGGAGGTAGACGTCTTGTTTGGGGACGTCGATTTCTTTGTGCAGCTGAAGGCCGAGTTTGAGGATGCTGGCATAGACTTTCGGCTGCAGGACTAAGGATCCTTTGGTGAGAACCATGTTGAGGGGCTTGCCTTCGCGATCATAGGCGACGAGCATGACTTCGATGTTGCCGTGGCGGCCGCCGTCGGGAGTGGGGTCGAGTTTGAGGTCTTGCACGGCGATGGCGAAATCGACGGCGTAGCGGGTGACGGGGCCTTTGAGGTCGGTGTTGGTGCCGGCGCGCGGGGCGTCGGGAGCGGGCTGCGGGGTGGTGGGCAGTACGCGGATTTTGTAAATGATCTGGGAAAGATCGGGCAGGTTGCGACCCATGAGGGGGAGCAAGGGATCGACATCTGTTTTTTCGGCTGAGCTGCCGGCGGGATCGGCGAAATATCCGCGGCGGTAGGCGAGTTTGTATTTGTTGTCGCGCAGCTTGACGCGGATGTGGCGGAATTTGCCATCCATGTTTTTGTCGGTGGGAGTGTAAGTGAGCGAGTAATAACGAGTGCCGTTTTTGATCACGCGAGTCAGAGCGTCGTTGAGTCCGTTGGTGTTGTAGAAGGCCTCGCCGCCGGTGTCCTCGGCTAAAGTTTCCATGATGGCGTGATTGGAATCGCGGGTCACGCCTTCGTCTTTCATCTGCTTAATTTGATCGCGCTCTTCGAGCGAAGGCCGCTTCTCGCCGATGGCACCGGCGTTTACCTGGTAGACGGAATCTGTGGCCAGGCCTTCGGCGGCGATGGGGTAGATGGCGATCTGGCTGGAGGCGAGGAGATCGGTGGTGCGCCGAACATCTGCCTGGAAGTCGCGGACCACGGAAAATGGGTCGGGCAAATCCGGGTTGGGAAGAACGCCGGTAGGAAACGAGCCGGAGAACCAGAGGACATTTTTGCGGCCAGGAGTGTCGGAGAGATAGCGGGCAAGCTGTTGGAAGGCTTGCAGGGTGAGCCGGGTGCGGGTCTCGGTTTGGTAGGCGGCGGTGTCGGCGAGGAACTGCTTCATGGAGTTGACGGGATCGACGGCGGCCGCGGCCAGATTTGCTGCGGCTTTGGGAGCGGCGTCTTCTGCGGTGAGGAAGTCGATTTGCTGTTTGTTGGCGTCGTTTTCGGCGTCGGATGCGAGCAAGGGCGACGCGTGGGTACCGGCGGCGCCTTTTTTATCGTTGAGTATCGCGAGCAGGACAGAGGAATCAGTGGTGGCGCCTTGGAGCATGCGGAGGCGCGAGGCCAGGGTGAAGATGGCGACGCGGGTGCCGGGAGGAATGGTGCCGAGGTACTTGAGCATCTGCTGATGGACGTAAGTCTGATCGCGCACGGGCGTATTCAGGGAATCGAGCAGGAGGACGTTGAGTGACTCGGCTTTCTGGATGAGAGGGAAGTTAGTGTAGACGTTGGGAGGCATGGGCGGCAACTTAAATTGGGTGAGCGTTGTGCCCTTGTGCTCTTCGAAGGTGGCGATGGCCTGCGGTGTGGAATCTTCGTAGATTTCGAAGTCATCTTTGCGCAGGCCGGGGACGGGTTCGCCTTTGCTGTTGGTGACGACTACGTCCTCGATGACGACGGGGACTTTGGCTTGATAGGTGGGCACGGGGTGAGAGTCTGGAGCAGCAGTTTGAGAGTAGAGCGCGACGGCAATAACAGGGACAAGAACGAGGACTTTTGCGTGGCGCTTTAAGGCAGAGGCAAGGGCTTTAACACGGAGGGACACAGGGGTAGCACAGGGGGTGGAGGATTTCTGTGCGCGGTTACGGCACGTGGGCATGGCGAATTCGGAGCCGCAGATGGCTTTGATGAGGGTACCGCGGGGCGGTGGTTTCTGCCACGGCTTTCTTGAGTATCTCATGGATGCCAGTCGTCGAGCCACCCGGAAACTCGGGTGCCGTCCCTCGCGGGACTCATGTTGTTCTCACCCCTGCTTTCCCGGCACTGCCCGTGGCGGGCGTGCCCATGCCGTCGCTTCGCGACTCGATCGCATCGCGTTGCCGCTCATCGCTACTGGGGCAGGCCCAGGCGGCGCATGAGATCGGCGAAGCGGGGGTCGGAGCGGAGCGAGTCGAGGGCGGGATAGCGAATTTCGATCAATAGTTCGTTGTCATCGTCGGCGTAGGATTTTTCGAGATACTGGAAGGCCTCATCGCGATCTCCGGCGAGTGCGGCCGCCACGGCAATCGCAGTTGAGCGATCCGCGCTTGTCCTTGTATCCTTCGCCAGCGTGAGATAGCCGTTGGCAGTCGGAGGAACGGAGACCGGTTGCGAAAAATCGCTCTTCTTCATCTCCTCGATGGCTTCGGGGAAGCGGCCCATCGTGGCATAGAGCTGCGAGAGCTTCCAGTGGCCGGGCGCGAAGTTCGGGTCCTGCTCGAGCACTTTCTGGAATTGCGCGAGGGATTCCGGGTAGCGGTGTGCGTCCATTAGAGTCACTGCGTAATTTGTGTTGACGATTGAGGAGAGCGGGTCGAGCGAGACAGCCTTTTGGAACTGGTCCAGGGCTTCGTCCATGCGGTTCATGGGAGCGAGATAGCCGAAAGCGTAGAAATAGCGGACCGCAGCGTTGTTGGGATTCAGGGCAATCGCTCGCTGAAATTCGGGCTCGGCCGCGCTCCATTGCCGCATGTTGGCCAGGGCGAAGGCGCGGGCGGCGTGGGTTTCGGAAAGAGAGTCATCGAGTTCCACGGCTTTGCGGCTGGCTTCATCGGCGAGAATTTCGCCTTGCTTCGAGGTGATGGCGATATAGCTGGGAGCGACGTTGTAAGTGTCGGCGAGGCCGGTGTAGGCGAGGGCGTAGTTGGGATCGGCGGCAATGGCTTGCTGAAATAAATCGATACTCTTCTTCAAACCTTCGGGCGTGCGGCCGTACCACAACTGACGGCCTTGGAGATAAAGGCGGTAGGCTTCTGGATTGGTGGTGCCGGCGCTGCCGAACTTCCCGGACATTTTGGCGGCAGCGTTGCGGCCGAGTTTGGTGGAAACATCGCGCGTGATATCGCCTTGTACCTCGGGGACATCGGCGGCACGGCGTTCGTAGTGCGATCCCCACAACTCGCTGCCGTCGCTGGTATCGACCAGGTCGACTTGAACGGCCATCTCGTCGCCGCGCTGGGTGATGCGTCCGATGAGGACGGCGCCGACCTGGAGGGTCTGGCCGATCTGCCGCGGATCGTCTTCTTTGCCCTTGAACTTGAAGACCGTGCTTCGCGCCATGACTTTGAGGCTGGGCAATTGCGAAAGGGTGCCGATCAGGCTTTCGGTCAGGCCGTCGCTTAAGTAGTCATTGTTGGGATCGGGGGTGGCATTGACGAAGGGCAGGACGGCGATCGAGTTGATTTGGGTTGCGGACGACCTTGTGCGCACGAAATAGAAAGCGCCCACGGCAAGGACTATGACGGCTGCTGCGATGATCGCCAGTAACCGAGTATGAGAGCGGAATGGAGCGGCGGGGGTGAGCGCGGTTGATGAGGTTGAGCTTGGAGCAGCGGCGGGGATGGTGCTGCTGGATGCGGATGCGCTTGAGGAGCGGCCAGAATCGTAGTCGCGTTTGAGGCGTGCGAGATCGGTGCGGAGATCGGCGGCGCTCTGATAGCGCAGGTTTCGATCTTTCTCCAGGGCTTTATTGATGATGCGATCCAATTCCGGAGGCAGATCGGGATTGAGGCGCAGGGCGGGCGGAGGAGCGGCGTCGAGAATCGATTTGAAAATTTCGGCGGAGCTGCCGCCGCGAAAGGGCAACGTGCCCGTGGCCATTTCGTAAAGCACTGCGCCGAAGGAAAACAGGTCGCTGCGGGAATCGAGTTCTTTGGCGCGAGCCTGCTCCGGCGACATATAGGCGATGGTGCCCAGCGTAGAGCCGGGAGTCGTGAGATGCTGCTCGTCGATCGCGGTCATGGTGTTGGCTGAGGCAACCTGGCTGGAGGTGCCGCCGGGAAGAGCTACTTTGGCCAAGCCGAAATCGAGAATTTTGGCGTGACCGCGCGCGGTGATGAAAATGTTTGCGGGCTTGATATCGCGATGAACGATGCCTTTGGAGTGTGCGGCATCGAGGCCGTCGGCAATTTCGATGGCTAGGGTGAGCAGAGTTTCGTTGTCTAAGGGCTTGCTTGAGATCAGATGCTTGAGCGTGACGCCATCGAGAAACTCCATGGCGATGAAGGACTGCTCACCGTGCCTGCCGACCTCATAAATGGTGCAGATGTTGGGATGGTTAAGGGCGGAGGCGGCGCGAGCCTCGCGGCGAAAACGCTCGAGGGCTTGTGGGTCACGGGAAAGTTCGTCGGGCAGGAATTTGAGGGCGACGAAGCGGCCGAGTTCGATGTCTTCGGCTTTGTAGACCACGCCCATGCCGCCGCCGCCAAGTTTTTCCACGATGCGGTAATGGGAGATGACTTGATCAAGCATTGGGGATACCGGGCCGGACGGGCGAAGCTTTCGAAGGCTCCATCTTACGGAGGTGCGGGGTGGCAGTCAATTTGCGAAGAGGGCAAAACAAGGGTAAAGGCATTTAACACAGAGGAGCGCAGGGTCCACAGAGGATCGCGGTTGCCGGGTCACCAAGTGTCGCTTCCACCGGGCGGCGGCCAGGCGCCGAGCGCGCGGCGGATCATCACGATCTGGCCGGCGTGATAGCTGTTGTGCGCGACCATCTGCCAGATCACGGCTTCAAGGGTGCCGGCTCGCGCAGTATCTTCGGCGCGGGCGGATTCGATTTGCCGTTGCAATTCCTGGGGCGGAGATTGCGCCAGAGCGGTGAAGCCGGCGAGCAAAGCGGAGAATTGTTTTTTCAGGATGTCCCATTGTTCTTTGTCGACCGTTGCCGATGCAGGGAAACTTTCGGCCGAGTGTTGCGGGTAGGTGGGTTGCTGGCCGCGGATGCGGCGCAGTTCGTAGTCCATCCAGTAATTCATGTGGAAGACGAGTTGGAAGATGGAATGGGGAAGGCCCGCCGGCTGGCGTGAAGCTTGATCGGCAGAGAGATCTTCGATGCAAGCGAGGGGGTCAACGTGAGCGCCGAGGCCGTGGAGAAGTTCGAGCTGTTCGGGTTGGGACATGGTTGTTTGGTTGTGATCGATTTGTGATTGGCGATTCCGGGCAAAAAACCTGTCGAGCTTTGCTCGACTGGACAGCCGAGGGCGGCTGTCCCCACATGTCCTTATTGAAACTCATCTCATGACGGCGCGGGGAGATGTTCGAGCATTAGTTTGTAGATCTCGGCCAGGGCGCTTTGTGAGGTTGTCCCGGCCGGTAGCGGCGCTGCGGCGGGCAACTGAACGCTGGCGGGACCGTTGTTCATGTTTGTGGAACCTAGCGTTAGCGCGGCGGCGAGGCTGGGGGCGTTGGCATCTCGCGCAGTGAGTTTTGCGGTGGCGCCGAGGTTGAAACATTCGATGAGGGTGCGGATGACAGAAGTGTGATCGAAGGGAATCACGCCGTTGGTGGTGGAGGTGCCGGGTCCCTGAATGTAAGAAAACCCTGCGGGGCGGATGACTGATTTTGCAGGAATGTAAGGAGACACGAGGATGGCGGGAACGCGGGGGCCGAAGCGATTGAATTGGAATGTCGAGGGATTGCGGAACTGGTCTCCGCCGGGAATAGTCGCGGCGGGGGGAATCACGTGATCGAAGCAGCCGCCGTGCTCGTCGTAAGTAATGATGAAGAGGGTACGCGGCCAGTAATAAGTGCTGGCGCGGAGCAGGTTATAGATGGTGCCGACTAAGATCTCGCCGTTGCGCACGTCGTAGGGCGGATGGTTGTCGTTGGGTGGGAGATGGTTGATGCCTCCGTAACGCGGCTCGATGAAGGAGTACTTAGGCAGCGTTTGATTTTGTATGTCCTCGGCGAAGGTTGGATGTTTTGAGAGAAAGCCGTAGTCACTGGTGTCGAAGTTACAGACGTTGTGGGCGAACTCCGAAAGGAAGACATACTCGTTGAGCTTGGAGATAGGAAAGTCGTGGAAGTAAACCTTCCAGTTCGCCGGGTTGTGACCGTTGCCGCCGTCGAGCAGTTCGAAGATGGTGGGAAGGTTGGGGAATATCTCGAGGTTGCAGAGATAGTCGACGTCGTTGACATAGCCGCCGGAACTTGCGCTATTGAGAAAGAAGCGATTGGGATAAGTTTGCGTGGGGCAGGAGGCGAACCATGCGTCGGAGACGGCGAAAGACTGCGCCAGCGTTGAGGTGACCGAAAGCTGGGATGGCGTGAAATAAAACATGATATCGCCGGGGGAAGGGCTGGGATTGGTGCGTGGAAGAGCCGGCCAGGATGGGGCGATGAGGCATTGTTTGTTGGTGGGGATGGAGTATTGGTCTTTTGCGGCCATCCAGTCGTTCACGAAGCCCGCCATGTTGGCGGTTGCGCCGGCGGGCGGCTCGGTGGTGTTGAAGAGCTGGAGGGTCATGTCGGCGAAGGACTCGCCGGGATCGGGGCTGGGCGTGGCGAAGGGGTTGGGGTTGCCGGAAGCATTTGTGACCGGGTAAGGCTTGTTGTTCCAGGAGTTGGACATGCTGCCGTCGAGCTTGAGGCCTTCGAAGGTGGAGCTATTTGGATAGAGGGAGCCGAGGATGTTGTCGAAGGAACGGTTCTCTAACATGACGACGACTATGTTTTCGATGAGGTTGAGGGAGTTAGGCATGGGTTCTCCTTCGCGCGTTGACGGCAAAAGTGTAGCAGGGTGGGGAGAAATAATCTAAGTGGGTTCATGCGAATCGAGAGCGATGAAGCGCGGGGTGAAGTCGACGAGTTTGCGGCACGCGCGAAGAGGTGCGCAAGAGTTCAGTCGTCCCTCCGGGACTTATTACTTCTGCTCGACTCTTCCCGGCGCTGAAAGCGCCGGGCTATTTTCGGACGCCCCTCTGGGGCTTGATTTTTCGGTGCTTGATTCTCCGGCGCTTTATCATCCCACCTTCTATGTGACCTTACGATGAGGTTCTGCTTCTGCGAGTGCAGACTCAATCCGCGGGGAAGTATTTTTCTTTCAGGATGCGGCGATGGTGGAGTTCGTGGCCGGCGATGATGTAGGCGATAGCGCGGACGGTGATCTCGTTTTTGTTGGCGATGCCGCGGCGCAGCCAGGCGGGCTCGTCAAGGCTGCGGAGTAACGAGATGGTGGCGCGGCGAACGGCGATGTAGTCTTCGATGAGATCGGAGAACGGACAGTGTGCGAACGGACCGTTGCGCACGTAGTCATCCTGCTCGAAGCCTTCCATGGGAGTCTGGTCAGCGCGCGCGATGCGCAGGGCGCGGTAGGCGAAGACGCGTTCGGTATCGCAGATATGGCCGAGCACTTCCTTGGCGCTCCATTTGTCTGGCGCGTAGCGAAAGTCGCCATCGGAATCGGAACGGCAGGAAAGCAGCAGGACGGTTTGGCGGCGCTGTTCGTCGAGCGTGGCCAGGATGTCATGGCCCGGAACCAGGGCAATGTAACGGCCATAATAAGGAGCGTACTCGTTGGGTTCAGGGGGAGCGATGGGCTGACTGGTGGTGACGAGGACGGATGGGGAGGTTAGTTCGTCGAGCATGGAATTCTCCGGCGACGCGGGATTAAGTTTCTGAGCATACTCTAGTAGACGGTTGAAGCGTGAGACAGTCTCACTCACTATGGGAAACTTTACATGCCAAAATGAAACGAGGGCGGCGGTGCAGGAGGGTTGCGGGAGGGTGAGAATGGTGCCTAAAAAGGAACTCTTGTTGAAAATAAAGGTTTTCCACAGCGCTCAAAATGAGACGGAGGGGTACAATCTGGTTTGGTCACGGAAGTGCGGCTCGTGACCCCTTAATCCCAACAAGGAAGGAACATTGCAGCCATGTGGAAGCCGACCAATCAACCCCAGACTCCAGGACGTCCGGCGGAACCGGAACGCCCGACTCCGCCAGTTCCCAGCGCACCCGTCATGAGCACGCCGATGAGCGAGCCCATGGCGACTCGTCCCGCACCGAGCACGACCACGGCGGACCAGGCGACGATCGGCAAGTCGCTGGTGATCAAGGGCGAGGTAACGGGATCGGAATCACTTTATATCGATGGCCGGGTGGAGGGATCGATCAACCTTTCCGGCAATCGCGTGACCGTAGGACGCAATGGCGTGGTTTCGGCCAACGTCAATGCGCGTGAGATCGTGGTGCTGGGCAAGGTTCGGGGCAATTTGACGGCCAGCGACCGCGTAGATATTCGCAGCGATGGCTCGCTCACCGGCGATGTGGTGGCGGCGCGCATTTCGATTGAAGATGGAGCGTATTTCAAGGGTGGGATCGACATCCGCAAGGGCGGACAGTCGGGCCAGGCGAAGCCCAACGGCGAAGACAAGAGCATGGCGGCTGCGGAAACTGCGGCGGTTGGGGCAAGAGCGTAGATTTAGCCGGCTTCGCACCGGCTCGGCCCGGCGTTGACGGTTAGGCGCGTGGCGCAAGTATTAGCGGCGCGGTCCGTAGTGGATACGGACCGGCGCCGCTTTTTCATTTCCGCAATTTTTTCACTTTCGAATCTTTTATATTTTTGCATGCCGGCCGCGGAGAACTCCGCGCCCTCATTTCGCCCCAATACCAGATACGCTGTATCGCAAGCGCATGCAGGTTCTCCATAGAATCCATGAGGTTTTTCAGCAGAAAGGAGAACAAACATGATGCGAAAATTTGCAAGCGCAGCGGTAGCGATGGGAATGTCTGTCGCGCTGCTGGTATTTATAACAGCGCCGCGGGCTCATGCCGATGATAGGGGGGCATGCCAGCATGCGATCGAAAAAGCCGAGGCGAGATTGGATAAAGCAATCCACGACCATGGCGACCACAGCCGTGAAGCCGAAGACCGGCGGCGGGATTTGAACGCAGAACGGCAAAAGTGTTGGGATAAGTACCATCAATGGTGGAACGGGAAAGAACACCGTTGGGAGACCGAGCACAACTGGGAACAATGATCAGCCCTAGAGCGATGGGCAAGAGCGGGGATTCGGGCCGAGTGACGGCTGGATCCCCGCAGCAGTTTTCATTTTAAAAAAATCCATTCTTGCGCTGCCACGGTCTTGATTCCGGGGATCAGTCCGCAGGTCAGACGTATTCGCGCTCGGCCCGGCGAATTGCGCGATAGCGGGCAAAAACTTTCTTGTCGCTTTCGAGGCCGAGCGCGGAGCGGACTGAGCTGCCGCGGAAAGTATGGCGCAGCATCTTCCAGCCGCTGAAGAGAACGAACCTGGGATCGTGCTTGAGGGCGACAGGGATGTGCTGAACTTTCATCCAACGCTCGGCTTTCCAGCGCATGAATTCGACTTCTTCCGCGGGCAAGTGCTCGGTGCGCACCACCGCGGTAGTGCCGTCGTATTCTTCGAGGCGCTCGTTCATGATGAGGCCCTGATCGCGAAAGTCTTTCGTCATGGGCGTGCGCGGGTAGGGTGTGGGATGCTGAATGTAAGGCCAATCGACGTAACGGCGGGCGAATTGGAGATTGAGTTCGATGGACTCGCGCGTGTCGCCGGGGCTGCCGACGATTAATCCGCCGACGACATACATTTGGTTCCGGTGCAGATATTCGATGGCTTTGAGAGTGGCATTGCCGGTTTCGCGGCCGTCGCTGCGCTCCATGTTTTTTGCCGAAGCTTTGAGGAAGTTCGAGATCGCCTTCGAGAATATTTTCGATGCCGAGGAAACAGTAGCGGAATCCGGCGCGGCGCATCAGCGGGGCGAGAGTTTCTCCGTGATTGGCGATGGCCGAGGTCATGGCCTGGATGAAATAGTCGATCTTGTTCAATCCGGCGGCGATGATGGCTTCGCAGAGAGCTTCGAAGCGTTTTACGTTCAGGGTGATGTTGTCATCGACCAGGAAGATGGTGCGGGCGCCGTGATCGCGGGCGTCGCGAATGTCGGCGAGGACGCGATCGAACGAGTAGGTATGGAAGTTGCGGCCGCGCATTTCAACGATGGAGCAGAAGCTGCAATCGTAGGTGCAGCCGCGTGACGTTTCGATTACGTCGACTTGGCGGCCGAGCATGGTGTATCCCTTGAGCGCTCGCGCATCGCGGTTGGGCAAGGCGGATTTCGCTGTCTTCGAGGCGATGCGGCAAGCGGCCGGCATTGTGCGTCCAGCTATCGCCGTTTTTGTAGGAAAGTCCTCCGATGAGCTCGAAGCCGCAACCCGCTTCGACGGCGCGTAACAATTCGCGGAAGGTGACTTCGCCCTCGCTGCGCACCAGATAATCGACGCCCATGTTCTCGTAAGCTTCGGGCGCGAGGCTGGGATCATAGCCTCCGACGACAATTTTCACTCCGGGGCGAAGGGCGCGCACCAGTTCGATAATGCGGCCTGCGGTGCGGCGTTGAAACGTCATGATGGAAAGTCCCACGACCTCGGGATTGAGCTCGCGCACCAGGTGGGTGACGGTTTCGCGCACCTTCCGCTGCACCAGGATCAAATCGGCGACGGCTACGCGGTGGTGCGGATCGACATTTCCGGCGAGCGAAGTCAGAGCTCCATTGGGCATGCGAATGGCAGCGGGAGGCATGTGTTCAAAGGAATCCGGCATCGACAGCAACAGGACATTCATAAAGAGTCCTTACCGCTTCGCGATAAATCCCGCAGGCGCGGGTTGGACCGAGTTGCGAAGCGAGTGCTGGATATTGTACCGCAGGAGATGGGGTCAGACGAAAAAGGCCGGATGCGTCCGGCCATTTCAAGTTATTATTTCAGGCGGAGCCGCGGCTTCGATGCTGCGGTTCGGCGCTGCGAGTGCAGCAAACATTTTTGGGGGAAGTATGGGAATCATATTTTGGCGGAAGCGCGACGCGGGCGAAGACTCACTCCAATTGCAATCAATGCGGTTTCAGCCGGTGCAATTTCAACCTCTGGAACGCCTAAAGGTGTATCTCTTCGGGGCGACGATATTGTTTGCCGCGTTTGGGATGGGCGAAGCCGTGTACCGACTCTTGTTCTTTGAGTTTGACGGCATTACCGATCGCATTCCGATTGAACTATTGTTTGGCCTGGTATTTGCCTGGCTGGCGACCAAGTTTGTGGGCGGCGTCTATCGAAATCGCAAGCAGAGGAGCGAGCGGCTCAATTTTATCTGGGCGCGCAATCACCACATTCGCGGAGCTCTCGAGGGAATCACTCCTCTCGCTCATCCGGCAAAAAATCAGCAATCGATCCGCGTGATCCGCGAAGAGGTGGACAGGATTGAGTGGGCGCTGAAGGAAATTTTGCCGAGCTAGGAATATTCGTTGGCTACTCTTCGAGCGTAATCAGGGCAGCACTGGCCGGTGGCAGAACGACGACCGCGGCGCTGGTCTCAGCAGAAAGCGTTTCTTCATGTGCGACTGACCACGCGCCGCTTGCGCCTACCGGCGCGCCGCCGAAGGTTGTATCCGTCGTATCGTCCGCTCGCGGAGCATACAGGCGAAGAGCAGTTACCCGCGGCGCACGATCTCCCGCATCAATAGCGAGCTTAACGCTGCGATCGAGATGTTTATTGAAAGCCGCCGCTTTTATTGCTCCGCCACTGCTCCGCAAACCGTAAGCCGTCAGCAACGGAGCCTGCTCTTGTTGCGTTATCGCGCTCTTTATCAGCTGCCCGGCTCCGGCCTGAGCGAACAACAACATGCCGTAATAGATTGGCCGCGCCAGGAATCCATCTTGAGGAGTTCCGGCAATTGGCGTGTACCAACCATATCCGCCGCCATGAAAATTGATTCCCATTCCCCCCGCTGAGGCAAGCTGATACATGAGATCCGCAGCCCAGAGCGCGGAAGCAAAAGTATCGCTGACGCCCTGCTTGCCGCCCTGGTAGCAGGAATTAGTTTCCGCCAGCCGGAAGGGCAGGCCGGACTCGCGCATGGTTCTCTTCATGCCGTCGAACTCGGCTTGCAGCTTGGGATTTGGCCGGAGCAGCCGCTCGATGGTCATGGAAGGATCGGTAGGCGGACCTTCGGCGTAGTAGTGCTGGGAAAGAAAAACAGCTTCGTGCTTGAATTGCTTCGCGAAGGGCACAAGCCAATCATTGTTATATGCGGTGTCGGGTCCGGCGAAGGGCGCGTTGGGAACGCGCGCGCGAATTGCCTGATAAAAGCGCTGCCATTCGGCGACAAATTGCTTGAAATCATAATCCGCTTGGCGAATTCCGTTGCGATAGAAAAGATCGGGCTCGTTGCAGAGTTGGAAGGCAATTAGTTTTGTTCCGGCCGCGTCCATCACAAAGGCGGCCTCATCGGCCGCTTCTTCTGGAGTGCCGGTGCCCATGTTCAAGCCGTAGATCAGCTTCCAGCCGCAGAGATCGAGGAACTCGCGCAGATTGCGGACCGCCTGCGGCGTTATGTTTACTGGCGCCGGCGCTTTGTGGCCGGTGTCGGGGCCGACGGATAAGCCGAAGGCGATGGGATTCGCCTTGTCTCCGGTGCGCATGCTTTCCGGATTCTGATTTTGCGTGGCTGGTGCTTTGGTGTTTGGGGTCCAATAGCAGTACTCGCTGGTGTTGCCTCCAATACGCAAAACTCCAGACGAGCCCAGGCGCCGCACGAAACCAGCCAGTTCGGTATTCTCGGCGGAAAAGAAATGCGGATTGCCCAACTGTGCCGACTCGTAACTGAGGCCGGTGAAGTCGTCGGCGATTTTGTTGCCCAGCCGGTCGGGGCGAAGAGTCAAACGGATAGAAACGGTTGGGGTGGTTTCCGCGAAGGCGAACTTATGGTGAAGAGCGGCGAGAGAAGCGGCGGCGGAACAAAGTATAAAATTCCGACGATTCATTGCTATGAATTGCAACACAGGTTGCGATTCAACGGCAACTTTTAATATGCCCGCGGCGGCGATTGCCGGAATGGCAATTTAGCCGCGAATCAATCAGATGCCGTAATTTACGGCCCGAAGCGCGTCCTTGTAAGCCTCGCGCGCTTGCGTGACCTTGGTATGGGCATCTTCTTCACGAAAGTGGGCCGCGTCCCAGTCTTCCA
The DNA here is from genome assembly GCA_963732255.1 of uncultured Acidobacteriaceae bacterium. Taxonomy (GTDB): domain Bacteria; phylum Acidobacteriota; class Terriglobia; order Terriglobales; family Acidobacteriaceae; genus Sulfotelmatobacter. Next base: position 165,626 of record CAVSYV010000005.1, read on the forward strand.
TGGCAATCATGGAATGGTCAGGAGTGGCTAACGCTTCTTCGGCGCGAATGGAGTCAACCCATTCGTCGACCGCCTTTTTGTAGGCGAACCGCAGTTGATCCATATCATCTTTGCTCATAACCCCTGGAGATTAGCCGCCACTGGCAGCGCCGTCAATTGCAAGCGAAGAAATTCACGAAAAATTAACGAAACGCGTTTGGGCACGCCGATGGCGGGCCTCCCCGGCGGGCGGGAAGCCAGTGACTTGCAGGCACGTGTTTTTCCTCTTGCCCTTAATGATTAACTATAGTTAACTTGTATGAATGATCTCCGGTTAACCTAGGATGATTTGGGCGCCGGTCAGGAACAGAAGAGGAGGATTGGTTGCCGCACGCGGTTCGTTTTGTGATGCTTCTAGGAGTGACGCTCGCGTGCCTTGTTCCGGTGCTGGTGCTGGCGCAGGGCGAAACCACCAGCGCTATCGTGGGCGAGGTGAGAGATGCAAGCGGTGCGGTTGTGCCGGGCGCGACCGTTACCATCACCAATCACGAGACCGGCTTGATCCGCGCCGCCCAGACGGATAACGCGGGCCGGTTTGATTTTCCCCAATTAAAACCCGGTGCTTATTCCGTCAAAGTGCAAGCACAGGGGTTCGAACCGCAGCGGAATGACAATGTATTTTCGGGGCTGGGGCAGAAGCAAACCGCAGATTTCACCCTGAAGATTGCGAACTCGCGTGAGGTAGTGGAGGTGAGCGGCCAGGCTCCGCTCATCAATCCGGCGAATGCCAACACCTCGACTACCTTGAATGCCCCGGCTCTGGAGAACCTGCCGAACCCGGGAGGGGATCTGACTTATCCTTTGCAATTTTCTCCCGGCGCGCTCATCAACACGGCGGGCAGCGGCAACGATTTTGTGGGGAGCAGCAATGGCTACGGCAACGTGGAGTTCAACGGCCTCCCGGCGCTTTCCAACGGCTACATCGTGGACGGGCTGGAAACGAACGATCCGTTGACGAATCTCAACAGCGGGCTTTCCACCAACCTGGTTCTGGGATTGAATTCGATCTCGGAGGTGACGGTAAATACACTTTCCTACTCCGTGGATCAGGGGCGCTATGGAGCATCGCAGGTCAACTATGTTACCAAGTCCGGCACCAATCAGTTTCACGGAAATCTCTATGAGTTGTGGAATGGAGCGCTGCTGAATGCGGCCGACTATTTTACCAATGCGACTCCGGGCAATCACAAGCCAGGATCGACCGTGAATCATTTTGGTGGGAGTCTGGGCGGGCCGATTCTCCACAACAAGCTGTTCTTTTTCTTTGACAGCGAATGGGTTCGCATCGCTCTGCCCATCGTTACGCCCACGATTGTTCCCGACGCGGCATTTCAGCAGTATGTTTTACAGCAGCTTCCGCTGGGACTTAAGGATGCGAAGGGCAACATTATTTATCCGGCAGCACCGCAGGAAGTGCCCTTCTACCGGCAAATGTTCTCGCTCTATGAAAGTTCCAGCGGTACGCCTACTGCGATACTTGGCTGCCCGATCGAGCAAGGCTACGGCTGCGCCAACCGGCAGAGCGTTTCGCATTCCAGCGATGACCACGAACAGGTGCAGACGGCTCGCATCGATTACAACATCAACCAGAAAGATACGGCGTGGTTTCGTTTTCAGTCCGACAACGGGCTGCAAGCGGCGTGGACGGACCCGATCAATCCCCTGTTCGACGCGATTTCTCCGCAGCCGCTGTATTCGTTTGCGGCAGGGCACACCCACGTGTTTTCGCAGAATCTGGTGAACTATTTCAATCCCGCGTTCTCCTGGTATGAGAGCTTGTTCGGGCCAAGCGATTTCCAGAAAACCCTTGCGGCGTTTCCGATTGTGCTGCAGGGCAGCGGTGCAAATCCGTTTACGCCCATCGGCGGGCTGGACAACACGTGGGTGCAAGGCCGGCGTGCATCGCGCTTTTTTCTTAACGACAATCTGGCCTGGAGCCGCGGCGCGCACGAATTGCGGTTCGGAACCAATACGCGAATTTTTCGCCTGAATGATTTTGACTTTGGCGAAGGGACCGTTGCTACCGTGACCTATGCGAACTTGCAGCAATTTATCTATGGGGCGGCGAACACCGCGTCGCAGGCGTTTCCTTCGAATGCGAACGAGCCGTTTAACTTTCTTAACATCGATTTGTATGCGCAGGACACATGGAAACTGAACCGGAAGTTAACCTGGACATTCGGCCTGCGGGATACATTCAACTCGAACCCGCTGAATCCGCATGATGAAGTGGGCCGGCTTAGCGGTTCCTTCGGCTTCATCTCGCACGATGTCAACCAGCCGCTGAGCGATGCCATTCAAACTCGTCTCGGCCATTTGTTTTCATCCACGCCGGTTGCGATTTTGCAACCGAGGATGGCGATTGCATGGCAGATTGAGCCGAAGACGGTTCTGCGCACCGGCTTCGGAATTTTCAGCGACATCCTGCCTGGGAGCGTTGCCGATCTTGTCGGGACGAATCCTCCGTATGACAAAACGTTTCAGGGAGGACTGCTGGGCACGGTGGGCAGAGCTGGAAGTCCGGGCTGCGACCCAGTATTCGGGTGCACAGCGGTGGCGCCTGGCGTAACCAACAGCGCAGTCGGCGCAGCAGTCGCTGCAAACCAGACTTTTACTTCCGGATTCGCGCAGGGCCAGCTCTCGTGCGCATCTCCTCAGGCGAATCCCACGAGCTGCCTGCCGCCGGTTGCGATCACTGCTGTGCCTGAGGGTGAACTTCATGCGCCTTATTTCATGGAGTGGAGCCTGGGAATGGAGCATCAGTTCGGAACGACCAGCAGCCTGCAGGCGCAGTACGTGGGCACGCGTGCGGTGAACCAGCCGTATTCGACACAGGTCAATGGCTATCAGACCGTTTGTTCCGGTTGTTTTGCGCCGTTTCCTTATACGCAGCCGACCGATTCGCGGTTTGGCGCGGTGACGCAGTTATCCACCGGAGCGAACAGTCACTACAATGGCCTACAACTCACCGCGATGAAGAGGCTGGGGCACGGCTTGCAAGGGCAGGTCAACTACACATTCAGCCGCTGCATGGATACGGTTTCGAATGGAGGATTTTTGCAGTTTTCCGCGGGAGGAATTCTTTCACCGCTGCCCGGAGATCTAGCCCGCGACTACGGCCCATGCGATTACGACATCCGGAACAATCTCAACGGGCAATACGTGTATGAGTTGCCGGTGAAGGTGCGCAATCATGCTTTGGGCTACGCGCTGAATGGCTGGCAGATTTCTGGGACAGTGTTTTGGCACAGCGGAGTTCCGTTTTCGGTGCTAAGCACGCCTTATTCCGCGGGAGGAAACGGCATTGTGCAGGGCAGCGGGCCGGAGTTCGCGAGCGTGGTTCCGGGAGTGCCGCTATATGACCATCATCCAATTCCGGGCGTGACCCAGTCAGGCACGCTGCAATGGCTGAATCCGAATGCGTTTGTTTCGGCGGTAGATCCGAGCACGGGGCAGTGCTATGGAGGAGACAATCCGCAGAATTGCCAATTCGGAGACCTCGGGCGCAACGCGCTGCGCGGTCCTGATTTCCTGTGGAGCGATTTTTATCTTACAAAGTGGTTTCCCCTGACTGAGCATGTCAAGCTACGGTTTGAGAGCCAATTCTTCAATGTCTTCAACCATCCGAATTTCGGCTTGCCCAGCGTGGTGCAGGCGGGCATTTCTGGAGAACCATCTACGCAAACGGGATTCGGAGCGCTTACTTACACGACTTCTCCGCCGACCGGCTTGTTGGGCGTAGGTTTGGGCGGGGACAGCACTCCACGCATGATCGCGTTCCAGGCGCGATTGGAATTCTGAATCACGAGTCCCTGACCGGCGGATTGCGTTACACTCCAGAGTTAGGGTGTGCCGATCACTGGATTGCCGGAAGAGTCTGACTCTCGGCCTGGTGCGCGATGCTGGAGCTTAAGAAGATTCTCCTGCCGGTTGATTTTCCCAACGCCTCCCTGGGGGTGATTCATCAGGCGGCGACGTTGGCACGGTGTTTCCATTCTGAGATTGTCCTGTTGCACGTAGTGACGGCGCGGAGTCACAGGGCCGGTGTGCCGGATAGCGGTCCAGAGTTCGCAAGCTGGGATGTGCTGGCGGAGTTGCTTAAAGCGGCCGGGGAAATTCCAGCACAGTCGCTGCGGACAAAGCTCGAGGGCCTTGCGATCCGAAGCGTTCTGGTCAAAGGCGAGCCGGCGCATGTAATTGTGCGCACGGCGCAGATGGAAAAAGCTGACCTGATCATGATGCCGTCACATGGAGATACCTTTAACCAGTTTCTACTGGGTTCTGTGACGGCCAGGGTACGGCGTGAAACGGCCTGTCCGATCTGGACGGGCGCGCACACGGAAGAGTCGCCGGGGCGAGAGTTTGCCATTCGCAGCGTGCTGTGCGCAGTGGATTTCGGCTCCCGACGTTACAAAACGGTGTTGTGGGCTTCGCAAATCGCCGCTGAATTTGGGGCGAATCTTACGCTGGCGCACGTTACTCCGTCGGCGGAACTTTGGGGGCCGGGCGGAACTTTCGACAATGCCAGGTGGAAAGAAAATCTACTCAGCGATGCGTCCAAGCAACTGGCCGATCTTCAGCAGGAGATCGGCATCAAGGCGGATGTGCTGATCGGCAGCGGTGACGTGCCGAATGCGCTGAGCAAAGCGGTGAAGCAGACCAACGCGGATTTGCTGGTTATTACCTGCTACCCCTACGCGGGCAATCTGCGGATTCACGGCTACGGAATCATCCGCTCGGTGCCGATTCCGGTTCTGAGCGTGTGAAGATCGGCAGCGAAGACCGGGCTGGCTCAACAATGAGATTAGGAGCAGGCAGGCGAAGACCTCAGGGGCTAAAGCCCACTTCTTTGCCGCGCTAATCGGCACGACTGAAGTCGTGCCCTTCCCGAATGCATACGAGATACCCTCTATTGTTCGAGCGTGAACAACGCGAGGGTCAATTGATTTTGATCGGTTTCTATGGCGATGACTTTGGTTGTGTCGATCACATAATAGGCGAATACGTCATTGTTTGAGTTGGCGGTCACATCCAGGCCCATGATTTTGCCGGTGAAGGCGCCATTTGTATTGGACGCGAACGTAGCCGAGACCGGGAGACCTGTATTCTGCGCGACGGCGAGATCGTTGAGATCGACCGATCCGGTTGCGCTTCCTGCGCCATCGGCAGTAACTGGACCCACAGCATTCAGTTCGTTTGCGCCGAGATCCACTCCAGTAGCATCGAGCGCATAAGCGCCGAAGAAAGACGCTTCCGAGAAGAATCCGCCTCCAGTTTGCTGGAAGCCGATGCCGCCAAGGGTATCGTTAGCGTCAAGCGTGATGGCAGTCGCCGCGCTCTCCTGAGCGTTTCCCGTCAAATAGAACTGGAGATTGAAGGTCTCGATGCCATCGGTTACAGCGGTCATGGTCACACGTCCGGTGCTGTCCACGGTATAAGTTCCTCCGGTGATGGCGGACGGAGTTTGTGGTGCAATCCCAGTGAGGTCGTTATAGTTCATGGCGCCGCTTACCGTGCCGCCCGCGCCGGCAGAGAAGACGCCGGCGGCCTGAAATGCTCCGATGCTTTCAAAGCCGGTCAAGGCTGCCACGTAGCTGTTCCCGGCGATGGTGCTGAAGTTGCCGGTGTTCGCACCTTGACCGAGCGCCATTCCGGCGAGCGTGCCGCTGAACGAATCGCTGGTCTCAACCAGGCGGATATGCGTCGCGTCAACGACGTAACCGGCCAAATCGATACCGAAGACTCCCGATGCGGCGCTCGGAGCCAGACTAAATACAATGCGGCCAAAACTATCGGGAGCGGAGACGGTGCTGGCGGCGAACGATTGCTTTTGCAAAACCTGGCCGCCCTCGAAGAAAGAATCGTTGAGATCGAAGACGCTGCCGTTGCCTGAGATCGTTCCGGAGCCATCGATGTTTAAGACGCCACCGATGGCGAGAGGAATGGCGTGAGCGTCGAGCCCGGAAATGACGAATGCGTACCCGGCGGTAGGGGACGAGGCGCTGGTTTGCCGAGCAATTCCTCCGCTGGAAGTTGTACTGCTGTCGAACTCGATGATGCGAGCGCTGGAGCTCGATGATAGTGCCGCGTCAAGAGTTTCGACGCCGCTGACGCCCACATTGCTGTCTGTGCCGGAGCAGTCCGTCCCGTTGCAGGTGGTTAAAGTGATTTGCAAATTGCCGTCGGCGGTTGTGGAGATGGCGCTATTGGCGCCATTAAGCTTGTCGTTCGCGATGGTGCCGAGGTCGATGAAATCCTGCTCGCCGCTGGTGATCGATCCGCCGCTGACTATGAATGCGCCAGCAACGTAGTAAGGGCTTGCAGCATTGGCACCGGCCAGAGAAAAAATATAAGTGCCATTGGCTAACGTGGTGTTCGCGTTCGTGATGGTGATTTGCGCCGAGGCGTATTTTGTCGCGTCAGTCACCGAAGTAGCGGTCACAGTAACGGTGTTGCCGGAGGTAACGGTAGTTGGCGCGGAGAAGTCGGTGGGCGCGCCGCTGGCGGTTTTGGCGGCGCTGAAAGAGCCACACGCAGCGCTGCCACAAGTCGCCGTCCAGGTCACGCCGGCATTCGCGGAATCATCGGCAACGATGGCGGTGAATGCGGCTCCGCTGGAGAGCTGCAATGAAGTAGGCGCTGGTCCCAGGGTCACGGCAATCGTTGTGGTGATCGTGATTTCGGCCGAAGCTGATTTTGAAGTGTCGGTCACGGACGTCGCCGTGACGGTCACGGTGTTGGCCGTGGGGCTGGCAGCGGGGGCTGTGTAGGTGGCCGTGGTTGCGGTTGTGTTGCTAACGGTTCCACACGCCCCGGTTCCTGTGCTGCCGCAAGTCACGGACCAGGTGACGCCAGCATTTGCGGAATCATTGGTGACGGTTGCGGTGAGCGACGCGGCGGCGTTGGTCAAAAGCGACGCAGGAGCACCCGCGAGAGCGACGGATATTGGAGGAGGGGTGGTTGAAGTCGTTGTGCCGCTACCACCACCGCCGCACGCAGCCAGAGCCGCAGTGAGAGCCAGGGCCGCTGGCACGAAAATTGATTCAGGGAATTTCAATTGCGCGCCTTTGCCCTGAGAAGGTCACACGATCTGGCTTTTAAGGTGCGATTGCCGTGGTGAAAAATCAATAACCCGATCGCTAGAGGGTAGTGATAGTTGAGACACATGATGAGGATCACGGCCCGGATTCGCCAGTGCTGCTTGATGATAGCGAGGATGAGAGGCAGTAGCCACTCGATTCTGAGGGCACACTAAAATACTTCGGTATCCAAGGTAACTTAGGTCGCCGGGTACGGCGGCGGTTTAAGCCGGAGCGTTAGCGGCCGAACTGCTGCGCCGCGCGATCGTGGCTTTCATAGCCGCTTTGCGTCTGTGTGTATTGCTCGTAGCCTTCGGTGGCAGCGCACAGGCCGCGATCGAAGAACTGGTCCAGCAGCCGCAATAATTCCATTTCGCCATAAATCTCGACCGGGCCGTGCATGAAACCCTGGCGCTGGAGAAACTCCCACAGATGCTCTTTGGTGATAACCATGCCCCAGCAGAAATCGGAAAGCGCAACCCCCTGGGCTGCGCGGCGCTCGCCAATTTCAAAATAACGCTGCTCCACATCGTGTCCGGTCTTGGTGAGCAGCCACTCGCTTAAGTGCCGCAGGATTTCCTGAATTCGTTCCTGCAGTTCGTGAGCCGGGACCTTGCGCAGGTCAGCCGTGCGCGCCGAAGTTTCGAGTTTCGCAACCAGCTCAGCCGCAAGTTCGTCGGAATGACGCTCAATCACTCGTACCAATCTTAGTGCGATCATTTCCACCTTCTTCACTTTAATTGGATGCGTAGTTTGCGGGTGAGGACGCACGCAGGCTGCAGGCAAATGCGGGGAAGACCTGATATGAACGACCGTTCATCAGGCCAACTCGATCATCACGATTTCGGGATTGGATCCCAGCCGCAGCGGCGGTCCCCAGGTGCCGGCTCCGCTGGAAGTGAAAACCTGGAGGTTGCCGATCCGGCTCAAGCCATAAACAAATTGATGGTAGATGCGCCGCGCCATCCAACTCCAGGGTATGAATTGCCCGAGGTGCGTGTGCCCGGAAAGTTGCAGAGAAATGCCTGCGGCCTCGGCGATCTCCGGGTGGTCAGGCGCGTGGGTTAGCAGAATGCTGGCGCGGTCGCGATCCAGGCGAATGCTTTGCAGGACCGACGCAAGCTCTGCGCCCCGAACCGCGTTCCGGTAGGGCACGCCGATTATCTGCAAACCGTCGACTTCCACTTTCTCATTACGCAGCACGCGGACCCCATTCGCGGCAATAGCGTTCAAATATTTGCTGTCGTCGCCGAACTGCTCATGATTGCCTGCGGCAAAATAAACGCCGCGCGGCGCAGTCAATTTTTTCAAAGGTTCAGCGGCACGCTCTATTTCGATGGCCGTACCGTCATACAAATCTCCGGCAATAAAAACTACGTCCGGCTTTTCCTGCAAAATCGCCGCTACCATGCGACGGAAAAAACTGCCGTTGTGCACCGGACCGAGGTGCAGATCGCTGATCAGCGCGGCTTTTCGCCCCCGCCATGCCGGCGGCAGGTTCGCCAGATGCACTGTTGTTCGCGTGATCCGCGTCCAGTTGGCATTGAAAACTCCGTAGAGTCCGGCCAGCGGCGCCGCGCCGAACAACACTTCCGCAATCCGATGAAAGTTCTCATCCAGACCAGCCAACCGGAGTAGCGCAAAAAGAATCCAAGACGAAACCGCCGCGAAGAACAGAAAGGAGACCAGGCCAGCCCAAACCGCCGCCGCTCGATAGAAAACGCGTACGGCAAGATTCGTATAGCGAAAGGCGAGCAACGAGGCGGCGACAAAACTTACGGACAAAAATCCAAGAGCCAGCTTGATCCAAACGCTTTGGCGGCTCTGGTCGCCCGCATTTGAAAATGTCCACGTCTCATATAAAACGAAATGCGTGAGAAAAAGGACGGACTGAATAATTACAATGAAAAAGATCAACCTTCGAACCCGCATGGTGCATTAGATTCTCCAACTCGCCATTCGATTGATGGCGTAATTTCGCAGGTTTACCAAGAATAGCCAGTGTGAAACAAACCGATTCGACCGCATCACCCGTTCCTCAACCGGGGCCTTTTCAGCGTTTTTCTCATGGCTGGCGGGCGCTGCAGCACCGCAACTTCAGGCTGTTCTTTACCGGCCAGAGCATTTCGTTGATCGGCACCTGGATGACTCGCGTGGCCACCAGTTGGCTGGTGTATCGCCTGACTGGCTCGGCGCTTTTACTCGGGTTGGTAGGCTTTGCCGGGCAGATTCCCACATTTTTGCTGGCGCCCTTTGCCGGAGTTCTGGTCGACAGGTTGAATCGCCGGAACATGCTGGTGTGGACGCAATCATTAGCGGGTCTGCAATCATTAGCGCTGGCGGGATTGACGCTCGCGAAAGTGATCACCATCCATGAAATTATTGGCTTGAGCGTGCTCCAGGGACTCATCAATGCCTTCGATATGCCAGGACGGCAAGCCTTCCTGGTGCAGATGGTTGAAGACAAGCAGGACTTGGGGAACGCAATAGCGATCAATTCTTCCATGGTCAATGTGGCGCGGCTCGTGGGACCCGCGTTAGCGGGCATCGTTATCGGTTCGGTGGGAGAAGGATATTGTTTTTTGACCGACGGCGTCAGCTATCTTGCGGTCATCGCATCGTTGCTGATGATGCGGTTGAACATGGCATCGATAAAGCGCTCTGCCGCTCCGATGCTGGAGCAACTCAAAGACGGCTGGGCTTATGTGCACGGCTTTCGGCCAGTGCGAACCATTCTCACGCTCTTCGCGTTGATTAGTTTGATGGGAATGCCGTTCATGGTGCTCATGCCCATTTTCGCGGGGAAAGTCTTGCACGGCGGCCCGCATACGCTGGGATTCCTGCTGGGAGCTTCGGGAGTGGGCGCGCTAATCTCGGCCATCTCGCTCGCCTTGCGCAGGACGGTCCGCGGACTTACTAGCATGATCCAGATTTCGGCCGCACTGTTCGGCCTGGGCTTGATCAGTTTTGGTTTTTCGCGAATCCTGCCATTGTCGATGTTTCTCATGCTGATCGTCGGCTTTGGCATGATGCAGGGCATGGCGGCGAGTAATACTGTGATTCAGACGCTGGTGCCGGAAGATAAGCGGGGCCGGGTCATGAGCTATTACACGATGGCATTCGTGGGAATGGCGCCTTTTGGCAGCCTGCTGGCCGGCGGTCTGGCGCACAAGTTGGGCGCGCCTCATGCCGTCATGATTACGGGAGCGTTTTGTCTGGCGGGTTCGGTGTGGTTCTCGACCCAACTGAAATCGATTCGCACGATCATGCGGCCAATCTATATCGAGATGGGAATTATCCGGAGCGAACTTGAGCCGGCCCTGGAAGATCACGCGGGAAACTGACGAGAAAAAATATGGTATTGACACACCCAGTCAGGAGTGGAGACTAGTCCAACAATGAAAGAAACTGTGGAGCATCGTCCGGTCGCACCCTCGCGCCGCAGGGCCAAGGCTAAGTGGGGCGCTTGCATTGTCGCACTTTCGCTCCTGGGACTTGTCGCATGGGCGCAGAATTCGAAACAGGCGCAGGCGGTTAAACCTCCGGCTCAACCGAGTCCGTCGACCGCAGCGAACACGCTGCCCCCGGTTCAACTCAATGGCCAGGATGCGCTGCATCACCTGAACCAGGTCATCAGCTGGTATCGCCATTGCACCACCGGCATTCATTCGGTCGGGCTGCCCAGTGACGCGATTTATCAGGACAATACGCAAAGTCTGGGAGCGCAGGCGGTGCGGCTGGCGTTTCAATCGGCCAGGGCGGAATCGGCGCTGATCGCGGCCCAGCAGAAAACCAGCGGTGCGAGCCAGCCGTCAGCGGAGACCACACAACAACAGAATCTGGCCCAGGTGGAAGCCCGGACTACCTCCCAGATCGATCAGTTGCAATCGCAGATCGAAAGTCTAAGCGCGCAGATTGCCAAGGCATCCGGCGCCCGGAAAAGCAACCTGATTTCGCAGCGCGATGCCATTCAGGGCGAACTGGAGCTGCAAAAAGCTCTGCTGGATGCGGTACAAAAAATGGCGGCGTTTGTGGAAACCAACGGCGAGACTGCCGGCGGCCTCGAAGGCGGCATCAACCAGTTGGCGCGAAGCATCCCGGAAGTTTTGGGGACGGGCAACAGTTCGGAGAACGCAAGCCAGCAAAAAAAAGCTGCGGCGGCGACTCCGGCAAAGCCTTCGCTGGCGAATTCCGGCGGACTGATCAGCGAAGCGATGACGCTCTATGACTACATGAGCGCCGAGCACCAGATCGCGGAGATGAGCAAAGAGACCGACTACACCCGCGAGGTAGCAGATCAGTTGCGCACGCCGCTGCGAAACGCGCTGCGGGCGACCATTCAGCAGAGTCAAACGTTGGCCAAGCAGCCGCCGGTTACCGATCCGCAGCAGCTTCAGACGGAGCGGCAACAGTTCCAGCAACTCACGGAACGATTCAAGCAGCTTTCCGGCGCCATGCTTCCGCTCAGCCAGGAACTGATCGTACTCAATGACAGCAAGACAAATTTTGAGGAGTGGCGCAGCTCGATCTCCCGCGAATCGAAATACGTTTTGCGTTCCGTACTTCTCCGGGTATTTGGCATCGGGCTGGCGCTGGCGGTGATTCTGGTTCTTTCAGAGATCTGGCGCCGTATAACGTTCCGCTATATTGGCGAACCACGGCGGCGGCGGCAATTTCTGGTTATGCGCCGCGTAGTCATCGGCTTCCTGATCGTGATCGTTTTAGTTCTGGGATTCGTCAGCGAATTCAGTTCTCTGGCGACGTTCGCCGGATTCATCACCGCAGGCATTGCGGTTGGATTGCAGGCCGTCCTTCTTTCCGTTGCCGCCTATTTTTTCATCATCGGGCGCTATGGCATTCGCGTTGGCGACCGGATAAGCGTCGCCGGCATCACCGGCGATGTTGTCGATATCGGATTGGTGCGGATGTATCTGATGGAGCTGGGCGGGTCTGGGCTGGATTTCTATCCCACGGGACGCATCGTGGTGTTCTCGAATTCCGTTCTTTTCCAGACCAGCACACCACTGTTCAAACAGATCCCCGGGACGGAGTACGCCTGGCATGAAGTGGTGGTGATGATCGCGCCGGACGGAAACCATAAGGTGGCGCAGGAAAAACTGGTGGCCACGGTCAATGCGGTTTATTCGGGGTATCGGCAGGAGATCGAACGCCAGCACGCCGAGATCGAGCGCCGCGTCGATATTCAAGTGGAAGCGCCGCGGCCCGAGGCGCGGCTCCAGTTCGCCGATGCGGGCCTGGAGTTGCTGGTGCGCTATCCGGTGGAGATCAGAAAAGCGCCGGACATCGATGAAGAGATGACAAGGAAAGTTCTGGAGCTTATCGAAACCGATGCGGCACTGAAAGCGGCCGTCGCAGGCTCACCGAAAATCCGCTCGGCGGTAAAAGGATGAGTTTCGCGTTAGGTTTCCGCAGTGGTGGGATCGATCATCGTTCTTATCTGGGAAATGCGATTCGCGGGAAAGCCGCCTTGCGTGGCATGTTTGCGAATTAAATTTTCATCGGGCGCCATATAGATGCAGTAGATTTTGTCGTCGGTCACGTAGCTGTGCAGCCACTGGATTTCCGGCCCGAGGTTGCGAAGCACACCGCAGGATGTTTGCGAGACGGCTTGTAGCTGCTCCCGACTTAACTGGCCTGCGCCGGGCAGTTCGCGCTCAATTACAAACTTCGGCATGTTTTCTCCTTGGGAGATAGTTATCTGACGCGACGAAAGACGCGTCGAAATCCGGACACCGAATTGTAGCCTACCGTGAACTTGAAGATATTACTTTCTTGACGAGGAGCCATTACGGCTACTTTTTTCGGCTGGGATCGTCGCCGGGATTGATGTAGTTGAATTGCACTGGCGACATGCCGTGGATCTGAACTACGACCTCGCCGCTGGCCATGGCGTAGTGGTGCATCGCGGGATCGAGATAGGCAAAGCTGCCCGCGGGAAAGCTCATCATGCTGGCTTCGTCAAAGTGGTCGCCCATGCCGACTTTAAATATTCCTGAGATAACGGTGACATTTTCGCGGCGGGGATGCCAGTGAGGTGCGATGCGGTATCCGTCAGGCATCTTGAGACGGACCGTGTAATCGCCGGTCGCGGCGAGAGGATCGCCTTCCAGCACGGCGAGTTGCGCCCCGGGCTCTACAAACGACGGCGCAGGACCGTACTGAATCGCATCTGGGGTAAACACGTTTTTCACGGTCGGAGCAGAGGCGGCCCTGACGTCAAGGCTATCGTAGCGCTGGCTCACCCACCACAATCCTACGAACAGCGGCAGGGCTAAAATCAGAAACAGTTTCCGTTTCATGGCTATTGTCCTCCGTGGATTCTCATTCATCTGAGTAGAAACGGATGCGTCATCCGCTCATCAAGGTCAAACGATAGGGCTAGTAAAACTTATGGCCGCGCTTCATAAACTGTGTTAAACGGAGTTTCCGTAGCGCGGCGGAAGCGGCTGAACCCGGCCGAGGAAACGACCTCTCGAATCCGCGTCTCGCCCGCCTGCGCCCCCAGGCACAGTCCCACCTCTTGCGATCGCGAGCAAGGAGTACATAGCAGCGTGGAGAAAGAGTAAAAGACACGGCCTACTGGATTCAGGTTGTCCTCCAACCGGTCATTGGCAAACGGCTCAACAATCATCCAGCTGCCGTCTTTGGCCAGGGATTGGCGAACGTGCGCAGGCGCTCCAACGGGATCGCCCATGTCGTGCAGGCAATCGAACACGGCTACGAAGTCGTAGTTCTTACCGGGAAACTCCTTTGCCTTGGAGACAGCGAAGCTCACGCGATCGCCGAGCCCGGCGCGCTTGGCGGACTCCTGCGCCTCCTCAATCGATTTGTCGTGGTAATCGAATCCGAAGAATCGAGATTTGGGGAACGCTTTTGCCATTAACAATGTAGAAGCCCCTTTTCCGCAACCGACGTCGGCCACGCGGCCACCAGCCTCGAGTTTCGCTTTCACGCCGGACAGAGCGGGAATCCATGAGCTGACGAGATTAGCGGCATAGCCTGGGCGAAAGAACTTTTCGCACCCATGAAAAACCTCATCGACATGCTCGTGCCACCCCATGCCGGCGCCGGTACGGAACGACTGAGCGATCCTGGGAACGGCAGCAAGCGAGCCCAAAGCGATTTCAAAAGCTCCGGGGATATAGGCGGGACTATCCTCGTTTGCCAAGGCGAAGGCTTGTTCCTCGCTCAGGCTGAACTTGCTGGTCTTCTCGTCGTAGGTGACATAGCCTCCGGCGGTTTGCGAGGCCAGCCACTCCCGCAAGTAGCGCTCGTCAGTCTGCGTCTTGGCGGCAAGTTCGCCACAAGTCATTGCCTGCCCGGCGAGAGCTTTATGAAGTCCCAGCTTTTCCCCAATGACCACCATGCCGGCGTGAACCGCCGCCCCGAGGTCGGTCACGAATCGGCCGATGAACGCATACAATTTGTCCATGTCGATGGCTGGAAGCTGAGTCGTACTCATTGGAGAGATCCTCCTCTACGGAATATGGATCGATTCTCTGTCTTGCATTCTTTCTTTCGCACATGTTGCCTTGATAGTTGGGTCGCGCTCAATAGCGGCTCGATGTCGGAGGCATTAATTTTCATGTCCCAGCAACTCTATGAAAGCGCTGGAGATGTTGGACGGCTCCGAGATTGCGGTAGAATACTCCCCCGACGCAGGGAGCAGCGGTGCCGTTGCAGCCAGCCAGGAGAATCCAGGATTCGGTCAGATTCGGGGATGATTTCGAACTCGACGGCGGAGCCTGCCAACTCCGGCGATCTGGGCGCGTGCTCAAGCTGGAACGCATCCCCATGGAAATTCTGCTCTACCTCATCCGGCAGAGAGGAGAGCTTGTAAGTCGCGAACAGATCGTGGAGAAGATCTGGGGTAACGACGTCTACCTCGATACCGACAACAGCATCAACGGAGCCATCCGAAAAATACGGCAAGTCCTTAAAGACCATCCCGAACAGCCCCGCTTCATTCAAACCGTCACCGGCAGGGGATATCGCTTTATCGCGCCGGTCACTGAAATTCACGCGGATGTTCATGGGGACGTTCCCGCCGAAACCGAACCCGTGGTTGCGGCGCCCGAGACTTCGGTTTCCGGAGATCCCGCCTTAACGCCCCAACGATGGCGATGGCCGGTGTCGCGCGGGACATGGCTGCTCGGCGCAATGATTGTTCTCGCCGCATTTCTGGGCGGCTACTATCGCTGGTCCGACTCGCGGGCAGCACGCCCCCAGCCAAATGCGCGAACGATGTTGGCCGTATTGCCCTTCGAGAACCTTACGGGAGACGCGAATCAGGAATATTTCAGCGATGGGATGACCGAGGAAATGATCACTCGGATGGGCAGCCTGAATTCCGATCGCCTGGGAGTCATCGCGCGCACATCCGTCATGCACTACAAGAACAGCCGGGAATCTCTACCGCAGATCGCCCGGGAACTGGGGGTGCAGTACATTCTCGAGGGCAGCGTCAGGCGCGACGCAAATAAGGTGCGAATCACGGCCCAGCTTATTCAAACAAAAGACCAGACCCATGTTTGGGCCCGGCAGTACGACCGTGAAATTAATGATGTATTGGTGATACAGAGCGAGATCGCGCAGGAAATTTCTGATGAGATACTGATTGCCCTTGGGAGCCACAAAACTGTCGCTTCCGCCGTTGAGCCAAGACTCTCTCCGCAGGCCTATGAGAGTTATAACCTCTATCTGAAGGGCCAATATTTTTTGAACAAACGATCAGTGCCGGGTTTTCAGGAAGCGATCCGCAACTTTGAACAGGCGACGTCGAAAGATCCGAAGAATGCCAGTGCCTACGCTGGATTGGCGGACGCGTGCGCTTTGATTGGAGGTTACAGCGGTGCGCCGGCGTCCGAATTCTCATCTCAGGCGCGGGCCGCGGCGCTGCAAGCTTTGCAGATCGACGATCGCCTGCCGGAAGCGCACACCGCGCTGGCTTTGATCGTCCAGAATTATGACTATGACTGGCAGACCGCTGAGAAAGAATTCAAGCGCGCCATCGAATTAAATCCCAACTATGCCACCGCTCATCAGTGGTATGCCGAACACCTGGCGTGGCGCGGACGTTTCGATGAAGCTCTCCGCGAGAGCGAACGGGCGCGGCAGCTGGATCCGCTATCCCTCATTATCGCAGCCGACAATGGCGCGATCCTTTACTACTCGCGTCAGTATGACCGCGCGATCGCGCAGTTTGAGTCTGTTCGCGAGATGGACCCCGAATTTTCTCGGGCGAGCATGATTTCCGCTGCTTACGTGCAGAAGGGAATGTTCAATCAGGCGCTGGCTGACGTTGACAAGCATTACTCGGGTGATACTCCCTGGCGCTGGGCCAACTTGGCCTATGATTACGGCCTCGCCGGACAGCAGACGGAAGCGGAGCATGCGCTGAAGAGGCTGCTCGATCTGAACCGGCGGCAGCCGGTGGATCCAATCACGATTGTTCTCGCGTACATTGGTGTCGGTAACAACGACGAGGCTCTGGTTTGGCTGGGGAAGGCTTACGCCCAACGTTCCAACGGGCTGACGGCGATGGGAGTCGATCCCGACTATGACCCGCTTCGCCGCGAGCCCCGGTTTCAAGAACTTTTGCGGCGGGTGGGCCTGACTCCGTAATGCCCTTGCCGCTTGTCACCCGCTTCATCTTGCCTTTGAGTAAATAGTGCTCCGATCACTAAAAGGAGCGGCGCGGCAACGTGTGGGCGCTAAGGGAGTAAGATGCGGATGATAAATAAAGTAGCAAGAAATGGAGTGAGCAATGCCCCAGTCCGTTGAGTGGCCGCCGTTACTTGAGGGGCGGCCTCGCCGTCGCGGCCGGTTGTTATTTATTCTCATTGCGCTTTTCGTAATTTTCTTCGGCGGACGCGCCGCGCTTTCCTATTACCTGGACGTGCTCTGGTTTCGATCGCTCGGCTATGGCGAGGTTTTCTGGAAAACGCAGACCCTGCAATGGGGAATGTTCATAGCTTTTGCGGCGGCTACATTTGTTCTTTTATATGGATCGTTCCTGGCGTTGAAGCGGGCACACCTTCGCGACCTGCCCGACGGTCACACGATCATCCTGGGCGGCCGTCCGGTGAAGCTTCCGGTCGAGCCGGTTTTGCGGCTCATCGCTCTCGCAGTTTCCCTTGCCATTGCTGCGGCGACGGGCGCTGCGATCATGGCGGAGTGGCAGACACTTGCGTTGTTCTGGTATTCGTCCGGCAATGTGGGCGGCGTTACAGATCCGATTTTTGCCAAGCCGCTAAACTTCTTTCTGTTTGCCCTGCCTGCGTGGCAACTCATTCTCGGCTGGCTGCTCACGGTGGCGGTGATTATTTGTGCTGTCGCCATTTTCTTCGTTCTTGTCACCGGCGGGGGCCGTGCGCTCACTGGGCGCCTTAGCCGCTCCATCCCCTTACCCTGGCGCGGGTTTTCCATCACTTTCGGGTTTCTTTTGCTGATCCTCGCGGCGATTGAGTACCTCGGCCGCTTCGAGTTATTGCTGGAGGATCATACGATCTTCGGCGGCGTCACTTACACCGATGCGCACATTCGGCTTGGCGGGATGCTTGTGGTTTGCGCCGCGCTGGTTCTCGGCGCGGCAATCGCTTTCGTGAATGCTGTGCGGATACCGCAGGGGCGCTGGCTGATCGCGGCGATTCTTCCCGCGGCGGTTTGTTATTTCGCGCTGCAAGCCGTCGCCTGGTACGTCAGCAGCTTTATCGTCAAACCCAACGAACTGGTTCGCGAGAAGCCCTACATCACTTACAACACGGCCATGACCCGGCAGGCCTACGGATTGGACCGGGTCACGCTGCGCGAATTTCCTGCCGATACCACGGTCGCGGCGGCCGATGCCGCGAATAACCAGGCTACGCTGCAAAACATCCGGCTGTGGGATTGGCGCGCATTGCAGGACACTCTGCGTCAGATTCAGGAGATACGAACCTACTACGACTTTCCCGACATCGACATTGACCGCTACAACATTGACGGCACGACGCGTGAAGTAATGCTCGCCGCGCGGGAATTAAACGTCGACAAGCTGCCAGAGAGCAGCCGCAACTGGATTAACGAAAAGCTAATCTACACCCACGGCTACGGCATCACTATGAATCCGGTGAATGGGTTCACGCCGGAAGGGTTGCCGACTTTGATCTTAAGCAACATGCCGGTGCAGAGCACGGTGCGCAGCCTGAATGTAACCCGCCCGGAGATTTATTTTGGCGAGTTGACCAATACGGATGTTTATGTGAAGACCCGGCAGCAGGAATTCAACTATCCGCAGGGCCAGACTAACAATCTGAACTCTTATGAAGGAACCGGCGGCATCACGATTGGCGGGTTTCTGCGCCGGCTCGTTATTGCGTTCGACGAAAACGATTTGGCGAAGCTTCCGTTCAGCGACGACGTCAATGAGAACAGCCGGCTGCTGATGCGGCGCAACATACGGGAGCGCGTAGCTACGTTGGCGCCGTTCCTGACATTCGATCCCGATCCTTACGTCGTGCTTGATGACGATGGCCGGCTTTCGTGGATTATGGACGGCTTCACGCTTTCGGACAGCTATCCTTATTCGACTCACTATCCGCTTGGCGACAATCTCATTAATTACATGCGGAACAGCGTGAAGGTGGTCATTGACGCCTATAACGGCACGACCACGTTTTATGTCTTCGATAATGAAGATCCGATCATCGCCGCCTACCGCCGCATTTTCCCTGACCTGTTCAAAGATGCATCCCAGATGCCGCCGGGGCTGCGCAAGCATGTGCGCTACCCGGAATTGTTGCTGAAGCTGCAAGCGGATGTGTACGGCCTCTACCACATGACGGATGCGGAGGCATTCTACAACCGCGAAGATCTGTGGACGGTGGCTACCGAAGTCGGCATGAGCGACGAAGGCGAGCAGACGACTCGGACGATGCAGCCAAATTTCGTGCTGATGAAACTGCCCGAAGAAGACGGCGAGGAGTTCGTGGAGATTTTGCCATTCACTCCCGCCAGCCGGAATAATCTGATCGGCTGGATTGCGGGGCGCAGCGACGGAGTGCATTATGGGACATCGGTGGTTTATAACTTTCCGAAAACGAAGCTGGTCGACGGACCGCTGCAAATTGAAGCGCGAATCGATCAAAACGCGCAGCTCTCCGGACAATTGACGCTGTGGAATCAGCAAGGGTCGCATGTGCGGCGCGGGGCCTTGCTGGTGATTCCCACGGGGCGCGCGCTTTTGTATGCGGAGCCGATTTATTTGCAGGCGGAGCGGAGTCCGATGCCGGAGTTGCGGCTGGTGGTGCTTGCGCTGCAGGACCGGCTGGCCTACGGACCCACTTTCGAAGCGGCTATGGCGTCCCTTTTTGGCGGAGCGGTTTCGTCGCTCACCGCTTCGTCGACCGCTGCTGCAACCACGCCAGAGGCTGCACGATCTGCACCTGGCACCCCGCAGCCTGCAGCAGATCTCAATGGGCTCATTGCGGAAGCGGCAAAAGACCTTGCCGACTACCAGCGCCTGACGGCCGACGGCAAACTTGGCGAGGCCGGACAGAAGTTGGAAGAGTTAAAGCGCACGCTCGACAAGCTGAACGCCCGGCAAAGATAGGATTTGCGGGGCTGGAGTTGTCAGAGGCTATATGGCGAAGGTCAGCGCTTGGGCCCGTCTTCTTGCTTCACAGTCACGCCTTCGCCCGCAAAAGGCCAATTTTTATCGAGCAGGAGTTCCTTTTCGCGCGTTTCTTTGGGAACATTGTCTATTCTAAGATTCTCGAAGAAGTGAACTCCCGTCTTGCCAGCGGTTGCGATATCCAGGTCTCCGTCGCCGTCCAGGTCTTCCACCACGAACTGCGTTCCGGCGCCGCCCGTTCCATTCACCGAAATCGGATAGCGCGTGAACTGGCCGGTCTTCCGATCGATCTTGTAGTAGTAAATCACCAGCGGATCGTAGGAGCCTGGGTCGTGGCCTGAGTGCCCGCGGTAGCGCTTGCCTGCGATTAGTTCGGGCATGCCATCGCCGTCGATATCGATCAGCTTGAGCGCGTGAACCTGCGAGTAGGATTCGTCGATCACGTGCTTCGTCCAGGTGCGGCTCGCGCCATCGCCTTTTTGCTCCAGCCAATATAACCCGTAGCTATGGCCATGGCCGTAGATGATGTCCATCTTGCCGTCGTTGTTCACGTCGTAGCCGATGATCGGGAAGCCGGCGTCGTCCATTTGCCAGTCGCCATGCCATTCCCACTTATCGTTATCGGCGTCGATATTCTTGAACCAACCGTATGGAGTAAGAATGTCGGCTTTGCCATCGCCATCCACATCGGCGATGCCGATGCCATGCCCATCCTGTTCTTTGCCGCCGACATGATGGACCTTTGGCTCCGGTCCGGAAAAATCAACCCACAGAATTCCCGAGTGGTTGTAATGCGCCAGCACCAAATCCGGTTTGCCATCGCCATTGATGTCGCCGGTCGCTCCGCCTTCTGTGTCGTAGCTATCGGTGATGAAATGTTTCTTCCACATCACGCCTTTCGTCGTTGCCTGAGTCCCTGGGTTTTCGTACCACCACAGCCCGTTCAGCATCCAGCCGGCCGTAACTACGTCGGGCGCGCCGTCGTGGTTTACGTCGAAAGTCCATTCTCCGCAGTCGGAGACGAATTCGCCAAGAATGCCGACGGTTCGGTATTGATGGCGTTTCCACTCTCCGCCCGCCGGCCCCGGATTCTCGTACCAGTAAGCGCCGCTCAACAGATCGGGCCGGCCGTCGCCATTCATATCGAGCGTGGTGATGCCTTCGGCATGATCCGTACCCAAACGGTGCACGAAAAATGTGACTTGAGGAACGCCTCCAGGCGCATCTCCGGCGGAAGTTTTGCGCGCACTTTGGGCGGCGCCAACATAGATGCACGCTGCGCACACGCACATGGACAGCGCGATAGGGAGTGTGAATTTCATATTCTTTTTCATCAGCAAGTTGATTCTCCGGTGTTTCACTGCCGCAGCATTTTAGTTTCATGCCAGCTTCATCGCGTCCGGATTCCAATTGATGACGGCCCCGCGATCGAGACTGAGATTGCTGAGCAAGGCAGCTCCCGCGGCCCGGAATCCGAAAACAGCATCTTCCACCACGGGTTGCCGCGAGCGAACTGCGGCAAAGAAATTCTTGAAGTGGTCATAGCGGTCGCTGTAGCCATCGGGTGCGACGTATTTATCGTATCCGGCAGATGGCGGTCCCGATGGATGCTTCGAGAGGATACTTGTGCTGGTAGCTATCACGAATGCGCTTCTGCATGGCCAGCGTGAAAGTGTCGATTGTGTAGCCTGGGTCTTTTTCGCGCGGCGTGCGGCTTACGCTGACGGCATCGCCGGCAATTTGCATTGTGCCTTCCGAGCCGGTGAAGATCAGGCCTTCGCTTTCCTCGCCGCCGTCCACGAAGTTTACGCGCAAGCTAAGATTGAAACCTTCGCGATAGTCGAACAGGCCAAGCATTACGTCGGGAACATCGCGGCCGTCTTTCCAGAAGCGCAATCCTCCGGTGGCCATAGCTCGCGTAGGACCGTTGCTTGCGGTGATGAAGTGGGTGCCGCTGAAAAGGTGGACGAACAAGTCCCCCGCCACGCCGCTGCCGTAAGCTTTCCACTTGCGCCATTGGAAAAAGTGTTCGGCGTTAAAAGGAATTTTTGGCGCCGTTCCCAGGAAGCGCGGCCAGTCGCAGGTTTCAGTCGAGGCATCGAGGGGGACGGTATAGTTCCACGCGCCGATGGATGAGTTTCGATCCCAATGCGCGCTTACCACATTCAGCTTACCGATTGCGCCCGAAGCCAGCAGCTCTTTGGCTTTGGCATAGATGATCGAGCTGACCCTCTGGCTTCCTATCTGAATGATGCGGTTGGTTGCGCGAGCAGTTTCGATCATCTCCGGCCCATCGGCGTAGAGATGAATCATGGGCTTCTCGCAGTAGACGTCTTTGCCCGCCTTCATCGCATCAATTGAGGCTTGTTTATGCCAGTGGTCCGGCGTGCCGATAATGACGGCATCGATATCTTTGCGGGCGAGGATTTCTTTGTAGTCGCGCGTAGTAAAAATGTCGTCGCCCCAGATTTCTTTGCAGTGCTCGAGCCGGCCGTCATAACAGTCGGCGACGGCAACCAGCTTTACGCCCGGAACCTGCTTGGCGACGGCTGTGTCTCCCTGGCCCTGGCCGCCAGCTCCGATCAGCGCAATCTGAATATGATCGTTCGCCGCAACCGGCGCGGCAGGTTCAGACTGAGCAACGGCGAGTGCGTGCAGCTTTGGCGCAATCTTCGCGGCGACCAACGTCTCCGCCGTGGCGGTGCCCGCCACTTTCAAAAAGCTCCTTCGATTCAACACGTGTGTCCGTCTCCCGAATGGAAGTTTATCGCCGTCTGCAACGATAGTCTTTTCTCGGGGATTTTGCCTCGATGAGCGGTGGCTATTTCCGGAACTTCATGACGAGGGGTGATAGCGAGGGTCTCGCGTAGTCGCCGTCAAAAGCGGTTTTTTTCAGAAATAAAATTTCAGCGCGAACTGTATCTGCCGAGGTGGGCGCGCGGACAGGGGATACCCGAAGCCGCTCTGGCCGAGTTCCAGGGGCGTGGGTTCGGCGCTGATGGCGCCAAACTGCCCAAACAAATAATTCACGTGGTTGAGCACGTTGAAGAATTCGGCTCGGAATTCGAGACGCTTTTGTTCGGTGATGGGAAATTGCTTGACCAGAGATGTGTCCCAGGTTGTGTATCCCGGGCCTTCAATGATGTTGCGTCCGGCGTCGCCGAAAGTTCCGAGTGCGGTGTTATCGGCAAATGCACACGTATTAAACAGAGTTCCGGGAATGCACGGTTTGGCGTTGGGATTGCCGACCAGGTTGGGCCGTGAGCAGTAATAGCCGACAGTGCCGCCGCAATCGCCGCCGGAAACGTCATTGATGTCGGTGGCGGTGTAGTAATTGCCGGTGGCCGCGGAAACGACTCCGGTTATTTGCCAGTCGCCAATGATCTGATTTACCGGGCGGGAAGCGTCTTTAGCCAACATTCGTCCGCGGCCGAAGGGCAAATCGTAGACGTAACTGAAGACCAGGCGCTGGCGCACATCGAAATCGGAGTTGCCATAATTCTGATTGGGAAACCGCTGGTCCTGAAAATCTCCATTGTTTACCGATCCCAGGCTGGCGCTGGAAGCGGTATCGAGCGCGTGGGCCCAAGTGTAAGCGAGTTCGTATTGAAGTCCGTGAGAGTATCGTTTCTCGAGGCGAGCTTGCAGTGAGTCGTAATTCGATTGCGCGTTGGAGCGGAAGGTATCGATGGCGACATCGAGAGCGGGATTGCAATTTTGAGAATTCGCTAAGGTGCAAGGTCCCGGATTTCCAGGAGCTTCATCGCTGGCCGGACGGCGCGGCGCAGTAGGAAGCGAGTCCGTCCCTAAAACGGGGACGGCCTGATTGCCATTGTAGAAAGCAAAAAGCTTCAATCCGCGCGAGCCGGCGTAGGAGACTTCGAGAATAGTGTCAGCGGGCAGTTGATATTCCAAGCCGACGTGCCACTGCTGCATGTAAGGCGTGACCAGGCGCGGATCGAGGGAGTAAAGCTCGGGAGCGTTGGGGTCGCTGAGTGAATTGGCGGGAAAGCCCGCCTGCAGCCGGTTGAGCGCAAGTCCGGAATTGTTTGCCGCCGAGATCGAGCAATCGAGCTGGCCTGCCGCGGGATTTGCCGACGGCGCAGCGCAAGGAGTGCTGAACGCCTCTGAAGACAAAAATGGAGGATTGAAGCCGGGACTCGGATTAGAGAAGGGGCCATTTTCCTGCCCGCCATAAAAAATGCCATAGCCGCTGCGCAGGACGAGCTTGTTTGACAATTCATAAGCCAGTCCGATGCGCGGGGCAAAATTGTTGAGATCGGGAGAGATGAGTCCGGGAGTGCCGTTGTCCTGAATTGCCAGCTCTGTGCCGAGAGTCGGCGTTAATTTCGCGGTCTGGCCGCTGGGAGCGATCAGCGAGAGCGAGCTGAAATCGAAGGTGTCTTGCTGGTTATTGGCTTCTTTTATCGTAGAGAAAAATTCGTAGCGCAGACCCAGATTCAGGGTGAGGCGCGGTGTTACGCGGAAGTCGTCGAGAGCATAGACCGCGTAAATCTGGCGGCGATAGTCGATGTTGGGCAGAAAGCTGGTGATGGACCCGCCGTCGGAAATACCCTGGAGGAAAGTGGCGAAGGCCTCGCCGCCGGTGCCGGGGTCGGCAAGATTGTCGTTGATGAGGAATCCGCCGCCGAAATCCATTGATCCGCGAGCGGCGGCCGGCTCGAGTATGGTGAACTGCTCGAAGCGTAGTTTCAGCGCCGAACTTTGCGGCGTGGCGTCCGTGGGTCCAGCTCACATTGTCGGTAAAAACGTAGCTGTGCTGCCGTTCGATGGCGGGCAAATATTCCGAAGCGCCAATGGCCGCAGTTCCGTCACCGAAGCCGATCGACGGCAGGCCGCCGATTTCTTCGCCCGCCTGGTAAGGAACTCCGGGAAAAGGAATAGCCAGTTGTTGCGAGACGTTTTGGTTGTAGTTCAGGCCATAGCGATGCGAGTTGAGGTAATTGAAGCCGAAGCGAAATTCATTGATCAGATTGTTGTGAAAAGTATGGATTTCGCTGGCTGCAAGGCCCTGGGCTGTGTTGTTGCTATAGCCATCCTGAAAGCTGCCACCGTCAAGCACATTGTTGAATGGCGAGGGAAGAAAATTACTGTCGTTGCCATAACTGTAGCGGACAAAGAAATTATCCTTTTCGCTAATTGTGTTGTCGATGCGAATATCGAACTTGTTTTCGGTCTCGCTGCGTTCCGGATCTGCCAGGTAATTGCCGCCGGGCAAAGTGCTATTCGGAGCGGGAAATAAATTGGCCAATTCCTGGCCGAGCGGATCGATGGGCGTGTTTAATCCGCTGTTTCCGGCGAACTTGTTGGTGGGTACGCCGGTGGCTGTGGTTCCAATAGGCACGCTGCAAACTCCGCCGTTGTAGGGCGAATTACTTTGTGCCAGCACTGGATTGAAAATCTCTCCCTGGTAAGTGGGATTGCCGCTGCAATCGAACACGCCCGGAATCGGGCTGCTGAGCTGAAGGAAGGCTGAGAAATCGCCGCCAATCTCAGCCGGCGTGGGAACTGTTGAGAGTTGCGGCAGGGCTTGGCGAATGCGGAGACCTTCATAGTCTCCGAAAAAGAATAATTTGTTCTTGATGACGGGTCCGCCTAGGGTGAAGCCGAACTGGTTCTGCTTGTAAGGCTGCCGTCCGAAAATATCGAATGCGTTGGTGGCGTCCAATTTATCGTTGCGCAAAAACTCCCACAGATCGCCGTGGAGCTGATTGGTTCCGGACTTTATAACCGCGTTCATGATCGCGCCGTTGCCGCGGCCAAACTCCGCGCTATAGGAATTGGTCTCGACTTTGAACTCACCGATGGCATCGACCGCGGGCTGCACCACGTAGGCTGCGCCATTGAGCACGTCGCCCAGATTCGCGTTGTTGTCGATACCGTCGAGCAGAAAGTTATTTTGCAGAGAGCGGGCGCCATTGGCGCTGAACCCATAAGTGGTTTCGACGCGCGATCCTGGTTCGGCTGCGGCGACGCCGGTACCAAGAAGTGCAAGCTGAGCATAATTGCGTCCGTTTAAGGGAAGCGCGTTGATGCGCCGGCTGTCCACAACCTGGCCCAGATCGGAAGTTTCAGTTTCCAGTTGGGCAGTCTCGCCGATGACCGTCACGGTTTCCGAGGCCATACCCGGCTGAAGGTCCAAGTTGATGGCGATGCGGTCCTGAATATTGACTTGCACCGGGCCGGCTACGCCCTTCTTGAAGCCCGCTTTCTCGACCGCGACCTTGTAACGGCCAATGCGCAGCGGGCTGGCGACGTATTCTCCATCGTCGTTGGTGGAGAGCGTCAGCATCGTGCCGCGATCGACATCAGTAACGGTGACTTTTGCGCCCGCGATCACCGCACCGCTTGAGTCGCGCACCAGCCCGACAATGGCTCCCGTATCCTTTTGCGCCCACAGAGGAGTAGCGATGCTCACGGCTAGCAGCAGCGCGGCTAACAGAACAATGAGCGGCCCGAAAGTCTGGCGGGTTTGCGAAAAGACGGTCATTGAACGGACAGTCATGGCGAGCCTCCTGAATTGCGGCTAGTGATGGCGGCAAACTCTTAAAATTGTTGTTTGAAAGCCGACTTTCTGTGAAGTGTTACGAACCATTACTTTTACTTGCGTTTAATAGCCCGTGTCAACTGGAATTATTCGACCGGACAGGAAGCAGGGCAGGCTCAGCCCCGGCAAAATATCTCGGGATGCAACTGCGCAAAGGATTAAAAAGAACCCTTGCACTCGAAAGTATTTGACATTAGTCGCAACTATTAGTAACACAGTCTGAAGCAACGATCAGGAGGCAGCCCGTTCCAGCATCCTGAGAAGGAATTTCGCCCATAGCTGACGAACTCCTCGAATGGCCATGTCAATTCTGATGAAGAATGGAAAATCGATGACGATGTACGGTCGGGTCGTCGGGTGCTGTGTTTTTTTGAGTCTTGCGTTGCCTGCGTGGAACTCAGGGCAGAAAAGCTCGACCCACGAAACCGCAGCCAGCAGTGTGACTGGGGCTTCCGCCAATCTGCAAATCGAAAGCCCAGTTCTGCGAATTGAGTTCGATCACAATTTGCATAGCCGCGTCGTAACGTTATTCGGATCGAAAGCAAAAGTTCTTGCTCCATTTTCCGCGTCGGAGACGATCACCACAACGACTGGCACCTGGAGCGACTTTGCTCTGACCGCGAGCCATCGGGAGCTTGTATCCGACGCGTTTGGCGCGGGCGAACGGCTCTCACTATCGGGCAAAGCGAGCGACTTGCGTAAGAATGTTTCCGTCACGATTTACAAGGATTTTCCGTCCATCGCGATCTTTGAAGTTGCCTACACAAACGAGGGCCCGAATAAGCTCGCAGTCCAAGGTTGGACTAATCAACAGTATTCAATTGGCGCTATCCCGTCCCCGCGCGGTCCAGCGTTCTGGTCTTATCAAAGTGGTTCGTATGAGAAGCGGCCGAATTGGGTGCTTCCATTACATGCGGGATTCAGCCAGGAAAATTATCTTGGCATGAATGCCAGTGACTACGGAGGTGGCACTCCGATTGTCGACGTGTGGCGTAGGGACGCCGGACTCGCGGTCGGTGATGTGGAGCCGGGCCCGCGGCTCATATCCCTTCCCGTTTCCATGCCCGACGCGCGTCACGCGCGCGTTGCGGTTCGGGCCAGGAAGCAGCGGACGCTCGACCCAGGTGAAACCTTTCACACTCTCCGCACCTTTGTTTCGGTGCATCAAGGCGATTATTTTCGTACACTCAACGAATACCGGCGGCTGATGGTGCGGCAGGGATTTCAAATGGCGTCGGCGCCGGACAGCGCTTTCGGCCCCATCTGGTGCGCTTGGGGTTACGGACGCTCGGTGCAACTCAAGCAGGTTTACGACACGCTTCCGACGGTCAAAAAACTGGGTTTCTCCTGGGTTACGTTGGACGATGGCTGGCAGAACAATTACGGGGATTGGGATCTTGATCCCAAGAAATTTCCCCACGGCGACGCCGACATGAAGGCCTTGGTTGACCACATTCACGCCGAGGGTTTCAAAGCGCAACTGTGGTGGTCGCCGCTGAGCGCCGTTCCGGATTCAAAATTGCTCAAAGAGCATCCCGACTTCCTCCTGCTCAATCGCGATGGATCGAAGCGGAAGATTTCCTGGTGGAATTCTTATTATTTATGTCCAGTCGTACCGCGGGAGTCGTCGAGTATCACAAAGCGATCGTTCGCAAGATACTTGGGCGAGTGGGGATTCGACGGCCTCAAGCTGGACGGCCAGCACATGAACGCCGTTCCGCCCTGTTACAATCCCGCGCACCATCACAAGACTCCAGAAGACTCGGTGGAGGCTTTGCCCGATTTTTTCCGCGAGATTTACGAAACCGCGCGCAGCGTGAAGCCGGACGCACTGGTGGAATTTTGCCCGTGCGGTACTGCCTACTCGTTTTTTACCATGCCGCATTTCAACATGTCGGTGGCATCCGATCCGGAGAGTTCGTTTCAGATCCGTTCTAAGGGCAAGACGTTGAAAGCTCTGATGGGAGACAACATACCTTACTTCGGCGACCACGTAGAGCTGAGCGACGGCGCGATTGATTTTGCTTCCACTGTTGGCGTCGGCGGAGTCGTGGGGACGCAGTTCGTACTCCCGAACCTGGTCAAGAAACACAGCACGTCGGACCTCACGCCGCAGCGAGAGAAAATCTTTGAAAAGTGGCTGCGCATTTACAAAGAAAAAATGCTCTCGCGCGGCGAGTATCTCGGCGATCTTTATGACATCGGGTTCGATCATCCGGAAGCTCACGTCATTCGCAAAGGGCAGGAAATGTATTACGCGTTTTTCGCCCGTCATTGGAACGGCCCCATTCAATTGCGCGGGTTGCAGGACCGCAGTTACCGGATCTTCGATTATGTGAACAATAAGGATATAGGAAGCGTGCACGGCCCGCAGGCAACATTTTCCGCCGAGTTCGACAAGCATCTGATGATCGAAGCTCGGCCCGAATGAGGTTCGGCCCGATTAGCGATTCAGTGCGCGTCCGGATTAAATACAGTCGAAATTCCCACTCGACTAGGTGTTGCTAGACAAGTTTTCGCTAGACAACGGAAGTCTTGCGAGATAAAAGAGAATGGCCTGAGAGCAGGTCGGCGGATGAGTGGGTGAACAGCTCGCACGCTTGAATGCTAGCTCTGAATGCTGAGCCTTGAATGTTAAGCGAAGAACGCCAAAGAGCGATTCTTGAGATAGTAAATCGGGATGGCCGGGTCCTCGTCATAGATCTGGCTCGTCAGTTCCACACTTCCCAGGTCACCATTCGCAAAGATCTGGAGATCCTCCATACCAAAGGGCGCATTCATCGCACACATGGAGGCGCGCTGCCTGCGCGCGAGAGCGCCCTGGAAGATCCCACCTTACGAGAAAAAGAAAAGCTGCATCGCAAAGAAAAGTTGCACATCGCCGCTGCGGCCGCGCGCATGGTGACTGAAGGACAAGTGGTTATCCTCGATTCCGGCACGACTACTACGGCGATTGCCCGCGCCCTGCGAAATTTTCAGAACCTGACAATCATCACTAACGCGGTCAACATTGCGGCGGAACTTTCCGGGTCGGCTCTGGAGGTGATTTTGACCGGCGGCAGTTTGCGAAAGAATTCTTTTTCTCTGGTGGGGCCCATTGCGGAGGAGACGCTCCACCGCCTGCATGCGGACATATTGTTTCTCGGAGTCGACGGATTCGACGTTCAGTACGGGCTCAGCACACCGAATCTTTTGGAAGCGAAAGTGAATCGCGCCATGATCGAGATCTCAAAAACATCTGTCGCCGTTTGCGATTCCAGCAAATTCGGGAAGCGCAGCCTATCGTTGATCGCTCCGCCATCTTCTCTTCAGCACGTTATTACCGATGCCGGTATTCCAAAGGCTGAGTTGACTGCGCTGAAAAAATCTGGGATTGACGTAACCCTGGTCTGACGCGGCAAAGCAGATTAGAGCGGACGCTTCAGCGTGAGGGCCGACATCGTCGCCATCCATGCCCGATCTCTGCTTTTGGCGGCCGGTACCACAGTTCCGTCCAAGCTCACTCCTGTAAGAGCGAGGCACGAGAAAGTTCGGTGATGCTACCAGCAGCATCAGTTTTTTGGCGCATCCCTCACAACCCACGTCTATGGCAGAGCCAAGATGTAGTCGAAGCAGACCTCGCTATGGGCGAGAAGTCCGAAGTGCTTTGAAGAATCGAAGAGCAGAGGGTGCATAATGCAATAAGAAGGAACGCTAATGTTTACCAAAGTGGTTTACGTGGTGTTGTTGTCAGCCGTGGTGGTCGGTATGGATTTGCTGTTCTTCAGGAACCGGTTCTGGATACGGCTGATGGCGAATATTGGAATCGTCCTGGTCTTCGCAGCATTCTACTTGAGATTTCTGAAGCATCCATGAGCATCGCTATCGTCACTCATTGGAACCGCCGCCCTTCAGGCCGAGATGCGTTATTCACCAGCGCGGAGATCGGTGCTGCCTGGGAGGGGCTTGGCAATTTTGGCGGATTTTGATGTGACCCGGTGGAATCTCTGCAATCCAGACTGCGTGGCGGAGGGAGAGGGATTCGAACCCCCGGTACGGTTTCCCGCACATCGGTTTTCAAGACCGACTGTTTCAACCACTCACACATCCCTCCGCTTCAATCGAGCTGCGTACTTGCAGCTTCTGGGTCTAGTTTACAACAGGCGGTTTTGGGCGTGACCGGATTGCGGTGAGGATTTCGCGAAGTACGAAGAAGTCTCCTGCTGAAGGAACGAATTAACGAGCAAGTCCAAATGCCTTGGAGTGGAAGCGCATCACTTCGTCAAAGTGCGCGACAAAATAAGAAATGCTGTGGTCTCCGGGGTAGGAGCGATATTCGTGCTTTATACCTTCCTTTGTGAGTTCCTTATCCAAGGCGGCCGCGCCCTTTTCGAATCCGTAATTGTCGCTCTGGCCGCAATTGAAATAAATAGCCATTTTGCGAAGGCTGGCCGTATTTTTCCTGGCGAGAAGGAAGGGATTATTCGCGTTCCAATGGGTCACGTTGATGGGATCGCCGAAAACGGCGGCCAGGACTTTTCCCAGTGGGGCGCCCGCGTTCAAGGCCGCGTTGAGCTCGGCAGGAGACTCCGTAATCAGCGCTGCGCTTTGCGCGCTTACCGCGGAAAACAAATCGGGACGCGCGAACGCGAAGCGTAGCGCTCCGTAACCTCCCATGGAGATGCCGCTGATGGCGCGCTTTTCACGCGATGCGCCCGCGTGATACTTGCCCTCAATGTACGGAATAAACTCACGAAGAAAAAAATCGCTGTAGCGGAACTTGCCGTCCGCGGAATTGATATAAAAACTCCTACGGCCCTCCGGCGCGGCAATCAAAAAATTGCCGATCTCATGCTTGCTGCGCATTTCATCGAGCAGAGTCCATCCTCCGCTATTGAACAAGGTCTGCTCGTTGTCTCCGAGCCCATGCAGAAAATAAAGCACGGGATAACGAGCCGCGCCGGGAGTCTTTGCTGCCGCATCGTAGCCGTCGGGCAGATAGACACAATAATGGACCACCTGCCTTAAAATCCTGCTGTTCAGGGCATTGCAGTCGATGCGGCTTTGGGCATGTGACAAAGACGAGAATCCCACAAAAAAGATGAGAAGCGAAAAGAGCAGACTTGATCGAAGGGAACTATGCATCAGTTAGATTTACTCGTAGCGCAAGGCCTGAACAGGATCGAGGCGCGCCGCGCGCCCCGCAGGATATAAGCCAGATACCAAGCTTACGATGAAAGCGAAAGCGATGGCCGCCCAAACCAGCCACCAGGGCACGGCCCAGAAATGCTCAGGCGGCAAAGCTTGGCGCTTTAGGTAGATGTTGGTGGCGAAATTAATGACTTGCCCGATGGCCCAGCCTAAGGCCACCCCGACGATGCCGCCGAGAATTCCCATGGCTCCCGCCTCGGCGAAGAAAAGCTTTTTCACGTCTCCATCGCTGGCGCCAATGGCCTTCATGATGCCGATTTCTCGCCGCCGCTCAAGAATCGCCATGACCAGCGTGTTTACAATTCCAATCGAAGCAACCGCAAGCGCGAGGCTGCCGAAGATTCCGAGGAACAGGTCCAACACAGCAAAGAACTGGCGCAGGCTTCGAGTAGCGTCGAGGATCGAGAACGTGCTGAATCCCATTTTCTTGATGGCGTCTTCGATGGTTTGCACCTGACTTGGATTCTTCACTCTTACGCTGATCGACGAATATGCCGGTTGTGCGCTGCCGGCGGAGATCTCGCGCAGGTCGGTCGGCTGCATGATGTGGAGCTTTTCCGCGAGTTTGAGCGGAAGAAAAACCTTGGCCCGCGTGGGTCCGCGCATGCTCTCAGGATCGAGGTCGGCGATGCCCACGATTTTCAGCTTCAGCTCGCGCGAGACCACGGAGTATGCGGCCCCCGCCGCTTCCGTCGTGTCACTGCCTGCCTCAGATGGCTTCGGCGCAACGTTTGCACTTGGAGTTTCCTCGCGCTGCGCGTAGCGCATGGTCAACTCTTTGCCCAGCAGCGGCGGCGCGAGTTGGGCAACGTTCACTTCATCGGCTCCCGGTTGCGGAGTCTTGCCCAGCAACTCCGCAGCGAACGATTTTTGCAGAATCACTTCAGGAGCAATGCTGGAAGAAAAGAAAGTGCCCTGCATCCCTTCGAATGCGTCGTTGGATTTGGCGGACTCGGGAAGCGCGGAAACCATGGTCAGATGCGGCTTGTCTTCGAAGAGAAGCTCGGTGGCGAAGCGAATATCCGGATAAGCCTCCAGCACGCCAGGCAGTCGCTCGATTTCCCGTCGCGAAGCTTCGTCGAGCGTGCGGCTTTCCGCGGGCGGAGGTCCACCGCGTTCCTGGTCGCGATTGAAGCCACGCATATCGCGGCGCGAGGTAACGACAATGGTGTCAAACAATCCTGATTTCACCAGCCGCCGTGATGCCAATTGCTGCAAGCCGATTCCCAGCGAAAGCATGGCCACGAGCGACGCCACCCCCACGGAAATCCCAACAGTCGTCAACGAATTACGCAACAGAGACTCGCGCAAATTGCGCAGAGCAAGCTCGGTGAGGTCGGGAATCTTCATGACCGCGCTCCCTGCGATATCTCCTGCGCCGGAATAGCGGACGCTATTGGAGTGTTCACGCAGTCGTTGACCAACTGCCCATCCGCCAAGAAAATCATTCGCTGCACATAGCGTTCAGCCAGGGTTCGTTCGTGTGTCACCATGACGACGGTCATCCCGAGTTGTTGATTGAATTCACGGATCAAGTTCATGATTTCCGTGCCGGTGTGACTGTCGAGATTGCCGGTGGGTTCGTCGGCTAAAAGAAGTTGTGGACGATTGATCAAGGCGCGGGCTAGAGCAGTTCTCTGCTGCTCGCCGCCGGAAAGCTCGCTGGGACGGTGATGCATGCGCGATCCCAGACCGACGCGTTCCAGCGCCTCGCGAGATTGCCGGGAGCGTTGCTGACGTTCGACTTCGGCAAAACGCAGGGGAAGTTCCACGTTCTCCAGGATGGTCATGCTGGAAATCAAATTGAACGATTGAAACACCATGCCGACGGAATGACGCCTGTATTTGGCCAGATCTTCGCGCGAAAGCTGCGCCAGATTTTTACCCTGAACCGTAACGCTTCCGGATGTGGGACGATCAAGGCCGGCAATCAGATTGAGGATGGAAGATTTTCCCGACCCCGAACTGCCCAGCAGCGCAACAAACTCGCCCGTGGCAATTTCAATGGTTACGCCATTCACGGCACGAATCAAACTTTCGCCCATGGCATAGTGCCGATGCAGATCTTCGGTGCGAATCGCCACGGGGCAATTTGTGTTGGAAGTTATTGCGGAAGGAGTCATCGGCTTAGCGGATCTCGCCTCGCAAAACACGCAGAGCGTCGGCGGCTTTCACGTCGCCGTTCTTGCCGCCGGTAACGCCATCGCCGACCAACGATTCCGCGTCGCCCTCACCCGGAGCGAGAAACAGATTCTCTTCCACGCCGTGCTGTTTGGTATAGAGGTCGTAATAACGGCCGCGCGCTTCATAAAGTTGCTGGTGCGTCCCACGCTCCACGATTTGTCCTTGCTCCATGACCATGATTTGATCCGCCCTACGAATGGTCGACAACCGGTGCGCGATTACAAACGTTGTACGCCCCTGCATGAGATAAGAAAGGCCGTGCTGAATCATCTCTTCCGACTCGGAATCGAGACTCGACGTGGCCTCGTCTAGTATTAAGATGCGCGGTTCGGCAAGAATGGCGCGGGCAATCGAAATTCTCTGCCGCTGTCCGCCGGAAAGCTTCACCCCGCGTTCTCCCACGATGGTGTCATATTTTTCCGCGAACGATTCGGCGAATTCGTCGACCCGCGCGATCCTGCAGGCGCGCAAAATTTCTTCTTCGCTCCCCTCTGGACGAGAGAACGCAACATTCTCGCGAATCGTTCCATCGAACAAGAAAGATTCTTGCAAAACTACACCCAGCCGGGTGCGATACGAATCCAGGCGCACCGTGCTCAGGTCAACGTCATCCACAAGAATCCGGCCTTGAGTGGGCACGTAGAAAGCGCAGATCAGTCCGATGGTCGTGGATTTACCCGATCCCGACGAACCAACCAGCGCAGTCACGCTGCCCGGTGCGGCAACAAATGAGATATTGCGCAGAACATCGTGCTTGCCGTCGTAACTGAAACTTACATCCTCAAATTCGACTCGTCCTACGATGTCGCGCAAGGCCACGGTACGCTTGGGATCCTGATCCTCCGGACGTTCGCGCAGAATCTCCTGCGTGCGCTCGAGGCCGGCTAATGCTTCGGTAAGCTGCGTTCCGATGGAAACGATCTGCATGATCGGAGCAATTAAAAAGCCCAGCATTAGCGTGAACGAAACCAATCCGCCAGCCGTCAGCGTCCCCGCCATTATCTGGTGCGCGCCGACGTACATGGTGACGGCACCGACGCATCCCACCAGAACGCTGGCGGAAAGGCTCATCACGGATGTCGCGGTCAGCGTGCGCATGACGTTATCGAGCAGGCGCATCACACCAGAGGCAAAAATCGATTCCTCTCGCTTCTCGGCGTGGTATCCCTTGATCACGCGAACGCCGCCCAGAGATTCCGTGAGACGGCCCGTGACCTCGGCATTGATTTTGCCCCGCTCGCGGAAGATGGGGCGAATCGTGGCGAACGCCTTGTTCAACGCGAGACTAAAGCACACCAGAGAACCAACTGCGATTAAAGTCATCTGCGCGCTGGTGCGGAAAAGTAAGACCAGGGCAATGCTGGAGGTCACGAGCCCGCCGGCGAAGTCGACCAATCCAGTCCCCAGGAGATTGCGCACGCCTTCGACGTCGCTCATGATGCGCGAAACCAGATTCCCAGTTTTGTTCGCGTCATAAAAAGCAACGGGCAGTCGAGAGATATGAACTTGCACCTTCTGGCGCAATTCGGCGATCAGGCGTTGTGCCGCCTTCGATAAAAGCTGCGTGAGCGAAAACGAAGTGATGCCCTGAACTACTGTAGCCGCCAGCACCACCAGGACCAGCGGTCGAAGTTTGTCGATGTGATGCTTACTGATGACCGTATCGAACAGGAACTTGGTTGAGTAAGGAAGGACGAGTCCGCAGACGCGGTTGACCACCATGAGCACGAAGCCCAGCGCCAACAGGCCACGCCGCGGGCGCATCAGTTCCCAGACCTCGGGCAGCACCGCGCGGAGTCTCTGGACCTTGGGAGCTTTGTTGGCTGCTTCGGATGATGAACTCAATCTGTTGTTTGACTCCCCACGAGCCCTGTTCGCTTCTTTAAATCCTCGGCCCATACCGCCGCCGTAGATGGATGATCCAGAACGTCTCAAGACCGAGGCTCCTGTGGCAAGCTTCCTCGCGGGCAGTGTATGCTCGGGGCGTGTCCGATCCCTCTGCGCCCAAGCGATCGCCGACCCTGGGTTTGTTGCTGGGCCTTATTATCACCCTTTCGGCGGTGCTGGCATACTCCGCTTACATCTCGTGGCAAGTGGTGGGATTGCGCCGGCTGCAAACCGACCAGGTAGACCGCAATCGCAAAGATTCTTTGCAGTTGCTGCGCATCCAGAATGATCTGAATCTGCTGGCCGTAGCCATGCGCGACATGGTCAGCAACGATGAACCCTATCCCCTGACGGCCTGGTCGGCGCAGTTTCAACGCATCCATGCCGATCTTGACGATGCAATGCGTGTTGAGGCGAGCCTGGCCGGCGGCGGACGCACGCCCCAGCAGAGCGCATTTCTGGCCAGTCAGTTCGCGCAGTTTTGGGAAGCGGTCGACCGGGTCTTCGCGCTGGCGCTTTCGGGAAAACAAGCGGAAGCGCGGCAACAGATTCAGTTTTCATTACAGGCCCGGCAGGCCGCACTCAGTACGGCCGTGGCCCGCCTGCTGGTGCAAAACAGCGAGAATGACGAACGCGAAGGCCAGCGCATCGTACGGATTTATGATCGCGTGCAGCGGCAGGTTTACGTCTTTCTGGCCGCGACTCTGCTGGCCATCCTGCTCACCAGTTTATCGCTGATCCGCTGGAATCGAATATTGTTTGCCCGCATGAGCCACTTGTCCGAGCGACGCGGCGAGTTAGCGCAGAAGTTGATTGCTA
The DNA here is from genome assembly GCA_963732255.1 of uncultured Acidobacteriaceae bacterium. Classification (GTDB taxonomy): domain Bacteria; phylum Acidobacteriota; class Terriglobia; order Terriglobales; family Acidobacteriaceae; genus Sulfotelmatobacter. The sequence continues at coordinate 202,026 of CAVSYV010000005.1, forward strand.
CGCAGGAATCGACTTTACGTTACGTCTCGCGTGAACTGCACGATGAGTTTGGCCAGATCCTAACGGCTATCGGATTAATGCTGGGTCGTACCGGTAACCGCATCCCCGAAGAATCTGGCTTGCGCGCCGACCTGCGCGAAGTCCGCGAGATCACTCAATCCACTCTCGACCGAGTTCGCAGCCTGTCGCAGGCATTGCATCCGGTCATGCTTGACGAAGTTGGCCTGGAGAAAACGCTGGACTGGTACATTCCTACGGTGGAAAGACAAACAGGCATTAACATATTCTATGAGAAGCAGGGAGAGCCGTTTGCTGTGGACGGCGCAGCGGGGGTCCATATCTATCGTGTGCTGCAAGAGGCTGTGAACAATGTTGCCCGCCACTCGGGCGCGAAACAGGCTTGGGTGCGATTGCGGTTTTCGCAATCCGCGCTGGAATTGGAAGTGGAGGATCACGGGCTCGGCCTGGCCGAGCGCCGTTCCGGCCGGGGTATAGGATTAGTGGCGATGCGCGAACGCGCTGAGCTGATGGGCGGGCAAATCAACTTCACTCGCCCCACCGAGGGCGGAACGCTTTTGCATTTGATGGTTCCCAGAGAGAACGCGGAGGCTCATGCTCAGCCAGAGCCAACTTCCTCAGAGCGAGTTCCAGAGGAGCAGCACAAGAAAGATCATGACAAAGAAGATCACAGTATTGCTGGTGGATGACCACAGCCTGGTCCGGCGCGGCTTCCGGCGCATGTTGGAAGACGAATCGGATATTGAAGTGGTCGGCGAGGCAAGCGACGGCGAAGAAGCCGTCAAGTCGGCGCGCGAACTGCATCCCAGCGTCGTGGTGATGGATTGTGCTCTGCCCGGAATCAACGGCCTGGATGCGACGCGCCAGATCATGGCGGACTTGCCGGCTACCGCGGTGCTTATGCTCAGCATGCACAGCGAGAACACCTGGGTGCGCCAGGCGATTGATGCCGGCGCCAAAGGTTACGTCCTGAAGAGCGCGTTGGATCTCGACCTCGCGCCCGCGATCCGCAAGATCGCAGCTGGAGAAACCGTATTCGATCCGCAAGTAGAGCAGCTGCCGGCATTGAAGGGCGAGCGCAACAGCGGCCTCACCCACCGCGAATTGGAAGTGCTGCAAATGATCGTCGATGGCAAGTCGAACAAGGAAATTGCCGTCGCTCTCGATCTCAGCGCCAACACCGTCGCCGTGCATCGCGCCAATATTATGAACGCGCTGGGAATTCATAAGACCGCGGAACTTGTGGTCTATGCCATTCGCTCCGGGCTGGTGAATGTTCCGTGAACCGCCGTTCTTTTCTGCGGGGAACGGCTGCAGCGGGAGCGGCGGGCTGGAGCATGCTATCGCAGCCACAGCTGCTGCATGCTTTAGCGCAAAGCAGTCAGGCTCCATCTCCCGGCTTTCGCTTTTCCGATGTTACTGCGCAAGCGAACATTCAATTCCAGCACAACAGCGGCGCTTACGGGGGAAAGTTATTGCCTGAAACGCTGGGCTCCGGCTGCGCGTTTCTCGATTACGACAGCGATGGCTGGCAGGATATCCTGCTGATCAATGGCATGGATTGGCCCGGCCACAAGAAGCGGCGCTCCACGATGCGCCTCTATCGCAACAACCGCAACGGCACTTTCACTGATGTAACTGCTCATGCTGGATTGGATGTGGAACTCTACGGCATGGGTGTGGCCGTTGGGGATTACAACAATGACGGCTTCCCCGACATTTTCATCACCTGTGTCGGGCAGAATCATCTTTTTCGCAATACCGGCAAAGGCACATTCGTAGACGTAACCAACTCCAGCGGGTTGGGCAAGCGCGCCAGCTTCAGCACGTCGGCTCTCTGGTTCGATTACGATCGCGATGGCCTGCTCGATCTCTTCGTCTGCAACTACGTGAAGTGGTCGCCCGAACACGATGTGTTCTGCAGCCTCGACGGCAAACACAAATCGTATTGCACGCCGGAAGCCTATCGTGGCGAGACCTGCTGGCTGTTTCGCAATCGCGGCAACGGGACTTTTGAAGACGTAACCGCCGCCAGCGGAATTTTCGACAGCAGCTGCAAATCGCTGGGCGTGGCCTTGCTCGATGACGACCGCGACGGCTGGCCCGACGTTTTCGTAGCGAACGACACGCAGCCCAACAAGCTCTATCGCAATCAGCGCAACGGCACGTTCAAGGATACGGCCGTGGAGGCGGGCATCGCCTTCAGTGATGAGGGCAAGGCGCGCGCCGGAATGGGTGTTGATGCCGCAGATTTTGAAAACTCCGGTTATCCCGGCCTTGCGATCACCAACTTCGATAATGAAATGATCGGTCTTTATCGCCACACCGGCAAGGGTTTCGAAGACATTGCGGCGCCGACCGGTGTGGGTGGTGCGTCGCGCAACAGCCTTGGCTTCGGCTGCGTTTTTCTCGATGCTAATCTCGATGGCTGGCTGGATTTCGCCGTCGCCAACGGCCACATCGACGAAACCGTGCGCAACATTCGCGGCAACGTCGGATACGCGCAGCCCCCGCAGCTTTTTCTCAACACTGCCGCGGTCACGGGCAAGGCAGGTTTTCGAGACGTAGCCGCCGAAGTTGGCGGTGCTTTCGACCAGCCAAAAGTCGGACGCGGCTTGGCATTCGCGGACTTTGACCGCGACGGCGATCTCGATCTCTTGCTTACGACAAACAACGGACCGGCGTATCTCTATCGCAACGATCAGCTCGCCGGGAACCGCAGCATACGCTTTCGTTTCGTGGGCACGCGGTCGAATCGTGATGCGATCGGCGCCACCGTTTCCGTGCTGGCCGGCGATCTCAATCAGTCGCGTATGGTAAAGGGCGGGTCGAGTTATCTTTCGCAGTCTGAATTGCCTTTGACTTTTGGTTTAGGCCAGCGCGAGCGCATCGACCGTGTCGTGATTGATTGGCCCAGCGGTCGCACCGAGGACTACAGAAATCTCGCGGCCGGACGATGCTACGAATGTACCGAAGGAAAAGGGATTGCGCCGCAAGAGGGTTACTGAACAACAATCATTCTTGACCTCTAACGCACAACGCTCCCCGCTGCCGCCAGATCAATCTCCACTGAATCACTGACCCGCAGGAACAATGTGCTCGGATTTTTCATGCCCCATTTTTCGTAAGGGACGGTGAAGTGCACCTTCGCGCTCCAATGATCCGGCTCAATATCGACTTCAGCGGGCACGGTAATCTCGCGATCCACTCCGTGAATGCTGAACATGCCGTGAATCCTGGCGGAAAACTTTCCCGCCGGCGCAGCTCCTTCCACCATCGTTGGACGAAAAGAAATTTCCGGATAACGGTCACTCTCCAGAATTTCCTTGTGCATCTTGCGATCTCTCATGCCGTTTCCGCTCTCGCCGCTTTTGGCGTCGACTACAATTTCGCCCGATACCTCTCCCGCCGCGGGATCGAAGCGTAACTCGCCGCGCTTAGCCGCAAACGTTCCGCGTACCGTATGCAGTACATCGGACAGCGTAAAGTTAACCGTGGTCTTTGAGGGATCAAGCCGCAAAACGACTTCCTGCGCCGCCGCATTAGCGGCAAGACTATAAATAAGCAAAATCGCGAGGATGGTGCAACAGACAGCGGTTACGCGGATGCGAAAGGAAAAAGCGCCGGAAGCCCGGAACCGGATGAGAGTCATGTTACGTGGTTAGCAATCCCCATCCAAAAGTGATCCCGTCCAAAGCCAGACGTGGAGAAACCTCACCCACATGCAAAGCCAGCAGCCGGCGAAAAATCTCCGGCCGCGCGCGGAAAACTTTCATGACCCGCCCTTGCAGCCATGGGCGTCCATCGAGCATCAGCATGAGCCGCGCCATCAGCGAAGGCCGCAGGCCTAGCCGACGATGCTCTCGCTCATAGCGGTTCAAATCGCCGGACTGCATGCAATCTGCGAGAACAAGCGCCTGATTAAAAGCCAGACCAAGTCCTTCGCCGGTGATCACGTCCACTGTGCCGGAAGCATCGCCAACTAATGCCACGCTTCCCCGGTGGACGCGTCTGAGTTTCCTGGTGAGAGACTGCGCGCCACGCTCTCTGGAAATAATCTGTGCGCCCCGCAGGCGAGCTTCAAGCGCGGGAAAACAAGATAAAGCCTCATCAGCGCGAAGTTGCGGGTCACGCGACATCAAGCCTACGCAAACCTGGTCTTCGGTTACATGAGCAACGTATCCCTGCGCGTGCCGCACCCAATAGAGTTCAATTCGATCCGTCCACGGGGCAATGCGATAGTGACGTCGGAAGCCCCAGCGGACGCTTGTTCGTTGAGAAGCCTCCAGGCCGGCCCAGCGGCGCACTCGCGAGTTCACTCCATCGGCTCCAACGATCCAATTCGCTTCGATCGTGCGGCCTTCCCCCAGACTCACTCCTGCGCGAGAAATACCGGTAACCGGCGTTCCCCACAGAAGATCGATGCCCAGGCTGGCAGCCCGCTCGCTCAATCGGCGGTGCAACGTGGTTCGGCGCACGCCAATCGCAGCGCGGGAAGGGAAGTTGGCATCGGCGACGAGGCCCTCACTCAAAAAGCGCACGCCCTGTAGAGGATGACATTCGTCCTCGCTAAACCTGATACCCAGCTGTTCCAGGGGATCAACGGCGTCGGGCATCAGGTTCTCGCCGCACGCCTTATCAATCGGCGGGCAAGCGCCATCGGCCACTGTCACGAGAAATCCGCGCTGGCGGGCCGCAATTGCCGCAGCCAACCCAGCAGGCCCTCCACCGATCACGAAAACTTCCGTCGACTTTCCCAATGCCACGTACTTTTATATTACAGGCGTGTCATTACCAGCGCAAAAGCAGGATCTCTGAACAGAATCCCGGGCCCATCGCCGCCAATATGCCGATTGTTCCCGGCTCCGGCCGGCGATGCTTCATCACATCTTCAAGCACCACCAGCACCGAGGCCGAAGAAAGATTCCCCACTTTCTTCAGGCAATCCCAGGAAGCATCGAGCTGGCCGTTGTGCAGGTCGAGGGCTTCCGCTGTGGCCTCCAAAACCTTCGGACCGCCGGTGTGCAGCACCCAGCTTTTTATGTCGCTGCGCTTATAGCCGTGATCTCCGAGAAAGGCATCCATGTCGTGGCCAAGGTTCTCGCGGATCAGAACCGGAACTTGCGGCGAGAGCGTAATCTTAAAGCCGGTTTCGGACACCTTCCAGCCCATCATCTCTTCCGTTTCCGGATAAAAAATTGAACGCGTCGCCAGAATCTCCGGCCCTGCCGAATCCACTTCATCTCCCACCACAATCGCCGCCGCGGAGCCATCGGCGAACAGGCCGGAAGAAATTAAATTCGCCACCGACAGGTCCTGCCGCTGCAAAGTCAGCGAGCACAGCTCTACCGAAACCAGGGCCGCGGTCTGCGAAGGATAGGCGCGCACGTAATCGGCACAGCGGGCAATTCCGGCAGCGCCCGCCACGCAGCCCAACCCGAAAATCGGAACCCGCCGGATGTTCTGCGGCAGGCCCATCTTGTTGATGAGCAGAGCGTCAATTGAAGGACTTGAAATTCCGGTAACGGAAACGAAAAAAAGAGCGCCCAACTGCTTCGGCTCGATTCCCGCGTATTGCATCGCCCGGCACAAGGACTGCTCCCCGAGTTCTTTCGCCACCCGAATCCAGACGTCGTTGGCCTGGCCCCAGGTCTTGAGGTCGTAGTATTCTTCGGCGGGCATGGCCAGGTGTCGGCCTTCGACCGTGACATTGCGGTGCAAACGTCCCAGTAACTGCGGGTTCTTTAGCCGGTCGCCCCAATATTCCTGCAGTTTTTCCATCAAAACTGCCTGTGAATAGTAATGCCGGGGAAAAGCGCTTGCAGCGCTTGCAATTCTCATGATTTTCCTAACCGGGTGCCGGCTGATGAAAGAGCCGTCTCACCCTCATTCCTCGGAGCCTGTCATTTTACCCGCTGGCAAGGCTAGTTGCGCGGCAGACCCTCAAACTATTTTTGTGCCTATCGAAGCCGACATCGGCCCGCATTGATTGGGCGAGCGATTGCTTAGGCAATCTATTGTGTCACGGCGAGCGAACTGGGATTGCTCCCTGTATTAAGCGTCATGACTTCATAAAGATTGCCCATGCTTACACTGAATACTTCGATCCCCGACGATTGGTCCCCCACCAGCAAATACTTGCCGTTGGGATCCATCGTGAGAAAACTAGGCTGGTTCCCGGTGGTGAAGGTCGGAGTGGAAAAGGGACTGATCGATCCATCCGTCGCAATGGTGTAAACGGAAACGTTGTTGGACCCTTCATTGGCTACATAGAGATACGTTCCCGAAGTATCGCTGACCAAAGACAAAGGATTGATGCCATTGCTTTGCCCGATGGGAGATCCCGCGATCGGCGTCAGTGCTCCTGAAGATGCAATCGTAAACTCCGCAATGGAATTATCCGGAGAGCCGTTCGCGACGTAAAGGAACTTGCCATTTGGAGCAACAAACATCCCGTAAGGGCTGGTCCCTCCACTGGAAAAATTTCCCAGCACAGATAAGACTCCGGAATTTGCAGTGAACGCCAGGATGAAGCCAGCTGGGAAACCAGCTCCGGTGACGTATAGCACGCTGCCTGTGGGGTTCAATTTAAGATTGAGCGGGCGGACACCGATGGGAAACGGAGAACTGGGAATCGGGGCCAGCGCTCCGCACGGCGGACTAAGGCTCTTAGAACAGGTGCTGGTGTTGATTGAGTAAACGGTGATGCTGTTCGATCCCCAGTCCGCTTCATAAAGATAGGCCCCTGCCGTATCCATCGCGAGAATTGCCGGAGTGCTGCCCGAAGTAAATCGCGGAGTGACCTCTGTAATTTCGCCGTTACTGGCGATGTCGAAAAGAGAAATCGTATCGTCCACTGCGTTTGAAACATACATAATAGGGTACTTGGGGTGGACGGCAACCGACTCAGCGCCATTGCCCGCCAGATAAGGACTGTCGTCGAGTTGAGTCAACACGCCGGAGTATGGATCTTCGCGATAGATTCCAACTTCGTTGGCCGATGGCAGCGCCGCGTACGCAAAGTGGCTCACCGTCCCGGAGCAGCTCATCCAGGTCGCCATACAAGCACAAACCAACAACAATCCCGCTGCCTTCTTCAGCATCCGTAACTCCCGTAAGAAATTTGCGAAGCCAGAAAGAAAACTCATGCGCGCACGACAAGACGCGCAGTTACGCCCATCAATCCAAAATGACAGATTTTCATATCATACGGGACAATGGCCCAGTTTGGGGTGCAAGATTGTTCCCCGATGCAGGATCACAGCGTAAACATGCGATGCCCGTTTTCGCAAGGCTGGTTGTACGCGTGGATGGACAGCATGTCAGATGGCCGCCGCCCGGCTCAAGGCAGGCTCGCCTCTGTCTGCTTCTTCCAGCGAACCGTTCTTTCTAGTGAACCGGGCTCGGCCGCGCAGGCCCATGCAGCGGCACATCCGGCAGGTGTTTGCTTTCCCCGCCCAGCGCCAGCCGCAGCCGATCAAGATAGATGTATACGACCGGCGTGGTGAAAAGCGTCAGCGCCTGGCTGACGATAAGTCCGCCCACAATCGTAATACCCAATGGGCGGTGTAACTCCGATCCGGTGCCCGTGCCCAGGGCCAGCGGCAGCCCGCCGAGCAAAGCGGCCATCGTGGTCATTGTGATCGGGCGGAAGCGCAAAAGACAGGCATCGTAAATCGCCTCCGCCGGCTTCTTGCCCTGCTCGCGCTCCACTTCCAGCGCCACGTCGATCATCATAATAGCGTTTTTCTTTACCAGCCCGATCAGCAGAATAATGCCGATCGTGCCGATGACATTGAGTTCATTACCCGTCAATAGCAGCGCCAGCAGCGCTCCCACACCCGCCGAGGGCAGCGTGGAAAGGATTGTGATGGGATGAATGTAGCTCTCATACAACATCCCCAGCACGATATAAACGGTGATCAGCGCGGTGAGAATCAGCCACTTTTCACTGGAAAGCGAACTGACGAAAGCCGCCGCGGTTCCCTGAAAGCTGGCGTCAATGGAGCTGGGGAAACCGATTTCCCGTTCCGCCGCTTCAATCGCCTGCGTGGCTTGCCCCAGAGATATGAGCGGCGCCAGATTGAAGGAAATGGTTACGGACGGAAACTGGCTTTGGTGGTTCACCGCCAGCGCCGTATTCGACGGCTCAAGCCGTGTAAAAGCCGAGAGCGGCACAGGAGTCCCGCTCGAAGAGCGCACGTAGATATTCTGCAATCCTTGGGTCGTCTGCTGAAACTCCGGCGCGACCTCCATCACCACGTGATACTGATTGAGCGGACGGTACATCGTCGAGACCTGGCGCTGCCCGAAGGCGTCGTACAACGCATTATCAATATCCTGCGCGGCAACCCCCAACCGGCTGGCGGTGTCGCGGTCGATCACCAACTGCGCTTCCAAACCCTGATCCTGCTGGTCGGTGTTCACATCCTTCAGTTCGGGCAACCGGCGCACCTTTTGCAGCAATCGCGGCGCCCATGTATCGAGTTCGTTCAAATCCTGATCTTGCAGCGTGTACTGATATTGCGCATTGCTCTGGCGTCCGCCAATAGTCAAATCCTGCGCCGCCTGTAAGAAAAGCGTGGCTCCCGGCACCACTGCCAGCTTTCCGCGCAAGCGGTTGATGACGTCATCTGCGGTCACCGCAGGGCATCGCTGCCAGAAGTGCGTGCTCCTGCAGGTGCTGCGCTCCTCCAGCGGCTTCAACATGATGAAAAAACGTCCCTGATTCGATACCGTGTTACCCCCGGCAAAGCCCACCACCGTGCTCACTGCGGGATCTTTCATCACGATGGTGAGATAACGTTCCATTTTGTCCGCGCATGGCCTGGAAGGAAATATCTTGCGCGGCCTGCACCGATCCCGCAATCCGGCCCGTATCCTGCTGCGGAAAAAATCCCTTGGGCACTTTGATGTAAAGAAACACGCTGAGGCACGCGACCCCAATCGTCACGCATAACGTAACGAAGCTATGCCGCAACGCTACGACCAGACAGCGGCGATAGGTGTTCAGCATCCAGTTGAACACCCATTCGCTCGCGCGGTAAAAGAGGTTGTGGTGGTCGTTTTTCGCCGGGCGCAGGAACTTGGCGCACATGGTGGGAGTGGTAGTCAGCGAAACCAGCAGAGAAAGCCCGATTGCGATGCTCAGCGTGACCGCAAACTCGCGGAACAACCGGCCAACAATTCCTCCCATCAGCAACAGCGGAATGAACACCGCAACCAGCGATACGCTCATGGAGATGACGGTGAAACCAATCTCCGCCGCCCCTTTGAACGCCGCTCGCACCGGCTCCATTCCGTGTTCCAGATAGCGGGTGATGTTTTCCAGAACTACGATGGCATCGTCAACCACAAAGCCCGTGGAGATGGCCAGCGCCATCAGCGAAAGATTATCCAGGCTGTATCCCAGCACATACATCACGCCGAAAGTTCCCACCAGAGACAGCGGCACGGCGATGCTGGGAATAATTGTGGAGCGCACGGTGCGCAAAAACGCGAAGACCACCAGGATCACAAGAATGATGGATGCGATCAGCGTGAACTCGATATCCTTGACCGAAGCCCGCACGGTTACCGTTCGATCCATCGCGACCGTCAAATGAATTGCCGGCGAAATCGAGGATTGCAAGTAAGGCATCATCGCCTGCACCCGGTCGACGGTCTCGATGATGTTGGCTCCGGGCTGGCGGAAAACAATGATCAGAACACTCGGCTTGCCATTGGCCAATCCGATATTGCGCACATCCGAAACCGAATCCTCCACTGTGGCGACATCGCCGAGTCGCACCGCCGCGCCATTGTGGTAGGCCACGATCAAGGGCCGGTATTGGTCGGCGGTAAAAAGCTGATCGTTATCGCTGAACGAATAGAACCGCGTCGCATCTTCCGTCTGGCCTTTTGCCTGGTTAGCATTGGCCGCGTTGAGCGCATTCCGAACCGTGTCCAACCCGACGCCTAATTTATTCAGCAACGTAGGATTTACTTCCGCACGCACCGCGGGCTGCGCCGAACCTCCCACAAACACCTGCCCCACTCCACTGACCTGAGCCAGTTTCTGCGACAAGATGGAATCGGCCGCGTCATACATTTGCGGCACAGTTTCGGTATCGGAGGTAAGCGCGAGAATCAGAATCGGTGCATCCGCGGGATTCGCTTTTCGGTAGGTGGGATTGCTGGGCAGATTCGCGGGAAGCTGGCTGCGAGCCGCGTTGATCGCGGCTTCCACATCGCGCCCCGCCGCGTTGATGTCGCGATCCAAATCGAATTGCAGCACGATGCTGGTCGAGCCCAACTGGCTCGTCGACGTCATCTGGTTGACGCCGGAGATGCGTCCAAACTGTCTTTCCAGAGGCGTCGCTACGGCGGACGCCATCGTCTGCGGATCGGCGCCCGGCAATTGCGCCTGAATCTGGATGACCGGAAAATCCACTCGCGGCAGAGATGCGACCGGCAGAAAATTAAACGCCAGAATTCCCGACATCAGCAAAGCCGCGGCCAGCAGCGATGTGCCAATCGGGCGCCGGATAAATGGAGCGGAAATACTCATACGGAATAGCGGGTTTAATCTCCTGCCGCATCTCCGGGCAAGGCCTCATGCGGAATCGGGTTGCCGATGTTGTATTTCGCGAATCTCTGCGCCAGCCGGTCGAACCACAAATAGACCACCGGCGTTGTATAGAGAGTGAGCAACTGGCTGAGCAACAGCCCGCCAACAATGGTGATGCCCAGCGGGCGCCGCAATTCTGCGCCGGTGCCCGATCCCAACGCCAAAGGCAATCCGCCCAGCAGCGCCGCCATCGTCGTCATCATGATGGGACGGAAACGCAGCAGGCACGCCTGATAAATCGCTTCCTCTGGCGGCTTGTGCTCCTCGCGCTCTGCTTCCAGCGCGAAATCTATCATCATAATGGCGTTCTTTTTTACGATTCCGATCAGTAGAATAATGCCAATTAGAGCCACGACTGTCAGATCGTTTCCCGTAAGTTGCAGCGCCAGAATCGCTCCCACGCCGGCCGAGGGCAGGGTGGAAAGAATCGTGATGGGATGAATGTAACTTTCATACAAAACTCCCAGCACAATGTAGACCGTGATCACCGCGGCCAGAATCAGATAAGGCTCGCTGGCCAGTGAATTCTGGAACGCGGCCGCCGTCCCTTGAAATGCCGCATGAATGCTGGGCGGCAGCTGAATTTCTTTTTCTACTTGTTGAATTGCCTTCGTGGCATCGCCCAACGAAGCTCCCGGCGCCAGGTTGAAAGAAAGCGTCACCACCGGGAACTGCCCTTGATGGTTCACCGCAAGAGAAGTCGTACCCGACCGGATATGGGTGAAAGCCGTCATCGGCACCGGAGTCCCGCTAGTGACCGTAGTTGCCGCATTGGCCGTCGGCGCGCCCGTGTTCGCTGTCGAAGTGCCCGGACGGATGTAAATGTCCTTCAGCATGTCCGGATTTTGCGCAAAGCTCGGCAACACTTCGAGAACCACGTGGTACTGATTCAACTGCGTGAAAATTGTCGAGACCAGCCTTTGCCCGTAAGCGTCGTAAAGTGTGTTGTCGATCGCCTGCGGCAAAATTCCCAGCCGCGACGCAGTATCGCGATCGATCGTGATGTTCGCCCTCAGCCCGTTATCGAGTTGGTCGGTGGCCACGTCGCGCAACTCCGGCAAGGTCTTGAGTTTTTCCACCAGCTTCGGAGTCCATTGCGCCAGCTCCTGCGCGTCCGCATCCTCCACCGAATACTGGAACTCCGTTCGGCTCACCCGGTCCTCCACCGTCAAATCCTGCACCGGCTGCATGTAAAGCGTGATACCGTCCACGCGTGCCAACTCCGGCTGCAACCGCCGGATGATTTCAGAGGCGCTGTCTTTGCGCTCATCGAGAGATTTCAAATTAATTTGAATGCGCCCGCTGTTTGGCGTGGTATTGGTTCCATCCACGCCAATAAAAGAAGACAAGCTCTCCACATCTTTGTCTTTAAGAATAATCTTCGCCAGTTCCTGTTGCCGGCGCGACATGGCGTCGAACGACACACTATCCGGAGCCTGCGAAATTCCCAAAATCACGCCCGTATCCTGCACCGGAAAAAATCCTTTGGGCACGATCACATACAGAATCAGCGTCAGCACCAGCGTTCCAAAAGTCACCATCAGGGTTGCGGTCTGATGCTTCAGCACCCACTTGACCGTCCGGCCATAAAACGCGATGACCCGGTTGTAATAGTCTTCCGTGACTTCGTAGAAACGCCCCTTCTCACCTTCTCTGCGATGCTTCAGCAGCTTGGCGCACATCATCGGCGTCAGGCTGAGGGAAACCGCAGCCGAAACCAGAATCGTCACCGACAATGTGACGGCGAACTCGCGGAACAGGCGGCCCACAATATCGCCCATGAACAGCAGCGGAATGAGCACCGCGATCAAAGAAACGGTGAGCGAGATGATCGTGAAGCCGATTTGCCCCGACCCTTTCAGCGCGGCATCCAGCGGTGAATCTCCGGCTTCGAGGAAGCGGTCGATATTCTCGATCATCACGATGGCATCATCCACCACAAAGCCGGTGGAGATGGTCAGCGCCATCAGCGTCAGATTGTTGAGGCTGTAGCCCAGCAGATACATCACGCCAAACGTTCCCACGATAGAGAGCGGCACCGCCACGCTGGGAATGAAGGTCGCGCGCAAATTTCGCAGGAAAAAGAAAATCACGATGACCACCAGCACGATGGTCAGCATCAATTCGAACTCAACGTCTTTCACGGAAGCGCGAATCGTGTTGGTGCGGTCGGTGAGAATCTGTATCTTCACCGCCGTAGGCAGCGAAGCCTGCAAGATCGGCAGCAGTTTCTTGATCTTGTCGACGACGCTGATAATATTTGCGCCCGGCTGCCGTTGTATGTTCACGATGACCGCGGGCGTCAGATTCATCCACGCCGCCAGCAGATCGTTCTCCGTACCATCGATAACGTTGGCTACATCGCTCAGCCGCACCGGCGCGCCGTTGCGGTAGGCCACGACAATGGGTTTGTACTGCGCGCTGGTTAGCAGTTGATCGTTGTCGCCAATCGTATACGACTGCCGGGATCCGTCGATCACGCCCTTGGCCTGATCCACATTCGCCGCCGCCAGCGCGTTGCGGACGTCTTCCAGGCTCAGCCCATAGGAAGCCAGCTCCGTGGGATTGGCCTGAACTCTTACCGCCGGCTTTTGTCCTCCGCTGATTGAAACCAGACCCACGCCGGGGAGCTGAGAAATTTTCTGCGCCAGCGCCGTATCCGCCAGATCCTCGACTTTCGAGAGCGGCAAGGAATCGGAAGTGAGAGCCAGGGTAAGAATCGGCGCGTCCGCCGGATTGACCTTGTTATAAATCGGAGGATTCGGAAGATCGGTGGGCAGGAAAGTCTGCGCGGCGTTGATCGCCGCCTGCACCTGCTGCTCTTCCACGTCAATGTTCTGGTCGAGCCCGAATTGCAGCGTAATTACGGAGCTGCCAAATGAACTCGTCGACGTCATCTGGCTCAGGCCTGGCACCTGCCCGAATTGCCGCTCCAGCGGCGATGTGACGGACGAAGCCATCACTTCCGGATCGGCTCCCGGATAAAACGTCACGACTTGTATCGTCGGATAATCGACTTCGGGCAGCGCCGAAACCGGCAACTGCATGAACGCCACCCAGCCCACGAGCAGCACGCCCACCATCAGCAGCGTGGTCGCGACCGGCCGAAGAATAAATAATCTTGAAGGACTCATGAACCTGGGGTTACGGAGTCTGGGGTTACGGAGTTTTTACTTCCTGAACTATTCGGGCTGCTGCTATGCGAACTGCTGGCGGGAGTTGCATTCCGCGGCTCGATCTTGCTCCCGGTTTGCAGCTTGTCCTGACCATCGGTCACCACAATGTCGCCCGGAACGACGCCGCTGCTCACAACCGTGGTGTTGCCCTGAGTGAGCGAAATGTTTACCTCGCGCGCCTCCACGGTTTTATCCGGCTTTACCAGATAGACGAAGGTGCCCTGCGGCCCGCGCAGAACCGCCGCCGTGGGCACCACCGTGCTGTTCTTGCGCGTTTCCAGCAGCAAGTTCGTGTTCACAAACTGGTTCGGCCAGAGCTGATTATCCCGATTATCGAAAACAGCTTTCAGCTTGGCCGTGCCCGTCGTCTGGTCAATCTGGTTGTCGATGGTCAGCAGCTTTCCCGTTCCCAGCTTGGTTTGATCGTCGCGGTTGAGCGCTTCCACTTCCAGCGTCGAATTCTTCATGTGTTGCGCCACGCTGGGAAGCCAGTCTTCGGGCAGCGTGAAGATCACCGCGATGGGCTGCAGCTGCGTAAGAATCAGCATGGGATTCGTATCTGTCGCATGAACAATGTTCCCTGGATCCACTTGCCGCAACCCAACTCGCCCGCTGAACGGTGCTGTGATGTGGCAATAGACAAGCTGTAACTTGGCGTTATCGATTTGCGCCTGGTCGTTGCGCACCGTGCCGTCCAGTTGGTCGACCAGCGCCTTCTGCGTATCCACTTGCTGCTGCGCGATGCTGCCCGAAGGAATGAGTGTCGTATAGCGGTCCAGGTTTAGTTTCGCATCTCGTAACTGTGCCTGATCGCGAAATAGCTGCGCTTCCATCTGCTCCAATTGCACCTGATACGGCCGCGGGTCGATGACGATCAGCAGATCGCCCGCTTTCACGTTCTGACCTTCTCTAAAGTTGACCTGCATGATCTGGCCGTCGACACGGCTCTTGATGTTTGCCGTGTTAAAAGCTGTGACCGATCCCAGTCCCGCGAGATACACCGGAACATTTTCCCGCACCACGGGAGAGACAGCGACCGATACGGTGCGCGGTCCGGCGGCCTGCGCCTGGTGACGGGAGTCGGCGCTGCAGGCGCAGAAGAACACGCAGACAACGGTTAGCACAAAGGCGAGATACAGACGCGGTGCGCGCATCCCTAAGGAAACATTCTGCGAAGACGAAGGCGATTGGCTATTTTTCAATGAAATAATCCGGTAACGTATGTCTTGCACAACTCCGGCGTCTGGAGCCTCTGCTATTAGACGTGTACATTTGCACTCGGTTGCGAAGACTTTGGCCGCGAATGCGGAGTTGTTCTCAGCCGAAGCGGCGTCCCACCAACAGGGTTCCAGCGGGGACTGGAACGCAAACACCCGAGAAGAATCCTACTTGGTAAGCATCCACTTAGCAGCCTTGGCGGGTCAAGGGCGAGGCGAATGTTTTACAAATCTTTACTCGTTGGCGGTTGCGCATTCCGCGCTTCGTAGGCGGCAATTGCACTTTCATGCTGCAAGGTCAGACCAATGTCATCCAGTCCGTTCAGAAGGCAATGGCGAACGAAATCGTCGATCGGTGAACTTCGTCCGGAAGCCCTGATCGTCGCGCACCTCGCATTGTTCCAGATCGACCGTGAGTTGATACCCCTCGACCTGCGATGCGCGCCGCATGATTTCCGAGACTTCATCGTCGGTCAAGCGCACCGTAAGAAATCCGTTTTTCGTGCTGTTGTTGGCGAAGATGTCGGCAAACGAAGACGAAATCACCGCGCGAAAACCGAAGTCCGCCAGCGCCCACACCGCGTGCTCGCGCGATGATCCGCAGCCAAAATTCTTTCCCGCGACCAGAATACTCGCACCCTCATAGCGTGGCTGGTGCAAAACAAATTCGGGATTCTTTTTTCCATCCGCGCCAAAGCGCCAGTTATAAAATACAAATTGGCCAAACCCCGTGCGCTCGATGCGTTTCAAAAACTGCTTGGGAATGATCTGGTCGGTATCGACGTTGATCCGCTCCAGCGGCGCGACCAGCCCATGATGCACAGTAAATGGTTTCATAACATTTCGGATTTCAATTCCACTCGCGGCCATCGATTCACGTCAATGTCATTCCGAACTCGCCGCGAAGCGGCGGGTGAGGAACCTGCTGTTACTTCGGGACGCGACGTGACTACAAAAACTTCCAATTCCTCACGTCCGTAAAATGTCCCGCAATGGCCGCCGCCGCTGCCATCATCGGGCTCACCAGATGCGTGCGCCCTCCGCGTCCCTGCCTTCCTTCAAAATTGCGATTGCTGGTCGAAGCGCAACGTTCGCCCGGCTGCAGAATATCGGGATTCATTCCCAGGCACATCGAGCATCCCGACTCGCGCCACTCAAACCCAGCCTCCAAAAAAATCCTGTGCAATCCTTCCTGCTCGGCCGTGCGCTTGATCGCCTGCGATCCCGGCACCACCATGGCGCGCACTTTTGGATTTACGCGATGTCCCCGCGCCACCTGCGCCGCCGCGCGCAAATCCTCAATGCGCGAGTTCGTGCACGAGCCAATGAATACGCGGTCGATGCCAATCTCTTCAATGCGTTTCCCCGGCTCCAGCCCCATGTATTGCAAAGCCAGTTCCGTTGCGCTGCGGTCAGAGCCGTTCAGACTTCCAATCTCCGGCACGCGCCCCGTCACCGGAGCCACCATCGCCGGATTCGTTCCCCAAGTCACAAACGGCGAAAGCTGCGCCGCGTCGATCTCCACGATCTTGTCAAACTGCGCGCCCTCATCCGTGGGCAAATTAGTCCACCGCTCAACCGCACTCTCCCACTCGCGGCCCTGCGGTGCAAAGCGCTTCCCCTTGACATAGGCGAACGTTATTTCATCCGGCGCAATCATGCCCGCGCGCGCACCGGCCTCGATGCTCATGTTGCACAACGTCATGCGCGCTTCCATGGAGAGCGCGCGCACCGCCTCGCCGGCGTACTCGATCACGTGCCCGGTCGCGCCATCGGTTCCAATCTGGCCGATCATTCCCAGCGCCAGATCTTTCGCTCCCACACCCTGTGGCAAACGGCCGCGCACGTCGATCTTCATGGTCTTCGGCTTCTGCTGCGCCAGACATTGCGTAGCCAGAACATGCTCCACTTCTGAGGTACCTATGCCGAACGCCAGCGAGCCAAACGCCCCGTGCGTGCTGGTGTGGCTGTCGCCGCAGACAATCGTCATGCCCGGTTGCGTCAGCCCTAACTCCGGCCCAATCACGTGCACGATCCCTTGGTCGGGCGAATCCATATCGAACAACCGCACGCCAAATTCTGTGCAATTTTTTTGCAGCGCCTCAATCTGCTTCGCCGCGATGGCATCGGTAATCGGCGTGCCGCGCGGCTCGGTGGGGATGTTGTGATCCACGGTCGCGACCGTTCGCGAAGTCTGCCGAACTTTTCTTCCCGCTGCCCGCAGCCCATCAAATGCCTGCGGCGAAGTCACCTCATGCACCAGATGCAGATCGATATAAAGAATCGGCGACCGCCCCGCCGGCTCCGCGACCAGATGCGCGTCCCAGATTTTCTCGAAGAGTGTTTTCTTTTCAGGCATGAAGATCGCCAAGACTGTCTGCAATGAGTTTTTCACAGGCAGGCGCGGTGGGGCAAGCGGGGCATCGTCATGGGCTCCCTCGACTCCTGTTCTTGTTTTCAGACCGCTCTAAGTGTTCGTCGTAGAACATAGCGTCATGACGATTCAGTATGTACGATAGTGTGATGACAGCCAAGAGTAAGAAAACAAAGCGACGAAAGTCGCGGCCGTCACCTGGACAACGGCCAGGGAAGATTGGCGATCTCCGGGCGTCGGTTGAAGACGAGCTGTTGATGCTGGCGGACGAGGCGACGGGGGCGCAGCCTCGCTGGAACCGTCCGCGCAAGCTGAGAATTTCGTTGCGCATCGATACGGAAGTAGTGGACTGGTTCAAGTCGAAAGGCCCGGGGTATCAGACGCGGATCAACCGGGTGTTGAGGAGGGTGATGATGGAGGGGAAGAAGCGGGCGGGGTAGCGCTACGTGGATAGGTCCGGTTCGTGGGGAGAATGAACGTGGCGTCGGGGTCTGTGGTGCCCACCTTTCGAAAACCGCGAAAGGTGGGGCAGCCTCAGTCTGGGACGGTGTCAACAATAAAAAATCAAAGGTGGGGCAGCTGTGATCTTTCAACACGTTGTTCCCAGTAAGTGAATAGTCCATTCGCTCCAAACCGGAGAAGCTGATGGTGCTGACCAATCCGCTTCTCAGGAGTAGATGGAATGGACCTTCACCAGAATGCCCGACTTACCTTTCGGAGTCGAGAGGCTTTAGCCAAGAAAATCATGATCGATCGGCTGGCGTTGAACGCGGCTGCAGCCGCGTTCAACGTCAGCCGAAAAACCGCCGCCAAGTGGCTCCGCCGCTACCGCACCCTGGGGCTGCCCGGCTTGCGGGATCGTTCCTCCCGCCCGCAACATAGCCCGCGCAGCACCCCGTCGGAGTTGATCGCTCAGGTCGTTGCCCTGCGGCGCGAACTCCGCCCCGCCTATCAGATCGCCCAAGCCACTCGCCTCAGCCCCGCCACCATCAGCCGCATTCTGCAGCGGGCTCACCTCAACCGTTGGCGCCATCTCCATCCCGCCCCACCCGTCGTGCGCTACGAGCATCCCGCTCCCGGCGATCTGCTCCATCTCGACATCAAGGGCATGACCCGCTATCAGCAGGTCTCCATTCGCGGCGATGGCCGCCGGCGCGGCCGCCCGCAGTTCGCCGGCTGGCAGGCTCTGCACGTCGCCATCGACGATCACTCCCGCCTTGCCTTCTCCCGCATGCTGCCCAACCAGCAAGCCGAAACTGCCATCGCCTTTCTGCACGCCGCCGTCGCCTTCTACGCCCAGCACGGCATCTCCATTCGCCGCCTGCTCACCGACAACGGTTCCTGCTATCGCTCTCGCCACTTCCGCGCCGCCTGTCTCCAACTCGGCATCCAGCACCGCTTCACCCGCCCCTACACTCCGCGCACCAACGGCAAGGCCGAACGCTTTATCCAAACCGCCCTGCGCGAGTGGGCCTATGTTCGCCACTACCTCAACTCCGAGGAACGCGATCAGCAGCTCTCGCCTTGGCTCGAGCATTACAACTTCCACCGTCCGCATGGTAGTCTCGGTTACGCTCCGCCCATCAGCCGTGCGTCTCCGGTGGGTACAACGTCTTGATAGATCACAGCCACCCGCCCTATCGTCCGTGGCGCCCACCTTCCGAAAACCGCGGAAGGTGGGGCAGCCGGCTCCTGGTGGTGTGTGGGTCAGAATCAGAAAGAGAAAAAATCAAAGGTGGGCCAGCCAGAGCGGGACTTCCGAAATACTCTTGTCGAGGGCGAAATGATAGGACGATCCGACTATTATGTCGCCGGAAGGCCCATCTTCTTTACTAAGGCCTGGTAGCGTGGGTCGGCGTGAAGGAAGTCGAAGAGGGGTTCGTTCTGAATGAATATCAGGTCGGGGTCGTGCATGCGGTAAGAGGCTTCGAGATATTTCATGGTTTCGTTTTTGTCGCCGGAGAAGGCGACGATCGAGGCGATGAAATACGCCGGGAAGTATTGCTTGCGGGCGAGGGTCTTGATGTTATTTGACGCCCCACCGCTCAACGGCGGGCTCTCCGCCGGTAACCCAAGCCTGGTGGGCGGCGGCTTTGGTGGCAGAATCGTGCTGTAGGTCGAGCGCGCGCTCGTATTCGGACTGCGACTCCTTGTACATGCCTTTAAGCCAATAGAGTTTCGAGAGGTTCAGGGCGATGTCGGAGTCGTCGGGGCGAGCGAGGCGCTGCATGTTCAGCTCTTTGAGAGCGGCGTCATATTGATGGATGTTCGTGTAGAAAACGCCCAATTCCCAGATGTGCTCGAAGGGATCGAGGTCCGTGGAATGTCTGGCCTCGACTTCGGCCTCGGAGTAGCGCTGCTGGACTTCGAGTATGTACGAAAGAAGATGATGGCCCTCGGCGAAGTTGGGGTCGAGTGGCAATAGCGCGGCGGGATTCGACTTCGGCGCGGGCTGGATCCCAGAGGTAGAAAAGATACCAGGCGGCTAGGGAGTTATGGGCTTCGGGGAGCGAGGGATCGAGTTCGATGGCTTTGAGGGCGGCGGCGTGACATTTTTCACTAACTTCGGAGTGGGGCGATTCTGCATGCCGTCGATAGCATAGGTATCAGCGAGGCCACTCCAGGCGGCGGCATAGTCGGGCTGGAGCTGGATGGCTTTCTCGAAATACGGCAGGGTGTTGGGAACATTGAAGGTGAACCAGAAATAACGGCCGTGAAGGTAGGCGTCGTGGGCTTCGGGACTGATGTAGCGCTGCGGCGAGGCGGGCGAGGTGGCGGCCTTCACTTCTTTGGCGATCATTTGGGAGAGTTCTTCGGGCAAAGAGAAGGCCTGATTGAGATCGCGGTCGTAACTTTCGGCCCAGACATGGGTATCGGTGGGCGCAAAGATCAACTGCACGGTCATGTGCACGCTGTTGGAAGTTCGTTCGATGGAACCTTCGAGGATGCCATCGACCCCGAGTTCGCGGGCGATATCGCGGACCGGGCGTTGACTCCTTTATATTGCATAGCAGAGGTGCGGGAGACGACGCGAAGGTTGCGGTTTTTGGCGAGTGCGGTGATGAGTTCGTCGGTCATGCCGTCGGCGAAGTAGTCTTGCGAGGAATCGCCGGAGAGATTGGCCAGAGGAAGGACGGCAATAGAATGGATTTGAGACGCGCGGTTGGCTGGAAGGAGGCGGTCGCGAACCCCGGCGGCATTCGCGGCAAACAATCCCGCGACCGCCAGACCTACGGCCAAAATAACAATCGCCGCGGTTTGCCGGCGGCGTGGTTTTGCCGCCGGAGCGATGCTCGGGTACATCGCAGCGGCTTCTGTATTTACGGCGTAGGGCTTTGCTTCGGCGACTACCGCTGAAGAGTTTGATGTTCCATTTGTTTCGGCGACAAAGCGGTAGCCTTTGCCGGTTACGGTTTGAACAAAATGCGGGTCTTCGGGATCGTCCTTGAGGGCCTGCCGGATCTTGCGGATCGCGGTATTGATGCCATGCTCTGTATCGACGAAAACATCCTTGCCCCAGAGGCGATCGACGATCTCCTGGCGGGCGACAACAATGCCCCGCTTCTCTGCCAGCAGGATCAACAATTCCATGGGAATGCGTTCCAGCTTCAGGACCTGGCCGTTGCGCCGGAGCTCGTAGCGCGCAGTATCCAGGTTGAATTCCCCAAAACTGTAGGAAAACACCGCCATACATCTACCCCACAGTCGCTCTCAGTGCCTCAAAACTACTATAGCACCGGCAGCGAAATCAGAATGAAGCCTCTTTAGTTTTCAGTTACTTGCAGATTCACCTTCGCTTTACCGAATCTTTACCTGGGAGACGCAAATCTTCACCCGCCCTGCATTGCCGGAATGCTCCCTTGGGGACAGGATGTGCGCCGAGAGTTGCGCTCCTCGTGAGCGCAGCCTCCTAAGCTGCATATCAAAAGGAGATTCCAATGAAATCGCTAAGAAAACTGTCTGTGACGGTAGGAGCAATCGTGGTCGTTGCCGTGATGTCCGCAACGGCGAACGCAGGGTGCGGGGACTTCGGATCCGGGAAAGCCACGCTGAAGCGGCAGGCCTGGCAGGTGAACGATTTCGGCTCGCCGGAACTGCGGCTCGCCAGTGCGGCAGAAAACGATCCGATCACCGGGATGTGGAAGGTGACTCTCAGCGCGGGCACGGCGACGATTGACTCCGGATTTTCCATCTGGCATTCGGACGGGACAGAGATTAACAACTCCGGAGACCGTCCGCCGCTGACCGGCAACTTCTGCATAGGCGTGTGGAAGAAAATCGGGGACCATTACAAGCTCAACCATGAAGGCATTTCCTGGGATTCCACTGGGACGGTCGAGGTGGGTGTCGCGAATCTTACCGAGAGCGTGGTTTTGGGGCCGAAGGGAAATACCTTCTCCGGAACATTCACAATTACACAATACGACATGAACGGGAACGTTCTGCAGTCGGTTTCAGGAACTGTCAAGGCGGAGCGTATTGATGTAGAAACCGTGATTAACACTCTCTGAGTCGGCTGCTTAGCAGGCCATTCAGGCGACGAAGGCGCGCGGTGCACAGAGTCATCGGCATTGCGCGCCTTGTCGTTTTGGTGAGTTGGACTTCGATTGGCCTTTGTGCATTGACGCGGAAACACCAATCCTCAGTAGGACAATTCGTCGGAATGATGCTAGTTCTTGGGTGCGGGCAGCAGAGAAGCTTGTACCGCAGTAGTGGGCAGTTCGTCACCGCGAAAATATTTCACCTTGTCTTTCGAAGGCGACTTCGCGTCCGCAGCTTTCATTTCTGGCATCGCCTCGTAGGGCTTTGAGTAGTCATTGGCGGCGTTCCGGAACAAGAAGCCGATGCCACCTTTTTCTTTGGCGGTGGCGACTTGCACTTTGATGTATTCCGGCGAGTAAGTCTTGGTGCGCCAGCGGAAAGCTTGCAGCCACGGGCGAATCACTACACCGCCGGGTGGCCCAGGTCTCGATCCCACCCCATGTTTTGTGGCGGCCTCTCCCATGTCTCGCAAAAACGGCGAGACCTGGGGCACCCAATCCATCTTTTAGGTGTGGTGAATGGGTGACGATTGGAAGGACTCGATTACGCGGCCGGTGGGCGAATGTTCATCACCATGATGTTCGTGTCATTGATTCGCACCGGACCCGCCTCGCCGTGCAGGTACCAACGGAAGCTACTTCAGCGCCAGAGCTCTGGTGAGGCCACCAATCCGCGCGTCACTGGATTTCGATGAATGTAGCGAAGTTTCTCAATTCGCTTCTTTTCCGTCCAAACGTTAAAGTCATAAAAGCGCGCCTGCCAGAATCGATTCGAATGCGGTGGTGTGCCAGAAATTGGGGTGCCCCAGGTCTCGCCGATTGTGCGAGACCCTTCGACAAGCTCAGGGCAGGCTCTGGGTGCTGCCGCCACGATGCTCCCACCCCCGGAGCACCGAATGCTGCGCACAACTCCGAGCTTCAACGCCTGAATCACAGTCGACAAGGTCTTCTGCTGCGGTTCGCTCACCAGCAGGTGAATGTGTTCCGGCATGACGACATACCCAAGCACCACCAGCCGATAACGCCGGCGAACCCTCTCCAGAATCTTCAGAAATAAATCACAGTAAGCCTCGTTCCGAAAAAACGGCAGGCGCCGGTAACAACTGAACGTCAGAAAATGTAAGTCGTTACTGCCGTAGAACCGGTGCAGACCTTCGGTCATGATTGGAGGGTAGAAAAATCGGAAAGGTCTGTCTGTGACAAGTGAACATTCATCATGGCTCTTCCCAGTCTCGCAAAACGGGCGAGACCTGGGGCACCCGGCATCGGAGACAGCTAACGTGGGAACTGGCTATTTGTATGTGACGAATGAACATAGCGTCGAGGTCCGTGGCAGCCGATTTGCGGTGGCGCAAGCGAAAAACTGAAGGTGCGCCAGCCCCCCCGGGGTATCAGACGCGGATCAACCGGGTGTTGAGGAGGGTGATGATGGAGGGGAAGAAGCGGGCGGGGTAGCGCTACGTGGATAGGTCCGGTTCGTGGGGAGAATGAACGTGGCGTCGGGGTCTGTGGTGCCCACCTTTCGAAAACCGCGAAAGGTGGGGCAGCCTCAGTCTGGGACGGTGTCAACAATAAAAAATCAAAGGTGGGCCAGCCCCCTGGCTGATGCTTGACGAGCTGCAAGCCGCTTTCAGGATGCTGGCCTTCACTCAGGCGGGCGAAATGCTCGGAGCCGACTTCGCCATCGAGGCCCCACTCCTGCGCGAGCCTGCCCTGCCACTCGCTATGAGCCTGCTGGTCACGGCTCCAGTAGTTCTGCTCTTCGGAAGTAAATTCGCGGGAGTGATACGTCCTTGCTTGGCCCGCAGATAGCGATTTGGAGATGGTCAACATGCGCATGTGCTCCACAACGTGCGCGGCAGCATCTCGCTTCTGCCTGATGAGATTTTATCTCTAACCTGAAGACTGAGCGAAGGCCCATCCCCACTTCAATGAGCGTATTGCCCTGTGTCACCAAAATGACCGCTAACATTTCGAACGGCAACGAAGCCAGGTCCGGTCGCTACCCCGCAGCTCTCACGTGCGGATAAGAGCAGCTTCATTGGCCTGTTCCATCCATCGTTGTTCGTTCACGCCGAACGCCAGGAGCCACAGAATCAGCGCAATTGCCCCAAGTAGGCCAAAGACTGCGAGGTATGGGAATAGACGATGTCCGAGCGGCGGGTATAGAAAGGTCAGCCAACCCGCTCCCGCAATTAACCCCCACAGGCCGAGGAGCCGAGGCAAGAAGGTGGACCTGAAAATGAGATAGCCCGCTAAGAGAGAGTGGAATCCGAAAAATGCCATGGCCATATCCGCGCCGTGGTCATTCACATTAAGTAAGACAAGCGCCAGCGCCTGCAACTGCTCCCTGCTGAATATGCTCAAGGAGGGAGCCCCGTGCAAGATGAACAGCGGGCCGAGATAAAAGACGCGGCTGAAAGTCTTGATCGTACAACCGGCGAGGCCGAGAACTGCCGCAACCAAGGAGATGCTCTTGCTAACCGGCTTAAGAAGTTCATAAAGGAGAACTGTGAAAATGATCTGGCAGGTCATTTCGATCATGTAAACCGTGAAACCCAATCGAAACAGGCTCTCGTGCGCCAGTATGTTAGTTGCGGTGGCGGCGGCATCGCTGGAAACAACCAGACGCATGCTCACGAAGCCCTGGGCGAATATTCCCGCCAATATGGTGAGCAGGTAAAACACACCCGCAATTCTGGCCTTTTGACGTGGCGAAGCTTGTCCGATCGGTTTCATTATTGCGACTTTGTCCTCACTGATTGCGCCCGGGATCGGCGCGTAATAGGTAGCCGAGCAGCAACGTCCTCGATTCTACGAAGGGCGGAGCGGCAAGTCCATTCTAAGTGTTGAAAGCTCAGACAAAAGACTTTGTGAGCCGCGAACTGCCCAGCCAGTCGGCATGGCGGTAATACGCTAGGCCTGAGGAACTGTAGATAGCGGTCCCGCCCCCCGGCAGGCTCACGAACGCCTTGACCAACGTCTGCCCGTTCATGAGCGCCGTTTTGCCCGCGGGGCTGTAAAGGATTTGGGTGTAGCTGGAACCATTTTGTTGTTCCGCCATCCGTCCTAGAGCATCATAAATCAAAGTGGTGCTGTTGATCGTGGCCGGGCGGTCGTACGCGTTCCAGGTGTAGGTGTTGAGGTTGTCGGTCAGCAGGTTGCCATCACCGTCGTACGTGACATGTACGCCGCTGATGGTGAATTGGTTTGTGGCCGTCGAATATGTCGGCAAAAAAGAACTGGTACCCGATTTCGAGATATTTCCAAACGGATCGAAAGTGAACAGTTGCTGCCAATGCGTGCTGCCACAGTCTGCGCTGTAGCCATTGGAATCCTTGCCACCCAACCGCGCCAGATCGTCATAGTAGTAGTTGCAGGTTTGGCTCACCTTTGTTTTTCTGATTCAGGCACGGTCACGTCCTCGGCTGCCCCACGCTTCGCGGTTTTCGAAGAGTGGGCATCGCGGACCATGGCATTCGTAGGAAAATCGGGGACTGTCCCCACGTTTGTCCAGCCCCAGAATTGCCTCTCAGCGAGCCCCGAGTCTTGCGGGGAACTCGGATTTGGGCACGCCGCGGGTTGTTTTTGAAACACAGAGAAGTTGTCGAGCGTGAACTCTTTCGGGTCGGGTTCGGTCAAGGCGATGTCGTAAAGCTCTTCGATCTGGTGCGTCGTCGGGCCACCGGGAGGCCGCAATGTCACCTCATTCTTGACGCCAAGGCTGTACTCGCGTGAGACCCATGCCCGCCCAATCTGGATCTTCCGGTCGCCGATTCGCTGAAACGCGGGGCCAACCACGCAATGAAGTCCGGCGACAGTTTCGTCCCCGAGGCTACCGTTGGCATTCTTCATGAAGTCCGGCGTGGGCTTGCTTGGCAGGTCATACCGGGCGACGGCCTGATGTCTGGCGTAGTCGAGGTCATACCCGATGTGGCGGTCATAGTCGAGCAGTTGCCCGGAATGGAGCGCAGACCTGCCGGTAATCGTCGAATAGACCTGCACGAGCGTGGCCCCGCTCGAGGTCCGCAGGTACCGGCCGAGGGTCTCGGAACGGTTCAGGACGTTGCCGTTTGCGTCCAGTTGCTCCTCAATGACGCGGCGCTTGGCGATCACAGGGGTAAACTGCCCAAAACAAGTTGGGGCGGCGAGGCCCGTCAACAATGCGCACGCAAAATAAGCCTTCATGGCAGCCTCCGCCAGTCACGCGTTTGCCTAGGTGCACAGGCAGCATCCGCCAAGGATGTACTCGTACTCGCCAGTGTCCACGCAGTACCATACCTGATCCGACGCGGCATGGCAGGTCCCACAGTATGTGGCATTTATACACTCCGTCCGCAGGTAGACACAATCGATGTAGGCGCTGCCAACGCCCGGCGTGAGCAGCACTGCCGCGAGAACGGCAACCACGATTAAGAGTTTCCGCATGGCAAAACGCCCAGATATCCGGCGTTGTGCGCCGCCCCGGTAAGTATGTCAAGCACAGGTCCTGAGGCCCTGAGGGCGGCCCGGTTTTTTCTCAAACTCCGCCCTAAACCTGGGAAACCTGGGGCCAGGTCCCCGATTTTTCCAGCCATTTGTATGTGACGAGTGAACACAGAGTCGAGGTCCGTGGTGCCCACCTTCCGAAAACCGCGGAAGGTGGGGCAGCCGACTCGGTGGTGGCGCATAGTCAACAGAAAAAAATAAAGGTGAGCCAGCCCCCGAAGCATTCATCCTGGCCCTCAATTGTCTTTGTCTTCTCGACCTCGACCAGTGAACGCAATTGTTCGAGACGAAGGCAGGGGATTTGAAGAGTCAACCTGAAAAGACAGCTTGAATTCGACTCCCGAATAATTGACTCGCGGCACAAGTTGACGATTTGGGCCTTGCTCGAGACAAACAAGTCCGTATTGCTCCATCTTCCGGAGTGTTCGGGAGAGGTTCGATGTAGCTCTGCCTGATCTCTCCGCCAATTCATGCAAGGATTCAGGATGAGTTTGCAGAATAAGCCTTAGCAGGTCCTGATTTTGGTCGGAGAGCACTTGAGATAAAGTGCCCACGGATTCAAACCAAATCTTTGGCTCGCCCTTCGACGGGACATACTCACCCTTTGCAATAGCTATTGTCCTCTTCCTGTAACCTTCCCGAGAAGCGATGCCAACTCTCAATGTCTTCATGGCGTTGGTCTCCTTTCATTCAAAATTCGGTCCACTTCCGTCCAAAAGTCCGTCAGCAGGCTCACAGCGTCGATGTATTCATAAAAGCGAACCCGCTGCCCCCGATGCTTGTGGTCATATTCGATCCGCGTCCGAGCTCCCGGCCCCGCACCTTCGCGGATGGGATGGGCGTTGTCGAAACCCAGAAGGCGCTCACCATTACCGTCGTGCAAAGTCAGGGAGTAATCCAGCCCATGAGGCTTCTCCGGTGTAGCCGGAACCTGTTTAACCTCGAACTTGACCCAGAAGCTGTCCTCCATGACGAACGTTTCGCCATCGAGATGGAGAAGGGTATCGAGGCTAGGGTCTCCATCCATCCCTCACATCTTATCACCGGGTGATAATATATGCGAGTTACCTTTGTCCTGCTCTGTCGACATGGCTTCGAACCGCTTGCGGGCCCTTCTGTTGATTGTCCTGCAAGAAGGTGGATGCTTGGTCCTGGAAGTGCGATGCGCCGGGTGCCGCAAGTCTCGCCGGTTTTGGCTGGCTCCCCGGGCCTTCTGCCGCTAAAGCTATTACGGCGGTTGAGGCGCGATCTTCAAGATCGTTCGCTAGCAAACTCGCTTTTCAACCGTGGTCTCGGATAATTGTATATTCTGTTTCCGGGACAGGTCCGTCCCGTTTTATAACGTCATCCGCATTTCCAGGAGCTTCCACCATGCAATCTCGCATCACCGGTACCACCATGCCCGTGCTCGAATTCATCCTCGACCAAAACGACGCCATTATCTCCGAAGCTGGAGAACTTTCCTGGATGTCCAGCTCGATTCAGTTGACCACGCACACACAGTTTGGCGGCGGAGGAGGCTTGTTTGGCGTGATCAAACGCGTAGCCGGCGGCGGTTCCATCTTCATGACGGAATATCGCGCTATCGGAGCGCCCGGAGAACTCGCCTTCGCCACAAAGCTTCCGGGCCACATTGTCCCCGTTGAAGTCTCGCCGGGGCACGAATACATGATTCACCGCCACGGATTTCTCTGCGGTACATCGCAGATTCAAATCGGCGTCGGGTTCCAGCAATCGCTGGGCGCGGGAATTTTCGGCGGCGATGGTTTCCTGCTGCAGCGGGTCAGCGGACAAGGCATGGCCTGGCTGGAACTCTCCGGCGAACTTGTCATCCGCGATCTTCAGCCCGGCGAAACTCTTCGCGTACATCCCGGCCACGTCGGAGCCTTCCAGTCCGGTGTGTCGTTTCAAATCACCACCGTCCCTGGAATCAAGAATTTGATCTTCGGCGGCGACGGAATTTTCCTTGCCGCGCTCACCGGCCCGGGAAGAATCTGGCTGCAAACCCTTCCCATCGCGCGGCTTGCTCATGCGCTGGCCGAATACATGCCTCAGGAGAACAGAAAAGAAGCGGTGCAGGGTGGCGTGGTGGGAGGAATTGTAGGCTCCATCCTCGATCAGATGAAATAAACGGGGTTGCGACGCATGCGGCCCGTTTTCTGCATCCAAGCCAAAAGGACAACTCTTTGCCTGCAAGCGTAAAGTGCTCGCAAAACGCTACAATTCTGTTTTGCTCACACTAATCGCCTCACGCTGGATGAAACCGTTCTTCCTTATCTCTATAGCGTCAGCGCTGATTGCAATGGCGGCCTTATCCGCAGAGGCGCAGGCTCCGCAATCGCCGAGTAAGCCCCCGCCGCAGGCCTCGACGAATTCCGCATCCATCCCTATTGCTCAGGAGAACGCACATAAAGCGAAAGCCCTGTTGCAGCAAGCGATCCAGGCTCTGGGCGGCCAAGCCTACCTGACGATCCAAAACATGGAGGAAACCGGCCGCGGCTACAGCTTTTTTCACGGACGCCCGACCAGCAACGGCGTTGTATTCTGGCGCTTCACCGAATTTCCCGATAAAGAGCGAGTGGAAATCACCAAGGAACGCGACATCACCGAGCTTTACGTTGGGGACAAGGGATACGAGATCACCTATAAAGGCCCGCATACCATCGGGACCAAAGATCTGACCGACTACCTGCGGCGGCGGAAGTTTTCCCTGGAAAACATGCTTCGCATCTGGGTGAACGATCCTACAGTTGCGCTTTTTTATGATGGAGACGCCATTGCCGCGCAGCATCCTGCCCTGCAGGTCACCCTGATCAACAACAAAGATGAGAGCGTAGATCTTTTCCTCGACGTGGACACGCACCTGCCTATTAAGAAAAGTTTCCAATGGCGCGATCCCATCGACCGGCAAAAAAATCTGGAAGAAGAAATCTACGATAACTATCGTCAGGTGCAAGGCATTGCAACTCCCTACGATGTCTCGCGGTACTTCAACGGCGATATGGCTGGGCAGCGCTTCATAAACTCGGTTTCGTATAATCAGACGCTCGATCCGGCAATGTTCGATCCTGATTCCGGGTACAACCCCAACAAACCTGCAAAGAAACACTGACTCGATCTTTCCGCCCCAGCCCCAGGGCTCGTATTCGTAAGCTATTGAATCTGGGCATTTTGTTGGGATATCGAGTGTGGTTCGGAGTCGCGCGCTGGCCACGAACTGTGGCATTTTTACCACAGACAACTTTCCCTCCCGCCCTATAATCTATTCACTTCAAAGAAATATTCGAGTCCTAACTATCTGACAGCGGAACAGACAATCCGTTCCATCGTGGAATGTAGCGGCGTGGGGCTGCACAGCGGAGCCCCGGTCTCGCTGCGCATTCTGCCGGCTTCGCCTGGGACAGGCATCGTGTTTCGCCGCACCGACCTCGACGACTTTGAGATCGAAGCGGTAAGCCGCAACGTCGCGCGGGTCAGTTATGCCACAAGTCTGATGAAGAAAGGTGTGCTGATCTCGACGACGGAGCACATTCTTTCGGCTTTTATCGGCATGGGCATCGACAACGCGGTGGTGGAACTGGATAACCTGGAACTTCCGATTCTGGATGGCAGCGCCCGGCCGTTCGTGGAAAAGATCCAGAAAGCGGGAATCCGCAAGCAGCGCCGACCGCGCCAATATCTGAGAATTCTGCGGGAATTGGAGATGCGGGAAGGCGATAAGTTTATCGCGGTCTATCCGGCGGACACGTACTCAGTGTCCTATTCCATTAATTTCCCTCATCCACTGATTGGCAAGGAAACCTGCCAGTTGGAGCTTTCCAACGGAAACTACGTTCGGTTTATCGCTTCGGCCCGCACCTTCGGCTCCCGTGAAGACGAGCGCGCCATGCGGAATATGGGCCTGATCCGCGGGGCCTCGCGGGAAAACTGCATTGTGCTGACGCGCGACGGTGTGGAGAACGGACCCTTGCGTTATCCTGACGAATTCGTACGGCATAAGGTTCTGGATTTGGTCGGCGATCTGGCGCTGCTGGGAAAGCAGATTCTGGGTCGAGTGGTAGCCGACCGCGCCGGCCATGCGATGCATACGGCGCTGGTGTCGCGCATTCTGCGCGATAAGACTCTGTGGGAGCAAACGACCATCTCGGAGAGCGATGGCGCGGAGGAGTTCGCGAAAACCGTGCATGCGGCGGCTGGCTCTTCGTTGTGAAATCAATTCTGATCTAGAGTATGAGCGTGTCTGGCCGGTCTAATCGGCTGGTTCCCAGATGACCTCTCCGGGACGCGGGACATCCTCAGGCTGCTCTTCCATCAGCTTCGCCAATTCGGCTTTGGTCTGCTCAATCAATGCGGCGGCAAACTTGCGCGCGGATTCTTGCCGCTCCGCCGATAAGTCTTTTACACGCATGTTGAGCAGGGGAATATCTTGCTCGAACCGGCGGAGTGTCTGCTGCACGCGATGAATGCGGACGCTGTTCGTCATGACGGTAAGTCGCCTCCGGGAGCGATTCTCCGAGAGACACCAAGATTGCCCGCGCGGCAGCGCTGGCGCAAGTTATAAGATTGGCACCTTGCACGTACAGATGTATTCCTGGCGGGATTGGATCTGTGATGGGGCCGTGTGGAGTCGAGGTATGTCTCGTTGAGCGTTGCCTCGTCAAGCGTTGCCTCGTCAAGCCATGCCTCGTCGAGCGGTGCAGAGGCGCACGCAATTGCCATTAGCAACAATTACTGGTTCGGCATCCCCATCTCGACCGCGTGTCTGGGCTCGGCGGCGCCCGCGAGTTCCGGCGGCGCTTGCGCTTCCAGCCATCTTTCTAACACCTGCTTCGATCCTTCGGGAACGTTGCGAAAGCGGAACCCGGCGCATCCTTTCATATCGATCCAGGCTACTTCCGACTCCAGGCTCATGTTGGTGTTGGTGCCGGGCAGCACAAATGAGAGGCGTGGAGTCGCATTTTTTGGCAGCGCCTGCCGCAGCAGAACTGCGATGCCTCCTTCGCTGACGTTGGTGCTGGTCGCCTTCAGCTGCATTTCGTCGACCGAAACCTGGACCAGCATCTTCACTGGCTGGCGGAAATAGCGGCGGCGCTCCCGCACCATAAAACCCAGAGCGGCATTGAAACAGCGCGAAGCATTTAAACTGCTGATGGGTTTTTGCAGCACGAAGTTGGCGCCCACTGCGAAGGCTTCTTGCGTAGTGGTTCTCTTTCCATTAAGAACTGCAAAGACGACCGAATTTTTGTTGCTGGGAGTGTTGCGAAGCCCTTGCAGCACCTCCAGACCGCCTTTTAAGTCATCACAATCGACGATGACGGCGTCGAATTTTTCCGAAACCAGGACATCCGCAGCCTTTCGCGCGTCCTGGCAAATCTCCACTTCAATCGCCAGTTTCTCCAGGATCGGGCGAATCATGCTTATCAAAGCAGCATCGCAACTCACCAATAGCGACTCTAAACCCATGCTGCGATTTTAGGGGTGGGCCGGGTTACCTGAAAGTCACAAAAGTACCAAAAGAAGTGGTGACTATCGGCGCATTCGCGCTGGCACGAATGATGATTCCGGGAGTGGACGTCCGGTTTTCATTTTGAAGAACAAACTTTATTAGCCGATACTCATGTCATGGCGCAGGCATATCTTTCTCTGGGCTCAAACCTGGGCGATCGCGAAGGCCAACTTCGCCAGGCAATTCGCCTGCTGGAAGGCGTCGGCCACGTCGAGGCGGTTTCTTCCTTCTACGAAACTGAGCCGATAGAAGTGACCGATCAGCCATGGTTCTTGAATTGCGCTGTCGCGCTTGAGACGGACAAGGACCCGGAGCAGCTCATGGCCGCACTGCTGACGATTGAAGGGGAGATGGGCCGGCGGCGCGTTCAGAAAAAAGGTCCGCGCAGCATCGATCTGGATATTCTTTTGTTCGAAGATCAAGTTACCCACTCGCCAAACGTGACGATTCCTCATCCTGCAATGCAGCAACGGCGATTCGTTCTGGAACCATTGGCCGAGATCGCGCCCGAGGCACAGCATCCCATACTCAGAAAGACTGTTCGTGAACTGCTGGCTGCTTTGCCGCCGGGGCCGGTGGTGCGCAAGGTCTAAGAACTTTCGCCGCGGATTTGCGCGGATTGCACGGATAAATCGACTACCTCTAAAAATGATTTCTTTTCTAAAAGCATTCTTTGTGACCTGATATGCGAGAAACGCGGCGTAAAACGCAAAGAATGCCGACGTTCAAGTTTCGCGACCTATCCGTGTGATCCGCGCAAATCCGTGGCGAGAGTCTTACGGGATAATGATCTGGCTGGAGGCGGCTGGCGACGCCAGGACTGACGGCTCCTGCCCGGGAAATTGCTGGAACAGAAACTCAATAAATGCCCGCGACTTTGGCCTGCCTGACGTCCGTCCGTATGCCATGCGAAGCAGAAATACCAGCGCCTTGAGCGTCTCCGAATCGCGCAGACTCGTGTATCCCCGGTGCTTCTGTTCGGCTTCGCGAAATTCTTTGATCATAAGTTCGATTTCCGCGACGACTCTTTGCTGCGACGGATTGGCCATCGGCGGTTCGTAGTGCAAACCCGAGTTGACCAACCGCTCCATGCTCGTGCACAGCACCGAGAGCGCGCCGATGAGATCGCGATCGTTCAATTCGCGGTCGGCGCGCGCCGCTTTGGCCAGAGCATAAGACAAGCCCATCAGCAGATGTTCGTGCTCATACATGAACTGGTCTGAAACTTCAACTTTCAGAAACAGCATTGCGGGATCGATTTCGGCAGTGGAGCGCGGCTTTTCATGTTCCCGCGCCTGCCGCAGATAAGGGCAATCGCTGGGACAATCCAATGTGACCTCGCGCTGCTCACCGCAGCATTGCGGACAAATGCGTCCGTGCACGGCGGGGCAAAATCGCTTTTCTTTTCGAATCTCGCAGATCGCGCAGTTCAAAATTCTTCTTCCTTCTCAAAGATGCCGTTCAGCCATGGTACCCCGGAAGCGGCATAGTTAACACGCTGGCTGGCGTGAAATGGACCATTTTGGCACCACGCACGTGAAAGAGGGCGTAAAATGGCCTTGTTCGTTGTGGTAGATTGATTAAACCCGCGTAAAATATGGGTGTTTTCCACAGGGCACTGATATAAGATGACGCCCGACGGAATTAAAATTCCAAAAAATCGTTTTTTAGGAGGAAATTCCATGGCATCAGGTTTGACCAAGACACAACTCGTCCGCCTTCTGGCGGAAAAAAATGAACTCAACAACAAGCAGGCGGCGGCGTTCCTGGAGCACCTTGCCGACACCGCGATCAAAGAGACAAAAAAGAACGGGGTGTTCGTAGTGCCCGGCCTCGGCCGTTTAGTGAAGGCGCACCGCAAAGCCCGCGTCGGCCGCAACCCGCAGACCGGCGAGCCCATCCAGATCAAGGCTAAGACCGTGGTCAAGTTCCGCGTGGCCAAGGCCGCCAAAGACGCAATCGCTCCCAAGAAGTAGTTGCATTTAAGAATCGGATAAAAGGCCGGCTGCGCGCCGGCCTTTTATATTGCCGCGAACTTCTTTGCACCCGCGCTGTATTCCGCAGCCACGAGTGGTAGAGAATATCTCCATGCTCAATTGGATTGTCGTGGGTATCGGTGACATTGCAACCCGCCGCGTCATCCCGGCGATTCAAGCCGAACCCAGAAGCCGCCTGCATGGATTGGTCACCCGCGATCGGGCGAAGGCCGCGCCTTTCAAGGTCGCCACTTGGACTTCGTTGCAGGACGCCCTCGCCGAAGTTGCGGTTCAGGCGGTGTATATTGCGACGCCTGTCTTTCTTCACGCCCCGCAGACCATCCAGGCACTCCATGCGGGGAAGCACGTACTCTGCGAGAAGCCCATGGCCATGAATCAAGCCGAGGCGCGATCGATGATACAGGCGGCGAAAGAAACCGGAATGACGTTGGGCGTGGCCTATTATCGCCGGCTCTATCCCAAGGTGCAGCGCGCGAAGGAATTGCTGAAGGCGGGCGTGATCGGCAAACCGGTGGTCGCCGAGCTCACAAGCCACATGTGGCGCGGTGAAAACGACAGCGATCGCAGTTGGCTCATCGATCCGGCAAAGGCCGGGGGCGGACCGCTCTTCGACATCGCCTCACATCGCATCGATGTTGTGAATTTTCTATTCGGCCAGCCATTGCGCGCCACGGGATATCTATCGAACGCGGTACACCACTACGCCGTGGAAGACAACGCCACAGCGATGATCGAATATGAAAGTGGAGTGCGCGGAATTGTCGATGTCCGCTGGCATTCGAAAATAGAGCGCGATGAGTGCAGAATCCGGGGAACCGAAGGCGAGATGAACCTAACTCCGCTCAACGGACCTATGCTTACCTATCCAGGCGGAGAAGAAAATCTCCCGGCCCACGAAAATCGGCACTATCCGCTGGTGGAAAATTTTGTCGATGCAGTGCTGGGCAAGGCTCCGTTGCTGGCCAGCGGAGAATCGTCGCGCTGGACGGATTGGGTCACAGAGCGGGCACGCCAGCCGCGATGATCGGGCTGCGCCAACGCTACTTTGCGTATTCGTTCTTCACCACTTCGCCGCCCTTCATCACAAACTTCACTTGCTCCAGAGTGGTCACATCCTGAAGTGGATCGCCATCGACCGCGACAATGTCGGCCCACGCGCCTGGTTCCAGGCTGCCCACTTTGCCGGACCAGCCAAGCAAATCCGCCGCATTGATGGTCGCAGCTTGAATGGCTTGCAGAGGAGTCAGCCCTAACTTCACCATCACGGCAAATTCATGGGCATTCAATCCATGGGGATAGACAGCCGCATCCGTGCCAAACGCAACCTTCACTCCGCTGGCGAACGCGTGCGCGATATTCTTGCGCGCCGCAGGGATCACTTCCCGTGCCTTCGCCATCAGCGGCGGCGGCATGTGGGTCTGGTCCATGTTCTCCAACATCCAATCGCCCAGATACAGCGTGGGCACCAGATATGTGCCGTGCGCTTTCATGGCGGCGATGCCGGCCTCGTCAATATAAGAGCCGTGCTCAATGGAATCCACTCCGGCTTCCGTAGCCCAGAGAATTCCCTGAGCGCCGTGAGCGTGCGCGGCGACCTTTCGGCCTAACCGGTGAGCGTCGGCAACAATGGCTTTCAACTCTTCCAGAGTGTATTGCGAGGCTTGCGGATTATCGCCGAATGAAAGCACGCCACCGGTGGCGCAGATCTTGATCAGATCGGCGCCGTATTTAATGTTGTCGCGGACTTTGTGCTGGACCTCCGCGATGCCGTCTGCCACTCCGTCGCCTACAGCGTGGTACTCGTAGGGGAGCATGTTGTTGTCGCAGTGTCCGCCAGTGATGCCAATGAGCGGTCCGCTGACCAGCATTCTCGGTCCCGGAACGTCACCCGCATTGATGGCGTCGCGCAAAGCCACATCGCTGAAACCGTCGGCGCCCACGTTGCGCACCGTGGTGAACCCGGCGTTCAGCGTAACTCGCGCGTTCTTGGCGCCAATGAGCGCCTGGCGCGGAACCGAAATGGCCAGCGTT
This sequence comes from uncultured Acidobacteriaceae bacterium, assembly GCA_963732255.1. Classification (GTDB taxonomy): domain Bacteria; phylum Acidobacteriota; class Terriglobia; order Terriglobales; family Acidobacteriaceae; genus Sulfotelmatobacter. Next base: position 237,983 of record CAVSYV010000005.1, read on the forward strand.
TCATAACCGAAATTCGGATTCATAGTCAGGTGCGTGTGCGCATCGATCAGACCCGGCAGGACCGTGGCTGTAGGAAGATCAACCCGAAGTGCGGTGTCGGGAGCCTTGATCTGAGAAGCCGGACCGACGCTGACGATTTTTCCGTTCTCGATAAGCAGGGCCTGATCGGAAAGCAGCTTGCCAGACTTAACATCAAGCAGATGTCCCGCGTGGACGATGACAACCGCGGGATGTTGCTGGGCGACGAGCTTTCTCGCAGGCAAGAATATGGCGGCGGCGATGAGAGCCAAGACGAACGACAGTTTTTTCATGGGGTCCTGAAAAGGGCGATAGTTAGGTTTGCCAGACCGAAAATTGGCGGAGCTCGCACCAGGGATTAACGACAGTCTCTCAATGCCGGGACCCATTAGCTTTTAGCCGCCCGGCCCATCGTTGGAAACATACTGCTCCAGCGAGTCGAGTTCGTGGCTCAGGTCTTCCACGCGCCACTCCAATAGATTGCGGATGGAAAGAATGCCGAGCAACCGGCCGTCGTCGGCAGCGACCGGCAGATGACGGAAGTGGCGCTCCAGCATAGTGGTCAGCGCTTCGCCAGGACCGGTGCGCCGTGTGGCCATTTCCACTGGAGTGGTCATCAGTTCGCGGACAGGGGTAGTTTGCGGATCGGTGCGAGTCAGCGCCATTTTGCGCAACACATCTCGCTCCGTGAAAATCCCTGCGACGCGGTAATCGCTATCGACCACTGCGACGGCTCCCACGTGGTGATCGAGCATCTTATGAATCGCGTCGGCTACGCTGGCGTCGAGTGGAACTGCGGCAATCTCCCGGTCGCAAAACTCGAGAACGCTCATGAGACCCCCTCGGCGGCCGCCTAAATACGCGCCCGCTTGTCTCCACAAAAAACAGGATTCACGCATTATGCTCACAGCGGAGGAGTTGTCAAGAAAATTGCGCTGACGGGTACTACGTTGGAAGGGTCATCCGGTCCCACAGCTTTCGGCTCAAACGTCAGCCATGATCGCCTCGGCTTCAATCTCCACCAGAATTTCTGGCGAGATCAGCGCGCTGACCTGCACCATCGAGGTTGCGGGACGAATGTCGCGAAAAAACTCGCCATGCGCCTTCCCAACTTTTTCCCAGTCGGCAATATTGATTACATAGATGCGCGTGCGCACCACATCTTCCAACCCTGCTCCGGCCTTCTTCAGCGCGGCCTCGATGTTTTTCAAAGTCTGCACAGTCTGAGCATAGACATCGCCGATCCCCACGATTGTGCCATCCGCCCCGGTCGCCGTCGTTCCCGAGACGTGGACGTTCCCTCCGATTCTGACGGCACGCGAGTAACCCACAATCGGTTCCCACTGTGTGCCGCTGGCAATATTCTGTCGTGGCATACGTCTCCTTTTGACTGAGTATTCTACAGGCGCGCGCTTAAACCCCGACCTTTTATCCTGCATGACATTCAACCGCGAATCTCCGATCTCGAACATCCGCAGTATCTTGCAACTTTGGCAGCGCGGCGGAGCGAGTGCCAGCAAATTTGCGCGAGCAACTTGCATTCCTGACTCACTCTCTAACTGATCGGTAAAACAAATTGCAAGCAGAAACAGAAGTCACTTGCTTTTGCTTCCGACCTGCGATATCTACTGGTGACAAGCGGCTGAAATGCCTTGCTGCATAGGGCATTCAGGGGGACCAAAATTATGATTCCGGAATCGCATCCGTTGCAGGAGCTTTTTCAAGATCTGGTTGGCCGTCACTACGCGGAACAGATCGGCATCCGCGACCCCCAAGTTGTGGCCTACGTCTCGCACCTGTTGTCTGAGTTCTGCGAGGCCGAGCAACTATTTCAGATTCGCGACGCAGCCAATCGACCTCTCTCCGATCTGGGCGAAATGCTGCTCGAATCCGATCCTGTTTATGGCCCTGCCCCTTCTTTCGATCGCGAACGCCAGGTACGCAAGCACATCGGCGATTACACTCTGTTTTTCGCCGGAATGTTTCCCGAAAGCATCAACCATTTCCGCCTGCGCCGGAACCGCACGGAGAATTTTATCGATTGGGTAAAAGCGGGGAAGGAAAGTTATTACATCGTCTCCAAGTTCGAACATTTCGAATATGCGAAGGTCGCGCCGCTGTTCGCCAATCTGTCGCAGAACTTCGAAGGCTGCGTTTACGGACTGAATATGGTGAAGAATGACTTACAGGAGATGCAGCATCCCATCATGCGCCGCACCGACGAACTCATTATGTAGCGCCCCAGTCGCGTATCGGTTCCGGTTCCCAAATGTCGGCGGATGGCCCCATGCGATAGAAGCTCAACGCGGCGTCCCCCTGCTCCAGTCTTCGGAAGCGGCGCAGGGAAGCAAATTCATCTCCCGGATCAAATTTCTTTTCGTGCTCGGCGATCACTACTGAAACCGCCCAGATCAGCGACGATTCAGCTAATGCGCGCAGTGTCTCGCCGTAGGCATTTTTCATCGCATATGGCGGATCAAGAAAGACGATATCTGCAGCCACGTGCGCGCGTTCCATCCGCCAAAAGGCCCGCTTCATCTCCTCGCGCAGAATCGTGAACCCGGAATCGATTCCGAGGGATTCAAGATTCTTGCCGATCAACTCCGTTGCCGCGGCCAGCGTGTCGACAAAATAAACGTTTTTGGCGCCGCGGCTCAGCGCTTCGATTCCCACGGCCCCGGTTCCGGCAAACAGATCGAGCCACACGGTTCCCTGTAGCGCCTCCGGATTTCCTGCCGTGAGGACATCGAACATCGTTTCCCGCAGCCGGTCCGAGGTAGGACGTATATCGAGCCCGCGCAGGGAACGCAGCGGACGGCTCCGATATTTTCCCGCGATCACCCGCATGGATGCATACTCCCGGCAACCGAATCAATATAGCGGCCCATGTAGAATATGAGTAGTTTATGAGAAGCTGGTCGGTTTTGATTGGACGGCTGTTCGGAGTTGAGGTTCGTATCCACCTCACGTTTTTTCTGCTGCCTGTCTTTATTTATTGGACCGAATACACGGCTCACAATGGCTCGGCCAACGGCGCCAGGGACCTGGCCCTGGTTGGCATCATTCTGCTCTGTGTCGCGGCGCATGAGACGGGGCACATGCTGCTGGCCGCCCGCGGCGGCATGATTCCCAAAGCGGTGATTCTACTGCCGCTCAGCGGCGTCACCGTGTTTGAAGAGTCGCGAGCTGCAAAGGCGGCCGCGAACGGCCCTCTCTGGAAGCGTGAGATTCGCTTCGCACTGATTGGGCCGCTGGTGAATCTGGCCTTCGCCGCAATCGCCGCACTCGTCCTGCTGGAAGTGATTCCCGGCGTTGAATTGTGGAAGTGGCCATTCTTGCAAGCGGCCAACCTGCCGCGCAGCCTGGTTTGGGCAAATCTGTATATTGCGGCGCTGAATCTTCTGCCGGCCTATCCGCTGGATGGCGGACGGGTGTTGCGCGCCTTTTTCATGCGTACGATTGATTCCGCCGTCGCCACCCGCCGCGCTGTTTCCATCAGCAATGCAATGGCCATGGTCTTCATCGTGGCCGGGTTGTTCAGCGACGCTTGGCTAACCATGATTGGCGTCATTATTTTCTCCGCTGCACAACTCGAAGAACGGGCTGTGGTTTTTCAATCCGTACTGGAGACGGTTCGTCTGGAGGAAGTGATGCTCACCGACTTCACTACTCTTTCCCCCGCTGACACACTGGAAGACGCGCTGGAGAAAGCGGTGCATTCGCTGCAGGATAACTTCGTCGTTGTCCGAGGCAGCGATCTAGTAGGTGTCGTCTCCCGGCAGCGCATCGTGGATGCGTTGCGCACTGAAGGCAACGGCTACGTCCAAGCGGTCATGAACAAGCTGTTTGAAGTTTCGGCGCGCAAGGAATCGTTGGCTACCGCGTTTCGCAAACTCACGGCCCGCAATTCCAGCATTATTCCCGTGGTCGAAGACGAATGGCTGGTGGGTATCGTCACCTTACAGAATCTGATGCATTCAATGTCGCTGCTGGCCGAGAGCAGAAAGCTGCGAAGAAATGAGTCTGAGCAGTGATACCGGCTGCCTAGCTGCGCGGATTACGCGTGCCGCCGCTGTGGTCGTTTTCTCGACGCTCGCCATCAGTTGCTTCGCGAGCGCTCAGTCGAGCGGCCCTGCCGTACAAAAGCTGTCGCCGGCAGATTATGCGTGGGTCGGCTGCTATGAACTGAAGCTGGGGCGCTGGTGGCCATGGTCCCTCGGCGAGGATGCCGAGTTTGTCACACCTCCTAGCCATCTCGAACTGCGCGCCGAGCATGGCGCCGACGGTTTCGAGCAAAACGGCTTTGTATTGCGCGGAATTCCTGCAGCGGCCCCTTCGCGGCGGAAATCTTATTGGTTGCCCAGAAGTGGTGGTGTCGATCTCGTCTGGACTGACGGATTCACGGGACTGAGCGTCGCCCTCTCGGGTAATAGAAATGAGCTCCATGGCTGGGCCCGCCCGCATTTCGATGCTTCCAGGTTTGTCGCACACTTTGCGCGGGTAATAGCACGGCGAACTGATTGCAGCCCATCTCGCTGAATGGCGGCGGGTTACTGGCTGCCCTTCTCGATCGATTCCCGTTTCCGCTCGAAGGTTACGGACTGGCAGCGTAGTGCGCTTGCAATGGAATAAGATTGTGGCGACAATAACGTTGTGTCAGACGTCGTCCAATCCGTTCGCCAACTCTTGCAAGATTTCATTGCTCCCGAACTGCGCGAGTTGAAAGGCGATGTGGGTCGGTTGGAATCGAAGATCGATTCGGGGCTCGCGCAACTAGAATCGAAGATGGACTCAGGGCTCGCGCAACTAGAATCGAGGATGGATTCGGGATTTGCGCAGGTGCGTTCCCTTATCGAAAATGCCAACCTGCGTGCCGAACTGGAAGCCACTCGCGACATCGCCAACCTTCGCGAGCGGGTTACCCGCCTTGAAGTCGAGCGCGGCATTAATCGGCAGTAATTTCTCCGCAAACCATTCCCGTGCGAATCATCCTTCGCGACTAGGCCAGTTCCACCGCTTTGGCGATCTCCACCGCGGGAATCTTGCATAGCTCTCGCAGCACAGTCTCTGGGACGCGCCCGTCCACGTGAACTACGGCAACAGCCTCCCGCGGCTTTCCCGCGATCTCCACATTCCGCCGTCCTAAAGAAAAATCCGCGATGTTGATCTGGTGGTCTCCGAGGATCGTTCCCAACTTACCGATCACGCCCGGCACGTCCCGATTGCGCAGGTAAATCAGATTGCGCTCCAACGGGGCCTCAACATCGATGCCGTCAACTTGAAGCAGCCGCGGAGTGCTGCCACGCAGCACTGCGCCTTTCACCAGATGTTCGTCGCTCGAACTCTTAAATAAAATCGAAATCACGCTGCCTGCCCCGCCGGTTGACGCCTTCGCCTTGTGCGACTCCTTCACCCGCAAGCCGCGCGAATCCGCTATGGACGATGCATTCACCAGATTCGCTTTTTCCTCCAGACCTTGATTCAAAATGCCCTTGATGGTGGCGTTGCGAATCAAGTCGGTTTTCCAATCGGCGATGTGGCCACTATAGCGAATTGAAACTTCTTCGATCGTTCCCTCGGAAATCTGGGCCAGAAATCCGCCCATGCGCTCCGCCAGCAAAATATAGGGCTGCATGGCCGCGTACTCCTCAGCCGAGACTGAGGGCACGTTGACCGCATTCTGAATGACTCCGTGCTTCAGATATTCCTTCACCTGCTGCGCAATCTGCACTCCAACGGCTTCTTGCGCCTCATGGGTCGAGCCGCCAATGTGGGGCGTCAGTATCACGTTCTGAGCTGCAAGCAGCGGAGAATTTTTCAGCGGCTCTTCGGCAAAAACATCGAGCGCCGCGGCCGCCACATGTTTCTCTTGCAAGGCCTGCGCCAGGTCGGCTTCATTCACCAGTTCGCCGCGGGCGCAATTTACCAGCCGAACTCCCTTCTTCATCTTGGCAATGGAATCTCGATTGATCATTCCCGTGGTCTGCGGCGTCAGACCGACATGCAGCGTGATGTAGTCCGAAACCGCATACAGTTCGTCCAGCGACGACATGCGAATCTCGCGTTCTTTCGCCACCGCCACCGAGACGAAAGGATCGTGCGCCACAATCTCCATGCGAAAACTGCGCGCCCGCTGAGCCACCTCCATGCCAACGCGCCCCAAGCCCACAATGCCCAGAGTTTTTCCGCGCAGCTCAGTCCCTTGCAGCGATTTCTTTTCCCACTTTCCCGCGTGCATCAACGCATCGGCCCGGCAAAGATGGCGAGCCATGGCCAGCATCATACCCAGCGTCTGCTCGGCCACCGCCACCGCATTTGCGCCCGGAGTATTCATCACCGCAATGCCCTTGTGGGTCGCGGCCTCCAGATCGATGTTGTCTACACCCACTCCAGCCCGGCCGATCACGCGCAGGCGATTCGCATGTTGCAAGAGCTTAGCATCCGCTTGCACCGCGGAACGCACAATCAACGCGTCAGCCGATTCCAGATGCTCCGTGAGTTTGCCGTCCAGTTGATCCGCGGTTAATACGACCCAGCCCGGTTCGCGTAACTGGTCTACCGCCGCCGCCGATATTTTTTCTGCAATGACAATTTTCACCGTTCTATTTTTCCCCTATCTGAAATCGCGCAGAACTGACTTTATTCAGCTGACGATACATTGACAAACAAGTTACGCGGCTCTGACATGCCCTGAAGCTGCACTTCCTAGACTGTTCCCATGGCCGGCGTTTCATTTCGCCGCCGCATACAGGAGACAACATGAAAACTCTACAAACATTATTCTTGCTCGGAGTGATTGCTTCGTCAGCGGCCTGTGGATACAGCTCGAAAGCGACGACCCCGTCAGCGGCCGGCGTAATGCCGGCGATCTCAGCCCTTGCGCCCAACAGTGCGACTTCCGGCAGCGCTGGGTTTATGCTGACCGTCAACGGCAGTAATTTTTCCGCCAAATCGGTCGTGAACTGGAACGGCGGCGCACAGACCACCACATTCGTCAGCGCGAATCAATTGATGGCTGCGATTGCCGCCGCAGACCTCACGGCGCCAGCCACGGTTACAGATCACCGTGACCAATCCCGCCGTCGCCGGAACTGGAGCCTACGGCAGCGGCGGCACAACTGCAGAAACCTCGAACAGCATGGACTTCACGATCAATGAACAACATTGCCCGGAACCGAAGCTCACGCTCCAACCAGTTGGCCTTTGCCCGAAAAACTGCGGGCATAGACCTCCTGCGCGGCCCGCACCGCCGCGCCATACTCGACGTTCTGCTGCGTGGTCCGTGCCAGCACGTGCTCCAGAGCCCCCAGAATGCCGATCGTGTCGAGATAGTCGTAGTAGCCGATGTGGGCGATGCGGAATAATTTGCCTTTCATTTCGCCTTGCCCGTTGGCCACTACCGCATCGAACGATTCGCGGAATTCTTTCACCATCGCGCTCGACTCCACGCCTTCCGGAGCAGCGAATCGCGGTCAGCGCAGCTGCCGGCGAGGACGCGTAAAGTTTCAGACCCAAGCGCCTGGGCGCCGGCCCGCGTCATCTCCGCGCACAGTTCGGCATTGTTCACCAGTTCTTCGCGGCCCTTTGCTAGATCGCCATTGCCCATGCTGCGCACGAAGTCCAGAGCCGCGCCCATCGCGGCAAATAGCGAAGTTGCCGGAGTGTAGGCCGATTCGCCCTTGGCCGCCGACTTTCGCTCCTTGCGCAGATCGAAGTAGTAGCGCGGCGAAGTCGTCGTCTCCATCCGTTTCCACGCGCGTTCGCTGACGGCGCAATAGCCAAGCCCGGGAGGCATCATCAGCGCCTTCTGCGAGCCGCCGATGATTACGTCCATGCCCCAGCCATCCACATCGAAGATGCGTCGTGCCCAGGCCGGTGATGGCATCCACGACCAGCAGCGTGTCGTCCTGCGCGCGCACCAATATTCGCGATGCCTTCAATGTCGTGGCGCGCTCCGGTGGAACTCTCCGTAGCCTGCACGAAAACGCTCTGCATGTCCGGCGTCAGCTTGCGCACGGATTTCGTCCAGCTCGAAAGTTTCACCATAGGGCTTGCTGAGCAGGTTCAATGTTGCAGCCAAAAGCTTTGGCCAGCCCGGTCCAGCGCTCGCCAAATTTGCCCGCAGTCAGCACCAGAACCTTGTCGCCGGGCGAAGTCAGGTTGGAGACCGAAGCCTCCATCACCCCGGTGCCCGAAGGAAGCCAGCACCAGCACGTCATTGCTTGGTGCCGATGAACTCCTTCATGTCGGCGAGCACCTGCTGAAACAGGGCGCGGAAATCGGCGGTGCGATGATGTGCCGTGAATGAGGCCATGGCCGTTTGCGCCGCCGGCAGCAGCGGCGTGGGCCCGGGAGTAAAAAGACGATTCTTGAGCAGCATAGAAAGAGTCCTTGAGAATTAGGAGAAGATTTAAGTTTACCGGAACGCGGAGCATACAGCACGTGTCCCGCGATATTGACAGTAAATCGAGTCGCAGTCGCTGCCGTGACCAGCATCACAGGTCCAGCGCTGAACCGTGCGGTGTTCCTTGCAGCTATAATCGCGCTATGAGTCTGATCGAACACATTCAGAAAGACATCACAACTGCCATGAAGGCGCGCGATGAGCAGCGCCTCTCCACGCTGCGCATGGTCAAGACCGCGCTGAAGAATCGCGAGATCGAAAAGATGTCGCCGCTCGACGACAAAGAATCGCAGGCCGTGCTGACCACGCTGATCAAGCAGCGCAAAGATTCGGTCGAGCAGTTCAGCAAAGGCGGACGCCAGGAGATGGCCGACAAAGAAGCCGCCGAGATCGTGATCATCGAAGCCTACCTGCCCAAAGCCGCGGGCGAGGCGGAAGTAGTCGCAGGCGTGAAAGCCGTGATCGCGGAAATGGATTCGCCCACCATGAAAGACATGGGCGCAGTGATGAAAAACGCCATGGCCCGCTTCAATGGCGCAGGCATGAGAGTGGATGGCAAGCTGGTCAGCGAGACCGTGAAGCGGGAATTGGAAGCGAAGTAGCGGCCAGAAGCAGAGGTTTATGTGGGGGCAGCCGCCCCTTCGGCAAGCTCAGGGCAGGCTCTCGGCTGTCCGTCGAGCGAAGCTCGACATGCTTCCCACTCCGGATGATTACTTGCTCCTTTGAATTTCCCGATAAGCCTCGCTCTTCGAAATCCCTCGTTCCTTCGCTACTTTTTTCAGTGCGGACTTCTCGTCCATCTTCTCTTCGGCCATGATCTGCTCGACTCGCTGCCGCACACTCGGACGGGCGAGGGCGGCCGTCCCCACATGGCCTTGTCCTACTCCAGCACCTTCTTCAGCCTTCCCAATCAGCAGCGTGATCTCGCCCTTAACCGCGTCCCGCGCCTGCAACGTCTCCAGAACTTCGCCCGCGTTCCCGCGTAAGAATTCTTCATGCAGCTTGGTCACTTCGCGAGCAATCACCACATGCCGGCTCGCACCGAGAACTTCGACAACATCCGTAAGGCATTCGACCACACGGTGCGGAGCTTCATAAAAAACCTGCGTGCACTGCGAAGCCTTGATAGCCGCTAGTGCCGCCCGCCGCTCGAAGCGCTTTGCCGGAAGGAATCCGTTGAAGCAGAAGGAATCCGTAGGCAGGCCGCTGGCCACGAGCGCCGTCACGAACGCCGACGCTCCCGGCACCGGGACCACAGCTACGCCATGCTGAATCGCCAACGAAATCAGACGGTATCCGGGGTCGGAAATTCCCGGCATGCCAGCGTCGGTCACCAAGGCCACGCTCGCTCCGCCCTGAAGTTCTTTTACCAACTCAGCCGCTCGCGTCGTTTCATTGTGCTCGTGATAGCTGACGGTGCGGGTCGCGATGCCGAAGTGGTTCAGCAGTTTCTGCGTATGGCGTGTATCTTCGCAAGCGATAAGGTCGGCTTGCTTGAGCACGCGCAGAGCGCGCAGTGTAATGTCTTCCAGGTTGCCGATCGGCGTCGCGACAAGATAAAGACCCGGTGCCAGTCTTTCGAAAGCTGTACCCTCCGCCACGCCGACATCCGGCGCTCGATTGTCAGAGGCTTCCCTCATGGGCGAAGTCTAACATTGGCAGTGGCATCGATTTCGTCCTCATCGCCAACGTAACCTCGCGGCCTGGCGCGCCGTTATGTTAGCGTAACCCCGTCCGGAGAACTGCCTATGACCGCCAAAGATTTCCGCCGCATCGCTCTCGCGCTTCCAGAGGCCGAAGAGCGCGCCCACATGAATCATCCTGACTTTCGGGTCGGAGGAAAAATCTCGCCACGCTGGGCTATCCCGACAAAAATTGCGCCATGGTCAAGCTCACGCCCGAGCAGCAGCATTATTTTTCGAAGGACCATCCCAAGATATTTGAGCCGGTGAATGGCACCTGGGGACGGCGTGGCGCAACCCGCGTTCATCTCAAAACCGCAAACAAGGAAGTACTGCGCAGCGCGATCGAAGCGGCGTGGCGAAATACCGCGCCTCGGCGCATCGCCGCGCTGCTCCCGGATTGACGGAGCAAAATGCTGTCTCTAAAATCAAGTCGAAAACCGCTATACTGAATTTACAACCCATGCCCCTTTACGAGTACGAGTGCAAGAAGTGCGGTCATCGCTTCGAGAAAATCCAAAAATTCTCCGACAGGATGGTCAAGAAGTGTCCCGAATGCGGCGGTGTAGTTGAGCAGATGATTTCCGCTCCCGCCGTGCAGTTCAAAGGGTCGGGATGGTACGTGACCGATTACGCGAAGAAATCCGGCGCGCCGGCATCGTCCGACGGCGGCAGTAAAGAATCCAGGAAGGACGACAAATCCAAGTCGGAAAGCTCATCGAAGGAGAGTTCCAGCAAAGACGGCTCCTCGAAAGAAAGTTCTTCCAAAGAAAGCTCGTCGAAGAAAGCCGAGAAGAACAAATCCTGAGCGCCTAAGCTCGATTCATTCGTTCCACAAGCCGTTGCTTAACGGCCGGCCACTCCGCCGGGAGAATCGAATAGCGAACTGAATCGCGAGGAATGAAATCCGCAGCCATGCGGTGGGCGCGAAGAATTCCTTCAAACTTTCCGCCAATCCGTTCCAGCGCGGCGCGCGAACGCTGGTTGCGTGCGTCGGTGTGGAAGCAGACGCGAAGCACATGCCATGCTTCGAAAGCATGGGTCAACATAAGGAGTTTGCTTTCCGTGTTGGCCGCGGTTCGGACCGCCGAACGCGTCAGCCACGTGTAGCCAATCTCGCAAGCATCGGGCGCTCTGCGGCCATTTGAAGGATGTCCAAGCGGCCACGACCATCGTTCGATATTCCAGAACCGCGTGGAGCCAAGGACCTCGTTGCTATCCACCTTAACGATGGCGAAGGGAACGGCAGTCCCAGCATCTCTCCACGCCAGCGCTGTATCGACATACTTGGCGGCTTCATCCCGGCCTTGGGGAACAGGGCTCAGCCGATAGAGTGCGGGATCGACTCCGGAAGCTGCGACGAGTCCCTCGATGTGCCGCCTCTCGAGCGGTTCCAAACGAATATGCTTGCCCTCAAGCGCCAACGTTTCTCGCGACAGGGCGTCGACAACCGGGAACTGAGTCACCATCCCTCACTTCAATTCCCGCTCAAAGTGGTCTTCAATCGCTTCAAACAAATTCACCCGCGCATCTTTTCCCGCGATGCTGTGCGTCTTGTTGGGATAGATCATCAGCTGGAAATGTTTATCCGCATTGATTAGCGCGTTGATCATCTGAATACTGTTCTGGAAGTGAACGTTGTCGTCGCCGGTGCCATGCACCAGCAGCAGCGCTCCCGATAGTTTGTCGGCTGACTTGGTTACATCCGACTGCGCGTATCCCTCGGGATCGTCCTTGAGCAGACCCATATAGCGCTCGGTGTAAATGCTGTCGTAGTTAATCTGATTGGTGACCGGCGCCACCGCCACTCCTGCGCGGAAGCGATCGGAATGGGTCATTGAATAAAGCGTCATCGATCCGCCGTTCGACCAGCCCCACATCGCGATGCGATCTTTATCGAGCTGCGGATATTGCGCCAGCAACTGGTCCAGAGCGGTGAGTTGATCTTTCAACTCAATCGCGCCGAATTCATGACGGATTGCGGTTTGGAATTTGCGGTCGCGGCCCGGCGTGCCGCGATTATCGACGGCAAAAATAGCAAAGCCCTTGCGCGCCAGGATTTCATCGAAAAATGTGCCTGATCCTCCCCAGCGTTTCACCACCATCTGACCCGCCGGTCCGCCGTAAATATTCACGATCAGAGGAATCTTGCCGTTCGCCGGAGGATTCGGCGGCAGCAGCAGCCGTCCATACAAAGTTGTCCCGTCGTCGGCTTTGAACTCCAGAAACTTAATCGGCTTCAGGTCGTAATCCGCGACGCTCAGCGACTCCCAAAAAGGGTTGCAGCCTCCACCCACCGCGCACAAAGCGATTTTCGGCGGCGTCAGCGTGTCCGTTGTGGTTTTCGTGTAGTGCTTTCCGTCCTCGGCGAACTCGCCAAACTGCATTCCTTCCTCATCGGTCAGCGCTTGCATGCCCGAGCCATCCAGCTTGGTGGAATAAATATGCTGCTGCCTGGGATCGTCCTTATTAGCCGCAAAGAAAACAGTGCCGCTCGCCTCGTCAACACCATCGATGCCCAACACCTCAAAGCTGCCTTGCGTAAGTTGCCGCTCCAGCTTGGCATCGGCTCCCATCGGGTTCTGCTTGTCAAAAGTATAGAAATAGAGCTGCATGGTCCCATCGCGCCAGCTCGGCCACAAGAACCCCCCGCCAGACTTTAAAAAGTGCGGCTCCAGATGCTCCATGTCGATCCAGGCGCCCGGAGTCTTTTCCGTCAGGACGATTCGCGACTTGCCCGTTTTCGCATCCACAAAATATAGGTTTGCTTCATCCTGCGTGCGGTTCAGCAGTTCGGCCCAAACAACGCCGTTCCCTACCCAGCCAAATCGCGGGATGTATGTATCTTCGTTGTCGCCCAACTTGATCCAGCGCACCTTCCCGCCGCTGGCACTCACCACTCCCAGCTTGACCGCCGGATTCGGATCGCCCACCTTTGGATATTTTTCGTAATCGACGGTCGGATGTGTCGGCAGCCAGTTGGTAATCGGATAAGTCGGGACGTTGGTCTCATCCATGTGGAGAAAAACAATTTCCTTGCTGTCGGGCGACCAGAAATAATTGCTGCGCACGGCCAACTCTTCGGCGTAGACCCAGTCGATATCGCCGTTCAACAGATTGTCTCCCGTGTCCTTGGTGAGTTGCTTCTCGGCTTTGCCGGTGGCCGGTTGCACATAGAGATTATGTTTCCGCACGTACGAAACATGAGTGCCGTCCGGAGAAAACTTGGGATCTCCACTGGGATCGGGTGCGGAAGTAAACTGCACCGCCGTGCTGCTGCTCAGGTCATAGAGCCAGAGCTGTCCCTGCGAATCGAAAATCAGATGCTTGGAATCCGGCGCCCACAAGTAATCGGCAACGTGATAGCGGGTCAGGCGTTCTTTCTCCCGCTCGTTCTTAACTTTGGCGTAATCGGGCGCCAGCGAGGCTAGTTTCGCCGCGCTCACCAGCACTTTCTTTTCCCCGGTAGCCGCGTCCATCGCCCACAGCTCGCCGCCTTCCCCTTTTTCGTCGCGCAGCACGTAGGAAAGCTCTGTGCCGTCCGGGCTCCATTCGAGTGTCTCCGGCCCGCGCCCGGTCATTTCTCCCGGCGTAAAGATCTGTTCGATGGTTAACGGCTTAGCCGGAGCTGCTTGCGCCCCAGCGTGCTGTACAACGAACAAACCACCGGCTACCACAAGAGCAGCCGCCAGAGGAACCGCCGAAGATTTCAAGATTTTCACGAAGCTTGATCCTTAGAGGAAGTGAACAAAACCCGCGCTCACACGCGAACCAACGAGTGTACACCTGCCAACTTTCCCGCGCATCGACGCTCTATCCTCCCGAATCGAACGGCTGCCGCAGATAAGAAACCTTTATGCCGCGGAAGTCTGCCTATCGCGTGCTAAAATTAATGCAATTGAATGCTTGCCGATATCGAAAACCTGCTGAAGTTGCAAGTTGCAGATAAGGAAATTCGACGCCTGCATGAAGAAGTCGCGGAGCTACCCAAGCGAGTCGCCGCGATTGAACAAAAGCTTGCCGGAACCAAAGCTCAACTGGAAAAAGCTCAGGCCAGCGTCAAAGCCGACGAGGCTTCCCGCCGCAAATTTGAAACTGCCATCTCCGACCTTCGTGGCAAAATTTCCAAGTATCGCGACCAGTCTCTCGACGTAAAAACCAACGAGCAGTACAAGGCGCTGTTGCACGAGATTCAATTCGCGGAAAAGGAAATAGCCGCCAACGAAGATAAAATTCTTGAATTGATGGTCAACGCTGACGCCCGCGACAAAGAAGTGAAAGCAGCGCAGGCCGAGATGAAAGCCGAGACAGCCGAGATCGAGAAGGAAAAAGAGGAAGCGCGCAAACGCACCGCCGAAGACGAAAAGCAGCTTTCCGAGTGGCGAGCCAAACGCGACCAGATCCGCACCGGCGTCGGCGAAGACCTTCTACGCCATTACGAACGTGTCTCCAAGTTTCGCGGCTCGGGTATCGCCGAGGTGCTTAATTCCAAATGCATGGGTTGCCAGGTCATGCTGCGCCCTCAGACTTACAATGAAGTCCGCACCGGCCAGCAGACGGTTATCTGCGATTCCTGCCAGCGCATTCTCTATTTCAATCCCGAGCACGAACTCGTACCGGAAAAGATGACGATTACCCGCGCCCGTCGCCATCATCCCAAGATCGACGCTCCCCAAGCCTGGTACTACAAACCTGATTTCGCCAGCGAGGGCGAAGTCTATATTTGCCTCACCAACGACCACGGCCAAGCCACGCGCCGCGTCTATGAAATGCACACCGGCCGTCTGCTGGGCGACATTCTCAGCCGCGAAGGCGATTACCGCCACGCCTTTCCTGAAGACATCACCGGGGCCCTGCGTCTGAATGGCGGATGGAAAGAAGAAGACCTGGAAAACTGGGGCGGCGAACTGCCCATGGTCGTCCTGGATTCGCTGCTGGCCGATCTCGAGCACGCCCGCCACGAAATGCAAGCCCGCCCCGCGACCAAGCCCGAGGCTCCGGCCTCAGTTTCCACTGAACAAGCAGCAAGCTAAGAACCTATTGTTCCCGCGCAAGCCTCTGTGCATCCCCAGTGTCCTCTGTGTTGAAGATTTTGAGCTTCCTGGTTGGCTCGAAACCCTCCGACCAAATCCCAAGAACCTCAGAAGGTTAAGATAAGCTCATGCCCCAAAAAGCAGTCCCAGCGCAGCCATCGGTAAGAGTGTCCCCACGCGGCACATCTCGCCTGAAAGATGGCCACGTCTGGGTCTATCGCTCCGACATTGTCTCCGCCGACGGCGTTCCCCCCGGTTGCGTCGTCACTGTCACCGATCATCGCGGCAAGCCCCTGGGCACAGCCTTCTATTCCAGCACTTCACAAATAGCCATCCGCCTGATTTCCCACGAGCCGGTCGCGGATATCCCAGCCCTCCTGCGCCAACGCATCGCGGCAGCCGTTGCCTACCGTGAGAAAGTTGTACGTGACAGCGACGCTTACCGTCTCATCTTCAGTGAAGCCGACGCCCTGCCCGGAATCATTGTGGACCGTTATGCAGACATCCTTTCGCTGCAAATTCTCACCCAAACAGGAGATTCCGATGCGGTGCGCCAGCTCTTAACCTCCGAACTGACAGCGCTGATTCATCCTGATTCCATCGTCGAACGCGTGGACCCGCGCGTCCGCGAGCTTGAGAATCTTCCGCCCCGCGACTCCGCTTTGCTGCAGGGCGGCAAGACCTCAACCATCGTTACCATGAACGGCATTCGCTTCCATCACGATGCGCTCGAAGGCCAGAAGACTGGAGCCTTTCTCGATCAGCGGGAAAACTACGCCGCCGCTGCCCTATTTGCCCACGGCGATGCCCTCGATGCCTTCTGCTACCAGGGCGGCTTTGCCCTTCATCTGGCGCCCCATTGCGCCAGCGTCACTGGAATCGACAGCTCCCGCCCAGCTCTCGAAGCCGCAGACCGCAACGCCGCTCTGAACAATAAAGAGATCGAGTGGATCGAAGCCAACGCCTTCGACCTGCTGAAAGACTATTCCGCCTCGGAGCACCGCTACGACCTCATCGTCCTCGATCCTCCCGCCTTCGCCAAAACCAAGCGAGACCTCGACGCCGCCATGCGTGGCTATAAAGAACTCAACCTCCGCGCGCTGAAGATGCTGCGCCCCGGCGGGTTCCTGATTTCATGTTCCTGTTCCTACCATGTCAGCCAGCCGGACTTCATCCAGATGCTGGCCAGCGCCGCCCTTGACGCGCATCGCCAATTGCGCCTGGTGGAGCTAAGAGGCCAATCCAAAGACCACCCCATCCTCCCGGGAGTGCCGGAAACTTCCTACCTGAAGTGCGCTGTATTGTCCGTAACCTAATGAAATACAAGCGAATTTTTGCATTGACAACAGCACACTCATGTTTTATGATTCTTTTACGCTAATCAAGCGTCTAATGGAGTGAGCTTGGAATTACTGCGCCAACCGCATGTTTCCGGGCAAACGCAACTCAAAATCAACAATTTCTGAAGGAGGATTTACCATGACCGTTCTTACCCGTTGGGAACCATTCCGCGAAGTAGCTACCCTGCAGGACCGCATGAACCGCCTGTTCCGCGAAACCTATAACCAGGGCGGCGGGGATGACGCTCTGACCAGTTCGACCTTTGCTCCCGCCGTCGACGTTTACGAAGACGAGCACAATGTCAGCCTGAAAATCGAAGTGCCGGGAATCGACGAGAAAGACATCGACGTCCGCATCGAGAACAACACGCTGACCGTGCATGGCGAGCGCAAGATCGAGAAAGAAGAAAAAGAAGAGAACTATCGCCGCGTGGAGCGCCAGTACGGCAGCTTCACCCGCACCTTCACCCTGCCCGCCACCGTGGACTCCGAGAACGTGCAGGCGAACTACGACAAAGGCGTGCTGAAAATCACGCTGCCCAAGAAAGCCGAAGCCAAGCCCAAGCAGATCAAAGTAAACGTGGGCGGCCCAAAGGCCATCGAAGGCAAGCAGCCCGGATCCAAAGAAGTATCGAAAGAAGCAAAGAGCACCAGCCAAGCCGCGTAAGGCAGCAATGGCCGTGTCGGGACAGCTGCCCTCTGAGCCTGCCCTGAGACGAAAGTCGAAGGGTCCAGTCGAGCGAAGCTCGACTCGCTTTTCACCGGGAGGCGGCAAAATTGCCGGCCTCCCGTTTCATTTGCGGCCGCCGCTTGGCTCAGATGACGAACTTGGTCCACAATGCTTGCAGGGCCGACAATTCATGAAAGAGACGCTCGAAACCATCAATCGCATGCAGGCCGATGGCGTCATCGGTAAATATGCGATCGGTGGGGCAGTCGGCGCAACATTCTATCTGGAACCGGCAGCAACGGTCGA
Organism: uncultured Acidobacteriaceae bacterium; assembly: GCA_963732255.1. Taxonomy (GTDB): domain Bacteria; phylum Acidobacteriota; class Terriglobia; order Terriglobales; family Acidobacteriaceae; genus Sulfotelmatobacter. The sequence goes on from CAVSYV010000005.1 coordinate 255,436, forward strand.
TCTGGACATCTTCGTGATACTGCCGGGGCCGTCCTCAAGCACCTTAATCAGCTTGTCCCCCATTTATGATTACCTGAAGGCGCATGGCGGCGTGGAGGAGGCTGAATACATCATCATCGGCGATTGGCCGGTGCGGTTTCTTTCGCCCGGCAAAGGGCTGGAAACCGAAGCTGTCGACGACGCAGTGCCTGCGGAAGTCGAAGGAGTCAAAGTCCGCGTGATGTCGGCAGAGCACTTGGCCGCTATTGCATTGCGAACCGGCAGACCGAAGGATCGCATTCGACTTATCCAGTTCGTCCAACAGGGGGCGCTGGATTCGCATAAATGGAGCGAACTTCTTCGCCGGCACGGCCTCGCGGAAAGGTGGCGGGAGTTTGAGCACAAATTCCTGGAAGGCACAAATGGATAAATCAAACTTGCGATTGCGCCTGGCGTCGTTAAGCTTTACCGAAAAAATCAAGATTCTGGAAAAACTTCGTGACCGCGATAAAGCAATCGCCGCCGCGGGACTAAGGCGAAAACCGGAATCGCAGAGCGCTAAGCCGATCGACAAAAACAAAGATTGAACTAGTTCTCAAATTACTTACTAAATTACAGAATCACCAAATGGAGTAACTCATGCCCATACGTTGGGACAAATTCACAGTAAAAGCACAAGAAGCCGTTCAGCGCGGAAACGAGCTTGCTTCCGAGCACGGCAATCCTGAACTGCTGCCTCTGCACCTTCTGGCGGCGTTGCTCGAAGATAAAGAAGGCATCGTTCCCCCCGTGCTGGAAAAAATCGGCATAGGGCCGCAGGCCGTGCTGAGCGATATCTACCGCGAGATCGAAAAGCTTCCCAAAGTTTCCGGCGGCGCGGCGCAGGCCTCGCTGTCGAACGCCACCAACAAACTTCTGGAGCAGGCGTTTAAGGAAGCGGCAAACTTCAAGGACGAATATGTTTCCACTGAGCACCTGCTTTTGGCCATCACGCACCTGAGGCAAGATGGGGCGCAGCAGATCCTGGCCCGTCACGGCGCGACCTATGACGCCATTCTGAAGGCCCTGACTAGCGTGCGCGGTTCGCAAAAAGTTACCGATCAAAATCCGGAAGGGAAGTATCAGGCGCTGGAACGCTACGCTCGCGACCTGACTGAACAAGCTCGCCGAGGCAAGCTCGATCCCGTCATCGGCCGCGATGAAGAAATTCGCCGCGTGGTTCAGGTTCTTTCCCGCCGCACGAAAAATAATCCTGTGCTGATCGGTGAGCCTGGCGTCGGCAAGACTGCCATCGTCGAGGGACTGGCGCAGCGCATCATCTCCGGCGACGTTCCGGAAGTTCTCAAGAATAAGCGCGTCGTCTCGCTTGACCTCGGAGCCATGCTTGCCGGTGCGAAATATCGCGGTGAATTCGAAGATCGCCTGAAGGCCGTGCTCAAAGAGATCGGCGACGCGCAGGGACAAATCATCCTCTTCATCGACGAACTCCACACCCTGGTGGGAGCCGGCGCAGCCGAAGGCGCAATCGATGCCTCCAACATGCTCAAGCCCGCTCTTGCCCGTGGAGAACTGCGGGCCATCGGCGCAACCACGCTCAACGAGTACCGCAAGTACATCGAAAAAGACGCTGCGCTCGAACGCCGCTTCCAGATTGTCTTCGTCGGCGAGCCCAATGTCGAAGATACCATCGCCATTCTGCGCGGTCTGAAAGAACGCTATGAGGTGCATCACGGCGTTCGCATCAAGGATTCGGCCATCGTCGCTGCCGCTACGCTTTCGCATCGCTACATTTCCGATCGCTTTCTGCCTGACAAAGCAATCGATTTAATCGATGAAGCAGCCGCATCGCTGCGCATCCAAATCGACTCTCTGCCCACGGACATCGACCAACTCGAACGCCGTGCAACGCAACTCGAAATCGAGAAACAAGCGCTGAAAAAAGAAGACGACCCCAATTCAAAAGAGCGTCTCGGAGTTATCGAAAAAGAGCTGGCCGAGATTCGCGAAAAGTCGAACACGCTCAAAGCCAATTGGAAAAAAGAGAAAGACCTTATCGCCCGCGCCCGCGCATTAAAGGAACAAATCGAAAAGCTGAAGATCGAAGAACAATCCGAAGAGCGCAAAGGCAATTTGCAACGCGTAGCCGAAATTCGCTACAGCCTCATTCGCCAGGCCGAGCAGGAATTGGACAAGCTGACCAGGCAGATGGAAACTCCTGGCAAGGCCCGCATGTTAAAAGAAGAAGTCGACGAAGAAGATGTCGCCCGCATCGTCTCCAAATGGACTGGCATTCCCGTTTCCAAAATGCTGGAAGGCGAAGTCAAAAAACTGGTAACGATGGAAGAGCGCCTGCGCCTTCGCGTCATCGGCCAGGACGAAGCGCTCGAACGCGTATCCAATGCCATCCGCCGCTCGCGTGCCGGACTCAGTGATCCCAAACGTCCCATCGGCTCATTCATTTTTCTCGGTCCCACCGGCGTGGGCAAAACCGAGCTGGCCCGCGCCCTCGCCGAATTTCTCTTCGACGACGAACATGCCCTGATCCGCATCGACATGTCGGAATATATGGAGAAGCATTCGGTCGCGCGCCTCATCGGTGCGCCTCCGGGATATGTCGGCTACGAAGAGGGCGGCCAGCTCACCGAGCAGGTACGCCGTCGTCCCTACGCGGTTGTGCTCTTCGACGAAATCGAAAAAGCGCATCCCGACGTCTTCAACGTCCTCCTGCAAATGATGGACGATGGCCGCCTTACCGATGGCAAAGGCCGCATGGTCGATTTCAAGAACACAATCTTGATCATGACCTCAAACATCGGTTCGTCGTTCCTGCAAAGCGAAGGTGTGCGCTCGGAAAAAGATTTCGAAGAAGCGTCGAAGCAGGTGATGAACGCATTGCACGGCCATTTCCGGCCGGAGTTTCTCAACCGCGTTGACGACATTATTGTTTTCAAACCGCTGGCGAAAGAACAGCTGGTCAAGATCATCGACTTGCGCCTCGAAGACGTTCGCCGCCTTCTTGCCGATCGGAAGATTTCGCTCGAACTCACCGACGCGGCCAAAGACCTGCTCTTCACCGAAGGATTCGATCCGAACTTCGGCGCCCGGCCATTGAAGCGCGCGATTCAAAAGCTGGTGCAGGACTCGTTGGCATTGAAAATCCTTGACGGCGAGATTCTGCACGGAGATCACGTCATCGTCGACGCCGACAAGAAAACTGGAAAGATGAAATTCGAAGTGAGCAAGCGCGTCGGCGAAAAAGAACCGGCAAAAGCCAAAGCAAAATAAGCCGCAGGTTGCGCGGATTCTCACGGATAAAGCCCTGCATTCGGGCTATCCGCGAAGATCCGCGCAAATCCGCGGCGACGATGTTTCGCCTGTGGCACACTGAACTCATGCCCACCCTCACCCTCGGCGACTTCGAACTCAGCATCTTTTCCGACGGCACCTACCCACTCGACGGCGGAGCCTTTTTCGGCGTCATCCCCAAAGTCATGTGGTCGCGCAAAGTCGAGGCCGATGAGCGAAACTACGTCCAGGCCGGACTCAACTCGCTGCTCATTCGCACGGAACATCCGCGCACCGGCAGGCAAAATGTGCTGGTCGAAACCGGCATTGGCAACAAGCTCTCCGAGCGCATGATCAAGTTCTACGGCCAACCGGCGAAGCTGCTCACCAATCTCGCCTCCGCCGGCATCGCTCCCGAAGACATCGACATCGTCATCAACTCCCACCTGCATTTCGACCACTGCGGATGGAACACCATCCGCGACAAAGACGGCAAGATCGTTCCCACATTTCCTCGCGCGAAATATTACGCGCCCGAAGGCGAATGGCAATACGCGCGCCGTCCCAGTGAACGCGACTCCATCAGCTACATTCCCGACAACTACGACCCGCTGGTGGCCAGCGGCCAGATGACGCTGCTCAAAGGCGGCGAAGAAATCGTTCCCGGCATCAGCGTTCAAACCTTTCCCGGCCACACCGCCCACATGCAAGCCGTGATCGTCAACGGAAAACCGGAGGGCGGCACGAACGGGAAGGGCACCACTTCAGTCGTGCCGGCAGCCGCCAATAATTCCGGGGCTTCAGCCCCTGAGGGACGCGTCCACGACAAAAACTCAACCATCGCCTGCTACATCTCCGACCTCATCCCGACCACAGCCCACATCGACCTCACCTGGGGCATGTCCTTCGACCTCTGCCCACTCGAAACCATCGAGAGCAAAAAGCGATACTACGCAAAATCAATCCCAGAAAAATGGCTGACAGTTTTCACCCACGACGCGAAAACGCCGTGGGCTTATCTGGAGAAGGATGAGTTAGGGAAGATGGTCGCGCGGGACGCTCTTCACCCGCAGAGCCGATCAGGCTGAGATTCCTCCGCCCGCGAAGCAGAGCGCGGGCGGTCGGAATGACATCTGTACTGTGATCTACTGCTTATTTCAGCCCATCCACCACATACAAATCCGAGAGCATCCTGCCCATCGAATAGGCATATGACTTGCCATCGGCGCTGAAGCGGAGGCTGGGGACGCTTTGCGCGCCGGAGGGATCGGCGGGGACGATTTCTTTGAAAAGCTCGCGGCGCCCGGTAGCCAGGTCGATTCGACTGACTACCACGGGAATCTTGCGCGAACGCACCAGCACGGTCTTGTCGTCGCCGAAGAAACTAATAATGCCTTCGTCAAAGCCCAACTTGATATTTAGCTCCTGCGGCTCGCCACCGGCGATGGGATAGAGCCAGCGCTCGCGATTGCCGTCAACAGCAAGCAAATATTTGCCGTCCGGCGAAATGATATTTCCGGTCGTGCCTTCGGGGGTCAGGGCTCGCGGCGCGGCTTGACCATCCACAGTTTGGATGTAGGTGCGGCGGCCATGCCCGGGCTCGACCGCGCTGAAGATGATCGACTTGCCGTCTGGCAACCATGCGGCACCGTAATGATGGGTTTTGTTGTCGGTGAGTTGCCGCGGCTCACCCACGCCTGTGGGCAACAGCATCAGCTTCGCGGGGTCGCCGTCTTCCGCCACTACCCACTTGCCATCCGGAGACAGCGCGCCGAAGCCGCCATCGCCGAGGCGAACTGCGGGTGAGCCATCGGTCTTGCGCAGGAACAGACTGTAGTTGGTGCCCACGGCCTCGCCGGTTTCGGAGAAAAGAATGGTCTTGCCATCGGGTGAGATGTCGGCCAGAAGCGACCAATCGAACCAGGACAGAGCGCGTTCGTGCGTTTCGCCGGGAGGCAGCGCGAAGAGGCTGACGCGAGTTTTGTCGGCGGTCAACAGGACCAGGCCGGTACGGCTGATGTCGTGAATGATCAAGCCGCCGGGGGCGCGATAGATGAGACGTTCTTTGCCGGAAAAATCCAAAGCGTAGATCGAGCGCGCCGATCCAGCGGGCACGGCGGAGAACCATACTTCTTTGCCGCTCGGAGCCCACGCCAAGCCCTCGACGCTGGAATAAAAAGAAGAATGCGCTTTGGGATTTCCTTTCGTGTCGAGGATCACGATGCGGCCATCGTCGCCGCCCTGCACATGGTCGGCGATTGCGAGGTATTCTCCGCTGGGAGAAAAATGAACGTGACTGACCCAGCCTTGCGGCTCGTAAATCACATTGCCGATCGGATATTCCAGATGGGAGAGAACACCTTGGCCGGGACGAATCACGGCGAGAGATTGGCCATCGACCGACCAGTCGGCCCACATGACGTTGTCGAGAATTTCCCGCGGCGCGCCTCCCGCCAGCGGCACGCGCGCCAGCGTGCCGGCTTGAGTGAAGTGGGCGTAGGCGACGGCGTTGAGCGAAATCGCCATCTCGCCTTTGGAAGAAATCGAAAGAATCTGCGCCGAGGGCAGACCGACAGAGCGAGAGTCCGAACTGTCGAATCGCGTGGAAAAAATTTCCTGAGGTCGGCCGTCCCACGCCGCGCCATAAATAATTGTCTGACCATCGGGAGCGAAGCGAGCGTCCCAGATGGTGCCGTTGCGGAAGGTGACTTCGTGAAACGTGGGGTTAGATGCGACGCCGCGGCGCGCAAGGCGATAGATGCCCGCCCACGATGCGAGCAGGAGCAGGATGCCGAATACGGGAACGAGCCAGCGGCGCGTCTTTGATGGTTCTTCCAGCGGCAACGCCTGCACGCCGCCCCGGCTGGAGGTGGAAATGTCGCTGAGCGCTTCCAGATTGAAAGCCACGTCGCGTGCGGACTGAAATCGCTCGGCGGGATTTTTCTCCAGGCAATGGCGGACGATGCGCTCCAGCGCGGGCGACACGTTGCGGTTGGTCTCGGATAAATCCGGCGGATCTTCTTTCAGGATGGCGCTCATCGTATCGACGGGAGAGTCGCCGTGGAAGGCGCGTTTGCCGGAAAGCATTTCGTAGAGAATCGCGCCGAAGGCAAAGATGTCGGAGCGCGGGTCGGCAGCTTTTCCGCGCACCTGCTCCGGGGCCATATAACCGACAGTGCCCATCACGGTGCCCGCGTCGGTAGCGATTTGCTGCGTGGGAGCATCGCCGGAATTGTCCTGCTCGGGACGGGTGAACTTGGCCAGGCCAAAGTCGAGAATTTTTGCGCGCCCGTCTTCCGTGATGAAAATGTTTTCCGGCTTCAGGTCGCGATGGACGATGCCTTTCTCATGTGCGGCGGCCAGGCCGCTGGCCACTTGCCGCGCATAATCGATTGCCTTGCGCGAAGGCAGCGCGCCGTCGCGCAACCGGTCGCGCAGCGTTTCGCCTTCCAGCAATTCGGAAACAACGTAGGGCGCGGCCTGATGTCCGCCAAAACCATCTTCGCCAATGTCGTAAATAGAAAGAATGTTGGGATGATTCAGCGCGGCAGTGGCGCGGGATTCTGCGGCGAAACGCTGAAGCCGATCCGGATCAGCGGAGAAGGACGCGGGCAAAATCTTAATGGCGACGTCGCGGTTGAGGCGGGAATCGTGGGCGCGGTAGACCTCGCCCATTCCGCCTGCGCCCAGCGGCGATTGGATTTCGTAGGGACCAAGTTTCGTGCCGGAGGTCAGTGCCATCGGTGTCGGCAATTATACCGAAGCGCTCGCTGGGCGGGTTATTGCGCCTGGAGCGTTTGCAGGCGCGTTTCGAAGAACGCCTCTACGCGTTCCAGAATCTCCACCGCGCTTTTCGATTCATAAATCGCCTTGCGCAGCGCCGCTCCGCCAGGCACACCGTGCGTGAACCACGACGCAAACTGCTTCATCTTGCCCACGGCGTCGGGAAGTTCTTCCTCAATCAGCATCTGAAAGTACGTGCGGATCATCTGGTAGCGGTCAGCTTCCGAGGGCTCGTCATAGGCTCCGGCGCGAGGGTTCCCGTCCGGCAGTGCATATGTGGGGACAGCCGCCCTCGGCTGTCCATCGGGCCGTAGGCCCGTTGGGTTTGTGTCTAGATCTATATAGCGGCCCGGGTCAAAATCAGTCGAGCTTCGCTCGACCAGACAGCCGGGGGCGGCTGTCCCCACATGGCCGCTGCCATTTCCGAACCTGCTATTTCTGTCCGAATGATCGCAATACTGCTCAATCTGCCGGAAGATCCACGGATTCGAAGGCGCCGTTCGTCCAATCATCACCGCGTCGCAGCCAGTCTGCGTGACCATGGCGCAAGCGTCTTCGGGTGAACGAATATCCCCATTGCCAATCACCGGAATCTTCACCGCATCTTTCACTGCGGCAATCCACTCCCAGCGCGCGTTGCCGCTGTAACCCTGCTCGCGCGTCCGCGCATGTAAAGCAACCGCAGCCAGCCCGCACGATTCCGCCATGCGCGCCAGTTCCACGCAGACGATCTCATCGTCACTCCAGCCCGCACGAAACTTCACTGTGAACGGAATCGTTACCGCCGCCCGCACCGCCTCGAAAATTTTCCCAATCGCCGGCAGATCGCGCAGCAGCCCCGACCCTCCATTGCACTTCACCACTTTCTTCGCCGGGCATCCCAGGTTCAAATCCACCAGATCGAAGCCGAGCCCCTCGACCATGCGCGCCGCCTCCGCCATCACCGCCGGATCGCTGCCAAAAAGCTGTGCCGAAATCGGATGCTCGTCTTCATAAAAATGCAGATAGCGCTTCGCCTTCTGATCCTTCTTGCGCAGCACGCCATCAGCCGAAGTGAACTCCGTCATGATCAGCCCGCACCCGCCAAGATTGCGGATGAAACGGCGAAATACGGTGTCGGTCACTCCAGCCATCGGAGCCAGCACCGTCGCCGGCGCAATCCGCACCCCGCCTATCGACAAAGAAGCCGGGACAACACCCACCCCCACTGTGGGCAATGCCCATGTGGTGGAGGCCGACTCGGTCGCCCGTCCCGCATTGTCCCAGAACTTCTTCACGGCCTCTATTTTACCTGTTGCCCAAAAAACAAAGCCCTCGCCGCAGCGAGGGCTCAAAACTTTAGGCATTATCGGTGTAGATCCGTGCAATCCGTGGTGAGCTTAGCTTTTCGCCGTAGCCGCCGGAGTTTCTTTCTTGGCATACTTGCGGCGGAAGCGTTCCACGCGCCCTGCGGTATCGACCAGTTTCTGCTTGCCGGTAAAGAACGGATGGCAAGCCGAGCAGATTTCTACCGAGATGTCGCCCTTGTGGGTCGATCGAGTCACAAACGCGTTGCCGCACGCGCAATGCACGCGCACTTCGTTATAAGCGGGATGAATGGCTGTTTTCATGGTTACTTCCTGTAATCAGAATTCTTGGGTTCGATACAAACCTTAGATTCTACAGGAATGAGGAAGGATTCAGCAAACGCCGGGGTCTGGTTCTCAAGCGCTCTCCAATCGAGGATTCATCGGCGGCCCGTTGCTCATCGCTCATCGCTCACTGCTTATTGCTTTTCCGAGTTAACCGCGCTTAACACCTCCCAGCCGTATAATCTCCCCAGATGATCACCGTCTCCAAAGAGGATTATCTCAAGTCGATCCTCGAAGCCGAAAGCGAAGGCGAAGAAGTCATCGCTGCGCGGCTCGCGGACCTGCTGAAAGTTTCTCCTCCCGCAGTCACCATGGCCCTGAGGAGGCTCAGAAAAGATGGCCTGGTCCGCGTTCAAGGCGACGGACTGGTCCGCTTAACCGCGGCTGGCCGCAAAATCGCGCGCAAGCTCACCCTGCGCCATCATCTGATCGAACGCATGTTGTCGGAACTTTTCGGCATGGAATGGTGGAAGGTTCACGACGAGGCCGAGCGCCTCGAACACGCTGTCTCTCCCGATTTTGAAGCCAAACTTCTGGCCAAGCTCGGTGCCGGAGGCGCCTGCCCGCATGGCAATCTCAGCGAATTGGAAAGTCCCGCCAGCCGCCGTCGCCGTGGACTCGCCAAACTCGCCGACGCCGAACCCGGCAGCACCTACGCCGTCAGCGGCATCTATGAACGCGATCGCCGGCTGTTGGAATTTCTTGAAACCCGCGGCATTCGCCCCGGGGCCAAGTTTCGTCTCCTCGAACGCAATTACGATCAGACACTCACGCTTTCGACTTTAGCCGGCAACGTCTCTCTGGGCCGCGCCGCCGCTGACCGTGTCTGGGTCGCGCCGGCGAAAGCGCGTGGAGAATAATGGCGGTCCGGTTCGCATACACTGAAACGCGCGTTGGTTAACTACAGTTCACGTCTTGCTGTATACTTGCGCTAACCGCTCGCAGCCTTCCTTTGCGGCATTCTTGAATGAACCGGCTGGATGCACAATTAGAGGACCGCAGCGGGAGCAACCCACCCGCCAGTGTCGTAATCACCCATGAAGATGTCGATCGCGCCCACGATCGCCAGAAGGTGCGCGAGAACCGTGCCCGCCGCGGCCTGCTGCCGCGCATGCATCTTCTGTGGTTGCTCGTCGGTCCCGGCATTCTGGTCATGCTCGGCGAAAACGACGGGCCCAGCATGTTGTCCTATGCCGCCACCGGCGCGCATTTCGGCATCGGATTTTTCCTGCCCTTCGTCGTTCTCACTTTCGTCATGGCCTGCGTCGTTCAGGAAATGACCGTCCGTCTCGGCGCCGCCACGCATCGCGGCCACGCGGAACTCATCTTCGACCGCTTCGGCCCCTTCTGGGGATGGTTCTCCATGATCGACCTCATGGTGGGCAACTTCCTCACCCTGGTGACTGAGTTCATCGCTATCCGCGCCGGCCTCGGCTTCTTCGGCATTCGTCCCGCATTTTCCGTCCTGGGAGCGTTGTTGGTCCTGTTCGTCGCGCTGATGACTCACCGTTATTGGACCTGGGAACGCATGACGCTGGCTGCCGCCATGTTCAACCTGATCTTCGTGCCGGTCGCTCTGCTCACACATCCGCATTGGTCCGCCATCGGCCACGCGCTCATCACCTGGCAACCCCTTCCCGGAGGTCTGACTCCGGAACTGGTAATGATCCTGCTTTCCAACATCGGCGCAACCGTCACCCCCTGGATGCTCTTCTTCCAGCAAAGCGCCATCGCCGACAAAGGCCTCACTCGGGGCGATATAACCATGGGCCGATTCGACACTGTGCTCGGAGCGGCGCTGGCAGCGCTGGCAGCACTCGCCACCATTGTGGCCACCGCGCCACTATTCACCCATCACATGTCGGCGGCCAACTTTGAAGCGGCGAATTTTGCTCAGGCCCTCCAACCGTTCGTCGGACATTGGGGCGCCGCTCTTTTCGCTCTCGGCATGTTTGAAGCGGGCATGGTCGCCGCTATCACCATCTCGATTTCTTCCGCCTATGCTTTCGGCGAGGTCGCGCATCGTCCCCACAGTCTGAATCTGCCGTTCACTCAGGGCAAATCTTTTTACCTGGTCCTGGTGGTCGAAGCCGCCGCCGCAGCAGGCCTGGTGCTCATTCCCGGCATTCCGCTGGTCTACATCGTTCTGCTGGTCAACGTGATCGCCGTACTCGCCATGCCGCCCGCGCTGCTATTTCTCTACATGCTGGTCAACGACCGCGAGATCATGGGCGACCTGGTCAGCCCGCTCTGGGCCAATGCTCTTGCCCTGATCGTCGTCGTCCTCTTGATCGGCGCCGGCATCCTGTTCGGCGTCAGCGTAATCGCTCCCCGCGCTCTCACAATCTTTGGGGGCGCATAACCCAGGGGCCCATGACACTGGAGGTCCAAATTGAAGCCGAAGTCGAAGCAAGATGAAATTGAAATGGAGAGCGGCCGCGACGCCAGCGGCGAGGTGAGCCAGCAGGATGTCGCCACCGTCGTCGCATCACTCGAACCCGATCAACTCGCTTCCGCCAAAGCCCGCTCGCACTGTCCGCGTCGCCAGCTTACACGAACCGAGATGTTCCTCTTCTGGGCGCTCCGCTTGTACCTGATCTTCACCCTCGCCGTCGTCATGTACCAGATCTGGACCGTGGCCCGCTGACTCCTGTCAGTCACCCACTTTTGTCATTCCGTCTCTAACGACGTGGCCTGGTGTCAAGTGATTTTTGCCGACACCTCTCCCTTGGCGTCTTCGGTTTTAAAGAAGCGCCATTTCGCTCTCGCAGGAAGGTTTTTGCGTCTTCGACCAAAGCCCTGTGTTCTCTCAATCGTGCGGTGGACGCAAGGTCTCACCATCCATCTCTTCGGCAACTACTCCCAAAATTGCTGCTTCGAACTCCCCGCTTCTCGGGGAGGCAGGCTGCCTACTCAAGCGGTCGGCTCATGCTTTCCGCCACGAAATGACTCAGGCTTGCCTGCACACGGCCTTGCACAGCTGCGCGTAATCCCATTCCTCGCGCAGCATCAGGTACAACCTCATGGCCAGCTTGCGCGCCACCGCCACCTTGGCCAGCGCGCGATGCTTGCGCACCGCCAGCCGCCGATAAAAGCGGCCCAACTCGGCGTCGTAGCGCGCCGCCGTCTGTCCCGCCTCCACCAGCAAAAAACGCAGAAACGGACTGCCCTGCTTGCTGATGCCTCCCAACTGCTGCCGCCCGCCGCTGGAATGCTCGCTGGGAATCAGGCCAAAATAGCTGCCCACCTGGCGCGCATTCGCGAAGCGTTTCGCCGGCCCCAGCGTCAGCACCATGGCCAGCGCCGTCACCGGACCCACTCCCGGATGCGTCATCAACCGCCCCGCCGCCGGCCGCCGCTTCACTTCTTCTTCCACTTGCCGGTTCAGCGCCGCGATCTCCGCTTCCTGCTGCTCCAGCGCGGCCAGCAACCGTTGCCTGCGCAGCGCTGCGTAGGGCAGCAACTCCAACTTCTCCAACTCCGCCCGGCCCGCTGCCGTCCACAGCTTGCGCTTCTTTTGCACGCCCTGGCTGAGCATCAGCGCCTGCAGCTGATTCTTGATGCGCGTCCGCGCCTGCACCTGCTTGTGCCGATGCACCAGCAATTGCCGCACATCCCGCTCCTCCACACTCGGCACCCAGATCCGCGGAAACCGCTCTTCTCTCAGCAACCGCAACAACAGCTCCGCGTCTCGCCGATCCGTCTTTTGCTTGCGCACTTCCGACGCCCGGATCCGCGCCGCATCCCCAATCCACAACTCCATGCCCAACTCCTGCAGCAAACGCTCAAACCAGGGATAGTGCCCGCAACCCTCCATCCCCACCCGCACCGCTTGCCCGCGCAGCGACCCATAAAACTGCTCCGCTTCCTCGCGGTGCGATAAACGCCGCTCCAGGATTTCTCCCGTCGAATTGTCAAAGATCGCGACCTGCTGAAACCCAGGATGAAAATCACAGCCTATAATCAGCATGACGTTGGCTCCTTTTCGAGCCTTGGTCGTCTTCGCAGCCTCCAACATACTCCGCGATCGAGCCAACGTCGTTATGCAATCAACCGGAGTCGGAGCGATAGCGACGCGGAGTGGAGGAACCTGCTTTTTGTCGGTACCACCCCGTCGCCGCCGTTTGACCCCATCCACACTCCCCCGTTAGGATTCTTCAGAAGCGCTTCCATCCACTGGCGGCATGGCGGTCCTTCCTTTACACTCATTCACCGGGACAATTACACTACACACTCGCCTTTTTGAATTCGTATTGACAGGAGCGACACCCATGACAACCGTTGCCGAAAAAAACAAAGAAATCGTTGAAAAAGTAAAGCAGATCATCGCCGAGCAGCTTGGCGTCGATGAAAACGAAATCACTCCCGGCAGCTCTTTCGTAGAAGACCTGGGCGCTGATTCGCTCGACACCGTCGAACTCGTCATGGCTCTGGAAGAAGCCTTCGACGTGGAAATTCCCGACGAAGACGCGGAAAAGATCCGCACCGTTCAGGATGCGATCGACTACATCGACAAGCACGCAAAAAAGAAGTAACCGACTTTCCGCCGGACCGCGCCTTTTTCCCGCGTGAGCAGGCGCAGGGCGTCAAATCAAGCAATTTGAAGGAGAAACATGGCAGCCGTTAACGAAAAAGTGAAACAGATTATCGTAGAACAATTGGGAGTGGATGAAGGCGAGGTCACCTCCAGCGCCTCGTTTGTAGACGATCTCGGCGCCGATTCGCTCGACACCGTCGAACTCGTCATGGCCTTCGAAGAGGCCTTCGACATCGAGATCCCCGACGAAGACGCCGAGAAAATTCGCACCGTTCAGGATGCGGTCGACTACATCTCCAAGCATTCGAAAGGCGGTAAGTAGATTTGGCACGCAGGGTCGTGGTCACAGGCCTGGGCTTGATCTGCGACGTGGGCAATTCCACCGAAGATGTGTGGAAGGCTCTGCTCGCCGGTCGCAGCGGTGTGACGCGCATCACCAGTTTCGATGCCGCCGGCTTCGCCTGCCAGATCGCCGCCGAGGTCAAAAACTTCGACCCGCTTAACTTCATCGAGAAAAAAGAAGTCAAAAAAATGGGCCGCTTCATCCATCTGGCCATCGCCGCCTCCGATGAAGCCCTGAAGATGTCCACCCTGAAGATCACTCCCGAAAATGACGAACGCGTCGGCGTTCATATCGGCTCCGGCATCGGCGGCTTCGACATCATCGAGCGCGAACACACAGCCTTGATCGAAGGCGGCCCGCGAAAAATCTCTCCATTTTTTATTCCCGCCGCCATCATCAATCTCGCCGCCGGCCAGGTCTCTATGCGCCACGGCGCCAAGGGCCCGAACGAAGCGACCGCAACCGCCTGCACCACCAGCGCTCATTCCATCGGAGATTCTTTCCGCATCATTCAGCACAACGACGCCGACGTGATGATCGCCGGCGGTTCTGAAGCAGCCATCACGCCCATGGGCGTCGGCGGATTCGCGGCCATGCGCGCGCTTTCCACTCGTAACGACGATCCTGAACGCGCCAGCCGCCCCTGGGACAAAGACCGCGACGGTTTCGTCATCGGCGAAGGCGCAGGCATCCTCATCCTCGAAGAACTCGAATACGCCCGCCGCCGCAACGCTCCCATCCTCGCCGAAATCGTTGGCTACGGCATGTCCGGCGACGCCTATCACATGACCCAGCCCGCGCCCGAACACGAAGGTGGATTCCGCGTCATGCGCAACGCTGTCCGCGACGCCGGCATCACTCCCGATCTCGTCGGCTACGTCAATGCCCACGGCACCTCAACTCCCATCGGCGATACGCTCGAAGCCCACGCTATCCGCAATTTCTTCGGCCCGCGCCGCATCCCGGTCAGCTCCACCAAGTCCATGACCGGACATCTTCTCGGCGGCGCAGGCGGCCTCGAAGCCGGAGTCACCGTCCTCGCCCTGCGCGACCAGATCCTGCCGCCCACCATCAATCTCTTCGATCAGGATCCCGAGACCGCCAACATGGATTTCGTCCCCAACCACGCCCGCAAAGGCGAAATCGAATACGCCATGTCAAACTCCTTCGGCTTCGGCGGCACCAACGGCGCCTTACTCTTCCGCCGCTGGACCGAATAATTAAAGACTCGAAGTCAGCCCTCGAAGGTTCCTCCTCAAGGCCAATACCAGCCCGCGAAGAACTCAGCCGGCCGTCACCGGTGTGCACCAGTTTTGCAGTTTCCTGATTGTCATTTCTTGCCAGGATGCAGCTAACCATCGCTGAATCAGCATGTTAGGTTTGGCTGTCTGTGGCACGAGAGGTGCTCATGCAAGCTTGGTCTCGGCGAGATTTCCGCGGCAATCGCGGACCCCGCCACCGCGTCACAGTCAACTTAGTGGGATCGATGTTTCGGAAAGATCCACTGCATGCTCAGACTATCCCTCGCCACGGTGCTATTTCTATCGACCATGGCGGTCGCTCAGGCCGTGACGCCTGCTGACGCCCCTGTTCCCGCACCAATACTGTGCAACGTGCCTGACGATTGCGCTCAAAACCCAGCCAAAACAGCGCCGGAGGACAGTATTCTCGCCGACCTCCCTAACGCTCCCGGCGCGTCCAGCAACGGTCCCAATGCGGCCGCCGGCGCGTCTGATCACATTGCGTCACGCGTCGCATTCGTTCCGTCTCCGGTGGACTCCAACACCAGTCAGGCTCGGCGCATCCTGGACCGGCAATTTGCTCTGCTGCAAATGTTCAGTGCAGCGGCCCTTGTTACAGATGTCGAGACCACTGTCCACCTCGCACAACAGCCGAATTCAGCCGAGCTAAACCCCTTGTACGGCAGGCACCCCACTCGCGGTCGCCTCTATGGGATCGCCGTGCCCCTCGACGCTTTGTCTTTCTATATGAGTTACCACTATAAAAAGATCGAGCCCAAGCGGAGTCTCTGGAAAGTCGGTCCGGGAATCTCTATTGCCGTTCACACGGCCGCCGCCATCAACAACATTATCCTGGCACACCGGTGATCCGGATTACGAGCATGCGGCGGTCTCCAGCGTGCACGCTCAACGAGTCAGATTGAACCATAGTTTCATACTGCGGCCGGGCAGTGCGCTGAGCGGAAGCCCGAAAAGGGGCGAACCCTCGACCGCTTCCACCGTGAGATAGTTCTTGTTCCCCAAAAGATCGTCAACCTGAAGGCCCACATTCGCGCTGGATCCCCTTTCGTGTCGGCCAAGATAACGGCCCAGTCCGAGGCGGCGCGAAACGAAAAGCGAAACCGCGCGATAACCGGGACCGTTCCCAGTGTTGCGTGGGAGTCGGCCTCGGTCGTTAAAAAGTCCGTCGTTATCTACGTCTTTGCCGGTGATGATGTTGTAGGGAGAGGAGCTGTGTACCGCACCCAGGATGGTTATAAACAGAGAGCCGGGGACACTTAGATTTGCCACCAAACTGGCGTTGTGTACTGGCACGCCCGTAGTCCTGGCCCACTCCGCCGCGAGATCATTGTAGTTTTCGGCATAAGAGAATGGTCCGTCCGTGTCATCTCGTGAATGCATCCACTCGTAATTGGCGGTCAGACTCTGCCCTTTCCAACTATAGCGAAGCCGCGGATGCAGTTCGCTTCTGTGAATGTCCCGATTGGATTCCAGCAGGTCGAGCCAGCCGGTCGCGGCAGGTATGCGCCGCGAACCCAGCAGATGATGCCCATTCGTCCACGTGAATTCGATTCCCGGATCGAATTTTCCCAGTGGCCGCTCAACGCTTGCCTTCGACATCACGGTGCGCGGCCTCTCCAGCCCCGGAGCAGCTTGCGAGGTCATGCGGAGTGGATTACCGGCGCTCGGTGCTCCTGTACCATTGGCGGCTAACAAAACGCCGGCCGAGACAAACGGTTCGATCGCATTCTGCAGCGCTGGGCGGAGAACGACAGCGTTGGGCCATTCGCGCACCAACACTCCCGCCCCACCCCGCAGAATGAATCTGTGCACCTGCGAGATGGCCGACAGCCGCGGTGACGCCTCGATTCCGGCGCCGGATTGATAATCGCCGCGCAATCCAGCCCGGACCATCACAGTCGGTCTGCGCCAGATGTCCGCCTGAACAAAGGGTGACGCGATGGTGCTTCCGTAGGATGCAAAACCACTCTGCTGCGTTCCTAGCCAGGTACCGGTTGCAGCGCCCGAGAGCGCCGCCGTGTAATCCGCCATGCTGGGAAATTTTATTTGCCCATCCGGATTCGGAGTTTGCTCGTCCGAGTTGTCAGAGTGAGAAATCGCCACGCCCGACTCCCAGAAATGGCGGGCAGACGTAGATTGGAAAACCGTCTTCCACATCCACATATCCTTCACCGAATGCTCATCCTCGACCGGGGCGCCACCTGACACAAAATAGCCGAGCACCTCGTACCCCGCCCCCGGATCGTTTGCCCACGACCGGGAATCGGTGTGATCGAGCAACAACGCGCTTCGCTGAAGCCAGTTTCCTCCATCGCTTTGGAACGTCGCCCGCATCTCCTCGGAGTCGTAGCCTGTACCGTTGCCGGCCTCCGCCAGGGTAAGCCCTCCCACGCCGGAATTCTCACTGGTGGCATTCGACCGGTAAAGCGATAGCCCTCCGCGTGTGTTTCCTTTCCCCGTGTAGTAGAGGTGGAGAGATCCGGATTCTGAGTCGCCTCCACTCGGAATTCGGGAATCGCTCGGTGACCCGCCATTACTGGTTACGGCTTGCACCAATTGCTCCGACCAGGTAGATGTGTAGTTGCCTTCCACGGAAAAAGCGAGTGGCGAATGAGGCACAGGGCCACTCAAAATTGGTGCGGCCCACTTTGAGGATGATCCCAGGTTCGGTCCCAACGCCGAATTTCCGCCGGCTCCGAGCGAGCTCCCATTCACCGTAAAATGCAGCTTCCGGTCGGGAGATCGCGTGATTATTTCTACCCGGTTCTCGTCTCCGTCCGAGTATTCCGGAGAGAACGGATCCTGGTTCACTGAAATTGTGCTAATGAGTTCTGCCGGGGGCAAATTAGATGAGGGCAAACCGTCAATATAAATGTGGGTAGGCAGCGGCGCCGCTCCCGAAAGCTGCTCCGCGTACGCGGTCAGTTGCGCCGGATCATTTGAAACCTTCTCGAGTTCCTCTCCCGAAAGAGTAGTTGACTCAAGCGCCGTTCCGTCAGGACTATCTCGGATGCTGACCGTCTCCCGGACCGCCGCGAGCTTCAGCTTGACTTCGAGGAAGCCAGACTCCCCGCCGAGTGCGCGCTGATAGGGGGCAAACCCATCCTGGACAACCGACAGAGTGCAGTCTTCAAAGGAAGGCCGTTCGCCAAATGTGAACTGCCCCTTTTGGTCTGCGACCGACCGGTAAGTCGTCGGCCCGCATTGCAACGTAACCTTGGTGCCGGCGATAACCGCTCCTGCCGGGTCGGAGACGATGCCGCTCAAGCCTTTAGCCCAAGCGCCCTTAGCAGCGGCCGCGGCCAGCACACACGCTAAGAGCGCCCTCCTCATGGCCTGCCCTCAATCAGCTCTAGGCCTTATTGGCAGCTTCCCGTCTCAGTATTGAAAGTACCCAGACCCAGACACTGGCACATCTGGTTGCAAGCGGAGTTCACCTGCGTGCAGGCTGTTTGATTGTTGTCATCCAGACACTCGCCCGCCAGGTTATTGCAATTTTGGGTCAAGGAGGAACAATTGCCCGACGAACTGCTGGTCGAGGACTTGCTCAAAGACTCCGCAGCCACCGCTCCCACCGCTATCGCGCCACCGGCCACAGCTGCGCCAAGGATCAGGTGGTTAGGGTGAACGACTGGCGGGGTTGAAAGTGGCACCTGATGGCAATCCGCAGTCGCGCTCATATCCACGGCGCACACGCTAAACGGCTTATAGCCACCCAGAGTCGGCGGCGCAGGCGTGCCATAAAGCAATCCATTGAGCCCTAGGTGCATGCCCAGCGGAGGAAATGACCCCGAATCCAATTGGAAACTATAAGGTGGGTTGCCGCCCGCTACCGTGCTCGACATGTTGCCATTCGTTTCGCTGCACGGTTGTAGCCCGGTATCCATCTTCATTCCATCCGCGTCGGTAAAATTCGCCGGCACTGTAACCGCCTTGCCACTACAAAGGTTGAATGCGGTCGGCACTCCAGGTTTCGGAGCCGGAATCGATGGTGCCTTGAACTTCACTTGCAACTTGCTGTCTTTGGGCAGCGTCGCGGAAGTGTTGGTAGCCGCCGGAGCGGTTTGCGCGACTGAAGCTGTTACCATCGCGAGGGCGCAAATTGCGACCAGCACGACTGTGGAGATCAAAGTGACCTTAGTTTGAAGGCATCGGCCAAGCCTCTTCATTTTCATTAACTTTCTCCTTGTAAGTGTTCCACTTAACTTGGTGATCCTCAAGGTATGTCGCATGAATGCATAGATAACTGAAGTAATATCGTGGATTCCATTCAGAACTTTGGTGCTGTTTGGGACTGCTTTTGCCAGCAGCCTGCGACACGCTGAGTGAAACGCAAGAGCATCATCTGCCCTCGGCTCTCTCGAAGCCACTTCGATAGCACTCACCACCGAGATTTTGGGTGGCGCAGCGGTTTACGCTGCGATAACCCTCCTCCTATCAAACGCCGGCTTTAGCCGCTGCGGTTTCCAGAACTGCAATCGATCCTTGCTCAACCTCAGCCACGCAATCCAATCCGTTAAAGCTCGCCGCGCCCCCCCCGAGATCAACCCTTCAGCAGCACTACCAAAAAAACAGCCCAAATAGAAAAGGCGCGACCTATAGGCCGCGCCTTCAAAAATTTAAACCCTCTATATCCAGAATATCATTTTGCCCCAACCAATCTGGACATTTTCCCAGATTTTTTATTTCCCGCCGCACAAACAACTTACAAAGAAAATGCGCTTTTTACCCCCTTGACAAGATGTTTCCCACTTCGGGAATCCACACCATCCATCCCAATCGGACCGGCGCGCGCCGGTCCGGCCAACAACTCCTATCCTTCGAGGTGTCTCGTTCGTTCCGGCGAGAATTGCATCCTCCGGTCCATTGCGATAGACTCGCCGCGTCCGTTGAGGAGGTGTTTATGGCACAGAGTTCCTCTGACCTTGTCCGGCGGGCTTCCACCTTGTCAATCCTCTGGGGAGTCTTGCTGATCTGCTTGGGCATGTTCGCGGTGGCATCGCCGCTGATCGCGGCAGTCGCCGTCAACGTGCTCATCGCTTGGCTGATCGTTTTGGCCGGTATAGTTCACCTCGTCGTCGCCTTTCACTCGCGCGAAGCCGGCAGCGTGATCTGGAGACTGCTGGTTGGGCTCGCCTACATCGTCTTCGGTGTCTACGTGATGGCGCGCCCGGCGCTGGGCGTGGTCTCGCTCACCTTGTTGCTGGCGGTGCTGTTTCTGGTGGAGGGAATCTTTAACATCGTCCTGTACTTCCGTGCTCCCTCCGGCCAGAGATCCACCTGGTTTCTTATCGATGGGATCGTGACGCTGCTCCTGGGTCTCATGATCTACATGCAGTGGCCGTCGAGTTCCGCCTGGGCCATCGGCACCTTAGTCGGCGTGAGCCTGATCTTCAGCGGCGTTACGCGAGTGATGGTCTCGATGTCAGTCCGCAAGGCCAGCTCGTCGGCATCGCGGCCCACATCATTAGCGGCGTAAGAAGTCGGCGAGTACTGGACGAAGACCAATCATGTAGGGGCGGACGCATTCGTCCGCCCCGCGAGCGAAGCGAGCCTGGCGCACCTTTAGTTTTTCGCTTACGCCACCGCAAAACCGGGGGGGGCTGGCGCACCTTTAGTTTTTCGCTTACGCCACCGCAAAACCGGCTGCCCCACCTTCCGCGGTTTTCGGAAGGTGGGCACCACAGACGATGGCGTCACGCGATTTTCTTATCCGTAGTTCAAGCTTCTGCGTTTCGTTCACCAGGACCACGCCACGCTCACCTTCCGCATAATGCCGAAAGGGGCCTGGCGCACCTTTAGTTTTTCGCTTACGCCACCGCAAAACCGGCTGCCCCACCTTCCGCGGTTTTCGGAAGGTGGGCGCCACAGACGATGGCGTCACGCGATTTTCTTATCCGTAGTTCAAGCTTCTGCGTTTCGTTCACCAGGACCACGCCACGCTCACCTTCCGCATAATGCCGAAAGCTGCTCCAGGACCACTGCACGGGTTCGAGGGGGCTGGCGCATCGTTAGTTTTTCGCCGGTAGCAACTTGTGGTGATAAAGTGCAGATATCCGGCGCCGTAATAGCGATGCAGTCGGTTGGGGGGGCTGGCGCACCTTTAGTTTTTCGCTTACGCCACCGCAAAACCGGCTGCCCCACCTTCCGCGGTTTTCGGAAGGTGGGCACCACAGACGATGGCGTCACGCGATTTTCTTATCCGTAGTTCAAGCTTCTGCGTTTCGTTCACCAGGACCACGCCACGCTCACCTTCCGCATAATGCCGAAAGCTGCTCCATGACCACTGCACGGGTTCGAGGGGGCTGGCGCATCGTTAGTTTTTCGCCGGTAGCAACTTGTGGTGATAAAGTGCAGATATCCGGCGCCGTAATAGCGATGCAGTCGGTTGGGCATTGGAGAGAGCTACCATGGACACCGGCCATTTGTATGTGCGAGTGAACGTAGAGTCGTGGTCCGTGGCGCCCACCTTCCGAAAACCGCGGAAGGTGGGGCAGCCGCTCTGTGGTGGCGCACAGGTCAACAGAGAACAAATCAAAGCTGGGCCACAGGTGCCACAATCAAGTGCACATGATTCGACATCAGGCAGTAACCCAGCACAGCAAGACCCTGAAGCTCGGAGTAGTGCCGCAGCAACTCCAGATAAGCGGCGCGATCGCTGTCGCTGCAGAGGATGACTTGCCGGGCGTTGCCACGCTGGGTAACATGGTGGGCAACATCGGCCATGACAACACGCGCGAAGCGGGCCATGGCTGAAAGTATCAGAAAGGATTGGAGCGGGGGCGGAAGCGGAGCGAAATTTCTAGGTGGAGAACGATGGTATTCCCACAGCGGGAGAAAACAATGGTGTCAGTCCCGTCTGTCCCCGCATTTCCAGGGTTGCGGGCAAGGTAACACATTCTTCAACTATCTCGGCACCGGGATCGGCGTGCCGGAGTACGGTTGGATTTCCCCTTCCCTCAGTCTCACTCCGCTTACCATTGCGTACATGACCGACGATGACGGAGGGGTCGATTATCTCAGCGCATTTGATATCTCCGGCAACAACGCCGTCTTGTCCGGTGGCGGTTTCGTCGTGATCGGAATGGTTGTGAACTACCCAGACGGCATCGGCGCCGCAAACAGCGCGACAATTGGTCTACCACAACAGTGGCACCCTGCGAAGCAGCCATCGAAGAGCTTTTGGAAGAAGTATGCTGCCCAGCTATCGTGTGAGGCCTCGGTTGCGATAGCTGACGTCGGCAATATGGACGATCAAGGAGGGATTTATGCACCAACCCTTGCATTGGCGGCGGCGCTTGGAAGCAAGACTCCATGGGTCGCCGTTACTGGCACGGTCGTCTTCGGCGCAATCACTTTGGAAACCGCTATAGATGCTCGACAGCAGTGCACGTGGGTATGGAATTAAGAAGGAAACTGAGGCTCATCGAATGTCAAGATTACACGAGCGGTTTTGCCTACACAGGCAGAGAAAGATTGCTCTAGGTGTTTGTATCTTTTTTGCGTATCTTTTCGTCAGTCAAATAGTTCGCCTTGTACGGCCGACTCGTGCTATTCCACTAGTTCATGGGAACCCGTTTGTACCCACACTAACAATTCTTGGTGGGGTGATCTGCGCAGTAGGCATATTCCTGGAGGTAAAATGTCGACCTGAACGAGTCGTTCTAATTCTGGTCTTAGTCGAATCTGCTAGTGCTATTGTTGCAATATTTATCGCATCGCCGTTGACTATCACAGTGTATAGGGCTATTTCAACAAGCGCACGGTTTGCCTGCGCTGTGATCACGGGTAGTTTCGTGTTCCGCTCTGCCGAAGACGGGGCCCCAAATAATTAAAGGGCCGGGTGCTTTCTCAAAACGTTGTAGCCGCAAACAACGGCACTCCTTCCATTACTCCCGTAGTGCAGGGGGCTGGCGCACCTTTAGCTTTTTCGCTCACGCCACCGCAAATCGGCTGCCCCACCTTCCGCGGTTTTCGGAAGGTGGGCACCACGGACGATGGCATCAGGCGATTTTCCTTACCCGCAGTTCAGCCTTCTGCGTTTCGTTCACCAAGACCACGCCCCGCTCTCCTTCCGCATAATGCCGAAAGCTGCTCCACGACCACTGCCCCGGCTCCAGCACCAGTCCGCGCACCACCGGGTTGCGGTGCATATAGCGAAGTTTCTCCACTTTTTTCTTCTCGCTGAATACCACAAAATCATAAAAGCGGCGCTGCCAGACGTGCCCGGTCTCCAGCGCCGTACTCCACAATGTTCCTTGTCGAGGATCGGCCCGCGAGCGCAGCCTGCGCAGCAGACGCCGCGCAAATCCTTGCTTAATGGCCTGCATTACCGCAGACGGATTGCCCCTCTCGGGCTCGCTGAACAACAAGTGCACATGCTCGGGCATCACCACGTAGCCGACGACTACAAACCGATAGCGCCTTCGTACCTGCTCCATCACCGCAAGAAACAGCTCGCGATTCTGCGCGCTTCCCAGCAACGCCCGCCGCCGGTGGCAACTGGTGGTGATAAAGTGCAGATATCCGGCGCCATAATAGCGATGGAGTGGGTTAGGCATTCGAGAGAGCTACCATGGACACCAGCGATTTCTATGTGACGAGTGAACATAGAGTCGAGGTCCGTGGTGCCCACCTTCCGAAAACCGCGGAAGGTGGGGCAGCCGATTTCCTGGTGGCGTACGAGTCAGAAGAGAACAAATCGAAGATGGGCCAGCCCCCCGCCCCAGAACCAAATTTCATGTCAATATGCAGCCTCCGGTTGATGGGCGGCAGCGCCATAATACCGGTACCATTGGCCAAGGGAGGTTTCACGATGAATCGGAGATCATTTGTCGAATTGATGGCCGCTTCGGTTGGCGCACTGCCACTGTCTAGCGCAGCACAGGAGAGTCAAATGAGCAGAACCGAGCCTATCATTGTGGGGCCCGGCCAGACGCGCCACGCCGATGGTCGTTCCCTCGTGGTTCCGGATGAATTACAGTGCAAGGTGAGAACATCAGACCTCGGAGGTCGTCTTTGCATCATGCTTGCTGATCACGCTCCATGGGAAGGACCGCCTCTTCACACTCATCGCGATGGCGACGAGTGGTTCTATGTCATCAAAGGTGAGTTCGTCTATGAGGTTGGCGGCAAGCTGTATCGCGTCGTTGAAGGCGGTAGTCTGGTCGCCCCTCAAAAAATCCCGCATCGATACATCAATGGGCCTCTGCCTGGCACCCTATTCGTCGGACTAACACCGGGGGGCAGATTGGAGGAGTTCTTCGAGGAGGGCGCTCGCAGACGCAGGAACCCATCTCCCACCCCTCCCACCCGCGAGGAGATGGTCGCGTTGTTTGCCAAATACAATGTGGATTACATCGGGGGAAGGCTAACAGAAGATGACTTCAAGAAGGCCACAACATAATCAAGCGCCCCACTGGTTGGTTTCATTCACAGTCTATCTGTGACGGCTGTTGTTACCAGGCCATTTCGCTCATTGACAGTTGGCGGACCCTCTCGGGTCGATGAGCGTTTTAGCGGAGTTCCCGTTCAGTTCGCTTTCTTTTTCGGTTTGCGCGGCCACCAATGGTGGGCATCGACAAGCATTGGCGCGACAAGGCCAACTAGGCACGCCAGAATCACAAACACGGTGACGAGATGACCAACCATCAACACCCAAAACTCTAGCCTTAATAAGATCAGAATTCTAGGACATTTCTCGTAACTGGCGAAACCAGGCCATTGCGCTCAGAACCCCGGATTTGTGGACAAAGATGCGGTAGCTGGAACTTCTGCGTCAGGGAGGGGGGCTGGCTGTGATCTATCAAGACGTTGTACCCACCGGAGACACGCGGCTGATGGGCGGAGCGTACCCGAGACTACCATGCGGACGGTGGAAGTTGTAATGCTCGAGCCAAAGGCGAGAGCTGCTGATCGCGTTCCTCGGAGTTGAGGTAGTGGGGGGCTGGCTGGCCCACCTTTGATTTGTTCTTTCTTGATCTGTGCGCCACCACCGAGTCGGCTGCCCCACCTTCCGCGGTTTTCGGAAGGTGGGGCACCACGGACGATGGCAGTCACGCGATTTTCCTTATCCGCAGTTTAGCCTTCTGCGTTTCGTTCACCAAGACCACGCCCCGCTCTCCTTCCGCGTAATGCCGAAAGCTGCTCCACGGCCACTGTCCCGGTTCGAGCACCAGTCCGCGCACCACCGGGTTGCGGTGCATATAGCGAAGTTTCTCCACTTTTTTCTTCTCGCTGAATACCACAAAATCATAAAAGCGGCGCTGCCAGACGTGCCCGGTCTCCAGCGCCGTACTCCACAATGTTCCTTGTCGAGGATCGGCCCGCGAGCGCAGCCTGAGCAGCAGACGGCGCGCAATCCTTGCTTAATGGCCTGCATTACCGCAGACGGATTGCCCCTCTCGGGCTCGCTGAACAACAAGTGCGCATGCTCGGGCATCACCACGTAGCCGACGACTACAAACCGATAGCGCCTTCGTACCTGCTCCATCACCGCAAGAAACAGCTCGCGATTCTGCGCGCTCCCCAGCAACGCCCGCCGCCGGTGGCAACTGGTGGTGATAAAGTGCAGATATCCAGCGCCGTAATAGCGATGCAGTGGGTTGGGCATTCGAGACAACTACCATGGACACCAGCGATTTGTATGTGACGAGTGAACATAGAGTCGAGGTCCGTGGTGCCCACCTTCCGAAAACCGCGGAAGGTGGGGCAGCCGACTCGGTGGTAGCGCACAGGTCAACAGAGAACAAATCAAAGCTGGGCCAGCTGTGATCTATCAAGACGTTGTACCCACCGGAGACACGCGGCTGATGGGCGGAGCGTACCCGAGACTACCATGCGGACGGTGGAAGTTGTAATGCTCGAGCCAAGGCGAGAGCTGCTGATCGCGTTCCTCGGAGTTGAGGTAGTGGCGAACATAGGCCCACTCGCGCAGGGCGGTTTGGATAAAGCGTTCGGCCTTGCCGTTGGTGCGCGGAGTGTAGGGGCGGGTGAAGCGGTGCTGGATGCCGAGTTGGAGACAGGCGGCGCGGAAGTGGCGAGAGCGATAGCAGGAACCGTTGTCGGTGAGCAGGCGGCGAATGGAGATGCCGTGCTGGGCGTAGAAGGCGACGGCGGCGTGCAGAAAGGCGATGGCAGTTTGGGCTTGCTGGTTGGGCAGCATGCGGGAGAAGGCAAGGCGGGAGTGATCGTCGATGGCGACGTGCAGAGCCTGCGAGCCGGCGAACTGCGGGCGGCCGCGCCGGCGGCCATCGCCGCGAATGGAGACCTGCTGATAGCGGGTCATGCCCTTGATGTCGAGATGGAGCAGATCGCCGGGAGCGGGATGCTCGTAGCGCACGACGGGTGGGGCGGGATGGAGATGGCGCCAACGGTTGAGGTGAGCGCGCTGCAGAATGCGGCTGATGGTGGCGGGGCTGAGATGGGTAGCGTGGGCGATCTGATAGGCGGGGCGGAGTTCGCGCCGCAGGGCAACGACCTGGGCGATCAACTCCGACGGGGTGCTGCGCGGGCTATGTCGCGGGCGGGAGGAACGATCGCGCAAGCCGGGCAGCCCCAGGGTGCGGTAGCGGCGGAGCCACTTGGCGGCGGTTTTTCGGCTGACGTTGAACGCGGCTGCAGCCGCGTTCAACGCCAGCCGATCGATCATGATTTTCTTGGCTAAAGCCTCTCGACACCGAAAGGTAAGTCGGGCATTCTGGTGAAGGTCCATTCGATCTACTCCTGAGAAGCGGATTGGTCAGCACCATCAGCTTCTCCGGTTTGGAGCGAATGGACTATTCACTTACTGGGAACAACGTGTTGAAAGATCACAGCCAGCCCTCCCCTCGGAACCCGCGATTCTCGCCACGGAATTCAAAGTAGCCCACTACCCCGCTGACAGCAAACGGCTCAGACCTACCAGCGCTGCTATAATCAAAGTTTGCCCTCATGACAACGAAGCGGCTGATTCGCTCCACTACAGTTCTTTCCGTCCGCCGTAATGGCGGAGTCGTTCTCGCCGGCGACGGCCAGGTCACCCTCGGCGAGTCCGTGGTCAAACATACCGCCAAGAAAATCCGCCGCCTCTACAACGACAAAATTCTGGCCGGCTTTGCCGGCTCTACCGCCGACGCTTTCACCCTCTTCAGCCGCTTCGAATCGAAACTCGAGCAGTATCATGGCAATCTCAGCCGCGGCGCCGTGGAACTGGCCAAAGACTGGCGCACCGATAAATTCCTGCGTCACCTCGAAGCCCTGCTGCTGGTCTGCGACAAAGAACAGACGTTTCTGCTGAGCGGGCAAGGCGACGTCATCGAGCCCGACGGCGGCATCGCCGCCATTGGCAGTGGAGGTCCCTACGCCCAGGCCGCCGCCCAGGCCCTGGCCGAACACACGCAACTCAACGGCCGCCAGATCGCCGAAGAAGCCATGAAGATCGCCGGCAAAATGTGCATCTATACCAATGACAGTGTGACAATAGAAGAACTGTGATAGTCGTTGGCCGTTAGTCGTTAGTCGTTGGCGAGATCAAACTCACAGCGCGAACGACCAACGACGAACGACGAACGACGAATTTATGGCCATCTATTTACCCAGCACCGCCGAAGAAGAACAGCTAGCCCTCGACGAACTCACGCCTCGCGAAATCGTCGTCGAGCTCGACAAACACGTCATCGGGCAAAAAGACGCCAAGCGCGCCGTGGCCATCGCCCTGCGCAACCGCATGCGCCGCCAAAAACTCAACCCCGAACTCGCGGAAGAGATCATGCCCAAAAACATTCTCATGATCGGTCCCACCGGCGTGGGCAAGACGGAGATCGCGCGGCGACTGGCCAAGCTGGCCAATTCGCCGTTTCTGAAAGTCGAAGCGTCGAAGTTTACCGAAGTCGGATATGTGGGTCGCGACGTGGAATCGATGGTGCGCGACCTGGTGGAAATCGCCATCGACAATGTTCGCGAAGAAAAACTTGAGGACGTCGCCGACAAAGCGGAACTGAACGCGGAAGAACGTCTGCTCGATATCCTGTTGCCGCCTTCGCGTCCCGAACCAGTCTCTTCTTCAGCCACGGGCGGAGTGGTGATCGACGGCAACACCGCGCTAACCGAATCCTCCAACCGCACGCGCGAAAAACTGCGCCAGCAGTTGCGCGAAGGAAAACTCGACGAGCGCATGGTCGAAATCGACGTCCGCGAGCGCAATTTCCCCTCCTTCGAAATTATCAGTAATCAGGGCGTGGAGGAGATGGATGTAAACATCAAGGACATGCTGCCCAACATTTTTGGGGCGCGGACCAAGAAGCGGAAGATGAAGGTGAACGAGGCGTTCGAATATTTGATTCAGGAAGAAGAGCAGCGGCTCATCGACATGGATCAGGTGACGCGCATGGCCATTGATCGCGTGGAAAATGCGGGCATGGTGTTTCTCGATGAGATCGATAAGATTGCCGGGCGCGAAGGCGGACATGGGCCGGACGTTTCGCGCGAGGGCGTGCAGCGCGACATTCTTCCCATTGTCGAAGGGACGACGGTGAATACACGCTACGGCATGGTGCGCACCGATCACATTTTATTTGTGGCGGCGGGAGCGTTCCATGTTTCGAAACCGAGCGATCTGATTCCGGAGTTGCAGGGGCGGTTTCCGATTCGCGTGGAACTGCAATCGTTGACCATGGAAGATTTCGTGCGCATTCTGACCGAGCCGAAATCGTCGCTGGTCAAGCAATACACGGCGCTGCTGGAGACGGAAGGAGTGAAGCTGGAGTTCACGCCGGAGGCGTTGCAGGAAATCGCTCACTTCGCATTTCGCGTGAATGAGAATACCGAGAACATTGGGGCGCGGCGGCTGCATACGATCATGGAGCGGGTGCTGGATGAGTTGAGCTTCGATGCGCCGGAGAAAAAAGGCGAGCACGTCATCATCGACGCCGATTATGTGCGGAAGATGCTGACGGATATTGTGAAGGATCAGGATTTGTCGCGGTACATTTTGTAGGAAGAAATCTTTCAACGCCGAGATCGCGGAGACGCGAAGCAAGGAACGCACGTCCGCTAACCGGCAATTGTTTTGGAAGAGCCGCGGGGTTCTAAGATCGACCACTGTTCAAACGGCGCTGACGATGGGCGCAACCTTCCCGGGTTCATGACGTTGGCAGGGTCGAGTCCCGCTTTGATTGCCGCCACGGCGATTACGCCCACGGGTGAAATATCATCGGCCAGCCAGGGAAGATGTTCCGTCCCGACGGCGTGATGGTGCGACAGGGTTGCGCCGTGATCGATGAAGGATTGCTGCACCGCCCGCTTGGCGTGTAGGTACTGCGGCATTTCCCGGCCATCCTGCTGGCGACATGCAAAAGTCAAATACAAGCTTGACCCGGAATGATAGGTGTGGCTGATATGACAGCCGACCCAAGGGTGCACTCCGCTTTCGAGAATCGCGGAACTGAGAGCCGCAGTTGATGCGCGATACAGCGGCACCAGATTGCTCCAGAGGGTTGAGGTCTCACTGACGTCGGAAGTGATACCGCGGTCCATCAGGAAATCGCGGATGTGGGGAAAGTCGTACTTGGTCGACTCGAACGATTTGCCGGAACTGGAGCCGAGGTCGACCGCGCCGTGACGGCGGTAAATGGCTCCGACTTGCTGGTATTTGCGGGCGGCATTTGCTCTGCTTCCCTCAAACGTGGTGAGCATCAGGCAGGCGCGGGTGAAATCAAAACCTTTGGCCCGAAGGTAACGCTTCATCACCGCGCTGAGCGCCCGGGAAAGCTGCGACGACGGAGGTTTGAAGGCGAGGGATAACGCCGTTTTTGCGGGATCGTTGAGGCGGAACATCGAGGGCACACACTCTTTGCGCACGCATTCATGCATGGCTTCAATTCCGGCTTCGAACTCCATAAACAGGTAGCCATGCGTGCGGCGCGATTCCGGGCGCGGATGAACCCGCATCGTGGCTTCGGTAATGACTCCGAGAGTTCCCTCGCTGCCGATGCACAGATGATTGACGTCGATTCCGTTGGAAGATTTGGGCACAGTTCTTGTGGCCAGCACGCCAGCGGGAGTGACCATGCGCAGCGCGATGACCATATCTTCGATCTTGCCGTATTTATCGCTTTGCATTCCGGCAGAGCGGGTGGCGATCCATCCGCCGAGCGTGGAATGCAGAAAAGAATCGGGAAAGTGGCCGAGAGTCATGCCGCAGGCACGGAGTTGCTCTTCGAGATGGGGGCCGAAGACACCGGCCTCGATGCGCGCAGTGCATGATTTGGTATCTACAGCCAGCACGCGGCTCATGCGGCGCATATCGAGCGACGCTGCCATGCGGCGCAATTCGGTGCGCTCCAGGCAACCGGCGATATTGGAACCGCCGCCAAACGGAATAATCGCAACGTCGTGTTGCGCGGCTGCGCGAATCGTCATGAGCACATCGTGCTCGTTTTCAGGATAGAGAACCAGGTCGGGCGCGCCCTCAGCCATGCCGCGCCGCATGCGGAACAGATCGCGCAGGCCTTTGCCGTAGGCGTGGACGAGGCGTTCGTGATTGCTATTGCAGATCTGATCGGCGCGCATCCATAGGCGCAACTCGGCCAAGAACCGCTCATGCCGAATGGGTTCGCGCAGGCGCACGGCTTCGACTGGAACAGGCGGCGTGCGTATGTTTTCTTGTTCGACGCCGAGCACGGCTTTGGCGTAAGGCCACAGGCCGGGATGGGCAGAAGAATCGAAGGTGACATTTTCGTCGCCCCATCCCCACCATTTCATGTGCCTCGGCTCGTACATAGCGTAACTTTTTCTCGCTTACAGCAACACGTCCAACGGGAGTCTGTTCTCAATCTAACTGCGCAATACTCCGCTGCTTGCGGCTTTTTGCATTTCGGTCTTCACCCGAGATGGAGACAGTAACTGCCGCCTGTTTCTGTGCTTCGGGCGATCTGGCTGCATCTGAGTTGGAAGCGCTTTCGCTTAGCGCGCGGATGCGCCGTTCCAGCAATTCAACAGCAGCGCGCCGAGGACCACGGCCCAGGCGAGGATCGAAATGGTCGGTCGCGAACAGAACCGGCTCGCCGAAACGTACGATCACGGATCCCGGCCGGGGCACGAAATTTCCTTTAGGCAGAATTCGATAAGCGCCTTCGATATAGGCCGGGACGACCGGCGCGCCGAGGTCGACTGCAAACATGCCGGCGCCTTTTTTGAACGGCTGGAGATCGCCATTGCACGAGCGGGTTCCTTCCGGATAAAGGATCAGATTGCCCTGGGAGCGGGTTAGAAAATCCCGGCACATGGTCATGCTCCGCTGCAGCGACTGATGTTGGGCGTGGCGATTGATGGGTATAACGTTCATAAATCGGGAGACCAGGAACTTTGTGCTCCCTGACTCAAAAAAATAATCGCTGGCGCCAAGCAGCGCAAATGTGGAAAACGGAAGGCCCGAAGCCGTCATTAGAGCGGCACTATCAATATGGCTGGTGTGATTACTGCAAATGATGAAGGGAGAAGCCGGAAGATTATGCTGTCCTGTGACGGTGAGGCGGCAATAGCGATGAAAGAACGTGTTGCAGAAGCGTTGAAAAAAAATGCTGCCGGTGGCTGGCGCAAAAAACGGGGCGTTCGCTTTGCCGGGGAAGGTCATAGAACTCTGTAACGCCTTCCTGCGTTCGCGCCACGCCTCACACATCTGGAGAAGTATCCCACGCGCTTAACTGTAGCCCGGACTGCGGCGTTGAGCAATCAGGCCGCGTCAGATCTGTAAATCTGAATGCAGTCAGCGTCTCTGTTAGGCTGATCTTCAGTTAGGCTGATCCTCGGAATGAGAAGGCTTTCAATAAAGTTGCTGCTCGCGTTGGGAGTGCCGCTGGCGTTCACGGCCTGCGCAACGATGGGAGCGCCGCAGCCGCCATCTCTGGAGCTGCCCAAACCTCCGGCGGACTTGCGCGCAGTGCGTAAGGGGGACAACGTTGTGCTCACCTGGACGCGGCCCACCATGACCACCGATCGCCAGACCTTGCGCGGGCCTGTGCCGGTGCTGATTTGCCGCACGCTTGAATCTTCGATGACACAGTGCGGAACCCCAGTGGGACATTTGACGGGTGGGGCAACGCTGGCAGTCGGGCCAAGGGGAAAGCGGAAACCGGCCAGGAGTTTGGAGAAGAAAAAAGAGGCTGGCATAACAGATTCCTATACCGATGTCTTGAGCAGTCAGATAATTCAGCCGGAGACCCAGGCTATTGTTCGCTTTGTGACTTACGGGGTAGAACCGGTAAACGCAAATGGCCGGGCTGCAGGTTTGTCGAATCTGGTGCGCGTGCCGCTGGCTGCGACTCTTCCAGCGCCGCTTGATTTTGCCGCCACCGTGACCGCGCGCGGAGTGGTGCTGGCGTGGACAGGCGAGTTGGCGCCAAAGACCGAGGGCATTGATTACGGCTATCGCGTGTACCGGCGGTTAGAGGGGAGCCGGCAGCAGATTTTGGTGGGAGAACTCCCTGCGGGCGCCGAGCGGCGGATGTCGCTCGCAGATGGCGACATCGAATGGGAGCGAACTTACTATTACCACGCGGAGGCGGTAACGATTGTTGCCAAGCCCGCATTGCAAATTGATGGCGACGACAGCGCGGAAGTGAAGGTCTTTACGCACGATGTATTTCCTCCGGCGGTGCCTACGGGATTGCAGGCGGCGTTTTCCGGGCCGGGGCAAGCGCCGTTTATCGACCTGATCTGGGCGCCGGTTACCGATGCTGACCTGGCCGGCTATAACGTCTACCGGCGCGAAGAGAATGGCGCACCGGTTCGATTGAATACGGAACTAGTGAAGGTTCCAGCGTATCGAGACGCGAGGGTTGTCGCGGGAAAAACGTATTACTATTCTGTGTCTTCGGTTGACGTGCGTGGGAATGAGAGCGCGAAGTCGCAGGAAGCCAGTGAGACTGTGCCCGGAAATTGACTAAGACGCTGGAATCGGAAGCCGCCGGGACGCGTGAACTAACCGTCTGCACGTTCCAGTTGAGAGAGTTTTGAAAAACGCTGTCGCGGATCACGGCGGTTGGCAAGCAGAATTTCTATACTCCAAGAATAAACCGACAACCCCGAAAGTCTTGCGCGCATCTCTACTGGCGCTTGCAGTGAACAGCGGTTGAGCATCCATTTCGCACGCACGGCCATGTAAGCCGAGCCACGGGCAAAAGCAGTGCGCCCCTCCGGTGCCTCCCGCAAAACCAGAAATTCGAGGACCCAGGCAATGGCCAATGGCGGTTTGTGGACACCCGCAGTTTGCGGCACAGGCGCCTTTCCACGTCTGCCTTCCTTTTTCGTGATTGGGCCGCCCCGGACGGGGAGCAGTTGGCTGCACGGAATTCTGATTGAGCACGCCTGGCTCTCTCATCCCACGAAGGAGACGCGCTTCTTCGACAAGCACTTTCACCGCGGCCTGGGGTGGTACGGCTCGCATTATCGCGGAGCGGCAGGAGACCGGCGCATCGGGGAAATCGCGCCCACTTACTTTGCTTCCAGCGATGCCCGCGAGCGAATAGCGCGGCTTATTCCGCAGGCAAAGGTTGTATGCACTTTCCGCAATCCAGTGGATCGCGTGCTATCTCTCTATCGCCTGAAGCGGGCCTACGGACTGATCCCGTGGACGTTCGAAGAGGCGGTGCAACGCGATCCAGAACTGATGGAGTCGAGCCGCTACGCATTCCATCTTGAAGCGTGGAAAAGGGCGCTGGGGCAGACGCAGGTTCTGCCTACGATTTATGAAGACCTCGAGCGGGATCCACAAACCTATCTGGATACTGTGACTGACTTTGTCGGCGTACCGCGAGTGCGGCTACGACTATCTCAAGTTAGCCGCGTACTAGCTTCAGATCTTCTGACACAACCTCGGAATTACTACGTGACCCGGGCGGCCGCACAGTTGGCGGAATGGTCGCGCATATTGCGGCTCGATGCGGCCGTGGCCAGAGCCAAAAAATGGGGAATGCTAAGCTTTTTCGTTGGCGGAGGACCCGCGTTCTCGCCATTGTCCTCCAGTCAGCGGCTGCGGCTTTACGAACTCTTTCTGCCCGAGGTGGAGAGATTAGAGGCAACGCTAAACCGCGATCTGTCGGCATGGAAGCACATTCGGGGTACGGAAGGTGTCAGTGAGGCGATAGGAGCGGAAGTATTGGCGCCTGTACGGACGCCAGTCGCAATCATTAACTCATTACCACCGTCGGGTCTAGGACAGGCCGCCGCTCCGTCCGACGGACGGACTCCGGTTGCGCGCGTGAGCGCAAATTGAGGCCCAAAGAACTTAGGGGGTAGGACTCGTTGGCTTCGCTCCAGTGGGATTGCGCGGGCGGATTTCTTCGTGAAGCTGGGACTGAAACTGGCTGGTGGCGTGCTTGATTTGGGCAAGGAAACGGCCAAGAGATTGAGCGAGCTCGATGGTCTTCCTGGGGCCAAAGATAATCAGCCCCAGGAATAGGAAAAACATCGCCGCAGAAATCATGCTGTTTTCTTTGCCTCTTCCGGCTTATTCGAGTCCACGGGCTTATCTTCGCCGCTCATGGCCGACTTAAAGCCGCGAATGCCGTCTCCCAGGCCTTTTCCGAGTTCAGGCAGTTTCTTCGGACCAAAGACCAGAATTGCGATTCCTAGAATCAGCAATAAGTGCATCGGTTGGAACAACCCTTCAATCATTAGTGCCTCCGGCAGTCGATTCATGTGGGAGCGAGTCTGGCGGTATTAGTCAAGCTACCGCCAGACTTGCGCGTTAACTAGCAACTTACTAAGTACTCCTACTATGCTCTAGGATTTACAAGTGATGGTGCCGTTCATCCCGTCGGGATAGAAGCCACCAGTGCAGGTTCCTCCGGCGTAGACGATGTTGAGCACCTGCGAGGTGGTGCGAGGTATGCTCAGAGCGTTGCTATTCACGTCATACGGAGTTTGTTGAGTCGGAGGGACGTCGTAAGAGTCCACTGCCGGGCTGGTGACCTGGTTGTCGATGCAGGCCAGGCGGATGGAACCGGAGTGTTGGGCTTCGGTGGCAAGAATGGCGCCTGCCGCAGCTAAATAGGTTTTGCTGCTGATGAGTGGTGCGGCGCCGAGATAGGCGCTTACGCCCACATCCTCGAATTGCCGGGCCAGCTTCAACCAGCTATCGACGCTGGAAAATCCATAGCCCAGGGCGTTGAGGTTGATGGTGGGTTTCTTCACGGCTGCCGAACCGAGCGCGGCGCGGAGATATTTCACATGGGCAATTTCGTTATCGCGCAAAGCGGTGGCAAGAAAAGCGAGGGGCGACGATCCGAAGTCGGGGACCATGTTTCCGCCGGAGGTGGGGCCGCTTTCTTCAGACGAGGTAAGTACTCCGAGCTCCAGCAAAGTTGATCCATAAGTAGCCATGGAATAGAACTCGGCCTCGAGATACTCGAGATTCAGGGCAAAGTTGAGGATGTCAGCGTCGGTGATAGCATTTGTGGCTTCCACTTTAGTTAAGCTTCCGCCCAGCATGGTCGCTGCCGCAACGCCCAGTCCAGTCGCACCGGCCCGCTTCATGAACTTACGCCGGTCGAACGGGCTGTTAACAATCTGCTCGATAACTTCCGTTTTCATTAGAGATTCTCCTTGATTTATCGCACACTGAGGGTCTTTCGTTTTGGCGCCTCAGCGGAGTGTGGGTTGGTTGCGCGAATTGAGCGGGATTCGCAGAGGTTGAGCGATCTGGAGCAGCTTATTGCGGGTATCAAGGATGGCCGGCTTGACAAAGGCCCGCTATCATTTAACCCCTATGGTCTATTACGAGCGAAGCGGGACTTCGGATTTGCAAAGGAGAAAATTATTTTCGAGAGAGGATTTATCGGCGAACTTTCAGATGATGAGCGGACCCGCCGTCCACGGGTTCGCTTTTTGGTTCACGCTGCGCGCGGCAAATGGGTGATGTTTGAAAGTTCGTTGCGTGACTGCAATACCTGCAGGATGTGAGCGCGGCTGATCACGCCCTCGATCTGATTGTTGGCGAGAACGGGGAGTTGATGCACATCCTCGCGGCCCATGATCTCCAGAGCTTCAAGAACCGGGGTGTCGGGCGAGACGAAGTGAATCTTATCGGCGGGGCGCATTACGTCGCTGACCCGCTTGAACGGCCAGGTTTGCGAATTGATACCGCGAAGCTCGTTGGGAGTGACCATCCCCAACAGGCGGCCATTTTCCATGGCGCTATCCATCACCAGGAAACAGCGGCGGCCGCTGCGCATCAGGCGCTCGTTTACGAATTCCTGGAGAGACATGTTGGGGCTCACAGTTTCGTAATTAGGCGACATCAGATCCTTCACTCGCAGGCCACCCAGCAAACTGGTGGTGCGAACCTGCAAGTAAGTCGCGCTGGCCGCCTGCAATAAAAACCATCCAATGAAGGCGAGCCAAAGTCCTCCCAGGCCTGCGCCTTCGAAGAAGCGGAAGATTCCGAAGCCGATGAAGAGCACCGCGATGACCTGGCCCACCCGCGCCGCCGCGCGAGTAGAGCGCTCGACATCGCCCATCGCCCACCACAAAATCGCGCGCAGGACACGGCCACCATCCAAGGGAAAACCGGGAATCATGTTGAACGCAGCCAGCGCGAGATTGATATAGCCAAGCCAAACCAGCAAGGCGATTCCGGGTGTGGTTGGAAAAGCCGGCGGAGCCCAGCCGGAAATGTGGGCGAAGCCCAGCAAGATGAAGCCCAGCACCGCGCTGGTGATGGGGCCGACAATGGCCATCCAGAATTCCGTCTTGGGCTCGGTCGCCTCTTTCTCCATCTGGGCGACGCCGCCAAGCAGGAACAGCGTGATTTTATGGATAGGGAGGCCACGCGCTCTCGCGACCAGAGCATGTGAGAGTTCGTGCGCGAACAGACAGGCGAAGAAAAGCAATCCAGTGAGAATGGCGGTGGACCAGACGACCGCTTCACTCCAATTGCGATTGGTGGCGTGGAACTGCCATACCAGTGAGAAGGTGATGAGCAGGGCAATCACCAGCCAGCTATAGTGCAAGCCGAGTTCTACCCCAAACACCGTGCCGAGCTTGATGTTGGATTTCATAAATGAACACCTCTCACACAGCTAAGGATTTTCAAGTGACGGCGAGACTCAGGCTCTGGCAGGCGAAGCGCGTTCCCAACCTTGCTCTGGCGGCAATCGTCAGGCCGAGTGCAGGATCTCTTGAATTCCCATTATTTTGGATGCCCTCTTTTTGTCGAGCGATGGCAACAATTGCTGATTCCAGTGGCATTATTTTAGGCATCCAAAGATTGCGCATCCGGATTTCAGGATGCTGCCCTGAACTTCCGCGCTTCGGAGAGGACTGTTGACAAAAGAAGGTGAGCCTCGTTTTCTTCTGGAGTCGGTCTTTCTGGGAGTGATTGGGGCGTTGAGCGCGCAGTTATTTATGTGGCTGTTGCGCCTCTCGGATCACATTTTTCTGCAAGGTATCGCCGGCTATCGTCCTCCTGGATTGCCTGAGACTGGCGGGCCCCTGACACAGATCATTGGGCCGCACGGCCTTTGGCTGATTCCCGTAGCGACAACGTTGGGCGGACTTATCTCCGGCGCTCTGGTTTACGGTTTCGCGCCTGAAGCCGAAGGCCACGGCACCGATACGGTAGTGAATGCCTTTCATCGCAAGGAAGGCGTGCTGCGTCCCCGCGTCGCGCCGGTAAAGATGCTGGCATCGGCCATCACCATTGGCTCCGGCGGATCCGCGGGCCGCGAGGGGCCGATCGCGCTGATCGCCGCAGGTCTGGGCTCGATCTACGCCACGCTCACCCATCGCACCGACGAGCAGCGGAGGCTGCTGTTGCTGGCGGGGATGGCAGCGGGGCTGTCGGCTATTTTTCGCACTCCGATGGGCACTGGAGTATTCGCCATCGAGGTGCTGTACGGGAACATGGAGTTTGAGATTGGCGCGTTCCTGTACACAATGATCGCCTCCGCCGTGGCCTATACGGTGAATGGCATTTTCGTTGGCTGGAAGCCGCTGTTTACGCTGCCGGCCGTCTCCACACCCGGCATGTCAGCTTACGTTTGGTATGCCGTGCTGGGAGTGGCGAGCGGCGTGGTTGGAACTCTGCTGCCAGTTGTGTTCTACCGGGTGCGTGATCTTTTTCGCATGATACCGATTCCCACCTGGACTAAACCGGGGCTTGGCGCCCTGGGGGTTGGACTGCTGGCGTTGCGGCTGCCCCAGGTTCTAGGCGGAGGATATGGATGGATACAACAGGCGATCGACGGTCACATGGCGCTGAAGCTGCTGTTGATTCTGGTTTTCGCCAAACTGGCCGCGTTCGCGCTGACCGTATCTTCGGGAGGGTCGGGCGGAGTCTTCGCTCCTTCGCTTTTTATTGGAGCGATGCTGGGGGCGGCGTTTTCGATATTGCTGCATCAGCCGGCCGCGGTATTCGCGGTGGTGGGAATGGCAGCCGTGTTTGGAGCTGCCGCTCGGGTGCCGGTGGCGACCATGTTGATGGTGACCGAGATGGCCGGGGGCTACCATTTGCTGGTGCCGGCCGGACTGGCGGTGATGATTGCTTACCTGCTGCAAAGCAGGCTTTCTACGCGGCTGAAATATCGCAGCCTGTATGAAGGCCAGGTGCCGACGCGGCAGGATTCCCCCGCTCACTATCTGGAAAATATTCAGATAGCTATGAGCTTGCTGGGAAAAAGAAACATACCTGCAGTGGACAAGTTGGGCCATCTTGATTTGCTGCGCCTGTTGCAATCGAGAATCGGCTTCGATCTTCCCGGCGGAAAGCAACTAGCAATGGGCGCGCTGAAGGAGGAAAGCCCGTTCGTGGGAAAAACCATCCGCCAATTTTATGGGGACCTTCGCGGATGCGAATTCGAGATTGTAGTGATCCTCAGGCGGGAACACGTGTTGTTACCGCATCCCGACACCATCCTGAAGGCGAGTGACCGCATTGTCTTCATCGATACGTCAAACGCGTGCTCGGCATTGTGGGAACAGATCAGCCCGCCGGGCCGCCGAAGGCGGTCGCAGAGAAGGAAGCGAAAGCGAGTTGAGTATTCCGGCTCAGTGCTGCTGTTCGCGGCGCCGCAGCCAGTCAATGAACATCTGTTCGACGGGCTTGTCGTAGGCCATTAAGACGTGGCGCACCGTGTGTCCGCTGACGAAGTGACAAACTTCTTCGGCTAGATTCTTGGCGTGATCGCCGGCACGCTCGAGCGATTGCGTCATGAAGATGACTTGCAGGCTGCCCTGGCGGGTGACGTTTTCCGGATTCTCAATGTGGCGGAGGAAGATTAAGTTGCGCAGACGGTCCATTTCGGCATCGGCGCGAAGTACCTCGACGGCGGTGTTGACATCGCGATGAGAAAAAGCTGAACCCACGTCGGTCAGCATCTTTTCCAGGATCGTCGCCATCTGGGTAAGGTCACGGGTATCTTCAGAATCGAGGCGTCCGCCGGCGGCCTGCGCGCTGTTGGCAAAGCTGAGCAGGAGATCGCCAATGCGCTCGAGGCCGATCATAAACTTCATGCAGGCAAGCAGTTCGCGGGCTTCGACGGGTCCAACTCCACCCTCGGTGATGGCGGTGGTAACGCCGCCGTCGATTTCGACGTCGAAGGCATCGAGGTCGCGTTCGCGCTGGCGCAGGGAATTGAGCAGAGCGGCGGAGCCGGTGGCGATGCCTTCCGCGGCGGCCCCGGCGGCGTCTCGAGCGAGCGCGCAAGCTTCCACGGTGCGGCGCACAAGATAGCGATGTGCGGGTTCTGGAAAGGGAGTTTTTGCAGCGGCGGTGCTCATGAGAATTTTCCCCTGGGTGTGCAGCGAGCGACGCCTGGATTCTTTGTGCTTGGACCCAGTGTAACTCTTTTCCCGGCTGTTCTGGCCTTCGCAGCTCTGGGGCACGCCGTTGGAGTTCATTATTGGGTCTCTACTGGGTCTCTGAAGATACAAGTACGACGGGTTGAGGATAGAGAGGTTATTTCAAGAGACGGTTAAAAGGCTGTGAATATTTGGGAAATTTTTCGCGATCGGGGATTGGAATAGCTGCCAGCTACAGAACGCATATTCACCCGGCCGTAATATTTCGAGTCTTCGTGCTGTGCGCGCAGGTCGATTTGCCGTCTGGGAAGAATTTATTTGCATCGTGCAGCCTCCAGTGTATAATCTAACTAACCGGTTAGTTATTCTATGGCGCATTTATTTCGTCCTCCCGCTCCTGTTCGCCGCATGGGTTCGCGCGGCCAGCCGGAAGAAAGCCGCGCCGCTATCCTGAAGGCCGCGGCTCGGGAGTTTTCCGAGAATGGCATCGCCGGGGCGCGCACCGATGCGATTGCCCGCGAAGCACGAGTGAACAAAGCCCTGCTCTACTACTACTTTCAAGACAAAGAGACTCTCTATGGCGCCGTGCTCAGCGATGCCTTCGCCGGCCTGAAGACGTCGATGTTTCGCGTATTGGACAGCGAACTTGCGCCGCGGGAGAAGTTGCTGGCATACGTGGGGGCCTACTTCGATTTTGTCGCCGCTAACCAGGTTTATCCCAAGCTGATGCAGCGGGAAATGATGCGGGCGCGCGAAGGCCGGTCGGAGCACATCGACGATCTCGTCAAGAACTACTTTCAACCGGTTTTTGGCCGCCTGAGCGAATTGATTCGCACGGGAATTGCCGCCGGCGAATTTCGACCCGTCGATCCGGCACATTTCATTCCCAGCATGATTTCGATGATTGTGTTTTATTTCAGCAGCGCGCCGGTCATGCGCAAGATTATGGGCTTCAATCCGTTGGCCCCGCAGCGAATCGCGGAGCGGCGCGCCGCGGTGCTGGATTTTGTTTCCGCGGCGCTGTTTCAACCCGCGCCGGGCGGGGCAAATAAGCCGGCAGTTCTCAACTCGAATGCGGCACGACCGAAAAGTATTCGGTCAATCTCCGCTCAAGGAGCACGCAGATGAGCGCGCGCAACCGTTTTTTCATTTTATTGGGAATCATCTTCGTCATCGCGGCAGTCTACTACACGTTTTCCACGCCGCATTCCAAAGACCTGGTGCTGATCGGCACCGTCGATGCCAACCAGGTTATCGTCAGCGCGCAGGTGGAAGGGCGTATTCAGAAATTGCTGGTGGATGAAGGAACGCCGGTAAAGCTGGGTCAACTTATCGCAGTCCTCGATCCTTCGGAGTTGCAGGCGCAGGAAGCGGCGGCTGCGGCCAATGTCGCCAGCTTGCAGCACAAAGTGGCGGAGATGCAGCACACGGAAAAATCCACTTCGGGTTCGACTTCGAGCGACGTAGCCAACGCGCAGGCGAAAATATCTTCCGCCAAAGCGCAATTGCTGGAGGCGCAGGCCGCGCTCGACCGCACGGAGAGCGATACGCGGCGCACCGTCGCGCTGGCGACAGCGGGAGTCGCATCGGATCAGCAGCGGGTGCAGGCGGAAACCAACTTGCAGGCCGCGCAAGCCACAGTGCAAGCGCAGCGCGACCTGGTGACCGCCGCAGAGGCGGATTTGAAAGCCGCCATCGCGAGAACCTACCAAGCCAACGCGGCTAAGAGCACTGTTGCCGCCACCCAAGCCGATTTGAAGAACGCAATCGAGCAGAGGGACGAAGCCGCAGTGCGATTGAATTACACAAATATTTACGCTCCGGTCAGCGGAACGGTTTCGGTGCGCGCCGCGCGACAGGGCGAAGTCGTGAACATTGGGGCTCCCATCGTCACGATCGTTGACCTGAACGACACTTGGGCGCGAGTGGAAATTCCTGAAACCTACGCCGATCACATTGGTTACGGCGATGTCATGCGCGTCAAAATGCCCGGCGGAACGATTACCAGCGGCAAAGTTTTTTTCAAAGGTGTGGAGGGAGACTTCGCCACCCAGCGTGACGTGAGCCGCACTAAGCGCGACATCAAAACCATCGTTCTGAAAGTTCGGCTCGATAATCCGAAGGGCGAATACGTGCCGGGTATGACGGCGGAAGTGCTGGTGACAGCGGCGCAGTTGAAAGGCGAAGGCAACACCGAGAACGCCGCGGCGGAGACCAGATAGTGGCAGATATGAACGCGAAGACGAACGGATCGTCAGCATCGACTTCGTCAGCCTTGACGGCAACTGCGAATGGGCATGACATCGAGAAGCCGGTGTACGACCCTGCCGCCGCCTCGGCGATTGAAGTCGATCACATTGTGAAGAAATACGGAGATTTCACTGCGGTCGACGACGTTTCCTTCAGCGTGAAAGATGGGGAGATTTTCGGACTGCTGGGGCCGAACGGCGCGGGCAAGTCGACGCTGATTCGCATGATGACCACGCTGATTCCGATCACCTCGGGCAAAGCGCTCATTGCCGGACATGATGTATCGAAGGAAGCAGACGCCGCGCGGCGCCTGATTGGCGTGATCCCCCAGGCTCTTACCAGCGATCTGGATCTGACCGTGGAAGAGAACATGAACATCTACGCCAAGCTTTACGATGTTCCGGCCAAAGAGCGCAAGAGATCGATCGACGAGTTGCTGGAGTTGGTGGATTTGACCAAGTGGCGCGACGCCGCAACCAAAACGCTTTCCGGCGGCATGAGAAGGCGGTTGGAAATTGCACGCGGGCTGGTGCATCATCCGAAAATATTTTTTCTTGATGAACCCACCACCGGCCTCGATCCCGTTTCGCGCGTGGCCGTGTGGGAGATGTTGGGCAACATCAAGAATCACCGGCAACTCACGATTCTCATCACCACGCATTACATGGACGAAGCCGACCGGCTCTGTGACCGCATTGCGATTGTCGATCACGGCAAGCTGGTGGCGCTGGATGCGCCCATGGCATTGAAGGCCAGCGTGCCCGGATCGACCGTAATCGAAGCGCAGTTCGATAATGCTCCAGCCGATTGGGAGCAGCAGTTGCAGCAACTCGACGACGTGACTTCGGTGCAGCACGAAGGCGCAGGCATGTATCGCGTGCTTACCAGCAACGGTTCGCGCACCACGACGCAATTGGTGGAGATGTCCGTGGCCAATAAAGCGCAGGTGAAATCGCTTTCGGTGCAGAACACCACGCTGGACGACGTTTTCGTTCACTACACGGGGCGGCAGTTGCGCGACGAGTTGCAGAAAGCCTATGCGTTTGTCATGCCGCAGCGGCCGGGATTGCAACCATGAATCGCATGATGGCCATCGTGGAGCGGGAAATGCGGAAGTTCTTCCGCTCGCCGGCCTTGATGCTGGCCTCCATGATCTTTCCCCTGGTGCAATTGATTGTTCTGGGCAACGCCTTTGGCGGGAAGATTCGCGACGCGAAGCTGGGAATCGTAGATCAGGATCACGGCACGCAGGCGGTAAAAATCCGCGAGGCTTTCGATGCCGTGCGGGCTAATATCCGCACCTTCTTGCCGATCTATTACGACAACGAACAGCAGGCGGTGCGGGACGTTCGCAACGGAAAGCTGCAGGGCGCGGTGATTATCCCGCCCCAATTTTCGCGAGAGGTGTACGAGGACAATCATCCCCGCATCGGGCTGGTGGTGGACAACAGTGACCAGTTCATGAGCTCGGCGCTGGAAACGGAGATGACGAGTCTCGTCGACTCGCTCAACCAGCCCACGATTGAGCCGCGCATCCTGCAACAAACCGCATTGCAAATTGTGGAGCTCTATCCCTACATCGAATACATGAAATACCTGCTGCCCGGTTCGCTGGCGCTGGCCATGTTTGTCTCGGTGATGATCGGCGGCGGCATGTTGTACATCGACGATAAGGCGCGCGGCGTGCACGAAGGCTACCTGGTCACGCCTATCAGCAAGCTGGAACTTGTTCTGGGATTGAATTTGGCGGGCGCCATCAAGGCGGTGATGACCGGAGTGATTATCGTCGTGATCGGATCGCTGATCGCGGGAGTGGGATCGATCTTCAATCCTCTGACCGACGTCGGCCTGCTGATTATGATTGTGCTGACTTCGCTGGCCTTCAATACGATGATGTTCCTGCTGATGGTGCGCATTGAAGATCCGCTGGTTCCGCGCGCCATGTTTGGCATTCTCAACACGCTGCTGTTTTTCCCGAGCGGTGCGGTCTATCCCATTCAGGCGTTTCCGAAATGGCTGCGCGCGATTGCCTACTGCGATCCTTTCGCGTATGCGGTCGACGGTTTCAAATGCCTGCTCTTGAAAGAAACTCCACTGTCTGCGATTTATGGGGACATCCTGTTTCTGGCGATCTTCGCCTCGGTTACTCTGGCGATTGCCATTCCGTTGTTTAAGCGAACACTGTAAAGGCGATTCAACGCCGAGTACGCCGAGAGAACCAGGAAGCATGGCCAAGGTCTTAAATCGCTTATCGAGTCACCAAGAACTTAGGGCAGCGTGAACGCGATAATATCGTCCTTTTGCGGTTCTTCGGTCACGCTGCGGTGTCCTCCGGCTGCGATGACCAGAAACTGCTTGCCGTCTTTGTGAAGCTGGTAGGTCATGGGAGTAGCTCCGCCGCTGGTGGGAAGTTGAAACTTCCAGAGTTCTTTGCCGGTCTCAACGTCGAACGCGCGCATATCGGGATCGATCAAGGTTCCCGCGATAAAGACC
This sequence comes from uncultured Acidobacteriaceae bacterium, assembly GCA_963732255.1. Taxonomy (GTDB): domain Bacteria; phylum Acidobacteriota; class Terriglobia; order Terriglobales; family Acidobacteriaceae; genus Sulfotelmatobacter. The sequence continues at coordinate 299,776 of CAVSYV010000005.1, forward strand.
AGGCCTCCGGCGGTGACGATGGGGCCGCCAAGGCTGGGCGCTCCCAACGGGACCAGCGGCTTGCCCGGAGCGAGCGAACCGAGCGGAACCTGCCAGCGAATCGTTCCCTTCACCATATCGACAGCCGTCAACATTCCCCATGGCGGCGGACCGCAGGGAAGACGATGCGCCGTGGCAAACAAGAAATTACGAAACAGGCCGTAGGGTCCGCCGGATTGTTGCGTGTATTCCGAGTGTTGGGCGTCGTTATCCGCTTCATCCCAGTATTTGTCCCCGGGAATCAGGCCCATTTTTGCCGGCAGATTATTGGTGTTGGCGAAGAGTAAACCATTCTGCGGATCGAAGGCATAGCCACTCCAGTTCATGCCGCCAACATGGCCGGGAACTGACAAGGAGCCGCGCAAACTCGGTGGAGTGAAAAGGCCATCGTTGCGCAGGCCATTGAGGATCTCGCGGCAGACTTCGCGGTCTGCCGGAGTGATGCCCCATGCGTCATCCGCGGAAAGTTTTTGCGGCGCGAGGGCGGGCGGCGCTAGCGGAAAAGGCTGCGTGGGAGAAGTGACTTCGCCCGCCACGTCCGTTTGCGGTACCGGACGCTCTTCCACAGGAAAGACAGGCACGCCCGTGTCGCGATTCAACACATAAAGGAAGCCGGTTTTGTTGCCTTGAATCACGACGGGAATGGTTTTGCCATCGTGTTGCAAAGTCGTGAGCAGTGGCGGAGAAGCAGAGTCGTAATCCCACAGATCGTGATGTACCAGTTGAAATCCCCAGACAAATTCGCCGGTCTTTCCGCGCAGGGCAACAATAGAATCCGCCCACTTGTCGTCGCCGGGACGCAGGCCGCCGTAATAGTCGGGACTGGCGCTACCGGTGGGAACAAATACCAGGTCGCGTTGCGGGTCGACCGCCATGATGGACCAAGCATTCCCCGCGCCGGTGCGCCAGGGCTTCGCAGTTTTGTCGGTCGACGATGAGTCCTCATTCGGCGGAAGCGGTTCCCACTTCCAGCGTAGAGCGCCGGTGCGCGCGTCAAAGCCGCGGACGACGCCGCTTGGCATGGCCACGCGCGAATTGTCGTCGATTGCGGAACCGACTACGACGACATCGCCAATCACGGCCGGCGGAGAAGTCATGTGATATTGGCCGGGAATATAACGGTCAACATCGCGCAGGCTAATTTGTCCGTGATTGCCGAAGTCGAGGCAGGGTTCGCCGGTGGCGCCATCGAGTGCGATCAGGCGCGCGTCCAGAGTGGTTTCAAAAATTCTCGTGCGGCAGGGTTTGCTCTTGGGGCGAGCGGAGTCATGCCACGCGGCAACCCCGCGGTTGATGAGCCCGTCGCCGTACTCGCCCGCGATCTCGGTCATAGGATCGTAGACCCAGCGCTGCTTGCCGGTTTCCGGGTCCAGGGCAAAGACACGATTGAATGCGCTGGTCAAATACAGAGTTCCATCGACCAGGATTGGCGTAGTTTCCAGGCCGCTGCGCTTTCTGCCATCGCTGCCGTCAGAAATATCGCCGACATGAAAAGTCCAGGCGATCTTGAGCTTACTAACGTTTTCGCGATTGATTTGTGCCAGTGGCGAATAGCGCGTGCCGCCTGGATCGTGTCCGTAATAGGGCCAGTCGTCGCTCGATGCGGTGTCTTGCTTGGAAGACTGCGCGACAACTTGCGGCACCGACGCACATTGCAGCGCCACCAGACCTGCCACGAAAATGCGGACAAACTTGAACATCGGCAGGGTCCCTTTTTTGACTTTTAGGTCTCAGCACAACAATCAGACTTGTTAAGCGGAAAAAAGGCGAGCAGGCGCGATCCAGTTCGTTCTAGTCGATGGACTGCAATTCTTTGCCCGGCTTGAAGCGCACCGCCTTGCCGGGAGGAATGGAAACTTCCGCGCCGGTGCGGGGATTGCGACCGATTCCAGTTTTGCGCGGACGCACGTTGAACACGCCGAAGCCGCGCAGCTCAATGCGATGGCCGCGAGCCAGCGCTTTCTTCATGCTTTCAAATACAGTTTCCACGGCCGTCTCGGCTTTGGTTTTGGTGATACCGGTCCTGGCCACCACTTCGTTGATAATATCGAGCTTGATCACGCGAGGCTCCCCGGTGCGGGCTGAGAATAGCCCTTCAAGTGCTTGATGCTAAGGGAGATATATCAGATTGTCAACGGGAGCACCAGCCCCGTAAACCTGCTGCGGCTGAATTGTTGGATATTTCTGGTAGGCGCGGCAGGATTCGAACCTGCAACCGCCGGATTAGAAATCCGATGCTCTATCCGTTTGAGCTACGCGCCCACAAATGCTACAGAGGCAAATATTATCTGATGACTGTGAATACCGCCCAAGCCAGCTTCCCGATCCATTTATTCGAAAATATCATAAGGATCGCCCCAGCGAGAAAGCGGCCACTGGCCACTTGAAGTTGCGTACTGTAGCCTCCGTCACCGCCCTTTCAATTTCCGCGGCTACGCGAGCTTAAAGGACGAAGTGATGCGGTTGATGTGAAGCTGGCGCTCTTACGTTAAACTGGCATATACTCATGTATATGCCATCGCCAAAAGAACAGCATGTGCAACGCAAGGCGAAGATATTCATGAATAACCGCAGTCAAGCGGTCCGCCTCCCCAAGGAGTTTCAGTTCCGGACGCAGGAAGTGTTCATTCGAAAGGAGGGGAGCGAGGTCGTGCTGTCGCCGAGACCTTTTGATTGGACTCCCTATCTTGCCGAGGCGCCAGTTGCTTCGGCAGGTTTCATGGATGCAGTCGAAGATCTTCCCGCGCAGGAGCGCGAAGACTAATGCTCCGCTACATGTTGGACACTGATATTTGCTCCTATGTGATGAAACGCTCAAACGATCTGCTTTTGAAACGCCTGCAGAGGGTTCCCGTCAGTGACGTGTGTGTCTCCGTCATCACGAAATCCGAATTGCTCTATGGGGTCGAAGTGTCTCCGAGGCGACAGCAGGATGAAACCGCGCTGAAAGCGTTTCTGGGTTATGTGGAACTTCTGGAGTTTTCCGACGAAGCGTCTTCCCACTATGCGCAGGTTCGCGCGCACCTTAAGAGACTGGGGACGATGATCGGAAGCAACGACCTATTCATCGCCGCGCACGCGCGAAGCTTAGGATTGACACTGGTTACGCACAATACCCGGGAGTTTGGACGGGTACCCAGACTGGCGATTGAAGACTGGACAATCGCTCGTTGACCCAGTGTGTTCTTTTGGACGCGAACGGGCCAGTAAGCTTCTATGGTAGCTGCAGGGTGGCTGTTCCGCCAACAATTTAGGTCGCAACCGGCATCCTAGCTAGTCCATGCCAGATCTCGCTACATCGCTGGGAATGCAGGTTGCGCAACTGCTTCTGCTGGCAATTCCGATCGCATGCGTTGCCTGGACGGTGACGCATGAAGAAGTTTTTCGCGAGCCCCGCGAATATTGCCAGCGGCAGAAACAGCGGGCCCAAAGTTTCTACCGCCGGAAATTCTTTTACGCATTCACCTGCGAGTATTGCCTCAGCCACTACGTGGCCGCGGTCTTTCTGCTGATCACGCGTTACCAAATGCTTTACCGCGGCTGGCGCGGATACTTTGTTGCCTGGTTCGCACTGGTTTGGATAGCCAATCAATACATGAGCATCTACAAGCGCCTGCGGTTCGACATCAAGCATGAGCGCTTGGAAATTCAGGCGCAGCAGGAAGAGGAAGAAGAAGAACAAAAGATCAAGCATCGCCGCGCCGCTTAGCCAGCGAACGCTGCTGACCGAGCGGTCAGTAACTTTAGATTAGCGCTTGAACGCACGTCACGGCAGCTTGGCCGGGTCCAAGCCCTGAAGTGTAAGTTAAGGCGATGCTGGCGTTGCACCCGGAGGCGGTGGAGGCGCTGACGGTGCAGGATAGAGAACAGCCGCCAGCCGCGGATATCGAGCCGCGAAGAAATAGATTGAATACGCAGGAAAGAAGACAATGGCAGGCACCGAGATCAGAGAGACGAGATAAAGAAAGATCGCCAACAGAATGCATCCCACCGCGACCGCCAGGGTAATTGTCTCGACATTCCACGTCAGGCCGGCCGCCTTCCCCGTCAGTATTGCAAGAATGCCGAGCCCGGCGGTTGGTATGGCGAAGAACAATCCCAAGATGACCGCGGCGATTGCAATCAAAATGCCGGCGACAATGGCGAGCACGATCTTCATCCCGATATAGCCGGCGTAAGCCAGCATGTCGGCCTGCATCATCGGCCACAGTCGGCGCCATCCCTCCATCACATCAATGTTTTCCAGCGCCATCTGGGGAATAATAAAGTCTTTCGTCAGCACGAAGATCACGGCTGTCGCCACTGCGAAAATAAGGAATAGACAGAAGAGAGTGACTCCGCCTAATAGCAACGGGAACAGGTGCTCCTTTGGTTCTCTGAACCATCCCCGGGCAAAAGCAAAGGCGGATGGGATTCCAATCACTACGATGATGCCGGCCAAGGTGAGGAGAACGTATCCCACCTTCCATACGAAGTATCGCCAGCCGGGGCCAAGCCTGCGGCCCCAACTCCAGCGAATGTTGCACTCTCTGGCGATAATGCTATCGAACAGGACGAAGCGCATCACGCTGCTCACATAAGTAAGGATGACTCCGATTGCCAGCGCGGCAACGATGCCCGCTACGAGCGCGGCAATCACGGCAGGGTCAATTCCCAGAGAACTTAAAGAATGGGGAAATCCAGTGTGCGGTGAGGTCCCTGCGTGACTGGGAAGATGAAAGTTGGAACGATTGCATCCGTTGGAACCAAGCTCTCCTGCCAGCAGCCCGACGAACGCGAGCTTCGTCCATTGAGCAATTCGGAAGGGCTTGAACAGTTGTTGCTTGGTGTGTTCCAGAGCGGGCGTAATCGAATCCACCGCGGTAATCGGCAACGTGCACCTCGGGCTACGAACGGCTTCAGCAGAAAGGTACTAAGAAATGTGGCGCGGATCAAATCAAATCGGAGGGGACAACAATTCAGAAATGTTCTGCCGGCAACGCCTCCAGGGTCACCACTTCGAACGGCTCAAGCGCGAAGATACGCTGTTGGCCGGCTGTAAGCGAAACACTTGGCGCAGTGTCGTCGCGTTTCCAGGGGCTATGCGCCAGGAATTTTCGCGGTGAGTTTGGCGGCAGCTCAAATGCTTGTGCAACATCAATCGAGATAGTTTGACGTTTATCGCTCGGATTGCGAAGCGTCAGGATACCTTTTGCATCGGACCAGGCAGCCCAACCATAGACTTCAAGCTTGCCGGGATCTCCGCCTATCCAGTGCGTGTCTCGCAGGACTTGTGCATTGTGTCGTGACCAGTTGGCCGCTTCCGCCAGCGTGTCCCAGTTGGTTTCTGAAAGCAGCGCATGCGAAATATACATCTCCTGGAGCTGCGTTCCGCTGCCAAAGTAGGAGTGAACTTCGTTCGCGAAATCATTTCCCGGATCGTCGTTTAAATGCTCGGCCTGCCTGGCATAGATCAACCCATGCAGCATCAGAGAATTCAGCGGAAACAGCGGGCCCGCTTGCACAATGTTCCGGTAGGTCTGGCCATCACGGTAGGTGATCCATTGTTCGCGCCAGCTTCCTACCCCGGCAAAACTGTGGTCTTCTCCGCCCCGCCAGATCGAATCGGCATAGCGCAACCAGAATGGCGAAGGATAAGTCCCGGTCGTGAGATTGATGAAGATGTCAGGTTTCGCTTGCCGCCAGTCTTCGATCAGGCGGATAGCTGCCGCGAAATCGCTATCGAAGCTACTGCCGGGAAAAACGCTGTTGACATTGCCGGTGCCGTCGATTTTGAACTGATTGACGCCATCGTTGCGAATGAAGTCGAGTGAAACTTGGCGGAATCTCGCGTAATACTTTGGACCGGAAAGAGCAAACCCTCCTGCATTGGTTTCGAATCCGTATTTCTTGCCCGCCGCGAGCCTTTCCTGTTTGGCTTCTTCGTAACCGCCCCAGGGCGAGAGCCAGATTCCCATTGCTGCGCCATATTCTTTTGCGGCACGGCTCAACGGCGCTAAGCCATCGGGGAAACCATCGTTCAAGTGCCAAAGCGATTTGGGATCATCCCAACCATCGTCGAGCAAGAACGAGTCTAACTTCACTCCACGTTTGCGCACGAGCCCTGTGCCAAACGCATCAATGACGTCGAGCACAGCCGCCGCGTCATATGGCTTGCCGTAACCAATGTCATACCAGGAGTTGTAATGCAGAAACGTTCGATAAGGATGAGCGCGCTCGCGCTCCACATAAGTCAGAAATGCGCGGCGCATTTGCCCCGGCGGCGAAACTCCGATGACCAGTGAATACGAGACTGTTTGCCCTTTTTTCAGCGGCAGTTCCCGCTTCATGCTGCACGTCACGGCCTGCGTTGCCTCGCATTGGGCCAGGGGGTCTTCGAAGCCGAGAAAGAAATCTCCCGCCGTGACCGGAGAGCCCTTGACGGTTCCAATCACTTTCGCGCCGGGCACATTGCCATCGAACAAGGAGACATCCGCCAGCGGTTCATCGCGGTCCGGTGCGGAGAGTGCGATTTCCTGCCGCACGTAATTGGAGCCGTCGCGAAGGATCGCGCGCCAGACGATGGAAAGTTTGTGCTTCGGGTCTTCGAGGCGCACGCGAATCGCCCTGCCTGAGAAATGTTCAGCCGCCCGCGAAGCGCTCGCGTCGGCTCGCAGGGCTTCGATTCGAGGACCATCGCTGATCGTCAAATCGGAAGCGCGAATCGTCGTACCGTCCTTAAATGTGTAACGGAATGGTTCGCGCGGAAGAGGTATTTCGGCGCCGGTGCTTCGAATGACGAACTTCAGCCCGGTCAGTTTGCCCTCGGCAACCGACCATTGGGCTTGCAACATCTGGTTCGATATTGAGATGAGCGGGCCGCGAATCTCGGCGGCGGCGGAGCCCGGAGATTCTCCATACAGCGCGGAACTCTGACTCACAGCCGCAGCCCCGCTGAGGACCAAAGCGGCGAGAATCGCCGCCCTAACACTACGGGCAAATTCGAAGTAGGAAGTTCGCATCGGGCGATTAAAGGACTACTCAAGAATAAATGTTTACGTGGGACACAACTCGAGTGATGGCGCCATTCGGGCTGGGAGAATCCGGTTTCAGTCCCAGCCGCAGGGAGCAAAATAATCCCAATAACTGGGCCAGCATCACATCCACCGGCGCCCGGTATTTGTCGTCGAGGCCGGGCGCGTTCAGGGAAAGAACGTGATCCGCCAAGGATTCCAGGCCATCTGTCGAGTCCGGAGTCACCACCACTCGAATCTTGCCCAGTTGCTTTCTGTGAACTTCTTCAAGCAGATCCAATTCGTACTTGCGCCGCCGCTGATCGTGGGAGAGGAAGCTCACAAATAAGGAATTCGCATCCAGGGCTGACATTGGGCCATGGCGGAAACCCAGTGTCGACTCCGACATCGTCTGTATCTTGCCGGCAGTCAACTCCAAAACCTTCAGCGCGGATTCTTGCGCAACGGCGCGCAGTACTCCAGATCCGACGAAACATGCTCTCGTAAAATCTTCCTGGGCAATCGTAGCCGCAACTTCCTCCGCCTGCGCCAGAAATCGCTCCCCGGTTTTCTGCAACGTAGAGAACGTATCAACATAATCATCGGGAGAAAAAGCGTGGGCCAGGCAATGGCCGGCAATCACCATGTTCGTGTAAGAACTGGTCATCGCCAGCCCGCGGTCGTTCACGCTATCGTCCAGAGTAAGCACGAAGGCGCGGGCGGGCGTTTTTTCGCAAACCGCCACCATGCGGCCTTTCCGGTTGCACGTCACCAATAAGTGCCGCACTTTCGGATAGCGGGCAATCGCCGCTTCCAGTACGCCCAAACCTTCGGAGCTGTCGCCCGAGCGCGAAAACGAAACCCACAGGTAGGGACGGTCAGGGAACACTAAATCGTCCGCGTTGGTCAGAAGATCCGTGCTCGGCAGCGCCCACACCTCACATGCCCACAACCGTCGCAGCAAGTACGCCAGCGCCTGGCCGACATAATCGGAGGTGCCCGCCCCCACGAGAAACACAGTAGGCCGGGGACTGGTTACCGAACCGACGCCAGACGCGCTCAGGAACTGGACCAGGTCGGGCCGGCGCTCCGCGCAAATGTTATAAGTAGTTTGCCAGGTCGCCGGCTGATGCAGGATTTCCCGCGGAGTGCAGAGCGTGCCACGCGCTTGTTTTTCTTTTTCGCTGGCGCCGATCAGCGCCTGGAGTCCTTCGATTGCGTGCCCTCGAATCAACGCGTCTCCTTTCCAACCCGGCCCGATTGCAATATACTGCCAAACGACTCGCGAAATATATAGAAATGTTTAGCAACCACTATAGCAAGCAAACGAAAGTTCCTCAAACTGCCGCTGCAGCCCCATCGATAGCCATTATCGGCGAACTGAACCTCGATCTCATCGCCAGCGGCTTGAATTCTCCGCCAGTTCTGGGCCGCGAAGTTCTGGCGGAAAATTTGCAGATCGTCCTGGGCAGCGCCTCCGCGATTTTCGGCTGTGGCGTCGCACGCCTGGGACATCCCGTCAGCTTTTTCAGCAAGGTCGGAGATGACGAATACGGCCATTCCTGCCTCGGGTTCCTGCGTGAAGCCGGCGTTTCCACTAAGAATGTCCGCATCGATCCCGGCTCCAGGACCGGAGTCACGATTTCTCTCAGCACCCGGTCGGATCGCGCATTGGTGACGGTGCTGGGAGCGATTTCCGAGTTGCGTTACGCCGATCTGGGAATGAAAGCGTTAGCTGGGCATCGTCACCTGCATATGACTTCTTTTTTCCTTCAGACGGGGTTGCGGCCGTCGTTTCCCCGCATTCTGCGCGAAGCAAGAAAACTCGGGCTGACGACCTCGTTCGATCCTAACTCCGACCCTACCTCTTCGTGGAGCGAAGACATTTGGAAGGTCGTAGATGAGACCACGATCCTTTTCGTCAACAAAGAAGAAGCGCTGCAGCTGACGAGGAAAACGAATGTTCGAGCCGCGCTAAAGCAGTTGGCCGAGCGAACGGCCTGCGTGGTGGTGAAACTCGGGCGCGGCGGAGCGATCGCTGCGGCCGACAATCGAGTCGTATCCATGCCCGCATTTAATGTCTCACCCGTGGACACAACCGGCGCCGGAGACTCGTTCGCGGCAGGCTTTGTCCATGCGTTCGTCTCGGGAAAAGATTTGCAAAGCTGCCTGGCTGAAGGCAACGCCTGCGGTGCCTTGTCAACGCTGCAAGTCGGGGGCACAGGCGGACAGCCGGACCTGGCTCGACTTTCGCGCTTCCTTCATAAGAACCGTGCCCGCAAAGAGGTTCGAGTATGAGTGATGACGCGGCGCGGAAAGATCCTTTCATCGAGATGGTGACTGCCAAAGCGTCGGTGGAGCTGCGGCTTAGCGATTACCATCCGCGCTCGATGCTGGTCGTTCCCCAGCACGATCTCCGGCGGGCCAAGTTTCCTGTCATTGACTATCACAACCATCTCGACGCGCAAGATCCGCAGGAAGTTTTGCGAATCATGGATGACTGCGGCATCGAACTGATCGTGAATATCACCATGCGGGTTGGCCGCGAAGCGCTGGAAATGATCAGCAAGTTCCATAGCGCCGCGCCAAACCGCTTTGCCACTTATGGATGGATGGACTGGTCCGACTTGCAATCTCCGGGATTCTTCCAGAGAGCGGTTGACCGCCTGGAGGAATTGGTTGAGCATGGCGCGTGCGGTTTGAAACTATGGAAGGATCTCGGCACCAGCTTGCGCGATGCCGACGGCACGCTGCTGAGAGTAGATGACGAGCGGCTGGCCCCATTGTTCGAAAAAGCTGCTGAACTAGGTGTTCCTGTCATGTTTCACATTGCGGATCCGGACGCTTTCTTTCTGCCCATCGATCCCTATAACGAACGTTACGAAGAACTGGCCGCACATCCGGAATGGAGCTTTTACCGCGCACCTTTCAGCAAACCGGAATTGCTGGCACAACGGGATCGCGTTTTTGAACGGCATCCGAAAACTAGATTCGTGGCGGCGCATGTCGCCGAACGGCCGGAGAATCTGGAGTATGTCAGCCATTTGCTCGACACATTTCCGAATGTGTCAGTAGACATCGGGGCCCGGTGCGCCGAACTGGGTCGCCAACCGTACGCGGCGCGCAATTTCTTCCTCAAATATTCCGATCGCATTCTGTTTGGCACAGACCTGGTACCCGAGGCCGAGATGTACCGGCTGCATTTCCGCTTTCTGGAAACCGACGATCAGTATTTCGAGTACCCATCCCATGCTTCGCGGCAGGGCCGATGGAATATTTATGGACTGTTTCTACCTGACGAGGTCTTGCGGCGTGTCTATCGGGAAAATGCGAAGCGACTTGGATAAGTGCCGCCCCCGAATCGGTGCACCCTCTTGTGCGCGACCGTTCAGACGTGGGGAAAAACCGGATGGTTGTGTGATTGACAGCCTCGTTTGCTCCAAATCAGCCCGCCTTGCAATCACACGCTCGCGTTGGCAACCTGCAGAGGCGAATTTGCAAAAGCGAAGTGAAGGAAGCTCAAAATGCCATTCAAGTCAGTGCAGAAAACGGCGGCAAGGTGCTGGTCCTTCACATCAGTGGGAAATTGGTAAAGGCCGACTACGAGCACTTTGTGCCCGAGTTCGAGCGACTGCTCGCGCAACACGGAAAATTGCGCGTGCTCATTGATATGGGAAGACATCAAGTTTGACATAAAACACTTCGCCGGCATTGAACGGCTCGCCATGGGCGGGAATGAGAAATGGCAGCACGGGATGGCGATGTTCTTCCAGCCGTTCAGGAAAGCAACGACCCGATATTTCGATCTTGCCGACGCCGCTGCGGCGTGAACTGGTCAGACGAAGACACTGGGAGGAACGCTGACCGAGGGCGACAAAGAGCAATGAAAACTGGCCGCAGTATTTACTGCAAGTCTGACGATGGAAGAGACGCGAGACTCCCAATGTGTGGGACGCCAAGCTTGCACAACCTGTTCGTCGTCGGAGTTAAAAATGGTGGGCGCTATAGGATTCGAACCTATGACTTCCACCGTGTGAAGATGGCACTCTACCGCTGAGTTAAGCGCCCACTGGATGCGGTAAGTTCCTCATTATACATAAGTTCTAGTTTCACTATCACACTTCCGAATTGCCGCCAGCTTCACGAGGAAACAAGTTTGCTCTTTTTCCTGGGCCATTTCTAGCGCGGGCATAACCAACACTGATCGCGGTTCGAAAGTTCTAACGACTTCGCCCGTCGCTGGATTTGTCGTGGCAATGGCCATCTCTTAACACTCCCTGAGGCTCGACAACTGTGCGGCTTCCGAACGAGCGAGTTTAATGAGAACCGATCCGCCCAATACCTGTCTTGCAGTCGGATCAGAATTCTACTTGACGGGGGTCCGCGTCAAGGCCTTCATCTCGCCGGTTTTCTTTTTTGATGGCAACGTTCGTTGAGGACCGTGATCGGACGGTTCGCCTTCTTCGGGAACAGTCTTGTATGAGGCCAATGTCTGAGCCAATTTGGAGGTCGTCATGCATTCTACGTCGAATCGCATCCGTATCCTGGGCCTGGTTTCCATCTCATTTGCGTTGTGTCTGCCATTATTCGCGCAAGCCCACCGACGGATTCTCGGAATAGCAACCGATCCCGCTCGACCATGGCGCTGAATCTGGACGCAGCTCCAGTGTTGGAGAGTGGTCTTGTCAATCTCAACCGGGCGCAAATCCGAGGCCAGTTCGCGAGTTTGCGATTGCGCTTAGCGGAAATTTTTGTTGGACTCCGATTCGCTCTGACATTTACCCTCGGCGGTCGATTGCGTTCTCGCAGTCAAAGGCATTTTTGTGCTTGATGTGGGTCAGCAGAAATGCAAAAGTTGTCGCGACAAAAAATGCCCAGCTTCTCCGTCCAATCAAACAGGAGCCACAACAATGAAATTGCAAGCGGAACGTCATGATTCGCCCGGGTTTGAGCAGATTGCCCCTGCGGCCGTCTCCAAGACTTTCGGGAGCACGACTCGAAATTCTTGATGAGCGTTGGCGCGCGCAAATCTGGCTAAGGATTGCTTGTTTGCTGGTTGCGGCGATGTTCGCCGCTCTGGCTCCGCTCTGCCGCGCCGATAACGAGCCCCAAGCCCGATCCCTCCGGGATCGCGACGGGAGACAAAAACACCGCGGTCGATGCCGCCGGCAATCCCTTTGTCGTTGCCGAACCGACCGACAAAACCGCCCCCGACTACGCCGCCAACAAAAAAGCATTCGACGAATACCAGGCGCAAGTGGCGAAAGAGCCGCTGGCCGTGAAGCTGGCCGACACAGTGGGCCACGTTCGCGTCGCCACCAATTTCGCGTGGACGCTCAATACCGGCTATCTGGTGCTCTTCATGCAAGCCGGATTCGCCCTGCTCACCTGCGGGCTGGTGCGAAAGAAAAATGCCGGCCACCTGATGATGCTGAACTTCGCCGCCTACGTCTTCGCCTTTCTCGCTTACTACGCCGTCGGATACGCTTTCCAGTTCGGCGCCGTCGCCATCAATGCCGCGCCCACCAATCTCGGCGGCGTTCCCACGCTGAATCATTTTCTGATCGGCAGCGGTCAATGGGGATTCGTCGGCGGCAAAGGATTTTTCCTCACCGGCCCCGCCTATGACGCCGGCAGCAACTGCCTGACGCTGTTCGAAGTCGTATTCATGGAAACCGCCGGATACATCATTGTCGGCGCCATCTGCGAGCGCATCACGTTCTGGGCGTTCCTGCTGTGTGAACTTTTCATCGGCGCGAATTCTTTATCCCATCTCCGGTTGCTGGACCTGGGGCGGCGGCTGGCTCTCGCAACTCGGCACGACCATGAACCTGGGTCACGGCTACGTCGACTTTGCCGGGTCGACGCGTGGTGCACGCGGTCGGCGGTTTCTGCGCCATGGCGTCTCGCGATAATTCTCGGGTCCGCGCCTGGGCAAGTATGGCCCCGGAGGAAAGATTCGAGCGTTCCCGGCTCACAACATCGTGTACGTGGTCACCGGCACGTTCATTCTGCTTTTCGGCTGGATGGGATTTAATCCCGGCTCGACGCTTGGCGCAACCGACCTCCGCATCTCCGTCGTGGCCGTGAATACCAACCTGGCCGCGGTCGCGGGCTCGGCCGCGGCCATGCTGTTCTGGTATTTCATGTTCGGCAAGCCGGACGTTACCATGGCGTGCAACGGCATGCTCGGCGGGCCTGGTCGCCATCACTGCGCCGTGCGCGTTTGTTGTCTCCAACTTCTGCGGTCGTCATCGGCGTCCTCGCGGGAATGCTGGTTTGCGTCGGCGTTCTGTTCAACGAGCGCGTGCTCAAGATCGACGATCCCTGCGGCGCGATCTCCGTTCACGGATACTGCGGCTGGCTGGGCGCGGTGAGTGTCGGCATTTTTGCCGATGGCACTTACGGCGCGGGATGGAATGGCGTGGGCGCAACGTCCTATCTGGGACACGCCGGCCAGGGCGTCACCGGATTGCTTCACGGCGACTACGCGGCAGTTCCTGATGCAGCTCATGGGCGCGACTATATATGCGGCATGGGCGTTCGGCGCGACTTACGGCGTGTTCTGGGTCGTGAACAAAGCTAAGAGCATGCGCGTGGCGCCGGAGGTCGGAAGAAGAAGGTCTCGGACGTGCCGGAGTTCGGCACTGCCGGGATATCCGGAAGATGCGGTGGTGCCGGCGGCGTATTGAAATCTGACTTTGGACCTTGGACTTTGGACCTTCGACCTTGGACCTTCAAGAAACGTTGCCGGCTAGGGTCGTGCCCAAAATACTCGGACTTCGGAACCCAGATTTTGTCTGAGGTCCGAAGTCCGAGGTAAAGGTCCAACGTCCGAGGTCTGATCTTTACTGTACCGTCAGAGTTAGCGGTCCAACCGTTTTCGATGCAGCGCCCGTCGCAGTTCCCTTCACTGTGATCGAGTAAGCCCCGCTCGGAGTACCGGCGACTGTTGTACCGGTTGACTTCGAGCCGCCGCTTCCGCCGCCGCAAGCCGACTGCAACATGCAACCTGCCGAGATGAACAGGATCGCGGCGAACATGGCCAGCTTGCCGCGTTTCTGCTTCGGCAGCAGCATCGTGCCGAAGACCATCGCCGGCATCAGGAACCACATCGCATACATAAATGAGCTGTGGTGTGCCGCCATTGCGGTAGTCGAAGCCGCCGTGGTGGAAACGGTCAGCGTTGCCGTGCCGTTGGCAGAGATCGTCCCGAAGCTGCAGGTCGGAGCTTTGCTGGGCGACGGTGTGATGGCGCAGGCCAGAGATACCGTCGTCGGATTCAGTCCGCCGACCGGTGTGATGGTGATAGTTGAGGTACTGGTTGCGCCGGCCGTGACCGATGAGGGCGACAGCGCCGAGGCGCCCAGTGTGAATGCGGGTCCGGTCACCACTACACTCGATGCCGGTGAGACGCTGGCGATGTAGTTGGTGTCTCCGCCGTAGGATGCGGTAATGCTCTGCGTGCCCGCAGCCAGTGACGACGTAGTCAGAGTGGCCACGCCGCTGCCGTTGAGAGTTCCCGAGCCGATTGAAGTTGTGCCGTCCAGGAAAGTAACCGTCCCGGTCGGAGTGCCCGAAGTATCGGCGCTAATCGTCGCTGAGAACGTCACCGACTGGCCCAAGTTCACAGCGGGTGCGGAAGAAAGCAGGGCCGAAGTTGTGCCGGCCTGGCTCACGTTCTGCACGTTGCTGATGGTGTGCGATGGGAAATTCCCGGAGTAGACCGCCGAGATCGTGTTCGCTCCCACAGGAAGAGTGGAAGTAGAGATCGAAGCCGTCCCGCCAGTGACGGTAACTGGCGAGCCAATAGCCGTGCCGCCGTTCTCAAAGGTGACGGTCCCGGTCAGATTGCCCGATCCGGAAACGCTGGGAGCGATGTTGGCGGTGAACGTGAGCGGCGTGCCGTAGGAAGGATTGCCCGCCGAAGAGCCCAGGCTCATGGTCGTACCCACGGTGTTGAGCAGGATAGAAACGTCGCTGCTCAAGCCGTTGGCTACTGCCAGATCCAGAGCGCCATCGTTATTGAAATCGCCAAACGCGATCGATTGCGATTCGGCGGTTGCCTGCGATCCGATGGGAAACAGTGCCGGCGTACCGAACGCACCGGTTCCTGTGCCCAGCAGCAGACTAACCAGGTTTTGCGTGTTTCCGGTTTTCGACTGTCCGGCAATCGCGAGGTCAGTAAAGCCGTCTCCGTTGAAATCGTTGGCCACCAGCGAGAGTACGTCGGCGCCGGTCGCAACTTTCGCGGCTGCTCCGAAAGTGCCTGTGCCAGTGCCGAGCAGAATGGCAACATTCGGCGACGCCGAGTCGCCTACCGCCAAGTCGAGATTGCCATCGCCATTGAAGTCGCCGATAGCCACAGAACTCGGGCTGCTGAGGGTTGTGGCGTGAGTTACCTGTGAGGCGAACGTGCCATCGCCGTTATTGATCAGGATGCTGACCGTGGTGCCGGTTTCGTTTACCACTACGAGGTCAGGATACTTATCGGCATTGAAGTCGGCTCGAGCCAAGGCGTACGGCCCCGCGCCCACCGGATAATTAACCGCAGCTTTGAATGTGCCATCGCCATTGCCGATCAGGACGCTGACGTTATTGCTGCCATAGTTGGCGACCGCGAGATCAGGAATGCCATCCTGATTAAAGTCGCCCACGACAATTGCGGCCGGCTGACTACCCACGGGGTAGTCCACGTGCGCCTGGAAGGTGTTGGTGCTGGTTCCGTTGCCTAAGAGGATGCTGACGGTGTTGGTTTTGTTGTTGACCGCGGCGATATCGAGATTTCCGTCGCCGTTGAAGTCAGCCGCCGCAACCGCATAAGTGTTGGTATCGCTGCTGCCCGTCGCGTAGGTGTTGGGCGCGGCGAAGGTTCCATCGCCTTTGCCCAGAACTACCGAAATGGCGTTGGGAGTGCAACTGGCGCAATCGCCATCGGCGAAGACCAGGTCGGGAACGCCGTCGTTGTTAAAGTCGCCCACGACCACGGAATTAGGTTGAGGGCCGGAATCGTAATCGACGCGCGACTGGAGGGTTCCGGTTGCTCCGCCATTGCCCATAAGAATGCTGACGGTGCCCGCACTGGAGTTCGCCACAACGATATCGGCATTGCCGCCCGGTATCAAGGTTGCCACGACCGCCGAGTATGGAGTGGCGCCAGTACCGTATCTCGTTTCGACGATGTCGTTGAAAGTGCCGTCTCCGTTGCCGGTAAGTACGTTGACTGTATTGTCATTTCCAGCCGATATAACCAGGTCGAGGTGCCCGGAAGTGGTTGTGACGCCCGCCGCCACACTCGTGGGAGAGGAACTGACTCCCGGAGAAGAGCCGACGTTATAGTCCACATGGGATCCAAAGCTGCCCACGCCGCTGCCGAGCAGCACACTGACGGTCGCTTGAAAGCTGGAAGAAATTGGCTGGTTGGCTACCGCCAAATCCATGTAGCCATCGCCGTTGAAATCGCCGGCTGTAATAGAGACCGGCGTTCCGCCGACCGCATATTGATATTGGCTCGGGAAAGTTCCGTGTCCGCTGTTCAGAAGAACGCTGATCACCGCGCCGGTGCTTTTGTTGGCCACGGCCAGGTCTGGAAAGGAAGTGCTGCCAGTGTTGTCATGGAAGTTGGCCACGACCACTGAAGTGGGGCCGTTGCCCACACCGTATGTCGCCTGTGCGGCGAAGGTGCCATCGCCGTTGCCCAGGAACACGCCGACGCTGTCGGATCCCAGGCCCGAAGTGCCCGAGTTGGTCACCACGAAGTCGAGATTGCCGTCGCCGTTGAAGTCGCCAACCGCGACGCCCTCAGGCGCAGGGCCTGTGGCAGGAGTGCTCTTCAGGGTGAAGGTTCCGTCGCCGTTGCCCAGGAAAACGCTGACCGTGTTGGCCGCCGAATTGGTCACCGCTAAATCCATTTGGCCGTTGCCAAAGTTTCCCGCCACAATGCCATAGGGGCTTGATCCCGTCGTGAGGGTAGCTTTTGCGGTGAAGGTGCCATCGCCGTTGCCCAGCAGAATGCTCACCGAGTTGCTGCTCGTATTTACCACCGCGAGGTCAGGAATGCCGTCGCCGTTGAAGTCGGCCACTGCCACAGCCTGCGGGTTGATGCCCACCGTGTACTGAGGCGCGCTCAGGAACTGACCCGCGTGGGCCAGCAAGCCGCCCAGCAGCAGATAGAAACACAAAGCGGAAATGGTGCGTCGCAACATTGAACTTCCCCCCAAATTTTTCATTGATGTCGCCAAACTTGAACCAGTGATGCTGGATGTAGCCAAGATTTCCCTCCACGATTGATCTGCGCCCGTGATCGAACTCTGGGATGAGCGCGAACTTCCAGACTTCGCGATGGATCGAACTTCGCCTTCGGAAAATGCCATAGCCTGATTAATTAAGACCGGCCGGGAGCGCGTTACTGCGCTCTGCGCGATTAGCGGCTCCGAAAACATGTTCCGGTATTAAGACCGTCATAAATCGCACTTATACCGATGTCTAAAGAAATCGCCGTTCAGGGGAGGATTTATCTCAAAAGGGGAATTACATCGCCCTGGCAGCCTATTTTGGGAGTATCGCTGGCACCTAGGGTTAACGCAAAATTACTCTAGTACCAAAAGCGTGACAATGACACTTTCGGGCTAGGACTGACGGAACTGACTATACGTCGGCACCCGCGATTTTGCTACAAAAATTAGAGAGGCCCCAAATTCAGGGCCTCTGAGTTACTGAAGTAATACAGTTGCAGTTTTAGTCTTGTGCGACTCGCCATTTACAGCTAACCCAAACTCTCGGGGGAGGAGGGAGGGCCGTCAAACTCTACTTGCTGCCGCTGGCGCTGGCCACGATCGGCGCTTGCCGCGTAGCTTCCGCTATTTGTTGATCTACTACCTTCTTGAGTGAAGCGTAGTCTAACGCTCCGCTCAGGAAGTGGCCGTTGATGAAGAAACTCGGGGTTCCATTAATCCCAAGCCTGACTCCTTCTTTGCGGTCGGCTTCGACTGCCGCAGCTTCTTCACCCGAATCGAGACACTTATCGAAGAGCGTGGCATCCAAGCCGAGCTTGTGAGCCTGCTCCTTGATCTCATCCACTTCGAGCGAATGGCTCTTGAACAACTGGTCGTGCAGCTCCCAGAACTTGCCCTGCTTGGCGGCGCAACGGCCGGCTTCCGCAGCCTTTTCCGCGTGCGCGTGCATGGGCAGAGGGAAGTCTTTGTAACTGAGCGCCACTTTATCGCCCAGATCGTGCTGCAGCCGGCTTAAATCGGCGGCGACTCTCTGGCAATAGGGGCATTCGTAGTCGGCAAATTCCACCAGGGTGACGACGGGAGCTTTGGGCCCGATAGTTGCGGCGGCATTGGCGGTTTCCACGCTCACCTGGGGTGGGGCGAGCGCGATGAACACCGGAGTTTCCGCCCGCAACGCGCGGACATAAGCGGCCGTGGCGCGATTGAGGCGCACGTCGCGAATTTTATCCAGAATCTTCTGCCGCACAGCTTCGTAAGGCTGATCGGTTTCCAGCCCTTCGTAATACACCTTCATCTGATCTTCGGTTGGATCTTTTACTTGAGACCGGATATCTCGGTCGACGAGCTGTTCGTAAGTGAGGCCTTCACTCTTGGCTTTCTGTTCGACCAGTCTTTTGTCGACCAGCTCTTCCAGAGCCCTGCTTTCCGCCTGGTAATAAGTGTAATGAGCCGCCAGCAGCTTCGACGACTCTTCTTGTTCCAATTCGCCCATGGTCACCTTCACGCCACCAACTTCGGCAACCACCGTCGAATCGCTTTGAGCCAGGGCGCTGACACCCGCCAGCAACGTGAGTGCTGCTCCCAGACCCAGTCCTATAAGTTTTTTTGCAGCCTGCATTTTTCTCCCCCGTTTACTGAAATCTACCGCTTACTTTACTACTACAAACAGAATCTCGCCAGACAACGAGTACGCCCGCTGCCTGGCGAGCCTGAATCTTTAAGCCGGAGCCCGCCGGGGCCCCGGTTTCAAACCAACCACCAATTAGTCACCGGTTCCGCAGGTGCAAATGCCGCGGCCGCTGCCATCCAGAGCGATGGCGTAGCACTGCGCCGCCAGACGGTTCACTTCGCCGACGCTGAGAGTGGCATCCTGCGCGCCAGTCTCGGTTTCAGAGAAGTTGCCATTCTGGATGTGGGTCGTCCAAGCGCGCAACGCGGGCTCAGAGTTGACCTTGGTGGGCAGTGGGCAAGCGCCGGCTACCGGAATCGTCGAAACGTACTTGATGACGCCGGTGGACAGAACCACGCCGGTCAGCGGGTTGCCAGTGAGGTCGGTGTTAACCGACAGGGTGCGGAGACCATCGGGAGTGAGCAGGCAGCTGCAGCACTCTGACAGTTCCTGGTTGGGATCGAACACGAAGATGCTGGCGCAAACGTTGCCGGCAGCCGTGCCCGGGTTGTCGAGGCGCGCCGTTCCATCCGGAGCCCCAGCGGTGTTGGCATTCGCGAAATAGTCGACCTTGAGCGTATCTGCCGGGGGCGTTGTGACTGCTGCAAACGCCGATCCCGCACAGAGGGCCAAAGCCAACGTGCAGACTACGAGCATAGTGGTGTGACGCATTTAAGTTTCCTCCTAGAGTTACGCCGCCAAGCTGGGGAGGGATGGTGCTTGGCTTATGTGGCGCTCAACCACTTTATCTCGATTCGCTGCGATCACAAGTACCCAGGTGAACTAACCCTTTTTCACTAGTCCCGCTAAAAGCCGCGTCCAGCGCGGCTTTCAGCCTTTTGGTCCGACAATTTTGCCGATGATTCCGGAACGGGTCGAAACATTCATCTTGACCATCACCAGCCGGATAAAAGCCTTCACTGTATTCGGACTGATCTGCATCCGCTGCGCGATCTCTTTGCTGGTCAGCCCCTGCAACAGCAGCTGCACGGTCTCTTGCTCGCGTGCCGTCAAGGCGAAACGCTCGGCTACTTCGGCCAGCTTCACCGCCCCGTTGCTGCGCCTCTCCATCATCAAAACAAGCAGCGCTGTAGGGACACCTGAACCGTTGCCATCGGAATGGTCATGGCTCTCGTTGTTGTTTCCATTGGCATCAAGGGGAAAGGAACGGCAAAGATAGGTTCTCTTGGCGGAGCGAAACTCGCCCACGAATGCCGTCGGCCGCTGCACCTGCCGCTCCACCAGATGCGCGCGGATCTTATTGCTCAGCCACGAGTCCAGATGGCGGATCTTCTCCAATGGCTCGGGGAAAGTGAGGATCTGTATCGCCTCGCTATTGGAAGCCACCAGATTCAGCGATGTATCTACCACGATCAAACCCGGACGGGTCGCTGCTACATTCACCTGGTCTACCCCTTTTGGCGGCGCCGCCACCTTGCCGGCCGCTTGTCTAACGAAGTGGTTGCTGGCCCTGTTCAGGTCATCAATTGGGATTGCCCACTTAGTCCTGAGCGCCGACATCCTGAGAGAAATGGTTGTTCGCTGCTCTGCCGAAAAAGTCTTTTTTATGTCTACTGTTGACGGCAGTTCGGAAATTTCCGGTGGGTGCCGGAAAGGTTCCAAGCACAAATCCTGGGGGGAGGATTTCTAATCCGGCGCTATTGTCCTTTCAGTCCTAAACAAAGTCAAGCACAAATACTAATTCTGGCGGTTTAAGCGCTTCGACGCATTCTTTCGGGTTAGTCCGAACGAATTAGATATGCAACTCCTGGCAGGTTTATGCGTGTAGGTGCGCAAGAAATTGCAACATTTAGGCCTTAGACTTATGGAGTTACATGCGCGAAAACCGAGGAAAAAAAAGCCCAAAAGAGAGGCGAGGGACTAGTCTTTTAACCGTTCTAGAAATTCTTATTTCCCGATCATTCTACCGTTTGGCGTGCGGTATGGCCGAGTGCAGACGCAGTAATTGCATCCGAAGTTAAGGTTTTCAGCCGTCGTTGCGAAGTGATCTCAGGCGAATGGTTCGAACTCGGACCAGGCCTGAAATCGAACGAGTCGCCACACCTGAGCTGATCAAATTGCCGCCCCGCGATTATTAGTCCCAGAGCTATGAAAACCACTCCTTGTGGCACCGCGCGCCAATGCTAGAATCGCTGACGGGAATCAGTCGGCGGCGGAGCCGCAAAATAGTCGCGACAAATTTAGCCGCCAGGGGAAATACGGCATGAACTCGATCAAGAGCCTGGCCATTGCAGGCGCTGTTCTCGTCAGTTATGCATGCGCGCTAGCGGCGCAAGTTCACCCACAAACCCCACCCCCCGCGATGCAAGGCTCAAGCCTGAGCGCGGAGAGCATCACTGTTTCCGGCGCCGGTCCTCGCCCGCTGGAGCAGGCGCTCTCCACCTTGCGCATCAGGTATGGCTGGGTGCTCGATTATGAGGACCCGCAGTATTTGTTTGGCAAAGATGTGATGGACGATCCGCACATCAAAGGATCGTTGATCCCCGCAGGAACCTCATTCAGCGTAGAAATTCCCGCGCCATCTCCGGCGGATGCCGCGGGGGAACCGAAGACTCAAGAAAAAACGCTGCAGTTAATTGTGGATTCATACAATCGCAGCGGGAACCCGGGACAGTTTGAACTGCGCAAGGCCGAGGGAAATGTGATCTCGGTGGTAGGCGTTGCCGCACGCGACAACAAGGGCGCCGTAGTTCCTCAGAAGCCTTTGCTGGACACGATGGTCAGCATCCCGGCGCAAGAGAGGACGATCTCCGACACCATAGATTTGCTTTGCAAGGCGCTGACCGGTGAAACCCAGGTTCCGGTTTCCATCGGCATAACCCCGCGCAGCCTCGTGGATCACACCAATGTTACGGCCGGAGGCAACAAAGTCGCCGCTCGCACTATCCTTGCCCAAACCCTGGCGGCGAGCGGCCATGAGCTCTATTGGCAGCTTCTTTTCGATCCCAATTCCAAGGCCTATCTTTTGAATATTCATTCGGCCCGGGTCCCCAAAGCTGCCAATCAGAATTGGCGGGAAAATCCGGGTGAAAAACCGGGTGAAAAACAAAGTAAACCGCCGAGTCCCGCTCCGCATCCATGACTGTTTAAGCCATAGTCCATTCATTAACGCTTGTAGCGAGGAACAGCATGACATTCACTACCCGGATTCTCGCCGTGGTTGCTATTGCTCTTTGTTCCATCGGCGTGTTGCGCGCCGTAGACCAGAACTTTCACAACGCTCCCGACTCCGCCAAGGCCATGAAAAATCCTTACGAGGGTCAATCGCAGGCCGCGCAAGCGGGCCAGCGTCTTTACGCCAAAGACTGCTTGTCGTGTCACGGAAGAACTGGTGAAGGCACGGGCAACGTCCCTTCGCTGGTGGATGGCAAGCTGGAGGCGGCGACGGCCGGCGAAGTGTTTTGGTTTATCACCAAGGGCAGCAAGAGCAATGGCATGCCTCCCTGGGGATCTCTTCCCGCGCAACAACGCTGGCAGATCGTGACCTACGTGAAGTCGATGGGACAATCGCATACCGGACTGCAAACCAGTGCCGAAGCTCCTCCGCCGGAAGTTCCTGCCTCAACCATTAAAGCCCCACCGCCGAAAGCGCCATTCACCGATTTCCGCTACGAGAAGCCCGGCAACATGCGCAAAATTACGGTGAATGATTTGCCCGCGCCTTATGCCACGCGCTCGGCAGAAAACGGACCCGATGTGGTGGCGCGGCCCGCGAACGCATGGCCCATCGCACCGCGCGGTTTTAAAGTTCAACTCTTCGCCGCCGGACTCAACAATCCCCGCCTGATGCGCACCGCCCCCAACGGCGACATTTTTCTGGCCGAAAGCGAAGCTGGCCGTATTCGCGTCTTCCGCGGAATGACCAAAGACGGCCAACCCGAGCAGATGGAGATTTTCGCCGAAGGCCTCAACCGCCCCTACGGCATCGCCTTTTATCCTCCCGGCAACGATCCACAATGGATTTATATCGGCAACACGAATGAAGTGGTCCGCTTTCCTTATCACAATGGCGACCTTAAGTCGAGCAGCGCTCCGCAACACATAGCCGATCTGCCATACGGCGGCGGCCACTGGACGCGCTCGGTTGAATTCACTCCAGACGGCAAGAAGATGTTCGTCGCGGTGGGCTCAGCTTCGAATGACGACGACACCGATACTCATCCCGCCGAAAAGGACCGTGCCGATATTCTGTGGTGCGATCCCACGAACTGCCAGTTGCAGATCTACGCCTATGGAATTCGCAACGCCGGCGGGGGTATTGCCGTGAATCCGCAGACTGGCGAACTCTGGTGCTCCACCAACGAACGCGATGCCTTGGGCGACAACCTCGTGCCCGACTACATCACGCATGTGCAGGAGGGCGGATTCTACGGCTGGCCGTGGTGGTACATCGGACCTCATCAGGATCCGCGGCAAAAAGGCAAGCATCCTGAGTTGAAAGACAAAACGGTTATTCCCGACGTGCTACTGCAACCGCATAACGCCTCGCTGGAATTCATTTTCTACGGCGGCAAACAATTTCCCGCGGAATACAGTGGCGATATCTTTGCCTCCCAGCATGGGTCCTGGAATCGGTCCGTGCGCGCCGGATATGAAGTGATTCGCGTTCCGTTGCACCAGACCGGGCACGCCACCGGCGAGTATGAAGATTTCCTGACCGGCTTCGTGCTTCCCGATGGCAACGTCTGGGGACGCCCGGTCGGCACCGCCGTCGCTCCCGATGGTTCGCTGCTGGTAAGCGACGATGGCTCGAATTCCATTTGGAGAGTGAGCTACACCGGCAAGTAATCTCGCGGGATGAGTTACAACAGGTGGAGCTCTGCCAGCAGCACATACAAACTCATCAACGCCAAAGCCGGGCCGCCCCAAATCATGAGAGTGCATTTCCATGCCAGGGACTGCGCAATCTCGCGCTGGCTGCGCCAGGAAATCATGAATGATTTATTGTTCGTGCCCTTGGTGAGCACCGCCGCCGGATGCCGCTCGAATCCCTGATTCCTGGCATCGAGGCTTTCGCTGACGGCTGGCGCTCCGTTGCCTAAGCCTGCCGCGTCCCATGCCGCGGGATTCGTAATGCCGGCTTTCGTCATCGCGGCTGCGATCTTCTGCTGCTGGGTCATCTCTACAGACTGCGTGCGCGTGGATGCGGTCGAGAGCCGTATCACTTGCTGTGCCGGCGGAGCAACTGCCATGCTCATCGCGAAGCGCACATCGAGATTGTCCTCGTCCTTGTCAGGCACAAACATCGACGAGAGCATCGCGCTTGCCCCCATCGACAATTGCGACAGCGGAGATTGCGCAGCTTTGGTGTCAGTGTCCTGAATAGCTTCCGGCGAGAGTTCGATGTCCGGATTTTCGGCCAGCGTTCCTAGAATAAAAAGCGCATTCTTGGGCTTGATGCAACGCTCTTCGACTTTAACTTTATTCGTGGTTTCCACGCCGTATCTTGTCAGAAAATTGCGCACATTCAGCGGAGCCGGCTCCTTCACGCTGAAGAACGAATCGCAAAATTGCTGCCCAAAATCGCAATGCAAATCCAATTCCGCCTGCCGTGGATCTACCAGCACCCGCCCAGTATTGTCATCGAGAAAAAAAGGCACGTAGTTGCACTCGTGGGCAACTTGCACCCACTCTTTATTTTTCCCACGCTGCTTCAACTCCCAGGCTAGCGTGCGGTAGTAGTAGCAGGGCTTGGCAGTGATCGGCGCGGTCATGGTGTAGGGGCCAACCGCCAGGCCGCTGACTTCAACCATTCCCATCGCCGCGCTGCGGATTTTGGAGAACGGAGTGTCGAGAATCAAACGGCGCCGCTGCAACAAAATAAATCCGCGATAAAAAAGATAGAGTCCGGCGCACAAGCCGACCACGCAAGCTAATGCCAGCGGGCTGCCATTCGACGAGCGAAACATTGAGGCGCAGAAATGCAAAATTGGGATCCGGTAAAGGTGGACTTGCACACTCAGTTTTAGTCCGGCTTAATCTGATTCGGGCTTATCTGGTTCAGGCCAGTCTTGTCCAGACTAATAAACCAGACTAATAGAACAGAATGCGGCGTCGGATTAGAAAACACATCCCACGTCTTACGATAGTAATTCAGGACAGATCTGGGGAAAGACACTGACCCTATCAAGCAAAGGTTCAAAGATTTAATGCCGACGTGCAGGCAAATTTTGCCTATCCGCCCGAAGTTTGTTTACCTCCGCCAGGCTTTTTGTCATACTCGGTGCGTTATGAAAGGAAATCCGAAAGTCATTGCCGAATTGAACAAAGCATTGCGTGAGGAGCTGACCGCCATCAACCAGTACTTTCTGCACGCCGAGATGTGCGAAAACTGGGGCTACGACCGGCTCTCCGATTTCATCAAGAAACAGTCCATCGGCGAAATGAAGCACGCCGAAGTGCTGATCGAAAGGATACTATTTCTTGATGGCAGCCCGTCCATGATGCCGCTGGAATTGAAAGTCGGCGGGACGGTGAAGGGGATGATTGAAAGTGATCTGGAACTGGAACTCTCGGCGGTGAAGCAGTACAACGACGCCATAGCCATCGCAACCAAGGAAGGCGACAACGGATCGCGTGATCTGCTGGTAGCGCTACTCAAAGACGAAGAGGACCACGTCGATTTCCTGGAAGCGCAGATGCATCAGATCAAAGAACTGGGCTACGAACGGTACCTGGCGCAGCAAATGGGCGAGATCGGGGAAGAGAGCTAAAGCCAAAGGGGCGGGCAGGGTAGCCAATTCAAGTGCAGTGCATTGGCATTCCCCGCTGCAACTGTTTACCATGTCCCCCGATGGCTCGCGAGACTCTGATCGATTCCCGCCAGGAAATTCTGCGCACCGCCGGACGCCTGTTCCAGCAGCGCGGCTATGATGCGACCTCCATGAACGACGTCGCCGCCGCGCTGAAGTTGAGCAAAGGCGGCCTCTACCACCACTTCCAGAGCAAAGACGAAATCCTCTACGAGATCATGAATCACGCCATGGACATTACCCAGCAGCGCGTAATCGATCCCGTGCGCCGCATCGCCGATCCGGAGCAGGCATTGCGGGCGCTGATCCGGTTGCACATCGAAGTCGTGCTCAGCCCACGCGACCGCGAAATCACCGTGATGCTGCATGAAAACCATCCGCTGCCCCCGACGCTGCGCAAAAAGATCAACGCCCGTAAAAAAGATTACGTGCACTTCCTGGAAAACCTGATTGCCGAAGTCCAACGTCAGTGCCGTGCCAAAGGTGGAGTCAGCCCGCGCGCCGCCGCCTTTGCCCTGCTCGGCATGATTAACTGGATTTATCAGTGGTACAAACCCGAGGGCGCATTGCAGGCGCAGAATCTGATCCCGCAGTTCACCGACCTGGTGTTTGGGGGAATCCTGATGTGAATTGAAATTCGTGCTGCGGCGAGGAGAACCGAAGAGAGCAGAAGTTCGATCGCAGGCGTGTAACTTTTCGGGTGCGATCCTTCTCCGGATTACGGCTTCGGCGGTACCCAGTAGATTTCTTCCTTCACCGCAGCTCGATCCGTGAAGCCTCTGCGTTTGAGAATCGCCTTGCTGCGCTCGATCATCTCCGGGTGTCCGCACAAATAGGCGAGTGTATTGTTCGCATCGAGACCCCACTGGTCGGCATATTTGCGCAGCACATCGTCGGCGCGGCCGATTTCTCCCGGCCAATCGGCATGGTCCCAGGGACGACTTACCGTTGGCACATACGTAAACCACGGCAACTCCTCTGCAAAGCGAATCAGTTCATCCTTGTAGCCGAATTCCCAGGGGCGGCTGGCGCCGTTCAGCAGATACAGTTGGTGCGAGCCGTCGAATCGTCCCTCATTCCAATCTTTGTGCAGCATGCGCACGAAACTCACGAATGGGGCCACGCCGGTCACCGTCGAAACCAGCAGATGGTGCGTGCGCCCATTTTCCCTATCCAGCGTGAATCGTCCCTTTGGGGCTTTGCGCATGAGCAGGGAATCGCCGGGCTGCAGCTTATAGATATGCGGCGTCAGGGCGCCTTCCGGCACCAGCTCGAAGAAAAATTCGATTTCCTGCTCCCAGGGCGCGGAGACAATGGAGTAGGGCCGCTCAATCCGCTTGCCTTCAACCTCCACACCTAACGTGGCATATTGTCCCGGAATGAATTTGAACTCCCCATTGCAGCGGACCCGAATCATCCAGAGATCGGGGGCGAAGTCCGCCCGCTGTACAATTTGGGCCGTATAAAACCTGTCTTCCGCGCTGTTCATCGTCCTCTTTTCAAAAGTGCTTGGTGATGGGCAGGCTGCCGACCGAACGGTCGGTCGCCCGAGTGGAGTGACTATCCTAGCGCGAACCGACACTTTCTGGGAAGCCCAACCGGTGGTTGTGGGATTGTCTTATACGAAGTTGAGCCGTTGCGACCAAGAGTTTCCCTCGCGGCAAACTTGGACTCCGCACCTGAGTGCGGTGCCGTACCGACAGAATGGCTGTCCATCATTAGTGTTTGGTTATCGTCGCAAAAGGCATATGAACGAGTTGAAGAAGACCTCGCTTGGTGGCAGCTCTTCCAGTTCCGCTGCGGACTGGAAAGAACTTTATCAGAGCGCGCTTCTCGAGTTCGATATCGGCATATTGCCGGAACGCGTCGACCATGCACGTCAGGCAATCTTAGAGAGATCGGCAGAAATAATCGCCGAATCCGCGGAAGAAGAACACCGCGCTCTCGACGATGCGCTCCGCGCATTGCACGTGCTGGATGTGGAAATTAAAAAGCGCAACGACGCGGCATAAGAATCGAGCGCTTATTCGGTGACAAACGCGGCAAGAAAGAACTTCACCTGAAAGCTAAAAGCCTACCCGCATTTGCAATGGCCTCCGCCGGGTCCTGTGGCAAAGATTTAGTGACCTTTTCTCCCACATTTATGGCCAAGATGTGCATCTTTCCAAAACTCCATCCAGAGCCATCCCACAGGGACGGTGATGGAAATTACTAACGAAATTCTGCTCGACTTGCCGCGCAATGAACGGGATTTGGTTTCCCCCAAACTCGAACTGCTGCGGCTAGGACTGCGCCATGTTCTGCACGAGCCTGGCGATACGCTGAAGTCAGCATATTTCTGCAATAGCGGATTGATTTCCATCCTGAGCGTTTTTCCCGATGGCAAGAGCGTGGAAGTGGGACTGGTCGGCAAAGAGGGCTTTGTTGGCCTTCCGCTAGTGGCCGGCTTTCGCAGCGCGACCACGCGCGCGGTGGTGCAAATTGAAGGCACCGTCTTTCGCATCGACGGAGATGCTCTGGCAATCGTCCTGCGCCAGTGCCCGACGCTGGAGCGGCGACTGCAGCAGTTTGCTCAAATCATGACCATGCAGGTGACGCAGATCGCGGCCTGCAACCGCCTGCATGAAGTGGAACAGCGGCTGGCGCGATGGTTGCTGATGAGCGCAGACCGCATCGCATCGAATTCTGTGCCGCTGACGCAGGAACTGCTGGCCCAGATGCTGGGAACGCGCCGCTCCAGTGTTACCGTGGCGGCGGGAATTTTGCAGAAAGCCGGACTCATCGCTTACACCCGCGGGGACGTCAGAATTACCGATAAAACGGGTCTCAAAGAAGCTTCCTGCGAATGTTACGCAATCATGCAGCGGCAGGTCAGCGAGTGGAAGCGGGAAGCGGAATAGTTTCCGCGGAAGATGAATCGGTACCGACCGCGGGCGTCTGTTTCAGCCTTTGCAGTTCATCCTGAGTTTTCTGCCATTCTTTCGGCTTGCGCCTGGTGGCGAGCGCAACGCGGGCATCACCGTAGAAAGCCAAAATGTTGGATCGCAGCGCAGGCGTGACCTGATCGAAATTGTGTTGCGTCAGTTTATCCAGCAGTTGCGCGTAAGTGGCATCGGCCAGAGCATATTCGCCCGGCTGGGTAGGATGCCCGGTATCGAAGTCCATGTCCGGCAGTTGCAGGTCCTTCGCTCCTACCTGGTGGAGAAGTTGCTTGTAATTGTCCACCGTATGATCGACGCTGGCGATGTAAAGGTCTTCGGTTTGCTTGGTGGGAATTTTGAAATCAACTGCTTTGAAGGGGCCTATTTTTGGAACGATCCGCAAGAGAAAAGCCAGCACCCGCGTTCCGAAAGAAGGTTTGCGATATCCCTTGCCCCATTCTTTTTGATAGCTGGATTGCGATAAGTAGTAGCGAAATTTACGCGCATCGAAATTCGGCGTCTCCTGTACGATTTCTTTTTTTCGCGCCACCAATGCCACGCGCGTCATCTCCGGAATCACTTTGCTGATTGCCCGGCGAAATGTGCCAATGGCCAGATCCTCGTCGGACATGACATCGGTGAGAGGAATGCCGTAAGTCTTCAGGAACGCCCGTTCCATCAGCGGCTTCGACATTTGGAAGCCGATGAAATCGTGGTAGCGATCTGAGGTATAACGATTCCTCGCGACCTGCGCCATATCGAAGCCAAATTCAGTTTGAATGTGCGCCTTGGGATCGTCCTCATAGGTGACAACATCGCCGTATTTTTTTCTGAGCTTGGGAAATTCGATGGCCACGGAACGATTGACCGCGGGATGCCCGCAATTATCCGCCGAATAGTGCGCCAGCGCTCCCAGGGCAAAGGCGTACTCGTTCAAGTCGGAAGATTCTTTGATCAGGTTCACGACAAAGTCGCCGCTGCGCACGTAGTGCGTCAGGTCGCTGAAGAGTTTGCTGCCGAAAGGGTAGTAACCCATATCCTGCATCACCGATCCGCCATAAGCGTAGGCGTGAGCTTGGCGCAGGTCGTCGGGCGTTGCAGCCGGAAAACGCGCCACCAGAAGTGGCCGAATGGACTCTTTCCACAACAAGTCGACCACCTGCTCGTGGGTCAGAACGGAATACGCACCGCAGATTGGCGCCAGACTTAGGACCAAAGCCAGCAAAATCGCCGTTCGCGGCGACCGAAGGAACGAGTTCATCGCGAAGCTTGGATGCAGTTATGTCCTATGGCGGCTTGCGCAATTATCCAGCCAGTTTGCCGAGCCATTGAACTGAAGTTCATTGAGTGAGCTCGATAACCACGAAGCTGTCGGGGACAATCGATCGCCGCGGACGCGGATTAGCGGTCGTGGCCGTCGGGGTTGCGCCAAACTTCGCTGTTACCACAAACACGTTATGCGTTTTCGTATCCAGGGCCATGGTGCGTGCACCCGGCTTAGTGGGGACGCTTTCCGCAACGCTGAATTTGTCTGGCGAATCCTCATGAATGACAGTCAGAACTCCGTCTCCGCCCCCGCAGGAGGCAAACGCCAGCCCAGTTCCCTCGTCGAACCTGGTCGCGTCCACGCCCTCGCCAATCGGCAGCGTAGCGACCACCTTGCCGTTATCGGCATTCACCACGGCCATCATCTTGTTGTGGCAGCCGACAAACAAACGCCGATTCGTTCTGTCCATCGAGAGTCCGGAGGGCGAGTCGCAAGGCGCCAGCGGCCATTTCGCCGTTACTTCCAATTTGTTCGGGTCGATGGCGTCAAGTTCACTCTTGTCCTCGATATTGACGAAGATCTGGCCCTTGCCATCGCTGGCCGCGAATTCCGGCTTGCCGTCAAGTTTAATGGTGCCCAAGAGCGTTCCCTTCGCGGCATCAATCGCGCTCGAATCCTGGCTGCGGCCGTTGAAAGTGAAGACGCGCCTGGTTGCCGGATCGAACAGAATTGCGTCAGGATCGTCGCCCACTTTCACCTTGCTGATGGTTGCGAGAGTTTTGATATCGAAGATGCTGACCGTGCCTTCGTGCCCATTGCTGGTGAAGCCGCGTCCCAGTTCTGGCGCGAGCGCAATACCGTGAACGCCCGGAGTATCGGCGATCTCGCCCGCGCTCTTGCCGGAATCCGAATCGAGGACCATGACCCTGGTTGCTCGCGAAATATAAAGCCGGTGGGCGCTCGCGTCGGCCGTGAGATAGTCCCAGCCGCCATCGCCGCCGACTTTATATGTGTGGACGATGTGATACTCGGGAGCAGCGGCTACAGCGCCGACTGCCAACAGAACGATCGCCAACAGAACGACGAGAATAGAAAACCTGCATTTCAATGATGCAAACATGAGCGATCTCCTTACTTTACCTGCTGGCTTCTGACCTTTGCGGCAAGCTGCCTCGTGACTGCCAATTGCATCTAATTTCAATAGGGGCCGTCCGGAAGTAACTTTACCAGCGTTTGGGCGTCTCCTAAACTCTCTCATTATATGGAAGCGTGTCCGCAGAATTCGCCGGATCAGCCGCAGCTTCGAAAGCCACTGGAGTCGGCAGAATACTGTTCGGCGGAGGATACTGGCCAGCAGTCCATTTCTGATTTCGGCACGCTCGGCCCCGGGTCAGATATATCGTCCACAAACGCTTCTTCGCTCTCCGCAAATCCGCTTCAGTTAAGCTTCGCGGTAACAATCGTCGTCGGCATCGTTTTAGGTTTCTTGCTGATGGCGGTCGGCAAAGCAAGATCTCATGGAGAATCCGTTGCAGACGGTTTCGTGCAATCGGCGGGCGATCGTGGAGCACTGGCCGCGAACTACAGCCAGCAATTGGCCGGGCTTTCGCCGCAGAAACAAGCCGAGAGCCTTTTGGAGCTTGCGATCGGCAACGCCTCGGGCGCGAATGCTCAAATTGTTCAAAGAGCAATTGCTGAAAGAGTAGATGACTGGCGCGGCAAGCTCAGTTTGAACACGCAGTTGGCGCCGCTCGCCACAGCTGCCTTGAACTCAACGGATTTGCGGGTTCGCCAATCCGGTCTCGACGTGCAGTTAGCCGCATACGGATTGGCCAAGAACGCTTCCACTGTCGACTTTCTCATTCAGAACGCCGCTTCCGCCGGCCACGCGCAAAAAATTTGGTCGCTGTGGGTGCTCGGCGCTCTGGCCAATCGCGGAGAGGAAACATCACGCGTGCAACAGGTGTTAATCGCTCATCTGAAGGATTCCGATGAAGACTCCCGCCGCTGGGCGGTGGAAGCGCTTGCCCTGGTCGGTACAACTGCGACCATAGTCCCGTTGCTGCAGGCGATGCACGATGATCCATCGCCGGCTGTGCGCGAGCGTGCCGCTTGCAGTATTGCCGAAGCTGGCATGTTGAGCCACGAACAGCGTCTCGCTGCGGTGCCGCAACTGGTCAACGACACTGAAGATGCTTCCCTCGATTCCCAAACCCAAGCCTGGGCGTTTCAGGCGTTGGGAGATATTACAAAAGAACGCTTGCCCAACGACCCTGCTGCCTGGCGCAGTTGGTACGCTTCCACCAAAGGCGAATGAGTGGCGCGGTCGTCAGGTTGTTTTTATCGAACGTCTGTCCACCTCCCCATGCAAGCTGTTAACCGATTGTGTGCATGAATCAAATTGCTTTGATAAGACTTCGTTCGACATGACACAATCCCCTCTAGAAAAAGCGTTTTTGTGCGGCTGTTTCGGGCTCGGTGAATGAACAACCTAACTATAGTGGTCTCTCTAATCACTCGGGAAAACGATTACCAGGCGGAGCAGGGTGCTTCCGCGGTTGCCGCCGCGGCGCGTCTTGGAGTCAAGCTCCAGGTCGTCTATGCCGATAACGACGCGGTCAATCAAACCCAGCAAATCGTCAAACTGATTCAAGATCCAATCCAGCGGCCAACTGCGATTCTGGTCGAACCGGTCGGCACCGGCATGATTCAAATTGCCAAAGCGGCCGTAGCTTCGGGCATCGGCTGGGGAGTTCTGAATCGTGAGCCGGAGTACATCTCCGAGCTCCGCCGGGATCGCCGCGCTCCCGCATTTTGCGTTACCACCGATCAGGAAGAAGTCGGCAGAATCCAGGGAAAACAGCTTGGTGCCATGGTGCGCGACGGCAATGTCTTATATGTGGAAGGGCCTTCGAGCAGCAGCGTAGTGATCTTCCGGGAAAAAGGAATGCGCGCAACCAAACCACCGCAGGTCATGGTCAAGAGCCTGAAGGGGGATTGGACTGAGCGCAGCGCGCAACAAGCTGTAAGGTCGTGGTTGTCTTTAAGCACATCGAGGCAGCTACACATCCGCGCAGTCATGTGCCAGAACGATGCCATGGCCATGGGCGCTCGCAAGGCATTGACGGATCTCACGGAAAAAGATCGCGAGGATTGGCAAAACATTCCTTTTATGGGTTGCGACGGTGTCAGCAAAACTGGCCAGGAATGGGTGCGGCGCGGCTTGCTGGCCGCAACGGTAGTAACGCCCGCGACTGCCGGAGCTGCGCTGGAAGTGCTGGTGAAAGCTGTACACACTGGCACGGAACCGCCTGAACGCACTCAGTTGGCTCCGGTGTCGTTTCCGCCAATCGCTGAATTGCATCCACTCGAAGCTTCTGCGCGCATGCCGGCAAAAGGCCAGGTAGCGGCCCTGTCCCACTCATAAACGCGCCTTCGCATCGCGGGCGCGCAGCCCATCTTTTGAAGAACGAAATAATTTCTCCGCCTTGCGTCCAAAATTCACATTAGGCGCGTCTAACTTATTGGTAGCATCAATGAACGGCCAGTGTTTGAATGATTGAAAAACCATGGCCGACTCTCCCGAACGATTCGATAAGGCATTCTGAGAAAGTTGAAGTGCAAACTGGCGCAGCACGTGCCTAGAAATGAGCAATCCGATACAAAATCCAGCGGTGCGGTCTGTGGTGGAAGAGCTATGTGCTGATCTGCATGCTCAGAGCAATTGCGAAGCGCTGGGACTCACGGGCGAATCGTTTGCCGCGATCCTGATCGAGGTAGGCACAAAGTACGCTACTCCTGCCAGTTCCGAAGACGAGATACGATCTTTTTTTCTCGCTCTGCGCGTCGACGATCTCGCCCTCGCGCGGGCGTGCGCCGAAGGTAACAATTCCGCGTGGGAGATTTTTCTCACCCGCTTCCGCGAAAAACTTTATCAGTCGGCGCTTCGCATTGCGCGCCAGGATTCCGGCGCGAGAGAGTTAGCCGACACCCTCTACGCGGACCTTTACGGCACCACCCTGCGCGACGGCCAGCGAGTTTCAAAGCTCCTTTCTTACAGCGGACGGGGATCGCTCGAGGGCTGGCTACGCACCGTGCTGGCGCAGGAATATGTCAACCGTTATCGGCGCACAAAACGTTTTATCAGTCTGGAAGAGGAAACCGAAGATGGTGTGCAGCTTCGCGCTCCCGATCCCGAACCTCAACCCGTTGCCGACAGCCGGCTCGAACTGGCCACCGATGAAGCTTTGGCATTTCTTTCCGGTGAAGACCGTACCGTTTTGTGCGCTTATTTTCTCGATGGCCGCACCTTGGCGGAAATTGCCCGCATGTTGGGTGTGCATGAATCCACGATCAGCCGCAAAATCGATAAGCTGTCCAGGAGCTTGCGCAAGCAGATTATTGCTGCATTGGTCCGCCGCGGCATGGCGCGCCGGCAGGCAGAAGAAGCGTTGGATGTGGATGTGCGCGACCTTACCATCGATATCCGCAAAAGCCTGACGCAAGAATCGCCGCCGCCCGCGTTCTCTGAAAAGAGAGTGAAGACCGAGGCCGAGGGCAGAACGAAAGCCGGGCCGAAGGTGGAGTTGAATCCGTAACCGATGCAACAACTTCCCCAAATCGTGAGGGAACGGCTTCGGACGCCGGCACGGTCAGAACATCCTGACGCAGATGTTCTGACCGCGTTTGCCGAGCGATCCCTTCCCGGCCCGGAACGGGCCTTGGTGATGGAGCACCTCGCGCGCTGCGGTGACTGCCGCGAGGTGCTTTCTCTCGCCCTGCCTGAAATGGAAGAAGTGCTTGCGCCGGTAGCCTTGCGCCGCCCCTGGCTGAGCATGACGGCCTTACGATGGGGAGCGATTACTGCAGGGCTCGTGATTGTGGTTTTGCTGGGCGTGGAACACCGGCGTCCGGATTCTTTCAGGAACCTCACCTCAGATCTGTCGAGGCCAAAAGACAAAACGGCCGAGGTTATACGGCAGCCTGTAACTACTACCGAAGCGCGAAATGAAGCGATGCCTGATTCTGCTGCGATCTCCGGCGACAATGCAGCCGCCACGGCTAAAGCGAATTCAAACGCCTCTGCGCTCGGGCTGGCGAGGCCCAACTCTGTTCATTCGCGCAACCGCCACGTTGAGCGGACAGCGAGATCGCTAAAAGACGAGCCGGAGCAAGTCTCCGCTGGCGGTGGTTTCGCCCCAAAGAGGGCACAACCTTCATCGTCCATGCCCGCTCCAAGCGAGACCGTTACGGTGGCATCCGCGTCCGCGCAAACAGCATCGGACGCGCAAGAAACTCGGCTCGCGCAATCTCAGTCAGAAGCCGGTCAGGACTCAAGCGAAGGAGATCAGGTGGTGGCCAAAGCCAAAGCTCTGGTTAACCCACAAGTTGCCTCTGCCGCGCAGTCTGCATCAAATTCTGCCCCACGATGGACAATCACCTCTGCCGGAGGATTGCGCCGCTCCTTTGACCAGGGAAAGACCTGGCAGGACATCTCTGTAACCACAAATGCCACGCCATCCCCTGCATTGCCAATCTTTCGGTCCATCTCTACCGCAGGCGTAGAAGTGTGGGCCGGAGCCGCGGGAGGCGTTCTCTACCATTCTCTCGACGCGGGAGAAAATTGGATATCCGCCATCCCATCGGATCGCGGCATTCTTCTCACCGGAGACATTGTCAGCGTGCAGTTCACCGATTCTCTGCACGGACGACTGTCGACGTCCACTTCGGAAACCTGGACCACCGCCGACGGCGGCCAACACTGGTCCAAACAGCAAATCTGATCAGATTTTCCGGGGCCCGCGCGTTACTTCAGTTACCTCTCATCCCTTAGCTTGTAGCAAATCGCAATTACCAACGTGATGTTTACGGAAAAGCAGGCCGACCCTACGATTGAGAAGTGGTTTGGCAGTTCTGGGGGAGGGCTGCCGAGGCGTCTTGAACTGAAAAGTTCGAGGCGCTTTTTTGTTTTCCTCCGGCTCACCGAGCGACTTGCCGCTCCTAATGCGGATGCGGAGTTTGGAGGAACAGGACCACATGTTCCTCATCGATATATCGTTCCCCGACCTTCAGCGCTCGGGGCTCGCAACCGTAGGTTTCAAATCCCAGAGATCGATATAAGCTGGCGGCGGCGCTTTGAACTGTGGTCACGGACAGCAATACCTGCTCGACGCCATCAATTTTGGCGGCGCGTTCCATCAAGGCTCGCATCATCGCTCGTGCTATGCCTTTGCCTCGTGCCTCACGCGCCACATAAACGCCCCAGATGCGTCCTTTATGGCGCTCCTTGATTCCCTTGTTGCGAACGAAGCCGGCTGTGCCCACCAACTGTTCGCGCGCGAAACCACCGACCACGAACTGCTCCTGCGGATCAAACGATAAACGCGCTGCGATGTCTTCCACAGTCAAGCGGTGGTGTTCTACCAGGGAGGATCCGAAGGCCTCTGGCTCAAACTCTAACGCTTCCGATCTTATCTTCGAATATGCAATCGCGTCAGCCGCGTCGAGAAATCGGATTATTGTCGATCGTTCACTCACGATTATTTGGATCCTCTGCACGCCGCGCAGTAGCCGCCGATTTCCAGCCGTGAAACCAGAATGCGAAAGCGGCAGTCCCGCTCCACCTGCTTCTTCAGATCTTCGAAAACGTCGCTGACGAATTCCATGATCTTGCCGCAACGCAGGCAGGCCATGTGGATGTGGTCGCGGTTCACCTTACGTTCGTAATAGTGGCCTTCGCCGTGAATGTGCATCAGGTCGAGTTCGTCGATCAGTCCCTGGCGCTTCAGCAGGCGCAAGGTACGGTAGACAGTGCTGCGGTCCACGCTGGGGTCGATCTTCTTCGCTTTGCGCAGAAGCTGGCCGGCGTCCAGATGCTTGCTCGCAGTTTCCATCACGCTGAGAATCGCTCGCCGCTGCTGCGTCATGCGGATTCCGCGCTCCGCAAAATGCGCTTGCAGGCGGCCCGGAATTTCTGTTTGTGGTAGTGGCATCAGTAATCTCCAGTCGCAGCGAGTTGCAAACAGCCTGCGACGAAATAATCGCGCAAAAGTTGACGCTGCGCGACACCTTCCGGCATTATTGTTCCTGCCCTTCTAGATGCGACCCGGTTGCAACTAAAGGCTCTTTTAATTTCTTCGTACTTTGCGCGCCCGCGTCAGTTGCGACTCGGTTGCATGTAGACATAATACCGTGTTTCGCCCCTTTTTAGTAAACGCGCCGGAAAATGCCCGGAAGGTTTTCGCGATGGTCAAGTGGTTCGGCAAAATACGGCCAGCAGTCACAATCCTGCTCGCGGTCGTATTTCTTGCCGCATCCGGCTGGGCCAGCGTCAGCGGAAGCATTTCCGGCACGGTCAAAGACCCCACCAACGCCGTCGTCGCAGGGGCTGAGGTTACTGCCATCGACCTCGACAACGGAATCCGCCAATGCGTCAAAACCGACGACAAAGGCTTCTACACTTTCCCCGTTCTCCTCATCGGACACTATGACGTCCAGATAACGCATCCCGGTTTCAAACCCTACCGTCGCATCGGCGTGCTGGTTGACACTGACAGCCTGATCGTCGTTGATGCCGCCCTGGAAGTCGGCCAGCGCAACGACACGGTCACGGTAAACGACAGTGGCGCGCATGTGGAGACTTCCAGCAGCCAGATGGGCGAGGTCATCAACAGTGATCAGATGAAAGTTGTGCCCCTCGATGGCCGCAGCTACACCGACTTGCTATCGCTTCAAGCCGGAGTCGCGCCCTCCACGTCCATTACCTCCAACACGGTTCAGGACGTCGGCGCCAGCTCGCTCTCGCCTTCCGGCGATCTAAATCCGGGCACCATCTCCATCAACGGCCAGCGCGAATTTGCCAACGCTTTTATCGTCAATGGGAGCGACTCCGAAGAAGACGTCAATATGGGAACCGCGATCAT
Organism: uncultured Acidobacteriaceae bacterium; assembly: GCA_963732255.1. Taxonomy (GTDB): domain Bacteria; phylum Acidobacteriota; class Terriglobia; order Terriglobales; family Acidobacteriaceae; genus Sulfotelmatobacter. The sequence goes on from CAVSYV010000005.1 coordinate 337,594, forward strand.
TCCCAACCTCGATTCCATCGCCGAGTTTCGGATTCTCACCAGCAACTTTGATGCGGAATATGGTGAGTTCAGCGGCGGCCAGATCAACGTCGTGACCAAGTCTGGTTCCAACGCCTTTCACGGAGACCTGTTCGAATTCCTGCGCAACACCGACCTCGATGCACGCAATTATTTCTCCCCGACTCGGGGCACTTTTATTCAAAACCAATTCGGAGGGACTTTCGGCGGTCCCATTCGGCGCAGCAAGATCTTCTTCTTTTCCGACTATCAAGGAACTCGGCAGCGCCAGGGCGTCGATACCGGCTTGATCCCCGTGCCCTCACTCGAAGACCGGGCCGGCAATCTCTCCGATATGGCTGGCTCATTCTCCGGAACATCGGTCAGCGGTCCCGCCTGGGCGAGCACGCTTTCTCAGAATCTCGGCTATCCAGTCCATACCGGCGAACCCTATTATTTCCGAGGCTGCCCGAGCACGGCGATTTGCGTCCTGCCAACTCTACAAATCCCGGCCCGCGCATGGTCGGTGCCCGCGCAGCGCCTGTTGCAGTACATTCCCGCGCCGAACGTCTCCGGTAATGAGTTCGCCACTTCCGCGTTCAATCAAGCACTCCGCAACAACAAGGCCGCCTCACGCCTTGATGCCAACATCGGCCGGCATCTGATCTCCGGCTATTATTTCCTCGACGATTATTCGCTGAACAATCCCTATCCTGTAGCTCAAGGCGGAGCCAGCGTCCCCGGCTTCAACGCGCTCTATCTCGGTCGCGCGCAATTGCTCAGCCTGGGCGACACCAAAACGCTGAGTACAACGGCGGTCACCGAACTTCACTTCAGTTTTCTGCGCGCCTTCAACGATCTCGGCAAACCGCAAGGCGGACTCGGTGTCAGCCTGGCGTCTCAAGGCTTTGTCAGTCCGTCGGGCACGCCAACAATTGTGGCGCTCGCCCCGCAAAATGAAGGCGTGGAAAATCTCGTCTTCAACAATTTCTCGACCGGAACCAATACCAACGAACTGAAGCAGGCGAACAATACGTTCCAGGCGCTCGATAATTTCTCCAAAGTCATCGGACGCCACACCGTGAAGTTCGGCGGCGAATTTCACTATGACCAGGTCAATGTGAATCCCATCGCGCAGTTCAACGGCAACTTTCTTTTTACGGGCAGCGAAACCGGTCTCGATTTCGCCGATTTCCTGCTCGGTATTCCCAGCCAGTTCAACCAGAGCCAGCTCAATCCTTTTTACGGCCGCAACAAATATGTCGGCGCCTTCGCGCAAGACAGTTGGCATGCCACGCCCAACCTGACCCTCAACTACGGCCTGCGCTGGGACCGCATCGAACCGTGGTATGAAAAGTACAATCAGATCTCCACCACCGAACCCGGAAGGCAATCGGTAGTATTTCCCGGCGCGCCCGCCGGAATCTTGTATCCCACCGATCCCGGGGTTCGCCGCACCCTCGCTCCGCCCGGAGATGAGTTTTCCCCGCGCTTTGGCCTCGCCTATTCGCCCAGCGCAACTCGGGATAATTTTATCGGCAAGCTTTTCGGCGGTCCCGGCAAAACCAGTTTTCGCGCCGGCTTCGGCATGTATTACACGTCCATTGAAGCCCTCACTATCGGAGTGCTCGCGGCCAATGCTCCTTACGGCACCACCTATAGCAGTCCCGCTCCGCCGCTGTTTTCCAACCCATTCGTCACCGCATCCAACGGACAGAATCTCGGCCAATACTTTCCTGTAACCTTCGCTCCGTTAAATTCTTCCAGCGCTCATCCCGATTCCAATATTGATTGGTCTCAATACATCCCGATCAGCGGCATCCCCGCCTACCCCGTCAACAACCGCATTCCCTACACGGAGCAATACATGGTCTCGGTCGAGCGCCAGCTCGGCGACAATACGGTTTTCGGCGCCAGCTATGTCGGCAACGAATCGCATCGCCTCCTCGTGCTGATCGAATCGAATCCCGGCAATCCCGCGCTGTGCCTCAATCTGAGCCAGACCAGCGAAGTTGCACCCGGCTCCGCCACCTGCGGAACTTTTGGCGAGAGCAACGTCTTCACCACCGCCGCCGGCAAAACCGTTAACGGCACGCGCGGACCGCTCGGCCCCAACTTCGGCAGCGATACCAATCAGTCCACCATCGGCAACGCCAACTACAACGCCCTCGAACTTAGCCTTCGCCACACCAGCGGTGCTCTGAGTTTCTTCGCCAGCTACACCTTCAGCAAATCCATGGATCAATCTTCCAACGTCGGCGAAGAGGTCAACCCCATCAATCCTGCGCTCAGCTATGCGCTCTCCGCCTTCGACGTAAAGCACAACTTCGTCGTCAGCTATGCCTACCAGCTTCCCATCGATCGCTTCTTTCGCGTCTCCAACCGCGCCACTAAAGGCTGGACCATCTCCGGCATCACTCATTTCAGCAGCGGCTTTCCCGTAACGCTGCTTAACTACGGCGACAATTCGCTCCTTGGAGCCGAGCCCAACGGCATCAACAACTACGGCGTCGACGAACCGCAGTACACGCCCGGCCCGCTCGATCTCAGCTCCAACCCGCGCGGGGGAAAATCCTACTTCAATACTTCGCTCTTCGCGCTCCAGCCTCTGGGCACTCCGGGCAACGCCAAGCGCCGCTTTTTCTACGGCCCCGGTCTCGACAATTACGACATGGCCCTGCTCAAGGACGTTTCTCTAACCGAAACCAAGTCTTTGCAATTCCGCATGGAGGCGTTCAACGTTTTCAACCATGCGCAGTTCTTCGGCCCAACGTCGGTCAACGGCAACATCAGCAGTTCCACCTTCGGACAGGTCGTCAGCGCCGCGAGTCCGCGCCTGATGCAAGCCGCCATCAAATTCGTCTTCTAGCCGATTGAGGGTTACCGTACACTGACCCGTATTAAATCGATTAAGTCAAGCCAATTTTCTCGGTTTTCCATGGTGATGCTTCTTGCGACTTCCATCCCCCCATTCGCATCTAAACCTTGTTACGATATCTGTATCGCCCGTTAAATCCCGGGAGTCCGCAGTCAGAGCTTCCGGCAGCGCCGGCTTTGGTGAGCGTCCGGACGGTGCGACGTGAACAAAGGAGACAACAAACCATGGCAGGCAACGGAATCGTCGAAGTCACCGACGCAAACTTCGACCAGGATGTATTGAAATCGGATCAGCCCGTGCTCGTAGATTTCTGGGCAACTTGGTGCGGCCCGTGCCGTGCTCTTGCGCCCATCGTCGATGAACTGGCTAAAGATTTCCAGGGCAAGCTCAAAGTCGGCAAAATGGACGTCGACTCCAACAGCGCCACGCCCATGCGCTACAAAGTCACCGGCATCCCCACGCTGCTGGTCTTCAAAGGCGGCCAGGTCGTCGAGCAGCTGGTCGGCTACAAGCCCAAAGAAGCCATCGCCCAAGCCCTCAGCAAGCACATCGGCTAAACAGCCATTTTCAGCGGTTCGACTTTCAGTGGGTGCCCCGAATCCCGTGTCTGCAGCGGGATTTGGGGCTTTCTGTCTGGGGCGATTCGCTTGGCAGATTAGCTCTCAGAGCGGGGGTATTCGTGAAAAATAATGATCATTTCTCGTAAATTATCTAGAATCATCAACTTACGGAAATCGTCGCCGCTAAATTCTCATTTCTAAAAGACTTAGCGGTAAATTATTCACTGTCAACAACTTATCTTGAGTTGTGCCCCGTAAGTCGTTTGTAATCAATATCCTCCCCTCGCCGCATCCCTGCTAAATTATTGACAACAAACAACTTGCTTTCAAATTATTGAGCCATAAGGAGTTGTCGAGTAGCCATCCGATTGTCAAAGAGCTGGACCTATAGACGTCAATTAGAGTTGCTCCGGAGACGGAAGTCAACAATAGTTAGGGCGGTTCGGTCGGGAGGACCTGTGGATTGGTGGACGATGACAAGGTGTTGTGGCGATGACGTGCGGAATCACGGGGCGTCTTCGGCGCAAGAAGGGCGCGCGGGCGAGTCGCCCGCGCCACACATTCTTCTTCCTTCTTCCGGGCTTTGCTTCTAGCGTCTATGCCGCAGGGCTGCCGTTTTTCGCTCCCACCGGCATATCGATCTGAATGATGTTGTTCTTGATCGCGTAGACCACCAGGTCGCGGATGGAGTGGAAGCTCAGCTTGCGCATGATGTTGCTGCGGTGCGTTTCCACCGTCTTGGTGCTCAGGTTCAGCAGCGAGGCCACTTCCTTGGAGCTTTTGCCTTCGGCCAGCAGTTGCGTGATCTCGCGCTCGCGCGCGGTCAGCGTGGGCAAAGTCGGAGGCTCGGTGGCAGAGATGGCGCGGCCCTTGTCGAGAAAGCCAGCCAGCACCAGATCGTTGACCCGCGGGGTGAAGAACATTCGCCTGTGCTGCAATGCTTCGACGGCGGAAACCAGATCGCGCGCCGCATCGGACTTGAGCACAAATCCGCGTGCGCCCGCATCCAAAGCCTCGCGAATGACCTGATCGGAATCGGTGATGGTCAGAACGATGACTTTGAAATTGCCGTCGTGCTGCATGAGTTGGCGCGTCGCATCCAGGCCGTTGAGGTTGGGCATGCCAATGTCGAGAATCACCACATCCGGCTTCAACTGCTTGGCCTTCTCGACCGCGTCGCGGCCGTCGCTGCACTCGCCGATTACTTCCCATCCTTCGTGCTTCTGCAACAGAGCGCACAAGCCACGGCGCACAATTTCATGATCGTCAGCAAGCAGAATTCTTAACTTCATGGCTCCGACCTTTCCACAGCTAGGAGTAGCGGCTCAAAGCGACGAACTGACGGAATCTCGCTGGTTCAGCGCGGTAAAGACGCGATGCTGACTCACGGCTTCCACCGCTTCCAGCAAATCCCGCGCGGCGTTGGATTTCACAACATATCCACGGGCGCCGGCGTCCAGGGCTTCGCGCATCATTTGCGGCGAATCATGTTGCGTGACAAAAAGGATCTCCAGGCCGGGAGCACTCCGGCGGATCAGGCGGCAAGCTTCTAGTCCGTTCATTCGCGGCATGGTGACATCTAGAACCATGACATCCGGGTGAAGTTCGCCGGCTTTCTCAACTGCTTCCATGCCGTCCGAGGCTTCGCCAACGACCTCCCAACCGGGGCGGCCCTCTAAAAGAGTCCTCAGACCTTGCCGCACAATCGGATGATCGTCCACCACCAGGATGCGAATCGCCATGAGTTGTTATCCGCTCTGCTCAACAGCCCGGCGTTACCGGGCCCGCCACACAGTGTATCGCCATCGCTGAGAAATACCTCACATGTGGCTGAGATACCGCGGCTTGCGTACACGCTACCATGACTTACCTGAACACGCTAACACTTGTCCCTACCGCTCCGAATAAGGTGAATCCTGTATATCTGCCGCACCGGAGGTAACCGCGCCAGTTGTGTCCGGACCGCGAATTTACAGTTCAAACACCGGGCGCGAGGAAGTGGTCTCGGAGGAACTGCGTGAAGCGGTCTTGCGGCGGGCTGCTTTGCGCTTGGGGAAAAGCAAGTCCCGCATTTTCAGTTTGGCTTTGTGCAACTGCGATTTGGAATTGCCGATCGAGCAGTTCAGCAATTCCGCAATCTCATGATGCTGATAGCCTTCCACTTCATGCAAGGCAAATATTCTGCGGCAGCCTTCGGGCAGCTCTTCAATTGCGCGGCGCAGCGCGATGCGATCGACGACGCCAGAGAGCCGCAGATCGGGCTGGCCAAAGTCGCGGCGCAAAGATGGCGACTCCGCCGAGATCGGTTCATCCAACGACACTGCGGGAGGCGACTTGCGCCGGCGCAGCTTCATCAGCACCGTGTTCACTGCCACGCGGTAGAGCCAGGTGGAAAATGCGGAATCGCCGCGAAAACTTCCGACGCTGCGAAATACCTGCAGGAAAGCTTCCTGGGTCAGGTCTTCGGCCTCGGCCACATCTTTCGTCATCAGCAGGCAGACGGAATAGACGCGCTTTTTGTGGGTCTGAAAAAGAATAGAGAAAGCTTCTTCGTCGCCGCGCTGTGCGCGTTGGACGAGAGTGAGTTCGGGGCTCTTCTGGATGGCTGCAGCACCGTTGCTCTTGCTTTCGTTCCGGGAAAAAGGAACCGTGCCTAGTCTGGAAGGTGAAATTACGAGAGTCGCCACTGTAGTCTCCTTCTGGCTGGGACTTCAGTTTCCGTTCGCGAAAGATTTCGGAAGCATCCAGCGTTCAAAAGGGAGATTAAAAGGAACGGTCGCGGCGTCCCATCGGGTTGCAGGGGTAATTGACTGCCTTCCGCGCTGTAAGGTTGGCGGCTTTCCGGATCGAACACTGAGGCGAGGTACTTGATCGGACCTAGTCAGGATCAGCGCAGTTACGCGGGTTTACAAAGACGTGACGTACGACCGGGAGTGAGTTTGTGCGATAGCGTACGCTTCTGGCGATTCTGTGGAAAATAAATGATTGCAGACCCTGGAGATACAGTGAAACCCTTATTGCTGCTGAAGATTCGGCCTTCTAATCTGGGTTCCTACTCGACACGACGCCCCCATGCAGGTGCCGATCCACTGGGAGGACCGGCACCTGCCCCTTCAAGAAAATCTCAAATGAAGAGCAGAGCTTGTGGGTGTTTGCTTTTGTTGGTGTGAAATTTTATTCAGGCTGGATGATAAATATTCAGCGCCGGGTACAGGATCGCGTACCCGGCGTTGTACGTCGATGCGGGAGGCTGGGGAAGCTAAGCCGCTTCGCGCTTAATATCCGCAGCCTCTGTCGAAACGGAAATATCCTGCGCTGCAGTTTCAGTCATAACGTTTTTAGCTTGGGCCATCTGGTCGGCATTCTTGCATTGAACAGCAACCAGGATGGCGCCCTTTAGGAGACGGCCTTCATACAATTTTGCCTGGCTCTCGGGGATGCCGAGACCGATCAATCCGCCAGCAGCTCCGCCCACAGCTCCGCCTACGCCTACGCCGACAAGAGTAGCCACCAGCGGACCGACAGCCAGAAAAGGGCCGAGACCAGGAATGACCAAGGCTCCAACTCCCGCCAGCCAGCCCAGCGTGCCACCCACAACGGCCCCCGATCCCGCTCCCGCAGTGACTCCCGCCGGAGCCTTAGTGGCCCGTTCGGTGGGAAGTTTGCTTTCGACATCCTGCGGCAGTAGGACGGAAATATCCGCGCTGTCGAAGTTAGCACTTTTCAGCGCAGAGACCGCAGTCTCTGCGTCGTTGCGCGTGAGATAAATCCCGAATACCGTTTGATTAGCCATTTATTTTTCCTTCGAATCCTGATTTTGTAACGCGTCATCTGGCCCGCTGCAGCAAAGCTTCTTCAACATTCACCAACTTATAATTCTGGACGCCAAAAGGGGCGGAAGCTATACGGAAAAGTACGGAAAAAGCCGCAGGAACGCCTTGAGGTGATGCACGCGGGTATTAAATTCGGCGCTACGATTTGAAAATGCTGGCGGCCAGGGATGGCTTCCAAACCGGTCAAACTGCAAAGTCCCGTTCGGGCCACCGTGTGCAGTCACTCCTTAAGCGCCTAGGACATGGCCGCCAGTTCTCTCTGCCACGAGCAGACTATGAAAAATATGAAGTTGCGGCAATCGGTGGAATTACGTATTCGAAGCTCAGGCTACGCCTCTCTTTCGCGGTCGCGGTTCTGTTCCACTTCGCAATGCTCAGTAAAGCAGGTCACTTTGAAAGCTGGGCAATAACAACTCCGTAGGGCTGGAGCGTAACGGCATCTCCCGAAGATGAGCTATCGGGAGTCGACAACAAAGTCTTGGGCGCGGAATACCCACTCGGGCTGAGATGAAAATTTACTTTCTGAACGGAATCTGACATGTTGAGCGCAACCAACACGGCCTGGTCCTTGTAGGTCCGCAAGTAAGAAAGCACGTGGGGATCGTTTTCATTGAGGGCGGCGTAGCTGCCGTCGAGCAGGGCGGCATTCGTATGCCGCAGCTCCAGCACTTTCCTATAAAACTCCAGGATGGAGTTCGGATCGTTCAACTCGTCGGCGACGTTATGGGTCTTATAGGTGGGGGGGACGGGCAACCAGGGCTTGGCCTGAGAGAAACCGGCGTTCACGCTGTCGTTCCACTGCATTGGAGTGCGCTCGCCATCGCGGCCTTTTTCTTTGGGCCATCCCCGGCGGCCGATCGGGTCTTTTACGTCCTCCAGGCGTGTCGGCGGAGTGGTCTTCATTCCGATTTCTTCGCCGTAGTAAATGATTGGCGTACCGCGCAAAGTAAGGTAAAGAGCGGCCATCAATTTGGCGATTTGGTCGTTGTGCTCGCCGTCGCCGTAGCGGTCATAGGAGCGGACGATGTCGTGGTTGCTGATGACAAACGTTGGCCACCCGGAGGCCGAATTGACCGCCGCAATCTGCTTGCGAAAGTCGGCGGGGGACAGCTTATTTACGGTCGTGAACAAAAAATCCATGGGCAACTGCAGTTCGTTGTTGCCAGTGCCGTAATACTTGTTCAACTCCGCGATATTGGCCGTCCAGGTTTCGCCGATCAAAACTGCGTTGTATTCATTGGCCACCTGGCGCAGTCCCTTGAGAACCTCGTGCAGCTCGGGAAGCTTGGTATTGTTTACGTTCTTTTCGAACGGATCGCCGAAGGCATTTTTCCCTGGGCGCTCTATGGGATTGTCGCGAAGATTGGGGTCTTCAAATAAAGTGTCGACCGCATCCAGGCGAAAGCCCGCCACTCCCCGCTGATACCACCAGCGAGTTACGTCAAACATGGCGGTCTTCACGGCGGGATTGCGCCAATTAAGGTCGGGCTGCTGCGGATAAAAGAAATGGTAGTAGAACTGGTCGGTCTTGGGATCGAATTGCCAGGCTGAGCCACCGAACGTGGAAACCCAGTTGTTGGGTGGGTGATGAGGACCTTTGCCGTCGCGCCAGATATACCAGTCTCGATAAGGGGAGGTTCGCGACGACCTCGAATCGAGGAACCACTTGTTCTGATCGGAAGTGTGATTCACCACAAAGTCGAGGATGATGCGGATGTGATGTTTTTTAGCTTCGCTGGCCAGGTCATCAAAGTCGGCGAGAGTGCCGTACATGGGATCAATGTTTTCGTAATCGGAGACGTCGTAGCCGAAATCGACCTGAGGTGAGGGAAAGCAAGGCGTAATCCAGATCGCATCAACTCCGAGACTTTGCAGATAGTCGAGCTTGGAGGTGATGCCCCGCAGGTCGCCGACGCCGTCGTTGTTGCTGTCTTTAAAACTGCGCGGATAGATCTCGTAGAAAACGGCGTGCTGCCACCACTGGTGCCCTTCGGCATCAACCGCGTTGCCTGAGGTTTGGGCGCTCGCCGAAAGCATTAAGAAAAAACCGGCCGCGATCACAACCAAACACGAGATTCTACGTTTCATCAAGATACCCCCAAAAGAAGTGCCGCTAACTTTATCGCGTGCTTGCGTTGTCTTCGATCTGGCGACTTCAACCTGGCGACCGCAACTTCTACCATGCTATTGGTCAGGATACTCCTTAATGGCTTATTGCTTGGCTAGATGAATAACGATTTGCTCATGTATGTAGGCGTTTTCCCCAGCGGCAGGAAGATGAACTTGAAGCCGGCCGGACTTATCGAGCTCCGCTCCTTCCACGGAGTCGATCTGAGTCGCGTTCCAGAGTGAAAGTTCGTATTGCCGGCCCGCCAATCCGGAAATCTCCAACGTCAACTGGTTTCGCGCGGCGTTCCACGATTGCGAGAGAATTCGCAGCTCACGGCTGGCGCCGCCCAGCGGCGGCAATTCGTTTGACGCTTCCACTCCGAAGTCGTTTTTCACGCGAATGACCAGCGTATTTGGCCCGCCGTAAACGGGGAACCGGATAGAAACATGCTGATCGTTCGCATTCTGCTGAACTTTGAAGGGCAACGCACGGCCATTTAGCTCCACGCTTGTCACGTGTGCGCGCAAACTGAGTGCCGGGGAAAATTCCACCCAACAATCGCCGTTCCCCTTGCGTTCTGTTTCCAGCACGATGCTGTCGGGTGTCTTGTGGAATTGAAAATCAGCGCTGACTTTTTCTACATGCACGTTATGAATTGCCAGCGTGCTCCAGTTGGCGGGAAGGTGCGGAGCGAGGGTTATCTGGTGAGCTTCCGCATCCGTGTGCAATCCCAAAAGCCCGCGCAGGACCGGACTTATCACCATGGCCGAAGACCAAATCTGATGCGGAGAGCTGGTGGAAAAAGATTCGTTGTAATCGCCGGACAGAACTTCGGTGAAGTGTCCGAGCGAAGCATCGGTATCTAATAATGCATTCGCACGCAAGTTGAAATACGCGGGGAGTGCGCGATGATAGCCGTATTCGCCGACCGAGGCCCACCCGGTGAACAAAGGCCAGACTGCGCCGTAATGATAACCGCTGCCATCGTAGAGCGGAGAACGCGAAGAGATGATTCTCATGCCCCAGTCAGCATCCTGATCTTCATCGGCAAGTTGGGTGATCATTTTGTCGGCGTGCCCGGCTTCGGAAAGGCCGAACCACATGGGAACGGTGGCGAGCACGCTGGCCTCTTCGACGCGCTGATCGTCCTGTTTCAGAGCAAACGCATAGATCTGCTTATCCCGCGACCAAAAGGCGTCATCAAGAATTTTCTTTTGCCGGTCGAATTGCGCGGCTGCGTCTTTGCTCACATCCGCATTGCCCAGCAAACCCTCCAGATTTGAAAATGCATGGAGAGCCGCCACGCCCAGGCCCGCCTGATAGTATTCGCTCCGCACCGGAACCAGCGGTCCGCCTTCAACCCAGCCATGGCCGATCCCGGCATTTTGCGCTAAGCCTTGCGCGTCGTAAGTGGACCGCAGGAACTTATAAGCTCGCTCGATGTTGTCCCGCTTGGCTTGGGCGAAGGCGATATCTCCACTTTGCACGACGTAGTCATTCATGGCGAGGATGAAAAGAGGAGTGGCGTCGGCTGAAACGTAGGCGTAGGGATAATCTTTGAACCAGTTGACCAGCGAAGCGCTCTGAGAAATTTCGTGCGGCACCTTGCCATCGTTGCGCTGGTATTTGCTGATAAAGTCGAGCGCGGTGCGGCTGGTCATGAAATCTCCTTCGGCGTTGAGAGCGAAAGAAGTCCAGAATGAGTTGCGGCCAAAAAACCAGGCAAAGCCGGGGCGTTGCGAAATGCCGGAAGTCCGATAACCTGCAACCAGTCCAGTACCGAGAAAAGGATTTGTGACCAGACCTTGAATCGTGCTGATGCGAGCCCAGTCATAAGCCCGCTGCAAGGCTGCGTCGGGCAGGTCAACCGCGACGGTATTGTCCAGATAGGAGCGGTAGTAGTCGCTCGATTCGCGCAATAAATCGGAATAATTGGCAGTGAGTCGCCGATACGTTTGCTCGGCCTCAGTTTCGCCTGTCACCGAAGCTGCGAAGACTAGCAGCTTTCGTTCTTTTCCTTTTTCCGTTACGCCGAGGCGAAAAGAATTTTGTTCGGAGGAGGAATAGTTTGTCTCGTAGGCAAGATGCGGATCGGTGGCTGTCGGAGATCCGAAGATCGCGGAGAACTTTTTCGTTTCTTCGCCGAAGACGAATGCTCGCTGCTTGTCTTCCCACGATAAGAAGGTTCCGCCGAGAGATGCCGGCCACTCTAATTGGAAATCCCCAATAAAACGGGCTTGAATCTCCAAAGGCTCCTCGGTTTCCACGTCAAGCAAAATCACGGCGCCGGCTTCATGCACCGGGACGAAGAGCGTTTCCAGAACACGAAATGAATCGCCGGTATAAAGTATCGAGGAGGATTCCGGATGTACGGTCAGAGTGCGAGCCAGCGTTTCGGCGGGCAACGCTCGGCCGCCGACGTGGAATGTGAGATGAAATTCGCGGAAGATTTTCAGCGGGTAAACCCAGGCCTCGAACTGGCCCCCCTCATTTCCCAGCAGTGCGGCGCGACTGCCGGTGATGGGTAAAAATTCCCACGGGCGGACGGTCCGCGAAAGTTCGAGGGATTTCGACGGAGTTTGCGCTGTTGAGAGGCAAATGAACCACAGCAGGAAAAAAAGGGAAGTGGCAAGCAAGCGCGGCCAAAGCACATGGCGAGAGAATGTAGGGAAAGAGCGTAGTACTAACCTGTGATCGGGGTGCACTCGAGTTTCCGGGGCACTTGCAAAGTCCAGTTTCACTGAATATAAGAGGAGCAGGGGCGAATTCTAGCACGAGCCGAACCGGCCCAGGTAGCAACTCTTGTCCTCATCGCGCCGTGGTTTCCTGAAATCTCTTAGCCGCTCGGCCCTGGTCCTTTCTTTCGAGGGCGTGTTGGAGTTGGCGCGTCCGAGTTGGTCAAGAGCGAACCCGCGTCCGCCGCAAAATGCGGTGCCCGTAAAAACCGCGCAAAACGAATCTCTCGGCGTGAGCTTCGTCAACATTGGCCGCGAAGCCGGACTGAATGCGAAGACTATTTTCGGCGGCGAGCACAAGAACAAATATCTGCTGGAGACAACGGGCTGCGGTGTTGCCTTTTACGACTATGACAACGACGGTTGGCTGGATATTTTTCTGGTGAATGGATCGCGCCTCGAAGGTTTTGCGGCTGGAGCAGAGCCAACTTCTCATCTGTTTCGCAACAATCGTGATGGAACTTTCACCGATGTGACCGCCAAGGCCGGTGTGGCACATTCCGGCTGGGGACAAGGGGTTTGCGTGGGCGACTATGACAACGACGGTTGGGACGATCTGTTCGTAACTTACTTTGGCAAGAATGTTCTCTACCACAATAACGGAGACGGCACGTTCACGGATGTGAGCCAAAAGGCGGGCGTGGCGGGCAAAGGCACTCGATGGAATACCGGCTGCGCGTTCGTCGATTACGATCGCGATGGGCATCTGGATCTGTTCATCGCGAATTATATCGATCTCGATTTGGCGACGGCTCCTGTGCCGGAATCGGGTCCGTGCTTATATAAAGGCGTGCTGGTCGCCTGCGGACCACCAGGTTTGCGAGGCGGCAAAAACATTCTTTATCACAATAATGGCGACGGGACTTTCACCGACTTCTCCGAGGCGGCCGGCATTTTTCGCGCCAATGGAACGTATGGATTGGGAGTGCTCACCGCGGATTTCGACAACGACGGTTGGCCCGATATCTACGTGGCCGACGATTCGACGGCGAGCGCGCTGTATCAGAACAAGAAAAACGGCAAGTTTGAAGACATCGCGATCGAGGCGGGATGCGCGCTCAGTCCGGATGGCAAGCCGCAAGCCGGCATGGGAGTTTCCGCGGGCGACTACGACCTCGATGGCAATCTCGACATCGTCAAGACAAATTTTGCCGGCGATACGCCATCTCTTTATCACAATCAGGGTGGCGGGAACTTTGAAGACGCGACATTCGCGGCGGGATTGGGAGCACACACGCAATATCTGGGGTGGGGTTGCGGCTTCTTCGATTTTGACAACGATGGCTGGCCCGACATTTTGATTTGCAACGGGCATGTGTATCCCGAGGTCGAGCAACTCAAGACCGAGGCGGGCTACGCACAGCGGAAACTGCTGTATCACAACCAGCATAACGGTCACTTTGCCGACGTTTCTCTGCAAGCAGGCCCGGGAATCTCGGAGCCTTCGGCTTCGCGAGGATGCGCCTTCGGAGATTTCGACAACGACGGCGACATTGATGTTGTGGTGAATACGGTGAACGATTATCCGCAGTTGCTGCGCTGTGATTCGAAGACAGGCAACAATTGGATCAAGATACGGGCCATCGGAACAAAATCGAATCGCAGCGGAATTGGAGCGCGCTTGATCTGCACAACCCATCTGCCGGGAGAATCCAAACCGCACCGGCAGATCGATGAAGTGCGCAGCGGCGGAGGATATATTTCACAGAACGATCTGAGAGTTCATTTTGGCCTGGGCAAGGCCGACAAAGTGGACGAACTTGAAATCCGCTGGCCCAGCGGGCAGGTGGATAAGGTTAAGGATGTGAAAGCGAATCAGATGATCTTTGTGAAAGAGGGCGAAGGCATGACGCGGTCCATGCAATTTACAAATTTCAAGCCCGGAAGATAGCGAAATTCATTGTTTATTTGCCGTAACTTCGACTCGTGAGCCTGTGCCTTCTTTCAGACTCTGAATTTCGTCCGCGGGCAGGTTGGCAAATTTTTCCAGTAAACCGCTGGGCCAGCGTATTTCCACCCATTCTATCTTCGTCGCCTTACCCAATCCGAAATGCACTCTCATGTCGCTGTTGGAGTCGTAACTGGAACCGCTGCGCACTTCGTCGACCAGAACTCGAGTGGGCGTCTTGACGCGGATCCGCGCGCCGATGCCATCGCGGTTCGACCTCGTTCCTACGGCGCGAATCGCGATCCAGTGATTAGAATTCCGGATCTGGTTTACAAGCAGACTGGGCGCGGCGTTCATGTTGCTGATCACCGCTGACATTCTGCCGTCGTTCCACAGGTCGCCTATGGCCAGGCCTCGCGATGAAGCGGCCATGGTAATTCCCGAGCCCGCCGAAGCGGAAACGTCGCTGAAAGTTCCGTCGCCATTGTTGTGATAAAGAATGCGCGGTTCTTTGTAGCTGCTACCCAGATGCTGGCTGTCGACTTCGGGATAGACGTGGCCGTTGACCAGAATCAGATCGGGCCAGCCATCATTGTCGAAATCGAAGAACATCGTCCCCCAGCCAAGATACTGTGTGTAGAGGCCCAATCCCGCAGCCGAAGTAGCATCGGTAAAGGTGCCGTCGCCATTGTTGCGGTAGAGAGTTGATGTGTCGTCAGAAAAATTTGTTTTGAAAATGTCCAGATGGCCGTCGCCGTTGAAATCGGCGATGGTCGAGCCCATTCCAGCCTGCTCGCGGCCGTCTTCGTTGAAGGCCGCTCCTGCGGTCACGGCGACATCGGTGAATGTGCCGTCATGATTGTTGCGGTAGAGAATGCTGGGCGTGCTGTCGCAGGCCACGTAAATGTCGGGCCAGCCATCGTCATCGAAATCGAGTGTGGACACGCTGAAGGCATAGTGGCCGTCGGTGCGATCGATGTGCGCCTTGGCCGTCACGTCTTCAAAGGTTCCGTCGCCGCGATTGTGATACAGAATGTTTTTCGCAGCGGCCAGGCCGCGAGGCCCGCACATCACGGGTACGCCTTTCCAGATGCAAGTGGGGCGTTCGCCGGGGGCGGGCGCGGTAGCTAGATCGAAATCCACGTAGTTCGCCACCATGAGATCGAGATGGCCGTCGCGGTCGTAATCCACAAAGGCGCAACCTGTGCCCCACGCTTTTCCCGTTCCCGCAACGCCAGCTTTTTCGGAGACGTCGGTGAAGACGCCGTGGTTATTGTGGTAAAGGCGATTCTTTCCGTAGTAGGTAACGTAAAGATCTTCCCAGCCGTCGTTGTCGTAATCGCCGACGCATACCCCCTGGCCCCAACCAGTCGCGGTGAGGCCGGCCGCCGCGGTTACATCGCTGAAGGTGCCATCGTGATTGTTGCGATAGAGGCGATTGCTGGGGGCGTTGGCGGAGGATTTCTCATCCAGCCGGGTACCGTTCACCAGAAAAATGTCGGGCCAGCCATCGTTGTCATAATCGAAAATCGCGACTCCGGTTCCCGTGGTTTCGATAATGTATTTCTTGGTATCGATGCCGCCGAAGATCTCCTGCATGGTTAAGCCCGATTTTTCTGCGACGTCGATAAAGTTTGCGATTGGGGTTGGCGCGGCCGGGGCCTTTGGCTGCTGTCCGATGGACACTATGGCAAATAGTAAGAATGGAATCAACGCAGCACTGCGGCCTAGAAGCAACCCGAACCTAAACTGCCGATGGTTTTGCCGCATGGCCCAGGATGAATGTTAGGCACCTGCCGACCAAGGGTCAAGCGTCGCGATGCTCCACCGGTGTGTTGGCGACCTGATGCATAGACGGCGCTCGTGCCCGCCCTCGAAATTTGCGCTATCCTGAACAGTCATTGTCGGCCATAACACGAGGCGACAGCGGAAACCTTTCCTTGATTTGCCTTCAGCATAAAGCGGCGGCGACTTCGTTCGCGTTTCGATTGTCGTGTTCCTCGGTAATACTGGCAATCGTCCTAGGGGCGCCCTGTGCGGCGCAAACAGGGCAAAAAAACAACGTCGGCAAAGCTTATCAGCAAGGCGAGGCGGCCATGCGAGGCGGCGACCTGCCCGCGGCCCGCGCCGCGTTTGAACGCGCGGTGCGGGAGAACCCGGCCAGCGCCGATGCGCAGAACATGTTAGGTCAAGTTTTGCTGCAGCAAGGCGACCTCAACGGCGCCGTCGAGCATCTGCAAATACTGGTTAAGCTGCGGCCCCGGCTCGCGATTGCTCACGCCTACCTGGCCGAAGGTTTGCAGGCCAGAGGGCAACTTGACGCGGCCATCGCTGAATTGCGGCGTGCCGTTGAACTGGCTCCCAAACAGCCGGAAGCTCATCGATCTTTGGCGCGCGCGCTAAGTCTGCAAGGAAAAACAGGCGATGCGATAACCGAGATCAAAGAAGCCATCAATCTTTCTCCGCAAAGCGCGGAGCTGCAGGACGAACTGGGAGTTCTTTTGGCGCAGCAATCGCGGCTGAAAGAAGCGAAGGAGGCGTTTCGGCGGTCGATAAAGCTTGATCCACAATATGAGCCTGCGTATCTGCACCTTGGCGCCGCATTGTGCGGCGAAAGCAGTTTTCGAGAGGCGCAGGTTCCTCTCGCTCAAGCGCTAAAGCTGGATTCTCAGGATTCGACGGCATTGTATTACCAGGGCCTCGTCCTCGAAGCCACCGGAAAGCGAGAAGACGCGTTGCAGAGCTTCACTCGTGCGGCTGAGTTCCGGCCCGATTCTGTGCCAATCGAGACTCATCTGGGCTTATTGTCGCAGCGGCTGGGCGACACCGATCGTGCGGCCGCGGCTTTTGCAAAAGTTGTTCAACTCAACGCGGGTGATCCAGAGGCGCACAACAATCTGGGTCTAACCCTTGTGCAGCGGGGCGATGCCGACAATGCGATTAAGGAATTCCAGGAAGCGATCAAGTTGCGCCCCGGCGATGCAGAGTTCCAACAAAACCTGGGAACGGCCTACTTGCAGAAAACGGATTTTGATGCGGCAGCCAACGAGTTTCGTGGCGCACTGAAGTTGACGCCGAACTCCGCGAGCCTGCACTACGACCTGGCGCTGGCACTCAAGTTAAAAGACGACTTGCCGGCGGCGATGAGCGAATGGAAAGAAGCCATTCGATTGGATCCGAAGTTGGCCGACGCGCACTACAGCCTGGGTGTAACGCTGTGGCAAACGGGCGATTTTCCGGCTGCGGCGGAACACTTGCGCGCAGCAATCCAGATTCAACCCGACTACGCGGAAGCCTATTACACGCTGGGCACGGTGCTGAAGCAGATGGAAAAATATCCGGAGGCGGCAGATGCGCTGCGGCAAGCGATCAAACTGCAGCCCGACTTTGCCGGAGCGCACACCACGCTGGCCGCGGTGTTGCGCCAACTGGGCGACAAGGCGCGCGCCGCGGCGGAGTCCAAGGCCGGCGCCCAGATCAGCCGGGAGAAGAACAGCCTGCAAGCCGCGACCTTCGCCACCAACTCCGGCAAAAGGCTGTTGAGCGTGGGGGATGTGGATGGCGCGATTTCACAATTTCGGTCGGCGATTGCCGCCGTGCCAGCCTACGCGCAAGCGCATTATCAGCTGGGTTTAGCTTTGCAGCAGAAGGGGCAAAAGCAGGAAGCGGAAAGTGAATTTCATCGCGCCAGCGAAATTGATCCACATTTAACGGCACCCGGCCGCTGACTGGCGCCGAAGTCGCAGCTTACACAAACAAAAACGGCAGGACCGACCTCCTGCCGTTTCCTCAAAAGTCAAAATCTTTGTTCCGCTTCTGCTCTCACTACTTCTTGTTGACTGCTTTTTTCAACTCGGCCCCGGGTGTAAACTTTGCTACCTTGCGGGCAGCGATCTTGATAGTGGCGCCAGTCTGCGGATTGCGCCCATTCCGTGCTTTTCTCTGCGAAACAGAGAATGTGCCGAAACCTATCAGAGCCACCCGATCTCCCTTCCGTAGGGCAGACGTGATGCTGTCCACAGCGGTGTCGATCGCAGTAGTGGCCTGCGCTTTGCTCATCTCGCAAGCGCCCGCGATCTTGTCAACGAGATCGGCTTTGTTCATGTTTTCTCCTCGCAGGTCTCTTTTGATATTCGGCGCGATGTTTGGGTGGAACCAAGCGCCGAGTGGGGAAACCTGTCGCAAGGTATTTTCCTCCGTCTGCGGCGAATGTCAACTGTGAAAATCCGCACGGGAAGCCTGTTTTGCACCGGGCATCTTGCAAACGGCCCGCTCAGGGCGGTTTCGGGGCTCCGGGGGCGGTTCCTGGAAATCGCAATACTCCAGATTTTTCCTCAACCCTCCACAGAAGGCGCATCCACTGCACAGGATGTACACAGAAAGAACAAGGTTGGGACTTGCAGGAAACCATCGCGATGAGGCACAGTCAATTCAAGAAAATTTTAAACTCAGGAAGTTCAGTGATCAAAGCTCCCCCCGAAGTTTGCCCAGTGTGCAGCGGTACGGGCTGGAAAGCGGTTTCGGCAGTTTCGCGAGAAGGCTCGCCGTCGGATCGCCGCGTCACGCGCTGCGACTGCCAGTTGCGGGCACGAGCGGCATCTTTACTGACTTCCGCCCGAATACCGAAGCGCTACGAGCATTGCGAGCTTTCCAGCTTCACCACAGATTTTCCCGGAGCGCATCCATCGCTCTCGCTGGCATTTCTTTGCGCTTCCCGGTTCGCGCAAGAGTATGACCCGCGCGACGGCACCGGCTTGCTCATCATCGGTAAGATCGGCACGGGCAAGACGCATCTCGCGGTGGGCATCGTGAAAGAGCTGATTGCAAAGCACGTCTCATGCCTGTTTTACGACTACCGCGAACTGCTCAAACAGATTCAGAACTCATATAACGCCGCCGTGCAAACCACCGAGTTGGACGTTCTTCGTCCCGTCTTTGAAACCGACGTATTGGTATTGGATGAGTTGGGAGCGGTCAAGCCTACGGAATGGGTTTGGGACACGGTCAGCCTGATTCTTAATACGCGATACAACGACAACCGCACGACGATTATCACGACCAACTTTGACGATCAGCCTGCCGGAGGAGCAAGCAACTCACTTTCTCCGGCGCGGGCCGCGACGCGGGCCGAAACTCTGGGTGACCGCATCGGAGAGCGGATGCGATCACGGCTGCATGAAATGTGCCGCATCGTCGTTCTCGATGGCGCTGATTTTCGCCAGACGTTCCGCAGCGCGAGTTTCCGCTAGAAACCCCGAGCCAATTACAAATTAAAATGGCATTGTGCTGACCGAACACGTTGAATTCGTGCCGGAGAAGGATTCCGAGATTCTTGATTCGGTTCCTGCGACGCCTGGCGTGTTTCTGCTGCGTGGAGAAAATAATGAGGCTGAGCCGTATGTCGGCAAGACCGCGAACCTTCGCCGGAGACTGCACCGGTTGCTCGGTCCCGCGGAAGAGCGAACCAAACGGCTCAATCTCCGGGATCGAGTTCGCAGCATCGAGTTCAGCCCGACCGGCTCCGACTTCGAATCGGGGTTCGTCCTCTACACTGTTTTCCGTCAGTTGTTCCCCAAAACGTACCAGTCCCGCCTCCGCTTTCGCTTCGCGCCCTTCGTCAAGCTGCACTTGGAAAATGAATATCCTCGCGCCTCGGTAACCGCGAGGCTGGGACGATTGGGTGGCGGATCGGCCTACTATGGTCCGTTCGTTTCGCGGACGGCGGCGGAGAAGTTTATGAACGATTCGCTCGACTTTTTTAAGATGCGCCGCTGTGTTGACGATCTGCATCCTGATCCAGGTTTTCCCGGCTGCGTTTATTCGGAGATGAAGATGTGCCTGGCGCCATGCTTCAAGGGCTGCACCGACAGCGAATATTCCGCCGAAGTTTCCCGGGTGAAGACCTATTTTGATTCAGCGGGGGATTCGCTGGTGCGCGAACTCGGGCAGCAGCGGGAGACGGCGTCGGTGGGGCTGGAATTTGAAAACGCCGCGTTGATTCACGCGCAGTTGGAGAAGTTAAAACCAATCGTCGGCCAGCTTCCTGAAATCGTTCGCCGCCTCGATCTTCTATCGGCGCTGATGATCCAGCCTTGTCATATTTCCGGGGCCGTCGCGTTTTTCCTGGTGAAGGCGGGACGGATTTCCGGGCCGGTGCCATTTCATATTCAAGCGACGGAATATGCGAAATCGCAATCCATGGAGTCTCGCATTCAGGAAGCGCTCGCGGCATTTGCGCCGGTTAGAACAAAGTCCGCGCTCGAAACCATGGAGCATCTGGCCATGCTCAAGCGCTGGTATTACCGAACCAGCCGGACCGGCGAAATCTTCTTTGCCGATGCCAATGGCGAATTGCCCATGAGGCGAATCGTGCGCGGCATCTCGAGAGTCTATCGGGGTGAGCGGCCGGAGGAAATTCCCGTCCCGGCAGCAAACTCATGAACAGGTTTTGAATCCTAGAGTCGGTTGATTTTTCGGAGGCACATGAAGAAAAGCGGCAAGAAGAACGGAGGTCAGGACAGCGCGCTGCGGGAACAGATCCTATTTCTGCTCGATGGCGGCGGCGCGCACGCCAAGTTCAGCCAAGCGGTGAGCGGTCTACCGGCAAATTTACGCGGCAAAAAACCGGCCAACTTTCCGCATTCCGCCTGGATGCTGCTCGAACACCTGCGCCTGGCGCAATGGGACATCCTCGAATTCAGCCGCAATTCAAAGCATGTTTCGCCCGCATGGCCCGCTGGCTATTGGCCGGACAGTGCGGAACCACGCAACGCCCGCGCATGGAGCGAAAGCGTTCGCCAATTCGAGCGGGACTTAAAGGCGATGCAGGATCTTGTAGCCGATCCGAAAACCGATCTCTTTGGCCGCATTCCCTGGGGAGACGGGCAAACTGTCCTACGGGAAGCCTTGCTGGTCGCGGACCACAACGCCTACCACGTAGCCCAGTTGATCGACGTGCGCCGGTTGCTGGGGGCGTGGAAGGAATAACGGCGTTGCCGAGGGTCTGATCTTGCCCCTAGTTGGCAATCCGCAAGTGAAAGTCCGGGGCGATTGTGTGTTCGCGGTGGTAAGGTGATTTGCCTTCCCGTCGTTTGCGAAATACGACTCTTACGCCTTCACGCCAGCGCTCGTCGATGCCGGCAAACTCCCACTCGATTTCAGGGGAGATGTAGCGCAACAGCGTGTCTGTGGCTGGATGTACGCGCAAGGCCGGAGCAACCAGGAACAACAAAGGCTTCGCGCTTAACAGTTCGTGGCCGGTGAAATATCCAAAGCGGGGAAACTCGGCGCGCGCGTGGTGCCATTCCACTCTTGCCCAATAGTCCAGTCCTTGCAGGGGCAGATGAATATCCTCATCCGCTTTGAGTTCAACGACCGCGAGCCTGCCGTCATGAGTCGCCGTAAGCACGTCGATCATCGCGCGGTCGGACGCGGAAAACGCCGGGACCTGGGAATAAAGAATCGATGAGTCCAGCCGTTGGTCAATCACGCTCACATCGCCGACAATCAGCGATTCCAGCCAGCGCTCAGAATGCATTCGCCACAAGGGATGGTGCCGCGGGCCATAGGGATGGCGGTTTTCCCGAACGGCCGCGACCATCAGCTGAAATGCCGATTGGCTGCGCTGATCGAGAATGCGCTCTTCCGCTCCCACGCCGAACACGATTTGCTCGCGGAGACGAAAAGTTCCCGACTCCATCTCCTGGCGGGCGCGAGCAAATTCCAACCCTC
This sequence comes from uncultured Acidobacteriaceae bacterium, assembly GCA_963732255.1. Taxonomy (GTDB): domain Bacteria; phylum Acidobacteriota; class Terriglobia; order Terriglobales; family Acidobacteriaceae; genus Sulfotelmatobacter. The sequence goes on from CAVSYV010000005.1 coordinate 359,326, forward strand.
GCCAGCGAAAGGCAACTTCTACGGGCGACAGTACAGCGACTTCGCAATTCGGCAAAAGAGCCCTCATCTTCTGGACTGAATCCGCAAACCGCCGGATCACCTCTTCGTGATCGGAGGCATGAACGAGGCGTGTCGCCACATTGCCGCGGTCTGCGGAATCGATCTCGACCAGCGCATCGTCGCGCTCATCGAGTTCGTAGAGGTGCCATTTTGCCGCTTCGCGGTTCAGATTCGCCATCCGCTCGCGCACCAAACCGGAAGTAGCCCGCGGTACAAACAGCTTCAGCCCCTCAACCACGGTCTTTCCTGCGCGGATCGTGCGGCATTCGTCGAGCCAGAGGATGCCGAATGTCAGCGCAGCATCGATCGCGCTTTGCGCTTCCTGCGCATTCACGCCCAGGACGGCGAACCCAGATTGTCCTTTCTGGAGCAATCCCCGCGTGTAAACGGGCCCAAACGACTTCTCCAAATCAACTCCGATGGTTAGGCGCGCCACAGTAAAGTCGGGAAAATGCCGCTCTAGAGCGCGGCGCAATTTGTGCTGGTAAGCGGCGCGGGAGATTTTTCTGGCCGAGGGCGAACGTGGATCGCGCTCCCGGCAAATCTCGAGTTTTGTGGGACGAGGCTGACCCAGCCGCTGCACGGCCAGCCGCAACGTGCCGTTTTTCACTTCCGCCTGGAGCACGCGGCGAACCGTATTTCGCTCTGCCGACCACATGTGCAGCAGACATTTATTTTGCTCTCCTGAGATCGAGTACTTCGATCGTGCAAGATCAAAGGCGACCGCGCCATCTTCAAGCACCACAGCTCCCGCGGCTTCGTTAAGAAAATCGCGCACCGTGCGGGTCAGAAGGTCGGCGTTCATAATTCTCCAGAGTTTGAGTTAAGCAGTTTCCAATACGCACAGTTTCTACGTCTGTGACCATCGTCACCTTGAGCCTGTGAATCGCTATCTCCCAGGCGGCCAATTGCGGCGCACCCTATGGGATAATGTTGAAAAGGACTAGCTGCGAGTCGCAACCTGCCTCGCCGGCATCTAAATTCTGTGAACAATCTCGCGACCAAAGAACAGTTTTTCTTCGACCGCTACGGCCTGAACGACCGCGATTTGGAAAGCTATCTCGGTGCGGCGCTTTCCGCGGGCGGCGATTACGCCGACCTCTATTTTGAATACCTTTCCTCCACCTCGCTCATGGTGGATGAGTCGATGGTCAAGTCAGCCTCGCAGGGCATCTCCGCCGGATGCGGCATTCGCGTAGTTTCCGGCGAGCGCACCGGCTATGCCTATACCGATGATCTTTCGCCGGATCGCATTCTGCACGCGGCTCGTACCGCTGCTTTGATCGCCAGTGCTCCGGCGAAGACGACTGTGGCCGGGTTCCAGAAGACTGCCGCTCGCAGCCTCTATCCAGTCTCTTTGCCTTCGGTCGACGCCGAAATTACAGCCAAGGTCGAACTGGTGACGCGTGGCGACAAGGCCGCTCGCGCCTACGATCCAAGAATTAAGGAAGTCCGCGCCAGCTATGCAGATGAATTGCGCCACATACTGGTCGTCGCTTCTGATGGCACCTTTGCGGAGGATTCTCAGCCGCTGGCCCGCATGAACGTTTCCTGCATCGCAAAAACTGAAGGCAACTCAGCCCGTGGCAGTTCCGGTGGCGGCGGCCGCGTGGCGCTCGATTTTTTCTTCGGCGAAAAAGGCCCGGAGTTTTTTGCCAAAGAAGCGGCGCGGCAGGCAATTTTGCAACTCGATGCGCGCGAAGCTCCGGCGGGGGAAATGGAAGTTGTTCTCGGCCCAGGATGGCCGGGTGTGCTGCTGCATGAAGCCGTGGGACATGGCTTGGAAGCCGACTTCAATCGCAAAAAGACTTCGGCATTCGCGGGTTTGGTCGGCCGTCGCGTAGCCAGCGAAAAATGCACGGTCGTCGACAACGGCACAATGCCCTGGCGGCGCGGATCGCTGAACGTGGATGACGAAGGCGAGCCCACGCAGGAAACTGTCCTCATCGAAAAGGGAATCCTGAAGGGATATCTGAGCGATAAGCTTTCCGCCCGGCTCATGGGCATCGCCGACACCGGCAACGGGCGCCGCGAGAGCTACGAGCACATTCCCATGCCGCGCATGACGAATACTTATATGCTGGCGGGCGAGGACGCTCCCGAAGACATTATTCGTTCAGTGAAACGCGGCCTCTACGCGGTGAATTTCGGAGGCGGCCAGGTCGATATCACCAACGGAAAATTCGTTTTCTCCGCGTCTGAGGCGTACCTGATTGAGGATGGTCAGGTTACCGCTCCGATCAAAGGTGCGACTTTAATCGGCAACGGACCTGACGTTCTAACGCGCGTCTCCATGGTCGGCAATGATTTGAAGCTCGATGAGGGCGTTGGCACCTGCGGCAAAGACGGCCAGGCCGTTCCAGTGGGCGTGGGCATTCCAACGATCAAGGTCGATCGCCTCACCGTCGGCGGCACCGCCAAGAAAGATACTGGCGGATTTATGCAGTAAGCTCTTCACCGCACAGAGAGAAACTGTTCCAGTATTCTCTGCGACTCTGTAATGAAATTATTGTTATGTCTACTACCCAGGCTGAACTCGGAAGTGCCAAACTTGCAACCGATCTCCGCGAAGTTGCCCAAGACATCGTCCGCCGCGCCATGAAAGGCGGCGCATCCGCCGCGGAATGCGTGGCCCGCGAGGGAGACGAATTCTCGACCCTCGTGCGCCTCGGCCAGGTTGAAACCCTGAAAGAATCCGGCTCGCGATCGATCGGAGTGCGCGTCTTTTTCGGCCAGCGCGCCGCCAGCACCTACTCCAGCGACTTCTCGCGCGACGGCCTCGACCGCATGTTGAACTCCGCTCTCGAACTGGCGAAGATCACTTCGGAAGACCCGTTCGGCGGCATTCCCGAGGCGTCGCAACTGGGTTCACTCACTGGTGATCTCGATCTTTATCACGAAGATGTCTATTCGCTTCCCGGCGCCGACCGCATCGAATACGCCCGCCGCGCCGAAAAAGCCGCTCTGGATTTCGATCCCCGAATCAAGAATTCTGAGGGAGGATCATTTGACGCCGCCACTGGGAGCAAGGTGCTAGCCAACTCTCACGGCTTCGTCGGCGAATATCGGCGCTCCTATTGTTCCGTAGCCGCCGTGCCCATCGCGCAGACGCCCGAGGGCGCCATGCAGCGCGACTACTGGTATAGCGTGGCCCGAACTCTTAGCAAGCTCGACGCTCCCGAAAAAGTGGGCAAAATCGCCGCCGAGCGCACTCTGCGGCGCCTGGGCGCACGCAAGGCCAAGACCGCGCAGGTTCCCATCGTGTTCGATCCCATGGTTTCCACTTCCATCCTCGAACATATTTTCGAGGGCATAAATGGAGACTCGGTCTACCGCGGCGCTTCGTTTCTTGCAGGAAAACTGGGGCAGAAGATCGCCGGCAGCAACGTAAACGTAATCGACGACGGCACTATCGCCGGCGGCTTTGGCACCAGTCCCTTCGACGGCGAAGGCGTTCCCACGCGCCGCACAGTTGTAATCGAAAATGGAGTGCTCAAGTCTTATCTGCTCAACACCTACACGGCAAAAAAACTGGGCCTGCAGACTACGGGCAACGCCTCCCGCGGGCTGGCGGGCACGCCGGGCATTGGTCCGGGCAATTATTTTCTCCAGCCGGGGGCGAAGTCGCCGAAAGAATTGATTTCATCGATCAAGGAAGGTCTCTACGTCACTGAATTTCTCGGCCACGGCGCGAACCTTGTGACCGGCGATTATTCCCGCGGCGCATCCGGACTTTGGATATCCGGCGGCGAGTTGACGTATCCCGTGGAAGAAATCACCGTGGCGGGAAACCTCAAAGATCTTTTCTTCAACATTTCCGAGATCGCCAACGATCTCGAATTCCGCGGGTCCGTGGCCGCGCCTACCATTCGTGTCGATGGCCTTACGGTCGGCGGCGAGTAGAGTGTAAAATTCTCGGCCAGCAGGCGCTCGCTGCGCGAGGATTCGATGAAATTCGCCAAGATCATCTTCTACATCGCCGCCATTTGGGGCATTCTTATTCTCACGCCCCTGTACTTCATGTTCGACCTGATCGGCCGCCAGGACCCTCCGCCCATCACCCATCCTGGTTTTTATTACGCCTTCGTTTCCGTTGGATTGGCGTGGCAAATTGCATTTTTCATCATCGCGCGGGATCCGGTGCGCTTCCGCCCTTTGATGATCGCGGCCATTCTAGAGAAATTTGGGTACGGTGGAGCTTTGTATCGTCCTTTATCTGCAGAGCCGTTTAACCAAGGGCGATTTGGTTCTGGGATGTATCGACTTGTTCTTCGGAATTTTGTTCGTGACCGCGTTCGTCAAACTCCGTCCATGAATGCTCCATGGCTTTTCGAGAATATAATCAATCCTCTATGGGCGGACTGATGCAGCCTTCTCCCACCACTGAAGAAAGCAATTCCAGCACGCTCATCATTGTGCTGGCGGTGGTGGTGGTTTTCGCATTAGCTGGAATCGTTGCCCTGCTGCTTCGCAGTAAGCCGCAAAGCACGTCGGGTCCGCCGCCTTATGCGGCAAATATCAAGCTCTCCGATTTTAAGATGAGCGCGGCGGAAAATTTTGTCGGCGCCACCGTGAACTATATTGATGGCACAGTCACCAACACGGGATCGCAAACCGTCACCCATATCGCCGTAGAGGTCACCTTCAAAGATGAAATGGGACAGGTGGCGCAGCGCGAAGACGTTGCCCTGAAGGTTCTGAAAAGCAACGGCGCGTATCCAGAACCGGTGGACCTCAGCGTTTCACCCTTGCCGCCGGGACAAAGCCAGCCATTTCGCCTGACCTTCGAAAGTATCTCCGCGCAGTGGGACCATCAGTACCCGGAGATTGAGATCACCGGCGTAACCGTGAAATAGAAAATCATCCACCACAGAGTCACAGAGACGCAGAGAAATTCTTAGTTGTAGTGCTTCTCTGCGCCTCTGTGGTGAAAGATTTTCCCGCGGCCTAGGTACAATCGTTCCATGCCAGAAGCAAAGCCATTCCGGCTTACGGAGTCGGTTAAAGCTGCGGGTTGAGCGTCCAAGCTGAGTCCGGCGGCGCTGGACACGGTGCTTGGGAAATTAGCCCGGCAACACGATCCTAACGTTCTAGTCGGCTTCGACTACGCCGACGACGCCGGAGTGTATCGAATCGATGCCGGCCGCGCTCTGGTGCAAACAGTAGACTTCTTCACTCCCATCGTCGACGATCCCTACACCTTCGGCCAGATTGCCGCGACCAATGCACTGAGCGATGTTTATGCGATGGGCGGAAAGCCGCTCACCGCGCTGGCTTTGGTCTGCTTCCCAGAAAAAGCGGATCTGGAAGTTCTGGAACGCATCCTCGCTGGCGGCTTGTCGAAGATGATCGAAGCCAGCTGCACGGTAATCGGAGGCCACAGCATCCGCGATGAAGAAACAAAATTTGGCTACGCAGTCACGGGCATGATTGATCCGGCAAAGGTTTTGGCGAACAAGGGCGCCAAGCCCGGCGATTCTCTGATCTTCACCAAGGCTCTTGGTACTGGAGTGATCTCCACGGCCATCAAAAGGAATAAAGCGGACGCGGCCTGGATCGATGCTGCCGTGCGGTCCATGACTACGCTCAATAAGCGGGCCGCTGAAGTTATTTCTGAATCCGGCGTTGCGGTCAACGCGATGACCGACGTGACCGGGTTTGGTTTGATCGGCCACGCGCGGGAAATGATTCTTGCGTCCGACGTTTCGTTGCGGTTGCACGCCGGCAATGTTCCCGTGCTTGATGGCGCGCTTGAGTGCATTCGCGCCGGCTACATTCCCGCGGGACTCAAGAACAACCGTGAATTCGCGGAATGCTTGGTTGAATATGATGATGGAATTTCTGACGACCTTAAAGCTCTTTTGTACGACCCGCAAACCGCAGGCGGGCTGCTGATTTCCATTCCCGACGGCCAGCGGCTAATCGGCGTGATGCAAGCGGCTGGCGTTCCCGCCGTTCAGATTGGCGAAATCCTTTCCGAATCAAAGCCCCGAATCCATGTAGCTCGATAAGGCGGGCTTGCAAAATCGCGAAAGTCCGCGCCTTGGAAGCGTCTGCGAGCATCTATCCAGTGCGAGCACTCATCAAGAGCTGCAGATCCTTTATTGCGAGGCATTTTATGAAATTTCGCGAACTTGGTAACAGCGGTCTCAAAGTCTCGGCTTTGGGCCTTGGCTGCATGGGCATGTCGGAGTTTTACAGCGGACGTGATGACGACGAATCCATCGCCACTATCCACCGGGCGATCGAGCTTGGACTAACCTTTCTCGATACGGCCGACATGTATGGTCCGTACAAGAATGAGGAACTTGTCGGGCGCGCGATCAAAGGCAAGCGTGACAAAGTTGTGCTGGCGACAAAGTTTGGAATCGTTCGCGATCCCATGAATCCCAAGGTTCGCGGGGTCAACGGCAAGCCTGATTACGTTCGCCAATCCTGCGAGGGCAGCTTGCGGCGTCTGGGCGTCGAAACCATCGATCTCTATTATCAGCATCGCGTCGATGCAGACACGCCGATTGAAGAGACAGTTGGCGCAATGGCGCAGCTCGTTAAGGAAGGGAAAATTCGCTATATGGGGCTTTCTGAAGCGGGTCCGCAAACTCTTCGCCGCGCGGTAAAAGTGCATCCGATTGCCGCGCTGCAAACGGAGTACTCGCTGTGGTCACGCGATCCCGAAGAGGAAATTCTTGCCACCTGCCGCGAACTGGGCATCGGTTTCGTCGCGTACAGTCCTCTGGGGCGCGGATTTCTCACCGGACAATTCCGCCGCTTCGAAGATATTCCCGCCGATGACTACCGCCGCCAATCGCCGCGCTTTCAGGGCGAAAACTTCCAGAAGAATCTCGATCTCCTCCACCGCGTCGAGGAAATGGCGAAAGAAAAGAACTGCACACCTTCGCAATTAGCGCTGGCCTGGGTGTTGGCGCAGGGCGATAACGTTGTGCCAATCCCCGGCACCAAACACCGCAAATATCTGGAAGAAAATATGTCCGCGATCGATATAAAACTGACGCCGCAAGATTTGCGGCGGCTGGATGAAGTTTTTCCTAACGGCGCCGCCGCCGGAATGCGCTATCCCGAACATATGATGGCGACGGTAGGCCGCTGAAGGTAAATTCCGCCAAACATCAAAGGGCGGCCTCAAGGCCGCCCCAGTAACAAGATGAACCTAAATTATTACGCTCGCGCCGGACTTTCTCCGCCCTTCGCCAATCCCGGCCGCCCCGGTTCAGGCTTGAGCACCTGTTGCACACCGTCGTCGCTCTTGCCCACCGCAGGTGGCTTCGCGGGAAGTTCCTTGTTGTCGATCAGGAGCCGGATTTCCGAGGCATCCAACACTTCCCGCTCCAGCAACGCGGCCGCGATTCGCCGCAACGCATCCGGGCTGCTTTCTAAAATCTGCTTCGCCGTATCGTATCCGCGGCTCACCAGCTTGCGAACTTCGGCATCGATCTTGATCGCCGTGTCCTCGCTGTAGTCGCGGTGCTGCGTGATCTCCCGTCCCAGAAAAATCTGCTCTTCCTTCTTGCCAAAAGTCATCGGCCCCAGATCACTCATGCCCCATTCGCAGACCATCTTTCGCGCCAACTCCGTGGCCCGCTCAATGTCGTTGCCCGCGCCGGTGCTCATCTGGCTGAGAAACATCTCCTCCGCAATGCGCCCGCCCATCAGAATGGCGACATCTGTCTCCAGATATTCTTTCGTATAGTTATGGCGGTCATCGACCGGCAATTGCATCGTCACGCCCAGCGCCATGCCGCGCGGGATGATCGTGACCTTATGCACCGGATCGGAATTCGGCAGCTTTGCCGCAACCAGAGCATGCCCCGCTTCGTGGAAAGCCGTGACTTTCTTTTCCGCGTCGGAAAGAATCATCGACTTGCGTTCCACGCCCATCAAGACTTTGTCTTTGGAAATCTCAAAGTCATACATCAGCACGGCCTTACGATTTTGCCGGGCTGCCGCCAAGGCAGCTTCATTCACCATGTTGGCCAGATCGGCGCCCGAAAATCCAGGTGTGCCCCTAGCCAGAACCGAAAGATCCACATCCTCGGCCAAAGGAATCTTCCGCGTATGCACCCGCAAAATCTCCTCGCGTCCCCGGACATCGGGACGGCTCACCACCACGCGCCGATCAAACGTCCCGGCCGCAGCAATGCCGGATCGAGCACGTCGGGCCGGTTGGTCGCGGCCATCAAGATGACGCCTTCGTTCGATTCGAAACCGTCCATCTCGACCAGCAACTGATTCAAAGTCTGCTCGCGCTCATCGTGGCCACCGCCCAGCCCCGCGCCACGATGCCGTCCAACCGCATCAATTTCGTCGATGAAAATGATGCAAGGGGCGTTCTTCTTACCCTGTTCGAACAAATCCCGGACGCGGCTCGCGCCCACGCCGACGAACATTTCGACAAAATCCGAACCGGAAATTGAAAAGAACGGAACGTTCGCCTCACCCGCAACCGCGCGTGCCAACAAAGTCTTGCCCGTTCCCGGAGGTCCGACCAGCAAGACGCCCTTAGGAATACGGCCGCCAAGCTTTTGAAACTTCTGTGCCTCGCGCAGAAACTCGATAATCTCGCGCAGCTCTTCCTTGGCCTCGTCAACCCCGGCCACGTCTTTGAACGTAACTTTCTTCTGCTGCATCGAAAGCAGCCGCGCCCGGCTCTTGCCAAACGACAGCGCCTTATTTCCGCCGGTCTGCATCTGGCGAATCATGAAGAACCACAACGCCGCCAGCAGCACTAAAGGCGCCAGATTTAACAGCCAAGTCGGCCAGCTTCCGCTATTGACGTCCCGGAAATTCATGACCACGCCTTTATCGCGCAGCGTCTTGATCATGTCGGGATAGTTCTGCGGGGCGGTGGTGTGGAAAGCGGAGCCGTTGCGGTACTTTCCGCGAACCTGCATGCCGTCAACCGTCACCTCGTGGACATTGCCCTGGTCCACATCGCTCAAAAACTGGCTGAAGTTGATTTCTGCGTCTTTCTGGCTGTTACGGCCTTGCTGAATCACCTGCCATAGCAGGAGGGCGGAAATGGCGATCACGAGCCAGAAAACTACGGTTTTAACAGTTGAGTTCACCTATACGACTCCTGGGGATCTGCGGCGACGGACAGTTTCCCTGTCCGGGGCTCCCGCTGCTAATTAGATGCAGCCCATCCATTTTGGATCGGCGAAATTCTAGAGACCACTATTCTACCTGTTATTGGCAAAAAAGGCCCGTTCGTAAAATCGTAACTTAGGTCACGGAACGGGTTGGCATTGCGGCTAAATAGGGCAGGTTACGTCCCGTCTGTTCCGCGGCGCCCAAGCCGTATCCAACCAGGAAGGTCTCATCCACGAGAAATCCGAAATAATCCGGCTGTAGCGCCACTCTCCGCGCCGACTGGCGATCCAGCAGCGTCACCAGTTTTACCGACGCCGCTCCTCGCGCCCGAAGATCGTCCATGAGGAAGTCGCTGGTCACACCTGAATGCACCAGCCCTTCGACTAGCAAAATATCCTGCCCGCGAATATCAGGCTCGTGGCTGAAAAAAATCTCCATCACGTCACGATCTCCACCACTTTGCGAATGGCTGTATTTCGGCTTGATAAACTGGCACACTACAGGCACATCCAACACTCGTACCAGATCGGCCAGAAACATGAAGGCATTTTCCAGCACGGCCAGCGCCTGGATAGTCCGGCCCTGGTAATCGTCCGATATCTGACGGCCCAGTTCCTTCACCCGCTTCTGGATCTGGTCGCTGGAAATAACCTGGCGCAGTTGCTGGTCTCTCGAACCGCTCACGCTCGCACCATTCATAACTGACGCGCCCTCCCCGTGGCCGCGCGACCGAATATTCTACTTCTGTATATCACTTATCTCTCTCGCTATCTATTACTTATCCTCGCCGTGAAACTGCCGTTCCACGATTAGAACTGCCTCACGGCCCGGCTTCGCCTGAAATCTCGAGGAAACAGGAAATCCGCGCACCCAGAGAATTACGTCCCCGCTCAGGATCACGGGCCAAAGCTTGCGCTCTGCTGGATTCGCGGCTCGGCCTTGCAACAGTTCTTTGATCTTCTTCTCACACTTCGTGTGGGCTGGCCAAAACCGGTCGCCGGGACGCCAGTTCCGCACGCGCAAAGATTCCGTCAACAATTCCGCGTTCAGATAGAAGCTTGAATCTTCGGCCTCGACGCTCGCTGAAGAAATTCGCCGCGTCTCGAACCGGGCACGCGCTTCAGGAACCACCAAGCTTCCCGGCAGTGGTAGTTCATATTCGTAATCTCTTAGTTCTCCGGCAAAATCGTTGCCACCGCTGCGCAAATCCGGAGTAACCAACATCAACTCCTCGGCGCCGCGCACCATCTTCCAGCCCAGCGGCAACGACAACTCCTTGCCCGATTCACCCTCGTCAGTCGCGAAGCGCAAAACTTCTTCCACATGCTTGAACTCCAGCGGCAGGCCCACATGTTCGCCCATCGCCTTGATTACCCGCCGCTGCACCGCAACCGGTTCGCCCAGCAGCCACATGCGGTTCACCAACCCGTTGACAACCAGCCATGGAACCTCCTCAATGCGCGATTCCAAGGCGGAATCGCGCTCGGAGCCGGTGGATGCCGGTTGAATTTGTAGAAGTTCCCCGTGCTCCTCTGTGAAATCTCCAGTGCTCTTCTGTGTTAACGGTTTTGACCCTGCCGAAGCCCACTCCGGCTCCGCCCACTGCACAGTCCGGCCCATCCATCCCGCAGCCTCATTCTCCCAGTAATCTTCCTCGCCACGCGCGATCTCCGCCAACTCAGAAAGATTTTCCGCAACCGTAGGATTGAACTCGCGCTCGATCAAAGGCAGGAGCGTATGCCGCATCCGATTGCGCGTGAAGCGGTCGTCAGCGTTGCTCGAGTCTTCACGCCAGTTCTGGCCGATTTCACGCAGGTATGTTTCCAGTTCAGCGCGCCGAACCCCGAGCAACGGCCGCACAATCTCTCCACAAGCTTCCCCGCTCTCATCCTCCACTACTAATCGCGGATGGATCGCACCGAGTCCGCGCAATCCCGTGCCGCGAATTATCCGCATCAGCACAGTCTCCGCCTGATCGTCGAGCGTGTGCCCGGTGCAGATCGTATTAAGAAAATTCAACGGGACGACGTCCGAGCCCGGCACATCGTCCGGAGAAATGTTCGTGAGGGACACGACTTCTGTAGGGGAGGCGCTCGGGAGGGGCACGACTTCAGTCGTGCCGTTAAGCTCCAATAAAGATTCGGGCTTTAGCCCCTGAGGTTCGCCCGCCCCCAACAGCCGATGAAAGAATCCATACCGCAACTCCCGCGCCGCTGTCTCAACACTGCAACGCCCATCCGCCGCAACTCGCGCCGTGTCATCGGCATCACAAAAAAACTCCAACCCAAACTCACGCGCCAGCCCCGCCACAAACTCCTGATCCGCATCCGACTCCGCACCGCGCAGCCTGTGATTGAAGTGAACAACAGAAAGGACAATCCCCAACTCGCCCCGCAACTCAAGCAACAGCCGCAGTAGCGCAACCGAATCAATCCCCCCGGAAACCGCGACGCCAATGCGATCCCCGGCCCGCAGCAATTCCTGCCGCCGAATGTGGGAAAGCACGCGCTGTGCCAGGGAAAGCACGAAAGCATCGTACAGCAGCCGAGTTAAATGGTAGGCTTCGCAGCTGGACCGACCGTTTCCCCGTTCTTCTCCGTGACTCTGTGTCTCTGTGGTGGAAGTCCTACAGCCCCGGACTCTTCTCCGCAATCACCTTCCGAATCTTCTCCACAAACTCCGCGCTGCTCATATCCGCCGTTTTCTCCGCGCCTCGCGTGCGCACGTTCACTCTGCCCGCCTCGGCTTCTTTATCTCCCACCACCAGCAAAAACGGCACCTTCTGCAACGCATGCTCGCGAATCTTGGCATTCATCTTCTCGTTGCGCGCATCCACTTGCACGCGCACGCCAATCTCTTTCAGTTGCGCCGCAACTTTGTTCGCATACTCCGCATGCCGCTCGCTGATGGGAATCATCACCGCCTGCACCGGCGAGAGCCACACCGGAAACGCTCCCGCATAATGCTCAATCAACACGCCAAAAAATCGCTCCACCGACCCAAACAGCGCGCGATGCACCATCACCGGCTGCTTGCGCGAACCATCCTCGGCGACGTACTCGAGGCCAAACCGCTGCGGCAGGTTGAAATCCACCTGCACGGTCGAGAGCTGCCACAACCGCCCAATCGCATCCACCAGCTTGATGTCGATCTTCGGCCCATAAAACGCCGCCTCGCCGGGAATGGTCTTGTACTCGACATTCTTGCTCTTAAGCACATTCTCCAGCGATTGGATGGCGTTGACCCATTGCTCTTCGCTGCCCACAAAATTCTTGCGGTCGTCGGGATTCCACGTCGAAAGCTCGGTCTGAAATTTCTCGAAGCCGAAATCTTTCAGCACATCCAGGGCAAAATCCAGGCAATTGGTAATCTCATCTTCGACCTGCTCCGGCGTGCAGAAGATATGCGAGTCATCCTGCGTGAACCCGCGCACCCGCAACAGCCCGTGCATCACGCCCGAACGCTCGTACCGGTAAACCGTCCCCAACTCACCCAGCCGCACCGGCAGGTCGCGATACGACTTCAGCGAATCCTTGTAAATCAAAATGTGCCCCGGACAATTCATCGGCTTCAGCCGGTACTCGGCGTCGTCCAGTTCCATGGCGTCGAACATGTTCTGCCCGTAATAACCCTCGTGGCCCGAGGTAAAAAACAACTGCCGCCGTGCCACATGCGGCGTATACACGAGCGAGTACCCGCGCTTCAGGTACTGCTCGCGCATCCAGTCTTCCATCTCTTTGCGGATAATCCCGCCCTTGGGATGCCAGAAAATCAGCCCCGGCCCGGCCAGCTCCTGAATCGAAAACAAATCCAGTTGCTGCCCCAGCACGCGATGGTCGCGCTTCTTCGCCTCTTCCGCCTGCTTGAGATGCTCTTCGAGATCCTTCTTCGAAAAAAACGAAGTCCCATAAATCCGCTGCAACTGCGGATTCTTCTCATCCCCCAGCCAATACGCTCCCGCAACATTCAGCACCTTGAATGCTTTGATCTTCCCCGTGGAAGGAATATGCGGCCCGCGACAGAAATCGACGAACTTGCCGGTGCGGTAAATCGAAATCATTTCATCGGGCTTGGTGAACTGCTCGATGAAATGGCACTTCATGAAGTCGCCGTCTTTTTTGAACTCGGCCAGCCCTAGCTCGCGCGGCAAAAACTCCCGCGCATAAGGCAGGTTCTGCTGCACCAGCTCCTGCATCTTCTTCTCGATTTTTTCCAAATCCTCCGGCGTAAAGGGAGTCGGCCTGTAGAAGTCATAAAAAAATCCACTCTCGGTGGCGGGTCCATGCCCCAGCTTGGTCTCCGGAAAAAGCTCCAGCACCGCCGCCGCCAGCAAATGCGCGGAGGAATGGCGATAAACTTCCAGCGCCTCTGGATCGCTGTCTTTCAACAAACGAAGATCGGTGTCTTTCTCCAGCGGCTTGGTCAGGTCGATAAGATCGCCGTTAGTCTTGGCGACCAGCACCGCATCGGCCAGCCGCGGGCTAATGTTCTTCGCGATCTCCAGTGGAGTGGTGCCGCTGGGAACTTCCTTCACGCTCCCATCCGGGAGCTTCACATGAATGCTATCTGCCATAAGGTTGAAACCTGAAGCGGTTGCCTGGATTTGGTTGAATCCTCAGTTTATTGGAGCGGTTCGGGAGGGTCAAACCGCGCGCGATGACGATGGTCATCCGCAGCCTCTAAAAAGGGCGAGCATTGCGCCCGCCCCATGCGGTCGTTCTAGCTGCCGATTTGCTTGATGTTTGACGCGACATACCAAATATTCCCAAACGCATCCTTCACCGCCGCCGAACGATCCCCATAAAACTGGTCCGCCGGCTCATGCAGCGAAGTCGCCCCCGCCGTCAGCGCCCGCCGGTAAGCCGCATCTGCGTCCGGCACATAGAGGTAGAACATCGCGCTCATCGGCTGATACGGCCCGTTCGCCTCGCCCATCTCCAGATGCGACGTGCCAATCTTCAGCGTCGCGTGATGAACGACTCCATCGGGCGACGCATACTGGCCCAAATCCTCCGCGCCGAATGCCCGCTTCAAAAAGTCGATCAGCGGCACCGCGCGCAGCGGATGCAGATAAGGTTGCACCGTCGGCGCGCCCTCCGACTTGTATCCCGTTTCCTTAAAAGTAGCGATGTACCAGAAGTTGCCAGCCGGATCGATTACAGTCGCCGAGCGCTCCCCATAAGACTGATCCACAGGCTCGTGCAGCGACTTTCCACCCGCTTCCATCGCCCGCTCATACGCGGCGTCGCAATCCCGCACATACACATGGAAAGCCCCCAACTGCGAATCGCGCTTCCACTCCACGCCCGGCAGGCCGCCGCCAATCATCAGCATGGAATCGTCGATGCGCACTTCGCTGTGAACTCCGCCCGGCATCACCGCGCGCTCCGTCTCCTCCGCCCCAAAGGTCTTCTTGAGGAACTCGATCACGCTATCCGCATTCCGCGCCACGATATACGGCGTGACTGTGCGGAATCCTTTGCGCACCGGGTCGACGGCCGCCGTCATCTGCCCGCCCTCCGGGCCTCGGGTCAGTTTCTCCATCCGCCGGTGCATCTCCTCGACCGACATCTCTTCCTTTACGGTAGAAATATTCCAGGTATAGCCAAAGGGATCGACAAAGCTTCCCTCACGCCGCCCGTAGAACTGATCCCGGATCGAGCCCAGCGCCTTCATGCCGCCGGCCACCGCCCGCGCCGCGAAAGCATCCACGTCGTCCACATCGAGCGACATTTGCACCGGCGAAAAGCCTAGCGTCTCGGCGCTCAGTCTTCCGCCATCGGGCCACTCGTCGGAAAGCATGATCGACGAATCGCCAACCACGATCTCTGCGTGTGGAATGCTTCCTCCGGCCTCAAAGCGCATCGTCTCCTTCGCGCCCAGAGCCTGCTTATAGAACTCAATCGCTTTGGCTGTATCTTTGAAAACTAGTCGCGGCGTCGCACTGGCATGCACGGCGGCAGCTTTGCTAATCGGCTCATCAACTCGTTCAGCAACAGTAGTCATTTTCCTTCTCCCTTCGATAAGCTCAGTTTTAAGTCGTGCTTTGAAACTTTCCCGCGGCAACTCCCGCAACTCGGCGGCAATCCGCAGCAGCGGCTCAACTCCGGCATCCATCTGCGGACCCCGGCCATCGGCGCGGCTCAGCATCGCATCCACACCGCGATTCAACTGCTCGATCTTTTTCAGCTCGATCTTCTTCGGGTCGCCCTTGTTCGGCCCGTTGTTTCCCAGAGAGCGCTTAGGCATCGGCACCCTCCATGCGCGCCCGCAAAGCCGTCAGCGCCCGGAACTGCAATTGCTTCACCGCGCCTTCGGTCTTCGAAATCTCCCGCGCCACTTCTTTAATGCTTTTGTCGTCCACAAATCTCAGCACCACCACGCGCTTCTGTTCCTCCGGCAGCGTATCCACCAGCCGGAACAGCGTGGCCCGCCGCTCCACCTCTTCAATCTCCGCCCCGCGAGCCTCGGCCAGTTGCAACCGCTCTTCGTCCGAAACTTCGCGCCCTGATCTTTGCCAGCGGTCGGAAATCAAATTTGCGGCAATCCGGAACAGCCACGCCGCAAACGGAATCCCCCGCCACTCAAAGCGCTTCAAATTGGCCAGCGCCTGGTGAAAAACCTCCGCCGTCAAATCCTCGGTCTCCGCGCGGTTTCCCACTCTCCGCACCACGTAGGCATACACCCGTTCAAAATGATTTTCGTAAAGCTCGCCAAAGCGCGACGGGTCCTTCTGCGCAGCCTCAATCAGAAGCCGCTCGTCCGCTTCTTTCTTCAGAGCCTTCAACGATTTCTCCGCGGGTTGAGCTTACACAAGGTTAAAGTCCCGATGCAGGATAAAGGTTACGGCAGGAAGGAAAATTATTCGATACTGAAAATGCGTTGAAGGGCACAACGTGCAGTCTGCCAAAAACCGACTTTGGGTGGGTCTGCGTTTTTTTAACTTCGCGCGGTGAGAGTTTATTGCGCTCGGCTTCAGCCCCCTAACCGTTAACTTAACGAGGGCGGCTTGAGACGCTTCCTAAGTTCCCAGATGCGCGTTTGAACTAAGCCGCTAGCGCGGCGGACGCTACCGCGTGGATCGCTCCCGGAGCAGTGTCACTCATGTAAGTTCTGGGTCACAAGGAGATCCCGATGACCCATCTTCGGAAGCTGATGCTGGACGAGCTCCAGCGTCGCAACTACGCTCAGAACACCGTTCGTGCTTACATCCACGCCATAGAGGATTTTGCGAGGTACTTCCACCGTTCGCCCGATCGCCTCGGCCCAGAACATATTCGTGAGTACCAGGTTCACCTGTTTCGCGACTGCAAGCTCTCGCCAGGAACGATCGAAGGTCGTAGCGCTGCTCTGCGTTTTCTCTTCGTCAAGACACTCCGACGGCCATATCTTCCCGATCACATTCCGTTTCCCAAGCGGCAGAGGCGGATGCCCACAGTACTGAGTCAGCAGGAAGTGACGCGGCTCATCGCTTCCGCGCAGAACCTGATGCACCGCACCATGCTGATGATGCTGTATGCAACCGGCCTGCGACGCGCTGAACTATGCCACCTCAAAGTCTGCGATATCGACAGCGAACGCATGGTCATTCATGTTCGCCAGGGCAAGGGTGGCCGTGACCGCGACGTCCTGTTGACCCCGAAGCTGCTGGAGACCCTGCGCGAGTATTGGCGCTGGATGAAACCCAAGACATATCTGTTCCCCGGCACGGTCAACAACTGGCGCGCCGACGTGCCCATTACAGAGAAGATTGTCTGGAAGGCGGTGGCGGAGGCCGCGAAACATGCTGGTGTCAGCAAGCATGTGTCTCCGCACACGCTCCGGCACAGTTTCGCCACTCACATGCTGGAAGCCGGCGCCGATCTGCGCACGATCCAGGTCCTGCTGGGTCATGCCAAACTCGCCGACACTACTGTCTACTTGCACTTGTCCCGGCGTCATCTGCAAGCAGTTCCCAGCCCGCTGGAAGCTATCGAGGTGTCTAGTCCCGACCAGGTAAAACGTTCCAGGAGGCTGATCAAGCGATGAGTCGGCCCACCCTTGAGGTGGCCGACATCGTCCGAGCATCCGGCAACAGATTTTGGGAGCACTACGGATCACACCTGGCGTGGCAGCATCGCAAGGTGCTCGATGCCATCGTCCGCTGCCGCACTGCGGCCTTGGGCGCTCATCGTGATCAGTGCACCCGCTGCGGACATCAGGCTATCTCTTACAACTCATGCCGTAACCGGCACTGCCCCAGATGTCAGGGGAACGCCCGCTCCCGCTGGCTCGCCAAGCGCAGGGCTGAGCTGTTGCCCGTCTCTTACTTTCACATCGTCTTCACGCTGCCGCACGAACTCTCCGCTCTAGCCCTGCAGAACAAGCGACTGCTTTACGATCTGCTGTTCCGAGCTAGTGCAGCGACGCTGCTCGAACTTGCCAGCGACCCCAAGCATCTGGGAGCAGACATCGGGTTTCTTGGCGTGCTCCACACTTGGGGGCAGAACCTTCAACATCATCCCCACATACACTACGTTGTTCCTGCCGGCGGTCTCGCTCCCGATGGCTCCCGATGGCTCGCTTCTTCCAGACGGGTTCTTCCTGCCGGTCGGCGCACTGAGTCGCGTCTTCCGGGGCAAGTTCACAGCTGGACTGAAACAACTCTTTCGTCAGCACAAGCTCCAGTTTCACGGCTCACTCCAGAGTCTTGCGCGAGCCACGTCGCTTTCGCAAGTTTCTCCGACAGCTCTTCCACCAAGACTGGGTCGTCTATGCCAAGCCACCCTTCGGCGGTCCCGAGCATGTTCTGAACTATCTCGCCCGTTATACGCACCGCGTCGCCATCTCCAACCATCGACTGGTTGCGTTTCAGAATGATCGGGTCTCGTTTCGCTGGAAAGACTATGCGCACGGCGGCAAGCAGAAAATCATGACGGTCTCCGCCGATGAGTTCCTGCGCCGCTTCCTGATCCACGTTCTGCCCAAGGGCTTGGTCCGCATCCGCCACTTCGGACTTTTCGCAAACCGCAGGCGTGGCAGTATGCTCGCACGCTGCCGTGCTTTGCTTGGCGTAGATAATTGTGCAACTGATCCTGAGATCACCGCCCAGCTGCGCTGCCCAGTTTGCTGCGGTCCCATGCTCGTCGTCGAACGGATGACCAGTAGCCAGCTTCATTTCCGCTCAGGCCTGATACTGCCTGATCCGCAGAGGTGCAGCGTTGATTCCTCCTGAGATATCGATGACGCAACCGGCTTCGATCATCGTCGGTCGCAGGCGTGTTCAAACACGCGATGCCCTCGTGTGCTCAACCGGCGGTTTTGCCCATGGATACGAACTCTTCTTCTGCAGTCCGAGACTCCACGGCCGCTTACAAGAACAGGCCCACGACTCTCTTCGTTCCGGTTTTTTGCGGCAAAGACAGTTAGCAACCTACTCAGCCCAATCGAAATCCCATAGATCTCACCGCATCCGCCGCAAACGCTAGCGGCTCAGTTCAAACGACCCTATCGAAACTGCCCCGAACACACTAACCTGGGCATCCCGCATTTCTGCTTCGGGGCAGTCCCGATAGGGATCTATCGTTTACCGGTACTTATGTCTTGGTTTCAGCCCTGTGAGTTCCGATCACATCACCTTTGTCGGTCGGTGTGTTTCGCGCCAATCGCTCGGCGGCACGCCTTCCCAGTTCCGAAAGGCACGTCCGAATGAGTTGGGATCCTCAAAGCCCAAAAGATAGGCAGCCTCGTTCAATTCCAAGGCTGAGTTGCTGAGGTAGTAACGCGCCATCTGATGACGCGCTTCATCTAGTACGCGCTGAAAACTCGATCCAGATTCTTGGAGTCTCCGTTGCAAAGTACGAGGCCCCATGTGTAGAGCTTTTGAAATTGCGTCGATTGACGGACGATGGCCTGTAAGTTTGTCCTGGATCGTGCGGCGCACAAGCTCCAGGAAACTATCCTCTTCTTTGTACTGCCGCAACTGTTCCTCGAACTGCGGCGCGAGCAGATCGAGAAGCTCTGCGTTGCGCGTAACGAACGGCTTCGTAGCGTCTGACGCACGAAAGACGATTACATTTCGCGCGAGCGCCCACGACGATATCGCAACCAAGGCTGCGCTCTAACTGGCGAAAGTTCGAGCGCTGCTGGACATATTCGGCTCTGAGCGGGGTCACGGCCGTGCCGCTTCCATGTCGAGCAAGAGAGCGCATCCATGAGAAGCAATAGTCGGTGAGGCTCGAAGGCTCATCATCGACGGCGAGCAGCCAACGGAAGCCGACCGTAAACTCTTCTTGGTCGAGTTCAACAAGAATCTCTTCTGGCGCCGTTAGCTTCTTATACCGAGCCATGTGTTCCGAAGCCGTTACTAGGTTTTCGGTCGATAGAGCGGCAATCGCCATCGGATGAAAGCGCTCGGTTTTGTTTCAACCCCCAGCTTCACGCCGATGAGCGGGTCAGAGCTCGCCTGATCGATCGCGCGCCAAAGCGCAAAAAGCTCTCCCGTGGAGACAAGCACGCGCGTTTGCTCGAATAGGTCGCGCGGAAGACCTGCCCTGCGCAGCACATGCAGGAACAGAAACCCCCAACTCATCCAGCTTTACGGCGAGCCGTCCCGGAACACGGAAATGTTTGAGCATCACTCGACTCCTACTCTAACTATACCGAAGATGTCTCGATTCCAGGCATGCAGAAAGGCGTCAAAGGTAGCTGCGAAAGGCGTCAAAACCCAGAGCGAGAATTGTCGTGATCTGCGGAGAGATTGTCATGCTTGGCAGGGCCGACCCGTCGCAACGGGATTAGTTTTAGGACGTAGCTGAAATTAATGGCGCAGCGGGCGCAAACCCAAACTACGTATCCGAGTAGCGAGGACGATCGGCCACGCTACTTCAAGTCGTCACAAGGTCAACCACACATACCGAGAGAGCCATGAAAACGTTAATGTTAGGTCTGTTTCTATCAACACTGATCGTGCAATCGTCTTATGCGCAGCAATCGCCAGAGCCACCAACGGAAACGATCAAAACTGCCGCAAGTCATACACCCGAACAACAGGAAGTCATCAACCTCTCAAACATGAAGTGGGATTGGATGGCTGACAAGAAGGTCGATTCCTTAGAGACACTATTTGATGACAAAGCCATGTTCACTCACATGGGAGGGACCTGGGGGAAAGACCCAAGAATTAGCTACCATCAAGAGCGGTGGCATCTGGTACAAAAAAGCTTTCGTTTACGCAGTGGATGCTCGCATATTTGGTAACACGGCCATCCTGCTAGAGGACATGGATTTGCAGGCAGTAGTCGGTGCGCATGAAGTCACCAATCCTTTTATGGTGACTGAAGTTTATAGCAAGCGAAAACGGCAAGTGGAAGCTTGCTCAACTCACGTTCTCGCATCTGCTTAGGCCGGTCAAAGTGGACAGCAGTAAGAATTGACCACCGATCGGGATGCCCAAATGAATCGTTTTATAACTGCGGTAGGAAGGTGAACATCATGGAGAAAAGAACATTAGGAAAAGCGGCCTCGAAGTCTCAGCATTGGGACTCGGCTGCATGAGCATGACCTCGGCTTACGGTCCTGCTGCCGATAAGAGCGAGATGATCGAACTGATGCGCTCCGCTCACGATAAGGGAGTGACCTTCTTCGACACGGCCGAAGCCTACGGGCCTTTCGCAAATGAGGAACTGGTGGGTGAGGCACTACAGCCGATCCGCGAACAGGTTGTGATAGCAACGAAGTTCGGCTTCGACATCGATGTGGAAACCGGCAAACGCGGTCCTGGCACAAACAGCCGTCCCGAGCACATCAAGGCCGCGGCTGAGGCCTGCCTGAAGCGGCTTCGCACCGACCACATCGATCTCTTCTATCAGCATCGCGTCGATCCAGACGTGCCGATCGAGGAGGTTGCCGGCGCTGTGAAGAGAACTGATCGCCGAGGGTAAGGTGAGGCACTTTGGCTTGTCGGAAGCGGGTGTAGATACGATCCGCAAAGCTCACGCCGTGCAGCCAGTCACCGCCCTGCAAAGCGAGTACTCGCTCTTCTGGCGCGGTCCGGAAGACGATGTACTGCCCGCGCTCGAAGAGCTTGGAATCGGCTTCGTTCCATTCAGCCCTCTCGGTGCTGGCTTCCTGACGGGGCAGATCGACGAAAATACCAAGTTCGACCCGAGCGACTTCCGCAATCATGTGCCCCGTTTCTCTCCCGAGGCCCGCAAAGCCAACATGGTGCTTGTTCATGCGGTGCAAGTGGCGGCGGACCGGAAGGGCATCACATCGGCGCAAATTCGCCCTGGCCTGGCTGTTAGCGCAGAAGCCGTGGATCGTCCCGATCCCTGGCACTACCAAAATGTCTCGGATGGAGGAGAACATTGGTGCTGTGGATGTAGAACTCACGGCAGACGACCTCAAGCAGTCGAAGACGCCACCTCGAAACTTTCGCTTGAGGGCGCACGTTTGCCAGAGGCCATGCTGAAGATGACTGGGCGATAGGACAATACGAAATTTGCCAATATCGGCACTGTTCACGAGCAGTGCCGATCAATCCTCATAAGTCGGCTTAGCGGGAAGCGATCTCGATTAGCCCCGTTGATCGAATCGCGAGGGGTTGTGTCAAGCTAGTCTTTGGCTTCAGAGAGCGAGGTGCTGACCTCGATTTTTCAGCAGCCGTTCGTCCACCCCGCAAGCTTGCTCACGCGTAATACAGCTCCTCAATCGCGGCGTGCACCTTCGCCGATACCGTCTCCATATCACCCAGCGTCAGCCCCGTCGTCGAAATCGGCTGCCCCACCCGCATCTCCAGCGGGCGGCACTTGATGTGGTACGTGTCCATGGGCAGCAGTTCATACGTTCCCACTAGCGCCACCGGAACAATATCCACCTGCGCCTTGATCGCCAGAAAAAACGCTCCGGGGAGAAACGGCTTGATCTCGCCATCTGGCGTCCTTCCGCCCTCAGGAAAAATCACCAGCGGCATCCCCGCCTTCAATCCCTTCAACGCCGACCGAATGGCTCCGATCGAGTGACCCGGATTCTGCTGGTCGATACAAATCTGCCCCGACCGCTTCAGTTGCCATCCCACCACCGGATACACCAGCAACTCCTTCTTGAAGGCAATGCGAAACTGAAACGGCAGGTACACATAAAGAACGGGAATATCGAGCGCCGAAGCGTGATTGACCGCATAAACATGCGGCCTTGACGTGTCAATCTTATCCAGCCCAGAAACTCTTACCGGCGACAGCACCGTCTTCATAATCAGCCACGACCAGGTGCGCGAAAACCAGTGCAGCCGCTGCCCGGTCCTGTCGAACATCCCGCCCGGCAAAGCTAAAATTCCCAGCACCAACGTATAAAGCCAGATCAGCGGATCGAGAATAAAGTAAGACCGCAGGCGGCTGCCCCAGCCGTATTTCACGCCGGGAAGCGCAGGAGAACTCCCGCGCGGCGCAGGCGCAGTTGCGCCTTTCGGTTGAGAGATTTCGTCCACCGATGTCTTCACATCTTGCACAGAATCCATTCTAGGGAAAATTCGCGTTTCTTCCTTGGCCGGCATCCAGGGTGTGACGGCGCAAGCCAACAGCAGGTTCCTCGACTGCGAAAGATCACTCGCTTCGCGAATGATCTTTCTCCGCTTGATTGCATAACGACGTTGGCTCGATCGTAGAGTAAGTTGGTGGTTGCGAAACGGCCAAGGCTCGACAAAGGAGCCAACGTCATGCTGATTATAGGCTGTGATTTTCATCCTGGGTTTCAGCAGGTCGCGATCTTTGACAATTCGACGGGAGAAATTCCTGGAGCGGCGTTTATCGCACCGCGAGGAAGCGGAGCAGTTTTATGGGTCGCTGCGCGGGCAAGCGGTGCGGGTGGGGATGGAGGGTTGCGGGCACTATCCCTGGTTTGAGCGTTTGCTGCAGGAGTTGGGCATGGAGTTGTGGATTGGGGATGCGGCGCGGATCCGGGCGTCGGAAGTGCGCAAGCAAAAGACGGATCGGCGAGACGCGGAGCTGTTGTTGCGGTTGCTGAGAGAAGAGCGGTTTCCGCGGATCTGGGTGCCGAGTGTGGAGGAGCGGGATGTGCGGCAATTGCTGGTGCACCGGCACAAGCAGGTGCAGGCGCGGACGCGCATCAAGAATCAGCTGCAGGCGCTGATGCTCAGCCAGGGCGTGCAAAAGAAGCGCAAGCTGTGGACGGCAGCGGGCCGGGCGGAGTTGGAGAAGTTGGAGTTGCTGCCCTACGCAGCGCTGCGCAGGCAACGGTTGCTGGCCGCGCTGGAGCAGCAGGAAGCGGAGATCGCGGCGCTGAACCGGCAAGTGGAAGAAGAAGTGAAGCGGCGGCCGGCGGCGGTGCGGTTGATGACGCATCCGGGAGTGGGTCCAGTGACGGCGCTGGCCATGGTGCTGACGCTGGGGCCGGCGAAACGCTTCGCGAATGCGCGCCAGGTGGGCAGCTATTTTGGCCTGATTCCCAGCGAGCATTCCAGCGGCGGGCGGCAGCAGTTGGGAGGCATCAGCAAGCAGGGCAGTCCGTTTCTGCGTTTTTTGCTGGTGGAGGCGGGACAGACGGCGGCGCGCTACGACGCCGAGTTGGGCCGCTTTTATCGGCGGCTGGCGGTGCGCAAGCATCGCGCGCTGGCCAAGGTGGCGGTGGCGCGCAAGCTGGCCATGAGGTTGTACCTGATGCTGCGCGAGGAATGGGATTACGCGCAGCTGTGCAAGGCCGTGTGCAGGCAAGCCTGAGTCATTTCGTGGCGGAAAGCATGAGCCGACCGCTTGAGTAGGCAGCCTGCCTCCCCGAGAAGCGGGGAGTTCGAAGCAGCAATTTTGGGAGTAGTTGCCGAAGAGATGGATGGTGAGACCTTGCGTCCACCGCACGATTGAGAGAACACAGGGCTTTGGTCGAAGACGCAAAAACCTTCCTGCGAGAGCGAAATGGCGCTTCTTTAAAACCGAAGACGCCAAGGGAGAGGTGTCGGCAAAAATCACTTGACACTAGGCCACGTCGTTAGAGACGGAATGACAGGGCTTTGGTGATGACGGCCTCCACCCGTCACATTGCCCGATCGCGTGCTCCCAAAACCCGCATCGCCTCACCCACCAAATAAATCGACCCTGTAATCACAATCACCGCGTCAGCCCCAGCCAGCCTCTTGGCTGTCGCCAGCGCCGCTTCCACATCAGCGGCCAGAGACATATCGACGCTAGTCCGCGCCGCCGCCGTTTGAATCTCCTCCGGCGAAGCCGACCGCGGATTCTCCGCCCGTGTTACCACCACCCTCTCCGCCAGTGGAAACAAAATCTCCGTCATCTCGGCGATTGCCTTATCCCGCATCGCCCCAAAAACAAAAATCAGCCGCCGATCTGGATAACGCTCAGAAAGTGCCGACCGCAAAGCCCAGGCCCCCGCCGGATTATGCGCCACGTCCAGCACAATCTCAGGCCATCCGGGAACAACAATCTGCTGAAAGCGCCCCGGCCATTTCGTCTCGCGAATTCCCCGCTCGATCGCTTTAGCTGTAATCCCAACAAATTTCTCACTCAACTCAACCGCCGCCGCAACCGCCAAAGCCACATTGCGCAACTGATGCCGCCCCACCAATCCCGTCTCTACCAAAATCTCCCGCCCCATCACTTCCAGAGGATAACGACAAAGATGGCGTCGATCCTTCTCTGCGATCTCAGCGTTCTCTGCGTTAAATGTTTTCGACGTTGCTTGAAAATACCCGCCACTCCCCGGCGAAACCGGAGGCACATAAGGCACCGCGTTCACAGCACGCGCACCCAAATCCATCACGGTATTTCCGATTACGTCGTTAGCCTCAGGCTGCTGCGGCAAAGTCACCATCACGCCCCCCGGACGAATAATCCCCACCTTCTCCCGCGCAATCTCTGTCACCGTATCGCCCAAAAATTTCTGATGATCGAGCGAAATATCCGTAATCACGCTGACCAGCGGCTCGACCACATTGGTCGCATCCAGCCGCCCGCCCATACCCACTTCCAGCACAGCAAGTTCGACTCTCTCGCGCGCAAAATATTCAAACGCAATCGCCGTCATCATCTCAAAAAAACTGGGATGCCACGGCAACTCGCCGCGCTCCACCAATCGCTCGGCCACGCCGACCGACTTCTGAATGCAGTGCGGCAAAATCGTCATCACTGATGTCTTCGCCATTCACACGAACGCGCTCGTTAATCCGCAACAAATGCGGCGACGTATACAACCCGGTTTTGAGTCCTGAAACTCGCAGGATGGAAGCCAGCGTAGCCGCGGTCGAACCTTTGCCATTGGTTCCGGCAATCAGCACACTGGGAAATCGCAACTCCGGATGAGACAACTCCCGCAGCAGCACCCGCATGTGCTCCAGGTCGAACTTGTTCGAGGGAGTCTGCGACAGTTCGTGCCCCAGCGCAAACATCCGTGAAACCGCGGTTTCGTAGGGGTTAAACAAGCCTCTAGCTTATCAAGTCCGGGTGAGGTTGGAATAAGTAGCAGCAGTTGGATTAGGCAGCTGACGGTGAAATTTCTGCCCTAGTGGTTCAAGCTAGAGGCTAGGAGTTAGAAGCTCCATTCATAAAATTCAGTGCCCGAGCAATATATGGCTTCAATTGCTTGCGATGCACCACGGCATCCAGCATTCCATGCTCCAGCAAAAACTCGCTGCGCTGGAAGCCCGCCGGCAGCTTCTGACGGATCGTCTGCTCAATCACCCGCGGTCCGGCAAACCCAATCAAGGCCCCCGGCTCCGCAATATTCAAGTCGCCCAGCATGGCGAATGACGCCGTCACTCCACCCGTCGTCGGATCGGTCAGCAGTGAAACATAAGGAACCTGGGCATCATCCAGCCGCGCCAGCGCCGCCGAAATTTTCGCCAACTGCATCAGGCTGATGACGCCTTCCATCATTCGCGCCCCGCCCGACGCGGAAACGATAATCAGCGGAACCTTTGCCGCCAGGGCCCGTTCCACCGCCCGCGTAATGGCTTCGCCCACGACCGCGCCCATGCTGCCTCCGATGAATGCATACTCCATCACGCTCGCCACCACCCGCCGGCCGGCCAGTTTGCCTTCGGCGTTGATCACGGCATCTTTCAGCCCGGTATCTTCCTGCGCCTGTTTCAGCCGCGTCGAATAAGCCTTCAAGTCCACAAACTTCAGCGGATCGTTCGATGCCAGGTTGTCGTCGAAAACCGTATACTCGCCGTCATCCAAAAGCAGCGCCAGCCGCGTCCGCGCATCGATCCGGAAATGCTTGTCGCACTTCGGGCAAACATTCAAATTCTCTTCCAAATCTTTCTTCCAAATAATCTGCCGGCAGTTCTCACACTTCACCCACAATCCTTCGGTGCGGATTTTCTTCGCCCCAGAATTATCCACTTCGCCGGATTCGCGTTTAAACCAAGCCATAGGAATTGTGTATTGAGCGATTTGGCGATTGTAGAATTGAACGCGCTGAGCCTGACTCTTAAATCACTAAATTGCTAAATTTTCCAATTACTCAATCAATACTCGATCCCTCTCTGCGCCTCCACGCCCTTTTCATACGCATGCTTCACCTGCCGCATCTCGGTCACCGTATCCGCTGCCTCGACAATTGTGGGGTGCGCGTTCCTTCCCGTCAAGATCACATGCACCATCTCGGGTTTCTTCTTCAGGCTCTCGACTACCTTGGCCGCGTCGAGCATCCCGTAACTGATCGCATAATTGATCTCGTCCAGCACAATCAAGTCCCATTCGCCCGAGTGAATAGCCCTGTCACCCTCGGCCCAGGCTTCTTCCACCAGGCGCACATCTTCCGGGTCGGGCTTCTCCGCGCCTACTTTCACAAACCCGCGCCCCATCTGCTTCATTATGAACTTATCGCCAAATGCCTTGACGGCGTCGAGTTCGCCGTAATGCCAAGATCCCTTCAGGAACTGCAGCATTAACACGCGCATTCCCTGTCCAACCGCGCGCAAAGCCGTGCCCATGGCCGCCGTGGTCTTGCCTTTGCCCGGCCCCGTATTCACAATAATCAGCCCGCGGCGAACGTCGCTCATAATACCTTATTGCTGTGAGAAGCTCTGATTCTACTAGATGCTGAGTGCCGTCGACCCGGATGGGAACTTCGCCTACAATCGAGAACTCGCCAGGGGAGGCAAGAATCCATGATCTTGAAGCACTCTGCAAAGTCGCGCGCGAAAGTTCCTAGCTGCCTCGTTTTCTTGCTGGCATTTCCGCTGCTGATGCAGGCGCAGCAAACCAAACTTTCTCCTGCAAAGCTCACGCGCATCGATGCCGAAGTCTCGAATTTCATGGCCACAACTCACGTCCCCGGAGTCGCGGTCGCGATCGTAGAGAATGGCGCTTATGAATGGGCGCAGGGTTTTGGAGTGGCCGACCTGGAAAATAACGTTCCCGCCAGCGAACACACGCTTTTCCGTCTCGGTTCGATTTCCAAATCACTCAGCGCAACTGCCGCCATGGAATTGTGGGAGCACGGCCAGTTCGATCTCGACGCGCCCATCCAGAAATATTGCCCGGCGTTTCCGTTGAAACCGCAGCCGATAACCACGCGAGAGCTTCTCGGCCATCTGGCCGGCATCCGCCACTACAAATCCGGTTCTCAGGACGATCCCGAAATCGGCAACACGCGTCATTTTTCCGATCCCATCCAGGCCGGCCTGAATTTCTTTGAGAACGATCCTCTCGTCTCGCCGCCGGGAACTCACTTTCACTATTCCACTCAGGGCTACACCGTGGTGGGCTGCGCGATTCAAGGCGCTGCCGGCGCGACCTATGTAGATTTTGTCCGCCAAAATGTTCTCGCTCCCGCCGGTATGGAGCAGACACAGGTCGACGACCGCTTCGCCATCATTCCTTATCGCACGCGCTTTTATCAGAAGACCGACTCTGGGGCCGTGCTGAACTCCGACTTCCTCGATTCCAGCTACAAAATTCCCGGTGGCGGCTGGTTGTCTTCCGCAGAAGATATGGCCCGATTCGAAGTTGCGATCCTCAACGACAAACTTGTGCGCCCCGCCACTCGGCAACTCATGTGGACTCCGCTTAAACCCTCCGATGGGTCGGCGGATAATTATGGTCTGGGTTGGGGCGTCAGCGACAAAGATGGTTTTCAGGAATTAGGCCACACCGGCGGACAACAGGGAACCAGCACCGCTTTCTTCGTGGCCCCGGCCAGCCGCGCCGGCGTGGTCGTGCTTTGCAACATGGAAGATGTGGGCGCCGGCAAACTGGCCCACGAAATATTAAAGATCGTCGTCGCCGGCGCGGCCGCCAGCAATTGAACTAGCGCCCGAACTACGGCAACTGCACCACCCGCTGCGGTGCCGACTTCACTGGCAGGGTCATCGCCGTCGGTGTTGCATCGGTGTCTTCGCCCAGCAGCGGCAATGCCACCCGCAAAGCTTCGATTTCCCGGCGTACCTGCAATAACTGCTGTTCTTTACTGCGCAAAACTTCCAACGGATTCTTCATCATTGCCTCACCAAATTAGGAGGATTAGTTTTACCGGATTTCTCCGCATGCATGTACTTTAATTTACGGGGACGAACCAGACACGTCACGAAGGTACAGACAAAAATTTACGCCGCCGTTCAATGCCCACAATGGTAAGGATGCCCTTTCAGGATGGTGAAGGCGCGATAAATCTGCTCCAGCAACACGACCCGCGCCAGCTCGTGCGCCAGCGTCATCTTGCCCAGCGAGAGCGTGACTTGCGCTGCCGATCGCGCCTCTTCACTGAAGCCATCGGCTGGCCCCACTCCAAACACCAGCGGCAACGCGTTGCGATCCTGATACTCTCCCAAAAACTTCGCCAACTCCTCAGAAGAAAGCTGCTTGCCCCGCGAGTCCAGCAAAATCAAAGTCGACTTTGGAGGGGCTATGCTGCTTTTGGATTTTGCTGACGAACCCCTCCCACTCATTTCCAGCAATGCTGACTCATCCCTCAGCGCCACGCCCTCCACCGCGACAAATCGCGAAATCCGCTTCAGATACTCTTCCGTTAGCGCCTGAATCGCCGCCTCTTTCGTCTTTCCGATCCACGCAACCTTAATCTTCAAGAAAGGCTTCCTTCGCCCGCAATCGCAACCCGGTTATTTTCTTCCCGAGGCCAGCACCACCGACGCGCCAAAAGCGATCTTCTCGCCGTCAAAATACTTGCCCACCGCGTCATGGACTTCCGCATCAATGCCAGGCCACATCTCCGCCGGAACACGGTCCAGCATGGTACGAAACGGCACCGCAACCGCCTTCGCTTGCTCCCACACTTCTTCCACCGTGCCCGGCCAGCTCCAGGCGATGGTTCTCGTTTCTTCCTCCACGCCTTCAAATCCAGCCGACCGCAAAACCTGCGAAAGGCTTCCCGGTTTCGCGAAGCGGAAAGGATTGGGCCCATCCGGCGCCAACAGCGGTCCCCCGACACGCCGATGCACCACTCCCATCATGCTCTGCCAGTAAGGCTGCTCAAAACTTCCCCACGCGGTAAAGCATGCCCGCGCCCCCGGCCGCAGAACGCGCCGCAGTTCCCGCAAGGCCGCCACAGCATCGCGAAAAAACATCACTCCGAATCGCGAAGTTGCCAGATCAAAATGGTTGTCAGGGAAAGAAAGGATGTGGGCGTCGCCCTGCTTCGTGGAAAAGTTCTTTAGCCCGCGGGCCCGCGCCCGCTTGCCGGCAATCTCCAACAACTCCGCGCTCAAGTCCAGCGCCGTCACATGTCCCTGCGCTCCCACTCGCAACGCCACGCTGATCGCCGGCTCACCGGTGCCACTCGCCAGGTCGAGCACCGTCATCCCCGGCGCAGGCCGCGCATACTCGACCAGCGCATCGGTCACGGGCTGTCCCATGGCCGCCGACTTCGCCTTCCACTTTTCCGACGCCACCAGCCGGTATTGCGATCCCCAACTCGGTTCGGATTCAGCGGAGGATGTCATTGACACACGGAAGTTAAGCTCAGGCCTTTTTCTTTTTGCGTGCGGAAGACTTTCGCGTACTCGATGTCCCAGCCAAAGCGGCAGTTTTCCGCTTCTTCGGTACGGCTTTCAACTCCGCCGGCTCCAGCTTCGTTGCCGACTTCCACAGCCGTTCCAGATCGTAGAACTTACGGGCCTTCTCGGAAAAAACGTGTACCACAAAGTCGACATAATCCACCAGCACCCACTCCGCCTGTTTATAGCCCTCGACGTGGGCAGGCCTGAGCCCCGCGGCCTTGAGCCGCATCTCCACTTCGTCGGCGATGGCCTGAATCTGCCGCGGGTTGGTTCCGCTGCACAGCACGAAGTAGTCGGTGAATGCCCCCGATCCCTTTTCCATTTCCAGGATCGTAAGTTCTTCAGCTTTCTTGTCGAGGCAGGCTTGAATGGCGGAATTGATTTGATTTTTTAAATCGTTCTTTTTCATGCGGAAAATCAGTCGCTAGCTTTCTCCATTGTACTCGACAGTCGCGCGAGGAAAGTGCCCGCTATTAGAAACGACCGCAACCGCAATTGCGAAGCTCAGCCACGTAACTAGGTGCTCGATTTCTTTGTATCCGCTGCCGCGAGTTTGCGCAGCGCGGCCATGGTGGCTGCGGACTGGTCCTTGCGGTTGCTGTTTTTGGGCCGCCGTTTCGTCTTGGTCGTGTAGTGATTTTGAGCCATGTGATGTCCTGGGTTAAGTTTCCATACTATTTGCGGGAACAGATTTGCGCGAACTGAAGTATAGCCGGGATCGCACCTTCCCGGCTTGCGCTTCCCTGACTATTTGTAGAGCCCGATCTTCTTGATGTAATCCCCCACTGCCTCATCTACAAAACGGCCCAGCGGCTTTCCGCTCGCCGCTGCGGCTCGAATCGCTGTCGCTGAAACCGGCTGGTGAACTTCGTCCAGCAGATGAATCGTCGCTCCCTTCAAAACCAAATCGCCGCTCGCCGCCTGCTTCTGAAATGGTCGCGTGATCTCCGGCTTCGGCCGCAAGCTCTCGGGTAAAGCATTCGCCACATCGGCCAGCGAATATCCCGGCCGGCTGGCGACGATAAATTCCGCCTCGCGAAACAGCGCCTCCGCCTGATGCCATTTCGCAATATCGGCAAACGCGTCGATCCCGGCCAGCACAAAAAGCTTGTCGCTGCTCTTGAACGACTCCTTCAGGCGCCGTACCGTGTCGATTGTATAGTTCGGTTTCGCCCGGTCTTTTTTCCCCGCCGCAGCGGATTCTTCCGGTGCTTCCAGCAGCGAAGGCAAAAGCTGCCGGTCCTCCGCCGTCGCCAATGCCACCATCGCATAGCGATGGACAAACGGCGACAGCGGCTGCTGTTGTTTATGCGGCGGAATTCCTGACGGCACCAGATAAATCCGGTTCAGTTTGTGCCGCTCGAGCGCGGCGCGCGCCAGCGCCAGGTGCCCGCGATGAATAGGATCGAAAGTCCCGCCAAACAGTCCGATGTTCATGATTGGTTTATAAGTGAATTCCTGATTAGATCAGCTAGTCTCCAGATTTCCAAGCTTCTCCGCAAATCGGCGAACGATTTTTGCGACTCGAGGGCCAGGCAAAGCCAGTCGTCAAAGATTTGCCGCCCTTCGTGATCCTTCGCGCCCTTCGTGGCTTTCGCTTTTCTCAGCGTGATCCTGTGACCTTTACTCCCAGTAGGGCATTCACCCATCGTCCATTCGGCCATTGTCCGAATGGCCACTGGTCCTCTGCGCTCCCTCGAGAATCCATTTGTCAATCAAGGATGAACTCCTGTAACTCGCTTGTTTCCCAATTTGGAACTAGCATGAGTGACATGCGAGTAACTCTCCCCCTACTCCGCATTGCTCCGGCCCGGGCTCCGATTCTGCGCTACGGCGTTGCTGTTCTCAGTACCACCCTGGCTCTTATTCCCGCCATTCTGCTAACCGACGTCGCCGAAAGCCGGCTCGCCGTCTTCGCGGTTGCCGTCATGGTCAGCGCCTGGTATGGCGGCTGGAAGCCCGGCCTCGTCGCCACTTCCTTCGCCCTCACCGTCAGCGCCTATTTCTCGCTGGCTGGCGAACACACCCCGGCGCAGTATCGAAGTTCCATCATCCGCCTCGCCTTGTTCTTCTTGCTGGCCATCTTGATTTGCTGGTTCAACGCCGCCCTGCGCTCTGCCCAGGACAGCCTTCGCCGCTCAGAACTTAATTTCCGTTCCCTGGTCACCAACGCGCCTTACGGCATTTGCCGCTGCGATTCCGCGGGCCAGCTCCTCGATGCCAATCCCGCCATGCTATCCATGCTTGGCTACGAGAATTTCTCCGATCTCGCAGGCCATCATCTCGGTGGTCTTTACGCCGACGCCCAGCAGTGGTTCGTATTGGCCGATTACCTGAAATCGCAAACGCCGTTTACCGGCCTTACCGCCGACTGGAAACGAAGAGACGGCACTACCACCGCCGTTCGCGTCTCCGGCCGCTCCGTTTCCAATGGGAAGAAAGATTTGGTGTTCGAACTTTTCGCCGAAGATGTCACCGAACGCCGTGCGCTCGAAAGCCAGCTTCGCCAGTCGCAGAAAATGGAAGCCATCGGCCGCCTCGCCGGCGGCATCGCTCACGACTTCAACAATCTTCTGATGGTGATCTCCGGCTACTCGGAATTTCTTCTCGAGCGGCTCGGCCCAGAACCCGCTCTGCGCGCTCCCGCTCAGGAAATCGCCGGCGCCGCCCAGCGCGCCTCCGCGCTCACCCGCCAGCTTCTCGCCTTCAGCCGCAAGCAGATGCTGGCTCCCCGCATCCTCGACCTGAATGCCATTGTCAGCGAAAACCTGAAAATG
Source organism: uncultured Acidobacteriaceae bacterium (assembly GCA_963732255.1). Taxonomy (GTDB): domain Bacteria; phylum Acidobacteriota; class Terriglobia; order Terriglobales; family Acidobacteriaceae; genus Sulfotelmatobacter. Next base: position 392,239 of record CAVSYV010000005.1, read on the forward strand.
CTCACCCGCATGATCGGCGAAGACATTGACTTGGTCATGGTTTCCGGCGAGAGCCTTGGCTCCGTGCGCGCCGATGCCGGCCAGATCGATCAGGTCATCATGAATCTTGCCATCAACGCCCGCGATGCCATGCCCACCGGCGGCAAATTCACGCTGGAAACTTCAAATGTCACGCTCAGCGAGGAAGACGCCCGCCTTCACGCCCCATTGCGCCCCGGCGACTACGTCGTGCTCGCCATCAGTGACACCGGCCTGGGCATGGATACCGAAACCCAATCTCGCATCTTCGAACCTTTCTTCACCACCAAAGGCCCAAAAGGCACCGGTCTCGGCCTGTCCACGGTCTACGGAATCATCAAGCAGAGCGGCGGATACATCTGGGTGCAGAGTGAAGTCGGCAAAGGAACCACGTTCAAGATTTATTTTCCCCGAGTCGCCGCCACCGGCGAAGCCGCAGCACAAATCGTTGCCCAGCCCGACGTATCTGTCGCCGAGCCCGGCACCGAAACCATTCTGCTGGTCGAAGACGAAGCCAACCTGCGCTACCTTGCCCGCCAGTTCCTGGAAAAACAAGGCTACCGCGTCATCGAAGCCGCTGACGGCGCCGTCGCTCTCCAAATCGCCGTCGCTCACGAAGGCGTGATTCACCTGCTGCTGACCGACGTGATCATGCCGGGCATGAATGGCCGCGAACTCGCCCAGCGCATGTCTGAAATTCGCCCGAACGTAAAAGTGCTGTACATGTCCGGTTACACCGAAAACGTAATCGGACACAACGGCACGCTGGATGCCGGCATTCGCCTGCTCCAGAAACCCTTCACCCTGCGCGACCTGAAAGACCGGGTTCGCGAAGTGCTCGATACCAGCCCAATTCCCCCGGAGGTTTCAATTTCCATGTCTACCCAAGCAGTTTCAGTTCACGGAACGCCCGCCCATATCGCACACCTTAAACACACGCAACAGGGCCGCGAGTCTTTTCCGCCCTCGCGCGCCCAACGTTTCCAACTCCATTTGCCCCTGCGTTACCGCCGTCTCGGAGAAAAAATCTGGCACGATGGCCAAACGGAAAACATCAGCCGCTCCGGCATGCTCTTCCATGCGGAAGAATCTCTCCAGCCTGCCGTGCAGTTGGAGATAAATCTGGTGCTGCCCGCGGAAATAGCCGGCCTCTCGGCTACAGAAGTGGTCTGTTGCGGCGAAGTCGTTCGCGCCATCAAGCCCAATGGGGGAACCGTGAGCCCCGCGCTGGCGGCACGCATTCTCCAATACCACTTTCAACATGGCCATTCAGCACAAGCGTAGCGGCCCCTATTAAAACTCGCGTGGGAGCGGGCAACTCGCCCGCTCCTGTGCGGGTTAGAAGTTTCAGCTCGCTGACTTTACTTGCCGCTTCCAGCCCTGATCTGCCGCACCAGCGTGTCGATTTCCGCCGCTGTCAACTTGCCACTGAACTTAGGCATCCGCCCTTTGCCATTGGTGATGAAGTTTCGCAAATCCTCAGGCGGCATGGACGTGGCCTTCTCGGAAACCAGCGACGGCCCGCCAAAATGCCGTCCGTTCGCGGTTTTGCCGTGACACTTGGCGCAGTTTTTCTGAAAGATGGGATTTGCGGTCAGGTTCTGCTCGGGTGGAATGTTTTGCGCCGAAACGGCGGTAAGCGCAAAGAAACAGAAACACGCGGCGATAATAGGTGACAAGATTTTCACGCCGATCTCCCCTCGAAGAAGATTTCCCAGGCCATAGGATGCTCGCCGAGATTCGAGGAGAGCCCTGAATTAGCGGTGCGTCAGATTTTTCGGCGGACGATTCAGCCGCGAACCGCCACCAGCGCTGCCGCTTCCTGCCGTTCGCTTCTTGCCGGCTGCTTGTGCCACTTGCGCGCCAGCGCTTCGAGTTGCTGCAAGACCTTTTCGATATCCTTCATGCGGTCGGTAATTCCATACGTCACCGCCGGAGGGATGGTGGGCCGGTAGTGGCGAAAAATGAAGCCCTGCTCTTCCAGGGTGCGCAGCCGTTCGGTAAGCACACGCGCCGAGATCCCTTCCACCTGCTTTCGCAGCATGCCGAAGCGTTGCGGACCGTTGTGGCTCAGCGTCCAAAGAATGTGCATGGTCCACGGGCGCGTAAGCACCTCAAGCAGATTGCCCATTGGGCAGGGAGACTGCGATGAAGAAGATCGTGGCATTTCCCTATTGGATTACGTGGTTACTCTAAAGTTCCTGCTATTTTAATACGCTATAGTTATTTATTGTAACCAAACCAGAGCGGAAACATCCAAGGACCTACACCGGCGATTCAATCGCTAGGTAAAATGCCCGATACAAGGAGAGCCGATATGGCCAGCATTGCGCATCCGGTAGCATCCTCAAATTCCACTTCCGCCGCGGGCCCCATCGCGGCCCTGGGAAGGCTCTTTTTCGCCGTTATCTTCATTATGGCCGGTCCCATGCACTTTTCCAGCCAGGACATCGCTTACGCCGTAGCCCAGGGAGTTCCGCTCGCGTCGATCGCGGTTCCGCTGTCCGGCCTCATGGCATTGCTCGGAGGGCTTTCGATCCTGCTCGGATATCGAGCCAAAATCGGAGCCTGGTTGATCGTGCTGTTTCTGGTTGGCGTGACCCCTATGATGCACAACTTCTGGGCGGTCACCGATCCGACCATGCACGTGATGCAGATGGTAATGTTCATGAAGAACGTTTCCATGCTGGGCGGCGCGCTTCTGATCACGCAACTGGGTCCCGGCTCGTGGAGTCTGGACGCGAGGAAGAAGTAACTGCAAAGTCGCGAAGGTTAGAAGCCCAAACCTGCACGGTTCGTCGCGTGATTCGCAGTTCAATTTTCGTAACCCATGAAGGCCGAAGACCAAAAGGAGAAATAAATGTCCGAACCAACGATTCAAGTTCTGCCCAAAGGGCCGTACCTCGTCACCGGAAAACTAAACTTGCTCGATGCCAGCGGCAAGCGGATCGAAGCGGGAGAGAAAATCGCGCTCTGCCGCTGTGGAGCCTCCACCAATAAGCCGTTTTGCGACGGAACGCACTCGAAAATCGGCTTCGACGCGGCCGCGGCCGCGGTTCCGGGCAGCGCGGAGTGACCCGGCTGAACGGCGGATTGGCGGGTGAGAAACCTTGATCGTCGAGGCACGCGGCTGTTGACTTAGTCTTAAGACTTAGTCTAGCCTCACCTGAGTATGGAAGTGAATATCCACGAGGCGAAGACGCATCTTTCGCGTCTCCTCCAGCGCGTGGCCGCGGGCGAAGAAGTGACCATCGCCCGCGCCGGCACTCCGGTCGCGCGCCTAGTGGCGGTTGAAGCAAAGAAGTCGCCGCGCCCCATGGGATTTGCGCGCGATCAAGTTTGGGTCGCCGACGATTTCGATGCTCCGCTGCCCGACGATTTGTTGAAAGTGTTCTACGGCGGCAAGATTCCCAAACCTGAGAAAACATCGAGACGCAGGCGCAAGTGAAGTACCTCCTCGACAGCGTGGTGTGGTTGTGGAGCATCAGCACTGTCGACAAAATCAGTAAGGGTGGGCGCGAAATTTTCGACAGCGGCGAGTCAGGAATATATTTTTCCGCCGCCAGCGCCTGGGAATTAAGCGTCAAAGCGCGCTTGGGCAAGTTGACTCTTCCCTCGCCTCCCGACAGATGCATACCCGAGTTCATGGCGAAACAACGTCTGCTGCCGCTTCCGGTCACTCATCTTCACGCGGTGAAAGTTTACGACCTCTCGCCGCATCATCAGGATCCCTTCGATCGTTTGCTAATCGCCCAGGCGATGGTCGAGAAGATGATTATCCTGACCGCCGATCGCGTCTTCCGGAAATACCCGGTCGAAATTCTCTGGTGCGGAGCGTAGGCAAAATTCGAAATTCCGTTACAAATAAAAAGCCGCCCTTGCAGGCGGCTTTGTCGTTATGGCGAGAGCGGCTACGCCGCGCTGTTGGCCGGTTGCGGCTCGGGCATGCGGAACGGCTCGTCGAAGCTGCCGCCGTAGATCGACGGTACCTTCGATCCCATGGGCCGCAGATAGGTGGCCAGTTCTCCCCGATGGTGGACGCTGTGATTGTTAAGGAAGCTAAGATAAAGCACCGCGGGCAGGTTGAAGATACCCGCGAAGTTGATGGGCGTCAGCAACTGCTCCGCTGAGAGCGTCGCCAGCCGGTCGAATGACCGCTGCCGGTTTTCGTCATACCAAATCACAATCTCGGCAATGGTCTCCGGTTTTTCCGGCGACTTGCCCCTCATCTCGAACTTCTGATCGGCAACGCTATCGGCGAAGTGCACTTCGCTGACCGCGATATGCCACGCCAGGTCTTTCGCCGAGCGCGCATTGGGATCGGGTTTGTAGCTGCAATTCGCGTCTGGAATCGCACCGATCACTTTCCGGGTAATTTCCGCTTCGCGCTTGACGCCGTCCAGCATCATGTCGCGATAAGTGAGAACAAATTCAGGAGTCAGGTTAGGCTGGGACATATTTTCTCCTTGCTGGGAATAGAGGGAAGGGGCTGCGAAACGCCCCTGGCCGTCGATGATTCAGTTCTCCGGCCGTCGCAAATTATACGCCGACGGGCTGTTTGCTGCGGACGGGCACGGGCGTGAGCCAGTTGTGGCGGTCAGCTTTTTCTCCCCGCACAATGGCATAGAACTCCCTTTGAATCGTGCGGGTAATCGGTCCCATCCCGCCCTTGCCCACATTGATCTTGTCCACCGAACGGATCGGCGTGACTTCGGCAGCAGTGCCGGTGAAGAAAGCTTCGTCGGCAATGTAAAGCATTTCCCGCGGAATCATCTGCTCGACAATCGGAATATTCAGATCGCGCGCGATCTGCAACACCGAATCGCGGGTGATACCGGGAAGAACAGAGTTGCCCAGCGGCGCCGTAATCAGTTTCTCGCGATGCACCAGGAAAATATTTTCGCCTGAGCCTTCGCTGACGTATCCATTCACATCCAGCGCGATGCCTTCCACGTAGCCGTTGACAATGGCTTCCATTTTAATGAGCTGCGAGTTCATGTAATTGGCTCCAGCTTTAGCCATGGCGGGAAGCGTGTTGGGTGCCAGGCGCGTCCAGGAAGAAACGCAAACGTCGCAACCTTCGGTTTCGCCGCCCAGATATTTTCCCCACGGATAATTGATGATGTAAACCTCAGTCGGCGAATTGAAAGGATTGACGCCGGCCTCTCCGTAGCCGCGAAGAACGATGGGTCGCACATAGCAGGGCCACGTGCCGTTGTGCCCGACGGTTTCGAGCATTCCCTTGATGATTTCGTCGCGGGTAAAGGGAACATCAATGCGGTAGACTTTGGCGGAATCGATGAGCCGCTGAATGTGTTCGTTGGCGCGGAAGATTGCCGGCCCGGACGGCGGCGCATAGCAGCGAATGCCTTCGAAGACCGAAGACCCGTAGTGGACAACGTGCGACATGACGTGGATGGTCGCATCGTCCCAATTAAGTAGCTTGCCATTGTGCCAGATCTTTTCGGTCTTCTCGATTGCCATGCAGACTCCTTTTTCTTGATTCATTATAGCCGACGCCAATTGGCCAACGTCGCCCCTTCCAGACGAGGAAGTAACCCTGGTGGAGACCGGCGGGCTGGCGGTAAGCGCGGCAGCAAGTGCCAGGCATTCACGGGATAAATTGGGGCGCGCCTAGATGGAAGCAGCGCCACGTCTTCCGGGTGGCGCTGTTTTACAATGCATCCATGGCGCTCGAAGAATATTCACGCAAGCGGAAGTTCGATAACACGCCCGAGCCTCCGGCCAAGCTGGAAAAAAAATCACGCAACCGTTTTGTCGTGCAGAAGCACGATGCCACCCGGCTGCACTACGACTTTCGCCTGGAGATGGAAGGCGTCCTGAAATCGTGGGCCGTGCCCAAAGGCCCGTCGCTCGATCCTGCGGACAAACGGCTGGCCATGCAAGTCGAGGATCATCCGGTTTCCTACTTCGATTTCGAAGGAATCATTCCCGAAAATAATTACGGAGCAGGCACGGTGATGGTGTGGGATGTCGGCACCTGGCAACCGCTCAAGCCGGTTCCCGTGGATGGAAAATACGTACCCGGAACCGAAGCGGAAGCGGCGCAGATGCTGGCCAAGGGCGATTTGAAATTTCGCCTGTCAGGCAAGCGGTTGAAAGGTGACTTCGCTCTGGTAAAGATGCACGGGCGGCGCGCGGGAAGCAAAGGCAATGAATGGCTGTTGATAAAAAAACATGACGATAAAGCAGTCGAAGGCTTCGACATCGATGCCTATGATTCGTCGGTGTTGAGTAAACGTAGCCTGGCGGAAATCGCCGGCGACCGCGGATCGGCGGAATGGCGCAGCCGGCCGGCATCCGGGCGCGGGAAATTGAAGGCGGCCTGGCTGGCCGATGCGGTAGCCAGACTCGACAAGAAAAAAGCTGCTTCCGGCAGCGCAAAAAAAAAATAACGCAGAGTACGCCAAGATCGCCGAGAAAAAGATCGCCGAGAAAGATAACGCCAAAGTAGCGCCGCCTGCCGCGATTTCCGCGCCGCCTTCTCCGTCTCCTAGGAAAACCCAAAAGCCCTCGGCGCCCTTAGCGGTCTCTGCGTTAAAAGCCCTTGATTTAGCCGGTGCAATCAAAAAACCCATGCCCTCCGTCATTCATCCCATGCTGGCCACTCCGGTCGATGAAGCATTCGACGGCTCCGAGTGGTTGTTTGAAATCAAATGGGACGGCTACCGCGCGATTGCCTTCATTGAAGACGGCAAAGCACGGCTCGTTTCCCGCAATCAGAACGATCTGACCCCGCGCTATCCCGAACTCAAAGACCTGCCCCAGTTCGTCAACGCCAAGACTGCGATTCTCGATGGCGAAGTAGTTGCGCTCGATGAGCAGGGAAGAGCTTCCTTCAGCCTGATGCAGCAGCGCACGGGATTTCGTCCCGGAGGCCGGCGCACCGTCGCCAAAGCCGACGTTCCCGTGCTCTATTACGTTTTCGATCTGCTCTATCTCGATGGCTACGATCTGCGGCGTCTGCCGCTGGAAGAGCGCAAAAACAAACTTCGCTCAGTGCTGCTGCCGGGGGATTCCGTACGTTTCTCCGATCATTATGCAGAAGAAGGAAAAGCGCTCTTTGCCATCGCCAAAGAAAAAGGACTGGAAGGAATTCTGGCGAAGCGCCGCGACAGCACCTATCACGAGCAGCGCAGCCACGAATGGCTGAAGATCAAAATCACTCATCGTCTGGAGTGCGTCATCGGAGGCTATACCGAGCCCGAAGGCAGCCGCGCCTATTTTGGTTCCATCGTTCTCGGGCTCTATGACAAAAAGAAAAACCTGATTCATGTTGGCCAGGCGGGCAGCGGCTTCGATCAGAAATCGCTGGCTGATGTGTGGAAGCGGCTGAAGAAGCTGGAGATGAAACAAAATCCCTTCACCGGAAAGGTGGAGGCTTTGCGCAAGGTGTACTGGGTCAAGCCCGAACTGGTCGCCGAAATCGAGTTTGCCGAATGGACCGAAGGCGCAACCACGGGAAGCGGCCCGAAGCTGCGTGCTCCGGTGTTTCTCGGCCTGCGCGACGACAAAGATCCCAGCGATTGCACGCTGGATGAAGCCAAGACGGCTAACGCGGAAGCCTGATCTGTTACTTAATATCCTTCATCGGCAGCATAGTCCCATAATCATGCCCGCTGGGATCCACGCCTCTCGCCACCACCGCAGCAAATGCGTCCCTCACTTCTGGATACTTCGCCACCAGGGCTTTCATCACCGCGACATTGTTGGCATAGGCAAGATTCGTGTTCGACACATCGTTGGTCGAATACTTCACGATCAGATCCAGATCGTCGCCCACGGCTTCAGGAAATAGCGCGGTCAATTGATAAGTGGTCGTACCCGCCGCAAGGCTCACTGTCTTGCCGTCCGCGGGAACGTCGGCGGGTTGCATCCCCTTCGATTCGTCATACAGCTTGTCGGTGTTGGCCGTGCTCATAAAGGGCAAGGGCGAGATCAGTTCGCGGGCCTCGAGAAAATAAAACCAGGCGTTGTGCTCCTGGCCTTTGGCTTTATACTCGCGCGCGCGGGCGATGAACCAATCGCTGTCATGCCCGGCGAACTGCAGCGACTTTATATAAAGGCCGCCCATCTTCCAGTCGTTGCCGATTTGTTGCAGGACAAAAGAAACTGTCTCCGGCGGTTTGGCCGAGGCGTCATCCAGCAGCACCACCGCATACTTTCCCGGGGGCAGGTTATTCAAATAGAAGGCGGCGCTGTTCGCCGTTTGCCCCGTCTTGCCGAAGATTCCGCAAAAAAATTCTGCATGAGCAATGGGCGCGGTGCCCGGCGCGTCCAGCAAAAAAGGCGGTCGTGCCACGGCCTGGGTTCCGGCCAATTTCGGCTGATTATCCTTAATCGTGGCGGCGATGCCGGAAAAACTTTCGGCCACGCTGGGTATGGAATCTTGCTTCAACGAAGCGACGTCGCCTTTGGCCACCATGGCAAAGTAGCGTTGTCCCGCGCTGGTAATCGCCGCGCGGGTCGCATCGCCCATGTCGGTCGAGGTCTGGCAATCTTCGGCGCTCATTCTCGGCAATAACACGGCCGAAACCGCCAGAATTGCCAAAGCCGCCAAAATTCGGCTTGGGGGCGAAATCATCGAAGTGGCTCCTTGCTGGATTCAACGCATTGATCGCGCCTGCTTTAAAGATGCGAAAGCCCCGGAATTGTTTGCTGCCATCCAGCTAATTCATTCTACGGCAATCACATACAGCCAGTGCCATTACTATTGATGTATTACCCTCCGCTCCCGTGCCATAGGATTAATCCATGCAAGGGCGTACTGTCAGTAACGTTCCCTTTGGTAAGCGCCGGTGGACCAGTTTTTTGTTGACAAACGCAGCCGTCGACTGATGCTAAAATTTTCCTAACCGCAGAACCTTCAGGGAGGTTTCAATGAGCGCACGACGTGGATTTGCATGTCTCCTGCTGACCGGAGCCCTGTCGCTGGGCTGCCTGAACGCGGAAGTCGCCTCAACCCGACCTCATCCCCGCAAATCCGCCAAAAAACAGGCGCAGCTTGCTCCATTGCCTTCCGGCCCGCGCGGTCCCGTGCCGCAAATGCCGCTGGATACTATGCAGCCGGTCGCGCCGCAAGTTAGTTATCGCGATGGGCAACTCACCATTTTTGCGCCCAACTCCACCCTCGCCGACGTCCTTCGCGCCGTACGCAAACAGACTTCCGCCGACATCGAGATTCCGCCTACCGCCAGCGAGCGCGTAGTCACCCGCATCGGTCCCGGTCCGGCTCGCGATGTGATGGCAGAGTTGCTGAACGGTTCCAAGTTCAACTACGTTCTGCTCGGTTCGCCCTCCAACTCCAACGAACTCACGCGAGTGGTTTTGGTGGCCAAGTCGGGCGACAATCCAGGTCAAGGTCCCAATGGAGCGGTCGCGTCGAATCCGCAAAACATGGCGCCGCCTCCATCCGATGCCGCCAATGATGCGCCTGACGCCGAGGCCACTCCGGAAGATAATCCCGATGACAGCAGCGCCGATCAGAATGTGGCCGCCGACACCGATCAGCAGCCCGCCGATCAGTCCGGCATCAAGACTCCGCAACAGATGTTGATGGAAATGCAGCAGCGCCAGCTCCAGATGCAGCAACAGCTCGCTCCCGGACAGGGCCCAATTCCCGGCGGCGCCGGCGGAATCCCGCGGCCGCAAGATCAATAGCGCACGCAGGGCTCATCGCAGTGAGATTACAAAGCCGCGCCCAACCGGGCGCGGCTTTTGTATTGTGTGAGCGATCGGTGTGCTCAATCTAAGGCAGGTTCCCGCGCGTGCGCTCGGCACGAGCACCCGCACCGCCATTGAAGGACGCTTCCAGCGGCCGCCGTTTCGCATTTTCAACAGCAATGTCGCCTCCACTTTGCCGCAACGCTCGCTGCAGTAAGCTCCAGTCGCGTGTGACTTCGCTCTCGGAAACTCCATGCGGCGCCTTATCCCGCAACTCTTCCTGGAGCCGCGCCTCGAGCATCTCTTCAGCCAGTTCGGCAGGCGCATCCCCGCTCAAAACGTTGCTGGCCGAGATTCCCAGTTCTACCGGGTCCGGTCCCAGATTCACCTGCAGTATCGGCCGTCCCTGATCGTCGAACTCAGTATTGGCTTTCGCCTCGATATGCTCCCAGGATTTCTTCCCGCGAGCCGGCAATCCCGCCGACTCTTCCCGGGCCAGCAAGTGGCTCAACTCTTTTTCATAAGCGCGCCGGTCCTCACGCCCCAGCTGCCTGTCGGGACCGTCTCCGGGAACGAATACCAAAGCGTCGCGCGCGGGATCGAATCGTCCCCCTCCCGTGCCTTCGTAAACCGCGAAGACGCAACCGGCAAAAATCGGGCTGATGATCGCGCTGGGCACGATATATTTCTTCGACTTGAAAAACGATTCCACCACGCCGTGGACGTTCGAACTGCGCGCAGCCGTTCCCGGCACCTGCGGAATAATCGTCCGCGTAAATTCCAGCCCGGGATGATGCGCGCCATATCGCACCAGGGTCTTCGCCATCTGCTTGGGTGTGGTGATGCCCACATCGGCCACCAGACTTCGATGCAGTGCCCTCGGATAGTAAAAATCAATCACGTCCTTGGCAAAGTCGGCGCAGTTCCTGTACGCAGTGTGGAAGTGAGATACATTGGGCGAAGAATTGTATTTGCGAATGAACGCTGCATCCTGCGCGGCATGGGTTTCAATCTCGTACCCATAAATCGTTCGGTCATACGAAGACCCAACCAGTTCATACCAGTTCCCACCCGGAGTTCCGCCGTCGGCGCGATCGGGCGCAATCGCTTCCAGATATTTCCGGCGATAGCGGTCGCGAAGAAGTGCGACCATCTTGGTATCGGCGAACAAAGGAATGTCCTCGGGACTATCCACTGCGTAGAGATAAGGAATAAGCGGAATCGCAATCCAGTCGTAGCCACTGACGCCGTCGTAGCGGCTGAGCACCACTCCCGTTTCTCCCGGCGAACAAGGCCGCAACACCAGCGGCGAATCGGCGCAAACTCCGGAAAGATAGACGGCCGCGTGTCCGGTCGCGGTAAAAAAGCCGAGCTTGCCGTAGGGCTCCTCAAGGAGCAACGTGGCCGAAGCCTGAGCATGCGATGCCAGCCCCAGCACCGAGGCAAAAACAAGCGCCAGCACGCACGCAGCCTGCTGCATTCGCGGTCCGAATTGAAGCGCTCGTTTCATTGCAACGAATAATCCTAACCTGCTTGTTACCAACCCCTTAGCCAAAGATTAGTTGCTCAGGATTGGAAAAACCAGTTACCGAAGTCCAACCGGATTTTTCAGTTAGTTTAGATGCGGATGGCGGAGCTTCGCGGCGGGGCAAATCGTTTAAAAATACTACGGCAAACACCTTAGAGACTATTTACTCCCATTCCTTCTAAGCAGTTCATTCCGCGCCCACTGGGCGCTTTCGGCCACATTTTCGTCGTCGTCACTTTCCAGCTTCTCAATGACCGGAAGAAACTTGGAATCGCCGCTGTTTCCCATGGCGATCACCGCATTGCGCCGCAAGCCTGAGCGCTTAGTGCGCCGCATCGCTGATTTGCGAAACACACTGCGAAATTCTTCCTCGCTCATCTCCGCCAGCCAATCGAGCGCCGGATTCACAAATTTGGGCTGTGCCTGGAAGTCCGAGGCCGTTGTGGCCGGCGCTTTGCGGTTCCACGGACAAACATCCTGGCAAATGTCGCAGCCAAAAACCTGGCGTCCAATCCCCGCCCTCAGTTCCTCCGGAATCGTTCCCCGCTTCTCGATCGTCAGGTAAGCGATGCACTTATTGGCATCGAGTTGGTACGGCGCGACGAACGCATTCGTCGGGCAGGCCGCAATGCAGCGGGTGCAGGTGCCGCAGCGGTCCGGCGCGGGAATATCTGCCTGCAACTCCAGCGAAGTCAGGATCACGCCCAGAAACAGCCACGACCCTTTTTTCTGGTGAATGATGCAGGTGTTCTTCCCGATCCATCCCACGCCGGCGTATTTCGCATACACGCGTTCGACGATAGGCCCGGTATCGACATAGCAGCGCGTAACCAAACTCGAAGTTCCCGCCTCTGTCTTTTCGTTAACTTCAGCTGAGACCGCCGCGCGAATCGCCGCCTCCACCTGCCGCAATCGCCGCATCACCGACTCGTGATAATCCCCAGCGCTCCACGCGTAGCGCGAAATCCATCCCCGTCCGGCGTCGTGAACTTCGGTCGAGTAAGGTTCTGCGGTGTTGTAATTGATGGCGCAAACAATCACGCTTCGCGCCCACGGAGCCGTTTGCGATAGCGACGACCGTTTAAGCGGGCCTTGCCTCTGCGAGTCCGCTTCGTGTCGCGCTTCCAGATATTTCATCTCGCCCGCATATCCGGCGGCGATCCACTGGTCAAAGTAAGCCAGCTCCGGCGTGTCCCCCGCAGATGCGACCCCGCACAAATCAAATCCGGCATCCTGCGCCGCTTGTCTGACTGCAGCCGTGATTTCAGAAATCGCGATCATACTTTCGGCAATTTTGATCTGACCTACTCGTGCCTCAACGCCACCACAGGATCGACCATCGTTGCCCGGCGCGCCGGAATGTAACAGGCGAGCAAGGCCACGGCGGCCAGCAGCATCGCGACAGCGGCGAAGGTCTCCCCATCGACAGGCTTAACCCCATAGAGCAGGGTAGCGAGATAACGGGTCGCACCGAAAGCCACAAGAATACCGAACATTGCACCTACGACAGCCAGCACGATCCCTTGCCCAAGCACCATCCGCAGAACCTTGCGTCGCGGTGCGCCCAGCGCCATGCGGATACCCAGTTCGCGTGTGCGGCAAACGACCTCATACGAAAGCAGGCCGTAGAGTCCGACACATGCCAGAATCAGCGCCAGCAGGCCGAAAAGACTGGACAGCCATGCGAACAGCCGTTCCTGATAAAGGTCGCGGTCGATTTGGTCGGTCTGCGTCGTGATGTGAGAAGCCGACAAATTGGCGTTGACGCTAGTGACAACATTGCGCACCAGGGAAATAAGGCCCTTAGGATCGCGTGCGGTTCTCAGTTCGAAAGCCGCTCTGCCTTCTTTAAAGGGAAGGTACGCGGTAGGCATGATCTCCTGTCGCACCGCCTGGTATTTCGCGTCGCCGACGACGCCGACAATTTGCCAGTCCGCAGTCTCACCTTGAGCAACGAGGCGGCCCAGAGGATTCTCATTCCCAAACAGTTGCTGCGCGAACCTCCGGTTGACGATCAGTGGTTTGGGTTTGGCATCCGTTGGCCCATAGTCTGCCGCGGCAAACGTGCGCCCTGCAAGCATCGGGATATGCATGGTCTCGAAGAAAGTCGAACTCACAGGAAGTTCTGCGGTGGCCACGTCCACTGGCGCGTCCGGGAGGCGGAACGAGTTCGTCATCTCGGCGCCACTCACGAGCGACGTCATCGAGTAGCTGACCAAGGTAACTCCGGGGAGCGCTGCGAACCGGCTCTGTAAATCGCTGTACAGGCCTTGAACCTGCATGCCTTTATATCCGCCGGGGGCCGGGTCGAGGTTGAAAAGAAGGATGTTATGAACGTCGAAGCCGAGGTCCAAAGTGTCAAGATTAACCAGTGTGCGGACGAGTAGTCCCGCGCCAGCCAGCAGCAAAAGAGAAAGCGAGACCTGGACGATGACCAGCACCTTGCCAATTCCGAAATGCCGGACGAGGCCATGGAGCGAGCTGACAGTGTTGCCAGATTCCTGTTTAAGGCCGGTCGACAATTCCGCACCGACGCTGCGGAACGCGGGCGCAAGTCCAAACAGCATCCCAACCAGCATGGTAATACCCAGGGTGAAACCAAGGACGCGAGCATCTGCATGAACGTCGATATCGAGCGGCACAAACCAGTTCGCGGAGAGAAATGCGGTGAGCGCATGTGCGCCCCAATAGGCAAGCACAATTCCCAGTGCCCCGCCCGCAGCTGCCATCAGCAGGCTTTCGGTCAGAAGCTGCCGGATGATCCTCCACTTGGCGGCGCCGAGAGCGGAGCGCACGGCTATCTCCCGCCGCCGAGCCGTGGCGCGGGCAAGCATCAAGCCGGCAACATTGGCGCAGGCAATTAACAGGATAATTCCTACCGCAATCAGCAGCACGAAGAGCGGCTTCGAGAAATCTTGGCGCAAGGTGTAGAGTCCCCGGGCAGCGCTGGGAAGATCGATGCGGGGTGCGTCCTCCGGCTTGAAGATTGCCTCGGAACCGCTGGCTGCACTGCGGGCGAAAATCCCGCTGAGCGCGGATTCGGCCTGTGAAGCCGTGACGCCCGGTTTCAATCGCGCTCCCATCCAGACCCATACAGCGGCGGCGTCCGTTTTCTTGGGCAGGCCCGGAGACACGCTGGGTTGGAACGACAATGGCACCCAAAAATCTGTGGGACGGCTCGTATCGAGCCCGAAGAATCCGGGCGCGGCTACACCCGCAACTGTGAACGCAGATCCATTCAGTATGATCGGCTTGCCGAGAACCGAAGGATCGCCCCCAAATTGTCTGTGCCAATAAGCGTAGGCGATTACCACAACCGGGGCCGCGCCGGGCAAGTCATCGCTGGGCCCGAGCGTGCGGCCAACCACGGCACGCGTCCCCAGGGTCGGGAAGAAGTCGCCGGAGACAAACACGCCATGCGCCTCACTCGGATGTCCGTCTACGCGCACCATCGGCATCGGCCCCAGAACGAAAGCGAAAAGGCCCGAGAAGACGTTCTGCTCCAAACGTATCTGCTCGAACATAGGGTAGGAGAACGAGCAGCTTCCGGCGCCGGTCGCTGAAGAACTGTCCGGACATCCAGCCCAGTTGTAATAGGCATGAGTACCTGGCTCGCGATGCGCACTCCATCTTAGAAGGACGAGTTGTTGCGGATCGCGCACCGGCAGAGTGCGTAGCATCACGGCGTTAATCAGGCTGAAGACGGCGGTGTTGGCGCCGATTCCCAAGGACAGCGTGAGCACCGCAACGGTCGTGAACCCCGGACTCTTGCGCAGTTGCCGTAACCCGTAGCGAAAGTCTTGAATCAAGCCGTTCATCGTTCGCCTCTCGTTTACTCGTAGCGCAGAGGGCGCGCTGGGACGCAACTTCCAATGACAGCTTCGGCGCTCGGCGCGCGATGGCGACAAGGATGCCACGTGAATCTTGTGGGAGCAAGGCTCTGCCCAATCTACTTCAAGAGGTAAGTTATTGACTGAAAAAGGGCAAAATTGAAGACTACTGTCGGACGAAGTGAATCATTCTGTCCACCCACGAACTTCACTGCCCGGAAGTGAACAGCAAGAATCAGTCTGCCGGGGTTTATGAGATTCTAGGCCCTTCCCAAAATGGATATGTCCCCTTTTTTTTCTTGCCGCCTTTACTTATCCGCAGCCCATCCCGTTGTAATCTGCGATCACAGAGTCACGCATTTCCCATGCGCGTTCTCCGAATCTGAAATCCAAAAGGAGAATCCCAGTGCCCCAAATCTCGCACGCGCAACTTCCTCCCATCCAGATCGCCGTAATCAACGAAAGCACCGTCCTGCAGGATGCCGATGTCGTTCCCGTCATTGCCGCCCTGCAAGAGCAGGTCAGCAACGACTTCGGCCCCGTGTGGGGCATCGACGCCGCCCTTACCATGATTCCCAAAGGCACCCCGCCGCCCGATACCAGCTGGTGGCTGGTCATGCTTGACGATTCCGATCAGGCCGGTGCTCTCGGCTATCACGACCTTACGCCCGCCGCCTTGCCCATCGGCAAGGTATTTGCCGCCAGCGATCTGAAAGCCGGGACTTCCTGGACCGTCACCGCCAGCCACGAACTCCTGGAAATGCTGGTCGACCCCGACATCAACCTTACCGCATTCGTACAAAACGCCAACACTCAGGGCACGCTCTACGCCTACGAAGTCTGCGACGCCTGCGAAGATGACAGCTTCGCCTACCAGATCGATAACGTTCTGCTCTCCGATTTCGTCTACCCCGCGTGGTTTGAAAGTTTTCGCACTCAGGGCTCGACCACGTTCGACCGCATGAACCAGATCCACAACCCGCTGACGCTGATCAAGGGCGGCTACATCGGAGTGTTCAACGTCACCGAAGGTACCGGCTGGCAACAGCAGACCATGGAAGAAAAACCGGTGAACGTCAAGTTTCGCGGCCCGGTAGGTTCCCGCCGCGAACGCCGTTCCACGCCTCGTTCGCAGTGGGTCACCAGTTTGCCGCAACGCAGAATTTCCACCAACGCCCAGCAATACCTCCAGCACCTGCAATCCATCCAGCAGCGCCGCGAAGCGGCCTGAACCACGATGGAGCCTGGCGCGAACTAGAAAAGATTCGTTGGCTGTCTCTCCCCTTGGCCTCGCGTTCGCGCGGGGCCGTTTTTTCGCTCGATGATGCTCTTTCCAAGCGGCAGGCCATGTGGTGAGAAGTTCTGGTTGCCGATACGATGAATGGCGCTCCGCTGGACGCGAAGACAGGCCCGTTCCGTTTGGTGGTCACAGAAGACAAGCGCCCGGCGCGATCGGTGCGAAATCTGCTCTCAATCGCTCTTAAATCGGCCGAGTAACAGTTGCATGCACGATCGCGCGCCTTGAAACCTTGAGACTTCGGAAACCTTGAAACCTTGAAACCTTGTCCTGCCCTACCCTACACGCCCAGTTTCTTCACTTCCTCGTTGTAGTACTTCCGGTAAAGAATGTCCCACTCCTGCGAGCCTTCCAGGATCGTCCGCTTCTGGCTCTCGATCTTCTGCTTGGCCGAGGCGTCAATCCGCGCTTCCTGATTGAGCAGGTCTTCGAGAATCCTGCGCGTCTCCTGCCGAATGGTGTTGAAGTCTTCGATGAACTCCACTTCATCCATCTGCTTGAGCACATCGGAGACGGCCCGCGCCAGCACATTCACCTTGTCCCGGCTCAGTCTCACAGCACCGCCTTATACTTGCGCACCAGCTCGCTCTTCACCTTGCGGAACATCTCCTGGTAATTCGCGCCCGTCTTGTTCATCTCGTCGGCGTAAGTCTCCAGGATCTTGCGCACGTCGTCATTGATGCGGTCTTCCAGAGTCAACTCATCCAAGAGCGCGGCATGCACTTTCTCCGTGACCAAAGGCACCGCCTCAGTCTCGATAAACTTCCCGGCAATCAATTTCTTGGTGACTTCGCGGGCCAGATAGCCCACATATTCTTTGGAAAAAAGCATGTGTGGATCGGATGCCTACGGGCAACGTTTTCCGTGTGAATTAATATGTGTGAATTAAAAAGTTTAACACACGGGCCGCGCCGCGATTCGTCAATCAACTCCTTCGTCATTGTCATCCAGAGCGAAGTTGCCGTCCGCGAAGCGGAGGGCAACGCAGTCGAAGGATCCCTACCGGCGCCCATCGGCCGGCGTCGCCAGGAGTTCACAAAAGTGCCGACATGGCCCATTCGCCCTACGGATGCGCCTTCCCAAACCACTCCTCAAACCACACCAGCGTCCGCAAATCATAGTCCCGCGCATCCTCACTCTTCAAAAATAAATGCCCTTCGCCGGGATACACCACCAGTTCCGTCGGCACCTTCATCGCCTTCAGCGCATGCCACCACTCCACCGACTGCTCCATCGGCACCTCGCCATCCCGCTCGCCCACCAGAATCAGCGTCGGAGTCTTCACCGCCTTCACAAAATGCATGGGATCGCTTTTGGCATACACCGCCGGATCGTCATACACCGAAGCCCCGAAAAACGGAATCATCCACTCGTCAATATCGTTCAGCCCGTAATAACTCAGCCAGTCCGAAAGCCCCGCGCCCGCAACCGCCGCCGCAAAACGCGTAGTCTGCGTCTCCGCCCACATCGTCATGTATCCGCCATAACTATGTCCGCGAATCCCCACCCGCTTCGGGTCAATCGGATACTGCTTCGCCAGCGCCTCAACTCCCGCCATAATGTCGCGATAATCTCCGCCGCCAAAATCCTTGACGTTGCCCTGCGTAAACGCCTCGCCCTGCCCATAACTCCCGCGCGGGTTTGGACACAGCACAAAATATCCCATCCCCGACAAAGCCCCGCTCAGCCCTTCATCCCACCGTGACATGCAAGCGTGCGCCGGTCCGCCATGCACGCTCACCACGAGCGGATATTTCTTGTCCGGCGTGAAATCCTTGGGCAGAGTCAGCCATCCCTGCACGCGCATGTTTCCGTTCATCCAATGAACGTTGCGCGTCTCGCCCCACGCGGCCTTTACGCCGTCGTTCACGTGCGTGACTTGCTGCCATTTCCCAATCGGTCCTGCCCAGAGTTCCGCTGGCGCGCTCGCCGCTTGCCGCACCACTGCAACCTTCGTTCCGTCGCGAGAAAATGAAGCCGCAGGCTCCCACGCGTCGCTGCCCGTGCCCACCAGTTCTTTGCCCGACCAAAGTGTCTGCACCGCTCCACCATTCACGCTCACCGCGCCAAAGCTGGAGTTCCCATCCAA
The DNA here is from genome assembly GCA_963732255.1 of uncultured Acidobacteriaceae bacterium. Classification (GTDB taxonomy): domain Bacteria; phylum Acidobacteriota; class Terriglobia; order Terriglobales; family Acidobacteriaceae; genus Sulfotelmatobacter. The sequence goes on from CAVSYV010000005.1 coordinate 410,685, forward strand.
ATCCTCCGCAAACACAATGCGGCCACTTCCCGCCCACGCCACCGCCGAAGGCGACGCCTTGATCCCCGGCGTAAGATCCCGCGCTGCTCCGCCCGCAAACGGCACAACAAAAACGTCGCCGCCCGTGATCCCCTCATCGCTCATCAGTCCTTCAATGAACGCCACATTCTTTCCATCGGGAGAAATGTGCGGATCGCTAACCTGCAACTTCGGCTTGTAGATTTCCCGCATCTCGCCTGTTCCCGCATCGATGCGATACATCCGCGCCACCCACCAGTTCGCGTCTCCATTCCCATGCGCCGCAATTGCCGCCCAACTCTGCCCATCCGGCGCCCAGTCATATTCATAGACGTAAATATCAGCAGGAGTAACCTGCGTCAGCCGGTTCGTACTTAAGTCGAGGACCGCCAGCCGCTGCTCGTAGATCTTTTCCCCCACCACTCCCGCCAACGGCGTCATCGGTTGCAGCGGCCCAGCCACGCGCGGCATACCCTCAATAAAAAGCACAGCGACCCTGGATCCATCCGGCGAGAATCGCAAAGTCTGCGCATATCCCTTCAGTTCCGCCCGTTTCACTGCCGTGCCGCCGTCATCACTGCCAGTCCAAAGCTGCGCCATAGGAACATCACCCGGCAGATCGGCAAGAAAGGCAAGCCGTTTCCCATCCGCCGACCACGCCAGATCACGGAGCGGAAGTTTCCCTTCAACCGGAATGAAATGAGAAATGCCGCTGCCGAGGTCTACAACCGTAATCTCTCCGTCCACGATGTAGGCGACCCGATTCCCATCTGGCGACAACGCCACCTCATCAATCTTCCTGGCATGTGGCATGGAGTCGAGCACGCCAGCGGCGCGCGAAGCTGACGAAGTCTGCGCGCAGGCGCAGGGCACTAACGCAATTGAGAAAATGACTGCACCGGACAACGACAGCAATCGCTGGCAAACCCTTGATCCCGTTTTCATGGCATCCGAGTATACAGCGCGACTTAAACTGGATTCGCCGCGGCTGTTAAACTAAGCACATTGCCTCCACGAAAATCATCGCCGCAATCGAAGCCGCCCTTATCCCAATCCGCAGGGGACGCTGCCACTCCCTCTGTGAAGCCGGCGAATAACAGCGCCCAGGGCGCCATCTTCCTCATCGACACCATGTCGTTCATCTTCCGCGCCTATCACGCCATGGCGCGCCAGCGTCCCATGTCGACGAAGACCGGCCTGCCCACCGCCGCCATCTACGTTTTCGTCAACATGCTGCGCAAGCTGCGCGACGATTTTTCTCCCGAATATCTCGCCGCCGTCTTCGACGTGGCCGCGCCCACTTTCCGCAAGACGCAGGCCGAAGCCATCACCAGCGTCCGCAAATTCGATATCAAAACTCAAACTTTCACTGAGATCGAATACAAAGGCTACAAAGCCAATCGCAAGGCCATGCCCGAGGATCTGGCGCAGCAGGTTCCCTACATCCGCCGCGCGCTCGAAGCCTATCGCATCCCCATCCTCGAACTCTCCGGCTTCGAAGCCGACGACGTCATCGGCACCCTCGCCCGCAAAGCGGCGGCTGGCGGCCATTTCGTCTATGTCGTTTCCAGCGACAAAGATATGATGCAGCTCGTCAACGACAAAGTCTGCATCCTGAATCCTCCGAAAGACAATCTGATCTGCGATGCGGCGAAAGTCGAAGAAATTCTCGGCGTCCCTCCCGAACGGGTCGTGGACGTCATGGCCCTGCGCGGCGATTCCATCGACAATATTCCCGGCGCACCCGGCATCGGCGACAAAGGTTCGGTGGAAATCATCAAGCGCTTTGGCACCGTCGAGCAGGCGCTCGAACGCGCCGCCGAAGTGGAAAAGAAAACCTACCGCGAGTCCCTGCAAAACAATCGTGACACGATACTTTTCAGTAAAAGCATGGCAACCATCGACCTCAACGTGCCGGTCGAACTCGACATCAACGCCATGCGCGCCGGAGAGCCCGCCGTCGACGCTCTGCGCGACCTTTTCACCGAACTCGAATTCACTTCGCTGCTCAAGGAATTGCTCCCGGTAGTCGAAGTCACAGACGCCCACTACACGGAAGCCGAATCCGTCGCCGACGTAGAGCGCGTCCTCGGCTCTCTGCCCGATGACGGCAACTTGGCAATCGCCGTCGAAGCGGCGTTCGCATCCGAACCGCAACAAGAAAAAGAAGAAGAAGAACCGGAAGAAGCCATGCTGCCGCTAACTGGAGCATCGGCAACAGTCGCGCCGGCGGCGCAGCGCGTCGCCATCTCCGCGCACCCCGGCTCGGCCACGGTCGTAAAACTCGACTCCGCCGAAACCGCAGCCCGGCTGCGTTTTGCCCTGACCAGCGCCTCGACTCACAAGACGATCCACGATTACAAGTCAGCCATCCACGCGCTCGCCCCGCTCGATCTCGAACTCGAAGGCGTACGCCACGATTCCATGCTGTATTCCTACCTGCTCGATCCCACCTATTCTTCACACCGCCTGCCCGACGTCGCCCTGCGCCGCTTCAATCTCAAGCTGGCCGGCAATCTGGCCGAAGCCGCCGACATCACCGGAAGACTCACCTCGGCTCTGCGCGACGAAGTCGAGCGCGAAGGCCTCACCAGACTCTACGAAGAGATCGATCTGCCGCTGGTTCCGGTCCTGGCGCGCATGGAGCAAGCCGGAGTAAAAATTGACACCGCCGCGCTGGCCAAGATGTCTTCGCAACTCGAGCGCGAAATCGCCGCCCAGGAAAAACAAATTTACGAAGCTGCGGGAATGGAATTCAACGTCGGCTCGCCCAAACAACTCGGCGACGTTCTCTTCAACCGCATGAACCTGCCGAAGCCGGTGAAATACGGCAAGGGCCGCACCATATCGACCGCCGTCGATGTTCTCGAAACCCTGGCCGAAGACCACCCCATCGCCCGCATGGTCCTCGACTACCGCCAGCTCACCAAACTTAAATCGACCTACGTCGATACACTGCCCGCGCTGATCGATCCGAAAACCGGCCGCGTTCACACCACCTTCGGGCAAACGGGAACCGCAACCGGCCGCTTATCATCCGCGAATCCGAATCTGCAAAACATCCCCATCCGCACCGAACTCGGACGCGGCATCCGCGCCGCCTTTATCGCCGAACCAGGCCACGTCCTGCTCACCGCCGATTATTCGCAGATCGAGCTACGCTTGCTCGCCCACTTCTCTCACGATCCCTTGCTGGTCGAAGCCTACCGCCGCGGCGACGACATCCACACGCTCACCGCCTCGCAAGTCTTCGGCGTGCCACCGCTGATGGTCACTGCGGACCACCGCCGACAGGCCAAAGTCGTCAACTTCGGCATCGTCTACGGACTTTCGCCGTTCGGTCTGTCGCAAAATCTCGGCATCGAACCCGCCGAAGCCAAGCAATTCATCGCCAACTATTTCGAGAAATACAAAGGTGTTCGCACGTTCATCGATAAAACTCTGGAGCAAGCCCGCCGCGACCTGAAAGTAAAGACCCTCCACGGCCGCATCCGCCCCATCCCCGATATCAACAGCAAAAACGCCAACCAGCGCGGCTTCGCCGAACGCACCGCCGTCAACACGCCATTGCAAGGCACCGCAGCCGACCTGATCAAAGTGGCCATGATCCGCATTGACGCCGCCCTTCGCGCCCGCGACCTGAAATCCCGAATGACCCTGCAAGTCCACGACGAACTAGTCTTCGAAGTCCCCGAAAGAGAAGTGGGCACGATGCAATCGCTGGTCCGCGAGCAAATGGAAAAAGCCCACGCGCTAGCCGTCCCGCTGCTGGTTGAAATGGGCGTTGGCCCAAACTGGAGAGACCTGAACTAACCAGGGCAAGAAACATGTGGAGCGGGCGACTCGCCCGCGACTGCCGGTGGTTGCCAGCGTCTATGTGGGGACAGCCGCCCTCGGCTGTCCGGCCGAGCGAAGCTCGGCAGTGTTCGACTACTCTTCCCGACAAAAACGCCAATCATGTTATACTAAAGTATAACTTTGGAACTCTTACGATGCACACCACCAACCTGCGCAAAGTCGGCGGCTCGGTCATGTTGGCCGTCCCGCCCGCGCTACTCGAGCTCCTCCAATTGCAACCTGGCGCTAAGGTCGGCATCGCCGTCAGAAGCGGGCGTCTCGTCGTGTTGCCACAGCCGCGCAGGCGTTATACTGTCGACGAACTGCTGGCCCAAGGCAATGTAAAGGCGCGTCATTCTAGGCCAGTTTCTAAGCGACGCTCAAAACAAGAACGAGAGTGGCTCAACAGCAAGCGCGCCGGGCGCGAACTCATCTAGCGAAACTCGGGGGAGCGACCGATGAAGCGCGGCGAAATCTGGCTGGTCAGCCTCGATCCTACCTCCGGCCACGAACAAAAGGGCCGTCGTCCCGTGTTGATTGTCTCGCCTGAAACCTTCAACCGGATCACGAAAGTACCCATCGTGCTTCCCATCACAAGCGGAGGCAATTTCGCGCGCGCGGCAGGCTTTGCAGTGCCCCTGGCGGGCGCCGGAACCAAAACGATCGGCATCGTTCGCTGCGATCAGCCCCGCGCTTTGGATCTCGCTGCACGCGGCGGCAAGAAACTGGAAAGCATTCCGGACGCGATCGTGAATGAAGTACTGGCGAGGATCTCACCGATCTTTGAGTGAACGAGATTTGAGTGAACCAGCGTCGCACCCGCCTCGTCGACAGCCGATGGCCTCAGACCCTCAACAATTTCAATCGCTGGTTGCTTTCCGTCACGCCCGCCTCCACGTGAACGTCCGCATAAAGTCTGCCGGCTTCTTGCCAGCGCGCGCGGGCTTCCCCGATTTCTCCCACCGCCTCCTTCAACAGCGCCCGGCCACGGAGCGCATTGGCTAAATCCAGCGGTGGAGCCTCCGGATGCTCGCGGTATATACGCAGCGTTTCATCGTAAGAACTTTCGGCGAGCGGATGATTCCCTACATGACGCTGGATGTCCGCTACGTGCCGAATCGCATGGGCCAGCTTGAGCGGATTCCCCTGATCGCGGTAAAGAGCTACGGCTTCCTCGTAGTGCCGAAGCGCAGCAGCGTCGTGATGCATATCTCTCTCGATCTGGCCAAGAGCGCCCAGAGCCCAGGCCAACTCGCCAGGCTGGTCAGCTTCCCGGCAAAGCGCAACGGCCTCGACCAGATCGCGCTTCGCATCGTCAAATCGATTCTCTCTTCGCGCCCGAAGAGCTTGACTCATCAGTTGATCGACTTTGTCAATCATGGTTGCGCCCTCCTCTCACACTCCCAGCGCCTTCTGAATCTCGCCCGCAATCGCCGTTGTCAACGCCAGCATCCGCTCCTCCGATTCCGCTTCCACCATCACCCGCGCCAGCGCTTCGGTTCCCGAATACCGCACCACGATGCGTCCATTTCCATTTAGTTCGCGCTCAGCGGCATCAATCGCGGCCTGCACCGCCGGCACCTGCGCAAACGGAATCTTCTCTCGCACCCGCACATTCTGAATCTTCTGCGGAAACACTTTCAAATCCGCCACCAGATCGCTCAATGACCTGCCTGAACGCACCATCACATCCATCACTCGCAGCGCTGTCAGCAACCCATCCCCGGTCGTCGCATCTCCATCGCGAAAAATAATATGTCCCGATTGCTCTCCGCCCAGCGTCGCGCCGGTCTTCAGCATTTCCTCCAGCACATATTTGTCGCCCACATTCGCCCGCAACATGCGAATGCCCGACTTCTTCAGCGCAATCTCCAGCCCCATATTCGACATGGTCGTCGCCACCACCGTGTCGTTCTTTAACATGCCGCGCGCATGAAGATCGCGCGCCACCGCCAGCAGCACGCCATCGCCATTCACCACGCGCCCGCCGGCATCGCAAAACAAAGCGCGGTCGGCATCGCCATCAAACGTCACGCCTAAATCAAACTTCCCGCCAGCCTCAGCCACGGTCTTGCCCAAAGTCTCCGGATGCAGCGCCCCGCAACCATCGTTAATATTTTTCCCATCCGGCGTCACGTGAATAAATGTCGCCTGAATCCGCTCGCAGCGAAACAGCTCCGGAGCCTCGGCCGTCGCCGCTCCGTTGGCGCAATCCACCAGCACTCGTTGCTTGCTCAAGTCGGAAGACACGCTCCCCGCTAGCGATTCGATATAAGCCTTGCGCAGCCCGGCTTCGCCCGGCAGTGAAGGCGGCGCAATCCGCACCGCAGTTATTTCCGTCGATGACGGAATCGCCAGCAATGCGAAGATTTCCTTCTCAATCGCCACTTCCCGCGCATCAGTCAGCTTGAATCCATCGCCGGAAAAGACTTTGATCCCGTTATCCGTCCACGGATTGTGCGACGCCGAAATCACCACTCCCGCCGCAAATCCCCGCGAGCGCGCCAAATAAGCGACTCCCGGCGTGGTGATCACGCCCGCGCTGTGAACCGCGACGCCAATCGACGCCAGTCCCGCCGCCACGCGATCCGCAATCCACTGGCTCGATTCCCGCGTGTCCTGGCCAATCACCGCGCGCGCCCCCGGCATCGTACGCATCAAATCGTGCCCCAGTGCCCGCCCAATCAGATAAGTGCTCTGCCGCGTCAGCGGGAAATCTCCCGCGACTCCGCGGATGCCATCGGTCCCAAACAGCTGCCTGCTTTGCTGGTTCATAAGAAAACCTGATTCATAATAAAACCTGGTTCATAATGAAGACAACGTGCGCGGAAAAATCGTTGACTGCACGAATTGCGATTTTGGGTGGCGCAGCGATTTATCGCTGCGTTAACGATTCCGCCGTTAGGGGCGGCTTCAGCCGCCGAGGTATCCCAATCCCAACAGCGAGCCGCGTGACGTTACTAATGCCCCGTTCCGCCCGTCAACTTCTCCACCGTCACCGTCACGTGAATCAACTGCGGCTGCAGCACCTGCACCAGCGGATCCGCCACATAGACATTCGTAGTAAAAGTCACTCGCCCCGTGACGCCCGTCGCGTCCACCGGATCAGTCGTCGCCGAATCCACCCGCTCCACATGATGGCGCGGCCCGGTCACTGTGATGGTCGAGGGATCGCACTCCACTTTTGCAATCTGCTCTCCCGGAAGAAAAGATCCGGTCACCCGCGGCCGAATCTCCACTTCCCGCGTAAGCCGCGTATCAAATGCCAAATGGACCTGGCTCGGCACCACTTGCACCACGCTCACTTCGTTCGGCCGCCGGATCTCCTGCGCCGTCAAGTCAAACGTGCGCTCTCCCGGTTTTGCGTCGATCAGGTCGATGTGCGCCCGCACATCCTGCGGCCGCAATTGTTGGATCAACCGCTCTGGCCCGCGCACCCGTATCTGCGCTTCAGGAATCGTCTCCGTGCTGATCTCCAGATTATCGGGAACATGCTCAAATTCAATCGGCGCGCGGATCGCCACTTCCGCCGGTTGCTCATCCGGAGAAACGACCAGCCACAATCCCGTGGCCAGCAGCAACGACAACACTTTCAATCCAAGGTTATGCACCACGTAGCGTTTGAAAAACGCGATCACGCGGGCCGCTCCGTTTCCGGAGCCGGTGTTTGTTGCTCGGCCAATTCGTTGCCCGAGTCCTCACCAAGATTTACCTCGCCCCGCAGTGGCGACTCCAGCGCCGCATCCGAATCGTCCTGCGTCGCGATGGTCGTTGGCAGAGTCACCGGAGACATATAGCGCCGCAGTTCCGTGCTCAACCTTTCTCGTAATTGTTCCACCGTAAGATCCCGTTCGATCTTGCCGCCCACCGCCATGCTGATCGCGCCGGTTTCCTCGGAGACAATCACGGCAATCGCGTCCGTTTCTTCCGTGATGCCGATGCCCGCCCGGTGGCGCGTGCCCAGTTGCGTCGAAAGCATCGGATTCATCGACAGCGGCAAAAAACATGCCGCCGCCGCAATGCGATCCCGCTGCACAATCACCGCCCCGTCATGCAGCGGCGCGCTGGGACGAAAAATCGTCGCCAGCAAATCGTAGGAAAGCCGCGCATCCAAGGGCACACCACTTTCTATGTGCGTGCGCAGCCCGATCTCGCGCTCAATCACAATCAGCGCCCCCGTCTGGTTCTGGGAAAAAAGATTCGCGGCGAGAACAATGTCATCATAAGAATCCCCCTCGCTCGAAGAAGATCGCGCAAAACTCAGCTTGCGTCCCAGGTTGGCGAGTACATGGCGAATCTCCGCCTGGAAGACCACGATCAACGCAAACACGACATAAGGAAGCGCGTGGCTTACCAGCCAGTTCAAAGTCGTAAGCTCGCCGATTCGCGCCAGATAAACGGTCACCGCAATCACCGCCAGCCCCGCCAGCATCGGCGCCGCGCGCGTGCCGCGGATCATCGTGAGCACCTGATAAATGATTACCGCCACCAGCAGGATGTCGAGCGCCACCCAGGCCCACGACGACCACGGCATGGCGAATTGTGCCATCGAGATCACAAAATCATTCTAAATGCAGCGCGCCGCCATTCATCAGCTATCGGTCGTCAACGTCTTGCAGACGGAATTGTCGAAGGTCCGAGGTCCAAAGTGGAATGGCCAACGCCCAACGTCCAAAGCCCAACGTCGAACGTCTAAAGACCACCGATTTTCTTTCCCGTCACCTTCGCCGCAATCTCTCCCCGCGCTAGCCGCGCGGAAATCTCCTGCCCCACTTCCACGCCGCTCGCATCTTTGATCAGCTTCCCTGAACCATCGAACACCAGCGCATAACCACGCTCCAAAATCGCCAGCGGAGAGAGCGACTCCAGTGCCGTCCGCAGCCTCTCGCTGCGCACCTTCTTGGTCAGCAGCAAATTCCGCATTGCCGCCACCAGCGCCGCTGTGCCTGCGGCCAGCTCTTTCCGCATCCCGCCCAGCACCCGCCGCAAATCGTAGTGCCGAACCGCCGCCGCAGTCGTCTCCCAACGCCTCCGCTTCTGGTCGAGCACTCGCCGCTCCGCCCGCTCCATGCGATAAGTAAGGTCGTCCACTTTCTGCTGTCGCTGGTTGATCACTTCCATGATGCGGACAAATGCCCCGTGCTGCGCCACTTCCGTCAGCGCCTGCCGCAGCATGAGCAATCGATAATGCATTGCCCGCGCCAGCCGCTGCCGCAAAGCCGCCGCATGATCTTCCACTTCCTGCCGCGAGCGGATCACCAATTCCGCCGCGGCCGAGGGCGTGGGCGCGCGCAAATCCGCTACAAAATCCAGGATCGTAAAATCCGTTTCATGACCCACTGCCGAAATCACCGGAATTTCCGATGCCGCAACCGTCCGCGCCAATCCTTCGTGGTTAAACGCCGCCAGATCTTCCGCCGACCCACCGCCGCGCGCCACCACAATCACTTCCACGCTTTTCTGCTGGTTGAAAAATCGCACTCCCGCCGCCACTTCCAAACCCGCCGCGTCTCCCTGCACCTGCGCCGGATAAATCAGCACGCTCACCGTGTGATGCCGCCGCCGCAAAATATTCAGAATGTCGCGCAGCGCCGCCGCCTGCGGCGATGTCACCACTCCAATTCTCATCGGCAGAGACGGAATCGCCTTCTTGCGCTCCGCCGCAAACAATCCTTCCGCCTGCAATTTTGCCTTGAGCTGCTCAAAAGCCAGTTGCAGCGATCCCGCGCCCTTGGGTTCGATGTATTCCGCCGCAATCTGCAACTCGCCGCGGTCTTCGTAAACCGTCACCCGCCCGCGCACCAGCGCCTGCAATCCATCCGCCGGACGAAAACGTAACAGCCGCGCCGCCGAGCGAAACATCACCACCCGGATCTGCGCATTGCCATCCTTCAGCGTGAAATAAAGATGCCCCGAATCCGGCGCACGAAAATTCGAAATTTCACCTTCTACCCACGCGTCGCTATATTCCCGCTCCACCCGCGTACGCACCGCCGCCACCAGCTCGCGCACCTTCCACACCCGCCGCTCCGGCGGACGAAAGCTAAACCCGAGTTGGTCGTTCAGAGACGACATCGAAGGCAGTGTATCTCAGAAGGCCCGGCGCAGATGGAAATGAAGAAGCGCAGCGTGAAACGCTGGCGAAGGCTATGGCAACGAATTCGGGGAAATGGCAGGGCCTTAAAGGAAGGCAATATTTGAAACGGCTTCCCCCAGGTCTCGCAAGAGCGAGCGAGACCCAGGGCTCCGGCCACCCGGCAAAGCATCACTACTCGCCGGGCGTTGTGTTCCGCTCCTTAGCCTATTGACCGTTGCAATTCACGTCGTTGTTCCAGTCCACGAACGAGCCTTGCGGGTTATCGCGCCAGGCCCACACGTGCAGCTCGAAGAAGGAATTGATGGCGAAGCGATTCGGGGCCGGAACGAAATTGAAAACCTGCCCGTCGAGCACCGGAGCCATATTGTTATTGGCGGCCAGCCAGCTGGCCGAATCCAGAATGAACTCCACGCCCACCAGTGTCATCTTGCCATTGCTCGGCTCGTAGATGAGTGCCTGCGGCTGCGCAGGATTCAGAGTGAGGTTGGCCAGCAGCGTCCCGTTGACGTAGTGAATGCCCATCGCTCCATGGTCGGTCCCGGCGACACAGCCAAGAAATGGTCCGTAGCCGGCTGCGGTGGCGTTGTTAACGTCAATATATTGCTTCGTTCCTTCGCGCACCTGCTGCACCAGCGTCGCCGATGAGGCCGCTTGGGCCATGTGATGGGACGGCTTTTCGGCGGCCAGCATCGGCGTGGCAATCATGATGCTGTTGAGCAAAACCAAACTTAAGCTGCGTAACATCAATTTCTGCATGAGTTGTGAGGTCGGTGACGTCATACGTTTTCTCCTTATAGGTATTTCATTGAGGTCAGCCTGGATCGTTTCTGCGGCGGACGAGCGCCAATCTTGCATGGGACCCTCCTGGCAATCAATCCTCGCAGCCTCCTTCGTTTCCCAAAATTTCCTCATTTCATAAGTCCAAGAAAAGGCTGGGCTTTAGCGACCTCCGTAGGTGAGCCTCAAAGCCGCCGGAAGTGTGATAGCCTTAGTGGCCCTACCGGGAGTTCGTATGTTGGCAGCAACTCCATCCTCGCGTGTCTTGCGGTTTGATGGTTTTGAACTTGATGTTCGCGCCGGCGAACTGCGAAAGGCTGGCGTTAAGCTCCGCCTCCAAGGGCAGCCGCTTCAGGTGCTGGCCACATTGCTGAACAGCGCGGGAGAGTTGGTAACCCGCGAGGAACTTCAAGCCCAGGTCTGGCCGGCGGAAACTTTCGTCGATTTTGATCACAGCCTGCACAACGCCATTGCCCGGCTTCGCGATGCCTTGGGAGATTCCGCTGGCACTCCGCGTTACATCGAAACCCTACCCCGCAGGGGATACAGATTCATCGGTCGGGTCGAGAGAGTTGCCGTTGAAGAAATTCCGCCAACTCAGCTGTCTCCGCCATCCCGGCCAACCGTGTCATCCACGGAACTTCCGCTTGTGCCAGCTCGAAGCCGGTCTCGCGCAATTCTTATTGCAGCGCTGTTGCTGATCGTTGCCTTCGCCGCCGCTGTCGTGCTGGTCCCGGCCCTTTCGCATCGTGCATCCGCCGCACCTTCCGTTCGTTCCATCGCAGTGCTGCCGCTCGATAATTTTTCCGGAGATCCGGCTCAGGAATTCTTTGTGGATGGCATGACCGACGAGCTGATTACGGATCTGGCCAAGATTGGCTCCCTCCGCGTAGTCTCCCGCACCTCCGTCATGCATTACAAAGGCACCAAAAAGAGCCTGCCGGAGATTGCCCGGGAACTGAACGTGGACGGAATCATCGAAGGATCGGTGATGCGCTCCGGCCAACGCGTGCGGATAACCGCGCAGCTGCTCTATGGTCCGACGGATAAACATCTTTGGGCAGAAACCTATGAGCGTGACCTCGGCGACGTCCTCACCTTGCAAAGCGAGGTGGCGCAGGACATCGCGCAACAGGTCCGCGCCCAGGTTACGCCGCAGCAGCAGGCTCGCTTTCGAGCGGTCCACGCGGTCAATCCGGAAGCTTATGACGCTTACCTTAAGGGCCGCTACTACCTTTCGAACGATTTCACCATGGCCCAGCCCCTCAATATGGCTAAGACCTATTTCGAGGAGGCGATTCGCAAAGATCCGGGATTTGCCCCAGCCTACTCGGGCTTGGCCGATGCCTACCTTTATCTGGCGATCTTCCGGCAAATGTTGTCGCAATCCGCTTACCCGCCGGCAGAGGAAGCTCTTCGGCATGCCTCGACTCTGGACCCCAGCATCGGCGAAATCCACGATACGCAGGCGGTATTGAATTGGCGCTATAACTGGGATTGGGACGCTGCCGAACGGGAGTTCAATGAGGCGCTCGCTCTGGCGCCGAGTTACATTTGCGCCCATGAAGATCGAGCTCTATATCTCGCCTTCCGGGGACGACGTTCCGAGGCTGAAGCGGAGATGGCCAGGATCCGGCAGTTCGATACCAGCTTCAGTTCCACCCTTACCGAGGCTGGCGTTGAATACCAACTGCGTGATTTCGACCGGTTGCTTGAAGTAAGCCGCACTGGAGTGGCTCTAAATCCGAATGAATGGCTCGAGCACTTCTATCTCGGTGTCGGCTACGAGGGAACCGGGAAACCGTCGGCATCGATCGCCGAGTACCAGAAAGCCGTGGAGTTGTCAGGCGGCGACCAGGACGCCACAGCGGCGCTGGCGCACGCCTACGCCAGTGTCGGGAGAACAGCCGAGACTCGGAAGATTCTTCAGGACTTGGAGCAACGATCGACCAAAGCCAACGTTTCGCCTTACTTTTTCGCAACGCTATACGCGTCGCTCGGTGACAAAGACACCGCCTTCAAGTTTCTGGAGAAAGCCTATCGGGAGAAATCGTTGGACATCTCCTGGTGTCTTAAAGCTGATTTGCGCATCGATAACCTTCGCTCCGATCCCCGCTACATAAGCCTGCTTCACCGTGTCGGCCTGGAAAACTAAGTTCGAATCCCCCATTCCGTCCCAGCAAGCAAAGAGATCCGCTCCCCGCTTGACCGAAGTGATACCATGCTTCGTGCCCAAATCGATTCGCGAAAAGCGCCAAAAACCTTTAACATTATCGATTTGCTAGCACTCAGAAAAGGACCCATGCCCCTGCGTTCATTGCATCACTACTCTGTTGTCGCCCTGATGATTCTGCTCTTCGCCGCGCCGGCTTTTTCTCAGTCCTCGCAATCTCTCCCCTGGATGAACTCCAGTCTCTCGCCCGACGAGCGCGCCTCCATGGCCCTCAAAGAGATGACCATTGACGAAAAAATCTCCCTGCTCCACGGCACCGGCATGGCCGGTCTCGGCCCGCTGAGCCCGCTCCACGTCCAGTCCAACGGCGGCGCTGGCTGCGTCATCGGAGTGCCGCGCCTCGGCATTCCCGATATCCAAATGTCCGACGCCGCCTACGGCATCCGCGCCAGCGGAGAAAATGGCCGTTACTCCACCGCTCTTCCCTCCGATCTCGGCGCTGCCTCCAGTTGGGATCTCGACTCCGCTTATCAATACGGAGCTCTCATCGGCCGCGAGTTGCGCGACCAGGGCTATAACATGTCCATCGGTGGAGGCGTCAACCTCGCCCGCGAACCCCGCGACGGCCGCACCTTTGAATATCAAGGCGAAGATCCCATCCTCGCCGGCAGCATGGTCGGCTCCGTCATGACCGGACTTCAGGCCCAGCACGTCATGGGCGACATCAAGCACTACGCCATGAACGATCAGGAAAGCGGCCGCAACGCCGTCAATGTGAACGTCGATAAGCGCTCCATGCGCGAAAGCGATCTGCTCGCCTTCGAAATCGGATTGCGCGATTCTCACGCCTCTGCCGTCATGTGTGCCTACAACCGCGTCAATGGCGACTACGCCTGCGAAAATTCCTACCTTCTAACCGATGTTCTTAAAAAAGACTGGCATTTCCCCGGCTTCGTCCTCTCCGATTGGGGAGGAACTCACAGCACCGTCAAAGCTTCCGCCGCCGGACTCGATCATGAAGAACCCAACTGGTATTTCTACGACGAAAAATTCAAGAAGGCCGTCGAGGACGGCCAGATTCCCACGTCCCAACTCGACGACCATGTGCACCGCATCCTGCGCTCCATGTTCGCCAGCGGCGTGATCGACGATCCTCCACAAAGAAGTGTGATCGACATTCCTCGCGATCTCGACGTCGCGCAGCATATCGAAGAGGGCAGCATCGTCCTGCTCAAGAATGAAAACATTCTTCCCCTCGACGCCTCGAACATTCACAGTATCGCCGTCATCGGACCCCACGCCGATGTCGGCATGATTTCCGGCGGAGGCTCCGCCCAGGTTGATCCTCCCGGCGGCAACGCCATTATGCCTCCCGGCCAGGGACGCACTCACTGGCAGGAGCAAATCTGGTTTCCCACTTCTCCTTTGCGCTCTATCCGCGCCAAAGTTCCCGGCGCAAAAGTGTCGTTCGATTCGGGAGCCGATCCTTCCATCGCCGCCGCCCTCGCCAAAACCGCCGATGTCGCCGTCGTCTTCGTCTATCAATGGGAAAGTGAAGGCATGGATCTCTCCACGCTGTCGCTTCCCGGCAATCAGAACGATCTCGTTGCCCAGGTTGCAGCGGCCAATCCTCACACAGTCGTCGTGCTCGAAACCGGCGGTCCCGTCACCATGCCCTGGGTCAGCCAGCCCGCCGCGATTCTTGAAGCCTGGTACGGCGGCAGCCGCGGCGCCGAAGCCGTCGCCAACGTTCTCTTCGGCCAAGTCAACCCCAGCGCCAAATTGCCCATTACTTTCCCCCTCAGCGACGCCGATCTTCCGCATCCCACCATCGTCAAGCCGCCCAAGAAATCCCTGTCCCACGGCGGACCTCACGATTGGGAAGAAATTCTCAAAGGACTTCCCGCCTTCCAGATCACGTACGACGAAGGCCTGAAAGTCGGCTACAAATGGTATGACGCCGAACACAAACAGGTTCTGTTTCCCTTCGGCCACGGCCTTTCTTACACCACGTACTCTTACTCCGCGCTCAAACTGACTCCCGGAAACCATGTCAGCGCAAAGTTCACCGTAACCAATTCCGGCAGCCGCGCCGGTGCGGAAATCGCCGAGGTCTACGCCGCTCTTCCCGAAAGCGCCGGAGAACCTCCCAAGCGTCTGGTCGGCTTCACCAAAGTCAAACTCAATCCCGGCGAAAGCAAAGACGTCACCGTCGACATCGATCCCGAATACCTCAGCATCTTCGACGTCGACAAAAACGCCTGGCAACAGATCCCCGGCGATTACACCATCATGGTCGGAGGCTCCTCGCAAAATCTGCCGCTGAAAGACACAATCAATTTGAAGTAATTCTAAGAAAAGCTTTGTCATTGTGTCCGGCGTAGTGGAGGAACCTGCTGTTTGCCTGCGCCGCAACCACCGTGGCCGCTCAATGCCGCATCTTTCCAATCGCCCACAGCACAATCGAAATCACCACGCTCAGCAAAATGCACGTCGCCAGCGGAAAATAAAACGTGCTGTTCTTCCCCCGGTAAACAATATCTCCCGGCAATCGCCCCAACGGAAGATTCGTCCGCCCCAGCAACACAAATCCCAGCCCCGCCGCCACCAGAACGGCTCCAAGAAAAATCAGCAGCTTTCCCGTTTGAGCCATAGTCGCAAACCTATCTTTACTTGTCAGGAGTCTCTTGACCGGGCGTCATCCCGAAGCCCCGCGTTTTCCAGCGGGGCGAGGGATCTCGCGAGGGTACCTTCAAACTCAGCCACCTGCTTGTACGAGCACTTTAATATCCCCCGCCTGCCCCACCTATTTTGTCTCGTCCCCAAAATCCTGAAACAATCGCGCAAGAAATTTTCTGCAGATTATTTTTTCGCCGTACCGCCGGCGCAAAATTCTGCAACCAACTACGTAACCCAGGGTAAGGCTTGGCTTCCGGTCCGGCCCTGTAGTCCACCATCCGGAGGAACTCCCCTATGAAATCCGCAATACTGCCCATGCTCGCGGCGTTCGCTTTTATCGGCGGCGCTACCACGGCCCATTCGCAAAACGTCCTCACTTATCGTTACAACAATTCCCGCACCGGCCTCACTTCCCAGGAAACTACTCTCAATCCCAGCAACGTCAACGTGAACACTTTCGGGAAACTCTTCACCCTCTCGGTCGATGGCGTAGTCGATGCCCAGCCGCTTTATCTTTCCGCCGTCACCATCTCCGGCGGAACTCACAACGTGCTCATCGTCGCCACCGAAAATGACAGCGTCTATGCCTTCGATGCCGATACCGGTACTCAATACTGGAAAGCCAGAACACTTCTTTCCGGCGAAACTCCATCTGACGATCGCGGTTGCAGCCAGGTCGTTCCCCAGATCGGCATCACCTCCACGCCCGTGATCTCCCGCCCCAAAGGCACTAACGGAGTCATCTACACCGTCGCCATGTCCAAGGATTCCTCCGGCAACTATTATCAGCGCCTCCATGCGCTCAATGCCGCAACCGGCGCTGAACTCTACAAAGGTCCGGTCACCATCGCCGCCAAATATCCCGGCACAGGCGACAACAGTTCCAACGGCTACGTGATCTTCGATCCCTCCCAATATAAGGAGCGCTCCGGCCTGCTCCTGTCCGACGGCACGGTTTATTTAACCTGGGCTTCGCACTGCGACATTCGCCCCTACACCGGCTGGATCATGGCTTACAGCGCCACCAAACTCACCCAAACCAGCGTGCTCAACGTCACTCCCAACGGCAATGAAGGGGCAATCTGGGGATCCAGCGCCGGCCTCACGATGGATGCCGACGGCAACATTTTCTTTCTCGATGCCAATGGCGTCTTCGATACCAAGCTGAATTCTTCCGGCTTTCCCTCCAGCGGCGATTACGGCAATGCCATCCTGCGCCTCACCACCACCGGCGGTCTCGCCGTCGCCGATTACTTCGAGATGTACAACCAGGAAAACGAAAATTGCTGCGACGTCGATCTTGGCTCCGGTGGCGCGATTCTGCTGCCCAACCTGAAAGATGCCAGCGGCAACACCTGGCAACTGCTGGCCGGCGCCGGCAAAGATGGCAACCTGTATCTCGTCAACCGCGCTTCTCTGGGCAAATTCAACACCAGCAGCAACAAGATCTATGAGGAACTCTCCAACTCGCTTCCCGGAGGCATGTGGAACAGTCCCGCCTACTTCGGCGGAAAACTTTACTACGGCCCCAATGGTGGACCGCTGCTCGCCTTCCAGTTCAAAAATGCCAGGCTGGGAACCACCCCGGTGGCGCAATCGGCCAACAGCTTCGCCTTCCCCGGCGCAACTCTCACCATCTCCGCCGACGAAGGCGCCAACGCCATCGTCTGGGCGATCGAAAACGCCAGCAGCGGCGCCGCCGTTCTGCACGCCTACTCGCCCACCAATCTCACCGAACTCTACAACTCCACGCAAGCCGCCAACGGACGCGACAGCTTCGGCACCGCCAACAAATACGCTCCACCGATCGTCGCCAACGGCAAAGTCTATGTTCCCACGACCACCGGAGTCGGCGTCCTGGGCCTGCTCTCGCAATAAATTAAAGAGGTTTGAAGCGCTTAAGATAAGCCACGTGGGAGCGGGCGACTCGCCCGCTCCGGTCTTAAGCCGCAGCCGCAATCAGTTCCTCATCCCACCAAAGCCATGGATACTCCTGGTAACTCCCAGTCAGTCTCGCCCGCACCGGATCCTCCAGGATATACATCGCCTTTTTCCTCAAGCTCTCATCCCCACGCAGAATATGGTCGAACGACTCGTCCTGCCACACTGGTCCAGCCCGCCCCAGGGCATGATTAATTCGATGCGCCGACTCGCTCTTAATCGTTCTGGTAATTTCAGGAATCGAAATCGTTCCGCGTTTATCGGCCAAAGGCATACAAATCAAGTGCGCGTGGTCCGGCATCACCACCGCCGCATACAGCAAATATTTCCGCCCGTTGGCCCTCCGGCAGGAATCCAGCGCCAATTCTTTAGCAATCGGTGGCAGTTCCCACCGATGCCACGTGCAATAAGTGATGAACAGAACACGGCCATCCTTCTGATAATGAGGCAGGCATCTTCGATACTGATATTTCCGCTCCATATTCGAGAAATGCATGTGGCAGCAAGAGACGTGTGGCAGCGGGCGACTCGCCCGCCAGCAATCACACAACTGACAAATATCACGAATTTCAGCAAATGAACCCACGACAATAAGAAAACTGATCGAGATTTCCAGAAAGGGAATCCAGCTCTCTCGCTGGAAAAGAAAGAGCGCGAGCGGGCCGCCCGCGCCCACACTGGCAAACTCAGACTGCTAACGTTTGTCCGGCCGCGGATCCACCAGCCAGCGCAGCACCATATTCACCAAACTCAACAGTATCGCTCCCACAAACGCCGCGAAAAATCCATGCACCTGAAATCCCGGCACCAGCGCCGAGGCAAACTTCAACATCAACGCGTTGATCACAAACCAGAACAGCCCCAGCGTTATCAACGTCAAAGGAAACGTAAGCACCTTCAACACAAAACCAATCGTCGCGTTGATAAACCCAATCGCCAGCGCCGCGATCAATGCCGCAACCGCCCCGCTCACATAAAACCCCGGAACCACCCGCGACACAATCCACACTGCCAGCGCGCTCAAAACCCAATTCAATAGCAATCGCATGAGGAACCTCGGCAGAACAGGTTTCAAAGGTAACAAAGTTTCAAGGTTTCAAGAAGTTGAAGTTTAAGACAGCCCATGTGGGAGCGGGCGACTCGCCCGCTCCTTAGTCTTAATGAAAACTTGAAACTCTGAAAACTTGAAACTCTGAAACCTTGAAACTCTGAAACCTTGAAACCCTGAAACCTTGCAACCCTGCCTGCGTTAAACTAGCCATTCAAATTTCCCAGGAGGATTCTTCATGCCCGATGCCGCACTCAGCGGTTCCGAATTCAAAAAACAGCTGCGCTCCGGATCGCCCAAGATGGGCCTGTTCCTCAACGCCCACAGTCCCACCGTCGCCGAACAGCTCGCACACAGCGGCTACGACTGGCTCCTTGTCGATACCCAGCACGGTCCCATGCACTACGAAAAACTATCCGCCATGCTCAGCGGCATCGCCAACGGCGGCGCAAAATCCTTAGTCCGCGTCGGTGGCTACGACGACCGTCCCGGCATCCAGCAGGCTCTCGATCTCGGTGCTGACGGCATTCTGATTCCTTACATCAACACCGCCGAAGAAGCCCGCATCGCGGTCAGCTGCGCGAAATATCCCACCGTCGGAACGCGCTCCGTTTATTTCCCGCAGCGCAGCATGAACAAAGCCGGATTGCTCGGCTACGCCGGCAACTGGAACAACGAAGGTATTGTCGCCCTGCAAGTCGAAACCGCATCCTGCATCGAAAATATCGCCGAAATCGCTGCCGTTCCCGGTGTCGACATCCTCTTCCTTGGCCAAAACGATCTCTGCATGTCCATGGGCCTCTACAACAAATACGAATTCCCCCACATGTACACCTCGCCCGAACTCGACGCCGCCACTAAAAAACTGATCGACCACGCCCGCAAAAATAACGTAATCCTCGGACTGTTTCTCTTCGGCACCGCCCGCGTGGGAGAATTTCTGGAGAAGGGATTCACCTTCATCAGCATCGGCAACGACCTGCACCATGTCCTTACCCAAACAGGAGCCTACGTAGCCGACATGGAAAAAATAGCGCAAGAAAAAGGAAAAACCTGGAAACGCCGCCCCACCGCCCTGTTCTAAAAAAGACGCGGATGCCCCACCCTTCTCGCGTCTTGTGCGAGAGGGTGGGGATTTTGACTTAAGTTCTCGACGAACGACGAACGACGAAAGACGAAAGACGAAAGACGAAAGACGAAAGACGAAAGACCAACGCACTCCCCATGATCCTCACCGAAATCGAAACCCGTGTCCTCGGCTCGCTGATCGAAAAAGATATCACTACGCCCGACTACTACCCGCTCTCCCTCAACGCCCTGGTCAACGCCTGCAACCAAAAAAATAATCGCGATCCCGTCACCTATTTCGACGAACCCACTGTCCGCGAAGCTTTAAACAGCCTGCAGGAAAAACGTCTCGCCGGCCTCGCTGGCGGAGCCGACAGCCGCGTCACCAAATACGAACACCGCCTCCAGGAAGTCTTCAACTTCGACCGCCGCGAAATCGCCGTCCTCTGCGTGCTTCTGCTGCGCGGCCCGCAAACTCCCGGCGAACTCCGCAGCCGCACCGACCGCATGTACCACTTCGAAGCTCTCGAAGATGTCGTCTCCACCCTTGACCGCCTCAGCCATCGCAACCCGCCGCTGGCCCAAGTCCTGCCGCGCCAGCCCGGAACCAAAGAATCCCGCTACACGCATCTTTTCTCCGGCGAACCAAACATAGATGTCGCAGCCAATCTTGCGGGGGCGCCCTCGCCCGCGAATCCCGAAGCCGCAACCGCTCCTCACGGTTCCGCCGATCGCCTCACGCACCTCGAACAAGAAGTCTCCCGCCTGCGCCAAGAAGTCGCAGACCTCCAGCGCCAGCTAGCCGCCTTCCGCAAACAATTCGAATAAAATTCAAGCCAACGACTGCGAACCAACTTTTTAAACATAGCGCTTGCATTTTTCTGCATTCATCTGCTATAAACAATTCACCGAGAGAGAAGTGTGGCTAGCCGGATATATTTTGCAACTCTCGTCGTAGTCCGGCATCTAAGTTTTTAAGAGGGCGTGCGCTCTCAATTTTCCCGGCCACGGGATTCGATTCGGAAGTCGTGGTTTCCAAGAGTTGGTTTTCCACGACCTGGTTTACCAGAAGCATTCCGAAGGGTACCTTCAAAGCAAGGACCTCCAAACGCAGGATCTTTTCTCAATTTCTAGTCTTCCGCTTTAGCGCGGCCTAAAAAGCCAAGCGCCGAATTCCGGCGTCTTTGTGAACCTAAGCGGAAGGCCATACTGTTGCGCGCAGCAATGAGCGCCACCCAAAAGCATTGTCATTCCGAACGGGGCTGAAAGCCCGGTGAGGAATCTGCTGTTGGTTTGAAGGCTCCCCAACTCCCGCGTTCCATTCAGAACTTTCCCCATGTGGAAATCATCTGGAAATCCTGTGGGATCTGGCGGTTGACAGGGTTTCGCGCCGCACAGTATGTTTGTAAGATTTCGAGGACAGTCGGATTCGTTCCTGTGAGCTCTGCCCAATAAGCAGGCCCACATGGGTTCGCCCAAAGGAAGAATTCGCCTGGACTGAATGCGCGCCGCTCAGGCGGATCGCGCTTCGGTCTTTGACAACTCGGTTGAACGTGCCAGTCGTGAGAGAACGGATTCGGGCATAAGCTCGAGACGATCTCACAAGATAGACCACCGTAATCTGCTGCCCGCAAGGCAGCAATCTGAACGGTGGTGCCATCCCCGGGCTTTTCGAGCCTCGGCGATGGCAGTCTGCCAACTACCCGTCGGCAGACATCAGGTTTCAAACGAGAGTTTGATCCTGGCTCAGAATCAACGCTGGCGGCGTGCCTAACACATGCAAGTCGAACGAGAAAGGGGAGCAATCCCTGAGTACAGTGGCGACCGGGTGAGTAACACGTGACTAACCTACCTTTGAGTGGGGGATAACATCGGGAAACCGATGCTAATACCGCATAACATCGGCGCACTAATAAGTGCCGATCAAAGCAGTAATGCGCTTAAAGAGGGGGTTGCGGCTGATTAGCTAGTTGGCGGGGTAACGGCCCACCAAGGCGAAGATCGGTATCCGGCCTGAGAGGGCGCACGGACACACTGGAACTGAAACACGGTCCAGACTCCTACGGGAGGCAGCAGTGGGGAATTTTGCGCAATGGGGGAAACCCTGACGCAGCAACGCCGCGTGGAGGATGAAGCCCCTTGGGGTGTAAACTCCTTTCGACCAAGACGATAATGACGGTACTGGTGGAAGAAGCACCGGCTAACTCTGTGCCAGCAGCCGCGGTAATACAGAGGGTGCGAGCGTTGTTCGGAATTATTGGGCGTAAAGGGCGCGTAGGCGGCGCGACAAGTCACCTGTGAAATCTCCGGGCTTAACTCGGAGCCTGCAGGCGAAACTGTCGTGCTGGAGTATGGGAGAGGTGCGTGGAATTCCCGGTGTAGCGGTGAAATGCGTAGATATCGGGAGGAACACCTGTGGCGAAAGCGGCGCACTGGACCATAACTGACGCTGAGGCGCGAAAGCTAGGGGAGCAAACAGGATTAGATACCCTGGTAGTCCTAGCCCTAAACGATGATTGCTTGGTGTAGCCGGTACCCAATCCGGCTGTGCCGCAGCTAACGCGATAAGCAATCCGCCTGGGGAGTACGGTCGCAAGGCTGAAACTCAAAGGAATTGACGGGGGCCCGCACAAGCGGTGGAGCATGTGGTTCAATTCGACGCAACGCGAAGAACCTTACCTGGGCTCGAAATGCAGTGGACCGGGGTAGAAATATCCCTTCCCCTTAAAAGGCTGCTGCATAGGTGCTGCATGGCTGTCGTCAGCTCGTGTCGTGAGATGTTGGGTTAAGTCCCGCAACGAGCGCAACCCTTATTGCCAGTTGCCATCGGGTCAAGCCGGGCACTCTGGCGAAACCGCCCTAGATAATGGGGAGGAAGGTGGGGATGACGTCAAGTCCTCATGGCCTTTATGTCCAGGGCTACACACGTGCTACAATGGCCGGTACAAACCGTCGCAAACCCGTGAGGGGGAGCTAATCGGAAAAAGCCGGCCTCAGTTCGGATTGGAGTCTGCAACTCGACTCCATGAAGCTGGAATCGCTAGTAATCGCAGATCAGAACGCTGCGGTGAATACGTTCCCGGGCCTTGTACACACCGCCCGTCACATCACGAAAGTGGGCCGTACTAGAAATCGGTGTGCTAACCGCAAGGAGGCAGCCGCTCAAGGTACAGCTCATGATTGGGGTGAAGTCGTAACAAGGTAGCCGTAGGAGAACCTGCGGCTGGATCACCTCCTTTCTAAGAGAGAACGTCATGGCACTCGCGCGAAGGCTGCTTTGCAGCCCATGTAAAAGACCGACAATCGTTTCTCGGCAGAAAATCGCCGGTAAATAAAATTGTCATCCCGAGCGAAGCGTCGCCGGCCGCGTAAGCGGACGGGGATGCGTAGTCGAGGGACCTGCTTTTGCCTGTACGCGTGGGATGTTGCCATGTACCCCAAGCCAAGTCCACATAACCTGAGGATGCGGCAAGGGAGCCTCGTTTCGAGCCTCTCTTTCTCGAATCGGTTCGCATGATGGTCAGCTCCGGCTTAGCTGGAGCGCACGTTCAACCTTGTCCTCGAAATAAATTTCTCTCGGTCTGTCATCCTGAGCGAAGTTGCCGTGCGCGCAGCGGGCGGCAACGCAGTCGAAGGATCCCTGCTCCCGGCCGCACTGCCGGGTTGGGTTCTGGCTCGGCTGGGAATGACAAGCCCGAGTAATTGCCGTTTTGGGCTTCGGGTCCTTCTGTTATCCTAGGGAAAACAACCGGGCCTGTAGCTCAGGTGGCTAGAGCGCACCCCTGATAAGGGTGAGGTCGATAGTTCAAGTCTATCCAGGCCCACCAGAAAATCAGTCGTTGGCCATGCGTCGTTGGTCGTTGGCTTTTCGCGAACGACGAACGACCAAGGACGAACGACGGGCTTGGGGCTGTAGCTCAGCTGGGAGAGCGCCTGGTTTGCAACCAGGAGGCCACCGGTTCGATCCCGGTCAGCTCCACCAAAGATGCGTGATCGAATGCGACTGCAGGTTGCGAACGCAGCACTTGAAGCTGAGCCAGAACGGGAAGGGCACCACTTCAGTCGTGCAGAACGGGAAGGGCACGACTTCAGTCGTGCCGCAAGAGTCGTCCGAGGGAATTGGGCTTTAGCCCCTGAGGGTACTGAGGCGTGAACGATCTCATGGATAGAATCTTCGGCTTGGGCGGCTTGCTGGTTCCCATCTGCGCCATTCTGGTAGGTGGAGCAATCGCGATCATCGGCATGGTTCATCGCCACCAAGAGCGCTTGGCCAAGATCGAGCGCGGAATCGATCCCGATGGGCCTTGGCCGCAACAGCAGAGGTAGTGAACGAAGGCCATATGGGCTGGGAGATCCTCGAACCCGTTGCGGAGTTGCTGATCGAGTTCGGTCCGCGATTTGTGGGGGATATGTTTAGGGAGCAAGAGCCGGTTCCGCCCGCCCGACTTCCTTCGAAGAGCGGAATTCAGACTTTGTTTGGCTCCGCTGAGTGGTGGAACGAGCGATAGTCAGCCCGATGTTGGGCGTCCAGCGACAACCGTGATTCATTTCACGGTCAACGAAAGTTGCTTGGCGCCGAACATTGGGTTGGAGGCACCGAGGAGTTTGCACACTCCAAAGTGAGCAAGACCCATACCCGCTGAGGCGGGCAGGATGAAAGTCGCAAGCAGTAGGCTTTGGCTAACGGCTAAGGACTAACGGCGAACGGCTGTCCTCCGAGGACGATATTTGACAACTGAATAGATTGGGCAAATTACAAGGCGTGTAAATTTTTATGAGTGCCTGATATGCCTGCTGGTGTACGTAGCATGAGGTTTCAGAGTTTCCGGTTTCAAGGTCTCGGGGCTGTCCCTGAGATGGCAAGACCGTGAGGTTTTGGAACTGAAGCAAGCGTGCGAGGAGCAGGTTTAGAGGCCCATAGAATTTAAGCGGCGCGTTCGAGAATTGTTTTTAGCTGAAGGCTGATAGCTGACAGCTGAGAGCTTCTCTTCGAGTGTGTCGAGTAAATTTTGTGGTCAAGCTACTAAGGGCGCATGGTGGATGCCTTGGCAGAAGCAGGCGATGAAGGACGTGGCAAGCTGCGATAAGCTTCGGGGAGCCGCAAGCAGGCATTGATCCGGAGATTTCCGAATGGGGAAACCCACGGGGGCAAACCCCCCGTACGGCGTGATGAATCCATAGTCACGCACGAGCGAACCCTGGGAAGTGAACCATCTCAGTACCAGGAGGAAAAGAAAGAAACCTCGATTGCGATAGTAGTGGCGAGCGAAATCGCAACAGCCTAAACCAGTCTCACCTTCGGGTGTGGCCGGGGTTGTAGGGTCGACAACAGTAGAGTTACCAATTCAGTCCTTAACCGAAGCCCTCTGGAAAGAGGGGCCATAGAGTGTGATAGCCACGTAGGTGAAAAGGAACTGAACTCGAAGTCGATACCTGAGTACCGCGGAGCACGAGAAACTTTGCGGGAAGCTACGGGGACCATCCCGTAAGGCTAAATACTAGCTTCTGACCGATAGTGAACCAGTACCGTGAGGGAAAGGCGAAAAGAACCCCTGCGAGGGGAGTGAAATAGTACCTGAAACCGTGTGCCTACAAACGGTGGGAGGACTATGCCCCGTTCTTTGTGAAGTCCCGCGAATATCATCCTGAGCAGCGCGCTTCTTGCGCTGCGAAGGATCCGGGCGAGCCGCGCGAAGCGTCGCGTTTGTTGCGACGCGTAAATCGCGCGTTTGGCTCGCATCCATATTTGCGCTGACTTTAGAAAGAGCGGGGAAAGTCTGACC
The DNA here is from genome assembly GCA_963732255.1 of uncultured Acidobacteriaceae bacterium. Lineage (GTDB taxonomy): Bacteria > Acidobacteriota > Terriglobia > Terriglobales > Acidobacteriaceae > Sulfotelmatobacter. The sequence goes on from CAVSYV010000005.1 coordinate 436,106, forward strand.
GCGTGCCTATTGCATAATGAGCCGGCTAGTTATTCTTGTCAGCAAGGTTAAGCGTAAAGCGAGCCGCAGCGAAAGCGAGTCCGAATAGGGCGATCCAGTTGGCAGGAATAGACGCGAAGCGGGATGATCTACCCTTGGCCAGGCTGAAAGTGGGGTAACACCCACTGGAGGGCCGAACGGGTGTTTGTTGAAAAAAGCTCCGATGAGCTGAGGGTAGGGGTGAAAGGCTAATCAAATTCCGTGATAGCTCGTTCTCTCCGAAATAGCTTTAGGGCTAGCCTCGGATGATTTGTCATGGTGGTAGAGAACTGAATGGACTATGGGGCTTTCCAGCTTACAGAATCCAATCAAACTTCGAATGCCATAGAACAACCAATCCGGGAGTCAGACGGCGGGGGCTAAGCTTCGTCGTCGAGAGGAAAACAGTCCAGACCGCCTGCTAAGGTCCCAAAATATCAGCTAAGTGGGAAAGGAAGTCGGAACGCCCAGACAGCCAGGAGGTTGGCTTAGAAGCAGCCATCCTTTAAAGAAAGCGTAATAGCTCACTGGTCAAGCGGTCCGGTGCCGACAATTTAACGGGGCTTAAGCTGATTACCGAAGCAACGGATGCATGGTGTAACAGCCATGCGTGGTAGGAGAGCATTCCCAACAGTTTGAAGGTAGACCGAAAGGACTACTGGACGGTTGAGAAGAGACCCTGCCGGCATAAGTAGCGATAACGGAGGTGGGAACCCTCCGCGCCGAAAGTCTAAGGTTTCCTGAGAAAGGTTAATCCGCTCAGGGTCAGGCGGTCCCTAAGGCGAGGCCGAAAGGCGTAGCCGATGGACATCCGGTTAATATTCCGGACCTCCCTTGTGTTCGTTATCACGATGGGGTGACGCAGTAGGATAAGCAGGCCGTTCTATGGCTATAACGGTCGATGCGTGTAAGGTGTTTCTCGTAGGCAAATCCGCGAGGAAGCTATCACTGAGACGCAAAGCAGTACTCCGTATGGAGGAAAGCTGCCGATTCCACGCTGCCAAGAAAAACCTCTAAGGAGAACAAAAGGGAACCGTACCTCAAACCGACACAGGTAGACGAGGAGAATATCCAAAGGCGCTCGTGAGAACAGTTGGTAAGGAACTTGGCAATATAACCCCGTAACTTCGGGAGAAGGGGTGCCTCACTAGGGTGCAAGCCCGAAGAGGCCGCAGCGAAATGCGCACTGCGACTGTTTAACAAAAACACAGGTCTCTGCAAAGTCGAAAACGACGTATAGGGGCTGACGCCTGCCCGGTGCTGGAAGGTTAAAGGGAGAGGTCAGCCGCAAGGCGAAGCTTCGAACTGAAGCCCCAGTGAACGGCGGCCGTAACTATAACGGTCCTAAGGTTAGTACTCGCTAGCCTTAGTAAAATCTGGCTATATGCTGGAAAGTCTGAGTATCCCACTCTACGCGAAACTTGGAAGGAACCGTGGAAGGGCGCGACTTTAGTCGTGCCGTAAAGCGGCAAATTCTCGCGGGCTTTAGCCCCCGAGGTTTCGCGTGAAAATGAGCTGGGTGCAGACAATCAGCAGGAAAGGCCAGCGGGAATAACTGAGAGGAATTCGGGAAGGGCACGACTTCAGTCGCGCCACGAACGGGTTCGTATCAGGGCACGGTTTCAACCGTGCCGCAACGGCGGCAAAATTGATGGGGCTTTAGCCCCTGAGGTTGAGCTTCCGATCTCGCTGAAATCCTCAGAGACTATATGCCGGATTCCAATTCACATTGGAAAAGATATAGTCCGAACTGCATGGCGACATGCAGAGAGTGGCAGAAATGTCCACTCCTCTTCGTTGGTTTCAAGCTAGAAGCTAGGAGCTAATAACTAGAAGCCGCGAAGCGTAACACACTTGAGCGAAATTCCTTGTCGGGTAAGTTCCGACCTGCACGAATGGCGTAACGAAAGTGCGACTGTCTTGCCGACTGACACGGCGAACTTGTAGTGCCGGTGAAGATGCCGGTTGCCCGCAACTAGACGGAAAGACCCCGTGCACCTTTACTATACCTTTACTATGAACTATGGCCCTTGCTGCGCAGGATAGGTGGGAGGCTTTGATTCCAGGCTCTCGGGCTTGGAGGAGCCAACGGTGAGATACCACCCTGCGAGATCTGTGGTTCTAACTTAGTCCCGTAATCCGGGACAAGGACATAGTAAGGCGGGTAGTTTGACTGGGGCGGTCGCCTCCTAAACGGTAACGGAGGCGCGCGAAGCTACGCTCAGGCTGTTTGGAAATCAGCCGTTGAATGCAAAAGTATAAGCGTGGTTGACTGCGAGACCTACAAGTCGAGCAGGTACGAAAGTAGGCTTTAGTGATCCGGTGGTTCTGCATGGAAGGGCCATCGCTCAACGGATAAAAGGTACGCCGGGGATAACAGGCTGATCGGAGCCAAGAGTTCATATCGACGCTCCGGTTTGGCACCTCGATGTCGGCTCATCGCATCCTGGAGCTGTAGAAGGTTCCAAGGGTTAGGCTGTTCGCCTATTAAAGCGGTACGTGAGCTGGGTTCAGAACGTCGCGAGACAGTTCGGTCCCTATCTGTTGTGGGCGCAGGAGATTTGAGAGGACCTGTCCTTAGTACGAGAGGACCGGGATGGACGAACCTCTTGTGTTCGAGCTGTCACGCCAGTGGCACCGCTCGGTAGCGAAGTTCGGTTGTGATAACCGCTGAATGCATATAAGCGGGAAGCACTCCTCGAGATGAGATCTCCCAACCCGTAAGGGATAAGAAGGGCCCAGGAAGACCACCTGGTTGATAGGCGGGAGGTGAAAGCGCAGTGATGCGTGCAGCTTACCCGTACTAATCGCCCGTTCGGCTTGACCATAAAATTTACTCGGTGCAGAAAGCAGTTGTCAGCAGTCAGCCTTCAGCTCTCAGCTAGAACCTGAGCTGGAGCGAAAGCACGCTTCTCCAACCCACCAGAACTTGGGTGGAAGGATAAGCAAGACCCTGACATCTGCGCGCCGACGAATTCGATGTCTTGTCGATTTAACGCTGTACCCAATCTATTCAGTTGTGAGAGATCGTGCTCACGTTCTTTCAAAACTTTGCAGTGCCAACAAGCTGGGGGATGAGCATGGAAACATGCGCCAGCACGGCAAAGCTGACAGCCGAGAGCTGACAGCTGAAAGCTGCTCCAGACGTCGGTGATTTTACCGCGGGGGTTCCACCCGTTCCCATCCCGAACACGGAAGTTAAGCCCCGCAGGGCCGATTGTACTGCACGCGAAAGTGTGTGGGAGAGTAGGTCGTTGCCGGCATTAATAAAGGCCACGTTCAGAAATGAATGTGGCTTTTTCCTTTTGAGCCGGTGCAAGGGAGATCCTTCGCAAAGAACGCCCAGGATTTCGGCAGGAGGCTCCCGCGCGCAACGAACGCGCGCTCACGCCTTCTAAGCGCCTCAAGTTAAGCCCCGCAGGGCCGATTGTACTGCACGCGAAAGTGTGTGGGAGAGTAGGTCGTTGCCGGCATTAATAAGGGCTACCAACTGAAAGGTTGGTAGCCCTTTCCTTTTGTGTGAACGTGGCGCGGGCGCCCTCGCCCGCGATGAAGTTGAACTACGGTGAGAGGTTGGTGACGATTATTTCGTCGGCTTCATCTCTCGGGCTTGGACTTGTTCGGGTACGGACTTTTCGCGGGCGGGGGCGCCCGCGCCACACTTGGGATTGACCCATAGCCACGGGTAGTCTTCCGGTTTTTCCACCAGGCCTGCCTTCACCGGATTCTGCCGGATGTATTCGCATTTTTCTTTCAGGCTTTCGTCGGAGCGCAGGACATGGTCGAAGGATTCTTCTTCCCACACCGGCCCGGAGCGGCGCGAAAGTCTGTTGATGCGGTGGGCGGTAGCTCCCTTTAGACACTGAAGAATGTCTACCTGGGGAGAGGGCCATCCGTTTTCATCGCGCAGCGGCGTGAAGAGCAGGTGGACATGATCGGGCATGATGACGGCCGCGTGCAACTGCATTTTGTTTTCATGGTCGCGGAGGCAGTGTTGGAGAACCAGATCGCGGGATCCTTTTGAGAGCGGCAGGCGCGCGCCGGTGCAGAAAGTGACGAACACGGCGGCATCCGCTTTTTGCAGATGCGGAAGGCGGCGGTGATAACGGTACTTCGCGAGGGGCGTCGAGGTGGGCATGTTTGCGTGGACAGCCTGCCTGGGATGCAGGTTAATCGGCACGATGATTTATTGTCTGTGACAGATGAACATCGATGTCTGTGGATTACTGGGAACCTCTAGTGTGGTCCTTATTGTGAGAGCAGGCTTTTCGTGGTGCCGGCATTTCGCGGGCGAGGGCGCCCGCGCCACACTGTGTGAGAGTCCCTTCGGCAAGCTCAGGGCAGGCTCTTCGACAAGCTCAGGGTAAAATCCGGTCGTTGCCGGCAATAATAAAGGCCACGTTCTTAATTGAATGTGGCCCTTTTCCTTTTTGGAAGTAGCGCGCGTGATCATTTTTGGGGGGCGAAAGTGCAGAGGTCCTTCGGCGACTTGGGGTTTTCGTGATCACTGGCGGTGCCGCGGTCGCCTCAGGATGACAAGACTTTAAATCTGGATTGGAGTGTTTGGAATGAGCGATGAATTGGTGGTGCGGGTGGAGGGTGAGGTTATTTCTTTGTTTGTGATGGCGGAGGATGAGGCGAGGGCGCGGAGGGCAAGGTCAAAGGCAAAGGCAAAGGCAACAGCAACAGCAACAGCAGATTACTCACCGGGCTTGCGCCCGGTTCGCAATGACAAAACCTGTTCTCCGGGCTTGCGTTCGGTTCGAAAGGACAAACATTTAGTGGCGATGAACCCGAAGGAATTGGGGGAGATGGCGGAGGCGGAGTTTTTGGCGCGGGCTCTGGAGATGGGCGTGGCGGTGGCTAAACCATGGGGCGAGAGCCGCGGGTATGACTTTATTGTCGACGATGAAGGTCAGTTGTGCCGGGTGCAGGTGAAGGTGCATTTAGTGAGGGGCGGCAGGGAAGTTATAGCTTGCGGGCGTACCGCAGCTCGAAGGAGTGTTATACGAAGAAGGATATGGATGTGATGGCGGGATATGTGAATAAGGTAGATGCGTGGTATTTCTTTCCGGTACGGGTGATTCGGAAGTTGCGGTCGTTGAAGCTGTTTCCCGAGAGTAAGAAGAGGAGATCGAAGCATGAGAAGTGGAGAGAGGCGTGGTGGGTGCTGAGGAAGTAAGGATGTTTTGAATCGAAGAAAGTCAAATTCGCCAACCGGGAAAAGTGAAAATCTCAATCGAAGAAAGGTCAAAATCCCCACCCTGTCGCAAAGGGCGCGACAAGGGTGGGGCAACCGATTCGGTGAATGATCATCGATCAGGCGGCGGCTTTTTGTTGATAGGCCGGGACGAAGGAGTCGGCTACGAAGGTTTCGAAGCTGGTTGGGGTGGTGTTTTTGGGTGAGCGGGGTTCTAGGGCGCGCATGTGTCCGGAGTTCATCGCGCCGATCATCTCCAGAAGGAGCTTGGCGAATTGCTCGGACATTCCCATTTGAACCAGGACGGCGCGAAATTGATCGTCGGGCGCCTGGACGTATTTGAGATCGGGCTTGCCGATGGCTTTGCCGATGATCGCGGTTGCGTCGGCGTAGCTGAGATCGCGGAGTCCGAGGAGTTCGCGGGTTTGCTTGCCTTGGAAGTTGGGCTGCAGGAGAGCTTCGGCGGCAGCGGCGCCGATGTCTCGAGTGGCGATCATGGGAAATTTCAGATCGGCACGCAGGGGCGTGGCGACGGATCCCATTTGGCGGATCGCGTTAGCTTGCGGAAGCGTGTTTTCCATGAAGTAGGCGGCGCGGAGGTGAAGCACGTTCGCGCCGCTGATCTGGTTGAGCTTTTGTTCGAGATTGTGAAGGCCGACGACCGGGCCGGTGCCGCTGGATTTATCGGCTCCGACGCTGCTGAGTGCGACCACGTTTTTGAGGCCGGACTTTTGCACGGCAGCGGAGATCGCGTCGCTGACGCGGTTGGAATAGCCGAGCGGGTCGGTGCTGGCGGGATTGGGTGGAATCAGGACGTAAGCCGCGTCTGCCTGTTGGAAGGCTTTGGTTAGAGCCGCGGTATCGGTGGCGTCGGCGATGAAGCTTTCGGCACCTTTCGCGGTGAAAGTCTGTAAATGTTTTGAGTTTCTGCCGACGACACGAACTTTCTGTCCCTGGCTAATAAGGTGGTTGGCTACTACATGCCCGGTGTGGCCGCTTGCTCCCAGTATGACGTACATAAATTTACCTCCATTCTAATTTCGATGCGGGAGGGAACGGATTGGACTCTGATGCTGGAGATGCTCTCGATTTCGTGATGCGCGGACAGGCAATCAAAATCCCCACCCTCTCGCACAAAACGCGAGAAGGGTGGGTACCCGCATGGTGAGGAGTGACGATTATTTTTGAGGCGGGCGCTGTGGGGGAACCTGCGCGAACACTTTTCGCGGGAGGAGATTTGCTCGCATCATCTTGAGGGAGCTTCTCTTGTAGCTCCTTCTCAGGATGGCGGCGAATCGGGAAATCATTTCGGACCGGCGGCGATGCTTGCGGCAGCGCGTGCATGCGCCGGCGTTTGCCAGCTTTAATGGTGTGACCGGCGGAATGATTCTCGACTTGAGCGAAGAAGGGATGGCGATGCGGACGGCGGCTCCGCTGGAGATTGAACAACGGGTGCGGGTGCAGATGGATTTGCGGGAGCCTGCGGGGCATTTCGAAACCACCGGATACATTGCGTGGGCGGACGCGCTGGGGCGTGCGGGAGTGCGATTTTCAGAATTGCCGGAAGACGCGCGGCGACGGTTGAACGAGTGGCTGACGGTGAATGCGGACACGCCGAGCAGCATTGCTCCGAAGCTGAGCGTGGTGGGGACGGCGCGAGCGGCGGCGTGGTCGATTCGCGACGACAGGACGGATGCAGAGGAGGGACATGTGAGCCTGAGTCTGGAGCCGGGAGCGGCAGATGAAGACGACTTGATGATGGAGATTGAGGCGCGGCGAGGCGGGGTCGCGACGCGCGGCGTTTCGCGAGGCGAGGCTTCGCGAAAAGTTGATTTGCCGCCGGTTTTTTCGGGAACGGTGCAGTATGAATTCAATCCGCTGGGCGGGGACCTGCAATCGGTGTTGCGGTTGATTGGCGAACGGGCGCGGGTTTTGACGCGGGGGACGAGCGCGGCGATTGCGCTGGCGCATAAGGGCTCGGTGATTTGCCGGGCGAGCATTGGAGCGAGCGCTCCGGCGCTGGGGACGCGGCTGGATGTGAATGCGGGATTTTCCGGAGAGTGTTTTCGCACGGGAAAGTCGCTGCGCTGCGACGACGCGGAGATTGATGGGCGAGTGGATGTGGAGAGCTGCCGGCGGCTGGGGGTGCGATCGATTCTGGCGGCGCCGATCCGGTCGCAGAAAGAAGTGATGGGATTGCTGGCGGTGTTTGGCGAGCAGTCTTTTAACTTTGATGAAGGCGACATGGCGGTGGTGGAAAGTTTGGCGCACACCGTTCTGGTGACGCTGAGCCAGAGAGCGGCGAAAGCTTAAACTGGCTGGGCCGGAAATTCAGCTAGTGAGGGCCATGTTTCGTGAATCGAGCGGCCCACCTCAGCGGCTATAGCCGTCGCTGGGAGCAGAGCAGTTATTGCAGCGGTGAAGCGCTGCGCCCCCCAAAAATCAAACCCGTGAACGGGCGCTTTCCGTGGCCTCTGAAGCCGTGCCCTTCCCAAGACGAATAAAGCCTGCCTCAAGCCAAGATCGAACATCGAGTAACCTCTCTTGATCGCGCAATATCCGGATCTTTCTGAAAGGCCAGCCTGACAGGGTATTGGGCGGCAACCTTTGCTGCCCGTTTGAGCGACTAACGTGGCGTCTCGCAGAATGGAGTCCCGAAAATCCAATGGGCACCACTCGTCACTTTTACCGGTTTTTCTCTGTCTGCGCTTCGTTGCTTTCGCTGTCACTGATTCTGGTAAGCGTGGGTTGCAGCGGTATCGGTTCCCCCTCGACCAGCACGACGAAGACGCTAACGTCAATCTCGGTTACGCCAGCCAGCGCTAGCTTGGCGCCGGGCGCCAGCCAGCAATTTACTGCAACCGCCACATATAGCGATGGGTCGACGGTGAACGTGAGCTCGTCGGTGACGTGGACGGCTGCGAGCCAAACGGTGGCAACCATAACTTCCACCGGGCTGGTGAAAGCAGTGGCTGCGGGCTCGACCACGGTGACGGCTGCGCTTAGCGGAGTGAGTGGGAGTGCGAGCCTGAAAGTTTCGACGACGGTAAAGACGGTGACCGCGATCGCAGTTTCCCCTGCGACTGCCAGCATTTTTGCCGGCGCAACCCAACAGTTTAGCGCTACGGCGACATACAGCGACGGCTCGACGGGGGATGTCAGCACGTCAGCGAGTTGGACTTCCGCAACTCAAACGGTTGCAACCATAAGTACGAGCGGCCTGGCCACAGCAGTGGCGGCGGGTTCGAGCGTAATTACGGCGACGCTGAGCGGGGTAAGCGGAACGGCCGCGCTTACGGTGCAGGCCAATAACGTGACGGCAATTGCGCTATCGCCGGCTACTGCGACTACGTACACAGGTGACACGCAGCAATTTACGGCGACGGCCACTTACAGCAGCGGCATGACGGCGAATGTAAGTACAACGGCGACGTGGACCACCATGAATGCGGCGGTTGCCACTGTAAGCTCGAGCGGCCTGGCGACGGGCGTGGCGGCCGGTTCGACGACCATAACGGCATCATTAAGCGGGTTCAGCGGAAGCGCGATGCTTACGGTGCAGACGAAATCGCTGACATCGATCGCGGTTGCTCCCGCGAACGCGAACGTTGCCGAAGGTGGGACGCTGCAGTTTGGCGCAACGGGAACTTATAACGACGGATCGACGGCGAACGTTACCGCGACGGTGACGTGGTCGGTGGATTCGATTAACGGCGGGAACTCGACGGTCGGCACCATCGCCGCCGGAGTTTACACGGCACCATCGTCGGCTGGAACGCATACCATAGCGGCCACCAGCACGACAAATGCGTCGGTCACCGGCAGCGTTACGGTAACCGTGGTGAGCAGCGCTCAGGGCGCAGTGCTCACTTATCACAACGACGATACGCGCGACGGAGCGTATACGCAGGAAGTTACGCTCACGCCTGCAAACGTGAATTCGACGCAATTCGGCAAGCTGTTTTCTTATCCGGTGGATGGGCAGATTTATGCTCAGCCTCTGTACCTGCCGCAACTGAGCATCTCCGGTGGGACGCACGACGTGGTTTATGTGGCCACGCAGAACAATAGCGTCTATGCCTTCGACGCCACGGGTACGCAGACCACGCCATTCTGGCAGGTCAACCTGGGAGCGCCGGTGTACAAGGGCGAGCAATACGGCGTCAACCCTTATGTGGGCATATTGGCAACGCCCGTGATCGATCCAACTACGAATACGATTTACGTAGTGGCAGAGACGACGGGCACCAGCGGTCCTTTCTATTTACATGCGCTGGATGTAACCACCGGCCACGAAAAATCCAATAGCCCGGTAGCGATCAGCGCCACCTTCAATGGCGATACGCTGGAGCCTTCCTGCTACCAGCGCATGGGCCTGGCGCTGAATCCGGTCTCGAACTCGGTCTACGTCGCCTTCGGAACCTGCAGCCATGGCTGGCTTCTGGCTTATGACAAAACGAGCCTGGCGCAAACGGGCGTTTTTGACGACACCAATGGCGGGGCCGGCGGCGGACTGTGGTCCAGTGGTGAGGCGCCGGCAATCGACGACACGACGGGCGATGTGTATTTGATCACCGGCGTCGATTCCGGCGATCAGGTTTGGATAACGGGATCGACGGAAGTTGGTTATAACGATTCGTTCGTGCGTTTGAATCCCACGAATCTCTCGGTGCTGGATTATTTTTCGCCGGACGACAACTATACGCTGGCGGTGGATGACGCCGATTTGGGGGCCGGGGGAAACATCCTGGTGCCGGGTTCGACCAGCTATCCGCACGAAACCATTGGAGGCGGCAAAGACGGAAATATCTTTGTGGTCAACCGCGATAACATGGGCGGCTTTAACGACGGCACTAATAATGTTATCCAGACTGTGCCCACCGGTGCACCGGTGCAAAACGATAATATCTTTTCGACTCCAGTTTATTGGAACGGGTCTGTCTATTATCACTGCAATGATGACGTGCTTCGCGCTTACAGCTGGAGCGCCAGCAGCGGCCTGCTATCGACTGCGCCTACGTCCGTGGGTTCTGTAAGCTATGGCACGCACGGCGCGACTGCATCGGTGTCTGCCAACGGCACGTTGAATGGCATTATCTGGGATACGGACAACTCGCAATATGACAATACCGATCCCACTTCCAGCGGGCCATTGGTGCTGCACGCCTACGATGCCAGCAACGTGGCCACGGAACTCTACAACAGCTCGCAGGCGGGCACGCGCGATACAGCCGGGCTGGCGCTGAAGTTCACTGTACCCACCATCGCGGGCGGCAGAGTATTCGTTCCCACTGCGAACGAACTGGACGTTTACGGCCTGCTGACGCAGTGATATTGTGGAAAATTCCATTCGTCGCTAATGATAAAAGTCGGCTTTGCCGTGTCTAGCGGCTGGCCTTTTCGAGCGCCATATTGGATGCGCGATACAAACTTGCAGGAAACACTGTAGGGACGAACACCTACGGGGCGTTCATCTAACAAGCCGAATTGACGCTATGCAGATTTCGCTTCAACAAACTCCGAAGCATCACCGGCCGCTATGGCGGTGGATTGGATTAGCGGTTCTAGTGCTGTTGGTGAGCGCAACGGTCGCTATACGTTTGGTGATTGCGCGGGCGGAGCCGATCGTGCGGGCGCGAATCATCGAGACTTTGTCGAACCGTTTCGAGAGCAAAGTTGAGCTGGGCAGTTTCCATGTTTCCGTGGCTAACGGGATTCAGGTTTCCGGCGGAGGCCTGAAGATTTTCGGCGCCACCGATCCGAATCCATACGCACCGGGAGTTCAGCCTCTGATTGGCATTCAGGAATTTCGCTTTCAAACCGCGTTGCACAATCTGTTCCGATCTCCAATGCACGTGGATACGGTGTATGTAAAAGGCCTCGAAATCAATATTCCGCCCAAGGGAAACCGGCAGGAAATGACGCGGATGAGATCGAAGACCGGCATGCTGAGCATCTTTGTCGACAAGTTCGTGTGCCAGGACACGAAGCTGGTGGTCAACACCACCAAGCCGGGCAAACCGCCGTTGGAATTTGCGATCTCGAACTTGAACATGAAGGACATCGGTCCCGGCCAACCGATGCAGTTCGACGCCACGCTGGTAAATCCCAAGCCGGTGGGAAACATTCAATCGAAGGGACTGTTCGGCCCGTGGCAGCCGGAGAGTCCGCGGGATACGCCGGTGCAGGGAGATTACTCTTTTACTCACGCCGACCTCAGCACGATTAAGGGCATCGGCGGAATGCTTTCTTCCACCGGCGAATATTCGGGAACGTTGAGCGACATCGTGGTGCATGGAACGACGGAGACGCCGGATTTCAGCATTGCCAGCAGTGGGCATCCCGTGGCGCTGCATACGGAATTCCATGCGACGGTTGATGGAACGAGCGGGGATACATATTTGCGGCAGGTAGATGCCAGGTTTCTTGATTCTTCGCTCACGGCAAAGGGTTCGGTGGTGCGCGAAAGCGATCCCCACGGCCACGATATTGAGCTCGATGTGGTTCTGGATCATGCGCGCATTCAAGACCTGCTGCAACTCGGTGTGCGCATGGAGCCGCCAATTATGACCGGGCCGGTGCAGATGACGACGCGGCTCAGTCTGCCTCCGGGAAAAGAGGATGTGACAAACCGGCTTGGACTGAAGGGTAACTTTCACATGCCGGACGCGCACTTCACGAGTCAAAAGGTTGAGAGCAAACTGGATTCTCTGAGCCTGCGCAGCCAAGGCAAGCCGAAGCAAGTGCGGGATGATGCGGGAAAAACCGTGCCGGTAGATTTGCGGGGCGTGTTTACTTTAGCCAACGGAGTGCTTTCTTTTTCGCTGCTGCATTTTCAAATTCCGGGAACGCACATCGACATGACCGGCGATTATGGCCTGGATGGAAGAACGATCGATTTTCGCGGGAAGGCGATGATGAATGCGACGGTTTCGCAAATGACCACTGGCTGGAAATCGATTCTGCTTCGACCCCTGGACCCATTTTTCCGGAAAGATGGAGCGGGTACGGAGATTCCGATTAAAGTGACGGGCACACAGTCAGATCCACATATCGGCCTGGACTTCGGACATAAGAATGAAAACCGCAACGGCCAGGGTCATAAAGATGAATCTGCGAATACCGGGAAGAACCGCCCGACGGGGCCGACGCGCGAATGAGGCGAAGAATTCCGACTCGATGTATTCCTAAATGTTCATTTCGCCGGAGGGCGAGATAGCGATGTTGATTTGTGATTGCGAGGTGAGGAGCAATTTATGAATGAAAAGCCAAGCACGACTCTGCCCGCGGTTGTCGAGAAGATCATCAAGTCTCCGTCTCCGAACGAGCCGGAGAAAGCCCAGATTGCGGTGGAGGGCGCCGATCACCTCTACCGTGAACTCCGCATAGAGAACGCGCTCATCGATGAGAATGGCGACAAGGTGCGGCTCAAGCAGGGTGCGGAAGTTGAAGTCACTATTGAAGCGGAGCCCGAGGCGACAGTTCCCCAAGGGTAAGAAAATTCATACAGAGAATGCTGTATAGGGCAGTGAAGCTTCAAGTATTTCAGTCTGCGCTCGTGCGATCGCCAGTTTACTGGGTGATTTGGCGGCGCTCGGTTCCGGGGCTCGCTGTCGAGCTTAGACTGCTTTCAACCTCCAGTGCGCCGGCTTGAGCGGTTACGGCGTTCCGCTGCCCAACAGAATCCGGCAGAGCAACAGCCATCGCCGGACATTCGTGGTCATCAGGAAATTTTCTTTTACGTGCTCGCGCCCGTTCTCGCCCAGTTGTTGGGCGAATTGCGGATGGGTCAGCAGATACCTTATCTGATAAGCGCATCCTTCCACGGAATGCACCAACGCACCAGTAAGTTTGTGAATGATTTGATTGGGAATGCCGCCCACGGCGCCGGCGATGGTGGGCTTGCCTTTCCACAGAGCTTCGGTGACAGTTAAGCCAAATCCTTCGCGGATTGATTTCTGCACGATGATGGTGGAAGCGCGCTGCAAGGCATTAATTTCAAGCGCGCACCATGGAGGAAGGTCGAGGATAATAATGTCTGGATCTTCTCCGGCAGCTTCTTTGACTTCCTGAAGAACGACGGCCCCTTCGGGATCGTCGCTGGCTCCGCCGCCTGCGAGCAGCAGCTGGCAATCCACATACTTCCGGGCTTGTTTGAAAGCCTGAACCACTCCAACCGGATCTTTGGCGCGATCGAAGCGCGAAACCTGAGTAACAATCGGGCGCGAACGATCGACGCCAAATTCTTCGCATACCTGCTGTACAAAGCTGTCGTCGAGAGGCTTGTTTTTTTCCGACAGAGGATCGATGCAGGGATAGAACAAATACTGAGGGATGGAAAGCTGCCGGGTAAAGGATTGCGAAGAAAAAATGGCGGCGTCGTATTGCTCGATAAATGGCCGCAGGAATCCCCACACGTCGGGATTGGGATTGGACAGGTCGATGTGGCAGCGCCAGACCCAGCGGCGGGAGGAATCCTGGCGTGCCTGAATGAGCGCCGCCGGCTGCGGGTCATGAATCACCACTACGTCTTCGTTAAATTGCATGCGCTGCCGGTTTTGCTCGTTGTGCATCAGAAAGATGTCGCGGGCCTGCGGCGTAAGCTTGTAGTCGCTGCCCTGCAGTGCGTTGTGAAACGCCTTGGTCACCTCGAAGAAATCGTTGCCGCCGGTGATGACGTCCCACTGCGTCTTGAGTTCAAGTTCATTGAGCAGCGGCACTAATTGATTCAGCATTTCGGCAACGCCGCCGCCGACCGCGGTGGAGTTCACCATCTTCAGCGTCTTGCCTTTGAGTCCGTTGGCCAAAAAGCGCAGCTCGTCGATCTCAGCCGTACCGACGATGCTTTGATAGTCATCCAGACGCGGTGCGGGAACCGGCGCCGGAGGAGTCTCCCAGGCGCGGGGTTTCCTGCGCCGCTCTTCGCGCACGGGCGCGGCAGGCGCCGAAGTTGAGTTTGCGGGGGAATGCGTTTCTGTTTCCAGTCCACTGACGGCGGTTTGGGATTCCATAGGCTCCATAAGGTGCACGCTGCTAGATCAGCGCTCGCTCCACAATTCGAATGATTTGTTCCCGCATGTCCTCGATGGTTGCGGTATAGATATCGATGCGGTTTAACTGCCGAGCGGCTTCTGGCAACCCTAGATCCTCCAACAACCATTGGGAGAAATCGTTCGACATGAGCTTGAGCCGAAGCCGGGCCTCGATAAAGTGATGATGAATGCAATGCACGCTGACGCCGCGAAGCCCCTCGGCGAACTCGGGCAGCGTACGGGCCACGAACTTGGTGGGAATTACGACGGCATCGGCGGCGCAAAAATAAAAAGTTTCTTGCGCCATTCGCGCGCCGGAAGCGGGTGAGCGCCGCAGGAACGTCTCAACAATTTCAATAAATCGCGCGCGCAATTCCGCGACCGAACTAAACTCGCGAACGTCGACACTGGCCAGTCCCTCGGCCAGGCTGGGTTCATTGCAGGCTGAGAGCACCCAATGCGCGAAGTCATTGGAGAAGCCCTCGCGAATGAAGTGGTGTTCTTCCAGCGTCCGGTAGGTGTGCTGAAAAATGGAACCGTCCGGACACTCGTGGAGTCCGTCCAAAAATTCGGAAAGGGTGGTGGCTTTCTGCCGGGTGATGCGGAGAAGATGAGCCGAAGTATTGAAATAAAACGGCTTCACCGCGGTCCGTGGCAACGCCGGCGCCGCTGCGGTTGTCATGCGTTCGCTCCTTGGTTTCTTGAACCGCTGAAGATGGTTTGGCTGCCAGTCTCCACGGCGAGTCTGTTTACGGGACACGCCTTGAGCCAGCCGCGCAGAAGAGTGCGCACCTGGTGCGGGGAACGCAGCCATAATTGCGCCGCGGTAGGCCGCCAGTCCGGACGCACCAGCACAGTCAAGCTTCGCCCAGCGGAGCGAGCGTTGAGGGCTTCGAAGGCGTGCTCGTCGGTTCGGTCGTCGCCAAAGTAAATTGCCGGTATGTCTAATTTCATTTCGGATTTCATTTCACTCAAAATGATGCGCACCGCATCGCCTTTGTTAGGCCTGTGAGGGCGAATTTCTACGCCCGCATCGAATTCCAGCAGATTCAATCCTGCTTGCTTTGCAATATCTTCCCAACCCAGCAACACTCGCCTGCGAATGTCATTTGCCCGGAGCTGCCTCTTGCCGCGCCAATGAACCGCGATGCTTCCGGTCTTGAGATCGGCGTTCTTAAGCAGGCCTTGATCGAGCAGCCACCGTTCAGCTAAACCCAAAGCTTGCACGGTGTTTGCGTCTAACGGCGAAACTTCGGCATCCCCGCGCGGTCGCAACCGCTGCAAACCGTGAAGACCCCAAATCTCGGGACGAGGCTCGATATCGAGCAAGCGAACAATCTCGTCCGCATCCCTTCCCGAAACGATGACGATTCGAGTCCTGCCGGTACATCCAATCTCCCGCAACAACCGGGCAATGCCCGGATATGGAAAAGCGCGATCTCGGTGTTGCCGGAACGGCGCCAGCGTCCCGTCATAATCCAGCATGAGCAAAGACTGCGGCGCGTCCGCAACAGCGCTTAGAAAAAAATCAATCAATGCCTGCGCATCCGGATCCCGGTCTTTCTGTTTTCTGGCCGCAGGCATCACGCCGCGATCGCAGTGGCGCGAAATTTTTCCTGAGCGGATTCCGCTCCGTCGAGCCTGACGTCGCAGAGCTCGGTGATCAGGCTGCCGGCCCAGCGGTAAATGTTATGTTCCTTGATCTGCCGTCTCATGCGGTGCATACGCAATTGTTTTTCCTCCGGCTCCATCTCCAGGGCTACGCGGATCGCCTCCGCGGTTTGATCGATGTCATAAGGATTAACCAGCAGGGCGTCGCGCAGTTCTCGCGCGGCTCCGGTGAACTGGCTGAGAATAAGCACGCCGCGTTCGTCGCGGCGAGCTGCGAGAAATTCTTTGGCGACCAGATTCATGCCGTCGTGCAACGACGTCACCAGGCAAAGATCGGCGGCACAATAATAGCGTTCGATTTCTTCATGGCTGTGCTGCCGTTTGAGAAATACAAGCGGCTTCCATTTGCCCGCTTGAAAGCGCCAGTTGATGCGCTCCGCCTCCGCTTCCACTTCCGCGAGAAGATCGTGATAGCGCTTGATGTGAGTGCGGCTGGGGGCGCCAATCTGAACAAACGTAAACTTGCCCACGTAACTCGGATGCCTTTCCAGAAACCGCTCGATCGCCAGGAAACGCTCGAGGATTCCCTTGGTGTAATCGACACGGTCAACGCCGACGCCTACGAACGAGGCTTCCACTCCCAGACTATGCAGCAACGAAGAACGTTCGAGATAGCTCGCGCGATAGTGATTGCCATTCCAGGATTCGTCTTCGGTGAGTTTTACGCTGATGGGGAACGGGCGAACCAGCGTGCGATGCCCCTGGCGCAAAACGGAGAAGTGTTCCCAATCCACGCGCGATTCCACGACCCGGTCCGCGGTGTGGAGGAAGTTGTTGCAATGCGATTGGATGTGAAATCCAAGCAGATCCGCTCCGAGCAAACCATCTACCAGTTGCCGCTGCCAGGGGCAGATGCCAAATGCTTCCACGTTGGGCCAAGGAATGTGCCAGAAAATAGCGACCCGAGCGTCTGGCCTTTTCTCTTTGAGCATTCGCGGCAGCAGGGCGAAGTGGTAATCCTGCACCAGGACGACGGGCTTGACGGTGTCTTCGATCTCTTCGAGAACGGCATTTGTGAATTTGCGATTCACTTCTTGATAGTGCCGCCAATCCTGCGCCCGAAATATTGGCCGGGTATGCGCGATATGACAAAGTGGCCATAATCCTTCGTTGGCAAAGCCGTAGTAATAACCTTCCTCTTCCTCCTTGGTTAACCAGACCCGGCGCAGGGTGTAGCGCGGATCGTTGGGAGGGACCAGCAGACGATCACGAGAATCGACAACTTCAGCGTCGGCATCTCCGTTGCCGTGGGCGATCCAGGTGCCATCGCAGGCATCCAGCACGGGCTCGAGGGCGGTGACGAGCCCGCTAGGCGGCACCACGACTTCCAGAGATTTTCCGTTGCGCTGATGCATATAGGGCTCGCGATTCGAGACCACGAACAAGCGCGCTCCATCCAAACGAGTCTGGAGATGCACTGCAAGGCGGTCGGCTGTCCAAATGGATTCTCCGGCTTCCCGCAGGCGAGCTTCATTTTCGGCGGCGCTGCGAGCCTGGCTCAGGCTTTCCGCCAGCGTGACTACTTCCCAGGCGAGAGGACGAAACAGCTCCAGGTCGGGCATTTGCTGGCGCGAGGAAATTCTGCCCATGCGCAGCGCGCGCATCCACTGCGCGGCGCGCGCGATCGGGCCGGCGATGCTCCAGCGGACGATCAACAGCGTAATAAAGACAATCAGGACAACCTCGATCAGAACCGTGAGGAACGCCTCGCGCCATGCACGCAGGGTTTGCGCGCGGATGTAACGAGCGTCGTGGACCACTGCGAGACCACCCGCGACCTGATCCTCGCGGTATAACGGCAATGCAAAAATGTGTACGGGATCATCGCCGAGGTGTACGAACGAACTATCCTCGTGACCATCCGCCATGGCCTGGGTGACGTCTTGCGGAATCGTGGGCAGCACCGCCTGCAACTCCGAAGTGATGGCCACCACTTTGCCATCACGGTCGTAGACGGCGACGCCCAGCAGGTGTTCGCGGTTGCCGAAGCGCTTTACCAGGCGCTGCAGGCCGCGCTCGGAACCTTCATCCAACGATTTTTCGACGTTTCCCGCCAGGCTTTCGCCCAGGACTTCGGCACGGCGTTGCAACTCGCTGCGCAGCCCACGCTTTGCCCCTACAACCTCGTAGTATGAAAAACCAAGGGAGACGACGGTGATGCCGACAATCAAAGAAACGATAAGACGAGCACTCAACAGGCGCATGAATGACCCCTCGACGGTAACTGTGAAGGAGCCTGGCGCGAAAGCTGTTGAAAAACAAGTCCCATAAGGGCCTTTTAGCGATACATACAGCCGGGAACCCGAGCGTCCTGGCCGTGAAACTGCTCGTCCAAATCGTAACGAGCGCACCCATAGGGTGACCATACGGAAATCCATGTAGCGCTGCTGTGAAAGCTTCGCAGCTTCCACAGGTCGTTTAGCCGGAACTCGCTGGGAAGATTCTTAATCGAATGCACGATGGGGCAGACCAATACAGTAAAGACCGTAGGGCCAGCCAGCGGTTATTCATGATCCAATGAATTCCGATCGGGAAATTTCTGACCGTTACGGGTAAAAACGTTCGGGGTTCCTAGTAATTGTTGGGGCGTTCTTGGCGGCGTGCCTTGGGTGCGACAGTCGAAATCAGCGTCGGGGTTGAACGGGAGTTGAGCCTTTGTGTTGTTCGGGCGAGCGCGAACTTCGCTGCGAGCCTGGAGGGAGATTATTAAATTTCGCCGCCCCGCCGTATCCGTCCGAGTCCAGGAGAACCAGTCCAGGAGAAGAACAAGATCATGAAGAGAAACAACCACGAGTCCGCAACAGCCGTCGCCAGCGGCGCATCTAGCGTGAATCGAGAGCATGCCGGCAATGGAGGCTCGGTTGCCGTTGTGCAGCCTGACTCGGGCGATCTGAGCGTGATACTCGCCAGCTTGCAAACCATGAGAGATGGCGATTTTTCCGTCCGGCTTCCCGGTTCCTGGACCGGACTCTCGGGCAAGATCGCCGACACTTTCAACTCGATTGTTGCTGCCAATCAACAGATGGCGGAAGAGTTGAAACGAGTGGGCCAGGTCGTGGGCAAAGAAGGCAGGACACGCGAGCGTACGCGCTTTCATGAATCCCGAGGCGCGTGGGGCGAGATGGAAGTCTCGATCAACACGCTGGTAGAGGATCTGCTTCGGCCGACGGCGGGCGTGACGCGAGCCATTGCCGCAGTAGCGCAAGGAAATCTGACGCAAACGGTTCGGCTGGATGTGGATGGCCGGCCGCTTGAAGGCGAGTTCCTGCGCTCCGCCAACATCGTGAACACGATGATTCAGCAGCTGGGCGTGTTCACGGCTGAAGTTACGCGCGTGGCCCGCGAGGTCGGTACCGACGGCAAACTGGGAGGCCAGGCGCAAGTGCCGGGCGTGGCAGGTACGTGGAAGGATCTCACGGATTCGGTCAACTCCATGGCCAGCAATCTTACTGGCCAAGTCCGCAATATCGCTGAAGTCGCTACGGCTGTGGCCAGCGGCGATCTTTCGCGCAAAATTACCGTCGACGTGCGCGGCGAGATTCTGCAGCTCAAAGAAGCGATCAATACCATGGTGGACCAGCTGCGCTCCTTCGCCTCAGAAGTGACGCGCGTGGCTCGCGAAGTCGGAACGGATGGTAAGCTCGGCGGGCAGGCCGTGGTCGTGGGCGTGGCCGGCACGTGGAAAGATCTTACGGATTCCGTCAACGCGATGGCCGGTAACCTAACGGCGCAAGTGCGGAACATTGCCGAGGTAACGACGGCGGTGGCACGCGGCGATTTGTCGCGCAAAATTACGGTGGACGTGAAGGGTGAAATTCTCGAACTCAAAGACACCATCAACACCATGGTGGATCAGCTCAACGCGTTCGCCGGCGAAGTGACCCGCGTGGCTCGTGAAGTCGGCACCGAAGGCAAGCTCGGCGGACAAGCGCAGGTGCCGGGCGTTGGCGGGACGTGGAAAGATCTCACGGACAATGTGAACTTCATGGCCAGCAACCTGACCGGCCAGGTGAGAAATATTGCCGAAGTGGCGACTGCTATTGCGACTGGAGATTTGTCGCGCAAAATTACGGTCGATGTGCGCGGGGAAATTTTGCAATTGAAAGAAACGCTGAACACGATGGTGGATCAGCTCAACCGTTTCGCCGGTGAAGTGACACGCGTGGCCCGCGAAGTTGGAACGGAAGGCCGTTTGGGCGGACAAGCTAACGTGCCCGGGGTTGCCGGTACGTGGAAAGATCTTACCGACTCGGTCAATTCGATGGCCGGAAACCTTACCGGTCAGGTGCGAAACATTGCCGAAGTGACGACCGCCGTAGCTCGCGGCGATCTGTCGCGCAAGATCACGGTAGATGTGAAAGGCGAAATTCTAGAACTGAAAAACACTATCAATACGATGGTGGATCAGCTCAACGCGTTCGCCGGCGAAGTGACGCGCGTGGCGCGCGAGGTGGGCACCGAAGGCAAACTCGGCGGACAGGCACAGGTGCCGGGCGTTGCGGGAACCTGGAAAGATTTAACCGACAACGTCAACTTCATGGCCAGCAATCTGACTGGCCAGGTGCGAAACATTGCCGAAGTGGCGACGGCCGTGGCTCGCGGCGATTTGTCGCGCAAAATTACGGTCGACGTGAGAGGTGAAATTCTCGAACTCAAAGACACCATCAACACGATGGTGGATCAATTACGCGCGTTCGCTTCGGAAGTCACGCGCGTGGCCCGCGAAGTCGGAACCGATGGCAAACTCGGCGGACAGGCGCAAGTCCCTGGCGTGGCCGGAACGTGGAAGGATCTTACGGACTCCGTCAACTCGATGGCCAGCAACCTGACCGGCCAGGTGCGCAACATTGCAGAAGTTGCTACCGCGATCGCCAGTGGAGATCTTTCAAAGAAGATCACCGTTAATGTCAGCGGCGAAATTCTGCTGCTGAAAGAAACCATCAACACCATGGTGGATCAGCTCAACGCGTTCGCCGGCGAAGTGACGCGCGTAGCCCGCGAAGTAGGAACGGAAGGCAGATTGGGCGGACAGGCGAACGTTCCCGGAGTCGCCGGCACATGGAAGGATCTTACGGACTCGGTGAACTCGATGGCCGGAAACCTTACCGGCCAGGTGCGAAATATTGCCGAAGTGACGACTGCCGTGGCTCGCGGCGATTTGTCGCGCAAAATTACGGTGGACGTGAAGGGCGAAATTCTCGAACTGAAGAACACTATCAACACGATGGTGGATCAACTCAATGCGTTCGCCGGCGAAGTGACACGCGTGGCCCGCGAAGTGGGAACCGACGGAAAGCTGGGAGGACAGGCGCAAGTACCGGGTGTCGCCGGAACCTGGAAAGATTTGACCGACAACGTCAACTTCATGGCCAGCAATCTTACCGGCCAGGTGCGCAATATCGCTGAAGTGGCAACCGCCATCGCCAATGGCGATCTCTCGAAAAAGATCACGGTGGACGTGCGCGGCGAAATTTTGCAGCTCAAAGAAACGTTGAACACGATGGTCGAGCAGTTGCGCTCGTTTGCCGCCGAAGTGACGCGCGTGGCCCGCGAAGTGGGCAGCGAAGGCCGTCTTGGTGGACAAGCGAACGTCTCCGGCGTGGCGGGCACGTGGAAGGATCTTACCGATTCGGTGAATGCGATGGCGGGAAACTTGACCGGGCAGGTCCGCAACATCGCCGAGGTCACCACTGCGGTAGCGCGCGGTGACTTGTCGCGCAAAATCACGGTCGATGTGAAAGGCGAAATTCTCGAACTCAAGAACACCATCAACACCATGGTGGATCAGCTAAATGCGTTTGCCGCCGAAGTGACGCGCGTGGCACGCGAAGTCGGCACCGAAGGCAAGCTGGGCGGGCAGGCGCAAGTGCCCGGCGTGGCCGGAACCTGGAAAGACCTTACCGATAACGTTAACGTGATGGCCGCCAACCTGACGGAACAGGTGCGCGGCATCGTCAAAGTCGTGACCGCTGTGGCCAATGGCGAACTGACGCAGAAACTGACCGTGAACGCCAAGGGTGAAGTTGCGGCGCTGGCGGAAACGATTAACAACATGACTGACACGCTCGCCACATTTGCCGATCAGGTGACAACCGTGGCGCGCGAAGTTGGCGTGGAGGGGCGTCTCGGCGGGCAGGCGAACGTTCCCGGCGCCGCCGGCACTTGGAAAGATCTCACCGGCAACGTTAATTTGCTGGCGGACAATTTGACCAACCAGGTGCGCGCTATCGCCGAGGTTGCCACGGCCGTTACCAAGGGCGATCTCACGCGGTCGATTCAGGTGGAAGCCAGCGGCGAAGTGGCGGAGTTGAAAGACAACATCAATACGATGATCGACAATCTCCGCCTCACCACCGACCGCAATACGGAACAGGATTGGCTGAAGACGAATCTCGCGCGCTTCACAGGTATGTTGCAAGGACAGCGCGATCTAACCACCGTAGGGCGGATGCTTTTGTCCGAACTGGCGCCTCTAGTAAGCGCTCAACAGGGAGTTATTTACCAGATGGGCGGCGA
This sequence comes from uncultured Acidobacteriaceae bacterium, assembly GCA_963732255.1. Classification (GTDB taxonomy): domain Bacteria; phylum Acidobacteriota; class Terriglobia; order Terriglobales; family Acidobacteriaceae; genus Sulfotelmatobacter. The sequence continues at coordinate 458,543 of CAVSYV010000005.1, forward strand.
GGAATCGGCGGAGATGGTGTTGCTCTCGGCGTTTGCCGGCGATGGCGAAGATGGGCATCTGCGGCGGCTGAAAATCGGCGAGGGCCTGGTAGGACAATGCGCGGCCGAAAAACGGCGCATGCTGATCTCTGAGCTGCCGGCCAACACAATTGCAATCCGCTCAGGATTGTTTGAGGCGGTTCCCAAGAATGTAATTGTCTTGCCGGTGCTGTTTGAAGATCGCGTCAAAGCGGTCATCGAACTGGCGTCGCTCAGCGCCTTCACCACATCGCACCTGGCATTCCTCGAACAGCTCACCGCCAGCATTGGCATCGTGCTCAACAGCATTGAAGCCACCATGCAGACGGAAGGATTGTTAAAGCAATCGCAGCAATTGGCCACCGAACTTCAGGTGCAGCAAAAAGAATTGCAGCAGACCAACGAGCAGCTGGCGCAGAAAGCGCAACAGCTGGCCGAACAAAACGTCGAAGTGGAACGCAAGAACCAGGAAATCGAGCAGGCCCGCCGCGCTTTGGAAGAAAAGGCCAAGGAATTGGCGTTGACTTCGAAATACAAATCGGAATTCCTGGCCAACATGTCGCACGAGTTGCGCACTCCGCTCAACAGCATTCTCGTTCTGGGCCAGCAGCTCAGCGACAATCCGGACGGCGAACCTGACGCCGAAGCAAGTGGAGTTCGCGCGCACCATTCACGGCGCGGGAACAGACTTGCTGAACCTGATCAGCGACATTCTCGATCTTTCGAAGATCGAATCCGGAACCGTGTCGGTGGAGGCGGAGGAAGTTTTCTTTGCCAGCGTGCTGGATGGTCGGACGTCCGTTCCGGCACGAAGCGGAAAACCGGAGGCTCAGCTTCGAGATGCACACCGATCCGCACCTTGCCCGCAGCCTGGTCACCGACTCGAAGCGGCTGCAGCAGGTGCTGAAGAATCTGCTGTCGAATGCGTTCAAGTTCACCGAACAGCGGAGGAGTACGCTTATCCGTTTCGCTCGGCGAAGAGCGGCTGGAGCGAAGACCATCCGATTCTTTCCAAGGCCGCTTCTGTGGTGGCCTTCGAGGTGTCCGATACCGGCATCGGCATTCCGTTGGAAAAGCAGCGCATCATCTTCGAGGCGTTCCAGCAGGCCGATGCCGGCACCAGCCGCAAATACGGCGGCACCGGATCTGGGCCTGGCCATCAGCCGCGAACTGGCCAGCCTGCTCGGCGGCGAAATTCAGCTGCGCAGCACTCCGGCAAAGGCAGCACGTTTACTCTCTACCTGCCGCAAACTTACGTCGGTCCTGCCGATGCCACGTGCAACGCCGGAGCGGAAGAGCTCCCTCGGCAGTTCGCGCCGCTACAACTGTCGGTTGCGGCCGAGCGCGGAGCATCGGTCGAACGATCGAGGATGATCGCGACAATCTGCAGCCGGACGACGCGGTCTTGCTGATCGTCGAAGACGATCCGCACTATGCGCGCGTGCTGTGCGATCTTTCGCGCGACAAGGGATTCAAGGTTCTGGTCGCGATGCGCGGCGCGGAAGCGCTGGCGCTGGCGCGCGAATTCCATCCAACCGCCGTTTCGCTCGACGTATTCCTGCCCGACATGCTGGGCTGGACGGTGCTCAACCATCTGAAACAGGATCCGGCCACGCGGCACATTCCCGTGCAGATGCTGACGCTGGACGAGGATCGGCAGCACGGCTTGGCTCGCGGCGCATTTGCGTTTGTCACCAAGCCCACCACGCCCGAGGGGCTTGGAAGCTGCGCTGTCCGCGCATCAAGGAATACTGCCGCGCCGCGCCGCAAGCGGTTGCTGATCGTGGAAGACAATCCTGCCGAGCAGCTGAGCATCAGCGAACTGCTGGGCCACGACGATATCGAGGTTTCCGTCGTCGCGACCGGCGCGGAAGCCATCGCAGCTGTTCACGAGCAGCCGTTCGATTGCGTCGTGCTCGATCTGCGCCTGCCCGACATGTCCGGCTTCGAGGTGCTGGAGCGAATGCGCGACACTCCAGTCGCTCGGCGAATTGCCGGTCGTGGTCTTCACCGGCAAGGAACTGTCGCCGGAGGAGGATGCGCGGCTGCACACGCTGGCTCGCAGCGTGGTGGTCAAAGGATGTCGAGTCGCCGGAACGGCTGCTGGATGAAACCGCGCTGTTTCTGCACCGCGTCGTCGCCGATCTTCCGGCGGAGAAGCAGCGAATGCTCGACCGTCTGCACCGCTCCGACGAAGCGCTGGTCGGCAAGAAGGTGCTGGTGGTCGACGACGACGTCCGCAACATCTTCGCGCTTCAGCAGCGTGCTGGAACGGCGCGGCATGACCGTGCTGACCGCGGGCACGGGCCGCGAAGCCATCGCCATGCTCGAATCGACTCCCGATATCGCCATCGTACTGATGGACATCATGATGCCGGAGATGGACGGCTACGAGACCATGCAGGTGATCCGGCAGAACACGTCGTTCCGGCGCCTGCCCATCATCGCGCTCACCGCGAAAGCCATGAAGGGCGACCGCGAGAAATGTCTGGAAGCGGGCGCATCCGAATATCTGGCGAAACCGGTGAACACCGAGCAGCTGCTCTCGGCGCTGCGCATGTGGCTGCACCGGTAAGCAATTGCTCACGGCAGTCGATCGCGAGACGTTTCGACTGCAGCGGAGAGAACAGATGAGCAATCGAGAAAAGTCAACATCCTGATGGTGGACGATCAGCCCGCCAAGCTGCTGAGCTATGAAGCCATTCTCGGCGAACTCGGTGAGAATCTGATCAAGGCGAGCTCGGCCAGGGAAGCGCTCGAAGTTCTGCTCAAGAATGACATCGCCGTCGTGCTGATGGATGTGAGCATGCCCGAGATCGACGGCTTCGAGCTGGCGGACATGATTCGCCAGCATCCGCGCTTTCAGAAGACCGCGATCATTTTCATTTCGGCCGTACACTTGACCGACCTGGATCAGCTGAAGGGATACGAGCGCGGGGCGGTCGACTACATTTCTGTTCCCGTGGTCCCCGAACTGTTGCGCGCGAAGGTCAGTGTTTTTGCGGAACTGCATCGCAAGACGCGGCAACTGGAAACACTGAATCGCGAGCTGGAGCAGCGGGTGCTGGAGCGTACGGAGGAGTTGGCCCGCAAGGCCGAACTGCTGCTGCGCTTGAATGTGGAATTAGTAGGGAAAAATCAGGAGCTCGATGCCATTGTAAGTACGGCTCCAGACGTCATTTTCAGCAGTCAGGGAGATGGCTCTTATGAATACGTGAGCGATCGCTTTCATGAATATGCGGGCACCTCGGCCGACTCAGATCAGAGTGTCCGGTGGTTGGATTATGTGCACTCTGAGGATGCCGAACGAATTAAGGCGAGCTGGACGCAGTGCGTTCAGTCAGGGGGAAGTTTCGAGGCGGAATACAGGCTGCGTTCCAAAGATGGCAGCTATCGCTGGTTCCGCTCGCGCGCGGTGCCGATTCGAGACCCAGAGGGCCGCATCGTCAAGTGGTACGGAACTTGTTCCGACATTCACGACAGCAAGCTACTCGAGCAATCCATACGCGACAATGCCGCCGAGTTGGAAAAGATGGTGGATCGCAGGACGGACGAATTGCGGCGCCTTTCCGTCCGGCTCCTCGCCACTCAGGATGAAGAACGCCGGCGGATCGCGCGCGATCTGCACGATGGGTTGGGGCAGGAGCTTGCCGTAGCCAAAATGGTGCTGGACAAAATAAATCTGCAAAAATCATCCTCACCCAGAGATGAAGCGTGGGCTCAGGCGACAAAGATCGTCGACCAGGCTATTCAACAAGTCCGTACTCTATCTCATCTGCTGCATCCTCCATTGCTCGATGAAGTCGGCTTGCTCTCGGCACTGGCATGGTATGTAGAGGGTCTGACAAAGCGCAGCGGCATTGAAGCCTCTCTTGATGTTGAGCCGCGCGATTTCCCCAGACTAGCAGCGGAAGTGGAGACGGCGGTTTTTCGCATCGTGCAGGAGGCGCTGACCAATGTCTTTCGCCATTCCGGTGCACAGAAGGTTCTGATCAGCTTGACTCAAAGCAACGGCAGAATCGTGGTGGCCGTGCGAGACAACGGGAAAGGAATCGGCAAGCGAGTCGCCGATCTGCAGCCCGATAGCGTGGGAGTCGGCATTGGAGGCATGAAACAGCGGGCCCGCGAATTTGGCGGAGAATTGCGCTTGACGAACGCCCACCCCGGAACGCTGGTTGAACTTTTCCTTCCTGCCAACTCGGTCCTGCGCGAAGCCACAACTGTCGTTTGAATTTGAATTAGAAATCTTCCCGACTTCACCCTCATCAATACTGTCCATACTGTATTCGCTCCGAAGATCGCACCTAGCCGGCTGTAGCCCCGTACACATTCGTCGGTAAGCCATCAAGTGCGTTTACAGCGCGCACCCGATGGTACGGCCACTACCAGAAAGTTAGGGTTGAATGCGCAAGAGCATTCAATCACACAGTTGCTCGCTTCGAGCACGGAAGAGGTCGGCTTATGGGAAGGATCAGTTCTACGCTACCGAGATTTGTCCTGGTGCTCGGCGCTAGTTGTCTACTGCTTGTCGGAATGGGATGGTCCCAGGATAACAACAACAATAACGAATCCAGCATTCAGAAACGAATCGTAGCCTCGGCTCACGTTCTGGACGAAATTATGGCGACTCCGGACAAAGCGATTCCGGACAAAGTGATGAAAGACGCAAAGTGCATCGCCGTGATTCCTTCGATGGTGCAGATTGCGGTCGGCTTTGGCGGTAAGCATGGTAAAGGCGTTGCCGTCTGCCGCTTGCCAAACGGCTCGTGGAGCGGCCCCGCGCCAATCAGCATCACCGGCGGAAGCTGGGGATTGCAACTTGGCGGTGAGGCAGTCGACCTGGTTATGGTGGTTATGAATCACCATGGAATGGAAGACCTGCTATCGGACAAGTTCAAGATTGGCGCCAACGCAACAGCGGCTGCCGGCCCGGTTGGCCGTGACGCCGGAGCCGACACGGACTGGAAGATGAAAGCCGAAATGCTGACTTATTCCCGCGCGCGCGGACTGTTTGCGGGCGTTGACCTAAGCGGGTCGGTAATCAGTCAGGACAAGGATGAAACTCACCTTCTTTATGGAAAGTTTGTACCTTTCTCGGCCATTTTGACGGGCAAAGTTCATCCGCCGGCTGGTAGCGGCCAGCTCGAGGCGGCAGTAAGGAAGTATGCCAATCAAGCTGGCGACCATGGTGAGACCGCGCGCAAAAGTGCGACGTCCGCCAGCCGTTAGGCATGAAGGCAAAATGCTCGATGCGAGACTGCGGTTAAAGATGGAGGAATCCGCTTCGTCGGCAAAATCTGACGGTGCTCCTCGTGAGCAGAAGAAAGGTCGCTTATGAACGCAATCAGTTGCAGATTACCAAGATTTTTCCTCGTGCTGGGCGCCAGTTTTGTAATGCTCGCCAGCACGGCGTGGTGTGCCGACAATCAGTCGGACATCGACAAACGGCTCGATGAATCCGCCAAAGTGCTGAACGAAATTATGTCCACACCGGATAAATCGATTCCCGACAAAGTAATGAAGGACGCTAAATGCGTCGCGGTGATTCCTTCGATGGTGAAAATAGCAATTGGCTTCGGAGGCAGTCACGGCAAAGGAGTAGTCACCTGCCGCACCGACAATGGCTGGAGCGCTCCGGCGCCCATCGATATTAGCGGTGGCAGCTGGGGACTACAACTTGGCGGACAGGCTGTCGATCTGGTGATGGTCGTCACCAACGATCAGGGAATGCAGCATCTGCTCTCCGATAAATTCAAGATCGGCGCGGACGCTTCCGCGGCTGCGGGCCCGGTCGGGCGCGATGCCGGGGCCGACACCGACTGGAAAATGAAGGCTGAAGTGCTGACTTATTCCCGCGCTAGAGGCGTCTTTGCGGGAATCGATCTGAACGGTTCTGTGGTCAAGCAGGACAAAGACGAAACTCGACTTCTCTACGGGAAGTTCGTTCCGTTGAATGATCTGCTGGATGGAAAAGTTCGGCCGAGACAGTCTAGCGATGCATTCCTGACTGCGATCAGGAAATATTCCGCTCAGGCGTAGAAAAGCAAAATGGCAACCGGGTTTGGGCCCGGCTTCGTAAGCGAGCCGGGCCGCTTTTCAAGCAGATTGCATTTCGAAGAAGACAGAAAGCACATCACACTGGAGGTGATCCGATGGGAACGATTTTACTGATTCTGCTGGTGCTGTTGTTGCTTGGTGCTCTGCCAACCTGGCCGTACAGCCGATCGTGGGGTTATTACCCAAGCGGCGGACTCGGCCTCGTAGTCGTGGTCTTGCTTGTATTGCTTCTGGCCGGCCGACTGTAACCAGTAACTGTAGCTTTAAGGGGGAGATTTTTTAGGAGTGTCTATGCCGAAGGTTCAAAGTCCGCGCCACGCCCAGACTTTAATTCCAGTTTCTTCATCGGGACTGCTGGAATCTGGGGTTCTCGACAGACTTTATGCAGGCCGCGAACGCGCCGTGCGGCCTGCCAAGTCGAGTCCCCCTTTGCCACCACCCAAAATGGCCGGACCGGACGCTATTTGGGGACAGTACAACAACTATCGCTCGAACGGCGTAGCGATGTCGGCAGTGATCCACATCTGTGTGTTGGGTTTGATACTGGCTACTGCGACGCTGGGTCATCAGGTAATCGCGAAGGCTCCGGTGCATGAGACCGTTACTTTAATTGCGCCGTCGCTCGATTCTTACGCGCTCCCGGTGGCAAAAAAAGTAGTGAGTGGCGGTGGAGGCGGCGGTGACCGCAGTCCGATAGAAGCGCCGAAGGGCAGACTGCCCAAACTGGCAGCGGAGCAGATTACTCCGCCGCAAATAGTTCTTCGCGACGAACATCCAAAGCTTACCGCCGAGCCTAAGGTGGTTATGCCGCCTCAGGTTCATGTGGCGGAAAATCATATGTTGAATCTCGGCATTCCCACGGCTGCACCGCTTCCCTCAGCACCTCCTTCTAATGGAACCGGTTCGGGAGCGGGCATTGGCTCTGGCTCCGGCGGCGGCGTGGGTGTAGGCCACGGGGCCGGCGTTGGCGTGGGCAGCGGCGGGGGTATTGGCGGTGGAATTTATAAAGTGGGCGGAGGCATATCCGCTCCGCAGGCTATCTCTACGCCAGATCCTGAATATACCCAGGAAGCGCGTAACGCAAAAACGCAAGGCACCTGCATCCTGTGGCTGATCGTGGACGATCAGGGTCGTCCGCGCGACATCCGAGTGGTCCATGGTTTGGGTTTCGGACTGGATGCCAAAGCGATTGATGCCGTGAAGCAATGGCGGTTCCAGCCAGCTATGAAAGACGGTCATCCTGTGAATGTGCAGATTAGCGTGGAGGTGGGTTTTAAGCTCTACTAAACACAGCAAATCAATTGCCAATCTCGGCGTTATTACAGCGGTGCCGCTCTCGGCACCGTTTTTTTTGACCGGAACGCTGGCACTTAACTGTTTCAGCTTACATCCGGCGCCAGTCCGCGCTGCGGCTGGGCAACCCCATTGCGCTGCAAACGTTTTGCGAATCCGTGGAAACAAAGAAATAGATAGTCCTCAGCATTTAACTTCACCTCCCGGTACAGCAAGTCTGGCAATCAAGTACAGGGGCGTCCCGATGGGCGGGGGCGGGCGTTGCCGCTACTCTCAATTTGGCTAGTTGAGGTTCCGGCATGATCGGAACAATTCAGACAAACCTTTGGTTTTGATCGAAGGAGAATTCAAAGTGGCGACTTGCGTAATTTCCGCGGCATCAACGAGCGTGGTTCCCGACAGAGCACAAAGCGTACCAGAAGAATCGGAACGCAGTATTATCAAGCGCGCCCAGAACGGCGACGAACAAGCTTTTGCCACGCTTTTTCAGCTTCACAAAAAACGCGTGTATTCCGTCTGTCTGCTCATGACGAAGGATGTAGCCGAGGCGGAAGACTTGACCCAGGAAGCCTTCCTTCAGGTATTCCGAAGCGTGGGTTCTTTTCGCGGGGATTCGGCGTTCTCGACCTGGCTGTACCGGATCGCCGTGAACACGGTTCTCATGAAGCTGCGACGGCGAAAAGCGCCACCGGCTCTCTCTTTGGATGAGCCCGTTTCGCCAGACTCGCCTTCCATGCGGCATGACATCGGAAAAGCGGATCCTGATCTCTGCGGTGTGATCGACCGCATCGAGTTGCGTCGCGCCATGCAGGAACTTCCCCAAGGTTGTCGGAAGATTTTTGCGCTGCACGCAGTGCAAGGATACCAGCATCATGAAATCGCCAAACTTTTGGATTGCTCGATCGGCAATTCCAAATCGCAATTGCACAAAGCGAAGATGAAGATGCGCGACCTGCTGGCTCCAAAACGTAAAATTCTGCGACGCGATGCCAATCCGGTTTCCGCTGCGGCAGTCCAGCAGCAATGAGATATGCGTCGCAATTCCAAGCGACGTGCGAGTTGTAGGTTTGGGGAAACAGAGCCGCTGTTGGTAGAGACGCTGTTGGTAGAGGGAAGAGAGAAAGGAAAGAATCTGTGGGGCTTGGAGCCGTTGTAATCATCGCGGGAAAACAAGAGACTTTCGGCCCGCCCCCTCCGCAGGAAACGGGGCAGGACTTGCTGACGCAACCGCTGTCCTGCGTCGAGGTTCTCGGGCGATCGGTGATCGAACGGATGATCGAGCGTCTGCTGAATGCCGACGTAGAGGCGATTTCGGTGCAGGTGGCTGAAGACGTTGAGGGAACCGAGCGCCTACGGAATCTCTCCGGAAATGTCAGTGTGCAAGTCGTCAGCGACGTCCTTTCCGCGACGACTCAAGTTTTGAGCGACTATGCGCAGCGTGGCATTGAGCACTCGTTTGTTGCCTCGTCGAAGGTATATGCGGAAACCGATCTGCTTGATTTCTTCTATTTCCATCGCGAGGCGCGACAAGCTGTTACCCGCGCGCAGGATGCCCATGGCCCTCTGGATCTGTGGGTCGGGAATTGCCGACAGGCTGAACGGGACGATTTCACAAGCCGGTTGGTTCAATCCAAAGGGAACAACGCCTCATATTTTGTCCGCGAATATGTGAATCGGCTGGCCCATCCGCGAGATCTGCGTCAGCTCGCCACCGACGTATTACGCGGGCGTTGCATTATGCGTCCAGCGGGCCGAGAAATAAAGCCGGGTATCTGGATCGGTGAGGGAGCGGAAATCCACCGGCGGGCGCGGATCGTGGCCCCGGCCTACATCGGGCGCGGAACCAGAGTTCGGGAAGACAGCTTGATCACGCGCTGCAGCAATCTGGAGAGCGATTGCCAGGTTGAAGCCGGTACAGTGATCGAAGACAGTTATGTTTTGCCGAATACGCACATTGGCATTTGGCTGGACGTGTGCCACGCGATTGCGAATGGCAACAAGCTTTTTAGCCTGGAACGCAACGTTGTCATCGAGATTTCCGATGCGAGTGTAATGCGATCGAACGGCGCCGCTCGGAAGGCGGCAAAGAACGATGGGCGCTTAGCGCGCGAAACGCAAGAACAGCCAGCAGTGGTTAGTTCAAAATCTGTGGTTAGTTCAAAAAAAGAGACTCCGGCGCCGGAAAATTGGCAGCTCGGGGCAAATCCTATTCAGGGGTAAATGAAAATGCATACTAAAACTCCCGTAATCGTAATGGAGCTCCCGGAGAAACTGAACCATGAAGAGGGCAAGGTCTTCGAGGAGGAGCTGCAGCCGCTGCTCGAAGTGGATCGTCCTCGCGTGGTTCTGGACTGCTCCCGCGTGCAGCACATGGACAGTGCGGGCATAGAAATATTGCTGCACTGCATGGAAGAAACGATGAAGCGGGATGGAGACTTGAAGCTGGCCGCAGTGTCTCCGGCTTTGGCTGCGATCATGGAACTGATGCGCGTTGATCGCTTGTTCGAAGTGTTCGCAACTTCCGAGGAGGCGACGCGCAGTTTTCATGCGGTGGCGCAGCCGGAAAATCCTCAGAATCTGCCCTGGTATTCCACGGGCTATGGTATGCCCAACTTGAAATCTGCCTAGCTGCTCATCTTCGTGAGGGAGGTGACTGTGAAAACGGTGACTGTGAAAGCATGGCGCAGGACAGCGGCTCATCTTGCCTGGGGCGTGCTGTTGGCCTCGACTTTGCCGGGGGCTGTGCCGCTGGTTCTGGGCCAGCAGGCAGCGGCTCCGCAAAACGTCTCTCCCAGCAGTGCAACTTCGTCTGCGCCTGTTGCAGCAAAGCGCCCAGAGGAAGCGGAACTGCCCGATAGCCCCGGAGTACTGCTCTCGAAAGATGGCGGTCCCTTGCAGCGCTCAACGGGAGCGGGACAGATCGCGCTGGCGATGGCGCCTCAGTCCGCGCAATCTGAACCGGCGCAGAACCAAACTCCTCCAGCCCAGCCGAATCCGAGCCAGGCCGAACAAAATCAAGCCGAACAAAATCAGGCCCCTCCTGCTCCGCAAAAGCCGGTGGGTACGGCGGCGGCGGAAGCTCCCGAAGCCAGTGGTGTTGCGGCGTCGGAACCCGCTGGCGTGGCGATTGCACCGGCAAAACAACGCCGAGTGCGAACCCTCGTCATCAAAGTTGGAGCGATCATTGCCGCTGGAGTGGCCGTGGGAACGGTGGTGGCGCTAACCGAAGCCACTCCCAGCAAACCTCCCGGTGCGCATTAGTCTTTGGCTCGTTGATTTGCACTTATCAAGGCGTGAAACCGTGAAGATTGTGACGTTTTCAGGAATCGACGGTGCTGGCAAGAGCACTCAAATCCGCGCTCTTTCGACCTGGCTTGATTCGACAGGACAACGGTGTGAGCTTTTAACCTTCTGGGACAACGTTGTCGCGTTTCCTCGATTGCGGGAGTTCATGAGTCACAAGGCATTTGGAGGCGACCAAGGAATTGGATCTCCGGCGAAGCCTTTGGAACGGCGCGATAAGAACGTCACAGCCTGGCCGGTGACGGCGGTGCGCTTTTGCCTCTACCTGGCAGACGCTATGAATGCGCGCCGAATGGTTAACGAAGTTCGCGGACGCGGCGCCGATGTGGTGATCTTCGATCGTTACATTTACGACGAACTTGCCAACCTGCCATTGCGCCGCTGGTGGGCGCGAGCCTTCGTTCGCGTGGCGCTGTGGATAGTGCCGCAACCGAACGTTGCCTATGTGATCGATGCTGACCCCGCTGCGGCATTTGCCCGCAAACCGGAATATCCCTTGGAATTTCTTCGCTCCAACCGGGCCATCTACCTTGCTTTAGCCGCTTTGACAGGACACATGACCGTGATCGAGCCACGCTCTCCGGAAGAGATGGGATTGGAAATCAGGGAGGCATTCCTGTGCTTGCCTTCACCTCAGAAGACGGAGATTTCCGGCGTCCCGGCTTTGCAATAAGGCAAGCCGCTGCTCTCTGGAAGCGACCTGAATCGCGCTTGCGACAGCCCGTCGCAGGCAGCCAACTCTTCCCCCGGCGAACTCATCGAACATCAGGCGACCACGAGGCCCCGACAAATAATGAAAATTTGCCTGGTAACTACTTTCCCACCCAGCCAGGGAGGGTTGAGCGAGTATGGACTTCATATTGCTGAAGAGCTGCGCCGCAATCCACTTCTGAGCCTCACGATTCTGGCCGATCGCATGTCGCCTTCGCAACCCGAACTGGACGGTTTCAACGTGCTGCGCTGCTGGTCGTTCGACGATCCGGCGAGCGCCCTGCGCCTTCTGGAAACGCTGAGAAGATTGAAACCGGACGTGGTGTGGTTCAACTTGCTCTTCAGTACGTTTGGCCGCAACCCCATCAACGCGTTTCTCGGACTGCTCACTCCACTGCTGGCGCGCATGAGCGGCCGTTACACGCACGTCACACTGCATCACCTGATGGATACCGTGGATCTGAAGGACGCCGGTGTGCGGCACGCGCGTACGTATCGTTTCGCGGGAGCGTTTGCTACCCGCCTGCTTTTGCTATCGAATTCGGTTTCCGTGCTGATGCCTGGGTATCGCAAAATCCTTCAAGACAAATATGGCCGCGACAATGTGCATGTGCGATCGCATGGTATTTTGACGCGCCGGCCGGAGTATCCCGAATTTTCCCGGCGGGGCAATCCGGAACACCGCATTCTGGCTTTTGGCAAATGGGGAACCTACAAGCGGCTCGAGTTGATGATCGAGTCCTTCCGCGTGGCGGCGGATACTCTACCCTCCGCCCGACTGGTGATCGCGGGCGGCGACCATCCTCAGGCCTCGGGTTATGTCGAATCGATGAAGAAAAAGTGCGCGGGGATTCCGGGAATAGAGTTCACGGGCTACGTCCACGAAGATCAATTGCCCGATCTTTTCCAGAGTTCCTCGGTGGCCGTCATGCCGTATTCGTCATCGACCGGATGCAGCGGCGTTGCCCACCTGGCGTGCGCCTATGGGTTGCCCATCGTGTGCGCCGATCTTCCCGACTTTCGCCAGATGGCCGACGTGGAAGAATTAGCCATTGAGTTTTACCGTCCCGGAAACGCCCAGGACCTAGCCAACTGCCTGGTGAATCTGCTGGCCGATACCGAAAAGCAACAGACCATGGCCGCGCAGAATTTCTCCACCGCGCTGCGCATGACGATGCCGACAATCGTGCAAAAATATCTGCGGCATTTTGAACTGGACCAGCGAACCGAAGCCTTGCGCCGCATCACTCGATTCCGCCGGTTGCCCAGCTGGGCTCCGTCAAAAGGACTGCTGCTGCGGTTGATGACCCGCAACTCTCCGGGTTGGGTTCATCGTTCTGGACTTCAGCCACCTTCACGAAATGGTTTCAACAGCAATTACCTATTGAACAATGACGTTAATAGTCGTCGAGAGCTGAGTGGAACCGGAATTCCCGTTGACGGTGATGGCATAGCTGGAGTTTGGAACGGTAGTGCTTTGGGTCGCGGCGCTGGTGGCAGTGCTTTTCCCGCCACAGGAGACGACGCCCATTCCAATGCTGAGCAAAGCGATGACGGCCAGCATCCGAGCCCAGCGCCTGCGTTGACCGTCGCCAATAAAGGCAAAGCCGGCTATCCCGCCGAAGGGCAACAGCCAGACGGCGGAGATTAAGGCCGATTGCCTCTTCTTGTTTTTCGCGGATTCCTTAGCGGCGATCACGCTGGAAATAGTCAGCGTCGAAGTTGCGCTGCCTGAACCCGGAGTAATGGTGGCAGGAGAGAAAGCGCAATTCAGCGCACTGGAAACGCCGCTGCAAGACAGGGCGATGGGGCTGTTGAACGATCCCGACTTGCTTTGCGCGATTACGGTAAATGTCCCTGACTGCCCTTGCGGAATCGTTACCGACAATGGAGACGCGCTGAAAGACAGAGTCGGCGGCGGGGTGGGCGAGGGCGCCGGCGAAGTTGAAGGACACGAGGGGCTGTAATTGATAGCGCCTGTGATTTGATTGGCCAGGCTTGGCTTGCCCACGGCCTGTACGAACAATTGGTAGTTGCCGGCGGGAATGGAAAAGCTGCACAGATTCAACGAGTAGTTTCCCGTCGCCGCGTCGGTCAGCGGCATCAGATTCTGTCCGTCACTGCTGATGTATACGGTGTAGTGGTCAATGGTGTTTTCATCCCCATTGATGGTCCAGCGCAAAGCATTGGACGAGGCTGACGCGGAGACTGAAAAACAATTGTCGATCCCGGATTCGATCTCCGTGGCCTCTTCGTAATCGTTCCAGGTCACTAGTTGCAAATCACTTAACGGTTTGCCCGAGTTATATAGGTTGTTGATCCCGGAAAATGTTTGGAGCCACGTCTGGCCGCATTGCTGTTTCATAATGCGGTCGGAACCCCACGAGGCCAAGGTATCGTTGAATCCCTTGTAGGTCGCTCCCACCGTTTGCTCGCTCCCGAAAGATTTCCCGGTATCGTAAAAACTTGAAAGATAGCCCGCGCCGTAGTCAGTCGTCGTGGGCATGACCCAGGCATAGCTGCCGTCGCTAAGAGTGTGGCTGAAGCCGTTATTGTTCTGGAAAAGAAATGCAGGATGATCACTCATTGCGGCGTTGGCGGCGTTCCAGTCGACCGAAAACGAAAGATCGATGTTGAAGTTAGTTATCACCGGCTGCCCGTCGATCGTCATGTAAGCAGGCGAAGGGAAATATGTTTTCTCGATGTATTGCAACTGGCTGATCAGGGCCTGCTGAGGCGAGCATCCTGAGCACGAATCCCATTCGATCGCGCCCTGGTCGATCATGATGGCGAAAGTGAAACCGGGGTGCCGCTCGGCTTCGGCCATGACCAGTTGTGTGGCCTGATCGATCGCGTTGTTGGGGCCGTACCAATCGATGACCACACCATCGATGCCGCGGCTGATCATGTCCGTAATCTGATTGTGGATTTGCGCCGGGTCGGTCGAACTGTAGCCAATATTCATGTGGCTCGACTCGCCAAACCACAGAAGCAAGTGAGCGTACACCTTCGTCGTGGCTCCGGCGTACAGCAACGAGTGAACGTCAACCTTGCTCACATTACCGGCGCCCTTATTGCCGTTCGACTGGTTGGTGAAGCTGTTCGCCGCGCTTGTATTGTTGGAAGTTTGAGCCGCGAGAGTTGTGGTGGGTACCACGTAAGAAGAACTCGCCGCAAACAGGTTAAACGCACACAGGAGAAGGACTGCTACAGCAAACAATTTTAGACGCATCGGTCCTCAGGAGCGGGGGTGGTGCCGAGGATCTTGCTTAATCTCGTGGCTGGAACCGCAGGAAGGCACGCCCGCGCCTGTAGATTTCCTGGATTACCGGCCTGATCTTTCTGGGAACGGATGTGAGCGTACTGCGAAACGCAGTTGAGGAAAAGATAACAACGGTCTAAGAACTTAAGTGCTACAACCCGAGTGCCATATCACACGGTTTTTCATTGCATCGACAGAAGCAAATTATTGGATTTCGGGGATTGTTTACGTAATCGCGCAGCAGATCATGCGCAATGCATGCCGCCCTCAACGAAGGCTATTGTTGCGCCGGGGAGGTCACCGTCAACGTCTGAGCCTTGTACTGGCTTCCATCATACTGCGTCACCACGGTCACATCCGACGATTCCCGCAACTTATCGCTGAGTGCCAGTTGCGATGGATCGAAGTGAATCTCATAAGTTTTGTGGTCCGTGGAAGAATCGAGAACGAGAAGACCCTGGCTAAGGTCCAACGACACGACCCGGCCGGCAAACGTGAAGCTTGATCCCGGAACCGCGAGCACCGATAGCTCCTCAGCCACATCGCCGCCGCCACGCTGCGGGCCAAACTTTATCGCGACCAGAGTTCCAGGCACGAGGTCGCTGGCTGAAACTTGCCGGTCACCATGCATAACTTTGGTTTGCGGGCTTATGCGTATCTTCAGTACCCGCGGCGAAAGCGAATCTCTTATCTCCAGTTCACCTTTGTCGGCGCGATAGCTGGTCACAACCCCCTGGCTTTCGCCGGAGGAGCCTGTGGTTTTCAGCCGAATGACGCGGGCGAAGACGGTGCTTCCGTCGAGAATGGTATCGACGTAGACGCGATCTCCTTTTTGCAGCGCAGATACCGAAGCCTGATTGCCATCGTCATATATTCGAGTGCGGGGATCGAAAGCGATTTTCATCTTGCCGCCGCCAAATACCTGTACCGTAATCTCGTCGCGCACACGGTCGAGTTTGCCAATGGTGCCGCCAATCAGGCTCGCCTTGGCTGGAGGCAATGGGGGAAGATCAGGAAGCAGGCTTGCAGGGTCGAGAGCCATCTCCGGTTTGCTGGTGACAGGCTGAACGCTTGGCGTTGAAACAGTCGTGAGCGGCGAAGGCGAAACTACAGACTGGGTGGGGACGGCTTGTCCAATCGCGATACCGGCCAAAACAGTGCCAGCAAGTACGATCTGTAATCCGATCCCGGATAAAAAGCGGAGCATAGTACCCCCGGTGCACATTTCTCGTTCGCGGTTCTCGACGCTGCCTTTCGATGCCGATCTAAGCTTTAAGGTAGCCATATTTCTGCGAAAAAGCGCTGGCAAGCCGACAAACAATTAGCGCCTTCCGGCATCTCAATTGAGCCGTTTTGGGCGGATTTCAGTCAGATCTTAATCGGTACGATCTCAAGAAGAGGACTCTCTAGGCATGTTCTGGAAACGATGGATTGTGGCCGGCATTGTCGCTGTTGCGGTGGGATTGGCTGCGCGCGCCAACGCGGCCGAGTTCAAAATTACTCTCCCGAAGCGCAGTCACATGACTCCCGTTCAGCGCTTGAACAAAGAAGGGGTGCAGGCCATCCATAAGCGTAATTACGAGAAAGCTGAAGGCTTGTTCTACAAAGCGTACCTCCTGGATCCTGACGATCCCTTCACGCTGAACAACCTGGGATATATTTCCGAACTTCAGGGGCAAGTCGAGCGAGCCCAGCGTTTCTACCAGCTCGCGGAACAGCAAGCCAGCGATGCCGTAATAGCTCTAGCCAGTTCGCCGCGCGTGGAAGGTCGCCCAATGAAAGATGCGCTCGCCATCTCCGACCTTCCGCTGCAGATCAACCACGACAACGTGGAGGCGGTACGGTTGCTCTCCCAAGGGCACGGCCCTGAGGCGGATCTTCTGCTCCAGCAGGCGCTGAAGAGCGATCCCCACAATATTTTCACTTTGAACAATATGGGCGTCGCCAAGGAAATGGAGGGGGAATCGCAAGCGGCGCTGCAATATTACGACGAGGCCGCGTCCATCCATTCAGAGGCCACAGCGGTGGTCACGCTCAATCATTCGTGGAGAGGAAGGCCAGTCAGTGAAATGGCTGCGGAGAACGCCAAGAACCTGACGCTGCGAATGCAGACCGAGCAAAACCCTCAAGTGAAAGTTGCGGAATTGAACATCCGTGGCGTCTCCGCCCTCAATCGCAACGACCTGCGCACCGCCACTCAGGACTTCCGCCAGGCCTACGCCCTCGATCCCAACAACGCATTTGCGGTTAACAATATTGGCTACCTCTCGGAAATCAAAGGAGACCGTGAGACCGCACAGTTTTTTTACGAAAAAGCGGAAAGCATTGGCGGCCCGAACACAACCGTCGGCTTAGCCACCAGCCGCAACGCGGAAGGCATGAAGTTGTCGCAGGTTTCCTCGCAGAGCGATGAGAGTGTAGAAGCGAAAGTTCGGCAGGCACAGAATGCTCTTCGCGCTCAGCATCCGCCGATCTTGTTGCGCCGCCGCGACAACTCCCTTGTGCAAGAACCTGCTACGGCCCCGGTTTCGCAGAAGAGTCCGCCCTCTCAATAAACTTGCTGCTTGAATTTGCCTGCTAAATCCGCCCGTGAAAATCCCCGCGCTCCGTTGAGATTTCTAGAATTCGTGCTCCTGGAAGCGGTCAATGTCCGACTCCGGATCGTAGGAAAAGTAGCGCACCAGATTCTTGAAATAGCGCAACAGCGTGTTCACGTTGGTGGCGTACCAGCAGCAGCGAATCATTTCAGGCGAGAACCCGCAGATAAAGCGGAAGCGGTCATGAACCGAGGAATGGCCGAGCATCGCCGCAGCCATGCGGTGATTGCCGTCGAGAATGGTCAAAGGGCCGGTATTGCTAATCCCGATGAGCAGCACCGTCGCGTTGATCAGATTATCCTGCACAGAGAAACTGAGAGCTCGCAGTTTGCCGAAAAAGTTGTCATCGAAAGATGCGGCCATCTGCGGGCGGATGCGCTCCACCACGTCCGTCAGATAAAAGCTTCCCTGGGCGATGCGGCGCCAATGGGCCCGGGAAAAAACCGGATTCGCGCGAGGTCTGCGGGGATTAATTCGACTTCGAACCATTCGGTATCTGCCGGCAGTTCGCGCCACATCGCGCCTCGCCGCAGAAACAGCAATGCCTGCCGCACGGAATTTTCCCGGGAACTATTGAGATCGGGCTTCTGCACCAGATAGTCGAACTGCTGCCGGTACTCGTCAAATTCCGGATGATGAAATTCGCTCCGCAGAAATTCGGCGATCACTTCCTCTTCCGATAAAGTACGCATGATGCGGATGGGGCTGTAAACCGGGAGCCCTTTTGCCGTCCATTGATTGCGCAACAAGGGAATTATCAGAACGAACAGCAGCACAACCATCAGCACCAACTGGACCAGAATCACCTGCCGCAGAGTTTGGTGGAGAATGTAAATTCCCAACGCCATCGCCCCGCTGAAAGCCAGTTGCAGCCAGCTGGTGTTGGCGATCTTGCGCGACATTTCATAGGTAATGATCACGGAACTGAGCGAATAAACTCCGCTGGTGATCGCGTACAGGATCAGCAACGGAGCCAGCGCGCCGAAATTGCCTAATTCAAAATGCGCTCCGAACAACGTCTTCCAAAGAAAGCTGGGAACCATCCACATTCCGAAGATCAGAACCGAGAGGATCAGAAATACGAGCAACAAGGAAGTGACCAGCACTGGACTGCCCTCTTGCTCGTCGGTGCCGGCTCCCGCGGAGACGGGAAACATGGTGTTCACCACCGACCACGCGCACATATTGACCAGCCGCCCCACCAGTGCAACCGCGGCATAAAATCCGGCTTCAGCCGGAGGAAAGAAATGCTTGACCAGAACGATATCGAAGTTGTTGATGACGGTCTGACCGGAAAAGAAAACGATCGCCTGCAATCCTTCGCGGAACGAAATGAGGACGCTGCGAAAGTTGAGAAACCTGAAGCCGGGGCTGGGAATCGCGGCAAAATAACTCACAATCACAGCCAGCACGCTGGCAAAAACCGCTCCAGTCACGCCCGTGCCGAGTTCGATCAGCAAAATCACTCCGCCCAGCCGGACCAAGCCTTCCAGCATGAAATTGATGGCCAGAGGTCCAAAGGCGTGAATTCCCTGAATGTATCCCCGCCGCACTCCCAGAGGAATATAGAACGTCGTCCCCAGCGCGAGGAGAGATATGAGAACCGGATTGGGCAGGTTCAAATATGCAGTCAACGGGCGTTGGCACAAAAACAACAACAGCCCGATCGCAATTCCGGCGATCCATGACCGCTGGTGCAGGCCGGCAAACACCGCGGATCGCTCTTCCGAGCTTGTGCTCTTGGCCACATATTTCGCACATACGGCCTGAAACGACAGGGTGATGCCGGACATCAGCATGAGGATTGTGTAAACCGCGGTCGCGTGCGCGAAGCCTGTGGGTCCGAGCAGCCGGGCCGTCACCACGTTGTAAATGAGGTTTGTTGCTCCCACCAGTCCCGACCCGGCAAGCAGAGTAAGGCTGCCGCCGAGCAGAGATTTAATGGGCTTGCGCGGGGACGACGTCGTTTTGGAAGTTTCAGGAGCGGCGGAGATCACAACATCGTTATCGGTTTTTGTGGCGTCACTCATCGACGAAGTGAAAGCGGGTTTCAGAATAAGTTAAAGTGCACAACTGGAAGCAGGGTCGTCTTCGTCGATCCGTCGAAGTCGTAGAAAGTTTGCTGCTGCACTCCAAAGGCGAATCGCATTGGATGTGCGACCTCACCTCCGGCGAGATCCTTCGATGCCCCGCCCAGTGCACGAGTGTAGGAGACCAGGAACTCGCTCTGTGCGTTGTCGTATTCGTGGTAACCCTCCCCGCGCGACAGAATGAACGAACCCTGAACATCCCAGCGCGGGCTCGCTCGCAGATCAAATCTTCCGCCCGGAAGCAGCGCCTCGGCGATTGCGTACTGCGTGCCTTGCACTCGCCATGAGCGCAGGTCCTCGGCCAGCAACGCTGCGGTCAGCCGGTTGCCGAACTTGTGCTGCAATCCGGCATAGCTTGATGTATTGAAGTACTCTTGCACTAAAGGACGGAAAAGCAAATCGCGGGCGGCATATCCCGCAAGCAGAGAAGTATTTCCCCAGGGGTGTCCTACGGTGAATTCCAGGCTGGCCGAGGCGTCGCGCGAATGTAAATCCGCATCCGTGAACGGCCCTGCCTCACGAATCGCGCTGCCATTGAAAGATACCCAATTGAAGAACGAACTGCTCGATATGTAGAGAAACTGCCGGAAGAGATTCTGGCTCATGAACTGCGGCGAGATCGTGTCCCGGCGAACCGTATACTGCAGGCCGCCATTAAAGGCGATGGAGTTGGGGCCGAGATGAAGAACCGGAGTGATGCCGCCATTGAAGTAAGTGTCATAAGTGTTGCGGTCTTGCACGACGCCAACACTAGGGAAAAGTAAACGGCCAGCAGTCAGGCTTTCGCCGACGAAGCCGGAGATCACCGGCAGATTGCCCAGATGAAGCCGGTAGTGGGTGTCAGCCAGGCTCTGATAAGAATGCCGCGGCGGCGGCAACAGCGCTGGATTGGTTACGTGCAGGATTTTTGCATCCAGCGCGTAGACATTCAGGTCTTCGAGCGACCCCGCGAACGACGCCTCTGGAGACAAGCTTACGGTCTGGTTGATCGGCCGCCCTTCTTCGCTGGCCGTTTCAAACTCCGCGGTCTGCGCGGTTTCCTTGTCTTCCTGACCGGCAACGGTACTGGCCTGCGCAAAGTCGGATAGAGCCTGAACCGTGTTTTGGCGCTGACGAGAAACATTGGCCTGAGCCATCATGTAGTCGTAGTCATCGCGAAAGTCGCTGGCCGGACCGAGATCGGCCAAGGCTTTTTGCGCCTGGTTGGTTTCTCCTTCGGCGAGATAGGTGTTGGCCAATCCTATTTGCACTGTGCGCGGGTTGGCGCCTGCCAAGCGAGCCTTGTCGAAATAGGTCTCGGCAAGATCGAAGTCATGCATCGCCAGAAAAATAGCCGCCGCTTCCACAATGTCGTCGGCAGTTACAGCGGATGAATCCATGCGTGCCTCGGCAAAGCCCAGGGCAATCTGCCGGCGCGCATCATCGAAATGCCCTCGCCGCAGAAAAACCTGCGCGATAGCCAGGCGCACTCCAATTCGGTCGCCGTTAGGAATATCCAGCGCCCGCGCGAATCGCTGCATCGCAGCGTCTCGATCGCCCAACATCAGCAAGGCGTCACCCGTGGACATCAAAATATCCACCTGGTCGCTTCCGTATTGTTCGGCCAGTTTGATATCGCGCATCGTGTCTTCGCGGGCGCCTATCTTGGCATGGACCTGTGCTCGCAAAGCGTAGACTCGCGGGTCTGTGGGAGCGAGTTTTTGCGCTGTTTCCAGAGTGCCCAGCGATTGAGCAAAACGCCGCAAATGAAAAAGCGTATCGGCATAAGCCAGTTGCAGCGTCACATCGTTCGGCGTTTCCTGCAGCGCGATCCGGTATTCCGGCGCGGCGCGGGAAAAATCCTGTTCTTGACGGTACGCCTCCGCTCGAGCCAGGTGCCAGGTGTGGGATTTGCCCAGCAGTTTCTGCACCGTATCCAACTGGGTCAACGCTAATCTCGGCCGGTGCAGTTGGAGATCGGAATACGCCAGTCCCAGATGCGCATCGCCGTAATTCGGCTCCAGTTGCAGCGCCGTCTCAAAATCTTTGGCCGCCTTGGCCGGCTCACGCAGATCGTTGTATACGAATCCGCGATTCTCATACCCGGTCGCCATGTGCGGGTCACGTTCGAGTGCGCGAGTAAAATCAGCCAGCGCTTCGCGCGATTGCCCGTCATGCACGGCAAGATAGCCGGCAATCAGAGCAAGATCTTTATCGTTGGCAAGAATCGGATCATACATTTTTATCAGCGTCCGTACTTCCTCATAGCGGCCCAGATAGTAAAGGTCATAGGCCAGATACACCACCCCTTCGCGGTCACGAGGAAGTTTCTGCAGAACCGCGTAGCCGAGCTTCGCGGATGCCGCATAGTCGCCCTTCAATGTGAGATAACGTTCCCGCTCCCGCATCACTTGCGGGTTCTCGTTCATCCGGCCCTTGGCGCGCTCCAGCCAGCGGCTGGCGAGTTCGGAATTGTGCGCCTGCAGCGCCGCGTTCGTGCCGCCCGCAACGATCAGGGGGTTGCTGTTCATGCGCTGGTAGGCGTCTTCGTAATTCGTTTCCGCCAAACGGAAATTTCCTTCCGCCGTGTACAAATCGCCCAGCGCCAGGTAGGGCGCATAATCCCGCGGGTGCGCCTTAACCGCGCGTGCAAAATAAGTTTCGGCGAGCTTGGTGTCTCCCTTGTCGCGGGCCAAATAGCCAAGCGAAGAAAGCGCCGTTCGATTGTTCGGGTCCAGTTCCAGAACCTTGGCGAAGGTATCTCGCGCAGCATCTTTTTGACCGATCTTCCATTGCAGGCTGGCATAGTTCAAAAGCGAGTTTATGTTTCCCGGGGCCAATGCCAGCGCGGCCCGCAGATCTTTGTTTGCGGCATCCGTATTGCCCATGCCCGCTTCAACCGCCGCCCGCAGTCTCAACAGCTCCGGCTGCGAAGAGGACGGAACATTCACCTTGCCAATCTCCGCGAATGCGGCGTCCAGTTGTTGCTTTGCTGCCGCTTCATCGTCCTGGCGGACATCAAGTGCGTAAAGATTAAGCCGCAACCCAATCGGATAGAGCGGACCTTCGGGAACTTGCGGCGGCAGATTCTTCAAGGCGAGATTGTATTCATTCATCGCGTCGGCAACGCGATCGTCGTTGTCTGCTTCGGAACCCAGAATTGCGTGAAGCCGGTAATTGTTGGGGTCCAAGCGGCGGGCCTCGTCGAGGAATGGTTGAGCTGCGTCCGTTTGCCCAAGCGAAACCAACGCTTGCGCCGCGCTCAGGTTCAGCCCCAAATTGCCTTTCGCGCTCTTCGCCAGCCGCGAATACAACGCGGCAGCTTCCTTCGGCTTTCCGGCGAGCTGATAGGTATATGCCAACTCCGCTTCGATATCGGTGTTCTTTGACGGGATCGATTGCAGAGTGGAAATCGCCAGGTCGTACTGCCCCTGATCGCGATATTCGCCGGCAACTGCGCGCAGGACATCAGGATCGTTGGGAGCGCGATTCTTCGCGCGATTCAGGTAACGCGTCGATTCGTCGGGCTGGCCCAGGCGTTGGTAAGCATGAGCAATCAACAAATCGGTGTGCGCCGAAGGCTGCAGCGCATCCGATTTCTGAAGCAATTCCAGAGATTGCTTGGTATCGGAGTTCAGCAGCAACTCGCCTGCAAGTTGCAGGCTGTTCGCGTCTTTCGGATTTGCTTCCACCACCCGTTTGAGAAGTTCTTCTGCATCGGCATCGCGGCCCATCTTGGCGTAGGTTTGCGCCAGCCCCGCCAATCCTCGAACCGAATTGGGTTGAATCTTGAGCCCGCGACGGTAGGCATCAACCGAGGCTTCGTAGTGATTCTCCAAACGGGCCGCATAGCCCAGCAGGAACCACAGTTCCGGATTTTGCGGCGCGGATTTCGCCGCCTGCTCGGCAAAAGCGACTGCGGCCGGGTAATCGTTTCTTTTCAGCGCATCCTGCGCAGCCCGTGCCTGGCGGGCGACGTCGATGCTCGAACCCCAACCCAGGCTCGGTTCGCCCTGTTCGGAACCGCTTTGCGGGGCGTCGGGCGCCTTCTGTTTCTGGTTATTAGTGGTAGATGTGCTACCGCTCTGACCATTCACATTGTAGGTCTGAGCCGCGGCACATCGAAGCAAAACAAGAATGCAAAAGCTCGCGAGCGGAAATCGGCTTTTCACGGTGTCACCACGCTGTACACAAGTCTTGGGCTTTACCTCCCGCATAAGCACATTGTTCCTGCGGTGCCAATCAGATGCCACTCTGCCGGGTAAGGCTGCTTGCGAACCGCTCTGGACGGCCCGGATCGGAAAAACGGAGTAAACCTTCCACCCCGTTTCGGAATCCAATTTGTTCGCTGCGAATACCTGGAGCGCGCGCCGATGGTCAAAAGCTACTCTCGTCCTATCCCGCTTCTAGCAATTGTGCTGGTGGCCCTGGCTGTCCACGGTCCTTTGTTGTTAATGCAGCTTCCTTCGGGCTCTTTTGACGCAAATTTTCATATCTTTTTTGCTTCCCATTACGCGCATCACTGGTTCAATCCCTGGAACGAAAAATGGTTTGCCGGCTTTTCGCAGACTACCTATCCGCCGCTCACTCACCAGTGGATCGCCCTGCTATCGAATGTGGTCGGCCTCAAAATGGGATACATGCTGGTGCAATTGATTGCGGTCCTTTTGCTGCCCGTGGGCGTGTATCGTTTCGCCAGAATTTGGGTCGAGGATCGCGCCGCCAGCTATGCCGCATTGGGCAGCATCTTTCTCGGAGCTTTGGCATTCCTGATCTACCAGGCGGGGCAGTTGGCGACTATAACCTCAGCGGCTCTCTACTTGAACGCGCTGCCCTACATGTACGAATGGATCACCGAATCCGACAGCCGCTCGCTGATTAAAGGGATTGCGATAAGTTTGGCCGCGGCTGCCGCCCACCACGTGACCTTGATTTTCGGCGTCGTGTTTTTTGCCGTGCCCGTCCTCTGGACGGCATATCTGGATGCCCGCGATGAGCGCGTTTCCGGTTCGCCCTCAGGGGTGTTGTGGCGGGCCGTCGCCTTCGGTGTCGTGGTTGCCGCTGGAGTAGGGATCGTTTTGCTGCCTTATTGGCTTGCCTTGATTCAACATCCGATTCACCAGATTCCCATTCCTCACGACAGCCGCTCCAATTTCCTGCTCCATTCGATTACCGCAGTCAATTATTTTGTGATTCCTTACGGAGTGATGATTGTGGCGTTGCCTTTCATCTTCATCAAAGGCTCCTCCACGCGGCGCTTGCGGCCTCTGCTGTTCGGCTTCTGGCTGGCATTCATATTCGGGCTGGGCGGAACTACGCCTTTGCCGCGATGGCTGCTGGGCCGCGCTTATGAGATTTTGACCTTTGAGCGTTTCACTTTCTGGGCGACTCTGCTGGCCATGCCGATCGTCGGTCTGCTGGCTATCCAGTTGTTGGATCGCTTCCGCACAAAAGCGGCCGTCGGACTATCGCTGGCCGCGGTCGGCACCATCGGCGCTGCTCTGTGGTGGCTCAATGCAAATCCCTACCGCCCGACGGCCCCTGTAAACGTGCAACCGGTGATCGCGTTCCTCAATCGCGATGGCCACGACGCCTACCGCTACATCACTTTAGGATTTGGCAGCGAACTGGCAAAGGTGTCCACTTACACCGACGCCAGCAGCGTGGATGGAGATTACAACTCGGCTCGCCTGCTGCCGGAGATGACTCACTACGGTTCGGCCCAGCTCACCAACGCAAAATTCTACGGCTCCGCAGGCATGGCTTCCTTGCGAGCCATGCTGGAACACGCCAACCGCTACGGATTGAAATACATTTTTGTTCATGACGCGTATTACGAACCATTGCTCACCTTCGCGGGATGGCGAAAGATCGAGACATTCGATAGCGGTGCGATTACCGCATGGTCGAAGGATGACGTTCCGCCGGCGCACGTGATCAAGTCCGACGCGATGCCGCCGGCCTGGCAAGGCGTGTTGTGGGGCACTCTGCCGATCGGCGTGAGTTTCCTGGCAATCTTCCTCGAATTCTTCCTGCCCGCCGTGCGCCGCGTGCCGGTTGGGGTCGAGGTCCCGGTTCGCGTGGAGCAAACGGAGCAGCATTACGCGGTCTAAGAACTCAATGTGAAGAGAGGCATCAGTAGTTTGAGGCATCCATGAAAATTGCTCTTCCGCTCATTCTCGCAGCCGCAACCGTAGTTTTGATGATTATCGCTTTTGTGGGGCCGACCCACGCGCGAGGCACCGTGGGAATCGCCGCCGGCTCCGCCGTCAGCGGTCTTACTCCCAAGGCCAGCACTCCGCAACAGGCGCTTACCAATGTTCTCGTCGATGTCCAGCGGCGCAACTGGGACGGCGCATATTCCGCACTGGCTAAGAGTAGCGGCTCCGACGAGCAATCGTTCATTCAGGACTGGACGGGCTCCAATGGTAGCCTGCGATCCTTTTCAAGTCTCGAAGGCTTCGATCCCCGTCCACTGCACATAACCAACGACGACGCGCAATTCCGCGTCACGCTGCACTGGACAACGCCCGTCGGCCCCATCGAGGATATCCGCGATTTTCACCTCACACGCGATGGCGATATTTGGCAGACCGTGTGGCCTAAATACCAGGCGCCAACGGTTCCAGCGGAAGTGATTCCGGTAACTTATTTGCGCTGGGACTTGGTCGCCGGAACCGCCGATGATCAGTGGGGATCGAAAAACGTGGACGCTCCCCATGTGCGCATCATCTCCATGAATGCGGTGGATTCTGGCGACGGTTCGGTCGTCATGGGAGAAGTCGTTAACGAAGACACCATCCCCGCGTTCGTGAACGTAAATGCAACTCTAGTTGATGGCTCCGGAAATGCCATCGATGACGAGAGCAGCTTCGACAAAATCTTGCACATCCTGTTGCCCAAACAAGTGACGCCCTATCGCATCGACTTCCCTAATTTCACTTTGAAAAACGTAAAGAACGTTCGCATGGATATTAAGGCCGCTTTGGTCCCCGCTTCTGCCGATCCCGTCATCGGCGTGATGAATCAAAAGATCGACACCGACGTACAAGGAAAGAGCGAGTTGCGCGGAGATCTTTTCAACGAGAGCGGCCAGACGGTCAACATCCCGCACGTGATCGCCAGCTTTTACGACAACAGCGGGAAAGTGGTTTGGGTTTCTGACGGCTATGTGGATCGCGCGCTGCTGCCGCAATCATCGGAACCATTTGCCGTGGAAATTCCCCGGTCCCTGGCGGGCAAGATACACAATTTTCACGTCGTGGTGAATCAGTACAGTCTGGAAAGGTCCTAAGCATGCTCCGCTCTTTCCTAACCAGCGCGGCGCTACTTTTGTCGGCAGCGTGTTGCGTGACACTGTGTGCGGCGCAAGAGCTCAACGTGCCTTCCCCGGTCACTGCCGGCGAGGAGACAACGATTTCCACCAGTGGCAGCGGCGCAGCTACTTTCTATCTGCTGGGTCCCGGAGTCGCCCGCAAAAGCGATGTAACTCTCGGCCAGCCAATCCAGGTGCAGGCGCAGGAATTACGCACCGCTGGCAGCTATCTCGCAATTGTTTGTTCGGGCACATGCCAGAGCGCCAGCTTCTTCGTACGCGCTGCCCCGCCCGCAAGCATAACTTTCCTCGTACATCCTTCCCGCGTTCCTGTGGGTGAGAGCGATGCAGTGAGCGGCGTCGCATTTCCGTTCGACCGCTACCGCAATCTGGTGCTCGCGCCACAGACCGTCAACTTTCAATTGACCGCCGGCAATGCCTCGCTGCTGTCGCGACTTGTCGCTACTCGTGACGGAGTGGCCTGGTTTCGTACAGCATCCGGCAAGTCTGCTGGCGCGGTCCGCGTACTCGCGTCGCTCGGTGATCTTTCCGCACAACGCGCCGTGCAGCAAGTCGCCTCTGACCCGTGCAGTTTGCGCATCACCGGCCAGCGCACGGCAAAGGGAGTCGTCGTCGCAACTGAACCGGTGCGCGATTGCTCGGGAAATCCTGTGCCCGACGGCACCATCGTCACCTTCACGGCCACAGGCGCGGCTGGGAAAGATACCGTCGATGCGCCCATCAAAAAAGGCGTAGCGCAAGCTCAAATGGACGCTTCGGGACCGGTTGAAGTATCGGCCGCTTCCGGCGTGGTCGCTGGAAATGAACTGCGCATAGGAGCGCACGAATGATTCGCACGTTCAACCGCTCGCCGCATGTTCACATGTCCGCGCCCGTATTTTTGCTCGCTTCGCTCTTTGCTTTCTCGCCAACTTCTTATGCGGCCGGCCCTGCTGTTCAGGTTCAACTCAACGTCAGCAAAGCCGGACCGCGCGCCGTTGAGCCTCTAACCGAGCGCGCAGTTCTCCGTGACTATCGCTTCGCATGGATGAGCATGGCCCAGGCCTTGCAGTCGAATAGCTTCGATCCCCTTGCCGGTCCATTCGCGGGTGAAGCAAAAAAGTGGCTCGGCGAGACCGTCGCCAGTCAACAGCGCTCCGGCCTCACCCAGCAATACATCGATCAGAGTCATCAAGTCGAAGCCGTGTTCTACGCTCCTGAAGGCGATGTTATGGAATTGCACGACACCGCGGAATATCAACTTCAGGTATCTGCCGGCGGAAAGCTCATTCACGATGAGCACGTCGTCCTTCATTTCGTTGTTCTGATGACTCCCGCCTCCGATCGCTGGGTGATTCGCCAGTTAACGGCCGTACCGCAATTTTGACCGGAGCAGTCATCCGGCAGGATGCGCCGTCCAGCGCCCCCAGTCGCTATTCCGCACCAACCGCCGTGTTCCGTCCCGCATCTTATTCCTTGGCAACATGGGCAAAACCGCCGAACATCTGGCTGAACATCCAGACCATCAGAAGTCTCGAACCAACGGAGCGATCATTGTCGAAGACGTTGCTTAGCCTCTGCATAGCCTGTTTTGTCGTGGCCGTCGGATGTACGACTCCGGGTATTCACCATGCCTTTCAGGACGCCCAGGCTCCGGGCATGTCGCCCAAGCTTCTCGCCGTCTACATGCCATGGTTCGGTGATCACACTCACATCGACGTTGGTTATTCCAGCCAGGATCCTGCCGTCTTGCGCAAGCAGATTCAGCAGGCTCACAACATGGGCATCTCCGCTTTCATCGTCGACTGGTATGGCGACGCCAATCCGTATTCCGATCACAACTTCGCCCTCTTGCAAAAAATTGCCAGCGAGAGCCACTTTCAGGTCGCTCTTCTCTACAACGAATCCTCGGACGAAGACTCCGAGGCCACAGACGCTGCCATTGCTGCTCTCGACAAGGCCTATAACTCCTACTTCGGCCCCACTGCCCAGTACCGCGACGCTTATCTCACCTATGAAGGCCGGCCGATGTTCTTCATATTTCCCAAGAGCGGGCACGTCGATTGGAACCGCGTTCGCGAACATTGCAGCGGCTGGGATCAACCGCCGCTATTAATTTTTAAAGATCAACCGCCGCCGCAGTACGACAACGATTTCGCCGGATCCTATGCCTGGGTCCAGCCCGGCGCCGCAGGATGGGCCGCCGATGGCAGCAACTGGGGCGAACAGTACCTGGAGAATTTCTATAAGACGATGAAGGACAAGCACTCCGGCAAGATTGTCATCGGAGGCGCCTGGCCGGGCTTCGACGACTCCGCCGCGAAGTGGGGACTGAATCGTCACATGCAAAGCCGCTGCGGTGAAACGCTGGATGACACCCTGAATCTTTATAAGCGCTATTACGACAGTGCCAATCCGATTCCCTTTATGCTGATTGAAACCTGGAACGACTATGAAGAAGGAACGGCCGTCGAGCGGCGCACCGAAGTCAATTGCGCCAAGAGCACCGGTTCCAATCCGGCTCCGTCCGCTTCCCAATGAGCTTTCCCAATGAACTATGCATGCGCGCATGCTGCCAACAACCGCACAGCCGGTTTTGACATCCAAAAACGTGCTTGATCCTTACCGTTTCCCAAATTTAGCTGAAGACAGGTGGAGCGAATCAACGATGGATGGCGCGAAAACATCTGCGGGAAGTCTCACTCTTCTTTCTCAGTTGTTGCTGGGAATCGACAGAGCTGATAGAAACGACGGCACAACTTCTTCCGCTGCGCCGCCTCCGGCGCGCGATTTCAGGCAGGAAATTGCCCAAACGGTCGCCGGCTTCGGGCCGCAGGAACTCGATGATCTTTGGAACCTCGCAACGTCTCATCATGTGATCATGCGCGCCTTCCCGGCTCTGTATCGCGTGATGCTGGCCGAGGGAAACGACGGAGTCACGTGGGTCGAGCAGGCAATGATCAAAGAGCGTGCGCGCATCGACCGCGCGTTATCTTTTCTAGCTCCCATCTGCGAAGCCCTCGGAGAAGCAGGAGATGTCATCGTAATCAAGTCGCTCGATCACTGGCCTGATTTGGGGAATGATCTCGATCTTTACAGCAACGCCGAAGGCGCCGAAATAGCAAGCATCATGAGTCAGCGCTTTGGCGCCAGGCTCGACGAACGCAGCTGGGGCGACCGGCTGGCGAACAAATGGAACTTTGTTGTTCCCGGTCTGCCCGAACTGGTGGAAGTGCACGTAGCTCGCCTGGGACAGACCGGAGAGCAAGTCGCTGTCACCAACTCACTGGTCACCTGGTCCGGTCGCACTCAGATCGGTGTGCACACGTTTCGCGTTCCCGCGCCCGAAAATCGTCTGATCATCAGCACCCTGCAACGCATGTATCGCCACTTCTATCTTCGCCTCTGCGACATCGTGGATACTGCCCGTCTGGTCGATTCGGGCACCATCGACTATGCTCGCCTCCAGTCGGTAGCTCTTCCCGCAGGCCTCTGGGATGGTCTCGCCACTTATCTCGCCATGGTCTCCGGTTATGTGAAGCCCTATCGCGGAGAAGCGCTACCGTTGCCCGCTCTGGTAACAGATTCCGCGCGCTTCGGCGAAGAGCAGATTCGCTTTCAGCGAAAATTCTTGCGGATTCCCATCTTTCCTCAAGCCGCCGGGCTTTACGCTTCAGAATGGAAAAGGCTGCTGTTGAATGGCGACTTGCAAAGCACGCTGCGCCTGAGTTTGCTTCCCGGCTTGGCCGCAGCCGCGGCGCTGGAGTTTAAGCTTACCGGCAGTGATAAGGGAATCTGGTGACTTCCAGCACCGTCTTGCGGGCTTGAATGCTAGGGACTTTACGGTATTGCTCGCAGCGGGTTGAAATCCTATCGTGAATCGACGAGAAAGACGTGCGGCTGAAACGACATTAATCGTGTCTATTTTATTAAGCGAAAGGCGGGCCGAGTGGTTCGTATCTTAGTAGTCGACGATAACCCTGCGGTCCGACACTATCTTCGCGCGTTGTTGGAGCAGCAGAGCACATGGCATGTCTGCGATGAGGCTCGAACCGGTGGCGAAGCCCTGCAGCGGGTAAAAAAGAATCCACCTGACATGATTCTTTTGGATTTCCAGATGCCCGATGTGAATGGCCTTGATGCGGCCCGGCAAATTTCCAGCCTGTTTCCTGAAATTCCCATTCTGATGGTCACCATCCACCTTTCCAAACAGTTGGAAGAGGAAGCTCGCAGAGCCGGCATTCGTGGAGCCTGCGCGAAGTCCGACGTCGGTTCCATCGTCGCCGCGGTGGACGCCCTGTTGCATCAGGGGACCTATTTTCCCATGGCCGCGGCTGCCCTCAACACTGAAGCCCGCCACTGAGATCATTTGTGCCGCGGATGGGAAGGGCACGGCTTCAGCCGTGCCACCAGCCAAAAAGAGGGCTTTAGCCCCTGAGGAATCCCCCGCTTTATTTCTGAGCTAAACGTTAATGACTTGATTCCGGCGGGTAGTATCCATTCATGGTGCGCACGGTCAGCGGGCCGTATCCCGGCGCATTTGCCTCTACCTGAACCGATTGATATCCCGGCCTAGAGTTCTGATTTGAGGGCCGGTACGCGATCATGTATTGGCTGCGGATGTCGTGGGCGACGGTCCGCGTAATATTGTTTACCTCATCCAACGTCTCCGGAAAGTAAGCGACCCCGCCGGTCTCAGCCGCTAGCTGTTCAAGCGCATCCCGCCCCGCGCCTTCCAGTCCTCCGCCCACCAAACCAATCGCATACAGGGTGGGACCATTCAGCTGTTGCAGCCGGCGCGACGCCTCTTGCAGCGTTTCCTGGCTCATATTGTCCTGGCCATCGGTGATGACCAGCAGAACTCTTTTGTTGACGCGTGGATCGTTCCTCAGGTGAACCGCCGAGGCCACGATGGCGTCATAAAGCGCTGTGCTGCCGCTTGAAGATACTTGATGCAATGCCGCCTGCAACAAATTCACATTCGACGTAAAGTCCTGATCGAGGTAATAGTTCTTGCTGAAGTTCACCACGAAAACCTGGTCCTGCGGATTGCTGGCGTGAATCAGATCCAGAACCGCGTCGTTAACTTTTTGCCGCTTGTCGCGCATGGACCCCGAATTGTCAATAACGATGCCCATCGCAACTGGAACATCCTCCTGCCGGAACGACGTTATGGTCTGCGGTTTGCCATCTTCCAGCACTGTGAAGTCGTTTTGCTTTAAGCCGGTAACCAGGTGTCGATCCGCGTCCAAAACTGTAGCGTGAAGGACGACCTCTTCTACCTGTTTCTTGAAAACGAACATGCCCTGGTCATTCGCTGTCGGCGCCTGAGCCGTCGGTTGCGGTTGTGACGAGGCAGGCTGTGAGGGCGTCGGCTGGACAGGTGTCTGCGTAGAATTAGCTCCATTGGGCGTTTGCTGCCCGTTTGCCGCGTTGTTTTGCGATGGGGCGGGATAACCGGCTGCACCCTGACCCACAGCCGCGGTAGCTAAAGCAGACAGTACAAAACCAAAG
This sequence comes from uncultured Acidobacteriaceae bacterium, assembly GCA_963732255.1. Taxonomy (GTDB): domain Bacteria; phylum Acidobacteriota; class Terriglobia; order Terriglobales; family Acidobacteriaceae; genus Sulfotelmatobacter. The sequence continues at coordinate 490,682 of CAVSYV010000005.1, forward strand.
AGCATGAGCCGGATTGGGGCGGACCAACCCGAAGCGGATAAGCGCATGAATTCCTCCGTGCATGGCTTAGATGCCATTCTTTCCTCGCGTGCTGTGGGCGGTTACGTCCTGTTTTCCAATCTACAGTCAGAAATGGCATCACCTCCGGTAAACACCTGAGCCGCTATTCCCATTCGCGGCGTCTCACGATGCCTCATCGGGCGCATCGCAACAATCGCATGCCCGGCTTCATTCCAATGTGCAAAATCCCTGCTTGAATTCAACTCAACTTTCACCTTCCGCTTGCAACCGAGTTCGAGCTAAGCGCAACTACTTCAATCGGGGATTTGGTTACGGCGCTTGGATCGCAGTCGGCCTGATCGGCCCCGCCAGGGGGATTGAGCGTGCTTCGCATCCTTATCGCCGACGATCACGAACTGGCACGAAACGGCATTCGCTCGCTGCTCGAAGACCACCCCGGCTGGGAAGTTTGCGGCGAAGCCAAAGACGGCCGTGAAGCCGTCAACTGCGCCAGCAGGTTGAAACCTGATATTTGCCTGCTCGACATCGGCATGCCGAACCTCAACGGTCTGGACGCGGCCCGGCAGATCATCGCGCAAATGCCCGAGGCCAGCATCCTCATCCTGACCGTCCACGATTCCGAACACATGGTAAGGGAGGTTCTATCGACCGGGGCGCGCGGGTTTTTGCTCAAGTCCGATGCAGGCCGCGACCTGGTCGCTGCCGTCGAGGCCTTGTCCCACCAGCAGACTTTCTTTACTTCGAAAGTCGCACAGATGATGGTCGAAGGCTACTTGCGCCCTCACGAAGAAATCCCCTCATCCAACCATTACGTTCTCACCCCGCGAGAGCGCGAAGTGATCCAACTGGTCGCCGAAGGCAAGACTACAAAAGAGATTGCCGCTGCGCTGAGTCTCAGCGTGAAAACCGCGGAAACGCACCGCACCAATCTCATGCGAAAGCTTGATCTCCACTCCGTTGCCGATCTCACTCTCTATGCCGTGCGCAACGGAATCGTCCATATCTACTAATCAACCCTGAACCCTTCCTACTAAATCAACTGTAGCCGCAGCGCAAATGGGAAATCACTTACATATCTATGCGATTTCGCAACTAATGAGGCAGCAACCATCGCGCTTGAATCGCACATCCCAACAAGGCAACTGAGTCCGGTTTCAATTGAGAATCTTGAATCACGCTATATGGAATCTTATTGAGGCTCACCAAAACCTAAGGAGGATTGATAAATGAATAAGGACCGCGTTGAAGGCAAAGTAAAAGATGTAGCCGGCCGGGTTGAGCGGCAGGCGGGAGAGTGGACCGGGGATACCGAACAACAAGCCCACGGAACCATGAAACAGGCTGAGGGAAAAGTGCAGAATGCATGGGGCCAGGCGAAAGACGCCGCAAAGGATGCGGCAGACGAAGCGAAGACTCGCCACGACAAGCAGGTTGATGAGTCAGTAGAAGCGGAACGTGAAGAAAATGCACGTCAGCAGCGCAAGGCTAGTTAGCTTCCGATCCGCACCATGCCCCACGCGGGGTTGAGCGCAATTATCAATCGCTCAACCCTGCATTCTCGGGCTTTAATCTGCAATTCTTATCGTGAATTCTTATCTGGGAGCCGCTGAAACTTTCCACAGTTGAGCCAAGGCCTTAGCTGCGTCTGACATGGCACGTTTTTCGGCTCCAGCTCCGGAAACGCCAGAAAAGTTTCGACGCTGAACGATAGGGGATCGGTACTCCGGTTTGTTCCTGGCCGCTTTTTCGGAGTGGTGAATCTCGCACACGGCCTTTTCGAATATCCGTTTCAACTCGTCCGCGGACGGAGCCCTTTGCATTTGCACGGCGTGTTCTGCAACTTTGTTTATCATTGGGAGAGTTCTCTATTGTTTCCAGATTCTGCTGTCACTCTAGAACCCTTTTTCTGCGGCAGCCATACCGTGCAGCCCCGGTTGCAGCGCAAGAGTTCACCTATTCGTCGGGATCATCCAGTGTAAGGTTCTGTATCGAAGTCGGCAGCATATAGTAGGTCGGCTCGCGATGACTCTTGGAAGCCGCCGGAAATTGTTGGGCAGGAACGCGGCTTCAGCCGTGCCGCCGGGAGCCGGCAAGATTGGCTTGCGGTGCTGAAACGTTCCGCGGTTCACTTCGCGGAGTTCGCTATGAATGGGTTTTGTTAGGGAATGTCCTGCTACGCCGCGCGCAATTCCAAGCAATTCTGCAGCGCCCGCAAAGCGTACAGCGCATCGTCCAGTGCCTGGTCTTCTTCTATGGTGTCGGCGCCGGAAAAGAACAGCTCCCGTGCCCGCGCCACGATCGCCTTTTCGGCGTCGGCAATTCGCAACGGAATTCTATTTCGGTCGGTCTCGAACAAGGCAGCGCAGTAGAGTTCTCCCCATTTCCTGAAACCGGACGAAGCAGTCTCTTGATTCATCATATGGTCGACCTCTGATGACAAGTCCGGTGAATATGTCGCAGGGAACAGCTTTGAAAACATTAGTGGCGTGTCGTGAAAAACGGAATACAGTAAGTCCCTTATTTTTTCTACTAAGGTCCAAAAGGGGAAGAATTCGGGAATCGTTCCTTCCCCAGCCGATGGAACTCCGATCGGAACTGAACTCCTTCTGCCTTGGCTCCTACGCTGCTCTCTTGCCGGCCGGATGCTCCCGCGGGCTTTCTGAACCTTGCCGGTGATGCCGCATCGCTTTCGGATTAACCTCCTGCGAAAGTTGCGTCAATTTCTCGTCGGTCTGTTTTTCCTCGGCCAGCGTTTTTCCCAGTAACGACGCTTGTTCTCTCTCACCCAGCGTCTCAGCCATCGCGCGTGCCGTTCCGTAAGCGGCAATCTCGTAATGCTCGACCCTCTGGGCCGCGCCAATAAGCGCCGCGTCCATCACTTCGCCCGTGTAGTTGTCCTGCATAGTTTCAGACCCTTCTTTTACCAGGCCCTCCATCGCGCGGCATTTCTTTCCTGTGGGTTTCTCGTTAAAGTCATTAAAAATCTGCTCCAGCCGCGACACGTGCTCCGATGTCTGGCGCAAGTGCTCCTCAAAAGACTGCCGTAGCTGCGCGCTCGAGGAGGCCTTCGCCATCTTCGGCAGGGCTTTGACCATTTGCGTTTCCGCACTGTAAAGATCCCGCAGTTCATCGATGTAAAGTTCCTGCAATGAGTCCTTCGGCATTAGTTTTCTCCTCACGAAAATAAGTTCGGCGCCGCAAGCCTGGCTTTCATCAGCCGCACATGGGCGCCGGAGTGGTCCTGTTGAAACTTAGTTCGTGGATGCAAGTCCGCGCAATACCCCAGAGCCCGTATTCATGAATCCCCAGGTGATGCGGCGCGGATGAGGCCGTGCTCACGAGGCAGCAATCAAAATCAGTAGAAACAATCAGTAGAAAGAATCAGTAGAAAGAATCAGCGGGCGCTCGCCAGCTCCAACGGCGCGGGCTGGGAGGTTCTCAGCTGCCTGTTCACCGCAACCGAAAGCCGCCGGATACCCTCCCGTATTTGTTCGGGCGGGGAATACGAAAAATTCAAGCGCATGTGCCGGCAACCCTCGCAACCGTTGTCGGCGTAGAAGCTATCGCCGGGCACAAAGGCCACATTTTCCGCCAGGGCGGCGCGAAAAAGCTGCTGGCAATCCATACCTTCAGGCAGCGTCACCCAGAGGAACAGGCCACCTTGGGGATGAGTCCACTCCACCTCGGAAGGAAAGAATTCACCCAGCGCGTTCAGCATCACGTCCCGGCGCTCACGATACACCTGCCGAATCAGCTTGACGTGCTGATCGAGGTAGCCGTCCTTAGCGACTTCGTAGGCCACCATCTGGGTAAAGGTCGCGGTGTGCAGGTCCGCTGCCTGCTTCAGTTGCACCAGTTTCCCGATCACATCCGGAGGGGCGACGATCCACGCCAGCCGGATTCCCGGCGCCAGCGTCTTCGAGAAGGTGCTTAAGTAAATCACATTGCCCAGTGTGAAGCCATTGTCGCGGCGCAGGTTTTCGCGATCGAGCACGACCAGAGAAGGGATATGCTCGCCTTCATAGCGCAGCTGGCCATAAGGATCGTCTTCGATGATGGGGATGCCGTATCTGTCGGCCAGAAAAATCAGCTCATGGCGCCGCTTCTCACACAACGTGACTCCGGCCGGATTCTGGAAGTTGGGCAGGATGTACATGAACTTCGGGCCGGAGCGCAGCGAAGCTTCTAACAGGTCGGTGCGCAGACCGTCCTGATCGAGCGGGACAGATACATATTGCGCGCCATAAACATTGAAGGCTTGCAAGGCCCCGAGGTAGGTGGGGGCTTCCACTAGAACGCGGTCGCCCGAATTGATCAGCAATTTGCCGATGAGATCCAGGGCCTGCTGCGAGCCCGAAGTGATAAGCACATTTTCCGCTTTGACCAGAATGCCGTAGCGGGAAATGTTCTTTGCGATCATCTCCCGCAGCGGCTCGTAGCCTTCCGTGGCCCCATATTGCAGGGCCTGTGCGCCATGTTCTTCCAGGACACTGTGACAAGCCTCCGCGAATCGCTTAGTGGGAAAAACATCCGGGGCCGGAAGTCCTCCACCAAAGGAAATGACCTCGGGTCGCTGCGTGATTTTCAAAAGTTCTCGAATGGGCGAACCTTTGATGCCCAAAGTTCGCAACGCATACCGCGAGTTCCATTGGGTCGACATAAAGACCTCCGGCATTCAAAAGCCGGCCGCGTTATTCCTTCGGACTACGCCGCCACATCGGGACATTCGGGTTCCAGCTGTGGACGTTTTTGTCGAAATCTCCCCGTGGTTGAGCGTGAGCCACGCCGGTGAGTTCAGCCGAGGAAGAGCCTAACAACTGCGCCATATAAGTCCGAACCTGTTCCCGGATCTTCGGATCGTGAAACGCCGCCCTCAATTCAGCGTCGTCAACCTGCGTGAACCCATTACATAGTGGACACTTGATGAGATTGTCGCTATCCATTGCCGCCTCCTGAGAGGATCGCGACTTCTTCCAGCAGACTTGCAGAGCAAGACTCGACTGAGCAAGCGTCGCACACGCTCTCGATACTGATTACAGCAGTCGCTGAGGCGGCAAGCGGTGACTGGCGTCTCGGCGGTTTGTGACCGGAATCACGGGGAGTGCGGTCGGGCAGCAATTCGATATTTGCCGCTCATCACTAGTCAGCCGGTCAGCCCCTAAGAGCCGCTTGATTCGGGTTTGAAGATGACGCCTGTTCCCGTGCGGCTCTTCATGACGGCGCGAATAGGATTGTCGAAGTGAAGATGTCGCACGCACCCGTCTTCGGCTACCGCGGGTTGACTGCTCAACCAGTTCCAATCGACGAACCCCTCGCCGGCATCGGGATTCGCGGTAAAGTAGCCGATCTGAAATGCAGTGAGGTTCTGGAAAAAATGGCTGCCTTGCGATGGCGTGACACGGAAATCGCGGAAGCCGGCCTCAACAATCACTCGCGCGCCGCTGATCTCGTCCCATTCCACCGGAATGCCGAGCCAGGGATCGTTGGAGCCCCAGCGGCCCACGCCAATCAGCAGATAAGGCCGGTTCTCCGCGCTGAGCACGCTATTGAAATGCGCCACCGCTTTGCCCACCTCATGGCTGCGTCCGCGCTCAAACCGCTGCGAATCCACCACGACCACATCGCGCAGGTTCTCCACGCAGCCATTGCCCAGCACTTTGTCGCTCTGGCAAATCAGCTGCACCGGTTCCACATCGCCGAGACTTGAATCCTCGCTGTCGCGGGCAAGAGTAAGTGGACGAATCTGCAGGAACCCGAACTCCGCCGCTTCGCCCGCCGCCTGCGGCATTCGCACCGCGAATTCAATCTCCACCGGATTGCCCAGCGCATCTTCGCCGGCGCGCATCAGCATATCGAGAATGGCTGCCAGCGGAAATGTTCCGTGCTTGAGCATATGGGCAAAGCTCACCAGCCGCGGCCCCGGACGATTTAGTCCGTCATACACAGCGTGGTTGTCGCGCGAGTAGGTGGAACCCACCGCCTGCAACGTGCCATCCGCCTCGGCGGCATCCAATCCGAAGCGTTTTTCCTGCACATGTCCCGCCGGGCCCTCCAATGTCTCATCCAGTTGCAAGGCCCAGAATTCGGACTGCGAGTTGGCCAGCATGTCTTCGACTGAAGAAAACTGCAGTATGTTGCGCGGATAGCGCGGGCAAAAAGTTAAACATTTTCCCCCATCGACTACCGCGCGTCCCAGACCCAGGGCGACCGCCGCGATTCCGTCTTCGAATGTCATGGGCGAGACCGGATAAAAATTCCGCGAGCGCACGACCCCGGAAAAATCGGGATAGAACCGCGGCCCGTGCTCGCCTCCCACCACCTGCTGCACAATCACCGCCATCTTTTCCTCTTCCAGACGGTAGGGCGTGGCCCGCACATAAGCTTTGGCATGGCGGCTGAACATGGATGCATAGACGCTCTTAATGGCCTCGCTCAATCTTCTCAGCCGATCCTGCGGCGCGCCTTGCCGATTGCCCAGTAGGAATGTTTCATACACCCCAGTGAAGGGTTGATACTGCGAGTCTTCGAGCAGGCTGGAGGAGCGCACCGCAAGAGGGTGGCTGACCGCTGCCAAAAACGATTCTAAGTCGGCATTCAACCCTTGGGAAAACGGCGCGGCCACAAACTTCCGCTGAATCTCACGGTCATCTTCGCAATGCAGGGCAAAATCGAGCAGGTTGTTAGCCGCCACGAATTGGTCGAAGACATCCGTCGCCAGCACCACCGACGGAGGCACAGCGATCCGAACTGCGGGAAAACGGCGGGTGAACCGCCTCGTGCGCAACAGATGGCGAATGAAAGCCAGACCCCGCGCCTTGCCTCCCAACGACCCGGAGCCGATGCGAAGAAAGCTTGATTCCGAAGGTCTGAAGGTATCGGCTTTGAAATCTCCGATCAGCACTTCGTTTTGTTCGCGACGATAGTCGTCGATGGAGGCGATCAGATCGCGCCGCAGGTGTTCCGCACTGGCAAAGTCCGAAACCTTTCGCGGACGGAGTTTGGCCGCCAGCGCGAATTCGGTGCGCGCCATCAGCCAGTGGGAAAAATGATTGCGTTGCCCGTGATACAACAGACTCTCCGCCGGCAAGGTCCGCAACTGTTTTTCCAGTTCGCTCAAGTCCTTTGCCCGGCCTGCTTCACGCAAGTCCGGAAGGCGGAACACAAAATCGCCGAAGCCAAATTCCTCGGTAAGAATTTGCCGCAGGTCTTGCAGCAGTGTCGGCGAACGCTTTTGCAGGAACGAATAGCCCGCTGAATACGCGCGCGCGCGAAATTCCTCCCGGCTGGTTTGCAGAACCACGGGAACATCTGGAACCAGGCGTTTCACCAATCGCGCCAGTTCAAATCCGGCCTGCGGATTCAGCTTGCCATCGCAGGGAAACTCCACGTCGGAAACCAGGCCAAATAAGTACTCGCGATACTGCAGCACCAGTTGCTCCGCTTCTTCAAAATTGGAAGCCAGCAGAATCTTGGGACGCGCCTGCATGCGCACCAGTTTGTGCGCGGCGTTGATGCCTTCCTGAATGACGCGGCGGGATTGCTTGATCAGTTCGGTATAAATGGCAGGCAGAAACGATGAGTAGTAGCGGATGTTATCTTCCACCACCAGCAGCACCGGAACGCCCATGGCCCGCGTGTCGTGCCGCACGTTACGCTGGTCTTCCACATACTTGACGATCGCGACCAGGATGCGCGCATTTCCTTGCCACAGGAAAACCCGCTCGATGTCCGAAATCGGATTGCGCGCGACGAAGTTCTTGATCTCGCGGTAGTCGTAGCCCAGCACGACCACAGGAACATCCATCCCGGCCAGCTTCACCACCCCAGCCAGTTGCGCAGCGTCCATATCCCCAACCACAAGATTGCTGACGATCAGGTTGAATTGCGGATTGGAGCGGACCAGTTCGAGCGCCTCGGCGCAGGTCGAAACCTGCGTGATTCCCGGAATCTGATGCAGGTTGAGTTCCAGCGATTCATCGATCAGCAATTCATTGAGACGCCCGTCTTCGCGCAAGATAAAAGAATCGTAGAGGCTGGAGACCAGAACTATATTCTGCACCTTGAACGGCATCAGGTTCTCGAAGCCTTCAAAGCGCTGTTCCGCGTCGAGGATGGGCTTGGGGATGGCGGGGGGCGACATGGATCGCGTGGTCAAGGCTTCCTTGCTTTTGTGGGGACAGCCGCCCTCGGCTGTCCGGTCGAGCGAAGCTCGACTCTTTTCTGGCAGGCACGGACACGCTTAATAGCCACGGCCTCTACCTCTTCTCGCACGCCTTCATCTTCGAGAAAATTATCGAAAGAAGAACCGCTGTGGTCCACGACCCCTCGAGTCCTGTCTGGTTTCATTGAGTTCCTGCGTTTCGCCTAGGATAATCTGTAGGGATTGCTTGGCGAGAGTACGTGCATCGACAGGGCAGCCACCCCGTGGCTAAGCATGGTGGCTAAGCATGGCTCTTTCATCATCCAACGTCGCCCTGCAATCAAGCAACGTCAAGCCGCTCACAATGAATCCGCCTCGAATCTGCTGCCCCAAAGCCAAGAATCCACGGTTTGATCGATGCCACGAGAGCCCCGTGCGGAGTTTCCGAGAGCCACTGGAAGACCTTTTACCGGCGGGTGACACTCGTGTCGCAAGCCAATTCGGGGCCGCACCATCGGCGAGTTAAATCGATTTAACATCTATACCTATCTCCTTTATAATCATTGGTTTGCGGAGATTATTTTCCTCAGGCTTCCGACCTCGTAATCCTCTAAGAACCTGCCATTTGTGACGCATTGCACGATTCAGGGTGCAATCTGTCAAATGGTTGTCTCAGGTCTTTCCGGTTTCTGAGCGGGTTCAGGATTGCAACGGCCCGCCCTTGCGGAACCTCTTCCGGCGATACCCCGTAGTAGTAGAGCACGCAATGGTCTGATCGGATGAAATAGAGGCACGAAATGCCGGAGGACCAGAGCCCCAAGGACAGAGAAGAGAAAGACCCACCATCGTTTCGAATGTGAACAGGTTCGGTCGGACATGGACTCTGCTGAGATTATTCTCCTAGGGCGCATCAGGACAGCTCTTACCTTCAAAAGGTCAAAATCCCCACCCTGTCCCTGCAAAGGCGCAGGGACAAGGATGGGCACCCCACTGGACGAAGTTGCGACTCCCGGGCTTCGCCCGGCTGTCCCCACATAACCGACTTCAACTACACAAGTCCCTGATCCAGCATTGCATTGGCCACTTTCAGGAAGCCGCCAATGTTGGCCCCATTCACCAGATTGCCCGGCGTGCCGTATTTCTCGGCCGTTTCGTAGCAATTCCTGTGGATGGCGATCATGATCTTGTGCAGGCGATCGTCCACTTCCTCGCGCGTCCAAGTCAGGCGCGCGCTGTTCTGTGCCATCTCGAGTCCGGATGTGGCCACACCGCCCGCGTTGGCAGCCTTGGCCGGTCCATACAGGATCTTTACTTCCAGGAACATCTTGGTAGCTTCGAGCGTGCTTGGCATGTTCGCGCCTTCGGCAACCAGCTTGATCCCGTTCTTAATCAGGTTCGCCGCATCCTTCGCGGTGATTTCGTTCTGCGTGGCGCCGGGGAACGCGCAATCGGCTTTGATATTCCAAAGAGGATTATGCTCCAGCTTGATATCCGTGGGCATGAAGATGGCGCGCTTGTACTGATCCGAATAGTCTCGGATGCGTCCCCGCTTCACGTTCTTCAACTCCATAATCCACGCCAGCTTCTCGCGATCGATGCCGTCGGGATCGTAAATCACGCCATTCGAATCCGACACGGTCACCGGTTTCGCGCCGAAATCAAGGAGCTTTTCGATCGTGTACTGCGATACGTTGCCGCTGCCCGAAACCAGGCAGATCTTGCCATCGAGGGAATCCTTCCTGCTCTTCAACATCTCGCTGGCAAAATACACGCAGCCATATCCCGTAGCCTCGGGGCGGATCAGCGAACCTCCCCACGTCAGCCCTTTGCCGGTCAGGACGCCGGTGAATTCGTTGCGCAGCCGTTTGTATTGGCCGAACAGGAATCCGATCTCGCGTCCTCCTACGCCAATATCGCCCGCCGGAACGTCGGTATCCGGCCCGATGTGCCGCGCCAGTTCAGTCATGAAGCTCTGGCAGAACCGCATCACCTCATTGTCACTCTTGCCCTTCGGATCGAAATCCGACCCGCCCTTGCCTCCGCCCATGGGCAGCGTCGTAAGCGAGTTCTTGAATACTTGTTCGAACGCCAGGAATTTCAGAATGCCCAGATTCACCGAAGGATGAAAACGCAGTCCGCCCTTGTAGGGGCCGATGGCGCTGTTCATCTCGATGCGGAATCCACGGTTCACCTGAATATTGCCTTGATCGTCAAACCAGGGCACGCGAAACATGAGCACGCGCTCTGGTTCAACGATCCTTTCCAGGATGCGCGCGGATTGAAATTCAGGATGCTTGCCTAACACCAGGCGCAAAGAGTCGAACACTTCCCGCACCGCCTGATGGAATTCAGGCTCGGCGGAATTTTTCGCCTTCACGCTAATCATTACTTCTTCAATGTAGTCCGCGGGAGCCTTGATCCCCGGCGGTGTCATAACGCTGGAACTCATAGTCCTACCTCCGTAGGTGCATCAGTTACGGCTACAACGGTTCCATAAAGCCGATATCATTCTCCGCCGCTTCCCGGCCGCCGCCAGTGACGCAAATCACCCGCCCCAGTGACGCTTGTCACTTTCTCCTGCTCGTTGCCCTATTGGTTTATCTCAATTGAGGTTGACCATGTCCGCTGGCGGTAAGATTGCAATATGCGCTTTCGTTTTCTCCGACTTCTCTGTGTATTTCTCGCCGCGTTCGCGGGGCTGACCATCCTGCAAGTTGCCGCTCAATCTTCATCCAGTTCCACCAATCCCCACACTTTGCCAAAGGCGCATAGCGCTGCGCGCATAGATTCCGGCCTCGATGCCGGATCGGTGAACAACGGTCTCTACCACAACAGCGCCCTGGGATTTTCCTGCAAAATTCCCGAGGGCTGGGTATTGCGCACCGAGGAGATGAATAAGCGGGATGAGGATCAGCCTTCCGCGGAAGCGAACAAAAAATCCGGGACCGAAAGCGGACGCGTGCTCCTGGCGGCATTCTCGCGGCCGCCGGAGGCGCGCGGCGAGGACGTGAATTCTTCAATTCTGATTGCCGCCGAGCCGGTGTCGGCGTATCCGGGGCTCAAAGATGCCGCGCAATACTTCGGCCCGCTAGCCGAAGTCGCGAAAGCCCAGGGTCTCGCGCAAGCAGAAGATCCATATGAGTTTGCCGTGGGAGCCAATATCCTGCCGCGCGCCGATTTTCAAAAAGATGTTGGAACGCGCGTCATGCACCAATCGACTCTGGCCGTGCTGGCGCGCGGCTATGCGGTGTCGTTTACTTTCATTGGGGGTACGGAAGATGAAATCGAGGAGTTGATAGACGGATTGAGCTTTGCTGGTGGTGAAAATCCAAAGCCAAATCCAAAACGCTGACCACCGTGCGGGAGTTCCACTCTCAACCTGACCGGCCGTCTATCGCCCCCTTGGCGAGCGCCGAGCACACTTCCTTAACGCCTTCCGGCTGTGCGTCAAACCGCGGCTGGCACTCGATCGGTAATCTCTATCGAAATTTTCGGGGGATGCAGCAGCGTGTTGTGAATCAGGCACTGATGCACCGATCTCTCCACGCCCGCGCGATGCTGTTCGCCTAACTCCACCGGCGAGTCGATTTCGATGCGGAAGTTATCCACGCGTGCCGGATCTTTGACTTTGTCTGCGGTTACCTTAACCCGCGTGCCTTCCGAGGCCAGTTTGAACTTGCGCAAATACTGGGCCGCATAAAAAGCGGCGCACGAGCCTAACGATGCGAGCAAGAGTTCCGGCGGCGTCATGCCTTCGTCGTAGCCGCCATTCTCCGGCGGCTGATCGCAGGAAATCGTGTGTTGCCGTGCTTTGATATCGAACTGAACGGCTCCAAGATGTTCTATCGTTACTTCCATAAGTGCCTCCATAAAAAATGCGAACTACTTGACTTCACGAACCAGCGCCGCATCCAGATGCGCGCGCATCAACTCGCGGGCGCGATGCAGGCGCGACTTCATGGCCGCTCTGGAAATCGCCAATCTTGTGGCCACCTCATCCCCCGATAACTCCTCGATGTCGCGCAATTCGTAAACCGCGCGATAAAGCGGCGGCAAGGCGTCCACGCCCTCCTGCAAAATTTGCTTCATTTCCTTGCGCGCAATTTCGGCCTCGGCCAGAGGTTGGCCACTGGCAATCTCCTGGCCTTCGTCTTCCAACGACGACAATTGCAACAGCGGCAGCAATGCTTCGCGCTCCTTCAAGTGCCAGCACACCCGTTTGGCAATCTGCGCCAGCCAGGCGCGAAACGCCGCCGAATCCCGCAACTGATCGAGATGCCGGTAGGCCTTCAATAACGCTTCGATCAGTACATCTTCCGCATCTTCGCGGTTGCCGCACACGCGAATCATCTGCCGGTACACCGCGTCTTTGTGTTGCGTTGCCAGCGCGTCGAAGTTCACAGCACCATTTTGTCACCGGCGCCTCCGGAATGCGATGTCGGAACGCGGAGCTCGGCACTACTAAAGGCGAGGTCGCCTTGTTGCCGCGGCTCCATTTTGCAGTGGCTCGCGGCATTCCACGGCATCTTCGCCAGCAACATCGCCATGGGGCAAAGATCCGTGAGTCCGGCAAAGCTCAGGCCCAGCCCGATAAATCCGCTGAAGAACACCCACAAGGGATTGACTGCAACCGCCAGCACGCAACCGGTCAGAACCAGCAGCCCCGCGCCTAAACGTACCTGCCGCTCCAGCGACCACCGCGTCTTGACACTCGCAATCACGGGAAGGCCGGCACGAATCCAGGCCTGGGTGCCGCCTTCGAGAACGGCGATCTGTCGCTGGCAGGGCTCTAGAAAACCCGCGGTCATGTGTGCTCGCTGGCCAGACTTGCAGATCAGCACGATGGGGCGATCTCGACTGAAGTCGTCAAGACGCGCCTCAATCTGCTCCATCGGGATGTTCGTCGCCCCGGGAATGTGCCCCACGGAAAACTCGGAACTCGAGCGAACATCCACGAGTTGAAAGGTTGAGCCAGATTTTTTCTTCAACTCACCGACGGTAATAGTGGCAGTCAATTTCTCTTCCTCTACATTGGAAGAGCGGTGTTTTCAGAAAAAGGATTCAAGGATTGGAAAAACGAAGATTCAAAAGCGGATATGCTTACGCGGGAGCAGATTAGAGGGCCTCTAACAAAACCCTTATCATTCCAAGCGCAGTCCGGACCGTGAGCGAAGCCAAAGGGGACGGCAAGTCGAGGAATCTGCTTTTCTTTTGCCAGTGCCACCACCTTGCTACTCCAGCGGCTCCGGCTCCAGCCCAATATTCTTCTCGCCGGCTGCCTTCTTCTCCGCGTATTTCTTCATCCACGCCTCCCAGCTCTTGCCGGCCGCCGTGTCGCGCCCGGTAAAGGCGAGCGCCGCGATATCCGCATAGGAGATGGAAAGCTTCTGGCTAGAATTCTTCGGATACAGGCGCACAATCGAATCCTTCAAAGTGCCCGCATTGCGCCGATCAAAAAGGTAGCCTTCAATCGTCGACCCGTCTTTGCGCGTGATAGTTACATCGCCCCGATAATCAAAAGCTTTTTCCAGCGCAGCCCGAATCTCTTCGTCACTAGCAAGGGATGGAATCCAGCCTTCCAGCTTCTCGTGTGCCGTGCCGGGAGCGACTTCTAGCGTGTCGGGATTCAAAGAGTTAGCGTGCGGAGGTGTCGCATCGGATGAGGCATGGTCGATGTGGCCGGCTTCTTTGCCTGTCATGTGTGGAAACTTTTCGCTAATCCCGGGGAGTTCTGACTCGTATCAGGGCACGCATTCATGCGTGCCGCGAACGCAAACAAACCGGAGCGCCTTTAGGCGCCGGCTTCTAGAAGTGCTGGGCGCCGGTTTCCTGCAACGACTCGTTACTAGTCGCGATCTGCACCAGCGGATGCGCCGGAGCCACCGGCTCGTCCAGCATTCGCAACGCTTCTTCATCTCGATAGCCGGTAAACAGCGTTCCCTTCACCGTCGCCAAGAATCCACCCAGCGAACTGAACGTGGCATGTACCGCCGAGGCCTCATATCCGCTATGCACCATGCAATTGGCGCACGCTGGATTGCCCGACTCCGTACCGTAGTTCTGCCATTCCGTGGTCTCCAGCAGTTCGGCAAACGTGTCCGCGTAACCATCCTGGAGCAGGTAACAAGGCTTCTGCCATCCAAACGCGTTATAGGTCGGCATGCCCCAAGGCGTGCACGGATAAGTCCGCTTGCCCATCAGAAATTCCAAAAACAGCGGCGACAAATTAAAGCGCCAGTTCTTCTTGCGGTTCGACAGAATCGCGCGGAACATGCGCCGCGTGCGGGCGCGGCCCAGGAAATGTTTCTGATCGGGCGCCTTGTCGTAAGAATATCCCGGCGAAAGCATCATGCCTTCAACGCCCAGGTCCATCATTTCGTCAAAAAACGCGCGCACCGACTTGGGATTCGTTCCATCGAACAGCGTCGTGTTAGTGGTAACGCGGAAGCCGCGCCGCAACGCTTCTTTCACCGCATCGACAGCAATGTCATATCCGCCCTCGCGGCACACGGCCAGGTCGTGCTCTTCGCGCTGGCCGTCAAGGTGCACGCTAAAGGTCAAATACTTGCTCGGCGTGAAGAGATGAATCTTCTCCTTCAGCAGCAGCGCGTTGGTGCAGAGATAAATATATTTTTTGCGCGCCACCAGGCCGGCGACAATCTCGCCAATCTGCGCATGCATCAGCGGCTCGCCGCCCGGAATCGAAACCATGGGCGCGCCGCACTCATCCACTGCGCGAAAACATTCCTCCGGCGTAAGATCTTTTTTCAGGATGTGCGGCGGATACTGAATCTTGCCGCAGCCCGCGCAAGCCAGGTTGCAGCGAAACAACGGCTCCAGCATCAGCACCAGCGGATACTGTTTGCGCCCCGCCAACTTCTGGCGCAACACATAGGACGAAACCGTCCACATCTGAGATACGGGAACTGCCATGGCGACTTGTTGGCTCCTGAATCTATATCCTACCAGCTTGAATTGTTAGATGGCGCGACGCCGTGATAGGTGCCGAAAAGCGAAACAACGAAAAGCCATTGTACGTCTTTCAAGGTCACGGAATTTGCCCCCAAAACACCCGTCTATGCTCTTGGTTCCAAGCAACTTGGAGGCCCTGGAACGAGACTCATCTGTGGTATAATTATTCCAGTAACAAACTGACCCTAAGTATTAGAAATTTCAATGACTTGAGCCGAGTTTCGAGCGTGAGACATAGCGTCTCTCGCCGAATCCGTGAGCGCAAATTACGGCGCACACAGGTCTATGTTTTGAGAAAATATTCGGGGCATTTTCGCGGAGCGGAATGGCCACTAAAGAGATCAACACTCCCATCGCAGAAACTATCGTAAAAAACGGAAAAGTAACTCCCATCAGCCCCGGCAATGGCGGGAACGGCGACTACAACGCCGACTCCATCAAAGTCCTCAGCGGCATGGAAGCACGTGCGCAAGCGCCCCGCCATGTATATCGGTTCGACGGGCGAAGTCGGCTTGCACCATCTGGTATACGAAGTCGTCGACAACTCCGTTGACGAAGCGCTCGCCGGCTACGCCAGCAAGATCGAAGTCACGATTCACATCGACAACTCAATCACTGTAGTGGACAATGGCCGCGGCATTCCCGTCGACGACATGGAAATCGACGGCGAGAAAATCTCCGCCGCGCAAGTGGTCATGACCAAGCTGCATGCCGGAGGAAAGTTCGACTCCTCCTCCTACAAAGTTTCCGGCGGACTGCACGGCGTGGGCGTTTCCGTCGTCAACGCTCTCAGCGAAGAGTTGGAACTGGAAATCTGGCGCGACGGCTCGACCTGGCAGCAGACTTACTCCGCCGGGCGAGCCGACCAGCAAGCTGAAAAAATCCGGCGCGAGCAAGCACCGCGGAACCAAAGTCCACTTCCTTCCCGACCGCAGCATCTTCACGCGCAGCCGAATACAACTTCGACACGCTGGCGCAACGCTTGCGCGAGCTGGCCTTTCTGAACAAAGGCCTGGTCATCACGCTCACCGACGAGCGCACCACCGACGCCAAGACCGGCAAGGCGAAACTGCGTTGAATTCAAATACAACGGCGGCATCGCCGAATTCATCAAGCACCTCAATCGCGGCAAGCAGGTGTTGCACGACAAGCCGATCTACATGGAAGCCGAACGCAGCGGCGTGGCCATGGAAATCGGCCTGCAATACAACGACGCCTATTCCGAAACCGTCTTCAGCTTCGCCAACAACATCAACACTGTCGACGGCGGCACGCATCTCTCCGGCTTCCGCATGGCCCTCACCCGCACCATCAATTATGCCGGCCAGCAGATGGGGCTTTTCAAAGACGTAAAAGAAAATCTCACCGGCGACGACGTGCGCGAAGGGCTGGTTGCGGTGATCAGCGTGAAGCTCCCGCAGCCGCAGTTCGAAGGACAGACCAAGGGCAAATTGAATTCCGATATCGCCGGAGTGGTGCAGGCCTTCGTCAACGAACGCCTCGGCGCATTCTTCGAGCAGAATTCTCCGGTCGCGAAAAAGATCATCAACAAAGCCATCGACGCCGCCCGCGCCCGCGAAGCCGCGCGCAAAGCCCGCGATCTCACGCGCCGCAAGGGCGCGCTCGATTCCGGCGGCCTTCCCGGCAAGCTCGCCGATTGCTCCGAGCGCGATCCCAACCGCTGCGAGTTGTTCCTGGTCGAAGGCGAATCCGCAGGCGGCACCGCCAAACAAGGCCGCGACCGCCGCTTCCAGGCCATCCTCCCGCTCAAGGGAAAAATTCTGAACGTGGAAAAAGCCCGCTACGACAAGATGCTGGCCCACGAAGAAATCCGCGCCATGATCACCGCGCTCGGCACCGGCATCGCCAAAGACGACTTCGATCCCACCAAAGTGCGCTACGGCAAAATCATTCTGATGACCGACGCCGACGTCGACGGCAGCCACATCCGCACGCTGCTGCTCACGTTTTTCTTTCGTCACATGCAGGAGCTGATCAAGCGCGGCAACGTCTTCATCGCGCAGCCGCCGCTCTATTCCATCAAGAAGGGTAAGAGCCTGCAGTACATCAAGAACGACGACGAGTTCGACAAAGTCATGCTCAAGCGCGCCGCCGACTGCCTGACCGTGCGCTACGGCGAAGGCGCCGCCAAACTCGAAGGCGCAGCCCTGTCCAAATTTATGACTGTGCTCACGCGACTATCTTGGCTTTTTCGATAAGGTCGACAAGCGCATGCGCGACGAGCGAGTCACTGAACTTCTGCCCAAGCTCGACCTCTCGAAGAAATCCGACTTCGAAGGCGACAAGAAAACTCCGCCCGCGAAACTCGAAAAGCTGGAAAAGAAATTGAAGTCGATGATGGCCGATCGGATAAAAAACGCCGCGGCTTCAAGAGCGTCGAACGTCAAATTCGACGACGAGCACAACCTGTGGCAGGCCGTCTTCGTCAATTCGCAGGGCGCCGAGCACGTCATCAACTGGGAACTGGCGTCCAGCCCCGAATTCCGCCAGCTGATCTCCAAGTTCAAGCAGATCGAGATGTACATGGAGCCGCCCTTCATCATCGAAACCGCGGTCAAGCGCGGCGCTGCCGAAATCGCGGAAGAAGAGAGCTGAAGCCGAGACTGAAGCCGCACAAACAGTCGAACAAAAAGCCGCCGCCAAGAGACGCCAAAAAGCCCGCGCCCAAGCGCAAGGCAGAAACCGAAATCGTGGAAAAGACCAACGCCCGCGACCTCTTCGAATACGTGAAAAAAGAAGGCAGCCGCGGCTACGACGTGCAGCGCTACAAAGGCCTGGGCGAAATGACCGCTCCGCAACTCTGGGAAACCACCATGGACCCCGAGCGCCGCACGCTGCTCTCGGTCAAACTCGAAGACATCGCCGAGTGCGAAACCATCTTCACCACCCTGATGGGCGAAGACGTAGAAGCCCGCCGCAAATTCATCGAAGAAAACGCGCTGGACGTGAAGAACCTGGATATCTAAAACTCTTCTTCGATTCTGTCATCCAGACCGAAGCATGGCGTCCGCAGGACGTCATGCGCGGTCGAACGACCCCTGCGAATGAGCATTCGCACAAGCGTCTGGAAACGGTCAAAGCTCTCACAAAGTGGGAGAGCTCCCGGCGCCTTGCGTCCCTCGGGCAGTTCGATGCCTACGAAAAACATTCCCAACCGCGGGCTGCAGGCCGGCGCTGAAGCGCCGGGCTATTGTCGGCCGGCCCTCCGGAGCAGTTTTGAAGTTCGACGATACCTTAGGAGTGCGCCAAGATGGAGGTGCCGCTGAAATCGAATTGCATGCGGACCTCGCGCAGGCCGGCGCTGCGCATGGCGGAGCGGAGACGAGTTCTGTCTTCGGTGTAGAACATCAGAAAACCGCCGCCTCCGGCGCCGATCAGTTTGCCGCCGAGTGCGCCGTGGGCGCGGGCGCGCTCGTACATTTCGTCGATGAAGCCACTGCTCATTCCGGGGGAACGTTTCTTTTTGTGCTCCCAGTGGGTGTGCATGAGGCCGGCAAATTTGCGCAGGTCGCCGGCGAGCAGGGCGTCGCGGCTTTCGTGGCCGAGCTGTTTGGTGAAGTGCAGGTTGTCGAGCATGTCTTTGGCATTATCGCGCGTCTTCGTATCCTGATCGCGGAGGACTTCGGCGGCGGCGCGATACTCACCGGTAAAAAACAGCAGCAAGTTGTCTTCGAGATTGGCCAGAGCTTCGGGCGGCATCTTCAACGGTTCGGCAACTACGCGGTCGTCGGGCAGAAAATCGAAGCAGGTGATGCCGCCGAATGCGGAGATGTACTGATCCTGCTTGCCGATCGGTTCTTTCAGCAAATCAATTTCGATGTGGCAGGCTTGCTCGGCGAGTTCTTGGGGAGGGACAAAATTTCGTTTCATCGTGTGCAAGGCGCGCAGCAGGGCAGTGGTGAAGCTGCCAGACGAGCCAAGTCCTGTACCGGCGGGAATGTCGGAGAGGCTGACGATTTCGAGATACGGTCCGGGGACGCCGGTGAGGCGCAGAGCTTCGCGGATGATGGGATGCTGGATTTCGTCCACGCTTCCCACGTCTTCGAGCCGGGAATATTTCAGGATGATGCGTGGGCGAAAGGCCTCGTTAATTGTGATGTAGACGTATTGGTTGATGGCGGCGGAGAGGACGAAGCCGGTGTGCTTGCGGTAATAGGAAGGAAGATCGGTGCCGCCACCACCGAGTGAAATTCTTAGCGGGCTGCGTGTGATGATCAAATCGGAAGCTACCGAGAACACACAAGTATAGCGTACGGAAATGGTTGGTTTTGTACTTACGGAGTAAGCCAGTCGCCCCGAGAGTGGACTGATTATCTCGGAAACGAAGAGCAAAATCTTAACGCCGAGAACGCGAAGATCGCCGAGACTTCAATGAGATTGGAGGCTGGCGTCTGAGCTCACGAACTTGATTGTGCGTAGAACTGCTTCCTTAATACTGAGCCGCGGCTTCCAGCCCAGGGCGCGGATGCGCGAGCAATCCAGCAGGATGAAAGGGCTATCGCCGATCCAGCCGCGTTCGCCGCCGCCGTAGGTGAGCTTGGGGCGCAGGCCGAGATATTCGCAAATCCAGCCGATGGAATCGTTGACTTCGCAATATTCATCGGTGCCGAGATTGAAGATGTTCACCTTTTCGTTGGCGCGGTCGAGGGTGGTGAGGATCGCGTCGATACAATCCTGGACGTAGAGATACGATTTCCGCTGATGGCCGTTTCCGAGCACGTGAAGACGATCGGGATGCTGCGCGAGCTGCTGGTAGAAATCGAAGATGTGGCCGTGGGTGTAGCGCTCGCCGAGGATGGAGACGAAGCGGAAGATGTAGCCTTGCATGCCGAAGCCTTCGCAGTAGGCCTGAATCAGAGCTTCCGCGGCCAGTTTGGAGGCGGCGTAGAACGAAGTCTGGACAGGGAACGGGCAGGTTTCGGGCGTGGGAAAAATGTCGGGCTCGCCATAGACGGATCCTGTTGAAGCGAAGACGATGCGTTTGCATCCTTGCTCGCGCATGGTTTCGAGCACGTTCCAGGTGGCGATGGTGTTCTGGTCGAGATCTTTGCGGGGATGGTCGGTGCCGAAGCGGACGTCTGCGTTGGCGGCGAGGTGAATGACAAGTTCCGCGCCTTGCATCGCTTCTGCCAGGCTCGCGCGATCGAGCAGATCGGCTTGATGAAAGGTGAACTTCGGATGAACGAGAGCGCCTTCCAGGAATCGGCGGTGACCGGTCGACAGGTTGTCGAAGCCCACGACGGTGTGGCCTGCGGCGAGAAGGCGGTCGACCATGTTGCTGCCGATGAAGCCGGCGGCACCTGTTACTAGAACTTGCAAGAGGACCTCCGCATGGGATTAGGGCTTGGGTAGCTTCGCAAATTATCCTTCGAGGTAAGGCGATAAGGCTTTCTAACGCAGAGATCGCCGAGAACGCCGAGAAGATCGTGTGTCATCTTTTTGGATATCAGCGAGTGTCCGAGTCCGTTTGGCGCAGCTCGATTTTCGTTCCTCTCAATTCGAAGCGGCTATCACGCCAGGTGTAACGCAAATTGAGGTAACTGGCAAACCAGACAAAAAAGCCAATCAAATCGCGCAACGGATAGAGCCAGGGGGTGCGGAGAACTTTGGGATCGCGCACTACCGTCCAGCCGACAAGCCATGCTTCAGCCAGACGATTCAGCACGGCGGCGCCGAGAAAAAGTTCGCCAAGTTTCCAATTTCCCAACAATGCGGCTGCGAAAAATCCCAGCAGCCCAAACGGCATAGCGAAGATGAGTCCGCTGCCGAAGTGTCCTTTAGGCCGCGAGTGGCGGGTTGACTGCGCCCAGCGCAACTGGTTTTGCCACATGCGTTGAAACGATTTCTGGTTCACGATGTGATCGATGATGTGGGCCGAGAGAACTACGCGATAACCTTTTTCTGCAATCAGGTGGCCGATGGCGAAGTCGTAGGCGATGTAGTCCTTGAGGGCGCTGTAGCCACCGATGCTGGCTAACGAATCTTTCCGCACGACCGTAGTAGGTCCGAGGCCGAATTTCATTCCTTCGAGCAGATTTGCTACGAGCACACCTGCTGTCATCTCGACCGACATGCCGATGGCGGTAAGGCCTGACCAGAATCCGGCGACATTTTTGCCGCGATAGACGCAGGTCAACATTCCTACTTTTGGATCGAGCATGGGTGGGACGATTTCACGAAGATAATTCGGGGAGACTTCGACGTCGCTATCGGTGGTGACGAGAATGTCATGCGCTGCCGCTTGTGACAGGCAATGAAAGGAGTGGACCACGGGATTCGGCCACGGAGCTCCGGTTACGAGGACGCGGCTGCGGATGTTTGGGTAGCGGGCGCAGACAGCGCGCACTACGGGCAGGGCGGGATCGTCGGGTTCATCGGCGGCGAAGAGAATTTCGTAGCCGGGATAGTTCTGGCGGAAGAAGCTTTCGATATTCTTTTCCAGTTGCGCTTCCAGTCCGTGGACGGGCTTGAGGACGGAAACTGGAGGCAGGTGCGCATCGTCAGGAATGGAGCGGAGTTGACGGCGGGCCTGGGAGTGGAAGCGGATTACGCCCAGCAAAGCAAGGCCGAGAAATATGGCCGACGACAGCGTGCCTGCTACGGCCACAGCGAGCGCGAAATATAGAATCACCTGCATCCATGTTTCATTGTACTAAGTGGGTGGTGTATCGGTCTGTGAGGTAGGATTATCGGCGCTGATTCTGAGGGTAGGGAAGGCCTAACGAAAACACGATGAAGATTGTCGACGCCAAAGCGATTGTGTGTTGTCCGGGCAGGAATTTCGTCACGCTGAAGATCACGACGGAGGATGGAGTTTACGGGCTGGGAGACGCGACGCTGAACGGGCGCGAACTGGCCGTGGCCAGTTATTTGAACGATCACGTTATCCCGCTATTGATTGGGCGCGATGCGCGCAGGATCGAAGATACCTGGCAATATCTTTATAAGGGAGCGTACTGGCGGCGCGGGCCGGTGACCATGGCGGCGATTGCGGCGGTGGATACGGCGTTGTGGGACATCAAGGGGAAGGCGATGAATGCGCCGGTTTATCAGTTGCTGGGTGGCGCGTCGCGCGATGCGGTGCTGGTCTATGGCCACGCAAGCGGCGCGGGAGTCGAGGAAACTGTTGCGGCTGTCGCGCATTACATGAAGAGCGGGTATAAGGCGATCCGGGCCCAGTCGGGGATTCCCGGATTGCCGAGCACTTACGGCGTGGGGCACGGGACGGCGGCGATGCATTACGAGCCAGCGGAAAAGGATGCGCCGCCGGAGAATCGCTGGTCGTCGGAAGCGTATATGAGTTTTGTTCCGTTGCTGTTTGCGCGCCTGCGGAAAGAGTTTGGCAACGAAATTCATCTGTTGCACGATGTGCATCACCGGCTGACTCCGATTGAGGCTGCGCGGCTGGGAAAAGATCTTGAGCCTTATCGACTTTTTTGGATGGAGGACCCGACTCCGGCGGAGTTGCAGGAAAGTTTTCGTTTGATTCGCCGGCATACGACTACGCCGCTGGCGGTGGGCGAGGTGTTCAACTGCATTTTTGATTGCCAGCAACTGATTCAGGAGCAGTTGATCGACTACGTTCGCGCGACGGTGGTGCATGCGGGAGGGATCACGCATTTGCGGCGGATTGCGAATCTGGCGGAGATGTATCAGGTGCGGACGGGGTCGCATGGGGCGACGGACTTGAGTCCGGTGTGCATGGCGGCGGCGCTGCACTTCGATCTCAGCGTTCACAATTTTGGAATTCAGGAATATATGAAACACGCGGCGGAGACGGATCAAGTGTTTCCACATGCTTATAAATTTGAGAATGGGGTGATGCATCCGGGCGATGCGCCGGGATTGGGCGTGGATATTGATGAGGAACTGGCGGCGAAGTATCCTTATGCGGCAGCGTATTTGCCGGTGAACCGCAAGCTGGACGGGACCATGCACAACTGGTAGGGATTCCGGCGGCGGGCTATTTTGTTTTTGCGCGGGCCTCTCGGACTATTGCGACGAAGTTTCTGGCCGCGTCAGTAATTTGCGAGATGTTGCCCGAGTCAAGGGCTGAGGTCGAGCAGAGTTCGCCTCCGACACCGAGAGCGGCGGCTCCGGCGAGGATGAAATCGGCAGCGGTTTCCAGGTTGACGCCGCCAGTGGGGATCATGGGGATTTGCGGCAAAGGTCCTTTTAGCGCTTTGATATATTTCGCGCCGCCGACCGCTCCGCAGGGGAAAATTTTTATGAAGTCGCTGCCTGCTTTCCAGGCAGTGATGACTTCGGTGGGAGTGAGTGCGCCAGCCATCATTAATTGTTCGTTGCTGTTGACGAATTCCACTGTTTCCAGATCGAAGCCGGGACTCACGATGAATTTTGCTCCGGCGTCGAGGCAACGCTTCGCGGTTTCGGCGTCGAGCACGGTTCCGGCACCGATCAGAAATTCGGAACCCATACTTTTGCTCAGTTGAGCGATGACTTCAATCGCGCCGGGGACGGTCATGGTGATCTCGACGATGGGGATGTCTCCGGCGCAGACCGCTTCTGCGGCGAGCAGAGCCTGTTTCGGAGAAGCTGCGCGGACAACTGGGACGATGCCGACTTCCGTAATGCGATTTGCGACTTGTTGCTTGGTCATAAGTACTATATTCAGTCCGTGCCCCAGATTCGCACGCCTAAAGGCGCGTTCGGGTGTGGGCAATTTGCGGCATGACTGAAGTCATGCCCTGACACGCACCCTCCTAAAGCATGCCCTGATATCAATACTCCTAAGGCATGTTCTGATGAATCTTACTAAGGCGCGTCCGCTCTGATCTTAACTACGAAGCACTACCTCTTCACTCTCCTGCTATCGGGCAATGCGCGCGCCTTTTACGCGCATGGCCTGCTCCACTTCTTTTAGCGTGGCCATGGTCGTGTCGCCGGGGGTGGTCATGGCCAGCGCGCCGTGGGCTGCACCGCACTCGACCGCCCATTGCGGAGCTTGGCCGGTGAGAAAACCGTAGATCAGGCCGGAAGCGAACGAATCTCCGCCGCCGACGCGATCGAAGATTTCCAGATTCTCGCGGTATTTTGCTTCATAGAATTTTCCATCGGCGTAGCAGATCGCACCCCAGTCGTTGAGGGTTGCGGTTTTCGCTTTGCGCAGGGTGGTGGCGACTACGGCGAAAGAAAATTCCTTGACTACCTGCTCGATCATCTTCTTGAAGGCTTCGGTTTCGAGATTCGAGATGTGTTCATCTAATCCGGCGACTTGAAAACCCAGGGCGGCGGAGAAATCTTCTTCATTGCCGAGCATCACATCAACCAGCGGTGCGAGACGACGGTTCAGTTCCTGGGCGCGCTTTTTGCCACCGACGGCTTTCCAGAGGGATTCGCGATAATTCAGATCGTAGGAGATTACGGTGCCGTGCTTCTTGGCCGCTTTCATCGCTTCCAGAGCGACTTCGGGAGTGGTTTCGGAGAGCGCGCAGAAGATGCCACCGGTGTGGAACCAGCGTGCGCCGCGCTTGCCAAAAATTTCTTCCCAGTCGATGTCGCCCGGCTTAAGCTGCGAGACTGCAGTGTGTCCGCGATCGGAACAACCTAATGCGGGACGAATGCCGAATCCGCGCTCGGTGAAGTTCAGGCCGTTGCGCGCGGCGCGGCCGACGCCGTCGAATTCAGTCCAGCGAATCAGGGACTGACCGACACCGCCTTGATAAATGAGATCTTGCAGCAACCGGCCAACCGGGTTATCGACGATGGCGGTGACGATGGCAGTATTGAGGCCGAAGCAGCGGGTGAGGCCGCGGGCGACGTTGTATTCGCCTCCACCTTCGGAGACTTCAAACCGGCGCGTGGTCCAGACGCGGCGGTCGCCGGGATCGAAGCGGAGCATTATCTCGCCAAGGCTGATTAAATCCCAGCGGCATTGCTCGCGCGATTTGATCAGCAGGCCGGTTGAAGATTTTTCTTTATTCACTTCGAGCTTTTCCTACGAAGCATTTTGAACCTATGATTCTGCCACATCAAAGTGAGCCGGTTTCAACTGAGGCGCCAGGATTTGGATAATCGCCAATCCGATCAGGTAAGCGGAACCGGCGAGAAAGAATGGAACCGCGTAGCTGTGCGTGTATTGAAGAAAATAAGCGACGACTTTCGCAATGAGCATTCCGCCGATGGCGCCGGCCATGCCTCCGATGCCGACCACAGATGCGACAACGTTAGCGGGAAACATGTCGGAGGACAAGGTGAAGAGATTACAGGAAAAGCCTTGGTGCGCTGCGGCGGCAAGCCCGATGATGAGAACGGCTCCCCACATGGACGCGACCCTGGGTACAAAGATCACGGGCACGACGCTGACCGCGCAGATCAGCATGGCGAATTTGCGGCTGGCGTTCACGGTCCAGCCGCGGCGAATGAGTGACGAGGAAAGCCAGCCTCCGGCAATGCTGCCGGCGTCGGCGATGATGTAGATCACGACGATGGGCATGCCGATGCTGAGCAGAGCGAGACCGTGCTCGCGCTGGAGAAAATCGGGAATCCAAAATAAGTAAAACCACCAGATGGGGTCGGTAACGAACTTAGCCAGGACGAAGGCCCAAGTTTGGCGATGAGGCAACAGTTTGAACCAACTTATTCGGATTGGCGGCGGGATGGGGTCGCTACAAATGTAAGCCAACTCCTCGGGCGAGCAGGAGGGATGGTCTTGCGGGCGGCGATAAACCAATAACCACAGAGCCAGCCAGGCGAAGCCGATGCCGCCAAGAAGAAAGAAAGCGGCACGCCAGCCCCAATGCACGGCGATCCAAGGGACGATTAAGGGCGTGGCGATAGCGCCGAGATTGCTGCCGGCATTAAAAATTCCGGTGGCCAGGGCGCGTTCTTTTTTCGGGAACCATTCGGCGACGGCTTTCAAGCTCGCGGGAAATACGGCGGATTCGCCCAGGCCGAGGGCGAAGCGAGCTGCGAGAAAACCTGTAAACGAAGTGGCGAAGCCGTGAGCGATGGAGGCAAGGCTCCAAAAGGCCATGGCCAGCGCGTATCCCAGCCGGGTGCCGACGCGGTCGATGAATCGGCCGACTAAAACCATGCCCACCGCGTAGGCTGCCTGAAAGGCGAAGACGAGATTGCCGTAATCGATTTCGCTCCAGCCCAGATCGTGTTGTAGCGTTGTTTTCAGGACGCCGATGACCTGGCGGTCCATGTAGTTCTTCATCACGCCGAGCAGCAAAACGGTGCAGATGATCCAACGGAAGCGTCCGACATGATGGGCCAGTTGTGCGGCGAGGCTCGGCTGCGAATCGGAGGCGGGTTTCGAAGCCGAGGGGAAGTTCATAAGGAAAACCGAAACTGCTGCGAATCTCGGCATCGAGCTGCGGATGAAAGCTCGCAAAAAAAAATGCTAACGGTTATTTCCGCTGGCCATGATGCCGCCGTCGACTACCAGCAAATGGCCGGTGACAAAGCTGGCAGCGTCGGAGGCCAGGAACACAGCGGCACCCACGAGTTCTTCCAATTGGCCAAAACGTCCCGCGGGCGTGCGCATCAGGAATTCCTGGCCGCGCGGTGTCCCATCCAGCAAGGCTGCATTGAGGTCGGTGCGGAAAACGCCGGGCACCAGACCATTGACGCACACACCAAACCTCGCCCACTCAATTGCCAGAGATTTGGTAAGGGAAGCGACGGCGGATTTGCTGGCAGCATAAGCGGCTACTTCAAAGATAGCCACGAAAGACGATAGGGAACAGATATTGATGATTCTGCCAGAGCCACGCTGGATCATGTGGCGTCCGAAAACCTGGCAGGAGCGCAGCGTGCCGTTGAGATTGGTCTCCAGAATCGTATTCCAATCCTGTTCGTTCATGTCGAGGGTCGGGGTGCGCTGCGTGATTCCCGCGCAATTCACAAGGATGTCGACTTTGCCGAACTTCGCACATGCGGCGTCCAGCAGAGCTTGCAGGCTGTTTCGATCTGCCACGTCGCAAGCGAGTGCGAGCGAGCGCCCGCCGGTTTTCTGGATGTCGGAGGCAACGGATTCGACGCGGTCGCGGCGACGACCCGAAGGAACGACATTGGCGCCGGCGATGGCCAAGCCCTTAGCGATAGTCAGGCCGATGCCCGATGTTCCGCCGATAACGACTGCGGTCCTGGAATCGAGGCTGAGGGCTGGATGTCCCATATCAATTCATTTTTATAACACGGTTTATAACACGCGCGGCCAGGGAGTAGTATGGGTGCGCAATCGACCAAGGAGGCGGTGACGGCCATGACTATGAAAGCGGAAAAACGATATTCTCCCAAGAATTCCTACCTGCTTCATTTTTTTCTCTGCGTCGTGTTTTTCTGCGGTCAGGTTGCAATGGCGCAGACAAACTCGCAGAACACTCCCAAATACCGCAACCCTAATCTCACGGTTGAAGAGCGCGTAGCAGACCTGCTTCCACGCATGACGCTGGAAGAAAAGGTGGCTCAGCTCAGCTGGACATGGCAGCGCGACGTCCAGGTGATCGACTCCACGGGAACCTATACGACGGAAGCGGCACGGAAGGCCGTCGCGTCGGAGTGGAATCCGGACTTCAAGTTGACTCCGCGAAATGCAGCGATCCTACGCAACGCGGTTCAGCGCTACCAGTTGGAGAAGACGAGGCTGGGCATTCCCACATGTTCCTGGGGGAGGCGCTGCACGGATACATGGAATACGGAAGCACCAGCTTTCCGCAGGCACTGGGTCTCGCCGCGACCTGGGATCCGTCGCTTGTGAAGAGAGTGTTTAACGCTGCCGGGGACGAGGCAGGTTCGCGCGGGGCGGGGCAGGTATTCTCGCCAGTGCTCGATCTTGCTCGCGAACCACGGTGGGGACGAACGGAAGAGACCTATGGCGAAGATCCCTTTCTGGTATAGTCGCATGGGCGTTGCGGCAATCGATGGACTGCAGGGCGACTTCGTACATGATCGACCGCCACCACGTTATGGCGACGGCCAAAGCATTCGCGGTGCATGGCAGCCTGAGGGAGGAACGAACACGGCGCCCGGGAAATATCTCGGAGCGCGTGATCCGTGAGAACTATCTGGCTCCATTTCAAGCTGCAGTGCAGGAGGCCATGTCGGCAGCATAATGGCCTCGTACAACGAGATCGACGGCAGTACCTTCGCACAGCAACCACTGGCTGCTCGACAAAGTGCTGCGGCAGGAATGGGGATTCCGATGGCTACGTTACGTCAGACGGCGACGGGATGCAGATGCTGATGGGAACCCACCACGTGGCGCACGAACAAGGCCGAGGCGGCCCGGCAGGGGTTGGCCGCGGGCGTTGACTTACGACATTTCGGACGGC
Source organism: uncultured Acidobacteriaceae bacterium (assembly GCA_963732255.1). GTDB lineage: Bacteria > Acidobacteriota > Terriglobia > Terriglobales > Acidobacteriaceae > Sulfotelmatobacter. The sequence goes on from CAVSYV010000005.1 coordinate 519,137, forward strand.
TCTGTCTATCCACGTCTCGTGGACCAGGTAAAGCTGGGCATCGTTCCCGAGAGCGAAGTGGACCGGGCGGTCGGCGCGGGTTCTGGCCGCGAAGTTCCGGCTGGGACTTTTCGACAATCCCTACGTCGATCCCGATACGCCGAGAAGATCAACAACAGCGCGGAACACCGGAAGCTGGCGCTGAAGCGGCGCGCAAGAAGTGATCGTCCTGCTGAAGAACGACAAGAATCTTTTCCGCTCGAATTTGCGACCAAGCTGAAGACGATTGCCGTGATCGGCCCGAACGCTGCGGATGTGCATCTGGGCGGATACAGCCGCGATCCCGGCTGAATGGAGTGAGCGTGCTTGAGGCATCAAGGCCGAAGTCGGCGATAAGGCGAAGGTGCTCTATGCCGAAGGGCTGCAAGATCACGACGGCGCCGCAGGGATTGGTAGCGGCTGGTTTGCGAACGACGTCAAGCTCGTCGACCCGAAGACGCAGACTGCCTCAATTCAGGCGGCAGTGGACGTGGCGAAGAAGGCCGATGTCGCCATTCTCGTTGTTGGCGAAAACGAAAGCACCAACCGCGAAGCGTGGGCAGAAAATCACCTTGGCGATCGCGACTCGCTCGACCTGCTCGGCGCGCAGAACGACCTGGTAAAGGCGGTCGTCGAAACGGGAAAGCCGACTGTGGTGTTGCTGATCAACGGCCGTCCGCTCTCGATCAACTACATTGCGGAGAAAGTGCCCGCGATTCTGGAAGGGCTTCTATCTCGGCGAGGAAGGCGGAACGGCGGCGGCCGACAGTGCTCTTTGGCGACGTGAATCCCGGCGGCAAACTGCCCATTACTTTCCCGCATACGGTGGGCGAGCTGCCCGACTTTTACAACCACAAGCCCTCCGACAATCGCAGCTATGCGTTTTCCACGCGCCAGCCGCTGTTTCCGTTTGGCTACGGACTGAGCTACACCACGTTCAAGTTCGACAACCTGCGCGTTGAGCCGCAAGCAGATTATGGCACTGGCGGGCACGGCCAAAGTCAGCGTGGACATTACCAACACCGGATACACGCGAGGGCGACGAGGTTCCGCAGCTTTACATCCACCAGCAGATCGCTTCAGTTACGCAGCCGGTGATGCAGTTGGCGGCGATTCAGCGCATCACACTGAAGCCCGGCGAGAAGAAGACGGTCGAATTCACCATCACGCCAGACATGCTTTCGATCCTGAATATCGATATGCACCGCGTGGTTGAGCCGGGAGTCTTCGACATGATGGTCGGGCCGAGTTCGGACCAAACCACGACGGTGCCGCTGCAAGTAGTTGGAATCCATGGCGAAACCGGAATGCCGGCGCTGCCGCCTGCGCCGGCGGGTTCGGAATCCGGCGTGGTCAGCACCTTTGATGAAGGCAAAGTCGCAGCCAACTATGGATCGTGGATGGCAGGCAGCGATTCGATGATGGGCGGAAAATCCACTGCAAGCATGAAAGTCGTGGATGGAGGCGCTAATGATTCCAAAGGGGCGTTGCAGGTGACCGGCGAGATCGTTCCGAGCGCGCCTTTTACCTGGGCAGGAGCGCTGTTCGTGCCGGGGGCCTCGCCGTCCGATCCAGTCAATCTTTCGGATAAGAAGACCATAACTTTCTGGGCGAAGGGCGATGGCAAAACCTATGCACTCGCCGTGGGAACGGAAGCCCGTCAGAACCAGATGCCTGCGATTAAGACTTTTGTGGCCGGCCCGGAGTGGAAGCAATATTCGTTTCCAATCTCCAGCTTCGAGACCGACGGTCACGACATCACGAACCTTGCTTTCGCGCAGAACGCGGTGGGGAAGTTTGAATTCGAGATTGATGATTTGGAAATCAAGTGAAGCGAAGCCGCCGCTTTCAGGCTCCGCACGGTGACGGCAAGCGGTATGCTTCATAAAGATGTCTTCGCGCAGCGTGCCAACCCGCGATAGAGAACTGATTCAAATCGTAGATGCCTCTTTGGCCGATGCGGCGCGGCGCAGCAGGGAGTGGCTGGTTTGCCGGCCGGGATGCACGCAGTGCTGCGTGGGCGTGTTTGCCATCAATCAACTGGATGCGGCGCGGTTGCAGCAGGGGTTGGTTGAACTCGAAAAATCAGACCCGCGGAGAGCACGCGGAATTCGCGAGCGTGCGCAAAAATCGGTTCAACGCTTGTCGCGGGATTTTCCCGGCAATGTGAAAACGGGAGTTCTCGACGAAGGCCCTGCTGCGGAAGAACGCTTCGCGGAGTTCGCCAATGATGAACCCTGCCCGGTGCTCAATCCCGAGGCTGGATTGTGCGAGCTTTACGATGCCCGTCCGATGACCTGCCGCACATTTGGCCCTCCCGTGCAATCCGATGGCGGTTTGGGAGTGTGCGAGTTATGTTTTCAGGGCGCCAGCGATCAACAGATTGCCGCGTGTGAGATGGTTCTGGACACGGATGAGCTGGAAACTGAAATCCTGGCCAAAGTGGAAAAGAGTAAAGGTGCGCGGGGAAGAACAATCGTCGCATTTGCGGTGAGGTGAAGCTGCATGCCGTTTCTGAACCATACTTCTTAGGCCATCCCAGGTTTTGTAGCACTCTCGTGCCGTGGTTTCCCGGATCGTGCCATTGTCAGAAACGCGCGCTGTTCTTAGTCTACTGCTGCCTGGTAATCGACACTCCTGAGTGAATGCTATTTAAGGAGCGGCCAAGGCGAGACGGAAGGCACGAGATGCAGCAACCCAATCCAAAAACGGTGCTCCCTAAGGCTGAGGGTGGTTCGGCAAATAAGCAACGCGGCCAGCTTCGCATCGCCCTGGCGCTTTTGCTGGTTGCTTTCGTTGCGCTGCTGGTGAGGGACCGCGAATTCTGGTTTGGCCCGGAAGAAACGGTTGAATCCAATTCTGCGGCTCCCGTCAATTCGCTTCAAGCAACGGCACCCGCGGCACAGCCTGCTGACAGCGCCGCAGCACCGGCGAGGCAGCCTCTCGCCAACAATTATGTCGCGCCCAACGATTCCACCCAGCCAGCATCGCGACCAGCTCCGGCGAAACGGCTCAGCCTGCCTCCGCTGAAGGTTGACGTAGCCGCGGTAGAAAAGCACACCGTTCATCATTCGCACGAAGTCGCGAAACTGGAAATCCCCAAAGAATCCGAGCATCTTTCAGTCCTGACCGCTTCAGCGCCGACTTTGCCCACGAACGCGGCGGAGCGTGAAACTCTCGCTTCCATGAGTTCGCCGGTTCGGGAAAGCGTGGATGCGACCTATCCGTTACTGGGACCGCGAATGAAGGTGCAGGGTTCGGTGGTTTTGCAGGCGGTCATAGGGGCCGATGGCATCATCGAGAACCTGCAGGTTGTCAGCGGTCCGTCGATCCTGACAGCGGCCGCGCAGCAAGCGGTACGCCAGTGGCACTTCAAGCCTTATTTGCAGAATGGACAACCGGTCGAGACCCAGGCCACGATCACGGTCAACTTCTCGATTCGCATCTCCGACAGCAATCCCGCCAAAATCAGCTAAGCATTCACGGCGGGTGGGTTTAATTCAATCGCCCCGCGTTTGTGCTCTGCTGCGACTTGCATCGTTGAACTATCACAACTACGCAGTAAACCCCTGCCGCGAAAGTTGAATCGTACCTACCTGCACGCCGTTGATCCGAAAACAAGGGCAGCCTGAGTCTTGGCGACGAATAAGGCAGCAACTGGCCGCTCTGACAATCTTGAGGAGAATGCGATGAATCGATTTAAGCTTTTTGCTTTAGCTGCTGTTGCTGGAGTGTGCTTCGCGGTTGTAACGGCACCCAAAGCGCAGGCTCAGGTAAGTGTCAATATTGGAGTAGCGCCTGACTGCCCTTACGGCTATTACGATGTCCCACCCTACGATTGCGCGCCCTACGGCTACTACGGTCCGGAATGGTTTACCGGCGGCGTGTTCATTGGTGCGGGTCCCTGGTTTCACGGGCCTGCCCATTTCCATGGCCACGTTAATAACCATTACGGCCCAGAGCACTATCATGGTCCCCGGCCAGCCCGCGGCGAGAGGCCGGAGCCGTCGAAGCCCGTAGGCAGGGTTTCCCACTTCAAGGGAAACGAAATGCGCGATGGACGCGGCCATGTAGGCAAACACTAATCGCGAATAATTGAGGAATATTTCCTGATGCCCGGCCTAAGAGACGTTCTGGCGATGCGCTTTATTCCGGAGCGGACTCAGGCCGGGCTTGCTTTATTGCGGATCTGGACCGGAGCGACGCTGTTCCTGCGCCACGGGTGGGAGAAGCAACCAGCGCATTGGGCGCAGTTCATGGCCCACTTTCCCAATCCCATCGGCCTGGGATCGCATCCCTCGTTTTTCATTGCCTTCTTCTCCGATTTTGTTTGCGCAATCCTGCTAATGATCGGATTGGGCACGCGCTGGGCTGCGCTCTATTGTCTGAGCAATATCTTTGTGGCCTGGGCTTTCGTCCACCATTTCGGATTCTTTGGTAAAGGTCCCGGCAGCGACCATGGCGAGGTGATGATGCTTTACATGGGAGCGTTGCTGACGCTAGTGATCGCCGGTCCCGGCGCAGCGAGCCTGGATCGGATTCTGACAAAGAAGCCCTAGACGAGAGAATCGAACGAAAAAAAGCCGGTCGTGTTCCGGAGATTTCCGAGCACGGCCGGCTTTGATTTTGCGCAAAATTAATTGCTGGGTGGCGGAGTGGTCTGGTCGGAGTTGGCGGGCGGACCTCCGTGACGGTTCTGCATCCATTGCTCACGCTTGGCCTGCATCTCGTCCCACTTCTTTTGCTGCGTAGGATCGAGAAGGTCACGAATCTGCGAGTCGCTGGTCTTGTGGATGTCCATCATCTTGGCGTGCCGGTCTTCGCGCGACATGGACGTGTCCTGGTGCAAGCTATCCATCTGGGATTTTTCCGACGTCAGGATGTCCTGCACTTTGGTCTGCTGATCGGACGTGAGCTTGAGTTGCTTGGTTAGTTGCTGGGTGCGGCGAGCGGGGTCCATTTCGTGATGGTGATGGCCACCACCATTTGTTGCATTGCGTTCGGAGGCGGTGCTTGTTGATCGTCCTGGGCCACCGCAAACGGTGCGGCGATGGAAATCGCGCCAGCCGCGATAAGAACCAGTAGGCGTTGCTTGAACATGGAAATCTCCTTTTTTCGGAAGCGGTCTGTCTACACACCTATTAACAAAATTATGAACCTTAAGTTGCGTGAAAAACAGGGCTGGCGCAATATTTGCATAACTTTACGAAGCGTGGGTTCAATGCGGGATCGCTTTATTAAGCGAAGCGAAATCGAAACAAAACTTTACAGCTCAATTTCTGCCAGCGCGGTATCATCCGATCAAGCCAGCGATGGCGCGCGATTCTATGAAGAGTTCGATGAGTTGCGGTCGCAGCCTTTCTGCGATCAAGTTTGCCAGGAGAAGGTCACGGCGCGATCTCGCGCTGCACTGGCTCGTCTTGTTTTATTTCGTTGGGTTTCACGCGCATCTCTCCAGCGCGCAGCAAGTTGTGCAGGGCGCTTCTGCGGCAGCCACAGGGCGAAGCATTCAGGGTGTCGTGAAATCGGGGAACATGCCGATTCCCGGCGCTACGGTAACCGCAGTAAACGTCGCCACTAAAGCGCAAGTCAGCACGTCGACCGATGTCAATGGCAGTTACTCCATCCGCGTTCCTGCCAACGGCCATTACACGGTGGGCGTGCAAATGGCCGCGTTTGCCGCCGGCACACAGCAAGTAGTGTTAGATTCGGCGCACCACAGCGTGCAGTCGAATTTTGAGCTGATCTTGCAATCTCGCGCGCGTGAGGCCGGCAACGAGCAGCGGCGCACCAGCGCGGGGGGACGCGGCTTCCAGAATCTTTCCGTGTTCCAGAGCGGCGCGGGGCAGGAGACAGGCGGCGGTTCTTTGAGTGATATTGCCCCGGCTGGCATGCCGATTCCTGGGATTGAGCCGAACAGCGCGACGGAATCGGTTGCGGTTTCCGGCAACACTTCCAATTCATTTAACACGATGAGTTCCGCGGAGATGCAGCAGCGCTTCACCGAAGCCCGGCAACAAGGTGGAGGATTTGGCGGCGGAGGATTTGGTGGTCCGGGGGGCGGAGGGTTTGGCCGTGGCGGGTTTGGCGGTGGGGGGATGGTTTTTGGCCGGCGCGGATTCGACATCAATCGTCCGCACGGATCGTTATATTACGGCGTGGGCGATTCGGCGCTGAATGCTTCGCCGTTTGAACTCACCGGACAGTCTCCGGAAAATCCTGGCTACCTGCAGAACAGTTTCGGAGGTTCGGTCGGCGGTCCGCTGAATATTCCCCATATCTACAACGGCGGCAGCAAGACTTTTTACTTCATCAATTTCAACGGCAAGCTCGGCGAAGTTCCTTACGACCAGTTTTCGACGGTGCCGACTTTGCTGGAGCGCCAGGGGAATTTTTCGCAGAGCACCTACACGTCAGGGGCGTCAGTCGGGCTGCCAGTCAAGATTTTTAATCCGGCGACGAACACACAGTATGCCAACAATACGCTTCCGGCGATCAATCCCATCGCGCAGGGATTGCTGCCCTACATTCCGCTGCCCAACCTTCCCGGCGACTACGAAAACTTCCGCTATGTCACAACCACCACCAGCGACAGCGACGATTTGAATATTCGTGTAAATCGAGCATTTGGCGCCGCGCAGTTGCGGGGGCGGCGCGGCGGTGGTCGGCGCGGGCCTCAGAATAATCTGTCGATCGGATTTCACTATCACCAGACCAGCGCCAATATCACCAATCCGTTTCCCAGCGTCGGAGGGACCACGTCCGTCCGCAGCTTCGACATTCCGCTTTCTTACACGCGCAGCATCGGCAAGCTGACTAACATCGTGCGCTTCGATTTCAACCGCAACCGTTCCAGCACGCAAAATCTTTACGCATTCAAGAGCAACATTGCCGGCAATCTGGGAATTGGTGGAGTTGCCACCAATCCGTTCGACTGGGGCTTGCCCAATCTTGCATTCAACGACTTTGCCAGCCTGTCAGATGCCACGCCGGCTCTCACGCGCAATCAAACCTTCACGTACTCTTACAATGCGATCTATGCTCGCGGAAAGCACACGTGGCGATGGGGCGGGGATTTCCGCCGCGTGCAGGTGAATGTGGAGACCGACACCAATCCCCGGGGTTCGTTCGTGTTCAGCGGGCTCAATACTTCACAAGTAATCGGCGGCACACAGGTGCCCGGCACCGGATATGACTTCGCCGATTTCCTGTTAGGGCTGCCGCAGCAGGCCTCGGAAGAGTTCGGACAAAATCCACACCTGCGCGGCAACTATTGGGATTTGTATGCGCAGGACGAGTGGAAGATGCGGTCGAACCTGACACTTAATATCGGCGTGCGTTATGAATACGTTTCACCACTTTCCGAGATCAACAACCGCTTGGCCAATCTGGATGTCTCTCCGGACGTGTTTTCTCCGCAAGTTGTCGAGAGCCTCGGGCCGTCGCAGATGCTGCCGCAGTCTGTGGTCGCTCCGGTTCAGCCTGGTCAGACTGGTCCCTACAACGGCAAGTTCCCGGATAGCTTGCTGCGGTCGGACCGCAATAACTTTGCGCCGCGCATCGGGCTGGCATGGAAGCCGCTTTCCTATACCGTGGTTCGCGCCGGCTATGGCATCGACTACAACACTGGTGCGTACCAGAGCATCGCGCAGCAGTTGGCGCTGCAACCGCCGTTCTCGACCACTGCGACCAACGTGGAATCGATTGCCCAGGCCATTGCGCCGCCCTATACTTTGCAAAACGGATTCCCTGCCGTGACCGGAATCACCAACGATTACGCGGTAAATCCGAATTACCGGCTGGGCTATGTGCAGATTCGCAACCTCGACATACAGCAGCAGATTCGGCCCACGCTGTTGCTCAATATCGACTACACGGGAACCAAGGGCACGGATCTCGACGTTCTTGAGGCGCCAAATCGCACGGCAACTGGAATCCTGATCAGCAATGTTCAAGCGTTCACGTACGAGAATTCCGTGGCCGACTCTGAGGCCAATGCTGGCTCGGTGCGGATTCGCAAGCGGCTCGCCGCAGGATTCGCCATCGGAGGCACCTACACATTTTCCAAATCGCTGGATGACGCATCTTCGATCGGCGCAGGTGCGACCTCCGGTGCAAACACGCCGGGGCTGGGCGCGGGCGGGACGAGAGCGGTTGGCGGTGGTGGCGGAGGCGGCGGGTCGTCGAGCAGTACTGCGAGCGCCGGTGCTTCCAACATTGCGCAGAACCCGCTCGATCTATCGGCGGAGCGCGGACTTTCCAGCTTTAATCAGACGCACAAATTCACTGCCGATTATCTTTATGAACTGCCTTTCGGGCACGACAAGCGCTGGCTCACGGGCAACACTCCGTGGCGCGCCATTCTCGGCGACTGGCAATGGAGCGGCGATTGGACCATCGCCTCGGGACTGCCCTTTACGCCGCAAGTTCTGAATGACACAGCGGACGTGGCCCGGGGCACGAACGGTACTATTCGCGCCGATGTGGTCCCCGGACAACCGGTAGTGGTGCCGCATCCATCGGTTGGAGAGTGGTTTAATACCGCGGCATTTGTCGTGCCGTCGACCGGGCAATACGGCGATGCCCGCCGCAACAGCATCGTTGGCCCCGGCACGAAATTGTTCGACATGGCGTTCACCAAGATCGTTCCGCTGAAAGAATCGCGGATGCTGGAATTTCGCGCGCAGGCCACCAACATTTTCAACATACCCAACTATTCTTCGATCGGGACAGTACTGGACTCGCCGACTTTTGGTCACGTGACGGCAGTCGGAGCGATGCGGCAGTTCACCATGACGGCGCGGTTTCGTTTTTAACAAAGAAGAGGCAGAGGAACCCTGCCGCAGAGAAAGACTCATGACTTGCTTCCCAACCCGATCCACCGAAAAAGCTCTGGCGCTCCTGCTGGCTCCGGTGCTGTTGTGCGCTGCTTCGCCTTCGCAGCAGCAAACTGATTATACGTTTCATTCGGAGTCGGAGCTGGTGCTGGTGAATGTCACGGTAAAGGACAAGAGCGGAAAGTTTGTGCCGGGATTGAAGCCGGAAGATTTTACGATTCTCGAGGACAACAAGCCGCAGAAAGTAGTTTCCTTTGATATCGAAAACGTCGATGCGCTGCCGTCGCTGGATGTAGCCCAGGCGAAACCGCTTCCCGGAGTGCAAAGCCCTCCGAAGACTCCGGCGGCGGTTGCCGCGGATATGGCGAACGAGTTCAAAGACCGGCGTCTGATCGTTTTATTCTTCGATCTCTCGGCCATGGAGCCGGATGAAATCGACCACGCGGTTACCTCGGCCGAAGACTATCTCGACAAACAAATGGCGCCGGCCGATCTGGTCTCGATTGTTTCGCTGGGGAGTTCTCTGCTGGTGAACCAGGACTTCACTACGGATCGCGCGCTGCTAAAAAAGCAATTAGACGCGTTCAGTTCCGGCGAGGGTCAAGGCTACGAAGAAGGCACGACGGGCACGACCGAAGGCACACCCGATACCGGCCAGCCATTCACCGCCGACGATACCGAATACAACATCTTCAACACCGACCGGCGGCTGGAAGCATTGCGTTCCGTTGCCGAAAAACTTTCGCACGTGCAGCAGAAAAAATCGCTGATTTATTTTTCCAGCGGCATGGACCGCACCGGAATTGAGAACGAATCGGAACTGCGCGCCGCCGTGAATGCCGCCGTTCGCTCTAACATGGCGATTTACACCATGGACATGCGCGGCTTACAGGCGCTGGTTGCCGGCGGCGAGGCGCAGAGCGCCAGCCTGCGCGGGGTTTCCGCCTACTCGGGACAGGCGACGCTCAACGCGCTGAACTCCAACTTCACCACGCAGGAAACGCTGGTGACTTTGGCCAGCGATACCGGCGGCCGCGCTTTTCTCGATTCCAATGACTTCAGCAAAATCTTCAAAGGCGTGCAGCAGGACACCTCGACTTACTACCTGCTCGGCTATCACAGCACCAATCCCGCGCGGGACGGGCGTTACCGCCGCATCGTTGTAAAGACCAAGATCCCCGGAGTCAAGATCGAGTATCGCCGCGGCTATTACGCCCCCGCTGATTTCAAGCATTCCACGGCCGACGATAAAGAACGGCAGCTTGAGGAAGAACTTGCCTCCGAAATGCCGGCCACCGATTTGCCGCTGTATCTTGGCGTCTCTTACTTTCGTCTCGAGGGCAATAAGTTTTTCGTTCCCATTTCGCTGGTGGTGCCAGGATCGCAGATTCCTTTCGTCCGCTCCAGCGACCGCGACAAGGCCACGCTGGACGTAATCGGCATGGTGACTGACAGCGAACATCACCCACTAAACCGGATTCGCGATACGGTCAAGCTCGCGGTGAATACTTCCGCCGAGGTGCAAAAGAAGAATGTGCAATACGACACCGGCATGAGCCTGCTCAGCGGCAAGTATCACCTGAAATTTGTGGTGCGCGAAAATCAGACTGGAAGGCTGGGCTCGTTCGAAACCGACATCGACGTGCCCGACTTGAAGACTCTACCGCTAAAGATGAGTTCGGTAGTGCTGGCCAGCCAGACGCAAACGGCAAAAAAGAATTCAAACTTGAACCCGCTCATCCACGACGGCTCGGAGATCATCCCCAATATCACTCATGTCTTCTCGGCCAACCAACATCTGCTTCTCTACTACGAGGTCTACGACCCGGCTCGTGCCGCGGCCGCCGCAGCATCGGGCACAAATTCCAGCGACAGCGGCAAGGCCGGAATTCGGCTCTTATCCAATGTCGACTTCTTTCAGGGCAAAGCTAAAGCTTATGAGAGTTCACTGGTTGAGTTGACGGAATTGAACGCGCGCCAGCGAAAGGCTGCCGTCTTCCAACTCGACGTGCCGCTCACCTCGCTCAAGCCCGGCTTCTATACTTGCCAGGTGAATGTCATCGACGATGCCGGTGGCAACTTCCTGTTTCCCCGGCTTGCGCTGCTCATCCGAAAAGACAATACGATTGCCGCACGCTAACGCAGGCCCGGGGTAGTTCTACTTGTAGATCTTCATCTGCAGAACTTCCCGGTACGGCCGACTGGCTCATCCCCAAGTTGCGCCAGCCTGATAGCTGCGGGGTGTCAGAGCTACTCATCCGTGCATAAACCGGCCATGTCGGTGTGGACCGGCCATGGATTTGAATAGCAATCGATGACTGCGTTTAATTAGTGCTGGCGTGGACAACATGAAGACCAGCGTGTCCCGGCGCGAGCCCTTGAACGGCGCGGCCGAACCGGGACACGATCTCCTGGAAATTGATGTCTTCGAGGGCACGAGATCCGTGCGAGCGAAGAATCGCTGCCATGCCAGCCGGCTCGAAACGGCTGACCGAACGTTCGCCAATTTTCTCAAGCTGTTTGGTCCGCTCCTTATCTAATTGTCTTAGCTCTTCGGAGAATGCCTCGGGAGGTTCCATGTAGTCGAACACCACCTCCGATCCCTGGATTGACGACATGTAGTCCAGAGTGCGGCCGATAGCGTCCTGTGTGAGGTATGGTACAACCCCGAGCCAACTGAAAAACGCGGGCGAGTTCTGCTGAAAGCCTGCGGCGACGAGCTTCTCTCCCATATCATCCCGCTCGAAATCGGCTGGTACGAGAATAAGCCATGGCGGAGGTGCGATTTGAGTTTCGGCCAAGCGCTGGCGTTTCCACGCCTGCGTCGCGGGGTGGTCCACCTCATAGATACGGATCTGTCGCGCGCCATGGGGATTCCGGAGAGCGAAAGTGCCGAGTCCGGCGCCAAGAATGACGATCTGCCGAATCCCTCCTTCGACAGCTCCTGACAAAGCATCTTCCGCAATCCGGCTTCGCGCGGTGGTGAATAGACGTCCGATGCTGGCCAAGGAGTGTCCGTTGGCAAATTGAAGCACTTCCTTTTCGTCTTCACGCAGAATCTTCATGGCAAATGGGTCATAGAGGATTGAGCCATGATCGAGTACCTGATGAGCAGCTCGTTGTCGGGCGGGTATCAGGGCTGTACGGCTGGGTTCATTAGGCTTCATGTTCGAGATCTCCAATCTCATCGATAGCTGATCGCACCGCTTGTGGCGTGCGCGACTGGCGCCGGGCACGCCGAGATCTTCCGCTCAATTAAATACCTCCCGAATCCGGTCCCCAAGAGGAGATATCTAACCCGTCACGCGGTCACACCGCCAGAACCCTTACGCGCAATCGGGAGCCGGTCCGACATGAACGATGCAATCCCTAAGTTGCAGGCTTCGGAAGAGCGGGCAGAACAAGTGCGGATTCAAATAGAGGAGAGACAAGCCCAGAGAAAGGCACAACTTAGGCACAGTAAAGAGATCTCAACCCTCTCCCGCATCTCGGGCCGTGAGCTAGCGCCAGTTGGAGACCGCTTCGTGGGTTAGGAGTGGTGCCGGGAGGGGGAGTCGAACCCCCAAGACCCGAAGGTCGGCGGATTTTGAGTCCGCTGCGTCTGCCAGTTCCGCCATCCCGGCCTGAATCACTTGAGAATCATTCAGAGAAATATCTGTTTCGCCGCTGGGCTCAGGATCACTGGCGTCGACTCTGGAGTCACTCGGCGTCTCCGGCGAATTGTCAGTATCGCATAGGCGCTATCGCGAAGGCTATGGAGAATCCACGCTGCCAGAAAGTCGCCGCGCCGTGGAGCTGATAAATGAGGGGTCACACTTGGGCGGCAACCACCACGAAGGCAACGAGGTCTGCGCCTCGGGAAAAGACGTCATCGCGATCGCGGCAGCAATCTCGGCTATCACGGCCGCGTTTTTCCATTTCACTACTTGGTCCTGAAAGTAAAACTGACTGTCGTAAGCTTTCCGGCGGCTACCGTGACCTT
>CAVSYV010000006.1:0-270710 GCA_963732255.1 uncultured Acidobacteriaceae bacterium
GTGCCGGGAGGGGGAGTCGAACCCCCAAGACCCGAAGGTCGGCGGATTTTGAGTCCGCTGCGTCTGCCAGTTCCGCCATCCCGGCCTGAATCACTTGAGAATCATTCAGAGAAATATCTGTTTCGCCGCTGGGCTCAGGATCACTGGCGTCGACTCTGGAGTCACTCGGCGTCTCCGGCGAATTGTCAGTATCGCATAGGCGCTATCGCGAAGGCTATGGAGAATCCACGCTGCCAGAAAGTCGCCGCGCCGTGGAGCTGATAAATGAGGGGTCACACTTGGGCGGCAACCACCACGAAGGCAACGAGGTCTGCGCCTCGGGAAAAGACGTCATCGCGATCGCGGCAGCAATCTCGGCTATCACGGCCGCGTTTTTCCATTTCACTACTTGGTCCTGAAAGTAAAACTGACTGTCGTAAGCTTTCCGGCGGCTACCGTGACCTTCTGCGTCTGGGCTCCGTAGGTCTCATGCCAAGCGGTCAGCGTGTAATTGCCCGGCGCCAGGCTGTCGAGCTTGAAAGAACCGTTGTTGTCGCTTACGCCGTAAGGGCCTTTCACCACCACAATATAGGCTTGCATCCAGGGATGGACGTTGCATTTCACAGGTATGGGAATTTCTTCATTGGCCCAAGTCACATCGAGAGGCGGTCCTCCCGGCATTTGTGATTTGTTCCATGCGGGGTTTTTACTTGATTGCGGATGGATGTTGTGCAAAGCCTGGTCGGCGTTCACGATCTTCAACTGCTGGCGTACATCCACCGCCACCACATGGGGGAAGTACTGGCAACCCCTTTGTTCCAATTTCGCCGGTCGCGATGAAGGCGCCTCATTTCCGGTCAGGCCCTGGCTTACATACACGACCACATTCGCCAGGCCTCCGTTGCCGCCCACAACCACGTTTTCCCAGGTGGCGGGCTTGTCCTTGTGCGCCGCAGCGCAGGTTGGATCCTTGGACATGTCGATCCCGCGCTGATGCGGAGCCGTGCCATCAAGCTTAACAAAGCCTGTAATTTGACCCGCGGAAGCTGCGCTGGCGCTTTTTCCCGCGCGCGGCAAGGCAAAGCCAACAAGTATTAAGGCTGATGCGAGAGTTACAATTTTATATCCAGATTTCATTATTTCTCCTTCATTCCAGCGGGTAAGAAGCCGGTCCCAAAATCGCCCCATGCTGTTTTTCTATTCACCGCCGAAAAGCAATCACACGAGTATCGGGTAGTGGTCCAGGCATTCTCTGTGCCCGCAATCACGATGCACAATGATCAGAATCACGCTGATTGCGATTTTGCGAAACGGTCCGGAAGCGGTAAACTAGCTTTCACAGTTGGAGATTTAGCTGTGTTTCCACGATTTGGCGTTGGCTGGAGCCTGGTAGCTGAAGTGGGTTCACTTTAGGCGCGTAGCTCAGTTGGTTAGAGCGCTACCTTGACACGGTAGAGGTCAGGAGTTCGAGTCTCCTCGTGCCTACCATCTTTTCCATTGCGATAGAGAGAATCCCCAAAATTCTCTAGCCCGTGATTCGGTGTACCCGTGGTTCATTCAACGCGCTGAAGGAGCGTGAAGAGGGTGTTCGGCGCTTCCCAGCGGCCGACTTCAAGACAACTCGGAGTCCGGCTGAAAAGGTAAGAAACGTAACTTTTGGTTACTCCGCCAACCGGACGAAGACAAGGTTCCACTGCTGCAGAGCTGGATCAGCACGGGTCAGCCGTGTTGCTTACTTCTTCAATCCCGCCATAAAGTGCGTAACCACGGTGACGGACTGGCTGACCTGCTGCGCAACCCTGGCGAGAAGAAATTTCTTGCCGTCGGGAGAGACGTCGTAGAAGGCTTGTGGAGCGGGCCAAGTGTTGACGAGCGTCTGAGGCGCGCCGAACTGCAATGCGCCGCCCGCAGCGGTTACCGGGACAGCAAGAAGGTTGAACGTCGGGTCCACGTAGTAGAGTTCTTTGCCGCTCTTGCTCCACTGCGGCAGTTGTCCTCCGTTAGCCGAGACCTGCCACTTGCCCTGCCCGCCGCCAAAGGGCACCACATAGACTTGAACCGTTCCGGATTCGGCCGACTCGTACGCGAGCCAATGGCCATCTGGAGAAAGCTTCCCCCCCGCACCCCGCTGCAGGATCAGCGATGGTTTGCGTTCTCCCTCGAGCGGCAAGGACCAGATCTGCCGGCCTGGGCTGTTCGATATGGCCCGCGAATAGAGCAGGAACTTAGCGTCGCGCGACCAATCGTCGAGTTCAAGCTGATCGCTTTCTATGAGCAAAGTCTCTTCCGCGCCGCTGCCGTCGGAGGGCTTGCGGCACAGGGCAAAATGGCCGTTACGAGCGGAGGAGTAGGCGATCCACTTGCCGTCGGCCGACCAGATGGGGGAAACATTCCCAATCGGGCCGAAAGTTAGTCTGGTGCGGACTCCACGCGCGAGATCGAGCACCCAGATATCGGTCTCACCGGCGTTAAGTTGAAGAGCGACGCGGTCTCCTTGCGGGGAAAGGGCCGCCCATTGCAGGTCGGCGAGTTTGTCGGCAATGGTGCTGATCTCTTTCCCGCTGCGATCCATCCAGGCTAGCTGCAAATCGCCTGAGGCGCCGCTTCCGAAAACAAGCAATCCGTCGCCGGAAGCCGAGGCGTCCATGTGCCAGGTGCTGCTGTCGTTCATCATGCCCTGGGCCACATTCTGTGGTTCGCCACTCAGCGTTCCGGAGGAAGGGTTGAAAGGCTGTGCCATTAATTGGTCGCCACGAGCGAACAAAAGAAAACCGTTGGTGTAAACGGCGTTGGATTGAGAGCGGAACAGCGGACGATTTTCCCGCCCGTCGAGCGATGCGTAGTAAAGGGTATCGTTGGCCGCCTTGGAAGGATCGTGGTGAAGCGCGATATAG
This sequence comes from uncultured Acidobacteriaceae bacterium, assembly GCA_963732255.1. Lineage (GTDB taxonomy): Bacteria > Acidobacteriota > Terriglobia > Terriglobales > Acidobacteriaceae > Sulfotelmatobacter. Next base: position 2,874 of record CAVSYV010000006.1, read on the forward strand.
AGGAAATGCTTGCCGTCGGGAAGGAAGTACGGCCAGCGATGCGAAGTGTGCAAAGCCGTGTCGACCTTCGTAATCGCAACTGGCGTCCCCCCGCTGGCGTTTACGCGCATGAGAGGCGCTGAAGGAGCCGGGGAGAACAGGATCACTCCACCCGGTCCCCAAGCACCCCCTCGACCGAGCGGTACGTCACAAACTGCCTGCACCGAGCCGCTTTCGAGGTCGATGGTTTTGAGCTTGCTCTCGGCGAAGAATCCGAGGGAACGGCTGTCGGGCTGACCAGAAAGGAAAAATCGCGCCATCGGTGTCGGACAGTGCGTGTGCTTCCAGCGCGTTCGTTGGCCGTAGCCATAGCGCGGTCTTGCCGTCGGCACCGGTAGCCGTAAATGCGATCGACGCGCCATCGGGCGAGATTACAGGCGGTCCCGCAGCATCGCCAGTCAAGTTGAATGTGGTCTTCTCCGGAGGATTAATGACGGCGCGGATCGACTGTGCAGACTGGGCGGGATGGTAGAAGAGCGCCACGACCGCCGCAGTGAGAACAATCGCAACCAGCAAAGCTACGGCCCAACTGACGCGCTCACGGTTGCGAGAATGGGTGGGCATCACAGCCGCAGGTGTGGAGGACGATTTGTCCGCCGCAATCCACTGCAGCTCTAGCTTGATATCATGCGCCGTCTGGTAGCGCTCTTCGGGATTTTTCTGCAGGCAGATCGTCACGACGTGTTCGAGGGCGGGCGGTGTTTTTGGCTTGAGCACGCTGATCGGCGCGGGATCACTCTCCAGAATGGAAGAAGCCAGCGAGATTTGACTCTTGCCCGAGAATGGCCGCTTCCCCGCCACCATCTCATACAGCACCGCGCCGTAAGCAAAGATGTCGCTGCGTGCGTCGGCTTCCTGGCCCTCGATCTGCTCCGGCGACATGTACTGAATGGTGCCGACGATGCTCCCTGCCGTCGTTAACGGTGTAAGAGGACTCGGCCCACTCAACGTAGCTGCGGCAGTGAATGAAGGCGGCGCGGTTCCTGATCCCGAAGCCGCGGACTGCATGCCGAGCGGCTTCGCCAGCCCAAAGTCCATCAGCTTCGCGCCGCCCTGGGTCAGCATGATGTTGCCCGGCTTCAGGTCCCGGTGGACAAGGCCGTTGCGGTGTGCCACCGCTAGCGCTTCGGCCACAGCGATTCCTATTTTCAAGACCTCGGGAAGCGGCATCGCGCCTTTGCGCAGGCGCTCACCCAGAGTTTCACCTTCCAGAAACTCCATCACCAGATAATCGGTGTTGTTCTGTGAACCGATGTCGTAGAGCTGGCAAATGTGCGGATGGTTCAGGGAAGAGATCGCTCTGCCTTCGCGCTCCATGCGCTGCTTCAGTTCCGGAGAGGACGAAAGATGAGAAGCGAGAACCTTCACGGCAACGGTGCGGTCGAGGCGGGTGTCACGGGCGCGGTAAACCTCGCCCATGCCGCCTGCGCCCAACAGAGACTGGATTTCGTAAGGGCCGAGTTTTGTGCCAGACGTTAGCGTCATCCGTGCGCGCAATTATATCCTGCGCAACGCGCGCTTATTCTGAGGTGAAGTAATCCACGGTGACCGGATTTTCAAATAGCGAATAATCCCGTGTCACCACCGTGATTCCGCTCTCGGTGACGAAATAGCGCTGCCGGTCGGCTTCAGCGTCGAAGCCTATGGTTGTGCCCTCAGGGACGTGCACGTTGCGGTCGAGAATCGCGCGCTGGATGCGGCAATGGCGGCCCACGCTGACGTGGGAAAAGAGAATGCAGTTATCGAGTTCCGAATAAGAGTTCACGCGCACATCCGGCGAAAGCACGCTGTTCTTGACCATGCCTCCGGAAACGATGCAGCCATTGGAAACAATGGAATCAAGCGCCGTGCCCATTCTGCCGGTTTCGGCAAAAACAAACTTCGCCGGCGGATACTGCCGTTGGTGGGTACGAATCGGCCATTCTTCGTCGTAGAGATTGAAGATCGGCGAGACCGAAACAATATCCATATTGGCTTCGTAGTAGGCCTCAAGTGTGCCGACATCGCGCCAATACAGCGCCTCTTTCTTGTTCTCGTCTACAAAGTCATAGGCATAGACGCGGAAGTCCTCGACCATCTTGGGCAGAATGTCCTTGCCAAAGTCGTGGCTGGAGGTCGAATCTTCGGCGTCTTTGAGCAGCGCGGGAATCAAAACATCGGCGTTAAATAAATAGACGCCCATCGATCCCGCAACTTTCACCGGGTTCCAGGGCGAGCGCAACTCGGTCTTCTTGGGCTTCTCCTCGAACCCATTAATGCGGCCATCTTTGTCTACGTCCACCACGCCGAAGCGCGGGGTCTCTTCGGGATCGATCTGAATCGTAGCCAGAGTGATGTCGGCGGCCGAATCGCAGTGCTGCTTCATCATCTTGCCGTAATCCATCTTGTAGATGTGGTCGCCGGAAAGAATCAGGACATGTTTAGGCTGCTCCGAGCCGATGGAATAAATATTCTGATAAACGGCGTCGGCTGTGCCCTGGTACCACTGGTCACTGACTCGCTTCATGGGCGGCAGAACTTCGATGAACTCGCCCATCTCAGCGCCCACGATGTTCCATCCCTCGCGGATATGACGATTCAGGGAAAGCGCTTTGTACTGGGTGAGAATGTAAACCCGGCGCAGGTCGGAATTGATGCAGTTGGAGAGTGTAACGTCGATAATGCGGTAGATGCCGCCGAAGGTCACCGCCGGCTTTGCGCGGTCGCGGGTAAGCGGATATAGCCGCTCTCCCGCTCCTCCGGCCAACAGCACTCCGAGAGTGTCTTTCATAGAGGCCTCGGAGGTCCGAACAGACTGGGTTCGGCCCTGAATTTCATTCTCCGCAATCATCGCTGCAAATCCCGGTGCAAGCGTGCGATGAGAAACAGTAGATGGTAGCACAGCCCGCTAGGTTGCCGTCATGCGCCAATCTTGATGGTTCGTATAATGCTGGCATGGGAATCGAGCGCAAAGGCAGGGATCAATTTGCGGATGAGAGCCTGGGCATGAATGTGGAGCAGGGCATCACGCGGCGCGATTTTCTGAATGCAACGCTGCTGGCTTCCGGGGGAATGTTGCTGAATCCGCTTTCGCCCGCGGATATTCTCGCCAACAATAACAGCGAAGATGATTGGACCGGTTATGGCGGCGTGGGCGACTATGCCCACTCCAATGGCAACACGCTCGCAGTGGTTAATGCGGGCCATCAAATTCGCGATCACGCATTTGAGAGCCTGCCACAAAATCTCACTGATACTGGAGAGATCTATGATTGCGTGATCGTCGGCGGCGGAATCAGCGGGCTGGCGGCCGCTTTGATCTTCCAGCGGCACGCCGGGCCGGGCAGGACGTGCCTTGTTCTCGACAATCATCCGGTTTTTGGCGGCGAAGCCAAGCGCAATGAATTTCTGGTCGGTGGGCACCGACTGGTCGCGCACCAAGGCTCGGCTTTTTTCCCGGTTCCTTATCCGCACAGCTTCATTGCCCGCTTCTATGAATCGATCGGACTGGAGAAGCCGCGGCTTGATTATCAAGCCTGGGATAAGTCCGCGCCCGAGATCCAGGTCAGCCGTACGCCTTATCTTTCTGGAGGTGCGGCATCCGGATTCTACTTCGGGGCAAAGTTCGGTGAACCGAAAGGTTTGTGGGTGATCGATCCGTGGGGCAAGAAGCTCGCGGGGGCTCCAATATCGGCGCGGGCACGTGCTGAGTTGCTACGATATCAAGGAGTCGATGCCTCCCCGGCGTCGATAATCGCAGGTAGCGGAGCGCCTCAATATCCTGGGGACGTAATCTCGCGGCGCCTCGATACGATCACGCTCGAAGATCATTTGATGGAAAAGTACGGCATTAGCCGTGAGACTGTTCGGACATTTTTGTCGCCGGTCGAGGGCGGTGGATATGGTCTGGGCCCGGATGCGCTGTCGGGATACACCGCCTACGCGGCCGACATGCTGCACCCGCTCGACATTGGCGACGAAACCGGCGACCAGATGTTTCCCGACGGCAATAGCGGGTTCGCGCGGCTGATCGTGAAGTCTCTGATTCCCGAATCCATCGGCGGGGAGCGCACGCTGGAGGCGATTTGCCGCAATGCGATCGATTTTGCCGCGCTTGATCGCGGTGGAAGTCCGGTGCGCATTCGTCTGGATTCAACAGTGGTGTGGGTCAAGCATGAGGGTGATTCTGCGAAATCAGAGTTCGTGAATTTGGTTTACACCCGTGGCGGAAAATCTTACCGCGTCCGGGCCCGCACCGTTGTTATGGCTGGCGGCAGTTGGACGACGAAACATATCGTGCGCGACCTGCCTGCCGAACATGCGGCCGCCTATGCCGAGTTCTATCGCTCGCCATGTCTGATGGCAAATGTTGCCGTCCGCAACTGGCAGTTTCTTTACAAGATGGGAATTTCCGGATGCCAATGGTTCGACGGAATCGGAAATTATTTGCAGGTGCGCAAGCTTGCGACGTGCGGCGCCGATGCTGCAGCCTTTGGGCCCGACTCGCCCACCGTGCTTACCATCAAAATTCTATATTCATATCCAGGGCTCTCCACCGAGGAACAAGGACAACGCGGGCGAGCCGAAATGATTTCCACTTCGTTCCGCGACTACGAGCGGCAACTGCGCCAACAACTCACGGATATGTTCGCGCACTCGGGATTCGATGCTTCGCGCGACATTGGCGGAATCATCCTCAATCGCTGGGGCCACGCTTATCTCAGTCCGGCTCCGGGATTTTTCTTTGGCAGTAACGGCAAGCCGGCGCCCAGCGAAGTCTTGCGGGCTGCGCCGTTTGGGCGAATTGCCTTCGCCAACACCGATCTTTCCGGCGTGATGGATCACCGCTATTCGATTCTGGAAGCGGACCGCGCGGTGGGACAGTTGCTCGATCAAGTCCTGGAATGAGAGTGTTTGCAGATCGAAAGAACTTGCCGAGTTGTTCTCAAAACATCTCCGCTTTGCGCAAGATCTTCCGCGCCAGTCCGGTCAGAGGCATTTTCTGCAGACGATCGGTCGGAATCCATTTTCCCGCGAGGGATGGCGTCTTATCTCCGCGCCACACCTGCACCGTATAGTCGGTCACAGTAATTGAATGCCGCAGGGTAAATAAAAGTTTGTCATTCCGAACCGGGCTGAAAGCGCGGGGAGGAATCTGTTTTTTCCCTGCTACGATTTCCGCCAGATCGGCTTCAGGCAGTTCCCACATGCCCGCCATTAACGAGGCATCCCGCGCGCGCTGCACCAATAAGATTTTCCCCTGGCGGATATGCATTACAAAATGGATTTCCTTTTTCGTCTGCCGCGAGAGTTTTCTTTCCCGAGGCAATTCTCCGCGTGCGGCGCACGAATCGATCACTGGACAGGTCAAACACGTCGGCATGCGCGGCGTGCAGGCAACCGCGCCCAACTCCATCATCGCCTGGTTAAAATCTCCCGGCCGTGTTGAATCCAGCAATTCAGAGGCTGCATTCCAACAATCGTCTCCGCTTAGACGCATGCCGGAAATCCGCTGCAACACGCGCTCAACGTTGCCATCGACCACGGCGACCGGTTCGTCGAATGCAATGCTGGCGATCGCCGCCGCGGTATAGCGGCCAATTCCGGGCAAGTCCTGAAGGCGGGCCGAAGTCGATGGAAACTTCTGCTCCCTCGCAATCTGCTTTGCCGCCGCGTGCAACATACGTGCGCGGCGGTAATATCCCAATCCGCTCCACGCGGCTAACACCGAGGCCTCGCGCGCTTTCGCCAGCTTCTCAACCGTGGGAAACCGCCGCAGGAATTCGTGGTAATGCTCAATTACAGCGGCCACGCGAGTTTGCTGCAGCATGATTTCGGAGAGCCAAACCCGGTAGGGATCGCGGCTCTTACGCCAGGGCAGATCCCGGCGATGCGTGTCGTACCAGGAAAGAAGGTTGCGGCGAAAACTGCGCAATGAGGAATCGGACATGTGAAGCAAGGCAAGTGGTGGCTTCAAGGTCGTTTCTCGGAGACACATACGTCCTTGCGTCTCCTGCTATGTCAGGCCCATCTCCGCAAAAGGATTTCGCACGCGCACGTTTCCATACCAGCGCCCGTGCTGGAAATCCTCAGACAGAATTTCGCCTAGCCCGTAGTGCTCCGCGTAGGCCCAGAGATGCGCGTCATACCAAGGGAGTTGATACGTCAACATACCGCGCAGAGCCATGCGAAACACCGCCTGGCTTGGGTATAACACTGGAAATTCGGTTAGTAGTTCTTCAGCTTGCCTTGCAGCCTCGCTGGCGGGCAGCAGAGGCCGACCATCGATTATCTTACTGGTAACCACTGAAACGAACTCGATCAACGCCTGGTGGGGAAGCTTCAATTCATTCTCCCGCGCGCCTCTTTGGAGAAGCTTTCGCGCGGCAGCGCGCTTGGCTCGATCCCGGGGATCGTAACAGTACACCAGAACGTTCGTGTCAACGAGAGAAGCCACGCCGGTAAAGATCCTCTCGGGTCCAACCACGGTTCTCACGCGTGATCGCGCGCCCAGCATACTTCTTTAGTTCCTTGGCTTGAAACTGGTCGACGCGCTTCATCCCTTCATCAAACAGCGCCAATCGCTCTTCGCCCGTCAACTCATGAGCGGACTTTGCTTTGCTCCGCGCCAACTCCACTCGGATACTTTCCCCCGCAGGAATCCACTCCAGTTCGTCGCCGGGCCGGATGCCATACTGATCGGCGATTGCCTTGGGTACAGTCAATTGCAGTTTGCTGGTAACCTTGGGCATATCCTTACTTTATCAAGGATGCAATCCTTACCGCAATGCAATTCCCCTCGTGAGCGCCTGGTCTTTCCAAAATCTCAGCCTGGGGGCTCGAGGGCACAGCGCTACTATCCCTTCGGTTACCCTCTCAGCCATTGACCCCCATCCCGTCTCGGCGAAATAATACTGTCACTGCTATGGAAAACTTCAATCGCAAGGTCGAAGATGCTTCCGCGCGAGTGGGCAAGACTGTGGCCGACGCCGCCGAGCGCCTGGAAAAAGAAATACCTGAATTCGTGAAATATCTTAATGACGAAGTCGTTCCTGCGGTGCGCCAGCATTCCACCAAGGCCCTGCGAACGGCCTCGGAAAAGCTCGCCGAATTCGCCGACTACATGGAGCAAACCCAACGCGCGAAAAAGCCATAGCGGCGCAATCCCGGCGAATCGAGCGTCCGGCCTCGGCGAGATTGGTCCGGCATCGTTTTACTGCAGCCAGCTTTGGTTCTGTTCTGGCAGGGATCGCTATTCTTTTCTCGATCGCCTGCTCGCACCCAAAACAGGTCAAAGTTACAGTTCCTCCTCCGCCTGCGGAGTCGGCGCTTCCGGATTCTTCCCAGCCTATGGGCACGAGTGCCAGCGATCATCGGCCCGGCGGTTCGTCTCATAATGCAGTTTCGGATCTGGCGGAGCCGATTATTCCCGCGGGCGCCGTTGCCATTGTCACGGAAACCGGGCTGGCCAGTTGGTACGGACCTCCCTACGATACGCGCCGCGGATCGAACGGCGAAATCTACAACATGCACGCCATGACGGCGGCGCACCGCACGCTTCCTCTCGGCACCATTGTGCGAGTCACCAATTTGAAGACGAATCATTCCGCTCTCGTGCGCATCACCGACCGCGGACCGTTCATCCCCGGACGGATTATCGATCTCTCTCTGGCTGCCGCGCACAAGGTGGACGTCTACCGGCCGGGGGTTGCCCAGGTTCGTGTGGAAGTGATGCAGACACCAGCGTCCCTCGATTCCGGTGGAAAGTGGGCCGTGCAGATCGGCGGCTTCCCTCATGAGCATGCAGCCACCGAACTCGCCGGACACCTCATTCGTCGCTACCGCACCGCCAAAGTGTTGCGTTTCCCCAGCCCCGCGGGCGACTGGTGGATTCGCGTTCGCGTGCTCGGCGACGACCATGCCCGCGCGCAGCAACTCGCCGCCGAAACTCACACGCCCGAAGGCGCTGTCTTTCTGGTAAGGCTGGACTAGGGAAACGCTCGGTCATCGCCGTCAATTATCTCCAGTCGAAGACGCGAACCGAAACAGAGTAGCGATTTGGGTTTTCCGTGTGACTCCGTGGCTGGGTGGTTGGTTTTAATGTTATCGTTTCTCATGCTGAGCGAGCCATGACCGATCCAACGGCCAACTGCCTTTTCTGCCGTATACTCCGCGGCGAAATTCCCGCGAAAAAGGTCTACGAAGACGATCACGTTCTTGCCTTTGAAGACATCAATCCGCAAGCCCCCACTCACGTTCTCGTTATCCCCAAAGAACATTTTGCGGGATTGAAGGAAGCGGATGCACACCATGCCGAACTCATCGGACAGTGCCACCTTGCCGCCGCCCAGATCGCCCGCCAGCGCCACATCGAAAACGGATACCGCACCGTTGTTAACGTAGGCCCGGGTGCAGGGCAATCGGTGTTTCATTTACATGTGCATCTGCTCGGTGGCCGACCGCTCGCGTGGCCGCCGGGCTAGTCGAGGGTAAGAAAATGCTCCTCCGCCACGGGCCGGAGAGCAAACAACTTTTGTTTATTCTTGGTACTTAGGGTTTGACGGCTCTATTGCGCCTTGGCATTGCCTTCGGGTTTCTTCTTGGCCAGGGAACGCACATAGTTCACCAGATCCCAATTTTCTTCGACCTTGATGCGCGCGCCTTCCGGCGGCATGTCCTGATATCCGTTCTTGATAATGTAGAAAAGTTCGCCGTCCGTCCGGTCTTTCAGAGTCGCAGCATCGGTAAAGTCCGCCATTGTCAGCTTCATGTCGATGGCTGTGTCGCCGTTGCCACTGCCATCCTTGCCGTGGCACATGGCGCAGTCCAGTCCCCACCACTTCCTGGCGCGTGCCAGGGACGCGGACGAAGGTTTAACGGGATTTGTCTTTTTCGCTTCTTCCGCAGGAATCGTGGGCCCGGTCCCCTGTTTCGCTGCGGTTGACGTTTGTTGCGCGAAAAGAACAGGACTTAAGAAAAGCAGAGCGGAAAGAACCAGTGTAACTGTGAACACAGGCGCCTCCAATCTCCGATCTAAAGAACCGAGAATTGTAGCACCGGGATCAAGAAATCTTTGTGATTACGAACACATGCCGGCACGCCGAGCGCAAACCAAAACCAGATTTCAAGAGGCGCCGCCCTACTGGACTGTGGGATTTTCTTCTTCCGGCGCGCCGTGCCGCCGCAGCAGTTGGGGAAGGTTCTGGGAAAATGCGGAACGCGGCAATACCATGTCGCATCCCACTTCATGCGCCTTCTGCTTTAAATCTCCCTGCACGTGCGACAAGAATCCAATGATCGAAGTCCCCTTTTTCAGCTTGCTCTTCAGCTTGGGGATCAGGGTTAGAGGCTTGGCATTGGCATTGTTCAGATCGAATATCAGCAGCGATGGCCTCTCTTCGCCGTTCAATTGCAAGCGTTCCGTCAAATCCTTATCGTTCTTGACAAACTCGACCTTTACATTCAACTTGCGCGCCGTCTCCTGAATCTTAGCCGCGAAGAACAGGTCGTCGACGAAGGCGAAGATGCGCGAGTTGGCGTCTTCCCGCATTGGCAAAGGTTCAGGCTCCCCTTGCGGATACTGTGCCGCGAACCCCGGACGCTGCCGCCCTCCCTGGTGGCCGTTGCCGCCGCCCAGCACCGCGCGGTAGCTATGATCCATGGGCGCGGTGTAAATGCCGTCCGCGTTCTGCCGGTTGTTCTGCCGATTCTGTCCTTGTCCAGGGCGCTGGCCCCGTGGATTCGCCGATCGTCGTCCCCGGCGTCTCCTGTTTCTTCCTCCACCTCCGGAGGGTCTTCCCGGTCCTGCGTTCATAGTCCTCTCAAGTTCATCCGTGAATTTCGATTCGTATCAACTCGTGCGGGATGCAATTCGGCTCAACTACCGAACCGAGCGGGCCTAGGCCTAAAGCACGTTTGCGGAACTGTTCCGTTTTGCCGTGCGGACGCAGGCTTGCAAACGATTTCCAACTCTCGAAAACCCACCCTTTTGTGCAAATCGACCCTATCTGTTTGCGTATCGATTTTCCGTTTGCGGATCCGTCGCGCCGCCTCGAGAAGGGCTGGCGTGGAAGGCCTGCGCGGGAACGAGGCCAAATGAGAACATCACCATCCTACTCGTCCGGGCGACGGGGCGCAAGGGGCAGGTATCCCGCCTTTTGCACAGGAGGCCATGCCTGCTAGGGACGGCTTCCGGCTTGGCTCGTCGGCTTTTGGGATTTTCCGAGAAGCTTCTTAAGCCAGATTTCTAGCCGAGAGGCCTACGCACCGGAAAATGTTTGATGCCCGCAGAACCGCTCGTCGAAGGCGGACCGCGAACGTCGGCATTCAAGCTCCCACTGAAACTTCCCGCGCCCACTGCTGAGCCTGCAGATACAGCCCTGCTGTCTCGTCTTTATCTAAATGCATGCTTTCTGCCACGCGTGCCGCCGCCTCCCATTCTCCACTCTCGTGGGCCAGCATCAGTTGATGCACGGGACGCAGCACGCTCGCTTGCCCCAGGAGCACTGCCTTGGTCTCTTTATCCAGGGGGATCATCTCCAAGACCTTTTCCATCGGCATTTCCAGCATGGCATCGATCAGCGACAACAAACCCATGAGAAATAAATCCGATTCGCCATGCGCAACCTTCGGCGCCAGCAATTCCGCAAATCGCGCACGAACCAGGGACGAGAGCAACAAATCGCCGCTTGTGTCCTGTCCCGCGCCCACGGCGGCCACCAACCGCACCCACCGCCGCATCTCGCGCTCGCCCAAAATCGCCAGCGCATGCTTCACCGAATGAATCTCATTGCGGAACCCGAACATGGCCGAATTCAGATAGCGCAGCAGCCGGTAGCAAATCGACGCCTCTCCCTTAATCAATTGTTCCAGCCGCGTCATGTCGAGATCTGGATTCGAAACCGCCTGGAGCATGCGCAGGTAGTTGACCCGGTTCGCAGGCATTTCGTGGGTGCTGATCATCTCCGGTTTGTGGAAAAAATAACCCTGGAAATACACAAATCCCATCTGCTTCGCCGCGTTGAATTCTTCCTGCGTTTCCACTTTTTCCGCCAGCATGCGCCGCTTCCAGGGACCGTAACGCGTCACCATCTCCATTTGCTGTTCGGGAGTAGTCAGCTTCAATTCCACTTTGATGATGTCGGCCAACTCCGCCATCGGCTCTCGCGGATCGTTGGTCACGAAATCATCTAATGCAATCAGATACCCCGCTTCTTTCAGTCGCTCCACTGCCGATATCACATCGGGATCGGGAGGAACGCTTTCCAATACCTCGACTATCGTAGAAGTCGGAGGCAACAACGTGACCAGGCCCTTGATCAACGTATCGCGCGTGCAGTTCACAAACGCCCGCTTGCCGTCGCACAACATGTCGATTCCCATCAGCACGGAACGGTCCAGCGTGGCACGCGACGCCATGTCCGCGTCTCCGCCAGTAAAAGCGTTCTCCACGCCATCGCGAAACAAAAGCTCGTAACCAAAAACCCTTTTCTCGCGGTCAAATACCGGTTGCCGAGCCACATAGCGTAACTGAGGACTCGCGGCGGGAACCTGTTCTCGCGCAGGCGCGGCGGATGTAGTCTTCATTCCTACTCCATCGGCCACAGACTAAAAAAGCTTCAATGCCAGGAAATGTCGGGATAAAATCGAGAAATAGGGAGGGATCGTACCCAACGGAAGGTTATGTGCTGACTTTTCGCCGCAAGTGTGAGCCCAACGTGGCGGGTGGATTGATATTCCCCAGCTTACCGTTGCACTCCGCCGAGTCCTGCTAATGCGCTTACCAATCGCGCCGACCACTCTGCTACTTCATCCTCGCGGAGGGTGTGCTCTCGCGACTCAAACTTCGCCCGCAATAGAATCGAATACTTCCCCGCGCCGATCGATCCGCCGCGAAAAATCTCCACCGGACCAAACTCACGCAATTCGGTCAGCCGCAAAGCCGCGACTGCCTTTTCCATCTCTCCGAAGGTAACTGCATCGGCAAAGATGAAGGAAAAATCGCGCCCGACAGCGGGGTATTTTCCCAGCGGCTGAAACAAAACCTTCCGCAATCCCTCGCGGTAAAGCGCATCAAGGTCGATTTCGGCCAAAAATACTGGCTCACGCAACTTCCGCGCCGCCGCAACTTCCGGAGCTACTTGCCCTAATTGGGCAAGCACCGCGCCATCCACCAGTGCGCGGGCCGATCTCGCGCGATGAAAATATTCTGCCGCTTCCCGGTCCCATGTGATCGTATCCACCGCAAACGCGCCCAGCAGTGTCTCCACATCGCCCTTTATGCTGCGAAAAGCTTCGCCCGCTTCCGCCTGTTCGCCTTTACTTACATCCAATACCGAGGCAGCTGGCTGAGAATGTTTCAACGCCCCCAATGTCACGCCCAGGCACATGCGCCTAGGCTCAACCCGGTCAGCATCCGCAGCTTCATAGACGCTGCCCATCTCGAACAGCCGCACGTCTCCCGCGTCGCGATTCAGGTTCCTGGCCAGCATGTCCAGCATTCCCGGAGTCAGCGAGGTGCGCATGACCGACGCCTCTTCGCTCAACGGATTTTCCAGTTCCAGCACTCGCGTCTCCGGCGCAAATCGCTCCGCGTCTTCATGCGAAATGAATGTCAGCGACATGGCCTCGTCGTAACCCAGGGCCAGCGCCCGCCTGCGCACTTCCGCCTGGGCTGGCGCGTGCGGCAACTCGATCACTTCGCCGCTATAAGCGGGCAAAGTATTCTCGAAGCGGTCATATCCGTGCAGCCGCGCAATCTCTTCGATCAAATCGATCTCGCGTTCCACGTCCAACCGCCAACTGGGGATGTGTACTCGAAATTGCTGCTCCGCCTGCCCTTCGGGAATGACTGCGAATCCCAGCTTCTTCAGGATACGGAAGATCTCTCCCGCATCGATGTTGCCGCCAAGAATCCGTTGCACCTCGGAAACCCGCAGCACCACGGGAGCCTGATCGATTTTGCGCGCGACCACATCGATCACGCCGCCGGTCAATTCTCCGCCGCCAGAATCGAGAATGAGCTTCGCGACCAGGTCGCAGGAAATAATCGTCGATTCAAAATCCGCGCCACGCTCGAAGCGGTGCGACGCGTCGGTATGAATGCCATGGCGCCGGGCGGTCTTGCGGATCACACTGGGATCCCACCAGGCGGACTCGATCAGAATATTGCGTGTCTTCTCGGTGATCATGGTATCGTAGCCGCCCATCACTCCCGCCAGCGACACCGCTTTCTTAGCGTCGGCGACGACCACGTCTCCCGCACTCAATGTGCGCTCCACACCGTCGAGCGTCTTCAGCTTCTCGCCTTCTTTCGCCCGGCGGATGATCAGCTCCCCGCCTTCGAGCAAGTCGAGATCGAACACATGTGTGGGCTTGCCCATCTCCCATAGAACATAATTCGTAGCGTCGACGGCATTGCTGATGGCCCGCTGCCCCAGCAAAGACAGCCGATGCGCGACTTTCTCATGGGATCGCTTAATTGACGCGCCGCGAATCACGCGAGCGGAAAATCGCGGACAGCTCTGCTTATCGTCAATGGAAATCGGGAAGGGCGCGGAATGGTCGTGAGCTCCAGCAAAGGCCCCGTCCCGAGCAGCGCCAGGGAAGGGCACGACTTCAGTCGTGCCGCCAGATGCTGCCGAAGAAGAGGCTTTAGCCGCTGAGGTTTGCTTGGCTGAAAGCTGAGAGCTGAAAGCTGACAACTCCTTCAACTCGACCCCGTAGATCGCCGCCGCTTCCCGCGCGACTCCGTAATGATTCATCGCGTCGGGACGGTTGGTTCCAATCTCCATCTCGAAGACGGTATTGGCGCCGTTTCCGCTGATGCCTTCGACGCCAATGCCGACCGCGGTCAAATCCTCAGCGAGGCGATGGTCATCGACGGAGAGATCGACGAAGTCGCGAATCCAATTTGGAGAAAGTTTCATTGCGTGCCTGTCATCCTGAGCAAAGTAGCCCGATTCCGCGAAGCGAAATCGGACTGCGAAGTCGAAGGATCCCTAGCGTTCCAACGACCGCTTGCAAACCCATCGCGGCCCACACTCTTGGGTTCGGCTAACCAAGCCAAAAAGCCGAGAGCCAACCCTACCCCCACTGCCGCAAAAACCTCACATCCCCCTGGAAGAACAACTGAATATCATCCACGCCATACTTCAGCAGCGCAATCCGGTCCGCGCCCATACCGAAGGCGAATCCGGAAACTCTCTTCGGGTCATACCCGTTGTGCTTCACAAACTCGAACACGTTGGGATCGACCATGCCGCAACCCAAAATTTCGATCCATCCCGTCTGCTTGCACGGACGGCAGGGATCGCTGCCGCGTTTCCCGCTGCCGCCGCAGATGAAGCAGGAAACATACATCTCCGCGCTGGGCTCGGTGAAAGGAAAAAACGAAGGCCGAAAATGCGTCTTAACGGAAGAACCGAACAGCGCCTTCATGGCGTGATCCAGCGTCCCCTTCAGATCGCCAAATGTAATATTCGTGTCGACCGCCAGTCCTTCCACCTGATGAAACATCGGCGAATGGCTGGCGTCCGCAGGGTCGTTGCGGTGAACCGTTCCAGGAATCACAATGCGCAGCGGAGGCCGCATCTTTTCCATGGTGCGTATCTGCACCGGCGAAGTATGCGTCCGCAGCAGCAGCCGCTCCCGCGCCGCTTTCGATTGTTGCCCGGCGATGAACAAAGTATCCTGCGTATCCCGCGCCGGATGGTTGGGCGGAAAATTCAAGGCCTCGAAGTTGTAATAATCCGTTTCGACCACCGGCCCTTCGGCGACGGAATAGCCAAGTTTCTGAAAGACGGAAACAATTTCATTCGTCGTGCGGATGACGGGATGCTCTGAACCGATCGACCGCCGAACGCCCGGTAGAGTGATATCTATTTCACCTTGCGAAGGGCGCAGTCCACTCCAATCAGCGGGCCAAGGCGTGGATTGTTTTGAAACCCGGACGCCAATCGCTAATTGGGAGCCGCAACTCGCGACTCAACTTGGGACTTCAGAGAATTGACAAGCTGGCCGGCGTCGCGCTTGGCTTCTTTCGGCGCGCCCTTCAGCCATACTTCATTGAGTTGCGTCAGAATACCGTTCTTTCGCGCCATCCAGCGGTCGCGAAATGTTTTCCATGTCGGCTTCATCCTCGAAGGCGCCGGCTTCCTTCTCCAGTGCAGAAAGCAATTCGGCGGAGGCGCGTTCGAGCGCCTCCGCCGAATAATCCGTCAGTTTTGGAACTGTATAGGCCATCGTCGTGGCGGCTTTCTTTTTCCGAGCTTTCGCCTGTGCCATGGCAAACTCCGGCGAAGAGAAATTCCGTTCCCTCGCCTCGGACAAAAGCAAGTTCCTCGCCGCCGCGCTTCGCGCGGCGACTCGGAATGACAACCTGTGCTGAATGCCGATTGCGAAGTGCTGACTGCTGAAAATGCTACCCTGCGATCGCGGTCTTGGCCTGCGTCGCCAGATTCGCAAACCCGGACGGATCTTTCACCGCCAGATCGGCCAGAATCTTGCGATCCAGTTCCACGCCCGCAACCTTCAGCCCGTGAATGAACTGGTTGTAGCTCATTCCGTTAAGCTTGGCGGCGGCGCCAATGCGCACGATCCACAGCGAACGATATTGCCGCTTGCGCTGCTTGCGTCCGGAGTAGGCAAACTTCAGCCCGCGTTCGACGGCTTCTTTGGCCGACCGGTAGAGTTTTGATTTGGTTAGAAAATAACCGCTGGCGCGGTCTAATATCTTTTTCCGTTTGGCACGGCGTTTTGTGCCGCGTTTTACGCGAGGCATTGAGTATTCTCCTTTTGCTTTCGATTTAACGGCGGCTGGAGGTAGGGAAGATTCGCCAAGTGGCGATCTCATGACCTCTTCACACGCCCGAAGAATTGATGATTGAGCGATTTTGTGATTGTGCGATTGAAGAAATCGCTCAATGACTCAATCGCAAACATCACGCAATCTTCTCACTGATACGGAATCATGCGCAGCACCTTGGCCAGATCTCCATCGCTGACCAAAGCTCCCGATCGCAAACCGCGTTTCCGTTTCGTATCCTTCGACGTAAGAATGTGCCGCAGATGGGAACGCCCCCGCTTCACTTTACCCGTCGCAGTTTTCTTGAAGCGCTTGGCTGCGCCTGTATGTGTTTTTAATTTCGGCATAAAGATCCCTTGAAATTTTCTTCCTGAATTTACTACGAGGCCGGTTTCGCCACGACTTCGGCAACCACCGGAGCGCTCTGCGCAGCCGCTTTGGCCTTTTCTAAATTCATCTCGCCGCTATTTCTGTCTTTCCGCTCGGCCCGCGCCTTCTCTTTTTCTGCACTGGCTCGTTCTTTCTCCCGCTCCTTCTCCGACTTCTTCGGAGCCAGGATCGCGTGCAGCGTGTTGCCTTCCTGCCGGGGACGGAACTCAACAATGCTGTGCGGCTCCACGTCTTTTATCAACCGCTCCAAAATCTGGCGTCCCAGGCTGGTGCGCGTCATTTCGCGCCCGCGGAAAAAGATGGTGGCCTTGACCTTGTCGCCTTCGTCGAGGAAGCGCAACACATGATTTTTTTTGGTCTCGTAGTCGTGGTCATCCACATTGATGCGGAACTTGACTTCTTTGACCGTGATCGTCTTCTGGTGCTTCTTCGCTTCGCGCTCTTTTTTCTCCTGCTGGTACAGGTATTTCCCGTAATCCATGATGCGGCACACAGGAGGCTGCGCGGTCGGAGAGATCTCAACCAGATCCAGATTTTTTTCGCGGGCTTTTTTCAACGCTTCGTAGGGCGGCATGATTCCCAACTGCGCCCCTTCATCGTCGATCACGCGAATTTCGCGCGCGCGAATGCGGTCATTGGTGCGGATAAAACGTTTATCGATACAATCCTCCGAACTCTACGCAACTGAGAATACAGAATTATAACATGGAGGCTGCGGCATCCGATCCGGCCCCAAGAGGCTTTACGAATCAAAGTCCACTTCTAACGCTGTGAACTTAGGGCTCCATCATGATAGGTTTAACGCCGAGCTGGATCGATCCGCTAATCGTGGAGGTTGCGCCAGTGAGTTCCACATACTTTGAATATCCTTTTGGCGGAGTATAAGGTGCGCTGGTGCAAACTCCGTTGCTACAGGTTTGCGAGGCGTCCCAGACAATTAGATTCCTGGCTACCGCGCAGGACCAAATGTTGCCCAAACTGGTGCAGGGAGAGGGAATCTGTCCCATGAGCCATCTATAGACTTCCTGGTAGGCATCGCCAGCTTCCGTAGGATCGCCTTGGGTAGTTTCTATCGTGCCCGATGGCGAATGTCCCCAAGTGAACCAGGTCGCAAACTGCATGTTATAGAGTGTGGCCATTCCTGCTTCAACAATCTCGAACTGCGTAATCCATGCGGACTGCATGTCAGGATCGGTAACGCCGTTCACTCCCCAACCGCCCTCAGTGGAAGCAATTGGTTTGTTCTTCAGGCCGTTGGCATTGGCGACCACCCGAAAAGCGGCAATCATGGTCTGGATGGGAGCGTTGGTGGAAGCCGAGCTCTCGGGTAGCGGAATGGGCAACTTGGTTTTCTTGCCAGTCTGGCTGGTATAGGCATGAAAGGTCAAGCCATCGGCATACTTGTACCCGCCGCCGCTCAGGTAAGACGTCATGAACGATACGCCATTCGACCAAACCACAGACGGCGTCATAACCTGGCTATAGGGATCCTGTTTCAAAATCGGATAAGCGGTCTGCGCCATAGCAATCAACTGATTAACTGTGCCGGTCCAAAAAGGCGTGGTGTTCGCTTCATTCCAGATTTCGTAATACTTAATGTGGGGCGCGGTACGTCCGTTGTAGTGTTGCACCAGAGCGGTGATGAAATCCGTCCAATCACTCATGTTCGTGGGCGGAACCGTGCAGCCAACCACGCCGCTGGCTTGGGTGGAACAGTTTTTTTGCGAGGTGACCGCCCAACCCGGGGTCCAGCCCAGGACCAGATCGATCTCTGCCACATTATCGGCACCTTTGGGAGCGGCTAGCACAAAAGAGTCCGTTCCGGAAAAGTCATAGACTCCGCGGCCCGTGCCTTCGATCGCGGTCCAGGCGAGGGGCGGATGGCTCAGCGTGCCGTAGGGAACTTTCGGCATATCGGACGTCGAACTGACTGCCATGCCAAAAAACGAAGACTGGATTTGTGCCTGCGCAATCGTGGCGGCCAGCAAAAGCGAAATGGCCGCAACCAAGGCGCGCCGGTTTCCTGGGCGATTCATTATCGTCTCCTCAAAACTTCCGGCGCGTCGCCGTTTTTCGACTTTGAAACTGGCCAGGTTAATGCCTCGCGCATTCGTGCGCTGGGCAGGCACTCCCCGGCCAATTATTGCAACCCTGGGGAAGGCGCTTGCACTGGCGAGTAATCGCCACGGGGGAAGGGCAGACCTGAAAAACTGAATAGCATGATAGCGTAATACCCAGCTGCACGCCAGAAGAAAGCTCGACCATCGCAGGGGTTGCAGGATCTTGCAATCTTGTTTCCCTTTCGGGAAGTCGCACCAACCTCAGGAAGTCGCACCAAGATTGTCAAACGGAATGGCCCTTTGGCATCCTCGGCGGCCAAAAATACATAATTAGCTTCTGGGATTTTCTTGACTTGGGCGGCTGGGCGAGATATTGTCCCCAGCCATAGGATTAGGACGCAAGGCTAGGGCCAATCCTATCGGTTTGCGCCAGTTTATGCGTTGCCGTCTTCCCCCAGAAGAGGCTCGCAGTATTAGTGCGTTTGTGCGCCTACACCACGCCACGGGTGGAATTCGACATGCCGCTTCGTCATTCGCTTTGCACTAACCTACGCCAGCTTTTGCTCTTCTTGCCCTTCACGCTGCTTGCCGTCATTTGCTGTCCCGGACCGGCCCAAGCCAGTCAGGGTTTTCAACCCGTATCGCCGGATGAATTGAAGATGACCAGCGAGTCGCTGGCCCCGGGCGCCCCGGCCATAATTCTTTACCGGCAGGTGGACCGGGATGACAACGGCCGTACCGCTCACGAAGACGATTACTACCGGATCAAGATACTGACCGAAGAAGGGCGCAAGTATGCCAACATCGAGATTCCTTTCGTCAAGGGGAAGATAACGTTGTTAGCATCCATGCGCGCACCATCCGGCCCGACGGCTCCATTCGGGATTTCGACGGAAAGGTTTTCGAGAAGACGATCGAAAAGAGCCGGGGAATGAAGAATCTTGTCGAAGACCTTCACGCTTCCCGACGTTCAAGTGGGCGGCATCATCGAGTATTACTACACTTACGATCTCAAGGAGAATGCCCTTTTCGATTCGAACTGGATCCTGACTGACGAGCTGTTCACCAAGAGCGCGAAGTTCTCGCTGAGGCCGTACGTAGCAGCTATCCAAACACCGTTAACCTGCGCTGGACCTGGCACCATCTGCCCGCCGGCTCCACAATCCAGCGAAGGGCCCGGACCACATCGTCCGCATGGAAGCTCACGATATTCCCGCGTTTCAAAGAGAAGATTTCATGCCCCCGGAAGAATGAAGTGAAATCGCGAGTGGATTTTATCTACTCCGATGGACTTGCCCGAAAAGGACACGAACCGGTTCTGGAAACAAGTGGGGAAGAAGCGAAACGGCGCTCTGGAAGGCTTCGTGGGCAAGCGCAAGGCTATGGAAGAAGCGGTCGGGCAGATTATTTCGCCCGAACGATGCCCCGAAGCGAAACTGCGAAAGATCTATGACCGGGTGCAGCAGATCCGCAACACCTCCTACGAGATCCGCAAGACCGAGCAGGAAGAAAAACGAGACAAAGAGAAGCTGGCGACGAATGTAGAGGAAGTATGGAAGCGCGGCTACGGTGACGGTGGGCAACTGACATGGCTTATATCTGGCGTTGGTTCGCGCCGCCGGATTCGAGGCATACGGATGCTGGGTTTCCGACCGCCGGCAATATTTCTTTACTCCCATGACCATGGAAGCCGAAAAGCTGGATGCCAACGTAGTTCTGGTCAAACTGAATGGCAAGGATCTCTATTTCGATCCAGGAGCGAGTTCACGCCCTATGGCTTGCTGACCTGGGCGGAAACTGGAACGCCGGGACTGCGGCTGGATGGCGACGGCGGAACGTGGATCCAACCACACTCCCCGAGAGCGCGGAGTCTCAGATCCAGCGGAATGCGAAATTGAAGCTCTCCGACACGGGTGACCTCGAAGGAAAGCTGACCGTCACCTACACCGGACTGGAAGGCATGTACCGGCGGCTCGAAGAGCGCAACATGGACGAGGTGGAGCGAAAGAAATTCCTCGAAGACGAACTCAAGGAACAGATTCCCGCGGCGGCCGAGATGGAGTTGACCAATAAACCGGACTGGGCCAGTTCGGAAGCGCCACTGGTGGCGGAATTTGACGTGAAGATTCCTGGCTGGGCATCAAGCGCGGGAAAGCGCGCTGTTCTTCCCGATTGGTTTCTTCGCGGCCAACGAGAAGCGCGTTTTTGAGCATGCCGATCGCGAGTACACCCCATCTATTTTCAATATCCGCACAGAAGGTGGACGACGTGACCATCGAGCTGCCGTCAGGATGGAGAGTAAGCAGCGTACCACCGCCACAAACGGCGATGGCAAAGGTTGTTCTCCTATGGTTTGAAGGTGGAGAGCGGCAAAGGTTCGGTGCACGTGAATGCGGAAGCTGAATATCGACCTCTGATTCTGGAGCCGAAGTATTACGCGGCACTGCGAAATTTTTTCCAGGTGGTGAGGACCGGAGATGAAGAACAAGTCCTGCTTACAACCGGGAAGCGCTAGCGCGAGCTAATTGAGCGCCGATGCGTGGCTGATGGTTGCGCTGTGTCGCTGCTTTGTGTGTCTGACTTGCGCCCCGCCGGCTGCGGCTGGCGGCGATGCTCCATCCTGGATGCACAGCCCTGGTCAGCGCGCCGCTGCCCGGCTTACGACGAAAAAGACGGACGCGGTACTTGCTGTATTCCGAAACCAATGTAACGGTGCTTTCCACCGACAAGATCCGGACTCAAGTTCGCGAGGCTTACAAAATTTTGCGCCCCAACGGCCGCGAACACGGCATCGTCGCCGTTCCATTTAATCCGCAGAGAAAAATCAAGAGCCTGCACGGCTGGTGCATTCCGGCGCAGGGCAAGGACTACGAAGTCAAAGAAAAAGATGCAGTGGACCGTTCGCTATCCGGTGGCGGCGAACTGGTAGATGACGTCAAGTACAGGGTGCTGCAGATTCCGGCAGCCGAACCCGGAAATATCGTCGGCTACGAGTACGAAGTGGAGGAGCAGCCTTTCTATCCTGCAGGACATCTGGCATTTCCAGGGCCGGACCCAGTGCGCGAGAGCCACTATTCGCTGCAACTTCCTGCCGGTTGGGAGTTCAAAGTTTCATGGCTCAACCACCCGGAGATTCAAGCCGTCGAGGCGGGCACAATCTGTGGCGCTGGACAGTAAGCGATGTGAAGGGCATCCGCAAGGAGCCGGAGATGCCGCCGATGAGCGGGGTCGAGGGCCAGATGATCGTATCTTTCTTTCCGTCCGGCGGCCGCGCGTTGAACGGATTTGCGGCCTGGAACGACATGGGCAAGTGGTATGGAAATCTGGTCAGCGGAAGCCTTGAGGCGTCGCCTGAGATCAAGCAGCAAGTGGCCACTGCTTACCGCTTCTAAGAGCGACTTCACTGCAGAAGATGCAGGCGCTGGCTGCAGTTCGTGCAGCACGACATTCGCTACGTAGCCATCGAACTGGGAATTGGCGGCTTGCAACCCCACGCAGCATCCGAAGTTTTCTCGCATCATTACGGCGATTGCAAAGATAAAGCCACGCTGATGCGCTCCATGCTGCACGAAATAGGCATCGAATCTTACTATGTGGTGATCAATACCGAGCGCGGCGTGGTTACTCGCGACATGCCCGCCCACAATGGTTTTAACCATGCCATCGTTGCCATCAAGCTGCCCGACGGCATGGCTGATCCTTCGCTGATCGCCACAATTGCTGCATCCTAAGCTGGGCAGAATTCTGATTTTTGATCCCACCAACGAGCTAACTCCTTTTGGCCAGATTCGCGGCGAACTTCAGGACAATTACGCCTTGCTGGTGACGCCAGACGGCGGTGAACTCATTGAATTGCCGCAACAGCCTTCGGCCATGAACAGTATTCAGCGAACGGGCGTCCTGACCCTGGATCCCAGCGGCACATTGCGCGGAGACGTAAAAGAAATGCGGTTGGGAGATCGCGCAGCCTCGGAGCGCCGGCGGCTGCGCGACAATCAGCAACGATAAAGACAGAATCAAGCCCATCGAGAACCTGCTGGCTGGTTCGCTTTCGAACTTTCGCATCACCAAGGCTACACTGTTGAACCTATCGTTGACGGATAAGCCCTTCGGGTTCGATTATTCGTTCGAGGCTGAGCGCTATGCCAAAAATGCCGGTGGATTTCTGTTGGTGCGTCCCCGTGTGATCGGAATCAAGGCGCAAGGTTTTCTGGAAACGAAAGAACAACGAAAGTTTCCCATCGAGTTCGACGGCCCGTCGCGCGACACGGATAGTTTTGAAATCACAATCCCTCCAGGTTACGTGGTTGACGATCTTCCCCCCGCCGTCGATGCCGACTACAGCTTTGCCAGTTATCACTCAAAGACCGAAGTGAAGGGCAACGTCATCGGCTATACGCGCACGTTTGAAGTCAAAGAGCTTAGCGTTCCGGTGGACAAGGCAGAAGACTTGAGAAAGTTCTATCGCACGATTGCCGGGGACGAGCGGAATACTGTGGTGCTTAAGGCGGCATCGAAGTAGCACAGCAGACGCCACACCCCGAAGTCAAAGGTCAGACCTCGGATCTCAGATCTGAGTCAGCACGCTTCGCCCACGAAGGAATCTCCTTCAACCTTGCTTATGTGCGCTTTGATCCAGCGGTTGGGTGTGTGATGGCGATTGAGATTGAGCTTCTGATAGTTATCGGTGAGAGCTTCCGTAAATGATGAATCTGCCCCGCCGTCGCTCAGCGTGATCGCTTCCAGGGTTCTTCCGACGAAGGAGCACATGAAGTCACGCCTTTTTTTCTCCGCCATCTCGCGCAAAATGCGGTTGCGTTCTCGAGCGACATGGACCGGAACTTGATTCCGCATGCCGGCTGCGGGAGTGCCGGGGCGCGCGGAGTAGCTGAATACGTGCAGATAAGTTAACGGCAGTTCTTCGATGAGGCGGCGCGTGGCATCGAATTCGATTTCGGTTTCGCCGGGGAATCCGACCATCACATCGGCGCCAATGGCGGCACTCGGCATGGCAGCGCGAATCTTATTGATCTTCTCGCGATAGTGCCAGGGACGGTACTTCCGATGCATGCGGCGCAAAACGGTGTCACTGCCCGATTGCAACGGAACATGCGCGTGCTTGGCGATGCGGGGCGACTCGGCAACCAGGCGAATTAATTCGTCCGACCAATCCATCGGCTCGACGGAAGAGATACGAAGCTTTTCCAGCCGCGTCTCGCAGAGAATAGCGCGGACGAGACCCGCGAAATCTGGTGATCGGTCGCCGAGCGTCATTGGTCGGTCAGTCATGGCGAAGTCTCGCCCCCAGCGGCCTAAATTTATTCCACTAATGACAACTTCGCGGTAGCCGTCGGCGACCAGAGCATTCACGTCGCGCAGCACGCGGTCCAGAGGTAATGACCGGCTTTGGCCGCGAACGTATGGGATCACGCAGAAGGAACACCGGTTGTCGCATCCGTCTTGCACCTTGAGGTTGGGGCGGGTGCGGGATTCGCCGTGAGATGCGGATCTTTGGTCGAAGACTGGCGCAGCCAGGAGTTCGGTGTGGGCGAAGATATCGGAGACGAAAAGCCGGTTCCCAGGCGGTTGTGTGAGCGCGGCCAATGGGAACAAGCTTCGGCTGGCAGGCTTATTATCGACTTCGGCCAAAGAGTTTTGCAGGACGATTTCTGCCAACAGATGCTTGTGCGAATTGCCAACTACCGCAGTCACACCTGGCAACGCCGCTAGTTCCTGAGGAGCTCGTTGCGCGTAGCAACCCGTCACGATGATTTTGGAGTTGGGATTTTGCCGTTGAACGCGGCGGATCGCGGCACGCGCATCCTGGTCCGCGGCGGCAGTGACCGTGCACGTATTCAGGATGACCAGATCGGCTTGCGCAATGGGCGCTCGACAGAGGCCGCTTTGCTCGAACTGGCGATCAATCGCGGCGCCGTCTGCCTGAGTGGCACGGCACCCGAAATTCTCTATGTGGTACGTGGGCACGCGAGTATGGTAACGCATTCTCGCGCCCAGGAACCGGTCTGCCATTGGAGCACCCTGGCGCTGCTTCCATGCTCAGTGGCAGTTGTTTTAGGCCGAAGCCCTAGAATGATCCACTCACGCCGATACGGCTCGCTTCTGCTGAAAACACTCGCGACAAAGGATCGGACGGCCCTGCGTTGGCCGGAAAGGAACAGTCGTCTCCTTGCCGCATTGCGAGCAGATGGCCTTCGTTTCCACCTTGGGATAGCGATAATTCTGAGCCGGCGCCGGTGCCGAGTTGAGGCTGCTAACCCGCTTGGTCTTGCAAATTTTGCACCGCTTGGGTTCGTTGCGGAATTGTTTGTCGTGAAAAAACAGTTGTTCCCCGGCGGTGAAGAGGAAATCGCTCCCGCAGTCGATACACTTCAGTACCTTGTCCTGAAATTCCATTGAGGATGGCTCCCTTCAGCCTGATCCTCCGCTGCCGCGCACGGGGAAGTGCGTGTGCGAAGAAACAGGTTGTACATCCCCCTCAAACTGCCCCTGGACTCGGCCCGCCACGCACCTAGGACGGGGCGTGGATACAGCTTTTTCCGCTTTATGCCGGATGAACGATGAGTATGATTGATCCCTCTCGCAACTCCACCTGGTGGGGGCCAGATCGAGCAGGGCCGCTCCGGGAAGGGAGCAGCCCCTACTGCAATTTTTCCCGCACTTACCTCTAACGGCTCTTTTACTGCAACCGCAGGAACATTTTCAATCCTGTTCCTTGCGTGTCTTCTTACGCGCCCGTTTGCGAGCCAGCGCAGCCTTGACGCGCTTCTTCTCTCCGGGCTTTAAATAAAAGGAGTGACGCTTGACCTCCTTGATAATGTCTTCCTGTTGCACTTTGCGCTTAAACCGGCGCAAAGCATTCTCGAGGGATTCTCCCTCTTGCAGGCGAACTTCAGCCAAACAGATACACCCCCAGACTCGTCCGAGTCGGACCTGCTATTTATTACAGGGATTTGACCGGAAGTCAAGCGGGGAGTAAGGAATTGCGGCTATTCATCCAGCAGATTAGGCGAAACCAGGCGGACTGCGCCAAAGGCAGACCGCCCGGTCCGAGCGGTCAGGCTCCGAGGTACTCCACGTGAACATAAGTCCCGAGGCGCACGTTGTAAGCCAGGTACCAGCCGACGTGGTCGGGGTCCTCGTAAATGACGATATCGTCTCCATCCCAGTTCCAATCATTGCAGAAACCGACATCATAGGGAGCGACGCTGAAGTAGAAGCCACCGAACCAGAAGCGGCCGGGACCGCCTCCGGCGAGATGCCAGACATGACCGCGGCCAAAACCGCCGGTGAAGTGTCCGTGCTCCCACGGGTCGTCGAGATGGTAGTGAGGATCGTTGGGACCGGTATCGTGGCCAATCCATTTTCCGTTGGCGTGTACGTGGGGTGCGTCCGGATGGCCGGGCTTGTCGTTGAAATGACGGACTGCCTGAGCGGCAGCCGCCGGAGGCGCGGAGCGAACTGGCGCAGGACCGTGGGCGGGTATATGCCCGCGAGCGGGGGATTTGGCGACGGGCGCATGCTCTTCGTGTTGCGCCCAAACCGGAATCGCAAGCAACATGCCGATTGCGAGCGATGGCAGAAATTTATTCATTGTTCTTCCTCTTTCTCTCTATTTACGTCTGGCTTGTTTAAACCCATGCCGCGTTGAAATGTTTTACGCTACATGGCCGTGTTCTGTCATCAATGCGCAAGAGGCCGGTTTTCGCGGCGGCACAAACTGCGGCCGAGACGGCAGGGATTATTCAGTCAAGATGCACGCGTTGAGAAAAG
This sequence comes from uncultured Acidobacteriaceae bacterium, assembly GCA_963732255.1. Taxonomy (GTDB): domain Bacteria; phylum Acidobacteriota; class Terriglobia; order Terriglobales; family Acidobacteriaceae; genus Sulfotelmatobacter. The sequence continues at coordinate 28,938 of CAVSYV010000006.1, forward strand.
TCAGACGAATAGCCGAGCGATTATGCGGCTAAATATGACAGCTTGCCAAGCCGCGCTTCTCCAGATACTGCTGGTGGTAATCTTCGGCGGGGTAGAATGTGAGCGCGGGAACGATCTGGGTGACCATCGGTTTAGAAAAGCGGTGTGATTCCTCCAGCGATTTCTTCGAAGCTTGGGCTTCAACTTCCTGCTCGTGATCGTGAAAGAAAATCGCGGATCGGTATTGCGATCCCCAGTCCGGTCCCTGGCGGTTAAGCTGCGTGGGATCGTGATTCTCCCAGAAAACTTTCAGCAGAGTTTTATAGTCGAGTTTTGCGGGATCGTATTCGACCTCGACGGCTTCGGCGTGTCCGGTGCGGTCGGTACAGACTTCCTTATAGGTAGGCTTCTCGGTTTGTCCACCGATGTAGCCCACGCGGGTGGAAAGAACGCCGGGAAGCTGGCGGAAGGTCGCTTCGACTCCCCAAAAACATCCTGCGGCAAATGTGGCTCTGGCCATATGAGCGGCTCTCCTCGGTGAAGTCTGGCAGCGCTTCTAGAGACTGCCGGTGTGCGCTTTATTTGATGCGCTGCCGTCCCGGTGGGCTTCAATGGTAACGTCGACGGTCTGGCCTTCTTTCAGGGGAATCCGCTCCCCGTCTTCGGTTTTCAAGTTGTTCTCAATGCGCAGTTCGCGATATAGATCGTCGGCGCCTTCGACGGAAATCTGAGCTTTTTCGGGTTCGCTGGGGTAGACCGGCTTGATAATTTTTTCCACGGTTCCGGGAAGAGTAGCGGAGGGCTTCGCTGTTCCTAAATTTTCTCCAGATTTATCGCTCATTGGTACTCCTGTGAAACTGGTTGTCTGGGAAGATCAAATGCAATCCTTATGCGACCCTCCCCGCGAAAGCCTAGGCAAAAGCACGGCGAGTTGAAGATGCGACCCAGTTCAAAAGTGGAAGTGTGTTGCCGTGGTTTCACTGCCGGTCGGGGATTTTCGTGTCGGACCCCAAAGTCTCAGCCCGTCGTCCAGTGACCGCACTGGCAGGCAACGGATAATTCCATTTTAGCAGCTCGGGCACATCGAGTGGCAGAGGTTTGGAGAGAGGTTGAATTGAAAAGCCTCAAGGGCAGAGAGGCGTTTGCTCTAATCGAGTCTCCTTCTATAAAATCAAGGGTTTGCTGCCTGTACTCCTAAGCTGCAAGCGTGCTCCTGCCGATATTTCAATTAACCAAGGTTAGCTGCAGAGAATCAATATGAAAATTCATGAGTATCAGGCGAAAGCAATTCTAAAGAAATATGGTGTGAGCGTCCCCAACGGGGCGATGGCCACATCGCCAGAGGAGGCCGAGGCTGAGGCCAAGAATCTATTTAATAGCGGAGCGAGCGGAGTCGTCGTCAAGGCGCAAATCCATGCCGGCGGCAGGGGCAAGGGCGGCGGCGTGAAGATTGCGAAGTCGGTGGACGAAGCCGGAGAACTGGCCTCCAAAATGCTGGGCATGAAACTGGTGACGCACCAGACGGGGCCTGAAGGGCGCATTGTTCGTCGCCTGTTGATTGAAGAAACTTTGCCAATTGAGAAGGAACTTTACCTCGGAATTCTGGTGGATCGCGCCGAAGGCAAGCCCGTTTTTATGGCGTCGGCGGCCGGAGGCATGGATATCGAGCAAGTGGCGGCGGAAACTCCGGATGCGATTCTTAAACAATACATCGATCCGGGCATGGGGCTCGAAGCCTTCCAGGCGCGGAAAATCGCCTTTCAGTTGGGGCTGAAGCCGCAGCAAATCAACCCCGCGGTGCAATTTTTGACCAGCCTGTATAAAGCTTTTCTGGACACCGACTCGTCGTTGCTCGAAATTAATCCTTTCATCACGACCACCGACGGACGCCTCTTTGCGCTCGACGCCAAAGTCACGTTTGACGACAACGCCTTGTTTCGCCATCCTGATCTGCGCGAATTGCGCGACATCACGGAAGAAGATCCTCTGGAAGTGGAAGCGTCGAAGTACAGCCTGAACTACATCAAGCTGGACGGCAGCGTCGGTTGCATGGTAAACGGCGCGGGACTGGCGATGGCTACCATGGACATCATTAAATACGCGGGTGGCATGCCGGCGAATTTTCTCGATGTCGGCGGTGGCGCCAATGCCGAGCAGGTGGCGCACGCTTTTGAGATTCTGCTAAGCGATAAGAGCGTGAAGGCGGTGCTGATTAATATTTTCGGCGGCATTCTGCGCGTGGATACGCTGGCTACTGGCGTGGTCGAGGCGGCGAGAAAAACCAACATCAAATTGCCCGTGGTGTTGCGGTTGGAAGGCACGAACGTGATTGAAGGAAAAAAGATTTTGATGGATTCAGGGTTGAATTTTGTCGTGGCGGAAACCATGAAGGATGCGGCCGATCAAGTGGTGGCCGCGGCGCGCGGCATTCGCGGTGTTACGGAGTGGAGATAAGTAGTTTCGGACAACCGTTGGAGATATCCGATTTTGTGAGTGGGGATTTCGATTATGGCAATTCTTGTAGACAAAGATACGCGCCTCATCGTGCAAGGGCTTACGGGACGCGAAGGTACGTTCCACGCCAAAGGCTGCGCCGCTTATGGAACGCAAGTTGTTGGCGGCGTGACGCCCGGGAAAGGCGGAACTACACATGAGGGTTGGCCCATTTTTAATACCGTGCGCGAGGCTGTAGAGAAGACCGGCGCCAACACAACCGTTATCTTCGTGCCGCCGCCGTTTGCCGCTGACGCCATTATGGAAGCTGCGGACGCCGAACTCGAGCTGATCGTTTGCATCACCGAGGGCATTCCGACTTTGGACATGGTCAAGGCGTGGGAGTTTTTGCAAAACCGGCGCTCGCGTCTGATCGGGCCCAACTGCCCGGGAATTATTTCTCCCGGCAAATGCAAGGTTGGAATTATGCCGGGGTCGATTCATAAAGAAGGTGCGATTGGCATCGTATCGCGCTCGGGCACTCTGACCTACGAAGCCGTGCACCAGCTTACGCAGCGCGGCATTGGGCAATCGACGGCCATTGGCATTGGCGGTGATCCGATTATCGGAACGACATTTGTCGATGCGCTCGACTTATTCAATCGCGACCATGAAACCGAAGCCGTTATCATGATTGGCGAAATCGGCGGCAATGCGGAAGAGACTGCGGCGGAGTTTGTGAAGAGTCACATGAAAAAACCGGTGGTGGGATTTATCGCTGGGCAGACCGCGCCGCCGGGGCGCCGCATGGGCCATGCGGGTGCGATCATTTCCGGCGGCAAAGGCACGGCCGGGGAGAAGATTAAGGCTCTGGAATCCGCGGGGATCCGCGTGGCGAAATCTCCGGCGGCGATTGGCGAGACGCTGGCGGCGGCCATTGGAGTGGGCGTCTAGCCTCCGCAGCAAGAAGAAGCAGATTCCTCGCTTTGCTTGATTGCATAACGACGTTGGCTCGATCGTAGAGTAAGTTGGTGGTTGCGAAACGGCCAAGGCTCGACAAAGGAGCCAACGTCATGCTGATTATAGGCTGTGATTTTCATCCTGGGTTTCAGCAGGTCGCGATCTTTGACAATTCGACAGGAGAAATTTCCGAGCGGCGTTTGTGGCACCGCGAGGAAGCGGAGCAGTTTTATGGGTCGCTGCGCGGGCAAGCGGTGCGGGTGGGGATGGAGGGTTGCGGGCACTATCCCTGGTTTGAGCGTTTGCTGCAGGAGTTGGGCATGGAGTTGTGGATTGGGGATGCGGCGCGGATCCGGGCGTCGGAAGTGCGCAAGCAAAAGACGGATCGGCGAGACGCGGAGCTGTTGTTGCGGTTGCTGAGAGAAGAGCGGTTTCCGCGCATCTGGGTGCCGAGTGTGGAGGAGCGGGATGTGCGGCAATTGCTGGTGCACCGGCACAAGCAGGTGCAGGCGCGGACGCGCATCAAGAATCAGCTGCAGGCGCTGATGCTCAGCCAGGGCGTGCAAAAGAAGCGCAAGCTGTGGACGGCAGCGGGCCGGGCGGAGTTGGAGAAGTTGGAGTTGCTGCCCTACGCAGCGCTGCGCAGGCAAGGGTTGCTGGCCGCGCTGGAGCAGCAGGAAGCGGAGATCGCGGCGCTAAACCGGCAAGTGGAAGAAGAAGTGAAGCGGCGGCCGGCGGCGGGGCGGTTGATGACGCATCCGGGAGTAGGTCCGGTGACGGCGCTGGCCATGGTGCTGACGCTGGGGCCGGCGAAACGCTTCGCGAATGCGCGCCAGGTGGGCAGCTATTTTGGCCTGATTCCCAGCGAGCATTCCAGCGGCGGGCGGCAGCAGTTGGGAGGCATCAGCAAGCAGGGCAGTCCGTTTCTGCGTTTTTTGCTGGTGGAGGCGGGACAGACGGCGGCGCGCTACGACGCCGAGTTGGGCCGCTTTTATCGGCGGCTGGCGGTGCGCAAGCATCGCGCGCTGGCCAAGGTGGCGGTGGCGCGCAAGCTGGCCATGAGGTTGTACCTGATGCTGCGCGAGGAATGGGATTACGCGCAGCTGTGCAAGGCCGTGTGCAGGCAAGCCTGAGTCATTTCGTGGCGGAAAGCATGAGCCGACCGCTTGAGTAGGCAGCCTGCCTCCCCGAGAAGCGGGGAGTTCGAAGCAGCAATTTTGGGAGTAGTTGCCGAAGAGATGGATGGTGAGACCTTGCGTCCACCGCACGATTGAGAGAACACAGGGCTTTGGTCGAAGACGCAAACACCTTCCTGCGAGAGCGAAATGGCGCTTCTTTAAAACCGAAGACGCCAAGGGAGAGGTGTCGGCAAAAATCACTTGACACCAGGCCACGTCGTTAGAGACGGAATGACAAGGGTTTGTTAAGCTCGACAATTGCGGGCCAGCGACTAAGGACGAACGACCGAACTTATGAAAACTTTGCAACGCACTTTTACCATCGTTAAGCCCGATGCGGTTCGCAGAAACGCCGTGGGCGACATCATTGAGCAGTTCGAAAAAAATGGCTTCCGCATTCTCGCCATGAAGATGCTCGAAATTTCCAAGCATCAGGCCGAGCAGTTCTACGCCGTCCATGCCAGCCGCCCATTTTTCGGCACGCTCACCGATTTCATGTCCAGTGGCCCCATAGTGGTCCTCGCCCTGGAAAAAGAAAATGCCATCGCCGACCTGCGCAAGCTGATGGGCGCGACCAATCCCGCCAACGCGGAAGAGGGGACGATTCGCAAAAAGTGGGCGACTAACATCGAGCACAATGCGATTCACGGCTCGGATGCCGAAGACACCGCGCGTTTCGAGTTGAGCTTTTTCTTTGCCGGATACGAGTTGGCGAAGTAGTTCTCGGTTCCCAGTTCTCTGGGACGAGAGCCTTTTCGCTGAGAACTCGCAACGGAGAGCTATCCCTATGCCGGTGGTGCAAATCACGATGCTCGCAGGTCGCACGCTCGACCAGAAGCGCAAGATCGCGAAGCGGATTACCGATGCTCTGGTGGAAGAAGCCGGAGCGCGCCGCGAAGGGATTATTGTGGCGTTCAACGAAGTCTCGAAGGAGAGCTACGCCTCGGGCGGCGAGTTGATGATCGACAAGACGAAGTAATCCGAGCTCTATCCCAGCGGCTCGAACAAATGTCCTTCCACCCTGTCAGCGACCTTCGGTAGGTCTTTTTTGGCGTGTTGCAAAAAATGCGGGGCGGCGCGATGGGCCTCCAGCGCGGCATCGTCGTGGTACTGCTCGTAGATGAAAAATCGGCGGGGCTCAGTCTTGTGGCGATGAACCTGATACAACGCGCATCCCGGTTCTTTGCGCGAGGCCTCCGTCAGCTTCGTAAACAACGCTGTCACCTCGGCCTCGTGTCCCGCCTTCGCCATCCACGTCACCGCCAGCACAACCATGATCTTTCTCCCGGTACTCCCCTGTTTTACGTCGTTGATCTCTGCAGCAAGAGGTTTAATTCGAGTGGTTCACTGCGCTGAATGCGGTAATGATTTGCCTAAACTCTCCGCCGCTGTTTTCAACTCCGACACGAATTCGTCTTTGAAAATTGTGTGGTCGCGATCCGCGCCGGTCGAAATCATTCCGATCTTCGCGCCCGCTTCCTTCTCCAGAAATTCCAGGTAATCTTTCGCCGCCTTCGGCAGCTTTTCGAAATCTCGAATGCCCTCGGTTGAGGTCTGCCATCCTGGCAAGTTGCGATACACGCATTCTATTTTGTCGTAATCGCTGGATTCCGCAGGAATCTCCTGCGTTTCCCTGCCATCAATCTTGTAACCCACACACACCGGAATTTCCGCCAACTCGTCCAGAACATCCAGCTTGGTAACCACCAGCCAGGAAATGCCATTAATCATGCCAGCGTAGCGCAACAGAGGCAAGTCCAGCCATCCGGTGCGGCGCGAGCGGCCGGTGACGGCGCCGTATTCGTTGCCTCGCTTGCGCAGTTCCTCGCCCCGTGCGCCCGATTCTTCGCTGGGGAACGGGCCTTCGCCGACGCGGGTGCAATAAGCTTTGGTCAAGCCGATGACCGAATCAATCGCGTTGGGAGCTACGCCGGTGCCGGTGACCGCTCCGCCAGAAGTGGCGCTGGAAGAGGTCACGAAAGGATAAGTCCCGTGATCGATGTCCAGCATCGTACCCTGCGCACCTTCAAACAGAATCGACTTGCCCGCTCGGAGAGACTGGTTCAGGAATAATGCCGTGTCCCGAATGAAGGGCGCAATCTTTTCAGCGGCACGCGCATACTCCGTGTACATTTTGTCGGCGTCGAGGGGTTCGGAGTTGAACAGCGCGTGCGCAATCATGTTCTTTTCATGCACCGCATTGTTGATATGTTTTTTTAGCAGGTTCAGATCAAGCAAGTCGGCTACGCGCAACCCGCGCCGGCCCATTTTGTCTTCATAGGCGGGACCGATTCCGCGGGAGGTGGTCCCGATCTTGACCCGCCCGGGTGCATTTTCGGCCGCGAGTTCAATCATGCGGTGATAAGGCAAAATCACGTGGGCGCGGTTGGAAACGAAAAGATTTCCCTCGACGTTCAGCCCGGCTTCCCGCAGACCGGCAACTTCCTTGAGAAAGGCCAGAGGATCGAGGACGACGCCGTTTCCTATCACGCTGAAGCAACCGGGGCGCAACACGCCGCAAGGCACAAGCTGCAAAATAAACTTCTTGCCTTTAATGATGACCGTGTGTCCGGCGTTATGGCCACCGGCATAGCGGGCGACCACGGAGAAATTCTCCGACAGCACATCGACGATTTTCCCTTTGCCTTCATCGCCCCACTGGGCGCCCACGATTACCGCAGTCTGGCCTCGTTTCAATTGCGACTCCGTCAGGAAAATTACGCTGGCGCACGAGTGCGCCGCACCGGGTTCGCACACTCCTTACCCGCGAGCACTGCATTCAGAAAAATTCAGGGATAAGAGCGGAAAAGATGTGTACGCAATATCTTAGCGTGTTCCGCCCGCGAATAGCAACGCAATGCTGCTATGCCTTCGCAGGTTTGCTTTTTTCCAGGGCGGCGTAGATTGCAGGATCGGTGCAAACTTCGTAGTAATAACGATCCGTCCAGCCTTGTGCCGAAAAATCGGCAGGATCGATGCGGGGAATGCGGCTCTGGCGAACGACGATGCTGCGGAAAATCTCGCGATCAATGGGAACGATGCCGCGGTAAAGATTGTATTCGGCCCTGTCGGGTTGGGCACTAGACGGCAACTTCGCGTTCACGGGATCCAGCGAAATTTCCTCCTGCAACTTGCGGAAGGCGGCTTCGTTCATGCGAATGCCGCTCAGATTGAAACTGAAAAGTGTGTCCTCGGTGTTGCCGCCGGCTTCCAGTTCGGCGGCTTGAAATACATAAACGTGAAACAATCCAGCATGGTCTTCCATTTCCTTGCGCGCACGCTTGTTGCAGGAAGATAGCCGGTCGCTCTCATTCAACGCCTCCGAGATCATGATCTGGCGTTCGCCATCCATAAGATAAAGCGGAGCGGATTCCTGCAAAGTGATGCCCACGCCGAGTTCGATGCAGGGCATGCCTGAACGTTGCACCAGTTCGTTATAGCCGCGTACGATCTCGATCATTTCGCGCGCCAGCACGCAGGCGCGGCTCACCGCAAGCCCGGTTTCGCCTTCTCGCTCCAGGATGGCCAAAATGATGGCATCGCCTTCGAGAAAAACTTTTTGTGCTCCATACTTGGGGAGCAACTTATTCACCGGATCATAAAAGTTGAGGCTGAAGTAGGAAGCAGGATTCAAGCCTGCATTCATCATCGTGCGGGTGAGGCGTGTAGAATCGCGCACATCAGCCTTCAGCACTACGTGCCGCAGCACGCGTTCTTCTTCAGGCTGCTGCCGTTCTTCAGGAAGGTAAAACTCATAAAGCGTGCCGTTAAGCCGCGATAGTTCGCGCAGCTTCTCGTTGGTTACCAGATTCACCGCGTCCTGAGCGGCGTTGAGCGTTTCCAGCCGGCGCAGATCCCGATGGTAATGAAAAAAATCCTGTAAGAACCTGGCAGCTACCTTGCCGCGCTCTGCTCCGCGGCAACCCGCGACTTTGGCCACAGCCGCATAAAGGCTGCTCGGCGAAAGCTTGCCATGCTCCTGGATCATGCGCTCGACCCGGTCGCATTCCGCCCGTGAGATGAGAGCGTTTTTTAACTGCTGTGGATTGATGCGGGGCGCATACTCGCCGAGCAAAGGCACCACGTAATAAGAGGCAATGACATTTTCCATCACCTGTTCGTCTTCTAGGAGGCGCACCCAGGCAGCAAGGCGGTCCTGCTGTGCGAAGCCTTCCGCGCTGGATTCGTCGGGAGTCCCGCCGCCTACCAGGGTGCGGGCGTTTTCTGGAACGTTCATCCACCCATCGATGGTTTCGCCTGAGATTTCTACTCCGTAGATGGAGCGCAGGAACGCCGAAGCCACTTCGCGCATCCGTCCATAGCGATCAGGGTCACGATCCCAATTACCCAACATTACGTAGTGCTCGGCGCACAGGTAATCGTCGCGCCCGTCATCGCAGAACAGCAGGCGGTTCAGAAATAACGGGTATGCGCGCCCGGTGCCGTCGGAAGAATCCACGCCAAAAAAAGAGCGGCGAGTGCGCGCCAGGGTACTCTTCTCCACTTCGCGCAGCGTAGAAAAAATTTCCTGTCCCGTTTTGCGCAGAATAATTTTCTTGCGTACCTGGAATGTAGCCACTCGCTCGCGATATTCGAGAGCCTTCTGCTGGCGCAGGCCTTCGTAGCTCTTCAGCAGCGCACGGCATCGCTCCAGTACCAAATTGAACTGCAGATTCATCTCCGTGCGCAGAAATTTGGTCACCGCAACCCGCGCCAGCAGGTCAATGGCTGGCTTGTCTTCTTTCTTGGCGCGGTTCAGAGCGGCTACATGCAATTCGGCGAGTGCCGGATTCCAGTCGCTGCCCGCTTTCTTGTCGCGCGGCTGGGTCGCGGCTTGCGATCTCATCCAGGAAGGGCCTTGCGGTTTCGCGACAGCTTCTGCGGCCAACAGGTCTTCCATCTCGCCGTGGCGGATTACAAGGCGCGCGATTTGCGCGCGTGCAGCCTCGGCGAAGCGAGGGCTGAGAGCCACGTCGTGACGCAGATTGTCGACGCCGACCATCAATCCTTCCAAAGCCAGGGCCGGCGTGGAAGAAGCAAGATCAGGCAGTGCCGGAACTTCAGGCGTTCCGCCTAAGCGAAAAATGGGAATTCTAGGCAAGCTTTTTCAGAGACCGATGATCTAGCAATTACATTTTGAGGCTAGCATGGCGGCAAACGAGGCTAAAGGTTACGCAAGTTATTGGTCCAGTTTTTGCGGGGAGGGCGTTCTGGTAAAACTCATTGCTGTGCGTTTTTGCGGGCAGCTTCGAATTCATCGCCTTTTTGCCATCCAATAAGCTTGGGAGTATTGGCCGCCTCCCACCCCAGAGCGAAGCCGAAGCGCGCCATCGCCGAATCGCCGGTGAAATCCATCTCCGGATGGTACTCGTCACTGGGTTGGTGGTAGTGCTTCTCATTGAACTCCGCGTATTGCGCGGCACCCCACGCCTCGTCGTGTCCTTTGAACTTGATTCCTTCATTGATGGAAAAAGCGGGGATACCTACGCGCGCGAGGCTGAAGTGATCGGAGCGATAATAGTGACCGGCTTCGGGACGGGCGTCCGGGCGTATGCCGAGACGAAATTCTTTTGCCGTGGCTTCGACCCAGGGATAAAACGTAGTGCGTTCGGCGCCAGATACTTCCACTTCCTCGGCTGCTCCCAGCGGCTTGACGTCATCGTAGTTTAGGTCCAGAGTGATTTTTCCAGCGGCAATTGGCGGATGTTTGCCTAAATATTCCGAGCCCAAGAGTCCCTGCTCTTCCGCCGTGACTGAAGCGAACAGAATTGATCGCGCGGGCCTCTCCTTTGCCACGCTGAAGGCGCGCGCCAATTCCAGCAAGATGCCGCATCCGGTGGCGTTATCTTGCGCGCCGTTGTAAATATTGTCACCGGGCATGTCGGGACGGATGCCGAGGTGATCGTAATGCGCGGTGTAAAGAACCGCCTGGTCTCGCAGATTGCGGTCCGAACCCGGCAGAACGGCGAGCACATTGTTGGATTCGAAATTGCGGACCTTGCTGACCATGTGCGCCTTCAACTTCGCCGACAAATCGACGGGATGGAAATCACGCGAACGCGCATCCGCGATCATCTTTTCCAGACTCAATCCCGGAGTTGTGGCAACCAATTTCTCCGCCGCGCCGTATCGCACCCACGACGCCACTTTCAACGCTGGTCCTTCGAGCTTCAAAAAGGATTTCTCACCTGAGTTCGAATTGCGCACTACTTCCCAGGGATAGCTGGCCATTTCCGTTTGATGAATGAGGATCACACCTACCGCGCCTTTGCGCGCAGCCTCCTCATATTTGTATGTCCAGCGGCCGTAGTAAGTAAGTGCCTTGCCCTTGAAAAAAGCCGGGTCATCCGAAGACGGCTCGTTGACCAGCATCAGTAAAACCTTGCCGTGCACGTCGATGCCCTTGTAGTCGTCCCAGTTGTACTCCGGCGCTTCGATTCCGTATCCCACGTAGACGATGTCTGCGTCCACATCCGATTCCGTCTGTTGCGTCTGATCGTAGGCCACGTAGTCGTCCAGCGGCTTGAGATCGATCGCTGCGCCTTCTTTAGGAACTATGCTGAATCGCGTCGCCGGCAGTGTGGTGATTCCCACAAGCGGAACTTTCTGGAGATAGCTGCCGTCGTCGCCTGCCGGTTTCAGGCCATATTCGGCGAATTGCGTGGCGATGTATTCGGCGGCGATGTCGCCGCCGCGCTGTCCGGTGCCTCTGCCTTCGAGCAGGTCGTGCGCCAGGAAGCGCACATGCCAGCGAATGTGGTCGGGGTTGATGGTCTGCATGGCCGCAAATGCTGCGGCCGGCAGTTGCGTGGAAACCGCTTCATGCTTGGCCGGAGTCGGCACCGGCGCACCCGCCTCTGCCGATAGCAAACTCAAGGCCATGGTTGCGGCAAACATGACTCCAGCAAAGGCACTCCCTCGCGGGATCGCTCGTATCAATCTCTATCCCCCTCAAATGCAAATACGGAGTCCGCACAGTTGTGACTGCGAAAGATTGTAAAGGGCAGACTGGCGCCGGAGAAGTAATCCGAAGGTCTGAACAATCTCCGCCAATGGGACAGGCACTCCCGAGAGGCAGATTTTGTCACCGGAGTTCGCCGCGTATTCGCGCTTGGCGCTTGGTTCCTGCGGACCGCAGGATCAGTTCTTCGACCCTCAACCGGCGCGGAAGTCCCGCACGTCTTCTCCCGGCTGGAACATCGTCGCCACAGGACTTTTCCCCTGTGTCGCCAATCTCTGGTTGATCTCTTCGAAATCTTTCTTCACCCAACCCACGCTGGAAATTTCGATCCCTCCATCCCCCGCGATCCAAAACGAAGTCGGAACATTCGTCAGACCATAGGCATTCGAGACCGGATAGTGCCCCAATTCATCCAGGAGCACCGGGAACGTCACTCCAAATTGCTTCATAAATGCGGCCGTGTCGCGAGCGTCATTCTGCGATATGCCCACCATCGTCGCGCCACTTTGGCCATAGGCTTTGAAAAGCCGTTGCAAAAAAGGAAAAGCGTACTGACAGGTGGGGCAGGAAACTTTGAAAAAAGCGAGCACAACCGGCGCGCGTGCCAGTGCCTCGCTCAACGAGAACTCTCGGCCGTCGGTTGTCTTCAACGTAAAGTCTGGGGCATTCGCGCCCGCGTTCAACGCCGCCATCGTTTGTCCTCCAAAAAGCTTTCGCAGCAAACCCATTGCATTTGCAAGTGAATCAATTCCATTTTAGATGATGGGACGGACGTGGGTGCTATTGTCCGGCGCGCAGCGGAGAGAGATTTGCGCGGCCCAGTATTTTTTTCTTGCTATCCGATTTTTCCTGGCTGTAAACCAGGTCCGGCCCGGATTCGGATTGGCTGGAAGCCTCTGCCAAAGCTTCGGCCAGCCCGCGATAGGAGCGGCTGATTTCCAGATCTTGCAGCAGCACGGGGCTTCCGTGATCGATTGCCGGAGAAACCGCCTGATACGCGTTCGGTACTTTCCACAGAACCTTGCAATTGGTGGCTTGCACCACGTCATCATCGGTGAAGCCGGGAATCTTTTTGTAGCGATTCAAAATGATGCGCAGGCGATCGCGCCCTGTGCCTTCTTCCAGAAAATTGTAAAGGCGTCCCGCGCTCCACAGTGAAACGACATCGGTTTGCGCAACAATGAAAACGCCGTTGGAAAGATCGGCTAAAAGATGCGTCGTGGAATCGAGCCGGCTGGACGCATCGACAATGACAAACCGGTAGTGATTCACTAGGAGATCAAACAAGCGGGCCAGTTCGCCGGGTGTAGGAGCCGTCTGATATGGCTGTTGTGGTCCGGCTAATAGATGCAGACCGTCTTTGGCCGAGGTCATCAAACCATCGAGCAATGAAACATCCAGCCGGTGAAGATTCTGCAACGCATCGAGCACGCCAAACTGTGGCCGCAGATTCAAGTGCAGGGCCGCATGCCCCATGGGAGCGAAATCCACCAGCACCACGCTGCCGTGGGCCTGCTGCAAGGCCAGGGCGGTATTGACCGCGGATGTGGTCGCGCCGGCACCACCTTTCGCGCTGAGGAAAGTGAAGATGCGTGCTTTTCCCGCGCCTCCGCGGGCTCGCGTTCGTGTCGCGCTGAATCGGGCCAGCGCTTCGAGCAGAGCTTCAGATCCAGCCGCCTCGTCGAGAAACTCGCCCGCCCCCGCGCGCATGGCGGCGACAATGGCGGTGGGATTGGTCATCTGGCCGTTGGCAAATATGGCGATCTGGAGAGTCGTCGCACGAATCAATTCAATGGCGTGAATGGCTCGCTGCGAATCGCGCGCCGGGACTTCGACAATCACCACCTCGGCGCGCAAATCCTGTATCTGCCGCAAAATAGCGTCGGTGGGTCCTAACGGAAAACCGGGGTGGCTGAATACCACGCGGCCCAGGCGCGTCGCCTCAACGCGGTTCTGCAGCGCGGATAATTGTTCCCGGTCCTCGCTCAGGAGGGCGACGGCGATCCCATGCATGGTGCGGTTCTCGCTGATTTCTCTCGGTGTTTGCATGTTATTGAGAGACGGTACTCCGAGCCAAGTGACCTAAGTAATCGGCTCCGCCCGCGAGTCGTCCTGCATCGGAAACGCGAACCCGAGAGCCATCAAGCGCGAAACGCCGAACACACATCAGAACGCGATGGGGGGATGCACGAACTGAAGAACACTCCGAGGCACTTCCGCCCTAGTGCGAACTATTCTAAGCCAAGTTCGGGGCGTTGAAAAGAACCGAAGAGGCAAATTTTTTGGGCCCTGAGTTTGCAGCAGTGCAAGACCGATTCAGATCAGCGGAAGAAACTCAGCGGAACGTAATCACAGACCCACATGACCCGGCAGGGGCGCCGGTCGATCATCCTCGCGTTGCCCGTGCAGTCCGGAAATCCGAGGAAAGGCAACGACCGCCTCTGCATCGGGCAGGTATTCGTATCTTTCCAAACGAACTGCAACTCCGATTTTTGTTTCAGAACCGCCTTGTGCCGGAGGCGGAAATCCTTTGATTGAGGGCCGGATCACGCGCAAGACATGGCCTCGGCAGCGCACACGCATGTTCGTCCCCAGGGTGATTTCCGAAGGCATGTTGAGCGTCAATTCAATGTCCGCGCCTTCGCAGATTGGCATCTCGGTGAAGAAGAACACGCCCCGAGAACTGATGTCCTGAGTGAAGCCAAGAGCTTCCGCGCCAGTGGAAACATCGCGCAAGGATACTGGTAGGAGAAAGGGAAATCGCTGTCCAACGCGGCGTTCGACTTGGCCTGGGGGAGTCGTCATAATGGCGTGCCTCGGTCTAGTCTCCTGCTAGCAAAACTGTAGCCTAGTTTTGCCGATCTGGGAAGTTAGCAAGTTGGTGACCTATACGACAGGATTAGGCAGGATTGGTCATTACCTTGCATGTCAATCTATTAGGCTATTTCGGCTTGTTCTATTGCTACACGCTCCCGGATGCACAAAGTGACTCCTTCCGAAGATGATTCTCATCAAAACACATTCGTGACTGAGCCGAGTAATTCTGCCCAAGAGATCGTTCCCCCGGCGCCGCGACTTCGCTGGCAAGCCATCGGGAGAGCACTGCGGCATCGCAACTTTCAGCTTTTTTTCAGCGGCCAGCTTATTTCTCTAATCGGCACCTGGATGCAGACTGTCGCCCAGTCGTGGCTGGTGTACCGGCTGACGGGATCGGGCTTGTTGTTGGGCGCGGTCGGTTTCGCCGGCCAGATACCGGTCTTCTTGTTCGCCCCGCTCGGAGGAATCGCCGCCGACCGTGCCAATCGCCAGCGCATCGTTATCGCCACCCAGACCGCTTCTATGCTGCTGGCCTTGATATTGGCTACGCTGACTCTGACGAAGAAGGTCACGGTGGCGGAGATCTTTGTGCTGGCCGCATTGCTCGGCGTGGTGAATGCGTTCGATATTCCTGGGCGGCAGTCCTTCCTCGTAGATATGGTGGGCAAGGAAGATCTGATGAACGCCATTGCCCTCAACTCCTCGATGTTCAACGGAGCGCGCGTAGTCGGCCCGGCGGTTGCCGGAATCCTGGTGGCAAGGCTGGGCGAAGGCTGGTGTTTTTTCGCCAACGGCGTCAGCTACATCGCCGTAATCGTGGGATTGCTGCTGATGCGCGTTCACGCTCCGGCTCGTGTTTCTCTACACACCTCGCCGCTGGAGCACATTATTGAAGGCTTTCAGTTTGTGGAGCGTACTGCTCCTATCCGCGCTCTGATGCTGTTGTTGGGATTGGTGAGCATGACCGGCATGCCTTACATGGTTCTCATGCCGATTTTTGCCGATCGCATTCTTCAGCACGGAGGGCAGCAAATGGCCGCTCTGATTGGATCGCACGATCTGGGAGCGGTGCGATTAGGAATACTCATGGGCGCGACTGGTGTGGGCGCGCTATTCGGCGCGTTGACGCTGGCTATGCGCTCCGGCGTCAAAGGTCTGGGACGGTGGGTCGCGGTGTGCTGCGCCGGTTTCGGCATCAGCCTTCTGCTGTTCGGCTGGTCGCATTCCTTCTGGCTTTCTGTGATTCTTTTGTTTCCAGTGGGCTATTTCATGATGCTGCAAATGGCCTGCTCCAACACCCTCATACAGGTAATGGTGCCAGACGAATTGCGAGGCCGTGTGATGGCCGTTTATTCCATGATGTTCATGGGCATGGCGCCGATCGGCGCATTGCTCGGTGGGGCACTGGCCGATCGCCTTGGCGCCCCGCTCACCGTGGCAATCGGAGGGCTCGCGTCTTTGTGCGGGGCGTGGTGGTTCGCCATGCAGCTGCCCAAAATTCGCATCGAAGCGCGAGAACTGATCATCGCTCAGGCTATGGTCGGCGGGGAGCCGGCGGAAGAGATGACCGCAAGAATAGTCGAAGACTAGAAGCAGATTCCTCACCGGGGCTTTCGCCCCGGTTCGGAATGACAAGACCGGGCATTTCACGGGTTCGATAAAGCGGCAACCTCACAAGTTTTTCAGAATTGCTGTCCCATTCGGTGCGCCCAATCCCGAACAGGCATCCCATCCGGGCCCCGCGTTGTATCCCTTTACCGTGTTCGTGATCGCGTTGGTTCCCTGTGTCACATCGTTTACCACGCCTTTAGCCACGTTGGCATAGAGAAACGTGTTGAGGAAGCCAACGTTCTTTCGCTTCGCCTGATTCAGTAACACCACCAGAGCCGACATCAAAGGTGCAACCGCGCTGGTTCCACCCGACGCTCCTTCCGACGAATCTACGCGAGTAAAATAATTCGTCGCACTCATGGCAATGTCCGGCACTCCACGCCCTGGATTTCCATTGTCGATCGAGACGGGAAGATTCGCGCCGGTTTGATAGGCAGGCACCGCAACCACTTCGCTGATGCCGCCACCACTGGCCCAGCCACCACCACCCGCCACGTTAACGTCGAATGCCGTCCCGTCGTTCCACACGACATCGTTGCCGCTGGAATCGATCTGCGTTCCGCCGCAGCCCAGCACCATGTCATCGACGGCTGGATGATCGACGTGAATCTTGCCATCCCAATCCTGCGCGTCGTCATCCGCAGTGCCATGGTCGCCGGAAGCCACGCACACCGTCACTCCTGTTGCCGCCGCCGCTACGAACAATTCGTGAAAAGCCGTCACGCCCTGTTGATCCGTGGTCGACTCAGGGCCGCCCCAACTGATGGAAATCACGTCAGGATTGCGTTCCGTATCATGCACGGCGGCGCTTATGGCATCGATGAAGCCCTGGTCTCCATTATTCGGGGCGAAATAAATTGCAAACTTGGCGTTCGGCGCCACCGCTCCAGCCACTTCGATATCGAGCATCACCTCGCCATCGGCGGAATCGGCCGTAGTTGGGTCGTTGCCCGCATGATCCACCGAAACCGCCGCGACGGTCGGCATCGGAACTCCGATCTCGTTGAAGAAAACCTGGAGATCGCTGGTCTGGAAACCTCCACCCAGCTCGATGATCGCGATGGTCTGACCGGTTCCATCTAATGTCGTGCCCTGATAGGTGGTGGGAAAGTTATAGCGCTGGGCAAATGCCGTCGCCGCCACACCGTTATCGCCACCCGGGCCATCCACAGGTTTAGGCGTCCCCTGCTTCTTTTTCCGTACTGAGCGGTGCCGTGGCCGCGTGTCGAAACCAAACACTCCCGTCACTACTTTGTCCAGGCTCTGCGGAATGCTGATTTCACCGCGCCGGCCGCGATAGGTTCCAGTCGAGTGGTGATACATCTGCAAGTCGGCAGGAAACAGGCTTAGCAAGTCGCCCAGCTTTCCGCGCAGGACAATGGATCGTTCCGCTGCGCTGCGATGGACGACCATAAGATTGTGCTGCTGCGCGACTTTTTCTATAAGATCCAGGTCTTCGGCGCGGGCCCCGTGTTTCTTGGCCAGATCCTCGCGGGTGAGATAGGTTCGTTCCTTCAGCGGTTTCTTGCTTTGGTCGTAAACTCGTTTTTCCAGCGCCTTAACATCTCCGCCGGAGCGTACACGCACGGTAATGCTTTCGATTTGGGATGGATCAATCGCCCCTGCGGGCCGGGAATTCGGCAACAACGCGCGCTTGCTGCCTGGGAGAGGAATGTATCCTGCCATCTTCATACTCCTTGGAACGAAATTCTGACTCTATCGTGTCGTCTTAAAATTCGAACGTTTCACCTCGCCCCTTTTCCTGTCAAGTCGCTCCGCCTAAGCCTATTAGCATCCAAGTAACACAGAGAGACCCCCGCGAAAACAGGCGCAGAACGGCGACTGAGGCAAAAGAGGCAACCAACCTGCGCGACCCTTGCGTCATCCAAGTTGGCGCTCGTCTGAGGGGAATTGCGCCATGAGGTCTGCATCTACATTTGGATTGATGTCGCTGTGTGCCGCCTTCGCACTGGCAATGTCCGGGTGCGCCGGGGTCGGCACTTCCTCGACCACCCAGCAGTCGTATCAGCTGACGGTGGCGGCTCCGCCTACGGGTGCGGGCACCATCACAAGCACTCCAGCCGGAATTAATTGTCCCAGTACCTGCACAGCCACCTTTACCCAAGGCACAAAAGTAACGCTTACCGCAACGCCAAGCAGCAGCTATCTTTTCAGCGGCTGGAGCGGGAGTTGCACTGGAACCAGCACATGCAGCGTAACCATGAATGCGGCCGAAAACGTAAGCGATACATTTACTCGCAGCTACGGCATCACGGTCGCTGAGGCCGGCGGCGGCACCGGCACTGTCACCAGCAGTCCAGCGGGAATTAATTGCCCCACGACTTGCAGCGCGGACTTCGCCCAGAACACGCAGGTAACGCTCACCGCAACGCCGGGCAGCGGCTATACCTTCGGTGGCTGGAGCGGCAGTTGTTCGGGTACCACCACTTGCAGCCTGACCGTGACTGCTGCTGCGAACGTGACTGCTAACTTCGACTCGGGCTTTGCGCTGACCGTCGCTCTGGCGGGCGTGGGCACGGGTACCGTGACGAGCAGTCCGGCGGGAATCAATTGTTCGTCGACTTCGACTACATGCACCGCCGACTTCAGCGCCGGCAGCCAAGTCACATTGACCCAGACTCCGGCTACTAACGACGTCTTTGGCGGATGGTCCGGCGCCTGCACCGGGACGACAACCTGCAGCTTTACCGTGAGCGCTGCCAGCAATGTCACCGCCAACTTCGGCGGCTCGCTCAAAGGCAACATCAATCACATTATTTTCTTCGCTCAGGAGAATCGCTCTTTCGATCACTACTTCGGCTACATGCGCCAATACTGGGCGAACAACGGCGTTCCGGATCAGCAATTCGATGGCTTACCGCAATTCACGCCAGCTTCCTTATGCACAGTCACTAACGGCGTAAGTTCGTGCGCAGTCCCAACGAACCCAGCCTGCGATCCCACTCAGCCTCCGCCTGACGCCTGCGTTGTTGACCCGACCGCTACGCCGGTTCCGTCTTATCACGCGCAGTCAATATGTACCGAAGAGCTGAGTCCCTTTTGGAATGAAGCCCACGTCGATTGGAACGATAACTTCAGTTTCCCCAACACCATTAATTGGCTGGGCAACGGATTCGTCGAAGCCGGCGCCAACGACGCCCGCGATTACAGCATAACCACAAACGGCGGCACTCCCGTCAACGACGTCAATGGCTATCGCACCATGGGCTATTACACCGATGCCGACCTGAATTACTACTACTTCATGGCCACAAAATTCGCCACGTCTGACCGCTGGTTTGCTCCGATCATGACTCGCACTCAGCTCGACCGAGCGTACATCTACGCTGCCACTTCGCAGGGCTACGCCTATCCCATTAACAGTAATAGCGACGACCAGTCGCAATTCACCTCCACTCCGATTGTTGAAGCGTTGCAAAAGGCGGGCGTCAGTTGGCGAATCTATGTCAACAATTCCGGCGACACAAATTGCCAGAACATGACCGGCGACACGCTGTCGCAATGTCTGCTGGAGAACTACAGCTATCTGAATCAATTTACCTATGAAGGGGCGATTACAGCCTCGGCGGGCGGAAACCCGGACCTGTTGCAGAATATTCAGCCCGAATCGAATTTTGCAACCGACGTGCAAAACGACCAGACATTGCCCCAGGTGATTGTGATCGAACCCGCGTCTACCCAGGGACTGGACGAGCATCCCTCCGATTCCGACCAGTACCCGGAAAACATCCAGGACGGAGCGGCTTATGCGGCGGGAATAATCAATACGCTGATGACCAGCCCCAGTTGGAAAGACTCCGTGCTGATCTTCACCTACGACGAACCCGGCGGCTTTTTCGACCACGTTCAACCTCAACCGGTTCCGGTGCCTGATAGTTTTGCCTATCCCATCGATTTGCAGACGCATGACGAATGCCTGGGCGCAGACCAGTCCACAGGCGTTTGCAGTTTCGGCATGACCGGTTATCGCGTGCCGCTGATCGTGATTTCGCCCTTCGCCAAGCAGAACTTCGTCTCCCATGTCGTACGGGATACCACGGCATGGCTCAATCTGGTGGAGGAGCGTTTCAACATTCCCCCGCTCACGGCTCGCGATGCCTACTGGTCGACTGCTCAAGCCGGGACGAATCCTCCCGCCACCATGGACGAATTCTTTGATTTCGTGAATGAGCCTTGGGCTACTCCGCCTTCGCCGCCGACACAAACCACCGGCGGAACCTGCTCCACGGCCGCGCCGACTCCCTAGCGCATATGGGGCAATTCATACATAGTTCTCGGCCATGCAGAATGGGATAATGGATTCGTGAGATTTCAGCGAGCCGTGGGAATGTGTTTTCTTTTGCTTTCCGTTTCCACCTGCCTGGCGACAACCCGCCACTACTACATCGCCGCCGAAGACGTTACCTGGAACTACGCTCCCACCGGGCACGATCTCCTCACAGCTACGCCGATTCGCCAGCCCTGGGCGTTCAAGCTGGCATGGCCGAAGACCCGCTTCATCGAATACACCGATGACACTTTCACCACGCCCAAGCCACAGCCGGAATGGCTGGGAATTCTCGGCCCCATCATCCGCGCCGAAGTTGGTGACGAAGTCGTCGTTGAATTCCTGAATCGCACTCACATCGCGCACAACATGCACCCGCACGGACTGCGCTACGACAAGAACAACGAAGGATCTTTCTACATTCCATTCGGCGCAGGCGACCGCGTCGCCCCCGGCCGCCGCTTCACTTACCATTGGTTCGCCACCGCCGCCAGCGGCCCTGGCCCCGGCCAGCCAAGTTCTATCGTCTGGTGGTATCACTCCCACGTCGATCCAGCGATTGAAATTAACGCCGGCCTTATGGGCCCGATCATCGTCACCGCCAAAGGCAAGGCCAATCCCGATGGCTCCCCCAAAGGCGTGGACCGCGAATTTGTCGCCTCGTTCATGATCTTCAATCAAATGGCGGGCGCAGCCGCGGGCATGTTCTATGCCATCAACGGCTACATCTTCGGCAACCTTCCTGGCTTGGTCATGAAGCAGGGAGATAAAGTCCGCTGGTATCTGCTGGGCATGGGCAACGAAATCGATCTGCACACGCCGCACTGGCATGGGGAAACGGTCACTTACGAAGGCCGGCACACCGACGTCGTCGAACTTCTTCCCGGCAGCATGAAAACGGTTGACATGGTCGCTGATAATCCCGGCACGTGGATGTTTCATTGCCACGTCGAAGACCACATGGAGGCGGGAATGGTCGCCGTTTACACAATCTACAAGCCGCCCACGCGCTCTTGTCCCATCGCTTTTGCCGGCGGAGATTTCTGGAAGCATCCGTCAACTTTTTCGCTCACGGTGAAGAACACCAGCAGCAAAGCGATCAGCGGCATCGTGCTCATGAGTGAAATGCTTCTCGCGCCACAGGACTTGCGCCGGCCATTCAACCCGCAGTGGTCATCGACCAAGCCTATCGCGCCAGGTCAGGAGCAGACACTGGAAGAGCCGGGCATTCCTGCAGCCAGTGCACAATCGATTATGGGCTGGGTCTTCTTTCCGCTCTCGATCAAGTATCAAGACGGATCAATCTGGCGTACTGAAAGCGAAGGCGAATGTTTCTCTGTAATCTGGCGCGACCCGCAGCACCCCGAAATGCCGGCGCTGCCTGCGCGGCAAGAGGAAATCAATCCCGACTAACAGCGCCAACAAGCGATCCCAACAATCGGAGATGGGCAACTTGGACCACAAGGATTTGGCTCGGGCCGTCGGAGTTGACGTTTTGAAACCGGAGGCGAAAAATGCCTCCGAGATCACAACGCCGAGCCTGACTTCCGCATCGCATGAGGCTGAGATGCGGTCAGGCAAGGAGGACTCCATGACCCGGTCCACAGGGCTGCTGGCATGGAGCGGTTTGGTCTGCACGGCGCTGCTGCTCGCTGGCTTGGGCGCGTGTGGTGCTGCCTCCGACCCTGCGAAGATTCATCACGTGGTCATAATCTTTCAGGAAAACCGCACCCCGGATAACCTCTTTCATGGTTTGCCTAACGCCGACATTGCCGAGAGCGGACTGAATTCCCACGGACAGACCATCCAGTTGGCTCCCGCATCCCTGACCAGTGGATACGACCTGGACCACTCGCACACCGCCTTCGTCCACATGTACGACAACGGGAAGATGGATGGAGCCGATAAGATCGCAGTGGTGTGTACTGACCATCCCTCAGCTTGTAATCCCTTTCCCGCTAATGCTCAGTTCAGGTATATCGATCCCTCGGAAGTGATGCCGTATTTCCAAATGGCGGAGCAATATACGTTTGGCGATCGCATGTTTCAGACCAACCAGGGACCAAGCTTTCCCGCTCATCAATTCATCATCGCGGGAACTTCGGCGCCGACCGCAACCAGCGATTTGTTCGCTTCCTCAAATCCCGGCGGTGTCGCAAATGCCTCAAACATGACCGGATGCACGGCTCCTCTGGGTGAGATTGTCGCCCTGATTCATCCCGACGGGAAACAGTCTTCGTTCCAGTACCCGTGCTTCGAGCATCCGACTTTGACCGATCTGCTGGACAATCAGGAACTCAGTTGGCGCTATTACGCGCCGTCTGCAGGCTCGATCTGGACCGCGCCCAATGCCATCTGGCACATGCGTTTCGGTCAGGACTGGTCTCGGAGCGTCGTCTTGCAGCCCACTCAAATTTTTTTGGATGTGGCCCAGCGGCGACTGGCGTCGGTCAGTTGGGTCATTCCCAGTGGGCAGGCCTCCGATCATGCGGGGCAAACTAACGGTTCCGGACCGTCCTGGGTAGCATCCGTCGTCAACGCCATTGGCGACAGCGGGTATTGGCAGGACACAGCCATTTTTATTACATGGGATGACTGGGGCGGCTGGTACGACCATGTTGCGCCCACAATCTACGACTCGTATGAGTACGGTTTTCGCGTGCCCCTGATCGTGATCTCTCCTTACGCGAAGCCCGGCTACGTTTCTCACGTTACCCACGACTTTGGCAGCATCCTGAAATTTATCGAGGAGAATTTTGATCTGCCATCTCTGGGATACGCGGATGCGCGGGCCGATGATCTCGGTGATTGCTTCGATTTTCAACAGACTCCGCTCATGTTTCATAACATTTCGGCGCCTCTTAACGCGCAACACTTCCTGCAGGACAAGAGTCCTCCCACCGATCCTGATGATGACTGATTGATCGCACGCTCCCCCTGAACGGCTGCTCCGGTTAACAATGGGCTGACAAAGCATGTTCACTGTGTTTTGCTGAGGAACTCGCGTGTATAATCGGTGACGTTTTTTAACAAACCCAGAAGGTTCGGTCTGCCCAGAAATGCTTCAGCACCGGATCCTCAGTCCGAAAAGGGGCATCGATGCGAGTGCTTTTCTATTTACGCTTGGCGTGTATCCTGCCTGTCCTCGTGTGCTTTGGCTGTGGCGGAAGCACTAGCTTCACTCCTGCGTTGACTTCGATCGCCCCGACGGCGAACCCGTTGGTGGCCCAATACAGCATCACAACCTATATCAGCAATATCACGGCCTGGGTTGAATTCGGCACTGATACCACCTATGGCCGGCAAACCTCGACCACGCAGGCGAGCGTTGCGCCGGGCACACCCATCACTATTTTGGTAGCGGGAATGAAGGCCAACAGCATTTATCACATGCGGGCGCATATGGAAGCGATTGACGGCGAGACCTGGATCGGGCCGGATCAAATCTTCAGGACGGGTCAGATACCCAGTTCAGCCGGCACGCAGCCGAAAATTGTCGTAACTCGCCCCACTGCGGGCCTCACGCCCTCGAGCGGAGTCGAAGTATTCAATTTGGTCGCTCCCAGCAATTATTTGCAGGCCGTTGTAACCGACCTCGACGGTAACATCATTTGGTACTACAACCCGGGGAACGGGGCTTCTCCGACGCCGATGAAACTAATGCAGAACGGGGATTTCCTTATGAATGTCGGCGACTTGCGGGAGATTGACTTGGCGGGCAATATCGTGCGGAGCATTAGCGTAGCTGCGGTCAATGCGTCGCTGCAAGCCAACGGTTATGCCTTTACCATAAGCGACTTCCACCACGATGTGATCGTTTTGCCCAATGGTCACTGGATTACTCTGGCTAACACTTCCAAGGACTTCACCAACCTGCCGGGCTACCCCGGAGTGACGGACGTTCTGGGCGATGCGCTGATTGATATTGACCTTAACGGAAACGTAGCGTGGGCGTGGTCGGGCTTCGATCACCTGGACGTCAACCGGCATTTGATGGGATTGCCCGACTGGACTCATAGCAACGCCATCATATACACGCCGGATGGCAACCTTCTGGTTTCGATGCGCCACCAAAGTTGGATTCTGAAGATCGACTATGCCAATGGCACCGGCGGCGGCGACATCATTTGGCGCCTTGGGAACGATGGAGACTTTACGCTGACGGGTGGAGATATCAGTGACTGGTTCTACGCTCAACACTATCCCAATCTCGAGACCACGGACGGTTCTCTGATGACCCTTTCGATTATTGACAATGGAGATCTGCGGCTCAATGCCAGCGGGGTGCCTTGTTCCACTACCTGCTATACTCGCGCCACCGTTTTTCAGGTCGACGAAGCTACCAATGTGGCCACTCTTTTGTGGCAGGATACTCCCGGCTTTTATTCCTTCTGGGGAGGGAGCATCGGAATTTTACCCAATGGAAACATGGAATTTGACCTTACCACCGTGGCAACTACGCCGGCCTCCCAAGTCATGGAGGTGACCTATCCCAACACTCCGCAAACGGTGTGGCAATTGAATCTCACGGGTGAAAATGCATATCGCGGGTTCCGGATTCCCAGCCTTTATCCCGGAGTATCCTGGGGAAAATAATCCCAGTTGGCCCTAAAGGGATTGTTCGGAGCGTCCGGCCGCGCAATTCGCAAGTTTCTCCCCACCGATGTGGCCTTTCGTGCGGCAAAGTCTCACACACTTGCTTGCCGGCACCAACTCTTTGGGTATCCTGATCATCTATACCACGCTGTGCCCAATGATCATAGAATTGGTCTTGTCTAATCAGCCACAAATCAGGGCATGATTGGCAGTAATTACGGATGCGAATGAAGCATTTTTTGCTTTTACTGGCGACTCTGATTTTCATAGCGGGCAGGGCTGGCGGGCAAACCGGTGACCTCGGCGCGCAAATTGCCGCTGCTGACGCAAGGTTGGGCAAGAATCCTGGGCAGATCATTGTGAGCGTTTCGGGAACCATCAGCGAAGGAGAAGTGTCTTTATCCGACGGGCACGACCTGGTCTGTATCAATCAGACGACGATTTCTCTGAATGCCGGTTCTTACCTCTATCAGAATAGTCATACTCACATTCAAAACTGCATTATTTCGTCGACCCCCACTCCTATCAGCGGTGAGGTGCAATCCCTCAACACCGATCATGTGTCGCTGGAAAACGTGACTTTCATGGGCGGCGGGAACCTGGTGTACTGGAATGGCATAAAGGACTTTCTCATCGCCAACAACAAGGTGACGAGCATAACAGCTGCTGACGTCGCTACCCAGACCACAACCGCGGGATATTATCTGGTGAATTGCTCTCGAGGACAAGTGGAGAACCTGGTGGTGAGTGGATTTGTATTCCCTCCTGGGTTGAATAACACCGCTATCTTCGAATTGAATCACTCGGACCATATCGAAGTTCACAATCCCGTTATTCAGAATGTGGACGCCAGCTACGTCCGGCTGGGGGCGGGTGCCATCGAAATAAACGGCTCTTCTAACATCGTTGTCAGCGGCGGTCAGATCACCGGCAATCCAAACGCCGACGGAATTCTCAGCGAGTCGGATGGGGACAATATACCGTCCTCCTACCTATCCATCATCGGGGTTAACTCTTCTAATAATGGCGGAGCGGGGTTAAACGCTGCGGCACCGCTGGGTCTCGGAGATGGCCTTGACCTTATCAATACAAGCCACATCTACATTTCTCACTGCACTCTGGATTCAGATGGCAGCCTGCATGATGAGCAGCCTGGAATATGGCTCTTCCTGGATGATGACGTTGTCTTGGCCGACTCCGACGTCAGCAACGGTTCCATGGCAGGAGTTGCTGCCGCGGGAAGTCCAAATGTGCGTCTCGTCCGCGATACCATAAATCGCAATCAAGCCACCGGAGTGTTTACGGAGTGGCAGGGTGGCACAGCGACGAATGTTGGAGCGGCGGTCAGCTGGGCTGGCGGGGTTTCCGGCGGCTTTGGCCTGTCCTGGCTGCCTGGCACGCCCTTCATTCTTGACGCCGTCACTTATCGAATTGCTTCGGTAACGGATGCAAAGCACCTGAACCTGGCAACTGCTCCTCCGGATCACTCTTCGCCCGTTACTTGGGGTGTAAACACCACGCAGCAAATCCGCGATAGCGTTATCGATGATAATGGCCGGGGAGGATTTGGCGGACAGACTCAAGTAGGTATCAGTTGGGCTGACGGAACCACCGGGATAATTTCTGGAGTTACATCTGCAAATACCGGAACGGGAAGCCAGCTCTATGGCCTTGAACTTGCCAACACCGCCAACGTTACCCTCGACAACGATAATTTCTCCGGGAACATGGACGGTGGGAATGGAATTCTTGCCGGGTTACTGACAACTTCGAAGTCCGCTCTCTCATTTCCCGCTCAAGGCCTGTCAACCGCAAGTCCGCCGCAAACGGTTATGCTGATCGCAGGAGCCGTCGCTGTCGAAAATCTTCTCATTCAAGTGAGTGGCGATTTCGCGGAGACTAACAATTGCGGCGTCGGGCTGCCGGCATTTGCGACATGCCAGGTACAGTTAACATTCAGTCCCACGTCTACGGGTACGCTGAGCGGAGCTCTCACGATTGCAGCAGCTGCTCCGAATGATCCGCCGACGATTTCATTGAGCGGTACTGGTGTTTCCCCAAGCGTGGGCCTCAGCATCACTTCGGGCACTTCGACCTCTGCGACCGTCGCAGCAGGGACGACGGCGAAATACTCGCTTTCCATCGGCGGCAACGGGATCAGCGGTGTGGCGTTGCTGACTTGCGGCGGCGCGCCCTTGGGAGCAACATGCAACCTGCCTGCCACAGAAGCGATCAGCGCGACTCAGCCTACGGTTTTCGCCGTGAGCGTGACGACCTCGGGCGCCGCAATCGCCGCACAGCACCCTACCCATTCCGCGCCCGAACCTTGGCTATGGGCCTTCACCTTAGTGGGATGGGTTGTGCTGCCTGCAGGAGGCAGCACAACGCGGTCAGTCCGGCGTCGTTTGCATTGGCTGCTGTTGCCGATGATGTTCTTGTGTTCCTGCGGTAGAAGCCCTCAAAGGAGCCTGGGGAACCAAGTCAACGGTACGGTCGCTGGAATGTATACCCTGACAGTCACAGCTAACGTCGGGAACACCAGCGCGCAACTGCCGCTCACGCTTACGGTGCAGTAAGCAATACGGCCTACTCGCATGGCATCGATCCGCTGCTAAATGCTGGACGATGCGGGTACAAAGGTCCATCGTGAGCCGGCGCGCTCGTCGCCATCGATGAATGGATCGTTGACGATGACCTGGGCTCCCTGGGTTTCAAAGGCAAAGGCCATTTCTTGCACGCCTTCCGCCATTAGAGCACTGCGCACCGCACTTTGAGTGTCGAGCTCGCAGTACAGGAGAAGAAAGCCGCCGCCGCCCGCACCGGTTATCTTTCCGCCTGTGGCCCCATGGCGGCGGGCGAGCTCATAGAGCTGATCGATGCGCGAACTGGATATCTTCGTCGAAACTCTCTTCTTGGCCTGCCATGCTTCATGCAGGAGCGAACCAAAGCCGCCAAGATCGCCATTCTCGAGGGCTGCGCGCATCCCGTCGGCCAGCGTGCGGACTGCATGCAGCGCCTCGACCGCCACTCCTTTGCCCACACGGGTTGACTTCTCTTGCTCTTCAAGAATCGTCCACGAATGCCGCGCAGAGCCTGTGAAGAACAGCATGAGCCGCCCCTGCAAATCCTTCATGAGCCCGCGGTCGATTTTTACGGGCTCTACCTGGGTTGTCCCGTCGCGCTCAAAAGTGATGAAGTTTAATCCCCCGAAAGCGCAAGCATACTCATCCTGTCTGCCCACGTGCCGTCCCAGGCTATCTCGTGTAATGTGAAAGGCGCGATCGGCCAAATCGTATTGGGAAAGCGGCTGATCCAGATAGGTGGTGAGCGTCTTCAAGATGCCTACACAGACGCTCGCCGACGATCCCAGCCCTGTTCCGGGAGGAATTTCCGAAGCCAGAAAAAGATCCACGGAAATATCGGACGATACATCCTTGAGCACGGCCAGCGGAATCTCGAGTCCGCTTCCTTCCAGCTTCATGGCGGCAATGTCTTGCCAGGTTTCAAATAGGCGCAGATCCGAGGAGATAACCTGGACGCGTCCATCGGATCTCTTGCCTAAGATGGTGTAGAAGTATTTGTTAATCGCGGTGCTGAGCACTGCGCCGCCGAACTGCTCGTAATAGGCTGGCAGGTCGGTGCCGCCGCCGGCAAAGCTAATCCGCACTGGACTGCGACCGATGAGCACGCTGAAATGCCTCCTCGACAGACGGAAACCGAAAATCAGAGACCGGTTTGCTCTCTGAGACTACCTGTCCTGCGGGGCCCGATTGTGCATGATGAAACATCCGTACAGCCAACGTCCACGAAGTCTGGAGCAACAACGACAGATCCGTCAACAGTGACGGTTTGAGTAAATATTGCAAGTCAAAGCGAGTCTTTTCTTCGGAGGAATGCTGCTCACGCAGGCCGTGAACCTGAGCTAAGCCGGTGATGCCGGGCTTTACGCTCAAACGCTGCTGTTCCCATTCCGAATAGTGGCGCACGCGGTCCGGAGACTCGGGACGAGGCCCGACCAACGACATGTCTCCGCACAGCACGTTAAATAGCTGAGGAAGTTCGGTGATGCTCAACTGCTGCATCAGTCGCTCAAAGCTCGTTGTATCGGTAGCGTGGCGATCCACATTAAGACGCAACATGGGAAATGATTTCCCATTTTTGCCACTGCGGGTTTCCCAGCGAAAAACCTTCCCTTTCGTTGCAAGGAGCACGAACGCCGCCAGCAACAAAACAAGTACGGCTACGGGAAGCAGCAATATGGTAACCGTCAAGTCGACTATGCGTTTTTCCAACAAGAATATGCTTGAAGTTGAGGATTCACGAAGTCGAAGTAATGGCAAGCCGCTGAGATCCACCAGGTCCGGTTTGGAGAGGTATAGTTCGTAAGGCTGTGGCACCAGGCTGACGTTGATGCCTTGTTCTCGACAGCGGCCTACTAGATTAAGGAGCTCAGGCCAAGAGGGCTTTTGCAACGCCAGGATCAGCTCGTCAACATGCTGGCTGTGAAGCAAGTCGACCACTTTGAGTGTCAGGAATGTCGCGCTCTCGCGGGTTACAGCGCGCGGCAAACCGAGATCACAGGGAGCATCTTGCGGATACAGAAATCCCACCACTTTACACAGCATTTCCGGATGACGCTCTATCTTCGAGGCAATCTCGCGCGCCACTTGTCCATTGCCTACGACGACGACGCGACCCACCTTCCCGGCTCGGTGACGGGTTCGAAGAAACAGGCGCGCGCCATAGCGAATGGCAATGAAACCCGACAGCAGCAAAACACCAAAATAGCCCAAGGCCAGCCGCGAGACGTAGCGTTGACTGAGGTAGCTGCCCGCCAGTAAGACGGTCATCAATAGCAAAACGCCTAAAAACACTGCTGACACCATCGCCGGAAGGTGCCAGCCTCCACGGAAACCATCCAGATTCATTTTGTGGGAAAGAAGAGCCCAGACCGGCCACGCCACAAACAAGAAGGGCAAGAGTTCATCGATGAAGCCTTTTTGCGACGCTCCCCAGTGAACCCCGTATCGGAGCACGTCGGCACCGCAAAAAGCTATTGCTACCCAAAGAAAATCCATCGCCAGGATCCACAGCGGGAACCGGTTTTTCTTCATGGATTC
The DNA here is from genome assembly GCA_963732255.1 of uncultured Acidobacteriaceae bacterium. GTDB lineage: Bacteria > Acidobacteriota > Terriglobia > Terriglobales > Acidobacteriaceae > Sulfotelmatobacter. The sequence goes on from CAVSYV010000006.1 coordinate 58,881, forward strand.
ACCATCACAAGCATAACAGAATATTTATTGACCCCCTACAATATGGTGACGTCGTAGGGTTTATCAATCCCGTTAACTTTCTAAACCCCACTGGAGAACAATTGATTCGCCGCAGATCATGAAAATTTTTGCTTCGAAGTCATTTGCGATTCGAATGTGGGGGGCATTTCCCATTCGTCACCTGAGCGGGCATGGTTTGATGCAGAAGGGGCACGTCACACCGCAGGGCTGAACAGAAGAGGATCCAGCTGCGAGGGTTACGCGGAATCGATTCAAATGCGCCGCTTTGACAAGACCGCGGCTGGCTGGCCAAGCATATAAGTGGTTCGGACCGGATTCCCTCATCCCTATGGCGTGTCGCGAGCGTTCATGCGGGTATCGACAGCAAGCGCGGCTGCGTGTCCGTTGACTATTCAGAGGGGATGCCGCGCCATTTGCGTAGCAGATTGGACACCCGCCGGCGAACCTTGTTGGCGAAAATCATCCACATTCCCCATAAGGCAGCCAAGAATGGGATGAGCACTTGAAACAGCGCACCTCCGCTTGGATCGCCATAGGCATAGCAGGGTAGTGCGGCTACTAGGAACATGGTGACGATGAACACAAGGCTGGATCGAGCCAATCTTTTCGCTCCTGTGCTGTCAAAGTGGGTATCTATCGCGAATATTCCCATTTTGAACCTGCGCATGTCAAGCCCTTAGGTGACGGCCGCCAACGCGGGGCGGCCCGAGGTTGTTCTGCGCCGAGGTAATCGGCGAACTCTCGCACCAACTCGACGGCTTGCTGCGCGTCTATCGCGGGGATAGGCTGTTCTGTCACCCCTTAACGTTTAAGCTGCTGGTGCGGCCTCTGCTGCTGCCTTGCGAGCAGTGTCTGGCGTGCCCGCTAAAGGTTGGGTATTGGCTCTTGGCTTCGGCATTCGGCACGCCAATAGTTCAGCATGTCTTCCACGGTTTTCTGCAGGGGAATTTCCTGCCGCCAACCCGTTTCAGCTTGAAGTTTGTGTGAGTCGCCATAGATCTCCGCCACTTCCCCGGCGCGAATCTTAGCGTGATCGGTTTCGATCGTCGTCTCTATTCCAGTGATGGCCTGAAAGTTTTTTATGATATCGGAAAGAAGAACTGAAGTGCCCGAACACACGTTGTAAATTTCCGATGTTCGGCCTTTCTCCAGCAACATGCGGTAGGCGCGAACTACATCTCGAACGTCAGTGAAATCACGTTTCACCGCAACATTGCCCAGGTTGAGTTTTGCTGGCAGCAACCTTAATTCAATTTCGGCGAACTGCTTAGCGACTGAGGCCAGCACGAAGTTCGGCGACTGTCCGCTTCCCGTGTGGTTGAAAGGACGAGCTGTGACGACGCCTCCGCTCGCGCAGTTCCGATACTGAGGGACAAGCAATTCCGCCATCGCCTTGCTTGCAGCATACGGATTATCGGGCCGAAGAGGGCTCTCCTCGGTCAAGATTCCGGTAGAAGGAGCATAGACTTGAGAAGTGCTGACGTTCAGTATTTTGGGCGGCGACGACAAATTCATCGCGGCGTCAAACAGGTTCTGCGCGCCGAACATGTTGACTTCATAAGTGAGCCGGGGATCGGCCCACGAGGCGGCGACTGAAGTAATGCCCGCTAAATGGTAAATGTGTTCAGGATGGGATTCGCGTACCGCAGATCGCACCCTCTCGGCATCGCGGATATCCGCCTGGTAATATTGCACTCCGGGTTCAGAGCCGCGGCTGCTCCCGGACGCGAGCACAGAAATGTGAGAAGCTGTTTCCTTGAGAAGGCGGATCAGATGTATGCCAACAAATCCGGTTCCGCCCGTGATGAGGACTCGCGACCCCGCCCCCTGTCTCGAGTCGACCTGATCTTCTGCCTGACCGAAGCTGCGGTTGATCAAAGTCAGTAGTCTCCAAAAGATAGCGCCTTAGGAGCGGTCTTCGATACAAGTTCCAGATCGCTGTCAACCATCATTTCGATCATTTGTTCGAAGCTGACGCGAGGTTCCCAGGCAAGCCGTTGGCGAGCTTTTGAATAATCTCCGCGAAGATGAAAAACGTCGGCTGGCCGCAGCAAGTCCTGAGCCACTTCGACATGGTCACGGTAGTCCAACCCAGCGTGAGCAAAAGCGCGTTCGAGAAGATACTTCACGCTGTGGGCAACGCCGGTCGCGACCACATAGTCCTCCGGGACATCCTGTTGCAGCATCAGCCACATGGCGCGAACGTAGTCGCCGGCGTAGCCCCAGTCGCGTTCCGCATCGAGGTTGCCCATTTTAAGTTTCTGCTGGAGGCCCAATTTGATGCGGGCGACACTGTAGCTCACTTTTCTGGTAACGAACTCAATTCCGCGCCGTGGTGATTCGTGGTTGAACAAAATCCCCGAGCACGCGAATAGGTCATAGCTTTCGCGAGCGTTTACCGTGATCCAATGGCCGTACAGCTTTGCCACACCATATGGGCTGCGTGGATAAAATCTGGTCGATTCCTTTTGCGGAGACTCTTCCACCATGCCGAACATTTCGCTGGAGGAAGCCTGATAGAAACGGATCGCAGGGTTGGCGACGCGAATCGCTTCGATCATGCGCGTAACCCCAAGCGCCGTGAACTCGCCGGTTAGAACAGGCTGACTCCACGATGTCGGGACGAAAGATTGTGCGGCCAGATTGTAAACTTCATCGGGCTCAGTCTTTTGCAGGGCCGTTATCAGCGAACTCTGGTCAAGCAGGTCTCCGGGAATAAGTTCGACCTTGTCCTGCAAATGGGTAATACGTTCAAAGTTGATAGTACTGCTGCGTCTCACAAGTCCATAAACGCGGTAGTTCTTTTCCAGCAGGAACTCTGCCAAATAGGAGCCGTCCTGACCCGTGATTCCGGTGATGAGTGCTTTACGTTGCATTTGTCGGCGCTCCTTGAATTTTCCAATTTAGCATAGCTTCTTTTTTGAGTCTCGATGCAATGGGCAATCGCGGTGACGCTATCGGATCTTGCTTCTTCGCGGGCTGTCTCGTATCCCTCCTGCCATATTGCCTTTGACTGCGTTATCTTTCGCGACGATGCGCGCGTGGTTCTCAACGCGGATTCCGTAACACTGCGTTTTCCGCTTCTGAGTGTCGGTGGCGCGCAGATGAGTCACGCGACCGGTAATCGTCCCCGAGAAGCCGCCGGCAAAATAGATCCCTTCGCGCTGGCCTCCATTGCGATCCGCCGGCAAGCCTGCGCTTAGCTGTCCGTTATTATTCGATTCGCTATCCGTAATCTCCGCGTAACTGTCCACATTGTAAGCATAGCTCCCAGTGCGGCCGGAAAAATCCGAGGATAGGGTTAATCGAGTTGTCGATTGAAACGACGCGACCGTATAGACCACACCGCCGATGACGATTTTCGTTTGTGCCGGCCAGACCGCCGAAAATGTGATATTCGCGGCGCCCGGTGCCCAGTCCACGATCGGCGATCTTTTCCTTGCACTCACGCGGCCCAGGGCGGGCATCACGAGTATCCCGGCGCCACCGTTACCGTTTGTATGAGATTCGCTGATCATGACGCCTGGAGAACCGTCAATCTTGATTCCGTCAACCCCGTTGTCACTTGAAATGGAGTTTGTGATGCTGATCTCGCTCGAATTGCTCACTTCAATTCCCGGCTGGCGGTTGTTTGGAGACTTGCCATTGTTACTCGCCGTGACTCGGGAGAGGCGCACGCGCTTTGAGTTAAAGATGTCGAAGCCTTCTCCGTTATTTGCATTCCTTCCAACTCCGGCCGCGGCATTATTGCCAGCGCTGACAGTGCCGCTAATCTCGATGTCGGTTGAAGCAGCCGTTCCAGTGGACTCGGTGAGCACGCCGTCGCAATTTTTGAGCCCGCTGATCATGCCGCCGCGCAGGGTAGAGTGGCTCGATGCAGTAAACGTGACGCCCCCACATCCCGGAACGGTTGAGGCATCCACATCCTTGATAACCGGATCCGTGACATCGACGAAACTGCTCCGGTCGATACCCATCAAGCGGATTCCGGAGTGTCCTGCCGGTGCCGTATAGCCCTCGATTCGCGGCGAAATAATCTGCCCATGAGTCGACGACTCGATAAGAATCGGCGCCGCGCCAGTTGCAGTAATCGAAATATGCCGGGTGTTCTTAATGCGGAAATTCCAGACGTGCGTGTATTTTATGTGATACCCACCTCCCGCAAAGATAACGTCCTCGACCTCGACGTTTGACGTCCCTTGCGAAACAATCTCTGCCCCATCCGGCGGCAGCGTACCCTCACTCGAAGAGAAGGTGCAGCCGTGCACGCGCGTATCGCTTTGCTGGATGATTTCTGCGCTGGAGTTAGACAGCCTCAATACAATTTGATCGCCGGCACAGACCAGGTCGTGATTTTGCCATAACGGAATGGGTTCCGAAATTTCGCCGGAGCTCGTAACTCGGATTTCTCCTTTCGTTGAACCCAAAGCTGCGTTCGCCGCAACGATCTTTGCGCCCATATCGGTGCCAGGTTGTTGGTCCGCGAAAATGACGGTCTCTTGGGCTGGCTGGGATCCATCATTGCGTGCGGCGATCGATGAGACGACTCCCGCCTTGGTTTTCGTGATCGCGCCAAAAGATCGAGGCTGCGCCAAAGTTTGCAGAAGAATCAGCCCACAGAGAATCCATCTTCCCTGGCAAGTAGATCTCATCACTTTTTTAATGCTGACCACGCTCTCGCTCGCTATCCCAAGCTGACATAATCATCCGGCCAGCCATATCCTTTTTCACGTATCAGCTTGCCCCATGCGGAGTCGACAGCTTCCTTCTGGGTTGGGGAGAGCCGGAAACGATTGCGCGTGTGGTTGGAAACGCTCGCCACGTAGCGTTCCACCCGCGGACGTGCCACTTCGAAATCCTCGAGCCCCAATTCTCGATACAGTAACGCCATCCGTCCCACCGGGTCGGCGATCAGCTCTTCGTAGCGCACCCACGCGACCTTTCGCGGATCGATGTTGCCGACCCCTTCGGCGATTGCTTCCTCGTGCAGAGCATAGGCGGCAAGGATAAATTGCTCAATCTCGTCAGACGAAGCGGAGTCGACACCATACATTTCGAGCATGGTGCGCCAAAGCTTCACGTTCGAAGCAAAGACCTCGTAAGGATTGCGTTCGAGCACAACATAACGCGCAAGGGGAAAGAGCGAAGGCAGCAGCGGCAGCCTAAAACCGTGCGGCGGCGATTTAAGGATCATCGCTTTGCCCTGCTGCACTGTCAGTAGCCGTACGAAATATTGCAGCACTTCAACCCAGCGAGCGAGCTCCTCTGGTGAGCGTCGGCGAATGTCGACGAGAGATTGTGCGTCTCGCATCAGAGAGGGCACAATTAGCGACTCATAAACAGACGGCGCGCCCAGAGCAAGCAGCGCAAATTCGTCTTCCTGAGGCGAAGCCCAGGAATACTGCATGCTGTCCATCGGCCGAAGAGTTTGCTGCGGCGCGCGCATGTTAGCCCACTTTTCGGTAAGCAGAAAATGCGAGGGGTTCATGCAAGCGTAGGTGCTCGGGAAGCCGAACCGCGTATCACTACAAAACAGCTCGTGCAGCAATGTCGTACCGGACCGCCAAAAGCCAAGGAGAAATAGCGGGGGAGCCGGGACGGCGGCTTTTATTTGTTCTGCTTGGCTGGCATGCTGAATACGGGCGAGCAGGGAATTGCCAGCACCGGCCAGAAAATAAGATAGCCTCGTACGCCAATTCAGACGCGCGCTATAGCTGTCAATTTGCTTTGCAAGGCGTCGCCACGCGTCGGAAGATAAGCGCAGCCTGCGGGGCGTCTTACGGACTGCCGTTCCCACCGGTACACTCACGGTCGGGCAGCAGGTCGTTCGTTCACTTCGCGGAGTTTGGCCATCAAAACGTCGTGCAATCGCTTAGCGGCGTCGGTTTCTGATGCGATGAGGTTGTGTTCTTCAAGCCGGTCGGTCTTATATCGATAGAGAGACTCCTCATGACTATCCAGGCGAATAATGTATTTGAACTGGTCATCCATGACTGCCAACGTGCCCTTTGAGATCGTGCCGAAGATCCGGTCCGGCTCCAGGTTCATGCTGAAAATATACCGCTCCGGCAGCGCCTTTCCCTCTAATGCTGGCTTCAGAGATATGCCGTCCGTCCAGTTCGGCGGTGACGCGCCGACCAGTTCGAGAATTGTAGGCAGCAGATCCGCCTGTTGGGCAAGCTCAGCGATGTGCTCTCCTTGTTTCTGGCCCGGCATGTGTATCAACAACGGAACCTGGATCAGGGAATTGTAAAGTGGAGGTCCGGCGTGCAGAAACCAATGGTGCTCGAAGGACTCTCCGTGATCTGCCGCCACGATCACAATCGCGTGTTCCAGCCTGCCAGTGCGATCCAGCCAGTCCAGATAGCTACCTACGGATGCGTCCGCATAGAGAACCATTTCGTCGTAACGAGCGCGTAATTCGCTAGCAGAGGTACCCGCCGGCAACGCGTAGTTCCGCAAAGACAGCAAATCGGAAGCGCGATTCAGTTGACCCGCATTTAGAAAGCGCCCGCGGTAAGGTGAGGGCGGCAAGTAGGGATCGTGTGGAGGAAGGATATGAGTCCACAAGAAATGCGGTTGTGCTATATCCGAGCGTTCGAGCAAGGTCCTTGCCCGGCCGAACACTGCTTCCGCCGGCGCTGGATAGCGATGCGGCCAGATCACCGCATCTACGTAGTTGATCGCGCGCCCCAACCGCTTCAGCAGAGCGCCATACAGAGTGTATTGCGTGTTGAGGCCTATCAGGTTGGTGTAGCGAAACCAAATGCCGTCTAACCCCAGAGGCGCGGCATATTCTACTGCATCATAGCTTGCAAGCGTGCGATGACGAAATGGAGCAGCCCATTGGTTCCCCGCGATCATCGCCGTGTAATATCCACGCTGGCGCAGAAGCGCCGCCAGGTTTTCGCCCTGAGCTTCATCCCGCAGAAATCCCCCCTGTTGAAATATACGATGCGACCAGGGAAGCTTACCGGTCTCGATGGAAGTCGTACTCGGAGCGGTGAAGTTGGAATTGGCGAAGAAGTGGTCGAACGTAAAACTGCGCTGAGCGAACCGATCCAGGTTGGGCGTGGTGGCTCGGCTATAGCCGTAAAGGGATGTGTCCTCCGCGCTGAGCGCATCGATGGTTACGAGGTAGATATCGGGCAACTGTGAAGCGCTTGCGGCGTGTCCTTGGCGCACGTAATCGTGAAATAGATAGACGCCTCTGGCCATCAGAACTGTCGCCGCAACTACGGCCAGCGCGATATGAGCCCAGGCAATCGGCACCAGCCGAGTTCTGCAGAATTCCTGAAGCCGGAATAAGTCAACCGCCATAAGCCCTGCAAGGCAAACGCTCCCCGCCAGGAGCCAGACCAGCAATCCCGAGTGCCACTGCGGAAAAATCTGAGCCTTGGTCGCGCCAAAAATATCCAGGAACAGATAAGAAAGGGGAACCGCCAACCCCAAATGCCAACCAAGCGCAGTACTACGCCGCTTCGTCCACGGAAGCAGATCGGCTATCCATACAGTCAACAAAACTACGACCCACCACGTAAACGCCATGCCCACCAGAATCATCAATGCGACGCCGGCGTCCCGGGCAATTTCGCCGTAGGTCATATAAAGGGAAAGACTGTCGATCTGCTCAATCAGTTCCGTCTCCGCGCTCAGGCAAAAGAGAGCCACGATGCTCAACAGGATGAGTCCGGTTCGCAGACGGACTTCAGGTCGCCGCGATGCGACCGCTACTTTTTCATTGGGAAGGGATTCAATCAGCAGTTCTTCGGTCATAGGGCCGCTAAGACCAGGACTCCTGGGCTGTAGGCTCTCGGGTTATGGACAGAACAAGTCACGGATCCCGCAGCGTAGATTACGCAAAAAGTTCTAATTTCTTGCGTAGAATTTTCGTCAATTCCAAGACGGATGCTGTGCCGCTAACAACCGAGGATTCAGAATCGCTCAATAGCAACGACGTAAAACGCCCATGGCTGCCGCCTGGGGCTGTTACGCGAGTGTAAATGATTGAGGCGACGAACCGAGGGCCGCAACAACATAAATCCCTCAGTGCCCAAGAAGTTCTAAGAACTCTCAGCTTTAAACTTTGCGACACATCATATCCCCCAGCGCCTTGATCACGCAAGACCTGCTCTGTTTCTTGCGGGGTACTTTTTCGACAGAGTTTACGCCGCGGAGTGCTTTCAGAAATTTCGGAGTGCAAGCGGGAAAAGATTATTCAAATGAGAATTCTATTGCGGAGCGCACCTTGCCCGTCGGCCGCCGTTCTCATTTGCTCGATCCAATATTCACTGTTGAGTTTTTCCGGCGTCCCGGCGCCGTGATCATGGAGCGAGATCCATTTTGCTAACGCGTCCGGAGTAATCTCGTCCCAACTCTTGAGAGCGACGACAGGAAGATCGACGTAAAGAGGATCGAGAGACGAGGAAGGGACCAGCACGATGTGCCCCAAAGCTAAGGCCTCCCAAGTCCTATGGCAATCCAGTCCCATTCCGTGAGGGCTGAGAACGAATGCATATTGCCCTCTTTCGATCCACATGTCACTTCTGCGCAGCGGGCCGCACTGGCAGAAAGCCAGATCGTTCCGCCTCATTTTTCTGGCAATCTTCCTGCGGGTCTCGTGGAATTTTGTACCTTTGAGCGGATGATAGCGACGATAATGGCGCAAACCCCAGCCCTGTTGCCAGGCAAAGTCAACATAGAGCTTTGGAATACGACGCGCAAGGGGGAGAAGGCGTTCGCGGATCGACTCGAGTGTTTCTTCTTGTTTCGCAGGCGATGCCACTTCCTCGCCCCACATGGGCCTTTCGCCAAGCATATGGAAGTCAACGCCGATCGGTATTGGAGATATCCTTTCGGAGGGCATCGTGCCATCGTAGTTTTGCGCGTACCAGTGAACAACGTTGTTGCAATCGAGGATCGACCGGGCCTCGGTCATAACCTCCGACGGTACACAACTATCGGAATCTCCGGTTACCAGCGTGAACCTGGCCCGCACGCGGGGAAGAATTTGGTTAACGAAGGCCTTTAGCCAGGAGAGTCTCACCCATACCAGCTCACCATCGCGAATGTCGCACTGAGTCTCGGGATTTTCAAACAAGTCGCCCGGAAGTTTGGATGACGTTAGCGCGCCTGCCAGCGTGGCCACTGGCGCATAGCGCCCCGCCGCGAACTCATCGGGAAATCTCCGGTCACAACGTTGCGCGATGCCCTTATTCCAGACCAGTTCGACCCTCGGCTCTCCCGCTGCGTTGCTCATTTAGATCTATTCTGTACCGGCGATTCCCGGTGCCGGCACGCTTCGCGACCATGGCAGGAAATCCAATACAACCTCAAGAAGATCCCCAACCTCCTTCAGTTTCAACAAGCGCGCAACGGCTAGAAAAGCCACACCGCTCATCATCATCACCGCGGAAACAACGACCAGTCGCAGCGGTGTTTTACCGGAATCGAAAAGTCTGTGCAGCATACCCAGGCTAACCCAACTTACACCGGCCATCGCCAGAGAGGCGAGTCCAACTCGGCCGGAAAACAGCAGAAGCTCGGCATCGATTTTGAGCAAGCGCAACCGGTACAAAACGAACATAAGAATCGCAGCCACCAGATAAAATTGCACTCCGCGGCTGAACGCCAACCCTGGAAGGCCAAAGTGACTCATCAAAAAGAAGGCCACAACGACATAGAAAAGCAGGTCGACCCCTTCAGCCCACAGCGGAGTAACTGTGTCCTGAATAGCGTAGAAACACGGAAGCAAGATCACCGCAATTGCATTGGGAAGAATGCCTATGGCGTAAAGGCCGAAGACGCGTGACGTCAAAATGGAGTCTGCCAGACCAAACTGTCCCCGCTCATAAAGGAGCCGGGTCAGCGGCAATGCATTGAGAACGGTCCATATGGTGACGGGAAGGAATATGAATAAAACCAGGCGGAACATGCGTGACACCTGTCCGCCGAGATCGCCTCGATTTTCCCGCAAGCCTTCCCGGGCAAATTGGGGATAGGCCACGATGGCCAAAGGCGCGGCCAGGAAGTTGGAGGGCACGGCAAACAGTCGTGTGGCATATGTCACCGTGGAGACGGCTCCAGCCCAGAGCCGCGAAGCCAGACTGCGTTCCAGAAAAGACGACGCATTGGCAATCACCAGGTACAAAAGCAACGGGCCTCCCAATCGCAAAAGCTTCCCAATCGCAGGGTGCTTGAGGCTAAACACTGGCCGGTAGCGAATCCCGAGGGCGACGACGGCGGGGATTAAAAGTAGCAACTGCAGTACGAAGCCAACCGCAGTGGCGATGCCTACGATATAAATCGCGCGCGGTCCGCGGGCGAGAAGGGCGGCTGTAACCACCGCGATGCTGGAAAGTGCGGGCGCGATCGCGGCCAGGGCAAACTTATGGAACGCGTTCAACGTAGCGGTAAGAATTCCCGCCAGTGCCACAAACAGGATCGACGGAAAAATAATGTAGATCAGGCGCAAAGTGACTTCAGCAGTGGCGGAGCTAAAACCGGGAAACAGCAAGGGAAGCCATTTGGGAGCCGCCATCACAGCGCAACCCACGATCAGCGTAAGAAAAGCAAGAACCACATTTGCGATCACGCTGAAAGTTTCCGAAAGCTTTTCCCGGCCCTCGCTGGCATCCTGCAAAAGGATGGGAATGAACACCGGAGACAACATGCCGGCGATCAATACCATGTACACCATGGTCGGAATAAAGACCGCGGCGAAATACGCATCCATGGTGGTCGACAGCCCAAAACGCGCGGCCAGTGTAGCTTCGCGAAGATAGCCAAAGCCGGCGACGACCACCATGAGCACACTTACAATACTGACCGCTCGCCCTCTGCGGACAGGGATAGGCTGAGCGATGTCTTTTTCGGCCAATTGCTCAGTCACTTTGCCTTCCCGGAGTCAAAGTTCTTCACCGCTAAAACGAGGGTGTTGGGCTTTCCAAAATATTTTCCCAAGAGTATTCGGCGCAGCAAAAAACCGGGCATATTGCGTTTTCCCACCAGACGCCAGCTTCCCAAAAAGGATTTCGCTAGGCGAACCCGAAACCCCGACGATTCCAACATGCTCTTGAGCAACGATCTGGGATAGGGGCGAACATGAGTCGGATCCAGCCAGAAAATGTCAGACATGATGCAGATGTCCTCTGGATTCGGTGTGACCAGCAGGAGTACACCACTCGGGCGCAGCGCACGATAGCAAAGCCCCAGGAATGCCAGCGCATCTTCGTAACCCATATGCTCAATCACATGGCTACAAAAGATCCCGCCAAAGCGCTCGGGCGCCGCGTCCAGGTAAGTCCTGGCGTCCTCGTGCCGGACGTCGAATCCTTTCTCCCGGCAAATCGCCAGCGCTTCTTCAGAGTGATCAATCCCTACGCTTTCGATGCGAGCGTCCGCGAGCAATTTGAGGAATACTCCGCGGCCGCAGCCAATATCCAGCACCGGAGCGGAGTTGCGGAAAAATTCGACAAACGGCTTCTGCACCCGGCGAACCGTGTCTTCACTGCTGCCAAATTCGTATAGGCTGATCACCGGCATCGATGATCCATGGAGGTAGCTATCTTTGAACTCTGGCAAGCTCTCATATCTCTGCGCGCTTCATAGCCTTCAGTAAAAATGAAGTCCATAAGGGCCCACAAAACCTCGCTATCGAGCGGCGAATCGAGCACCGGAATGAATTGCATGCGCCGCTTACGAAGCGGACTTCGTAGCCAGCCCTTCTAAAGAACAATAAAATATCGCGCGCATTACTGCAGTAGACAGAGTCGTAATCGCCGCCTCCGTCCGCCTGCTCCAGGTCCGGATCACGCGGCACAAATTGGGGCTCTTGTGAGAGCATTTTCTTCGCGCTCAAGAGGCAGGCGCGATAAAAAAACGCCGCGGCCTCGCGATATGAAGCGTAAAAGGGCGGCCGGAAATTGCCGTGCATTACCATCTCGGGGATATCCCTAAGCGGCAAGATGGGCGATAAGAGATTTGGGCTCATCATCACGAGCCGTCCCCCCGGCTTCAATATCCGATCCATTTCCCGGAAAACTGCCTCCACCGGCCAAACGTGTTCGATGAACTCCATGGCACAAACAACATCGAAACTGCAATCCGCAAACGGCAGCCGGGAAGCGTCGGAGCTCACGAATGCGGGCTTCGCGTCGTGAGAGATAGCCTGGGGCTGCATAAATAGGCGGCTGAGATCGGTGCCAAAAACTTGGCGATTGCCCTGCATGATCAGACGCGTCGACTCGCCCGTCCCGCACCCAATGTCGAGAATGCGGTCGCTCGGGGAACTGCTTCGTTGCACGACATCCACGAATTGTTCAAAATAGGCTGCGCCCTTGGCTTCCAAATGCGCTCGATAGCCTTCCGAGCTCTTGTAGTAATCCTTGAGTTTGACCAGGCGGAGCGCATTCGGGCCCGAGTCAGACGCCTTTGATGAGGACCGCGAAGCTGTCATAACAGTATTATGCAAAGAATTCTAGGCCGCGCAGCATCCTCGTTATCGCGTTGGAGCTTAAGCAGAGAATTTCCTTTTGAAAATTCGCTTTCCTATGGGCCGGAATATTTTCGCGAGAGTTGGGATCGAAATGGAGTTCCGGGGAAGCCACCGCGATCAATCGTCTAGTATCATAAAAACATCGCGCTGCGCACGATATCGCCGCAAATCATGGAAACTGAAATTCTCCAACGCTGCGGCATCTGCCACAGCATTGTACTCGATGTGGTAGACGCGGATTGCAACGTCGTACGCTGCCGGAATTGCGATTACATCTTCGACAGCCCCAGGCCCACACTCGAAGAACTCGTCCGCTTCTACTCCCGGTCTACGCAATACGATTCCTGGCTTACGCAACTGCCCGCCCGCGACCGGTTGTGGAAACGAAGACTAAATAAATTGAAAGCCACAAAAAAACCTGGTTCGTTGCTGGATGTGGGTACGGGCATCGGGCAGTTTCTTTCTTTAGCCCGCGGATCTTACGCTGAAGTTTACGGCACCGAGGTATCGAGCAGTGCCGTTCAGTTGGCCAGGGAGAAATATCACCTGGATTTATTTCAAGGCACTCTTGACGATCTTCTGCTGCAAGAAAAAATCTTCGACAACATCACTCTTTTTCACGTCCTGGAACACGTGCCCGATCCCAGAGCGCTGCTGGAAGACTGTCGCCGTCTGCTCCCCGCGCAGGGCGTTCTGGTGATTGCGGTTCCCAACGAAGTGGCTTCGCTACGCGCGTTCGTCCGCAGAGTGCTTATGAAAAAAGGAATCAAGAGGCACTCCCGGCTGGGCAAGTTCGGCCTGCCTCGCATAAGCCTCGGGCCCGATAGCGACGAAGTTCACTTGTCTCATTTCACTCCGAAGGTTCTGCAGCGACTTCTTCAGACAACCGGCTTTTCGGTTATTGAAAGTACGCTCGATCCCTATTATGTTGCACACGGCATGGCCAGGCTGAAGGCAGATGTTTATTACCACCTCTGTGGCGCGTTCCTCCGAATATTCCGATTAAATGTTTACGATACGATGTTGGTGATCGCCCGCAAGACAGCCAGCGCTTGGGACTCTGAACTTGCGGACGCCCGCTGATCGAATGACCATCTTAAAAGTTGCGTGGGACAACTGTCTGGCCAGCCAGGACAAGGCAGGAACCGGTGTCTACGCGTCGCGCCTGCTGGAACAGTTTGCCAACAATCCCGGCTTGCGGATGGAGATCCTGCAAGGTTGGAATCATTTGGCGCGAGGAGGCCGGGCAACCGCAGCGCTTCAGACCGCAGGGAATCTCTTGTGGACACACGCCTCCTTGCCGGTCGTGCTTTGGAAACGGCGTCCCGATCTGCTGCATGCTCCCGCTTTTGTTGCGCCCGTCGTTTCTCCCTGCCCGGTTGTAATCACCATTCACGACATCAGTTATTTGCTTTATCCCGCGCATTTTTCCAACTGGTGGACTAAATACCTGAAGCTGGTGATGCCTCCGGCAGTCAGGTCCGCTGCCGCTATTATTTGCGGCTCAGAGAACTCAAAGCGTGACGTCGCCAAAGCCTATGGCATAGCGGCCGGCAAGGTTCGCACAGTGCCCTACGGAGTGGATCACGAACGGTTCAACCCGGGCGCGACACTTCAGCGTGAATGGGCTCAGACGCTCGGTATACGCGATGGCTACGTCCTTCACGTCGGCACGTTTTCCTATCGCAAGAACATCCCAACTCTGCTCCATGCCGTTGCCCATCTGCGCGCACAGGGAAAATGCGGTGGGCGTCAAGTAGTTCTCGCCGGGTCGCATCATCTTTCCCTCAGGGGAGCGCATGAAGTTTTCGCAACGATCCGGGAATTGGATTTGAGCGGCACTGTGGTGATGACCGGTCACATGCCCGACGAGCACGTCCCCGGCTTGTACGCTCACGCCAGCATGTTGGTCATGCCTTCTTTGTATGAAGGCTTCGGGTTCCCTGTGCTGGAGGCTATGGCGGTCGGGACTCCTGTCGTGTGCAGCAACACTTCCAGCCTTCCTGAAGTCGCGGGCGACGCTGCACTGCTTTTCCCGCCTGAGGACCGCGTTGCTTTGGCCAGTGCTATGGAGGATGTGATTCGGAATCCTTTGGTCGCAGGTGAACTTCGGCGCAAAGGCTTCGCGCGCGCGCGCCAGTTCACCTGGCAGCGGACTGCGGAGCAAACCATCGCCATCTACCGGGAAGTTGCAAACTCCTGATCTGCTCTTCCCTGCGGCCTCTATTTGGGCCGCAGGATGAAGAGCTACTGCACCACCAGCGTTAGACTGTCCCCGGAGTAAAAAACCGCGATGGTATGCGTTCCGATACCCAAGGACAGATTAACGGAGGCCATCCCAGACGAACTGAGGGTCCCGAATTGGACGGCGGTGGAATACTGGCCGTCCACCTGCAATGTCAGCGTCCCCGTCGGTACCTTACCGCCAGATGTCACGGTCGCGTTCACGGTCTCACTTCCACAACCGTTGTTTACGACCTGCACGGCTGTAGCGGTCGACTGCCTGGTCGTGCCCCCCCGCGTTCAGAAAGACGGAAAACACGAAGTCAAAGCCGACAGCAACATCCGGACGACCGTCCCCATTGAAATCGCCAATAACATCGGTGAAATACGGGTATCCGGGCGCTGAGCGGAAGTAGTCCACCGCCTGCTTTAAGGTTCCATCGCCATTGCCCAGAAATTCAACCAGACTGATGCCCGAGGAAACCACATCCAGTTTCCCATCGCCGTTGAAATCTGCCACCAGAGGAAAAGAGCCGTCGCCTGATGCGGCATCCGCGGGATAATTAACCGGGGTTTGAAACGTGCCATCGCCCTTCCCCAAAAGCACGAAGAGTGAGCCGTCACTCTCGTCCGTGACAAGAAGATCGACACTTCCCCCTTGACTCAACGCTGCAGCGGCTATGCCGACAGGAGCCACACCAACTGGGAACCCGTTTGCTGTTTGGAACGTCCCGTCCCCTTTTCCCAGCAGCACGCTGACAGTGCCAACATAGCTTCCCACACAATTAAAAGGGCCGGCACCGACGACGCAGTAGTTGGTGACCGCAAGGTCCGATTTGCCGTCCCCGTTGAAATCGCTAACGGCTAGCTGGTACGGCCCACTGCCCACTCCGTAACTCACTGGCGCTTGAAATGTTCCGTCTCCGTTATTCAGAAGAATCGCCACGGTGCCCGCGTCATTCACAGTTGCCGCCAAGTCCAGAGCCCCATCGCCATTGAAGTCAGCCGCAACTGCGGCAATTGGATGATTCCCCACCACGTAGTCTGCTTCATGCTGGAAGGTGCCGTCTCCATTGCCCAAGAAAACGCTGACTGTCCCGCCGTTCGTGACATTCAATGAGTTGAAACAGGTAACGATGAGGTCGAGTTTGCCGTCGCCATTCACGTCGGCCGTTATCATGGACATGGGAGAGTTGGGCTCACCCGTGAAAGTGTAGGTGTACCCTCCGGTGAACGTCCCATCTCCGTTCCCGAGAAAAACGCTAAGGGTACCCTCGTTGAAGCTAACTGTCGCAATGTCCACTTTGCCGTCGCCGTTGAAGTCTCCGGCGGCCATCCCCCATGTGTCGAACGTTCCCGACGGTAGGCCCGTGAGAAAGTCACCATGGAAAGTCTGAGCAGAACAAATAAGGCCAGAGAAAAGACAGAGGTGGAAAAATAACGTTGCGGTAGCGATCCGTTTTGCGCTCACAGTAGACTCCGCGCCACACAAGCGTCGAACACGTCCAGCCCGTCGAGCCTCACACGTTACCATGAGGTTAACGCCCCGTCAAAGGCTTCGCCGGCGCCGCTAGCACAACTGCAGAACCGTCGCGCTCGCTGATTTCGTGACAGAGCCGGCAGATCTGCTCGGCAAAGCGTTCCCAGTTATAGGTCTCGCGAGCGAGTCGCATTCCCTTCTGCGCGATCTTTTCCCTGAGCTGCGGTTGGCTGTGGAACACCGCAATCTGCTCGGCTAATGCTTTGGGATTTCGTGGCGGAAATAGCAGCGCGTCATCGCCATGGGTTAGCACTTCATGCACCCCCGCGCCTCGCGAAACCAGCACCGGACAGCCGCATGCCATGGCTTCAAGCACTACCAGCCCCCAAGTCTGCTGGTCGTTGGGAAATACAAAGGCATCACACGCCGCGTAGAAATCGCAGATTTCTTCGTCGGCTACTTTGCCGGCAAAAGTCACGGTCGATTCCAGTCCTAAACGGTGTACCAACGCTTTCAGCGAGCTGAGATATTCCGGGTAACTGCGATCTGACCCAGCCAGCAATAGGCGAACATTCCTGCCTTGCGAAGCGAGATCGGCAACAGCTTCAATTGCATCCTCCAATCTGCGATGCGGCATAAAGATGCCCAGCCACAAGAGGACGAATTCATCCTCCGAGAAACCAAATCGCGCGCGAATGGCAGCGCGCTTCCCACCCGGCGCAAAACGGCTGGGGTCCGCTCCACTGCGCACGACGCAAGTAGGACCGCGGTAGATCAGCTTGTACTCGCTCTCAGCCCAGTTCGAAAGAAACATCGTCAAATCGACTTTGCGGTTCTGTCTGCGGTCGTAAAGATAATAGAGCCAGTACAGAGGCGCCATGAGCATACTTTTGATGGATTGAGGCCGTGCCGCCTTGTACCGAAAATCGGGAACATCGTTGCACATCCAGATCACCTTGCCGCCCAACTTGCGCTTGATCCATACCGCCCCCCATTGCGCGGGCCAATGGTGCGGATTCAAAATCTGATGCCCGGAGCCGACTTCCGTTGAGAGCCGCCGCATGTCGAGATATCCCCGCAAAAATAGCGGCTTCTTGAGCCAGGACCACGATCCTCGGCCGACTTCTTTCACGGTGAACGATTTGCAGATTTCCGGAAAGCAGTTTTCGCGATCGTATGCTGACGTGTAGAGAGTTACCGCGTGTCCCTGCTGGACTAACGCTTGGGCAAGACAAACACATTGCCTTTCGCCGCCGCCTTCGACCAACAATTCGTGGATGATTAGAGCAATATCCATAGACACGATTCGCAAAATGAAGGAGAAAGTGAAAGCAGAATCACAGGTGGGATTGTCTCAGGATTTTGCGGCGGGTGGAATGAGTGGCCCAGGCGAAGGCTCTTTTGGCGGGTGCCTGGATAAAAGCGGAGTAAAGGCAGGAAGATTTCAACCGTTCTTGGTGGCGTAATAGGTTCGACCGGGGAAATGAGGGGCCGGCCCGCTGATCCGGCACAACCTGCAATGTTCTGCCACCGCCCGATTCAATGATTGAGATCACATCACTCTCATGAAGAAAATTCATTGGTATCGGGTGAAGTCCCAGTTTCCTATATAGCAATCGTTCGGGGAGACCGGCAGATCTGAGCCAGGCATAAATTCGAGGCCGCGCCTGCAACCGATGCCGAAGCGGCACATGGTGGGGAATCTGCATGACCAGCAACCCTCCTGTCTTCAGCACGCGCACGAACTCAGAGATATAGCGCCGAATCGTCTTCTGCTCGGGAACATGCTGTAACACCAATGCCGTATAAATAAGATCAAAGTGGCCCGAAGGAAACGGAAGCGAGTCAGAATCGTTAAGCAGGAACTGGCAATTCGCATGAGGATTTAGAGCGATCGCTTGCCGGAGCATGGATTGCGAAATATCGATTCCCACGACATTTTGAAAGTGAGGCGCCAAGGAGCGTGTAAGCCTTCCCACTCCGCATCCGAAGTCGAGCGCCCACTCATGTTCCTTAGGCAGTCCCAACTTCTCACCGGCGCTCGTTAACGCAGAAATCTCTGCGTTGCCGGTGGCAAAGAATTTTTCCAGGTCCCATCTCCCAAACTTGGTCCCCGGCTCGGTCAAAATTGCCCAACACGGATCGAGATCGCCCATGTCCTCCCAGTGTTTCTTGCTTCTGCTTAAAGACATGCCCGCCCCTCCAGCGGCAAACCGAGGCCGGACTCGCCCGTTCACTCTGAATTCATCACCCGCTCGTAAACACCGAACGTCTGTCGCGCTGCGTTTTCGAAGCTGAACTGCCGGCTCCTTTTCAGGCCAGCTTGGCCAAGTGTCTTCCGCAGTTCCGAGTCGGAGAGAACTCTTTGCAGACCTTGGGCTATGGATAGCTCGTCGAGAGGATCCACCAGCACGGCGGCATCTCCTGCCACTTCATCGAGAGAGGATCCGCGCGAAGTAACGACCGGAGTTCCACACGCCATCGCTTCCATTATCGGCAGCCCAAACCCTTCGTATACAGAGGGATAAGCGAAAACTTCAGCCGCATTATAAAAAGTCGGCACATCCGCGGCGGCAACGTATCCGGGCAGAAGAATGTCATTCTCCAGCTTCAGTTCGCGGATTCGGGCCAGAACCGGTTGAAACAAAGTGTCCTGTTTTCCCGCGAGCACCAGCTTGTGAGGGCATCCCGCTTTCGCGTATGCGCATACGCATTCACCAACCGCATCAGATTCTTTCTGCCCTGCAATCGTCCCAAGTACAAGATGAAGTCTCCGTCGATCCCGTACTTGCGCGCCAATGCCTCCTTGGCCCGCTCTTTGCTAAGTGGCGATGAACTCATCGCCCGCGCCTTCGTAAGTTACAGTGATTTTCTCTTCGCGAATTCCATAGGTTCGCACCAGATCCCGCTTGGAATATTCCGACACCGTGATAATGTGATCCGCTCTCCTCGCCGACTCTCGCACCAGCACTTTTAACCAGGCTCTCTGACCTGCGGGAAAAAACTGGGGATAATGTTCGAAAGCAATGTCAGGAATAGTGGTTACGGTTTTGCACTTGAGGAACGGCGGCACAATGAACTGGGCATGAAACAGATCTAACCGGTCTAATCGCGCGCGTCGTGGAATGGTAAAGGGAATTCGCAATAGGCCGTTAGCGGGAGCCAGGCGCTCAAGGGTGAAATGATCCTCAGTCGTAATGTGCCGCGAAATTGTAGGACTGCTGTAGTAGAGGAAAAAATTGTGCCCGCTGCGCGCCTTGACTAATCCTTTCACCAATTCCCGATAATAAGTCTCATTTCCTCCATTGTTGGAGCCAACGCTGTGAATGTCGATTCCGATCCGAAGTTGTTTCATTAGGGCGTGGAGCCGGTCGGAGTCGTCGCCTATTTCCTGGCGAAGCTGGCTTCCAGTTGTTCCAATGACAGCGACTGAAAGTCGGGGATCACAGGGTCAGCGCCCGCGGCCCGAAGCGCTTGTGCGCGCTCCGAAGAAGCGATGCCGAGGCAACGCATCCCGGCTGCCCGGGCGGACTTAACACCGGAGACAGCATCCTCCACAGCGAGTAGATTTTCTGGAGTTTCGTTCAGGCGCTCGGCTACCAATTGGTAGATAGCAGGATCGGGCTTACCCCTGGGCACATCATCGCCGGTTACGACCGCTTCAAAATAGCCCGACAACCCCAATTCTTTGAGTGTGCCGTGCGCGCGTCGGCCACCGGCGGAAGTTGCGATGGCCGATGCGGATTCCGACTCGAGAGCAGAGAGCCCAGAAACTCCACAACCCCCGTAGAGGACGAATGTCCTCCGCGAGCTGGCGCAACATCTCATCTTTATGAGCCCCGTAGCCGGCAATCTGCAAAGGCGTCAATTCTCCCAGAAAATAACAGAGAATTTCGTCGCGCTTGCGCCCATCAAGAATGAAATCCAGTTCCGCGTCTGTGACTTCGCGGCCCACGGTATGAAGAAATGTCTTCCACGCCCGCCGATGTAAGAGGATGGCTGTCGATGATCACTCCATCCATGTCGAAACACAATTCCACGGATCATAGGGTGAAAGGTAAAGTCGTCGAGCTTGTAGACGGACAGCCGAGAGCGGCTGGCCTCACATTAACTCTCCTGCAAGTTAGGCTGCGGAAACCCAGGCCACGTGGCTTGGCACTCTGGTAGTTTTCCATCGTGCCCACATCGATCAGATAATCGTGGATCCGGTAGCCTAGCATGCGCCCCGCCAATTTCGGCAAGACATGGAATCCAATATCCGCCGGGGTGCTCTCAGGTATTACATCCAGCAGTTCGCGTGTGCCAATCATCAGGCCCGAAAATGCCAGATTGCTGGCTGGCAGCTCAGGCTTTTCCACGAACTCCCGAATGATTCCGTCCGCATCCATCGCCACAATACCGCAGCGCCGCGGATCCGGCACCTCGTACAAACCCAGGGTTGCGGCGGGCATTCGTTTCCGGTGGACCTGCAGCATCTCTTCGAAAATTGGCGAGGTTCAAGACATCCGCATAAAAGATCCAAAATAAATCATCAGAAGCCAGCCAGTCGCGATTGGCGCGCACCGTCCCCGCACTCCCTAACAGTTTCTGCTCCTCTATCACTCGAACTCGCACGCCATTCGTGTTTTGTTTTAGGAACGTGGAAACGGCGGTTGCGTGCGCATGAACATTGATGAGCACCTCTTCGATGCCGATGCGACTGCACAATTGCAGCCAGATTCCAAGCAACGGCACACCCTTGATCGGGACCATGCACTTCGGGAGTGAGTCGGTTATGGGACGCAAGCGCATGCCATGGCCTCCCGCAAGCAAGAATGCCTTCACCGTACCTTCGCTGCAATCATGTGGTTTTCCAGGCGATACTGAAAAGGCTCGTACCGTTCCGGCAAAAATTAATTTGCCTTTAGGAGGATGGTCTGCCGCAGAGGCCGCGGTGGCCGGAGTTTCGACGCGGCTAATCGCCGAGGAGTTCGACGGAATGAGGTAAAGATGGAGTGCGTCACTGAAAGGTGCAAATCTTCGATCACCTGCATATTGTCCGAAGGAACCACCACGCAAAGGTCGCAGAGTGATTTCATCTTGCCGCCCCGGAATCCGGTCAAACCGACGTGAAAGCTCCCATCTCCTGCGCTGCCGCAGAGCATTCAATACGTTAGGGGAATTGCCACTGCCGCTGATGGCAAAGCAACATCATCGGGCTGAAGAAAAGATCGCAATTGCTCGGCAAAAATATCCTCATAACGCGCATCATTAGCCCAGGCTGTCATCAGGGGAACATTATCGGTCAGAGCAAGCACACGAAAGCGACGGCGGCCATTGATTACAGTACCCTTGCCGAAGTCGCAGGCGCAATGCGATGCGAAGCTGCGCTGCCCCCGTTGCCAAACAGATAGACCGCTCGGTTTTCCTGATAGGCATTCCACAGCACTTCGGTCATTTGCTCGATCTGATCCACGGGAAGCCGGTTAAGGGTACCAGAGACTTCCTGCAGATACCTCTCGGCCCCGGTATCTGGGCCAACCTGGCGCTGACTTCGGCTGTCTTTCTGCGATTCGCCATTGTGCCCATGCTCGCTGCACTTCACCTTTCTTGGAAAAATTCGTGACGCAAATGCCGCCTGAACTTGGTGGCAAGAACCCAAATTACTGGGCAGCGGCCAAAACAACGCCAGATTGCTTCATGTCGGAATATGCGTCGGACTAATTTCTCTGGGATGCCGCCGCTCCGCTCCACCCAATGCAGAAAGTCATCGAAGAATAGCCGATAGAGACGCGAACTGGGGACCAGCCCAAAGCCTTCAGTTTGTCGAATCGAGGAAACGCTGTGGCGATTGTCCCCGCGACGGTACTCCCCAGGTAACCGAAATCGACAGTCTCGTCCCACCTTTTCGCCCACCGCTTGCGCATAGTCGAGAACGTGGTAGATCACCCGCTGCCCACGTTGAACGCCTGAAAGTTGGCCTGTTCTTTGTGAAGAACCAGCATGTTGGCCTCGACAACGTCCTCACATGAACAAAGTCACGGGTCTGCTTGCCGTCCTCGTAGATCAACAGCGGCTCTCCCTGCCGGGCGCGGCTCACAAAATACGGCAGATGCCGGAATAATGATTAAAGAGCGATTGCCTTGGTCCTTGTGTAATGGAATAGCGCAACGCCACGCTAGGGATGCCGTGCAGCCAGCCCAAACCCGAGAGCCGTCTTTTCTTGCGCGAGTTTGAGACCGCGTACTGGTTATAGGGTTTGTATACTCTTCCGCAGAAATCCGGCTTGCTTTCGCGCCCGCATGACTGGACATCCGACTTCCCACTTACCTCATGCAATTGTCGCGCCGCGAGGTGCTGGAAGAAACCTTCCGTGCTCTGCACACGTATACTGCCCTTCGCCATAGACCGCCTGCGATGAGGCAACAATGATTTTTTTCACCTTCAGGTGCTCGCCCACGATTAGTTCGTAAAGCAGTGCCGTACCTACAGCATTTACCTGGAGGAAGCGGGAAAAGTCGGGCATGTAATCCTGATATGCGGCCTGGTTCGACACAACATCGACGTCGCGCAGCGCATGAAGCAGCGCTTTTCTATCCGTGACATTTCCCTTGATGAATTCCGCCTTGCGGGAAAGATAGCCCGGCTTGCCGCGGGGGTGGATCCTCGGCTCCAGGCTGTCGAGTACCCGCACCTGAAAGCCCTCTTCAATAAAACGATCTACAAGGTGGCTTCCAATGAACCCCGCACCGCCGATAACGAGAACACGCATAGTCTAAAGTCCACTCCTTAGTAGCAATCTCATCGATAAAGGATCGCTGCTTACTTTCCCGAACCCGAGAACACGGCACCCACGGTCCCGAACAATATCTTCAGGTCCAACCATATGGACCAGCAGCGAATATACTCCAAGTCCAGGCGAACCCACTCGTTGAAATCACTGACCTGGTTACGGCCGCTGATTTGCCAAAGGCAGGTAATTCCGGGTTTGACCGCCAACTTCTGCTTCTGATATTCGGTAAAGCGCTCGTACTCGGTACGCAGCGGAGGGCGAGGGCCCACCAGGCTCATGTCACCTTTGAACACGCTATAAAGTTGCGGCAGTTCATCCAGGCTGTAGCGCCGCATCCAGGATCCGACCCTCGTGATACGAGGGTCGACCGCCATCTTAAACATCGGCCAGGCCATCTCATTGCGGTGTTCCAGTTGTGCTTTCAGTTCGTCCGCGTTCACGACCATGGAGCGTATCTTGTAGCCGGTAAACGGCCGTCCGTTCTTGCCTACGACCTTCCAGTGATAAAACACCGGACCTGGAGACGTCAGTTTCACCAAAAGACCAAGGGCCAGAAACAGCGGCGCCAGCAGCAGCAGCGCAAATGCGGATAAAATCACGTCCAGGACGCGTTTGCAAGCGACCTGAAAAGGGTGGTTCCAGTTCCGGGAGAACACCAATGGCTCATACATCTCTCCAGGAACGGTGGACATGTCTATTGTCTCTTATGACCCCGCGGGCTGAGCAAACTCAGTCGTCTCTGTCGTCCCGGCACCGCCCATGAGAAGCTTGTAGACATTCGCGTGCTGCTGGACCACGTCATCCCATCGGTAATGGGTTTGTGCCCGCTGGCGGGCTCGCTTACGGTACATGGCGACTAGGTCTGGCGCATTGAGGAGTTCCTGCAATTTCCGCATCAAATCAACCTCGCCCTCGGCGCCGTGATAATGAAATCCAGAATCGGAGATGACCTCCAGGTTTGAGGGAGTGTCATTCACTAGCACGCAATTGCCATATCCCATGGCTTCTACCAGCGCCGGGTGGGTCCCTCCGACTTCATCAGGAAGCACGAACAGGTAAGCACTCTGCTGCAGCTGCGCATAGCCGTCGCCATATACACCTCCTGTGAATACGACGCGCGGATCGCCGGAGGACTTCAGCGAACGTACATATTCTTTTTCCCACGGATCGTCTCCGACGATAACCAGCTTTTGCTCGGTGGACACCTTCTCAAATGCTCTGATCAGATGATGCACGTTGTTCTCGGGAACAAGTCGACCGACAAATAGAACATAGCCCCTGTCCTTTAGCCGAAACCGCTCCAACACGTCGTTTTGTTGCGAGCGAACGCTCACAAGTGCCATAGACAATACAGGAAGATGCTGCGCGATAGGTTTGCTCGGTAATAGCGCATCACATCATTGGAATCCGAAATCAGGCCCTGGCAAAATAGCACTGCCAGTTTCTCTGAGAAGCGGAGATACCAGCGCGCACCCACCCCCATTTGGCCCGCTGCCAGTCGGTTCCATCGACAGAGCAGACGACTCGCATTCCGAAAAGGCGCGGCAGCGGGGCAAATAGCGTGACGCCCGTGGTGAAGTAGTGCACAACATCCACGCGATGGAACAGCACATGGAGAGTAGACAAGCAATGCGTGCACGATGGTGCTGAGGTTTTTCGACTTCAGCGTTGGCAGATTGACCAGTTCGACGCCCTCATAGGCCGTTCCCGAGAAGGTTGCCATAGCCGAGCGGTTGTAAACGCGGACGCGATGTCCAAGTTTAACCAGACCTCGCGAGAGTTCGTCGACTGCGGTTTCAAACCCACCGAAGCGAGCGGGAATTGCCTTGATCCCGATCATGGCAATTCGCATAGATTCCACTCGATCAGCACGCATGTAGATTTTCGATAATGTTTCAGTTTTGCTCGAAGTGACCTGCTCTTCCCCCGCCGGGAACGTCAGATAGCTTCAGGCACGGCCGTCGGGGCTAGGCAATCCGTCTCGGCGAACTTTATACCCACTGCCAGCAGGCCCAGATGGATCCAGGTGAAGGCCAGGGTCGAAGCGTCTGTCAATTGGTAGGCGATAAGCATTACGATTGCTCCCGCCAAAAGAGCCCCCACTGCAGCGTTTGTCGGACCGCGCGCCCAAAGCACACGCCACGCCCGCCGTCCCATGTTTACGATAAACCACCCGATCAAAAACATCCCTACTATGCCGGTATCGTGGACGACGCGAAAAAAGAAGCTGCCCAACCAGGCCTCGCCCACACCTTGGTAGCTGTCGTCTTCGCCCAGATACAACAACTGGAAGCTACTGCTGCCAAGACCTACGATCGGATGTTGCTGGATATCCTGCAGGGCCAAGGCAATGAGGCCGGCGCGGCGGATAACCGTCGGATCCTCCGCGGCTTCCGTTAGCGAAAGGGTGGAGAACCTGTCAGATAGGCCGCGCATGGCCGCCATGGCAATTAAGAGCGCGACCGCAATTCCCGCCATTGAGAAGGCCAATCGTTTCCACTGCGTCTTCTGCTTACGAGTTCCGGTGCGGCGGAGATTATAAAGAAGAACCATGCCCCCCACCACAATCAGGCATACCCAAGCCTGTCGCGCAAGGCTCAGCAGCAGGCCCACGGTCGAGACCGCGAATCCCGCCATATACCATGCATTCCTGCTCTTATCCGCCAGATAATAAAACAGGAACATGACCGCGAAGCAGGTGCAATAACTACCAAAAATGTTGGGTTCCCAAAGCGAGCCATGCACTCCGGGTATGAATCCGATGTAGAAGAAGAGAGTCACTCCTACTTGGGTTCCGAAAAGCAGGTGTGAAAAGTAGCACGCGATCCCGAACATAGCCTCGAGCGCGCCAACCCCGAGCCACCACTTCATGACCCGGTCAAACTGTTTCTTACTGGTAATGAGTTGGCGAATAAGAAAGAAGGGAGAAGCGGCCAGCGTTTGCAACAATGCCCAACGTAAGGTCGAAGAGCGCTCCGGCGAAAACATAACAGAGCTGAAGTAATTCGCCGCCAGAAAAGCTAAAAGCAGCCAATCCAGTTTCTCCAGAGGTTGCCAGGGATGGGTTTTCGAGCAAATCCGAAACAGTAGCAGACCGCCGCAGGCCGCTGCTACCAGGTGTTCCGGCTTTGCATTCCAGGTGGAAACCTGAAAGAACCAGCGCGGCACCGAGGCCGCAACTAGCAATCCAATGACCGCACCGTCGGGCCACCGCACTAAGAGAGCCAGAAGACCGATCAAACCTGCGAAGACAAACGGCACCCACGTGAGGCTCTCCGTCGCCCCCAAATACACGACCACTACCGCGATAGTGCTGGCCGCGATGATTTCGAGCCGGCCTAGAACATTCGCGCCAGGAGGATGAGGCCCGATAAGGTGGTCAGTGTTTACTTGGCCGGCCATTACTAAGGTGTGTTTCCTATGCGGGTGCGACCGACTGCGCCTGAGTCTATCGTGAAATGAGAATCGACGCGCGCTAGCTAGCTGGCATTCCGTCTAGGAAGCTCATCATAAGGCGCGTCGGGAGCTATTCGGATTTCCCGGCATCGACTTTTTCACTGTCGGGTGTTCCGTGGCCGTTGCGTCGCCAATCGGGCAACCGGCTGGCAACCCGTTCGCGGGCCCGCACGGCGGATCGCACCCAAGGCATAAGGGCTTCACGTCCCACGTGTTCGGCAAATTGCTTGCGTTGGTCCTCGGGGTCCATCTGCTGCCACGCCGCGAGTCCAAGAACCCACGCCGCTCCCAGCGCAAAGAAAAACATCCCGCCTATCGTAATGATGAGGAGGCGCGGTGGTCCGGACCGTTTCTCCGGTACCTCACCTACGTCAAAGACCTGGACCGACGGCACTTCCTTTGCTTCCTGGATCTTTGCCAGTTCATATTGCCCAGTCAGCAGCTCGTATACGGTTTCCTCGATTTTTGTCTCCCGATAAAGATCCGCCCACTGCACGCCTAATAAAGGCAGCTTGCGGATGGAGGGATACATCGGATTCGAATTCGGATTGGAATTCTGGCCGGCGGACGGCGCAGTCGCGCCAGCAGCCAAGCTGGCATCGTCGCCGCCCATCTTTTCCAGCTGCCTTCGCAGTTCTGCAACGCGGGCGCGCGCGGAACGCACGCGAACATTGCTATCGGTATATATCTGCGACAGTCCTTCCAGTTCTGACTCCGCTGCTATGAGTTGGCCCTGCAAGATCGCCGCAGCCTCAACCATCGCTTTGCCCTGCTCGGGGATGTCGATGGCTGTATTCTGGCTGGCGTAGTCGCTAAACCGATGCTCCGCGGTTTCCAATGCCTGCTTCACCGTCTTGAGCCGGGCTTCAATAAAAATGCGCTCCCTGCGGGCGGAAGAAGTGCTCACTTCCGCCAGCAGATCATTTACCGCTTCCACGTAGGCCTGCGTCATCTGCGCCGCGCGCCGTGGATCGTGATCTCTCACTTTGACCACCACGATGCCGCTTTTTTTGTCTTCGGCGATGTCAGTGTGGCTCGTAAGCCTCACCCGGGCGTCGGCCATATACTTAACTCCGTAAACCTTGCGCAAGTTGAATCGATCAATAAGATCGTCGGCCACAGTGCGGCCCCGCAACATCTCCACTACCAGAGCCCCTTCACTTTTTGTTCCCAGAAGGTCGCTGGCCACATCTCCCAGACTGGAGCCACCGCCGCCGCCGCCGCTGGACCCGCTGCCCGACATAGCGGCCATCATTGCCAAAGGCGACGAGCTGGATTCCTTTTCTGGAGGCATCAACCGAGCGATGGATGTATACGAGTTTCGCAGCAGGAAAGCGACGATCGTCGCCAGGATCAGTCCGGCAAGCGTGAATCGCCACAAGAGTCTACGATTTTCCCAGAGCAGCCATGCCCGGCCGACGCCGCGATGTGACAGACTATTGCCCTGCTCTTCGTCGAGGCCATTACCGTCAGTGGCCATTTCAATTTCTTGAAGGGGATGCTTCATTCGATGCTGGTGTGCTGTCTCCAGAACGGTTTAACAGTTTAACGTTTGCAAGCAATCTGCTTATCGCAACAATTATAGAGCGGCGCTACTTGCCCAGTCGCCACTTGGGATAATAAGTCAACTGAACCGAGGCGGTAATGTCAGACTGCCTTCCCGCAGCCAAAACCGGAAATCTCCATTGCTCGTATTGGAAAAGGCCGGCACAAGCGATGCGAGACGATAACATAAGCTTGCCGCTGGCGGAATAGTCAGCTGCTCGGCCACCTCCGGTGAAGTCGTTGGCTACATCCTGCAGCCGGTAGCCCAACTGAAAATTAGTCCGAGGAGAAAATGAGTAAGTCAGCCATCCTTGTCCTCCCCGGCCAGCTCGTCCAATCCAACTGCCCATGAGGTTGCCGTCATTGGTGTAGCCCGATCGATAGCGGCGCAAATCGTAATATACAAATCCCGGCGCAAACTCACTGGCCCGCGACTCGTTTATCCCCTCAGCGCGAAACTCCATCTTCGGAATCTTTGGTATCTGCGGCAGATAGATACCGGGATTGACGTTGGCTCGGGTTGAACCGATGGGGGAAATCTCGTCCACCACGAGAGAGTCCATGTAAAAAGTCAGCCAGTTCCTTAAGCCCGGAACGCGATAGCTAAAATCGGCCGATGAGATCCGCTTACCGGGATTATTCGCCGCTGTCGGAGAGTGAATATAGTAGGTTCGGAAAAAATTCCCGAACGTGACCGGCAGGCCCGGCCCACCAAACATCGCTGTGAATCCCATCCCAAATTCAAAATTTGGCGTGGGTTGAAAACTGATCTTGTCCCCATGAATAAAGGGCTGTGGCGAAATGCTGGGTCCAACCACTCCGGGATATCCGGGATTCGTTTGGCAAGACGGCACGCTGCAGAATTCCCAATGCTGTCCGGAGACTTGTCCAATAAAAAATTCCGCACGGAACGGTCCCAGTATCCGCGACAGTCCGGGGATTTTGTGCGGTGCAACATCGTCAACCCTCAGCATTGGGAACGGCGCCGCATTATTGCTCATCAAAAACGACCCCGATTCACTCGGGCCGAGCCACATGCTCTGGGTTCCGAAAGAAATCTGGACGTTATCGAGAGCGACCGCAGCCATGCTATCCAGCAGAGCAAACCGGCTTACTGCTGCGGTGCCGTCAGGCAGTGGCGGAGTCACATCGGCCGCGGCAGTTGCCAGCAGCGCTTGCGTGGATTCCGAGGGCATTGCCGGCGCGTGTTGATACTCGCCGCGAAGATAAAAAGCTGCTGGTCCGACTTCTGCATCCGCGCTGAGTCCGGTAACGTTATTGAACCCAGCCCAATAGGGCCGCCCGTAATCATTCGTGAGCGTCTGCCCAAAGTGATAACCATCACGAAGCGGTGTCCCGGAAATTCCCATCATCCGGGTGTAAGCGGACTCCACGCCCGCGCCAACATTGGCCGCTCCGCCTAGCCGGGAGATTTCCGCTGCAAATTCGCCGGTCAAGGCCGCGTAAATTCGCCCCGCGTTTCCTTCTTCACTTCCATTATTTGGAAACCTGTCCTCTGCGTCATTGAGCAGTCGTGCGCACGCCATTCGAGTCCAAGGTCGCATTCCCAACATCTCGGACTGGATGTACCCCAAAGCAATAAGACGTTCCAGTGCGGGATAAATCCAACTGTCGAGGGGAACATAAGGGGAAGCCATATAATCTGGGTCGCGAACCTTTTCCCCGGTTCTTTCTTCAAACACGCTGCCCCATCCCGACCCCCCGACTTCTGGATCGTGGTGAGCTCGATAAACCTGACGGGCAAAATACCATCCCAAGGCACTGCCGATAATAGCGTCTGAAGGAAAATGTTGTTTGGCGGTCACTCGAGTGATGGTCACTGCCGAAGCCAGTCCGTACGCTGCCGTTTGACTCAACCAGCCCGGATATTCGTGCGCCCAGACGCCCGCGATGGACCAAGCGATAGCCGCGTGCTCTGCTGGAAACGAAGCACCTCCGGCAAAGAAATCGCCGTGCCCATTTCCCTGGTAGGGCCGTTGTCTCTGGGTGATTTCCTTGAACGCGTAGGCGACAGCCGTAGCATTGATGGCCGCTTCGCCCGCCAGCAATCCTGTTTCCGACAGGTGATCATCACCCTTGATGTGGCCCAAAAGAAACGCCGCGCCGCTCAGCCCAATGAACGAATATACGCCATCGTCGGATATTTTCTGGCTCGTTGCCACGTGACTCAGCGGAACCTGCTTGGACCACCAGCTATCGCTTGCGATAAAAGCGGCAGTGATCCCCGCACCCGGTAGTATCCACTTTAAATCTCCGAGATGCAGGTGCTCGGGGCTTGTCCAGAACCGCTTTTGATCGCCAACCAGGTGCCTTAAAAACGGCGAAATCAAACGGTTTTCCGGATCAACGCCGGGTTCAAGCCGCTCCCGAGATCTGTTCTTAGCCGCAGATGCGGGCGGATTCGAGGACTGGCTAGATGCCGGTCCTTGCTGTCCCGTCCCTAGTGCCTGCGACGAAGCGTTGCCGGTAGTTTGAGTGATTGCCGACTGAGCGGCAAATAAAAGCATCGCCAGCAAGCACCATCTCCCTACTTCCCCCATCACAAGTCAGACCACGACGGGAGTGACCGCCTGTCAGATTTGCCGGTAGCCATCAGTGAGTGGCGTAGTAAGCCGAAATGGCGATCGCCGTACCCACAGATGAGGCGATTTGCGCGATCGATAGAGTCGATTTGAATTTCGTGCTGAAAGAATAAATTTGTTCCGGGACCACCACCATATCGCCCGGACGCAGTTCGGCGTTTTGCGCTCCGCCGCCAAACATGTTGCCTGCTCCGCCCATGATGGAGCCATCCGCGCGAATCACGAATATGCCTTTTCGGTTGGCCATCGCAGTGGGACCGCCTGCCTGCTTCAAGTACCAACCCGCATCCTTCCCCGGCCGGTAGGTAATGCCGGTAGGATTATAGACAGAGCCGTCGACCAGAATCATGCCCGGCCGCTTCGGAATGTAGATCGTATCTCCGGCTCGCACTTGCACGTCAGCCGATGTGTTAGCCCAACGTTTGACGTCGGATGAGATATGGATCACAAGGCGTCCGGCCGGGGGCGTGTTTTCCAGATTTTCGATTGTCTTTTTATACTCAAGAACAGTTCCCTTAGCCTGTGCCTGATCATCTTGATCCATATCAGGAACGATCTTCACGTCTTTGGCCTCGGCGCGAATCCTTTCAATCAAATCCGCCCGGTTCTTCTCCTCCATTTCCCTTAATTCCACCCGCTCGAAAATCGCTCCATAAGGGTAGGCGGTGGGAAGAAAACCTCCGGCGCGGGCGATGATCGAACTGAGGCGCTCGCCCGGCTGAATGCCATAGCCGCCCGGATGAGCGACCTCGCCTTTAACCTGGATTGTCGCCGCCACATCCTGCCAGTCCGATACCGCACCAATAGTCAGAACGTCGCCATCTCGCAGCCGCACGTCCGAGTCCGGCTCGCCCAGCATAGCCTTCGCAATCGGCACGTTAACGTGGTCGCTTACCAGTTTTGTGCCCTGTTCAACTTCATAGCGTGTCAGATCGGCTTCCTGAGTGTATGCGCCGCGTTTGAAACCGCCCGACAGCCGGACCAAATCAGCCGCGGTCATCTCTTCGCCGAGCGGGTATTTTCCTGGACGAGCCACCTGTCCTTCAATCAATACTGTCGGAGGGTCCACTTTATTCAGATCGCGATGAATGAAGACTCGATCCTTCGACTCGAGGACGATGTTGTACTTTGCGTCGCCCTGCATCGCTTTCGCCAGATTCACGCTGATGACTTGAAGCTGGCCATCGCTGGTTTTGCGGTAAACCTGCGCATCGTCGAGCAGTGCATCGCGGGTTGTTCCGCCAGCCAGGTAAACAGCATCCCGCAGACGCGGCGCCCCATTGGTTAGATGATCGCCCGGATACCTGACTTCTCCAGTGATCGTAATCACCGGCGGATCTTCGAAATCGTACTTGCTGAAGATTCGAACCGTGTCAAAAGGTTTGAGGGCCAAGTCCTGGTCTTTCCCAGAAAGAGCATCGCCCAGGTTAAAAGCCAGGACAACCGGGGTGTCATCCGGCTGAGTCAGGCGGATGATTTCCGCGTGGCTGGTGGAGGGTTCGGGCAATAGATCTTTGTAGGACTTAATGAGATCGGTCACTTTCATGCCGTCGGTATAGGCAAACTTACCAGGATGAGAGACGTACCCATCTAAATAGACCGTTTTCTCGGCGTAAGGCAGGATCGGAGTAATCTTGATTTTGTCTCCGTCCTGAATCTTAAAGTCTTCCAGAGCCTGCGTGACTTGCTCCTGGTTATTGTTTTCGGGGATATCGAGCCGCAGCATGGTGCGGCTTTCATGGCTTTCCACGCGTTCCACATCAATATGCCGCAAAGTTCCAGAGGGCAGCACTCCGCCGGCAAGTTGCAACACTTCTGCCAGGCTCTTCTCCCCATTCAGTTCGTAAAGCGCGGGGCGTCGAACCATACCTGCGATCGTTACTTCGCCGCCCAGCGGCGGCACCTCGATGGTGTCCCCATCCTCCATCCGTTGCATGTTTCCAGTCACGCCATGAAGTAAAAGGTCGTAGACATCGACCTGTTGCAGGAGTTGCTTGCCGCGATAGTGTTCCAACAAACGCAGGGAGCCGCCGGAAGTAGGTCCGCCCGCGGTGTAAAGCGCATTTAATGGAGTGGATAACGAACTCACATCATAGGCTCCGGGACGCTCTACATCTCCCACCACGTATACCCTGACCGTGCGAATGCGGGAAAGCGAGACATCGGCATCGACATCGCGGAACTGCCCGCTGAGCACAGTGCGAACCAAATGCTGCACATCACCCAGATTTTTCCCCGAAACCTCGACCGCTCCAGCCTCGGGCAAAGCAATTCGCCCTTCGCGATCGACCACGCGTTGCAGCCGTTCTGAAATCCCACCGGACAGATTGATGGTCAAGCCGTCGCCGGGCCCAACCACATAGTCGGGTCCCGCCGGTATGTCCATAGGCAGTTCGTCGAAATTCCCGGTGCCATTTTGAAACACGTCTTCGCCGAAACGCTGCAATTTTGGCGATCGTCTTGAATATTGCGCGTACAGGTCGTAGAGCGAAGGCACATCGGCGTACGGGTTGGGGCGATGGTAGAGTCTCGGTTGCTCCGGCAACTTCGGCGGGGGGAAGTAAGAGTAGGGCTCGCGCGTTTGGTTTTCGAAGCGCGACTCTTGCGTCCCCAACTGACTCGCACTGCCCTGTGAACCTAACGATCCCAGGAGCGACCCGCCGGAAGATCCCAGGGAAGGCGTCATCCCCGACATCCCTGATCCCAACATTCCGGATCCTGATCCAATGCCGCCTTTTCTCGAAAATCCCGAAGACATTCCAGAAAAATCCGTCTGGCTGGCGCTCAAAAGACTCGGCAGCTCTTCGGGCTGAACAGTTGCCATCTGACTCTCATCGGTATCCATCCCGAAGTAGTCTTCCGATGGGGCTTGAGTTAAGTCGAGCTGACGGCGATTGTCGGGGGAAAACGGGGCCGATTGAGAAGGTGGATATTGTTGCTGCGGATATTGGCGCTGCGTATTTGGCATTTGCTGATACTGCTGCTGGGGATACTGAGAAGCAGGAACCGACTGCTGCGAGGTCCCATTCGTTGGCTCCTGGAACAGAGATCGTGCCGTGCCACCGGGCAGATACTGAGTGAGGTAGCAATCTAAATCGCTGTCGTGCCTCGCCCAATAGAGTTGTTCCTGTGAGTTGACGGACTGAAGGTCTTTGAGGTCCGGCGGATCGGCCGGTTTTGCATCCTTGTCCAGAGGTACCGGTTCGCGGCAGGGAAGATTTTTGGCCAATTCCT
Organism: uncultured Acidobacteriaceae bacterium; assembly: GCA_963732255.1. Lineage (GTDB taxonomy): Bacteria > Acidobacteriota > Terriglobia > Terriglobales > Acidobacteriaceae > Sulfotelmatobacter. The sequence continues at coordinate 92,711 of CAVSYV010000006.1, forward strand.
CCCGCGTCGGTTTTGCCCTGACATAGGAACGATCTTCGATCTCCCGGGTCGCGATTACCCGGACGTTCTGATCTTCGATGATCAGCCGGGTAAGGGCGTCATCTGTGAGATCGTTGGGATCGAGAATTCTGCCTTGCTCGAACGCCTTGCGCACCAGCGCTTTCTTGACTTGCAGTTGCAGCCCCGGTTCGTTGTGCAGAATCTCGATGATTTTATCGGCGGACAACGAGACCATCTGCTCCGCTTCCTGCTCGGCGCGGGAGTTAGCGGTATCGATCAAAGTACTCGGGGTATACGAAAGGGGCCGCTGCGGTTGCTGGCTCCAGACTACTGTAGAAGACACGACCAGCAGCCCGAGTATCGCTATTGCTGCATTCAAGCGCGGACCGAATATGGAGAAGAATTTATGCATCACGCCTCTGTTTGGCCGAGAACGGCCGGGATTCCTAGGTTGCGTCGTACGCGATTTCACTTGCACAACTCGAAGTAGCAACCCTGTTCACCGAGAACTTAGAAAAGAACTACATCTGCCTCGTGTACCTCAACCGCCACGGCTCTCATCAGCATTTCGATAGAAACCACCAGGCGCAGCCCCTCTTTGCGCCGGCGCAGGACACCTTCTAAACCAGCCATCGGCCCGCTTCTCAACCGCACGCGGCAACCTATGCGCAAATACGGATGGGGCATGATGCGCGCCCCTCCGTCAAGTCCGCGGCGCAGAGATTCAATCTGTGCTGCTGGCAGCACGGCCGGGCGCCCGTTAAACGTCACCAGCCGTACGACTCCCGGCAGTCTTAATACTTCGAGCTTGTCCTGCAGCGCAACTCGCACAAAAACATAGCCGGGGAACAAAGCCAGTTCGATTTCTTTGCGTCGATCTTTCCAGCGACGCACCGAGCGGTACAAGGGCAAAAAACATGAAATACGCCGCTGTTCGATTTGCTCCGCCACTCGCTTCTCATGGCGCGGGCAGGTATACAAGGCATACCAATTCGGCACCCACTGTGGTGCGGGAAGCAACTCCGGGCTTTCAGACATCACCGCGATTGCGTTCATCCGGCCCAATAGATACAGCTTCGCCCCCTCACTTACAGGGCGTTTGTGAGATAAGCCTTTTACTTTCAGAAGCATATAGCTCCGACGGCGCTTTCCACTTCGTCTAGATGTGAGAAACACCGACTAAGCCCGGCAAATCGCGAACAGCACTCAATATCCCTGCCTCAGAGCTCTCCAGTGGCTTGGTCCGGATATCGATGATAGCCCAGTAAAACAGCGCACGGTTCTGTTCAGGAGCCAGCGCGAGGATCCTCATTTGCGGATACCGACCTAGTAGGAAGCCGCACTGGCCCAGCCGCTGCTCTGGTTCGTCCATGGCGACAATAAGCACGTCGGGCCGGACTTGCTCAACCACGGCAGCAAGCTCGCCTTCCTCTCCGATCTCCCCGACAATTTCAATGTCGGGCTGGTCGGCAATTGTCGCCATCAAAAGTTCCCGCATCAGGCGGGGCCGAATTGCGACCAGCACGCGGACTCGCTTCACCGTTTTTCTCCAAGCGTAGTCCTAACTTCATACATTACAGTGAACGTGATCCGCAAGATTCAAAAGTGATCCGGAACCAGCGGTGCATCCGATACTTTGCGTACTAGCCCCTCAACGTATTTAGCGGTTCGTAGTACTAACTCAGTACCTGGCTAGGCGGATTTGGTCGAGGGTATTGCCGAGTGCTAAAGAAGCCCGAACGCACCTTGCTGCCCATCACGTTGCCGATTCGTTGGGCAACTTTTTTGATATGTTGGGGTTTCAGTGATATCTGGCCGGATGCGCCACATGCTAAGATTGAGCGATATTTTAACCAGAGGTTAAAAGTACGTCCCGGCAGATTATTCGCCGGAAAGCGGATTCGGGGGGGTGTAAGGGGGCACAACCCAGGACCGTGGAAATGCCATCTCGCAATGGAGCCCTGGATGGATTTGCAGAGGGTAGTTGAAGCCTTCATTCTTGCCGAAAACCGCCTGCTGCGCGAAGCGCTGGTCAGGGTCCTTACGAAGAAGGGCGATATCCGGGTGGTCGGGGCCTGTCCTTATTCCCCTGCGGCGCAGCAGAAAATTGTTGCTGCCCGTCCCGGCATCGTCGTCTTGGATTCCAGCGGTCTCCCTCTTCTTTCCGCCAAACTGATTCCCAGACTGCAAGCGGCCATTTCCGGCCTTCGCGTCGTCATGATCGATATGGACTTGGACGAGCCCACATTCTTGAGGGCTGTGCGCGAGGGGGTTGTCGGATATATTTTGAAGGATGCTTCGGCCGTCGAAGTGGCAGCCGCGATCAACGCGGTAGCCAGCGGTAAGGCGGTATGTCCCGCGCTTCTTTCTATGGCTCTATTTCGTTCGGTTGCCCAGCAAGTCACCGCGCCTCCTGTCTTCTCTTGGGGCGCCGATCACGGCCTGAGCCGGCGGGAGCAACAATTGGTGGAACTGCTGAGCGACCGCCTTACCAACAAGGAGATCGCTGTGCGGTTAAATCTAGCGGAGCAGACCGTAAAGAATCACGTCCACTCGATACTGCGCAAGGTCGGCGCGGAAAGTCGTTTTAGTATTGTCGAACGCTGTGACCTGCAGCGTTTAGGCACCACCTCATCCTGAGTCTCGGCATCGCATGATGGCTTCGATCGGCAGGCAGTACGCACTGCCGTTACGCTCCGCTTAGCTCTTTCGTGCCGGCACTGGCACGGGCGGGCCATTTTCCTAAAATCCTGACGAGTTTAAAGTGGTTTTCGAGCAGCACTTGGGGGAGGGCTGATCAGCAAACGTCCCACGACTCCAAACAGAGTCCGGGACGTTTTGTTTTGTCCGAATAAAATCGCAGCCTTCACTTCTTATAAACCACGCCATCCTTCATCACGAAACTGACTTTCTGCACTGCCGAAATATCCTGCAGCGGATCGCCTGGGACCGCCACGATATCCGCCAGATATCCCGCTTCGAGCGACCCAATCTGCCCATCCCATCCCAATACCTTGGCTCCATTTAAAAGATCGGCCTGCAGCGCCGCTAATGGCGCCATGCCAAACTTGACCATCAACACGAGCTCACGCGCTTGCGTTCCATGCGGAAAGGGGCCGACGTCCGAGCCCACCGCCATCGGCACTCCGGCGGCAATTTGCTTCTTGAAGTCCTGCACCTTTAGATCCAGCATCTCGCGTTCGCGCGCTGCCTGCGCAGGTAAAGCTGCATGATCGGCGAAATATTCGAAGATAGTGAAAGTCGGCACGGCAAAAATTTGCTTCTCGCGCATCAGCCGCATGGTTTCTTCCCCGAGCTGATTCGCGTGATCGATCGTGACCGTCCCGGCCTGTGCCGCAAAGAGAGTCCCCGGTTCTCCGGTTGCGTGCACCGCAACCTTCTTGCCCACCCGCGCCGCCTCTTTTACCGCCGCCGCCAATTGCTCTTCGCTGTACTGATAGGGCGTGGAAAGCCTCCCATTCTTCACCCGATCCGGCCCAGTCTCGTAAATCTTGGTGAAGTCCGAGCCCTCCTTATACTGCTCGCGCATCACGGCAATCAGTTCGTCTATGTTGTTCGCATAATCTGCATTGGGCAGAACGTGCTGCGCCGGGTTGTAGCCGATTGCGTCCTCATGCCCGCCAAGAATGTTGATGGCATTCCCGCTGATTCGCAGCCGCGGCCCGGGAATGCGATCTTCATTAATCGCGTCGCGCACCGCCGTGTCGGCAGAGCCCGCGCCTTCGGTGCCCATATCGCGTTCCGCGGTAAATCCCGCTATCAAATCGTCGCGAGCCGCGAGCGTCGCATTGATCGTCCGCTGCGGCACCGATTCCTCTACCGTTTGCAAATCCTCTGCGCCCGGATGAAGAAAAAGATGTACATGCGCATCAATCAATCCCGGCATCAGCGTGCGATCGCCTAGATCGATCACCTGCGCCCCGGCCGGATGATTCACCGAAGTTCCCACTTCCACGATGCGTTGCCCCTCGACGAGAACCTCGCCCGGCCGCAGAATCTGTCCCTTTTTCACATCCAACAGTCGCGCCGCATGAAGCACGATTGCGGGCACGGCAGGAGCGGTCTGAGTGACAGCAAACGTCGTGGACACCCAAACCGCGAGCGGCAAGAAAAATGCCCATGTAGTTTTCATAATTTTTGACGGAGGCGATGGTAGCACTGAATCGAATGCCGCGACCAGAATTTAAGGCCAGAAGAAAGGCCATAATCGGGGCGGTTCGCGCGCCGGCAGCGACTTTCGCCAGTTTGACACCCTGCCGCCGGCTTCCTATACTCGCCCCACGCTGCAAATCCAGTCTGGTAGGTACTTCAATGAAAAAGTTTTCGCTGATAGCTTTTCTCATCACTGCCTGCGCGGTTCTGACTCTTTCGCAACAGAGTTTCGCGCAAGCCGCAAGCATTCACCAGCCAACCCTCACTCCGCAAAACAGCGGCACCACGCAACTGCTGATCGCTGTCAGCCCAGTGAACTCACAAATAGTCTGGGCTGCAGGCACCGGCGGCACCTATGCAGTCACAACCGATGGCGGCAACCACTGGACCTCCGGCGTCGTCCCCGGAGCCGAAGCACTTCAGTTCCGCGATGTGCAGGGCGTAAGCGCCACCACGGCTTACTTGCTCTCGATCGGGAACTACGCCACGAATTTTCAGATTTATAAAACCGTCAATGGCGGCACAACCTGGACCATCGAGTTCACCAACGAACTTCCGGAAGCCTTCTACGATTGCTTTGCCTTCTGGAGTCCGACCCACGGCGTCGCGCACGATGATTCGGAGAATGGGGTATTCCCCGATCTGATCACCAGCAATGGCAGGACCTGGCAATCCATTGCCAATCGCATGCCACCGCCCTTGCCCGGTGAAGCTTCTTTTTCCTCCAGCGGAACCTGCATCACTACGCAAGGCTCGAGCAACGCCTGGATCACAACCGGCGGTTCCTCCATTTCACGAATTCTTTACACCTATGACGGCGGCTTCACCTGGAACGCGGCCGACACTCCGCTGAACAGTTCACCATCGGCGGGTGGATTCAGCGTCGCCTTCCGCAATCCGTTGAACGGCGTTGTTGGCGGCGGAGACCTGTCCTCGAGCAACAATGCGCAAATGGCGGTCTCCAATGATGGCGGCCAATCGTGGTCTCTCACGAATGCACCGCCGGTGCAGGGAGCGATTTTCTGTCTCGCCTACGCGGGCGGCATGCATTTTGCCAACACGCAGAACGGCGAAGCGGAAAGCAATCGAACCGTTTTTGTCACCGGCGAAGCGCCGCCCAACTTCGATTCCGGTCAAGCCGCATGGACTCCCGACGAAGGCCAGACATGGTACCCGCTGCCCAACGTCAGCGGTTACTGGGGCTGCGGTTTTGCCAACCCGCAGGCCGGATGGCTCGTCGGCAACAACGGCCAAATCCTGAAGATCAGCTTCTAATCGGCGATCTGCGGCAACATGTCATGCTGAGCGAAGCAGGGCCGTCCATAGGACGGTCCTGCGCAGTCGAAGCATCCCTTTAAGCCATTCCACCGTATGCGCCCGCAAGCGCCCTGACGCCGCCAGTTTAGTTTATGCTGTAAAGTTTCTGGCAGGTATCTGAGGGGGCGCAAGTGATCCGATTTCACTCGGTCTTATTCGTACGTCTAGCCGCTCTGATTTCCATTGCTCTGGCATCGGTTTCGTTGCGGGCCCAGAGTTCCACTATTCCAGAAAGCACCTTTCAGGATTTGCACTGGCGAATGATTGGGCCGTTTCGTGGAGGGCGCACGCGTGCGGCCTCGGGAGTTCCCAGCCAGCCGAATGTTTTTTATGTCGGCCAGGTCAACGGCGGTGTCTGGAAATCTGACGACTACGGCCGCACATGGAATCCGATTTTCGATCACGAGTCTTCGCAGTCGATCGGCGCGATCGCGGTGGCGCCATCCGATCCCAACATCGTGTATGTGGCCAGTGGGGAGGGATTGCACCGTCCCGACCTCTCTGTGGGCAACGGAATTTACAAGTCGACGGACGCAGGAAAAACCTGGACGCATCTTGGTTCTGGAAATGCGGGATTGAACGACGCGGAACAGATTCCCGCGTTAGCGGTCGATCCGCGAAACCCCAATCGCGTTTTCGCGGCTGTGCTTGGGCACCCTTACGGACCCAGTGAAGAGCGCGGGATATACCGTTCTACCGACGGCGGTGAAACATGGAAAAGAGTAATTTACAAAGATGAGAATACAGGCGGGTCCGACGTGGAAATCGACCCTTCGAATCCGGATGTCATTTACGCATCGCTGTGGGAAGTGCGCGAAGGTCCGTGGGAAGATGGTAACGAATTTAACGGAACCAACGGTGGCTTGTTTAAGTCAACCGATGGCGGCGACACGTGGCATCCGCTGAAGACGGGCCTGCCGCAAGATTTATCTCAAATCTATGTTGCCATCGCCGCGTCCAATCCGCAGCGTCTATATGCGACCGTAGGAAGCGCTTCGGGCAAACTCGGTGTCTACCGCTCCGATGATGGAGGCGAGAGTTGGGTCAAGATCACCGACGATCCGCGTCCCTCGGGACGCATCGGCGGAGGAGATCTGGCGGTTCCGAAAGTCGATCCCAAGAATCCAGATATTGTTTATTGCGCGAGCACCGTGACCATGCGCTCGGTTGATGGCGGGAAAACCTGGTATGGATTTCGGGGTGCGCCAGGTGGGGACGATTATCAGAATTTGTGGATCAATCCCAACGATCCCAGAATTATTCTCCTGGTCAGCGATCAGGGTGCAATCGTAACCGTCAACGAAGGGGCGACCTGGAGTTCGTGGTACAACCAGCCGACCGCGCAGTTTTATCACGTTTCCGTAACCAATACGTTTCCTTATCGCGTGTGCGGCGGGCAACAGGAGAGCGGTTCGGCCTGCATCTCTTCTCGCGGCAATGATGGCGAGATAACCTTTCGCGACTGGCATCCAGTGGGCGTTATTGAATATGGGTACGTCGCGCCCGATCCGCTGAATCCTGACCTGATTTATGGCGGCGGAAGAAACGAAGTTACGCGCTTTCATTGGTCTACGGGACAGGTGCAAAACGTAACGCCGATTCCGCTGCGCAGCACCAAGTACCGCACGGATCGTACCGAACCCGTGATGTTTTCCCCCGTCGATCCGCACATTCTTTATTACGCCGCGAACGAGCTTTTCAAAACTGCGGACGGCGGAAATTCGTGGCAAATCATCAGCAAGGATCTGACGCGCGAAAATCCGGGAGTTCCGGCCAGTGTGGGCAAGCTTGTTCGTAAGAGCGCGGAGAAACAGCGAGGCGTCATTTATGCGCTCGCTCCATCTTTCAAAAACGTCAATACACTGTGGGCGGGAACCGATGACGGCCTGATCTGGGTGACGCGCGACGGTGGAAAGAACTGGAACGACATCACACCTCCGGCGCTCACGGCGTGGAGCAAAGTGACGCAACTCTCCGCTTCGCACTTGGATGAGGAGACCGCCTACGCTTCGGTCAGCCGTTTCCGGATTAGCGACGTGGCGCCTTATATCTATCGCACACGGGATGGCGGCAAGACTTGGAAACTGATAGTCGATGGGCTGCCCGCCTTTGGCCCGGTCAATACTGTTCGCGAAGATCCGGAGCGCAAGGGATTGCTGTTTGCGGGCACGGAGAATGGGGTATGGGTGTCGTTTGACGACGGCGATCATTGGCAATCCTTGCAACTGAATCTGCCGCACACTTCCATGCGCGATCTTTGGATTAATGGGGACGACCTGATTGTGGCGACGCACGGACGTGCGTTCTGGATTCTTGACGACATCACTCCACTGCGACAAGCGGCAGATGCGGCGGCGAAATCAGAACCTTATTTATTTCGGCCGGCGGTTGCCTATCGAATCGAGCGCGACACCAATACCGACACGCCGCTGCCGCCGGATGAGCCGGCAGCGGCCGAATCCGCCGGATGGAGCGATTCTTGATTATTATCTTCCGCAATCCGCGGAAAGCGTAACGCTGGAAATTCTGGATGCGCAGGGCCAAGTCTTGCGGCATTTTTCCAGTGCGGACAAACCTCCGGTTTCCGAAGAGGCATTGAAAAAACAACTCATTCCTCTTTACTGGATTCGGCCTTTCAAAGCGCTGTCGCCCGACGCCGGCATGCACCGCTGGGTGTGGGGTCTGCACGAAACTCCGCCGACTTCCACGCAGCACGAATATCCCATCGCGGCCGTTCCGCACGATACTCCGCGTCTGCCCCGCGGCCCATCGATTTTGCCCGGCGAGTACACGGTTCGTCTGACGGTAGACGGCAAAGTTTCAACGGCCAAGTTGAGAGTGAAGATGGACCCTCGGGTAAAGATTTCCGCAATTGCTTTGGAAGCGAAATTCCACGTCGAAACGCGGCTGGCCTCGATGCTGAGCAAAACGTCGGAGGCTGTGATGCAGGCCGGATCCATTCGCGATCAGTTGCAGAAGGCGGCCGATCAAAGTGCCGAAGTGAAAAATGCCATCGCCGCGGTTGAGAAAAAATTGGACGAACTTCTCGGGGCATCCGGCGGCGGACCGGCTGCGCCCGCGGCGGAGCTAGTGACGCTGGGCCGGGTCAACCAGGAAGTGGCCACACTTTACGGCGAAATATGGCAGGTGGATGCCGCGCCGACAGCCGCCCAAACCTTGGCACTCGCGGCCGTGGAGAAAAACAGCGCTGAGGTGCTGCATCGTTGGAGCGAGATTGAGAACACTGATATGCCTGGCTTGAATCAGCGACTGCAGAATTTGAATCTGCCCGCGATACATCCGGAGGGGAATCTGGATCAGGAAGATTCGCAGGTTGACGAAGAATGAGCTTTTCCGGGGTGTTGTAGTAAATGGGGTCAAGACTTTCTGCTCCAGCATTTCGACCCGATGCAGCTAGAACGGATCCCCGAAGATTGCACTTTCTTGCAACTATTTGTCGTCCAAAAAAATCTTGCCGATTTTTTCGTTCTAAGTTCTTGATCCTACTGCGAAGCGAGTTATAATCCCGCTGCTTGGGATTTTGAAGTGGACTGTGCGACCGGTGCAGTAGCTCCCGTTTCTGGCGGCAGATCAATCGGAATCCATCTGAGAAATCAGTCACACCACAAAAAACAAGAACCCTAAACGAACACTGCGAGGACACACTATTATGAAGGTATTCCGAACATTCGGAATTGCGCTCCTGACGTTACTGGTTTGCGCCGGTATCGCCAGCTCCCAGGAACCCTTTACGGCAGGAACTTGGACGAAGGTAACTAACGCTCCGCCATCTGCGGTCGCTCACGCTATGCTGCTGACGGACGGCTCGGTCCTGATCAACAGCTTTTTCTTCTCTAATCACGTTGACACATGGTATCGATTAATTCCCGACAGCACAGGCAGCTACATCAATGGAACATGGGTCACGGCCGGCACGCTGCCCACGGGGTATAACCCTCTTTACTTCGGCTCCGCCGTACTGCCTAGTGGCCAGGTCACGGTCATAGGCGGCGAGTACAACAACGGCAGCGGTGTTTGGACCAATCTGGGTGCGATTTACAGCCCGGTAACCAACAAATGGCAGAAGCTGGCTGCGCCGACGGGCTGGACCACGGTTGGCGATGCACAGAGCGTGGTTTTGCCCAATGGCCACTTGATGCAGGCCAATTGCTGCAACACTGACGAAGCCATTTTGACAATCTCGGATGGCAAAGCGACATGGGCTGCCACCGGAACCGGCAAAGCGGACTGGAACGACGAAGAAGGCTGGACTTTGTTGGCCAGCGGCAACGTCCTGACGGTTGACGCCTATGTGGGTTCGTACAACAAAACCGGCACGAACTCCGAGCTTTACACCACCAGCACCGGAAGCTGGGCCAGCGCGGGCAGCACCATCCAACAGCTCTGGGATTCCGCTGCCGCTTGCGGTGGAGAAAACTCGGCGTCCTACGAAGTAGGACCGGCAGTGCTTCGTCCCGATGGCACGGTTTTTGCCACCGGTGCCAACAGCTGCGCCGCGGGGCACACGGCGATCTACAACACCGCGACGGCAACCTGGTCCGCTGGTCCGGACTTTCCCACCGATCTCGACATCGCCGACGGTCCAGCCTCGTTGCTGCCCGATGGCAATGTTCTCCTCGACACCAGCAAAGAGATTTTCCAGACCGGCAGCAAGTTCTTTGAGTGGGATGGAACTACTCTGAACCCAACCACTGGGCCAACGAACGCTTCCATCGACAGCTCCTACGTTGGCGATATGGTTCTGCTTCCCACCGGGCAAGTTCTCTTCACCGACTTCTCGTCGAGCGTTGAGATCTACACTCCGTCGGGCACCTACCAGGCTGCGTGGGCGCCGAAGATCACCTTCGTCAAAGCCGCGCTGACGCACGGCAGCACCAACAACAACATCCGGGGAACCCAATTTAACGGCTTGTCCCAGGGCGCGGCTTACGGCGATGACAATCAGTCGGCCACCAACTGGCCGCTGGTCCGCATCACTGACTCTGACGGCCATGTCGTCTATTGCAAGACGCACAGCTTCACCACCATGGGAGTTGCGACTGGAACGACGATCGTATCGGCGGAGTTCGACATTCCGTCTACTATCGCTACCGGAACGGCGAGTCTCGTAGTGGTTGCCAACGGAATTCCCTCTCCCGCAAAGTCAATCACCATTGACTAACTTTGCTCAGGATCACCCAAGCGCCTCGACTTTTTCCTGGTCGGGGCGCTTTTTCATTGCCTTCCTTCACAAGGCTTCTACGGCTTTCTGCAAGTCAGCAGAAATCTGCTTGGCATCCTTGCATTCCTCAAGAATGATTGGCCGCCCGATGCGCACATGAATCTTTCCCGGTGGTGCGAACTTCCGGCCTGCCTGTTTTACCTCGAAGAGCCCCGAGATACGCATGGGGAGCACCGGTATCGCCAGATTACCGGCGAGCAAACCAATGCCGTCGCGAAAGGAATGAATGTTTCCCATCCACAGTGTGCCTGCCCTCGGGAAAAACCAGGATGCTATATCCGCGATCTACGGCTTCGCCGGCATAGGCAAAACTCCGGCGGAATCCCGCCTCGTCGCGGCAGCGGGAACAAATTCAGCAGTGACACGCCGAGCACCCACTCCAATCTGTCAAAGGCTTTGCGGAACCATCCGCGGCCGGGCGCTGGGCTGCGCAAGGCTTCCAGCGCTTCGCCGCCGGTGGCGGTAGCCAGCCAATGGCGGAAGCGCGCCGGCAACGCAGTCTGAATGAATCCCACGTCGACGTCGTCGATGTGATTGGAGACAACTAGCAGTGGTCCATTCCAACCGCGTAGGTTCTCGCGGCCTTCAATTCGTGGCCATCCCAGCAAAGCCATGGCTGGCCGCATGAGCAAGTAATGGACGGCGATCCTTATCCAGCGCACCGGCCAGCGCAATGTCCAGCGAGGATAGTGGTAGACCATGCGCTCGGTTGTGTCACCACGCAAGATCTTTTCCAAATCTCCGACGGTCTGCGCTCCGCTAAAGCGGGTCTCGCCCAGGTCAACTTGATAGCGCTCCTCGATGGCCCCGAGCAATTCCACGCGGTCGAGGGAACTCAATCCCAGGTCGCTTTCGAGATTCGAAGTCGCGTTAACATTTCCCACGGCACGGCCTGTCACGTTCGTGATCAACTCGGCAAGAGAATTTTTCGCTAGAGGTTTTCCGGAGGATGAAGGAGCCAGGATTCGGGCCTCCGCGAATTGCTGCACCAGCCTTTTGCGCGGCTTCTGTGTGCTGGTGCGGGGAAAATCCTCTTCCGGCCACTCCACCCAGTGGCGCATTTGTTGATAGTCGGCCAGGGTTTCGTTAGCACGACGCACAGCTGCCTCGGCACTCCCCCCCGCGCGCAAAATCAGTACTGCACAAGGTTCGGCATTGCCTCCGCGCTCGATGCCCACCACCAGGCAATCTTTCACTTCTGGCTGGCGGCGCAAGGCAGCTTCCAGATCGTCGGGATAAATATTTAACCCTGCGGGAGTGACGATCACATCTTTCTTGCGCCCTTTGAAATACAAATTTCCCGCCGCGTCCAGAGCGCCCACATCGCCGGTACGGTACCAGCCCTGGTTGTCCACAACCTTCGGAACTGCTCCGCCCTGCCAATAGCCCGATGCCACCCCTCCGCCGCGCACCAGGATTTCGCCATCCGGCGCGAGCTTGACCTCGCGTCCCGGCAACACTTTTCCGATGGAACCTTTGCCCAGACGGAATGGATGGTTCACGCTGATCAACGACGTGGTCTCCGTCAGGCCATATCCCTGAATCACGGCATATCCCAGACGTCCCCAGAATTCTTCGGTCTCGCTATCGAGAGCGGCGCCTCCGGAAATAAATGCCCAGAACTTCCATCCGAATTGCCGATGAATCGCGCGAAAGATCCACCAACGCAGCAGGAAGTGCTTGCCTTGAGCCGCCACGAACATCTTCCGGAAGTGTTCTAATTTATTTTGCTCGTCCAGGTCGCGTTCCACTTTTTGCTGGAGCGATTGCAGCACGCGGGGAACACTGGCCAGGACGGAAATTCTTTCCCGTCGCACGGTGCTCATGATTTCCGTTGGCTTGAACTCATTTTGAAAGATGACTGTCCCGCCCAAGAGCGGAGGCAGGAAAATTCCCAGGAATTGTCCAAAGACATGGCTCAATGGCAACAAGGTCAGGAAGCGGACGGGATGAACCAGCCGTTCGTACTTTAAGTAACCGCGAATCTGTGGCTCAAAAGGAACAATGTTGGCGAGCGCATTTCCATGTGTGATAACTACACCCTTCGGCTCGGCGGTTGTGCCCGAAGTAAAAACAATTTGCAAGACATCGTTGCGGCTCACGGATATGGCAGGCAGAGCAACCGCAGAATTCGAATCCGGCGTTCGCAACAACGCTTCGAGAATCAAGTGCGGTGTGCTGATATCTCCGCCGATCTGCTGCAAATGCGCGCGCGAGCAGGCGACAAGTTTTGCTCCCACCTGACGAAGCACACGCATGGCGAAATCCGGTGCAGCCGCGTCGTCCATCGGCACCACTACTACGCCGCGGCTCGCACATGCCAAAAACGCGGCTACCCACTCGGCGCAGTTCTCTCCCCAAAGCATCAGCCGATCGCCCTTGGTAATTTGCCTCACCTCCAGTTCGCGCGCGAAGCGGAAGGACATCTCTACTACCTGACGGTAGGTGAACCACTCCATGCGATAGCCGCGGTGCTGCCCGTAAGCGCGCTCGTGGAGGTGCGCCTGAAATTTCGGCAAGAGAAATTCAGCTAGCGATTCCGGCATGAAGGATCGGGCTGAACAGGAATTCAAGGTCTGTCGGGGCCCGTCGTAAGTTTAGTTGCAGAAAGGAAGCAATAGGAAATGCCTGGGAACGACATCGAGATCAGCGATAAGATTTTGCGCCAGATTGGCAGGCAGCGGGCAGAGCAAAGGGTTGGCGATATTCGTGCCGAAGCGCGGCGATGATCGAGCACGGCTACTGTTCCCGCGTCACGCGAATCCACTCTTCCATCTGATCCAGATAATGCGAAAGCGCGCGGCGGCCGGCCGTGGTCAACCGATATTGGGTGCGGGGAACGCGGCCCTCGAAAAACTTCGCGCAGGCAATGTACTGCGCTTCTTCCAGCTTACGCGCATGCACGCTGAGATTTCCATCCGTGGTCTTAAGGATTCGTTTGAGGTCGTTGAAGCTGAGCGACTCGTTAGTCGCCAGCGCGCTAACAATGCCCAGACGGATGCGTTCATGAATCAGCCGGTCTAATTCCGGCAATTCCATCGGCCGATGCGAAGAGGCGCGCGAAGGTGCTGCAGCAAGCGGCGCCTTGCCCGTTTTGTGCCGCACCAAAGCCCTACCCACCGTGTCTCCTCGCGATCATCGTTCCGAAGATCATATGCAATCCGCCGAAGCCCGCGGCCAGCAGCCAGTTTCCCCAGGCCGCCGGACAGACCACAGCCAGGGCTCCGAGAGTCATAAAACACATGCCCATGACCGGAACAATGGCTACGGAAAATGCTCCGCCCGTGGCAATTCCCGCGCCATAAAGCAGCAGCCATGCCGCCGGCAATGCCGATTGCGCACCCATGCGGTACAGCAGGAAAGTTAAGAAAGCGCCGGCCAGCAAGGGTGGTAACAATCCCAGCGCTACCTTTCGGCCGGGTCCGGAAAACACCGGCAAGCCGCGCCGGTTCGCCTTCCACAAAATCGATAGCATCGCAATTGCCACTGCCAGCAGCGCCTCGCCCAGCCAAACGCGGAGCCATGCGAAGCTGGTTGCTTGGCGCGCGGACAACCACGCTGCGCCCAACGCAGTCGCGCCGAGCAATACCTGTCCCCAGCCGGAAACGGCAGTGAACGATGCCGACCGTTCCATGGTGTCGCGGATATACCGCAAATCCTCCGCGGCACGCGAAGGCAACGTCCTCACACGTGTTGCCCGAAAACGCCGGCGATGGGTTCCGTGTTCCTGCATCGATCTTGAAAGATTAAGGTGGTTTTGCTTTTCGGTCAAGTACTTTGCAAAGCAAAGAGCATGAACTACTTTTCCGGCGCAGCCACCGCCGCCTGTTGCGGGAGCGCGAATGCCACATAGACGCCGCCCGACGCCGATCTAAAATCTTTGCCTCCGCCGGCAGCAATCACGACGAACTGACGGCCATTCACTTCGTAGGTCGCAGGAGTCGCATTTCCAGAGTACGGCAGCGAGGATTCCCAGAGCAGTTCACCGGTGGTTTTGTCGAACGCCCGGAATTTCTTGTCGAAGTTAGTTGCGCCGATGAACACAAGGCCTCCTGCCGTAACAATCGGGCCACCGTAGTTTTCGCTGCCCGTATTTTTCAGCCCCTTGGCGGCCAACTCCGGATATTCGCCCAGAGCGATCTTCCACAGGTATTGCCCGGTGTTGAGATTGATTGCATTCAATGTTCCCCACGGCGGCGCTACGGCGGGATATCCCTCAGGATCAAGAAATTTCTTGTAGCCGGTAAAATGGTAGGGCGCATTGGCGGAAACTTGAGCCGAGGGAAGGTCCTTGTTTTCGCCGCTAGTCAGGTAACCAAGCAAGGCTGCGATTTGATCGGCGGTTAAGTTAGGGAAGCCGGGCATTCTTCCCTTTCCATTCTTGATGGTCGAAGTGATCTGCGCGTGAGTCAGTCTTTTTTCGATTCCCACTAGAGAAGGAAATGCTGGCGGCGAGCCAGTCATTTTTTCGCCATGGCATACGCTGCATTGGCTCATGTAGATTGCTTTCGCGCCATTGCCGCCGGTATTCTCTGCGAGAGCTCCGGTCCATGCGACGTCGTTCGCGTTGATGTAAATGACTCCGGTTTCGCGATCGATCGCGGGTCCGCCCCACTCGGCGCCGCCGTCGAATCCGGGAAAGATGACCGTGTCTTTGCCGATGCTGAAGGGGACGAACTGGCCTGCGCTGCGGAAAGTTCTGAATGTGTCCAACGCCCACTGATGTGCCTCGGGCGTGCGCGTGGTCAGAAGATCTTCGGTGAGAATCTGACGGGCAAAAGGCGCTGGAGTTGTGGGCAGAGGTTGCTCTGCCGCGGCCTGTTCGCCGGGCACGGTGCTTGGCGGATATTTTCGATACTCAATGGGAAAAAGCGGCGCGCCGTTGGTACGATCGAAGAGATAGACGAATCCTTGCTTTGTAGTTTGCGCGACTGCGTCTACCTTCTTTCCGTTGCGCTTTACGGTGAGAAGCGCGGGTGACGCGGGAAAATCGCGGTCCCAAAGATCGTGCCTGACACCTTGAAAGTGCCAGATTCTTTCTCCGCTGTCGGCGTTCAGAGCAAGAAGACAATTGGCAAATAGATCGTCGCCAATGCGGTCGCCGCCATAGAAGTCGAATGCGGCCGAACCGGTTGGAACATAAACGATGCCGCGCCTGGCGTCGAGCGCGAATCCCGCCCAGTTGTTCGCGGCGCCGCTGGTCTTCCATGCGTCTTCCGGCCAGGTGTCATAACCAAATTCGCCGGGATGCGGGATGGTGTGAAATGCCCAGCGCAGTTTTCCCGAGCGAACATCAAACGCGCGAACATCGCCGGGAGGCGCAGGCAGCGTTTCCGGATCGCGGCCGCCGACGATGATCAGATCTTTGTAGACAATGCCGGGGCTGGTGAGATAAACGGATTGTGCGGAGACCGGTTCGCGGCCGAGGTTGTCGCGCAGATCGATTCGCCCTTGATCTCCGAAGGTCGGAATCGGCTTGCCCGTCGCGGCATCCAAGGCGTAGAGAAAGTTCATGACGCCGACGAGAATGCGCGCATCTGTTTTATTGGTTTTGGAATCCCGGCCGCTCGACCAGTAAGCCAGTCCACGATCCGGTTGCGTGCCCAAAATTCCTGAGTCGAACTTCCACAATAGCTTGCCAGTTGCGGCATCGAGCGCAAATATTTTCTGCGTCGGGGTGATGCCGTAAAGTACAGCGTCGACGACGATGGGAGTGGTTTGCAAGCCGCCAGTTTCCTTCGTGTCAAAGGTCCACGCGACGGCGAGCTTTTGCACGTTGCTGCGATTGATCTGTGCGAGGGAAGAGTAGTGATTGTTTTCGCTAGCGCCGCCATAAGAGGGCCAGTTTTGCTGAGCGAAGGCGCAGACGCCGACGGCCCACCCCAACAAAACTGACACCGTAAGTCGTAAAGTGAAGTACTTCATTATTCCGGGCACATCTCCTTAAAGGTTGTCCGGCGAATCTTACCAAACCGCAGGCGACGGTCCGAATCAATTAGCCCTTGACGCGCCTACCCCGATTTTGTAGCATTATTAGAACAAGTTCGCTCTTCCCTCGGAAGAATGGGGGAGCAAGCTTGGGATTTCATGAAGAGTGGCTGAGGGACGAGCCCTTTGACGCCACAGCAACCGGGTCAGGATCATATATCCAGATCGCTGGTGCTAACTCTCTCCTGGAAACGGGACACATGAGATTCGGCATGCGAGCTTTTTATTTTGCGTTCCGAGCCTCATTTCCATTTCCCGGAAATTGAGGCCTTTGTTTTTTGGGCGCTTTTGTTGGCTCGTCCCCGGCTACTCGCAGAGTTGATTTTGGTTTCAACTGACCTGAGACCAGGAAGAAAGCGAGTGGCAACATGGCGTACTACGAACTGCGGTGCCGCGAATGCGGGCGGAGCTGGGGCAATCAGCCTCGCTCAGTCTGCCACGATTGTTTCTCCCCTCTGGAAGTCGCCTACGACTATGAAGCGGTGCGCGCGTCGATAAGCCGCAAAGGCATTAGCGAGCGGGCGCCGAACATGTGGCGCTATTCCGAACTGCTGCCGCTTCCCCAAGCATTTGAGCCGCAATTGCCGGTGGGGTTTACTCCACTATTGCAGGCGCCGCGCCTGGGAGCGAAGCTGGGCGGAAAATTTGCCGCGAAGAACGTCTACATCAAGAATGACGCCGTCTGCCTGCCCACGCTGAGCTTTAAAGATCGCGTGGTGGCCGTGGCGCTGGCGCAGGCGCGTGAGTTCGGCTTCGACACCGTTTCCTGTTCTTCCACCGGCAACCTGGCGAATGCGGTTGCCGCGCACGCGGCGCGTCTGGGATTGAAGGCGTGGATATTCATTCCCGCCGATCTCGAGCCGGCGAAAATTCTTGGCACCAACGTTTTCGGCGCGACCGTGGTTCGCGTCAATGGCAGCTACGATCAGGTCAATCGGCTGTGCTCGCAGATCGCTGAAGAGCATCCCTGGGGCTTCGTCAACGTGAACCTGCGGCCCTATTACTCTGAGGGGTCGAAGACTGTAGGCCTTGAGATTGCCGAACAACTGGGATGGCGGCTGCCCGACAATGTAGTCTGCCCCATGGCTGGCGGGTCGTTGATCATCAAAATCAAAAAGGCATTCGACGAGCTGGTGAAATTAGGTTTGGTGGAAGCCAAAGAAGTGAAATTCTTCGGTGCGCAGGCGACAGGTTGCTCTCCGATTTCGACTGCAGTGAAAACGGGTTCCTCTGAAATCGATCCCCAGAAGCCGGCGACCATTGCGCGTTCGCTGGCCATCGGCAATCCGGCTGACGGTCTGTATGCGATCCGAACGATCAAGCAGAGTGGTGGCTGGAGCGAAGACGTAAGCGATCCGGAGGTTGTGGATTCAATCCGCCTGCTGGCCGAAACCGAAGGCGTGTTTACCGAAACCGCCGGCGGCGTGACCGTTGGAGTGGCGGGCAAGCTCTATCGCCAGGATCGCATCCTGCCGGAAGAGACGACCGTGATATGCATCACCGGGAACGGATTGAAGACCACCGATGCCCTGAACGGTGTGTTCGAGGCCAAAACTCCGATTGCACCCAAGCTGGCGGAATTTGAAAATTACTTGCAGCGAAGCCTGGTTGCGGTGGAAGCGGAGCAAGAGGTCGCCGTGGCAGCGGGCGTGTGAGTCGGCCGAGGTAAGAAATAAGGCCGAAACTTGATTCGGTGTCGACCGTAAACGGGATTGTTAGCGGGCCGCCGCGGCGATTTCAGTTTCTTCACCGACCTGACATGCCCGTTCTACGTCAAGCACGTGGAGCAGTCTCGTATCCAGTTTGTGGACGCCCAGGATCATGGTGCGGATCTTGCCTTGTAGGGTCTCGGGAGGCCGCTCGAAGCTGGAGTCATCCACTTCCACCACGTCTCCGATCTCATCCACCAGAAGGCTGATGGCGCCGTCCTGGCTGCGGACGACCACGTTCATGGGCTTCACGCCGGGTTGTCCGGGTCCCAGTTCGAGGCGCAGCCGCAGGTCGAGAGCTGTGACCAGTTGGCCGCGCAGATTCATCAATCCGCTCACTACCCTGGGTGCCAGCGGAACCGGAGTCATGGGCAATTCGCGGATCACTTCCTGCACGCTTTTGAGATCTACGCCGAACAGCAGTTGATCAAGAGAAAAAGTGCAGAATTGTGAAGTTTGGCCCATGTCAGTTGGTCGCCTCCGCCGATTTCGCTAACGCTGCTTTGCTATTGATTGCGCCCAGACCGGCAGTTTGCAGAATTTTGGGAATATCGATAAGTTCCGTCACCCGCTCATTGATCACGGTGGAATACAAAACGCCCGCACGGCTGGCGGGATATTTCAGTTCCGCGGCATCTTCGATAATGTCGAGAATCTGCTCGACGACCAGACCCACGCTGCGCCCCTCGTGATTGCAAACCAGAACCTGCAACGGAGCATCGGACTCGACGGCTCGCAATTTTACTTCCTGGCGCGTGCGCCGCCGCTCTTCCAGCGCAAACTCCAGGTTGATCAATGGCAGGATTTCTCCCCGGTACTGCGCCACCCACTGTTTGCCGGCTTTTTCCACGCCTGCGGACGGCAACTCCTCCAGCCGCGCCAGCGTATCGAGAGGCATGGCCATGCGTGATCCGCCCGGTCCCTCAAACAACAGATACCGGCGCTTCTCGGCGGCAACCTCCCGCGCTATCGCGCTCTTTTCGCCAAGATTATGTTCCCGCGCTTCGGTGACCACGCTGGCCCGCTGCGCTAATCCCAGCACATCCAAAATCAGAGCGACCCTGCCGTCTCCCATGATGGTGGACCCGGCAAAGGTTTTTACCGCTTTCAATTGGCGCCGCAAAGGTTTGACTACGATTTCTTCCGAGTCGTTAATCTCATCCACCACCAAGCCGAATTGACGGTCGTCGGCCTGAAGCACAGCGATGTTCACAGCGCGATCGCGTATTTCCGTGTCGGGGCCGTCGTGGTCCAGTTGCAACTCCTTGCTCAGATAGACCAAAGGCAGAAGCCGGCCGCGCAGGCGATGCACGGGCACACCATGAACCATCTCAATGGCTTTCGCGACTTCGTCGGATTCGAGACGGACCAATTCAGTCAGGCCCACTTGTGGAATGGCGAAGCGCTCGCTGCGGCAAGTCACAACCAGGGCAGGAATAATAGCGAGAGTCAGCGGAATCTTGACCCGCACCGTGGTGCCAAGCCCGGCTTTTGAGGTGACATCGACCATGCCGCCGATTTTTTCCACGTTCGTTTTCACCACGTCCATGCCCACGCCGCGGCCGGAGACGTTCGTGACTTTTTCCGCGGTAGAAAATCCCGGCAGAAAAATCAGATTGAACACATCGCCTTCGGCCAGCCTCCCGGACTGCTCCGGCGTAATCAAGCCGCGCTCAATCGCTTTTTTGCGAATGCGCTCGGCGTTGAGTCCGGCGCCGTCATCGCTGATCTCAATGTTCACCTGCCCGCCTTCGTGATAGGCCCGCAGCCGGAGCCGGCCCGAAGCGTCCTTACCCAATTGTTCACGCGCTTCGGGGGTTTCAATGCCATGGTCCACGGAGTTGCGCACAAGATGGGTCAGCGGATCTTTAATAGCTTCAATGATGGTGCGGTCCAGTTCCGTATCCTGGCCTTCCATTTCGAGCTGAACTTGTTTGCCGCAGCTATGGGCGAGATCGCGCACCGTGCGTGGAAACTTGGACCATACGTTGCCGATCGGCTGCATCCGGGTCTTCATGACCTGCTCCTGCAATTCGGCGGCAATGAGGTTCATGCGCTGGGAAACCATCTGCAGCCCGCCATCGGAGGAGCGCTGGGAAAACTGCATCAACTGATTGCGGGCCAGCACCAGTTCGCCGACCAGGTTCATAAGCCGGTCGAGCAGATTGACGCTGATGCGCACCGTTTCAGTGACCGCATCCCGTTCTCGCGGTTCGCCACTTGAAGATGCTGGCTGGTTGGTTTCGGGAGTGCAAGCTGCAGCTTTGGCCGCTACCTCGACCGCCGGGGTTGCGCTCCGCTCCTGATTCGGCGAGGCACTTACAGAAGCAACTCCCTCCTCGACTTCAGGCGCGGAAATCGGGGGCGCCGGGGAATTGATAACTTCTGCTGCAGTTTTCTTAGCTTTGCCCGGGGTTGCGCTTTTTGTTGCCGCGTTCGCCGGAGCACCCGCGCCGAGCAGCAACTTCAAACGCTCCTGCAATTCCGGATAGTCGTTCACTCCATCTTCCCCGGTGGCTTGAATATCGGCGAGCATTTGGCGCACCGCATCTACCATTTCCAGCAGAGCGCTGGCGAGATCCTGACTCAGTTGCAGATCGCCATCGCGCAGCCGCGACAACAAGTTCTCCCCCGTATGAGCCACTTTTTCCAGCCGTGCAAAGCCGAGAAAACCGCAACTGCCCTTGATCGTATGGATCGTGCGGAAGATGCTGGCCAACAATTCCTTGGAAGAGGGATCAGTTTCCAGGCGTACCAACTCCTGGTCTAAACGGTCCAGGTTTTCGCCACTCTCAATGAGAAAATCTTTAACAATGTCGTCCATGGTCGTGTCGATCCCACTCCCGCCGCACATGCGAGTGCGTGTGCAACTGCGACCTTCATCGGCAAGACTCAAGACGAACTTGAGAGGGCGCTTGAAGGCTGCTCCCGCGGCCCTTACACTGGAGGCATGCATGCGCATGTTCACGGAGCCGGCAGCCCCACGCGAGTGCTTAAGATCTCGCTGGGCGTTACCTTGGCGTACATCGCGCTGCTGGTCGTGGCCGGCATCCGGTCCCATTCGCTGGCGCTGCTTTCCGAAGCGGGACACAATCTTTCCGATTTTCTGGCTTTGTTGCTTTCGCTGGTCGCGGTCTATTTCCAGTCCCGGCCGGCGAGTGCCACCAAGACTTACGGTTACCACCGCGCCGGGGTTTTAGCCGCTCTGGTAAACGCTGGCTCGCTGGTGGCCGTCTCCTGTTTCATTTTTTATGAGGCGTTTCGCCGTTTGCAGCACCCCGAGCACGTGCAAGCCTCGGTGATGATGTGGGTCGCGGGCGCCGGCGTGGTTATGAACGGCGCCATCGCCTTTCTGCTCTACCGTTCGGGTGGAGATGTCAACATCCGCAGCGCGCTAGTGCACGAAGTTGGCGACACGCTCTCGACCGCCGCCGTGATTGCCGGAGGCTGGGCGATTTTGGTGACCGGAAACTACTGGATCGACTCCGCACTTTCTTTCGCCATCGGCACGCTGATTCTCTGGTCCGGCTATGGCATCGTGCGCGAAACCTTAAACATCCTGCTCGAAGGCACTCCACGAGGCATGAAACTCGAGCGGGTCGCAACCGCCATCCGTTCCATCGAAGGAGTCAACGACGTTCACGACCTGCATGTGTGGAGCATCGGATCGGAAACTCATGCGCTCTCGTGCCACATCTCTATCGCCGATATTCCTCCCTCGGTCAGCGAACGCATTCTCCGCGACGTGAAAGTCTGCCTGCATCAAGACTTCCGCATCGACCACACGACCATCCAGTTTGAGCACGTCATTTGTGAAGTGGCCCACGGCTGCGTAATGCCGGTCGCCGACAGCGATCATCACCACCACATGCACAATCACTAGAGCGGTTGAGTCGTCGCAAAGATGAGCGCAGGTTTCTTCCCAGTACCTCTTGTGCCACAACCGTATCGGCTTAAGCCTTTTGGGCTAAGCCTTACATCGACGGGTCCGGCTTGACTATGGGGAGTTTTAGTGAAAAGATGCGGATCGATTCTCTCCTCCCTCTGCTGAAAACGCGCTGAGAATCGGATTCGGGAAGAGCCGGAACCTTGCCGTGTTCGTGGGCTTCATTCCTTCTAATTTGCGTTTGGGACACAATCGGCAACGGGCCCCTCGTTTCGGCATCACCTCGGAGTAGAGATGGCTAAACGAATAGACTTTTCATGTGTTTTTCTGTTGTTGCTCGTGGTCGCAGCTACAACCCAAGCCCAGATTCCCTCTAATTTCTTTGGCATGGGCGTCGCCGTCGCCACCGATCCGCCAAAAGTGACTTATGGCACACTGTCTCACCCGGCCGTGGCATGGACGACGATCGAGGGCAAAGGCCGGGGACTTTATAACTTCAACGCCATCGACGGCTTCGTCAGGATTGCTCCGAAGGACTCCAACGGCGTCGCGCTGCTCGATCTGGTTATGGGCTGGACGCCGGGATGGGCAGTGGCCGACCAGACTACCTGCTTCCACAACTCCAATGGCATTGTGGTTTGCACCGCTCCGCCGGATAACATTCAGGATTGGGTCGACTTCATCACAGAAGTCGTCAACCACTACAACGGCACGACCGCTCCGCACGTCAAGTATTACGAGATCTGGAACGAGATGAGCAACACCAAGTTCTGGAGCGGAACTCCCGCCCAGATGGTTGCTATGGCTCAAGCAGCCTATCCGATCATCAAGCAGGACCCCTACGCCATCGTCTCGACTCCATCGGTGGTTTGGGAGAACGGCGTCAAATACATGACCAAATATTTGCAGTCGGGTGGGTATCTCTACGCCGATGTTCTCTCCTTCCACGGCTATCCCAGCCAGACCGGTCCCGGCTACACCGTTCCGGTGCCCATGCCAGAAAGTCCGCTTTCCACCAACGCTCCCATCATGACCATGATCAGCACCTTCCGCGGCATTGCCGATGACAACGGAATGTTGAACAAGCCGATCATCACGACCGAAGGTGGATGGGGAACCAACGGGGTCAGCGATCCCGACATGCAAGCCGCCTGGATTACCCATTACGAAATTTTGCAGGCGTCGCTGGCAGCAACCAACAACCTGCAGTTTCAAACCTGGTACACGTGGGGGTACGTGCAGTCCGGCACTATCGAAACCAAGACTGGAACTCCGACGCCCGCAGGTCTTGCCTATAACGTAGTTTTGACCTGGCTCACGGGATCAACTCCGTCGCCTTGCACGGTGTCGGGAAATATCTATACCTGCCAGATCGCGACTCTCAAGCAAATCGTCTGGGATACGTCGCAGAGCTGCAGCAACGGAGTATGCACAACCGCGCCTTATTCCCCGGATCCGTCTTACGTCACGCAGGAAAACATTACTGGGCTGAAACAACCGATCAAGAATGACACCGTGAATCTGGGAATCAAGCCGCTACTGCTGGTGAAGTAGCCACGTCGCGAAAGTGTGCTTTCTCTGGTGCGAACTCTGACCGGCGCAGACGAACCTCCGTGTATCTTTCGGGTCTCCGCTTGATTGCGTTCCCACGTTATGTGGAGGATAATCATGCTGGACTTCGGCCGGCGCACCGAAGGCCTCGGCCCCCTGGCAGTGAATCTTCCCAACTCCATCACGCTGATTCGCATCTTCAGTATTCCTCTGCTGCTTTGGATTCTTGCCAGCAGCCGTTTCAGCAGCGCGCACGGCGAGAAGGAGTTGCTAGCTTCAGCCGTATTCATCGCCGCCTCCATGACCGACGGCATCGACGGATATCTGGCGCGAAAGCGCGGCCAGATCACCACCATCGGCATTCTGCTCGATCCCCTGGCCGACAAACTGTTAATCTCGGCCGCTTTCGTCGCCCTGGTGCAGTTCAATCCCAGCCTGGTTCCAGCCTGGATTGCCATCGTGATCATCGGCCGCGAATTTCTGGTGAGCGGCCTGCGCTCTATAGCGGCGACCGAGGGCTTCACCATTGAGGCTAGCAATCTCGGAAAGCTGAAGATGATCGTGCAAATTGTTTCTGCGGTCGCCGTGATCTTGGATCATCGCTGGCCGGAGTGGCCGATCTATGGAAATTTTTTCCTGCCGGTTCACTGGATTGCCCGCGTGGCGATCTGGTTCATGGTGGGCGTGTCTCTGATCTCGGCCGTCGATTATTTTGTCGCATTCTGGTCGAAGATCGACCAGCGTGTGGTGAAGCGCCGCCGCCGCGCGTTTATTCTGAGCCGCCGCAAGAAGCCCCTTTCGGCCGGCGCCAACAGTGATGTTGCTACTACTACGTAGTCGCACCTGAGTAGTTCAAAGTCGTGAACGCTCCCACTAACAGTGCCGCCCCACTTTCTCGATCTCCCGCATCGGATTCCAACTGTTCGCGTGGTGAACCCGTTGGTCCACTTTCCCTCCAGGAGCAGGCGACTCTATTGCTTCTCGCTCACGAGGCCATTCTTTCGGCGCTGGAGCAGAGAGAAATTTCACTCGAGCCGCCAAGCCAAACTCTGGCGCAGCCCCGCGGAGTTTTCACTTCTCTCTATCTGCAAGCTGAGTTGCGGGGTTGCGTGGGCTTTGTGCGTCCCGAAAGCTCCCTGTATCGCGCCGTCGCCGAAAGCGCCCGGGCAGCGGCATTTGCCGATACACGGTTCTCTCCGCTAAGCCAGGAAGAAGCTCCGCACCTCTGCGTCCAACTCAGCGTTCTATCGCCTTTGGAACCCATAGCGCCGGAAGCGGTTGAGGTCGGCCGTCACGGCTTGCTCATTTCTAGAAATGGCTATCGCGGTCTTTTGCTGCCGCAGGTTGCGACCGAACATGGCTGGGACCAGACCGCATTTCTGCAGCAAACCTGTCGCAAGGCCGGGTTGCCAATCGATGCCTGGCGCGAGGGCGCGACTATCCAGGCATTTACGGCGCAGGTGTTCGGTGACAAAAATCTTCAATGAAAGTTCGCGGCCAAAGCAAAACCGGAAACGGTTTCCCGTCCCCGGTTCTCTTGACTGACTGCGCCGAAAATTGTTTGCGGCAACCGCCGAAAGCTATTGCGCTTGGTCGATCTCGACGTCGTCACCGGCGTGAATGTCTTCCAGCGCAAACACGACCATGCCGGTCGCAGTAGTGGGGGTAACTCCAATGATGACGATTTCACCCACCCCGCGGCGAGGAAGATCGCGCACGTGAATGACCGGGCCGTTGCCCTTGGTGAACATCGCAGGATCCACGGACGGAGTTTTCTTTTGCGTGTCTTCTGCGAGAGCAGCTTTGAAAGAGAGTGAGTCTACCGGATCCTTCAAATCTGCTTCATAGGAGCGGGCGGCACGGAAGTAGTCGCCGACTTTCACTCCTTGGTTGGCGCCAACGTTGAGATAGACTTTCTGTCCAGTGCCCAGCTCGGAATCAAAATCCTTGCCCATAACTACGCGGCCCGACAAGCGGTTGCTGGCAGGCAGGAAGCGGTCAAAGCGCACGGGAGTGTGGAATGTGACCGATTGTTTCTCGGCGAAAGGAATTGCCGTGTCACCGGGGTTGACACCGTCACACGCGTACTCGATTTGAGCGATGGCGGTTTTGTGGCGCATGTCGATGATCTTAATGCGGCCGACTTCCTCGTAGGGCTGGCCGGTTTCTTTCATCAGCTTCTTCTGGCCGGGATAGACTTCATATTCATTCACGTCGCGCAGGGCGCGAATGATCTCAAATTCTGCGCCGGGCGTGTAACCGGTGCCCATCATGTAAATAATGTCGCCGCGGACAAACTTGGTGGTGCTGGGCGTCTCCAGGCCGCCAGCGACAAAGTTGGCATCGGGCAAGGTCTGCTTATTAATGAACCCGGCACAATACAAGTCGGCGTAAGTCGGAGTCTGGACGCGCTCGGTGGGAAAGCTGGCGGAAGTGGGAATCGTTCCTTGCGGAACCTCGGCGGGCGCGCTATTCGCCGATTGGGACCACGCTGCCGCGGCGAATAATACTACTAAAAGTCCTATTTTCTTCATTTTACCTCCGGAGAAGTCCAGCCAATGCTCTTCCCCAAGTCAAGTGCCAGAAAAAGACAGGCATCTGCCGGAAGGTAACAAGAGGGTCATTCCCGGTCAAGGTTACGAGGGTGTCAGGGTAGCTGCGGCCAAAGTTTTTTGCGGCGGTTTCGCAATTTTTTCACGTTTTCGTTAATCCGTTGTTGCATATGCAATTACACCCCTGTAATAATTCGCCGTCAATTTTAATTAGAGAGAATGCATTCCCCCATCACCAAAGTGCCCCGGTTGCTGCCGTTGCGCCTGCCGCGCGTCTGCGTGGCCGTGACCGGCTCCGACCCGGCTGAAATGACGGAAAAGGCCGAGTTCCTGGTCAGGGATAACTCTTTTCTGGAGTTCAGGTTAGATTATCTTTCGAACCCCGCGCTGGCGCTGCCCAGGATCAAGCGATTCATGGAAACCCACCCCGGAACGGTAGCGATCGCCACCTGCCGCAGAACCGCCAGCGGAGGCAAGTTCAAGGGATCGATCGTCTCCCAGCTGAACGTTCTCGCCAAAGCCGCCGCCTCAGGCTGCCAGTTGGTCGACGTAGAGCTGCAGACCGCCAGCAAATGCAAGCCTGACCAATTGCAGAAATTGCGCACGCGCGCCGGACTGATTCTTTCTTTTCACGATTTCCGCGCCACTAAGAATCTCGACGAAACTCTGGAGAAGATGCGCGCTTATCCCGCCGACTTCTACAAGATCGTCAGCACGGCAACCACGCTTTCCGACAACGTCACCATGATCAAGTTTCTGGCCAAGCAGGGCGACCGCAACTCCCTGATCGGCATGAGCATGGGCGAACAGGGAATTATTAGCCGCGTGCTGGGAGTGCGCGCGGGCAGCGTGTTCACGTTCGCTTCCGCGATTGCTGGGGAAGAAACTGCTCCCGGACAAGTTACAGCGCAGGAACTGCGCAACGTGTATCGCATCGAGCAGGTCGACGCCGCGACCCGCGTCTATGGCGTGGCTGGCGATCCCGTCAGCCAGTCGTTGTCGCCGGCGATCATGAATGCTGCGTTCCGGCGGGAGAACGTCAATGCCGTTTATCTGGCGCTGCACGCCAACACGCTGAAAGACTTATTGAACTGCATCCGCGAGATTCCCATTCACGGCATCAGCGTCACGATGCCTTACAAGGAATCGATTCTCGCTTATCTCGACAACACCGATGCGCACACGGCGAAGATAGGAGCTTGCAACACTGTTGTCCGCGCTCAGGATGGCAAGCTCTACGGCTTCAATACCGATGCTTCTGGAGTGCTGCGGCCGCTAGAACGCCGCCTGAGCAGCCTGGAAGACGCCAGAATCCTGGTTCTGGGAGCTGGCGGAGCGGCGCGAGCGGCGGTGTTCGGGCTGAAAGAGCGGGGAGCCGAAGTGTACGTGCTGAATCGCAGCGTGGCGGCAGGACAAAAGCTGGCGCGCAGCGCCCGCGCCCGCTCGGTGAAGCGCGCCGATCTGAAGAAGCTGGCCTTCGATGTGATCATCAACGCCACGCCTGTGGGCATGGGAAATACGAAGGAAACGCCGCTTCAGGAAAAAGAGATCAATGCCCGCTATGTCTTTGATATGGTGTACGACCCGGGCGAAACGCGCTTCCTGAAGCTGGCCAAAGAGCGCGGCGCGCAGATCATTCCGGGTGTCGAAATGTTTATCCACCAGGCGGCGCGGCAATTCGAAATCTGGACGGGAAAGCCTGCGCCCTGGGACGAGATGCTACGCGTCGTTCTTCTGGCCCTGCAGGAGCGTTCGCGCTCTGCTGGGAAGTAGCATCGGTGGCGTTCGGGTTCACGCGTTCTCTGAAGTGTTCGTTGTAGAACATAACGTCATGACGGTTGGGTCTGTACGATAACGTCATGACAGCTAAGGGCAAGAAAACAAAGCGACGGTAGCCGGGTCGGGCCGGCTCGCCCTAAAGCACGTCGATCACGATAAGAGTGATGTAGTCTTGCTGGGCTGCGGATGCGGGCTGCCGGTGGCGTAGTTCGGAAAGCAATCGGTCTGACAATTCAGAAGACGGACGGTCCTGATTCTCACGCACGACCTCTTCCAACCTGCGGTCGCCGAACGGCTCGCCGTTGGTGTCTTCCGGGGGGCTGGCGCACCTTTAGTTTTTCGCTTACGCCACCGCAGAGCGGCTGCCCCACCTTCCGCGGTTTTCGAAAGGTGGGCACTGCGGGCGCAGATTTCTAATGCTTTCTATGACCCCGCTGTTCATGGCCGGCAATGAAAAAATGGTTGGGTCGGCGAAGCCCCCGATACCGTCGTCCGAGGTACCCACCCTTCGAAACTCGCGAAGGGTGGGGCAGCCTCAGTTATTAATGGCGCCGACGAGAATCAAAGGCAGCCAGCCCCCTGGTCGCGAGTATGGCGTAATAGATGACAACATCAACAACTATGTATTCGGCAACGCACTGTTCGCCCCGAATGGGGCGCTGGCACTGATGTACGAGGGGAGCGGTTCGTTCGGTGGTGTTGGGGTACAAATACAATACAATAAGCGTTTGCAGCCAGCCCTGGAATATGCAGGTGCTTCCGGCACCAACGTCTACCAGCGCTGCTACGACTTTCATCAGCTCGGCGGACTCAACATCACCTACGGCGGCATCACCTGTTCTTCCACCACCACGTCGCCCGGCGACAATGGGAATCTGTATCAAGTTACCAATCTGCTCGATGGGAACCGCACCCAAAATTACGCCTATGATTCGCTCAACCGTATCACCACCGGTTACACTAACGGCACCAACTGGGGGCAGAGCTTCGTGATCGACGCATGGGGCAATCTCACTAACGTGAACAACGTTTCCGGCAAGACCCAGCCCGGAGGGCTGAGCGCAGCTCCAGCAAGTACGAAGAATCAACTTAACGGCTACGTCTACGATGCCGCCGGTAACTTATCGAACGATGAACTGGGACACGTTTTCACCTACGACGCCGAAAATCGAATCGCTACCGTTGCCGGAGTAGCCTACACCTACGACGGTGACGGCAAGCGAGTGGAGAAATCCTCTGGAACGCTCTATTGGAACGGGGTCGGAACCGATGCTATCTCCGAAAGCGACTTAAGCGGAAACATCACCGCAGAATATATCTTCTTTAACGGGAGCCGCGTAGCGAGAGTCGACCGGCCTAGCTTGCTGGTGCACCATTTCCTGCGCGACCACCTAGGCTCCTCAAGGATCAGTTGGACGGGGCTAACCCAGGCCACCTTTGCGGTCGAGCAAGATATGGATTACACGCCCTATGGAATAGCCGTCGGCACCGCCCCAGTGGACCCGTTCCAATTCACCGGCAAAGAATACGACGGCGAGTCGGGAGCCGATTACTTCGATGCGAGGCATTACGCCTCAATCATGGGCCGCTTCTTGCAGCCTGATCCCGCAGGGCCCTCAGCGACTGATCCATCTAATCCCCAATCCTGGAACCTATATGCCTATGTCCTCAACAATCCCCTCATATTCATCGACCCCGATGGTCTCGACTGCGTCTACCTAAATGACGCCGGAGACGGCGTTCAGAGTATCGACCAGAACAGCAACTTCTCTGAATGCAGCGGCGGGGGCGGCTACTGGATAGAGGGAGCCGTCAACTCTTCTTCCCAAGTGAAGGTTAACTCTGACACCGGTATCGTAACGGGGTACGGATTTGACTCCAACGGCAATGCCGAGTTTAGCGAGGCTGGCGCTGCGGGCAGCAACGCCTGGGGTGCCTGGACTCAGACTTTTGGGACTGGAGTATCTCTGAACCTCCTCGACGCCGCAAACAACCCGACACAAACGCCACGACAGGCCGCCACCCAGTATTGCCAACAGCACGGACAATTATCATTCAACATACCCTTCACCAAAATTCCCGTAACAATTAGCGCGAGTACAACGCTTGGCCCGGCGAACTTCAGCGCAACGAACGACATTAACACCGTATTTCCCGTTATTCCATGGCCCGAGTGGCTGGGTGGTGGCGCGAGCATCGATATAACGATTAACTCGCCGAGCGAGCCATCAAGTAATCCGAATGTGGGATTTGGGAAGAACCTTAGCATCGGATATTTCACAACTCCAAGCGGTCCTCAGGGACTCAGCTTAAGCGTCGGACCCAGCGTTGGCCCTCCCATCAACGTTTCTGTTCCAACGAACAACGCCTGCGGCATGCTGGTAGGGGGATAGTTATGCAAGAACTAAGCTCAGAAAGTATTCCACGTGTTTTCAAGGCAGGGCGGTTCTGGAATTCAAATGTCTTCGGTGCGGCGCTTGCGGGAGGACTTGGCGGAGTTCTGATGTTAGTTGTAATGGGCATTGTAGCCTCGGGAAATCCGACGGCGAACAACATCTTGCTCGCAACTGGGCTGGTTCTGGTTCTTGTGCTGAGCGTACTATGCTTTGTTCCGGGCAACCTGATCGCTGCATATCCGTATGCTGTGTCATTGGAGGAGGGTAAGGGCTTAGAACTGCGCGCCCCCGTCAAGAGGGTGTACATTCCAATCGGGGATGTTCGTGATGTACGGAAGTCCTATCTTCAGCCTGGTTATATTGTGCGTTTGAAGCACCGACGTCGACTGCTTAAGAGCTTCCTCATCCCTTGGTACTTCGGGGATCAAGCAGAGCCGCTAGCCAATGCGATTCGAGAGGAAATTCGACGACATGTCGAGGCTGGCGAACCTTAGCGGCGATTCGCTGTGGGTTGCCGCAAACAACGGGAACGTGTCGTGCAACTCGACTACAGGGATTTGTGTTCCTTCGACGATGATGAAGCCGCGCCCAGCGGGTTGCGGCGCAGCTATAGCGCAGGGTGCAATCTCCCTCGGGCTTGATGTTGTTGGGGCTATTCCAGCGTTTGGAAACGTGGTTTCGGCAACTGCGGCGGGTGCTAGGGCAGTTAACGGCATCGTCGCATATGGCGGTGCTGCTTATGGGATAACAACGGGACTTCCCGATGAATCTCCCGTCGGAGCAGCTGGCGCTGGTGCAGGCTTGGGCCTTACGCTTGCAGATACGGCCCTAGAAGGCGGCAAGGTTATACCTGTCCTCGGCAATTTTCTCTCGGCGGGCATAGGACTATACGACGGTTATCAATTGGCCAAGACGATTGGAAAATGCTGGTGAGGAGTTGAGGAGACCAGTGGTTCACCGATGGTGAATACAGATGTTTGATTACGAAACGCCCAAGGAGAAGGAACCGGTCGATTACACAGGCCTAAAGCTTGCAGCTTTGGTGGCGCCCGTATTCGTTCTCGTTACTTTCTTGTATAACGCCGATGCGGGTCTGGCAGCCTACATTGTGGTAGGTGTGATGGTCTTCGCCATCAAACTCCGCTGGTACCTAAGGAAACACATCTGGTTCTGGGCGATCATTGCTGTTATCTTCGCGCTCCACGTCCCGCTAATTTTCATGGTTCAATGGCCCAAGAATGCGCCTACGATTTTTTACGCGATGCCGATCGGGATCGCAGACTTCCTGATCATCTCGGGAGCTTTGAAGTTTGCGGAAAATCTTATGTCGAACGGTTCTCCTTCCAATGATGAGAACGAGTGACTGGACTGCCGAGCAGGACGGGGCGCGCTAGCGTTTGTCGGCTGCTGGGAGCTGCGATCTGGGACTGGTGAGGTCGGGGTGAGTAGTTTTTCCCTTTAGCCGCCGATCCGCTGCTGTCCGGGGTGACGTGGTGGTGGTCCTGGAGGGTGGTTTTAGGGTTGAGGTTTTTTTGCGCCGCCTACGGCGTCGGGTGTAAGGGTGACACGTCACCCCCGAATGGGTGCTGCGCGGTAACCTGCGGTTAACGCGCGCGAACCTGAAGAAAGCAAAGCGACTAAGAGGAAAATCCCGCCATCGTGGTTGCTGTACGAGCAACCTGAAGTTAACGCAGGCGAACTTGTTGATTCTTAAGCGCGGCTGCTAGTCTCGGCTGTGATGGGGGGCTGGCGCACCTTTAGTTTTTCGCTTACGCCACCGCAGAGCGGCTGCCCCACCTTCCGCGGTTTTCGGAAGGTGGGCACTGCGGGCGCAGATTTCTAATGCTTTCTATGACCCCGCTGTTCATGGCCGGCAATGAAAAAATGGTTGGGTCGGCGAAGCCCCCGATACCGTCGTCCGAGGTACCCACCCTTCGAAAGTCGCGAAGGGTGGGGCAGCCTCAGTTATTAATGGCGCCGACGAGAATCAAAGGCGGGCCAGCCGCCTATAGAGTATGTATTCAAATGCAAATGAGTTGGACCGCAATTCTGCGATTGGCGAGGCCGAACAGGGGATTGGTTATGATGACCGCAGGCGTAGATGGGCTGATCAAGGATATTGAAGTCTCCTTCGTCTTGCCCGCCGTAGGCCTCGTCTTGGCCTTACTCAACATTCGATTTACCCCTCGGAGTAAGTACAATGCGTTGAAGTTACGACTATTCTTGGTATTCCTGCTCCTTTTATTCGCTTTTTTGCTGAGCGACTGTTTATGTATCAGGATCGGGCCGTACTGAGGGGCGCTGTGGCAAGACAATCCCGCCTCTGTCTTTTGTGTACTTTCTGAGCGGCGCCCTAGTAGTCGCTGGGGTAGCCGGTCTAGTTTACTGGAAGCTGAGGCCAGCACTATGGAGAGGCAAGGGCCGCGAATCAGTTGGTTAATGCCGCAAACAACGGCAGTTGGACCTGGAACTTTACGAAGTCGTTCTTTAAGGGCTTTTCTCTCAGCACTAAGCCGGGTACCTGCCTTGGGGTATTCGCGAGTACCGCGGCTGCCCCGTTCAGACAGCTTGCGACTGCTGCACGGTTGCAGGCCGTCGAGACAGTAGGTGCGGCCTTGCAAGGAGTCCCAGTTCTGGCCAACTGGTTTGGGTCACAAGTGAACAACATGGTGGCGAGTGGGGCCGCCGAAGCAGACCCTCAGGCCATCGCCGTCGCGACAACAGCCGGGGCTGCGGCCGCAACCGCTGCACCATATGTGACTGCGGCAGCACCCTACGTCATCACGGGAGGCGCAGACCTCGCGCTTCTAAACGGGCTAGGGGCAGAATTAAGTGCGGGGGCCAATGGTCAGTGCACCTGGTGAGAGCAAGAAGGAGCGCAGCAGAGTGCTTGACCTCTTTCTTCTGCTGGGTGCCAGTTTGTGTGTCGCTGTAGTCGGTACTGCAGCATTTTGGATGGCCCATGAATACCACGTAGACCCTGCGTGGTTGTTCGGGGCAGGCGCTGCCATACTCTTTTTTGTGGTCGTAGGCTGGGGGTACCGAAGCAAGTTCCGAGACCCAGCCTTCGTCTCGTTCTTTCTAGCTTGGACGCTCATACACGTACTCCTATACCTGTTGGTCCTAGCTTATCTGGGCTTCCTATGGTACATCCCGATTGCGGTGCTGGAGCTGTGGATCGGCTACACGATTGCGATCTGGCAGTTCGGCCCTCCCCCGGACAAGGGTATCCGATAAGTTTTTCCTTTAGCTGCCGATCCGCTGCTGTCCGGGGTGACGTGGGGTGGTCCCGGAGGGTGGTTTCCGGGGCGAGGTTTTTTGCGCCGCCTACGGCGTCGGGTGGAAGGGTGACACGTCACCCCCGAATGGGTGCTGCGCGGTAACTTTCGGTTAACGCGCGCGAACTTGAAGAAAGCAAAGCGACTAAGAGGAAAATCCCGCCATCGTGGTTGCTGTACAGCAACCTGAAGTTAGCGCAGGCGAACTTGTTGATTCTTAAGCGCGGCTGCTAGTCTCGGCTGTGATGGCGAGAGAGGAAGCCCGGACATGGTGAAGCCGCCGCTGCGCACGAAATCCATCGGTTTCAAAGTGAGCGAGGAAGAGTACGCGCAACTGGAAACGGCGGCGCAGGCCGACGGTCGGACGCTCGGCGAATGGTGCCGCGAGGCGATCCTGCGGGGAGGTGCCAGCAATGCAGCGGTCCACGATCCGGCTCTGGCCGAGATCATCGGAGTGCGCTTGCTGCTGGTGAACGTGTTGGGGGGGCTGGCGCACCTTTAGTTTTTCGCTTACGCCACCGCAGAGCGGCAGCCGATTTTGCGGCGGCGTAAGCGAAAAGCCAAGGGTGCGCCAGCCGGCCCTGTGAAATAAACGCCCTAAATCTGCCCGAAGATGCCTTTCGTAACAAAAAAGTTGCAATTTGATGTACACCAAAGTAATATCGATCTTGGAACAGGAACGTTATTGTAAAGTTTCCTGTTTCGGACCCTGTACCGCCCGTTCCATACCTGACAAGCTAGACCCTGCTTTGAGGAAAACTTGACTCGAGAGGTGGCCCAGTCTGCCTCCGTCCCGGTTCGGAGAGTTAAATATGGCGTGGTACGCGTACTGTCTCACCGAGCACCAAACCCTCCCTAATGGAACCCGCACTCGCCGCCCATTCCTGCTCGAAGGTGTACAAGGAGTAAATGGCGCGTCGGTTCTCAGCTATCCCAGTGGTGAATTCGCAGTCGTCGTGAGCGAATATGACCACACAGCCGGCGAGCTCGATCATCAAGCCCATATCGATCACGCCCGAGTTGTTAGCTTTTGTTTCCGTAACTTTACCGTCCTACCTTTCCGTTTTGGAACCGTCTTCGACAGCGACGATGCTCTGCGCCAGGCCGTCCGGGTCAACCGGCGTGCCTTCGGCGTGAGCGTAGCCAAGTTGAAGGGAAAATCCGAAATGCACATCAAACTGGTCGTCCGCGACGGCTCCCTGCGCGAGGCGATGATTGATGTGGAACTGCCCGATACCGTTGGCGGCGATTACCTCTCGAAGTTGAAGGTGAAAGCCTCCCGGGAACGCGAGCGGCAGACGAAGGCGCGCGCGTTGTCGGTGCAAGTCCACAAGTTGTTCAATCCCCTGGAAGAAGAAGTCAGTTGCAAGAAAGTGGCTCCCGAGGGGATGCTGATCGACATCGCTCACCTGATCGATACCAAGAGCGTGGAAAAATACCAGAACCGCTACAGTTCAGCCGCCAAGCAGTTGAAGAATTGCGAAGTGGCGATCAGCGGTCCGTGGCCACCGTATCACTTCCTTCCCGGGAAGCTGCGGACGGTGAGCTAGACTGCTGCACTGGCTGGAGAGAACACGAGTCTGGGAAGGTTCAGGCCCCTGGCGAACCGGGGGCTTGCTTTTTTGGGCGAAGATTGAGCTGCGGGCGGAGTTATCAGCGCCATTTTCGCCTGGGTCATTCTGGTTGCGGTCTACATGTGGCGCATAAGCCAGATGAGCCGACAACAGGGTAATAATGGGTTGCTTGCCGTGGCTGGAGGCTGGGACCACCTCCTTCACAGGCCGTCGATTGTGGCTATACTTGCGGCCGCCTTTGGGCTGGGAGTCTAGCTTACGGCAAGATGGGCCGTCGCTGCGAGGGTCTGACTCGGCTGTGCAAGATTTGTCACGTAGAAGCTGCTGCATTGAAAGTGCATTGTTATGCACTTCCAGAGTGGGGGCGGCCCGAGCGGGCTGCGCGGCACACGGTGGCGCTAAACTCTTTCTAACCTTTCACTTGTGAGATGGTCGGGCCATTAATTCAAGGCCGGAGCGATTTGGCTCGGCAAATGCTTTATTCCCGGTAACAAAGAGGCCGCAACTTACAAAGCAATGTCCTTCACTCTCTTCAATTGTGCCCACTTTACGATGTGTCGTTCCGGCTGGCGGAATGGCCCCTCGCATCGCCTATCTTGACACCTTCCATTTTGCCTCTTTAATTTTGGCCCCAGCAATGGGGCCATTTTTTTCTGGGTTGAGCGGACTCCGAAGGATGTGCAGGACCGGGCGAGTTTTACCAGACGAATGGTACGAGCCGGAAGCGGGTGCGGAGGCAATACTCGGAATATCCCGGCAGTTCCTGGCGCAGGACCTTTTCCTCGTTGAGCAGGCGCAAGACGTAGAAAGGCACGAGCATCGCGAAAGCAGGCAGAGCAATGTAGGAAGCCAGCGCCAAGGGCGTGAAAAGCAAGATCACCACGCTTCCCGAATACATGGGATGGCGAACCAAGGTAAGCCCCTGTCGAAATCACTTTCTGGCCTGACTCAACTTGAATCGTCCGCGAGGCAAAACTATTCACCTTCAGTACCCACATCGCCAGCGATAGACCGCCGAGAATCATCGCGTCAGAAAACAAAACCAGCCATGGTGGCGGCGCTCCCAGAGTGCGGCGAGACCAGCCAAAGCGATAATCCAGGCCGGGAAGCAAGGAGGCAGCAAGAAAGGCTGGCCGCAATAGTGCGACTAGGACTCTCTGGGTTCTGACCTTTTCGCGACTTTGCAGTCTCCGCTCGATCAACTGGCGGTCGTGCTTGTAGAAATAAATGTAAGCGGAGCTGACGGTAACAAAAACAAGGACCAGAAAGACCCAGCCCTGCCAAAATCTGAAGGAGCCTGCAGGAATAAACAGGATCCCGAAGATGAGGATCAAAGCAAGAGTGAGGTGGAGGACTATCTTGACCTTTAGACTCATGGCGGTTTGCCCACCTAAGCGATGTGCGCCCAATCCGAGCCGAGCGCGAGGATACTTTAAACCCAGAGCGGGAGAATTCGAAGGGCAAATCTGGGTTGCCGCTTCCGGGCTTAAGCGTCGTCAGAGCGCGTCCACCGTTTCGTTTCTCAGGTTTTCTGACTGGTAGTAAGTGGTCAGCGCCTCAATCAGCGGCTGGAGTTTGCCGTCCATCACCGTTTCCAGTTGGTGGATGGTGAAGCCGATGCGGTGGTCGGTGAGGCGGTTCTGAGGGAAGTTGTAGGTGCGGATTTTTTCGCTGCGGTCGCCAGAGCCGACCATGGCTTTGCGTTCTTTGGCGAGAGCTGACTGCTGCTTTTCCATCTCGATTTCGTAGAGGCGGGAGCGCAGCACGCGCATGCCTTTTTCGCGATTCTTGATCTGGGATTTTTCGTCCTGGCAACTCACGACCGTGTTGGTGGGAATGTGCGTGATGCGCACCGCGGAATAAGTTGTATTCACCGACTGGCCGCCGGGGCCGGAGGAACAGAAAGTGTCGATGCGCAGGTCTTTGGCTTCGAT
This sequence comes from uncultured Acidobacteriaceae bacterium, assembly GCA_963732255.1. GTDB lineage: Bacteria > Acidobacteriota > Terriglobia > Terriglobales > Acidobacteriaceae > Sulfotelmatobacter. Next base: position 130,090 of record CAVSYV010000006.1, read on the forward strand.
CTTGATGTCGACGTCTTCGGCTTCGGGAAGCACGGCGACGGTGACGGCGGAGGTGTGGACGCGCCCCTGCTGCTCGGTGGCGGGGACGCGCTGCACGCGGTGCACGCCGCTTTCGTACTTCAGCTGCGAGTAAACGCGATGGCCTTCGATGATGGCGATGACTTCTTTCAGGCCGCCGGCGGAGGATTCGGATGCGGAAAGAACCTCGACCTTCCAGCGCTGCATTTCGGCGAAGCGCGTGTACATGCGGAAGATTTCGGCGGCGAAGAGCGTGGCTTCGTCGCCGCCGGTGCCGGCGCGGATTTCGAGGATGATGTTCTTTTCGTCGTTGGGATCTTTAGGCAGGAGAAGGATTTTCAGTTCTTCCTCGACAGCGGTGACCCGCGCTTGCAGCTTGTCGAGTTCTTCCTGCGCGTAGGCGCGCATGTCAGCATCTTTCTCGTCGGCGAGCAGGGCCTTGCTTTCGGCGATGCCTTTCGTCAGGTCTTTGTATTCGCGATATTTTTCGACAATTGGCGCGATCTCGCTGTGCGCCTTGGCAGTCTTCTGATATTTCGAAGAGTCGTTAACAATGTCCGGCGACGCGAGAGTGTCGGTAAGATTTTCGTAGCGGGCTTCGATTTGGTCTAGGCGTTCAAACATCGTCGTTGGTCGTTCGTCGTTCGTCGTTGGTCGTTAGCCAAAGCCCTATGCAGCCTTTGCGGTCATTGAGTTGATCAGGCCGCTCAAAGCGAGCGGCCTACGCCATCGGCCAATCCCAGCAGACGTCTCGCTTCTTCCTTCCCAATGTATTGTAATTCCTCGGCGATCAATAGCTGCGTTTGAAGTTCCAAAAGTGATCCTCGTGCATGAAGCAAGAAATGCACAAACTGTTTGTCCGAGCGGTGTCCTTTGCCTTCGGCGATGTTGCTGGGGACGGACACCGCAGGCGCCGAATCTGCTGACTCAGTCCGTATAATTCGTGTCTCGGGAAAGCTGCTAGTGCTCCTGTAGATCTCGGTGGTTACTCTCATCGCTTCTTGCCAAACTCTCAAGTCCCTAAAAGATGATGCAGACATGTGATGCCTCCGAGAGCGACCGTAACCCCTCTTGCGCCAACTTGTCTGTGACGGATGACCAAAAAAGGAGTTGGTAATTCAGCCAACGACGAAGGACGAACGGCCAAAGACGCCCTACCTAGGCAATCACTAATTCGCCGCCGTGCTCTTTTTCCAGCAGCATGGCTTGATCGAGGGCGGTGATGGCGCATTGGGCCATGTCGTCAGATGGAGGCTGCGTGGTAATGCGCTGCAGCCACAGGCCGGGAGCGGTCATGAGCGCGAAGAGCGATCCGCGATGTTTGGCGGCGAAGCGGATGATTTCGTAGGAGACGCCGGCTATGACGGGCAGCAGCACGATGCGCGAGGCGAAGCGCGCCCAGAAGGTGGTGTAGGGGATCAGCATGTAGAAACCGATCGAGATCAGCATCACCGTCATTAGGAAGCTGGTGCCGCAGCGCGGATGATATGTGGAGTATTTCTGCACTTCGCTGGTTTGGAGTGGCTTGCCATCTTCGAAGGCGAAAACGGTTTTGTGCTCGGCCCCGTGATATTGGTAGACGCGGCGAATGTCGGGCCACAGCGACACGCCCCAGATGAAGAACAGGAACAGGATCAGGCGAATGCCGCCATCAATCAGGTTGAAGATGATGCGGCCGCCGAGCGCGGGGTCGATTTTCTTGAGTTCAGTGGCTGCCAGTAGCGGCAGGTACTTATACATGAAAATGAAGAAGGCCAGCGAGATGACGATGTTGACCGTAGCCAGCCAGGTGCTGATAGTGGCGGCTTTCTCGTGGGTTTGAGAAGATTCCCCCTCGTTGCGCTTAGGCGGAACGATCGAGGCAGCCGTCTCCACATGTGCTGTGGCACTCTTCACACTTTCCGCGGCATCGCTCTGCATGACTTCTTCGATGGCGACATTGGCCGAGAAGCGGAGCGCGCGGTAGCCGAGAGTCATCGCATAGCCCAGGGTCATGACGCCTCGAATAATCGGCCACGACATCCACTTGTGCTTTTCCGAGGGACGCTCCAGCGGTTCGCTCATCGTGACCACTTCGCCGGAGGGCTTCTTGCAGGCGATAGCCCAGGCATGAGGCGAACGCATCATCACGCCTTCGAGCACAGCCTGGCCGCCGACCAGGGTTTCTTCTCCGCTCTCGAGCGCGGGCAGAAGCTGCACAGCCACCATAAAACGCACGAAATTTTTCAAAACTCGCACGGGAATTGGATGCTCCAGAGGTCCTCAAAGTGCCAAGACATAGCCTACCATAAGGAAGTGCGCACATAGTGAGAAGTGGTTAGCTTCCTGCGGGGCAGCGCAAGAAGTTGCAATGCACGATCCGGCGCGGGTAGTCGTCTATCCTTTCAGTAAATGTTGCGATTTGCCCAAACTGCCGATGCCATTGCAGCCACGACCAAGAAGCTGGAAAAAACGAGGCTCGTTGCCGAGTATTTCCGAGCCGCAAGTGTGGAGGAAGCTGCGATCTCGGCCGTATTTCTCTCTGGCCGGCCCTTTCCCGTGTGGGAAGAAGCGACGTTGCAAGTTGGCGGCAGATTGTTGTGGCGAGTAGTAGCGGAGTTAGCGGGCCGCGACGAAGCCGATTTGACCGATGCCTATCGCAAGCACGGAGACCTGGGTGCAGTAGCGGAATCCGTGCTGACGACAAAACCGGAGCGGGAACTCGATGTAGTGGAAGTGGAAGCCCTGTTTCGCCAGATTGCCGCGGCGCGCGGGACGGCGGCCAAGACTGAACTGCTGCGCAAGCTCCTCGCCCGCACGACTCCGCTGGAAGCGAAATATATCGTCAAGATTATGACGGGCGATTTGCGCATCGGGCTAAAGGAAAGTCTGGTCGAGGAAGCCATCGGCAAGGCCTATAGCACGACGCCGGCTGATGTGCAACGCGCGAACATGTTGCTGGGCGATATTGGCGAAACTCTGCGCCTGGCCGCGGCGGGCAAGCTGGCAGCGGCGAAGATGCGAATGTTTCATCCACTGGGATTCATGCTGGCGAGCCCCATTGAATCGGCCGGGGAGGGCCTGACTTACTTTGCCGAGGCTGCGGTGGAAGATAAATATGACGGCATTCGGGCGCAGGCGCATTTTGCCAACGGCGAGGTGAAGCTTTTTTCGCGCACACGTGACGAGATCACCGAATCGTTCCCGGAGTTGGAGGAAGCTTTCGCACAACTAGGCGGCGACGCAATTCTGGATGGCGAGATTGTGGCGTGGGAGTATCCGGAGGATTTAGAACAGACCTCCGTCGTGGTGGATGAACCCGCCTCTGTGGCCAGCGAGGAAAAGGCTGCGGAGCTGGGACGGGCGCGGCCGTTTTCTGTTTTGCAGCAGCGGCTGGGGCGGAAGAAAGTGAGTGAGCGGATGCTGCGGGAAGTTCCAGTGGCTTTTTTGGCTTTCGATGTTCTGTATGCCGAAGGGCAGGTGACGATTGACCTTCCGCTGCGGGAGCGAGCGCGGATGCTGGATGAGATTCTGGCGGCCGACAGAAAAATCCACCACAGAGACACAGAGACACAGAGAACACCCAAAGGCGGCACAACTCAGGCAAAACTTCTCTTCGAGCATGATGGGATGGAAGAGGCGAAGGCCAAGATCATTCGTGCTCCCGTCTTTCGGGCGGCGTCGAGCGATGAATTGGAACAACTCTTCGCGGCCGCCCAGGCGCGGGGCAATGAAGGATTGATGATTAAGGATTTGAACTCGCCTTACTCACCGGGCAAGCGCGGGAAGTCATGGTTGAAGATGAAGCGTGCGTTGGCCACGCTCGACGTGGTTGTTACAGCGGTCGAATTCGGGCACGGCAAACGCATTGGTGTGCTCAGCGACTATACGTTTGCCGTGTGGGATACAAATCGGGAGACAAATGAAGACCGGCTGGTGAATATCGGCAAAGCTTATTCGGGATTAACCGACGTGGAGATCGCCGACATGACGAAATGGTTTCTCGATCACACGATAGAGGACGAGGGATTTCGCCGCGTGGTCGAGCCGAAAATTGTGCTGGAAGTAGCCTTCAACAACATGATGAAGTCCGAACGGCACGAGAGCGGATATGCGCTGCGTTTTCCCCGCATCGTACGGCTGCGGCCGGATAAATCCGCGGAAGACGCGGATACGATGGAGCGGGTGCGGGAGATCTACTCGAAGCAAAGTTAGTTGCCGCGTGCGGGAGGTTTGTATCCTGCGGCTTTGGCTTCGGCCTCGGTCATGAACTTGCCGTTCTTGGTCTTGCCGTACCAGCGGCCACCTTTGTGGTAGACCTTGCTATCGAGGTTGACCCAGACCTTCCCCGCAGCCTTCGCGGCGGCAATGTCGGCATCCGACACGTTAGACGCGTTTTTTTTGCTTTTTGTGGGCGCAGTCTTGGCAGGCGCTGCCGATGAAGTGGCTTGCGCCGTCGCGGGCTTGCCAGCTGCCATGCTTTGCGCCGCTTGGGTGCATATCGCCGCTATACAAAACGCCAGCGCGATGCTCAGCAACAATCCCGTTGCGGATTTAGAGATAGGTCGATTCACAAGTCGTCTCCTTCTCGCCCAGAGAGATCTCTCTGCTTACGCGTAAATACCGCGCTGGCGAATGGTGTAAGCGACGCGGTCGATGGCCAGCATATAAGCCGCGATCCGATTATTTACGTGGTGGGTCTCGGCGTAACGAACCACGTCTTCGAACGACGACTTCATGATCGAATCCAGTTGCTCGTTGACCACCGATTCCTTCCAGAAATAGCCTTGGCGGTCCTGCACCCATTCGAAGTAGGAAGTGGTGACGCCGCCGGCATTGGCCAGAATGTCGGGAATGACAAAAACGCCTTTGTCGGCGAGCACATCGTCGGCCGCAGAAGTTGTAGGACCGTTGGCGCCTTCGGCGAGAATGCGGCACTTCACCTGATCCACATTGCGCGTGGTGATGACGTTTTCCGTGGCTGCTGGGATAAGGATTTCGCACTCCGTTGTCAGCAATTCGGGAGTCTCGCACTTTTCCGCGCCGGGAAATCCATGCACCGTGCCGTTTTTCTGCCGGAAGTCCACCAGCGCGCGCAGGTCAATCCCGTTCTTATTGATCAGGCCACCGCCAACTTCTGCGATGCCGATAACTTTATAGCCGGCGTCGTGCATGAGCAGTGCGGCGTTCGAGCCCACGTTGCCGAATCCTTGCACGATCACGCGGCTGCGTTGCCGGTCGAGGCCCAGCTTTTTGCAGGCTTCGTCGCAAACAATCATCACGCCGCGGCCGGTGGCTTCGCGGCGTCCGCGCGAGCCGCCGATATTGATCGGCTTTCCCGTGACCACGGCGGTAACGGTCTGCCGCATGTGCATGGAGTAGGTGTCCATCATCCAGGCCATGACCTGCTCGTTGGTGTTCACGTCGGGAGCGGGAACGTCTTTTTCCGGGCCGATGAACTCGATCAATTCCGCCGTGTAGCGGCGCGTCATGCGCTCCAGTTCACCCATCGACATTTTGTGGGGATCGCAAATCACGCCGCCCTTGGCTCCGCCGAAGGGGATATTGACCACGGCGCACTTCCAGGTCATCCAACTGGCAAGGGCGCGAACTTCGTCGAGGGTAACGTCGGGAGCATAACGGATGCCGCCCTTGGCCGGACCGCGGGCAATCGAGTGTTGCACGCGAAATCCGGTGAATACTTCAAGATGGCCGTCATCCATCGACACCGGAATGTATACCGTGAGTTCGCGGTTGGGCGAGCGCAGCACTTTCCAGAGGCCTTCATCCAGGTTGAGCTTTTGCGCGGCCAGGTCGAAACGCGCGCGCTGCGAATTCCACGGATTGCTTTCTTTATCTACGTGAGGTTCTGTCGCAAGAGTGCTCATAAGAATTGTCTCCGGAATGACGCAGTGAGGTTGCTGGCCGGCGCCGGGTCCGATCTCCCGGAAGGACGGGCAAACGTTCAGAAGTATATGGGGCAAAGCGGAAGGGAATCAAGGTCGCGGAAGGGTATTGCGGTGCTTATGATTACTTACGACCCGAAATAGGTATTTCCCGTATGTATCTGCGGTTCGTGTTCTTGCGGATCACGCCAGTGCCGCAACGGTGCCGAAATCATCCTCGTTATACCCAGTGGGCTGGCGGGAGTTCCCGCAGTTGCTGGCGACGCTCCATAGATACATGGCGGCATAAGCTCGCCACGGCCTCCATGCTTCCGATCGGCGCTCCAGTTCGCGTACGCTGCCCAGGCCCAGTGCCCGCAGAAGCCCGAGGTCGCTGGAGGGAAATGCATCCGGCTCGCCCAGCGCGCGCATCGCGATATATTGTGCGGTCCAGTTGCCGATGCCGGGAATCTCGCACAGCCGAGCGAGAAAATCTTCGGAATCCAAAAGCGCATCAAAATTAATTTTCCCATCGCAAACTGCGCGCCCCAGACTGCGAATAGTTTCCGCGCGCGAAACCGTTAGGCCCACCGTGGAGAGCCTGGCGCCGGCAAGAATCTCCGCTTCAGGAAAAAGATGAGTAATGCCGCGGGCTCCAGAAAATGGCTTTCCGAAAGCCCTTACCAGCCGGCCCGCGAGAGTGGTCGCACCTTTCACGCTGACTTGCTGGCCAATTATGGTGCGAATCGCAAGTTCAAAGCCATTCCAGCATCCTGGCACCCGCAGGCCGGGACCGGCCTTGACGCGTGCCGCCAATTCCGGATCCGCCTTCAGACTTTGTACAATGGCCGCCCAATCGGCATTCAGATCGAACATGGCGCGAATGCGCTCGGTAATGAAAAAGAGTGAACCGGGATCGGCAAACTGAACCCGGACCGCGAGAGAATGATTCGCTTCGTCGAGCGAAACTTCAAAGTAACCATGATTGCCATTCAGCGAAATGGAACGCCGGTAAACGCCATCTTCCACAACCTCCACGCCCGCAGTGGCGCGCGGCGCGAGAAAAGCCAGCATTCCGTTCCAGTCGTAGGGTGGACGAAAACGGAGCCGGAAAAGATACTGATTCTCGGGCTGAACAACGGTTCGCCGCGCCAGCCGCCGGATTTGCGTCGGCGTTCGGTGATAGACGTTGCGGATGCCGGCATTGAACCGGCGTACGCATCCGAAGCCGGAGGCAAGAGCAACCTGCGTCATGGGCAAAGTGGTTTCGTCGATCAGTTTCTTGGCGAAATGCAGGCGGCGGGTATGCGCGACCGCGCTGGGAGTCGCCCCCAGGTGTTTGAGGAACAAACGGCGCAAATGGCGCGAACCGATACCCAAACGCTCCGCCAAGACTTCCACTCCACCATCTTCGAGTCCACTCTCGCCGATCAGTCGTAATGCCCGCGACACGGTGTTGGACGTTCCCAGCCACGCCGGAGTTCCCGGCGAGCACTCAGGACGGCAACGCAGGCATGGACGGAAACCGGCTTCCGCCGCCGCAGCGGCGCTGGCGAAGTAACGGACGTTCTTTTCCTTCGCGGTAGGCGCCGGACAAATCGAGCGGCAGTAAACGCCGCTGCCGGCCACGCCGATAAAGAACTTGCCATCAAAACGCGGGTCGCGAGTCAGCCGGGCTCGCGAACAAATCTGCCAATCCAGAGTCATTGCCAACACATAATAATCGTTCCGCTGGAGAAAGTTGGACGTTTTCGGACCACGCCCGATTGCCTGTTGCCGGACCCGAGCGCGCGTCGCGATACGGCCTCGGCTCAGGTATCGAAGTCCGGTTCTGTCCAGCGTGCAATAGCGAAGTCCGGCAACGTCCAACGGCGAATGTTTTCTCCGCCTATCTTTCCGTGAAAGTACAGGAACGGGTCCACCGACTGAGTTTCCAAGGAGAAGACAATGAAGTCCAGGATTCTGATCTGCATGACGCTGTTCACGACTCTGGCGGCATCTCAGTTAGCCGCGCAAGAATCAGCCGCGCAGGCTCAGCAGGCAAAACAAAGACAAACAAGTTATTACCTCTTCAATCTAGGCACGCCGCTCGGCGGAACAGCCAGCGGGGCCAGCGGCATCAACAATCTTGGCTGGATAGCCGGAGGCGCAAATCTCACCGCCAACGCCACAGTACACGCCGTCTTATGGCTGGGATTGCCCCTTGACCTGGGAACCCTCGGCGGCCCGAACAGCAACATCGCATGGCCGAATAAGAACAACACTGGCGAACTTGCCGGCATCGCCGAAACCGCAGATCTCGACCCGTTGGGAGAGAACTGGAGTTGCTCGGCTTTTTTCCCCAGCGTGACCGGGCACATTTGTCTCGGCTTCGCGTGGCGCGATGGCGTGATGTCCCCCCTGCCGACTCTTGGCGGCGATAACGGATACGCCGCCGCAGTGAATAACAGCGGCCAGGTCGTAGGCTGGGCGGAAAACAATGTGCGCGATCCAACCTGTGTCCCGCCGCAGGTTTTGCAATTCGAGGCGGTTGCCTGGGGACCGAAGCTGGGCCAGTTGCAGGAACTCCCGCCGCTGGCAGGTGACATGGATGGAGCCGCTACGGCGATTAACGATAAAGGTCAGGTGGTGGGCATCTCCGGGACTTGCGACAACGCAGTGGGAGAATTCACAGCCGCTCATGCCTTGCTCTGGGAAAATGGCAAGCCGATCAACATAGGCAACCTCGGCGGCGTTGCGTGGAACACGCCCACGGCCATCAATAATCAAGGAGAGGTCGTCGGCTTTTCCGATCTTCCCGGCGACGAAAGCGGCGTTCCCAACTACCACGCTTTTCTCTGGACCAAGGCCCACGGCATCCAGGACTTGGGCACGCTTCCGGGAGATGTATACAGCGCGGCCTTTGGCATCAACGAGCAGGGCCAAATCGTTGGCCAGTCGATCGGCGCGGGTTTTGCCACTAGCCGCGCGTTCATCTGGCAGAACGGCAAAATGACGGACCTGGGCACGTTGATTCCACCGCAATCGTCTTTGTCCCTGCTTTACGCCAACGACATCAACGATCGCGGCGAGATAGTAGGACAGGCCTACGATTCCAGCACGATCGACACGGTTGGCTTTCTGGCGACTCCAAACTACGGAGCCGCCAGCGAAGCGGCTTCTTCAACTGCGCAGATAGGCAATGCCGGCAAAGGCGCCCTTCCGGAAAGCATCCGCGCGCAATTTCTGCGACGGCTGGGGATTCGCTCGCTTAATTTCGTGAAGACGGGACAACAGTGAAAGCGACGGATGCGAATGAAGCGCTGGTAATCCCGTCACGGTTTCCTGGCAGCTAAACGCAGGCATCTGTAAGCCCGTCACATTTCCCTGGTGGGACCAGTTGGCTGCGAGTAACTTATAGACCCAAATACCAGCCCGGTCGCGCCGCGGGAGAAACAGTAGTTGCCTCGAAGAATTTATTTTGATGGAAAACTGCCATGGCTCCTCGTCTTCGCCGTTGCGTGGAATGTCCGAAGTGCAGAACCCGCTATCTGATCGGCCTGAGTCCGTATGACAACGGCTCTTACATCGTGTCGTCACTCACGGAATCTTCAGAAGATTACCAACTGTTCTGTTCCTGCGGCGCGCAAACCCTTTCGGTTCGCTGGCACTGGAGCGAGCTAAAAACCTATGCGATTTCCAGTCGAGCGTACCAGCGGGGTTATGGGCCGCCGGAGGAAGTCGCTCTCTGCCGGGGGCAAATAGCGAGGTTTTCTTAGAATCTAGAGATTTGCATGACGACGATTCGCGGGTGGTGGTTGGCGGTTCTGTTTGCGGTGGTCGTTGCCGCATGGACCGCAAATCGACCGGTGATCGGCAATAATCCCTCAGATCCAGACCGTCTGCCGCAACTGGTCAACACTTGTCTGATTACGAATGACGTGAACGGCTTGGTGGGCTTCTACGAACTTGTCCTGCAGCGTAAAGCGAAAAGAAGTGGGACGGATTACGCCGAGTTTCCCAGCGGTGCCGGCGTACTGGCGATATTCTCGGCGGAAGCTCAGGAAAAATATATTCCCGGCTCCGCCGCACCCGCCAGGAATAGAAGTGTAGTTTTGGAGTTCCGGGTCACCGACGCCGATCGAGAGTATCGTAGATTGCAAAAGCTGGTGAAGACGTGGGTCAAGCCGCCCACCACACAGCCCTGGGGGACCCGGTCTGTTTATTTCCGCGATCCGGATGGGAATCTGGTTGATTTCTATGCGCCGGCAAAAGCTGAATAAATGCCAACGATCTTCTTTACAACCGAATCTCCATTCCTTCCGACGCCGCGCGCACCTTGGAATAGTAATTCCGGGCTTCCTTCACTACTTTATCGATTACCGTATCGGTGTGGTCGGGATCGTGGTGAAACAGAATCAAATCCTTGGCGCCGCTCTCCATGACCACGTTAACCGCTTCGCGCCAGTGGCTGTGCCCCCAACCCCGGCGGCGCGCTTTGTATTCTTCGGGCAGATATTGGGAGTCATAAATGAGCACATCCGCGCCCTCGGCCAACTTGCGTACAGCTTTGTCAAAGCCGGCGTCGCCCGGCTCGTTGTCCGTCGCATAGACGAAGATGCCGTCTTTGGTCTCAAGGCGGAAGCCCAGGCATCCCTGCGGATGGTTCAGCCATGCGGTGCGCAGGGTTACACCAGCTTCAAGATTCATCAGCCCGGTTTCAATTTCGAAGAAATCCTGCTTGCGCTCCCATCTCGCTCAGATTCACGGGAAAGTAGGGTGAGGCCATTTGCTCCGCCATGACCTGCTTCAGGCTGCGGGTGCGGCTGGAGCTATGAAACAGGAACTGGCTTTTGGGGTTATAAAGCGGGCGGAAGAATGGGATTCCTTGAATATGGTCCCAGTGAAAATGGGAGACGAAAACGTGAGCCAGCAAACGGACGTTCGCCGAATTCGCTTTCCAGTTGATGGCCGAGGACGCGGAATCCGGTGCCGCAATCGAAAATGTAAATGCTGTTCTCCCCAAAGCGCAACTCGACGCAGGAGGTGTTTCCTCCGTAGCGCAGTTTTCGGCTTGTGGCGTGGGAGTCGATCCGCGCACGCCCCAAAACTTAATACGCATAGCTTAGCGAATGCTGCAACCTGTAATCTTCGACCGCAAGCGGGTTTTCGTCAATTGGATTGCTGGTTCCGAGGAGGGCAGCGTGGCCTAGTGGCCAGTGAGAACCTGTTCGATTCGTCCGCAAGTGTTTCCGCCCTATAATTGAGCACGGCCCCGACTTCCGATGCTGATGGTTAAGCGGAATTGTATCATGATTCGTCCTGACTTCAAAGAATTTTCGCGGCTTGCCCGGGAATCCACGCTGGTTCCGGTGGTGAAGTCGGTGAGCGCCGATCTGCTGACGCCGGTTTCCGCCTTCCTGGCCATTGCGGAGAACGAGCCTGACGCGTTTCTGCTGGAATCGGTGGAACGCGGCGAGCAGATTGGGCGCTACACATTTCTCGGCGTGCAGCCCTTACATGCGGGTGCAGTCGCGTGCGCGGCGAAGTGGTAGTGCAACGCGCGGCAAGCGCTGCGCGAAGAACGCCAAGGCAATATTTTCCAGGTGCGTCAAAGAACTGTTGCGCGCAGCATCGTCCGGCAGCCGTGCGCCGGCTTGCCGCCTTTCACCGCCGGCGCTGTCGGATACTTCGCCTACGACGTGGTCCGGCAACTGGAAAACATCGGGAGCACGCGCAAAGACGATCTGACTCTGCCCGATGCGGAGCTGATGTTCTTTGACCGTCTGCTGGCCTTCGATCACCTGCGCCATCAGATTCACATCGTCGCCGCGGCCGACGTTTCCCGCGGAGACCGCAAGCCGAGCCTACGACCGCGCGGTTCGCGATATAGCCGCGCTGGAAAGAAAGCTTGCGCGCGGGCTGCGTCCTGCGCTCTGGCGCAAGACCGGCGAAGCCGAAGACAGGCAAGCTCAAGATTCACGCCCGCACCAGCCGCGAGCGTTTTCTGCGCAGCGTCGAGCGCTGCAAGGAATACATTGCCGCCGGAGACATTTTCCAGGTCGTGCTGTCGCAGCGCCTCGATTTCATTCCTGAAGTCGCGCCGTTCGATATATACCGCGCGCTGCGGCAAGTGAATCCCTCGCCCTATCTGTATTTTCTGCGCATGGGCGATACGCACATTCTGGGCTCGTCGCCGGAGATGCTGGTGCGGGTGACCGGACGCAAGCTGGAATATCGGCCGATCGCCGGAACTCATCCGCGCGGCCGCGACGAGGCCGAAGACCGCCGACTGGAAGAGAAGATGCGCAGCGACGAAAAAGAACGCGCCGAGCACGTCATGCTGGTCGATCTCGGCCGCAACGATCTGGGGCGGGTGAGCGAATACGGCTCGGTGAAGGTGAAAGACCTGATGTACGTCGAGCGCTATTCGCACGTGATGCATCTGGTCTCGGCGCTGGAAGGGACGCTGCGCGAAGGATCTGAGCGCACTGGATGCCTTCGCCGCCTGCTTTCCTGCGGGCACATTAAGCGGCGCGCCGAAGGTTCGCGCCATGCAGATCATCGAAGAACTGGAGCCCACGCGCCGCGGAATCTATGGAGGTTCGGTTCTCTATGCCGACTTCGCCGGCAATCTCGATTCCTGCATCGGCATTCGCACCATGCTGATGCAGGGCAAGAATGCATATCTGCAGGCGGGAGCGGGAATCGTGGCGGATTCCGATCCGGCAAACGAGTTTCAGGAGTCGATGAACAAGGCGCAGGCCGTGTTGCGGGCGGTGAAAATGGCGAGGGGCGGCGGCTAGTGATCACTGGCCACGAGTAAAAAATTCTGCACCAGCTTTTTCCCCGCATCCGTCAGCACGCTTTCGGGATGAAACTGAACCCCTTCGACAGCGCAGTGCCGGTGCCGCAGTCCCATGATGGTTCGCGTTCCGTCTTTTTCCGTGGTCCACGCGCTCACTTCCAACTCTTGCGGCAGATTTTTTTCTTCCACGATAAGCGAGTGATAGCGCGTGGCCGTCATTGGCATGGGTAAGCCCTTAAAAATTGTTTTATTGTCATGCTCTACCGAACTGGTCTTGCCGTGCATCAGGTGCGGCGCACGCACTACGCGGCCACCAAACGCCTCGCCGATCGCCTGATGCCCCAGGCAAACGCCGAGCACTGGAACGTTGCCGGCAAAGTGACGAATCAACTCCACGCTGATTCCGGCTTCGCCCGGCGTGCATGGTCCGGGAGAAACCACGATCCGCTCCGGCCGCATGGCTTCCACCTCGGCAACCGTCACCTGGTCATTGCGGCGCACTTCTACTTCCGCTCCCAACTCGCCCAGATACTGGACCAGGTTGTAGGTAAACGAATCGTAATTGTCGAGCACAAAAACCATGAGCGGACTCCTAAGAAAGCTTACACGACCGCGAATCTTAAATGAGGTATGACGCTTTTCTAACGTCAAGTTGCGCCGGTAATCGCACGCTTCCACCTTTCGTCACTAACGTTTTTCCCACGAACGGGCTACGCTAGGTCACCATTGTGGTATTGACCGTGCCCGTATTCATTGGCGATAGTGTGAACATCAAAGAAACTGAGATGCTGGAGGAAAGTATGGCTGAGGCCCTGCAGGAAAAACGGGCGGCACGTCGCTTCGCGCTCCAGATTCCGCTTACGGTGACTCGCGGCGAAAGCGCTTCGCAAAGTGAGGCTGCGCAGATTCGCGACGTCAGTGCGCGCGGCATCTGTTTTTACCTGGAATCCGCCGTCGAGCAAGGTTCTCCGATTGGATTCACGCTCACCCTGCCTCCGGAAATCACTCTGACGGAAAGCATCCGCGTGCAGTGCAAAGGCCACGTCGTCCGCGTGGAAAACAACTTGCCGGATGGCAAACTGGCCGTTGCCGCCGTGATCGAAGATTACGAATTCCTTCCCGAAGCGTGAACCGCCTTCCTACCAAACCATAACCATCAGGCCTTGATACTTTTCGCAAGCCGTGGCAAGTGGTATGTTCCTTTTATAGGCTCAGGAACGTAAGCTCCGAACTTTCCCTGGGGATGTCTTTGCCGCGAACTGCCTTCTTAAACGTCCGTTTGCCGCTGGTCTGCTGGCTGGTGCTCGCTTGCTTCCCGCTCGCTGGCGTGGCAAAGCAAAGCATGGTCCAGCAAAGCATGGTCCAGCAAAGCATGGGCGAGCAAAGTACGGCGCAGCGGAACTCTCCGGCCACTGCACCAAGTTCTCGATCTGCCAGGAATCTTCCCACGGCCGTGATTCGCAGCGTCAGAATTGTTCACGAGCGCGGCGTTCCCAATGTCGAGATTCTTGCCTCGCGTCCGGTGGTTCCCGAGATTCAAACATTGGATGCACCACCGCGGCTGGTCATCGACCTGCCCGATAGCCGGCTCGGCCTGCAACAAAAACACATTGCGGTCCACCAGGGAAACATCCGCGGCATCCGCGCCGAACAACATCAAAGCGTTCCTCCAGTAACCCGGGTTGTCCTCGATCTGCTCGCGCCCTACGGATACAGCTGGGACGCCGCGGGCAATCGATTGATGATTCGACTCAAGCCGCCCGGCGATGCGAGCGCAACCGTCAAGTCCGCGGAGCCGCCTTCCGTGCCTTCACTGGCGACGATCACCACTCCCGCCATCATTCCGGTGAGCGGAGGCTATGGCTCCGTGGTGCTTGCCGGGACGCGCATCTCGGGGGGATCGTCGGTGACCGCCGGCGCCGACACCGCTGTTTTGCGCCTTTCGCGCGGCGGAGAAGTCCGCATCTGCCCTGGTACCACAGTTTCCGTCACGCCCTCCAAGAATGCGCACGACCTCATGCTCGGCATAAGCACAGGTGCGCTCGAGGCTCACTATTCGTTGGGCGATTCCGCCGATTCCGTGCTCACTCCGGACTTCCGTATCCTGTTCGCGGGTCCGGGAGAGTTCCACTACGCAATCAGCGCGGACTCGCATGGCAATACCTGCGTCCGCACTCTGATGGGGAACACTTCCTCCGCCATCGTTTCCGAGCTCATGGGAGACAGAGTCTATCAAGTCAAACCAACAGAGCAAGCAGTATTTGAAGCGGGAAGGATCGACAAGGTGAGCACGAACGTACCGCTGGAATGCGGATGTCCTCCGCCCTCTCCGGTACTGAGAACGAGCGCCGCGCCAGCCACTTCGGAAGCGAACCTGCCCGCAAATGCGTCTCTGGCGCGCGCGCCTGAAGACAGTGGAATAAAGCCCTCGAATGCCCAGCCCAGCCAGCCGCCAGCCACGGCCGGCCTATCCAGCGGTCCCGAGACCAAACCGCTTCCTCCGACGAATCCCAATGACGTTCAGGTGCAAGTGGATGCACCCTTCGTATTCAGCGCCAAGAACCGTGTTTTCGATCCCTCGGCGGCAATTAGAGCGGCCGCTAGCCTACCGGTGGAAGATGCCGCCGGCCGGCAATTACCTTTCGATCCAATCGTGCAACCCCCGCCCCAGCATCACACTTTTCTGCATCGGCTGAAACGAGTTCTCAACGCCATCTTTAGCTGAGGCGCCTGGCACATTCCAGAAGGCACTGCGTAATTGTGCGGTTTGAGAAAGGATCCCTATCGCTCCTATCGGGACAATTACCTGATAAGGACGATAATCCGCGCTCCCTGCCGAACAAGTGTAAAATCTTACCTGGTCTAAGGAGGAGATTGGGTCTGAAATCCGACCATTCAGATGCCCATCCAGCAGGCGGCATCTCTTACAAGGACGCTCCCGACCTTACTTGGCTGAATCGCCGTCTACGCGATTTGCTGATGCAGGCGCCTTCCGCAATCGGCATCACCGCCGGTCCCGAGCATCGCTGGGCTTACGTTAACCAGGCCCGCGCGAGAATGGCGGGGCGCTCCGGGATCGAGGATTTTGTCGGCAAGACGGTTCGCGAGACCTATCCCGAGCTCGAAGGCCATGCGTTCTTCGCTGCTTTGGATCAGGTCTACCGCACCGGAGTTCCTTTCGTCGGTAAAGAGCTTCCCGCCCCCTTTAGCCGCGGTCCGGAAGGATCGCCAGATTTGGCATACGTCAACTGCGTATATCAGCCTTTCCGCGATGACAACGGGGACGTGGAAGGCATCCTGATCCATACCGTCGAAGTTACCGAGCAGGTACTGGCCCGCAACGCCATTGAACAGGCTAACGAAGGGGAAAGGCAACAGAGAGCCGTTGCCGAATTCGAGCGCAATCAGCTTCGTGAACTTTTCAGCCAGGCCCCTGCGGGCATCGCGATTCTGACGGGACCGAATCATCGCTGGTCCTTCGCCAATTCTGCCTGTTGTGAGCTTGTGGGACGCTCCACACAGGAATTGCTTGACCGGCCTATTCGGGAGACGCTTCCAGAGCTTGCCGGGCTAGGCTTTTTTGAAGTGCTGGACCAGGTTTATCGCAGTGGCGTTCCTTATGTCGGAAAAGAGATGAAGGCAAGCCTCAGTCGCGGACCAAACAAAACGCCGGAGGAGGCATATTTCGATTTCATTTATCAGCCAGTGCGCAACTTAGCGGGCGAGACGGAAGGCATTATGGCGCTGGCAGTGGAAGTTACCGAACAACTGCAAGCCAGAAGCCAGCTTGAATCCAGAGTGCAGCAGCGGACCTTGGAACTGCAGCGGGTGCAAGACGCTTTGCAGACACTGTCAGGTAACCTTATGCAAGCGCAGGATGAAGAGCGGCGACGCGTAGCCCGTGAATTGCACGACAGTATCGGACAGTATCTGGCCGCCATTCAGATGAATCTGTCAGCTTTGGCTGCGGGTGCAGCGGACAGCAGCGCTCTCCGTCCACGGCTGCAGGACTGTATCGATCTGGTCGGCCGTTGCACATCGGAAATTCGAACCATTTCTTATCTCCTCCATCCGCCTCTGCTGGATGAAATGGGATTGGCGTCGGCGATCTCCTGGTATGTAGACGGCTTTGCGGAACGCAGCGGCATCGATGTCCGGCTCGATTTGCCACGCAATCTGCCGCGCTTCTCTTCCGAAGTGGAAACTGCGCTTTTCCGCGTAGTGCAACAGTCTCTGGCCAATGTGCACCGGCATACGAAGAGCAGGGCCGCCTGCGTCCGTTTAGCCATTCGAGGCGAAACGCTTACTCTGGAAGTCTCCGACGATGGCGCCGGTTTCACTCCGGAAATCCTGTTCAAGTTTCGTCAGAATGGACGTCTTTCCGGCGTCGGCATTACGGGCATGCGCGAACGTATCAATGGCTTGCGGGGAACATTCGATATCGCTTCCGGCCCCGACGGCACGACGATCGCAGTGACCCTGCCAATCCCTCAGCAAGCCGCGACTGTACAAGGCCCGGTTTAGCTCCGATTCATGGCGCGGCGCAACGGCTCGACTTTTTCCCGCAGATTGTCGGCCATTTCCGCACCACGTTCCGCCACTCCGCGCACCCGCTCGTTTACGTCCCGGACGCGATCTTTCGCTTCTTCTGTCCAATCGTCCAAAGTGTCCTTCGCGTCCTCGTAACCGCGTTTTAAATCCCGGCGCAGTTGTCTGCCAGCCTTGGGAGCCAGCAGCAGCCCAGCCAGCGCTCCCGCTCCTAATCCAATCAGCAAAAAGGTGATCGCGGTGCCCACAGTGCTGCTTTCAGAAGATTCATATCGTCCTAAACGCATATCAAGCCCTCTTTTCCGCCCAGCTCTCTCGCCGGACATAAAAACTCTGTCGTACATTCGAGCTACAACCATTCTATTCCTCGGAAGCGTAGCGGCCACTAGCCACTAGCCGGTCCGATTCCGATGAGAACCCGCGGCCAAAGGTTTTCTTTCCCGCCGCGCTACGTGTAAAATCATTTTTTGGCCTTCGTGGCGGCGGAAACTGTGAGCTTCCTGCCCACCGCCGGCTCCGCAAAGCTGCAATCGTCTAAAGGAGACTTATCGTCGATGTCGATCCCTGCCACCCAGCTCCGTCCCGGAATGATCATCAAGCACAACAACGATTTGCACTCGGTGTTCAGCGTTGAGCACCGCACGCCCGGCAATCTCCGCGCCTTTATCCAGGCCAAGCTCCGCAATCTGCGCACCGGCGCCATGTTCGAGCACCGCTTCCGCTCGCCCGATCCCATCGAGAAGGTCAACGTCGATGAAGTCGAGATGCAATATCTCTACAACGACGGCGACAGCTATTACTTTATGGACACGTCGAACTACGAACAGACCCACCTGACCAAGGACATCCTGGGCGACGCCGTGGATTACCTGATCGCAAATCTGGAAATCAAAGTGGAATTTTTCGACGGCAAAGCGGTAGGCATCGAGCTGCCGCAAACCGTCACGCTCACCGTCATCGAGACCGAACCCGGCCTGAAAAGTGCGACCGCTTCCAGCGTGACCAAGCCCGCTAAGACCGAGACCGGGCTGGTGGTGCAGGTTCCGCCCTTTATTAATGAAGGCGAAAAAATCAAGGTGGATACGTCGGAAGGGGCATATTTGTTGCGGGCATAGCAGTGCCTGCGCTCCTTAAGCCGTTGAAATAAGTGACACTTAACATTCACCCACGCAGGTAACCTCCGCAAAATTACAGCCGTGACTTTACGCCGCTGCTTCTCACTCGTAGCCTGAATTCATGCATCGCTCCGCCGCCGTGCTGTGTCAGGATGCGTCTTCGCTCCAGACTTTGAAAACCGTTCTTGCACAAATGGAAATCGAGCCCGTCGCCTGCCACTCACAACAGGATGCCATGGAGCAGATTCTGAATAAGCAATGCGCAGCCCTGGTCGTGGATTTCGATCTGCCCGGTGCCGCGGAAGTGGCGAAGCTGGCCGCGCTTCTCGATCCTGCACAACGCCCGGCCGTAATGGCTTTGACTGCCGTATGGCCAGGATCGGGGCAAGCCTTTCAGTCGGGCGCGACTCGCCTTCTCTACAAGCCGCTCGAACCGTCGCAGGTGCGAGACGCTTTTGAAACCGCCGGCAAAGCCGCCCGGCGCGATAGCCGCAACGTAACGCGCTACAAGATCACGTCCGTAGTCTGGCTCGAATTCGAAACCGGAACCCTGCCTGCCGTCGCTGTCAATTTAAGCGAGCATGGCATGGCGATCCGCACCACAGAGCCGCTGCGCATTCAATCCAACGTCAGCTTCCGCTGCACTCTGCCCGGAAGCGATCAGCTGCACGGCCATGCCGATGTCATCTGGTCCGACGCCGAAGGACGCGCCGGAATGTTTTTCTCGCGCCTGTCTCTTTCCGCGCAGAAGCATTTGAAAGATTGGCTGCGGCAGCGGGCGAAGGTGAATGCCGGAAGGACCGCGGGAGGGAATGACCGGGGGAAATTTGCCCGCCGCCGGAATATGACCGGCAAGACAACCGGGCTCAGCTCGATCCGTGATTTGCTGCCGCCCGGTAATTCCGAGCTTCGCATAGCGGCAAAGTAAAGCTGCGAAGTAAATCTGGGAACGGGGTTGCGGCGCCAACCGAGTGCCGGCGCGGCGATCTAATGCTTTTTCTTCGGCCGCTCTTTCCTCTTGGCTTTCTCCAGCAATACCACCACTTGCGCCATCACCGTGTTGTCCAGGTTCAGTCCCTCAGGCGTCTTCGCCTTCAGACCCACGCAATCACAATGCACTCCCAGCAACTCGGCCACGCGCACCCGAATTGCCGCCGCATGCGGACCAATTTTCGGCGCAGCCAAAATCAAGCTCGCGTCCACATTGCCCACTGCATATCCGGCATCTTTCACTCGTTTCAGCGCTTCGCGCAAAAAGATGACGGAGTCCGCGCCTTTCCACTTCGGGTTCGACGGAGGAAACAGCGCCCCGATATCGGGCGCGGCAATGGCCCCGAGCAGGGCATCGGTAATGGCATGTAGGAGAACATCGCCATCGGAGTGGCCCCCGAGGCCGCGATCATGCGGGAGCGCGATACCGCCAATCCTCAGCGGAATCCCCGCGCGAAACTCATGCGAATCAAACCCGTAACCAATTCTCATGCAGAAACCTTGGCCACGGATTCGCGCGGATTTCCACGGATTTGTTTTCGGGCGTTATCGAACAGGAGGCGTCGGAACTGGGGCTCAACGCCGAAGTTAAAGAGCAGACCGACCTCAATTTCTGTGGCCCGCAAATAGTGCAGAAGTTGCGCCTCGTGCGCAGGCTCGAGAGTTCGCACCGCCTTCAATTCGAGCAGGACTATGTTTTCAACGACCATGTCGGCAAAGTATTGACCCACTTTCTCGCCGCGGAACCATACAGGCACGCCAACTTCTTGCGCAACCGTGAGATCGGATTGTTTCAAAGCCAACACCATGGAAGCGTGGTAAGTAGACTCCAAGAATCCGTGTCCGAGTTCGTTATAAACGTCATAGAACGCTCCGATGATTTTGGACGTCAGCCCAGAGTGCTTCAATTCGGTCGACGGAGCCTTCACGCCGAAAGTCTACATCGCCAAAAGGCCTTACCCGTGAAATCCGTGAAAATCCGTGGCCGGTTTTACCGTTTCAGGAAGAACTCCGCCAGTTCCATGTCTCCCGGGGTTGTGATCTTTATGTTCTTTGCTGAACCCATGACGACCGCCACATCGTGGCCGGCCCTTTCGACCAGCGAGGCTTCATCCGTGCCCAGAAACCCATCCGCGGCCGCTTCGTCGAAAGCTTTTTTGATCACGTCATAGCGAAATCCCTGCGGTGTCTGCGCCAGCACGATGCTCGCCCGTGGAATCGTCGCCTTAATCAGCGCGCCCTCGGATGTACGCTCGACCTGCTTCACCGTATCGATGGCCGGCAATCCGGCGATGGCCGCGCCATACTTCTGCGCTGCGGCGATGACATCTTGAATAATTTCTGCAGTTACGAAGGGACGCACCGCATCATGCACGAGCACGATGTCATCGGACGCCGCCTCCACCGCGTTCAGCGCATGCTGCACCGATTGCTGCCGGTGTTCTCCGCCGGCCACGAGTTCGATTTTCTTCGCCGGAACGTCTTTAGGTTCGCTAAGCAGCCGCGCGCGAAATCCTTCGATTTCATTCTCCCGCAGCGCGATCCAAATTTCGCTGACGGCTTCAACCGCTGCAAACTTGCGCAGCGTGTGAATGAGAATCGGAGTGCCGCCCAGTTCGGTGAATTGTTTGGACTGAGAACTCTTTTTTTGCCGGCTCCTGGTACCGGTGAGATACCGGCGCCATGCGCGTCCCTAATCCCGCAGCCGGAATAATCACGATCACCTTCATGGCGGGCTGTAAGTATACGAGCGTGCGGCGGAGAAGTTCAAATCCAGCCGGATTCGGTAGTTAGGAAAAGCCCAGCGGGCCAGTCCCGGCACTTTTTCCCTATCTTCACCTGTGTCACGAGACTCGAAGGTCTCAAGCAAACCCTCAAACTACCTTGTATCAACAAGCTAGAAGATGCCAGATGAGAACCAACTAATGGCAACCCAGATGCAAGTAAAACAGCCATAGGCACCGCTGATTCGAGCCTAAGGGACATTACTGACAACCATAACCTGTGACGTCGAACCTTAACCACTCCCTATGAAAATGCGACTGAATATTTCGGCGAAACGACCGAATGTATGGATTGAGATCCTCACGCTGGGCGTCGTCGTCGCCTGCGCTGTAGCTCTGGTTTTTGTGAGCCTCGGCGCCGCCGCTGGAGCGGCGAATGGCGAGTCGGAATCTGCTCCGGCGGCAGTTCAGCCGGCAGCGGCAAGAAGTTCTTCAGCCGACCATGAAACAACCCCGCAACAGAGCTATGAAGGAATGGTTACCTGTTCGCACTGCGGGGCCAAGCACTCTCCGGGCATCGCCATGAATGCCAGCGACTGCACCCGAATCTGTGTGCATGGCGGCGCAAATTTCTCTTTGATTGATGGCGACGCGCTGTACACGCTCAAGGGCGATTTGGAGCAGGTGAAGAAGGTTGCCGGACAGCGCGCCACGATTATCGGCGCCCTCAAAGGCAAAACCATCCAAGTCTCTTCCGTGTCCACGAGCTCCTGGAACTGACGACCGAAAACCACCGACCCAAAAATCCTAAGACGGGCTCGACTTGCTTTCCACGGCTCCCGCCGCTCCCACGGTCCCCGTCACGATCGGAGCAGTCGCTGGAACCACTGGAACCGCGACCGGAATCGCCGCTCCTGAAACTCCGCTGCTGGTCCGCGCATACCGCTCATCCCATTTGCCGAAGATCATCTTTCCCGCCGTGGTCTGCAATACCGACGTCACCGATACGTCGACGGTTTTGCCAATCATCTTCCGCGCATTATCCACCACTACCATGGTTCCGTCATCCAGATAGGCCACACCCTGGTTGTATTCTTTTCCTTCTTTCAGGATGAATACGCGCATGGTTTCGCCCGGCAGCACGATCGGCTTCAGCGAGTTGGCCAGTTCGTTGATGTTGAGCACTTCAACGCCCTGGAGTTGCGCCACCTTGTTCAGGTTGAAGTCATTGGTGATGATCTTGCCTTCGTAGACCTTGGCCAGTTCGATCAGCTTCAAATCCACTTCGCGAACCGCGGGAAAATCATCTTCTACAATCTGGATTTGCAGGTTGGCCATCTTTTGCAGACGCTGCAAAACATCCAACCCGCGCCGTCCGCGGTTGCGCTTCAGCGAGTCGGCCGAATCGGCCACCAGTTGCAACTCGCGCAGCACAAATTGCGGCGTCACAATTGTGCCGTCGAGAAATCCGGTCTCGGCAATGTCGGCGATGCGCCCGTCGATGATGACGCTGGTGTCGAGAATCTTGTAGCTTCTCTTCGATTGCTTTTCCCCGCCAAACACTCCGCCCAACGCCGCCAGATTGAGCAGGTCGCCTTTGTTAGCGCCCACGATCAGGCCCACGTAAGCCATGAGCAGCATGACCAGAATTTGCAGGAAATTGCGCGTCGGCCCTTCGGCTATGCTGCTGCGGATCACCAGCGCGAACAGGTAAGCGCCGCAGATTCCGAGGATGCTGCCAATCGCCGCGCCGATCAGTCGCTTGAGGCTTACGCGGCGGAGGTTCCACTCGAAGGCCACAATTGCCGCCCCGACCGCGAGGCCCACTGCGGCATCCATATTGCGCGACTGCCCGAACGGTTCAATGAAGTAGCAGGTAAGGGAAACTACGATAACAAAAATGAAACGTGCCACAATCAAATCCATAAACACCTCCCCGGACGCCACGCCGCTGCAAAATTCCGGCGTACACTCGTCGTCCGTGCCCCATCCCGCCGCCCCGGCGGGACTCGGCCTTACATTTATGGGGGCGCGCAAGAATCAGGGGGATGAAAGTGCGCCCCATTCCGGCCCTCCCGGGCTATGGCCGGAAACTGGCTAAAGCTAACGCCAAGAGTATATACCTGCCAGCAAAATTCCCGCGAGTTGCCCGCGGCTTATCCTCTTAGCTCTCAGGCGGGCAAGGGCGGTAACGTCATTCGCACGTGCGCAATGTCGTCCCAATGCCAACCTCAGGCGTGACCCTCGGATATCTCAAGGTTGCTGGCAATCCTTGCTAGGCTGTTACCCATGCCGATTTTTATTGACGAAGCAAAAGTGCCCCAGGAGCCGAAGTCTGCCCACGATGTGCCGGCACTGGTGCAACTTCTGCGCAACCGTTCTTACGCCGAAATCCGCCAGCGCATGTATGACAGCGCGCCGGGAAGTCCGTGGTGGTCGGCATGCCACGCCGAACTTGAACTGCGAAACGGACAGCAGGTAGCGGAAGCTTCCTTGTCTATGTCCCGCGTCTCCGAGAAGATGAGATCCTCGGTGCAACACTTCGAGCAATTAGCCGATACGCTGCAAGAATCAACCAACGGCATCGCCGATCTGCTGCGCGGAACCCAGGAAGCCGCCCGGCGGCTGGAAATCGCCGTCTATGTGATCATCGGCGTCAGCCTGGTTCAGTTCTTCAATCTTGTCTTCGAAGTCTTCCGCAAGCACTGATCTCGATCCTCACCGACCTTTGTCATGCTGAGCGAAGGGGAGACATGAGCAAAGCGAATGTCTCCACGCAGTCGAAGCATCCCTAGTTTGACGTGCTCCGCGTACAGAATCCGTAAACACTCGCACCAAGCTTTTCAGCCGTACACTGGAAATTTTTCAGCAAGATCGGTATATTCAGTCTTTACAGAAAGAAAAGATTATGGCGGCTCTCACCGGCGTGCAAAAACAATACATTCTGCACTGGGGCGAAATGGGCACGCGCTGGGGCATCAACCGCACCGTCGCCCAGATTCACGCGCTGCTGTACTTATCGCCGCGGGCGCTTCCCGCCGAAGAAATTGCCGAGACGCTCAGCGTGGCCCGCTCGAACGTCAGCACATCGATCCGCGAACTGGAGACCTGGGGTATCGTGCGCGCCGTGCATGTCCTGGGCGACCGGCGCGAACATTACGAATCCATGAAGGATGTGTGGGAGATGTTCCGCATCGTGGTTGAGCACAGGAAAAAAAGAGAGATCGACCCCACTCGCGAGATGCTGCGCCACTGCCTCGCGGAACTGGATCCGAAAGAGCAGGGAGCCGACTACACGCGTGAACGGCTGACGGCCATGGCCGGATTCTTCGAAGCGGTGACCGAACTGCATGAACAAACCAAACGTCTGCCCACCGGCGCGGTGCGAAAGATGTTGAAGATGGGGATGAAGGTCAAAAAAGGCCGGACGGGTTAGCGTCTCCGCGGTTGGTTCCTTCGCGTGACTCGTTTGCTCCGCTTCTAACTTTTCTAAAACCCAGCCACTACCGTCCCCTCCACGTCATTGGCTAGAATGATCCTGTTCTTAGGAGAATGGATTCGCGATTATGGAAACGCAGGAGCCTCGTAATTCGGCTGCCGGAAAAATCTGGATGACCCTGACCGGGCTGCCGCTGACCTTTGCGCTGGAGTGGCCGTTTCATAAGTCCACCTCGGGCGCCGATTTCTGGGTTCTGCACGGAGATATCCGGCTGGAGAATTCAGAAGGCTTGCACGCTCTGGTGGCGGTGAATCTTTCCGCGACGGTGCGTGAAGTGATGCCCTCGCTCGAGTCCAAAGACGCCGAAGCTCCGGTGATCAACGCGCTGCGCAAGGAAGTCGACCGCCGGCAGGTTGAATTTGTGAAGTCGGGGAAACTTGTCCCGGTGCCTTTTTCCAGCCGCCATTACGATTTCAAACGGCAGAAGTGGGTTTTTGGTAAGGCATCCGATGACGTGATCGCCGAATTTATCGAGCGCAAAGCGTATTGGCAAACCAAGCTGGGCGCCGAGAAGCGCGTTTGGATTGCGGACCCCACCGATGCGCAGTATCTGGAAACTACGCCCGCGCATTTGCTGGAGGTGGCGGCACTCCTGGTAGCGGCGCAAGGCCTGTTGCGGATCGATGGAGATTGGGCGGAAGCCACTGTCGGCCTGATGGGACAAGGGCACAGATTCGAAAATGCGATGCGCGATGCGGCCGAGGAGTTGGAGAAGAAGCACGCGTTCGAGCGCGGGTAGAGCGGAGCCCAACTTTAGCTCCGCAACTTATTTCCGGCTCGGCGCCGAGCCTTCCCGCAAGGATTTTTTTGAAAAGATTCCCCAGCAAAATCTAGGAGCGATGGCGTAATTCACCTGCACCAGCACGATTGCGGCAATCGCCCAATAGGTATTAATAAAACAAAGCGAAGCGCCGATAGCGTAAAGAGTCTGCGCGATGGCGATGCGGCGTACTACAGCCGGGTGAATCTCTGAAGGCAGGTCATCGATGAGCAACTTGTTGCGAGACGCGTAGCTCCAGCTCCAAAACAGAGTGAGGCCGAGCAGAACGATGTTGGCCCAGTAAATAAGCAGCGCGGTGCGGAAGTGAATATATTCGGCCAGCAGTGACGTGGTAAATGGGGTGAGTGAAACCGCGCACAGAAACGAAATGTGAATCCACGAAAGATTGCGATCCGCACGGGAGAAGTGGTTGAGTTGAGTCTGCTGGCCTACCCAGAAAATGCCCAGCGTCATTACGCTCATCAGGAAAATCACCAGCCGGGGGCCCAGCGGCAATAGAATATGCCAGAGGTCGCGCTCGGAATGTACCGCTTGACCCACGGGAACACGCAGATCGAGCACCAGCAGGGTCATGGCGACGGCGAAGATTCCGTCGCTGAGAGCGGCCAGCCGTTCAACATTTTGTCCGGCAACGCGGTTGTACGAAGAGTGCATCGAATGGAGTCTAGCACCGGCGGCTGCATGGTTCCTGAGCCGGAATGCGAGCCGAGGTGAGACGCGTGTCTTCCGCCACACTGCGCCGTTGGATGAGATTCCACATCTGCCTTTTAGTTCTCTATTCCGCTTTCTGTGTGCACGGCTGGTCTCAGGATCAACATAACCCGCCAGCGCAGCCGCCCCAAAATCCGCAACAACAGACTCCGCCAGACAAATCGCAGGAAAATACTGCTCCCGCGAATCCGGCGCAAGCTGCGGCGGACAAGACCAAAGAAGTGACAATGCAGGCCGTGCAGACTACCAAATCGGCAGCCCAGCAAGGGTTGGTGGATCTGCGTGACTGGGAAGAGGGATGGTTCACTGGCACGTACGTTCCCAAGAGCCGGACTCCGAAGCCGTTGACTCTCGAAGAGCGGAAGCGAATTTATCTGATAGAGACTTTGACCCGGCCCGGCGATTATTTGAAGCGCGCATTCGCGGCAAGCATCGACCAGGCGCGGGGATCTCCCTACCAATGGGGCGGCGGGGTGGGAGGATATGCCGATCGCTTCGCCTCACGCGAAGGCCAGTTTATTGCGTCGAATAGTTTGGCGGCACTGGCCAATGCCAAGCTTGGCTACGACCCGCGATACGACCAGTGCAAGTGCAGCGGTTTCTGGCCGCGCGCGCGGCATGCGATTTGGCGCAACTTTGTCACCTACGATTCCACCGAGCAGCATTTGCGGCCGCAATTGGGCTTGTATGCTGGCGCCTTCGGCGGCGGCGTGATTTCCGCCGCGTGGAAGCCGGCGCCGCGAAATGCGCTTACCGAAGGAACCCGGGCAGCACTGGAGCAGGGCGGTTACGGGGCGCTGCTGAATTTGTTCATCGAATTTGCCGGAGACATTAACAAGAAGCTGGGTTCGAAGAAATAAGCTCCGCGCACTCTGCGCGTTTCTGGGCTTCAATACTTTAAAGCTTTAACGCAGAGATCGCGAAGCACGAAATGCAACGAGCGGATGCTCAGGCTGATCCTGCAGCCCTTTGGTTCGGCTTGCGAATGAACCCTGCGACAGCAACCACCAGCGCCAGCACTGTGATCACCGATATATCGACCAGCGAGGCCACGCAGTAAACGCACCACACGCCTAAAATGTGTGCCTCAACGTGCGCCAGATAGAGCGCAAAAGCCAGGCCCGGCACAGCGCAGGCAAGCAGCAGCCGGTAAGCGCGCTTCCACGCCAATATTCCCAGAAGAAAATATCCAGCGATGCCGATGACCGCCACCGGAATCGGACCCACCATCGCATAGGGGCTGTGGTTGACGATGCCGCAATCCCAGCGTGCATTGATGCTGCAAGGCGAATCGCCCTCCTCGCGGTAATGTTCGCGTAGCGCCAGCGACGAAACTACCATGCCGCACACCGCCAGGATCACAAACAAATATCTCATCCACTGATCTCCATTTATCCGGCCGAATTCAATCGCCGGTCTCTATGCGTGCACGTGGAGCGCGCCGACTGCATCTTTCACCAAGTCCGATACCTGCCAGTCGCTGCCGTGATACCAATTGACGATCTTGCCATCCGGGCCGATCACGGTCGTGCTGAGCGAATGTGTGATCAAGCCGCTGTCCGATTTGTAAATTACGCCAAAATAATTCGCGATCTCCGGCAAATCGGCGGCGCGAGGAGCCGCGAACTCCCAGCGCTTAAACAGCGTCGAGCGGTCGTTGTGCATCAAAGACAGGCCGTAATCTCGCAGCACTTTCGGGGTGTCATGCGCAGGATCGAAGCTGACGCTGAGCAGGTGGGTTTTGCCTGAGAGCGCAGTGTCATCATCGAGTTGCTGCCGAAGTTGCGCAAACTGCGCGCTTACGCGTGGGCAATAATCTGGGAAAGGACAGCGGGTATAGATGAAGGTAACGAATAGAACCTGGCCGCGATATTGCTTGACTGAAATCCGACGGCCATTTTGGTTCACGAAGGGGAAGTCGGGGACCTCATCGCCCGGCTGCGGAATGTGCTCCGCTGTGGGCTTGGCCTCAGGCTTCGAGTGTCCCGTGACTTTGACGTTTTCCAGCCAGTAGTCTGGCACCGCGTCTCTATCCCCAGTGTCGACCACGACCACTTCGGCAGTCACCGAGTCGCCCGCAGCGAGCTGGTTGAACTCACTCGCGTTCTTCACTTTGTAGGACATCGTCATTGCTTCCATGAAGCCGGGTATCGTATCGGCGTCAATGACCGCCGTCTGCGTCGGCTTATCCACAGAGACGATGCGGCCAGTGAAAGGATAGCGTTTCACCGCCGGAGCGCTGTGACGTGTGCAGGACAGCATGAGCAACATACACAGCATCAGCATCGGAGCTGTCAGCGTTGCACGACTTGTGAGAGTCACGTTATTTTCTCCATTCATTTTCTACCAGTAATTAAACCTGCCAACAAACCAAAAGAAAAGCGGAGAACCCAAGTTTTGTGCGGGGCACGCGAGCAAAGCCCGCCCCACTCAAGCATCAATAGTGAAAACGGTAGCGGAACTCTGCGTAGATTTGCCGCGGTTCGTCCCAGTGGAATCCGCCGAAGGTCAGGCTGTTGTCGAGCTGCACACGGCGGTTCGCGACATTGACCGCGGTCAGGGAAACCGTATAGTTCTCGGCGAAGGTCTTGCCCAGCGAAAGATCCACAGCGCTATGGCTGGGCAGATAGTTGCCGGGATATTGCACGCCGGGCAACCCGTTGGTGAATCCTGATCCGTAATACACGTTGGTTGAGGCATAGGCATGCCCCGGCAGGCTGCCGTTGAAACCGACGTTCAGCGTGTTGCGCTGATCATGGTCCACGGGAGAAAGGCCAGGCGGGATGTCGAGGCCACAGGATGGGGTGATTGGCTGCGGGCAGACTAGACCGCCGGTGATGGGCGAGGTCGCCTGCGCGATCTGGTTGGAGTAGGAGAGATGGAATTGGCCGTGATGCAGGACGTTCGGGCGAGCGCAGGGTGACTTCCCAGCCCTGAATCAAGGCGTAGTCCCAGGTGATGGGCCAGAAGATATTCGACTCGCCAATGTTGTTGTGATCGAGCCAGTTTTTGGCGCGGGTTTCGAAGTTGTCGGCGTCCAGAATCCAGCCATGGTAAGGGATGGTCACGCCAAATTGCCACTCGATGTCGCGTTCACCGTGCAATGGAGCGAAGGCAAAGCTCTGACCGGCGGCCAGAGTCTGCAGTTGGGTGGTTGGGGTCGAAAGCGGCGGAGCCTGGTAGTAATAGCCGTAAAAGCCGCGGAAGACCCAATTCAGGCGAGGAATCCTGATCGCAGCGCCCAGGCGTGGATCGGTGGCGTGTTCGGAGATGGTTGCGCTGAATGCCGTTTCGCGAAGGCCTGCAATCAAAGTAAGCCACGGCGTCACTTTGAATTTGTCGTTGATGAAGAAGGCAGCAACGCCACCATCCACTCCGATTGAAGAGGGGGGGACGTTGGGTGTGCCGTCGGTGTAATCGTTGAAAAAGTAGTTGTACTGATGCTGGGCGAATCCATAGACGCCAGCTTGAATATCATTGCGCTTGACGTTGGCATTGAGTGCTATCTGCGCTCCTCCATATTGGGCGGTCTGGGTTACGGTGGAGATGACGGGGGTATCGTTTGGGCCGCCGTGATAGTCGGCGCCGTTGTAGTGATAGAACGGAGAAACCGTCAGCAGAGTATTTGGATCAAAGGTGTGAACCCACGAGAATGTCGCGTAGCCATCGGGCTCGATCTCGGCGTCATGCAGGCCGTAACTGGGAAATCCGTCGGGGCCGTTGGTGAAGGAGTTGGGGTTGGGGTCGATGGGAATCTGATAGTAGTCGCGGCGGAGAGAGCCTACGATGCGATATTGATTCTTGGGATCGGGATTGAAGATGAGGGAAGTGAATCCGCCGAAGCCGTTGGCGGCATCGTTGACCGTTTGCGGAATGGGCGTTTGCAGCCCGTACTGGCTGCGGTCGCCGTTGAGGCTAACGTAGTAGGCGGCGCGGGCGGTGTGGCTTCCGCAACTGATCTGGTCGTTGGTCTGGTAGAAGTTGCCGGCGGTAATGACGAAATCGCATTCACGATCGCGCTCGAAGCCGGTACGGGGCACGATGTTGAAGATGCCGTAAGTGCGGTCGCCGTAGTCGGCGTCGTAGCTGCCGCGCTGGATTTCGAGATAGTCAATGTCCTTGGGATCGATCTGAGGCCCGAGATTGTTGGCAATGTTGGTGTTGGGAATGGGAACGCCGTCGATGAGCCACTCGACCTGATGGCCTCCGCGCATGTGGAGCATGTCGTGCACGACGTAAGCCGCGGGGACGTAGTCGGTGATCATTTCCATGCCGTTGGTGCGGTCGGCTCCCGGAGTTTCCTGGATGTCAATGCGGTTGAGCATGACGGTAGGCGTGACGCTTTGCGTCGTCGCTTCCACGGGAGTTTCCGAGACGGAAACAGTTTCCTTTGGCCCTGCGATTGCCAGCGGGAAATGCAGCACCGGACTTGTGTCAGATTGAACAATCACGCTTTGCTGCGTCGGCTCGAATCCGTGCGATGAGACGGTGACGGTGTAATCTCCGATGGGGACAGAAGTGAAGTCAAATTCTCCGTTGCTGTCGGAATTTTGGGACTTGGTCCACTCTGAGTTTTGCGCCTTGAGCGTGACCTGCGCGCCCTGAATGGGACGATGCTGAGAATCGTGAACGACGCCGCGAACGGAACCGAATATCGTGGCAAAGGCTACGGCGCCGAGGAAAAAAACAGCAGCCGTCAAGCTGGCAGCTTGTCTCATAAAGTCTCTCCATTTTCTTATTGGTTTTTGCTGGGCTGTGCCGACTGTTCCAAAAAGTCAACACACAACGGACCCAGGTGTTTGCCAGATTCGTGGCGCATCCGCGCAGACTATGCTCGAAATCTGAGGGGAATAATTCGCCTCTTTTTCGTGCAATCTGATTGGCGGCTGCGGTCCTCGGTATTAGAGGATGGAGAGACGCGGAGGCGCGCGCGTGGAAAGAGAGGTGGAAGCCGCGCTGCCGAGGTTTGAAGATTGTGACTTGCTCAAGCAGAGTTCTACGCGGTGAGCTGATGTTGCCCGCTCGCTTTTTTCCGCGTGTGCCCACTGTGCTGGCGTGGTTGCACGGCAGCACTCGTGCGAGCAGGACGAAGTCGAGGCAACCGACAGGCCTTCACCCGAGTAGACCGAGAAATTGTGGCAATGGTGAACGCCCTTGCGCAGGCAGCATTGCGGCAGTTGTGCCGCGCCTGTGGCCAGCGCAAACGGGACGATGTTCCCCCCGAGCGCGATGAGCAAGAGCAGCTTGGCAGTCAGGCGATGCATAACTCAAGTACTCAATTCGCAACAGAACGGATTGTTCCAGCGAACAATCTAAACCCGTTGAGCATAGAGGAGGCGCAGTGCGCAGCGCAAGGGCAGGCCAGGGTCGCGCCGCAAACACGCGGTCATTCCCGGTCCAGGTGCAGCAAATTCGCGAGTAGGATGCCGATGGCCCCATAGAGGATGGCATTGAGTAAAATCAGCAGCCACAAGAAATCCGTGTCGGATGCAGCCGAGGGCGCCAGCGTTCCCACTATCGCGGCCGGACACAGGATCAGAATCAGAGGAAGCGGCAGGTCGGGCATCGCTCCCCACGACAATGCGTAAGTACCGAAAATAAATCCGACGACGGCAAAGACGGCGCCGAAACAGATTGCGACTCTGCTCATCCCAGCACACTTCCGCCCGATTTAGGAGCTGTGCCCGGAACCTCCGCGTCCGGCTAGGCTTTGCCCTGAATCTTGGCCCACCACCAGCGAACTCCCACGAACAGAAAGCGCCAGTCATGGAAAAATTCGGGCGCTTTATGTTCAAAAGCATGGCCCACGAACTGGAAGATCCATCCCAATAGAAATAAGCCGAGAGCGTAAGGCCAGAGGTGATGGAAAAAAATGCTGGCCAGAAAGATGATGACGGAAAAAAGAATCAGAGGTATGCCGAGAGTATGGCAGGCGCGGTTGACGGGATGCTGGTGGCTGGTCGCGTACTGACTAATCCACTGCTCGCCGCTGCGTCCGCCCAGCATGGCAATTGATCATACACCGAGTCGTTGGAGAACCGAGCTGCGAAAAATGCATGCCGAAATGCTGGATATCGTATTCTTGCGTCGTATGCTCAAGACCGCCGCTCTGGTGGAACTCGGAGTCTGCTGGGTCGTCTGGTCTCTGGCCTTCGTTGCGGCGAAAAAGCGGGCATCGGGGCAGAAGGAAGCGGTCCGAGTGCCAGCTTCCATGTGGGGCATTCTTCTGCAAGGATTCGGGTATGCATTTGTGTTCGCATATGTTCGGCCGCGTGGGTTTGAAAAATCGGAATGGTCATTGGTTCTTTCCATGGTTCTTGCTCCGCCAGCGGTTTGGCTTGGCTGGGCGGCTACGCGCCATCTGGGCAAACAATGGCGTTATCAGGCCGCACTCAGTGAAGACCATGAGCTTATTCAAACCGGGCCCTATCGCTGGGTTCGGCATCCAATTTATCTCTCAATGCTGGGATTGTTGCTGGCCGCGGGCGCGGCATGGACGTGGTGGCCGATGTTTGTGGCCGCACTGATTTTCTTCCTTGCAGGTACCGAGATACGGGTGCGAACCGAGGACCGCCTGCTTGCATCCCACTTCAGGGAAGCGTTCAGCGCATACCGTGAGCGCGTTCCCGCCTATATTCCGTTTGTTCGTTGAATCGACGGAGATGGCGACGGCGCGACCTGCTGAGAATGTGGGGTCGACATGACCGCTATTTGCACCAGCCCGTAGCTTGTGATAACTTTAAAAAGATCGCGAGGGGATACTTGTGCCCGCAAGGGCAGAGTCTCTTTGCGTGCTGGCGTAGCTCAGTCGGTAGAGCATCTGATTTGTAATCAGAGGGTCGGGGGTTCGATTCCCTTCGCCAGCTCCAGGAAATGGATTTCCGGCAGGCGGCGGATTCGGAAGCGGCGCGGCAGCTTTTCCAACGCACTCCATTCGGAGTTTTTCCGGCTTGTGGTGGTCTTTTCATGGTCGCGCTGGGGTGATGCGCAGGCGCGATTTCTTGGTTTCCCTGTTTTATGAAACCCTGATTGTGAAGTGATTGCCGAAGGTTGATTGCGAAGCACTGCGTGCGGGAAATCGCGTAACGCATTTGCCGGGTTGGTCTGCGAATTCCCGGGAGCCAGTGATGCGATGAGTGATATTGGCGCGCAGGATAACGGCGGACGCATCGCCGGAGAGCTTTTGCACAGGTGGGTGAGTGGTTAAAGCCAACAGACTGTAAATCTGTCCCTCCTAGCGAGGTACGAAGGTTCGAATCCTTCCCTGTGCACCATAGATTGAGTCAACGAAGATTGAAGATCGAGCAAACGAGTTAAGAGCAAGTGAACGAAGATTGAGCCGGGTGCGGGAGCTGGCAAAGTGAATCGCCTGACCGGAGCATTGATCGCCTACGCTGCGCTGGGAGCGCTGACGTGGCTGACGATTACCGATAGCAAGATTCGCGGTGTGACGTTGGCCGTCCTGGCGATGTTCGCGGTAAAGAGTTGGCTGCGGCGCAAAGATGTGATGCACCCGACTGAGGGTGGCGACACGGAGTAGATTGTTTGCGGGCCGATGTAGCTCAGTTGGTAGAGCACTCCCTTGGTAAGGGAGAGGTCATCAGTTCAATCCTGATCATCGGCTCCATCTGTTTTGTGGAAGGGCACGGCTTTAGCCGTGCCGCTAAGAGTCGGAGATAAAACGCAGCTTTAGCCGCTGCGGTCGAGTCGAGAGCTGGCGGCTGATGGCGGTTTGCGGGCGGGAGTAACTCAGTGGTAGAGTCACAGCCTTCCAAGCTGTTGGTTGCGGGTTCGATTCCCGTCTCCCGCTCCAGAGATTTGATTAGGTTGCAATGACGGTGAGTTTCGAACAAGCGACGATCAAGGTCGAGAAAACGCAAGCGTTCTCCGAGTTGCGGGGCGCGGTGGAGCAGGCCTTTGCTTCGGGCAAGGTTGAGCGGTTCCTGAAGCGGTTGGATCGCAAGGGGATTCGGATTCGCGACTTCGACGCGGTGCTGGCAGCCAAGGCTCTCGAAGATACCGGCAGCGCGGCGGGATTCAGTGCATCAAATTTGTATCAGGCGCTGACGTTGTCGGATCAGGCGCAGATGCGGGAGTTTTATTTGTCGCAGCTGGAAAGTGTGGATCAGGCGCTGCGGCACAGGTTCAAGAAGTTGTATCAGTATTACTAGGCGTTCCGAGATCGCTTCGCGAAAAAAAGTATGGAGCAAATGTTCCAAGTCGTGGTTAGCTCGTTTGTCCAGTCCGTGGGCGAGTGGAAGCGCATTTTGGAAGCTGATGGTGCAGATAGCGTCTCGCAATTGACCGAGGACGAAAGAGTCATCGCCAAGAAGCTCGGGATACAAGAAAGCGAAGTGGCCAGCAAGATAAAGACAGGTCAATACGGCCAATTAAGATTGAGAGCCAAAGGGTTGGATTTGGGTGAGCGGGTGACCGCGATACTGGACACGTTGGGTTCGAGATACAGGCTGGTAGCCGTACTCTGGGAGCAGTCAAAGACGCGCTGGATGCTCCGGATAGAAGCGGCTGACAAGGTGGCAAACGTGCCGATTGCGTCCGCGTTGGCGGACGATGTGGTCGAGACGGGATCGGAACCGGATTTGGAAAGGTTGAAAAACCTTGTCCTCTTCGGGGTTGGGCGGCAGGAGTTGATCTTCCCGCGCTGAAATGGATCTAACAGGAAGGTTTGTTCATTTTTGGCTTTCTCCTTCCGGCAGGGAGGCGCTGAGCGAGGTGATTGCCGGAGGGCCAGATTTTGAGGCACTGGTGGTTGAAGAAAACAGTGTTGGGCTGTGGTTGTGGGTGCCTGATGCAGAACACAGTTCGCGTGAAGTGACGTTGCTGAAGTGGGAGTATTTCGCGGCTGCATCCTTGGAATATCAGCCGGCGGCGCCGATAGAAAAGCCTCCCACCGGCTTTCAGCGACCGGAATGAACGGTTTTTGCATTTGCACGTTTTCAGGAGATAGACAGCAATGGCGAAAGAGAAATTTGATCGTACTAAGCCGCACTGCAATGTGGGAACCATTGGTCACATCGATCATGGCAAGACCACTTTGACGGCGGCTATCACCAAGGTTTTGGCGAAGCATAATCCGAAGAACACGTTCCGGTCGTTTGATTCGATCGATAACGCTCCGGAAGAGAAGGCGCGCGGCATCACCATCGCCACGGCGCACGTCGAGTATGAGACGGCGAACCGGCACTACGCGCACGTGGATTGCCCGGGCCACGCCGACTACATCAAGAACATGATTACCGGCGCGGCGCAGATGGATGGCGGCATTCTAGTGGTTGCTGCGACGGACGGCCCGATGCCGCAGACCCGCGAGCACGTTTTGTTGGCGCGGCAGGTGGGCGTGCCCTATCTCGTCGTCGCACTGAATAAAGTGGATGCAGTCGACGATCCTGAGTTGCTCGAACTGGTTGAACTGGAAGTGCGGGAGTTGCTGAAGTCGTACAAGTTTCCCGGCGACGATGTGCCGGTGGTGCGGGTATCGGCACTGGGCGCGCTGAACGGGGAAGAGAAGGCGGAGAAGCAGGTGGATGCGCTGATGGAGGCGGTGGACAAGTTTGTGCCGCAGCCGGCGCGCGAGCTGGACAAGCCGTTCCTGATGCCGATTGAAGATATTTTTTCGATTCAGGGACGCGGCACGGTGGTCACCGGAAGAATCGAGCGCGGCAAGGTGAAGGTGGGCGAGGAAGTTGAGATTGTCGGCTTCCGCGACACGCGCAAGACGGTTGTGACCGGCGTCGAAATGTTCAAGAAGCAATTGGATGAAGGCATGGCGGGCGACAACGCCGGGCTTTTGCTTCGTGGTATCGCAAAGGAAGATGTGGAGCGCGGCATGGTGCTGGCCAAGACGGGCTCGATCACGCCACACACCAAGTTCAAGGCGGAAGTTTATATTCTGACCAAAGAAGAAGGCGGGCGGCACACGCCGTTCTTCAAGGGATATCGTCCGCAGTTTTATCTGCGTACGACGGACGTGACGGGCGTGGCGGAGTTGCCGGCGGGCACCGAGATGGTGATGCCGGGAGACAATGTCTCACTCGTAATCGAGTTGATCACGCCAGTGGCCATGGAAAAGGGCCTGCGCTTTGCCATTCGCGAAGGCGGGCACACCGTGGGCGCCGGCACGATCGCAGAGATTGTGCAGTAAACAATTTGTGTGGGGACGGCCGCCCTCGGTTGTCCGGGCGGAGTGACGATTCCGCAGTACTCGCGGGCGAGGGCGCCCGCGCCACACAAACGGTAGTTGGACAACCGAACCAGGAAACGAAGCGTTCAGGAACAAGGAGTCAGCTATGCCCCGAGAGATTGTGACGTTACAATGCGGCGAGTGCAAAGAGCGGAATTATTCGACGACCAAGAACCGGAAGACGACAACCGAGCGGCTGGAGTTCAAGAAATTCTGCCCCCGGTGCCGCAAGCACCAGTCGCACAAGGAAGTTAAATAGATTGGGTAATTGGGGAATTTTGTAATTGAGTGATTGAAAACCACAAAGGCGCGGATTCAAATTACACAATTACTCAATCGCCAAATTGCTCAATGGATACAGGGGCGTAAGCTCAACGGTTAAACTGTCGGTCTCCAAAACCGAACTTGGGGGTTCGAATCCCTCCGCCCCTGCCAGAATTTTGAGCGAGGCCAGGGAACGGTTTGAGGTCAGGTGAAGTTATGGGAGTTGAGACGAAGAAAATGGCGAATTCCATTGCGGCTCACAGCGAGAATTTCGGCGAGCGGCTGAAGGCCTGGCCGGAGCGCATCAAGACTTTCTACAACGACGTGCGCGCGGAAACGCGCAAAGTCACTTCGCCGTCGTGGAAGGAAACGCAGGCCACCACAACCGTCGTGGTCATTACCGTATTCCTGTTCGCCGCCTACTTTGCCGTGATCGATTTCGTAATTCAGCATGGAGTTTCGTTTGTGTTCAACTATTTCAAGAGCCGCTGATCCGGGGCCGCTGGTTCGCGATGAGTAGGAGCTTTCGGACAGCGTGTCGGATGTGGAGAGTTGGAGTCAATGCAGGCTATGCAAGAGGAAGAAAAAAACGGCAGCAGCGGAGCGGATGAAACGCCCCAGCCGGGCGCTGAAGGCGCGGCGCCAGCCGCCGCACCCAGCAATCCCAATATGAAGTGGTACATCATCCACTCCTATTCGGGATTCGAGCGCAAGGTCAAAGAGTCGCTGGAGTCGCGGGTCGCCGCCTTCGGGCTGCAGGAAAAGATCGGCAAAGTGCTGATCCCGACCGAGTCGGTCACCGAGGTGCGCGGCGGCAAGAAATATACCTCCGAGCGCATGTTCTATCCCGGCTACGTGCTGGTCGAAATGGACATGGATGACCACGTGTGGCATGTGGTCAAGTCGACGCCGCGGGTCACCGGGTTCGTGGGCACCGGGCAGCAGCCAACGCCGCTCTCCGAAGAAGAAGTGCAGCACATCGTTTATAAAGTGGCCGACAGCCGGGAGAAGCCGAAACTCAAAGTCAAGTTCGAGAAGAACGAGACCGTGCGCATCACCGAGGGACCGTTCGCCAGCTTCACCGGGATGGTGGACGAGGTGAACGAGGACAAGGAGACGGTGAAAGTGATGGTTACGATTTTCGGCCGCTCGACTCCGGTGGAGCTGGAGTTCAATCAGGTGGAGAAGGTGGCGTAGGCTCAAGGAGTAGGCAGATGGGAACATTCAGCGCGAAACTGCGAGTC
Source organism: uncultured Acidobacteriaceae bacterium (assembly GCA_963732255.1). Classification (GTDB taxonomy): domain Bacteria; phylum Acidobacteriota; class Terriglobia; order Terriglobales; family Acidobacteriaceae; genus Sulfotelmatobacter. The sequence goes on from CAVSYV010000006.1 coordinate 167,836, forward strand.
TGGAACCCGGCTTCGCCTGCCCGGGTGGAAGAGATGGATGTGATGGTCGACACGGGCGTGGCTTATAGCTGGGTTTACCGTTCGCGTCTGGAGCCGATGGGCGTACGCGCCGTAAGGCGAATGCAGTTCCGGACGATCGAGGGACACATGATTGAGCGCGACCTTGCTCCGGTGTTTGTGGCGTCCGGTGAGTTCACCGGCGGCGACAACGTGGTCGTGGCCGAGCCTGGAGATATGGAGGTCATGGGCGCACACACGCTGGAAACTCTCGGCGTCACAGTTGATCCCGTGGGAAAGAAACTGGTTCCTACGGTTGGATTGGCGCTAACGGCGGTCGTGGTTGGGTCTTGCTAAGGAAGGAATTGTCGAAGGATAAATAATGGCAAAGAAGGTTACAGGTTACGTGAAGTTGCAAATCGCGGCGGGCAAGGCGACTCCGGCGCCGCCGGTTGGTCCGGCGCTCGGTCAAGCTCAGATCAACATCATGGAGTTCTGCAAGCAGTTCAACGCCCGCACAAACCAGAAGGAAATGGAAGGGCTGATCATCCCGGTGGTCGTTTCGGTGTATAACGACCGCTCCTTCACCTTCATCACCAAGACGCCGCCGGCCTCGATTCTGCTGAAGCGCGCGGCGGGCATCGCCAAGGGTTCAGGCACGCCGAATAAAGACAAAGTCGGCAAGGTTACGCTGAAGCAGGTCGAAGACATTGCCAAGCAGAAGATGCCGGATTTGAATGCCGCGTCGGTGGAGACGGCGATCAAGAGCGTGCGCGGGACGGCGCGATCGATGGGAATTGAAGTGATTGGGTAGCCAGGGCGAGTTTCGGGACCCTGCTGCCGGGTAGGGCAGAGATTCCTCGCGCCAGAAACAAGGCGTTCGGAATGACAAAATTGGGTGTTAAGTCACAGGCACCACGGGTGATCGAAGCAGCGTTCACCGGTGGAAGACGAGGAAAAGTAAATGTCGAAAAAAGAAGGAAAGAATATCGCCAAGGCGCACGCGGCAGTCGAGAAGCGCCCTTACATACTGCAGGATGCGGTTCAACTCCTGCAAAAAGTGAAATTCGCCAAATTTGACGAGACGGTCGAGATCACGCTGCGTCTGGGCGTCGATCCCAAACATGCCGACCAGATGGTTCGCGGAACCGTGGTTCTGCCGCACGGACTCGGTCGGTCGAAGAAAGTTCTGGTCATCGCGACTGGCGACAAAGTAAAGGAAGCCGAAGCGGCGGGCGCCGATTTTGCCGGCGGCGAAGAGATGGTCGAGAAGATCACGAAAGAGAACTGGACGGACTTCGACGCGCTCATCGCCACGCCGGATGTAATGAAATCGGTTGGCCGTCTGGGAAAGATTCTCGGGCCCAAGGGACTGATGCCGAATCCAAAGACCGGCACCGTTACTTTCGACGTCGGCAAGGCGGTGCAGGAAGTAAAGGCGGGCAAGGTCGAGTTCCGCACCGACAAGACCGCGCTGGTGCACTGTCCGGTGGGAAAGATTTCCTTTTCGCCCGATAAGCTGGTCGAGAATGCCAGCGTTCTGATCACCAGCGTGATCAAGGCCAAGCCCTCGGTAGCGAAGGGCAAGTACATCAAGGGATGCACGCTGAGTTCGACCATGGGGCCGGGGATTTTGCTGGATACGGCGCCGATTGAGCTGGCGGCGAAGGCCTAGTAGGGAAGCGCGCCAGACGCGCGAGTTAGCATTCTCGCCAAAAACGCGAGAATGTTCGCGCGGCGCGCCCAGGTCCTTCGGCGACGATAAGGCTGTCGCCTCAGGATGACAATGAGTCCACATCGAGAGGATGGAATTATGGCGGTTAGCAAAGCGAAGAAAACGGAGCAGGTGCAGAAGCTGAGTAAGGACTTGGCGAACGTGTCGAACGCCGTGGTGGCGACTTATTCCAAGATGACGGTTGCCCAGGACTATGAGTTGCGCAAGGCGTTGCGTGGCGCGGGCGCGAAATATCAGGTGGTGAAAAACACGCTCGCCGAAAAAGCGGCCAAAGGGACCAAGGTCGAGGGCGCACTGAAAGATCTGGTCGGCGTGACCTCGATTGCCTATACCACGGGCGATCCGGTCGCTATGGCAAAGGCATTGACCAAGTATGCCAAGGACACGCCGGAGTTCACCTTCAAGATTGGCGTGGTTGAGGGCAAAGTGATTTCGATTAAGGAGATCGAAGCGCTGGCCACGATGCCGTCGAAGGAAGAGTTAATGTCGAAGCTGCTCTTCCTGATCAACGCACCGGCACAGCGTTTGGCAACGGTGATGAATCAGGTTGGCCGCAACCTAGCCGTGGTCATCGACCAGGGAGTGCAGGAGAAGAAATTTAAAGAGGCATAGATGCTCATGTGGGACGGACGCCTTCGGCCGCCCCAATCGAGCGCAAGCTCGACAGGATTTGGGCTTTGTGAGCGAGGTGCTTCAGAGGTTGGACCCAAGAGTTTGGCTATCGGCGGTTCATGGGTTGCGCGGGCCGTTCTCAAGCGTTGTCTGGCGCAAGAGAGCTGGACTCAGCCGCACTGGAAACCTGAATTGCGGATGGCGAAAGCAGCACGAATAGGCAAGACCAAGAATTCAAATTTACTGGAGAAATCAACATGGCGGATCTGGCACAGATTGAAGAATCTATCGTAGCGCTGTCGTTGCTTGAGGCGGCGGAACTGGTCAAGAAACTCGAAGCGCGACTGGGCGTGTCGGCAGCGGCGGCAGCCCCGGTGATGGTTGCGGGCGGCGGCGGTGGTGCGGCAGCGGCGGCTCCGGCGGAAGAGAAGACGGAATTCACCGTCATGCTCAAGGAAGTCGGCGCCAACAAGATCAACGTGATCAAGGCGGTCCGCGAAGTCACCAGCCTGGGCTTGAAAGAAGCCAAGGAATTGGTGGATGGAGCGCCCAAGGCGGTGAAAGAGGGCGTTTCCAAAGAGGAAGCCGAGACCATCAAGAAGAAGTTTACCGATGCGGGCGCAGTGGTCGAAGTCAAATAGCGGTGCCGTACCCGGCCTTGAGCGGAAATCGCCTCAAGCTTGGTGCAAAATCGTTAAGGTCGCACGTTCTTGCTTGTGAAGCTTTTGGATCGGTGTTAGCATCTAACTAACATCGCTTCCTCTGGCCTCACCGCACCGGACGTGACCGTAGCACTCTGGGTTTGTCCGGGTGTTCGGGCGACCGAGGAAGTTTTGGCAGCTGCTCCGCGGGCAGGCGGGGCGGAAACAGGCCGAAGAACTGGCGCAAAGAATTCAAAAAGGATATCGAGAAACGCCTCAGAGGCGCCTGCGGGAACGACTGTCCCCGCAGGCGCCCCGCTGTCTTTCCAGGTTCGCTGGTTCCTAGGTTCTACACAGGGGTAGGTACCGCGGCGCGTCTTCACAAAGGGCGCGCCCCACATAACGCGGTTTGGCGCGGCCCACGGCTGCGCGTGAGATTGGGAGTCTCTTGACGATGAAGAATAACGCCTTCCGCAAACGTTTCGACTTTTCTAAAATTCCGGCCACCATTCAGATTCCGAACCTGATCGAGGTGCAGAAGCGCTCCTACGACCGCTTTCTGCAAATGGACAAGCTTCCCAGCGAGCGCGAAGACGGCGGCTTGCAGGCGGTGTTCCAGTCGGTGTTTCCAATTACCGACTTCCGCAACGTATCACAATTGGAGTTTGTGGATTACGCCATTGGTAACTGGGAGTGCAAGTGCGGCCACCTGAAAGGGCTGCACCACTTGCGCACCACTTGCAAAAATTGCGGCAATACCGTCATTACGGACCCGTTCCATCCCGGCGAAGTGCTCTGCTCGAAGTGCGGAACCTACAATGCCAACACCCCCGACTTTTGCAACAAGTGCGGCGACCCGGTTGGCTTGCAGCTGAAGTATGACGTGGCTGAGTGCGAAGAGCGCGGCATGACTTATTCCGCGCCGCTCAAGGTCACCATGCGGCTGACGATTTTCGACAAGGATGCGGAAACCGGCAACCGTTCCATCCGCGACATTAAAGAGCAGGAAGTATTTTTCGGCGACGTGCCGCTGATGACGCAGAACGGCACTTTCATCATTAACGGCACAGAACGAGTAATCGTCAGCCAGTTGCACCGTTCGCCCGGCGTGTTTTTCGAAACCGCCAACAACCGCACGTATTTCCTGGGAAAGATTATTCCCTATCGCGGTTCGTGGGTTGAGTTTGAGTACGACCAGAAGAATGTTCTTTATGTCCGTATCGACCGCAAGCGCAAGTTCCTGGGCACGATTTTTCTGCGCGCCCTTGGCCTGCGTTCCGGCGAAGACATCCTCAAGACTTTCTATACGACGGATCGCATTGCGGTTCGCGATAAGAAGCTTTTCTGGACCCTCGATCCGGCCAGCGAGAAGCCGACCAACCTGCTGGGCATGAAGCTGGCCCACAGCATCAAGAACAAATCCGGAGACGAAATCGCGCACTCCGGGCGCAAGATCAATGCGCAGGTTCTGAAAGAAATTCAGAAGTCGAAGATCAGCGAGATCGAAGTCGATCTCACCGATCTCGAAGGCGCGTGGACGGCGGGCGACATTGTCGACACCACCACCGGCGAAGTGATGCTGGAAGCCAACTCCGAGCTGACCGCCGACAAGGTTTCGAAGATCCTCGATTCCGGCGTGGTGGAAATGTCGCTGTTCTTCCCCGAGCGCGACGATGTCGGAACTGTCATCAGCCAGACGCTGAAGCGCGATGCGGTGAAGACTCCGCAGGAAGCGCTGATCGAAATCTACCGCAAGCTGCGGCCCGGCGATCCGCCAACTTTGGATACGGCCACGGCGCTCTTTCACGGCATGTTCTTCGATCCGCGCAAATACGATTTCTCGAAGGTCGGCCGGCTGAAGTTCAACATCAAGCTGCACGAAAACCAGGATGCGACCAGCCTCGATAAACGCACGCTCGATCCGGACGATTTTTACTCGACCATTTCGTACCTGCTCAAGCTGCGCAAAAACATCGGCTCGGTCGACGACATCGATCACCTCGGCAACCGCCGCGTCCGCGCGGTCGGCGAGTTGATGGAGAACCAGTTCCGCATCGGCCTGGTCCGCATGGAACGCGCCATCAAGGAAAAAATGTCGGTCTACCAGGAGATGTCGACAGCCATGCCGCACGACCTGGTCAACGCCAAGCCGGTGATGGCCGCGATCCGCGAATTTTTTGGATCGTCGCAGCTCTCGCAGTTCATGGATCAGACCAACCCCTTATCGGAGATTACGCACAAGCGGCGTCTCTCGGCGCTGGGGCCGGGCGGCTTGTCGCGTGAGCGCGCCGGATTCGAAGTGCGCGACGTTCACCCCACGCACTACGGACGCATCTGCCCGATTGAAACGCCGGAAGGTCCGAACATCGGATTGATTTCGTCGTTGAGCTGCTATGCGCGTATCAACGACTACGGCTTCATCGAGTCGCCCTACCGCAAGATCAAAAGCGGTCGCGTGATCGATTACGTCTCGGTGGTCAACACCGGCGACAGCGATCACAAAGTCGGCGATCACATGGAAAAGCACGAGATGGAAAAGATGAACGCCGAGCTGAAAGAGAAGCACAAAAAGCCGGCGCAGATCGAGCCATTCTCGTTCTATCTGTCCGCGTGGGAAGAAGATCGCCACACCATCGCGCAGGCCAACGTCGAGCTTGACGACAAGGGCCGCATCGTGGCCGATCTGGTCAACGCCCGCAAAGCCGGAAACTTTGTTCTGGTCAGCCGTGACGAAGTCGATTACGTCGACGTCAGCCCCAAGCAACTGGTTTCCGTCGCCGCATCGCTGGTGCCGTTCCTCGAGCATGACGACGCCAACCGCGCGTTGATGGGCGCGAACATGCAACGCCAGTCCGTGCCGCTGTTGCGCGCGCAAGCGCCGATCGTGGGCACCGGAATGGAAGGCGTTACGGCGCGCGACTCCGGCGCTGTGATTCTGGCCAAGCGCAACGGCTTCATCGATTCGGTCGACTCCGAACGCATCATCGTGCGCGTGGAAGGCGAGCACCATCCCACGCAGTTGTCGCGCGAGGTGGGCTCGGACATTTATCAGCTCACCAAGTTCAAGCGCTCGAACCAGAACACCTGTATCAACCAGAAGCCGGTGGTGAAAAAGGGCGAGCGCGTGGTCAAGGGGCAGGTCATTGCTGACGGTCCCTGCACCGATCACGGCGAACTGGCGCTGGGACGAAATGTTCTCGTCGCCTTCATGCCGTGGCGCGGTTACAACTTTGAGGACGCGATTCTGGTCTCCGAAAAGATGGTCAAAGAGGACTACTACACCTCGCTGCACATCGAGGAGTACGAGATCGAAGCGCGCGACACCAAGCTGGGCCCGGAAGAAGTGACGCGCGACATTCCCAACGTCAGCGAGTCGATGCTGCGCAATCTGGACGAAGCGGGCGTGATTCGCATCGGCGCCTCGATCAAGCAGGGCGACATTCTGGTGGGCAAGGTTACGCCGAAGGGCGAAACTCAGCTCACGCCGGAAGAAAAACTGCTGCGCGCGATCTTCGGCGAAAAAGCCGGCGATGTGCGCGACGCTTCGCTCTACTGCCCGCCGGGCATCGAGGGCGTGATCGTCGACGTGAAGATTTTCTCGCGCAAGGGCCAGGAAAAAGACGAGCGCGCGAAGTCGATTGAAGCGACGCAGATTGGCAAGCTGGAAAAGAACCTCTCGGACGAGATTCGCATTCTGACGGACGAACGGTTGAAGCGCCTGGAGAACATTCTTGGCGGCAAGGAAGTCCAGGCCGACCTGCACGACGAGCGCACCAACAAGCGCCTGCTGAGCAAGGGCAACATTCTCGATCGTGACGAGATTGAGCGTATTTCGACCCGCAACCTGAAGCGCATTAAGTATGCCGATAAAGATCCGCGGGTGAATGAGCAGATCGACGAGATCGAGGAGATGACCTCGCGCCAGATCGATGTGCTGAAGAAGATCGTCAACGAAAAGAAAGACAAACTCACCAAGGGCGACGAACTGCCGCCGGGCGTGATCAAGCTGGTCAAGGTCTACATCGCCATGAAGCGCAAGCTGAGTGTGGGCGATAAGATGGCCGGCCGTCACGGGAACAAGGGCGTCATCGCCCGCATTCTGCCGGAAGAGGATATGCCGTATCTCGAAGACGGCACCCCGGTGGAGATTGTTCTGAATCCGCTTGGCGTACCCAGCCGTATGAATGTGGGCCAGATTCTTGAAACGCATTTGGGATGGGCGGGATTCGTTCTCGGCGAGAAGATCACCGATTTGCTCAAGGCGAACACAAAAATCGAAGCCATCCGCCGCGAGTTGAAGGCGCTGTTCAAAGACTCGCAACTGGCGGACATTATCTCGGACATGTCCGACGATGAACTGGAAGCGGTCGCGCCCACTTTGACTAAGGGCGTCTTCATGGGTTCGCCGGTATTCGACGGATCGCGTGAGGGCGAGATCAAGGCGCTGCTCGAGCACGCGGGCCTGCCGACTTCAGGCAAGACTACGTTGCACGATGGCATGACCGGAGATGAGTTCGAACAGCCGGTTTGCGTGGGCTACATCTACATGCTGAAGCTGTCGCACCTGGTGGACGACAAGATTCACGCGCGTTCCATCGGGCCGTATTCGCTTATCACCCAGCAACCATTGGGTGGCAAGGCGCAGTTCGGCGGACAGCGCTTCGGCGAAATGGAAGTCTGGGCGCTGGAAGCGTATGGCGCGGCGTTTATCTTGCAGGAGTTGCTGACGGCGAAGTCCGACGACGTTTACGGCCGCACCAAGATTTACGAGGCCATCGTCAAAGGCGAAGCCGCCATGGAACCCGGCGTACCGGAATCGTTTAACGTGCTGATCCGCGAGCTGCAATCTCTGTGCCTGGATGTGGAGTTGATCAAGGCGACGGAGAAAAAGCCCACGGCCAGCGCGGCAGCGGATTAAAAAACCCGTCGTTGGCCGTCGGTCGTTGGTCGTTCGCGATCGTCGGTCAGAGAGACGGCAGAGCAGAAGACCGAGGAGAACTGGACCCGTAGTCAAGCTCTTAGCTACGAGCCAACTGGAGTTGTTGGATTGGCCAAGGACCAACGGCCAAGGGCCAACGACGAATTAGGAGCCGCAAGCGGCGGCGCAACAGCCGAGGAAAGCGGAGGAACACCTTGTTTCGTTCGAGCCCGTTCGAAATGGCCAATGTAATTGCGGACTTTGATGCTATCCGTATCAGCCTGGCGTCCCCGGAAAAAATCCGGAGCTGGTCGCACGGAGAAGTCACCAAGCCCGAGACCATCAACTACCGCACGTTCAAGCCGGAGCGGGACGGTCTGTTCTGCGCCCGCATCTTCGGCCCCGTTACGGATTGGGAGTGCTTGTGCGGCAAGTACAAGCGCATGAAACATCGCGGAGTGATCTGCGACAAATGCGGCGTGGAAGTTACGCTCTCCAAAGTTCGCCGCGAGCGCCTCGGCCACATCGAGCTGGCGTCGCCCTGCTCGCACGTGTGGTTCTTCAAAGGATTGCCCAGCCGCATCGGGCACCTGCTGGATATTTCGCTGCGCGATCTCGAGTCGGTTCTCTACTTCGAAGCTTATGTCGTAGTCGAGCCCGGCGACGCTCCGGTGAAAGAGCGCGAAGTCATTAAAGACGAAGCGAAGTTCCGCGAACTCGATCAGCAATACCGGCCCGCCGGCTTCAAGGCCATGATGGGCGCGGAAGCGATCAAGGAACTGCTGAAGCGCGTCGATACCGACGGACTTTCGGTCGAACTGCGCGAGAAGATGAAGAACGAGAGCTCGCTGCAAAAGCGGCTCAAGTACGCCAAGCGCCTGAAAGTGGTTGAGGCCTTCCGCAAGAGCGGCAACAAGCCGAACTGGATGATTCTCGACGTGATTCCGGTCATTCCGCCGGAACTGCGCCCGTTGGTTCCACTCGATGGCGGGCGTTTTGCCACATCCGATTTGAACGATCTCTATCGCCGCGTGATCAACCGCAACAACCGGTTGAAGAAGCTGATGGACCTGCACGCGCCCGAGGTCATCGTTAGAAATGAAAAGCGCATGTTGCAGGAAGCGGTCGATGCGCTGTTCGATAACGGCCGCCGCGGCCGCGTGCTGCGCGGCGCAAACAATCGTCCGCTGAAGTCTTTGTCCGACACGCTCAAGGGCAAGCAGGGACGCTTCCGCCAGAACCTGCTGGGCAAGCGCGTCGATTACTCGGGACGTTCGGTCATCGTGGTCGGCCCCGAACTCAAGCTGCACCAGTGCGGCTTGCCGAAGAAGATGGCGCTCGAATTGTTCAAGCCTTTCATCTATCACCGGCTGGAGCAGACGGGCAACGTCACCACCATCAAGCAAGCCAAAGAAATGGTCGAGCAGCAGGAGCCGATCGTTTGGGACATCCTCGAAGAAGTCATCAAGGATCACCCTGTGCTCTTGAACCGTGCACCCACGCTTCACCGCCTCGGCATTCAGGCGTTTGAGCCGGTGCTGGTCGAAGGCAAGGCCATCAAGATTCACCCGCTGGTCTGCACGGCGTTCAACGCCGACTTCGACGGCGACCAGATGGCGGTGCACATTCCGCTGTCTCCGGAAGCGCAGGTCGAAGCCAGCGTGCTGATGCTGGCCTCGCACAACATTCTGTCGCCGGCATCGGGTCAGCCGATTACCGTTCCTACCCAGGACATGGTTCTTGGCCTCTATTACCTGACCAAGGGCAAGCCCGGCGCCAAGGGTGAAGGCCGCGCTTTCGCCAACATCGAAGAAGTTTTGATGGCGCAGGACGCGGGCGAAGTGGAAACGCTCACTCCGATCCGCCTCCGCTACTCGGGTGAATTGATCGACCTGACTACCGCGTATGACGATCAGGACATCATTCACACCGAGCCGGTTCAGGTGGAGCGCACGTTCATCAACACCACAGTGGGCCGCGCGATCCTGAACGATCACCTGCCCGAGGGCATGCCTTACATCAATGGCTTGCTCAAGAAAAAGGGCGTGGGCGCGCTGGTGAACTACGGGTATCTGCGCTTTGGCCTGGAGACTACGGTCAAGATGCTCGACGAGGTCAAGACGCTGGGTTTCCGTTTCGCGACGAAGGCCGGCCTCTCGATCGGCATCGACGACATGGTCATCCCCGACAGCAAGAAGACGCTGGTCAAGGATGCCGAGAAACAAGTGGTCGCCGTGCAGCAGCAATATCTTGACGGCGCCATCACGAACGGCGAGCGCTACAATAAGGTCATCGAAATCTGGTCGGCGATCACGGAAAAAGTCGCCGACGAGATGTTCGGGCAGATGCAGCGCGCCGACAAAGAGGGCTTCATCAATCCGATTTACGTCATGGCCGATTCCGGCGCCCGCGGCTCGAAACAGCAGATCCGCCAGCTCTCGGGTATGCGCGGCTTGATGGCCAAACCTTCGGGCGAAATCATCGAGTCACCGATCACGGCCAACTTCCGTGAAGGATTGACGGTGCTCGAATATTTCGTCTCGACCCACGGCGCGCGTAAGGGCTTGGCTGATACCGCGCTTAAGACTGCCGATTCCGGTTACCTGACGCGTCGTCTGGTTGACGTGGCGCAGGACGTAATCATCAGTGAATACGACTGCCAGACGGTGGACGGCATCTACGTGCAGGGAATTGTGGAAGCCGGCGAAATCATCGAAGCGCTGCGCGATCGCATCATTGGCCGCGTTTCGCTGGAGAAGATCAAGGACTATGACGGCAACGTCATCGTCGATATCAACCAGGAGATCACCGAAGATCTCGCGATTGCGATTCAGGCGGCCGGCATTGAGCGGGTAAAGATTCGTTCCGTGCTGACGTGCGAATCGAAGCGCGGCGTCTGCGTGATGTGCTACGGCCGCAATCTGGCTTCCGGGCGACTCGTCGAACTGGGCGAAGCGACCGGCGTCATCGCGGCACAGTCCATCGGCGAGCCGGGAACACAGCTCACCATGCGTACCTTCCACATCGGTGGTACGGCGTCGCGAGTCTCCGAGCAGTCGCGGCTCGACGCCAAGAATAACGGCATGGTGCGCTTCATCGGATTGCAGACGGTCAAGTCGAAGTCCGGCGATCTGGTAGTCATGAACCGCCAGGGTTCGATCGCGGTGGTGGACGAGAAGAACCGCGAGCGCGAGCGCTACTCGGTCGTGTATGGTGCCAAGCTGAAAGTCAATGACGGCGATGCGGTCACGCAAGGCCAGGTCATGGTCGAGTGGGATCCTTACACCTTCGCCATCCTGACCGAAATCGGCGGCACGGCGCAGTTCAAGGACTTGCAGGAAGGCGTCACGCTGCACGAAGAAGTCGATGAAGTCACCGGCTTGTCGCGGCACGTGGTCGGCGATTCTCCCGACGAGAAGCGCCAGCCCGCAATCGTGATCAAAGGCAAAGCCAGCAAGCGTTACCTGATGCCGTCGCGTTCCCACCTTATGGTGCAGGATGGAGACGCGGTTTCACCGGGTGATGTGTTGGCTAAGATCCCGCGCGAGACCACGAAGACCAAGGACATCACGGGCGGTCTGCCGCGCGTGGTCGAATTGTTCGAAGCCCGCAAGCCGCACGAGACTGCGGTCATCAGCGAAATCGATGGCACGGTCAAGTTCGGCGAGGTTTCGAAAGGCCAGCGCAAAATCTACGTGGTCGCCGATAACGGCACCGAAAAAGAATACTCGGTGCCCAAAGGCGTTCACATCAACGTGCAGGAAGGCGAGCGCGTGAAGGCGGGCGAACCGCTGATGGATGGGCCGCTGAACCCGCACGACATTCTTGCCGTGCTCGGCGAAAAAGAGCTGCAGGCTTACCTGGTGAACGAAATCCAGGAAGTTTACCGCTTGCAGGGCGTCAACATCTCGGATAAGCACATCGAGGTGATCGTGCGCCAGATGATGCGCTGGGTGAAGGTGGAAGACGTGGGCGATACGCGATTCCTGCTTGAAGAGCAGCTCGACAAGTTCGCGTTCCGCGAGGAGAACGAGCGGGTGATTGCGCAGGGCGGCAAGCCGGCTACCGGCCGTCCGCTGCTGCTGGGCATCACTAAGGCGTCGCTCTCCACGGATTCGTTCATCTCGGCGGCGTCGTTCCAGGAGACTACGCGCGTGCTTACCGAAGCCAGCATTAACGGCAAGGTCGATCACCTGCGCGGGCTCAAGGAAAACGTCATCGTCGGACGCCTTATTCCTGCCGGAACCGGCATGGAATACTACCGCAACGTGCGCCTGTCGCCGGAAATGGAAGAGGCGGCGGCCAAGGTGCAGGCGGAAGTTTCGGCGGCTTACGAAGAGGCCGAGCGCGCTCTGGAGATGATGCGGCACGAGGGCGAAACTGAAGAATTAGCTGCGGAATAGGCGAATCTACAGTAAACTTCGGGGGCGAATACGTTCGCCCCCGAATTTTTTTTTGCTTCTAATTTAACCAATGCACGCCAATGCCAAGCGAGTGTACATCGAGGAACCCGGCCAACTTCCGTCGTTGCGCCCCGTGCCCCCGGGCCCTACTCTAGGGCAAAGAATGCTGCGCTTTTTCCAATTGCTGGGCCGTGCCGTTTGGCGTGCCTTTGACCACGACGCCTTCGCCACCGCAAAAGCCTCCGCTTACTCTTCCATTCTCACTTTTTTCCCCGCGTTGCTGGTGGTCGGCTCATCGCTGGCCACCTGGCGCAAGGGCGGTCCTTACCTGCGGGAGATCACCTATGCTCTTTCCCGGATTCTGCCGGCGGGAAGCAGCACTGCGATCACCTATCTGCGCGGCGGCGGTTCACGCTCAGTTGGCATCCTGATCTCGGCATCCCTGTTGACGTTGTGGACCGCATCCGGCGTCATGGTTTCGTGGATGGATGGTTTTCGCCGCTGCTACGATCTGCCAAAAACCTGGGGCCTGTTCAAGGAGCGCATGATCGCGTTTCTCCTCGTAATCCTCGCCGGCCTTCCCATGACATTTGCCACGCTGCTGGTTGCGCTGGGCAGCAAGGTCGAAACCCAAATTCTCTTCTACACCGCTCACGAATTCAGCCCTTACATTTTGCTGATGTGGAGTTCCCTCCGCTGGGTGATTGCCACGCTGACCGGCATCGCCGTGATCGCGCTGATCTATCACAATGCGGTTCCCCGGACGCAACCCTGGCATAGCGTGATGCCGGGCGCAACCCTGGCGACCGCGCTGTGGTTCTCCGTGACCATGCTCTTCCGCTGGTATCTGCAGCATTATGCCGACTACAGCATCATTTATGGATCGCTGGGCGCGGCCATCGCGTTGCTGGTCTGGATGTATATGGTTTCGCTGGTGGTCCTGGTGGGCGCCGAATTCAATGCCATGCTGTTTCCGCGGGCCATGCTGGGGAAAGAACTGACGGCGATCAGCGGGGTAAGGCCGGCGGCGCGTTGAACTGCACAGGCCGGGGCAGATCATCCCAATCATGAGCAGTGAGATAGCGCAATCCGCGTTTGCGCGAATTGCCGACGACCCAATGCGATGTTGTAACCTACCTGTATTGCGTCCGGAGATGGATTGAAACAGACTGACATACCCGTGGGCACAGGTATCTCTATTTCAAAAGCCCGCCGTGCCAAAATCATCTGCACCATTGGTCCCGCCTGCCACTCCGAAGCTGCCATGCGCGACCTGCTCCGCCTGGGCATGGATGTAGCCCGCCTGAATTTTTCCCACGGCACGCACGAAGACCACGCCCGCAACATCGAACACCTGCGGCGCGCCGCCGAGTTTGAACATCGCACTGTCTGCATTCTGCAGGATCTGCAAGGTCCCAAGATCCGCACCGGACGCCTTGAACAGCGCGAGCCGGTTTTGCTGCAAACCGGATCGAGGGTCATCATCACTCCGCGCGATATCGCAGGCACACCCACGCGAATTTCCACGACCTTCCCCGGTCTCGCCCATGAAATCGAATCCGGAGTGCGGATTTTGCTGAGCGACGGCTTGATCGAGCTGCGGGTTTGCAGCGTGCGCGGCAAAGATGTTGTCTGCGAAGTCCTCAACGGCGGAATGCTCGGAGAACATCAGGGCATCAATCTCCCTGGCGTTGCGCTTTCCATCCCCGCCCTCACGGAAAAAGATCGCACAGATTTGGAATTTGGCTTGAAACACGCCGTGGATGCGGTCGCCTTGTCTTTCGTCCGCAGCGGTGAGGACGTTCGCACCGTGAAACAAATCATCGCTGCCTGCGGCAGTGATGTTCCAGTCATCGCGAAACTGGAAAAGCCGCAAGCCATCGATCACTTGGAAGAAATTCTCGAAGCCTCCGACGGCGTGATGGTGGCGCGCGGCGACCTGGGCGTGGAAATGGCGCCGGAAAAAGTTCCTGTCATTCAAAAGCACATCATTCAGCGCGCCGCCGAGTGGCGCAAGCCGGTAATCACTGCGACGCAGATGCTGGAATCCATGATCGAAAACCCGCGCCCCACGCGCGCCGAAGCCAGCGACGTGGCCAACGCCATTTTCGACGGTACCGACGCTGTCATGCTTTCCGCCGAAACCGCCACGGGAAAGTATCCGCGCGAGGCCGTCGCCATGATGGCGCGCATCGTGGTTGAAGCGGAAAGCAGCATCGAGTTCACCCGATCACGTCGCCGCCGCGAAAATCGCGGCCTCTCCATAGCCGAATCGATTTGCGAATCGATCGCCAATGCCGCTAAAGATTTACCCATGAGCGCCATCGCTGTCTTCACCGAGACCGGCAACACCGCGCGCATGATTTCCAAATATCGCCCGCCGGCTCCGGTCTATGCCTTCACTTACATCGCGCCAACAGTTCATCGCATGAATCTCTATTGGGGAGTGCATCCGCTTGCGCTGCCAGCAGGCAAAGTCAGCCGAACAGATGGTGTGGCTGGCCGAACGTCAATTGCTGCGCGACGGCCTCTTGAAAGCCGGCGATGTGCTCGGCGTGGTCGCCGGAACCCGTCAGGCTTCCGGTGCCACCAACTTCATGCGCCTGCACCTGGTCAGCCACGATGAAGCTCAAGCCGCTTTGCCCAAATCAAAAAATCCAACCGCGAAAGCCCGCAAGAAAACCCGCGCCTCGCGCCGCCAAAAGCTATAATCGCGAAATATGCCCGAGGAAATTCTCTCTGTGGCCATCTGGGAACCGGTGCCCGGCATGGAAGCCGCATCGCTGGTAACCATGCGCGAACTGATAGCCATTCTTGCCGCAAAAGGTTATAGCCGCGATTTTCTTTACCGCGACAGAATCCCATTACGTTCTGCTGCGTTACTGGGATTCCGAAACCTCGCGCCGCGCCGCGCAGGAAGATCCCGAAGTGCTGCGCTGTTGGGCGCGCCTGGGAAATGAAATTCAAACCGTGAAAGTTTTTGAGACGCTGCGCGCCGTCAAAACCGAGAGGATGGCTTAAACGGCGTGTCTTCCGCTTCAATGCGCGCATTTGCGGAAAATTCTCTCAACCCTCCGGTGCGCGGCTTTCTGCACACTCCGGAAGCTGCCAACGGTGATGGCTTAATCCTCACTCACGGCGCGGGATCGAACGCGAATGCGTCTTTGCTGGCCGCGCTGGCGCAGACGTTTTGCGAACCCGGATTTTTCGTGCTCCGCTGCGATCTGCCTTTTCGCCACTCTCGCAGCTTCGGACCGCCCGGCCCGGGAGACGCCGCGCGCGACCGTGCAGGCTTAAAAAATGCCGCAGAAGCGATAAAGAAGTTTGCCGCAGGCCGCATTTTTCTCGCTGGCCATTCCTATGGCGGCCGCCAGGCGAGCATGTTGTGCGCCGAGGTTCCCGCGTTGGCCGCCGGCTTACTTTTGCTCTCTTATCCGCTGCATCCGCCGCGCAAACCGGAGCAATTGCGCACGCAACACTTCACCAATCTGCATACGCCCACTCTTTTTGTACAAGGCACTCGCGATCCCTTCGCATCCATTGCAGAAATCGAGCAGGCGATAAAGTCGATTCCAGGCAAGACGAAGTTGCTCAGCATTGACAGCGCAGGCCACGATCTGGGTTTCAAGGGAAAAGCCAAACGGCAGGATTTGCCAAGGGACATACTGCAGGAATTCCAGCGGTTTATCGATTAAGAGCGCGGCGAAGCCGAGAAGAACTCCTTTGTTTTTTCTCTATCCGTGCAATCCGCGAAAATTCGTGGCAAGAGTTTTCTTCAATTCACCCAGCCTGACTTCGATCCGCCATTGCCCTTGCGCGGATCATCATCGGGCGGAATGTAATTCCCGTATTCGTCGAATTCCACTTTGCGGTCGTGCTGGCGCATATAGACTTCAAACTTCTTCGCAGCCCGCCGCCGCCTCCAGCGATAATAATCGTTGCGAATGCCGTAATAACGTTCCACGATCCCCAGCGAAAAGCTGCGCGCCAACAGCGCGTAATGCAAAACGTAGCCGGCTCCCAGGCCGAGCAGCAGAACGCAATAGAACAAGGCGAAGTGGCTGAGAAGCAGATACGCGGTTTCGATCGCGGCGCTGAACAAAACGATCCACTTCACGGGAATCTGGATCGGGATGGGAAACAGCATGATCGGCGCGTTGCGATTGAAAAGATAAAACACCATCAGAATGGCATTGGCGGCAGCTCCGCAGCCCAAGGCCGCGCCGTGCGCGATCACATGCGTCAAGGAAAGGATGAATCCTGCCACCCCCGCCAGGATCGTGCTGCCAAAAAAAAGCGCGTAGAAGCGGCCGAACCCGATGCGTTCCTCTACGAACGCTCCGAGAAAATAGATGCTTACCAGCGACAAGACAAAATCAAACGGATCCACATACATGAAGGCGTAAGTGACGAATTGCCACAACCAGCCTTGGCGAATGCGATCCGGGTCCAGAACGCCGAAGCTTAGAATCGCCTGACCAGTCGGCGCCGCGAACGACATGCAGAGCAGGATGACTACATAGACGGCGACACTGGCAAGAATGATCTGGCGCACTGCGCCGCGAAACGGCGGGAAGCCCATATCGAAGGAAGTGTTTCTAGCCATAGATCACACAAGGCTTGCTTATGCCCGCAACAGATATCGTACCAGTTTAGGGGTCAGCGTTCTGGCGTAGGCACCACCGGCAGGCTGCAATGACCGTCGCGGTCCACCGCCCGCACAGCGAATATCACATTATCCTTCGAAAGCTTTAAAGTCACGCGCGTGACATTGCCAAACTTTTGGGCGTGTTCCCATTCCGGACTGGTTGTCGCACGCCACAATACCTCATACTCCGCCGCAGAACTGCCGGGTGACGGCGTCCAGGAGAGCGTGGAATCGTTCTCCACATTCTTGGCGAGCAGGTGAACATCGCCCGGAGGCGCCGGAGCCAGCGCCAAAGATGCCAGCGTGGCCGCATTCAGGCGCGCTACCGCGGCCACATAATCGAAATCGACAAACTGAGGCAGATCTCCGTACTGGATTCCGCCTTCCACGCGCACGTCCTGGTGCTGATGATGAAAGTCCTCGCGGAGCTCGGTAAAGCGAACCGCAGCGTAGCCCTGCTGGTTGAAAGAGTAATGATCGCCGCCGCGCAGGTAACGGTCCAGGCGGAAGATCAGCATCGGGTTTACGCCAGTAGCGTAAGCGCGGCTGATCTCTGCAATATAGCGCGCCAGTTGCCGCGATTCCGAGTCGTTTTCCCCGCCCAGGCCGCGAATGCGGCGAATATCCTGCTCAGTCGCGGCAGCCGGAATGCCCTCGGAAAATACCCGCACCACGGAATGGTCCTGCTCCGGACTCTTGTCGCCGCCTACAATGTCATTATTCAGGACGGCTTCGATATTCCATCCCTGATCTTTCGCCATCCTGGCGAAATGCTGGCTGCCGTTCAGCCCTTGCTCTTCTCCGGCGACCGTCAAAAAAATAATCGTGGCCGGAAACTTCAATTTGCTCAGCACGCGCGCACATTCCAGGCTCACAGCGGTGCCGCTGCCATCGTCGTTTGCGCCGGGCGCATCCCCCGATGTGTTCAAGGTATCGCTGTTGCGCGAGTCGTAGTGCCCGGTGACCAGCACGATCCGCTTGCTGTTTTCGCTGTCCGTGCCCTTCAGAACCGCATAAACATTGGTGATGTGCGTGGGCTTGGGAATTCTGTCGGCAGGCTGTTGCAGAAACGTGTCTTCCTTCACCTCCAGGCAGCCGCCGCAGTCTTTGGAGTAGCGCTCGAATTCAGATTTGATCCACTCCCGCGCCGCGCCAATTCCTCGTCCCGAAGCAATCGCCTGCGGGTCCTGACTCGAGATCGTGGATCGCGTTCCGAAACTGACCAGCTTTTCGATGTTCGCCTGAATGCGTTGCGCGGAAATTTGCGTTAGGGCTGATTGAACTCGGGAATCGGCGGAGAAGTTTGCGGAAGTCTGCTCCGAGATTTCGCCCGATTCTTGTGCCGCACAAACCAGCGCCGCCGAAAGCAGCATCACCCAAACCACGGACCGCGTCCAGCGTTCGATATGCATGTGATTTAGGACAACCAATTGACAAGTTCCGCCGACCAAGGGAAAACTCTCTTAAGCTGGGTAGCTCTTGACCTTCAGCCGCAGAGAATCTAAATATTAACAGGAGGCTCTAATGGGGAACGGAGGCTTTATGGTTTTATGTCCTGAGTGCGAAACCGATCTGGATGTGGTGGAAGAGGATGTCGATGAAGGAGAAATTATTTCCTGCCCGGAATGCGGAACCGATTTTGAAGTGGTAACCGCGGTGCCGCTGGAACTTAAACCGGTGGAAGAAGGATACGAGGATGATGAGGACGACGAAGAGGAGAGCGAAGACGCTGAAGATTCCTAGATATCACTTCTCATTACGTTCTCCACTAGGAGTTCTTCTGCTTCTTCTCGTCCTGCCTCAGCTTTTTCCTGCGCCCGCTCACAGCGCCGCGCCACAGAAGCGGCTCAAAGCAACTGACGATTACGCTCTAATCTTCGGCACGGTGTGGGGACCCGACGACCGCCCCGTATACGGAATACTGGTAAAGATCCGCCGGACCAAAGACAAGAAAGCAAAATGGGAGCTGTCCTCCGACCACCACGGAGAATTTGCTCAACGGGTTCCTGCTGGCGAGGCCGATTACGTTGTCTGGGCTGATTTGAAGGGCGTCAAGACAGCCGATGGAAAGCGCCTGCGCCTGGTAAATGAGGTGCCAGTTCACGTGGATAATGACGAGCGCGTCGATATTGGTCTCCATCTGGCTTTGGAAACGCCGTAACGCATCGGTTCCCCCAGGCTGGGACTTAGAATTTCCTTCGTCGTGAGAGAATAAAGCAACATGATTCCCAGATCATTCTTGACCAGGCCTGTCATTGCCGTTTGTATGCTGTTAATTGTGCTGGGCGCCGTGGGCCATGCGTCTCCCGACAAAAAGGAAAAGACCGTCGGCCGCCTGCTTTTTGGCAAGGTGCTGGATCGTCAGGATAATCCCCTCCCTAACGCGGTGGTCTATTTGACTAACACCCGCACCCGGTCGGTCAAAACCTACATCGTCGGCGTGGATGGAACTTACCGCTTTCCCGCTCTTCTCAACGCTGTGGACTATGAGGTCTATGCTCAATACAAAGGCCACAAGAGCGACCCTAAATCGGTGAGCCAGTTCGACGACCGCTCCGAGGTCTACGTCGACCTGAGAGTGGATACGCGCTAAGGTCAGCGCTCAGGGACGAGGCAAACCACCTGATTACCGGCTATCTGTCGCAAAATCCACCGCCCGGTACCTTTTCATGCAACTTTTTCTCTGCCTTCGGGGTTCAATATAGTTAGGAATCTGCACTGGGAGGAAGACTTGAAGCAAGCACACTTTTTTCAAGGCAAGATTGCTCGTTTTTTATCGGCGAAGGCGACGTTGGCAAGTTGCATTTTAATCTGTGCCGCCGCGGTGACAGCCGCGGCACAAAACGGCGCGATGAGTCCTTATCAGGGTGAAAGTGACGGCGTCAGCGCCGGCGGAAAGTGGATGGAGTTCCAATCCACCGATGTGATGACCGGAGCGAAGAAAGTGCGCTTCGAACTGCTGTCGAACAACTTTTTCCGCGAAGATCCGGACTACAAGCCGCGGGTGGAATTGATGTGCACGAACGGCAAACTTCAATACGCCGACTTCAATCCCGGCGTCCGGCTTGCCCCGCCCAACCGCCCCGGCTTCTGGGGCCAGCCTCAATTGGAAGTGATGGTCCGCATTGACGACTCTCACAGCTACCATGGCTGGAATTGGGTCCGCGGCCGTTTCCTTTCCATGGACAAGGGCACAACCCGCGGAATGCTCGGCAGCCAGGTTTTCAACGTGGAAGTACCCACCAGAAGCGGCCGCGAGATCGCTGAATTTTCGCCCGGCGGCATCGACCTTGGCAAAGTAAAGCAAGCCTGCGATCTAACGCCCAAGAAACCGTAGCCAGAATTACCGACGGGCCTCGGACTCCAGACCAGAACCTCATTGGTAGGATTGGGGTCCAAGGTCCGAGGGTTCTGAAGTCGCCGCCCCAAAGGCCGGCCCCATAATCGCGAACTTAAAGATTAACTCCAGGTTGTCCCTCACTTGCCAACTTGGCAATCTCTGCCGGATAAGAAAAAACTACTCCAGCCCGCGGCCGCCCTACCTGGGAGCTTAACTTCCCGCGCCGGCTACGAAACGGCTGCGGTAGTGGGTGGGCGCAACGCCGAAGCGTTGCATGAACGCACGGCGAAAACTGTCGGGATCGTGAAAGCCAACCGAGTCGGCGACGCGCTTCACGGTACCGCCAGTGGCGGATAGCCGCTTGCGCGCTTCGTCCAGCCGGAGTCGCTGCACAAAAGCGGCGGGACTGCTATTGAACTCCAACCGGAAGCGGCGGGAAAACTGCCGCGGGCAAAGATTCATACGCTCTGCCATGGCTTCCACGGAGAGATCTTTGTTGAGGTGTCCCGGCATCCATCCCGCCAGATCGGCGAAGCGGCTGGTGGAAGCAACCTGAAACTTCAGCGGCTCGGAAAACTGCTCCTGCCCACCAGGCCGCTTCATGTAGACCACCAGTTCGCGCGCCACGGCAAGGGCCACGCCGGGTCCGAAGTCTTCTTCAATCAATGCCAGGGAAAGATCGATGCCGGCGGTGACGCCCGCCGAGGTGTAGAACTTGCCGTCCCGAATGTAGAGAGCATCGGCATCCACCTTCAGCGCAGGAAAGCGGCTGGCCAACTCGGCGGCGAATTTCCAGTGGGTCGTCACTCGCCGCCCGTCGAGCAGGCCGGTCGGCGCCATGGCAAAAACACCCGTGCACACCGAGGCAATTCGACGAATACCCTTGGCCCGGCGGCTGATCCAATCCGCCAGCTTAGGGGCAGACGCCGAGACGCGGATGCCGCGGCCGCCAGGAATGAGAAGTGTGTCCATGTGCCGTAGGGAGCTCAGGAAGCAGGCGGCGGTCATGCGCAACCCGGACACGGAGCTGAAGGTTTTCGCGCCCAACGCGGCAATCGTCACCTTGTAGCAGGGCTGCGGGTTGCCGTTCGAGTCCTCAAGGATGCAGTACTGAATGCCTCCAGCGGCCCCGACAGGTCGAGGGAAGTGAGGTCGTCGTACCCCACAATCACGATGTGTTTAGGTTTCACCTTTTTCGCCTCATTAAAATAGCCAATTAACTGTATGTCTGGAACGACATTCATCCGGCTATTTAGGACTTTAAGCCATTCTGTCCAAAAAGTCTTGAAATGCCGGATCAAAGTCATTTGGGACACTTCCTCTTGGGGTTATCATCTGCCCCATCGCAGGCAGTTTCTCAGGAGGTCGTATGCGCAGAGGAGCTAAAGGGATTTGGATGGCCGCTCTGATTGGGGTAATTCTGAACCTGATGGTTCTTGTGAGCCACGCGAAGGCACCCAACAAACTACCACCTTCCACGCAACAAACCGGCTCACTGAAGCCGCCCGCCACGGGCAAGATCAACGTAGCGTTCCTGATCTCGGACCTCGCGGACGTTATGGACATCGCGGGCCCCTGGGAGGTCTTCGGCGACTCCATGCTTACCACCAAAGGCAAGCCGTGGCATCCATCGGATGGTGACGACATGGTGATGTTATTCAACGTCTACACCGTTTCTGATTCGCTGAAGCCGGTGAACGCGAACGGACTGACTATCGTCCCCAACTATAGTTTCGACAATGCGCCGCAGCCGCAGATTATCGTAATTCCCGCGCAGCAGGGGCGCAGCGCGGCCCAGAAAGCGTGGCTGCTCGCGAATTCAGCCACCGCCGATGTCACCATGTCGGTGTGCACGGGCGCCTCGGTGCTGGCGGGGTATGGGATGCTCGACGGCCAAACCGCTACTACGCATCACTCCTTTGAGCAGAGCATGCAGAAGGAATTTCCTGCGGTTCACTTCGTCAGTGGAACGCGATTCGTGGACCACGGCAAAATCGCAACTGCGGGCGGCTTGACCTCGGGCATCGATCTCGCACTCCACGTTGTTGCGAGATACTATGGCACTGAGGTAGCGCAGTCCACCGCCGACCTTTTGGAGCATCACAGTGATCTGTGGAAAAACCCCGAATACGAGCAGGTGAAGCCGGTTGTTGCGTCGAAGTGATCTGCCTGTTGCCCGAGCTTATCGGTCAGCTTCAGGTTTCCGTCCGGATGGTCGGCAACCTGAAAATCGCCGCCGGGGAACGGGCCAACAGGGTCAACCTCTCACCCGACCTGTTGAAAATAGCGCTTACTGCCCTACCCAGCCCCGCAGTCACTTGCTTCTCTCGCGTGTCTCCTGTTTCACTCTTAGATGTTCTGATTCCCTTACGCGGGAGAGGTGATGGGCGGCAACCTGGTTGGCGGGCTGGCATTCTTCCTGTTCGTGGCAGGCGTTTTGACCTACGCCGTAATTCTTTATAACGAGCTCGTGCGCCTGCGCAATGACAACGATCGCGCCTGGGCCAACATAGACGTGCTCCTCAAACAACGCCACGACGAAGTCCCCAATCTTGTTGCGACCGTTAAAGGATACATGCAGCACGAGCAGCAGACACTGCTCGCCGTCACGCAGGCAAGGACAGCCTCGATAAACGCCGCCAGTGTCGCTGAGAAGGCGAACGCCGATCGTATGATGACCGGAGCCTTGCGCGATCTGTTTGCCGTGGCGGAAAATTATCCCCAGCTCAAGGCCAACGAAAATTTCCTCAAGTTGCAGAACCGCATCAGCGAACTCGAAGAACGAATCGCCGATCGCCGCGAGTTCTTCAACGACGACGTCAACACCTACAACACCCGCATCGGCCAGATCCCGGAAGTTTTTGTAGCCAGCTTTATGGACCTGAAGAGGCGCGATCTGTTCAAAGCTTCCGACGAGGATCGCAGACAACCGGAAGTGCAGGTCGCCAAAGGCCAGCACTAACTCGGCACGAACTAGCCGCTCACCCCGCTTTCCGATTCGCACTAGGAGCCGTCACACTAGAATTCGGCTTCTTCCTCGGCGTCCCTGTTTTCTGACTCTCCTGTGCCGGCCAGTCCATCACTTTGAAATAAGCCTTCTCGATCTCGGCGGCAATGTCCGGCCACAGATAGTGTTCTCTCACCCTGATCTTGGCCATCTTTCCCGCTGCCTGGCGCACGGCGGGGTTCGCGATCAGGTAGCGCAAGCGGTCGGCCAAATCGTCGGCGTCGCCGCGCCGGAAAGTGAAGCCCGCATCCTGCACTGCTTCAATATTTTCGGGAACATCGCTAGCCACCACGCACAAACCCGCTCCCATCGCATCCAGCAGGGCCAGCGACAAGCCTTCGAGATCGGATGGCAGAACAAATATCATCGCATTGGTGAGCAATTCATCCAGCGTTTCTCCGGACACCCAGTCGAGCATCTTGATTCGTGCGCCAGAGTGACTCCGCAATTCGCGGCTGTAGTCATCGCAGTAACTCGATGCTCCCGCCATTACCAGCTTCACCTCAGTGTGGAGTTTTTCATATGCCTCAACCAGCAGATGGCAGCCCTTTTCTGGCGAAAACCTTCCCAGAAACAGAATGTATCTCCCCGGTTCCAGGTCCCAATGGAATATCGCCGCCGGTCTGCGCGCTTCACGAATGACTCCGCCGTTAGGCACGTAAAATGCCTCCACACCATGTTGCTCGCGGTAGTGCTGCTGCAAGGCGAGCGATACCACCATGGTGCCGTTGGGGAGCATAACTGACGCCCGTTCTCCCAGTCGCAACACGGCCGACGCAAATCGGCCCCACTTCTTGCGCTGCCAATCGAGCCCTTGCACAGTCACGAACGTTTTCTTTCCGAACATTCGCGGAATAAACGAAAAAAGCGCCGGCCCCAGCGCGTGGTAATGAACGATATCGCAAGGCTGCGTGACCGCATGCAACGTGCTGAGTAGAGTATGAACAACCGTTTCCAGATGCTTCGATCGCACCGTGGGCAGACGCGTCAGCCGCATTCCGTTGTGCTCGTCGATCGCGGGTGTGAAATAGTTGCGGCAATAAATCGTAACCTCGTGTCCCATATTCGCCAGCCGCCGCCCAACTTCTTCGTAGTACGCTTCGATACCGCTGTACTTGGATATGACTCCGCGGCCGCCGATGAATGCCACGCTCAGTTTGCGCGTTTGTGGAACCCTGGCTTCACCGGCATTCCAAATCCACATCGGCGCGCATTTTTTCTCCCAGGGCGGCGCGTCCGTGGTCGGAACCAGCTTGCCTCTGGAGAAGTTTCTGTTCTTTGCCGTGAGACGTTCATAGATCTTCATAAGGCTCTCGTAGTGCCATTGCGGAGCGTATCGCCGCCGGACCAGTTCACGGCCTTCGCGGCCCATCTCCTCAGCCAATCTCGGATTCGAACCCAGGGATTGAATGGCTTCAGCCAGTCGGCTCACATCACCGGTCGGATATAGCAGACCCGTTTTGCCGTGACTTACCAATTCCCGCCGCGATCCCAGGTCCGAAGCCACAACCGCCTTGCCCAACGCGTACGACTCGAGAATCGTCTTGCCCAAGGTTTCATAGGCATGAGATGGCAAGACCGTAAAACGGGATCGCGACACCAGAGCATCCAGGTCCGGCCCGCGCACCTGCCCCACAAATTCCACATTATTCAGCCCCAACTCTTTCGTCAGGTCGAGCAGCTCGTTTCGCTGCGGGCCATCTCCGGCGACCGTGAGCTGCATCTGTGGAACCCCCTTCATCGCGCGCAGCAGATCGTCCACGCCTTTCTCTTGCGACAATCTCCCGAAATAGAGCAACGACGCTTTCCCGTCGTCCAGCCCTCGGGCCGTCGGAACACTTTGAAAGTGCGGCAGGACCTCAAACCTGTCTGAATCCCATCCGTGTTCGACAAATTTGTCGCGAACAAACAGGCTGGGCGCGATAAACAAATCGACGCACTTGCGGTATGTGCCCAACCATCGGTGAACATAAGCCTCGGCCATGAGCAGGCTTCGCGCTCCGATGCCGGGATAGCACTTCGAGCGGACCACTCGCCAGAACTTGCCGCCCTTGCAGGCTTCGCAGCTTTCCCCTTGTGATACCAGGTTATAGGCCGGGCACAACAGCTTGAAATCGTTCAGATGGTAAAGAACGGGCACACCTTGCTTTTTCAGTTCCCAAAGAATAGAAGGCGACAAGTGGTGATAAATGTTGCGCACATGAGCTACGTCCGGGCGAAACTCGTCGATCATGTCCCGCATTCTTCTGCGGGCGTCCGGCGAATAGATCGCGTGCAAAGCGCTCTTGGCTTTTTGCAGCGCCGAACCATCCTTGAAATCGATGTGCGGAACAAAATGCCGGTCATACAAAGTCGGTTTGCCGCGCGGGTCCGCCATCGAGAAGAGCGCAACCTCGTGGCCCCGCGAGCGCAGCAGGTCCATCAGTTCGAAGAGATAGACTTCGGTTCCGCTGAACGGATAGTTATATTTGTTGCAAAACAAAATTCTCATAGGGGAGATTCTCCGTTCTGGCGGAAACCCGCTGCAAAAACAAATCAGCAAAGAATTCCAGGTTGGTCTGGCGATTGAAGTTGTGGCGAACTTGCACCCGGGCTCCGTGACGCACCCACTCGAGTGACTTCCCCGCCTCAGGCAGGATCCATGAGCGCCTCCGTTCCTCTTTCAGCAGGGAATGAATCAGCAACAAGTGCGCGACAAAATCGCCTTGGGATCCGGCTTCATAAAGGAATCCGTTTTTCCCCGTAATCACCAGCTCAGGAATCCCGGTGATCGCCGGCGCGAGCACAATTTTGCCGCGCGCCATCGCTTCCATCAGCACCAGCGGCAGACCCTCGCTGCGGCTCGTGAGCACAACCGCGTCGGCACGTCCATATAACGAGTCCATCTGTTCGCCGGAGATGTGTCCCAACAAAGAGACGGTCTCTTCAAGTCCATATTTGCGGATCAGCGACTCCAAATGACCCCGCTCCGGGCCCTCGCCTGCGATCAGGCACTCAAGTCGCAAGCCGCGGGCGCGAAGCTGTGCGCAGGCGCGTAGCAGGAAAGCATGGTCCTTAACCTTGTGCAAGCGGCCCACTGCCACCAATGTCATTTCGCTTCTGCCATTGGCGAGTACTCGTGCGTTTCCGATGAGGATTGCCGGCACAGTCACACCTAGCCGCGCAATCAAGACTTTTCGCGGATCGACCGCAGGGTAGTGCTGTAGAACATATCGTCGGTTGTAATCGGACACGGTCAGGCAGAAGCTGCACGCCTTCAGCTTTGTGTCGAGATACGCGCCATGTAACAACAAGTCCGATCCGTGAAGCGTCAAGCTGAAGTTCACGCCCAGCAGTCGCGCGGCAACCAGGCCAATCCAGGAGCCGAAGTATGCGTGGTGTACCTGAACGTGATCGACCTCTTTGGCCTCTAATTGTGCTGCGTAGCAGGCGCCCAGCAGAGTATGGATGAGCGCCTTGCCGCGCTGCAGCGGCGACTCGCGTCCTTGCAGCAGAATTCGCCTGAGCAGATCGAAAACTCGCGGGCCGCGCCGTATGCATAGCCACATGGCCTTGAAGGTCACAACAAGACTGACCGGCTGGATCGCCACAATATCTTCATCTTCATTCTTCCCGCTTCCAGACATTCTTAGCCGCACCCTGCGGACGGTCCCAGGAACCACGCGAATTCCCCGGCTTCGCAATTCTGCGATCTCTTCCGCTACGTAGGGTTCCACGGGAGAAGGGAACTGATTCGCCAGATATGCGACGGTCAGCATGGAGCGGCCTCGACAAAGTCAGTCCTATTCATTTTTCGAAATCGCTCCATTTGCGCAAATGCCCTCTTACGAATTGGCAAATTCATTCGCAGCCCTTCGCCGCTGCCCAGCCAGCATTCCGGCAATAGTGAATAAAAATCCATTCACGAATTGGTAATTCATGACCACGAACGCCGCGTTAACCCAATACACTCCCAGCAGAATCGGCCAGAGGTCATGAAAATTGCGGTCCAGAAATCCCGATTTCTCGTTCCGGGGAATTTCGCCTCTGCCCAGCCGCCAAAGTTCGCGCATCAGCCATACGTAAAGCGCCAGCCCCAGAACTCCATGCTCCACCAGCAATTCGAGATACGTATTGTGCGGATATAGTTCCTTCTCCTGGTACCCGCTCACATGGCGGGCCAATTCGCTCGGCATCTGATTGATGCCCCACCCTGTAAGCGGGCGTTCCAGAAACATCTCCCAGCTTCCGCGATAAACGGCTTCGCGATAATCGACCGGGCCACGCTCCTCGAACCGGTCGGTGAGAGTCCCATTGGAACTAGGAGAACTGAGAGCGATGGCAACTCCGGCTCCTCCCACCAAAGCAAGCGCCAGGCAGACGCGTCGTAACACCCGGCAGGGATAACGCAGGGTCAAAACCACGATCGTCCCCGCAAACGAAAGCCATACCGCCCGGGTCATGGTCGCCAGAATCGCAACCGGCAGGGAGCCCAGCAGCACCCAGCCTTTCAGTCCCCGCAGCTTCCCCCGGCATAAAGAATGAAGCGCCACCAATCCCAGAAGATTGAGCGAGACTCCGTTCGCTACCGCCTGCAACAGCGGTCCCCGCGCTCGGTCCGCCTGATGTCCAAGGCTCTCGTCCAGGATGAAATGAGGAAAAATCAACGCTTTCGCCCCCACCAGGAATGCGATCGCGGTGAAGCTCAAATAAGCCAGCACCAGCAGAGAGAAAACTTCAAACTGGTGCATAGACTTTTCATCCGTGAAGACGAGCGCCGCCAGATGAAAAAGCGTGAATGGCACAATGAACTTGGCCGCCAGCAGGCACCACGATTCTTGATCGAAAGGCTGTCCGGCAACGCTCAAAACAGCGAGAACGGTGAGACCCATCATCGGCCAGCTCGCACGTTCGACCGCGAACAGCCGTTGTCGCCGCGCTACCGCCCTCGCGGCCACGCCGACCACCAGCACTCCGAAGGCAACGCGATCAATCTCATAAAACGACACATCGGGGTGCCGCAGCAACATAGCCGTGAGCGCTCCGAGAAATAGCAGCGACGGTGCGGCGGTGAGGATCTGCAGCGGCCGCATTAAGCTAGCCGCTAGCCCACCAGCGATCTGGCCGGGAAAATTTCGCGCCGTCCGCAATGAGATGGTCTGTGTCAAGAACCACTCCCTCGCAATACCACTTTCACTGTTTTGAAAAGAATGTGCAGGTCCATGGACAAACTCCAGGCCTCAATGTATTCGCGGTCCAACACCACTCCTCTTTCAAATGACGGGTCCCGCCTCGCCGTGACCTGCCAGAGCCCGGTGATTCCCGGTGTGACGTCGAGCCGTGCCAGATGCTCAACGCCATAAGCGGCGAAATCGTCCAGCGGATGCGGGCGCGGCCCCACCAGGCTCATTTCCCCGCGCAGGACATTCCACAACTGCGGCAGTTCATCCAGGCTGTAACGTCGAAGCCAGCGGCCCACATACGTAATTCGCGGATCATCGGCGATCTTGAAGAAGACGCCAGACCGTTCATTGCGGAGGCGGAGGTCGTTTTTCAAATGGTCCGCATTCCTCAACATCGTGCGGAATTTGTAGCAGCGGAATGGTTTCCCCTTTCGTCCCGCGCGCGCCGCCGCATAAATCACCGGACCCGGAGAGTCCCACTTGATCAATGCCGCAAGCACAGCAAAGACCGGCGCCAGGAATAGCAGGCCGAATCCCGCCCCCAACACGTCAAGCGCGCGTTTCGCCAATAACCGGGCAACGGGCAGCGGCTCGCGATGCAGACAGATCACAGGGAAGTCTCCGACGCGCTCCACCAGCGCTTGCGCCGGTTCACACCCGAACAAATCCACCGCCATCTCCACATCCAGGTGCAGCCTTCGCGCCTCGCGCAGCACATCCAATGTCATCTCCCGGTCCTGCGGAGCTGCCAAAATCACTTCGTCAACAAAGCTGCTGCGCGAAAGGTGAGCCAAATTGCTGGTCCGTCCAATCACTTCACCGCCCAGCGGATGGCGATCGTCAAGAAACCCACACACCACCCGCCCCTGTTCCGGATGGCTTTGGATGCAGGATGCAATGCGCCGTCCGAAAGCACCCGCGCCAACGATGAGAACGCGTTTCGGTTGCTCGCCCCCGTCCGGGAATCTCTCCTGCAGACTGGCCGGCAGATACCACTGAGCGCTGAATTTTCTCTTTCCCGTAACGCTCGTGCCTGGCTCATTTAACGCACCTGCTGACGCGACCTCGCCCGGCCGCGTGGAACCCTTCAACGGCTTTACTTTTCTCGCCACGCCGGTTCCAAGGCCGGGAATCAATCGCACCGCCCAGTCGTTGATCACTGGCCGCTGCTGCGCCGCATTGAATAAAAAAGAAGACATGCTTGAGACTCGCCGTCCCACTTGTTGCCTGTCGCAGAGAGGCGAAGGAAACCTACGTAATCCGCAAATTTATTGATGCGTGAAGCTACAGCCTGCGATAGAGGGCGCTGGGAATGGGAAAAGTTCTCTCCTCCAGCACTATTCCCAGAAGTCGGGTGTTCCCCGCTTTTAGCGTCTCTTTGATCTTTTTCGCCACCGCACGCCGCGTCTTGTTCGCCGTCAGGATAAGCACAATCCCGTCGGTGAGCTGCCCCAAAGCTGCCGCTTCGCTCGACACCCCTGCCGGCGGACCCTCCACAATCGAATAGTCGAATTCCGTGCGCAGTTCGCACAGCCGCGAATACACGGCTCTGGCATAACCTTCCTCCGGGAGTTGCGCGTTTCGACCCCCCATCACCAGCCACAGATTGCTCCGAACCCTTCTCGCGCCATCCCGCAACGGCTGGTTGCCAGGCTCAACCCTGGCTGCACGCGCCGGCTCCGGTTGTATCTCTTCTTGCCCAATCTCTTCCTCAGCCCCGACTCGGCTCAGGATCGCCACGCTTCCTTTGATTTCCCGGGCCAAAGTCTCGCCAACTTGCCGGCATAGTTGCCCCACATCCGTTCGTTCTTCTGCGCCGGTGAAAAGAACCTGGCGCACTGGTTGCGCAACACTGGAAAAGAAAATTTGCCTTACCAATCCGCGGATCTGCTCGCGTCCAAACCGCTCCGGACTCCACTCCTCCGTCCCATGAAACGCTGCAACTTCCTCCGTCTCGATTGCATTCCCAATTACGCCCAGGTTTGCCGCGCGAAAACTATCCACACTCATGAGGTCTCCTTCCAGCTGGTCAAAAGCCCTTTCGTTGACCTTCTTGGTAACGACGCTAGAACCGGCATATCGAGATAGCCCATCACTTCATCCGGAGTGCGGAACCGGGGATCAAGGTGATCGGCGGCAAAAGCCGCTCCCGTTCCCGCCGCGCCTGCCGCTGCTAATCCAATCATCACCAGCGCCCACGACGACCACACCGGCAGCGCCGGAGCAATCGGCCGCTCCGCGATCGTCACATTCACAATGCCTCGTTGGTCGAGCGCGTCATCCATCCGCGCACCCTCCTGCTTCTTCAAGTAAAGAACGTGACTGTCCTCCGCCGTCTTCTCGGTGCTCACCAGATCGTCTTGTACAATCGCGTCTTCTCCCAACTGCCGTGCCATGCCTTGGTATGCCGCAACCTCAATTCCAGTCGCCGCTTCCTTCGCCTTCAGTCCGCTCATCTCCACCTGGCTCCGCTCCAGTTCTGCCTTCGCCCATTCGTAGTGGCTGTTCAAGTCGGTAGTTTCATCCCGAATAGGATTCAAGGTCTCCACCGCAATCGTATTTTTCGTCTGCTTGATCTGCTGTTCGACCTCCTGCACCAGCCGGTGCGTGGGCTCAAATTCAGTCAATAAATGAGTTCGTTTCAGCTCCAGGTCGAGCAAGGTCGCTTTCAGAGACTTAAGCAGATCGGAATTATCGGCAGTCCGTATCTGGGTCGTCGTTCTTGGCGGCAGCACTTTGAGCAGCGCTTGCAACTCCTGAAGTCGGCTTCCAACTTCAGCCAACTGCGCCTGCGTTTGCCGGTGCCCGGCATCGACTTCACTCAGCCGCTGTAGGGCAAGATCGCGTTCCTGCGCCGCCGCTACCACTCCATGCGACGCCATGAAGCGCAATAAATCCTGCTGCGTCTTTGCCAACTGTTCCCGCGATTCACCGGACTGCTGCACGAAGAATGGCAACTCGCCCGGCGGACGATGAATCTCGGCATTCTTCTGCAGATAAATGTTGGCCAGCGAACGCAGAACGGCCGCGGCCACTCTTGGGTCCGTCGATCCGTAACTCACCGAGATCAGATTTGTCTTCTTGATCGGCTCGATTTCCAGCTTCTTGGCCAGCCGCCGCGCTGCCCGCTCCACGCGCGCCGCGTGCGTTTCTCCCGGCCGCAACCATCTCAACCAACCTTGGTTCTCCAGATTGTTGTCTTGCACCACCCTGCGTAACACTTCATCGTCACGCAGCAGTTCCACCTCGGAGTTCAACTCTTCCTCTGTGACCGCCAACCGCGTCAGGTCGACCGGCGCATTTTCCTGGTCGGTGACCGGCGCATCCGCCCGTCCTCGGTGTACCAGAACTTCCATCTGCGCCTGATACTTTGCTCCCGCCACCGCGTAAAACGTGAATCCCAGCAGAACAATCCCTGCCGCGCAGATAAAAGCCCTTTGCTGCCGGAATGCAACCATGGCCAAATCTCGCATGGTTGGAGATGTTGATTGCAATCCGCCGCGAATTGAGGACTCATCGTTCATGTCTGCGCTTGTGATTTCAGAATTGGGAGGGATCCACGTACATGCCCATGGACGGCTTGGTTATAAAACGGTCGATCTTGGAAAATGTATTCTGCGGAACGAAAATCAAATCGCCCGGCCGCAGGTGAGCGTCTTCCCGCAGGCCATTGCGCTTCAACATCTTCTTGAGGTTCAGCACCCGTGTTTCCACCAGGTTGTCGTTCACTCGACGAAACAGAATGACCTGCGAATGTTTCGACTGCGGAGTAAACCCGCCCGCAATTTCCACCGCCTCAGCGACAGTGATATCGGAGCGAAGTTCATACTTCCCCGGCTTCGCAACCTGCCCTCCGGCAATAAAGTAAGGGTGTTCGAAATCCTTAAGCGCGACGGCGACTTCGGGGTCGTGCAAATATCCTCGGTAGGCTCGTTGCACCGCCTCGCTAAACTGCTCCACCGTCAGCCCCTCGGCCACCACCATTCCCGCATCTTTCAAAGTCACATAACCATCGGGCTGCACGGTTAGAGACTGGTTGAACTCCGGCGCCACCGTGAAGCTGATCTCCACAACGTCGCTGAATCGTAGCCGGTAGAGCGGACGGCGCTCCCCTCCGAGCGAAGGGTTTCCCAGGCTGTCCGCTCCTCCGGTTTTTACGGCCGCTGTTTTGCTTCCTCCCATTCCGGCCCCGGTTAGACCGGACGCGGAAGGATCCTTGTCTGTGCCCGGCAGTTTCTCCTGCCCCCGGGCGTGGACGGCCGAACCACACAGCAAGATCAAAAAGGCAAATGCGGTACACCGCGTAAACTTAAAATTCTCCGCACTGAAAAGCGCTTGCATGGTTGATCTGCAAAGTAGCCTTCCCCGCCCCGGTCGGCAAGTCATGGAAAGTGTGGCCTACGAAAGTGGAATTGATCTGAGACCGGGGAAAAACCCGAAAGTCAACGCATTTGGCGGGCATTCGCTCACTTCGCGTGAAGCGAGTGCAACCGGTGGGGTCCGAACGGAAGGAAAAATCTTCTCAACCCGTCTACCTACAAAAGTAGACTTGACTGTTTGCCGCATCACAAGATTTCAGGGGGATTGATCCGAGACCCACTGGAGCACAAATGTCCTTAATCACTGCAATCGCCGCGCCGCAGGCGGTCTCGTCGATGACACGCCAGATCGGTTAGCGGCAATAAAGCAAATTCTCCCCGGGCCGATTTCTTCACAGCAGCAAACAATAAAATCGAAAATTTGCACCTGCCGCTTCTCTCGTTCCCGATTTGAGAGTCGAACCCAAATATTGTTCCGGGAATCCTTGTTTAGCGCATCCCGCGGTGCCTACAATCCGGTGCATCGCAAAATTCCCTTCGGAGATCGGTTTATGAGTCCGTCGCCAGCCGCCACTATGGGCGCGATTTGCGTCCTCGTCGCGGACTCCAACCGAATGCAGGCGCAATTGCTTACCAATGCTTTGCGCCGGCGCTCGGAATTCCGCCTCGTCGTCTGTGGCATGGACTCTGCGTCCATCCACGACGCGGTTGTTTCCGCGCCCGCGCAAGTCGCCTTGCTTTCGCCCAATTCTTCACCCAACTTTGTTGCCACCATGGCGACCATCCGGCAACTTCATCTCGATCATCCCGAAATCGTGAAGATTCTGCTGGTCGAATCCTGCCCGCGGGAGATGGTGGTCGCCGCGTTTCGTTCCGGCGCCCGGGGAATTTTTTGCCTCAACCAGGCGAACCTCCGTCTGCTGCGTAAATGCATTCATAGCGTGGCTGGTGGTGAAATCTGGGCAAATGCCGAGCAGATGAACTACGTCTTCGATGGCATATCAGAAAGGCCAGTGCTGCGCGTTCTCAATCATCGTGGCGAACGGCTTCTCACTCCACGCGAAGAGCAGGTCGTCGCTCTGGTGGCCGAGGGTTTAGGCAACCGCGAAATCGCCCACGCCCTCAAGCTGAGCGAGCATACCGTTAAAAAATACTTGTTTCGGATCTTCGACAAACTGGGAATCTCCACCCGCGTAGAGTTGGTTCTCTACGCCGTCAATCACAGCACGTCGCCCTACGCCGCTTGGCGCCCCGGCGAGACGGCCAGTCCTCCGCCAATCACGTGATTGCCGAAAAGCTTTTCCTTTTCCTCTGTATCCCTGTATAAATTTCCTGACGGAATCCCTTGTCGCCAAGCGAGCTCAATTCGGCTCCCAGCAGCCACTCCCGCCGCGGGACGATCATTGCCGCCGGCCTGCTTCTAGCTGCGCTTGCTGTGGTCGTGATCTATACCAGCCGCGGCTCGTTTTTCAGCCCTCTGGCCCTCGTAGTGGTGGCCGCCATCGGCCTCGCCGCTCTTCTACTCCAGTTGCGTCTGCGCGGTAATCTTCAACCTGACGAGCCGCAAGCCCCGGTCCGCGCCCCGTTGTGGCTGAACGTCGTGGCCCTGGTTTTCGCGCTGGCAGCCGTCCTCGCCGATTTTCTCCGCCTGAACCCCGCCTTGCTTCTGGCCGCGGCGCTGGGAGCCGTTCTGTGCTTCGCCATCAGCGGCATCATAGTGCTCGACGCCCTGCGGAAAAAACGAGTCTAGCGCTCAGGGCTTGAACTCCACCGCCAGCGTGGTTTCCACTGTCGCCGGCTTGCCGTCCACCCGATAAGGTTCAAACCTCCACCAGCGCAATGCATTCATGGCCGATCGCGCCAGAACCGGCGGGCCGTTCAGGGGGTGGATGCTCACCACCGACCCGTCCTTGCCCACAATCACATCCAAAGCGATGACGGTTTGCAGCTTAGCTCGTCGAGCCTCAGCCGGATAATCCGGATCGACCCGGTGAATTACCAGTTTTTCCATGTCCGCCGCAGGAACTTGTAATTGCGGACTCTCAACAACCACCCGCCGGGCTGGGGAAAGACCGGACTCCAACTCTTCCCATCCCTGGTTCCACCGCAACCAGAAGACGGCCAACAGAATCGAGCACGTCGTCAGCAGAAAGGCCAACAGTAGGAATGTCCGCCTGGCTCCGCGACCTTCCGGTATTTCCGTCCGCGAGTTAGTTCCCGCATCCGCAGGTTCGCCCTTCACCGCCTTGTCTGCGTTAATGTCATCTTTGGCATAATCCGCCAGAGCCTCTGCCAGAGTTTCCAGCGGACGAAAGCCTTCGTGCACCGGCTCAGGCAATGCGCCTAACTTTTCCGTGCAACTGCGAATCTGCGCTCTCTGCTCGGCCGATAATCCGGAAAACTCCATCCCGCAACGCAGCTTGTCCTGGTACCGCACCACCGCCCGCCAGCGCAGGGGCCGCGCCTGCTCCGGCATTTGCAATTCCACCCCCACAGATTCGCCTGTCGCAATCTCCGCCGCCAACACCGCACCCACTCCGCCCTCGGAAAGATTGATCGACCTTCCCGGAACCTTGTCCGGAATCCCCGAGCGCAGAACCGTCACATCGAGCGGCAAATGCACCCGATACCGCGGTATTCGTGGTCGCGATCGTCCCTTCCAGCCGCGTGTTTGTCTCTCTGCCGTCATCGCCGATTGATGTTGCAGCGTCCCTCTGTGACCCCAGTGCTCTCTGTGTTAAAGGTACTGCTCGTCAGCAAGCCAATTAAGAAACTTCTAATGTCTCCGTCACCGCCGCAACTCCACCACCCCGCCTTCACCAGCCACAAGCACGACGCTAGCCATCCCAATAAAAAGCCCGTGTTCCACCACCCCCGGCATGTCGCTTAACTCCCGCGCCAGTCCTTCGGCATCGGCAATCTGGCCAAAGTGGCAATCGAGGATGTAATTATTCTCATCCGTCAAATAAAGCTTCCCATCCGCATTCGTGCGCAGCCGAACCTCCGCTCCCAGTGCGGCAATCCTTCTGCTCACCACCGGCCGCGCAAACTTTATCACCTCAACCGGCAAGGGAAACCTTCCCAGCCTCGCCACACGCTTGCTCGCGTCGGCCACAATTACCAGCTTCCGCGTCGCCGAAGCTACAATCTTTTCCCGCAGCAATGCCCCCCCGCCGCCTTTAATCAGCCGCAACTGCGGGTCCACTTCATCCGCTCCATCCACCGTCACTGCAATCTCCGGAGACTCATCGAAATTCGTCAGCGGAATGCCCAAACTCCTGGCCATGGCCTCGGACCGCACCGAGGTCGCGATGCCGCGCACGCGCAGTCCCTCCTTTACCCGCTCGCCCAATAATTGAATAAAATGCGCCGCCGTCGAGCCCGTGCCCAGACCCACCACTTGCCCATCTTCCACAAAGCGCAAACTGGCCCGCGCCGCCGCTTCTTTTTCCTGATCGTTCGCCATAATCGCTCTGCCTTCACGCTCCAACGTTACCGCTCCGCTGCTAATGCCTAACTTTCATCCCAGGCTTTTTCCTGCATAGATCAAATATCCCGCCAGCGCCAGCCCAAACAACACAGTCACAATTGTCACCAGATCGACGACAAATCCCGCAGGCTCAAACCGGCCTTCATCCAACTGCGTCCGGGTCCGCCGGTAACGCAGTAGCCCCGCCACTACCAATACGATGCCTGCCACAATGGAACTCGTTCCCAGCCACACCGAAAATCCCGCGGTGCGCAACGATCCTCCCTGGAATTGGGCAAGCTGTCGCAGGGCAATTGCGAAGCGCCCAATGGCAAATCCAAATACAACGATAGCAATGCCCGTACGCACCCAGGCTAGAAACGTGCGCTCGTTGGCTAAATGATCGCGGGCTCGGTTGGAATCTTCAGGCATCTCGTCACAGCCTTGCGGCAACATTAAGATAACGACCGCAGCATTATTCCACAGCCTTCTCCATAATCATGCTCGCGCCCGCAAGATTCTTGATCAGATCCGCGGGAAAGCCGTGCCGCGCCTGCAGATACTCCGGCCGGTTATAAACCAGCCACACCTTTCCGCCGTCATCTTCAAACACCAGCGCCTTCAGCGGCAGATCAATGGCCAGGGTCGGCGCAGCCACCATCAAAGGCGTCCCGCCCTTGGGACTGCCAAAGATCAAGACCTTCGTCGGCCGCAGCTTCAGTCCAACTTTTTCCGCCTCGCCGCTATGATCGATGCGGGCAAAAATCTGCAATCCCTTCGCCGCAAATGCCGTCTCCAGCCGCTGCATTGTTTCCTCTACCGAATAATGGCTCGCAACCCGCACCAGCCCATCGTCATTCGCCATAAGTCCTCCTTATCAAATGCAATTTCAAAGTAGCGCTTTCGCATGTCATCTCGCCCTTACGCTATACAGGATTCACCCCACCAAGTTTGGCAAGCTGTGGAAATTCCGCTCCAAAGTCTTCCCCCGCGATTCACGTCCCGGCCTTTTTCGCCGAAAACCTCGACAAACTCAGACGCCGCTATTCTCCGTCCTGTGACTTTTTTTTCATCTGCAATTCATCTGTGTGTCATCCGCCCTTAACTCCCAAGCCTCAACCTTACATTCGCAGCTCCCAGCAATACCAATCTGAGGAGGAACGTTTTATGTCGTCTACGCGCACTTTCCTGACGCTAGTCAGGCAGCATCTCGCCGTTGGCGCAAGCCTCGTGGCGCTCACCGCGAATCTTTCGA
The DNA here is from genome assembly GCA_963732255.1 of uncultured Acidobacteriaceae bacterium. Classification (GTDB taxonomy): domain Bacteria; phylum Acidobacteriota; class Terriglobia; order Terriglobales; family Acidobacteriaceae; genus Sulfotelmatobacter. The sequence goes on from CAVSYV010000006.1 coordinate 205,342, forward strand.
CGCCGATGCCCGCAGCCGCGCAAGAAGCTCCGGCAACCGCCTCTCCGATCAAACACGTAATTGTAATCATCGGAGAAAACCGCAGCTTCGACCACGTCTTTGCCACCTATGTTCCCAAAAGCGGCCAGACCGTTTCCAACTTGCTCTCCAAAGGGATCATCAACGCAGACGGAAGTCCGGGACCCAACTACGCTCTTTCCGCACAATACAATGCCGTGGATGGCACGAACTACGACATCAGCCCCTCCGAAAAGACCGTTTACACCAACGTTCCGCCCGTCGTCGCCGGCGGCCCCACCACCCCCTACTTCGCCAACGTCGGACAAGCCCACGAGTTCGAGCCCGGCCAGCTCGCCCCAGGCTACTATTACGACCTGACCATCGGCGGCACCGGCCTGGCTCCCTACGTCGTGCCCGATACCCGCCTGCCCGACGTCTTCAACCTGCCCGAAGGCGAGTTCCAGCTTACTCCCTCCATCAACTACAACGATTACGCCAACAGCCCGGTTCACCGCTTCTTCCAGATGTGGCAGCAGACCGATTGCAACGCCTCCCTGGCTACAGAAGACAATCCCAGCGGTTGCCAGAATGACTTGTTCCCCTGGGTCGAAGTCACCATCGGAGCCGGCAGCGATGGTTCCAGCGGCTACACCACTCCGCCCACCAGCTATCTCTCCACCGGAGAAGGCTCCACTTCCATGGAGTTCTTCAACGTCCTGCAGGGTGACGTTCCTTATTTGACCTCGCTAGCCAAGCAATACACCCTGAGCGATAACTTCCATCAATCCGTGATGGGTGGCACCATGGCCAACCACCTCGAGTTCGGCTTCGCCGATTCCATCTGGTATAGCGACGGTAAAGGACACGCCGAAGCCCCGCCAGCCAACCAGATTGAAGATCCCAACCCCCAGCCCGGCACCAACAACTGGTATGACGACGACGGTTACGGCGGCGCCAACGGCACCGGCGGCGGCAGCTACGTCGAATGTTCCGACCTCAGCCAGCCCGGCGTTGCTCCCATCGTCAATTACCTGGGCTCTCTCGAGCGTCCCGTCGATCCCAATTGCCAGGCGGGTCACTATTACATCCTGAACAACTACAATCCCGGCTTCAACGGCAACGGCACATCCGCCCTTTCGCCATCGAGTCCCTTCACCGTCCCCGGAACCTCAGTCAAGAGTATCGGCGACGCTCTGAGCGAGAAGAACGTCTCCTGGAAATACTACGGCGACGGCTGGGATTATTACGTCTCCGACCCCAGCAGCCCGCTCGACACCTATTGCAATATCTGCAACCCCTTCAACTATGAAACCAAGATCATGACCAACGCCACCCAGCGCACCACGCACATCCAGGACAGCAAGAACTTCTACACGGATGTCGCGTCCGGAAACCTGCCGGCGGTCTCGATCATTAAACCGGGCTGGCCCTCCGATGGCCATCCGGCATCCTCCAAACTCGAAGTGTTTGAAGGATTCGTTAAGAGCATCGTCGACGCCGTGCAAGCCAATCCCGCGATCTGGTCCACCACCGCCATCTTCATCACTGAAGACGAAGGCGGCGGCTACTATGACTCGGGTTACATTCAGCCGGTCGACTTCTTCGGCGATGGCACTCGCATCCCGCTGATCGTCGTCTCGCCTTACTCCACTGGAGGCATCGTCAGCCACAGCTACGGCGACCACGTCTCCCTCACCAAATTCATCGAGCGGAATTTCTACCTGTCGCCCCTGACAGACCGAAGCCGCAACAACCTGCCCAACCCGAAGGTTTCCGCCAGCAATCCGTATGTACCGTTGAATACGCCGGCCATCGACGACCTGTTCGACACTTTCAACTTCGGCGGCAGCACCAAGTAGTAATAAGTAAAAAGTAGAGCACGTGAAAGAAGAGCCAGCCAGGATCCAAGCTATCCTGGCTGGTTTCCTTTGTGAACCTTAGCGCCCTTAGTGGTTGATGGTTTTATGTTTCATTCTGAATCCGAGCTATTGGCCGAAAAAACTCAACGGATAAAACACCCCGTTTTTAACACTGCATTCACCAAACCCGCCCGCAAAATCAGTTCAATAGGAAGGACGACAAGCGCATCAGATTTCGCCCCGGCGGGGCGACTGACAATAGCCCGGCGCTTAAAGCGGCTACGACGAAATTGCTTGTCGAGCGCGAACGGCGGCAAAAAATTGACCTCCAGCAGCCGCGAAGTGGCGGCATGTGAAAGTCCGGCACGATAGTGCCGGGTAGCCAGAAGTGCAACAAACAGAGTCCGCTTCAGCGCACGGCACGAATTTCGCAACCCTTGGCAAGCCGTGGGTGTAATCGCTTTGCATTTCAAACATGTCTTTGACCATCAATCGACGTGACTGGCTGCGCATGGGCATGTGCGTAGGTGCCGGCAGCCTGATCCCGAGACGACCCTCAATCCTGCCCGGTTGGACTCTCGACTCATCTTCCACGAAGACGTCGCCAGCACCCGTCGTCCCGCAGGAAGCCGCAAAATCTCCAACCCTCGCCTGCTACGTCAATCCCCTGCCCACCCCTCCCGTGATCCGCGCTTCAGAGCACTCCGGCAAAGTCATTCCCATCTCGATGGTTCCATTCCTTCACCAGTCGCACCGCAACCTTCCTCCCGCCACCATGTGGGGATACAACGGCATGTGGCCCGGACCAACTTTCGAAGTCCGCAAAGATCAACCGATTTCCGTGCAGTGGTTCAATCAACTTCCCACCAAACACTTTCTTCCTGTCGACTTCACGATTCACGGCGCCGAAGAAAGCGTCCCCGAAGTCCGCACGGTCGCTCACCTGCACGGCGCGCAAGTCATGCCAGATAGCGACGGCTACCCCGATGCCTGGGTCACCTCCGACGGCCGCTTCGGAGCCTTCCGCGCCGCCGATCCCTGCCACTTCCCCAATTCCCAGGCCGCTACCACGCTCTGGTATCACGATCACGCGCTGGGTATCACCCGTCTCAACGTCTATGCGGGTCTTGCGGGAATGTATCTGATCCGCGACGACCAGGAAGACAGCCTCAACCTTCCCAGCGGAGAGTATGAGATTCCGCTCCTGGTCCAAGACCGCACCTTCAATGCCGATGGTTCGCTCTCCTACCCGCCGGCCAAGAACGGAACTCATCCCATGTGGATGCAGGAATTCTTCGGCGAAAGCAATTGCATCAACGGCAAAGTCGCCCCCTACCTTGAAGTCGAGCCGCGCAAATATCGTTTTCGCCTGGTCAACGGTTCCAACTCCCGCTTCTATCACCTCACGCTCCGGCCCGCCGATGCCGCTGGCAAGCCCAATGGTCACCCGGTCGACGCTCCGCCCTTCATCCAGATCGGCACCGACGGCGGGCTGTTGCCCGCGCCCCTGCATATGCACTACCTCATCTTCGCTCCCGGCGAGCGCTTCGACATCGTCATCGATTTTTCCGAACACAAGGGAATGAATCTCGCCATGACCAATGACGCCGCGGCGCCTTATGCCCGCGGCGGCCAAATCGTTCCTCCCGAAATGATGCTTTTCAAAGTCACTAAGCCGCTCTCCGGCAAAGACAACAGCAGCGTCCCCGAAACGCTCGTGCCCTTCACCCCGCTCGATCCCGCGCAGGCAGTTCGCGAACGAATCCTCGCCCTCACCGAAATGGATCGTCCCTCCGATGGCTACACCATGATGGGCCTGTGCGGCAAAGCCCACTGGGGCGCCCCCATCACCGAAGATCCCAAAGCTGGCACCACAGAAATCTGGTCCTTCGCCAACGCCACCGGCGATGTGCATCCCATGCACATCCATCTCGTCCAGTTTCAGGTCATCAATCGCCAGCCTTTCGACGTCAAGACCTACATGACCACCGGCAAAATGAATTTTTTCGGAATGCCTATGCCGCCGGAATCAAACGAACGTCCCGCATGGAAAGACACGGTTAAAGCCTACGGCGGCTACGTCACCCGCGTCATTGCCCGCTTCGATCTTCCTCCCGGAGCCCAAATCAAGCCCGGCGACGAATTCCGCTACGTCTGGCACTGCCACGTCCTCGAACACGAAGACAACGAAATGATGCGCCCCTACAAAGTAGTCGCATGAGATCCAGGTCTTATCTGGAATGAGAGGTTTTATGTGGGGACTGCTCCCCCGAGCTTGCCCTGAGCGCAGTCGAAGGGGCTGTCCGCCGGGCGCAGCCCGGCATCTGCCTTAGTTGCCTCAGTTGCTTCAGCTCTTCAGCCACATCACCGGAATCGCCCCGCCGACTCTCCGGAAATCCGCGTCGCTGGTCACCAGCGTCGCCTTATGTTCCAGCGCCAGAGCCGCGGCAAAGCTGTCGGCGCAATAGAGACTGTGCTTCGCCTTGACCTCGGCTGCCCGGAAGGCTCGTTGTTGAGTCGCATCCATGATCCGGATGGGCAGCGGAGAAATTGCTCCCATCGTGGCCGCCGCTCGCTCTTGCCCATGCTCCCGCAGGATTCGCCCGTAAACTTCCCCGCAGTTCACCGCCGACATCAAAATTTCCGCGCGGCCGCGCACCGCTTCCTTCAGAATGTAAGCCATGCTGGGACGGTAGTGCAGTTTTGCGAAACACGACCCTGGAAAGGCGTCATCCCGTGGCCCCGCGTCTTCACCAGCGGGGCGAGGGATCCGGCGCGCATCGCAACCGCGGTCGGGTCAAACTGCACCTGTTTCCAAGCTGATCTCAAGCTGCCTTACGGTCCGATTTTCCACCTTTTTCCGCTCGAATTCTCTCCGAAAGCAGCCTCTTCGCTTTTTCCAGTTCTTTCCGCCGCGTCGCACTCAACCCTCGCCCGCCGCGATTGATAAAGTAGTTCAGCATCCGCATCCCCGATGCTGGCCCTTTCGGCGAAACTTTCTTCGACGCCAGCGACTTGGCAATCGTCGACGCACTCTTGGTGAAAAGTCCCTCCGGCGGAAATGTCGATGCGGTTTTCACCTTCGCCACCCAGCGCTTGCCCTTCTTCGCCTTAGACCCCGCCCCGGTCCTGGCTTTTCCGTGAACGCGAGATTTTTTTGCCATAACTCCCTCTCGCAACATCAGATGCCGCCTGTCAAATCAAGAGGTTGCAATAAATTTCACTGCCCAAAATTCGCCGCGAAATTTTTAAATCGCCTGCCGCAAAAACTTTTGTTTCCACACCTTGGTTTTGCGCTAGAATGGCTTCGCGCTGGTCGGCGGACTCCACCCTTGTTTCTCTGAGTCTCGCCGGTTGCCTTCCCCCAGGAGGTTGTAGATGTACCGCAATTATTCCAGTTCCCTTGCGGACTCCCGTCCATTTATGGACGTCCAGAGTCAGATCAGGGAACTGACGCAAGATTTCGTCACCTCGTTCAATACCGGAAACTACGACCAGGTGGCGGCCATGTATGCTGCCGACGGAGTTTTCATGGCCCCTCATTACGAACCATCCCACGGCCCAAAAGAAACCGAGCGCCTCTTACGCCAGTTATCCGATGCCGGATACGAAGATCTGCGTTTGGAGACCCTGCGCGTCGAAAGCTCCGGCGATATGGCCATGGAGGTGGGACGATACTCGGTTGCCCGCCATCAAACCAACGGCACCACCGTCGCCGATCGAGGAAAATACCTGAAGGTCTGGCGCCGACTCGGCACCTGGCTCATCGTCGCCGATTGCTGGAACAGCAATCTCGCAGCCATGGCCGCGTAGAAGTTGTGCAGGGTACGACTTCACGGGCTTGATTTTGGGTGGCGCAGCGGTTCACCGCTGCGATAACTGCTTACTTTCAATGTCGGCTTTAGCCCTTGACGTAGCATTCGCTGGATTAAGATGAGCTCTGCCTGCTTGCCCCAGTTCGTTCGTGGCAAAATGCGATCGTGACTTCCGTCCGCATCGATAAATGGCTCTGGGCCGCTCGCTTCTTCAAGACTCGATCCCTCGCCGCCCGCGCCTGCGAACTCGGTCGCGTCCAATCCAATGGCCAACCCGCCAAGCCCGCCCGCGAAGTTCGCATCGGAGACATGCTGCGCGTGACCAATGACGCAGGCGACTTCGAGATCGAAGTCCTGCTCTTAAGCGACGTTCGTGGCCCAGCCTCGGTCGCGCAAACTCTCTACCGCGAAACCGAAGCCAGCCGCGAACTCCGCCAGAAAGTCGCCGCCGAGCGCAAAGCCATGCACCAGTTCGAACAGCTTCCCGCCGGACGCCCTTCCAAACGCGACCGCCGTCACATCATCCAGTTCCGCGGTCGCGCCTGACTAATTCTGCGCCGGCTGCTCCACATGATCGATGGCGTAAACCTGCATCGGCGCCGTTTGCGGCTCCAGTTTCAGCCCAAGCTGCTCCTGAACCGCTGCGATGATCGAAGCCGTAGACGGCGATGGCGCACCGTCCTCCTCCAACATTGCAGGTTCTTTTTGCGCCGGCGTCCATTTCAATGTGAAATCGTAATGGCCCGTCAGCCCCGTTTTATCGATCACCGCGCGGCCTAGTTGCATCGACAACTGTTCTACCAGCGGCTGCAGCGTTGCTCCTCGATCCGCCAACTCCCCCCGCCCCAGGCTCATCAGGTCCGAGCCTGATTTTGTTTCTTGAAATTTTGGCCCGTCCTCCCCAACCACCAGCGCATAAATAGGCAGTTGCTTGCTCTCCGTATGCAGCGTCAGCTTGAAGCGATCCGCCAGCACCGCCTGCATCATCAACTTGAGTTTCTCAATCCCGATTCCAGCGGGATCGTTGCCATCATTCACCGGCTCGCCCGCCGCCCTCACGTCAATATCGTATTTTTCGGACTTCGCCCAGTCGGGTATGCCCACAATTTGATCGTTCTGAACTCCATATGCCACTCGCAGCAACCCCTCCAGCGTGAGGTTCCGTCCCGTGAATCCATCGCGATTGAACATCATCGCCACCCGCGCCATGCTGTTCCCAGGTTTTGCCGCTTGGATGGAAACCGATTTGTAGGCAGGCGCGGTACCCGTCGCGTCTTCGCTCTGCGCTTGCGCCCGTCCTGATGTTCCATTCGCCAGCCCAAACCCAACCGGTATGCCAATGGCTAATACAACCGCCACGCCAAGCAACATCTTTCTGCTGAAATCCAGTTTCCGCACCACATGCTCCGTCATAATATTCAGTATCCTTTTCTTGAGATCGGCCCCCGTGACTCCCGCAACGCAAGCCAGCGGTGACCCCACGCAAAATTCACACACCTTCAAAATGCTCTCCGCATAAATCTGCCGTTCGCTTCCCATTTCCAAAACTTCTTCATCGCACGCGCGTTCCCGCTCTTCCACCAGCCTCGCGCCCACCCACCACACCAGCGGATGGAACCAGAACACCGCCTCCACCACCATATGCAGCGCCGCAGTCAAATTGTCCCGGCGGCGCACATGCCGCACTTCGTGCGCCAGAATCGCCTCCAGGTGCGCCGCCTCCAGTCGTTCCGAGATGCCTTCCGGCCAAACCAATACCGGCCGCACGATGCCAAAAATCCCCGGCTCCAAAGAACCCCGCGACAGCAGCATCTCAATCTCGCGGCGTATCCCTTGAACCCGCTCCTGCCGCCGCAGCATTTCCACTTCGCGTCCCTCGTGTAACGGCGCCGCTTCCCGCACTGCGCCATAAACTCGCCGCCAGCGCGCCCACCACACAACCAGCACCGCCGCGAATCCGCCCAGCCACGCTGCCGCGAAAACTGCCGGAAGCAAATGCATATGCGATAACCCAGCCGCCGGAACCGCCACTGACATCGCTGGCTGCCGGAAAGGCTGGCTCACTTCTTCCATGGCGAACGTTAACCCAGCCTGCGTGACCACCACACTGCGCGACCATGCCAACCGGCTCCCTAACTCAATCAGCAAAGAAAACGGAACCAGAAACTTCACCGACGCCGCCAGCCAAAGCCAATACCGCATCCGCGCCTGATTTTTCCGCAGTGTCAATGTCAGCAACCAGACAGCAACCGCGAACAGCGTCGATTGCCACAAGTGATTGCCCAGCCCCGGCGCGAATCCAGTCCATATCTTCGACAAATATTCCGCAATCATCGCGATTTATCCTTTTTTTCCAGCTTGCGCAGAGTTTTTTCCGCTTCCTTTACGTCCTCCAGCGTGAGCCGTCCCGATTCGATCAGGTGCGCCATCACCGGCTGCGTGCGCCCGCCGAACAGCGCCAGCAGGTCGTCGATCAATTTCTTTTGCGCGGCGTTGCGCGAGATCGCCGCCTCAAAAATATGAAAGTTGCCCACCTTCTTCACCCGGCGCACAGCCCTTTTCCCCTCCAGCCGGTAAACGGTGGTCTGGATGGTCGTGTAAGCCGGCCTGTCTTTTTCGGGAAACGTCTCTTGAATCTCGCGAATCGACGCCGTACCGCGAGTCCACAGCGTCTCCATAATCTGCAATTCCAGCCTGGTCAGTTTGCGTGCAATCATTTTTAGTTATCTACTACAAACGTAGGCGAATCTACTACCGCAATGTGTTTAAGTCAAGTTCTTTCTTCGCAGGCTCGCAACTTTAACGGAAAACTGCGCGTGCCACGGGTCTCGTCAGGTGCCTTAGAGCCCGCCCCGCGCTTGCGGGTGCCCAGAGCCCGCCCTGAGCCTGCCGAAGGGTCTCGCCGCCCCTGCGAGACCTGGGAATCTCGCCTCGGGACATCCGCCCGTCCCATAAATCCACAGCCCCCGTGTGACGCTCATCCTTGCGCTCTCTGCCCGCTTTATCCGAGAATCGCCCAGGCAGAAGCACCGCCGGTTGGAACGGCAAAGCCGTTCCGGCAAGAAATCTGGATCTAACCCCTTTGTTAGCCAGATTTTAGCCTGAAGCTCCTTGACAACTCGATTTTCAAGAGCGTAAATCCTTTTGCCTCAATAATTTGCGAGCAAGTCCTTATTGTTCAATAATTTACGGGTGGCTTGGGAGGGTGGTTCCGCTGATTCTAAAGGACTTGCACGATGAGCCAGCCGTTAAGTCCTTTGTTCCCTATAATTTGCATGTAAATTGTTTAGATTCAATAATTTAGCTAGGTATCAAAATGCTAAGTTGTTGATTCCAGATAATTTACGCAATATTTAAATGAAATTTTCGGGGGCCATATTCGCGGCAATTAGAAGCTTTTGGAAGGCGCTCATCGGCCATTTCGCCTTGAAGCACTCACCTAAAAGGCGAACTGCATCCGCGCCCGCAGCGTAACATCGAATAGACAGATGACTGCAATCACCACACAAGAGCCGGGAGCCAGGGAATTTATTCTTGGGTTTTCTCTGTGTCGGAGCCTGCCCTGAGCTAGCCGAAGGGTGTCTCTGTGGTGAATGTTTTTCTTTGATGAAGCTTATGGGAAACACATTCAAGACCGCGTTTCTGCTGACCGCTCTCACACTGTTGCTGATGTTCATTGGCCGCGTCTTCGGCGGCGAAAACGGAATGATCATCGCTCTGGCCTTCGCCGTGGTGATGAACTTCGTCTCCTATTTTTTCTCCGACAAGATCGCCTTGGCCATGTATCGCGCAAAGCCGGTCACCCGCGAAGAACTGCCCCGCGCTTATGAGATCGTCGAGCGCCTCACCCAGAAAATCGGCATCCCCATGCCGAAGATTTACGTGATTCCCACCGAGTCTCCCAACGCTTTCGCGACGGGCCGCAACCCGCAGCACGCTTCGGTCGCCGTCACTCACGGAATTCTCGGCCTGCTCAACGACGAAGAAATGGAAGGCGTGCTGGCTCACGAACTCGGCCACGTCAAGAACCGCGACATCCTCATCAGTTCGGTGGCCGCCACCATCGCCGGCGCCATTACCATGCTGGCCAGCATGGGCAAATGGGCCATGATCTTTGGCGGCTTCGAGCGCAACGAAGGCGACAACCGCGGCGGCGGCATTGCCGCGCTCTTCATGCTGATCGTCGCTCCCATCGCCGCGTCGCTGATTCAGCTTGCCGTCTCCCGCTCGCGCGAGTACCAGGCCGATGCCACCGGCGCCCACTTCACCGGCAATCCCTACGCCCTGGCCAGCGCTCTGCAAAAACTTGATGCCTACTCGCGCCGGATCCCCATGCAAGCCAGCCCATCCACCGCCCATCTCTTCATCATCCAGCCCTTGCTGGGGATGAACTTCGGCAACCTTTTTTCCACGCACCCGCCGATTGCCAAGCGCATCGAACGCCTCACCGGCCGCCCACCGGAGCTCATGCAGTGAAGCTACCAGTTCTCAGTTCTTAGTTCTCGGCCTTCAGCTTGTAGCCGCATCTGCAGCACGCAGGCGCGACAAGCGTTAATCTGCAAGTAGCATCACCGTTCGCGTTCAAGTCAACGGAGCGAACGCGACACGTCCGGAAGCCGAGAACCAAGAACTGAGAACTGGGAACTGAGAACTGAGAACTGACCACTGCCCTTCATGACGTACGTAACTCCGCCACCGTCGCGCCGGATAGTAGAATCCAACAAAATGTCGCCTGAGACCGCCATCGCCGCAACTCATAACGCTTCAGAACTCGAAAAGACTCTGCGCCGCGTAATCCTGGGCAATGACGAAGTGGTCCGCCTCGCACTGGCCACAGTCCTCGCCCGCGGGCACCTGCTCATCGAAGGCGTTCCCGGAGTCGGCAAAACAACTCTCGGACACGCCATCGCCCGCGCCATCGACTGCACCTTTCAGCGCGTGCAGTTCACCAGCGATATGCTGCCTTCCGACGTGCTCGGCATCTCGATCTACTCGGCGCTGGAGCAGCAATTCGAATTCAAGCGCGGCCCGGTTTTCACCAATGTCCTTCTGGCCGATGAAATCAATCGCACCACGCCCAAGACGCAATCCGCGCTCCTCGAAGCCATGAATGAAGGCCAGGTCACCGTCGATGCGCGCTCCTATGAATTGCCGCAGCCGTTCCTGGTCATCGCCACGCAGAACCCGGTGGAGCATCACGGTACCTATCCGCTGCCCGAGTCGCAACTCGATCGTTTCCTAATGCGCGTGCGCATGGGATATCCGGAAGCACGCGCCGAACGCGATATCGTCCGCTCCCAGGCAGGAGTTTCGTTCCTCGAAGATCTTCGTCCCGTGCTCACCGGCGCCGATGTGCTGGAAATGCAGGCGGCAGTCGAGCAGGTTCGCGTCGATGAATCGCTGGTGAGTTACGCTCTGGAAATCGTCCATCGCACCCGCCAATCGGAATATCTTTCGCTCGGCGTCTCGCCCCGCGGCTCGCAAGCTCTGTATCGCGCCGCGCAAGCCGTGGCCTTCCTCGACGGCCGCAGCTTCTGCACTCCCGAAGATTTCAAACCGCTCGCCGTTCCCGTCTTCGCCCACCGCGTCGCCGTCAACAGCCACTATGCCTCGAACACAAAGAAGTCCGAGCAGGCGGATGAAGTGCTGCGCGAAATCGTCGAGACCGTTTCCGTGCCCGTGTAATAACCGCTGAACGAAGTTGCAGCTATAATTCGCTGCATGTCCTTCCTGCGTTTCCTAACGCTGCTCTCGCTCGTAGCCTGGATCGGCGGATTGATATTTTTCGCCTTCGTGCTCGCGCCTACTGTGTTTTCTGTTTTACCGAGCACGCATCTCGCGGGCAACGTTGTCCGCAGCGCGTTGAGCAAGCTGCACTGGATCGCCATCGTTTGCGGAATCATATTCCTGATCAGCTCGCTATTTCTTAGCCGCATCACCGACGGAACTCCGCATCTCTTCGCGCCCCGCAACATACTGATCGTCCTGATGCTCGCACTGACTTCAATTTCGCAATTCGGCATCATGCCCCGCATGGATAAGCTGCGCGCCACGGTCGGCGACTTCGCATCGGTCGCGGCCAACAATCCCGCGAAGATGCAGTTCGAGGCCCTGCACGTCTGGTCGACGCGCGTGGAAGGCGTAGTGCTTTTGTTGGGATTGATCGTCGTCTATCTAACCGTCTACCTAACCGCGGGCGCGTTCAGCCAACGCTGACCGATTCGGATTCTCAGCAAGCACCTCGTGGCGAAAACACTGCACAACATGGTCGTTCACCATTCCCACGGCTTGCATGAACGCGTAGCAGATGGTGGTGCCCACGAACTTGAAACCGCGCCGCTTCAAGTCTTTGCTCAGGGCGTCGGACTCAACCGTACGCGCCGGCACCTGCCGCATTGACTTCCGCTTATTGATCCGCGGCTTGCCGCCAACGAACTGCCAGACATAGCGATCGAAACTGCCAAACTCTTGTTGCACGCGCAGAAATGCCTTGGCGTTTTCTACGGCTGAAGCGATCTTCAGTTTGTTGCGGACGATGCCGGCATTGCGCAACAGCTGTTGAACTTTGCGGCGATCGTAACCCGCCACAATCTCCGGATCAAACTTGTCGAACGCCGCCCGATAGTTCTCGCGTTTGTTGAGAATCGTATTCCAGCTCAAACCCGCCTGCGCGCCTTCCAGAATGAGGAACTCGAAGAGCGTGCGATCGTCGTGCATCGGCACGCCCCACTCTTCGTCGTGATAGCGAATCGACAACTCGTTCGCCGCCCATGGGCAGCGAACTGGCCGAACGGGATTCTTAGCCACAGAGGTCACGGAGTCTCACAGGAATCAGCTTTCTATTCGAGCGATTTGGGGTCCGACTTGTTCACCGGCGACTTGGAATCGAGCAGCGAGACCAGTTCCTGCGCGCACGCCGGGATTCCGACTTTACCATCGCGGATAATCTCTCTGGCGGTCAGCTTTTTGCCGTAGAGCTTTTCGTTGGCGCTGCCGTCGGAGCGCAGCGTGGAGCCTTCCAGAGAAATTCCGGCGAACAATCCTTTGTTGCGCGAGTAGGAAAGAATCTCAGCGGTCATGACGATATCGGTGGCGCCTTCAGCGGTGCGGCCTTTGGGTCCAGCCGCGGCGGAGGCATCCGCGCCGAGTTTTACTTTGCTCGACAACAGCGATTTCGCACCTTGCGGATTCATCACCAGCAGGACGAAGTCAGTGGCCTGGCCGCCCAGTTGAAAGCCGATGCTCACGCCCTCCAGCGCGTACATAGCCGGAGGTCCCCACTTGCCGGTGTAATGCGGGCCGCCGCGGCACTCCATCACGCCGCGGCCATAGCTCCCGCCCACGCCGAATGCGCCCTTTTTCACCGAAGGCAGAATGATGACGCATTCGGCTTTGTCTAACAGGTCCTGAGGAATGTCGTCGGGAAGGTTGAGAATCTCTTTCAGCACTTCGCCCGCATCTCTGACCCGTTCTTCTTCTCTAGCGTCATTCGCCGCAAAGGCGGTTGAAACGAGCAGCAGTATGGCTAAGAACCATGCCCAGATTTTCACCAGTCTGTATCCCTCCTGAGATTCCGCAACCAGCAGCACGCGCCGCAGTCTATTCCTCATCATCTTAACGCTTAGAATGGGCTGGAGAATTCACTAGGGTGGTTCGGTTAGAATTGCCCGGAAAGCGTACCGGGCGAAACGGCTGAATTTACAGCCGTTTTGCTATGACCAACCGTGTGCTCCTTTTGTAACTTGGCATGAGGTTACGCTCGCCCTAGAGTCAGTGGATGGCGCTTGCCCGGCGGTTCCCAAACCGCGCCGGGTGCTTCGGCAGGCGGCGTGCATCTAATAAGTTGAAAGTCCCGTTAGGGGCGATTTGGAGTGAAAATTTTGGCTCTTCTGGGCACGAAGTACACTCAGACCGCTCGCTGGTTTGCCGCCCTGATTGTAATCATGGGGATGGGCCTGTGCGCTCCTGTGCTCCGCGGCCAGTCGGCTTATGTCTCGGGCGCTCCAGTTGCCGATCCTTCTTACCCTTCTACTTCCCAGCCTTCTGACGATACCGACTCCGCCATCATCACCATCCACAAGCGAGTGGATGAAGTTAACGTCTTATTCATCGCCACCGATAAGCACGGCAAGTTTGTACGCGATCTGAACCAGAGCGACTTCTCCATCCTTGACGACCACAAGCCGCCGGAGGCAATCGTCAACTTCCGCCGGGAGACCGATCTTCCCCTCGACTTGGGCCTGTTGATCGACGTGAGCGGATCGGTGAACAGCCGCTTCCAGTTCGAGCAGGACGCGGCCACCAGCTTTCTGCAACACACGCTGCGGGCTGGCTTTGACAAGGCATTCGTGGTGGGATTTAACAGCCAGAGCCACATGACGCAGGATTTTACCGACAATGTGCAACTGCTTTCGGTGGGCGTGCGCAGGTTGCACGATGGCGGAGGCACGGCGCTCTACGATGCCGTTTATCACGCGTGTAAGGAAAAGTTCCTCAAAGACCGTTCCGATCATCCGCTGCGGAAAGCCATTGTGATTGTGAGCGACGGCGAAGATAACCAGAGCGAAGTCAGCCGCGCGCAGGCCATAGAAATGGCGCAGCGCGCGGAAGTGATTATCTACGCCATCTCCACCGATGACAGCGGCCTGGTGCTGCGCGGCGATAAAGTTTTGGAGCAACTCGCCGATGCCACCGGAGGCCGCGCATTTTTCCCCTTCAAGATGAAAGACATCACGCACTCGTTCGCGGCGATTGAAGATGAATTGCGCAGCCAGTACGTTGTGTCTTACAAGCCGGCAGACTTCGACGCCGATGGCCGCTATCGCTCGATTCAGATTTCCGCGCTGAAGAAAGATCTACAGGTGCGGGCCCGCAGAGGATACTTCGCACCGCAGCAGTAAGATCGCCTCCCGGCTCCGGCTTCCGCCTTCAAGACAGTCCCTTCGAAATGCCGTTTGCGCTCGCACGTTCACTGTGCTAGCGTCGCAATGATTTTGCCGAACTTGTTTTATAGTGTGAGTATGTTCTGCTCACGATCGAGGACTCCATGATCATCGCTGTGTTAGTGATTCTGGTTGTCATTGCCGTGGTTTTGATCGGCATGTACAACAGCCTGGTGCAGTTGCGCGTGCGCTGCGATTCGGCGTGGTCCGACATCGACGTGCAACTCAAGCGCCGCCACGACCTCATTCCAAACCTGGTGGAAACGGTGAAGGGATACGCGGCGCACGAAAAAGGCACGTTTGAAAACATCGCCAAGTTCCGCTCCCAGGCCATGCAGGCGACCAGTCCAGCCGACAAAGCGGCAGCCGAGAATCAACTCACCGGCGCGCTGAAGAGTTTGTTTGCCGTGGCGGAGAACTATCCCGAGCTGAAAGCGTCCGAAGAGTTCACGCAACTGCAGGGATCGTTGAGCCAGACCGAAGACGCGATTCAGAATGCGCGGCGCTATTACAACGCCGTGGTGCGCGACCTGAATACCAAAATTCAGTCGTTTCCCACCAGCGTTATCGCCGGGATGTTTGGCTTTCAGGCGCGGCAATTCTTTGAGACTACGGAAGCCGACCGCGAGCCGGTCGCGGTCAAGTTTTAGAGTCGCGAGTCTCATCCATGACCTCTGCGGCTAAAGCCGGCTCCTTTATTCACGCTCGGATCGCAGCGCTGAAGCGCCACGCCACTTGCATGGTCTTTTTGCTCGCTGCAGCGGGCTGCGTGATTGCCTTTGCTTCACCGCTGGCCGCAAAATCCTGGCGCGTGGCTGACTTCCAGGACACGATCACGGTCGACAAAGATGGCGGCGCGCTGGTGGATGAGCGCATCACGCTGGTGTTTGTCGGCCAGTGGCACGGCATTCATCGGACCATTCCCATCGAATATCCGGGGCCGAATGGAACCAACTACGAGCTGTTTCTGAAAGTTCTCGACGTTACCGACGGCAGCGGAAACAAGCTGAAATATGACTCATCGACTTCAGGTGCTTATCGCGACCTGAAAATTTATATTCCTGATGCGGTGGATGCGACGCGCACGGTGGAGATTACGTATCGCGTGCGCAACGGCACGCGATTCTTTGACGATCACGATGAATTCTATTGGAACGTGACCGGCAACGACTGGCCTGTGCCGATCGATCACACGGAAGCGACTGTTCATTTTCCCGCGGACGCGGCGGGATCGCTGCGCGCGCAGGCTTTTACCGGCGTCTACGGATCAAGTGAGCGCAATGCGACCGCTACTGTAAACGGGGCTGATGTTGAATTCGCCACCACGAATCCGTTGCCCATGCGCGGCGGGATGACCATTGACGTTTACCTGCCCAAAGGCATTTTGAACGCGCCCAGCGCGCTGACGAAGTTCCTATGGTTTTTGGGTGGCAATCCGATTTTGTTTTTGCCGCTGGTGACATTGTTGGGAATGTTCGCGCTGTGGTGGTACAAAGGGCGCGATCCCAACCCTGGGATGTCGGTGGCGCCGATGTATGAACCGCCTCCGGAGATTTCTCCGGCGGAAGCGGGAACGCTGCTGGATGATTCCATTCACCCGCGCGACATTACATCGACGATTATCGATTTGGCGGTGCGTGGTTACGTCAAGATCGAAGAAGTTGCGGACAAAGGCCTGGTCTTCACGCACAAGGATTACATTTTCCACTCGTTGAAGCCGCCCGAGGAGTGGAAGGCGGGACTGGCTCCGCATGAGCGGGTCATGCTGGAAAACATATTTTCCGTCGGAGACGATACCCGGCTCTCCAGCCTGAGAAACCGCTTTTACGCCGTGGTTCCTACCATTCGCGAAGACATTATGGCGCAACTGAAGAACAAGGGAATGTATCTGCTCGACCCGGAATCGGCGAATGGTTACAGCATTGTCGCGGCAGGTTTGATTCTCATGTTCTTTGCCGTGCTGCAATTCTTTCATGTAGCTGATTTCTTGAGCTCGGTGGGACTGCTGATTATCTGCGTTCTGATTTCGGCAGCGATCTGGTGGCTATTTGCGCGGGTAATGACGGCGAAGACGATGAAGGGTGCGCGGACTCGCATTGCCATTCTCGGATTTCAGGAGTTCATGAACCGCGTGGATAAAGATCGGCTGAAGGTGATGCCGCCGACGACATTCGAAAAATTTCTGCCTTACGCGATGGCCCTGGGAGTTGAGCATCACTGGGCGCAGGCCTTCGCGGGCATCGTGAAGGATCCTCCAACGTGGTACGTTTCGCCGGGCGGATACGCGGCGGGAATGCTGTTTGATCCGATTCTGTTTTCCAGTTCCATGCACAGCATGGCAACGGATATGCACCAGGTTTTCGTTTCCGCGCCGCGAGCCAGTTCCACGGGATCGGGCTTCGGCGGCGGCGGATTTGGCGGCGGCGGTGGATTTTCCGGCGGCGGGTTTGGTGGCGGCGGCGGTGGAGCGTTTTAGAGCGGCGAGCGTTTTCACCACAGAGTCACAGAGACACAGAGACACAGAGAAACCGAGAAAACAAGAAGGGGCAGATTCGTACAGGACCTGCCCCATTTTTCTATGCCACCTATTGTCGTGCTGGCTTGTTACTCTCCGCAGGCAACGCTGCTGCCCCACAATGCGTTGCTGCCCCAGAGAGCGTTACTGCCCCACAATGCGTTGCTGCCCCAGAGCGCATTGCTGCCCCACAAAGCGTTGCTGCCCCAGAGTGCGTTGCTGCCCCAGAGAGCGTTCGAGCCCCAAAGCGCATTGCTGGCCGCGACGGTGCTGCTGCTGGCTGCGGCTGTTCCAGTGATGAACTGCGAAGCTCCCCAGACGTTGGCATTGGACCACGCCGACGTTGTATTCCAGACCGCGGAGGGATCGTCGGAAAAGTACACTTCGTCGGTGCTCGAATTAAACGTGGCGATCGGAGACATGGCCGTGCCTTTTGCAACAGCAGTGCTGTTCAGCGCGGCCTCGACATCCACGTAGCCTGCGCCGATGGTGAAGACATCGTACTGATCGGTGTAAGTGATTCCGGTCGTAGGATCGGTTGTGCTGCTGGTGGCGGGGAAGGTTTTGTAGGCGGTCAGCATCAGCCGTGCCTTCACTTGATCGGGAGTGAGGCTCGGACTCTTCTGTAACAGATCGGCGACGACACCGCTGACAATGCCCGTCGCCATGCTGGTTCCGCTTAGCGTGAAGTAGGCCGGCGAGATGGTGCTGCCGCCTCCGTTCACGTAGTAGCTGTAAGGCACCTGGTTCGCGGGAATTTCGTTAAAGAGCGTGGAGTTCGGCGCCTCCAGCGAAGTCAGCAGGTTGCCGGGCGCAACGATATCGGGCTTGACCACCGCGTCCACTACGGTCGGACCTTTCGAGCTGTAGCTGGCGATCAGGTCATCGATTCGCGTAGGCGTGCCCATGGTCTTCATCGCGCCAACGGTGATGACATAAGGATCGTTGCCCGGCGAAGTGACGGTGGCATAGCCATCGGTGGGCTGGTAGCGGCCATTGTTGCCTGCGGCCACAACCACCACGATTCCGTTCTTCCACGCCTGTTCGACCGCCTGGCACAGCGGATCAAGCTTGTAAGTCTCATAAATTGCGCGGCCCAGCGAAAGGTTGATGACGCGAATGTTGTATCTCGATTTCAGAGCGATGGCCTGATTGATTGCAGCGATCACCAGGCTGTCTGTGCCTTCGCCGTTTTGATCGAGTACGCGCAGGTTGACGATGTTTGCGCCGGGGGCGATTCCCTTGAATGTTCTGTGAAAGAACGGTCCAGTTGAGCTGAGGCCGTCACCGGCGATCAGGCCGGCGACGTGAGTGCCGTGGCCGTATTGATCGTTGGCGCTCGAACTTCCCGGCACGAAGGACTGCTGATACACAACTCGCGAGAGAGGAAGCAGGCCCTGGTACAGATCAGGATGATTGCTCACGCCGCTGTCGATCAGCGCCACACCAATGCCCGCGCCCGTATAGTTCGACTCCCACGCGAAAGGCGCGTTCACCGCAACCGCGGCATTGCTGAGCGCAGGCGCCAGGGGCCGATCCAGGCTGATGTAGACAACATTCGACTGGTTGGAAAGGTTCTGAATGCTGCCACCATCGAGCTGGGCAACGACGCCGTTGATCAATGGCAACTGCCCCAGGATCGTGCCGCCGAGTTTCAGAACGTCGCTGAGAGCGCAATCCACGACGGCAAGCAGCCCGGTGCAATTTACCTGCGTCCCCTGCGCGTATTGAACGATGACTTGGGCCTGCTGGCCGGACTGATAACCGCGCAGCTCCGGCGATATCTTCGAGTCGTCGGCATGTGCCACGGCGGCCGTGGCGATCAACAGCAGAATCAGAAACCTTTTCATAATCCCCCTACAGCACGGCGCTAAGTCGGCGCCAATCGGACGCAGAACGTGCTTCCTGCTAATCAAGTGCAGATAGCGTTCCAAAGTGGGTTGCGGGGAATCCTTGCGATTCAATGAGTTACACAATCGAATGGCGTACTTGGCGCGACATTCTGTCTCGGTGCGCGAGACGCGGGACAACTTGTCCCGCGGAACGGCGAACGCTAAGACTGGCGCGGGACGGGCTTTTTCGGCGTCAATTGCTTCGTGGCCAAAGCCTGCAACATATACAAATTGTTAGGCAGCAAGACGAACACGATGGTAACCACCGGTGTGACTTTTACGCGGACAGGGCCTCCCGGTTAAGAAAGAATTTAAGTATCCAATGGGAGAAGTCCGGCAATCCGGCGCGCGTGTGTTCATTGCCGCGATGGCGATGGCGGCCTGCGCCTGCCTAACGTTCGCGCTCTTTCATGCGCAGTTCAGCGATCCGCTGAAGTTCGCGTGCTATTTGCTGGCTGCCGTGGTGGCAGCGCCACTCAAAGTTGGATTGCCGGGCATTGAGGGAACGCTCTCCGTCAACTTCCTGTTCACGCTCCTGGGCATTCTGGAGTTGTCTTTGCCCCAGACACTGCTTATCGGGCTGGGCAGTACGCTGACTCAGTTTTACTGGAAACCGGCGCGGCGGCCCAAGCCCGTACAGCTGATCTTCAATCTTTCGCAAGTCACGGTTTCGAGCGCGGCCGCTTATGGAGCGTATCAACTGGTCGCCGTGCGCGTTCTTCACGGCCCGGGACCATTGGCGCTGCTGGCGGCGGCGATCACGCACTTCGCCTGCAACACGGCGGCAATGTCAGCCATCATCGGGCTCACAGAAGATAAACCGGTTTCAAAAGTGTGGACCGATTCCTACATGTGGTCGTTCCCCTACTACATGGTGGGGGCCGCGGTGGCAGGCTTTGTCAGCTTCTTGAACCGCCAGATCGGATGGCAGTCGTCGCTTCTGGTTCTGCCTCCGATTTATCTCATGTACCGCTCTTATCGCCTTTACCTGGGAGAACTGGAGGCGGAGAAGCGGCACGCGCAGAAAGTTTCGAATCTTCACCTGCGCACGATCGAGGCTCTGGCGCTCGCCATCGAGGCCAAGGATCAAACCACCGGCGAACATCTGCAGCGCGTACGTTTTTATGCCATGGAACTGGCGGCAGATTTGGGATTGACCGAGGACGAGACCGAAGCTCTGCGAGCCGCCTCGGTTCTGCATGACATCGGCAAGCTGGCCGTGCCTGAACACATCATCACGAAACCAGGGAAGCTGACGCCGGATGAATTCGAGAAGATGAAAATTCATCCCGTGGTCGGAGCGGAGATTCTGGAACAAGTGGAGTTTCCCTATCCCGTGGTTCCGATTGTCCGCGCGCATCATGAGAAGTGGGATGGCACGGGCTATCCGGAAGGTCTGAAGGGCGAAGAGATTCCCATCGGCGCGCGCATTCTGGCGGCGGTCGACTGCCTCGACGCTCTCGCATCCGACCGGCAATATCGCAAAGCCTTGCCGCTGGATGAAGCCATGGCTAAGGTACATGCCGAAGCCGGAACCAGTTTTGATCCGCGCGTGGTCGGAATTCTGCAGCGGCGCTATGTGGAACTTGAACGGCGTGCCAACGAGCAGCCGCTTTCGACGCCGCCCAAGTTATCGACTGATATTAAGATCGAGCGCGGTGCAGCTCCGGCGGCGGGGTTTGCCGAAGCGGGGGCGTCTGCTTCAGGCGTGCCTGACATGGCCAAAGAGCCGATAATGCTGCATCCCGCGTCGAGCGTGAGGAACGCGATCTTTTTGAACTTTGTCACGAACTGCGCGATTCGCTCAGCCTGGACGATGCTCTCGCCTTGATGGCTGTGCGGTTGAAGCGGCTTGTGCATCACGAATCGATGGCCGTCTATTTTCTGCGCAACGCAATCTTGACTCCCAAGTTGGTTAGCGGCGAAAACTTCAAATTGTTTTCCTCCTTGAAGATTCCACTGGGGGAAGGACTGTGCGGATGGGTCGCGCAGAACTGCAAGCCGATCGTCAACGGCAATCCCGCAGTTGAACCGGGATACGCCGCAGACTCAAACCTTCACAGCGCGCTCGGATCGGCGCTGGCCGTGCCGATTGAAAGCCAGTCTGGAGTAATCGCAGTGGTGGCTCTCTATGCCATGCCGCAGGGTTACTTCAGCGCAACTGATTTGAGTGCGGTGGAGAAAGTTGTGTCGCGAATGGGGCCGATCCTCGAAGCGGCTGCCAGACCAAGCGCAATGGGTACGGCTGCCGGGCGCTGATGCAACTTGGACTATTCCATCTCAAAGCTCACATACATCAGGCCGTCGTCGCGCTCCAGTTGCATGACGACAGGATCGCCGATCTTCAATTTAGCCACCGAAGTGCGTAGAGTTTCCATGGAATCGATGGGCGTGGTATTGAGTTGATGGATCACGTCGCCCGCCTGCAATCCGGTTTCGGGGAGGATGAGATCGGCGGCGCGGCCGATGACCAGCACTCCGGAAGATATTCGCAGTGTGCCCACGACTGCTTTTAGATCGCCTGTCAGATCGACGCCTAGAACGCCGAGGCGCGGGATCAGGCTCTTTTCCGGGTCCGCGGCATCGAGCAACTGATCCAACTGATCGTGATGTTCGATGGCGGGGATGAAAAGCGTTTTTCGCTCGTCGCCGCGGCGAATCTCCATTTTGAGCACCTTATCGAGCCGGTGCAGATAGAGCGCCGCGGATAACGATGGCAGAGTCTCGATGGGCCGGCCGTCGGCCGATAAGACGATATCTTGAATCTGCAATCCGGCAGCGGCGGCGGGACCGTCGGGCTTCACATCAGAGATCACCACACCCCAGCGCTGCGGCAGGTGCAGGCCGTCGGCCATGTCCGGAGTGATTTCCTGGGCGGTAGCGCCGATTTCCACGCGGTGAACGTGCCCGTACTTGCGCAGGCTGTGGTAAACAAAATCGACTACGCGGGCGGGAATGGCAAAGCCGAGTCCTTCACTACCTCCGCCCTGCGAAAGAATGAAGGTATTGATCCCAATCACGGTGCCGTTCATGTCCACCAGCGGGCCTCCGCTATTGCCGGGATTGATGGGAGCGTCGGTCTGAATGTAGGTCATAGGCTTGGCGGGATCGGGCTGTCGGGCGAGCGCGCTGACTACACCCATGGTGACGGAGTTCTGCAAGCCTTCGGGACTGCCGATGGCAAAAACCAATTGACCAACGCGAGGCCGATCGGCGCTCACCAGCGGCAACGTGGGCAAATCGGTTTCGTCAACCTTAAGCAGCGCGAGATCGGTTTCCTTGTGATAGCCGACAAGGTGGGCTTCGACAATGCGGCGCTTTCCCAGGGGAACCAACCCGCGCGAATCGACAGCAATGGGCAATGCCACGCGGATGCGCTGCTGCCCTTCGATCACGTGCGCGTTCGTCATGATGTAGCCGTCGCGAGCGACGATTACGCCGGAGCCAACGGCATGTTGGCGCACAATCAGCGCAGTCTGCGAGCGGTCTTCCTCGCGCAAAGGGCCGTAACCGGTGACCAGAATCTGAACTACCGACGGAGAGACCTTGGCCGCCAGGTCTTCGAGGGCGGAGTTTAGCTGCACCAGGACTCCGGGCGTTTCGGCGAAGGCTTCGGCTCCATTAGGGGCGGCGGGCGCTGGCGGCTTTGCCGCGGACGATTGCCCGGCGGACGTCCCGGAAGGTTGAGAAGACGGCTGCTGCGCGACCGAGCCGATAGAAGACATAAGCAGCAGAATGGCAGGAAAACAAGAGCACGAGGGGCGGCAAATCCTACGAAGGCAATTCGACGATGTAACCATAAAATGCTCCTGCTTATGATCGTGAGACTTTCACTGACAAGCTATTATGCGCGTATCCAGAGGAAAGCGGCTCACAGGGCGGTGCGGCCTGATTCCCCTGAAACAGAGGACGAAGTTCAGATGCTATTCTCAAGTGGAGGATGCACAGCGGTCGTTCATTTGTTTCGGCAAGGACCGGCATCCAGGAGTGAGGCCGGTGGGGGGAATCTAGTTGCTACCGTTAACTAACTCGTAATCAGGCTTTTATACGCTTAACATCCGTGATATAACCGCCGATGAGCATAGAAGCGGGCGTTTTCCGCCACACAGCCGTTTTTGGCGGCATCGGTCTTCCCAGCAGTCAGAGACCTAGCCCAAATTGAGGAGGGATTGTGTCCGAAGAAGCACGGACCGGAAAGAGATTTCCGCTGGAACTGCCCATCAAGATTCATCAGGAGCAGTCCAGCGGAGAAGCAAAGGGAATGACTGGAGATTTGAGCGCTGCGGGCGTCTATATTCGCGCCGATGCCTCGCTCGATATTGGCTCGCCCGTGGATTTTGAGATCACCTTGTCGCCGGAGATGACTGGCGGGACCGAGAATGTGACCATCCAGTGCAAAGGCCGGGTGGTGCGGGCCGATGCCACCGGCAAAAGCGGCGAAGGCCGGGGCGTGGCTTGCGTGATCGACTCGTACGAGTTCGTGAGAAAGTAAACGCTGTAGACCGACGTTGGAACCGACTTTTGGCATCGACTTTCTGGAGCGTAGACCGACATGCTCAAATTGATTTTGGCCGATAACCAGGCGATCTTTCGCGCGGGCATTGCGAAAGTGCTGGCAGTGGAAGATGAAATGCGCATCGTGGCTCAGGCGCAAACCCCGGAACAGATGTTCATGGCGCTGGATAAGTTCCGCGCCGCGGTTCTGGTGGTGGCCGGAGGATTCCACAACGACTTTGCCGCTATTGTGCTGGCTGCGAACAAAGCGAAAACCCGCGTGGTTGTGCTTGCCGATACCGGCGAGAGCGCGCAAAAGCACATGGCGAATGGCGCACACGGTGTGGTCTACCGCAATGTGACCAGCGCCGCGCTGGTGGATTGTGTGCGCAAAGTGGCTCGCGGCGAAACCTGGGTGCAGGACGTTGCCGTGCCCAGCGAGCTTACGGAAAACGACATGGTCGGATTGCGGGTGCGCGACCGGCTTACCGCGAAAGAGCTGCGCATTGTGGCTCTGATTGTGCAGGGCTACAAGAACAAAGAAATCGCCACGCAGCTGGGCACCACCGAGCAGGTCATCAAGAATTATCTGCGCAATGTATATGACAAGATCGGCGTCTCGGATCGTTTGGAACTGGCGCTGTTCACCATCCATCACCGGATTCTGAACGAAGCCGCGGCCGCAACTGCCGCGGGAATTCCAGCGCCGCAACCGCCGGCCGGAGTAACGCCCTAGGGCATTCGGATTTTTGTTTAGAAATGAAGGCCGCCCTTGCAGGCGGCCTTTGTTATTTGTTCCCAGCCAACCGTTATTCCGAAATGACGTGCACCACATACGCTCCCGAAGCATCCGACGCATAGGCAAGCCGTGTGACCGGATTCACGTCGATGAAGTAGCCATCCGCCGCTACAGTTCCAATCACGGTGTTGGTTTTCCCATTGATCACTGCCACGGTTTGGTTGGTAAGAGTGGTGAAGATAATATTGGAAAGGTAGTCCACGCAGACCCCAAACGGAGTACTTCCCAGCGCCACGCTCGCGACTGCTTTCTGACTGGACAGGTTGACCACGGCCAGCGTGGGCGAGATTCCTTGATTCGTGACGTAGGCGCGGGCAGTGAGGGAATCGATTGCCACGTTCTGATTAAGCGTGCCTACCGTGATGTACGTGAGTTTGCCGGTCGATCCGGAAAGAACGTCGATCTCGTCTCCACTGGCTGCCGTGACGATCTGATTGGTGGAGAAGTCAACCGCCAACCCCAGCACTTCCTGGTCGCTGGTCGGAACTCGAGCCATCACTGTGTTTGTGTTGCCATTAATCACCACAATCTGGAAGTCGTTATCGTCGGTCAAATAAACTCGATTTCTGACCGGGTCAACGGCGATGCCCTGAATTCCTAACTCGCCGAACTTTGGAGTTGTAGGGAAAGAGATCGTCTTGATAATTGCGTTGGTCGTTCCGTCGATTACCACCACGTCGCAGGTTTCCGGTTGAGTGTAAGTGCAGCCGGGAACATAGACGCGTCCAGTGACGATGTTGACCGCGATAAACCCGGAATACGGCGTCGCAATCGTGGCGATCTGCGTGTTGGTGGCGCCGTTGATCACGCCCACGGCAGGACCCGTGGAAGTAAGAAGGTTGACATAGATGCGATTGTTGCTGGGATTGACTGCCACTCCAGAGGGAGTACCCGAAACCGTGATATCCGTTTTTAACGACTGAGCGCTGGATGGAAGTACGCAGGCACACGACAGGAGAAAGAGCAAAAGCCCGATGCGGTACGGCATACAGAACCTTCCTTCAGATTTGAGATGTGCAACCCCAGGGCAGGACTGAAGCGGCGAGCGTTAGATTTTCCGCGGGCGATAGTGGTTGCCCAAATCGTAGTGGGCAAGGTATCTGGGTTGAATATCTACGGGAACTTACTGATGGGGACGCTGAGCCTAGTGGTGGCGAGCGGGCGGATGTTGCCCTGAACGCAGCTTTCCGATCAATTCCAGAGGCGGCTGGCGTAATCGGTCATGGAGAGCGCGAGAAGAAGCATCAGAAAGAAAATGGCGGAGACGATGACCAGCTTGATGAGCCTTTCGCCTGCGTGCCAGACGTGCATGAAGAACAACGCGACCAGCGTGGCTTTGAACGTGGCAATGCCCAGAGCAACCGCGGTGTTGAAGCGGCCAAGTTCTATGAACGCAGCTTTATAGGTGAGGTAGGTGCATAGCAGCAGGACGAACCATATGGTGAAGTAGCCTTTGAGCGGCGACGATTTCGAATGGTCGGACATAACATTCCTCACGGATGGCGATCGATCAGATAGAGCAAGGGAAACAGGTAGATCCAGATTATGTCGACGAAGTGCCAGTACAGGCCGCAGATCTCGACAGGCGTGTGGTACTCGGGAGTGAAGCGGCCTTTCCACGCCATCGTAAGCAGCCAGGTAAAAATGCCCAGTCCGACGATCATGTGCAGGGCATGGATGCCGGTCATGACGAAGTAGAGGGCGAAGAAAATCTGGGCGTGCTTCGGGTTGGCATATTGATCGGGATGTCCCGGGTATGGGCACGTTTTCGAAGCTGAAGGAAGCGCCGGGCACGTGATGCTCCTCGAACTTGTCGAGATACTCTTTGCCTTTGATGCCAAGAAAAGCACAGCCCAGAAGCATGGTGAGCATAAGGCTGCCGAGCAGAAGGGTGCGGCGACCGGTTTGCGCGGCCCAGACCGCGAGCACGACGGTCAAGCTGCTGCAGATCAGGACAGCGGTGTTGATGGCGCCGAATGTGGCATTCGATCGACTTGCTGGCCGCGCCGAAGTCGCCGAAGTACCAGGACCGGTAAATCAGATAGGCGCAGAACATGCCGCCAAAGAACATGACCTCGGTGGCGAGGAACACCCACATGCCCAGGTTGGCGGCGTCGCGCTGCTGCTCCTCGTCGGCGAAGTGATGGCGCAACTGCGGACTATCGGGCGCGTGCGCGCCGCCGGGAGGGCCGCCATTGGCGACGGCTGCCTGACTATCGGGCAACGGGGACCTCCTGCTTGTGGGGTGCGCCTCCGTGCGGCGCGTCCAATTCGTCGTAGTTGTAGGCTTCCCAGGTCACTACCGGCTCTTCGTCGAAATTAAAAGTCGGCGGCGGCGAGGATGTTTTCCATTCCAGTCCGGCGGCGTTCCAGGGATTGTCGGGAGCGGTCTTGCCGTAGCGCATCGACCACAGGAAATAAACCATGGGCAGCAGATAGCCGACCCCGAGCACGGTCGAGCCCGCAGTGGAGAAGCACATTCAGAATCTGAAACTCGGGCATGTGGCTGTAGTCGGCGTAGCGGCGCGGCATGCCCAGATAGCCGAGAATAAATTGCGGGAAGAAGGTGAGATTGAAGCCGATGAAGACGATCAGCGCCGCCAGCCTGGCCCAGCCTTCGGGATAAAGCGTTCCGGAAATTTTCGGCCACCAGAAATGCATGCCGCCGAGATAGCCCATGACCGCGCCTCCCACCATGATGTAGTGGAAGTGGGCGACGACGAAATAAGTGTCGGTGACGTGAACATCGATTCCCAGCGCGGCCAGGAACAGTCCGGTCAGGCCGCCCATGGTGAACAGTCCGATAAAGCCGAAGGCGTAAAGCATGGGCGCGTCGTAGTGGATCGAGCCCTTGTACATGGTGGCGGTCCAGTTGAAGACTTTGATCGCGGAAGGGACCGCAACCACGTAGCTCAGCACCGAGAATACAAGCGCGGCGTAGAGCGAGATGCCGGCGACGAACATGTGGTGCGCCCAGACCAGAAAACCGAAGACCGCGATGGCGATGCTGGAAAAGGCGACGAAGTTGTAGCCGAAGATGCGCTTGCGCGAGAAGCAGGCGATGATCTCGGTGACCACGCCCATCGCAGGCAGAATCATGATGTAAACGGCGGGGTGCGAGTAGAACCAGAACAGATGCTGGAACAGAAGCGGGATCGCCGCCAAGTTTGGGATCGAAGATGCCGAGATGCAGCGTGCGTTCTGCGGCGACCAGCACGATGGTGATGGCGATGACCGGCGTGCCCAAGAACTGGATGATGCTGGTGGCGTAGTGCGCCCAGATAAACAGGGGCAGGCGCGACCAGGTCATGCCCGGCGCCCGCATGCGGTGAATGGTGACGACGAAGTTCAGGCCGGTAAGGATGGAGGAGAATCCGGCAATGAAGATCGCGATTCCAGCCTCGATCATTTTGGTATTGGTGAAGGCGGTGCTGAAGGGAGTGTAGAAGGTCCAGCCGGTATCGACGCCGCCGGTCAACATGCAGTGCAGCATCAGCACGCCGCCGATGATGTAGAGATACCAGCTCAGCAGGTTGATGCGCGGGAAACGCGAGATCTTTGGCGCCGATCATCAGCGGCACGAGAAAATTGCCCAGCACCGCGGGGATCGAGGGGATGAGGAAAAAGAAAACCATCACCATGCCGTGCATGGTGAAAAGCTTGTTGTAGGTATCGGCCTGGACCAGATCGCCGGCCGGGGTGAGCAATTCCAGGCGGATGAGAAGGGCGAAGAATCCGCCGATAAAAAAGAAGAACGTGATGGAGATCAGATACAGCAGCGCGATGCGCTTATGGTCGGTGGTCAACAGCCAGGAGCGAATTCCATACTCCTTGTTGAGATAATTCTCGCGTTCGCTGTGATTGGTACGACGGTTGCCATACTCATTCCACCTGGCTTCCCTGGGCTGGGATTTTCGGTTGCTGGATTACGGCGGTTTTGCCCGCGCCTTCGCCGCTCTTGGCGGAGGATCAATCGATTTCACGTAGGCGACCAGCGCGTTCAATTGTTCTTCGCTGACCAATCCCTGAAACATGGGCATGATGGGCTTGTAGCCACTTCACGATTTTCGCGCCGGGATCGAGAATCGATTCGCGAATATAGTTTTCGTCGGCGGTGACGGTGCGTCCGTCTTCCAGCTTAACCGGCTTGCCGTAGACTCCGGCGAGACTGGGGCCGCGGCCTTGCGTGTCGGAGCGGTGGCAAGTGGCGCAACCGAGCTGGTGAAAATCCTGCTCGCCCGGTGCCGGACAACGGGGCCGGGGAACCGCCGTTCAGCCAGGCTTCATACTGCGCGGGCTCCATGACGACGATGGGCCGACCATGCCGGAATGCTGCGTGCCGCAATATTCCGCGCAAAATAGATGATAGGTGCCGGGCTTGGTGGCGCGGAACCAGAGCGAAGGTGTAGCGGCCGGGAAACACATCCTGCTTGATGCGAAACGCAGGAATGTAGAAGCTGTGAATCACATCCTGCGAGGTCATGATCAGCTTGATGTCGCGGCCCACCGGGACATGCAGTTCGTTGATTTCGCGCTGGCCTTCCGCGTGTTGCAGCTTCCACATCCACTGTTTTGCGACGACATAGACTTCGGTGGCATCGCGGGGCGGAGTGCGTTCCTGAAAATAGACAACCGCGCCCCAGAGAAAGATGGCCACGAAGATGAACATAGGAATGATCGTCCAGGTCAGTTCCAGAGGGAGTCGAGCCTTCAATCTGCTCGGCGGGAACGCCTTTGCGGTGACGGTAGCGGGCGGCAAAATAGATGATGCAGGAGAAGATCAGCAGGCACATCATTCCCGACGACGATGAGCAGGAAGATGAACAGGGCGTCAACATTGCCCGCTACGGTCGAGGCCCGGTCTGGCCACAATGGAAAATTATTAAACATATAAATCGGTCGTTGGTCGTCGTCGTTAGTCGTTGGTCTTTGCGTTCGGTGGTGCCGTCTTCGGTCCTCAGCCATCTTTGTCAAATCTTCAACCCGCTATTGCCGCGCGGTGAGCGATGCGACACCGAACGGTCGAGACGAATCAGGATCAGCAAAAAACCTCCCAAAAACAGAATTGTGGCGGCTCCGACAGCCGCAGAATGTTGACGATGACGGCCCCGTATTTTCCCGTTGCCGGATCGTAGTGATAGCAGTAAAGAAGAATCTGGTCGACCGCGTTGCCGATTTTTGCCTTGCGAAGCTTCGACCAGCCCCATGCGCAAATCCTTGGGCGGAAAATCCACGCCGTAGAAGTAGCGCGAGATATGGCCTTGCGGGCGTGAGCACCATGATGGCGGTGGCGTGCGCGAACTGGTTGAGCTTGGGATCATACTGATACTGAAAACCGACCGCCTTGGTGAGCGCGTTGATCGATTCCGCCGAGCCGGTAAGGAAATGCCAGCCGGAGGCCGCGCCCGCGCGGCCATAGCGCTTCACGTAGTCGGCCTTTTTTGCCGCGGCGGCGAGCGGGAGTGTCGTGGGGATCGAAGCTGACGATGAGCACGTCGAACTCCTTGCCCGCATCGAACTTGACCAGGCGCAGAGATCCGGTCAGCCCGGCCAGCGATTCGCCGCACAGCATGGGGCAAGTGTAGTAAACGAGATCGAGAATCAGGGGTTTGCTGGTGAAGTAGTCGCCCAGCTTCACGGCCCTTCCAGTTTCGTCAACGAAGGCGAGACCGGGGGGGACTTGCGCGTCGAGCCGCTGCTCGATGCCAACGTTTTGCAGGGTCGGCGGCCGCATATTTGAGGGCGGAGAGATTATGCCTTTATTCATGGCGCCGCCCATGCCCTGAGCCCAGGCCGAGATGGCCAGCAGCAGGGTGGCTGCGAAAACTTGCGCCGCGCGCATCGAATTGTGATTCAGACGGCTCACTGCTTGGTTCCCTTCTTTTTGGCCCCGGCCGGTTCACTGGAATTCGTTGTTCTGGAATTCATGGCCCTGGAACTCATGGCCCTGGAATTCATCGTTCCGGAATTCGTGGCCGCGGAAGTGTTTGGCTCCGCGCCGCGCACCGATAAACGCTGGACTTCCAACTCCATCGCCCGCTCGATGGGAATGCGGACAGTGCCAGCTTTTTCGTCAACCCAGCCATAGGAGTTCAAAATTTTCGCTTCGTTCAGGCGAACGCCGGTGAGCTGGGTCAGCTCGTCGGTTTCGAGGCGCGGCTCGGGGAAAACTTTGTCGGGATAGTGCGGGGCAATCTTGCGCGTGTCTTCGCTGCGGGGCACGTTCAACAGGGGGCTGACGGCGGGCTGCTCGGTGCGGGCGCGCTTATCCAGAAAATCGTAGAGCCCGGCCAGCGCGAGATGAACCAGCGCGGTAGCGAGCGCCAGGGCGAGGATGAAATAAACGACCCCGGCGATGCCGATATCACGGCGCTCGTAATCTCCGTGGCCGGCCTGGTTTTCGGATTTAATCTCGTCAGTCATTACTCTATTTTTAAAGCTTTACTCTTCCTTGTAGTCCTTAGCGCAACTCCAATGGCGACTCCGCCGGGTGGTGATGGGATGGGCTGTCCAGAACTTCCACTGCCTGCGGATCGAAAGCCGGAAGCAGTGGCAGCGAAGCCAGATTACGAAAGAAAAACGCCAGCCACAGCCCGCCGATCGCGAAGGGCACAATGATGTCGGCCAGCGTCACCGAAAAGGTGCGCGAGAAATTCGGTTCGATAATCCAAAACAGATCGACGTAATGGACGAACAGGAGCCAGACCGCAACCCACACCAGCTTGCGGATATTCCGCTTGAACGGCCGCGAAAGCAGAATGGCGAACGGAACGGCGAAGTGGAACAGAACCAGGAACAGGCCGACCCATCCCCAACCTCCGCTCAGGCGTTTCAGGTAAAAGGTAATCTCATTGGGCAGGTTGCCGGCCCAGATGATGAGCCACTGGGAGAACGAGAAGTAGGCCCAGACCATGATGAAGACCAGCATCCACTTACCGTGGTCGTGGACGAAATCGGGCTTCAACATCTCCGACATGGGCTTGTAGTCGACAAGGATGCGCTCGACGATCACCGCGAAGCACATGGCGGACAGCAGCTCTCCGATAAGAATGATCAGGCCGAACATGGTCGAGATCCAGGTGGGGTCGAGCGACATCGCCCAATCGATGCCGGCGAAGGTGATGGTAAAGGCGTAGAGGATAAGGCCGGGTCCGGCGACAGCCTTGAAGCGCTGCGTATTGTCGGGCGCGCCGGGATGGTCGGTTTGCTTCGACCAGCGCGAAAGCAGAAAAGAAAGAACATTCCAGATGGCGAGGTAGATGATTGCGCGGATCAGAAACCCGTTGAAGTTGAGATAGCTCGCCGTGATGAAGGGGTTTTTCGCCAGATGCTCGCGGATGTGCTGGTCTTGAATCGAGGCCAGGGGCATGGCCCAGGGATAAATGCGGTGCTGGCCGGCCGCGATCAGCAAGGGGATGAACAACAGAGCGAGCAGCGGAAGGGTGCGCATGGCCGCGCCCAGAACGCGGCGGATGACCGTGCCCCAGCCGCCGCCGGTCAGGTGGCGGATCATGAGGATGGCCATCGAGCCCAGGGCTATGCCCAGCCAGTCCATGTAGCTGAGCAGGTAGGCGCGGTAAAACTCGTTGCCGCCGTCGGGCAGGATGAAAGCGGTGGCCACGGCGATGACGGTGAATACGATGCCGACGATCAGCATGCGCTGCGCCAGTTTCTTGACTATCGGCGGAGCCGTCAGGTCGAAATGGTTCGCGACGGCGCTCATTTCTGCTCCTCGTGCATGGCGTTTGGATTTGCGGGAATCACGGCGGGCAGCGTCGCTCCGGTGCCGGGATCGCCGAAGTTGGGCGGATCGGAGGGAACTTTTTGTCCCGCGGGAACGTCAGCCATGGTCGCATTCTGGCTCAATTGCAGAGCGCGGATATAGGCGGCGATGGCCCAGCGGTCGCGCGGAGGAACTTGTGATGCATAGTCTTGCATGACGCCGTATCCATTAGTCATCACGTCGTAAAAATGGCCCAGCGGCGCCTGGATCAGCCGCGGAGTGTGATAGGACGGCGGTTTGGTCGTAAATCCCCGGGAGACGACGAAGCCGTTGCCGTCGCCTACGCGGGAATGGCACGGGGCGCAGAAAATATTGTAACGCTCGCGGCCGCGCTCCATGACCGCCTTGGTGACGGGGAATGGCATCGAGTTGCCAAAGGTATCGCCAATCTTGCCGGTGTAGAGATAGGTGTCGGCGCGCAAATCGCCGCGCGCGACGGTGCCCGCCACCAGCGGGCGGGCGGAGCGCTGGTCGGTAAAAAAGTCGCTGCGGGACAGGGGATTTTCCCGCGGCTGCACCTGCATGTCGAGGCGGCATCCGCAGGTGAGGGCGGTGAGCGCGAGCAGGGTGAAAGCCAAAGGGATCTGCGTCCGCGAACACCTACCTTTGCGCAGAGCACGCGCAAAGACAGGCCACCCAGGGGCAGAGATTGTGCGGAGGCGCATCATCTAGCTGGGCACCTCCGAAACCGGGCGCGGGGTAAGGCTCTGCAAGAATTCGCGGGTCCCGGCGGGATCGTATTTTTTGTCGGAAGAAAACACGATCAGGAAGAACCGATCCTTCGAGGCCATGGCGAAGCGCGGCACGTTGAACACCGGATGATAGGGCATGGGCAGGCCGTTGAGGGCCAACATGCCGAAGACCGCCGAGATTCCTGCGAACAAAATGGTCATCTCGAAGGTGATCACGATGAACGCAGGCCAGGAGTTGTAGGGCTTGCCGCCCACATTCACCGGATAGTCCACGGCCGAGATCCACCACTGCATGAGGTAGCCCGACAGTCCGCCGATGATGCCGCCGATGAGCACGACCAGCGGAACTTCATCGTGGGTGAAACCGATTTCCTCCGCCAGCCCTTCGATGGGAAAGGGACTATAGGCGTCGATCTTCTTATAACCGGCCTCATAGGTTTTCTTGGCCGCATCGACCAGCGCCTGCGCCGAATCGAACTCCGCCATGATGCCGTAAATGGGATCGCGTTTCATCTTATGAACCTCGACACCATAAGCTTCGGCGATCCGGAAGAGATCGCTGCCCCGGCGAGGGTCGCAAGTTGGCCCTCAGCGGCTAAAGCCGCATTCTTAGGGCACACTAGCGGCACGACTAAAGTCGTGCCCTTCCCCGTGCGATTCGCAAGGCAGCTTGTCTTTAGCGCAGTCACTCTTGCCGCCATCATTCTTTGACCTCCGCTTCGGGCAGAAGCGTGCGCATTTCGAAGATGGAAATCATGGGCAGAATGCGCACGAACAGGAACATGGCGGCCAGGAACATGCCGATGCTGCCGATGAAAGTCATCCAGTCCCAGCGCGTCGGGTAGTACATGCCCCACGAGGAGGTGAGGAAATCGCGGTGCAGGCTGACCACGACGATGATAAAACGCTCCAGCCACATGCCCACCAGAACCACGCCCGAAATCAGGAACAATGCCACCGGGCTGGTGCGCAGCTTGCGAATCCACAGCACCTGGGGAATGAAAATGTTGCAGGCCAGCAGCAGAAAATAAAAGTGGGCGTAAGGACCATGCAGCCGGTTCCACAGGGTAAAGGCATCGTAGCGGTCGCCGCTGTACCAGTTCATGAAGGCTTCGACTCCGTAGCCGTAAGCCACGATCAATCCGGTGGCCAGCATGACCTTGGCCGAGTTCTGCAAGTGGCGCTCGGTGATGAAATCTTCGAGGCCATAGATTTTGCGGATGGGGATGGCCAGCATCAGCACCATGGCAAAGCCGGAGTAGATCGCGCCGGCGACAAAGTAGGGCGGGAAGATCGTGGTATGCCAGCCGGGGACGATGCCGATGGCGAAATCGAAGCTGACCACGGTATGGACGGAGAGAACCAGCGGCGTGGCCAGTCCGGCGAGCAGGAGATATGCAGTTTCGTAGCGGTGCCAGTGCCGCGCCGATCCGCGCCAGCCCATCGACAACATGCCGTAGATAATCTTCAGCACACGCTTATCGGAACGGTCGCGCAGGGTACCAAAGTCGGGAATCAATCCCATGAACCAGAACAGCGCGGAGATGGTGGCGTAGGTGGAGACGGCGAAAACGTCCCACATGAGCGGGCTGCGGAATTGCGGCCACACCCGCATGGTATCGGGAATAGGAAACAGCCAATAAGCCAGCCAGGGACGGCCCACGTGGATGGCAGGAAAAATTCCCGCGCAGGCCACGGCGAATAAAGTCATGGCCTCGGCGAAGCGGTTGATGGAGTTGCGCCAGGACTGCCGCAGTAGTAAGAGGATGGCCGAAATTAAAGTGCCGGCGTGGCCGATGCCGATCCACCACACAAAGTTGACGATGGCGAAACCCCAGCCGATGGGGATATTGTCTCCCCAGATGCCAATGCCTTTGAGGAACAGGTAACCGATGGCATAGAGCATCATCATCGTCAGCATGAAGGCCAGGCCAAAGCCCAGGAACCAGCCGTTGGAGGTGGGACGGGTCAGCACAATGGAGCTGATCTTTTCCGTCACCGTGCCGAAGGTATGGCCGGGTCCGATGACCGGGACTCTATCTTCGACCGTGGTTTTGTAGGGCTCGTTCATGTTTCGGCTTCCGGCTTCCGCTTTTCGGCTCCTGGAGTTTCGACGAGAACCTCAGTCGTCCCTCGAGGACTTGCTTCCTGTCTCACAATTTTTCCCGGCGCTGAAGCGCCGGGCTATTGTCAGTCGCCCCTGAGGGGCTTAACGCTTCACGACTTCAGCTCCGGATTCGGGTTACGGACTTCCGCCAGGTACGTGGTGCGCGGGCGCGTGTTCAGTTCGCCCAGCAGGCTGTAGTTGCGCGCCTGCGCTTTCAACTTTGAAACTTTGCTGTCAGGGTCGTTGATGTTGCCGAAAATAATTGCGCCCGCGGGACAGGATTGCTGGCAGGCAGTCTGCAACTCGTTGGGATGCGCGGCATCGTTGATCTTGCGGTCTTCGCGCTCGGCGTCGATGCGGCGCTCGCTGATGCGCTGCACGCAGTAGGTGCACTTTTCCATCACCCCGCGGCTGCGCACGGTGACGTCGGGATTGCGCATCATTTTATATTGCGGCGTGGTCCAGTCCTGAAAGAGCAGGAAGTTGAAGCGGCGGACTTTATAAGGACAGTTGTTCGAACAATAGCGCGTGCCCACGCAGCGGTTGTAGGTCATGTCGTTGAGGCCTTCGCTGCTGTGCACGGTGGCGCCGACCGGGCAAACCACTTCGCAGGGCGCATTTTCACACTGCATGCAGGGGACGGGCTGGAAGAACGCCTTGGGATTGTCGCGGTCGCCCTGGTAGTAGGCGTCGACGCGAATCCAGTGCATGTGGCGGCCGCGCCGCGTCTGCTCCTGGCCGACCACGGCGATATTATTTTCCGACTGGCAGGCCAGGATGCAGTTGTTGCAGCCCACGCAGGAGTTGAGATCGATGGCCATGCCCCAGGCATAGGTTTCTTCGGCGTAAGGATAGGGCTTATAGAGCGTGAGGCCGGGGGCGGGCTGCTCATCTTCTTCTTTGGCGAAGTCGGGATCTTTGCGATAGTCCTCGAGCGTGGTTTCGCGCACCAGCGGGCGGGTATCGCCGTTGGGCGTTTCCATGGACTGGTAGCCCTGCACGGAAGCGAGTTCGTAGGTGTCCCCGGTTTTGCGGATCTGCACGCCGGAAGCGATCCACGGCGCGGCGCTGGTACGAAGCTGGTAGGCGTCAAAACCCCAGGCGGTGCCGACGCGGCCGGCGCGCTTGCGGCCGTAGCCGAGAAAGACGGTGATGGAATTGTCGGGATGCCCGGCCTGGATCCACATCACTCCGGTAACTTTTTTCCCGTTGAGATCAAGCTCGACCACGTCTTTCGAGGCGATCTGCAGCCGCTCTGCCATCTGCGGTCCGATCATGATGGCGTTGTCCCAGGTGAGCTTGGTCATCGGCTTAGGCAATTCCTGGAGCCAGCCGTTGTTCGCGAATTGCCCGTCGTAGATGGTGGGATCGCGGCGGATGTTGAGCTCGATGGCGTTGGCATCGGATGAACTTGATGCCGGGAAATTCGTCGCCTTCGCCGCGACCGATTTTGGAGCGTAGCTCGTCCCTTCGATCCATCCGTCGTGCAGCGACTTGCGCCAGAAGGATTCAAAGTCCGCGCCGGTGTGCTGCTTTCGCCAGTAACCGCGAACCAGATCGTAGCCGGTCGCTTCCTGCCCGGATAACGCCGCGATGAGTTCCTGCGGGCTCTTGCCGTTGTAGAGCGGAGCGATCAACGGCTGGATGATGCTAGCTGTGCCGTCATAGGCGCGAGCATCGCCCCAGGCTTCGAGTTCATGAGCTTGACCGATGTGCCATTGGCAAAGCTCGGCGGTTTCGTCGTTGTAGAGGCCAAGATGGACGCGGACGGGAACGTTGCCAGCTTTCATGGCATCGCCGAAACCGAGATCGGAGGGCGTGTCGTAGACCGGATTGCCGCCGAGGATGATCAGCAGATCGACTTTGCCCGCGCGCATATCGGCGACTAACTGTTTGAGCGAATCGGTTTGGTTGACGGGGTTCGCGTCGATCGGTTCGGTGTAGAAAACGGTCTTCCCCACGTTGCCCAACGCCTCGTTAATGGAATGAACAATTGCGTGAACAGCCGCCGGCTGATTATCCCCTGCGATGAAAAGGCTCGAACCGTGGTGGGCCTCAAGCTCGGGCATCAAAGCATCGAAGAGGCGGGCATATTCACCCGGAAGCTCCCCATTCTGACTCAGCGTTCGAGCAAAGGCTTCGACCATGGACGCCCGCACCGGCACTCGATGATCCGCCTTGGCTCCCGTCGTGGTCGGCGTGCTCTCGATCACATACAGCCGGTTCATGGGCGCGTCGGGATTGCGGCGGCTGGCGAAGTCGCGGATGTACTTCACGTTGCCGGGGTATCCGGCATAGAGAAAGTCGGCGTCGAGCGAGACGATGACGTCGGCCTTCGAAAAATCGTAGCGCGTCTCGACCGGCTGGCCGAAGGCCAGCTTCGCGCCTTCGAGCACGTTGTCGCGATTGATAGGCTCGTAGCAGTGCCACTTGGCCTGGGGATAAATCTTGAGGAAGCTGCGCATCTGGTCGGCCAGCGTAGGCGAAGAGATGGTTGTCGTGAGGATGCGGATGCCTGCGCCCTGCAACTTTTTCTGCGCTTCGAGCGGGCCGTGAATGGCGGCCACAAATGCCTGCCACGACCGCTGATCGCCCATCGATACGATGCTTTGCGAGCGGTCAGGATCGTACATGGTAAGCAGCGAGGCCTGGGCGAAGATGTCGGTGCCGCCGAGCGATGCGGGATGCAGATCGTTGCCTTCGATTTTTGTGGGCCGGCCAAGATGGCTTTCGACCAGCAGCGGGTTGGCATAGCCGCCGAGGGTCATGGCGGTGGCGTAAAACATGGGCCGGCCGGGAACAACCTCTTCCGGCTGGCGCACGTAGGGCACGATCGGCTCAAAGGGCAGCTTGACGCAACCAGTCATGCCCGCCAAGCCGAGCGATGCGCCCATGACTTTCAAGAAGCCGCGGCGGGAGACGGAATCGATCCATTCGGAAGCGCCCTTGGGAAATTCGCGGTGCAGGGCGTCCTGAAAATCCGGGCTGCCGGCGAGTTCTTCGAGTGAGCGCCAGTATTCGGGGCCGGCTTTTTCGCCGGCGGGCGAAGAGGCATCGTGCGCCAGGGCGCGGTCGATGGATTCGCGGACCGAGGTCAAATCCATCTCGCCCCGCTTGCTGGGGCAGACATCTTCGCGCTTCGCAGGGCCGTTTTGTTTTTCGATCTTCATGAGCGTCTACCCGCACTCGAAACAATGTCATCCTGAGCGAAGCGAGAGTTCGCGAAGCGAAGTCTTGCGCAGTCGAAGGATCCCTGCGTCGACAAGCGCGGCAAATCCGCGTCCCGGCCCTTGCGCGAAGCATCTTGACATGAAAACCTCCGTGAGAGCGCTTTGCATCGGCCACGCGGGTGCATGGAGGTGCGGGATCCCTCGACTCCAAGTTTGCTTCGCTTCGCGAACCAAACTCTCCGCTCGGGATGACAATTCTGTTTCATGGCTTTAGCGGTGGCAGGTGCTGCAACTGGTAATGTCATACACGCTGCGCACGTTATATTTTTTGACCAGAGCCGTACCCAGCGCGGCCTGATCGGTATAGCTTTGCCCGTCGACCACCACCGGATGCGAACTGTCGGGCGGCCGGTAGCGCATGTTGAAAACCTCATCGCGGGGACGCAGATTGTCTTTCGTGTTGCGATGACAGCCCAGGCACCACTCCATTTGCAGCGACGCCTCCTGGTACATCAGCGGCATCTGGTCAACCGGGCCGTGGCAGGTGTTGCACCCGACTCCTTTATTGATATGAATGCTGTGATTGAAATAAACGAAATCAGGAAGCTGGTTGACCCGCGTCCACTGCAAGGATTGGCCGCTGCGATAGCTGGCCCGCACCGGCGCCAGCATCTTGGAATTGGTCCAGATTTGCGAGTGGCAGTTCATGCAGGTACGGGTGGGAGGAATGCCGGCGAAGGCGGAAGTCTCAACCGAGGTGTGGCAATAGCGGCAATCGATCCCCAGCCCGGTAACGTGATGCTTATGGCTGAAGGGCACCGGCTGCGGCTTGCGCACCCCGGCATAGGTGACATAAGGCGAACCCTGAATTTCATACGCCATCCAGCCCAGGGCAGCCACGACGAATACCGCGCCAAAAATGGTGGCCCGGGATAAGGTGTTGGTGCTGCGATGAAAAATCTGCGACATGCTTATGACTTAATTTCGCACTTCACTGCATGGCGTTAGTAAAGAAGCTGATGGAGACCCGAGCTACCGGCACCCGAGTGGACGATAGAGCGCTTCAAAAAACTCTCAGCGATTTCAGAACCTCTCCGTGAAACACGCGATTATAAATACATTAGAGAGAGTTTGTCTCGCCATTTCGACACAAAGTTTTCCCATTTTGGAATGGAATAGGAAAAAGTGGATGATTTTTCTGCGATATCTGCGGATGCCCCGGATTCTCGGCCTGCAAAAAAAAATTGGCTGCGAGAACTTTGCCCGGAGCCTAGCGCAAATTCATGACTAGCAATTTTTGTTCCGTCATCTCTTCGATGGCGTAGCGCAGGCCTTCGCGCCCCAGGCCCGAATCTTTTACGCCGCCATAGGGCATGTGGTCGATGCGAAATGCCGGGACATCGCCGGCAATCACTCCGCCGACTTCCAGTTCCTCGTAGGCTTGAAAGATCAACTTCGCGTCGCGGGTAAACAGGCCGCACTGTAAGCCGAAAGAAGATTGGTTGACCCGGCGCAGGGCTTCGTCGAAGCTGGCATAAGGTTCGACGGTGACGACCGGGCCGAAAACTTCCTGGCAGTTGACTTTCATACCGGGGTCGGTACCGGTAAGGACAGTTGGTTCCACGATCATGCCCTGGCGATGGCCGCCGCAGAGCAGGCGCGCGCCGCCGCGCACGGCTTCCTCAATCCAGCCCGCAGTGCGAATGGCGTCACTTTCGCGGATGAGCGGGCCAACATCAGTTGTGGCGTCGAGCGGGTCGCCGACTTTGAGTTTTTTCACGCCTTCCACCAGCAGATCGGTGAATTTTCCGTAGACCGAGTTTTCCACGAGAATGCGCTGCACCGAGATGCAGGTCTGGCCGGCGTAGCCGAAGCCTCCGCTAACGCAGCGGTCGGCGGCATAGGCGAGATCGGCATCGCTGTGGACGATGACGGCGGCGTTGCCTCCCAACTCCAGCAGAACTTTCTTCTTGCCTGCGCGGCGCTTGATCTCCCAGCCCACGGGCACGCTGCCGGTGAAGCTGATGAGCTTGATGCGGTCATCGGTGATGAGAAGACTCGCGTCATCATTCGAGAGCGGGATGACGTTGAGGCCGCCATCGGGCCATCCCGCTTGCTGCACGCATTCGGCCAACAGCAGCGAACACAGAGGCGTTTGCGGCGCAGGCTTGAGCACCATCGGGCATCCCGCGGCAATGGCGGGGGCGACTTTGTGCGCGACCAGATTCAGCGGGAAATTGAATGGCGTAATTCCCGCAATCGGGCCGATGGGGAAGCGGCGGACAATACCCCAGCGTCCGGCGGTGGCTTGCTGCCAGTCGAGGGGAAGATATTCGCCGTAAATGCGAGTGCTTTCTTCGGCGGCAACGTTGAAGGTGAAGATGGAACGCTCGACTTCAAGGCGTGCGGCCTTAATGGGCTTGCCCGCTTCCTGAGCCAAAGTGGCGGCGAATTCTTCTTTGCGGGCGGCGATGGCGGCTGAGATTTGGCGAAGGACGCGCTGCCGCTCGAATGCCGGCAGGCGGCGCGTGGTGCCGAATGCTTTGACTGCGGCGGCGATGGCGGCCTCTGCGTGTTCGCGTCGCCCCTGGATCACACGTGCGATTACGGAGCCATCATAAGGAGCATGGATTTCAACGGCGTCGCCCTCTTCGATCCAGCGGCCGTCGAGGAAGAAACCGTGAGTGGCGGCCGGAGCTATAGTCATTGTGTGCGTCATGGTCGGTTCCAAGGCTTTCCGGCGCTTGGGTCAAGCTTCCCGATTATAGGACTTTGCGAGCCGCGAGCGTATCGGGTAAAGAGGTGAGGCGAAGTACGCTGGCTGGCGTGCGATGACGCAAGCGGCAATAGTTCTATGATTAGGCGATGAGCATTTCTGCACGGCAAAATCGGCAGGCGGAATCTTCCCTGGTGCTGAGCTTTGAGGACGCGCGGCGGGTGGTGGAAGCCCACGCGGCCAGGCTGGCCCCACGAGGAACCGAAGCGGTGGATTTGCTGGATGCGGCGGGACGAGTCTTAACAGAAGAAATCGTTGCCGACCGGGATTTCCCTCCGTTTCCGCGCTCGACTCGCGACGGCTACGCGGTCCGCTCCGCCGACCTGGCGACGATTCCGACAATGCTGAATCTGATTGGCGAGATCAAAGCGGGGGAAAAGTGGGCGAAGATTCCGGTGGGAGTCGAAGCGGGACAAGCGGTCGCCATCATGACGGGTGCGCCGGTCCCTACCGGCGCGGATGCCGTGGTGATGGTGGAGTACACGTCGCGGCGCGGCGAGCGGATTGAGGTGGGCAAGGTGGCAGCGGCGGGCGAGAATATTGTGGCGCGCGGGGCCGAGGCTCGGCAGGGCGGACTTCTGCTGAAGCGAGGTTTGCGGCTTAACGATGCGGCGATCGCTTTGGCGGCGTCGGTAGGGAAAGCGCGCGTGGAAGTTTTTCAGAAGCCGCGAGTCGCCATCTTGAGCACCGGAGATGAATTAGTGGGATTGGAAGAGTTGCCGGGACCCACTGAGATTCGCAACTCCAATAGCTATTCGCTGGCGGTGCAGGTAAAAGCGGCGGGCGGCGAGCCGGTGTTGCTGCCGGTTGCTCCCGACGAGCGAGTCCGGCTGCTCGAACTGATTGAGGAAGGATTACGGGCGGATCTCCTGGTGTTGACCGGCGGCGTTTCCATGGGACGCTACGATCTGGTGGAGCAGGCGCTGGCGGAAATGCGCGCCGAATTCTTTTTCACCGGAGCGAAGATCCAGCCGGGAAAGCCGGTGGTATTTGGCCGCGTTCCTTCGCCGGCGAAATACTTCTTCGGACTTCCCGGTAATCCGGTGTCGACAATGGTGACGTTCGAACTGTTTGCCCGGCCGATGCTGGAAGCGCTGGCGGGCATGATGCCGGAGAAACTGAAGTTTCTTCATGCGAAATTGAAGAGCGAGATTCGCGTCAAGACCGGGCTTCGACGCTTTCTTCCGGCGATCTTGTCGGGAGAATTTGACGACTCGCTGGTCGAACTAGTCGCGTGGCAGGGATCGGGCGACATCGCGGCGACGGCGCGAGCGAACTGCTATATCGTGATCCCGTCAGACCGCGAGCGAATTGAGGCGGGTGAGTTTGTAGCTGTGATGATGAGGTAAACGTGCGCTCCTGAGGCTCGTGCAGATGCTTTCGTATTTCACATCGCTGTCATTTCGTCTCTAACGACGAGTGCCGGTGTCAAGCGATTTTCGCCGACACCTCTCCCTTGGCGTCTTCGGTTTTAAAGAAGCGCCATTTCGCTCTCGCAGGAAGGTTTTTGCGTCTTCGACCAAAGCCCTGTGTTCTCTCAATCGTGCGGTGGACGCAAGGTCTCACCATCCATCTCTTCGGCAACTACTCCCAAAATTGCTGCTTCGAACTCCCCGCTTCTCGGGGAGGCAGGCTGCCTACTCAAGCGGTCGGCTCATGCTTTCCGCCACGAAATGACTCAGGCTTGCCTGCACACGGCCTTGCACAGCTGCGCGTAATCCCATTCCTCGCGCAGCATCAGGTACAACCTCATGGCCAGCTTGCGCGCCACCGCCACCTTGGCCAGCGCGCGATGCTTGCGCACCGCCAGCCGCCGATAAAAGCGGCCCAACTCGGCGTCGTAGCGCGCCGCCGTCTGTCCCGCCTCCACCAGCAAAAAACGCAGAAACGGACTGCCCTGCTTGCTGATGCCTCCCAACTGCTGCCGCCCGCCGCTGGAATGCTCGCTGGGAATCAGGCCAAAATAGCTGCCCACCTGGCGCGCATTCGCGAAGCGTTTCGCCGGCCCCAGCGTCAGCACCATGGCCAGCGCCGTCACCGGACCTACTCCCGGATGCGTCATCAACCGCCCCGCCGCCGGCCGCCGCTTCACTTCTTCTTCCACTTGCCGGTTCAGCGCCGCGATCTCCGCTTCCTGCTGCTCCAGCGCGGCCAGCAACCGTTGCCTGCGCAGCGCTGCGTAGGGCAGCAACTCCAACTTCTCCAACTCCGCCCGGCCCGCTGCCGTCCACAGCTTGCGCTTCTTTTGCACGCCCTGGCTGAGCATCAGCGCCTGCAGCTGATTCTTGATGCGCGTCCGCGCCTGCACCTGCACCTGCTTGTGCCGGTGCACCAGCAATTGCCGCACATCCCGCTCCTCCACACTCGGCACCCAGATCCGCGGAAACCGCTCTTCTCTCAGCAACCGCAACAACAGCTCCGCGTCTCGCCGATCCGTCTTTTGCTTGCGCACTTCCGACGCCCGGATCCGCGCCGCATCCCCAATCCACAACTCCATGCCCAACTCCTGCAGCAAACGCTCAAACCAGGGATAGTGCCCGCAACCCTCCATCCCCACCCGCACCGCTTGCCCGCGCAGCGACCCATAAAACTGCTCCGCTTCCTCGCGGTGCGATAAACGCCGCTCCAGGATTTCTCCCGTCGAATTGTCAAAGATCGCGACCTGCTGAAACCCAGGATGAAAATCACAGCCTATAATCAGCATGACGTTGGCTCCTTTGTCGAGCCTTGGTCGTCTTCGCAGCCACCAACATACTCCACGATCGAGCCAACGTCGTTATGCAATCAAGCGGAGTCGAGAAATCTGTTTTGCGGCCGCGGCGAAAAGCAGGTTCCTCGACTGTGGTTCATCATCTGCTTCGCCGATGATGAACCTTCGCTCGGAATGACAAAAGTTCCCAAATGTTAGGAGTTCCCATGCGTGCTAATGTTACCGACCAACCGGAATGCTGGCCTTCGCTTCCGCTGGATTCATGGAAAGACACTTGCGCCACGCTGCACATGTGGACGCAGATCGTGGGCAAGGTGCGGCTCGCGCTTACGCCGCTGGTGAATCACTGGTGGAATGTGCCGCTATACGTTTCCGCGCGCGGGCTGACCACCTCGCGAATTCCCTATGGCGAGCGCGCGTTCGAAATCTGGTTCGACTTTATCCAGCACCAGCTTGTGCTCGAAACCAGCGATGGAACCGTGAAGACGCTGGCCTTGGCTCCGCGTTCGGTCGCTGACTTTTACCAGGAATTTATGGGGATGCTGCGCTCCGCGGGGATCGAAGTCAAAATCTGGCACATGCCGGTTGAGATTCCTAAGCCGATTGCCTTCGATCAGGATCACATTCATAAATCCTACGATCCCGCGGCGGTGGAAAAGTTCTGGCACATTTTGTTGTCGGTAGATGCAGTCTTAGAGCAGTTTCGCGCGCGATTCATTGGCAAGAGCAGCCCGGTACATTTTTTCTGGGGAAGCTTCGACCTGGCGGTCACACGCTTCTCCGGCCGCCCTGCGCCAGAGCGGCCCGGCGCGGACAGAGTTACGCGAGAAGCGTATTCGCATGAAGTGAGCAGCGTAGGTTTCTGGCCGGGCACGGTCGGCGTG
Source organism: uncultured Acidobacteriaceae bacterium (assembly GCA_963732255.1). GTDB lineage: Bacteria > Acidobacteriota > Terriglobia > Terriglobales > Acidobacteriaceae > Sulfotelmatobacter. Next base: position 249,780 of record CAVSYV010000006.1, read on the forward strand.
AAAGATGCGGCGTTTTATTCCTACATGGCGCCCACGCCGCAGGGATTTGCTGACGCGCATGTGCGTCCCCAGGCGGCTTATTACGACCAGCAACTCGGCGAGTTCCTGTTGATGTATGAAGATGTGCGGAAGGCCGCATCGCCTACTGCCGCGCTGCTGGATTTTTGCCAGAGCACGTATGAAGCGGGGGCAAAGCTTGGGAAGTGGGACAGGAAGGCGCTGGAGAGATAACATCGCTACCCCCGCCTAACCGACGGTCGGCTTCCTCGCGCCATATACTGATAATCCAGCGCCTGACGCAAAAAAGCCTTCGAGCTTCGCTCGACCGGACGGCCGAGGGCGGCCGTCCCCACAGGAGCTGTCCATGTAAGATAGAGCTTCTTCATGCCCTCCAAGCTTTCGCATTACGATTCCGCTGGACGCGCGCGCATGGTTGACGTTTCCGGCAAGTTTCCCTCGAAACGTGAGGCGCAAGCCCGCGCCTTCGTCGTGATGAAGGCCGCGGTCCTGGACGCGCTGCCTCGCAATCCCAAGGGTGATCCGCTGGAAGTGGCGCGTGTAGCGGGCATTATGGCGGCCAAGCGCACGGCGGAGCTGATCCCCATGTGCCATCCGTTGCCGCTCTCGCTCGTTGATGTGGAGGTGCGCGTGTGCGAGAATGGCGTCGAAATCCTTGCCACCGCCGCCACCACCGCGCAGACCGGAGTGGAGATGGAAGCCATGGTCGCCGCGACTGTGGCCGCCCTGACGGTTTACGATATGACCAAGGCCTTGGACAAGGGAATTGAGATTCGCGAGATTGCGCTGCTGAGCAAGAGCGGCGGGAAGAGCGGAGATTACCGGCGCGGGCAAGAGTTGGGGTCTTCGCGCAAGAAAAGGAAGTAGCTTCGTACAGAGAATTGTTGCGCAAGGGATCCTTCGACTCCGTGGCCCCTTCGCTTCGCGAAGCAGCCACTGCGCTCTGGATGACAACGAAATTAATGCCGAAGTACGAATTGAATGGCCAATAACGTCAAGCTGCTGCTGGTGGAAGACAACCCGATGGTGCTGGGAATGCTGCAGCAGGCGTTGTCTTCGCTGGCCACGGTCACGTCGGCCCCTGACGGCGCCGACGCGCTGATGAAGGCCGTCGACGATCCTCCTGACCTTGTTGTCTCCGACTACCGCATGCCGGGGATGGATGGCCGGCAGCTTGTAGAAAAGTTGAAGAGCCGTCCGGCGACGGCGAATTTTTCTGCCGTGCTAATGGCCAGCAAGTCTGACATCGCCGAGAGATTGTCGCAGCAGGATGCGGCCGACGATTATCTGGAGAAACCATTCTTTCTGAAAGACGCGACGCGCCGCATCAAACGCATGATCGACCGCATTGCGCTGGAAAAGATGGCCAAGACCGCGCCGTCAGACGGCGTGGTCCGCGGCAATCTGGCACAGATGAATGTGATCGACCTGATGCAGTCTCTGGAAATGGGCCGCAAGAGCTGCAAACTGCTGCTGGCTCACGAAGGGGACCGCTGCGAAGTTTTTTTTGCCGAAGGCCAGGTAAAGCACGCAACCTACGGCGATCTTGTCGGCGACCAGGCCGTGTTCAAGGTGCTGCGCTGGACCGGAGGAAGTTTTCAACTCGACTTCGAGGGCAAGACGGACAAGGCAACCACGGAGCTCAACACCCAGGGGCTGCTGATGGAGGGTCTGCGTCTGCTTGACGAATCGCAGCGCGATGGAGAAAGCGAAGCCAGCGGCGCCAGTGCGGATGCTGCGGCAGGCACGGCTCCCAGCGCCGGGGCAGAATCAACCAGCTCGGCATCTTCGTTCTCAGACCCTTTCGCGTCGCATCCTCCCGGACCACCCAGTGCAGCGCCAGCCGCCGCGCCCTCAGCCAGCAAGAAAGAAAAAAAAGAAGAAGAGGAAGACGTATTGCTCGACAGTTGAGCCGCGATGCAGACTCCGACCGCAGCGGTGGTAACGGTGAGCGACGCCTGCGCGCGCGGCGAGCGCGTCGACGTTTCCGGTCCGGCTGTGGCTGCGGCTTTGCAGAAATCCGGATTTGAAGTTGTAACTCGTGAGACGCTCCCCGACGATTCCATCAAAATTCAAAATCTGCTGATTCGCCTGGCGGGCGAGGTACAGCTGGTCGTCACCACGGGTGGAACCGGGGTCGCTCCGCGCGATGTTACTCCCGACGCCACAATCGCCGTATGCGATCGCCTGATCGAGGGCGTGGGAGAAATTATGCGCGCTCAGGGAATCAAGAAAACGCCGTTTGCCGCCTTGAGCCGGGGCGTATGCGGAGTTCGGGGCGCCACATTGATTTTGAATTTGCCCGGCAGTCCCGCCGGTGCGGTCGAATCTCTGGAGGCGGTCATCGAGTTGGTTCCTCATGCGCTGAATTTGTTACAGGGAAAAACGGAGCATTCTTCAAACCGGACCTAAGACATCGGACCCTGGCCCTCGGCCAAAACATTTAACGCCGAGCACGCTAAGAACGCGGAGAAACCAGCGATCTCTCGGCGATCTCCGCGTTCCCGGCGTTGAATGCCCTGGGGGTTGAGGGGGGGCTGCCGCTTTTGCTAAACTCTACATTCAATCGAAGGACCCTGGATGATAGAAACGAACCGGATTGCCGTGCTCAGCGCACTTGTCGTACTCATCGTTTGCGGGATCGTGATTACGGCGGCGAAGGCGCAATCGGACGCAGCGCAGGCAACTCCCTCATCCGGCCCCAAAACTGCGGAGCAGCAGTTCAAAAATATCCAGGTGCTCAAGGGCATTCCCGCCGATCAACTGATTCCCGCGATGCAGTTCATTACCGCGTCTCTGGGCGTGGAGTGCGAGTTTTGTCACGTGCAAAATGCTTTCGACAAAGACGATAAAAAGCCGAAGAAGATTGCCCGCCAGATGATGGAAATGATGTTTGCCATCGATAAAGACAATTTCGAAGGTCATCGCGAGGTCACCTGCTATTCGTGCCATCGCGGATCGACGCATCCTGTCGCGATACCTGTTATCAGCACTGAGGAAGCGAAAATGGCCGCTGGCCCGATGCCGGGGCGCGGGTCAGAAGCGAAGCAGGAAGGCGAGAGTGCGAAGCCCACCGGTCCAGCCGCGGATGAACTGATTGAAAAATATGTGAAGGCGCTGGGCGGAGCGAAAGCCATCGATAAGGTCAAGAGCCGCGTGATTTCCGGAACGATTGAGTTCGGCGGAGTTTCTTATCCCGTGGATGTGTATGACAAAGAACCGGACATGCGGGCCACGTATGTTCACATGCCCGACGGCGACAACATCACCGCATTCAATGGGCAGGAAGGCTGGATGGGCGCGCCGCATCGCCCCACGCGAGATATGCACGGATCGGATATTGATGGCGCGTCCATGGACGCCGACCTTCATTTCGCCACTCATCTCAAGGGAATGTTCAGCCAGGTGGAAACCCAGGGCACGGAAAAGGTCGGCGATCACGATGCTTACTTAGTTGTGGGCAAGCGCGATGGCAAAACTCCGCTGCGGCTTTATTTCGATGAGCAGTCCGGCCTGTTGGTGCGTCTGGTGCGTTATGGTGAAACTCCGTTGGGCCTGCTGCCCACGCAAATCGACTACGCGGATTATCGCGAACTGAACGGCGTGAAAGTGCCGTTCCGCTGGACTCTGGCGCGGCCCAGCGGACAATTTACGATTCAGGCAAAGGACATAAAGCAAAATGTCGCGGTGGATGAGGCGAAGTTTGCCAAGCCGGCAGGAGCGACGGAGGGACCGGCGAAGCAATAACCCAGCGTTAGGCTCGGCCCCCCAGACTGCGTAAAAACCGACTGCGCAAAATCGACCATTCTCCAGTCTGGATGCCTTGTATCATCGGTGGAGCAATGGGGTGACGAAGCTTGATCTCCCACACGGCAGGTTTAGGTGCGGTCAGCCCGGGCGCAAATCTTCCTTCACGTCAATCGATTCCCTCTCTTATTGCCCCGGCGTGGCACACCATTCTGTTCATCGCTATTTTTTTAGGGCTGTCCATTGCCGGTGGTTTCTTTCAGCACGCCGCAAAGCGGCACCCGGTGGCAGCGCCCGGAGCGACGACCGGCAAGATCGTCTCGGGCTACATGTCTGTGCTGGTTTCCGAATGGCTTTTGGTACTTTACGTTCGGATGGGCGTTCACAAGCGTGGAGTGCGCCTGCGCGATCTTGTCGGCGGCCGGTGGGCAACGCCGAAGGATGTGATGAAGGACGTTGCCCTGGGTGCGGGGCTCTGGGCGGTGTGGGTGGGCCTGATGAATGCTCACGTTTTGGGCGGCGGGACGAATGCCGCGCAAGGCGTTCTTCCGCAAGGAATTCTTGAGAGCCTGGCGTGGCTGCCGCTTGCGCTCTCGGCAGGTTTTTGCGAGGAACTCGCATTTCGAGGCTACCTTCAGAAGCAGTTTCAAGCGATCACAGGCAGCGCCGGCTGGGCTATCCTGATCCAGGCGCTGGTCTTCGGCATTGGGCATCTCTACGAGGGAGTGGGCCAGGTAGCGAGGATCGCGCTGTTCGGCGCCTTGTTCGGCTTTCTCGCGCTGTGGCGGAAAAGTCTTAGGCCAGGGATGATAACGCACGCATGGTCTGATATTTTTGGGGTCATCGTTTGCCGTGGATGTAGGTAATGGAAATCTTCTGCATTCGTTAAGGAATCCGCCTCCGACCGCCGCATAGCAAAACCTGATCTCCCCGATAGATACTTTGCATTTCCGTCAATTTTTCGTAGACGGTACAGTGAGCGCCAGCGCCCGCAAGCACCGATATGGGGCAAGCACCGCGTCTTGACCGGCATGCTCCTGGAAACAAGTCGGGAGTACGGTCGCCCTTGGAACCTGATTCGCTACGCAGAAATAAATACGGCCTTGCCCGGCAGCGGGAAGAGGATACTATTTATTAGGCACGCGGCATGAGGATTGACCATCGCTGACAGCCTGGGCTGCGGCGCATACCGAACGCTCAACAGGACGGAAAACGAATGACGAAAGTTGAAGCCGTAATTCAGAATTCGAAATTGGAAGCGGTCAAGACCGCTCTGCATGAAATTGGCGTGGAGGGGATGACCGTGCTCGAAGTGCGTGGCCACGGCCGGCAGAAGGGCCACACCGAGGTCTACCGCGGCCGCGAATATAGCGTGGATCTGATTCCCAAGACCAAGCTCGAACTCGTGTTGCCCGATGCCATGGTCGAAAAAGCGGTGCAGGCCATTCTCACTTCAGCGCGCACGGGTAAGATTGGCGACGGTAAGATATTTCTTTCACGAGTGGACGAGGCGATTCGCATTCGCAACGACGAGCGTGGCGAGGGCGCGCTGTGACGCCAGTTTGGACTAAAGCTGTTTCCATCTGAAAGAAGTTGCTTGGTTGTGGACCTGGGGGCAATTGTTCGATCCGATGACGGCCTCTTCCTCACTGATTGGCGAACTGCGAGGAGCTCTCGCGGAAGATTCGGCTCGAATTCAGCGCGAATTCGCGGAGCATGGCGACGGTCGCTCCGCCATTGCCGGCCGCACGCGGCTGATCGAAGAGATTCTCGAGCGTTTGTGGCGCGATCAGATTTCTCCCGATGCTTCCGGCCCGCTGGACATCGCTCTGGTTGCCACGGGCGGATTCGGGCGAGGCTGGCTTTTCCCTTACTCCGATATTGATCTGCTTTTTCTTTTCGCCGACGATGGCGCCGAACAAAATCATCGGGATGCCATTGCGCGTTTTTCGCAGGAGCTTTGGGACCTGCGGCTCAAGTTGAGTCCCGCATCGCGCACGCTGGCCGAGTGCGGACAGTTCGATCCGCAAAATACCGAATTCACAATCTCTTTGCTGGATTGTCGTTATCTCGCCGGAGATCGCGAGCAGTTTGCCCGGCTGCATGACAGGGTGATTCCCAAGCTGGTGGTGCGGGAAGCGAAGCCGCTGCTGCAAGGGCTGGCCGAAGTCACGCGCGAGCGTCACGGCAAGTTTGGCAACACCGTGTTTCATTTGGAGCCGAACATAAAAGAAGCTCCCGGCGGCGTGCGCGATTGCAACGTCGCCACCTGGCTGGCGCTGATCTCCGCCATGGAAAAGCTGCATGATTGGCCGGGGTCGAGCGCGCTACGCGCTCCGGTGCGCAAGCAACTCGATTCCGCGCTGGATTTTCTTTTTGCCGCGCGATGTTTTTTGCACTTTCGCCAGGGGCGCGACGACAACAGTTTGAGCTGGGAAGCGCAGGATGAAGCGGCGGCGCGAAGAATTGGCGCGCCCGACGCGTTGCAGCTTAGCGCGGAAGATTGGATGCGGATTTATTACGGCCACGCCCGCGCCGCGCAGCGCACGGTCGTCCAGCTTCTGGAAGAAATTCCGGAAGCCTGGTCTTCGCTCTACCGCCAGGTGCAGCGCTGGCGGTCGCGGCTTTCGACGCCGGATTTTTCCGTGGTCGATGGACTGATATTTTTGCAGCAACCGTCGGCGCTGCAAGATCCCGAAATGATTCTGCGCCTGTTCCATTTCATGGCGCATCACGGGCTGAAGTTGAGTACCACCACCGAGTATCGCATTGAGCAGGCGCTGCCAGCCTTAGCCTCAGGCGCGCCGCGCGGCGCGGAACTTTGGCTGTATCTGCAAGAGACTTTGTTGCAGCCGCATGCGGCGGATGCGCTGCGGGCCATGCAATCGCTGCGGCTGCTGACCATGTTGCTGCCGGAATTGAAGGCGATCGATTCGCTGGTGGTGCGCGATTTTTACCATCGCTTCACCGTGGACGAGCACTCTTTTCTGGCCATTGAGATTCTTCACCGCCTGAAGCAGGCGCAGTCGGAATGGGACAAACGCTATGCAGGACTGCTCGCCGAACTGGAAGATCCCGAACTGCTCTATCTGGCGCTGTTGCTGCATGACACGGGCAAAGGGGTTGGCAGCGGCAACCATGTAGAAGCGAGTTTGGAAATCGCCGGCCGTTGCCTGGACCGCTTGGATGTGGAGCCCAGCGAACGGGCAACTGTTCTGTTTCTGATTGCCAATCATTTGGAGATGTCGGCGGCGCTGCGGCGCGACATTTTCGATCCCGCAACGATTGCGGCACTGGCGGAAAAAATCGGCACGCAGGAACGGCTCAAGCTGCTCTGCCTGCTGACCTATGCGGATATCAAGGCGGTGAATCCGGAAGCTCTCACTCCGTGGAAGGCAGAAAACGTCTGGCAGCTCTACATCAGCACCTCGAATTATCTGAACCGCAGTGCCGACCAGCGCGTGCATGGAGAAATTCGCGACGAAAAGCTGGCGCGGCTGCGTTCGATGGCTGCGGTTTCCAACAGCAAGTTCAAGAGTTTCCTGGAGGGATTTCCGCAGCGATATCTCTTGATGCATTCGCCGGAAGAGGTGATGCGCCACATCGAGATGGCCGACCGGCTGGGGTCGGATCCGGTGCAGGTTGACCTTAAACGCGGACGCCATTGGTATGACCTGACCTTGGTGGCAAAAGACCGCCCGTTTCTGTTTGCCAGACTCACCGGCGTTTTAGCCGCGTGGGGCATGAACATTGTGAAGGCGAATGCGGTTTCCAACCAGGCGGGAACGGTGGTCGATACGGTTTACTTTACCGACCGCTTTAAGACACTGGAGCTGAATCTTTCCGAGTGGGAGCGATTCAAGCGCAGCGTGACAGAAGTTCTTTTGGGCGAAGCGGACTTGGAAAAGATGCTGCGCGACCGGCAACGTTCGGAGAAGAGCGCGCTGGCCAAAGTAAAGATCAAGACCAGAATCGAGTTTGATGACAGCTCTTCTTCGGCGAGCACGCTGGTGCAGGTGATTACACAGGACCGGCCGCGATTGCTGCATCGCGTTGCTTCCTGCTTTTCCAGCCAGGAGTGCAATATCGAGATCGCCTTGATCGATACCGAAGGGCAGATGGCGATTGATACTTTTTATCTGACATCGGGCGGAAAGAAGCTCGAGCCGCAACATCAGAAAAAAGTCGAGAAGGCGCTGCTGGAGGCGCTGGCAGCGGAATAGAGCGGTAGCGGATTTCGCTGCCGCTAACGCTATTCTCGTTTCTCATCAGATCGGATGCCTTCGTGCGGCGCTCCTATCGCGTGGAAAACTTGAAAACGGTTTGCGCGTGAAACGTCTGGCCCGGATTTAAGGTCGTTGTCGGAAAATCCGGATGATTCGGAGAATCGGGATAATGCTGGGTTTCGAGGCAGAACGCGTCGCGGCGCTGGTACACGTGTCCATGTTTGCCGGTGATCGTTCCATCGAGAAAGTTTCCGGTGTAGAACTGCACTGCGGGCTGAGTGGTGGAAACTTCCAGCACGCGGCCGCTCGCCGCGTCATAGGCGCGCGCAGCCAGCGTGAGGCCTGGGCCTTTGCGGTCGAGCACGAAATTGTGGTCGTAGCCTTTGGCCAGCACCAGCTGCTCGTAATCGTCATTGATGCGGGCGCCGATCTTCGTTGGCGTCAAGAAATCGAGCGGAGTTCCTTTGACCGGACGTAGTTCGCCGGTGGGGATCAGAGTTTTATCCACGGGAGTGAAGCGGCTGGCGTTGATTTGCATTTCCGTGTTGAGGATGTTGCCGCTGCCTTCGCCGGAAAGATTGAAATAGCTGTGCTGGCTCAGGTTCAGCACTGTCGGCTTGTCGGTAGTGGCTTCGTAATCGATGACCAGTTCATTGTTGTCGTTGAGCGTGTAGGTGACCTTCACTTTCAAATCGCCGGGAAAACCTTCTTCGCCATCTTTGCTCAGGTAAGTGAAGACTACAGCCGACTTGCCTTTTACCGGCTCGCCCGTCCACATCCTTTTATCGAAACCTTCGGGGCCACCGTGCAGAGTGTTGGGGCCATCGTTTTTTGGCAGCGTGTATGTTTTTCCGTCCAGCGTGAAAGTGCCGTTGGCGATGCGATTCGCATAACGGCCGACGAGTGCGCCGAAGAATGGAGGGTTGGGAATGTAACCTTCGAAGTTATCGTGGCCCAAAACAATATCGGCCATTTGGCCTTTGCGGTCGGGCACATGCAAAGAGACAATGATGGCGCCGTAATTCATGGCCTGGAGTTCGAGACCGTGTGCGTTGGTTAGCGTATACAAGTTGACTGGCCTCCCGTCGTGCTCGCCGAAGGATTGTGTTTTGACTTCGTGAATGGATTTGGCTGATGCCTGCAGAAGAAACGCCGACCCGGCGATGGAGAGTCCGAGCACGGAGAGAATAACTCTGGTTGAAAATCGATTTCGCATGATGGCGGAAAGTTTAGCAGCTTCTTGCGGGTGGCTGCTAGTTATGAGCTGTGAGCTGTGAGGCGGTGAGTTTTGAGTTGCGGGCGTTCTGCTTCCTGTCGAGATGGGGTGTTGCTGCTTGCTCTCGGTGCCTCTGGCTCGGTCGGTTGCGCTGGTATATTCAGTCCCAAAAAGTAATCGCCGAATTTCGTTAAATTCTAGAATACACAGGGGTTGAGTGCGCTTGATCTGGGGGTGGTCCCCGCAAATTCTTGAGCGCAAAGGGCTTACCCGCAAAGGTAAGTATCCCTTGACATCAAGTAGACCAAATGGCATACTGTTCTTGCCATGAAGCCCAAGCAGAGCATTCCTAAACATCTCCGGCTGACTCTAGAGACATTCCTCCAGCAGTTTCCAGACGATGAGTCCTGCCTTGAGTACCTGAAAGAGAAGAGGTATCCGGGCGGGATCGCCCATTGCGCCAAGTGCGAGAAAGAGCGCAAGCACCATCGTGTTACCGGACGGCCCGCTTACGCCTGTGACTATTGCGGCAGTATGATCTCGCCGATGGCCGGAACTATCTTCGAGAAAACCAGCACTTCGCTCAAGAAGTGGTTCTACGCAATGTACCTCATGGGGTCGACCCGCTGCGGGATCAGCGCGAAACAGATTCAACGTGAGAGTGGCGTTACCTACAAAACCGCGTGGCGCATGTTCAAGCAGATTCGCTCGTTGCTATCCGAACCTGATATGCAACTGGAGGGATCAACGGTCGAGATAGACGAAACCTATGTAGGCGGGAAGCGCAAGAACAAGCACGGCACTCGCGGGATGCGCGGGCGAGAGACCGAAGGAGACGATAAGACTCCAGTGTTCGGCATGGTAGAGCGCGGCGGGAAGGTTCTGGCATTTGTGACTCCCGATGTGAAAGTCTCAACCATCTTCCCCATCATTGCCGAGCGCATCCTGCCGGAGAGCACTGTCTACAGCGATGAGTATTCGATCTATGACAGGCTCTCGCTTCATGCGAATCGCTATGAGCACAAACGCATCAAGCACGCGCAAAAGGTGTACGTCATGGGAGACGTTCACACTCAGACCATCGAAGGATTCTGGAGTCTGGTAAAGAACGGAATTCGCGGGGTCTATCATTCCGTGGGCCGGAAGTATTTGCAGACCTACCTTGATGAGTATTCGTTCCGTTACAATCGGCGGGATCAGGGAAACCTGATATTTACTTCGATTTTGGAGCGGGTTTTCGAGCGGGCGTCGTAACAGCCCGCTCAACCATTCGGTCGAAGTCGCCCCATGTAAAGGGCTTAGATTCCTTGCGCGTGTCACTCTTCGTCTTCTTCGCGGGATTCCTAGAGTGATTCGCCACTGCAACCCTCTGGAAACGAGGGTACAGCAGTGGTGTGTGCGCGTCAATACTGCGCTTATAGTCACTTCTCTTCGATGTTGGCCCGTACCGGAACGGACTGGTGGCCATGTTTACTGTAGCATACCTCAACCGAGTACGTATTGCTCAGCTCGGTGTAGAGCAATCCCTGCCGCTCCGCCCAGATGACGTTGGGAGCGCCCTGGAATCGAAAGCAATGTGGATCGCCGTGGGACGACGACCCGAGAACCTGACGCCCGTACACGCGTTCAACCACGCGACGCTCGCGCTCTGCGCGTCCGTTCCATAGCTGCTCGGTGTGCAGAGCCACTTCATGACCCGGGCTGCTCGCCACGAGCTTGACGGCGAGGTTGCCTGGCCAACGGCGATAAAACACGCCGTCGCGTAGGTGACGCGAGCGCCAGTACCAAGTCGCCGCGGACCCCGCCTCCTGATGGCGGGCCAGCGTCTGGGCCACGGCTTTGGAGGCCAGGAAGCGGTCGAAATCGTGGCGTACATTGAGGACCCAGCGTGCGTTGCGCGGCCACGACAAGATCCGCGGCCGCACGAGGTCAGCGTCGCGATGGAGGTGGTCGACGAGGCTGAGCAGCAGCGTCTCGAGCCCGGTGATGCGAGCGCTGGTTCGATATTCGCCGTGGTCCCAGGGCTCCGCCGTGTGCGCCTGGCCGAGGATCGAAAACAAGCCAAAAGAGGCGGCAACGACGCTTCCTTTGCGCACGAGGGCGGGAGATGGGACCCCGTCAGCTCCTGTCCAGGTCGCCAGGACTTCGGCGTCCGCATCGACGCCCCAGCGCTCGGCGTCCCAGCCGGCGCGGCGCCACGCTTCCGCCTGATCGGCCCGGATGGGCACGTCGAGATGCCGCCAATCGGTCCCGGACTCGCGTTCGACCGGTCGCACCGCCGGCACGGTGATTCGCGCGCCTGCCGGATAGCCGTACTCGGCGGCCGCGGAAGCGAGCTGCCGGCTCGTGATTGCGACGGCTCCTTCGGCGGCCGTCGGCTCAGCCGAGACGATTCCGGCAAGCTCGTGCAGCTCACACGGCAGAGGTCCCTCGATCAGCAAAGGGATGCCCAGGCGGCGAAGTCGGTGTAGCACGCCAGTCGTCTCGGCGCGGGCGGCCGTGCGCGCCACCAGGACCGCGCCAACCTCGTCCCGGCGCAGCGCCTCCTCCAAGCCTGCGACGGTCGACTCCTCGAACGACGTGAGACCGTGCTTTTCCAGCACAACCGGCAGGGCGGCAGCCCAGTAACCGCGCCGCTCCTCGCGAAAGACCCGGCGGGCTTCTTCAGGCCCGCCGTGCAGAAACAGGAATCGGCGCGGCATGATTGAGATCCAAGGCCCGGTACGTTTGGACGAGCTTCGGAACCTCGTTTTCCCACACGAACCTGCGGGCGGCCTCGCGGGAGTGCTCGCGCATCTCCGTCAGCGCGGACCGGTCAGCGAGGAGGAAGTTCAGCGTGCTTGCGATGTCGCGCGGGTCGTCCGGGTTGAAGGTGAGTCCGAGCGCGTGGCCCTCGACGAATCGACGCAGCTCCGGCACGCGGCTGGCCGCGATCGGGATTCCAGCGAGCATGTACTCGAACAGCTTGTTGGGCGTCGTGTAGTAGTTATTCAGGCCGATCGGCTTGTACGGAATGACTCCCACGTCCGCGCCGGCGGTGAAGTGGAGAAGCTCGTGAGGCTCCGCCCGGCCAACGAACCGAACGCGCTGCTCGACGCCGAGCTCGGCGACGAGCTCGGCCAAGCGAGCTTCCAGGTTTCCCCAACCCATCAGCACGACCACGCCGCAGTCGAGGTACGGCGTCGCGTAGAGCAGCTCCTCGAGCCCGCGGTTGGGCGAGAAGCCGCCCTGGTAGAGAATGATCGGGTCGAGGCTGTTCTCGAGACCCGCCCTGATCCTGAGAAGATTTACCGGCGCGGCCAGGGACGGCACACTCGCGGCGGGGGGGCAGTTGAGCAGGACGGTGGGCGCAGAGACGAGGCGGTGCCGGCGGGTGAGCTCGTCGGCGATCGACTGGCAGACCGTGACGACCGCGTCCGCGCGCCTGATCAACCGGTGTTCGATGACTGCCCAGATCCGCTTCTCGCGCTTGGACAGAGTGCTGATCTCGGGATAGAGCTCGTGCGCGTCGTACACGAGTCGGCAGCCCCGCCGCATGGCCACGATGGCCGCGACCGGAAGCGTATTCAGATCGTGGGCGTGAACGAGGTCGATCGGCTCGGACCGCAGCTGCCGATAGGCCCGGCGATAGTACGCCGTGAACATCAACGGCTTGTGGAAGAACATCAAGCCGCGGTATGCGGTCCGAGAGATGCGGCGGTCGAGGCAGCCCAAGGCGCGAACGATTGGGCCGCGGGCGCGGCCGCTCGCCGGACTGACATCGTCGATTGCCTGGCCCGCCGCGGCCGAGGCGGCGGTCCAATCGATCCGCGGCGGCGGAGCAGGATCGTCCGCGGCTTCGAGGGGAAGCTCGGCGTACCGGTCGAACGAGCGTTTCAGCTGCCGCCGATAGCGCCAGCGACGGAGACGGCGGCCATGACGCTCCTGCCAACGGTAATACGGCCGCCTGAGCGGCGGGCACCAGCGCAGCACGCGCCATCGCGCGGCCCCGTAGACCCGGGCGGTGCCCGTCGTCACGAAGACCACCGGCGCCAAGACAAGCGCGACTCGCGTCGTGGACAGCGGCCCGCGCGCTCGCGCCGCGCGCCGGGGAGGATTGGACGGGGATCGCGTGTCGCGCCGACGGGCGTCCGTGCGGGATCGGAGAGGCCACGTGAGCCGCCTCCGGAGGCGTCGAACCATGCGGGCGAGCTTCGTGCGCCGCGCCCGGACTCGCCGGGTGGCTCTGGCCCGCGCCAGCCGTAGCGAGCGGCGGATCGCCCTCGTGCGGCGCAGCACGCGGTAATGCACCGGGTTGCGATCGATGCGGACGATCCGAAAGCCCCACGGGTGCTGCTCCTCAGGAACCGTTCGACCGTCGAGCACGGCCACCACAACAACGTCATAGCCTGCCTCAACCAGGCTTCGCGCCTCCTTGTGCACGCGCATGTCTGCGGCACAGTTGTTGTAGACGAACATGCACACCCGCCCACCTGCGCGCACGTCGCAGCCACGCTCGCCGGGAACGGCCTCCAGTGAGCTCATCGGGCCCCGAGCAGAGACCGTCGAGCCGTCCGTGACGGCAGCGTGAGCTTCAGCCGACCCGCGCTCAGTCATCGCTCACCGTCTATGGCTCGGCGGCGCGTGACGAGCGAGCGGCTGAGCCGGCTCATCTTGGACAGCGTCGGGGACGGGCAGCACCGAGTCTCCCGCGACGGCCAGCGTCACCTGACCAACAAGCGCCCGCACGGTCGTGACGAGCGTGTTGCTCATGCCAGTGGTCTCCCCGTCGGGCGCTTCCTCCAGGAACCGAATGCTCTTGAGGACGGGGTCGTCGTCGACCTCGCGACGAGCCTGCTTCAGCAACTCGTTGAATACTCGCGCTACCGGCCAAGGACAGACGAAGCCTTCGGGAAACGCGGTCAGAGAGCGGTCTAGCGTCTCCAGACGCCGCGTTATCTCAGAAGGTGAGTAGTCCGTCAACTGTTATCCCAAAGGTCAACGAGCACAGCCAACGACGGGAGGCACGGGTGTCGAGGATGTCCGTATCCGCTCGCGTCACGCCCCGCCGTGAGACTAGCAGCCTGGGGCACGTTTCCGAAGGGGTCGCCGGCGGCGAGAAGCATGTTCAGTCCTTGCGCCCCGCGATGCCGAAGAACCGGCCGAAGTTGCGGTGGGGCCATCTGCTGACCAGGCCGTGGCGAAAGGTGATCGGCGTGGTGGGGGCGAACCCGGCTCGGCGCAGCGCCAGTCTCAAAGCCGGCGGGGACGACAGTCGCACGCGGCCGTGGTTGTGCCGCCAGCCGGTACGGCGGGCGAGGGGAACGGCCACGGCGGCGGGAAGGAGGTGGACGACCGGCGCACCGGTGAACGGTTCCTTCCACCGCCACCGATTCGCCTGGTAGACGAGAACCGCGCCGCCTGGGGCGAGGACCCGGTTGAACTCGGATAAGGCCCGCCGCGCGCCAGCTCTGTCGGGTACGTAGAGGAACGAGTTGTTGGCGATGACGAGGTCGAACTCGCCGTCGCCGAACGCACTGAGGTCGCGCATGTCGGCACGGACGAAGGTCAAGATGGGGTCGAGCGCCAAATCCGCGGCGCAACGCGAGCCGACCCGCACATAGACGTCGCTGACGTCGACCGCGACCATCCGTGCCGGTCGCTCTCGCCAGGCCAGGTAGGCGGCCAACGCGCCGAACCCGGAGCCCAGCTCGAGCACGCGCAGACCGCGCATCGTGGCTATTCCCAGCAAGTGCCGCATGACCAGGAGGAGGTTGTCTCCGCGCGTGGGGACGAGCGTCGAATTCGTCTTCACGGTCGACTGTGCGGCCGCGCTCGCCAGATCGCGGCCCTGAGCGGCCAGAGTGTCCGAGACGACACGGGCGAAGACCTCGGCGATCTGGTCAACGTTCTCAACCCACGTCTCGAACGCGTTCTGCTCGGCGTTCACGGCGCGGACGGCGACACGTCCCGTTGAGGCTCGGGACTGGGCTCCGGCGGGTCGCCCGGACCCTGGGCGTCGAGCTTGCGCCAGGTGCGCGGCGGTAGCCGACGCAGCCACAGAACCGCAGAGCTCATCCGGTCCACTTCGAGCGGATCCTCCCCCGCGGCAATCAGCCGGTTGGCGAGCGGGTCCTTGTAGGCCGGCATGTCACGAGCCAACAAGTACTCGGCGAGCGCCTCGTTGCCCTGTCCGGTAGCCCGTCCTCCCGTCATCTCGCGGATCACCGTGCCAAACAACGGGAGCTGATCGTCCTCCGGCGGCCCGGCGTCAGCGCCGCGTCTGCCGGTATCCATCAAGGCGCGGAGCTGCTGCCGCTCGCGGCGGTCGAGGTTGGCCAGGTACGCCATCCATCGCTCGTGCGCTCGGTGCTGATCACCCGGGCGAAGCGCCTGCGCGATCGTGCGAGCTTCGGTGAGCGAGACCACGCCGACCCTTAGCCAGGCGACCACCAGCAGGGCCGCGCACGCGACGTCGATGACGGCGCGATCGAAGCCGGTGAGCGCGAGTGCCCGGTCGAAGGCCACACACCCTCCGGCACACAGCAGGGCAACGGTGGTGCGCCGGGCGTCGATGGGCAACGGCCGGCCGTGGGCGTGCTCAAAGGCCGCCATCGCGCCGGCGGCAGCTCCGAACGCCACACCTTGGGCGACGGCGATGCCATAGGCGCCGATCGAGCTCGCGAGAGCGAACCCGACGGCGGCAAAGAGAGCTGTGGCGACGAGGACGAGCGTACGGAACGTCTGGACTTTGCGCGGGTCCGTCGTCGTTACGTAGAGCATCCGGAATAGTCCATAGAAGACATGTGGTATCGCGAGAAGCGCGATGAGCGGGGCAGCCGCGACGTATGCATGACCCAGCAGCTTAACCAGCTCGTTCTGAAAGATCGCGATCACCGCCACGAGCGTTCCGGCGCCGATGAGGTAAGCCGAGGCGAACGCGCGTTTCAGCGGTTCGGCCCCGGCCTCACGCTGGGCAGCGAGGTACAACGAAGAACGGGTGAGCGGCCCCCAGCTCATGTAGAAGACGGCGCCGTAGTACGACACCAGCGCCGCGACGGCAACTGCTGCCCGGTAGGTGCCGAGCGTGTGGGCGGAGCTCATCACACCGAGGATCACGACCGCACCCGTGTTGATGAACCACAGCCCGGCGGCGATCGGCACCCAGGGTGCGCCTCGGCGCCAGATGTCGCTCAATGCGCTCCACGCAGGGGCCGCGCCGAACTCGCGTCTCATCACGAGCGCGGTGAGCAGCATCGCGCTCAGGCTGCCGATCGCCATGCCGAGGACCGCGCTGTGAAGCGTCGCCGTCTGCGAGAGGAGGATCGCACTGGCCGCCAGGACGGCGATGCCCCGGAACACGAGCAGAGCGTTGTACGCGGCGGGACGGCGTGCGTAGCGCAGTTGGTTGACGAGCAGCCGATAGCAGCCCAGGGCGGCACCGGTAACTGCAGCGTAGATCACGAGGGCCCCGTCTCGGCGGTCGCCGAGGATGAGCTCGGCGATCGGATCCGCCAGGACGGCGACCAGGGCCGTGAGCACCGCAGCTATGGCAAGCGTCACGATGAGGCCGGTCGTCATCGTCTGCCGTCGGCGCTGCCGCTCGTCCCCCGATTCGGGGCCGGGCGAGAGCACGCTGCGCATGGTGCCCTGCAGGATCCCGAGATCGCACAAGATCGCCAGCAGCTCGCTGAAGAAGATCAGGATCGCTAGCTGGCCGAAAGCGGACGGTGCCAGGAAACGGGTCAGCACAGCCACGCTGGCCAGGCCGAGCGCGGCGTTGGTCAAGAGACCGCCGGAATACAGCGTCGCGTGGCGCCCGAATCGCTGAGCCAGGTCGTGTAGCGCCGGACGGGGCAGTGTCAGCTCCGTGTCGTCACGAGGTTGATTCCGGTTTCACCACCGCCCGAAACACCGGAGTCTCTCGGCCTCATCGACCGAGACGGTGCGCGCGGCCAGCGGCGAATAGCGATGCACCTGCCCGAGCCGACCCAGCAGGTCGTCCAGCTCGGCCGCGGTGAATTGAATGTCGTAGTCCTTGTTGCGCGGGTCCGACTTGGGGACCTCGTAGACCACCAGCAGGCCGCCGGGCTCGGTGTGCTCCCAAGCCCGGGCGATGACCTCGTTCCGCCGCTCCATGTACAACAACGACGACAGGAATGTCACCAGCGAGTAACTCCCATCCCACGAAAAGTCCTCGCCGCGCGACGAGGCGAAGTAGAACCGACCCTGCAATTCCCGCCTCATGGCGCGATATAGCCGCGTCGTGGCGAACAGATAGGGCGAGGAGTGCTCGCAGCAAACTCCCGTCGCGAAGTCCAGTGACGGATCGAGTAGGAGCTCAGCCGTGAGCAGGCCGTACGCACCACCGAAGTCGATCGTACTCAGCGGCGTCGGCGCTCGGGAGAGGGTTCGGACGATGTGCGAGATGATCGACGCCTTGTACGAGATGCCGGACACCAGGTAACTGATCGAGCGCAGTGTCCGGCCATAGACCTCGCCATAGCCGACCGGTGTGACCTGCGCGTCGTGGCGCTCGAACCAGCGTGTCGCGGAAGAGCCATTTCGGTCAGGGGGCTCGAGGTCATCCGGCGCCGGAGCCCCGAGCAGGAACTCGCCGAGGATGCGGTCGCTGCGGAGAGCGTCGACGGCGTCGGGCACGTACCGTGCCACGAGCTCCGCGTGCACGACCTGCGAGGCGTTGCGTAGAAACCACCGGAGGGTTGAGTACGCGACGATCTCGTGGCACGGGCTCTGGAAGCTCCACATGCCTTCTCCCAGCTGCTCGGCTCGCGATCCAAGCAGCCGTTCCAGATCGCGGACGCGCCACATGCCGCCCGCGTCGGCCTGCGCATCGGCCATGACGGGCAGCACGACATGGCCGGCTGGGGTCAGCAGTGCCGCGAGGAAGCCTAGGAATGCCCTCCCCCACTGGGACCGAAAGATCCGAACGTTACGGCCCACCACGACCTGGTCAAAACGCGCATCTTCGGTGAAGTACAGCGAGCCAACGGTCCAGCGATCGGGAGGAAACATCGCCAGGCCGGAGTCCGGGCTGAAAACCCGCAGTCCGCTCTGCTGGAGAGCCGGCACCACCCGGCTCAACGCCGCCAACTCGGATTCGCGCTGAGACTCCGATCCCACTACGAGTGCCACGAAACCATCCTCGCGCGCTTCCATTTCCCGTCCTCAGGTCGGGGGCGCCGCGGCGCGCGCGATTCCCTGGATCAGCGAAGCGGCTGCCATTGCACCGTCTGCACGTTCAGATCGACCCTCTGCATGTTAGGGCGGCAGACCGGGATCGCCAGTAGATCCTTGGTGGGGGCGGTGGCTGGGCCGGTCGCGATCGGGCCGCTGCCGGCAGCGGGGCGATGGGCCGTGGTCACGGGGGCGGGCGCACCGCGGCTCGTGCTCAACCCGCTCAGGCTCGAGGAGGAATGCTGGAAGCCACACGCGGCGAGCGTGTACCGCGTGCATACGACTGGCAACGCGCCGAGTAACCGACGCCTTGATGCATCCATTATACGCTCGCCTTCACGTCGCCCGTCGCCACGCGCTCCGGGACTCCGGCTCTGAGGCTGACCGATAGCTCCACGCGGAGTCCGTCGACGCCCAGTAATTCGAGCGCCAGCGAGTCGAGGTCGCTGCGCGAGGTAACGTCGAAGGTCTCGTCGTCAACTCTGTCGATCGTCACCGCGCCGAGAACGTGTCCGCCTCCACCAGTCCGCGGCTTGAGCCGCGGTCATGTCGGCGCGGCCCTCGTCCGGCATATGCGCAAGCGTCGTGAACAGCTCATCCGTGTTGATGTCGGGGTGATTCATGACTTGCATCAGGCCACCTGCGGCGATGAAAGCGCGCATGGCATCGAGCACCGCTTCGGTGTTGGTACTGGTTATGTTGAGGTCGAACGAGGTGTGATGGGGCAGGCACACCACCTCGAGAGTGGTTACCTCACCGGTCCCGCCGAGCGCCGCGAAGCGATGCGGATGCAGATGGCTCTGTGACAAGGCTTCGCTGTACAGGAGTCCGCGCTCCTCGGCCCACAGCAGATTCGGCGCGCCCTGAAACCGGAAGCAGTTGCGCGCGCCGTGTGCCGTGATGCCCAGGACGCGGCGCCGGATGGCGGTCTCGACGATGCCTTGCTCTTCTTCGCTCTTGTCCCACAGCAATTCGACGTGTAGTGCCACCTCGTGATTAGGCACGCCGGCTACGTACGCGGCGGGTCGCAGGTCGGCCGCGGCGGGCCCGGCACGCTTGGGGCCACGACGCGGCTCAGACCGCCAGTACCACGTGACGGCGGTGCCGACTTCGCGGTGCTTGGAAACGACATGCTTCACCGCCTCCATCGTCAGCGGCCGATCGAAATCGTGACGGATGCTTCGCACCCAGCGGACGCCGTCCGGCCAGGGCAGCAGCCGCGCGCGCGTGCGTCCGGCCGCGCGTACATGTCATCGATTAAGGCCAGCAAGAGCACCTCGACGCCGGTGACCCGGGGCATCGGCCGATGGTCGGCTCCGTCGGCCGGCGCGCCTGTGTGTGCCTGGCCGAGATAGGCGAACAGACTCAGGGCGCACGCCGTCAGGTTTTCGCGCCGCACGACCGCGGGATAGGCGACGGCATCCGGTTGGAGCGCACGCCACTCGGCCAGGACCTCGACCCCCTCGGGCCGGTTCCAGCGCTCCACCTCCCAGCCGGGCGCGCGCCACGCCGCGGCTTGGGGCAGCGAGATCGGGACCCTGGGAGCGATGTCCAGTCATGCTCAGGGTCGCGGCTCACACGGCGGAGGACGGGCGGACGATGGGGCCGCCCGGCTGGACGCCGTAGGTCTCACGGGCCTGGCGCGACAGGGGAGCCGAGGTCAACGAGAGCAGGCCGTCTTCAACCAGGCCCCGCTGGCCGGTGATGCCGAGCGCATCGCGGATATTGCTCGGAAGCGGCGCCTCCACGAGCGTCTGGGCGGTCCCCGCCAGTACCGCCTCGGTCGCCGGGGCCGTCCAGCACCGCGGCGGTAGACGGGCGATGAGCACCGCGTCATAGCGATCCCAGCCTTCGGGATCCTGAAGCGCCTCGGGCCCGGCCGTCTCCACGGAGACGTGCCCGTGTTTCTCCAGCGCCAACGGCAGCGCGTCTGACCGTAACCGCGCCGCTCGGTCCGATACACCTCGCGCGCGAACTGGCGCCGCCGCAATGAAGAGAATCGCCATGACAGCTGACGACCACCCTCCCGAGCAGCCGCGCATCTTTCGCCCTTGCGATCGGGCGGGCCCAGCGGTGGCACGTGACCGAGCCCCAAGGTCGCATCCGGCGATGATAGATCACGGTCTCGTTGGTATGATGGGGCTCGGTGTCCGCGGCGCGCGCTGACGGGAATCTCGCCCCAGCCATACGTACAACGTCCGTTGACCGTCGTAGTCCGCCCTCGTCCATTGACCTCGTCCGCGCTGTCTGACTACGCGGACATGGTCCTCGATTCTCTCGGACTCGTGTCGTACTGGCGGCTCGGAGAGCGAGATGGGTGGGTGGCGGTCGATTCCGCCGGTGCGGCTTGCGGACGCGACGAGAACGTGGGTTCGGCGTTCCCGGCGCGTTGACCGGGGACGCGGACACGGCCGCCGCGTTCGATGGCACGAGGAGCGCGGTGAGCGTCGGGCCGACAGCCGAGCTGTCGTTTCCAGGGCGCTCGGAGTTCACGCTCGCAGCGTGGATCCGGCCCTCCGAGGTTCCGCGGGACAACGCTCGGATCAT
>CAVSYV010000007.1:0-113438 GCA_963732255.1 uncultured Acidobacteriaceae bacterium
GGGACAGGTCATCTGGTGAGCATTCTTGCTTCGTCCGGCTCGACCGCGAAGCCGGTCGAATTCGCCGCCAATGGCAATGGTGTCGAAATGAGTACAGCGGGCGTGCTGGCGCCAATCGGCTCGGGAGGCATCACTGCTACTGCGATGCCGGTCTCCGGGCTCACCGCTGCGACCGGATCGGATACCATCGCAAACGGTAACAACCCGCTGACCTGGAACTGGGCTCAGACAACAAATTCGCAGACAGCGATGTCATTTGGAGAAACCTCAGCCGCAACTGGGACGAGCGATGTCCTAGTCGGCGTTACTACTGCCTCCGGGTCGACAGCTACCCCTTTGAGCATTAATCAAGGGCAGTTAACAGGATCGACCAGCATACCGGCGCTCAGCGTCACCGGGAATTGGAATAATGCCGCATTAGCGCCGACTTGGGGTCCTCTTCAACTTCACAAATACGGCATCGGCAAACGGCACCAATATTTTGGCACTGCAAGTCGGCGGGGCGACCAGTATTACCAGGTCAGCAGAACGGAAATATGACCGGAGGCGGCTACATTAGTTCTACCGGTGTAGACAGCGCGATCGCCACCAAAACGAGCAATTACACCCTAAGCCCTCAAGACGCAACTATTTTGTGCAACGGTACCATAACTCTAACACTGCCCGCGCTCGGCATTCAGGTGGGGCAAACGTACCGCATCAAGTACATCAATTCGGGCGGAACCTGCACGGTCAGTTCCGGCGTTAACATCGACGGCGCAACTAGCTTCACCCTCACGGTTCAGTACAACTCTGTAAACGTCCAGTGGGATGGAACCCAATGGTGGAAAATATCTGCAAACCCCTAAACGCATGGGGAGGTCGAGGAGATCAATTATGAGCACGTCGAAATGGATCAGATTGGCGGTCGCTGCAGCAGTATTCATGGCCTGTGGAGCTTTGGCCCAAAGCACGAACCCGATTCCCTTCATCAACGACCCGCTGGTGCCCACGACCGTCGCGCCCGGCGGCTCGGGATTCACGTTGACGGTGAACGGTACAGGTTTCGTGCAAGGTTCGGTTGTCAACTGGAACGGTAGTGGGCGCGCCACGACGTTTGTGAGCCAGTCTCAGCTGACGGCGGCCATCCTCCCATCCGATGTCGCCACGGCGGGCACGGCGTCTATATCGGTGACTAACCCCGGTGTTGGAACCAGCTCTAGCATCTCCTTCCTCTGTACCTCTTGGCCCGTGTCCTCGCTTTCGCTGGCGTCCTCAACGATCCCTTCCGGCTCCGGGCAGGTCGGGCCGATTTTAACGGAGATGGAAAGCTCGACTTGGCTGGCCTTGGCAGCGGATTCCTTACAATTAACCTAGGAAACGGCGACGGAACCTTCCAGAGCAGCACCATTTATCCTCTGGCCCAGAACGACCCCAGCACCCTCCTTGTAGGAGACTTCAACGGTGACGGCAAAATGATATAGCTGTTGCATTTGGAGTTAATGGTCCGCCCTACACCGTCACAGTCATGCTGGGGAACGGAGACGGGACCTTCCAGGTTCCATCCCAGGCTGCCGCTGTTAGTTCTGTACCGCTCTCCATGGTCGCGTTCGACCTCAACGGAGACGGCAAGCTGGACTTGGCTGCGGCCAACAGCGACCGCAGCGTTTCTGTCCTCCTCGGGAATGGAGACGGCACCTTTCAGCCTCAAAATGTGATCACACTTGGGACCGGGTTCATCGGCACTGAGGCCATTGCTGCCGGCGACTTCAACGGAGACGGCAAGTTGGATCTCGCAGTTTCCACAGTGGGCACCTCGGCGAGTCAGCCCTGGCAGGTTTTGATCCTGCTCGGAAACGGGGATGGCACCTTCCAGCCGCCGACCACTCTCGCTACTTCCGGCTTTTTTATCTATTCGATTGCCGTAGCGGACCTCAATGGCGATGGCAAGTTGGATCTGGCAGTGGAGTCGGATGCCCAGGATGGCAGTGACACAACTCCCGGTGTAGTCTCAGTCCTCGTCGGCAACGGGGACGGGACCTTCCAACCTTACGTCAGCTACACGACCGGCTACCGGGGCCGAAGCGTGACGGCGACAGACGTGAACGGAGATGGCGTGGAGGACCTAATCGTCGGGACGGTCTGCGGCATCGACTCCGAATGTCAGTACGAGACCGAATGGCCGGTTTCGGTCCTTCTCGGAAACGGAGATGGAACCTTCCAGGCCCAGTTAGAGCCCCCCGTTAGCATCCCAGCGTCATACCTGTCAATAGGTGACTTTAACGGTGACGGTATGCCGGATCTCGCCGCGTACGGCAATGGCGTGCTGTTACAAAGCACTCTCGCCCCGTCCAAGACCCTCCTGACGTTCCCCAACCAGACCGTCGGCACTAACAGTACGCCACAGGCATCAACCCTGAGCAACATCTCCACGAAGGTTCCGATCACCGTTTCTTCGGCGCAAGTCAGCGGCACCAATGCGTCTGACTTCGCCGTGAAGACGACTTGCTCCAAGCTGCTGCCTAAGTCGGCGTGCCAGGTGAACGTCACATTCACGCCCACTGGCACGGGCGCGCGCACGGCCACGGTTTTAGTCACCGACAGCGCCGTGGGCAGCCCGCATCAGATCACCGTCACCGGCACGGGCACGGCCCCGGTGGTGAGCCTTTCCTCCACCTCGATGAGCTTTGGCACGCAATTGGTGGGCACACGAAGCCACATACACTTCCTGAATCTCACCAATACGGGCACCGGCACGCTCGATATTTCCAGCATTGCGGCGAGTGGGGACTTCAGCGAAACCAACAATTGCAGCCAAAAAGTGAATCCCGGAAAATCCTGCAAAATCTCCGTCGCCTTCCGTCCGAGCAAGGTAGGCGCTCGCCGGGGCACGCTAACGATTACCGATAATGCGGCAGGCGGTTCGCAGACAGTTACCTTGACGGGAACCGGTAAGTAATGGACAGTCGCGACCGGCCCGCCCCCGAGCATAACCTCCGGTGCACTCACCTTCAACATCCACTCGCTACCGCAACGCCCATTGATTCGCTCTTGCGGACGAGGATGGACGAATTCAAAGCTAAGGCATTACGACTGAAACCGTACCCTTCCTATCAGCCGCGTGTCTCCGGTGGGTACAACGTCTTGATAGATCACAGGCACCACAATCAAGTGCACATGATTCGACATCAGGCAGTAACCCAGCACAGCAAGACCCTGAAGCTCGGAGTAGTGCCGCAGCAACTCCAGATAAGCGGCGCGATCGCTGTCGCTGCAGAGGATGACTTGCCGGGCGTTGCCACGCTGGGTAACATGGTGGGCAACATCGGCCATGACAACACGCGCGAAGCGGGCCATGGCTGAAAGTATCAGAAAGGATTGGAGCGGGGGCGGAAGCGGAGCGAAATTTCTAGGTGGAGAACGATGGTATTCCCACAGCGGGAGAAAACAATGGTGTCAGTCCCGTCTGTCCCCGCATTTCACGAACTGGATGAGAAAACTACTCACGGGGGGGGCTGGCGCACCTTCAGTTTTTCGCTTGCGCCACCGCAAATCGGCTGCCCCACCTTCCGCGGTTTTCGGAAGGTGGGCACCACGGACGATGGCATCAGGCGATTTTCCTTATCCGCAGTTCAGCCTTCTGCGTTTCGTGCACCAAGACCACGCACCGCTCTCCTTCCGCATAATGCCGAAAGCTGCTCCACGACCACTGCCCCGGCTCCAGCACCAGTCCGCGCACCACCGGATTGCGGTGCATATAGCGAAGTTTCTCCACTTTTTTCTTCTCGCTGAATACCACAAAGTCGTAGAAGCGGCGCTGCCAGACGTGCCCGGTCTCCAGCGCCGTACTCCACAATGTTCCTTGTCGAGGATCGGCCCGCGAGCGCAGCCTGCGCAGCAGACGGCGCGCAAATCCTTGCTTAATGGCCTGCATTACCGCAGACGGATTGCCCCTCTCGGGCTCGCTGAACAACAAGTGCACATGCTCGGGCATCACCACGTAGCCTACAACTACAAACCGATAGCGCCTTCGTACCTGCTCCATCACGGCAAGAAACAGGTCGCGATTCTGCGCGTTCCCAAGCAATGCTTGCCGCCGGTAGCAACTGGTGGTGATAAAGTGCAGATATCCAGCGCCGTAATAGCGATGCAGTGGGTTGGGCATTCGAGACAACTACCATGCACACCAGCGATTTGTATGTGACGAGTGAACATAGAGTCGAGGTCCGTGGTGCCCACCTTCCGAAAACCGCGGAAGGTGGGGCAGCCGCTCTGCGGTGGCGTAAGCGAAAAACTAAAGGTGCGCCAGCCCCCCCAAGTTCTCAGGCGACATGCGCTCATGGCTCCCTTTCGCAGTTACTAACGACGCAACCGTGATTGAGATGTACTATCAGGACTTGGGCTTGGCGTTTGACGGGAACTACTGCTCCTCGAGCTCTTGCACAGGGACCTACACGTGCTATGTCCCGGCGAGCAGCAACATAACGCCCACCCAGGAGTGCGGGTGGTTCACAGAAGTTGGGCAAGCAGGGGACCTCTCCTACGCCAGCACAATCAACACCGCCCATGGCCCCCATTGAGGATAAAAGTCTGAAACCAAACGGCTAAATCGTGATATAATCAACGTCTTGTGTTCTGGAGTTCAGCCCCCTTACTGAACCACAAGAATCCTCCTGCGAGGTACGCCATGAAAAGTCTCTATAGAGCCGCAGCACTGGCCGGTCTGTTCCTTCTACCCGCATGGGCCACCGGACAAACGGTCAAAGAAGTTTTCGCGTACCCCGTCAGCGCACAGGGCCCGCTTAGCCTTCCGGCTCAAGGGCGCGACGGTAGCGTCTTCACAACGGCCGGCGGGTTCGGTTATGGGACGACGAATACGGACGGCGCCATCATTAGGACCCCGATCAGTTCCAAGGGCGGCCAGGTCTTACACGCATTTACCGAGGCAGACGGCGCGGTGCCGCTTTCTGGGGTTACTCTGGCGATGGACGGCAACCTCTACGGGGTAACCTATAACGGCGGCACGTCAAGTTCGGGGGTGCTCTACAAAATTACCACCGGCGGCACCTACACCGTTGTCCACGAGTTCAGCGCCGAGGCTGACGGCGGGTTTCCCGTCGCGGCGCCGATCCAGGGTTCTGACGGAAATCTGTACGGCACCACCAGCTTCGGTAACGTCGATGACGGGACCGTCTACAAATACAACCCGTCGGCGGAAACGTTCGCCACACTTTTCAGCTTCTCCCAGGACGGTTCCCACGGCGCGCAAATAGAAGCACCTCTCATACAGGCCTCAGACGGAAACCTCTATGGCACCACAGAGGTTGGGGGGACCAATAACTGTGGAACCATATTCGAGCTTTCGATCTCAGGGGCCTTGCTTTACACGTACAGCTTCCCATGTGGCGCTGAAGGGGAATATCCGTACACCCCTCTCATACAGGCGTCGGACGGGAATTTCTATGGAACAACTTTTTATGGAGGCAACATAACATCCAGCGGCGAGTGCAAGACCGGTTGCGGCACAATCTTCAAAATGAGCAACGGAGTGGTTTCCACGTTATATAGCTTCTCCGGCTACCCCAACGACGGGGCGAACGCAGATTCCGGCCTGACGGAGGGCACAGACGGCAACCTCTACGGCATCACTACTTCGGGTGGCGCGCATGCGCTGGGGACAATTTACCAGATCGCCAGCTCCGGCCAATACAAGCTCCTGTATAGCTTTGTCGGAGTAGTCGGTTCGAGCCCGGGTGCCCCGCTCCTTCAGCACACCAATGGCAGCTTCTACGGGACAGCCTTTCATGGTGGCCAAAACAAGCAAGGCTCCCTATACCGTCTCGACATGGGCCTAGGCCCATTCATCGCCCTCGTGCGCTACACCGGCAGAATCGGCCAGCCGGTCCAAATTCTCGGCCAGGGCCTGACAGGTTCTACGACCGTCACAGTTAACGGCATCGCCGCAACCAGCCTCAAAGTCGCCTCCGACACGTACATGACCGCCGTCATCCCCACCGGCGCAACCACCGGCCCTGTCGTCGTCACCACCCCCACCGGCACGCTAACTAGCAACCACAACTTCCGCATCGTGCAGTAAAAGCCAAACAGTCGAAGCCGGGCGTCCCTTCGCGCAGCTCCAGGACGCCGGTATGAAAACGGTGAAGCTCGAAGAGATCGTGCGCCAGAAAGTCAAATTATGTGTACGTAAGCTTGACAGATTGCTGCAAGCAGGACGCGACAACCTTGCACGATCAGGACTTGATTTGGGTCAGCGGAGCGATGGATAGTTCTTTGAATGTCTCTGGTGTCGCCGCACAGCGAGACAGTGATAGTCAGTTTCATTATTTGACCGGGTCGACCGCCTCATTCAGCTGCACGAGCGGATGTCTCTATATCAGCACCGGCGAATCGTCACCTATCGTAAGCGTCCGAAGTGAACCGTCTTGCTAAGTGTCCACGAACGGGTTAAGTGGACACTTCCGCAGGTGTGGACTTGATGTTCCAAGGCAGAAGTTCGTCGACGCGGTTGATGGGATGATCGGCGATGCGGGTCAGCACTTGGCGCAAATAGGCTTCGGGATTGAGACCGCTGAGCTTGGCCGAACCGATCAGGCTGTAGATCGCAGCGGCACGTTCTTCCACCCGCGTCTGATCCGGCAAACAGGTAGTTCTTCCGGCCCAGGGCGACGCCCCTCAAAGAGCGTTCGGCGGCGTTGTTGTCGATCTCGATGTGTCCATCCTTTATATAGCGCGTAAGCGCGTCCCATCGCGAAAGCGCGTATCGAATCGCTACCGTCGTCTCAGACTTGCGCGAGAGCTTCGACAACGTCGCTTCGAACCACTGTCGCAGAGAGTCGAGCAGTGGCTGGGCCTGCGCCTGGCGCACGGCATGGCGTTCGCTCGGCGGCATACCGCGAATCTGTTCTTCGATTCCATACAGCGCGCCGATACGCACCAGCGCTTCCCGCGCCACCGGGGAAGCGTGAGCTTGTTCCAGATCGTAGAACTTGCGCCGCACATGTGCCCAACACGCGGCTTGCTCGATGCGGCCATTTTCGTAGAGCTGATTGAATCCCGCGTAGGCATCGGCCTGCAGCGTGCCACGAAACTTCTCCAGATGGCGCTCGGGATGTTCCCCTTTGCGATCCGGTGAGTAGGCAAACCACACTGCGGGAGGTGCGGTATCGCCCGCGGGACGGTCATCGCGAACGTAGGTCCACAATCGACCGGTCTTGGTCTTGCCCTGGCCCGGAGCCAACACCGGCACCGGCGTGTCATCGGCGTGCAGTTTGTCGGCGGCGGTCACGTAGCGGCGCAGCGCTTCCACCAACGGCTGAAGAAGGCGCGCACTGCCGCCGACCCAATCGGCCAAGGTCGAGCGCTCCAGTTCTACATCCTGTCGCGCATAGATGTCGCTTTGCCGATACAGCGGAAGATGATCGCAGTACTTACTCACCAGAACGTGCGCCAGCAGCCCCGGCCCGGCCAAGCCGCGCGCGATCGGCCGGCTCGGCGCGTCGGCCTGCACGATGCAATCGCACTTCGTGCAGCTCAGCTTGGGGCGCACCTGACGTATCACCACGAAGCTGGCGGGCACGTACTCCAGCATCTCGGAGACATCCTCGCCTAACTTGCGCAGTTCGCCCTGACATTCCGGGCATACCGTTTCTTTCGGCTCGTGTCTGCGTGTTTGTCGCGGAAGATGATCGGGCAGTGCGCGGCGCACCTGCGCCTGCCGCAGTTCGATCTGAATCGTACCCAGCTGTGCTTTCGGGAAGTCGGCGGACCCTCGCTCCGGCAGAGGTGCCGGCAAACTCTCGCTCACCCGAACCGGCAGCAACTTCATGGCCGGTTTGCCCTCCCCAAGTCTCCCTGCTACGTACAGCCGACGCCACCCAAATACCTGGTTCGCGTTGACGCCATGCGCTCGCGCTACCCGCGCCACCGACGCGCCCTCCACCAACGTCTCTTCGACAATCGCCCGCTTCTCCGCGATACTCCGCCGCTGCCGCGGGGCCGCAACTAACGACTCACTCCTATCCGCTATGACAGTTGCAACTTGCCGGGAGGTGTCCATCTCCGCTCCAAGTGGACACCTATCCGAAGTGTCCACTTCGCGAGAATGGCTCTTAATTATGAGGATGTCTAGACGGCCTCAACCGTACGCTTACGCCCATTTCCTCGATATCATTGACGCCGTCATAGAGGTAGTTGGTCGTCCCCAGCGGGCCGGACTTCTGGATGCGTCTGCCGAAGGGATCGTACTTGAACGTGGTCGTTCCACCGTTGGTGCCGGGGACTACTGCCTGAGTCAGGCGGTTTTCGAAGTCCCACGTGTATTGTTTTCCCGAGGAGTCCGTGAGGGTATTGCCGTTTGCGTCATACGTGTAGCTGCCGTTCACTTTCAATCCCGGAGCCAGATTTTGTCCACCCTACTGCCCGTCCATGCGTAGAGGATCTCCCATGCATAGTATTCGCAGAAAACGATGCCCGTTCTTGTCACCCGAAGTTTCTTCTCGCCGTAAACGTCTTCGTATTCGCCTGGACCTTGGCTCCATACGACGGGGATCGACGATTCTGCTTTATCGAGTAAAACAGTTTCCCACTTTTGTGCACGCTCGTGAGCCACAACAAGCTCTGCCCTCATGGTCGTGCCTGTATTTACAATCAAGACCAACGCGAGCGTCGGTTTGCCGTCGCCATAGAAGTTGACGTTTACCAAGCCAGGACAATCATTTCCATGGTCCTTTTGAAAGAGACTCCTGTCATCCTGGGCGAGGTCTTTCAGAGTAACAAGCCTCGCGCCTGGATACTTATCCGCAACTTCGCGCTGTAGGGTTTGCGGGAGACTGCAAGGGTCAGTTGTTTGCTCAGCAGCGGCAACCCGAACAGAAGCGAGCAAGCACAACATTACTCCTAGCACGGTCACGTTGGGTCGCATGCGTATCCCTCTCACTTAGCACCTGAACAGCCACCTGGCGTGCAGCCCGGCGGTATCGCGTCTTTGCTTTTGGGATGTGGATTGTTTGGTCGGCGAAGCTGGATGTGATAGTTGTAGGCTGTAGTTAACGGGGTGGGACTGCCAGTCGGTCCTTCATTTATTCCCCATTGTGCGCCGCATTGACCCGCAGCGCAAAACAACGTATCGGCAGAAACACCTGACGGAGGACGGATGTCAACAGTTGTTCCGGCTGCATGTCCGGGATCTTGATGCCTACCTTCTGTGGTGGAAGTAACCGTCAGCGATATATGAAGGCGGTTCTCAATGCAATTGAGGAGATTATCTAAAGCTGGGGACGGCGGGGGCGTTACAGGATGTCCCGGCCTTGGCGGCGCTATCGTATACAACCCCAACGGATCGACAAGGTTCGTCGGATCGTTCTCGACGTATGCGTAGAGATTTGGGCCCTGATTCCATGGGTCTTCACTCAAAAACCTGCCGATGGTCTGATCGTAGTATCTGGCGCGATAGTAGTAAAGATTCGTCTCAGGATCGAACTCGCGCCCGGTGTACTCGAAGTAGTTGCGCAGCGTACCGGACGAAGCAGTTAAATTACCGAAGGAATCGTAGGAGTACGTATTCCTCGAGGTTCCCGATGAACCACTGATCGAACTGATCGACCCTAGCCCGTCCGCCTCGTAGTAGCTGCTACTGCCGGAGCGAAGCTCTGCCAGCGGCTCATCGATGTACGCGCCCTGCGTGAAGCTCGCGATTTCGCTCCCGGAATTGTTCATCGTCTGGACCAGATTTGGGCCGTCGTAGGCGAAGATGCTCGTGAAGTTCGGGGAGATTTTCTCGATTCTCCTGCCGAAGGGATCGTACTTGAAGGTCGTAGTTCCGCCGCCCGTGCCGGGCACCACCACCTGGGTCAGGCGGTTCTCGAAGTCCCAGGAGTAGGATTTGCCGGAGGGGTCGGAGAGGGTATTGCCGTTTGCGTCGTACGTATAGCTGCCGGTCGAATTCGACGTTAGCTCATTCGACGAATTGTAGTTGTAATTCGGCACACCGGATGACGAGAGTCTATTCCCGACCGGATCGTAGCTGTAGCTCTCCGTGGTGCTCGCCCCTTGGGTTACTTGCGTCAGCTCATACAGCGGGTCGTAGGTGAAGTTCGACGTGACTCCGTTCATGTAGTCCGTCTTGCTGGTCCGATTGCCCGCTGCGTCATACGTATAGCTGTAACCATCAAGCGTATTCGTTCCCGCCTGATGCAGCACGCTCAGCAGATGTGACACCGAGTCGTAGCTATAGTTCGTATTCACGCCGTTGGGCCTCGTCAGACTCGTTCTCCGGCTCAGAATATCGTACCCGAATCCGAACGTTCCCGCCCCCGTATTGGTCAGTCCGCTGAGCCGGTTCAGGCTGTCATAGCCATAACTGCTGACGCTGCCATCGGGCGCAGTCAGCGAGGTGCGATTGGAGGCCGCATCGTAGGTATAGGCATCCTGGTAATTCACTCCCGGCAGGAAAGAGTACTGGGTGCCGGCCCCGATCAACCTCCCCATGTTGTCGTAGGAAAAACCGTAGACTCCGGTCGGGTCACTCACCTGTTGCACTTTCCCGGCCAGGTCGTAAGCGTACTCCACGCTGCTCTGGTCCGGATAGGTCTTCGTGCTCAGTCGGTACAGGGCGTCGTAGACGTACTGAATCGTCTGGTTCTTGCGGTCGGTCTTGGACAGAAGATTGCCCACCAGATCGTAAGTGTAGCTCTCTGTCAAGGTCGAGGGGAACATGGTCTGCGTGACCCATCCGCGCGCGTTGTAGGCGAACTGGGTGGTGTGGCCGTTGGCATCTGTGATGGAGAGCAGGTTGTCTTCCGTATCGTAGGCATATTGTGTGTTGTTATTGGCCGGGTCGGTCACAGCGATTAGCCGATCGGCGTCGTCGTAGGTGTAAGTGGTTGTCTTGCCGTTCTGGTCGGTCGAGGTGATGCGGCGGCCGCGTATGTCGTAGGTAAATCCGACTGTCGAGCCATCGGGATAGGCGATGCCCGTTAGCCGGCTCATCGCGTCGTAGGCGAAGCTGGTGGGATGCGCTGCGCCGTTGATGGGATCGATGACCGCCGTGCGATTGCCCCGGCTATCGTACTGGTAGCTGGTGGCATGGTTCGTCGCGTCAGTGATCGAGGCGATTAGCCCGACGGAATTATAACTGAGCGCGGTCGTGTGGTTCAGCGGATCGGTGATCTGAGTGAGCTCGCCCTTACTGTCGTATTGGAATTGCGTGACGCTGGCGGCGGTGTTCCCATTGGGTGCGGGCGACGTGACGGTGAGCAGATTGGGGGCTGGCGCACCTTCAGTTTTTCGCTTGCGCCACCGCAAATCGGCTGCCCCACCTTCCGCGGTTTTCGGAAGGTGGGCACCACGGACGATGGCAGTCACGCGATTTTCCTTATCCGTAGTTCAGCCTTCTGCGTTTCGTGCACCAAGACCACGCACCGCTCTCCTTCCGCATAATGCCGAAAGCTGCTCCACGACCACTGCCCCGGCTCCAGCACCAGTCCGCGCACCACCGGATTGCGGTGCATATAGCGAAGTTTCTCCACTTTTTTCTTCTCGCTGAATACCACAAAGTCGTAGAAGCGGCGCTGCCAGACGTGCCCGGTCTCCAGCGCCGTACTCCACAATGTTCCTTGTCGAGGATCGGCCCGCGAGCGCAGCCTGCGCAGCAGACGGCGCGCAAATCCTTGCTTAATGGCCTGCATTACCGCAGACGGATTGCCCCTCTCGGGCTCGCTGAACAACAAGTGCACATGCTCGGGCATCACCACGTAGCCTACAACTACAAACCGATAGCGCCTTCGTACCTACTCCATCACGGCAAGAAACAGGTCGCGATTCTGCGCGTTCCCAAGCAATGCTTGCCGCCGGTAGCAACTGGTGGTGATAAAGTGCAGATATCCAGCGCCGTAATAGCGATGCAGTGGGTTGGGCATTCGAGACAACTACCATGGACACCAGCGATTTGTATGTGACGAGTGAACATAGAGTCGAGGTCCGTGGTGCCCACCTTCCGAAAACCGCGGAAGGTGGGGCAGCCGATTTCCTGGTGGCGTACGAGTCAGAAGAGAACAAATCGAAGATGGGCCAGCCCCCAAATTCAATCACCGTGCCCTTTGGATACCAAAGTTGGGGATTCAACGGGACAGCCAAATGCACGACGTCTTGTGGGACGGTAAGTAATTGGACTGCCACCACAAATGGCACACCGGGAACGATCGGCAGCTACACTGCAAGTGCAGCGTCCCAAACGTCTGACGGCTATACGACTCTGAAGGACGGCTTTCCACAATGGAGTACTGTCGCGACCCGGACATGCAACTAGAGGAGAAAGGGAAAACTAATGCGGATCCTAATTTGCGCGCTATTGTTTGGTGCAATGCTCAGTTCTGAGCTCGCATCGGCTCAGTCCCCATCTCCGCCTTTTTCGATTACTCTGAGCGCGGAGAAACCCGTTGTCAAAGCGGGATCGGATGTCTTCATCCAGATCCAGATGACAAATACGTCGAACCATTCGATCGATTGTACGCGGGTGGCCAGTAACGGACTAGATAAAGCATATGAGTACGAACTGCGGGACAAGAGCGGAGCGGCGATCAGTGCGATACCACGCAAGCATCCGGAGATTGGCGAGCCGTTTAGTGCGTGGCCCTGCGTTCTGAAGCCAGGCGAGAGTACCACAAAAGACGACGCCCTTATCAGCAAGTTGTTTGACCTGAGCAGACCCGGTAAGTATGTAGTTCAAGTATCACGGTTGATCGCTGGTGATCATAAGGAACAGGGTATGGTGAAATCGAACTCGATCACAATCACAGTTACTCCGTAAAGAGTAGGTTCTCGAAAGAGAGGGGGCTGGCGCACCTTCAGTTTTTCGCTTGCGCCACCGCAAATCGGCTGCCCCACCTTCCGCGGTTTTCGGAAGGTGGGCACCACGGACGATGGCATCAGGCGATTTTCCTTATCCGCAGTTCAGCCTTCTGCGTTTCGTGCACCAAGACCACGCCCCGCTCTCCTTCCGCATTTGCCGAAAGCTGCTCCACGACCACTGCCCCGGCTCCAGCACCAGTCCGCGCACCACCGGATTGCGGTGCATATAGCGAAGTTTCTCCACTTTTTTCTTCTCGCTGAATACCACAAAATCATAAAAGCGGCGCTGCCAGACGTGCCCGGTCTCCAGCGCCGTACTCCACAATGTTCCTTGTCGAGGATCGGCCCGCGAGCGCAGCCTGCGCAGCAGACGCCGCGCAAATCCTTGCTTAATGGCCTGCATTACCGCAGACGGATTGCCCCTCTCGGGCTCGCTGAACAACAAGTGCACATGCTCGGGCATCACCACGTAGCCGACAACTACAAACCGATAGCGCCTTCGTACCTGCTCCATCACGGCAAGAAACAGCTCGCGATTCTGCGCGTTCCCAGCAATTCCCGCCGCCGGTAGCAACTGGTGGTGATAAAGCGCAGGTATCCGGAGCCATAATAGCGATGGAGTCAGTTAGGCATTCGAGACAACTACCATGGACACCAGCGATTTGTATGTGACGAGTGAACATAGAGTCGAGGTCCGTGGTGCCCACCTTCCGAAAACCGCGGAAGGTGGGGCAGCCGATTTCCTGGTGGCGTACGAGTCAGAAGAGAACAAATCGAAGATGGGCCAGCCCCCGCTTGACCTCTACGGTCTCGCGGACGGTTTATTCTGATTCTTCGTATGCCCCGTTCGGCGAGCAGTATGCAGTTTCGGGCACCGCGGACGCTTCGTTCACCGGACAGGATTCGGACACGGTGAGCAGCCTCTACGACTTCACCTTCCGTGAGCACAGCCCGAGCCAGGGACGATGGATTTCGCCCGATCCAGCAGGGACGACCGCTGTCGATCCAAGCAGTCCGCAGAGTTGGAACAGGTACGCTTACGTGACGAACGACCCAATGTCTTTAGTCGACCCCCTTGGGCTTTACTGCAACTGGGGGAATGGGGACTATGACGACGAGGATGGTGGCGCGAACCAGCAAGATTGTGAAAGTCAGGGAGGGACTTGGATCGACGGACTCAGCCCATCCGAGACGCTGCAGCAGGCGGCCGAGGCGGGAATACCCATCTTCTATGTCGCAGCTGATCCCGGTACCACCGATGCCGACGTAGGGAACAGCGCCCCGCCCATCGCTGACCTCCTGAACTACGTTTTCCTGCGTCCATTGACAGGCGGCGTTCAGTTTCCTTTGTTGAACCAATTCGTCGGTCCGGCTTTGCAGGGTGCTGTGAACTTGAGCAAAAACAGTCCCCCCACGATCTGCGGCGGCGCCGGCTTGGGCGTTGGTTTTAGAGGCGGAAGCTTCGGACCCCTGTGGGGCAACACAGCTTACGCCAATACGATTTTAAGTGGCATAAGTTTCAGCGGTAACATAACAATTTTCGGCCCCTTCGGTATTCAGGTGATTACCGACGGGAACGGATTCTTGTATGGTCCGACCTTCGGGACGCCGGGAGCTTCATTTCAGGTTACTTACTCAAAATGCGGCCAGAGCTAACCATGCCTATAAAAAGTCCTTACGCGATTGCATGCTTCTCGCTCGTAGCCCTCGTGTTTGTCAGCTGTGGCTATCTCATGCTCTTCGATCCCTCCAAGTATGCAGATCTTCGCAACTGGCATTTCAGAAGGACGGGCTTGAACGAACGTATAACGATTGAACGATGCTCCCGTATGGATCATCGAGTGGCCGGACTGGGTCTGTTCATTTTCGGTGTTTTCATGCTGTACGTTCTTATAAGAGGATTTCTCCGTTAGCAGCAGCTCCGAACGGAACGCAAAGCGAAGCTGCCAATGCAGAAAGCAGATGGTTCGCGCTTATCCTGTTTGCTTTCAACGAATCGTGTCGCCTGTGCTCCCGCCGTATCACGATCTATGGCTTGACCCCTAGGCAGGCACTGAATGAATGCTTCCACTGTCAGCCTGTAATGCTTGGCCTCCTCGTCCACGCGTACTGGGTAGAGCCGAATCGAGAGTCGATTTAGCGCGAAGACGCATGCCGAAAACTTCTACGGAATTGCGAATGCGGGCGCCGGACTGGGCCGTGCTCGTTATGTGTGGTTTTGCAGGCCCTTCATTTTTGCGCTCGCGATTTAGTGCAAACGGCATTCATGCATTTGAAGGGGGGCTGGCGCGCCTTCAATTTTTCGCTTGCGCCACCGCAAATCGGCTGCCCCACCTTCCGCGGTTTTCGGAAGGTGGGCACCACAGACGATGGCATCAGGCGATTTTCCTTATCCGCAGTTCAGCCTTCTGCTATTCGTTCACTAAGACTACGCCGCTCTCCTTCCGCATAATGCCGAAAGCTGCTCCACGACCACTGCCCCGGCTCCAGCACCAGTCCGCGCACCACCGGGTTGCGGTGCATATAGCGAAGTTTCTCCACTTTTTTCTTCTCGCTGAATACCACAAAATCATAAAAGCGGCGCTGCCAGACGTGCCCGGTCTCCAGCGCCGTACTCCACAATGTTCCTTGTCGAGGATCGGCCCGCGAGCGCAGCCTGCGCAGCAGACGGCGCGCAAATCCTTGCTTAATGGCCTGCATCACCAGCGACGGATTGCCCCTCTCGGGCTCGCTGAACAACAAGTGCACATGCTCGGGCATCACCACGTAGCCTACGACTACAAACCGATAGCGCCTTCGTACCTGCTCCATCACCGCAAGAAACAGCTCGCGATTCTGCGCGCTTCCCAGCAATTCCCGCCGCCGGTAGCAACGGGTGGTGATAAAGCGCAGATATCCAGCGCCGTAATAGCGATGCAGTGGGTTGGGCATTCGAGACAACTACCATGGACACCAGCGATTTGTATGTGACGGGTGAACATAGAGTCGAGGTCCGTGGTGCCCACCTTCCGAAAACCGCGGAAGGTGGGGCAGCCGACTCGGTGGTAGCGCACAGATCAACAGAAAAATAAAGGTGAGCCAGCCCCCGATGCAGTCGGTTGGGCATTCGAGAGAGCTACCATGGACACCAGCGATTTGTATGTGACGAGTGAACATAGAGTCGAGGTCCGTGGTGCCCACCTTCCGAAAACCGCGGAAGGTGGGGCAGCCGACTCTGTGGTGGCGCACAGATCAACAGAAAAATAAAGGTGAGCCAGCCCCGTCCCGTCTGTCCGCGTGCTCCCCCGTCCCCACTTCCTTTGGCAACCAGCCACTTCTCTACAGCCAGCCTTTGGTTCTGGCGATTCTTGCGGCTTCCACGCGGTTGCTGGCGCCGAGTTTGCTGATGGCTTCGGAGAGATAGTTGCGCACGGTGCCGTCGGAGAGGTTGAGTTGGGAGGCGATGTCGCCGCTGGCCAGGCCTTCGCCGGCGAGGCGCAGGACCTGGCGTTCGCGGTCGGTGAGGGGATCCATTTCGGCCCAGGCTTCGGTGGCGAGTTCGGGATGGATCACGCGCAGGCCCTGGTGGACGCGGCGGACGGCGTCGGCGAGTTCTTCGGCGCGCATGTCTTTTAACAGATAACCCGAAGCGCCTGCTTCGAGAGCGCGGCGCAGATATCCGGCGCGGGCGAAAGTGGTGACGATGACGACGCGAGTTCCGGTGCGGCGCTTTTTTAATTCGGCGGCGACGTCGAGGCCGGTCATCAGCGGCATTTCGATGTCGGTGATAAAGACGTCGGGCTTGTGCGCGAGGACGGCGTCGAGGGCTTCTTTGCCGTTGTTCGCTTTGGCGATGACGGAAATGTCGCCTTCGATTTCGAGCAGAGCGGCGAGGGCGCCAAGGACCATGGCTTGATCTTCGGCTAGGACTACGCGGATGGTTTTGCGGGCGTCTTTTGCTTGTGGGTTCATCGATCAGTTGTGATGGCTAGCAGAGTTACTCGCGAGGCAAGAAAAACCTTGCAACACAGAGGACACTGGGGAACACGGGGTAGGACAAAACCCGCACTCAGTTAAAGTCTTCTTTCGTCCCGTTGCTTCCGACAGTTACTCGCTTCATGGGCAGAGTTATCGTCAGGCGAGTTCCAGAATTTGTTTCGCGATTCACGGTGCCTCCCAGCATTTCTACACGCTCTCTCATCCCGCGCAGGCCGTTGCCTTCGCCGTTGGAACTGCCGCATCCGTCGTCTTGGATTTCCAGCAGGCAGGAACCGTTTTGCTGATCGAGGCGCAGGCTGCAAGTGTGTGCCTGGGCGTGGCGGACTACATTGGTGACGGCTTCGCGAACGACCAGCGAGAGTACGCTTTCCTGAATGGCGGGAAGTTTGAGAGTAGTCGCGGCGTCGCATTGCACAGCGACGCCGGCGGTTTCGAGAGTGGACTTGGCTTGCGCGAGTTCCGCCGCCAGACCTTTAGAGCGATAGCCTCGGATCGCGTCGCGAACGTCCGACAAGGCCTGCCGTGAAATCTCTTCCACTTCACGAATCTCTTTTCCTGCGCGCT
The DNA here is from genome assembly GCA_963732255.1 of uncultured Acidobacteriaceae bacterium. Lineage (GTDB taxonomy): Bacteria > Acidobacteriota > Terriglobia > Terriglobales > Acidobacteriaceae > Sulfotelmatobacter. The sequence continues at coordinate 17,389 of CAVSYV010000007.1, forward strand.
GCGGATCGCGATCGATTAACTTTCCCGCCAGTTCCGACTTCAGAGTAATCACCGAGAGCGTGTGCCCCAACACGTCGTGAAGGTCGCGGGCGATGCGTTCGCGTTCGGCGACCGTGGCCAGGTGTTCGATTTCTTCATTGGCTTTGAGCAGCCTGCGGTTCATGCGATTGCGTTCGGCAAAGAATGTATTGCCTGCGCCGATGAGCATGGGAAAAACCGCGGAATAGAAAAGGCCCCAACCACCGATGTGCAACAGCCGGCAGTCCAGGGCGCCGATGCCACCGATGGTTGCCAACCCGATAATCGCAGCACGTTGAGTCTTGACGGCGAAAGGCAACATAGCCGCGGCAAAGATAAAGAATGTGCACGCGCCGCCATTGATCGGCTGGAAGAGGATTCCAAGGGCTACCATGCCCGCGATGTGGAGAAGCGGATAAGGATGTTCGAGGAAGAACAATCCCAAATAGAGGAGAAGAAAGACCAGCGCGCCAGCGCCATCGAGCAGCCACACGCGGAGGCTTGTGTGGCTGATGATGGGATCGACGAAGAAGAAGCCCAGATAGATCATCCAAAGCAATGGGCTCCAGCCATGATTTTTATCGCCAAGCACGGCGCGCCAAGGCCTGAGCGTAAGGCGGCTGCCGGTGCCGCAGGATTCTCCGCGATCAAGAGGTATTAATGGCATTTATCTATTGTCGCTCCTGGAGTCAATTTCGGCCACCCTGGAGCACGGGACGCGCGTGGTACCAAATGAATACTGCGGCGGGAAGCAGCACCACGAGCGTTTTGGCACCGCCGATCAGGGCCAGCAGACCAAGCGCAACCAGCACCGCGGTCCACGCCATCGACTTTCCGAGACTTGACTTCTTCGAATTGGCACTCATAACAAGACTCCTGATTCGCGATCCGGCCTAGCCGTACATTTTGTCCTGATCGCGCTGGAAACCGATGCGAGCGATGCCGAGACAGATCAGCGTAAATGCGACCAAGACTTCCCAATGCGTGGCGAAGGCTTCGTGTTTGCCCGCGCCGACGATGCCCAGCGCGAGTTGCGACAAGTGATAAGGCGGTAGAGCCAGCGCAATATGCCGCACGACTTTCGGCAGAAACATGAATGGCACCCAGAGGCCGCTGGCAAATGACATGGGCAGGTAGATCAGATTGATGGTGGCAGGCGCCGACTGCGGTCCAGCGAAATAGCCGATGGCGAGGCCCATGGCGGAAAAGGGAATCGATCCCACGACCAGGGTCGCTATTAGCTTGCTCATTTCGCCGAGCGGGAAGCGAACTCCGCCGAAGGCGACGCCGAGCAAAATCAGGGCCAGGACTACGATGGCGCTGAAGATCATGCTGACCACGACTTTGGCGATGAAATAGGCGAACGGCGGCATGGGGCTGGCGCGCTTGACCTGAAGCCATCCCAGGCCGCGATCGGAGGCTAATCCCGCAGCGGTGCCAAATAACGAAGCGCCCATGACGCCGAAGGTTCCGTAAGTGGCGATGAGATAGGTCGGGACGCTTGTGCCGGCGATTGCATCTTTGGAATTCAATACCAGACCAAACAGAACGTAGAACATCAGCGGGAAGCTCAGAACGGAAGCGGTATACAGGCGGAGGCGAAGGTTCTTGAGAAATTCATACTTCGCTTCCTTTAGATATATGGTGGCTGTGTGGCCGGGCGAGCGCTCAATTCGTGGACTACTCAAGACTGCCGCTGTGCTGCTCATTTCATATCCTCCGCTTATTCTTCCGAGACTGTGACCTAGTTTTCGTGAGCCACGCCTTTGTTGTTGTCCTGAGTTAAAGCCAGGAATGCTTCTTCGAGTCCGGCGCTGGTAACTTCGAGGCCGGAAAGCATCTCATCCCGTGAGAGCAATTCACGCACGACCGGCTCGGCAAGGCTAGCCGTAATTTCTACCGCGTCGCGATCTTCGCGAACATCCGCCACGCCGGGAATGCGGCGCAGGATCTCGAGGGAAAGATTGGTTACGCAGCGAATGCGCTTGCCGCTGGTTTTGGCTTTGATTTCCGAAGGCGTTCCCTCCGCCACAATGGTTCCCTGATTGATAACGGCAATGCGGTCTGCGAGTGCGTCCGCTTCTTCCAGGTAATGAGTCGTCAGCAAAACTGTTTTGCCGCGCTGGACCAGAGAGCGAATCTCATCCCAGAGAGTGCGCCGCGATTCGACATCGAGGCCGACGGTGGGCTCGTCCAGGAAGAGCAGGTCAGGATTGCCGCATATCGCTAGACCGAACAGGACGCGCTGCCGCTGGCCACCGGAGAGATCGCCGAACTTCCGGTCCCTGATTTTTTCCAGGCCAGCAGTGGCCAAAACCTCGGCCACGGGCATGGGGTTTTGATAATAAGAGGAGAAGAGGTCGATATGCTCGCGCACGCGCAACGTTTCTGGCACCTTACCCACTTGCAGCATGGCGCCGGTACGCATGCGGTTGCTTGGATTTGTGGGATCGCCGCCGAAGACACGGACTTTGCCGGCATTGGCCTGAGTCAAGCCGAGCAGGAGTTTGACCGCGGTAGTTTTGCCAGCGCCATTGGGTCCGAGCAGTGCGACGACTTCCCCGGCGCGAACGTTGAAATCGACGCCGCGCAGGGCGGGAATCTGCCCGTAGTTCTTGGTTACGGCTTCCAGACAGGCGACGGTGGGTGCTGCAGGCGAGGGAATCTCGAAGTGTCTTTGCTCAATGGTTGCAATGGATGCCATATTCTTTACCCTCACAACTGGCCTTGTTCGGTTGCGTCCGCTTCCGGAATCCGCAAGTTTCAGCCAGTGATGGCATCATCGCCGAGGCGGTGTTCGGGCACCAGTGCCATACATCACGCGCTTGACGTGACAAATGTCATTGCTGCAGGGGAAGAACGATCGAGAACTTTGGGAGTTTTTCCTGTCTATTGCTATATGACTCTCGCCGGCAATCAAAGAACGCAAAGCCGGCCAAATTCGATTTTTAAGTGGTTTGTTACGAAATCCGGACAAAACCTGGAGCGCAAGACAAACAAGCTCTCCCCAAAGGGAAGGCTTCGGCACGGAGAAAATCGGCAAAACGCTAGTAAAACCGGGCTTGGGAGGTCGTTCGGAATTCGTAACAAGCCTGAGAGCCGTGCCCCTGGGTGAAAGTTTCGAGAAAAAAACTTTCGGCTTTGGTATGATGGCGCTCAACATTTGGAGGCGCTGCTGATGCTCCCAGCCGGAAAAAGCCTTCGTACTCTGCGCGAGAAGCTTGGGCTGACGATGCGCGACGTTGAGATTTCCAGCGCTCGCATCGCCGACAAATATCGCAATGAGGAATTTTCTGTCCCTCCCAGCCGCCTGTCGGATATCGAGACAAAAGCTATTTTACCCAGTATTTACCGGCTCTATACCCTGTCGGTGATCTACCGCCGCGACCTGCGGGAACTGCTTTCCTGGTATGGCGTTGATATGAACAATATGGCGGCGGACCTGGGACTGGTTTCGCCGCCTAAGTCGCACGTTTCCAGCGCGCTCTCCGGCTTATCTTCGGTGCAAGTGCCGCTGCGCATGGATCCCGGATTCGACGAGCGCCGCACTACTAATTTGGGGCGCATGGTGGAACAGTGGGGACTAGTGCCGTTCGCCTATCTGGCGCAGTTTGCCAACAGCGATTTCACCTACGGCTATGTGGGGAATCAGGACTTCACAATGCATCCGATACTTCCGCCGGGCAGCTTTATTCAGGTCGACGAGACGCGCAATAAGGTGACGGAAGGCATGTGGAGATCGGAATATGAGCGGCCAATTTATTTCGTGGAGACACGCGATGGCCATACCTGCTGCTGGTGCAGCATGCGCCGGGATGACCTTGTATTGCAATCGCATCCCTTATCGCCCGTGCCGGTACGCATCCTGCGGCACCCGCAGGAAGCGGAAGTAATTGGGCAGGTGGTGGGAGTGGCTATAAAGTTGACCGAGTGGCGCGCTCTTGAATCTTCTTCGTCTTCTCATTCTTCTCCAGCCTCGAAAGGGCCATCAGCACTGAATTAAGGTGGGTGGCAGCGGGAGAATTCTTCTGTTCTTCGGGCAACAACTGCTCTAATTTTCCCCGCAACTCCTCGGCATAAACGCCGGCGGGGGTTCCGTTGATGGCGCTGGACTTGCGCAAATCTTCTATCAGCGAAGGCAGGGGTGTTCTGAGCACCTCAGCCAAAACTTCATTATGAGCTGTTCTCAGCGCCCGCTCGGAAGATTCTGCTCCGTGAATCTGAGATAAACCCCAATGCTGGTAATTGGCCTGTCCCCGGCGCAATGAGCCAAGATATGCCAACCTAGCCAAGGCTCCGCGCACCGCGCTCAGGGTAGTTTCTCGCAAATCCTGCAAAGCCGACTTCAAAGTCATGAGGGTCTAAATCTCTTCTCTTAGGAAGAGTCCCTATACAGCCACAAAAATATCACGTATGGCTGCAGCGGCGCAGGGCAAAACGGCAGCATTAGCAACCTGTTTATCGAGGCGCCTTGTTACGAATTCCGAACAAGATAAGGGGCGGAAGTGATCTTTGCGGGAGGAGCAGAGCATGAAAATATCACGCTTCGGTTTACCGAACAAGGAGAAAAAACACCGTGAAAAAGGCCCTGCTCGCAGTATTCGCAGCTGTTCTATTCTTCAATACCCTCGTGATTCCAACTGTTGCACATGCCGATGGCGGAAGCAGCGGCGCAAATTGCGACGGCAGCACCAGCAACTGCAAACCCTAAGCTCGACCTGGAAATTACGAAAAGCGAACATAGCTCGCACGCATGTTGCCGCTGGGCGCTTGATCAGGCTATAGTGTCGAGCGACAGCCATGTTGGAGCCCCACTCACTTTTGTGGCATTACTTATGGGTGGCACCGTGTGCCCTGCTTCTGGCCCTTGCATTCCTGATGTGGAGGCGAGGGCTACACAGGGAGTTCCCGGCCTTTTTTTGCTATGCCATTTTTGAAGGCCTCGGGATGGGTGCCATCTACGCGCTGGATATAAGCCCCCATATTTCAGGCGCGACTTATTGGTGGAGCTACTTTGTCTTCTTAATTGTCGATGTATTCATTAAGTTCGTCGTCATCGGCGAAGTTTTCACCCACCTTCTAAGGCGCTACGCGCCGCTCGGCAGACTCGCGAAAATACTCATTAGTGGTTTGGGCGTTGCTCTTGTGGTTGCCGGGTCGCTTATCGCGGCCTATGCGAATCCCACCAGCTTCTGGGTTATTTCCGCAACACGCATTCTGGGCCGCAGCGTCAGCGTGGTGCAATGCGGACTCATTCTTTTTCTTTTCGTTTTCGCCGCTCACTTCCACTTGAACTGGAGCAGTTCTGTGTTTGGGATCGCTCTTGGTTTTGGCATAGCGTCTTCTGTGTACCTGGCCTATTGGGCGCTAACGATTTGGCTCGCCTTTGGACAAAAGAGCTATTTGCTTGATTTCGTGGTTATGGGGGCATACCATCTTTGCGTTCTGATCTGGTTCTACTATCTCCTTGTCCCCCAGAAGAGTCCGGCTACGTCTGCGGTTTCGTTGCCTGAGAATAATCTTGCGATCTGGAACCGGGAATTGGAGCGTTTCCTACACCCATGAATCTGGCCATTGTTCTCGTAGTTACTTCCGTACTTGTGCTGGGCGTCATTCTTCGCCTGGCTATAAAGGGAAGCCTGCAACTCAAGAGAAGCGGTGATCCTACCGTTTCGGTTTGCCCCATCGATATTGAGGCTTTCCGCAATTTGATTGACCCGGGTGAGGAAGATTACTTGCGGCGGCGATTGCCGCCGGGGGATTTTCGCGCGGTGCGCCGTGAACGCTTGCGCGCTATGGCTGCCTATATTCGTGTGGCAGGAAGCAATGCGACAGTGCTGGCGCGCGCAGCCGAAACTGCCTTTGGCAACGCCGATGCCGCAACCGCGCAGGCGGCACAGGCTTTGCTCGGCGATGCGCTCTTGCTTCGCCGCAATTCTGCTTACGCTCTGGTTCAAATCTATGTTGCTTTAGCGTGGCCCGGCATGGGCTTGGCTGGCGAAAACGTGCTCACCCGCTATGAACGCATGAGCGGCTCGGCGATGTTGCTGGGCCGGTTACAGAATCCTGGAGTTCCCGTGCGACTTTCCGCGCGCTGACGTGGACTTAACATCGGATCCTCGTATGTCGCTTGGTTCTCGACGGAGGCTTTAGGCTTGATCTGTGCGTGAGACCGGCGCGTTAACCGACCCATCACCCCCGCTTGTTTTCGGTCCATCTTCTGATGTAAAAACTTTTCGGGCGTCAGTTCTTACAAAAACCTATCGTGTCTAAGCCGGCAATCTGCCGCTGGGTTTTTCTGTCCGCTCGCCTCCAGCGAGTCCAAGGGAGAGTTCTATGATGCGCACAAAGAACGTTCGCGTGGGCGTTCGTCCTATGCCCGATTGCCTCGCACAAATCTTCTTGTTGGTTAGCTTATCGGTACTTCTGTCGGCTATGGCATGGGGACAAGGCGGAGCGGCCACGGGCGATCTGCGCATTACGGTAAAAGATCCTGCTGGCAACCTGGTCACCAATGCCACGGTCACTGCGAGCGACGTGGCCAAGGGCCTGCTGCGATCGGCAACTCCCGATGGACAGGGTGCGTACACCGTGCGCCAACTGCCCCCCGGAGCTTATACGGTCACAGTTGAGGCCCATGGATTCACCAAGGTTGAGAACACAGGAGTCGCTATCACCGTGGGCCAGCAAGCTGACCTGCCCATAACGCTAAGCGTGGCCAGTGGTAAAGAGGTAGTGAACGTTTCCGCGCAGGCGGAGATGATCGAGACGTCGCGGACTTCGACGACAGACACTATTGGCCAGCGCCGCATTGACAATCTTCCTATCAATGGCCGCAACTACATCAACTTCACCCTGACCGATTCGCAAGTGACGCGCGACAATGCTCCAGCCTTGGGGGCTGCGCCCACATCCGGGCTGAACATCAGCGGGCAGCGTGCTCGCTCGAACCTGGTGAACGTTGATGGTGCGGACGCCACAGATAATTCGACGAATGGAGTGCGCTCCACGGTTTCGCAGGAAGATGTTCAGGAATTTCAGATTATTACCAATAATTATGCGCCGGAATATGGGCGAGCCGCCGGCGGGGTGGTGAACATCATCACGCGCTCCGGTTCGAATGAATTTCACGGAGATGTATTCGGTTACCTGCGGAACAGGAATTTTCAGGCGGTGAACCCGTTCAGCACGGTTTCCAATCCCGCATACACGCGGGTGCAGGCGGGCGCGGCGTTCGGCGGCCCGATCAAAAAGGATAAGACTTTTTTTTATTTTTCGTATGAAGTCACGCGGCGGCATGAGACCGGATTCTCCGATATCGGAGCCAATAATTTCGGCCTGGTTCCGTTCGACACCACGGCTGTCGGATTGCCATTCGGAACTTTGCAATTGACCGCCGATCAAATCAGCTTTCTAACCAGTCCGACGACGCTTGCAGCAGAGGCGAATCCACTGGTCGCCGCGGCTGTCGGGAAATATGTTGTCCTGGCGGGAGCGTCTTCTGGGCAGGCCGTGCAAGGAGCGTGGCCTACCGGTTTAGTTCAGGGATTATCAGGCGGGTTGCTCTCATCGTTTGCGGGTTTTCCAACCAGTTGCACGCCGCCCGGCCCTTGCGTTCCCGTGCCGGCCTCCTACCAGACATTGAACTCGCAAATCGGCAACTTTCCCGTGTTCGAGGGCACGAGTCTTTATTCACTGCGCATCGATCACAATCTGACGAACAACAACCGAATCACTTTGCGGGCTAACGTCAGCCCCAGCACCGTGACCGGACTCGAGGGCAGCGGCGAAGATCAGCCCTTCGGACAAAATGCTTACTCCCGCACCTCGGAACAAACTTATCGCGACGTGACCGGAGTGGCGCAGGATACGTGGACGATTGGAAATAATAAAGTCAATGAATTCCGCTTTCAGTATGCGCGGCGAGGCCTTTCCTATTTTTACAACACACAAATTCCCGGCGGCGCCGATCCTGCGGTCAACATCCCCGGCTACGCCTACTTCGGGCGAGAGCCGTATTCCTATATTCAACGCGTAGAGCAGCGTTATCAGTTCACCGACAACTTCTCCTGGACCATCGCACGCCACGCCACCAAGTTTGGCGTGGACTTTAACTATCTGCCCATTACCGCGATCTTCACTGTGAACTACGGCGGCGTGTATGACTTCGGATCCTTCAGCGCCTCCAGCCTGGGATTTAACATTCCCGGGCTCGCATTCCCCGGGTTGTCGCCGGTTCAGTCTTACGGCGCCGGCTTGCCCAGCGACTTTGTTCAGGGCTTCGGCAGTCCCAGCGATTCTTTCTCGAATAAGCCCTTGGGCGTGTTTTGGCAGGATTCGTGGAAGATTCGTCCGAACGTCACTTTGAATTATGGTTTGCGATACGACGTGGAATTTCCACCGCAGTTCAAAGCGCCAACCGCTCTCGCTCAGGCGGGATACAACTTTCTGGGTCTGCAAAAGGGAATTCAGATTGACAACAACAACGTGCAGCCACGTATAGGGCTTGCCTGGGATCCTAAAAATGATGGCAAGACTGTAATTCGCGCGTCGTATGGAATGTTCTACGACCATCCACTGCTGGGCTTGTACTTTCTGGGAGATGCTTCGGACGGTTCGACCAGCGGGCAGTTGGCTTTTGCGGGCACGGGCGGATGCAGCGGCGCCGGCAATCCCGGCAATTTGAACGCGATCCCCATTTTTCAGGGACTGCCGATCAACCTTCCCAGCGCTGCCAATCCGTGCGCCGTTTCTCTCAATTCGACTGTCACCAGCGCGTTAGGGTATTTGCCCAATCAGCAGCAGTTCCAGGCGTTGAATTTTCCGCAGTCGATTTTCCTTAACCAGAATTATTTGAATTCCTCTTCGCCGTTGCCTCTGGGCTTTCAGCCATTCGGCTACCCGCAATCGAAGAACTTTGTTTATGCCTATTCGCAGCAGGCAAACATCAGCGTGGAGCGCGATCTGGGCGGAGGATTTGCCCTGAATCTAGCCTACAACTTTAATGGCGGACGGCATCTGAATCGGCCCATCAATGCGAACGCGATTCGCGGCGACTTGATGCTCAGTAACTATTCTGCCGCGTCTGCCAGCGCGGCAGCGGCGGGTGCGGCCGCGCCTTCCAGTCCATTTACGGTGAGCGGTTGCGGAGTCAGCCCCACCGGAGCCCCATGGGTCGATTCGTCTCTGATGAACTTCTTCCGGCCGTCCGGTTTGAATCCGTCCATCGCCGAGTTCTATCTCTCCGAGGTGCCCGGAGGCGGGGCTTGCGTGGGATTGGCGCAAACCATTCTTAAGGGATTAGCCAGTCAGGGCTTCAACACAGCCTGCGATCCCCTGACCTCGGCTTATACGGGCTGCATTCCCTTCGGCGACATGGATGCGAATTATTCCAACGGCAGCTCCATTTACCATGGGTTCAGCGCGAACCTGCGCAAGCGCTTCCGCGCGCACTATGAATTTCTGGCTTCTTATACCTGGTCGCACTCGATCGACGACTCCACCGATCTCCAGGCCACGCTCACTCCACAGGACAGTTATTACCCTGCTCTCGACCGCTCCAGCTCGACCTTCGACCAACGGCATCGTTTTGTTTTCAGCGGCGTTTACCAGACGGGCAAACTAGGCAGCGGGTTTGCGAGGAAGTTTTCCAGCGACTGGATCTTCGCCCCGATCATCGAAGTCGGTTCGGGCCGTCCCTTTAACATCATCACCGGCAACGACGACAATCTACAGTTGTCGTCGCTCACTGGCCGTCCAAATGACTTTGTCAATCCCGGATGCACGGCGCTTGGATATCCCGCCGTTGCCTCTAAGTATTCGCCTACGGGAGTTTTTCAGGAGCCCTGCGCAGCCGATTTCAACGGAACGCTGCTCTCGCTGGATGGCAATGTGTCGCGCAATGCCGGAGTCTCGCCGTGGACTTTGTTCAACGATCTGCGCATTGCCAAAAGGATTTATTTTGGTGAACGCTTCAACATGGAACTGATTGCCGACATGTTCAACATCGCCAATCGCTATAACGTCTCGGCGGTAAGCCCGCTGTTTACCAATGCGGGGCAGGCCACCGCGGCATATGATCCGCGGCAGTTCCAGTTCGCGATGAAGTTCTACTGGTAAGCACGAGACTTCACCACAGAGTCACAGAGACACAGAGTAAGCCAAGAATTGCTTTGCTTAGGGCGTGCCTGTGCCTCTGCAGTGAAGGAACTTTAACGTTTCTTTTCTCGTAAACTAAGTTCATGTCCGATCCCAACATAAGTTTCCCTCAAGAGCCAAGCGCGCAAACTCCGCCGCCGCAAGTTCCCAACACGATGTTTCGCCGACCAAATGGCATTCGCGCGGGTTGGCGTGTTTTGATTTTTCTGGCGCTGGTGGCGGCTTGCGTTGGAGGTATTTTCGTTCTTGGCATATTGCTGCGGGCGTTGATGAGTGGGAGCAGAAGGCATTTCAATGCGTCACAACTCACACCCTTAGGAACCATGCTGAGCGAGGGAATCTTGTTCATAATCACGGTCTTCCCGGCCCTGATTATGGCGAAGATTGAGCGTCGCAAGTTTGGGGAATATGGTCTTCCCGCGCGTTCTGCCTTTCGCAAGAATTTTTGGATCGGCGGTGTCGTTGGTTTCCTGGCGATCAGCGGCGGTCTGCTGGGAATTTTCGTGCTGCATGGGTTCCATCTGACGGGCTTGGCCATTCACGGCAGAACGCTTCTTAACGCAACCGCCGCATGGAGCCTTGCGTTTGTAATTGTCGGGCTCGCCGAAGAGTTTTCTTTTCGTGGTTATCTTCAATTCACACTTACTACCGGCATAGGCTTCTGGTGGTCGGCGCTCCTGCTGTCAGCACTATTCGGCTTGGCTCATGCCTCAAATCCCGGCGAAAGCAAGTCTGGTCTGCTCTCTGTGGTGTGTTTCGCGCTTCTTTTCTGCCTCTTCCTCCGCCGGACGGGCAATCTGTGGTGGGCGGTCGGTTTCCACGCGGGATGGGATTGGGGACAGACATTTTTCTATGGCGTTGCCGACAGTGGACTCAAGCCGTATCACAATCTCTTCAATTCGACTTTCCACGGGCCGGACTGGCTGACCGGTGGCAGCGTCGGTCCTGAGGCCAGCGTGTTCACGCCGATTGTGCTGCTGATCGTCGCGATTCTGTTCGCGCTGGTTTATCGCGAGAATCGTTACCGACCCTCGGACCTTCGACCTCAGACCTCGGCCAAGGCAATTACATAGTCGAAGTACAGCCCAGATCATCGGACGGAGGTCTAAAGTCTAAGGTCGAACGTCCGATGTTAAACTTCTATTTCACCCATCCTTGGCGCTTGCCGGAGTTCGTCTCTCATGTCCCAGCCCTATACGCCCACGCCGCGCACTCGTGTGATTCGCGAGGCGGAGCGCGGAGTTTACAATCGTGAAGTTGCATACCGCATCCTTGATGAAGGATTTTTATGCCATGTGGGTTTCGTGGCCGACGGTCAGCCGTTCGTGATACCGACTTCCTACGGCCGCAAAGATGACCATCTTTTTATTCACGGCTCCGCGGCCAGCCGCATGTTGCGCCAAATGAAAGACGGCATTCCGGTTTGTGTCACGGTCACGCTGCTCGACGGTCTCGTGCTGGCGCGTTCGATTTTCAATCACTCCATGAATTACCGCTCGGTAGTAATCCTCGGGAAAGCCACGCTGGTCGATGATCCGAGGGAAAAGTTACAGGGCCTGCGCTTGCTTTCCGAACACATTTTGCCCGGCCGCTGGGACGATGTCCGGCAACCGAATGAGAAGGAACTCAAAGCCACGTCATTGCTGCGCCTGCCCATTGAGGAATTTTCAGCGAAAGTTCGTACCGGGTCGCCGATAGACGACGAAGAGGATTATTCGTTTCCGACGTGGGCGGGAGTCGTGCCGCTGGAGGTGATGGCCGGAACTCCGATTTCTGATTCGCGGCTTGATCCTGCAAGGGAGATTCCTGCGTACGCGCAGCACTACACACGCGCTACGCGTCACCATCGGCAATAAAAACAGCTAGTCAATTTGTTTCTGCGGGTGTAGATTTCTGCCGGACAACGCTTGTGAGGGAGGATCGCCCATGTTTTCGAGTCTGTTCGCAAACATCTTGTATCCCTTCCTTGCGACCTTATTCGTTCTGGTAGTTGATTTCGACGTGAACCAGCCCTTCGCCCCGCAATTCGCAGGTTTCGGTACTGATTTGTGCGTTTTAGCTTTGGGTTCGATCGTAGGAATTATCAATAACCCGCTGCTGCTCGCGAAATGGGGATCAGGAGCGATCAATCTGGGTTTTGGGCTGGGGCTATTTGATGCGATTCTGGTTGTTGCGACTATCAAAGTCCGGCAAAGCAAGAGACCTTCGGACTGGCAGGCCAAAACAAATGTTACAATAGGGGTAGCAGCCTTGACCGCGATTTCTACGATCAATGTGGCCAGCTATTGGTGAGTTATGGAAATGTTCAAGATTTTGGTTTTTAGTGTCTCGGTCGGTCTCGGGGCCGGGCTTCTGGCTGGACTTGCTGTACACATCGGTCTCAGGCCGTTGGAGCAGTGGCGGCAGCAACATGCTCTGCGTGTCGCGAACCCTCTGTCGCATTGAGCAATCTTGCATTAACACAATCTATCCTCTTACGGAATCAGCAGCAGCTTTCCCGTCAATTTCCGCGCTTCCAGGTCGCGGTGCGCCTGAGGCGCTTCGGCGAGTGGATAGGTTTTTGCGATCTTTGGTTTCAGAGTGCCGGACGCGATCATGGCGAAGACTCCGCCTGAGCGCGTAACGAGCTCTTCGCGCGTGGCGGTGAAGTGGGCAAGCGTGGTGCGAGCCATGTAGAGCGAGCCCTTTTCCGAAAGCGTGACGGGATCGACCGGAGGCACGGGACCGCTCGAGGCTCCGAACAACACCAACATTCCCCGCGGACGCAGCACATTCAAACCCTTTGCGAAGGTTGCCTTGCCAACGCCGTCGTAAACGACGTCCACGCCTTTGCCATTTGTAAGGCGCTTCGTCTCCGCCTCGAAATCGGTTTGGGTAAAGATGATGACTTCATCGGCGCCGGCTTCGCGCGCGAAGCCCGCTTTCTCTTCGCTGGAAACCGTTCCAATCACGCGCGCGCCCAGGTTCTTCGCCATCTGCACGACTAGCAAGCCGACGCCTCCTGCTGCTGCATGCACCAAAGCCGTGTCGCCGGGCTTGAGCTTATACGCATCGTGACAGAGATAGTGTGCGGTCAAGCCCTGCAGCATGGCTGCCGCGGCATCCTGATCGCTCACTGCCGCAGGTACTGGAACTTTGGATTCAGCCTGTCCGGCAACATATTCCGCGTAAGATCCTAACGTTCCGCTCCACGCGACGCGGTCACCAACTTTCACGCACTTTACCCCGGGACCAATCGCAGTGACTACGCCAACACCTTCCTGCCCGGGTACAAATGGCAGCGGCGTTCTAAAAAGTCCTTCGCGAAATTGTGCGTCGATGGAGTTCACTCCCGCAGCCGCCACTTTTACCACTGCCTCATTTGCTTTGGGCTCAGGAATGGGCAGATCCACCAATTGCATGACTTCGGGTCCGCCTGTTCGCTCGACTCGGATCGCTTTCATGATTCGTCTTTCGTTATTCAGATTTGTGAGAGCAAGCCTCAAGGAATCAGCAGCAGTTTGCCCGTCGTCTTCCTGCCTTCCAGTTCGCGATGCGCTCTTTGCGCTTCACCCAGCGGATACTTATGCTCGATCCGCAGCTTAAGCTTATCTGAGGCGATCATGCCGAAGACCGCTCCCGACTGGGCAAGCAACTCTTCGCGGCTGGCAGTGTAATTGACCAACGTTGGCCGTGTGACGTACAGCGAGCCTTTTTGCGACAAGCCGATCAAATCAAACGGAGGCACTGCGCCGCTCGATCCGCCAAACAGGACCATCATTCCTCGCGGCCGTAAAACGTTAAGTCCCTTTTCAAACGTCGTCTTGCCTACCGAATCATAAACGACGTCCACTCCTTTATTGCCGGTGAGCCGCTTGGTCTCGGTTTCAAAATCGGATTGAGTATACAGAATGACCTCGTCTGCACCGGCCTGCCGCGCCAACTTAGCTTTCTCCTCAGTCGAAACCGTGGCGATGACGCGCGCACCGATATTGTGCGCCATCTGCGTCAATAGCAAGCCCACACCGCCCGCCGCGGCGTGAATCAGCGTCGTGTGTCCGCCTTTGAGCGGGAAAGTATCGTGCGACAAGTAATGAGCGGTCATGCCCTGTAACATTGCCGCGGCGGCTTGCTGCTCGCTCACCCCTTCGGGAATCGGCACCAGCCGGTTTCCAGGCACGGCGGCATATTCGGCATACGAACCAAACGGACCCACCCACGCCACGCGGCCGCCAAGTTTTACATCTCCGACCTCTGCTCCAACCGCAGTGACAACTCCCGCGCCCTCTTGTCCCAACACAATTGGGAGCGGCGCCTTATAACGTCCCTCGCGGAAATACACATCAATAAAGTTCAGCCCTGCGGCAGCCAGCTTCACCACCGCTTCATTGGCCTTGGGCTGTGGAATCGGCAAATCCGCCAACTCCATCGCCTCCGGGCCTCCGGGTTGTTTCACCTGAATAGCTTTCATATTTGCCTTGGATTCATTCCGCGTTCGCAGGATTCTATCCTCTGCTACACTGGCTCGTCATTCTCAGGAGGCCCTCCCATGGCCGAAAGAAAGCCTCAGACTCTCGCCAACCATTCTCGCTTGGATCCGGCTTTTCACATTTTTATTGGTCTTGTATTTTTTTGCGCCGTGATCTGGTCGATCGCGCATTTGGTTCGTCACCCAGGATGGCACGCGGCCGGTCTTGTAGTCTTCCTGATAGCAGCACTCACTGCGGTTTTCAAGATTCGCCTTTATTCGCTCAAGGTACAGGATCGCGTGATCCGGCTGGAAGAACGCCAGCGCCTGAGCGCGCTTTTGCCCGAGCCACTGCGTTCGCGCATTCCCGAGTTGACGGAAGATCAGCTTATCGCCCTGCGCTTTGCTTCGGATGGGGAAGTTTCAAAGTTGGCCGAGCGGGCGCTCAATGAAACGCTCTCTCGTGCCAACATCAAGAAGGCGATTCAGAACTGGCGTCCCGATTATTGGCGGGTGTGACATGGCGGGCGAACCTGACACTTCAGTCTGGTAATGTGCAGGCAAGTCTCGATGGAGGTCAAACCTTTTGCCGCTTTTCGCCGTCTGAGTAGAGAAGCCCGAAGCGGCGAGGGTAACCATCTCCCTGGTGCCGAACGTAATCTGAAAATAGCCTTTCGAAAGGTTGACCCCAGGCCGCAGGCCAGCTACGATTTTTGGTAGAATGCCCGGCTTGAGATAAAAGACACCATATCCCACAGATAAATATGCAAGTTGCAAATGGATATCTTCGGGGCTTGGGCCTGGCGCTGCTTACCTTGGCGGGCTGCGCTTGTCAGACGGCGCAAAAGCCCGTGGCGCTGATGCCTCCTGCAACTGCTCCTTCGCTTCAGCCAGCCCATCCGAATACGGCTTCCGCATCCCCTGACGGCCCGAATTCCGCGGCGCAAGGGCCGGAAGATCATCAGCAAGCGCAAGCAGAGAACTCAGCAAAACCAAACGAAGAAACGCCAGCCGCAGCTCAATCTCAACTGCGGGTTACGGACCCGGTCGCGGATCTGGTAAGCCAGGCTGAAACTGAGTATCAAGCAGGATTAACCAACTTCCAGGCCGGCAACACCGATGCCGCCACGCAAAATTTCGATAGTGCCCTGAATGCCCTGCTCGAAAGCAAACTTGATATCCGTTCCGACGATCGCCTGCAAAAGGAATTTGATCGCATCGTCGATGGCGTGAACAAACTGAATATCGGAGGGTCGGGGCAGGATTCCGAAGCGCAAAAGTCGGAGCCTGCGCCCATCGATGAGACCAACGGGCTCACGCCGACTGCCGATCCTAATGTCAAGGCCAAGGCGCAAGCCGAACTCAAGGCCATGCATTCCGATCTGCCACTGATGATGACGGACCAGGTGGCAGGCTACATCAGCTACTTTTCTGGCCGGGGCCGCGGTGTCTTTGAGCGCGCGTTAATCCGCTCCGGCCGCTATCACGACATGATGGTTTCGATCCTGAAGGAAGAAGGCGTGCCGCAGGACCTGATCTATCTGGCGCAGGCCGAATCTGGATTTCATCCGCTGGCGGTTTCGCGAGCCGGTGCTCGCGGCATTTGGCAATTTATGGGCAGCCGTGGCCGGGGCTACGGGCTGCAACACAATCTTTATATCGATGATCGCCAGGATCCGGAAAAATCCACACGGGCTGCGGCTCATCACTTAAAGGACCTCTACAACCAGTTCGGCGATTGGTATCTCGCCATGGCCGCCTATAACTCCGGACCGGGCACAGTCCAGGCCGCGGTTAAGCGCACCGGCTACGCCGATTTCTGGGAACTCTACCGCCGCAACGTCCTCCCCAAGGAGACGCGCAACTACGTGCCCATCATTCTGGCCGTGACCATCATGGCCAAGAACCCCGCGCAGTACGGGTTGTCGGGTCTGACTCTGGATCGTCCCACTCCTTATGACACGGTGACCATCGATTATCCGGTTGATTTGCATTTGGTGGCGGATTGTGTGGGAGCGACCGCCGCGCAATTGCAGGATCTGAATCCGAGCCTGCTGCGCACGACTACGCCGCGAGAAGGATCATTCGCGCTTCACCTGCCGGCTGGAACCAAAGACGAATACGAAACTTCCATCGCAGAGATTCCTCCGGCGGACCGCCTGTGGTGGCGCTATCACGTAGTTCACCCCGGCGACACGCTGGCCTCGCTGGCACGCTCCTATCGAACCACGGTCAGGTCCATTGCCGAAGTAAATCACCTCGACGGCGAGGACAATGCGCTGGAAGGCGACGCCCGTCTGGTGATTCCCATCACTCCTGGGCGGCACCCGCTGGGCGATGCACAAACCTACGCCCGCCGCATCACTCGTTACAAAGTTCACCGGGGAGATACAGTCGAAACTGTAGCCGACAACTTTGGCGTCCCGGCGAAGATGATACGCCGCTGGAACGGCCTGCGCGGCGAAAGCCTGCGCGGGCGAAGAGTGTTGGCGGTGCATCTGCCGATGGCGCCTAGTGCAGCCGCAACCGAAGTAGCCGACTCCCGAACACGCACGTCAGCTGCGAGACGCCCGGTCAAGACATCGGAAACTGCTGTGGTTCTGCACAAAGAGTCTTCCACTCGCAATCAGTTGGCACGCAATCCAGCGATTCGCAATGAAGACGAGGCGCAGGTAGCTGTGGTCCATCACAAAGTGAAGACTGGCGAGACGCTTTATTCCATCGCCAACGCCTACAACACCACCGTCGCCGCCCTCAAGCGCGACAACCGCAACATCGCTGTGCTTCGTCCCGGCATGATTCTTGTCGTGCAGCAGGTGCGTTAGCGCGGCTTGGATGCACTTCCTCCGAACACTTTTTCCGCGCGCCTTTCGATTATTTCGAGCTTCGCCCGGCCTAAATCTGTGTGCATGAAATCGCTGGCCTGGACTGACCGCCGGGGGTATCATCAGCACCTCCGGAGGACACCATGCCACAAGAAACGTCCCCTGCTACCCGGCCCCGGCGGCTTCTTTCCATTGATGGCGGCGGTTTGCTGGGATTGATTCCGGCCGAGTCGTTGATCCTGATAGAAGCTCAGCTCAATGAAATTACCGGCGCAACCGAACCGCTGTGCAATCGCTTCGACCTGATCGGAGGCACCAGCACCGGCGCGATTCTGGCGGCAGGAATAGCGCTGGGAAAAAGCGCCACCGAGCTGCGCGATTTCTACCTTCAGTTTGGCCACGAGATTTTCGCCAAGTCTTTCTTGCCGGTGCGCTTCTGGCACAGCTATCCCAGCGGGCCGCTGGAAAAGCATTTGAAAGAAGTGCTGGTGGAAGACACCACGCTGGGCAGCGAGAAGCTGCGCACGCAGATTATGATTGTGGCCAAAAATGCGACCCTGGGCAACGATTGGTTCTTTACCAACAATCCTAACGGGCAATTTTTCGGACAAAATTCCCAACTGCCCCTGTGGCAAATCGTGCGCTGCAGCAGCGCGGCGCCGACCTACTTTCCGCCGGAAACGATGGCTGTCCCGGACGAGACGGGCACGCCGCAGACCTACGAATTTATCGACGGTGGCGTGAGCAGCTACAACAATCCTTCGTTGCAGGTTTTTCTGGAGGCGACCATTCCTGCCTATGGAAACGGCTGGCCCATGGGCGCCGATAACCTGCTGCTGCTTTCGCTGGGTACGGGATTTGATTCGGTGACCATTCCGGCGGGCAAAGCAGTGCATTATGAGCTGATCGATTGGGGCCGGTACGCGGTCAAGGAGATGATGAACGAAGCGAACCTGCAGCAGAACGTGCTTATGCACCTGATAGGCGAGCGGCCGGCGCCGCTGCCTTCGCCAATGGCCGAACTGGTGAACAGCGGAGCGGCTTCGGGAGTGCCCACCGATGACGCGCTCAGCCAAATGAGCCTGATCATGGCAGCGCAAAAACTCGTCACTTACCAGAGAATTACGGTCGGCTTAACGCGCGAGCGTCTGGACGGGCTGGGGCTCCCCGATATCGACCCGGTGAAAGTGCGTGAAATGGATGCCGCGGATCAGATTGGAAATATGCAGAAGATTGGGCAGGCGATAGCCACGGAGCAGGTGAAGATGGAGTTGCTGAAAAGGTTCTTTGTGACCTAGAAGGTAGCGCGATTTCAGCGATCAGCATGTGGGCTAGATTAGTCGGGGAAGAGTTGCAGTTGCAGAATCATGATAGACTAAGTTGATTAAACTAAGTTCATGCAAAAGCTATGAGAACTGTGAACATTCACGAGGCGAAGACCCAGCTCTCGAAGCTGATTCAACAGGCTTCAGAGGGAGAGGCGTTCATCATTGCCAAGGCGGGAAAACCGGTCGTAAAGGTCACCGCTCTTAGCGCTCCCACCGGCGCGCAGGTGCGGCGAGTCGGATTCATGGCCGGACAGATTTCCGTTCCCGACGATTTTGACCGCATGGGCAAGAAAGAGATTGAGCGAATCTTCGGCGGCGGAGCATGAAGTTTCTGCTGGATACGCATCTTCTCTTGTGGGCCGCCGGAGAACCACGGAAGCTTTCCAAACCGGCGCGAACCCTGATCGAAAATCGAAACAATGAACTCCTCTTCAGTGCGGCCAGTTTGTGGGAAGTGGCCATTAAACGCGGGCTGGGCCGGAAAGATTTCAAAGTGGATGCTCGGTTGCTGCGCCGCGGCCTTTTGGACAATGGGTATGGCGAGCTGCCCATCCTGAGCGATCATGTGGTAGCCACCGAGAGTCTGCCGCCGCTTCATAAGGACCCGTTCGACCGAGTCCTAGTGGCGCAGGCGACCGTGGAGGGCATTACGCTGCTGACCACCGACTCTTTGGTGTCGCAATACCCGGGACCGATCCGGATGGTGTAAGAAGCTAAGCTTGGACGGCACGCAAGTGGCAGCGGATGGAAATGCGCTCCATATCCCTGCAGCAGGTACAGAAGCTTCGATGCGGTGAGCAGGAGAAATGTGAAGACCCAGCGTCGTCTTCGTCGGCATGCGTTAGGGCGCTGCAGATGTTCTCAAGTATAGATTGTGTGTCAGAGAGGCTCACGGCTTCCTGTAAGTCCTTGGCTCATTTCTCCTTAACTTTGGTCTCCTTGAAGCAATTCAAGCTGGCGCTCCCAAATGCTTCTTTGGCGACCTTGGTGGAGCAGAGAACACGGAGCGCCGCTTCTGGCTTGTCTAGGATCATGAACAGTCGGGCTGTCTCACGCTTTTGGCATTCCGTGATTGCCTCGGGGAGCGCGCCGGTGAGGCCCTCCAGGGAGTGGTCGGCGCGATGTTCTCTGGGAGTGTCTCTGTCGGATTGTCTGCCTAACCGCAAGAAGCTAGCGACAGGGCTATCATGATCGCAAAACGCTTCATACTTCGCCTAGTCCGCGCCCGCAGGCGCTTCTGGTAATTAAAAAAGATTTCCCATTGTACGCCGCAGACAGGGTGATCCTTCTGATACTAGCTCTCGGAATGGTCAATTGTAATCGGCTAACATTACCTCTATGTCATTCGCAGCGAGGGTAAGGAAAACAAATGAGATTTTTAGGCCTCTTTGGGGGGGGCGGATGGCCGAATGCCACACGAGCTTCTTGACGGCGAGTGCTACAGCGGCGATCTCTACCGTGGCTACCGAATAAGTGAATTGGACGAGCCGTTGCAGTTCGTGTACACCGAGCTTGAGCGGTCTACTTTTAAGGCGTACGAGCTAGAAGTCGTCGATTGTGTAACGCTCCATAATCGCTTGAAGAAAATCTGAAAGGGCGAATAGCGGAGCCACCCCATCTTTAATTAAGGTAGTGTCCTGATAGTGCTGGGGACGCTGCCTGCCGCAACTCTCCGTTGACATTTCTTTGCAGACTGCGGTATCTTAAAGACTTTGGCAGCATTGTGGTTGCCCGCCGGATGGCCTGGCGTCCTCGCTAGGGAATCAAAGAGCGGTCTTCTTTCGCCATTTTTCAATCTGGGAGATGTTTCATGTCTACGTATTTCCCCAAAGCGGGGGAAATTGTGCGCAAGTGGTACGTCGTGGATGCCGATGGTCAGATACTGGGCCGTCTCGCGTCGCAGGTGGCCCGCATTCTGATGGGCAAAGAAAACCCGCAGTACACGCCGTTTCTCGATACCGGCGATCACGTCATCGTGATCAACGCGGAAAAAATCAAGACCACCGGCGTGAAGGCCGAGCAGAAGCAGTATCACCGCTACACGGGATATCCGGGCGGTCTGCGCACCGAAGATTATGGCAAGCGTTTGGTGCGCAAGCCGGAAGCGATCATTGAAGACGCGGTGCGGCGTATGTTGCCCAAGAACAAGCTGGCTGCGCACATGCTGTCGAAGTTGAATGTGTATCGTGGCGACAAGCATCCGCACCAGGCGCAGAAGCCGCAGGATTTGAAGTTGGAAGTGCGGGCGTAATTGCTTTCGTTCTTTGGGATTTGAGAAGACTGAGATCCTTCGCTCCGCCTGAAAAGGCGGCTGCGCTCAGGATGAAAAGCGTTTGAGATATTGACGGAAATTATGAGGCGCGGCTTCTGTTGAGCTAGAAGCTAGCAGCTAGGAGCTAGAAGCTAAATGGCAGAATTGGTTCAGTACTACGGAACGGGACGGCGGAAGTCGGCGATTGCGCGGGTTTATTTGCGTCCGGGCAGCGGCGAATTCAAAGTAAACGGACGCGCCTTCGAAGAGTATTTTGTGACTCCGGCGCAGCGCTCGGCGGCGAAGGCTCCGCTGGCTTCCACTGACACAGCGGCGACTTTTAATGTCGTCGCCAATGTTTTAGGCGGCGGCGTGCGCGGCCAGGCTGACGCGGTGAAGCTGGGCATCGCCCGCGCGCTGATGCTGTTCAACGCAGAGCTGCGCAAGAAACTGAAGGCTGAAGGCATGGTCACTCGCGACTCGCGCGGCAAGGAACGCAAGAAGTATGGACAGAAGGGCGCCCGCAAGCGCTTCCAGTTCTCGAAACGGTAAGGTTTCAAAGTTTCAGAGTTTCAAGGTTTCAAAGTAGTTCCTGGGCGAACGCACCTTGAAACTCTGAAACCTGCGAAACCTTAAAGCGTTGATTTTTAACATGTGTTCAATTCTTCCCGTGCTGCGGTACGGGACGGGAATGGCAATCGGGAAAAAGAAAGTTTCAAAGTTTCAAAGGTTTCAAGGTTTCAAAGAAAACGCGGCTCCGGCCTTCGTGAACTTTGAAACCTTGCAACCTTGAAACCCTGAAACCTTGAATTCCCGATGCAGACTAAACGAGGAGGTTAATTGGCTACTATCACCATGAAGGAGTTGCTCGAAGCGGGAGTTCACTTCGGGCATCAAACCAAGCGCTGGAATCCCAGGATGAAGGAATACATCTTCGGAGAGCGCAACGGAATCTACATCATCGATTTACAGAAGACGCTGAAGATGTTCAAAGAAGCGTCCAAGTTCGTGCAGGACCTGGCGGCCGAGGGCAAGATTGTGCTCTTTGTCGGTACCAAGCGCCAGGCGCAAGACGCCATCGCCGAAGAGGCGACCAAGTGCGGCGGCTTCTATATCAACCAGCGCTGGCTCGGCGGACTGCTCACCAATTGGGTTACCGTGCAGAAGTCGGTAAAGCGGCTCAAGGAGCTCGACGAGATGGCCACCGATGGCCGCTACGAGCTGCTGCCGAAAAAAGAAGTCATCAAGCTGGAGCGCGAGCGCAAACACTTGCAGGCCAACCTGGCGGGCATCAAGAATATGAGCCGGTTGCCAGACGCAATCTTCGTCATCGACTCCAACAAAGAGCAGATCGCAGTGCGAGAAGCCCGTAAGCTGGGCATTCCGGTGGTCGCGGTGGTCGATACCAACTGCGATCCCACAGAAGTGGATTATGTGATCCCCGGAAACGATGATGCATTGCGGGCGATTCGCCTCTTTACCTCGAAGATTTCGGAATCGATTGCCGAGGGCGCGCAGTTGATGACCGACAAGCAGGTCGCCGACATGCAGGCGGCCACCGATGCGGCCAATGCTGCGCAAGACGCGGCCGACGCGCGACGCGTTGCTGCGGAATCGGTTGACTCCGCGGAAGACATCAGCATGGAAGAAGTGCTGGGTGCCGGCGTGCACAAGAAGCCGGTGGTGAATGAGGAAGCTGAAGTGCCGGCGGTGGAGAGCCAAACAGTTTAGTTAGTACCGAGTTGCCAGTCCCGAGCCCTGAGCGGGAAGGGCATGGCTTCAGCCGTGCCGATAGGGCCGGGAAAGTGAGCGGCTTCAGCCGCTGAGGTTCAAGCTAACCCGGTTTCTTTTGGAATTGGACCCGCGCGGGTCGTCTGGCGCGGGTCAAAGTTTATAGCGAGAAGTCGTCGAGTCTTTCGCCATGGGTCGCACCGTAAAAGACAGCAAGGCGCTGCGGACAATGCCTGAAGTTTATGAGATTGTTTTGCGGCCTGATGGACTCTTCGACGTGTTTCATAACGGCCGACTATCGGATCGATCGATTCCTGATGGCTGGCTCCAGGACCAACTTGTGAAGTACGGCATTTGTGGAAAGGAATATCACTACGTGCGACGGGAAGTAGAAAAGTCAGGCAAAGCAAGACTGGCGTTTCGCTCTCGCGCGAACGAAGGCTTAGCCCCGGAACTAATCGAGGGCGTATCGGAAGCGGAAAGCAATTAAAATGAGCACTACTCCTACAATGAATATTTCTGCACAGCAAGTGAAGGATCTCCGGGAAAAGACCGGGGCTCCGATGATGGATTGCAAGCAGGCCTTGACCGAGGCCAAGGGCGACATGGAGCAGGCGGTTGTGGTCTTGCGCAAAAAAGGCGTATCAGTGGCTGCCAAGAAAGCAACGCGAGCAACCAGCGAGGGATCGGTAACCAGCTACATCCATGCCGGCGGCAAGATTGGCGTGCTCGTCGAGGTCAACTGCGAGAGCGATTTCGTGGCTCGCACCGAAGACTTCAAGGAGTTGGTGCACGACATCGCCATGCACATTGCGGCCAGCGATCCTAAATACGTTCGCAAGGAAGACGTCACGGCGGCGGACTTCGCGCGCGAGAAGGAAATTTTCCTGGCGCAGGCCGTCGCCAGCGGCAAGCCACCGAACATTGCGGAGAAAATGGTCGCGGGCAAGATGGAAAAGTTCTACGAGGAGGTCTGCCTGTTGGAGCAGCCTTTCATCAAGGATCAGACCATTTCGATTTCGCAACTGATTGCCGCGAAGATTGGCAAGCTGGGCGAGAACATCGCGGTGCGCCGCTTTGCCCGCTTCAAAGTGGGCGACGCAGGCGAGACCGTAGCCGTCACGAAACCGGCGGAGCCGAAACCAGAATAATCTAGGCGCCCGCAAGGGCGCCTTTTTTAGCGATCATGGCTTATAAGCATCAGACCGGCTAAAGCAGCAAGCTGGCAACTGGCAACTGGCCACTGAGAACTGGCAACTGACCACTGACCACTGACCTCATGACAACTCCTGCCTTCAAACGCATTCTTCTCAAAATTTCCGGCGAGGCGCTCGCGGCCGATCAGGGCTTCGGCGTAGACACTCCGCGCATCCACGAAATCGCAGCCGAGATTGCCGACGTGCATCGGCTGGGCGTGCAGATCGCCATCGTGGTCGGCGGGGGGAATTTTTTTCGCGGTGTGGCCGAGCAGGCCAAAGACATGGACCGCGTATCGGCCGACCAGATGGGCATGTTGGCCACGGTGATCAATGCGCTCGCGTTGCAGGATGCGCTCGAAAAACAGAATGTCTTTACCCGCGTACAGTCGGCCGTTGAGATGAATCAGGTGGCCGAGCCTTTCATTCGGCGGCGCGCTATTCGCCACATGGAAAAAGGACGCGTGGTGATCTTCGCCGGCGGCACAGGCAATCCATACTTTTCCACCGACACCGCGGCGTCGCTGCGCGCCATGGAAATCAAAGCGGACGCGATTCTCAAAGCTACAAAAGTAGACGGCATCTACGATGCCGATCCCATGCTGGTAAAAGATGCGAAGAAATTCACCGTCATCACTTATATGGACGTTCTCAAGCAGGGACTGAAAGTGATGGATTCGACCGCCATCAGCCTGTGCAAAGACAATAACCTGCCCATCATCATTTTCAACCTGAACGAGCGCGGCAACATCCGCCGCGTCGTGACGGGCGAGAAGATTGGCTCGATGGTGTGCGCATAAACCTGGCCACGGATTTACACGGATATTCGCGGATTTAGATTCTTGAGTTAGATTTTTGATCCGTGGCGATCCGCGTAAATCCGTGGCCAAGTTCTTTTTGGGTTTATAATGCAGCGTTTTGATCTTGAAATCTTAGGAGCTAAATCATGGCTCAAGCGACGATGGCAGCGATTGCCGGCCTGAAAGAAACTTACGCGCAACTGAAGACCCGCATGGAAAAAGCAGTGGACGATTTTCGCAAGGCAATGGCCTCCACGCGCACCGGCCGCGCCTCGGTCCACATGATGGACAACGTCAGCGTCGATTACTACGGCGAGCAAATGCCCCTGAATCAGGTCGCGCAGGTCCACGCGCCGGAAGCGCAGTTGATCACCGTGCAGCCCTTCGATTCCTCGCAATTAGGAGCGATTGAGAAGGCGATCCGCTCGGCAGAGTTGGGACTGAACCCGATGAACGACGGCAAGATCATCCGCGTGCCCGTGCCTGCGCTGACGCAAGAGCGCCGCCAGGACATGGTCAAGCACCTGCACAAAGCGCTGGAAGAGCATCGTACCGCCGTCCGCAACATCCGCCGTGACGGCAACGACGCCATCAAGAAAGCGCTGAAAGACAAAAAGATCACCGAAGACGAAGAGAAGCGCTCGCTGGACGAGATCCAAAAACTGACCGACGACGAGATCAAGAAGATGGAAGAGATGAGCAAGGCGAAGGAAAAGGAAGTTTTGTCGCTGTAGCGCCTAAAAACTAAAGTACATGTACTCTGCGGCCCGCTCCGGCTCCGCCCCAGCAAATCCCTAAACTTCAATCACATAGCGCATTTCCCACCCCGGCAGTCCCTCCCGTAACCGGAACTCGGGTTACGCGACATCCTCCAACTTCCCGTGTTCTGATAATCGCGAGTCAAAATCACGACTCCCGCTGGAGATCGATACCAAACCTTTGCTACCGGAGTCTGACATGAAAAAAGTCTTTGGGATTGCGCTTTTGCTGGAGCTTTGCCTGTTGGCGGCGAGCTGCGGCTCGTCGTCGAACCCGTCTTCGTCTACATCAACGTCAACCACCTCGGCGCAGAACGCCAGCGTGTTTGTCACCGGAGAAGACGCGCCGCTGGCATCCGTGGTCGGCTTTGATCTCACCATCAACTCCATCACCTTGAATGGAACGAAAGGCACGCCGCAGGTTCTGTCGACGGCGACGACTGTGGACTTCGCGCGCTTGCTGGGCTTGCGCTCTCCGCTGGCCTTCAACACGGTTCCCGCGGACAGCTATAGCAGCGCGACATTTTCGATTTCGAATCCCGTGATTTCGTACGTCAATATGAGCACGACTCCGCCGTCGCTGAGCACGCTCAACGGGCAATTCAGTCCCACCACGGGTACGGCTACGCAGACCACGGTGACGGTGAATTTTCCCACGCCCATGGTTGTGGGCGCCAACGGCCTCGCAGGATTGCGGATGGAATTCGACATCCGGCAGTCATTGGCCGTCGACGGCAATGGTCAGATTACCGGCGTTCTGAACCCAGTCATTTTTGCCACTCCGGTGCTGGCCAGCGACTCGACCGGTCAAGTGACGGATCTTACCGGCGGCTTGGTTTCGGTGAATGCGGCCGGCAATTCGTTTGTCATCCAGGGCCCGTACGGACATCAGCTGACGATCGACGTGAACAATAGCACGCAATTCAACAGCGGATGGAACATCAACGATCTTGCGACTCCGGCATTTGTTGGCGTGCAGGGAGCGTTCCAGGCCGATGGCAGCCTGATGGCAACGAATGTGGAAGTTATCACTACGGCGCAAGCCTTCGTGTCCGGACGCGTGCTGGCGGTGAATCCAACCTCGGGGCCCGTGCAGCAGATCACGTTGTGGGTGGGGGAGACCAGCTCCGACCTGGCTAGCGACGTAGATACGATTCAGACTCTCGATGTCAGCGCGGTGACGACCTATGACATGTGCTTCTTCGACAATCTGTTTACCAGCGCCCTGTTCAACAGTTCTTCGGTAATCGTGGGACAGCGCGTCTTTATCGGCGGTAGCTATGCCAGTAAAGTATTCACTCCGCAGATGGTTTCGCTGCGCTTTCAGGGCGTTTATGGAACGCTCACGCAGGGCAGCGTGAACATTGTCGATGGCAATGCGGGCAGCTTCCAGCTTCAGAACAACGGCCTGATCGGTTACTCCCTGGGCGGCTCGCCGCTGACCGTGGGCACCGGCAATATCACGCTGTTCGTCAACACCACAGGCCTGAGCGCACTGCAATCGGGCGGAGCGATCCCGCTGGTGGCTGGCGGCCTGCTGTTCGTGGATCCACTTAATCAAACGCCGGTGATGGCCGCTGCCGTAGTGGCCGACCCGCCGTTGACGCAGTAGTTTTAATTCGAAAGCATGTTTCAAGACGAGCGGCCGCCGAGGCCGCTCGTCTTGTCAGACCTTGCGCATCCTTGCCGCAAATGCGATCGCCATTGCCACAGCCCTTATAATCAAAGGACCATGAAGCAAGTCGTCCATGCCGCGTGCCCGCACGATTGTCCCGATGCTTGCGGGGTCCTGATTACCGTTGAGGATGGGCGCGCAACCCGCATTCAGGGCGATCCGCAACATCCGATCACGCGCGGCTTTTTGTGCGCCAAGGTGGCGAAATATCTGGACCGGGTTTATTCGCCGGACCGCGTGCTCTATCCCATGCGGCGGGTTGGGCCGAAGGGTCCTGCCCCAGCAGACGTAAAACTTGGCCAGATATGGCAGCGCATTTCCTGGGATGAAGCGCTGGATGAGATTTGCCGGCGCTTTCGCTCGATCACTGCCGAATTCGGCAGCGAGGCGATCCTGCCTTATTCCTTTGGCGGAAACATTGCCGCTCTCAACGGTTCGGCCATGGACCACCGTTTTTTTCATCGCTTGGGAGCTTCGCAACTGGAGCGCACCATCTGCTCGGCAGCGGGAGAAGCTGCGCAGATATCGGTGTTCGGCGTGAAAATGGGCACGGAGCCGGAGCAGTTCGTCCATTCGCGTTATATCGTTGCCTGGGCCTCGAACATTCATGCCAATAACGTTCACCTGTGGCCTTTTATCGTCGAAGCGCGCCGCAAAGGAGCGAAGCTGGTGGTGATCGATCCTTATCGCACGCGGACCGCGGCTTGCGCCGATTGGTATCTGCCGATTAATCCCGGCACGGATGCGGCGCTGGCGCTGGCCTTGATGCACGTCATCATCGGTGAAGGATTGCACGATGCGGACTACGTCGAGAAATACACTCTGGGCTTCGAGCAGTTGCGCGAGAAAGTAAAAGACTATCCGCCGGAGCGCGTGGCGCAATGGACGGGCATTTCGGCCGACGATATTCGCCAGCTGGCGCGCGAATACGCGACCACGAAGCCGGCGGTGATCCGCTTGAATTATGGGGTGCAGCGTTCCGAAGGCGGCGGCATGGCGACCCGAGCCGTCCTGATGCTGCCCTGCATCACCGGAGCCTGGAAATATGCAGGCGGTGGCCTGCAGATGTCGCTGAGCGGCGCCACGAAGTTCAACGACGCTGCCTTGAAACGTCCGGACCTGATGCAGACCGCGCTCGGCCGCGAGGCTCGACTCATCAACATGACGCAACTGGGCATGGTGCTGAATGGCGCAGTCGATCCTCCCGTACAGGCGCTTTTTGTTTACAACTGCAATCCCGCGGCGGTGGCTCCGAATCACGATGAAGTAGTGCGCGGCCTGCTGCGAGCCGATCTATTCACCGTGGTTCACGAACAGTTCTTTACCGACACTTGCGACTATGCCGATATCGTTCTGCCCGCGACCACTTTTTTCGAGCATAAAGACTTGCAAAAATCTTACGGCCACTATTTCGTGCAGGTTTCGCAGCCGGCGATTGAGCCGCTGGGCGAATGCCGCTCGAATGTCGAGATGTTTCGCGCGCTGGCCCGGCGCATGGGCTTTGACGAAGCATGTTTCCGCGAAAGTGTCGATGAGATGATCGACGGGGCGCTCGCTTCAGGCGATCCCTGGCTGCAGGGGATTAGCCGCGATCGTCTGGAGCGCGAACCGCACGTGCGCCTCAACTTTAGCGGTCAGTTGCCAGTTGCCAGCGGCCAGTCAGAGGGGATGCGGGGCGAGCCTTTTCTTCCTTTTGCACATGGCGGTTTTCGCACGCCCTCGGGTAAGGCTGAACTTTACAGCGAAGATTTGCTGGCGCAGGGGCTTGATCCGGTGGTTGCGTTCGTGCCCCCGGCAGAATCGCGTAATGGATCGCAGAAAAACAAATTTCCCTTGGAACTGCTGGCGCGCAAGTCTGACAATTTCCTGAACTCAAGTTTCTCCAACGTTCCCTCGGTCGCAGCGATGGAAGAGCCGGGATTGCTGGAGATGCACGCTGCAGACGCCGAGGCACGGGGCATCGCCGAAGGCGACTGCGTCCGCGTTTTCAACAGCCGTGGTGAAGTGTTCTTAAAGGCTCGCGTAGACGGCGCCGTTCAGCCCGGCGTAGTCGGAGCCAGGCTGAACTGGGCCAAGCGCACCGCCGGTTTCCAGAGTATCAACTCCCTCACCTCAGAAAAACTTTCCGACATGGGCAACTCGGCCACGTTTTATTCCGTCTTGGTTGAGGTAGAGTTAATTCCAGGCTAGCTCGGGAGCAGCCAATCGTTTGATCCATCGTTCATCCGGCAATCGTGTGATCCGGCAGTTTGCGGCGCCGGGCGTAAGACCCAACCGCGGCAAGACCAAAAGGCAACAAGAATAAAGAGTTGAGGCTTGGACGCTTTTCCGTGCGCTACCGTATAATTGCTGTTTTCCTACATCCCAGAGGCTGAGGTCCTAGCGATTCCTTTTCGCGTTCATCCGGAGAATGTTTTTGTGCCTAAGCGCGAACGCGCCCCAGGGTCCCCATTGCCTTCATCTCTTTCATTTGCATCGGGTTGGCGCAGAAGTATGCGAATGACGGCGGTCTCGCGCGTGGTCGCTGCGGCGCTTGCCCTGGCTATCCTCAGCGCTGCCTCGTTGCTGTGGGCGCAAAACAGCGACGTCATCTCCGAGATCGATGTCATCGGCAACCGCCGCATCCCTGCCGATACCATCCGGGCGCGCATTTTTACCAAGCCCGGCGATATTTATGACGCGGCCAGCCTCGAGCGCGATTTCAACTCACTGTGGAATACCGGCTACTTCGAGGACATCCGCTTCAGTCGCGAGCAAACACCCAAGGGTTGGCGCATCATCGTGCAGGTGAAAGAAAAGCCCACCATCCGTGAGATTACCTACACCGGTTTGAGCTCAGTCACTACCAGCGATGTGCTTGATCGATTCAAGGAAGCGAAGGTCGGGCTCTCGGTTGAAAGTCAGTATGATCCGACGCGCGTGAAAAAGGCGGAAGTGGCGATCAAAGGCCTGTTGGCCGAGCACGGACGCCAGTTTGCCATCATCCGCACCGAAGTGCGGCAGATTCCTCCGGCGTCTGTGGGCATCACGTTTGTGGTGAAGGAAGGACCGAAAGTCAAAGTGGGCAGGATCAGGTTTGAGGGCAATAAGAACATCAGCACGCGCGTGCTGCGCGCGGCCATGAAGAACCTGCGCCCCATCGGCATTCCGCACTCCATTTTTCTGGAAGACATTTTCGCCCGCACCTATGACGCGACCAAGCTCGAAGAAGATACCGAACGTGTGCGAGCGGAATACCAGAACCGCGGATACTTCAAAGTTGTAGTCAATGATCCCAAGACGGAAATTCACAACACCGGCCACACCGGCTTTCATATTCCCCTCATCCAGTCGGGCGCGGGCAAGGCGGTGGATATAACCATGCCGGTGGAAGAAGGCGACCGCTATCGTTTGGGCAAAATCACCTTCAAGAATAATAAGGCGATCACCAATGTAAACGCCTTGCGCGCCTTGTTTCCTTTGAAAGATGGAGATATTTTCAGCCGCGAGAAAATCGCCAAAGGATTAGAGGCGCTGCGCAAAGCTTACGGCCAATTCGGCTACATCAACTTCACAGCCGTGCCGGGAACAACATTTGACGACGAAAAGAAGCTGGCATTTCTGGAAATAGACGTTGACGAAGGGAAACAATTCTTTGTCCGCCGCATCGAGTTTGAGGGCAACACCACCACGCGCGATAAAGTGATTCGCCGCGAACTGGCGCTCGAAGAAGGCGGCGTTTATAACTCGCATCTCTGGGAACTGAGCCTGTTGCGCCTGAATCAGCTCGGTTACTTCGATCAACTGAAGCCGGACGATCCCAACACCACGGATAAAAAGCTTGATGAGAAGACCGGCTCCGTCGACCTGACGCTGAAGGTCCATGAAAAGGGCAAGAATAGCATCGGCCTGAATGGCGGCGTCAGCGGACTGGAAGGCGCGTTTGTGGGCCTGAATTACACGACCAACAATTTCCTTGGCCTGGGCGAAACTTTGCAGGTGCAAGTCAACGTCGGAAACCTGGCGCGCAGCGTGCTGTTTGGCTTTACTCAGCCTTATCTCTTCGACCGGCCGCTGCAACTCGGCTTCACTGTTTTTGGCAATAAGATCAGCTACAACCAGGCGCGCCAACTTTCTATTTTCAGCGGACAGACGCTGAACCTTCCCAATGCAGTGCTGCAAAATTTGCAGAATTATTCGCAATCGAGCGCTGGCTTCACTTCCTCGCTGGGTTATCCCCTTGGAAGGCGCTCGTTCAAACGTGTGGGCCTCACCTATTCGTTCGATGTGACTTCTCTTGTGGCTTTGAGCACGGCCTCAAAGAATCTATTCGAATATCTCGCCTTCCGTGGCGTTTCCGGGCCGGTCGCCCTGCAGGGAATTATTACCAGCAAGGTCTTTCCTAACTTCTCGACCAACACGCTCGATTCCAGCTTGTTCCCGCATAACGGCCACCAGTTTACCGTGGGCGCGGAGATCGCGGGCCTGGGCGGCACTGTGAATTCCGTGCGTCCGATTATCCAGTACAAGCGCTTCATTCCCGTGCAGAACCGGCGCAACACCATCGGCTTCAACGTTCAGGGATCGTTCATCAGCGGCTTTGGCGGGCTGGTCGCGCCGCCGTTCCAGCGCTTCTACATGGGCGGCGAAAACGACATTCGCGGCTTCGATATCAGGTCGGTTTCGCCGGTAGCGTATCTCCCGAACGCGGGCGCAATCAGCCTGACCAATCCCGATGGCACTCCGGTTCTAAAGGATCCTTCCAATCCGCGCTCCGGGCCAGTCAGCGTACCAATTCCGATCGACCAGATTGTTTTTCCCGGCGGCGACTTCAGCCTGGTCACCAACCTCGAATATCGCATTACGATTTACGGGCCGGTGGCGATTGCCCCGTTCATGGATACCGGAATCGATCCTGTTATCCGGCCTTCGCAATTGCAGATCGCGTCGCAGCAGTACCTTACGGTCGAAAGCACCGAATACGGTTGTCCGCAGCTGGATCCGCTGAGCGCCACCGGCTGCACGCTGGGCAGCTTGCTGAATCCGGTTCCCTCGCAACAGTTGAAGGTTCTGGGCTCAACCGATTGGAGACCGCGAATGTCGACCGGGCTGGAACTGCAAATGTTTCTGCCTGTAGTCAACGCGCCATTCCGCATCTATTGGGCCTACAACCCCTTGCGGCTAGATAACCCGGCGGTCCCGCCCATTCCAATTACCCGCGGCATGTTTCCGGCGGGGGCGGCTGGCGACTATACATACGGCTTGGCCAAGGAAACCTATGCTCCGACCTTCCTGCTGCGCGAGCCGCGGAAGACTTTCCGGTTTACGGTAGCCACCACCTTCTAACAGCAATATGCCGCAAAATCTGGCATTTTCGTTTGACGCGACTGGATCGTCATACCTATAATGGCTGTGATCCGCGTCATGGTGAGAAGATGGATTGGTGGACTTGGAGTCCGCTTCCTTGGCGCGTGATGCTGGCAATCTAGTGCGCCTATTCCGATGGCGGCGGCTAGCAGCGGAGATCTCATCCCAGCGTTTGACTGAAGAAAAATCTGATCGATAAAACTAGCTCGTCCCGGAACCGGGTTCCAAGGAGTTTAACTGACCCAATGAAAAGCACGTTCTTGCGACTTTCCCTGGCTGTTGCGGTTTTGTTAACCATTTCCGCATTAGCTCAAACCAGCAGTGCTGCAACTCCCTCCGGCCCAGCCGCAGCCGCGGCGCCATCCGCGCCGCTGGCCACCGCAGGCGGTACCCGCCTGGGCACCATCAACATTGAGCAGGCCATTTTTGGCAGCAACGAAGGCCGCCGTGACTTCGAAGCTTTGAGCAAAAAGCTGGAGCCCAAACAAAACGAGCTCAAAAGCGAGAACGACGAACTCGAAGCTTTGCAGAAGCAACTGCAAACCCAGGGCGACAAGCTGAACGACGATGCGCGTGCTTCCCTGGTGAAACAGATCGAGACCAAAAAGAAGTCCTTCGACCGCTCCGTGCAGGACGCGCAGGAAGACGCCGGCAACCAGCAGAACGATATCGCGCAGCGCATCCTGCAAAAGATGGCGCCGATGATCGTGAAATATGCCCAGCAAAACGGCTTTGAAATGGTCGTCGACACGACCAAGCCCTGGCCGCAGAGTCCGCTGCTGTGGTATGACGGCGAAAAGATTGATATCACCAAGGCGATCATCGAAGCCTACAACGTACAATCTGGCGTGCCCGCACCAGCGTCTACGGGCGCCGCAACAAAACCTGCCGGCCCCAGGCCGGTGACCACGCCGAAGTCCGCACCCCCTAAATAGTTTTTTTCGGACACCGTCCGTGTCCGAAAAGTTCCCACAGGCCGCGATTATTCGCGGCCTTTTTTATTTAGCTTTCCCGCGCTGCCGCGAGCATGCCGGTGTCCATAGAAGCATCAACGAATCTCACCGGAGGTCACTATGTTTGCCGACAGCCTGCTGGAAACTTCCTGGAGACAGCGCTCGCGCCGCAGTTGGACCACCTTCAGTTCGTTCGGACTTCAGGCACTGATTGTGGGCATATTGTTGTTGCTGCCCCTGCTCCGTCCGGTCGCTTTGCCTTTTCTGAAGCCGCTGAGCACGCCTGTGATGCTGGCTCCGCCGCGTGCTTTGCCGCCGCAGCAATCTCTGCATGCAACGACACTCACGCAGAGCAACTTGATCGACGAATCGCTGATCGCGCCGCGCACCATCCCCAATCACGTTTTGAACGTCGACGAGACCGCAGCGCCCCCCCAGTTCATTGGCGGCGCTGGCTTGGTGCCGGGTGGGATGGGCGATGCGCACGGCATTCTCGGCGCCATCGGCAATGGGGCGAATCCGATCATGCTGGCGCCTCCGCCGCCCACGCTAATCCACCTGCGCGTCTCGCGCATGATGGAAGGAAACCTGATTCACCGCGTCGATCCAACCTATCCGCCCATGGCGAGGATCGCGCGCGTCCAGGGCAGCGTTGTGCTCTCGGCCATTATCAGTAAAGAAGGAACCATCGAAAACGTGAAGGTGCTCACCGGACACCCAATGCTGGTGCAGGCAGCTGAGGCAGCGGTAAAGCAGTGGCGCTACAAACCGTACATCCTGAACGACCAGCCGGTGGAAGTGGAAACGCAGATCACGGTGAACTTTTTGTTAGGCGGTGGTTAGATCGCCGAGCGTAAAGGCACTCGCTGGTCGTACGGCGTGGAGTTTGTAAGAAGGGATTTAATAAATTGCACGGAGTCCCGGACAAACAGAAGTTGCTCTCTGTGTCTCTGTGCCTCTGTGGTGAGGAAGTTCTTCGCCATAAACCGTTCGCGCGGGAGTAGCCCGCACGTAACCTGGGACCTTTGTCCGCCCCCGCTATAATCGCGAAAGTGGCCACTACTGTTGAAACCTTGAGCCGGGTAGCAACGCGCCCCACCTGGGCGGAGGTATCGCTAAGCGCTTTGCGCCAGAATTTTCGCACGGTACAGAAGCACGTTGGCAGCCAAGTTACCATCTGCGCCGTGGTAAAAGCCGATGCTTACGGGCACGGTGCGGTCGAATGCTCGCGGGCGCTCGAGTCAGAAGGCGCGCAGTGGCTGGGCGTCACTTCTCTCGATGAAGCGATTCCCCTGCGCGACGCGGGCATTCGGGCCAACATCCTTCTGATGACCGGCTTTTGGCGCGGCGAAGAAAATGAAATCGTGCGGCTGCGTCTCACTCCCACGGTATGGGAGCCCTGGCAGATCGAATCGCTGGAGCGTGCCGCTGCGGTGTTGGGGGCGCGGCATCCTGTCCACTTGAAAGTCGACACCGGCATGGGACGCCTCGGCGTTGCCGTCGAGGAACTTCCTGCTCTGCTCTCCGCTCTAAAAGCTGGACGGCATCTGGTATTGGAAGGACTCTCGACTCACCTCGCATCGTCGGAGATCATGGATGCGCCCTCGGTCGCCGAGCAGGAGCGCCGTTTCGAAGATGCGCGGCGGATGGTGCGTGAAGCAGGCTTGGAACCGGCGTTCGTTCACGTAGCTAATACCAGCGCGGTGATTTCGCGGCGCGAAACGTGGAACAGCATGGTCCGCCCGGGCATCGCGCTCTACGGTTATCATTTGCCGTTTCAGCGCGCCGGACGCGAAGTGAGCGGAGGAACCCTCCGTCTTCCTGTAAAACCGGTGCTTACCTGGAAGACGCGCATTCTTTCGCTGCGTGACTTCGCCGCTAATCAGGCCCTGGGTTACGGCGGCACTTACGTGACCAAAGCTCCCGCGCGCGTTGCCGTGCTGCCGGTGGGCTACGCCGATGGCTACAATCGCCAGCTCTCCAATCGCGGGCGCGTCATCGTGCGCGAACATTACGCGCCCATCGTCGGCCGCATATCGATGGACTTGACCCTGGCCGACGTGACCGGCATTCCTGGCCTTGCGGTGGGCGATGAAGTGATTTTGCTCGGCACGCTCGATGGTAAGAACATCGACGGCCTCAGCGTGGACGCACTGGAGCATGCCGACCTGGCCAATAGCACTCCCTACGAAATTCTCTGCAACATTTCCAAGCGCGTGCCGCGAAAATACCCAAGTTAGATGTTTGCTGGGTTAACCCTTCACCAGAATGACGCTGGCGTCATCGCGCAGACCCGAACCGTCGGCGAACGAGCGCACGTCATCTAGGAGGGTCTCGGCAGAGGCGTCGCTTCGCAAGAAATGTTCCTGAAGACGCACTAACCCGTATTCTCCGTCGGCGGGGTTTTCTGCCTCGGTGATGCCGTCGCTGTAAAACACCAGGCGCGAACCCACGGGAAGCTTGACCTCCACCTCTGAGAAATCGCCGGGCGCCAGTCCCAGCGGGATTCCCCGCTCCACATCCAGGAACTGGGCTGAGCTGCCGGTTACCAGCAGCGGCCGCAGATGACCCGCATTGGCGAAGGTCAGAGTCCGCTTCGCCGGATCAAGCACCGCGTAGACCATGGTCACAAAGCGGCCTGCGGGAAAGTCCTCGACCAGAACGCGATTCAGCTTGGCCAGCACTTCACGGGGAGTGCAGGCAGCATCGACCAGAGATCGCAAGATGCCGCGAGTCGCGGACATGAGCAGCGCGGCTGCTGTTCCCTTGCCGGAAACATCGGCCAGCACCAGTCCCCAACGGCCATGGTCCATGGGAATGAAGTCGTACCAGTCGCCGCCGACAGCGCCCACAGGAATGGAAAGCCCGGATACGCTGAAGCCGGCAATGGAAGGAGCGGTTTTAGGCAGCAGCGCTTGCTGAATGACGCGAGCTTCCCTCGCCTCCTGAGTCATTTGCTCCCGTTGTTCCTTTTCCTGCTGAAATCGGCGAGCGTTGTGGACGGCTACGGCCACATCGCTGCACAGGGCTTGCAGCAGCCGCAGTTGGCAGGGGTTGAAGGCATCCAGTTCGGTGTGCGAGGCGGTAAAAACTCCCACCAGTTGTCCTTCCACGTGGAGAGGAATCGCAACCTCGGAGAGCGTGGATTCTTCGCAGCCAATGTAATAGGGGTCCTGGCGCACATCGGGCGCGTAGTGCATCTGCCCGGTCGAGGCGACATATCCGACCATGCCTTTCCCGATCTTCAAGCTGTGGCCTGGGCCGTGGAGCTCGCAGCCGGTGCAGCCATGGGCGCACACCAAAGATAGTTCCCCGCGGTCTTCGTTGTGCAGATAAAGGTCGGAATCCAGGCATCCAAAAGTACGGGCGATCTCGTTCACCACCCGGTCCACCAGCTGGCCGAGATCGAGGGTGGAGCTGATTCTCTGAGAGGCCTTTTGTAGCTTGAGAAGATCCTCCACTTGATCGAAATTAAGTGGGCTGGGGTTCGATGAAAGCGCTGCCGTAGAGTTTGCGCCGGCCGCCATAAGTCTCCTCCAGATACCAAACTCAGATGATTCATCGGATGACTCGGACTCTCTTTTTCCGCCAGACATTTTGCCCCCTTTGACGCGTGATTTTTCTCATTGCAGGTGCGGGAGCACGCCGCACCCTTCCACCCAATGCTGGTTCTTACCGTTCGATGCCTAAACGCTGATTGTTTCCTAGATCGTTTGTTATTCTCACAGTAGATGCCATCCCGCTACGCACAATGGATGTATGACTGGGAACATCGGCTCACTTCGGTCGACAACAACCGCGTGGTGCGTCCGCTGGACTGGGGCGTGGAGTGGGCGCAGGAGTGGCCCTGCCGTAACGGCTGGAAGCTGGGGCAGGTGCCGAGTGTGGCTCGCGACGACCCCGAGAAGTTCTTTCTGGATTTCAATCGCCGCATCGTAGCCGACAGCGACGAGTTTTATTCCTACACGCGCCCCACGGATTACCGGCTGGAGCGGCGCGAGGTGCAGGTGTTCTCCACGCGCGAGGTTCCCGACTCATCCCTGGAAGCCAAAGTAAAAGGCACTCATGCGGATTTTTTGCGGTTTACCTCGCCGGTTAAAACTCCTTATGCCGAGAATGATTTAGTCAACGCGCGCTGGTATCCGGCGCGGGGCCGGCGCGCGATCGTTCTTTTGCCGCACTGGAACGCCGACGCCCTTGCCTATGGGAGCTTGTGCCGCGTGCTGAACATGCTGGGAATTGCTGTGTTGCGCATGTCGATGCCGTATCACGACATTCGCATGCCGGCGGAAACGAAGCGCGCCGACTACGCGGTTTCGGCAAACATTGGCCGTACCATGGGCGCGTTGCGCCAGGGAGTGATTGACGCGCGCTGCTGTCTCGACTGGCTGGAGGAGCGTGGTTTTAGCCAGTTGGGAATTGTGGGCACGAGCTTGGGATCTTGTTACGCGTTTATCACCGCGGCGCACGACCCGCGCATCCGCGTGGCGGCGTTCAATCATGCCTCTACTTATGTGGCCGACGTGGTGTGGCATGGGCAATCGACGCGTCACATACGGCAGGGAATGGAATCGGGAATCAACCTGGAAACGCTGCGGCAGGCGTGGCTGGCGGTAAGTCCCATGGCGTTCTTCGATAAATTCTCCCGCTGGCCGCGCAAGTCTCTAATTATTTACGCCAAATACGATCTGACTTTCCTGCCCGAACTGTCGCGCGACGTCGTTGCGGAATTCGAGCGGCATAGACTCGATCATAAAGTCGTGGTTCTGCCCTGTGGTCACTACACCATGGGCGAGACGCCGTATAAATATATGGATGGCTGGCAGCTGGCATCGTTCTTGCGCACCGCTTTCGAGGCGTAGCATTCGGCGATTAGCATCCAGTGGCCTGTTGCAGTGAAATCGTTACTAGAGCGAACTGCCGGTTGATTCGCTCCCTTTAAGCAGAGCTGCCCGAGCGCGGGTGACTTTTTCCAGGATGTTTTGGATTTTCTACAGACGGGCGGCGGAACGGGTGAGCGTAGTTCTATAAAATGAAGGCAACGCCATGAAGGAGCAAGCACACGATCACGCCAACCGCAAGCTAAGTGAATCAGTCGGAACGGCCAAGCCCACCGGCGCAGTCTCGGGAGAGTTTGTCACCGAGACGTTCGAGTACGACGGTGGACGGCAGGTCACAGTGTACGTTCCGCCGAACCCGCCCCAAGCAATCGTCTTCGCTGGTGACGGGCAGCGAATCTCGAAGTGGGGCCGGTTGCTCGAGAACGCCGACATACCGTCCACAATGATCGTCGGCGTGCATGGGTTGGTCGACGAGACGCTGCGGCTCCATGAGTACTCACCGGGCTTTGATCCGGTGCGGTTCGCGGCGCACGAGAAGTTCTTCGTCGAGGACGTTCGCCGATGGACGGAGTTGCGGTTGGGCGTGGCGCTGCCCACGGAACGTACCGCAGTGTTCGGCGTCTCGGCGGGTGGAGAGCTGGCGCTCGCTCTTGGGCTTCGGCATCCAGATGTCTACGGTGCGGTCTTCTGCGCCTCGCCTGGCGGTGGTTACAAGCCGCCTGCCATTATGCCGAGTCCGCTTCCGCGCACATACCTTGTCGCTGGCACTCAGGAGCCGTTCTTCCTCGAGAACGCGAGGAGTTGGACGGATGCGCTGCGCCAGGCAGGTGCGGATGTTGTTATGAAGGAGCGAACTGGGTCGCACGGTGGCGTATTCTGGCGGGAAGAGCTCCCGCGGATGGTGGCGTGGGCATTCGGACGATGACGCGCCTCGGCGGTCCCATCGGCGTTCTGAGCCAACAACTCGTCTCCTGTGAACGTCAGATCGCGGAGCGCACAATGTCATGACAATCTCGAAATCGAAAACGCGCTCAAGTTTTGTTTGGGTCCTGTTCCTCGCGTGCGCTCTCGGCACTGCAGCACAGTCCGCATCCCCTCCTGTTCCCGAGAAAGTTATTATCGATACCGATATCGGCGACGACATAGATGACGCCTTTGCTATCGCGCTGGCGCTGCGCAGCCCGGAGCTGGAACTTCTTGGCATCACAACTACTTTTGGAGATACCGAGACTCGCGCCAAACTGTTGGACCGGATGCTGGGTGAAGTTGGACGGCAGGATATTCCGGTCGCCGTTGGCACTCCCACTCACGCGCCCAACATTTTTTCCCAGCGGCGCTACGCCGAAGGCGGCCACTTTGCCCGGGCTTCGCATCCACGGGCTGTGGATTTTATCTTGCAACAGATTCACCGCTATCCGGGGCAGATCACCTTGATCGCGATTGGCCCGCTGGTGAACGTGGGCACGCTGATCGATAAAGACCCCGAAACTTTCCGCCAGTTGCGGCGAGTGGTGCTGATGGGCGGATCGATTTATCGAGGCTATGGCGACTTTGGCTATTTCCCGCCGCATGGGCCGCAGGCGGAATGGAATATTGTGAACGACATTCCTTCGGCGCAAAAGCTTTTTGCCTCCGAGGTGCCGCTTTACTTGATGCCCCTCGATTCCACGCAGGTGAAGCTGGACGAGGTGAAGAGAGCAATCCTTTTTCGTTCCGGCACGCCGCTAACCGACGCATTAACGCTGCTTTATCACGAATGGGGGCAGGAAACGCCGACGCTGTTTGATGTGATGACCGTGGCTTACATCCTCAATCCGAAGATTTGTCCCGTGCAGCTCATGCGCATTCGCGTGGATGACAAAGGCTTCACGCGGGTCGAGACTGGCGCTCCGAACGCGCAGGTTTGTCTGGATTCGAACACGGATGCGTTCTTCCAGTTGTACATGGGGCGAGTAGCGACGCCGTAGCTGGACGTCTCCGGCTGCATCGAATCGGGGAAGGACATGGCTTCAGCCGTGCCGCCCGGAGCCTGTAAGGACGCGGGCTTTAGCCCCCGGAGGGATACGGATTTGCCGTCCGAATCATTCATTAGACAGCATCTGGGTTCTCTGCGTCGGTGTTACGATCCGCGGGTTAGAATGTCAAAGTGGAATTCACACCTGCGAGCGAAATCGAAACAGGCGCCGTTGAGTCCGTGATCGCCGAATACCGTCGTGGCGATTTTCTCGTCAGCACGGATCGTGCACGCCTGGATCTGGATGTTGTGCACGGCTTCCTGACGAATTGCTATTGGGCAAAGGGCATTCCTCGTTCTATCGTGGCACGATCCATCGATCATTCATTGTGCTTTGGCGTTTATGATGCGGAAGGCGTGCAGGTGGGATTCGCACGCGTGGTCACGGATTTCGCCACGGTCGCGTATCTGGGCGATGTGTTTGTGCTGGAATCGCATCGTGGGCGTGGATTGAGCAAATGGCTGATGGAATGCATCACGGTTCATCCGGCGCTGCAAGGTTTGCGCCGCTGGATTCTGCTCACTCGCGATGCCCATGGACTTTATTCGCAGTTTGGATTCGCGCCGGTGAAAGCGCCGGAGCGCTACATGGAATTGCACCAACCGGATGTTTACGAAAGACATTAGGAAAACGATATGAAAACTTCAGCAGCAAGAATGTACCAGCCGCTTTATGAATCCGATCCGCAGATTGCAGCGGCCATCGACAACGAAACCATCCGGCAGCATGAGGGTTTGGAGTTGATCGCTTCGGAAAACTTTGTCAGCGAGGCGGTGCTCGAGGCAGCAGGCTCAGTCTTCACGAACAAATATGCGGAAGGCTATCCCGGCAAGCGCTACTACGGTGGCTGTGAATACGCCGACGTGGTTGAGAACCTGGCGCGCGATCGCGCCAAGCAACTGTTCGGCGCAGAACATGCGAACGTGCAGCCGCACGCCGGCTCGCAGGCGAATATGGAAGCGTATGCCGCGGTGTTGCAACCGGGGGACACGATTCTGGGATTGAACTTGGCGCACGGCGGGCACCTTACGCACGGGCATCATCTGAATTTTTCGGGGAAGACTTACAAGATCGTTCCATATGGCGTGACCAAGGAAACAGAGACCATCGATTACGACGATTTGGAAAAGCTGGCGGAGAAGGAACATCCGAAGCTGATTATTGGCGGGGGAAGCG
Organism: uncultured Acidobacteriaceae bacterium; assembly: GCA_963732255.1. GTDB lineage: Bacteria > Acidobacteriota > Terriglobia > Terriglobales > Acidobacteriaceae > Sulfotelmatobacter. Next base: position 58,907 of record CAVSYV010000007.1, read on the forward strand.
CGTATCCGCGCGTCATCGATTTCGCGCGTATGAGGCAGATCGCGGATAAAGTTGGCGCGCTCTACCTGGTCGACATGGCGCACTTCGCAGGACTGGTTGCGGGAGGAGCGCATCCTTCGCCGGTGCCGCACGCGCACATCGTCACTTCGACTACGCACAAGACTTTGCGCGGGCCGCGCGCGGGATTGATTCTTTCGAAGGCGGAGTTCGCGGCGGCGATCGATAAGGTTGTGTTCCCTGGTATGCAGGGCGGCCCGCTGGTACACATCATCGCGGCCAAGGCGGTGTGTTTTCTTGAGGCGATGCAGCCCGAGTTTCGTGAGTATGCGAAGCAGGTTGTGGCGAACGCGAAGGCGCTGGCAGAGACGTTGGCGGCTGAAGGCTTCCGCATTATTTCCGGCGGCACGGATACGCATCTGATGCTCGTCGATGTGTTTTCGAAGGGCATGCTAGGCAGTGAGGCAGAGAAGGCGTTGGGCGAGGCGGGAATTACCGTGAACAAGAATGCGATTCCGTTCGATACGAATCCTCCGCTGAAGCCGGGCGGGATTCGCATCGGCTCACCGGCGCTGACCACGCGCGGGATGAAGGAAGCGGAGATGCGGCAGGTTGGTGTGTGGATCGCCGAAGCTCTGAATGGGCGCAATGACGCGAGCTTGCTGGCGAAAATTCGCAAGCAGGTGCTGGGACTATGCGAGGCGTTTCCGCTGTACGCAGAACGCCGCGCTAAGGCGCAGGCGGAGGTTCGCGCGTAACTTTACAAAGTGTTCTACGTAGAACGTTTTGTAAACGTGAGACGCCAGAATTGAGCGATTTGAGCTGTCCCAAGTTTTTGGGATCGTTAAGCGACTTAAATAGACATAAGAGTGTAGGTTCATTTTCCTTCTCTTTTGGGGAGTTTGCTGTTGCCCGATGCCCCGCTTTTGCCGTAACTTTGAAGCCTATGGAAGTACATTTCGCCCCAGAGATGGAAAAGAAGCTAAAGGATCTCGCGGCTCAGAGCGGACGAGGAAGTGCCAATGAGCTGGTGCGACAGGTCGTGGAGGGATACTTTGAGGAGCTCGCGCAGTCGCGCCAAATGCTTGACAGCCGGTATGACGACCTAAAAAGCGGTAAGGTGAAACCCATTTCCGGAGATGAAGTCGCCGCCCGCTTCCGGGACAAGAGTGCTGCCGTACGGCGTTCGCGGCAATAGCCGTGAGCGGGTATGACTTTCACCCCTCTTCGATTTAGACGAGATTTGGGAATTCATTCGTCAGGATAGTCTCGACGCAGCTGACAGGGTGATTGCGGAAATTTTAGCGACGATTGACGCTCTTGCGCCTTTCCCCGATCAGGGCCACAAGCGCCCGGATCTTACCTCACGGCCCTTGCGCTTCGTTCTGGTGCGCGAATACCTTGTTGCATATGCGCCGGACGAAAAGCCGATTTGGGTCATCGCAGTAATGCATGGACGGCGCAGTCCGCGCGTGATGGCTGCGATTCTCAGGGGTAGGGAATAATTTCCAAGCCTCCCACTACTTCTTGCCGTACTTAAGCCAAATAACCGTGTCGAGTTCTGCCAGGTTCTTTGCGGGATGATCGGGGTTGTCGAGTAGGGATGCCCGCACTCCACATGAGCACTCCCGATACGAGCCATCCCCGCATGCGCTATTTCGCAACGTGCCATTTTGTCGACCCAGGTGCCATTCCATTCTGCTGGGCTGCCATCCCTGGTTGTGGTTAAATGCCTTGGGTGAAGATTGCCATCGATATACGGCGGATGACCGACTTTGGTGTCGGGACTTACATTCGCAATGTGGTGCGGACGCTGGGGCGGCTGGACTGCGAGACGGAATATCTTTTGATTGGGCCGGCGGCGAAAGTGCGGGAGTTCGGGTCGTTGCCGGAAAATTTTCGTGCGATAGAACTCTCGATACCGGAACGCACGCTCAAGGGATATCTGGAATTTCGCACCGCGCTGGAGCGCCTGCATTGCGATCTGGTTCACATTCCTAACTTATTTTCGGTGCCCAGGGATTTGCCCTGCCCCTACGTGATGACCGTACATGACATGCTGGAGCACATGTCGCGGGCGCGCGAGCAGAACGGGTTTTGGCGGTCGGTACACTTTCAGTTGACCAAGCGAGTGTTGCGAGGAGCGGCGCGCATTCTTGCCGTATCGAGATTCACCAAGAATGAAATTGAGAAGCTCTTTGGAATTTCTTCCGAGCGCATTGAAGTTGTTTATAACGCCATCGACGATCGATTTCTGCACGGACACGCCAGCGCCGCTGACCGGCAACTGATTGTGCAGCGTTACCAGGTAACGTATCCATTTCTGCTTTATGCAGGAAGGATAAGCCCGCACAAGAATGTGGTGCGGATGATTGAGGCTTTTTCCGCGTTGAAGACGCAACTGGAAAAAGACGGGGAGCTTCCCGATCTGAAGCTCATCATTATCGGAGACGATCTCTCGGGCAATCCCGATCTGCGGCGGACGGTGGTGCGCAGCGGCGTACACAATGATGTGCGATTTCTCGGCTTTGTGCCCATTGAAGTGCTGCGAATTTTTTACGACATGGCGAAGATATTTGTCTTTCCCTCGCTCTATGAAGGATTCGGGCTGCCTCCGCTGGAGGCGATGGCTCACGGGACGCCGGTAGTAGCGTCCAATGTATCGTCATTGCCGGAAGTGGTAGGGAACGCTGCGGTGCTGGTGAATCCGGAGAACGTGTTTGAGATTATGCGGGCGCTCCATCGTGTGCTGCTGGATCAGACGTTGCGCGATCGCATGAAAGAGCGAAGCTATCAGCAGGCGGCGAAATTCTCCTGGGAAAAGTCAGTGCGGCGCATTATCGATGTGTACCGGCAGATTGGAAGTTCCGCGGGAAGCGGAGAAACGGGCACGGCAGAAAAAGATAAAGAAACCAGCGGGGTTGTCTAAGCCCGCCCGAGTCGAGCGGCTTATGCTCCGTCCCTTTGGTTTGTTTATTGAAGTGTCACCAGCACCTGGATAGTGCCTTGTCCTTCGCTGAGCGGCTCTAGAGCCTTGCCTACAACAGCCCCTAACATGCGCGACCTGTCCGTACCCTTCATGGCACGGCCGGGAGTTGACGAACTGACAAGAAGATCGCCGGGCTGAATGGGACCATTTTCAGCGCTCACTTTGCAGGGGACGATGCCGACGATGGCTAAGGGAATTTCGTTGGCAGCGGGCTCATCCATTCTGTGGGGTGTGGCTAATACACCGGGTTTGGTGGAATAGATTCCCGCGACAAGCGTGGAGTAGGGCTGCGATGAAAGTTTGAGTTGCCGCTTGCCCATCGTGTCGACAATCAACAGATCGCCCGGTTCGTGCCGTGCGGATTCGCCGGCGATGGCAACGGACTCGGCAAAATCGGCGCCTCCGGTTTGCGTTCCGCCGTCGAAGAAGCCTCTGCCGGTGCTGTCTACGCGAAATACGTTCACCGGCGACTTGGAGCCGATTTGCCCCATGACCAGGTCGCCACCGGTCTGTGCCCGAAGCAGGGCGACGATTCCGTTGGGGCTCACAGTGGAAGCATAGATGCCCGATGCACTGCCGCTGGAGGCGGTGGCTTCGCCGTCAACGCCGGCGCCTCCGGTTACGCTCGCGGTGTAGCCATTGACGCCGCCGCCGAAACCCGTGGTAGCAAGTTGCGCTCCGAGGATCGCGTCACTGCCCGGAGTGGAAGTCTGACCGTAGATGCCTACGGCGCTCCCGGTGGTCGCGGTGGCTACACCGAGCAGGGCTGTTCCCGAGGTGGATGCGGTCTGAAAAAATCCGCCAATTGCAGTTCCGGTTGAGGCATTGGCGAGACCTGCCACCGCGGTGCCTGACGGGCTGTTGGCGAGGCCGAGCACACCGGTGGTTGATCCGGTGGTAGCGAAGCTATCGCCAAGGATTGCGGGTAGTGTCTTGCTTGGATTTTCCACGTCCAACTGCGCACCCGGCGTTTTGGTATTGATGCCGAGGTTTCCGTCCATCTCCGTGACGGTGGAATTACCCAGGCTGCTCTTGCCCGTCCACAGGGGAACAGTATGCGCAGTGCCCGATCCGGTGACTTGGGCGCGAGCCATTGCTGCACTAAATAGAATCGCCAACGACAAAACAATACTCTTCGCTTTCATTTCACACCCTTCTCAACTGCGTGAGTTATTTGCCCGCTCGCACAAGGTGGGAGATCCTGAGGCAAGGCCGCAATTCTGATTCGCCGCAGAGGGCGATGTCAAGATGCAAGGAATTGCAATCTGGGAGCGAAGGCTTCCAGCTTCGCGTTGCTATTTCAGAAGAGGCTGGCCTGGAGATGCGATGGCGAGCTTATGCAGCTTGGCAGTGATGCGGGTGCGGTCGGCATCGGTTTTGGCTGCGGTCAGCCGTTTGCGGAGTTGAACGATTTTTTCTTTGCGAGTGCGGCGTCGGCGAATTTCAGGCCGGCGGCTGGGTGCGGACATGGGCGAATCTCCTGGAGTGAACGTGCGTTACTGGTGCGAGATTCATTGTAAATGGGTGAGGCAGTTCTTCACAAAGGGAGGGTAAACAATGTTTCAAAGCTTCAGGGTTTCGATGTTTCGGGGCGCAGTGTTTGACGCTCGATGTTTCTGTTGAAATGCTCGATGATTCTAATGAAGTACGTGGAAGACGTTTCTGATGCCGATGGCGGAAGCGGCAGCCAGGGCCGCGAATACGGCGCCCAGGCCAAACAAAAGTACGCGTGATCGGGGGATCCAATCGTGCAGCGACAGTAAGACGAAGGGCAGAGCGGGAATGGCAAAGCGAACAATATCCGCTCGCGCCCACGCGGAGGAGTTGTAGGTAAAAATAAAAGCAATGTAAAGCAAGGCGAACCCGGCTTCCGACGGATGATCGCGAAGGTAAGGACGAAAACTTTTGCGGACCATGGCCAGGGCGCCAGTGAGGACGAAGATCACCCATCCCAGGGTAAGCAGGACGTTGGTCAGCGGTTGCTGGTTATGCAGGAAGCTGCTTCCGATGGCATGGAACGGCAGGCCAATCGGCAGACCGGAGTGCCAGTCGTTTTTTTTGTAGCTATGGATCTGATAAAGCGGATCGCCAAAATAAATCCAGAAGGGAAGGATGTAGAGCGCGCCGATGAGTAGCGCGGCGCCGGTGCATAATGCGAGCCTTTTGTATTCCCGCTTCAGCAAGAGTGTGATGCCGAGTGCGATCAGCGCAAACATGCCTACAGGGCGAGTGATAGTGGCGAATGCAGCCAGGGCCGAGGCGAGTATCCATCGATTGCGGCGGACGGCGAGGAAGGATGCAAACAACAGGGCCATGAATAATGGTTCGGCGCCGCCCAGAAACGACCGTTGCAGCCAATCGAAATTGAGGATGGCGAAGAAAGCAGCGACCCATCCGCCCCAAAGCTTTTGCGCGAACAGGACGGCGAGGAGAGATGAGAAGGCGCAGACCAGCAACAGCGACGCGCGAATCGAGCCGCCGCAGAGAAAAGAGACCGGCGCCATCACATAAGAGACGCCCCAGAATTGTTTGACTCGGATATCGCGGAAGTCTGCTTTGCGGATTCCCGCTGCGGCCTGCATGTAGGCGCCGCTGTCGCCGAAGTCATCCACTTTGGAGGCGTAGCTTTCGAAGTGAACGATCACGCTGACAAAGACAACGGCAGTCAAGAGCCACAGCAGGATCAGTTCGCTGCGTGAGATTTCGCGCATGGAGAAACAATACTGTATTCGTGGGTTTCCTTGCGATGCGGAGGCGACCAGGGAGGATTGCACTCGCGTGGAGTTGAGTGTGTCCGATATGATGTACCGGATTCGACTGACCCAATTTTGATCACCGACTGCCACATCCACATTGCGCCGATCGAAATGTTCCGTCCTGATGCGATGGAGTTGATGCGGCGCAAGCGGCCCAACTTCGAGCAGATCTCCGAGTTCTGCCGCTCGCCAAAAGCGTTCCTGAAGCACATGGATGCAGTGGGCCTCGACCGGGGCGTGCTCATCAACTATGTGGCGCCGGAAGTGATTGGCTTTACGGATGCGGTCAACCAGTGGATCGCCGACTACGTGAAGGAAAATCCCCAGCGCTTGATTTCGTGTGGCGGACTGCATCCACGGCACAGCCAGAATATTCTGGCCGACGTGGAGCATTTACTGCGGCTGAAAATTCGGATGATTAAGATTCATCCTCCGCACCAGCTGCTGTTTCCCAACGACTATTTGAATGGAGTGAGCGAGCTGGAAGTCATTTATCGCGCGGCCGAAGCTAATGGAGTGCCGGTCATGTTCCACACGGGAACGTCCATTTTCCCTGGGGCGCGCAACCGTTATGGCGATCCTATTTTTCTTGATGACGTGGCAGTGGATTTTCCAAAGATGAAGATTTTGCTGGCGCATGGCGGGCGGCCGCTGTGGATGGACACGGCTTTCTTTTTGCTGCGGCGCCATGCCAATGTGTTTCTCGATATCAGCGGCATTCCACCTAAAACTCTACTCAAGTATTTTCCCCGCCTGGAAGAAATCGCGCACAAGACTCTGTTTGGCACGGACTGGCCGGGGCCTGGGGTTCCCGACATCAAGAAGAATCTGGATGATTTTCGCGCTCTGCCGCTGGGAGAAGAAACAAAGCAGCAGATTCTTAGTCGGACTGCGCTGAGTATTTGGCCGGCTTAAGGGGAACGTCCTCTCGTAGAACCAGCCCCAAAAAAAATTAAAATAAAACGTGTAAATTATTGATATCAAATGCTTTGCCATTTTGGGCCGCGCTAAATTCTCACTTTTAAAGGACTTAGCGGCAAATTCTTCGATCTAAAGGGGTTACCGATGCTCATAGAGAGATTGGCCGACCTAACGTCTTTAGAATCAGTGCGCGAGTGAGCTGAATCAAGCTAAATTATTGATGGTAAATGGCTTACCGGAGAATTCTCGGCGAATGGGCTTGAGCGTTGATTGCAGATTGTCAAGGAGCGGCTTAGCCGAGGCCCGCCATTGTGGCGGTGCGTACTGGTAATTGTGAGCGCTTGGCTCGCAAGAGTCAAGGTTGCTGGTCACACGGGTGGTTGTGGAAAAAGAGCAGACTTATCGGCCGGCGGAGCAAAATTCCAACGCCACAAATCCAACGCCACCTGCTAAAACGTCAGATACATGTCATACGAGAGTGCGATACCGTACAGTGTTTGCCCGATGTCAATGGGCCTAAGTACGGAGTACGGTGAAAGTTGGATGCGGGGGTTTCGTATGGAACGTATGAAGGGTACCGTGAAATGGTTCAACAATGCCAAAGGCTATGGGTTCATAGGACGTGAAGATGGCCCCGACGTTTTTGTTCACTACAGCGCAATCACAACTGAAGGATATAAGAGCCTGAAAGAAGGCGAAGAAATCCTCTTCGAGATCACGGAAGGGGAAAAGGGGCCGCAAGCGGCCAATGTGGTGAAGGCGGCTTAACGCGGCGCTTCGCAGTACGGTCTGGCCGCAGCTTTGCCGCGGGTAGCAATAAAGAAAAGCTTTGTGGCAGCCGGACCTGTAAGCCGAATTCTGTCCGCCGGATTGCTCCGGCGGGACGGTCATTCCTCTGGGCCGCGCATTACTGCGTGGCTCTAGCGACCTACCCGGAGGTTTGACGCACCGAGCCGGCACGTGTCCGAAGCCGAAGCTTCGAACTTCCTCCCTATTTGGTCTTGCTCCGTGTGGGGTTTGCCATGCCCGCGGCATTACTGTCGCGGCGGTGCGCTCTTACCGCACCTTTTCACCCTTACCCCGCCGCCGTTGTCATTGCTCGCTCCGGCTTTATCAAGCAGAAATGCGAAAAATCACAACGGCGGCGCGGCGGTATGTTCTCTGTGGCACTGGCCGTCGAACGGGCTTGAACCCGCCCTCCCGGACGTTATCCGGCACACTGCTCTGCGGAGTTCGGACTTTCCTCCCGCCGAAGAAGCGGCGAGCGACCGTCCGGTCCGGCTGCCAACCTTTTAATTATATTGGATATCAAGTTCCAGAGCTAAGATTGAGTGTTTGCGGTTGAGCAGGAAAACGAGGTTGCCAACTCCATAGGGTGGGAGAGACATTTGGCCGGACAGGAAACCAACCGGGACGATAATGAAGTTTTCCGCTTCATCATGCAGGAGATCGACAGTGTTCCCCAGTTGGAGGCGCTTTTGCTGTTTTGGAGTAGTTCTCCCGCCGTGTGGTCGGGGCGGGAACTGGCCCAGCGGTTGTATGTGAATCCGGACGTCGCGAACAAATTATTGGCGGATTTGGCGCGGAAAAAGCTGATCGCCGCGATCCCCGGTGCGCAGGGGGCGTATCGCTATGACTCGGGTTCCGAAGAGCAGAATCAGCTGATGGGCCGAATCGACGCAACTTACAGACGGGAGATCGTCCGCATTTCCACCATGATCCATGCGAAACCATCGCCGGCGGTACGGGACTTTGCCCGCGCCTTCCGCTTCACGAAGGAGAAAGAGTAAATGGGCGCGGCGGTCTATATTCTCGGTGCGCTGACCAGCCTCGCGTGCGCAGTGCTCTTGCTGCGTGGATACGCGCGAGGACGGAAGAGACTTCTTTTGTGGAGCGGACTGTGTTTTGTTGGATTGGCCTTGTCAAACGTCCTGATCTTTCTGGACCTGGTGGTGTTTCCCCAGGTTGATCTTTATTATTGGCGGCTGGGAACCACACTGATCGCCATGGCGTTGCTGCTGTATGGGCTGATTTGGGAGAGCAACTGAAGCGATGATCGGAGCATTTTTATTGGGCGTGATTTCGGCCTTCTCGTTTATCGCGGGAGTTTTCTTCCTCAAATTCTGGCGTGACACGCGCGATTTTTTCTTTTTCGCTTTTGCCGTATTTTTTCTCGTCGAAGGCGCGAATCGGCTCGCCCTCGTCTTTTTTGCCCACCCCAATGAAGGCAGCCCATGGATTTATCTGGTGCGGCTCTTCGCGCTAATTCTCATTCTTGGGGCGATACTTCACAAGAATTACGGCCACGAAAGTTAGATCGGCGAAGGTGCTTTTGGACTGCTAAACTTGAGTAATCCCAGGGAAAACTCTCCCGTCGCCTGACGAAACGCCAGAAGGAGCAGAGGTTTGCACCTCATCGAATCAATACGCATCGCCTTGCAGTCGTTGTGGGCGAACAAGTTGCGCTCGGTATTGTCGGTGCTGGCCATTGTGATCGGCGTGGGCGCGGTGATTGCAGTGGTGACATTTGTCCTGGGCATCGACAAGTACGTGGCGGAGAAGGTTTTTAACCTGGGCGCGGATGTGTTTATCGTCTTCAAAGTATCGCCTGCGGTGACGAACGTCGACCATTTTCTGGAAGGCGAGAAGCGCAAGGATTTGACGATGGAGGACTACCAGGCGGTGCTCGACGCCTGCCGCCATTGCGACTATGTGGGCGCGACGTTGCGAAACGCAACCGGGCATGTGAAATATGCGGAGCAATCGATCAGCGACACGACGGTGCAGGGAATCACGCCGTCGATGGCGCCGATCTATGACACGGACCTGACGGCCGGACGCATGTTGAACGAGACCGATATGGAGAACCGATCTCCGGTGGCCGTTGTGGGGACGGACATTACGGAACATCTGATGCCGGGTATAGATCCGCTGGGCCGGGAGATTCGACTGGATGGCTGGACCTATACCGTGGTTGGAGTAGGCAAGAAAAAAAGGAAAGACACTGGGGCAGACGCTGGACAATTACGTGATGATTCCCATCACCGATTATCTCAAGCAGTATGGAGCGCATAAGAACAGCATCAGCATTTCGGGCAAGGCATCGTCCGCTGGAGTTGCGCTGGATCAGGCGATTGATGAGGCGAGGGTCGCGCTGCGCGCACACCGGCATGACCGCGCCGGGGCGGAAGATACCTTTGACATTGAAACTAATGCGAGTTTGCTGGGCATCTGGTCGAGCTTCAGCGCGACATTTTTTATGGCGACGATCGGGGTCGCATGCATTTCCTTGGTGGTGGGCGGAATTGTCATTATGAACATCATGCTGGTAGCGGTGACCGAACGGACGCGTGAAATCGGCATTCGCAAGGCGTTGGGCGCGCGGCGAGGCGATGTTCTCATGCAATTTCTCGTCGAGTCGGTTGCGTTGGCTCTGGTGGGCGGAATCGCGGGCGTACTGGCGGGAGTAGGTTTTGCCAAGGCGGTGACATTGCTCATCGGCATGCCTTCAGCTACGCCGTTGTGGTCGATAGCAACAGGGTTGTTTGTGGCGGCCAGTGTGGGCGTTTTCTTTGGCGTGTATCCTGCGCGAAAAGCGGCCAGGCTGGATCCGATTGCGGCCTTGCGATTTGAAATGTAGGGGAGATTGAGGAATTGAGTGATTGCGCGATTTGAATATCTTGGGAAAAGTCGATTCAAATCGCTCATTCACTTGATCGCTAAATCACCAATTTTTTTATGATTCGAAAAGATGAATTCCGCGAAATCCTGCAGATGGCGACGGACACGATCCGCGGCAATAAGCTGCGCTCGTCGCTGACGGTGCTGGGAATCGTGATCGGCGTGGCGGTGGTGATTGGCGTGTCGTCGATTGGGCGCGGGCTCGACGACAATGTGCGCGACATGGTCGCCAGTATTGGTTCGAATGTGATCTTTGCCTTTCATCTTGAGCCGTTTACCTTTGGACGCCCGACGGAAGAGATGCGGACGCGCAAGGAGTTGACTTATGACGATGCCGTTGCCATGCGCGATCTTCCTCACGTCAAAGCTGTAACGGCGGGTGTGCAGTATGCGAGGCCGGACCTGGGCGTGGGAACGTTCGCAGTGAAGTATGAAGGCAGGAAGGCTAAGAACACGATTCTCGAGGGCGACCAGGCGGCGGCCAAAGATGTGTTCGATCTGCAGATTGCTTCCGGGCGATGGTTCAGCGAAGTTGATGAAGAGCACCGTTCGCCGGTGGTGCTGCTGGGAGCGGATACGAAGGAAGAATTATTTGGCGGCGAAGACGCGCTGGGCAAAGAGGTAAACATTGAAGGTGAACTCTTCACCGTGATCGGCGTGGCCAAGCAGGTGAAGTCGGTGTTTGGAGGGGGAAAAAATCCCCAAGACAATAAAGTTTATTTTCCGCTGGAGACGCTGCGGAAACTGCATCCGGAACTGAAACAGTATTGGATCAGCATCAAGGCGACGTCGCACGAAGATGTGCCGAAGGCGATTGACGAGGTGCGGGAATTGCTGCGGCGAAGGCGTAAAGTTCCGCCGGATAAGCCTGACAATTTCGCGGTGTTTACCGCGGATTCGATTTCCGATGTGTGGAACCAGCTCACGGGAATGTTGTTTGTCGGCATCTTTGCCATTTCCAGTGTTGGGCTAATCGTCGGTGGGGTGGGAGTAATGAATATCATGTTGGTGAGCGTGACTGAGAGGACACGCGAGATCGGCGTGCGCAAGGCGATTGGTGCGCGCAAGCGCGATATTCTTCTTCAATTCACTCTGGAAGCCGTAATTTTGACGGCGGTCGGGGGGATTATCGGGGTATTGCTGGGAGCAATGATTGTTTGGCTCATTCCCGAGGTATGGCCCTCGCTGCCGGCCCGCATGTCGATGTTCTGGGTTGTGTTTGGTTTTTGCTCGGCTGCGGGAGTGGGACTGGTGTTTGGGATTTATCCCGCATGGAAGGCTTCGAATCTTGATCCGATCGAGTCGCTGCGGTACGAATAGGTTGGCCTGCGCTTGGGCATGATCCATTCCATCGTCACGCTTTTTCTAGTGGTGGCGATTATCGGCGGTTTCTCCAGTTGCATTTACTATCTTCTTTGCTTGTGGAGTGCCGCGTCTTTTCTGCGTGAGCGTGAGGCGGCCGAAGGTGACCGCCTTACAGCAGCGCGCTCCATGCAAGACTTTCCGCCGGTTTCCATTCTCAAGCCGCTTAAGGGAAGCGATCCGGAAATTTACCAGAGCTTTCGCAGTCATTGTTTGCAGGACTATCCCGAATACGAAATCATCTTCGGCGTTGGCGAGGCCAGTGATCCTGCGGCTGCGAGCGTGGAACGGTTGCAGCGGGAATTTCCTGAAGCGAAGATTCAGCTGCTAGTGTGTCCGGAAATTCTGGGCGCGAACCGCAAGTTGAGCACGCTTGCTCAGATGTTGCCGCAGGCGCACTACGCTTACCTGATCGTCAACGATAGCGATATCCGGGTTGCGGCCGATTATTTGCGGCGGATCGTGAAGCCGCTCTTTCAAAGGGAAACCAGCAATAAAGAGATCGGAATGGTGACCTGTCTTTATCGGGGAGTGGCGGCGCCGACGCTGGGTTCGCGGCTGGAATCGTTGGGCATCAGCTCAGATTTCTGTGCAGGTGTTTTGGCCGCGAGAAAATTGGAAGGCGGCCTGCGATTCGGCTTGGGGTCGACAATGGCTTTCCGGCGCGGAGATTTGCAACGGGCCGGAGGGTTTGAGTCGTTTGCAGATTATCTGGCCGATGACTATGAATTGGGAAAACGAATTTCCGAACTCGGGCTGGAAGTATATCTCTCAGAAGTTGTGGTTGAGACCTTTTTGCCGGCCTACGACTTGCGAGGATTCTTGGGGCATCAGTTGCGATGGTCGAGGGGGATGCGCGATTCGCGTCCGGGCGGTTATTTTGGCTTGGTGTTTACGTTCGGGCTGGTCTGGTCGGTTCTGTGCGTCGCAAGCAGTGGCGGCAGGGGCTGGGCCTGGTCGCTGCTGGTGGCGACTTTTTCTTTGCGATTCCTGCTTGCCGCAGTCATGGACAAGGCTGTATTACGCAATCGCCGATCCTTGCGGAGTCTTTGGCTGTTGCCGCTGCGGGATTTTGTTGCAGCAGCGGTTTGGCTCGCGAGCTTTGCGGGGAATACAGTGGCCTGGCGCGGCGATCGCTTTGAATTGAAGGACGGCAAGCTTGTGCGCAACCGTTGATACGCGACCATTGATACGCGACCATTGATACGCGACCGGAGATAGCGGATATTTGCAACTTCGTTATGTCGCTGTGGTCTGGAGCGTAAGGGTTGGATCTTTCACTTTTAGAGCGGTGCGATTCGCCATGGTTTCCGTCTGCAGAGCTTCCCGAACCTTGGCAGAGAGCTGGCCGAGGGTAAACGGCTTTTGCAGAAAATTGGTTTCCAGATCGGCGACGCGGTGGTCGATGACGGTTTTTCCGGCGTATCCGGAGACGAACAGAACCTTGGTTTGCGGGTGACGGGATTCCATTTCTTTCGCCAATTCCCCGCCACTCATGTGGGGCATTACGACGTCCGTAACGACCAGATCGAAAGCGGAGTCGGGATTGCTAGCGATGTTCAAGGCATGCCTTCCATCTTTCGCCTCGATTACGGTGTAGCCCTGAAGCCTTAGAAACTCAGAGGTGGCACGGCGAACGGCTTCTTCATCTTCGACCAGCAAAATTGTCTCCGAACCCTGCACTGAAACTGCGGAGTCATTGCGCAGGGGTTGAGTGGGATGGAGAGCATCGGCGACACAAGGCAGATAGACTTTGAAGATCGTGCCCTTGCCGACTTCGCTGTAGGGCCAGACGAATCCTTTATTCTGTTTCACGATTCCGTACACCGTCGCCAAACCAAGGCCGGTGCCTTCGCCGGCGGATTTCGTAGTGTAAAAAGGCTCGAAGATATGAAGCATGTCTTCGGGCGAAATGCCGCAACCGTCATCGGTCACGGTAATGAGCACATATTGGCCGGGTGGGATGACGGCGTTTTTGCGATGAATGTACTCCTCTTCCAACTGGACCAGAGAGGTTTCAATGGTAATGTGTCCGCCCTGAGGCATGGCGTCGCGAGCGTTGACGGCCAAATTCATAAGAATCTGTTCCATTTGCACGGGGTCGGTGCGCACGGGGCCCAATCCTGCGCCGGCGATAAAGTTGAGTTCGATATCCTCGCCGATCAGGCGGTTGAGAGTTTTCGTAATAACTGCGATCACGGGATTCAGTTCCAGCACGCGCAAGGCTTGAACCTGTTTGCGGCTGAAAGCCAGCAATTGCCGGGTTAATTGCGCGGCGCGCCGGGCGGCGGAAAGTATTTCCTGCAATTTATTTTCGAGCGAACTGCCTTTGTCCACCGAGTCCAGAGCCAGTTCCGAATAGCTGGTGATAATGGTTAAGAGGTTGTTGAAGTCGTGGGCTATGCCGCCCGCCAGGCGGCCAACAGCATCCATTTTTTGCGCTTGTGACAATTGCGCTTCCAGGCGCAGGCGGCCGGTAAGGTCGCGGGAGTTCGAAATGAAATGGGTGATGGCGCCAGAGGCATCGCGCACCGGAGAGATGCTGGCTTCCACATGATAGAGCTGGCCATTTTTTCTGCGATTGACCAGGATGCTGCAATAGCTCTTGCCGGCGAGGATGGTCTGCCACATGTCCTGATAAACGCTCGGACTCTGCTCGCCGCTCTTGAGAATGCGGGGCGTATTGCCCACGGCTTCCTGCTGAGAGAAACCGGTGAGGCTTTCAAAAGCGGGATTTACATACTCAATCACTCCCTGGCGGTTGGTGATCATCACCGCGTCGGCAGACTGCTCGACGGCATGAGAGAGCTTGCGTAACGAGTCCTCAGTGGATCGCTGGCCGACTTGCATAGAATGCAGGGCGAGCGTGCTGCGGATGGTGCGCACCAGGTTGGTTCCGCTTAACTCGGTCTTCTCCATGCTGTCCCAGATTCCTGCTCCAATAATCTTGGCGATCGCCTGCTCGTCGGCGTTTTCGGTGAGCAAGATGAAGGGCACCGAAATCCCAGCCTGCAGAAGCTGCGAGAGCATTTGTGCCGAAGCGCTGTTCTCGCTTTCGTATTCGAACAACACCAGTCCGTAGTCCCGCTGTTGCAGCATGAACCTGGCTTCTTCCAGCGAATGCGCGTGATCGAGTTCGGCGGCAAGCGCCTTCCCGCTGCGTTGCAGGATTTCGCGAATGAGGAAAAAGTCTTCCTCCTTATTTCCGACCAACAGGACGCGCAGAGGGGCCGCGCACACCGCAATTTTTGCCGCCGATATCACTAAACGGCCTCCGTACTTGTTTCATCGGACGTGAGAGGGAGCGACGTGCTGTGAAGATGCGGGGAGCGAGGGAAAGGGGCGCAGGCGTTTTCCATGTTGGGAAAGTTCCACTTCGGAAAAAATCGATTTTCGCGCTTCTTGTTGACGAATCGCCATTTGACACGTCTCACCCTCGAATGAGGTGGCTGGCAAGGCCGGGAACATTTGCAGATATTTCTTCGTATTGATGTTCAGCGAGGAATCTGGGAGGGCGTCACCTGCATCCCACCATGGGGGACGAAGATAGTGACTGAAGCGAGTGCAATCGTCCAAGAATGAACAATATTGAGACCGGGGGAGGTTGTATGGAAAGGGTCGGTGGCGGCAGCGTCCTTGAGGCGCCCGTGGAGACGAAGGACGTTGTGGGCAACGGCCATGTGGAGCTGGTGGTGCGGCAAGCGCATGAAGAATTGCGCCAACTACTGCAGCAGCGCGCCGACGTGATGAAGCGGATCGGCACGGTAAAGCAGACCATCGCCGGGCTGGCCAATATTTTCGGCGACAGCATCTTGAACGAGGAACTGCTGGAACTGATTGACCGCAAGACGAACGGACGCCAGCCCGGATTTACCAAGGCTTGCCGAATGATCCTGATGGAATCCAACCGTCCCTTGAGCGCCCGCGACGTTTGCGAACAGATTCAGGTGCGGATGCCGCCCATGCTTTCGCGGCATAAAGATCCCACAGCTTCTGTGACGACGGTGCTGAACCGGCTGGTGGATTATGGAGAAGCGCAAGCGGTGCTGCTGAGCAGCGGACGCCGGGCGTGGCGATGGGTCACAGAGCCAGGAACATCAGCAACGACGAAGCAAGCTGACCACGTAGCTTAGAGTTGTTCGTCGCGGCGGCTGCGCTGCCCCTAAGTTTGAGGCAAGAGCATTCCTTTTTCCAAATGCCGGGTGACGTGGGCGTAAGAAGCCGCATGCGGATCGTGGGTGACCATCACGATCGTCTTTTGAAAATCTTCGTTCAATCGCTTCAAAATTTCCAACACATCCGTCGCTGAATTGCTATCCAAATCTCCTGTGGGTTCATCGGCCAGCAGGAGCGTGGGATCGCTGACGATGGCGCGGGCGATGGCAACGCGCTGTTCCTGTCCGCCAGAGAGTTGCTTAGGCAGATGGTTGACGCGATCTTCCAGCCCGACCAGCTTGAGCGCGGTCATAACGTGATCGCGGCGTTGCTTGGCGTTGAGATGCGTGAGCAGCAATGGCAATTCAACGTTCTCAAACGCTGTGAGCACGGGGATGAGATTGAAAGTCTGAAAAACATAGCCGATGTGCTCGTTGCGCCAGTGAGCAGTTTGGGCGTCGTTATAGCCGAAAATATTCGCGCCTTGCACTAGAAGCTCGCCACTGGTGGGGCGGTCGATGGCCGCGATCATATTGAGCAGCGTGGTCTTGCCGGAGCCCGACGGGCCCATAAGGGCGAGAAACTCGCCTTTGGCGATGTCAATGGAAACGTCGTCCAGCGCCTTAACCTCAAAGGCATCGCGCTTGAAAACCTTGCTGACGCCGCGGACCTGAACGACTTTGGTTTGCGTGGCAGTATTCACTTCAGCGACTGTACTCATGATTGCCCCTTAATTTTAATTCTGTCTCCGTCTTTCAAAGTAGCGGGCGCGCCGGTGATCACATTTTCTCCACCGATGAGTCCGCTGACCAGCGCTCCATCGGCGCGCTGACTGACAATATGCACGTCGCGCGCAACAGCCTTTCCGTCATAGGCGATCAGCACGGTTTTCTTTGTACCGTCATCTCGAATGGCAGCGGAAGGAACGAAAACGCCCGAAGGCTGTGCGGCGCCGGCGGTCTTTGGTATGTCGTTGGCCAGGAATTTTACGGTAGCGTTCATCTCCGGGCGCAGAAGAATATTGGGATATTTTCCGGGATTCAGCACCTGCACCTTTACTTGCACGGTTGCTTTTTGCCGGTTCGCCTCCGGGGAAATTTGCGCAATCTCGCCGGCATAGGTTTTGTCGGGATAAGCGTCGGTGGTGACGATGGCTTTTTGCTTGGGGCCGATCTGGAAAAATCCGCCTGGGCGATATCGAGTTCCACCTGAATGTCGTTCAGGTCGGCGAGAGAAACAACCGATCCTTGAGGGCCGCCGGCGGCCGCGCTGGCGAACTGCGCGGTGATCAACTCGCCTTTTTCCGCTGTGCGATCCAGGATTGTGCCTGAAACAGGAGCGCGGATCACGGTGGCTTCGAGTTGCGATTTCGCGTAGTCGAGCTGGCCTTGCGCCTGGATCAGCGCTCCTTTCGCGCGATCGATTTCTTCGGGGCGCGGGCCGATTTTCATCAGTTGGAAAGCCTTTTGCAGCGAGTTGACGCGCTGCTGGTCGGACTCAAATTTGGCCGTGGAATCGTCCAGCGTCTGCTTGGAAACCACGCCTGCGGCGCCGAGTTCCTTAGTGCGGTCTAAGGTTAATTTGTCGTCAGCCAGAGTGGCGCGGGCCTCGTCGAGATTATGTTGCGCTTCCTGAATCTCTTCCGGGCGCGAACCGTGTTGCAGTTCTTCGAGATACGCTTTGGCGTTTTCAACCGCTCCTTTAGCCTGCTCGACGGAGGCGCGGAACTCTTCGTCTTCGAGGCGAACCAGAACCTGGCCTTGCTGTACTTTGTCGCCTTTTTCCACGCCGATCCAAGCCAAGCGGCCGGTCACCTTGGAGTTCACATTGATGGTGTGGTGGGCGACGATATATCCGGTTGCGGAAAGCACGGTGTCATCGGCAACATCGCTGGTTTGCGCTGCGGCGCGGACCACCTGGACCTCGGGAACATCGGCGGAAAAGGCCCGGTAAGCGACCGCAATAATCCCGAGCAGCACAACGATCGCGATTCCGGCCACGATATAGCGGCGCGCCCAAGTCGGCGGCTGGCCGTCGCCGCTGTGGTGACCGCTGCGGTCGATGCGCAGGCCCTGCAAATCTTCATGTTTGGCGTCAATCGGCATAATTGGTGATACGAAATACTTTCTCTTCCGGTTCGCTTGCGCGAACGCGGGTTAAATCTGCAAAATTCTAGCTGCGCAACGCGCTAAGAATATTTTGCCGGGCCGCGTGCCATGCGGGTGCAAATCCTCCCAGCAAACCCATGACTAATGCGAACACGACCGCTGCGGTGGCAACCCCCCAGGTAATCTGCAGGCTGAAGACAACCTCGCTGAAGGTCACCGCGTTCGACGTTCCAGTTTGCATTCCGTTAAAGGGCAGCATCAACAAAATTCCCACAACCGCGCCCAGCAGAGCGATCAGCAAAGACTCAAGCACAAACGAAGTCAGGATAGACGGGCGGGAGAATCCAATCACGCGCAAAGTCGCAATCTCGCGTCCGCGATAAGCGACGGCCGCATACATGGTATTCATGGCGGCAAAACTTGAGCCGATTGCCATGATCACTCCCACGACGATGCCGATCACCTTGATGGGCGCGCCGGAACTGGTTTGCTTGGCGTAATAATCGGTTTCCAACATGCCTTCCAATTTCAACCGCTGGTCGTCGCTAACCCGGTTCTTAAGCGCTTCAGCGGAGATAGGATCCGTCGCGCGCAGATAGGCCGACGAGAAGCCTCCCTGACGGTCGAAATCCGTGGCCATTTGATTTACGTCGCACCAGATTTCGGATTCATAGGCCGATCCGCCGGCATCGAAGACGCCGACCACTGTCCACTTGCCTTTGCCAAATTCCAAAGTGTCGCCGATGTTGGCGTGAGAAAAGCGGTCGCGAATGGATTTGCTGACCACGACTTCACGCTGGCCGGGACGGAACCAGCGGCCAGCGATGAGTTTGGCGCTGGGGCGAAGTTCGAGGCCATCCGGCATCATGCCGCGCACAGTGACGTTGACTTCACCGGTGCCATCCTTGCGCGGGAGCACGATAACGACCACCCACTCGCCAGATGCCATGGGCTGGCCATGGCTGTCTTTGGCGATGCCGGGAAGGCTGGTGAGCGTGGGAAAAAGAGAGGCATCGAAGCCGCCGGAAAGCTCGGCCTCCGATCCTTTGCGCAAAACCAGCACATTCAGCGGACTGCCGCTGCTAACGAAAGCGCGCTTCAACCCCGCCGATAAAGCCATCAGGAAAATTGCCGTAGTCACGGTGAGGGCGATGCCCAAAGCCGTCATGATGGTCAGGCCCTTGCGGAGTTTTAAGTTGCGGATGTTGTAGCTGATCGGTATTGCCATAAGTAATCTCGCGGCTTTCGCTTCTGAAGTTAGCCGATGTGCCGTAATCCTTCCACGATGTTGATGCGCGATGCATTATATGCGGGCAAATAGCCGCTGATAAAACCGACCCCTGAAGCTACGAGCAGCGCAAAAATCACGCTGGGCAGTTTGACCGTCATATCCATCGGTATGCCGATCGCGATAGGGGAGTGAGTGAGCCAGCGAATGAAGCCGACGGCGGCGATGATGCCTAATGCACCGCCCACCGCAGCCAGCGCTACGGATTCACTGACGAATAGCAAAAGAACTCTGCTTCGAGTGAAGCCCAGCGTCTTAAGCACTGCCACTTCGCGCGTGCGGCTGCGTACTGACATGGCCATGGTGTTTCCAGACACGAGAAGAATCGTAAATACAACCGCTCCGCAGATGCCGAGAATAAACGCCTTCACATTGCCCAAGGTGGCGACAAAGGAAAGCTGAAAAGCCTTTTCGCTTTCCGTTTTTGTGGGCAGAGGGGAGTTGCGGAACATGGCGTCGATCTCGCTGGAGACTCGGGCCACGTCGTCCGGCGAGGCAAGCTGGACGGTATACCAGCCGGCTTGCCCTTTGAACCATGGGACCGCTTCCTCCAGATACTTCTGATTGAAGTACAAGGCATTCTGCGGCGGGTCGCGGTGATAGATAGCGCGGATGGTCAGCTCCGGGTTCACCTCAAAAATCGTTCCCTGCAGAGTAATGTGATCGCCGATCTTCCAGCCATACTTATTGGCCAAGGTCACATCCACTAAAGCTCCGGCGCGGTCGCGCTGCCAGGCGAGCAACTGATCGGGGGGAACGATTTTGTCGGAAGCGACTTTTAAATATTCGTCGGGATCTGTGGCCAGTTGGGCGAAGAAGTTCTCCGGGCGGTCATCTTTGTAGCGCCCACCGAACCAGGTCAGCGGAGCGATTGCCACGACGCCGGGAATGGCGCGAATCTTGTCCCGATAATAAGCGGGCAGAAAAAAAGCCAGCGAAACACGGTCGCGAGTAACAATTCGCTTGGCCGCCTCGGGCGCCACCTGGTCGATGTAAAAAGTGCGCCAAATCGAGATCATCAGCGTGAGCAGCAGAAGGGAAAAACTGATGCTCAGCATGGTCAACATGCTGCGCCGCTTGTTGCGGAACGCGTTGCGCACGATGAAGCTGCTTAAGGTCATAACCTCAAACCGATCTGTCTTAACGCCTGCATTAGCCAATATGCCGCAGTCCATCCACAATATTTATCTTGGACGCGTGATACGAAGGAATCGCGGAGCTCAAAAGCCCCACCAGCGCCGCTGTGGCCAAGGCCACGCCCCAGATGCCGAATGTCATTCGCAACGAGAAAAAGCTTACGAACTGCGGAGAATGAGTCGCCATATAGACCAAGCCAAAGGCCAGGGTTGCGCCGAGAATTCCTCCAGCCAGCGACAGCGCAACGGCCTCGCTGACGAACAGGCCCAGCACGCTCTGGCGGGTAAATCCCAGCGTCTTGAGCACCGCCACTTCGCGGGTGCGCTCGCGGATCGACATGGCCATGGTGTTGGCGGAAACCAGCAACGTAGCAAATACCACGGCTCCGCAGATGCTGAGAATGAAGGCTTTGACGTTGCCCATCATGGCTACGAATTCCAGGCCAAATGCTTTTTCACTTTCCGCCTTGGTGGGTTGCGGGGAGTTGCGGAACATCTCATCGATGGCGCTGGCCACGCGGCTTACATCCTGAGGCGAGGCAACAAGGATGCTGAACGTTCCCGCCTGGCCTTTGAAAAAGGGAACAGCTTCCTCGACATACTTGGTGTTGAAGTAGACGGACTTGTTGTCCGGCACGGAATGAAAAATGCCGCGAACATAGAGTTCAAGATTTACGGGATAGATTGTGCCCTGCAAGACGATGCGATCTCCCAGTTTCCAGCCATATTTCGCGGCCAGGGAATCGTCGACGATAACGCCCTGGCGGTCGCGTATCCACGCTGCCTGCTGGTCGGCGGGCATCTGGATATCGCGGAAGACTTTGAAAAATTCCTCAGGATCAGTGCCAAATTGCGCGAAGAAGTTTTCCGGCTTTTCGTCTTTATATATGCCACCGAACCATGAGACGGGAACGATAGCTACTACGCCGGGAATGGCGCGAATCTTATCGCGATAAAAAATGGGCAGGGTGAAGGTCAAAGAAACGCGATGACGAACCACCAACCTTTCCGCCGATTCAGCGCTGCCCTGGTCCAGATAAAATGCCCGCCAGATGGTCATCATCAGCGTGAGCAGGAGCAAAGAAAAAGCGATGCTGAGCACGGTCAACGTACTGCGCCGCTTGTTGCGGAATGCGTTCTTAGTCACGAACCGGGTTAACGTCATCGGTGAACTCCAGGGGGAACCGGACGCATGAACCGAGAGACAGACACGCCCCGATGCCACCAGCATAATCGAAGCCACTCGCACTGGACAACCGCACCGGACTGGACTGGCTGCATTTTCATGTCGCTGTAACTCGCGCTTCCTCTTTCTTTGCTGCTTCCATGCTCTCCGGCGGGGAGAAATTGCACCAGTGGAGATCGTCATTCACATCGCGTGACAAATGTCATCCGGGCGACGCGTCCTAACGGATAGAACTCCGCATCGGGCTTTAAAGTTACGCCGGGCGGAGCGGCGGACTTTTCTCAAGCGCTTCTTCCCGTTTCTCGGGCTTTCATCGCGATAATCGCTGCTTGACTCGACCAGAAAAATCGCAGTACTTCGGTAACTCGAAGCGCGAATTACTGCGCGCTATTCTAGCGTTATCCGAGCCCCGATCTCCGCCGAGGCGCAGCCTATCGCGATGCGGGGGCTGGTCTATGAAACGGAGCGAAGAAGGCGATGCCAACAAAAATCGGCCATTTCGAAATCCTGAGTGAACTGGCCAAATCTGCCACGGGCACGGTTTACAAGGCTAATGATCCGCAGAGCGGCCAGACGATTGCGCTGAAGGCCATCCGTTTGAGCGCCTTCGGGGAAAGCGCAGCGGCTCTGGAAGCGGCGCTGTTGGCCGAGGCTGAGAGCACCAAGAGCGTCAGCAGTCCTAACATCGTGCCGGTTTTTGGGGCGGGGGAGATCGAAGGCCAGTTCTGCGCGGCGATGGAATACGTACAGGGCAACAGCATCTCGACGATGCTTGCACGACAGGAAGGCTTCTCTATTTGGGACCTTCTCGATATTGGACGACAGGTTTGCGCGGGACTGGATCACGCCGGCTCGCATCGCGTATTTCACTATAGCCTGGAACCGGCCAAGATCATGTGCGGCTGGGATGGATGCGTCAAAATTCTGGGATATGGAATTTCGAGTGTTGGCAAGTTCGCGCCGCAGACAGAGGAATTGCCGGCATTCTTGAACTACATGTCGCCCGAGCAAGTTCGCGGCGAAGCCATTGATGCGCGATCCAATCTCTTCAGCCTGGGCGCGATGTTTTACGAAATGGCGACTGAGCGGAAGGCCTTCGATGGCGCGGATATGGAATCGTTGTGCCAGGCGATTGTGGAACAGGCTCCCACCCCTCCTGCTCAGCTGAATCCGAAGGTTCATCCCCTGCTCAGCAGTCTGATTATGAAAGCACTGGAAAAAGATCCAGCACAGCGGTATCAGCGGGGCAGGGAATTGCTGGATGATCTGGAGAAGTGCAAAGAATCCAAGGCTCGGCCAGCTGAGAAGCCGGCAAAGGCTGCGGCGGCGGCCGCGATTCCCACCGTAGCGAAAGCCGCTGCACAGGCGAAATTCGTCGCGCCGGCAGTTACCAAATCTCCGCAGCCTCCGGCCGCAGCCGCCGCGCCGAGCCGCGCGCCGATCGCGAAAGCGCCGGAATCCGTGCGCGTCTTGCTGCAAGCGCCTGCCAATCCAGTTGCTGCCAAGCCAGCCGCAGTTCCACCGATTAGGGTTTCGCGCATCAAGACCACCATTGAGACTGCGGGAGCGCCGTCAGCCTATGGATCAACCGGAGTCGAGGAGCCGTTGGAGACATTTGCCGCGAGCGCTCCGAAAGTCGCCGTCGATCCCATGATGGCGGAAGGTGCGGCCCGCGGCAACGGCACCAGCTTTTCAGAAATCTCGGAATTGCCTCCGCTCAAGGAAATTTATGTTGAGCCGCCACCACCGCCGCCTCCGGCTCTTGAGGTCGAGTCAGCGGTGGCTTCGCTCCCGACTGTTTATCAAGACGATGCCAAGCCTGAGGAAAAACCAAAGATTCAACCGCGCGAAGTAGCGCAGAAGGCGATTCAAGAGATCAGGAATGTCCCGCCTCGTCTCATGCTTTATTCAATTGGCGGAGCGGCAGCGCTCATTCTGGTAATCGCAATCGCGCTGGCCCTTCACATTCACGATCTGAATAGCGAAGTCGATTCCGGGGCGGCTCGTGCTACTGCTACCGAAACACAACCGCCGGCAATCGACAACGGGCAGGCGCAAACTGCAACCGCTCCCGCGCCAGCGGCCGAACCCGCGCAAAACGCCGAGCCGGCGTCAACGACGAATGCCGAGGCCGCTTCATCCGCGAGAGGACGCGCCGCAAGGAGCAGGGGCAAGAAAAAAGTGCTACCGCCCCCCACTCCTGTCATTCTTCCCGGACAGCTGGTGCTGGATTCGACTCCGCAGGGAGCGCAAGTGCAGATCGACGGGCATTCCGATCCCAGCTACGTCACACCTTTTCTTCTACCTGGACTCGCGCCCGGCCAGCACACAATCATCGTGAGTAAATCGGGTTACTCGAGCGATACGCGATCGGTGGCAATCGCTTCGGGGAATAAGACATCGCTGGTAGTTCATCTGGCGCAGTTAGTGGCAACCCTTGCCGTGAGCAGCAGCCCCTCTGGAGCGAGCATTTTCATTGACGGAAGAGACGTGGGCAAGACAACGCCGGCTCAAGTCAGCGTGGATAAAGGGCAGCACGTTGTTCTGGTGCGAAAGATGGGTTACCTGGACGAAACGGCGAGCCCGCAGTTCGTGCTGGGGCAGACGGTCAGCCTGTCTCCGGTGCTGCGTCCGCTGGGAGATGCCGATAGCATCCGAACCGTAAGCAAAATCAAGAGGCTGTTCGGTGGCGCTGGCGTTGCTGCGGACCAGGTCACAGTGAGCATTAAAACCCAGCCCAAGGGCGCGCAGGTGACCATCAACAAGCGCATGCTGGAAAAAGACACACCAGTTGAGGTCGCGGTCGACCCCGGGAATTACGTAGTCGATATCACGCTGAGCGGCTACGCCTCCATCCACAAGGTGATCACCGCAGACAAAGGCAGCAAGTTGGTGATCGACGAGACTCTGCAAAAGCAATAGGCCGGTCGACTGCCTCTCGATGGTTTCCAGATTCACATTCTTTTAGCCGCCGGTGCGTGTGGCACTGCCACACCCTCGAACATCAAAGACAACGAAATGCGGCCCTATGATGTGATTGCCGCAACTCCGACCGCCATTCGTTGACTCGCACGCTCCCGCGTCCGTAAGATGAAGCGACTAGAAAGATGGAAATTCTTAGGTGATCGGGAAGCTCATCTCGCACTATCGCGTCGTCGAGAAACTGGGCGGAGGCGGGATGGGAGTCGTTTACAAAGCGGAAGACACGCGTCTGCATCGCTTCGTCGCCCTCAAATTTCTGCCGCGAGAGGTTGCAGGCGACCCGCAGGCCATGGCCCGGTTTCTGCTCGAAGCCCAGGCCGCGTCCGCCCTGAATCACCCTAACATCTGCACCATCCACGACATTGGCGATCAGGACGGCCAGTCCTTTATCGCCATGGAATTGCTCGAGGGGATGCCTCTGAATTACCGCATCGCGGGGCGCCCTCTGCCCATTGAAGTCATGTTGCCGCTGGCCATCGAGATCGCCGATGCGCTCGACGCCGCACACACTCACGGTATCGTGCATCGCGATATCAAGCCGGCAAACATTTTTGTTACTAAGCGCGGCGACGCCAAGATTCTCGACTTCGGTCTGGCCAAGCTCATCACGGAAGGTGAAGCCAGCGTCAGCGGCAATACTTTCGGCGGAATAACGCAGGGACCGGAAGAACTGGCCCATGCTGGATTGCCCTTGGGCACGACGCGTTACATGTCGCCCGAGCAGGCGTTCGGCCAGGCGCTGGACTCGCGCACCGATCTATTCTCTTTCGGGGTAGTGCTTTACGAGATGGCGACCGGAGTCGCTCCTTTCCAGGGACAGACACCGGCGGTGTTTTTTGATTCCCTGATTCACAGCATGCCGGATTGGCCACTGCGATCGAACCCTTCCTCGCCTCCTGAACTTGAGCGCATTGTGATGAAGGCCTTGGAAAAAGATCCCAAGCTCCGCTATCAGAGCGCGGCTGAGATGCGGGCCGATCTGCAGCGCCTGCGGCGCGAAATCGAATCGGGACAAGCTCTCAGTTCCGCGTCTGCAGTAAGACCGGGACCGGATTCGAAAGACAGAATACGTTCGCTATTTGCCGGGACATTCACGGCCGCGACACCACAACGGAAGAAAAAAACAACAACGTGGCTGGCGAGTGCCGTGGTGGCAGCCGCTGCTGTGGCGGCAATCGTTCTGTTCGTAAGATCGCCGGCGTCTCCGCCAGAGGTGATTTCATCGCTGCAGATAACAAATGACGGTGCGTCGAAGCGATCTCTGGTCACCGACGGCATTCGTCTCTACTTTTCCGAACATCTTAATGGCCACTCGGTTCTTATGCAGGTTTCAGCTTCGGGCGGAGAAACTGCGCCCGTGCCCACCTCGCTGCCCAGCGCCGATATTTATGATTTCTATCCCGGCCGATCTGAATTGCTGGTGAAGGCTGTGGCGGAAGGGTCGGAAACGGAGTGGCCGGTCTGGATCCTGCCGGTTCCGGCAGGGTCACCGCGCCCTGTGGGAAACATTCTGGCGCACGCGGCCACGTGGGCGCCGGATGGCCAACACATCGTGTATGCGTGGAAATCAAGCTTGTACATGTGCAATGACGACGGCAGCGACACACGGGAACTTGTTACCGTTCCGGGAGCTCCTTTTGCACCGAAATTCTCTCCCGAGGGCCGCCGCTTGCGGTTTACGATTCGCGACGCGAACCAGCGGACTTCTTCTTTGTGGGAAATTTCGCCGGAGGGCAAGAACTTGCGCCAGGTGTTACCGAACTGGAAGAAACCGGCGCAAGAATCGGATGGGGTTTGGACACCGGATGGACAATACTTTTTGTTTCAATCCGATCGCGATCATGCTCAGAACATATGGGCCCTGCGCGAAGGCCGTTCGCTTTTTCATGAGGCCCGCACCGAACCTACACAGTTGACGGTTGGGCCACTCACATTCAGCAACCCAACCCCGAGCCTTGATGGAAAGAAGTTGTTCGTGATTGGCCAGCAGCGACGCTTCGATCTGATCCGCATGGATGGAAAAGGGGGACAGTTCTCCATCTACCTGCCCGGCGTTTCCGCGGGAGAAGCCGATATCTCGCGTAACGGTGACTGGATCACCTACGTGGCGCATCCCGAACTCACGTTGTGGCGAAGCAAACCTGATGGAAGTTCGCGTACCCAGCTCACATATTCGCCGATGCAGGCGCACCTGCCGCGTTTCTCGCCAGATGGAACGCAGATCGCATTTATGGCATCGCGCCCGGGAAAACCCTGGCGAATTTTTGTGGTTGGCGCTGAGGGCGGCACGCCGCATGAAGTGACCGATGGAGACCGCAACCAGGGCGACCCGACGTGGACCCCAGATGGTAATTCCATTGTGTTTGCAGGGATTCCCTGGCTGGAATATCAGGCTGTGACCGGTCCTAACATTCACATTGTGGACTTGAAGACTTCGCAAATTTCCGATGTGCCGGGATCTGAGAACCTCTTCAGTCCCCGCTGCTCGCCGGATGGCCGCTACATCGCCGCCTTGTCGGGCGATTCCACGAAGCTCATGCTTTATGACATGGAAAAGAAAACCTGGGCGCAACTCGCTGTGTCACGCTTCGGCTTTGAAAACTGGTCGCGCGACGGCCAGTATTTGTACGCCGAGGATTATTCCGACAAAGTTGACGATTTTGTGCGGGTAAGCGTGGCCAACGGCAAGATAGAACGCTTGCTCAGCCTGAAGGAAATACCCCGTGGCTTCGATTCCTGGGAGTTCTGGGTGGGGCTGGCGCCCGATGACTCGCCGTTGCTTATGCGGGATCGAAGCACGCACGAGATTTACAGCCTCGATGTGCGCTTTCCCTAGCCGCCCACTTTGTCAGGCTAGTTCAATAACATCAAATCGGATGTGGGTGGTTGGACTCCAGCGCACATTCCAGATCGTTTGCGGGAGATCTATTGCGGCAGCTTGAAGTTGATTGTGATTTGTGTCTGAATCTCGACGGGCTGGCCGTTAAGCAAGTAGGGCTTGTATTTCCATTTCTTGACGGCATCCGTGGCGGCCTGGGCGAGCATCGGTTCGCCATGAAGCGTCTTCACACCGGTGATGTTGCCGCTCTTGCCCACGGTTGCCTCGAGCGTGACCGAACCTTCGATGCGCATGGTGAGCGCTTCAGCCGGGTACGTGGGCTGAACTTTCTTGACGATCAATCCCTGCGAAACTCCTTGAGAGACAGCGAGGGTTTGCAACACGGGTACCGAGTTAGAGGAAACGTCAACCAGGTTGGTCAACGATCCCGCGGCGCCGTTTTCGGAGACGGCCACGCTGGGAGCGGCTGCGTCCGTTGGCGTTCGCTCTGCCAATTTTGTTTGTTTGCCACGTTTCACTACCAGAGGCTGGGCGTCGGTTTTGGCGGCATCAGTATTGGCGGAAGCCTTTTTGGACTTACCGGTCCTCCGGAGTTCGGATGCGCTCTCGTTCGCGTCGGCATCGGTGTCCGAATTGTGCTGCTCGGTTTCCTGCATCGATTCTTCCGCTGATGGAACGGAGGATGGTGACGAGACCGCTTGAGTTGAGGCCGGAGCCGGCGGAACATTCCGGGGCGCGGGCGGCTGCGGCTTCACCGAGGAAGATGGGCTGGTCGGATTCCCAACGAAAGATCCCAAAGTTATTTTCCCGTGCAGCTGGGCCCAGCCAAAATACAGCGCGATGGCAAGAAGAACAACAGCGACGGCCACGAGAAACGTCTTGCGGCTTGAAGTGTTTTCTGGTGCGGGCTGCGTTTCAGAGCGATTTTCCGGCTGAGTTTCTCGAGAAAGTTGCAACTCAGAAGCCGCTCGGATGCGAGGCTCGGTTTTGGTCTGGTTGTCGTTCGAAGCCAGGGGAATGTTGGCAAACGATTTTGGAGTCTTGGTGACTACTAGTTCGTTGTCGCTTGCAGAAATTGGTTCTTCAATCTTGTCTTCGATTTGTCCCGCGGTCTTGTCTTCAATCTTCGCCACCGTGCGAGCGATCTTTGAAAGCAGCGGCTCGACGGCCTTCACATCGGGATGGTTCTCTTGTTTATTGACCTTTTGCGGAATGCGAGCGGAGGCTGCGGCACTTGCCGAACCGGTCCCAACAGAACCAGAACCTAGCGGGCCCGACGCTTTTGCAACTGTTTGCTTTATCGCGGATTGAATGGTGCTGCTCGCTCCTGCGGCACGTGGCGAATCTTCTATGGGGCCGACGTGTGGGGTAGCATCACTCACGACCTCTGTTTCCAAAACCTCAGCCATATCCTCATGCGGCGCCGAGGCATGCGCTACCGGAGCCGGAGAATCGGCGAGGCGATTGCCCCAGGGAGACGGCATCGCAGCGGGCGTTGGAACTGGCCGCTGAATTGCCGGAACTGGACTTGCCGGGCGCGCAACCGTATTGGCGCTGGGATGCTTGGCCGCAGGCGTGGGTGCGGTCGTGGCAGAAACACTTTCTGCATGGATGGCCGGCTTGGCCGATTCGCTCTTGCGCAAAAGGCCGCGCGCGACCCGCAAAGTGCCTTTTGTCTGATCTACATTGATGGGTTTGGTCAATACAAGATTGGCGCCGATGCGAAATGCCTTGGCAACGCCCGCCTGACCTTCCACGATTGCCACCGCGAGTGCCGCCTGATTGATTGGCGATTGGCGCGAGCTTTTGAAAAGAAGCATGGCATTCTGTTCGTTGTCGCAGTCCACGACGATGCCATCGAAGTGCTCGGCCGTTATTTTCTTGACCGCGGCAAAGGGCTCGCCGCAGGCCTCGACCGAGAATTCCAGCTCGTTGAGGATCAGCGTGACGGTTTGCGCGGTCTTTTCGTCGGGACAGAAAAGGAGAGCTCGATAACCCATACCATCGTCATCCTAGGTACAGGTGTAAGAGGCATCAAGTTACGGCGGTAATTCGCGCGGTGCCGGTTTTTGTGGCGTATCAGAAATCGGACGATGGAAGAAAACGATTTCTCGCAACCCGCCATGAACGAAAGTAACAGCCTCTACTCGCATACAATAGCCAGCCATGCGGATCCCCCTCTGGCTGAAGATTGCCTGGACAATTTGGCTTGTTGTCTGGATTCCGCTTTACTGGAAACAATACGGTGCGCAGAATTTTCTATTCTTTTGCGATCTCGGCAATATTCTTATCGGAATTGCGCTCTGGCTGGAGAGTCCGCTCATTTTTTCGTGGCAGGCTTGCGGACTGCTGGTATTCCAAAGTCTTTTCGTCATCGATTTGGCCGGCGCGCTGCTCACGGGGCATCATCCAATCGGCGGCACGGAATATATGTTCGACCCCGGTGTGCCGTTGATGATCCGCTTGCTGAGCTTGTTTCACGTAGTTACGCCGCCGCTATTGCTGTGGGCGCTGTGGCGGCTGGGTTATGACCGCCGCGGGTGGAAGTTTCAGACGCTGACCGCATGGATTGTGGTTCCGATTAATTACTTCTGGAGGCCCCAGCTTGACGTGAACTGGGCTCGGGGATTGTTTTTCCGGGAACAGCATGTTGTGCCCGGCTGGACGTATTTGCTGGCGTATCTCCTGATCGTTCCGCTGGCGGTCTACCTGCCGACTCATCTTTTTCTGTTATGGCTCACCAGTCGCTGGAGAAGGGAAGTTTAGCTTGCGGCTCCGGGGGGCGCAGGTTTGTTTTGCGGCGCGGCCTGCCGGTCGCGCGCGTCCGAGATTGTTTTTACTGCCTTCGCCGCCTTTTCTTTTTCCAAACCGGAATCCCGGCGGATATAAAGCGTTTGGGAAGGCAAGGCAACTCCAGTGCCTGCGTCTTCCACAAGATCCATAATCTTCAACAGTAGTTCTTCGCGGACCGCTGCAAACTCGTTGTAATCTCTGGTCAGGACGTAGGAGAAAATTTCCACGTTCAAAGCGGCGGCAATCTCGATGAGCCGTACGCGAAGGGTTGCCGTTTCGATCTTGGGATGGCTCTCGAGCACGCGGCGGATCTCCGAAAGCACATAGCGCATATGATCGGCCTTGGTATCCGGGCGCACTCCGATGGTAGTTTTGAAAAGAATTTTGTCGCGGCGGCTGAAGTTCTCTACGTTGATTGTCGCCACTGTGCCGTTAGGAATCGCAAGCAAAGTGCGGTCGTCGGTGCGAACGCGGGTGGAACGGAGGCCAATGTCTTCGACCGTTCCGGTGCGGTCGCCGAAACGGCACAGGTCGCCAACGCGGATGACTTCATCACTGAGAATCGATACGCCGCCAAAAAGATTCTCGAAGGTCTTCTGCGCGCCGAAGGCGATGGCCAGTCCGCCAATGCCCAGGCCGGCGAGCGCAGTGCTCATGTTGAAGCCCAAATTATTCAGGATCAAAAAAGCCGCCGCGACGAACACCGTGTACTTGAGGATGCGCTCGCCGAGAAGCATCAGGGAGCCGGTTCCGCTATGACCGTAGGCGAGGGCGCGGTTGCGCACTCCCTGCAGAAACCAGCGAATGACCCGCCACAAAAGCCAACTCGCACCAATGATCAGTGCGACGAAAGTTGTTTCGTAGTAGTAATGCCGCGGCAAAAGCGCCATCCCGAGATATGCGGCCAGGAACCGATGTACCAGAGTCCCGATCAGCAGCCAGGCGGCTCCGGAAACCGAACGCCAATTCGCGCCATGTATGTTGCCGTGCCTGCGCGCCCACCAGCCGAACGGAATTTGCAAAATCACCAGAACGATCCAGCTCACAGCCGCAGCTACCGGGATCGCCAGTAACAATGCCAGCCACTGCCACAATGGCATTCCGCTGATTTCGTGCTGGACCAGCACGCTGGGCAGGCGCGTTTCAACCTGCCGGGCTTGCACCTGATCGTAGAGTTCGGGAACTTTGGCCAGAGTGTCGGCCGAGATCAACCAGATTTTGTTGCCGGCTTCGGTGACGCGGACCAGTTGCAATTCATCTTCTACGTCGCCCGACGACATGGGCCCGAGGTCTTGCCGGTCGAGCGGTACACCTTCCTGCGGAGTTCCTTCGGGCTGAGTGCTCACCTTCTTCAGGCTGCCGGCGAAGGCCCGGTCCATGACTTCTTTGAGCTTTATCGCGGTTTGTTCGCCTTCGGACTGGCGGCGGGCAGGGCTCATTTGCAAATACTGCACGGCGGCGCTGTAGTTGCCCGCTTGCGCGGCTTGCAGAAAACCGAAAACCGTTCCCGAGGGGGTAGTACGGCCATAAGGATCGGTTGGCGTTTTGTTGGCGCTCGATGATGAAGTGCTCGCAGGCTGCAGGAGTTGATTGAGCGGGCTCTGCGCGGCGGCCGGAAGAAAGGCAACGGCACATAGAATTGCAACGATGATTCTATTCAGGATCGTTGACATGTTTTCTGCCGTGCTTATGAGTTTAGTTCAAGAGTTAATGAGCCTTTGCACCGAGAAGAATTGATTGTAGCGGAAGAGGCTGAGACGTCGGGGACCGATCAGCCGCGCTTGGGCCGATATATATGCGTGCTCGTGCCGTAGAAGACTTCCGCAGATTCCATGACAGTTTCCGAAAGCGTGGGATGAGGATGAATGCTCATGGCTACGTCGGCCGCGAGAGCAGCCATTTCCACGGCAAGCACTCCCTCGGCGATCAATTCGCCAGCACCGATGCCAACGATTCCCACACCCAGCACGCGTTCTGTTTTCGGGTCGATGAGGAGTTTGGTCATTCCTTCCGGGCGGTCCAGCGTGACAGCTCGACCCGAGGCGGCCCAGGGGAATTTGGCGGTTTTGATTTCGCGATTTTCTTTTTCCGCCTGCGTTTCTGTCAGCCCGCACCATGCGACTTCGGGGTCGGTGAAAACGACTGCGGGAATGGCATGAGGCTCGAATGCGACTTTGTGGCCGGCAATGGCTTCAACGGCGACTCTGCCCTCGTGCGAAGCTTTATGCGCCAGCATGGGTTCGCCTACCACGTCACCGATAGCATAAATTGCAGGATCGTTGGTTTGCAGTTGCTTGTTCACCTGAATGAATCCGCGGGAGCCGACTTGCACTTGCGTGTTTTCGAGTCCGGGAATTTCCGAGTTGGGTTTGCGGCCCACCGAGACCAGCACCCGATCAAACAACTTCTCGCGTTCTTTGACGGTCGCTCCTTCGAAGGTTGCGCGAAGACCATTGGCTTCTTCGCGAATGGAAGCGACGGTCGTGTTCAGCAGAATAGTGTCGAACAGCTTTTCCAACCGTTTGTGCAAAGGGAGGACCAGGTCGCGATCCGCACCTGGAAGCAAGCCGGAAAGCATTTCGACGACGGTAACGCGAGTGCCTAAAGCGGCGTAGACCGAGCCGAGTTCCAGACCGATGTAGCCTCCACCGACCACCAGCAGGCTGCCGGGAATTTCTTCCAGATTCAACGCGGCGGTGGAGTCCATCATGCGCGGGGAGTCGATTTTCAATGCAGGGACTATTGCCGGCCGCGAGCCGGTGGCGAGAATAATCTTATCGAAGCTGAGGGTTAGGCTTTCGCCGTTGGATTTGGTAATGAGCAGCGTCGTCGAGTTTTCAAACGCGGCTTTGCCTTGTATGTAGGTTACCTTGCGTTGCTTGGACAGTTGTCCCAAACCGCCAGTGAGCTTGCCGACGACATTTTCTTTCCACGAGCGCAGGCGCGCTACATCGATGGCGGGCGCGGAAAAATCAATGCCCCAGTTCTTGGCCTGCTGTGCTTCTTCCAACAATTTGGCGACATGCAGCAACGACTTCGAAGGAATGCAGCCGCGATAAAGGCATACACCCCCGGGATAAACCTCAGGGTCGATGAGAGTGACGTTCATGCCCATATCGGCGGCGAGAAATGCGGCGGCATAACCGCCGGGGCCGGCGCCGACGACTGCAAGTTTTATTTGTGAACCAGGAGTGTCAGACATTTTGTATGAGAGATTTCACTGCTTCAAAGTTTCAGGGCAAAGTTGGCAGCAGATGCGGCATCGCGGCAGCTCAAGAGAATGCATAGGTCCTTCGCTCCGCTCAGGAAGACAAAATTGAAATTCTGAAACACTGAAATCTGAAACATCGAAACTTTGAACCTTTAAAACTTTAAAACTTTACTTCCTCATCCCTGCACAGATAGCAGGAACGGCTGTTCGAAGGCTTCCGCGATCCAGCGCAAGAACCGCGCGGCGTCAGCGCCGTCGATCAGGCGATGGTCATAAGAAAGCGACAGTGGAAGAATCAGGCGCGGCTCGAACTTGCCATGCTCGTTAGACCCGATCCACTCCGGTTCCATGCGCGAGCGTGAGAGCCCAAGAATCGCCACTTCAGGATGGTTAACGATAGGGGTAAATCCCACGCCACCAATGCCGCCCAGATTGGTAATGGTGAAGGTGCCACCTTCCATATCCGCCGGAGTAAGTTTCTTTTCCCGCGCCTTCTTTGAGATTTGCGAAAGTTCCACAGCGAGCTCGACGATGTTCTTCTTATCCACCTCGCGGATGACGGGAACGAGCAGGCCGCGGTCAGTATCAGTCGCAACCCCAATATTGATGTATTGCTTGTAGACGATTTCTTCTTTTTCGATATCGATGCTGGCATTGAATTGCGGGAAAACCTTAAGCGCTGCGGCGCAAACTTTCAGCGCAATCGCGGTCACCGTCATTTTCCCGCCAGCCTGCTCAGCCTTGGGAGCGAAGCGAGCGCGCAATTGCTCCAGTTCGGTGATGTCGGCGCGATCCTGCTGGGTGACGTGAGGTATCGCGTTCCAGGATTCGGCAAGATGTTCGGCGGTTTTGCGCCGCACCCCGCGCATGGAAACTTTTTCGATCTTGCCCCACTTGGCAAAATCGGGAAGCTTGGGCGCCGCGAAATGTCCCGCGACCGGCGTTGGATGCGCCACCGCCGATAATAGAGCGGCTTTGGCGTGGGCCTTAACGTCATCGTCACTAATGCGTCCGCCGGGCCCCGTGCCTTTCACATCATAGATATCGATGCCCAGTTCGCGCGCCAGACGGCGGACATGCGGCGCTGCGGGGACGGCCTCGCGATGTTCGGTTCCAGCGACTTTGCCCAACTGAGCGGGCATGCTGAACGATGGCAATCCTTGAGCCGGTTTGTCGGGCGGCAATGCCTGCTCTTCGGTTTTTCCTTCGGCGCGAATTGCCGCCTGAAAGGCGAGGCGCGCTCCTTGCTGGCCGGAACTATGTTCGACCGGACCAGTTTGTGCTCGGGCTTGTTCAACGGGAGGGGCTGTTCCGCCTTCGAGCGTGAAGATGACTTGCCCCACCTTGATTTTTTCCCCTTCTTTCACGTTCACATCTTTCACGACGCCGCTCACGGATGAAGGCACCTCGATAACGGCTTTGTCGGTCTCCAGTTCCATGACCGGCTGGCCTTCGGCCACTTTCGTTCCCGGTGCGATCATGAGGCGAACGAGATCGCCTTGGGAAATATTTTCGCCAAGTTCCGGCAGCCTGAATTCCGCCGCACTGGCGGCAGGCGCGCGCGATGGAGCAGGCGCAGACGCGGCGCTCGATTGCGATGAAGTCAAGTCGGTGGAGGGCTCGCGTTCCGGCTTTGCTGGAGAAGGTATAGGCGTCGGCGTCGGCGCTTGTTTGCTCTCAGCAGCTTTTCCCCCGGCACCATTTTCCACCGTGAAGATAACCTGGCCGACTTTGATCTTCTGGCCTTCTTTGACGCGAATCTCCTGAACGGTTCCGCTCACGGACGACGGCACCTCGACCACGGCCTTATCGGTCTCCAGTTCCATGACAGCCTGGCCGGCGCTGACTGACGTTCCCGGCGCGACCATTAGGCGCACGAGGTCGCCCTGATCAATGTTTTCTCCCAACTCAGGAAGTTTGAATTCGATCACCGCTTATCCTTTGAATGCATAATATTGTGCGACCCGCATAAGTATTCGAATCAAAAACTGCGCCAGAACCTGGTCAGCTGATCGCGGGATTCATTTTCTCCGCATCGATTGCAAGCTGCTGAACCGCTCGCTTAACAATATCGATTCCGATTTTATTTTCGCGCGCCAGAGCTCCAAGAGTGGCCAGCACAATATGTTTGGCGTCAACCTCGAAGAAATCGCGGAGCGCGGTGCGATTCTCGCTCCGCCCGAAGCCATCGGTTCCCAGCGACACCAGTTGTCCGGGAACCCATTTAGCAAGACTCTCGGGCAACACTTTCATGTAGTCCGATGCGGCGACAAAAGGTCCGGGCGCACCTTGCAAGGTCTTCGTCACATAAGGAATCTTTGCCGGCTCACCGGGATGGAGAAGATTCCAGCGTTCACAATCGTTGGCGTCCCGGTAAAGCTGCTTGTA
The DNA here is from genome assembly GCA_963732255.1 of uncultured Acidobacteriaceae bacterium. Taxonomy (GTDB): domain Bacteria; phylum Acidobacteriota; class Terriglobia; order Terriglobales; family Acidobacteriaceae; genus Sulfotelmatobacter. The sequence continues at coordinate 94,699 of CAVSYV010000007.1, forward strand.
GCTGGTGACGCTCCAGACGTCAGCGGCGACTCCGTATTGCTCTTCCAGAATTTTTTGCGCTTTGAGCACTTCGAACATGATCGTACCGCTGCCCAGCAATTGCACCCGGACGGGAGCGTCTTTCTGATTCGAAGTTTTGAAACGGTACAGACCCTTCAATATTCCTTCGCGAATGCCAGTGTCATGAGGCATCTCAGGCATAGGCAGCGGTTCATTGGTAACGGTCAAGTAATAGAAGATGGATTCCTGATCGATATACATGCGCTTAATGCCATCTTGAATGATAACGGCAATTTCGTAGGCGAATGCCGGATCGTAGGCCATGAGATTGGGCACAGGAAGAGCGAGCACGTGGCTGTGGCCGTCCTGGTGTTGCAACCCTTCGCCGGCGAGCGTGGTGCGTCCGGCGGTGCCGCCGATGAGAAATCCGCGGCAACGCATGTCGGCCGCGGCCCAAATGAGGTCGCCGATTCTTTGAAAGCCGAACATGGAGTAATAAATGAAGAAGGGGATGGTGTTGATGCCGTGATTGGAATAGGCCGTGCCCGCGGCGATGAATGAGCACATGGAGCCGGCTTCCGTAATTCCTTCTTCCAGAATCTGGCCGTCTTTTGCTTCTTTGTAATAAAGCAGCGTGTCCATATCGACCGGCTCGTAGAGTTGGCCGACGCTGGAATAAATTCCCACTTGGCGGAACAGCGCTTCCATGCCGAAAGTGCGGGCTTCGTCGGGAACGATGGGTACGATCAGCTTGCCCAGTTCCGGATCGCGCAACAGTTTGGCCAGCAGGCGGACGAAAACCATGGTGGTCGAGGCTTCGCGGCCGTCGGTACCTTTGTAAAATTCTTCGAAGTGCGCGTCAGGCACAGACTTCAACGCCTCGGCTCGAACCTTGCGCTGCGGCATATAGCCACCGAGTTGCTGGCGCCGCGCCTGCATGTATTGGATTTCGGCGCTGTCATCGTGCGGGCGGTAGAAAGGCGCTTCGTGAAGTTCCTCATCGGGAATGGGAATGCCAAAGCGCGAGCGGAACATCTGCAACTCGTCTTCGTTCAGCTTTTTCTGCTGGTGGGTGATGTTCTTGCCCTCGCCGGCTTCGCCAAGGCCGTAGCCTTTGATGGTCTTCGCCAAAATGATGGTCGGCGATCCGGTGTGCTCCATTGCCGCCCGATACGCGGCATGAACTTTGATGGGATCGTGGCCGCCCAGACGCATGCGGGAGAGCTGCTCGTCAGAGAGATGCTCGACCATCTTCAGCAGCCGGGGATCGCTGCCAAAAAGGTTGTGCCGGAAGTACGCCCCGCTTTCGACGAAATATTTTTGATACTGACCGTCGCTCACTTCGCCTAAACGCCTCACCAGAATTCCGTCACGATCGTTTTGAATGAGCTGATCCCAGTCCGAACCCCAGATCACTTTGATAACATTCCAACCAGCGCCGCGAAAAATTGCTTCGAGTTCCTGAATGATTTTGCCATTGCCGCGAACGGGACCGTCCAGACGCTGCAAGTTGCAGTTCACCACAAAAATCAGATTGTCGAGTTTTTCCCGCGAGGCCAGAGAGATCGAACCCAGCGACTCGGGTTCATCCATTTCGCCATCGCCGAGGAATGCCCAGACCTTGCCGCCCGCAGACTGTTTCAAGCCGCGGTTTTCCAGATATTTGATGAAACGCGCGTGGTAGATCGCCTGAATCGGCCCCAGTCCCATGGAGACGGTTGGGAACTCCCAGAAATCGGGCATCAGCCAGGGATGCGGATAAGATGACAATCCACCCCCCGGTTTCAACTCACGACGAAAATTCTGCAGCTTCTCTTTCGGAATCCGGCCTTCGAGATAAGCGCGCGAGTAGATTCCCGGCGCGGCGTGACCCTGAAAGTAGACAATATCGCGGTCTCCGTTTTCGGTCTGGGCGCGGAAGAAATGATTGAAGGCGACTTCGTAGAGAGTTGCAGCGGAGGCGAAGGTGGAGATGTGGCCGCCGATTCCTTCCTGAATCTTATTCGCGCGCACCACCATGGCCAGCGCATTCCAGCGAACCAGGCTCTTGATGCGGCGTTCCATTTCCTGACTGCCGGGGAACGGGGGCTGCTGTTTTGTGGGAATCGTATTTTGATAAGGAGTTGTCGCGGAAAACGGGAGGTTGATGCCGGCTTCGCGCCGGGCATGTAGAGCCAACTGCTGCAACAAACGGCCAGCCCGGTTGGGACCGCCTTTGGAAAGTACGTAATCGAGCGAATCCACCCACTCCCGGGTTTCAAGAACCTCTAACCCGTCCGTTTCCGTCTGAGCCACGTATCGTCTCCCTGATTGAAATACTCGGTGCGATCAGCCACACCGGACCCTTGGCGGACCGGCTTTTGTGATCGAACACTCCATCATATTCAATCGCTGCGATTTTTGCTGAAGCAAAGGCGCTGACCCCGGCTTTCCGATAGAATTAGCCCGCATTTTGACCCAAACGATGGCACTTAATCTGTTCTTCAGGAATTCGATGCCGAGCGTTGGAAGTGAAGCTCCTGAGTTCGAGCTTCCCGCGCAGGATGGTTCTCCGGTGAGGTTGCGGCAATACCGGGGCCAGTGGGTGGTTCTCTATTTCTATCCCAAGGATCAAACTCGCGGCTGCACCATCGAGGCGCACACCTTCGAGGTCGATCAGCCCGAGTACCTGCGGCGCAATACCGTGGTGCTGGGCGTGAATCTGGATAGCGTGGATTCTCACCAGCGTTTCTGCACCAACCAGTCTTTGAACTTCGCCTTGCTCTCCGATGCTGCGGGCGCAACCGCGAAAGCTTATGGATCTCTCATGAACCTGGGCATTGTGAAGGTCGCCCTTCGTCATACTTTTATCATCGACCCTGCGGGGAAAATCGCCAGAGTATACAAAGATGTCGACCCCGCCAAACATAGCGCCGAGGTCCTGGCGGCGCTCGATCAATTGCAGAGTCAGAAATAAACTTATGTGGCGCACCCTGCACCGGGTACGTTAACGGTGTTATACTCCGTCGCGCTTAGGGAGCTTGGCGATTTGCTCCCTGCCATTGCTTAAGGAGGCCTTTCCCGTGCACAAGAGTTTTGTGCGGACGTTGCCGGTCGTAGTGATCGTGTTCTTCTTCTTCTTCTTCTTCTTAACAGCGCTGAGTTCCGTGGCGAAGACGCACAAGCCGTCGAGTACGCCAATCTACCTCGATCCCTCGCAACCAACCGAGCGACGCGTTGATGACCTGATATCGCGAATGACGCTGGAGGAAAAGGCCTCTCAGTTGGTGAATCAGGCGCGCGCGATTCCGCGGCTTCAGGTTCCTGCCTACGACTGGTGGAGCGAGGCGCTGCACGGCGTCGCCAACGCGGGAACGGCGACCGTGTTTCCGGAGCCGATCGGGCTTGCCGCCACTTTTGACGATCCGTTGATCCATCAGATGGCCATCGTAATTGGTACGGAGGCGCGAGCTAAACATAATCAGGCGGTGCGCGCGGGACGACGCGACATAATGGAGGGTCTCGACTTCTGGTCTCCGAACATCAACATCTTTCGGGATCCGCGTTGGGGACGTGGGCAGGAGACTTACGGCGAAGATCCATTTCTCACGGGACGAATGGGCATTGCATTTGTGACCGGACTGCAAGGCGACGATCCCAAATATTACCGGGTAATTTCCACGGCAAAGCATTTCGATGTGCACAGCGGTCCTGAACCCACGCGGCACATGGTGGATGTGCAAGTGTCAAAGCACGACATAGAGGATACGTATCTGCCAGCCTTCCGCGCCGCGGTGGTCGATGCTAAAGCGGATTCGGTAATGTGCGCCTATAACAGCGTGAATGGCGAACCGGCTTGCGCCAACACCTTCCTGCTGGACGATACCCTGCGTGGTGCGTGGAAATTTAAAGGATACGTGGTCTCCGATTGCGACGCGGTTTCCGATATCTTCACCGGTCACCATTACACCAAGACCATGGCCGAGGCCGGCGCAATCTCGCTTAAGCGAGGCATGGACAGCGAATGCGCCGACTTCTTTACCAAGGCAAACAACAATTCCGACTACGTAAAATTTCTTGACGCCGTCAAGGAGGGGTTGTTAACAGAGAAAGAGATCGACGTCGCTCTAAGGCGTACGTTCACCGCCCGCTTCAAACTGGGCATGTTCGACCCGCCGTCGATGGTGCCGTATGCGGAGATTTCGGAGTCGGAAATCGATAGTCCGGCGCACCGCGAACTGGCGCTGAAAACCGCACGCGAGTCGATCGTGATGCTGAAAAATGATGGTACTCTGCCGTTGAGCCGCAATGTCACTAAGATTGCGGTCCTCGGCCCGCTCGCCGAATCGGTTCGTGTGCTGCATGGCAATTACAGCGGAACGGCATCTCACGCGACCACCGCGCTGGAAGGCATACGCAAACAATTTGCTGGTGCTCAGATCACCTTTGCTCCGGGAATGAATTTTTTGCGGCCGCAAACTGTCATCCCGTCTTCGGTTCTTTCGACCGATGACGGTCAGCCGGGGCTGAAGGCCGAATATTTTGCCGGCGCAGATTTTTCCGTTAAGCCGCAAGTGGTGCGAGTGGATCAGACGGTTGATCTTCAGATCTTCCATCCCGATTCCTCGGCTCTTTCCATCCCCGCCGGCATGAAGGATTTTTCCGTGCGCTGGACTGGCTTTCTCACGCCCGACCAATCGGGAGATTACGAAATTGGCTTGTTGGGATCGATGAATCGGCTATGGCTCGACGACAAACCGGTGGTTACGGACTCTGCATTGCACGACCCTACGACTCTTACGCAAACCATCCACCTGGAAAAGGGACACCGTTACGCCGTGAAAATCGAATATTCGCGCGGCGGATTCGGCACGAAGTTTGTCTGGCTGAACGTGATCGCCGATCCGATTGCGGAAGCAGTCGCGGCAGCCAAACAGGCGGATGTGGCGATTGCGGTTCTCGGCATCACTTCTCAACTCGAAGGCGAAGAGATGAAAGTGGATGTTCCGGGCTTTAAAGGCGGAGACCGTACCAGCCTCGATTTGCCCAAGCCGGAGGAAGACCTTCTGAAAGCGCTCAAGAACACCGGTAAGCCGCTGATCGTAGTATTGATGAATGGCAGCGCTCTTGCGGTGAATTGGGCGAGCACGCACGCCAACGCCATCCTCGACGCATGGTATTCAGGCGAAGAGGGCGGCACTGCTATTGCCGAAACCCTTGCGGGAGCAAACAATCCGGCGGGGCGCTTGCCGGTAACCTTTTACACCGGAATCGATCAGCTTCCGCCGTTCGAAGATTATGCGATGAAGAACCGCACCTATCGGTATTTTGAGGGTACGCCGCTTTATCCCTTTGGGTTCGGTCTTAGTTTTTCACAATTCAGCTACAGCAACCTGAAGCTCTCGACGGACAATTTGAACGCGGGCGACCCGCTCAGCGTGGAAGCTGATGTCAAAAATATAAGCGACCGCGATGGAGATGAGGTAGTGCAGCTCTATGTGAGCTTCCCTAAATCTCCGATCACTCCGATTCGGGCGTTGCGCGGATTTACCCGAATACACATTGCCGCCGGAGAAACCCAACACGTTCGATTCGATTTGAATCCGCGCGACTTGAGCGAGGTCAAAGAAAACGGAGACCGCGTCGTTGCTCCGGGCGCCTATAGCATCGCCGTGGGCGGAGGACAGCCAGGAACCTCAGCTTCACCGCTCGAATCGGATTTCACCGTCAGTGGAGAAAAGGCACTGCCGGAATAAAAACAACATCAGGGTGTGCAGTGATCCGCTGCCATTAGAGCGACTTGACCACTTCGAGTTCGCCGTCTTTGCGCAGCACCTCGACGGCAACTCCGCTTGCGTGCCGCTGGAATAGCAAATCGACGGAGGCGTCCGCGATGCGCAGATATTCAATGCGCAGGCGGGTGAGTTCCATTGGCAAGACCGGATTGGTCAGCAACAGCTGGCGCTGGGGCGCGTGAATTTCGAGTCCGAGACAGGCCTGAAGGAGAAGAAACGCGGCTCCCGCTGCCCACGCCTGTGGCGCGCAGGCCACCGGATAAAGCGTGGGCCCGGCGCCATCGGGGCGCCGATGAAAACCACAAAATAGTTCCGGCATGCGGTGCAGGTCAAACTGCAGACTCGCATCGTAGAAACCGGAAAGAATTCGCTCCGCCCGGTCCTGCATGCCGTAAAGAGACATGCCTAGCGCAATCAGCGCGTTGTCATGCGGCCATACTGACCCGTCATGGTATGACATCGGGTTGTAACGAGCTTCGCCTGCTGCAACGGTGCGAATGCCCCAGCCGGAAAAAGTGTTCTCCAGCATCAAGTTGTGAGCAACCGTGGCGGCCCGTGAAGGGTCGGCAAGACGCGTCAGCAATACGTGCCCGGCATTCGACGCGCGCACCTGGCACTGCCGTTTACGGCCGTCAAGCGCCAGGGCATAGAGCCCAAGCTCCTCCGACCAGAAATCGCGCTCAAATTTTTCCCGCAGTTTGTCGGCTTCGCGATCCAACCGCTCCGCCTGCTCGGCGAAACCTCTCGCCCGAGCCAGATGCGCAATGCCGCGCTTAGCCCCGTAGACGTAACTCTGGACTTCGCACAAAGCGATGGGAGGCTCCGCGAACCTGCCATCCTTGTGAAAAATCGAGTCGTGAGAATCCTTCCACCCTTGCTGTTGCAAGCCTGTCTCGGACATTCGTTCGTACTCGACGAAGCCGTCTCCATCCACGTCTCCATAATCCGCAATCCAGGCGAGGGCGCGCTCAATATTGGGCCAAATACTGATGATGAAAGCCAAATCACTGGTGCGGAGATAATAGGCGGCAGCCAGCATCAGAAAAAGCGGAGTGGAATCCACGCTGCCGTAATACTTGCCGAACGGGACTTCTTTTAAAGCCGCCATTTCACCGCGACGCAGTTCATGCAAAATCTTGCCCGGCTGCGCGTCCTGTTCGGGGTTTTCCTCGGTGGCCTGCGTTTCTGCCAGAAAAGAGAGGACGCCTTTGGCTATGTCTGGTGCAAACCAAAGACATTCCAGAGCGGTGATGACTCCATCGCGGCCAAATACCGTGCTGAACCAGGGCACGCCGGCGTAGGGATAATTTTTCTCCGGATTCCCCTCCGTGAGCATTTGCAGGTCTGCCCGGGAACGGGAGAGCCAGCTGTTGAAGCCGTTGCTGGATGACTCGATGCGGCACTGATCGAACGGACCATTCTGTCCACGCCGCGTCATCTGCTCGAAGGCATGATCGTAGGAATCCGCTCCAGCCGGTTTGTGCTTTCGCTCGCACGAGATCAAAACTTGTATGACTCGTTCGGCTTTTGGTTCCAACAAAAGTTCGAAATGAGCACTGGTTCCGGTAAGCTGCTCGGGCTCAGGAGCAAACTGCAGCGAAGTTTGGCGCTCAACGCCATCGAGGCCACGGTATCGCAGGATAACTTCGTCACGGCTGACGTGGGAAGGCAAGAACGTTCCCCGCTTCGCGCGATGGGAGCCGCGGACTTCGAAGATGTCGGCGAAGTCGGCGTCGAATTCAAAGCTGACCGGGACCGAGACCGGTTCGACTCCGTAGTTGAGAATGCGAATCTGTTCGCGGCAGCATCCTTGTTGGAGGAACTTCGCGCGAAAAAAATGTATGGTTCCTCGCGGCAGCGTAATAACGCCATCCTCGGTTGAGTCTACGTTGCTGAGATCGACGGAGAGGAAAAAGTTGTCGTCACGAATCGTGGAGCTAAGCAGCATCGCCGGACTGCCCTTCACCCGAAAAACCATGGACGAAAGGTGCCGCGTCTCCGCGTGGAACAAGCCGAACTTGACCGGACCCAAAGCTTCTATATCGCCGAAGCGATTGAAAACGGCGAATGTCTTGCCGTACTTCAGAACCCGCGTGCGGTCGTCGGCGAGAGCGGAGGTCGCGCGGACGTAATATTCATTTTCGACTGTGAGAATGTCTTTCAACCGCTGCCGTATCCTCGAAATTCGCCGTTAGATTGGCGACGCGAAATTGGTGACGCATTGTTTGAATCTAAACGACGGCTGTCGAGCCTATGCCCTCCAGGCAAACAGACGAGTCTCCGGGGGACGACAGTATCTGTTCATAGATGCGCAGATAATCCTGCGCCATGCGCGTTTCAGTGAAACGCTTTTCGAACTCCCTCCTGACCACTGCTCGATCCAGTTCTTCTATCCGATCCAAGGCCCGCACTGCGTCCTGTTCTGAATCTACGATAAAGCCGGAGACGCCGTTTTTTATGACTTCCGGCACCGACCCGCAGCGGAAGGCAATCGTTGGCGTTCCGCACGCCATTGCCTCGATCATGGTGAGACCGAATGGCTCCGGCCAATCGATGGGAAATAAGTAGGCCAGGGCGTTGCCGAGGAAGGCGCTCTTTTGCGCCTCGGTGATTTCTCCAATATATTCAATCCCCGGATGATGCAGTAAAGGGCGAATCTGTTCTTCAAAGTACTGCCGGTCGGCGCGGTCGACTTTGGCAGCAATCTTTAATGGCATCCCAGCTTTCAAAGCGATGCGAATCGCCCGGTCGGGCCGCTTTTCCGGCGATATTCGCCCCAAAAAAGCAAGATACTCGCCGTTTTTGAGATGTGTCGGCTGTGGTGCCAGAGGCAGGCCATGGTACACATTTCCGACCCAATTTGCGGACGCCAGCGGAATCCGCTGCGATTTGGAAATCGAGACCAAAGGCATCTGGGAAAATTGCCCGAATAGAGGAATCAAGTCCGGCAGATCGAGCCGTCCGTGTAGCGTCGTCAACTGTGCAATTCCCAGATTCTTGCTCAGCGGAAAATGCATGTAATCGGTGTGGAAGTGGATCAGATCGAACTGGTCGGCCCTGGAAAAGACCTGGTCCAAAGCGATGACGTGATACGCCAATGGATCCATACATGTTTCGCTCAACCGCAGGGAGCGTTCGCACGGGGATACGAGATGCGCCTTGGTGACAGAGTCGCCGCTTGCGAATAAAGTAACCTCATGGCCAGCGTGCACGAGCGCTTCCGTGAGATATGAAACGACTCTTTCGGTTCCTCCGTAAAGGCTTGGTGGCACGCTTTCGTAAAGTGGCGCGACTTGAGCAATCCGCATGAAGTCTCCTCGAAAGATGAGTGTAGCGGCCCGGCCACGCGTCTCACATAAGTGAGACCCTGTAGGACTGGCGTGATTTCACAAGCCTTAGGGCGGGAATGAGCACTGACAGTGGATTTGGCGCCGCGAAGGTTGGGATTTACCCGGTTGGGTGGTGGTCGTGTGCGTGAGCGCCAAGAGGATTAAAAGTTTTGGAGGCGCGGGTCGGAATCGAACCGACGCATAAAGGTTTTGCAGACCTCTCCCTTACCACTTGGGTACCGCGCCTCTGACGACTACGCTAATTTTCCATACGGAAAAGTGCCAACTGCCGGGGAGCAGCCGGCCTAACGCCGAGAATCTGGAGCGGGAGACGGGGGTCGAACCCGCAACATCGACCTTGGCAAGGTCGCGCTCTACCACTGAGCTACTCCCGCTCGCTTGGTCATTTTACAGCACTCGCATCAGGACTGCCAATTGACCGGGCGACTGTGCGCGCTTCCAAGCCTGTCGCTTCCGCGATTCTGTGGCTGATTGTAAACCACGGCAATCAGATTTCCTCCCCCACTTTAGTGTGTGCCCGGCGGCGCGGTTTGCAAGATTCTGCGCAGAAAATGGCCTATGGCTTGTCTTCTGCCTGCCTTTCTGACCGTCAATATCCCCTTGTTTACTCCTAAGTAATAACGTAAAGGCTGTATAGATTGCCCATGAACGACTTGACATGATACGGAGCTTTCATTTCCTTGAGGGTGGGCCAAAATCGGTAGTGGAAACCCAAGCCAAACGCGTGCTCTGCGTAGATGACGACGACGATACGCTAAAGCTTCGCCGGCTCTTGCTTGGCACTGCCGGGTACAGCGTCGTCACAACAGACTCTGGTGCCGACGCTTTGAAGATGTTTGCCGATGGGCTGGAGGTCGACCTTGTACTACTCGATTACGTCATGCCGGGGATGAATGGTGACGAGTTGGCTGCGAAGTTGCGGGAGAGCCATCCCAATCTAAAGCTGGTTGCGGTCTCCGCCGTCGGCCGGCTTCCTCCAAAGTTATTGCAGTTGGTTGATACCCACGTGCAAAAGGGGCACGACCCGGAGGTTCTTCTTTCGACTGTCGCGTCCGTTCTTGCGCGGCCTGCAAATCATGGCGGAAATCCTCGCGATTCAGAGCCGAGAACCATACTCTGCGTGGAAGACGAGCGCTTGCAGCTTCAGCTTAGAAGAATGTTATTCGAGTCGGAGGGATTTACCGTGCTCGAAGCCGACTCGGCCGCCTCGGCCCTGGAACTTTTCCGTTCGCGGCATATTGATGCTGTAGTTATGGACTACTGGCTGTCAGGCACGAATGGAACGGCGATCGCTGAGGAAATGAAGCGCATTTCGCCCAGAACCCCGATCGTAATGTTGTCTGGGTTTTCTTCCTTGCCGGGCGAGAGTGCCATCGTGGATGCGTGGCTGCGAAAGGCCGAGGTGCAACCGGAAGATCTGCTAAATGAAGTCAAACATCTGCTTGATCGAAACAGCGAGATAAAAAGCCCGGAATGAGAACTCTGCGCGCCAATTGTTGGTCACAGCTGGAGCGATTCTCGTTCATCTTGCTGATATTGTCTGCGCTGGCCAATGGATGTCCCGCTTCCGTCGCTGACGCTTCCGAGAATCCGCTCAAGAATCTGACTCTGGAACAACTGGGAAATGTGGAGGTGACCACGGCTTCCAAGGAGCCAGAGCAGGTCTGGAAAACTCCCGCGGCAATTTACGTTCTGACAAGTGATGATATTCGCCGTTCGGGAGTGACGAGCGTTCCAGAAGCGCTACGCCTTGTACCCGGAGTTGAGGTGGGGAGAATCGAATCGAACGCGTGGGCGGTGGGCATTCGTGGCTCGGAAACTAATTTCTCGAAAGCAGTGTTGGTGCTGATCGATGGGCGCAGCGTCTACACTCCGCTTTATGCCGGCGTGTATTGGGACGTTCAGGATCTCGTGTTAGAAGACATCGACCGGATTGAAGTGATTCGCGGTCCCGGCGCGACGGTGTGGGGACCGAATTCGGCCGACGGTGTGATTAACATCATCACGAAGGCGGCATCCGAAACGCAGGGAGCGATGGTCTCCATTCTGAGTGGAAACGTTGACCGCTTAATCGCCGAAGCTCAATACGGCGGGAGCCTTGGCGACAATCTGAGCTACCGGGTATACGGGAAAGGATTCATTCGCGAGCCGGAATATCACTCCGATCACGATAATTTCGACGGCTGGAATCAGGAGCGTGGAGGGTTTCGTCTTGACTGGCGCCGGGACGCCCGCACCAACTACATGCTTGAGGGTGACGTTTATGGAGGCACCTCACCAGCAGAGACCGGGCCTTTGAGCTTCGTGAATTCGGTTTCCGGCGGGGATATCGTCGGCCGCTGGCGGCGCACATTTGCAAACGGCTCCGACATTTACTTGGAAGGCTACTTCGACCGCACCGTTCGCGCGGGCATTCTTTATGGTGAGACTCGGAACACCTTCGACCTCGACTTTCTTCACCATCTGAAAATTGCGGAGCGGCACGAAATCACCTATGGATTCGGGCTGCATTGGAGTCCTAACCGGTTCATTCAGCAGACACCACTTGTTAACGTCTTGCCCAATACGGATACCGATTATACCCACACTGGGTTTGCGCAGGATGAAATCCATTTCTTAACCAATAAAGCGTCGCTTACCGCCGGGGCAAAGTTCGAAGATAACAATTTCAGCGGCTTTGACGTGCAGCCAACTCTACGGGCCCTGTGGAATCCGAATCCACATCAAAGCTTTTGGACCGCGGTCACACGCGCTGTCACGACGCCATCACGAATCGAAGAAGGTTTTGACCTTTTTGCCGGGGAAATTTCCGCGAATCCGCCAACTTACCTGGAGGTTTCAGGCAACCCGCACTTCCAGTCGGAGGCCGTTCTTGGTTACGAGGGAGGGTACCGCCAACTGCTGACGCGTAATCTCTACATTGATCTCGATGTCTTTCACAACAACTACGACCATCTGCAGAGTTTTGGTCTTCCCACGCTGATAGGGAACACGCTCACCATCTTCTACGAGAATGCCATTGCTGGGTCCACGAACGGGATTGAAATTGCACCCAACTGGAAGCCCAGACCCTGGTGGAACCTCTCCGGGTCCTATTCTTTCGTGGGGATTAACTTTCACGCCGACGCGCCGGGATCAAACATAAGCTCGACCGGATCTGTGAGCACTTATGAAGGATCGAGTCCGGCGCACCAGGTGAAGATAGAATCCAATATCGATTTTGGGAAAAGACTTGAATTCGATCAAAGTTATTTTTATGTCAGCGCTCTGCCTGCCCAGAATGTCGGGGCCTACCAAACCATGAACGGCAGGCTGGAGTGGAAATTTCATAAAGATTGGAATTTCTCACTGGTAGGACAAAACTTGTTCCAGCCCTATCACTTCGAATGGGGCACCGGCGACCCTACGGAAGCGCTGATCGGAATCCGGCGCGCAGCTTATATCAAGCTGACTTGGGAGTCAGCCCGCTGACGCCGGGAAACTTACGTCTTGCGGAACCATATATCCAGCTATTGAAAAACGCACGGAGAATGATTGCTCAGTTCAGAAGTTACGTGATGCGTCTCGCCCGGATAGGAATCTCGCGGCCTGCGATATCCCTTGCCCTGCTGTTTCTTCTTAGCACCAGTTCTTTACCCGCGCAAAACGCAACCCCCACAGCATCCGAAGTCAAGGCCGCCTACCTCTATAACTTCGGCAAATTTGTCAGATGGCAAGGGGATCGCGGCAATTCCAACTCATTGGCGATCTGTGTCCTGGGCAAGGACCCTTTCGGGCGAGTTCTGGACGCAACCGTCGAAGGCGAGAGCATTGACGGCAGGAAGATCGTAGTGAAGCGAATTCCCAAGCTGCAGGATCTGTCGCCCTGCAGCATCCTGTTTGTCAGTTCCTCGGAAGAGAGTCGAGTGCCGGCAATTGTTTCCGCGGCTCAGCGCGAGGGTGTGCTTACTGTCAGCGATATTCCCGATTTTGCCGAGCATGGCGGCGTCATCGGATTCGTCGTGCAGGAAGATCGGATTCGCTTTGTGGTGAATCGCGCCGCGGCGGAACAATCGCATTTGACGCTCAGTTCTGAATTGCTGAAAGTTGCCAGCCGAGTGATCGAAAAGGATACGCTGCGGGACTAATTATGCCGGGAGTGCACACCAGGTCGATTTCTACAAAGCTCACCATTATGAATGTGATGGTGAGCGGAGCCGCCCTGTTGCTGGCCTGTATCGGCTTCTTTGCCTACGATCAGATTACGTTTCGGCAAGGTTTGCTCCGCACGCTTTCGGCGCAGGCCGAGATTATAGGTTCCAACAGCGTCTCCGCCTTGTTGTTTAACGATCCGCAAGCGGCTTACAGCACGCTCTCAGCGCTCAAGGGCTCTCCGCACGTTGCATCGGCTGGTATTTTGACGGCCGATGGAAGACGTTTTGTCCAGTACACGACACAACCTGGCGAAGAACTTCTGAACCTCCCCCCGCTGCGCGATCGCGATGTCGAAAGCTATCGATTTGGCGGCACTCACGCCATCCTGGTGCGCAAGATTCTGTCGGACGGAAAACTTGTGGGATACGTTTACATTCGAGCCGACTTGGGTGAACTCGACGAACGATTGTGGCGATACGCTTTGATCTCCGCCGTCGTGTTGCTGCTTTCCTTGATGTTCGCTTTGCTCCTTTCTGCGAACTTCCGCCGTTCGATTGCCAAGCCTATCATCGCGTTGGCGGACACCGCGCGAAAAGTGTCGCGGAATAAGGATTACCGAGTGCGCGTTCCCGCCAGTGGGACGGGAGATGAGCTGGCGACGCTGATCGATGCCTTCAACGAAATGTTGCGCGAGATTCAGCAACGCGATGCGGAGCTGCAAAAAGCCCACGATGAATTGGAACACCGGGTTGCGGAGCGCACCCGGGAACTGGTTTCCGCCAATCGCGAGCTGGAGGCATTTTCCTATTCCGTATCCCACGATTTGCGTGGCCCGCTCGATGCACTTAGCGGATTCAGCTATGTGCTGTTGAAAAATTCCGCCAGCCGGCTCGACGCGGCCGGAAAAGAGGCGCTCCAGAGCATTCGCAACTCGGCCAAGCGCATGTCTGAACTCATCGATGACTTGCTCAACCTGTCTCGCGTCAGCACCAGCAACATGCATCGGGAGAAGGTCGATTTGAGTGTATATGCGCGATCGATTATGGAAGAGTTGTGCCGCGAAGCGCCGGAGCGAAAGGTGGAATTCGTGGCGCCCGCGACCGCCGAAGCGTATGCGGATGCGCGTCTAGTGCGGATTGCCCTGGACAACCTATTGCGTAACGCCTGGAAATATACTTCGCATCATGACCACGCCCGCATCGAATTCGGGCAGGAGATAACGAACGATCACCGGGTGTTTTTCGTCTCCGATGACGGCAGCGGGTTCGATCAACGGGCCGCGGAGCGTTTGTTCCAGCCTTTCCAACGGCTTCATTCTGTCGCCGAGTTTCCCGGCAACGGGATCGGGCTGGCTACCGTGCGCCGCATCGTTCAGCGGCATGGCGGGGAGATTTGGGCGGAGGGTGCAGTCGAAAAAGGAGCCAGCTTCTTCTTCACTCTCGAATCAAGCCGAAGCGGCGTTCCATAACTCGGGGAGAAACAATCCTCAATAACCCCTCACCGCATAGTGATCTCAGTGCGGCGCCCACTGCGGGTCTTGGTCCGGCGGAACAATCTCTCCGTCGCGCATATGAATGATGCGGTCTCCGTATTTCGCGGCTTCCGGATTGTGGGTAATCATAAGCACGGTTTGGCCTAACTCCTGCTTCGACTGCCGCAACATCCCCAGCACGATGTCAGAATTTTTCGAGTCTAGATTTCCCGTAGGCTCGTCGGCCAAAACGATAGCCGGCTTGTTGATCAAAGCCCGCGCCAGCGCAACGCGTTGCTGTTCGCCGCCGGAGAGCTCCGAGGGCCGGTGATGCAGGCGCTCGCTTAATCCGAGCAGGCTGGTTATGCGATTAAAATGTCCAGGATCATGGTTGTCGGTCCCGGAGATTTCCTGTGCGATTAAAATGTTCGACCGGGCGTCGAGCGTGGGTAGCAGATTGAACTTCTGAAACACGAAGCCGATCTTGCGCTTGCGCATGTGCGTGCGCTCGGCATCGGAGAGAGTAGCAAAATCGTCGCCATCCAGCACTACGCTGCCGGAGTCAGCGCGGGTAAGGCCGCCAAGCAGATAAAATAGAGTGGATTTGCCGCTTCCAGAAGGGCCGACGACGCTGACGAACTCTCCTTTTTGCACGCTGAACGAGATGCCGCGCAGCGCCTGAACCTCGACCTTTCCTACGTGATATGTCTTGCGCAGGTCTCGCGCTTCAATGAATTGTCCCGCATCCATGCCTGCCAATGATCTTACATGAAGCTGGCGCAACGACCCTGTGGAGCTTTGCTGATACTCGAGACTTAGCGATCTGATTTCCGTCTTTTCACGCCACACCGATTTGGTTCGGCGCAGATGAGGTTCGCGATTGCTGCGAACGTTTGGGGCCGCGTTTGCGCACCAGCAGCAGTCGCACGCGCTCCAGCAGGTCTGCCGGGGCGTACATTCCTTTCGCCAGAAATACATCGGCCTTGGATTCGCTGGAATAAACGCGGGTGCGGCTCGAAATTAAAATCGCGGGAGTTTGCGGAGACAGCTCCTTGATGGCCGCTACCAGCTTGGCTCCATCCATCCCCGGCATCGCCAGGTCGGTGATGACCAAATCGATGCCACCTTGCTTGAATCGTTCGAGCGCGGCGTCTCCGCGGGAAAAACCAGCGACCCGGTAACCCCGGGTTTCCAGCATGATTTTGCGGTGGGAAAGCGATTGTTCGTTGTCGTCAACACACAAAATCGTGCGCTTCGGTTTCATCACGTGCCCGCATTCCACCGGAACGGCCGGCGGAAGCTTTTCTCAATATGAAGGATGACAGAACGAAAAGAATGCTAACGGCAACTTCATTGACTGTAAAGTAGCGCCGATGCTAATGGGAAATTCAGGCCATTGCTCTTTATTTTGACTCGTGCGTGCACCGGATTTTCAACGGAACAACGCTGCCAATCATAACAAAAATTCGCCGCGCATAACTTCGACTGCGTTGCCTCCGACGCGAACATTAACTACGCGGTTATCACGGCGCGAAGCGCGAACGAAAATCCGGCTGGCGCGGTTCATCTCCACGCCCTGTTCGATCATCACTCGCTCGTCCGGCTTTGCCACGCCGTGCTCCACCATCCAGGCTGCGGCGCAACCGGCCGCCGATCCCGTGGCCGGATCTTCTCCGTTATAAAACAGCATGCGGGCGTGCAGCCGCGCCTCGCGATCCACGGTTTCGCGCGTCACAAAGTAAAAGAACTTCGTGGCTGATGTCTCCAGGTACGCAGTCGCACCATCGAGATCGATGACGAGATTCTGGATCGCGGCCAGGGACTTTACAGGGGCAACGGCGAACGGCACGCCGGTTGAGACGGTTTGAATCGGCAGCGAAGCGTCGAAATCTTCCGCCCGCAACCCAATTGCCCGCGCAACTGCTTCACGGTCATGCTGGACGCCGAACGTCGGATCTATCTGCGTCATTTCCCCGAAGGCTGGCTGACCGGCCCGATCCTCAAACCGTACTGGTACTTTGCCGACGTTCAATTCCAGAGTGATTTCGCTCTTGCCGTTCTGTCCGCGTAATGCGAATGCGGTGCCGAGCGTGGGATGTCCGGCGAACGGCAACTCTTCCTGAACCGTGAAGATTCGCACCCGAACGCCACGTTCGCGTTCCACCGCTCCATCGCGCGGCAGGATGAAAGTCGTCTCCGACAGATTCATCTCTTTTGCAAGCGATTGCATCTCGGCGCCGCTCAAGCCGCGCCCATCGGAGAAAACCGCCAAAGAATTTCCTTCCAGGGCTTTTGAGGAAAATACATCCCATTGAGTCAAAGCCAGCCGGCGGGTTTGGGTGCTCATGATCCTCTTTCTTGAAAAACAACTCCCGCCGAAAAGATGCTCTCGGTGGCCCACCCGATGCAGAAAAGCCGCAAAATCGCAGCTTGCCGCGTTTGACAGCGCTTCGCACAGCTTTTATGCTTATTGAATGTTTCGTCCCACGCCCACCACTGCCGCATGTTGTTGTAAGAGCGCACTTGCGTGTGGGTAGGGAACGTTACAGAAATTTTCTCTAACCCACCCATAGTCGGGTGGGTTTTGTTTTGCGTGATGAAACCAAACTAAAGCGGCTATGGCCCACCCTCGATCTGACGAGAAGGATCGAATTCAATAGGAGAGAACGATGACAACGGCTACGGAGACACAAAGAATTCCGCGCATCAATGACATAGCGCCCGACTTCACCGCAGAAACAACCCAGGGCACGATTCGCTTTCACGAATGGATCGGCGATGGATGGGCGATTTTGTTCTCCCACCCCAAAGACTTTACTCCGGTTTGCACCACCGAGCTCGGGACAATGGCTGGCTTGCAGCCCGAATTCGCCAAGCGAAATTGCAAAGTCATCGGGCTGAGTGTCGACCCGGTCAGCAGCCACGGCAAGTGGGCCGTCGATATCGAGGAGACGCAAGGGCACAAGGTGAACTATCCGATGATTGGCGATCCCAAGCTGGAAGTGGCCAAGCTCTACGGCATGTTGCCCGCCGAGAGTGGAACTACCTCAGATGGCCGTACCGCAGCCGACAATGCGACCGTGCGCACGGTCTTTGTGGTTGGTCCCGATAAGAAAATTAAGTTGCAACTCAGCTATCCCATGACCACGGGCCGCAACTTCGACGAGGTGCTGCGCGTACTCGATTCGATTCAGCTTACTGCTAAGCATAAGGTCGCAACGCCGGCGAACTGGAAACAGGGAGACGAAGTCATCATCCTGCCCTCGGTATCGAATGAAGAAGCGCAGCAGAAGTATCCCGGAGGCTGGAAGTCGCCCAAACCGTATTTGCGGATTGTGCCGCAGCCGAAATAGAAGAGTTGCGGCGCCACGGATTCGCACGGATCGACACAGATAGGGCAAGCGTTACGTTGAAACCTATCCGTGAAAATCCGCGTGAATCCACGGCGGCATTAGCTGATGCCTGCCTTATAGCGCGGCCACAGCGAGCGTATGGCCTCGTGATCAATGGCCGGCACGCCTTCGCATTCCACTTCGATCACTGTGGAGGGATAGTCGGGTGGTTGCGCGGGCAAGCCGGTCAGCCGCAGCGAAAACTCGTCTTGCGTGAAGGGCACATTTTGTCCCGTCTTCAGCAAGCGCGCCGACTTGACTTTGGTCTTCAATCCACCGATGGCGACCACAGTCGCGGGCTGGAAAAAAGTCAGCCATTGCGCCGCCGGCGTGTTCGCCGGCCAGTATTGCTGGTGGATGTAAAGCGTATTGCCGCGGCGCGTATACTCGGCGTTGGAGTTCCAACTGAACGATCCCCGCTCGGTTCCATAAATCGCGTTGCCGTTGGTATCGAGCCACTGGCCGACTGTTTCCAAAATCTCCACCGATTTCGCTGGCACCGAACCATCGGGCTGCGGACCGATGTTCAGCAAGTAATTTCCCCCGCCCTTGGCGCAGTTCGCCAGGTTGCTCACGATCGTCTTGGGCGTCTTCCATGAATCGTCGCCACGGTTAAATC
>CAVSYV010000008.1:0-185112 GCA_963732255.1 uncultured Acidobacteriaceae bacterium
ACTATGGAAGCGAAAGAAGAAAATCGAAATGTCACAGCCTTCGTCCCGCCGGAGTCAACATGTGTTCCCAATCCCAGCCTCCCACTTCTAACCCGTCTTCCCACCAAAGCAGCTATCAATTCACAGTCGGCGGCGAAATGGAGCCGCTTGCTGACGCTGACGCGGCGGCTGAGTTTCTACAGGTGAGTCCGCGTCGCATCCTTGAGTTGGCACGGCGTGGTGTTCTTCCCGGTTATCCGCTTGGCAGTGGCCCCCGCCACCTGTGGCGATTCCGCCTTTCAGAACTTGCTCGTCTCTGTTCGCAGGCAGGGTACAATGCGAACGGCAGTCTCACGTGCCTAGAGGAGAAATCTGAAATGGCACAGAGACATCAACGTGGTTGGTTAAAGAAAGAACGACGCAACAACGGTGAAACTTGGATGCTGTTTTTCCGCACAACTCGGGAATCCGACGGTAAACGAGTTGAACAAAAGGTTGCGGTTGGAACCGTTCACGACTTCCCGACAAAGGCCTCGGCCTGGGCGGAAGTGGAACGACAGCAGATACATATCAATAAACCGGACTTTCGTAAGCGCGCGACGTTTGCAGACTTGGCTCAGCACTACCAACAGCACGAGCTAGGCGAGCGGCGGAGTGCGATTGTTGATCCGAAAGCCCACACAACCATCGCAGGATACAAACGAGTGCTACGCAATCGTCTGCTGCCGCGATGGGGCAAGCGAATGGCGCTCAGCATTCAGCCGTTGGAAGTCGAAGAGTGGCTTTCTGCGGTGAAGGAAGAGGAACTGCTGGAAAATCCAACTCTCGACAAGATGAGACGGGTCATGTCGTTGGTCTATAAACACGGCCAGCGCTATGGTCTCATTTCGCGTCGAGAGGAGTGCAACCCGCTACGCTTTGTCCGCTGCAAGACCATCAGCAACTACGAAGCGGTGATTCTGAGTCCGGAGCAGGCCTTCGCAGTTTTGGTTGATCTGCCGGAACCGGAAAGAACCCTGACGCTGCTCGCTGCCAGTACGGGCCTACGCATCTCCGAGTGCTTGGGCTTGCAATGGCTGGATGTAAACTTCGACGGATCGCTCATCCATGTGCGGCGTACCTGGACTTGGGGAAAGGTCGGACAACCTAAGAGCAAGGCGTCACAAGCTCCGGTTCCGATGCATCTTCTGCTGGCAGAATTCATGCGGGCGTGGCAAATCCGCACGCCCTACCCACAACCTGAAGACTGGGTATTCCCCAGCCTCAGACTAGACGGTAGAAAGCCACGGGCAGCAAACATGCTGGTGGAAGACTATCTCCGGCCAGCAGCGGTGAAAGCGGGAGTGATCGCCGCAGGGACGATCCATGCCGGTTCGGATTCCATAATCTCCGGCATTCGCTGGCATCGTTTCTGGTCCGCTCAAGACCGATCCAAAGACGGTGCAGGCGCTCTTGCGGCATTCGGACGTGAAGACGACGCTGCAACTCTATGCACACAGCGTTAGCGCGGACCGGATGACGGCCCAAGGGGAAGTTCTGCAGGCCATTCTTGGCGGCGCTAAGCCCGCTGAGAGCGGACTGAATGCGGACTGAAGCGATTTTGCTGATTCGATCTAACTGCTTTGAAATGTGGTGGCCAGGGACGGAGTTGAACCGCCGACGCCAGCCTTTTCAGGGCTGCGCTCTACCACCTGAGCTACCTGGCCACATTCCACGATCCTTTCGCGAGCGCGAAAGGCTCGCTCAGCTTCACGCCGATTGTGTGCGGAATTGCAGACGAAAACAACACCAGCGGAGGATGCGTGCGGAACGAGATTGATTATAGCAACCGCAGCCCGATTCCCTCAATGCTGTTTGGTGTAAAAAAAAGCGAAGCCCTAGTATGAGCCTCGCTTCCGTTGCTTCTTTCCTGACGCTTTCATGACTTCCGATTGCTTGCCGACTGCTTGTTGCCAAGTCAGCATCAACCGCCGATTATTTCCCTCCCGCGGTTCCGTGCTGTCCGAGCCAGGAAGCGAGTTGCGGTTCCTGCTGCGCCTTCAGATCGACGCAGTTGTTGATGCGCTCGATCGACTGCTTGTAGGTGCGTTCCGCGGCTGCGATCCTGTGAGCGGAAAAGAAATCCGTCACCTGCTCGCGCATGTTCGGGCTGCAAAACATGCTCGTCGCACCCACCATTTCGGCGCTCGCGAAGGGACCGCCCGCTTTTTGCACCGCATCCCAATGCGACCGGATGAACTCCCAAGCCAGTTTTTCCCCGGCCGGGTTATGCATCACGCTGGTGATCAGTCCCAGTGCGTCCTGCGACCGCACAGCGGGAGTCACCGCGTAATCCAGCGTACGTTGCAGAAGCTTCGGGTCGGTGAAATCGGCCAGCGTGAAAAGATGCATGTAATATTCTTCCGGCGATTTTGGATTTTTCAATCCTGCCATCAAACGGTCGTAGAATTCGGCGTCTCCATTCAAAGCCGCGACACGAAAGGCGCTGCGTGCCAGTTGCCGGTCCACCGATGCCGGATCGTCAAGAGCTTTCTCGGCAATCTTGTGGGCCTCCGCCATCGCTTCAGGATCGCGCGCGTCATAACCCAGTGCGTTGAGCAGGCCGGCGCGCATCTCTTTCTGTTCGTCGGTATCGCCCGGTTTGGTTTCCCATCCGAGTTCTTTCTCAAATGGTTTCAGATATCCCCGTAGCCAGGCACGGTAGCTATCGCGGTCGTTATCATTTACCAAATATGTACCGATGTAATCCAGCCGCCCCATCAGATCGCTCAAGACGGCGCGTGTGCGGTCAGTTTGCAATCCCTGGGCCAGCGCCAGATAATCGCCCACAGGTTCGCTGCCGATGCGCACCGAAGCCCACACATCGGACTGCAGCGAGATACGCTCCGCGGGAGTGAGTTTTGTTTCCACGTCGGCGGCTAAAGCTCGTATCGCATCCGGCTGGTACCCGACGCGATAGTAGCCCGTCGCCCCGGCATTGCCCAATGCCCACGCCGAGCAACCGGGAAGGGTGACCTTCCCTTCTCTCTGGGTGAAGAGTTCGCACTTTTCCGATCCCTTGGCTGAATCCTTCAGGCACGATGGGAATCTGCCAAAGTTGGTCATTGGCAGCTTCATACTTTGCGCGGTCGGAATAGTAGCGCTTCTGCTCCACCGTGACGCTGGTGGAACTTCCCGAACATTGCGATTTGAGATTGATGATGGGCACGCCCGCCTGCTCAACGAAGGTAGGCATAATTTGATCGACCGGCTTTTTGGAAGTTTTGGCTTGCGCATCCCAAAAGTCAGCCGCGGTCGCGTTCGCATACTCATGTTTTTTGAGGTATGCATTTACTCCTGCGCGAAATGTGTCTTCGCCCAAGTAGGCTTCCAGCATGTGCAGCACCGCAGCTGCCTTGCCATAAGCGATGCCATCGAACAGTTCCTGAATCTGGTCCGGCGTCTCCGCGGCCTGATGGATGGGACGCGTGTTGGTCAGCGAATCCACATTCATGGCCTGGTTGGCATCGCTGACGTCATCCAGTTCGAAATGCCACTCCGGTTTCCATGCTTCTACTGGCTTGCTCGACATCCACGTGGCGAAACCCTCGTTCAGCCAAATATCGTCCCACCACTTCATCGTGACCAGATCGCCAAACCACTGGTGCGCCATCTCATGAGCGATCACCGAAGAGATTTCTTTCTTTAGACCTATCGAGCCGTGTTTTTCGTCGATCAGCAGAATGACTTCGCGGAAGGTGATGCAGGCCGTATTTTCCATTGCGCCCGCGGAAAAATCGGGCAGGCCAATCAAGTCGAGTTTGCCGTAGGGATACTTGATGGCAAAATAGTTGTTGTAATAAGTCAGAACGTGTTCGGCTACGTCCAACGCGAACCGGCCCATCTCTTTCTTCCCTGGCGTGCTCCAAACCCGGATCGGTATGCCGTCGACAGAACCTTCGATGTATTCGAAGTGGCCTACCACCAGCGCCGCCAGGTAGGAAGACATTTTCGGCGTAGGGGTAAAGCGTATGGTGTGCTTGTCTCCGTTAGGAGTGTCCGACGCAACTTTGCCGTTAGAGATCGCGACCATATCTTTGTCGGCGACGGCCGTGATATCGAATGTCGCTTTATAGTCCGGCTCGTCGAACGATGGATATGCGCGACGCGCGTCGGTTGCCTCAAACTGCGTGGCCGCATACTTGCGTCCCTCATTATCCTTGCCCAGATAAAAACCCCGCATCTCGTTATTGAGAATGCCGGAGTAAGTAATATGGATGGTGGCCGGCCCAGCGGCCAAAGGCTTATCCACCGAGAGCACCACCATCTCTTTTTCTTTTTCCGGCGTGACCTTGGCCTTCTGGGTAACTCCGTCGCTGGTGATGGAAACGTCGTGGAAACTAATATCGACCGCATTCAGCGTAATTTCCGGCGTAGCCTTGAGGACTTTGATGGTGATGGTCTCATCGCCTTCGAACGTGGCCTTGTCCAGATCGGGAGTGAATGTGAGTTTGTAATTCTCCGGCGTCGCTATGTCAGGCAGGCGTTGCGCGGCCGCAAGAGACAGGGCTACCGCAGCAAATGTCATTACCGCAAGAATTCTCTTCATGGATTGTCCTCGATGATTTTTCGTCAATTTCGAATCGGAAGCGCTTTTCAAATAAAGGCAGCGGCCTTCATGGATTTTCAACAAGAGTGCAGAGCCGTCCTCGATTGTATACGCAGGGCTGCTCAAAAAAGTTCATACCCTGGGCGAAATTATGCCGTTCAATACGGTCATAGCGCATCGGTTGGCCCCAAACCAGTAGGGAATCTCGCGATAGTCATCGACCGCAAATATTGCCAGATCAGCGTCCTTTCCCGGCTCAATGCTGCCTTTGCGATCCGCCACTCCCAGCGCCCAGGCGCCATTGATCGTAGCCGCAGCGATAGCTTCCGCCGGAGACACCTTCATCTGCGTGCAAGCCAGCGACATCGCCATGGGCATGCTGATGGTCGGCGAAGTGCCCGGATTGTAATCCGTGGCCAACGCCACTGGAACGCCGGCATCGATTAACTTCCGCGCCGGCGGATACTCTTTTAACCCCAGAAAATGATTCGCTCCCGGCACCAGCGTTGCCACCGTATTCGCCTTCGCCAACGCGAGCACGTCGTCCTGATGAACGTGATCCATGTGATCGAATGAAGCCGGATGAAAGCGCAGAAACGGCGCCAGTCGAGTCTCGGAAAGCTGGCCCATGTGCGCCCGCACTCCAAGCCCATGCTGCACGGCAGCCTCAAAAATCTGCTCCATCTCCTCGGCGGTAAACGCTCCCTTGTCGCAGAAGACGTCGATAAAGCGGGCGAGCTTCCGCCGCGCGGCTGCGGGAATCATCTCCTTACAGACGATCTCAACATAATTTTGTGAGCGGCCCTGAAATTCTTTTGGGACGACGTGGGCGCCGAGGAGGGTTGGGATCACAGTTCCGGGCCAGCGGGAAGCGGCGAGGCGGATCGCTTCCAACGATTTCAGTTCGGATTCAAGCGTCAATCCATACCCAGATTTTGCCTCAACTGTGGTTGTGCCGCACCTGGCCATGTCTTCGAGCACGGCCGTGACCTTCGCCGCCAGCGCGCTCTTCCCCGCTTGCCTTACACCGTCCACGCTCGAACGAATGCCGCCGCCAGCGGCGGCGATCTCCTCATAAGAAGCGCCTTCGATGCGCTTTTCGAAATCCACCAAACGCGGGCTGACGAAGACGGGATGCGTATGCGAATCGACGAAGCCGGGCAGGACGACTTTGCCGGCGCAATCGATCTCGGTGATTTTCTTGCGATTTTTCTTCAGCCAGGGATCGCGGAGGGCGTCTTTGGTAGTGCCAACGGAAACAATCTTGCCGCCAAGGCAAAGCACTGCGGCGTCTTGAATTATTTCAATATCTCGAAGCTGCAGCGCGCGCCGCGGTCCTGCCAGGCGGGACGCTGAGTGACACGTAAGAAGCTGGCCGATGTTCGCCAGCAGCAACGAAGATCGTTTATGCACCGTGCCTCCGCATGCCAAACACCCACCACGGAGGCACCGAGCCCCGGAGAATTCGTAGCCTCATAGGACGCGGCGCAGGATTCCTCGGTGGAGAACCGAGACGTTGAAATTGATAAGAAGACCCACGTGCTTGCCCGTTATCCTGAGATAGGTAAGTAGCTGTGCTTCGTGCACGCTGAGTAGGCGCTCGACCGCTTTTAATTCCACGACGACTTCATCGGCGACAATCATATCAATGCGGTATTTCCCACCTGTCTCTCGACCCTTGTAAAGAACCGGCAACTCGACTTGGCATCGGAACGGCAGATTGCGAAGACGAAGCTCCTCACAGATGCACTCTTCGTAAACCGACTCCAGAAGTCCGGGACCGATCTGCCGATGAACTTCGATTGCAGCGCCAATGATAGCGTCGGTCAAAGACTCGCACAAAAGTCCGACGGAACTCCGTGCCTCCGTGGGTCCGTGGTGGCTGTTCATGCAAGCGCCGTCGGCATCCTACCACCAACCGTTCTCAAATTCGGTGTTTTGCGGAAGCGCAACCCAAATTATTCCCGTACTGGGATCAGCCTTCCACTTAGAGCCCGCGTTGTCGGAACCAGTCAGCCACTGAAAAGACCTCAAGACTCCGTGTCTCGGTGCCTCCGTGGTGGGTGTTCATGATCGCGGCATGGGAATTCTAACGCCCTTGTCCTTCGCGAACTCCTTCGCCTCCACATACCCCGCATCCACATGCCGAATAATCCCCATCCCCGGATCGGTGGTCAGCACGCGCTCGATGCGTTTCGCCATCATCTCCGTACCATCTGCCACCGTTACTTGCCCTGCATGCAGCGAATAGCCGATGCCCACGCCGCCGCCGTTGTGTATTGAAACCCACGACGCACCTGCCGCCGTATTCAGCAATGCGTTAAGCAGCGGCCAGTCGGCGACTGCGTCCGAGCCGTCCTTCATGCTTTCGGTTTCACGAAACGGAGATGCTACGGAACCGCAGTCGAGGTGATCACGCCCGATCACAATCGGCGCTTTGATTTTTCCTTTCTTCACCAGATCATTCATCGCCAAACCGAACTGCGCTCGCTCGCCGTAGCCCAGCCAGCAGATGCGCGCCGGCAATCCCTGAAACTTGATTCGCTTGCGCGCCAGCTCAATCCAGCGGCGCAAAATGCGATTCTCGGGAAATAATTCCAGCACCAACTCATCGGTCACGTGAATGTCGGAGGCTTCGCCCGACAACGCCACCCAGCGGAACGGTCCTCGCCCTTCGCAAAACAGCGGACGAATATATGCCGGAACGAATCCGGGAAAGTCGTAAGCATTTTTCACGCCTTGCTGAAAGGCGAATGTCCGGATGTTATTTCCATAGTCGAAGGTCACCGAGCCCATCTTCTGTAAGCGCAGCATGCCTTCCACGTGCCGCGCCATCGCATCGAGCGACGCTTCCTGATAACCATCCGGATCGCGCTGGCGCAGTTCCAGCGCCTTTTCCAAAGTCATGCCATTGGGCACATATCCATTTAGGGGATCGTGCGCCGAAGTCTGATCGGTCAAAATGTCAGGAACCACTCCGCGCTCGGCAAGTTCCGGAATTACATCCGCGCAATTCCCCACCAAACCTACCGAAACATTTTCTTTCTTGCGCACCGCATTCTTCAGAATTCGCAGCGCTTCATCGAGCGAGTTGACCATGAAGTCGCAGTATCCGGTCTTGAGCCGCTTCTTGATGCGTTCCGGATCGACGTCAATGCCCAGAAACGCCGCGCCCGTCATGGTCGCGGCCAAGGGCTGCGCTCCGCCCATGCCACCCATACCGCCGCTGACGATCAGCTTTCCTGCGAGATCGCCGCCAAAATGTTTTTCTCCCGCCGCGGAAAATGTTTCGAACGTGCCCTGCACAATTCCCTGCGAGCCTATGTAAATCCACGAACCCGCCGTCATCTGCCCATACATCATCAGCCCGGCGCGCTCCAACTCGTTAAACTTCTCCCAGTTCGACCAGTGGCCGACAAGATTGGAATTTGCAATTAGCACGCGCGGCGCGTGATCGTGAGTCTTGAACACGCCCACCGGCTTGCCCGATTGCACCAGCAGAGTTTCATCATCCGCGAGCTTCTTCAGCGTCGCGACAATCGCGTGGTAAGCCTCCCAACTACGCGCCGCCCGGCCCGTGCCACCGTAAACGACAAGGTCCTTGGGCCGTTCGGCGACCTCTTCGTCGAGATTGTTCATCAACATGCGCATGGCCGCTTCCTGCTGCCAGCCTTTGCATGTGATCGCAGTTCCGCGCGGAGCGCGAACAGGCGTGTAGGTGGAGGATGTGATTTCCGTTTCTACCGGCATAAGTAGATGTTACGGCTTAGCCGGAACAGGTGCAACGGACGGGGACGCCGGCGAAACGGCGTGCGTTTCTCAACGATCCGGGTGCGGGTCAGATACGTCAAAAGCGAAAATTCGTTTCCAGATAAGCAAGCATTCCGTCGGCATCCTTGGGATAGATCTTGGCGATCACGCTTTTGCCCCACGCATGCCCGTAATAGAAGGTTGTGGAAAAGCAGCGTGTGATTTGATAATCAGCGCTAACGTCCCAGACGTTGGCGAGCCCGCGGCTATCGTTGCTCGGACGTCCCGTGTATCCGAATGTCTGCGGCTGAAATGCGCCGCCGCCTAAATACCAAAGGTCGGACGCGCTCGCCAGCCGCAGAGCGTGGGCTTCCGTACGCAATGCCAGCTTCGCCGTCGGGCTCACATTCACGGTTCCGTAGAAATCTTCGTTGTTCATCATGTTGTAAAAAGGAAAACGGGCATACTGGCGCGGCGTGGTCAAGACCTGAAAAAAAGTGCCGTGGCGCGAGTCGCCGGGGTTGCCGTCGCCGCTTCCGTAAGAGTAGCCGGCGCTCAGCCACGGCTTGAGAATACTTACCGGCGGCTTCCATCCCGCCTCGCCAACGAACGCGCCGGCGTGTTGCGTCAGATCGCCCCAGGATCCAGTCTGCACCGCTCCCCATGCCAGAAAATCGAACTTGCCGGCGTTCGGCGTATCGATGATGTGCACGTAGTCCGCGCCATACGTCGCAATTTCAATCTCGCCCAAATCCGCAGCACGAACCGCCTGAGGGCGGTTATCCGTCTTCAGCACCAGCGTGCGGTGATCGATATACCCCAGGGCAAACACCCGCAACTCGCCGGCGTTGTGTTTGCTCTTGACGGATCTTGTATACGCGCCGTAATAAGTATCCACATCCAATTCGTCCATGCCGTGCACCTGAAAGACGCCAGCGGTGGGCCGTGCTCCGAAGAAGGTGAAATTGTTCGATCCCGAATCCGCCGACAATTGCACTCCATCAAACGTCCGCTGCACTGCCGAAAAACCGAAATTCGAAATCAGCCGGCTGGAAATGCGCGCTTGAACAACCGTAGCCAGGAAAGCATCTTTCGGCTTCACTTCCATGCCATCGAAATATTCAAAACGCCCCACCTTCAATGCCGCGGGACCGAGGTGCTTAAAGTTCACAAAACCCTGCTTCAAAAATCCGCTGGCATTGTTTGTATTGTTCCCATTGGCCGCAAAGTACGTTCCGCCCAATCCAAGCTGGCCTTGCGGAGCCGCAACTACCGCATCCTCGGGCAAGCCCAGTATCGATACCTGTTCACCTTCAACAAACCAATCGAGATTTTCCAGGTTTTGCCCAATTCCCACGCGCAACAGCGAATGCCAAAAGGCGTAATCGCTGTTTCCGCTATTTCCCTGAAACCAGTTCCAACCCTCCACCCGAGTTCGCCAGTTTATCGATATATCCAGCGGTCCGGCCTTGTGTGTGGGCGGCACGTCTTGTTGTGCGCGTGGCTGTCGGGCAGGCAGTTGCGGCGAATCAACCACATTTTTATTCGGGTCGGTGGAAGCTGCCTGGTCCGGAGAATCGGGCAAAGCTTCAGTTGCTGCGATGAAATCCGCCGGGCCGCCTTGCGCGGCAGAGGGAATGCAGCACGCAGACAGAAACGCACAAACTACCACCGCACGCCTGATAGCAATCACAGCGCCTCCCGGTTGCAGATAAGTTTTATTGTCAGAACGCCGCCGGGAACTGGGGCCGACGGTCCAACGTTTTTATCCGCATTGCCCGAAGGAGTCGATAATCAGAATCTATTATTGGTACAAAGAAAGATCGAAAAGGAACCTAGAGAGGAATCAAAAAAAACGGGCTAGTCTTTTTTATGAAACTAGCCGTTTCTGAGTTCGCCGGTTTTGTCCAGCGCTTCGTTCTGCCAGCACCAGATTCCCGGCTCTGCCGTGTTGCTTCAGCCTCGCCTTCGCTTATCCGGAGATATACCCATTGGCTCCCGACGGCCTCGCCGAAATGTTCACTTTGGCATCCCAGGCAAATTGCCTTTCCTGCCTTGGCGAATAGACGAATTCTTGCCCTATTAATCGTCCGGGATAGTACCACCTGAGCACCGCTTCCGGCGAATTGTGCGGGCGTTCTACCAGTTGGATTCTCGTATAGCTGGTTGGATGTTCCCGATAAGTCGGAATCGTCATCAATGTCGCTTCCAACTGGGACCGGTTGGCGTTATAGATCCGCACAATATCCCGGTCGGACTGGTTGTTCACGAGCGAAAACCAGTATCTCCCCGGCGGCAAAACCTGCCCCGGAATCTCCACCGGCTGGTTGAAAGTTAATTCTGTCATCTCGTTCCAGTTGTCCGCGCGAGCGGCTGGCACGAACAACGCACACATTAGAATAAAACCGGCAACAGTCGATAATGCACTGCGAATACTCATTTGCTTCCTCCTTACTGTCTTTCTGCGGTTTCTCCTTTCCGATTTCCCAAGCGTTGATTTAACTGCCCTACCTGGTAGGAAGGCGCAGCGCAAAAGATCGTTGCCCGAACGGGTACAGCTAAGGTATTGCTGGTATGGCGTTCTGAACAATTGTTCAAGGCGGGAGCCTCTACGACGAGAGATTCGCGGCAGAGGGAGTGCAGCACGCAGACAGAAACAACGCACAAACCACGATTGCACGTCTGACAGCAATCACGGCGCCTCTGGTTGCAGATGAATTTTTATGGTCAGAACGCCGCCGGTAACTGTGCCGACGGTCCAACATTTTTATCTGCATGGTGCGAAGGAGTCGGTAACTGGAATCTATTATTGGTGGGGAAAGATCGGAAAGGAATCTAGGAAGGAAGGGCGATTTGCCCATGACGCCAAAGTGAACACGTGTCATTCTCGCAAAATCGGTCCGAGGCCCATAGGTCGGCTCTGGTCAGTTTGGGTTTAGAACGCGCCGCAATTGTTATACTTCGCTAGGAATGTTGCTATGAAACCATCCGTTCAACTCCCCACGCGCATTGAGTCCGACAGCATGGGCAAGATCGAGGTCCCAGCGCACGTCTATTGGGGCGCGCAGACGCAGCGCTCGCTTCTGCATTTCAATATCGGCCGCGACACCATGCCGCCCGAACTGATTCGCGCTTTCGGCATCCTGAAGAAAGCGTGCGCGCTGGTGAATCAGGATCTGGGCAAGCTATCCGCTGACAAAGCCAGGCTTATCACACAGGCCGCCGACGAAGTTATTTCCGGCAAGCTCAACGATCAGTTTCCTCTGCGCGTCTGGCAGACCGGCAGCGGCACCCAGACCAACATGAACGTGAATGAAGTCATCTCCAACCGCGCCATCGAGATCGCTGGTGGAGAACTGGGGTCGAAGAAGCCCATTCATCCCAATGACGACGTGAATATGTCGCAGTCGTCGAATGACACGTTTCCTGCGGCCATGCACATCGCGGCAGCCGATCGGATGAAGAATGCTCTTATTCCCGCGATCAGGAATGTGCATCAAGCCATTGCGGCCAAAGCAAAAGAATTTCATGACGTCGTAAAAATTGGCCGCACCCATTTACAGGATGCCGTGCCGTTGACCGTAGGGCAGGAATTCGGCGGATGGGCCAGCCTGCTGGAACGCGACATCAAACGGCTGGAGCAGGTTCTCGACGGCCTTTACGACCTAGCCATTGGCGGAACAGCAGTGGGTACGGGGCTGAACACGCATCCGGAATTCGCCGAGCGCGCAGCGAAGAAGATCGCCGAACTCACCGGACTTCCCTTCCGCTCCCACGTCAACAAATTCGCCGCGCTTTCCGCCCACGACGAAATTGTTTTCGCCCAGGGGGCGATGGAAACGCTGGCCGCATCGCTGATGAAAATTTCCAATGACATTCGCTGGCTGGCCTCGGGACCGCGTTGCGGCCTGGGAGAGATTTCCATCCCCGAAAACGAGCCGGGATCTTCCATCATGCCGGGCAAAGTAAATCCAACGCAGTGTGAAGCGATGACCATGGTTTGCGTCCAGGTTCACGGAGCAACCGCGGCCGTCGGCTTCGCCGGGTCGCAAGGCAACTTCGAGCTCAACGTCTACAAGCCGGTCATCATTTACAACTTTCTTCATTCGGTAACTCTAATCACCGACGCCTGCCACGGCTACGTCGAATACATGATCAAGGGCATCGAGGTCGATCGCGTGAAGGTCGATTGGTACGTGAAAAACTCGTTGATGCTGGTGACTGCATTGGCGCCAAAGGTTGGATACGATAAGGCCGCACAAATCGCGCACACCGCGCACGTAGATCACAGCAGCCTGCGCGAAGCCGCGTTGAAGCTCGGCTATCTGTCCGGTGAGGAGTTCGATCAGTTAGTAAAGCCGGAAAAGATGACGCATCCCTGAAGCTTATGGTTCTGCTACCGGCTGCGCTTCCTCAGTCAGCGATAATGTTTCCGGCTTTTTCGCACGCATCGTTGTAATCACGACTACGCTGACCAGCACCAGCGAAGTGCCCATAATTGTTCGCGGACCAAGCGCTTCCCCACCGAGGAAATATCCCACTAGCACGGCAACCACGGGATTGACATACGCATAGGTTCCCACCTTCGTCGGCGATTCGTGATGGATGAGCCACACAAAAGCAGTGAAGCCGATAATCGATCCAGCGACGATCAAGTAAGCCAAGGCCAGCCAAGCTCCGCGGGAAACCGCTTCGAACCGGAAACCACGGAACTCTCCCAGCATCGCCGCAGCGACTATAAGCAAAATACCGCCGACGAGCATCTGCGCTCCGGAACTCATGCCTTTGGCAGCGGGCAAGGGAAGCTTCCGCGTCAACGCCGATGCCAGCGACCAACTGACTGCCCCTACGATCAAAGCGCATGCGCCGGCGGTGTCGATTGGAGCGCCGCCCAGATTCAGGCTGCGACTGGTGAGCACAGCCACGCCGCCGAGTCCGATCGAGAGAGCCACGCCCAACCTCAAGGTCAGCCGCTGCGTACGCAGAATCAAAATTTCCGAAAGCGCCATGAAGGCTGGAATGGTCGCCATCATAACTGCGGCGATGCCTGAGGGAACGCGCCGCTCGGCCCAGAATAGACAACCGTAATCCACGACAAAGATCAAGACGGCAAGAACTGTGGCTGCGCGCCATTCGCGCCCGGTTGGTGAAACTTCACCTTTGGCTCGCATCCAGCCGTAAAGAACGAGACCGGCGATAAAGAAGCGCATGCCGGCAAGAAGAAGCGGCGGAACTTCGTGTACACCGATGCGGATCGCCAGAAAGGTCGAGCCCCAGACGAAATAAATAATGCCGAAGGCGAGAAGAACCTTCCACGCTGGAGGATGAGAGGCCGTTTCCATGCTGGGATATCCATTGCGCTGACGATGCCGGAGCGCAATCACGTGCCCTGTTTAGATCGCACTCCGCGAATTCGGATAGAAAAAATCCTCCGCCCGACGCTCAGAATGACCATCGCAGCAAGGTCGCGCCCACGGTGAACCCCGCGCCCACCGAGGCCAGCATTACCAAACTTCCCTTTTTCAGCTTGCCTTCTTCGATGGCTGTGTTCATGGCTAAAGGAATTGTGCCCGCGGTGGTGTTGCCGTAGCGGTCGATGTTGACGATGACGCTTCCGGGGCGAAGTTCCAACCTGTCGGCAGTGGCGTTGATGATGCGCAGGTTGGCCTGGTGAGGGATGAATGCGTCAATGTCGGAGCCTTTCAGTCCGTTACGCTCCAGCAGCTTCTGGCAAAGCTCGGTCTGCTTGCGCACCGCGAACTTGAAGACCTGCTGGCCGTCCTGGTGAACGTAGTGCATTTTCTGTTCGACGGTTTCGACAGTGGAAGGATGCAGGCTGCCGCCGCCGGGCATGTAGAGAAAACAACCCCCCGAGCCATCTACTTCATGAATGAAATCGATAAGGCCGGTGTCGTCATCGGAGGGTTCGAGCAGGACCGCGCCGGCCCCATCGCCAAAAAGAATGCAAGTGGCGCGATCGGTGTAATCGATAATCGAAGACATAATGTCCGCGCCCACGACCAGCACTCGTTTATGAGAGCCCGTGCCAATCAGTTGCGCCCCGGTCTGCAGCGAATAAAGAAAAGCCGAACAGGCGGCGGAAAGATCGAAGCCCCACGCACCTCTCGCTCCAAGCTTATGTTGCACCTGGCAGGCGGTGGAAGGAAACAGCATGTCGGGAGTAACCGTGCCCACGATGATTACTTCCACATCGGCCGGGTTCAAACCGCGCTGCGCTAAAGCCTTCGTGGCCGCTTCCACCGCCAGATCGCTGGTGGCTACGCCTTTTTCCGCGATATGGCGTTCGCGAATGCCCACGCGGCTGAGAATCCAGTCGTCGGTAGTTTCGACCATCTTTTCCAGATCGGCGTTAGTGAGAACTTTTGGCGGCACATAGGTGCCGAGGGCGCTGATTTTCGCTCGGACAGTGGTTGCGGCGCGTGGGGTCAGGCTCACTCGATGGATTCTCCGGTGGGGATGTGAACGGCTATTCTGCCGCACCGGAGAGCACAATGTCCAACCGTGAATTAGGAGCGAAACCTCAAGATCACGGTCAACGAACGAGCCGAGCCCTTATGCCGCTTTCCTTTGCTGTTCGTGTTCCATCCACTCGCGCACAAAGCTGGGACAGGCGGCGATGCCGAACTCGCGCCCTTCGCCGCTGATTAAATAAAACAGCGCGGGGCGGTCGAGTTCGACTAGATGTGTGAGATCGAGCATGGCCCACAATTCGCACTCGAGAGCCGATTGGACCAACTGATCCAGGTAATTCAAATGCGCGCGAAATAATTGACCGGAAACGCGGATGGTGACTTGGGGGAGGGTGGAGGAAACGCTGGACGGCATCATCAGATTTTTTCTCCTGGTAGTGGGTTGTGGCCTAACCACGAGCTCTATCTTTGGATGTTCGCCGCGGGGGATTCTTGCGTAATTGCTTGGTAAAAGGAGTGTAAAGTTTTTTAGAAGGTTAACTAGAGTGGTTCGGGCAGTAACAGAAATTAATTAAGCCAGGCACCGGCGGCTCACTGCACACGCAAGAGCCCGTTACCGTTGCTTCCTTCCGGACCTGGCGGGGTTGGCGAGAATACGTCGCGTGAGACCGATGCCTGACTGAAATCATTCTAGCATCCGCATCGCGGACCGAGACGTAGACCCTTTCTGTCGCGAGACGTGACTTTCGGTGCAAGAATCCAGCTGCATCGTCTTCCTTTCTCGGGCTTATTGTCGAACAATGGTTGTTGAACTCGAGCGAGAGCTGAGCGGCGAGCCTTGAACAGGTCGATGCTATTGAACAACTCACAAACCGCGGGTGACGGCTTCAGAAATACTATCGATTATTTCTTTAGTGTTTCTCTGTACCTCATGGTCGCGATGGGTTTTGTGACGCTGGTCAGCAGTGGAGGACTTGATCTTCTTGCGACGACAATCGTAACGGCCGCATTGGTGGTTCGCGGTTTGCTGCTGGTGCGGCGCAAAACCGTGGCCATTTCCGAGCGATGGACAACGCCGCTCACCCTCGCCTACTTTGCCTTCTTCGCCTTTGACTATTTTTTTGGCTCACGAAGCTTTTTGAAGGCAACCGTTCATCTGGCGCTGTTTGGCGTGGTGGTGCGCATGTTCTCGCTGCGCCGGGAGCGGGATCACCTGATGCTGGCCATTCTAGCCTTTCTGCTGGTACTGTCATCGGCTGTGCTCACGGTGGATAGTGTGTTCATGTTTTGTCTGGCCGGCTTTTTGCTGATGGCGGTGGCGACATTTGTGCTGATGGAAATGCGGCGCTCGGCCAGCGCGGCGGAGATCGAGGCGAAGCCGGCGAACGAAACGTTGCAAGCGAATCAATTGGCGATCTGGCTGCTGCGCCTGGCTCCTGCTTTGATGGTCACCATCCTTGCCGGCGCGGCGGCGTTGTTCTTTATGCTGCCCCGCATGTCGGCTGGATATCTGGGCGCATATTCCTTTGGCACCGATCTTTCCACCGGCTTCAGCGATCACGTGCAGTTGGGGCAGATCGGGCAGATCCAGCAGTCAAATGCGGTTGTAATGCACATCCAAATCGATGGGGATACGGATGGCCACAACGACCTCTACTGGCGCGGCACGGCGCTGAGTTTTTTTGATGGGCATAGCTGGTCGAACCTGCGGCAGCAATTCATTCTAGAAAAGCAGACGGACAACGAGTTTGAGATTCCTCCGTTTGAGATTGGAACCGGCAACAGCTTCGCAACTGTCGCATTTTCTGCTGCCGCAACGCGGACGCGGGAGAAAATCATCCACTATCGCGTGCTTATGGAGCCCATTGGGAGCAATGTGTTTTTTCTCGCTCCTTGGGCGCGGCGCGTGATTGGCAATTACCGACTCCTTTCGGCCGATTCCGGCGCCGCCGTACATGACTTGGATAGCGAACATCCAATTACACGTTACGAAGCCGAATCCGATGTCGGCCGTCCCTCGGCCGAGCAACTGAGGGCTTCGGGCAATGATTACCCACCGCAGATTGTTCCCGCATATTTGCAGTTGCCGGCGGTCGATCCGCGCGTTCGTTCTTTGGCAGCTAAAATTGCCGGCACTTCGACCAGCGACTTCGGCAAGGCGAGTGCGATAGAAACGTACTTGAAAACTCATTACGGGTACACGCTGCAATTGCCCAGGGCCACTGTGCGGGATCCATTGGCCAACTTCCTTTTTGAGCGGAGGCAGGGGCATTGCGAATATTTCGCCTCGGCAATGGCCGTGATGCTGCGCACGCTGGGGATTCCGGCTCGCGTGGTCAATGGCTTTCGCAGCGACGAGTTCAACGACCTCACGGCAAATTACGTGGTGCGCGCAAAGGACGCCCATGCCTGGGTCGAGGTTTATTTCCCTGGATACGGCTGGCAGACCTTCGATCCAACTCCCGCAGGCAGCACCGGCACGCCGCAAGGATGGGCGCGTCTGGCGCTCTATGTGGATGCGGCTTCATCATTCTGGCAAGAGTGGGTGGTCGGTTACGACTTGTCGCATCAATATGTCTTGGGCCAGACGGCGATGCGTGAGACCCATGATGAGTGGCGGCAGCTCCGCATCTCCGCGCAGCAGCGCTATATGGCAATGGTGCAATGGGCCCAACGCAGGCAGGAACGCATGGAACATTCGCCGGGACGATGGCTGGCCTTCGGTCTGGGCGCTGCGCTGCTGCTCCTCAGCCTGAGGTTCGCGGGAGATGTTGCTGGTTGGATACGCGAAAAATGGGTGGCCACAAATATAACCGCAGCACCAGAGCAGGCCGCAACTATTTGGTACCGGCGCATGGCGCGTTCGCTGGCGCGACGGGGCGTGAAAAAGTCTGCGGCGCAAACGCCACAGGAATTCGTAAAAGAAATTGAAGACGAACCTTTGCGGGCACGAGTCGCGGAATTTACCGACGCCTACGCATCGGCTCGCTTTGGCCATTCTGCGGAAGATGCAGAACGCTTGCCGCACTTGTATGAAGAAGTGGAATCGGCGGCGAAGAAGTAAAGCGGTCAGCGGGAAAAAACTCCCCTTGTGGCGAAGTGAGCCCGAGGCTAGAAGCGCCACATGATGCCGCCACCCACAAAATAGTTATGTTGGCGGGTCTTGCCTGTGTCTGCCAGAGGGTAATCGGGTTCTCCAGACCAGAAATCACGAGCTTCGCCGCGCATGTAGAAGCGGTGCAGGATTCTTACATCCAGGCCTACGCCTCCCTGGATAACCCCTGAAGTTGTAGAGGTTCCAGGATTAGGGCCACCGTCGTAGATCAGATTCTTGTTCTCGCTGAAATGTCCGAAGCCTCCGCCAAAACTGACCCAAGGAGAAACCGCGGTGGTCGGAAACAGGTTCGCCCGTACCGCAGGAGTAATGAAAATCTGGTGATAGGAGATGGGAACGATTGGGCCGCCGGAGTTCAGCTTTTCGTCGAGATTGAACATGGCCGGCACTTCGCCGGAAATTGAAAAAATCTCAGTCACAAATACGCGGCGGGCATAATTCACTTCAAAACTCAATCCTTTGCCGGAGTAAATCACGGCCTCAGTCTTGGGCGCATTCGGTCCGATGATGCCCTGATCGCTGATGAAGGTCCGGCCAATGATGCCAGTCAGTTCATTCTTCTCGTCCTGCGCAACCGCCGACACTCGAAATATCGCCAACACTGCCAAGACAGCAAGCAACATTCGTTTCTCAGACATCTCTCCTCCTGAGAAGTGACTACCAAGTTGTACGGCGGTAAGGACTAGCCTAGCATGACAACGAACATTTTGAAGTTGTGAATCCTCGGCTTTTTTATTGCTTCGGCGAACGCATGGGCAAACTGAAGCGAGGGGTTTGCCGTTGTGGATGATAAAATAAAGAGATTCCATGCCCGTCGAAGATCTCACTATCACCGCTGTGCAAAATTCCGCCGAAGATCCTGGCACAAGTAAATTGAGCCTGAATCTCCAGGATCGGCCCATCCAGAAAGTCGGGTTTGTCAGCCTGGGATGCCCCAAGAATCTGGTGGATAGCGAAGTGATGATGGGCTTGCTGGCCCGAGCGGGAGCGGAACTTACGGCTCGCGCCGAAGACGCCGATGTGATTGTGGTCAATACCTGCTCGTTTATCGAAAGCGCACAGCAGGAATCGATCAACACCATCCTGGAGATGGCCGGCCACAAAAACGGAGACCGGGCGAAGAAACTGGTAGTCGCCGGTTGCCTGGTGGAACGGTTTCGCGATCAAATTCGCAAAGATATACCTGAAGTGGATGCAGTTGTAGGCACGGGCGAACTGGAAAACATTCTTTCGGCCACAGGAGTCGCATCCGAAGCGCCACGCCCTGATTCTCCATTTGTCGTGCTGCCATCGCGTCCCGAGGGAGACGCGCGCGCGCTTCAAGGGCGATTCTCGCGCCAATCGTGGGATGGAGCTATCGGCGACCTGCCCAACTATCTTTACGACGAAACCACGCCGCGGATTCTGGCCACGCCCCGCCACATGGCGTATATCAAGATCGCCGAAGGCTGCGACCATCCCTGCACCTTCTGCATCATTCCGCAGTTGCGGGGGCAGTTCCGCTCGCGGCGATTTGAGTCGGTTATTGCGGAAGCGGAACGTTTGGCGCAATGCGGGGTGCGGGAAATTACTTTGATCGGGCAGGACACAACCTGCTATGGCGAAGACTTGGGCTTGAAAGACGGTTTGGCGTTATTGCTGGAAAAACTGGCGGGCATTGAAGACCTGCGCTGGATACGTTTTCTGTACGCCTATCCCAACAAGATTACCGGCAAATTGCTGGAGGTCATCGGCGCCCAGGAAAAGATTTGTTCTTACATCGATGTGCCTCTGCAACACGCTTCTGCGTCGGTCCTCAAGCGCATGAAGCGCGGCGGTGGGGCTGATGTGTTCCTGCGCTCGATTGGCAAAATGCGGCGGGCGATTCCCGACCTCACACTGCGCACATCTTTCATCGTGGGGTTTCCTGGAGAGACCGAGCAAGAGTTCGACGAATTGTGCGATTTTGTCCGCGAGGCAGAATTCGACTGGATGGGCGCTTTCGCCTATTCGGATCAGCAGGGCGCCGATGCTTATGCTCTGGAGAAAAAGCTTTCGGCGCGCGAGATCGAACGCAGGCGCAAGCATCTGATGAGCATCCAGCGGCGAATCAGCCGGAGGAAAAAGAGAAAGCTGGTGGGACGGGAGTTCGATTTGTTGGTGGAGGGCACTTCGGAAGAAAGCGATCTGCTGCTCGAAGGCCGCACCGCGATGCACGCTCCCGAAATCGACGGTAAAGTTTTCGTTAACGACTTTCCAGAAGATTTGCCGCCCG
The DNA here is from genome assembly GCA_963732255.1 of uncultured Acidobacteriaceae bacterium. Classification (GTDB taxonomy): domain Bacteria; phylum Acidobacteriota; class Terriglobia; order Terriglobales; family Acidobacteriaceae; genus Sulfotelmatobacter. The sequence continues at coordinate 20,118 of CAVSYV010000008.1, forward strand.
AGCCCGGTCACTTCTATCGCTGCCAGATCACCGAAGCCCATGACTATGACCTGGTGGCAAAGCTTCTGTGATTCGCGAGCCGGTTGTTTTCTGCGAGAAATTCCATGCCACGCAAGCGAACTCTTAAGCTTCGTTGTCCCATCTGCAAGAAAGCGGTGAAAAGCAGTGACCCTGAGTTCCCTTTTTGCAGCCTGCGCTGCCGCACCATCGACTTAGGAAAATGGGCTAGCGGAGCTTATGTCGTTGCCTCTCCTGCCAGCGATGAGGAAGAAGCGCTGGCGGATCGCAGCGATGAACCGGACTTCGAGCAGTGACCGACACGTTGCCAACCGAGAGGACCAGCGATGCCGCCGCCGCTGCGCGACCGGCTCCTCTGTGGGCCGCGTCGGTTGCCACATTTTGCGGTGTCGGGCATTTGCGCCCGGGGCCAGGAACCTGGGCATCGGCAGCGACGGTGCTGCTCTGGGCTGCGCTGGCGTATGCACTACCTCCGGCCGCACGAACCTGGACCGACATCGGGCTCGCGGTGATCGTGATCCTGCTGGGCATACCTGCGGCCACGCAGGTGTCGCGGGTGTCTAAGAAGAAAGATCCTCAGTTTGTGGTGATTGATGAGGTCGCGGGACAACTCCTGACTATGATCGCTGTGCCGCTTTCGTGGAAATCTCTGCTGGCAGGTTTTATACTTTTCAGAGCCTTCGATATCATTAAGCCGCCACCGATTCGGCAACTGGAACGCCTACCGGAAGGAACGGGCATAGTGCTGGATGATGTGGCGGCGGGTTTGTTGGCCTGCATTGTGATGCATCTTCTTCTGCATTTTGGTCTACTAATAGCGTAGCTCCTGTTTCAAGTCTGGAGAAGTTGAAGTTCATGGGATTTTCCGATCGCATACTCGGCCGCCAACATACAAATGGAGGACCACGGATTGAAACTGTAGTTCCATCACTGAGCCTGGCCGGAGGCGAGATCCGAATTGCAGGTTCAGGGCTGCGTCCGCAGCAGTTTCAGCGCCCTCGCGTCCAGTTCGGAGATGTCGACGGGTCGGTAGTGGTCAGCTCCGATGCCTTTGTCGTCGCGCGGGTTCCGGAAGGCGCGACGTCCGGCCCCGTGATTGTTGCTGCCGATGGCCACGTCAGCAACTCGCAGACCGTAAAGATTGCCGTGCCCATTGCGGAGAATCTTCATCCGGTAACCAGTCCCGCGCTCGACCCCGAAGGCAACATCTATGTGACTTTCTCCGGCCCGCGCGGCCAGAAGGTGCCGGTGGCCGTTTTCAAGATCGATACAAACTATGCGGTCAAGCCCTTTGTCGAAGAAATGATGAACGCCACGGCGATCGCCTTCGATCGCGAGGGACAAATGTATGTTTCTTCCCGCTATGACGGTGCGGTGTATCGCGTCGCTCCGAACGGAACCAGCACAACCTATGCCGAAGGCATGGGAGTGGCTACCGGCATTGCCTTCGACCGCGAACAAAATCTCTATGTGGGCGACCGCAGCGGAACTATCTTTAAAATCGGACGAGACCAGCAGGTTTTCGTCTTCGCCACGCTCGAACCCAGCGTCTCGTGTTATCACTTCGCCTTCAGTCCGGCGGGAGATTTATTTGTCACCGGGCCAACTACTTCGAGCTTCGACAGTGTCTACAAGATCGATCCGCATGGTGCGGTGACCACTTTCTATCGCGGTCTGGGAAGGCCGCAGGGCCTGGCTTTCGACGTGGACGGGAATCTTTATGTTGCCGCATCCCTTAAGGGTAAGCGAGGTATCGTGAAGATTACTCCCGAGGGCAAAGCGAGTCTCGAAGTTGCGGGTCAAGGCTTGGTGGGACTGGCCTTCGCTCCCGGCCGTTCCGTAATTCTCGCCACCACGAGCTCTGTTCATCATCTTTCCTGGAACATTCAGGGCCTTCCGCTTTTGCCGGAATAAATTCGAAGATCTAATAACCCCTACGGTTCACGCACGTAAGGCTTTCATTTAAACTCCTATTCGTGGATGCTGAGATCATCGCCGTAGGATCCGAACTTCTCACGCCTTTCCGCTCGGATACCAACTCGTTGTACCTTACCGATCAACTCAATCAACTCGGCGTCGAGGTGGTGTTCAAGAGCGTGGTCGGGGATAACCTCGCCCGCCTGGTAGAGGCCGCAAGGAACGCGCTATTTCGGTCGGACATCATTTTGTTCACCGGCGGCCTTGGTCCGACCGAAGATGACTTGACGCGCGAAGCGGTTGCGGCGGCCATGGGCCTGCCATTGCGACGCAACCCTGAAATTCTTCGTCTGTTGGAAGAGCGCTTTGCCTCACGCGGATGGAAGATGGCACCCAATAATGCCAAGCAAGCCGACGTTTTAGAGGGAGCCACCGTTCTTCCAAACGCCAATGGAACCGCTCCCGGACAATGGATAAGCGGCAAGTTCGACGGACGTGAGCGCATCATCGCACTTTTGCCGGGCCCGCCGCATGAACTGAAAGCGCTGTTCGAAGCTGAATTTCGCGAGCGATTGCGCGCCAAAGTTCCTTCCGCATTCCTCGCCACTCGCGTTCTCAAAATAGCGATGATGGGAGAATCGCAGGTAGATGCGCGTGTCGCTCCCATCTACAAGCGCTACGCAGATGTTGACACCACAATCCTGGCGCACGCCGGCGAAATACAGCTTCATTTCAAGTGCCGTGCTGAAACGCGAGAGGCTGCACAACAACGTGTGGATGAAGTGGCAGGCGTGGTCGAAGACGAACTCGACGACTTCGTCTTTTCCCGCGATGGAGAATCCTTAGAACAGATCGTGGGCTACTGGCTACAGATGCGAAATGCGACTCTCGCCGTAGCCGAGTCCTGTACCGGAGGTCTGGTCGCGGAACGGCTCACTTCGATCAGCGGAAGCTCGCGCTACTTTCGGGGCGGAGCGGTGGTTTACTCCAATCAACTGAAAACCGAATTGGCAGGCGTGCCCGCCGACATGATCGAGAAGCATGGAGCGGTCAGCCGCGAAGTTGCTGTGGCATTGGCGGAAGGCATACGCTACCGCTGCGAGGCCACGCTGGGCCTGGGCATTACGGGCGTGGCGGGACCGACTGGAGGCACCTCCGAAAAGCCAGTCGGCCTGGTTTTTCACGCAGTGGCGAGCAACACCGGGACCGAAGTCACTGCGCGCACTTTCCCCGGCGATCGCCAGCGCATCCGTTGGTATGCCTCGACGTTGGCTCTCGATATGGTGAGAAGGAAGTTGATGTAGAACGCGCTCAGTTGTCAATTCTCAGCTGTCAGGTGTCAGGCTGCGTCTCCGGTTTCGCTCGAAGGAACACGATTTGGCGTGAGAGTGTTTGGAGACCGCCATTCGAAGGATTTTTTTGCTTGCAGCTATGAACTGAAAGCTGAGAGCCAGACCCATGCGCCTCTTTATCGCTCTCGACCTCGACGAATCGATCCGAGAAAAGATTGCGCGCTTCATGGATGGAGTCTGCGGATTCGCTCCAGAGGCGCGGTGGGTACGGCCCGAGTCGCTGCATGTGACGTTGAAATTTGTAGGGCAGTGGCCGGATGAGAGGCTCGCGGATATGCAGCGTACGCTTGCGGGCGTCGATGCAGAAAAGTTTGATGTGAACTTTGGCGACTACGGATTTTTCCCCGGCGCCAAGGCGCCACGCGTATTTTGGATTGGACTTCAATCCGGACCGCGACTCGCCGCCCTGGCCTCGGCTATCGATACCAAGTTGACATCGCTCGGAGTGCTTCGCGAAAAGCACTCCTACAGCCCTCACCTGACGTTGGCCCGGCGCGCTGGCGGATCTGGCGCCCCGCGAAGAAACAAAGACGACCGCACCAATCGATCCTTTGCCCGCCTGCAGGAAAAACTAGCCCTTACGAGCAAGCTGGATTTCGGTGCGATGACCGCCCGCCAATTCTTTTTGTATCAGAGCCAGTTGTCGCCCCAGGGATCGCGATACACCAAGCTCTTCAGTTTTCCGCTAACATAAGCTGGCCTCGCCGCATGTCGATGCTTCTATCCATCGCCGCATTGAGTTATCTGCTTGGGTCAATCCCGTTTGGCTATTTGCTGGTACGGATTTTTCGCGGAGAAGATGTGCGCCACAGCGGCAGTGGGAATATTGGCGCTACCAATGTGGCGCGCGAATCGCCAGCCTTGGGGGCGCTCACGCTCCTGCTCGATGCCGTCAAAGGCACGGCTGCCGTGGTGTTCGCCTATTTGCTTTCCGACCGCACCCACACCGGAGCGTCCTCGCAAAGAGAACTGGCCTTTGCTGCGCTTTTCGTGATTGCCGGCCACATGTTTCCTCTCTGGCTAAAGTTCCGCGGCGGCAAGGGTGTGGCTACCGGCTTGGGGGCGTTTGCAGTAATCGCCCCGGAAGCTGTATTGATTGCCGCCATATTTTTTCTGGCGATGGTCCTGATTTTCCGCTACGTATCGTTGGGTTCGATGACAGCGGTCGCCGCTTTCCCGCTTTTTGTATGGCTTTTTCACGAATTTGGCGGCGATCCTGTCACGATGACTTTAATTTGCTCCGCTTCGATTCTTATTATCGCCATGCACCACGAGAACATCCGCCGCCTATTCGAGGGCACGGAAAATCGGATTGGAACAAATACGGTGGCGTCCAAACCCCAATAAAAATAATCAAGACTCGCTATGAGTAAAATCGCAGTCATCGGCGCCGGCGCCTGGGGGACAGCGCTTTCGATAGTTCTCGGACGCAATGGTTCACATCGCGTTCACCTTTGGGCTCACGATCCAGAACTTGGTGAAGGTATTCGGCAGTCACGCCTCAACCAGCAATTTCTGCCCGGCTGTAAACTTCCCGACTGTGTCACAGTCACATGGGCTCTGGATGAAGCCCTTGCCGATGCGCAAATCTTAGTCACCGCGGTGCCGTCGCAGTACAGCCGTCACGTTTTTGAGCAGATGCGACCACTGTTGCGGAGTGAAGCTCTGATCGTCAGCGGCACTAAGGGTCTGGAAGAGAAAACTCTGTTACGCATGACCGAAGTTGCCGCCGATGTTGTTCACGAAACGGACGGATATGCTCTGCGTATTGGCGCACTGAGCGGCCCATCGTTTGCCCACGAAGTTGCGCGCGGAGATCCAACTGCGATCACCATTGCATCCCGAGATGCAAATCTCGCCCAGACTATTCAGCAGGCGTTTGGCGACACACGGTTTCGCGTTTACACCAACAGTGACGTCACGGGCGTGGAACTGGGCGGCGCGCTCAAAAATGTCGTGGCCATCGCTGCCGGGATTTGCGCTGGACTGGGCCTGGGCCACAACTCTGTTGCGGCCTTAATCACACGCGGCCTCGCGGAAATGACGCGGTTGGTCGTGGCCTGCGGCGGCCGCGCTGAAACCATGGCAGGCCTATCCGGCCTCGGGGATCTGGTCCTCACCTGCACCGGGAGTCTTTCGCGCAACCGCAGGGTCGGCTTGGAATTGGGCCGCGGACGCGCGCTCGAAGAAATCATCTTGGCAATGCATGGAAAAGTAGCGGAAGGCGTATTCACAGCCACTGCGGCGGCAGACCTCGCCTATCAACGAGGTATCGAAATGCCTATTACTGAACAAGTCAATGCCATCCTGCATGGGAACAAATCGCCCCGCGATGCCATTCAAGAGCTAATGACGCGCACTGGGAAGAGCGAAACAGATTAGCTTGTTACCGCGAGAGTTTCATGCCAAATGCCGCCCTCGCACGCCAAACGGCCTGCCGAACGCCAGTTTTCACAGGTACTTCGGTAATGCGTTGACTCCCCGGTTTTTAATGTCCGCAGCTCTTTTCGCAATTAGAATTTTATGGATAGTGCGCCCCCTCGCTGATACGGCGAATGCAGTCCCATGCTAAGGCATCCATTGTCATTTAAGGCACCCAGCCCGGCGCGTGTTCCCATCCTGTACGTCATTTTGGGCGTGCTTCTAATTATCAGCATCGTTCCCATGTTTTTCTATTCGTCGCAGGTGGAGTCAATCAATCGCGATCGGCTCAAGACCAACGAAATGCTGCTGCAGAACACGGTGACGCGTTCTTTGGCCGACGATCTTTCCCACCACCAGCTTTCGCTGCGCATGATGCTAGCCAATCTTTCCTCCGCCATTCAAGTGACCAGCGGCGGGGACATGGATGGCAACAATATTGAAGCTCCCGAACTGCGGGCCCTCTTGGAAAATTTCGTCTCTTCTTCCGATGAGATTGCCTACGCCACGCTGCTCAACTCTGACGCCAAAGGAATTTCCGCCGGAAGAATCGCTCCCGACGCTTTCTTGCAGCGTGAACTGGAACGCGCGTTTGCTGCCTCCCGTGACGGGCGCGTCTATAACGGACAGGCTCTCCGCATCGGCGCGGGGAAGTCATCGCGCACCGTCTTTGTAGTCAGTACTCCGGTCATATACGGAACCCGCTTTCTGGGTATGATCGGGGCCGTTGTCGATTTGCAATTCCTTATTCGCCGCTTGCAGGAAGTCGAGCGGCGGCGGGCTCACGCCTTACGTGGTTGACGCGCAGGGCCGCCTGGTGGCGGCGGCAACTCCGAATTTGTCACCGGCCAGGACATGAAGAATCTGGAGATCGTCCGCAACTTCGTGGACAGCGGCAATAAAGCGCAGTTGGCGCCGACCATGGAATTTTCGTCGCGATGCCAACAATCAGACGCAAAGAGTGCCGGCAAGCACACCATCGCAATGCTCGGCACTTATAGCCCGGTGATGGCGCTTGATTGGGCGGTGGTGGTTCAGAAGCCGCGCGCAGGAAGCCTACCGAGGCGTTTATGAAATGCAGCAGACAGCAAGACTGCTCGCCTTATTCGCGGTTTTTCTCAGCGTGGCGGTCAGCATCTATCGCTGCGCGGCGCATTACAAACCCACTCGAAGTGCTTACCGAATCCAGCCGCGCTCTGGCGCGCGGCGATTTCTCCCAGCGCGTGCGCTTGTGGAGTCGAACCGAGATTGGCGAACTGGCCGAAACTTTCAATACGATGTCCGAGGAACTTGAACACTACGTGCAAGACCTGAAGCGCGCTGCAGAAGAAAATCGGGCATTGTTCATGGGGTCGATCCAAATGTTCGCCGGTGCGGTTGACGAAAAAGATCCTTACACCCGCGGCCACTCCGACCGCGTCACCCGCTATTCGATGCTGATCGCAAAAGAGATGGAACTAGGTTCTGACTTCACGGAAATCTTGCAGATTTCTGCACAACTGCATGACGTGGGCAAAATCGGCATTGAAGATCACATTCTGAAAAAGCCGGGAGCATTGACCGCCGAAGAATTCGAAGTGATGAAGACGCACACCACGCGCGGGCGCAAACATTCTGCGCCCAGTTCAGCAGCTTACCGAAATGCTGCCCGGCATCGAACTACACCATGAAGCTCTCGACGGCCGCGGCTATCCCTACGGGTTACAAGGCGATCAGATTCCGTTGCTGGCGCGCGTCATCGCGGTGGCCGATACTTTCGACGCACTCACCACTAACCGGCCGTATCAACAGGCACACAGTCCGGAAGAGGCGATCCGCATCATTCAAAATCTGGCCGGCAAGCGGCTCGATCCCGCCGCGGTGGCCGCGCTGCTGGCCGTTTATGAGCGCGGCGAAATTCGCCTCCAGCGTTTCTCCATCAAACGGCCGGTCACGGCAGCGTCAGTCGCGGCCGCCGGCTCTCAACCTCCGCCCGAAGTCAGCGCCGGCCCCGCGTCGGTGAGTTTGGCCGCCGGGGCCGCAGAGCTGGAAAACTCGCGTACTAAATCTCACGCTGCCAAGAAGCGCCCCCGTCCTTCGTCCCGCTATAATCCTAGCTGTCCCTCTATGATTCAAACTCTGTTCGGCAGCCTCGAAGAAGAAAAGAAAACCGGCTTTTTTGACCGCATGAAGCAGGCGGTCACGCGCACGCGCGAGAACCTCGCCGAGCGCATCGAAGAGGTAGTTTCCTTCAGCAAGGAGATCGACAGCAATACCCTCGACGATCTCGAATCGACACTAATCGGCGCCGATCTGGGTACAGCCACTACGCAGGAAGTTCTGAGCCACCTGCGCGACAAGGCCGATCGCAAGCAGATCAAGGACACGCAGGAATTGAAGCGGCTGCTGAAAGAAGAACTGCTCGCCATTTTGAACAAGTCAAATTCACAGGCCCCGCAAAGAGTCGATGGCATACCCGAAGTGATTCTGGTGGTCGGCGTGAACGGCACAGGCAAAACCACAACCATCGGCAAACTTTCGCAGGTATTTCGCTCGCAGGGTAAGAATGTTTTGCTGTGCGCCGCAGATACTTTTCGCGCTGCGGCCATCGATCAACTGGAAATCTGGGGACAGCGCACCGGCACAGAAGTGATCAAGACCAAGCCCGGAGGCGATCCAGCGGCAGTCTTGTTCGACGCTCTGCAGGCTGCTCGGCGCGTAAGACCGACTATGTGATCGTCGACACAGCGGGCCGGTTGCATACCAAGACCAGTTTGATGGCTGAACTGGAAAAGATGCGACGCACCGCGCAGCGCATCATTCCCGGCGCTCCGCATGAGACTCTGCTTGTGATGGATGCGACCACAGGTCAGAATGGCTTGCAGCAGGCGCGGCTGTTTACCCAGTCCGCGGGCGTGACCGGAATCGTGTTGACGAAACTCGACGGCACCGCCAAGGGTGGCGTCGTGGTGGCTATTTCGCGCGAACTCGGATTGCCGGTTCGCTTTGTCGGGGTGGGCGAAAAGGCCGGCGATCTGCTCCCGTTCAACGCCAAAGATTTTGTCGATTCTCTATTCGAATAAGGAGGCGGCATGGCTGATCTCGAGAAAAAGAATCTTTGGGAGCGCGTGCGCCGACTTTTTAGAAGGAAGCCAAAGTCGCCTCCCGGCGATCCCTACGCATATCGGATGGCGCCAGTACGGCGCGGTCCTAGCGGCCGCAGCGGAGCGGCAGTTGCCGAACCGGAGGACGATTCGTATAGAGCCTTCCCGCCGCGCCGAACCTAGCGTTCGTTGTCTCGCTCCATGCCAGACCCCGCCACCGACGAACAGTTTCTGCAGCGCGCACTGGACCTTGCCGGGCAGGGGGTAGGATTGGCATCGCCCAATCCTTGCGTAGGCGCCATGGTCGTCGACGAGCGCGGCAGCATCGCGGGCGCCGGCACGCACACTTACGACGGAATCAAACATGCCGAAATTCTGGCCCTGGAAGAAGCAGGCCCCACCGCCCGCGGTGCAACCCTCTATATCAATTTGGAGCCGTGTTCTCACCAGGGCCGCACGCCGCCATGCGCGGATGCACTGATTAGCGCAGGAATCCGCCGCGTTGTAGCCTCAATGGAGGATCCGAATCCAAGCGTTGCCGGCCGTGGATTTGAAAAGCTGCGCGCCGCTGGGGTACTGGTGGAGATAGGGATGCTCGCGGAGCAGGCTCACAGGCTGAATGAGAGTTTTGCCCGTTACATCCGGCATGGCATTCCGTTTGTCACGCTGAAGTCCGCGATGACGCTGGACGGAAAAATTGCTCTATCTCGTGCGGGAAATGGGGTGGTGGGAACGCCGTCCGGCAGCCGGATTACCGGCGAAGCGGCGCGTGCGCACGTGCAGCAGTTGCGTCACGAGAACGACGCCCTGCTGGTCGGCGTGGGCACGGTTCTGGCCGACGATCCTGTTCTCAGTGACCGCAGCGGACTTGCCCGGCGCCGGCCTCTACTGCGTGTGATTCTCGACTCGCATCTGCGCATTCCGCTGGATTCGAGGCTGGTGCAAAGCGCTGCGAATGACGATGTGCTGGTATTTTGCCTGGAACGATCGGAAGAGAAAAAGAAGTGGCTGCGGGAGCGCGGCATTCGCGTTGAGAACATACATGGGAGCTCTCAAGGGCGAGTCGATCTGCACGAAGTCATGCGGCGATTGGGACAACTTGAAATCACCAGTCTCATGATTGAGGGGGGATCGGCAATAAACGGCGCGGCGTTGGCCGCAGGAGTCATCGATAAAATCTTTTTCTATTACGCTCCCAAAATACTTGCCGCAGCTTGCGCAGTGCCATTTGCGGCAATTACGGGTTCGGAGGGGCGAAGCGATAACATAAGCATAACGTCGATCCGCATCCATCGTTTCGACGAGGACTTCGCCGTGGAAGGATATATTCGAGACCCATACGAAGAGTGAATCCAGGAGCGATCACTGCGTTTGCATATTTCCGGGAGGGCATTATGTTCAGCGGCATCGTCGAAGAAGTGGGACGCGTCAAAGGCATCGAACAGCGTGGGGAAAACCGGCGCATCAACGTCGCAGCCGAGCGTGTGCCGCGGGAGTTGAAACCCGGCGACAGTGTTGCGGTGAGTGGCGTTTGCCTCACTGCTCTGGACATCAAACCGGGATCGTTTTCTGCCGACCTGGCGCCAGAAACCTGGATTAGGACTTCCTTTTCGCGCATTCGTGAAGGCGCGCTCGTCAACCTTGAATTGCCTATGAAAGCCGACGGACGCTTCGGCGGCCACATTGTGCAGGGGCACGTGGATGGAGTAGGAGAATTAACGTCGCTGAAGCGCATTGAGCAGTCGGACAACTGGTGGCTGGAAATTGAACTGCCGGAGGAAATCGAGAAGTACACGGTTTACAAAGGCTCCATCACGATTGAGGGCATTAGCTTGACTGTGGCCGGGCTTGAGCACAATCGCTGCACCGTGGCCATTATTCCTCATACGGTCGAGGCCACCAATCTGGGTTCCCTTAAAGTCGGCGACCCGGTGAACCTGGAAGCCGACCTCATCGCGAAATATGTCGAGAAGATGATGAGACGCGAAAGCGCTCCCGCGCTTACGATTGAGGAGTTAGTGGAGCAAGGATTCTAAGGCCGCTGGACTCCTTCAAAAATGATATCCCGGCCTGCTTGTGGCTAACGCTAAAGTCCTAAAAACCGACGCAACTTTCCCGCCGAGACGGCTGCCAATCCAGTCCCCAACAGGTAGAGCGGGGATGGCTCAGGGATGGCCGTCCGCGTCGAACCCAGAGTGATATCGGTAATACCCATTTCGTCAGCGGGTCCGCTGAAGGTCACGGAGTGCGCGGTACCGGAGAAACTTGTGGAGGCTGCCGTCCAGAGGCAGTAGTTGCAGCCGCTATCGTTGGTATAGAGCCGCAGGGTTGCCAATACAGTTCCCGTGCCGTTCGCCCCGCTCCAGATGGTGATCAACTCCGATTGATTCGAGCCGAAATCCGCCGAGAATAAGAAATTCAGGCCATTTGAGAACCCGGGGCCAACGGTCATTGTTCCTGTGACTGAGGGACCGGCATTGCCGGTCGCCAAGGTATTGATGAAGACAATCGGAGTTTTAGTGGGATCGGCAGAGAATGAGCCGTTTCCGCTGCGGAGACCCCAAAAATTTGAAAACGATACGCCGTAGTTGGGAATACCATTTCCGCCGCTGCCGTCATAGAAACTGCCAACGGATTGCAGATTTGGCAGATAGTTAAAGTTCATCAACTCCGGGGTACTCGTATTGGCGCGTGCGGAGGAAACTGAGACCAGAAGCACAACGGTAACAATGAGGACTGCATTCAACGACCGGCGCATGTCAATCTCCTCGCGGATAGCGCTAAGACGCTAGCAGAAACGACCGCAGACAATCGCAAGTAGTATCGTCCGGGCAGTGTTACAGGAAGATCACGCGAATGTGAACTCTATGTTAATTCTCCTTAAGGAACGGTCGGGGATGGAATGAGCGCAGAAATGGCCGAACCATGCAGCATCAAAAACAAATACCTTGTGCGCAGCACTTAAGAACTTGGGAAACGCCGATATATTTATTCAGGAATCGTCGTGCCGAGCCGGTAGGGTTTCACCGGTGCGAAATCGAAACGTCTCCCTTTGATTGAGTTTGCTGAACGTATCAAAAACCGAAAGGTCAAGAGCCCGGCGGCCCGTTTGATAAACTGTAGGCGGGGCGTTTTCTGCTAAACTCCGCCAGGTTGAGTCGCGGTTAAGATCGGATCTTTCTTTCCGGCTGGAAACATTGCCATGTCCCGAACTCTGCAAAGTGAGGTCGCGGTACTCGCCTCGGCCAAATATGGACTTCTATATTTGACCGTGAACGATTGGAACCTGATTGCCGATAAGGGTGCCCGGATGAATTTCAAGAGGGGCGAGAAAATTGTGCGACGTGGGGAAAAAAGCGATGGCATTTACTTGCTTCTAGAAGGAACGGCGACGGTGGAGTTGCCAGCGCAAGTGAGTTTTCCCGCCATTGGGCCGGGAGAAGTTTGTGGGGAGCTGTCCTTTCTGGATGAGTTGCCAGCCACGGCTAACGTGGTCGCCGACGGGTTTGTGGAAACCCTCTTTCTGGACCGGCCGACCTTGGCGTCATTGTTTGAACTGTTCCCTCACCTGGGTTCGCGGTTTTACCATTCCCTCGCATCCAACCTTTCTCATCGCCTTCGGGGGCTTATCCGCGGATCTGAAGGTGCAAGAGCGGGTAGATGAGCGGGGACGGACGTAGTGGAATAGCCACAGCGCAAAGGAACATACTTAGTGTGCAGCATTTTGCATCTCGATCGTGAAGACCACGGCTGAGTTTTGAGGTAAATCCTTTATATTCAGCAGGAGAATAAAGTTCCCACTTTGGCACTCAAGATGCTATTCTAGGTCCGGCATGTTGTCTCAACATGGCTCCCGAGGGTAGGAAGCCCTCAAAGACTATAACCAGAAATTTTCCGGGGTACGTTCAGGAGGACGCTACCAATGAAGCGCATTCTGTGGATTGCTTTGCTCTCCCTCGCTGTACCGGCGTTAGCATTCGCGGGCAGCAGCACCGATTACGGAAATGTGGGCGGCACACTGACCGGCACCAGCGCGGGTTTGACCCTGACCGGCTCCGAGCTCACATCCATTAACTCGACCACAGGCAATCTGGGAACGGTGAGTTTTTCGACCGGCGCTTTGACCGGTGGCAGCATGGCTAGCGATGCGACTTTCGGTTCCGGCGGGAGCTTCACGATCACGGAGACCAGCGGGCTGGTTTTTAACGGCACGTTCAGTGGTCCAGTAACTTGGGCGCTGCAGCCATCAATGGGCAAAAACGGCCAGATGACCTACGTGCTGACGGGGTCGGTCAGCGGCACCTGGTCCAACGGAGTGGCGGTCGTGGGGAATACGGTTCAGATCGCCGTCACTAGCAGCGGTGCATTCAATGGCACCAATATCAGCGGTCTCTGCGGCGGCTCTTCCTGCATTAGCGGGGACACGATCTTAACCAGTACTGTGCCGGAACCGGGTACGCTCGGTCTGCTGGGCACTGGTTTGGTGGGAGCGGCCGGCGTGCTGCGTCGCAAGCTGAAAGCCTGACAGTTGCTTGTGTTTCATGAACCCCGCCCTCGGGCGGGGTTTTCGTTTTGTCCTTCAACTCTCTTCTCTTCGCAGGGTTCCATCCGTTACCGCGGTAATCCAGCCTGGGGGATTACCGTTGACGCTGGGGCGCGGGCTCCTTAGATTCACGGTTAGGGGGATGTATGAAGGATATTCATGAGGTTCTGCGGCAAAAGCAGGCCAAGTTTGCTCAACTGGGCAAGCAGATCGAGATGCTCCAGCAGGCGGCGGAAAAGCTGCGCGAAGTAGCTCCTTTGCTGGCGGAAACCGACGACGATACGGCGATTCTGGCCGAGGGCGACGATAATTCCGACGCCATGACGGCCAAAGCCGGGGCAGGGACGGCTCCCCAAGCATCATCGAAGGCGGGGCGGCCATCAGCTCCTCGCTGGCCTTAATTGTTTTATTAACCATTCTTGCTTAAGTTATGACTCTTCAGGCCTTACTGTTTTCGGCTGACGATGCCGCCTGCAATGTTTTGAGCCGGGTCCTTCCGGCTTTGGGCATCGCGGGGGAACGCTCCAGCGATCCCGAGACCGCGATGGCGCGCATCGAGCAGCAGAGGTTTGACGCGTTGCTGGTGGACTTCGAAAACTGCGGGCCAGCAGAGGCGATCGTTGAACAGGCTCGCCGTTTGGGCTCGGGAAATCCGCCGCTGATTGTTGCACTGGTGACGGATCCATCGCGAGTGCGCGACATTCTCAGCGGGGGCGCGCAGTTCGTTTTGTATAAGCCAATCTCCGAGCAGAAGGCGCGCGCTGGGCTGCGCGCTGCCTCTGCCATGCTGAGCCGGGAGCGTCGCCGCGCCTACCGTATTCCGGTGCAGGCGCCGGTAGAGTTGACCCTTCCCGACACACGGCACATCGAGGCCATCCTGCTCGATTTGAGTGAGACCGGGATGGATGTGCTTTCGGCAGAGGCTCAATGCCCAGGGGCTTTGGTTGAATTTCGTTTCCTGCTACCCGATGGGTCGCTGGAAATCGCAGCACACGGGCAGGTGGCGTGGGCGAACCCCAACGGTCAAACTGGCGTTCACTTTATCGATATACCGGAAGACATTCGCGCGGAGTTGCGCGAGTGGCTCAAAACCGCAGCGACAACGCCCGGCGCCGGACCGAACGAAACCGTTCCTCACTGCCAGCTGACGGATTTGAGCCTGGGTGGTTGTTATCTTAAAACCGACGCTCCATTTCCCGAGCGTTCACTGATCGACCTCTGCCTGAAGACTGAAGAAATGGAAGTCCACACTGAAGGCATGGTGCGGGTGACGCATCCGAGTTACGGCATGGGAATCGAGTTTCCTTCGCGCACAGAAGAGCAGCGTCAGCAGGTGACGGAGTTAATCAACTCCTTGCGCAGCAGTCCGGAAACCATGTTGGCACTGAATGTTTCGCCCCGCGCGCTGGTGGCGGATCTTACCCAGTTCGAGCATTCCGCTCCGCATATGGCGGACTCTTCGGAAGATGCGGTGTACGAAATGGAAGATCCTCTTCTTGATCTACTCCGTTGCGGCGCGACTTTGCAGCAAAACGACTTTCTCGCCGAACTGAGCCGCCAGCGCACATCTGAAGAAATAGCCTCGCGCTAGACAGGCCCGCAGCAAACCTCCAGAAAATTGGTTCCCTGAAGATGTGGCCGGGTATGATTGTCCTCGGCGAAAGCCTCCCGTGGCAGGTTAGCGGAGAAAAGATGAAGGGAATGTTATCGGCAGCGAAGAGAGGTAAGGAGCAGGCGCGCGTGGGAGCGAGAGGCTTCGGTGAAAGTTCCGAAGAATCGAAGAACCCGGACCCGTTTTCACGCTCCGGGTTCTTCAAAACTTCGTGGTCTGTTCCACCCCATTGCGAGTAAGGTAGCGGTTCTGCATTGCGAGAGCGTTTCGGTAATATTAAATTCACGTTAATTATCGAGGCGCGGTTTTCCGTATACTGCGTAGCGATCCACGCGTCAGCCTACAGAAAACATGCCCGCCTCCCGGTATTCGTTGATTGATCGGTATTCGCTGCTGGCCATAGCGGCAACCGCCCTGGCGGTGGAAATTCCCTTTCTTTATTTTGGATTTCCTTCCGGCCACGACGTGGAATTTCATCTCTATTCTTGGCTGGAAGTTCTGATGCAGTGGAAGCAGGGGATTGTTTATCCCCGGTGGGCATCGCTGGCGAACTTCGGTTACGGCGAGCCGCGATTTATTTTTTATCCTCCGGCATCGTGGACCCTGGGCGCCGCGCTTAGTGCGATCTTCCCCTGGACAGCAGTTTCGTGCATTTACATCTGGGTAGCGCTGACAGCGGCGGGCATCTCGTTGCACGCGCTGGCCAGACGGTGGCTGAACCGGCGTGATGCGCTGTTTGCGGCGTGTCTTTATGCTGCGAACCCATATCACATTGTCATCGTTTATTGGCGAAGCGCTTTTGCAGAATTGCTGGCGGCTTGCCTGGTGCCGTTGTTGTTGCTGCTGGTCTTGCAAGCTGCGAAAAAAAGTGGGCGCGACCGATGGCGCATGATTGTGCCGTTGAGCGTGGTGCTGGCCGCCGCATGGCTGACAAATGCACCGGCGGCGGTGATGATCCATTATTCATTCGCGCTGCTGGTGGTGATACTCGCGTGGCGGCGGCGGTCGCCGAGACTTTTGCTGGTAGCGGCGACCGCTGTGGTTTTGGGCGCTTGTCTATCCGCTTTCTATTTGCTGCCCGCGGTCTTTGAACAAAAATGGGTGCACATTGCGGAAGCCATCTCGCAAGGATCGCGCCCGCAAGATAACTTCCTGTTCATCCACACCACCGATCCGGATCACGACGCCTTCAACCGCATCGTTTCCTGGGTTGCCGTGGCAGAAATGCTAGGCACGCTGGCGACTCTGGCGCTGGCGCGGAGGTGGCGTGAAACCCGGCGCAACTTGTGGTATGTGCTCGCCGCATGGTCCGTCGTCGCCAGTGCGCTGATGTTCTCGCCCAGCCGCTTGCTCTGGATGCATTTGCCCAAGCTCGAGTTCATGCAGTTCCCATGGCGCTGGCTGCTGTGCTTAAGCGCCGTTTTCTCGCTTGCAGTGACAATCGGCCTGCCGCGTTGGTGGGCCCGCGCCGCAGTATGCACGGTGATGCTGGTAGTTATTGTCACGGGCTGGAGTCGCATCCAACCACCGTGGTGGGACAATGCAGCCGATCTGCGCGAAATTCAAGACAATATGGCCACCGGTGCGGGCTATGAAGGCACCGAGGAATACACTCCCGTGGGCGCCGATCCTGCGGCCGTAGACAAAGACGCACGCCGCGTAACCCTCGACGGCTCAGCTCGCGCTGCAATCCACGTTTTTCTCTGGAATGCGGAAGCAAAATGGTTTGCCGCCGAGATGTCTGCGCCCGCGAATGTGGCCGTTAAGCTATTCAACTATCCCGCGTGGCGCGTCGAAGTGAACGGGCGGGCGGTGACTGCCGGAGCCAAGAAGGGGTCCGGGCAGATGCTGGTGCCGCTAGAAGCGAGATCGAATCGCGTGCAGATTACGTTCAGCCGCACCTGGGATCGGGAGGCCGGCGACTGGATCTCGGCACTGGCGCTGCTGGCGATGCTAGTCTGGATGTTCTTCGTACGGAGGCGGAATCTGGCTGCCACGTAATGCGTACTCTTGGCTGTTGAAAATTCCATGCGCCGAATCTTGATCGCTACATCGAATCCCGGCAAGCTGCGTGACTTCGCCGGAGCGGCGGCTCGGCATGGAGTCGAGATCGCGGCAATTCCAAACTTTTCTTCGCAGCCCACAGTTGTCGAGGACGGTTTGACCTTCGAAGCCAATGCCAGAAAGAAAGCGGAGGAATACAGCCGGGCAGTGCCGGGGGAAATTGTGTTTGCCGATGATTCGGGCTTGGAGGTCGACGCCTTGCATGGGGCTCCGGGGGTGCATTCGGCGCGCTATGCTGCGGACGAACCGCACAAGGCTGAAACCAATACCGACGATGAGGCTAATAACGCGCGCGTTTTGCGCGAGCTGAGAGACGTTCCAGACGCAAAACGAAGCGGGCGCTTCGTCTGTATTCTCGCTGCCGCTCGGGACGGAGAGACTCTGGCGACATTTCGCGGCGAAGCAGACGGAATTATTCTCGATGCTCCGCGCGGCTCAAACGGCTTCGGCTACGACCCTCTCTTTTATTTTCCGCAGATCGGCAAGACCTTCGCCGAACTCAGCGCGGAAGAAAAATCGCGATATAGCCACCGCGGCGCGGCATTCCGGCAACTGCTCGATTGGTATCTCGAGTTTGCGCATCAGTAAGCGAGTTACGCACTGGCGGAGCGATCGCGTTGAGTTGCAAGAAATTCTACTGGCAACTTTCCCAGATAGCCTTGACTTCGCTTCCACCACACCAACATAATGAAAGGTTCTTTCTTCCTACTCGCACTCATAAGGAGCTTTCGTGGCGTCTGCCAGTTCCGCCGCTCCCGCCGCAACCTCGGTCGCCCATGGCGTAGCGCCTCTACGGGCTGGTCAAGGCGCTTCGTTCTGGTTGCGCCGGCTGCATTCGCTTTCGGGCATCGTGCCCGTGGGCGCGTTTCTGTTCGAGCACATTCTCATCTCCAATGCCACGGCGATCAGCGGTCCTGACGCTTATGCGCGGCAGGTAAGCTTTCTGGCCAATCTGCCGCTGGTTTTCTTTCTGGAATTCTTCGGCATCTGGATTCCGATCGCGTTTCATGCGCTGTACGGCTTTTACATTTGGTATCGGGGCGACGGAAATACGTTGTCCTATCCCTGGACCGGCAATTGGATGTACACCGCGCAGCGCTGGACGGGCGGCATCGCGTTTGTCTACATCCTGTGGCACACCTACACCATGCGCTTCAGCGGCATCGATCTGCATCAAAGTCCGGCCGCTTCTTTTGGCAAGGTACAGGCGGAGGTGCTACAACCGGCATTGTTCATTTTTTATATTGTGGGGCTGGTTGCGGCGTCATGGCATTTCGCTTATGGCATTTGGCTGTTTTGCGCGAAGTGGGGCATCGTCTCCGGAGAGAAAGCGCGCAAGCGATTTCTGGCCATATGCGTGGCCTTCTTCTTTTTATTGAGCGCCGTTGGACTGGCCAGCCTGGCTTCGTTCCGCTCGCGTCCACAACTGCTGTTTGAACCGGGAAGCACGGCAATGCAGACCAGCCACGCTACAGCGAACACGGAAGGCCGATAGAGAAAACAATGGCAGCTCCCAAAATTATCGTCGTGGGTGGCGGACTGGCGGGGCTTTCCGCCGTGATTAAGATCGCGGAGATGGGCGGCAACGTCGATTTGTTTTCCATTGTCCCGGTGAAGCGTTCGCACTCGGTGTGCGCGCAGGGCGGCATCAACGCAGCCAAGAATTTGAAGGGCGAGGGTGATTCGACCTGGCAGCACTTTGACGACACGGTTTACGGCGGCGACTTTCTGGCCAATCAGCCTCCGGTCAAAGATATGTGCGAGGCCGCGCCCGGCATCATCGATCTGCTCGACCGCATGGGCGTGCCCTTTAATCGCACTCCAGAAGGACTGCTCGATTTTCGCCGCTTCGGCGGAACTTTGTACAACCGCACGGCCTTTGCCGGCGCGACCACTGGCCAACAACTTCTTTATGCGCTGGACGAGCAGGTTCGCCGTTATGAAACCGAAGGCAAGGTAAAGAAATACGAGCACTGGGAGTTTCTCTCGGCTGTGCTAGATGGAAACCGCGTCTGCCGCGGCATTTGCGCGATGGATTTGCGTTCGATGGAGGTGCGCACCTTCCCTGCTGACGCCATCATTATCGCCACCGGCGGCAACGGCGCGATCTTTGGCAAGTCGACCAACTCCGTGGTCTGCACGGGTTCGGCTCAATCTGCTCTCTATCAACAAGGCGCTTTCTACGCAAATGGCGAATTTATTCAGGTGCATCCCACCTGTATTCCCGGCGAAGACAAGCTGCGGTTGATGTCGGAATCGGCACGCGGCGAAGGCGGACGCGTCTGGGTTCCAAAAACTGCCAACGACAAGCGCGATCCCAAAACCATTCCGCAGAATGAGCGTTGGTACTTTCTGGAAGAGTGGTATCCGAAATACGGCAATCTGGTGCCGCGTGACATCGCCACGCGCGCCATTTTCAAAGTCGTTTACGAACACCACCTCGGCATCGACGGCAAACCGATGGTGTACCTCGACCTGACGCACATCGACCGCAAGATTCTCGACAAGAAGCTGGAAGGCATTCTGGAAATCTACGAGAAGTTTGTAGGCGACGATCCGCGCGACACGCCGATGAAAATTTTCCCCGGCATGCATTACACCATGGGCGGGTTGTGGGTGGACTTCAAGCAGGCCACGAATCTTGCCGGAGTTTTTGCCGCGGGCGAGTGTGAATATCAATATCATGGCGCCAACCGGCTAGGAGCGAATTCGCTGGTCTCATGCATTTTTGGCGGAGGGGTCGCCGGGCCGAATGCGGTGAAATATGCGCGGGGATTGCAGGCTCTGCCCGATGGCAACGGATGCTTTGAGGTTGAGCGCAAGAAGCAGGAAGAAAACAACCGCCTGCTGATGAATAACGACGGCACGGAGAATCCGTTCCGGCTGTGGCGTGAACTGGGTGAGCTGATGACCAAAGACTGCACGGTCATCCGCTACAACAAGAATTTGCAGCAGACCGATGCTAAGCTGGTCGAAATGCTGGAGCGCTTCCGCAAAGTGAATCTGAGCGACCGCACGCAGTGGGCAAATACCAGCGTCGTCTTTACCCGCCAGCTTTACAACATGCTGCAATTGTCGCGGGTGATCGCGCAAGGAGCGGCGTTGCGCGACGAATCGCGCGGCGCGCACTACAAGCCCGACTTCCCTGACCGCGATGACAAGAATTTCCTGAAGACGACAAAAGCATATTTTGCGCCCGATGCGGACGAGCCGAAATTTGAATTCGAGCCGGTGGATACGTCGCTGATTCCGCCAAGGCCGAGGAAGTATGACGCGGCGAAGTGATGTCGATACGGGAAAAGCGGCGATGAATTTTCAGAGATTGTGGCAGCGCGATCCGGAAAGGCGTAACCGGGGCGGGAGAGATTCCGGGAGGACAGGAACGGGAAGGGCACGAGTTCCACTCGTGCCGCTAAGACGCTCTAGAGATGAAGGCTTTAGCCGCTGGGGGCCACGGGTCGAGTTTGAATCCCGGAAACGCGGAGCAATACCGGTACTCGGCAGGATCGCTAACCATCCTGCGCTCCACGGGATTTTGATGAATGTAATTTCGATGATGCGTGAAATCAAATTCGTCGCGAATCCGATGATCGGTAAATCCGCGCTGCCAAACCTCGCGCTTTCGTCCAATGATTCCGCCGAGTTCGTGAGAGTACGCGCCTTTGATCAGCTGAATCGCCCGCTCGATGGTTATGTCGATCGCGGGCGTCAGCAAGAGATGTACATGCTCGGGCATCAAAACGAACGCATGCAATTCGTACCGCCCGTCGCGGCGATGACGAAAAAGAGTTCTCAGGAAAATTCGGACGTAAGATTCGATCACGAACAGTCTGCGGCGTTCCCAAGTCACAAAAGTGACGAAGTAAGTTCCCGGCGGAGAGATAAGTCGCGTCTGCTTCAAAGCAAACCTCAGCGGCTAAAAGCCGCGTCAACGTTTGAGCTTAAACTGGCACGAGTGGAACTCGTGCCCTTCCCGATGATTTTTTGTGCGGAATTGTCGTTTTAGGAAAGTGAACCTGGCTTTGGTTGTTAGCCTTTGTTTGACCGAATTCGGCTAGACGGAAAGGAACATTACGATGAGCAGAGGGTTTCGACTTTTTCTCGGCATGTTGCTGTTTCTGATCGGGGTGGGTATCCACGAGAATGTGGACCAGGTAACTTTTGTAGTGTTCGGATGTTCCCAGCGCATTGGGAGCATGTGCATCCAAGTCAGCCCTCAACTAGCTAGCTTGACAGGCGGCATCGCTTGGGTGCTGATGGTAGGTGCTGTTGTCTTGGCGGCAACCGCCTTCTTGCGCAAGGAAAAACGAATCGACAAACCGGCCGTCGGCACCTCGCAGCCGAATCAATGAGCTGCGGCTTTCGGAACCAGATCCGCCTAAGGGTATGTACTTTGAAAGATTTACTGAAAGCTAGCTGTTAACGATCCTCGCTTTACAGAGCAGAAAGAATAGAGCCTTAACGGTGCGCCGCGGCAGATAATAATGGCTAAAAAATCCGTACTAATCAAAATCAAGCGCCAATCCACGCCCACCGCCAGCTCCTACTGGGAAGAATTCGAACTCGCATACCATCCGGGCATGAACGTCATCTCCTCGCTTATGGAGATCGCCGCCAACCCCGTCACCCGCGAGGGCAAGGCGACTACGCCTATCACTTACGATTCGAATTGCCTCGAGGAAGTTTGCGGCTCGTGCGCCATGCTCATCAATGGACGCGCGCGCATGGCCTGCTCTGCGCTCATCGACAATCTCGAACAGCCGGTCAAGCTGGAACCATTTTCCAAGTTTCCCGTAGTGCGCGATCTAGCTGTCGATCGCAGCGTGTTATTCGAGAATCTCAAAACCGTGAAGGCCTGGGTTCCCATCGACGGCACCTACGACCTCGGCCCCGGGCCCCGCATTGGCCCCGAAGAGCAGGAGCAGGCCTATCCGATTTCGCGCTGCATTTCCTGCTGTTGCTGCATGGAAGCCTGCCCGCAATTTAACGAAGAAACCGGCTTCGTGGGCGCAGCGACTATCGCCCAGGTGCGCCTTTTTAACACGCACCCGACGGGCAAAGAACTGAAGCGCGACCGGCTGGCCGCGCTCATGGGCGATGGCGGCATCCAGGAATGCGGCTACGCGCAGAACTGCGTGGAGGTTTGCCCCAAGGATATTCCGCTGACGAGTTCCATCTCCAAGGTTAGCGGTGAAGTGATGAAGCAGGCCATCGGCGATCTGTTCCGGAGTTGATTCAGTAGCGCGGCGGTGCGGCCATCCCTAGTTGCCGTTTTTCAGTGCTGTTTTTTGTCAATCCCGGCAACAAAGTTAAAGCGCCACGCATCTCTTCTTCGGTAACTTATTGTTATTACGCTAGATAGTCTGAACGTTTGTGCTTACCGGAATTGGCCTTCCGCTTGCCATTCCATAGTTGTAGATTGCGTCCCATAGCACGCAAGAATTTGCGGTAACCAAAAGTCACCCTTCAGGGATGGAACATTTGTAATTTCTTAACTGGCACAATCAGTTGGGATACTTGACAGCATGGCTTACAATTACCGCTCGCGCGGCAATCAGTGGGACGCAGGACTGGACTTGCAGTGAAATTTCCCCAACGCCAATTCGTCCGCAATTCGTCTTTGTTTTTCTTATCAGTAATATTTGCGTGGAGCTGTTTGTGCGGCTCCGCGTTCGCCGCCACTCGCCTATCCCCACATCGTGTTCACCGACACCGGCTGCAGCGACTGCATTGGACGCTGTGGAATCCCATGTTCCGTCCCTCGCATGAATCTCTATTGCTGCAAAATGCGGAGATTGATCGCCTGGAACTGCACCGCATTCAGGATGACGACGAACTGGAATCGCTGAAACTCAGCGGGGATTTGCTGCCTATCATTCCCGGCGAAGCGCTGCGCTTCGATCCGCGGCTGGATCCTTCGCGCCGCTACTGCCGGCCGTGGACGCGTGATTTCGTTCAGGACTTGAGCCAGGCTTATTACCACCGCTTTCACGATCAGATTCAGGTGAACTCCGCCGTACGGACGGTGATGGTGCAAAAAAAGCTGCGCCGCCACAACCGCAATGCAGCTCCCTACGAGGGCGACACCGCTTCTTCGCATCTCGCCGGATTGACGGTTGACTTGCAGCGCCGGGGCATGACCAAAGAACAGATTCGCTGGACCGAGCGCTATTTGTTTTACATGAAGGCCCTGGGCCTGGTTGAACCGGAAGAAGAGCGCCACCAGTGGGTCTTCCACATTATGGTTTCGGGACGGTACGCGCAATGGCGGCAGTCGCAGACTGTCGTGCCCATGGAGCATCCAGAGAACGCGCCTGAGACTCAAGTGACTGCCGACAGCCGCGCTGAATAACGCCGGTAACTCTAAACGACACCTATGATCGTTCTGCTCGCTGGCCTTCCTGGCACTGGCAAAACCACCCTAGCCCGCGAGCTTGCCGCCCGCACAAATGGCCGCGTGATCGGCAAAGACGAAGTCCGGCACGCCATTTTCCTGCCTGACGAAATCGAATATTCTGCCCAGCAAGACGATTTCTGTTTACAGGTCATTCTGGAAACCGCGGCGTACTTGCTGCGGTGCCAAGCGGATCGAATCATCTTTCTTGACGGCCGGCCTTTTTCGCGACGCTATCAGATCGACAATGTGATCGCGGCCGCTGATTCCCTGCAACAGCCCTGGCGAATTCTCGAATGCACCTGCTCGGAAGCGACTGCAAGGCGGCGACTGGAAGAACATGCCGCAATGGGTCAGCATCCGGCGGCCAATCGCAACTACGAACTCTATCTTGCGGTGAAGGACCGATACGAAGCGATCACGTTGCCCAAGACTGTGATCGATACTGGCGAACCGCTTGAGATCTGCTACAAAAAAGCGCTGGCGGCGCTGAGTTCGGCTCTGTGAGTTGCGATTCCCTTCCTTCTTCCCACTGCCGCCTGTACAATCGTTCACCACGAATCGATTCCGCGAGGTATCCACGCATAGTTATGACCCGATATTCACGACTGATTCTTTCGCTAGTGTTTTGTTTGAGCGGCATGCTCGCTGCCGCTCAAACTTCCGCCGCGCCAACTGACGCGGGGCCCAAAGTCACGGCACGCGCCGAGGCTATCCAGGAGTCGGCTATCGTTGTCGACACCCACGCCGACACTCCACAGCGGTTTCTGGACGAAGGCTTCGACATTGGCTCGACAGATCCAAACGACGCGGGCCACATCAGTCTCGACAAAGCGCGCCGCGGACATCTGGGTGCAGAATTTTTCTCGATCTGGGTCGATCCGGAAACGAATCAAGGACATTTTGCTAAGCACACTTTCGATCTGATCGATTCTGTCTATGAGCAAGCGGCGCTTCATCCCGACCGGATGATGATGGCGTTTTCGGTGGCCGATATTGAGCGCGCTCATAAAGAGCACAAGCTCGCCGCGCTCATGGGAATCGAAGGCGGGCACTCGATCGAAAACGATATGCACTTGCTGCGCGACTACTACCGCCTCGGCGTGCGCTACATGACGCTGTCGTGGTCTAACACCAACGAGTGGGCAGATTCATCCGGCGACATCAACGATCCAAAGGTGCAGCATCACAACGGCCTCACCGACTTTGGCAAGCAAGTCGTGCTGGAAATGAACCGCCTCGGAATGATGGTCGATATTTCCCACGTCTCTGACAAAACCTTCTGGGATACGATTGCCACGACTAAGGCGCCGGTGATCGCGTCGCATTCGTCGGCGCGTGCGCTCGTCAATGCGCCGCGGAACATGACCGACGATATGCTGCGTGCCGTTGCCAAGAACGGCGGCGTGGTGCAGGTAAATTTCTTCAGCGGCTTCGACGACGAAACTTTTCGTAAACGGGCCAATGACCAGGAGAAAGATCAGGCGGCGGCGATACAGAAATATGTCGATCATCTGAAAGCCGACGGAAAGCCAATTAACTACGTGGAAGTTGACCGCATCGAACGCGAATGGATGGCGATGATTCCGCGGCCACCTTTTCACGTGCTGATCGACCACATTGATCACATCGCGAAGGTGGCCGGGATCGATCACGTTGGCCTGGGATCAGATTTCGACGGCGTCAGCGGGGCCACGCCTCTGGGCATGGATTCTGCCGCCGATCTGCCTAAGATTACGCAGGGGCTGCTCGATCGCGGCTACAGCGAAAAGGACATTCGCAAGATTCTAGGTGGAAATTTATTGCGCGTGTTTGCCGAAGTGGAAAGAGTGAGTAAGAACAGTGGCCAGTGGTCAGTGCCTGGTGGTCAGTAAGAGTTCTCAGGAACAGGATGCTCGTACTGATCACTGGCCACTGATCACTGGCCACGGCTTTTCTACGTCCAGCGGAACCACTTGAGCGCCAGCAGAAAGCAGATCACTCCCCATAATCCCATAATTAGCAGGCGTGACCCTTGGTGCAGCAGCGGCGTTCCTTCGAGAATGCAGGCTCGCAGCGCGTCGTTCAGCGCGGTCAATGGCAGGAGTTTGATTAGGGGTTGAACGACTGCGGGAAAGCGTTCGTAGGAAAAAAATACCCCCGAAAAAATCCACATTGGCATCATGACTAGGTTGATCAATCCGCTGATGCTTTCGATCTTGCGGGCGCGGCTGGCAGTGAGCAGTCCTATGGCGCCAAAGCAAAGAGACCCCAAACTACCCAGCAAGGCGATGGACAATATCGACCCGAGCACCCGCATGTGAAACACGCACACGCCAAACACCAGCAAAAGACCAACCTCAATCACCATCAGGATCAGCCGACTGGACATAAGCGCCAGAAGAAAATCTCCGCAACGCATGGGCGTGGCTACGAAACGCTTGAGCAGTTTGCGCTGGCGCATGTCCACCAGGGCAAAGCCGATACCCCACATACCGGAGTTCATCAGATTCATTCCCAACAGGCCGGGGATCAGGAAGTCGATGTAGCGCGAACCGGGCTCGGACGAGGTCACAGTGGTCGTAGCCACGGCGTCTTTGCGGCCGGCGGCGGCCTGTAGCGCGTCATCGACTTGCGAGCGCGCAAGGACACTTTCCGGACGCGCGGGATCATAGCGATACTTGAATCCGCCGTTGCCGGGGTGTTCTATCACCAGATCGTATTTGCCCAGCCGGAATCCTTTTTGAGCGTCGGCGGAGTCAACAATGTTTATCTTGGAATGTGCAAACAGCGGAGAACGCCGCAGTACCAATTCCACATTCTTTGATTGCGCGCCATCGACAATCGCAACTGGAGAGGCCGTGGGTTCCGGCTTGTTGCGAAAGGCAATGCCCAGCCCCAGCGCCAGCAACAGAGGAAAAACGAAAACCCAGAAGACGACCTCGGGCTCGCGCTTCAATTCCAACATGCGAGCGGTCAGGAGATGCGCATATCCTGCCCAGCGGCCGTTGCGGCAAACAGTTGGCCGCACGGTAAGATTCTTGATGGTCGCGGGCTCGGTTTGCGTGGTACTCATAAACTGACTCCTAGCGGCTCTCCGGCTTCCATCGATTCAAAAACGCCAGCAGCACATCGGGCGTAAGACTGCGAGCATCTTCAAACTCGCCATTTTTCTGGCTGACGACGAGTTTGCCGTCGCTATCGGCGACAGCGAGCGCCGGTATTCCTTTGTTCAAAGGAATATCAAATTGCTGCACGAGGTCAGCATTTTTCTTCTCGTCGTCACCGAGATCGATATGCACGACTTCATATCCGGCTTGAAGAATTGGCGCCAGGTCAGGACCTTGAAAAGCAAGGTCGAGGACATGGCAGTCATAGCACCAATTTGCGCCAAAGACGAGAAGCAGCCGCTTGTGGCCGGCTGCCGCCTTTTCTTCCGCCTCTCGGACTTCGGCGTGAGCATCGGCGTTGGGCGGATAAATTTCCTTCTTCATGTCGGAAGGTTGTTTCAGCTGCGGAGCATCGGTCCGTTCGGCGCCTTTAATTCGCCATTGGTCGCCTTGCTTCTGCCACGATGCCGCATAGGTGACGTTAATGGTCTTCCCGCTCGCCGCGGAATCAACCCCGGCCTTGAAAATGATGCCGTGGCGATCCGGATGATCGGTCTCGCGCACAATTACCAGATTTAGACTGCGCGCTTTCAGGGCCGTCCAGAATTTCGCATCGCCATCTGCATCGGTCTTGACCCCGTCAGCTTCGATTTCGGCTGCGGGATCTGAGCTGTATAGCGCTCTCAAAGCCGCTGGATTGCCAGCGATGACGGCGTTCTTCCATTGCTCTAGCGGAGCGAAGTTGGATGATGTTGGCGACTGGCTCCATGCAGGGCAAGTCAGAGCAATAGAAAGAGCAACACTAAGCTTTACATTCCGGTTCATAGAAATCCTTCCCCAACTTCGTTTTGCAGGTACGCTGGCGACGTCTGTCGCCTTAAAGCCTAAAGCCGCATAACGCACCCGCTTTTATCGGCACGGCTGAAGCTGTGCCCTTCCCAGTCCGCACAAAACCCTTTATCACTCTTCCCGCAGATGCCGTCCCGTCAGCCGAACGAATACGTCTTCTAAACTGGCTTGCCGAGTGGTCAGGTGCTCCAGGGTATTCCCCTGCTGCTTGATGGCGTCGAGCAGGGCAGGAATCGTCAGATGCGGCTCTTTCACATTCAGCGAAATGAGCCCATCATCATGCAGAACGGATTCGACTCCGGGCAATCGCTCCCAGCCCGCACGTGCTGCCCCGTTGGTTTCGCCCACTGCAAACTCGACCACGTGATGGCCACCCAGCCGCTCGATCAAATCCGGCGGTGAACCTTCGGCGATGATCTGCCCATGATCGACAATTGCCAAGCGGTCGCACAGGCGCTCGGCTTCATCCATGTAATGAGTGGTGAGCAAGACCGTGCCACCGTCGCGCTGGAATCCGCGAATGATATCCCATAACTGGCGGCGGCTTTGCGGATCTAGGCCGGTGGTCGGTTCGTCTAAGAATAAAATCTTCGGATTGCAAACCAAGGCGGTCGCCACCGCCAGCCGCTGCCGCTGTCCGCCGGAAAGCTTGCCCACCCAGGCGTCCGCTTTTTCCGTCAACTCCAATTGCTCCAAAACTTCGTCGGAAGAACGCGGCTCGCGATAGAAGCTGGCGAATAGTTCGACGGTCTCGCGAACGCTGAGTTTTTCCGAGAGGCGCGTTTCCTGCAAGGAAACTCCCAGCCACTCGCGCAGCTCGCGCTCGTCTTGCTGCCAGGTGTGTCCGAGGATTGAAACGTCGCCGGAAGTTGGGTCGAGTAAGCCTTCCAGAATTTCAATGGTCGTCGTCTTCCCCGCGCCGTTGGGGCCGAGCAAGCCGAAGCATTCGCCCGCCTGAATTTCCAGATTCAGGCCGCGCACGGCTTCGACCTTGCCGTCGTAGGTCTTGCGCAGATTGCGGCATTGGATGGCGGCGGGCATGGCTGAGATTTTACCGGAAGGCCGTGGGCTGCGCTTTGCGAAGTGGCATTAGACCGAGATCTTTCGCTCCGCCTGTAGAACGGCTACGCTCGGGTGACAATGTGGTGGTGGGATCGGCCATCATGCGTAGAAGTTCTCTGCCGTATAATGAAAAGATTCGGCAGTCCTCGCAGAAGCTCCTGAGTGGGGTTCCGCTCGCGAAAATAGCTTAGCTGCTGCCTTCACTCGATGTCCACAGAAAGCATTGTCGTACGCGGTGCACGCGTTCATAACCTCAAGAACATTGATTTTGAGGTTCCGCACAATACGTTGACCGTGGTTACCGGTGTCTCCGGCTCCGGCAAATCGTCGCTGGCGTTCGACACGATTTACGCCGAAGGGCAGCGGCGGTATGTAGAGTCTTTATCGGCCTATGCGCGGCAGTTTCTGGAGCGCATCGAAAAACCCGATGCCGACATGATCGATGGCATCGCCCCGGCGGTGGCGATCCGGCAGAAGAATACGACTCGCAATCCGCGCTCTACGGTGGCGACGGCAACCGAGATCTACGACTACTTGCGGCTGTTGTTTGCCCGCGTGGGACGCACTTACTGCGCGAACTGCGGCGGCGAAGTCAAGAAAGATACAGTCGATGAAGTCGCCGATAAGATTTTGGCGCTCGACCCTGACACACGGCTTCAGGTTTTCTTTCCTCTGCAGCAATCGTTAGCAAAGACGCCGGATAGGGCGAAGGGGCCGAAATCTGGCCGGACGCCGCGCAAGAGCAAGAAACAATCCGCGGTGGCGGTTACGCAGTTGAGCGAAGCAATCAAAACGCGCCTGTTCGAGTTACGCAAAGCCGGATTTAACCGCATCTATCAGGCGGGGCAGGTATTTGAGTTTTCTACTCCGGAATCTTTGCTGGATATCGATTTCAGCCAGAGCGTCTGGATCCTCGTGGACCGATTGACGGTCTCGGCGGAGTCACGTTCGCGCATTGTGGATGCGGTCGAAACTGCATATCGCGAAAGCGGCGAGGTGATTTTTGAAATCCCGCCCTATGACGATCGGCCAGCAAGGCAACTGGTTTTTTCCCAGCGATTTGAATGCAAGAAGTGCGGCTTGCGATACGAGGAACCCGAGCCTAGGCTATTTTCGTTCAACAATCCTTATGGGGCGTGCCCGCGCTGCCAGGGATTCGGTAACACGATCGACTTCGATCTGAGCCTGGTGATTCCCGATCCGGCGAAGACGCTGGCCGAGGGCGCGATTGAACCCTGGACCAAGCCAAAGTATCGTCCCCTTTTTACCGAACTGAGGCGCTTTGCCAAGCAGGAAGGAATTCCGCTTGACGTTCCCTGGGCCGATCTTAACTGCGAACAGCAGGCGATGGTTCTGGATGGAGACGGCAAGTTTCCCGGCGTGCGTGGATTCTTCAATCATCTGGAACGCAAGAAATATAAATTGCACGTGCGCGTTTTCCTCAGCCGATACCGCGGGTTATTCGCAGTGCTCGGAGTGCAGGGGCAGCCGTTTGCGGCTGGAAGCACGGCAGGTGAAGATCAATGGCAAGAATATTTGTGAAGTCTGCGCCATGACAGTGCAAGATGCGGCGACGTTTTTCAGCGGCGTCAAGTTAAGCGCAGAGGAAACAGAGATCGCCGACAAATTGTTGCAGGAGATTCGCGAGCGCCTGCGCTTCTTGAACGATGTGGGGCTGGAGTATTTGACGCTCGACCGGCTGTCATCGACGCTTTCGGGCGGAGAAGCGCAACGCATTCAGTTAGCAACTTCGCTGGGATCGCGGCTGGTGGGAACGCTGTATGTGCTGGACGAACCTTCAATCGGGCTCCATGCGCGCGACACGCACCGGCTAATTCGTATTCTTCACGACTTGCGCAATCTGGGCAACACGATTCTGGTGGTCGAGCACGATCCAGATATTATGCGGGCCTCAGATCGCATTTTGGATATGGGACCGGGCGCGGGTGAAAACGGCGGCAAACTTGTGGCGGAAGGTACGTTTGAAGAAATTCGCGACAATGCAACGTCGCTGACCGGCCGTTATCTGGCGGAAGATCTCCGGATTCAAGCACCGGCGACGCGGCGTAAGCCGGGAGTGAAGCAAATTACCGTGCGCGGAGCGCGGGCGCATAACTTGAAAGGCGTCGATGTGAGTGTTCCGCTGGGCATGCTCGTGGCGATCACGGGAGTTTCCGGGTCCGGAAAGTCGACGCTTCTGCACCAAGTGTTATTTCAGGCTCTGTCGCAGGCGAAGAAACAGGCGGGCAACGGCAATGCGCCTGCGAACGTGACTTCACATGCAAGCTGGGAGAGCATCGAAGGGGATGAGTTTATCGACGAAGTGGTGCTGGTGGATCAATCCCCCATCGGCCGGACGCCGCGATCGAATCCTGTCACATATATCAAGGCGTTTGACGCCATCCGCGATCTGTTTGCTTCCCTGCCCGAGTCGAAGAAGCGCGGCTTTAGCGCCGGACACTTTTCATTCAATATTCCCGGCGGACGCTGCGAAAATTGCCAGGGCGATGGCACAGTTACGGTGGAAATGCAGTTTCTTGCCGATGTGGAATTGATTTGCGAGGAGTGCAAAGGCACGCGTTACAAGCCGCAGGTGCTGGAGGTTCGCTACCGGGGCAAGAATATTCATGAAGTATTGAATTTGACGGTGAAAGAAGCGTTGAAGTTTTTTGCCGAGGCGCCGAAGATCACGGAAAAGTTGCGTAGCCTGGAGGAGGTTGGGCTGGGATATTTGCGTTTAGGGCAGTCTGCCACGACGCTATCGGGCGGCGAGGCGCAACGCATGAAGCTGGCCGCTCACTTGCAACCAGCGGAGCGAGCGGGAAGACTGGGAGCCGGACGCGGAGAAGCGCGGAGCAGGCCTCGGCTGCTTTATATTTTTGACGAGCCGACGACCGGCCTGCACTTCGACGACGTGAGCAAGCTGCTCGCCGCCTTTCGCCGGCTGATTGAAGTTGGTGGATCGATTGTGGTGATTGAGCATAATCTGGAAGTGATCAAGACGGCGGACTGGGTAATCGACCTTGGTCCAGAAGGCGGCGCGTTGGGCGGCGAGATCGTGGGTGTGGGACCGCCGGAAGCGATTGCAGAAATATCTGGATCCTATACTGGCCGTTATCTGGCGCATCTTTTGAATGGAAATGGCGTGAATGGAAATGACCCCGGACGATCGAATGGGCGTTCGTAGGTTTGTGTGGATGATGGCCGCCACGTTCACTATTTTCTGTTCAATTGCCAGCGCTCAAAATAGCTCTGTTCCCTCTTCCCCATCGTCCAACGAAGCCCAATCGTCCGACCAAACTATTCACGAAAAGACCGGGCCCGATTCCAGCCGCACCATCCACCACATAAGAGTTGAGGAATCGGAACAGCTGCCGGAGCTGACCCAGGCAGAAGCGCTCATTCAAAAGCATGATGACGCGGCAGCCGAACCTTTGCTACTGAAAACGGTGGGCCGTGAGCCGGCAAACTATGAAGCATGGTTTGACCTGGGGTTCGTGGAAAACGGACTGGGAAAAATAAACGATTCAATTGCTGCGTATCGCAAGTCGGTGGCGGCGAAACCCGATGTTTTCGAATCCAACCTGAACTTGGGCCTGCAGCTCGCCAAGATCGGGCAGCCGGACGCAGAACAATTTCTTCGCGCCGCCACGCAGCTCAAACCAACAAGTCACGTTGCCGAAGGCCAGTATCGAGCCTGGCTTTCATTGGGGCACGTGCTCGAGACATCGAAGCCCGAGGAAGCGGCAGCGGCTTACGCAAAAGCTGCGGCTTTGCAGCCAAATGAGGCCGAGCCACACGCCGCGGCTGCGCAAATGTTCGAAGCGCAGAAGCGATACGGCGATGCTGAAAAGGAATATGAGGCGGCACTGGCCCTCGATCCTCACTCGGACGCGCTCACCGGTCTGGCCAATATCTCCATGCAGGAGCGCCATTTCCCTGAAGCCGAAAAATATCTGCGGGAGTTGGTCAAGCTGCATCCGGAAGAAGCTTCCGCTCACATTCAATTAGGGAGGGTCCTTGCCGCGCAAGGCCAGAATGATGATGCCATCGCGGAATTGCAATCTGGCGTGAAAATGGCGCCCAGCGATCTCACGGCACAAAGCGATTTGGCAGAAACTTACGTGGCGGCGGGGAAGAACGATCAAGCAGAGATAGCATATCGCGCGCTGTCCGCGGCGCATCCGCAGGATGCCAGCCTGCACCGGACGCTGGGACAGGCATTGCTTCGTGAGAAGAACTTTCCCCTCGCACAACAGGAGTTTCTGACCGCGATCAAGCTCAAGCCCGATCTCGGCGAGGCATACGGGGATTTGGCGTTCGCGGCGAGCGAGAACAGGGACTATCCTCTGACCCTCAAGGCTCTGGATGTACGCGCCAAATTTTTGCCGGAAGTTCCTCTCACATATTTTCTGCGGGCGTCGGCTCTGGATCATTTGAAAGACATGAAGAAGGCCGCTGCGAATTATCGGCTCTTCCTCCAAGTGGCGCAGGGGAAGTATCCTGATCAGGAATGGCAGGCGAAGCATCGGCTGATAGCCATCGAGCCGAAGAAATAGTTTTCGGGCAAGGTGAAAATGTTCAACACAGGCAAAACATTGCCTCTGCGGTTTTCCCTGGGACGTGCCATGGCAGCGGGCTTACTCCTGCTGACGGTGGGATTGACCGCGATGGCGGCGAAGAAAGCTACCGTTGAGGAATTGAAAGCCCGTCTGGCTTCGGCGTCCGCCCGTGACCGCCCGCGGCTATGCGTGGAGATTGCGGCTCTGCAGCTCAAGGCCGCGGAGAAGTTTTATGCGAATGGAGATGATCAAAAAGGCGGCGCTGCTTTGAATGAAGTAGCTGCGTTTTGCGAATCCGCCCGCGATAGCTCGATCCAGTCGGGCAAACGGCTGAAGCAGACGGAAATTGCGGTGCGCCAGATGGCGCGAAAACTCACCGACCTTAAATTCAGCCTGACGCATGACGAGCAATCCGCCGTCCAAAGCACGCTCGACAGGCTACAGCGAGTGCGCGACGATTTGCTCGAAGCGATGTTTCCAAAAGGGTGACAGATGACCAGGCTATGGCTTCGATATTGCGTGGCGCTGGGCCTGCTGGCGACCGGAATTGCGGCCAGCGCTCAACGGCACGCCGACCCGCTCACTCAATCCGAAATCGATCAGATTCGCGATGCCAGTTGGGAGCCGAAGCAGAGGCTGACGCTTTACGTTTCGTTTGCCCGCTCGCGGCTGGTAAAGCTCGAGCAAATGCGAAGCGATCCTAAAACGAAAGATCGCGCCCAGCAGACGCACGACATGCTGGACAGCTTTCTGCTCCTCTACGACGAACTGAACGACAACGTGGATACATATGTGGATCGCCGGGACGATATTCGCAAGCCGCTAAAAACGGTGATTGACGCCGACGTAGAATTTGAGGCCAAGCTGCGGGCCCTGAAAGAGGCCGCCGACGTTTCCCCGGCAGAGGCTAGCCAATATGACTTCGCCCTCACCAACGCACTCGATACGCTCGACGAGTCGGCGGAAGATCATAAGAAGTTGCTCGCGGATCAGGAAGACGCAGCGAAGCACAAGAGGCTGAATGCGGCCTCGAACAGCAAGTCTGCCGGTAAGGAATAGGCAAGCTGGATTGCCGGCAGGACGCTCGCGGTAGATGCAAGAACCCAGATCCCTCGCTTTGCTTGATTGCATAACGACGTTGGCTCGATCGTAGAGTAAGTTGGTGGTTGCGAAACGGCCAAGGCTCGACAAAGGAGCCAACGTCATGCTGATTATAGGCTGTGATTTTCATCCTGGGTTTCAGCAGGTCGCGATCTTTGACAATTCGACAGGAGAAATTTCCGAGCGGCGTTTGTGGCACCGCGAGGAAGCGGAGCAGTTTTATGGGTCGCTGCGCGGGCAAGCGGTGCGGGTGGGGATGGAGGGTTGCGGGCACTATCCCTGGTTTGAGCGTTTGCTGCAGGAGTTGGGCATGGAGTTGTGGATTGGGGATGCGGCGCGGATCCGGGCGTCGGAAGTGCGCAAGCAAAAGACGGATCGGCGAGACGCGGAGCTGTTGTTGCGGTTGCTGAGAGAAGAGCGGTTTCCGCGGATCTGGGTGCCCAGCCTGGAGGAGCGGGATGTGCGGCAATTGCTGGTGCATCGGCACAAGCAGGTGCAGGCACGGACGCGCATCAAGAATCAGCTGCAGGCGCTGATGCTCAGCCAGGGCGTGCAAAAGAAGCGCAAGCTGTGGACGGCAGCGGGCCGGGCGGAGTTGGAGAAGTTGGAGTTGCTGCCCTACGCAGCGCTGCGCAGGCAACGGTTGCTGGCCGCGCTGGAGCAGCAGGAAGCGGAGATCGCGGCGCTGAACCGGCAAGTGGAAGAAGAAGTGAAGCGGCGGCCGGCGGCGGGGCGGTTGATGACGCATCCGGGAGTAGGTCCGGTGACGGCGCTGGCCATGGTGCTGACGCTGGGGCCGGCGAAACGCTTCGCGAATGCGCGCCAGGTGGGCAGCTATTTTGGCCTGATTCCCAGCGAGCATTCCAGCGGCGGGCGGCAGCAGTTGGGAGGCATCAGCAAGCAGGGCAGTCCGTTTCTGCGTTTTTTGCTGGTGGAGGCGGGACAGACGGCGGCGCGCTACGACGCCGAGTTGGGCCGCTTTTATCGGCGGCTGGCGGTGCGCAAGCATCGCGCGCTGGCCAAGGTGGCGGTGGCGCGCAAGCTGGCCATGAGGTTGTACCTGATGCTGCGCGAGGAATGGGATTACGCGCAGCTGTGCAAGGCCGTGTGCAGGCAAGCCTGAGTCATTTCGTGGCGGAAAGCATGAGCCGACCGCTTGAGTAGGCAGCCTGCCTCCCCGAGAAGCGGGGAGTTCGAAGCAGCAATTTTGGGAGTAGTTGCCGAAGAGATGGATGGTGAGACCTTGCGTCCACCGCACGATTGAGAGAACACAGGGCTTTGGTCGAAGACGCAAAAACCTTCCTGCGAGAGCGAAATGGCGCTTCTGCAAAACCGAAGACGCCAAGGGAGAGGTGTCGGCAAAAATCACTTGACACTAGGCCACGTCGTTAGAGACGGGATGACAAACGGTATCGCTGGGAACCAATGCGAATGTCCGCGCGCACTTTTCCGAGGCTGCTCTCGTGCTAATCTAGCTCTACTGTGCGTAGCGGCTTGCTGGAGATTTTCCAAGAGAGTTACAGGGAGTTGCGTCCCGAAACTTCCCTTCCCCCACTCAAGATCGAATTCTTCGCTTTTGCCAACGTTAACAACACGGTTCGCTTGCGGGACGGAGAATTGCGTGTCAGACTCTCCGACCTGCTGGAGGGTTCGCCCGAAAGCGTTCTGCGGGCGATCGCTCATATTTTGCTGGCCAAGATGTACCGCAAACCCATCGATCGCGGACATGCCGCCCGTTATCGCCGATATGTCGCCAGCCACGAAATCGTACAAAAGGCGCACCTGGTGCGGCAGATACGAGGGCGTAAGATTCTGCGTTCTCCTCAGGGGTATTTTTACGATCTCGATAAGATATTCGAAGACTTAAACGCTCGTTTCTTTCACGGACTGCTGGCGCGGCCGCGCATGAGCTGGAGTCCGACCAGGACTCGCCGCATCCTGGGCCATTATGATCCAGCGCACAATGCCATCATCATCAGCCGCATCTTCGATCATCCGGCGGTCCCGCGTTATGCAGTCGAATATATCGTTTACCACGAAATGCTGCACCTCAAGCATCCGGTCAAACTCCGCGGGAGCCGCCGTTGCGTGCACCCCGTGGAGTTTCAGGCGGAAGAGAGATTATTCCCGCAACTGGCGGAAGCGAACACGTTCTTGAAGCGTTTGTGAGGTTTCCGGCCGCGACAATGCAAGTATCAGGTACACCGTTCTCCGCATCCAATAACCTTTAAGCACTCGAATTCCGCATCTGCAGGCGCCCGCCGCACCGCTGGCTGCGCCATTCGTTGACGCCTCTGGCGAATGAGGCATATTCTTTAAAATGTTGGGGTTGACGGTGATTTTCACAATTATTTCATTATCGGCCAAGCTCTACAGGAAATTCCTCTAAATGATTCAGGCTTTCATCATTACTTTGCGCGAAGGAGTGGAAGCGGCACTGATTGTCGGGATCACGCTGGCCTACCTGCGCAAAATAGGCCGCAACGATTTGCGCAGAACAGTTTACGCAGCACTGGTTGCGGCTTTTGTGGGCAGCATTGCCGTCGCCATTGTTATTTCCCGCACTAATCTGAACGAAGACATTTTCGAAGGCTGGATCATGCTGGTTGCAGCTGTCTTTGTCATCAGCATGGTGGTCTTCATGATGAGGACAGGCCGCAAACTCAAAGGCGAAATCGAAGGCAAGGTCGGTTCGCTCGCCGTCAAGAACGCAGCCTTCGGCCTGTTCGCATTCGTATTTCTCATGGTCTTGCGTGAGGGCGCGGAAACCGTGCTGATTCTTTCGGCGGTCACGCTGAACTCGACCGAATTGATGAGTTTTCTGGGGACACTGGCGGGGGTGATCGCTGCCATTGCATTTGGCGTGATGTTCGTCAAAGGCAGCGTGCGCATCAACCTGCAGAAATTTTTCCGTGTGACCACGGCGATCTTATTCCTGGTCGCGGCTCAACTGATCATCTCCGGCTTACACGAACTATCGGAGAATGGCGTGCTTCCATCTTCCCGTCGAGAGATGGCGATTGTCGGCCCGATCGTCCGCAACGAATTATTTTTTGTCGTGACCATCGTGGCGCTGGCCGTTCTCATGATTTTGTTTGACGCTAAACGCCGCGAACCGCGGATGGAGGCGGCGTCTCCCGCCGAAAAGCGTAAGGCGCTTTGGAGCGCGCGCCGCGAGCGCCTGTGGACGGGTGCGGTTTACGTCTTCTCCTTTGTGTTCATCGCGCTGGTGACCGCCGAGTTCATATACACAAAGAGCGTCAGCGCACTTTCCCCGGCGACCGAAGTTACCTTCGTCAATGGCATGCTATCGATTCCGCTGAGCCAGGTTTCCGATGGCGATTTGCACCGCTACCAGGCGCGCGAAAATGGAGTCGAGGTGCGCTTTTGGCTGTATAAGAAGCCGGACGGAAAGGTCGCGACAGTTCTTGACGCTTGCGAGATTTGCGGCGCTTCCGGCTTTTACAAGACTTCCAATGGAGTGGCTTGCAGAAATTGCGGGGCGCCGATCAATCCGCAATCGATCGGCAGCAAGGGCGGCTGCAATCCGATTCCTCTGAAGGCGACGCAAACCGCAGACGCGGTGATCGTCGAAGAGGCTGACTTGGCGGCGCATAGCCGCATGTTTGAGCCACAATAACCAATGTTCGCACGCCTGGTCTACGAATCTTTCCGGCGGCAAAAACGGCGCAAGTTGCTGGCCGGCGCAGCGATCACTCTCGGCGTCACGGTGGCGACGGCAATGATTGGAGTCGCCACCGACATCGGTGATAAGATCAGCCGCGAGTTGCGCACCATCGGCGCAAACCTGGTAGTGACACCGCAGGATGAAACGCTGGATGTAGAAATCGGCGGCGTCCATCTCCAACCTCCGAGCGACAACGCATATCTCAGCGAATCCGACCTGCCGAAAATTAAAGGAATTTTCTGGCACAACAACATCACTGGATTTGCGCCGATGCTGCCGGTGAACGTGACAGTCGATGTCCCCGCCAAGAGCGGCCTTCAAAAACGAGACGTGACGCTGTTGGGCACTTATTTTGCCAAGCAGGTTTCTTATGGCAAAGAAAGCGTCGTTACTGGGGTGCGCAAAACCCACTCCTGGTGGAAAGTTTCGGGAACGTGGCCCGCTGACGACTCTTCCGATGTGTTGATCGGCGAGCGACTGGCGCGAACATTGCCCTACAAAGCCGGGGACGAAATAGCGCTCTCGGGACATCGATCGAGAGTCGCGGGAATTTTGTCCAGCGGAGACGAGGAAGACGACCAGATTGTCGCACCGCTCGCCTTGGCGCAGGCGATTCTCGGCAAACCCGGCGCGGTGCAACGCATTTATGTGAGCGCGATCACCAAACCCGAAGATGCTTTGGCGCGCCGCAACCCGCGAAGTCTGGCCGGGCCGATGTACGATCGCTGGTATTGCTCGCCATATCCTCAATCGATTGCTTTTCAGTTGCAGGAAGCCATTCCCCACTCGCACGCGGAACAGATTCGCCAGGTGGAGCAAAATGAAGGCGCGGTGCTGACCAAGGTCGAGGGGTTGTTTTTTCTGGTAACGCTGGCCGCGCTGCTGGCCGCTGCCCTTGCCGTTTCTGCCGCGATGGCTACGGCAATTTTTGAGCGGCGCAGTGAAGTCGGACTGATGAAAGCTCTGGGGGCGGGAAAGATGGCGGTCGCGTCGATCTTCTTTGCCGAGGCGACCTTACTCGCGCTCATTGGAGGCCTCGTCGGCT
Source organism: uncultured Acidobacteriaceae bacterium (assembly GCA_963732255.1). Lineage (GTDB taxonomy): Bacteria > Acidobacteriota > Terriglobia > Terriglobales > Acidobacteriaceae > Sulfotelmatobacter. The sequence continues at coordinate 58,918 of CAVSYV010000008.1, forward strand.
TTGCCGTGGGCAGCGTGCTGGCCCGCCAGATTGGCCGCACTATTTTCAACTCGCAGATTTCGGTACAGCCAGTGTTGTTGCCGGTTATTCTTCTGATCGCTGTTTTCGTGACGGTCGCTGGAAGCGCTACCGCCATTCGTGGCGCAGTCAGCCTGGATCCGGTTTATGCTCTGCGAGGCGAACTGTGAAGGCAATCTCAGCCGCTGCGCAGAAACTCGCGGCATCGCGCGCCTCGAGGTCGCATACTTCCATGTTTCTCCGTATGCTGTTGCGCGCGGCGGTGTTGCGCCGCGGACGGGCCGCCGCAGCGTTCTTGGCCATGGTTGTGGCCGCGGCCGTCGCAACCGCAGTGCTTAATCTTTACACGGACGTGCAAACGAAATTGCGCCGTGAATTTCGTAACTACGGGGCAAACATGGTGCTGGTTGCCAAAGACGGTACTTCCCTTCCCGTCGACGCGCTGGCGCAAGTCGAATCAGTCCTTCACGGACGCGGCATCGCCGCGCCCTTCGCCCTGATTGTCGCGCGAACCAGCGGCGGCCAACCCGTGGTCGTTGCCGGAACCGACTTCGATTGCGTGAAGCAACTGGATCACTGGTGGTCGGTCAATAAATGGCCGTCTGGGCCGCATCAGGCACTGATGGGTGTGCGCGCGCTTTCCGCCATTTCTCCACAGAAGCAACCGTTCGATCTGACATTCACACGACACACAATAAATTTGACGCCTGTGGGCACGGTAGAGACCGGCGCGGCGGAAGACGATCGCATCTACATTTCTCTCTCCGACTTCACTTCGTGGACTGGGATTCAACCCGCAACAATTGAGGTCGCAGCCAGCGGCACGCCCGAAGGAAATCGCGGCTGTGATGCACGAGTTGGCTGAGGCCATACCCTCGGTTGAAGTCCGCCCGGTGCGACAGATTATGGAAGGAGAAGCGCGCGTACTCGGCAAAACGCGCTCCACATTGTTCGCCGCATCGGCGTTAATTGTCTTGACGGCGGCGCTGTGCGTGCTTTCCACGCTGATGGGCTGGGTGTTTGACCGGCGCAAGGACTTCGCTATGATGAAGGCCCTGGGCGCTTCGGGCGCGCTGCTGAGCGGTTTTTTCGCCGCTGAGGCAGCTACCCTGGGGGCTGTGGGCGCGTTGATTGGATACGTGGTTGGTATCGGCATGGCGACGTGGATAGGAAGAGTTAACTTTCATGCTTCCGTCGCGCCGCGCTACGGCGTACTACCAGTCGTAATGGCTGCTAGCATAGCGGTGACGCTGCTGGCGGCGATTTTGCCGATATCGTTATTGCGCCGGGTGCAACCTGCGGTGATTCTGCGGGGAGAATAAGAGCGGATGATTCAGCTAAAAGACGTGACGAAGCTCTACCCCGCCAAAGCGGACAGCAGCCTCCCTGGCAATGGCGGCGGAGGCAAAGAAGAAAGCCGCATTCACGCGCTGGATCACGTTTCTTTGCACGTCACTAAGGGCGAATGGCTATCGATCATGGGGCCTTCAGGATCGGGCAAGTCTACGCTCGTAAATCTCATCGGCTGCCTGGACCGGCCGACGTCCGGTGAGATCTGGCTCGATGGTCAGAATGTTGCGAGCATTTCTTCGGGGGAGCTGACTCGCGTCCGCGCGGAAAAAATCGGCTTCATCTTTCAACAATTCCATCTGATTCCCTTCCTTTCTGCGATTGAGAACGTAATGCTCGCGCAGTATTTCCACAGTATGACCGACGAGAACGAAGCGCTAACAGCGCTGGAGCGTGTCGGCCTTGGCGAGCGGGCCAATCATCTTCCCTCCCAGCTTTCTGGCGGCGAGCAGCAACGTGTGTGCATTGCGCGCGCCCTGATCAACGATCCCGGAATCATTTTGGCCGACGAGCCCACGGGCAATCTTGACGCGCAGAATGAAGAAATCGTCCTCCGGCTGCTGCGCGAATTTCATCGTCAAGGCCGAACCATCGTCATGGTTACGCACGATCCCGTGGTCGCGCGCCTGGCCGACCGTCGCATTGAACTGCACCACGGTAAGATCGCGGCGCAGGAAGTCTTCGCCATGGCCGACGAAGAACAGATCGACGAGGTGCTTGAAGAGTTATGGGTACTGGCGGAACACGGCGAAATCGCGGAAGTCGAGCGCATGCAGGTTCACGGTGCGCTGCCCGTCGACGTGGCGATCGAAAAGATGATCGAGATGGGATTGGTCATTTCGACTCCGCATCCTCCGATGTCTCACGGGCATAAGCCATTCGTGAATCCCTGTCACGATGCGCTCAAGCCGGTGTCAGCGTCGGTGGGCGACGGCACGATGATTGTCGAATTGACCTCCCGCGGGCGGGAGCGCGCTGGCGGGATTATCCGGCGTCATCGCCTGGCAGAGCGGCTTTTCACCGACAGCCTCGCCATGGATAGCGAAACTGAAATCGAAGAGCAGGCCTGCAAGTTCGAGCACATTCTCTCGCCGGAAGCGACCGACAAAATCTGCACGTTTCTCGGCCATCCCCACACCTGCCCGCATGGAGCACCCATCCCGCCGGGTCCGTGCTGCGGAAGGGCGTTTCTCGATTACGCTTCAGTTCACGCCGTCCGCACGCTCATGCAGAAAGATCCCAGTGACCACTAGCGCGTCGGTGGACTGTCTCTGACTATGCGGCGTCCCACCATCGGCGTCTTCGATTCCGGCTTCGGCGGCTTGACCGTCCTCAAAGCACTGCTGGAAATCCTTCCCGCAGCAGACTATTTATATTTCGGCGACACGGCGCGGCTGCCCTACGGCTCCAAATCGGCTGAGACTGTCGCGCGGTACGCCGTGGAAGCCGCGCGTTTCCTTGAAGACCAGGGCGCCCAGATTTTAGTGATCGCCTGCAATACCGCAACGGCACTGGCTTTGGAGCGGATTGTTCTGGCTGCGCATGTGCCGGTGATTGGCGTGGTCGAACCCGGCGCGGAAGCCACGGCGCGGGCCAGCGCCAACAAGAAGGCGGTGATCATTGGCACCGAGGCGACGGTGGCCAGCCATGCTTATTACAAGGCTCTTCAGGCTCGCGGTCTGACGGCGCAGGAGAAAGCCTGCCCGCTGCTGGTTCCTCTGGTTGAAGAGGGATGGACGGATCATCGCGTAACCGAGGAAGTAGCGCGCATTTATCTGAGCGAAGCTTTTGCCGACGGTTTTGATGATGCTGACGTGCTCCTGCTGGGGTGTACGCACTATCCGCTGCTTCGGCCGTTGCTGCAAAAAGTGGCGCCGGGGCATGTCAAGATCGTCGACTCGGCGGAATCCACGGCGAACATGGTCGCGGCAGCTTTTGAAAATTACGCACCGGAACCGCAAACCCAGTCGTTGGCGGAACGGCGTGGGCTCCCCCGCTTCAAGTTTTTTGCCACGGATTCGGTGGAGAAGTTCCGCAGGCTGGGTCCGCGTTTCCTTGGTCATCCGATCAGCGACGTGCAACACGTCGATCTGAAAGAGTGAAGCCTGCATTTTCCGTTTTGTCCGCAAGAATCGGATAGTTCCGCCCATCGCGCGGAAATACTGTGTCCACAAGCGCTGCATTTTACTCAAACAGGAAAACTAAATCCGATCATGAATCCGCTCGACAACATAATCTGGCAGGCGCTCAGCACGCGGCAAACGGAGTTTGCGCAGTGCTTTGGCAACGCGCGGAGATTCGTGCCGGAGGTTGGCCCCTTGTCCGCGTTCGTGGAGCCTGAAGAACAAGGGTACGAATCGCTGGCGGAACTAGCCGGCCCTAAAGGTACTATCGCGCTTTTCCTCGACGCTCCCTATCAGTCGCGGGCTGGCTGGAGCGTCGTAGCTGGCGCTCCCTTGGTGCAAATGGCCTGGCGAGATGGCAGCCTCGACAAAATAGACTTCGCGAAGTTCCCCATCGTCGAGCTTGGTGCGGCCGAGTCGGCCGATATGATTGCCCTCACAGCTCTCACCAAGCCGGGGCCGTTTGGTCCGCGTACTCATGAACTGGGAAGCTTCTTTGGGATACGCGATGAAGGAAAGTTGGTGGCGATGGCGGGCGAACGCATGAAAGTGCCGGGATACACCGAAGTCAGTGCCGTCTGCACTCATCCCCAGCACACTGGGCACGGTTACGCAGCGGCACTCATGAGCCACGTTATACGAGGAATCTTGGAGCGGGGCGAAATTCCCTTCCTTCACGTCCGGGGAGACAATCTCCGTGCCATCGAACTCTATGAAAGACTCGGATTTGTAGAACGAAAATCCGGTTCCTTTGTGGTTCTGCGGCGAGAATAGAGCGACGGCCTGTCTCAGTACAGGTGGAAATCCACCTCGAGCGCGATCTCGACGGCAACCGGATGCCCGTTTTTCATCGCCGGCTCGAAGCGCCATTTCTTTGCTGCTTCAATGGCTTTCTCGTCGAGTCCCATGCCCAGCGAATTCGCTACCCGAATATTCGTGGGCCGGCCGTTAGCATCGACCACGAGCATAAGAGTGCAGGTTCCCTGATACTTCGCCTTGCGAGCTTCCTCGGAAAATTCAGGATCGACCTGATAGATCACGCGGGGCGCGCTCACGCCGCCGCCTACATGAAAGATTCCGCCGCCAGTTCCGCCGCCTTCGCCAGGCCCAAAACCAGGTCCAGTTCCAGATCCCACCCCACCGCCGGAACCCGATCCAATGCCGCCGCCTGCGCCGGTTCCGTTCGAGGGCAACACCGCGCCAGACATGGGATCTCCCAGGTTGGGCATATTATTTGTCGCCAGTTTCACCTGCGGAGGAATGACAATCGTGGGCTCGACTGGAAGCTTTGGATGCTCGTTTCGCACTACCACCACGGGCGGAGTGATTTGCTGCATGGAAAACTTGGGTAGCTTACCTTTGGTGGCCTGCAGAACATCCCGATCACCGCCACCGCCACCGCCGCCGACCTGCGTTTTCGATGGTCTCAGCGTCGGCAGATCGCCGGGATCGACCAGCGGGATCACTTTTGATTCTGCCTTCGCCGGGGCAATCATGTGGTGCCCGAGAATGGTCAGGCCGATGATGATTCCGATAATGAAGACGTGTACCGCCGTAGTCCCGGCTGCGGCATCCTTGCGATAGTTATATAAGCCCCAGATGTTTTTGACCGGCTCGGGCTTCGACTCCAGTTTCAGTGGCGGGAGCTTCTTGGGAAAAAAGAAGTCATCTAACTGGCCGAAGAGCGATTTCCACATCGGCTCTTCCAGGCTGCGGCTCGATAGGAGCAAATTCAGTTCAGGGTCGTTCCCGGGAACACTCGGATTGGTCGGTATTGGGTCCATGACGGCTATGGTTTTACGTTGCGCAGAGACACACGGTACCAGTTTAAACAGATGACCGGTCCGGCAACCAAGTTGCTTCGTCCTCGAGCGAAAACTAGCAGCCTGGAATGGCCCGCTTTCTGGGTCCAAAAAACGGAGCCAGCCAGCAGCCTCCCGCTAGCCAAATTGTACCTCTACCGAACCGATTTCCAACAACGATTTCCCGTTAACTCAAGAACATCCCCCGTCATTTTGCCTCTACTTCCGGCGGAACGCGAACATTAGAAGATTAGGGGCGCAAACGCTAAATTCACTTTGGTGATTGCACCGCGGCAGGCGCAAGAGGGACAGACGCAAGAATAGTTTTCGCGGCGGGCGGAAGTTTGTCGGCATCGGCGACGAGCAAGCTCACCTGCCACATCTGAGTTTCCGAGAGCCGACGTCCGAATCCGGGCATGCCGGTCAACCGGATACCGTTCGCAACCTTCCAGTAACTCTCTCCCGGTTCGTCGTCAGTGACCCCTGTACCCTCCATCAGTTTGGGCGGATGAGGATATTCGCCTGCGGCGATCGCCGACTCTGGCTGGCCCGGCAAGCCATGGCATACCGCACAATGATCGCGATAAATCTGGGCCCCGGCCACCAGATTGGTTTCGTCGGCAGCCATTGGGACTTTTCGCGGCAATTCCTTATCAATTCGTGCGTCGAGAGCCTTGTGGGCCAGCATCCTCTCGAACGGCATAGGTGGTGCGGAGGTCGCAACCGGGGCGCTGCCGCTGGCAAAATAGAAGTAAACGGACGCGGCAGCTAAAATCGCTCCCAGGATCACACCCACTATAACGGCGCTGAGTACTTTCATTCTTGCCCTGCCTCCATAAGTGAGAAATTGAGCCGACGAATCAAAAGCGTAGCATGGTAGGTGTAATCTGGGGTAAAGAACGAATCATTTCTGGGTCTGGCGCCAGGCACCGCGCCACAAGCCCTGCGAAGGGAGAATTCGAATAAGGAGAATGAAATGCCGTCCAGGGACGAAACGGTCGAAAAACCGCAAGCCATGAGGACTGTGCCCGAGGATCTAAAAGACGTCCCCGGGATTCAGTTCGTCGACCACGTTGCCATCGCAGTAAAGCAGGGAGATCTGGAAGGACAGGTGAAAGCCTTTGAGCTGCTGGGCTTCCACGAAGTTCATCGTGAAGAAGTGCGGGGAACGGATCAGGTGCGCGAATCGCTATTACAGGTGGGAGACGGCCCCAACCTGATTCAATTGCTTGAGCCTTTGGCTCCCGCTTCTCCGGCACAGAAACTAATCGACCGCAATGGCGGGCGCGGCGGCCTGGCGCATGTGGCTTTTCGCGTGAAAAATGCACAGCAGGCCTTCGACGCCATGAAAGCCAGCGGATTCCAGCTCATCGACAAGGCTCCGCGCAAAGGTTCGCGCGGCACCACGGTTTTTTTTGTTCATCCCAAATCGAGAAGCGACAATCCGTTTGGATTTCTCATCGAGATCGTCGAAGACCCGGAAAGCAAGTGAAGAAAAATGGCCACGAATCTATTACAGGAGTTTCCTCCAGTCACGACCGAGTCCTGGGAAGAACAGATTCGCAAAGATCTGAAGGGCGCCGACTACGCCAAGAAACTCATCTGGCAAACCGATGAAGGTCTCGCGGTCAGGCCCTACTACAGGGCCGAGGACATTGCAGGATTGGAATATCTGGATGCCGAACCCGGCGAATTTCCTTACGTGCGCGGGACGGGGCCGACAGGTGACTGGCGCATTCGCGAAGAGGTTGATGCAGCCGATGTCGACGAGGCGGCTCGCGCGGCTGCCCATGCAGTCACGGCCGGAGCCCAAGAGATTGGATTTCTCAATGTTGCCATCAAGAACGCTGCCGACCTGCAGACTCTTTTAGCGGCGCTGCCAAACGTCCCCATCAATTTTCAAAAAGCAGATGAGTCTCTGATTCGCCTTCTTATGCGCAATCCGGGTTCTTCACCGATATCAACAGGATGGAGTCCGTTCGCCAGCCTCGACTTCACCGCCGAGGCCGTGACCGCCGAGGCTCCCTCGCTCGTGCCCTTCACCATTCACGGCGATAATTTTGAAGAATCCGGGGCTACCGCTGTCCAGGAGGTTGGATTCTCCTTAGCGGCGGGAATCGATTTCCTGGCAGAGATGCAGGCCCGCAACATCGACATTAATCGCGCTGCCGGTTCCCTGACATTCTCTTTCTCGATTGGCTCCAATTACTTCTTTCAGATCGCCAAGCTTCGCGCCTTCCGCATGTTGTGGGCGCACGCGGTCGAAAGTTTTGGGGGAACGTCCGTGGCCGCGAAGGCGAGAATTCATGCCCGCACTTCACGCTGGAACGAAACTATTTACGATCCTCACGTCAACATCTTGCGCGCGACCACCGAAGCCATGTCTGCCGCTATCGGCGGGGCGGACTCAATTTCCGTCGCGCCCTTTGACGAGTGCTACAAGGCGCCCGATGAAGCCAGCCGCCGGCTGGCCCGCAACACGCAGATTATTCTCCAGCGGGAAGCCCAGTTGTCGCGAGTCGCAGATCCGGGCGGAGGATCGTACGCGCTCGAAGTTATCACCGATTTCATCGCCGGCGAGGGTTGGAAAATCATGCAGGAGGTCGAAGCCGCTGGCGGCTTCCAAAAGGCTCATGCGGAAGGGCTGATTAAGCAGGCTTTGGAGCAGTCTTGTGCTGCCCGAGACAACGCGGTTACGTCCCGGCGGCGAATCTTTACCGGGACGAACAAGTATGCCAATCCATCCGAAGAGGCGCTGGATCGCGTCGATCCTTCGCACCAGAATTCGGGACGGCGTGGCGCGCGGATGTATGAGCAACTTCGACTCCGCACCGAACGTCACGCGGCGCGCACTGGCCAGTGTACGCGTGTGTTGCTGGCAGAGTATGGCGATCCAAAAATGCGGTCGGCCCGTTCGAGCTTTGCCGCCGATTTCTTCGCCTGCGCAGGCTTCGATACCGTGAAGCGGCAAATCGACCGTCTCGAAGAAATTGGCGACAGTGATGCCGACATTATTGTTTTATGCAGCTCCGATGCGGAATACCCAGCGCTGGCAGCGGCGTTGACGGCAAAGATGGAGGCGTTGGAGCGAAAGATTCCGCTTATTGTTGCAGGAAGCCCCGACACCACCGAGCAACTGAAAGCAACTGGTATCGCGGATTTTATTCATGCCCGCACTAATCCGATTGAATTTCTCGCGAGATGGCAGCAACGGTTGGGAATCGAGGACTAGCGTGCGCCCGAACTTTTCTGAAATCGATTACCGGCCCGCGATAGAACGTGAGCGTTCGCGGCCGCGCTCCGAAGAGGAAAAAAGTGAATGGCTCTCACCCGAGCACATTCCAATCAAGACTTTTTACACTCGTGAAGATCTGCTAGCCCTCGAACATCTCAACTATGCCGCAGGAATTCCACCCTACCTCCGCGGGCCTTACAGCACAATGTACGTCACGCAACCCTGGACGATTCGCCAATACGCGGGCTTTTCGACGGCGGAAGAGTCGAACGCGTTTTACCGCCGCAACCTCGCCGCCGGACAAAAAGGACTTTCCGTCGCTTTCGATCTGGCCACGCACCGCGGTTACGACTCCGATCACGAGCGGGTCATTGGAGATGTGGGCAAGGCTGGCGTCGCCATCGACTCGATTCTCGACATGAAGATCCTGTTCGACCAGATTCCGCTCGACCAAATGTCGGTATCGATGACTATGAATGGCGCCGTGCTTCCCATCATGGCGTTCTACATCGTTGCCGCCGAAGAGCAAGGGATAAAACCGCAGCCGTTGAGCGGCACCATCCAGAACGACATTCTCAAAGAATTCATGGTTCGCAACACCTACATCTATTCCCCGGAAGGCTCGATGCGGATCGTCGGCGACATCTTTCGCTACTGCGCCGGCAACATGCCGAAGTTCAACTTCATCAGTGTCAGCGGCTACCACATGCAGGAAGCCGGTGCGACGGCCGACATCGAACTGGCATATACGCTGGCCGATGGTTTGGAGTACGTGCGCACGGGAGTAAAGGCCGGTCTCGACATCGATACTTTTGCCCCGCGCATTTCGTTTTTCTGGGATGTTGGCATGAATCACTTCATGGAGATTGCCAAGATGCGCGCGGCACGAATGCTTTGGGCAAAGCTGGTCAAGGGTTTCAATCCGAAGAACCCTAAATCCCTGGCTCTGCGAGCGCACTCACAAACCTCGGGCTGGAGCCTGACTGCGCAGGACCCATTCAATAACGTGGTGCGTACCTGCGTCGAGGCCATGGCCGCGGCTTTCGGGCATACGCAGTCTCTGCATACAAATGCGCTGGATGAGGCCCTGGCCCTGCCTACGGATTTTTCCGCCCGCATCGCGCGCAACACGCAAATCTATCTTCAGGAAGAAACCAGCATCACACGCATCGTGGATCCATGGGCTGGCTCGTATTATGTCGAGCGCCTCACCCACGAACTGATGCACTCGGCATGGGCGTTGATGCAAGAGGTCGAAGCGCTCGGCGGCATGGCCAAAGCCATCGAAACTGGCATCCCCAAGATGCGCATTGAAGAGGCTGCGGCGCGCAAGCAGGCCCGCATCGATGCCGGTCGGGATATGATCGTGGGAGTGAATGCGTATGCTTCGCCCGAAGAAACTCTGATCCCGGTGCTCGACATCGACAATGCCGCGGTCCGTGAATCACAAGTAAAGCGGCTGGAGGAATTAAAGCGCATGCGCGACAATAACTCCGTGCGCCAATCGCTCGAAAAGCTGGAACAGTGCGCCGTGAGCGGCAGCGGAAATTTGCTGGAGTGTGCCGTGGAAGCGGCGCGCAAACGCGCCACCCTGGGCGAGATTTCTTCTACCTTGGAGAAGGTTTGGGGCCGCTACGAGGCCACTACCCGCACCATCGCCGGCGTATACTCGGCCGAAAGCGGCAGCGCCGAAGAATTCAAAAAAGCGCAGGAGATGGTCTTGGAGTTTGAAAAAGCGGAAGGCCGGCGCCCCCGTATTCTGGTGGCAAAGATGGGGCAGGATGGTCACGACCGCGGCTCCAAAGTTATCGCCACAGCCTTTGCCGATGTCGGCTTCGACGTGGACATTGGCCCGCTGTTCCAAACTCCAGGGGAAGTCGCACGCCATGCGGTCGAAAACGATGTGCACGTGGTCGGGGTCTCTTCGCTGGCTGCGGGTCACAAAACCTTGGTTCCGCAATTGATCGATGAGTTGCGCAAGCTGGGCCGCGAGGACATCCTCGTTGTGGTCGGCGGCGTCATTCCTCCGCAGGACTACGATTTCCTGTATCAGGCTGGCGCGGTCGGAGTTTACGGAACCGGCACCGTGATTCCTGTGGCAGCGCAGCGGATTTTGGAGATTCTCAGCGGCAGCCTTGTAAGAGGACATTCCTGATTGGCCGACCAACCGAGGAAGAGCGCGCTCCAAGTTCGCCCCGGGCGAGCAGCATCGCAGCCGCCTCGAGATCTGATAGCGCAACTCTCAAAACGCCGCCGCACTCTCTCGCACCGGGAATACGTTGATGGAATCCTCAAAGGCGACCGTAAAGTTCTGGCCCAAGCGATCACCCTGATCGAAAGCTCCCGTGCAAGCGACCGGGAGTTGGCCGAGCAGATCCTTGAAGATTGCCTTCCTCACAGCGGCAACTCGATTCGCGCCGGCATTACCGGCGTTCCGGGTGCCGGCAAAAGCACGCTGATTGAAGCGCTGGGCAGCTTGCTAATCCGCGAACATGGGCAGAAGGTTGCTGTCCTCGCCGTCGACCCAAGCAGCCAGCTTTCCGGCGGAAGCATCCTGGGCGACAAGACGCGAATGAAATCCCTCGCTGCCAACGACATGGCATTCATCCGGCCGTCACCCTCGCGTGGATCGCTGGGAGGCGTCGCGCGACGCACCCGCGAGGCGATGCTTGTGTGTGAAGCTGCGGGTTATCAGAATGTGCTGGTCGAAACCATCGGAGTCGGGCAGTCTGAGACAGCAGTTCACGAGATGGTCGACTTTTTTCTTCTCATCGCGCTCACCGGCGCCGGAGATGAATTGCAGGGTATGAAGCGCGGAGTGATGGAATTGGCCGATCTGGTTGTGATTAACAAGGCTGACGGAGCCAATCGTGCGGCCGCGGAAAGAGCCCGCATCGACGCCCAGAACGCATTGCACTATTTTCCTGCCTCTGGCTCGGGATGGACTCCGCGAGCTCTCACTTGCTCTGCGCAGAAAGAACAAGGCATCTCCGAGCTTTGGAACTGCGTTTTGGAGTACGTCACCATGACCAAAGCCAACGGATGGTTCACGAGCGCCCGCCGTGACCAGGCACGAAAGTGGATGCATGACATAATTGAGGATGGACTCCTGCGTCGATTCGAATGTGATCCTGCGATTCGCAGGCAATTGGCGGCGTTTGAGGACGATGTCGCGCAGGGTCGCACGACATCTTTTCGAGCCGCGCGCACGCTACTTGAGATTTATGCGGCTTCAAGACGAGGCGAATCACAATCCGGTCATTGAGCCAGACAACTCTTCTTCGTCGCTTTTTCTTTACTTCGCGATTTGCTCTGATACCGTTCGCACACGCGAAGCCTCCCAGCTCAGCCGAGCTTTCGTAAATTAAAAACCGGGTCCGGAAGGGTAGGCCGGCAGATCCGGAGGCCGGGGCGGCAATTTCATGGGCTGCTCCTGGATTTCCTTCATCACCAGATCAATCGCTTTTTCCAGTTGAGGATCGTGCCCTTCCCTCACCAGGTCGGGACGGTTGTCGACTTCAATGTCGGGCGCAACGCCGTGATTTTCGATCAGCCATTTGCTGTCCAAGCCATACAGCGAAAATTCTGGACGCGTAATGTAGCCCCCATCGATCAAAGGAATCTCCCCGCGAATGCCGCGGACGCCGCCCCAGGTGCGGTCTCCGATGAGCGGCCCCAGTTTGTAAACCTTGAAAAAGTAGCTGAAGAAATCGCCATCGGAAGCGGCATAGTGATTGGTGACACAAGCCATGTAGCCGTGGAACACATTGCTGGGCTCCGTGTCGGATGCCCAGTTGCGGGCCGATTCCATCCCGGCCAGCACCCGCCGCAGGCGCTCAAAAATAAGCTGGTCGACGAAACCGCCGCCGTTGTAGCGGACGTCGAAGATCATTCCTTCTTTGCGAATCTGCGGGAAATATTGCTTCACAAATTCATTGAGGCCACTCGCTCCCATGTCTGGCAGGTAAACGTAGCCAATGCGTCCCCCGCTGGCCTGGTCCACTTTCCGCCGGTTGCTCTCGATCCAGTTCAACTCGTGCAGGCTGAACTCGCTGGGGATGGGCCGCACCACAACGTTGTGCGCTCCCTGTTCGGTGGGCTTGCTGTTGATTGAGAGCGTCGTGGTCTGGTTGACTGTATTGACAAAGAGCTCGTAAGGATCTTGCGGAACCCGCAGCGGCCGGCCATTGACCGCCAACAGATAGTCGCCCTCTTTCACCATCACGCCCGGTTCGGTAAGCGGCGAACGCAGGTTGCGATTCCAGTTTTCTCCCGGATAGATCTTGCCCAGGCGGTACATTCCGCTCGCCGCATCCGGCTCAAAATCCGCACCCAGAAGTCCGACATTGACGGTGTCAAGGTGAGGATAGTCGCCACCGCCCACATAGGTATGCGAGTTTGAAAGCTCGCCGATCATCTCACCCAAAATGTAAGTCAGGCTCAACCGGTCAGCCACGTATGGCAGCAGCTGCGCATATTTGTCGCGCTCATGCGGCCAGTCCACGCCGTTCATTGCCGGTTCGTAGAAATAATCCCGCTCCTGCCGCCACACTTCGTTGAAAATTTGCTTCCATTCAGCCGGAGGATCGACCTCCATGCGCATCGCGCTGAGATTTAAAGTGCCTTCGCCAGCGTGAACCAGAGGTTTGTGCTCGTCTTGATCTGCACCCTCTTGATCGCCCTGAGGAAGCTTCACGTCTACGATTCCGAAATTGTGCTCCTCGCCCTCGCCTTCGGCATTTTCCCCGCCGCTTTTGGGCGTGCCATAAAGAATCTTCCTGCCGTCAAATGAGAGCGCATACTCGTCGGCTCCTTCCAGAAAAATGTGATCTTTGCGATTCTTCAGATCGTAGGCATGAATTGCGGAAGGCTTGCCCGGCAATGGTCCCGACAGCCCTTGAATGGGAGCGGAAATATAAAAAATCACATCCTTGGCCGCAGCCAGATTCTGCAGGTTCCCCGGTGGAATGGGTAACGCCACAATGCGGTTCTGAATTCCGTCGAGATCGATGCGGAAGTTTTTCAGCGGCGGCCGTGTTCCCGGCTTCTGTTCCTTTTCGTTGGCACTCTCGGTGGCATTTTTTTGTTCGCTTGTTCCAGTTTCCGGTTTCGCATTGGCTGCGGGTTTCGGTTTTTTCGTCGGCGTCTCCGGCGGCCTCTGGCCGGGAGTTTGGCCGCCTGGAGTGGGTTCCAGAAGCACATCCGGTGCTTGAGTAATTGTCACTTCATCGCTCAACACCGGAAAAGGAGAAGGTTCATCCGCGCGCAGGGTCGCGATATAAACTCCGCCCGCCTTAGGATTCGCGAACTCCATGTCATATACGCCGAGCACTTCGTTGAAGTCGCGATTGGAAAGGAAGTAAAGATATTTGCCCTCCGGATCGAAATAAGGAGCGGAGCTGTCGTTGGCATTCGGTCGTGACCGCGGTGATCTTCCGGTTGGCGAGGCTGTAAAGGTAAATCACACCGTTATGATTTTCCGCGGCTTTGGGGTACACCACCCAGTTGCTATCGGGCGACCAGTTGTAATCCGTCAGGTCCGCATATTTACCCTGATCGATCTGAACCGGCTTCTTCTCGTTGATGTCTACGTAAAAAAGACGGACGTCCTTGTCGGCGAATAACAGCTTCTTGCTGTCCGGAGCCCACACCGGAGGCAGGCGAAACATTTTGCCGTCGTAAGTGATTCGCTGCTCTGGGCCCAGGCCATCTTGTGGCGCGATGTACAGTTCGTCTTCCCCCGTGCGGTCCGACATATAGGCCACCCATCGCCCATCCGGGGACCAGGTTGCGTATTTCTCGCGAATTCCCGGGGTTCGCGTGAGATCGCGAATACTTCCCTCTTTGGCGGGCACGGTGAAAACATCGCCGCGTGCCGAAAATACCGCGCGCTTCCCATCGGGTGAAATATCGAAATCTGTAATCAGCTTGCTGACGTTGGCCCAGTGTTGGCGGGCCCACACGCGATCCCCGGGGAGGTAAATCGTGAGTTTGTGCTCCTTCTGCGTGTTCAAATCGAATAAATACAAATACCCGCCGTTTTCGAAGACGATCGCATCCGGCCCCAGGCTGGGCCAGTTCACATCGAAATCATTGAAGTGAGTAAGCTGTTTGATCTCGTGCGAAGTCAAACTGTAGCTGTAAAGATTCAGCCGGTGCTCCGGGCCGCGATCGGAATCGAAGTAAATCGTGTCGCCATGCCACATGGGAAATGTGTCGGTCCAGTCCGTGTGCGGCATCTCCTCAATGTGATTCGCCTTCAGATCGTAGATCCAGATGCTCTGCGCCATCCCTCCGGTGTAGCGTTTCCACGTACGGAAGTTGCGGAAGATTCGGTTGTAGGCGATGCTGTTTCCATCCGCGGAGTAAGAAGTCAATCCACCTTTATCCAGGGGAAGCGCCTCGGGCAAACCGCCGTCGATGCCAACGCTATACAGACGGCCAAACCAGGTGTTGAATGTATCGCGGCGGCTGAGGAAGACGATGCGCTTGCTGTCGGGCGTCCAGGTGATGACTTCGTTGTGAATGCCCATGCGCTCGTTCAAATGTTCGCCGCCGGGATGAAAGGTCAGTTGCTTAGGCTCGCCGCCTTCGGCGGGCATAATGTAGACGTTGTGGTTGCCATCGTACTGGCCGGTGAACGCGATCCATTTGCCATCGGGAGAAAATTTCCCAAACAGCTCCTGACCGGGATCGGTTGTGATTCGCTGCGCAGTACCACCTTCGCGCGAAACCAGCCACAGGTCTCCGCCATAGCTGAAGACGATTTTGTCTTTGGACACGTCCGGGAACCGGAGCAAACGGCCTTCATTCAAACTCTGCCCCAACCCTGCGGTGGCGAGGCTCAGAAAGAAAGCGAAAAAAATCCGATGGAATCGCATAGATGTGTGCTCTTTGCGCGCCGGCTGAATGCGGCGCCCAAGAATCATGGACTCTGGAGCCATGCTTTTGCAAGCGCCGCGACAAAGTTGTGCGGCCCATGTTGTCGGCTCATATTTGCCCGGCTCAAGACTATTCCGGCTGCACCACCAGGAACGTGGTGTTGCCGCCACGGTCAATCAGCAGGATCACGGACTGCTTGCCGGCCTGTTCGACCAGGCGTTGATATTCGCTAACCGAATCGACTGGCTGCCGGTTGATTTGCTCGATGACGTCTCCGCGCTGCAAGCCTACATCGGCGGCTGGTGATCCGCCAGCCACATCGGTGACGACAACTCCCTTGGTGCCGGCTTTCAGGCCCAGTTGCTGGCGGATGTCGTCGGTAATCTCATCCACCTGCACCCCGCGCATGGTATTGTCTTCCGCCGATTCGCCAGGAGTATTGCCAGCGCCTTTGCCTGTGGGAGCTTCGCCGAGCGCGAGAGTAACTTCGCGAGACTGCCCGTTGCGGCTGACCTCAAGATGTACAGTCGTCCCCGGCGCCATGGTGGCGACTTTGAGCCGTAGTTCATTGGGTCCGGTTATGGACTGACTATTCAACTCGGTAATCACGTCGCCCCGCTGCAGCCCGGCCTTGCCGCCGGGACTATTGGGATCGACGCTGCTCACCAAAGCGCCCTTTTCGGCGGGCACATTGAAAGCTTTGCCCAGGGTTGGCGTGACTTCCTGAATGCCGACCCCGATATAGCCGCGCACTACCTTGCCATGCTTCAGAATCTCGTCCATGACGTACTTCGCCATGTTGATGGGAATGGCGAAGCCGATTCCCTGATTTCCGCCCCCGCCGGAAAGAATCGCGGTATTGATGCCGATCAATATGCCCCGCGCGTTGAGCAGCGCGCCGCCCGAATTTCCCGGATTGATTGCCGCATCGGTCTGTATGAAATCTTCATAGTCTTCAATATCGAGGCCACTGCGTCCGGTGGCGCTAATAATTCCCATGGTCGCGGTCTCACCGACGCCAAATGGATTGCCGATGGCGAAAGCGTAATCGCCCACCTGGAGCTTCGACGAATCCCCCAAAGGAATTGTCGGCAGGCCAGCGGCCGCAATCTTCACTACCGCGATATCAGTCTTGGGATCGGTGCCAATCACCTTCCCGGGAAACTCCCGCTTGTCGGCCAGCATGACCTTGATATCGGTGCCTTTATCCACCACATGGTTATTGGTCAGAATGTATCCGTCGGGACTGATAATTACGCCCGATCCCAAACCCTTCTCGCGTTCTTCTTCCGGCCCGCGCGGCATCTGGCCGCCGAAAAACTGTTGAAAAAATGGATTGTTGAAGAATGGCGATTGCGGAACCTTTACGATGCGCGAAGAGGTGATGCTTACCACGGCGGCAAGATCAGGTTTGAGGATTGGGGCGAAACCCATCGCATTCGCGGGTGCCGCATCGCCCGCGCGCGGCGTCTGGCTGATGTAAACAGGAATCTCACTGGAGGCTCCCAGGACCGAGTGCCCGGACCAGGAGCTTATTGCCATACCCAGCGCCGCTCCTGCAACAAGAATGATGGCTACAAGAACGACCACAGCCGACCGCCGCACCTGAAAAAATCTTTCCACGATCGTTTCTCCTCTTACCCCAGCGAGATCACCCGATCAATACAGATTAAATTTGCCATTTTTCGGTTGCCAACAATTTTGGCTTTCGAATGAAACGGGGATTTGACCGGCGTTGCCCCCGTGCGAATCTCAGACAGAATTCGACGGGCAGAAAACAATCCGGCAATTTTTGCGGTGCCTTATGCGCTAGAGGAAAAGAGGAAAAGAGGACGGCGGATTGGAAAAAATCATGCGCGATCTGAGGCGAGATCGCTGCGAGAGGAGGATCCAAAGATTCGGGCAGGACTGCGGAGGAAATAGCAGGCTTAACGGAGAGGCAGCGCGGCCGAGATGGCGTGGAGGCCGCATTCGGTTTTTGCAAATCCAGGCCAGCGGCCGTCGCGCGGGTTTTCTCCCGCTGTAACCGCGCGCGTGCACTGCACGCAGCCGAGGCTGGGATAGTTTCGATCAAGCAGAGGGTTGTAGGGCAGCTTCCATTCGCGAACGTAGTGCCACACGCGTTCACGTGGCCAGTCGGCCAGAGGATTGATTTTCACGATGCGGAATCTTGAGTCCCAGGCGACTTTGCGAATGCAAGCGCGCTCGGGAGTCTGATCCCTGCGGATCGATGTTACCCAGGCGCGCAGATTCCGCAGGTATTTTTCCAAGGGCTCAACTTTGCGCAGCCGGCAGCACAAATCGGGATCCCGGTTCCACAGTTGTTCTCCGTGCGATTGGGCTTGTGCTTCCGGAGACAGGTCGGGCAGGACGCGTTCTACGGAAATGTGATAGCGGGATTCAATCTGCTCGATCAGGCGATAGGTTTCTGGAAAAAGAAAAGAAGTATCCAGTACAAAGACGTGAGGTCGCGGCTGAACCCGCGCCGCCATATCAATCAGCGCAATGCCTTCCAGTCCGAACGCTGAGCCGATAGCGACTGCCTCCGGATACTGGCGATAAGCCCAGCGCAGAACTCTCCGGGGCGACCATTCCGCGCCGTCCATCTCGCCATCGAGAACTGACGGAGTTTCTGATGATTCGGCTGGCTTGGTTTCCGCCGGTTCGTTCACGTGCTCTCCTCTTGAGATTGCCGCCACAGGCCGAATGCGAGTCAGGGGCCGGAAGAAGCGCCCATCGCTGCCGCCAAAGACTTGCAACTTCTGGTGCGATCCGAACTGGCGAAATCCGTTGCGCAGCGGGCGAGGCGAAGCCGATCCTCACGCTGGCCAGGCAGCGGAAGACTTCCTCGGCATTTCCCTGCCACGCCGACGATTCCAGAGCTCGCAGTCTGGTGGTGAACTCGTGTGTGTCGAGAGGAAGCGTCCTGATGGTTCGGATTTTCTCCAGGCGAGTGGGACGCAGGGTTTCGCTACGGTCGTCAACCAGAACTTCGCTGAGTTTTTCCCCCAGCTTCATCCCCGTAATTTCGATGCGAATGTCTCCCGTGGGGGAGAGCCCCGAAAGCTCAATCAGATCCTGCGCCAGATTCCGGATCAAAACCGGTTCTCCCATATCGAGGACGAATACCTCGCGCGAGTCGGCCAGCGTTCCGGCATGAATAAGAAGACAGACGGCTTCCGGAATGGTCATCAGAAATCTCTCCGCCTGGGCGTGGGTGACTGTAACCGGACCGCCGTCGCGAATTTGCCGTTGAAAGATAGGCACCACGCTGCCGCGGCTTCCCAGTACGTTGCCAAACCGAACGCAGCAAGAGTGGGCGAGATGACGATCGGACTGCGCCTGCACGATCATTTCGCAGATGCGCTTGGTCGCGCCCATGATCGAGGTGGGATTCACCGCCTTGTCGGTGGAGACCTGAATAAACCTTTCCACTCCGAACTTCACCGACTGCTCCACCAGGTTGCGGGTGCCGGTAACGTTGTTGGCCACCGCTTCGCAGGGATTCAGTTCCATCAAGTGCAGGTGTTTGTGGGCGGCGGCATGGAAAACAACTTGCGGATGGAAACGCTCGAATATGCCGCGCAGGCGCTCCGGGAAACGCAGATCGGCGACGACTGGGGTGGAGTTGCCCGCACTGCGGCTCTGCATCTGCACGTAGACGTCGTTCAGGCCGTTCTCGTCTTTGTCGAGCAGGAGAAGATGACTGGGTTCGAACTTGAGCAGTTGTACCGCGAGCTCGGACCCAATGGAGCCTCCCGCGCCCGTGACCAGAATGCTTTTGCCCCGGTAGGCACAGCTGAGTTCGGCTTGACTGGCGCTGCCTTCGACCGAATTGCGGCCCAGCAAGTCTTTCATTTCCACATCGCGAAAATTGGCGACGCTGACTTTGCCATGCAAAATCTCCTCCAGCGTAGGCACAATTTTTACCGGCACGCCCAGCAGTTCGCAGCTGGCCCAGATGCGGCGCAGGATTTCGCGCGAGGGGTGGGCGATGCAGACAATCACCTGACGCACGCCGAACTTCTGAATGCTATCCGCCAACGATGAAATCAGGCCCAGGACCGGAAAACCGCAGACGATGGATCCGCTCTTTTGCGGGTTGTCGTCGAGAAATCCAACCGGATGCAAATCCACCTGGCTGCGGATTTCGTTTGCGGTTTGCGCTCCGATTTTACCCGCCCCAATGAGCAAAACCGGACTTGGAGATCTGCCGTTCAGCACCCGCGAGGTTATTCCTTCGTGCAGCAGCCGCCGAGTCGCGCGCGCCGCTAAGGCGCCAAAAAGCGACAAGAGATAGGCCGCCACCCAAACACCCACGCGCACCCGCAGTAGTGGGATCAGGCGGGGAGCGGCGCATTCCAGCAGCAGGACTGCCGCGGGAAACAAGGCGAAGTTGCGCGCCAGAGTGATCGCGTCGCGCAGGCTCACGTACCTCCAGATCATGCGGTAGGTGCGCAACCAGATATTGGCGAGGACTTGTCCGGCCATCACGGCGGGCAACAGCATCCACTCCTGAAAGGATGATGCGGGGGAAATATGGCCCTCGAAGACGACCTCGTAGGCAAGGTAAAAACCGAGGCCGGCGATCAAACCATCGATAATTTTCTGGTTGAGAGCCGAATACGGATCAAAGCGGAATTTGGCCATGATTGGGTTGGGACTGCGTATTGGAGTGCCGCGAATGAAACGGAAACGGAAAACCTCAATCCTTTGCTGTCAGGCTGAGAACCGTGTTGAACAACACGCGCAGATCGGAGAAAAAGTTTCGCTGGCGTTGATAGTCCAGAGACAAGCTGAGCTTGTGCGGCAAGATCTCCGAAATGTAGTGCTGTTCCAATCTATCGGCAACCAATAGATTCTCTTCACACCGGTACGCCAGGCTGGCCGGATCGGTAATGCCCGGCGGCTCACCGAGCAATAGCGCGTATTGCTCGCGGAACATGGTCACGTAGGGTTCGACCTCGGGCCGCACGCCCACCAGTTGCATATCGCCGGTCAAAACGTTCCACAGCTGGGGCAATTCGTCCAGTTTGTACCGCCTCAGGAATCGTCCCACTCCGGTAAGCCGGCGGTCGTTGGGCGCCGTCAGTAATCCGTTCTCATCGGCGTTCACCACCATGCTGCGAAATTTCAATAGGCAAAAGGGGCGAAAGAGTTTTCCCAGGCGTGTCTGGGAGTAGAAGACCGGGCCACCGTCGTGCCATTTCACGAGCAACGCGACGGCCGATAGCAAAGGCAGCAGGAGCAACAGTCCCAGAGCGGCACAAACGAAGTTGAAGGCGCGGTTCATGGCAGAGTAGCGGCGGGCGCCGACGCCGCCGTCACGATCCGGCGCCGGCATGCCTGCCTTGTTTCAGAAGCGCGTGTTTTCGCACCACGTCCGTCACGGCCTTGATGACATCTTCCACATCCTGCTCCTGCAGGCGCGGACAGCAGGGCAAGGACACGATTCGCTGGTATTGGGAATAAGCGACGGGAAAATCTTCGGGCGCGTATCCATATTTATCGCGGTAGTAGGAAAGCAGGTGGATGGGAATGAAGTGCACCGAAGTTCCGATGTTGCGGGCCTGCATTTCCGAGATGAAGCGGTCGCGCGAAATGGCCAGCCGCTCCAGTTGCAGACGGAGAACGTAGAGATGCCAGGCATGTCCTGCCCAATCGCGTTCCGTGGGCGTCTCCAGTTCGCCGTATTCCGCAAATGCCTGGTTGTATCGGGCGGCGATCTGGCGGCGTCGCGCATGAAAATCGGCCAGCTTCTTGAGTTGATGAAGTCCCAGAGCCGCCTGCATATCGGTCATGTTGTACTTGAAGCCGGGGCGGTCCACATCGTAGTGCCAGGAGCCTTCGCGGCCATAGCGCTTCCAGGCGTCGCGGCTCATGCCGTGCAGGCTCCAGAGGCGGGCGTCCTCTATTTGATCCGAGTTTCCCGTGAGCATTCCGCCTTCCGCCGTGGTCATGTTCTTTGTGGCATAGAAAGAAAAGCAGGTGAACACAGGCACGTCGGCGCGGGCGCCGAGCGATCCGATTTTCTGACTTTTATATTCCGCCGGCAGAGCGTGGGCGGCGTCTTCGATGACTGCGCATCCGTATTCGGAGGCGAGGGCCAGCAAGGCGTCCATGTCGCATGCATGTCCGTAAAGGTGCACCGGAACAATGGCCTTGGCCCGCCGGCCGTTTTCCTTCTTGAGGCGGGCCAGCGTTTCCCGAACTTTGGCGGGGTCGAGATTCAGGGTTCCCGGTTCCACATCCACCAGGATCGGCCGCGCCCCGGTGTGTTCGACGACGTGCACGGTGGAGCAGAAGGTCATGGGCGTGGTAATCACGGCGTCGCCCGGGCCGATGCCCAATGTGGCCAGAGCGACATGCAGCGCGGCCGTACAGGAATTCACGGCCAAAGCCGATGGGCTGTTCACAGCGGCGGCAAACTCCTGCTCAAAACGTTTCACCTTGGGGCCGGTGGTGATCCAGTCCGAGCGCAGGGTATCGGCGACTTCGGCGATTTCTTCTTCGCCGATCGAAGGAGGAGAAAATGCTAAGAAGGTTTTTCGCACGGGAGTCTGTTAACGGTCGGTGTTGTTGCGCGGGTTATCGCCCCGCCGCGATGCCGGGGCCGGGTTGCGCGGGCGGCGTCCTGCCTGCCAGCACCAGAAATCGCGGGCCCAGGAATATGCGTTGCGCCGAGAGCCGCCAAAGCAGCCGCGAAAAGAAGCCGTATATCCGCCACAGAAAATCCCGCAGCGCCGTCTCCTGCCGGTTGCCGGGCAGAGGACGAATGGCCTGCACGCAAAAGCCGCACTGTTCCAGCAGGCGCGAAATCGATCCTGGCGTGTAATAAAAAAGATGGTCGCTGCTTTCGAGCAGAGGCATCCGGCTTCGATGAAGCAGCTTGCCGAGGACTCCACCGCGTCGCCAGAGGCGCGTCCTGGCCCAGGGAAGCTCGATGGCGAGAAAGCCGTTCGGCTTCAAAATGCGGGCGAACTCCGCCAACTCCTGCGCCGGACGTGGAAAGTAATAAAAGGCGTCGAGGACGGTGACGACATCGAAGGATTGCTCCTGGAACGTTGCGCTGCGCGTGTCGCCCACATGGACCTCAATGCCGGCGCGTCGGGCTTCTCCGGCCGCCGCGCGAGTTGGCTCGACGCCGTGGGCCTGCCATCCGGATCGATTGGCGAAGGGCGCAAGGAACAGTCCGGTGGCGCAACCCACATCGAGAATGCGTCCCTGGTTTTGCCGCGATTGAATGTAGCCAGCAACTTCCGCCAGCACTGGCCGGCGATTGGCCTCGAACTGGCGGTGGAACTGGGCGGCGCTGGGAACCACGCCTCCATTTTCGAAATGGCGGGCTAAAGCTTCGGGCAGCGGCTGTGGCTGAACAAAGAAAACGCCGCAGTGAAGACATTGCTCAAGGCGCTTGCCGCGGTATTCGGACTCAGTCATCAGTTCCGCACTGCCGCACAGAAGGCAAACCCTGGATTCAAAATCTCCCCGGTCGGGACTGGTTGCCACGGTAATCATCTCAACGCGCTCCGCGAGTTGACTTCCGAAATTTCGACTTCCCGGAGCCAGAAGTTGCCAGTGCAAGCTAGCACGGGACCTTACTAGAACGGGACCTTAAAGGAAGAAGGCGACAAAATAATCCTGCCCGGCGCCCTCGATCTTAGTGATCTCGTGGCGGGCAAAACCGCAGCCCTGGGCAAGACGATCGATTTCGGCGCGGCGGTAAAAATACACAGGGCAGCGCTTGGCCCAGTAGCGGGCCTTGCGGATCGGCGTGCGGTACCAGGAAATCGAGGGCAGGCTGGCGATGACCGAATGCCGGGCAAATCTCCGCATGCGGACCAGCGCCGCTAGCGGATCCGCGGCGTAGTCGAAAAAACCCATCGCCATGACGGCATCGAACCTCTCGGAGGTTTCAAAGGCGGCGAAATCCTGCTGCACGAACTCAACCGAGGTATGCTCACCGTTGCTGCCTATGGTAAGCTCGCGGGCCAGCTTGATCATTCCCGGGCTCACGTCGAGGCCCAACACCCGCGGCACTCCGATTTCGGATAAGGCAACTGCATAACGTCCCGAGCCGCAGCCCACGTCGAGCACACTCTGCAACCGGCAGCGTTCGATGTGCTGCAGGCTCAGGCGAAAGCGTTCATAGATGTCGCGGCGAAAGGTGCGGTTCAGCCATCTGGCCGCTGGCCTGGCAGGCTGCGAGTGGTACAGCGAATCGAACAACTCGGCCGAGCGCGTGAAATAGTGCTCGACCCGGGCTACGTCAGACATAGGCATTCTCCTTTGCTGAGGCGGTGGCGCTGATATATCCCATCTGGCGCAGGGCGGCAACGGCTGGGGCAAAGCGGAACTTTCGCAGCAAACGGTCCAGCCGCCGGTGGAGAGCGCCGCAACGGAAGTAATGGCGAAAGTGCCGGATGGGGGACAGTCCGGCAATGGCTTCCATCTCCGGACCCATCTCATACGGGTGGATATAGAACATAGAGGGCCGGTTCTGACGGTTGAGCCGGGAAAAACAATACTCGGTGAAGGGCGCAGGATACAGTCGGAAATAACCGCCTCCGCCAAACGGCAGCCGGTGCTGCAGAATGGGGATCGTGGCCAGCGGCCACTCGATGAGTCCATTGGCTAGTTCGTGAATATGGGGGGGCGCTTGCCCGATCCCATAGACGTCATGACCGGCGAAGGGATAGATGCTGGAGTCATAGAGGAAACCGGCATAGCGCAATGCGTCGAGCGCCCACAGCGAACGCGCTGTGATCGAGAAGTCGGGGGCGCGGAAGCCGAAGACCGCCTGGCCGGCGGTGTCTTCCAAAAGGCCCTTGGCCCGGCGCAGTTGCTCGGCGAATACATCCGGCTTGAGGCCATAGAGGCGGAGGTGCCGCCAACTGTGGCAGGCAATTTCATGCTTCTCTGCCGCCACCCGCTGCACCAACTGCGGGAGGTCGCGGGCAATCCTGCCCAGGAAGAAGAATGTCGCCTGAAGATTGCGGGCGGCCAGAAAATCGAGGATGAAGTCGACATTGATTTCAATCTCGCGATTCTGGCGCGCCGGGTCGAGGTGCGACGCGGGGATGGAAAAAGATTCCACATTTGATTCGGAAAAGCTTTCCACATCGATGGAAAAACAATTCATGGTTTGGTTAGGATCGTCCCCTGTCTTTCGCCCGCAAGCAAGTCCCCCCACAGGTGGAGTTAACGAATCAATAGGTCACGATTTTCTGCCCGCGAACGGCTTTCGCCATGCCCAGAAAAAAACCGGCATTGGCCAGGCAAAACGAAAAGGCGTGGCCGAAGACGCCGGCGGGCCGCTGGCCGCGAATGCGCATCCAGCCAATCGCGGCGCAGCCATAAAATGCCAGTTGAGCGACCCACAGCGCGACTGCCGCCCGCTGGAATACCAACACCGTATTCAAAACCAGGATGAGAAGCAGAAAAAACGGCGTCAACCAGCGCAGCAGCTTATGCGAAACCAATCCCAGGGCGGTACCAGGAAAACGGAAGGGATTGAGCACCTCAGGACGGCTGAACGTTCCCATCCAGTTGCGCGCGGTCATGCGAATTCGCCCGCGCAGTTCTCCGGCGACGGAATACGGAGGATGATCAAAGACCACGGCTTGAGGATCATTGAGAACGAGATAACCTTGGAGCCGAACTTCCAAGGGAAGGATGCAGTCGTCGCCATAGCCGGCGGGGATGGGGGAATAGAGCTTCCTCCGGATCATCATGGCGGCGCCGCCCGCGGTGGCCAGAATGCCGATGTCCGATTCTGCCTGGCGAAGGCCATATTCGTAGCGCCAGTAGAGGCCCTGTCCTTGGGAAACGGCGTCGCCGCCGACGGCGAAATTCACGGTGGCCGACACCAAGCCAACTCTGGGATCGGCGAAGTGGCGCGACAGCAGGCGCAGAGTTTGCGGCGGAGTGCGGGTGTGGGCGTCGGTCAGAAACAGCAGATCGCCGCCGGTTTGACAGACGGCGAGATTCTGCACCCCACTCTTGCCCGCTCTGCCGCGGCTCCGCACTAAGCGGACGCGTGAATCGCGGTCCGCGTACTTCTGCACTACCGCTTCCGTCCCGTCGGTCGAACCGTCGGAGGCGACCAGGATTTCCAAACCGTCGCCCGTATCTTCCAACGCCAGGCAGTCCTCCAGCTTGGCGGCGATTGCGGGTTGTTCGTTGTGGACGGGCACAATAATGGAAATGCTGGGTTGGTGTTCGCCGGTTTTGGCCGGACGACCCATCAGGCGTCTAAGAATCCACAGCAGTGCAGGATACCCGGCCCAGGTATAGACCACGACTCCGACCAAGACCGCCAATGCCCTGAGTTCAGCTGGCAAAGGACCGCTCCGCGGGGGCTTTGTCTCGGCCGAAGCTCCAGGTGCAACAGAGGCGGATGACCTTTCCTAGGTCCGAGCAATTTTGCCGATACCTGGCGTCGGCGCAGAACACCGACAACAGACGGTTCCCCAGCCAGCGCACACTGCAAGCGGAAAGGACCATCAGGCGCGCCGTCCAAACGGTCGCGGGATGATAGTGCTTGCGATAGAAACGGAAGAGGCTGCCGTAGGCGTGAACGCTGTAACGGCGCATGCGCCCGCCGGAGCTTTTTTCCCCCAGATGCACGATCTGCGCCGCCGGCAAGTAGTAGAGCTTCCAGCCCGCGCGGCGCAGCCGGATGCAGTAATCCACATCTTCCAGGTACATAAAGAATTGTTCGTCCAAAGGCCCAACCTCTTGCAGGGCTTTGCGCCGCAGCAGGAGACAGGCGGCGGAAACCGTTTCCACTTCCAAGGGAGAGGGATCCTCGACGTAGGAATCCAGGCAGGAAACCAGCTTCCTCCCGGCGAGGCCACCCAGAACCAGGCGAAGGTGCCGCCGCTGCCAGTCGCCCAGCAAGTGGGAAACTCCGGTAAGGCGCAACAGCAGACGCACCAGGCCCGGTCTGGCATCGCGCCCCGCTGAAGCCTGGATGGTGCCATCGGGAAACAGCAGACGCGCTCCGGCGGCGCCAGCCTGTGAATGAGCGTCCAGGAATTCGCTCATGGCGGTGATGGATCCGGGGAGGACGACCGTATCGCTGTTGAGAAGCAGGACGTACGCGCCGTGATCCTGCTCGATCCCGCGATTGTTGGCTGCGGCGAAGCCCGTGTTGGTGGCATTGTGCAGAAGCCGCACCCCGGGAAATTCACAGCGAACCATCTCCGCGCTGCCGTCGCCGGAGTCATTGTCGACGACGGTGATGTTCATCCCGGGCGTGCCATGCTGCCCTAACGATTGCAGGCAGTCGCGCAGCAATTCGCGGGTGCGATAGTTCACGATCACTACGGAAATCGAGGTCATCGCCAGGGCCGCGATTCGAACGGTTCCTCATTCCTGGACGGAGCGAACTGCGGCTCACTGCACGGGGAAATATCCTGTGGCGGGAGGAACTCATAAGAGAAGGGTAAACGAGCGGGGGCCAGCCACCAGGCCCGAGGCCAGAGGTAGCCATAACGCACGGCCAGGGGGAACGTGACAGCGGAGACCGCGAACTTGGCGATGGGGGGCAGTACGGAATTGCGTTTTTCCACGACTACCGCCCCTGAACCGTCGAAAACGTCGGGATTGCCAGCCAGCATGTGCTGCGTTCTTACCGTGGCCCGGTTGCCGCGCAAGAAAGAGCAATCGGCGGGATGGCCGAGGATGGTGGCGGCGATGGCCTCGACAAACCGTCTGGGATTCTCAGCCAGATCCTCGTAGCGCAGCCTCCAATGTTGCGCTGGCTGCGAAGCCATCATCAGTTCGGTGAAGGGGTTGATGAAATTCCAACTGAGGGCGGCGCGCCAGGCCGGGACCTGGAACAAATAGCTTTTCCGCCGGCGCCGGCTGGCAGCGACTCCGTGAGGCGAGCGGATCAGGTGCACTACCGAGAGGCGCACGCCCGGGGCGCGGCTCAATGCGTAGGCCCGGGCCGGGTTCTTGGAGCAGTCGATGATCGCCTCCGCACCGGTCTTTTGCGCGATCGAGCGGTACAGATCGCGCATCGAGAAGATCAGCTTCCGAGCCTCACATCGGTCGCAGTAATTCGTAAAAGCCAGCCGGCAAAAGTGCCGCTTGCGAAAAAAGTCCTGCCCGAATGCCTGCAGCTGAGGATCAGCCGGAATGTCTTTCCAGAAAGAACAGTCGCGCACCGGCACTCCGCAGCCGCAGGGAATCGGCGGACACTTGCCGAAGTAGTGAAACGCAGCCTGCCCCACGTTGACGAAGCCCTCCACTTCTCCCAGGAGCCGGGCCAACATGGTGCTGCCCGAGCGGCCCGAACCGGCAATGTACAGCACTGGAATGGGTTGATTCATGATTCGAAGGCCGGCAGCGTTAGGCGCAATATAGGAGAAAAATCGCCAGCCACAGGCAGGAAACGCAGAACCTCCCGCCTAGGCCTTCCACTGTGGCTTCCGCCAGCCGGTAGCCCAACACCACCAGCCAGACCACCGCGCTGGCCTTACTGAGGGAGCGGGCGCGCAGGCAGTTGGACAGCTTCTGCAAGCCCACGCCGTACAAGACAGAACCAAACCAAATTCCCATCATGCCGAAGTTGGCATAGAACTCGGCCATCAACGGCACCTGCGCCGTGGCCTTGTAGTAGCCGTTGCTGTAGGAGATAAAGCCGTTGAATCCCCCCCACCACTTCTCTGCGATAAAGTTTCGCTTGATGGGGGAAGGGATCAGGGACAGGGCATCGTGCACGTAGCTCATTCCGTACTCGTAGTCGCGGATGTGCGGATATTTTTCCAGAATCAGTTGCACGGTTCCCGCGCCCGAGGTCATCCTTTGGCCGACCATGCCCAGCAGTTGCAGATTGTCCTGATCGTCGGTTTCGAGGGAAGAGCTGCCAAACTTCACCACAAAGAGCCCGGCGACCAGCAGAACCAGAATCGTTCCAGCCAGCACGATCTGTTTCCCGGTGGCCGGACGGAAGTATTGCCGGGCCATGACGACCATCAGCGGGCAGGAGAGCGCAACCCACAGACCCCCGGAGGCCAGTTCGAAGGCAAAATCGAAGGCTACCAGCGCGACCGCCCATTTCCCGAACCGGACCTCGCCACAGTAAAACTTGGCCAGAAACAGCAGCGCCAGAATTGGGATGATGTGATGCACTCCCTGCAGGAGGTAGGTGGATCCGAACGTGGCATCGGCCTTGAGTTCCTGCACCACCGCGTAGTGTTCCGGGTCGCCGAGGGCGCGAAAGGAATTCAGCGACTCCATGAAGGCCAGGTTTTTTATTGCAAACACCGCAGTGGAAACAAGCGCCACCGACAGGAGCGCGGCAAACTTGCGCCCGTGCAGGTCCGGCTTCAGCGAAGCCTGGGGCATTTTGCCGCTGCCGGTAAGCAGCGCCCCGGCGGCGAATCCGGCGATGGCCAATAGGATCGCGGACAGGGTCCCCGGGCTGATGAAATAGGACTCGCCGCCAAAACTGTGGGGAGCGTCGTAGGCATACAACGAGACTGCGGGAACGACGACATAGAGCGTCAGATAGGCCAGGTGAACGGCGGAGGGCGAGAAAATGAAGCCGCCCGGGTTCATCTTCCAAAGAAGGAGGGTGTAGGCAAGTAGCGCCCAAATCAGGAGCGTAACCATTCTTCGTTTCCCCTTTCTTTCGGGAGAGAACCGGGCCGGCTTTGCTTTGCCGCAGGTCGACCGGGCTGACTCCGGCCTGGGCCGGGTCTTTCACGCTGCTCCTCCCGCAGCCGGGAAAAAAGTGGCAGCCATGGCCAGCACCGTGCGCCGCTCTTTGCCGTCCAAGACATAGGCCCAGGCAGTGCGGGCAAAGGCCAGCGCCAGACACGACGCCAGCAGGCCTCGCGTCAAAAATGATGCAACCCCCATCCATACCGGCACCAGCAGCAGTCCAAAGCCGAGAACCACCGCGGCGCTCTTCCGTAAATCTTTCGCCATCCCGTGGGAGATGGAGAGGAGCCGAAGCGAGAGCACCGCCAGCATCAGCAGCGCCGCGTCGGCACAAATGCGAATGGTCCACGCCAGCGCTGCCCCCCTGATTCCCATGTGTTTGACCAGCACCCACAGCAGCAAGACATAGAACGGCAATTCCACGAGATGGAATTTTGCCGTCAGGTCCGGCCGGCCCAGCCCTTGCAGCAGGCCGAAGGGCACGTAGGCCAGGGAATTGATCAGTGCCCCTGCGGCCAGGATTTGCAGCACAGCCGCGCCCCGGGCGGCAAATTCCGCGCCCAGCCAGAGGCGGAGAATTTCATGGGCAAAAAGAATGATCAGCAGGGTCATGGGGCCGATGATCAAAAGAATCGCCTTCAGGGATCGCGCGCACAGTTCCTGCAGCCGGGCCGGGGAACCCGCCGCATCGAGAGAGCTGAACGCCGGGAAGATTGTAGTGCTCAGGCTTCCGGGAACCATCGCCAGCCGGTTGATGGCCTCCGACGGCGCGGTGTAGTAGCCGACTGCGACCATCGAGATCATCGATCCCAGAGCCAGCCGATCCAGATAGGAGAATAAAGGTCCCACGAAGTTGGAGACCGTAATCCAGCCGCCATAGGACAGCAAGGGCCGGAACAGGGCGAAATCGACAGAGCAGTTTTTTCTGAGGGCGGGGTAGAACTTAAAACATAAAACAAGATACGCCAGTCCCGAGCCCAAGCGGGTGAAAGCCAGAAGGCCGACCATCAGCGGCAGTCGGGCGCGGAACAGCACCGCCAGCGCAGGCAGGAGAAACAGACAGGCATTGGCCGGGACCTTCACATAATTGACCACATCGAAGTGTTGGCCGGCCTCGAGCACGCCGCGCATGGAGTTGGAACCGAGAACCAGGGGCAGCGCGGCGGCGAGAATGTAGAAACTCAACTCGGTTTCCCGGACGAAGACGGGCGTGATCTTCAGCGCGTGATGCACCAGCACTGGAGTGATCAGGGCAGCCACCGCGGCGCCGACCGCTCCCAGCAGGAACTGCGACCACAAGGAAGTCCATACCAGTCCGGGCAGGCGATGGGTTTCGCCGCTTCCCAGGCAGCCCGCGACAAACTTTGTGGTGGCGCGGCCCAGTCCCAGATCGAACAAGCCAAAGTATCCCAGAAAAATCCATGCCAGCGATAAGATGCCGAAGCGCTCGGGTCCAAGGCCGCGCAACAGATACGGAATCGCGGGCACGGCGACCACCAGGGATAACCCCTGGCTGAAGAGATTCAGGGTCCAGTTTCTGGTCAAAAGCCGTGCGTTAATCGCGATGGCTGGGCGCATGGGTGCCTTTATGCCTTGATCTCAGGGAGTGACGGCGAAGCGGCTGCCGGGGACAAAGATTCGTCCCATACCGCAAGGCCAAAGCGAAGCATGCCCTCGGCCTTGGCCAGCACGCGGTTGGCGGGATTCCATGCCCGCAAATATTTCGCCGCCCGGTGGGTGTAATGGTTGACCAGGGGCGACAGGCAGGGATGAAACGCAATCCGCTGGCGGACCGTTCTTGCCTCATAGCCCATGCGGAACTTGAATTCGTCGACGCTGGGCGGAGCATCGAGCGATTGCATGCCATAGAAGATGCCGCGAATATGCGGCCTGCGAATCAGCGTTTGCGTGACCACGAAGCTGAGCGCGTTATTGACGTGTTCGCGGAGGTAGTCACTGTGGCATTGCTGGTAGAGCATGTAGGCCCAGCCATCCATGGGAAAGGTGACCAGTGTTGCCGCCAGCCGTCCCCGCACTTCGGCCGCCCAGACCTCGAATCCCTCCAGCCCCGATGCGGCGGCATAACGGCTCTGCCAGCCGCGCTTGGTCTCCTGGACCCGGCGCTGCTGCCGGGCCAAGGTGTCGAGCCGAAGATCCCATCCCTGCTCCAGATAACGGGCAAATGAAATCGGCGCCACCCGGCAATTCCGCAGACCGCGGCGCACATTTTTTCGCGCCCACGCGCCCAGCGTCTCGAGGTCATAATCGTTTCCGGTGCAGACCACGTGGTAGCAGGATTCCCGGTTACGTGGCAGGGAGCTGTCTCTGTGTCTGTCTCTGTCTCCGTTCCGCCCATCGCCGTTCTGGCCCCTGCCGGTGGGCATCGAATAACGGAGCGCGAGAGCGCCATGGCGCAGCATCAGCTCTCGAAGTTCTGCGCGACCGGGTTCGATCAGCCAGTGATAGGGAAATGCCTGGAAGACTCCCCAGCCCTGGCTGTGCCAGTACGAACTCTCGGTCCGAATCACACGCTGGCCCTGACGGCGCAGCCATTCAGAGTAAATCTCGGCGGTCATTGTTAATCTCGCTGGGTTGATCTCGCCCGGTTAATCTCGCTTGGCTAATCTGGCTTGATCCCGCGCGACCGAGAATGCGGCCGGCGTCAGGCCCCGGCCCACATCCGCTTGCGCGCTTCCATTTCCTGTTCGCTGCCGTTCCACTTGACTTTGGGCAAAACGATCTCGGGCTTGATGCGGTGCTTGTATTTGAGGATCGTCTCTAGCATGCTGCCGACCAGTTCGTCCGAGAGAAAATGCGGCTCGAGGCCCAGGTCCAGCAGCTTGGAGTGCGCGGGATTGAAGTGGTGTTCTTCCTGCTCGACCCGCGGATTTGCGACGTGGCTGACCTCGGCATTCAGGCCCAGATTGCGCGCCTGGGTGGCGACCAACTGCGCCAGCTCCAGTACCGTAAAGGTTTCGGTGAACTGATTGAAGACGCGGTACTCGCCCCGCCCGGGCGGATTGAGGATCGCCAGCTCCACGCAGCGCACGGTATCGCGAATATTGAGAAAGCCGCGCTGCTGACCGCCTTTGCCATAGACGGTCAGCGGGATTGCCGCCACGGCTTGCACGCAGAAGCGGTTGATGGCGGTGCCGAAAACGTCGTCATAGTGAAAGCTGGTGGCCAGCCGCTCATCGAGTCCGGTCTCGTCGGTTTCAAGGCCGTAGACCACGCCCTGGTGCAGGTCGGTGGCGGAAAGATTCCAGGCGCGGCAGCTGAAGCGGATGTTGTGGCTGTCGTGCACCTTGGAAAGGTGGTAGAAAGACCCGGGCTGGCAGGGAAAAGGCAAAATGTCCTTGCGCCCCTTGTGCTCGATTTCGATAAAGCCCTCTTCGATGTCGATATTCGGAGTGCCGTACTCGCCCATGGTTCCCAGCTTCACCAGATGGCAGTCGAGTCCCAATTTTTTCATCGCCCACAGCACATTCAGCGTTCCACTAACGTTATTAACCTGGGTGAACAAGCAGCGGTTGTGATCGATCATCGAGTAGGGCGCGGAGGGCTGTTCGCCATAATGCACGATGGCGGCGGGAGAGAAGGCTGCCAGTGCCCCTTCGACCACGCCATAATTGCGCAGATCGCCGACAAAGAGTTCGAGCCTGGGGCCATGGATCTCATTCCAGGCTTGGACCCGGTCCTGCAGCGTGCGGATGGGAATCAGTGGTTCCACGTTGAGTTCGAGTTCCCAGCGGCGCTTGGCGAAGTTGTCCATGACCGCGACCTCGTGCCCCTGGCGCGATAGATACATGGCCGTGGCCCAGCCGAGGTAACCGTCGCCACCCAAAATCAGCACTTTCATAGAGACTCCTGCGTTGCGTGTTTTACAGAAGGTGCGAGAAGGAAATTAAGAAACCGCAGTGGAACGCCGGCGGCGATCCACCTGCAACCAGATCCAATGGCTCATGGCGTGGAGGCGCGATCCGTTGCCGGGCGGATGCCACGGCATATGCGCGCCGACTCCGGCGAAGACTTCGCGGGCGAAGATCTTGCCCGGCCTGGCGGAATCCATCTGTTGCCAGCGGGCGCGGGCCAAGGTAACAACGGCGGCTCCCAGCACGGAACCGGTGGCGCAAAGCAAAACGATTTGCATACGAGGCGGGAAGGACCGCCGCTCGGGAACCCGGGCGGGATCGAGAACCTTCACGCTGGGGGTCTCTTTGGCTTCTTCGACACGCGCCAGTTCGTATTCCTGGGTCAAGGTCTCGTAAAGCGCCTCCTTGATCTTCGCCCGGCGATACAGATCCGAGTACGTAACTCCCAGAAGCGGCAACTCCCGCATGGAGGGATAGAGCGAATGAGCCGCGTTGTCGGGCTGGGGACTTTGTTTTCGATCCGGATCCTGATCCCCGCCCCGCATATTATCCAGCTGCCGCCGCAGCTCGGCAATGCGGGCCTCGACGGACTGCACGTGAACGTTGTTCCGTGTGTAGATTGGTTCCAGCCCCTTAAGCTCCGACTGGGCTGCGATCAGCTGGCCCATCAAGACAGCGCTCGCATCGACCATGCTCTTGCCCTGTTCCGGGATGTCGATGGCGTCATTCTTGCTCTCGAACTGGCTCAGATCCCGGGCTGTCTGATCCAGTTCCTGCTTCACCGAGCGCAGCCGCTCTTCGAGAAATACGCGCTCCCGGTGCGCGGCCGAAGTGGACAGCTCGGCCACCAGGCGATTCAACTCCTCCACATAGGCCGCGGCCAGGGCGGCGGCACGCCGGGCGTCGCGGTCGGACACGTCGATGGTGATGATTCCGCTCTTGCGGTCCTCAAAAATTGAAGTGTTTGCGTCCAGCTGGCGCCGCGCGTCATCCTCCAGCCGGGTCCCATAAATTTTCTGGAGATGGAATCGTCCGACAATGCGGTCTTCGAGCGTGGCGCTGGTGAGAATGCCGATGAACAGGGCGCCGGAACTCTTCAATCCCAGGACGTCTCCGGCCACTCCCGCCAAGGAGCCGCTCTTGGCGGCCAGCCCCGCCATGAGCATGCCCTCCCCCGGGCGATTGTCCGGGGGCATGAGCTGGGTGCGCGACTGGTATCGGGTGGGCAAGAGAAAAGCGGTGAGCGTACCGGCCAGCAAACCGATCCAGCCCGCGCGCCCGAGGAAGCGCTGGCCGCGCCATAGCTCCGGCAGATAAGGAATCGCCGTCTCCCCGGTGTAAGGAGATTCTGCCCGCGGCGCGACGGGCGGCTCGACCCAGAAAGGTTGCGGGGCGGGACGTACTTGCGATTCGTTGTAAGTCTGGGTCACGCGGCCGTTCTCGACCGATAAAGGAGGAGCAGCGTCATTTTCTGTCCGGCGGGGGCCAAAAGGTCAGTTGAAACGAGGCGGCAACATTCGCTTTCGCTGCGGCGAACAGCAGGGGAAAATGCCAGTGTTCGTACTGAGATCCGGCGAAAAATCCGATGCCCCGGCCCAGCATGACGTGAGTGCGCAAAGAGATGTCATCGAGGCGTCCGCCCTCCAGGAACGACCGGATCGATGTTGTTGTGGCGGAATGCTAATTGAAGGTCACTGCGCGGAGAGAAGTGATACGTGGTCCAGGCCTGCTCCCCCCGTCCTCTGCGTCCCACCCAACTGCCGATGAGAGTGCCGGCATTGGTATATCCGGAGCGGTAGCGGGTGTCCCAATAAAAGGCGCCCGGACCGTAGCGAGCCGGAACGTTCAGATCGGTGGTAACCCCTTCGGCGCGGAAATCGAAGTTCTGCGCTTTGGGCAGCCGGGGAAAGTAGAAGCCGGGATTGATCGCGGGCCGGCTGGAACCAATCGGCGAGTACTCATCGATGACCATGGAGTCGAGGTAGACCTGCATCCAGTTCCGCAGCCCAGGGACGCGGTAGTTGAAGTCGAATTCCGACAGCCGCTTGGCTGGGTTGTTGGCAATGCCGGCGCGATGCGAATAAAAGGTGCGCGCGAAGTTTCCCCAGGTGAAGGGATTACCGATGCCGCCGAACTGGGCGGTGAAGCCCATGCCAAACTCCAGATTGCCGCTGGGGTGGAAGCTGATTTTTGTGCCGTGAAGAAAAGGCTGGGAGCGAAGATTTGGCCCGTAAAGTTGAGGCGAATATTCCCAGGTCTGACCCGACAGACGCCCAAGGAAAAACTCCGAGCGGGCCGGACCCAGCACCCGCGAAAGCAGGGGAACCTCGTAAGGGGCGGTGGTATCGATGCGCACCATGTCCACGGGCGGCGCGTTGTTGCTGAACAGCAAAGGGCCGGAGTCGCCCGGTCCCAGCCATAGGCTTTCCCGGCCGAACGAAACGTCGAATCCGTTGCAGGTCAGGGAAACAGCGCCGGCGACCAACTGAAAGCGATTGACCGCAGCGCTGGCGTCGGACAGCGGCAGGGTGGAATCCACCGCTGCCGTCGCCTCTAATACCGCCGCCGGTTCGGAGGCGACGGCAGGCGCGTGCTGATACTCTCCCTGGAGTGAGACGGCGAGCGGCCCCATTTGTCCATGCGCCGTGACCCCGGAGATGGCATTCAAACCTTCGCCGTAAGGCCGCCCGTAGTCGTTGATGATGGTCTGGCCGAAGTGGTACCCGTCGCGCAAAGGCTGGCCGCTGATTGCGGTGGCGCGTAAGTAAACAGAGTCCACGTCAGCCGTAGCGCTGTGCTCTCCGTCGAGACGCCGCTCTTCCTCATGGAATTCGCTCTCCAGCGCGGAAAATGTTTTCTCAACTGCCGGGCCACCGGCTCCGAGAGTGGTTCTTTGATCTTCGGCTTCGTCGAGCAGGCGCGTGCACTCGAGGCGAGTCCAGGGACGCAGACCCAGAAACGCATCGCCGACATATCCCAGCGCAATCAGCCGGTCAAAGGCGGCATAGACCCAGCTATCGATGGGAACGTAGGGCGATCCAAAGTTGCGCGGGCTGCGCGTTGTTTCGGGGCTAAGAACGTCGTCGATCGGATCGCCCCAAGGCGCGCCGGGCGCGTCCGCATCGTGATGCGCGCGGTAGGACTGGCGGGCGAAATACCAGCCGAGCGCGCTGCCCACCAGAACGTCGGAAGCGAAGTGTTGTTTGCCGGTCACGCGGGTAATGTCGACCGCCGACGCCAGACCATAGGCCATCGTCTGGCTGAGAGGGCCGGGATATTCGTGAGCCCACACGCTGGCCACCGACCACGCCACGGCCGCGTGCTCGGAAGGAAACGAGCTGCCCCCAGCAAAAAAGTTTCCGTGCCCGCTTGCTTGATAGGGTCGCTGCCGCTCGAAGGCCGACTTGAAAAGATAGGCGGCCGCGGCGCTATCCATGGCCGCTTCGGCACTGAGCAGCCCGGTTTCGGCCAGGTGATCGTCGCTCCGCACCTGTCCCAGCAAGTAAGAGCTGGCGCTCAGGCCGGCAAGCCCGTACACCGCGTAGTTCGAAGCCGTCTGGCTGCGGCTGACCGTGGGGGAAGAAATCTTTTTATCCAGCTGCCTATCCAGCCAGCTGTCGGAAGCGACCACCGCCGCGAGCACACCCGCCGCGGGCGCGGCCCATTTCAGATCTTGCACTTGCAGGCGCCGGGGCAGCGTCCAGAATGTTTCTTGATCTTGCATCAGATGTTTGACAAAGGGCGACAGCCAGCGGTTTTCCGGATCTTCGTCCGGCGGCAACTGGTAAGGGGAACTCGCGCGCGCCGAACCCACGGCCTCAGACGCATTTCCACTCACCTCGGCCGGAGGCGCGGAGACCGGCTTGGCGATTGTGTCCATCTGCGCGTAGGCGATCAAGTTCAAGAAGGCGATTGCGACTAACCAGCCTGATTTGGCGGCCACGGGCCTCATGACTACGGTCCGCCTAGAAGCTGCGCGCCACCTGGATGGCGATGCCCACCGCGTAGGCCAGCTGCGCTGACTCCAGCGTGGACTTCCATTTGGTGGTGCCGCTAAAGGCCTTCTCGGGAACCATCACCAGATCGCCCGGTTGAAGCCCATCGTGAGTCACGCTACCGCTAAACATTCCGCCCGAACCGCCGGCCACCGAGCCATCGGCCCGGATCACAAAAATGGCTCTCTTGTTGGCCATATTGGTCGGCCCTCCCGCCTGTTGGAGATACCAGCCGGCGCTTTTCCCCGGTTTATAGGCCACCGCCGTGGGGTTATAGACCGAGCCGTCGACCATCACAAACGTCGGCTTTTTCGGAATGTAGATGGTGTCTCCCGCGCGTATGGGAATGTCGGCTGACGTATTGGCCCAGTGCCCGATGTCTTTGTTGATGCGAATGGTCAAGCGCCCGGTGGGGGGAGCGCTTTGCAGTTTTTGCAGCGCCGCCTGCCACTGATCGACCGCCGCTTCCTTGGCGTTCTTGTCGTTGGGATCGGATTCAGGAATTAAGGCCAGGCTGCTGCCATCGATCTCCACCTGGTGCAGCAATTGATTGCGGTTGGCCTGTTCGAGATCCCGCACCTGTATCCGCTCGAAAACCAAGCCGTGGGGATAAGCATCGGAACGAAAACCGCCCGCACGGTTCAAGGCCGAGCTGAGACGTTCGCCTTCCTGAATTCCATAGGTTCCCGGGTGCACGACTTCTCCGGTGACCGACACCGTCGCGCCTACATCGTTCCACCCCGCCAATTCGCGCACCGTGAGCACATCCCCGTCGTGCAGCCGCACATCCGTGTCCGGTTCCCCGGCGAGGGCGCGTGCCAGTGCGATGGTCCTATGTTCTCCTACCACCTTCGATCCCTGCTCGATCTCGTAACGGGTCAGGTCCGCGGCCGCCGTGTAGGCTCCCCGCTTCAGGCCGCCAGCCACCCGCACCAGTCCCGCCGCGGTCATATTCTCGGCCAGCGGATACCTGCCCGGCTGCGCCACCTGCCCTTCAACCTTGACGCTGGGGGGATCGGCTTTCGCCAGATTCTTATGGATGAACAGCCGGTCCATGGGCTCGAGCACGACGTTTTGTTTGGCATCTCCGCTCATCGCCTGGGCCAGATTCACGCTGATGACCTGAAGCTTGCCATCGGCGGTCCGGCGAAATAGTTGCGCGTCGGTGAGCGAAGCCTCGGGCGTCGTGCCGCCGGCCAGATAGACCGCGTCGCGCAGGTAGGTCTTCCCATTGGTGATGTGGTCGCCGGGATGATGCACCTCGCCGCTCACCGTGATCAGCGGCGGCTCTTCGAAATCGAAGCGGCTGAAGATGCGCACCGTGTCGAAGGGTTTCAGCGCGATGTCCTGCTCTCCGCCCTTCATCGCCTCGGTCAGATTGAAGGCCATCACCGCGGGAGCGTAGTCGGGCGCGTTCAGGCGGATGACTTCCGCATATTGTCCCGCGGGCTCAGGCAGCATGTCTTTATAGGAGCGAATCATGTCCGTGAGCCGCATGCCCTCGCGATAAGCATATTTACCAGGATGGAAGACGTGGCCATCGAGGTACACCGTCTTCTCGCTCGATGCCAGGATCGGGGAAATCCGCACCTTGTCACCATCCTGCACATTGAACTCAGCCAGGGCTTGGTTCACCTGCTCGGCGGAGTTGTCCTCGGGCAAATCCAGCCGCAGCATGGTGCGGCTTTGGTGGGCGATGACCCGCTCCACTTCAATGTGCCGCAAGGTTCCGGTGGTCAAGACTCCTCCGGCAAGTTCCAAAACTTCTGCCAGATTCATGTCCCCCCTTAATTCATAAATCGCGGGACGGCGTACCATGCCCTCGACCGTAACCTCTTCTCCCAGAGGCGGAATCTGGATGGTGTCTCCGGCTTCGAGTCTCTGGCATCGGTCGCGCACCCCGTGCAACAGCAGGTCGTAGACATCGGTGGTCTCAATCAATCGGCTTCCCCGCAGATGGCGCAGCGTGCGAAGCGAGCCGCGCGCGGTGGGACCGCCGGCGAGATACAGCGCGTTCAGCGGCGTCGATAGCGAGCTGACATCGTAGGCTCCCGGACGCACCACGTCGCCCACGACGTAGACGCGCACAGTCCGCAGCCGGGCCAGCGAGACGTCGACCTGCGCGGCCCGGTACTGCGTGCGCAACCGGGCCTGCACCATCTCCTGTACCTCGGCCAGGCTCTTTCCCGCCACCTGCACCGCGCCGGTATCGGGCAGCATGACCAGCCCCTGGCGATCGACAGCGCGTTCGAGGCGGCCGGAAACGCTTCCCCAAATCTCAATGCTCAAGCCATCTCCGGGGCCGACCACATAATCAGGGCCGACCGGCATGTCCATGGGCAGCCGGTCGTAATTGCCGGTGCCATTCTGAAACACCTCCAGCCCGAACCTCTGCGCCACCGGCGATCGCTTGGAGACTTGCTTATATAAATCGTAAAGCGAGGGGATATGTTCATACGGATTGGGCTGGGTGCGAATAGCCGGCTGATCGGCATCCGATGGAGAGACACGGCGCTCCGGCGGTTGCCGATCCCACGGCCTGGGCGGCACATTCATTGCCGCAGCGTTCGGCTGACGAGGCTGAGACCAGCTTCCACCGAAGAAACCGGGCGACGCTGGAAACGATTCGTCGCCGCTGGTTCCGCCTCGCTGCCCTAAATTTCCCTGCCGCACCCCTGGTCCGGCGTTATCACCCATGCTGGTGCTGAGCAGGCTGGGCAATTCCTCGGGGCTGACGGGAGGCAAATCGTCTTCCGGGGGGACAGGGACATTGAGGTTATCGCCCCCCGGAGGTTCGTCTCCACCCAGACTCTGGGGACGGGAATAGTCGGGAGCATAGTTGGGCACAAAATCGGGAAAAGGCTGGACGGGATTCGTTTCCATGGGGCGCGAACCTTGTTGGCTTGGCGGCTGGGTCGCCGGCTGGGCGTGGTTCGTGGACCAATATTGATTCTCTTGCGATCCCTCAACCTGCTGCGGCACCTCTTTCTCCGTCCCTTGGCGTTGCCTATCCCGCGCTGGCCGATCCCGTTGCTGCGTGTCTTGGGCGGAGTGCTGATACTGCGAGCGCCAGTCTTTGTCCTGCTGCAACTCATCCACGCGCGGCTTGGCGCGTACGTACATGCGCGCTTCGATTTCCCGGGTAGCGAGGATGCGAACGTTGTTGTCCTGCTGCAAAAGAGCAAACACCGTCTCGTCGGTGAGATCGTTCGGGTCGAGCAGCCGGCCCTGTTCGTAGGCTTTGCGAACCAGAGTTTTCTTCACTTCGAGCAGCAGTCCGGGTTCGCGCGATAGGATCTGCTGAATCGCCGGCGCCGAAAGTGACACCATCTGCTCCGCCTCCCGCTCGGCGCGGTCCTCCGCATTCGCGGGCCGCTGCGTCTGGGCGTAGCTCTGGCTTCCCTGCCCCAGGCACACCAGTAAGATGACGGAAATCTGCAGGAGTAATCGCCTCTGGTTTTCGCGCTTCAGCATGTTCTTGTCTTTCCCGGCAAGCGAAAATGAATCTTTACCGGCATGGTTCTACGTCCATCTCGTCGACTTCCACCGCCACTGACCGCATGAGAATCTCTATCGAGACCACCAGCCTGAGTCCTTCTTTACGCCGCAACAGAATTCCCTCCAGTCCGACCATCGGGCCCCGGCGCAGACGCACGCGCAGGCCGGTCCGCAGATAGGGATGCGGCTCCATGGGCACGCTGCCTGCGGCGCGCCGGAAAGGCTCGATCTCCTCCGCCGCCAGGGGGGTTGGCTTGTCCTGAGAGCCGACAAGACTGACCACTCCGGGGATCTCCAGCACGCGTAGACGATCCTGCAGCGCAAGATGTACAAACACGTAACCGGGAAATAGCGCCAGCACCACTTCTTTGCGGCGATCTTTCCAGCGATGCGTTGCCCGGTATAGGGGGACAAAGCCCTGCATCCGCCGCCGCTCCATCTGCTCGGCAACTTTTTTCTCGTGGCGAACACAGGTGTAAACTGCATACCATTTTGCGGCGGTCGACTCATCGGCGGCCCGCGCCTCAAAGTCTTGCGCCAGTGTGGAGTTATCACAATTCATGGTTCTGCCCGCCAACACGCACAGCTTCGCCACCTGAGTTACACAGTCGATTCCAGAAGATTTCAGAAATTACTTCCACGCCTGCTTACGACGAATGGCCGGGGTTTAAGCCAGCCATTTTGGTTTCATATCCTGGCCGCGCCCACGACTGAGGGCACATCCCGCAGCGCGCTCAGGATTCCCGCCTCGGAACTCTCTACCGGATTGGTGCGAATGTTCACGATGGTCCAATACAGGATTCCGCGATTCTGCTCGGGAGCCAGCGCCAGAATCTTCATCTGCGGATATCGGCCCAGCAGAAATCCGCACTCTCCCGTGCTCGTTTCCTGATCGACCAAGGCAACAATGAGCACATCCGGCCGCACCTGCTCGACTATCTCAGTGAGGTCTACGGGGTGATCGAGGTCTCCGCAGATCTCGATATCCGGCTGGTCGGCAATCGTCGCCAACACGATTTCACGCATTAGTCGCGGACGGTTGGCCACCAGCACTCGTACACGTTTCACCGCAGATCTCCTCGCATTCGTAGTATGTGGCGTGGGAGAAAAAAAACAAGGTTCAAAAATGACTCAGACAAAGCTCTCAATTCCGGAAGAGACGCACGGTTCATTTCGAAACTTACGAGGTTCTAGTCGGGATCCTAATGTGGACTAATAACACCTCATTCAGCGGTTCTAGATCGGGAGACCGAGCTGAGTGTTTCAAATTGGTATGTCTGGGTGGAGACCCCGTCTACTCGTGCGCACGGAAAGCTGGTTAACCGCCGTTAAGATGATGATCGTGAATTACCAATCGCACCGCTCGAAGAAAGGCCTTGCCCATGGCCGGAGATGAAGTGAAGGTGTTCTTGCTCTGCGAAAATCGTCTGTTACGTGAGGCCTTACTGCGAATTCTCGGCAAGCGGGTGGGGGTTATTATTGTCGGAGCTTCCGGCTATTCACGGGACACACTAAAAGAGCTGATTGCTTGCCCGCCGCAGATCCTTCTGCTTGATTTTATCGGCCACGCAGTCACCCAGCCTCTGCTGTTGCGGCATCTCCACGAGGCTCTTCCGGGCACGCAGATTGTAATGGTTGGAATGGAGGCAAAAGAGGACGATTTCTTTCACTCCGTCCGCGAAGGCGTTGCCGGATACGTGCTGCGCGAAGCTTCCGCGGCCGAAGTTCTAAGCGCGATCCGGTCGGTCGCCGCCGGTGAGGCGGTTTGTCCGGCCTGCTTTTCCGCCACCCTGTTTCGTTGTGCTTCGCAACATCTGGCTGTTCGGGAGAACTTGCGATCGCGCGGTCCCAGCGAATTGAGCCGCCGTGAGCAACAACTGGTAGAACTGGTCTGCTGGGGATTGACCAACAAGGAAATCGCTTCCCGCCTCCACCTCTCGGCGCACACGGTTAAAAACCACATTCACCGCATTTTTAAAAAGACCGGAGCTTCGGACCGAATCGCCTTGATCGACAACTATCAGAGCCGATTATCCCCGGCGATGGCGTCTGCTAACTCCGGTGGAGAATTTCACATCCCTGGGGTTCTCCATGACGGACCTCAAACGCAAGACTGAACGCGGTGGGATGCTCCCGTGACGATCGCCGTTTTCCTGCCCGCTTCAGAGAACTTCTAGTCCTGTTCACCGAGAGTTTGGACGTATGTTTGGCCGTAAGGATAGAAAAGTTCCTTGCGGCCTTGCTGCCACGCAGCTTTGAGTTCGGGCGTGGTGATGTCCCAATCTGGCCGGCATTTCTTACTTACTGCACGCAAATCCTGGCGGAGATCTTCCAGCGTGGGCCGGCCCCAAAACCAGTAGCCGTTGTAGATCTTGTAAACGACAAGCCCTGGCTCAAGCACAATCACATGCGGGATCATGGGATTGTGCAAAGGATCTGTGTATTCGGCGATATCGAGATCTTTTTGCACAATGCGCCCGGCGTCCGAGAGGAACGGCCAGTGGGCACCGACCCCGGTGCGATATTCATTCGTTTCCGTAATATTGTCGGTGCTGATCGTAACCAGCCGGCAATAGGCGACTTCGATTTCACGGTACAGTTGCACCAATCCTTCCGCCTGCCTGCGGTCTTTGGGACAGAAGCCTCCGCGGCTGAGGACGAGGACCATGGGATGCTGTCCTTGCAGCTCAGAAAGCCTTCGGCGTTTTGCGGTATGGTCGGAAAGTGTGTAGTCAGGGAAAACGGCGCCCGGAACGATGTCAGATCGCATATTAGACCTCAGGCGTTGGATGCACGTCGTCCACGAAAGCCGCAATGTTAGT
Source organism: uncultured Acidobacteriaceae bacterium (assembly GCA_963732255.1). GTDB lineage: Bacteria > Acidobacteriota > Terriglobia > Terriglobales > Acidobacteriaceae > Sulfotelmatobacter. The sequence continues at coordinate 102,192 of CAVSYV010000008.1, forward strand.
GCCAGTTGTTTGTCGCGACCTCCTCAGCTGGCGCGCCGCAACTGCAGGCCTTGGCGGGAAGAACTCATAAAGCCTCGAACCAACTCGGCGACCTCATCCGCGGCCGTGTCCAATGCGAAATGGCCCGCATCAACAACATGAACTTCGCTGTTCGGCACATTCTGGCGGTATCGTTCCGGCTCGCTCGGATCAAACGCCAGATCATTACCCAGGATGACCGGTAGCCGTGGCTGCGTCCGGCGCATCCATGCCTGCCACTTTCTGGCGTCATGAGTATCGCGCTCCTTTGCTGATCTTCAACCTGATACTTCAACATGACGGCCGGAGTTACGAAATAAGTAGCCATCTCTCGCCCTTACCCGCGGCCAACCCTCACATCGTAAGCACCACGCGGAACTGCGCCTTGCCGCTCATCATGCGCGCATAGGCTTCGGCTGCTTTTTCGAGCGGATAAGTTTCAATCATGGGATGCACGCCACTTAATTCCGCAAAACGCAGCGTATCCTCGGAATCGGCTGGCGTTCCCGCAGCCCAGCCTTGAATGGTCTTACTGCCATTGATCAGCTGCACCGGCGAGACCTCAATCGGATCGAACGTGGCGCCAATCACCATGAGCTCGCCGTTGGGGGCCAGACCGTCGATGAGTTCGGACATAGCTTTCGAGCTTGGTGCCGTCGCCAGAACAACCTGCGCGCCGCCCAGCTTTTGCAACTCCTCGGCTGCTTTGGTCGAGGTGCTGTCGATGTAAACGCTCGCTCCAAGTTTCTTTGCCAGCACCGCATCTTCAGTCCCGCGACCGATGGCCACGACCTTATAGCCAAACTTTTTCGCGAATTGAATCCCCAAATGACCCAGACCGCCGATGCCCAACACCGCAACCAGATCGCCTGGAAGTGCACCGCTATGGCGGAGCGCGTTATACGTAGTAATGCCGGCGCACAGCAGCGGCGCCGCGTCCACGTCGCTTAGACTGTCCGGTATCGTCACCAGTGCTTCCACGGGAGCCACCATGTATTGCTGGTATCCGCCGTCGTAGTTAATGCCGCAAACTTTCAAGTTCCTGCAATTGCGGAAATCTCCGCGCCGGCATTCGCGGCACGTATTGTCCTGGCCACCGTGCCAGCCGACTCCCACACGCTGCCCTTTCGTCCACGCCGAAACCCCATCGCCCACTTCATCGATGATGCCCGCCACTTCATGCCCTGGAACCCGCGGATATTCAATTCCAGGCCACAAGCCTTCTTTTGTCAGCACGTCACTGTGGCAAACACCACACGCCTGCACTTTAATCCGTACGTATCCCGCATCCGGCTGAGGAATCTCCCGCTCGACGATTTCGAAATCCGCCCCGGGCTTAGAAATTTGAGCCACCTTCATTTGCGACACCTTCATCGGCACTACTCTGCTCGTTGCCATAATTCCTCCTATGAATTTCCCACGTTAGGCTTGCATGAATCTACCTAAGTGTTGGCGAGCCTATTGAATACTATTTTACTGAAAGCAATCGGGGCATTCCCACCTCGGGAGTCCAGGCTGTGGTCATTCCCTTCTATTTTTTTACCAGCGACGCGGCGGAGCGGCACCGTCCACGTGGAGAATCTCTCCGCTCACATGGCCTGCATGTACCAAATAAAGAACGGCATCGACGACATCTTTTACCGTCGCCTTTTTCATCACTGGCTGCAATGTCGACTCCTTGGGATCATTGCGGTGCATCTGTGTATCCACGACGCCGGGGGCTACGGCATTAAAGCGAATGCCATCGTTGGCATACTCGATTGCAAGATTCTGGGTCACTGAATTCAGTCCACCCTTCGTCATCATGGAAATTGAGCCATTTTCGCCGGCGATTGGACGATCAGCCAGCGCCGCGGTGATGCTCACGACGCATCCCGATTTTTGTTTCAGCATCTCTTTCACTGTGCGCTGAGTGACGTAGAAAAACCCGCGCAGATTAGTGGAGACAAGGGCCTCGAAGTCCTCGATAGTGAAGTCGGTGAAAGGCTTGGTTAGGAAGATGCCGGCGTTGTTCACCAGAACATCGATGGTTCCAAAGTTTTTGATTGCCGCTTCGACAGACTGAGTGGCAGTTTGCTGCTCGCCGATATCGCCATCGATGAGAACCAGGCTGCGAGAGGCCGTCAACTTTCGACTGGCGTCACGAGAGGTTGCGACAACGCTATACCCTTCTTGCAGAAACCTTTCGACTAAACCCGCGCCAATACCCGCGGATGCCCCAGTGATAATTGCTGCTTTTTTGCCCGACATAAATAGCCTTTCACGTTAGGTTCGAACCGGCCAAAACGACGCCTCTATCATCTACCATCTATCATCCTGTCGGGAAGACACCTATGGTGAAACCGGCATCGATTCGCCATTGCCGCATCGGCCCCAGGCTGCGAAAGAAGCCATGCGAGAGGGTGGGGCCTTTGACTTTGGTTTTGCCTTGGCCTGTGTGGAGCGGGCGCCTCGCCCGCTGCCTTTGACTTTTTGTGCACTCCTGATCGTTCGCATTTAGGTCATCCATTAATGCGGCGACGTTTTTGAATTTGGGGAGGGATTCCTCGCGCGCTTCTTTTATAGCGGCGACTGTAGTGGGGTTCGGAACCTCGACTTCGAATGGCAGGGCTTTCTCCGTGGCAATGCGGGTAAGCAGGACTCTCACGGCGTCCGATACTGAGAGACTATTGCCGACAGGGCTTTTGTGGCCTGCGACTTGACGCGTTTCTCGATGCGGATGTGCACCACCTCGGTCGTGGTGGGCATGACTTTTTCTCTGAGATACATTGTAACTCCTCAGTCGGAATGCGCTAAAGGTCAAAGCAGCGGGCAGGAGTGCCCACGCAGCAAGCAAGTCAAAATCCCCGCCCTTTCGCACAAAACGGTAGAAGGACGGGGCACGGCTCGGTGGATGATAAAATCAAAAAACGATGATCCCACGTAGAAAAACAGTCACCGCCCTCGTCGGCGGCGTGCGTGTCGGCTCCGATGCACCCATTGTGGTGCAGTCGATGACCAATACCGACACGGCGGATATTCCTTCTACTGTCCAGCAATGCGCGGCGCTGGCTCGCGCCGGCTCGGAACTGGTTCGCGTTACGGTGAACAACGAAGAGGCTGCCGCTGCGGTCCCGCACATCGTTGAGCAACTCGACAAGCAGGGCCTGCGAGTTCCCATCATCGGCGATTTCCACTACAACGGCCACGTGTTGCTCACCAAGTATCCCGAGTGCGCGCGCGACTTGGCCAAGTACCGCATCAATCCCGGCAATGCCAGCATTGGCAAGACGGGCGACTCCAATTTCCGCACTATGATTGAGGTCGCGGTGAAGTATCAAAAGCCGGTGCGCATCGGCGTGAACTGGGGCTCGCTCGATCAGACTCTCCTCACCCGCATGATGGACGAGAACTCGCTGCTCGCCGAACCCAAAGACGCCCGCGAAGTGACCATGGAAGCGATGGTGGTAAGCGCGCTGAACTCGGCCGCGCTGGCGGAAAAATACGGCCTGCGTCCCGACCAGATTATTTTGAGCGCGAAAGTGAGCGGCGTGCAGGATCTGATTGACGTCTATCGCGCGCTGGCGGCTCGTTGCGATTATCCACTGCACCTGGGATTGACCGAAGCCGGCATGGGCGCCAAAGGCGTTGTCGCTTCCAGCGCCGCCATGGGCGTGCTGTTGCAGGAAGGCATTGGCGATACGATTCGCGTCTCGCTGACTCCCGCGCCCGGCGGCGATCGCACCGAGGAAGTTCGCGTGGCGCAGCAGATTCTGCAATCGATGGGTATTCGGAGCTTCACCCCGCAAGTCACTGCCTGCCCCGGCTGCGGCCGCACCACCAGCACGTTCTTCCAGGAAATGGCGGAGCAGATTCAAACTTATCTGCGCGAGCAGATGCCAGCATGGAAAGGCCAGTACGTGGGCGTCGAAGAAATGAAGCTCGCGGTCATGGGATGCGTGGTCAACGGCCCCGGCGAATCCAAGCATGCCAACATCGGCATATCCTTACCGGGAACATTTGAAGAGCCGAAGGCTCCTGTCTATGTCGATGGACGATTATTCACCACGCTGAAAGGCGACCGCATCGTCGCCGAGTTCATCGACATTCTTGACGACTATGTCGACTCGCACTACGCCGCGCGAGAAGCGGTGAAAGAAGAAGTTCCAACCAAAGCGTAGCGACGCGTTCTGGCGCGCTATTGTCCCTTGAAGGCGCTTTATTGCCCCGCGAAAAGAAAGATCGGATTCTCGGTCGGTGGTTGGCTATTCGATCCCGCGGGCAGAGGAGTGAAGGGCATCTCCAGGTCGAGCACCAGAGTATCGATGGCGCTGCTGGCACCGGCCGAATTGGGGTTGGTGGTGGTGGTAATGTCGGCTATCGAACCGGCGTCGCAGATGGCGACGTAGACCCGGCTGCTGTCGATGGATGCAGCTGAGGACATGCGGAAGCGGGTCGCTCCGGGAACATAGGGAGTCACCGGAGCGCAGGTTGCCACCGGCGCCACCGCGTAGGGCTGAGCCCCCGTGGCGGAAGGCGAAAGTAGTGGAAAGACGGTGGTTTTGACGGTGAAGGTTGCGGCGTCAAAGACCGTGGCTTGCGGGATGATGCAGTTGGCCGCGCTGGTGTTGGGATCAGGACAGGCTCCGGTCGCGACGACATAGCTGGCCACATAAAAGCGGGTGCCATCGGCCAAAGCCGCTACGGATGTGGGAATCACGGGACCCACTCCAGTGACTGCGGGAGCGGGGATGGTCACACCGCCCGCGCCGCCGATGGGAGTCGGAGGATCGGTGGACGCGTCAAACACAAAGACCTTGGCGACGTTGGGATTGATTACGTAAAGGCGGTTCAGAGTGCTGTCGTAAATGGCATAGTTGGCGCCCGGTCCGCCAACCGGCTGTGCAGCGCCGATGAGAACGTTGGTATCGGTGCGGATGGTGTAGAGGTTGCCATCGCCCTGAGTGACCACGTAGAGACGCAGCCCATCCGAGCGCAAGACTTCCCACGCCGGCGTATTGGCGATGGGGATGGTCGTTATCGTCGACATGTCGGTGGGAGAAAGATCCGTAACGGTATTATTCCCCTGGTTGACCACATACAGATTTTGCGCGTCGGGCGTTTCCGCGAGCGCAACCGGATGAGAACCGGCAGGCAAGTATGCAATGTCGCTGACCGTGTTCGCCGTCAAGTTAAGTGAGGCAACGGAATCGGTGCTGCCGGGGTAGGATACGCAACTCGGGTTACTCTCCACGCCGTAGTTCGCAACATAGACTGCGGTGTTCTGGCTGGTGGCTACGAAGTCGGGAAGGTAGGAGCAGGGCCATTGCGCGAGGCTGAAAGTGGAGACCGTGCCAAATCCGCTTGCAATCGCGGTATCGAACGCCGGGGAGAAAGAGCTCACAATGTCGGAGACTCCGCTGTTAAAGCTGCCGGCACTGGTCACGAACACGGCGCCGAAGTTGGGAAGAATGGCCCCGTACGTTGGAACCGGACCAACATTGGCGCCTTCGGGACTGTTGGAAGTCTCGGCCACGATGCTGTCACCCGACACATCGATCTGCATGGCGGAGCCGGGGTAAAAAGGCACATTCGTGCTGAGGGCAAAAACTTCGTGGAAATTGGCGGGGGCGGGTAGGACTACCGTCGGGCACCCGGGAATTGAACCTGCGGAACAAGGAATCACCACGGGGCGATAGACCTGGCCGCAAGACATCCACAGCAGAGTCCCTAAAATTATGGCCGCACACTGGCCCGCACGCCGAAAACTCATTGAAACTCCGGACATTTAGTTTTGGTCGAGTGGAAACGGAAGTGTCATTGTAACGACTGCGAGCGATCTGCGCCAGCGTGGACCGCTTTCGGCTGCGGGTTTCGGAGCATCCGCACAGCGATCAGTCCTTCGGCATTCTTAAACATTGTCGAAAGTTGTGGGATGCTCTGATTCGCCGCCGCGTTGGATGAGTGCGGACTGATGGCTCCGCCGCGGCGTATTGCAAGATTGCAGGATCAGAATATCTGAGAAGCCAAGGTCACTTTCGCCGTCGCGCTTTGCCTGAGGCGGCTGCCTCTGCGGGCTCGGATTTGGCTGTGGCCGAGGGCTTCTTCTTGCCTTCCATTTGCGCCAGGCTTTGTTTGAGAGCGGCCATCAGATCGACCACAGGAGCCAGCTTCTTTGGCTTCTCGACTTCTGCGACTTCGCCGCCTTCGAGTTTGGTTTCGATCAGCTTCTTCAGATTTTCCTGGAAGGTGTCTTTGTATTTTTCCGGGTCCCACTCGTCGGCGAGAGCTTCGATCAACTGGTGCGCGACTTTCACTTCCGCTTCTTTCAATTCCACATCGGGCGCGCCGAAGCCTTCAAGCTTCTTCACTTCTTCCGCGTAATACATAGTGTGCAGCATCATGCCGCCCTCGTGAGGGCGCAGGAAAACTGTGTACTCGCGGTTGTGCATGGTGATCTTGGCGATGGCCACGTACTCGCTCTCTTCCAGCGCCTTGGTCAGCAGCGCATAGGGACGGCGTCCGGCTTCTTCCGGCATCATGTAATACGACGATTCGAAGTAGACGGGATCGACCTCACTGGCCTTGACGAATTCGAGGATCTCCATGGTCTTGGCGGTTTGCGGCTCGATCTTCTTGATCTCTTCTGGCTCGATGACGATGTATTCGTCTTTGCGAAATTCGTAGCCTTTGACGATCTCGCTGCGGTCGACCACCACGTTCTCCAGTGGGCAAATGTATTGCTGCTTGACCCGAACTTTATCGGGCCGATGCAGCATGTTGAACGAGATGCCGGAGCTGCGCGCGCCGGAGAACAGGCGCACGGGCATGGAGATGAGACCAAAAGTTAAGTGACCGGACCAGACTGAGGATGGCATAGTTCCCTCTTCGTTCACCGGGATGCTATCACCCCGGCAATTGCACCCCAAAACTGCCTAACCTGCCCAGAACTTGGAGTTTAGCGTAGAAACGAAAGTTGGATGCACAAATCTTGATGCGGGGAGAACCGAAATGCGAAGCCGGAGGGAATGGGGTGAGCGGAAGGTTGGCGCTACGGATTGTAGTTAACTGGGATGGTTCGAAATTGGCTGCCTCGACCGTGCGAGGGGTCTACAGCCTTCTTCTCTCGTTGTGACGTAGGCTAACATCTAATAGGTTACATGTAACCATGTCAGAAGCGAAAGTTTCTGGGAGGGCTCGCTCTAAATCGTCCCGAGATAAGGTCAGGTCACATCGCGAACGGCTGCGCCAGAAGGGCCTACGGCCGATCCAGATCTGGGTGGCGGACGTGAACTCGCCTGCGTTCGCGTCAGAGGCGCGGCGGCAGTCGCTCGCGGTCGCCAGAAGCCCCTATGCCGGTGGGGACCAAGATTTTATTGACTCGATTGCCGATTGGGGCGCGGGACAGTGAGGGAACGAAAAGCCCCGGAGGTGAAACGTGGCCAGATATGGACTGTTGCAGGCGGGAAGTACTGCGCCGGAAAGCCACGCCCGGTTGTAATTCTTCAGGACGATCACTTCGAGGCGGTAGATTCAATTACGGTTTGCGCTTTCACGACCGACCCAACCGATGCCCCATTATTCCGCATCCCGGTCGAGCCCAGCGAAAGCACCGGATTGCGTGCGTTGTCCCGGCTTATGGTGGATAAAATCACGACCGTTCCGAAGTCCAGAATCGGCGACCGTATTGGGCGTCTTGCCGACGAGGATACGCTTCGCCTAAACCGCGCCATCCTAGTGTTCCTGGGCATCGCCGCCGGCAGAAGTTAGGAGTACGAAATTTAGGCGAACCTATTTTAGGCGAACATCCGGCGCACTAATCCCCGGCCACGGAGGTTTGCGGCAGCGGCATGGTAATCAGTTTTCCGTTGGGAGATGCGACCATGCCCTGCTCAATCTCGCCGAGCTTCACGCGCTTGATGTCCCAAGCCAAGCCCAGTTGCTTGAGCGCCCAGATGCCGTACCAGTTCATGTCAACTTCATACCAGCGGAACCCGTGCTGCGCGGCGGTGGGATGGGCGTGGTGATTGTTGTGCCAGCCTTCGCCAAAGGTGAGCAGCGCGACCCACCAGCTATTGGTGGAAAGATCGCGGGTAGCGAAGCGGCGCGTGCCCCAGGAGTGCGTGGCGGAATTCACCAGCCAGGTGGCGTGCAAGCCAACCACGGTGCGCATGAAGATGCCCCACATCAGGAATGGCAGGCCGCCGATGGCAAACAAGATCCCGCCGAGAACGATCATGGGTACGTAGTGATATTTCGTAATCCAGACGTGGAATTTATCTTTGGCTAGGTCGGGGACGTAGCGGGCCAGCGTGGTCGTATCGTGGTGCATGGACTTGCCCATGAGAATCCAGCCCATGTGCGCCCACCAGGTGCCGTCGATGGGCGAATGCGGGTCGCCTTCCTGGTCGGAATATTGGTGATGGATGCGGTGCGTGGCTACCCAGAAAATCGGTCCGCCTTCGAGGGCCAGCGTGGCGCAGACAGTGATGAAATATTCCACCCACTTCGGAGTCTTATATCCGCGATGCGTCAGCAGGCGATGATAGGCCATGCCGATGCCCAGGCTGCCCGAAACCCACCACAGGAACATGGCGACGAAAAGAGCCTTCCAGGTGAAGAAAAATAGCGCGGCGATTGCGCCGATGTGAAACAACGCCATGAAGATGGCTGTTACCCAGTTGATTTCGTCGTTGGCAGCTTGCGGCCTTTCCAGATCCTGCAGTTCCATTTCCAAGGGGTCCCCGTTTCGTAGTCCTGTACTTTTTCTACGCTAACAGCATGATCGGAGAGCGAGTGTAATACTTGTGTAATAGGAGAATCGGCTCATTACCTATGTAACGAACTGCGGCGTTGGGGACCGGATTCAACACCGAGATCGCGAGATCGCAGAGGGGAGTTTACGCCGCCTTGCCTTTCACCTGAATACCGGCCCACTTTTCCAGCAGCGTTAAGGTGGCCGCATAGTCGAGATCCTGATGGCCATCTTCGGTGGCTACTTCATAGACTTCTTCCACGGTTTCGAGCGCGGGGAGTTTGACCCGGGCGTCTTTGGCGGCTTCCAGAGCCAGGCGAATGTCTTTGTGCATGAGGCGCAAAGGAAAGTTGGCGGTGAAGTCGCGCTGCAAAATGAATGGAGCCTTGTACTCGACGACGCCGGAACGGACCATGGTGGCTTCGATCAGCGAAACCAGTTGCTGGGAGTCGACGCCGAGTTTTGTGGCCAGGGTCAGCGCTTCGGCGAAGCCTTCGAAGATCAATGCGATTTGCAGATTCATGGCCAGCTTCGTGGCCTGGCCTTTGCCGGTTTCTCCCATGCGGAAGATTTTCTTGCCCATGGCGGCGAATAGCGGCTTCAGGCGTTCCACCTGGGCTTCTTCACCTCCGACCATGAAGATTAAAGTTCCTTGCTGTGCGCCGATTTTTGAGCCGGTCATGGGAGCGTCGACGTAGGCTACGCCTTTGCCGCGGACGCGCTCTGCGAACTTCACGGTTGCGGCGGGAGAAATCGTGCTTGAATCCGCGATGATCATTCCTTCCGTCAACGAGTTTCCGACCCCGTCGGGACCAAAGAGAATTCTTTCGACAGCGTCGGTGTCGGAGACGCACATCCACGCGACTTCCGCATTTTGTGCCGCAGCCGCGGGAGACGGCGCAATCGCAGCGCCTTCCACTTGCTTGCCCGGCGTGCGATTCCACACCGTGATTTCGTGACCGGCCTTGGCCAGGTTCGTTGCCATAGCGTGACCCATGATTCCCAAACCCAAGAAAGCGACTCGCATGTAGAACGTCTCCTGAAGAACTTGTGATGAGCTTTTCGGATTAGATATGAGCCACGCGAGCGCGGTCAAGCGCAGTGAGGAGTAATCGCTAAATTTCGTAATCTAGCGGAACCCGACAACCAGGAAGGACACCAAGGAGCACGAAGGAAAGGCTTCTCAACGGAGATTCCTTCGTGATCTTTCCGCGCTTCGTGGTCGTGGGTTTCTCCCCCCAACGAAGCGGCCAGTGAAAAAACCTTCACATCGACACGCCAACAACTATGGGGTATAGTTTGCGGGAAGATGCGCGGCGTGCGCATTCGATTGCAAGTTCTGAACCTCACAAGTCTTATCCAAGCGTATCCGGTAAACCATTGCGTACTTTAAAAATCCTCACAAAGGAACTTCTGATGACACGAACTTTCCCCGGTGAAAAGAATGCTCTTCTCATCTGCACAATTCTGTTCTGGGTGATCGCCTCGCTGCCGGCGTTGGGGCAGACCTCGACCGTCCGAATCAGCACAGACACTCTCACCAATACCGATAGCGATCACAAGACCGAAGTCGAGCCCGATAGTTTCGCGTGGGGAGACACGATTGTGAGCACGTTTCACGTTGCGCGCCGCCCGGGATCAATTGGATGGGGCAGTGGAGCTATTGGCTACTCCACTTCCACCAACGGCGGGCAGACATGGAAATATGGCGACCTTCCCGGGCTGACAGTTAACTATAAGAACGGAACTTTTGGCGCGGCCGCCGATCCTTCGGTTGCCTATGATTCGAAGCACGCTGAATGGATGATTTCGACATTGCCTCTGGTGGGGCTGAGTTCGAGTTCCAGCAAGATCGGGGATGTGGCGGTGAGCCTCAGCCCCAACGGGCTGACCTGGGGAAATCCCATCATGATCGATAGCACGGGGCTCGACGATAAGAACTGGAGCGTGTGCGATAACACTGCCAGCAGCCCCTATTACGGCAACTGCTACACGGAATGGGACCAGGCTTATGGGACGGGCGACGTTCTGATGAGCGTCTCAAGTGACGGTGGGCAGAACTGGAGCGCGGGACTGGCATCTTCCGATCATGCGGGCGGTTTAGGCGGAGAGCCGGTGGTGCAACCGAATGGAACGGTGATCGTTCCGTTTGAAGGCGGCGGCATCGACGTTTTCAGTTCGACCAATGGCGGCAAAAGCTGGGGCAAGAGCAAAGCGATTGCCGGAATCACAAGTCATCTGGTTGCGGCCGGGATTCGGAATCCCGATCTGCCTTCGGCCAGCATTGACGGCGCGGGAAACGTTTATGTGGTGTGGTCGGATTGCCGCTTTCGCACGGGTTGCAGTTCGAACGATATTGTGATGAGCACTTCGGCCAACGGCACAACGTGGAGCACCGTGGCGCGTATTCCCATCGACGCGACGACCAGCACCGTGGATCACTTTCTGCCGGGGATTGGAGTCGATCCTACGACCTCTGGTACGGGAGCGCATATCACGATCGTTTATTACTACTATCCCACTGCAAAATGCACTGCCAGTACATGCCAGCTGGATGTGGGTTTCACAACCTCGACCGACGGCGGGGCGACATGGACTGCGGGCGCGAAGATTGCGGGACCGATGAAAGTAGGATGGCTGCCGGTTTCCGACAATGGACCGATGGTCGCAGATTACATTTCGGTTTCTTACGTGAATGGAAGTCCTTTCGGCGTGTTCGCGGTGGCGCAACCGTTAGTGGGAACGACTTACAGCGAAGCCATCGCCACGACGAAGGCTCCGCTGGCTGTAGCCTACGATGCGCAACGTTACAGCTCGGCTGCGGAGAGGCCAGTGCCCGGAGCAAAGTCGGATCATGAAATGCAGTTCTTCTATGACGATGAAGGGCAGCGGCCAATTCCGCGATCGCGCTGGATTCCGAATCCCGATTAGCGCTGAGAAGTAGCGTTGAGACTTAACGAAGAATAGATTAGGAAACAATTAGAAAGCCGCTGGCTGGCCAGCGGCTTTTCGCTTTATAAACAATTCATGAATGAGTAATAAAGTTAGTGCGCGTCCGGCCAGAACTTCATCCAATAAGCAGCGGGGGAGGATTTGCGTCGAGGTAAAGCACCGCAATTGTTACTCGGCAGATCGCGGCAGGATTGAATAGTATGAAGGAAGAGATCCGCTTTTGAGCAAGATCGAATCCAACAAACGGATGATTCAGTCCACACTTCGCAATCCAGCGTTGCGCAAGCGCGCAGCGCAGTTTGGGCGGCTGGTGCGGCATTCTGTGGTCACTCCGCGACGCGGGGAGACGCATAAGCCGCGGTTGGCTGCGAACGGTGAACTGGGAGTTACGTTCATCGGTCACGCCAGTTTTTTTCTGCAGATGAGCGGCAAGAGCGTCATGATCGATCCCAACTTTGCTCCCTGGCTGTTTGTGTTGAAACGGTTGCGGCGTCCGGGATTGCGGGTGCGCGATCTGCCGGCGATCGATCTGGTTCTCATCACACATGCGCACTTCGACCATCTGCACCGGCCGTCGCTGCGGGCGATTGTGCACAATAATTTGCGCGTTCGCGGAACGGCTCCGGTGATTGTGGTTCCTACTCATGTTTCCGATCTGGTTTCGGATCTTGGCTTTGCGGAGATTGTTGAACTTGACTGGTGGAACAGCACGCGGCGAGGAAATATTTCGGTCACGCACGTGCCGTCGCGCCACTGGGGCGCGCGCATTTTGAAGGACGCGCACCGCGGGTATGGCGGGTATGTTTTGAAGGCGGGCAAACATTCGGTGTATCACGCGGGCGATACGGCTTATTTCCCCGGCTTTCGTGAGATAGGCGAGCGGCTTTCGCCGGAGCTGGCGCTGCTTCCGATAGGCGCGTATAACCCTCCGCAGTTTCGGAATGTGCACACCAATCCTGCCGACGCTACGCGGGCATTCCTCGATCTCAAGGCGCGCTGGATGGTCCCCATGCATTATGGGAGCTTCCGCCTATCGCATGAACCCATCGATGAACCGCTTCAGTTGCTGCGGCATGAAGCGCAGTCGGCAGGGATTGAAGATCGAGTGATCGTGATGGAAGAGGGCGTTACGCGATTTTTCTAGTTTCCCACGGCATCACAAACCGATAGTTTTGATCGCTACGCACAGCGCCGATTTAGTAGGCCAACAGGATTCTTAGATCGCGCAGGTTGTTGCCGGTGGGACCGGTCTCGATGGCATCGCCGAGCGCGGAGAAGAATGGATAGGCATTGAATTTGTTGAGCGCGTCGGCGGCGTCGAGTGCTTGCGCGCGTGCACGGTCGAGCGTGCTGCCATCGGCAACTGCTCCCGCAGCAACGCTGTTGCCATCGATGCCGTCGGTTCCGGCGCTGAGAACTGTGATGTTTTCTCCGGCTATTTTATTTGCGCAGGCCAGCGCGAATTGCTGGTTGCGGCCTCCGATGCCGCCGTTGATGAGTTTGACTGTGACCTCGCCTCCGGAGATAAGGCAAACACGCGGAGATTCTTTTCTTAACTCGCGCAATCGGTTCAGCAGGTAGTTCGCCGCGGGTTCGTAGTCCCAGTCGTCGCAGGAATTGTCGATATATACCTCGAACCCCGCCTGCTGGGCTGCCGCCTTGGCCTCATTCACAATGGTTTCGTTCGAGAGTACCGGCCACCATCTGGAGCGGACGAAGGCGGGGTCGTCGGATTTTGGCGTTTCATCCAGAGAGTGGCCTTCGAACAGTTCGCGCGCCGACTGCGAGAATTGTGGAAGCAGATTATATTTTTCGGCGATCCGGTAACAGTCTTCGGCGCTGGTGGAATCGGGCATGGTGGGACCGGAGGCGAGGGCGTCGGGAGTGTTATCGGGAACGTCGGAAACCAGAAGTGAAACCTGCTGCGCGGGATAGGCAGCCTGCGCCAGTCTTCCTCCTTTGATGGCAGACAGATGTTTACGGATGGCGTTGATTTCGGCGATCGTCGCTCCGGAATGTACGAGGGCGCGGTAGGTGGCGATGAGATCGTCTAAAGAGATTTCTTCGTCGAGCGGTTTTTCAACAATCGATGAGCCTCCGCCGCTAAGCAGAAAAATCACCAGCGACGACGGCGTTTGATTCTGCAGCAGCTTCAAAATTGCGCTGGCGGCGAGGAGTGATTCGGCATTGGGGGTGGGATGTCCGCCGCGAAAATAGCGGAAGTTGTGAACCTGCGATGCGGGTTCGACCGGCGAGGCGACGATACCTTCGAGCATGGACGCGCCGACCTGGTGGGCCAGAGCCTCGACCATTGTGTGTCCGGCTTTGCCGATGGAAATGACATGCACGCGGGAATACGAGTGCATGTCGTAAAGATCTTCGCAGAGGCGGAGTATGCCGCGTTCGCAATGGACGTGCCGGGCGAAAGCTTTGGCGATGGAGGATCCGGCGAGAGCGTGAGAAAAGATTTCGCGGGCGGTCTCGCGCATCTGGCGGAAGCGCGAATCAAGGATGGAGGGGTCTGGCATTGTTGGGATTCATATTAAATGGGTCAGGATTAATCTAATTAATGAAACCGAAGATGGCATGTCCCATCTATAGCCAGAGGAGAAATCGACATGACTTCCACTATTACAGCTGACGAAAAATCAATTGGAACTGGAAAACCGTACTCAGCGAAGGCCTTTGCAGCGAAGAGCGCGACTTCGGGTCTGGCGGGAACTTCTATTCAGAGGCGCGAGCCGGGGCCGAAAGACGTGCAGATCGAAATTTTGTATTGCGGAGTCTGCCACTCTGACCTGCACCAGGTGCGGAACGAGTGGGAAGCAATGATGCCGACGGTCTATCCGTGCGTGCCGGGGCATGAGATTGTGGGCCGCGTGGTGAAAGCGGGAAGCGCGGTTAAGAAATTCAAGGAAGGCGATCTGGCGGGAGTGGGCTGCATGGTGGATTCGGACCGCACCTGCCCGAACTGCCTTGCGGGCGACGAGCAATACTGCGACAGCATGCCGACGCTGACTTACAACGCGGAAGACAAGCATCTGGGCGGAGCAACTTACGGCGGATATGCGGACAGCATCGTAGTGGATGAAGCGTTTGTGCTGCGCGTGCCCAAGAACATGAACCTGGCGGCGACCGCGCCGTTGCTGTGCGCCGGCATTACCACGTATTCTCCGCTGCGCCACTGGAAGGTGGGCAAGGGACAGAAAGTGGGAATCGTGGGACTGGGTGGACTGGGGCACATGGGAGTGAAATTTGCCAATGCTTTCGGCGCGCATGTGGTGCTGTTTACGACTTCGCCGAAGAAGAAGGAAGATGGGCTGCGGCTAGGCGCTCATGAAGTAGTGGTGTCGAAGAATGACGCGGAGATGCAGAAGCACGCGGGCAGCTTCGATTTCATTCTCGACACGGTTTCCGCTGAACACAATGTCAACGCGTATCTTGATTTAATCAAGCTTAATGGCACGCTGACCATGGTGGGAGCGTCGCCGACTCCATTGCCGCTGGCGGTAGGGAGCCTGCTGTTCCGGCGGCGGCAAATGGCGGGATCGATCATCGGCGGAATTCGCGAGACGCAGGAGATGCTCGATTTCTGCGCTGAACATGCGATTGTTTGCGATATCGAGATGATCCGCATGGAGCAGATTAATGAAGCGTTTGAACGGCTGGCCAGGAGCGACGTGAAATACCGCTTCGTGATCGATATGGCATCGCTGAAGTAGTAGAGATTCTTTCGGACGGATAAGAGGCGTGGGTGCAATTAAGCGGGAGGCTGAGAGCCGATAATCTCCGTCACCCACGTCTCTATTGTTTCCCGCAGTTCGCGCATGCGGCCTTCGAAGAAATGATCTGCGCCTTCGATCAGGACCAACTTCTTCGGTTCCGGCATCGAGGCGAGCAATTCCTCGAGTCTGGCCTTTGGGCCAAACGGATCGCGCGCTCCGCTGACAAATAGTTTCGGCTTTGTGCAGTCCTGCAGAAATTCATAGGTGTAGTTGCGCGGCATCTCCGTGTCGGCGGCAACGGTGGTCACGGGCGTGCCAACGGCTATCAGCGTTTTGACGCGCGAATCGACAGAGGCGGCGCGCAATCCGAAGGCTGCGCCGAAGGAAAATCCGGCGAAGACCAGCGGGAGATGAAATTCGCTGTTGAGCCAATCGAGCGCGGTGCGGACGTCATCGACTTCGCCATTGCCGTTGTCGTGCTCGCCCTGGCTCAGTCCAGTGCCGCGAAAATTAAAACGCAGTACGGGAAAACCGAAACTGTTAAGCGCCTTCATAGTATGAAAAACTACTTTGTTGTGTAGAGTACCACCAAAGAGGGGGTGAGGGTGACAAACCACGGCGGCATGAGTCGCAGTCTCGGTTCCCGCGTTTAGCAGGGCTTCCAGCCGGCCAGCGGCGCCGGAAAGAAAAAATGACCGGATCGTCGAGTTTTGGGAAGTCACTGCGACAGCTTACAACAGGAAATGGAGCAAAGCTTAACCGCGAAGATCGCAGAGGAAAGTCAAAGGCACTCAAACACTGAGTACACAGAGGAAGACGGCTGAAATCCAGTTCCCTGTTATCCTCTCCTGACAATGGATGCGATCACACTTACCCGCCAACTCATCGACATCGAATCGATCAGCGGCAACGAAGCCGCGGTCGGAAATTATCTTTACGGCGAACTCTGCCGCATCGGTTATCGAACGATAAAAATGCCGGTCGATGGAAACCGGTTTAACGTTTACGCCGTTCCGCCAACGCCGGAAGACGAAGAGCGGAAAGCCTGTCCTGAGCTTATTGCTGGGCTGGAAAGCGTGGTTTTTTCCACGCACATGGATACGGTGCCGCCTTTTATTGCTTCGACGGAAGACAGTACTCGCATCTACGGGCGTGGTTCGTGTGACGCCAAGGGAATTATTGCGGCGCAGATTGCCGCCGCGGAGCGGCTGCGGAAAGAAAACATTCGTGTGGGACTGCTGTTTGTGGTGGGAGAAGAACGCGACAGCCTGGGCGCGAAGGTCGCGAACGAATATCTGGAAAATAATAAGCAAATTTCGCCTGGGCGATTCTTGATTAACGGAGAGCCTACGGAAAATCGTCTAGCGCTGGCGTCGAAGGGAACGTTGCGGGTGGAAGTGACGGCGCGGGGACGCATGGCGCACTCGGCGTATCCAGAGCTGGGCGAATCGGCGATCGACAAGCTTCTGGCCGCGCTGACACGGTTGCGAGCCATGCAGCTGCCTTCCGACCCGCAGATTGGTCCCTGCACGCTGAATATCGGTCTGATCGAGGGCGGGCGCGCGCCGAACGTGATTCCGGATTACGCACATGCTGATTTGCTCTATCGTCTGGTCGGACCATCGGAAGATTTGCGCTGCGAGATTATAGCGACTGCGGGCGACGATGTGGAGGTGATGTTTCCGCTGGAGCTTCCATTTCTACGCTTGAGCACTGTTGATGGCCTGCCCACGATGATCGCAGCCTTTACTACGGACATCCCCAAGCTCAGAAACTGGGGTGAGCCGCTGCTGATTGGGCCGGGATCAATCCATGTGGCGCACACGGACGGCGAGTACATTGAGAAGCAACAATTGGCGGAAGCGATCGATCTTTATTGCGCGATCGCGAAGCAACTGACAAACGGATCGCCGAAGCTCACGTAGTTCACGATTAGATCACGCATCGTTCCCTTGTGAGATCGTTAATGAGATCGTTCCTTCGTGGGATCATTGCGGTCAAACCGGGCTGGCAAATGATATCGTGATACGAGGTATGCGATGGCAGGTTTCCAGGTTCGTGCCGCGCTCGGCGCCGGCGGTTTTGGTGGTGCTGGTGCTGGCGGTGGTTGCGGGCTTCGGCGCGGTCAGCCACCTGGTGACGCGGTTTAATCTCAACCAGCAGGCTCGTGGACGCAGGTTATATGCGCAGGGCGTAGGCGATCAGAATGCGGGCAAATTGAGCGCCGCAGTGGAGGAGTTTCGCGCCGCGCTCACCTGCGATCCCACCAACTCACAATATCAATTGGCTCTGGGAAGAGCTTTGCGCGATGCCGGGCAGTTAGAAGAGGCGAGGGCTTACCTGGAAGATCTTTGGCAGCGCGATCCCGAAGATGGAACGATCAATTTGGCTCTGGGCCGCGTGGCGGCGCGGCGCGGATCGCTGGAAGATGCGCTCCGTTATTATCACAATGCGATGTACGGGGTGTGGAAGTCCGATCCAGATGCCAACCGGCGGAAGGCGCGGCTAGAGCTGATCGAGTTCTTGCTGCAGAAAGGTGCCCGGGTTGAGGCGCAACCGGAACTGATGGCGCTGGCTGCCGGGCTACCCCCGGATTCGCCGCTGCACCTTCAAACCGCCGAACTTTTCGAACAGGATCAGGATTACAATGACGCGCTTTCGCAGTATGAGGAGATACTTCGGCGAGAGCGGGGGGACGCGCAGGCCATGGCGGGAGCGGGCGAAGCAGCATTTCATTTGGGAAAATACCGCACAGCGGAAAGATATTTGCGCATGGCGTTGAATGCCAAGCCGGATCCGAACACACGAAAACTGCTGGATACAGCGAGCATGGTTTTGGCTACCGATCCATTCGTGCGGCGCATCTCAGATGCGGAACGCAACCGGCGGATCAAAGATGCATGGGCCTTGGCGGGGGAGCGGCTACACGCTTGTGCGGAAAGCAAAGGAGAGCTAACTCCAGGCGCGACGCCGCAAAATTCGGCGACACCGCTGGAAACAGCACGAAGCTCATCGGCGCCAAAGCCCGCAGGGAAAGCGTCTTCAGTGCAATCCGCCTCGACAACGACGGCGGCGAATGCTCCGCCGGCGCCGGGTTCTTTGGCGGCGCTGGAAAATCAATGGGAAGCGATGAAACCACAAGTCTCTAAGCTGGGATCTTCCGGAGAGACTGACTTGCCGGATGCGATCATGGACCTGGTTTTCCAGATCGAGCAGCAGACGGCGCAGGAATGCGGAGAGCCACAAGGCAAGGATCTGGCGTTGCTTTTGACATCCCGCGACCGGGACGCAGCCGATCAATAACCGCCGAACGGGAAGCCGTATTGACTAATGCGATGTATGAGTGGAGATAAATGAGCGTGCCAGATCGATGAGCGGCCTCGACACCACACCGAATAGCCCTACACCAACGCTGCCCCGCGAGGGGCGATTCCGGACTCCGCGGCGGATGTTTGCCGCCCTTGAGGGAGTGTTCGACGAAGAGCGGTTTTTTCTGCTGCTCTCAGTATTCATTGGAATTTTTTCCGGTCTGGCGGTGGTGTGTTTCCGGCTGGCCATCGACTGGACGCATCTAGCACTGCTCGGCCCGCTGCCGCAGGCGCATCGCTGGCGCATATTTGCGGTGCCTTCGCTGGCGGGACTGGTGGTTGCGATTTTAGTGATTCATGTGTTCCCGGCGATTCGGGGCAGCGGAGTGAACCAGACGAAGGCCGCGCTTTATATTTTCAACGGCTATATCCCATTTCGAACTGCGATCGGAAAATTTATTTGCTGCGCGCTGGCGATCGGCTCGGGGCACTCGCTGGGTCCGGAAGACCCATCGTTGCAGATCGGCGCCAGCCTGGCCTCGGCGTTGGGACGGCAATTAAAACTCTCGCGAGAGAAGTTGCGGCTAATGGCGCCGGTGGGCGCGGCGGCGGGGTTGGCGGCCGCTTTCAACGCGCCGATTTCTGCGGTGCTGTTTGTCATTGAAGAGGTCATTGGACGCTGGAGCGCGGGAATTCTGGGGTCGGTGGTTTTGTCGGCGGTCTCGAGCGTGGTCATCGTGCGTGGATTTCTGGGATCGGAACCACTGTTCCGCATTCCGGTCACGACGTTTAAGCGCCCGGCGGAATTGCTGGCTTATGGCGTTTTAGGCATTGTTGGCGGCGTAGCCGCGGTACTGTTCTCGAAGGCGATTGGCACGCTGCGGCCGCGGCTGAGGGCCTTGCCCCGATGGACCCAATATTTTCAGCCGGCAGTAGCTGGACTGCTGATCGGGTTGATTGCCTACCTGGGCGCGCCGCAAGTGATGGGAGCCGGCTACGACTTTATGGATCAGGCCATGCACGGCCAGTTCACATGGCAGATGCTGGCCGTGCTCGCGGGTCTAAAGATCATCGCCACCACACTTTCGTTTGTAAGCGGAACGCCGGGTGGAATGTTCGCTCCGGCGCTTTTTGTGGGGGCAATGTTGGGAGGCGCGGTGGGCGGCGTGGAACATATCTTTTTTCCGCAGCTCACCGGCTCGACTGGAACTTATGTGCTGGTGGGTATGGGCGTTTTGTTTGCCGGCTTCCTGCGAGCTCCGTTGACCTCGGTGTTCATGGTTCTGGAAGTCAGCGGAAACTACGAGATTATCGTGCCGGTCATTGTCGCCAACACGTTTGCGTATCTGGTTTCGCGGAGCCTGCAGCCTACTCCTATTTTTGATTTGCTGACGCGGCAGGACGGCCTGGTATTGCCGTCGCTGGAAGAGGAGCGGGAAGAAGTAATTTTGCGGGTGGAAGACGCGATGCAGCCGGCGCCAGCAGTGATATTGAGCGCCGCCGACTATGTGGATGCCGCAGCGCGGCGGGCGCAAAACTCCAGCCAGGCAATTTTTCCGGTCCGTATGCAGCCGAGCGGATGGAACACCATCAGCCGCGATCTTCTCGATCGCCTGATGCAGGAAGGCAAGGGCGAACACACCCTGGGATCGGTCTTGCCCGCGCAGACTCTGCCGTATCTTTATCCCGACCTTCCACTCGATGCGGCTCTGCGGTATGTCAATCAGTTTCCGCTGGTGCCGGTGGTCAACCGCGCCGACAGCCGCCGGCTGGAAGGCACTGTTTCGCGCGACGCCGTTTTTAGCTTATATCAGCGGCACGAAGAGGGTTGAAAGCAGGCCACGGCTGGGTTTACGGATTTGCGGTAACAGCGATGCGCACACTCCACCGCCGATGCGGGGTGGGGCCTGGGATAACCCGCCGGGTTCAGCGCTTGTACCAGAAGGCTGCGAGCGCCACCAAAGCGACGGTAATGATCCACAGAATAATGTCTTTGCCGCGTTTCTTTTCTTCGGCCATGCTTGGAAGTACAACAAGACCTGGGCTTCGTGTCAAGTGGTTCAATGGCTTCGAAGCCGTCCCTCCGATCAGGTTCGCCGCCGAAAGCTAAATAGTTCGCGAACTTGGTAATTTCGCGGACGTGGATGGATGCGTTGCGAAATCTCAACCTGTCGTAGGAACGGACAAAGGCCGGAAACCGAAAGCCTCCATCGGCCACGCCGTTGCCTCTCTAGGGCCGACGCGCTGCAAGCAATAGGCTCAAAATCGCAAACAGCGTACCCCATCGCCCGCGTTTGCTCTAGCGGTGAGGGGAAGGTAAGATACTTCGTCCACTGAAGCCGCCAGGAAATGAATCGCGAATACCACAAGGCATACAGCCAGCAACTCAACCGGGATATGGAAGTTTTGGTTTTTGGCCATGCGGGAACGCCAATTCTCGTCTTTCCCACTTCGATGGGGCGTTATTACGAGTATGAAGATCGCGGCATGATCGGCGTACTGGCACACAAGATCGAGCGCGGCGAACTGCAAATATTTTGTCCCGACGCGGTCGATCTAGAGAGTTGGTACAACAAGAGCGTGCATCCGCGGGTGCGGGTGATGCGGCATTTGCAATATGAGCGCTACATTCTGCACGAGGTTGTGCCCTTTATCCGCTGGAAAAACCAGACGCCGCGGCTGGCCGTCACCGGATGCAGCTTTGGCGGCTACCACGCTATGAATTTTTCCCTGAAGCATCCGGATGTGGTAACGCATTGCGTGAGCATGAGCGGCGCCTTCGACATTCATCAATTTCTCGACGGCTATTATGACGACGATTGTTACTTCAACAATCCGCCGGATTTTTTGCCGAACATGAGCGATGACTGGTTCCTGAGCCGCTACCGGCAGATGAAAATAGTTTTAGGCTCAGCCGATTGGGATATGTGCCTGGATGAGAACGTAAAGTTTTCCGCCAAACTGAACGGCAAGGCCATTCCGCATTGGCTGGATATTTTTAACGATAACTCCAAGCATGATTGGCCGCTGTGGTTGAGAATGGCGGAGAAATATTTCTGAAGACGGACTGTCTGGATTCGGACGCACGTGCGTTCATTGGTAATGTAGGGATCCTTCGACTGCGCAAGTGCTTCGCTTTGCGAAGCACTTACTTCGCTCAGGATGACAATTCAGAGCGGGATGACAATTAAGGAATGGAGATTGGGTCGTGAAGAAAATCGGAATTATCTTTGGCATGGAAAATACGTTTCCGCCGGCGTTCGTGGAAAAGATCAACTCGATGAAGATCGAGGGCGTAACGGCGGAATTCGTCAACATCGGCGGAATTCGCATGGACGAGCCGAAAAAGTACGATGTCATCATCGACCGAATTTCGCAGGACATTCAGTTTTATCGCGCCTATTTGAAGAACGCCGCGCTGCACGGCACGATCGTGGTGAACAATCCTTTCTGGTGGACGGCCGACGATAAGTTTTTCAACTATGCCATGGCGCACAAAATGGGAGTGGCCATTCCACCGACGGTGATTCTGCCGCACAACAAGCATCCCGAAGGCACCACCGACCAATCCATGCGCAACCTGATGTTCCCGCTGAACTGGCAGGAGGTGTTCGACTACGTCGGCTTCCCCGCTTTCCTGAAGCCATATTCCGGCGGGGGATGGAAGCATGTCTACAAAGTGCATTCGCCGGATGAATTTTTTCAGCACTACAACCAGACCGGCGACCTGTGCATGACGCTGCAGCACGGCGTGGAGTTCGAGGAATATTACCGCTGCTACGTGGTCGGGCAGGAAAAAGTCCACATCATGAAATACGATCCGCGGGCGCCGCACCATGAGCGTTATGTGAAGGGAAACCCTGCACCGTCATCGCCTGCGTTAAAAGAACGCATGGAAAAAGATGCGCTGGCTTTATGCCGCGCTCTCGGCTATGACCTGAATACGGTTGAGTTTGCGGTGGAGGCAGGCGTGCCGTATGCGATCGATTTTCTGAATCCTGCCCCTGACGCGGAAATCACTTCGGTTGGGCAAGAAAATTTCAACTGGATCGTGAATGCGACTGCCGAAATGGCGGTGAAGATGGCGCTGGGCGGAGAAAACGCGGTAAAGGAGTTCCGCTGGGCAGCATTCCTGGCGGGTGTTCCGGCGGGTTTGAAAGAACCCAAGCCAAAGACTAAGACTGTGAAAGCAAAGACGGCCAAGTGACGTCAGATGGAATGGTTTCACGTTCCTTCTAGCGGCTTCTATGCTGCATTCATGCCGTTATTCCACTAGCTTTATCGCTTAGAATCTCTCCGGTTTCTCCCCCGCGGTTGTTATACTGTTGGTGCCTTTGGAGCGATAAATGCCCGCAGGCGCAGCCTATGAGTGCACCAACTTTCAATATCGGGATTGAAGAGGAATATCAGACCATCGATCCGGTGACGCGCGATTTGCGATCGCACATTCAGGCCGAAATCCTGGAAAAGGGAAAACTGATTCTGCAGGAACGGGTCAAGGCTGAGATGCACCAGTCGGTGGTCGAAGTTGGGACCGGGGTCTGCGCCAACATCAAAGAGGCCAAGGCCGAAGTAAAAGAGTTGCGGCGCGACATTATCCGGCTGGCGAAAGAAAATGGCCTGCAAGTGGCGTCGGTGGCAACGCATCCATTTGCCGATTGGCGCACGCAGGAAATCTATCCCGACGCTCGCTACAAGAACATTGTCGAAGACATGCAACTGGTGGCGCGGGCCAATCTGATTTTCGGCCTGCACGTTCATATTGGCATCGACGATCGCGAAACTGCGATCCAGATGATGAACCACGCGAGATATTTTCTGCCGCACATTCTCGCGCTCTCCACGAATTCCCCCTTCTGGCTGGGAATGAATACGGGGCTGAAATCTTACCGCTGCAAGGTATTCGACAAGTTTCCCCGCACCAACATTCCCGATTATTTTCCCAGCTGGGGCGAATACGAAAATTTCATCAAGCTGCTGATCAAGACCAACTGCATCGATAACGCGAAAAAGATCTGGTGGGATATTCGGCCGCATCCGTTCTTCAATACCATCGAGTTTCGCGTTTGCGATATTCCCATGCGGGTGGAGGAAACGATTGCGCTGGCCGCGCTGATCCAGGCCACGGTAGCCAAGCTGTACAAGCTGCACGCGGCGAACCAGGGATTCCGGCTGTACCGCCGCGCTCTGCTCATGGAAAACAAATGGCGCGCCGCGCGTTATGGGCTGGACGGCAAGATGATCGACTTCGGCAAACAGAAGGAAGTTCCGGCGCGCGACTTGATTCGTGAATATCTTGACTTTGTCGACGACGTGGTCGATGAACTGGATTCGCGCGAAGAATTGAACTATATCCACACAATGCTGGAAAACGGAAGCGGGGCCGACCGGCAATTGAAGGTATATCGCCGAGACCGGAGATCTGAAGAAAGTTGTGGATTACATTATTGAAGAAACCGGAGCGGGCCTGGAGGAAACAGAATCCGCTCCCGTAAGGAAAGTAGGTTAATGAACGTTCCCGTGGAAAATACCGATTTCAGCCGGCCTCAAGTTCCGGCCGAACTAGCACGAAGATCAATCAGGTTCCCTTCGATCCCGAATATACGCAGGGAGCGGTGAACGCGATTCGCGTTTGCCTGCGCGTGCAGCCGGAAGAAAAAGTCTGCGTCATCACGGATGAAGTGACGCTCGAAATCGCCGCCGCTATCGTGCACCAGATCGAGGCAGTCGGCGCTTCTTACCGGGCCTGGGTGCTGGAGGAATTAGCGGAGCGCCCGCTGACCGGGTTGCCGCGCGAGATTCTCGACGACCTGGCGGCAAGCCAGGTTTCTGTTTTCGCCGTGCAAGCGCAGCGCAACGAGTTGAAATCACGCATGCAGATGACCGACGTGGTGAACCGGCACAAGATTCGCCACGCGCACATGGTAAACATCAACCGCCAGATCATGCTGGAAGGCATGCGCGCCGACTTCAAGAAAGTTGACCGCTTGAGCGCGAAAGTTGTGGCCATGGTGCGCAAGGCCTCGAAGGTTCGCGCCAAAACATCTGCCGGGACCGACCTTACCGCCGATTTGAATCCCGGCTATCGGTGGCTGAAGACCAGCGGAATTATCACTGCGGAAAAATGGGGCAATCTTCCCGGTGGAGAAATCTTCACCACGCCCGGAGAAGTGAATGGGACTTTTGTGATTGATGGAGTGGTGGGCGATTACCTGTGCGCCAAGTTTGGCAATCTGAGCGAAACGCCGCTGACCATCCACATGAAAAACAATCGATTGACTGAGGCGCACAGCGACAATCGAGAACTGGAAGACGACTTCTGGAAATATACCCACACCGACGAGAACAGCGACCGCGTGGGTGAATTTGCCATTGGCACCAACATCGATTTGAAAGACGTGATCGGACAGATCCTGCAGGACGAAAAGTATCCTGGCGTGCACATCGCCTTTGGCAACCCTTACGGCGCGCATACCGGCGCGGAATGGGATTCATCGACCCACATCGATGTGGTGGGGCGAAAATTCAACATTTGGGTGGATGACGAGCAGATCATGCAGGATGGCAAGTTCCTGGTGGAGGCGTAGCCCGATGCACCTTGAAGAGTTGGCCAAACCGGTTGCAGAATCGGATATCGAAACGCTCAAGAGGGCATACGCCGCGTTCAACGCGCGCGACATTCCTGCCGCGCTGGCGACCATGCAACCGGATGTTGAGTGGCCCAATGGTATGGAAGGCGGCACAGTTCATGGTCACGCGGGCGTGCGCGAATACTGGACACGGCAGTGGGGCACTTATGATCCGCACGTCGATCCCATAAGCTTCGACGCCGATGAGGCGGGAAGGATCGTGGTCGGAGTTCACCAGGTGGTTCACGACATTTCCGGGAAGCTCCTGCTGGATCGCATGGTTCAGCACGTATATTCGATGGAATCCGGGCTCATTCGCAACATGCAGATTCGCGAGTAAAGATTTCAGGGGCCGCTGTCTCTCTATGATTCCTTCGCTCCGAGATCACTTTAACGCCAACTTCATCGCCGAAAAATATCGTGAGTTCTTGCGCCGCATCGATGAGAAGTGCGGCACCCATGTGCAGTTTCGCCTTTCCGAAACACCCTGCTTCTTCCCCAAACAATTGATCGACCGCATGGCGGAAGACGGAAAAGAATTGATTCGTCAGCTAGTCGACAGTCCGGAGTATCGAGCAAAATCAGACGAGGCCGTACCGGCTGAGTTCCGCGTTCCCAACGAAGCTGCTCATCCTATGTTTGTGCAGGTGGATTTCGGCCTGGTGCGCGGCGCGGATGGAGATCTTCATCCCAAGCTCGTCGAGTTGCAGGCCTTCCCTTCTCTTTACGCCTATCAGGGACCGCTGGCGGAGACCTACCTCGAAGTCTACGGGCTGAATGAGTCGGCTTCCGGTTCCCGGCTTGCGGCTTCAGGGAAACAGCTAAAGTATCTCCTGAGCGGGCTCGACACGGATTCGTATCGTGAACTTCTGCGCCGCGCCATTGTCGCCGATCATCACCCGGAAAATGTCATCCTGATGGAAATCCATCCCCAGCAGCAGAAGACGCTGCCGGATTTTCTTTTGACTGAGCAGATGCTGGGTATTCGCACCGTGGACATAGTCGATATCAAGAAAGAAGGCTCGCGGCTCTACTACGAACGCGGCGGCAAGCGGATTCCGATCCGGCGAATCTACAATCGTGCAATCGTGGATGAACTGCAACGCAAGGACATCAAGCTGAGCTTCGACTGGCGCGACGATCTTGACGTGGAGTGGGCCGGACATCCGAACTGGTATTTCCGCATCAGCAAATTTTCCATTCCTTATCTCAAACACGAATCCGTGCCGAAGACCCGGTTTCTCGATCGCCTGGAAACAATTCCTGAGGATCTGGAGAACTACGCTTTGAAGCCTCTTTATTCTTTTGCCGGGCTGGGGGTTGTTATCGCGCCAAAACGAGAGGACATCGATGCGATTCCCGGGGAAAAGCGTCCTTTCTATATTCTGCAGGAGCGGGTGAGCTTCGAGCCGGTTATCGCCACTCCGTTTGGCCCGACGAAGGCTGAAGTGCGCGTGATGTATATCTGGCTGGATGAATTGATGCCGGTGTTGACCATTATCCGCATGGGCCGCGGCCTGATGATGGGCGTCGATCACAACAAAAATATGGAGTGGGTCGGCGCGTCGGCGGGTTTTTACCTGGAGTAGGCGAGTAGAAGCCGGCTGATTCCTCGGCGGCTAAAGCCTTCATTAAAAGCAAAGCAGATATCGCAGCGCTAGAAGCGCTGCGCCACCCACAATCAGTCGCGATCGGGGATGTTTCCGCAATCCCCGAAACCGTGCCCTTCCCCCGCTCTGAGGGGTGGGTGCTCAGCGTCAATCTGTGGTTAGCGCCTTTGCTGCGACAACCATCAGCGAGCTGCCAAAGGGCAATGAAAGCGGCGTCAGCGTTTTTTGTTCAAGCCGCGTCAGCCGGAAAAGCACCTCATTCACTAAAGGCGCGGGTACCCGCGCAGGCTGCGGAGGCAAGCGAAACAACCGTTCCTGCAAACCGATGGCCAGCTTCACCAGGCAAGTCCAATGGTAAAGGTAGCGTTCTTCCAGAATCTTCAGACCGGAGCGCTGCGCAAGCTGACGAAGGCGGGGCTTTGTGTAGCGAGTAAAGTGATGGTTTATCACATCGTGATTGGTCCACAGCGCCATGAAAGCCGGGACCGTGGCAATGAGCATGCCGTCAGGTTCCAGGAGTTCCACTACGTGCCGCAGGGCTGCGGCAGCGTCCTCCAGGTGCTCCAAAACGTCGAGCATCAAGATCAACGAATATCGTTTCGCCGGCTGGAAATTTTGGTCAAAGGGACAAATCTGAATACGGCTACGATAAGGATTGGCGGGATTCACCAGCTCGGCAAACGGTTCGATGCCTTCGACTTCGCCGAACACCGACAGTTCGGGAAAGAATAGCGCATCACCGCAACCGATATCTAAAATAGTTTTCCAGCCGCGCTCGGGCTGAAGGCGAAGCAAGGCGTCGATGATGAAACGCGTGCGTGCGCGCCACCACCAGTGCTTCTCGTAGAGTTCGCGGTAGCGTTCGCCGTAGCGCGGATCCATTTGTCTCCCGGGAAGTAGGTGGAACTCTTGCCACAGCGGCAAGAAGCGGGGTCGGGGAAAACTCCGATTAAGTCCAACAGAACCAAAAGCAGGTTTCTCGACTCCGCAGAATCGCCCGAAAGACGGGCAATTCCGCTGCGCTTGATTGCATAACGACGTTGGCTCGATCGCGGAGTATGTTGGAGGCTGCGAAGACGACCAAGGCTCGAAAAGGAGCCAACGTCATGCTGATTATAGGCTGTGATTTTCATCCTGGGTTTCAGCAGGTCGCGATCTTTGACAATTCGACAGGAGAAATTTCCGAGCGGCGTTTGTGGCACCGCGAGGAAGCGGAGCAGTTTTATGGGTCGCTGCGCGGGCAAGCGGTGCGGGTGGGGATGGAGGGTTGCGGGCACTATCCCTGGTTTGAGCGTTTGCTGCAGGAGTTGGGCATGGAGTTGTGGATTGGGGATGCGGCGCGGATCCGGGCGTCGGAAGTGCGCAAGCAAAAGACGGATCGGCGAGACGCGGAGCTGTTGTTGCGGTTGCTGAGAGAAGAGCGGTTTCCGCGCATCTGGGTGCCCAGCCTGGAGGAGCGGGATGTGCGGCAATTGCTGGTGCACCGGCACAAGCAGGTGCAGGCGCGGACGCGCATCAAGAATCAGCTGCAGGCGCTGATGCTCAGCCAGGGCGTGCAAAAGAAGCGCAAGCTGTGGACGGCAGCGGGCCGGGCGGAGTTGGAGAAGTTGGAGTTGCTGCCCTACGCAGCGCTGCGCAGGCAACGGTTGCTGGCCGGGCTGGAGCAGCAGGAAGCGGAGATCGCGGCGCTGAACCGGCAAGTGGAAGAAGAAGTGAAGCGGCGGCCGGCGGCGGTGCGGTTGATGACGCATCCGGGAGTGGGTCCAGTGACGGCGCTGGCCATGGTGCTGACGCTGGGGCCGGCGAAACGCTTCGCGAATGCGCGCCAGGTGGGCAGCTATTTTGGCCTGATTCCCAGCGAGCATTCCAGCGGCGGGCGGCAGCAGTTGGGAGGCATCAGCAAGCAGGGCAGTCCGTTTCTGCGTTTTTTGCTGGTGGAGGCGGGACAGACGGCGGCGCGCTACGACGCCGAGTTGGGCCGCTTTTATCGGCGGCTGGCGGTGCGCAAGCATCGCGCGCTGGCCAAGGTGGCGGTGGCGCGCAAGCTGGCCATGAGGTTGTACCTGATGCTGCGCGAGGAATGGGATTACGCGCAGCTGTGCAAGGCCGTGTGCAGGCAAGCCTGAGTCATTTCGTGGCGGAAAGCATGAGCCGACCGCTTGAGTAGGCAGCCTGCCTCCCCGAGAAGCGGGGAGTTCGAAGCAGCAATTTTGGGAGTAGTTGCCGAAGAGATGGATGGTGAGACCTTGCGTCCACCGCACGATTGAGAGAACACAGGGCTTTGGTCGAAGACGCAAAAACCTTCCTGCGAGAGCGAAATGGCGCTTCTTTAAAACCGAAGACGCCAAGGGAGAGGTGTCGGCAAAAATCACTTGACACTAGGCCACGTCGTTAGAGACGAAATGACAATTTTTCGGGAGTGGCGTTGTTCGGTGCAAGTTTATCGTCCGCGTGTTTTCGCTCATGCATCTTGGGGGCACGTGCCGTCCCTGCCGGGACTCGGCCATTCTCTTCGTACTTTCCCAGCACTTCCGTGCTGGGCTATTTTATGGCGCCTCTCCGGGGCTGCGGATTGGTGTTTTCTCGCTTACGGTACGGCTGAAGCCGTGCCCTTCCCGCTCTTGCCCATCCCTTCGATTCTCGCCCAAGAAACATGATCAGCCGAAGGTTAGGCCGTCGGGTTCGCAGCGTAAGGGCCAGGCTTCGCGGTAGCGCTGGTAGGGGTGATGACGGGCTTTGCGTTGGGGCGGGAGGAGGCTGGTGATGCCCAGAACGTGGGAGAGTGGGATCAGGAACCAGGAGTTTTCGGGGATGACGAGGGCACCGAAGAAGTCGATTTCGTCGAGGGTGTAGGGGACGGCTTTGCCGTGGATGCGGCGGTGGGTGTTGAGGTGGTAGTGGCCGTTGAGGAACTGGGTGGTGCATTTGATTTGCACGCGGTAGAGGCGGTTGCCGGAGTCGGTGATGAAGTCGTAGCGGTCGCTGTCTCCGTAGGGCTTGGAGAGGCGGAAGCCGAGGGCGGTGGCTTTGTGGAGGAAGGCGAGTTCGGCGAGTTCTCCGCGGCGCTTGGTGGAGAGTTCGCGCTGGAGGGCGGCGGGGCGCGAGGCGGACAGCCCCCTCGGCTCCGCTCGGGGCAGGCTGGGGCGGCTGTCCCCACATGGGGCTTTGCTCTCCCCATATGAATCTTTGCTGTCTCTGCACGGACTGTTGTCGACGGCGAGCGGTTTTTGGGCTTGACGCTGGGAGCGTCTGGGCCGGGGGGCGCGGGGAGTGGACATTTTGATTGGCGTTGCTGAAAAAAGAAATGGCGCAAGCCGGAGCTTGCGCCATTGTTTACCCTCTATATCCAGAATAGCAAATTGGAGGGGGTAAAACGGGCAGAGTTTTGGATTTTTCTTCTGGAATGGAATCAGCAGGATAGGCGGAAAACAGGGGTGGTCGGGGGCTTGACAAGATTGGTTTCAAAACGGGAAAGCGCCTCGCAAAAATCCGCCAACGCCGGTGTTCAGGTGTCCACGTTTTACCTCTAGGGCTAAGGCCGCATTGCCCACCGATCCCGTCTTTCTTACCTTTGATTCCGCCTGAAGTTCGATTCGGCCGCTTTTCTCTGCCCGGCCAGGCTGTTCCTCGGTGTGACCGCTCCATTCCGGGATCGTTAACAATTCACGTTTCGCAAAACTGTCTGCCTCACCGGCATGGAGATTGGAGCTATGAAGAATTTTTGCTTTGTATGTTCGCTGCTGATGATCGCCTCGGCGGCGCTGGCGCAAAACCATTTTGTTTATACGGATGACAACCAACGTACCGGCGAGGGGAATAGCGTGAACACGGTATCGGCGTTTGCCGTGGGCGCGAACGGAAGTTTGAGCCTGATCAGCGGATCGCCTTTTCTGACTGGGGGCGCAGGCGGGGGACATAACATCGATCCCAACGAACTCGCGATCGCGACGGTGCCGGCCACTTCGTATTTATATGCGGCCAACGATGGCAGTGGGACGATTGCGGGCTTTCGAATTAATGCGACGACGGGTGCGTTGACTACGGTTCCGGGGTCGCCGTTTTTGGCGGATGGTATTCCGGGGGGAGATTATTCTCTGGCGGCGAGTCCTAACGCGCAGTTCTTGTTTGCCACGGAAGAGAATGCAAAAGTGATTCACATTTATGCGATTGATGACAAGACTGGCGGCTTGACAAAGGTTTCGGGGTCGCCATTCAACGTGGGCGAACATTCGCAAGGGCTGAAGGTTACGGCGAACGGAGAGTTTCTGCTGGTTGGCGAAACGGAGCTCAAGGCGGTAGGAGTTTATAGCATCGGTTCCGGTGGCACGCTGACTGCGGTTCCGGGCTCGCCGTTTGCGGGCAGCGGCAGCGCATTCGCGTTGGATTCCAACTGTGCGAGCAACCTGGCGTTTGTGATCAATGCGGGGTCGCCGCTGATCGATGTGTATTCCATAGCCGGCGATGGCAGCTTGACGCCGGTGGCGGGCGAACCATTCTCGAATGGAACGTCGGACACCAGCGGCGGAATCGTTTATAGCCCGGCCAATGGATTTCTCTTCGTCAGTGACAGTTTCTCCACCGACGTTTCGTCTTACGCGGTCGCGTCGGATGGAACGCTGACCGAAGCTTCCGGGTCGCCTTATGCGACGTCGCAATGGACGGGCGGGATTACTGTCACGCAGTCGGGAAAGTCTGTTTACTCGGCATTTTTTGGGCTTGCCGAAGTCGATGGACGGGCAGTGCAATCCGATGGCGAGCTTACGGCTGTTCCGGGGACGCCCTTCAGCACGGGGCAATCGCAGGTTGGAGTTCCTACGGTGATTGCTTTCCCGACGCCGTCTTGCGCGAAGAAGTAACGTCTTAACTCCCGACGCTCGGCCGGTCGCGGGCTTGAGGTTGAAAATCGGCTTTCGCCGACGAAGATAGCGCGAGTCACCGAATGGCTGCGGCAATATGCCGCGTTTAGGGAGGGTGCTGTTCCCATTCTATTAAAGGAGTTTTAACGCCTAGCACGCCGAGATCGCAGAGGACCATACGAAGCAGCGATTCATCTGCGGTGCTCTACTCTCTACTGATTTGTTCCGGTGGTCGCGATCGAAAAGGGTTGCGTGCCGGTCGTGGCGGTGCCGACGGAGGTCAGACTGCCGTTGCTGTTGATGGTGAAGATGGAAACTGAGCCTGCGGTGTAGTTAATGGCGTAGAGATATTTGCCGTCGTTGGAGCAGGCCAATTCCTGGGTGCCGGCGCCGGCCGCGACGGAGGTGCCGATCTCGGTCAAGGCTCCGGTGGAATTGTTCAGGGAGTAGGCGGAGACGCTGCCATTGGCATAGTTGGCCACATAGACGTATCTGCCTGATGGTTCGGCCAGCACGGCGATAGGGTCCTCGGTGTCTGGGACGGATGAGATTTCGGTATTGGTGAACAGGCTATAGGTGGCTACGATGTCCGAGCCGTTCGGTTCCGGGAGGAAGATGTACTGGCTGCTCTGATCGACTGCGGCCACAGCGGCAGATTGCAGAGTCCCAGCGACTAAGGGTATCAGGTTGCCGCTAGTGAAGCGATAGGTGTCGACGTTTGCTCCGTTGTCAACAACGGCCACAATCCCAGTGGGATCGAAAGCCAGGGAAGGAAATGTGGCGGGTGTGGCCGCGTGGGAGAACGCGGTCAAGGCGCCGGTCTTGGAATTGATCGAGTAGCTGTCGAGAAATCCGTTGGTGGGATCGAGAACCACGACGAAACTGCTGGTGGGGTCGACGGCCACAGCTTGCACGGCGCCAAAGCCGGTGATGGGCGAACCGGGAAGTAGAGTGAGAGCGCCGGTAGTGGGGTTGACGCTGTATTCGGAAACTGACTTGTTGGAGTTTGCGGTATAGACGAATGCGCCGGAAGGCGTGGCCACGATCAGATTCGGACCGTTGGCATCGGAAACGGGCGAACCGGTAACCGCGGTGAGCGCTCCGGTGGCGTCGTTAATGGTGTATTCGGAAATGGTCTTGTCGCCTGTGTTGGCGATGTAGACGAACCTGGGAGTGTAGACCACGGCCTTGCTGCCGCTGGCGATGGCCATGGCTTCGCCTTGATTTCCATCGACGCCTTGGGCGTTCAGCTGAGTGAGCGCGCCTGTGGTGGAGTTGATGGAATAGGAGATGATGTCGGGACTGGTTTGAGTCGTCTTGAGATTGCCGAAGATGGAGGCGTATAGGAATTTTCCGGTGGGATCAATGGTCACAGAATTGGCTGCCGCTGGAATCGTGTAGGGAGAGCCGGTGACCTTGGTGAGTGCGCCGGTGGTAGTGTTGATCTGGAACGCATACAGACCTGTGCTGGCCACGTAGAGGAACTCGCCGTTAGGATCGATCGCAACGCCGGAGGCGGCACCAGAGCCGGAAAAGGGCGATCCGGTAACTGAAGTCAGAGCGCCGGTGGTGGCGTTAACGGCAAACACCGAGTTCGACCCTGACTGGTTAGCGACGAACAGGAAATTGCCGTTGGGGCTGACGACCACCGCGGCAGGATTATCGGCGCCGTTCGTGAAGGGCGAACCGGAGATTTCAGTGAGAACGCCGGTAGCGGCATCAATGGAATAAGCGGAGATGGTCGCGTCGTTGTAATTGGGAATGTAGACGAACGAGCCGGCGGGAGTGATGGCCACGTCATAGGGCAAATCGCCGGTGGTCGCGGTGCCAATCGAAGTAAGGGCGCCAGTGGTCGTGTTGAGCGAGTACTCAGCGCCGGTGTTGGTGTAAGCAAACTTGCCGTTGGGCGTGAAGCGCAGCGAGCTGCCTCCGGGCAGGTTAAAGGGTGAGCCGGTAATCGGGGTCAGCAGGCCGTTGGTCGCGATGCTGTAGCCGAGAATCTCGGCGCCGTCGGGGATGAAAACAAACTTGTTCGAGGGATCGACGACGATACCGTAGTTTTCCGAGGGAAGCTGGACGGTCTCCAGAGCGCGAAGAGCTCCGGTCGTGGGATTCATCGAGTAGGCGAGGAGCAGGCCCTGCGTCCATTCGCTGTATTCGACTTCATAAGCGTATCGAGCGGATGTAGTGGAAGACGCGGTGGAAGTTCCCGAGAGATTCAGGACTTGCGGTGCGGTGATGCCGCTGGCGGTTAGGGTGACGGCGCCGTCGATGGTTCCAGCGATCAGAGGGTCAAAGGTGACACTGAAGGTGCATTTCGAATTGGCGGCGATGGAAGTGCCGCAGGTATTGGTCTGTTTGTAGTCGCCGCTGATGGCGACTTTGGAAACTGTGATGGCGGCGCTGGAGTTGTTGGTGAGCGTGGCGGTCTGCGCGGTGCCGGCGGTTCCGACGGTGCCAGTGAAGGCCAGCGACATGGGCGAGAAGGTTAGCGGGCTCACCGCCGTTCCGCTGAGGGCGGCAACTTGCGGACTGGTGGCGGCGGCGTCCACTACGCTGATTGCGCCTTTAATCGTACCGGCGGCAGTTGATTTGAAGCTCACTTTGATGGCGCAGGTTTTTCCGGCGGCGATGGATTTTCCCGCGCAGGTATTGGTTTCCGCGTAGTCTCCGCTGGCGCTGACCGTAGTTATCTTGAGCGCGGTGGTGGCTGTGTTGGTCAGAGTGATGGATTGCGATGCGCTGGTGGTTCCCGTAGCCTGACTGGGGAATGTAAGACTGGTGGGCGTGAAGGTCACAGTGTTGGTGACGGTTCCAGTGGCGGTGCCGGAGAGAGGAACGATTTGCGGAGTGCCGAATGCGCTATCGGCTACGGTCAGCGCGCCGGCGATGGTGCCGCTGTCGCTGGGAGTAAACGTGACGCTGACGGTGCAGGTCTTGCCGGCGGCGATGGTGCCGGTGCAGGTATTGGCCGAGATGGCGAAATCTCCACTGATGGTTACGGTGCCCATGGTCAACGCGACGGTTGAATTCGTAAGAGTGACGGTTTGCGCGGCGCTGGTTTTTCCGATTGCAGTGCTGGGGAACGTGAGGGTCGCGGGAGCCAGAGTCAGAGGCGCGACTCCTTTGCCCGTCAGGTCTACGATTTGCGTGGCGGGAGTCGCGTTGTCGGTGAGCGTGATCGCACCATCGACTCCGCCCAGCGTGGCCGGAGTGTAGGTAACGCTCAACGTGCAGGAAGCACCGGCGGCGAGCGTGCTGGTGCAAGTGGTGGTGTCGGCGAATTCTCCGCTGGCCACAATGCTGGTGATGGTGAGGCTCTTGGTGGTGCTGGTATTTTTCAGCGTGACTGTCTTAGCCGCGCTGGTTGTGCCGACTGGTTGTCCGCTGAAGTTGAGCGCGACGGGCGTTAGCGAAACGGTCTGCGCCGCGGCCATTGAGGCCAAGAAAAACAAAGATAAAAATAAAGACAACGACCGGGACGAAGACAGGCGGAGCGCGGCACACAAGGGGAGCATACGATTCACAGAGCCTCCGGGGATCAGTCGGCCGAGCCTGGGTCGGAAGAGGGCTAGCAGAGCCGAGTTGAGGGAGTATCCCTTGGTTAATGGATGGCGTCAAGATGCAACATCTTGCATGGTGCAAGAGTTTGCAATCTGAAGTTCGCTCGGAACAACATAAGACTATGAAACAACCCGCTTTCAGTTGGGCGGGGGGCGAAGTATTTGCGGGAACCTCGAACGAACTGGATATCCGCGGATTGCTGCCGCAGTGAGTTGAGGTTGGTTGGGTTTAATGCGTGCGGCGCGGTTTCTGCTTGGCCGACTTCTTTTGCGCCTTCATGTATTTCTTATAGGCTTTGCGATCTTTCTTGGCGGCCTTCTTGCTGAGCTTCTGCTGCTGCTTGGCGGCTCTTTTGGCTTCACGCTGATTTTCGCCGATGCTGGTATTTTCGCGTTGCGCCTTCGCCGGCATGGACCAGGTGACAGTCATCAGGCAAGCGGCGCTTAGGGCAAGCAGCAAAAGAAATGGCGGAATTCGTTTCATGGCATTTGCAAATCGAAGTTGCTGTACACGATCTTACACCGGCAATGCCGGCAAGATGCAAACACTAAGGTCTTACCTCTGCGTATACTCTCACCGGCCGTTACGCATCACGCAATGATGCGCTAGCCCTCAACTGATTTTCCTCTGTCAAGACAAATAGGCAATAAGCGGCCAGGATCGGGCTACTGTTTTCTGTTCGTTTCGTCATAGTGTTGGTATGGAAACAACCACGTAAGGAGAAGCACATGAAGAAGCGCACACTGGAAAAAAACGGACTTGAAGTCTTGGGTCTTGGTCTCGGCTGCATGAGCATGAGCTCGGGCTATGGGCCACCACCTACGGACGCGTAAAGATCGCCATCACTCTCGTGGAAGACCTGGCTGTGATCTGCATGACGGTGGTCATTCCGGTATTTGGCAGCGCCCAGCGCGGAGGCCTTCTGATGGCCGCCTGGGTTCTCGGCAAGGCTGTCCTCTTGTTGATTCCCCTGGTTTACTCGGCCATAAAGGTGATCCCGCCCTTCCTGCGGCGAGTGAAGAAAACCTGTAACTCGGAACTTCTCCTGCTGGTTGCGATCGCCATATGCCTCGGGATGGCTGCGCTGGCGCAAGCGGTCGGATTTTCGGTCGCGCTTGGAGCGTTTCTCGCCGGCGTATCTATCAGCAGTTTGCCTGACACGATGCTCACACCCAACTGGTTCCTCTGCGAAATGCCTTCGTGGCGCTCTTCTTCGTTTCGCTCGGCACGCTGATTGATCCCGCGGCGCTCTTGCATAGCCTGCCACTTCTCGGACTCATGCTGTTGCTCATTGTCGGCGGCAAGTTTCTGGTCTGGTGCACACAGTTGTGTGGCTGTTCCGGTATCCGCTCAAAACAGCAATCCTTGTGGCTGCTGGACTGACACAGATTGGCGAACTCTCGTTCGTCGTGATGCAGGCCGCACGGTCTGCAGGGATGGTGGCCGAGAACGTTTTCAGCACAGTGATTGCCGCATCGTTGATCTCGATCTTGCTCAATGCGTCCAACCCAACCACTTTCATCTCGATGGCCATGAGCCCTCCTGCCTCGACAGTAGGGAACTGCTAGTTATCGGGTCGGGTCCATACCATCAGGTCACTGACATAATCGCTGCTGTGATGTATGTCACAATGCAATTGTGGGAAATACCAATATTAGAGATTCAAATTTAGAGATTCTGGGCGACGCGATTGCTTCGCCGAAGCCGGAGAGCCGAAGCCTGAACCCTGGTTCCATTCGGCTGCTCGCCTTGGACATCGATGGCACGCTGCTCAATCCACAATTTCACATTTCCGGACGCGATCTCGCGGCGTTGCGGCAGGCGCACGAGGCGGGAGTCGAGATTGTTTTGGTGACGGGGCGGCGGCATAGATTTGCCTTGCCGATTGCAGAGCAACTGGGATTCGACTTGTGGCTGATCAGTTCCAATGGCGCGGTCACGCGATCGC
The DNA here is from genome assembly GCA_963732255.1 of uncultured Acidobacteriaceae bacterium. GTDB lineage: Bacteria > Acidobacteriota > Terriglobia > Terriglobales > Acidobacteriaceae > Sulfotelmatobacter. Next base: position 139,536 of record CAVSYV010000008.1, read on the forward strand.
TGAGCGGGGAGACATTTCATCGCGACCTGATGCCGGCAGAGACTTGCCGCCGGTTGTGCGTGGCGATGCGGGAGTTTCGCGGGCACACCGTTTTGACTTTTGACCAGGAAACAAAAGGGGCCATTGTGCTGGAGCGGATGGATGAACTGAACGAGAGCATCCGGCGATGGCTGGAAAAGAATATGGCGTACATCGAGGTTGTTGTGCCGATTGAAAAGGCACTGGTGCGGGACCCGGTGCAGGCGATGTTTTGTGGATCGATGGCGCGAATGCGAGAGGCGTTACAGACGCTGGAAGGCTGCGGGATGGAAGGACAGGTCACGGTGTTGCGGACGGAATATCCGGCGCGAGACTTGTCGATGATTGATGTGCTCACTGCGGGATGTTCGAAGGGACATGCGCTGAGGCGATGGGCGGAATTTCGCGGCATAGAGCGGGAACAGGTCATGGCCATCGGTGACAATCACAATGACATTGAAATGCTTGAGTTTGCCGGGCATCCGGTTATCATGGGAAATGCGTGCGCGGAGTTGCTCGGTCGCGGGTGGACGGTGACTTTGGGCAATGACGCGTGCGGAGTGGCGGCAGCGGTAGAAGCGGTGATGAGTCATTAATCGCGAGTCCTTAGTCGTTAGCTTATTGCGGATGACGTTTCCTGTTTCAACTCGGATTTGGTTTGGCGTGATGGCGCTGGCTGTCGCCGTGTCGCTTCCCTGTTTGGCGACAGATGTGGCCGTGCTGCGGAATGGGTTTTCCATCCAGCATGAGCGGCGGCAGGTGATGGGAGCAGTCACGCGACTTTACGTGAGTAAGGATGGAGCGAGTTACGTCGATGTGCCGACGGCGGAGATTGAGCGGTTTGAAGTCGAGGACGATCCAGCGCCGGCTTCGGTCTCGGGGGCTGCCGCTTCCGGGAACTCCGCTACCATGGCTGCGCAGAATAATCCACGTCCGGCGAGTTTGGATGAAGTTGTGAACGAAGCGAGTGGAAAATACCGGCTGGATCCCGATTTGGTTAACAGCGTGATTAAGGCGGAGAGCGGCTTTAACGTGCGGGCGATTTCACCGAAGGGCGCGCAGGGATTGATGCAGTTGATGCCTGGGACGGCATCGGAGTTGGGAGTGCCAAATGCATTCGACCCGCAGGCAAATGTGGATGGCGGCGCGCGATATTTGCGGGAGTTGCTGGAGCGTTACAACTTCGATTTGGTGAAAGCGCTGGCGGCTTACAACGCCGGAACGAAACGAGTGGAGCAGTACAAAGGAGTGCCTCCGTATTACGAGACGCGGGCATATGTGCGTCGGATTGTTCTCGATTTTAACCGCAAGAAATTGGCGCAAAGGGCGGCGAAACAAAAGAGTTCGGCGAAGAAGACTCGCGTATCAACGGCAAAGGCGAGAAATGAAACTAAGGCCAGCCTGTCACAGGCCAGCGAATAGTTGGATTCGTGGCACTGCCTAAAAATCTGTAACACAGAGGACACAGGGGAAGCACAGGGTAAAACCATCTGCCACTAGCGATTACTCCAGTTGAACTCCATCATTTTGACCTCTCTGGTTTGACCCTCATAGATTAGTCGTTTACCTTGAGTGAAGCCGTTTCCCGCTTCGCGTGGCTGGGGCCGCGGCGCGAGGTCGAACTCCCCCGAAATGGATAAAAAACGCATTCTGGCCAGTGTGGTGGTGTTTGCGATTCTGGCCTTCCTGTTTTATCTGCAATACCGGCACTGGCAAAGCTTCGATTGGGGCACCTTCTGGAGCCAGTTGCACCGCATCAACAAATTTCAAGTGGCGTATGGGGTCGCGCTCATTTATATCGCGTACGTGATGCGGGCGGTGCGTTGGAAAATTTTTCTTCGGCCGGTGCGGCCGCAGGCAAGAACTATCGATCTGGTTTCGCCGACCGTAATCGGCTTTACCGGATTGGCCCTGCTGGGTCGAGCGGGCGAGTTCATTAGGCCTTATTTGATTGCGCGGCGCACCGATCTGCCTTTTTCGTCGCAGCTGGCGGTATGGGCGGTCGAGCGCATCTTTGACGTGGGCGCGTTCACGGTGCTGATGGTGCTGGCCATTTTTTTGCCGAACGCGCTGCAGGCAATCCCGCACCCGGAATACTACCGGCAGTTTCGCGATGCTGGCTTTGTCCTCATCGCTCTGGTTATGGGGACGACGGTGGGAGCGATAGCGATCAGCCGCAGCGGCGAAGCGATTGCCGGATGGATCGAGGCGCGGTTCGCGCATCTGTCTTCGGGATTCGGACATAGGCTGGCGCAAAGGGTCCGCGAGTTCGGCACGGGATTGAACACGATTCACGGGCCAATGTCCCTGCTGTGGCTGACTCTGGTATCGGTGGGCATGTGGTATGTCATTGCGCTGTCGTACAAGGCGGTGACCCATTCTTATGGAGTAGATGCGCTGGATATTCCAGTCTCGCAGATTTTGATTTTGATGGGATCGAGCATGGTGGGATCGATGCTGCAATTGCCGGCGGTGGGCGGAGGGTCGCAGATGGCGACGATTGCCACGCTTTCGGCAGTATTCGATGTGCCTCCGGAAATGGCGGCGAGCTGCGGAATTTTGTTGTGGCTGGTAACATTTGCGGCAATTGTTCCAGTGGGATTGTTGCTAGCGCACCGGGAAAGACTGTCGTTGCGGAAGTTGTCAAAGGAAAGTCATCGGGCGGAAGAGGCGGAATTGGATGCGCCGGCGTAGCTCCTGCCCTCCAACTTCGCAAGCAGATGCGCGGAACAGCAGATTCCTCCTGTCTCGCTTCGCTCGCGCGTCGGAATGACAAGATGAATGTTAGGAGGGGAATTCCCAGCCTTCGTCCTTCATTTTCTGGTTGGTCCAGTGCTGGAGTTGTTCGAAGAGCGCGGGTTCGATGACGGCGAAGCGGATGCCGACGCGGCCTTCGTCGCCGACCCAGACCATGCGGGCCTTGGCCTGAAACAGAGTTTGGCTTTCGGGTAGGGTAAAACTCAAATCCAACAATCCGGAAAAACGCATGGGGGCGCTGATGCCGTCGAGGCCCATGCCTCCGGTGCTCAAGTTAACTCCTTGCGCGATCACTTCTTCTCCCTTGGAATTTCTCAGAGTAACGGGCAATTGCACGCGGGCACGGAAAAACTTTTGTTGCTCGTTGCTGATGTAGCCAAGCGAGGCGGCGGAATCCGCGGCGGCGGGGATATTGATTTTGTACTCCTTCAGTTTGCGGCTTAGGGTACGGCGCGAGATGCCAAGCTGTTCCGCGGCTTGGGCGCGCTGGCCTCCGGTGCGCTCCAAGGCTTTGATGATCATCTGCTCTTCCATGCTTTCGAGATTGCCCACAGGCATCGACGCAGTTTGCCGAAGCGAGGCGGGTTGGGCGGCAAGTGAGACGGTGACGTGGGAAAGTTCGACTTCGTTCCCGGAAGATTCCATTGCGACTTTGGCTACCAGGTTTCGGAGTTCGCGAATGTTTCCCGGCCAGGAATTGGAGAGCAGAGCGGAAATGGCGGAAGGCGCAAACGCCTTGGCTGGAGCCTTGAGACACAGGAAATGCTCGGCGAGGGCGACAATGTCTTCCGGGCGTTCGCGCAACGGCGGAACACGAAGCTGAAATTGCCCGAGACGATGAAAAAGATCGCGGCGGAAGCGGCCCGCTTCGACGGCGGCATCGAGATCCTGATTGGTGGCGGCAACGATGCGCACGTCGACTTTGATTTTGCGATGGCCACCGAGACGGTAGAAAGGCTGTCCGTCGAGAACGCGAAGCAGCTTTACCTGCATTTGCAGTTGCAGCTCGCCGATTTCATCGAGAAAGAGCGTGCCCTTGTCAGCGAGTTCAAAGAGGCCGGGCTTGGAGGAATCGGCGCCGCTGAAGGCTCCTTTTTCGTAACCGAAGAGTTCGCTTTCGACCAGGTTTTCCGGCAGCGCGGCGCAGTTAATATCGATCCACGGCCGGCTGCGGCGATGCGAGGACTGATGAATGGTACGGGCGATCAGCTCTTTGCCAGTTCCGGTTTCGCCGGTGATCAAAACAGTTTCGGTGTGTGCGGCAACTCGATCGACGAGGCCCATAAAGCGATGCATCACGGGGCTGGCAAGAACGAACTGCACGCCATCGATCAGGCGATTCTGTGACTTGTTTTGAGGAGTCGAAGAGGTCGCGGTTGAGTGCGCAGGCCCACTTGCCACCTGGCTCGGCCCCGCGTTCAATGAATTCACCGTAATCAGGCCAGCAATGGCTGCCGGAGATCCGTTGCCGTCGCGGAGAAGAGTCGCAGAGAGAATTGCTGGCACGCGTCGTTCTGACGGCAGACCGATTTCCGATTGATAGAAACCCCGCTGCACGGTGGCATCAAGAAAGTTCGCTTGCCAGGCACTCCGGCTTGCTGCGCTTTGATCGCGGAAGAATAGAGCGGAAACTTTCTCTCCGCTGAGAACTTGCGGATCGCGCTCAACCATACTGGAAAAAACGAGGTTGCAGGCAATGAGCCTTCCCTGAAGATCGGCCATGAATACCGCCACGGCTTCAGAATCAGATGCGGCTATCCGACTGGCATCGGTCGGGGGGTGCGGGCGGCTGGCAGCTTCCGGTCGCAAGGTCGATTTGTCGTGAATGCCGGGCACGGGAAGTCGTTTGGGAACGATATTGACACAGGCCCAAAGCATTCCGAAGCAGGCCAGCGTGTGCAGAGTAACGATAGTAACGATTACTCGCGTAGCCAAATGCCAGCGAAATCTTTGCTCGGCCGGTTACTACTGTAAGCTTCTGCGGGCCATCCCCTTCCAATACGATTCGCATAGCGCTTGGGAATAAGTGTGTTCTGAGAAACGGGCAAGGACCGGCTGCGTACTTGTGTCTCCGGCCCTTTAGCCAATTGGCCAGGACCATAAATTGGCGGTTTAGAGGCAAGGTTTGGTTTGCGGTAAAGGTAGGAATTGAAACCAGCAACGGCCAAAATGACGATGCAGACGAGGGCGTTCGTAGCCGTCACGGCGGCTGCCGGCGCTGCGGTGCTGGTTCATGCTTCATTTCACTGGCAATCAGCCGATCTGGGCAGATTCATCTGCTATCTCGCGGTGGCGGTTCTGGCTTCAGGACTGAAAGTTCAGCTGCCGAGCATCGACGGAACGATGTCGGTAAATTTCCTGTTCATCCTGCTCGGCGTCATGGAGTTGAGCCTTCCGGAAACTTTAGCGATCGGTTGCATGGCGAGTTTGGTGCAAAGCGTGTGGCAGACGCGCCAGCGGCTGGACCCAGTCAAAGTGATCTTCAACGTGGCCATGATGGCCAATGCCAGCGCACTCACATACGTGAGTTACCACTGGCTGGCGGCGCATTACGGAGCGAACAAGCCGCTATTGTTGCCGGTGGCGGCGCTGGTTTTCTTTCTGGCAAACACGCTGACCATATCTGTGGTAATTGCGCTCACAGAAAATAAATCGAGCCGGAAGGTGTGGTCGGAGTGCTACTTCTGGTCGTTCCCTTACTACCTGGTGGGAGCAGCAGCGGTGGGTTTGGTGGGACTTCTGAACCGCAAGGCGGGATGGCAAACGTCACTACTGGTTCTGCCGCTCATTTATTGGCTTTACCGTTCCTACCGGCTCTACCTGGGGCGACTGGAAGCGGAGAAAGACCGCGTAGAAATCGAAAAACGGCACGTGGAAGAGATTGCGTCGCTGAACATGCGCACCATCGAAGCGCTGGCCTTAGCGATTGAAGCCAAGGACCACACCACGCATACGCATCTGCAGCGCGTGCGTACTTATGCACTGGAAATGGCGCGGGAATTGAACCTGCCGGAGCCGGAAATCGAAGCGTTACGGGCCGCGGCGCTGCTGCACGATATTGGCAAGCTGGCGGTGCCGGAGCAGATCATCAGCAAGCCGGGAAAGCTTACGCCGGAAGAGTTCGAAAAAATGAAGGTGCATCCGATCGTCGGGGCGGAGATTCTGGATCGCGTGGCGTTTCCCTATCCGGTGTCGCCGGTCGTGCGATCGCATCACGAGAAGTGGGATGGAAGCGGATATCCCGATGGACTGGCGGGAACCCAGATTCCCATTGGAGCGCGCATTTTAGCGGCAGTGGATTGTCTGGATGCGCTCGCTTCGCACCGGCAATATCGCCCGGCCTTGCCACTCAACGCCGCGATGAACAAAGTGAGGGAACAAGCTGGAACGAGCTTCGATCCGAAAATAGTCGAGATCCTGGATCGGCATTACGTGGAATGGGAACGGATGGCGTTGATGCAAGAAACGAGCATGGCAACGCTGGGACTCTCGAAGTGGGCACCGGTGGAAGGCGGTCAGGAGCCCGCGGCGGGGTTTGCGAAGTGGTCGGATTCGCCGAGCGGCGGCCCGGAGAATCCGGATTTCCTTGACGTCGATCGCGTCGGCGCGGCAGGAAGCGCAGACCATGTTCGAACTCAGCCAGGATCTGGGCGTTTCGTTGAGCCTGAGTGAAACCTTGTCGGTGCTATCGATGCGGCTGCGCAAGATGATTCCCTACGATTCGATCGCCGTATTCGTAAATCGAAACGGCTGGCTGCTGCCGGAGTTGGTGAGCGGCGAAAACTTCCGCATGTTGTCGTCGTTGAAAGTGCGCATGGGGGAAGGATTGTGCGGGTGGGTCGCAGAAAACTGCAAGCCCATCGTGAACGGGAACCCGCAGGCGGAATCGGGATATGTCGTAGATCCGGAACAACACCGAACGATGCAATCGGCGCTGGCCGTGCCCCTGGAAGGCTTGAATGGCGTGGTTGGAGTTCTGGCCATGTATCAACAGCGTGCGCGACGCCTTCACTCCCGATCATTTGCGAATTCTGCTGGCGGTGGGATCGAAGGTGGCGTTGTCAGTGGAGAACGCGCTGAAGTATCAGCAGGCGGAAAGTTCGGCCACGACAGATTTCCTGACCGGGCTGCCGAACGCGCGCTCGTTGTTTGTGCATTTGGCGCAGGAAGTGGCGCGTTGCCGGCGCATGAAGAGCGGGCTGGCGGTGATGGTATGCGATGTGGACGGCTTCAAGCAGATCAACGATTCGTTCGGACACCTGGAGGGCGACAAACTGTTGCGTGAGTTCAGCACCCGGCTGAAGGATGCGTGCCGTGGATATGACTACGTAGCACGCATGGGCGGCGATGAGTTTGTGATTACTTCCCCGGGGCTCACTGCGGATGCAGCACAAGAAAAAGCCCTGCGGCTGAACGACGCCGCGGTTGAAGCCGGAAAAGTTACGTGTGGACGGGAGATCATCACGCTGAGCGTAGGGGCGGCGTTTTGTCCGGAAGATGGATACGACGTGGAACGGCTGTTGGCCGAGGCCGACCGGCGAATGTATTCGATGAAGCAACTCCATCACGAGAATGCGGCTGCCGATAATAAATCTAAGGCGGCGGTGAATTAGCAGATGAATGCGAGTTTGGCGCGAAGAATCGTGATGCACGGAGTAGCTCTGGTGGCGACTGTGCTGCTGGGAGGATTGCTTTCAGCAGTTCTGGTGCGGTTGGCGCCGGGCTTTGATGTGGATGAACAGCAGCTCGACTCCCATTTGAATGCGGAGAGCATTCAGGCGCTGCGGGCGGAACGGCTAAAGCAAAACGATATCCTTCACTTTTATTTCCGCTCGATGCGACGAGATCTGCACGGGGATCTGGGTACATCGCTTTCTTTGGGCCAGCCGGTGAGCACCCTGTTGCGGCAACGCACGCCTCTGACAGCACGGCTGATTGGCGTGGGGCTTTTGCTGAGCTGGGCAATGGCTTTGGGATTGGCATTGAGCGCCGCGTGGATGCGCGGTTCGCCTTACGACGCGATGACCGCGACGATCAGCGGGCTGTTTCTTTGTCTTCCCGCAGCGGTGCTCGCGCTTCTTTCCGTGCTGTGGAGCGTTCCGGGATCGCTGGTGATTGCGTTGATTGTCTTTCCGCAGCTTTATCGCTACGCGCGAAATTCGCTGGCCAGAGCTTATGACATGCCACACATCATTACGGCACGGGCAAAAGGATTGAGCGAATTGCGAATCATGATTTGGCATGTGATGCCCGTCACCGGACCGCAATTGCTGGCGGTGGCGGGAGTCTCGGTGAGCATGGCGGTAGGAGCGGCGATTCCGGTGGAAGCGTTGTGTGGGCTGGCGGGGGTGGGACAACTGGCGTGGCAGGCGGCTTTGGCTCGGGATTTACCGCTGCTGATGAATATCACGATTATGGTAACGCTGGTTACACTGCTGGCCAATTCCGGCGCCGATGTGATGAGCCATGCGCTGCAAAGGCAAGCATGAAAGGCGTACGGAAATTGGCGTGTGCGGTGTTATTGCTGCTAGTGGGGGCATCAATGGCGGCGAATTGGCTGGCGCCTGCGGGCTACGCGAAGCAATATCGCGAAGAAGCCAATGCCGCGCCTTCTCATGCCCACTGGCTGGGAACGGATGAAGATGGCCGCGACCGCTTCGCGCGTGTTCTTTACGGCACGAGAATTTCTCTGCTGCTGGCGCCTGCCGCGGCTTTGCTTTCAACCTTGATGGCGGCGCTGGTGGGAGGAATCTCGGGCTATTTGGGCGGGGCATGGGCACGCGTGGCAATGGCGGCGACGGATTTGTGTTTGTCGCTGCCCTGGTTGTTTCTGCTGATTACGGTGCGAGCTTTAATGCCCTTAAACGTGTCGCCGTTATTTTCCGTGATGGTGACGTTCCTGATGTTGGGGTTGCTGGGCTGGACCAGCGCGGCGCGGGTGCTGTGCGCATCGGCAGGATCGTTGCGCGATTCGGATTTTGTGCGGCAGGCGCGGGCTTCCGGAATTCGCGGATGGCGTTTGTTTTGGATTCATGTACTGCCCAATCTCAAGCCGGTGCTCTACGCGCAGTTCTGGATTTCCGTCCCGGTATTCATTTTGGCCGAGGCGAACCTGGGAATTTTGGGACTGGGTGTAGCTGAGCCGATGCCTTCCTGGGGAAGTTTGCTGCGAGAGTTGGAAGGATTGATTTCAGTGGGAGAGGAACCGTGGAAGTTCGTTCCTCTGATTCTGCTGGTTCTGGTGGTGACATCGTTTCAGCTGGTGCTTTCGAGCGACAAGGAGATGGCCGCATGATACGCCGTATTTTTTATGTAGTTGCAGCTTTACTTTGCATTTCATCGGGCATCGCCTTGGCGCAGGGCGGAGGCGAATTGCGTTTCTGCCTGCGCAGCGAACCAAAGACTTTCGATCCGTTGAAGGTTGAAGACGACGCGTCAGTCACGGTGCGATATTTGACCGGCGGCGTACTGGTGCGGCTAAACCGGCAAACGCAGCAACTGGAGCCGGAGTTGGCGCAGTCCTGGAAAGTTTCAAAAGACGGACGACAAATTTCTTTCAAGCTTCGCAGCGGGATTTCGTTTTCTGATGGAACAGCTTTCTCGGCCGAAGACGTCGCCTATACGGTGCAACAGTTGATGGACCCGGCTTTGCATTCTCCTACGGGAGACGCGTTTCGAACCGGGCCAGGAACTGCGGAAACGAAAATCATTTCTCCGACACAGATCTCGGTCACGTTTCCCGCACCGGTGGCCAGCCTGGACCGATTATTCGACCAGGTGGCGATTCTTTCGGCGCATTCTCCGAAGCGAGAGAACGCTGTGCTGGGACCGTTTATGGTTGCCGACTATCAACCGGGAGCGACGCTGCTGTTGAAACGCAATCCGAATTACTGGAAGCGCGACGAACAAGGACGGAAGCTGCCGTATCTGGATTCGGTCCGGCTGGATATTCTGGCGAACCGCGATTTGGAGATGCTGCGTTTTCGCAGAGGAGAGATTGATCTGATCAACTCGCTCGACGGCGAATACTATGACAAGCTGGCAGCCATTTCCCCGCAGGCGGTACACGATGCGGGGCCATCGCTGGATAGCGAGCAGATGTGGTTCAACCAGGTGTCACGCGCGCCGCTTCCCGCTTACAAGAAAAACTGGTTTCGTTCTACGGCGTTCCGGCGGGCGATCTCGCAGGCGATCAACCGCGAAGACCTTGCCCGGCTGGTATTTCGTGGACACGCGCAGCCTGCGGCAGGACCGATTTCCGCCGCAAATAAATTCTGGTTCAACAGCAAGCTGAAGCCGGAAACGTACGATCCCGACGCCGCGCTTAAAGAACTGGAATCGGATGGCTTTCGCATGGAGAACGGCGCGCTGAAAGATCGCGACGGCAATGCAGTAATTTTTTCGATCATTACCAACTCCGGCAACAAATATCGCGAACGCATGGCGGTGCTGATTCAGGACGACCTGCAGAAAATCGGCATCCACGTCAATGTGGTCACGCTGGACTTCCCTTCCCTGATCGAACGCATGACGCAGAGCTTCGACTACGAAGCGATTCTGCTGGGACTGACGAATGTGGACCTGGATCCGAATGAGCAGATGAATGTGTGGTTGAGTTCGTCAGAGAATCATCAGTGGAATCCGCAGGAAAAAGCTCCGGAAACGGTGTGGGAGGCCGAAATTGACCGTTTGATGCGGGCGCAGGCTTCTTCTGGAGATATCCGGAAGCGGAAAGAATTTGTGGACCGGCTGCAGGAGATTGTGGTGGAGCAGGCGCCGTTTATTTATCTGGTGAATAGGAATGCTCTGTCGGCGATTTCACCCGCGGTGCATGGAGCAAGTCCGGTGATTTTATCACCGCAGACATTTTGGAATGCGGAGCGGATGTGGAAGTAAGAGCTGTTTCGCCGCGGATTTGCGCGGATTTCGCGGATTGAAAAAGCAACAACAACGGCATTTGACACAGAGCGCGCTGGGAAACACTGGGGAAATTCAATGGGGGACGTTCTTTTAGCGGCGCGGCTTTCGGTGCGGTATGGCGGGAAGGCTGTGTTGCGGGATGTCGACTTGGATATTTGCGCGGGCGAGATTCTGGGACTGGTGGGGCAGAGCGGTTCGGGCAAGAGCACGCTGGCGATGGCGATTCTGGGATTGCTGGATAAAAAGCGCGTGGAGTGCGCCGGCAAGATTGCATTTGAAGGCAGCGACTTATTGCGGCTCAAGGAGCGCGATCTGCGCGATCTGCGCGGGCGAAAACTGGCACTGGTTCTGCAGAGTCCGCTTTCGTCGTTGAATCCCGCACTTAAGATAAAAACACAATTAAATGAAGCGTGGCGCGCACACGCCCATGGCAATCGCGAGCAGCGTGACGCTGCGATCCGCGCCGCGCTGGCCAGCGTCAGCCTGCCTTCCGACGATGAATTCCTGCGCAAGTATCCAGCTGAGATGAGCGTGGGTCAGGCGCAGCGGGTTCTGATTGCGATGGCGGTAATTCACCGGCCTCGGTTATTAATTGCCGACGAGGCCACCAGCGCGCTGGATGTAATCACACAATCGGAAATTCTTGCGCTGTTCCGCGAGTTGAGCCGCGAGACTGGTTCGGCATTGCTTTACATTTCACACGATCTTGCATCGGTCGCCGGAATTTGCGATCGGGTTGCGATTCTGCACGAAGGCTGCATCGTCGAGTGCGGCGAAACCCGTAGGATTCTTCTGGAGCCGCAGCATGATTACACGCGCCGTTTGATGGCAGCCATGCCAAAATTGCCAGCAGCCGCGCCACATTTCTTGAGCAAGGCAGCAGCCTCCGTCTAGACGGTGCGTGACCTGGGCGCGAATCGCCTGTTACCTCATCCTGTTTCCATCGGAATCTAATGGCGTGATCACCCGTAACCATTCCATGCTGACTTAAGTCACGGCGAAATTTACATGCGAGACAAACTGGCGTGCGCCCCAGGTGGCGGGACACAATGTCCCGTAACCGCTGCGAAAACTCACAATAACCAGCCTATTTTCAATGCTTTGCGATTTCCTTCTTTGGTAGAGGGCGTGCACTATCAGCAATGCACAAACACGGCAGAGGTTTGGCCGAATCCACAAGCCACCGTAGAAAGTGAACATTGGAAAGGTGAAAATGACTGAGCACGAAAACAAATTGCGCGAGCCGGGAAGCAGACTGAAGCTGGAAAGTGCGGGATGGGGCAAGCGTCTGGCGCTGTTTCTTATGTTAACGGCGACGACGGCTTTCGGCAGCGCTCCCACCCTGAACGCGGATTCGCCGTCGCAGAGAGTTGCGCCGGAGCTACGCCAGCTGCTGGCGAAGGCGGAGCAGGGCGCGGCGGGAAATGAAACGGTAAAGGTGATCGTGCAATACCACACGTCACCGACCGCCGCTCATTTCGCCAGAATGCAAAGCCTGGGCGGCCGCCTCCACACAAAGCTGAATGTGGTGAAGGGCGCGGCATTCACGGTTCCGGTAAGCGCTCTGCCTGCATTGGAAGCCGACCCTGAGATCGTGTCGGTAACTGTAGACCACCCGTTGCAACGCTCCGATGACGTCACAGATGTAGCCACCGGCGTGCCCACGGCCTGGAATGACGGCTACAACGGAGCGGGAATTGGCGTGGCCGTGATTGACAGCGGCATTAACGATAGTCATCCCGATCTATGGAATTCGACTGAGGCCCATTCGCGAGTGGTCTATCACCAGGATTTCACGGGTACTGCGACTTCCAGTTCGAGCGGGGCAAAGTATGACTTGTATGGTCACGGTACGCACGTAGCGGGGATCATCGGCGGCAATGGTTACCTCTCGGGCGGCAACTACTCCGGCGTGGCTCCTGGAGTAAACCTGATCGATCTTCGCGCTCTGGATCTAAACGGCGCGGGCACTGACAGCACCGTAATCGCGGCGATTGACGAAGCTATCACTCTGAAGAGCACCTACAACATCCGGGTAATCAACCTGTCGCTTGGCCGGGGAATCTTTTCCAGCTACACGCAAGATCCTCTATGCCAAGCGGTGGAATCGGCATGGAAGGCGGGAATTGTAGTGGTGGTCGCGGCGGGCAACTACGGGCGCGTAAGCATTAATGGCAGCAATGGGTTCGGAACTATTACTGCTCCGGGCAACGATCCCTATGTCATTACCGTGGGAGCGATGAAAAGCAACGGGTCGAGTTCTCCCGCTGCCGAGACCCTGGCGAGTTTCAGTTCCAAAGGTCCCACCACTTACGACCACGTGGCGAAGCCCGACCTGGTGGCTCCGGGCAATGACATCGTTTCGTTATCCGCTCCCGGCGCCACACTGGAGGCAGCTTATCCAGCGGAACTGGTGACTGGAAATGACAGCAAGAATGACTACTTCACGCTGAGCGGCACGAGCATGGCGACGCCGGTAGTCGCCGGATCGGTTGCATTGCTTCTACAGCAGAACAGCGCGCTGACACCAGATCAGGTAAAGGCGCGGTTGATGAAAACCACCTACAGAGGGATTTCAAACTCCTCCAGCGCCTACGTTCCGCATCTCTCGCAGACCTTTACCGAGTTCTCCGATCTCCTATCGGTCGGTTCCGGCCTGCTCGATATGCAGACTGCATTGACCAACACGGACCTGGCTCCGGGCACCGTGGGAGCGGCACTATCTCCCTCGGTTGCTTATAACCCATCGACGGGCGTGGTTTCTCTGGTCGAGGGAAACAGCAGCGTCGCAGCGGGATCGGTGGTTTGGGGATCCTCGGTGGTGTGGGGTACGTCAGTTGTTTGGGGCACGAACGTCAGCGGCTCATCAGTAGTTTGGGGCAGCTCACTGCCCTGGAGTAACAATCTATTGAGCGCCTTTAGCGTAGTTTGGGGATCGAGCACAGGGACCGGCACACAGGCCGCAAGCGTGGTTTGGGGCGCGGCAGTTTCGACTGCCGACGGCGCCTTCTCTGATGCTGGAGACGATGAACAGTAAGCCGTGTAAGCAAGAACAAGAAAGGAGAAGATCATGAATACCACACGGCAAACAAAAATGTTCATCGGCTCAATGGTAGTGGCAGCCCTGGCAAGTAGCACGTACGCGGCACTGACCAGCCATGCCCTACATACCTACTATGCACTGGCTGTTCTGGCGCTGGCAGCAGGAACTTCGCGGATGAAAGTCAAGCTGCCGGGAATCGACGGAAATATGTCGGTCAACCTGCCGTTCCTGTTGGCCGCAATCGTGAACCTGAGCGCGATGGAGGCGGTAGCCGTCGCCTGCACCTCAACCATCGTGCAATGCTGGCCGAAACGCGGCATGAAGTGGAAACCCGAACAAATGGTTTTCAACCTCAGCATGATGGCTCTTGCCAGCTCCCTGGCCTCGCTGTTATTCGATTCGGCCTGGTTACAGCGCTGGATGTGGGCGCCGGAATCACTCGCGATCGCTTTGGCCTCGGGAACTTTGTTCCTCGGCCAGACCGTTCCGGTTTCGGCCATTATCGCGCTCAGCGAAGATGGCAGCATGGCGCGGGTGTGGCGGAATCTGGCGCACCTATCGTTTCCGTACTATGTGATCGGAGCGGGAATGAGCTCCATGATGCAAACTGTGGATCATCGTTTGGGATGGGCAGCGGCGCTGGCCGTGTTCCCGGTCATGTACGGGATTCACCGTTCTTACGTCACTTACTTTGCTCGCACGGTCGAGGCTTTCCGCACCATGCCTCTAAGCCGAGCGGCGAGAGCAGGGGCGTAGGAAGTTGCCATAGACAACTTTACTAATCTGGCGGCGTTCGAGCCAAGACTCGGACGCCGTTATTTTTTTCTTTGCTTTACCCATCTCGGCATCTGTGCCCTTTTTCTCCCGCCACTAATTCCATCTAAAGTTGGGGTTGGACAGGACCGCGTCTGACGCTCCGATTCGCTGGTATTTCTGCTGCCAAAAGGCGAATGCGGTGGAATAACTTTGACAAAAACTGGAGCGTTCGGTTAAATGGCGGTTGCGTTAACGCACACGCAAACGCTTACTTAAATTTTGGCGCAGGACGCCTGCACGCCCTACAATCTCTCTCATGCGGCTTAAGACATTGCGGGAACAGGTGCTGGAGGCGAATCTGGAATTAGTCCGTCGGGGTTTGGTCCTTTATACCTTTGGCAATGCCAGTGGAATTGACCGGACTGAGAACTTAGTGGCGATCAAGCCCAGCGGAGTACCATATGAAGAACTCACGCCGGAACACATGGTGATTTCCGATCTGTCAGGAAAAATCGTAGAAGGCGAGCTTCGCCCTTCGTCAGATCTGCCCACTCACCTGGAGCTATATAAACATTTCCCAAATATCGGCGGTGTGGCCCACACGCATTCAGAATTTGCCACTGCGTGGGCGCAAGCCGAGCAACCGATTCCCTGCTTCGGCACAACCCACGCCGATTACTTTCACGGTCCGGTCCCAGTCACGGCACGGCTGAGTGAGCAAGAGATTTCCGGCGACTATGAGCGCGAAACCGGACTGGCGATTTGCCGTTTATTTGCCAGCCTCGATCCCGACGCTATCCCCGCCGCACTGGTCGCCGGACATGCGCCATTCTGCTGGGGGTCAAACGCAGCGGAAGCGTCCCATAATGCGGTGATTCTGGAATATGTGGCCCGCATGGCCTGCCACACGCTGGCCATTCATGGCGAGTCGCGGCCTCTGGCGCGGGAGTTGCACGACAAACACTTTCTACGCAAACACGGTAAGAACGCCTACTACGGACAGGTCAAGACGCAATGACTCTAGCCCTTCTCGTACTGAGTTCCAACAGCCTGGTTCATCTTGCTCCGGTAGATATGGCCATTGTGGCCTTCTACTTTGTGCTTGTGCTCGCCATCGGGTTCTACCTTAAGGGCCGGGCCAACACCGGGGAAGACTTTTTTATGGCCGGGCGCGAGATGACCGCGTGGGTGGCCGGCTTGAGTTTTCTCTCCGCCAATCTCGGCGCGCTCGAACTGATGGGATGGGCGGGTTCGGCCTATCAATACGGCATCCTGGCCACGCATTGGTATTGGATCGGCGCCATTCCGGCAATGCTTTTCCTGGCGCTGGTGATGATGCCGTTTTATTACATCTCCAAAACGCATTCCGTGCCGGGATATTTGAAGTTGCGCTTTGGCGAGCCGGCGCGCGCATTATCCGCAATTTCGTTTGCGTTTATGACCGTCCTCATGAGCGGCGTCAATATGTTCGCCATGGCCAAGGTCATGCAGATTGTGCTTGGCTGGGATCTCAACTTCAGCATCTGGGTTTCGTCGCTGACGGTGGCGATCTATGTAACCCTGGGTGGTTTGCGTTCGGCAATCTTCAACGAAGTCTTGCAATTCTTTCTCATCTGGGCGGGCGCACTGCTCATACCGATCCTCGGCTTGTACGAGGCTGGCGGCTGGGGCCATTTGAAAGTGCTGATCACTCAGAGAGCTTCAGAACAATATATCCATATGTGGGCGGGGCTGGGATCGTTCTCCAACAATCCCATGGGAATCAATTGGGTGGGAATTGTTTTTGGGCTGGGAGCGGTTATTTCGATGGGCTACTGGACCACGGATTTTCTGGTGGTGCAGCGTATTCTCGCGGCAAAAGATATGCGCAGCGCGGAGATGGCGCCCATCATCGGCGCAGGGTTCAAGATGCTGGTGCCGATTATCGTGATTCTGCCGGGACTGTTGGGTTTGGGCTTGCTTCCGATGAAACTGGTTCCGGAATCGGTAGCCACGGTGACTCACGGCTACAGCTATAACGACGTTCTCCCGCTCATGCTGGCGCGCTATTGCGGTCCGGGATTGTTGGGCTTGGGTGTTACAGCGCTCATCGCCGGCTTCATGTCAGGCATGGCCGGGAATGTCAGCGCATTCACAACCGTGTGGACCTATGACATCTACCGTCCCATGATTAACAGCAAAGCCAGCGACCATCATTACGTGAATATGGGGCGCTGGACCACGGTGATCGGCGTGCTGATCAGCGTGGGCACAGCGTATCTGGTCATGCGGTCGGCCAGCATCATGGATTACGTGCAGGCATTGTTCAGCTTCTTCATCGCTCCATTATTCGGCACGGTGATTCTGGGGATGCTGTGGAAGCGGGCAACCGGGCCGGGGGGATTCTGGGGATTGCTGTGCGGAACGCTGTCTTCGGTCAGCATGTGGGCGTGGGTAAAAGTAGATCCGACGGCGCTGCGTTATGTCGCGCTGTCGTCTCATGCGAAGGCACTGGCGCAGGACATGTTTCAGGCGCTCTGGTCATTTCTCGTATGCGTGACTGTAACCGTGGTGGTAAGTCTGGCTACAAAACCCATTCCGGATAGCGCGTTGAAGAACCTTGTGTACGGGGAAACGGACATTCCTCATATCGCGAATGTTCCGCTGTATCAGAAACCTGTTTTTTGGGCAGGTGTAGCGGCGGTTGTTTTTGTGATTCTGAACATTATTTTCTGGTAGGCGATACTTATGACAACAGAAGCGCGTTCGGTTTCCATCTGGTTCTTCATCGGCCTGTCGCTGCTGGTGAATGGATTAATTATTCTCGGCGCGGGATTGTATGAACTCGCGCATCCGCCGGAGTTTCCGGTGGTGCTGTTTCGGCTACATGCCAGCGTCTGGTGGGGTGGACTGCTCACGTTAATCGGCGGCTTCTACTGTTGGAACTACAGTCCATCGCGCGCACGCGATTAGCTGTTCTCATCTTTTCGGGAGAGGTTTTTATGAGTAAGAAAATGACCATGGGAGTGATCGTCGGGAACCGGGGATTTTTCCCCGACCAACTGGCGAAAACGGGACGCGAAGAAATCATCCAGGCGCTGACCAAGGCAGGCATGGATTACGTAGTGATGAGCCCGGAAGACAGCAAGCACGGCGCGGTCGAAACCCACGAAGAGGCCAAGCGCTGCGCGGCATTGTTCCGCAAGAATAGCGACCGGCTGGATGGAGTCATCGTAACTTTGCCGAACTTTGGCGACGAACGCGCGATCGCCGATACTTTGCGGCTGGCCCGGCTCAATGTTCCGGTGCTGGTACATGCTACGCCGGATGACGCGGCGAACATGACGATTTTGCATCGCCGCGACAGCTTTTGCGGGAAGATGTCTGCGTGCAACAACCTGCGGCAGTATGGAATTCCTTATTCGATCACCACGCTGCACACCGAGAGCCTGGATTCGGAGGAGTTTCGCAAGGATCTGGCTTGGTTTTCTGCTGTTTGCAGAGTGGTAAACGGCTTTCGGAACCTGCGTGTCGGCAGCATCGGCGCCCGTCCAACAGCGTTCAATACGGTGCGTTATAGCGAGAAACTTCTGGAACGCTCGGGAATTTCAATCGAGACTTTGGATCTTTCCGAAGTTTTTGGCCGCATCGCCAAGCTCAAAGACGACGACGCGAATGTGCAGGCGAAACTCGCCGAGATTCGCAAATATGTTTCTACGGGATCGGTTCCGACTCCAGCCCTAATCAAGATGGCCAAGCTGGGATTCGTGATCGACGACTGGATGAGGGCCACTGACGTCAAGATCAGCGCCGTGCAGTGCTGGACTTCGATGGAGGAATATTTCGGCGTGGTGCCTTGCACCATCATGAGCATGATGAGCAACAACCTTTTGCCCGCGGCTTGCGAAGTGGATGTGTGCGGAACTTTAAGCATGCATGCGCTGGCCCTGGCATCGGAAACGCCGAGTGCTTTGCTCGACTGGAATAACAACTACGGAACCGATCCCAACAAAGCGGTATGTTTCCATTGCAGCAACCTTCCCAAGCATTTCTTTCAGGACGTGCGCATGGATTTTCAGGAAATCATCGCCGGCACCGTGGGCAAGGAAAATACGTTTGGCACGGTAGTCGGCCGCGTGAAGCCCGGAGCCATGAGCTACGCGCGGTTCTCCACTGACGACACGGCCGGAGTGATTCGCGGTTATGTGGGCGAAGGCGAATTCACCAGCGATGCTTTGAACACGTTCGGCGGGGTGGGCGTGGTGCAGATTCCTCATCTGCAAAAACTACTGCACTACATTTGCGAGAATGGATTTGAGCACCACGTGGCGGCGAATTTCTCATCCACCGCCGGAGCCGTGCACGAAGCTGCAATTCGATACCTGGGCTGGCAGATGCACTGGCATCGGAATTAGGCGGGCATTTCCCGGCGGACCATCTTGGTTTGAACGATTGACCACTAAGGGCGCGAAGGTACACGAAGGGAGTCTGGATTGCGACCTTCGCGTAGCTTTGTGCCCTTAGTGGTCACTGCATCGGATTTGCAAAGAATTAAGGAGAGCGATAAGCATGAGCGGCGTGCGGGTTTTGGTGGGGACGCATAAAGGGGCGTTTGTTCTAACCTCCGACGGCAAGCGAGAAAAATGGGAGGTCAGCGGGCCTCATTTCGCGGGGTGGGACATTTATCACATCAAAGGATCGCCTGTAGACCCCGATCGAATTTACGCTTCGCAGTCGAGCAGCTGGTTCGGACAGATCATTCAGCGTTCTGACGACGGCGGTAAAACCTGGCATCAGCCGGGAACGCCCGCAGGAGAGTCTGCTGCTCCTGGTCCGCCGAAGAGCGAAAGCAACAAGTTTGCTTACGATACTTCCGGCGCGGATCTCACGACTCACCAGTGGTATGACGGAACCCAACATCCATGGGAGTTCAAGCGAGTCTGGCATCTGGAACCGTCACTCACCGATCTTGATACGGTCTATGCCGGAGTTGAGGATGCAGCTTTGTTCCGCTCGACCGATGGCGGCCAAAACTGGCGCGAGCTGCCGGGTTTGCGCGGCCACGGCACTGGGCCCAACTGGCAGCCGGGAGCTGGCGGAATGTGCCTTCATACCATCATTCTCGATCCCACCGATCCGCAGAGAATCTTCATAGCGATTTCAGCTGCCGGTGCTTTCCGCACCGATGATGGGGGCAAGAGCTGGAAGCCTATCAATCGCGGACTTTATTCGAAATACATTCCCAACCCCATGGCCGAGATTGGACACTGCATCCACCACATTGCCATGAATCCTTCGCGCCCAGGCGTGCTCTTCATGCAAAAACATTGGGACGTGATGCGCAGCGATGATGCGGGCGAGCAATGGAAAAAAATCAGCGGCAATCTGCCAACAGATTTCGGTTTCGCAATCGACATTCACGCGCACGAACCGGACACAGTCTACGTGATTCCTATCAAGAGCGATTCCGAACACTATGTTCATGACGCCAAGCTGCGCGTGTTCCGCAGCCGCACTGGAGGAAACGAATGGGAGCCGTTGACAAACGGGCTGCCACAGAGCAACTGCTATGTGAATGTTTTGCGCGACGCCATGGCCGTGGATTCGCTGGATAAATGCGGGATCTATTTCGGCACAACCGGCGGGCAGGTCTATGCGTCGGCGGATGCTGGCGACAGTTGGGCGCCGATTGTCAGAGATCTTCCCGCGGTGCTCTCGGTTGAGGTACAGACGCTGCGATAAGTTAGGCCGGGAGGCAAGAACCTAAACTTTGCCGGTAGGACCGGCATGGGAGCGATTGGGCTCCGCCAAAAGCGGAACGGCAGACCACAAGGTCGTGCCTTCATCCGTGCTGGAGATTGTGAAGTCGCCGCCGAGTTCCTTCATGCGCTCGCGAATGCCAGCCAGTCCTACCCCCGAGCCGGCTCCTGTGCGCTCGAAGCGCTCGATTACCGACTGCGGCAGTCCCCGGCCAAAATCCCGAATCTCGAGAATCGCGCGATCCGGCAAACGCTGAAATTTTACTTCCACGTTGGGACTTCCGGAGTGACGATGGGCGTTGGTCAGACCTTCCTGGAGCGCGCGGAACAGAGCCAGTTCAACCGGTTCCGGCATACGAACAGTTTTTGAGATTTCCGCAGGAGTCGCATCGGGGTGTGAAAAATTCGTAAGGATCTCCATGTCACTTCGCTGGGAAAAGCCATCGATGAACCAATGGGCCGCCGCTTCAAAGCCCGCCTCATCCAGCAGAGGCGGGTGCAGCAGATAGGACATCGACCGAATGCTGCAAACGGCATGGTCGATCAGCTTCCTTGTCTCTTGCAGCAAGGAAGCTGAATTGCCTCCATTCCGCGCCAGTGCCATATCTATGTTGATTTGAGCCGCCGCCAGCCACTGGCCGAGCCCGTCATGAAGCTCGCGGGCGATGCGTCTGCGTTCTTCATCCTGCACGCGCATGAGCCTGGCGGAAAGTTTACGTAAAGCGAAGGTGCGTTTCTCCACCAAAGATTCCAGTTCATCGTGCGCGCGGCGCAACTCT
Source organism: uncultured Acidobacteriaceae bacterium (assembly GCA_963732255.1). Classification (GTDB taxonomy): domain Bacteria; phylum Acidobacteriota; class Terriglobia; order Terriglobales; family Acidobacteriaceae; genus Sulfotelmatobacter. The sequence continues at coordinate 160,547 of CAVSYV010000008.1, forward strand.
TCCTCGACGCGCTCGCGCTCTTCGAGATGGTCGCGAATCTGATACTGCCGCAGCCGGGAACGAATGGCGGCGCGAACGCTGCTGATAATTGTGGCCGGGCGTACGGGCCGCTCAATCAAGCTAATGTTGCCCATGGGAGTGCGGGAGCGCACCATCATTTCCGTATACGGGGTGGTCGCTCCGCCGCCGGTGAGAACGATAATGGGAAAATCCGACCAGGCAGGCTGAGAAGCAACGCTGCGACCCAGTAAATCTATCGCATCTTCGTCGACCGCTTCCTCCGCGATGATTGCCGCGCCCGCACCTCCGCTAACGCAACGGGCAATGGCGCCGACGGATTCAACAACACCCACGGGGATTCCCGAGCGCTCCAGCACCTCCGACATGAGCACGGCGTCCTTGCCAAAGGGCGCAAGCACCAGCACGCGGTAGTCGGCCTCGAGCGTGTTTGTCATAGCCCCGCTTAGCTTTCCTTAGACCCGCCGAGAAATGTGGGTGTGCCCGTGAGCACTCCCTGAAATTCTTTCAGCGGACGTCCGATGTGAATGCGATCCGGACCCAGCCTGAGTTCTCGAATGGCATGTTCATGGCCTCCGCTGCGTCTTTTGATTGTAGAAATGGCCTGGCGAACTTCCCCGTGAGTTTCGAAGTAGCGAAGCAACAGAATATTGTCCGCCAGGTAGCTGACGTCAACCGCGCTCTGGAGCGGCGAACCGATGGTGCCCGCTTGAGCCAGAATAATCAGCGTGAGCACTCCGCAATTCCCCAGGTAAGCAAGAAGTTCGTGAAGATGAACGGCCAGGAATTGTTCGCCCGGCATGGACTGCAAGTATCCGTTTAAGCTGTCGAGCACCACCAGGCGGGCATTCTCTTTCTCGACGTACCGCTGGACGCTCGCCACCAACTCTCCCGGCGACAGTTCGGCGGGATCAACCCGTTGAATAGAAACGTTACCGGCCCTTATGTACGGGCGGATGTCCATCCCCAGGCCGCTGGCGCGGGCAAGAAGTGTGTGCGGGGCCTCTTCAAAACTGAATATCACCGAATTTTCGCCCCGCTTGGCGGCCGTAACCGCCCATTGCACGGCAATGGTGGTTTTGCCACAGCCGGCCGGACCGATCAAAAGAGTGCTGGTGCCGCGGTCGAGTCCGCCACCGGTCAGGGCGTCAAGTTCGGCGATGCCGCTCGAAACCGCTTCCGGCGGGTGGTCGTTACGGGAATCCGCAGCGACCAGGCGGGGAAATACTACGACTCCGCCGGTGTGAATCGCATAGTCGTGAAACCCTTCGCGATAAGGAGTGCCCCGCAGCTTCACAATCTCAATTTGCCGCCGCGTCCGGCCATACGGGCGAGGCACCTTGTCCATGCTGATCACCCCGTGGACAATGCTGTGCAGTTGCAGGTCAGGATCGCGCAAGCTGCGGTCATCGAGCAGCAGCACGGTGCATTCCTCATCCTTCATGAAGTCTTTCAGCGACAAAATCTGGCGCCGGTAGCGCAGGGGATCTTTGGCCAGCATGCGCAACTCGCTGAGCGCGTCGATAACCAGACGGTCGGGTTTGACCCTCTGTATTTCTTTAACGATGCGCTGCATGCGGTCGTTAAGTTCCACCTCGGCGGGATGAAAAACCGTGTACTGCTGTTCGGGCAGCAAATCGCCCTCATTGGGCAGCAGTTCAACGATCTCAATACCCTCGATCGTGAGATGGTGCGATTGGGCCGCGTGGCTCAGATCTGCACGCGATTCGGAAAGCGTGATGTAAAGGCCCCGTTCGCCCCTGGCAATTCCCTCGCGGAGGAATTGCAGGGCCAAAGTCGTCTTCCCCGCGCCGGGATCACCTTCGACCAGATATAAGCGGCCGCGGGGTAATCCCCCGTTCAGAATCTGGTCCAGACCGGGGCACCCACTGCTGACTCGTGAGTCGCTTTCCATAGTTGAATTTGCGTTGAATTCGTGACGAGCAGCCGACAAATTCCCTCCAGCGAACAGGAGTCAGCGCGCGCTCATTCTTTTGCCATCCCATCAGCCAATCGCGAGGCGCACGTTCCGCGGTTCGAAGTATTTCAATCCACGTTGCAGGCACCAACAGACGCCAGCAGTTAGAATGTCGAATCGCCGCCCGAGTTGGATATCCGTAGCATTGCCGATTACTCTAGGGACTTTGCCGTAGAAGCGAATCAAAACGGGCGGGGGGGAGTGGCCGGAACTGTGGTTCTCAGTACTCGGTTCTTAGTTCTCGTTTTCAGACACTGAGAACTGACAACTGAGAACTAATTTCCCTGGGGAATTCGAGTCGCTATGATCCGAGTTGTACTGCCACCGCATCTGCGAACCCTGGCACAACTCCGGGGTGATGCGGAAGTCGAAGTTGAAGGGGCTGTCACGCAGCGCTCGGTGCTGGATGCGCTCGAAGCCCGCTATCCCATGCTGCGCGGAACCATCCGTGATTACGGCACCCAGCAGCGCCGTCCGTTTCTGCGCTTCTTCGCCTGCGAGGAAGATTTGTCCCACGAATCGCCCGATGCCCCGTTACCCGAAGCGGTCGCCTCAGGCGCCGAGCCTTTTATCGTGATAGGGGCTATTGCGGGCGGTTAGAGCGACTTGGAATGGAGGCCCCGGGCGGAGTCGAACCGCCGACCAACAGTTTAGGAAACTGCTGCTCTATCCATCTGAGCTACGGGGCCCGGCCGGGCGGGTTTGGAACAAAAGCCCTTCATGTGGGGACCGTGGAGATTTCTCGGCGCTCTTCGCGATCTCAGCGTTAAAAAAGCCTTTGTTCGTCCATTTAATTATCGCATGTTATTTCCTGCTGATTACACGGACCAACACGCTAAGCGCCAGTGTAGAGCTGAAACGGCGCCCAGTAGAACGGCCGGCGGAAGTCTGGGTTGGTGGAATGCAGCAGCTTGAGTTTGGCCGCTCGCAGCGCAACACTGGGGCGTTTTCCTTTCTGCAATTCACCGTAGAAATCATCCATGAGTTGGGCGCTGGAAACGGAACTCACGTCCCAGAGAGCCCCGACAACATTGTGTGCGCCGGCGCGCAGGAAGGCCCAGGACAATCCTACCAGCCCCTCACCGGAGTAGGAACGCTTGCCCGCGCCGTAACAAGCCGAAATGGTCACGAGTTCGGCATGCAGCGGGTGCTGAATGATGACACGGGCGTAGAGCTTGAACGAGTCGTCCTCTCCGGCAGCGGCTTTCGATGCGGGATCGCGCGAAAGAATGATCGCGGAATCGAGCGGGCTGGTGCGGCTGGCGGTTCCGTGCGCCACAAAGTGTATGTAGGAAAACCGTTCGGGATGAGCATCGAACGCCGATGGCTTGGCCTGCTCGCGGGTAAATACGGTTTGCTCTGCGGGCGCGAAGTGCTGTCGGATGCTGCTGATTTCCTGGGCGGCGTCGGGAAGCTGGGGATACGGATCGTCTGAATGATTATCCCCGGCGGGATTCGGGGAAACGGGATTGCCGATCAGCAGCAGTTTGCCGGTGAGTTGCTTTGGGGTGGGGCGCGCCGCAGACAGCAGATGTAACGATCCGGCGCTGGTGATCGTCACGTCTTCAATCCAGTAATGGTTTGGCTGGGGACTCAGCGTCTCAAAATTCAGGCTGTTCAGGCTGCCGTCGGGGATGATGAAGATTTGGTCATTCCTGGCTAGCGCCTCTTTCGAGAGCAAATCGCCCGCAGGTTCGATCAGCATTTTGTAAAGCGCGCTGCCGTCGTTCGAAGCTTCCAGAATTTCCGGCGGTCCCTCCAGCTTGGTACGGTAGTTATGAACTGCGGCATCAATTTCCGCCGAGGAGACATTCAGCGGAAACAATCGCGTCGTCCGCGGAGTGACGACCCATAAGTAAGATTGTTTTTCGCCCAACCAGTAGAACAAAATCGTGCCGCCCGCGCGGCGGGCGATGGCTTGCGCATTCATTGGTTCGGGATTGAACGACACGCCATTCTTCCCTTTGTTTTTGCCGAGCAAACCCAAGCCTTCGCTGAGGGTGCGGGCGCGGTCGTAGTCCGCTACTTGCAGGGCTTCATCAATCTTTCCCTGGGAAATAAGAAAGCGAATGTAATCATCATAGATTTGAGTTGCATTGCTAAGAAACGTAACCTGCGACTGCTCACTTCGCAATTCGAAACGTGCGCCCTCAAACGTACTCAAGGCGATTCGATATTCACGGCCGGCGGCGTCTGCCTGATTCTCGTCTTCGTAGAGACGAGCCAGAGATCGCTCGGCATCCCACTTAAGAAAGTCCGGGGCGTCCTTCGAGACCGTGACCTTGGCGAAATCGCGCTCCGCAGTCGCGATGTCGTGCTGTTGGGCGGCAACCCGTCCGAGTACCGCGAGAGGGAAGATCGTGTCGCGGCCGATCTTGTCTTGCTCTGCCATGGCGCGCGCTTTTTCGGCGTAGAGCTTCGCTTCAGAAGGCCTGCCAAGCTCGCTCACAGACAAAAGCCAACGATTCCAGCGCATTTATGACATCGCCCCGGCTGGCAAGCTTCTGGGCGAGGCGCAGAGATTCGGAATACGATTCCTCGGCATTGTGGAAGTCCGAAGTGTCAAGGTAGATGTATCCAACTGCTAGCAACCACTTAACTTGGTCGATTTCGGCGCCCAGCCTCGTGGCCTGGTTATCGGCTTCACGGAACATGCTTTCTGCCTTCTCAGGGTCACCCAGCTTGTAGTATGCCCAGCCCATGTTGCCAAGAGCCTTTTGGTCGAGGCCCGCGAAATCCAGAGGCACCGTGATCTGCCGCGCCGCGCTCGCCCAGTCGAGGGCCTCGTCGAAGTGGGTCTGTTTCTCCGCGGACCAACTGAGATTAAGCAAGGCATTAGCCTCTAGGAATTTGTCGCCACCTTCGCGAGCCGAAGCAAGGGACTGCCCAAATAGCTTTTGTGCGGCGATAAAATCGCCGGCCTGCATTTGCAGCCAGCCTCGCACGGCGATAACCCCCAGACAGGCGGGATTGCCGCTAGTTGCGCATTTTCGGTCCACCTCAGACAATATCTTCCGTGCCTCAGGGACATCGCCAGAAGACGCATAGGCGACAGCCTGGAGCCGTTCAACCCGAACCGCTAACTCGCTGGATTTGAACGTTGTTGGCTCTGAGGTAAGAAGGATCAGGGCGGCTCGGCTATTTCCCTGTAAGAGGAGAGCGTTTGCCTCCAGAATACGGAACTTCCATTTCCATTCCGCAGACGAGCTGTGGAATTCGTTATAGCCTGCCTTAGCTTCCTCGAATGAACGCTGTAGATCTCCGTGCTCAAAAGTTTGCTGTGCGTGCTCATAGACAAGCTGTGGGTCGTGATGGCGTAGACACGCCGACCCGTAGGCAAGCGCCAAAAATAGCAACGCCAACTCTCGCAAGCCGACATAAACGTCTTCTCGCCACCGGCGTTTTCCATCGCGACGCCGGCATTGTAACGCGGGGGGCATGGCAATCAGGTCGAATGGGGAATTCTAACTTGAGAAAGGAGGAAGATACCAAGCGGTATTTCTATTCGTGAGCAGCAATCGGGAATTTCGAATAATACGAGGAGTTTGCCGTCAATCCGGGTCTTGGAAGACGACGGGTAGGAGATTTCTTGTGCGATTAGAAACGCGAGGATTCGGCAGTCAGAACTGCCCGACGAACCCCCGCGTGGGTAATTTAGCCAACCGTCGGGGTGTTCTTGGGCGGCGCGTTTGGCGTTGGCGCAGGCTTGTGCTTCGGCGGCGGCGGTTGCCCGGTGCCGTTGGGATCTGTCAGCGAGAACAGCATCCGTGCGTGTGCTGCACCGTGCAGGTCCGCACGAATCATGGTCAGTGTGAAGCGGTATTTAAAGCGTTCCGATTCCGATCCTTCCAGCCGCGGTCTCGCGTTCACTGGCTCCCGCATTATCGTCAGTTCGCCGAGGAATATTTTCCCAAAGAATGGAACATCGATTACGTGACCGAAGGATTTGCCGGGAGCACCGGAGACGCCGCTGACCAGCGAGAGGTTCATCTTGTGCTGGCGCTGCGCCTCGGTTGGGTCCCAGTGGAATTGATCGCTGGCCCATTTGGGCAGGCCGGCCATGCGCTTGATATTGGAGTACTGATGGGCGATGCGGCTGAAGACGCCGTTATCGTTGAAATATGACTCGTCATTATCCGGCTTGGGACCAAGAATGTCGAGATGCGGCTCGATCTCGACCGGCTGTCCGGCGATGCGCAAATTATCGAAGCGGGTACCCAGAAAACTTACCGAGGGTACGCTGCTATCGAAGGGGAGCTCGGTGGTAATCTGCCCCACCACGCGGTCGGCGGTCAGGACGTCGAGAACGTTGATGTTTTCGACCACCGCAGTGGCCAGCGTAATTGCGGCGGTGCCTTCGGAGTTAGGATGTCCCGCAACCTGGCTATAGCCGCCACCATGCGAGACGATTCCTTCCAAACGCAACGGCGGCGCCTGGGCGAACTCGTATCCGCCGCTTTCTGGCAAGTGAACAAGCGCCTGTTTCACCTCGGCCCGCTGAATCGGTTCGGTCAGTTCGGCGCTGAAGACAAAAGAATCCGCGTCATAAGTGTGACTCGCATCGGCCCTGGGTACTGGATTTGCTAGCGCTGACATGGGTTTCCTCCGCACGCTCGGTTGAGCTCATTTCTGAATTTCCAATTCAAAGGAACTGCTCCCGACTTCTTTGCTTTCCCCTTCAGCGGTCCGCCCGTGCACCGCCAACTTGTAGGTTCCACTCTCCCGATCGGCGCCTGGAATCTGGATGGGCCAGGTACCGCCCGCCGATGCCGCCGCTATCGGAAGCGAGGAATCGATTTTTCCCTTGGGATTGTACAAGTCCACTTGATAAGAAGAATAGCGAGCACCGGGAGGAATAATGACATTGAGAAGAAACGCTTGCCCCGAAGCCACAACCACAGGTTCAGAATTAGATCCGTAAGTAAGCAGGTTCAATGAAATCGCGGGAAGAACGCGTGGCCGCGTCGTCGCGGAGTGCAATTGCGGCAGTTGCACCAGATTCTGATAGGCAACCACCGCCAACAAAAGCGCGAAGGCCGGAACCATATAAGCGGGACGCAGCCAGGCAAACCATCCCGGCTTTGCATGCTGCGGAACAACTTGCTGCGCGGGCGCCGGCGGGAGCGACTCCGCCAGTATTTCTTTGCTGTGCTCGACAAACAGCGCCGCCGCACGCATATCCGTAGCGCAATCCGGGCAGTCGAAAAAGTGCTCCTCGAACTGCTCCCGTTGTTCGGGATTGAGTTCGTCGAGCAGATATTTTTCGGTTGCGTTCTGCCGGACCGCCTCTTCGTGGTCCATCCAATCCCCCCTCGCTAAATAGTGAATCGTAGCCGCAAAGCGTTACAACTTCTTTTCGCCGGTCTTGCGGCCAGCCTCCCAGCTGGTTACATAGACTGCCTTAAACGACTGTTTGGCGCGGAAAAGCAGTACCCGAAGGTAGTCGCGAGTCACGCCAAAGTCGCGGCAGACTTCGTCTTTATCCCGTTCTTCCAGAAAAACCTCACGCAGCAAACGCCGGTCCACTTCCGGCAGTTTGTCCAGAACATCCCGCACCTTTTCCTTGGTTTGTTTTGCCGCTAAGGCACCGAAGATATCGACACTGTGATCGGGGAAGTCCTGATTCTCTCCGTCTTCGAGCGAGCTGTCGCGCTGCGATTGACGATTGCCCTCAAGCAGAACATTCTTGCAGATCGAGAACACATAAGATCCCAGCCGTTCCGGCTGGCGAATTTTGCCGTCGCGCAACGCCGACAGCACGCGGGTAAAAGTCTCCTGCCGCGCATCTTCCGCGGCCTGAGGCGAGCGCAGACGGGAGCGTAATTTCAATTGCAGCAGACTGCTGAAGTAGGACACAAAATGCTCCATGGTGCGGAAGTCACCTTGCCGAAGGCGCTGCACGTACGAATCGTCAAAGGTGTGGAATGGCAAGGGCTGGCCCCAGGTGCTGGAGTGGCAGACAGTGTAGCACTTCGGCTCCAGCGACAGAACAGGATTGACGCGGTGAGCCGCTTGAATCTTGGCTCTGGCGCTGCCCAGCCGGGCAGGACGGGTGCTTCGTGGAGAACTATTAGAGGCAGTCACATGTGATCTCGCGGGTAAAGGAAATCCGGGAAATCCCGAAGAGCGCCGAAGCCGCTTCCCCAAGTCGGCTCGGGCGCTCTGAAGTCCTTTGCTTCCCCCCGGTCGCCAAGGCACTTCCGCTGTCGGGATATAGTGGATGTCCGAGCAATTTCACATGCAGCGCAGCGGCCCCCACTGCTGTCATAGTGCGGCGAGGAATGGTTTCGTTTCAGGAGGAGAATAATTTTTATTGGGGAATGCGATCGGTCGATCTGGCGTGATGCGCAGACCCTTGGAAGATAAACAAAGCAGCCCTTGCGGGCTGCTTTTCATTTGCGCAAATCTTACCGCACTACGGTCGCGATTAATCTCCTGTGCCCGACATGGGGACGGTTTGCGGACTGCCGCCGCCTGCGTCGATGGCGGTGATGTTGGCCGTCAGCGCGCCTTTCAGGGTTGGGTCAAAGACGACCACGACGGTGCAACTGGCGCCTGCGGCGATCGATCCAGGCGAGAGCGGACAGGTAGAACCCGACTGGATGACGAAGCTGGCAACGCGCGCTCCGGTCACGGAAATCTTGCTGGTGGTGACCGCGGTCTTGCCCACATTGGTGATGGTGACGGTTTGCGGCTGGCTCGCGGTGCCGACTGTCAGAGCGCCGAAATTCAGGCTGGTGGGAGAAAAGGTGAGGACGGTTCCCACGCCGCTGAGAGTGGCAGACTGCGGGCTGTTGGCGGCGTTGGAGCTGACGGTGAGCGATCCGGTTTGTGTTCCGGTGGCGGTGGGTGTGAAGACGATGTTGATGGTGCAGCTTGCATTGCCGGCCAGAGTCGTGCCGCAATTGTTGGTCTGGCTATACGGCCCGGTGGTGACGACGCTGGAGATGGTAATCGCCGCTGCGCCGGTGTTGGTGAGCGTGGCGGGTTGCGAGGCGCTGCTGGTTTTGATCAGTTGCGTGGCGAAGGTATAGCTGGAGGGAGTCAGCGTGGCGTTGCCGGTCGCGACGCCTCCTGTGCCGGACATGGGGATGATGTGCGGACTGCCACCGCCAGCGGCGGTGACGCTGATGTTGGCGCTTAAAGCTCCGCTTGATTGCGGATCAAATACCACGACGACCGTGCAACTTGCGCCGGCGGCCAGCGATCCGGTTCCCAGAGGACAAGTCGAACTGCTCGGAATGGCGAAGCTGCTGGTGTTGGTACCGGTGATGGAAGTCCTGGTGAAAGCGACGGCGGCGCTATATGTGTTGCTGATGGTGACGGTCTGCGGCGAGCTTGAAGTGTCGACTGCTTGAGCGCCGAAACTCAGACCGGTGGGAGAGAAAGAAAGGAAGGTTCCCACGCCGCTGAGAGTGGCGGTCTGTTGGCTATTGGCGGCGTTGGAGGTGACGGTGAGCGTTCCGGTTTGCGTTCCCGCGGCAGTCGGCGTGTAGACGACGCTGATGGTGCAGCTGGCATTCCCGGCGAGGGTGGTACCGCAATTGTTGCTCTCGCTGTAGGCGCCACTGGCAGCGATGCTGGTGATGCTGATGGACGTACTCCCAGCGTTAGTGAGCGTGACCGGTTGCGCGGCGCTGCTGGTCTTAACGAGTTGCGTGGCGAAGGTAAGACCGGACGGAGACAGCGTGGCGTTGCCGGCGCTGCCAATGCAGGGGCAGAGGCCATAGACGTAGAGTCCGGTTTGGGTGCCGACGTAAACTTTGCCATTTACGACGGTGGGCACGGCGAACTTGACGGCCGGGCCGGGCGTGTCGCGAGCGGCGTTGGTGTTGCTGTTGTAGAGCTCAGTGCCGAGATTGCCGGCGTTGTAGGCGTAGAGAATGGCGTTGTTGGTGCCTTTTTCGTTGTCCACAACTTCCGGGCGCATGATGGTCCAAACGATGGCATTCGTGTTGCCGTTGGCGCTAACGAACGGCGTGGGGCTGGCGAGGTAGGCTTCGGCGCTCTGGGTGGCGTAAGTCGAAGCGAGCATGCCACTGGAGAGCGGCCACTGCCAGAGGTTATCGCCGGTCAGCGGTTTTTCGTTGATGACGCCGCCGAAGTAGAGGCTGTTGCTGGTGCCGTTGCTGTAGTAGGCGGCGGAGCTCCAGAAGCCGATGGCGGCCGTGGTGCCGACGGATTGCACGCCGCCGCCGAGTCCGCCCATATCGTCGGCGTTGACCAGGAATACGGGATTGGCGGTGTCGCACTGCGGAACGTTGCCTTTGCCGCCAATGTAGATCAGGTTGGGAACATCGCCGGGCTGCGGCGGGAGAAGCACTGGACCGCCAGAGCCAAGATCGGTGTCAGTAGTTTGACGGCAGGCTTCGTCAGGTGGAGTGAAGTAATCCACGATCTGCATGGCGTAGCCGCTCGAGTATGTGGTGCTGGTAACGAGATTGAGTTTGACGATGCTATCGCCGTAGTTATTTCCGCCGACATTGACATCGAAAGTGCCGTCGCCGACCGCGACGAAGACATTGCTGTTGGCATCGCCGGAGACACCGCCGCCCGAACCCCAGATGCCGCCGCCGCCGGTAGTATCTTTCGGGTGCGGAGTGGCGGTCCAGTCGGCAAGTAGGTTGAGATCGGACGCATCAAAGGCGAGCATCATGCCCTGACCGGCGAAGCCGACCCAGAGAACGCCCTGAGAAAATCCGGATTGCGGTTCGAGCAGAAGGGCGGGACGCTGGCCATCGGCGAGAGGATTGAAAAGTCCGGTCTGGAGTTCGCAGCCCATGCCAGTAGCGACGTAGACAGCACTACAAATGGTGTAGGGGCCGTAGGACTGCTCCTGGCCGGTAAGAATGTTAAGCGCGTGGATGCGCGTGACATAGTTGGGATTCGACGCATTGCCCTCTGCCGTGCGGGCGACGAAGTACATGGTGTTGGTGGCGAGGTTGATCACTGGCGTGCCGCTGATGCCGATGATGGGATAGATCGTGCATGCGGCCTTGTGTGCGAGACACGGGACCGGCGTCACTGTGGTTCCGTTGACCAGGCTGGTGTACCAGAGCGGATTGGGATTGAGCGCCTGGCTGTCGGCATCGAAGGCGTAAATGCCGTCGGCTTCCGTGACCACGAAAACTACGTTGTGCGTCGCACCATTGATGGTCAGATTTGGCACATAGAGTGGCTGAGCATAGATGTTGCCGTCTGTCTGCCAGTTGAAGAGCTGGCCGAAATTGGTGGCGTTGACGTTGGCCGGGGTCAGAATGGTTTCCTGAGTGTTTTGCCCAAGGCGGTTGTTGCCGTTCTGGTAGGTCACAATCGCAGGCGCTGTTGTGGTTCCTGCTTTTACCGGCGGGCCGGCATAAACCGCGAGCACGGTCACGGCGAAAAGTGAAATCAGCACGAACCTCTTCATTGTGTAAATCTCCCCGGTCTGAATTCCTGAGTCGTCGGACCCGATTTTGGCAATCTCGTTGAATTTCGGCTGAGGGTTTCTCGGCCGTCTTGTTGTGCTTACTTGTTACCAGCGAGCAGCCCATAGACGTCCAGTTCCGTTTGGGTTCCGACGTATACCTTGCCGTTGGCGATCGTCGGGACAACAAACTTGACGCCTGCCCCCGGTTTGTCGCGCGTAGAATTTATGGTGCTGCTGTAGAGTTCCTTAGCCACATTCGTGGCATCGAAGGCATACAAAATCGCCGGCTTGCTGCCAGGCTTGGTCGAGAGCAGATCCTGGCGGGCAATCGCCCACAGGATGCCATTGGTGTTGCCATTGGCGGAGATCGATGGAGTGGCCCCGATGGTGAGCCGCATGGTGCTTTCCGCTACGGCAGTGGGGGGACTGAACAGGCCGTTGACCATGGTCCACATGCGGAGGTTGTCGCCCGCTGGAGCCTGATTTTCGCTATTCAAACCAGCGTAGTAGAGATAAGTCGTGGTAGCGCTCTGCCAGTAGGCGCCGCCGCTCCAGTAACCGCCGGTCGGCCCATCTACGGTTTGCACGGCGGTCCCGGAAGACTCTCCCATGCTGTCGCCGTTGATCAGGAAAATCGGAGAAATCGTGCCATCGCACGGAAAGCCCTTGCCCCCTAACAAGACCAGGTCGGGTGAAGTTGCGCCGAGTTGGGCGGGCAAAATTAGAGGCGAGCCTGACCCGAGGTCGACGTCATTCTGATAACGGCAGGCCTGATCTTCTGGAGAAAAGTAATCCAGCGCCTGGAAAGCGTAAGTACTGCTGGTTGAGTTGTATGCGAGACTCAACTTTATGACGGTGTCTCCGTAATCGGGTCCGCCGGTGTCTACGTCGAATACACCGTCTCCGGTTACAGCGTAGATGTTGCCGTAAGCGTCCACGGACACCGCGCCGCCACTGCCCCACAATCCGGAGAGTCCCTTTCCGCTAAGCGTCACGTTCGGAGCTGTGCAGAAGACTGCCAGAAGCTTCAGCGTCGCCGCATCGAAGGCCATGAGCCAGCCGCGATCCTGACCGAAGGGGACGTAAATGACTCCTTGCGCCGTACCCGGATAGGGCGATAGAGTCAGCGCCGGACGCTGCATCTGATGCTGGGGAATAAACAAATCGAAGCTGCTGCTGTTGTAGGGGGCAAAGAGGCAACCCTTGCCCGCCGCAGCGCCGCAGATCACCACCGGGCTGCCCGGTTGCTCCGCGCCGGTCGCAATGTTCAGCGCGTGTAGCCGGGTGTAATACATAACCCCGCCCTTCGGACCCGTTTCCATCGTCCGTGCAATCGCGTAAAGAGTCTGATTGGCCAAGTTGATTACTGGCGTGCCGCTGATGCCTATGATGGGGTAGATGTTGCAGTAGGGGTCGTTTTGCGTACACGGCATCGCCACCACATTCGGAGGGTTGGCGAAGGCGGTCTTCCATAGCGGGTTTGGGTTCAGCGTGGCGCTGTCGGCGTCAAATGCGTACACGCTGTCATTTTCCGTCGCTACATAGGCGACGTTGTGCGTAGCGCCATTCACCGTCACGCCCTGCACATAGAGAGGCTGCGCGTACATCATGCCGTCAACGGGATAGGCGAAAAGTTTGCCGAAGTTTTTTGCATTTACATTCGAGGGCGTCAGGACGCTTTCCTGAAGGTTCTGCCCGGTATGCGCGTTATCGTTGTGCCAAGTGGTAACATTCACCTGCCCGAAAGCTGGTGTATAAGCCAAGCAAAAAAGCAGGGTCAGGCTGAGAGCGGAAATCAAACGCACAGAAGGCATAGGACCTCTCCTCATTCGGGGGGTTTGGTTAGCAGATGCGCTGTTTGGCGGGGACGGCACTGCCCAGCGCTCATCTAAGATTAAGAGTCTGTCAAGTCCGGAGGGGGGCTGTCAATATGAAAGAATTTGCAACTTTCTCAGGTACTGATCTGAATTAGATCAGTACCCTTTCTCAAGCAACCGCCGCTGAGTCTACGATCAGTGATAGTTTCTTGCATCCAGCATTTTCTTTGCAGTCCAGTTCTTTGCAATCCGGCATTTTGCCAGCCAGCGCGCCAAGAGGCAGGAATAATCGCGGCCGGCCGGGTTTGCTCCTTACGGTGAAAATGATTTACTGTCAGCCCTAATCTCATGAGCGGAGCAGTGCCTACAATTATGAAGACTCCCGGCCACGCCATGCAGCGCGAGATCTACGAACAGCCCCAAGCCATCGCCAAAACCATCGAACGGCATCTCAAAGACGACATTATTTTCCCCGGCGAACTGCAAGCGATTGAAGGAGCGTTGTTGACCTTCGAGAAGCTGATTATCGCCGCCAGCGGATCGAGCCGCCATGCCGGCCTGGCGGGAGAAATCATGATCGAGGATCTTTCGGGGGTCGCGGTCGATGTTGAATACTCCAGCGAATACTGTTACCGCTCGACCCATGCAGCGGTGGATCCCATTGTCGTTGTGATTACGCAGTCGGGAGAAACGGCGGATACGATTGCGGCGCAGCGCGAAGCGCTGACCCGCGGGGTCAAGACAATTGCAATTTCCAACGTGGACCGCACCACGATCGTCCGCGATGCCAGCGCCGCCCTGATTACCGGCGCCGGCCCGGAGTTGGCCGTTCCCGCGACCAAGAGCTTCACTACTCAGGTGACCATCCTTTATCTGATGGCGCTTTTTTTGGCCCGCAAGCGCGGACGCATGACCTCAGAGGTAACGCGCTCTTACTTGCAACGGCTGTCGCAGCTTCCTGACGCTATTGAAAACAATCTCAAGCAGTGGGACGAACTGGCTGAACAATTTGGCGCCCGCCATTTTCAGGCGGAAAAATTTCTTTATCTCGGCCGCGGCGTTCACTACGCGATCGCCCGCGAGGGCGCGCTCAAGCTGAAGGAGATTTCTTACGCACACGCGGAAGGCTATCCGGCGGGCGAACTTAAACACGGCCCCAATGCCCTGGTCGACGAGCGGCTGCCGGTAGTGGTGTTGGCTACCTGCGACCATGGCGATCCGGATTCGGTTCTACGCTATCGCCGTACGCTCGATGTGATGAAAGAAGTCAAATCGAGGCGCGGTCCGGTTGTCGCTGTGGCTACTGCAGGCGATCATGAAGTGGGCGGCATCGCCGATGAAGTTTTCTTCGTTCCCCCCGCGCCGGAGCTTCTGCTGCCGATTCTGGAAGTGATTCCGCTGCAACTCTTCGCCTACCACGTGGCCCTGGGGAAGGGATATGACGTGGACCATCCGAGAAATCTGGTGAAAGCGGTAGTCAGCGAGTAATCGCAGAATGCGTAAACACCCTTCCTCGCGTGCTGCCGCGTTGGAAATCGCATTGTCAGCCGAACAAATTTCTTTGAACGAGGATTGATGCCAGACGCCACTCTTCCCCATATTGACCTGCAAACCACTGCCAAAGAAATAATGGTGAACCGCGGCTTCGAGCCAGACTTTCCCGCGCAGGTTCCAGCGCAACTGGCCGCACTCAAGAAACATCCTCCATCTGTAGTTCCCGGCGGCGATCTGCGGGATCTGCGAAACCTGCAGTGGTCCTCGATCGACAACGATACGTCGCGCGATCTCGACCAGATTGAAGTCGCGGAGAGTACGCCCGACGGCATCAAAGTCAGAATCGGCATTGCCGATGTGGATGCGTTCGTTCCCAAAGATTCACCTATCGATCAACATGCGGCACGTGAGACCACAACCGTCTACGCCGGCGTCCGCGTCTTTCCCATGCTGCCGGAAGAACTTTCCACGGGACAGACTTCGTTGCTGGAAAATCAGGATCGTCTGGCAATCATCGTGGAATTTGTGGTCGATGGCGATGGCCTGGTGAAATCAGGCGCCGTTTCTCGCGCGGTAGTGCGCAACAAGGCTCAACTTCAATACAACTCGGTGGGCTCATGGCTGGAGGGAAAAGCGGACGCGCCGTCGAAGATTGCCGCATCCGCCGAATTGCAGGCGCAGCTCAAGTTGCAAGACCAGGCAGCGCAAAAGCTCAGAAATCAACGCTACCAGCACGGCGCCTTGACTTTGCACACCGACGAACTACAGGCGGTGATTCTGAATGATCGAGTAATTGCGGTGGAGGAGGCGGAGAAAAATCACGCCACCGAGTTGATCGAAGACTTCATGGTAGCCGCCAACGGAGTAGTGGCGCGCTTTCTGCAGAACGTTTCTTCCCTGCGTCGCATCGTGCGCACACCTGACCGCTGGGATCGCATTGTGCAACTGGCGGCACAGAAGGGCGAAAAGCTTCCGGCGCAGCCAGATTCCAAGGCGCTCAACGAATTTTTGCTAAAACGTAAAGCCGCCGATCCAGATCACTTTGCCGATCTGTCACTCTCGGTGATCAAACTGATCGGGCCGGGCGAGTACGTTCTGGAACGGCCGGGTGAGGTTGCACCCGGACACTTCGGCCTGGCAGTGCAGGACTACACCCACTCGACTGCGCCGAATCGGCGCTTTGCCGACATGGTGACGCAGCGCATCATCAAGAGCGTCCTTGCGGGAAAACCGAATCCCTATTCCGACGGCGAACTCTCGCAAATTGCGGCCGACTGTACGCAGAAGCAGGACGCGGAGCGCAAGGTTGAGCGCGATATGACGAAGAGGCTAGCCGCAGTGGCCATGCAGAGCAGAATTGGTGAAGTCTTTGACGCCATCGTCACGGGGGTCACGCCTCACGGCACATTCGTGCGGGCGGAGCAGGCTCATATGGAAGGATTACTGGCTCAGGGTGCCAACGGGCTCGACGTGGGGGACAAGCTTCGCGCAAAACTTATTCGCGCTGACGTGCAACGTGGCTACATCGACTTCGCGCGAGCCTGAGCGCCCAATCATCACACAAACAGTCACCAGCCCTGACAATAGTCCCATTGTCAGGCGCAAGCTAAACTTGCTGTAGCGGATGTTGCGGATAGGGTGGGCGACTATTGGTTGAATGGCGAAATCTCGTCTGCGTGACGATTGTGCTCGTTCTGCCCGCTTCGCTCCAATCTCAGAATCCAGACTCCGCGATGCTCCATGCCACTGCGGGAGTACAGCTCAATGGAAATGCGGCACCCGCATCGTCGGCAATCTTTCCCGATGATTTGTTGCAGACTCCGAAAAATGCCGAGGCGAAGATCGATGCGGCCGGATCAACCGCGGTGATTGCACCTGACTCGCTGGTTCAGTTCGAGGGGAACCAACTTGTGCTTGAGCATGGAACGGTTCAGGTAACTACTTCGACGCAAATGACGGTGCGCATCGGCTGCGTCCTGACTGTGCCCGTGTTGGCGCAATGGACGCAATATGACGTAACGGATGTCGATGGCAAAGTGACAGTGGCGGCACACAGGAGCGATGTGAACATCGAGACCCGCAAGGCGGGGGCTACGCACAAACCGGAGGCGGCAAATTCGGAAACAGCAACTGTGCGAGAGGGCGAACAGGCGACTCGCGAAGAGAAATGCTCAGCTGCCATCCTACCGAAAGATTATGTGGATGGGATTAAACCGTGGCTGAATACATGGGAAGCGGTAACCGCCGGAGCCGTTGCCGTGGGCGTAGTTACCTGCCTTGGCATTTGTCCCAACCCCAGCCCGCTCAGTCCTGACAACCCCACTTGGCATCAATGACCCGATCTATTTAACACCTCGCCGGTCCGAGCATCCGCTTGCTGCTGCAACCGCTCGATATCCTCGTTTGTGTAAACGTGAGTGGGTACGGTTTTGTGTTCTTTTGCCTGCGCTGCGGCCTGCGCTAGGGTGAGCCCGTATCCCATCTGCCGCATCTGTTGCGGCGTGAGCATTTGCCCGATGCCGGTGTCGAAGAAGTTGGAAGGAAGTTCCTGCGTTTCCTGGTTGGCGGAGTTGGGCGAGCCAACCTCAACCACGCCGAGAATGGGCGGCGCATAGTCGAGCAAGTAGTAATTGAGAGGCGGCAGTTCGTTCAATTGGTCTTGTACATATTCCTGCTGCAGCGTTTCCGATCCGGTGTGGTCGGTGGGCTGCTCCAGTTCCGTGGGAAAAGAAAGTGACGGCGTCGAAATCTGGCGCGCGAAAAGCGGCGAGCTGTTCGTCATCAGGTATTGCGGACCATTGGGAAAGTTGGTGTCCTGGGCGGCGGCCGGCGAAACCAGCGCACATAGCAAAGCCAGCGCCGGCAGCAACGAAAGAAAGTGCGAGAGTCGCATAAGACCTCCTGGGCGCGAAGCGGTAAACGTCCAGATTTATGATGCGACTTTTATGGAAAAAGACGGGGATTCAGATCAATTTTCCAGCTTATGATTTGCCGTTTCCTCGGGGGATGCAGCCATAGAAGCCCGTTTCCGGCGGCGCTCACGGCGGTTTTCGCGAAGAATATAGAGCATGTAAAAGATAATTGCCAGATTGGCGATGAAAAAGCCGGAACGGACCAGGGTGATGCCGCGCATCAACTCGCGCACTTCCAAGGGCAACAGCAGCGTACCCGAAAGAAAAGCGACCCATTCCGCCCAGCTTCGTGCCTTCCACAAGCCGTATGCCTCAACGAAGCGCAACACGGAATAGGCGAAGGCTATGCGCGCAGCGGCCCACAGGCGAGCGTCCGTTATATTGTCGGCAAAATCCAGAAAATACTCCGCCCAGCGGCGGTCGGAGTTGATGTGGAATAGCGTCAACAGGCTTTCGGCATAGAGCCAGGCATCCCGGTGAACCAGCAAGAGGGCGCAAATGCCCATGAACAGAACGAAAATACCTTTTATGAATTCAACTGATGCCACGGCCCGGAGCATTCGCCGGTGAGCCGGGTAGGACTTCAGTTTTTGGCCGGGCGCGCGCATGTTTACTGGCAACGATGGCAGGGTATCACGAGCCTGCTTCGACCACACTCGGCAGCTCCGCACTTTGACAGCGCAACTATGCCTTACCTCGGTAACTAGAGGCGTCCGCAATGGGATGACATCATCGAGCCGTATAACGAGATTGACGATCGATCATTGGCGATCAAGCATTGGCGATCAAGCGAGGACGGCCGCATGCGCTCACGAGGACTGCTTTTATTTGCAATCATCTTCTGTCATCTGGTTTCTTCAGGAAAGCTTTTTGCGGGCCGAAGCGAGGCGCCCGTCCCTCAGACCGCGCGACAGGCGCTGCTGGAAATGTTTTTCAGCAAATCGTCGGGAACATTCATGAAGCATCTGCCGGCAGCGACTCGCGCGGTGCTGGAAAAAGCCGCGACTTCGGCGGGAGTGGACCGATACGCCATGCTCAGCGGCCAATGGCAGTCCCAGTTGAAAAATCTGCAGACGTTCGAGACTGGTTCAGTCCTGCTAACCACCGAAGACCCTAAAACGTCAGCCAAAACGGAGGTGATCGTCGAAAACGATGCGCTTCGTGGGGACAACGACGACATCGAGGTGACCTTTCAGACTTATAAAAACGGAACGCCGAAGCGGACCCCGTTCATGCCTCACATCACATTTTCCATGAAGATGGAATCGCGAGTTTGGAAACTCAATGAAGTTTCAGTCACGGTTCGTCTGCCATTGGCTGATCCCGACCTGCTCAAAACGATTAGCGATGCCGCGAAGGCGCAGCCTTTGCGCGCTTCCGCTTCGCCTGTGAGTTCGCCAGGGTTCACGCCCGCGGCGCACATTGCGGGCAACGATGCCGCGGTGGTCAAAGCAATGCGCTCGATTGTGACCGCAGAGGCCACCTACGCTTCGACATACCGCTCCTTCGGATATACGTGTACGCTGTCGGATCTCGACGGTTTCGGCGGCGGCGAACCCAATGCGCACCAGGCAATGTTAATCAATGCCGGGTTGGCGGGCGGCAGGCGTTACGGATACGTTTTCAGGTTGTCGCAGTGCGGCGGAGCGCCGGCCTCAAGCTTCGAATTGACGGCTGCGCCCAGTGGCACCGGATTCGGCCAGCGCGCCTATTGCGCCGATCAAACTGGCGCGGTTCGCTATTCCGCCGACGGCAATCCCGCGAGTTGCCTGGCCAGCGGAACGCCAGCGCCCTGACGAACCGACGTCGTGAAGTTTCAAGGCAGGGGCTCGGGTTCAGCGGCTCTTCCGGTGGACAGCTTCACGCAACTCAGACACGATTTCCCGCGACGCTCGAATGGCGGCGGCATGTTGGTTCACGTTGAACGAAATCGCTCCCACGCGGGCGTGGCCGCCGCCGCCATAGCGTTCGCAGATCTTGGCCAGATTCACTTCCGGCTCTTGCGGAGCCCAGGGATTCGAGCCTACGGAAACCTTCACGCGGAAGCTGCTCTTGCTCAGCCCCACGCTGTAAATCGATTGCGGATGCAAGTAATAGGGGATGAACTTGTTGTAACCCTCAAGGTCCTGATCGCTGATGTCAAAAAAAATGGTGCCGTCTTTGCATTCGGTGCGCTGTTTGAGGATGCCGATTGAGACTTCATGCCGCCGGAGCAATGGTGGTAGCAGCGGAGCGACGAACGGCGCCTCCAGAATTTCTTCCAGCGGTTTGCTGGCCAGCAGCGGAATCAGGTTGGGCACGAACTTCTGGTCGGGCGCCGACTCGATGACCATGGTCAATTTCATGGCCGCGGCCTTCATCTCGACTGCGGTCTGGGAGTCGGGGTAGAGCGCGCCGTCAATGACGTCGGTCCAGTGGACGAGATCGGCAACAGGTGACGGATCGAAGCCGAATCTCTGTTGCGCGATGGTCGCAATAAAGCTGGTGCAGGACTTGAAATCCGGATCGTAAAATTTGCGGTTGCTTTGATCCTGCTCGAAATGTGCCGCGTCGGAAGCCGAGAGAAACGCGCTCTGATGGTGATCGAACCACCAGGTTAGCTGAGGAGAGCTGGAATACTTGAAGTCGACAATGGCATTCTCCTCACCGTTAAACTCGACGTCTTCGAACAGCGCGCCGGCGCGGTGGAGCAGGCCGGAAAACGAGAATTCGGCGTCGCCGCGAATGCGTTCGGCATAAAAGCGGGAGAACAACGCAGCCGAGGATGCGCCATCAAAGCACTTGTCGTGATAGAAAACCTTAACTCGCAATGCATTCACCAGTTTTAGAGATTCCCGCGAGCGCCCGCCAAGCTGCGCTCAATTCCCCGCGGGTAAAAGCTAATAGGATTGACAGCTTAGCGGAAGAAAGTCAAGCGCGCATTCCGGGGAGCGGTACCTCAGTTCGAAATCTTAGATCAGCTGAGCCGGTTCAGGAGCCTTATCCAGAAGAATACTCCGAAAAAACATTTCCTTTGCTTCTCAGCCAAGTCACTGAATGCTAATCGCCAATCGCGGACGCTTGGCGTTCCGCCAATTCTCCCACCAGCGGTATTTTGAACGCTTCTCCCTGCAGAGCCTTAACTACCAGCACCAGCCAAATTACAAACGCCGCCAAGCCGGCTACCGTTGCTATCAGGACCAGAAGCAGATAACCGAAATTTGGGATAAGCAATAGCACGGGTTCGGCGAGCCTGAGAACGGCCGCGATGACGAACATCGCCAGCCACAGCGACAGGCACTGCAAAGATTGAAAGCGCAGAAAACGGTTTCTGCGGTAGGGATCGATCAAGAGGAAAATGATGGCAGGGATGAACGTAATGTAGGCCAGCGCTCCCGCAATGTTTTCAGGAAAAACTCCGACCGTTCCACGAACCCGGCTGGCGGCGGGCACGACGTGCCCGCATTGGGGGCAGGTCGCGGAATCTTGCGGCATTTCCGCGGCGCACTGTGGACAGAAGTCTGGCATACCTTCTTCAGGCCAGCCGCGGCGTTTGATTTCTGGAGCCTAACCAAGCTGTTATGCGGCCCAACCCTTCGTCTCGAGCAAACATGGGGAACAGAATGGGCCGGCGAAATACCCTGATGTCCACGCAGGATAACACTCCACGCGATGAAAAACGAATTTCACTTCGCGTGAGATTGCCCTGGCGCGGGTTGGAATACAATCGAGGTTGCTGATGAGTACCGCAGTCACAACCAGCACCGTTCCTACCCGCAAGCGATCTATATTGCGGATCTCGCTTTGGTTGCTGTTTCTAGTTATAGCGATTGTCGCGGTCGCAGTGGGCTATGCCTATTTCGTGGCGCGGTCGGCGCTGCCGCAGCTTGACGGACAACTGAAAGTATCTGGCCTTGCCCAGCCGGTGACCGTCATTCGCGATGCCCACGGTGTTCCCACCATTGAAGCGCAGAACCTGCCTGATCTGTTCTTTGCCCAGGGCTACGTAACCGCACAGGACCGTTTGTGGCAGATGGATATCATGCGGCGATTCGCGGCCGGAGAACTTTCGGAGATTCTGGGTCCGGAGACGCTGAAAATCGACCGTGAGCAGCGCATTCTGGGACTTCGAGTTGCCGCGCGAAAATCGCTAGCCGAAGCCGACGCTCGTGATCGCGCATTCTTTGAAGCTTATGCCCGCGGCGTAAACGCCTATATTGCCGGACAACGCGATCATCTGCCCATCGAGTTCAGGATTTTGAAATATGCCCCGGGACAATGGCTGCCGGAAGATTCGGTAGTCATCGCCAACCAGATGGTCAAGGACTTGAACTATCACTACTTCTTCGATGCGCTGCACCGGGAGAAGATTTTGGCCAAGCTGGGACCTGAGCTTACTGCCGATCTTTATGTGAATCGCTCGTGGCACGACCGCCCGCCAACGGTGATGCGAGCGGACATCGAGCAGCAAAATAACTCCGGCGACTCTGACGAGGAAGACGACAGCGACGACGATCCTGCGAGCGACAATTCAGTAACCCAACGTCAGGCCTCGCCAACGCAATTGCAGTACCAGCATGACGAAATTCCAGTTATTGGATCCAACGACTGGGTAGTCTCCGGCGCGCACACGGTTTCAGGCAAGCCTCTGCTCTCGAACGATATGCACCTCGGCCACCAGATGCCGAACCTGTGGTATGAAGCGCATTTGCACGCGGGAACGCTGGACGTTGCCGGCGTCACGCTGCCGGGAATGCCTTATGTAATCGTCGGCCACAACCAGCGAATCGCCTGGGGATTCACCAACGTTGGGCCCGACGGTCGAGGACGTTTACATCGAAAACTTCAATGCGCACGGCGAATATCTAACACCGCTGGGCTGGGAGCAGGCGGAGCATCGCGAGAAGTAATTCGCGTCAAGGGATCAACCTGATGTCACGGTTGATGTAAAGATGACGCGTCACGGGCCGATCGTTACCGAACTCGTTCCCGGTGAAACGCGGCAACTGGCGTTGCGCTGGACGCTTTACGACGGCCTGCGTATTCCGTTCTTTGACGTCGACTCGGCGCAAAACTGGGATGAGTTCCGGCATGCGTTTTCGTTGCTTGATGCGCCGGGACAAAACGTTGTTTATGCGGACGTGGACGGGAACATCGGCTATCAGGCCACCGGCAAAGATTCCTATTCGCGCCTCGGGCGATGGCAGCCTGCCGGTAAACGGCAGCGGACGACGCCCATGAGTGGATCGGCTACATTCCCTTCGATAAACTGCCCAGCGTCTATAATCCGCCATCGGGAATCATCGCCACCGCGAACAGCCGGATCACTCCTGACGAATATCCGTATTCGATCAGCATCGGAGTGGGAGGCTCCATGGCGCGCCGAGCCCGCGATTTACCACGTGCTGGAGTCGGGCCGGAAATTCGCTCGCCGCCGACATGCTGGCACTGCAAACCGACATTGATTCGGAACCTGATCTTTTTGTTGCGGAGCGTTTCGTATATGCCGTGGACCACGATCCGCAAGCTTCCGCTCGCTCCAAACAGGCCGCCGATATTATGCGCAGTGGGATGGAAGGATGCTGGCGAACTCGGCCGCTGCGACCATCACGGAAGCTTCCGCGCGAGAGTTGCGTGCGTCTGCTGCTGGAACCGCGGTTGGGTAGCGCTCCCGCTGACGATGATAAAGATCACGACTTGAGCTGGAAAAGCTACAGCTGGCGGATGCAATCGGTATGGCTGGAGAACATCTTGCTCCATCATCCCAAGCGCTGGCTACCAGAAAAATATGCGAACTATGACGATCTTTTAACTGCGGCAGTCGAGGCGGCGGTGAGCGCTCCAGACACGCCCAAGAATCTTGCCAGCTGGAATTGGGGAAATTTCAATCCGGTGGAGATTCAGCATCCCATCCTGGGCAAGATTCCTTTTTTGCGACGCTGGAGCGGGCCGGGAGTTGCAGCCACAATCGGGCAGCCGATTCACGGTGAAAGCGGTCAGCCGCGACCATGGGCCTTCAGAGCGATTCACCGCGAATCTCGCCGACCTCGACCAATCCACGCTCAACGTAGTGACCGGGCAGGCGGGGAATTTTCTCAGCCCTTATTATATGGATCAATGGAAAGCATGGTACGGCGGATCGACATTCCGCTACCCTTTAGCGCTCAGGCGGTAGCGGCAGCAAAGGCGCACACGTTGGTGCTGGAACCGCAAAATTAGCGCCGGCCCCGGACTGAAAAAATAGATCAGAAATCGTCCACTGCCTTCACATCCACCACGGTTCCATTCAGCGTTATCTGTATGGTTTGCAGCGCGTCCGCGGTCGGGCAATTCTCGTCTGCATTTGCCGCGGTGCAATAAATATCAAGGCGACCGCCTTGCACGACGTATTCCACATAACGCGTGCTGAAATCTTGCAATCCCGTAACATCGCCGTTGGCGGGAGGGATGATCACGCTGTTGTTCGTGGTGTTCAAAATCGCCAGGCATCCGCGCACTTCGCCGCTGGGGTTGTTGACGTCGCCTACTTCGGTGCAATTGTTGGAGCCGATAAATAATTGCCCGCCCTGGCCCATGCTCATGCGGTCGTGGTAGCCATCGGTAATGGCAATTTCTTTCGCCGTATTATTGAAGTAGGGGTCTTGCATCGTGTTCACGTTCACGATATCCAGCGTCCCGCAAAAAGTAGCGGCAGTCGTGCCGGCGCTGGGAATTGAAGAACAAAGCGGGCCGGTTGGCGTTCCCGTGCCGGCCACGTACAAGCTCGGCCCGGTCAAATAGGCCATGGTCGCGCCATTGACCGGAATCGTTGCAGTAACGGTAAGGCTTGCTACATCGAAAACACTGACACTGGCCTGCGTACCTCCGCACTGCGCGCCGCAATTGAGGATATAAGCGGTCCCTCCGTCCGGGCTGAAGATGGCGTTCACCGGCCGGTCAAACCCGGGGACCACCGTGCA
>CAVSYV010000009.1:0-117172 GCA_963732255.1 uncultured Acidobacteriaceae bacterium
CCGAAATTTCATTTGGGCTTAGCTTCTTCACGGTCAGGACCGGGATTGGCATGGTCCTAGACGGAGGAGGAGCGAGTGTTTTCATCTCTCCAAGAACTCGAAGGAGCCCTTCGTGCGAGCGGCTACATTGCCGATTCGGTAGCCACGACAACGGTTTACCTGGCGGCGAGACTGCAGAAGCCGTTGCTGCTGGAAGGCCCCGCCGGGAGCGGTAAGACTCAACTGGCCTATGCAGTTGCGGACGCAGCGGACACCACCGTCGAGCGCCTGCAGTGCTATGTGGGAATCAACGAGGAGAAGGCCATCGGCAAGTTCGATGAACCCCTGCAAAGGCTTTGCATTGAACTCAAAGCCAAGTCTGCCAATGTTGATTGGGAATCTCTGCGGACGGAGTTGCACAGCCAGCAGTTCTTCGGTGCTGGGCCGCTTCTGCGCGCGTTGCAGTGTGAAAGGCCTTGTGTCCTACTGATCGACGAACTGGACAAGGTGGACCACGCATTTGAGGCCTTGTTGCTGGAATTGCTGAGCGTATGGCAGTTGAGCATTCCGAAGCTGGGCACCATAAAAGCCAGGAGCATTCCGTTCGTTGTGTTGACATCGAATGAAGAGAGGCGCATCGGCGATCCTCTGCGCCGGCGCAGTTTTTACCTTCGCGTCGAACACCCCACCGCGGAGCGAGAAGCAGAGATTGTTGCGCTGAGAACGCCTGATTCCACACACGAATTCCATGCCGGTATGGCGGGACTCGCCAAGGCTTTGCGCGGCTGGAGCATGGAGAAGCCACCCTCAGTCTCAGAGATTCTCGACCTCGCGCAGGCGCTCAAAGTTCTCGGGACCGAACAAATTACGGCGGAGATGAGAGACACTCTACTGCCGTTGCTGGCTAAAACCGAGGCTGATCGACGCAAGCTGCTCTTGCGGGATGGGTTTGCCAGTTTGATCTATGACGCGCAGCAGTACAGCGCCGAGGCTCTGCGAAGGAGCGCGGCATGAAGCAAGCACTCATCTTGGCGCAAGTGCTTTCTGCAATCTCGATTTGCTGGGCGCAATCGCCCAAACCACAGGCACGTCTCGAATCCGAATACTACGTCGTAGCCTACGCCCAACATTATCGGGTGCCCGTCGCCTTGGTGCGCGCCATTGTCGAACGCGAGTCGCACTGGCAAACATGCGCGATCTCTCCCAAAGGCGCTGCAGGACTCATGCAGTTAATGCCCCTAACTGCTCAGCGACTCGGAGTAAGAGACCGGTGCAGTGTCGATCAGAACGTTTCCGGGGGCGTTCGCTACCTCGCATGGCTGATGCAACAGTTTCATAACGATCTCAGGCTAGTGGCTGCCGCCTATTATGCCGGCGAAGACGTAATCGGCAGACGAGACCTCGGCTATCGAAATCCCGACGTAATTGCCTACGTGGCAAGAATTAGAACAACTTACCTCCGCCAAGCCGGAATTAAACCAAGAACTACGAACCCCAGTTCGGAAAGAGATGTGAGATGAAAATTTGTTTGAGTTTGTTGCATCTGACAACGGCCAGCCTCCTGCTGCTGCATATAGCTTCAGCGCAAGCCGATCTTCCGCAGGCGCGAATCGTGAGCCTGAATGTTGACCCGGAACAAGTTGTGGTCTTGCACTTGCGGCCAGGATACGTCAGTTCGGTGCGAGTGCTGGAGGAGGTGAGTTCGGTCGTGCTGGGCGATCCGGGAGCTTTTAAGGCCGACCACTCCGAAGCCGAGCCGCAGTTGGTGTTTTTCAAAGCAACCAGCGTAAAACCTGCGCAAACCAACGCCCTGATTACTACCAGAGGAGGCCATGAGATCTCCCTGAGCCTGGTGAGCCAAGGCAAGTCAGACCGTAGTGAGCCGGTCGACTATGTTCTCAATTGTGAGCGCCCGCACAGCTTTCTGATTGCGTCGACCCATCCCGTGTTTGTGGTTGGAGAAATGAAAAACGTAGCGACAGAAAATCAGCCAACCAGCACTGCCCCAGCGAAGCCTGGCAGACCAGAGCAGGATTTGCTCACGGCGGAACGGATTGAGAATCCACATTGGGAAGGCAAACAACTGCAGATTGCGGTAGGGCAGGCAATAGAGAAAGAGCAACAGATGGCCGTGCCGTTCGCCGTTCTGAATTCTTCTACACGGACCATTGAAGTACTGCCGCCGCAAATACAGCTTGCGGGGACATCGAACGACAAGCATCGAAAAGCGATCAAGGCCGAACCGGTCGCGATCAAGGACTACTGGATTACCTCGCGTAGACTCGCGCCTGGCGCTAGGGCCGATGGCATCGTTGTGTTCGATCGTCCAACTTTCAAGGAATCCCGGGAACAGCTCTTGCTCGCGGTTGCCCAAGCGGAAGAGGTCGACCGTCCTGTCCTGACACCGATTGCGTTTGTGGCTCCGATCTCGGGAGGTGCAAAGTGATTCATCCAAATGGACACAACGACAACGGCAACGCTGCAGTCATTCAGGAGCTAGAGGAAAATGGAGCTCGCAACAACGACCTGCCACTACCTCCGGACGCAAACGTCCCAATGCCCGAGCGCGCAACCAGAGCAAAACAGAGAGCGAAGCAGCAGATCCAACAGAACCGCTTTGTAATCATCGGGGCGGGAGCGATCGTCGTCGCGCTGCTGATCTTCGTTGCTACGTCTATGCCCCATCGGGGCGCGCCAGAGAAAGTGAAGAATCGTGGCGCCACCGTTACTGAGGACTTGGCCTTCGAGAGCGGCACCGCGAGCAACGACAAGAGCCTATTTCCGATCACCGATTCTGGCCGGCCCGTCACAAAGGAAGCTCACGAAGGCTTCCTGAACGAACGAGATCTACAACGAACCGCAACCAAGCCGGCAGCGGGAAGGACGGTGGCGACCGGAGCGGGAACTCTGGGGTCGATACCGCCTTTCGGAGACCAGCAGCCCTGGCAAGCGCCGCCGTACCAGCCAGGCTCGAACACCGGCACCGGCTCCGAGACTCCAGACTTGGGTAAAGCAGAGCGCGAGGCCATGGAGAAGTCTTCGTTAATCTACGTGCGAAACGTCTCTGCCAACTCGGGCAGTGCTCAGGCCCGCGAAATCAATGATCCAGCACCGGAGCTGGGATTGGGTCTGGCCACTGGCACACGATTGCGTGCACGCCTGGAATCAGCGGCCAGCACCGCAGTGCGAACGCCGGTCCTGGCGGTGATCGAGTACAACTATGAGCGAGAGGGAGAAATTATTGTCCCCGCGGGAGCAAAAGCGGTTGGGCACATCCGGAACGGAGATCGTTCAGGTTACGTTGACATCCAGTTCGATTCTCTGCTGATGCCGGATGGTGCGGTCGTTCCCATCGAAGCCGCCGCCACGGGTTTGGACTTGCGGCCGCTCAAAGGAAAAGTTGAGGGTAAGAACACGGGAAAGAACGTCCTGGTCAGATCGCTGTCAGGAATCGGCCAAGCTGGCTCGATGTTGGTGGGACAAGGCAGTCTGAACCAGCCGCTGAGCGAGTCGGACCTAATGCGGGAGCGCGTCAGCAACAATGTCGGAGAGGCTGGAGATGAGGAGGTTTCCCGATTAGCGATCACCCAGCACATCGTGGTGACAATTTCGGCGGACACTCCGATCTATGTGGTCCTCGAGCAGACCCCCAAGACCAATCAGGTTTATCAGCAACCAAGTGCGCGGAGCACTCCAACATCCAACTCCGCCAATGTTGAGCAACTGCGCCAACTATTGCAGTTGCAGCAAGAGCTGAACCAACCGTCCGCAAGCAACCAACCAGCGCAGTAGACGAGTGGTTCTCAGAGCAGGCGGGCACCCTCGGGGGGTTGATGCGAAGGTGGGGCAGAAAAAACTCTCACCCAACTACGTGATCAGCCGTCGTTGAATCATTCGTGCCTCAGGTAAACACACAGTTTCTCTTTGATTGTCTTGCTCACGAACACGAGTCTACTGCAACGGGATCTGTTGACACTGCTATTCGACATGGCAGTTCCGGCCGCCAACTTCCAGGCGGGCGCCATGGAGTCTTTTAGCAACCAAGCAGCCTGGAACAACCCAGACCGCTATTGGATCTCGATCCTGACACTTGTGAACTGGGTCGGGAACGTTTTGCTGCCACTTTATGGAGCTGGCCAGGTTGTGCTCGCGATCGTGCACTTCGCTGGGTTACTGGAACGTATGACGATCGGCGAGGCCTGGGTGCGCAACCTGGTCGCAGCGATGTGCTGTTTCGGACTGTCGGGGCTGTTGCGCTTGGGAGAATTTTGGATTCAACACGGAACGGCCGGAGTGCGCTAGGAAGGAGTTACGCGATGCCATTGCAAGTGACACTCGTGAATCGCAACTTACAGACGCGAGTGACATTCATGCTTCTGGAGTTGGAGGACCTGTTCATCGTGCTTGGCGCGGCAGCCATCATGAACGTGGTTGGTCATTTCGTGGGAGGTGAGGTCGCGGGAATGCCGATGAGCATTGTCCTCCAGTACGGAGTGCCACTGCTGATGGTGCCGGTGCTGATGGCCTTCAAGTATGGCAAACCGCGAGGCTACGTCCGCGATCTCGCTTTCTGGTACACGAAACCCCACGCCTACTGCGCGTTGGCACGCGACTGCGAAATTCGGTCGGCGTATCTGAGGGAGGAATAGCAGTGCCGCTAACGCTTGAGCAACACGAGCGAAAACTCCACGATCCGGCATTGTGCGAGCAACTTCCGGTCCGCGACTACCTGGACAACGTTGTGGTTCGGACCAACGGCGCCTTTGTCGCGGGATATGAGTTGAAGGGTTTGGCGTCGTATTTCGCGAGCGACGAAGGCCGGGACCGGGGCAAGTTGATGCTGGAGGCGCTCCTGCGTTCTCTGCCGGAACAGAGCATGAGAGTGCAGTTCCGCTTTGAAGTAGTGGAGGATCTGGGAGACCTGCTTGAGCAGTATGGCGAAGCCCAGCAATCGGAACGGGCAGAGGTGATTGCACTCGATGAGCTGCGCGTCGACCGATGGCGAATGAAAGAGGCGAACGGCCACTACATGCGGCCTCTCTTACACGTGTACTTCGTCTGGGATCCGGTCGTTCATCGCCGTATTGCCGGTAAACCGCTCAAGCCGACCGGCAGCGCGCTCAGCTTATCGGCGCGGAAGTGCATCGAGCGCAGCCGTCAGGAGCATCAGCATCTGTTGGCGGAATTCGAGAGTCTGCTGCGTGGCCTCGAAACGACGCTCGAAGCAGCGGAACTCGGCGCGCGCCGGCTGACCGACGAGAATCTGTTTCTTGAGGCAAAACGAGCTCTCAATCCTTTGTCTCCGGATCATCGGTCGTACAGGCGCGGTGAGGAGCAACTGGAGTACAGGAGCGCCCGCGAGCAGATCGTTGACACAAGCATCGCCGATGAGACGGACTCCTATTTGAATCTTGGTGGAATCCTCTATTCCTTTGTAAGTCTGAAAGAACTCCCGGATGCCACCTTCCCCGGAATCCTGAGAGAACTGGTCGGTCTTGATTTCCCACTCATTGTTAATGCGCAGATCACCATTCCCGACCAGGCGAAAGTGCTGAAAGGCTACAAAAGCCGCTTGCGCAAGATGCAGGCTGTGCAGCGAGACTCGAACGGAGGATTTCGGACCAACGTGGAAGCCCAGGTTGCCGAGGGTCAACTGGTCCGGGTGCAACAGGACATTATTTCGAGTTCGGTTAAGACAGCCAAACTGAGCCTGGTCATCGGAACGCGCACTTCACGCCCAGCGATAACGACTGCGGAACTGGAGCAATCAGAGCGAACCATCGACAACCGGCGCCAACAGCTTCTCTACGCGATTTCCCGCATGAACGGCGCCAAAGCTGTGGCCGAGACCCTGGCCAAGAGGAGGCTGTTCTTCAGTTCTCTGCCTGCGATGGCCGACGCCGACAAGCGAGACCAGGACCTGCTCACCACGAATGCGGCGGATCTGGTGCCGGTAGAGACACCTTGGCGCGGCACACCTCGGTCACCACTGTTCCTGCTTGAGACTCCCTACCGCCAGCTCATTCCTTTTTCGCCGTTTGATCCCGGCTTGAGCGACGCGAACATGCTGGTGATGGCCAAGACAGGCGGCGGAAAGACCGTCATGGTGCAGCAGTTTCTTCTGATGGACGCCAGGAGTAACCCGCTGATTTCGATCCTTGAGCGTGGCGATTCGTACCGTCCACTGGTTGAGTTGATGGGCGGACGGATGATCACCATGTCTCTCGATAGCGACCAAACGATTAACCCGTGGGATTTACCGGAAGGAGAACGAGAACCAAGCAAGGATCAAGTCGCGTTTCTGAAAAATCTGACGCGCCACATGCTCGGCGAGGGCGGCGCCGACGACACCGAGTTGCTCGACAATCTCATCACCGAGGCGATCCTCAGGACTTATAAGCGGGCAGCGATCCGGCCGTCGACGCCGATCCCCACCTTTTCAGACTTGCGAGACGAACTGTCCCAATGGCGGGACGAGGAAAAAAACCAGCGCGTTATGGACGAAGCGCAGCTGGCAGCGATCAAGCTGCGCAGCTGCTCGCTGCCTCCGCAGAATTACTTGGTACGTTGGTTTCCATGTTTCCAACTCCTTCCGTCCGCGTCATTGCGTTCCACGCTCGGCACCATCGCTTACATGTCTCCGGAGCAGGCGCGAGCGAAAGAGCTGGATGCGCGCACAGATCTGTTCTCGCTAGGAGCGGTGCTCTATGAGATGGCGACCGGCCAATTGCCTTTCCGTGGAGACGGCACGGCAGTCATATTTGAAGCCATTCTGAGTCGCGCTCCGCTACCGCCAGTGCGTTTGAATCCCGACGTGCCTTTGGAACTGGAGCGGATCATCAATAAGGCGCTGGAGAAAGATCGCGAGCTGCGCTACCAGCACGCCGCCGACATGCGCCCGACTTAAAGCGGCTGAAGCGCGAGATGGAAGCACGGCCGGGCCCATCATCCGATGCAGAATCCGTGGGGACCGCACTGGCAACTGGTTCTCCGGCGGTGCGCGAGTCGGTGCCTGGATCAAGTTCTTCGCCGCTGGTAAGTCCATCTGGTTCATCGAACGCGGCAGCGCCGAGCGCGCCCGCGAGTTGGCTGGGAAGGCATACGTATGGAAAAGTCGCTGCAGCGGTAACGCTGCTTGTGCTTCTGGCAGTTGGGGCGGCGTGGTGGAGCTCGACAAGGACAAAGCCTGAATCTGTAAAAGAGGTAACGGTGGTTCCCCTCACAGCGCATCCGGGAGATGAACGCGATCCTACGTTTTCGCCCGATGGGAGCCAAGTGGCATTTGCCTGGGGGCCAGAGGGCGGAACTCCGGACATCTACGTGAAACTGGTCGGACCTGGGGAACCGATCCGGCTAACCAACACGCCTGAAGATGAACGAATGCCACAGTGGTCTCCCGACGGACGTTGGATTGCCTTTCCTCGAAGCCCTGGTACGGCCGGAAATCTTGGCATGACCGGAATTATCGCGATCCCTGCACTGGGCGGGCCGCAGAGAGTGATTACACGGGAACAGAACACGCACTATGTCTCCTGGTCAGCCGACAGCCAGTGGCTGTCTTACTGTGCAGGGAGTCCGCGAAGCTTGTACCTGGCGCCCCTGAACGGGGGCGACAAGAAGCTGGTGATTGGGCCGCTGCAAGGAAAGTTTGAGGTTGCAGGCGGTATTTTGTCTCCTGACTCGAGTAAAGTTGCGCTCATTTACGACCATCCGGGCCTTTATGTTGTCAGCCTGTCGAGCGACTACAAACCTGAGGGTGAACCCAAGCTGCTGACTCCGCCGGATTGGCGGATCGTGAGTCCGGCCTGGACGCCGGATGGGAAAGAGATCCTGTTTATCCGAAGCGCTGAGAACGCAAATATAGGTGGCGACACCGCGATGTACCGCGTGGCTATCGATGGCGGCGACCCGCGACCGGTGAGCTTTGCCGGAGATAATCCCTGGTTTCTTGCAATTGCGCGGCGAGGAAACCGGATGGCATTTACCCGATTGCACCGGGATACCAATATTTATCGTGTCGGCCTCCCATCCCGCGGCATGAGTCACGAGGCCGCGCAGGCTTTTATTTCCTCTTCGCGGCGGGACGACAGTGCGTTTTACTCTCCCGATGGTTCCCACATTGCCTTCATCTCCAATCGAACGGGACCGCTTGAGATCTGGGTCGCGACGGCTGACGGTGAGGACTCTGTGCAGCTTACAACCGCTCCGGACTGGGCCGAGGTCGGCGATCCGCAATGGTCTCCCGACGGCGGTAAGATCGCCTACGAGGCCCGCCCCACGGCTGATGCGTCGTTGAAGGTTTTCATCGTCTCAGCTTCCGGAGGAACATCGCAGCCATTGACCACTGGTTCTGCCAGTGACACAAGGCCAACTTGGTCGCGAGACGGCCACTGGGTGTACTTCACCTCCGACCGCAGTGGCGGGATCGGCAACATTTGGAAGGTTGCTTCCTCCGGTGGAGCAGCGACACGGGTGACGCGCAACGGCGGCGCCTTCGCCGTGGAATCGCCGGACAGCAAGTGGTTGTACTTCACCGCGCAGAATGGGATGATTCGGAGAATGCCGCTCGAAGGCGGCCAGGAGACCGACTTTGTGCGTGGCCTTGGGGACCTTGGCTTGGCGCGAAACTGGGGAGCGTTCTTCGTGGTGGCGACTGGAGTTTATTACTTAGCGCCCAGCCCTGCTGACCAACGCGGCGCTCTCATTCGGTTTATAAGCCCAGCCGGTGGCGAGTCCAAAACGCTTGCCAGCATTGCGCGCACACCTGCGGCCGGACTCAGCCTTTCTCCGGACGGACATTACTTGCTCTATTCGCAATATGACCAATCCGCCGCTGAACTTCTGCTCGTGGAAAACTTCCAATGACTGGCGCGCCATAATCCTACTGGGTTAGTAACCGGCCAAATTCCGTGATCTTCTAAGGCAATATTTGCCGACAATCCACGAAGAAGAAGCATCCTCCAACATTGCTCTGAATCCGGTACTGCCAGCTTCGATCCACGACCTTACCGGTATTACCGGGCCAACCGAGTCCAATAAGATAGCTAATACGGTAATTACCTTAGTTACTAAGGTTGTCCAGATCATCTAATTACTTTGACAAATATATTTCTGGAAGTGACTATGAAGCAACATTGACTTAATCCGAGTGCGGGCGATGGCAGGGCGGGAAGAAAGCCTAAGGGTACCTGTATGGGAGCGGGCATTTACATGCTGCTTCTTGGCGTGGCAATCTTCAGCTCCGCCAGCGGAGCGTTATTGGTTGTTATCTTAAGTTACTGCCGGGGCCAAAGAATCGGCGCCCGGGCAAACTTTGCCCTGCATCAATCAGACAGCTGCACGATTCAGTTGCTCTCTACATCCGATGCGAAGGGCAGGGATGTGGCATGAGCCGTTTCGCGGTGATTCGCGAGCCAAAACTAGCCAAACCGGCGAGACCGAGCCCGACAATGCGGGGCTGCGCCGAGGAGTCCTGTTATGAAGCTGTTGGTGGTTGAGGATAGCCGGTTCTTCCGGCTGGCGATGGAGAAAGTCCTATCCAAAGCGGGGTATCAAGTTATCAGCGCCTCCGATGGAGACGAAGCGTTGCGCCGGGCTCGTGGCGAACGCCCGGATGCAATTCTCCTAGATTTATTGTTGCCTAAGACGGCGGGACTCGACGTGCTGAAAGAACTAAAGCGGGATGCCGCCACCAGCGGTATACCGGTCATCGTGTTGACGGGGCTCTCGCCTAGGAATGCGGCAAAACTGCAAAAGGATGGCGCGGCCGCTTACCTGGAAAAAAGCGAGCACATCTTGAATAGCGTTGGTGGTGCACCATCGCCCTTAGTGATCGCGATAGAGAAGGTTGTAAATAGCCGGGCACACGGTGATATCGCGGTTGGCCAGACAACCAGCAAGTGATGCGAATGCACGCTCGGAATAGCCAGAAATAAAGCGGGCGGGGAAAGAACTCTCGATCGCGGTGGAATTGGAGCTTGCAGTGACAAATCTTAGCGATACACCGGCAGCGGCAAACGCATTGGTTCTCTCTAAGGATCCAATTGCAGTGCGGCTCCTCACCGAGTCATTAACCCCGTTCGCCATACGGCTGGAGGTTTGCGCCCACCCGTCTGCCGCCATTAGCCTGCTCAATCGGCAAAAATTCGAGGCGGTTATTGCGGACCTGGAGTCGGACGAAGATGCGGGGCTGCTTATGGCCCGGATGCACCTGTCGGCCGCGAATCGCACTGCGGTCAGCTTTGCCATTACTTCCGCCCCCCGGCAATCCTTGCCTTCGGCGCGGCCGGATGCGACGTTCGTGCTCCAACGTCCACTTTCGGTGGACTCCATCAGGGCCACCTTCCGTGCGGCATTCGGCATGTTGGTGCGGGAACGGCGACGTTATTTCCGCTGTCCCGTCGAGGTCAATGTGTTTGTGCGCAGGGAAGATTTCGAAGAGTTGCCGTGCGCCGCGGCGAACATCAGCGAGGGTGGTATGGCCATCCGGGCCTCGATGCTTCCCGATTTTCCGGATGAGGCTCGGACCACCATCCGTTTCACTCTTCCCGGTCAAGCCGGCCAGTTTTTTGCAGAGACCAGGGTGTGCTGGCGAAGAGAGAACGATCGCCTGGGTTTGGAATTCCTTTCGATGCCGCGGAAATCAGAGCTTCAGGATTGGCTGGCGCGCAAGTTGGACGAGAGCCTGCCGGAAAGTGTGGCGCAGCTTTTCCGCGGAACCGCCGAGCCACAAGGCAAAGTCTAGGTTTCCCCTTTCGCTAAAGATCTTTTCCCTGCCGCCGATAACAACCCCGGTGTGGCAGCAAGCTTGCTTCCGCAAACGCGAGTCGATGAATCAACATTCTTAGGAGACAATCATGTCCACTGCCGCGATTTCCAGCAGCTCTCTAGTGCAGGGAGCGGAATACTTTCAGGACCGGAAAAACGACTTGCAGCAGTTAGGGCAAGCGCTTCAATCCGGTGATCTAGCCGGCGCCCAGCAGGATTACAACGCAATTCAGAATTTGGCCCAGAATGGGCCATTTGCCGGGGGCAACGCCTTCGCAGTGAGCACGCGAGAGCAAGACTTCACCTCCATAGGTCAGGCTCTGCAATCCGGCGACATTGCCGGCGCGCAACAGGCACTGTCACAACTGCAATCCACTTTCAGGTCCAGCGAAACACCGACTCCGGCTGGCCCGCTGGTGATCAATATCAGCGCGCCGGCGGTCGATTCGACCACCAGTCCGACCAGCACCG
Source organism: uncultured Acidobacteriaceae bacterium (assembly GCA_963732255.1). GTDB lineage: Bacteria > Acidobacteriota > Terriglobia > Terriglobales > Acidobacteriaceae > Sulfotelmatobacter. Next base: position 11,218 of record CAVSYV010000009.1, read on the forward strand.
CGGCTGCTCCGAGCTCCGCATCCTCAACTGCAGCCACTTCCGCGGCCGGTCCTGAAATTGTTCTTAATATCAGTAACAACTCAGGCGCCGGCAGCCCGGAAGAAATCACCTTGAGTCTCAATAACACCACCGCCGGAGCGGAGCAGCTCACTGTCGGCGTCGGCACTCAGCAAAATCCAAACGCGCAGCAGGTCACGCTTAACCTGCCGCAGAACAGCAACGAACAGATTGTTCTTAACCTGCTGAACAACGCGTCGTCGTCTTCGTCAGAGGCGAGCGGCATTAATGTAGTTGCATAAAGCATAGACCGTTTGGCCAAATGAAGTCGCGCACAGCGGTTTGTTCCCGGTGCAGTGAGCGGACTCGATCGCAGCCCGCACTTACCCCTCACCGCACCGGCGCATTCAGCGCAGCGACGAGTTCTACAAAGGTGTTCGCATCCACTGCGCGGTCTATGGCCTCCTTGCGGCTGAATATCTCGCTGGCATCTCCCAGAAGATCGTGTTGCGACTGGTTGTCGCCGGTCAGGATCATGATTATCAGCTGTGCTAGTTTTCCGTCGCGTCCGTCAAAATCAATTCCCTGGGAGGATTTTCCTACCACTACCAACGGCCGAGTGAGCCCGTTGACGCGCGCATAGGGAACCGCAAGCCCATTTTCCCATCCGCTGGCCAACACCCGCTCCCGTTCCGAAACGATGCGGAGCAAGCGTTCTGGCGCGTTGCTCACCGCCGCCGCCGCAACTTCGCACATCTCCCGCAGCGCTTCCCTGCGCGTTCTCCCGGCGAGACTGGGCAAAAAGAGCCGGCCCTCGACCACGTCCTTCAAGGTTAGCGATCTGCGCCGGCGGATGAAGAAATGAATCGAGGGCGCCGACAACAATGACGTGAACAACGCCATAATGACTAATGCCACGAACATGTGCTCTTTGATTAGCCCAGCTTGCAGAGCCAAAATCCCCAAAATCATCTCCATGGCGCCGCGCGCATTCATAGCCAGTCCAATGGCGAGTGAGGAATTTCGGTCCATCCCGCCCAGCCGCGCTCCCCAGCCAGCTCCAGCGAGTTTTCCTACGCAAGCCACACCAATAACGGTGGCGGTCAATCCCCAATGAAAATTGGAAACGAAGTTGGTTCGCAGGCCGATGGTAGCGAAGAAAAACGGCGCGAACACGTTGGTCACGATTTCGTGAATATGCTGCGACGTACGGCGGCGGAGATGCCCCGATTCGCCAATTGAAATGCCGATAATGAAAGCGCCAAAGACCGCATGAATGCCCGCGTATTCGGTAAACGCAGCACCGGCCAGAGTAAGGGTAAAAATAAACCCCAGCACTCCGCCCGGCCAGGTAGTGTGCGCCTGCAAGATAGGTAAGAACTTGTCAATCAGCCACCGGCCCAAGGTAAGCATCCCAGCTACGAATAGGAGCACGAGAATGATTGTGTGCCTGGCAGCGGCGGCCACGCTTTGTCCCGCCTGCGGATGAATCATTCCCAGTACGAACGAGAACAGAATCCAGCCCACCAGGTCGTCAAACATGGCGGAAGAAATAATGACCGTGCCCATTTCGGTGCGCAGGAGGTTGAGGTCCATCAAAATCTTGGCAATAACCGGCAGGGCAGATATCGAAAGAGCAGTGCCAACGAAAAACGCGAAGATCAAGGTGTCTGCGCCAACCTCGGCGCCCATATAGCTGGGAAACATGCCCGCTGCGGCGAAGCCGGCAATAAAGGGGAAAGCGACCCCGAAGGTACTGACCAGCAGCGCGGCGCGGCCCTGGCGGAAGATGCTGCGCAAATCGATCTCTAGGCCAGCCGTCAACAAAAAGAAAACCACTCCCAGCGTGGTCACGGTGTCGAGAACGATGGGCATGGGACCGGTCGTGGGGAAAAGCGACGTGTAGAGATGCGGACGGAAATGGCCAAGGACCGTCGGTCCCAGCAGAATCCCGACCGAGATTTCACCCAGAATGGAAGGCTGGCCGATTTTGTGCATCAGTTCGGCCGCTGTCTTGGCGCATCCCAGCAGCACCGCCAAAGCCACGAACATAGTCATGACGTCGCGAGGAGTTAAATGCGGCATCGATCAAACCCCCAGACTGCTGATTTCAGAATCCATTTGTTGCATGAAAAGCGTGCTAGGGCAAACACCGTAGGACATTCTGCAGGATCAGCCCGAGCGACAATTCTGCCGCGGACGACGACAATCAGTGAAGACGCCGCCCGATGTGAGAAACCGTTCGTCGCTGCGGGCGGACTTTGGGTTTGCGAAAGTTCATCAGAATTATGCTGCGCGCCAAATTCGTCATCGCGAGGTGCTTATGACGACATTGCGTATGGTGCAACTATCTTTGTTGGGGCTGGCGATTCTTTTCTTTGTTCCGAAATCTGCTTCGGCACAATTGCCGCGAGTGCAACCCACGCCCGGCCGGAGTGATAGCGTGATCGGTCCCCAATTGATCGCGTGGTCCGTGCTGCAAAAGCCGAAACCGGTTCCGCAGCAGCCTCAGCCATTGCCCGCGCCCGAGCAGGCCCAGCCCAGCTCGCAGAATCAGTCTTCACAGACTGAACAACAGCCAGATCAATCGGCGCAGCCCCGGACTCAGCAGCCCGAACCTGAGACTCAACAGACCACAGCGCAGAGCATCTCCGGGACCGTGGCGAAGCTTAACAATAAATACGTCCTTCAAACCAGCGACAGCATCACCTACCAATTGGACGATCAGTCCACGGCCGCGCAGTATGTGGGCAAGCGGGTTAGGGTTACGGGCGTGCTGGATCGGTCCACTGGAATTATTCGCGTGCGCAGTATTGAATTGTTGTCATGAGCTGGAGTTTCCGACAATGACAGTAGAACCCTGCGACCGGTTAGTCCCGCCATTTTTATTCGGCTCTTTAACCTGCCGCGAGGAATAAGCCGTCGCAGTCAAGCAAGGAGAACAAATGAAAGAACGAGTGTTTGCCACCATCGTCGCCGTACTTGTGCTGACCACTTTGGCCGTAAGCCAGGATCAAACGGCGCAGCGGAACCAGCCTAACCCGCGGGAAGAGGCTCGTATTCAGCGCGAAGTTCGCCATGAACTTGCCATGCTTCCTTACTTCACCGTGTTCGACAACATCGCTTACAGAGTTGACGGTTCCACGGTCACGCTGATGGGGCAGGTTGTGAATCCGGTGCTGAAATCGGACGCAGGAAACGCAGTCAAGCATATCGAAGGCGTGGAAAAGGTCGACAATCAGATTGAAGTTCTTCCAGTGTCGCCCATGGACAATCAGCTTCGCCTGCGTCTGTTCCGCGCCATCTACGGCTATCCTGCGCTGCAACGCTACGCGCTGGGCGTGCAGAAGCCGATTCGCATCATCGTGAAGAACGGTCACGTCACGCTCGAAGGCGTGGTCGACAGCGACGGCGACCGGAATATAGCAGGAATCCGGGCCAATGGCGTTCCTGGAGTTTTCTCAGTGACAAACAATCTTCAGGTTCAAGAACCTGAAGGGCCAGGGCATTGATGGCGGGCGTTGTGATCAGTGGGCCGTAGCGGGAGAGGCTCGGCCCGTTTTTTTCCTCGCTAGCGAGCCCGATGCGGCTTAAGCTCTTACGTTCCTCGGCATGGCTGCGTATAATGCTCCCCGGAATACTTGTACCTCGCAACCGAATCGATTTTCCGGAGGAATTTCATGAACCGCCGCACTTTTCTGGCAACAGCCGGCGCCGCCAGTGCCGCGGCCCTGCTCAAGGGACGTTTGGCCTGGGCCGCAGCCGATCACAAAATTCACAACCTGGGTGTACAGCTCTACACCGTTCGCGACCAGATGAAGGAAGATTTCGACGGCACGCTGGCCAAGGTCGCCGCCATCGGATACAAAGAAGTCGAATTTGCCGGATACTTCGATCACTCTCCGAAACAAGTTCGCGCCGCTCTCGAAAGTCACGGCCTCACTTCACCCTCGTGTCACGTTCCCTACGATGTTTTGAGTGAGGAAAAGTGGCCGGCTCAAATCGAATCCGCGAAGATCATTGGCCAGAGCTACATTGTGTGCCCATGGATCCCGGAAGAGATTCGCAACCAGCCCGGCGGCTGGGAGAGCGCGTTCAAGACTTTTAACCGCGCGGGGGAAGTCAGCAAGAAGTCCGGGGTGCAGTTCGCTTATCACAATCACTGGTTCGAATTTCTTCCCGTGAACGGCAAACTTCCGTATGACATGCTTCTGGAAGGCACCGATCCCAACCTGGTGAAGATGGAACTCGACCTGTGCTGGATCACTGTGGGCGGCGGCGACCCGATCAAATATTTCAATCGCTATCCCGGACGATTTCCTTTGGTGCACGTCAAGGATATGAAGAAGCTGCCGAAAGTTTCCGAAGCCGGCGGCCAGGATTTCGGCGATTCCTTGAAAGACATGACAGAGGTTGGCAGTGGCGTCATCGACTGGAAGAACATCTTTGCGCACTCGGGCAAGGCGGGCATCAAGTATTACATCGTGGAACATGACAAGCCCGCCGCTCCGTTCGACAGCATCAAGATCAGTTACGAATACCTGACCAACCTGCGCTGGTGAGCAGCGGATTTTTTTGATTTGTCATCACGAGCAAAGCGAGGGGTATGGAGCAGCAGCCGGGCAGCTACGGCGGCCAGATTTCTCGCTTTACACTTCATCTACCCGCCATTCTGTATTGAATTTCCGCCAAATCATTTGCGACAGGTCTGACGAGTAAAGCCGCATGTTAGGCTTTTTGAGAGCCTATGCTGAACGCAGGAGTGATTCGCCGGGTTTTCAAAGCGTTTCAGTATCGCGATTTCCGTTTGATGTGGGTAGGCGCCTGCACTTCCAGTATTGGTACCTGGATGCAGATCGTTGCGCAGGGCTGGCTGGTCTACCGGCTCAGCCATTCTGCATTTTTGCTGGCCCTGGATCAGTTCCTTGGCGGCATTCCCATTTTTTTATTTTCCTTGATCGGTGGGGTTCTGGCCGACCGTATTGAACGCCGCAAAATACTGCTGGGCTCGCAGTATGCACAGATGACGACGGCTACCATTCTCACTGTCCTCGTGGCGACCGGCACGGTCCACGTCTGGCATATTCTTTGCCTTTCCTTTATTTCCGGATTCGCACAGGCCTTCGGAGGTCCGGCATATCAGGCGCTGATACCCACGCTGGTGGAAAAAGACGACATGCCGAACGCCATTGCGCTGAATTCCATTCAATTCAATGTGGCAGTGATGGTGGGTCCGGCTCTCGCGGGGCAGGCTCTAGGCAAGCTTGGAGAAAAATGGTGCTTCGGTTTGAATGCGATCTCTTTTCTCGCGCCTATCATATCGTTGTCGATTATCAGCGCCCGCTTCCTGCCACTGAAGACGAAAGAGTCAATGTTCACAAGCTTGAAGGAGGGCATCCGGTTCGCCCGCAAACAGGTTTCAATGGAAGCGCTGATCGTGCTGGCTTTCTGCATGACTTTCTTGAGCGTGCCCATTCGCACTTACATCCCCGTCTTTGTCAATGACATCTTTCATCGCGGTGCGGAAACTTTCGGCAATCTGCTGGCGCTGATGGGAGTGGGCTCGATTTGTGGTTCGCTGGCCATTGCCAGCGCAGGCAACTTCAAGAGGAAGGGGCTGGTTGCATTAGGTGCGTTGGCCTGCCTGGGCGCGGGAATTTCTGGTTTCGCCTTTTCGAAATCGCTGCACCTGAGCGAGGTCTTTCTGATCGTTGTGGGCGCGTCGATGATGGCAGTTTTCGCCACCGTGAATTCTCTGGTGCAGTTAATTACTACCAATGAAATGCGCGGCCGCGTGATGAGCGTTTACAACTTCGCCTTTCGCGGCGGCATGCCAATGGGAAATCTGCTTTCGGGATGGCTGGTTCCATTGTTCACAGCCCCCGTGGTTCTCGGCGTCAATGGATTGCTTCTTGTTCTGCTGGCGCTTTATTTCGTTCTGATCCAGCGCAGACTAGCGGCGCTTTGAAAAGTTACGCGCTTACTGTTGGATAGCCGTATCCGAAACAGGCGACTTCTGCGTCACCTGTTGCGGATTCGGCAGTTGCGAACTATCCCAGCCACCGCCCAGCGCTTCCACTAACGACACCGCATACGCCATCTCTTCTACCTGAAGAGTATTCAAAGTCTGCATGTCTGCTAGTACCGTAGTTTGCGCAATCAGCACGTCCACGTAGGGATCAATGCCGGTCTGGTATCGCGCTTCTTCGAGCTTGAGATAGGTTTGAGCGGAGGCGACCGCTTGTTGTTCCTGCTGGATTTCCTTCGACAAAATTCGGACTTCGGCCAAGCCGTCTTCCACCTGCTGAAAGGCGGTGAGGACCGTCTCCCGATAGCTGGCGAGGTCGGCGTTGTAGGTGGCGACGTATTGTTGCACGGTCGCTCGCCGCAAGCCCGCGTCGAAGATAGTTTCTGGGGCGGAGGCGCCGACGGACCAGAAGCGACTCGGCCACGAGAGCCATTTGGAGAACACTGAACTCTCAAAGCCGGCTTCGCCGCTCAAGGTCAGGTCAGGAAAATAAGCCGCGTAGGCAATGCCAATCTGCGCATTGGCTTCCGCCATGGTCCGTTCCGCAGCCGCGACGTCAGGACGGCGTTGTAGCAACTCTGAGGGCACGCCGACCGGAATGGGCGGAGGAGCGACGACCATCGGCTTTACCGGAATGGAGAAATTGGACGCAGCCTTGCCCACCAGTACTGCGATTGCGTGCTCGTATTGGGCCCGGGCAATGGCAACGTTGGTCGCTCCAGCCTGCGCGTTTTGCAGCGTGGTTTCCGCTTCTACCACAGAAATTTGGTTGTCGATGCCGGTTTCATAAAGCGAACGGGCGAGTTCAAGTTCTTTTTTATCGGCCACAACCGTGTCGTCGAAGATCTTTTGCAGTTGATCCTGTCCGCGAATTTCAAAAACATATTCCGCCAGACTGGCCTGCTCGGTCAGGCGCTCATTCTCAAGATCGGCAGCGCTGACCTGGGCTGCGTATTGGGCTGCCCGGACGGTGTTGCGAACTTTGCCCCAAAGGTCGGGCGCCCATGAAGCTTCCAGCGGCAAAGAATAGATCGTGACTTGCGAAGAACTTGCGGCCGTGCCGGATGTGCCCGTCGTGCCAGTTGTAGTGGTGCCGGTGGTGGTGCCAGTGCCGGTTGTAGTGACCGGGACGGCTCCGTTTAGGTTCCCCGAACTTCGCGAATGGTTTATCGACGGTGCGACCGCTAAAGTGGGAAAGTATTGTGCCCGAGCTTCGCGTACCAGCGCCCGCGCCTCCATGAAATTCTCGAAGTATTGTTTGATGTTCTGATTGTTGATATTCAGTTGTTCCTCCAGCGCGTTGAGTTCGGGATCGTTGAAAATCTCCCACCATTTGCCCCGTAGTTTCGCGTCCGCCGGTTGCGCCACGGTCCACGGCCCATTGTCTTTGTATTGCGTTGGCGATTCCTTGTAGACCGCCGCCGGCGGCGGCGTGGAAGGCGCGTGATACTTCGGACCCGCGACGCAACCCGATAGCGTCAGTAAGAGAACCACGCCGCACCACCATGAAGTGAAGCGCGCTGATTTTCGCTGAAAGATCTTCATAACATTTTCTGCCTGGTTAATAATTCATCTCAGTTTATAGCGCTAGCCCGCCTCGGGAGCCTGAACTCCTGGCAGCGTATCGCGCTGTTTCCCCTGAACCCGCAAGCGCAGACGATCAAGGTACAGATAGACCACCGGAGTCGTGTAAAGCGTGAGCATCTGGCTCACAATCAATCCACCGACAATGGTGATCCCCAGCGGCCTGCGCAACTCCGAACCAGTGCCGGTTCCGAAGGCCAGGGGCAACGCGCCGAACAACGCCGCCATGGTCGTCATCAGAATCGGCCGGAAGCGCAACATGCAGGCCTCGAAGATGGCGTCCGCCGTGCTCTTGCCCTCCTGGCGTTCGGCGACCAAAGCGAAATCGATCATCATGATGGCGTTCTTTTTCACGATGCCGATCAGCAAGACGATTCCGATGATGGAGATTACGTTGAGATCGATCTTGAAAAGCATCAGCGCCAGCATCGCGCCCACGCTGGCCGAAGGCAGCGTCGAGATGATGGTCAGCGGATGCACCAGACTCTCATAGAGCAATGCCCAGCACGATATAGACCGCGAGCAGAGCGGTCGCGATCAGCATCGGCTCGGTGCTCAGAGACTGCTGGTAGGCCTGCAGCGTGCCAGCAGAAGAAGCCGCGAATGGTGGAGGGCGTTCCCAGTCGCTGCTGCATCTGAGCGATGCAGCAGCGTGGCGTCGCTCAAAGAAACGTCCCGGCGCCAGATTGAAAGACACGGTCACCGAAGGAAACAAGCCGGTGTGATTCACCGCAAGCGGCGTGGTGCCGGATTCCGCGCTTGCACAGTCCTGAGCGGCACCGTACAGTCAGCGGCAAATTACCGTTGCTCGATTGGTTCCGTCGATGCGCAGATAAATATCTTTCAGGCCTTGCGGGCTTTGCCAGTATTGCGGCGCCACTTCGAGCACCACGTAGTACTGATTCAATTGTGTGTAAATGATCGAGACTTCCGATTGGCCAAAGGCGGCATAGAGCGAGGAATCGAGAGACTGCGCCGTGATTCCCAGCTGCGCAGCGGTGGTGCGGTCATAGGTCACAATTCGTCCAGGCCGCCATTCTGCTGGTCGGAGTTCACGTCCTGCAAGTCCGGGGAGCTTCTTCATCTCTGCCAGCAGGATCGGCCCCCATTTCGAAAGATCCTGCACGTTGTCGCACTGAATGGTGTATTGGTAAAGCGCATTGCTCGACCTGCCGCCGATGCGCAGATCCTGCGCCGCCTGCAGAAATGCGGAGGCCACGGGCAGACGGTTCAACTTGGGCCGCAAGCGGTTGATGATCTGCAGGGCGCTGATCTTGCGCTCGTTGAGCGGCTTGAGCGCGATGTAGATGAATCCGCCGTTGGTGGCGCCGTTGCCGCCGGTGTAGGCGATGACGTTGGCGACCGCAGGATCGCTCTTGATCACTCCGACCAGTTGCCGGATCGAATTGTTCATCACTGGGAACGACGCGTCCTGCGGACCCTGCACGCCGCCGACGATCGCGCCCGTATCCTGCTGCGGGAAAAATCCCTTGGGAATTTTGACGATGAGCACAACGTTCAACGCGATCGTGAGCAGCAACACCACCAGCAGTCAGGCCCGGGATTGTCGAGCACCCAGAGCAGCGTGCGGCGATAGGTTTCGAGCATCCAGGCGAAAAACCTCTCGCTCACCCGATACATCCGGCCATGCTCTTCGCTTCGTTTCCTCCTTCAGCAGGTGCGCGCACATCATCGGCGTGGTGGTCAGCGAAATCACCATCGAGACGACGATGGCGGTCGAAAGCGTGATGGCGAACTCGCGGAACAGCCGGCCGACGATGCCGCCCATCAGCAGGATGGGAATGAATACCGCAATCAGCGACATGCTGATGGAGAAAACGGTGAATCCGATCTCTTGCGCGCCCTTCAGCGCGGCCGCAAAGGGCTACATCCCGTCTTCCAGATGGCGCGAGATGTTCTCCATCACCACGATGGCGTCATCGACGACAAATCCGGTCGAGATGGTCAGCGCCATCAGCGACAGATTGTCGAGGCTGTAGCCGAGCAGATACATCACGGCAAAAGTGCCGATCAGCGAGACCGGAACGGCAACGCTGGGAATGAGCGTGGCGCGGGCGTTGCGCAGAAAAACGAAGACCACCAGAATGACCAGCACCACCGAGATAATCAGCGTGCGCTCAACGTCGTTCACCGAGGCGCGGATGGTCGTCGTGCGGTCGAGCACGATGGTGGTGTCGATGCCTTGCGGAATCGACGCCTTCAGGAATGGCAACTGCGCTGCGAATGCGGTCGACGGTCTGGATGATATTCGCGCCCGGCTGGCGGAAGATGATGACCGTGACCGAGGGCATGCCGTTCAGATAGCCGGCGGTACGAATGTTCTGCGACCGAGTCCGTCGACATCGGCGACATCTGAAAGCCGCACCGCCGCGCCATTGTGGTAGCCGACAATGAGCGGCTTGTAATCGCTCGGCATGGGAGATCTGATCGTTGGTGATGATATCGGCGGTCATGTGCCATCGGAAATCTGTCCCTTCGGCCAAGTCGGCATTCTGCTGTGCTCAACACCGATTGCACGTTGGCCATCGTGAGTCCGTAGCTGTTGAGCTGCGTGGGATTGACATCGACGCGCACCGAGGGCAGCGCGCCGCCGCCGACGACTACCTGTCCGACCCCTTGAATCTGCGAAAGCTTCTGCTCCATGACCGTGGAGGCTCGTCGTACAACTTGCCGGCTGTCGTATTTCTTCGAGGTAAGCCCAGAATCATGATCGGCGCATCGGCCGGGTTCACTTTGCGATAGGTGGGATTGCCGGGCAGATTGGCGGGCAGATAGGTGCGCGCCGCGTTGATCGCCGCCTCCACGTCGCGCGCCGCGCCGTCGATATTGCGGCTCAAGTCGAACTGAAGAGTGACGTTGTGCTTCCCAGCGAACTGGAGGAAGTCATCTCCGTGACGCCCGCGATGTGCCCGAACTGCCGCTCCAGCGGAGTCGCGATCGAGGACGCCATGATCTCCGCGCTGGCTCCGGGCAGCGACGCGGCAACGGAGATGGTCGGGAAATCAACCTGCGGCAGCGGCGAAACCGGCAGCACCGTAAACGCAATCGCGCCGGCGATCGCAATCGCGACCGTCAGCAGCGTCGTCGCCACCGGGCGCCGGATGAATGGCGCGGAGATGTTCATGCCGGCTCCGCGGCGTGCGCACAGCATCGCGTGGCGCTTCGCTCTTCGTGTTTGCGCTGAAAATCTGTGCCCAAGGTTATCGAAGAAGATGTAGATCACCGGCGTCGTGTACAGCGTGAGCACCTGGCTCAGCAGCAGGCCGCCGACCATCGCGATGCCCAGCGGCCGGCGCAATCTCCGAGCCGATGCCCGTGCCCAGCGCCAGCGGAATGCCGCCCAGCAGCGCGGCCATCGTGGTCATCATGATCGGGCGGAAGCGCAGCAGGCAGGCTTCGTAGATCGCGTCGGTCGCGTTCTTGCCGTGCTCGCGCTCCGCCTCCAGCGCGAAGTCGACCATCATGATGCCGTTCTTCTTCACGATGCCGATCAGCAGGATGATGCCGATGATCGCGACAACGCTGAGGTCCTGGCGGAACAGCATCAGCGCCAGCAGCGCGCCCACTCCGGCCGAGGGCAGCGTCGAAAGAATCGTGACGGGATGAATGAAGCTTTCGTACAGCACGCCCGAGCACGATATACACCGTCACCAGCGCGGCCAGAATCAGCAGCGCTTCATTCGAGAGCGAGTTCCTGAACGAGGCCGCCGTGCCCTGAAATCCGGCCTGCAGGCTGGCGGGCATGTTCATATCCTGCTGCACCTTGTCGATCGCCGTGATGGCGCTGCCCAGCGCGGCGTTGGGCGCCAGATTGAACGAGACGGTGACCGCCGGAAATTGTCCCTGATGGTTGATCGAGAGCGGCTCCGTTGTGTGCTCGAAGTGCGTGAAGGCGCTGAGCGGCACGGCATTGCTCATCGGTGCGAACTGGTCGCGGTATTCGCCGAAGCCTCGAACTCGGTGCTGTCGATGCTACGTCGGCGACAAGCGCGTTCGCCGGCGGAGTCAGCACACCTGGAAGGACGGCGTGTAAAGCACCGAAGTGGTGGTCGCGTTCGATCCCGCCGACGAGGATCCGGAAGACGGCAGAACGAGGTCGACGCGCCCGGTCCCGAGGTCCCGGACGAGCATTGGCCTGAATGTACAAATCGCTGCAGCTTATTCGGGATCCAGCTGGAACTGCGGCTGGGCTTCAAGAATCACGTGATACTGGTTGAGCTGCGTGTACATCGTGTTGATCTGGCGCTGCCCGAAGGCGTCATACAGCGTGTTGTCGATGGTGGCGGGAGCGATGCCCAGCCGCGACGCGGTGACGCGATCGATGATCAGCGAAACCGCCAGGCCGCCGGTCTGCTGGTCGGTGGCGACATCCTCAAGTTCCGGCAACTGCTTCAGCTTGGCGACAAAGCGGTTGGTCCAGTCGTTCAGCTCGTTGGCGTCCGGATCTTCCAGCGTGTACTGATATTGCGTGCGGCTCACGCGGTCATCCACCGTGATGTTTTGCACCGGCTGCATGTAGAGCGTGATGCCCTGAACCTTCTGCAAGCTTCGATTGCAGCCTCCGGATCACATCGGCGGCGCTGAGGTTGCGCTCGGTCGAGCGGCTTCAGATTGATCGACATGCGTCCGCTGTTCAGCGTCGTATTGGTGCCGTCGGCGCCGATGAACGAAGAGAGGCTCTGCAACCGCCGGGTCCTGCAGAATGATCTTGGCCAGTTCCTGCTGCTTCTCCGCCATCGCCTGCAAACGAAATGGTTTCGCGGCGCCTGCGAAATGCCCTGAATCACGCCCGTATCCTGCGTGGGAAAGAATCCTTTGGGAATGATGATGTAGAGAAAGACGGTGAGCACCAGCGTGCCCAGCGCCACCAGCAGCGTGATGGTTTGATAGCCGAGCACGAACTTCAACGTGCGCCCGTAAAAAGCGATCATGCGTTCGAAGACGCGCTCCGACGCCTTGATAGAAGCGTCCCTGCTGCTCCTCGGGTTCGTGCCGCAGAATGCGCGAGCACATCATCGGCGTCAGCGTCAGCGAAACAACGGCGGAGATAACGATGGTGACCGCGAGAGTCACGGCGAATTCGCGGAAGAGCCGGCCTACAACATCGCCCATGAACAGCAGAGGGATCAGCACCGCGATCAGCGAGACCGTCAACGAAACGATCGTGAAGCCGATCTGCTCCGCGCCCTTCAGCGCCGCCTCCATCGGCGGGTCGCCTTCTTCGATGAAGCGCGAGATGTTTTCGATCATCACGATGGCGTCATCCACCACAAATCCGGTGGAGATGGTCAGCGCCATCAGCGAGAGATTGTCGAGGCTGTAGCCGAGCGCATACATCGCGCCGAAAGTGCCCACCAGCGAAAGCGGCACAGCCACGCTGGGAATGATGGTGGCGTAGAGGCTGCGCAGGAAAAGAAAGATCACCATCACGACCAGCCCGATGGTCAGCATCAGTTCGAATTCGACGTCGGCGACCGAAGCCTGGATGGCCGTGGTCAGATCGGTCAGCGTGGTGACACTGAATGCGAAGCCGGAAGATTGGTTTCAAGCTGCGGCAGGAGCGTCTTGATGCTCTTGACGACGTTGATGGTGTTGGCGCCCGGCTGGCGCTGGATGTTCAGAATGACGGCGGGCGTCTGGTTCATCCACGCTGCCTGCTTGTTGTTTTCGACGCCGTCGACGACTTGCGCCACGTCGGTCAGCATCACCGGCGCGCCATTGCGGTAGGCAACCACCACGTTCCGATAGTCGTCGCTGCTTACGAGTTGGTCGTTGGCGTCGATCTGGTAGTCCTGGCGCGGCCCGTCGAAGTTGCCTTTCGCGGCGTTCACGCTCGCCTGCACCAGCGCCGTGCGCACGTCCTCCAGATTGATTCCATAAGAAGACAGCGCCGCGGGATTGGCCTGAATGCGCACCGCCGGCTTCTGTCCGCCGCTGATGCTGACCAGGCCGACGCCACTCAACTGCGAGATCTTCGGAGCCAGCCGCGTATCCACCAGGTCTTCGACCTGCGACAAGCGGCATGGAATCCGAAGTGATGGCCAGCGTGAGCACGGGCGCGTCCGCGGGATTCGTCTTGCTGTAGACAGGCGGCGCGGGCAGATTCGAAGGCAGGTAACTCTGTGCCGCATTGATTGCCGACTGCACCTCTTCTTCGGCAACATCGATGTTGAGACTGAGAGTGAACTGCAGCACGATGACGGATGTGCCGCCGGAACTGGTCGAGGTCATCTGGCTGAGCCCCTGCAGCTCGCCAAACTGCCGCTCCAGCGGAGCGGTCACCGTGGTCGCCATCACGTCGGGACTGGCGCCCGGATAAAAAGTGAGGACCTGGATGGTCGGGTAGTCGACCTCGGGCAGTGCCGACACCGGCAACTGCGTGTAGGCCACGATGCCGACCAGCAGGATCGCCGCCATCAGCAGCGAGGTCGCGACGGGCCGCATAATAAATGGGCGCGACGGACTCACGGGGCTTTGCTCTCGCTCGAGGCAGCGGGCAGCGGCTGCTTGGAAACGACGATCTTCGAGTTATCTTGCAGCTTCTCAAAGCTGCTGTTGGCAACCACGTCTCCCGGATTGATGCCTTCCACCGCAGTCATGCCGGCATCCGCGACGCCGGGCTTGACGTTGCGGATCTGGGCGGTGTCGTTCTGGATCACGTAGACAAACGCGGTCTCGCCGTTGTGTTGAATGGCAGAGGTCGGAATCAGCGTCACCCCCTCCAGGGTATTCACCAGCAGCCTGGTATTAACAAATTGATTGGGGAACAGCGAGTCGTCTTTGTTGTCAAAGAGCGCCCGCAGCTTCACCGTGCCGGTCGTGGTATCGATCTGGTTGTCGAAGGTCAGCAGTTTTCCGGTGGCGATCTTTTTCTGTTGCGCGCGATCGAAGGCGTCGACGTTCAGCCGCTTTCCCTGCCGCATCTGCGCCTGCACCTGGGCGATGTTGTCTTCGGCAACGGTGAAGATGACGGTAATGGGCTGCAATTGCGTGATCACAGCCAGAGTCGTGCTTCCGCTCGATTGCACCACGTTTCCGGGATCCACCAGACGAAGTCCGACACGCCCGGCGATCGGCGAGGTGATGTGGCAAAAGCCGACCTGCACCTTGTCATACTGCACCGTGCCCTGATCGTTTTTCACCGTGCCCTGATCCTGCAGAACGATCTTCTCCTGATCATCGAGTGTCTGGCGTGGGAATGCCGTTGCGCGCCCAGGCGTCCCGGTAACGCTGCAAGTCCATCTTCGCCTGCTCGAGGACATAAGTATCGCGCTCCAGCGCACCCTCGGACTGCACCAGCTGCGCTTCGTAGGGGCGGGGATCGATATCGATCAACGGCTTGCCCTTTGCGCACCAATTGGCCTTCTGCGTAATGAACCTGGGTCACAAGTCCCGTGACTTCGGCGGTAATCGAATCGGTGTAGACGGGAGTGACGGTGCCGATTGCGTCCAGATAAACGCCGATGTTCCCCTTCTTCGCCACAGCGGTCGTGATTGTGACCGGCCCGCTGACACCGCGGCGTGAAGATGCCGCGCTTTGGGCTGCCTCGTGATGGCGCAACACCAGCCAAAAAATTAGCGCGAACACCAGCAGGATCGCGGCCCACACGAAAATCCGTGCGCCACCGGACTTATGAGGAGGTGCGCCGGGCGGCAACTCGTGGCTCGGGTCAATGGTCGGAGCGCGAGAATTGGCTTCTAATTGTCGTTCTTGCATCATTCAAAGTGGACGAGCGCTCAATGATACAAAAAACCAACAGGCGCCCGGCTTTTTAGTTTACTCAGGGCGACGAAGTTTAGCACGAGAGAGGATGTTTTGCTCTCGCCATCAATCATGCTGCTTTGCCGACGGTGATTCTCATAACTTTGCGGCAGAGAAAATCCGATACGCCCGGGCGACGATGCCATTCAATCTGAAGCTGGTCCGAACGACTCGACTTCCAGCCGAGGAGCTTTAGTTGCCGTTGCTCAGCGTCTTGTTGCCTCGAACTTACAGAACTCCACAAAGGATTCCGCGATCCCGCTACCACCCGCCGGGATGCACTCAACGATAGAAACACTCCTTCCAACCGCACGCGGTAAAGAATCGGTAATGAAAGGTAAATGTTCGTAATCAGTACAGCCGGGTCGCGTGCGCGGGATCTGCTGGGAGAAGTTGAAGGATCCAACCCGAGGAGGTTGGGCAACCCTTATATCATGCGAAGTCTTATCGGTTTGGCCGCCTCGATTTCGCGGCGCAACCGGCGACGCCTTTCGATGATTATGAAAGCCACGAGAGCCAGCCTTGCAATAATATTGAAACCGATTTCGCTTCGAGTCACTCATAGCAAGAGGAGTATTCTTGTTGCCCAACGAATTTCTTAAGGAGGGAGACGAATGCAACTTGGAATGATAGGTCTGGGGCGAATGGGTTCTTACATGGTGCAACGGCTTTTGAAGGCCGGTCATGATTGCGTGGTGTCCGACACGCATCCCAAGGCGATGCAGGATCTGGTGGCAAAAGGCGCAAAGTCATCCGCCAGCCTTGCGGACTTCGCCAAGAAACTTAGCAAACCGCGGGCTGTCTGGATGATGGTACCGGCCGCGGTCGTAGATTCTGTACTGGGTTCGCTCACTCCCGTGCTCGAAGCAGGAGACATCATAATCGATGGCGGCAACTCCTATTACCACGACGATATTCGCCGGGCTGCCGAATTGAAAAACAAGGGCATTCACTACGTCGATTGCGGAACGAGTGGCGGCGTATGGGGATTGGAGCGCGGCTACTGCCTGATGATCGGCGGGGAGGAAGGAATCGTCAGTCACCTCGATCCGATCTTTAAATCGCTCGCGCCAGGAGTTGGCTCGGCAGCGCGGACCCCGGGACGAACCGGCGAACCCTCCACCGCGGAGAATGGTTACCTGCGCTGCGGTCCCAACGGAGCGGGGCACTTCGTAAAGATGGTTCACAACGGCATCGAATACGGCATGATGGCAGCCTTCGCCGAGGGATTGAATATCATCAAGAACGCCAATGCCGGCAAGACGAAGCGCGAAGAGGACGCGGAAACTACGCCCCTGCGCCATCCCGAGCTTTATCAGTACGACATGAACCTGCCCGAAGTCGCGGAAGTGTGGCGGCGTGGCAGCGTAATCGGTTCGTGGCTTCTTGATCTGACGGCCGCTGCCCTGCGGCAGAATCCGGATCTCTCGAACTTTACCGGCCACGTTTCGGATTCCGGCGAAGGACGCTGGACCGTGCAGGCGGCTGTGGACGAGGGCATTCCCTCGCCGGTAATCAGCGCGGCGCTCTACTCGCGTTTCGCTTCCCGCGGCGGCGAAGAATATGCCAACCGGTTGCTTTCGGCGATGCGCTACGAATTTGGCGGCCACCTGGAGAAGGCCGCAGGCAAGCCGGGAGCGGACTGATGGCGGATTTTCAGTCTGATGCATTTGTATTTTTCGGCGCCACCGGTGATCTCGCGCACAAGCAGATTTTTCCATCGTTGCAGGGATTAGTTCGCGACCAGGGCCTCAAAATGCCCATCATCGGTGTCGCGAAAGCAGGCTGGAATCTCGATCAGCTCAAAGCGCGTGCCAAAGACAGTATCGAAAAACACGGCGGTATCGATCAGGGGGCGTTCAACAAGCTGACCAGCCTTCTGCGCTACGTGGATGGCGACTACAACGATCCCAACACATTCGCGCAACTACGCAAAGAACTGGGCTCGGCGAAGCAACCGCTGCATTACCTGGCGATTCCGCCCAGCCTGTTTGGCACGGTCGCCCGGGGGCTAGCGGAGTCGGGCTGCGCGGAGAATGCGAGAGTTGTTGTCGAGAAGCCATTCGGACATGATCTGTCCTCCTCCAAGGAACTGAATCGAATTCTGCATCAGTATTTTCCCGAAGACAAAATCTTCCGAATCGATCATTTTCTGGGCAAGGAGCCGGTGCAGAACATTCTCTACACTCGGTTCGCGAATCCCACGCTGGAACCGATCTGCAATCGCAGCTATGTTCGCAGTATTCAGATCACCATGGCGGAAAAGTTCGGGGTGGAGGACCGCGGCAAATTTTATGACGAGACCGGCGCGCTGCGTGACGTTGTACAAAACCACTTGCTGCAAGTCCTGGCCACTCTCACCATGGACCCGCCGACCGGCGAAGATCACGACGCCTGGCGCGATCAGAAGGCTGCGGTGCTAAAGGCAGTTCGTCCAGCCGTTCCTGGAGACGTAGTGCGTGGCCAGTACAAAGGCTATCGCGCTGTACCGGGAGTGGATCCCGCTTCCACGGTCGAGACTTTCATCGCGCTCAAGCTATTCATTGAAACCTGGAGATGGGCCGGCGTTCCCATCTACATCCGCGCTGGCAAAATGCTGCCAGTGACGGCGACTGAGGTCTTCATCGAGTTCAAGCGCCCCCCGATAGAAACTTTTGGCGAAATTGTGCCCGGAACATCTGCGCATCTGCGCATGCGCATCAGTCCCGACATCGCCATTGCGATGGGCGTACGGGTCAAAACGCCGGGAGAGCGAATGACGGGCAACGACGTGGAACTCAGCGTGACCGAGCAACCCGCCGACGATATGCCTCCCTACGAACGGCTTCTCGGCGATGCCTTGCGCGGCCTGACCGATCTTTTTGCCCGGCAGGATCTGGTGGAAGCTCAATGGCGTTGCGTTGAGCCCATCCTCAACAACGCCGCACCCTTCTACCATTACGAGCCCGGGACCTGGGGACCCGATGAGGCGCAGCAGCTCATCGCCCACGACGGTCCTTGGATCAATCCGAAGGCTCCGGAAGAGAAGTAACGCGAGGCAGCTGCATATCGGGTCTCGCAGTGCCATAAGTCCATTCTCCCTATGACCGTTCGTGATCTGGCCGATTGCCCACACGGTAAATAAAGTCCAACTTAAGGACTCTCTCATCGAGCGTCCTCTTGAACCCCCATCGAGAGGTTGGATGAATGCTTCACCGTTTCCTTCGCTCGGCGAAAGCCAAAACGGCAAATCGAACTATCTTCCAGTCAGTTTTATTTCGGTTGGCCGCTCTGGTTGGCGTTCTGTCATGTCTTCTTTTCTTCAATGCTTGCTCCAGCGTGTCCGTTCCCGCCAGCGCAAGTACCACGTCGGAATCCACTTCAAATGACAGCTTGAACATCTCTTCGCAGCTTCCTTCGGCATCGGTAGGGTCGAGTTACAACGCAACGCTCACAGTTACCGGCGGCACAGCTCCTTATGCTTTTTCCCTGCCGTCGGGTCAACTTCCTCCCGGCGTGGTCCTCGGCGCTACAAGCGGAACCATCTCCGGCACTCCCAGCAGTGCGGGAAATTTCGCATTTGCCATTTCGGTTTCAGATTCCACCGGACAATCCAAACAGCAGCCATTGCAAATAGCGGTTGCGAGTCCCACGACAAATACGCCACCAACCAGCGCGGCGAATTCATTTCAAAACCTGCAGAAAAGTGCGGGATGGTCGTCCTATGGGCAAGGCCCTCCTGATTTTGTAGACTGTTCGCCCTCGCCCTGCGACGGCATCACTTTTTCCATGTCTCAGGGGATCAAGTCTCCTTCAATGACTGGGGAAGCGTCGCAATTCAACCTCGGCGGGACCGCTGTTTACACCGACGCCCTTTTCAACAATCACCTGATCGGCACATTTTCATCGCAAGGCATGCCCGACAATAATCAGACGCTGGTGCCCAGCTACCACGATTTCACCTACGACGTATATTTCTACGGAACCAACCTCGAACTGTCTCAGGCCGTCGAGTTCGATATCAATCAGTTCTTTAACAACATGGGTTTCATCTGGGGTCACGAATGCCGTATTGCCGGGGGGCACGAATGGGATGTTTGGAACAATCTGACGGCGCAGTGGATTCCTACGGGCGTTGCCTGCAATCCCGTTGACAACGCGTGGAATCACCTGACGATCCAGGTGCAGCGTACCGCGAACAATCAATTGCTTTACCAATCGATCACTCTGAATGGAGTGACCAACACGCTGAACCAATATTATGATCCCGGCTCCGCGCCCAACTGGTATGGAGTGACGATTAACTATCAGATGGATGGAAACTACAAACAATCGCCCTACACGGTCTACCTCGACGCTCTGACATTCAGTTACGAATGAGAATACTAGCAAGGCGCGGATTAAGCTTAGCGATGGACCAAAATCCGATCCGGGGATTCACCTCGCTTGTGACCGCGCCCGTTGCACCATCTCAACAAGCATTTTTCTCGTCTCTCCGGGACTGCGCACCTCGCGCAGAAATGCTACGCGTACGCCGCGCATGCCATCGATGGTCTTGAGGCGCAGATGAAATCCGAGGCGATCGACGGCGGTCATTCTCGCTTCCTGTGACTCGATATGAGCAAACTCCCTGGCCAGCAGAACCATCGCATCCTTGTGATCGGCGTTCATGTGCTGAATGATTTCAGCCATGGAGTCGGCAAGCGGGTCGGGCTGGCTGCGCCCATATTCCTCGGCAGAGACCCAGCCCATCACTCCGAAACCGCCCACATAATAAATATCCACCACCTCCATGCGGTAGAAAGAGAAGTCTTCAAAATCTACCCAATACCGGCTATTGGCGTAGCGGTCCAAATAAAGCCGGCGAGATTCAGCGACCTCCGGCTTCGGTATCGGCAGAACGTTCCCTAACAGCGTGACCCTGGATGCTCCCAGCGGATCGGCATCGCCTTGCTGGGTCACAAGCAAACTCGCGCGAGGATCGCCATGCAAATTTTGCGTATGCATGGCCATGGTGCTGATGAGAAAGATAGGGCGCCCGTGAACGTCCACTCCATACGGCATGACCGACCCAAAGGGAAAACCCGGTTGCTTGCGAGAAAGCGTCGAGAGACTGCCTATGCGTCCCAGGTAAATCAGAGTGCGAGCCCTCTCGGCAAAAGAAGTTTCCGGGACCGCTGGCTGGTCGGCCGCTGTCGCCGTGCTTGCGTGTTTTCCGATAGACGAAGAACTCATAGGCGTCTCCTGATTCGAGTACCTCTTGAGTATGCGCCGCATTGCAGCACACGGCGACTTTCTTCTGCAAAGAAGTTAGTGAATCGGCGCACTGCGTGATCGGCGGCCCGATGAGGTTCCGCTCACGGTGATTGCCGCATCCAGTTTCTCGGCCAGTTCGTTGAAGCCGGGCTTGGATCCGTTCCAGCGCAACTGATCCACATCTTCGAATAGCGCGATATCGGTTCGCAGCGTCGCCAGTGTGCGAAAGAGCAATGCTCGGTCCCACTCGCGGCAAAGCGTGTCTGCGAGGACGCCCGCGCTACCCACATTCACCCGCCATTCGCGATAGTCCTTCGGTATGGATTCGAGATGGCCAAACTTGGCCAGAACAGCGGCCGAGGATTTCGCGCCCCACCGGGGCAATCCCGGATAGCCATCTGCCGCGTCGCCCACCAGCGCAAGATAATCGGGGATCGAGGACGGAGGAACGCCGAACTTCTGAATCACTCCCGCCTCGTCTATGGTGACGCGCGTTCGTCGATTCAGTTGGACAATGCGTGTAGCCCGGACACACTGAGCAAGATCTTTATCCGGCGTGCAGATAATCACGCGTTCGACACGTGCATCGTTGGCCGCCGCGGTCGCAGCCGCTGCCAGCGCGTCATCCGCCTCGAATTCAACCATCGGCCAGACGACAACGCCCGCCGCCGAAAGCACTTCTTCCAGGAGTGAAAATTGCGCCAAAAGATCCGCTTCAACTCCCTCAGCAGTTTTGTATCCGGGCCACAGCCGGTTGCGAAACGATTCGATGACATGATCGGTGGCCACGGCGAGGTGCGTGGCGCCCCCTTTGATCATCCCCAGCACCGACGACAAAACGCCTCGTACAGCCGCGACTTCCCGCCCATCGGAATCCCGCGCCGACGGCAAGGCGTAATAGTGCCGGAACAGTTCGTAGGTGCCGTCGATCAGGTAGATTTCCATGGCGCAATTCCAACTCAACCCAATGTATCAGCAGCAAAGACTTTCTGAAGCGCCGGCTATTCCGGTTGACGACGAAGCCAGCGGATCATGTGCGGATACGCGGGAACGGCGCTTGCCCGGGCCTGGTTGGCATCCAGCGTGAGACCCATCCATTGCAGCAGCGGCACGCCTGCGCAGCCATCCCGGTAGGTTTGGATTAGGCTCTCAGCGGCGCCCTTGTAGCCGGTGGTATGAAAGATCGTCTCAGGCGGAAGCCCGAGGTGGATTGCTGCGGCGTAGGACCAGGCTTGAGCTGCAATCTCATCCCCCATGTCCGAGCCGGCATTGGGTCCAGTGGCAGGTCGCTGCGCGGGCAACATGGTGGCGAGATGGCCAGCTTCGTGGAGCAGATCGCCAGGATAGAGCAAACGCTCAGGGTCGACGACAAGGCCACCCGGCTCCAGCGTGACACCGGGCAGGAAAGTTTCGGTGCCGAGCGGCGCGAACCGAACGCCCAAGCCGATTTGCCGAAGCCAGTCGAGAATGAGGTTTGCCGTGGCATCAAGCATGGATATTCAGTTTAGCGGTTGATCCCTGGGAGATCGAGTAGGGACTTGCCCATGCGATTCGGGATTTCAAGCCAAAAGCAGAATTGAAAGATACCCGAACGCCTGTATCGACTTCTTTCGGCGACGGCAGACAGAATATATCGTGTAACGATATTGCCACGAAGTGAAGGCCCGAGTGAAGGAAGAAAAGAATCCCGATATCCCATTTTCTTTCGGCTCTTGGAATCTGGAGTGCAGGTTCGAATGCTTGGGCTGAAAGGCGATTGCGAACGTCAGAATCGAATCGTCTCTGCTTTGCGGACGTTAGAGTTGGATGTTTTTTTCTGTTCCCTGCCCAGTCATGTGCTCCTGTTAACCGGCTACTGGCCCGTCATTGGAACTACGGTTGCGATTTTTACGGCTGAGAAAGAACTTTATCTTCTCTTGCCCGACGACGAGGAAGAACTGGCGAAACAGTCTTCCTGCGCGGAGCGGGTCCTGTTTAAACCGGCCAGCCTGAACGCGATCACCGACGCGCAAACCGCAATCCGCGAGCCGCTGCTGGCGCTGTTCAGAAAGCTTCATCTGGAACGAAGCCGAGTTGGAATTGAGGCGGGACAGTGCTTGCAGCCTGCTTCCTATGCTGTGATGAACGTTTATCAATGCGGACTGCACGAGTTGTTGCGGGATGCATTCCCAAGCCTGCAATTGATTCCGGCGCATAAAGGGCTGGAGGACCTCAAGTCCACAAAAACAGCATTGGAACTGGAAAAGATTCGAACGGCAGCGCGGATTGCCGGGACCGCGTTCGAGGCCGCGGGCCGCAACGTTCGGCCGGGAATCCGCGAACCAGAACTCGCCTCCAGCTTCCATTGCGCTTATGACTCGACTCCGCTCGCGATGCAAACGCAACGAAGCTACGGCACCTTTTTCTGCATGTCCGGCCCAAATGCGGCGAAGGCGGATGCCGCTTTCGCGCAGACGAGGCAGAGAACCATCGAACCGGGCGACCTGGTCATGATTCATTGCAACTCGTGCGCCGACGGTTTTTGGACCGACATCACGCGAACCTATACGGCAGGCGGTGCCGACGCTAAGCAGGAAGACATGCGTTCCGCGATCAGGGAGGCGCGGCAGGCCGCTCTCAATGCCATAGCCCCGGGAGTCAAGGCGAAGGATGTGGATTGCGCGGCGAGATCGATTCTGCAACATCGAGGATTCGGCAAGCAATTCAAACATGCAACCGGACATGGAGTCGGATTTGCCGCAGCCAACCATAATGCCATTCCTCGAATCCATCCTCAGTCACCCGATGTGCTCGCAACGGGCATGACTCTCAACCTCGAGCCCGCGATTTATTTCGAAGGCTACGGCGGCATGCGCCACTGCGACATGGTGGCAGTCACGGAGACAGGAGTGGAAGTTTTGACGGATTTTTGAAACCGGTACAGTGCATGGAAGCGAGGATTTCCAAATCGACGGTAGAGGTCTTCACCATCCCAACCGACGCTCCGGAAGCGGATGGAACCTTTTCGTGGAAGGAGACAACTCTCGTGCTGGTGCGCCTGTGGTCAGGCAAGCAGTCGGCTCTCGGTTACACCTATGCTGATGAAGCCACAGCAAAAGTCATTGAGAAACTGTTGCGCGAAGAAGTGAATGGCAAAGATGCGTGGGAGCATCGAGCCATCGTGCAGAATTTGTGGCGACAGGTGCGCAATCTAGGTGGAACCGGGATTTGTGCCATGGCTATTTCGGCCATCGACAATGCGCTTTGGGATTTGCGAGCACGGCTGCTGGGCGTTCCGCTGGTTGACCTACTCGGAAGAGTGCGCGATGGCGTGCCCGTCTACGGGAGTGGAGGCTTCACTTCATATTCGGATGAGCAATTAAAGAAGCAATTGGCAGGTTGGGCTGAGCGCGAATTCTCGATGGTCAAAATGAAGGTTGGTACCGATCCAGCACGCGATCCGCATCGGGTGGAAGTGGCGAGGGATGCGATTGGAGACGATATCAGGCTTTTTGTGGATGCCAACGGTGCTTATTCGGTAAAGCAGGCGCTTGCGTTGGCGGCAATTTTTCGCGAACTCGGCGTGGAGTGGTTCGAGGAGCCTGTAAGTTCCGACAATCTTCGAGGGCTGCACCAAATTCGGGCGAGCGCGCCGGCGGGAATGAACATTGCGGCCGGCGAATATGGATACACAGCCTGGTACTTCGACCACATGCTGGCCGCTGCTGCCGTGGATGTGCTGCAGGCGGACGCGACGCGTTGCGGCGGCGTCAGTGGATTTCTCGATGTCGGATCGCTGTGCTGGGCGAAAAACGTTCCTTTGTCATCTCATTGCGGTCCGAGCGCCCATCTGCATGTTTGCTGTGCGGCTCCGCGAGCGATTCATATGGAGTTTTTTCATGACCACGTAAGGATCGAGCGCATGTTGTTTGACGGTTTTTGTGAACCGGTGCGAGGAGTGATGTCACCGGATCTGTCCCGGCCTGGGTCGGGCCTGGAGTTAAAAGCAGCCGACGCGAAGAAATTCGCCGCGTGAAATTTTAATAAGCGAGGATTTATGGCGAAACAAGTTTCAGATCTGATTGTGGAGCGCATGTTGGAGTGGGGAATCGATACAATCTTTGGATTTCCCGGAGACGGCGTCGACGGATTCTTCGAAGCCCTGCGAACGCATCAGGACAAGCTGCGCTTTATCCAGGTGCGCCATGAGGAAGCGGCGGCATTTGCTGCGGTGGGCTACGCGAAATATTCCGGACGGCTTGGGGTTTGCGTCGCCACATCGGGGCCGGGTGGCATTCACCTGCTGAATGGGCTTTACGACGCCAAGTGCGATGGCCAACCAGTGCTGGCGATTACTGGGCATACATTCCACGATCTCATCGGCACGCATTACCAGCAGGACGTGGATCTGGACAAGGTTTTCATGGACGTTTCCGAATACAACGAACGCATCATGGGGCCGGCTCATGCGGTGAACGTTCTGGATGAAGCCATTCGCACCGCGGTCACGCGCCGCGGCGTGGCGCACATCACGATTCCAAAAGATATTCAGGAATGGAAGGTAACAGACAACAATCGCTCCAGCGCCAATGTGATGAACCACAGTGGCGACTGGTATAGGCGATCGACTGCGCACCCGGCGCGAGAAGTGTTGGAAAAGGCTGCGGACCTTATCAACAAGGGAACGAAAGTTGCAATTTTGGCGGGGCGCGGAGCCCTCGACGCCTCCCAGGAAGTGTTGCAACTGGCTGAAACAGTTGCCGGGCCGGTGATCAAGCCGCTGCTCGGCAAAGGCGTTCTTCCGGATCGCAGTCCCTACACGACGGGAGGCATCGGACTGCTGGGCACGGCTCCTTCGCAGGAGGCGATGGAAGAATGCGACACGCTCATCATGATCGGCACAAGTTTTCCCTACATGGATTTCTTCCCTAAACCGGGCAAGGCGCAGTGCGTGCAGATTGATCTGGACCCGGCTCGCATCGGGCTTCGCCACCCAGTCGATGTGGGACTGGCCGGAGATTCGCGCGCCATTCTAACCGAACTCCTGCCGATGCTCGAAGTGAAGAAGGACAGAAAGTTTCTGGAAAAAGCACAATCGCGCATGAAGGATTGGAACGACGTTCTGGAAAAGCGCGGCACGCGCATGGATATGCCCATGAAGCCGCAAATAGTGACTCACACTCTGAACAAACTTCTGGATGACGATGCGATCGTCTCCTCCGACAGCGGCACGATTGCAACCTGGGCGGCGCGCTATATCGAGATGCGCGGGACCATGCAATTTTCGCTTTCAGGATCTCTGGCCACGATGGCGAACGGCCTGCCTTACAGCATTGGGGCGGCGGTCGCGTTTCCGGGAAGACAAGTGGTGTGCGTGGTAGGCGATGGCGGACTGACGATGCTGATGGGAGAGTTGGCGACGCTGGCCAAATACAAACTGCCTGTGAAAGTGATCGTTATCAAAAACAATGTGCTGGGACAGATCAAGTGGGAGCAAATGGTGCTGGATGCGAATCCGGAGTTTGGAGTTGAACTTCAGCCCATTGACTTCGCAAAAGTTGGCGAGGCGTGCGGCATCGCCGGCTTTACGCTGGAGAACCCGAAGGACGCCGGTGAAATTCTTTCTGCAGCTCTGCGGCACGATGGACCGGCAATAGTGCAGGCGCTGGTAGATGCGAATGAGCCTCCATTGCCAGGAAAAATAAAGACCGAACAGGCGCTGCATTTCGCCGAGTCATTGGCACGCGGCGAAAAAGATCGCATGAAGATTATTAGGACCGTGCTCGAGGACGAGGTTAGAGAGGTCATTTAAGTTCGAAACGTAGAAATGACTGCATTAGCGGCAAACGCGGTGCTCACCCCTCCACGGGCTCATAGCGAGTCGTGGAAAAAGGCGCGCTCGAATACGGCTCGCGAGTTACGTCTTGTTCGCACCGACATTCGCGAGGGTCGCTTTCAAAGAAGTCTTTGCCTTATCGCCGGGACGGCCAGCCTGATCAGCGGACTCGAAGTCAGCTACGAACACTACAGAGGCAGTTACGGGCAGCGGATCATGTATACGCCGGTGATCTTGAGCGGCGCCTTGTTCGCTTGCGGGATATGGGGATTTTTCAGCGGAGCAGCCGCACGAAAGGTCTTGCGTACGGTTTCTGCAATCACCGTGGCGGACTGCGTCGTGGGATTTTATTTTCACGTGCGCGGCATTCAGCGCAAGCCCGGAGGCTGGAGACTGCCGCTGACCAACATCGTGATGGGGCCACCGATTTTGGCGCCCTTGCTTTTTGGAACCAGTGCATATCTCGGGCTGATCGCGTCATTTTTGCAAAGGGAGGACGCTCCGCAAAAGAGCTTGCGCAAAGGCAGAGAAAGTTCCGCCTTCAGTTCTCTCCTGCCGCCGAAACAAGAGCGAGAGCTGATTTCTGTGGAACAGGATATCCGCGAAGGCCGGTTCCAGAAACAGATGGCGATCGTGACCGCGACCAGCGCTCTGTTTAGCGGATTCGAAGCGTGGTATTCCCACTACAAGAATAACTTTCGCTACAAAGCCCAATGGACGCCGATTTTAATCGCGCCACTACTGGCGGCAGTGAGTATTGCGGCGATTAAGAATCGGAAAGTTGCTACCGGGCTATTACCTGCAGTTTCGGCAGTTGCGGCTGCCGATGCCGCAGCGGGTTTTTTCTATCACGCTCGCGGAGTGGTCCGGAGGCCGGGCGGGAAAAAACATCTTCTCTATAACATCATCTACGGGCCGCCTATCTTCGCGCCGCTGCTTTTCGGAGCGGCTGGCATGTTCGGACTGCTGACCAGTTTGCTGCGGAGGAGCGAGCGATGAAATCGTCACTTACGGAACATTTGCCCGTTTTGAGCAGTCCCGAAAGAAATGAGCGAGTGCGCCGACGCCACCAGCCTGGTTACTATTCCGGCTACAATTCGCTCAGTCAAAAGGCATTTTGGGACGAAGCTACGCGGAAAACAATTATGAATCGGGTGGAAAATGTCCCTCCAATCCGGTTCTTCTCGCCGAAGGAAGCACAATTCTGGGGAACAGTCTTCGATCATCTTCTTCCGCAAGATGACCGGACTGACGATCGCAGAATCCCAATCTTGAATTTTGTCGATGATCGCCTCTACCGCAATCGAACTGCGGGCTATCGCTTTGAAAACATGCCGCAGGACCGCGAGGCTTACAAGCTCGGCATGGAAGCGATTGATGAAGAAACCCATCGTTCCTTCCAGGCCGACTTCGTCGCGTTAGCCTATCCGCAGCGCGAGATAGTGCTGAAGGCCATTCACGATGGAAAACCACGCGCGGCGCAAGAGATCTGGCAGAGAATGTCGGTGCATCGCTTCTGGCAACTCATCATGGGCGATGCTATCGACGCCTATTACGCCCACCCCTGGGCCTGGGATGAAATTGGTTTTGGAGGTCCAGCCTATCCGCGAGCCTATATGAGATTGGAACGCGGAGAGCCGGAGTCCTGGGAGGTTGAGGAACGGCGGTACGAATGGCAAGGACCGGAAGATTCCCTGTCACACGAAACTGAATCAACCCACGAACATTTCATTGAATCCCTCCAGCACAGCTCCCATGAGAAATCGCGGTGATAAGTGAAAAGCCCCCTGTTTGGATCATTTAGGCGTCAGCGGAATGGCTCCAGCCATCGTCTTGGCTCGATGCAGGAAATCGACACGCCGATGCACCGCTACAAGGAAAACGAGGAAGTCGATTATCTAGTAGTGGGCGTGGGGTCAGCCGGCGGCGTCTTGCTGCAAAGGCTGGCGCGGGCGGGATTCAGGGTCGTGGGAATAGAAGCGGGGCCGTTCTGGGATACGGAACGCGATTGGGTCAGCGATGAAGCGGGCTCGCATGGACTTTACTGGGAAGACCCGCGCGTTACGGGTGGAACCGATCCGCTGGCCTTGGGCGCGAACAATTGCGGCAAGGGCGTTGGCGGAGGGTCGGTGCACTGGGCGGCGTTCACTCCCCGATTGCATCCCTCAGATTTCGAGGTCTACAGCCGCGATGCAGTGGGCGTCGATTGGCCGATGAAGTATGAGGAGTTGCTGCCCTACTACGAGCAGCTGGAACTCGAGATGCCAGTTTCCGGGCCGGCATATTTTCCCTGGGGACATCCGCACGGATATCCGTATGGTCCGCATCCCATGGGCGGAGTCGGCAACGCGTTGATCAAGGGTTGCAGCGCGCTGAATATTCCGGTGAGCATCGGCGGGCCGGTGGCGATCCTCGCAGGCTCCCATGGCGACCGTCCGCACTGCATTTATCGCGGCTTTTGCATACAGGGTTGCAAGGTGGGAGCAAAAGCGAGCACGCTGATCACGCATGTTCCTGACGCAATTGAAAATGGCGCGGAGATTCGCGACTTGTCGATGGCATCGCGAATCGAGCTTGGCAAGAACGGCCGCGTAACTGGAGTTCATTACTTTGATGACAACGGAGGCCAGCATTTTCAAAGAGCGAAAGCGATTATCGTTTCAGGCTATGCGATCGAAACGCCGCGCCTTTTGCTGAACTCGGCCTGTGCTGGATTTGAGAATGGATTGGCAAACTCCAGCGATACGGTTGGACGTTACCTGATGGCGCAAGCGGGAAACGTGGTGCTCGGGCGATTTGAGAACCTGGTGCGAATGTACAAAGCGCCGCCGGCGCATGCGTTGACGGAAGAGTTTTACGAAACGGATCCGACACACGATTTTGCGCGCGGCTTTGCCATTCAGACGGTGGGGCCGCTGCCGATCGCCTTTGGCAAGCAGATGATGGCGGCAAAAAAAGCCTGGGGCTGGGGCATGCGCCGGGAAATGATGGACTACAACCACTGGGCTGCATTCGGCGTGCTCGGAGAAATTTTGCCGTGGCCCGAGAACCGCGTGACGCTGGCCCAGGAAGAGAAGGATCGCTTCGGCATCCCGGTGGCGCACGTAAGTTTCAATTTGCACGAGAACGACAAAAAACTGATTAAGTTCGGCAAAGAAAAAACAATGGAAGTAATGTGGGCCGCTGGCGCTGAGGAAGTGGCGCAGGAAGCTCGATACGCGCATCTGGTCGGCGCGGCGCGCATGGGCAGCGACTCACGCACATCCGTGGTCGACAAATTTGGCCGCACGCACGATATATCAAACTTGTTTATCTGCGACGGCAGCGTCATGCCGACCCAAGGGTCGGCAAATCCAGGACTCACCATACAAGCTCTGGCCGCGCGCACTGCGGATTATTTGGTTTCCCAGGGCAGCCGGATTTTCTCTTCGAATGAGCGTGACATGACATCTTCGCCGATTCGAAAAAATCTTGCGCCTCCGGCGACGTGGGGCAAGGGCGTTCCGCGCATGTTGTGAGGCTTCGCTTAGACGGACCTGGAACCTGCAGTATTAACAGCAATCACGCACGATAACGACATCGGGTTGGCCGCGCGCTCTCGGACCTGCAATCATGCCGAATCTCGCCGTCTTCTCGCGCATAGCGCGTAAACCAGCACTCCAGTAATCAAAGGAGCAACGAAGACGAGGATTCGCAGCGCTCTCCGGATTGCGACCACGGAACCTCCCGTAGCTACGGCGATGACATCATCGCTGCCGGCGAAAAAGAGCACGAGCACAAAAGCGAACATCGCACATCCGATCGCCGTGTTGAATGGCTGCTCGTACGGGAGGCGTAACACATTGTGGGCTTGATGGTCGAAAGAAAAGAACTGTTCCAAAAATGGATAAAGGTAAAGCGCAACGAAGATCAGCGACGGCAGCAACACCGCGGGGAAAAAAACTTCAGGAATCAGCCATCGTCCCAAGTGCACGTTGATGCCCGGAGCGAGCCGCATCGCTCCCTCGACCCAGCCCAGATACCAATCGGGCTGCGCGCCCGGCATGGTGGCCGCTGGATCAAAGGGCCCGTAGATCCAAACTGGATTTATCTGCACCAGTCCGCCCAGAGCTGCTACGAAGCCAAACACAAGACAAAATAGCCCGACGGATTTGGCGGCGTAGGAGGGCCAAAGCCGCGAGCCGACAATCGATTCGTCGGTTCGTTTCGGTCCGGGATAGTTAGTGTGCAACTGTCGCCAGATGATCGCCAGGTGCACCGCCAGAAGCACGGCAATCAAAGCGGGGAACAAAAAGATATGCAGGCTGTACATACGCGGAATTGTCGCGGCCGCCGGCACAACGCCGCCGAGACATATGAATGCCAGCCAGGGGCCAATCACCGGCACTGACAAAAGAATGGCGTAGGCGATTCGCACTCCCGTTCCAGAAAGAAGATCATCCGCGACCGAATATCCCAGGTAGCCGTTGACGAGCGCAAGGATAAGAAGCGTCAGACCTATCATCCAGTTGATTTCTCTGGGACGACGATATGCCGCCGTAAAAAAGATGCGCGCCAGATGCGCCACGATCGCAGCCAGAAATATCAATGCCGCCCAATGATGCATTTGTCTCACTAGCAGACCGGCCGGCACGTCGAAGCTCATATGAATGACGGAACGATAGGCTTCAGACATCTGCACGCCGTCGAGCGCGCGATAGGAACCGTGATAGACGACATGGCCGGAGCTGGCATGGAAGAACATTGCCATGAATGTGCCGGTGATCAGTAACACTACAAACGAATAGAGCGCGATTTCCCCGAGCATGAACGACCAGTGATCGGGGAATATGTGGTTCATGGCACGACGCACGAATTTGGCCAGGTGCAGACGTGCATCAAACCAGCGGCCGACCGCTTCAATCATGGCATCCCCCAAAATCCGGGCCCGGGCGGTTCGCTGAATCCGCCCCCTGCCCGTAAATTTCCGTCGGAGTCGGCGTAGAGCGGCAGCTGCGGCAAAGGCCTTGCCGCAGGGCCGGACGTCGGACGGGCAGCTCTAAGCACGTCGAAGGTCGATTGATGGCACGGGCACAGGAGCAGATCGGTTTCCGCCTCGAAAAGCCCGACCGGACAGCCCGCGTGAGTGCACACACGTGAGTAGGCGACATAGCCCCTGGGAGCCCAATTCGCACGCTCTGCCGGCAGTTGCAACGCGCCCTGGTCCACACGAATCAAGACGGTTTGTGCATTCTCTGCCCCAATATTGTTTTCGGGAAAAACTGTGATCGAACTTCCGGGCTCAAGGAAATTAACAGAGACTGGTTTCCCTTCTGCCGTCATCAGGCGTTGCCCGCTGCTCCATACAGTCGTAAACAACGAAGGTCCCGGAGGCCTTCCCAGCGACCGGATGAGCGAAACAACTCCCGCTCCAAGAATTCCCAATCCTGCGGCAATCATCCAGCGCAGCAAGCTTCGGCGTTGAACTTCGTGCGTGCTGGCGCGAAAATCCTCGGACACGGCCACGCGCTCATCTTCGGTGGAGGACAGTTGTTCGCGGGGCTCAACCGCAACCTTGTGAGGCATGAGCCAGTGCGACCAGAGCACCAGCGCAGCCCCGAACCCTCCGAGAAAAAGAGCCAGTGTTCCTCCCAACTGCAGGTTGCTGCCGCCGGACCAATATGCGACTAGAAAAACCAGGCCTCCCGCCAGGGATACGGCAAACGCGCAGACGACGAGAAGAGTTCCCCATTGCAGACGATTCGCGGAATGTGATTCCGCTTCGGCATTGACTTCTTGATCCGCAGCTCGTCCGGTTGGGAACGGTGCTGTTACCGGCAGATACGGGGTGCGGAGATTAGAAATATCAGCGGGCCGGGGATCAGCCGGAACTGCGGACGCAGCGATGCGTGCTTGTCCGCGAAGCGCACCCTTGAAGCTGCGCGCAACCAGCCGGAACATTTCCCAGCCCACCACCAAGCCCGCGAGAATCGTCCAACTACCACGGCCCTCGTCTTCGTTCATCCTTTGCCCCCTCGTTCAATCCAACCGGCGAAGCCGACCAGCACAAACAAAATGATCCACGCAGCGAATCCTTCCGCGACCGGTCCGTAATAGTGCAGAGGATTTCCCCCCGGACTCGGCGGGTTCTGGATGAACTTGACGTACTCAACGATGGAGTCCAGTTGTTGATCGTTGAGCACAGAAGCCGGAAAAGAAGGCATAGGGCCCGGACCCCAACGTATAGCTCCCGCCAACAAAGCAGCAGATTTGCCGGTAAGCGCTGGAGCATTTATCCCGGTAAACGCGAGCGCCCCTCCGCGCACCGCGGTTCGGTGGCATGGTGAACAATGCGTTCGGAACAGCGTGCCACCTTCGCTGATGTTGCCTCCCGCCAGTGGAATTATCGCCAGCTGTTGCGTCACATAATTGGCCACAGCCCGCATCTCTGGAACAGAGAGGACGTAAGCAAAGCTCGGCATGTGGCTTGGTCCGACTTCCACCGCGGTCATAGCGATTCCGGGATCGTGCTCTGCTTGCAGATTTGGCCCCGCGATCGACAATTTCGCGCTTATGCCCTCGCCCTTTTCGCCATGGCACGTAGCGCAACGCCGCGAGAAGATCGCTTTCCCGTCCGGGGGCGCCGTGCTTTCTGTTTGCTGACAAAACGCAAATCCACATGCGAACGGGATCAAGACGAGAATGCGAAGAACTGAACCGATAGACATTGCACTTGAACCGGACAGGGTTATTGCTGGAAGAAGACTTATTCGTGCGGTGTGTTTGCTTTCGACTTAAGGCGCTCTGTTCATGCTTGCTGAACCGGCCGATCAGTCACAATAGATTGACGAACCTGATCGCCGAACATTTCGCCGGACCAATTGTTTTTAGCATCGGGAGCAGCTCGGAGCTATACGGTTAAGGCACTAATACCCTGGGAAGTTGGCTGTAGGAGGAAAAGACGAGCAATTTTTGTCTTTAACTTGACCTTCCATAGGGTGTCAGTTTTCTTCCGATTACAGAAAACAACTGATAGACGGCCGCTCACCGCAAGAAGGATTCTGTAACCCTAAAGAAAACGCGGATCGTTATCCCGTCCGTGATTCCGACATTTGTTCTCTAGGTCGCCATGAGAAACAAAACGCTGGCATGCATCCGCCGTTGGCAATTCATGGCAATCATTTCGATTGCTGCCGGGGCGACCTCAGGATGCACCGGCGGCAGAACCACTCCCGGCTATGCCATCTCAACTGGCGGGGATTTTCATCGCGGCCAACAGGTCATAGTTCAGTTTCGCTGCGGAAAATGCCACACAATCCCCGGCGTTGACGGCGCGAACGGCGTCTTCGGACCGCCGTTGAATTCTTTTGCCAACCGAACGCTCATTGCCGGCGAATTCCCCAACGCGCCGGGCGACCTCACAAACTGGATTGTTTCGCCGCAATCGATGAAGCCCAAAACTGCAATGCCCGATCTAGGCCTCTCGCAACAGCAGGGCCGCGACGTTGCGGCTTACCTCTATACGTTGCGTTAAGTTTAAGCGACTGATTTCTTGCTCACGTTCGGCGATACGGCTCCCAGCGTGATTCGCTGGAGTGTCCCCGATTTATTCTCAGCGCAAGCCTCCTTCCTGGCGGAAGGAGTCCATCGTTCGTGCGAACCGTGCCAACCGCTAAACATGAACTCGATTCCGCGGTCCGGACTTGCTATAGCAAGTGAGGGCATCGAAGATTCTTCCATCCTTTTCGATTCGTCGGGCATCCATTGTGCGCCACTCTAGTTCTGCAAACTGGCAAGAGAAAGATCAATGGCCACGAGCTCGATCGCTGTTGAAGAACGCCTGCAAAAATTATGGGAGACTCCGAAGACCTTCTACGGATGGCTCTCCAGCGTTGACCACAAAGACATCGGACGCCGCTATCTCGTGACCGCGTTTATCTTTCTGATCATCGGCGGCGTCGAGGCCCTGATCATGCGCATTCAGTTGGCGCGTTCCGATCAGTCCTGGCTCACTCCAGAAACCTACGACCAGCTGTTCACCATGCACGGCATGACCATGATTTTCTGGTATGCCGCGCCCATTCTCTCCGGTTTCGCAAATTATTTGATTCCGCTGATGATTGGCGCGCGTGACATGGCTCTCCCGCGCCTGAATGCCTTTTCCTATTGGACTTTTCTGCTCTCCGGCATCCTGCTCTATATCAGCGCATTCCTGGGACAGTCGCCGCATGGCGGCTGGTTTGCCTACGTGCCTTACACCAGCATGCGCTACTCTCCCGGTTACGGCATGGACTTCTATGCCCTGGCGCTGATCTTTCTCACCGTTTCTACGACCGTCGGCGCGATCAATTTCATCGTTTCGATCTTCCGCCTGCGCGCGCCCGGCATGACGATCAGCCGCATGCCCTTGTTCCTCTACAGCACACTGACGATCTCATTCGCCATCGTGATGTCGCTGCCCGCGCTGACCGCCGACTGCTTGTTTCTGGAGTTGGATCGCCGCTGGGGGACTCACTTTTTCGATACGCGTCTGGGCGGCGACCCGCTGCTGTGGCAACAGTTGTTCTGGTTCTTCGGACACCCCTGGGTTTACGTGGTGTTTCTTCCGGCCACCGGAATGGCTTCCATGATCATTCCGGTCTTCTCGCGCCGGCCCATCGTCGGTTATCCCTACGTAGCCATTTCGACTGTTCTCACGGGACTCGTGGGCTTTGGAGTCTGGCTCCATCACATGTTCGCGGTAGGAATGAGCGACATGGCAATGAGTTTTTTCAGCGCCGGCAGCATGACCATTTCCATCTTCAGCGCGGTGCAGGTCTTCTGCTGGATTGCGACAGTTTGGAAGGGACGTCCGGTACTCACCGCCTCGATGCATTTCGCCATGGGCTTTATCGCCCTGCTGGTGATCGGCGGACTGAACGGCATCTTCACCGCCATTATCCCCGTGGACTGGCAGGTGCACGACACCTACTTTGTCGTCGCTCACCTGCATTATGTGCTCATCGGAGCAAATGTCTTCCCTGTGTTTGCCGCCTTTCATTATTGGCTGCCAAAAATTACGGGAAGAATGTTGAACGAGCGCCTGGGCAAGTGGAGCTTCTGGGTCATGTTCATCGGCTTCAATCTGGCATTCTTCCCCATGCATCTGTTGGGACTCGGCGGGATGCCGCGGCGGATTTACACGTATCCCGCCGGCCTTGGCCTCGACGGGCTGAATATGACCGCGACCGTCGGCGCATTCATTTTCGGCTTTGGGATTTTGCTCGACATCATCAACTACTTTCACAGCCAGCGTAAGGGCGCACTTGCCGGCAAGAATCCCTGGAACGCGGATTCGCTGGAATGGGAAACCGATTCTCCCCCCGCGCCCTACGCCACCGTTCATATCCCCACCGTGTGCTCCCGCCATCCTCTTTGGGATG
Source organism: uncultured Acidobacteriaceae bacterium (assembly GCA_963732255.1). GTDB lineage: Bacteria > Acidobacteriota > Terriglobia > Terriglobales > Acidobacteriaceae > Sulfotelmatobacter. The sequence goes on from CAVSYV010000009.1 coordinate 47,061, forward strand.
ACCACGACGAAGAGTATGACCCCTACAACGAACGGGTGCTGGATGAAGGGCGGCTAACGCTCTCGACCACGTGGCTCGACGCCGAGCCGCAGTCGATCGTGAAAATGCCTGAGGACACAATCGCTCCGCTGCTCGTAGCGTTGGCATTGATGCTGTTGTTCTTGGCGCTGATTTTTCAACTCATGTGGGTTGCGCTGGCAGGGGTACTGGGCACTTTATTCGGTGGCTTTTACTGGCTGTGGCCCAAACCGGAGGAGAACCTGGCATGAGCAGTGGCGAAATCGCTACGCGTTCTGTCCCCGTTCGGCTCGAAACCGAGCGCGGAACTTACGCGATGATGCTAACTATCCTGACTGAAGCGTTCCTTTTCATAGCTCTATTTGCCACCTATTTTCTATTGGGCAGCAACAAGGACCGCTGGAAGATCGAGGAGTTGCCAACGCTGCATTACGCATTGCCCATGCTTGCGGTGTTGCTCTTTAGCAGTGTTGTCCTCCACTGGGGCGAGCGGCAGGTGAAAAAACAAAGCTACGCGGCGGGGCGCATTGCCCTGGCATTCACCATTTTGATCGGGCTGGGTTTCTTAACTCTTTCGGCCTTCGAATACCGCGAGCACTGGCAGCACCTTACACCGGATACCGATTCCTACGGATCGATTTTCTATACCATTACCAGCCTTCACGCGGCGCACGTGATCGTAGGCTTGCTGTTCCTGACGTACGTTCTGACTCTGCCTCGCTATGCACCGGCTGCCGAGTCGCCCTATCGCCCTTTTCATGTGGCCGCGATGTACTGGCACTTCGTTGATGTCGTCTGGATTTTTGTGGTTGGAATTCTCTATGTGGGACCGCATTTGTGATTGGAGTTAGCGAGCTTCGTTCGTAAGTAGAGTTCGCAAATCGTATGAGCAGCCAGACCCATACTCGCCCCCACGTATCGCCCGCAAAGCTTTGGTTCGGTTTTGCCGGATCGGCGGTCGCCTGGATCGGTTTGGGCATCGCCGATCTTCTGATCACGTGGCAGGCATGTCTGGGAGAAGAACAATATGGCGGAGCGCATCTGGATCCGGCAGCGAAGCTGATTTATTTGATCGTTACTGTCGCTCTGCTAATTACGGCGGTCGTGTCGGGAGTAGTCTCGTTTCGCAACTGGCGCCTGCTCTCGCATGATCGCGATCTTTCCGATGCCGAGGGCCGAGGCCGCGAGGAATACATGGCGCTGATCGGCGTTTTCGTCTGCCTGACGCTAGGAATCGGAATCGTCTGGATGGGGCTGCCCATCGCCATGATCGAACTTTGTGTGAGGGCACGATGAACGCACGCCTGTTGCGCCTGGCATGGTTGTTACCGCTGCTCATGCTAGTGGGTTGCATGGGAGGCCGGCAAACTCCTGCCTATAGCGTTGTGGTCGGCGGCAACGCCCGGGAGGGTGGACAGATCATCCAGGCCTACGGTTGTGGCGCATGCCATGTGATTCCCGGGATTCATGCCGCCAATGGCCTTGTTGGGCCACCGCTGTATTTCTTCAGCCGCCGCACCATGATTGCCGGAGAGTTGCCCAATACTCCAGAGAACCTCATTCGCTGGATTGAAAATCCGCCGGCTGTGGAACCGAAAACTGCCATGCCGAATCTGGGGTTGAGCGAGAAACAGTCGCGAGATGTAGCCGCATATTTGTACACGCTACGGTGAGAGAAAAGAAATCGGAGTCACTCTATGCGCGTTTTTAGTTGCTTGATGTTCACAGTCTTCATCACGCTGTCAGTACTTGCACAAAATGCCCCCGGCACCACCGAGGTTCCGGGATCGCAGCCCGGTATTCATTTGGTGAGCCCGCTGCCGACGAAGGATTGGACGATGCCGGCGGGCGACTATGCAAACACTCGCTTTAGCCCTCTGACGCTAATCAACACCGGCAATGTAAAGAATCTTCACATCGTGGGTATGATGGCGGATGGAATTCCGCATGGGCATGAGGGTGGACCGCTGGTTGTCAATAACACGCTGTATATGGTCACGCCGTTTCCCAATTATCTGATTGCTCTGGACCTGACCAAGCCGGGTTATCCGATGAAGTGGAAATTCGAACCGAATCCTGAACAGCGTTCGGTTGGCATCGCCTGTTGCGACGTTGTGAACCGCGGCGCCAGCTACGCGGATGGAAAAATTATCTACTGCACTCTCGACGCCAATACAGTCGCAGTCGACGCTAACACCGGACAACTCGTGTGGAAGACGCTGGTCGGCGATACCAATCTCGGTGAAACCATCACCATGGCGCCGATCGTGGTGAAGAACGTGGTGCTCGTGGGAGATAGCGGCGGCGAACTCGGCGTGCGCGGCAAGCTGACGGCGCTCGATCTTAAATCCGGCAAAATTCTCTGGCGCGCCTACAACAGCGGCCCGGACAAAGACGCTCTGATCGGTCCTGACTTCAAACCGTTCTATCCCAAGGACCAAGGCAAGGATCTTGGCGTGACCACATGGACGCCCGACCAGTGGCACATGGGCGGCGGAACCATTTGGGGATGGATCTCCTACGACCCCGAACTCAACCTCATTTATTACGGCACCGGAAATCCCGGCGTTTGGAACGACGATATGCGGCCCGGCGACAACAAATGGTCGATCACGATCTGGGCGCGCGAATCCGGAGACCGGCGAAGCGAAATGGGCCTACCAGGTCGAACCGCATGATGGCTGGGATTACGACGAGATCATGGAAAACATTCTCGTCGACATGCCCTGGAAGGGCCAACCCCGCAAACTGCTTCTTCATCCCGGGCGCACCGGCTTCATGTTCGTGCTGGATCGCGAGACGGGCGAAGTGCTCTCGGCGGAAAATTTCGAGCCGGTAACCTGGGCCAGCGGTTATGACTTGAAGACCGGCCTTCCCATCGAAAATCCAGACAAGCGTCCTCACACGGCAATCATTACGCGCGTGGCGTCTGCCCATCTTCCACTGGTGGCAAAGAATTTGTACCCTCGGCGTTTTCCCCGAAGACTGGTTATCTCTACATCCCTGCCCACAACACTTGCATGGATTATTCCGGCGAAGAAGTGAACTACATTGCCGGCACGCCGTATCTAGGAGCCAGCGTGCGCATGTATCCCGGCCCCGGCGGATATCAGGGCGAATTTATTGCCTGGGACGTAGCGAATGCGAAGAAAGTTTGGAGCATTAAGGAAACCGACCTCCCTGTCTATAGTGGCGTGCTGGCAACGGCCGGAGACGTTGTCTTTTACGGAACCATGGATGGCTATTTCCGGGCCGTGGACGCGCGCGACGGGAAGGTCCTTTGGCAGATGAAACTGTCCTCGGGCATCATCGGCAACCCCATGACGTTCATTGGACCCGATGGCAAGCAATATGTCGCGATCTACGCCGGTATCGGCGGATGGATGGGCGCGGTGGCTCTGCCCAGCGTCTCGACCGATGACGAATATGCCGCGCTCGGTGTTGTTGGAGCCATGAAGAAGATCAAGCAGATGACTTCGCCCGGAGGAATGCTTTATGTCTTCGGCTATTAAGTCGCTGCTTGCTTTTCTATTTTGCTGCGGCATTCCTCTGCTCGCCGCAACGCCGGAGCTGCGAGTCTGCGCCGATCCCAATAATCTCCCCTACTCGAATCAGCAACGACAGGGATTTGAGAACGCACTCGCAACCTTAGTGGGGCGCGACCTGGGCATGAATGTTTCGTATTTCTGGTTTCCGCAGCGGCACAAATTTTTTCGCAACACTTTGCAGGCGGGAACATGCGATGTAGTGATGGAGGTCCCCACCGGCATTGACGTAGCCACTACAACGATTCCTTATTACCGTTCTACCTACGTTTTTGTATCGCGCCGCAATAACGATCTTCGCATCCGGTCCTTCGATGATCCCCGGCTCAGGAATCTGCGCATTGGTGTTCCCATCACCGGAGACAGCGACGACGAATTGCCGACTACGACTGCGCTGCTTCGGCGTGGCCTCGCGCGCAACCTGTATGGGTACAGTATCTTCGGCAAACTTTCCGAACAAAATCCCGCCGCCGATATCGTTCGCGCCGTTGCTGATAAGCAATTGGATGTCGCCGTCGTGTGGGGCCCGCTCGGCGGTTATTTCGCTCAACGCTCCTCCACTCCTCTCGAAACAACGCCCGTGTGCGTCGCCCCTATGGACCAGCAAATCCCTTTGACCTTCAACATCTCCATGGGCGTGCGTCTTGGCGACGACGCGCTGCGCGACAAGCTCAACGATTTCATTCTCCGCCGGCGTTCCGATATCCGGCATTTGCTCGACTCATATGCAGTGCCTTTGGCGAGCGCTCCGGAGGCGCAGTGCGAATGAGGTGCTCCGCTATGCAAACACGAACTATTTTCGCGATTGGATTGCTATTGGTGCTGGCTTCCGTGGGATGCCAAAACTACTCCTCGCCCAGCGTGGCCGCGGGTTCCATGCCCCCGGTGCCGACCGCAGTCGGCCCGATACCCGGCAGCGCCGGAGGTCCCGCTCCCATTTTTCGCACTGACCCCTTCGCGAACGACGCCGTAGCCCTTCAGGAAGGACGGAAACTTTTTAACTGGTACAACTGCTCGGGCTGTCATGGAGGACACGCAGGCGGCGGCATGGGACCGAGCCTGCGCGATAAGGTTTGGCTGTTTGGCGATCGCGACGATCAGATCTTCGATTCCATCGCCGAGGGACGTGGCGAAGGAATGCCCGCCTGGGGCAGCAAAATTCCAGAAGATCAGATTTGGAAGCTGGTGGCCTACATCAAATCCATGCGAACTCCTCAGGAACCCGAACCGCCCCGCGTTCCGGCCCAGGAAGATGTAGCGCCGCCCGCCATAACCCATCCCACCAAAGCCGCGCAGAAGGATTGAGCAATGAAGCGCGCCTGGTTCATCTCGCCGCTGTTGCTGTTGCTCTCGGGCTGCCAGAGATCGCAGTCGACCTTGTACCCTGAAGGTCCGGCAGCAGCCCGCATCGCCCACATGTCTTGGCTGATGCTGATTCTTTTTCTCGCCATCACAGCCTTGATGTGGATCTTGCTCACCTGGGCGATCTCGCGCCACCGCGGCACGCTCGCCGAGCACGAACCGGTCGATGTCGGGGGCGGCCAGGGCTGGATAGCGTGGGGCGGTCTGCTGTTTCCCTTGACCGTGCTCTGCGTGCTATTCATCCTCGGCTTAAAATTGATGGCTAGCTTTCCCGTTCACGACGCCAATCACGCAAATCTTCATCCGGAGATCGCGATCATCGGCCACCAGTGGTGGTGGGAGGTTCAATACCTGGGTGCACCGGCGCAGCGCTTTACCACCGCCAATGAAATTCATATCCCCGTCGGCCGTCCCGTAGATATCGAACTTCTTTCACAGGATGTGATCCATTCTTTTTGGGTGCCCACCCTGCATGGCAAAGTCGATCTGATTCCCGGCCATCCTAATTTCATTCGCATTCAAGCGTTTAAGGCTGGCGTCTACACTGGAACCTGCGCCGAGTATTGCGGAGCCCAGCACGCCCATATGAGATTGCTGGTCGTCGCACAGCAGCCCTCCGAGTATGCGGCCTGGATTCAGGGGCAATTGCAATCCGGCGCGGAGCCCACGACCGACGAAGCACGCCGCGGAGAACAGATTTTTGTGGCCGGACCTTGTTCCCTATGTCACCAGGTGCGCGGCACCTTGGCTGGAGGAAGAGTTGCTCCCGATCTCACGCATATTGCCAGCCGCCGCGAGATTGCGGCGAACTCCTATCCCAACAATGACGCCTATCTTGAGGCCTGGATCACTCACGCTCAATCTTTAAAACCGGATTCGGCGATGCCCAACCTGACGCAGTTCAACGGACAACAGTTGCGCGACCTGGTCGCCTATTTGCGCCAGCTTCGATGACGAGATTTGCTGGCTCTGGATAAGGAAAAGCAGTTGCGGCGACAGGGGAAAAAGAAAGCCGCTCGATGTGCGACTGGACTGGAGTTGCAAAAAGGAGGCCACCGGCTCGCCTCCCCCTTCGTTGCCTGTTTACTTATTGGCTTTGGTTGTTTTCTCGCGCAACTTCGCCCAGCGCGCTCTTTGCGCTGCCGAGATGCGCTCGCGGGCGGCCGGGGAAAGCCGGTACTGCCTGCGGCCACCGTTGCCTGACGACCCCAAATCCTCTGTGGTCACCTTGCTTAACACGGCAATCGCTTCTTCCAGCTTTCTCAGTCGCCCCTCAGCTTGCTCACGTTCCTGTTTCAACTGTTCTAGTACCGCAACTAGATCCGCCATGCACTCTCCCGCCTGAGCGATCAAACCGCACATTAAACTCAGGATAACCGAAAACCCGGGGGACCCAACGAGACAAAGCTACAAGCGAATACGGCGAGTAATTAAACTTCTGGTTTGAATCTTCGCCCACCCGGCAAAGCTTGCGTTTCAGCCGGGTAAGGACTGGGAATCGCTCCTTCGGCAAATTCTCACGTTACAGGGAACCTACACCAAAATCAGTTTTCCATCCGCAAATTTTTTCGCTCCTGGTACTTTGGTTCTTAATCGGCTCCCAGCCTTTTCGTCTTTAGAACCAGCCCGATTGACTGGCAAAACATCAGGTCGCAGTCTCCAGCAAAGAAAGCGCGAGCCGCAAACGCGCCGAGGTCGATGAGAATCCGCTCAGCCGCACATCGCCACAATTGTTCACGATCCAGTCCGCCCCGGCTGCATGGAGTACCGCGGACGGTGAAGAGGTAGGAAACGCGATGACCCGGCTGCCTGCGGATTTGCCCGCCTGAATCCCCGCTGGGGCGTCTTCGATAACGACGCATTCCGATGCGGCGAAGCCCAGAACCGACGCTCCCTTCAGGTAAGGCTCGGGATCCGGCTTGCCGTGCAGCACGTCGTTCGAGGTGATCAAATGCGCCGGCAATGGCAAGCCTGCCGCACGAATACGGACTTCCGCCAGGGCCCGCGTGCCAGAGGTGACGATCATCCATCGATCTTGGGGAAGGCTTGCCAGCAGATCGAGCGTGCCAGGAAGAGGAGCGACTCCCGCCAGGTCTTCAATTTCCGCTCGTTCGACTTTGCTATTTTCCACAGCGTGGTCAGCCCCCGGCAGGTATTCGCGGACGGTGGCCAGGCTGGGTCGGCCATGTGCCCGCGCAATCACTTCCTGCGGATTAAAGCCATGCTCAATCGCCCAGCGGTTCCACACCCGGGCCACAGCGGGTGTGGAATCGATGAGCACCCCGTCAAGATCGAACAGAATGGCGCTGCAATGGACGGTAACGGTCATGTTTGGTCGAATCGATTTACTGCGAGACATGATCGGCGCTCGTCGCATTCGCGGCACGAATCAGGAACGGCCGAATCCCCAGATCATAAGCTGCCGCGCCCACCAGGCCGCCCACTAAGGGAGCGACTACCGGTATCCACCAGACGCGAAGCCCATTCGTCAGTCCGTTATTGCGAAACCCCGCAACGGCAGTAAAAAGACGCGGCCCGAAATCGCGGGCCGGATTAATCGGATAGCCGTGCATGCCGCCGAAGCTCATGCCAATCGCCACTACCACCAGTCCGATCATCAGCGGGGCGAGGTTCGCGCCGGGTGGCACATTGAATTCGTCTGTGATGGCGAAAATAAGAAGCAACAACAATGCGGTTCCGAGTACCTGGTCCAGGAAACCCGCCTGCGGCAGTGCCGGAAAAGCGGGAAACGTAGTGAAAACTCCCGCCGTGTGGTCGAGTAGCGGATCTACCTTGTGAAACGCCGGCAAGTAGTCCCAGTAAACCAGTGCTGCGGCACAAAACGCGCCGGCGATCTGCGCCAGCGAGTAGGGCAGAACTTTGGCCCAGGGAAAACGCCGGAATGCCGCCAGCGCCAGTGTTACGGCCGGATTCAAGTGTCCGCCGGAAACTTTCCCGGCAACATAGATGCCCATGGTCACTGCCAGTCCCCAACCCAAAGTGATATTGGTGTAGCCGCCATGAATCGTCTCCCCCGCATTTCCCGTCGGGAATAACACCACCATGGCCACTACGCCAGTGCCGAACAACATGAGCACAAAGGTGCCGAAAAATTCGGCCAGCATCTCGGCCCACAATCCGGGCTTGGGACTAATGGGCTTCGGGAATTTCGCATTCATCGATTGGCTCCGTGGCGCAAACTGCGGAAGTCAAGCCGCCGAGTAGTCTAGCAGGATTGCCGGCATGATCCGCGACCTGTCGCAGTTCCCACATGTCCATCAATAGTTCACCGCAAGCTTCATTTCTTCTTGACATTCCAGCTCAGGGCCGTAAGATGAATACATAATTATTCATTGCTATGAATAATTATTCACAATGAATAAAACCTTGCGGCAACGGTCGATTTTGGATGCTCTGAGGCAGGGGCCGATTTCCAGCCAGGAGACTTTGCAGCGCGCGCTGCGCAAGCGAGGATTCAAAGTCGGCCAGGCTACGTTGTCGCGCGACATTCGCGAGTTGAACTTAAGCAAGACCGGAGGCGGTTACGCTCTGCCGCACGTGGAGGGTTCCGCGGGAGCTGCCCTGCCTCCGGTTTCACGCCTGGTGCGGGAATTCGTGTTGGAAGTGCGCACCGCGCAGAACCAACTCGTCGTCAAGACCATTGTGGGCAGCGCGCAACCGGTTGCCGCGGCAATGGATGAAACGGACTGGGAGGAACTTGTCGGCACTATCGCAGGCGATGACACGATTTTGATTGTCTGCCCCGACAAAGAAGCGGCCCGAGACCTTGCAGCGCGCCTTGAGGGGATGCTGGGTTGATGCCGGGCAAACTCAAGACCGCTGTGCTGGGCGCGACCGGATATTCCGGCCTGGAGCTTACCCGGTTTTTGTCCGCCCATCCGCGGCTGGAAAAGCCTCTGTTAATGCGGCGAAACGGAGACGGCGGAGTCAGCGACCTGGCAGAAGTTTTCCCAGGGCTTTCGGGAAATGGCGGCTATCCGCTGCACCCGCTGTCGTGGAAGACTCTGCAACAGCATAAAGTTCAACTGCTGTTTCTGGCCACACCTCACGAAGTTTCGCGAGCGCTGGTGCCGGAGGCAATTGCCAACGGGTTGCGCGTAATCGATCTCAGCGGAGCATGGCGGCTGAAACGGGAAGAGCATCGCACGATTTACGGCTTTGCCGATTCCGATGTGCCCACAGCCGAGCGGTTGACAGCAAAAGCCGTCTATGGAATGCCCGAGTTGAACACCGATCAGATCGCCGAAGCGCAACTGGTGGCGAATCCCGGATGTTATGCCACATCAATCATTCTCGCGCTCGCGCCATTACTAAAGGCAAGTTACCTGGACCGGGCCCACGGCATTGTTTCCGATTCCAAGTCTGGCGTTTCAGGCGCGGGCAAAGAGGCGACTCCGCGTACGCATTTCGTCTCCGTGGCCGACAATCTTTCCGCGTATTCGGTTTTCAACCACCGGCACGTGGGCGAAATCGTCGAGCAATTGGATTTGAAGCCGCAGGAATTAACGTTCACTCCGCATTTGCTGCCGATTCCGCGCGGAATTCTTTCGACGATTTATGTGCAGCTCAGTTCGAAAATGACGGCGCTCGAAGTGGAATCTTGTTTCAAGACTTTTTATTCGGGAAATCGCTGGATTCGCATCTTCCCGACACCGAAGCTTCCTGAACTTCAATTTTGTTTGCATACCAATTATTGCGACGTTGGCTTCTGTTTGGCCGAGGATGGGCGGCGACTGGTGCTGATCTCCTGCATCGACAATCTGGTGAAAGGCGCGGCGGGCCAGGCTGTCCAGAATATGAATTTGATGTTTGGATTTACCGAAAGCGAGGGCTTGCAGTGACGATCGTCGTAAAAATCGGCGGAGCCGCCGTGGAAGATGCCACGGTCTTGCATACGTGTGCCCAGTCGATTGCCGAACTTGCCCGTAAGGGTCAGCGTGTGGCGATCGTTCATGGCGGCGGCAAAACTTTATCGCGCACGCTGCAACACATGGGAATAAAGACAGAGTTTGTCGACGGGTTGCGCGTCACCGACGCTTCCACGCGCGATGTGGCGATGATGGTGCTGGCCGGCCTCGTAAACAAGAAAATCGTTGCCGCGCTTCAGGCCGCGGGAGTTTCCGCTCTTGGTCTTTGCGGCGGTGACGGAAACATGTTTCGCGCGCGTAAGAAGAGAGTGCTGGACCGCGATCTCGGATTTGTGGGCGAAATCGAAACTGTCGATACGAAATGGCTGGAAGCAATTTGGGAGCAAGGCGGAGTTCCGGTGCTGGCGTCCCTGGCATTGGGCGAGGACGGCGAATACTACAACATTAATGCGGATGAAATGGCATCGGCTTGCGCGGTTGCGTGCTCTGCCACTGTGCTGATTTTCCTCACCGACGTTGCTGGAGTGAAAGATGCGTCGGGTTGCGTCATGCCGCAGCTACGCACGGACGATATTCCCAGTCTGGTAGAGAAATCTGTGATCGCCGGAGGGATGCTTCCGAAACTTCAAGCCTGCGCGCGAGCCCTGCAACAAGGGGTGGGCCGAGTGCGAATCTTGGCGGCGGCGCAAGCCGGAATTCTGCCGCAATTGCATCTCGGCGAAAACGAGATTGGAACAGAAGTGACCTGCGGCGATCTCCGTCGACCAGGCGCAGCGAAAAAAGGAGTCACACTTGAATACTCAACTGCAAAATAGGGCGCCCGTAGCTCCCGAGGCTTTTCCCGGCGCGTTCTGGTGTCCGGATTTGATTTCGACTGCCGACCTTGGCCCCCAGGGCGTCGAAGCGGTGCTGCATCTCTCCGGACTGATGAAGTCACGGCCGTCCGTGTTTCAACGAACGCTGGCTGGCAAACAAATGGTGATGTTTTTCGAAAAGCCGTCCTTGCGCACGCGTCTGACGTTTGAAGCTGGAATGTCGAGCCTTGGCGGCAGCGCGATGTTCGTCGATCAAACCCAAGGCCGTCTCGACGCGCGGGAAAAGTTGAGCGACATCGCGCACAATCTGGAGCGCTGGGTAGACGTTATCGTGCTGCGCACTTTCGCGCAGGAAACCATTCGAGGCATGGCGGAATACGCCTCCATTCCGGTCATCAACGCTTTAAGCGACGTGGAGCATCCCTGCCAGGCATTGGCCGATTACTTCACATTGCAGGAGCGCTTCGGCGATTTGCGGCGCCTCACTCTCGCGTATGTGGGAGACGGTAACAATGTGGCGCATTCTTTGTTGTTGACTGCTGCGTGCCTGGGATCGTCGATTCGTATCGCAACTCCGGCCGGATATGAACCGAACGCGAACATCGTGGCGACCGGAATGGAAATTGCGAAGAAGACCGGCGCTCGAATTGAATTGCTCGCCGATCCGCGCAGTGCGGTCTCTGGCGTGGACGCGGTTTACACCGATGCCTGGACCAGCATGGGGCAGGAAGAAGAAAGGGTGCGCCGCTCCGGCATATTCCCGCCGTATCAGGTCAATCGCAAACTGATGTCTCTCGCCTCGCCCGGCGCTGCGTTCATGCACTGTCTGCCTGCGCATCGCGGAGAAGAAGTAACAGACGAAGTCATGGATTCCGAACATTCCTTGATTTTCGAGCAAGCTGAAAATCGTCTGCATGTTCAGAAAGCGATTTTATATTTGCTGTTGGGCGGCGCGGTTCGTCTGCCCGTAAGGAGCGCGCATGCCTGAGAAAGTCGTTCTCGCATATTCCGGTGGCCTCGATACCTCCATCATCATTCCGTGGCTGAAGGAAAATTATTCGTACGATGTGATCGCCATGGTGGGCGATGTTGGCCAGGGCGACGATCTGGATGCTGTCGTTGAAAAAGCTTACGCCACCGGGGCAAGCAAAGTCGTCGTGGAAGATCTGCGTGAGGAATTTCTGACGGGGTACGTTTTCCCCGCATTGAAAGCTGGCGCGGTCTACGAGCACAAGTATCTGCTGGGAACTTCGCTGGCGAGGCCGGTGATCGCCAAACACCAAGTGGAAGTGGCGTTGCGCGAAGGCGCAACCGCGGTCGCCCACGGATGCACCGGCAAAGGCAACGACCAGGTGCGATTTGAATTGACCTACCAGGCGCTGGCACCGGAGTTGAAGATCATCGCGCCGTGGCGGGAGTGGACTCTGAAGTCGCGCGAAGATTGTCTCGACTATGCCGAGCAACATGGAATTCCAGTTGCGGCAAGCCGCGAGAAGATTCATAGCCGCGACCGCAATCTATGGCACATCAGCCACGAAGGCGGCGAACTGGAGGACGCGGCGAATGCTCCACTGCCAACGACCTGGCAAATCACACGGTCCGCCAAAGAAGCTCCGGACAAAGAAGAAACAGTGCGCATCGGATTCGAGCAGGGCATTCCAACCTCGGTCAACGGCATGAGGCTCGATCCCGTGGCGTTGGTTGAACTGCTCAACGAAATCGGCGCCCGCAACGCCGTGGGCCGTGTCGATCTGGTCGAGAACCGTTTTGTCGGTATCAAATCCCGTGGTTGCTATGAAACTCCCGGCGGGACACTCCTCATCGCGGCGCACCGCGAACTGGAAGCCCTATGCCTGGAGCGCGATGTCGCGCACTTCAAGCAACACGTTGGACTGAAGTATGCGGAACTCGTTTACTTCGGCTTGTGGTTTACCCCTTTGCGTGAGGCCTTGGACGCTTTTGTCGATAGCACGCAGAGAGAGATGGCCGGCGAGGTCGCGCTCTCTTTATACAAAGGAAATGTTTCGATTGTGAGCCGCAAGTCGGAACACTCTCTTTACCGCACAGATCTTTCTTCGTTCACGATGGACGAAAGCTACGACCAGAAAGATGCCGCCGGATTCATTCGCATCCTCGGGCTGCCTTCACGTTCGCGAGCCCGGTCGCGGTTGGAGGTTACGCGATGAAGATGTGGTCGGGAAGATTTCGCCAGCCGCTCGATCCGCAATTCGAACGCTGGCAGCGCTCGTTCGCATTCGATCGCCGCTTGCTGCGCTATGAACTTGCTGCCAGCCGCGCGCATGCCCGTGAACTGAAGGCTGCCGGAATTCTTTCGTCAGACGAACTGATCCAGATTCTGAAAGGACTGGAAGATATCGGAAAGCGTGCAACGGAATCACCGGACTTTCTGGAAGATGACGAAGCCGAAGACGTGCACCACTTCGTGGAAAAGCGACTGGCAGCCTTGATCGGCGAGACCGGATACAAACTGCACAGCGGACGCAGCCGTAACGAGCAAATCGCCGCCGGTCTTCGCCTTTTCGTTCGGGCCGCCATCGACGAACTGCGCCAGCAACTGGCGGATTTATGCCGAAGCTTTGCCGACCGCGCCGCGGCTTGCGGCGATGCCGCCATGCCCGCATATACGCACTTGCAAAAGGCTGAGCCCGTACTCGTGGCGCATTGGCTGATCGCATATGTGGAAATGTTTCTGCGGGACGCAACAAGGCTCGCCGACTGCCGGGAGCGGCTGAATCTTTGTCCGCTAGGCTCGGGAGCGGTTGCGGGCGCGACGCTGGCGCTGGATCGAGAGTCGATCGCGCAGGCGCTCGATTTTGACGGCCCAACCGCCAACAGCATCGACGCCACGAGCGACCGCGATTTCGCGCTCGAGTTTGTGAACGCACTTTCGATTCTGGCTATGCACTTGAGCCGGTGGGCCGAGGAAATGATTCTGTTTTCCACTCAGGAATACGGCTTCATCAGCCTGCCGGAGGCTTTCTCGACCGGCAGCAGCGCCATGCCGCAAAAAAAGAATCCTGATCTGCTCGAGCTGGTGCGCGGCAAGAGTGGGCGCATCATTGGCAACGCCACTTCGCTGATGATGACCATGAAGGGTCTGCCCCTGGCCTACAACAAGGATCTGCAAGAAACGCAAGAGCCGTTGTTCGATGCTGCGGACACCATGCTCGCGTTGCTGCCGCTGGTCACGAACTGGATGAGAGAACTGACTTTCGAATTCGAACGCATGGATACCGCCGCTCAGAGCGGATTTATGAACGCATGGGCGGCCGCGACCTATCTCACCAGGCGTGGCGTGACTTCGCGTCTTTCCCATGAGCATGTGGGCAAGGCGGTGCAGGTTTGCCTCGAAAAGAAATGCGAACTGCAGGATCTTTCGCTCGACGAGTTGCGAGCCATTGATCCCGCATTTGCCGAGGACGTGTACGCATCATTGAAACTATCGTCCGTTCTGGCGATTCATGACGTGGCCGGTGGTACGGCCCCCAACCGGGTGCGGCAGGCGATCGCCGCTGCCCGGAAACAAATCGAGTCTCTTCGCGAGGAGGTCCATGCGCACGCGTAAAGCTACTTTGCCGGATGCGGAAAAGATCCACGAACTGATTTCCGGGTACTCGGGCGACGGCACCTTGTTGCCGCGCAACTTGCCCGAGATTTGCGAGAACGTCAGGGATTTTGTGGTGCTGGAAGACGACGGCCGCATTATCGGCTGCGGAGCTCTCCATCTATATGGCACCCACCTGGCTGAGATTCGCTCGATTACGGTCGCGCCCTGGGCTCAAGGCCGCGGCGGCGGCGGGCGTCTGGTGAAGGCATTGCTCGCTGAAGCGAAGCGGCATCGGGTGAGCTGTATCTGCCTCTTTACGCGGAGCCCTGATTTTTTTGGCCGGCAAGGATTTTCCGTCGCTCAACGCGAAGACCTGCCGGACAAGATCTACAAAGATTGTCATGCCTGCCCCAGGTTCCATTGCTGCGATGAAGTGGCGATGGTGCGCGGTGAGCTTCCCAAATTTGCCATTCTTCCAGAACCTGCGAACTGGCTCGTGAAGCTGCAAGTATGACTCGGCAAGTCTATCGGAATGCGGCGTTGGAAAACGAAATCTTTAGAAGAAAAACCAATCGGCGGAAGCGGAAAACAGGCATGTGGCCTCAGCGAACCTATGCTAACTTGCGACTGTGGCGTCTAGATATTTTGACGCAATGAAAGCGGGAACCGAACATCTTCAATGAAAGCTTGCGAAAATCCCGGGTGCGTTGTTCGGGGCCGCGTAATTTACACGCTGGCCACCCGTTGCCCTTTGTGCAAATGGGATCTAACCACCGCAACCCGCACCGCAGAGGCAGAAAATCGCCAAAGGATTAATCGGAAAGCTCCGCTTGCTGAGCATTCCGCTGCCCACTCTGCCGGTGCCGTAGTTTCCTCCAGGCGACAACGCGCCATTCGCTGATCCTCAAACGACAATCAGATCAGCGCAACCTCGCTCGGCCTCGATCTACCGCGCCTCGCATCCCCATTCTCGGGAACGTACGGTTCAACCCTCATGAGCTCCCATGAATATTCGACTTGCTGCCCGCATCGCAAGCAGACCTGATAAGTTCGCCGTTCGATTGTAAAAACCCGGCTGAGCAACCTGTGACGACAGCCGAAGGCGAAATGAAGCATCCTCTGTGAGAGAGTCATAAAGTCCTGCTGCCGTTTGACCGCTGCTTCTCTTATCGTGATTCTTTAAAGAAGTAGCCGGACCAAGGGCAATTGAAGAATCGGCAACTGCGCAATAAACATTAGTCCCGCAGGCGACGAAGCAGCCGCACGAAAAATGCGACATCAATTAGGAAGCGCAGCGGAAGGATCGGTGAGTGCGATTAACTTTCCCGGCGGATAATCTTCCTGCTTAAGAAAGATCTCGGGCTCAGGGTTAATTATGGTCAGAACCTCGCCGCTGCGAATACCTCGCACCAGCAGGCGGTCGCCCTGGACGGCGACGACCCGATATTTTTCATCAAAGATTGATTTTTGGGCCGTGTCTGTCATTGTCTCTTAGATGCGGGCTTCCCTCCTCGCGATGCTCGCTCTCACTTGCTGGGAATCAAGGAAACTCGCCCAGAGGCTTCGACACGCTCTGGCCAAGAAGCTAAACGAAGGCATTAATAACCGAGCCTGACGCCAAAGTGAGCAGATCGCAATAAACGACAAGGAAACAGAAAGTTAGAAAATCTTCCAGACGAAGTGCGCGAGAAAAATGACTAGCAGCAATCCTCCGACCCCGCCCACCCAAATGAGGAAATTCGTGGTCAACTTTGGCGAGTTAATCTCTTTCTTATCCATGATTGTTGTCCGTAATTGAACAGCTCCCTGCTCCATCACTTGTCTCTGCCACTTGTCTCTGCAGCATTGAACGGGGCCATTGCCGCGTCTTCGCCCTACGCGCCATTCCCTTTAGTAACGATGATTCCAATGGTTCGCTCATTGAGAGATTCCGCCAGCTTTTTCGTTTGTTCCAGCGTAGTTCCACGCAGCAACTCGAATTCGATTCTCACTCCGGCGAGTGAGGGAACAGGATGAAACACTTCCACGCGAAGAATGGGCTCACCGCTCTGCGAAGCCCTCGCATTAAATCGACAACTCGCCCGCTCGCTCTGCTGTTCCATCATGAATCCGGTCTCCCGAAAGAAATCGTCGCCTTGTTCCGGCCGCTTGGATGTTCAGCCGCGTCTTTTCGGTTGCGATGTCTTTGCGACTGCCAATTATTCTTTGCAAACGCAGCGGTGAAATCGGGCATTCGGTTTAGCGGGCATCGACAATCGCCAGCTCACTTGTCGCGGGAGTGCTTCCTATGCCATTTCTACAGGATTTATTTCCAGGACTCAGGTCCCACACTATGCGGTTCAGCGCAACTCCAGAATGCCGTCATGGCATCTCAGTTTTGCGCAATCTGCCGACGGCGAACCTGCCGCGGCCTTGCGCACCAGATTTTTAATTTTCGGAGGTTTTATGAACCGACTCCGTTTTTGGTGCTCGACTCTCTTGGCCCTGCTGGCGATGGGCGCAGTTGCGCTGGCGCAAGACGTGAAAACTGACTACGACCACCACGCTAACTTTGCCCAATTCCACACCTATTACTGGCAGAAGGTACAAACAACCGACCCCTTGTGGGAGAGCCGAATTAAGGATGCGGTCGACCACGAACTGCAAGCCAAAGGCTGGCAGCTCGTGAATGGCGGTGGCGATGTGGCCGTGACCGCAGTTGGAAGCGCGCGCAACCAGCGTGAATATCAGACTTTTTACGACGGCATGGGAGGCTGGCGCTGGGGTGGCCTCGGCGAAACCACTACGCAAGTTGAGAACTATCCCGTAGGCACGCTGGTGTTGGACTTTTATGACGCTCATAACAAGCAGCTGGTCTGGCGCGGAGTAGCGCAACAAACGCTCTCGGACAAGCCGGAAGCAAACGAGAAGAAGCTCGATAAGGCGGTCGACAAAATGCTGGATCACTTCCCGCCAAAGTGAAAATCCGATTCCCGACCAGACCGGCGCAGTTTCTCTGCGCCGGCTTGGTTCTGCAGTCGCGGGGCGGGAATATACGCCAACCCATCCCCACAATACAAGCCGACGTTCCGGCGTGAGACAGGTGTAAAATTTAGGGTCTTCTCACTCTGGAATCTTGAAGGTGATTTGTGCCTGAAACCGCTTTGCTGGCGAATCCTCCCGTTCCGCTGACTACGCTCTCCGAAGACGAAATTCTTTTCCGCGACAATATCCGGCGGTTCGCCGATGACAAGATTCGTCCGCTGGTCAAGGAAATGGACGAAAAAGGTGTCTTCGAGAAAGCCCTGCTTCACGAATTTTTTCAGTTGGGCTTGATGGGCATCGAGATCCCGGAACAATATGGTGGGGGTGGCGCAAAATTCTTTGAGGCGATTCTCGCGGTCGAGGAACTTTCGCGCGTCGACGCCTCTGCGGGAGTTGTGGTTGACGTGCAGAATACGCTGGTCAACAATGCCCTGCTCCGCTGGGGCAGCGACGAACAGAAGAAGCGATTCCTGCCGAGAATGGCCGCCGATACCGTGGGCGCGTATGCCTTGAGTGAAGCGAGTTCAGGGTCGGACGCCTTCGGCCTGCAAACGCGCGCCGAAGTGAATGGTAGCGACTACCGCCTCAACGGGCGCAAGTTGTGGATCACCAATGGGAAGGAAGCGGGATTGTTTGTACTCTTCGCCACCATTGACGCCAGCGCCGGATACAAAGGCATTACGGCGTTTCTGGTGGAGAAGAATTTTGCCGGCTTCAGCGTGGGCAAAAAGGAAGATAAGCTCGGCATTCGCGCTTCTTCCACCTGCGAGTTGATACTCGAAGACTGCCGCGTGCCTAAAGAGAACGTCCTGGGCGAACCCGGCAAAGGATACAAAATCGCAATTGAAACCCTGAACGAAGGGCGCATCGGCATTGGAGCGCAGATGATCGGCATTGCCCGCGGCGCCTGGGAGTTCGCGGCGAAATACGCGATCGAGCGCAAGCAGTTCGGCAAAGCCATTGCCGATTTTCAGGGCATTCAGTTTCAGATTGCCCAAATGGCGACTGAGATCGAGGCCGCGCGGCTCATGGTTTACAACGCGGCCCGCATGAAAGATGCGGGAGTGAATTTTGTGAAGGAAGCGGCCATGACCAAGCTTTTTGCCTCCCAGGTGGCGGAGCGCGTGACTTCTCTGGCCATTGAGGTCTACGGCGGCTACGGATTTACCAAAGACTATCCCGTGGAAAAGTATTGGCGCGACGCCAAAATCGGCAAAATCTATGAAGGCACATCGAACATGCAGTTAGCAACGATTGCCAAGTTGGTGCTCGGGAAATAAGAGAAGCCTTCCAGTTTTGCTGTCGACCGCGGCTGAAATCCCTGCTGGACAAGGGTTTCAGCGGAGCCAACAACCGGCCCGGACGAGCGGAAAAGCGCAAAAAGTAACTCCAGTAATCAATTTCCGTTACTCTTTATGTGCATCGAGTTGCACTTGCCTTTCTATCAGTGTCCCAGCCTGCACCACTTAAATCGTTCACTTTCAGCGATTTCAGAGCAAAGTCCCACTTGGCTTTCTAGCTGCATTCATGCCCATGCCTGTTGTTCTCAGGCAAAGGATGGGGTGCCATTTGACGACTTTGTTCGGCAGCACGGATTCGCATAAAGATTCCACCGCCGCTCCCCTCGCTTACAAGAAGCATGGCTGGCTTCCGCTGCTGACCGTTCTTTTTATTCTCTCTTACGGTCTGCTGACCATGCTCGTCGTAGAGCAAGGCTCGACCATCGAATCGCAGCGCGCCCTCATACGCGAGCTGTTTCGTGACAGCACGGAGCTTTCGGCGGTAAAGGAAAAAGCGATTCAGAATAAGAATACCGCGGATACGAAGCGGCGCGCCGAAGCTCAAGAACCGTTGGCCAAGGGCCAGTCTCAGCCCGATCAATCTCCCAGCCAGGACGCCTCGAACCAGGCAGCAGCAAATCATGCGGCAAGCCAACGTCGCGCAGGAAAAAAGCAGGAATTAGTTGTGCCGTCGCGGCCGGCCGCCGATTTGGTTGACGACCGGCGCGCCCTGATCACGATTTAGTTCTGTGCGCGTCCGGGCGAAGTTCCCGATACGCGGAGTCGCGGTGGACAAGACGTCCAACAATTGCTGAACCGAACGTTGTTATTGCGGAGCAAAAAGATGAAGGTCTTGACCCTAGCCCTGTTGTTGAGTCTGCCGATGCTCAATGCGCGTCCCGTGCAGCCGCCGCGCCAGCCCTCGAGTCAATTGGCGGAACACTCCAAAGGCGGGCGCTGGTATTTCGCTGCTACCGGCCACGCTGTCTACTGCTATGGCCCGGTCATGACCGTCCCGGACGCGAATGGCGATCTTCAAAAAGTAGCGACCATCTGCCGCGACGGCAGCGCCGTAGTTCCGCTCAAAGACTGACAATAGCTCCACCGAAACCCCCGGCTTACGCAGTAAAGCGCACCCGATTTTCGTTCCATCGCAATCAAAAATACCTCTCGCACACCGCGCCGGCACGAATCTCTCAGTCTGCTTTAGACTAAACCCTTCATGCCTGAACTTCCTGAAGTTGAAACCATTGCTCGCGGCTTGGCCAAGCGAGTGACCAGCGACGTCATCGAATCCGTTTGGCTGGGGCAGAAGCCGGAACCGCTGAAATCTTCGGCGGCAGAGATTGTGTCCGCGCTGGAAAGGAGCCGGATCGTTACAGTTCACCGAATAGGAAAACATATTGTTTTCGACCTGGAGAGAACGAGCATCACGGGTTCGACAAAACGGCTAAAAAGCAAAGGCTCCCGCATCGTGCATCCGCAGTGGATTGTCCATCTGGGGATGAGCGGGAGCCTGCAGGTCTGTGAAGCCGGGTCGGAGGTGCTCAAGCATACGCACGCCATTATCAAGTTGCGTTCGGGGCGCGAGTTGCGCTTCGTAGATCCGCGCAGATTTGGGCGACTGAGCGTAGCTTCTGCCGGCGACTTCGCTGCCGGCGGAGTTGAGCCGCTGGAAGCCGATCTGGATACCTTCACCTCGCTTTTTCTCGGGCGCAAGACCCCGATCAAATCCGCCCTGCTAAACCAGAAATTGCTCCGCGGCGTCGGCAACATTTATGCCGATGAAAGTTTGTTTCGCGCCGGGATCCGTCCCCGGCGCCGCGCAAACACGCTTTCACGCGAGCAATTGCAGCGCCTTTTTCTGGCCGTGCGAGAAGTCTTGGCCGAAGCAATAGCGCTGGGCGGCTCATCCATTTCCGACTATGTAGACGCGGATGGTGAAGAAGGATTTTTCCAACTTAAACACCGCGTCTACGGCCGCGAGGATGAGCCTTGCCTGTTTTGCAAAACCGCAATCAAACGCGTCGTGATCGGTGGGCGCAGCAGCCATTACTGTCCGAAGTGCCAGAAGTGAAGTCTAAGATTTAACCGGTTGCACAGACTAAGGCGACCAAGTTCACAGACGGCACACGTCGCTTATACTCTTCTGGCTAAACTCTTCTACCCTATGCCTGATTTTTCTATCGGAGTCGATCTCGGCGGCACTAATCTTCGGATCGCGGCGGTAAGCCGTGAAGGCCAACTTTTGGAAAAGGTGTCACTCGAAGCAAACGCTGCGCGTGGCCCAGACTCCGTAATCAACGACATGTGCGATGCCATCGCCAGGGTGAACAGCCAATATCAGCGTAACGGAAAGTTCCTGGGCGCTGGGATTGGCATTCCCGGAATCATCGATCTGGAAACTGGCATGGTGCGAAGGTCGGCGAATCTGCCCGGCTGGTCTGATTATCCCGTGCGGGCGGAAATCGAGCGGCGGCTGGGGGCGAAAGTTTTCCTCGATAACGACGCCAATTTCGCGGCGCTGGGCGAGAAATGGATGGGCGCCGCGCGTGGCGTTTCCAACATGGCAATTGTGACTCTGGGGACGGGAATTGGCGGCGGTATTGTGCTCGAAGATAAGATCTTTCACGGCATGAACGGAATGGCCGGCGAGTTCGGGCACGTTCCCATCGATTGGAATGGGCCTCCATGCGGTTGCGGCAGCCACGGTTGCGCGGAACAATACGCCTCCGCCGGCGCCGTGATGCGCATGGCGCGTGAGGCCATTGCCGCTGGAAACGCTTCCGTGCTGGCAAACGCAGCGGCTTCCGGCAAGGAATTTAATGCGGCAACCGTTTTCAACCTGGCCATGAAGGGCGACGATGTTTCGCGAGAGATTTATCGGAAATTTGGCAGAGCGCTGGGATTTTTGCTGGCCGGCCTGTTGAACTCGCTCAACCTGGATATGTTCGTGATCGGCGGCGGAGTTTCGAGCGCCTGGGATGCTTTTGCGCCAGCCCTGTTTGAAGAACTGCGCAGCCGCTCGCTGGTCTATGCCGCGACTGATCCCTCGCGCGGCGGCACGGGGAAAATGACGATCATTGCCAAAGCTTTGCTCGGAGGCGATGCGGGTTTATACGGTGCCGCGCGGCTTCCCCTGATGAACGACTAAAGTGGGTTCGCTCTAGCGGCAGCATTATCGCGTGCGCCACCATTGACAATCTTCTGCACTGCTTCGAGAAAGAACTGATTCTGTTCCGGCGTGCCGATAGTCACGCGAATGGAAGAAGGCGCGCCCCACGGCCCCAACGGCCTCACGCTGACGCCTTCAGCGCGCAAGCGGTTCGCGAACCCCGAAGCGTCCTGTCCGAGATCGCAATAAAGGAAGTTGGCGCTGGTAGGCGTAACGCGAAATCCAAGAGCAGAGAGCGCATCCGCCAGCAGCGGCGCCTGAACCGCATTGTTGGCCACTACCTGGGCAATGTGGCTCTGATCGTGCACCGCGGCCAGCGCTGCCGCTTGCGCCACCGTGGAAACGGAAAAAGTGTTGCGCAAGTGCGCGCAATACGAGAGCAATTCCGCCGGCCCCACCCCATAGCCGATGCGTAGGCCCGCCAGCCCATGAGCCTTGGAAAACGTGCGCAGCACAACCACACTTGCCCCGCGCCGAACATACTCCAATGAGTTCGAATAAATCGTGCCGCGCAGCGCCGAAAAATGTGTGGCGAACTCGTAATAGGCTTCATCCAGCACTACCACTACATCGGGAGGCACGCGCGCCAGAAATCTGTCGATGACCGCGGCCTCCAGCATGGTGCCGGTCGGATTGTTGGGATTGGCGAGAAAAACCAGGCGCGTATTCTTATCGATGGCGTCGAGAATTGCGATGGGATCGAACGTATCGTCGCGCATGGGAGCCTCAATCAGATTGGCTCCCGCGGCTTGCACCGCCAAAGAATAGACTACGAACGAACGCTGGCTCGTCACCGCGTTGAGGTGGGGCGCGAGCAGCGTTTGACAAAGCAAAGCCAGCAGAGCAGTGGAGCCGGCAGTGACCATAATCTGGTCCGCAGCCAGGTCGTGATAGGAGGCGAGTGTGCGGCACAACTCGCTGCAATCGTCGTCGGGATAAAGGCTCGAAGTGGCCAGAGCCAACTTCATGGCTTCGATCGCGCTTGGCGACGGACCGAATGGATTTTCGTTGGAGTCGAGCTTGATGAGTCTGGGCGCGCTTGCGGATTGCCCTGAGACCGGCGGAACAGGCGTATACAAGCCCATCTCCCGCGCGGGTTTCGAGATCAGATCAAAAAATCGGCTCATCGCGGTGTAAGTTTTTCCAGCACTGACATTCTTGGGGCCGTTATATCGTCGAGCGTTTAACAGCTGCTGTTCCCGTCGTGCAGGCCACTCTAAGCTGGTTGATTTCCTTCAGCGTCAGCGAACGGAACTCCCCCGGAGGCAGATCGAGCTTGAGCGGGCCATAACGCACGCGCTTAATTTTTTCCACGTGATGGCCAACCGCTTCAAACATGCGGCGGATCTGACGGTTGCGTCCTTCGACCAACGTGATCTCGTACCAGGGATTGGCCGATTCCTTCACCACCCGCACTCCGGCGGGGCCAGTCTTCACTCGCTTGCCGTCATCGGTGGCAATGGAAACTCCGGCGCGCAACTTTTCAATCGCCTGATCATTCGGCACACCCGCGACTTTCACCACATAAGTCTTCGGCACGTGAGAACCGGCTTTCATTAGGCGATAAGCGAGGTCCCCGTCATTGGTCATCACCAGCAAACCTTCGCTGGCATAATCCAGGCGCCCCACGGGATAAACTCGGCCCTTCACGCCATGTATCAAATCCATAACCGTCGGACGCTTCTTGGGATCGCTCATGGTGGTGACATATCCCTTGGGCTTGTTGAGGACAAGATAAACGTGGCGCTGCGCGCCTTGCAGCAGCTTGCCGCCAACGCGAATGTGGTCCGTCTCAGGATCGGCCTTGCTGCCTAATTCCGTAACGACTTGCCCATTCACCTTTACCTGGCCCGACGAGATTAGTTCCTCGGCCTTGCGCCGCGAGGCGACTCCAGCGGCGGCGATGATTTTCTGCAGGCGTTCAGCAGGCATGAAATATAAGTTCGTGCGATCGAAGCTTGATGAGAATCAAGACTCTCGCGGTGCGGCGGATTTTTCCAACTTCTCCGGCTCGATACGTTCCGAGCCGGACTTTTCCTGTACGGGCTCTTCCGTGTGCGCCGACCCCGCAGTTCCCTGCTCTTCTGCTTCATCTGCGTCCAGTTCTTCTTCAGCGACGCCAGCCGCTCCAAGTCTTTCAGCTTCCGCTTGCGCTGACGCAGTTTCTTCCTCCGCAGTCTCCGCGGGAATCAATTCTCCCTGAAACGACTCGGTCACCAACTTCTCGAACTCTTCCATGCTGGGCAATTCGTTGACATCCTTCAGGCCGAAGCGCATCAGGAATTCCTTCGTCGTCTTATAAAGAATCGGTCGCCCAATCACCTGTTTGCGGCCTGCGGTGCCAATCAGTTTCCGGTCAAGCAGCGTGCCGATCACGCCGCCTGAATCGACACCGCGAATGTCGTTAATCTCCGGCACAGTCACTGGCTGTTTGTAGGCAATCACCGCCAGCGTTTCCAGCGCGGGCAAAGAAAGCCGCACCGGCGGCTTCAGGCTCTTAGCGAAGCTGCGTACAACTTCATGCTGTTCGGGCTTGGTCGACATGCGATACCCGCCCGCGACCTGACGAACTTCGATCCCGTGATCCGGCGAATAATAGTCGGCAATCAGCTGTTCCAGCGCCAGGCGCACGCGGGATTTAATTTCCGTGCCGTCCGCGGCGCCTTCGCTTGCCAGCGATTCCTTCACTAGCTCGATCATGTGGTCGAGTGTTACCGGAGTTTCCGCCGCGTAGATAATGGCTTCGAGTTGTGCTTTTAAACTCATATGTCAGTGGTCAATGGTCAGTAGTCAGTGATCAATCCGCCTTGGCCGTACTGGCCACTGATCACCGCCCACTAGTCACTGCCTTTTCACTTCCAGTCGTCGCGAACCGCTGACTGCTCTTTCATCATCGCTTCAAATCCAACATGCTTGCGTATGGCAATTTCTCCGAACAATCGCTCCTGCCGCACTTGAATCGCTTGCAGCCGCACCATCTCCAGCAGCGCCAAAAACATGCAGACTAGCGCCTGCCGCGAGGAAACGCGCATCAGAATCTGCTTCAGCCGCACGGGTCGATCTTCAAATGAGAGCCGCCTTCGCAGGTAATCGATCATCTGGCTCACTGTCACCGTTTCTTCATCCACGTTAATTACTGGCCGTGCGCGCAAGCGGTCAAGCACCTGCTGGAAAGTTTTCACCAGGTCAATCACATCCGCAGCCATCTCCGGCTCAGTGCCTTCCTCCTCCATAAATTCCTTCAGCGAAGGATTCGACAGCACCGCATCTTCGATCTGCTGCTTTTGCAACAGCATCTGCGCTGCGGACTTATATTTTTCGTGCTCCAGCAGGCGATTCACCAGTTCATTGCGCGGATCTTCCTGCTCTTCTGCCGACCCGGCTGGATTGCGCGGCAGCAGCATCTTCGACTTGATGTGAATCAGCACCGCGGCCATATAAATAAACTCCGCCGCCACATTCACATCGAGTTCGCGAATTTTCTCCACGTACGTCAGATATTGCGCCGTGATGCGCGCGATGGGAATATCGTAGATGTCGATATCCTGCTTGCGAATCAGATCCAGGAGAAGATCAAGCGGACCTTCATACACGTCGCCGACGGCTACTGCAAAAGGAAAATCGTTCTTTTCCTTCTTCGCAGTTTCTTTTTCGCGAGCTCCGGCGCCGGCAATCACTGCCGCCGCGGCGCCATGTTCGCCGAAAGCGAGTTTTGTTTCTTCCGTCATCTCTTATTCCGAATCGCCTTCGTAGTTCAGCGACATCCCCATCGACTCGCGCACATCTTCCATCGTCTTGGCTGCAGCCTTGGACGCGCGTTCCGTGCCCGCTTCAAGAATATCCCAGGTCAGCCGCGGATTCCCCTCGAATTTCTTGCGCCTTTCCTGCATGGGACTCAGCAGCTTCACCAGCGCGTCCGCAGCCCAGCTCTTGCATTCAATGCAGCCAATCCCTGCCGACCGGCAGCCTTCATTCACTTTGGCGAGCGTGGCGCCATCGCTAAAAATCTTGTGCAGATCACCCACCGGACATAAATCGGGATTACCGGGATCCGATCGCCGCACCCGCACCGGATCCGTCACCATGGTCTTGAGCTTCTGCCGCACGATTGCTTCCGGATCGGTCAGCAGTATCGTATTGCCGTAGGATTTCGACATCTTGCGGCCATCAGTTCCAGGCAGCTTGGGCGCGGGAGTCAGCAGCGATTGCGGCTCGGGAAAAACCGGCTTCTTCGCCCCGTAAAATCCGTTGAAACGCCGCGCAATTTCCCGGGTCAACTCCACGTGCGCCACTTGGTCTTCGCCCACAGGAACCACGTCGGCTTTGTAGACCAAAATGTCAGCCGCCTGCAAAACCGGGTAGCCAAGAAATCCGTACGTGCCCAGATCTTTGTCCTGAATGTTGTCTCTCTGCTCTTTGTACGTCGGCACGCGCTCCAGCCATCCTAACGGCGTGATCATGGAAAACAGCAAGTGCAGTTCCGCGTGAGCCAGCACATGGGATTGAATAAAAATCACAGACTTTTCCGGATCAAGCCCTGCCGCCAGCCAGTCGAGCGCCACTTCCAGAGAATTCGCTTTCACACGCGACGTGTCCGCATAATCGGTAGTCAGCGCGTGCCAGTCGGCGACCTCAAAAAAACATTCGTACTCATCCTGCATCCGCACCCAGTTGTCGAGCGCACCAACATAATTTCCCAGATGCAGCTTTCCAGTCGAGCGCATGCCGCTAAGCACGCGTTTGCGGGATGTGGCGGACGCAGGCATTTTAATTAGCGAAGTCGCGCAACCGAGAACAAAATCTGATTAAAAACTCCTAGCACTGGCAGAACCAATCGGCTTATCATGCCACCTCCAAAATAGACCAGTGCAATCAGGCACAGCCAACCGGCCATGTCATAAACCTTCAGCACAGACTCCGGCAGAAAATGTCTTAGAACGTGGCTTCCATCCAGCGGAGGCACAGGAATCAGATTGAAGACCGCCAGCAATATATTTATCACCATGAACTCATAGGCCAGCAGGCTTATTGGCATGAGCAGCGAAGTGGTCTGGTTGGCCAGCACATCCAGCCGGCCAAAATAAACCGTAGGAATAAGGTTTACGATTGCGGCGCCCAAATGCGAGGTCAAGGCGATCACAATCAACACCAGCAATGCCCCGCCCGCCACTACAAAATTGCTGATCGGGCCGACGACGGAAGTCTTGATATCGTCGAGCACGTGGTTGTGAAAATTGCGCGGATCGACCGGAGTCGGTTTCGCCCAGCCCAGCATCGGCAATCCTGTCACCATCGCAATCAGCGGCAGCGCAATGGTACCCACGGGATCGATGTGTTTAATCGGATTCAATGTGATACGGCCCAACATGCGCGCAGTGGGATCGCCGCACCGGTTGGCCATCCAGGCGTGCGCCGATTCGTGAAAGCTGATCGCGAACAGGAACGCGATCACCTTGAACACAATATCCACATGTTCCAGAGTCATGCGAGGTTGGCATTGATACTAACACGCGAAAAGCCGCGTCCGCCCGCTCGGCCGCCGTCTTGGCCCTACCACATGCGCGAATCGTTTGCCTCGGAAGATGAAGTCGTCACGCGAATTTTGTGTTCTAATTCGCCTGCAAAGCGAAAGTAAGAAACAGAACGACGAGGAGAACCAATGAGCGGCAAACTGCGCTGGCCACGTGTTGTGGTGCTTGCATCAATTCTTTGCGGAATTTCATTGTGCGCGCAGTCCCAAACATCTTTCGATATCGTCATCACCAATGGCCACATCATCGATGGCACCGGTTCTCCCTGGTATTCCGGGGACGTCGGCATCCGCGACGGCAAGGTTGCCGCCATCGGCAGTCTCGCGTCTTTCCCGCGCAAGCGGACGATCGATGCCGGCGGCAAAGTTGTCGCCCCCGGATTCATCGACATGCTGGGCCAGTCCGAGCTGACGATTCTTGTCGACCCGCGTCTGCCTTCAAAAATCTATCAGGGAATCACGACCGAAATCACGGGCGAGGGCGAAACCGTCGCGCCGTTGAATGACGCCATCATCCAGTCCGATCGCTCGGGCTACGACCACTACAAGATCAACCCCGACTGGCGGACATTCCGGCAATACTTTGCGCGGCTGGAAAAACAAGGCATGGGAATAAACCTGGCCAGCTACGTCGGGGCAACGCAAGTGCGCCGCATGGTTTTGGGTGACGATGACAAGCAGCCCACGCCCGAGCAACTCGAGCAGATGAAGGCTCTGGTGCGCGATGCCATGAAAGACGGTGCTGTGGGCGTTTCTACGGCGCTCGAGTACGCTCCCGCTCCATATGCGAAAACGGATGAACTGATCGCTCTGGCCGCCGAAGCAGGAAAATTCGGCGGCATTTATTCCACCCACATGCGCAACGAAAGCGATTCCGTTCTCGAGGCGATCGATGAAGCCGTGCGGATCGGCCGCGACGCCCGCGTGCCAGTCGAAATTTGGCACATCAAAGTTGCGGGCAAAAATAATTGGGGACGCATGCCGCAGGTCGTCGCCAAAATCAACGCCGCTCGCGCTGCCGGTATCGATGTCACCGCCGACACTTACGCCTACACTGCCTGGTTCAACGACCTCTCAGCATTCATTCCGCCGTGGGCCCATGATGGCGGCTCAACGAAGTTGGTCGAGCGATTGCGAGATCCGGCGACCCGCGAACGCATCCGTAAGGACCTTCTGACTCCATCGAAAGATTGGGATAACGAATGGCAGGAAATTCCCGGCCCGGATGCAATCATGATCGGTATCGTCCAGAATCCCAAACTCCTACCACTGCAAGGCAAGCGAATTTCCGAAATCGCCAAGCTCTGGAACGAAGATCCGATGGACACTCTCTTCGATTTCTTGATTCAAGATCCCTTCGCCGGCGTCGCCGTTTTCGGCATGTCGCAGCCCGATGTAACTCTGGCCCTGCAGCAGCCATGGGTCGCCATCGACAACGACGCTTCGGGAACCTCGCCTGAAGGCATTCTCGGGATGGAGCATCCTCATCCTCGCGCCTACGGAACTTTTCCCCGCATTCTGCGCAAGTACGTGCGCGAAGACCACGCCCTCACGCTCGAAGATGCAATCCGCAAATTCTCAGCGCTGCCCGCTCAGCGCCTCCGTCTCACCGACCGCGGAGTGCTCAAGGCCGGCATGTGGGCCGATATCACCATCTTCGATCCCGCAACTGTGCGCGACCTGGCCACTTTCGAGAATCCGAATCAGCTTTCGCAGGGCATGGATTACGTGCTGGTCAATGGAGTGCCGGTGATCGAACAAGGAAAGATGACGGGAGCGCTGCCGGGGAAAGTCTTGCGCGGTGCGGGGTACGTTCCGTAGCAGGTCAGCTCAGTCAAGCTCTACGATGAATCGGTCAGAATTAAATGCGGGCTAGGGTTTCAGCCTCGCCTGAGTTTCCGGCCCGGATAACGGCGTGGCCTGCGGTTGGCTGAGCGTGCCTGAGATGGCGTAACCGCGGCTGGCGATGCTGGCTGGAGCGCTGGCCGAATTCGCCGCCGAAACAGGACGCAATTGAAAATCCAGATTCCTGCTCAGCGAGGCTGTCCCCGTCACGGCAAACGCTCCGTCTGGCGAATCCAGCGCCGCATCTTTGATTTCAATCACCCCTTCGTGCAGCTGCGCTCGTCCTTCAAGCCGGTTGATCTTTAGGGGACCGCTATCGTTCGCCAGCGATAGATGCGGCAGAATTCCGTCGTGGATTTCGAACTGAACTGTCGCATCGGCCGATCCCCAGAAATCTGCCGCTGACATTCCTGACGACGTCACTTGATACTTCCCGTCGGCAATCCCGGCGATCCAGGCGTCGTTCATGGAGTCAGCTAATTGTCCCATCGAAACTTGCGTCAACGTTCCGGAGCCCATATAAGTTGCCGGTTTGCGCGTAAAGTCCGCTTGCCATTCGCCGCTGTAAGTTCCGCCAAAGAGATCGCCGCGCAACTCGGACACCTTCAACTTCCCCGCATCAATGCTCAAATTAGCCGAAACTCGCGTCGCGACAACGTGCTGCACGGCCAATCGATTCACCGTCAGTCTGCCCGCAGCACGAATACTGGCGAGAAACGCAGGCGGAGTTTTTTTCGCAGGCTCCAGCACGCTGTACCATGGCCGCTCGCTTTGCCTAGCCTGGGCCCATTGATGCAGATCGCTCAAACTCGCCGCGTTGGCGCTCAGATTGAAGTGAATCAGGCAAGCCGAAGGGGTTCCACAACCGCGCGGAAGCTCGATCGATCCCGTCCACACCGCGTGCGCCGCATTCATCACCAGCCGGGAAACCTTCACTTCATCTGGTGAGAACTGAAAGTCGGCACTTGAAATTTCGATGGGATGGTTCGTCCCACGAATGGGCACGCGGACATTACGCAGCTTCGCCGTTCCCATGGCCAACACTCGCGAAGATGAAGATGACGACACATTGTTCGCGGACCAACCGGCCCAGTTTCCCGCAATCCAAAGATCGACGTTCGCCGTGCCTTCGGCCGCCGTGGCTAATACCGGCACTCCCAACAAATGCGCCGCGTGTAATGCTTTTGCAATCTCGGTTTCACCCGTGAATGAGATTTCATAACCGGTACGGTTTATCCAGCCGCTGACGTTTGCCGATGCAGGCTTCACAGCCGCTACGGCGACCGGACCAAACTCGACGAACGGTCCGGCGGGCAATGGCTTCATATGACGGCCGCCGCTTGCAGCGCGCGACGTGATCACGAAGGGAACGCTGGTTAGACTTACGTCTGCCTTGTTCTCGGCAGAAACCAATCGCAACTTCGCGATCTCACCCCGTCCATCAAACAGCGGGCCTGTCGATGCTCCGGCATTAGACCGCATCAGAAAATTGCCTTCCACGGTGCCGGTCGCCGCCAAATCTTGGGGCAGCTTATTCGTGGCACGCTGGCACAGCGCAGCCACGGCACTCGCCGGCAAATCCTCCGCCGTCACCACCATGTCATAGCTGTGACTTCCCGGCAGGCCGATCTCGCCATGAAGCGACATGGATCCAGTTCCCACCGGCGCGCGGCAGGAAACCCGGTGCAGCGTGTGATCGAACGAACTGTACTGCGCATCGCAATGCCCTGCCATGCGGATGGGATCACCGCTTAAAATATCGTAGCGGCGAAAATCGCGGACCGAAGCATCGCTGCTCACCTGCAATTTCTCCGGCGTACCACTCAGTGTTGCATCCAGCAAAACCGCGCCGCGCCAGCCCTTATCGCTCCCGGTCAAAAACTTGGTGAGTTGGCCCAGTTGGGGGCGGTCCCACTCCAGGGCGAATTGCAGCGGCGTATTCCGCAGACTCACCGCGCGTTGCCAGGTCCCATTCACCCGCAGAAGGCCCGTATCGCTCAAACTCAAATCGCTGCGAAACGGTTGCGCCTTTAAGCGCACGCCCCAGGAATTTTCCGAGTCCTGCCATAACGAAAAATCGGCATTGATCAGCGCATACGGCTTCTTTTCCTGCCCAAACTTAAAATTGATGCGCCCGGAACTCACCTCAATGTAAGGAAAAGCAGGCCGTGGCTCGGATTTCGCTTTGGCCGTGGGCGCCAGAGGCGAGCGCGCTGTGCGTTCCAACAGTGCTTCCAGATTCCAGCGTCCGCCATCGCTGTGAACCAGATTTAAGCTCGGCTCAGTGAGGTCCAGCCGAGCGATCTCCATTCGGCCGCGCAAAAGTGAACTCAATCGCAGGACAGCCGTGACTTCGGGCGCGCGCAACAGCGGCTCCGAGCCGAAGGCTGGGCCATCATAGATCACAACATTTTCCAGCTCGAATCCCGGCCGCGGCAACAGACGAATGTGAACCGAACCAATCTCCACCGGGCGTCCCACCGCCGCCGCCATCGTCGCGGCAATGCGCGATTTCAAACGCGAAGCTCCAGGACGCAGAACGAACAGAATCAGAATCACCACGGCCGCAATCGCCCATCGGCGGCGTCTGGAAGAAAAAATCTTCACTTCACTACCTTGAATGTCCTTCGCCACCGGGTGTCGTCGAAGAAATGCAGCACCACGTGGGCAAAGAAAGCGATGCGGTCTCCAATCGATGTTTTACGGAATTGGTCGCCGGATTGCTCAAAGGACCAATAGATGAACATGGGACGGCCAATCACATTTTCCCGCGGGATAAAGCCCCAGAAGCGGCTATCCAGGCTCACGTCGCGATTGTCGCCCATGCCGAAATAGTGGCCGGGCGGAACGACAATATCGTCGCCTTCAATGTACATCGGCAATTCCTGCTCCCACGACGGATATACGTTATACGATTCCGAAGGCGGGACGGCCGGAAAATTGTCACGGTAGGGGTTGGGAACGAAATCCGGCGAGTGGATTACGTAAGGTTCCGTCAGCTCTTCGCCATTGCGATAGACGATGCCGTTACGCAAGTGTATGCGGTCCCCGGGAATTCCAATGATGCGTTTGACTACATAAAGTCCCGGCTCTGCCGGCGAAAGGAATACCACGATATCGCCGCGTTTGATGTTGCGATAAGGAATCAGCGGACCTACCCATGCAGTTGTGGGCGCAAACGAAACCCGGTTGACGAAAACGTGATCGCCGATCAGCAGCGTATTTTCCATCGAACTGGAGGGGATCTCGAAAGCCTGCATGATGAAGGTGATGATGAACAACCCCACCACCAGCACTGCGGCCAGCGAGGCCAGAAACTCGACTGTAGTTTCTTTCGGTCTTTCGTCCGTAACTTTGCTTTCGATTTCTTTTTTCGCCAATGGGATAGTCCGTTCCGATAATTTCTTGATGATTCCCGCAGAAACTAAGTCTGCAATTGGCGTTGGGTGAGGTGGCAATCTGCGGGAAGCCAGCGCCTCTCAATCGCCAAACGACCCGGTCACTCAATCGCTCCCATCAGTTTACCAGCCGCAAAGTGCGATTCCAGCGGGTAATCTGAAACATGTGGGTAATGCTGTAGGCAAAGTGATAGAGCCTGCCGGAAAGCGAGCTGGCATACGGCCGCTCCCGGTCAAAATTCCGCACCGACCAGTAAATCAGCAGCGGGCGTCCAATGATATTTTCGCGCGGCACGAATCCCCAGTATCGGCTGTCCTGGCTGTCATCGCGATTATCGCCCATCACAAAGTAATGCCCCTCGGGAATGATGAGCTCTCCGTCTTCCACCAGCTTTCTCATCTCCAGCCACCACTTCCCTTCCAGTCCGAACGCGGGAATGTCCGTGCGGGGAAAGTTGTCGCGAAACATGTTGTTCGGAGGTTCCAAAAAACGCGCGTACGGTTCATTTAGCGGCTTGCCATTGATCCACACGACCTTGTTCACCAGCCGCAAACGATCTCCCGGCACGCCAATCACGCGTTTTACAAAATGTTGTTTCGGGTCCACGGGATAATGAAAAACGATCACGTCTCCCCGGGTAATCTTCCGATAGGGCATCAGACGATCTCCGAAGCTGCCTCCGCCATAGCAAAGCTTATTGACCAGCAGGTAGTCGCCCACCAGAAGCGTGTCCATCATCGACTCCGATGGAATCTGAAAAGCCTGCACAATAAAAGTGATGACGAACAACGCGATTACGATAGTGCCCAGCAGCGACTGCAGCGAACTGGAAAAATCCGCGTGCACAACTTTGATTTTTACGGGAATTGGGGAATTCATTCCGTCTACTTATCCCCGGACTGAGAGGCGGCTGTGACCACTGCGGCTGCGCCTTTTGACCGCGCCGCCAAATGGGTCAGCAGTTGCCGGGCCGCGTCCTGCTCGGCATTTTTCTTGGTCGAACCCTGAGCCCGCCCCACAAATTCGGCCTGGCCTTTGTTATCTCTTAAGTTTAGACGAGCTTCGACGGTAAATGTTTTGCTATGCTCCGGCCCCGATTCCTGAACCAGAACATACGAAGGTTGCGGCAATCCCAGCCCCTGTGCGGCTTCCTGCAACGCTGATTTAAAATCGGTGACCGGTAACGCGCCCCCGCCGCGCTCCATGCGCTGCAGTTCCGGAGCGACAATTTCTCGCAGCACAAAAGCCCGCGCCGCTTCCAATCCTCCATCCAGATAAATAGCCGCGAGGATCGCCTCCAGCGCGTCCACCAGCAAAGCCGTCTTGCCTCGGCCTCCGCTTTTTTCCTCTCCCCGCCCCAACCGCAAATAGTGCCCCAATTCCAACTGCTGCGCCACTTGAATTAAATGCCGCTCGCTCACCAGGTGGGCGCGAAGCTTCGAAAGTTCTCCCTCGCGGAACTGCGGAAAGCGCTGAAATAATTCTTCGCTGGTAATCAGGGCCAAGACCGCGTCTCCCAGGAATTCCAACTGTTCGTTGTCGCTGACTTTGTATTTATTGTCCGGAGTTGCCTGCTGCGACTCCTGCTCTCGCGCCTGCGAACTGTGGGTAACCGCCTGCTCAATCACCGCCCGCCGCTTGAAGTGATGGCCTAACGCCATTTCCAGCGCCGTGATTTCCCGTTCCTTCATGAATTGAGAACTGCCGGCCGAATCGCCATCACTTCGGCTGCGGAGGGGCCGGTTGCGCTGCCGGCGACGGCGCGCTCCCACCAGTCAGCTTCGCCAGCCGGTCGCGCTCTTCCCGCGCCGCAGTGCCTGCCGCAGTTCCCTCCTTGGTCAAGTCAACGGCCTGATTGCAGAACTTCGTCGCTTCCGGATATTTTCCCTGCATATCCAGAGCTACTGCCAAACGGAAAACCGCGATCGCATCGGGCTGCTGCGGAAAAGCGTCAATCGACTTTCGCAGGTCCGTCTCCGCTTCCGGCCATGCCTTTTGGTTGAAGGCAATCGTTCCCAGCACCGCGTAAGCCTCGGAGCGCAGAAAACCCTTATACGCTTCCAGCCTGTCCGGCGGCGCTCCAGCAGTCGGAACGTCCGTGTCGGCCGTCACTAGCGCGCGGTCCGCATCCTTCTTGGCTTCCGCAAGCTTCTGGTCTTTATCCAGGTCGGTGTCCCGTGTGCGCTCCGCCAGAACCTGCGCCACGCCCAGCAGCGCTTCCGGATCGTCGGGATCGTACTTCAGCACATCGTTGGCCATCTCCATCATCTTGTCGCCGTTGTTGGCCGCCTGGTAACCATGCATCGCCGCCTTATAAAGCACCGGACGAAGCTCGCTGTCGGGAAATTTCGCGGCAAAATCGTCCGCCGCTTTTTCCTGCGCGGCCGGGTCGGTCAACGCCGCCGCAGCTTTATAAGCGTCAAATTCTGCCTGAGTCTTGGCTTGTGGTGGACGTTTCCCCTGCGGCGCCGCGGCCGCCGGCGACGCCGGCGCTGTTTTCCCGGCTTGTCCGCTGCTCGCGGGTGTGCTGCTGCTTTGCCCCAAACTCCAGGTGGCGATTCCCAGCATTGCGACCATGATCGCTATGCGCTTCATTCGGTCTCCTTGGCTTAATGCCCTTCTGCCTTGCAAATTCTCGCGAGGACCTCGCAGTCATCGCAATTCTGCATTGTAACCGCTGGCAATGCCTTGTGATCGGACTCCCACCATCAGAAGCCTTGCCGGCCACTGCCCACTAACCACCGGTGACTACTCTACTGCGGCCTGGTCGGAGGTTCATACGCGTGCTCTATCCCGCGCTGCGCCGCTGCTTTGATGTCCGGCAGCAACGCTCCGCTGGTCAACGCCGCACGATACTCCACGATCGCGGCATCCCGTTCTTCTTTCAAATCCAAAATTCTTCCCAGGTATACGTGCGACCATCCAATCACCATGGGATCTTTCGCTTCCTGAATCGCTTTCTCAAAATTGTCCCGCGCCCCTGCCATGTCCTTGTTCGCCACAGCCACTTCTGCCAGAATAAACAGCGCCCGCCCCTGGTCGCCAATCTTCTTATTTAAAGCCTGCTGCGCAAGTTCCTCTGCACCCTTGGTATCCCCCGCGCGCAAACGCTTTTCCGCTGTGATCAACACCTGCCGATCTTCAGGCACGCGCGACAGCCTCAATAGTTCCGGAGCGGCACGGCTGGCGAACTGCACCTGGCCCGCTGCTTTTTCTTCGTTGTGGATGTCGATATTATCCAGCATATCCGAATACGCGCTGCGCATTCCCGCCGGATCTTTCTCAAATTTCAATAGTGCACTGTAAAAATACCGCGTCAGAATGTAGCCCTGCCGCACCGCATCGTCGACCGCCTGCGACCGCATGGCCTCAGGGGTCTGCTTGTTGCCCGTCGTGCGAATCTCAATCGCCCGGATCAGGCACTCCGTCACCAGCAGAGAAATGTCATTCTTAAAGCTGTCCTCCATCGGCGCACGCTTCACCGATTGCAGCAGCGGCTGCAACCGCTTGACCGCGCTGTAGTGCTTTTCCGCCATCGGATCCATCAGGTAATGCAGATACGTATGCCGGATCTGCTCCATCTTCAGCGGTGCCGCCGAAGTCGGGTCCGGCGAGGGAAACACCACCACGAAATAATCCGAGCCGTAATTCCGCGCGTTCACTTCGTTGGGATCGCCTAGAAATCCCAGATAGATCGTAAATGTTCGTCCCAGGTATCCCGAGGAAACCAGCTTCAGATAGATGTCGGTGTCGAACACCATCTTGGCCAGCGGCTCATGATAGCGTTCCACCAGCGCCGCATAGCTGGCGCGATGCCGCTCCCAGATTCCATGCAGGCCCGCCTTGTCGTAAAAACGCTCCAGCGCCGGACCAAATCCCGTGATCCCCGCCGCATCCGGAGGGATTTCACTTTCTTTCACCCGCGGCATAAACTGCGGCGGTCCATTCATGTAGAGTGCCAGAGAGATATATTGCGCCAGATCGTGCGCCGCATCTCTTCCGCGATTTCCCTGATAGTACTCGCACACTCCAGCCGCGGCCGACTGCGCCTCGATCGACGCCTGCAGGTTCTTCACCACCTCCGCGCGAATCTCACTTCGCGTGACCGCGGAGTTCGCCAGCCCCTGATCGTAGCCGCAATAGTTCAGCGCTGCCAGCACGGCAAACAACGTCTCGCTGGTATCCAGCGTAATCGGATTGTTCTGCGCTGCTGCAATCCCCGACAGCAGTCCCAGCAACGCTCCCGCAAATAACCAACGAACCCGTAATCTCAGCAAAAGACTCAGGTAACCCTCCACATCATGGTGGCAAAAAATCCGTGGCAAAAAATAACGGCGGAGAACTTACTCAGTGTAAGGAGTTCGCGCCAGAGGGTCAAACGCATCCCGCGAGGGCAACGGAAGCAAGCTAGGCTGCCCCTATTCGTGCCGCAAAGCCTCGATCGGATCCAGCCGCGAGGCGCGCAGAGCCGGAATCATGCCGCTGACCAATCCCACAAAGCCCAGAATCAGCGTGGATGCAATCAACGTTGCGGGAGCGATGATCAACCGGATGTCGCCCGCTTCCCCATTCTTGGCGAAAGCGCTGTACAGGGTCAGTCTGCCCACAGAAAGCGCAACCGCATAGGCCAGAATCACTCCCAGCACCCCGCCAATAAAAGTAATGGTCAAAGCTTCCGCCAGGAACTGCAACAGGATGTAGCGCCGTGGCGCGCCCAGCGCCTTCTGCACTCCAATCTCGCGCGTGCGCTGCGTTACTGAAACCAGCATGATATTCATCAGCCCAACCCCGCCAATGCCCAATGTGAGGGTGCCAATAAAACCCATCAGGATCTTCAACCCCAGCGTAATAACCTGGAACTGATGCACCTGGGTCATGAGGTTAAAGACTCTCACTGCTTGCCGGTCGCTCTGGTTGAACTTGTGCTGCGTAGCCAGGATGCCCCGCACCTCCGGCTCCAGCCGTTCATATTCCGGAGTCTGATAATTAAACCAAATGGAGTCCAGATAATGAGTACTCTTTAATTCGCTCATCGTAGTAAAGGGAACATAAACAACCCGATTGATGTCGTCATTTCCCTCCTGCATTTTTGCCGTGAGCACGCCGATGACTTCAAAGCTGAGGCCGTCGAGCCGGATGTGCTCGCCCAGCGCGTTGCGTCCGGAAAATAGCTTCTCTTTCGCCTCCGATCCGATCACCGCTACCCGCGCGTGCTGGATCTCGTCTTCCGCGTTGTAGAAGCGCCCCTGCGCAATCTTTAGCGATCGAATCTCAATCACGTTGGGATAATTGCCCGTAACCGCCCAGGTGAAATCCCGAGTGTCGTATTGGACGTTGGCCTGCTTGCTGACTTCGGGCGTGATATGCGTAATCTGCGGAAGATTGGTGGTAAGGGTTTCTATGTCGTCTTGTGTAAAACGGACGAGATCCCCAGCCTTTTGACCACCTGCCTGCATGGAAGTACGGCCAGGCACCACAATGACGAGCTTGGTGCCGAAGTTGGCAAAGATATTGGCGCAGGCCCGCCCGAAACCGTCGCCATAAGCCAGCAGCATCACCACCGTGGCAATGCCCCACGCCATGCCCAGCATGGTGAGCGCGGTGCGGCGGCGATTGTGCCGCATGGCGCCGTAAGCTTCGCGCAGCAGATCCCTCAACATCGCATCACTCCTGCCGCAACGCTTCCACGGGTTGCAGCATGGCCGCTTTGCGCGCCGGATAAAGACCCGCCACCACCCCCGCCAGCGTCAGGCTGCCAATCGCCAGCAGCGCCGACATCGGCACCAACTTCGGCGGATCGAAGCCGCCCGGCCCATGCACATTTCCCACCAGCGCCATCAAGCCTGCCGCAAACGCCATCCCAATCAATCCGCTGCCTAGCGTGAGCAACAAGCCCTCCAGAAAAAAATGAAACAGAATGCTGCGGTTGGTCGCTCCCAGCGCTTTACGCAATCCAATCTCATGCGTCCGTTCGCTGACGGCAACCAGCATAATGTTGATCACGCCAATCGCTCCCAGAGCCAGCGTGATCATTCCCACCGAGCCCAGGAACATATTCATCACATCGAAAATCGTTCCCACCATCTTCGATTCTTCGATGGAATCCCATTCGTCAAAAGCGTTTTGATCGTTGGCGTCGAATCCATGATTGCGGGCGACTATGTTGTGCACATCTTCCTGCGCGAGCTTGTGCTCCGCCGTGGTGTAAGGCTGATATTCGATATACGAAATGGAATTCTCGTGGTTCTCTCCCTTGATGGGAAAGTCTTCCGCCATCACCGTGAAAGGAATGTATCCCCGCATGTTCAGCCAGGTGTTGTCGCCGCGGCCCAGATGCGGCATGCTGCCGATAACTTCAAACCTGATGCCGTCGAGCAGAACAAACGCTCCCACCGAAGGCCGACCGGGGAAAAGCGTCTTCAACAATTCATTCCCCAGGACAATCACGTTGCGCCGCTGCGCGAGATCCATTTCATTGAGCCAGCGTCCTTCTTTCAGCGGGAGATAACTGATCTCGTTGAGCTGCGGCTCGGCCCCCAGGATCTCGACTCCGGCGGTGGCGAATTCGCTTACTTCGTGCAGATCGGTTCGGGAAAGTAACGGGCAGGCATTGCCGACGTGCGCAGCTTGTGTACGGATGTCTACGTAATCCTGGTAGGTGAGCAAATAGGTGCGGGCAGAGTTCATGCTTCCCGGCACGGCGGGCGCGCGTCCAGGAAAAATGAACATGATGTTTCGGCCGAACTCCGCCAACTCGCGCTTGTTGCCGGAACGGAATCCTTCTCCCACGCCCACCAAAAGCAGCAAAGATCCCACGCCCCAGGCAATGCCGAACATGGTCAGGAACGAGCGCAACTTGTGTGCCCAGAGGTTGCGGAAGATTTGCGCGAAAATGTCCCACATCATCCGCATATCAAGCTTATATTGTATCGCTTCGACTCACATCGTTTCCCTCCTTGGATAGTTACGTAATTTGAACGTTGGCGGTTCCACGCGCTCTTTGAACGCCTTTAATCTCGCCAACTTCAGGCGCTGACCGAAACATTACTCCCCGTTGTTGTTGCGGCCGCCGATCCCCCTCCCGCCGATCCCCCGGTCGAAGAGAACTGCTGCAAATCCTGCTGCAGCGTAGCGAATGTGCTTTGCGCAGAAGTCAAGTTGCCGGATTGCAGCGACTGCCCTAACTGCTGAAACAGCGAGCTGATGGTGCTCGATTCTCCCCCGCCGCCGCGGTGGTGATGGTGCGGCAACTCCGCCCCATTGTCGGTCGAGGCAGCCTCATTCTGAAAGTCCTGCTGAATCTGGGCAAAGTCCTGTTGCGCCGCCGACAGGTTCCCTGATTTCAAATCGGTCGCCAACTGGTTGAAGGCCTGCGCAATGGGATTATTGCTCTGGCTTGAAGTTGAGGTCGACGCGGACGACGCCGTGGCGGATTGCGAAGTGAGTTGCTGCAGCGTGGAAAAATCGCTCTGCGCCGCCGAGAGATTTCCTGATTCCAGATCCTGCCCCAACTGCCGGAACTCCTGCTCCGCTTGATCTTTCTGCACGCTCTGCGCCCCGTAGTCCGAAAAACTGCTGCTGGAAATTCCCGAAACTGACATTGTTCCCTCCTGAAAATAAGTTCCTGATCTTATGGCGCCATCGGCAGGTTTCGCTTCCAACTTCAGCCCCTGCTAGGCCACGGCACAGTCAAGCGCAAGTCTCGGGCCATTTCTTCGCGGCGACGCAGCAGTAAAATCAACGCAATCGTCGCCACTTAGCAACGATTTCCGTATTGCAGCGTCTCCTCCGCAACCGCAACT
Organism: uncultured Acidobacteriaceae bacterium; assembly: GCA_963732255.1. Classification (GTDB taxonomy): domain Bacteria; phylum Acidobacteriota; class Terriglobia; order Terriglobales; family Acidobacteriaceae; genus Sulfotelmatobacter. The sequence continues at coordinate 87,313 of CAVSYV010000009.1, forward strand.
AAGCAAATCGTGCCCACTCAGTCGATCGAGGTTGCCCACTACAGAACGGATTGCAAATCTTTACAATTATTCCGATCTCCGTAGCACAGCGCACGCTCTCCAGTTTCCGAACCGAGTTCCCGATTGACTGCGATACACTGCCGCTAGTATCTTGTGTTTTCCAATCGCCATTTCTACGGGCCATGCAAGAAGAACCTATGCCAAAAGTGACCCAGAGGCAGAGCACAGCCAATCGCGCCCTGCCCAAATCTCCCACCGGCATTCAAGGACTCGACGAAATCACCGGCGGCGGTTTTCCCCGCGGCCGTCCCACTCTCATCTGCGGCGGCGCCGGCGCAGGCAAAACTCTGCTGGCCATGGAATTCCTGGTTCGCGGAGCCACCACTTACAAAGAGCCCGGCGTCTTCATCGCCTTTGAAGAAACCGCCGAGGAACTGGCGCAGAATGTTCGCTCCTTGGGCTTCGATCTCGACCAACTGATCCAGCAAAAAAAGCTGGTCGTTGATTTCGTTCACATCGAACCCGGTGAGATCGACGAAACCGGAGACTACGATCTGGAAGGATTGTTCATCCGCATTGGCGCCGCCATCGATGCGGTTAAGGCCAAACGTGTAGTGCTCGACACCATCGAGAACCTGTTCTCCGGACTTCAGAATCAAGGCATCCTGCGCGCGGAGTTGCGGCGGTTATTCCGCTGGCTCAAAGACAAGGGCGTGACCGCCGTCATCACCGCCGAACGCGGCGACGGCACATTCACCCGCCAGGGCCTGGAAGAATATGTTTCCGATTGCGTCATCCTGCTCGATCACCGCGTCACAGACCAGGTTTCTACCCGCCGGTTGCGCGTGGTCAAATACCGGGGCACGGCTCACGGCACCAACGAATATCCCTTCCTGATCGATGAAGACGGCTTCAGCGTCTTGCCCGTCACTTCGCTGGGCCTGCAACACCGGGTCAGCAATGAGAGACTTTCCAGCGGCGTTCCCCGCCTGGATAACATGCTGGGCGGCCGGGGATTTTACCGCGGCAGCACCATTTTGATTTCGGGCACAGCGGGAACCGGCAAAACCAGTCTGGCCGCACACCTCGTTGATGCCGCCTGCCGCCGCGGTGAACGCTCCCTTTACTTTTCCTTTGAAGAATCGCCCGCCCAATTGATTCGCAACATGCGCTCCATCGGCCTGAACCTTGAGACTTGGACCCGCAAGCGCCTGTTGCAGTTTCATTCCAGCCGCGCTTCGTTCTACGGCCTGGAAATGCATCTGGCGATCATTCACAAAGTCGTCCAGGAGTTTCAGCCTCGAGTCGTGGTGCTCGATCCCATCGGCAGCCTGATCCAGGCTGGCAACAAGCGCGACGCCCACACCATGCTGATTCGCCTGATGGATTTCCTGAAAATGAATGGAATCACCGCCTTTCTTACCAACTTGACTTCGGGCGGCGAGGCGCTGGAAAAGACCGACGTGGAAATCTCTTCCTTGGTGGATACCTGGCTCTTTGTTCGCGACCTTGAACTCAACGGCGAACGCAACCGCGCCTTGTATGTACTCAAATCACGCGGTATGACACATTCCAATCAGCTGCGTGAATTCCTGCTGACCAGTAAGGGAGTCGATTTGTTGGACGTGTACGTAGGGTCGGAAGGCGTGCTTACCGGATCATCCCGCCTGTCGCAGGAAGCGCGCGAGAAGGCCGCGGCACTGGTGCGCCAGGAGGAAGCCGAGCGCAGGGAGCGGACGCGGACGCGCAAACGGGAGGCGCTGGAAGCTCGTATCGCCGCTCTACGCAAGTATTTCGAGACGGAAGAAGATGAGGTGGAACGGAGTATCGTTCAGGATTCGACGCGGGAAAAGCTTATCGCCAGGGATCGTGAAGCCATGGTCCGGAGCCGCCAAGCCGATGTCGAGAAAGTGTCCAGTCGCAAGAAAGCTCCGAAGGAGTCACAATGAAAAAGTCGGCAAAGGTCAGCAAAAAGCCGCCGCTCAGTCTTCAGGAAATCGCCAGCAAAGGAGCGACGGGAACCGGCGACGCCTGGGACCTGCGCCTGTATGTGGCCGGGCAGTCGCCGCGCTCACTTTCGGCTTTCGCCAACCTTAAAAAGATTTGTGAGGAGCATTTGCCAGGGCGATATAATATTGAGGTCGTAGATCTGGTCAAGCATCCGCAGTTGGCGGCTGGCGACCAGATCCTGGCGATTCCAACATTGGTCCGCAAGTTGCCCCAGCCGCTGCGCAAGATCGTCGGCGATCTGCGCGATACCGAACGGGCCTTGGTGGGACTACAATTGCGGCCCACCGACCCGTCAGAACGATGATCGGACGCAACCATGATCCGATGCGACATTGGAGTTGGTTAGATGAACGACGACAACGCCGGTTTTGATCAGGCCGCAAGACTCATGGAAGAAGCGCAGGAGACCCTGCGCGCCATTCGCTACGGCGCGGTGGATGCATTCGTGGTGGAGGAATCCGAAGGCCACCGCGTCTACGCCCTGGAGGCGGCAGACCTTCCCTATAATGCGCTGGTGGAAAGGATGCAGCAAGGCGCAGCCATGCTGGATCCGCGGGGCTGCATCGTTTACTGCAATTTGAGCCTGGCGGAATTGCTGGGCGTTTCTCGCGAAAGATTAACTGGAGGGTTGCTACAGGACTTTATTCATACCGCTGACCAGCCCACCTGTAAAAAGCTCCTGCAAGAGACACACCATGGATTGAGCGAAGGCGAAATGCGGCTCCAGCGCAGCGACGACAGCCACGTCGCGGCCAATTTTTCTTTTACCATGCTCTCGCCCGACAAGTCGGCAATCGGACTCTTGGTTACCGACCTCACACAACGCAAGCAGCAAATCGAACTGGCTTCGCGTCTACAGCAAATGCAGGATGATGAACGCCGCCGCATCGCCCGCGAATTGCATGACAGCGTTGGCCAGTTGCTGGTTGCCATTGGCATGAACATCGCCGTGGTGCAGGCGCAGTCTCACAAGCTCGATTCGGCGGGGGCCAAAGCAGTTGCCGAAAATGCGCAACTGATCCAGCAAATCTCCAAAGAGATTCGCACCGTCTCCTATCTGCTGCATCCGCCGCTGCTCGACGTGGCCGGCCTGATTTCCGCGCTCCGCCTATATGTGGATGGTTTCTCGGAACGCAGCAAGATCAAAGTTGAGCTCGACGTTCCGGCGGATTTTCCGCGCCTGCCGGATCCCGTGGAGATCGCCGTCTTCCGCATGATTCAGGAATCATTGACCAACATTCATCGCCATTCCGGCAGCGCCACCGCCAAAATTCGCGTCACCAAACATGGTGGGCGCCTGGTCGTCCAGGTACAGGACTGGGGCCGCGGTATCCCGACGCAAAAGCAGGTCGAACTGTCGGCATCGGTCGGCTCCGGCGTGGGATTTGCCGGCATGCGCGAGCGTCTTACTCAACTCGGCGGCAAGCTGGAAATTGAGTCGGATGAGCATGGAACGATCGTCCGAGCGATCCTGTACGTGCCCTCGATCTCTTGAGCCGGCGGCCCTTTATTTCCCGGTCGCAGATTCCAGCGGCTGCAGAGCATTTTCCGCTGCCACCTTCGCATACCAATGTCCTGAGTCTTTGAGCGTGCGCTTTTCGGTGTTGTAATCCACATAGGCCAGCCCGAAGCGCTGGCTGAAACCTTCCGCCCATTCAAAGTTATCCACGAGGCTCCATGCGTGATACCCGCGCACATCGGCGCCATCGCCAATGGCATGGGCCAGAGCCGCCAGGTAATCCCGATGGTAGCGAGTGCGGCTAGGATCATGAATTGCGCCCGCAGAGTCAGGTACATCGGGATAGGCGCAACCGCTTTCCGTGATTTCAATGACAGGCCGGTCGTAGTCACGAGTGATACGCATCGTCATGTCATAGAGTGCCTGCGGCCAAACTTCCCAGCCGATGCCGGTCTTCGGTCCTTGTGTCCCCTCGGTCATGTTCACAGGAAACAGCCAGGCCTGCGGCGTCGTCAATCGCTCTATCCCCGTCGTAGCCGACACCATTGTGCGGTAATAAAGATTGATGCCGATGAAATCCAGCGGCGCACGCATGTTCTCCATGTCCCGCGATCGAATCCCCATGAGCCTTTCCGGCAGAAATGTCAGGGCATCCGGATATTTGCCTTTCAGCGCAGTCTCCAGAAACCATAAGTTGGTGATGGCGTGGGCGCGTTCGGCCGCGAGTTTGTCGGCATCGGAATCGGTCGCCGGCTCGCATGGTGACATACTGAACGCCGTGCCCACTCGCGCTGTTGGCCGCACTGCCTTCAACGCGCGAAAGCTCTCGCCCTGCGCCAGATTCACCGTGTGCGAGGCGCGCAGGAACGCGATCAGGCTCGTTCGTCCGGGAGCGTGCGTGCCTTCCAGATAACCAAGATCGGTAAACGCAGTGGGCTCATTGAACAAATTCCAGTCCGAAACCCGATCGCCCAGCAAGCGCGCGACTCGCTCCACGTACTCCGCAAAGCGCGCCGCGGTGTCGCGATTCGGCCAGCCGCCTGCATCTTCCAAGGTCTGCGGCAAGTCCCAGTGATACAGAGTAACCAGGGGCCGGATTTTGGCCTCCAGCAGCGCATCCACCACGCGGCTGTAATAATCCGCGCCGCGCGAATTCACGGCTCCCGAACCAGTCGGCTGAATGCGCGGCCACGAAATTGAAAAGCGATAGCTGTTCAGGTTCATGGCCTTCATGAGGGCGATGTCTTCGCGCCAGAGATGGTAGGAATCGCATGCCACGTCGCCGGTATCGCCGTTCTTGATTTTGCCGGGGGTGTGCGCAAAGCGATCCCAGATCGATTCTCCTTTGCCGTCGTCCTTCCACGCTCCTTCAATCTGGTAAGCCGCAGTTGCGCTTCCCCAGAAGAACTCCCGAGGGAACGAAGCCCCATAAAAAGATTCCCGAGTCTGTGTGGATATCGCGCCGGAAACTGGCACCGATGCGGCCGTACCCGCCCGCGACGACGTGCACGCGGAAAAAACACCGGCAGGCAGAGTGGTCGCAACGGCAGTGCCCAGGGCCGATTGCACAAACTTACGGCGGGTTAAACGCAAAGTGGAGGAAGCTCCTTCGGCGGGACCCGGCCACGCCGCGATCTTGGATTATGCTCTATCAACGTCCGAGAGGATAGCAGAAGAATTGCCGCCCGCTTTCAATCAACCATCAGAAATCATCCATCAACAATTGCCTTGCGTCCTCATTCCGGATTCAAGCTGTCAAACATCTTCCACAGTGTGTCTCCGGTCGCGCGATAAATAATGTAGCCGGTTCCCGCATCTGAGGTTTCCCGGAAAAGCAATTCTCCTCGGCCGTCTCCATCAGCGTCAACCGCATCGATCAGTTCCAGCTTCGGCGTCACATCGAGATGGTACTTGTCCGTCACGCCCACAAAAAGCTTGTGTAGATCGTTGTAAATATCGGTTCGCGCCACCAGCGTGATCCAGTATTCCGGTACGGGTTTGTCGGCGCCGGCGATTCCCACCGGTGCCAGCGCCGGATGCGCCTTTGCCGTGAGCACAATGACCGGCTGATTGTTGCCCCAGAGATCAAAAGGCCGAATCTGCAGGTCTTCCAGCACCAGATCTTCGGCTTTGGCCGCCTTGTGTGCTCGCGGCCTGGTCTTCGCCGCCCCAGCCTTCGTCGCCCCGGCCTTCGTCGTCGTGGTTTTAGCGGAGATGCTGTTCTTCGCCTCCGCCTGCAGATAAGCGTGCAGTTCCTGCTGCGCCAGCGTCACTACATCTTTTCGCCGGTCTTCTTCCTCGCTCTTGCCCCACTCAAAAACATAAGAGCGCGGATCGGGCCCAGCCTCGTCGGAAATTGCCGGTACTAGCTGCGGCGGAATTGTCACGGCTGCCTCTTGAGTCGACTTGGGCGTCGTGTTCGCGGCTTCCGTCGCCGTGGCGGGAGCATTCGCCTTAGCGTCCGCAACTTTCGAGTATCCGGGCACGTCTTCATCATCGGGCAACGGCGCAGTCGGCTTGCCCCGGCGCAGCTTGGGGCGGTTCGCATCCGCTTGACTATTGGTGTCCTCACCCGGCGCAGGTGCAGCCTGATCAGTTTTCGCCGCCTCAGGCGTCGTCGGTTTGCTTCCATCCGGATTGTTTTTGGCGGGTGCAGTTTGAGCCGGCGCGGTTTGATTCGGCCTGCCACCGGTAGCAGCTGGTGTCGATTGGCTCGGTTGACTCGCGTCCGCAGGCTTCGCACTCGGCGTCGAATTCGTCGAAGCACTCGCCGTTCCGGGTTGCGCCGGAGTTGAAGCCGCGCTCGTGTCTTTGGAAGAATTCGAGCTTCTCGTCAGCCGGGGCGGCTCATCGGTATTCTCAAGCCCCACCGGCATATCTTCCGCTCTGTGTCCTTTTTTCTTGGGCTCGGCGCCTTCGGGCACCCATTGGCCGGCGCCGATCCAGGGAGTCGCCGCACTCGGGTCGCGGCTCTGCAACGCACCACTCACGGTGAACAGGCCCAGCGAACTCCCTGTACGCTCCCCCTCATACACCGTGCCCGATTCCAGCGCCATGGGCACGGGCGAGGCCTTATACTCGCTGGCATCGTAGAATTTGCCGTCGATCAAGATTGCGATCGGCACCAGCGTGGCCTTGCCCTTGTCCGTCAACCGCAGCAGTCCCACGGCGCGCGGCTCACCGGTAATCTTTTTCTTCGGCGGTTTTTCCTGCGGCGCAATCTCCGGCCGGTTTCTCCGCTGTCCCCTCTGCGCGGCGTTCACCGCCGTCAGGCTGACAATCAATGTGAACCCTGCGCCTACACACCAGCCAAGGTATAAAATCCTTTTGAGACGGGATGTGCCTGCTCTCGCCAAACTCAATTTGGCCAAACTGCATTTTTCCAAGAAAGAGACTCCTATGAACCTCAATATCAATGATAAAGCCCCCGAATTTACTTTGCAGGACGAGAACGCAAAAGAAATCTCGCTTAAGGACCTGCGGGGCAAAGTAGTGGTGCTGTATTTCTACCCTCGCGCCGATACTCCCGGATGCACCATCGAGGCCTGCGAGTTCCGCGATTCTTACAAAAAGATTCAGAAAACCGGCGCCGTAATCTTTGGCATCTCGCCCGACACGCCAAACGCGCAAAAGAAATTTCAGGAAAAGTTCAGCCTGCCCTTCCCATTGCTGGCCGACGCCGACAAGAAAGTTGCCGAAGCCTTCGGCGTAGTCCAGGAAAAGAATATGTATGGCAAGAAAGTCATGGGCGTCGCGCGTACGACCTTCATCATCGGACCGGACGGAAAGATTGAGCACATTTTCACCAAAGTAAAGCCCGAAGGCCACGCCGAAGAGGTCTTGGCTTACCTGAAGGAATCAGCCAAGGGAGCGGCCTAGCGGGTTGCGAAACAAGTGCACTTGGGGCGAGTTTCGGGAAGGGCACGACTTTAGTCGTGCCGCTAGCCCCTTAAAACAAACCAGCGCTTTAGCGCCCGCCGGGCACGACCTTTGCCCAGGAACCCGAAAATGTGACCGTCGCCAGAAAGATCGAAGCGAACCCGTATAACGGCGAGAACAAATCCCGGCTGCGTCATTTCGCAGAGACGTTGCTTCAACGTATTCTTTCTGCTGCCATCAACACGTGGCAAACTATCCCTTCTGCCCATGAGCTCAACTTTGAGCCAACTCCCTCGCCCTCTCAGCCGAGCATTCTTCGGCCGCGATCCGCGTAACGTCGCGTCCGAACTTCTGGGTAAAGTGCTGGTTCGCCGCAGTGGCCGTCGCCCCCTGACAGGCCGGATCGTCGAAGTAGAAGTTTATCTCGGAGACGCCGATCCCGCCGCCCACGCTTACTCGGGCCGCACCGCCCGCAATTCGGTTCTCTTCGGACCGCCTGGCTACGCCTATGTTTATTTCATCTACGGCAACCATTACTGTCTGAATGTTTCTTGTGAAAAAGAAGGACGCGCGGGATCCGTTCTGTTCCGCGCACTCGAACCTCTGCGCGGAATGGAAGAAATGGCTCGCGCACGCAGCGTCTCCCTCCACAGCCCACGTGATTTGACGAAACTCACTAGCGGGCCGGGACGTTTGTCTGAGGCGTTCGGCATTACTCGCGAACGTGATAACGGCTGCGATCTGACTTCGCCCAGATCAAGTTTGTGGATCGGCAGCGACGGCTTCCGCCCGGATAACGTCACCATAACCCCTCGCATCGGCATCACGAAAGCCGCCGACCAATCCCTGCGCTACCTGCTTGCCGGTAATCGCTTCGTCTCGGGAAGAAAAATCTCGCCACAAATCCAATCCGCTTGACAGCCGGGTGTAGACTTTCTCTCGGATGAAATCGGGCAAAAGCCTCGCCATTTAAAGGATTTGGCGCGGCCCACCGATAAACGCAAAAGCACCGATGCCGGAAACGCAAGCGTCGTAATCTCCAGCATCCTCTTCCGTCGTCCGGTCATCAGATTGTTAAAGCGGCATTCGTTAGGCGGATATTGAATTGGTCTTCTCCACTTCGTCTCTGGTTAGCTTTCCTGGCGACAGCTGTTCTCACAACATCCGCACTCTCTGAATCCACAGTGGCGGTGTTGAAGCCTTCAGCAACATCCTCGCCCGCGATCGTCGTCGGCTTCGTAGGCGGCTTTGTTCGCCACACCAATATTCATCATGGGCCGGTGCGATTAGCGCAAAGCATTCGGCGATCCGCGCCCAAAGATACTTTCGTGCAGGTATTTGAAAATCGCCATCGCAAGAGCGCGTACCGCACCATCCTCCGCGTTCTCGATACCGATCACGACGGCACGCTTTCTCTGCAGGAAAAAAGAGATGCGCGCATTGTGCTCTTTGGCCACAGCTGGGGAGCGGCCGCGGCGGTACTGCTGGCGCGCGATCTAAACCGCCAAGGCATTCCTGTTCTGCTGACCGTGCAGGTCGATAGTGTTGCCAAACTTTGGCAGAACGACTCCGTCATTCCCGACAATGTGGCCGAAGCCGTGAACTATTTTCAAACTCACGGCCTGGTTCACGGCCAGCCCCGCATCACCGCCGCCGATCCTTCCAGAACGCGAATTCTTGGCAACTATCTCGTGGATTACCGGAAGAATCCGGTCCAGTGCTCCGGCACCTCGTGGTACGACCGCGTGCTCACCCCAAGCCACGCGGAGAGCGAGTGCGACACACGTCTCTGGTCAAAGATCGAAGACTTGGTGTGGCAGAGCCTGGGATCATCCCCCATCGCCGCAAACGCAGCCCTGACCGCAGATTCCGGCGAACTTCGTCCCGGCCACTAGACCCCGGGAATCAACACATTGTCAATCAACCGCGTAGTTCCCACGAACGCCGCTACCGCGGCTAGCGCTCCGCAAGAAACATCTTCGACCGGACCAAGCGTCTCGGGATTTACGATTTCAAAATAATCCAGCCGTACCGCCGGCTCGGTCGCAAGCTCTTCGCGCGCAGCGGCAATCAGCCTCGCCGCGCTGCGCTCACCCTGCCTTGCCAGTTCCTTCACCAGCATCACAGATCGGGATAGCGCCAGCGCCTGTTTTCTCTGTTGCAGATCCAGATAAGCGTTACGCGAGCTCATGGCCAGGCCGTCCGGCTCGCGCACGATAGGCACCACAACAATCTCCACCGCGAAATTCAAATCCCGCACCATGCGCCGGATGATCGCCACTTGCGCCGCATCTTTTTGCCCAAAGAAAGCCGCATCCGGTTCCACAATATGAAACAGCTTGGCCACCACCGTAGTCACTCCGCGAAAATGCCCCGGCCGCGAACGCCCGTCCAGCATCTCACTCAGCCCTTCCACGTTGACCCAGGTCACCGTACCTGCCGGATACATTTCTTCCACCGGCGGCGCAAACAGCAACTCCACGCCCTCTTTTTCGAGGAGCTGCCGATCCCGCTCAAACGACCTTGGATATTTCGCCAGGTCTTCATTCGGTCCGAATTGCGTGGGATTCACAAAGATCGAAGCCGCCACAATGCCACAGGAATTTCTCGCAGCCCGTACCAGAGATAAGTGGCCTTCATGCAACGCGCCCATGGTGGGCACGAGTCCCAGCGAAGATTGGCCCCCGCGCGCTTCCCGGCAAGCCGCGCGCATTTCATCGATCGTGACGCAGACTTTCAAGTCGATGGAACCCAATCGATCGTCACGTGAGCGCCCGCTAGAATGCCTCCCACAATGCCTTTATTTCGCCGAATCGCAACCCCATCCTGCTTCGACGTTTTCGGTTCACTCTCCAAAATCGCGACCACGCGCCCATAGGGCCACGCCGAGGCAGGCAGATGAGCTAGCGCAGCCAGCATCTCGTTCGGCTTCAGCAGAATTTCCGCGTTGTCCCGAATATCGAGCAGGCCCACGCCATCGGGACGCAAAACTAAATACGGGTTGCGCCAGTTCCGCATTTCTACCTGTTGATATTTTCCGGGGTCGGCGGCCGGCAGGGATCGCAGCAACGCCGCCGGATCGGGAGGCGGATCTTTCTGTTGCGGTGCACACCCCAGCAGAGAAAATGCGAGAACTAAAGTAGGGACCACGCGTGCAGGAAGAGATTTAGTCACGGGCCGTGCGCGCCTACCTCACCACCATAGGAACATCCGTCTTAACCGCCCACACCAGCGCAATAATCCAGCCAATCATCGTCCATCCCAAAAAGAAGTTCAGCAGGATGATTGCCGCTATATCTCTTTTGTTGCGCGCCAGCGCAATAATGGATGGCAAAAAATACATCACAAAGCCAAAACCGATGAAGGGGAAAAAGAAGAATCCCAAAAGATGCATAACCTACCTCCTTGCTCAAGCCTGGCATCCAGGCGCACAATCGGCCCGCGCAAAACGAATCCTCCCGTTTGCCGGAAGCGTCAAGGCCTCACAACTAAACATACGAAAATTGTACTGCCGCGGTTCCCTCATTTGCGAGTGCGACGAATCTGCGCAATCCGCAAGACCAGCCCTACCGCCGCATCGCCCGCTTGCGCTCCAGCACCGTTTCCAGCCCGGACTTCGTCTCCCTGGTCAAATGATACGACTCTTCATCCCCGGGATAGTGATGCGATCGCACGTCGGCGCGATAAGCCTGCACGGCATCGGTAATCAGCGCGGCAGCATCCGCATAGCGGCGCACGAATTTTGCCGGCGACCCGAACGTCAGATTCAAGATGTCGTGCAACACCAGCACTTGCCCATCGCACTCCGGGCCGGCGCCAATGCCAATGGTAGGCGCGCTCACTTCCGCCGTGATCATCGCCGCCACTTCGCGCGGAATTCCTTCCAGATAGATGCAAGCCACTCCAGCTCGATCCAAAGCGACCGCGTCTCGCATCAACTGCTCGATGCCGCTCAAACTCTTGCCCTGCACCTTGTATCCGCCCATCACGTTCACCGATTGCGGCGTCAGCCCAATGTGCCCGGCCACGGGAATCTCGGCCTCAACAATGCGCCGGATCAACTCCGCGCGCTTTTCGCCGCCCTCGATCTTCACCACTTCCGCGCCGCCTTCTTTTACAAAACGCGTCGCATTGGCCAATGCGGCCTGAGGATCGATCTGATACGACCCGTATGGCATGTCCGCCAGCAGCAGCGCATTCCTTACCCCGCGCCGCACCGCGCGCACATGATGCAGCATCTCCTCCATGGTGACCGATAGCGTGTTCTCATAACCCAGCATGGTCTGGGCCAGCGAGTCGCCCACCAGCACCATATCGATGCCGGCTTCATCCACGACGCGCGCAGTCGAATAGTCATATGCCGTAAGGCACGTGATAGGTTCGTGGCGGAGTTTTTGTTCCCGCAGAGACGCAGTTGTGATTTTGTTACGGGTGGGATCGGGCAAACGCCCGCTGATCGGGGTGAGACTCACAATGTCCTCCAGTGCCCCTCCGAAAAATCCGGATAGAGCCTGCGCACATACTTACACTGTCATTGTAGCCGCAAAATCGCTATGGGTCGATGGTGGAAATACAATTGCCAGTGGTCAGTGTTTAATGGTCAGACAGAAGGCTTCTGACTAGCCACTAGCCAATAGCCACTGCTGCCAGCGATGCCTTCAACTCCTTAAAACGAAATGGATATCCGCTGGCGGTCAGCTTGGCTGGTTCCACGCGCTGGCTGCTCAGTAACAACTCGTCGGCCATCTCGCCGAAAGCGAGTTTCGCCGCAAACGCCGGCACGGGAAAAATTGCCGGCCTGTGCAGCACTCCGGCCAGCGTCTTGGTAAATTCTCCATTGGTCACCGGACGCGGGGCGACCATATTAACCGGCCCCTGCAAAAGATCCGTCTTCAGAATATGAAGAATCGCCCCCGCCATATCTTGCAGATCGATCCAGCTCATCCACTGCCGCCCGCTGCCAATTCTGCCTCCCAACCCTAGCTTGAAAGGCAGCAGCATTGCACGCAGTGCACCGCCGCTGGCGCTCAATACCACTCCCGTGCGCAGACTCACCGTGCGAATCCCCGCATCGAACGCGACCTTCGCCGCCGACTCCCATTGCCGGCAAACTTCCGGCAGAAATCCCGAGCCCGCCGCGCTGTCTTCGCGCAAAATTTCATCTCCGCGGTCGCCGTAATACCCAATCGCGGAAGCGCAAATAAACACCTTGGGCTTTTCCCCAGCCTTGGCCAATGCACGAGCCAGGTTCATGGTTCCGGTGACGCGGCTATTGCGAATCTTCGCTTTCTTCGCGTCGGTCCACCGGCCCATGATGCTCTCGCCCGCCAGGTGTATGACGCCGTCAAATCCGGAAACAACCTCCGCATCCAGCGGCTGCGCCGGATCCCATTCAATGCGTTCTTCATCCTCGCCCGTCTGCTTTTTTCGTGTCCCACTTGCGCGTTCCAGGCGGACAACCTGCGCTCCTCCAGCCTCCAGCGCGGGAAGCACCGCGCCGCCAATCAGTCCGGATGCGCCGCTCACCAGCACCCGGGCCATGCGCAAATTCATCATCCTGCCAACTGTAGCAGAACAAACAGATCGATAGCTCGACCTTCCGCCGCCACTCTCACTTCTTCACTGGCAGCTTGCAATAGTTAATAATGTCGGCCGCCACCTGGTCGGCCCCGGGCAGGTAATCTTCGACGACGTGTCCCGTTCTGGCGACGCACTCGGTTGCGGTCGAAGTGGTGATCGCGCCCTGATAGAGATAGCCCTGCCGGATGGCGCTGGTCGTGTCGTCCTTGCCGAAAAGGAAATTGACGAACGTATTGGGATAGCTCAACACCGAATCCTCAACCGTGATGGAATCTTTCAGAAATTGCGCTTGATGCACCGTGGAATGCGACGCATAGGCCGAGGAGCACCACGCGCCGGGATAAGCGGGGTCGATAAACTTCTTCGATGTTCCCGGCTGCACCGCCAAACCATTCTGCTTGCCCGAACACGGCGAGGTTGCCACCGGCTGCGTGTTCTCGCAGGCATAATCAACGCGGCCAAACGGAGGACCGCTGCTGATTTCGGCAAACGCCAGAATATCCGACGCCCCATAATGCGCCAGGCTCTGCCCAATCACCTCGCCGCCCGCGGAGTTGCCCGAAGCGCACAGCGGTGTTCCCGCCTCCAGATAGTTTTCATGCACCCACTGCTGCACCGTGGCAAACCGGCACGCCGCCGCCCGCACGCCCTCGCCGTTTGCGTTGCTCTGCCAGCCCAGTTCGTCGGAATTAAATGGAGCCCCAAAACTCAGTTCGACGGGCCTGTATCCCTGCCGCAAAACTTTTTGTATAACAACGGCACCGTAAGTAAGATCTTCCACCAGGTCAGTGCCATCTCCGCCAGTGGCAAACAAAACCGTGCCGATCACCGGAACCGTCGGCTCAAAGATCTTCACGTACGCAGTGTAATTCGGAATCTCAGGGCAAGTAATATCGAGGGCATAACAGACGCCTCCACTCAGACTGCCTTGGCAGGTTACCGGCGAACTCTGGATGGTACCAAGCGCATCAGGCTGCGCCGCCGCATAGGCGAGGGCCGCTGTCAACACTGCGAACGAAACTAACGCTTTCAACAAAATTGATGTCTTCATGGGAACCACCTTGGGGGGGAATTCAGGCTGGCTTTCGCCGTGGATCAGCCTCTTAGTTCTGATGCTACCAAACAGCCAGAGTTGTTCCAGTTACAGAAGTTCCTTGCATTGCCCTCAAATCGCTCCGTTTTGGAAGGGAGGGTTAACATTTCACCGGCGGCAGGTTCGCCCCCAAGAACCCGTTTGGAATCGTCGTATCAGCAGCAAAAGCACTCTTGGTCTCAGGACTGCGACGGGTTACGGGCAAAATAATGGAAAACGGATGGCTTCACTCGCCGCCAAGCAGAGTATATTGTGCCACTCCGATCCTTCCGCCACCTGAATCGGCTTTGAGGGCTGTGGCCCGCAAGATCACTTGTCACAAAACTTGAGCTTTTCTTGCGCCGATGTCGGCTCGGATTACGCGCAGGTACTGGCCAGCCGATTCCAGCGCCTGTTCGGCATCATGCTTCGAAACAAAACCAGTGTCTTCGTAAAGAGCCATATTGCGTTTCCGGCGGAGACGATCAAAGGCGATGAGCAGAGCGACGTGTTTCTTGTCAGTACGCGACCGCACGAATTCAATGATGGCGATGTGATGTCCGGGCTGGCTTCTCGCGCGGAATCCATGGCTGAACATGAAGCCCGGCGAAGCCTTGAGCATGGCTTCATAGGCCAATTGAAGGCAGGCTTCCTCGTCGAACGCGAGCGTCTTGTTCGCCGAAGCGAGTTTCTTGTCCGCGCTTGCGAGAAAGCGGTCAATCTGCGGCCAATCGACGGTTTGCGGCCTTAGCTTCTTCATCTGGCATCACGAAGTTTGGGCGGACGACATGCGGACCGACAAGCGGAACACGTTCATTGTGCCAGACGTTTTCCAGAAAGGCATCCTTGCGGGCGCGGCGAGATTTGAATTCCTTCGCAGTGAGGACGGTGTAGTTGATCTCGCGGCCGAGTTGGCGTTCCAGCTTGCTTATGGCTTCCGCCATGACCACGTCGCTTGGTTCGCCGATCACTAATACGTCGATATCGCTGGCGGCATCCTGCCGGTTGCGGGCAAACGAGCCGTACAGATAGGCCTCGTCTATTCCGTCAATTTTCTGGAGAGCGCGCGAAATCGCGGGAGCAGCACCGATGGTCTTGGCGACGATCTTGCGCACTTCGTCGAAGAGCGGATACTCGCGGTTGAGCTTGAAATATTTTTGCCGTCCGTTAACTTCCGAGCGAAATAAGCCCTCGCGCTCCAGGCGCGCGAACTCTTTGGACAGGTTGGAGGGATCGATATTCAGCCGCTGCGCCACGTCGCGCAGATGGAGACGGGAGGTTGGGTTGGTGAAGTAATAGGCCAGCAGGTGTTGGCGGGCTTTGGACCGGAGATCGAGCATGTGGTATTATATTACCACATATGTGGTAATGTACGACCAGATTTACTGAAGGATCGCTTGCCTATTAGGGCGGTAGTCCCTGCCTGCAGCATGGTTCGTGCGATGCCCTTCCAGGCCTTCGCCGGTATTGTACGAATCTGACTACGCGTCGCTACGCGACGCGGGCAGCCGGGGCGGCTGCCCCCACATGATTCCCGTTCCCGCATGGGCCGAGACTCTTCGTGCGGGCGAAATCCCGGCTACCGGGCTATAATCCTACATGGCGAGTCTGCGCCAACAGATCGCGACCACAACCCTTACCCTCACCAAGTTCCGCAACCTGATGCGGCGCATGCAGGAGAGCCGTCCGCAGGACGATCTCACCATCATCAAGAAGGCCTACGATTATTCCCTCAAGCATCATGAAGGGCAGAGCCGCGCTTCGGGCGAGCCTTATCTGGTGCATCCGCTCGAAGTGGCATTAGTTCTAGCCGAAATGAAAATGGATCCCGTCGCCGTCGCGGCCGGACTGCTGCACGATTCCGTCGAAGACACATCCGTCACCATCGTCGACATTCGCAAGGAATTCGGCGAGCAGGTCGCGCACATTGTCGAGGGCGTCACCAAGATCAGCAAGATTGACTTTGCCACCCGCGAAGAGCAGCAGGCGGAGAACCTGCGCAAGATGATGCTGGCGATGGTCGACGACATTCGCGTGGTGCTGATCAAGCTGGCCGACCGCCTGCACAACATGCGCACGCTGGAGCACCTCGATCCCGAGCGCCAAAGAAAAATCGCGGAAGAGACGCTAGAAATTTATGCGCCCATTGCACACCGGCTGGGCATGGGCAAGATTCGCGGCGAACTCGAAGACCTGGGCTTCCGCTTTCTCGATCCCGGGGGCTACGAACAAGTAGCCAAAGCCGTCGACGCCCGCAGGAAACAAGGCGAGGCTTTTCTCGCCAAGATGCAACTCATCATCGTCGACAAGCTGAAGGAAGCGGGCATTCAGGCGCGCGTGGAAAGCCGCATCAAGCGCCTCTCCAGCATTCACAAGAAATTGCAGCGGCAGCATATTGCCATCGACCAGGTTTACGACTTGTTTGCCATGCGGGTGGTGACGCGCTCGTTGCAGGATTGCTACGCAGTGCTGGGCATCATTCACAACTTGTGGCGGCCGGTGCCCGGTCGCATAAAAGATTTCATCGCCATGCCGCGGCCGAATTTTTACCAATCCCTGCACACTTCGGTAATCACCGAAGACGGCACGCCGTTCGAGATTCAGATTCGCAGCGAAGACATGCACAAAGTTGCGGAGGAAGGCATCGCCGCGCATTGGAAATATAAAGACGGTCCGGTCTCGGCCCAGGATGAGCAGCGGCTGGCCTGGCTGCGGCAGGTGGTTGAGTGGCAGCGCGACGTCAGCGATCCCAATGAATTTTTATCGACGCTGAAGGTCGACTTATATCCTGAGGAAGTTTACACATTCACGCCCGAAGGGCAAAGTTGTCGTGCTACCGCGTGACGCCACACCCATCGATTTCGCCTACACAATCCACACCGAAGTCGGCCACACCTGCACCGGAGCGAAAGTGAACGGCCGCATGGTGCCGCTGCGCCACAAGCTGCACTCAGGCGACATCGTTGAAATCCTGACGCAGCCCGGACACAAGCCGAGCCGCGACTGGCTGGGGCTGGTCAAGTCGTCACGTTCGCGCAACAAAATCAAGCACTGGCTCAACGTGCATCAGCGCGAGCGCGCCATCGAAATCGGCCGCAAGCTGATCGAAAAAGAAGCGCGCAAGTATCGCATCGCGCTCAAAGAGATTAAAGATGAAGAGCTACTGAAGGCCGCCTCTGCCTATGGCCTGGGCAAGGTCGACGACTTGATGTCCGGCATTGGCTACGGAAAATACTCAGCTCGGCAGGTGCTGGCGCGGCTGTTGCCGGCGGGCGCAACCCATTCCATCGCCGGCGACATCGAGTCTGAGGGACTGACTTCCCAGCCCGGCGGAATCTCCAGCGTGGTTCGCCGCGTCTTTGGTGACCACAATGCCATCACCGTCAAAGGCCAGGGCGACATGCTGGTCTACCGTGCCAAATGTTGCAATCCCATTCGCGGGGAGACCATCGTCGGCTACATTACGCGCGGCAAAGGCGTGGCCGTGCATTCCGTGAATTGCCCGAACGTCACGAACCTGATGTACGAGCCGGAGCGCCGCATCGACGTCGAATGGGCTCGCGACGAAAGCACGCCCATCGCCTATCCAGTAAAGCTGACGGTTTACTGCGACGACCGCTTCGGCATGTTAAAAAACATCACCGGCGTCATCGGCGACGCCCAGAGCAACATCAAAAACATCGCCGCCCGCACCGAGAACAGCCAGGCCAGCGTCGAAGTCGTACTCGACATTTCCGACCTCAAGCACCTGGAGCAGATCATCGCCGGCCTGCGCAAGATTCCCGGCGTCCACGAAGTGCACCGCCTGCAGAAAATCTGAAAAACAGTGGCCAGTGATCAGTGGCCAGCGAGACACCTCGCATTGATTTTTATTCTTCGATCTGAGTAAATGACGGTGTGGCGTAGTTCCAATCGACCACTAGCCCCTGAACACGGGCCACTGCTTATGCGCGAAATCATCTCCACCAAAGACGCTCCCCAGGCCATCGGACCTTACTCTCAAGCCATCAAAGCCAATGGATTTGTTTTTGTCTCCGGCCAAATCGCCATCGATCCCGCCACCCAGCAGATCATCTCCGGACATGTAGCCGCGCAGACGGACCGCGTGCTGCGCAATCTCACAGAAATTCTGAAAGCCGCGGGCAGTGGGCTCGAAAAGTGGTTCGCTCGACCGTATTCCTGAAAAACATGAATGACTTTAACGCGATGAATGAAGTCTACGGCCGATACTTCACCGCCGCGCCTCCGGCGCGTTCCACGGTCGAAGTCGCGCGCTTGCCCAAAGACGTGATGGTGGAAATTGATGTGATCGCGCTGGAATAAAAGCGGTGGAATACATTCTGGGTGGCGCAGCGGTTTACCGCTGCGATATCTGCTTTTTTCAATGGAGCCCTTAGCCGCCGATGTGCCATGCGCGAACTTCTTCCAAGCGCGCCGCCATCGTGGTTAAATGTTTGTGGAGGTGCTGAGTAATGACGAAGTATGCAATAGCGGCTGTCATCGTCCTTGTGGTTGGGATCGCAGCGACGGTTGTGAGCCAAACCGCTTCTGCCAGAAAAACACCAAACACCAAGGCTCCCACCAAGGTCACCGGACCGGGAGTGAAAACCGATTCTGGCCTCGAGTATTGGGACATCCGGATCGGTCACGGCGACCCCGCCAAAGAAGGCAGCCATGTCCGCGTCCACTACACTGGCTGGCTCACCAACGGCAAGAAGTTCGATAGCTCCGTGGATGCCGGCACGCCTTTTGACTTCACCATCGGCAACGGCGAAGTCATCAAGGGATGGGAAGAGGGCGTCACGGGAATGAGAGTCGGTGGCAAGCGCCAGCTACGCATTCCGCCATCGCTGGCCTACGGCGCGCAAGGCACGCCGGATGGCACCATCCCGCCCAACGCCACGCTGATCTTCGACGTGCAATTGCTGGCCATACAGTAGAGCGCCGGCAAGCTAGGCTTCAATCAATGGTTTCGCGGGCAATCGTTCGGGGGCAATCGATTCGGGAAGGGCACATGATTTCGGTCGTGCCGTCCAACAGCTAAAACTGCAACGGCTTTAGCCGCTGAGGATGGTAGCGATTAGCTGCGTGGGTCGTGATGAGCTGGCGTTTACGCCTTAACCACTTTGCCGCTGCGCAGGCAGGACGTACAGACGCGCATGCGCTTCCCTTGTCCATTCACCTTGGCGTGTACCGGGCGCAAATTGACGTTCCAGCGCCGCTTAGTCACGTTGTGCGCGTGGCTGATATGATTTCCCGCTTGCGGCTTCTTGCCGCAGATTTCACATTGTTGTGCCATGACTGCTCCAGATAAGTTCAGATATTGTGGGGCAAACATCTAGTTTACAGTAGGCGGTGCGGTTCCGGCAAATTGCGCTCTCGGCGACTGGCGACCTCGGCGTTAAATAGACTTGCGCGATCACCACAATTTTACGCAGAGTACGCAAAGTGCGCCGAGGAATCGAATATCCCCTGGTCATGCGACGGGTTTGGAAGGTTTTGGAGCAAACGATAATGCCATTTTCTCGCCGATTATCAATATCGAGTCTGACCTTCGCCACAATGCTGCTCGCCTTGCTGACAGTGGCACCCTCTTCACATGCGGTCTCCACCGACCTCCAGGTCAAAATCGACACCGGCACCATCGAGGGCAAGCAAGCAAGGCGCAATCCGCACATTTCTTGGCATCCCCTATGCCGCGCCTCCAGTCGGTGATCTGCGCTGGAAGCCGCCCGCGCCTGCGGCCAAATGGGCCGGATTGCGCGCCGCCAAAGAGTTTGGCGCGCACTGCATGCAAGGGAATGTGTATGGTGACATGACCTTCCCCGATCCCGGCAATAGCGAAGACTGCCTGACCCTGAACGTCTGGACTCCGGCGAAAAAGGCTGACGCCAAACTGCCGGTCATGGTTTGGATTTACGGCGGCGGCTTTGTCGCCGGGGGAACCTCGGAACCCCGCCAGCAGGGCGAAATTCTGGCCGCGCATGGTGTGATCTTAGTCTCGATGAATTACCGTCTGGGAATTTTTGGCTTCCTGGTCCATGCCGAACTGGCCAGGGAGTCAGGGCGAAATTCTGCCGGGAATTATGGTCTGCTGGATCAGCTTGCGGCGCTGGAATGGGTACATCGCAACATCGCCGCTTTCGGCGGCGATCCCGCCAACGTAACCATCTTTGGCGAAAGTGCGGGCTCGTTCTCCGTGAGCGCGCAGATGGCGTCTCCGCTGGCGAAAGGACTGTTTCAAAAAGCCATCGGCGAAAGCGGCGCGGCATTTTTCAGCAGCGGCCTGAAGTTTGAACCCATGGACGTGCGCGAAGAAAAAGATTCGCAGTTTCTCAATTCGGCCCTGGGCGGACCGCACACTCTGGCCGAACTGCGGGCCATGCCGGCGCAAAAGCTGCTCGACGTATCCTTCAAGCAGGGAGATAGCGCGGTGAATTTCGCCTTCGGTCCCGACATCGATGGATATTTCCTGCCCGAATCCGTGCCCTCGATTTTCGCCGCTGGCAAGCAGAATGACGTTCCGCTGCTCGCCGGATGGAATCGCGACGAAGGCAGCTTCGATGTCGTATTCAATCCGCAAAAACCGACAATCGAAAGCATGAAAGCCACTGCGCAAAAAGAATTCGGAGCCAAGGCGGATGAATTCCTAAAACTCTACCCGGCGACCACCGACGCGGAAGCGTATCGCTCCATGGAAGACTTCGCCGGCGACCGCTTCATCGCCTGGTCCACCTGGAGATGGCTGGAGGCGCAAGCCACGACCGGCAAGAATCCGGTCTATCGTTATCGCTTCGATCTCGGTCCGCCGGCCGCGCCGAATGCACCGAATCTGGGAGCGTTTCACTCGTCGGAAATCGAGTACGTCTTCGGGACGCTCGATCCAAAACCGAAAGTGAAGTGGCGTCCGGAAGATTTCCAGCTCAGCGCCCTCATGCAAAAGTACTGGACCAACTTCGCCCGTAGCGGCGATCCCAACGCTCCCGGCCTGCCGCAGTGGCCGACCTATGAGGCCGAAAGCGGCTGGAGGCTGATGTATTTGGATGCGAAGTCCGTAGCGCGGAAAGATGATCAGCGGGATCGGGAATTGTTCTTGGCCAGGCAGTGGGAAAAGTAAACGAGGCAGTAACTGGAAGCTGCCTCGTAAATCGTTTCGGGAAGGGCCTCGCTTCAGAGGCTGCGGAAAAACGAAGGTAGAACATCAATGGGAAGGGCATGGCTTCAGCCGTGCCGTCCATAGCCAATAAATATGCGGGCTTCAGCCCCTGAGGGCCGAGGCTGGCGGCGGTGCAAAGAGTGTAGGGATCCTTCGACTACGCAGACCGATTCGCTTCGCTCACCGATCTACTCCGCTCAGGATGACAGCGTGTTCTAGCTGACGGCTGAAAGCTGACAGCTGACAGCTTTCGCTAACCAGCTACTTCCTCGCAAACTCGCTTCTATGCCGACTATAGAAAACGTAAATCAGCAGCCCCAATCCCAGCCACACCACAAACCGTAGCCAGGTAATCAAGGTGAGCCCAAACATCAGGCCGCCGCAGAAAAGCACCGACAGCAGCGGGAACCACGGTACAAACGGGACTTTGAACGCACGCTTGCGATCGGGTTGCTTGCGGCGGAGGACGATCACTCCCACCGACACCAGAACGAAGGCAAACAGTGTCCCGATATTGGCCAGGTCAGCGGCATCGCCAATGTCCACCAGACCCGGCGGGAATTCCAACGGCGAAACAGGCGATCCAGGTGGACCAGTAGGGCGTCTTATATTTTGGATGTACCGCGGAAAACAGTTTGGGCAATAATCCGTCGCGCGACATGGCGTACCAGATGCGCGCCTGCCCGTACTGGAATACGAGCAACGAAGAAATCATTCCGGTCAGCGCCCCGATCACAATCACCGAGCGGAAGAACGGGTGCACGCCCAGATACTTCATGGCATACGCCACCGGAGCTTCGGCGGCAGCACCGGAGACGAAAGTCGTGTATTTCATCATCCCGAGCAGCACCACGGCTACGCCGATATAAAGTACCGTGCACACGATCAGCGACATGATGATGCCGAAGGGCAAATCTTTTTGCGGATTGCACGATTCCTCGGCGGCAGTGGACACCGAATCGAAACCGATATAGGTGAAGAAAACAATCGCCCCGCCGGTGACGATCCCGGCGAACCCGGAAGGCGCAAAAGGCACCCAGTTCGCGGGTTTCACCAGCATTCCGCCGACTACCAGAAATGTCAGGATGGCGCCGATCTTCACCGTCACCATAATGTTGTTGGTTTCCGCCGACTCTTTCACACCGCGCACCAGCAGCAGCGTGAGCAGGAAAACGATCAGGAAGCCGGGGACATTGAAATAAGCGCCCGTATGTTGCCCGCCAGCCCACACCGGGCTGGCCCATCTGTCCGGCAGGTTAAGGCCAAACACTGCCAGTTGCGCCTTGATATAACCGGCAAAGCCAACCGCGACCGCGACGTTCGAGACCACATATTCGAGGATCAAGTCCCAGCCGATGATCCAGGCGAAGATCTCCCCAAGCGTGGCGTAGGAATAGGTATAGGCGCTGCCGGCGATGGGAATCATCGAGGCTAGCTCTGCGTAGCACAATCCGGCAAAGCTGCAGGCGACCGCCACCAGCAGGAATGAAATCGCGATCGACGGTCCGGCCGGTGGGCGCCCGTGCATGAGCGCTCCCGCCGTGTGGCCGGTGCGCAAAAAGTTGATGATTACGTCGAGCGCCTGGGCGTGCAGCAGCGATGGAGCCTGAAAGTATTCTCCGGCAGCGGCCGTCCCGGTGAGAATAAAAATGCCCGAGCCGATGATCGCGCCAATACCCAGCGCAGTCAGCGACCACGGCCCCAAAGTTTTTTGCAGCCGTTGCCCTGGAACTTCGGATTCCGCGATCAGCTTGTCGATCGACTTGCAGCAGAAAAGCTGGTTCTCGGAAGTTCGTGCGACGTTGCCGCTGGGAGGCTCGCTTGTGGTCGATGGCTGTGGCAAAAGATGTATGGATCTCCGAGGCCCTGTTCTTGTCCGTCGAATGCAGGTCGCACCGCTAACTGCACGTGTGGGAACAGCCGCCCTCGGCTGTCCGCCGGGCGCAGCCCGGCCGCTTTCGCGCCTACCGCTTGGCCTGACCGCGAGCCATGGTCTTTACCTTCGGCTTCTTCGAGCCGCGCGGATAGTCGCGTTCCTTCAGCGGATTTTCCGCTTTGCGCTTCTTGCGGGCGGTGCGGCGTGCCTTCTTGCGTTCGTCTTTGCTCAGTGCTTTTGTATTGGCCATGAACTCTTTCTGAATTGAGGAATTGGGTAATTGGGTAATTTGAAACCGGCAGTGCTGGATTCGATTCTAAATTACTCAATTACCAAATTTCCCAATTACCCAATTTTCGCGATCAATGTGCTCGCTCCAGCTGAGCGTACTTCTCCACTAATTTCTTCAGACCGAAGCGAGGGAATTGTACCGTAATCTTGGCCTCTTCGCCCTCCCCTTCTCGCTGATAGACCGTTCCTTCGCCATATTTCGGATGTTTCACCTTCTGCCCAGGTCGGAATCCGCGCTTGCCAGTGGGCTCTGCCACCGGAACCTTCGGCACTGTAAACTTCTTTCCCCGGCTGGCAAAAAACTCCGCAATGTTGTCGATCGAATTATACGAATGGGCCGCAGGCGCAGCCTTCTGCCGCGTTTTTTCCTGATGCCCCTGCCAGCTCATGCTCTGGTCTTCGTCTTCGTAGGAATAATGGGTTTCTCCGCTCGTGTGGGAAGCGCCTGCGTGACCATAGCCTGTGTGGGGACGGCCGCCCTCGGCCGTCCGGAACGAACTCCCGGAGCCTCGTCGCCCTCCTAACTCCTCCAGCAGCCCCGCCGGCACTTCTTCCAAGAAATCGCGACGGCACGCTGGCCTCCGGCATATCGCTGCCATATCTCCGCCGATAAACGGCTCGCGTCAGAACCAGCTGATCCATGGCCCGCGTCATGCCCACATAGCAAAGCCGCCGCTCTTCTTCAATATCGTCAGGCTGCAACATCGTACGCGAATGCGGAAACAATCCTTCTTCCAGCCCGCTGAGAAAGACCAGCGGAAACTCCAACCCCTTGGCCGCATGCAGGCTCATCAGCGTGACTTGCGAACGCTCGTCGTAATCGTCGGTGTCGGCAATCAACGCGGCATGGTCGAGAAACTGATCCAGGGTCTCCGCTCGGTCGCGCGAATCCGCGGCGGCATTGACCAGTTCGCGCAAGTTCTCAATGCGCGAATAAGCCTCCGGCGTGTCTTCCGTCTCAAGCAGCTTGATATACCCCGTGCGGTCGATTAGAAACTTGAGCAATTCGGCAGTCGAAACCGTGCGAGCGGGAAACCAGAATTGTCCTCTTGAGCCGCCACTTGCGAGGCTTTGTCATCCCGAGCGGAGATGGAAGGCTCGCTCGCGAGCGTTCCATCGGAGTCGAGCGACCTTGGGTTCCCCTCGATCTCAGCGGATTCCGCCCCAAAATCACCGCGCCAAAATCGAAAGAGAAATTCTCGAACTCATCCGGATCGAATGCCGTCTCATCAGGATCCGAGGCATCTCCGCTCGCATCCACCCGCGGCCCGGCGGTCGCATTCGACCGCACCCGACTCACGCCCCGCCGCACTCGCCTCAAGCTGCTCGGCAAAACTCCCCGCCAGCAAAGCCCGCCCATCTTCAATCAACTGCTGAAAGCTCTTGAGCGCCGCCAGCGCCCGCCCCGGCAAAAGCTGCCGCCGAATCGCCTCTCCCATCGCGCCCCACAGCGACAACCCAGTTTCCAGCGCCAAATGCTCCAGCGTATCGATCGTGCTCTTCCCGATCCCCCGCACCGGAGTATTAATCACGCGCAACAAAGAAATCGTATCGTCGGGATTCTGAATCACCTTCAAATACGAAATCATGTCCTTGATCTCGGAGCGCTCATAGAAAGAAAATCCGCCGACCACTTTATATTTCAGCCCATACCGCCGCATTGCCTCTTCAAACAACCGCGACTGCGAATTGGTCCGGTAAAGCACCGCCGCCCGCGGAGTTTCGCCTTTATCGCTCGCCTCGCGCAAATACCGCGCAATGGCATCGGCGGCAAACAGCGCCTCATTCTCACCGTCGGGAGCTTCGTAATATCCAATCTTCGTTCCACCCTGCCGCGAGGTCCACAAATTCTTCCCCTTGCGGCGAACGTTATTCGCCACCACCGCCGACGCCCCCTGCAAAATGTTCTGCGTCGACCGGTAATTCTGCTCCAGCCGAACAATCTTCGCCTCGGGAAAATCTTTTTCAAACTCCAGAATGTTGCGAATGTCGGCCCCGCGCCACGAATAAATCGACTGATCCTCATCGCCCACCGCGCAAACGTTATGCCGTTCGCCCGCCAGCATCCGCATCAACTCATATTGCGGACGGTTCGTATCCTGATATTCGTCGATCAGCAAATATTGAAATCGCCGGTTGTAATATTCCCGCACCTCCGCGAAGACTTCAGCAGCCGCATCGCTTCCAGCAGCAAGATCGTCAAAGTCCAGCGCATTCGCCTTGAGCAACTCTTTTCGATACTCCTCGAAACAAATGCGCAATCTTCTCCGTCTTCGGATCGGCCGATTGCAAATACAACTCCTGCGCATTCAACATGTGATTCTTCGCCCAGGAAATCCGCGCCAGCACAATGCGCGGCGTCAGTTGCTTGTCGTCAATGCCCCATCCGCCTCATGATCCCCTTCACCACCGACTGCTGATCGCTATCGTCGTAGATCACGAAACTTCTTGCGTGTGCCCGATCGGCGGTTGTCCCGGCACGGCCGAAGGAATCCGCAACGCCTCAATATCGCGCCGCAGCACGCGAACGCAAAACGAATGGAACGTCGAAATCACCGGCTTGGCAATGCTCAGCCCGCCAGCCAACTTCTCCACGCGCTCGCCCATCTCTGCCGCGGCCTTGTTGGTAAAGGTCATGGCGAGAATCGATTCCGGCATCACGCCCTTGTGCTCGATCAGATAAGCGATGCGAAACGTAATGACGCGCGTCTTCCCACTGCCCGCGCCCGCCAGAATGAGCACGGCCCCTCGGTAGTTTCGACAGCCTCGCGCTGTTGCGGATTGAGTTGGTCAAGAAAAGAGGATGCGGGAGTGGCTTGGGAAGCGATGATCTGATTTACAGGGGAATGAGATTTAGTGAACGCATCGAAACGTAGATGCGATCGGCGCAAGATCGCGTGGCAGGCCCGGGACAACAAAGCTCGGATTTTCTTGTGACGGATGTCACGGACGGTTTCTCCCTTCGAAGAGAGTTGAATGGTCGGGGCTCGTTACAGGCGAAGTGCCAAAGGCACGGTATGTGGAAGCCCGGCACGGAAGTGCCAGGGAAGCCGCGACAGATCCAACGAGTCCGGTCAGGGACGGCACGATGGCTGACACCTATCCTAACGTTTGATTCATTGCGTCTTCAGCACCAGGCTTCGCCAGAATTCCATCCCCGAAAATTGCGTGAAAGCTCTCGATGTATTTCGTTTGAATTGGAAAAAATCACGACATTCCGTGCTGTGCGCCAGCGGTACAGCCAATCACGCTCACCTCCTATTTCCCTTCCAGCTTCCCTACCGCTGGCAAAGGCAATGCAACTCCTCAAAGCCAATTCTTCCCGCTGGCTCGGCAAACATCGGATTCGATTTTGCATGGCAAGAGGGCTATGCGGCGTTCAGCGTGAGCGCATCCAACACCGAGGCGGTCAGGCAACTATCAAGGTGACGAGCCCCGAGCCGGTCAATGTCATGGTGTCAAAAAACGGTAACGACAAGCTGATCGCCCGCCTCGTCTATAGCGGCCCAATCCGCGCGCCCTTCGCGGCAGGCCAAAAGGTCGGCATGGTGAGGGTGTGGCGCGGCGGCAATGTCGCGATGGAAACCCGGTCTACGCGGCCGAAGCGGTCGGCCGGGTCGACATGCGGCGCGCCGTCGACGGCGTGGGCGAACTCGCGATCGGGATGTTCCGCGCCGGGCCGAGAAGCTGTGACGATGGCCCGACGGCGGTCAAAGAGCCCGCCGGACGCGGACGTT
This sequence comes from uncultured Acidobacteriaceae bacterium, assembly GCA_963732255.1. Taxonomy (GTDB): domain Bacteria; phylum Acidobacteriota; class Terriglobia; order Terriglobales; family Acidobacteriaceae; genus Sulfotelmatobacter. The sequence goes on from CAVSYV010000009.1 coordinate 114,373, forward strand.
TCATATCCTTTGAGGGCGGCGAAGGACGGGAAAATCCACGCAAATCAAGAAGTTGGCGGAACGGCTTGAAGCGTGAAATTGCGTGCCATCGTGACCCGCGAGCCCGGCGGCTCGCCCGGGGCAGAGGTGATCCGCCATCTGGTTCTGTCCGGGATGGGCAAGCTGCTTGGCCCGGATGCGGAAACTTTGCTGTTTGCCGCCGCGCGTGACGAACGTCCAAACGGTGATCGAGCCGGCCCTCGCGCAGGGCACCTGGGTGCTCTGCGACCGCTTTCGGATTCGACGCGCGCCTACCAGGGCGCTCTCGGGCATGTGAGCCGGGGATCCTCAATGCCATGCAGCGGGTCACCATCGGCGACCTCAAGCCGGACCTGACCATGAATCTCGACGTGCCGGTCGAGGTCGGCTTCAAGCGTGCGGCGGCACGGCGGACGCCGCGCCCGACCGTTTCGAGTCGGAAGACCTGAATTTCCATCAGACCTGCGCGACGCCTTTCGGCAAATCGCAGCCGCCGAACCGCGCGTTGTGTGCTGATCGACGCAGCGGCGAAGCCAACGAAGGTGGCCGCGAGTGTCTGGACCACCCTGCGAGACCGGTTTTTTCACGGCCAAGCAACGCAGCGGCTCCGCATGAGCGCGGCAAGGCCGAGACCTACTTAGCGTTCCTCATCCGCGGGAGACCTCGGTCCTGTTCGGCCATCGCGATGCCGAGACCGCGCTGCTCGAACGCCTATCGCAGCGGACGCATTCCTCATGCCTGGCTGATCGGGGGCGCGCAGGGCATCGGCAAGGCGACGCTCGCCTATCGGATGGCGCGGTTCGTGCTCGCGCATCGCGATCCGCTGGCGCCGCGGTGCAACGCGCCGACAGCTTGAATGTCGATCCCACTGATCCGGTGGCGCGGCATGTCGCAGCCGGCGCGCATGGCGGCTGCTGACGCTGGAGCGAACGCTCAACGACAAGGGCGTGATGCGGACCGTGATCACGGTCGACGAGACCCGCGAGACCATCTCATTTTTCGGGTCGACCGCGGCGGTGGAGGGCTGGCGAGTTTGCATCGTCGACACCGTCGATGAACTCAATCCGAACGCCGCCAACGCGCTGCTGAAAGTTCTCGAGGAGCCGCCACGCCAATCGCTGTTCCTGCTCGTGAGCCACGCGCCGGCGCGGGTGCTGCCGACCATCCTGTCGCGCTGCCGCAAATTGCCTGTGCGGCCGCTTGCGACCGGCGATGTCATCCAGCCGCGGCCACGCGACGGCTGCCGCGACGATCCGGCGCTGATCGAAGCCGCTGAGGCGGCGGAGGGGAGCGTAGCGCGCGCGCTGACGCTGCTCGGCGGCGATACACTCAAACTGCACCAGCGCACCGCCGCGCTGCTCCACACCTGCCGCGTGCGATCCGCGCGAACTGCATGCCCTGGGCGACGCGCTCGGCGGCAGCGACCGGGTGGCGCTCGCGGCCTTTGTCGACAGCGTCGATCGCTGGATCGGCGCGCGCCTGCGCATCGAGATCCGATGCCAATGCGAACTGCCCCGCCTTGCACGGCTGGCGGAGGTATGGGAAAAGATCAGCCGCGCCGCGCGCGACACCGCAGAATACAATCTGGAGCGAAAACCGCTGGTTTTCTCGGTGTTCGGATGCTTGCGGAAGCGACGCGATAGACCGCTGTCCGAAAAAATCGGCGATCGGTTTTCGATTAAGATCATGTCAAAGAATATCGTCTGGCAATTGATTCCCGAAAAAATCGAAAGTGAAAAAAGCGAAGGATTCCGCGTGGCCAAGAGACCAAAAAGTCACCGGGCCGCAAGGCGCGCTTCGAAGGCGGCAGGAAAAAAGCGAAGAGGGCCCGCAAAAAGGCGATGAAGAAACAGCCAGGAGCCCCGCCAAGAAGGTCACAAAAAAGGTGCCAAAAAGGCTGGCAAAAAAGCCCCCGCCAGAAAGCCGCCAGGAGCCGGCAAAATCCCGGAAAAGCCGAAGGCGCCGAAAGCGAAGTCGGCGGCAAAGCCGGCGACGCCGAAACGAAACCAAGCCGTCAACCGAAGCTACACCCGCAGCAAAAGCGCCCGCCGCGTCGCGCGAAAACATCCTTCTACATTACGACCGCCATCGCCTATCCGAACGGCGTGCCCCATATCGGTCACGCCTATGAGGCGATTGCCACCGACGCGCTGGCGCGCTTTCAGCGGCTCGACGGCAAGGAGTGTTTTTCCTGACCGGCACCGACGAGCACGGCCTGAAGATGATCCAGACCGCGGAAGCGAAAGGCTGAGGCCGATGGAAGTCGCGACTCGCAACGCGCAACGCTTCAAGGAGATGGATCGGCGGCTGAACATCTCCTTCGACCGCTTCATCCGCCACCGAACCACAGCATCACCGCTCCAGCCAGGAAATCTGGCGTCGGATGCAGGCAATGGCGACATCTATCTCGACGTTATGCTGGCTGGTATTCGGTGCGCGACGAGGCCTATTACGCCGAGGAGGAAACTACCGTCGGTGAAGACAACGTCCGCCGCGGACCGCAAGGCACGCCGGTCGAATGGGTGGAAGAGAAGAGCTATTTTTCCAGTCTGTCGGCCTATCAGGACCGGCTGCTCGCGCTTTACGAAGCGCAGCCTGATTTCATCGGACCCGACTCCGACGGAACGAGGTGGTCAGCTTCGTCAGGAGCGGCCTGAAGGACCTCTCGATTTCGCGAACGACGTTCGATTGGGGCGTGCCCGTGCCCGGGTGATTTCGAACCATGTGATGTATGTTTGGGCTCTACGCGCTCCACCAACTACATCACCGGCGTCGGTTTCCC
>CAVSYV010000010.1:0-157068 GCA_963732255.1 uncultured Acidobacteriaceae bacterium
CACCGAGTTTGATTTCTCCGCCAATGGCAAACTGTTGGTGTACGGTTCACTGATTGAAAACAAGCCCGTATTTATCAGAGGTTCATCGATTTCCTCTCGCTGGATAGTTCCACGCCTCCACGGCCGATTATGGCAGACCCGCGCTTTGGTCTGGAAGAGATGCCGTTTGCTCGCCACCTGCGCTTCGCTCCTGATGGTAAATCGGTCGCCTACAGCATTGAGGAGAATTCGGTGGGTAATATCTGGCTGCAACCGTTCGATGGCTCTGCGCCTCGCGCCCTCACCCACTTCCCCTCCGAGCGGATTACAAGCTTCAATTTCTCGTGCGATGGCAGGTTCCTGGCTGTAGTGCGAGGCCATCGCGATTCGGAGGTCGTGCTGCTGCACCAAGGCGCAACCCAGCGATAGATGAACCTAGCCGAGTAGCAGGTGTTCAGCAGGTAGCGAAGGTATGTGAAAAGTATATGGTTTATTACAAAGGACCGGAGTTCGTCGCATTTCCCTTTGCATTACAAATTGTAAGATTCGTCCCCTTACGGATGGCATTTGATTTCTATTCGAAGAAGGCTGGGAGAGCCCTCGCGAAGAGTGGAGGTTGTTTTAGGATTTCCCACGACCTCGATGGCGTGCATCGGCTCCGGCTTCATCCATTTCACACTCCAAGTGCCGGGATGAGCTTTCTCTTCCGTGCCAGGGCTGTCCCTCACGCTGCCGTCGGGGCGGTGATAACGAATATGCGGTCTCCCGCCTCCGGTATCCCAGTCAAGAAAGAAACTCGGCCATCGGTGGTGGTGCATCGGTTCCGTCGTGCCCGGTGGTGGCACAGTAACTTCGAGCACGCGTACAAATTCATTTTCGAAAATCACTTTGTGACTATTCGGAGCAGCTTGCACAGCGTCGAAGCCATCGGGGAAACCCGATTTGTCCTGTCCGTAGGCGTAAAAATACGTGCCGAGCATCGCGAGAGAACTCGCGATGAACAAGGCGATCAACATGAGCTTTCGGGCGCGGAGAAGTCGCTTCGATTGGTTCATGACGAAGAAGTATATCAATTTCTCGTTGATTCGGAGAACTTTGTTTGGCAGCTAGATTGATTCCGTCCTCGGGTATCCTAAGAATCCCAACAATCCCTCCCACAATAACTTCTAAAACTGAGCGAAGTCGTTCCTTGAGGACCTGTCGAACTGCTGGAGCGCCTTTTGGGGGATGGCCTTCGCTCCCTCAACGCGGCATATCACTGAGCAGCCCTCGAACTGTTGCCGGTGTCGTGCAAGAGAATGACATCGGAGACAGAATGAAAACGCAGCAGGGCCAGAGCCTTGCCGTCGGGGGACCAGCGGAAATCCTGGATCCTTTCAGAATCCTTGAAGTCAGTCAGCTTTCGCCCTTTTGACCCGTCCAAAGGCTGCATCCAAATGTTGTCTACACCCGCGTCCTCAACGACGAAGGCGATGGATTTGCCCTCCGGAGAAAAGCGGAATCCGGCGCTGGCGGGCGGTCCCTGAGAACGGAATACCGCCTTCAGAACGGGATCGAGGTCGAGGTTTTGCACGCCGGAATCCATGCTGGCGAGCACGATTCGGTTGAAGTAAGTCTTCGATTCAGGATTCAACACTTCGGTGAATATCGCCAGCGTCTTGCCGTCGGGAGAAAGTATCGCCTGAGCCGTGAGCGAATTCGGAGGGTTCGCTCCAGGCACGAATTCGGGTTTGCCGCCGCCGGAAGCCATTCGCAACACGCCGTTCGTGTTTTGTTCCGTGTAGTACAGCCACTTCCCGTCCGGCGAGCATCCCCAGAGCCTGCTGAATTCCCCAGAGGTGAGGGGCACAGCATCGGAGCCGTCAGGATTCGCCCGCCAGATTCGGTTGCCGCTTCCTTCGCCGTGAATCATCCAGTTCAAAACAATCCAGCGGTCCTTGTCGCACGATACCGGATTGCTGATCCAGGCCGCCGGATCGCTCAGAATGGTTACCGCGTGGGTACCGTCAGTGTGCTGCCGGACCAGGCGATCGCCGTGCGAGATGAGCAATTGCCCATCCCCTGTCCAGGAGAAGCTCGGCAGGGTTTCGCGGGTCGCGAAGCCGGGCACGGGCGTAAGTGACCCTGCCCCCCTGGGCGGCATGAGAACGATCTGGGTGGAAGTCTCCTTCTGGACGGTTGCCACCGTGTGGCCATCGGCTGAAAGCGATAGAGAGCTGTGTTCTGTAAGATCGTTGGTAATGGGACGGAACACGCCGTCGGGGTAGGAGAACAGCCCGATCTGGGTTTGGACCGACAAATGCTCTCCGCGGGGCACATAGGCGACAAAGATTCCTCGTCCATCCGGCGCCCAGGCATTGCCCAAAATGATTTTGTCGGCGGGCGCGACGAAGGGTTCCAGACTACGGCGCGCGAAATCAAAGAATTGAATCTGGCTAAGAGCTTTGCTATTCGAAGTCAACGTCGAAATCGCCACGCGTTTGCCATCGGGCGACCAGGAGAGCTCGGCCGGCGGGCCAGCCGGCGCTGACCCGACAAACAGCACTTTCTCGTTTCCGCCGTCCGCGTCGGCTTCCAGCAGTCGCCACTTGTTCAACTCAGGGTCGTTATAGCGGGAATACACGATGTGCTGGCCGTCCGGTGAAAATATCGGGCCTCCGTCCACGTCCTTGGCAAGCAGCGCGGGTGACCCGCCGAGAAGCGGAACCCGGAAAAGATTAAACGCTGCGCCGCCGCCCCCGGTCTCTCGGAAATAGAAAGAGTTGCCGTCGGGCGAGAAGACGAGCGAAGCGAACGATTGCCCCGACGCCGGGAGCACTTGCGTGTCACTGCCGGTTGGAATGTTTCGCAGCCACAAGCTTTCGCTGCCGTTGTCCAATTGTACGGTGAGCAGAAATCTGCCGTCCGGAGAAATGGCGGCGTTCTGCACTTTACCGGTATTGGTTAACTGGGTGATGGAAAAGTTCTGAAAGGGAGCGGCGGCCGGGCGTCGTAAGAGGGTGTATACGCCGTAAACAGCGGCGGCCGCGATCAGCAGGCCGGCGAGCAGAGCGGCCCCCGTGGCGGTCTTGTGCCGCCGGATGGCGGCAACGGCAGAGGACGATCCACTGGAGGATGCTGATAGGTCAACGGCCGAACTCGCGGCACCGGACAATTGGCCAGCGGATGCGATGACAACATGAACTCCCGGGGCTCCGGAAGAGGCCGAGGATTCGCTGTTCGAGTCGAACAGACGCCCACTCGAATCCAGATCGCGCTTGATGCGCTGCAGGTCCGTCCCCATCTCGGCGGCTTGCTGGTAACGTAGAGTGCGATCCTTTTCGAGAGCCTTCTTGGTAACTTCTTCCAGCCGGGGAGGAAGATCGGGATTCAAGCGAACCGGGGCGACCGGGAATTTGTGGAGAATTGCGTCGAAGATCGCGGCCGACGTCTCGCCACGGAACGGCAGCGTTCCCGTGGACATTTCATAGAGCACAGCGCCGAACGAAAAAAGATCGGTGCGATGGTCCAATTCCTTTCCCAGCGCCTGTTCGGGCGACATATAAGCGACCGTGCCCAGGGTGGTGCCGGGGCTGGTCAGGTGCTGGTCGGTGCCTTCGACGGTAGCCTGCAGTCCCGCGAGTTGAGAAGACCCGACTTGATCCGCCTTCACCTTCGCCAAGCCGAAGTCGAGGACCTTCGCATGACCTCGCTTGGTGATAAACATGTTGGCGGGCTTGATATCGCGGTGCACGATTCCTGCCGCATGCGCGGCATCGAGCGCATCCGCCATTTCGATCCCCAGCCTTAGAATCTCGTCGATTTCCATCGGCCGCCCGCCGATCCTGTGTTTGAGAGTCACCCCTTCGAGGAACTCCATCGCGATGAAGGCATGGCCATTCTCTTCGCCAATGTCGTGGATCGTGCAGATGTTGGGATGATTGAGAGCGGAGGCGGCCTGGGCCTCTCGCCTAAATCGCGCTAGCGACTGTGCATCTCCGGCCACTTCGTCCGGTAAAAACTTGAGCGCGACGAACCGGTGCAGTCGCGTGTCCTCAGCTTTATAGACCACGCCCATGCCGCCGCCGCCCAGTTTTTCCACAACGCGGTAATGCGAGATGGTTTGGCCAATCATCTGCCGCAGAAACCTCAGGTGGCCGTATGTTAGGGCCCGACTGCAGGGAAGTCAAAGCGTTGCTCTGTTGAGGGCGGATTGTGGTGGTTTGTCGGCCAACAGGAAGTAATCCAAAACTGAAGGTCGCGCCCTCTCTGCCAAGCCCGGTCATTCACGTTAGAGAAACGCTGGTGTAAAATTGCGGCCTTCCTGCCAAATTCTCAATGGCGGAATCTTGCGAGGTCTGCGATGCGTCTCCTGTTTCTAATTGCTTCATTGCTCCTTGCCGCGATCACCGTTGCGCAAACACACAAGGCGAGTGGCGTAGCGGACTTCATCAGCATCGATACTCCAGTCTTCGTTCTTGAGCATGTCCGAGTCATCGATGGTACGCGTACGCCGGCGAAGGAGGATCAGGCAGTCGTGATCGCGAACGGCAAAATACAATTCATCGGTCCCGAGGAGTCCGCCCAGATCCCTCAGGGCGCGCAACGAATTGAATGTTCTGGCTATACCGTTATTCCCGGTATCGTTGGAATGCACAACCATCTGTACTACACCGATTCGTACACGGTGCAAGTTGTCGGCGGAAAGATTGGCGAGCCGGGATTATTCATTGCGGAGATCCCTTACACGGCACCGCGGCTCTATCTGGCGGCTGGCGTGACCACAATGCGTACGACGGGGAGCCTGGAGCCTTACACCGACTTGAAAGTCAAGAGTCGGATTGACGCGAACCTGATGCCGGGACCCAGCATTGACGCCACGGCACCGTACCTGGAAGGTGCGCCGACCCGATTTGCGCAGATGCATGAACTTACCGGACCGGACGATGCGAAGCGCATGGTGGAGTACTGGGCGGCAGAAGGCATGACGTCGTACAAAGCGTACATGAACATCACGCGCGAAGAACTGGGGGTGGCGATCCAGCAGGCGCATGCACACAAGCTGAAATTGACAGGGCATCTTTGCTCCGTTACCTGGCCGGAAGCTGTAGCTCTCGGAATCGATGATTTGGAGCACGGACCGGTCTTTACCGATACCGAATTCGTGGCTGACAAGAAGCCGGACGTGTGCCCAGCGGGCGGTGGCAGCAGCAGTTGGGCCAAACAGGACGTGAACGGAACGCAGGTGCAGGAGATGATCCGCAATCTCGTGTCAAATCATGTCGCGGTGACTTCGACGCTGCCGGTGTTTGAAGCCGGTGCCCCGGGGCGGCCGGCATTGCAGCAGCGCACGTTGGATGCGATGTCCGCGGAATCGGCGCAAAGCTACCTCGCCGCTCGTGCAAGAGTGGCTTTGGATTCACCGATGACGGCGCTGCTGCGCAAAGAGATGGATTTTGAGGTGGCATTCGTCAAGGCGGGGGGCTTGCTCCTTGCCGGCCCTGATCCAACTGGAAATGGTGGCGTACTGCCGGGTTTCGGCGATCAGCGCGAGATAGAGTTACTCGTGGAAGCTGGCTTCACACCAGTGGAAGCCATTCACATCGCCACGGAAAATGGCGCCTTCTATCTCGGCCAGCAAGATCGAATCGGAACCCTCGCATCTGGCAAACAAGCAGACCTCGTTTTGATCAAAGGCGATCCCTCAAAGCGAATTGAGGACATCGAGAACGCGGAGACTGTGTTTAAGGCCGGGATCGGCTACGATTCCAAGAAGTTGATCGATAGCGTGCGAGGACAGGTCGGCATTCGTTAGCAAGATCCAGCCCACTGTTGCGTACTACCCCGGTATTGTTCCGGGCGTGTTGTCGCCAACTCGGAAGTTATTCCCTACGGTGCGGGCCGGATAGGTAACGATAAGTCGGCTAGCATCCAGTAACAACCCACCAGCTAAGAGTTACTTCGCCGGCAGGAAGAGGCTCTCGATATTGAAGCACGGCCAGCGGATCGATCCCGTGGAGGCGGGAATTCGAATTGCTTCATTTTCGACTCCCCAACGAAGCCAGTCGAGAAACTGTTCTTTTTGGCCTTTGACAATCACGGGAGCACATCCGATGCCGAGAGCCGGAATGATCGCGTGATGTGTCTGCAGTTCGCTCGCAAACCAGTTAGCCCAGTCCGGCACTCCGGGGATCCCGTGAATATGGGCAAGAGAGGCCCAGATGAATCGGTTTTCCGAGCTTGCCAGCAGGGTTCGCCCCGAACTCGCCGACACGTTGCTCGAAGCGAACTCTTCCGACAGTGCGATGAGGTGACGCAGCGGCTTCTTGCGTCCGGAAAGCTGTACCGAGCCTTTGAAGCACTGAGCGTTTCGTTCGAGACATACCCGAATCGGCTGTACGTCTGGCCCTTCCACCATGAACTTGTCTCCTAGGGAGATCGCCCCGCTGATGGCCGCAATCTGCGTGTCCCCTCCGATCACGGAAATCAGATGAGCCTTGGCCTGCCGAGGCGGATCAGGCAATACCTCCCCGATAAAGCGGTCGAGGCGCAGCTTGATGCTGGTTGTCGTTTTCTCCGTGCTCTTCACGTAGGTGAGCCAACCGAATCGAAGGTGAGCATTTTTCATTCTGACTCCTTCTTTTCGTGGGTGAGGATCTGGGTCTTTCCATTGGCAAAGACAAGGGTGAGTTCATGCGAGAAACGCTCCCGGTCATGCAGGATTGTGGTTCCGTCTTCTTCCTGTTCTTCCCAATGGTCAGTGAATTTCACGGAGCGCCAGTGGGCGATGTGACGAGCTTCTCCTTCGCCGAATACTCCATTGAGCATTCCAGCAGTACAGAGCAATCCGACATGTCCACCGTGCAGCGGCGTGAGTGGCCGGCCTCTCACGTCATTTAGCTTGGGCAGAAGCACGCGGCCCGCCTGACGATATGCGGCGGATTCCAGCAACAAGTCCTCCACCTCGTCCAATGGGATGCCCGTGTTTGTCAGTAGAGCCGGCTCCGACGCAGGAACTTCGTAACGGACCTCAGCAGTGTCGCCCAGAGGCTCAAGCTCGCTCTTCGTTGCCAGCACTTCGAGGTACCGCACTCCATCCAGCAAAAACGCATCCGTAACCCTGGAGTGTCGTTTGCGGCGCGTTGCCAGAACTACGATCTGTTTGTATTGCAGGCAAGCTGGCTCGGTGAGCCTGAACACCCGCAAATCCGTAAAATGTTCGCTCAGCAATCTGGCACATTTCGCCAATCGCAGCTGCGGAATCACGAAAAGCAGCACACCACCGGCCTTGAGCCAGCGATAACTGTGTTCCAGAAACACCGATTCCAATCTTTGGTTATTGCTCTCTCCGGATTCCCAATCGTACGGAGGATTCAAGTAAAGCAAGGACACTGCTTCCGGTTGGCACCGGACATCCATGGTGTTGGCCTGCAAAGTCTCGATTCCGAGTCCTTTCGCTTGTTCTGCCCGATTGGCGTCGATTTCGATGCCATAGCGATGAGCGGTTACGCCATGAAGCAAACGAGTGAACGCCACGCCATCTCCCACGCAAGGATCGAGTGCCGAGAACTCCGATGCGAAGACAAGGCAATTCTTCAGCCGGGCGACCTCCGGTACGGGCAAGGGGAAGAAACCCAGCTTGGTCTTTCCATGTGGTCTCATTGACAGAACTCCATTGCGGTGGCGCGATCTCGGGTAAGCTCAAAGATGGAGTTACTTGAGATGGGCCACCACTTCGTGCCCCAGCGGTATTTACGGAATTTCGCGGACCCGCATCATCCTGGCTATATCTGGGTCCATGATCGGCATGGAGGGGAAGCCCAACTCGCCAACATTGCGAAAGTTGCCCAAAGCAGAGATTTCTACAGCCAGTCCACGGAGACCATTCTCGCCGAAACCGTTGAGCGCCCAGCAAACCTCGTCATCCAGAAACTCACGACTCGTCAGCTCGTCACGACCAGCGAACGCGTCCAGCTTGCGTATTACGTCGCGGTCATGATGAAGCGAATCCCTGCGCATCGGCGACGGTCTTCGGAAATGTTGCCTGAGGTTTTAGCAGATCTGGTCACCGAGGTGCGCTCGTATTTGAATGCGCTTGCAGGCCAGGTGGGAGCAGACCCGGAGATCCTGAAACGGCGAGCCTTGGAACTCGACGCTGTGGAACGAAAATTCCAAGCACACCCTCCTCCGAACGTGCTGGAGCAGATTCGTGAACCTTGGCCGAGCCAGCAGATGGTGCAATTGCTATTTCGCTTGACGTGGCGGGTCTTGATTTCCTCTGGACCAGCGTACTTTCTTACGAGTGACAATCCGGCCTTCCATTTTCGAGGTCTCGGATTGGCACGAAAAGAATCCGAGCTTTCCTTTCCACTATCGACCCATTACTTGCTCCACGGTTCATGGCAGCAGGCAGACTCGGATCTAGTATTCGTAAACGCGGAGCAAGCGTTAGTTAAGGAAATCAATCGGCGCATCGTGAGCGAGGCTGAGCGATTGGTCTTCTACCACCAGGCCGCCGATTGGTTGCCGAAGATGTTTAAGAGGGAAAACCTGCTCTTGAATAAAATTGAGTGGCAGAAAGGTTACTTCGCTTGCTGAGCCTGTCTTACTCGATAAGAAGTACTGGAGGACATACAGCACATCGATGTCATTCTCAGAACGCGCGTTTCCCGCTGAGTGCCTGTCCCACCAGGTCAGCAATGGTATCTTGAGTCGGCATTTCCCGCACAGCGACGAAGGAGCAAAGGCCGTTTACGGGCATTGACTGCTCATCTTCAATTCGGTAGCCGCGCTCGATATGTTGTTGTTTTCGTTCCTCAAACAAGTCGGCTTTCGTGGTCACACGAATTCTCATTGCCATCCTCATTTCTCAACCATTGGCGATCAGGTGGAAATCCGCGTTAGGCGGGTCATTGAACGCGAGTACTAATCTTGGTGTGTGCGCAAGCCCGTTTGGGAACTCTTCGGGGCTCCTTCTGGCTCGTTTTCCTTCGCTGGATCGAGCCTCTCCCAACGGATCGAAAATTGGCGGCAGGGCTGTCCCCCGTCGTAGAGCTCAAAAATGAGTTCATCGGAGACATAGAGCGCCACTGGCAGTGGAATCACTGGAGCGCGGGCGCGATCGACAGAAGGGGGAGGATTGTGCTCGACCATGGGCCTGATCCTCCTTTCCTTGCTTTGTGCTAAAAGCCCGTCGCTTGCACGGGTGGCAATTACAAACGCTGTGCCTCAAGCGATCGATCTCTTGCCGCGAGAGGCATGGCAGAATCCGCGGGCGATTCACGCCAGTTCGGAAATGGATTCCGGTTCGACCTACGAAATTCGCCGATCAACTTCCGAATCGCCCCACGGCGATGGTGCAGTGCGTCCACCAACCGATTCAGACCGTCTCGATCTCCTTCGTACCACTCTTCCGGGATCTCAGCCGCACACCGCCAGATGGTGTCCGCATCCATCTCTTCTGCTCTGGTCAGTGCTGGTTCGAATGCCTCCCATCCCGTAACACCCTCGTATACACAGTTGTTCGCGTATACGCCTCGCAGCGGACAGTCCGGGAAACTCCACTCGCTGGCATTGAAGCAGTACCCCTGATCGATGAAGGTTGCGTAGTGGCGCTGGCTCCGCAAGGTCTTGCGACAGAAGATAGCCTGTCGTCCATCGCTGTTGCAGCTCCACTTGTCTAGGACAAGAGCCCGCGCAAAGTCACCAATATTGACGACTCTCTGAAGCAACTCGCGAGGCAAATAGTCGAATGTCATGCCCGGACTCTCCGAGCCCACGTACAGCGATCCCAATTGCTTGCCGCTCCGGCACGGGATCTTGGCGACCACCCAAGACTGATTCGGAGGTCTTCGGTGTGTTCGATAGCCAGTCAGAGACTTCAATCACTTCGACCCGTGGCATCGGCAGCCCCAGCGCCAGACCCAGGTTGGTGGCTAGCATTTCGTTCGCCAGCACTCGGATGTGCTGGGGATTGTTCTGGAACTTAGTGACGTAGCAGGCCCCGTCAGATGCCCTTAGCAGGTGGGCCTGTGCGCCGCCCCGGAGTGGCCGCAAGTGTTGGACCGCGGAGATGCAAGTGTTCACAAGCACCTCCTTGGCTGTTGGTCGACAGCATGTTTGCTGGATAACTACGGAGTGGGGAACGGCGCGCGTGGGACCGGAGAGTGTGTTTCGGCAGGCTGATGCTTATCGTTGAAGAGCTACTGTGCTCTCCCCATATTCTTTCAGCTTGCGGTAGAGAGTGGTCTTGCCGATGCCGAGCAGCTTCGCAGCCCTCAGCTTGTCGCCGTGTAACTGCGCAATGGCCCCGAGGATGGCCTGCTTCTCCAGATCGAAGATGGGTGCAATCCTTCCTTCTGGGCCTCCGTTAGACGGTTGCGCGCCCGCGCCCCGGATGGAACCGGGAAGATCGGCGGTGCCGATCACTGGGCCGGAATTCATGGTGCAGCATCTCTCGATGCAGTTTTCCAGTTCCCGCACATTGCCCGGCCAGTCGTAGGCCAGTAGCGCTCTCATGGCATCATCGCTCAGTTCATGCTTCCTCCCGGAAACACGCGAAACGCGGGCGAGAAGAGTCTCAGCGAGAAGCGGAATGTCCTCACGCCGCTCCCGCAACGGCGGAATTCGCAAGCTCAAGACATTAAGGCGGAAATACAGATCGCGGCGGAACTCACCTTGAGCGACGGCCTGCTCCAAGTCGCGATTCGTTGCCGCCAGAATGCGTACATTGATAGGAACTTGCTTCGTGCTGCCGACTGGCCGAATCTCCTTTTCCTGAAGAGCCCGTAGCAGTTTCGCTTGAAGATCGACAGATAGTTCGCCCACTTCGTCCAGAAAGACTGTTCCACCTTCGGCGATCGCCAGCAGTCCTGGTTTGGATTGCGTGGCACCGGTAAACGCACCCTTTACATATCCGAACAGTTCACTCTCGATCAGGGTAGGAACCAGAGAACCGCAGTCCACTGGGATAAATGGCTTGTCACGAAATGGGCCGGAATAGTGGATGGCGCGGGCGACCATCTCCTTGCCGGTGCCACTCTCGCCGAGAATTAACACCGGGTGAGCACTCTGCGCTGCCTTACCGATGATGCGATAGAGCGTATCCATCTCCGGCGCACGCCCGATGATTTTGCCAAAACCCTTGTCGGACTTGATCCTCTCACTGAATCTGCGATTCTCCACCTTGTGCTTGAGGTGGGCTCCTACTCTTTCCAGCAGAAGCTTCAATTCTCGCAGGCCGAAGGGCTTGGCCACGTACTCGTAGGCGCCGTTCTGCATCGCCTGGACTGCCGAATCGACCGTGGCATTCGCACTGACGACAATGACCTCGATATCTGGACGTCGATGCTTGATCTCGCGCAATATGTCCAGCCTGCCTGCGTCAGTCAGGTTCAAGTCAAGAAGGACGATATCGATAGCTTGGGAGCCGATTAGCCAAAGCGCCTGCTCGCCGGATTGAGACGTGCTTGTGTGGTATCCGAGAGCGGTAGCCGCTTCGCGGCAAGCGTCGCGGACTAAGCGGTCACCGTCGACGATGAGCAGGTTAAGTAATGTGGGGCTCTCAGACGGAGGAGGATTGGGGGGAGTAAATACACTTGGTGCTACTGCTGCTGTCATAACCAGATACCTCGTTGGGCGGTGGAAGGTGTGGGCAGTCACAAACACCGCCTTAGCTTTTCAACGGACAAAGTCGGATCTGTGCTAAATGCGGCGGACCGGAACACACCACGAAGCGTGCTCCCGCATTGGTACTTTGGGAATTAAGTCTCGTTAGGAATGGAGCTCTGAATCGGCCTGCTCAAGACGGCGACCGTACATCCAGCGGGCAGGCTTGATTTGGGACAGCCAGTCTTGGGCGGTGGGTATGCGCCCCAGATCCTCGCGCACATGCTGTTCTCCGATGTAGCGCACTGGCACCTGTTTGCCTTCGTTGTTGACGATTGCGACACCGAAGATACGCTCGCACAAGAAAATCCCTTCGGCGTGGTGTCGAAGCGCGCGATGCCTGAAGTCTGTGAAAAACGACTTTGATTCGTCGAACCAGCTGTGGATCGCTAGGTAGTCCTCGGCCTTGCCGCCAAATTTCCGGGCACTGCTTTCCGCGTGTTTCAACGGGTGGGCCATGACTACACCTCGTAGGTCGAGGTCGTGTAGTCCTCGAAGCGGTCATTGCGTTCAACCGTGATCTTGCGGGTCTTCACGTTCAAGATCACGTCGCCGAAGCCTCCACAGTCGTTCTCATATCCGTACGGGACAAAGGTCTCAAAGTGTTCCTGCAGGTGCGAGAAGTTGGCGTCCTGAACTTCACTTTCTTCGTAAGCGTAATCCTCGGTGGCGTAGCACTTGATGTCTTCGTTCACGCCTTCATCGCCTGAGCCGTCGAAGTGCACGGCCACAAACGTGATTCCCGCTTCGGCTAATCGATCGCATTCGGCGAGGATGGCTGCCTTGGCTGCGGCTTGCTCGGGTGGAAGTTCTTGCTCTGCATTTGACGGTTTGTTTTCCATGGGATTTGCCTTTCAATGTCGGAAACTGCGCGGCGTTTGCTCACTAATGCCGATGAGAACGGTTAGGCGAAGTTGGGCAAGTGTGGGTGATGTTTTCTTCCCGGGGAGGGTCCTACTGTTTCACTGCTCTTCCTTCTGCGGCTGTTTCGAGCGCAAGCACGATCTCACGCAAGGTTTGAAGGTTGTCCACCAGGTCGATGGACCGCAACTTCAGAGAGCGGAGTATCTGTGTCAGCGCTTCCGGTTCGACACGTTCTAGCGCCGCGTCCAATCGTCGGAAACCCCGTTCAGCCGCTTGCATGTGTGCCAGCACCTTCTGTTGGATCGCTGGGTCCTGAATATCCTTCGGATTCCACACTCTCGCTAGGGTCTTCAACAATCCGCGATACATGCGTTTCCCCAGCGCTTGTTCCATCTGCTCGATCTCGCGAACGAGGCTGGCGCCTTGGGCGCTCGCACCGTTGCCGTTGCGATGGCCATCGCCATTCCCGTCGGTTCCAGCAGTTGTTCGCTCGGCTGGCTTCGAATCCCGCTCCGCGTAGGGCCGAAGGCCCCGGCGCCATCCGTCAGGCGTTGCCCAGTCCGCCAGTTTCGGAATAGTTTTGGGCCGCTTGCGATCGTCGAGATCGACCCACGTCCCGGTGAAGTAATACAGATACCGCCCGAGTCCAAAACAGGAACAGGCCCTTTTGAACGATTGCGCTTCCGCAGCCGTGGCAGCGTTATCATCGTCGGCCCATTCTTCTCCCGTGGCCGAATGCGAACCCAAACCGAAGATGGTCAGCTCACAAGTGACCAGCACTTTCGCGACGATCCTCTGATCCTTACTCCGTTCAAAATTCGCGCTGGTGTGAATTGTGTACCTGCGTGTCCAGCCCGCCGGAGTAACCAGCGTATTTAAACGATCGGTGTAAGCTCTCTGGTCGGCGTAGGGCATAACCTGGCCACGCGGCGATCCGCCCTTGCTCGTGTTGGTGACGCGCCATTCGATCACTGACGGATGGAAAGGTACTGCCAGATTAGCGATCAGTTCGTTGATCTTTGCCGCGTTCGGCGTCAGCGACGTGGGGATGTTTGTATCGCTAATCGGTGGAGCAAACTGCTGCACTGCCGTGCTGGGGATATTTGCTGAGTCATTGGCGTGTCCGTTGGCTGGGCTCATGACAGCTCTCCCTTCGTAACGATGTGCAAGAATCTCCCAACCGCTTCAGAAGGGAATATCCTCGTCCACAATTTCGCCGGAGGCAGCGTGGGAAGGCTGGTCCTCATTCTCGTCGCAGGTCGGACCTTGATGGTCGGCGCCGCTGTTTTCCCGCGGGCCGAGCAACAGCAGGTCGCGGGCGACGATTTCAGTGCGGTATTTCCTCTCCCCGCTCTGCCGATCCTCCCAGCTTGTCGTCTGGAGCTTGCCTTCGACGTAGACCTTGGAACCTTTGGCAACGTACTCTCCAACGATTTCCGCCAGACGCTGCCAGGCCACGATGTTGTGCCACTCCGTCCGATCCTGCCATGCGTCGTTGCGGTCTTTGAATCTTTCGTTGGTGGCGAGGCTGAAATTCGCGACCGGAGTGCCGCTCTGTGAATACCTAACCTCAGGGCCTCTGCCAACGTTCCCAACGAGGATGACTTTGTTTACGCTCTTTGGCATTGCAGCCCTCCTGTGACTTGAAAGTGGTCAGAAAGCGATCTTGCGGCCGAATCGGGAGCCGTGGAAAGCCTGGGATGTGTTGGAAAGGTGTTCAGACAAAGATCGAAAGGGTTGAGTTGTGCGAGCCAGAATCGGAAGAGGGCTTGTTGCAGCCTATTTTTCTGGCTTTGCAGTGTTCGAATTCCGCTTAAGGTCTGTCAGATCGGTGTCACGGCCTAAAGCCCGCTTGTTGGTCAAAAGGTCATCCAGGGAAATGAAATGCACCGGAACACCGAAGAAAGTGCTTGCCACCTTCTTCTGCCACGCATCCGAGAACTCGACGGCCGTGATTTCGGTCAGAATATCAACCCGCACGGGAGCGACTCCAATCTGGTAGACCACCTGCTTTCCCATGAATGTTTCTGCATTTATCCCATCATGATCCAGAGGAGCCCCAAACTGTTTGAGCGCTGCGACTACTCGGATTGAATTCTGCGCTGAATTGCGTACCCACACGTCGAGATCTTTCGTAAAACGCGGCTCACCGTACTTCATGATTGCGTAGCCACCGACAATCAAATATTCAACTTCGAATTCGTTTAAGAGTTGTAGCAGTTCTTTGTAGTGTGGGTTTTCTGCCATGGTTGATTTCCTCAACTAATTCGACCATTTCCCATGCAGCCGCAAAGATGGCCTCATCTCCCTGCTCCTGCCAAAACTCAATGTCAAATGAACGATCCGGGAACCCACGTTCCACCAGCCGTGTTTTCCACGAAGAATTTTTAGGAAGGCTCATTTCAACCTCTTCGACTCACCCTCTAACAGTATCAGGATATCAGGATGAAGGCCCCTGACTTCATCTTCCGACTCGACCGGCATAGGCGATTCCTGTCAGGACCAAGCCTCGCCCTCGACCAGATCTCGCGGGGAGATCGTCCCGCGAGCGATTGCGCTGATCGACCTTTGTCGGGCCGGGATTTCGCATCTCCAGCAACTTCCAGCGTCAATCACTCGCGCGGCAATCTGACAGCGAGAGTGTCGGGAATCCAGTCGAAGGAAAACAGGTGGAAGATGAAGATGAACGCCGCGACCGTGTTTAGGAATCGGTCGTTGGACTTTCGAAAGTCAGTTGCGCCTCAATATGTTCACGGCTTCGCTGGTCTCCGAAATAGCAAAGGCCGACCAGTTCCTCGCCGGCCTCGGCGACTAGCCGGACTAGCTGCTCACTGTTGACGGAATGGACCGGATAGGATGGCCCGGCACGGAGCGCAAAGCGCGCGCCGGAATCGCAGGGATCGTCAGGAAATTCGATCTCAATGTGCTGTCTTCGGCGTCCCAGTTCGAGAAGGAAGCAGGGCACCACAACATTTGAGACCTGCACGATTTCCTCCACCCGCGCATCCTCCGCTGGAATCCCCCTTAGGCCAGCAAAGAGTTCAGCGATCAGGCGAGCCCTGGTCCGCTCGCCCCATGAGTCCGGCTGCACCGCGAGCTCAAGGATCTGATCGTGCAGTGGGGTCAGGAAGCGGGCGAAACCTGCCTGCCGCAGGTTCTCAACGAGCAGAAGCGCTGATGCTGACACTCCTTCCCGAGCCCGCTGCAACAGTCGTCGCTGCGGCGGCTTTCACTGGGGCACGCAAAGGAGAGATCCGAGGATTCTTGTGGCAAAACTACGATGGCTCCGAGATACGGGTTGAGAAATCCGTATGGCGTAGCCACGTTGAGGAGCCGAAGCGTCCGAAGAGCAAGGCATCGATTCCAATTGTGGCGCAACTCAAAACGCTACTGGATCGGCATAGAGCGGAGTGCGGCAACCCAACCCGAGGCTTTGTCTTCGCCAACGCCAAAGGGAACGCAATGAATCTGGAAGCGCTGGCTCGAGATGTCATTCGGCCTGCGATTAAAGAGTCGGGTCTCAAATGGCATGGCTGGCATGCATTCCGGCGTGGCTTGGCGACGAATCTTCATCGCCTTGGCATCTCCGACAAGGTGATTCAGCAAATTCTGCGTCATGCAAACGTCACGACGACGATGAATATCTACGTCAAGACGGTGAGCAGCGACGCAGCAGCTGCCATGAAGACCCTTGAAACGATGTGTGCAACTACTGTGCAACCACTGCCTTTGGCCAGCACGCGGGTGATGTAGAAATGCGCTGGGGCCACAACTCGCAAGACTCTGCGCCGGATGGAGTTACGGGAATCTGGCGGAGAGGGAGGGATTCGAACCCTCGGTACAGGTGTTAGCCCGTACAACGGTTTAGCAAACCGCCGCATTCGGCCACTCTGCCACCTCTCCGACGTCTGGGAGTCCAGTTTATCACGGCAGAAAGAGACATTAGCGGATTCCGTGTAGCTTTACTGCACTCGGAATCTGTCTGCAGCAACCATGTGACGATGGGGGACAACCATTAGCTGTGCAGACTTTCCGAGGGTATACTTTTCGCGTTGGAAGATTCTCTGCGGTCAGCAAAGGGGCAACATGTGGACAAAATGATCACGGCCTGCCCGATGATAATCATTCTCGCGACAATGGCAGCGCTCGGCCAACAAACGGCCGCTGTCCCCGGATGTGGAGGGTGCGAATTCCCCGTGATTATGCGGCAAAGCGTGGCAGCGGGAAAAACTCCGGTGGGAACGAAGGTTGAGGCCAAACTTGTAGTCGCCACCCTCGTCAACGGCGTTGTGATTCCCCGGGATGCGCTGTTATCAGGAGAAGTTACGGAGTCGGCGGCGAAATCGTCGGCCGAACCCTCCCGCCTGGCGATTCGCATGGATAACGCGAAATGGAAGAATGGATCGGCACCGGTCAAAGTCTATCTGACCTCATGGTTTTACCCCGAAGCGGCGATGGCGCCACAGGATCTTTCTTACCAGCCGGCGGACGCCAACAACAGCAAAAGAAATTGGAATGGGATGGGTCCCTACCCCGATCCCAACAACCCGATTGCACAGCAGAGGTTTCCTAGTTCCGATAGTGACAAGGATTCAACTGCGCCCCCGTCTCCTGCATCCAACATCTCCAAACACCGCGTCTTGATGAAAAATATTGAGGCCACGCGTGACGCCCAAGGAATGGTTGCGCTGACTTCCACGCGGGTTAACATCAAGCTTGATAAGTTGACCACTTACGTATTTGCCGGGGATGGGCCGCTTTTGCCGCGTTAAATCGAGTGCCGTACCGATACGGTACTGGCTATTTTTCCTCGCGAGTGTTTTATTGCTGGGGTAGTGGCGGGGGTGTGGTGGCCATTTTTGAGGCGAGCGATTCCGCTTTCTGATGCAGTGCGCGAACTTTGGCGAACTCTTCCTTGGATCGCGCTTCGTCGCCCAGGGCGAGGTACACGCGACCCAAACGGTAGTGAGCATCAGGCTGGGCGGGGTCTAACTCCACCGCGCGCCGAAGCGCCGCAATCGCGCCTTTATATTGCTTCTCCTGCGTCAAAGCCGCGCCCAAGTCGACGTAGGCTATGCGAATATCGTTTTTTAGCCGCACCGCCTTCCTGAGGAACGCGACAGCCTGTTCAGGGTTCGAGGTCTGCATCTCGATATCGCCCAGGTATGCCAAGGACAGAGCGTGGTTGGGATCAATCGACAACTGCTGCTGGAATTCACGCTTGGCTTCATCCAATTGGTTCGACCTCCAGTACAAATAACCGAGGCCAAAATGCAGGTTGGGATCCGACGGAGAAATCTTTTCTGCCGCCTGAAATTCCGCGATCGCTTCCGGCGTTCTTCCCAAGCCATCCAGTGCCTCGCCGGTCAGGATGTGGGTCGCGGCGGACTTGGGATCCTGTTCCAGAAGCTTATGGAATTGGTCCAGCGCACAGTCATACGTCTTTGCCCAGAGGCAACTCTGCGCCAGGACTCCGCGAAGTTCGACATTGTGGGGATCGGATGTTGCCGCAACTTGGAGATATTTCGCAGCCTCCGCAAAATGTTTGGCGCCGTAACAGCTGAGGCCGAGAAGAGTGATCACCTGCAAGTTGTGCGGGTCGGCCGCCGCCGCAGTCCGCAGCGGAGCCACTGCCGATTGAAAGCGCCCTTGTTTGAACTCCGCTAAACCCAGATTCAGCTGCACGCCCGGTAACTTGGAATTCAGGGCAAGCGCCTTCTCGTAAGCGGAAGCTGCTTCCTGGAACTTTTGCTCTTTCGAAAGGACTACGCCAAGGCTGGCGAAGGCTGCGGCGTCGTTAGGGTTTTTCAGGATCACACTTCGCCAGGCCTGAGCGGCCTCAGGCAATTCCCCCTGTTGTTCGAGAGCGATGGCATCGGCCGGAGTGGAGGCTTGGGCGCTCGCATTGATCGGCGAAAACCAGATCAGCGAAAACCAGATCAGTGAGAACCAGAGAGACAGCAACAAGTGGGGCCACGCCAATTTCGATTTTCGGTTCTTCATGCTCAAGATACGGTGCGTTTTTTCGCGGTCGGTTCGCGGGACCAGCGCCGCTTCCACTGTCAGACGAAAAGGTTGTGCCTTTCTATCATAAACTCGCGTGGCCACCGAGTCGGGTGGGAACAGCGCATCATCGCGAATTGCGCTCCACAAAAATCATGCCCCACGCACGGATTGTGAGTGGGGCATGAGAAAGCTTCTGATGCTCAAATAACGGTTAGAAGATAAGCTTCAATCCGAGTTGGAATTCTCTTGGATCGAAGGCCGCAGTCACGGCGCCGAAGTTGCCGGCGCCTTCGTCGAGACTGATGCCACCGTTGTTGGCATCGCCCTTGAACTGGGTGTGGTTCCAGGTATTGAAGCTCTCGGCGCGGAACTCGATACGGCTGCCACGCTCGGCGCTGAGAACAAAGTTCTTGAAGAGCGACAGGTTCCAATCGTCGCGACCCGGACCGCGCAACGCATCGTAACCCAGGTTTCCGTAGGTTCCGGGTGCCGGCGCGGAGAAGGCTGCCGGATTAAACCATTCGGCGACCGTTTTGGGATAAGAGATACTCCCGTTTACATCTGGCCGATTCCCGGAGTTAGGCACCACGCTGGAAACGTTGTTGCCGCTAACCCCAAGATTAATTGGAGCTCCCGATTCCATGGTAACGATGCCGGAGAGAGCCCATCCGCCCGCAACGGTTCGCAGAGCGCGGTTCTCGCTGTTCTTCAACAGTGGAATCTGGTAAACGAAGTTAACGAAGGCGACATCGGTCCGGTCGAACAGAGAGGGGCCCACGTCGTACTTCCAGCCCACATAAGGATTGGTAACGTTGTTTAGATCGCCACCACTGCCCGTGCTGGTGTTGGGATCGATTGAGCGCGACAGGGTATAGCCGAACTGTAGATTCAAGTCGGTTCTTACGTTCGCGTGCAGGTCGACCTGAAGCGAGTTGTAATGTGCCTGGGCCTCGTCTTCAGCGAGTCTAATGCCGCCAAAACCGCGATAGTTATACTCCTGGTTGATCCCTGCGCCGCCGGACGCTACGAGAGCCGGCAGATCGGCTTGAGGCGGGAGATTGACTTCCCGATAATCGTTCTCGTTCCGTCCCTGGCTGCCGACATAGGAAATACCCAACACCGACCGCGGACCGAGCGCCTGCTGAACTCCAACACTGTACTGATAGCTCGTAGGTGGCGTGTAGCTGGTGGAGATACCCGTAATGCCGACGGGGAGAATCGGCAAGGCAGCAGCAGTGATCGTGCTGCCGTTGCTGATGTTAAGGCCTGGGTTGGAGAGAGAAACGTTGTGCAGCGTGGGGCTGGCATCGAACGGGGTGTTCGTGGCGCCGTTGTACATGTCGTTGCCCTGAATGCGGTCATACATGATGCCGAAGCCGCCGCGCACAACGGTTTTGCCTTGACCGGTGAGGTCATAAGCAAAACCAAGTCGCGGACCCAAAGCGGGCCAGTAGGTGTTCACCAATCCTTTGGGAATACCATTCACACCGCCGATGCCAATGCCGTTCTCATAGAACTTCAGTCCCGCCAAGATTGCGTTGGGACTGGTTCCCAGCCCTGGACTGGCGGCCGCACAACCCGGATCGGCAGCACTGCTGCAGATATTGCCGGCGGTGTCGAACGTAGCCGCATTGGCGGCGTTATACAGGTTGGGATAGAAGTTAGAGGACATCTGGTTCGCTTCATAGGTATGCGGCGCGATGTCCCAGCGCAAGCCCAGGTTCAGGGTCAAGCGGTGGTTCACGCGCCAGTTGTCCTGCACATACATGGCGACGGAAACGTTATTCCAGTGCCCGCTGGACTTGACCGCATCCTCCTCGTACGTTTCTGCATCACCAAGCAGGAAATCGGCAAAGTCATTGCCGGTGTAGTTGCCGTTAAAGGTGAAATTGCCTTCGGTGGTGGCGAAATAGTCCTGCACCTTCTTGTAGAGCGCCCAACTGGCTCCGAACTTGAGTTGGTGCGCGCCCTTGGTCCAGGAAATGTCATCGCGCAACTGGTAATCGTTGGCATCGTTATTCCAAGGCTCCCAGCTAGCTGTGTAGTTCGTTCCCGTGCTTCCGCTGAGAGCGATCGAAGGGATTCGGTCATCGACGTTAGGACCGGTAAACAAACGGTTGAAAGTGAATCCCGAGGGAGCAGTATACAAACCCTGGGGAATGATGTGGATGCGGTTGCCGTTGTAATTGAAAGCCGCTTCGTTCAGCAACGTCGGACTGATGACGTAGGTGGTATGGATTACAGCGGCGTAGGAGGGGTTTCCGAAAACGTCGCTGATCGTGGGGACGTTGTCGCTGCTCCACTGGGTGGTGCCATAGGTTTGCGAAGTTTGCTCAGAGACCCAATGCCCGAACACGGAGAATTTATCGGTGAATTGGTGATCGACGCGGGCAATCTCCTCGCGCAAAGTAGTGGGGGAGTTGTTGCCGCCAATAAATTGTCCGGTTCCCTTGGTATTGCCAGTGGTGCTAATGGGCGCCGGGAAGATGCCGGCCTTTAAAAGAGCCTGAGCGCTGGGATCCAACATGCAGGTGGGAATTGTGTTATTGGGGAAGGGCTGTCCGGGTACGATTCCTGCCGGAACAACGCCACCGGGACAATTGGCGCCAAGGTTCGTGACCCCGGTGGGAACAGTGATGATCGCGGCATCGGCACCCGCGGCTGGGAATGCACCACCGTACTCACTGGGCAAGGGGACGGTCTGATTGGTCAATCCGCCTTGAACGATGCTGCGCCATTCCATGTTGTAGAAAAAGAAAGTTGGATGACTCTTGAACAAAGGAACCTGGCCGCCGGCATTGAAGCCGTAAACGTTGAAGCGCAGTTCGGCAACCTTTTGTGGCGCTGGATTGAAGTAGTTGCGCGCATCGAGGTCGTTGTTGCGGTCGAACTCCCACGCGGAAGCGTGAAACGTTTTGGTTCCAGACTTGATCACCGTAGTGATAGTGGCTGCTCCCGAGAGTCCATACTCGGCGCTGTAGTTTGAAGTCAGGTCGCGGAATTCCGCAATGGCGTCCATGGAGGGCATGACGCTGGGGCTGCTTCCGCCACGATCCAGGTTTTCCGATCCATCTAGCAATTGCAGGTTGTGACCCGATCGTTGGCCGTTAATACTCACGGTGCTGTCGCCGCTGACGGGCGTGGGCGTGATGAGGTCGCCTTGAATACTGGATGCGCCCGGCGTCAGGTCGTAGAGCGAAAAAATACTGCGCCCATTGACGCCGAGTTCGGAGACCTGCTGGCCGGAAATTACCGTGCTAACCTCGCCGGAGTCCGATTGCACCTGAACCGCGTTGGCTTCAACGGTAACGCTCTCCTGAGCCGTGCCGACTTTCAGAACGAAATCGATGCGGTCACGGTCGTTGACGTTCAGCACGATGCCGGCTCTCTCCGCGGTGCCGAAGCCGGAAGCCTTGGCGGTGACCTTGTAGTGACCGATCGGCAGGCCGGGAACGACATATTGGCCCGTGTCATTCGTCGCGCTGGTGCGAGCTGTGTTGGTGTCAACGTCGGTGATGGTGATCGCGACGTTGGGAACGACCGATCCTGAGGGATCGGTGACGGTGCCGAGAATGGTTCCTTCCTGGCCGAACGCGAAGATGGGCAGGCCAGACAGCAACACACAGAAAACCAGCTGATAGCGGTAGTGTTTCAAGGCTCGGAAAGCTTTGTCAGCACAAGCGGAGAAAAGTCGATTCATTGCAAAACCTCCAGCGATTGGATAGGCCAGCTCGATGTTGCCGCTAAAACCATTTTGTAGCGTACGTTAACGTACACGTGGAATTGACCTTTTTGACCCGTCAAGCTTTTATCCTCCCACAATGAACGTTGTCAAGAAGATTCTGGAGGGAGAATCTGGCCCACAACATCTGGGTACCGCGGCTGGCCCGGTCCCTGGCGGTAAAGTTTGGAAAATTGCTCGGATTTGCGGCAATAGCTTCGATCGAAGGATTAATCCTTATTGCCTTGCCGAAACATGAGCCATTAGGGGGGTATCGTCAAACTTGGTGTCAGCCCGTCTGATCTCGCGGAATAGGTGGAGATTGGAAGACATGACCACTCCGGGGCTCAGGTGAACAGTTTCGGGCAGAGGTACCTTGGTGGTGAGATTGTCAGCCATAAGCCGGAGCGCGGTCTGGCCCTGGCGGTGCGGCTGTTGATAGATGGAAGCGGTAATAACTCCCTTTTGAAAGTACGGAGACATTTCCGCGAAAAGGTCGGTGGTGATCAATCTTGTCTTCCCGGCGAGACCCCGCTCTCCCAGGGCGCGGCATACGGGAAGACAGTTGACCGTGTTTACGTAGATGCCTGCGAGCGATGGAAAACGGCCGAGGAGATCGAACGTTTTCTGGAAGCTTTCATTTTCCTCTTCCCGCCCCTCTACGACCTCGACGATTTTTCCTCCGGCACAGTGCTTGGGGAATGCGGCGGAAAACCCGTCTGTTTTTCTGCGATGGTCTTCGGCGCTTAACATGCCGGCGACGACTGCGACGCTGGAGCCAGGGGGGACGCACTTCCCCATCAATTCTCCCGCGAGGGAACCGTTCAACCACGGGTCGACGCAAACTACGGTCGAACGCCGGCTTTCGGGTGCGTCGGTAGAAACACAAACTACGCGGATGCCCTTTTCCTCTGCGCTGTCGATCAGAGGCCGAAGCCCCTCCGGATTTCCCGCCGTAAGAATGATGCCGCGAACACCGCTCTGCACCAGCTCCTTGAACGCTCCGGTATCGTCGGCGCCAAGTGACGGAACTGGGCGGTATACCAGGTGAACGCCCAGTTGCGCGGCCCTCCGAGCTTCGTCGAGGATTCCGCTCCAAAGTTCGTCGTAGAAAAAATGGATTTCGCGAGGAATGCACACTCCAATCCGGCTGTTGAGCTTGGAAATAGATAAGGCGCGAGCGGCTAGATTGGGCGTGTAAGCAATTTGCTGCGCAATTTGCAGGATTCGTTCACGCGTAGATTCATTGATGCCCGGGCGGCCGTGAAGGGCGCGATCGACCGTGCCGATGGAAACCTCGGCCATCTCCGCGATCAACTGGATACCACGTCTGTTTTTCTTCATCGCGTATACCGAACTGAACGAATCTCGCCGTACCATCCTAGCCGAAAAAGTAAACGTTTACATGAAACTGATAGTCCTTATCGCCGTTGCACATCTTACGCCAGCGTGTCAAACAATCCGCACGCACGTGCTGGCAGAGGAATAAAGCCGGCACAAATCGTTCAAAGATATTATTGCCGTGGATTGTCGTCGTGCCACTGCTGAGGCCACAATTGCTCGACTTATTTGATCGCTCCGAATAAAGTGTTGCCTATGAACCGCCGCGAATTTACCAAGCTTTCGGCCCTCGCATTGGCCGGGATGCGCGTTCCATCCTTCGCGCAGACCAGCGTAGCGTCTAAGCCGGTTGGCTATGCCGCGATTGGCCTGGGAACAATTTCCGACATCTTCATGCGCGCCTGCGCGAACTCGCAAAAGGCCAAGATTACTGCTCTGGTCACCGGACATCCGAATACGAAAGGCGTGAAGTACGCGGCGATGTATGGCATCCCGAAGACGTCCATCTACACCTATGAGACCTTCGACCGCATCCGCAACAACAAGGAAGTGGACGCAATCTATGTCGGGCTGCCGAACAGCATGCACTGCGAATACACCGTGCGCGGAGCGCAGGCTGGCAAACATGTTTTCTGCGAAAAGCCGATGGCAATTTCCAGCGCGCAGTGCCGGCAAATGATCGACGCTTGCCGCGACGCTAAAGTTAGGCTGATGATCGGCTATCGCGTGCACTATGACCCGACGTGGAAGCGGGCCATTCAGATCATCGAATCCAGTGATTTCGGTCAATTGGAATCTTTTCAAGGTGGATTCTATGCGAACCAGCCCGCGGGTGCATGGCGGCTGACCAGGTCGTTAGGCGGCGGCGGAGCGCTGATGGATTTGGGCATCTATCCACTGAACACCATCCGCCACATCACCGGCGAAGAGCCTGCGGATTTCACCGCGATCATCGCTACGCGAGACCACAGCGGACGCTTCGCTGAAGTGGAGCAATCGATGGAATGGACGATGAAGTTTCCCTCTGGAATCATCGCTTCGTGTGGATGTTCCTATGGTCAAAGAGGACCGAGCTTTCTGCACATGAACGGAGAAGAAGGCTATCTGGAGATGGAACAGGCATACAACTACGACGGCCTTCACCTCAGCGGGGAAATCAACCATCAACCAATCGATGTGCTCAGCGCAGGGAAGCTGCCATTTCAGTTCGTGATCGAGGCCGAACATTTCGCAGACTGTATCCGCAACAACAGGGAACCAGAGTCGCCCGGCGAGGAGGGTCTGAAAGACATGCTCGCCATCGAAGCGATTTACAAGGCCGCGGGCGCCCCCATCGCGTAATCGCCATGGTTATGCAGTAGCATCCCACAGCCCAAGTCTCGAATTACTTGTCCGTGTCTCGATCCACGAGAGTGAAGCGAAATGGCGGCTTCGCGTGTTCGTCCGGATCCTGTTCAAAATCCTGTTGCGTTTTGGCGGAATCGTAATCGCGCCATAACCAGATTAGTTCGTCCGGCAGTTCCACGGCTCCCTGAGCGCCGTTGTGCGTACCTTCTCCAAAACTGAAATGAAAGTCGTAGCTGGCGAGCTTGAGAGCGTTTGCCATGCGGAAATTGGCTGCTGGCCAGCTTCCATAATTGCGCGGCGAAGAGCCGTATTGCTGGTCGCGGCTTCCGTCCTGCAGCCAGACTCGTATATTTTTCTTGGACTCGCGCAACACCTTGTCGGGATAATCCTGTCCGCCATCGGGATTGGCCGGATTCTCTTTCCACTGCAGGCTGACGAAGCTGCCAATCCATGAAATGACGCGGCTGAACTGCTCGGGCATCTGCCAGGCGGCATTGAAGCTGCAAATCCCACCCGACGACAACCCCATAATGCCGCGGCTGTACGCATCTTTGCGGATGTTGTATTTCGCCTCTATTTGGGGCAAAAGTTCGTCGCGCAGAAAAAGCGGATAGCGGTCGCTCACGGTATCGTAAAGAATGCTGCGCATGGAATCTTCCAGTTGCCGGTGCCACTTTTCTCCATAAGCCTTCGCGGCGGCGTAGGTGGGAGTTCCGGCAGCATTGGAGATTTTTCCCGGCGAGATGAACACGCAAACGATGACGGGAATTTTTTTCTGCGCCATCAGGTTGTCGAGCACATTAAGAAAAGGAATATTGCCGTCGCGATCGATGTAGTACTGTCCGTCCTGGATTACCATCAGCGCGACCGGAACCTTTGCATCGTATTGCGCAGGCACGTAAATCCAATAGGTCGTCTGCATGCCATCGTAAAGTTTGCTGGTGTGCAGCAGCGGTTGCGAGAGCGTTCCTGATGGGACGCCCGGCTCGAGATAAGCTAATGGCCCGAAGACCGGCAGGTCGTTCGATCCGCCGAAGCGTTTGCCTTGCATGAGATAGAAGAAAGAATGGATCGCTCCCTGTTTCGGCAACTCCGCAACCGCATACCAGAGTGAAGTATTGCGAACACCTTGGAGTTCGGGTCCCGCCGCTCCGTCGATCATGAGAGTAGGCTTTGACGAGGACTCTATCGCGAAGAACAACGAAGAAAGATGTGCCTTGGCAGCTGTTCCATCTTGCAGTTGAGTTGGGCTGAAAGCCTGCCGAACGGCTGCCGGAAGTTCGGCGCTATTGCTCTTCGCCAGCCGAATCAAATCGAGGGCACTGGGCTTTTGCTGCGCGGTCGCGTTCAGCGAACACACGAGCAACGCGCAGAAAAATGCTATTTCGCGCAAGTGGTTGTGCCCAAAGCTGCGTCTGTAAGGCTGAACTTTCATGGTCTCCTGCCTAACGATTTCCAAAATCGAACCTCTCCGTTGTAAGCCGTTGCGTGCTTTTAAGAGGAGTATTATTTTTAGCTCAAACATCTCGCACCCGCGCTACGTATCTAAACGCACATTTCACGTTGGAACGCGTAGGGCTGCTACTCTAATCAATTCATGGAAATAAAGGAATTCAAACTCGCGGGTTTGTCGCTCATCGGAGATCATTCGAGCGAAGCCCAAGGCTCGGGTTTTTGCGCAGTGAATCCGGTGACCGCCGAGGAGTTGCCTCCTGCATTTCATTCCGCCACCAATGCGGATATTGATCGCGCCGTTAACTTGGCCCAGGCCTCATTCCCAATTTTTGCTGGCGTCAGCGGGAGGAATCGTGGTTGGCTGCTCCGCCGCATTGCGGAAGGGCTCGCCGCAGAGGGCGCGAGCATCGTGGAACGCGCGCATCTTGAAACCGGCCTGCCGCTTCCGCGCCTCCAAGGCGAACTTGGCCGTACGACCGGGCAGCTCCGACTATTTGCCGAATTTCTGGATGAAGGATCATGGGTAAACGCCCGCATCGATGAAGCTGATCGCGAGCGCAAGCCGCAGCCACGGCCGGACATCCGCTCCATGCTGCGTCCGCTCGGTCCGGTTGCGGTTTTCGGTGCCAGCAATTTTCCGCTGGCGTTTTCCGTCGCCGGCGGTGACACAGCTTCAGCCCTCGCCGCGGGCAATCCGGTGATCGTCAAAGCTCACCCCGCGCACCCCGGCACCAGCGAACTCACAGGAAAAGCTATTCAGAACGCGGTTCAGCAGAGTGGTCTGCCGGCCGGAGTTTTTTCCCTTCTCTTCGACGCCGGAATCGAAGTAGGCGTTTCGCTGGCGAAGCATCCGGGAGTGAAAGCCATTGCCTTCACCGGCTCTGCGGGCGGAGGTCAAGCCTTGATGCGGCTGGCGGCCGAGCGGCCTGAGCCCATTCCTTGTTACGCGGAGATGGGCAGCACGAATCCGCTGTTTATTCTTCCCGGTGCAATGCGCGAACGCGCCGCGCAACTGGCGCAAGGGCTGCAAACTTCATTCACGCTGGGTTCCGGCCAATTCTGCACCAAGCCCGGGCTTGTGTTTGTTCCCAAAGAACACAATGAAGACTTCATGCGAACGTTGCACAGCGGAGTGGATGCGCTCGCGCCGTACGGAATGCTGACGCACGGCATCGCGGCGAAGTATAACGAAGTCGTTCAGCGCAGAGTCGGTGAACGACGAGCAAAACTGATCGCGGGCACATGCGACGCAGCCGGGCAAGGCCATGCCGCGGGACGGGCAATGGTTTTTGAAACCTCGCTCGCCGATTTTCTTGCGCACCCAGAGTTGGCGGAAGAGGTCTTCGGTCCAGCCACTCTTCTGGTTCACTACGGCGCCGAAAGCGACCTATTAGTTGCGGCAAAGAATCTGCACGGACATCTCACGGCCACGATTCACGGAACTGAAGAGGATCTTGCCGGAGCACAAGAATTGATTCGTGTGCTGGAAACAAAAGTCGGCCGGATACTGTTCAACGGATTTCCAACCGGAGTGGAAGTATGCCACGCCATGGTGCATGGCGGCCCGTTTCCCGCCACTTCCGATGGCCGGTCAACTTCAGTCGGGAGTCAGGCGATACTTCGTTTTGTGCGGCCGATTTGCTATCAGGATTTTCCCGACGCGACGCTGCCGCCAGAGTTGCAGCGTGCGAATCCACTGAGCATTATGCGACTGGTGAACGGCACGCTTACGCGCAACTAAGAGAGATCAATTCGGTAGACGCATCTAGGCGACATAATTTTCAAGCGTGCCAATCCCGTCGATTTCAATGCGAATCGTGTCGCCGCTGACCAGCGTGAAGCCATCTCCCGGGACGATGCCCGTGCCCGTCATGAGAAATGCGCCCTGGGGAAAGCTGTTGTCGCGAAAAAGAAACTTCGCCAGCTCCTGCGGTTCGCGCTTGAGTTCGGCGAGCGTAGTTTTTCCAGTGAAAACTTTTCCGTTTTTCCGCATTATTTCTAACTGGATAACAGTTGCTTTGCCCAGGGGGTCGGACGACAGCAAAATGCACGGTCCCAGCGCGCAACTGCCGTCGTAAACTTTTGCCTGCGGCAGATACAGCGGGTTCTCGCCTTCAATATCGCGCGAGCTCATGTCGTTCCCAATTGTGTATCCGATGATCGCGCCGGCAGGATTAATCAAAAGAGTTAATTCGGGCTCCGGTACTGACCATTTGGCGTCGGACCGGATACGCACTGCGCCTCGTGTTCCCACCACGCGCCGTCCGGTAGCTTTGAAAAATAATTCTGGTCTCTCGGCTGCGTAAACTCGATCATAAAAGCTTCCACCGCCCGCGTCCCTACTCTCTTCCATGCGGGCATTGCGGCTGCGGTAGTAGGTCACACCGGCGGCCCACACTTCCTGATTACCCACCGGCGCAAGAACCGATGCATGATCGAAAACGACAACGGATCCATTTTCGACGGCCGCGTGAACTCGCGCATGCAGATCGGGATGACAAATAAGTTTGTCCCAATCGTCCGTAGATTGAAGCGAGGAGACACGATGAAAAACGCCGTTCTCCTCGACGAACACACCACTTGTAGTGCGATAGAGCTTCATCTGTCAGCTTTGCGGATTCTTTGTTTGTAACGAACTATGGGACAAAAGAGAATTGTGATCCGAATTCGTCTCGCCTCGTGCAAGCTGTGCCACGATTGCGTCCACATCATAAACGCATCCGCCCCACACGCCGCCGCTGGCCTGAACGAGTGCCGCCCATAGGCGCGTATCGCCGGGCAGAGCGGGATGAGCCGCAAGATCTTCGCGTGGCGCGCGCGACCCAAGGCGCCGCGCGCCTTCTTCGGCGGAGAAACGTTCCTCGCCCTGGCCGACCAGATTGACCGTGCCATGCAGAGCGTTGCGGTCGATCATAATTTCGATAATGTCTCCTTCGCGCACCCGCCCGATCGGCCCTCCTGCCAGCGCTTCCGGAGAAATATGACCGATGCAGGCTCCGGTGGAAACTCCGCTGAAGCGGGCGTCGGTCAGCACGGCAACGTGTCTGCAAAAAGGCAAATTCTTTAACGCAGACGTGACCTGATAAATTTCCTGCATACCCGCGCCCGCCGGCCCGCCGCAGATCAGTACGATGACATCTCCGTGAGAGACAGCGCCGCGTTTGATCGCATCAATCGCTGCGGCCTCAGTGATGAAGACGCGAGCCGGGCCGGCGTGGCGATAGATGTTATTTTCATCGATCAGAGAAGTGTCAATCGACGTGCTCTTGATCACACTTCCTTCCGGCGCAAGATTGCCCGCGGGAAAACAGGTTGTCGGAGCGAGGCCCCGCGCGCGCGCCGTATCGGGAGAAAGAATCACATCGTCGGCATCGATCGAATCCAGCGCGCGCAGCCTTTCTTTCAATGTCTTTCGCCGCTCACTCTGCTCCCACCAGTTCAAGTTCTCGTCCAGCGTTTCTCCTGTAACCGTGCGCACTCGGCAATCGATCAGTCCGGCGCGGCGCAAATGCAGCATAACTTCCGGCACTCCGCCGGCAAGAAAGACTTGAACTGTGGCGAAGTTGTTCGGCCCGTTGGGCAGCGCATCCACGAGTCTCGGCACGGCACGATTGACGGCGGCCCAGTCCGCTGCCGAAGGACGGTGCAAACCGGCCGCGTGCGCAATGGCGGGAACATGCAGCAGCAAGTTCGTCGATCCGCCGAACGCCGCGTGCAACACCATCGCGTTGCGAATGGCGGCGTCGGTCACCACATCCGTGGTGCCGATGCCAATCTGCGACATTCTCAATATTGCGCGCGCCGAACGCGCAGCCGCATCGAGCCAGATCGGTTGGCCTGATGGAGCAAGCGCGGAATGCGGTAGAGACAAGCCAAGCGCTTCGGCAACCACCTGCGAAGTTGCGGCTGTGCCTAGAAATTGGCAGCCGCCTCCAGGTGTGGCGCAGGCCCGGCATCCCATTTCGGCGGCATAGTCGAGCGTGATCTGATGCTGGGCAAAGCGAGCGCCGATAGTTTGTACTTTGCCGGCATCTTCGCCGTTTTCCGGAAGAAGCGTGACTCCGCCTGGAATGAGAATGCTCGGCAACGGTCCCGAAGATGCGAGAGCCATCATCATCGC
Organism: uncultured Acidobacteriaceae bacterium; assembly: GCA_963732255.1. GTDB lineage: Bacteria > Acidobacteriota > Terriglobia > Terriglobales > Acidobacteriaceae > Sulfotelmatobacter. The sequence goes on from CAVSYV010000010.1 coordinate 30,480, forward strand.
CGGCAAGCCTTTGTCGCACGTCGCTACGCCGATCACGCCTTTGCGCGTAGGCAGCGAACGCATCAGTCGGCGCAGCACGATGGCGGCATCATTTCTATAAGGCAGTGAGTCGAGCATTCCCTCGGTGCCTTGCGTGCGGCCATCGCACGGATCGGTACAGGCGCCGGCGAAGGGAATGGCATGGTGATTCCGCAACTCCCGTGCAGCTTCCGCCACCAGCAATCCCACTTCCCAATGACCCGTGTGGAAGCCCAGGGCGATCGGAGTTCCATCTTGCGCTCGCATTCCACCGTGCGTACTCAGAATGAGAAATTCGGGATCAAGCAGACGCGCAGTCTCCCATCCCATGCCGGCATTCTGGCTTAATCCGAAAAGATTGCCGGAGGGCTGGGTCAACAGCATTTCCGCCGTAACCGGCAGCGATCCTTCAGGGCCGCGGGCGTGCGTCTGTGTCTCGCGAAACAGGGATGCGTTGCTTTCGAATACTTCAGCGGCGGTGATGGAGTTGTTAGGAGCCTGCATCAGATCATCATTTTCCGCTACGTAAGGCTACTCCGGCCGATAGTAGAAGCGGGGTTTGTTCGTGATTCGTAACGAAAAAACGTTTCCTGCGAGTCTCTCGCCATTCTGATGGACAATCTTACCAACATGAGGGGGGAGAGGGATTGGGTCCGAACGACTGCCCGAAATGCGGCGGTGCCGGATACATTGCAAAGCCTGTCGACTTAAACGGCAAGTCTGATGGCGTTGCGTTTATCCGAGTGAAGTGTCCTGCCTGCGCAGGCACTGGCCGGAACCTTGCCAAACCACCTTCCACTGCTGGCTGACCGCACGGCCTGCGGTGCTTGCGAAAACGTCTGAGCCCGGTTGGTCACGCTTCCCGCCCTAAAGTGACACCCGGGCTCGACGTTCGTAACGAGGATGCTTCCCCCCAATAGGCAGGCGTCCCTAATGCAACCGACAGAGACAGCGCGATTGCAATGTGGGTGCGCAACAATCTGTTCGTTTTTTGTAAATGAAAATAAGCTAGGCGATTCCCGCGGCTCGCGCGCGAACCGGGCGCCGTGGTTTGATTTCTGTTTCCACGCGGTTGCGGCCAGCGGACTTGGCGCGGTATAGAGCTTTGTCGGCAGCCTGAATCACCGCATCTGGTGCGGCATCTGCCTCGGGTCCCGTCGCCACTCCAATGCTCACGGTCACCGAAATCTGCCCCAAAGATTGTACTCGTGTAAGTCGACGGATCGCGTGCCCCGGTCTTGCCTGGCCTTTCAGATTGCGCCGGTCGGGTCCGCGCGGCGTGTGACGGCGGTCCGGACTCGACCTGATCAGGAACGACGAAGCTTCGATCCGCGCGCGCAGCCTTTCCAGGTCGTCGACAACGTCTGCCGTGGTCCGACCCTTGAACACAATGGCAAATTCTTCTCCGCCACAGCGAAATGCCTGGCCGCCGCCGGTGACTGCCGCCAGCCTTGAAGCAACCAGTTGCAGGACTTGATCTCCGGTGTCGTGACCATAAGTGTCGTTGCAGCGCTTGAAATGATCGATATCGACCATGGCGATGGAGTAGGGCGCCTGCAGGTTGGCGACGACGTCGTTGAAGGAGCGGCGCGAGGGCAGCGATGTCAATTCGTCGTGATAAGCCAACAGGTAAGACGTCTCAATGATAGCGAGCGCCAGCGAGAGAGCGGAAACAGAGAAATAGGTAGTCGCGATGTGGCCAACAACTCCGAAATGAAGCGCCACAAAAAAAGCCGTCAGAGACCAGAGGAGCCCGCTGTCCAAGGGCTTGCGCAGCCAGAAAAAGCGAATCAAAAACAACAGAACTGCGGCCGCAAAGGCCATCCACGCATAATCGGGCAAGGGAAGCGAAGTAACGCCTCGATGTGCTGCGTGAGCCGGAGCCGGGCTATCACGGCAAAAAATCGCCACGCTGACCGACTGAATAAAGAACATCAAGCCGATCGGAATCATTTGCGCCCAGCTCAGACCTGACTCCGACATCAGCGAGATGAGAATGAAATTCAGAGGCAAGAGGAGACTGATGGCCTCGAAAGCAGCGCGGCCCGGTCCAGCCAGCGGAATGTGTCCGCCCGAACAATAGAGGATCGCCTGCTGTGCCAGGAGTAAAGCCAACAATGCAAAGAAGGCGCGGCTGGAGTGAAACCTCCATGCCAGCAGCAGGCCTACGCCCAGGATGGCATAGTTGAGAAAACCTACGGCCGGAAAAATCGGGGCGAGCCACCCCTCATGGAGCAAAATGGCCGCCACAACCAGCAATAGCCCGTGCGGTAGCAGAAGAGACTTCCACGCCGATTTGCTGAGCGCATCCACGAAATCTTTTCCTCGGGGCTTTCGGGGATTATCTCTGGCAAGCGAAGGGAAGGGAATTGACGGACGGGGTTCCGGCTGAAGGTCGAGACTCTCCCGTTTTGATCCCGCTCCCTATCTCGGAAGACCGGACTTTCGTTTGCTCACGGTTTCCGCTGCAAGCGCCCGTTCTATGGCTAGAATCTTCTTGTCTATTAAGGACTGCTTATGCGGATTCTCATTGCCGAAGATGACGAAGCGCTGGCTAAATTTGTGAGCCAGGGCCTGACTGCCGAGCGTTACACGGTGGATGTTTGCTCGGATGGCGAGCAGGCTCGCACCGCAGCCCAAGATCATGAGTACGATTTGATTGTGCTGGACCTCAATTTGCCCAAGCTCGATGGGGTGAACATGCTCCGGCAGTTGCGCCGGCAAAAACCCACTCTGCCCGTGCTGGTGCTGACCCAGCGCACGAAAGTAGAAGACCGGGTGCAGTGCCTGGACACCGGGGCGGACGATTACTTGCCCAAGCCGTTTTCCTTCAGCGAGCTTTCCGCCCGCATTCGCGCGCTGCTGCGGCGCAGTCATTTGCCCTCGGAGTCCGTACTGGCGATCGAAGACTTAAAACTTGATCGCGTGGAACGCCGCGTGGAGCGCGCCGGACGCAGGGTCGAGCTCACTACCAAGGAATTCGCGCTGCTCGAATATCTGATGCGCAACGCCGGCCGCAAGGTAACGCGGGCCATGATCATCGAACACGTTTGGAATCTAACTTTCGATACCACCACCAACGTGGTGGACGTCTATATCAATTACCAGAGCCTGGGGACCACCGGTTCCGGAGATCCCATCCAGGTCGGAGCCGGCACCGAAGTCAGCTCCATGCCTTCGTTGTTCACACCGGGCAGCGTCAGCTCCACCGGGGTGCCCACCGATGTAGCGATTCAAGGCTCAGGTTTCTTTGCCGTGCAAAATACCGATGGCACCATTGACTACACCCGAGCAGGCGACTTTTCCGTCAACGCCAGCAACTTCCTCGTCACCTCCAGCGGACAACAGGTTCTCGGCTACCCGGCGGTGAACGGTGTGGTCAACACCGGAAACGGGATCGTGCCCTTGCAGCTTGGCGCCGGGACGATCAGCCCGCCAACGGCAACCGGCAACGTTCAGCTCACCCTCAACCTCGATGCTTCCTCCACCGAAGGTTCCAGTTCTACGTTTTCGACGCCCATCCAGATATTTGATTCCTTGGGCGCCGCTCACACCTTAACCGCTTCGTTCACCAACACCGCGCCTAATACCTGGAGCTACAGCCTTAGCGTCCCCTCCAGCGACCTCAACTCCGGCACCGGCGTCTTATCCACCGGTACTTTGACCTTTAACGGAAACGGAGTGTTGATTGGCGACAGCGGTGGTGTTGGAACTCCCGCCTACGGAACGACAAACATCGGAAACGGAACCGTCAGCGCATTAGGGGCGAGCGCTTCGACCGTCGCCCAAACTGTCACCATGACGGCTACCAGCGCAACGACATTCTCCGTCGTAGGCTCGGTCTCCGGAGCCATGGGCACGGCCACAGTTGGCACGCCTTTTTCATCGGGCCCGCTCAGCTTCACTATCAATGCGGGATCGACCGCATTCGCCACCGGCGATACGATCACCGTGCCCACCACGCCTCTCACCCTCGCCAACATCTCCGCGATTCCCATCACCGGGTTCGCCGACGGCGCCAGCGATCAGACATTCAACTGGAACGTCCTCAACGGCACCACTCCCGTGATCACTCAAGTCGCCGCTCCCGACAGTACTACCTCAGCCAATCAGGATGGCAGCAGCAGCGGTTCGCTGGTGAATTTCGCAATCGGCGGCGATGGCACGATCACCGGCTCCTTCAGCAATGGCTCAACCCAGGCCTTGGGGCAAATCGCCCTGGCCAGCTTCGCCAATAACAACGGGCTTCAGCTCAACGGCAGCACCAACTTCACCGCAACGCTAGCTTCCGGTCCCGCCGTCGTTGGCGTCCCCGGATCTGGTGAGTTGGGCACGCTCGCCGGCGGCTCGCTCGAACTTTCCAACGTCGATATCGCCACCGAGTTCGCCAACCTGATCGTCGCCCAGCGCGGCTTTGAAGCCGACGCAAAAGCCGTCACCACCTTCGATCAGATCACCCAGGACACCATCGCGTTAAAGCAATAAACAAATGAGGAGATTTTCCACAAACACGGTTTGAAGCGGTTAAGAAAAACTCAGACTCCGAACAAGCTCAGCCTAAAAAAGCCCCAGGTTTCGCAGCGCGAAGCCTGGGGCGCATTTTTTACGTGTGGCGCTTACTGAATCGTGTGCAGCAGTTTGCCCGCCGTGCTGTACACCGCAATCGTGTTCCCGCCGAAGTTGGAGATATAAACTCGTCCCCGGACGTTATCGACAGCGATTCCTGCCGGTATGAACTTCAACTCCACAAACGTGGACTGGCCGGAGTTCGGACGCTCAACATTGACCAACCCGCTGTAGTTGCCGATGTAGAAATCCCCACTGGCATCAGTCGCCATCGCGCCCGGAGTGTCCTCCGAAGCCGCTTCGGTCACCGGCTGCAAGCCCTCGGGTGAGCCGCTGGCCAGCGCCACCGTTTCAGACCCGAACAGCACGGTCGTGCTCGTGCCCCAGCCAATGGTCCCGCCGCTAACCGCAATTCCATAGATGGGGCCATTGAGACCGAACGTCTGCGCCAGCGTTGGCACGCCTAAGTGCAAAAGCACTGGTAGCGCGTAGACTGTAAGGTTGTTGTTGTCATTCTGTACCCAAATATTTCCCGCGCCATCAATCGCCAGCCCCTCTGGAAACGAAACTCCGTCGGTGATCACGGGATCCTGCTGCACTCCCTTCGTGTATTCGGTAATGCTGCCTTGCGCTCCGCCATTGCTCGGAGCGAAGTTGGCCACCCAAAGATTGCCAAACGGATCGACGGCAACTCCCGTGGGGTGGCTGATGCCGGCCGTGATGGTTTCGGCCGTCACCTGCTGGTAACTGGCATTGAAAACCACAACGTTATTGGCCCCGGTGTTGGCGACCCAGAGATTTCCCTGAGCGTCGACAGCCAGGCCATTCGGTTCATTCAGCGGGTTGGTGGCGGCAAAGCTGGCTGCCCCAAGAGCGAACAGGCACAGCAGTGCAGTAGTAACAGCGCGAAAAAGATTGCGTTTCATGACGTTCTCCTTGCTAGTTTGAATTAAGAGGCAATGAAAAATTGCCGGTCACTCTTAAGAGCGCCATTTCGCAGGCAATTCCCTCAAGCAAGGAGAAGATTTCTTAGAAAAGCTTCGGCGTTCAAATTCGCGCCCGCTCAGGGCAGTGTTCGTTTTGCTACATTAGAGGGTTCGCAACTTTGGCCGTGATGCCCTATTGGAGCCTCGCATGAAACTTGCCTTTCGATTTGCCACCGCAACTTGCCAGGCTGGAGTTTTTCTTCTGGCATTCGCATTGATCACACAGGCGCACGATACGGCTAAGGCTGGCGAAAATAAGGCTGAAGAAACGCACGGCATTTCCCTCGCCAACATGGACCGCTCGGTCAAGCCCGGCGATAACTTCTACGAGTACGCCGATGGTGGCTGGATCAAGCGCACTGAAATTCCTCCGGACCGCGCACGCATCGGCGTCTTTACCACACTCGCAAACTTGAGCAACAAGCGCACCGCCACTCTGATCGAAGAGCTCGCTAAATCCAACCCAACCGCGGGATCCTCCGACCGCAAAGTCGCAGATCTTTATAACTCCTATATGAATGAGGGCGCGATCGAGTCCGGCGGCCTGGCGCCTCTTCGGCCGCACCTGGATGCTATCGCAGCAATTCATGACAAGCGCGAGCTCGCCCGCGCTCTGGGCGAAACCCTTCGCGCCGACGTCGACCCGCTCAACAACACCAACTTTCACACCGCAAATCTTTTCGGGCTGTGGATCGCTCCTGGATTTAACAATCCCGAGCATTACACCGCCTACCTCTTGCAAGGGGGATTGCAGCTTCCCGATCGCGAGTACTACCTGAGCGACAACCGGCACATGCGCACGCTTCGCACGGAGTATCAGGCGCATGTTTCCGCCATGTTCAAGCTGGCCGGATTCTCCGATCCCGAGGCGCGTGCCGCTCGCGTGTTCGAACTCGAGCGCGCCATCGCGCAGACGCATCGAACGTTGGCTGAGAACCAGGACGTCCATAAAGCCGACAACACCTGGTCGCAGGCTGACTTTGCCGCCAAAGCTCCCGGATTGGACTGGAGTGAATATTTCCACGCCGCCCGACTCGAGCAATCCGGCTACATTGTTTGGCAGCCGGAAGCGTTTGCCGGTGAATCCGCATTAGTGGCATCGACTCCGCTTGATTCCTGGAAGGACTGGCTCGCCTACCACCTGATCGAAGCTTCTTCGCCCGTTCTGCCAAAAGCTCTGGCGGAAGAACATTTCGCTTTCTTCGGTAAAACCCTCTCCGGCGCGCAGCAAGAGCTTCCGCGCTGGCAGCGCGGAGTGATGGTGGTCAATGGCTTGCTCGGCGATGCTGTCGGCAAAGCTTTTGCCGAGCGATACTTTTCTCCGCAAGCCAAAGCCGAAGCCCAGGCTATGGTCTCGAACATCATTGCCGTATATCGCAAGCGCATTGAGGCGCTCTCCTGGATGGCTCCGGCGACCAAGGCCCAAGCCGAGGAAAAGCTGGCCAAACTTTATGTCGGAATCGGCTATCCCGAAACCTGGCACGATTACTCTTCTTACGACATCAAGCCCGATGACATTTTCGGCGACATCTGGCGTAGCAGCCTTGCCCACTATCACTGGGATGTCGCCCGCCTCGGCAACACCGTTGACCGCCACGAATGGTCAATGACTCCGCAGACGGTCAACGCGGTGAATCTGCCATTGCAGGACGCACTGAACTTCCCCGCTGCCATTTTGCAGCCGCCATTTTTCGATCCGCTGGCGCCGGATGCGGCGAACTATGGAGCCATCGGATCGGTAATCGGACACGAAATCAGCCATACTTTCGACACAGAAGGTAGCGCCTTTGACGCCCAAGGACGCCTGCGCAACTGGTGGACGCCCGCCGATCTGGAGCACTTCACGGACGCGACCGCCAAACTTGCCGCGCAGTACGACACTTACAAGCCGTTTCCCGATCTCTCAGTAAATGGCAAACAGACTTTGGCCGAGGATATCGCCGACCTGGCCGGCGTATCGGCGGCCTACGACGGCTACCATGCCGCCCTCGATGGCAAGCCCGCGCCGGTTCAGGACGGCTTTACCGGCGACCAGCAATTCTTCATCGCCTTTGGCCAGAACTGGGCGTCCAAAACTCGCGAAGCTGCGCTCCGCCAACAAGTCATGACCGACCCGCATGCCCCCGCGCCCTACCGCGCCGATACCATCCGCAACGTGGATGCCTGGTACGCAGCCTTCAACGTTCAACCCGGACAGGAGCTTTATCTCGCTCCACCGCAGAGAGTGCGGATCTGGTAGGCGCCTTGGCTGATGAGTAAACGTGTCGGCTGTATCGAGCGAGTAGAGTTGAAATCGTTAAATCACTCCGCTAACCCTGGGACACTGAAAAAGCGCTTCCTGGCTTCCGGACCGTTCGGAATCTGAGAATGAGCAGAAGTCAAGTCTACTTCCGTATCCGCGAACGTACACGAAAGTATCCACGCCAGGTTTCCCCTAACCCATCCGCCTTCACCAACTTGCCATTTCGGGACAAGCCAGAACCGCGAATCCTGGCGTCCGCCTTTACAAAACGTTCTACGTAGAACACTTTGTAAAGACGCAAACTAGCTCACCCAATCCAAAAACTTGTACCAAGCCCCCGCCACCGGCAGGAACCACGGCGAGCCGTTATACAAGCCCAGCGGCGCGCCCGGAAAAGTAATGCCCACAAACGGGTTGTCAGGCTTGTCGCCAGCGATCGTCTCTGCCATCTTCTGGCCCTGATACGTCGCCATGGCCACGCCATGCCCCGCGTAGCCGAGAGCGTAGTACATACCGTCAAGCTGTCCCGCGTGCGGCATGATGTCGAAGGCGAAGTCGAGCGTTCCACCCCAAACATATTCCACTTTCACGTCGCGCAGTTGCGGGTACACGTCGATCATTCCGCGCCGCAAAATTTCCGCGCTGCGCCGCACTGTCTGTGCGCTCTCCGGGAAGAACGCGGCTCGTCCGCCGAACAACATGCGGCGGTCTGGCGTGAGGCGATAGTAATAAAGATAATTTTTCGAGTCATAGATCATGCGGTTGTGCGGGCTGAGTTCGCGCGCGAGTTCTTCGCGCAGAATTTCAGTTGTGATGATGAACGAACCAATGGGAATAATTTTCTTGCGCAGCGCCGGCGTGGCCGGGCCAGTGTAGCCGCTGGTGGCAGCGAAAACATCGCGCGCCCACATTGCTCCACGCGAAGTTGAAACCTTCCATCCCGCTTCGCCTTGATTGGATTCGCGCTGCACGCCTTCCACTCGCGTGTGCTCGAAGACTTGTGCGCCCGCATTGATCGCAGCGCATCCTAATCCCGCAACGTAGCGCGCAGGATTCAATCCTGCGCTGACTTCATCGACCATGCCGCCGTAGTAAATGCGCGAACCAATTTCTGCGCTCAGTTCGTTGCTTTGCACCACGCGCAGCGTGTGGTTGAACTCGCGCGCGATCACCTCTGCCTGGCGAGCGTAGTCGGCAAAATGTTTTTGCTTGCAGGCTACTTCGAGATGACCGCAGCGCGCAAAGTCGCAGGCGATTTTTTCTTCGCGCACGATCTGCTCGACGCAGTCGATGGTCGCCAGCGATGCCGCGTACATGCGCTGCGTGAGTTCGCGTCCATACATTGAAATCAGTTTGTTCATGCCCAGCTTCATCCCGGTGAGTACCATGCCGCCGTTGCGCGAACTGGCGCCCCAACCGATGGTTTCACTCTCCAACACGGCGACCTTGGCGCCGCGCTTGGCCAGCGTGTGCGCCGCCGAGAGTCCGGTGTAACCCGCTCCGATGATGGCTACATCAACGCGCCCGGGCAGGGGACGAGGTTCAGCTTGGGGAAATTCAGCGGTCGTCAACCAATAGTTGTGTTCCTGCAATCGCATGTTGGTTACAGAACTGCGGTTTCGTGAATCAGCCGGCCTTCTGCGAAGCGCGATAAGTTCAGTAATGACGGATCGATCAGATCGGTCTGTCCGGTGAGAATCAGATCGCTAAGAATTTTGCCGGTGGCGGGCGCGTGCATGACGCCGTGTCCGCTGAAGCCGTTGGCCAGGAAAAATCCGGGCACGCCGGGAACTTCGCCGAGAATTGGATGGTGATCGGGAGTCATTTCATACAGTCCGGCCCAGGCGCGTTTGGGATTCACCGGGAGATTCGCGAAGCAAGGAACGCGGTCAGCGGCGCGAGTCAGAATTTTTTCGATGAATGCGGCATCGAAATCGGTTTTGAAGCCCGGGGTTTCTTCGGGGTCGTTCCAGGCCAGAAGAAATCCGCGTGCTTCGGGACGAAAATGAAATCCGTTCGACATGTCGACGATCATGGGAGCGGTGTGAGGGAATTCGTCAAAGGGTTCGCTGGGCACCAACATGCGGCGCAGCGGCGTAACCGGCAAGTCGACGCCCACATACGCAGCCACGCTGGCCGCCCATGCGCCGGCACAGTTCACAATTTTGCGGGTGGAGACTGAGCCTCGCGTCGTATCAACAGAAGCAATTCCAGAGGAGTCGCGAGTGAGGCCGGTGACCTCGGTATTCTTCCACAAGGTTGCGCCATGATCGGCGGCCCACGCCATTAAGCCGTTCATGGCGCTATAGGGATCGACGAAGCCGTCGGTGGAGCAAAAACTTCCGCCAACAATATCGTCAGCGCGCAGCTGGGGGAAGATGTTGCGAATTTCGTCGCCAGACAATAGGCGCGCATCTTTCAATCCTATCTTTACCTGCTGTGCATAATTGGTTCGCAGATACGCCATCTGTTTGTCGCTGGTCGCGCAGAACAGATAGCCTTGCGGGCGGTAGTCGCAGGGATGGCCGAGGCGTTCTTCAAAGCTGGCGTAAAAGGGAATTGAATAAAGCGACATCTGAATGCTGACTGGAGTGGAGAATTGCGCGCGCACTCCGCCCATGCTCTTGCCCGTGGATCCCTTGCCCTGCGCCGATTCCCGCTCGATGACCAAAACATTACGGCATCCGCTCGCAGTCAGGTGGTAGGCGATGCTGGAGCCGACGATGCCTCCGCCGATGATGACGACATCTGAAGTATGCATCGCGCTGTCTGGAAAGGATGACTCAGCATTCTAGCGCAGGCCGGGTCACTGGAGCTTTGTCTGCGGGGTCAGGCTGCTTGCCGAGTGTCGACTTCTGGCGATAGAGAAACGCAGTCGAGCTTTGCTCGATCGGACAGCCGAGGGCGGCTGTCCCCACACGGGTGTCCTGGTATCCGCCAAACGGCGGTAAGCGCGCCTTAAGAGTCGTAGCCGGGGCCGCGAGGCGAGCCGCACTCTTTCCAGAGCTTTTCCCAACTCCACATCCAGGAGGTCACTTTCATCGGCAAGGCGAAGCCGAGCTGGTGCGCGAGCATGCAGACCTGGCCGCGATGGTGGGCTTCGTGAGCGAGCATGTAGCACAGCATTTCCACGCCAACCGGCCACGGCCGTCCCCAGCGGTCTCGGTGAAATTTCGCGATGCGGCCCGAGCCGCCGAGCGCTTCGGCGAGCATCTCTTTTGTGTAGCAACGGAGGGCGAACGGGTGCGATGCAATCCGAGTCGAAACCAGCGGCAACGCATCTACGTAAGGCATGGCGAATACGACAGAATTTAAATTGGATGAGGCCATCGCGATTCTCTCGCGGACTCCCGTAACACTCGATGCCCTGTTGCGCGGGCTCCCCAGCACTTGGGTTCTGCGCAACGAAGGAAAAGACACGTGGAGTGCATTCGACATCGTGGGGCATTTGATCGTGGGCGACCGCACCGACTGGATGCCGCGCGTGCGGATCATTCTGGAGAACGGCGAGGCGCGGGCATTCGATCCCTTCGACCGTTTTGCGCAGTTTAGGGAAAGCGAGAATAGGTCGCTGGATCAGTTGCTGGAGGATTTCGCCCGGCTGCGAAAAGAGAATGTCGCCGCGCTTCGTGGGTTGAATTTGCGGGAAGAAGATTTGAGCCGTCGAGGAAGGCATCCGGCACTGGGAGCGGTGACGCTATTGGAGCTTCTGGCGACTTGGGCAGTTCACGACCTCACTCACCTGCATCAGTTGGCTCGCGTGATGGCTCATCAATATGGCGAGGCTGTCGGTCCGTGGAGTGCGTATTTGGGAGTGCTGCAATGTAATGGTCATAGCGCTTAGGAAAGTGTGCTAAGAAGTTGTGCGACCTGCTCTGGAATGGAGAGGCTTAATTTATGTCGACGCAAATCGAGAAGGGACGAATTTTTCGCGCACTCCATGAGCGCGACCGGGCGTTCATCATTCCTAATCCGTGGGATATTGGCACTGCGCGGCTGCTGGCGCACCTGGGTTTTGAAGCGCTGGCTACCACCAGCGCCGGCTATGCTTTCTCCGCTGGCAAACGGGATGGCTCGATTGGCCGCGAGGAAACCATGGCGCACGCGGCAGCCATTGTTTCGGCAACCGCGCTTCCTGTCAGCGCCGATCTGGAGAATGGATTTGGAGATACGCCGGAGATCGTTGCGGAGACCATCAGGCTGGCGGCTGAATCCGGGCTGGTTGGCGGTTCGATTGAAGATGTCCCCCGGCGGGCGAATAGTGAGGTGTATGAGCTGCAACATGCGGCCGACCGGGTTCGCGCGGCTGCTGAAGTCGTGCGCGGACTTCCGTTTCCTTTCACGCTGACTGCGCGAGCCGAGAATTTCATTGTGGGCCGGCCTGATTTGAAAGACACCCTCGCGCGTCTGCAGGCCTATCAGGAAGCGGGCGCCAATGTGCTGTATGCGCCTGGGCTGAGCAGCAAAGACGATATAGGCGCCGTGGTCCGTTCGGTGGACCGTCCGGTGAATGTTCTGATGGGAATGCAAGGCGTGCAATTATCGCTGGCGGAATTGTCGGCCGTGGGAGTCCGGCGGGTGAGCGTGGGCAGCGCGCTCTGCCGCGCCGCCCTTGGAGCCTTTCTTCGCGCTGCGCGGGAGATGCAGGAGCACGGCACCTTTAGCTTCGCGGAGGAGGCCGTGAGCTATCGCGATATCAGCGCCATGTTCCCGGCGTGATTGCCGCTTAACGATAAATCACTTAACTGATTAAAGACGAAATGTAGCTGCCTGTTCCGGAAAAGTGCCGAAATCGACCATCCACCTCGGTAACTTGCGGTGGTTACCGCCGCTGCCTAGGCTGGAATAGTATGCCCTTGCGCTGTCTGTTGTTTTGTTCCGACGCGGGAGCCACCGATCTTGTGATCCCCGTGCTGACGGAGCTTCGCATTGATGCGGAACTCTGCCCCAATGCGATCACGGCAACGGATCGCGTCACCAGCCAGTCATTTCAGATCGTGATTCTCGACTGGGACGACCAGCCGGATGCCGGGCTCCTGCTCAGTGCGGCGCGCACCCGTAAAGCCTCCGAGAGGCCGTTAACTCTAGCCATCGTCGGTGATGACGCCGGGGTTCCCAAGGCGCTGCAGGCGGGAGCGAATTCAGTGATCCGCAGGCCGATTCTGGTCAACCAGGTGCGCGACACGCTCACGACCGCTCGCGACCTGCTGCGTGCGAAACTCGAACAATCGGTGGCGACGGCAAAGACTTTTGTGGCTAAGTCGCCGTCGAGTCCGCCGCCGGCAGTGGTACTTCCGCAGGTGCAGAGCACCCTGCGGGCGGGAGAGTTTTTGCAATCCTCGAGTCCACAACCGGGAGCGGAATTCAGCACCGAGTCCGATCTCGAGAAACGAATATTACAGTCGCAGCCGACGGCGGAGATTGACCCGCTGGAAGAATTGGAGCCGACGGCTGCGGCGGTCGATTCTTCGGCAGTCAATTCCTCGGCAATGGTTCCCGATCACCGCCCTGCAGCGCCGCCTCCTTCGTCGGCAAATCCACCGCGTGGATTGGCCTGGTACAAAGCCAGGGCCCAGAGCGCATCCGGCGCGAGTGGGGCAGCCGCCGCTCCGGCTCTTGCACCTGCGCCAAGCTTTGCCGCCGCGCCACCGGCGCCGGCGAAAACAGAATTGCTGAACTATGAGCAGACACCGGCATACGCGCCGTCGCCCGTTCAAGCGTCGTTAGCGCCCGCCATGGTCATTCCGGCACCCGATGCGGTCGAGCCCTCCATCAGCCACACAGCTACGCCGCGGCAGCGCAGCGATCAGAAAACCGAATCTGAGCTCTTTGCCTACATGGCCGGGGAGCAGGCAGAGGATCAGGCGCCAACTCACACCGGATCCCAATCTTCATCCGGCCATCGCTGGGTGGCCGTTGCCGTGCTTTGTGTCGCCGTCTGCGGGGCCGTTGCGTACTGGAAGCTGCCACAAAGCTTGTGGAAGCCGGGGACGCAGCGCCTTTCAGCCCGTGTGGCGAGCGCAGTACATGACTGGTTGAATCCGCAGCCGGTCACTCCGGCACAGGCTCCGGCGTCCCATGAGAATTTTGCCCGCGCCGGCGATGAATATAAAATGCCGGTTGCTCCAGCCATTCCGGACGCGACCACCGATCCTTCGCAAATTCACGTGATTCCCGTCGTCGATCCCACGGCCAAGCAACCGAACAGCGCCACGGCAAACGCAAATGTGGCTGCGGGAACGGCGGATGCGACTGCCGCGAACGCATCCGCTCAGCCGCCCGCGGTCGTTCCGGACGGCTCAACTCCTGTGGCTCCGGCTCCAAGCGCTCCGAGCTCTGCGGCGACTGCAACGCAAGCTGTGGCACAACCGGCAGTTTCGGGAATACCCACGGTGCAAGCAAATTCAATCCCCGGACCGGCGAAGCCATATGTCGCGCCACCCGTTGCTGTTCCCGCTCCGCAACGAAATCCGCAGCCGCAATACACCGCTTCCGGCACCGGAATTCCATCGAGCCTGAAATCGCAGATGGCTTCCAGTACTCCCGATGCCAGCGGAAACAAACCCGCCGATGCCGCCATGCCCTCAATTGAGCCGGTGACGCTGGCGGAAGCCGCTGCCCGCAGCCTGTTGGTGCAGCAACCGGCGCCGGCGTATCCCGACTCCGCCAAAGGGCAATCGGGAATGGTAGTTCTGCAGGTGTTTATAGCCCGCGATGGAACGGTGCAGGACGCGAAATTTGTGCAGGGCTCGCTGGTTTTCGCCCGAGCGGCCATCGATGCGGTCAAGCAATGGCACTTTCAGCCCTATCTCATGAATGGACGCCCCGTTTCCACCGTTACCTCGCTTACGCTCAGCTTCAGGCCTGCCAACTAGGTGCCCGGCGTAGCCCTGTCGGAAATGGTGTTTCCGCCGTTCCAGCGGTTGACCTATCGCCGCCCGGTCCGTCTGTTCTGTTGAGCGTCTCTTTTGAGCCCAGGCCGGGCTACGTTACTGTGGATGCGACCGATGCAGCGAACTGGGAGAAAACCGCATCTACTCCATATATAATTAAGAAATTAAGGCTCGAGCGAGACAAACTCCTTCCGGAAGCAGAAAATTTTGATGTCCATGAAAACCAAAGCAACGATTCTTGTAATGTCCTTTGCCGTTTTATTGTTTGTCGTCGTCGGCTCTCTCGGCGGCGTGCATGCTTCATCCAACGACGGCGCTTACCGCCAATTGCAGGTCTACAGCGAAGTGCTCTCGCGCGTACGCAGCGAGTACGTGGTAGAGCCCGATATTCCCAAGGTGACCGACGGCGCCCTGCACGGGCTGCTCGAGTCGCTGGATTCCAACTCCAGCTATCTGACTCCCGAGGCCTATAAGGCTTATAAGGCGCATAAGACCGAAGCCAAAGGCGATATTGGAGCAATTCTCTCTAAGCGTTTTGGCTATGCGGATGTGGTTGCCGTGCTTCCGGGATCGCCGGCGGAAAAAGCCGGAATCGAAGCGACCGACATTTTTGAGTCGATCGAGGGGCAAAGCACCCGCGACCTGTCACTGCCGGAAATCCGCGATCTGGTGGAGGGTGCGCCGGGTTCGAACCTGAATGTGGAAGTGGTCCGCGCGCGCCGTGCCGAGCCGCAAAAGATGTCGATCACGCGCGACCTGATTACCATTCCGCCGGTTTCCGACAAGATGATGGAAGATGGAATCGGCTACATCAAGGTTGACGCGCTGACCAAAGGGAAGGCGACTGAGATTTCGGCCAAGGTCAAGTCGCTGGAAAAATCCGGCGCCAAAAAGTTGCTGCTGGATCTGCGTAACGATGCCGATGGCAGCGAGAGCGAAGGCATTGCTGTCGCCAATCTGTTTCTAAATCACGGGACGATCACTTATCTGCAAGGCCAGAAATATCCAAGGGAAGCCTTTAATGCCGATCCGGCAAAATGCATCACTACGCTGCCTCTTGCCGTGCTGGTGAACCGGGGAACCGCGGGAGCGGCGGAAGTCGTTGCTGCGGCAATCCTGGAGAACGCTCGCGGCGATGTTGTGGGAGATAAGACCTTCGGCGACGGTTCATTGCAGAAGACCATCGATCTGCCCGATGGCGGAGCGTTGTTCCTCTCAATCGCCAAGTATTATTCGCCCAGCGGCAAAGCCATTCAGGATAATGCCGTGACGCCCAACGTTCTGGTGGCCGACGAAGCCGATAACTTTATTCCCGACGATGAGGACGAAACGGCCACGCCTGATCAGGACACTACGACTCCTAAGACTGCGCCCGACGATCAATTAAAAAAGGCGGTCGAAGTGCTTAAGAGCCGGAACAGTTAGTCGATCCTCAACTCTCTGAATCGCGCCGTTTTTCGGCGCACGATGGGCCCGCGCAAGCGGGCCCATTTATTTCGCCCCGCTTTTCTCGTGCGGTCAAGCCTTGCGCATCACTTCAGAAAACGAAAGCTTTCCAGCGCCTGCATCAGCCCAGCTTTGATTCCTTCTCTTTCCTGTGGAGTCAACTTTCTCGGCTTATCCTCGACCGCGAAGGCGCTATCCAGCGCGGTGGAAATGTTCACATCCAACTCGTAGCAGGCACCCTTGTGAAACGTACGGTAGGCCGAATGTTCGGCAATATAGCTGGTCTGCGTTTCTACGATGCTGGCCGACTGAAATTTCACTCCGTGAATTCGTTCCGAATGTTCCGGTGGCGTATTGGGACTTCCCCATCTTCCAAGGCATTCAGCCTCCGTGCGAAAACTCTCAAGGCGGCTCACAGCGAAGGCTGCGGCCTGCAATTCCGAGCCGTGAAGATCTTTTTTCGGATACGCCAGGCAAGCCAGCACGTTTCCGGCATGACCGCTGCTATCACACACGGGAATGGAGGCCGCACAATCGGCGATTGGAGACCAGACATCCGGGTTTTCGCCATCCAGATTCTGGCAGCGCAAGAGTAACTTCGGATATCGGATTTGAAAAGTTTCGTCGGGGCTGGTGAGGGTTGAGAAAGCTGGGGATGCCCCATCTTGCCCGGCAGCCCCCACGCTTGCCCAGGCCAGAAGAACTGCGGAAAGAAACAATATCGCGAATGTGCGCAAGGAAATCAGAAGAATCTCCTCCTTAGTTTACCAAGGCAAAATATGCCGTAGAGAAACGTTTTAATGGCTCAATTGGGCGTGTTAGAATTCGCCGCCGAAGGAGATGTATATGATGATTCGCTCGCGCCTAATAATTTCTGGCTTGCTGTTGTTCGCCTTCATTGTCAGCACCGCTCACCTTGCGCACTCGCAGGGCATGACGACTCCGCCATCGCAGCTTTCCGTCCACTGGGAAGAACTCACCGCTGCCGATTTTCGCGAAGGCATCCATCGCTCGCAGGGAACCTGCCTGCTCCCTTTCGGCATTCTGGAAAAGCATGGACCGCACCTGCCGCTGGGCACCGACCTGCTCGATGTTCGCTATGCCGCGCTTCATGCCGCGCAAAAAGAGTACGCCATCGTTTTTCCCGAATACTATTTCGGCCAGATTGCCGAGGCTCGTCACGAGCCCGGAACTATGGCCTATAGCCGCGAGATGCAACTTGCCCTGTTGCAGGAAACCACCGACGAGATGTCTCGAAACGGCTGCAAGAAAATAATTATTGTCAACGGCCACGGCGGAAATGAGGATCTGCTACCTTACTTCGCGCAAACGCAATTGGATAAGCCGCACGATTATGTAGTCTACATTTTCGACAAGCGCGAACCAAATTCTGGGGCTCTTATGCCGAAGACGTCTCCCGACTGGCATGCCGGCGAGAGCGAGACCTCCAAGATGCTCATCGCGCGCCCTGACACGGTGCACATGGACCGTGCCAACTCAGAATCCGGCGCCGACCAGCACCGCCAGAATCTTCCCGAAGACGTTTACACCGGCATCTGGTGGTACGCGCGCTTTCCCGGACATTATTCCGGCGTCGGTTCTGCCGCTACGGTGGAATTGGGGAAATATCAGATGGATTGGTGGATCGATGCGATCGTCAACGTTACCCGTTCCGTCAAAGCCGATGACGTGAGTCTGAAACTGCAAAATGAGTTCTACGAAAAGAGCAAACACCCGCTGGATACGCAGCCGTGAGTTAGTTAGCAGTGTTCGGATTGAAGCGGGCTTCGATGGTTTTGAGTAATTCAGCGGCGGCTTCGCCGGCATCGCGGGTGGAAAACTCGTCGCCCAATTCAATGACGAGCAGATTGGCGCAAGCCGCCTGGAAGGCTTGCCGGGTTGCAGCAGCAGCGGTCACGCCGGGGCCAACCAGCACGAGGTCGAAACGCGTGACCCGCATCAGGATCAGCGCATCGCCGATGCGGCTGCTGGTGTGGACATCATATCCGGCGCGACGCAACAGTTCGCGCACGTAGGCAAGCACATCGGCATCGGAGTCTACACATAAGACGGCGCGGCCAGTACGCGCGCTCGCTTCAGAGCGGGCGCTCGGAGAATAAAAGGCGGCTACTGCTTTTTCCTCCGATTCATGCGCTTCGAACAACTTCGTCAGATGCGACAACTCCAGAATTTTGCGGGCATGGTCGGGCACATTGCAGAGCTTCAGGTCTCCGTGAGACTGCCGGGTGCTGGTGAGACTGCGGACCATCGTACCCAGGCCGCTGCTGTCGATGAACCCGACCTCGCCCAGATGCAAGACGATGGCGCGGCGGTCGCGCAATAACCAGGCGACGTGCGCGCGCAGAGCCTCGCTCTCATCACCCGCAACAATCCGCCCGTTGCAGCGGACAATGGTGACGCGGCCGATCTGGCGAGTGTCAAAGGAAAGGCGCAATCAGCCTCCGATGCGGATGAAACCACTCCGCAAAAATCGCCACATTATATTCCTACTGAAGCAAGAAAGTGGAAATCTAAGAACTTCCAATCAGCACACCCGTGATAAACACCAGCGCGCCACCCAACCCGACCTGTAGCGCGGCGGAGACCCATGGAGTATCCATGTAGCGGCGGCGAATCCAGGTTATCGCGGCCAACTCGGCGACCACAACTGCGCCTGCGGCCCACAGGGCCGCGCGAAAATTGTGAATGAGAAAGGGCAGCGTATGGCCGATGCCGCCAATCCCGGTCATCGCGCCGCAAACCACACCGCGCACCCAGGGATGCCCGCGTCCGGTCAAACTGCCGTCATCGGAGAGCGCCTCGGCAAATCCCATGCTGATGCCGGCTCCCGCTGACGCGGCAAGGCCAACCAAAAAAGCATCCCCCGTATTTCTTGTCGCGAAAGCGGCGGCAAACACCGGAGCGAGGGTCGAGACAGATCCATCCATCAACCCAGCCAGCCCCGGTTGAACTATCTGCAAAACGAACAGCCGCCGTTGTGCCCGCTCTTCATCTTCTTTGACGTTAGCCGGGAGTTTTTCCTTGTCGAGTTCCTGCGCGCGCTCTTCGTGTGCGCGTTCTTCGTTGATGAGATCGTCGAGCAGTTGCCGAATACCGGCATCTTGTGTGCGCGCCGCAGCTTTTTCGTAAAAATGTCGTGTCTCCACCTCCATGGTGCTGGCCTCTTTGCGCACGGCTTCAATGCGCAGCGGACGCATCAGCCACAATGCCGGACGATCCACAAAGCCGCGCACGTCCTGCCGCCGGATCAATGGAATATGGTCGCCGAATCTCCTTTGATAAAGTTCGATCAAACGGCGGCGATGGCCGGACTCCTCTTCGCGCATGGCTTCAAACATCTCCGCCGACGCGGGATAGTCCTGGCGCAGGCCCTCGGCATATTCGGCGTAGACACGCTCGTCTTCCTCTTCCAGCGAAATGGCCAAGGCCAGCACTTCACGCTCCGTGAGTTCGTGAAACTTCTTCATGGCGAATTAGCTTACCTTCCCAAGGCTTGCCGAGACAAATGTTCGACGCCCGGATCGTGTGGCGCCGCGAATCTGGATTGGCAATCGCCGCACACTTTATCGCGAGCAAATCGCGGCCACTTCGATGTACCATCCATTTCGATGGCCGATCGCAAAGCAGGCAGGTCGAAAGTGGCGCCGCAGTCGCCTGCGGCGAAGCGCAAGCGTCCGCGCACCGGCAACGCGCAACATGCCCCGGAACTGGTGATTATCACGGGCATGAGCGGATCGGGCAAGGCGTCGGTGCTCAAGGCTTTTGAGGATCTCGGCTACTACTGCGTCGACAATTTGCCGGTGGAATTGATCCCGCGCGTGGTGGAACTGGCGATGCAGTCGGGAGAAATCCGCCGCACCGCTTTGGTCGTTGACGTTCGCGAGGGGTCGAAGTTCGAGCGGCTTCCGGGAATTCTGCAATCTATGCGCCGGATGATTCCCACAAAAGTCGTCTATCTCGAAGCCTCCGATGCCGTTTTGTTGCGTCGCTTCAGCGAGACCCGCCGTCCCCATCCTCTGGGAACCGACGCGCCGGTAAAGTCCGCTCTCAAAACCGAGCGCCGCCATCTGGGCGCGATTCGAGCCTTGGCCGATCTCGTAATCGACACCTCGAAGTTCAACGTTCATGAATTGCGCGCTCACATCACGGAGCGGTTTCGCGAACAATCGTCCGAGAACAGTATTCTGGTTTCCTGCGTAAGTTTTGGCTTTCGCCATGGCGTTCCCGAAGACGCCGACCTAGTTTTCGATGTGCGCTTTTTGCCCAACCCGCATTTTGTGCCGGAATTCCGTCCGCTTACCGGACGCGACCCAAGAGTGGCCAAATATATCCGCTCATTTCCCCAGACCAAGGAGTTTATCCGGCGGATCTCTGACCTTCTTATCTACCTGCTGCCGCACTATATCCACGAGGGCAAGAGTTACCTCACAATCGCTTTCGGCTGCACCGGCGGGCAGCATCGCTCGGTCATGATCGCCGAGGACGTAGCCAAACGCCTGCGCGGGGCGGATTACCGCGTGAAAGTCGTGCACCGGGACAGCCCGAAATAGACACTCCTCATCTGAACTCAAGTAAAATAAAATCACATCTCATGTCTACGCCAGCCGCCGCCCGCGATTGCGGCCCGTTTCACGGTGGAGGGCCATGCGCCAACTGACGCGCCTGGTTCGCTACGTATTTCCGTTTTTACCGCAATTACTGCCTGGAGTTGTGTTGCTCGCCGGAGTTGGCCTTCTGGAAGCCTTTCGGCTCATGCTGTTGAAGCCGATTCTGGACCGGGTTCTGAACCCCGCCTCCGGTTCGGAAAACATCCTGCTGTTTACCATGCCCTGGAACGGACGCCCACTCTATCTGCAACGATTCGTTCCCACGCACTTTCACAATGCGTGGACGATTGTCGCGTATGCGCTGGTCGCATCCACCGTGCTTAAGGGATTTTGCGATTATGCCGGCACGTATCTGGTGAATCACGCCGGATTCGGCATGATTACGAATTTACGCAATGACCTCTACAACTCGGTCTTGCGCCGCTCAGCGGAGTTTTTCCAGAAGCATCCGACCGGCTCCTTGATTTCCACGATTATCAATGACATTGAGCGAGTGCAGTATGCCATGTCGAGCGTACTGGCGGAGTTTTTGCAGCAGTTTTTTACTTTTGTATTTACCGCAATTGCGGTGGTGATTCTCGGCCGCGAACTGGCCTGGGTCCTGGTGTTGTTCGTTCCCTTTATCATTTTTTCCGCGGTAAGAATTGGCCGCCGTGTGCGAACCACCACCCGGCGCGGACAGGATCAACTGGCCGATGTACAAAATATTTTGCACGAGACCATCACCGGCAACCGCATCGTAAAGGCTTTTGGCATGGAATCGTGGGAGGTGGCACGCTTTCGCAGCGCGGCGCAGCAATTGTTTCGAGCCAATCTGCGTTCGGTGGCTGCGGCCGCGATCAGTTCGCCGCTGATGGACATCTTTGGCGCCGTCGCCATCGCAATGTTGCTGCTTCTGGGCCGCGGACGCATCGCTCACAATGACTTTACCCTGGGAGCGTTTGTGACGTTTGTAGCAGCGGTAATCGCGCTCTACAATCCGGTGCGCAAGTTTGCCGTATTCAACAATAGTTTTCAGCAGGCGCTCGGAGCATCCTCGCAGCTTTTCCAATTCATCGAGGCCGAGGACGATGTCGTCGATAAGCCGGGCGCGAAGCGGTTGCCGCGTTTTGCTCAGAGTGTGCACTTTGACGGAGTCTGCTTTTCCTACCAGGGCGGCGAAGTCGGCGAAGATTCGCGCGAGATTTTGCATAACATCGATCTGGAGGTGAGGCGAGGCGAGATTCTGGCTTTCGTGGGTTCCAGCGGCGCCGGCAAGAGCACGCTGGTGCATCTGATTCCGCGCTTTTTCGATGTGACCGCAGGGCGGCTGCTGATCGACGGCCAGGATGTTCGTGATGTGACGCTGGCTTCGTTACGCGAGCAGGTGGGAATCGTTACCCAGGATACGATTCTGTTTAATGACACGGTGCGCAACAATATTGCCTACGGGCAGCCACACGTTCCCATGAAGAATGTAGAGGCTGCGGCCCGGGCGGCTTTAGCCCACGATTTCATTCGCGGGCTATCTCAAGGGTACGATACTTGTATCGGCGAGCGAGGCGTGCGGCTTTCCGGCGGCGAGCGCCAGCGCATCGCTATTGCGCGTGCTCTGCTCAAGGATGCGCCGATTTTAATTCTCGACGAAGCCACTTCGGCTCTCGACAGCGAGTCGGAATCGCTGGTACAGTCCGCCTTACACAATCTTATGCAGGGGCGTACCGTGTTTGTGATTGCGCACCGGTTATCGACCATTCGCCGCGCCGATCGCATTGTGGTCATCGAAAATGGGACCATCGCCGACAGTGGTTCGCATGACAACCTAATGACGAAACTCGGTACATATCGGAGGTTGTACGAATTGCAATTCGCTAATATGGAAGCTCCCAAGGCGGTGGCAGGATCTTGAAAAGCGGAACACAAAAAGCGCAAAAGGAAGCTACAGCGCCCATACGCTCGATGACGGGCTTCGCCCAAGTGCGGGGCGAAGTCCCACGCCCAGCTGAAGCGGGAAAGTCGGCCTCATCCAATGGGCAGGCAGCTTTTTCTTTGTCTTTGAAGTCTGTCAACCATCGCTTTCTCGATTTGCACTTCCGCCTGCCTTCCGGCGCCGATTCTCTCGAAATGCAATTGCGGCGCGTGCTGAAGGAGAAGATCGCGCGCGGCCACGTGGAAGTGACGGTCAGCTTGGAGCGTTCCTCGAGCGAGAGCTTCTCCCTCAATCGCGAGCTGATTGGCGGATACATTGCAGCTTTCCGCGCCGCAGCCGCGGAGTTCGAGGTTCCGTGCGATCCCGATCTCAATTCAGTCCTGCGCATGCCGGGCGCAATGGATTCCTCGAACGGCATTGCAGGTGACATCGATGGCCCGGTAATGGGAAAAGTTACAGAGGTGCTCGACCGTCTCAACCAGATGCGTGAAGAAGAAGGCCGCGGCATTGCGCGGGAGTTGCGCCAGCGCATGGAGCATCTGGAAGAAGCCCGCAAAAGCGTGCAGTTGCAGCGCCGAGCAGTCCTGCAAAACTACACCGAGCGGTTGCAGGCGCGTTTGCAGGAGCTGCTCGGCGCAAGCATGGAAAAAAACGGAATCGACAAAGAACGGCTCATGCAGGAAGCGGCGCTGCTGGTGGACCGCAGCGATATTCAGGAAGAAATCGTGCGTCTGGAAACGCATGTGCGGCATTTTCTCGATCTGCTCGAACAGGGCGGCGAGGTGGGAAAGAAGCTGGATTTTCTTCTCCAGGAGATGAATCGCGAAGCCAACACTATGTTGTCGAAAACTTCCGGCTTGGCGGGGGAAGCGTTGAAAGTGACTGAAGCGGGACTAGCGATGAAAGCCGAGATTGAAAAATCCCGCGAGCAGGTGCAGAACCTGGAATGAGTGGAGCCGGAATGAGCGTCCCTGAATGAATGGTAGTTACAATCCGCTGGTTTTTATCATTTCGGCGCCGTCGGGCTCCGGCAAATCCACGCTGGTGGAAGAACTGCTGAAGCTTGTTCCCGATCTCGATTTTTCCATCTCCTACACTACGCGCCCACCGCGTGGCAGCGAGAAGAATTCCAAGCAGTACTATTTCATCTCGACCGCTCAGTTCGAGCAGATGAAAGACGCGGATGAATTCCTGGAATACGCCAATGTGTTCGGGAATTACTACGGTACGGCCAAGCGATTTCTGCGAGAGGCCCGCGAGAAAGGCCGTGATCTTCTGCTCGACATCGATGTGCAGGGCGCCAAAATCATTCAGCAGAAACTTCCCGACGCGATCAGCATTTTTATTTTGGCTCCCGACCGGCAGACTCTGGAATGGCGCTTGCGCAAGCGCAGCGAGGATAAAGAAGAAGTGATCCAGCGCCGCCTGCTCACCGCCAGCCGCGAGATTGAGAATTACGACAAATACAACTATATTCTCGTGAACGATCAGCTCGAAGAGTCGGTCGAGCGACTGGAAGCCATTGTCCGTTCGGAACGCCTGCTGCGTTCCGGTGCGACCCGGTCGAAAGAGGACGAGCGGATGCTGGCCTGGGCGAATCAGTGTAAGCTGGAGAACATTCGCGAGCGGGTGCAGCCCATCCTGGCGTCGTTTGTTACTAAACCCGAACAGCGGAAGCAGCACTCGCTGCTCCTGTTACTTCCGCTACTTCGAGCGGTCGTTGATTTCGCGGTATCATGTTATAGAGCAATTTTCGGCACTTGACTGGAACGCTGAATCCAACGGAGAACCCAGATGAAGTTGATCGAAGGCTTCGACAGCAACTACCGCTATATTCTGGTCGCGGCGCGGCGTGCGCGGCAACTGCAGTCCGGCGCCCCGCCGGTGGTCGATACAAGTTCCCGCAAGCCTTGCCGCATCGCGCAAGATGAGATTCGCGCGGGCAAGGTCAAGTGGGAGATTCCCGAACTGCGCTCCGCCGCCGAACAGGCCAGCGAGAGTCTCGACAAAGCGCTCGGCCAGGACTGAGGAAGAATTGACGATTGTGCGATTGACGATTGTGCGATTTATAAGATCGAATCGTTCAAAAGGTTTTCAATCGACAATCCCCCAATCGGCAATCGCACGATAATGAAGGTCGCTCTCGGCGTTACCGGCGGCATTGCGGCTTACAAAGCCGCGGAGATTGTCCGCCTGTTGCAGGATCGTGGCATTCGCGTGCAGGTCGTCATGACCCGCGCCGCCCAGGAGTTTGTTCGTCCTCTCACCTTCGCGGCGCTTTCCGGTGAAAAAGTTATCACGGGAATGTTCTCGCCCGGCGAAGAGCATGAGGCCAACATTGATTCCGCGATCGAGCACATCGCCGTCGCGCAATCGATCGATGCGTTGGTAGTCGCCCCCGCTACAGCCGACGTTCTCGCTCACTTCGCGCAGGGTATCGCCGGCGATTTTCTGACCACCCTTTATCTCGCGACAGCCGCGCCCGTCGTAGTCGCGCCCGCCATGAACGTGAATATGTGGAACCATCCGGCGACGCAGGTGAATCTCGAAATTCTTCGCAAACGGGGCGTGAGAATTGTCGAGCCGGATTCTGGATATCTGGCATGCGGCATGACCGGAGCCGGCCGTCTCGCTGAAAACGAAGCCATCGTGGCCGCTGTTTTGCAGGCGTTGGGTTCCGCGCAGGATCTGGCTGGAGAAACAATCCTCATTACCGCCGGGCCGACGCGGGAAAAAATCGATCCCGTGCGCTATCTTACCAACCGCTCCAGTGGGCGGATGGGATATGCCCTTGCCGAAGCGGCCTTGCGCCGAGGAGCGCGCGTGCTGCTGGTCAGTGGACCATCGTCGCTCACGCCGCCGGGAGCGGCTGAAGTGACTCGCGTGGAATCCGCCGAGGAAATGCGCAATGCGGTTTTGGATTTGCTTCCACAGAGCAGCATCGTCATCAAGACGGCTGCGGTTTCCGATTACCGGGTCCGGGAAACCGCCGGGCAGAAAATCAAACGCAAGGGGCCGCTGACTCTGGAACTTGAAGCCACGCCTGACATTTTGAAAGAAATCTCTTCCCGCAAGAGATCGCAGATCGTCGTTGGCTTTGCCGCCGAAACCGAGAACGCTCTTGAAAACGCCCGCCAGAAACTCGTTTCCAAGAATCTCGACGCCATTGTTGTGAACGACGTTTCCCGCGAAGGCATTGGCTTCGACTCCGACCGCAATGCTGTAACCATTATCACGGGCGACGAAGTGATCGAAGTTCCCGAGACCACGAAATGGGAAGTTGCCCAGCGGGTTCTGGACCAGGTCGTTCATCTGCGGCAACGACGGAAAACGCCGATTAAGGCCTAGCAGCCTTGTCATCCCGAGCAGAGCGAGGGGTCTGGGTTCTCTTTGTATCGCATGAGATTAGGTGGTCCAAAAACAAACCCAGATCCCTCGCTTCGCTCGGGATGACAAGTTGGTGAGCTTTTCCTTAGTCGTCAAGCTTGTACGCAGCGTTATAATTCCTCTCTCCAACGAATGTCTCACACCCTCGATCCCGAATTGCGCCGCGCCCTGGCCCAACGTATCCATTATTATCGCGAGCTCGGCATCTATGATTTTTATCGCCGCGGATCCAGGGTCGCAGCGGGAGCGATCGTTGACGCCGCTATACTGCAACCCGAACTGCGAGAGGAAATGTCCCCCAGAAAATCTGCTGCGGTAGCTGTCGCTGACAGAAATACTCTTGAAGTCCTGACTCCCAAGCCCGAATACGGTGTCGCCGACCCCATCGCCGCCCTCAGAATTATCCGCGACGATCTCGGCCCAAACTGCACCCGCTGCAAGCTGCACAAACAGGGACGCAAGCAAATCGTCTTCGGCGTAGGCAATCCGCGGGCCGAGTTGATGTTTGTCGGCGAAGGCCCCGGAGCGGATGAAGACGCTCAAGGAGAGCCCTTTGTGGGCCGCGCCGGGCAGTTGCTCAATAACATGATCAAGGCGATGGGATTGCAGCGCGAAGATGTCTACATCGCGAACATCGTGAAGTGCCGTCCGCCCGGCAACCGAACGCCGGAGCGTGATGAGTGCGAAACCTGCTCGCCATTTCTCATGCGGCAGATTGCGGTCATCAAACCGAAAGTGATTGTCGCTCTGGGTGCAGTCGCGGCGAAAAATCTATTGGCCATCAGCGCGCCCATGTCAGAGTTGCGCGGCCGCTTCTATGATTTCCTGCCTGCGGGGGCGAGTAATGATCCCGCCTGGCCCGGAGCGCAGCTTGCGGTGACGTACCATCCCGCCTATCTTCTGCGCGATCCGCGGCAGAAGGGTGAGGCATGGAAAGATTTGCAAATGGTGATGAAGTACCTGGGCCTGGAAAGTCCAAAGAAGTCAGAGTAGCGGCCTAGTGATCGGTGGCCACCAGGAAACTCCTAAACCCCTTCGCCTTCTTTATACATGTACTTGATAGCTGGCTTATAGATCATCAGGTTAGGTTCGCCACCCTCGCGGTTTACCTTGATGCAATCACGGTCATACCACTCGATGAAGCCGTGAACTTGCTCGCCGTCGCGCAGCACAATCACCATGGGCGTGCGTGATTGCATCTGCTTCTGGTAGTAAAAATTCTCCGCGTTAGTCTGCTCCGGTGGAGAAGGTTTGCGCCCACCCCCGGCGAAGCGATCACCCCGGTCGTTATTGTTATTACGATCACTATGGCCGCGATCATTATTGCGTTCCATGCGGTCGTGCCGCTCGACCCGTTCCCGTGGCATCACGGCAGGGCCGGGAATGTGGCCGCCGTGATTACCGTGGTTGCCGTTATTTTCCGGACGCGACAGGGTGGGGCGAATCAACTTCCGGTTGGCGAAGCTTTCTTTTTCCAAAGCCGCTTTTTCCCCGGACGGGTTGGCGGGCAGGGGATCCATAATTTCCTTCATAAGTGGCGATTCCTCATGCGCACGCATTCGTGCAAATTTCTTTCGGGGGACCCTGTTCCTTGTTAACGAAGGCGTGAAATTTCACATACCGTACCACAGGAACCTCACGAAGACAATTGCGTTCTTGATATGGGAATTAGTTCAAACACTTAACTTACAAGTTTTATCTCTTGGCTCTTGACAGAATCTATGGCTTCAATGCAAAATTCTTGTAGGCGAATAAAAAGCGAAAATAGCCTGAAAAGGCCTAGTCGGCGGCTCTCTCACATTGACGTGAACGAGGATTTCTAATGTCTTCCGTAGTGGTTTCCACTTCGGCGGCTCTCAGCCGCCTTTTTGTTTTTGATGCAGAAGAAACTGATTCTGCAGTAGTTGCCAAGCTGCGTCCGGGGTCAACAGCCAGTCACCGATACCTGGGAACGGCTGCGAATATGCCAGGGACGGCAGTGGCCGATCCACGCCTGGCCCGTGTAATGCCAGCCTCGCAACTGGACGTGCGTCCGGCGCCGCAGATGGTTTCCACCGGCATCCCGGCCATAGATGCCCTTACCGGAGGATTGCCGCGTGGCTGTTTGACCGAAATTTGCGGCTCCGCTTCTTCCGGACGCACGACTTTGCTGCTCTCGGCTTTGGCCGCTGCTACCGGTCGCGGTGAATTCTGTGTCGTAGTGGATGCCGGCGATGCTCTCGATCCGCAATCGGTGGCGGCGGCGGGGGTGCAATTGGAAAAATTGCTCTGGGTGCGCTGCGGAGAAAGTCCATCAGGTTCACCACAGAGTCACCCTTCGGCGATGCTCAGGGCAGGCGCCGACACAGAGAAGATCAAATCTTATAAAAATCGGGGTCTAAACCCGGGGCGAAACGAATCCTATCAAACCGAACAGCGTCTGGAGCAGGTTTTGCGTGCCACCGATTTGCTGCTCGAAAGCGGCGGTTTTGGGTTGATCGTTCTCGATCTCGCCGGCCTGCCTCCGCAAGCTGCGCGTTATATTCCGCTCACCACCTGGTTCCGCTTCCGCCGCACGGTGGAGCATACCCCAACAGTCTTGCTGGCCATCGAGCAGCAGCCCATCGCGGGCAGTTGTTCTTCTTTATTGCATGGAATTGAAATCGGCGGAACATGGGCTGGAACAAAGCCAATCTTGCATTCCCGCTTTTCTCAAAGCCCAATTGCTGCCGGAATGGACATTTCCGCGGAACTGCTGCGCTCGCGCTGGAACGCAAGCCTGCCTGCCCGGTCTCCGTTGCTTTCTCCAGCAAAACCGCCTGGATGATGAAAAAAACCGGATGAATCGATTCTTGAAAGATTCCCATGCCTTATGCCTGCATCTACGTGCCGAATTTTCCCGTAGCCGCCGTATTGCGCGCCGAGCCGGAGCTGCGCACGCGGGCCGTAGCCATGCTCGAAGGCAAACCTCCACTCGAAACAATTCTTGCGCTGAATGACGAGCCAGCCGTCTGGGCATTGCGCCCGGCATGACCAAACCACAAGCTGAGTTATGCCCCGAACTCGTCTTGCGCTCGCGTTCGCCGTGCAGAACTCCGCGGCCCACGCCGCCCTGCTCGACTGCGCCCAATCGTTTTCGCCGTGCGTAGAGGACGCAGCCTGCGACACCGCTCTCTCGATCTGGCCGGCATGGAATCTCTGTTGGGCCCGCTGCCTCAGATCGCCCGCGCCCTCCGCGACCGTGCTGCCGCCCTCGGACTCAATGCCAACGTCGCCGTAGCTTCCAATCCAGACACAGCCATGCTCGCCGCCCGCGGATTGTGTGGCGCGGGATTGTGTGGCGCAGGCACCCTTGCCCGCGCAGGCGTCACCGTAATTCCCGACGGCAAAGAAGCGGATCGCCTGGGCTCTTTGCCGCTGAAAGTTTTGTTCACCGAACGCGTTGAAGGAGAAGAGAAAAGAGACGCAAAGAAAAAAGAATCAGATCGCCTCCTCGAAACTCAGCTCATCGACACTCGGCTTCTCGAAATTCTCGACCGCTGGGGAATCCGCACCCTGCATGCCCTCGCCGCCTTGCCGGAAGTTGCGCTAAGCGAGCGCCTCGGTCAGAGGGCCTGCGCCTGCAGCAACTGGCGCGGGGCGCGGCGCAGCGCACTTTGGTTCCCATAGAAGCCCCACTAATATTTGAAGAGGCCGTCGAGTTGGAATATCCCATCGTCCTGCTGGAGCCGCTGGCCTTCCTCCTGAATCGTCTGCTCGAACAAATCTGCGCGCGTCTAGGCCTCGCGGGCGCTCGCCGCGCAGGAACTCCGCTCAGTTAGATCTCGATTGCATTGAGCATGGAGAGGAATCGACCATCGCGGCATTCCCAGGAAATCAGCAATCAAAGAAGTCGGCAATCAGAGCGAAGTCGTTGCTGCCGGCAAACTCAATTTGTCCGCACTTCCGTCTGCCCCTTCCCATGCTCGATCCCAAACTATTCTTAAAGCTATTGCAACTGGATCTGAATGCACACCCCCCGGGAGCGCCTATCGTAAAAATCCATCTCGCCGCCGAACCCGCCCGCCCACGTCCCGGCGCAGGCCGGATTATTTCTTCCTCCCTCGCCGGAACCGGAAAAGCTGGAACTCACGCTGGCCCGCATCGCCGCCATGGTCGGCGAAAACAACGTGGGCTCATATGGAACTGCTCGACACGCATCATCCCGAAGGATTCCGTATCTGCGCTCGTTTCATGGCAACGTCCGCCCACCAGCCGCCAAAAACAAAAAAGCCAGAAAAAGAAAAACTAGAACTACCAAAAGAAGAAACAAAAGAAGAAGAACATCCGGCCATCACCGCTCTGCGCCGCTTCCGTCCCGCCGCTGCGTGTCACCGTCACGCTCGACGAAGGCCAGCCCGCGCAAGTGGTCTGCGCGAAAACAAAAGAATCCAGGGCATCGTGCTCTGGAAAGCCGGTCCCTGGCGCTCTTCCGGCGATTGGTGGGAACATGAAGCCTGGTCGCGCGACGAATGGGACATCGCTTTACAAAACAACGCCCTGCAAAACGCAAACAGCATCGCCCTCTACCGCCTGGTGCACGACCTGCTGGAGGAGCCTGGTTCGTGGAAGGAACCTATGACTGAAGGAATTAGAGTCATTGAGTGATTGACTCATTTATTCATTGGCAATCAATCACTCAATGATTCGATGGCTCAATGATTCAATGTATGTTGAACTCCACGCCCGCTCCGCTTTCAGTTTCCTCGAAGGCTCTTCCTTACCCGAGGTCTTAATCGCAGCATGCGCCCACCTCAACCAGCCGGCCATGGCACTGCTCGACACCGACGGCGTTTACGGCGCCCCACGCTTCCATTTAGCCGCCAAAAAGATAAAAATTAAAGCCCACATCGGCGCGGAAGTCATCAACCCAGTTTCTGAAAACGAATAAGGCAAAGAGCATTTCGGATTGCAGATTTCAGATTGCAGATTTACCTCCACGCCCCGAAGCGCAATCAATCTGCAATCTACAATCTGCAATCTACAATCGTTCTCGCCTTCCCCTCCTCGTCTCCTCCCGTGCCGGCTACCAAAACCTCTGCCGCCTGATCACCAAAATGAAAATGCGCGCCAAGAAAGGCGAAGGCGCGGTTCGCAAAGAAGAACTCGAAGAACATGCTGCCGGACTCATCTGCCTCACCGGCGGCGCGGAAGGCCCACTGGCAGCGGCTTTGCGGCAAGGCGGCATGGACGAAGCCCGTCGGCAAGTCGATCAACTCATCGGCATCTTCGGACACGAAAACGTCTACGTCGAACTGCAGCGCCACTACCATCGCGAAGAGGAATCCCGCAACCATGCCGCCATCCAATCGCCCGTTCGCTCAATCTTCCTATCCTCGCCACCAACGGCGTCTGCTATGCCACCGCCAAGGCGCGAACTCTCGACGTCTTCACCGCCATCCGCCATCACCGCACTCTCTCCGCCGCCGGACGCCTGCTCGCGCGCAATTCCGAGCGCTTTCTGAAATCCGCGCAGGAAATGCAGCAGCTATTCGCCGATATGCCCGAAGCCATCGCCAACACACTCGAACTTTCTTCCCGCCTCGAATTCACGCTCAACGATCTCGGCTATGAATTCCCCCGCTATCCCGTTCCCGAAGGCGAGACCATGAATTCGTTTCTGCGCGAACGCACCTGGGAAGGTTTCCAGCAGCGCTATGGCCGCGCTACACCTGATCTCGAAACCCGCGCCCGCCACCAGATCGAACGCGAACTCGCCCTGATCGAAAAACTCAAACTCGCCGGATATTTCCTCATCGTCTGGGATCTCGTTCGCTTCTGCCGCGAGCAAAACATTCTCGTGCAGGGACGCGGCTCCGCCGCCAACAGCGCCGTCTGCTACTCGCTCGGCATCACCGCGGTCGATCCCGTCGGCATGGAACTGCTCTTCGAGCGCTTTCTTTCCGAAGAGCGCGGCGAATGGCCCGACATCGATCTCGATCTCCCCAGCGGCGATGAGCGCGAAAAAGTCATTCAATACGTTTACAAGCGTTACGGCGAGCGCGGCGCGGCCATGACCGCCAACGTCATCACTTATCGCAGACGCATGGCCGCGCGCGAAATGGGCAAGGCGCTGGGCTTCGATCCCGAAACGCTCGACAAAATTTCCGCCGCCGTCGCCACCTGGGGATTTCGCGACGAAAACGACACGCTCGACCGCCGCTTTCGCGAAGCCGGACTCGATCTCAACCATCCCCGCCTGCGCAAATATTTCGAACTCTGCCTCGCTGTGCAGGACATGCCGCGCCATCTCGGCCAGCACTCCGGCGGCATGGTCATCTGCCAGGGACAACTCGATTCCGTCGTGCCGCTCGAACCCGCGTCCATGCCGGGCCGCGTCGTCGTGCAATGGGACAAAGAAGATTGCGCCGACATGGGCATCATCAAAGTCGATCTGCTCGGCCTCGGCATGATGGCCGTGCTCAAAGATTCCATCGAACTCATTCGCGATCACTATCACGAAGAGGTCGAACTGGCGCATCTCCCGCAAGACGACCCGCAGGTTTATTCCACGCTGCAGCAAGCCGACACCGTCGGAATGTTCCAGGTGGAAAGCCGCGCGCAAATGGCGTCCCTGCCGCGCCTGCGGCCCGATGCGCTTTTACGACATTGTGGTGCAGGTCGCGATCATCCGCCCCGGCCCCATCGTCGGGCAAATGGTGAATCCGTTTTTGCAGCGCCGCCAGGGACGCGAGGAGGTCACCTATCCCCACCCTTCGCTCGAACCCGTGCTCAAACGCACGCTCGGCGTGCCGCTTTTTCAGGAGCAACTTCTGCGGCTGGCCATGATCGCCGCCAACTTCACCGGCGGCGAAGCCGAAGAACTGCGCCGCGCTATGGGCTTCAAACGCTCGCAGGCGCGCATGAAAGAAATCGAAGCCAAGCTGCGCGCGGGCATGACGCAAAACGGAATCTCCTCAAAAGCGCAGGAAGAAATTATTCTTTCCATCACTTCGTTCGCACTCTATGGATTTCCCGAATCGCACGCCGCCAGCTTCGCGCTGATCGCCTATGCCAGCGCTTATTTGAAATGCCACTATCTGGCCGCCTTCACCGCCGCCTTGCTCAACAACCAGCCCATGGGATTTTATTCTCCCGCCACCATCGTCAAAGACGCCCAGCGTCACGGCCTGAAAATGCTGCCGGTGGATGTGATGAAGTCGGAGTGGATGTGTACGCTGGAAGCAACGGTTAGTGATCGGTGGTCAGTGGCTGGAGATATCCCTGTGGCGCGGGCGCCACTTCGGCAAGCTCAGGGCAAGCTCTCACCTGCGAAAGCCAGCGTTCCGGCGCTACGCCTTGGCTTGCGTTACGTGCGCGGGTTGCGCGAGGAAGCAGGACAAGCATTGGTGCGCGAGCGCGCTCATGCTGCATTCACTTCCATCCACGACATCACTCGCCGCGTTCCTGAACTTCGCAAAGACGAACTCGCCACGCTGGCGGAAATTGGCGCGCTGAACAAAATCGGAAATCCACCACGGAGGCACAGGGACACCGAGATAATTGAGCCAAAATTCAACAGCCAAAATTCAACAATCCTCTCCGTGTCTCAGCGTCTCCGTGGTGGAAATTCGCTTCACCGCCGCGATGCCCTCTGGCAGGTCGAACGCGCCGTGCGCCCCTCCGGCCCGCTGCTCGAACAGCACGCCGAGCCCGATTCGCCTTCCCCGCTTCAACCCATGAATCACGAAGAGCGTCTGGTCGCCGACTTTCATGGCACGGGCATGACAGTGGGCCCGCATCCCATGGCCTATCGCCGCGAATGGCTCAAGGCCATGGGCATTCGCCGCGCCATTGAATTGCGCGATCTTCCTAACGGCAAGCGCTTGC
The DNA here is from genome assembly GCA_963732255.1 of uncultured Acidobacteriaceae bacterium. Lineage (GTDB taxonomy): Bacteria > Acidobacteriota > Terriglobia > Terriglobales > Acidobacteriaceae > Sulfotelmatobacter. The sequence goes on from CAVSYV010000010.1 coordinate 64,403, forward strand.
GCATCGGAGGATGCGTCATTACCCGCCAGCGTCCGGGCACCGCGAAAGGATTCGTTTTTCTCAGCCTGGAAGATGAAACCGGAGTGGCCAACGCCATCGTCACTCCCGATCTTTTTCATCGCAACCGCCTGCTGCTGACCTCAGAACGTTTTCTCGCTATCGAAGGAATTCTGCAAAATCAGGACAACGTAATCTCTGTAAAAGCCGAACGTGTGCAGGCATTGTTTGTCACCAAAGCGGAGACCAGTTCGCACGACTTTCACTGATCCATTCGACCTCTCATATCAACAAGAACTCCACCGCTCCGTCTAGTACAATGCTCACTGTGAGCGACGCCGTGCGCATCGGAATCCTGGGCGACTTTAATCCTGAATTCCGCTCTCATCATGCCACCAATGCCGCGCTCCAACATGCGGCGCGCCAACTCAACCTGCAAGTGGAATCCCAATGGCTGCCCACTCCCTCGCTCACCGCTCCCGATGCGGCCGAGATTCTGGAAAGCTATGACGGCCTGTGGGCCGCGCCGGGAAGCCCTTTTCTCAGTTTTGACGGAATGTTGAAAGGAATCGAGTTCGCCCGTACCCGCAACTGGCCTTTCTTCGGAACCTGCGCAGGATTCCAATACGCGCTGATTGAATGCGCGCGCAATGTTTTGGGCATTGAAGATGCCGACAGTGCCGAAAATCAATCCGGTTCGAAGAACATCATCATCTATCCGGTTGCCTGCGCCGTTCCCGATCGCCAGGGAAATGCTCCCAAACTTTCAGGAACCAGTCCGGAGATTCGCTTGCGTCCCGGCTCGTATTTGCAATCCTTCTACGGCAAGGATAAAGAAACCGCAACCGAGGAATTCTTCTGCAACTTCGAAGTCAACCCCGATTACGAATGGTGCGCCATGGAAGCCGGATTCCCAGTCGTAGCCCGCGGAGCGCAGGGCGAAATTCGCGCCATCGAATCTCCATCGCGCCGCTTTTTTCTGGCAACACTTTTCCAGCCGCAACTCTCATCCACTGAAGCCAAGCCTCACCCGGTCGTAATCGCTTTTGTGCAGGCCGCGGCTCAATGGAAAAAACAAAAGCTCGAAGACAGCGTTCTGGAATAGCCGTTGACAGCTCTCCCACCGAACACAGTAACTATTACGGAAGATTTTTCTTTCTTTCCCGTTCGCTAAAGCCGCCGCGGCTTAGGCCGATAACCCTGTCATGAGCAACTCCATTAGCAGCGCCAGCCAAGTCAATAGTGCCCAACAAACCGCGCAGGCATCCACGCCACAGGCTACAAAAGCGACTTCGACCTCGGAGGTGACGAAGAGCACTCCGCTGCCGCAAGACACAGTGAAGCTGAGTAGTCAGGCACAGAGCGCAAGCGCGGCCAAGAGCACCATCGAAACCTAACTCACGACGGCGACTAACAAAAGCAATCCCCCAAGAACCATGGAGAAACGAGGCTAAGGGCCTTGCTTCTCCATGGATCTGAAGTGGTCGATTTAACTTAATGAGTCGCCTCTCATCGTCCACCGCCCGTACTCTTACCGACGATTGCCAATTCAGCACGATTCCCTAAAGCACACACTCCGTGAGCCGATCTTCACAACATGACCATAAACTCAGTCACCAGCGCTTATGCCAGTTATGCGAATCAAGCCGATGACTTAGTGTCACAGGTATGGCAGGCGCAAAGTCCGCCCGCCCAGACTCAGCAGAGCACTCCACTGCCGCAGGATACGGTAACTCTGAGCGCCGCTGCCCTGCAGGCCTCAGCAGCGCTCCAAGCCTCGATTGCGCAACAGAACTCCGGCGACTTCAACCAGGATGGGGACAGCCAATAGAATCAAAGGGTGAGCCGCGGCGCAGGGCGGTGCCGTTCCTAAGCCGCCGGCACAAATCGCAGCGACGCCGAATTCATGCAGTAGCGCAATCCGGTTGGCGGCGGACCGTCGTCAAATACATGTCCCAAATGCGCGTCGCACAGCGTGCAGGCAACTGCAATGCGGTCCATGCCCAAACTCGAGTCGCTAATCTCCCGGACATTTTCCTTGGCGATCGGCTCCCAGAAACTCGGCCAGCCGGTTCCCGAGTCGAATTTAGTCTTCGAGCTAAATAGCGCATTGTCACAGCAGATGCAGCGATAAATGCCCTTGTCGTGCAGGTTCCAGTATTTGCCGCTGTAAGCGATCTCAGTGTCGGCGTGGCGCGTGATCTGGAATGCGTTCCCGGAAAGCTGCTTGCGCCACTCGTCTTCACTCTTAACCACCTGCATGACGCGGACTTTTTCCAGCCGCTGGCCGGAATCGGAGAAGCGCACAACGGCAACTTCCTTCGGCGGACCTGGCTTCGCAGCCAGAACTTCCATGCGCGGCCTTTTCCACGACCACAACGCCAACCCGCCGATGGCCGCGATTGCACTACCGATAAACACTCGCCGCTGCGGGTTCGCAGGACCCTTCGAATCAAGATTGGAATCGAACATTGCTTATCTCCTGATCGTTTACGGAAACCGTTGGCCGTTAGACCTTGGACATTTAACCTTAGACCTCAAAACCAATTTGTTCAGGCCAAGGTCCAAGGTCGAAGGTCCAAGGTCGTTTTTACTTCCCCGTATAGAGCGCCGGAAATTCCTGCCGCAGGTGCTCAACCTTGGGCGCGTCGTTGAATGCGATGTATGGATTATCCGGATGAAGCGCCGCATAATTCTGATGATAGGCCTCCGCCGGATAAAACGCTTTGAGCGGCACGACCTGAGTCACAATCGGTCCGGAAAAAACCTTGGCCTGGTCGAGTTGCGCTATGTAGTTCTCGGCAATCTTTTTCTGCTGGTCGTTGCCGTAGAAAACTACTGAACGATATTGCGTGCCACTGTCCGGTCCCTGCCGGTTGAGTTCAGTGGGATCGAGCGCCACGGAAAAGAAAACCCGCAGCAGTTCGCCGTAAGTAATCTGCGAGGGATCGTAAACAATCTGCACCGATTCGGCGTGGCCGGTTTCGCCGGTGCTCACAATTTCGTATTCGGCGGTCTGCTTCGATCCGCCCGAATAGCCGGAAGTCGCGCTGACCACTCCCTTCACATGCTGAAATACCGCCTGGATGCCCCAGAAGCAGCCGCCGGCAACCACCGCCGTTTCTTTTGCCGGAGTTGTTGCCTTGGTCTCATCCACAGTTGGGCCCGGCACAGCAACACTGGCCCGGCTTCCCGCGTTGCAGGCGATGACGCCCGCCACTAACGTCAGCATCATTGCAAGTATGCGCACCGAAAGTCTGGACATAGCAGTTCCTCCATCTCGACTACGGCAGACTAAGCTGCCATCTCCCTATCAGAGTTACGAGCGTGGCGAAAGTTTCGGATGTTTCGCCTGGCGCGCATACGGGCTGACTAGCCGCGCTTTGACAATCACAAACCATTGATTGGCAAGAGCGTAGCTTCAGCCTCGTTATGACGGCTTCTCCCGCTCGCTAGCTGCCAACTGAAAAGGAATCACCCAATCCTCTTGACTTCGCTTTGTATTCGCCTACAATAGGCGCATGGCGATTACCAAGAGGCAGCGGGAAGTTTATGACTTCATCTCGCGCTTTGTGGCCGAGCACGGTTACTCTCCTTCATTCGAAGAAATTGGCAATGGTCTGGACCTGAATTCTCTGGCCACCGTTCACAAGCACATCACCAACCTCGAGAAAAAGGGCCTGCTCACGCGCGATTACAACCGCAGCCGGTCGATCGATCTGCTGCCTCCCAAGGGAAAACTCAAGCAGGCCATGAGCGTGAACACCGGCCTGGTATTGCCGCTGCTGGGGCGCATTGCGGCCGGCCAGCCCATTGAAGCCGTCGAAAATCCGGAGACGATTTCCCTCGCCGACTTCGTCCGCTCAAAAGAAGTGTTTGTCCTCGAGGTGCGCGGCGAATCCATGCAGGATGAGGCCATCATTAACGGCGATTATGTGCTGGTAGAAAAAGCCAAAACCGCGCACAACGGAGATATCGTCGTGGCGCTGGTCGATGGCAGCGATGCCACGCTCAAGCGCTTCTACCGCGAAGGCGACAACATCCGCCTGCAACCCTCAAACGCCACCATGCAGCCGATCATCGTCCCCGCGGCGGCGGTGGAGGTGCAGGGAAGGGTGATTGGGGTGCTCAGGAAGTATTAAGGCGCATCGCATCGGGACTTGAGCCATCGCAATACCTTCTCTCAAGCGGGGAAGGGCACGACTTCAGTCGTGCAGCTCGAAATTTATAAAAACGAGGGCTTTAGCCCCTGGGGGAGTCGGCTTGGGAGTCGGGCCCAAGACTTCTCGAAACACATAATGAACTATTCGATCAAGACTGCCATTGCCGGAATCTGTTTCTGCCTGGCGCTAACACTGTCAGCAAATACTCAAAATCAACCGCCTACTCAGCGCCAACCCGCCAAGGAGCAAGTCATGACCACCCACGCGATTGGAACCTTCGAGGTCAAAGCCACTCCGGTATCTCCTGACCCCGCCACCGAGTTCAACCGGCTCACTCTCGATAAGCAATTCCATGGCGACCTCGAAGGAACCAGCAAGGGCGTGATGCTGGCGGCTTCGACCAGCGTGAAGGGATCGGCAGGCTACGTCGCGATGGAAAAAATCACGGGAGCGCTGAAAGGCCGCAGCGGCAGCTTCATCCTGCAACACAGCGGCACCATGACCCGAGGAGAACCGGAACTGAAAGTCACCGTAGTGCCCGATTCGGGTACAGGTCAATTAGTAGGACTGGCGGGCGCAATGGCCATCAAAATCGCCGACGGCAAGCACTCCTACGATTTCGAGTACACACTCGCCACGGCGCCGTGACAAATAATTCGAAACCGTCTTACCGCCGCTTATACAGCACGGCAAACTCAAATCCCGGATTCGGAGGAAACAACTCCGCCACTTTGCGCAAGCGCTCGGCCAGCGCTGAAGGCGCCAACAGCGGATAGTCGCGCTCGCGCAGGTCAAAGTAGTCCACATCCAGATAGAGCGAAAGCAGATAGATCGAAATCGTGTCAGAAAACGTCGCCGCCAGATATTCATTCTTGAACTTCTCGGCGTCAGGACCGGCTGCGCTGGCCTGCTTGCGCGACTCGTAGGCGTCGAGAGAAGTTTCGCCCCGCACGCCCGCTTCCACCTGCTTCCACGCCAGATCAGCAAAGTCACCGGAGACTCCCGCCCGCTCCACCAGCGCATGGCCCACGTTAATATAAAACTCGAAGGCAACCGAAAATTTGTCGTCCATCAGCCGCGTGGAAATGAAAACGCATTGCGAATCACCCAGGCTCAGGTTTCGATGGCACACGGCGTTGTCGCTCAAGCCAACGTCGTAGCGGTCTGCTATCAGCGTTTCATCCCCCTGGCTCACGGTGAGCGGAACGAAATAGTAAGCCTTGCGCTCCAGCGCCGCCGCCGCGCTGCCCGGAACCGCGGCAATCATGCGCTCCAGGTCGAAGGAGTTCATCGCCGTCTCTCCCGCGACCGCATAACAAATTCCGTTCGCCGCCTGGGAGACGGGCGTCTGCCGCACCACTTCGCTCGGACTGCGCGTAATTGCCGGAGCTGCCTGCGACATGCTTACTCTTTTATACACTACGCGGATCAGCTTTCGCGCCCACCCGCCGCCACAACCGCATTCCCGAACAAGAGTAAAATCAGCGTGTCAGAACTCATGACCTCCCAGACCCGAAATCGTTCTCCGCACTGGTACGGCATCCCTGTTCGCGTTCTCCTGCTCACATTCATCGGGACGCTTCTCTGCTTCGCCGTCAGCCTGCTGCTAGCCATCCTCGGCATGGTCATCGTCTCCCGCCTTCGCGGAGTGCATCCCGATATGCGAATCGCCTATCGCCTGATCGCCCTGCCCGCCGCGCTGGCCGCCGGAGCCGCAATTCTAATCACGATGCTCATCGTGGAAATCCGCCGCTACCGCCAGGTGAAAGCCTTGTCCGCCATCGAAAGAATGAACTGAATCCCGCCACTGAAACGCTACAATCAACCATGCCGCCGCGCATCGCCATCCCGATGCCTCACTCCAGCGATCAAGAATATGCCGAGCGCGCCATCCCTCAGTATGAACGCGCCGTGCAAGTCGCCGGCGGCGAACCGGTGCGCATCCCGCTCGATCAACCGCCCGCGGAAATAAAAAAGATAATTGAGCAATGCGACGCCGTCCTTCTCCCCGGCAGCAAAGCCGACGTCGACCCCGCCCAATTCCACACTTCGCGCTCGCCCCACACCGCCGACCCCGATTCGCCACGCAATACCGTCGACGAACTCCTGCTGCAAGATGCCTACAACACGCGCAAGCCCATCCTCGGTATCTGCTACGGATTGCAAAGCCTGAACGTCTACCGCGGCGGAAGCCTCATCCAGCACATCCCGGATTTTCTGCCCGAAAATCTGCGCGCGCTTGTGAACCATGAAGCCGGACGCACCATCGCCGTAGCCCACAACGTGGAGATCGACCAAGACTCGACCTTGGCTGAGGTTCTATGTGGGGACAGCCGCCCCCGGCTGTCCGGACGAGCGCAGCTCGGCGCTCTCACCATCCCAGTGAACTCATCCCACCACCAATCCGCCGCCGAAATCGGCGAAGGCCTGCGCCAGGTCGCCCACTGCCCCGACGACGGCATCATCGAAGCCCTCGAAGGCACCGCGCCCGACCACTTCGTCCTCGCCGTCCAGTGGCATCCCGAGCGTTCCGTGGACCACGACGAACCCTCCCGCGCCCTCTTCCGCGCGTTCCTCGATGCCGCAGTCAAGTTCCACCCAGTTTAAGCACCACGCAGCAAGCACCACGCAGCCAAGCCCCACTCAAGTCCTGTCATTCTCCGGAGCCGGCCCCTGAGCGAAGCGAAGGGGACGGCGGAGTGGAGGAACCTGCTGTTCCTTCCCGTCGTCTACGCCCAGCCTTCCGCGCCAGCCTCCCCATTCCCGATTTGGCACAACTCTTGTCAATACCCCTAAACCCCCCGTTTTCCCCCTAACTCCTTCGTGGCGCTGCAGATAAAAAATCCAAAATCATGCCCAGATTACCCCCTCCAAAATGCTATTCTGGAAATATAGGGCAAAATTTTTTCGAGAAAGGGCGCGGCCTCAGGTCGCGCCCTTTTTATTTGGTGCCGCAGCTTCGCGAAGTGGCTTGGATCATGGGCTTCACGCCATGGATTTCCCGAAGATGACCACCCCTTCAGCGGAGCAGTGCATGGACGAATTCAAAGTTTTCAAAACCCACAAAGAGCGCGGCGAGTGGACCGAACTTCGTTTCATGGCTCAGGCCATGTTCAACGGTTTCAAAGTCTCCAAGCCCTGGGGAGACTCTTCCGCCTTCGACGTCGGCGTCGCATCCGGCCGCCGCATCCTCCGCGTCCAGGGCCTGCCCTGAGAGAGCGATAGCGACCGAATGGGTGAAATCCACCTCCAACCGCCTCGGCACCGGATATTACTGCCAATTCAAACCCAATTTTTATACCCCGGGTTACACCCTCGACCAGGTCGATTTCTTCGCCGCCTATGTTATTCCGCAGGACATTTGGTACATAATTCCCGCCCGCCTTCTTCTCGGAGTTCCACGCAAAACAGGCCTGATGCTCTGCCCCATGCAACCGCCCAGAGTAGCGTGTTATAACCACGAACGCTACCGCGAAGCCTGGAAGCTAATGCAACCCCGCCAGAAAAAACTCACGCCCGCAAAACCCCCAGCCCCGAAGGGGCGAAATGGGAAAGCCCGGCACGGAAGTGCCGGGAAAGAATAGGAAGTGAGAATAAGCCCCGGAGGGACGGCACCGGCAGCGAGCCACCGTGGGAGAGCGGCGCTTAAGCGCCACGTAAGCTCCGAAGAAGACTCGGGCTTTAGCCCCCGATTGTCCGAATCCCGACGGAACTGGAAACAACCTAAATGCTGGCGTGACCTCACCGCAAAAGCCCAGCCAACTCCCGGAAGAACTCCGCCGGCGTAGCAATGCGCAGCCCCGTCCGCTGCGCCGCCGCCTTCGTAAAATGTTTGGAATTATTGGTCAGCAGCCAGTCCGGCCGGCAATCCATAGCCGACAAAAGCACCGGAACATCCGCCTCGTGCCGAATCAAATGTCGGCTCGATAAAACGCTCGACTTACTCGGATAAGGAACAATCTCTGGCGAGGTTAACCCGATAAGCCGCCGGTAATCCTCAACTAACTGCTCAGCATCAAGCGCCGGAAGCCGCTCCGCATGAAGCAGCAAGATTCTCCTCAACTTCATCCCGAACAACTTCCGCCAAGACCAAACGGCAAACCTTAGCCGCGCAAAGCGACAGCACAGCTTTGTCCGATCCCCACGGAGAAACAATCCCTCCAGTCAGAACGTCAGAGTCGAGAAACAACCGGATTCGCCGCGAGCGGTAATGGGCCAGTGCGGAGCCTCCTGACCGGGGCGTCATTCCGAAGCTCCGCGTTTTCACCAGCGGGGCGAGGAATCTCGCGAGGATTATGGTTCAAAATAACCCACTACCCCGCGAGCCGATTACTCGTTGCGACGGAGAGAGGAACTATCCTTGCGTGAACGCCGGGAAGCGCCCGCAGCCTTCTTCGCATAGCGCCGCGCATAAACGCGCTCGCGCGCCTCAGGCAGCGTGGCCAGCACATCCTCAGGCGTAAGGCCCGCAACCGTTAGGCTCGCGCTCACCCGCTGGCAAAGATGCTCAAAGCGCCGCTGTTCCGGCAAAAGAATAAGCCCGTCCCCAGCCGCAAAACGGCAAAAGGCGCGCCATTCCCCAGCCCCAAATCCTCGCGAAACTGTTTGGGAACCGTAAGCTGCCCCTTTTCGCCAATCTTGGTGGTGGTCAGGTATTCGAGGGTAGTATCGTGAATCGACATGGCGGTAGGAAGTCCTACCACAATTCGATGGGCTTTTTAGCAGCCCCCGGCGCGACCGCCGCGGAAAGAAAAGGAACCTTGCCGACTCTACGCACTTTGCGTAATAATATACGCATTGTGCGTAACAAGGCGCCCATCGATGTTCTTTTTTCGGAGACGCGGAAGGATGTGCTCGCGGCCACGCTGACCCGCCCCGAAAAGTGGTGGTACCTGTCGGAACTCGCCGCCTTCCTTCGCACTACGCCCTCCAGTTTACAGCGGGACCTTGCCGCTATGGTTCAAAGCGGCATCCTGGAGCGGCGTCGCGATGGACGACGAATCTATTTCAAGGCGGAAACCCGTTCCCCAATCTTTCCTGACCTGCGCAGCATCTTCGAAAAAACGGTCGGTCTGATTCCAACCCTCCGCCTTGCTCTTCAGGCTTTCGACGGCTGGATAACTTGCGCGTTCGTCTATGGCTCTGTCGCTCGGGGCGAAGAGCGCGCGACCAGCGACGTGGATCTGATGGTCATCGGTCCCGTAGGATTGGCCGAGCTCGCGCCGTCACTGCGGAAAGCGGAGAAGCGCCTGGGGCGGGAAATAAATGTCACCCACTATTCGGTGACTGAATTTCGGAAGAAAGTCGGCCAGCAGGAGCATTTCCTTAATAGCGTTCTCAAGGGACCTCTCCAGTTCGTGAAGGGTGATCAACGTGACCTGGACGCAATTGCTCGCCAATAGCCAAGTTCAGCGGCATCGGACATCGAAGAAAGAGCTCGACAGCATCCGAGCTCTGATCTCCCGCGACCTGGCAGACGCCAGCATTGCAGGACTTTCGGCCGACCGGACGCTCGCGACCGCTTACAACGCGGCCCTCCAAGCGGCAAAGATGGCAATCGCCTGCTCCGGCTATCGATTGACCACGGGCGCGGGCCACCATAAAATTTCCTTCGAGGCAGTCAAATTCGCCCTGGGTCCTGCCGCCGGCCCGTATGCGGACTATTTTGACCGTTGCCGACGCAAGCGAAACCTAATTGACTATGATGCCGCCTACGTCGCTACGGAGACAGAAGCCGAAGAGATCGTGACTAAAGCCAAGGAATTTGTGGATATGGTTGAGCAGTGGATAAAAAAGGTCCATCCCACCTTGAGAGCCTGAATTCCAGCCGCGAAGCGGCGACCATCGTGTTAGCCCAGGGCGTAAACCCTGTGTAGGCCGAGAAAAAAGTCCTGATCACGCATCTGTAGCTTTTTCATCCCCGACGGGAGTCGGAGCGAAAGCGAGGGCTCAGCGGGTGTTGGGAGCAGTAACCTTAGAAAAAAGCGCACGATAGCACCAAGGTGCTAATTGACGCTTCTTCTTGAGTGGCGATAATAGCGTGTCCGCGTTTTCGGCCCCGCAATTCCTCAAATGTTCAAGTTCCCTGGCCGAAGGCTTCACGCGTACCGGGGTCCCAAAAATTAACGTCTGGAGAAATTTATGATGCGCCTTGCCACTCGCGTATGGCTGCTCGCTACGATTGTTCATTTTGGCACTCTCGCCTCGGTCGCACAAGATTCGCCCACGCCGGCTGTCAGGGTTGGCGATGTGATCGCGATGAAGCACGCCGGTCTTTCGGATGATCTTGTAATTGCAAAGATTAAGCAAAATAACAAACCAATTAACCTGAGCACGGACGAGATGATTGCGTTAAAGAAGCAAAACGTTAGCGATTCCGTAATAAAAGCTTTGATGGATCCGGTGAATGCTCGGACGTCCGATTCCACCGCCACCGGAACTGCAATCGCGAATCGAGTACTGAACCTCAATCCCTCAGGCGCGACTCCGGATGTGGGATCTGTTGCGATGGGGAATCCGGACGATCCGATGACGCCCCATGACTCGGGTATTTATGTCTACAATGCCGATTCGGCGGGGAAGCCGCACATGGTCATGCTGGAAAGAGCGGCGTTTCAAGGAACCAAAACTGGTGGCCTCTTCACCTCGGCTGTCACCTATGGCGCTGTCAAGGCTAAGACCAAGGCAATCCTGCCGGGCAAGGCAGCCTCCATCCGCGCTACGCATGGAAACCCTGTCTTCTATTTCTATTTCGAGGATAAGTCAGCCGGGCTTGGACGGGCGGGATTGTTTGCCGCAGGGGCTGTCTCAAACCCGAACCAATTCGCCCTACTAAGACTAAATGTGGATAAACACAACCGTTCAACCGAAATTGGGGCATTTAGTATGTGGGGTGCATCTACCGGGTCGCAGGAAAAATCGATGATAGCCTTTAAAGCTGATCGGCTTGCTCCGGGCCTCTATAAGGTTCAAACCGACGGTGAACTTAAAGCGGGGGAGTATTGCTTTGTTGCCACATCGGGCGCCGTGGGAGCATACGGAGCTGGAGCGACCTTCGCCCACGACATCTTTGACTTCGGAGTCGATGGCAACTGAAATGGGTATTAGCTTGCCTCCCCATTTTTAGCCCTGGGAAATCCCTGCCAGTTCACTCAAACGCGCTACACTCCCACCGTCTGCGCGCTATGCTTTCCCGCCAGCAACTGCCGCAGCACATACTGCAAGATGCCGCCGTTGGCGTAGTAGAGCGCTTCCTGCGGCGTATCGATGCGTACCAGCGCTTCGAACTCCACCGCGTTTGCTTTGCCTACGGCGCGGACTTTCACTTTCTGTCCGGCGGCGTAGTGCTCGACCAGGTTGCGGATGCCGGTGATTTCGAAGACTTCTTCGCCGGTCAGCTTGAGCGATTCCGCATTCTGTCCGGCGGGGAATTGCAGCGGGAGAATTCCCATGCCCACCAGGTTTGACCGGTGAATGCGTTCGTAGCTTTCGGCGATCACGGCGTGAACTCCCAGCAGGGCCGGGCCTTTCGCCGCCCAGTCGCGCGACGACCCCGATCCGTATTCCTTGCCCGCAAGAATCACCAGCGGCGTGCCCTCCGCCTGATATTTCTGCGAAGCGTCGAAGATCGACATCTCGGCGTTGGTGGGCAGGTGGCGCGTGAATCCGCCTTCGGTCGCGACCAGCCTATTGCGCAGGCGCACATTGGCGAACGTGCCGCGCACCATGACTTCGTGATTGCCGCGCCGCGAGCCGTAAGAGTTGAAGTCGGCGGGCGCGACGCCGTGCTCCTGCAAATATTTTCCTGCAGGGCTGTCCTTTTTGATCGAGCCTGCGGGAGAAATGTGGTCGGTGGTCACGCTATCGCCCAGCACGGCCAGCACGCGCGCTCCGTGAATGTCCTCGACCGGCGCGGGCTTGACCGTGATGTCGTCAAAATAAGGAGCGCGCTGGATGTAAGTCGAATCCCGATCCCACGCATAAGTCTCACCCTTGGGCACAGCGAGCCCGCGCCAACGTTCGTCGCCGGCGAAAACTTCGGCGTAGCTCTTGGCAAACATTTCCGCGGTAACGGAATGCTCAATCGCCTCTTCGACTTCGCGCTGCGAAGGCCAGATGTCGGCAAGAAAAACGGGCTTGCCGTCTTTGTCCTTACCCAAAGAATCTTTGCGCAAGTCCACATCGATGCGTCCAGCGAGAGCGAACGCGACAACCAGCGGAGGCGACATCAGATAATTCGCGCGCACTTCAGAATTGATGCGCCCCTCAAAATTGCGATTGCCGGAAAGCACAGAAGCCACAACCAAATCTTTTTCGTCGATGGCCTTGGAAACTTCCTCGGGCAGCGGCCCGGAATTCCCAATGCAAGTGGTGCAGCCGTAACCAACAATATGAAATTTCAATTTCTCCAGATACGGAGTCAGTCCCGCATGATCCAGATAATCGCGCACCACCTTCGATCCCGGCGCCAGCGAAGTCTTCACCCACGGCGGCACCGACAAGCCTTTCTCGACCGCCTTCTTCGCCACCAATCCCGCGCCAATCATCACCGAAGGATTCGAAGTGTTGGTACAAGAAGTAATCGCGGCAATCACCACGCTGCCGTGCTTCAGCGATCCCTTCACGCTCTGCGCAACATGCTCATGCACATTAGGATCTTCGACACCAATAGCCGCAGGACTTCCGCCTTCCTGCTCCCATCGCGTAGCGTTGGCGCCGCCGTTAGTCGGAGCGACAACTTCGCCGCAGCTTTCGGCTTGATCAGCGAAGGCAGCGCCTTATTAAACGAATCCCCCGCATTCGACAACAACACCCGATCCTGCGGACGCTTCGGCCCCGCCAGACTCGGCTCAACCGTCGTCATATCCAGCGCAAGCAATTCCGAATACGTAGCCTCGGGAGTTTTCTCGTCATGAAACAATCCTTGCTCGCGGCAGTAAGCCTCCACCAAAGCAATCTGTTCGCCGCTGCGTCCAGTCAGCCGCAAGTAACGCAACGTCTCACTATCGACGGGAAAAATTCCGCACGTCGCTCCATACTCCGGAGACATATTCGCAATCGTCGCGCGATCCGCCAGCGGCAAATCACACAAGCCAGGCCCAAAATATTCAACAAACTTCCCCACCACTCCATGCCGCCGCAACATCTCGGTAATCACTAAAACCAAATCCGTAGCAGTCGCCCCCTCGCGCAACCGCCCCGTCAGTTTCACTCCCACAACCGCCGGAATCAGCATGGACACCGGCTGCCCCAACATCGCCGCCTCAGCTTCAATGCCGCCCACTCCCCACCCCAGCACTCCTAATCCGTTGACCATTGTTGTGTGACTGTCGGTGCCGACCAGGGTGTCGGGATATGCGCCGCGTTTGCCGCCTGTTTCTTGCACGAAGACTACGCGCGCTAAGTATTCGAGGTTGACCTGGTGGACGATGCCGGTGTCGGGGGGAACGATGGCGAGGTTGTGGAATCCGGTTTGGCCCCAGCGGAGGAATGAGTAACGTTCTTTGTTGCGCTGGAATTCCAGCAACGCATTGGTTTCGAAGGCTTGCGCGGTGCCGAATTCGTCGACTTGCACGGAGTGATCGATGACGAGTTCAACGGGCTGCAGAGGATTGATCAGGTTCGGATCGCCGCCGAGGCTTTTCATGGCGTCGCGCATGGCCGCCAGATCGACGACGCAGGGCACTCCGGTGAAGTCTTGCAGGAGCACGCGGCTCGGAGTGAAGGCGATTTCCTTTTCTGACTGTTGATTGCCATTGGCTTTGCTGCCCCAGGCGGCGAGAGCGCGGACGTCTTCGGGGCGGACGTTGCGTCCGTCTTCAGTGCGCAGGAGATTTTCTAACAGAATGCGCAGCGAGTAGGGGAGATGCGCGGTGGAGATACCTTGCTCATCGAGGGCGCTGAGGCGATGAATTTCGTATTCTTTTTTTCCTACTTTGAGAACGGATCGGCTGTTGAAACTGTTCGAGGACATGAGGGCCTTCCTGATGAATATTTATTCATTTGCGTGCGCTTGGCGCAGGCGAGACCAAAACACTGTAACTTTTAAGTTTAGTCTTTTCTGTTGCGGATTGCGTATGGGCGAGCGACGGCGGAGGTCGATGGCAGGAAGCAAAACCTTTAACACAGGGGGACACTGAGGGATCACAGGGGAGAGCCGAAGACTCTATGCTTTTAGGATTTTCTTTTTCGTTTCGCGGGGAAGCGTTTCGCAGGAGGTGCGCAGGACTAGCCTCGGGGCGTGAGCTTTGATCTTCATTAAGTAGGGGACGGTGCGCTTCGAGTCGTATTTTGCGGTTTCGCGCAGGAGCCAGCCCAGGCCTTTTTGCACCATGTCGTCTTCGTCTTCAAGGAGCGAGTCGGAAAGATTTTGAATTTCGGGGAAGAACATTTTGTTGCGCGTGCCGCGGATTAGAGCGACGCACGCGGCGCGACGGCGCCAGCGGTTGCGGGAGTTCGACCATTGGAAAATTTCTTTCACCCGTGCCGGGTTCTCGATCACCATAGGGGCGATCAGGTCGTGGACCAGCGCGTCGTGGTCGGCCCAACTGCTGATGCGATCGATCCAGGAGGTGAAGAGTTTGAATTCGGCGGGACCGCAGTTTGCGGTTAAGTTTTCAAGAAGAAATACGGCGACGATTTTTTCTTCGAGCACGGAGCCGGAGAATAAGTTCATCCGCGACTTTTACGAGAAAAGCGAAATCTTGGTCTTCAGGATTTCGCGGCGGAAGGTGCGGGCGGCGCGGCGCAGGTCGGCTGTGTACCAGCCGTGGGATTTGATCTCGCCTTTGAAGAACCATTGGACACCGGCGGCGTGGTCGGTTGAGCCGCCGGTTTTGAGGGCTTGGCGAATTTGTGTTGCGAGTTGGGCGGGAGTGATCGTGGGCTTCGGAACGGCGCGACGGGGTTGTGAAGGCTTCGGTGTCATTTTTATGGGCGCTGCACAGAAGCGAACCTCAGCGGCTAAAGCCGGGTCTGTAATCGCGGTTTGGCGGCACGACTGAAGTCGTGCCCTTCCCCGGGTTTTTCTTCCCGAACTCTCCCTTCCCGAACTATCTATGAGGCCGTTGTTTCTCTGAAAAATTTGTCGTACAGCCAAAGCAGCGCGGTTGTGACTACGCCTACGGCGGTTACGGTCCACCAGATGCGTTCGGGTTGGTGCAGGACTTCGCCGAAGTGATGAACCAGCGTGCCGCCGAACCAGCCGCCGATTAACGATCCGATGCCGATGGGCAGAAATGCGAATCCCATGTAGGTGCCTTGCTGACCCTCGGGGGCGAGGCGCGAGATGTATTCGTAATAGCGTGGCTGCTGGATGATTTCGCCAAGCGCCAATACAAACAACGAGAGGATCGCGCCCCAGATCGTGGGCTGGAAGGCGAGAATCAGCCACGAGACTGAGGTGATAATTGTGCCCAGGATCACAGCCTGGAACGCGGGGATTTTGCGGGTCAGGTAATTAATCGCCAGTGTGAGGCAGATCACGGTGAGGCCATCGGTGACAAGGATGATTTCCACGTCCGCGTTCGGATTGATGTAGTAGTGAATGTAGCCGGGCAGGCTGATGTACTGCTGCCAGAAGACGACCCAGTATCCGGTGAAGATGATGAGGAACCACATGAAGCGGCTGATGCCGGCGAGGACGAGGGCGAGCAAGCCAATCCAGATCCACCAGGGGACAGAGAACCTGGGATCGATCCAGAGCGCAATGCGAAGTGCAAGCGCAATTGCCATGACCGGAAGCACAAGGCGGTAGTTGCCCACGACTACGCAGAAATTTTTCGCGACGGTGGCGATGGAGGGTGGAGGCGCGTCTCCGGGCTTGCGCGGTTCGCGAAAGAAAAAGATCACTACGAAAAACATGGCGAAGACGCTGAGCGCGGCGACACGGTACACATTTTCGACGCCCAGATGGCGGTGCGCCCACGAAGCGAAATAGGGTCCGGCCGCGCCGCCAATGTTGACCATGGTGTAATAAATCGAGTAACCGATGGATCGGACGTTTTCTTTCGAAGCGCGGGCCGTGGTTCCGACTACGCTTGGTTTAACCAGCGCGATGCCGAGCGCGGGCAAGAATGAGAATGAAGCCGACGAAGAGGCCGAGCGGCACGGCGTTACGGACGGGCGCGAGCCACGGCGCGCCGATGGAGCCGATCAGGAAATAAGCGGCGGCAAGGATTAGATAGGCGGTCGAGAGCGCGCGGCGAAAGCCCATGCGGTCGGCGGCGGCTCCGCCGAAGATGGCGAGAAACCAGACCATGCCGCCGAAGATGCCGGTGAGCGTGCCGGTTTGTTCCGTGGAGAAATTCAGCTTCTCCTGGAGGTAGAGAGCGAGCGACGCGAATGCGCCGTAGTAGGAGAGACGCTCGAAAATTTCGCTGATGTTGGCGACCCAGAAGGGACGCTCAAAGCCGGTGCGAATTTCCTGAAGGCGTGCGGAGAAGGTCAATGTGGCTCCCTGATGTTGTCGAAACCAGCGGCTGAAGCCGCTTGATTTTTGTATCTTTTATCGCAGCGCTGAAAAGCGCTGCGCCACCCAAAATCAGTCTCGCTGTTCTAAAGCCCAAGCCGCTCACGCACTTCTGTGGCCGACAGGCCGGCGACGCGAATCACTTTATTGCGTCCCGTCTGGCCGGAGGCAATGGTAACGGAAGATCGCGAGACCTTCAAAAGTTTCGCGAAGAGTGAAGAAAAAACATCCACCACGGAGACACTGAGACACGGAGAAAATCTAGGGAAACTCTGATTAAGTCCTAGCGCGCAAAGCAGGTTTCTCGACTCCGCGACATTGCCCGTAAAGACGGGCAATGCCGCTCCGCTTGATTGCATAACGACGTTGGCTCGATCGTAGAGTAAGTTGGTGGTTGCGAAACGGCCAAGGCTCGACAAAGGAGCCAACGTCATGCTGATTATAGGCTGTGATTTTCATCCTGGGTTTCAGCAGGTCGCGATCTTTGACAATTCGACAGGAGAAATTCCTGGAGCGGCGTTTGTGGCACCGCGAGGAAGCGGAGCAGTTTTATGGGTCGCTGCGCGGGCAAGCGGTGCGGGTGGGGATGGAGGGTTGCGGGCATTATCCCTGGTTTGAGCGTTTGCTGCAGGAGTTGGGCATGGAGTTGTGGATTGGGGATGCGGCGCGGATCCGGGCGTCGGAAGTGCGCAAGCAAAAGACGGATCGGCGAGACGCGGAGCTGTTGTTGCGGTTGCTGAGAGAAGAGCGGTTTCCGCGCATCTGGGTGCCCAGCCTGGAGGAGCGGGATGTGCGGCAATTGCTGGTGCACCGGCACAAGCAGGTGCAGGCGCGGACGCGCATCAAGAATCAGCTGCAGGCGCTGATGCTCAGCCAGGGCGTGCAAAAGAAGCGCAAGCTGTGGACGGCAGCGGGCCGGGCGGAGTTGGAGAAGTTGGAGTTGCTGCCCTACGCAGCGCTGCGCAGGCAACGGTTGCTGGCCGGGCTGGAGCAGCAGGAAGCGGAGATCGCGGCGCTGAACCGGCAAGTGGAAGAAGAAGTGAAGCGGCGGCCGGCGGCGGTGCGGTTGATGACGCATCCGGGAGTAGGTCCGGTGACGGCGCTGGCCATGGTGCTGACGCTGGGGCCGGCGAAACGCTTCGCGAATGCGCGCCAGGTGGGCAGCTATTTTGGGCAATAATATACTTGACTGACTATGGATTCTTTGCTATCTTGGGGACATGGACAGCCCAAAAACACTTCAAGAAGCCATCCAGTTCTTTTCAAATTACGAGAACTGCCGCCAATTCATGATCTCCGTTCGCTGGTCGGATTGCAAGGTGCGCTGCCCATACTGCGGTTCCGAGAAAGTGACCTATCTCGAAAAGGCGCGTCTTTATCGCTGCTATGGCGACCATCCAAAACAGAAATTCTCGCTCAAGATCGGCACCGTGTTTGAGGATTCCCCGATTGTCCTTGAGAAGTGGTTGCCTGCTGCTGTGGTTGATCGTTAGCTGCAAGAACGGCATTAGCTCTTACGAAGTTGCTGCAGCACTCGACATCACTCAAAAATCCGCGTGGTTCATGATGCACCGCATTCGCCTTGCAATGCAGTCCGGTTCCTTCGTGAAACTCGGCGGCGACGGCGGCGAAGTCGAAGTAGATGAAACCTTCATCGGCGGCAAAGCGCGAAACATGCACATCTCCGAGCGCAAACGTCGCATCACTGGTACTGGCGGGAAGGACAAGACTGCCGTTATGGGAATCCTTGAGCGCGGCGGACACGTTCGCACTGTGGTAGTCCCAAATCGCCGCAAGGGAGTTCTGCAAGCTGAGGTCCGCACTCACGTTCACTCTGGATCGGCTCTGTACTCCGACGCTCTGAAATCCTATACTGGCCTTGAGAATGAATACGCGCACAAGGTGATCGACCATGCCGAGAAGTATGTAGACGGTCGCGTACACACCAACGGCCTTGAGAATTTCTGGTCGCTACTCAAGCGCGGGATTTCTGGAACCTACGTTAGCGTTGAGCCGTTTCATCTGTTCCGCTATTTAGATGAGCAAACTTTTCGCTACAACAATCGCAAAGATGCGGACGGCAACAAGGTAGAAAATGCGGATCGCTTCAAGCTGGCACTCTCTCAGATTGTAGGGAAGCGATTGACCTACGCAGAAGTGACTGGCAAGGTGGGGGAAACGACTTTCTAATCCCTTGCGGAAGAAGCGCGGGAAGCGGCCTTCCGCTTCTTCGCTCGTTTCTCAGCGTCGAGTTTAACTTTGATTTCCGAGTGCGGGACAGCGACAAGTCGCCGCATAAAATTCGTGAATTGCCCAAAGTCCCCTGTGACGTTCTTGGCGGAAAGTTTAGGGTGACCCTTCGGCATAGATCGGCTAAGAACCTCAGAAATGAGGATGCGCCGATGTGTGCCGAAAGTCAATCAGGTAAGGAAACCCAATTCCCCGCACTTGGCTTCAGTTTTGTCGATGATGGCAGTGACAGCCCGAATCATTCCAGCCAGGTTCTGGGGAACCGAATACCCTTTCAGCGGTCCCACTTCTCCGAAGGCTATATCAAATCCAAATTGGGCGCGGTACTTCAATTGGACTCCTCGCTCTGCGATTGCATACGTTATTTCATTCTTGTCGCTGTCGAAAAAGAACCCCTCATCGATCCTCAGGGGTCGCGTTCCGCCGATCATTTCAATGTAGGGCAACTTGACTCCAACGACCGATGGCGAAGGAACGATAATTCTGTGCTTCGAGGCATTACAAAGTTCGTTAATTGCGAAGAGCAAATTGTCGGTAGCGCCGTAAGGCTCGAAACTACCAAACAACCCCGTGATTTCTGTGGGGAAGCCTTTACAACAGCTCCCTATGCGACTTTTGAAGTCGTTAGCGGTTTTACAGAAGGGAAAGTGGACATCAGCGACGGGCAGATGCGCGAGTCGAGCGACGGCGACCGTAGTGAGTTCGAGAGCAGCCCTAAGATTCTCAATCGTGTGGACTGTCCGCTTTGTAAGGCTGCTTGGGAGCGGTTTACCCAGCTTGATCTTGTGGTGTTCATGAATTCCGTCAGGATCAGGCTCAATAAACGGGATGCGTGGTGTTCGCTTAAAGTAAATCCGAGCGCCCCGTTCAAAGTCGGAAAATTCTTCCTCTGCCCATTGAAGCCTAAGCCTTGAATCTGTAAATACGCTTGGACCCATGCGCCAATTTTAAAAGACGCATGATAGTCAGTCAAGTATGTTATTACCCTATTTTGGCCTGATTCCCAGCGAGCATTCCAGCGGCGGGCGGCAGCAGTTGGGAGGCATCAGCAAGCAGGGCAGTCCGTTTCTGCGTTTTTTGCTGGTGGAGGCGGGACAGACGGCGGCGCGCTACGACGCCGAGTTGGGCCGCTTTTATCGGCGGCTGGCGGTGCGCAAGCATCGCGCGCTGGCCAAGGTGGCGGTGGCGCGCAAGCTGGCCATGAGGTTGTACCTGATGCTGCGCGAGGAATGGGATTACGCGCAGCTGTGCAAGGCCGTGTGCAGGCAAGCCTGAGTCATTTCGTGGCGGAAAGCATGAGCCGACCGCTTGAGTAGGCAGCCTGCCTCCCCGAGAAGCGGGGAGTTCGAAGCAGCAATTTTGGGAGTAGTTGCCGAAGAGATGAGTGGTGAGACCTTGCGTCCACCGCACGATTGAGAGAACACAGGGCTTTGGTCGAAGACGCAAACACCTTCCTGCGAGAGCGAAATGGCGCTTCTGCAAAACCGAAGACGCCAAGGGAGAGGTGTCGGCAAAAATCACTTGACACCAGGCCACGTCGTTAGAGACGAAATGACGGTGTTGGGTCGATCAGCGTTTCGCTAGGAATTTCTTTCTGTTTCCTCCGTGGCTCCGTGACTCCGTGGTGGATTCTTTCGGCGTTCTCCGAAAATGGCTGTACCTACGCGCACGCAGGTTGAGCCTTCTTCTATTGCGACTTCGAAATCGTGCGACATGCCTATCGAAAGCACATCCATGCCGAGGCTGGGAAGCTTGCGTGCGGCGATTGCATCGCGCAACTCGCGCAGCCTGCGGAAGTAGGGGCGTGCGCCTTCGGGGTCTTCGGTGAACGGGGGGACGGTCATCAGGCCGCGGAATTTCAGAGCTTCGAGGCGGGGAGCGGCTTGCAGCAGATTTTCCAGTTCTTCCGACTCGACTGCGATTCCGGTTTTTGCGGCTTCGCCACCCACGTTGATTTCGATTAGCACGTCCAGCGACTTGTTTTGCTCGCGAGCATCCGCCTCCAGTTTTTCCGCCAGCTTTAACGAATCTATCGAGTCCACTGCGGCAAATAGTTCCGCCGCCTTCGCGGATTTGTTGGTTTGAAGATGGCCGATCATGTGCCACTGGGCATCTTTTAAATCCGCCAGCGTGGCCGCTTTCGCGGCGAATTCCTGTACGCGATTTTCGCCGAACAATCTTTGACCGGCGGCGTAGGCTTCGCGGATGCGGTCGGGGGGGTGGGTTTTGCTGACTGCCATCAGCGCGATTTCTTCCGGGCGGCGGCTCGCCCGCTGCGCGGATGCGGCGATGCGGTCGCGGATGGTGTCGAGATTTTCGGCAATGGACATGAGCTTGCGAGTACCTCGAGACCGGAGTTAGTTGCGAAGTAACAGCAGGTCCCTCCACTCCGCTTCCCATTCCCTTCGGGAATGAGAAGCTCCGGTCGGGATGACAAATCATGACAGGCTTAAGCAGCCGCCGAAAGCCATCCTTACATCATGGCGGTGGGCGGCGCGGGTTCGTTTGGGTCACCGGCGCTGGTGAGCGGGAGGTAGATCATCAAGGCGGCGAGCAGGGCCATCACGACGATTCCGGAAAGATACATGGGGTGGTCAAAGATCTGCGCGGCGGTGACCTGACGCGCCCAGCCTTCGATCACTCGCAGCACGCGTCCCGGGGAAGTGGCCAGGCCTGTAGCGATAAGCGCAGCCCATAGCAGGCCGAAGATGGATTCTCCGGCGATCAAGCCCGACGCGACCAGAACTCCGGCGTTGTCTACGCGGGCGATCTGGGCTTCGTTCAATCCTTTGCGTTTGGCCAGCCAGTCGCCGATGGAGCGGAAAACTCCGCCGATGAAAATCGCGAATGTAGTTTCGAAGGGCAAATACATCCCCACCGCGACCAGCATGGGGCTGCGGACCTGCATCATGATCATGCCGATGCCGAAAAAGATGCCGACCACGACCAGCGGCCAGGGCATATTGCCGCCGACGATGCCGATGGCGAGTGTGGCCATGAGGCCTGCCTGCGGGGCGGAGAGTTGGCGGCTGCCGAATCCGAAAGCGGTGTTGAGTAAATACAGTGGCCAGTACATGACGAGGCTGGCGACGACTACGGCGATGAGTTCCGCAATTTGAATGCGGCGCGGTGTGCCGCCGAGAATGTAGCCGACTTTAAAATCCTGCAACAATTCGCCAGCGACCGAAGAGGAAACGCAAACTACTGCAGCGACGCCCAGAACAGTGGCCACGCCGGGAGTTCCGGAGACACCGAGGGAGACCATGAGCAGGGCGGCGATCAGCAGCGTTGAGAGAGTCAAGCCCGAGACTGGATTGTTGGAGGAACCGATGAAGCCGACCAGGCTGCCGGAAACCGTGGCGAAGAAAAATCCGACAACGAGCATGATGACTGCGGCCAGTATCGCGGGCCAGATCAGGCCGGAAATGTGGACGTAAAGAAAACACATGAGGACAAACATGAGCGCGATCAGGCTGAAGACAACTTTGGAGCTCATGTACTGTTCGGTGCGCGAGAGCTTGGCCCGCTGATCGGCGGTCTGCTTGATGTCACTGAAGGCGCGGCCGATACCAGCGGTGAGGCTTCTGCCCATCTTGAATAAAGTCCAGGCGGCGCCGACCAACATGCCGCCCACGGCAATGGGGCGCACGATGTAGCGCCAGACGTTGATGGCCATGTTGGCCCAGTCGTCACCGGAGCCGGCGGGAAGATATTGCTTGAGTTGCGGCCCGAGGAAAAAAATCAGCATGGGAACCATGAGTCCCCAGGCGATGACGCCTCCGGCAAATTGAATTGAGGCCAGTCGCAGGCCGATGATGTAGCCGACGCCGAGATATGCGGGGCTGACGCTGGGAGCGGCGAAGGTGCTGGTGCCTCCGGCGGCGAGGACGTTGGTGGTGCCCGTGGTGCCGAGGCTGACATGGCTGCGGCCCAGGTTGCCGACCGCGAAGTGAATGTCTTTGTCGGCGGCGAACAGGCCAAAGCGGCCGAGAAGATAGACGATGCCGCCGACGCCGATGTTCCAGAAAAGATATTTGGCGGCTTGGGCGCCGCGGCGCCCGGCTTTGTGAATTTCGGCGGCGGCAACGGATTCGGGGAAGGGAAGTTCGGGATCTTCCACCATGACGCGGCGCACCAGAGAAATAAAGAGGACGCCGAGGATGCTGCCCACCATCATGAGCGCTGTGGTTTTCCAATAGGCATCAGCGGGGCGGAACGAAGGCCAGGCCTTGGAGATGACGAAGGCGGGGATGGTGAAGATTGCGCCGGCGGCAAGGCCTTCGCCGATGGTGCCGGCGGTGCGGGCAATGTTTTCTTCCAGCAGAGTGCCCTTCCAGGCTCGCAACACCGCCATGGCGATCACGGCGGCGGGATAAGTGGCGGCGATGGTGATGCCGGCGCGCAGGCCGAGATAGGCGTTGGCGGCTCCGAGGACGACGGTGAGGACAAGGCCAAGCAGAAGGGCGCGGAGCGTGAGCTCCTTCATCTGCATGCCCTCGGGTACAAACGGGACATGCTTCCGGGGATGGGCTTCAGGTTGGACGGGCGGGGTCGTGCTCATGGGTGAAGTTTTTCTCCGGAACCAGGATTTGCCGCAATGCGATGGTTCAACTGGTGAAAGACAAATCGTATAAAAACAGAACGGCGCACGTTAGCACGCTGAGGCGTTGCGTGACAAGTGCGGGAACGATTTCTGTTGTTGCAACGAGAAAATGTCGTATTAACTGCAACGAGATTCTGTCACCCCTACAGCGACGTAAAAATATGTGCTCGGCAAGGACAACATTGTGCAGTGGGAGGGCCAGCGCTTTCAAATCCGGCAAACGCTTCAGCTTTCCCGGAGTCAAAGTCCATCGCTATGGCTCTCGGGCTCGGGATCATCGCTCGAGACCAAAGCTCGCGCATGTGGCGATTAGAGCGTCTTTTGGCCGCGCCGCCAGCGATTACTGGGTGGTGGTGATGCGATCTTTGATTCTGTCGTATTCGTCTTGCGACACGATGCGGCGAGTGACGAGTTCGTGACTACCGGCATACGGGCGCTCGGCGACGATGCGATCGGCCTCGTGATCTGTGATTCCAGGAAGAGTAAGCAGATCACCTTTTGAGGCCTTATTCAGGTTGAGCGTCTTATCCCGGCTCAAACCTTCCTTTACACCCTCGGCCATAGCCTTGGCGTCCTGGCTTACTTCTGAGGTCGCCTTGGCCGTGTTTTCTCTTATTTGGTCGGGGCTCTCGTTGGGAGCGCAGGCGAGCATCGTGCAGACAGCCGCGCTGGCAAAAGCCGGCACCAGATAACGGCGCAAGGTTGGCGGAGACAACTTTGGCAGAAGCATGGGATTGAGATGCCACGGCTTTGCCTGCGGTTGCAGCCGCAATACCCCACGCGGGCCAGCGGCGATCAAGGTCTCGATAAATCTGCCCCATAGCGAACGCGGTCAGCGCCCACCTCTGCAAGGAAAATCGCATCTACTTAACAGAGAACTGGAAAGATAAAGAATCCATCGAGCATTAGCGCGACTTCGCCAGGAAACCAGACGAATAAACCTTTTGGAGGTTGCAATGAAAACATTCCTTATGGCGGTAGTCAGCACAGTGTTGGCGGTTGGCATGGCTTCGGCTCAAAGCACAACTGCAGCGCAGCAGCCCGCTGCGCCAGCAAATTCTGCAACGAATCAACCTGCGACGAACCAGCCTGCGACGAGCCAGGCCGCCGCTGGCACAATGCCGCGTATCGCTCCGGGAAGCATTATCCCGGTTCAACTGGCGAAGACGATCGACGCAAAAAAAGCCAAGACCGGCGAAGAAGTCATCGCCAAGGTCACGGCGGATATGAAAAGCAACACAGGTGAGGTGCTGGTGCCGAAAGATACGAAAGTGATCGGACACGTGACCGAGGTCCAGGCGCGCAACAAAGAGCAGAAGGAATCGGAGTTGGCAATCGCTTTTGACCATACGGTCACGAAGACGGGCGAGATGCAGATGCCAATGTCGATTCAGGCGATTATTGCGCCGCCGAGTCTGAATTCCAATAACACAGACCAGACGAATCCTTCAGCACCCAGCGCCACCGCCGCCGCCGGAATGCCATCGCCGTCCGGCCGTTCCATGGGAGGATCCGCGCCGAACACTGCTCCGAACTCTCCCGCCGCGAATACCATGCCTAGCGACAACGACAACAACAGTGCAAGCGCGCGGCCACAGATTACTGCCAAGACCCAAGGAGTGATCGGCATCCCGAACCTGCAGCTAGCACCTGCAGCGAACGCCGCGCAGGGCTCGCTGATGAGTTCGGAGAAAAACAACGTGAAGCTGGAAGGTGGAACGCTCATGCTTTTGCGGGTGAACCAGTAAAAGTCTCAGCCCGGACAATTCCACGCAAGCCGGAATACTGCCAGCCTTCCGATTTTCACTGCGCGCGCTAGTCTGCGGCATTTGTCGAACGGGATTCATTCTCCGGAATCTGCTCGCCGGCTTTGTTCAGCGATTCAATTGCCGATTGATTGAGTTCAAGCTCAGGGGCCTTTACCAGTTCATCCAACTGTTTGAGACTGGTCGCGCTCGCAATCGGCGCGGTGACGCTTGGTCGCGCGATCAACCAAGCCAAAGCAACTTGCGTGGGCGTGGAACCATATTGCTTCGCCACATGATCGAGCGCGCCGAGAATACGCAGGCCTCGAGCATTCAAATATTTCCTGACCATCTGTCCCCGCGCGCTCTTTGAAAGATCGGCTTCTGAGCGATACTTTCCGGTAAGGAATCCGCTTGCCAAAGAGAAGTAACAGATGACGCCGAGACCCTGTTTTTGGCACAACTGCTCCAGATCGGTCTCATAGGCAAAACGATCATAGAGGTTATATTCCGGCTGCAGAGTCTGATAGCTCGCCAGCTGTTTTTGCCGGCTGACTGCCAGCGCTTCCGCCAGACGCTCGCCACTGTAGTTTGAAGCGCCGATGGCGCGCACTTTCCCTTGGCGTATTAACTCGTCGAACGCTCCCAGGGTTTCCGCCAGTGGCGTGTCGGGATCGTCTTTGTGAGCCTGATAGAGATCGATGTAATCAGTCTGCAGACGGCGTAACGAATCCTCAACTGCCTGCCGAATGTACGGAGCGGACAGTCCCTTTTTGTCTTCGCTCATCGCCATTCCCACTTTTGTGGCGATGACCACATTGTTCCGCTTGCCACTTTTCTTCAGCCATTTTCCGATGATCGTTTCTGATTCGCCGCCTTTGTGGCCCGGAACCCAGTGCGAATAAATATCCGCCGTGTCGATCAGGTTGAATCCCTTATCTACAAATGCGTCGAGTAATTTGAAAGATGTTGGCTCGTCGGCCGTCCAGCCAAAGACATTGCCGCCCAGAGCCAACGGCGCAATCTCGAATCCCGTATTGCCTAATTTGCGTTTTGGCATTTCGATTCCTCCGATCACCCTACGTTTGGTTTGATGACCGGAGGACGGGCGACGACGCACCCCAGAAGAAAGAAGGATGGTTTGCCTTCTTTCTAGTGGCGAGCTTTTCAGTGGTGGGCGTAAACCCCATGGGACTCGCTCATACCATCAATAAAGACTCCATCCACCAGGCTGCCCTTCTTGGGGCGCGTTAATTCGGTGGCTGCGGCTCCAGGAACATCCAGCGTGTTGTATGTTCCGGCGGAATAGATGAAGCCATGCAGTATGCCGCTCGTGTCGGAATAGTAGCCCGCCACCACTCCCATGTCATTGATGCCGATCGCGCTGGTCCCCGTGGAGAGCGGGAAATTCACATCGCTGAAAACGCCATTCTTGAGTATGAAGCTTTGCTGGGCGGTTCCGTTGCTCCAGGCGCCCACGATGGTACCCGCAGTGTTGATGCCTGTGGCCAAAGTGCTTGCCGCGCCCGGATAGTCGATAGCAGTGAACGACCCGGCATTGTCGACAAAGCCATGAGTGGTTGTGGCATCAGAGTAAGCGCCGACGATCAGTCCGGAGTCGTTGATGTCGAGCGCCTCGGTTCCTACCGCGGCGAGGACATCAATGGTGGTTAGTGAGCCGCCGATATCGAGCAGGCCGTGTTCCACGCTGGCCGAATCTTCGTAGGCGCCGACTATATCTCCGGCAGTGTTAATGCCGGTGAGGATAGTGCCTACAGCTTCGGGGTAATTTACGATGCTGTACACTCCAGCGTGGTAAGTGAATCCCTGTTCCTCGCTGGCAAAGCCGAAAGTTCCCACAAAAGTGCCACTGCTGTTTTCATCGAAGAGAGTAGTTCCGTCCGCGCCGGGATAGTCCACCGTGGCGAAATAATAGATGCTGGACGGAGTCAGTGGGGCGTGGTGACCGCTGTTGGCCGGGGTCCGCAACAATCCTTGTGGGCCAAAGAAATTATTGTGCAAGGTCGATCCTGGGGCAAGGGATGTGGACGATTGAGACATTGCCGGCAAAAGCGGGAGAAGCAGAGAGGCGACGAGCGCAACAACAGCGGTTCCGAGTTTCATTACGGTATTCCTCCTGCCTGATAGTGAGGTTTGCGGCGAAACCGTTTCCTCGAACAGAGAAAACGGTGAGCGACACGACTGCGGCCGTGGCTCCTGTACAATTTTTGCTCTCATGAGTTGGCTCCTGAAATGGATTCTGGCTTCGGCGGCGCTGCTGGCTCTGCTGCCCTCCGCGCGTGCCGAAAAGATTACCCAGCTCAAGCCGACTGGCTACGTCAACGACTTTGCCCAGGTTCTCGATGCGAACGCCGTCGCCCAGATGGACGACATCTGCCGACAGATCGACCAGAAGGCACACGCACAAATCGCGGTCGTAACCATTCACTCGCTCGACGGAAACGACATTGAAAGCTACGCAGTCGATCTATTCCATCAATGGGGCATTGGAAACAAATCGACCGACCGTGGGGTGCTGATTCTTTATGCCATAGACGATCACCGCGTCCGCATTGAAGTGGGCTACGGGTTGGAGCCGATTCTTACGGATGGCAAGGTTGGCAGCTTCCAGCGTGAAGCCGCTCCACTGATGCGCAGCGGACAGTACAACCAGGCGCTGCTGCTGGTCACCTCGCGTGTGGCGGGAGTCATCGCGCAGGATGCCGGGATCCAACTTACAAATGTGCAGGCGCAGGCCCCGGTTCAGCAGGAACAGCCGAGCGGCGGGATCTCGCTGGGCGGGATTGTCCTCATCGTCATCATTGTTCTCATCGTCCTCTTCACCCCTTTGCGGGGGATATTATTCTGGATGATTTTTTCTGGAATGTTTGGTGGAGGCGGACGAGGCGGCGGCTGGGGTGGTGGCGGATTCGGCGGTGGTGGGGGATTTGGCGGCTTTGGCGGCGGAAGCTCCGGCGGTGGCGGGGCTAGCAGCAGTTGGTAGGTCTTATGAACAGGAAGCGAGGAACGATGATTCCGGGCAATAAGGTTCGCGACTTTTTG
The DNA here is from genome assembly GCA_963732255.1 of uncultured Acidobacteriaceae bacterium. GTDB lineage: Bacteria > Acidobacteriota > Terriglobia > Terriglobales > Acidobacteriaceae > Sulfotelmatobacter. Next base: position 92,693 of record CAVSYV010000010.1, read on the forward strand.
GCGCGCATGCGCGAGGCGGCGCAGGGCAATCTGGTCAGCGTCATTATTTATGGATCGGCGGCCGCCGGAGATTTTCATCCCGAATATTCCGACGTGAATTTATTTTGCGTGCTGCGCGATAGTTCGTTCGCCGCCTTGAAAGCCGTCGCGCCCGTCGTTAAATGGTGGGACCGGCAGAAGCAGCCGGTGCCCCTGTTCATGACCCAGGACGAGATCGGGCGATCGGCCGACGTGTTTTCCATCGAGTTGATGGACATGCAACAACACCACAAAGTGGTTTTTGGCGAAGACGTTTTGCAGGGGCTGAAGATACCGGCCGGGCTGCATCGGATCCAGGTGGAGTATGAACTGCGGGAAAAACTGATCCTGTTGCGGCGGCACTTGCTGCTGGCTTCGGGCAAAGACTCGCAGATGTGGAATCTGCTGACCAGTTCCGTGTCATCGTTCGTCACGCTTTTTCGTCATGTGCTGATAGTGATGGGAGAAGACGCGCCGACCGGGAAGCGGGAGGCGATTGAGGCGCTGGCGAGGAAGATCGGTTTCGATGCTTCCGCGTTCCTCCAGATCCTCGATGTGCGCGAGCGGAAGCTGGAAACAAAAAAGCTCGATCCTGCGGATGTTTTCGCCCGATATCTTGCGGCCGTGGAGCAGGTAACCGCGGCAGTTGATAGAATGCTGGACTCAGGCGTCGCAGGGACTTCGTAAAATCACCGGCAACATTTTCTTAAGGGAGAAAATCCATGAGCAAAGCGGTCATCGCAGTGTTGGTGGTGGTTGCGGTTGTGTTGCTGGTCGTCATGATCACGTTTGGCCAGTATGTCGGCGTTAAGAATACGCTGGTGCAAAAAAACGAAGCAGTAAAGGCCGCGTGGTCCCAGGTGGATATAGTCTTGCAGCGCCGCGCCGATCTGATTCCAAATCTGGTGGAGACCGTGAAAGGCTATGCGGCACAAGAGCAAACTGTTTTTGGCGACATTGCGAAAGCGCGATCGGCGCTGCTATCCGCGGGTACGCCGCAGCAGAAGATTGCAGCCAACGGGCAGCTTGACGGCGCGCTGGGCCGCCTTCTGTTGATTGTTGAGAACTATCCACAATTGAAATCGAACGAGAATTTCTTGCGCTTGCAGGATGAACTTGCAGGCACGGAGAATCGTATTGCGGTTGAGCGCAAACGGTATAACGACACACTGCAGGACTACAACACTTACGTGCAGCAATTCCCGAACAGCTTCTTCGCGGGAATCGCGGGATTCAAGCCGAATGAGGCTTACTTCGAGGCTTCCGAGGGATCGCGAGCGGTACCCAAGGTGAATTTCTCGAGTCCAGGGGCGACGGCGCCGCAACCTGCGCCGGCTCATTAAAATCGGCGCACAATAAACGGCTCACTAAGGACACGAAGCTTCGCGGAGAAACTGAATAAGATTTCTTCCTTCGTGGCCCTTCGTGGTTTCTCGATTTGGCGTCAGCCGTAATTCAGCGTCGACGCAACAGATCCCCGGCCACGAACAGAAAGAAGACCACGGAGATCACGCCATTCATGGTGAAAAAGGCCGCGTTAAGTTTGGACAAATCGTTGTGCTTGACCAGCGAGTGCTCGTAGCCGAGAAGCACGACGACGGCCACGACTCCAAAAAAAGCCAAGTTTCCGAGGTGAAAAACATCCAGAAGCGCCAGCAGTAACAAGACCATCAAGAGATGCAAGCCGCGGGCGACCCAAAGCGAATTGCGAATTCCAAGAAAACGGGGAATGGAATGCAATCCGGCCTGACGGTCGAAGTCGAAATCCTGACAGGCATAAAGCACATCGAAGCCCGCAACCCAGCAGGTGACCGCCGCGGTGAGCAGCAGGATGCGGGGATCCAGCGACCCGCGCACCGCAATCCATGCTGCGGCAGGCGCGATGCCCAACGCAAAACCAAGAACCAGATGCGACCAGCGCGTGACACGTTTTGTGTAGGAATAGAGCAGGATCACCGCTAGAGCGACAGGCGAGAGCCAGAGCGCAAGGCGGTTTAATTGGGATGCGGCAAAGATGAAAACCGCCGCAGAAACGATCACGAACGCCGCGACGAAAGTCGGCGTCAGGGCGCCGGCGGGCAGTGCGCGTGTGCGAGTGCGGGGGTTGGCAGCGTCAATGGTCGCGTCTGCGAGGCGGTTGAAGGCCATGGCGGATGAGCGAGCCGCAACCATAGCTACTACAATCCACGCCAGTTGATGAATGGTGGGCAACCCTCCGGCAGCGAGCATCGCGCCGCAAAGCGCAAAAGGGAGCGCGAAAATCGAATGCTCCCACTTGATCATCTCCAGAGTCAGGCGAAGGCTGCGGAAAATGGGCACAGGAAAATTCTAATGCATCGGCGGAAGCCGGGCTGCCCCAAGATGTTTTAGCTCCATAATCCTGTCATCCGCGAGTTGCACCTGCCTTCGCAACTTGGCCGCCTCTCGACTGTAGTAAAATTAAGTTACGGTCTGAAAGTCCACTTCGTTGATCACGTTTCGTAACAGCAAGTCTTGAGGTGTAAGGTGACAAACGATTCCCCCGAGGCGCAGTCGCTTCAGCCGTACTTTCAATATCATTGCCTGGATTGCGGCAGTGAGGTTGGTTTCCGGTCCCGGCGGCGCACCTTGTTTGAGCGTTATATTCTTCCTCTGTTCTTATTCAAGCCTGTGCGCTGCGGAGAGTGTTTCCGCCGCGATTACCGTTTGATTTTTACTCCAGTGCGCGAGCGTTTTTCCGATGCCAGCCGCATCACCGCGGCGCTGGAGCGGCCGGACACGCCCACGCGGAACGTTGCCTAAGCGCTGGTTTCGCCGCTATACTGCGGGAGTGACGGGTTTGACCCCGCAAGCACGTCGCGTCTGCCCATCCGACGGGCCGTCTGCCTGCGGGGGCTAAAGGAGGCCGTCTTCAGCAGTAGTGAGGACCGAATCCGGGCGAGTCAGGCCACAGAGCGAAGTGCTGGGCCTTCTATTGTTTGCGAGGGTGAAGATTTCCGCCGTAATCCGCTGGTAACGCGTTCTTCAACTTTTCCCCGATTCATCAAGTTTGGCTTGGAAGGCCTGTTCGCAGTACTGTTTCCCTCCAACTGTCGCATTTGCGATGAACCCCTGACGCGGATTTCGCGGCTTCCAGTATGCCGGCCGTGTCTCGATGGAATTCGCCCCCTACGCGGGCGGCTGTGCTCGGTTTGCGGCGAGCGAATTCTCTCGTCATCCATCTCCGCACCAGCTTCTTTGCCACCAGTCGTGGCCGAGGATCAGGCCTTCCCGTGTCCGATGTGCCGCCGCGCTGCCCCTCCGTTTGCCAAAGCTGTTGCCTATGGAAGTTATCAGGGCGGGCTGAGGGAGATGGTTCACCTGCTGAAGTATGCGGGAGTTTTTCCTGCGGCGAAGGTTTTGGGACGCATGGTGGCAGAAGCGATGGTTGCGCTTGAACCAGGTCTTGGGGATGGCACGATCGTTGTTATTCCTGTGCCGCTGCACAAATCCAAACTCCGGCAGCGCGGATTTAATCAGGCCGAGCTGATTGCCAAGGCTGCGCTGAAGGTTCACTCCGATGGGTGTTTTCATTCGGCGAACTTTCGTCTGGCGAACTTTCATTTGGCGAACAATGTTCTGCTGCGGCAGCGGGAGACAGAGTCGCAGATCGGCATGACCAGCCACCAGCGCCGGGAAAATATGCGCGGAGCTTTTGCCGTATCGCGTGCAGATGAAGTGAATGGCCGCGAAGTGCTTCTGGTGGACGATGTTCTCACCACAGGCGCGACCGCGGCCGAATGCGCGCGGGTGCTGCTGCGCGCCGGAGCCAGCAAGGTATGGGTGGCGACAGCGGCGCGCACGCTGAAACTCGCATCTAACGAGGATACAAAGTTGCGGAGTTTCAAGGTTTCAGGGTTTCAAGGAGCGGAGCAGCTAGCTTCCCCGGGGACGTGACGTTCTCGCGCGAGATCCCTCGCTCCGCCTGAAAAACGGCTGCGCTCGGGATGACGCCAACGAGGTTGGGTTGAGGCTTTTGAAATTTGAGGCCTGGATGCTTTGCAACTTTGAAACTTTGAACTGATCATGCCACATCGAGCCGAACACGACGCAGGTTCTACCGCACGGCACGCGGCGGGGATGTTTCCGCCGTCTGTGGTTTACCGTGACGGCGTTCATCGCGACAGCGATGGCCATGCCCTGCATGCGCCGGTGCTGGTGCTGAACGCGTCGTATGAGCCGATCAACGTTTGCGCCGCGCGACGGGCGCTGGTGCTGGTGCTCAAGGGCGTGGCCATGACCGAGGAAGAGAACGGCCACTTTCTGCACGCCGCGCGCGTAGCTATGCGTGTGCCTTCAGTGATCCGCCTGCTCGAATACCGGCGCATTCCGCACCAAAGCCGCGCGCTTTCGCGCAAGAACATTCTGCTGCGCGACCGCAACACTTGCCAGTACTGCGCCACGGTTCTGCCTTCGGGCGAACTGACGCTCGACCATGTGATCCCCCGCTCCCGCGGAGGCTCCTCCACCTGGGAAAATCTGGTGGCCTGCTGCCACTCCTGCAACCGCCGCAAAGGCAACCAGTTTGCCACCGAAGCCGGCATGAAGCTCATGCGCGAGCCTCGCGCCTTTAACCTTCATACTAGCCGGCACATTATGCGGCTGATGGGCAGGTCGGATGATAAGTGGCGGAAGTATCTCTTCTATTGAGGTTTCAAGGTTTCAAAGTTTCAAGGTTTCAAAGACGAAAGGTTTCAAGGTTTCGGAAGTTTCAAGGTTTCAAGGTACTGCTCAGAAGGCCAAGCGACGAAATTCCTCCGGGAAGGGAAGCCTCACCATGGGTAATCATTCTCTGCCCCAAGCCAAGGGCTACATCGCGGGTGCTCTGCGCAAGGCGGTCGATCCTGACCCGTCAACGAGGCAGCTCAAAGCCCTGAGGGCGCATTTTGAGTCACGATGTGCATATTGTGGTCGCGACTTAGACCCTGATGACCGCACCTCCCATTTGGACCACCTTAGGAGCGGCGGTCGCGGCGGTCGTAATCACATCTCCAATCGAGTCCTCTCGTGCAACCACTGTAATGGCGACCACAAACGCGAGGGGGATTGGGAGAAGTTCCTAGCGAAAGTTTGTGGCCTCGGCACCGGCCTTTATGCTGCAAGGCATCAAAGGATTCTCGACTGGCAAAAGGCATGCGGAAACCCTCCAGACATTGGTGAGGCAATTGCCGCGGAGCGTGATCGTTCTATAGAGATTTGCCGTTCAACGCTGGAGAAGCACCATAGGCGGCTGCGATCTTTGCTCAAGGCTCAAAGGTCAGATTAAGAACTCTGCACCCAGTCCCTTACCTTGAGACCTTGAAACTTTGAAACCCTGAAACCTTAAATCTATGGCTCGTTCGTACCGCGAGTTGCTGGTGTGGCAAAAGGCTAGGGCGCTCGCCGTCCACATCTATCAGGCCACGGAGCAATTTCCTAAGCACGAGGCTTACGGACTGACATCTCAAGTCAGGCGCGCGGCGGTTTCCGTCGCCTCGAACATCGCAGAAGGTCAGGGCAGATTGAGTCTCGGCGAGTTCTTGCATTTCTCGGACAGGCGCGAGGGTCGCTGCTCGAAGTCGATACGCAACTCGCGATCGCGGTAGATCTCGATTACCTAAAGCCAGACCGATACGAGGACTTAGATCAGGAAACCTACCAAGTGCTAGGCCTCTTGAACCGCCTTATCGACTCGTTGCGTAAGAAACGTCCTTGAAACCGAATACCCCGGAGCCCCGAAAACCTTGCGTCGTTGAAACCTTGAAACTCTGAAACTTTGAAACCTCACTTCTGCGGCGGATTTTGTGGCGGTGCTTGCCCATCCGGCTTCTTCTCGCCCGGTGGCAGTTGCTTGCCGTTATAGAGAACCTTCACGTTCGATCCGAAGCGTTTGTAGTCTTCGTACTTCACGATTTCGCGGATGTGAATGTCGCCGGTGTTGAAGTGGAGTTCGTCGTCAGCGCGGGTGAAGGTGGGAAACCAGTACTGACCGTCGATTTGCTGCCGCCAGGTGGTGAACTTGGGATAGAGATGTTCTTCCTTGCCCTTTTTTGTGATCTCGGGAACGCCCTTGCCGTAGGTCTTCACAATCTGGAAGTCATGATCGTCGACCCAGATGCGTCCCTGGAAGTAGCGCTTCTTGCCGACAAATTCTTTGGGCGCAATATCGAAGACGTAACAATGCAGTTCATCTTCCTGCTGCTGTCCGACATAAAGAATGTTGTATTCGCCGATCTCGTCTGAGGTGAGCACGAAGGGCATTTTGTTGCGCAGGTCTTGAATGTCGCCTTCATCCATTTCCAGTCCGCCCTGGCTCAGCGTGGATTCCGGGGCGAAGACAACGTTCTCAAGGTGCCGGCCCTTGTCGTCGTAGGTGACGTCGAACACTTCGCGGTATTGGCCGGTGACGGTGTCGCCGTCGAGGACCTCAACTTTCACGTCCTGCCGGTACGTGTATTGATCGCGAGCCTCTTTGAACTGTTTTTCTTTGGCAGCGAAGCGCTGAATGATCGCTTCCGGCGTCGCGCCTTTAGGCGGAATATTTTGCAGCGGGCCTTCCTGGGCGATGGCGGGCAAAGAGAAGATGGCGAGCGAGCAGAATAAAAGTGCCAGAGGAAGTGCAGCGGTGCGGAAAGCGAATTTCATGCTTCTAGTTTATCGAATTACGGGAAGGATGGTGAGGGTGCACGTATGGCAGAGCGGACGCGCACCCTCGATCTCGGCGAAACCGCGGCGACCCTACCTCCGGCCCCTCTCCGCTCAGCGAGGTCGGAGGATAGGGTGCTGCAGTTCTGCCGCTCAATTGGATGCGATAAGGAGAAAGGGGTTGCCGGAAGAAGCAACGTTTCAAAAGTTTCAAAGTTTGAGAGGTTTCAAAGTTTGCGACGGAGGTGAGATTTTCAACTTGGGACTTAAAACCTTGAAACTTTGAAACCAGGAAATTTGGATACCTAATGCTTTGCTACTATAGGGCAATGTGCGCAGCCGTACCTTCCGTTGAATTAGTGGAGACGCTGGAGCCGACTCGGGCGCTGGGCTTGCTCGTCGAACTGCCGTCGTGGCGCAAAGTGTTTCTCGGCAATCTACGGGATTTGCTGCATCCGCCGAAATTTGCTCCGCTGCGGCTGAACTCTGCACCTGCGCCGTTTTGGCCGGACGTGTTTGTGCAGCGGCACCTGCCTTGGCGGCGATTCGCGGAATCGGTCGGGTATCACATCGTCGTGGTGGCTGGACTCGGATTGTTTGCGCACTGGCTGGGAACACAACCGCTCGCTGTGCCACCTGCAAGCTTTAACCGCGATCAAGTGGTCTACTACCAACCGGCGGAATATCTTCCGCCGCTTAATACGTTGCGCGCGGATTCCGGAAAATCGCAAAAGGCCGATCCGGTGGCTGCGGCGCAACCAATAATTTCCGTGCCGCGCGAAGCGGACAATCAGCGGCAAACGGTTGTCACCGCGCCGAATGTGCGGATGAAGCGCGATGTGGCGTTGCCCAACATTGTGGCGTGGCGGGAAAAGCCGACGATGCCGATTGCGCCCGCGCCGCTGATTCCAGCTTCCAGCCTGACGCGGATTACGCCAGAGATGGAAAATGCCGTGGTTGCGCCGCCACCTGACGCGCGGCGGCTGAGTCGCCGGCGCGATTTGCCAGAGATGCAGACCTCGGTCGTGGCGCCTCCGCCGGACGTCACCGCAGCGACGAGCCACGAATTTCAGGCGCCGCAAACGGCAGTCATCGCGCCTCCACCAAATGTGCAGGCGGTTTCCTCTCGTTTGGGAGACATCAACATTGCCCGCACTGCCGTGATTGCGCCAGCGCCTCAGCTTCCGCTCGCGGATCAGCACTCTTCGCGCGCGCCGGCGCGGACAGTAACGCAGGTTATTCCGCCGCCTCCATCGCTGAGCGTGTCGAGATCCCGTTCTGCGGGGTCGCCGAACGGCAGGGCGCTGATTGCCTTGAATCTGCATCCTGCCATAGGCGCTCCACCTGACCCGGCAGTAGGAAATCGGCGAGGCAGCTTTGCCGCCGGCCGAAATGGAAAGCCTGCGGCTTCTGGCGCGCCTGGCCTGGCGGCAGGAACTGGAACTGGAGCAGGGAATCGTGGCAAGGGAACGAGCGGTGAGGCCAGCGCGAATAAAAATGGACTTCCCGCAGGACTATTTGTAGGCGATCCATCGAAGCCGGAGAATTCCGCGGTGGCTGGCGACGCATCTGGCCACGATTTAGTGAATCCTAACTTGCTGGCCAGCGCGCGGGCGCCGCGAATTACAACTCGGTCGGCACATGCGCTCAAGGAAGGTGACGAGAGTGAGCTTTCCGAAGCGGAGCGGCAGGTGTTCAATGGGCACAAATTTTATTCGCTCACCTTGAATATGCCGAACTTTAATTCGGCGGGCGGAAGTTGGGTGATTCGCTTCGCTGAACTGCAGAAGAGTGAGAATAAGGATGCTGCTGCTTCTTCTCTTTCGGCCCCGGAGGCGTTGCGCAAGGTTGATCCGGCATATCCAATGGAGTTGATGCGCGAGAATGTGGCGGGAACGGTGATTGTTTATGCAGTGATACACGCCGACGGCAGTGTGGGCAATGTGCGCGTGCTGCGCAGCGTGGACGAGCGCATCGACCAGTTCGCCAGCCAGGCGGTGGCGCAGTGGAGGTTTGAGCCGGCGACCAGGAACGGCGCGCCGGTTGAAGTCGAAGCGACGTTTCAGATTCCGTTTCGCCCGGCGCGAGGATTTTGACGACGCGGAAAATGCCAGCTTCTGTCTTTAGGATGCTCTCGGTTTCCTTCTGGATTATGAGCAACTTGTAATTTGCTCATCCGAATCCGGCTTTCGCCGATGATTCCAGAGAGAATGGCGCAGTGGTCGAAATGCGCATCCTGCATCTAATTTCTAAAGGAACCGCGAGCCTGCGATCCGACTATGAAGATATTGCTGGTGGAAGACAGTAAATTTCTAAGACTAGCGACGGAGCGAGCGTTGGCGCGCGCGGGCTACGCTGTAAGTACTGCGGTGGATGGAGAGGAAGCGGTTGAGGCGGCGCGGCAAAACCTTCCGGACTTAATTCTGCTAGATATGCTTCTGCCCAAAATGTCGGGGCCGGACGTGCTCAAGGCGCTGAAAAAGGATCCGGCGACAACTGCGATTCCAGTTGTGGTCTTAAGCGGCCTTTCGCAGAAAAATGCCGCGAGATTGCAGGGCGACGGCGCATTCGCATTTCTGGAAAAAAACGAACTGTCGCTGGAAAAAGGCGCCCAAGGCTTGCTCACCGCGTTGCAAGACATCATCAAACGGCTTCCCCAAGCTCGCGCCCAAGCCGCCACTTAAAATCAATTCGCCTACCCGGGCCTTGGGTACGAAAGTACTATTCCGGTCTTTTCCACTGAAAATAAATCGCTTACGCCGGGAACCCGTGGCGGTGCCGCGGAGTCTATGTTCAGTAAGGCCGCAGTCTCGTAGCCTTTCCTCACCGTCGGAGAAATTTAAACGTCCGATCGGGATGGAAAATCCTATAATCAAGGAGCGCCGTTATGGCGGGAGCAACCACCTTGGGGGAATTGGCTAGCGCAATAGGAGTGCGGTCGCAGGAAGTGGCGATCGTCGCGGAACTGAAGGCCGGATCGGAAGAAGCGTACGCGTGGCTGATTGGCGAATTTCAGCAGCCCGTATACGGCCTGGTGTATCGGATCGTGAATGATCCCTCCGATGCAGCCGATACTACGCAGGACGTCTTTCTCAAAGTCTTCCGCGGGATGAAGCATTTCCACGGCGAATCCAGCCTGAAGACCTGGATCTATCGCATTGCGCTGCACGAGGCGGCCAATCGCAGACGGTGGTGGTTCCGGCACAAGGCGCAGGAAACTTCAATTGAACCGATTGAAGGCGACCGGCTTTCCCCCGGCGATGGTTCCATGCAGGCCGCGCTGACCGATCATGCGGATTCTCCGTTCGACTGCGCGGTTCACCACGAGGTGAGGCGACGGGTGGAACAAGCGTTGCGCAAGGTGCCAGAACCCTATCGCACCACGCTGATTTTGCGCGACCTGGAAGAAATGTCCTATGAAGAGATCGCAGAGGTACTGGAGATATCACCAGGGACCGTGAAGTCACGCTTGACGCGCGGACGTGAAGCTTTGCGGCAGAAGTTGGCACGATATGTGAAACAGGCCGGAGACGGCTTGGGAGTAGCCGCGCGAGAAGCGGTGGTAGAGCAAGATCGTCCGCAGGGTTTGCGGCCTGGAATTGCAGGGGGTAGAAAAGTCGAGGTGACGCCATGAGGTTCACAACGACGCAGGACAAAACGACGAAGGATATGCGCTGTTATGAGGCGAAGCGTCTGTTTTCGCCTTATCTGGATGGCGCGGTTACGGGCCGGCAGATGCATGGATTGGAGCGGCATCTGGCGGGTTGCGATTCTTGCCGCGGCGATTATCAGTCGCTGGCCGGAGCGCAGCAGTTGCTTGTGAGCGTGGGGCGGCCCAAAGCTCCCGCAGATTTAGGATTGAAGCTGCGGCTGGCCATTTCGCGTGAAGTGGCGCAGGCGCGGCGTCCGCCATTTGAGGGACTTTTGGTTCGCCTGGAAAATCTTTTGCAGGCTTTCATGGTGCCGGCCACAGCCGGCTTCCTGAGCGCATTGTTATTGTTCGGCGTGGCCATGGTTTATTTTGTGGTGCCTTCGCCGCTGCAAGCCAATAACAACGACGTTCCTTTGCTGGTGAACACCGCTCCGGAGTTGCAGGAGAGCGCTTTTGGCAACACGCTCAACACCATCGACGCGGATTCGCTGGTGATTGAAGCTTACATTGGCAGCGATGGGCGGGTGCAGGACTACCGCATCCTTTCCGATTCCGACGCCAGCAAGAAAGTGTTGCCGGAAGTGAAGCGCATGTTGATCTTCACCACGTTCCGTCCGGCAATGTCGATGGGCCGGCCCACCTGGGGCCGCGCCGTGCTGTCTTTTTCCAAGATCAGCGTGCACGGGTAATCGGCGCGTTAAAGCGGTGCGGGAACGAAGCGCGGCTATTGCGCGCTCGCCGTCTGCAGGAAGCTCGCCAGAACACTTCTTCATTCCCCTCAGGATGGAGTACGACGCTGTGTCGACTAATCCGCTCGGATCGGGCCGGTGAAGCGCCAGTTCTGGACACCGCACGACTGCGAACGCTACATTACTGGCTGGTGAACTTCATCTTGAAAACTGATCGCGTCCTCTGCATTCTAATTGTCTTTTCTTTTGGCATTCTTTTTCCCTCAAGGCCGGCCGCAGCACAATCCTCGCCTGAACTGAACCTGATGCCGGTACCCGCGTCCGTGCAACTCGGAACCGGGCAGTTGATCGTTGATCCGTCCTTCTCCGTGGCGATCACGGGCGTTGAAGATCCCATGCTGAGCGACGGCGTCGACCGGTTCATTTCACAACTCTCACAGGAAACGGGGATTCCGTTCCGGCTGCGAGGCGCGGGACCATCTGCCAAGTTGGTGATTCACGCGGAACATAAGAGCGAAGCCATGCAGAAGTTAGGCGAGGATGAGTCTTACGAGCTAACCGTGAATCAATCGGGGGCGCAGCTTACAGCGCCGAATCCATTGGGCATCCTGCACGGCTTGCAGACGTTTCTTCAATTGCTGCAACCGACGCCGACAGGATTTGCCGTGCCCGTTGTCGCGATTAAAGATTCGCCGCGGTTTCCCTGGCGCGGGATGCTCATTGATGTCTGCCGCCACTTCATGCCCCTCGATGTGCTCAGGCGCAATGTGGATGGCATGGCCATGGTGAAGATGAATGTTCTGCACTTGCACTTGTCCGACAACGAAGGTTTCCGCATCGAGAGCAAAAAGTTCCCCAAGTTGCAGGAAGATGGATCGAATGGCCTCTACTACACGCAGAGCGAGATGCGTGAGTTCATCGCCTACGCGCATGATCGCGGCATTCGCGTAGTGCCGGAGTTCGACGTCCCTGGGCATAGCCGGTCATGGCTGGTGGGATACCCCGAACTGGCCAGCGGCCCAGGGCCGTATTCGCTGATTTCCAATGTCGATCCGGTCATGGATCCGACGCAGGAAAAAACATATAAGTTCCTCGATAAATTCATTGGCGAGATGGCCAAGCTTTTTCCCGACGCCTATTTTCATATTGGCGGCGACGAGGTCAACGGCGCGCAGTGGAATGCGAATCCGAAAATTCAGGAATTTATTCGCGGCCACGGCATGAAGAACAATCAGGATTTGCAGGCTTATTTCAACCAGCGGCTGCAGAAGATTGTGAGCAAGCATCACAAAAACATGATCGGCTGGGATGAGGTTCTGCATCCGGATTTGCCGAAAAGCATTTTGGTGCAGTCGTGGCGCGGCCAGCAGTCGCTGGCCGCGGCCGCGAAACAGGGTTACAGCGGATTGCTTTCCTATGGCTATTATCTCGACTTGATGTGGCCCGCCTCGCGGCACTATGCGGTGGACCCGCTCAGCGGCGACGCGGCCACGTTGAGTCCGGAAGAAAAAAATCGCATTCTCGGAGGCGAGTCCTGCATGTGGTCCGAGCTGGTGACCCCGGAGAGCATCGACAGCCGCATCTGGCCGCGTAATGCAGCCATCGCCGAGCGATTGTGGTCTGCGCAAAATGTGCAGGATGTGGGATCGATGTACCGAAGACTCGCGGAGTTGGGTTGGCATCTCGAATTAGTGGGGCTGACGCATCGATCCGCTCCGAGGGAAATGTTGCATCGCATGTTGGGCAGCGACGACATCGCGTTCTTACGAACGCTTGCGGACGTGCTCGAGCCGGTGAAGGATTACACCCGCGCCGAGAGCATCAAGCTTCCCGCGGATAGTTCGGTTCCATTGAATCATCTGGTCGATGCGGTGAGTCCGGAGAGCGATGTGGCGAGGAATTTTCGCGGCCTGGTGCAGACTTATATCCAGAGCGGCTACAAAGATCAAGACGCGGAGCGGCAGATACGCGCGTGGCTGACCAAGTGGAGCGCGAATGACGCGAAGTTGCATCCCCGGTTGGAACAGTCTTTTTTGCTGCAAGAAGCTGAACCGCTTTCGCAGGATTTATCTGCAGCCGCCGCAGCGGGCTTTGCCGCTCTCGACTATCTGGATAAATCAGAGCCTTCGCCGGATGCTTGGCGAACGCAGCAACTATCCCTCATGACTTCGGCGAAGACTGCAAAGGCCGAGATGCTGCTGATGATTGTTGATCCGGTGCAGCAGTTGGTGGAAGCTAGTGGGCGTTCTGGGGGTAACCAGTAATCACGCTCACAAGCGCTACGGGGCGCGCGCGCGGAGTAGCGAAGAAGGCCTCACGGCCTAGAGCACATTGCCGAGGCGAGCCCTTGAAGCATACTCGATCAGATGAGGCCTGAGATCTTTGTGCGTCTTGAGAAACGCATCCACGATCTGCTCGACCCGCTCCGGGTGGTGGGCGTGCCAGTGGCCGAGGCCGTGCAGGGCGCTGAACTGGCAAACTTCGGAGGGTAAATCGAGGATCTGTGACATTACGCTCAAGGTTGCTTGGTGGATCTCAGGATCAATCTCAATTTCCAGATCGTCGGCCATCTGCTTCAAAACCGCGTTATGAAGTTCGCCCCCAAGTTCAAACTTTTCCAGTTGGGACAGCAGCGCGCCGGCCCCGGTGGGCCCAGGTACGTCATTGCGTAGGTAATAGTGCATCGGGAAAATGTCCCACCACATATAGGCTGCGCCGGTCACTCCGATTGGAGGTGCTTTAGGGGCGAAGTGGCCGGGAGTCACGGCGAGAATGAAGTTGCGGAAGAAGCCGGACATTGCGTGGATGCAGGCGACACGGTCGAGGAGCGCCGCTTTGTGCCTGAGCAGAGTCTTGCTTGAGCCGCCCGGAGACGACTCGCCCAGCAGAAACCATAGTCCCTGCTCAACTTGGTCAAGCGAATAACGCCCCAGGACCCTTGGCTCATGAAAAAGATGCGTCATGTATTCGACGATGAGTACATCGGTGAGTCCAAGCGCCTCCCATCGGGGACCGAAGTCCTCATCCCAATACCACTCGCGCTTGCGAACGGGGTTGTTGAAGACGAATTCAAGCCACTGCTTGAAGGTCGCGCTCATCGCGCCCATTGTACCGGGCTAGGCTTCGCAGTTAGAAGGCGGCAACAGGCAATTACAATTGTTGAGCACGAGGCTTCTGGCCACGGACGCGGCCGGCATGCCGTTGCGGGCCTTCCACCACCATGATGGCTGAGATTTTTCGCAAGGCTCGAAGATGAATCGTGCAGGCCTTTGGGGGATGTCCGACCTAACATGCGAACTCAATCAAGAATTACAAGAAAGCAAGCCGACCCACTGTGCCGTGTGACGGGGCCGAGAATGAACCCGTCGGTAGACGTTGGGAACCCGCCGAGACCCTTTAGGCATCTGCGCATGGCGCAGCGTCGCACACCGGATCCTAGTTCGAGTCGAGCCCCCGTTCATTCAGCATTGGTTCAAAAATCGGTTACCCGCCATCACCAACCCGGCAGGCCGGCTTTCATGTTGGATGCTAGGCAAATAACCGCCACTTGGCAAGGGCTGGGGCGCAAAAAGTTGGCAGATCGCTTGCTACGAAGGTAACGCATTCCCGATTTCCACACTTGCAATTCCCGTTTATTCGGGCGCGCCTTTTGCCCAATAGCTGGTTCTGGCCAGCACGCTTTCGTGGTTGGGCGAAGCCAGGCTCACGCTGACACGGTGCAGGCCCGGATGCGGATTCCGAGGCTCGAAACTGAGCAGGTAACGGCTGTCCAGATGGTTGGTGAAATCGTTCATGCGCATGTCGAAGTTCTTGTGCGTGGAAAACGATTCGTATTCGCCGCCCGTCATTTCGGTAATGGCTTTGGGGACATTTTTTCGCATGGACTCCCGGGCCAGCTTCAAGGGCGCAAGCAAGTCCGGGCTGGCATGCATTTCGTTCCTGTTGTTTCCCCGTCCGGTATCGAGAATGTTCGAACGCGAGGGCGAGAAGGCCAGCGCGTAAACGATAGTATTGCTGTTGCCCAGCGCGGTGATCAGTTCGTCGGATTTCTTTCCCAGAACGCTGCCGTGATCTCGAGTCTCGCTGATCAAAAGCAGAACCTTCTTGCGATTCTCAGGCTCTCTGGCCAGCAGCGTCTGGCCGAAAAAGACCGCATCCAGGATCGCTGCGCCATTGTCGCCCGGTTGCAGGTTTTCCAGGTCGTCCCGGATCAACGACGCATCTTTCGTGAATTGCTGGGTAACGGCAACGTTGCGATCGAATTCGACAAGGGCGATTCTGGCTTGTCCCTGCACGGCCAGCGGAGCGATCATCGTACTCAAGCCGCGCATTCGCGGAAATTCATAGCTCGCGCGGCGTCCGCGCTGTATGGCAATCACCAGCGAAACCGGTTGGTCCTCGGCTTGTTCATCTAAATGGACAGTCTGCGCGATGCCATCATCTTCAATCCGGAAGTCTTTGGCTTGCAGTCCATACACGGCTGCGCCGCTTTGATCTTTCACCAGCGTCGGAACCAGCACGACAGTGGATTGTGTGCGGAGGGTTGTGGTTTGAGCGAATGCAAAGCTGCTGGCGAGCGCGAGCAGTAAAAGGAGGTATGCAATGCGGGGCAGACTAACTCGCTTTGCGCTCTTGGTCCAAAACCTCATCTAGGGCATTGGCTAACAGATGCGCGCGCTTGAGGTAATCGGTGGCTCCGCTGTCCTGTCGTCGCTTCAGCAGGTGGAATTCATCGGCGATGTTCAGCGCGGCCAGCACCGCGAGACGCACGGTATCAATAGTGTTGGTGGCTTCGGCTACGGCGCGCATCTTGGTATCGACGTACTCGGCCAGCTTGAGAATGTATTCGGGATCGGAGCCGCGCAGGTTATAGGCCTGGTCGAAGATCTCCACGCGAACGCTGGAGTTCTGCGCGTCCTTCACCAACTGATCTTTGGTTGCGGTCGCCATATCCTCTCCCGCTAAGCGGATTGCCTGGTTAGCTCGCCGCCTGCTCTTCGCTGATCGATTCGATCTGCTCCAGCATTCTTTCGACCCGGCTGCGAATTTCTTCGCGGTCCTTGCGCAATTGGACAACTTCGCGCCGCACGCTATTGAGTTGCTCGTCGCGCTCTTCCAGTTGCTGCCGCAGGCGCTGGACATCGCGCTCGGCCGCAGTCTGCCCCTGGCGCGCAGCCTTGTACATCTCTATAGTGCGATAAATTTTTTCTTCCAGCGCCTGAAAATCATCGGCCGGAACCTGCTCTGCCAACTCTTCCACAGCTTTTAACGCCATGATTGCACTTTTCCTGAGAGGATATGGAACTTGTTCGCAGTATACCCCACCTGCTTGTGGAGAACGGAAGCCAAATCACGACACAAAAGTCTATGATTCCGCCTATGAAACGCCTGCAACCTTTGTGCTATTTACCTGCGGCGTGGAGGAAGCGCCTGTTTTCCTCGGCGTGCTTAGCGTACTCGGCGTTGGGTGCTTTTAATTTCGACCGCGCCTGCGGTGTAAAGTCTCCGCCAGTTTCTGGAGCTTGCTTGCCGCCGCGTCCAGCGTTTCTGGCTTCTTACAGAAGGCAAACCGCACCTGCTGTGCTCCGTCCTGCGGGTCGCGATAGAAGCTCGATCCCGGCACGGGCGCGAGTCCAATCTCTTGCACCAGATATTTTGTGAACTCAAGATCGTTGGCAAATCCGAAGGCGGAAATGTCAGTCATCACGTAATACGCGCCACGCGGAAGAAAGCATTTGAAGCCGGCAGAGGTGAGTGCCGGTATCAGACGATCGCGCCTCACGCGATATCCCTCCGCCAGTTTCGCGTAGTATTCCGGCGGCAAACTTAACGCAACCGCTCCCGCTTCCTGCAGCGGCGCCGGCGCGCCCACGGTCAGGAAGTCGTGAACTTTGCGGATGGCGTTCGTGATCCTCTCCGGCGCAACCGCCCAGCCCACGCGCCATCCCGTGACGCTATAAGTTTTCGACATGCCGTTAATAGTGATCGTGCGCTCGCGCATCCCATCAAGCGATGCCATTGAGATATGCTTTGTGCCGTCATAGAGAATGTGCTCGTAGATTTCATCGGTGATGGCCAGCACCTTGAACTCGATGCAGAGATCGCGAATCAGTTCCAGCTCTGATCGCGTGAAAACTTTCCCCGTCGGATTGTTGGGCGTGTTCACGATGATGGCCTTGACCCTGCCTGTCGCCGTTTGCTGGCCAAATGCACGTCGCAGTTCTTTTTCGTCGAAAGTCCATTGGCCGTCGGGCCTCGATGGTGGACGCAGCTTCACAAACAGTGGCCTCGCCCCGCTCAGCACCGAATCCGGTCCGTAGTTTTCATAAAACGGCTCGAAGATAATGACTTCATCGCCCGAATTACAAATGGCCAGCAATGTCGAAATCATGGCCTCAGTGGATCCGCAGCAGACTGTAATCTCTTTTTCCGGGTCGACTGAAATCCCCTGCCACACGCCCATTTGCCGGGCAATCGCGTCTCGAAGTTTCTTCGCTCCCCAGGTGATGGCATATTGATTCACGTCGCCGGCGACCGCATGCTGCGCGGCCAGCTTGATTTCGGCGGGAGCGGGAAAGTCAGGAAACCCCTGCGCCAGGTTGACTGCGCCGTAAAGCATCGCCTGGCGCGTCATGTCACGAATAACGGATTCGGTGAACTGCCCGACTTTGTCGCTGAGAAAAGTGCGTTGCACTGCGCCCCGGCTGTCCTGATCAGATTTTTTAGCTGGACGCTTGCGCAAGGACTTGCTCGATTTCAGTTTCTTATGAGTAATGGTTCTGTCCGCCATAAAGAGCAGACTAGCATAGGCGTGAACGGCCCCATTGGCCGGCTGGAGCACTCAGCAAAAAGTTTCTCTCAATCCCACACAGCCGTGTTTAGATAGATAGCGATGAAATATTGCCGCTTTCAACTGAATGGTCAAGCCAGTTACGGATTGGTGGAATCCGTGGGCAGGCGCGATACGATTGTGCGAATTCTGCTCACTCCGCCCGAAGAAGCGGACGGCGACATGGAAAGCCTGCGCACGCGAAAGATTGAGCAAATTCCGCTGGAAGAAGCTACGCTGCTGCCGCCGGTGCGCCCCTCGAAGATCGTTTGCATCGGGCGCAACTACCGCGCCCACGCGGCCGAGTTAGGACACGATATCCCCCAGGAGCCGCTGCTTTTTTTGAAAGCGACTTCGGCATTGCTGGCGCCCGGCGCGGCAATTCTCCGTCCGAAAATTTCCGAGCGCGTGGATTATGAAGGCGAATTGGGTGTGGTCATCGGCAAGACTTGCCACCAGCCTCCGGCCGATGAAGATATTCGGCAATACATTTTGGGCTACACCTGCGTCAACGATGTTACCGCCCGGGATTTGCAAAATAAGGACGGGCAGTGGAGCCGTTCCAAGGGCTTCGACACATTCTGCCCGGTTGGACCCGTAGTCGCGCAGGAGCTCGATCCCTGGGCGGGCGTTGAGGTGGAAACGCGTGTCAATGGCGAGGTCAAGCAAAAAGGAAACACCCGCGACCTGCTTTTCCACCTTGATGTCGTCATTCGGCACATCGCACAGGCAATGACGTTATTTCCCGGTGACCTGATTCCCAGTGGCACTCCGGAAGGCGTTGGTCCGCTTGTGGCGGGCGACGTGGTGGAAGTCAGTGTGGAAGGCATTGGGACGCTGCGCAATTCGGTGGCAGACCAATAGGGAAGCGCCTACTGCAGCCTGAAGCGATCGCGAATCAGGCGCTGCAGCCGTGGCTTGTAGAGCAGATCGAAGGCAAGTTCTTTGTCGGGAAACATGGCCAGCGCTGCGCGCTTGGCCCCAGCAGCCAACTCCGACGCTTCTTCCAGAGTGAGGCTGGGATCCTGGCCGATCACCGACATGACCATGCTGATCACCAGCTGAAGACGCCGGATTTTTCGCGCTTCTTCCGTGCTCTCCGCGTGCTGCCGGGTCTGATCGCCGGGGTCAAAGCTTTCTTCAGGATTCGCTGGCTCGGGAGTGCTCATCTCGCCTCGGGGCTTAGATGATGGCCGCTTCGTTGGCGTTGCGGTCGCCCCACAGGTATTGTCGCCCAATAGTGCGGGAACGCAACAGCACAAAGGTGTCGTCTGCAAGGAACGTCCAGCCTATGACACAACCCTAGGGTAGAACAGAGGCATCCGAGTCAGTTTGCATCTTCTGCAATGCGTCTTTTTGGCAGGAAGAGTAAGATCAACGGGCGGCACGGATTCGAATGCTTTTTCGCCGTCCGCCGATCCAAAACTGGAGGTGATTCATGGCAGAGCAGCGTGAAACGGCTGGTCCTGCGCCGCGACCCAATCCGAACGAGAACCTGGTTAAAGTGTTTGACACGGAATCGGAATCGGAAGCCATGGTGGTCAAAGGTTTGTTGGAATCGGCAGGCATCGATTCCGACCTGACGTCGACGGCAACGTCGCAGGAGCCTTTTGCGGGGCTGGGTGGAGTGATGATCCTGGTCCGCGAAGAAGATGCCGAGACCGCCAAGAATATCCTGGCCGAATTTCAGCAAAATCCTGCCTCGGACGATGATGAAACATCGGAAATAAATATCTCTACCGGAGAACCGCCGGCGAAGGCTTGAGGCTGTGCCCGTCTAGATAAAACGTAATCGCTCCCTCCGCATCGGTGCGGTAAACTCTGGCTCCCGATCGGGAAAGACGATCCAGAATTTCGAACTTGGGCAAGCCGAAGGAATTACGGAAGCCGACTGAAATTACGGCGAAATCCGGCCTTGCCGAATCCAGCAGTTCGGGAGTAGTCGCATTGTCGCTGCCGTGATGGCCCGTGCGCAACAGATCGACTTTCGGATGATACAGCGCCGCAATCCTGCGCTCAACCTGTTTTTCCGCATCGCCTTCCAACAACACGGAAGACGCCTTGTATTTCACCTCCAGCACCATCGAGTCGTTGTTCTGCGGCTTCGATCCCACGGGCCAGTCTTTGGGCGGGAACAGCACGCTCACATTCGCTCCGCCCAAGTTAAACTCATCGCCCTCCCAATGCCGAACCACTTTAATGTGCAGCGCTTCCGCCTCGGCAACCAGTTGGTCCAGCGCGGCGCTTGGCGGCTTAAGTCCCAGCCAAAGCTCGTGCGGGCGGAAATTCTTCAGCACCGAGGGCATTCCTCCGATGTGGTCGGAATGTCCATGAGTGATCGCGACTGCGTCCAGCCGCGAGATTCCACGCGACCAAAGATAAGGCGAGACCACGTCCTCGCCAAAATCAAACTGCGGACTTCCCGGCCCGATCGGCCCTCCGGCATCGATCAGCAAAGTTCTGCCTTCAGGCATGACCAGCAAGGTCGAATCGCCCTGGCCAACATCAATGGAAGTAACTTCCAGAATTCCAGCGCGGACATGCGGCTTCGGCGGGACCAGCGCGATCACAGCGGATGCAGCGAAGATGGCAGCGAGTCCGACAACAGCAATTGCAATGCGATGCCGGGCAAGTATCATTGCCAACAACAGAGCCGCAGCCGCCGACGAGATCATCAGGATCGATGGCGTGGCCACTCGCAGGTCGGCCAGGCGCAATCCTCCCAACCCGTGCACTGTGCCTACGATGCCATGCAAAGCCAAGGTAGTGAAGAATGCTGGAATCTTGGCCAACGTCATCGACGCACAACTCAGCACCAGCGCGGCAATAGCCGCGGGCATCAGCAGTTCAGTCAGCGGAACGACCGTGATGTTGGCCGGCAATCCGATGGTAGTGGCGCGATGAAAGTAATACGCCATGGGCAGCGCCAGTCCCATTTGCATGATGGCCGAAATGAACAGCAATTCGAATAGAGTCAAACCTACTCTTACCGCTGTACAGATGAACCGTCCCGCCCACTTGTCCCCGATGAAAAGCCCGATGCGGCCCGCGATGAAACGCAGGTCCACGCGAAACTGCAAAACCGCAGCCGGCAAGTTGCGGCCGTAATTGGGCGAGTCCCAGTGTGCCAGCGCGCGCTTGTAAAGCTGGGAAGTGCGGTCCAGCATGGGCAGGCCGATGGCCGCGACGATCAGCACGCAGAGAAAGGTCATCTGGAAGCTCGCGGTGAAGAGTTGCCGTGGATCGAAGACGAGAACTGCCAGCGCCGCGCCGCCAATGGCATTCACCATGGCGCGTTCGCGATAGAGCAAGCGAGTTCCCAGATAGATGGCGCACATCAATGTCGCGCGCCAGACCGGCGCACCCACTTCGGTCAGCAAGGCATAGGCAAAACAAAAACCCACGGTCAGCAGAGTGGCGGGTATTTCTCCGAGCCGGATTCGCCGCAAAGTCCAAAACACCACAAATGCCAGAATGCTGACGTTCATTCCTGAGACGATCAGAACGTGATATGTGCCGGAACGTTGAAAATCAACGCGAGTGTCGCGGTCAAGGAACGCCTCTTCGCCAATCACCATGGCGTCAATAAGCGCGGCCTCGCGGGGTTGCCAAAGTTCGTGAACTCGACGGAGAACATGCTCGCGGATGCGGTCTCGCCAAGCTTCCATGCGGTTTCCGGAAAAACCTGGGAGCAGTTCTACCTCCTCGATTTTGGTCGAACCCAAAGCCGCGATGCCGTTATCGGCAAGATAGCCCTCATAGTCGAAAGCTCCGGGGTTCCGGAAGTTTCGCGGAGCTTTCAATCGGCAGGAAAAACGAATGCGTTCCCCATAGTGGAAGATCGAAGGGGAAATTTCTCCCGGATCGATTGCCTGCGTCGCGGATCCGGGAGAGCGTAAAACGTAGAAACTGACTCGGAGCCCGGAATGGATAAGCTGCACGCCTCCGCTTTCCGTGGTCACCGCTTCCGTCTGAACGTCAACCACTTGCCGCATCTCGCCAAAATTCCCCTGCCGCCAGCGCCCATCGCGAGTTACGTGAGCGACGATATTGAGCTCTTGCCCGTCGGCGAATGGCAGGATGGAGTTATCGATGTGACGTGAACCATCGCGTGCCTGAATATGCATGGCCCCGGCGAAAAACAGCGCACTGAGAGCCAACGGGCCGGCAAGCCAGGTGCGGCGGTTTATGAAAAATGCTGCCGCAGCGATGAACGCGCAGCCGGCAAGCACCCACCACAACTCCGGCCGCCATAAATGAACGCCGGCAATGATTCCGGAGGAAAAGCCGACGGCGGCCCAAAGCATGGGCTCGCGCACCGCTTTAGCGGCAAAGGCTGGGGGACCTGCAGGCCGAGCGGAAGTATTCATAAGGAATTGAACGAGAGATGCTCGGCAAAATAATGGTTTGAAGTTTAGAAAGGGAAGAGTTCTCAGCAGAATCTAACGGCGCAAATGCAGAACCGTTTCCAAATGGTAGGTCTGAGGAAACAGATCCACCAGATGTGCCCGGTCAATGCGGTAGCCCGCGCTCAACAGGAGAACGAGATCGCGCGCCAGGGTCGCCGGATCGCAGGACACATATACAATCCTGGACGCTCCCAGGTCCGCGACCGCGCGCGCGACTCGTTCTCCCAGGCCGCTGCGAGGCGGATCCACAATCACAAGATCAGGTTTGCGCGCACTGCTGGGGAGGGCTGCATCGCTCATTGATCTCGGTCTGTCTCGCGCCTCGCTTGGCCTAACATTCAAATACTGCTCTGCCGTCGCCTGAATTGCTTCTCCATTCTTGGACAAATTGTATTTGAGATCGGCGAAGGCAGTCTGTGACGGTTCAACAGAAACGATGTGACGAAAATCACCGGCCAAGGCTGTGGAAAACAATCCGACCCCGGCGTAAAGGTCGAGAGCTACGTCCCCCGACTGGCCAGCAGTCACGACTTTCACCAGTTCGTCGGTCAAATGGCGATTGGTTTGAAAAAACGATCCCGCCGTCACGCGATACGTCGCGCTTTGCGTTTTGTAGATGAGGTGGTCTTCACCCAAGGACAAAAGAATTTCTTGCGTGGCGCCAGTCTTGGAAGTGTTCGTTTCGCGGAAGGCAATGACTCCTCCGATCTCGGGCATCGCCGCGCACAGTTGCTCGGCCCAGGTTTTCACCACACTGCGCTTGGCCTGCGGCGCGCACGAAATCTCCACCAGCAATTGTGTGTCGCCGGCATTGGCGAAGAGCTCCACATCGCGCAGGCCGGAGGGCGGATCGCCGTTCTTTCCCGCCTGCCACAACGCCGCAATGCCGCGATTGATCAGCGGCGAACTGATAGGGCATTGATCCACCGGCAACAGTTGATGCGAGCCAAACTTGAAATATCCAAGCGCGAACTCCGGTGCAGTACGAATCTGCAGCCGCGAGCGGTTGCGATAGTTCCAGGGCGGTGAAGGATGCACTTCGATTTCGCAAGGCAATTCCAGCTTGGCCAAGCGCCGCAGATTCTCGCGCAAGATCTCTTTCTTGATCCCAAGCTGATGCTCATAGCTCGCATGCTGATAATGGCATCCCCCGCAGCGTGCGAAATAAGGACAGGCGGGCGGGATGCGATGCGGCGACGCTTCGACGATCTGGTTCACCCGGGCTCGTGCGAAGCCGGGCTTCTGCTCGATAAGAGTCGCGTCGATTCTTTCTTCCGCGAGGACAAAAGGCACGAACACAGCCTTGCCGCGTCCATGCTCGTCGGCGGGCAAACGCGCCAATCCGTCGCCACCGTAAATTAGTTTTTCAATTGTAAGAAGCAAGAGTTGATTCTATCTAAATCGCTCTCCCCGCGGCCGCGCCGGAACTCCACGCCCACTGAAAATTGAATCCGCCGAGTTGCCCGGTCACGTCCACAACTTCGCCGACGAAAAACAGGCCGGGAACTTTACGGCTCTCCATGGTTTTCGCGGAAAGTTCATCTGTATCAATTCCGCCGGCAGTAACTTCGGCTTTTTCGTAGCCTTCGGTGCCAGAGGGAACGACATTCCATGCATGTGCCGCTCGTTCCAGTTCGGATAGCGCCTGATTCGTCATCGCCGCAGGCGGGTTCACCTCAAGCCAACGATCGGCAAGACTGCTCGGCAAGAGTTTTCTGAGCTCAGAACGCAAAGCGGCAATGTTCCGAGGAGCCTTCGCATCAGGGAAGGCGGCAATGATTTCATGCCCAGGTGCGAGATCAATCGTCAGCGCTTGCGATTTCTTCCAGTAAGAAGAAACTTGCAAAATAGCCGGACCGCTCAGCCCGCGATGTGTAATCAGCATCTTTTCCCGAAACTGTTGCCCGCCACAAGCCGCGATTACTTCAGTTGAAACGCCGGCGAGATCGCAAAATCGCGACCGATCCTCCGGCGTAAGCACCAGAGGCACGAGACCCGGCCAGGGTTCGCAAATGGCAATACCAAATTGCCGCGCTAGATCGTAGCCGAATGAAGTTGCGCCAATCTTTGGAATGGAAAGTCCACCAGTCGCGATTACAAGCGCCGACGCGCGAAACTCTGACTTGTCAGTCTCAACAACAAACTCTGCATTCCGGCGGACCTGGCGAATCTTCTCGCCCACAAAAATGCTTACCCCCGCCTCACGACATTCGCTTTCGAGCATCGCAAGAATGTCGCGCGCGGAACCGTCGCAAAAAAGCTGGCCCAGAGTTTTCTCGTGATAGGGAATTCCATGTTTTTCCACCAGTGCAATGAAATCCGCAGGCGTGTAGCGTGCCAGCGCCGACTTGGCGAAGTGCGGATTGGAGGAAAGAAAGTTCTCCGGCCGGCAATGGAGATTGGTGAAGTTGCAGCGTCCGCCTCCGGAGATGAGAATCTTTTTGCCCAGCCGGTCGGAGCGCTCGATCACCGCCACACGCCGCCCGCGCTTGCCCGCTTCCATGGCGCACATCAACCCCGCCGCGCCGCCACCGAGAATCACCGCATCGAAGGAGTGAGTTAAGCCGGTCACATGTAAAACAGGCTCAGTCTCGGCAGCCCATATTTTTCCAGCAGACGTTTATGCACATATTGTTTCTGCAACTGATCGATCTGCGCCGAAGGCATCTTCCGGCGGAAAGGAGCCAGGTCGCGATCCGCCTCCGTCGCGCACGGCAAGAATCTGCTCGTCCGGCGTAGCAGCCAATAAAGCCGCAAACAGCTTTTCTTCCAGCACGGTAAGATGCCGCTCCAAATCTTCCAAGCGTGGCAAGGTCTTCGCACGGTCGAGATCGTCAGCCAGTCTGCGCAGCGCAGCCGCTGTTTCTTTTGCGATAGCGATCGGCGAAATGCCCTCAGCCTGCGGCAGCTTCGCCCCATCCAGCCCTTCCGCATTGCGGCGCAAAAAATCGGCGACCACAGAAGGCTCGAACCCTTCCCGCGCTCGCGCAGGCGTCGGAGCTGCCGCATCCGCCCCCGCCACGCCGACCGCCGCCTCCTTCATATCCTCCGCAGCCGTCAGCACCGCCTGCGCGCAATAAGCCAGACTGTTCACTTTTTGCGTCTTCGAGGGGCGCTGTTCGTACTTATCGAATGCCGAATCAATGCCCCGCAACACAGCCTGCAGCGGAACGCCCGCTTCCTTCCACGTTTCAATCAAGGTCCAATCAAGAGTTGAGAGCAACAATCCCCCGCCGCGCCGCCGCAAATAGTGCTCTTCAATTTCAGAAAAGTAAGTAAAGTAGTTATCCACGGCGGGTCAGTGTTTGGAGGTTGAAGCTTTGGGCGCGCGCTCGGTGCCTGGCCGCTTGGTTGAAGCTGAAATGTCTGCCGCAGTTTTGGCCGAAGGACGCGCCGTCTCATTCCGTTCCCAAAGAATCCGCAATCCCTCGAGTGTGAGCAGATCGTCCACTGTCTTTATATATTTCGATCCCGGGCCAATCATTGCGCCCAGTCCGCCGGTGGCAATCACCCTGGTCTGCTCGCCCAACTCCTTGAGCAGCAATTCGAGAATGCCATCGACCAAGCCCAGATATCCGTAATACAGCCCCGATTGCAAACTGCCCACCGTGTTGGTTCCGATGACGCGTGAAGGTTTGCGAATTTCCACGCGAGGTAAACGCGCCGTGCGCTGAAAAAGCGCATCCGCGGAAATGCCGATGCCGGGGCAAATCACTCCTCCCAAATATTCGCCCTGAGCCGAAACGCAGTCAAAAGTAGTCGCCGTGCCGAAATCAACCACCACGCACGGCCCACCATATTTTTCGAAGGCAGCCACGCCGTTGACGATGCGGTCGGCGCCAACTTCGGCAGGGTTGTCGTATTGCACCGGCATCCCAGTCTTGATGCCCGGTTCTACGAATAGAGGCTTGGAATTGAAGTATCGTTCGCAAACCTGGCGCAGCACCGGATCGAGCGGCGGCACGACCGAAGAAATCACAATGCCGTGAATCCTCGAAGCCTCAAGCCCGGCCATGGAAAAAAGATTTCGGAACAACACTCCATATTCGTCGACCGTGCTGGATTGCCTGGTGGTGACGCGCCAATTGGCCAACAACTTTTCATAGTGGTGGGCGCCATTGCGGCCGGCGGCTGCATTGCCGTCTTCCGCAGCGGCGAAAACTCCCAGCACGGTATTCGTATTGCCGACATCAACCACGAAAAGCATAACGTGACCTGTGTTTCCAATACCGAACGCAGATTGCCTAGCGTCTATTTCTCCCGCACGGTCCCACTCAAAACCGTTTCTATTCCATTTGCGGTCCGCAAACGCAAGAAGCCGCGCTCATCCAGACCGGCAGTTGTTCCCTGAAGCGGTGAAAAGCTTTCCTCGATGCGGACGTCTTTGCCTTCAACCCACGAAGAACGTTCCGCAAACCGCCGCAGAATTGACTCGCGTGCATCGGAGGACGAGATCAACTGGGCATACTCCCGGTGCAGCGATTTTAGCAAAGCCGCCGCCAGTTCCACGCGCGACCACTCGCCGCCCGAAGCCATGCGAAGCGACGTAGCCAATGGCTCCAGTTCCGGCGGAAACGCCGATTGGTTCACGTTGATTCCAATTCCGGCGACGATGTAGCGGACGCGGGTCGCCTCGCAGTTCATCTCCGTCAAAATTCCGCAAACTTTCTTTCCGCCGAGCAGGACATCGTTGGGCCATTTCAAATCGAGAGATGGAGATAGACGCGCATCAATCTCCAAAATCGCGCTGTGAACCGCAATCCCCGCGGCCAACGTGAGCACCAGAACCTCAGACGGCGGCAGCGCCGGCCGCAAAATGACGGAACAGTAAATCCCGGTTGAGCGCTGGGAGTCCCATGTGTTTACGCCGCGCCCGCGCCCCGCCGTTTGTTCCTCGGCGATAAATACAGTGCCTTCGGCAGCGCCTTCCGCCGCAGCCTGAAGCGCCGCTGTGTTCGTGGATCCGATTTTGTAGAAGTGACGAATGGATTCCGCGAATATCGTGCCCCGCAATAGGGGGCTGAGAATCCTGGGCAAAAGCAAATCAGGCATAGAACGCAGTTGATACCCCGTCGCCGGATGCCCGGCTACGTCTACTCCCATTCCACGCAGTTGCTGAATCAGCCGCCAAACCTCGGAACGAGTGGAAGAAATTTCCTGCGCTAGCTTTGTTCCGCTCAATACGACAGTCGCATTCTCCATCAAAAGACGAACAATCAGGCCCAGCCGGAAATCCGTGGTCTCATGCGGCGTGGGCATGGTCCGTGAAGGCTTGTGTTCGCGGGCAACTTTTGGGCGAGTTGTCGATGTCTTTGTGATGCCGAGATTATGCGGCAGCCACAACGAAAGCACAAATCGGACCGCGGCGAAAGCTTCCTATAAATTACGCAGGCACCACGCGCATACTCATATCCACAGCCGCCGGTGAGTGAGTAATCAGCCCGACGGAAATGAAATCCACGCCGGTCTCGGCATAGGCGCGAATATTTTCCAGGCGAATCCCACCCGAGCATTCCAGAGGAACCCTGTGTTCCCGCTTGACGCAGAGCTCGACTGCAACCCGAACATCTTCCACCGGCATATTGTCCAGTAGAATCGCCTCCGCGCCGTTGTTTAACGACAGTTCCAATTCTTCCAGGCTGCGGACCTCAACTTCGATCGTTTGCTCGCCGCGCCGGTTGCGGTGCGCATGCTCGAGCACCGGCACGATGCCGCCCGCCAGGGCGATGTGATTGTTCTTAATCAGCACTCCATCGGAAAGGTCGAGCCGGTGATTCTGCCCGCCTCCGCAACGCACCGCATATTTATCGAGCACGCGCAATCCCGGCGCGGTTTTGCGCGTATCGAGAATTCGCGCTTTGGTTCCGTGTACCGCCTCAACAAACTTTCGGGTTAATGTAGCAATGCCGCTCATGCGCTGCAAGAAATTCAGAATCACACGCTCGCAGGAAAGCAAAACGCGCGCATTGTGCCGAATCACCGCTACCGACTGTCCTTTGCGCAGCCGCACTCCATCGAAAATTTCTGGATGCGTCGTCACCTCGTAGTGAGAAGTTACCGCGCCATCCAGCGCCGCATACACGTCTAGAATGCGGCCCACGCAAGAGATGCCCGCGAGAATGCATTCCTGCTTGGCCAGAATAGTTGCCGATGCGCGCTGATTGGCGTCGACGCAGGCATAGCTGGTCGCATCGCGCGTAGCCCGGTCCTCGAGCAGCGCGTTCTCAATGATGCCGGTGATGCGTCGCGAATTCCAATCCATGATTGCTCATGTGGGGACAGCCGCCCTCGGCTGTCCGCGGGTCGAAGACCCGCCCTACTTTCAATTTTCTGCAAACACCGAGTCGAGCTGCGCTCGACGGACAGCCGAGGGCGGCTGTCCCCGCATTTAACAGCCCAACTCCTTCAACTTACTCCTCGTCTTCTCCAGCAACACGGTCAGCTCCGCCGCCCGCGTTCGTAAACCTTCCACTACTTTTGCCGGAGCCTTCGCCAGAAACTGCTCATTCCCCAACTGCCTCTGATTGTTGCCAAATTCTTTTTCCAGCTTCTCCAACTCCTTCTTCAGCCGCTCGCACTCGGCGCCCACGTCGATCTTTCTTTCATAGACCACGTGGACGTCGAACCGTGCCGTACTGCGCGCCGAACCCTTGTTTGCGGGAGATGTTTCCACAAACGTAATATCCTCCACGTTGGCCAATCGCTGCACTGCGCCGCGATTCTGCTGGATCATCGCGCGAATCGCCGGCTCGTTCGCGAACACTTCCACAGGAACCTTTACCTTGGGCTCGACTTTCAACTCCGCTCGCAAATTCCTCACGCTGACGATCAAATCCTGCAAGATTGCCATATCAGTTTCAGCGCCGAGATTGATTTGCTGCTCGCTCGCATGGGGATAACCAGCCAGGGCAATCGACTTTTCCGGCGGATTGCCCTCATAAATCGCTTGCCATATTTCCTCACTGATAAACGGCATCACGGGATGCAGCAACCGTAACGAAGCGTCGAACAAACCAACCAAATTCGCGCACGCGTGACATGCCGGTCCGCTATCCGCGCCTTCCTCAAAATTCAATCGCGGCTTGATCAGCTCAATGTACCAGTCACAAAATTCGCCCCAGAAGAAATCGTAGATGCGATTCGCAGCTTCGTGAAACCGATAACTCTCCAATGCAGCATTCACATCCGCCGCGGCGCGATTGAAGCGGGAAAGAATCCAGCGGTCTTCCAGCGTGGCAATCTGGAACCCAGCAATGCCCCTTTTGGCGGGATCCATGTGGGGATGGCCGCTCTCTGCCGTCCCTCCGGGACGAAGTCCCGGATCGATCCGATCCACATTCATGAACATAAACCGCGCCGCATTCCAAATCTTATTGGCGAACGCCCGGTATCCCTCCGTCCGGCTCTCATTAAATGCAATGTCCGTCCCCGGCGCGGCCATGGCCGCTAATGTAAATCGCGTCGCATCCGTGCCGAATCGCTCAATAATTTCCAGCGGATCGATCACATTGCCTTTCGTCTTCGACATCTTCTGCCGGTCGGCGTCGCGCACCAGCGCATGAATATAAACCTGACGAAATGGGACGCTGTCATTCTTCTTCTCGCCCCAGCCGCTGGCCTTTTTGATCGCCGCATCCTGCTCGTGCCCCTGCATGAAATGGCAGCCGAACATGATCATCCGCGCTACCCAAAAGAACAGAATCTCATACGCGGTGATCAGCAGCGTTGTCGGATAAAAAACAGCCAGGTCACGCGTCTTCTCCGGCCAGCCCAGCGTCGTAAATGGTAACAATCCCGACGAGAACCAGGTATCGAGCACGTCGGAGACCTGCTCCAGCTTGGCGCTGCCGCACTTCCCGCATGTCAGCGGAGCTTCACGCGCCACCATCACATGCTTGCAGTTATCACAGGTCCACGCCGGAATCCGGTGCCCCCACCACAACTGGCGCGAAATGCACCAGTCGTAAATGTTGTTCATCCAGTTCAAATAAATCTGCCGGTAATTGTCGGGGACGATCGTGATTTCGCCGCTCTCCACCGCTTCTTTCGCGCGGTCAGCCAGCGGCTTGATCTTGATGAACCACTGCTCTGAAAGCCTCGGCTCGACGACCGTTCCACAGCGGTCGCACTTGCCCAGCGCCAATGCATAATCTTTTTCGGCCACCAGAAATCCCTGCTCGCGCAAATCCTCCAGCACACGCTTTCGCGCTTCGTATCTGTCTAACCCCACGAAGCGGCCTGCATTCTGATTCATGTGCGCATGCTCATCCATTACATCGATCTGCGGCAGGTTGTGACGTTTGCCCGCGGCAAAGTCGTTAGGATCGTGAGCCGGCGTCACCTTCACCGCGCCCGTTCCAAACTCCGGCTGCGCCAGATCGTCGGTAATGATGGGAATCTCGCGCTGCATCAGCGGCAACAGCACAAACTTTCCGTGCAGATGCGTATAGCGCTCGTCTTTGGCGTTTACCGCAACGGCGGTATCGCCGAGCATGGTTTCCGGCCGCGTGGTCGCGACGGTAATGAATTCAGACGATCCCACGACCGGATACCGAATCCCCCATAACTTCCCCGCAACATCTTCGTGCTTCACTTCCAAGTCGGAGATCGCCGTCTCGCACCGCGGGCACCAGTTCACGATGTACTTCCCGCGGTAAATCAATCCTTCTTCATACAGCCGGACAAACACCTCGCGCACTGCGTGCGAAAGATTATCGTCCATGGTGAAATACTCGCGGTCCCAATCCACCGACGCGCCCAGCCGCTTCATCTGCTCGAGAATCGCGCCGCCGTAAAGCTTTTTCCACTCCCACACGCGTTCGACAAATTTTTCGCGGCCCAGGTCGCGGCGCTTCTTGCCTTCTTTGGCCAGGTCGCGCTCCACCATCATCTGGGTGGCGATTCCGGCGTGGTCGGTGCCCGGCAGCCACAACGTGATAAATCCCCTCATGCGGTGCCAGCGCACGATGATGTCCATCTGGGTCTGGTTGAGCATGTGGCCCATGTGCAGGCGCCCCGTCACATTCGGCGGCGGCAAAAGCAGCGTGAACACTGGACGCGTTTCGCCCGCGGGCGGCGTGGGCACGGAGAAAAGTTTTTCTTTGATCCAATAGTCGGCCCAGCGCGTTTCAATCGCGCCCGGTTCGTAAGATTTTGGCAGTTCGTGCGGCATGGAAGAAGTTAGCACTCAGCAGTCGGCAACCGGCCAGTCAGAAGCTTGTGGCCGAACCGTAAGCATCTTTGACTGAATGCTGATTGCTGAAGGCTGAGTGCTGCTTCGATCTTACAGGCGCAGGAAAAGAAGGGTCAAACCTGGTCGTCGCGCCTTTGCATACAGCCGATTTACAGCAAACCCTTCACATCAATTCAACAGCTTGCCAAGTACCTCAACCGCGCGTGGAATCTCGTCCACTCCCGTACCACCGAAACCAAGCACAAAGCCGGAGCGCGATGTCCTGCCCGAGTAATACGGCGAAAGCGGCCATAGCCAAAGGTTCTGCCGGGCAGCCCGCTCGGCAATCTTAAGATCGCTAATCTTGCGCGTCATTGCCACTGAGAGATGCATCCCCGCTTCACTTCCCAGTACCTCAACCAGCGGCCCGAGTTTCTCGCCAATGCAATTGACCAACGCGGTCCTCTGCTCACGGTACAGAACTCTCATTCTTCGAAGATGGCGCGCAAAGTGCCCCTCATTCATAAAGGCCGCGATCACATGCTGAAAAAAATCCGGCGGGCTGATATCCATCGTCAGGCGCACCGATATGAAGCGCTCGACAAGATCTGCGGGTATGACAATGTAACCGAGTCGCAAGGAGGGAAATAACACCTTGCTGAAGGTTCCGATGTAAATCACGCGAGCGTTGCTGTCGAGTCCCTGCAAGGATGCGATCGGCAAACTTTCAAACCGGTATTCGCTATCGTAGTCATCCTCGATAATCCAGGACCCCGAGCTATGAGCCCACTCTAAAAGTTGAAAGCGCCGCGAAGCGCTCATCGTCACGCCCAGCGGAAACTGATGCGAGGGCGTAACAAAAGCGGCTCGCGCACGCCGAGACATCTCGATTCCCGCTTCAACGGACAAACCTTGTTCGTCAACCGGGACCGGAACCAGACGACAGCCCGCGAGGGCAAACACCGATCTTGCCAGCCAGTAGCCGGGTTCTTCCATCCACACCCGATCGCCGGGATTGAGAAGCACGCGGGCTGTGATTTCAATCGCTTGTTGCGAACCGTTGACGATCATGATCTGGGATGCGTCGCAACGAACCGATCTTGCGGTTCTCAAATAGCGTGCAATGGTTTGCCGGAAGGTTTCGGAGCCCATCGGGTTGCGGTAATGAATAGACGCGGCGTCGACGTTCCGGCAGTGGCGCGCGACCAGGTTTGACCAGACCTTAAGAGGAAACTGGTCGAGCGCGACTTGCCCGACGCGAAACGCTCCAGAGCCGCGCTGCCATGGGTTCGCTTCAACGTATGGAAAATGCGATATGCGGCGCGCCACCGGTCTGGGGCCCGCATAATGAATCTCGGATTCAGCTGCCACCGGAACCACACGCGTTGTCTGCTCCGGCAGCGAAGTTGAGATAACAGTTCCCGCGCCGACTCGGCTCTCAAAGTAGCCTTCCGCAAGAAGCTGGGCGTAAGCGTTCAAAACCGGGAAGCGCGAAACCCCAAGTTCCACAGCCAGTACGCGGGTCGAAGGAATACGCTGCCCTGGGTGCAAATTGCCGCCGACAATCGCCGCCCGAAATCCATCATAGATTTGCTTGTGGAGAGGCTGAGGCGCCTTCCGGTCAATGGCAATCATGGGGAGAATCCCGGAGGCCGCTCTCTTCATTTTTGAAATCTTAGTGGCTATGCCAAAATCGCGTCAAGTGGGCATTGCAGATGACCATTATTGGGTCCACTCTGGAGGGAGCAAGTGTTCCTCTCGCAGAGATTGAGCATTTGGGGGTTTTCAGTGAGTTCGCATGTGGAATCATTTCATGACTTAGTCACAACCCCGGCGCCTTTGTATGGGCGCACGGGTGAGTCTCAAGGTACAAATTCCCGGCCTCCGACAATGCCGTTGCCGGGCGACCTCTACGCGATGTGGCAGGTCGAAGCTCCACTCCGGCAAAGGTCGATTCGCATCGCCATCAAGGCGAAGGGGAAGATTCTCTTCATTAACACGGAAGATGTTGTGGCAGTCGAAGCCCGAGGAAGCTACAGTGTGTTACTGTGTGCCTCAAGCTCGCACCGGCTGCGAGAATCCATCTCGACTCTGGAAAAAACGCTCAATGCACATGGCTTCCTGCGGATTCATCGCTCAGTGCTGGTAAATGCAGCGTGGGTCGAAGAAATACGGCCGTGGCCCACCGGTGAGTACGCACTGCGGGTAAAGGGTGGGAAGGAATATACGGTCACTCGCACGTATAAAAAACATCTTCGTATACTGGCACAACTTTGGATCGGAATGAACGGCTTCGTCGCCGGATAATCAAGGGACGCATGCTTTCCAGCCTGGTGTTTTGGTCATCCGTCTCGGGATCGGTGTTTCTGCTCGCGGGGCTTGTCCTCATCCGCACGGAATTGATTGCAGCTTCCGGCCTCGACAAAGTGATCCTGTTGGGATATGCCTTTGAAGCTGTGCCGCTGGCGGCGTTTGGCACCGAGCATCTGTTGTCAGCCCGCACAATCATGACAATGGTTCCGTCCTGGATTCCAGCGCCGCTGTTCTGGACATACTTTGTCGGCGTGGGTCTGTTCGCCGCCGCCCTTAGCTTCGTCGTGAGAAAGCAAGTGCGCTGGTCGGGGCTGCTTCTCGCCCTTATGTTTTTCATTTTCGTCGCGACGATGGACCTGCCGGGCGTAATCGCGCAGCCCCACGATAGACTCTCATGGACGCTGATGCTAAGGGAAACCGCATTTGCAGGAGGGCCGCTGGCTCTTGCCGGGGCCGCGTGGCAGCGGAATAGTAATCGAAGCGCTAGCGCGCTGATCGCGATCGGGAGGATATGCGTCGCCGTGCCGCTGATCTTTTACAGCATCGAGCACTTTGTTTTTCCCAAGTCCGCGCCGGGCGTTCCGCTCGAGAAGATGACGCCAAACTGGGTCCCAATCCCCGAATTTTGGGCTTATGCCGTTGGCGTTGTGCTGCTTGTTGCCGGAGTGGCAATGCTCTTGAATTGGCGGACCCGAGTCGCTGCCGCTTCTGTCGGTCTTGTGATGGCGTTGCTTACGCTGTTTCTCTACTTTCCCATCTTTATGAAAGCCCTCGGGACGCCGCAAGCGATGGACGAACTGAATTACGTTGGAGACACGCTGTTCTTTGGCGGAACCGTCCTTCTTGTCGGCATCGCAGTGATCCAATCCCGACCTCTCGCTCCCCGGCCGAAGATCGACTGACAGGGTTCAAGTTCACGCGGGTGCTCTCGCTGCTCGCCGCTCAGGCACACCACCACCCCCGGCACCAGAAGTCAATGCAGTTTCGCCGTTCTTAGGCTACTTCTTTTCGCTCCGCTAACGGACTCGCTGAGGGTGGGTTGGTAATCCGGGGCACTCCCGGTGCATTCCACTGGTTGGGAGCTTGTGAAAACGTCCAGTTCGTGGGCTCGGAAAGCAGCGTCGCTTGCTTCAGACCATATGTGTCGCCCGCCGGCGGCGGGGGAACAGGGTAACTGCTATCCACGCAGAATCCGCCGCAGGCGCTCACTGTCACTTGGACGCCGGCAGGATTGGCCCAATAGAAAGGCTGTCCGAGTTGCAGACTGCCGCCATTGGGATTAACGTTTTGTGCGTTTACAAGACTGATCCACGCATAAACCTGGTCTTCTTCTTTGGGTGTCATGCTTCCTCCTACTCTTGGATGAGACCGCTATTTCTGTTGCATCAAAGCCTGGTAACGCGGATTGCTATGCAAGTTGTCGAGAGGACTCGCTTCCTCTACCGCTGCCCGGGAATAGCCTGCCGCCAGCGCCTTGTTGAGCCACTCTAAAGCGCTACCAGTTTCGTGCAACTGGTTGTACACCACGGCCGCAATGAAAAGCAATTCTTTGTCACCTTGCCGCAGCTCCAATGCCTGGTCCAGATAGGCCAAAGCCTGCGTGCGATCGCCCAGCATCGAATAGTAATCGGCAAGGTCGGCCAGCACGTCCTGATTGCGGGGGTTGACCTTAAGCTGCTGTTCCGCCATGGAAATGGCTTTCTTGTAAGGCTCAACAGATTGCGCGATCTCGCCGCCGTAATAGTAAGCGTCTGCCAGATTGCCCCAGATCTGATAGTCGCTGGCGTCCAATGCCAGCGCTTGCTTAAAGTTTTCCGCCGCCTGCTTATAGCGGCGCAAGCGAAACAGAGCGACCGCCATATTCGAATACGCGTTGTAATTGGGACGAAGCGCAATGGATTTCTCAAACGCAGGCGTCGCCTCGTCGTCCTTTCCCAGATACAGCAAGGCTGCGCCTAACCCATTGAAAGCCGTATAGCTGTCGGGGTCCAATTCGGTGGCACGGCGCCACATCGCTGCTGACTTATCGTATTCTGCTTGCGCCTCGTAGAAAGCGCCGAGGAAGCTGTAGCCGCGCCAATATTGCGGCCGCACTTCAATCGCCCGCTTATAAGTAGCTTCCGCCTTATCCGGCTCATTGAGATGTTGGTACGCATCCGCCATATTGCGGTACGCCCGATCGTTGGTCGGCTCCAATTGCACTGCCTGCCGGAACTGTTCTGCCGCTTTCTCGTATTGCCCCGTGCCATTGTCGAGCAGACCCAGGCACATGTGGCCTTCCGCACCAGCGCTACCCAGGTCCACGGCCTTAGTGCATGCTTCCTGCGCTGAAGCGATCCACTGTTTCTGCTTGGTCAACTCATAACGATGCCAGTAGGTTTCGCCCAGTCCCGCCTCGGCCTGCCCGTAATTAGGATCGATCTTCAGTGCCCGCTTGAACTCGGTCTCGGCGCTGGTTAAACTCTCCGGCTTGCGCGGTTCTTGCAGATAACCTCGTCCTTGCACAAAGTATTGGAAAGCCTCCGGGAAACTCGTCAAGTGCGCGCCCAAAGCCTCTTTCTCGTCGTTCCTCAGCGGAAGCTGCAAGGCTGCGGCGATGCCATCGGTCAACTTATCTTCAAGCGTGAACAGGTCCGACACAGGCGCAGTAATCGAATCTCCCGCCAGCACCTTTCCACTCCTGGCATCGGATAGGCTGTAGGAGGCGCGCACCAAGTCGCCGGACTGTTCCAGCGAAACCGCCAGCCCCAGATTCACGCCAAATTCCTTTTTCGCCTCCGAAAGCGTCGAAACGTTCTTATCTTTCAGCGTCCGCGCCGGAACCACTTCCACATCGTGATTCGCGCTTAACTGGGAAAGCTTGGCAGTTACATCCTCCAGCAATCCGTCGCCGAATGCCGTCAGCTTCGGGTCTAATGCCGCAGCCATTGGGAGCACCGCTACGCTTCTGCGATCCGGCACGACCACCGCGGCCGGCCCGGCCGCATTGCGGTTGGTCCCGCGCAAACTCTGGAACCGCCATCCCAGAATTCCCGCCGCCGCAATCACCATCACCAGCGCGGCCACCGTCGCCGCTTGCCGCTGCCCGCGCGACCAGTTTTGCCACGCCCACTTCGATGGGGCGCGAACTCTCTTCAAACTCTTGCCCGAATCCACGTGCTTCTTCAATTGCAAAAGATCCGCATGAAGTTCAGCCGCAGACTGGTAGCGCAAATCGCGATTCTTGACCAGCGACTTGTCGATGATCTGCTGCAAGCGCAGCGGCAGTCCCGGCACCGACTCGCTCAGAGAAACCGGAGCCTGCCCCAGAATCGCATGTACCGTCACTGCCCAGGTCGGCCCGGAAAACGCCTGCCGTCCCGTCACCATTTCATACAGCAACACTCCGAAGGAAAAAATATCGGTGCGCGCGTCCAGCACATCGCCGCGCGCCTGCTCGGGCGACATATAAGCCACCGTTCCAATCGCCGCCCCGGCGCGCGTAAGCTGTTGCCGGCTCGTGGACATCGTCATCGTCGCATCGTTGGCGCTCGATACCTCCGGCGCTACCAGCTTGGCCAGCCCGAAATCCAGAATCTTCGCCTGCTTGCGATCCGCAGTAATGAAAATATTCGCCGGCTTGATGTCGCGATGCACAATTCCCTTGGCGTGCGCCGCTTGCAACGCATCGGTAATCTGCAATGCCCAATCGAGCGATTGCTCTACCGGTACCGGCTTGTCGCCGATCCGCTGTTGCAGCGTCTCGCCCTCCAGCAATTGCATGGCGATGAAGGGATGGCCCTGATCCTCATCAATCTCATAAATCGTGCAGATGTTAGGATGGTCCAGCGCCGACGCGGTGCGCGCCTCGCGCTTGAATCGCTCCAGAGTGTGTGCGTCGCGGGCGGAGTCTTCAGGCAGGAACTTGAGCGCAACCATGCGCCCCAGCCGCAGGTCTTCGGCTTTGTAGACAACACCCATTCCGCCCGCACCTAGTTTTTCCCGGATGCGGTAATGAGAAACGGTTGTGCCAATCATGGCGCCGGTCCTTCCCGCGAGGACCGTTAGTCTGAATGGTACTGAACTCAGTTATGAGGCGCAACCGGCAAGAAGGGAACGTAGTTTATTAGACGCGGCGATCACACGTGGGGATAGCCGCCCTCGGCTGTCCAGTCGAGCGCAGCTCGACCTGTTCTTGGGTCAACTAACAAAGCGGGACGCTACGGGGTGATGACGCTACGGGAAGATTTAGATAATGGCAGCCATTACTTCTTTTCCGCAGCCAGTTTCTTAGAAATCTCTTCTACAATCTTGGGCCGCAACTCCGCCAGCAGATTGTCGACAATACTGGCAACAGTTTGCGAATTCAGGCCTGACGAGGCTGCAGAGGACGCAGCCGCTTCGCTGGGATTCGCTTCCGCTCCGGCGGCGACCGCCATTGCCGCAGCCGCTGGCTCTAAGTTGTCTGCGGGTTCGGAGTTGGCGCTCTCGTGGGTGTTCTGATTCTTCTGGCTAGGGATAGAGTCGCGAATCTGCCGCCAGCTTGCCCATGCCGCTGCGGTTGTCTCCGCGATTTCCGATTCGTCTTGCCGAACATTCTTGGGCGTAATATCTTGTTGCGCAACTTCCGGATGCGCAGCCTGTTCTTGCGGAACCTCGGCCTGGGCAACGCTTTCCTCGGCAACCTCAGACGTTGCAGGAGCAGCGGTCGCAACCTCCATCGGCGCAGCCTCGATCGCCGTGGTTCCGATTGCGGCGACCTCGACGGGAGAAACACCCGATTGCTGATCCCGGTGCACTTCCTGTTGCATTTCCTGTTGCATTTCCTCGGGAACACCCACAGGTTGGCTGATCGGTGCTTCAGCCATGAGAGGTGTCTGCTGCTGTTCCGCCGCAGGCGTGCACTCAAGGTCGCTAGAAGTGACCTCACTGGAGGATGCTTCGCTGGCGCTGGCCTCGACCGGACCCAAATCACTAGAAGGAGCCTCCGTGGCGACGGCCTCGGCTGGAGTCATTTCAGTGGAAACTATGCTGCCAGACAACTCCTCGGGCGCCTTGTCAGCGGCTTTCTCACCAAGCGCCATTGGCTTGGTTTCTTCCTCGATCTCTTTTTCCTGTACGTCCGTAGCTTCAGCAGAAACCGTTACCACTTCAGGCGTTGCTGCTTGTGGTGTTACATCCTCCGCGACTGCATTGCCCGCTCCTGTTTGCACTGTGGCTGAATAGTCTGGCTGCTCGGTCTGATCTGAACTCTCCTGGCTAGCCGCAACCGCAAATTCGGAAGCTTGGCTGCTAGGCACTTCCGCAGGAATTTGAACTTCACCCGAAACATCCGAAGATACGTTCGCTGCCAGTTCCGTTTCCGTGGTCACTGCCGAACGCGCCGCGGACGTGACCGTCGAAGAGTCGACCGTCGTAGACTCAACCGCCGCGGAATCAATCGCCGCCACCGGCTCGCTGATTGCTTCGGTTTCCGCAACAGAAATCGTCGTCTTTGCTGGCTCCTCCGCCGATGTCGCCGGACCCGCTTGCGCCGCCGCCGCCACAGTAAACGCTCGAAATGCCGACTGCATCTCGCGCTCCAGCGAAATCGCACCTTCCTGCGCATCCAGAGCCACTGGAACCGCCGTCCACCGCGGCCCTTCAACTTCCTGCGAACTCGCAGAAGCCGCCATGGTCACCGGCAAATCTTCTCCGGCTTTAGTGGACCGCTCCGCGCCATTTCCTGAATTTACGTTCCATAACTGCTCCGGCGCGCGCTCCTCTTCGTGCTCCAGCCGGGCGATCGCCGCCGAAACTTCGTCCTCGGTCGGAGTCGATTGCGTCGGAGTTCCCGGCTGTGGAGTCATTTGCGTCGGGGCCGTTTGCACCGCCGGAACTTCTTGCGTAGCCTGAGCAACTGCTCCCTGTGCGGGTTCGGACGCTACGGGTTTTTCTTGAATTCGTTTCTCTTCCGGCGAAGATTTCTCCTCGCCCTCTGCTTCCAATTCCCGCCCTTTGACATGTGCCGCGGCCGCAGCCAGCGCGGCAATCTCTTCCGTCGTAACGTCTTTGGGCAGGCCCGCTGTTGCTAACGCACCCAGGTCAACCAGCTTTTCCTCGGGCCGCGCGGTCTTAGTCGTATCCTGCTTGCCCTGAGATTCTTGCTTTTCCGCAACCGGCGCGATTGCCGTCTTCGGCTCGCTCCGCTGTACCACAGTCTTCAAATCCCGGTTGACCGCGTTATATAACGTGCTTTCGTCGGGGCTTTCTTCCGCAATCTCTTTTTTCTTTGCAGGGAACGATATCCGGTTCTTCCAGCTGCCTTCCGCCACCGGTTCGTCGCCCGAGCGCATCGATTCGTCGATCGTAGCCGCGCGGCTCCGCCCCGATTTTCCCGCGTCCGCTTTGGGCACAATGCGGTCTTCCAGTTTCGACAGCGCGCTCAGCAACTCACTGGCTTCAAACGGTTTGACGATGTAGCCCTCAGCCCGCACCCGCTTGGCTTCTTCCGGCTTGAAAGGTTCAAGCTTGCCCACCGACAACAGCACTGGAACCCGTGCCGTCTCGTGCGCATCCTTCAGGCGCTGGCATACTTCCAGCCCGCTGTACCCAGGCATGTAAACATCCAGGATGATCAGCTCCGGCTTCAACTCTGCAATTTTTTTCAGCGCCGCCGATCCGTTGTTGACCGTGATTACGTCATACCCCGCGTCAGCGAGGATTTTGCGGCCCATATTCTGGGCGGTTACGCTGTCGTCGGCAAGCAGTATTTTCCTAGCCAAAAGGGTTCCTCGGTGCGGGGAGATATCGCGAAGGTAACCTGCCCCTTAGCTTAAGTCAATCTTCCCGAAGGGAAGTAACACGTTACCAGCGGTCAGCATCTACCGCGCAGGCTCGAAGAGGGGCGCCGCAACCGAGATCCAGTATCGTCTACGCCGCTGGGAGTCATGCCGTCCGGAGCCGTTTTTCAGGCAGGAGAGAGCGATTTTGCATGGAGATTGCCGCTGGCATGGCTGCAAAGGAAGCAATTCGTCTCTATCGTGCCACGATACTTAATCTATATGTTGAATCGCGCACGATACTCCTGCGCAGGAGCGGAATCGCCGTGGGACGTACAGATTACGGATAATAGATCAGAGCTGATGGTTGACCGCTGCCCTCAGAACGGCACCAGCTTCTTCAGCCCTTTCTTTTTCTTCTTCTTGCTGGTGGAAATATCCTTGTCGCTGGCCAGCTGGCTGGCATCGGTCGCCTTCGCCGTACCGCCGCTGGAGGATGAGGAGGATGACGCCTGTGCCGGCGACTGTCCCTGGTGAATCTCATTGACCTGCGGCGGAGGCGGTAACGGCGCACCCCCCGAGCTCTCGGCGTTGGGAGTTAATTCGTTAGCATCCGGAGCGGTCTTGCCCGCCGCCGGTGCGGCTTCCGCCGACGGCGTCAGCTCGTTCGGATCGGCCGCTGGCGCAGCCGCAGCCGGCCGCGCAAACGGCGAACCACTCGTGGCCACCGGCGCCGGAGCATCGGATCGCGGAGCCGCTTCGTTCGGTCCCGGAACTCCGCTGGCGTTCACCTTCTCGATGCTGACGCTCTTGTCGCCACCCGCCCCCATAACTCCCTGAATCGACGCCCGCGTCACATCCTGCGCGCTCACCGGAGTTGGATCGGAGAGGCTGGGCTCGCCAACCTTGGTTGCCGC
The DNA here is from genome assembly GCA_963732255.1 of uncultured Acidobacteriaceae bacterium. Classification (GTDB taxonomy): domain Bacteria; phylum Acidobacteriota; class Terriglobia; order Terriglobales; family Acidobacteriaceae; genus Sulfotelmatobacter. The sequence continues at coordinate 134,074 of CAVSYV010000010.1, forward strand.
TTCCACGTCCGGTCCCTTGCGCACCACGCCGATCAAGTGCCCAAACATGCCCGCTTCGCGCCGGCTGTCGTCTTCCGCTTTGTTCTGCGCCACCGCGGCCTTGGTCGGTCTCGGTATCGGCTGGTGCAGCGCCGCCAGCCGCTTCCGCGCGTCATCCACCCGGTCCATGATCGGGTAGCGTGTGATGATCCTCGAATACGCCTGTGCCGCTTCTTTGGTCTGCTCGTCGATCAGCTTGGCCTTCACGGCTTCATTGACGCAGCCCGGCGGCCCCGACTGGGTGCAGTTCGGCGCCGCGCGCACTCGCGCGATCTGCCCTTCATGATTCAGGCCCAGCAAATACAACGCCTCGTCGGCTTTGCTGTACAAAGGATACTTATCCATCAGCGACTCCAGCCGCGCCATGGAAGCCGGATACGATTGCCGCAAATAATAAAAGCGCCCAATTTCAAATTCGCGTTCGGCCAAAACTTCCTGCACTTCCAGCAGCCGCTGCTTGCCTTCGGCCACCATCTTGGCGTTGTCCGGATACTGCATGATCAGCGTGCGGTATTCGTCTTCCGCGCGCTTGGCGTGGGTAAAGTCGCGGTCCGCCTTTTCCATCTGCTGGTATTGAATGTTGGCAATCTTCAGTTGCGCTTCCGCCGCCTCCGGCATGTTGGGGAAGAAGGTCTCAAAGTCGCGGTATTCCTGCTCGGCCTGCGCCAGAGCGGCCGTGCCGCCTTCCGCATACCACGAGTCGCCTACCGCCAGTTTGGCGCGCGCAATGAATTCCGAATCAGGGTAGGTGTTGATCAACGTCTGCAGGGTGATCCGCGCCACGTCGAAGCGGTTGTGTTTCATCGCGTCCATGGCGCGATCGAATAAGACTTTGTCCGGCTGCTTGGAGCCGATTCCAGACAGTGGGTTAGCGGATTTTTTGTTGCTGCAGCCCGCCCCAAGCGCCAGCAGCCCGCCCAACAACGTGATTAACCAACCGCAACGCAACATGAATAACCTCGAAACGTTCGAATGAATAATTCGCGTGAAAATGCTTATGTGGCCCGCTCTTGTTGGGACGGCCGCCCCAAGCCTGCCCTGAGCTAAGCCGAAGGGGCCGTCCGCCGAGCGAAGCTCGGCTGGTTTTGACTCTGCCGCCAGCGGCCTAAACCCTCACCATCGTACCTTCGTGCGCCGCCCGCAACAACTCCTGCGCGTTCTTCTTTGGATCGCCGCTACCGAACACCGCGTTGCCCGCCACCAAAATTTCCGCGCCCGCGCGCACCACGTCGGCCACCGTGTCGTGGGCCACGCCGCCATCCACTTCAATGCGATAGCTCAATCCGCGCTGGCTGCGTATCTCCGCCAGGCGCCGCATTTTGTGCAGCGTCGACGGAATAAACTTCTGCGCCCCGAATCCCGGATTCACCGACATGACCAGCACGTAGTCGACGATATCCAAAACCTCTTCCAGCATACTCACTGGCGTCGCGGGATTGATCACCACGCCCGCGCGGCAGCCATGGCTCTGAATCAGATGCAGCGTGCGGTTCAGATGCACGCATGCTTCCTGATGCACCGACATCCAGTTCGCGCCCGCATCGGCGAATGCGGGAATGAACTCGTCGGGGTTCTCGATCATCAGATGGCAGTCGAGCGGCAACGCAGTTACCCTGCGCAAAGATTTCACCACCGGCGGTCCCAGCGTGAGGTTGGGCACGAAGTGTCCATCCATAATATCGACGTGGATGACACTGCCGCCGCCCTCGCCCGCGGCGCGCACCTGCTCGCCCAGCCGTGCGAAGTCAGCGGAAAGAATCGAAGGCGCGAGTTCGATGGACACTTTGCGAAATTCTACCACGCAGCGGCAGCTTGCGGGTCCCGGCTCCCGGCTTCCGCTTTCCGGCTTCCGGATCCAATTCGCGAACTTTACAAAGTGTTCTACGTAGAACGTTTTGTAAAGGCGGACGCCAGAATTCGCGGTTCTGCGCCGTCCCAAAATGGCAAGTGCTTGAGCGCGGATTGGTTCCCCGAATCTTACGATGGATACTTTCGTGGACGGGTGAATCTACCAAGGTGGACTTGACTTATGCATTCATCCATGCCGGCAAGCCGCCCGAGGGCGCCCGGGCGGGCCGCTATCGCAAAATCTTGAGAGCTTCTCCTGCGCAGTGCCCCGACGCTACGGCTGCATCGGCCGGCCATGGAGCACGCCGGCATCTTCGCCCCAACCCCAAGAAATGTTTGCTTGCGCAACTGGCCGTAGCCGATTCTGCGCGATGGGCCGAACGGCTGGGTTTGGAGGCAATGGACTCTTGTCGCGGGCCGGGTTGCGTGCTATGCTCCGGCGCTCTTCGCGTCTTCGAAGATTCCCGGATGCCCACGGATCCGGGTCGGGAGCGAATCCGTTCTTCCATCATGCCCGTGGAACACACAAAAAATTCGCTTTTGGGGCGGGCAAACGCTGCTGGCTTACGCCATAGCCGAAATTCTTGGGAGGGTAACTCTATGACTATTTTGCAATCGGGCTCAACCCTTGAAACTTTGCCCGCGCCTCAGAGTGCGTCTCGCATCAATTTACTCTTCTGGAGACGATCTCTTTATTGCCGATCTGGGCACGAACCAGGTGCTTGAACTTGCCGGCGGTCTCGAGTTCAGCTGGGGCAGCGGCCTGTTCAGTCCCCGAGGCGTCGTCATGGATTCCTTCGGCAATCCCTTCATCGCCGATGCCGGCAACAATCGCGTGCTGGAGATCCCGGCAGGCAGCACCACCGAGCATACCGTTGGCAGCGGATTCAGTTTTCCGGGTGGCTTGGCGGTAGATCCGGCAGGGGATCTGTTCGTCGCCGACATTGGGAATTAGCGGGCGGTGGAAATTCCAGCCGGCGGCTCCCAGATCACCCTGCCGATGCCGGAGTTGCGCTTGCCATCGGCTGTGGCCTTGGACGCCGACAGAAACGTCTACGTGGTTGACGGTGCACTGGAAGCGGTCCTGGAGTTATCGTCCGACTTTACCTCTGTAAGTACGCTGCCGATCCCTGGGCTGTCCCTGCCCTCCGGTGTCGCGGTCGACACGGCGGGCGATGTTTATGTGGCCGACAGTAATAACAACTCGGATCGTCGAACTGCAGCGGTACATCGTGAACTTCGGTACCGTGGATGTCTGTTCCGGCAGTTCCTGCAGCGAAACGCTCACCCTCAACTACGTGCTGAACGCCAACACCACATTTGGCCCAACTAAGGTCCTCACGGAAGGGGCGCCGAATCTCGATTACACGCTCGCCAGTGGCACGTGCACGGGGTGGATGCATGCGGGCCAGACCTGCACCGTGACTGTGACCTTTACGCCAACGCAGTACGGATTGCGATCCGGTTCGGTGAAGCTGTTCGATTCATCGAATTACCTGCTGGCCGCCACTCCCCTGCGGGGCTTCGGCGTGGAATAGGCGAGGGCGCACGGTCTACCTAAACCCTTTGGCGTGCCAGGAAAAAGAGGGGACCCGGGTGAACTGCACCTGCAGCGGATCACCGTCTGGTCGCTTGCGTCATCGTCCATTTGTTGTTCGCGCAAAGGTAGACTGGCCCCGACATAAATGTGACGATCCGACGTGATTCGCCCTCAGGCGTCTTGATTCTGATCACCAGTCGTGCTCACCGCCGCAGTTCGCGAACGTCTTACGGGCTGGGCCGGTGTAATCTCTGCGCGGTCCTTTCTACAAATCATGATTTCCACACGTGGAAGAAGGAGCGTCTCCATGCTCAAGGTAGCTTCGTTTCAAGCGGCATTGCGAGGACTTTTGTTCTGCCTGGTTATGGCAGCCTTGTCGGGGGTTTGCCCGGCGCAGTCGATAGTGCTCGATCTGCCTTTGCCCAGCCAGAAGGCAGAAGTCTCACAACGAATTGGCATTACCGATATCACCATCAGCTATCACCGGCCGGAGGTGAACAGCCGCAAGATTTGGGATGGGCTGGTTCCCTACGGCAAAGTTTGGCGCGCGGGCGCCAATGAGAATACGACGATCACGTTCAGCGATCCGGTGATGATCGAAGGCAAGCCGCTCGACAAGGGAACCTATGGGCTGCACATGATTCCCACCGCCGATGAGTGGACGATTATTTTTTCCAAAAACTATACGTCGTGGGGATCTTTTACTTATGACCAAAGCGAAGACGCTCTGCGCGTGACCGTGAAGCCCATGGCCGGGGACATGCACAACGCTCTGACTTATGACTTTGACCAACTCAAGCCGGATTCTGCGGTGGTGGAACTGGAGTGGGAGAAGCTGGCGGTGCCGTTCAAGGTATCAGTCAATGTCCATGACGTGGTCGAGGCCAGCGTGAAGAAGCAGTTGCGGAATCTTTCCCAGTACACGTGGATGAGCTGGGATGACGCGGCGGATTACCTGCTGGCGGAAAAAATCGGGCTGGATGATGCGCTGACTTATGCCAACAAATCGATTGAGAATGAAGACCGCTACGAAAACGAGATGAGCAAGTCGAAGATTCTGGCGGCGCTCAACCGCAAGGACGAGGCCGCAACGGCGCAGAAAAAGGCGCTGGAGCTGGCCAATCCGCTGCAACTTCACATGTATGCTCGCGGGTTGCAGGCGGAAAAGCGCAGCGAAGAAGCGTTCGCCATCTTCCGCGAGAATGCGAAGAAGCATCCCGACCAGTGGTTCGTGCATACGGGACTGGCGCGGATTTATTCATCGGAGGGCAAGTTCGACGATGGCGCGAAAGAGATGAAGCTGGCGATTGCGGCCGCTCCCGATAATCAGAAGAGCTATCTGGATGGGCTGAAGCGGCAGTTGGAATCCAGGCAGGACATCAATTAGCGGGGCTGGCGCTAACTTGCGGTGCTCACGGTTTTAGCGATGCCGTGTAGGCGGCGATGGCGATCATATCGTCGATGGTGAGTTTGGCGACGGTGGGTTTCATCTGCTCGGTTGCGGTCCCGTCACGCGCGCCGCTTTGAATGTCATAAAGTTGCCGCACGAGATAACTGGGCGAGCGTCCGGCGAGCCGCGGCGCTTGCCCCAGGCCTTTCAGTCCGGGCCCGTGGCAGTTTGCGCAAGCGACGGTTCTGCCTGCGCCTCCGGTTTTGACCAGCGCCTTGCCTTTCTCTACGCTGCCCACGGGCACATAGGCGATGAAGCCGGAGTGATCGTCGCGCAGTTCGGTGCGTTCGAGATTTTCCGGGGTCTCGATAATGCGCTGGCCGATGGGTTCCTTATCATTCTCGTCGGTGACAATCAGCATCCAGCCTGCAATGTGTGTTTTGGGTACGGTGTCGGTTTCAACCACGCGAATCCACGGGCGCGGTTTCAGCGCGGAAAAATATTCAGCCGCAGCTCGAATCTCTTCTGCTTTCGCATTGGTAGCCAAGCCGATCATGGCGGTGGTGGGGCCGTGTTTGGGTTCGGAACTCTTGCGCCGGCCGCTCTTGAAATCCGCGATCTGCCGAACGATGTAGCTTGCCGACAATCCCGCCAGGCTGGCGTTTTCTGGACGGCCCTGACCGTTGGGCAAGTGGCAATAGCCGCACGCGTAGACCTCCGGCTTGCGGCCGTGCGCGACGATTGCCGGCATCGCGGGATGATCCCCGGGATGCCAGTCGGGTGGGGTGAAGAGATCGTCAATCTGCGCCGAGGTGAATGTGGCGGCGCTGTCGGGCACGTGTCGCGGTGTGTTGTCCGGCGGCTTGGCGGGTTCGGTTGAGGGCGGGTCGGGCGGGTCGACGACATAGGCCCAGTAGGGCAGAGAGGCATGCGCGATCTGTGCGCGGGCCGGAATGCCGCATATCGCGACCGACGCGGCTACGGCGAAGATGCGGAGGCTCAGAGATTTCAGTCCAGTGGCGAAGTTCATTGCTGCGCGGGCGAATCTGGCGAGTTCTTGGGCGCGGGCTTTTCCATGTCCTTAACCTCTTCCTGCATTTGCTCCTCCGCGCCGCTCATGTAGTCGCGCATAATGGGCATCATGGCCTGCATACTTTCGGAGGTGACTTCCGGCATCTCCTGCAAAAATTTCTGCCCGGTCGGTGACTCGTAAAACGCGATCAAACCTTTGACGTCACCGTTGGTAAAGTGCTTTTGATACACGGGCACCATAGCTTGGGTCATCTCGTCCATGGGCATGCTCTTGATCAGTTCGTCGAACATTTTGTGGTATCGGGATTCGAAATCGGGAGGCACCGGCTTGCCGTCTTTTTCGAACTGGGCGCGCAGCATTTGATGCATCGGCTTCAGCATGCCTTCCACGGTTCGCTGCATCGTGTCGTGAGACTGCATGGTCCGCAGCAGGAGCTCGACTTGATCTTTGGTGGCGGGATCGGTGTCGGCATTCTGCGCCAGTCCGGGCGCGGCGAAGACGACGCAGAGAGCGGCGATGCAGAACATCTTCATAGGGAGTCTCCTCGACGACAACAGCGTATCCCATCGCGCGGGCGGCGTCTATTGATCGCTGGTTCCTCACCTCAGTTCCATAACTTTTACGCCGCGTGATAGGCTCGTCGGGCATGCTCGTCCCGGCGCAGCTCCCTACAGTTGCCTACAGTTTGGCGGCGGTTCTGGCGTGGGGAACCAGCGACTTCCTGGGCGGATACGCCACCCGGCGCGCCAATGCCTTCGCATTCACCAGCGTAGTGAATGCCGGAGGTCTAATTTTGGTGGGCAGTTTGGCTGCGGCCAGCCGGGCGCCGCTGCCTTCAGAGCACACAGTAGCCTGGGCGCTGGCCGCCGGAGTCTCCGGCGGCGCTTCACTCGCCATCTTCTATCGCGCGCTTTCTTCCGGCCGCATGGGAGTTACGGCACCAGTGGCGGCGGTGCTGAGTGCGGCCATTCCGGCATTAGTGGCCATGATCACGCAAGGCTTGCCGGGAAAAGTTCCAATGCTGGGATTTGCATTCGCGGTGGTGGGGCTTTGGCTCATCACTCGCGCCGAAGATGGCAGCGCTCCCGAGGGGATTGGTCTGGCGATTGTTGCCGGGGTTGGGTTCGCTGGATTCTATCTTTGCGCGCATCAGGCGGGTGCCGGGTCGGCTTTCTGGATCGCTACGCTCACCCGCAGCGGCGGGCTGGTAGTCACGGGGCTGATCGTGATTGCGCAACGCACGTTTCGCAACATCACCACAGCCGGCGTGCTGTGGGGCGTGCTGACCGGAGGCATTGACTCCATCGGCACTGTGCTGTTCGTGCTAGCCAGCCAGAGTGGCAGGCTTGATGAAGCGGTGGTGCTGTCGTCGCTCTATCCGGCGATTACGGTGCTGCTGGCCCATCTGTTTCTAAAAGAGCACTTCACCCGCTGGCGCCTACTGGGATTGCTGGCCGCGCTGGCGGCAGTGCCGATGATCGCGGCGGGATAAGGCGCGCCGCCGCGGATTTGAGCGCATTTCGCGGATTTGAAAAAGCGTGATTGGGAGCCTGTGCGCCTCCGCCCGCGGGTCAACAAGATGTAACGCAGTATCCGTAAAATCCGCGCGAATCCGTGGCTCGGTGTTTTCGTTCTCTGCTAACATCCGCATCAATGCCGCTCATCGAAGCCCGCAATCTAACCAAGGTCTTTCCTCAGGCCGAAAATTTGTTTGGCGATACGTTTGGCGATACTGCTCCAGCCAAGCCGAGCGGAGTTCGTGCGGTCGATGACGTTTCTCTTGACATTCACGCCGGCGAGACTCTGGGGCTGGTGGGAGAATCGGGCTCGGGCAAGAGCACGCTGGGACGACTGATTCTGCGTCTCGTCGAGCCTACGTCCGGCAGCATACGCTTTGAAGGCCGCGATCTGCTGGCCGCGGGCCGCGGCGATATGCGCCGCCTGCGCCGTGATATGCAGATCATCTTTCAGGATCCGTTCGCTTCGCTCGATCCCCGTTACCGCGTGGAAGACATCATCGCCGAGCCGCTCATCATCCACGGCAACTCACAGGGGCAAACAAGTGCCGGGGATGCCCGACCCTTGTCGCGTTTTTTGCGACAGGGTGGGCCTTCGCCTGAGGCTCGCCGTGCCCGCGTCCTCGAATTAGTCCGCGCCGTTGGCCTCGACGAATCCGTGCTACGCCGTTTCCCTCACGAATTCTCCGGCGGACAGCGGCAGCGCATCGGCATCGCCCGCGCTCTGGCCCTGCGGCCAAAATTCATCGTCTGCGATGAGCCGGTCTCCGCTCTCGATGTCAGTGTCGGAGCGCAAATCGTCAATCTGCTGGCGCAGTTGCAGCGCGACTTCGGCCTGACTTATCTGTTTATTTCTCACTCCATGCCAGTGGTGCGCTATCTTTCCACGCGCATCGCCGTGATGTATCGCGGCAAGATCGTCGAAGTGGGCGACACCGAGCAGATCACCACGCGACCTGCGCACGCCTACACCCGCAGCCTGCTGGAAGCCACTCCGGAATTGACGGCATAAATCGCACGCATAAAACCGCGGGCGCAAAACCAGCCACGAATTCCCGGCTGCCGCTATGCCATACTTTCTTAATGCCCCGTCCCCGGCCCAGTTCAGCCCGCGATCTGACTGAACTGATCTTCGGCTTTGGATTCATTCTGCTCATCCTGTGGGTGCCGACGCCGCTGCAACGCGTCCTCTCGCCGATTGCGCTGGTGGGGACGCTGGCGGTGGTACTCCTCGGACGTTCGACCGCGCAGTCTGGAGAAGATCGTGCTGCAAGCGAAGAGGGAAACAACGATCATCCCGGGGCCAACGAACTCGGCCTGGGCCTGCGTGGCCTGATTCCTTCACTGTGGATTCTTCCTGCGGCGGTGCTGCTAACCATAATCAGCGTCCTGATTGCCAGGAAAATCGGCACTCTTCATCCGCTCTATAAAGGCGATTTCAAGCACGTCGCCGGCTATGTGATGTGGACCTGCTACCAGCAATTTCTTTTGCAGGACTACTTCATGCCCCGGCTTCTGCGATTGCTGAACAACGTGACTTGGTCGGTGGTGATTACAGGAGTCCTGTTCTCCATGGCTCACCTGCCCAATCTTTCATTGGCTGTGGTCACGCTGGTCTGGGGAATTGTCTCGTGTGCGCTGTTTCGCCTCTATCGCAATCTGTACGCGCTGGGCCTCGCGCAGGGATTGCTCGGCCTCGCGTTCGCGATCTGCGTCCCCGACGCCTGGCATCATCACCTGCGCGTGGGCCTGGGATATTTGCTGTATCACGCGGTGCGGCGCTGAGCTTGTTGTGGTTTCACAAAAGCAACTTGAGTACGTTGCCTCAAAATCTTCGGTGTTGGCTTACGGCTGGGCGTAATAGCCCATGCGTGTGCGCGCGGTTGCTCCCGGCTTGTCAATAGTCACTGCGATCGCATGGAATTCATTGGGGTGGTCGGCCTTAGCGGCGTCAAAAGAAAGAACGTAAAAAGACTCGGCATCCTCAGCGCAATCGGCAATGGAGGCTGTCAGGTCATTGCTTGAGTTCAGCACCAGGCCTCCGCTTTGTGCCGCGAGCACCTGCAAACCCAGGTCCGCGGGCACCGCCCGCTTTGCAGATCCCACGCCTTTCAAGAAATCCTTGTAATAAAAAGTGCGAAAGCCGCCCGCATCGTTCATCCCCAGTGGATCGATGCCATAGAGAGTGATGCGACCCTCCCGCAGCTGATTCGAGGTGGCGACGACGGAATCGAAGATGTGCTGCTCGTCTTTATTGGTCAGTTCAATGCGCGGTCCGGAAAGCATCGGCCAGCCGGAGCTGAACCAAATTATCAATTTCCTCCCGGGACGCGCTCCCTCGTATGCCACGATCTGGCTGAGTGTCCTCAGAGACAACTCATAGCGCTCGGCCGCGCCGTAGTAACCCTGAGAGCGAGTGATCGATCGCAGACCGGTTTCATATTGGTCGTACAGCGCGGCCAGGGCGTTGCCATCGCGCGAGAAACCGTTCTGCATCTTGGCTCCGAGGTCGGTAAAGATGACAAGCGATACCGGCGTTGCCAGCTTGCCTCCGTTCTGCAATAGAAACTTCTTCAGTTGTCCGCGTTCGAAAGTGACCGACTGAAACGAAGTATTCACCGCGTCGACCACGAGAACGATCTCCACTGGAGAATCGGTCGCGCCGGCGCTATTGTCCACGGCCTGAAACGAGACGATGTTCTTCGGCTGTTTATCGTCGAGCAGCGTGAAATCCTGCTTTTGCAGCCCGCGCACCGGAGCGCCGGATTTGTCTCGGACCTGCACATCGAGCATGATCTGCTTGCTGACGGGATGCGGAGTCGGCGGCTCCGCAGGACGAGGTTGCAGTTGCGGTGCGGGCGGGTTCTGCGCCGATGCGGCAGACGGTGCGATAACAGAGACTGCGATAGCCAAGACTAGAGAGCAACTCAAAGAACCGCCTCATACTGAAACACCTCGGCTGGAATTTTCCGCGTGAAGTGCTGACTGGGTATTCCATTAACTCTGGAAGTCTAGGTCGGGAGCATCGAGAAAGCAATGTCGCAAACCTGAAGCGTGCGCGGCAATCATTGCGGGCTAAAGCCGCACTGTCCTCAAAACCACCACGACCAAATCCAGTCCACGCAGGCGTGGGTGATGGCCGAAGCCGGGACCCTGCGACGTTCGCGCCACGCCCGCCCGTAAAAAATTCCGGCAATCGTTGCCAGCAAAACATAGCGCCAGTTGAAGTGAGTCGCTCGTTTGTTGAAGTGCGATAGGCCAAATAGCATCGATGCAATGATCAGCGCCGCCCACCTGCCCACGCGCCTCTCCAGAAAATTCTGCAACCACCCGCGAAAGAAAAGCTCTTCCGGCACGGCGGTGAAAAGAAAGATTCCGATCCAGGTCAGCGCAGCCTTCCACCATGCCGGCCAATTGGCGTGAGGATGAATGAAGCCCAGAGCCAGTCCCAGCAGCAAAACGATCGGCGTGAAAAATAAAAGTTCGCGCAGGCCGGTCTTGAGATCGCTCCACTGCAGGTGAAAATCAAAACCCACGCCATCCAGTTGCCGCACAGCCAAAAATCCATACAGCCCCATATCTACCAGCAGCAATTCATTTAGCGCGCGCAGTCCAACCGGCCATGCGGCCTCGAACCAGCGCAGGTCCACGGCTAGTCCAATCACCAGGAGAATGAAAGCGTCCCGCCAGTCGCCACGCTGCTCCGGGTCGGCTTCCGCAGCGTGTTCGAGCAGCCATGCGATGGCCACAGGGAGTCCGGCATACAGGACAAACCATCTCCATGCGAAGGTATGCTGCCCGAGCGCAATCAGAAGATACGGCGCGACCGCAACCGCCGGCGCCAGTATGCGCAAAGCCGCCGGCCATTGCCGCACCCTGCCGCAAATGCTTTCCGCCGCGAAGCCAAACCCCACGGCCGGGATCAATTCCAGCACTAGAGCGGCCACGGCCGCTGGTGTTACGCCAGTCATAAGTCCATCTTAAATCGGCAGCTTTTTCCCTGATTGGTTCTCACTCGATGCTGCAGACCGCCGTCTCATATCATGGACCGCACAAAAAAGCGTACACTGCAGGACGGAACAGTTTTGCGCCACAGCGGATACGGGAAAGCTGGCGCCGCATTCTTGAACAACATAAGCCACAAGCCGAGTCACGCCATCGCTCGTGACCGCTCCCGCACGAAGAACGCGCGGCAAAGGAGCTGTCATGAGAATTCTTTTGTATAACCCAGACAACGGTGTAACTCGCAACTTCATGCCACACCTGTGGATGTTTCTGCTGCAGGCGCTGACACCCCCCGGCCATGAAGTGCTGCTGATCGACGGCAACGCCCAGCCCATGGACGAGGCCCAAATCGCCGCGTATGTCCGCGAGCAGAAGATCGGCCTGGTTGGAATCGGCGCCATGACCCGCATGATCGCCAAGGCCTATCGCATCGCCGACGCGATTCGCGCCATCGGAGTGCCCGTTGTTATGGGCGGACCGCACGTCACCGAAATGGCCGACGAAGCGCTGGGCCGCGATGGCGGTCCGCGCCACGCCGACGCCGTTGCCCTTGGCGAAGCCGACGCAACCTGGCCAGAGATCGTCAATGACGCGGCTCGCGGCGAGTTGAAAGACGTTTACGCGCCCGTCGATGTCGCCGGAAAAGAAAGCAAGCCATCTCTCAAACCCTATCCCGTCATTCCCTGGGACACTATCGATCTCAAGCAGTTCAACCTTGTGCCCAAGGCCGCATATCCGTTCCTGAAGCAGATCGGCGAAGGCTGGGGAACGTTTCGCATCATCCCCGTGGAATCCGGGCGCGGCTGTCCTTATGGATGCGAGTTCTGCACCGTAACCGGATTTTTCGGCGACTCTATCCGCTTCCGCTCGAACGAAAGCGTGGTGAACGAACTGCTTTTGCTGAAAGCCCGCGCCCGCAAAGAAAAGGGCCAGATGGCGGTCTTTTTCATCGACGACAATTTCGCCATTAACGTGAAGCGCACCAAATCGCTGCTCAAAGACATCATCGCCGCCAAAGCCCAGGTCCACTGGGTGGCGCAGATCAGCGCCAACTTGCTGCGCGACGAAGAACTGGTTGACCTGATCGCCGCTTCCGGCGGCAAGTGGATTTTCATTGGCATGGAATCCATCGATCCCACCAATCTGAAAGACGTGAACAAAGGATTCAACAAGCCGGGCGAATATGCCGCAGTGCTCGAACGCCTGGCGCAGCGCAATGTTTATGCGATCACGTCCTTCATCTTCGGCATGGATAACGACACCACCGGAGTGGCTGAGCGCACGTTGAGCCAGGTCCGCACGTGGCCGCCGGGCTTGCCTATCTTCGGGCTGTTGACGCCGTTGCCCGCAACCCCGCTCTACAAGCGGCTGGAAGCCGCCGGCCGCCTGACTCGGCCCAAACACTGGCAGGATTTTATCCCTTTCACCATGGCGCACACTCCGTTGAAGATGACAGTGGAGGAAGCCCATGCCGAAGTGAAATACGGGTGGGCCGAGGCCTACAGCCCGCAGGGTCTGGCCCAGGCAGTTGATTCGCTCGACGATCAACCGCTCGGTTATCGCGTCAACATCCTTCTCGCGCGCCTTTGTTTCCGCGGCATTTACTTCCCCATGATGGGGCGGCTGGCGTGGCTGAAGGTAGTCGCACAAAATCGTGTGACAATTCTCAAGCTGGTGAGGGAAGCCTTCTTCGGACGCAAGCCGAAACACGAAAGCCGCGAACTGGATCTCTCTTATGAAGAAGCAGCGGCGAGCGAGGAAGGCCGTGAAGTAAGCGTGTAAGCGCACTTGTCTGTAAGGCCGCCAGCCGACTAGAATGGCCGCGAAGTCTTCACCAGGCTCATTCAAAGCTAGGAGGCACTTCATGGCCGCCGCTCCGCTCCCGCCGGTATCCGTTCCCGTGCCCACCGAACCTGCTGCGCTTTCCGAAGGCGCACGCATCGTCGACACTTTCATTGCGCCCTCGAAAACATTCACCGATTTGCGCCGAAGTGCTGCATGGTGGGCGCCGTTCATTTTGCTGTCCATTTTCACCATTGCTTTCTTCTATGTGGTGGGACAGAAAATCACTTTCCGCCGGGTTGCGGAAACTCAGATTCAAGCTTCGTCCAAGGCCTCAGCGCGCATCGACAACCTGCCTGCTGACCAGCGCGAGCAGGCCCTGGAGCGGCAAGCCAAGGGCACCGAATATTTTGCCTATGGCTATCCCGCGGTGCTGCTGCTAATCGATCTCATCATCGCGGCGATTCTGTTTGCGACATTCAAATTCGCGGCGGGAGCCAAGCTTAAGTTCAAAACTACATTTGCGGTGGTGATGTATTCGGGACTGCCGGGCATTTTGAAATTGTTGCTGGCGATCGTTTCCATCATGGCCGGGGCCAGCGCCGAATCGTTTTCGCTGCAGAATCCGGTTGCCACTAATCCCGCCTATTTCATGACGCAGGCCGACTCGCCATTTCTCTACAGCCTGATGTCTTCGCTGGACATATTTCTTATCTGGACGCTGATTCTTTCCGCCATCGGCTTTACCTGCGTCAGCAAAGTAAAGCGTGGGACTTCATTTGCCATCGTGTTCGGCTGGTGGATTCTGTTTACGTTGATTGGCGCAGGGATTGGGGCTGCATTCTCATAGAGAATCGAGATTGTGGTTGGCTTGCGCAGCCTTGTTTGAAATATAGATCGAGATGCCGATCAATGACCGCGGCTTTCAAGCACGCCGCAACCTGCGGTAAGCTATGGTGTTCTCCCTTGAACGGAGGTTCTCCCGTGAAATTCGCAAGTACTGTCCTGTTGCTTTCCGCCTGCCTCGCATCGGCTGTTTCTGTGGCCCAAACCGCGCCCGCCGCTCCCGTCAAAGATCCGGTCACCGCATCATTGAAAATGCTGCTGCCGCGATCGGAGAAGAATACCGTTGGCGCCATCGAAGCCATGCCCGCGGACAAGTTCAACTACAAGCCCACCGCCGAGCAGATGACTTTCGCGCATTTGGCCGCTCACATTGCCAACTCGAACAACTTCCTTTGCGCCAAAGCCGCCGACGTTCCCGCACCGAAAGTGGAAGAGGCGAAAGATACAGAAGGCAAAGACAAACTGCTGGCCGCAGCCAAGGCTTCGTTTGATTTTTGCAGTGAAGCGCTGGGCAAAATGGACGACGCAAAACTGGCCGACAGCGTGGAACTCTTCGGCGGGCACCAGTTTCCCCGCGCCATGGCCGCCATGGCATTGGCCAGCAGTTGGGCCGACCACTACGGGGCGGCTGCCATGTATCTGCGGCTGAACGGAATTCTGCCGCCTTCGGCGCAACCAAAGAAGTAGCTGTGGCCAGGACACACGGTGCGCTCTGTTTTCACGGTTATCCGGGCTACGGCGGTCCGAGCGACGCTACCGGATCTGGACCAACTCCGCCGGAATTCGAAGATGGAGTCGAGTGCTGCGGCGCGCGCCAAGAATCTACCACCGCAACCTGATGCACGCAGGAAACCGTGCAGTGCGGCGCGCAGCCTTTTTCGGTGAGAATTCGCGGCGGATGTCGTCGCGCGTGTAGGTGGCCAGCGGAACTCCGGGATAGCCACGTTGCTGCGAGCAGTAATGCACCAGCCCTTCTTCGCAAATATAGAGATAGCGCGCGCCGGCGCGGCATCGCCATTCGTTGGGCAGACCTCGCGCAATGTTGTCCTGAAAGGCGTTGATGCGGGTGAAGCTGCGCTTCTCCCACGACTTCATCTCGTTATAAATCCGCTCTTCCTCTTCGCCCAGCGGCTGCAACTGTCCGCTGCCGTCGTGAATGATGCCGATGGTCGAACTGAATCCCAGCTCCATGGCGCGCTTGCCGATGGTCAGCGCATCCTGCGGATGGTGAATGCCGCTGCCGACAACGGAGTTGATGTTCACATGAAAGTCGGCGTGCTCGGCCAGCAGTTCCAGCTTGCGGTCGAGAACCTTCAGGCTCTTTTTCGAAACCTCATCGGGGTTGACGTTGTCGATGGAAATCTGCAGCCACTCCAGTCCCGCGCGATTGAGCCGTTTTATGCGATCTGCCACCAGCAGATAGCCATTGGTGATCAGTCCGCCGATCATGCCGTTGGAGCGAATGCGGCGGATCACTTCGTCAAGCTCGGGATGCAGCAGCGGCTCGCCGCCGGAGATCGTTACCACTGAGGTCCCGAGTGCGCCCAGCTTGTCGATGCGGCGGAACATCTCTTCCGTGGGCACGGGTTTGGAAAAATCGTCGAACTCATTGCAGTAGGTGCAAGCCAGATTGCAGCGCCGCACGGGAATGATGTGCGCCAGCAACGGATGATCGGTGGAAGCCAGCGCCCGCGCAGCCATGGAAGCTCCGCGCAGATTGCGGTGCAAAGCCTTGGCGCGGCGTCGCAGAGTTGTGAGCGTGGACGGCATACAAGGTATCACTTCTATTACAGCACACACGGAGGCTAGGGGAATGCCCGGCAACAGCGTTTGGGAGTATTAGAGGATCGAACGGGCGGATTGCGAGGCCAACTTGCCGACGCAACAATCAGGAAACAAGTTCATGTCCTGCGGTTCGCAGCAGGTCCAGAGCCGCATCGGCGAACTCCTCCTGGATCAGCGCGTAATCTGTGTCGTACGTCGAGATGGCAAATATGGGGATACCGTTGTCCGACAATGGCTGGATGAACGAGAGCAGCACTCCGGTTTGCGAGAACGGGAACGGGCCTTCGAGCTTGAGGCAAATCCAGCGGTGCGATGAATGAACATCGGGCGGAAGATTTGCGTTTGGGCAGACGATGGAAAGTTCCTCAGCCGTCCGCGTGCTTGAAGTGAACCCGCCTTTGCCTGCCCAAGCTGGAGTGGTGGCATCGGGCGCGAGGCGCACGATGGCGTAGAGATCGGCGAACTGGCGGAATCTTAGCTTCTGCAACATCAGTGTTTCCGAAGCATCAGCTTCCCGCAACATCGGTGCGGATCAAGCATTGGTTGGAACCGCGTTGTCATACGGCGTCGCATCCCGATAGCGCTTTTCGAATTCTTCGCGCGTCACCACAGTCTTGATATCCCTGACTCGGTCGATGGCTAGGATTCCATCGAGGTGATCGATTTCGTGTTGCAGCAATTCCGAGAGAAAGCGATCGTCTCCGGCGCGGAATTCGAGAATCTCTCCGCGCAGATCCTGATAGCGGACGGTGATTTCGCGATGCCGCTCCACCTGCATAAAGATCGAGAGGAAACTCAGGCAAGCGTCCCAGACGACAATCTTTTCCGCGCTGCGCTCGATGATTTCCGGATTGACCAGCGGCCAGGGCTCGACTCCGGGAAGCTTGAGAAAGATGACGCGCTGCAAGACTCCGACTTGTGGCGCCGCGATGCCGCGTCCGTAGCCTGTCGTCTCGCGCCAATGAGCGAGAGTGTCGCCCATGTCCTGCGCCAGCAGGCGAATCTCGCGCGCGGCCGGATCGGGTACGGGCAGCGACTTTTGCCGCAGCATGGGATCGCCGAGTTGCAGGAGCGTGCGTATGGGCATGGCGGAGATTCGGTGGGCAAATTTTACAACAGGAAAGCTGTGAGCCAAGGACGCGAAAGTAACTGCCTATCTGGCTGCGGCGGCGTCGAAGAGGTTGAGAAATTCCAGTTTCTTTTCGGCGGGCAGAAATGACGCTTCAAAGGAGTTGCGCGCCAGTTCGCGCAGGTGCTCATCGGTAAAGCCGAAGGTATCCTGCGCCAACTGATACTCGCGCGCGAGCGTCGTTGAAAACATGGCCGGATCATCAGAGTTGAGTGTGATCATCAGGCCGTGATCGAAATAATTCTTGGCTGGATGCTCGCTCACGGAATTGCATAACCCTGTGCGAACGTTGCTGGTCAGGCAGATCTCCACTGGAATCTGGCGCTGGGCAAGCTCTTCCACCAAATCGGGATCCTGCGCGGCAGTCAAGGCGTGACCAATGCGCTCGGCCTGGAGATTAAGCGCGCCCCAAATGGATTCCGGTCCGGCCGTTTCGCCGGCGTGCGCAGTCAGGCGAAGTCCGTGTTCAAGCGCGTAAGCATAGGCACTGCGAAACAGTTCCGGCGGACCTTTCAGTTCATCGCCGCCCAAGCCGACGGCCATTACATGGCGATCGCTGAAACGAACCGCGAGCTCGAAAACCCTTTGTGCCTCTTCGGCTCCGAACTGGCGAACCGCGTCAAAAATCCACAGCAACGAGACGCCGAAATCGCGCGCCCCCTTGGCACGGCCACGGTCGAGGCCTTCGAATAGCGCAGCGAAATCCTGGTTGCGCCACAGGCAGACGCCGACGGAAACGTAAACTTCGGCGTGCAAGACGTTTTCTTCTTTCAGACGCTGCATCAGGCGATAAGTAATGAGTTCGTAATCTTCAGCGGTGCGCAGATGATCGGTCACCGCCTTGAAGGCCATGAGGAATGCGGGGAAGTCGGAGTACCGGTAGATGCGGTCGGCATCGGCGAGCGAACCGCGTTCCCCGTGGCGCTCGCGCAATTCGAGCAACGTTCGCGGTTCGATGGAACCTTCCAAATGAAGATGCAACTCGGCCTTGGGCAAAAGCCGGATAAAACTGGAAGGCGTTCGCTGCACGGCCAACGTCATGACTAGATTGTAGAATCTTGCGGGACGATTTGCGAGGGCATTGCGCGATCGAGAGAGCAAGTCAGATCGCGCGCGCTCTTGCGACGGTGAAATCCGTGGGAGTTTCATATGCGATACTGATGCCATGCAGTCACCTCTGCAATCGCCGACGGCAGCCACCGATCCGAAGTCGGTCAAAGTGCATCTGACCACCGGCGCGGGCGTGGATATTGAGTGGAATGACGGCCACCGTTCGCATTACAGCTTTGCCTTTCTGCGCGATGCATGCCCGTGCGCGATGTGCAACGACGAACGCGAGAAGGCTGGACGCAGGCCGGGCGAGGCGCAGAAGACGGCTCCGGGAGCGCTGCCGATGTTTAAGGCTAGAGCCATGCCGATGTCGGCCGAGGGTGTGGGGAAATACGCCATCAAGTTTTTGTGGAACGACAACCACGACCTGGGGATTTATTCGTGGAAGTTCCTGCGTGAAGTGTGCCCGTGCGAAGAGTGTGCCGGTGCGAGAGATTCCTCGCTGCGCTCGGAATGACAATGAATTTGGTTGCCGTAAAGAGCTTCGCTCGGGCAACATCGCCTTCGAGACAATTCCTCTACTTATCCTGAGATGCAAGAAGGCATATTCAGCCGGACGGCGCAGCGAGTGGCCATTCGCCGCGCGGCGCACCAGCTTTTGGACCAGCCGCGCGTGCTCGATGATCCGCTGGCGTTGCGGATTATCGGCGCCGAAGCGGCTGAAGAGTTGCGTTCCAACCCGCGCGAACACCATGCCTATAACCGCGCCTTCCGCGCCTTTATGGTGGCGCGCAGCCGCTTTGCCGAGGACGAACTGGCACGGGCTTTCGCGCAGGGCGTTCGGCAATATGTAGTTCTCGGCGCGGGACTGGATACATTCGCCTACCGCAATCCTCATGCGGGGCTGCGGGTGTTTGAGGTAGACCATCCGGCGACGCAGGCGTGGAAGCGCGAGCAGTTGCTGGCCGCGGAGATTGCGATTCCTTCGTCGCTGACATTTGTGCCCGTCGATTTTGAAAAGCAGACACTGGGCGCGGGACTGGAGCTGTGTGGATTCGATAGGAATGCTCCGGCGTTCTTTTCGTGGCTGGGCGTGGTGCCTTATCTGACGCGGGATGCTTGCTTCGCCACGCTGAGTTGGATCGCCAAACTTCCCGCGGGCAGCGGTGTCGTGTTTGATTTTGCCCTCGATCCGGCACTGCTCAACTGGGGGCAAAGGATTGCGCTGCATGCGCTCTCGAAGCGCGTGGCCGCGGCGGGCGAGCCGTTTCAACTCTTCTTCGATCCGGCGAAGCTGCAGGACGAGTTGAAGAGCCTGGGATTCCATCGCACCGAATTGCTGCAAGGCAAACAAATCAACGAACGCTACTTTCAGGACCGGGCCGACGAGCTGTGCGTGCGCGGCGGGCTGGGGCATTTGATGGCGGCGTGGGTGTAGGCTTTTCTGGGGCGAATGTATGGCGAAAGACTGAAGGCCAGAAAAAGTAAAATGCTTTTTCGCTAAATTATTGACGGGTAATGACTTAGGCGCTTTTGATCCGAGGGTTGGGCTGTAAATTCTAGAGATGAAAGGGGTTACAGGTAAATTCTTCAGGAATAAGGAGTTAGGCGTTTGCCTCGCCGATGCCAGCCTTCTGGTCTCAGATGCGAATTCCCCACACATATTTGAATTCTATTTTGACAGAAGGCCGAAAGTCTGTGACGGATGAACATCAGGATTTATTCGCGGGTCTGCGGATGGCGATAGGAAGTCAAAATCCCCGCCCTGTCGCACAAAACGCGACAAGGGCAGGGCGCCAGCGATGATCCAGCCGCGGAGCGGCGGCATGTGAAAGCCCGGCACGGGAGTGCCGGGAACGCGGCCAAGAAAGAAGAACAGAGTCCCGTCAGGGACGACACCGGCTACCCGAACACAAACTCGGGATCGTAGTTCACGCCGGATTTCTGCAACAGCGAAACAAACTCATCCTCAAACGAGTGCTTCGCATGATGCTCGGCTTGATGTTCAATGTAGTGCCTGACCGCCTCGGTGTTGGATGCGCTCACGCTGAATGCCGCATAGCCCTCTTGCCATGCAAAATCGAATCCATGTTCGCCGAGCCAGCGAGAAGAATTGGCTTTGAGGAGTTGCATTGCCTTTGCCAGCGGTAGGGAAGCTGGAAGGGAAATCAGGAGGTGAGCGTGATTGGCTGTACCGCCGGCGCACAGCACAGGAATGTCGTGATTTTTTCCAATTCCAACGAAATACATCGAGAGCTTTTCACGCAAATTTTCGGGGATGGAATTCTGGCGCAGCTTGGTGCTGAAGACGCAATGAATCAAAACGTTAGGATAGGTGTGAGCCATCGTGCCGTCCCTGACGGGACTCGTTAAATCTGTCGCGGCTTCCCCGGCACTTCCGTGCCGGGCTTCCACATACCGTGCCTTTGGCACTTTGCCTGTAACGAGCCCGAACCATTCAATTCTCTTTGAAGGGAGAAAAACCGGTCTGTGACATCCGTCACAAGAAAAATCCGAAGCTTTGTTGTCCCGGGGCCTGCCACGCGATCTTGCGCCGATCGCATCTACGTTTCGTGCGTTCACTAAATCTCATTCCCCTGTAAAATCGAATCATCGTTCCGGAGCCACTCCCGCATTGTCTTTTCTTGACCAACTCAATCCGCAACAGCGCGAGGCTGTCGAAACTACCGAGGGGCCCGTGCTGATTCTGGCGGGCGCGGGCAGCGGGAAGACGCGCGTGATTACGTATCGCATCGCTTATCTGATCGAGCACAAAGGCGTGATGCCGGAATCGATTCTGGCCATGACCTTTACCAATAAGGCCGCGGCTGAGATGGGCGAGCGCGTGGAGAAGTTGGCCGGCGGGCTGAGCATTGCCAAGCCGGTGATTTCGACGTTCCATTCGTTCTGCGTGCGCATGCTGCGGCGCGATATTGAGGCGCTGCGGATTCCGTCGGCCATGCCGGGGCAGCCGCCGATCGGGCATACCAAGAATTTTGTGATTTACGACGATGGCGATCAGCAGTCGCTGATGAAGTCGATCATGAAGCGCTGGGGCATTGACGACAAGCAGCTCACGCCGCGCATTGTGCTGGGGCGGATTTCGTGGGCGAAGAATCACATGCTCAATCCGCAGGAGCTGTATTTGCAGTCGGCCGACCCAAGACGGAGACGCATCGCGCATTTGTACGAGGAGTATCGAAAAGAGTTGCTCAAGGCGAACGCGCTAGACTTTGACGATTTGCTGCTGGATGCGATGCGGCTGCTGAAGTCGCCGGGCAGGTGCGCGAATATTACAACCGGCGCTTTCAGTATTTGATGATTGACGAATATCAGGATACGAACCGTCCGCAATACGAATTGATGCGCATGCTGGCGGGCGAAAGCCATAACGTTTGCGCCGTGGGCGATGAGGACCAGTCGATTTATTCGTGGCGCGGGGCGGACATCCGCAACATTCTGGAGTTTGAAAAGGATTTTCCCGAGGCGAAGATCATTCGGCTGGAGCAGAATTACCGTTCGACGTCGAATATCTTGCAGGGCGGCGTCGGCCGTAGTCGCGAACAACGTGCGGCGCAAGGGCAAAAATCTTTGGACGGCCCGGCAGGGCGGGGCGAAGATCGGCTATTACGAAGCTCCGGATGGCGAAAACGAAGCGCTCTTCTCCGCCGACTTGATTGCGCGCTACCTGCGCGAGGCCAACGATCGCGGAGATACTCCGCGGGCGGCCGTGCTCTACCGCACGAACTCGCAGTCGCGATTGTTTGAAGAGGCGATGCGGCGATATGGCCTGAAGTATAACGTGGTCGGCGGATTTTCGTTTTATGAGCGCGCCGAAATCAAGGACATGATTTCGTATCTGAAGGTCATCCAGAATCCCGATGATTCGATTTCGCTGCTGCGCGTGGTCAACACTCCTGCGCGCGGCATCGGCAAAGAGGACCATCGATACCCTCGAGCGGCTGGCGCTGGAAACCGGACTGTCGATGTGGGGCGCGATTGGAGAAGCGATCGAGCGGCAGTTGTTGCCTGCTCGCGCCATGGCCTCGCTCACGAGCTTCCGGGAATTGATTGAAGACGCGCGGGCGATGATGGGCGCCGACTTCGCCGCGCACCTAGCGGAAAGCACAGCCAGTGTGGGTGTGAACGACTGCCCGTGCAACAGTCGGCGCCGCCGAGTCTATGTGGGGACAGCCGCCCTCGGCTGTCCAGCATGGCGAAGCCCTGCAGCCTGACCACGAAGACGGCTCTCAACCCGAAGACGCTACCGCCTTCGATCCCACCGAGTTCGGGAATTTCTCGTTCGATTTCGGCGCGGCGGATTCCGAGACGGATTCGGCAGCGGAGGCGGGACGCCTCCACGACAGCCGGCGGGACGCCGGCGCTACGAATGGTGACCTTGATTCCGCCGACGTCGCACCTGCGCCCGCATCGCAAACGCCTGACACGTTTCCCGCTCCCACCGTCAGCGTGGCCGACATCCTCAAGTTCCTGATTGACCGCACCGGGTACATCAAGCAACTGGAAGCGGAGGACACGCCAGAAGCCTTCTCTCGCATCGAAAACCTGCGGGAACTGGTCAACGCGGCAATGGATTCGCGCGATCGCGCCGAGACACTCGATCAATTCCTCGATCACGCTGCTCTGATCGCCGACGCTGACGACTACGACGCGCGCGCGCAGATTACGCTGATGAGCCTGCACGCGGCCAAGGGGCTCGAGTTTCCGCTGGTGTTTCTCAGCGGACTCGAGGAGGGACTCTTTCCTCATTCGCGGACGATGCTCGTTCCCGAAGAAGTCGAAGAAGAGCGGCGGCTTTGCTACGTCGGCATGACGCGGGCGATGGAGCGGCTGGTCCTGACCCGCGCGGTGTATCGCCGGCGTTACGGAACCGATCTGCCGGAAGCCAGCGTCCCCTCCCGCTTTCTGGAAGAGGTGCCGGCGGGACTGCTGGAGGAGTTAGGAGGGCGACGAGGCTCCGGGAGTTCGGTCCGGACGGCAGCAATCAACCGAACCAAGCAGATCAGAACA
>CAVSYV010000011.1:0-589823 GCA_963732255.1 uncultured Acidobacteriaceae bacterium
ACGGCGAGAACTCCCTATTTGCTGCCGCTGCGGAAATCAAAGCGGAGCAGTGCGCTTCGAGAATGGCGACCCCGGAGGGAGTCGAACCCCCAACCCTCAGATCCGAAGTCTGATGCTCTATCCAGTTGAGCTACGGGGCCGTGTTTGCGGTGGCAGGCGCGCGGTTCCAGTCGGGTTGTCAATCAGCCCGGCAAACCTGCGGCGTTGATTCTAACACTCATCAGCCCCTGTTCGAACGGCCCCGCCGGCATTTGCTGACGAGGCCGTAGGATCACACACTCACCTGACGGCATTCAGTTAACGCCGGCCGCCACCACCGCCGCCGTGAAAACCACCGCCTCCACCGTGGAATCCGCCGCCATGGAATCCGCCAACGTGAAATCCTCCGCGTGGCTCGAAACCGTGCCCATAGGGTTCGTGGAAATCACTAAAATGGTGAGGGTGACCGTGACCGTACCATCCGCCATAAAAATACGGCGACCCCCAGATTGCAAACGGCGAGTAGAATCCCCATCCAAATGGACTGTAGAAAATTCCATTGCCGGGGATGAACGTGTACGCGCTAAACCAGGGATCCCAATACCAGCCGGGGCCAACCCAACCGGCGCCGCCATTGACGTAAAGCTGCGCGGTGTCGACGTCAGCCTCGGCCAGGTATCCGGAGCGCAGGCCGGACCAGCGGTAGAACGAATCAGCATATTCTTTCGTGTCGAAATGTTTGGCCTTCAGTTTACCGCCGGTATTCAGCGTGACCTCGTGATCACCGTCCACAGTCGCTTTCTTGTGGCCGTCTTCGAAGATCTCGGCCTTGCCGTCGAACACGCGCACCTGGTTCTGCGCGGCGTCAAAGTCGTAGAGACCCCGCTTTAAAAGCTTGGTGCTCGTGCCATCCAAATCGATGCGGATATCGTTATCCTTGCTGATGTCCGTGACTTCTACCATGGCGCGGCCTTTGTCGAGTGCGACCTCGGTATCGGCCAGGTCCGGGGAAATCATTTTTATTTCGCTGTTATCGTCCACGCGAAGAAAAACCCCCGGCGTCAGCAGAACTTCCACTCTGCCGGTTTGCGTGTTCAATACCTGACCTTTTTGCAATTCGGCAGAGCCGACGGAATTGTCGCGCAATTCCTGCCCGTCCATAGTCGCCTGGCCTTCCACGTAGTTAATCATTCCCGGACGCGCCGGCCGCGAATTCTGCGTCTCCGTCTGCGTTTGTGCCTGCGCCTGCGCGGAAGCGGAGAAAGACAGGACTCCGCATAGCAATCCAACGGCAACCCACCTCAACGTTGATAATTTCGTTAATCTTTTCATATTATCGTTCCACCTACTTTCTATCTTTCTTCGTCTACCCTTAAATAGATGCTCTACTCCCCGCGCCAGGTGCGGGTTTGCAAGCCATCACCCACCCGAGACGCCGCAAGTTTTTCCTGTATGTCCGGGTCTTCAAAGCTACAACCGCGCGCTGCCGTTACAATGCTCTCTTGCGAATCCTGATCTCAGCCGGAGAAGCTTCCGGCGAAATGTACGGCGCCGAGCTGATCGTGGCGCTACACCGCGCTGCGCCCGTTCTAAGCCAGCCTCTCACCTTCTTTGGCGTGGGCGGAGACGCCATGCGCGCTGCGGGTTGCGATACCGTCGTTGACGCGAAGGATCTCGCAGTCGTTGGCATCACGGAAATTCTGAGTCACCTGCCAAAGATCTACCGCATGTTTCACCGGTTGATTAGGGAAGGCGACAAGCGGAAGCCTGACCTGGCCATCGTTATTGATTCTCCGGCCTTCAACTGGCGCGTGGCCCGTGAGATGAAGAAACGCGGCATTCCAACGGTTTATTACGTGGCGCCGCAATTCTGGGCGTGGCGGCAGGGGCGGGTGCGGCTGCTGCGCGATTACATCGACAAAGCGCTAGTGATTTTCCCCTTCGAGGAGAAGTTTTATCGCGACCGCGGAGTGGACGCGACGTTCGTGGGACATCCGCTTTCAGAACTGCTGCCGCCTTCCGTCTCGCGCGAGGAATTCGCGGCGCAGTTTGGCCTCGATCCCGGCAAACAATGGATCACGCTGATGCCCGGCAGCCGGGTCAAAGAAGTCCGCATGAACCTGCCCACAATGCTCGAAGCTGCGGTGCAGCTCGGCGATGGTTACGAGTTTCTGCTTCCTGTAGCGCCTACGCTGGATCGCGGTTTTTTGATGAGCATGATTGGGGAACAAACAGTCTCTTTGCTGCCCAGCGCGTTGCCGGCGCTGTTCCACTCTCGCGCAGGGATCGTTGCCAGCGGAACCGCGACCGTGGAAGCGGCCTTGATGTCCACGCCATTCGTGATGGTCTATCGCGTCTCGCCGCTAACCTACATGCTGGGCAAGCCTCGCGTGAAAGTTCCCCGGTTTGCGATGGTGAACCTCATTGCGGGAGAGGAAATCGTTCCCGAACTGGTGCAACACGATTTCACAACCGGGAATATTCTGGCCAAGCTTCAACCCATTTTGGCCGAAGGTGCGGCGCGAAGCCGGATGCTGCAAGGTCTGGCCGAGGTGAAAGCCAAGCTGCGCGCCCCAAAAGCAGCCTCAGGCATGGCCCAGCACCCTGCCGACCGGGCGGCTGAAATCATTCTTTCCTTAGGCTCTTTCCACGAGAGGGCCGTAATTCCGTAACTTACGTGATCTGGGATTCCTGCATCATAAACGGGAGAATAATTAAAGAGATTTGTAAAAGAATGTCTTTGTGGGCTCTGGGACGGAGTCGACAAATTAATCTAGTAAGCATTGCAGATTGGGACGGGCGTGCCGGTGCCGCTGATTTTGTAAGCAGGGAGAAGTGCAATTGAAGGGAAACCTATTGAACAGTTCCGGTAGTGTCCTGCCCCCGGGCGGCTGGATGAACGTACAGACGGTCATTCGCCCCATGCTGTGGGCGGCGATGTTCGTGATATTCGCCATTCCGGCGGTAATCCACGCCCAGCAAGCGCCAACTCTTCAAGCCCCAACTCCGGCGCCGCAATCGGGAAGCATCAGCGGCACTGTTGTAGATGAAGATGGCGCCCTGGTGGCCAACGCTCGAGTTACATACATGCAGGAAGGCGGCTCACCCAGCAGAGAAGTGCTCTCAAACAGCGACGGGTACTTTATTCTCGAGAACGTGCCTCCCGGCCCGTTTGAGCTGATCTTCAACGCATCCGGCTTTGCTCCGCAACAGAAGTCCGGAATTTTACATCCGGGAGAGAACTTCCTGATTCAACAGATTACGCTGGCGGTTGGCGGCGCCTCGGTCGATGTGGAGGTAAGGTTAAAGCCGACGGAGATCGCACAGGAGCAGGTTCAGGTGGAAGAAAAGCAGCGAATACTGGGCGCGATCCCGAATTTTTACGTAAGCTACGTCCCCAATGCCTCTCCTCTAACGACCAAACAAAAATTCCAACTCGCCTGGAAGTCGACTATCGACCCTGTCTCGTTTGGAATCACTGGGGCGATTGCGGGAGTGGAGCAGTTGGATAACGCCTATGGCGGGTATGGACAAGGCGCGGAGGGGTATGCCAAGCGCTACGGGGCATCCTACGCCGATCTGGTGTCGGGAACGTTCATCGGGGGCGCGATCCTGCCTTCTCTGTTGAAACAGGATCCGCGTTATTTCTATAAGGGAACGGGCAGCCGAAAATCGCGGTTTTTCTACGCCATGGCCATGTCTGTGGTCTGTAAGGGGGATAACGGGCATTGGCAGGCGAACTATTCGGGCATCCTGGGCGGGCTGGCCGCTGGCGGTATTTCCAATCTTTACTACCCTGATAATGACCGCAATGGCTTGAGCCTGACCTTCGAAAATACGGCAATCGGCATTGGCGAGGGAGCAGCCGTCAATGTGATTCAGGAATTCATCATACGGAAACTAACCCCGCATACTCCTGGTCAAGAACCGGTCAAGAACTGAAGGCTCTCAGCTTCAAACAGCGGCGTGGGGCACAGTGGCCGCGATTTGAGCTAAGGGTTGGGAGCTAAAGGCCTAAAGGTCGTTTGCGCCCCAGCATCTTTTGCGTGAGAATCTTCATCATAGGGAATAGGCCATTTCCCGGGAGACCCTCCTTAATGTTGAAACAGCTCCGGCGCGAACGCAGCGTCTATGCGAGTTGCGTTGCGCTGCTCGCGTTTTGCATCGCCATGCCGGCGTGGGCGGCGGAAAAACCGCGCCTTCGCGTGGATGACTACCAGATCGAGGCTGAGCTAACGCCGCACCTCCACCGAATTTCGGCCAAAGCCACGGTTAAATTCACGGCGCTTCAAGACCTGAATGTGGCGATATTTGAATTGAACAACGGCCTGCGCGTCACCAAGGTGACCGACGCCAAAGGGCAGCCGCTTTCCGCCGAGCGGGTTACGCAGGATTTCACCGTACGCGTGCCGCTGCCGGATGGCCTGGCCAAAGATGCTTCCACGACCCTGACTTTCGAATACGAGGGCGAACTTGAGACTGCCGACGACAGCCCAGTGCCAGGACTCAAGCTGGCTTACATCGGCGACGACACCAGCTACCTGCTCTACGTTGGCCGCTGGTTTCCGGTGGTCGGTTACGGCCTGAATCGGTTTACGTCAACCATCAGCGTGACCATCCCCGCCCACATGATAGCGATCGGAAGCGGAACCAGCACCGTGGAGGGAAAAATCGAATCCAAACGGTCTGGCGACCAAGACGTTTACCTTTGTTTCTACCAAACCGAGTTTTCCGGGCACAATCATTGCCGGAATTTTCAAGGAATACAAGAGCGACGACGCAGGAGTTGATCTGCACGTTTTCTTCAAACCTACGCATGAGACTCTCGCAGCCACCTACGCTACAACTGCTGTGCAGGAGTTCACCTACTTCATCACACTGTATGGAACTCCGCTATCGTCAAAGCTGAACGTGGTGGAATTGCCCGGCGATACTCTGCCTTACACGTGGGCACCGGAGATCGCCGGTCTGGCTGGTCCATCCATAACCGAAAAAACAAACTACAGGCTGTTGGCGGATGCGATTGCGCATCAATGGTGGGGAGTTTCGGTAAGCCCAAAATTCAAAGACGACTGGTGGTTGAGCGACGGTTTTTCCAGATATTCGGAAGCAATGTACGTGGAGAATGCCGCCGGCGCCGCCGGACTCGAAGAAGCGGTGAAAGATATGTCGGTAGGCGCGCTGGCTTATGACACGGTGCCGCTTTCGAGCGCCGGCAAGCTCGATATGTTTTCCACCGAATTCCAATCCCTGGCCACCGACAAGGGCGCGATGATTCTGCACATGCTGCGCTGGGTGATGGGCGAGGATAAATATCTAAAAACCATGCGCGACTTCGCAACTCAGTACGCGGGAAAGTCCGCGACCATGGACGACTTCAAGGACATTGCGGAAAAAAACTACGGCGACCAGCTCACTTGGTTCTTTTCACAATGGCTGGATTCGACGGGCGCCCCCGAATTCAAAGTGAAATATACCGTCTATCGCCTGGGCAATGTCGCCAAGGATCAATCCAAGGAAGATAAATCCCCGGGGTTTCGTGTGACGGGAGAAATTTCCCAGGATCTTGATCTGTTCCGCATGCCCGTGGACCTGCGAATCGAAACCGACGGAAAAACCGAGAATAAGCGCATTGAAGTGGTCGGGACAAATTCCGCGTTTACGGTTGAAACGTTTGGCCGGCCGCGCCGTATTTCGCTCGATCCCGACCACCACGTGCTCACCAACTCAAGCGACATCCGGCTGCGGGCCTCGATTTTGCGCGGCCAGGCGCTGCAACAACAGGGAGACCTGGCCGGGGCGCTGACGGAATTCAACAAGGCGCTCGACCTCAACAAGAATAGTTCGCTGGCTCACTACCGCATCGCGGAAGTTTTCTTTCTGCAAAGGAACTATCAATCTTCCGCTAACGCCTACCGCGAATCGCTCAATGGCGATGGCGATCCACGCTGGACCGAAGTCTGGAGCCGCGTGCAGCTGGGAAAGATTTTCGACATTACCGGGCAGCGGGAACGCGCCATCAACGAATACCGCCAGGCTTTGCAAACCAACGACAACACCTTCGGTGCGCTGGAGGAAGCGCGAAAATATATGGCGAAAGCTTACGAGCGGCCTAAGGAACGGGAGCAATAAATAAGCGGGACAGCCCGTTCATTTCAGGTTTTTCCCGGTCGTAGTGATCACCAGCTTGCCGTGTTTGACGCCGCGCAGACTGAGAATCTCGTCGGCGATCTTCCGCAGATCGGAACTGCGGCCTTTCATCATCACCACCTCCAGGCAGTTATGGTGATCCAAGTGGACATGCGTGGCGGCGAGTACTTGCGTGTGCGCCTGATGTTGAATCTCCACCAGCCGCTCGGTTAAATTCGGCCGGTGATGGTCGTAAACCATGGTCAGCGTCCCCGCGATAATCTCGTTTTTATCGCCCTCTTCCGAAACCAGGTACTCTCGAATCAAATCGCGGACCGCCTCAGAACGGTTCTGGTAGCTCCGCTTGGCGATGGATTCGTCGAACCTTTGCAGCAGGTCTCGCTCCAGGGACAGCCCCGTTCTCACTAAATCTGCCACAGCTTGCTCCTTCACTACATGCAGAGTAAACGATCTGCCGTGATTTCGGGAACGGCCCGTCTCGAGGTTTCGAAGAACGGGCTCCTCGGGGAAACCCTTACCCGGAGGATCGGGGAAACCCCAAATCTTTCGGAAATCCTGGAATCGGGTAACACGTTTCCAATAATCGTGTTATACAATCCGGATGGCTGCTGGTCTTGTCGGACAAGGCTATGAAGGAAAACCACGGGACAAAGCCAAGCCCTTTCTCTTACCTCAAGAGCAAGCGATTTGGCCTCGCGGGAGCAGAATTTGCGATTTCGTTGTTGGCCGCTCATTTTCTACGTCAGCTTCATCTTGATAGCTTTTCTGTGCGCGCCCACCGTGCGAGCCGCGAACAGCGACAGCGTGCGCCGGCAACTGACCGATGTGCAAGACAAACCCTTGCCTGCAGCAGAGGTTCAAGTGACGTCCAGCTCTAGTGCAATAACGATTGAGGTTACGCCACTCTTGCTTGCCGAGCAGCGAAAGGCACCGGTCGCCACCAGTGACAAGGCTCATCCGCCTCAGCTATCAGGAACTGTCGTGGACACCTCGGGCGCGGTGATTTCCGGGGCCACCGTGCAGGTTCGCAGCGCGAACGGTACTGTGCAAAAAACGACACGGTCGGACACGAACGGCTCCTTCCTTATTTCTGGACTCTCGGCAGCTACTTATCGACTCGAGGTATCTCATCCCGGTTTCGAAACAAAAGAAGTCCCAGTCACCATAGGGGCTTCCAAGTCTCCGGTCTCGCTGCGAGTCTCGCTGGCTCTGGGCTTCTTGAGCACTACGATAAACGTGGAGGGCCGGCAGGATAACCTGGTTGGAATTGCCAGTTCCGCCGGCCAGGTAACGGTAGGCGCAGAGGAACTCAAAAATCGTCCGCTTCTTCGCTCGGGAGAGATTTTGGAGGCGCTTCCCGGTCTCATCATCACGCAACACGCCGGCGGCGGCAAGGCCAACCAATATTTTCTTCGCGGCTTCAATCTCGACCACGGAACGGATTTCGCCATTTTCCTGGATGGCATGCCACTGAACCTGCCGTCCCACGCGCACGGCGAAGGGTACTCGGACATGAACATCGTCATCCCGGAGTTTGTGGAGCGGCTGGACGCCGAGAAAGGTCCTTATTACGCCGACGTCGGCGACTATGGCTCGGCGGGAAATGCCCATGTGGTGTTTTACAAGACCCTGCCCCAGAACTTCTTCCAGGTCGATGGCGGCATGTACCAGTTTGCGCGGTTCGTCTTCGGCGTGTCGCAAAAGCTAGGCAAGGGCAACTTGCTGTATGGCGGAGAGGCGTATCACGATGGCGGCCCATGGGTGCATTCGGACAATTACTACAAATTCAACGGCCTTGTAACCTACAGCCAGGGCACGGCGGCTAACGGTTTCAGCATTACGACTCACGCTTACGATGGAGCTAGATGGAACTCGAGCGATCAGCTTCCCTACACGGCCATACCCGTCGTCGGTTTCTTCGGCTCGCTGAGCCCATCTGACGGTGGCAGATCACAGCGTTACAGCTTGCAGGGCGAATGGCATCGCAAGGGCGCAAATTCCGAAACGACGCTCATGGCCTACGGATTCTATTACGATCTCAATCTGTTCTCGGATTTCACCTACTGCCTGGTCGATCCTTATAAGGGCGACCAGTTCGAACAGCAGGACAGACGCTGGGTAGCTGGGTTCGACGCACGCCATACGATTTTCGGCCACTTCTTCGGCCGCAAGACGGAAACCACGTTCGGCATGCAGCTCCGCAACGATTGGATCCATAACGGTCTTTTCCGGACGGAAGATCGTGTGCGCACAAGTAAAACTGACTATATAGCTAACTATCTGGATGAACCCTCCACACTCGATCAGGTCGCGGTTTTGCCCGCGGGTACGGATTTGAATAAATTCACGGAGAAAATAGTAAGTCCGTGGGTGACGTCTAAAATTCAGTGGGCGGAGAGACTTCGCTCTATTGTTGCCGTGCGCGGCGACGACGGCGAAGGCGTCATCACCAGCTTTACGAACCCCACCAACCCCAACTATCCCAACGATCCTTACCCTGCCAACTACAATCCCAATACCCGCCAGTCGATCAATAAGTTCCTGCCCAGCCCCAAAGCAAGTTTGATCTTCGGCCCCTGGGCCAATACGGAGCTCTATGTGCAAGGTGGATTCAGTTACCACACCAACGACGTGCGTGGCTCAACGCAACAATATGAACCGGTTTCGCCGGACTATCCTTACTACAACACACCGAACCCCATTAAAATTCCCTTCCTGGTGCAAACCAAAGGCGGGGAAGTCGGCGTGCGCACTGTGGCCGTACCACAACTGCAAAGCACCGTTGAAGTCTGGTATCTGCACAGTAATTCCGAACTGCTTCAGGATGGCGACACCGGAGGCACGAGTGCTTCGGTTCAGTCGAGCAACCGCTACGGCATAGAAGTTGGCAACTATTACACGCCAACCGAACATTTGGTTTTTGATGCCGACTTTGCGGACTCCCGCGCCATTTTCACGCAAAACGACCCAGAGGATTCGACCTTTTACACTTCGCCCCCCGCAGGTCCCCAGCTTTGCGCGAAAAACTCGAATTGCTTTGGGCTGATTCCAACCGGGGGCGGCACCTTCCTGCAAAATCAGTACGGCAAGGAAGTGCCTGAAGCAGTTCGGTGGGTGGTTGCGGCGGGCGCCACGCTGCAGGACTACAAACGCTTCTCGGCGAGTTTGCGACTGCGCTACTTCGGCCCGCGCCCCTTGACGTCAGACGCAATTTATACCTCGCCCTCAACGGCGCTGGTCAACCTGGGGGCTGGTTACAAAATCAACAAGAACTGGAGCCTTGTGGGCGAAGTTTTGAATTTGTTCAACCGCCGGGATCACGATGTTGACTACGCCTATGTATCGCAAATAACGCCACCAGCCGGGCTGGGGCTGGCAGCGACGCCGCCAACAACCTTAGCCGGGCAGGCGCAGGTTGCGAGTGTTGTGAATGCTAACGCGGCATTCACAAGGGTTATGCACCCCGTCGAACCGGTTCAGGCGCGATTCACTTTACGTTTCAGTTTCGGCCGCTGAGCGAATACGTTGCGGCCGGCAGGGAGGCACGATTCCTTGAGAACTGTCTAGCAACCGCCACTGCGCCGAATGGGCGAACAACTACGCGCCGACGGAGCATTTGACTTCGAATTTTGACATTGCGGGCTCCCGTGTAGTGGCATCCTGGGCAGGCCCCGGTTTCGGCGGAGTTCCCTTCGGAGCTCGGCTATGATGGATTTTGGATTTCAGAACCGTGGAAGATGGTTTTCTACCGTGAGATCACCGATGCGTGCCAGTCTGAGCTTATTCAACGATGCCGCCGACAACCTCCGCGCACGCATCGCGGCCATTTACGGCATCTTGCTCGTGTTCAACGTTGGAGCATGGGTTTGCGCCAGCATCGCTTTTCGTCATTACCCCGTGCTCCTGGGAACGGCGCTGCTGGCTTATAGCTTTGGCCTGCGCCATGCTGTCGATGCCGATCACATCGCCGCCATCGACAATGTGACCCGCAAGCTGATGCAGGATGGAAAGCGCCCGGTTGCCGTCGGCTTCATGTTTTCGCTGGGGCATTCGACGGTCGTCGTGCTGGGTGCGGCTGCGATTGCCGGCGCGGCGCTGACACTGCAACATCGCCTGGATGCCTTCCGGAACATTGCAGGCGTAATTGGAACCCTAGTGTCGGCATTTTTTCTGTTTGCAATTGCGATTGTCAATCTGATCATCCTGCGCTCGATTTATCGAACTTTTGTGAGCGTCCGCCGCGGCGAGCCTTATGTGGAAGAAGATTTCAATCTCCTGCTCGCCGGGCGGGGATTTCTTTCGCGAATGTTTCGGCCCGTGTTCCGCATGATTACCCGCAGTTGGCACATGTATCCTCTTGGCTTTTTATTCGGCCTCGGGTTCGATACGGCAACCGAGATTGGTCTTCTGGGCATTTCCGCGGCGGAAGCCGCCAGGGGACTATCGTTTTGGGCGATCCTGGTGTTTCCCATGCTTTTTGCCGCTGGCATGTCTCTGATCGACACGACCGACAACATCCTCATGCTGGGAGCTTATGGCTGGGCCTTCGTAAAGCCGGTTCGCAAACTTTATTACAACATCACGATCACCAGCGTTTCAGTTGTTGTCGCCCTGGTGGTGGGAGGGATCGAGGCCATGGGATTGATGGCCGCGCAATTTAATTTGAAAGGAGTGGTCTGGGATGCCGTGACCCGGCTCAACGACAACTTCGGCACCCTCGGATACTTCATCGTCGGCCTTTTCGCATTGAGCTGGATAGTGTCGATTGCGTTCTACAAGTGGCGTCGTTTCGACGACATCGAAGTTCAGGCGCAAAAAGAACTAGTCGTGCCCTGACCGGCGGAAATCATTCAAGACGATTTGTCTGCTCTCTCATTCTTCCGCTGGATCTTGTCCCCCGGCGCCTATCCCATCCAGCTAACCTTTTCCCCATTTCCTGGGTCTAACCAACAAACAACGGGGAACTTCGCATAGCCCGGGTGCGTATTACTGATCAGATGTTTAGGCGGGATTTGAGACCCCTCGCCTGGAACGTTACCCGGGGCCCCCATGCTCCTCCCGGAGGCGTGGGGGCAAAGTTCTCCAATCTTGTATGCGAATGCTCCTCAACATTGTGCGGCAGTCGCTGTCCACTCTGTGGGCACATAAGCTGCGCTCGTTCCTCACTATGTTCGGGATCGCTTGGGGAGTAGGCTCGCTTCTGCTGTTGGTTGGCCTGGGTGAAGGTTTCCGCAGCGGCCAGGACAAAAACCTGGCCGAACTGGGCCAGGACATAATGTTCGTTTTTCCCGGCCGCATTCCGGCCATCGCCGGCAGTTATCAGTCGGGCCAGCCCTACTACTTCACCTACGGCGATTATTTCGCCATTCGCGACCAGGCCAAATTCCTGCGTGCAGTTTCTCCCGTGCTGGAGCGCGACGACATTCGCGCCGTCAGCGACTACGGTTCTACCAGCGGGCAGGTTTTTGGCGTTACGCCCTCCTACAGCCAGATACGAAATCTTCCCACCGAACCCGGACGCTGGTTCAACGATGAAGATAACTCCGAGCACAGGCGCGTAGCCGTCGTCGGCTGGGAACTGCTCAAAAACATGTTTCCCGGACAACCGGCTGTGGGCAGCACGATTCTGCTGAACGACATGGATTTCAGAGTGATCGGGGTGGTACCGAAAATTGGTAAAGAAGGAGACAACGGCACCAACCATCGCATCTTCGTGCCGTTTGAGACGATGCGCATGCTGTTCCCCATCATCGCGCA
This sequence comes from uncultured Acidobacteriaceae bacterium, assembly GCA_963732255.1. Lineage (GTDB taxonomy): Bacteria > Acidobacteriota > Terriglobia > Terriglobales > Acidobacteriaceae > Sulfotelmatobacter. The sequence goes on from CAVSYV010000011.1 coordinate 11,887, forward strand.
AAATTCGGAGAATGCGATTTCCTTCATTAACTATCGTCCGGTAAAAAAAAAATTGCACGTCGAAGCCAAAAATGAAGTCCATGCCATTATTGCGCGACGGCACGGATTCGACTCTCAACTTGATGACGCGTTTTACGATTGGGACACCATTGACGGCTCCATTCGAGTAGCGAAAATTTTCGACGCGATGGATTGGTTTCTGGGCGTGGTCGGGCTGGTCACGCTGGGCCTGGGGGCAATCGGCATCATCAACATCATGCTGGTTTCCGTGACGGAACGCACGCGCGAGATCGGGTTGCGCAAGGCTTTGGGCGCGACGCACCGCAACATCCTGACACAATTTTTTGTCGAAGGCGCGTTCCTCACTGCGTTCAGCGGCGGCATCGGACTGGCGATCACAACCGCATTTGTCGCACTGCTGGCGCAGTTGCCCTCGCCGGAGGGATTTGATACGCCGCGCATTGTGCCTGCATCCGCGGTCATTGCCATTGTTTCGCTCTCGATCGCCGGCATCGTCGCCGGCCTCTATCCCGCGCGCAAAGCCGCGTTGCTTCCGCCTGTGGAAGCGCTGCGGCAGGAGTAATCGCATGGAGAATCATCTGACGAGGAGCGATCATGCTCGGTGATCTGGGACGGCAGGCCTTTAGCGCGCTGCGGCACAACCGCCGCCGCTCCATGCTCACCATGCTGGGCATGGCCTGGGGCATTGCCACCGTAGTCTTACTGCTGGCTTATGGCGCGGGCTTTCAGAACGCTTTGATGATCGCCTTCCGCACCTTTGGCGGCAATCTAGTCGCAATTTTCCCCGGCAACACTTCGCTACAGGCCGGAGGCACGAAAGCCGGTACAAAGATTCGCCTGACCCGCGACGACCTGGATTTTCTGCGCGCCGAGTGTCCGATGCTCACCCGCATTTCGCCCGAGGTAGATAAGCAGAGCCTGGTCGCCTTCGGCTCACGCAGCGCCAGCTACGGCATTCACGGGGTCTATTCCAGCTACGAAAAGATTCGCGCGCTGGAAGTTGGCGAAGGCGCATTCTTTGGCGAACTCGAAGACTTTACACACACCCGCGTGGCCGTAATCGGCGCAACCGTGAAGAAAAAACTTTTCTCGGGACAAAATGCCCTCGGGGAAAGCATTCGCGTCGATGGCATCTCTTACAAAGTAATCGGCGTGCTCCAGCACACGATTTCTAACGGCGACGAAGACATGAATTCGCTGGTCTATGTGCCCTACAGCGCCATGAGCGACCTCAAGAATAGCTATTATCTCGACGGAATAATGATGGATTACGAGGGCGACCACAGCAAAACGGTCGAGGCCGTGCGCAACTCCATGGCCTTCCATCACAACTACGATCCTAAAGACAAGCGCGCGATTTATGTGTTCGATGCCGTTAAAGATCTCGCTGACCTCAATGTGATCACCGTCGGCATCAAAATTCTGCTGGGCTTTATCGGCTTATTGACTCTGGGTATCGGTGGCGTGGGCCTGATGAACATCATGCTAGTTTCGGTAACGCAGCGCACTCGCGAAATTGGAATCGAGAAAGCGCTGGGCGCGCACCGCTGGCATATTCTTTTTCAATTCCTCGCCGAAGCGCTGGTGATCACGGCTCTGGGCGGGCTGTTGGGCGTGATATTGGCTTACCTTGTCTCCTGGTCGGTGGGTTCGCTGACTTTGTGGAGCGCCTTCATCGATGACGCCAGCGAAGGCGATATTCACCTCTACATCGACTCGGCCACACTGATTTGGTCCACGGTGATTCTGAGTTTCGTCGGCATCGTCAGCGGCATGTTGCCCGCGATCAAGGCGGCCAGACTCGACCCGATTGAAGCGTTACGCTACGAGTAGCGTAGGCAATGTTTTTCAATAGTGGTATCGTGCCTGTAAAAAGTCGACCCTGACTTGGGCCACACGATACACCAGGCGGTGTTCTTGAGTGATTCTGCGAGACCAGCATCCCACCAAAACGTACTTGAGAGGCTCTGGTTTACCAATGCCGGTAAATGGATCCCGCAAAACAGCCTCGGCGAGTTCAAGAACACGCAACGCCACCTTGCGATCAGTCTCAACCCAGTAGCGCAGATCCGACCGAAACTCGGGATGAAATATGGCCTCCCGATCAGCGCTGCGCGGCAAGTCCCATCTCCCGGCGGAGTTTTTCGAGGGGCTCGGGCTTAGCCTTCCCAGTTGCAGCGCGCCGCAAAGCCGTGAGCAACCGCTTCGCATTCCTGGGGGATCGCAACAGATGCGCAGTTTCCATGAGCCCCGCCAATTCATCGGCTGGAACCATCGCTACCGTCTTTCGCCGCTTCCGGCGAATAATCACAACCTCATGATCGTTGGCTACACGGTCGAGCACGGAAGCGAGATTCTGCCGAAGATGCGTATAGCTGGTTTCGGTCATTTCCGTATTGTACAGGATCGCTGTACGGATAGAGGGTCGCCGACCCGAACGGCCGCTCAATCCGAATTGAGACCACCTCTGTGGATCAACGTTTGTCTTTCCACTAGAATTCTCGAATGTCCGAGCTCTCTAACCCGCGCCTCGACCGCGTCCGCGCCCAACTGCTCCTCTACGAGCATCCCTTGTTGAATTTTTCCGCGCGCGCCAAAGGCGAGGGCGTCGAAGCAATCATCAAGTTCAAAGACTCGTCATTCCCGGTGCACACTTATTACTTCGATCTCCATCCCCGGGACCTCGACGACCCACAATTCGAATGGAGCTTTCAACGCCAGCTCTACGATGCCCTGCACGACTACTTCGTGGAAATGTTCATCCGCACACCACAGGATTTAGCCGACCGCCGCGGAAAAGGACTGTAGGCGAGACGCGCAAGCATGAGCACGCTTCGCCATAAGATAGAGCAGGAAATTCGCGAACGCGGTCCCATTCCGTTTTCGCGTTACGTGGAGCTTTGCCTCTACGATCCCGAACTCGGCTATTACTCGCGAAACGCCGAGCAGTTCGGCAAGGCCGGGGATTTTTATACTTCGAGCGACGTGCATGCCGTCTTCGGCCGTTTGCTGTCGCGCCAGTTCGAGCAGATGTGGCGCCTGCTCGATTCGCCGGAGCGAATCGATCTAATCGAGCTAGGTCCCGGCCGCGGCCTGTTCGCGCAGGATGTTCTCGATTGGTCGCAGAAGAAATTCCCAAACTTTTTCCCCGCTTTGCATTACGTGCTGGTGGAAACTTCGCCGGCGCTTCGCGAACGAGTCCAACAAACTCTCTCGCAGCACATCGAGTCAGGACGGGCGGAGTTAAGTGATCTGAATGCAGAACCGACGGGTCGGACAATTCCCAGCATCATCTTCGCCAACGAATTCTTCGACGCTTTGCCGGTCGAGATCGTGAGCCAGCAAGGTTCTCTTCGCATCGACACGCGCGATGGCCGGTTCATCGAAACTTGGGCTCAAACATCGCCTCAGGAACTGGAATATCTCGATCGCTATTCCGTTCATCCCAAACCCGGCGAGCGTATCGAAGTCCCTCTCGCTGCGCAACAAATGATGGAACGCATTTCGGCGAGCAGCTCTCGCGGTTTCCTCGTCGCCATCGACTATGGCTACACTCGCGAAGAACAACTTGCCGGCCGCCATCGGGGAACGGTGAAAGCTATACGCCAGCACTCTATTAGCGCCAGCCCTTACGAAGCTCCGGGCGAGCAGGACATTACCGCCGATGTAAACTTCACCGCGCTCGCAGAGGCGGCCGAGACGCATGGCATGTCCCCGCAAAAGCTGGTCACGCAATCGCAATTCCTGTTAGGCATTGGAGAGGCCAACCAATTTGCCGACGCCTTCGAAGATTGCCGCCTGCCGCAAGAACGCGCCAAAGTCGCGTTGCAACTCAAACACCTGATCACACCCGCGGGCATGGGCGAAAGTTTTCGTGTGCTGGTCGCGAGCAAGGGAATTGAAAAGGAAAAAGTTGCTGCCCTGGCAGGATTGAATTTCGGCCGCGCTGCTATCGTTTAAGCTCCGCAGCTTGCGCTTTACCTGAGATAACGGATTCTGTTTTGGTTTGCGCAATTACCTCAGGATACTCATACACGCCGCGTCCCGACTTGCGCCCCAATCGCCCCGCCTTCACATGCTGCACCAGCAGCGGCGCGGGACGATATTTCTCCCCCAAGGTTTTATACAGATACTCCAGAATGCTCAACCGCGTATCGAGTCCCACAAGATCCACCAACTCGAACGGTCCCATCGGATGGTTCAGTCCCAGCTTCAAAGCCTTATCGATGTCGGCAGCCGAAGCGATTCCCTCCTGCAGCATATAAAATGCCTCGTTGCCGATCATCGCGTTGATGCGGCTAGTGATAAAGCCGGGCGACTCTTTAATCACAACCACTTCTTTGCCCATGCGCGTGCCCACTTCGACGGCAGCGGCCAGCGTCTCGTCATCCGTTTCCAATGCGCGCACAACTTCCAGCAGCTTCATTTTGTGAACGGGATTGAAGAAGTGCATGCCCAGGCATTTTTTTGCGCGGTAGGTCACGCTGGCAATTTCAGTAATGCTGAGCGACGAGGTATTCGATGCCAGAATCGTGGATGGCCGGCAAAGTTTATCCAGCAGAGTGAAGATTTCAATCTTCGATTCCATCTCCTCCGGCACCGCTTCAATCACCAGATCGGCTTCACGCGCGGCTTCTTCCACCGATCCCGCATATTGCAAGCGGCCGAAGGCCTCGTCCGCGTCGGCGGGCGTAACCTTCCCCAGATCGACTGCCTTGTCCAGATTGGCGCGGATTACTCCTTCCGCCTTGCGCAGGGCACCCGGTAACAAATCCTCAAGAATGGTGCGGTAGCCGCCCAGCGCCGCCGCGTGCGCGATTCCTCGGCCCATAATTCCGGCACCGATAACCGCGATTGTCCTCACCCGCGACATTTAGTGACCCGCCTTATCCAGATCGGCAAGCGCGGCATCGATGGCTTTTTGGATCTCCCGCAAACTGTCGCCCAGCCGTTTGCGCTCTTCGCTGGTCATGGGAGGGATCGAGATGCTGATGCGTCGTAACGTGTTGGTCATATCTTCCACATAATTCATACAACGAATAAGTTCTCCAGTTGCTGGCATGAAAACTCCTGTCTGATGAATCGGCCGTCACAGCTGTATTTTCCGTATGAGGCCGAAGCTTCTATTTTGGACGCGACGGAGAATTTAGTAAAGGCAAGCGGTTTAATTTGACACTTTTGACAGTAAAGAGAGAAACCCTCAACCACGAAAGGATCGCGGAACCCTGACAAGCTTTCCTTCGTGTTCCTCGCGGTGTCGGTTTACTTTCTGGAACGAGGTGCTGCCGCCGTTCTGGGCAATCGCCTTGATCGATGTTTTTTGTGGCAATTTTATCCGCTCCAGAATCTAATATGTGCATGGCAGACAAGCCTCTCAGACGTTACATTTTTGCGAGCGATTTCGATAAGACGCTCACGTTTAACGATTCCGGTTACGTACTGGCGGAGCTCGTTGGCATCCCTACAGACGATTTCGAACGCAAGGCCAAGGGCATGGCCAAGATTAACCTTGTGCAGCAGGGAGCCGAGCTCGCCTACCTGCTCCTGCACGATCCGGAATTTAAAGACAAGGTGCGCAAGGAGCACCTTTACGAAGTCGGAAAAAAGATTCGGCTGAAAAGCGATATCAAACTTCTGTATCAGATTCTCGAAGCCGGAGTCGATGGCAACTTCTTCGATTTCTACGTCCTATCGGCGGCGCCAGTCGAGGTCATTTATTCCGCTCTCGAAGGCATCGTTCCAGCCGACCACATTTTCGGTACCGAATTCCGCTATAAGCCCTCGGGCGAAATCGATACCATCGTTCGTGCCACGGCGGGCTACGGCAAAGTTGCCGTCCTCGATCAGTTGCTGGTCCAGCAAGTAGTGGGGCCGGACCACATTGTTTACAGCGGCGATGGCAGCTCCGATATTCACGTGATGCTGCACGTCAACGCACGCGATGGCCTGACAATTGCCGTTTCGGAATCGCGTGACATTTCCCAAATCGCCAAACGTACCGTGCTGAGCACCAGCGCCCTCGCCGTGCTGGCGCCGATCCTCGAAGAGGTGGCGGGCTGGGAGCGTTCCCGCATCCGCAGTTTCTTTGAGACCAGCGGGATGCTGATTCAAGAGTGGGAACGCGTGCGCACCGACTGGCTGACCGTGCGTCCCGCGCTCAGCGAGAATCTGGAAGCTGCCGTGGCCTCCTCCAACGCGTCATCGGCGCTGGCGAACTCGCGGGACTAGGGTATCCCTTGCTACGCGACAAAAGCCTGATTCCGCTGTCCCGCCAACACCAGCACGCGCTGGCACTATGTGTGCGAATCGAGCGCGCCAAGCCCATCGCCGCCGGCGATTTAGAAGCCTGGCAGGCGGAAATCAAACAGCAATTTCAACAGGAAATCGGAATTCATTTCGCCGCCGAAGAAAACGTTCTTTTCCCGGTCGCGCGCAATTTCCCCGACCTGGTTTCACTCGTCGATGAACTCGTTGCGCAGCACGATTGGCTTCGCCGTGAGTTTTCCCGTGCGGAAGCAAGCAGCATGTCCGCCGATGACGTGCCCCACTTTGCCGGAAAACTATCCGCACACATTCGCAAAGAAGAACGAGTGCTCTTCGAACGCCTGCAATCGTTGCTGAAGCCGGAAGAGATGGCTGCCTTAGGCGGGTCTCTCGATCGAGCGCTGCGCGAGGCTTCGCAAGCCTGCGTTCTGCCGAGTCAGGCGACCCGCATACAAGCTGCTAAAGATCAAAGCGAAACTTAGAGGCAGGTCAGGCTCTGCGAAAGTTCGCTTTCACGAGCTGTGGTATTCGCGAAATCTGGCCGCGCCTTCGCGCCCCATGTAACGCTCCAGCACCCCATCCTCAGTCTGGCGCAGATCGACCACTACCAGTCCATCCAGCACGTTGGAAAATTTTGCGTCCACGTTGAAACCCAGCAACCGGCCGCCAATCTTGGCATACTGGCGCAGAAGAATCGGTAACCCTTTGCCGTCGGTTTCTACGTCAGTGATGGGTTGCGACAAATCTTCGATGTGGCGCAAAGCATGACACATCGCCCGGCAGTCCCACGGGCGCAGCCGTGCCGGACGGAAAGGCCGCCGCGGCTCGATCAATCCGCTCAGCTCGCTTTCCCCCATTCGCGATTCGAAAAACCGGTAAATCATCTCCCGCGAAGCGCGGCTGTAATCGTTGGAAATACTGACTGCGCCAAACAAAACCGGAAGCTCTGGATGCGTGGCGACCAATCGCGCAATGCCCTTCCACAACAAAAGCAGCGGAGCGTATTGCCGCTGGTACTCGGGCCGGATGAACGACCGTCCCAATTCCAGCGCCGGACCCATCTTGTCGAAAACCCGCTGGTCATAGCGAAACAGCGTGCTTGTGTACAGCCCGCGAACGCCGTGCCGCGGCAGAATCTCAGCCGTGTTGCCTGCGCGGTACGCTCCCACTAACTCGCGTTTGTTTTTGTTCCAAAGCAGCAAATGCCAGTAATAACGATCAAAGCGATCCAGATCCAGACGCTTGCCGGTTCCTTCACCTGCCTGACGAAAAGTCAGCTCACGTAGCCGGCCGACTTCCTGCAACAACTGCGGCGCTTCTCCTGCTTCCACACAATAAACTGCGAGCTCTCCGCTTTCCGCCAGGCATTGCGCCCGCGGCAACCGATCCAATTCGCCAGCCAGCGCCTCGACTGGAACTGCCGCCGCAACTTCTTTCTGCGGACGCCGAGTGAGCTTCGACTTCACCGCGTCGGGCCAGGAAACCTCCGCTTTGCTCCTCTGCGCCAGCAGATAAGTACGCCAACGCAAATATTCCACCGCTTCGCGGTCGTCGGCAATTCCCGCGATCGCCTTAGCTTCAATCTCGCTGCCCACGCGCACTTCCACCTGATGGCCCTGCTGCTGCAAAAACTCCTGCAACAGAAATGCCGTGCGCAAACGGGGATGGATCATTCCGAACAACTGAAATCCAACGCTGTTGTGTCCGCAAAAATAAACGGGAAGCGCAGAAGCCCCCGTCTTGCGAATCAACCGCACCGCGATATCGCCCCACTCGGGATCTGCGACCTGGACCTGGGGAAATTGCCAATGCGAAACCTCGCCCGCCGGAAACACCGCCAACATTCCACCTTGCTTCAGCCAGTCCAGAGCTTCCCGCATCGCGCGATGATTCGCACCATGAGAGCGGTCGGAGTCGAACGGATCCACAAAAATGCAGTGCTGCTTTAGTTCCGGCACATCGCCCAGCAGGAAATTGGTCATGACCTTCACGTCAGGACGCGCCCGCATCAGCAGTACCGCCAGAACCGCGCCATCCAGCAATCCGAAAGGATGATTGGCCACCACCACGGCCGGACCCGTCGCAGGAACTCGCGCCGCATCCGCCGGATCTACGAGCAACTCTACCCGCATTTCGCGCAGCAGATTTTCCAGCCGGAAGCCGTCAGACGAAAGGCGAACGCGGCGATACAAGTCGCGCACCTTGTCCACGGGAACAAACTTTCCCGCCAAGGCTGGCAGGCCGCTGAATTCCGCAACCCGCGACAACACATCCCCCTGAGTCGGCTCGCTCTGCAAGTGGTCTAAGGGCATGTTAAAGAAATACAACCGCGACTTTGCAGGAGCATTAAGCGCAGGTTAATACTTGGTGAAATCAGAAAGCCGAAGGTAACCGGATGGTAACCAATGCAATTTATGGTGAAGCTAGCTCTCCAGCCGAAATCGCGTCTCAGCCACGCCATACAATCGTCGCCAAACCAGGCGGTTAATCGTCACCACGGTCGCCGCCATCATCATCGTCGCTGCCAGCAGCAAGTGGGAGTTACCGCTGTCCGTCGCCTGACTGATGGTCGCGCCCAGGCCCACCGTCGTATAGATGTGCCCTTTGAAGTGAAAATATTCGGCGATGATGCTTGCATTCCACGCTCCACCGGATGCGGTGACCAAACCGGTGATGAGATAAGGAAAAATTCCCGGCAGAATTAATTTCTTCCAGCGCTCGATTCCTTCCATGTGGAACACGGAGCAACACTCTTTCAGGTCGGTGGGGATGGCCATGGCGCCGGCAATCACATTGAACAATATGTACCACTGCGTGCCCAGCAGCAAGAGCACGATCGAGCCCACTCCAAGTCCGCCGCCAACCCGAATCAGCAGCAGAAGCACAACGGGAAACAGCGCCGTTGCCGGAACCGAAGCCGCAATCTGCGCCAGCGGTTGCGCGATCCGCGCCAGCTTGGGATTGAAGCCAATTGCCACTCCTGCGGGAATTGTCCACAACGCGCCGATCAACAGCGCGAGGTTCACGCGAAGAAAAGTCGCTCCCAATCCGATGCCGGCCTCCTGCAATTCAGACTTGTTCAGGCCACTAAGAATCATCCCCACGCGCACCACGCCATAGCCGACTAACACGAGAAGCAGCAAGCCAATTCCGCGCACCAGCCAAATTTTCCAGGTACGAACTTCTACAACATTTTCTTTGGGTTGTTGCCGCGAAAAATACAACATCAACCGCTCGCTCAACGGCTGGACAGTTTTCTTGCGGATCTCACTCAGGCCTCGCGAACGGTGCAGCAGATCGAGCACCCACGATCGCGGAGTGTCCGTGCTCTCCACCTGCTCCACTTTGAACTTCTCCGCCCACGCGATGACCGGCCGCCAAATAAATTGATCGAGCATCACGATGACCGCGATCATCGTAGCCACTCCCCACAGAATCGACGCCGTGTCTCCAGCGTTGGCCGCGGTTTGCAGATACGATCCCAGCCCCGGCAGGCGGAAATCGCGCGACCCCAGCACAAACATCTCGCACGCCATCAGAAAAAACCATCCCCCGGCCACCGACATCATCGAGTTCCATACCAGCCCAATGGCCGAGAAAGGCAACTCCAACTCAATAAAGCGCTGCCACCAGTTGAACCGGTAAATCGTCGCCGCCTCCCGCATATCTTTAGGAATGCTCTTGAGCGACGCGTAAAAACTAAACGCCATGTTCCAGACCTGGCCGGTAAAAATCAGCAGGATGGCGCCCGCCTCAAGACCAAGTTGCCTGCCGGGAAAAAGCGCCACCATCGCCAGCATCACGCTCGGCAGAAAGCTGAGCACGGGAATCGACTGCAACACATCGAGCAGGGGAATCATGAAGCGCTCGGCCCGCGCGTTGTAAGCCGCTACATAGCCATACACGAAAGTAAAAGCGAGGCTGAGCAGGTAAGCGATCGTCATCCGCAACAGCGAATAGCCCGCATAAATCGGCAATGCCAAAGGGCTGCGCGAAATTTCCACTTCCGGAGTGAACGGCCCCAGCCAGGTGCGCCCCACGATAATCACCCCGTAGAAAACAGCGACGGCCGCCGGCAAACATCAGCAGATCGGGCAAGAACGAAATCTGCACCCGCGGAATCTGACCCCACAGCCGGTAGGCCGAAAATCCTCGCAGTGTGAGCGATTTCTTCATGAGCAGAGTGAATGTGATCTCAGGATTGTGGCGCGGGCGCGGAATTTTCCGCCTGCGCTTCCGGCGAAGGCTCGGTCAATACCAGGCGGCCGCTCTCGCGGTCGTAATCGAAAATCTCCGCGTAGCGGCCCCAATTCACCGCAGTGTCAAATTGGCGCCGCACTTCATCTTCGGAAAAGTGCTCATCCAGAATGTCGTGAAAAAATTCGTCGGACATGGAATGGTCCGACTTGCGCCGCAAAATGCTGTCGATCTGCTTAAGAATCGTTACGTGGGCCAGAGCCGCCTCACGGAAAAACATTTTGCGCGTCTGAATATCGGCATCGGCGAAGATCACGCCCTGCGGCGAAATCTGCACGTCGCCTTCCTTGAGATAGGCAAAACCGAGCAGCACGCAGCCTTCAAGAATCGGCAGAAGATCCTCCACGTCCATCACCAGTTCGTCGCTCAAGCGGAATAAATCTTCGCGCCCGCCGCGGTCATGCAGCAGTTCGAGCAGGCCGGCAATGCCGCCCACGCGCGCGTGCGGCAGCATCTGGTATTTCGCCGTCTTCACCGGAGCGTCGGACTTGCCCGGCAATCGCGCTTTCAAACCTCCCGGCGGCAAAACGATCTCCGCCGTGGCCTCCGGATCCGGAAGCTTATGTTCCACATCCGGTTCGGTCATGATTTTGTAAATGTAATCCACCAACTCCACAAAGCGTGGCGACTTACGATCGCGGGGATGCCTCAAGCGCACGTTGAAATCGGAACGAATGCGCGCCGGATGCCCGCCCAGCACCATAATCCGATCCGACAGCATCACCGCCTCTTCGATGTTGTGGGTCACGATGAAGATGGCGCTGGTCGGCATCTTCTTGTTCAGCCATAGTTCCAGCAGTTCGCCGCGCAGATTTTCCGCGGTCAAAACGTCAAGCGCCGAGAAAGGCTCATCCATGAACAGCACTTCGGGTTCGACCACCAGAGCGCGCGCAAAGCCCACGCGCTGCTTCATGCCGCCCGAGAGTTCCTTGGGATATGCCGTCTCGAAGCCGTCCAGTCCGACCGTATCGAGCGCGCGCAACGCCCGTTTCCGCCGTTCCACGGCAGCGATGCCACGCGCTTCCAGAGGCGCTTCCACGTTGTCTAAAACCGTAAGCCAGGGAAAAAGCGCGAAGCTCTGGAACACAATCGCCACATTCAGCGTCTGCTCACCCAAAGGTTTTCCATGCCAGAGCAACTCGCCCGCTGAAGGCTGCGACAGCCCGCTTAGAATGCGCAGCAGCGTAGATTTGCCACACCCGGATGCGCCCAGCAGCGCGATAATTTTTCCCGGCTCAATCGCCAGATCGATCGCTCCCACTACCTGCACGCGAGTGCCATCGGGCTGTGCGTACCACTTCTCGACCGCCCGGGCTTCGACGATAGTTTCCGCCACGCAAATCTCCCGTAACTTCTATACACGATGTGCGCCGAGGCGCAAAGCAAAAGCATCTTTAACGCTGCATTCACAATCCTGAATACGAGCATGAAGCTTGAAATTGAAAGGTAGTGAAGCAAGCTTGATAGCGATCGATCTCAGGCCGCGAAATCTTCTTCCGGCAAAGGATCGAACGCTTGCGGCAGGCGGTCGGTAATGGAGGCAAGTTCCGCCAGCTTTTCCGGCAGGCTCTCACCCAGTTCGTCCGCAGTGAAGCGCCACTTCCAGTTATTGCCGTTGGCGCTCGGGGTGTTCATTCGCGCCGCGCTGCCCAATCCCATCACATCCTGCAGCGGAATAATGCTAAGGTCCGAAACCGACGATTGCGCCGCCCGTATAAACGCCCAGTGAATCCCATCCTCGCATTTTCCAACATAAGCTTCGGCGTGGCGCCGTTCGTCGTCGGTAGCGTCGCTTTTCCACCATCCGGCCGTGGTGTCGTTATCGTGGGTGCCCGTGTAAATTACTCGCCCGGCCGCGCGGTGCGGCAAATAAATGTGTGCGCCTTCGTCGCCAAAACCGAATTGCAGCACGGCCATGCCGGGAATCTGCAAGCGTTCGCGCAACGCATTCACCTCCGGCGTAATGTAACCGAGGTCTTCGGCAAAAAATGGCAGCCCGCCCAAAGCCTCGCGCAGTTTGTCAAACAAGGCGTCCTTTGGACCATCCACCCAGCGCCCATTGATTGCCGTGTCCTCTTCGGCAGGAATCTCCCAGAATTGATCGAAGCCGCGGAAATGATCGAGTCGCACGTAGTCGCAATTGCGCGTCGCCCACCGCATGCGCTCGATCCACCACTTATACCCGCGAGTCTTCATCACATCCCAGCGATACAGTGGATTGCCCCACCGCTGCCCGGTCTTGCTGAAAAAGTCGGGAGGCACGCCCGCCACCACCTGCGGATCGAGATTCTCGTCAAGGCGAAACAGTTCGGAATGCGTCCAAACATCGGCGCTGTCGAAGTTCACGAAAATCGCCACATCGCCGGCGATGCGAATCGAATTTTCCGAGCAATAGCGCCGCAGCGATTGCCATTGCTCGTAAAATGCGAATTGCAAAGCGCTGCGCACGGCAAGGTCATCCCCCAGTTCCTGCCCGCTTTCTTCAATGCGGCGGGTTCACGATGCGCCAGTTCCCGCGGCCAATGGTTCCAGCTTTGCAGTTTGTAACGGGCGCGCAAGCCATCGAACAAAACAAAATCTTCCAGCCACCAGGCATTATCTGCAGCGAAATTGTTCAAACCTCTGCCGCGCGCGTGCCCGAAGCAGATTTAATAAACTGCCGCCCTGCTTCAAACAGCAGCGGCATTTTCTGGGCGAATACGCGGTCGTAATCGACTGCCGTGGAATCTTGCGGGAGATTTTGAATCTGATCCGCGCTCGATCCAGCCGCGCTCGGCCAAACGATCCAGGCTGATGAGCAAAGGATTTCCCGCGAAGGCCGACGTAGAGGAGTAAGGAGAATTTCCGTAACCGAGCGGTCCCAGCGGCAGCACCTGCCAGAATCCCTGCTTCGCCGCTGCCAGGAAATCGACGAACTGATATGCCGCAGGACCAAAATCGCCGATGCCGCCGCGCGAGGGCAACGATGACGGATGCAACAGAATTCCTGTCAGGCGCGGGAACGACATGCAAGACTTACTCTTTCAGGGCCGCAAGCCGCTGTTGGGAGCTTGACAATGGCGCTTGTCCCTGGAAACCCCGGTTCGCAATTGAGTTGAAGGTCGACCGCTTACATTCCCGGTTCACCGCCGGCATGGGTCAGCGCGTTCATTTCTTCTTCGTTGATTTTGATCTTGCCCGATTTCTCCATCTGGTCGCGCACGTTGGCGACGAACAGCCCAAATAATTCCTGCTGCTTGTCTTGCAGCAACGAATCGCGAATCTGGTCGCGCTTTGCGGCAAAATCGGCGTCGGTGGGCTGCTGATTTTCCAGCACATTCAGCACAACTCCGTTGCCTCCACTCGTGATCGGCCCGCTGATCTCGCCCGGCTTCAGGGTGAAAGCGACCGCAGCCTGCCCTGTCATCGAACCAAGATCTGGAACCTGGCCGTCCGGCAGCTACAAAATCACTTGTCTTGACCTTGCGCCCAGTTCCTTTGCCGCCCGCTTCAAATCATGCTCCGTCTTTGCCCGATCGGAAAGCTCTTGCGTTTTCTGCGACAGCAGCGCGCTCGACCGCTCATTCTTGAATTGATCTTCCACCTTGCTGCGAATTTCATCGAAGCTCGGAGTCGATGCCGGTTGTATCGCCAGCAACTGATACACCACGAATCCCTGCGAACTCGACGCCAAATCGCGGCGGCGATTTCTCTGCCGCGGTGAAAACGGCATCCATAAACTGCGGCGCCGGCCCCAGCCCCGGCAGCATATCTTTCCGGCTGAAAAATCCGAAGTGATGACCGGAATTTTATCCGCGGCAGCCGCCGCATCCAATCCTTCCGTCTTCGCCTGGCTCAGCAGTGTCTTCTGCCTGCTTCTGCGCAATCTGCTGCGCCTTCTGCTGTTTCAGGATCGGCTCGATCTGGTCCTTCACCTCTTCCAGCGTCTTCATGTGCGCTTCCTGCTTGTCGTCGACGCGAATAATGTGAAAGCCATAACTGCTTCGAACCAGATCGCTGATCTGTCCCTTGGGCAGCGAAAACGCCGCCTTCTCAAACTCCGGCACCGTACGCCCGCGCTGGATCCAACCTAACGATCCGCCTTCTTTCGCGCTGCCCGGATCTTCCGAATATTTCTTCGCCAGTTCTTCGAAATTCGCTCCCGCCTTGATTTGTTTCAGCAAATCTTCAGCCCGGTGCTGCGCCTCGGCCACGCCCTTTTCGTCAACCTTCCCATCCGGACCCGGCAGCGGCGTCTTGATCAAAATATGGCTGACCTTCACCTGTTCCGGCGTGCGGTATTCGTCACGGTGTTGATCGTAGTAGGAAACGAGGTCGTCGTGAGTGATTTGAATTCCATCCCCAATCTTGCTCGTGTCCACCACCGCATACTGCACCTTGCGTTTTTCCGGAATCGAGTTCGCATATTGTTGCTTGTGGCTGTCGTAAAACGCCTTCAGTTCGGCGTCCGTCGGATGCAGGGCCTTGCGTAAATCATCCTGCTTCAACACCGCATACTCGAACTTTACTTTGGTATTTTGTTTCACAAACTGCTCGCGGATGGCGTCATCGCTCACTGTCGCAGTCCCGGAAACCAGCGCCTCCAGCTTGCTCAACATTATGTCTTTGCCAACGGAATCCTCGAACTTGGCCGGGGTCAGGTTGTAGCGCGAGAGCATGTCCTCGTACTCGGTCTCGCCAATGAAGTTTCCGCCGGGAAAGAAAGTTTCCGCGTAGCGGCCATGCTGCAATTCATTCTGTATTTCCTGCGGAGTCGCCTTCAGTCCCAGTCGCGCCGCCTCGGCGATCAGCGCCTGCCGCGTAATCAACTGATCGGCCGCGCGTTGCGAAAAATACGGCATCAACATCGCCATGGTCTGCGGGTTGGCTTGCTGCATCTGCTGTTGCAGCATCTGGCGTGCGGTGTCCCGCACCTCTTCGGCGGTAACATCGGCGCCCGCCACTTTCGCCACCACACCCTTGCCCGGCGCGGCGCCCATCATGTCCGATCCGAACCCGCCGGGAATCAGCGTGATCACCATCGAGGCGCAAATAACCAAGAGAATCCCGCCCAGCGCCATTTTTATCGCGGGTCCGGGCGTTTGCAAAAATCGAATCATTCGAGTGACTCCAGAAGTTAAGGCTGAACCCTAAATTATAGACTAAGCCATCCCGGCCTGTGTGGCAGCGGGCGACTCGCCGCGAGGTTTCACCAACAATGCGCATCGGAACAAAACCCGGCGGCAGCCACAATGATCCCTCGGGGGGCCACCGCCCAAGGTCCAACGCCCCGTCCTCAAATTCCGCTATTGAAACGAATTAATAGACGTGTTATCCATTCTTCCGGGCCACGGTGGCCCATCCCAGGGAGCGAAATGACACATAAACGCTGGCCGGTTGTTCTTAAAGTTCTAATCTTTCTTTTGCTCGCTTCGTCACTCGTCATTGCTCAAGAAACAAGGCCGACAACCAAATCCCCCAGGGCCGCGGACGAACACAAACAGTCCCTGCGCGAAGGCTGGCTTCTCGAATCCTCCTGCAAAGTCGACGCCCCCGGAGATGTCATCTCCAGCTCCAAATTTTCGCCCAAGGATTGGCACGAAGTCACCGTCCCCACCACGGTGGTTGCGGCACTGGTCAGCGACAAGACCCTCCCCGATCCTTTTCCCGGCATGAATCTCCGCCAGTTTCCCGGCCTGTCCTATCCCATTGGCGCGAACTTCTCCAACATCCCCATGCCGCCCGACAGTCCTTACCTCGTTTCCTGGTGGTATCGCAATCAGTTCGCGGCTCCCGCTTCCGATAAGGGCAAAACCGTCTGGCTGAATTTCAAAGGCATCAACTACCGCGCCAATATCTGGCTCAACGGAAAACAAATCGCCAATTCGAACGACGTTGCCGGCGCGTGGCGCACTTACGAATTCAATGTCACCGACGCCATTAAGCCCGGCGGAGAAAATTTTCTCGCCGTGCAGGTTTTCGCTCCTACAGAAAACGATCTCGCCATCACCTTTGTCGATTGGAATCCCGCTCCGCCCGACAAAAACATGGGCCTGTGGCGCGAAGTCTATCTCACCACCAGCGGGCCGGTCGCTGTGCGTTATCCCACGGTCATCTCCAAACTCAACCTGCCAGACAACAATCAAGCCCAACTCACCGTAACCGCGCAATTGAAAAACAGCACGGATCATCCAGTTAACGGCAAGTTAAAAGGGCAAATCGACAAAATCGCTTTCGAGCAGGATGTCGAACTCGCTCCCAACGAATCCAAAGATGTAGTCTTCGCTCCGGAAAAGTTCGAGCAACTCAACATTTCCAACCCGCGCCTTTGGTGGCCTGCGCAAATGGGCGAGCCACACCTCTATCCGCTCATGATGGAGTTCACGACCAACGGCGCCGTCAGCGACCGCTCGGAATCTCACTTCGGAATTCGCGAAATCACCTCCGAGCTGAATTCCACCGGCGGCCGCGCCTTCCACGTCAATGGTAAAAATATTCTGATTCGCGGCGGCGGCTGGACCCCCGACATGATGGTCCGCGAGAATTCCCAGCGCCTGCACGACGAATTCCGCTACGTCCGCGACATGGGACTCAACACTGTCCGCCTCGAAGGCAAACTCGAGACTCAGGAATTTTTCGATCTCGCCGACCAGAACGGAATCCTCGTCATGGCCGGATGGTGCTGTTGCGATTTCTGGGAGCGCTGGCCGCGCTGGAAGCCCGCAGATTATGAAATCGCGAAACAATCTTTGCGCGATCAAATCTATCGCCTGCGCAGCCATCCCAGCCTCATCTTGTGGCTCAATGGCAGCGACAACCCTCCGCCGCCCGACGTCGAGCAGATGTATCTCGATATCGAAAAGCAATTGCTCTGGCCGAATCCAGTCATCTCTTCCGCCACCGGCAAACCCACCAGCGTCACCGGACACAGCGGCGTAAAAATGACCGGCCCTTATGAATATGTCGCGCCCGAATATTGGGAAGATGACACTGCCAAAGGTCACCCCGGCAGCAAGCAGTGCAACGCCGGAGGTTGTGGCGGCGCCTACGGCTTCAACACCGAAACCAGCATGGGACCTGCCGTTCCGCCGGTCGACAGCATCGAAGCCATGGTCGGCAAAGATCACCTCTGGCCCATCGATGACGTTTGGAATTACCACGCCGGCGGCGGTGAATTCAAAACCATTCACGTCTTCAGTGAAGCTCTTGCCAAACGTTACGGCTCATCGGACAACGTCGAAGACTTCGCCGAAAAATCGCAACTGCAAACCTATGAAGGCGTGCGCGCCATGTATGAGGCCTACAGCCGCAACAAATATCAATCCACCGGAGTGATTCAGTGGATGCTCAACAACGCCTGGCCCTCCATGATCTGGCACCTCTACGATTACTATCTCCGCCCCGGCGGCGGCTATTTTGGCGCGAAAAAAGCGATGGAGATGTTGCATCCCGTCTACGGATACGACGATCACTCCATCTGGCTGGTCAGCAGCCAGTACACTGATGCGAAAAATCTCAAGCTCATCACAAAAATCTACAACCTCGACATGACCGAGAAGTTTTCCCAGGAAAATCCGGCCGACGCTCCCGCTGACAGCACCGCGAAAATCTTCACCCTGCCCGATGTCGCCGGCCTCACTCCAACTTACTTCCTTGTTTTGCGGCTCGAAGATTCAGCCGGGAAACAAGTCGGCTCCAATTTCTACTGGCTCTCCACCAAGCCGGAAACGATCGACTGGGCGAAATCCACCTGGTGGATGACTCCGACCGATTCCTTCGCTGACTACACCGCGCTTTCACAATTGCCCAAAGTTAAACTCAAATTCACGGACCATACCGAGCACGCAGGCGGCGAATCCATCACTCATGTGACCGTGGAAAATCCCAGTCAGAACCTTGCCTTCTTTGTGCGCCTTAAAGTCAACAAGGGCTCTCACGGCGAAGAAATGCTTCCGGTCGTCTGGCAGGACAATTACATCTCGCTGCTTCCCGGCGAAAAGCGCGAGATCACGGCAACCTACCGAACATCCGAATTAGGCGCCGCCGACCCCGTAGTCAAAATCAGCGGCTGGAACGTAGAGTGAGCAGGCGTAGCACCGCACATCTGGTCGCGGGCGCCTCGCACGCGAACTCCCGAAACGAGAAGAGAGTCGTCATTCCGAGTAAGAATTTTCATCCCGAGTAATAATTGTCATCCTTAGTAAGAATTGTCATCCTTAGTAAGAATTGTCATCCCGAATAAGAATTGTCATCCCGAGCGGAGCGAGGGATCTCTACCCCGTCGATACGGCCAGCTGCCATCGCTTTCCTGCGCGCAAACTCTAACCATCCAATCTCCAGAAAAACAATCTCCCGCCTTTTCCACAACAAAATTCCCACCAATGTGACGCATGACCTTACCCCGCTACCGCAATTCCACTATTCTCACTCTCGTAGGTACCGGATGTTCAGCCACGCGATTCTAGATCAACGCCCGGCCCCCACAACCTCCCCACGTGAGTGAGGGACAGAGGGACATCTGTTAAACAAGGCGCGTTCAAGATTTGGTCACCCTGGATGACCCAGGGCTTGGCGCCTGTTGTTGAGAGTGATCACTTTCAAGCTACCGCAAGGAACGCAGCGCGAAAGTTAGCCGTCTATTGGAAAAGGTGAGAAAAGATACTTAACGAAAGCAGGAAACAATCAATGAAAATGAGGTCCCGGAGGGATCTCCGCCAATAGCCCGCCAGTTCACTGGCGGGGGAGGAAACCGCTGGCGCAAACAAGTCCCGCAGGGACGACGGAATCTCTGCTTGCCCGACTGCAACCTTGGGCCTCACTGCGCCTACACACGCCCTGCATCCACTCATGCGTGCCCTGTCACACGTGCTCGGAAACCGACAACACATTCCCATCCGGATCTTTGAACCAAGCTACCTTATCTCCGGTTGGCGCGGTCCAAATTCCCAACTCATCCTGCTTAAGAAATCCAAATATCTCGAAATGAACTCCGTGGCTCTGCAGGTCCCGCACTATTTTCTCGATCTCCACCACTTGCCATCCCAGAACCGTAAATGGTGCCGGCTTCAGATCAGGCACCTTCGCCACCCGAATCATGATGCCATTCGCATCCAGCACCATGGCAAAGCCATCATCCTTCACAAAGCGCAGACCCAGCACGCCCTCATAAAATGCGCGCGCCTTTTCCATGTCGGTCGCAGGGACAAACGCCACAATGTTGGTTGATCCCAGCATCAACGTCTCCTTATTCATCCGGCGGCAACTCAAAGTCAATCAGATTCCCGCGGAAGCCTCGCGTCTTCACCGCGCCAAAGGCAATGCCCGCCCCCATCCAGATCGCGCCCACAATCTTCGCCGGACGGCTCAGGTTCAGCCACAGCACCAGGCAGATAAAAAATCCCGCCAACGGCGCAAAGAAATTCATGAAACTCTTTTTCTCTTCGCGCACAAAGTAGCGCATGAACGCCGCCAGGTTCACGCCCATAAATGCAATGAGCGCGCCGAAATTCAGCATCTCCGCGCCCAATCCGTAGCTGATCAAAAACGCTCCCGCCAGCGCAATCGCGCCAACAAATATCACATTGTTGCGCGGCACATGCCGCTTGGGGTCAACCGCGCCAAAAAACGATTGCGGCAATGCCTTGCTGCGCCCCATGCCATACAGCAGCCGCGCCGCGCCCAGCTGCGCGCCCATCCCCGAGCCGAAATTCGCCACCAGCAAAGTGAACCCTAAAATCGCAAACATGGGAGCCCACGCCCTGCCGGCAATAAAAGTGAACGCAGTGTCGCTGTTAGGAAATGGCTGCGAAGCCGGCCAGATCAACTGCGCCGCATACACCTGGAACGCGGAAAGAATTCCGATCACCACGCAAGTCAGCACCGTCGCCAGCAAAATATTACGCCGCGGATTTTCCGCCTCCTCCGAAAGCGTCGAAATTCCATCGAAGCCAATGTAGGTCAACACCGCGATCGACGTTCCCCCCAACACCGCCTTCGCATTGAACGTCTGCGGATCATAAAACGGCCGCGTAAAAAATCCCGCCCCGTCATGCGGGTGGCCAAAAATATAGCGCGCGGCTGTAACAAAAAAGATCGCTATCACCACTCCCATGCCCACGGCCAGCGCGGAATTCACTCGCGCCGAAGTCTTCACCCCCTGAACGTTGAGCCCGGTAAACACCACCGCAAAAAAAATCGCCCACCCCCAATAAGGAACGCCCGGTGCAAACACATGCGCCTGCTGGCTGCACCAGATGATGCAGATCATGGGATTGAGCATGTAATCCATCACCATGCTCCATCCAGTCACGTAACCAAGCGCCGGATTGATCTCCTGGCCGACGTAAGTAAATGCCGAACCCGCGCTGGGATAAGCCCGCGCCATCTTGCCGTAGCTGATGGCTGTAAACAGCATCGCCACCATGGCAATGAGAATGGTCGTCACCACATGGCCGCGCCCGCGATCGCTGAGCACGCCGAACACAGACATGGGCGCAACCGGCTGAATCACGATCACGCCGTAAAGAATTAAATCCCAAAGGGTAAGCGTGCGCCGCAGGCGCGGCGCGGAAGTGGTGGGACCGGTGGCGGCAGTTTCCATGAGTCCGGCTATTGAATTATGGAAGCGGCAGAAATGTCAATATTAAAACGTTTCTATAAAGTTTCTCTGCGCTCTTCGCGCCCTCTGCGTTACATGCCTTTCTTAACCAGAGCGAAAAAGAAAGCGACCTTCATTTCTGGCCGCGGTAGTCGAACCAATATCCACGCTGCTCGTTCCCCGACATGTGCCGCGTGTTGTATTCCAGAAGATAATTCACGTGCGCGTCATCGAGTGGGAACGATTTCTTTGGCGGCGTATACGGATACTCGCCCATGCTCAGGAATGGCAACGGCGCAACGTAGTCGCCGTCGGCGGCATAAAAGTCCATATCTTTCTCATAACCATTCGCGGCAAAGAAATAATCGCGCACCCAACCCTTCGGCAACGCCGGCAACTGCGACGGATCAAAATCCAAACGCACTTCATCGCCCGAACCAAACACCGCCAGCTTGTCGTCAGTCGCCGTCAGCAAAGGCAACACGTCGCCATAGCGCGTATAGGTTCCCGCCGGCCGCGTATAAGGCCCGGTGGCGCTGGTCTTTTCGTAAATGTAATTCACGTTCCCCGGAGGCTTGCCTTCAACCTTCAGCGGATATCCGTGAAAATCCAAATCCGCGCGCGCAAGCGGAATCTGAGTTAGCCGCACACTCTTACTGTCGTCATCCCGAAGCCCCGCGCTTTCACCAGCGGGGCGAGAGCCTGCCCTGAGCCTGTCGAAGGGGATCTCGCGTGTTGCATCCTGCCTCGTGCGGTCAATCAGAATGCTGTCCCAATACACCTGCAAATTCGTAGTGATGCGAATCTTCTGCGTCCCCGGCGGCAGCTTGCCCGTAAGATCGGCGGTCATGGTGCGCGGCCCGCCCGCGGGAAATCCCATGTCGTCGATCACCCGCACCCATTTGCTCTGCGCATCTTTTCCCTGAGCAACCAGCGCCTCCACATACGGAGAGATCGCGTGCACACCCGCCTGTGACGCCGCATACATGCTGTTCGCGGAAAAGTATTCGACCTCGCCATGCATCAGCAGCCACAGCGGGCCGCCGCGATAGGGCTGGCCCAAATCCAGCGTGAGCGTGTGCGGCTTGGCAAAACCCTGAAACTGCGTCAACCCAAAATCGCCAAAATAACGATGCGCCAGCAAATCGGGCAAAACATTGTGGCCATGCTCATCCCAAGCGCCCGCCGGCAGTCGCGCATCGCGGCTCACTACCACTTTAAATTCGGGATAGGGCGGATTCGAAGCAAAATACTCATTCGGAAAAACATCAACCTTCGCCGGATGATCGACCGCGAACAGCCGCACCTGATCGAGATACACCGCCTCTTCCAGCGGTTCCATGAAACGGAAACTGAGAGTCGGGTGCCCCATCCTTGTCGCTGCGTTTGTTGCAGCGACAGGGTGGGGACTTTGATCTTCCTTCTCCCGAATCATTCCCCGATCAATCTTGATGTACTCCACCGGCCGCGGAATATCGCGCTGACCGGGACCAATCCAATGTCCGACCACGCCCGCACCCAGCATGTCGGCAACAAATTCATAACGCTTTCCATTCCACACAAACAGCGTCGGACACGAACTGCCGCGCCGGTCCAGCTCCAGAAAATTCTGCTGCCGGTCGCCGGCGATTTGAATTTCATCCTGCAACACTCCGGTCGGCCACAACATGCGCACGATGTCCGCTGCTTTGGCGTCGCCCAGTCCCACGGTGAGATACGGCGAATTCTGTCCCAGGTATCCATTCGATCCGTAAATCTCAAACTTCTGCCGGTTGCCCGCGGCAAAAACTTCTACCTTGGTTCCAATCGCCGACTTGTTGTCGTTCAATCCCTTGAGCGCCAGCCGCAGCCAGTGATTCTGATTGCCGCCTTCATTGCGCAGCAGCACCGCCGGCCCATGATTCTGCGTGATGAGCAAATCGACCGCGCCGTCGTTGTCATAATCGCCGGTGATGATCGCACGCGGTTCCTTAAGCTGAATCTTGTCGAGCCCAACATCGGCGGTGACGTCCTTGAACCCATCGGGCCCGAGATTCCGAAACAGCCGCACTTCGCCCTTGCCTTCTTTTGTTTCGCCAACGGCGACGAGGTCGACCCAGCCGTCGTTGTCGTAATCGAAGGCAGCGACGCCGTAGGCACGGACCCAATTAGTTTCGGGCAACTTTACTTGCTCGAAGCTCTTTCCGTGGTTGTTACGCCACAGTGTCAGTACAGGCGTACTCGGATGGGTAAATGCAAGGTCCATCCAACCATCGTGGTCGAAATCGAGTACACAGATACCGATGCTCGAGCCACGTACCCCGTTTGTCCACAGATCTCGGATTCGAAATGCTCCTTCCCTCGGATTTTCGAAAATGACGCTCCCCTTCTCTCCTGAGGTGATCAGATCGATGGCGCGATCATTGTTGTAATCACTTCCGACAGCTGCAAAGGTAGGCTGCGGGCCTGCCAGGCCGACGGAATCGGTAACGTCCGTAAAGCTGCCGTCGCCATTGTTACGCCACATCGAATTTGAGGCGGGATGAGGCGGAGGCGATCTTGTCTCAATTACCATGCCGGAAGAACCGTATGGACGCTGAGTGATCAGATCCTTCCGGAGGCGGCCCACATACAAGTCCAAATCGCCGTCGTGATCGTAGTCGATAAAGGTGAGACCGGAGTTGGGACCGTTGCTCTCAATTTTCGCGGCCCGAGTGACATCTTTAAATGTTCCATCCTTTTCGTTGTGAAGCAGCATAACCCAGCCATCGGAGCTAACCGCCAAGTCCGTCGCTCCATCGTTATCGTAGTCTCCCGCAGTGCAACCACTTGCCCGCAAGGTTGGATCGAGTCCGGCTTTCTTGGTCGCATCTTCAAACCTGCCGTTTCCAAGGTTGTGGTAGAGACCAATTCCTCCCTCCGGCCCGTTATTCGCGACAAAGATATCGGGTCGGCCGTCCCCGTCGTAATCGAGTAAGCAAGCTCCCGGCCCCGGCGGCCCGCCAGGCACGCTAGAATAATCAGCGTCCGGCTTCGCGATAATCCCCGCCTCTGCCGTCACATCCACAAACCGAACCTTAATCTGCGCCGGCGCCTTCAGCACCGCACTCGGCGATTCCACTACCCGCGAATACTGTCCCTGCTCGCCATAAGCCAGGCTCATGGGCGTGCCGATTTTTTTCTGTGTGATGTACTGGAATTTTTTCAAATGCTCGCGCGCGTCGTTCACATCACCCGATTGCTGATAGGCGCGCGACAAGCCGAACTCCGCCGAGGCGTGATGAGGATTGATTTCGAGCGCGTGCTGGAACGCTTCAATGGCCTGCGGAAACTGTTTACCCTGCGCGTAAGCCGCGCCCAGGAAATACCAGGTGTCAGCGTCGTTCGGATCAATCTCGATGACATGCTTGAACGCATCGACAGCCGCATCGGCGTCACCCGAGTTCTTGGCCAATAGTCCCAGGTTGTACCACGCGTTCGGAATCTTGGGGTCCTGCTTGAGTGCGTCTTCCAGTGCGGCTTTCGCTTCATCGATCTTTTGCAAATTAAAAAGAGCGATGCCTTCATTCAGTCGCGCAATCGTCAGCCTGGAATCTTGCTTTTGCGCCTCCTGGAATTCTTTCAATCCTTTTTCAAAAAGCTGTTGATTCATGTAAGCCGCGCCAAGATTGTTAAGGCGGGCAGCTTCCACGGGATTTGCAGGCACAGCCGGGCGCAAACCAAAGGCCGCGAGCACGATAAAAGCAAGAGCGGCGGCAATTCGCGAAGTCATCTATGAGGATTTAAACACAACCGCAGACCAAGTGGGCACAGCCGCCACAGGCAACTTTGTCAGCCGCCAAGACTACGTCGTCAGCGGCCAAGTAACTTTCTCATCCCAGGACAACTTTGTCATCCCGAGCGAAGCGAGGGATCTGGGTTCCCTTGCGCCACCCCAGAAGCTTCGGCGGAAGCGAGCACCCAGATCCCTCACTCCGTTCGGGATGACAATCGTGGCTAGGGTACGTCCGGCAGGACTGTCACTTGCTGCCCGAAGGCTTGCCGTAAGCGCGACTCGCGATCACGCCTTTGCCTTCCTGCACCGTAACAGTCTGCCCCGCGCTGACGTTGGAAAGCTTATCCACCTGGCCGCTGGGCCACTGAATTTCCACGCTGTCGGCCTTGGCATGTGTGCCCAAGCCAAAG
The DNA here is from genome assembly GCA_963732255.1 of uncultured Acidobacteriaceae bacterium. GTDB lineage: Bacteria > Acidobacteriota > Terriglobia > Terriglobales > Acidobacteriaceae > Sulfotelmatobacter. The sequence goes on from CAVSYV010000011.1 coordinate 37,169, forward strand.
GTCAGCACCAGTTCGCTCTGCGAAAGATAACTCGATCCCGAGCGCAGCATCTTCCACTGTTTGTCGCTTCCGGAAGTCATTCGTACCACCGCGCCGATGCCATCGCGATTCGATTTCGTACCCACCAGCTTCACCCGCAGGCTGTGATTCGTTCCACCTTCGTTGTGAAATAAATATGCCGGGCCGCCGTTAGTGGTAAGCAGAACATCGAGAAATCCGTCGTTATCAATATCGGCATAAGCCGCGCCGCGCGCGACTTTTGGGGCATCGAACGCCGGTCCCATCTGCGCCGTAACCTCGGTAAACTTCCCGCCGCCGAGATTGCGAAACAAATGCGGCGGTTCGGCAAAGCGCACGCGCTTCTGTACAAGCTCGATCTGATCTTCAATATGTCCGTCGGCCACAAAAATATCCGGCCAGCCGTCGTTGTCATAATCGAAAAAGAAGCAGCCGAATCCCAGCGTCACCAAAGTCGCACGGCCAACCTCCGATTGCGGCGCTTCGTCCACAAACAATCCGTTGCCTTCATTGTGATAGAGCGACACCATTTGATTGGCGAAGTTGCTGATGATCACGCTGGCGTGGCCGCTGTGGTCGTAATCGGCGGCGTCCACGCCCATGCCCGCGCGCGCCACGCCGTCTTCGCTGAACGCGATGCCCGACGCGATGGCATGGTCTTCAAACGTTCCATCTTTCTTGTTCAGATAAAGTTTGTTGGGCTGGGTATCGTTGGCGATGAGGATGTCAGGCCAACCGTCGTTGTTGTAATCGACGATGGCGATGCCCAGGCTCTTGGAAGTTGGATCGCCCAGGCCGGCTTTCTGTGTAGCGTCTTCAAATTTTCCGTTGCCCAAGTTATGCCACAAACGCACGGCCGTGCCTTTGTACGATTCGGGCGTGCAATACGATTTGTGGGCGCCGTCAACCGTGCAGTAAAGGTCGCCCTGCTCCGACCACTGCACGTAATTCGCGACCACAAGGTCGAGTTTTCCATCGCGGTCGTAATCAACCCAGGCGGCGCTGGTTGAAAATTCATTCGGACCCCACATCCCAGCCGACTTGGTCACGTCGGTAAATGTTCCGTTGCCGTTGTTATGAAAAAGATGGCTCTGGCCAACCGCCGTGACGAAGAGGTCGTCAAAGCCGTCGTTATCGAAGTCGCCAACAGCAACCCCAAGGCCAAACATCGGAATCGCAAGCCCCGCCTTGCGCGTAACGTCGGTGAACGTGCCGTTGCGATTGTTGTGATAGAGCTTGAGCGTGGTCGCGCCCGCGTGCTGGTGCCCGGGAAAATCTTCGCCATTGATAAGGACGAATATCCGGATAGCCGTCGTTGTCGTAATCGATGAAGGCGCAGCCTGGGCCCATGGTTTCCGGCAGCCACTTTTTCCCGAATGCACCGTTGTTGTGAGTAAAGTGGATGCCCGCCTGCGCGGTGATGTCGCGGAAGTGAATCTGCTGAGCTTGGCCGGGAAGTGAAAACAAAATCCACCACAGAGACACAGAGGCACGGAGGAAAGACAAATTCTTCTTCCTTACGGTTGCTCCATGGCTCAGCTTCTCCGCGGTGGATTGGCTTAAGAGGAATTCCATCACTTGGAGCCTCCCGATATTGCAGCTCTGGCCCTGACCACAGAGTTGCCCGTGGCCGCACGTTTCATATTTAGCTCAGCCAGCGGCACCGACACATGCTCGTGCACGGCCTGCCGTTCGTTGTTGTCCTCGGGATGCAACTGCCGATACGGGCCGGTGATGGTCTGCGACGATTCATCCGCCTTGAAACGCAGGTAACGAAGCTCGTGCGCCTTGGCGTCTTTCTCGTCGCCCAGGCCGTTGTAGCACAGCATCAAGTTATAGTGCGCCTGCAAGTCTTCGGGATCGATCAACATAATGGAATTGAGCACCTTGATGGCGTCGTTATATTTCCGCTGCAAAAATAAAATCCGCCCCAGATCGTTGAGCGCGACGCGGTCTCGCGGATACTGCGCCAGAACAATGTGCAAACGATCTTGCGGCGCCGGCGTAATTGCCATCAGCCCGCAGAACACGCGCATAAAAATAATTGGCGCGAGCCAGCTTGGGCGCAAGCGCCAGCGCTTTTTCCAGCACAGCTCTCGCGCGCTCCATGTCGCCTTCCTGCACCGCGCAGCGTCCAATGTTCACCCAGCCATCGGGATTGTTGGGATCGGCCTCCGTGACTTTTTCAAAAGCTGCGGCCGCACCTTTCAGGTCTCCCTGCAGGAGCAATCCGATGCCGTAATCGTTCCAGCGCTGCCATTCGTTCTTTCGCGTGACAGTCTTCGGCGCAGCGCAACAGAGCATTGCGCGGCGACCACCGGCAGCGTGACTTCATTTTCCGCCATTGCGACGATCGGCAAGTCAGGAATTTTTTCTTCCTTCGCCGAAACTCCCTTCAGTGACGCGGTAAACACAACCGCGCGGTCGTCATAATCGGCGGTCACTTCGTTCGGCCTTCAGATGCCTGTGAAACGCCCGCGAACGCAAACTGCGTATTCGAACCAGGAAAACTTGCGGTAGCACAAACGCGCATGAAGCGTGATCTTGTTGCCCGCACTTTCCGGAATGTAACATGCGGTAATGCACCGTGTCGGCCGCGCCCGGCGGAATCAGCCGCACATACACGACCGCGCGCGTGGCCCAGGCATTGCGCTTGTTGATGGGATTGCCATGCGCATCGATTTGCAATGAGCGATAGAAATGCGCGCCTTTTTCTACCGGACCCTTGCCGTTGTCCTCGACCATGCCGCTCCAGAAAATCGTCTGCCCTTTGTCGTCTGTGCCTTTCAGTTCGAGCCATGTATCGTAAGCATCGACGGTGCCGCCGGGAAAGAAGTGACCAACTTTTTTGGTGCGCACCACTACATCCACGCGAACCGTGTCGCCACGGCGCAACGGCGGCTGCACGCGATTCAGCGGAGCAGTCACGGGAACAACTTCTCCCTGCGTCGAGGCGTTGATTTTGCTCTCCGCTTCTTCGCCCACTGCGAACGTACGTGGACAGATCCTGCTGCGTGGTCGCTCCCGGCTTCAGCGGCGCCTGCGCCGGCGAGAGCGCGAAAATATCCACGGTAAGCGCGCCGCTCTTCAGGAAATCTTCGGTGAGCTTGAGCTGCTTCGGCATCTTCATTGGCTGTGGGCACCGCAGTATTGGCGCCGGGAAAGCGATGCGAATGGATGAAGCCGTCAATGTTGCCCATGCATCGCTCGAATGTTTCCAGTCGGCATGTGGCAATCGGCGCATTGCTGCGGCTTCGGCGGGATAGTAGAACGAACGCGCGCCTTGTCCGGAAACGCCGCTGGCCTGCCAGTTGTCGTACTCGTTAAAGCCGCGCAGCCAGCGATAGTGATTGACCGGATACATCGAGATGAACCTTGTGGCAAGTGGAGCAGAACTCCGCCGTCTGCGTGCGCATGAAAGGCTTGAGGAAGACGCGGCGATGCGGCTCCGGATTCAGCCGGATGACGAAATCGTGCAGCGCGCGGACCACGGGATTCTTGCTCGCGGCCAGTTCGTGCAGCTTGGGATATTCCAAATAAAAATCCGCCTGCCCCATGCGTGCTCTTCACTTTCGCAATCGAGTGGCACATCATGCAGCCCAGTCCCGCCTGCGCTTCCGGACGGTGCACGATCTGCTTGATCGGCGTATCCATCAAGCCGCTGTAAAGCACCGCCGGATCGTGGCATCCGCCGCACCATTTCGAGGGCCTGGTGCCGACCGTATCCTGCATATACTCAATGGCTTTGCGATACCACTGATTATTGAACGAAGAAAAATGATGCGCCGAACTGAACCACTGGTTGTAAATATCCTCGTGACAGCGCTTGCAGGAATCGGACTCCATGAAAAACTTGCTGGGAATTTTCTGGTTGCCGTAAACCTGGGCGGAACTGGGAAAGAATGGTCCCTCCGGTCCATCGCCCTCGCCGTTCATGCTGCTCCGGCGGCATGATCGGATTCTGAATGCGCGCTGCTGCGTTTGCCAGCTCTGGCGGAAGTAGTTCGCGCGCATAGCCAAGTCCGGCCAGAACTATCAGGCAAATGGCGACGCGCAAGACCCGCTGCCGCTGCGGTCGAATTCGTTCCCGCCTTGGCGGCGCGCTTGCCGAGCCAGTCGGCAATCAGGAATCCAGCGCCCGCGAGTGAAATCAGCGATGTGAAGATAAAGTTTGTTCCATTCCGCTTCGTGGAGTGCCAGTCTTTATGAGAATCAGACCAAGCACCGCGCCCACCGCGATCAGCAACCATCCTACGCGCGAAGAGACGCTCCCGTTGCGCAGGAATCGCAACAAAGTGGGAACGAGGAGAATCGCGGCCACGACTCCGCCCAGCGCATGCAGCAGCACCACGCCGGCATAGAAAACGGTAGGCTGCGGGAACGCGTAAAGATAGGCGGCGGAGACGACAAGGAACGCTACTAACCAGAACAGAGTGCGTTGAGCGAGCGCGTGAAATCTTGAATTTTCTGGCATAGGGCCTGTTGACAGAACAAGATCGGCGTTGGAGTTCACCCGCAATCGACTCCAAGCGCGCGGACATCAAACTAACCCACAGCCAGAGCTATCAAAATAGTAGAAATATATTATAAAGATAGAAAGGCAGGTTCAGGCCAGAGGCGGCGGTTGCCACCGCCCACGCTGCTTCTCAATCTCGGCGGCGACCGCCAAGACTTTTCTTCTTCCCAGGGCCGGCCCACGATCTGCACGCCGATTGGCAATCGTTCGGGCGATCGGCCCGACGGGCACCACTGCGGCAGGATTACCCAACAGATTGAACCACTCTGTATAACTCCACGCGTCGAGATACTCCACCGTTTGGCCTTCCACGGTCCAGCGGCGTTCGCCGTGGCGAAATGCCGGAATCGCCGCCGCGGGACACAACAGAATCGGATACTCGCGCATCTGTGCGAGAAATTCCGCGCGCAGCGCATCGCGGCGGATCCAGGCGTCCAACAGCGTCTCGCCAGTGAGCGGTGGTTCCTTCGCGCCCCATTCGAGGAATTGTTTCAGCATCGGGCTGAGATCTTGCTCGCGCCCATTAAACATTGGGCGAATCAGCATCGCTCCAGCCGTTACAAAGAATTTGCGCCACAGCAAGCGAGCTTCTTCGAGACCTTGTGGACGGAACCGCTCGACTTGAAATCCGGCGCGGCGCAAGCCCTCGGCTGCCGTTCGCACAGCCGCGCGCGTTTCCGCAGTGACCGGGGTGCGGCCATCGTCTTCAAAATATCCGACCTTCGATTGCTTCACCTCTTCATCGGACGGCCAACGCAGTGGTACTGGCGCGGCGCAAGCGTCGCCGTCATCCGGGCCCTGCATCACTGCAAAGAAAAGTTTCAGATCGCCGACCGTGCGTGCCATCGGACCGACCACGCCAATCAGCGCAAACGGCCCGGCGGAAGTTGGATAGTGCCCTGTCGCCGGAATTCTTCCCGGCGTAGGTTTGAGGCCGCAAATGCCACTGAAATGCGCGGGGACGCGAATGGAGCCGCCGCCATCGCTACCCACTCCGCCCGCCGACATTCCCGTTGCAATCGCTGCCGCCTCGCCGCCGCTCGATCCGCCGGGAGTGCGATCGAGATCCCACGGACTGTTCGTGCGGCCGTAAAGCAAATTATCCGTCTCCCACGCCATCAGCAGTTCGGGAGTGCTCGTCACGCCGAGCACAATCGCGCCGGCATTTTTCAACCGAGCCACTAGAGGCGCATCGCTCTGTGCCACAAATCCAGCGCGCAGGCGCGTCCCTGATTCGCAGCGCAGGCCCGCGACTTCAAGACAACTCTTGATACTGATCGGAATTCCGTGCAGCGGCCCGAGTGCTCGGCCAGACGCCACGGCATCTTCAGCCCGGCGCGCTAAGAACCGCGCGCGATCTGCGTCGACCTGCACATAAGCATTCAACTGCGGGTTCAATTTCTCTATCTTTGCCAGATGAGCCTCGACGAGTTCAACCGGGGACAACCGTTTGTCGCGAATCAGCGCGGCCATGGATGCCGCCGTGAGCAGCGTGAGGTCATCCATGCGCAACAAACTCCGCCTGCGCCGTCAGGCATTGCATGGCGCGGTCGATCGATTGTTTTTCCTCTGAGGTCAATGCGCGGCAAGCGCCCTTCGCCAGATCGCCCAGTTGCAGCGGCCCAATCGACACTCGCACCAGCCGCAACACTTCCACACCGAGCGCGGCCATCATGCGTCGAATCTGCCGGTTCCTGCCCTCGTCAAGAATAATTTCGAGCCAGCAATGTTTCTTTCCGCTGCGCAGCAACCGCGCTTTTCTGGCACGCAAGTGTTCCCGCTGTTTTCCTGCTCCAATCTGTATCCCCGCGACCAGCGCCTGCACGAAGTTGTCATCCGCCAAAGCGGCAATCTGCACGTGATAGGTTTTCGCCAAGTGCGTCTCCGGAGCGGCCACGCGCGCCCCCCACGCGGAATCGTTGGTGAGCAACAGCAGTCCTTCGCTGGCTTTATCCAAACGTCCGACAGGCGCGACCCACCGGAAATCGCTCGCAGCACCATCTTTCTCTCGCACTGGTGAAGCCTTTCTTAGCACATCGTAAACTGTCTCGCGTCCTTGTTCATCGGATGCGGTCGTCACCACGCCGCGCGGCTTGTTCATCATCAAATAGATTTTGCTGGATGCTTTTAAGGGAGCCGCATCCACCGCGATCTTGTCACGATCGCTGTGAACCGGACTCTCGGGATCGCGGCACACGCGCCCGTTCAAACGAACCCGGCCCTCGCGAATCAACTTAGCCGCCTGCGATCGCGAACAATAGCCCAGCTTCGACAACGCCCTGTCCAAGCCACGATGCCGCGTGTTTTTCCCCTTCACGCGTTTATGTTAGCCGAAGTCTCGCCAATGAAGACTGGCAAATCAAGATCGGCTACCACGAAGGACGCGAAGGGCCAAGAGGGGGATCGATTTGTTTTTTACCAGGCCATTTATCAAGCGGCTTCCTGTTCCAGTTCGCTCATGCAACGCTGCGGTTTCATTTACAATCCAAAGCATTGACTCAGTGGTTGATCCTAAGAATCTCTAAGGTCCGACGAGGAAATATATGAGGAAATTTTGGTTGTTGATGCTAGTCGTGTGTTTTGCGGCGCTCGCCATGGCAGCGGACGAACCCCAGCAATCGAAGGCGGCGGATCGTGTGCAGGCGGCGGCCGATGTGCTGGACGCGATTCAAAATGCGCCGGACAAAGGTATTCCGCAGGAAGTGTTGGGATCGGCGGAATGTGTGGCCGTGGTGCCTTCGATGTTGAAGGGCGGATTCATTGTTGGTGGTCGATATGGGCGCGGGTTGGCCAGCTGCCGCACACCGAAAGGCTGGAGCGCTCCAGCGTTTTTCACGGTGGAAGGCGGCAGCTTTGGCTTTCAGATTGGCGGCCAGGCAGTGGATTTGGTCATGCTGATTATGAATGACAATGGGATGAAGCATCTGCTGGCGAGCAAGTTTGAGCTGGGCGCGGATGCGTCGGTGGCGGCCGGCCCGGTGGGACGCCACGCCGAGGGAAACACCGATTGGAAGATGCGAGCCGAGGTGTTGACTTATTCTCGCGCGCGCGGAATTTTTGCCGGGGTGAGCCTGAATGGCGCAGTGATCAAGCAGGACAAAGACGCGACGCGTGAGTTTTACGGGCACATGGTGACCTCCAATGCCACGTTAAAAGGCGAGATCGAGCCGCCGGCTGCGGCCAACGCTTTCTTGACCGATCTGGCGAAGTGGGCGCAGGCAGCGGCGAAATAGGCGTCCCGCTTGAGGCAGCGACTCGAATATGCGGCGGCGTGGCCATTCATAAAAATATTGGGCATTCTGCCGCGCCGCCTGTCGCGTGCTGTGGGCATTGGGCTGGGTTGGATGGTTTATTTGCTGCACGGGCGGTTGCGGCGCGTTGGCATGCGCAACCTGGCGCTGGCTTTCCCCGAGAAAACCGAAGCGGAGCGTGCCCGCATTCTGCGCGGAGAGTTCACTTCCATGGGGCGGCAACTGGCTGAGGTCTGCCAATTTCCCCGCTACAGTTGCCGCAATGTCGAACAGGTTGTGGTTTACGACGGGCTGGAGAATTACGAGCAGGCCTATGCGCGCGGCAAGGGCGTACTGTTTCTGACAGCACATTTTGGCGGCTGGGAAGTTTCCGCTTTCACCCACTCCATGCACGGGCACTGGATGCACGTGGTGATGCGTCCGATGGACAATCCTTATCTGGACGCGCTGATCCGCGGCTACCGCACTATGCATGGCAACAAGATGGTCGACAAGGACGACTTTGTGCGCGGGCTGCTTTCTGCGATGAAGGCGGGAGAAGCCGTGGGCATATTGATGGATACGAATATGACTCCGCCGCAGGGAATCTTTGTGGATTTTTTTGGCATACCGGCGTGCACGGCGAGCGGCCTGGCGCGGATCGCTTTGCGCACGGATGCGGCGGTGGTGCCGGGGTTCACGATTTGGGATTCGTCGCTGGGAAAATACCGCCTGCGTTTCGATCCAGCGGTGGAGATTGGTGCGCAGCGGAGATATGGACGCCGACATTCATGCGAACACGCAGATATTCACGCGCGTCATTGAGGATTATGTGAGGAAATATCCGGAGCAGTGGTTGTGGGTGCACCGGCGGTGGAAGACGCGTCCGGAGGGTGAGAAGTCGTTGTATTAACTGAAGGCGGCGCAAAGCGGATCCCTCCGCTACGCTTGCTTCGCTGCGCTCCGGTCGGGATGACAGAATTTTGCAGGAACTTTCACACCAGCTACTAGAAGCCCAACATGACTGGCTCGGGTTCCAGATGCACGCCCCAGATTTCTTCCACTCGCTGTTGAATCTGTTCTTTCAATGCCTGAACTTCCGCGGCGGTAGCGCCGCCACGATTGACGATGGCTAGCGCGTGCTTGCTGGAAATGCCGACTTGGCCAAAGCCGTAGCCTTTGGCAAATCCTGAGCGCTCCACCAGCCACGCCGCCGAAATTTTCTTTTGCGCATCGAGCGCGGGATAGCTGGGCAGAGTCAGGCCACGCTCCTTGGCTCGCGTTTTCAAATCTTCGTGGCGCTCTTCGGAGACGATTGGATTCTTGAAAAACGATCCCGCGCTCTGGCAATCGGGGTCGCCAGGAACGATCAACATTCCTTTCAGCGCGCGGATGTGGCGGACGGCTTCGCGGGTTTCGGCGAGCGAAGGCGTCGTCTCCCATCCATCAAAATGGCGTTTGAGATCGGCATAGCGAAGGCTGGGTTCGCCTCCGGGAGTCGAGTGCGAAGGTGACGCGCAAAACGATGAAGCGGCCGCGTTCGGAAGTATTGAAAATGCTGGTGCGGTAGCCGAAGCCGCAAGCTTCAGGGCAGAGTTCGCGAACCTGATTCTCTTTCAGGTCCAGCGCCAGCACCGATGCGATGGTTTCGGAAACTTCCTGTCCGTAGGCGCCGACGTTCTGCACTGGCGTTCCGCCCACGCTTCCGGGAATGCCGCTCAAACATTCGACGCCGGCGCACTCCGCTCGCACGGCGTGAGAGACGAAGCGATCCCAGGATTCACCGGCGCCGCTTTCGAAGAGAATTTTGCCATCGTCTGCGGCTTCGTTATGGCGCTCAATGCCATGGACGGCAACTTTCAGAACTAATCCCGGCCAACCGGCATCGGAAACGACGAGATTGCTGCCGCCGCCAAGAACAAAGAGTGGAAGTTTGCCGGAACGAGAAAACGCGACCGCCTCTTCCACTTCGGCAACACTTTGAGCTTCGACGAAAAACCGTGCCGGACCGCCGACTTTAAAGGTGGTCATCGGAGCCAGAGGCACATTTTCCTGAATCTGTAGGGATGATTTAAGCATGGATGGCGATGGCTTCAATATACACAGACGGGGGTCGAGGCGCTCGTAGCGAAAGTTCTATGTTCCACGGCTGTGACTGCCGCGGTGCGGCTCTTCACGTTAGAATGTAAAGAAGGTACCGAGAGAGGAAAATAAAGATGCCGATGTATCCAGAGATTATGTTGATTCCCATGCGCGAAGAGTTGACGCGGCTGGGGATTGAAGAGTTGCGCACGCCTGCGGCGGTGGATGCCGCCCTGAGAAATCAGCCGGGGACGGCGCTGGTTGTCGTGAACAGCATTTGCGGGTGTGCGGCAGGACGCATGCGTCCTGCGGTAAGGATGGCGTTGCAGAACGGGTCGCGCCCCGACAAAGCCTATTCGGTATTTGCCGGACAGGACAAAGAAGCGACCGATCATGCCCGCAGTTACTTCACGGGGCAGCCTCCGTCATCGCCTTCGATCGCAATTTTGCGTGAGGGCAAGCTGATCTACATGATGCAGCGCAGCCAGATCGAAAGCCGCGAGGCGCAGGCGATTGCCGCGGATTTGAAGGCGGCGCTGGATCAGTTTTGCGGAAAGCCAACCACGGTCTGATTCTTATTTCGGCACCGGCTTGCTGACCATGAACGACTTGACCACGATGGCGTTCGGCTGTTTGCCGACCGGGATCATGGTCAGCAGGGAATATTCGCTGGGCTCCAGCTTGCGCGGCTTGCGCTTTTGAATGACTGTCACGTCTCCCGATTGCGTGTCGAGCACCAACAAATAGTTTTGATTCTGCGATAGCGCCAGGCCGTCGGGATGGCTACCTACGGGCATGGTCGTGATGCGCTTGCCGAGATCGATGTCGTAGACGGCAACGCTGTCGGAGCCGAAATTCGAGACGTAGAGCCGGGAATTGTCGAGCGTGACCAGGCCCCGCGCGGGATGTTCGCCGATGACAAGGCTGCTTCCGACTTCATCGTTTGCAGTTTCGATGATGGAAATGCTGTCGGAATCGAAGTTGCAGACCATGAGTTCGCCGCCGTCGGGCTTGAGCGCCAGATTGACCGGCGTGCGGCCTACATCGAGCAGCGCCAGCACACGATCCCCGCGCAGGCTGCCATTTTTAGCGTCGTCATTTTTCAGGCCGATGGACGCCACCTGCGCCGATCCGGAACAAGCCACAAACGCTTTGCTCGAATCCGGCAGAATGGCGATGTCTTCCGGTTGCTGACAGACGGGCAGCGTGGCCCGCACTTTCAAGAAGTGAGCGTCGATGATGGAAACGGTGTTGTCTCCGCGGTTGGAGACTACGACGGTGGAATCATCCGGCGAAATCTTTGCCAAGCCGGGCGACACTCCAACCTTCACATCGCCCACGACTAGCGCGCTTTTCGAGGTCAAGAACCGAGACATCGTTGGAGCCGGAGTTGGCCACGTAGGCGCGTTTGCCGTCGGGAGAAACGTCGATGAAGTAGGGGCGGCCGTGCACTCCGATGGTGGCGACGACGGTGTTTTTTTCAGCGTCGATCACGCTGACATTATTCGATCCGGTATTGACGACGTAGATTTCGTTTTTGCTTGATTGTTGGCGGCTACGCCAGTCGGCCCGGTTCCGACGTGGATGGTCTTTGCCAGTTCGAAGGTGCGCAGGTCGATGACGCTGACCGTGTTGCTTTCGCCGTTGGTGACGTAGGCATATTCGCGATACGCGGGACCATAGTCGGGAAGAGCCTGCTCGCGGAAATACCACCACGCGAATCCTCCGAGCACGGGCAGCAACACTATGGCGATGAGCAGTTTTCTCAAGAGGGAAGCCACATCTGTGGCAGAGAAAGATTATCAGAGACCGCCTGGATGGCAGTGGCGATGTGCGCGATGGCTGGATTCGATCTTCAAGAAAAAAAGACAGAACCACTAGGGACGCGAAGGTTCGCGAAGGGTTTTGCAGCTTAGGGCATCAGGCTGCGCTTCGCAGCTTCGCGTGCGTTTTGGATACGATCCTCGAACTATTTTTGACCCGAGGCCGGCTGGGTTAGTGCGACTCTTTCGGCGCTGCCGGTTGGAATACGAGTCAGGTGAGGAAAGAATGGAGTGATTTCAAAGGGCATCTTTTCCTTGGCTGAGGCGAGCGCGACCGGCTTGGCTTTGGCCATTTCGACCTGATCGGTCCAGGGATCGACTTTGATGCGTCCGCCGAGAGGCAATGCGGCAATCTGATCCAGCTTATTGGGATCAAGGTCGGGCGCCGAAGCCAGCAGGCTGGACATGCGGATGCTTTTGCCATTGGCCAGGGCATTGCCCAGGTGCGGGCGAATGAGGTTGGGAAGATCCGGCGCCCTGGCTTGCAGCTCTTTGAGAAACAGGCCGGCATTGCCCAGCTTATCTTTGTAGGGAGAATTCTTCAGCAGTTCGAGAGCCTTGGCATCGGCCGCTTCTTCATCAGCGTTGTTGCGCTTAAAGTCGAGGCGCTGGAAAGTGTCCTGATCGGGAAAGAACATGCGGTCGTTGAAGGCCAGCTTGGTATCGAAGTGATGCCCCAGGACGATGTGGCTGAGATCGTGGGCCAGCACCATGGCTAGCGAAGCTTCATCGGGCAACACATCCAATAAGCCGCGGCTGACGACGATGGTGTGGCCGATGGTGAAAGATTCCAGCGGAGAAGTGAGCAGCACGCGGCAGCGCACATCGCCTTGCAGATCGATGTTATTGGTGACCAGAAGATTGTTGACCACGGTCTGCAAAACCTTATCGACGTCGCCCGGAGGCGCCAGCAATCCAATCCGCTGCATGCGCTCAATGGCGTTGTCTTCGGCCTGGCGCTCCCACATGCGCTCGGCGACCACGGGGTTGGCGTCGGCATCGGCGTCGCTTTGATCTTTCACAGTGTCGGGCGAGTCGACCAGAATCTGCGTGAACTCTTCGTTTTTGTTCAGACCTTTGAGGTCATAGCCCCAGAGCCGGGTCTGCGCTTTGAAATGAACCGGCCGCGAAAGCCCGGTTTTAAGGTCGGACTCTTCGCTGTAAATGTAGGCGGGCAGCCAGGTGCCGGGGCGCATGTTCAGTCGCCAACTGTCGAAGTGCAGATAGAAGCCGAGCTTGGGTTGGGGGTAGTAGGTGCCATTGAAACGCACGATATTGTAATCCTGGTCTTCGACCCAGATGCGGCCCATGAAGCGGCCGGGAGGCGCGCTTTCCTTGGGCTGGACATCGATCACGAAGCAACGCAGTTCCCCAAGAAATTCGCGCCGCACCAGGGTGAAGTTGTAATACTTTTTCTGAAAATCGTTATCGAGAACCACCATTTGGGCGAAGCCGAGCGGCAGAAAGTGCATGGAATAGATCCCGGTAAGCTTGTTCACCATGCGCTGGCCGAAGCCGGGCTGGCCGGTGAAGGAAACGTCCTCTGGCCCGTCAGTCATATCGAGGCGGCCGAGGAAATACTGGTCTTTGACCGGCTGAAGGTTTCCGCTCTTGTCGGGTTTCACATCCTGAAGATAGGTTTCGACCATGGGGTGCATGTGGCGCATCTGCGCGAGGAAGAGATGTTCTTTCTGCACGGTGCGGTCGAGCACCTCAGACAATGTAGCGGGAGCACGCTCCGCGATCATGGGAGACTGAGCTGCGGGATCGGCGATTGCAGGCGTTCCCGTCGAAGACGGATTGCCGGAGACTGCCTGAGCTGCTGGATCGGAAGGTGCGGAATCCTGCGCGGCGGCGGGGAATGCGGAGGCGAGGATCATACAGAAAAAAAGCGGGCCCAACAAAAAAATTCTCATAAAACCCTTCAAAGACGTTATGCCAGTTGAAAAACGATGTGTAGTACCGCGGTGGAATCGGCCGGCTGGCCGTCGCGCAAAGCCGGCTTGAAGCGAATTTGCTCTGCCGCGCGCACGGCGGAATCATCCAGGCCATGGCCCAGCCCACGCACTACGCGCACCACATGCAGCCTGCCCGAAGCCTCCAGGACAACTTGGAGAAGAACTTCGCCTTCAATGTGTAAACCGCGGGCTTCTTCAGTGTAGACCGGATTGGGTTTGGAAATAATCTCTGCGGGAACAATTTTGGCGTCCGCTTCGGCGGAATGGGAATGGACCGTGGGACCGGCGGCAACGTCGGCGTCGGCAAAGCCGGCCTGCCGTACGGCACCCTGCGGGGCTGACCTGCTATTGCCGGTTGAAATTCCGTTGCCAAAACCGGAGCTGGCGACTACGCCACGGGCTCCGTTGGCTCCGCCTGATCCGTTGCCATGGCCAGGGCCGGCAGGAAGATCAAACGATCCCATTTGCGCGATGTTGACTGCTTTGCCATCGCTGGCCTTGGCGGGAACACCATTGGGGTCACCGAATCCGCCAGTTTGCACTTTTTCGGGAGCCTTGGCGATGGTTTGCGGAGCCGAGCTTCCAGTGGAGAATACATTGGTGTGAACTGGAGCTTTGGGGATTGCGGGGGCGGTGGTTGGCGGCAGCGGGTCCAGTTTCTTCGCCGCGATCTTAACTTCGGGAGCGACTTCGGGAACGTTTGTCTTGAGCTTGGGCTGCGCGGTGGGCAAACGCAAGGCTTCGCTGGGATCGAGACGGGCAACCAGCACCGGCCGTTCGGAGCGCAGTGGAATTTGCGGAGTGTGGTTGACCGGGACCGGCGTAGGCGCCAATTGCACGGAGCGGAATGTGTGCTCGGCTGGGCGCAGAACTTCGGGATGAAGCACTCCAACCCAGAGAAGAAGCGCGATGGCTGCACTTTGGCAGGCGATGCTGAGGGCAAATTCGCTCCAGGGCTTCCTGGACTCGGGCAGGAGAGAAAACAGGCCTGATTGGGAGGAGGAGTATCCCATAGCACGTTTCGCCAGCTTAACTTAATCAACACGTTTCAGAGCCAGATGTTCTGCAATTGCGTGCACTCTGAGAGGTACATCCAACATCGATTCGGGAAAATCTAGTCTACTATCCCGCAAAAATTTCTGCACGGCAAGGGCCAAAGGTACGTAGCTCGCCGGATTGGTAAATCTATTGTTCTCATATGCTTGGATGCAATCAACCTGGTGTGATTCGAGTTGAGCGCAACAAAATACATCCTTCGGCGAGAGATTTGCCATCTCCGTGGGACGGGCATTCCGGCTTCGGAGACAGATGACTCAGCAGTGGACGATTTTCGGGCTTCGGACGCCTTTGGTGGCGTTGCGCGTGTCGACGATCAATTGCGATTCGCGCACAATGCGGGCGTAATCGTAGTCGGAGTGATCGGTAACGATCAGCACGCAATCGTACTGCCCGAGATTATCGAGTTCGGTGCGCTTCATCTGCAGGTCGTATTTGCGGCCACGGCCGATGAAAGCGAAGTAGGGATCATGGTAGCTGACCTGGGCTCCATCTTTTTGCAAGAGTTCGATGATGGTCAGCGCCGGAGACTCGCGCAGATCGTCGATATCTTTCTTGTAAGCAACGCCCAGCACCAGCACGCGCGAGCCGTTTAACGACTTCTTATGGCCGTTGAGCGCGCTGCTGACCGAGGCCAGCACATGGTAGGGCATGTTGGTATTGATTTCGCCCGCCAGTTCGATGAAGCGGGTGCGAAAGTCCCATTCCTTGGCCTTCCACGACAGATAGAACGGGTCGACGGGGATGCAGTGACCGCCCAGTCCGGGGCCGGGATAGAAAGGATGGAAGCCGAAAGGTTTGGTCGAGGCCGCGCCGATGATCTCCCAGATGTCCAGGCCCATGCGCAGGCAAAGCATCTTGAGTTCGTTGACCAGAGCGATGTTGACGCAGCGATAAATGTTTTCCAGCAGTTTGGTCATCTCCGCGGCTGCGGGCGAGGAGACGGGCACCGTGCGGTTAAAGATGGCTCCGTAAAGCGCGGCGGCGAGTTCGGCTGCCTGCCGGTTCAATCCGCCCACAACTTTGGGAATGTCGCGGCGAGCCACGGAGGTGTTGCCGGGATCTTCGCGCTCGGGTGAGAACGCTATGAAGAATTCTTTTCCCGTCCACCCGTTATCTAACTCGCTATCGCGGGCGGCCTTCAGGGCGGACTTGTTTTCTTTTTCGAGAATCGGCAGCATGACTTCTTCGGTCGTGCCGGGATAAGTCGTGCTTTCCAGAACCACCAGTTGCCCGGCGCGCAGGTGGGGAGCGATAGCGTGCGTAGTATTGGTGATGTAGCTGAGATCCGGCTCGTGATATTCGTTGAGCGGCGTGGGCACGCAGATGATGATGGCGTCCATGGCGCTGATCTGGGAATAATCGGCCGTAGCGGTGAAACCGCTGGTCTTGGCGGTTTTAATTTCTTCCGCGGCGATGCGGTAAATGTAGGATTGGCCGCCGGCGATAGCATCGACCTTGCGCTGGTCGATGTCGAAGCCGGTCACCCGGAATTTCTCCTCGCTGTAGAGCAAGGCGAGAGGAAGGCCGACATAGCCCAGGCCGATGATTCCGATGCGGGCTTCGCGCTGCTGAATTTTGGCCTTTAATTGTTCAACGGGGCTGGCAAGGGCAGAAGATAGTATCGTCATGAGTAAGAAATAACGGGCAAAATTGCCAGGGTAATTTCAATTTTAGCATGGCAAAAACCAGTTTCATCCGGGAAGAGCTTAGCTAGATACCTTTGGTCACCGTGGCTTTAAAGCCTTATAAACCACTAAGGACGCGAAGGTTCACGAAAGGATTCCGGCTGCGCTGGCGTCGGATTTTGGAGGGCATTGTCACCTTTAAAATCGAAGGTTCGAAAAGACATTCATGGGAAAACGAGGTTGGCTGTGGGGGCTGGCATTCGCCGGGTTGCTGATCGCTTTTGCCGCCGACGCGGGACATTTGCTGGTAGTGGATTCGCCGCAGCCTGCGGATCTAATTTTGGTCCTGGCGGGAGAGACGGATAAACGCCCGGCGGAGGCGCTGAAACTGCTGGACCGGGGCTATGCGCCACGGATTGTGCTGGATGTTCCCGCAGATGCCAAAGAGTTTGGGGTTTCGGAACTGGAGTTGGCGCAGAAATATGTGCAACAGCTTCCGCAAGCGGCTTCCATCAGCATTTGCCCGATTGAAGGACTTTCCACGCGGGATGAATCGCACGATGCCGAGAGGTGCCTGCAGAGCGTACCCGGCAACCGAATCTTGCTGGTGACCTCAGATTTTCACACCCGGCGGGCATTGAGCGTCTTCCGTCACGAATTGCGCGGCAAAACTTTCTCAATCGCGGCCGCGCGCGACGACAAAGAATTCGGCGAGCGCTGGTGGAGACATCGGGAGTGGGCGAAGACTTGCGCCTATGAGTGGATGCGGATGATCTGGTGGAACGCGGTTGATCGCTGGCGGTGAAGTGCGTTCTAAGTTGATCTCGTTTTGATCTTGTTGCGTACGACGCGCTCCTGCATTAAAAAGTTTTCCACATAAAAACCACACTCCGGCCACAAAACACGTTGACTGAGAATTACAAGGAGGCTTAGGATGCGCAACAGAGAATCTACTTAGTTATTAACGGAGCGTGGGAATGGGCCGGTCTGTTTTTGGGCGAGTGGTTAGTAGCTTGCTGCTGCTTCTTGTTCCCGCTTCCTTGCTTGCAGCGGATTCCGAGGCGGCGATGCTCTATACCAGCGGCATTGCCTGGGTGAACGGATCCGGCGTACCCCGCGCCTCTTCGGCCATCTTTGCCGGTGACCTGCTGCAGACCCGGTCCGACACTGTGGCCGATATCAATTCGGCGGGATCGAGCATTACAGTTCACCGCGATTCGCTGGTGCAGTTTGAAGGTTCGTCGTTGAAACTCGAGCATGGTGGGGTAACGGTTTCAACGTCGAAGGGCGTGGCTGCGACCGCCGGAGACGTGAAAGTGACTCCGGCCTCAGAAATGTGGACTGAATTCAATGTGACCGACGTCGATGGCACGGTGAGGATTGCCGCACGCAAAGGCGATCTGACGATCACTGATGGCAAGGAAACTTCAACCCTGGCGCAAGGCCAGGAGACGAGCCGCGACGAATCTTCCGATGAATCGGGCAGTGGCAAAAAGAATAAGAAGCGAGAAACAGGCGCCGCGCCTGCCGCTGGCGGAGGAATTTTGAATTCTCCACTGGCTGTGGGGATTGGCGCCGGAGCCGTCATCGGCGTGACCACCTGGGTCCTGATCAAGAACGACAATCCCGCCAGCCCCTCGAACCCCAACTAAAAACCTTCAGTTGCATAGATTCACCATGCGTGTTTGCGCATCGCTCCGTTCCCGTCGAACTTCTTATTTGTTCTAATCCGTCCGACTTATACAACTTCGGATGCGGGAACTATCTCTTCGGCGGGACGCTTGATTACCTTGCGCTTGCGCATGGGCTGCGCGAAGGGATCGGCGGCGGCAATGGCGCATAGAACGTAGAACAACGCGGCGTTCGCGGGGATTTGCAGGTTGAAATCCACGGCGCTGTGAACCAGGATTCCGGTGACGCCTAAAAGGGATGCCAGAGCAACGGCTCCGCTGACATCGGATGTCCAGTGGCCAATTTTTTTCCAGGCCTGGCGGTAGAGCAGGATCACATACCAGACCATGATGCCGAAGCCCAACAATCCGGTCTCCACCAGCAACTGCATATAGTCGTCGTGGGCTTCATTAACGAAGAAATTGGTGTAGAAGCTGCGGAATTGCGGATAGACCGTGGGAAATGTTCCCAGGCCCCAGCCGGAGATGGGCCGTTTGAGAAACATTTTGAATGCGTCGCGGTCGATGTTCCAGCGCAGGTCACCAGAAATTTCCGAGCGCGCCGAGGCGGAGACGCTGAAGATTCTCTGCCCCAGTTCCGCGCCGCCCACCCAAACCGACAGCGCGATAAGAATTGCCAGGAATGAGCCGGTGACCAACGCCAGACGCATTCCTTTCTGCTGGCGAACCACGACTACGGCAAGAACCATCAACTCAACGAGCAAGCCCAGCATCCCGCCGCGTGATCCGGAAAGAAATATTGTCCCGGCCATGATCGCGGCGGCGGCCGCGGCGGTCAGGCGTTCGTTTTTGTGCGCCATGCGAGTCAGCGCCAAAACCAGCGGGATGGGGACCAGCATTTCCATCAGGCCGGCGTAATGGTTGTGATTGACGTAGGGTCCGTAAATCCATCCGCCAAGGCGAGGCTGGCGCAGCCAATAAAGCTTGCCGTTGGGCGCGATTCCCTGCAACAACGAAAAAGAGGCCAGGGCGCAGCCGTAGACGCTGAGAATGACGGCCAGCTTTCTTGCCTGAGCGCTGCTCAGCAGGGTTTGACCAGAGAGGAAACACAACATCGCGTAAGCGCAGAAAAGAAGCGCACCGTTGACGGAGTCATGCCGGTAGGCTGTGGCATGGAAAGCGATCTGAAAAAAAATCAGCAGTCCGAACGCGCCCATGGGCCAATACAGGCGATTGGCGCGGATCTTTATTTGGCCGTCAAGGCACTGCTTGGTTACCCACAAGAGGAATAGCAGCGTGGCGCCGGCTTCAAGGACGAAAATCGACCAGGGTTCGACCCCGCCAAATGCCAGCGGCCCGAACATCAGCAGGCCAAAGACTCCGTAAAGCAAGATCGAGCTTAGCCGCGCAGAGAGCGGTTGGGGCTTGAACTGGAACAGCGCGGCGAGCTTTGTGCCGCGGCTTTGTGCTTCAGCTTTGCGTCCGTGGGTGGGCATGGTTACTGCTGTTTTCTGACCAGGCGGAAATCGTCGATCCAGAGCTTACCACGGATAGGGCTGCCCGCCGGAAGGCGGCGCACGTGGACCACCACCATCTTGCAATCGGCCGCGGTGGTAAAGTCGCCGCTCGAAAGTTTCCAGAATCCCGCGTCTTTCAGTTCGTCGCTCTCGTAGTAGATGTTCGCTGGAGTGTACATATCCTGAACCGTGAAGTGCGGTCCGCCCGCGCCTTCGATGTCGCCGTTTTTGTAATAGGCGGAGAATTCGTAGGTGGTGTTGGGCTGCACCGGGACCAACTGATAAATTCCAGCGTCGGTAATGCCGGGACCATCGAAGGAGATGGACAAAGAACGGCGCCCGCCGTGAAAGTCGCTGTTGTCGAGCATCAATTGCACGCCCGATTGCTTTTCGTACCGCCAGTCAAGACCGTCGTTCAATACATCGAGACTGAAATTTCCATTGACCATCAGATTTTCGGAAGAGGGTAAGTACGAAGTCAAGCCAAAGCGATTGGCCGCCTGCCTCCAGACCAGAACGGCCTGATCCACTTCTTTGTGGCGGATTAAATATTGAAAGTATTCCGTTTCAAAGCGGCGCTCGAAAGGCTGCCCCGACTGTATGAGCGCATCCCAGACGTGGGCAGCGCCGGCGGTTTCGTTTTTGGACAAAAGCAGATTTAAGAATGCGATGTAGGCATCCGAGTTTACCGGTACAACGTCGCGCAGCAGCGCTTCGACGTCCGGCTGAATTCGCCAGCAGAAACTGATCGCCGGGTTCACGAGCGTGGAATCGTTGGCCAGGACTACGCTGAATTCGCGTAAAGCCTTTGTGGTTTGCCCCTGAACCAGATAAAGATTTGCGGCTTCCCAGGCTACGTCGGGAGTAGTGGGATCGGCCTCGATGGCATGTTCGAGCGCATAAGTCTGATCGACTGGGTCAGCCAGCACCTGGTAGTCGCTGGCGAGATCGAACCAGTAACGAGCGGAGTGCGGGTTCAAGCGCACTGCCGCCAGATAAGGGGCGATTGCGGAAGCGGGGTCGCGCACCACCAGCGCGTAATAGCGGCCCAGATGATCGCGGTAATCGGCATTGCCGGGATCGAGGCGCACCGCCCGCTGCAAACTGGATTGTTCCACTCGATCGCCGAACCACGAGGCCAGCACTCTGCTTGCGGCAAAAGCTACATAAGCCAGCGCCAGCGCAACCGCGGTGGCGGCGACTATTCTCTTTCGGGCTGGCGTGGCAAGGGAAATCTGCATGGGAGAAGCAGTTTCGAGATATCTGGCTTAAGCGCTTGTCGAGGTGACGGATGGATCTTCCGCCGCATCATCCTCGTCCTCAGACTCGGCTGAGGACGAATCTCCATCGCGGTAATAGTTGGAATACTTGCCCTTATATTCGTAATAGTAATAGTAATCCGGAGAGCTCAAATCGACGGCGTTGAGCAACACACCGCTGACCTTGGCATTTACCTGGGTCAAGATATCGCGGGCGCGGCGCAGGGACTGCTTGGTGGTCTGGCCGGAACGAATGACGAGCACAATGGCATCGGCACGCGGAGAAAGCACGACTGCGTCGGTAACGGAGAGCGTCGGCGGCGTATCGACGACAATGTGGTCGTACTGACCGCGTAGACCGTCGAGCACATCTTTCATGTTGGCGGAGGCGAGCAGTTCAGCCGGGTTGGGCGGTGGAGTTCCTGCCGGCAGAATATGCAGAGTGGGAAGCACCGTGGACACGGTGATTGCCTGCTCTAATGTGGTGCTTCCGGTGAGCACATTGCTGAGCCCGCTGCGCGGGCCCATGCCCAGGGTCTTGTGAATGCTGGGCCGTCTGAGGTCGGCGTCAATCAGCAACACGCGCACGCCTTTTTGCGCCAGGACGACGGCGGTATTGATGCTGGTGGTGCTCTTGCCTTCCTGGGGAAGCGCGCTGGTCACCATGATCACCCTGGGCGGTGCTCCGAGGTTCGAAAGCAGAAGCGACGTGCGCAGCGCGCGATAGGACTCCGCCATCTGTGATTGTGGCCGGGACTGCGCGACCAGTTCGACCGCTTCCTTGGAGGATGCCAGCATCAGGCGCTTGGGGTCGCCGCCATCGCGGTTGTTTTTGGATCCCAGCGGAATCATTCCCAGCGAGGCGAGCCCGGAGATCATCTGCGCCTGTTCGGTGGTGCGCACGGTGTTATCCAGGCCTTCGAGCAGAAACGCGAGTCCAATGCCGGACATGGAGCCGAGAACGAAGGCAAAGCCCAGGTTCCGCGGCACATTGGGCTCGATTGGCCCAGTCGGAACTCTGGCGCTGTCGACGATGCGGAAGTTGTTGGACTTTAATCCCGCGGAAACGCCAGCTTCCTTAAGTTTTTCCAGAAGTCCTTCGTAGAGCTGGCGGTTGGTTTCCACGTCGCGCTTGAGCAGACTATATTCGATGGCGCTTTCGTTCAGCTGGTTCGCTTCCTGCTTTTGCTTTTCCAGGGCAGCGCGGAGCATGTTTTCGCGCTGCAAGGCCGCCAAATAGAGGCCTCGCACCTTGGCCACAATTTTTGTCTTTTCCTTCTGCACCTGGACATCGATCTCTTTAAGCTGATTATTGATTTGCAGCAGCTTAGGATAAGCAGGGCCGAATTGCGTATTCAAATCGGCGGCCTGTATGCGCAGATCGGCTTCCTTGGCGCGAAGCGATTCCAGCAGGCTAGATCCGGACTGGGACGCCCCGTCTCCGGTATTATCCGCCCCGGCGCTGGCGGCTACTGCGTCGGGATCGCCCGACTGAATCAATTGATAGACCGCCTCTTTGTCCATGCGCTCGGATTCGGCGGATGTAAGCTCTTTATTGAGTTCGTCGAGCTTGTTGGTGATGATGTTCTGCTTGTCGTCTATGCCCAGGATTTCGTGCTCTTTCTGGTAGCGCACCAGCTTTTCCTGAGAGGTTTCAACCTTCATCTGCAGATCGACCAGTTGTTTGGAAAGCCAGTCGGATGCCTGCATGGTGGATTCAAAGCGGGCCTTGAAGTTGTTTTCCACGTAGGTCTGCATCAACGTGTTGACCACGTTGGCGGCCATTTGCTTGTCGGCGCTGCGATAACGGATTTCCACGATGCGAGTATTGGGGCTGAGGGAAACTTTCAGGCTGCTTTTGAAGCCACCCAACAGCGCCGAAGCGCGCGCCGAATCGGCTTGCAGCGGATCGGGAGCAAGGTCGAGAGAGGAAGGCAGCTCGGGCTTGCTTCCAGCAGCCGGGGCTTGGCGGTCGAGGTTCAATTCTTTAATCACCTGCAGGGCCAGCAGGTCGCTTTGCAGGATCTTGACTTCGGTCTCCAGTTCCGTGGGATCGTAATAATCGAAATTTAAGGTTTCGGAATCCTTAAAGTTGAGCGTCGAATCCGGCTTGTTGATGGCGATTGTGCCGGCGGCTTCATACACCGGCGTCATTCTAAGGCTGGCGATGGCGACTACGGAAAAAATGGTGAACAGGCAGGCGAGCACCACCCACTTGCGCTTGGCCAGGATGCGCAGGTATTCGCCGACCGTGGATTCATGGGCGGGGAGTTCGGGATAGATGCGAGGAGCGCCTGGCCGGCCGAGATCCAGGCCCACCGCGGGCTGCATCTCGCGCACAACGCTGCCGTTGGCCGGCACCAGTGGTCCTAAATCCATGCGGGCTCCTCAACCAGATTTTTGCGCCAAGTGCTGCGACGAAGCTGCCGCCCATATACATACCACGAAGTCCCGGTTCGATGAGGCTGGTTCGTCGCGCGGGGATTTCTTTGCACTGGGTAGCTGGAGAGTTCGCGGACATTTTAGCATTGGATGTGAACAAACCCTTCGCAATTTTTGCGCGAGTATTTATTGCTTGCGCACATGTGGCTTGCCGGGAAACTTCCGCTATACTACCCAGCAAGTTTCTTCCAGCCGGAAAGCGAGCCGCGAGTGCTGTTTCGTTCCTCACCGAAGCGCAAAGTCATGGTCATTGGGCTGGATTGCGCGGATCCAGAGTTGGTCTTTGGACCGTGGCTGGCCGATTTGCCGAATATCGCGCGCGTGGTGCGGGCCGGAGTGCATGGAAAGCTGAGAAGCGTGACGCCTCCGATCACCGTGCCTGCATGGATGTGCATGATGACCAGCCGCGATCCCGGCGAGTTGGGCATTTATGGTTTTCGCAATCGCAGCGAATACGGCTACGACAAACTTTCGGTCGCGAACTCGGCCAGCATTCACGAGGAAACGGTTTGGGATATTCTGGGGCGCGCGGGCAAAGACTCTATTGTGATTGGAGTGCCGCCGACTTATCCCGTAAAACCGCTGCGCGGCAGCCTGGTGAGCTGTTTCCTCACGCCGGGATCACAAAGCCAATACACCTATCCGCACGATCTGCGGCCGGAATTGCAGCGCCTGGTCGGCGATTACATGGTGGACGTGAAAGGTTTCCGCACGGACAAGAAGCAGTGGCTTCTGAGCCAAATCTACGAGATGACGACCAAGCGCTTTACCGTGGCGAAGCATCTGCTCAGGACGCGGCCGTGGGATTATTTCATGATGGTCGAGATGGGGACGGATCGCATTCATCACGGCTTTTGGCAGTTCATGGATGCGAGACATGTGCTTTATGCGGGTACAGGCAATGCCTTTCGCGAATCGATTCATGAATACTATAAGTATGTGGATTCTCTGATCGGGGAGTTGCTGGAATTTGCCGACTCAAATACGCGCGTGCTGATTGTCTCCGATCACGGGGCCAAGCGGATGGACGGGGCGATTGCGCTGAACGAGTGGCTGGTGCAGAAAGGATATCTGGTGCTGAAACGTTATCCCACGGGGCCGACGGCGTTCGATAAGCTGGAGGTTGACTGGCCGCGCACGAAAGCGTGGGGCGAAGGCGGATACTATGGCAGGGTATCGCTGAACATTGAAGGCCGCGAGCCGCAGGGATCGGTTCCCCAATCGCAGTACGATGCCTTGCGCGTCCAGTTGAAGGAAGAACTTGAAGCGCTGGGCGATGCCGAAGGAAATCCCATCGGGACGCGGGTGGTGCTATCGGAAGAAGTTTATCGCAGCACCCGCAACATCGCTCCTGATTTGAGCGTATTTTTTGGCGATCTTTACTGGCGATCGAGCGGCATGGTCGGCGGCGGCAAGATTCACAGCAAGGAAAATGACACTGGACCTGACGGCGCCAATCATAACTGGGATGGAATTTTTCTGATGGCTGAGGGCAAGAACCTGGGCAAAACGGAGCGCAATGAGCCTCTTCTGGGCTTGCGCCTGTACGATGTCGCGCCCACAATTCTGGAGACTTATAGAATTCCGCCGTTGCCGGCGATGCAGGGCGCAGCGGTTGCGCCGGCTTTGGCGCGCGCGGTTTAGTTTTGGAATTTCATGGGGTTCGTGGAATGAACTGGTCGGAACAGGTAGTGCTGGTCACAGGGGGGACGGGATCGTTCGGCAAGAAGTTTGTCGAGATCATGCTGAAGGAGTACCGGCCCAAAAAACTGGTCATCTTCAGCCGCGACGAACTCAAGCAGCACGACATGCGGGCTGCGGGCTTCGACGATCCCAGCTTGCGCTATTTTATTGGCGATGTGCGCGACGGCCAGCGATTGGAACGCGCTCTCTCGGGAGTCACGGTGGTTGTTCATGCCGCCGCACTCAAACAGGTTCCCGCCTGCGAATACAATCCATTCGAAGCCATTCAAACCAACATCATGGGCGGCCGCAACGTCATCGATGCCGCCATCAATCAGGGAGTGCGGCGCACGCTGGCGCTCAGTACCGATAAAGCCGTCAATCCCATCAACCTCTATGGCGCGACCAAATTGTGCGCCGAAAAAATGTTTGTCCAGGCGAACGCTTACGCGGGGGCACAGGAGGCGCGCTTCAGTTGCGCGCGCTACGGCAATGTCGTCGGCAGCCGCGGCAGCGTGATTCCGGTATTTTTGGAGCAGCGCCGGCGCGGCCGAATTACCGTCACCGATACCCGAATGACTCGCTTCTGGCTCACGCTCGAGCAGGGGGTCCGTTTCGTCGTCAGCAGCCTGGAGCAGATGCACGGCGGAGAAATTTTTGTTCCCAAGATTCCCAGCATGCGCCTGGTGGATCTGGCGGAATCGATTGCGCCGGGTTGCGAAATTGAAACCATCGGCATCCGCCCCGGAGAGAAGTTGCATGAAGTTTTGGTTTCCGAAGACGAGGCGCGCAACACTCTGGAAGTGGAAGATCGCTACATTATTCAGCCGGTGCACCCGTGGTGGCGCCGCGAGAACTGGATGAACGCGCGCGCGCTGCCCGAAGGCTTTCGCTATGCCAGCGACACCAACGACCGCTGGCTCAACGACCGGCAGTTGCGGGAGTTGATCGGGCCGCTCACCCCGGAAGAACCTCCGGTGCCTGAGAAAATTCCTGCGTGATTCGCAAAATCGCAATCTGCCTGGGCAAACTTTTATGACCACCTCTCTCGCCAGCGTGCAGACTCTCGCGATTCATGGCGGATCGCCTGTGCGCGAAACGTTGCTGCCTTATGGCCGGCAGACGATGACGGAGGGCGACATTGACGCCGTGGTCGAAGTGCTGCGCTCCGATTGGTTGACCACCGGCCCGAAAGTCGCGGAATTCGAAGACGCATTTGCCGCGCGTGTGGGCGCGGCGCATGCGGTGAGTTTCACCTCCGGCACGGCGGCGCTGCATGGCGCTGCTTTTGCTGCGGGTTTGAAAGCCGGCGACGAAGCGATCACGACTCCACTTACTTTTGCCGCAACTGCAAATTGCATGCTTTATCAGAACGCGACTCCGGTATTCGCCGATGTTAGCCCGGACACGCTGAATCTCGATCCGGAACAACTGCAAGAAAAAATCACACCGCGAACGCGAGCGATTTTCGCCGTAGATTACGCCGGCCATCCTGCCGATCTCAATCCGATTCTCGAATTGGCAAAGCGCAATGGCCTGATGCTGATCGAAGACGCCTGCCACGCTTTAGGCGCCGAGTACCGCGACCGGAAAGTCGGAAGCATTGCCGAAATGACGGTGTTCAGTTTTCATCCGGTCAAGCACATTACCACCGGCGAAGGTGGAATGGTCGCGACTAACAATCGCAAGCTGGCGGAAACGCTCCGCCGTTTTCGCAATCACGGCATTTCCAGCGATGCGCGCCAGCGCCAGAGCGCAGGGCAGTGGCATTACGAGATGGTTCTGCTGGGATTCAACTATCGCCTGCCGGATTTTGCCTGCGCCCTGGGAATCGAACAACTGAAAAGGCTCGACGCCAATCTTGTCCGCCGCCGCGAAATCGCCTCGCGTTACACTTCCGCGTTTCAAAAGATCCCCGGCGTCATTCCTCCCACCGTGCGCCCGGAAGTGAATCCGGCGTGGCATCTTTATCCGATTCAGATCGATTCGACCATCCTTCGCGCCGACCGGGCCGAGATATTTCGTGCCCTGCGCGCCGAAAATATCGGTGTGAACGTTCACTACATTCCCGTGCATCTGCACCCTTACTATCGCGAGCGCTTTGGCTATCGCGGCGCAGAATTTCCCGTCGCCGAGCGCGCTTATTCCCGCCTGATCAGCCTTCCCATGTTTCACGGCATGACCGACCGGGATGCCGAAGATGTCATTGCCGCGGTGCGCAAGGTGGCAAATTTCTACTCCGGAGCAGCGCAATGAACGAGCGGGAACGGCTGTGACCACCGGAACGTCAATCTCGTGCGGCGCGGCCTACATCATCACGCAGGATCCGAGGTACGTGAATTTGCTGCTCACTTCGGCCGCCAGCCTGAAGCGCGCCATGCCAGAACTGCCAATCACGGTCTTCTCTCAGTTCGTGGTCACCAGCGAATATTTCGAACGCGTGATTCCAGTCGAGCCCACGCAGGAAGGTTTCTACGATAAAACGACGCTCATCCGCCAGATGCCTTACGACCGCACGCTGTTCATGGATGCCGATACTTACGTGGTAGAGCCAGTTCCGGAGCTGTTTACTGTGCTCGATCAATTCGACTGTGCCGCCACTCACGAAGAGTATGTGAATACCGACTGGTTCAATGCGTATCCACGTGTCGATATTCCTGCGTGCTTTCCTGAGTTCAACACCGGAATCATGGCCCTGAAACGCTCAGAAAAGATGGACCGGTTTCTGCAGAACTGGGGCGAGCTTTATAAATCGTATCTCGACCAAAAGCCGGAGGCGCGGGTTAACGACCAGCCGTTTTTTCGCGCCGCCGCTTACTTCGGCGACATTCGCATCGCCACGCTTACCCGAGATTACAACTGCAAATTTCGCGGGCAGGGATATTTGAACGGGCCGGTCAAAATCATTCACGGTCACATAAAATTTCGGCTCACTCCGGAACAGGTGAACGGCGCGGTGGGTGCGCTGAATGCCAGCCGGAGGCCGCGGGTTTACGTCGCCGGCGAAGTTTACGAACAGGCGCTCGTCGGCAGGCTGGTGAGCCGGCGCAAAGCGCGCAAAGTCGGCAGCTTTCCCGAACTGCCGGGGTCGATTATGCTGATGCGCGCCAATCGGCTGAAAGAAGTGATTAAAGAGCGCGGAATTCGCAATACTCTGGCGAAGGTTTTCGCCAGGTAATGTTTCCGATAACTGCGATGAGCACTTATGCAAAAGTGGTGGCGATCATTCAGGCCCGCATGGGCAGCACGCGCCTGCCGGGCAAAGTCCTGAAAGACCTGGAAGGCGAAACCGTTTTGTCCAGAGTCGTAGAGCGCGTGCGCGCTGCCAGCCTGATTGATGAAGTGCTGATCGCGACCACAAATCATCCGGCTGATGATGCGATTGTCGAAGAGTGCGGCCACTGTGGCGTCGCGGTTTTTCGTGGCGATGAAGATGACGTGCTTGACCGCTATTTTCGCGCCGCTCAATTTTGCCGGGCTGAGATAGTGGTTCGCATCACATCCGACTGCCCGTTAATCGACCCCGAGATTACGGACAAGACCGTCGCCGCTTTTCTTGATGCGCGTCCCGATTACGCTTCCAACGTCGTAATTCGCAAATACCCGCGCGGCCTGGATACGGAAGTCATGACCGTGAATGCGCTGGAACGCGCCTGGCGAAATGCCGCCGAGCCTTATCAGCGCGCGCACGTCACGCCATACATCTATCAGAATCCCGGCGAATTCAAGATTCTGCCCGTGACCGGCGAGGCTGACTTCAGCAACCATCGCTGGACGGTCGACACGCCGCAAGATCTGGAGTTCATTCGCGCGCTCTACGCCCGAGTAGAAGACGCGCGCAACTTCGGCTGGCGCGACATCCTTCGCATCCTCGACCGCGAGCCAGAGTTGATGGAGATGAATCGCCTGGTCATGCAAAAGGCGTTACACGAGGGTTGACGAGGTTTCTGGCACATGCCTGAGGACGCAGTACGGTGATGGTCGAAGCTCCGCTTCTGATTCGGGCAGATGCCAGCGCGAGGATGGGCACGGGGCACGCGATGCGGTGCCTTTCGCTGGCGCAGGCGTGGCAAGATGCCGGCGGCCGCACCGTGTTTGCGATGGCAGAGGAGACTTCTGCCCTGAGGCAGAGAATCGAGGCTGAGGGTTGTGACATCGTATCGGTAGAGGCAGAGCCGGGCAGCACCGCCGATGCCAGCCAACTCGTGGCGCTATCGCGCGCCCGAAACAGTAGCCGAGTCGCTGTCGATGGTTACCAGTTTGGCGCCGACTATCAACGCACCCTGAAGTCCGCCGGATTGAAGACGCTCTTTTTTGACGACTACGGCCATGCCCGCCATTACAGTGCGGACCTGGTGCTGAATCAGAATGTTTCTGCCGACGAAGGCTGGTATGCCGATCGGGAGCCTTACACGCGCTTGCTGCTTGGTCCGCGATATGCCTTGCTGCGGCGCGAATTCAGCGCATGGCGGGACTATGTCCGTCAGATTCCACCCACTGCCCGAAAAGTCTTGATCACTCTTGGAGGCAGCGACCCTGAGAAGTTGACGGCCCTTGCGCTGGATGCCGCGGCTTCCGTTGCTACTGAGAATCTGGCGGTGGCCGTGATTATCGGCGGCAGCAATCCTTACTTCGAATCGCTGCAGCGGTTGGGGGTTGAGCTGACAAATCGGCACGACGTGAAGATCACCGTGCAAAGGGATGTCGCAAACATGCCAGAACTTATGGCTTGGGCCGACGTCGCTATTTCGGCGGCCGGCACGACTTGCTGGGAGCTTTGCCTTTTGGCCCTCCCCGCGCTGCTTATTGATGTGGCTGATAATCAGACTGCGGTTGCCCGCGAGCTGCATCGCCGACAATGCGCCATTCATTTAGGCGCCGCGCAAAGTATTTCTGGTGAGAGTTTAGGCCGTGAGTTGGAGAAGTTGCTTCGTTCTCAGGAACTGCGGCAGAATCTTTCAACGCGCTCGCGGCAACTGGTGGATGGCAAAGGCGCGCCGCGAGTGGTTTCGGCGCTGCTTGGCGAAGATGGCGTACACTTGCGGCCAGCGCAAAATGCCGACAGCCGGCTTTTATTCGAGTGGGCCAACGACCCAGAAGTTCGCGCAGCCGCTTTTTCCACCGGCAGCATTCTCTGGGAGCAGCATGAGCAATGGTTTGCCGGTAAGATGAGAGATCCTGATTGCCGAATTTTAATCGCGGAAAATGAACGGGGCGAGCCTTTTGGCCAGCTTCGCGTCGACTGGCGATCTCGCGAAATTGACGATGAGGATGGCGACGTGGATGTGAGCATCTCGCGCGAGTATCGCGGAGGAGGCTGGGGCAGTAGAATGATTCGTCTCGGCGCCGCCGCCATGTTTGCCGAACGAGGGACGCGCCTTCACGCCTTCATCAAGCATGAGAACCAGGCTTCGTGCCGCGCCTTTGAATCTGCGGGATTCAAACGCCTGGGTGAGGAAGTGGAGAGCGGACATCGTGCAGTTCACTATGTTCTATCCAAAGTCAAAGCCAGCCATAAGGAATACGAAGGAGCGAGCTAACTGTGTCACGGGCCACGCAGGCGGAGCTGCTTGATCAAAGAATCGCGGAAAATTCCGCTTCGCAGGAAATCGATCTAGCCACATGGATCTTCGACCGGGTTCGGGTACAACCGGGAGATCAAGTCCTGGAATTGTGCTGTGGCACTGGCGGGCAAACACTGCCGCTGCTGGATCGCGTAGGAGACTCGGGAAGGGTTGCCGCGCTCGATATTTCCCGGAAGGCGCTGGACACTCTCAACTCCAAAGCCGGTAAGAGAAATCGGGAAAAACTTATTCTTGTTGAATCCAGCCTGGAAGGATTTTCTTCTTCGCTGCATCAAGCTCAATTACAGCCGCGCAGCTTCGATCTCATTTTTTGCGCGTACGGGCTCTATTACAGCTCCGATGCCGAACGAACTCTTGCCGAAGCTCGCGCCTGGCTGAAAGCGGATGGGCGAGTCGTGGTGGCCGGCCCGTTTGGTCCCAACAACGAACCGTTATTCGATCTGGTTCGCGCCAGCGGCGCCACGATTGCCGAGCCGGTAACTTTTTCCAGCGAGCGTTTCATGCTGCAGACGGTTGTGCCCTGGGCCGCGAGAAATTTCGCAGCGACTGCGGTGCATACCATGGTCAATCCGGTACGCTGGACAACATTCGATCGGGTTCTCAACTATTGGCAAAACACCACTTTTTATGACGCCGAAAAACGGCCCGCCTTCGAGGAGCTGTTGCGCGAACACTTCGCGCGGCACGGCGTTTTCATCAACGAAAAGTGGGTGATGCTGGTGGAGATGGCTCGTGGGCGTTAGCACGGTCCTGGTAGTCGCCGCGCATCCCGACGATGAGATTCTCGGCTGCGGGGCAACGGCCGCGCGTTTGGTTCAGGAAGGCTGCGAGGTTTATTTCGCGATCCTCGGAGAAGGAATTACTTCGCGCCACGCCGTGCGCGATGCCGCCGACACGGCTCAAATGTCACTGCTGCATGAACATTCCCGTGCCGCCGGCCGCAAGATAGGCGTGAAGGAAGTTCTGTTGCACAAGCTGCCGGACAATCGTCTCGACACCGTACCTCTGTTGGACATAATCAAGCTGGTGGAGGATCTGGTAGATCGGCTGAAACCGGAAGTTGTGTACACCCATCACGGCGGTGATCTTAACGTGGATCACGGAGTGATCCATCGCGCCGTACTCACGGCGACCCGGCCCATCGCTGGACACCCGGTCCGGGAAATTTACGCCTTCGAAGTGCCCTCCTCAACGGAGTGGGCTTTTCAGCGTCTGGAAACGCCATTCCGGCCCAATGTTTTTGTCGATGTCGCGCACACGCTGGAAGCGAAAGTCGCGGCTATGGCCTGCTACCAGACCGAATCGCGTCCCTTTCCTCACCCCCGCTCGCCCGAGGCTCTGCGCGCCATCGCCACGCGCTGGGGCAGTGTCGCCGGATGCAGAGCCGCAGAAGCTTTCGAACTCGTGCGTTCGGTCCGTCCGCAAAAAGGTTGAGCATGCCCGGCCAAATCACCATCGGCAAACGTAGCATCGGCGCCGGGAACCCGGTGTATGTAGTCGCGGAACTCTCGGCGAATCATCATCAGGATTTTGATCAGGCGTTGAAAATTATTCTTGCTGCAAAGGATGCAGGCGCCGACGCGGTGAAACTTCAGACCTACACTGCCGATACGATTACCATCGCCAGCGATCGCCCCGAATTCCAGGTGGGCGGGGGCACGCTCTGGGACGGACGAACGCTGCATGATCTATACCGCGAAGCTTATACTCCGTGGGACTGGCAGCCCCGGTTGAAGCGGGCGGCGAACGATGCCGGCCTCGATTTATTTTCCTCGCCCTTCGATGAGACGGCCGTCGATTTTCTGGAGCGGATGGATGTGCCCGCATACAAAGTCGCTTCGTTCGAATTGGTCGACATACCCCTGATCCAGAAAATTGCAGTCACCGGCAAGCCGGTGATCATGTCAACCGGCATGGCCACTTGCACAGAGATTGAAGAGGCACTCGCGGCGGCGGCCCATGCCGGCGCCACGCAAATCGCCCTGCTGAAATGCACCAGCGCGTATCCGGCACCGGCGGAACAAATGAATTTGCGAACTATCCCCGAATTGTCGCGCCGATTTGGTTTACCGGTGGGGCTTTCCGACCACACCATGAGTATCGCCGCCCCTGTGGCCGCGGTCGCGCTGGGCGCTTGCATCATCGAAAAGCACATAACTTTGTCGCGCGCCGAGCCCGGACCTGACAGCGCCTTTTCTCTCGATCCGCAGGAGTTCAAGGCCATGGTGGCTGCGGTGCGTATCGCCGAGAAATCCCTGGGCGAAGTTCATTTTGGCGTGCAGGGCCAGGAAGCAGCCAGCCGAGCTTTTCGGCGGTCGCTGTTTGTGGTGCAGGATGTGAAGCGAGGGGAACTTTTCACGGCGGAAAATATCCGTTCGATTCGACCCGCTCAGGGAATGCATACCCGGCATTTGGCCGAGGTATTGGGCCGCCGCGCCGCGCACGATATCGAGCGCGGAACGCCATTGAGCTGGGATCTGGTGATTTCGCAATGAGAGTCGTCAGCCCGCTATTGAAGCGGGTGGTTTATCCCTCGCTGGCCAGGGCGGGAATCTTCCGGCGCACCTGCGGTGCGGGGCTGGCGGTGCTTACTTATCACGGCGTTCTGCCGCGCGGCTACCGTCCCATCGATGCTGCGTTTGATGGCAATCTGATCGACTCTGAAACCTTCCGCAGACAGCTGACACTGCTGAAGAAAAATTATAGGGTGATCTCTCCAGAGGAATTTCTTGCCTGGTGCGAAGACCGCGAGAAGCTGCCGCCGCGGGCGGTTCTGCTGACCTGCGACGACGGCCTGCTCAACAACCTCACCGATATGCTTCCCGTGTTGCGGCAGGAAGAATTGAAATGCCTTTTTTTTGTCACCGGCGCGTCCTCCGGCGAAAGCCGAAGCACGCTCTGGTATGAAGACCTGTTTCTGATTTTCTTTTACGCTCCGGCCGGGCATTTCGAAATTTCCTGCGGAGGCTTCAGCATCAGCGGTGAGCTGCTGGAAAAAGAGAAACGGCGTGCGATTTGGTGGAACGCGGTGAAGCTGCTTTCGGAAGTGGATGCTGCTGCCCGGGACTCGATTCTGCTTAAAGTTCGGACGACCTTGAGAGGGGCGCCGTCGGCAATGCAAAATAATTTCGCACAGGAGCGGCGTTTTGGCCTTCTGGTACGCGATGAAGTGCGCGCCCTTGCGGATGCGGGAATGACTATTGGCGCTCATACGCTGACCCATCCCATGCTCTCACAATGTTCTTCAGAAATCGCAAAGAATGAGATTTTCGAAAGCCGCACCTGCCTCGAATCCGCGCTGCAAAGGCCGGTGTGGGCCATGGCCTATCCCTTTGGCGACCGCGAATCCGTTACTCCGCAGATTTTGAGTCTGGCAAAAGATGCCGGATACAAAGCCGCATTTATGAACACCGGCGGAGGCCTCGGCGCCCCATTGCCGTTGTTCTCGCTACCCAGAATTCATGTAACAGCGGAGATGAGTCTGGCGGAACTGGAAGCGAATGTGTCCGGGTTTTATGCGACCTTGCAACACTATCGTGGAGGCAGACAAAACGGCCTGCAGGCGGATGGGAGCTAGCGCGACCGTTCCTGGTTTTGATGCGAGAAGGTCCATCGCAAGCCTTCTGGAGCGGGGAGGGAAATCTCGTCGATTCCTCCCATGGCGGCATTTCCACGCATTATTGGATTCCGGCGCGCGTGGTGCAGGAGATGAATGCGGCCAACTTCCGCATCGAGCGCGCGGTTGCTGACGATTACCCGCAAGCCAGTCACGGCTATTCGACAGATTGGTACTATTACGTATTCACAAAGCGTTGATTGGGGTGAGTGACGAAATTGCGACTAACGGTACTCAAGGAAATCCCGGAGGACGAAACCCTTCGCCAGGCGTGGAATGCATTGGTGGAGCGCGGCCACCAGCCCCAGATCTTCTATACATATGAGTGGGCGCTGGCGGTGCAGCGTGCCTACGCAGCCACGCTGCATCCATTGCTGTTCCTCGCCTATGACGAACAAAACGGTCTGTGCGGACTGGTGGCGTTGGCCGCGGATGCCGCGAACGGGACAGCTTCGTTTCTCTGCGCCACAACCGGCGACTACTGCGACTTTCTTGCCATGCCCGACCATCGCGAAGCTTTTGTGGCGGAGGTGTTGCAGGAACTCAAACGGCAAAAAGTGCGCGAAATCAAACTGGCGAACTTGCCCGCCGATTCCGCAACAGTTGCTGCGCTTCGTTACGCGGCAAATACAGAGCATTACCAATCCTTCGCCCGCACTGGTTACATTTGCGCTCAGATCTCTTTGGCATCGCTTCTGCGCCGGGGAGAAAACAAGCCGGTCCTTCCGCGAAAGAAAATGCTGCGCCGGTTTTTGAACGCCATGGGGCGCGAGGCTCCTGTGCGCCTGGAACATGCGCGCTCGTGGGAGCAGGCGGAATCGGTTTTGCCGGAATTCATCGAGTCGCATGTTGGAAGATTCCTGGTGACGGGCCGCATCAGCAACCTGGTGCGCAAAGAGCGAAGACTGTTTTTAGCTGAGTTGGCCCAGTTATTGGCGCAACGGGGATGGTTCGCCCTCACTACTTTTGCCGCGGGACGGCAGGTCTTTGCCTGGAACTATGGGTTTCAATTTCTGGGTACGTGGTTTTGGTATCAACCCACCTTCGACAGCGACTTCGAAAAATATTCACCCGGATTTTGCCTGCTGGCCAAGCTGATTGAAGAAGCGGCAGACAAGCCGGAGTTGCACACTTTGGATTTGGGTCTGGGCGCTGAGGATTACAAAGAGCGGTTCGCCAACCAGACACGGGAAACTTTATATATAACGCTGAACCGCTCTCGCCTTCGCCATCTCCGCGAGTTCGTTCGCTACTACAGCGCCGCTATATTGAAAATGCAGCCCGCTCTGGAAAGGAAAACACGTTCGGCGTTAGCCCGGTGCGGTCCGCTAACCAAGCGGTTGCGGCAATCCGGAATTGTCGAGACAGCCCGTTGGGCCGCGATGCGTGTGCGGCATTCCATCGCTGCGCGGGATGAGGTTTTCTTTTACGACCTCTCCGATCCCGACCCGGCGTTGCTGAAAGTGGACGGAGTGTGCCTGAAGCCGCTTGATCTCAGCACGCTGGCTGCGGCTGCTATGCAAAACGAAAACGATGAAAGCACGCTCACCTACTTGCTGCGCTGCGCTCAGCATTTGCGAACCGGAAACCGGAGAGGGTTTGCTCTAGTGAATCGTGCGGGCGAGTTTTTGCATTTGGCGTGGGCAGCACCGTTCGACGAATTTTATTGTTCTGAAGTGAGCTCCAGACTGTCCGCTCCGGAGCCTGATTCCACGCTGCTTTTTGATTGCTGGACTCCGCTTTCTCGGCGGGGCCGGGGTTACTACGCCCTGGCGATTGCAAGAGTGGGCAGTTTAGTTCAAGGCCAAGGCAAGCGTCCGTGGATCTTTAGTGCCGCAACCAATACTCCGTCTGTAACCTCCTTGGATAAAGCCGGATTCAAGCGGCGCTTCTCCGTAATAAGAAAACGAGTGCTCTGGTGGCAAACAGTGGAGCAGGAACGACTCGCAGTTATCGAATCCACCGCACTACGCGCGGCAAGTTGAGCGCGAACTCTATTCACTGAAATGTTCGACGATAAATGCGAGTTCTCCTCCTCCATCCCGAAGACTCACCATGCCGCGGCCCGTGGTCGCATCAGCATTGGGATCTGATTGTCGACCTTGGGAGATCGTCGCCATTCTCGGCGGCCGCCTGGCAGGAGCAGGCTCGCTGTCCGATCCTTCGCGCAGACTCATTCCGGCGTGACGTCGAAGACCTCAAGCTGATCCGAAACATTTATTCCGTGGGCCGCGGCCGCCTGCTCGACGACGAAGGTATCGACTGGTGGGACCTCACGTCCCTGGTCGTGGTTCCGGAGATGGAAATTGTGTTGGTTCTGCGGAGGCTGGCCGCGGAAATTCGCCATGACGCCGAACTCTGGGCCACTCGTCCGGGATGGCCCGCGAGCGCTTGTGCGCTTGTCATGCAACGGCCGTTGCGGACGTTTTCCGGTAACCGCTTGTCCCGCTGCATAGACCGTTCAGCGCACTACATGCAGCTGTTTCGCCGCTTTCCAGCCGCGCAGATCAAGCAAATATTTCTGGATAAGTACGATGCGGGTTATCGTTGGCGCTCGCGTTTCCCGGCTAGAAAGAAAACGCTGGCCGATCCCCTGATTCTCTTGCCCAGCGCCTATGAAAATGTCTCGCGCATGGCCGCATCCTACGCGCGGTTGCTTCCCGGGCTATCGTTTCTATTGGTGGCAACGCGCGAGAGCGGCAAAACATTTGTGCCGCCTCACAACGTGCAGGTGCGGGACCTGGCGGCGTATGCGAGCAGGAATTCCCCGGCCCGCGAAACTACTTCGCTCCTCGGCAACTGGGAGAGTTTAAAACCTGTGCTTCGCGCAGCGGCCCAGGAATTCGACATCCTGCTGCAAACCGGAGTTTTCAAGTTATTTCCCCAATGGTTTCGTGATTGCCTGCATGCTCGCAACTCCTGGCGCGGAGTTATCGAGCGCGAACCGGTAAGCGGAGTCTTGTGCGGCGACGACAGCAACATCTACACCCGGCTTCCAGTGTTGCTCGCAGCCCGGCGGGGCATACCGACCGTGGATTTTCACCATGGAGCGCTGGATGGCCACTACATTCTTAAGGACCTGCCCAGCGACGTCTATCTGGTCAAGTCGGCCATGGAGCGCGATTATCTAACCCGCATTTGCGGGCTTCCGGCAGAAAAACTGGTGGATGCAGCGCCCTTGCCTGCCGGTGCTTGGCAGTTCGAGCCAACGCCGCAGCGATTACACTCTTCGGCAATTCTTTTTTCTGAGGCCTACGAAAATGCCGGACTGCGCGCCGAAGAGATATATCGGGAAATTCTGCCTCCGATTTGCCGTGTGGCGCGGGAGGCCGGGCACGATGTGATTGTAAAACTGCATCCATTTGAAAGCATTGCTGAACGAAGGAAATTGGTTCGTTCCGTGTTATCCGCGCAGGATTCAGGTCTCGTGACGTTAGTCGATGGGCCGATGTCACCCCGTCTACTGTCCCAAGCCTGGTTCGGAGTCACCATCGAATCGACGACCGTCCTGGAGTGCTTGTCGGCCGGTGTGCCCGCTTTTCTTTGTGGTTGGTTGAATCTGTCGTCCTATGGTTACGCTGCGCAGTACGGCCGCTTCGGCATCGGAGAGACGTTGTGCAGCGCGAAGGAAATTGAAGAGATCCCGCGACGGATCGCAGCTCTACGAAACTTTCCGAAGAGTCAAGGTTTTGGGAAAGTGGCGGATGCGGAAGAGTTGCGGCAATGGCTTACCCTGCGGCCTGTGGCGCAGCCGGGCGCGAAGCGCGTTTCATGAACAACGAAATCATGAACGGCGAATTTGTGAACGGCGCGATTGCTGATAGCGAGCTGCTTCCAGCCGGAATTACGAGCGGTGACCAACCCTCGTCGTCGGAGCCCGCGTTGTCGCTCTCAGCGCCGGAAACGGCTGCCCGACAGACGCAGCAATTCCGCTCGCAGGTGGGGCACATCTCGCGCCAGTCTGGGATATTTTTTGCTGGGACTGTTTTCTCGGTAGCGGCCGCCTATATTTTCAAGGTCTATCTGGCGCGCGTGCTGGGCGCGCGCGATTTGGGAATCTACACCCTGGGCATGACGCTGGTGGGGTTCATTAGCATCTTCAACGGACTTGGACTTCCTCAGTCTGCGGTTCGTTTCGTCGCATCCTATGTGGCGGCGCGCAAATTTCAGCAGTTGCACGCTCTGCTTTGGCGCGGCACGGCAATGCTTGTTGCGGTCAACGCCGTGTTCGCCGCGATTTTTCTAGTGCTGGGGCGATGGATAGCAGTTCGCTTTTATCATTCGCCCGCTCTCGTGCCCTATGTGCCGTGGTTTGCGCTGACCATGGTGACCGGGGCCATGACATTCTTTTACGGGAAAGTTCTTGCCGGCTACCGTGATTTGGGACGCAGAACTCTCATCGTCAACTTTGTCGGCACTCCGCTGATGATGTTGTTGACGGTGCTTCTGATCTCCCGCGGCTTTGGTCTGCGCGGATATTTGATGGCTCAGATTTTCAGCGCGATCGTAGTGAGCCTGTTATTGCTTTGGGTGGTTCGCCAGCTCACGCCGGCTGCAGCGCGATTTTTCGCCAGCCGCAGCGTGCGATTGAGCCGGGAAGTCTGGTCATTCTCTGGTTCCATGTTGGGCATCGGCTTCATGGAATTCCTGATGCTTCAGGTGGATAGAATCGCGCTCGGTTTTTACCGCGGCGCGCGCGAGGTAGGAATATATTCCGTAGCTGCAGCCATGGTGGCCTATGTGCCGCTGGTGTTAAGCTCGGTGAACCAGATTTTTTCCCCCACCATTTCCCATTTGCACACGCGCGGCGACCGCGACGTACTGGGCCGCCTGTTTCAGTCGCTCACCAAGTGGGTGATCGCACTCACCCTGCCGCTGGCCTGCGTCATAATCATTTTTGCCCGCCCGCTGATGGGCATCTTCGGTCCGGAGTTCGAAGCGGGATGGCCCATCCTCATCATTGGCACCCTCGGCCAACTGGTAAACTGCGGAGTCGGTTCCGTCGGCTATCTCCTGCTGATGTCGGGAAATGAAAAGCGTTTGATTAAAGTGCAGATGGTAATGGCCGCCGTCATGGTGGTACTGAGCATGGCCCTGGTTCCGGTGTGGGGAATTGTCGGCGCAGCTTCCGCCGCCGCCATTACTAACGTCGGGATGAATGTTTTGAACCTGCAACAAGCTCGAAAAGCGCTCGGCCTTTCGCCCTATAATCGCAGCTATTTTCACCTGCTTCCGCCGGCAGTCGCGGTGGTGATCGTCACGCTAGTGCTGAAGAAAAATTCGTTTATTTTTGCCCATGATTGGCTGGCGGCGGGAGTTGCCCTTATTTTGGCATACGTGGTTTTCGGCGCGATCGTTCTCCTGTCCGGGCTGGACGCCGACGATCGCCTGATTGCGAATGCGGTATGGCTGCGGATTCGCGGAGCGGTAAGCCCAGGATCGCCGGGGGCTACGCCATGAGTGAGCTGAGAGAGATCCGCCTTCCCGTGGAGTTATGCGCGCAGGCGGAAAAGAAATTCAGCGAGAAATTCGCCACTCTGGAAGAGCTTCTGACCTTCGTGTTGCAGGAACTCCTGCGCGAGGATGCCTCCCAGGCGGACGCCGCCGAACAGAAAATCGTCGAAGAACGGCTGCGAGAACTCGGCTACATATGAGGCGTTAGAAAGCCCTGCCAGCGGAATTCATGAGGAATGCGGAGACACTGGAGCAGAACCGGCGCGAAGGACACGAACGCCTTTATCCTTCGCTGACCAATCCGAATTGGCTGGTGCTGCGCAAACGCCGCGAGATCTTCCGCCGGTGGCTGCAGCGTTTGCCACCCGGCGAGCTTGACGTACTGGATGTTGGTGGAAGGCTTCAGCCTTATCGCGCGCTACTCGACGCCCGCCTGCGCCGATACATCGCCATCGATCTCCTCTCTTCGCCGTTGGTCGATATCGTCGGACGCGGTGAACAGTTGCCTCTGCGCGGCGGTCAATTCGATCTGGTTTTTTGCACTCAGGTGCTGGAGTACTCGCCGGATCCGCGCCGGGTGATCGCTGAGATCCATCGCGTGCTCAAGCCGGGCGGCAGCTTACTTCTAAGCAGTCCGGCGGCGCTTGCCCGCACTGCCGATGAAGAGTGCTGGCGCTTTCTGCCCGCTGGATTGCGTCACTTGCTGGCTGAGTTCGGCGAGGTCGAGGTAGTGCCGGAGGGCGGCAGCGTAGCCGGTCTTTTTCGCACCATTAATGTATGCATGAGCATCTTTGTGCGCTATCCTGCGGCGCGAAGCATTTTTCAGAGAACGTTATGCCCGGCGATTAACCTCACCGGCGCGGCCCTGGAGACTTTATCTGGAGGGCGGAACGATCAATTTGCCGTGAACTACAGCGCCTGGGCGCGAAAAGGATAGAACCAGCGGAACCTCATCGCAGCTTGGGCAGCAAAAATCCGGTGTGACGGCGATGCTCCGCGAATGCTTCGCCGAATTGCGCGCTCAGCATACGTTCTTCTCTCCGGGCTTTGATCCAAAAACCGATCACGATCACGGATACTCCCACCACGCATTGCCAGCGGTCAAACGTAATCATGCCCCCTATCGCGGCCAGAATCAGCCCGGTATAGATCGGATTCCGCAGCCGCGCATAGGGTCCGGTGCGGATCAGCTTGTGATCTTCTTTAATCGTCACGCGCCCGCTCCAGTATTGTCCTAAATGCCAGCGTGCCCAAAGAGCGATGGCGATTCCAATCCAGGTAAGGGCAACGCCAAGTTCAACCACTCTCATGCCGCGCGGCACGACCCGATGTCCAAGGAACCCAATTCCTGCATCCTGGTCGAACAGCAAAACAAAGCCCAGAATTTCCAGGAACATCACGCCATACCTCGCCAGAAACGGCTCCTTCTGGACCGTTCGCCGCGTCCTGAGCGCACCAATTCCCCAGTAGACTGCAAACACAATCCAGGGCACTGTGATCGCATGGTGCAAGGTCATGATTCTAATCTACGATGTGCGACTCAGAAATGTTCCCGGCGCCGGAGCTTGGACATTAGACGCTGGACCTTGGACCTTGGACCTGGTGTCCCAGGCCGGCGAAGGTCCCGTAACCCAGCGATCCGCTTGTATGGAAGCATGCAGAGTTGGTATTTCACGTTCAGCTAGCACTATCAACCTTCCTTGATTCACCACGAATCCGGCCGGTGGCACGGGCGAATCCGGGGCATTCCCGGTTCCCGAGGAAGTTTCAGCACCTTGCTCCGGCCTTCCTCATTGCTTCTATCGTAAGACGATACATTTCCACCGAAATCGGTATGACACTGTAAACCGGCGCGAAAAAACATTAAGCCATCGCGCCTGCTCAGCCTAGGCCGCTGGACGCCGCGTCTCTAACTGCGTCTTGGCCTGCGTCTGCGCTTGCATTTCCGCATACCGATGCCAGCTTCTCCATAAGATGCGCAGGCTCGCCATGATCGGAATCGACAGATAGACCCCGACCACTCCCCACACTTCAGCTCCCACCAATACAGCAAAGATCGCCGCCAAAGGGTGCATCTCGAGATTAGTTCCCATAACCCGTGGCGAAATCACATAGTCCTGCAGGATTCTCCAGATGCCGAGGAAGAGGACGACGATCAGCAGATGCGGGTAGTTCCCTAGAAATGAAATGCTCACGATTACAACTGCGGCGACCGCCGGACCCACAACCGGTATGAACTCCAGAATCCCCGCGATCGAGCTCAGCGCGAAAGAATAAGGCAAGCCCATCAGCCAGAACACCAGCGTGTAGACCGCCATTGCCAGTCCGGCCAGCGCAAGCTGCGCCCGCACGTAGTGCGCGACCATCTGATTGAGGTCTTCAAACAGCCTGCGGACCAGCCGCTGCGGCCTTGTCCGCTCGACCATCCGGATTACTTCCTCCGCGAAATCGCGCCCATCTTTCAAGAAAAAGAAAGCGGGAATCGGAATCAGCAGGAACCAGATCACGCTGCGCGCGAACGCGCCTGCGTATTCTCCGAACTGGCTCTCCAGCGAAATCGCCGCCCCACTATGGTGCGCCAGAAAGCTCTCCAGGCGAACCTGCGTCTCATAGCTCCAGCCATGTTTGGCCCCGAATTGCCGCACGATTTGCCCCGAGTTTACTTTTTCCAGCAACTCCGGCAGGGCCGCGCCCAGGCGCCGTATTTCTTCTCCAATTCGCGGCCCGACAAATACGGCGAGAAGCAAAATGATCAAGCCTCCAATGGCATAGACTTCGAGGATCGCGATGGTCCGGGACCCTCTCGATACTTTTCTCCACTGTTGTATGCGCGAGACTAAAGGCGCCAGCAGATCCGCAAGAAATATGGCGAACAAAAATGCGATGAGCACCCAGCGGCTGGCATAAATGAACGCCAGCACCGCCGCCAGCGCCAGTCCGGTACCCAGAACCACCCCGGTGCGCTTGGCTAGAAGCCACATCTTGCCGGCCCTCCGCTCAACTCAAAACTCATTCCCAATAGGATGACGCCGCATAGGTTTAGGTCGTCTCGCGGGTTGCAGCCCAAAAAAACGGGAAACGGAATTCGAGGTTTTGCCGTATCTCCTCGGGCTCGGCACCATCAGGCAGACGTCTGCGGCCGGAAAATGGGGTAATCCTTTTTCCTTTTATCGGCAACTACAAAGAAGTATGCATTAACCAGCGCATACGAAAGACTAGCGGCAAAAGGAGGGGCTTATGAAAAGCCACCTAAGAATATTAGTGCCTGTTTTGATAGGTTTTATGTTGGCTGTGCTGGGTGCGACTCAATCGAATGCCCAGATTACTAACGACGTTCGAGCGCATATCGATCACAGCTTCATTATCGGCAACACCACATTACCTCCCGGAGACTATATCTTCCGGATGATGCAAGGTTCGGCGCTTTCATTGATGACCGCAACCAACGAAAACGATAAGACCAGTGTAGGCTTTATCGTCCGCGAGGCGATTGACGATCACACGCCGCATCACACCGAGCTCACCTTCCGCAAATATGGAAACACCGAATTTCTCAATAAGATTTTTGAGCACGGAAACAAAATCGGCGTCGAAATTACGGAGAGCAGCCGGCAGGAAGCCCAACTGGTTGAACAGGGCCAGCACGCGATACTGCACACCGAAGAGCAACAACAATAGCGGTTTTTCTTTTTCCGCAGTTGCCCATTTCTCGCATTCTGCCCGGGAAATGGGCAAAGCCTGTCGCTGATCGCCGCAGTCGCCTCCATCCCAGAACTTTTTCGTCTCTTCCGGGTTGTGACCTCTGGAAAGTGTTCCCCCGGCAACATCACATGTCTAAGTAGTACGATGGCACGGCAGTAATGCACCCGGAGGGGAGGCTTATGTCCGCCAACGCTCTTCGAACTTCCGCCCTAGTTCTAATCGGGACCGCGCTCTCGCTGGCTCTGATCTCTTGTGGCAAGGCCGTCTCTTGCAACTCCGGCAATGGTGGCACCTGCCAGTGCGGCTCGGGAGCAGCCGCAGCTTGCCCCGTCAATCTTGGTCCCGAACTTCTTTATGCCTATAGCAATAGCGGACAGGTTCTTGCCTTCAGCATTGCTCAAAGCGGCGGAGCGCTTACCGCGGTGAACTCGGTGCCCGGTCCCGCAAGAGCGCTTGGCTTAACCACTGTCAGCAATCAGTTTCTCTACGCCTCCGATCCTTTGACCGCGCAATTGTACGGCTATTCCATCGATCAAGGCAGCGGTGCGCTGACTGCGCTGAGCGCGTCGCCGTTCGCGACTGGGGCTCTCAGTTTTCCTGCGCAACTCGCCTCGCCGCAGGCCACAACTCTGCTTTACGCCGCCGATGTTGGCAGAGTCGACGCATTTATGATCGGCACAAACGGCATGCCCACGCCTCTTTCCGGATCGCCATTTGCCACGGGAGCCAACCTTTTTCTGACAGTCGATCCCTCCGGGAACTTTCTCTACACTCCGGTCCTCGATCCTCCCGGCGGAGTCGCTGCCTTCAATATTGGCTTGTCAGGAACGTTGACGCAGGTGTCCGGCTCACCCTTCGCGGTGCCGGGACAAGCGCTTCCCAGCAACCCGCCCACCGCGATTGTTGATACCGGTTCCTTCGTTTACGAAACACTTCCGGCCACCGGCCAGATTGCCGGATTCTCCATTAACACCGGCACCGGAGTACTCACACCGGCTCCCGGTTCGCCTTTCGCCGTGACTGGGATTCCGATCGCTTTGGTGTCCGCGCGGGGCTTCGTCTACACGATCGACGGCCTCAACATCGCCGGCTATAGCATCAATCCCGACAATGGCGCGCTGACCGCGCTCTCCGGTTCCACTTCCGCCATCGGCGCCGTCGCCATGGCCAC
Source organism: uncultured Acidobacteriaceae bacterium (assembly GCA_963732255.1). Taxonomy (GTDB): domain Bacteria; phylum Acidobacteriota; class Terriglobia; order Terriglobales; family Acidobacteriaceae; genus Sulfotelmatobacter. Next base: position 81,540 of record CAVSYV010000011.1, read on the forward strand.
AGACTCGCTCAGCCAGCACCTCTACGTTGCCGGAGCCCTCGGCATTCAAGCCTTCAGCATCAACTCGAATACCGGTGCGCTCGCGCCGCTGGCGGGATCGCCTTTCCCAGCGGCGAACGAAGTAACGCTGTTGAGCACCGTCCAGATTCCATAGCCGTGGGAGAAAGCCTTGAAGCGTGCGGTAGTCTCCGGTCTCCGAGGCATGAAATGATGCTCGCAAAAAAACGGCGACACCAAATTAAGGCGTCGCCATCGTCACTCACCTGCAAATTCGATAACCCACCGCTCCGCTACGGCACTTGAACATCCACCGCGCTCGAGTAACCGCTCTCCTGTCCTTTCGAGTTCACCGTAGTCGCCACGTATGCATAGCTGCCTTTTGCAGCGCTTTCGTCGGTATAGCTGGTGGCTTTTACCAGACTGGAATTAATCTTGGTGTAAGAACCCTTCGGAGTTGTGGCCCGGTAAACGTTGTATCCAGTTACATCCTCCGAGGTGCTGGCGTTCCAGGAAATACTCACGAAAGGCGAGGTGCCCGTTCCGCTCACCGGCTGGGACGCTGGCGAATTCGTGGCATTGCTGGCAAACGAGAGCTTGCCCGAAGCCGCGCCACTAGTTTTCGGCGTGAAGGTGACATTCACCGAAAGACTTTTTCCCGACGGTACCACTAATGGGAAAACCACGCCCGGCATCGCGAACAGCGAACTGCTGCTCGAAGCCGAAGAAACCGTCACGCTTCCGCCGCTCGCGCTCAGTTCCGCCGTCTGCGTTCCGCTGCCTCCTACCGCCACATCGCCAAAGCTTAGCGTGGACGGCGCTACGGTCAACGTCGTCTTGGTTGTGCTCTCGGCGCCGGTGCCGCTTAATCCAAACGCCTGCTCAAAGCCCTTGCCAACCACGTTAACGTTCGCGTCTAACAAACCCGTTGTTGTGGGCGTGAACGCTACGGTCACATTAAGGTGCCCGCCAGCGCCCACGGTTTGTGGCAGCTTTACTTTTTCCACTACAAACTTGCCATTGCTGGCCGTCAGGCTTTCAATAGTCACGCTTGTTTTTTCGTTGTTGATGACTTCCATGGTAAGAGTCTGGCTCTGCCCGACCGCAACATTGCCAAAACTTAGGCCCGGGGGCGAGAACTTCAAATCGTCGCTGGCCTGTGCCGGCAACGGGAACGCCGTCGCCAGCAACACGGCCACAGAAGCCACAATCGAGAGAGATAGATACTGAGTATTCAATCGGGGGAGTTGCATAACGAATAAAAAAATAAAGGTTCAGTCCGTTGCCCGGAAGATGCCACAAGGACATCGGCGATGAAATAGCGAAGCAGATCAAAGCCAGCGCAAAAAAAAACCTTTGCCATCCGCGGCAATAGATGCAATCCTCCGAGCGGAGAAAATTCCCCGTGTGCTTCTCGGCTACAGCGAACTTTGTGGGCAGCGGAGTTTTGGGCGGGATCGGCGTGGTCACGCTGACCAAGGTCAAGCACCGGCGCGAACTGCTCTTCGCCGCGCTGCCCCTGCTCTTTGCCATTCATCAGTTCATTGAAGGTTTCGTCTGGCTGGGACTGGATGGAACTCTCTCACCGGCGGTGACCCACGACATGGCTGCAGCGTTCATGCTCTACGCGCAGGGTTTATTGCCGTTTTTGCTGCCGCTCAGCGTGCTGCTGTTCGAGCCCGACGCGAAAAGCCGCCAGCGGATGTTTCCCTTCCTTGTGCTCGGCGCGGCGACCACGCTCTACATACTTTGGGCGCTCACGGCGTTTTCATTGCAGGTCTATGTCCGCGGCAACAGCATTGTCTATATCAACCCGGCGACCAACAACACGGCAGTCGCCGTGCTCTACGTGATCGCAACCTGCGGCTCGCTGTTTTTCTCGCAGATCAGGATGATGGTCATCTTCGGCGCGGCCAACCTGGGAATTCTCCTCGTAGTGATGGAATTCAAGCGCTACGCCTTCACCTCACTGTGGTGCGCCTACGCCGCCTTGGCCAGCATCATCATCCTCGGCTACTTCTGGAAAAGCCAGGAACAGCGCCCATTCCGCTACGCGTAGCGGAGAATGGGTCAGCGCTGCACAGCGCTATTACGCCCCGCTCCTTTCCGCCGTCCGTTACCCCGAAAGGGGTTCCGCTAGCGAAGGCAACGCCCCGGTCTAGCTCTGGCCTACCTTTGCCCAACCTGGAAGCGGCTCGAACCACTGACCTCCAGACGGCCCGAGAACTGCGACTAGGCGGTACCCTTCGTCCATTGAGTTGTCGAACAGAATGGTGTGATCGGCGCGTCGCATCGCTAGGGGAAGATTTTCGAAGCTTCGCTGGTAACGCCGGCGGACATCGCTCTCCGGGACGTCATGGCCACCCATGAGAACTCGATTTCTGATTCGAGCCAGGTTGATCTCAACATTTTCCGTCCCGATGTAGACCAGCACGACCTCGAAACCACGAACACGCGCGTCGACCATCATCCGCAAGTAACTCTTGCCAGAAAGCGTGGTTTCGACCGCAAAGCTCTCGTCATTTCCAATGTGCTTACCGGCGGAAATGAGAACCTGCCGGGCGGCGGCGACCGCCGAGGCTCCGGGGATGCTTGGCTGGAGCGCCTTACTGATCGCATCGGGATCGAGCAGGGGAGTCTTGTAGATGAAGCTCGACCGGTTGGTTAATGTTGATTTGCCACAACCGTTAGCGCCGGCAACGATGGTCAGCCGAGGACAGGTCACTGAGCATTTGTAGGATGTTGTTGTGTGGCTTGCTGCCGGTCGCGTTTCTCGATGATTTCCCGAAGACGCTGGCGATTGATCGCCAACTGCGCCCGCGCGTCCTCGGCCATCTTTTGAGCGACCTTAAGCCAGTTCACGGACATACTCTTAGGATACCCCCCGGGGTGATGGTTTTCAAACACCGAAGTCATCAACTGGCAACCGCTTACGGACCGCTTCGGCTGCGATGCTCCAGCCAGCTTTCGCGTCCCTGCCTCGTGGTGATCCATGGACCTCGCTTCGGGATAGGCTCAAGTGCGTTTTACTTAATCGCCACCAGCCTCTCCACCAACTCCGAGTAATCCTTCTTCTCGATCCCGTGCACCTGCTTGTTGTACTCGTCCACCTTGGACGAATAATTCATCGAGCAGAATTTCGGGCCGCACATCGAGCAGAAGGCCGCTTCCTTGTAGTAGTCGTCGGGCAAAGTTTCGTCGTGCATCGAGCGGGCGGTTTCCGGATCTAGCGACAAAGCAAATTGTTTTTCCCAGTCGAACTTGTAGCGCGCGTAACTCAAGGCGTCGTCGCGGTCGCGGGCGCCGGGGCGTCCGCGGGCAATGTCGGCGGCGTGCGCGGAAATTTTGTAGGCGATGATTCCGTCTTTCACGTCTTTTTCGTTGGGCAAACCTAAGTGCTCTTTCGGCGTTACATAACAGAGCATGGCCGCACCATACCAGCCAATCATGGCCGCGCCGATGGCCGAAGTGATGTGGTCGTAGCCGGGAGCAATGTCGGTAACCAGCGGTCCGAGCGTGTAGAACGGAGCTTCATAGCAAAGCTCAACTTCTTTTTCAACTTGCTCCTTGATCTTGTCCATCGAAACATGGCCGGGACCTTCGATCATCACCTGCACATCATGGTTCCAGGCAATCTTCGTCAACTCGCCCAGAGTTTTCAGTTCGGCGAATTGCGCTTCGTCGCTGGCATCGGCCACGCAGCCGGGACGCAGGCCGTCGCCCAGAGAAAAGCTGACGTCATATTTCTTGAAAATTTTGCAGATATCGTCGAAGCGTTCGTAAAGAAAATTCTGCTTGTGGTTGTAAGCCATCCACTGCGCCAGAATCGCCCCGCCGCGGCTGACGATTCCGGTGATGCGTTTCGAAATCAGCGGCAGATACTGAATCAGCACGCCCGCGTGGATGGTCATATAATCCACGCCTTGCGCCGCCTGCTCTTCAATGACTTCCAGCATCACTTCCGCGTTCAGATCTTCCACACGCTTGACTCGCGCAATCGCTTCATAAATCGGTACCGTGCCAATCGGCACCGGCGAGTGGCGCAAAATGGCTTCGCGAATCTGGTGAATGTCGCCGCCGGTCGAAAGGTCCATCACCGTGTCCGCGCCGTAGTGAACGGCGGTGTGCAGCTTTTTCAGCTCTTCTTTAATTTCAGAAGTAACCGCCGAGTTGCCGATGTTGGCGTTGATCTTGCACAGCGACGCGACCCCAATGGCCATCGGCTCCAGTTCCGGATGGTTGATGTTCGCGGGAATGATCATGCGCCCGCGCGCGACTTCATCGCGCACCAGCTCCGGCGTGATCTTTTCCCGGTGCGCCACGTATCCCATTTCTTCCGTGACCACGCCCTGGCGAGCGTAGTGCATCTGAGAAAAATTGCCGTTCGCGTTTTCTTGCTTGCGCCTGGCAAGCCACTCTGCGCGCGGTTTAGGGACGCTATAGCCGTTGCCGTTGCTGCCATTGGGGGAACTCATACCGGTCGACCTCACGAGGATTTTCTGAGTTCGATTATACTTGCGTTGGCCGCGCCAATCATATTCCGCACAACAAAACCTCCGCATTCGGAATGGATGCTATGCGCGATTCTTGCGCAGGTCAACGATTGGCTGAGGATACGGCGGGCGACGAGAAATGCATCCCGTTTTCCACAATTCCATTGTGACGCCCAACCTTGCGGCCACTTTCCTATTTGCGCGATTATGGCGAAAGCCGTGACGGTTCGCTCCAGAGCGAATGGTCGTCTCGAAGTCCTTTCTTTCGCGGGTTTTGATATCTAAGTTCTTTGAAAACCATATTTTGCCGGGAATTTCACTCGATGATTCCACAAGAGCAGGAGGGTAGAGGCGTAGAGGCATGCTGCCGGACAAGTGCGGACCGGGGGCATTCCTGGCACTATCGTAAATTCTGCGAGGCCTTTAAGTAGAACGGCATGCCTTGGAAAGCGAGCGTGATGGCCAAAAAACTGGCCGGAAGCACACAGAATCAGCAACCGAAATTGAAAATTATCGCCACTGCCGGGGACATGCAGTTAAGATATCGGCACACCTTATGATTCATTTTCCCGTTCCTGAAGCTCTTACTTTTGATGACGTTCTTCTACTGCCCGCGCGTTCCGACGTGATTCCCGCGCAGGCCAGCACGCAGACGCAACTCACGCGCAATATCAGCCTCAACATACCCATCGTCAGCGCCGCCATGGATACCGTAACCGAATCTCACATGGCTATCGCGCTGGCGCAGCAGGGCGGCCTGGGAATTATTCATCGCAATCTGACCATCGACCAGCAGGCCAATGAAGTCGATAAAGTGAAGCGCTCGGAAAGCGGCATGATTGTTGATCCCGTCACCATGAGTCCGACGGATAAAGTCTCGGACGCGCTCGACGTTATGCGCAAATACAAAATTTCCGGCGTGCCAATTACCGAACATGGACGGCTGGTGGGCATCCTGACCAATCGCGATCTCCGCTTCGAAACCCGTTTCGATATTCCCATCGACCGGGTGATGACCAAGAAGAATCTGATCACCGTGCCCGTGGGCACCACGCTCGAAGATGCGGAAAAAATTCTGCACGAGCACCGTGTAGAGAAATTGCTGGTGGTCGATGACAAATACAACTTGAAGGGTCTGATCACTGTAAAAGACATTCAGAAAAAGTTGAAGTATCCCAATGCCGCCAAAGATTTGCAGGGCCGGTTGCGCGTGGGCGCGGCCATTGGCGCGACAGGAGATTTCCTAGAGCGCGCTCAGGAACTTGCCGAAGCGAAAGTAGATGTGCTGGCCATCGACAGCGCTCACGGCCACTCCACAAAAGTTCTCGAAGCGGTGAAGCTGGTGAAATCGAAGCTGCCGGGAGTGGAATTGCTTGCCGGCAACGTTGCCACGTTCGATGGCGCCTGCGAATTGGCGCGGGCTGGCGCCGACGGCATCAAAGTTGGCATCGGGCCGGGATCGATTTGCACAACGCGCGTGGTCACGGGCGCGGGCGTCCCACAGATCACAGCGATTGCTGAAGCGTATCGCGCCACAAAAGATTCCGGCGTTCCCATCGTTGCCGACGGCGGAATTAAATACTCGGGCGACATGACGAAAGCGCTGGCAGCCGGAGCCAGCACGGTAATGATCGGATCTTTGTTCGCGGGTACGGACGAATCGCCCGGCGAAATGATTCTGTATCAGGGCCGCACGTTCAAATCTTATCGCGGCATGGGATCGATCGGAGCCATGGCGCAGGGATCGAGCGAGCGTTACTTTCAAAGCACCGAAGGCGAATCCTCTGCCGCGGTCTCAGCCGCGGATGGCGATTCGAATCGGCTGGCCAAGCTTGTTCCCGAAGGCATCGAAGGCCGCGTGCCTTATCGCGGATCGGTTTCCATGATCGTTCATCAGATGGTCGGCGGGCTCAAATCAGGCATGGGATATTGCGGTTGCGCAACCATTCCCGAACTCCTGCAGAAGACTCGCTTCGTGCGCATCAGCGGTGCAGGCCTGCGCGAAAGCCACGTCCATGACGTAATGATCACCCGCGAGGCGCCGAATTATGCCATCGAGTAACGATAGGATGTCAGACGAAGGCATGAATTCCACAGAACTCAGAAGCAGGCACCTACTCAGCCCTTGTCTCCTCGAGCGCAGCGAGGTATCTGGGGTCGTGCTGACCGCGCCTGAAATTCGCCAGCGCCGGCAGAAACCCAGATCCCTCGCTCTGCTCGGGATGACAAAAAGAAGTGTGTATCTTCTCGTGAAGCCGAATCGAGTCATGGAGCTGAATCCGGTTTGAGCTCCGATCGCCACGAACTTCTCAAGAACTGGATCGCCGCGATCCTTTGGCTGATCGTCATCGCCATCGAATCGACGGCCTGGCTTTCATCGCACAACACCAGCCGCATTCTTTACCCAATCCTGCATTTTCTTTTCGGAGTCGGCCCCGCCCGCTTCGAGGTTGTGCACTTCTACATTCGCAAGACGGGGCACGTCATCGGCTACGGCATTCTCAGCGTTCTGCTGTTTCGCGCGTGGCGCGCGACTTTGCCGGCGTTTGACAATGCGAAGTGGAAACCGCGCTGGGCGGAAATTGCTGTCCTGGGTACGGCAATCGTGGCCAGCCTCGATGAGTGGCATCAAAGTTTCATTCCTTCGCGCACCGGAAGATGGCAGGACGTTGTGCTGGATACATGTGCGGGAATCGCCGCGCAAATACTGGTCTTCTTTTGCGTAAAGCGATCCTAAGCTCCGGCGCGATTGCGCCCTCCACCGTTTGCCAGCAGAAGCACGGCGGATAGCGCCGCCAACGCCGCGGAAAAATAAAACGGAACGCCGGCGCCGTAACGCTTCCACAACTCGCCGGTAATTAGGCTGGCGGCAAGCGTGGCGGCGCTCGTAACAAAAGCATAAATTCCCAATGCCCGGCCACGAATGCCGACATCCACCGACTGCACCACCAGGGATTTCAATGCCGGCTGCGTCAGCGCATAGTAAACGCCGTAAACGGCCATCGAGATCCAGATCGCCAGAGTCGATGGAGCTCGCCCAAAAACAAAATAGACTGCAGCGAAGATGAAATACCCAGCGGAAGCAATCCAGCGCCGCGAAAAACGGTCGCTGAACCATCCCGCGGGCCACGAGCCAAGGGTATAAGTAATATTGAAAACCAGGCCGAGCAACGGCGCGAGCGCAACACGAATGCCGACATTCTGCGCCCGCATCACGAGGAACATGTCGCTGGAGTTGCCTAAAGAAAACAGCGTCACGGCAACCAGAACAAGGTAAAAAGTAGAAGGCAGTGCCATGCCGCGGGCCGCGACTGCTTGTTTCTGCTGCGGTTTTTCGACCGCATCGTGGCCGGTTCTCCGTTTTGTTTCGACGATGCCGAACGCCGCAACCAGCACGCACAGCGCTCCGGGAACGGCGGCTGCCCAGAAGACGCTGCGAATTCCGTAGTGCGCAAGAAGCGCGAGCGCGATCAGCGGACCCGCGATGGCCCCAGCGGAATCCATCGACTGGATCAAGCCATAAGCAGAACCAAGCCGCTCTTCCGGCACAGTCTCGGCGACCATCACATCGCGCGGAGCGCCGCGCACGCCCTTGGCCAGACGGTCGGCGAAGCGAATCAGCAACACATGCCACCACGAAGTCGCCAGCGCCAGAATCGGCTTCACCGCATTGGCTACCGCATATCCAGCGACCACTACGGGTTTCCGGCGATCGATGCGGTCAGCGAGATATCCGGAGAAAAGCTTGGCGAACGAAGCCACGCTTTCTGCGACGCCCTCAATGATCCCCAACTGCGCCGGCCCGGCTCCCAAGGAGATTAGGAACGCGGGCAGCACCCAGTAGGCCATCTCGGTGGCCGTGTCGTTCAGAAACGATGTAGCGCCGAAGACGTAAATGTTGCGTGCGGGAGAAGGCTCGCGCTGGGCTGGAGACTCAGGCATCCATTAGTTTTTACCACGAGCCGCTAACGGGGACAGCAGCCTTGGCTGTCCAACGGGTCGAAGACCCGTGGAGTTCTTATGCAGCGTTTTCGACGCTTAGGAACGCCTGTCGAGCTTCGCTCGCCCGGACAGCCGAGGGCGGCTGTCCCCACATTTTCTTCTTTTCTGAGAACTGAGAACTTGGAAATACGAACTGGTTAATACATCGCATCGTACTTCGTGACAACCCAACCCGTTCCTTCGTGCGTCAGGGTTAGAGTAAAAAGATCCTGATCGATTCCAGGTTGATTTGGGGCTGCATTGCTTGGCCGCTTGCCGCGATAGTGAAGGATGATCAGCGGCGGAGCTTCTTCCCAATCCACCAGCTCCCAGGAGAGCAGCGGGTGCTCCGCCTCGGAGTCGCAAATGTAGTGGGCGTACTTTTTGCGATAGTCGTGCTCCCACTGGGCCAGCAGATCGTTGCAATGGCCGTCGCGAATCTGACTCAGAAACTTGCCCGCAGCGCGCTCGGTGGAGCGGTCCCGCAAAGGATTCAGGCTGATGCTGAGCGGGACGCCGGTCAGCGGGTCGCGATCTTGCGAGCGCGCCAGCACCGGCCCCTGGCTGTTCAACCACCAAATGTAGCCAAGAAAGCCAAACACCAGTAGCGCCCCAGCGCCGACAGCAATGCCAATCTGATTGCGAGTAAACGCCATCCTGAGAATCAGTCTAGCCGGATGGCAAGAAACGGCAAGATTACCGGCGGAAGCCGCAACGGGACATGTACGAAGGGGCAGCACATTTGAGGCGGGAACCCCAGACCTTCGGATGGACGGTACCTTGGATTGAGATTTTGGTACAGCGAATCGGCGTGGCAGCAGTGTCCGCAACCTCCACTCCGGTCGAATAACGTAAAATCAAACGCGACTCCGCCAAGGGAAACGAGGCCGTAATGCTCATAGCTTTGCTCGCCCTAATCCTGATTGTGCTGATCCTAATCCAGTGGGAGATCGCAGCATCCAGAGAAATGATGCGTAAAATGTGGACGTGCCCAAAATGCCATGGCACGGGCCACGGTTTGGGCGTGTCTGATCCCGAGGAGAAGTGCAAACTCTGCTTCGGCACTGGCAATGTCTTCGGGGAGATGAACCGACGGCTAGCCCAGACGCAGGGCGGACTCGACGCCTTACACAACACGGTTCTTGAGTTTGGGCCTGTCCCACCTATCACGGGAACGGGAAAGACAGCATTTTTAATCACTTAGATAATTCCGAGTGGGATCCTATGAGATCTTGTGAGAGCTGCAAAGGCACTGGAAGAAGGAGCTAATCTCTTATGGAAGCTACGGACGCCCTGGCGAGGATACTGACGGAATTGCTCATTGAGAACGCAACAATGAAATCTCTGCTCAAAACAAAACAAACTGTTGGGCTAGCCGAGATTCTTACTAGTGCTAAGGCGGACCCTACGAAACAGCTACGAGCAAGGGAGCTGGCGACTAAGCTGAAGGACGCTCTCAGTCAAGAGGCGGCCCTGGAACAATTAATGGAAAAAATTGCGGAAACGTCGGACCAGTCGAACTTGCGTAGCTAAGCTTAAAACGGTCCACCATGTGTCAGGAAGGCCCACGGCTTGCGTTGGGCCTTTCTTACAAAAACAAAACCAACGCGCTATTCTTCCTTATCTTCGTCCCTCGCCGCTTCTACCGCGCCATCTTGTTGGGCGTGGGCTTCCGCGTCTTCCATTGCTTTCTTGGCTTCGGCGATTTTCTTGGAGCGGGCTTCGGCGCGCTTCTCGCGTTTTTCGTCGAGAACTTTTTCGCTTGCCAGCAGTTCAAGGAATGCCTTGTCGGCGCCGTCGCCCTTATCGCGCCGACGAAAGGTGTGCGAGGCCCCCAATGAACTTCGCCGCCAAGGCCCACCATGCCGATCTGAGCGACTCTGGGTACCCTGGGGGTGGCAATCCCTCCCCAAGGCCGCCAGCGAGCCTGTGCTCATGGAGCACAGCGGGATTACGAACGGCAGCCGACCCCTTTTGACAGAAAGGCACGGCTTGCGCCGTGCCTGAGGGTTATTGGGTGGGAGATTCTTAACGCGGCGCTGAAGCGCCGCTCTTCCACGTAGCGGTACAAATCCTACTCTTTCTTGTCTTCTTCCTTTGCCGCTTCCACGCCGCCATCGTGCTGTGCCTGGGCTTCGGCGTCTTCCATGGCCTTCTTGGCTTCGGCGATTTTTTTGGAGCGGGCTTCGGCGCGCTTCTCGCGTTTTTCGTCGAGAACTTTTTCGCTGCCCAGCAGTTCCAGAAAAGCCTTGTCGGCGCCGTCGCCTTTGTTCCAACCGGTGCGGATGATGCGCGTGTAGCCGCCGTTGCGGTCGCCGAAACGCGGGCCAACCGTGTCGAACAGCTTCACGACCGCCTCATCGGTCATGAGATACGCCAGGGCGAGACGGCGGGCGGCGAGGTCTCCGCGCTTACCCAGCGTGACCATCTTTTCGACGATAGGTCTGGCCGCTTTGGCTTTGGGGACGGTGGTTTCGATGCGCTCTTCGACGATCACCGAGGTGACCAGGTTGCGCAGAAGCGAGCGCCGGTGCGAGGTGTTCCGTCCGAGTTTTTTGCCTGCAACTTTGTGACGCATGATAGACCCCAGCTTTCAGCTGTCAGCTTTCAGCCGTCAGCTCGAACCTCAGGGGCTAAAGCCCCGTAATCTCATTAGGCTCGGGCGGCACGGCTAAAGCCGTGCCCTTCCCAAAAGCCTGCTCCAGTAAAGCCTGTTGCAGTTTCAAGATGAATTTCATTGAAACCTTGAAACTATGCAACTTTGAAACCTTGCCTCTACAACAGATCGTCCGGGCCGTAGGCCGATGCGGGCAACGGCACGTTCGATGTCGGTCCGGGTACGGCGTTGCCATGCTCGTCGATCTTCATGCCCAGGCTCAGGCCCATCGTCGACAGGATCTCTTTGATCTCGTTCAGCGATTTGCGGCCGAAGTTCTTGGTCTTGAGCATTTCCGCTTCGGTTTTCTGCACCAGCTCGCCAATCGACTGAATGTTCGCGTTCTTCAGGCAGTTGTAGCTGCGAACGGAAAGCTCCAGCTCTTCGACCGAGCGGTTGAGATTCTCGTTGTGAATCTCGGGCTTGCGGTCGTCCGACGAGGAAACTCCGGTTTCGATTTCTTCCTCGAAGTTGATGAAGATGTTCATGTGGTCCTTCAGCAGCTTCGCCGCCAGGCCGATGGAATCGGCGGGCGTGATGGAGCCATTGGTCCACACTTCGAGGGTGAGCTTGTCGTAGTCGGTAATCTGGCCGAGACGTGCGGCTTCGACGGTATAGTTGCATTTGCGCACCGGCGAATGCACGGAATCGATGGGAATGAATCCGATGCCGAGATCGTCTTCGAAATTCTTGTCGGCGGAAACGTAGCCGCGACCGCGCTTCAGGCGCATCTCCATGTCGAGCTTGCCGCCTTCGCTGACCGTCGCGATGTAAACGTCTTTATCCAGAACCTCGACGTCGCCGTCGGCTTCGATCATGCCGCTGGTGACGACTCCGGGTTGATCGGCCCGAAGATAGATCGCCTTCGGCGCATCGCCCGAGAGCTTGAACGGAATCTGCTTGAGGTTAAGGATGATGTCGGTCGCGTCCTCGACGACGCCGGGGATCGACTGGAATTCGTGCAGCACGCCTTCCATCTTGACGGCAGTGACTGCGGCGCCTTCGATCGAGCTCAGCAGGACGCGGCGCAAGGCGTTGCCGATGGTCGTGCCGAAGCCGCGCTCAAAGGGTTGCGCCCAGAAAATTCCGTACTTGTCGTTGAGAGTTTCGGTGTCGACTGCGAGACGTTTCGGTTTCTGAAAACCTTTCCAAAGCATGTGTTTCTCCTTCGGGCCGTTTGGCTCAATCCTGGCTCGCTGAGTGGTCCAAACTCAGCTCAACGTCAGGAAAGGCTGTTCTGGCGCGAATGTGTTAAGGACCCAGGTTTCAAGGTTGCAAAGTTTCAATGTTTCAAAGGTGAACGGCGCACCGTTTTAACCGCACCGTTTTAACCTTGAAACTTTGAAACCTTCGAAACCTTGAAACTTCACTTACGAAACTTTACTTACTATACAACTCCACAATCAGCTGCTCGTTCACCGGCAACTGAATATCTTCCCGCTTGGGCAGGGAGAGGACGCGGGCCGTGTAGGCGTCGCGGTTGACTTCCAGCCAGCTGGGCAGCGTGCCGTGGCTGGCGAATTCCTTGGCCAGTTCGAGCACCGCGAGCTTCTTGCTATTTTCGCGGATGGCGACTTCCTGGCCCGCGTTCACTTCAAACGACGGAATGTTGACCTTCTTGCCGTTGACGGCGACGTGTCCGTGGCGCACCAACTGCCGCGCCTGACGCCGCGACTGCGCGAATCCCAAACGAAACACGACGTTGTCGAGACGGCGTTCGAGTTGCTGCAACAGCAACTCGCCAGTCACACCCTTGGTGCGCGCGGCCTTCTCGAAGTAGTTGCGGAACTGGCCTTCCTGCGTGAAGTAAATACGCTTGGCCTTCTGCTTTTCGCGCAACTGGAGACCGTAACCTACGACCTTGGTCTTGCGGTCTTTTCCATGTTGTCCGGGAGCGAAGTTGCGCTTCTCGATGGGACACTTATCGCTGAAACACTTTGCGCCCTTGAGGAACAGCTTCATTCCCTCGCGGCGGCATAGACGGCAAACTGCATCGGTATAACGGGCCAATTGTCTTCTCCTTTAGATGACCGGTTTACGGGTTTGGCTTCACCCTTCGTCCCGGACGGTAAAACTGTCGTTAGTCATTGGTCGATCGTCGTTCGTCGTTTTGGATATTGCCAACGACCAACGACGAACGGCCAGCGACGATTCTTACACCCTACGTCTTTTCGGCGGGCGGCAGCCGTTGTGCGGGATCGGGGTCGAGTCACGGATGGAGCGAACTTCGATTCCCGAGGCCGACAGGGCCCGGACCGCCGACTCGCGCCCCGAACCGGGGCCGCTGACGCGCACGTCGACGCTGCGAACGCCATGATCGCGCGCCATGTTGGCGGCATTCGAGGCAGCCTGCTGGGCGGCGAAGGGCGTGCCCTTGCGCGATCCGCGAAAGCCGAGCGATCCCGAACTCTTCCACGACAGAACGTTGCCGTTCATGTCGGTGATGGTCACGATCGTGTTGTTGAACGAGGCTTGCACATGCACCAGCCCATGAGGGACGTGCTTGCGCTCCTTCTTCTTGAAGGTTTTCTTTTTGCCTTTTTTGTCCGGTGCGGCTGCGCCGCCCGCTGCTGCTGGTTTGGCCATAGAACCTCAAGTTTCAAGGTTTCAAGGTCTCAAGGTCTCAAGGTCTTTGAAACCTTGAAACCTCAGAAACTCTGAAACCTGCCTTATGTCTTCGCTGTTGCCTTCTTCTTCTGCGCGACCGTTCCTTTGCGCGGACCCTTGCGGGTGCGTGCGTTGGTGTGTGTACGCTGTCCGCGAACCGGCAAGTTGCGCCGGTGGCGGAAGCCCCGGTACGAGCCGATTTCGATCAGGCGCTTGATGTTCAATGAAACTTCCTTGCGCAGATCGCCCTCGACCATGCCTTGCTCTTCAATAACCGTGCGGATGCGGTTGACCTCTTCTTCGCTCAGGTCCTGAACCTTCTTCGTCGCCTCAACCTTGGCCGCGTCGAGAATCTGCCCGGCGCGGGGATGGCCGATGCCATAGATATAGGTCAGCGCAATGTGTATGTACTTCTGCCGCGGAAGATCGACGCCTGCGATACGTGCCATGTTTCCTTAACCTCAGCGGCTAAAAGCCGCGAATTCAGCTTTTAGCTCTTAGCCTTTGGCTAAAAGCCAAGAGCTAACAGCTTCTTAGCCCTGGCGCTGTTTATGTTTAGAGTTGACGCAAATCACCCGCACTACTCCCTTGCGGTGGATGACTTTGCATTTGTCGCAAATCTTTTTTACCGATGCCCGTACTTTCATAAATGCAGTTTCCAGTTGTCAGTTCCCAGTAAAATCTTCCGGCGAATTCTGACTTTTATTTATATCGATAAACGATTCTGCCGCGATTCAGGTCGTAGGGCGAAAGCTCCACTGCGACCTTGTCGCCGGGTAGAATGCGGATGAAGTTCTTGCGCATCTTGCCGGAAACGTGAGCCAGCACCTGATGCTTATTTTCCAGTTCCACGCGGAACATGGCGTTGGGCAACGGTTCCAGAACCACTGCCATTACCTCAATCGCGTCTTCTTTACTCATGCACCCCTTGAAAGCTCTTAGCTCTCAGCTCTTGGCCTTTAGCTAAAAGCCAAGAGCTAAAAGCTAATAGCTTGATTTACTGCGTCAAAATCACCGGCCCATTTTTCGTGACTGCCACGCAATGTTCGAAGTGCGCGCTGAAGCTGCCATCGACGGTGACTGCCGTCCACTTATCGCCCAGGACGCGCGTCTCCGGTTTGCCGAAGTTCACCATCGGTTCAATCGCCAGCACCATGCCTTCGCGCAACTTGGTGCCGTGACCGCGGGCGCCGAAGTTCGGCACCTGCGGCTCTTCGTGCAACCGCGTCCCGATACCGTGCCCCACGAACTCGCGCACTACGCTAAATCCCGCGGCTTCCACATGCTCCTGCACCGCCGCGCCCACATCTCCGATCGAGTTGCCAATCCGCACCTGCTCGATCCCGCGGTACAACGACTCTTCCGTCACGGCCAGCAGCTTCTGCAACTCCGGCTTTACTTCACCGCCCACCGGAACCGTGATCGCGGCGTCTCCATAGTAGCCATCGAGCACCGCACCGCAATCGATGGAAACGATATCGCCTTCTTTGAGCACCCGCTTTTCTGACGGAATGCCGTGAACAATTTCGTCGTTAACCGAGGTGCACAGCACGCACGGGTAATCGTAGTAGCCCTTGAACGCCGGCTTGGCTCCCAACTCTTTAATCTTTTTTTCGGCGGCAAGTTCCAAATCCATGGTGGTTGCGCCCGGTTTCACCAGCGTCCGCACGTGATCAAGCACCTGGCGGACGATGTGGCCGCTGTGCCGCATCTTTTCAATTTCTCCCGGCGATTTGCACACGATTGCCATCCTATCGGTTATGGTCTTCGATAATGCGGAAGATCTGCTCCGTTACTTCGTCCATGGGCAAATCTCCGTTCACCGAAAACAGCCTCCCGGTGCGCTGATAATAGTCCGCAACAGGACGAGTCTGCTCTTCGTAAGCCGCCCATCGCGGCTGGATGACTTCCAAACGGTCGTCGTTGCGGGTCACCAGCTTCGACCCGTCGCAGTCGCAAAGCTCATCGACGCGGGGCGGCTGGAAGTGAACGTTATAAATGCGTCCACAGGTAGGGCAAGAACGGCGTCCGGTGATCCGGAGCAACAATTGATTATAATCCACGTCCAGACGGATCACAATCGGCCATGCCCGCGTGGGGCGCGAATTGTCAAAGAACGTTTTCTCCAGCAGCGCATCGAGCCAGCCTGCCTGAGCCGCAGTTCGCGGAAATCCATCCAGCACATAACCGCGTTCGCAGTCGGGCTGTTTCAGCCGTTCCCCGACCATGTTGCAAACCAGGTCGTCGGAGACCAGTTCTCCCCTCGCCATGACTCCCTTGGCGACCATTCCCAGCGGCGTGCCCTGGGCGATGTTCTGGCGCAGGATGTCTCCCGTCGAGACTTGAGGGATCAGATAGCGCTCCATAATGCGCTTGGCCTGAGTGCCTTTTCCGGCGCCCGGCGGACCAAACAGCACCACTGCACCCACCACGCGCGAGGTCTCCTGCCCCATCGGCTGGCCCCAAGCCTCCCGATCTCAGTTTCCCCGGCGACGTGGCCGAGATGCAGCAACCTCGTACAGAAAATTCCTCAAGACCAGTTGCGCCGTCCACGAATACGGCCACTGCGCGGCGTGAAGCCGTCATAGTGGCGCATGATGAGTTGCGCCTCAATCTGCGTGACCGTATCCATAGCCACGCCCACCACAATCAGGAGCGACGTTCCGCCAAAATAAAAGTTCACGCCCAACCCATTGGTCACCCACGTGGGCAGGTTTTCGAAGAATCTCCCCACCGGCCCGTATAGATGGTTGAGATGGATGCCGGTAATCATCCACTCGGGAATGAAGGAAATAATAATCAGATAAAGCGCGCCCACCAGCGTGATGCGCGTTAGAACTTCGTTGATGTAATCGGCGGTGCGCTTGCCCGGTCGAATGCCGGGAATAAACCCACCGTACTTGCGCATGTTGTCGGCGACTTCGCTGGGATTGAAAATGATCGATACGTAAAAGTACGCGAAGAAAATAATTCCCACCGCGTAGAGGACGGTGTAAAGCGGCTCGCCCCACCCCAGCCAACGGATCATGTCGCCGAAGTAGCGATTGTTACGCAAGCCGTAGCCGACGGTTTGAGGCAGCGTCAAAATCGACGAGGCGAAGATCACCGGCATCACGCCGCCAGCGTTCACCCGCAGCGGCAGATGCGTCGACTGCCCGCCCATGACTTTGCGGCCGACGACACGTTTGGCGTATTGCACCGGCAATCGCCGCTCGCTGCGTTCCACCCAAACAATGAAGCCCACCACGGCAATCATGAAGGCGACCAGGAACACCATCAGGGGGAAGGTCATCGCGCCCCAGGTGGCGTTCTTCGCCTTGTCGATCAAATCGTAAATACCGCGCGGCAGGCCGACGACGATGCCGGCAAAAATCAGCAACGACATGCCGTTGCCCACTCCGCGCTCGGTAATCTGCTCACCCAGCCACATGATGAAGGCGCTGCCCGTAGTCAGGGTCAGCATGGTCATGAGGATAAAGTTCCAACCGGGGTCGAGAACGAAATCGCCCTGTTTCTGCAAGCCGTAGGCGATGCCGAACGATTGCACCGCGCTCAGGATCACGGTGATATAGCGCGTCCACTGGGTGATCTTCTTACGCCCCAGTTCGCCTTCTTTTTGCAGCTTGGCCAGCGGTTCATAAACCACGGTCAGCAACTGCAAAATGATGGACGCGGTGATGTAGGGCATGATGCCCAGGGCAAAAATCGTGAGCCGGCGCAATTGGCCGCCGGAAAACAGATCCACAAATCCCAGGAACGACCCGCGGTTCTGTTCGAAGAACTGCTGCAGCTTGTCCGCGTTAATCCCCGGCGTAGGAATGTGCCCGCCGAGGCGGTACACGGCCAGCAAGGCCAGCGTAAACAAAATGCGTTTACGCAGGTCGGGAATGCGAAAGATGTTGGCAAATTTCTCAAACATTACTGCCCGCCTTCACGGATAGGACCTCAAACTTGCCGCCCGCCTGGGTGATCTTTTCCTGCGCCGACTTGGAAAACTTATGCGCGTGCACCGTGATCGCAGACTTCAACTCGCCGTCGCCGAGAATTTTGACCGGATGCTTGGTTTTGATGACTCCGGCTTTCTTCAGCACCTCGGGAGTGATCGGCTCGCTGAGCAATGAGTCTTCCAACTGCATCAGGCGCTCGAGGCTGACAATGTTGAATTCTTTGCGGAAAATGTTGGTGAAGCCGCGCTTGGGCATGCGCCGGTGCAGCGGCATCTGGCCGCCTTCAAAGCCGCGGATCATGCGCGAACCGGTGCGCGAACGCTGCCCTTTGTGCCCGCGCGTGGAAGTCTTGCCCATGCCCGACCCCATGCCGCGTCCCACCCGCTTGCGTTTTTCCGTGGCCTTCTTCGGCGCTCGAATATTGGATAAGTTCATATATGATTCCAGGTTTCAAAGTTTCAGGGTTTCAATGTTTCAAGGTGACGTTGAAGCCTTGAAACTTTGCAGCCTTGAAACCTTGAACTACTGCACTACTTCAACCAAGTGCGGCACCTTGGCCACCATGCCGCGAATCGCCGCCGTGTCCGGACGCTCGATGACCTGATTCAGCCGGGTAAATCCCAGGCCTTTGATCACCAGCTTCTGCTTCACCGGAGAACAAATGGCCGAACGCACCCACTTCAACTGAATCTTGCCGCCTTCAGAATTTGTCTTCTTTGCCGTCATTCAAAAACCTCAGTGGTCAGTGACTAGTGGCCAGTCTCGATAGATCCGAATCTCTAATTGTTCCTGCCCGGCCAATGGGCAACTGCCCACTGGCCGCTGCCTTTAAAGCTCCTGCGCCGTTTTGCCCCGCATCGCGGCGACGCTCTCGCGGTTCTTTAACTGTTTGAGCGCATCGAAAGTCGCCTTGATTACATTGTGCGGGTTGGTCGTGCCAATCGATTTGGTCAGAACGTTCTGCACGCCCGCCGAAGTCATCACCGCGCGCACCGCGCCGCCGGCGATCACGCCCGTACCTTCGGGTGCCGGCTTCAGCAGCACCCGGCCGGAACCGTAGCGTCCAAGCGCCAGATGAGGAATGCTGGTCTGCGTCAGGTTAACGCGAACCAGATTCTTCTTCGCCGATTCGATTCCTTTGCGGATCGCCTGCGGAACTTCTTTCGCTTTTCCCGACCCGTAGCCGACGACCGCCGCCGAAGGATCTCCGACGACCACCAGCGCCGCAAACGAAAGGTTTTTCCCGCCCTTGACCACCTTGGTCACGCGGTTGATGGCGACCACCTGGTCCTTCAACTGAAACGATCCCGCATCGAGCTTTTTGATTACTGTTGGCATATTTTTCTCGAGCCGCGAGCGACGAGCTTTGAGCCTTGAGCAACCTTAGTTTGCTCACAGCTCCTAGCTCACGGCTCGCAGCTAAAATTGCAATCCCGCTTCACGCGCCGCGTCAGCCAGAGCCTTTACGCGCCCGTGATAAATGTAGCCGCCGCGGTCGAACACGACCTTGGTCACGCCTTTTTCCTTGGCCCGCTCCGCAATCGTCTTGCCCACGGTCCTGGCCGCCGCCACATTTCCACCAGTGCGCCGATCTTCCTTCTTGCCTTCGGCGGTGCTGGCGGAAACCAGCGTTTGTCCATGCATGTCGTCGATGACCTGAACGTAAATGTGATTCAGCGAACGGTATACGTTCAGCCGCGGCCGCTCGGCCGTGCCCTGCATCTTCTTGCGGATGCGGTCGTGAACGTGCCCGCGCTTGTGATTTTTTGAAATCTTCGTCAGCATAAAAACCTGTCCTTGGCCGTTAGTCGTCGGTCGTTAGCCGACGGGCTCAATATCATCACAATCTCAGGCGCGTAGTCACTGCCTTCGTCGCCGGTCTGGCCAACGACTAACGACCAGCGACCAGCGACCGCTACTTCGCGCCGGTCTTGCCCACCTTCTTCTTCAACCTCTCGCCCACGTAGCGCACGCCCTTGTTCTTATACGGATCGGGCGGGCGCAAGGAGCGCATCTCGGCCGCAACCTGGCCCACTTTTTGCCGGTCGATGCTGGTCAGCGCAATCTTTGTCTGCTTGGGATCGACGGTAGCGTCGACTCCAGTAGGCAACGGATATTCAATCGGGTGCGAGTAGCCAAGGCTGAACACCACCATGTTCTTGCCCTTAAGTTCCGCGCGATAGCCGATGCCGACGATTTCCAGTTCGCGCGTCCAGCCCTTGGTGACGCCCTCGACAGCGTTGTTCACCAACGCCCGCGCCAACCCATGCAGAGCGGCCTGCGAATCGTTTTCGCGAACGGCGACCAGGTGCCCATCCTTCTGCTCGACCTTGATTCCGGCGGGCAGCGGCGTGTCCAGATGACCCTTCGGTCCCTGCACCGCCACGGTGTTGCCTTCGATTTTGACCGTCACCCCCTTGGGGATGGCAATCGGCTGTTTTCCAATTCGTGACATAAGCTTTTAGCTCTTAGCCTTTAGCTTGACCGTGCCTGGTCCGTACCCCGCACGTATCAGTAATTTGATTCACAGTCGATCTCAACGTTTTAGCTAAGAGCCAAGAGCTAATAGCCAAAAGCTGCCTTACCAAATCTGGCACAACAACTCGCCGCCTACACCCTCGCGGCGCGCCTGCCGTCCAGTCATCACTCCGCGCGGCGTGGTCAGAATGTTGATGCCCAACCCACCCAGCACGCGGGGGATCTCGGCGCGACGCACATACACGCGGCAGCCGGGGCGCGACACGCGCTCGACACGTGAGATGGCCGCCTCGTTATTGGCGCCATACTTCAGATACACGCGGATCACCTTGTGGCCCTCTTCTTCGGCAGCCTTGAAGTTTGAAATGTAGCCTTCTTCCTTCAGGATGCGGGCGATTTCCAGCTTCAGGCGCGAAGCCGGGATATCCACCTTCTGATGCCGGGCCTGCAGGGCATTGCGCACCCGGGTCAGCATGTCTGCCACTGGATCGGTCAACCTCATCGTTTCCTTCTCCTCATGCCACCCGTTCGCTCCGCGTCCAGCGGAGAACCTGCGGCAGCGTTGCTGCTTCAGCCGTTAGTCTTTGGTTGTTAGCTGTTCGCCTTGACAACCTGCTACCAGGACGACTTCGCCACTCCCGGAATCTCCCCGCGTAACGCCAACCCACGGAAGCACAGCCGGCAAATGCCGAACTTGCGCAAAAACGCCCGCGGCCGCCCGCACAGCTTGCAGCGGTTGTGCCGCCGCGTGGAAAATTTCGGCCGCGGCTCTTTTTTGTCCCGCGCCTTCTGAAACACTTCCTCGATCTTCGCGTCCTTCACTCGTTTGGCAGTCGTCATGTAATCCTTAAAGTCTTTTCAGTTGCCTTGAAACATTGAAACCCTGAAACTTTGAAACCTTGCTACTGCGCCCGGAACGGCATGCCCAGATGTTTCAGCAGCGAGCGCGCCTGATTGTCGTTGGCCGCCGTGGTCACGATGGTGACGTTCATGCCCTTCAGGTTGTTCACCTTCTCGTACTGGATCTCGGGGAAAATCAACTGGTCATGCAGCCCCAGCGTGTAATTGCCTCGCCCATCGAATGACTTCGTGGAAACTCCCTTAAAATCGCGCACTCGCGGCAGCACCACGCTCACCAGCCGGTCGAAGAACTCATACATGCGGTCGCCGCGCAAAGTGACCATCGCTCCGATCGCCTGTCCCTCGCGCACTTTGAACGCGGCAATCGACTTGCGCGCCCGCGTCACGACTGGCTTCTGCCCGGTAATCTGGCCCAGCTCGTTCACCGCCGGATCGAGCACTTTGGCGTTCTGAGTCGCCTCGCCCACGCCCATGTTGACGACGATCTTGTTCAGCCGCGGCACCGCCATCGCGTTGTTCAGTTCGAGTTCTTTGAGCAGCGCCGGAGCGACTTCCTTCTCGAACTTCGCCCGCAGCCGCGGACGCTCCTTGGCGCTGTGCCGCGCCTGCTCCGGAGCCTTCTGCTCTTGCGCCGATTCTTTCGGTTGTTTCTTGTCCTTAGCCATTTTCAAATCCAAATTGAGTCATTTAACGATTGAGTGATTTAGCGATTGAAACTTAACTCCATCTGCGGCCTTCAATCGCAAAATGGCTCAATCGCGCAATCGCCAAATTTACTTGTCCAGCGTCGTTCCGCACTTCTTGCACACCCGCACTTTGCGGTCGCCGCGCTCTTCATGCCCGATGCGCACCGGACCGCAGGTGCCGCAGACCAGTTGCACGTTCGACAGCGCAATGCGGCTCTCCTGCTCGGCAATGCCGCCCATGATGTTGCGCTGCGGGTTGGGATGCACGTGCTTTTTCACCATCATCACATGCTCCACCAGCAGCTTGTTGTCGCCCGGAAACACGCGCAGCACGCGCCCTTCCTTGCCCTTGTCCCGACCGGTGATGACCTTCACCACATCGTTGCGGCGGATATCGACTCGTTTATGTTCTCGACTCACTATTCGCATAAAGTCAAAGTTTCAAGGTGTCAAAGTTTCAACGTTTCAAAATCAATCAACCCGCTCAAGATTTCCATTCGTCCAAGGCACCTTGAAACCTTGAAACTCGAAACCTTAGAACCTGTTACCTACAACACTTCCGGCGCCAAGCACACAATCTTCAAAAACTTCTTCTCCCGCAACTCGCGGGCTACGGGGCCGAACACGCGCGTCCCCACCGGCTCGCCCGCATCATTGATCAGCACCGCCGCGTTCTGATCGAAGCGGATGTAGGTGCCGTCGCGCCGGCGGTATTCCTTGCGCGTCCGGACAATTACGGCTTTGACCACGGTTCCCTTTTTCGCCTGACCTTCGGGCGCCGCCTCTTTCACCGCCGCCGTGATTATGTCGCCCAGGCCGGCGTTTAACCCGGTCGAGCCGCCCAGCGGCAGAATCATCTGCAGCTTGCGGGCGCCGGAGTTGTCGGCGACCTCGAGCATCGATCTCATCATCACAGCCATGGCATCTGTCTCCCTGAATCCCTGTCATTCCGAACCCCTGCACAGCGCGGGTGAGGAATCTGTTTCTTACTCCGGCAGTCTTACTTCGCCGCCGGCACATCCACGACCGCTTCCGGTGCCAGCGTGGACTTGCGGACAATATCTTTCAGCTGCCAGCGCTTCAATTTCGACAGCGGACGGGTCTCGACGATGCGTACCACGTCCCCGGTATGCGCTTCGTTCTTCTCGTCATGCGCGTAAAACTTCTTATTACTCGCGATCACCCGCCCGTAAAATGGATGGGCCTTTTTGCGCGTGACCTTGACCACGATCGTCTTCTGCATGCGGCTGGCCACGACTTCTCCCACCACTTCCTTGCGCCGGCCCTGTACGGCTTTTTCGCTTGTCTCCGCCATTATGATTTCTCCGTCGCGGTCGCACGCTGGCGCTCGCCCATGATCGTCTTGACCCGCGCGATATCCTTGCGCAGGCCGCGCATCTTCTTCAGACTCTCGGTCTGGCCCATGTTGAGCTGAAACTTCAGCTTAAAAAGCTGATCCGCCAGCTCGCCCTGCTGATGCCGCAACTCCTCGTCCGTCAAGTTCCTGATTTTTTCTACCTTCATAAAGTCTGCTCTCAGCTTTCAGCCATCAGCTTTCAGTCAACCCCACCGCCGCAGCGTGATAGCTGACGGCTGATAGCTGCTCTTCCTAATGCTTTCCTTCGCGCTTCACCAAAGTCGTGCGCAGCGGCAGCTTGTGCGACGCTAAACGCATTGCCTCGGTCGCATCCGCCAGCGCCACTCCTTCCATCTCAAACAAAATTTTTCCCGGCCGAACCACCGCAACCCAATGATCGGGCGCGCCCTTGCCCTTGCCCATACGAGTCTCGGCTGGCTTCTTGGTCACCGGCTTGTCGGGAAACAGGCGAATCCAAATCTTGCCGCCACGTTTGACGAAGCGGGTCATGGCCACGCGGCTGGCTTCAATCTGCCGGTCGGTGATCCAGCCCGGCTCGAGCACCTTCAGCCCAAAATCGCCGAACGCCAGCTGCGAGCCGCGCCACGCCTTCCCGGTCATGCGCCCGCGCTGCTGCTTGCGATACTTCACTTTCTTTGGCATCAACATAAGATCTGCTCTTAGCTTCTAGCTCTTAGCTAAACCCCAAAACTCTGTCATTCCGAACACGCGCAAACGCGGGTGAGGAATCCGCTTTTCAGCGCCCGCGGCTAAAACCCGCCGCCCGCGGTTTGCGGTTCGCGTTTCTTCTGCGCGAGGATTTCGCCTTTGTATACCCAGCACTTCACGCCAATCACGCCGTATGTCGTACGGGCTTCGGTGAAGCCGTAATCGATGTCGGCGCGCAGCGTGTGCAGCGGCAACCGCCCCTGCAAATACCACTCCGAGCGTGCGATTTCGTTGCCGTTCAACCGTCCGCTTACGCGAACTTTAATTCCTTTGCAGCCGAAGCGCAGCGCCGAATCGACGGCCTTGCGCATCGCCCGCCGGAAGCCCACGCGCTTTTCCAGTTGCAGCGCGATCGATTCCGAAACCAACTGGGCGTCCAACTCCGGCTTATGCACTTCCTGTATGTCGACAAAAATATCTTTGCCCTTGGTGCGGCCCTGCAGCTCCGCCTTGAGCTTGTCGATCTCCGCGCCCTTGCGCCCGATGATGATTCCGGGACGCGCCGTCTTGATAATGATACGCAGCTTGTTGCCCGGCCGCTCGATCTCGATCGAACTCACGCCCGCCGACTTGAGTTTGTCCTTCAACTCGGTCTTGAGCTTGACGTCTTCGTGCAACTGCTTGTCGTAGTCCCGCTCGGCGAACCAGCGCGACTTCCACGGCTTGGTGTAGCCAAGTCGAAAACCGTAAGGATGGACTTTTTGTCCCATTGCTTCTCCCTGAAACCAAACTCTCAACTCTTGTCACGAACGCTTGTCATTCCGAACCCGCGCCAAGCGCGGGAGAGGAATCTGCTTCTGATCTATTTGGCCGCCAACTTCTTCTTGCCCGCCGCTTTCTTCGCGGCAGCCTTGCTCCCCGTCTTCGCCGGAGGCACGCGCCGCCGAACCTTCGCTCCGGTCTGCGTATCTCCGCCCACCGCATGAACGACCGGCCCGCTGTCTTTGCCGCGCTCCGCCAAAATCAGCTCGATATGCGCGATCCGCCGCTGATACCGGTATGCCCGTCCCTGCGGCGCCGGACGGATGCGCTTCATGCGCGGCCCGTCGTTGGCAACGGCATTTTTGACATACAAGTTGTCGATCTCGACATCGACTCCCTTTTCCGTCGCCAGGAAGTTCGCGTTATCCAGCGCCGACTGCAGCAGCTTGCCCACGTGCGACGCCACCCGCTTCTTGGTGAACAGCAGCGTATTCCGCGCCTCTTCCACGCGCTTGCCCTTGATCAGCTCCAGCACCAGCCGGGCCTTCTGCGGCGAGACGTGCAGATAACGCAATTCCGCTCGAAATTCCATATCGCGTCTCTCCCCTTATCCCTTCGGCGCTGCCGGCGCTGCTGGAGCCGAGGCTCCCGGACCGCCCGGAATCCCCGCCGGCTTGGCCGCTGTTTCCGTCGCCGCCTTCATCGAGTGCCCCTTGAAGGTGCGGGTAAAGCTGAACTCGCCCAGCTTGTGCCCCACCATGTTTTCGGTGACATAGACGGGAATAAATTTCTTGCCGTTATGCACCGCAATGGTGTGCCCTACCATCTCAGGCACCACCGTCGAACGCCGCGACCAGGTGCGCAACACTTTCTTCTCGTTGCGCGAATTCATGCCTTCCACCCGGGCCAGCAGGAAGCCATCCACAAACGCGCCTTTTTTTGTCGAACGTGCCATATAGTCAGCTCTCAGCTTTCAGCCGTCAGCTCTCAGCCGACAAGCTCTCAATCAACCCTCTGCAAAGATCTTGTCATTCCGTCTCTAACGACGTGGCCTGGTGTCAAGTGATTTTTGCCGACACCTCTCCCTTGGCGTCTTCGGTTTTAAAGAAGCGCCATTTCGCTCTCGCAGGAAGGTTTTTGCGTCTTCGACCAAAGCCCTGTGTTCTCTCAATCGTGCGGTGGACGCAAGGTCTCACCATCCATCTCTTCGGCAACTACTCCCAAAATTGCTGCTTCGAACTCCCCGCTTCTCGGGGAGGCAGGCTGCCTACTCAAGCGGTCGGCTCATGCTTTCCGCCACGAAATGACTCAGGCTTGCCTGCACACGGCCTTGCACAGCTGCGCGTAATCCCATTCCTCGCGCAGCATCAGGTACAACCTCATGGCCAGCTTGCGCGCCACCGCCACCTTGGCCAGCGCGCGATGCTTGCGCACCGCCAGCCGCCGATAAAAGCGGCCCAACTCGGCGTCGTAGCGCGCCGCCGTCTGTCCCGCCTCCACCAGCAAAAAACGCAGAAACGGACTGCCCTGCTTGCTGATGCCTCCCAACTGCTGCCGCCCGCCGCTGGAATGCTCGCTGGGAATCAGGCCAAAATAGCTGCCCACCTGGCGCGCATTCGCGAAGCGTTTCGCCGGCCCCAGCGTCAGCACCATGGCCAGCGCCGTCACCGGACCTACTCCCGGATGCGTCATCAACCGCACCGCCGCCGGCCGCCGCTTCACTTCTTCTTCCACTTGCCGGTTCAGCGCCGCGATCTCCGCTTCCTGCTGCTCCAGCCCGGCCAGCAACCGTTGCCTGCGCAGCGCTGCGTAGGGCAGCAACTCCAACTTCTCCAACTCCGCCCGGCCCGCTGCCGTCCACAGCTTGCGCTTCTTTTGCACGCCCTGGCTGAGCATCAGCGCCTGCAGCTGATTCTTGATGCGCGTCCGCGCCTGCACCTGCTTGTGCCGGTGCACCAGCAATTGCCGCACATCCCGCTCCTCCACACTCGGCACCCAGATCCGCGGAAACCGCTCTTCTCTCAGCAACCGCAACAACAGCTCCGCGTCTCGCCGATCCGTCTTTTGCTTGCGCACTTCCGACGCCCGGATCCGCGCCGCATCCCCAATCCACAACTCCATGCCCAACTCCTGCAGCAAACGCTCAAACCAGGGATAGTGCCCGCAACCCTCCATCCCCACCCGCACCGCTTGCCCGCGCAGCGACCCATAAAACTGCTCCGCTTCCTCGCGGTGCGATAAACGCCGCTCCAGGATTTCTCCCGTCGAATTGTCAAAGATCGCGACCTGCTGAAACCCAGGATGAAAATCACAGCCTATAATCAGCATGACGTTGGCTCCTTTTCGAGCCTTGGTCGTCTTCGCAGCCTCCAACATACTCCGCGATCGAGCCAACGTCGTTATGCAATCAAGCGAAGCGAGGAATCCCTGCCGCCACCACGCTCTCGCCTCTCACTTGCTGCGCCGGTTCACAATAAACTTATCCGTGCGCTTGTTATTCCGCGTCTTGTATCCGCGCGTCGGCTGGCCCCAAGGCGTCACCGGATGCCGTCCGCCTGAAGTCTTGCCTTCACCACCGCCATGCGGATGGTCGACCGGGTTCATCGAAACGCCGCGATTGTGCGGACGCTTGCCCAGCCAGCGCGAACGTCCCGCCTTGCCGATGGTGACGTTTTCGTGGTCGATATTGCCGACCTGTCCGATGGTCGCCATGCAGTCCTGCGAAATCTTGCGCGTCTCGCCCGAAGGCAGCTTGACCAGCGCGTACTCTGCTTCCTTCGCGATCAACTGCGCCGCACCGCCCGCCGAGCGCACCATCTGGCCGCCCTTGCCCGGCTTCAATTCCAGATTATGAATCTGCGTGCCCGGAGGAATATTGCGCAGCGGCAGCGCGTTTCCCACCAGAATGTCGGCGTCCGGACCGCTTACAACTTTTTGTCCAACCTTCAACCCTTCCGGCTGAAGAATGTATCGCTTCTCGCCGTCCGCGTAAGCCAGCAGCGCAATGCGCGGCGAGCGGTTGGGATCGTACTCAATGCTGACCACGGTCGCCGGAATGCCGGTCTTGTCGCGCTTGAAATCGACGATGCGCAGCTTGCGCTTATGCCCGCCGCCGATGAAGCGCATCGTCATGTCGCCCGAGTTGCGGCGTCCGCCGGTGCGGTTCTTTTTTTCCAGCAGCGGCTTATGCGGATGCTTGGTCGTAATATCGTCGTTGACGATGGTCGTGCGGTAGCGCAGCGTCTGCGTCGTCGGTCTGTAAGTCTTAATTGGCATAACTAGCTCTCAGCTTTCAGCCGTCAGCTCCCAGCTCTATCTTCGCCGCTTTCGACTGAAGCTGACGGCTGAAAGGACTGATAGCTGCCCTACAAATTCTGCGCGTACTCCGGCATCTTCTCGCCCGAACGCAGCCGCACATACGCCTTCTTCCAGTCGGGACGGTAGCCGGCGAACTTGCCCCGCCGCCGCTCTTTTCCCGGATAGGTGGCCGTGCGCACCGAATGCACCTTCACCTTGAAAATCGACTGCACCGCCTGCTTGATCTCGGTCTTGGTGCCGGCCGGCGCCACCTGAAACACCAGCGTGTTCTGGAGTTCCTTGATGGCCAGGCCTTTTTCCGTAATCACCGGACGGCGAATAATCTGATATGCGGATTTCATAATTTCTACGCCACCTCCGCCGCTTTTTCATGCCGCGTCCGCCGCCGCGGAGCGCTCGCCGCCTTTTTCGTCACTTCGTCGGGCTCCGGTTTGCGGTGCCGCTTCGAGACCGAACTCTTCAGCGAGACTTGCAGCTTCTCGATCGCCGGATGCGAAAAGATCACGCGGTCGTAACGCAGCAGGTGATAGGGATGCACATCGTTGCCGCGAATCAGCTCCAGCCCTTCGATATTGCGCGCGCTCAATTCCAGATTCTTGTTCTCGTGCGCCGCCGCTTCGACGATCAGAACCGTCGCATCCACTTTCAGCGCGTCCAGGCTCTTGCGAAACGCCTTGGTCTTCGGATCCTTCACATCGAACGCATTGACGACGATCAATTTACCGTCGGCCAACTTCGCCGCCAGCGCCGAGCGCAACGCGCCCATCAGCTTCTTGCGCGGGAAGGTGTAATCGTAGGAGCGCGGCTGCGGTCCATGCACCGTGCCGCCGTGCCGCCACAGTGGCGAACGGATCGAGCCAATACGCGCGCGTCCCGTGCCCTTTTGCTTCCACAGCTTCTTGCCCGACCCGGAAACCTCCCAGCGAGCCTTGGTGGCGTGCGTTCCGGCGCGCTTGCCGGCGCGGTAGTGCTTCACCGCTTCCCACAGCAGATCTTCGTTGACCGCGCCAAAAATCTCGTCGGCCAAATCGAGCGTTCCAACTTTCTCGCCGGCCAGATCATGTATATCGATAGTCGCCATATTGCTTTTCTCTGGCCACTGACAACTGGCCACTGCCTCTATGCCTTCTTCGCCGCCCTCTTGGCCGCCTTCAACGGATCGACCGTCGCCGAGCCCGCAAATCCGCGGCGCTCTCGCGGCGGCTTCTTCGCTTTCGTAATCACCAGGTACCCGCCTTGCGGCCCAGGCACGCTGCCTTCGACCACCAGCAGATTTTCTTCCTTATCAACTCCTAAAACCCGCAGGTTGCGCTGCGTCACCCGCGCATGCCCCATGTGGCCCGACATGCGCATTCCCTTGAACACGCGCGACGGAAACGCTGACGAGCCAATCGAACCCGTGATCTGAAACATCGAGCCATGCGACTTCGGACCGCCGGCAAAATGATGCCGCTTCACCACGCCCTGAAAGCCCTTGCCCTTGCTCACACCCACAATGTCGACGAATCTTTCGCCTTCAAAAATCTCGACCAGGATGCGGTCGCCAACTTTAACTGTAACCTCGGCATCGGCCGCGCCATCGGTTTCCAGCGGCACTTCGCGCATAAACTTCACCGGCGGAAGATTGTTCTTGGCCAGGTGTCCCTGCGCCGGCTTGGTCAGCCGCGATTCCTTCACGAACTCCACCAGGCCGATCTGCGCCGCCTCGTAACCATCGCGCGTCGCCGACTTGTGCTGCGTAATCACGCACGGCCCCGCCTGCAACACGGTCACCGGACGCACATCGCCCTTGGAATCGAACAACTGCGTCATCCCGACTTTTTTTCCTAAGATGCCAGTAACTCGCGTCGCCATCTCTATCTCCATTCCCAGCTTGGCTCATCAATTTCTCATCGACGGCTATTGGCTGGGGAGCCTCTATGCTCATGTGGGGACAGCCGCCCTCGGCTGTCCCGCGGGCGCAGCCCGCGCCTTACTTATGTTCCTTGCCGAACGCCTTAATCTCCACATCCACGCCCGCCGGCAGATCGAGCTTCATCAGCGCATCCACCGTCTGCTGCGTCGGCTCGAGAATATCGAGCAGGCGCTTGTGCGTGCGGATCTCAAACTGCTCCCGCGATTTCTTATCCACGTGCGGCGAACGCAGCACGCAGTATTTATTCTTCATCGTGGGCAAGGGGATCGGCCCGGCAATCTGCGCGCCCGTGCGCTTGGCCGTGTCCACAATCTCGCCCGTCGACTGATCGAGTATGCGATAGTCGTAAGCCTTCAACCGTATGCGAATTCTTTCTTTTCCAATCACAATGTCATCTCTCTAACCCCTCCCGGCGTCTCCGAGAGGAAAGAACCTGCGGCAAGCAGCAAGCCGCTTGAAATCAGCTGTCAGCTCTCAGCCGTCAGCTTTCAGCAACACCGTTGTCATCCTGAGCGAGACGTTTTTTGTCTCGCGAGGGATCTATGCACTTCGCTGTCATCCACTACCACCAACCCGCGCTTACTGAAAGCTGAAGGCTGATAGCTGACAGCTGCCTTACTGCACTATCTCTGCGATCGTGCCCGCGCCCACAGTGTGCCCGCCTTCGCGAATGGCAAAGCGCAGGCCCTTCTCCATGGCCACTGGCGTGATCAACTCGATTACGAGTGAGACATTGTCTCCCGGCATCACCATCTCGGTGCCCGCCGGCAACTCCGCCACGCCCGTCACGTCCGTCGTGCGCAGATAAAACTGCGGACGATATCCCTTGAAGAACGGCGTATGCCGCCCGCCTTCTTCCTTCGTCAAGATATAAACTTCCGCCTTGAACTTGGTGTGCGGCGTGATCGATCCCGTCTTGGCCAGCACCATGCCGCGCTCCACATCTTCCTTTGCGATACCACGAAGCAAAAGCCCGGCGTTGTCGCCCGCCATGCCTTCATCCAATTGCTTCTTGAACATTTCGACGCCGGTCACAACCGTCTTGCGCGTGTCGCGGAAGCCGACAATCTCAACTTCCTCGCCCACCTTCACCTTGCCGCGCTCGATTCTTCCGGTGACCACCGTGCCGCGTCCCTGAATCGAAAAAATATCTTCAATCGGCATCAGGAACGGCTTGTCCAGCTCGCGCGCCGGCTGCGGCACAAATTTGTCCACCGCCGCCATCAACTCGTCCACCTGCGCCTCGGCCTTGGCCTCCCCGTTCAGCGCGCCCAGAGCCGAGACCCGCACCACCGGCACGTCGTCGCCGGGGAACTTGTAGCTCTTCAGCAGCTCGCGCACTTCGAGCTCGACCAGTTCCAGCAACTCGGGGTCGTCGACCGCATCCACTTTATTCAGCGCCACGACGAGATACGGCACGCCCACCTGCCGCGCCAACAGCACGTGCTCGCGCGTCTGCGGCATCGGGCCGTCCGTCGCAGCAACCACTAGAATGCCGCCATCCATCTGCGCCGCGCCGGTAATCATGTTCTTGATGTAGTCGGCGTGGCCCGGGCAGTCCACGTGCGCGTAGTGCCGGTTCGCCGTCTCATACTCGACGTGCGCCGTGGCGATGGTGATGCCGCGCGCCTTCTCTTCCGGAGCGTTATCGATCGAATCAAACGACCGGAACGTGTTCTTCGGATTGTGCTTCGCCAAAACCTTGGTGATAGCCGCCGTCAAAGTGGTCTTGCCATGATCGATGTGACCAATGGTTCCCACATTGCAGTGCGGCTTAGTACGGTCAAATTTCTCTTTCGCCATTTCCTTTGCCTCTAGCTCCTAAGCTCGTAGCTTCTAGCTCAAACCTTGCTTTTAAATCTTTGTCATCCTGAGGCGCGCTCTTGCGCCGAAGGACCTATGCAACTTTGCCGCGCCGCCGAGATCCTTCGCAAAGAATGCTCAGGATGATCGCAGCGGGCTCACGCCCGCAACGCGCGATCACTTCGCCGTGCCCTGCACCTTGGCGATGATTTCCTCCGAGACCGATCTCGGAGCCTCCTCATAGCGCGCAAAGTGCATCGAGTATTCCGCGCGGCCCTGCGTCGACGAGCGCATGTGCGTGGCGTAACCAAACATCTCCGCCAGTGGAACGATGGCCTTGATCACCTGCGAACCCGCGCGATGCTCCATGCCTTCGATGCGTCCACGGCGCGAGCTCAGATCGCCCATGATCGTTCCCGCGTAATCTTCCGGGGTCACGACTTCGACTGCCATCACCGGCTCCAGCAACACCGGAGAAGCCTTGCGCGCCGCCTCTTTGAAGGCCATCGATCCCGCAATCTTGAATGCCATTTCGTTCGAATCGACGTCGTGATAGCTGCCGTCATACAGCGTGGCCTTCACGTCGACCATGGGATAGCCGGCGAGAATACCGCCTTCGAGCGCCTCGCGAATGCCCTGATCGATCGGCTTGATAAATTCCTTCGGCACCGATCCGCCGGTAATGTCGTTGACGAACTCATAGCCAGTTCCCGGCGGTTGCGGGTCGAGATAAATCTTGGCGTGACCGTACTGGCCCTTGCCGCCCGTCTGGCGAATGTATTTGCCTTCCGCTTCCGAGTGCCTGCGAATGGTCTCGCGATACGCCACCTGCGGCTTGCCGACGTTGGCTTCGACTTTGTACTCGCGCATCATGCGGTCGACGATGATTTCCAGATGCAGTTCGCCCATGCCGCTGATGATGGTCTGCCCGCTGTCGGGATCGGTGTGAACTTTAAAGGTAGGATCTTCCTGGGCCAGGCGCGCCAGCGCCATGCCCATCTTTTCCTGGTCGGCCTTGGTCTTCGGCTCGACTGCAACCGAAATTACGGGCACCGCGAAGGTAATGGATTCGAGAGCGATGGCGTGATCGTCGTCGCAGATAGTGTCGCCCGTACCCACGTTCTTCAGGCCAACCGCTGCACAAATATCGCCGGCGAGAATTTCACTGATCTCTTCGCGCTTGTTGGCGTGCATCTTCAGCAATCGCCCAATACGCTCGGTCTTCGTGGTGCGAACGTTCAACACCGAATCGCCGGTCTTGAGCGAGCCGGAGTAGACGCGAATAAACGTCAACTGGCCAACGAAAAGATCGGCCATGATCTTGAATGCCAGCGCCGAAAATGGCTCTTTGTCGTCGGCCTTGCGAAAAATCTGCTCTCCGTTGTGCGGATTCGTTCCATGCGTCTCCGGTACATCCAGAGGCGAAGGCAAGTAATCCACCACCGCGTCGAGCAGCGGCTGCACACCCTTGTTCTTGAACGACGTGCCCACAACCACCGGGAACACCTTCAACCCAATCGTCGACTTGCGCAGCGACGCGCGCAACTCGTCGGCGGTAATGACTTCGCCTTCGAGAAACTTGTGCAGCATGTCGTCGTCATTCTCGGCGACGGTTTCAACCAGCTGGGCGTGAAACGCTTCTGCCTTTTTCTTTAAATTTTCGGGAATCTCTTCTGTGATGTATTCCGCGCCCATGGTCTCATCGACCCAGACGATGGCCTTCATATTGATCAGATCAACCACGCCCTTGAACTTGTCTTCCTGTCCAATGGGGATCTGAATCGCTACTGGCTTGGCGCTGAGGCGCTTGCGGATGGTATCGACGGCATGCTCGAAATCGGCGCCCATCTTATCGATCTTGTTGATGAAGCAAATTCTCGGCACGCCATATTTATCGGCCTGGCGCCAGACTTTTTCCGACTGCGGCTGCACCCCATGCACCGCGTCAAACACCGCGACGGCGCCGTCGAGCACGCGCAATGATCGCTCGACTTCCGCCGTGAAATCGACGTGGCCGGGCGTATCGATAATATTGATGCGAATGTCGCGCCAGGTGCAGGTCGTCGCGGCAGAGGTGATCGTGATGCCGCGCTCCTGCTCCTGCTCCATCCAATCCATGGTCGCAGTTCCTTCGTGGACCTCTCCGATGCGGTGCGTCCGTCCCGTGTAAAACAGGATGCGCTCCGTCGTAGTGGTCTTACCGGCATCGATGTGGGCCATGATGCCGATGTTCCTGCAACGCTCTAATGGGACTGTTCGAGGCACGACTCTCTCAACTCTTTCCGGGGCTCCGACTGCGATTCCGATTTAGCGATTGAGCGATTCGTGATTTAGCGATTGAAAACCGAAACTCCACGTGGTTCGCAAATCGCCCGATGACTCAATCGCTCAATGACTCAATTCCTACCACCGGTAATGCGCGAAGGCCTTATTGGCTTCCGCCATCCGGTGCACATCTTCTTTCTTCTTGATCGCCGCGCCTTTACCCGTGGCGGCGTCCAGCAACTCGTTCGACAACTTGTCAACCATGCCCTTTTCGCCGCGCCCGCGCGCGTACGTAATCAGCCAGCGGATCGCGAGCGACGTGCGCCGGTCGGCATTCACCTCAACGGGCACCTGGTAGTTCGCGCCGCCCACTCGGCGGCTCTTGACCTCGAGCAACGGCTTGGCGTTCTCCACGGCCTTGGTGAACAGCTTGATCGCCGTGTCGCCGCCCTTGGCCTCCACGCGCTGCAAGGCCTCATAAAAAATTCCTTCGGCGGTCGAGCGCTTGCCCTGCCACATCATCGAGTTAATAAACTTCGTCACCAGGTCCGAGCCATAAACGGCATCGGCCGCGACGGTCCGCTTGGCGATATGTCCTTTTCTTGGCATCGAAACTCCAAAGTCTCAATGTTTCAAAGGTTTCAATGTTTCAAGGTAACGCTAGCCTGCGAGGCCAACTTTGAAACCTTGAAACCTTCGAAACCTTGAAACCTTGCTTTTCAACCTTTCTTCGGCCGCTTCGCTCCATACTTCGAGCGTCCCTGCATGCGGTTGGCAACGCCCACCGCGTCCAGCGTTCCGCGAATCACGTGATAACGCACGCCCGGCAGATCCTTCACGCGGCCGCCGCGGATCAGCACAATCGAGTGCTCCTGCAAATTGTGGCCGACGCCGGGAATATAAGTCGTTACCTCAATCCCGTTAGTCAAACGCACCCGCGCGACTTTGCGCAATGCGGAGTTCGGTTTCTTCGGCGTCTGTGTATACACGCGGGTACAAACACCGCGCTTCTGCGGACACCCCTGCAATGCCGGGCTCGCCGTCTTATAGCGCGTCCGCTCCCGTCCTTGCCGCACTAGCTGATTAAAGGTAGGCACTCTTTGCCGCTCCTTGCTCCTGCAACTTCCAGCAAGTTGATCCGCAAGTTCGGCGGCCAACCCACTGTTTCAAACTCCACGCCACTAATCCCGGCGCGCATTCAGCGCACGCTCAACCTCGCGGCTGACCATGTTCAACCAAACATGTTCGACTGAACACGGTTTCTCGCCGCGCCCAAACGCCAGAGAGATTCTGGATTCCTATTCAGATTTACGCCGCCGACGGTGATGCCCGGCCAAACTGCGGGGACGCTCCGTTTCGTCAGCCTTGTCCTGCATATCCTTCCGCAAACATCGGCGACGAACCATCCGTCTCTGATGCCCTTATGACAGGGCGGAAGGCACCGCAGGTACGCTTCAGCGAGGAAGTCTCCGGAACATTAAACTTAAAACTCATCTCCCAATCCGGAAACGGGTTTCTCAAAAGCTCAAGCTGCAAATTTCTCGGCGCGCATAATCACTCGCCAAGATGCACAGCGTGCAACAAGCCTGGATGAACTCGCGGAACCAAACTACTATAGCAACTGGATGCAAACATCGTCAACTCATGTTTTTGCATCCCACCAAAATCAAGTGGAGCAAGACCGGAATCGACCGCCAATTTTGGCATTCGCGTTCTCAGGCTTGATGATTCCCGCTTGACCCTCTACACTACAGGCTTTCTAAACATTTAGGTTTCTAAATCTGATTGAGCGCTCGTCCTGCGTACTCCCAGGCGCGGGGCGAGGAGGATGAATGCTTAGGTTGCGCCGGCTTCCAGTGCAAAAAACGGTTCGGTTGTTCGCAGTAGCGATTGCCAGCGTTCTATTGTTTCTGTTTACCGGATGCGGTGGCCACAAGCCGTCAGGCTCCTCGCCTTTCCCGGGGAAAATATTCCTAACCCCCGAAACCAGCGCCAGCATGCAACTGGGGAGCACGCTCACCTTCACAGCCAACGCGCAAAACAGTAACGGATCGAACGTCACCACCACTTTCACCTATCAGTCCAGTGACACCACGATCCTCAATATGGCTCCGGGTGGTGTGGCATGTGCCGGTGTCTGGGATCCCGACTTCGTCACTTGCACGCCGCAAAATTATGGACTCGTGCAGGTGACGGCCACGGCTCTTGGCACCACCAGCGTGCCAACTCTGGTATATGTTCATCCGCCGATCGACAACGTTCAGATCAGCGCTGTCTGCCCGGCGAACGGAATCCCTCCGGCTTGTCCTGGGCCGCAATCCATCCCGCTTGCCTGCATCTCCGAACCAACCCAGACCAAATTTCCTTCATGCACTCCCGGCCAGAGCATGACGCAGGCTCCGCCGTGCCTCTCCGCCAATCAAAGCATGACGCTGCAGGCGAACGCCTTCAGCAAAGGCCTTGACATTACGGCCTCAGTGGGACCTTTTACCTGGGCCGAGACCAGTTCGAGTGCGATTACGGTTGTCCCATTCGTCACCGATAACAATACGAATGTTCCCACCAATCAGGCGACGATAACCCCCGCCGCTCCCGGCTTTACTGCCGTTTATGCCAGCGCCTCCAACGTGTCGAGCCAACCTTATTACGCCGAAACCTGTCCCGTGCAATGCGTTGGCCTAAGCCTGGGAGACATCGGTTCCGGTCAAACCAGCTTTGCCGCCAATAAGAGCACTTCCGAGACGGCAGTGGCTACCGCGGTTGACGTGCAAGGTTGTGTCGTTCCCAATCCCACCTTGACCTGGACTTCCTCACAACCGGCTGCCGTCACCGCAGGCTCATCGTCAACGGGATGTGCGACCGGAACGACCTGCACACTCACAACTACGCAACCCGGTTCCGGCTCGGTGAGCGCTTCCTGCATACCCCCCACTTGCAACATCGGGTTCCCGCAGAGCGTGGCCGGACTTCCTCCAAATAATTTAGTGCAGCCCGTTCCGGTTTATCCCGCGACGGCAATTTCCGGTCTGGTGAGTGGGGCCGCATCTTCTACCAGCGTGCTGGCCACCAGCCTCGATTGCGCTACGAACTTCTACTGTGGCGTCCATCTTTATGATATTTCTACTGCCAGCAACGTCTCAGGAAATCCCACCGAGCTGCCGGCGCCGCCCAATTCCATGCTCTTTGATCCGGCCGGAGACAAAGCTTACATGGGAGGAAACTTCGGCGCGGTTATCGTCGCGCCCGCCAATATTGGGACGGCAAACAATCCATTTACTGTGTTGGGAAGCGTGACCGGTACGGTGCTGGCGGTTTCAGAGAACGGCAAT
This sequence comes from uncultured Acidobacteriaceae bacterium, assembly GCA_963732255.1. GTDB lineage: Bacteria > Acidobacteriota > Terriglobia > Terriglobales > Acidobacteriaceae > Sulfotelmatobacter. The sequence goes on from CAVSYV010000011.1 coordinate 118,664, forward strand.
AACGCCATCTTTTCCGACGTCGTGCACACTCCCAATCAGGTGTATGTCATCAATTCGAGCACAGCCGCGATTACCACGCTCAACATCTCCGGAGCGACTGCCGCCGCGTTTTCTCCGGATGGCTTAAAAGCATTCATCATCGGGCCGGCAGGTCCCAGTTGCAATCTTTCGCCACCTGCGCCCGCATGCCTTTACGTCTACTCTCCCATACAGGCATTGCAGACTTTACCCCTCGCCGCGCCAGCCACGGGGATTACCTTCTCATCCAGCGGAGCCTTCGCATTCATCAACGGCGGCAGTACGACTTCGAGCCTAAGCGTCTACAACACTTGCGACAACAGCAACAATCCTCTTGTAATCACTTTCCCCGCCGCACCTTTATTTCTGAACGATCTCCCTCCAGGAAATCCGCCGCAGCCGGTGGCCAGCGCGGCAGTTAATCCCGCTTGTGACCCGCAAACAGCGCACGGCGCCCTTAACTGTGCCGGACTCGATGTACTGGTCGGCCTCGATAACACGGGACTGGATCTGGTCGCCCTGAATACCTGGCAACCGGCTGTTACCCAGTCATGCCCGCAAACGATCGCGGTCGCATCCAATCCCACAACCCTGGCGCCGCTCGTTCTACGTTTCGACCTCGGACAGGGCACATTCCATCCCATAAACTTTTTCATGTCGCCGGATGGTTCTACCGCCTACATCGTGACCAGCGACCGCAGCGACATCCTGGTCTACGATTTCAACACCAACTCCACCAGCGGCATTCCCCTGGTCAGCGCGACCGGCAGCCCTGTCTCGGCTGTCACTGCGTCGATGACCGTGGATGGAACCTTGATTTACGTGGCGTGCAGCGACGGAGAACTGCACGAGGTGAGCACAACCATCGGGACGGACCTCATGCAGATTCCATTTCCCAATCTGCCCGACGTGACCAACCCCTTCTGCTCCACCGGAGCCACCACCATCGCCTGCAACTTAGATGTCGTGGGAGTGAAACCCTAGGCTGTTGCTAGTCGTTAGCGGGTATTTGGGACGGCACGGGAAGGGCACGGCTTGAGCCGTGCCGACAAGAGCAAGCAAAGGGGCGGGCTTCAGCCCCCGGGGGAACCCGGCAGGCTTTGCAACAACAATCTCGATCAGCGTCCGAAAACGAGCCACGCCTGAACAATCAGCCGTGCCCTCGCTACGCCGGCTTCTCCAACTCTTTCCCCACGCTGTCCAGCACCCCATTTACAAAATGCACCGACTCGGGAGAAGAAAAGCGCCGCGCAATCTCCAGCGCCTCATTGATGACCACGGCTCGCGGCGTTTCGGGATAGGCCATCAACTCTGCCACTGACGCCCGCAACAAATTGCGGTCGACCGCGGCCATGCGCTCCATGCGCCAGTGCTCGGCGTGGCGTTCAATCAGGCCATCGATTTCAGGCAGCCGATCCGTGGCCACCCGGAAAAGATCGTCGGCAAAGCCGCGCACTTCGGCGCTGGCCGATGCGTGCTCCGCCCAAAATGTATGCCGCACATGGTCGGCATCCTGCTTTCCCATGTCAGCCTGGAAAAGCATTTGCAAAGCCAGTTCGCGGGATTTGCGACGTGTGCCCATGAAAGAAAGTTGTCAGTGGTGAGTTTAGTTTACTTCAGGAGAGTTACTTGCGCCGCTTTGCGCCCACACCCTTAGGTTTGTCATTCCGATGGCTCGCGGGGCGAGGCGGAGGAATCTGCGCCATCTCAGACTTGTCATTCCGAGCGGAGCGAGGAATCTGCTTCTGCCCAAGGTCCAAGGTCCGAGGTCCGGAGTCGCTCTTGCGGACGCCGGAAGCCGAAAGCCGGATGGCGCTCTTCAGATTTGCCATCTCCACCGCCGCCAGCGCCGCCTCAAATCCCTTGTTCCCCATCTTCAGCCCCGCGCGATCAATCGCCTGCTCCAGCGTGTCGCAGGTCAGCACACCGAACGCGTGAGGCACACCAGTCTCCTGCGCCGACTGCCCAATCCCGCGCGTGACTTCGTTCACGATCACGTCATAGTGCGCCGTATCGCCGCGCAACAGGCAACCGATGCAGATGATGGCATCATACTTACGCGTCTCAGCCAGAGTCCTCGCCGCAGATGGAATCTCAAACGCACCCGGCACGCGCACAACGTCTATATCGTCTTTGTCTGCTCCGGATCGGAGCAGACCGTCGCAAGCACTGGTCAACAATCGCTCAGTTATAAACGCGTTAAAGCGTGCAACGACAATCGCGAAACTCTTGCCGGAAGCGTCGAGCTTGCCCTCCACAGCGAAAAAAGCTGACTCCGGCACGGATTCGACTCTCAATTGGTCCTCTGTGCCTCTGTGTCTCAGTGGTGAGATTTTGGCCATCCGTGGGATCCGCGCAATCCGTGGCAAAGAACTTACTTTCCCTTAAACTGCGCCGCCCGTTTTTCCAGAAACGCCGTTGTCCCCTCTTTTTTATCCTCGCTGGCACAGGCGACAGCAAACAGCACCGCTTCCAGATATAGGCCTTCAGACAAGCTCATCTCCATGCCTTTGTTGACCGCTTCCATCGCATACTGCACGGCCAGCGGAGCGTTCGCAATAATCTTCGCCGCAATCGCCTCCGCCCGCGGAATCAACTCCGCCGCCACGGTCACTTCATTCACCAACCCAATGCGATGCGCCTCCTGCGCCGTAATCATTTCTCCCGTGAGCACATCTGCATCGCGATCCCTTTGCCCACCAGCCGCGGCAACCGCTGCGTTCCGCCATATCCCGGAATAATCCCCAGCTTCACCTCCGGCTGCCCCAGCTTGGCATTCTCGCTGGCCAGCCGCATGGTGCAAGCCATGGCGATCTCGCATCCGCCGCCCAGCGCAAAACCATTGATGCACGCAATCACCGGCTTGCCCAGATTCTCAATCAGATTCAGAACGTTCTGCCCGCGATGCGTATACTCCTTGCCCGAAACCGCATCCTGCTTGGCGAGCTCGCCAATGTCGGCGCCGGCAATAAAAGCCTTCTCGCCCGCGCCGGTAAAGATGACGACGCGAATCGCCGCATCGTTCTTAATGTCATGAAACGCCGCCCGCAGCTCCTCCATGGTGGCCATGTTGAGCGCGTTAAGTACTTTGGGCCGGTTGACGGTGACGTAGGCGATGGAGTTTTTCTTTTCGAGGAGTATGTTTTCGAAGTTCATAAGTTCAAATTCCTAGCCACGGATTCGTACGGATCAAAAACGGATCTGATGCGTCAGTTCGTCTTATACGTATGAAATGTTCCAAGAATGATCGCATTGGGGTTATTACGTGTGCGCTCGACCATGTCCGCGACCTCATCGCCGAATTGAGATTCCTCCCGGATGACATCGCTCTTGTCAACAAATACCAAGCTCCATCCAAAGGAATTCAGATACTTCTCGATCTTCGAGCTTGCAGCGTCCTTGGAGTCCGCCAGGTCATTATGTTGATGAACCCAATTTTGGAGCCTGACGAGCCCTCGGTGTCAGCGATGACCTCAGCCAAAATCCGCCACATCGTCTCCATCGAAAAGATCCGTGTTCATCCACGCAATGTGTCAACCCGGCGAAAAGGACGACTGCTATAATTGTATAGCAGGAGCCATTTCATGCTCGCTATCCGCCTTCCCGAAAAAATCGAAAAGCGCCTCGCCCGCCTCGCCAAGCGCACCGGCCGCACCAAGACTTACTACGCCCGCGAAGCCATCCTTGAACATCTCGACGATCTTGAAGACATTTATTACGCCGAGAAAGAACTGGCGGCCATCCGCTCCGGCCGCGTCAAGACCATCCCAATCGAAAAAATCATGAAGCGCTATGGCATGGACGTTTGAATTCACGCCGAATGCGCAGAAACAGCTCGACGATCTGGACAAAACTGTCTCACGCCGCATTTTGAAGTTTCTCTATGAGAGAGTCGGCCGACTCGAAAATCCGCGCCATCGCGCCATATCGGCGACCGCCTCCAGGGAACACTGAGCAAGTTCTGGAAGTACCGGGTCGGCGACTATCGCATCATCTGCAAATTGGAAGACGATCATCTGGTTGTTGTAGTCGTCCGCATTGGCCACCGTCGCGAAGTTTACGAGCGCTAACTAAGTTCAAGCCAAAGATTTATCCGTGTCAATCCGTGCAAATCCGTGGCTAAAGCTTGTTGGCCTTCGGCTTCTCCGGGTCCGCATAATCGTAAAATCCCTTGCCCGTCTTCCGCCCGTACCACCCCGCCATCACCAGCCGCTTCAGCAGAGGAGGCGATGCGAACCGCCGCTCCTTGAATTCGTCGTACATGACGTGCGTGATGTAGTAAGTCGTATCCAGCCCGACGAAATCCAGCAGCGTAAACGGCCCCATCGGATAGCCGCAGCCCAGCTTCATCGCGTTGTCGATGTCGTCAATCGAGCCTACGCCTTCTTCATACGCGCGAATCGCATCCAGCAAATACGGCACCAGCAGCCGGTTCACGATGAATCCCGTCTTGTCCGACGTGCGCACCGGAACTTTGCCCAGCTTTTTCCCGAACTCATAAGCCGTCTGGTATACATCGTCAGCAGTGGCAATCGTGCGCACAACTTCTACCAGCTTCATCAGCGGCACCGGATTAAAAAAGTGCAGCCCAATAAACCGCTCCGGACGTTTCACGGACGTCAATAATTCGGTCACCGAAATCGACGACGTATTCGAAGCGAAGATCGCGTCTTTTTTCACCACCGCATCGAGCGAGGCATACATCTTCTTCTTCTCTTCCACATTCTCGATGATGGCCTCAATGACAATGTCGCAATCGGCCAGGTCAGCCTTGTTGGTCGTCCCCTCGAGCCGCGCGCGAATCTCATCTTTCTGCTGCTCCGTGATCCCGCCCTTCTCGACCGGCCGCTCGGCAAACTTGGCCAAAGATTTCTCAATCCCGGCAAACCCTTTGTCGAGAAATTTCTGTTCGACCTCAAGCACAGTGACATCAAATCCAGCAGTGGCGCAAACCTGCGCAATGCCGGACCCCATAAGCCCACAACCGAGTACGCCAACTTTCCTAATCTCCATACCTGCCATTTCTCCCTGCGGGGACAGTAATCCTAATCGCCACCGCAGAATTCTTAAGTTACAGAACTCTGTGACGTTTGTCACTGAGTTGCGTTGGGAAACAAGCGACACTAGAATCGCTGGAACTTCTCTTGCACGCGAGCCGAGGACAAAGAGCGAGTTCAGGGTGCGGTCCTTGCGAGTTCGCCAGAGAAGGAAGGTTCTAAATTGAGGCAAATGGAAAGATCGTTTGCGACAATATCCGACGAGGACTTGGCAAGACTTGCCGCGATTGCCGCCCAAGATCGCGCGCTCTTTTTCTCCCGTTATGAGCGCTACAAGGACGCAAAGGTATTGTGTGTCGCTTTGTGTCAGGGCGCTGCCCTGCATTACGTCGACGGCGAAAATGGAGTAAAGGATTTCGACGTTTGGACGTTCTACCAGCGGGTAGGGCAGGCACCCGACTTTCCGCCGCGCCGCCTTGTTAAGTACGATTTCGGCGAGTCGAAATTCGGGAGACATCCCGACGATCAACACTACCTGGGGCGGCGGGTCGACGTGTTAGGTCGGTCAATCCACGTCGCAGCAAAAAATCCAGTGGAGTCCCTTCAAGAGTATTTGACAATAGCGCAAACAAAGTCGGCGCGGTGTCTGGCAGAAAAAGCGGCGGTACTGCTGGAGCCCGCCTCCCTTAGAGGCACTGTGGTATGGGTGCATAAACCCGACCGACATAGCGAGGAAATCCATGTGGCAAAAGTACGGGTATAAGAAAATCACCCTCTTCGTCGGTGCACTTTTCGCAATATTCTGGTTTGCAAGCAGCGATAAGCCGAAAGATGTCCGCTCCACCTCATCCCCGAGTGCGCGTGAAGATCAGAAAACTACCGAGTACTCTGGTCACGATCAAGCTACTAGTGAGAAGTATCCCAGCTCCGAAGCCTCTAAGTACGGAGTATCTTCAGACGGATTGAGAGAGATGCTCGCCGCATATCTAAACGCATCGTCATCTGAGAATGCTCACGTGCCATGGCATTGGTCAGTTGCCTACACTAGTGACACTCCTCCCGCGCTCGTGGTTGATACTCCTGACCTACGATCAATTGATTATAATCCTCAGCTCACCTGCATGGCGTTCTCCAAATTCGTTGATCCTTCGGTCCTCCAGGACTATGGATTCAGACAATTCATCGTAGGCATACCCCACGCTAACGTGGTTTGTGATATTTCTAACAATAGGTTTTATCCACGTCCATAATGCCATCAGTTTCTGGAACAAATCGCCGCGGAGACCCCTCACGATCAACCGGGTGCCCGCCCCCGATGTCGAAACCTAGCTCAAGCTCTCCACAATCATCGCAATCCCCTGCCCGCCGCCAATACAAGCCGTCGCCAGCCCGTACTTCTTCTTCCGCCGCCGCAACTCATACAGCAGCGTGATCACCAGCCGCGGCCGTCTCCTTGCTGCTAATCACAAGCTCCGCATAATCATCCATCGGCACGCTCCTAATCAGCGCGGATCACGGCTTCGGTTCGGCCTTCTCATACAACCACATCTTCATCAGCGACTGGTAGGGAACATCGCGCTTATTGGCCGCTGCCTTCATCACATCAATCAGGTGCCGCGGCAGACGTATCGAGATCGAGACCGTGGGAGGCTTGAGTTTCGGCAAGGCAACCTTCCGGGCGTTGCTGAAATCGAAAGTCTCGCTTTCGGCAAGCGGCAGGCAATACCGTTCCCCCGGGGGGCAGGTTTCTTAGAGGCTTTCATACTCCGTCCTCTCCTTTCTTGAAGCGTTACGGGCGGAGATCACGCGAATCTTGGTACCGCCCGCGCGCAAAGTAAATGCGACCACAAGAACCTGGCCATCGTCGGTCATACCGATGGCTCGGGCGCGTTCTTCCAGTTTGCTATGGGCGACATCGTCGGTGATCCACAGCGGCACATTGCTGAAAATTTCCTCCGCCTGCCGGCATGTTACCTTGTGCTTCGCATTCTTGGTTTCGTTGCCGCTGTCCCATTCGAATCCGGTGACATTGGACAAGTCAACCATTATTGTATACTACCATTATATACGGAGCACGTTGCAATCTAACGCTAGTTCAAGCTCTCCACGATCATGGCAATCCCCTGCCCGCCGCCAATACAAGCCGTCGCCAGCCCATACTTCTTCTTCCGCCGCCGCAACTCATACAGCAGCGTGATCACCAGGCGCGTTCCGGTCGCGCCCAGCGGATGTCCCAGCGCAATCGCCCCGCCATTCACATTTACCTTCTCGCGATCCAGGCCCAATTCCTTTTCCACCGCCAAATACTGCGCCGCGAACGCCTCATTCACTTCAATCAAATCGATGTAATCCAAATTCAGCCCGGCTTTTTGCAGCGCCACCTTGGTCGCCGGCACCGGACCCCGGCCCATCAGCTTCGGCTCCACTCCAGCAATGCCCCAACTCACAATGCGCCCCAGCGGTTGAATCCCGCGCTTGCGTGCCTCTTCCAGCGACATCAGCACGACCGCCGCCGCGCCATCCACAATGCCGCTCGCGTTTCCCGCGGTGACCGTTCCATTTTTTCCGAACGCCGCCTTCAGCTTCGCCAAGCCTTCCATCGTGGTCTGCGGACGCCGATGATCGTCCTCCGGAAAAACTTCTCCCGTCGCCTCGCCCTTGGAATTCCGCAGCGGCACCGCAACCAATTCTTCCTGAATGCGTCCGTCTTTGTAAGCCTCATCCGCCTTCTGCTGCGAGCGCAGCGCGAACTCATCCTGCGCCTGCCGCGTGATGCCCTGCTGCTCGCCATACAACTCTGCCGTGTTGGCCATGTACAGCCCGCAATAGCTGTCGAGCAGCGCCACCATCAGCGAATCTTCCAGCTTGCCGCCCGGCGCAAGCGTAAATCCGTCGCGCCCGCGAATCACAAACGGAGCCTGCGACATCGCCTCCATGCCGCCCGCCAGAACAATCTTCGCCTCTTCCAACTGAATCATCTGCGCCGCATTCACAATCGCCTGCATGCCCGACCCGCACAGCCGGTTCACAGTCAGCGCCGGAGTCTCAATCGGCAGCCCCGCCCGCAATCCCACATGCCGCGCGCCATACAGCGCGTCGCCGGATGTCTGCTGCGCATTGCCAAACACCACATGATCGAACTCGCGCGGATCAATCGCCGCCCGGTCAATGGCTCCCTTGGCAGCGACCCCGCCCAGTTCCTGCGCGGTAAAGTCCTTCAATTTGCCGCAATAACGGCCAAAGGGCGTGCGCGCCCCGCTTACGATGGCAATGTCACCGGGTCTCAGCATGATTTTTCAGACGTGCTCCTAGCAGAATGGTTCAAAGAAGCTTCCCTAAACTTTTCAGTTTAGCAGTGCGGAATGGAATTTGCTCAAGCGAGATAGAAAACGAATCAGAAACAACTGCAAGGGATCGATCGAGAATTCGACTGGAGCTTAGAATTACAAATTACCCGATTACTCAATTACAAAATTACTCAATCACGCCACCGCTCCCGCGGCCAGGGCCGGCCCCAGCACCACGGCCTTGCCCGATCCCTGAGCCTGCGAAAGCGCCAGCGCCTGCTCGGCGCGGTTGATCACTTCAGTGACAATATCAATCGCATCGTATTCCGGGCGAATCACGGCTTCCGCCAGTCCAGCGGAGAACTGAACCGATAGCGAACTGCCTCCATCCTTGCCCGGCAATCTAACTTCACTGATGACCTTGCGTAATTTTTCCACGGCCTTGGTAGCTTCTTTTTCCGCCGTCTCGCCCAGGATGATCGCGATCGAAGTCGTTCCATAGCGGAAAGCCAGATCGTTCGCGCGAATGTTGGCGGCCAGCAACTGGCCGGCTTTTTCCATAGCCGCTTCCACTTCCATTTCGCCGTGTTCTTTCAGCATGGTCGAAGTCTTGCCCAGTTGCATCAGCAGCACAGAAATAGGAACCGAGTTCTGCAGCGCCCGCCGGCTTTCTGCCAGCAACAAGTCGACATAAGATGCGCGCTTGAGCAGCCCGGATTTTTCATCGGTCACCGAAAGATTCTTGACCAGCCTGCGCAGGCCGGCGTTATTCAGCGCAATCACCATCTGCTCAGCTACGGTCTTCAACACCAGCACATCCGCCTGCGGCCACAACCGCGGTTTCGCATGCATTAAAACCAACATGCCAACCGGTTCCTGGCCATCCACCAGCGGAATCGCCAAAATCGAAACCGCCGCCAGTTCTTCAATGGCTTTGCGCGCGGGCTGCACCTGCGAGGCCTTCAATGCATCCGGCATAACCAGCGGTTCGTTGCTCGTGCAAGCCGTTTGCAGGCAGCCAATCACTTCCATCAACCCTGCCGGGCTGGCTTTTTCAACGCCATCGGCGCACCACTCCTGAATGGAGGTCGGCGGCTGGCCGCGTTTGCCTGTGGCCGCTACGCAGCGGAAGGCTTCCCAATGCGCGCCAATCTCTTTGACCGCAGTACTCAACACCGCCTGCGCCGTAGATTGCTGGTAGAGTTTGCGGGTAATCTCAGCCACGCGGGTAAAGCTGCGCACATCGGCGGCGGGATCCGCCGCGGCAGGTGCAGCCGCAACCGGCGCAGCCGCAACCGGAGGCAACGCCGCTGTTCCCGCGTAACGCGGCGTTACTCCTGCGGAAAGATACAGCCGCTGCAAATCTTCGTTGCGCTCTTCTTCGCGGGGAAACAACTCCTGAATCCTCTGCAACCGTTCCACCGCTTTGTTGCGCATTCCATACTGCACCAGAATTTCCGCTTGCAGCATCAAGTCTTGCAGCGTCGAGGCACCCAGCGTCGGAGAAGCGGCTTGCGCAGGCTCTCCCGCCGGCTTGCCCACCGGCGCAAAGCGCGCCGCAATCGCTCGATATCGATTCTCATCGATCTTGCCTTTCACTGCTTCCAGCCGCTTCGTATGCCCAGACTCATACGGATCGACTTCCGCCGCGCGGTCCAGGCATTCCGCCGCTTTCGCAAATTCGCTGGTGCTGATGTAGAGATCGAACAGCTTGAGCAGCGTCTGGCAATAATCGTTTTCCCGGTTCGACGCGTTGTAAAGTTCGCTCAAAAACTCCAGGATGGGCGGCGAGACTCGATGCGCCGCAGTAATGTCCTGCATGATGGCGATGAACTGCCGACGTTCGCCGCGCCTGCGCTGAAACTGTTCCAGCTTGCGCGCCAGTTCCACAGCTGCATCATCCTGTTCGCGATCCAGCAGTTGCCCGATCAGACCGATCACTTGCTGCAAGCGCGTGGGATTTTGTTCAAACAGATCCCAGATCAGCGGCTCCGCTTCGGTAAAGCGCCCCGCGCCCAGCAAAGCCTCGGCATAAACATCGCGCAGTTCGGGGCTTGCCGGACCCATATTCAGTTGCGGCTCAAGAATAAAAATCGCCGCTCCCACCTGCCCCTGAGCAAGCAGGCTTCTTCCATACGCGACTGCAATCCCAGGGTCCGACGAGTCTTCCTGATAAGCTTTTTCATACCACGGAGCCGAATCGCCCCCCTCGGTCTCCGTCAACTGCGCGACCTTCTGGAACGCTGCCGCAGCCAGTTTCGGATTCCCCAATTCAGAAGCCAGATCCGCTATCCGGATGTAATTCGTCTGCGTGGGTTCGAGGGCGACAATCCGCTCCAGTATCGGCATCGCTTCCTGCCGCTTGTTCAGTTTTTCCAGGTCTCCCAGCGCCGCTTCATAGGTTCCCGCAGCCAGCTTTTTGTTCGAACCTTCCAGAAGCTGTCCAAAGCGGAATTTCTGCTCCCAGGTGGGGCTTCCGTGGCGCGCTAACTTCTTATAAGTCAAGCTGGCGCGCGTGGCATCGCCGGCATTCACCTGGCGCTCAAACAGCTCTCCCAAAAGCACAACCGCGTCGCGGTTCCGGCTTACCGAAAGGCACAGGTCAGCCGCCAGTTGCCGTATAACGTCATTTTCCGGGTCGTCGCGCAGGACGTGGAGATACTCTTCCAGCGCTTCCAGGCTCTTGCCCTTCTGCAGCAGCTTTTCTGCGCCAGCCGTGCGCCTCATGATTTCGGCCCGGTCCACGCGCTTTGTCATCTCTGGCATGAGTAAGTGAGGCGGAGAAGTCCTGCTCCCGATTCTAGGAGTCCGCTCCATGACCAGCAATGCGGTAACCCGCTGCCGCGATTACGAAGGTCACCAGGCGAGCGTAGCCGTCCCGGCGGTAACTGGCTTGTCACGTGTGCGAAGTGATGGCTCGCCCTGACGGAGTCGGGGAACCGACGCCCGCCGACCTTTCTAGAAGTTGGACGGCGATCGGACCTATTGATCCTGCAATGGGGTTTGCGCGTAATTTACGCCTGATCACAACAGAGTCTTGTAACGGCCTCTTAAAGTGGGGTTGGGGATTAGACTGGGTGTGCCTACGTGTGCAAGTTTCTTCATCTTGACCCGCCGTCGGAAGACTGACAGACTCCCCTGTGCTAGGCATTGCGCCGAGGAATCCGTATGAATAAGTCGCTTTCGGTTTTGCTGACGCTGTTGACCTTCGCCATTGCGCCCTCTGTATCTCACGCCCAATATACGGAAAAGATTCTCTACAGCTTCGCAAACACTGGAAACTGGCCCTCAAGCCCGCTTATCTTCGACCCTGCAGGCAATATCTATGGCACCACGGGATTCTCTCCCGCAGGTACGGGCGAGGTTTTCGAATTTTCTCCATCCTCTGGCGGCACCTGGACACAGACCACTCTTTATTCCTTCGGCCTCGAACCCGTCGACCAGCCCAATGGCGGCCCTATCTTCGACGCTCAGGGTAATCTATACGGTGTCAGTAGATCGGGCGGCTCGGCGGATCAGGGCGCCGTCTTCGAGCTTTCCCCCAGTCCCTCCGGCTGGACGTTGACCGTGCTTTACAGTTTCCAAGGCGGCGCCGATGGCACCATGCCATCAGGCAGCCTCATTTTCGATTCGAAAGGAAATCTGTACGGCACCACCGGGTATGGCGGCGGTGGTACCGGGGCTGAGTGTATCTACTACGGCGGCGGCTGCGGGACGGTCTTCGAGCTTTCGCCGTCCTCGACCGGGTGGACCGAAAAGGTTCTCTATGCTTTCGGTGGGACCTCTGATGGAGCCTTTCCCGACTACAACCTGCTGATTGACTCGGCAGGCAACCTCTATGGCTCTACGTACCAAGGCGGCAATACGACTGCGACGACGTGCCACCCTCAGGGCTGCGGCACCGTCTTCCGCCTGACTCCCTCCGGCGGCGCATGGCATTTCGGGCTTCTCTGGGCCCTCCAGGGAACTAACGGCGACAGACCCACATCTCTGGTCTTCGACTCGATCGGAAATCTCTACGGAGTTGCAGTGGGAGGAGGCAAGACCTTTTGCAGCGGAGGATGTGGTGTGGTCTTCAAACTTACTCGCCCCGTTTTGAGTGGGCCATGGAAGCAGTCCATCGTGCATGCGTTCGCAGCTGCCGATGGCTTCACCCCGACGGGGCTTACACTCCAACCGACCAGCAATGTAATCTTCGGCACCACCGGAAGCGGCGGCACCAATCACCGAGGCACGGTGTTTGAAATCAGCCCCGCCGCCACTGGGGGGTGGGAGTTTACGACTGTGTATAGTTTCAATGGAAAGACGGATGGCAACTACCCGGACGCGGCCGTCATCTTCGACTCCCAAGGGAACCTCTATGGCACCACGCAAGTCGGAGGAGCCGACAACCTCGGCACCGTCTTCGAGCTTTCTCCAATGTCGTCCAACTAAGCTAGGACCACAGCGTCCATCGTTTGCGTGGGCCTTGCGACAATCTCAGATTGTCGAAAAAACGCGATTTCAGTCATTAGATTTTAGGGTGGATTCTCCCCCTTTTTGATATCGTGGCGGGCAATGTCCTCCGCCCCTCCCGCAATCGCCCACGAAGAAGGACTCGGCCATCAACTCACCGCGGGACAAATGGCCATGGTCGGCGTCGGAGGCTCCATCGGCACCGGAATTCTCCTGGGCTCCGGCGCAGCCATGCAGATCGCCGGTCCCGCCGCCATCCTCAGTTTTGCCGCCGCCGCTTTCATCTGTTTCACCGTCACCATGGCGCTGGGCGAGCTCGCCTCGGCACATCCAGCCGCGGGATCGTTCGGCGTTTACGGCGAGCTTTATCTAAATCCTTTCGCCGGATTCCTGGCTCGCGCCGGCTACTGGATCGGCATGGCGCTCAACCTCGGCGCGGAGATGGTCGCCGATGGGGCCGCCTCACTCGCATCGAAGCGGTCGACAACGACGGGTCTTGCGCGTAATTGCCTGTTAACGACAGTTAGCGGGAACCGTCGTCGGTGATGCGGGGAAAAGCCGCCTTGTCAGCGGTCCGGAGGTTGCCCCAAACTGTGACTCTGGTTTGCCCTATATATCGAGCAAGTCCAGATGACCTACTGCGGCGTCAACAGGAAGGCCTCTCTAACGCAACAGTTGTGCGTTCCATAGCCCACGATCTGCCCCTGGTCGTTGATGGCAGTGGCAAATTGCAAAACCCATCCCGAATTCGCCGGGATGAGAGTGTTCAGATCGAGTATTCCTGTGGACGGGCTCCAGACAAAGGCGCCGATATCGGAGACTCCGACGATCTGGCCGACGTTGTTGATGCTGTAGGCAAAACTGGAATTTGCCCCCGGCGGCACGCCAAGGTCGAGCATGCTGCCTTTGGTCTTGTTCCAGAGCGTGGCATGCGCCGGACAACTAAAGGGTTTGCAAAAAGAAGCGCCGGCGGCCTGGCCAAGGTCGTTAATCCCGTAGGCGGCACTGCCATCGTAACCAGGGAGCTTGCCCAGGTTCTTCATACCGGTAGTTTTCGACCAAATGAAGGCGTAGTCCTTATCGAGATTGAAAGATGCACCCGAGTAGCCGGCAACCTGGCCGTAACGGTTGATCGCTTGGGCAACGCTGACCGCGGCACCCGGCAAGAAGCCAAGACCTTGCATGCCGGTCGCCTCGGTCCACAGAAAAGCCTCAGCGCCGGTAGGAACAACACTCCATCCTACGACTTCCCCGGATGCATTGATGCCGTTGGCCGCGCTTTCCGTGCCTCCGGGAAGCGTGCCGAGGTTGAGAGGCTTACCATTCGTCCACAGCAGCGCGAAGGAACCCTGGCCGTTGATGGAGAGCCCTACGGCGAGACCCTGGCTGTTGATGCCGGACGGACTTGTGCCAAGGTCTCCAGTCAGCCCGGCAAGGGCGAGGAGGCGGCCACCGGGACTCCAGACAAACGACTTGTTGTAATTATTTTGCTCGACGACGTCGCCGAGGCTGTTGATTGCGGACGCTGCGCCCCCACCGAGATCGGTAATGGTATAGGACTGCGCCGCGGCGAACGCCGCGAGGGAAAAAACAACTAGCACTGAGAGCGCTAGCCGGTTAGCTTTTGCCATGGGACACTCCCCTCAGAATACGACCAGAACCGCTTTCGCGGCGCGTTTTGGCCGCCCGCTATTTTACTCCATGTGGCCGGTCCCTTCTGACCTTTCTTCCCCCTTATCCCTAGAAGCGCTGACCTGAATGTTCACAGCAGTCTGATGCATGTTAGTTGTCGAAAAATCGCCATTTCGCTCATTGATATGGGGGCGGATTCTCCCCCTTTTTGATATTGTGCAGCATGTCCTCGGCCCCTCCTGCAATCGCCCACGAAGAAGGACTCGGCCATCAACTCACTGCGGGACAGATGGCGATGGTCGCCGTCGGCGGCTCGATCGGCACGGGAATTTTGCTGGGCTCGGGCGCGGCTATGCAGATCGCCGGCCCTGCCGCCATCCTCAGCTTTATCGCCGCAGCTTTCATCAGTTGGACGGTGGTGATGGCGCTGGGCGAACTCGCGTCCGCGCATCCGGCCGCCGGATCGTTCGGCATTTACGGTGAACTTTACCTGAACCCCTTCGCCGGTTTTCTCGCTCGCTTCGGCTACTGGATCGGAATGGCGCTCAACATCGGCGCGGAGATGGTCGCGGCCGCCACCTACATGGCGTACTGGTTCCCCGCTGTACAAGCCTATGTCTGGGTTCTGTTATTCGCTGTGACTTTGCTCCTGGTCAATCTCAGCAGTGTGAAATCTTATGGCCGCTTCGAGTTCTGGCTCTCGATTATCAAGCTGGCAACCATTGCCGGATTCATCGTCATCGGCGCTGGATTGCTGCTGGGCCGCCGTGTTCATCCTCAATACAGCGTCTCTGGCGGATTTTTCCCCAACGGTGCGCTGTCGCCGCTGGTCGCCCTCACCTTCGCGCTTTACAGCTTTGGTGGAGTGGAGATGGTCGCTGTAGCAACCGGCGAAGCCCGTTCCGCGAAAGACACGCCGCGCGCGGTTTGGCTGACGTTCCTGACTCTCGCTTTCGTTTACATCGGGGCCATCATCGTCTTGCTCGGCGTCATGCCCTGGAACCACGCGGGTGTTACTGAGAGCCCTTTTGTCACCGTCTTCCGCGCCATAAAGATTCCTCACGCTCCTGGGCTGATGAATTTCGTCGCGCTATCCGCCGCTCTCTCCGGCGCAAATGCGGCCCTGTATGTTGCTTCCCGCATGATCTTCTCTCTGGCACGCACCGGCTGGGCTCCGTCATCGCTGGGACGCCTCAACCGTTCCGGTTCCCCTCGATCCGCAGTTCTTGTTTCAGCCTTCGGTGTTTTCATCGCCGCGGCGCTGGCGCTGTGGTTTCCGCAAAACGCCTTTCGCTATCTTGTCGGAGCCGGTTTCACTGGAATGACGTGCTCATGGCTGGTCTCACTCGCTGCGCATGTAAACTTCCGCCGCCGTCACTCGCCCTCCGAACTTCGAAGCCTGCCTCTGCGCTCGCCGCTGGGCAATTGGGGATCGCCGATCGGTCTGGTTTTGGTCTCATTCGCGTTGCTCGAAACCTGGCTCCATCCTCGAGTCAACCTATATAGCGGTCTCGCTTTTCTTACCGTGATCGCCGTCGCTTATTTTTTCCTTCGCGGGCGTCGAACGGTCGGTCAGTCACAACTCTGAATCAATAGCAGAGTCCTCAGGCAAAGCCCCTACAAAATCTCCTTCCCGAGTCTAAGGTCAATAACCGATGCCGCTTGGCCCTAACTTCATATAACTATCTCCAAGGCATATCACGAAATTTGCTGTATTCGGATAGGTTGTTTACAAGGTGAGGCCGAGGCCGATTTCCTCTCTGCCCGGAAAGCCGGTTCCGCTCGCTCGCGTCCCGCCTGGCAATTCTCTTCCGTAGTCCGGCATTCGATCCTCCGCGACATTTTTTTGTTGAGGTGTTTTTATTGCAGTCACCGCGGCCCTGAAATTGATGCGCCGCAGCGGCGTCCACTTTCTCATTCGCACAAGCCGATAGCATTCAGGAGGAACGCAGTCATGAAGTTGCATGTGTCTCGTTGCGCCGTTTCCGTGGTTACATTCCTTGCGGCATTATTGCTGTTGACGATTCCGTCCTTCGGTCAATCTCTCACCTCTGGCAGTGTTGCCGGCACTATCACCGATCCCACCGGAGCCGCCGTGCCCGGCGCCGCCGTTACTTTGAAGAACCGCGATACCGGCTCCGTACAGACAACCACCACGAATGGCACCGGAGCCTATCGCTTTGACTTGTTGAACCCCGGGAATTATTCGATTTCCACCACGTCCCAGGGCTTTAACTCGGGCGAAAAACAAGTCGCAGTGGCAGTCGGCCAGGCCAGCACTGTGAACATCCAACTTCAGGTAGCGACTGCCAGCCAGACCGTGGAAGTCACCGCTCAAGGCAACGTGGTCCAGACCGAGAATGGAAACGTCTCGACTAACATCGCTCCCGAAACCATCGAGAATATGCCCAACCCCGGCAACGACCTCACTTACTTCGTGCAGACCGCGCCCGGCGCCACCATGAACACCCAGGCTGGCTACGGCAACAGCTCAGTCTATGGAATCTCGGCCACGTCAAATCTGTTCACGGTCGATGGCATGAACGAAAACGATCCCTTCCTGAACCTGAGCAACTCGGGAGCTACCAATCTCTTGCTCGGAGCCAACGATGTCCGCGAGGCGACCGTGGTGAACAACGGCTACACCGGCGAGTATGGCGAGTTGGCCGGGGCCAATGTGAACTATGTCACGAAATCGGGCAGCAATAAATTTCACGGCAACGCGGAATATTTTTGGAATGGCCGCGTCCTGAACGCCAACGACTGGTTCAACAATCACACCTCACCAGTAACGGCGCGTCCTTTTGACAATGCCAATCAGTGGGCAGCGTCAATCGGCGGTCCGATCCGCAAGAACAAGACGTTCTTCTTTATGGATACGGAAGGCCTGCGCCTGCTCATTCCCACAGTCGGTCCGGTGAACGTTCCCAGCCTTCAATTCGAGGGCGCGACTTTGGCGAACCTGGCGACCAATGGCAATGCCGCCGAAATCCCCTTTTACAATCAAGTCTTCAAGATCTATAACGGCGCTTCGGGCTATGGCCGCGCCGCGAATGTCCTGCCGGCCGGCGGTTGCGACGGCGGCATTACGCTCGCAGGAGGCGCGCCCTGCGCCCTCCAATTCCAGGCCTCACTCGATAACCTCACCGACGAATGGCTGCTCACCACTCGCATCGACCAGAACATTGGCAACGACGATCGTGCCTTTCTACACTTCCGCACCGATCACGGGTTGCAGGCGACCTTCACAGATCCGTTGACGCCGGTTCTGAACTCGCAAAGCACGCAACCACAATATGAAGGTCAGTTCCAGGAGACTCACACCTTCGGCAGCAGAGGCATCAACCAGTTGATTGCTGCGGGATCATGGTACAGCGCAGTCTTCTCTACGCCGAACTTGCCGGCCTCGCAGGCGCTGGTCCCTTACCAGCTGACCTTTGCCGGAGGAGAGTTCGCAACTCCCGGCGGACCTGACTATTCCACCTGGCCACAAGGCAGGAATGTAACGCAATATCAGATTTCCGACGACTACTCGTGGCAACTGGGCAATCACACATTAAAGTTCGGCGGAAATTTCCGCCGCAACGATATCACCGACTACACTCCAGGCGGCTTCGACGCGACCGTGCCCTTCGCCGAATTCGGCAACTTATCCAGCTTCTATAACGGCACCGTCGACTTCTACCAGCAGGCCTACGCTTCACGGCCAACCCAGCCACTGGCGATCTACAGTCTCGGTTTCTATGCTCAGGATGAGTGGGCGGTAAAGCCGCGCTTGAAGATCACCCTGGCCCTCCGCGCCGAGCACAACTCCAATCCCGTTTGCCAGACCGACTGCTTCGCCCGTCTGAGCAATTCCTTCTTCGACGTCTCTCATGACCCGACTCAGCCCTACAATCAGGCGATCGTCACCGGTCTCCACCAGGCCCTGCCCAACTACGAGAACATTAGCTGGGAGCCGCGCTTTGGTTTTGCCTGGCAGCCGCTGGGCAGCGGCAACACTGTCGTCCGTGGCGGCGTCGGCATTTTCTCCGACATCTTTCCCGGAACCATCGCCACCAACTTCGACACCAACTCTCCCTTGAAGAATACTTTCGTCACCTCCGGCGCACTGCTCGCTCCCGGGCTTGCAGGAAGCTCACAAACCGCGACCAGTGCTTCCAACGCGGCATTTCTCTCCGGCTTTAACTCCGGCTTGAATATCGCCCAGATCGAAGCCGGAGCTCCGCTGTTCAGTCCTCCGACTTTCTTCAATGCCGCCAACAACATTCGCTACCCCACTTATCAAGAGTGGAATCTCGAAGTCCAGCAACCGCTGGGATCAAGAATGTCTTTCTCCATCAACTACGTAGGCAACCACGGAAGCGATCTGGCATTGGTGAATCCTTCCATGAACGCTTATTGCAACGCCGCGCCTGTCACCTACGATCCCGCCAGTACGTTCCCCTGCTTAGGACCGGCGGCTACCAGCGCGCTAGGCGTCTCTTCATTCGCGGGCCTTCCCACGTCTCCGCTCGATCCTCGCTTCTCCACGGTCAATGAGGCTTCGAACGCAGGCGTGTCAAACTATAACGGAGTGACTTTCGAGTTCACTCGTCACATGACCAAGTCACTTCAGGTGCAAGCCAGCTACACCTGGAGCCACGCCCTGGACGACATTTCCAACGGCGGTTTCCTGCCCTTCAATTTCGATACCAACACCAGCATTCTCACTCCTCAGGATCCTTATGATCTGCGGGCTTACAACTACGGCAACGCCGATTATGACGTCCGCCATCAGTTCAATGCCAGCTACGTCTATGAGACACCGCACCTGCATGGCTTGTGGGGCGATGTTTTCGATTGGACGGTCTCCGGGACTTTCTTCGCGCGCACAGGGCTACCCTTCACGGCGTTCGATGGAAATTCTTCGGCTCTTCTCTCCAGCTATAACTACAGTTCCACTCTGTTTTCTGACTCCACGGTCGGTTCCATCTCCTGCAGTTCGTCAGCCGCCACTACACCGTGCATGACTGCGGCTGAGTTTCCTTCCGCGGTCGGCCCCGGCGGTATCGCCACTTTCGGCAACGAACGGCGCAACCAGATCTACGGTCCACGATTCTTCGACACCGACTTAGCTTTGATGAAGAGTTTCAACATTCCTCACTGGGAGAGCGCGAAATTCGAGTTCGGTGCGCAGGCCTTCAACGTCCTGAACCACCCCAATTTCGATCAACCCGAGGGCGATATTTCGAACCCGCAGTTCGGAAGCATTCTCCGGACCGTGGGCCCGCCCACCAGCATCTTCGGTTCGTTCCTGGGTGGCGACGCATCCCCGCGCGCCCTCCAGATCAAAGCCAAGCTTGAGTTCTAGATCGCAAATCTGAGAACTCTAAGGCCCGGATTTTTCCGGGCCATTTTTTGTTGGCAACGTATTGGCGCGGACCGAATGGCAACGCGCAGAAAGGGCGTCCCGCCGTCGGGGAGCCGAAGCTAGTATATTTTCCGAGGCGGCGTGTCCCCATATGACTCCGCTTTGAAATCTTGCGCCTAGAACAGAGGTGAGCGATGCCCGAAGAAAACCAGCTCGTCCCTTACACATCGGTTCGATACGTTGGAATGGGCGAGATTGTCATCTACCTGGTCTCAGATGACGAGCTCGGCATGCTTGAGCGAGGCGACCCTTCTTCCACACACTTGAATTTGGCGATTTTCTTTCTCTCGGTGGCAGTCAGTTTCCTCGTCAGCCTCCTCGTCAGCGAGCCCAAGAGCGCGAAGGTGTTTGTGGTTATGGTGGTTATTACCGTGCTCGCATTTATGGTAGGCCTCGTCCTCGCTCTACTCTGGTGGAGAACTTCTGGAGAAGTGACCAGAATCGCGCAGCGCATTCGCGACCGCAAAATATCCCCGGAGCCTCTTAGCGCGATTCAGGACCAGGATGTAAGATCATAAGAGGCGGCATTCATGGGTGTACAACCTAAGTTTCTTAATTATGAGGTAGCGACGGGCAACGGCGACGCGATCGAGGTTAGCCTCCATGGCAATTCCGCCAATGTGCTCCTGCTCGACGAGCCTAATTATAGGAATTATCAGTCTGGGCAGAAGTTCCACTACCATGGCGGATACTTCGACCGGTCGCCCGTTGTTCTCCGGGTGCCTGCATCGGGCCGGTGGCACGTAGTAGTTGACCTCGGCGGTCGACCCGGACGCGTCAGCGCTTCCGTCCGGGTTTTGAGCCACGCTTGAGGACGTAGGCATCCGCCCCTTTTCTAGCCCATCCCCAACAAAAAACGGCGCCGGGAAATTTTCCGGCGCCGGAAGGAAAACGCTCGCGAGATGCGGGTCTTGCGAGATCCAAAAAACTTGTGGCTTTACTTGCTCTCCGCGGCCGAAGGAGCCGGCCCCGTTCCAAAGTCGCGGCGGTTGTTGGCGGCTGTGCGTGCCGCGCGCGCTGCCGGCTGAGTCGCAGCCGCAGCTCCGTAGCGCTCCAGCATCACCGGAGCCATGGTATTTTCCGCCTCTTTAACGAAGATCATCTGGCTATCGCCCGCCATATCCACGCGAACGAAGTCTCCCAGCTTCACCTGTCCCGTCGCCACAAGGTTGGCCAGCGGAAACACCAGGTTGCGTTCAATAGCCCGCTTCAAGTGCCGTGCTCCATAACGCGGGTCAGTGCCTTCGCGCAGCAAAAATTCTTTTACCTTCGCGGTGCAATTGAATACGAACTGATTGGCGCCCGCCGCCATCAGCACACGCTGCTGCACCATGCCCAGTTCGATCTCCAGAATCTGCGCCAGATGTTCATCGCGCAGCGTCTTGAAGACCACCGTTTTGTCGATGCGGTTGATGAACTCGGGCGTAAACTTCCGCCGCGCAGCTTCTACCGCCGAACGTTCGATCCTGTCGTCGAACGAGCCGTTGATCTCCACCACCTTCGGCGCGAAACCCAACCCACCATCCACCAGGTTGGTCATCTCGGCCGCACCCAGGTTTGACGTCATGATGATGATGCACTGTGACAAATCCACGCGCCGGTTATCGCCCAGGGTCAGCGTCGCTTTGTCGAGAATGCCCAGCAACAGCTGCCACAGAGAATCCGAAGCTTTTTCGATTTCATCGAACAACAGAATCGAGAGCTTCAATTTTTCCGTGAACCATTGATTCAACGCTTCCTGCGTCAGCAGCGGATGCGTCTCGCGGTGTCCCAAATATCCCGGAGGCGAGCCAATCAGTTTCGCGATTTCATGCGAATGTTGAAATTCCGCGCAATCGATTTTGATGCACGCGCGCGCGTCGCCAAACAGCGCTTCCGCCATGGCTTCAACCACTCGCGTCTTGCCCGAACCAGTGGGTCCCAGGAACAGCAGATTTCCCACGGGACGCCCCGGCGCGTTCAATCCGGCGAGAAACATCTGATAGATTTCGACGACCTTTTCAACCGCAGGCTCCTGACCGACAATGCGCCGGCGCAAAGCGGTTTCAAATTCCCCTGCATCGCTGCTGCGGCGGCTCGGATCAAGAACGGTGGCGAGGTTTGTTCTCATAAGGTCTCAGCTCGTTTTCCTTTATTCACCGGTTTTCGCCGGTTGTTGGATGCCTTTGTTCCCAGTTTTGTGAACCCCGTTCCGCATCTCTGGCCCGTTTCCAGGAAGCGACAAATTTTGTCAATCCAACCTGTTTGCCGTCCCCCGAAAACTGCCTCGTCCTGGGTGTCTGGAATAAAGCAAGCTGTTCGCCACGCATAGCCGTTTCCTGCTCGAATCGGAAGTCTCGCATCTGGCAGGAGTTAGGTCCCTTGCAGCACCGCGGAAAAAGGTCAGGATTAGAAGCGCCCGGAAGTTAAGAGAAATACTTTGCAGCATCGGGGGAAGAACCCGCGCCAAGGGTCGCACCCTCAACCGATTTGCCGGCTCAACGTCTGCACAAAATTAGAACCAGCGGACCGCTGACCACACGTAACTAGCGGCTCAAAAACTCGCCATCTACCATCGCGAACGGATAGCTATTTTTCGGGAGGAAGCCTTGCGCCGTTCGTCGATTCGCACCATTACTGCGATCTCCTGTCTCTTCTTTGCCGCCGCCGCGTGGCGTCTCGGCCCTCATTCTTATTCCGATTTCGCGGCCCAGGCGCAAACTGCGCAAAACGTCCCCACTCCGCCGGCGGCAAATCGTGCGTCGACTCCCAGCCCGAAGTTGCAGCCCGTCCGCGTTTCTCTTTCGCCGACTCCCGCAAACGCTACCGCGAACATTCCGATGCTCCAGCCGACCGCTGGCACTGACATCTACACCGCCAAGCGTGGCGAAGCCATTTCCACCGTCGCTCACCGCTATCTCGGCCAGACTTCTTATCTCACTTCCTCCGAACTCGCCGATGCCATCCGCCACGTCAATGGAGACCGCACCAGCAACATCCTTAAGGCCAACGAAAAAATCGTCATCCCCGGCATCTTGCCTGCGCCCATCGTCGCAAAGACCGTTCCCGTTCCCAAAGATTTTGAAGTCCGCGCCATCTACCTCACCGGAGTGATGGCCGCCAGCGACCACGGCCTGCGCATCATCCGCCACTGGCGCGAAGTGGGCGGCAACGCCGTAGTCTTCGACATCAAAGATTCCGACGGCAGCGTCAACATTCCCTTCGAGCATCCATTGCTGGGCAAGCATCAGGTCTACATCCACGACCTGCCCAAGTTCATTCAGTTCTTGCACTCGCAGAATATGCACGCCATCGCCCGCATCGCCATCTTCCGCGACGAGCGCATGGTGAAAGAGCATCCCGAGCTGGCCGTGCAGTCGAAGAAAACCAAACAACCGTGGCGTGAGAATGGCAAACTGGTCTGGACCGATTCCTCCAACCCCAAAGTTCAGGATTACAACATCGCTCTCGCCATGCACGTAGCCCAGCTCGGCGCGGACGAAATTCAGTTCGACTATGTTCGCTTCCCCGCCGAAGGCGATCAAAAAGACGCCAGCTTCGCCTTCCAAAATGAACACCCGAAATGGCAGCGCTCCGACGTCATCGTGGCCTTCCTGAAAAAAGCCTACGCCCAGATCCATCCTACCGGCGCTCTGCTCTCACTCGATGTTTTCGGCGTAATGGCCTGGCAGCGACAGGTTGATCTTTCGCACACCGGACAAGACATCGTCGGCATGGCCAAATATTGCGATGTCCTCTCGCCGATGATCTATCCCTCGCACTTCTTCGGCATGGACAACATCGCTCACCCCGGCGACGCTCCCGAACACTTCATCGGCGAATCCATGCAGCGCTTCGAGTTGATCACCAAAGGCAGTGGAGTGGTCATTCGCCCCTGGCTGCAAGCCTTCCACTGGCGCACCAAGACCTACTCGCCCGAGTACATCAAGGTGCAAGTCGCAACCGCCAAAGAAAAAGGCGGCATCGGATTCTTGTTCTGGAATGCCGCCAACGATTACTCCAAACCCTACGAAGCCATGCCGGAGATGAAAGCGGAGAATTTGAAGTCTGGAACGAATGGCCAGACAAAATACTTCCGCGGCGACGAGCTGCCAACGACTGCCGTGAAGGCAAGCCTCACACCGACGCTTTCTCCACTGCGCTGATATCGCATTCCATATAAACGCAAAAAGCCGGAGCGGCCACGCCGCTCCGGCCCGGTCCCTCCATGCCTGTGCTTAGGCAGTCAGGGCCTCGACGAAATGATGGCACACCGAGGTCTCCACGTTGTAATACTTGAAGGTGACCGGGCCGTTCAGATACGGCTTCACAATCCCCTCCACCTTCGCATAAGCCTCGCGCTCATAGCGCTCCGCGTCCCGCTTTTCCGCCCACAGCGTGATCGCGATCATCTTCTCCGTTTTGATCTCAGGCGTAAAAGGTAGAATTTCCAGGAATCCCGGCTGATTCTTCAGGACCGGTAACACTTCATTGCGTACGATTTTCACCAACTCGTCTTTCTTTTCAAACTTCGGTGCAAATTCGACAATTCTGGCAAACATAGGAATCTCCTTTCGCTTCTTGGTGCTGCTAGGTCGGTGCGGCCCATGTTTCTACTCGGTGGATCGCTTGCGAGTCGCATCATTGGACGAATCACACGATAGTTCGCAGCGGTCGGCAAATCAGTGACGCCCGTTACAGAAGCTTGTGATTCGAAACACCTAAAGGAAGGTGATTGTGAATTATCGCTGGATTCGGGAACGAGGCTGCCTCGCCTCAGGGCTTGATGGAAGGATGCACAGACCTCGATAAGAATCACCCCCAGCTATTTGCAATCCACTCGGTTGTCCTGCGCGGCAACGATCTGCCACTTGCCGCCGCGCTCTAACCAGGTATCGGTCCACACCTGACATACCTTCGCCTCGGGACGCGTTTTGTCTTTGCCGATGGCGTGCTCACTGCCGTAAATGATGGCCACATCTTCGCCCTTGTTTGGTGAAGATGACGAAGAGAAGAAGTGCACCCGGGCATCGTCGAGCCCGCAGCCGTGCGCCGAGTGTGGGCCTTTTTCGTCGCGCAACTCATCCTCTTTGTTGTAGCGCTCGCCGCGAGTGCTCGTGCCCTGGAAATCGTCGGCCAACAACTCGGCGACAACTCCGTTGTTCGTGCAAACACCTTCGGCCCACTTGCGCTCCATGTCGATCATGAACTTCGCAGCCTTATCGTCAGCCGTCGCCCATCGGCTCCGCTGCGCATAAGCGCCGGCCATCAAGACCACGACGCACGTTACGACGGACATCACCCCGCACATCAGTCGCAGAATTCCGTGACGCATCATCTTCCTCCAGTAGTGGAGTCACTATACAGCTATAGCTGCATCGGGATTAAGCGGTCTACCCGCCCGCTGTCATCCGGAGCGAGGATTGTTCTTTGCGCGAAGCAGCAAAGAACAACCGCAGTCGAAGGATCCCTGCACATTAAAAGCGCGGCCGGGGCCGAAAGCGGATTCTCCTGCGGACAGGCGACAGGCCCACTCTTCGGTTTCAGGGGATGGGAACCCATGCAGGCTGCACCGCGGAGTTCCCGTCCACCTGCGTCAGACCGCACGCGCTGGAGTAAAGTCGAAATCTTAGGACAGGAACGCTTCCAAACGTCAAAGCCCCGAGCATCGCTCGGGGCTTTGAGATACTAGACGGCGTTCGCCAAACACTTATTATCCTTACTGGGCTCCCGTTACCTTCAGCCGGTCGCGTTCTTCCGCCAGCTTTTTCTGCAGCATCGGATTCACCAGCGATACGGGAACTTCGACATCGCCCACTTTGAATTCCGTGGGATCAAATGTCGCGTAGCCGTCCTTTTCGCCCATGTGTCCGGAAACCGTTACCCAAACGTCTTTGCCCGCGATCTCCGTCAGGAACCTGCCGTGAACCATGTCGCCGTCGGTGGTCACCTGCTGATCTTTAATATTAGGAGCGGAGCTGCCCACGTTCGAATCGGGCGACAAGTTCGAAAGCCCGCCCGCGGCCGCGCCCAAAGACTGAGCCAGCACGGCGCTGATCTCGTCCGACTGGTTCGGCGCTGCGGCCTTAGGATTTTGCATTGCTGCCGGAGCCGCCGCTTGTCCTGTTGCAGTCTGTGCCGCCGGAGACGCCGTTGATGCGGGCTCCTCCGCCTGCGAAGATTGCTGCTGGCTTGGCTGCGGCGCTTGCTCCGGCGGCACGCTCTTCTGCTCGAAAGGTTGCGCGCTCCCCGACACCGCCGCTGGCGCCGGATGCGGCACTACCGGCGCCGGGCGCTTCAAAACCAAAATAATGGCGGTCACCGACGCCAGCAATGTAGCAATGCTGATAATCCGGTCAAGCTTAAGCTTCATGGCGGCTTCGCAGCG
Organism: uncultured Acidobacteriaceae bacterium; assembly: GCA_963732255.1. Classification (GTDB taxonomy): domain Bacteria; phylum Acidobacteriota; class Terriglobia; order Terriglobales; family Acidobacteriaceae; genus Sulfotelmatobacter. The sequence goes on from CAVSYV010000011.1 coordinate 144,833, forward strand.
GTCAGCCCGCAATGCAAGCGAGCCCAAAGCCATGGTACTAGCGGGATTGCACCGATTCAGGTGACCGAAGTCACAGGGTTGGTAGTGACCTTCTACCCAGCGAACCCTGATAGCTCTGCACAACCCGCCTCTATCCCAGCTTCTTCGCCAGCAGCTCATTCACTACCTGAGGATTCGCCTGCCCCTTGGAAGCCTTCATCACCTGGCCCACGAAAAAACCGATCATCGTCGTCTTCCCCGCCCGGTATTGCTCAAGCTGCCTGGGATTCGCATTGAGCACGTCGTCGATCATCTTTTCCAAAGCAGAAGTATCGGAAGATTGTTGCGGCCGTCCTTCTTCTTCATATACGAGAGGAAAATCTTTGCCGCGCTCAAAACCGAGATCATACAGATCCTTCAGCATCTTTCCTGAAATCGTTCCCGCCTCCACCAAATCCGCCGACGCCGCAACTCCTTCCATGGAAATCGGAGACTGCTCGATCGCAATGCCTCTCGCCTTAAGCCTCCCCATGAGTTCGCCCTGCACCAGGTTGGCTACGCGTTTCGGATTCTTCGCCGCTTTCGCCGCAGACTCGAACCGATCTGCCAGTGATCTGGAAGCCGTCAGCACATGCGCATCATATTCTGTAATGCCAAATTCCTTGACCATGCGCGCTCGCCGCGCTTCCGGCAATTCCGGCAGCGTTTGCCGGATCTCGGCCTGCCACTTCTCGTTCAGAACCAACGGCAGCAAATCCGGCTCCGGAAAGTAACGGTAGTCATGCGCCTGTTCCTTGGACCGCATGGTGTAAGTCTTTCCCTCCGCCGAATTGTAGAGCCGAGTCTCCTGCACAACCTTCCCGCCGGACTCGATGACTTCCACTTGCCGTGCAATCTCATATTCCAAGGCTTCGCGAATAAACCGAAATGAATTTACGTTCTTGACTTCCGCTTTGGTTCCTAATTCCTTTTGTCCTCTCGGCCGCACGCTCACATTGGCGTCGCAGCGCAAAGAGCCTTCTTCCATATTGCAGTCGCTTACGCCGGTGTAAAGGATGATCTCCTTCAGACGCGTCAGATATTCGTAAGCCTCGTCCGGTGTGGCGATATCCGGCTCGCTCACAATCTCAATCAGCGGCACGCCGGTGCGATTCAAGTCGATGGCGGTCTTGTGTGCCGCATCGGCAAAACCTTCATGCAGGCTCTTGCCCGCATCTTCTTCCAGATGGACGCGCGTGATGCCAATCTTTTTCTTCGCGCTTTCCGCCGCCGGAACTTCAATAAAGCCGAGCTCGGCCAACGGCTTGTCATACTGCGAAATCTGATATCCCTTGGGCAGATCGGGGTAAAAATAATTCTTGCGCGCAAAGATCGAAGTCTCGCGGATCGTGCAATTCAAAGCCATCGCTGCCAGAGCCGCGAACTCCACCGCTCTCCGGTTCAGCACGGGTAGCGCTCCCGGCATTCCCAGGCAAACTGGGCATACATTTGTATTCGGCGGCGCGCCAAAACGTGTGGAGCACGAGCAGAAAATCTTCGTCGCCGTCAGAAGCTGAACGTGAACTTCAAGGCCAATCACCGCTTCAAACGTCGTGCCCGCAACAGTGGGAGCTGCGCTATTCATAGTAGGAATTATAAGTGGGAGAATCGACTGAAGAGAGATGCCACTTTTACGCTGCGGCTTTTCCACCACCGGCTCGGTCTAATTCTTCGTCAGGATTTCAAAGTACATCAACTCCGCACCCTTGGCGTCATCCACGCCGGTTACATCGATCTCTCCGCCAGCCAAAGGATTGGATATCCCGCCCACGTCGAAAAACACGAATCCCGATTGCGTGCTGTGCGGCTCAACCGCCCGGGCCGCGAATTGCGCAGAGTCCACCTCGGCCATTTCTTTCTGGCTGACCGCGCCCTTCACTTTCCGGTGCGGAATCGGGAACGGCAACGGCGAATTCGTATTCGCTTGCGGGTTGGAAAGCCGCCGATAAATATCTTCGCTCGATGCGGGAGTAAGCTTCGAATCATTCGCCGTAATCAGCGTCACCTCCATATTTGCAATGGATATGGGCTGATCACCGTCATTCGTCACTACAAAAAAGACCGGCAGGAATCCGTGCTCACGAAACTTTATCGAGAAAATCTTAGCCTTCTCTTCGGTATCGTACGGATCGGCTGCGACTGCAACCTTTTCCTTGGCATGGTAGTCGTGCAGCGGATAGGTTTTCGCCGGCTGCGCCACAGGCTTGACGAAATCCTTGGCCCTGAGATCGCCGCTCACACCCGCAATCACGCCCCCAAGAAAGAGGATCAGCAGAACCCTGTCCGTTCCCGAGCGTTTCGTCAAAGGCATGATTAGGATTATAGAAGTTCTCCGCGACGCCTGCGGCCAAACCCAGCCTTAGCCAAAGCAAGTTTAGAATGACTCAGCTTGATCTATTTTCTCTACAGCGTGCTGTTGGCGTCGGCCATGTTTGTTAGCCTGCCTTACTGGCTCTGGCAAATGCTGCGCCATGGCAAATACAAGCGCGGACTCGCAGAGCGGCTTGGCAAAGTTCCGCCACGCATCGAGGCCACGCTGAAAGCGTCGCGTGAAGCCTCATTCGCGTCTCATCCGGTGCCGGTCATCTGGGTTCACGCAGTGTCGGTGGGAGAAGTAATCGCAGTCAGCGGATTGGTCACGGCCATGCGCTCGCGCTTCCCCGCACATAAAGTATTTGTAACCACAACAACCGATACAGGCCAGGCGCTAGCTCGAAAGCGATTCGGCGAAGAGAACGTGTTTTATTTCCCCATGGACTTCGCCTTCGCGATAAAGGCTTACCTGCAAAGCCTGCGCCCGGAGTTAGTAGTGATCGCCGAAACTGAATTCTGGCCGAACTTTCTGCGGCTCGCGCACAAATACGGAGCTCGCATCGCAATCGTCAATGCCCGCATCTCCGACCGCTCGTGGCCGAATTATCGCCGCTTCCGCTGGGCCCTTCGGCATGTGCTATCGCACGTCGATCTTTTCCTGACGCAAACATCTGAAGACGCGGCAAGATTGTGCTCGATCGGCGCCGAAGGAGACCGCGTCCAGGTAACAGGAAATCTGAAGTTCGACGCGCCACTTCCGGCTATCCCGACCGTCGTAGAAAACCTGCGGCAGTCTCTTTCCGAAAACCAAGCCGCCCCGGTGCTGGTTTGCGGCAGCACGGTGGAAGGTGAAGATGCATTGCTTCTCAAAACGTTTGCGAAGGTGCTGCTCGAACATCCGCGGGCAGTGATGATTCTCGCGCCGCGCCATCCCGAACGTTTCGACCCGGTTGCCGCGCTGCTGCAACAGATGAGAATTCAGTTCCAGCGGCGCTCGCTCTGGCAGGGCGAATCGCTGGCCGGGGGCGTTTTACTCATCGATGCCATGGGAGAACTGGCCGCGATTTATGCCTTAGCTGACGTCGCATTTGTGGGCGGGAGCCTGGTGCCGCGCGGTGGTCACAACATCATCGAACCGGCACAGCACGGGGTCCCGATTGTGGTCGGCAAGCACACGGAAAACTTTCGCGACATCGTGGACCTGTTTCAGAAGGAAAGCGCGGTACGCGTTGTGATCCCATCGGAACTGCTTCCGGCGCTGCTGGATTTGCTCTCACACCCCGACGAACGCGCTGCGCTGGGAAAGCGTGCTGCTGAAGTCATCCGCTCGCAAGCTGGCGCAACCCAGCGCACGCTTGATGCGATCCAAATTTTGCTGCCGGCATCTGCGCCGCCAATTGCTTCCGCGCAATTTTCTGCCGCATCCTCTTCTGCCGCATCGTCGGCCCAACTCAAGTGACTCCACTCTCCAGCATCTACGGCGCCGTTGTCACCATGCGCAACGCCCTCTACGAACGCGGGGTCCTGCGCGCGCGAAGATTGCAGGGCAGCGTCATCAGCGTGGGTAATCTTTCCACCGGAGGGTCGGGGAAAACTCCTTTCGTAATTCTTCTGGGAGAACTGCTCAAAGCTCGCGGGATTCAGTTTGATGTATTGTCGCGCGGGTATGGCCGCGCTACTCGCGGCGTTCTTCTTGTCGATCCCGCGGGATCGCCGCAGGAGTTCGGCGACGAACCCCTGTTGATTGCTCGCCATCTGCAAGTACCAGTGATCGTTGGAGAAGATCGTTATCGCGCCGGCTGTTTCGCCGAATCCAGGTTCGGCCCGCGGATGCATTTGCTCGACGACGGCTTTCAGCATCGCGCTCTGGCCCGCAACTTCGACATTGTTCTGGCTACTCCGCAAGATGCCGAGGATCGCCTGCTTCCCGGCGGACGCTTGCGCGAGCCGGTGAGCGCCTTGCGCCGTGCCGATGCGATTGTCTTTGCCTCCGCCGCGCCGGAAGGGCTTTTCCGCGAATTCGGGAAGCCAATTTGGCGGGCGCATCGAACCATTCATCCGAAAAATGTTCCGCCAGAGCCAGTGCTCTTCTGCGGTATCGCCCGTCCTCAGCCGTTTTCCCTGCAATTGCGCTTGTCGGGCATTCAGCCCGTAGCCGAAGCCTTTTTCCGCGATCACCACCGCTACACCGAAAAAGACATCAGCGACTTGCTTCAGCTCAAAGAGCGCAGTTCCGCTGGAGGCTTTGTGACCACAGAGAAAGATGCGATCAATCTGGGCACAAATATTTCCGCGCTTCAGCCCATCGCGGTCGTTCCCCTGGAAATGCATTTAGACGACGCCGCTAACATCGTGGATACCATCTTGCGTACGATTGACGAAAGAAAGCGCAAGCCATGAGAAAATGCCGTGGAACTAAAGTCGACGAGATGTTTCGGCTTTAATCACTCGGGAAAGCTGGACGATGGCCGGCGACGCGGGCCAGTGACTGACGACTAACGACGAGCGACGAACGAACTAACTGATGACCAAGCATCCCAAAGAAACCGGGCGCCTCAAGAAAATCGTGGACGCCTTTCCCAACGTCACGATCACGGTCCTGGGAGATCTGGTGGCCGATGAGTTCATCTACGGCGAGATTTCACGTGTCTCCCGCGAAGCCCCGGTGCTGATTCTCAGCCACCGCGAACGCACCGTTGTTCCCGGAGGCGGCGCCAACGCAGTCAACAATCTGGCAGACCTGGGAGTGAATGTTCTGCCCGTGGGCATTGTCGGCGACGACGAACCGGGGCGGCTGCTGCTCAAGTATTTTCGTCATAAACGCATTCCGGTCAGCGGCGTGCTGAAGGATAAGAGTTATGCCACAGTTACGAAGACCCGGATTCTCGCGGGCATGACACACTCCGCGCGGCAGCAGGTGGTGCGCGTGGATCGTGAACCTGCGGAAGCGCCAAGTCCTCATCTGACGCGGGAGCTATTTCTCGCGGCTCGCGAGTATGCGCACGCTTCTGACGCTTTGCTGATTTCCGATTACGGCTACGGCGCCGCAACTCCGGCTCTTCTCAGCGCGCTGCAGCAAAAAGGAAAGCTCGGAGCCGTTCCCGTGATTCTCGATTCCCGCCAGCGGCTGCTGCAATATTCCGGAGTCACAGCAGCCACTCCCAACGAGCCGGAGGTGGAAGAAGCGTTAGGCTTTCGCATCGGCCAGAACTGGGAAAAACTGCTTTCGGCGGGGAAGCAGATAACGGAGCGCATGAAGCTCAAGTCGCTGGTTATCACGCGCGGGCGCGACGGCATGGTCGCCTTCGACACTGGCCACAAGCCGATCGATATTCCCATCTTTGGTTCCGATCAGGTCGCCGATGTAACCGGAGCCGGAGATACAGTAATCGCCACATTCACCGCGGCATTTGCCGCCGGGGCCAGCACTGAAGAAGCGGCGCAACTGGCGAACTTTGCGGGAGGAATTGTCGTAATGAAGCGGGGAACAGCGACAGTCTCGCGGCAGGAACTGCTGCATGCGTTGGAGCAGTCGCCGCCGGCCACCAGATCTCACCAGTGACTCACGAAAGCAAAATTCTCGACCGCGAACATCTCCGGCGCCGCGTGGAAGAATGGCGGCGTGCTGGAGAAACTATTACGCTGGCCAACGGGAATTTCGATCTGCTGCATGTTGGTCACATTCGTTATCTTCAGGCGGCAAAAGATCTCGGAGGCAAACTCGTGGTTGCGATCAATTCCGACGCCTCGGTGCGTGCGCTTAAGGGCGCAGGCCGGCCCGTAATGCCTGAGAGCGAGCGCGCGGAAATCGTCGCCGCAGTTGCGGCGGTTGACGCGGTCGTAATTTTTCCCGAGCTTGACGTGCGCGCGATCATTCGCGAAATTCGCCCCGACGTGCAAGCCAAGGGAACGGACTATACGCGAGACTCCGTTCCTGAGCGGGATACCGTCATCGAATGTGGCGGGCGTATCGAGATCGTCGGCGACCCGAAGGATCATTCCACCAGCGAGATCATCCGCGCACGCCTTGCCCCGAGGCGAACTTGAGCAAGCCGGAACGGCGCATCCAGCGCATTCTGGTCGTCCGGCTTAGCGCCATGGGCGACGTGATTCACACTCTGCCCGCAGTGGGCGCGCTGCGCGAAGCCTTCCCCGAAGCGCACATCGACTGGCTGATCGAAGAACGATGGACCGAATTGCTGCGGGCTCCGGGCTCGCCGCGCGGAGGGCCACGAAAGCAGCAAAGACCCTTGGTCGACGGCATCCACACGGTCAAGCTCGTGCAATGGCGGAAGTCGCTGTTCACGCTGGCCACTGCACAGCGGATCGCCACGGTGTGGAATGACGTGCGCGACATGCACTACGACGTTGCCTTGGATTTGCAAGGAGCGATTCGCTCGGCGATTCTCGCGCGCCTGTCAGGCGCGGCGGAAGTATTCGGCGCCGCCGAGCCGCGCGAATCGCCGGCCAGTCTTTGGTACACGCGAAAAGCGATTGCCCGCGGGGCTCATGTGATCGAACAAAATGTTTCTCTCGTCGAAACCCTGGCGCAGCGCAGTCTTGCGATCCCTAATCCGCAACTGCCTCACGATCCCGCGTCTGAGGCGCGGGTTGCAGAAATGCTCTGTGCAAAGAACATTCAGAACTTTGCCATCATCAATGCCGGCGCAGGCTGGGGCGCCAAGCGATGGCCTGCCGAACGCTACGGGCAGGTCTCGCTGGCGCTGGCAGAGAATGGCATTCGCTCGATCCTCAACTATGGTCCCGGCGAAGAGTCTTTGGCAGAAACCGCGCAGGCGGCTAGCCGTGGAACCGCGTTCGCCTGGCAATGCTCGCTTAGCCAGTTGATCGCGCTCACCCGTCGCGCTGCGCTTTTCATTGGAGGCGATACCGGCCCTTTGCATTTAGCCGCCGCGCTAGGAATCCCGGTCGTCGCCATTTTCGGACCCACCGATCCGGCTCGCAACGGACCTTATGGAATCAGGAGCATTGTCCTGCGCAATTCTGCCAGCTTGACTACGCACGCTCGCGTCTCTGAACCGGACGCAGGGATGTTAGAGATCGGTGTTGATGCGGTTGTGAAGTCGGCGCGCCAGTTGCTTGAAGAGGCGCAACATGGCTGAGTGGCCGCGCATCGCCCGCCGCATTCGCGTGCCGCTCGGATTTCTATTTGCCATTTTGTATTTTTGGCTGGCGCGGCCGCAGTGGATTTCGATGGCTCTCGGCTTGATTCTGATATTGCCGGGTCTTGCGATTCGTGCGCTGGCTTCGGGACACGTGAGAAAAAATGAAGCGCTCGCGACGTCCGGCCCCTACGCCTACACGCGCAATCCGCTGTATCTTGGCTCGTTGCTCATGGGCCTGGGCTTCGCCGTGGCGGCGCGCAGTTGGTGGGTGGGCCTTCTACTGCTGGCGATGTTCTTCGCCATTTATATTCCCGTCATACGGGATGAGGAGAAGTTTCTCCGGCAAAAGTTTGCTGAGTTCGAAGACTACGCGCAGCGAGTTCCGCGAATGTTTCCTCGACTCGCGGCGCGAAGAAACAGCGAGAGCATCGCAACAAATAACTTCTCGACGAGCCTGTACCTGAAGCATCGCGAATATAACGCCGCGCTCGGAACCGCGATGATGCTGGCGGGGCTGGCGATCAAAACGATCTGGTTCAGATAACTGTTTTGTTTTCCGCAATCTCTTTTCGCCAAATGCATTCGAGCCGCATCCAAAGATTCATGTTCCATTCTCCTGCCCGCCGGACGCCATTGTTCGCGCTGGCGGCGCTAATTGGGGTCTGCATCGTTAGTGCTTTTCCGTTGGCGGGCCAAAACTCAGGCACGGCTACAGTACAGGCCGTGCCTCCGCCGCGGATCGTTCCCCCGCCGCCAAGCTATCGAATACCCAATGGCCAAAAACTTGTCTACACCGTGGAATGGCACATGCTCACGGCCGGCACGGCCACCATGGAGCTAAGTCCCGAGGGAAACCAGGAAAAGTTGACCGCGAACGCAAGCACCCAGGGCGCGGTGAATTTTATCTACTCCGTCCATAGCTGGTTCGAAGCGCGCATCGACCCCAAAACATTCTGCTCCATCTATGTTTTCAAGCACAGCGACGAGGGCAAGCGAAAAAAGGAAGTACGGATTCAATTCGATCCCGGCCGCGGGAAAAGCATACTCGACGAGAAGAACTTAAAGAACGGCGAATCGCACCATCAGGAAGATGACGCGCCCGCGTGCGCCACCGACATTCTGAGCGGATTCTTCTATCTCGCGTCGCGGCCTCTGTTGCCCAACAGCGATGAAGCGTTCCCCGTGGTCGATGGCGGCAAGCCGACCATGGTCCGCGCCACGGTTGAGGATCGCGAAGAGGTAAAAGTTCCTGCCGGAGATTTTCGCGCGATCCGCGTGCGGCTTGACCCGGTCAGCGGAAAGTTCGAGGGCAAAGGGCAGATTTGGGTGTGGTATAGCGACAATGCCGCCCACACGCCGCTGCAGATGAAAGCCAAGCTGCAATGGGGAACGGTGATGTTCAAGCTGCAGCGGATCGAAAAGTAGTTCACTTCTTTGCGAGCAACTGTTTCGCGCGGCTAAGCTCAGGGCGGCTGGAGTTCGACCCTTCACAATCTTTCACCAGCAGCGCATAATATTCCGCGGCGGCGGACGACTGGCCGGCTTCTTCGGCGGCCTGAGCGGCGCCGTAGAGGCCGTTGAAGCGGTTGGGATTCATCTTCAGATCCACTCGATATTCGGCCAGCGATTGCTGCGGGCGCTTGGCCAGCAACAATATCTCGGCCATCATTTCGCGCGTAGGAATGCCTTGTGGTTCTTCGCCTAAGGAATCTTCCTTGTCGGCCATGGGGCGCAGAATCTCGATCGCATCGTCGGCTTTGCCCTGGGCAAAGGCCAGCCAAGCTTCCGCCTGGGTTTGATCGTCGGCAACCGCTTTGGCGAGATCGGTCTTTTTCTCAGACACCAGTTTGTCGTGGAGTGCGTGGATCGCAGCCACATCTTTTTGCACCGCGGCGGCATCGTGCAGGTGAGCGGAGCCGATGGCGCGCGCCCAATATTGCGACGATTCTTCTGCCGTTCCCGGAACCGCAACCGGAGTAAGCGCCGCTGCGGCTCCCCAATCCCGCATTTCCAGGGGATAAAGCGCGCTAAAGTGCGCTAAAGTTGCTGTCCGCACATCGAAACCCATGCCGTACATGTCATTCATGCTGGGCATGGCTCGGACTTCTTCCATCAAAGCTTTGGCATCGGCTTCGCGGCCACTTTGCATGTAGGCGTAGAACAAGAAATCCATGGCATGGAATTGATGTCCCTCGCCGCCCATGTGCATGGCGGCGGTTTTGCGGGTTGCGGCGATGGAAGCGAGATTTGAATTGATGTCGTCCTGCCAGAGACCGACGCGGGCAAAGATGTGCGAAGGCATGTGCAGCGCGTGCGGAGCGGCGGGAGCGATCCTGGCATAACGGCGCGCGGCGGGCAGGCCCAGCTCGGCTAGTTGCGGCTTGTCGTAGGTGTGAATCAAATAGTGCGCCACGCCGGGATGGTCAGGCTCGGTGGCAAACAGCTTTTCTAAAATTGCCGCGGCTTGCTTGCGATTGGCGAAGGTGGGGTCTTCGTCCGGCTCGGAGGCCAGCAACGAAAGCGCGTAGAAGGTCGCCGCCTCGTGATCGTCGGGATAGCCTTCATACACTTTCTTCATCGCATCGGAATATGCTTTGGCGCGGGCAGCGTGGTCAAGCTTTTGGGAGTCGCTGTAAAAGGCGGCGATGGCGGCGATGTAGGCACGCTCGCGCGGCGTGGCATTGGCTTGCAGCTTTTCGGCGCGATGTACTTCTTCCAGGCCGTGGGCGATTACTTTTTCATCGGGCTGATTCCACAACTGATGCCAGAGGCTCATGGCGATGCCCCAGTGAGCCATGGCGCATCCGGGATCGTTCTTGGCGATCTCGTCGAATTCTTTTTCCGCCTCTTCATACCAGAAGGAATGCAGCAGCGCGACGCCGCGCGCGAATGGCTTCTGTTGAGCTGGGGCGCAGGAGACCGGGAAGTGAACCAGGCCGAGCTGCGATTCGGTCAGGTCTTCGTGATGATTGTGTCCTTGTTCATCGTCGGCGATGGCGTTGGATGCGGCGAGGGCAAGAAGGAGAGCGAACAGCGGCAACCAGATTAGACGTTTCACGGGGAAACTCCGCGATTGTAGTGAGGCGATTCTAGTCATGGCGCGGTCGCGGGTCAAATGTTGAGGGTTCTGAATAGCGGAGTGGATCACGGCAGAAAAATTAACGCACACTTTCGCTAAATTATTCGTATCATTGGACTTAGCGGAATTCAATCTGGCCTTCGGTCCGCAAATTCTTGAGCCGCAAGGAGTTACGGGTAAATTCTTATGGAATAAGGAGTTACGGTTCGTCATAAGTTATCCTCGCGGCTCCTCTCGGTTAGCCATCATCGGATGAGGAGGCTGTGGACGGCAAGGTCAGATGTCACAAGACCTCGAAGAGCGGAAGGGACTTTTCCACCGTCAACGAACTTACCTAGCTGTCGTTTCTTGAACTTCCGCACTTCGAAACGAGGCGAGTTTTTCAATGCGAAAATCCTGGCCCGTCTGTTGTAAGAATTTAGGCGGGGGAGGTTCGTTTCTTCTTTCTTGCTCGGTTCTTCGCCGCGGTCTCCAGACGCTTGGTACCCTCGGTGATCTCGTCCACCAATTTTCGTGCTTTGGCCCAGCGGGCCTGAGCCGCACGACTGGCCGATTCCTTACGCTCCTCGGCGGTCTGATTTTGAATGCGGGCTTTTCCTCCGCGGTCTTCCGAGGGCGACGGCTGCGGGATTTCTTCGGTGTCACGCGAGCAGTTTTACCATGCATCTTTCAGAATTCATGCGAAGCGGTTCGCATAATCTGGCGACATGAACATCGACGAAAGACTCGAGGCCCTGACGCAGACCGTGGAACTGCTGGCGGTCCTGATAAAACGAGTCTCCTTGTTATGGATAGGGCGGGCGTTCTTGGCGATTGCCGTGGCGGCTCTGTTGCGCCCCTTTGCTCGCTCTCACTCCAGTTCTTAGTCGCGGCTTGCGAGGTTGTTACGAAACTCGTGCCGTCCGCTAACGCGGACTCGGGTTTGTCCACTTCTGGCCACCCGGCACTGCCGTGCCGGGCTTTCACATGCTGCCACTTCGTGGCTGGAATGAATTTGTTCCACCGTTCTTGCTCGCACGACGGGCTGTATTCTTTCGCCGCCGCGCGGCTCGAAAGATTGGAGCGCGGGTTTTTCGGGTTTGACCGAGTTGGGACGACGTCACCCGCCGGGACCGCCTCAGTTGACAGAATCCCCTTTTTGGCCCAAAGTGTGGGCTGCTTTTTTTTAGTCCCAGCTTGAGTTAGTACCCGCTAATCTTGAAGAAAGCGCTGCTCGCATTTATTGCCGTGGTTGTGGCACCACTGGTGGTGGTGAGCCTGGTGGCATTCGCTTCCGGGGAGTGGAGGAGCGTGGGCGAGACTGCGGCGGGCGCGCGAGTTTCGATCAGCTCGGTGCGGGTGCTGAAGAATAACCAGCGCGTGGCGTGGGTGCGAGTGGACTATAAAGATCCGGAGAAGCTGCCGCAGGGCGGTCCGTTTGTGGAATTGCGCGCCCGGGTTCGCTTCAGTTGTGCGAGTGGCGTCGCTACGCCCACCTCGGAATGGTTCTATTCGCGCGACCGCAGTGGGAAGTTTGTGGTCAGCAAGAAGACGCGGCGCGACGACATTTTCGGCAAAGGCGCGGAAGGCGGCTTTGGCGGAATGGTCGACAAATATGTTTGCGAGCAGAGATAGCGAACTCGGGAACAAAGGCTTTTCATCGCCGAGGCCGCAAAGAACGCCGAGATAAACATTGCGGGCGCGTGGCACATAAGTAACTTCGCGATCACTTCCGCGAAATATGGTTTGAGCTTATTCTGTTACACGAAGAGCGGCTCGAACCGAAACGCTTTTCTTCCCTTCGCCGTATGGTTTCTTTTCACGCCTACACTGTGGTGGCTGCCGCAAGCGTGCTCGCCTTTGGAGCTTACGCGCTGTTGCGGCGTAAGCCGAAGACCGCCGAAGATCTGGAGCGCGAGCGCCGGGTGTGGCTGGATGGCGTGGGCCGCATCACCGATGGCACCGTGATTGACGTGCAGGAACTGGACCCGGCGACGGGGCACCGGGCGGCCACGCTGCTGCTTTACAAATACGACGTAGCCGGGGTTTCCTACGAATGTTCGCAGGACGTCACGCACCTGAGGCACTGGATCAACCTACATTCCTGCCGGCTCGGGCTGCCCACCTCGGTGAAATATGATCCGCACAATCCGGGAAATTCGCTGGTGGTTTCGGAAAGCTGGATGGGATTGAGGCAGTAAGGCAGTGGCCAGGTTTAGTGGCTGGTGTGCAGTGTTTAGTGGCTGGGCGGCGCGGTTTGCCAGGCGAGGCGCATTTCTGAGTTGTGTTTGTCGAATGTGATCTGCAAGGTCTTGTCGTCACCGGGGATGAAATCGGCGGAGATGGTTTTGAATAAATCTACCGACTGATCGGACGATTGGGCGCGAACGTGAAGGTCGTGATTTCCTGCCGGCAGCTTGAGGCTTTCAAGATCGACTCCGTGAAATCCTTTGAAGATGCCCAGCTTCTTCTGACTCTCTCCGTGCAATGAGCGTGTGAGGATCAGCTGATTATCCATCCAGACTGAGAGCGTCGCAGCTTGAAATTGATGTTCCACCGCCAGTTCGAGAGTGGAAGTGCGAATGGCCACCGGCTTCGCGGTGGCAGCGACATTCGCCAGAGGCGAGCCGCGGTTGCTGGCGGATACGGTTTTCACGCTGGCAAGTTTGGGTGCGGCTTTGGGCCGAGCTTTTTTCCGGGGCACAGGTGGCGGCGGTGCCGGAGTAGATTGCGCCGGGGCCGGAACGGAAGCGGGGACGTCCATCTCGGCGACTATGGATGGGCGCGGCTTTGCCGTGTCTATGGCTGCGGCAGAATCATTCGCCGATGCGGTCGACGCTCGATGAGCTGCCGAGCCGCGATGAGAAATTGCCCGCTCGAAGGGGAATGCCAGCGCAATCAAAGCGAAAAGAGTGGCGCCCGCGACGGCATACTTAAGCGGGACTTTTCGCATTGCCGTCTGAAACAGTTGCTGCGCATACAACAAACTGGCCGCGGCATCTGAACTGCGCCGCACAGAATTCGTGTTAAGCGTGGCGGATCCAGACCGGAGCTGTACCCAGCCGCTGGGGATGACCGGCGGAACTTTCAGGCGGCGCAGGTCATCGGCGAGATCTGCACCTCGCTGGTAGCGTTTGGCGGGTTCTTTGGCCATGGCCCGCGAAATTATCGCGTCCAGGGCTGGGGGCAAATTCATATCCAGAGCGCTGACCGGCATGGGATCGCGATTGACGACCTTAAAGCAGACGGTGGTGGCGCTGTTGCCTTGAAATGGCGAGTGGCCGGTCACCAAGGCGTAGAGAATCACCCCCAGAGAAAAAATATCGGAGCGTCCGTCGCATCCTTCGCCGCTGAGCTGCTCGGGAGCCATATAGGCGGGCGTACCGAGGACGCGGCCGGGAAGAGTGAAGTGGGCAAGGTTCAACTGGGCGATGCCGAGGTCGGCGATTTTTGCGCGGCCTTCGGCGGTGACGAGAATGTTGGCGGGCTTGATATCGCGGTGTACGACTCCCTGAGCATGAGCGTAGTCGAGCGCGTCGGCAATTTCTGCGGCGAGCTTCAGGGCCCGCTCCAGCGGAAATTTTTTCTCGCGAGAGAGAATTCGGTTCAGCGATTCGCCGTCGACGAACTCCAGGACGAGATAGGGATCGTGATCTTCCAGATCTTCGCCGACATCGTAGATGGCGACGATGCCAGGATGCTGCAGGCGTCCGGCGGCCTGCGCTTCGCCGAGAAATCTTTTGCGGAATTCCTGTTCTTCTTCTGGTTCATGGCCGCGAAGCAAGACGGTCTTGACCGCGACCAGGCGGTTGATCTGAGGATCGCGCGCCTTATAGACGACGCCCATGGCGCCGCGGCCCAGTTCCCCGAGGATCTCGTAGCGTCCGAATTTCCGCTTAACCTGATTCTCCATACAGAAAACGCTCGCCGAGGCTTGGCCGAGCAGAAAAGCGCCTCAGTGATGTTATCGCTGCCGGGGCCGAGGTAGTTGTACGCCAACGAACCAAGGGGTTACGGCCGTAATGCAGGGAACACTGTAGAGCGTTTTTGCGACTGTACCGGCGGTCATGACCTTGTGATTGTGATGGAAGTGTCGGGGATTTCTCCGAAGTGCAGATTTTCTCCGGAAATGCCGATAAGCATTGATGGGGTGAAGCGGGTTGGCGCTGAGCGTGGGTTTGATTCCGGAGTTGGTAAATGGCCGAGCTTACGCGGTGGAGCGCGTGATGGGGACTCTGCCGGATTTCATGCCGCATGGCACCTGCTATCTCTGGAATCCTCTTATTCTCTGGCTGCATGTGGTGTCCGACGGACTGATCGCAGTTTCGTATTACTGCATTCCCATCATCCTTGTTTATTTCATTCGCAAGAATCGCGACATTCCCTACAGCCGGATTTTCTGGATGTTCGGGGCGTTCATCCTGGCCTGCGGGACGACGCACCTCATGGAAATCTGGAATGTGTGGCACGGCGATTATCTGCTGGCGGGAATCATCAAAGCCTTCACCGCGGCCGTGTCCGTGATCACTGCAGCGATGCTGTTTCCGCTGGTGCCGCGGGTGCTGCGCGAGATCGAAGTCGGCGGCCTTGCTCGTGAGCAAGTCAGGGCTCTGAATGCCGAATTGGAAGATCGGGTGGCGCGGCGGACGGAGGCTCTTGAGTATGAAGTTGCCGAGCGAGACAAGACAGAAAGAGCGAGAACGGAGATTCTGAAAGAGCTGGCCGATCAAAAATTCGCTCTCGATCAGCACGCCATTGTGGCCACGACGGATGTGCGGGGCACAATTACCTACGTGAACGACAAGTTCTGCGCCATCAGCGAATACTCGCGCGAGGAACTGTTGGGCCAAAACCACCGGATTCTCAACTCCGGCCATCATTCCAAAGAATTTTTCCAGCAGATGTACCGCACCATCGCGCAGGGCCAGGTGTGGCGGGGCGAGATCTGTAATCGCGCCAAGGGCGGCTCAATTTACTGGGTGGATACGACTATCGTTCCATTCCTCGACGCGGGGGGCAAACCGAGGCGGTACACCGCGATTCGCACCGACATCACGGAACGGAAGCGGGCGGAGGAAACGCGCGCACGCCTGGCCGCCATTGTCGATTCCTCCGACGACGCCATCATCAGCAAAGACTTGACCGGGACAATCACCGCGTGGAATCACGGCGCGGAAAAGGTGTTCGGCTACACGGCAGCGGAGATGATAGGCAAGCCTGGGCTGACGCTCATGCCGCGGGAGCGAGTGGGTGAGGAGGCCGACATTCTGAGGCGCATCCGGAGTGGGGAGAGCGTGGAACATTTCGAAACGGTTCGGGTGCGCAAGGATGGAGTAAGGATAGACGTTTCGGTCAGGATTTCACCGATTCGCGACAGCAGCGGCGCGATTGTCGGTGCTTCCAAAATTGCCCGCGATATCAGCGAGCGCAAGCTGCGGGAAGAGGAGCTGCGGGAAAGCGAAGAACGTTTTCGGCTCTTCATCGAGCATGCTCCGGCAGCGCTCGCCATGTTTGACCGGGAGATGCGTTATCTCCACCTGAGCCGCCGCTGGCGGACCGACTATGGCATGGGCGACCGCGATTTGCGCGGCGTGTCGCATTACGAACTATTTCCCGAAGTGCCGGAGCGCTGGAAGGAGATTCATCGGCGTGGGATGGCAGGCGAGGTACAGCGGGCCGACGCCGATCCTTTTGTCCGGATCGACGGGGTCGAGCAGTGGATCCGGTGGGAAGTACGGCCATGGCGCGACCGGACTGGCGCCATTGCCGGCATTGTGATCTTCGCCGAGGACATCACCGAGCGCAAGCATGCGCAGGACGATCTCTGTGACAGCGAAGAGCGGTTGCGTCTTGCTCTGGACGGGGCGCGGCTGGGCACCTGGACTTGGTACCTCAAGACCGGAGCATTGGCGGGGTCTCCGCTGGCCTTTGCGCTGTTCGGATTGCCTGCGGACACCAAATTTAATTTTGAAATATTTCTCGGCACGCTTCATCCCGACGATCGGGCCATGGTCGACGCAGCCATGAAGCGCACACTGGCGGAGCACGTTGAATACGACGTGGAATATCGCTGCATCTGGCCTGACGGAACGGAACACTGGATCGCCGCCAAGGGCCGGGCTTACCAGGATGCCGACGGTGAAGACATCCGCGTGGGCGGCATCGTCTTTGATGTAACTGACCGGCGCCAGGCGGAAGCCGCATTGCGCGAGAGCGAGCAGCGACTTCTTGCCATGGCCAACGGCATTCCGCAACTGGCCTGGATGGCCGAAGCCGACGGCTCCATCTTTTGGTACAACCAGCGCTGGTACGAATACACGGGCACCACCTTCGAGGAAATGGAAGGGTGGGCGTGGCAGCGCGTGCACGATCCGGAAATGCTGCCGAAAGTCATGGAACGATGGAAGGGCTCGGTCGCCAGCGGAGAGCCTTTCGACATGGAATTTCCCCTGCGGGGTGCGGACGGAAAGTTCCGCATGTTCCTCACCCGCGTCATGCCCGTCAAAGACGCGGAAGGGCAGGTGCTGCGCTGGTTCGGGACGAACACCGACATCAGCGAACGCAAGGAAGCGGAGGAACAGCTCGCGGCCCAAGCCAGGATTCTTTTCCGGCAGGCCGAGGAATTGGCGAGTTCCCGGGAAGCGCTCGAAAAGAAAACCCAGATGCTGAAACTGGTGTTGGACAGCATGGGCGAAGGCCTGGTGGCGGCCGATGTAGAGGGAAAATTTCTCCTCTGGAACGATTCGGCGAGCCAGTTGCTGGGCCGCAGTTCCGCCGACATCCCTCTCGAGCGTTGGGCCTCGCACTACGCTTGCTATCTGCCCGACGGAATCACGCCCTGTCCCCAGGATCGCCTTCCGCTGGTCCGAGCCTTGCATGGGGAATCGCTCCACTCGGAATTGCTGATCGAGCATTCGGTGAGCGGGGGCAAGCACTTCATCGAGTTTACGGGTCGGCCCATGAAGGACGACCGAGGCAAGCTGCGCGGCGGCGTGGTCGCCTTTCGCGACATCACCGAGCGCAAACGGGCCGACGCCGCGCTAGCTTGCCAGGCGGAAGAACTGTCACGGCAAACCGAGGAGTTGCAGCGCTCGCAGGGGGCGCTCGAAGCGCAGCAGATTATGCTCCGCTCGGTGCTGGACGGCATGTCGGAGGGGTTGGTGGCCGCCAATGAAAAGGGCAAGTTCACCATCTGGAATCCGGCGGCGGAACGGATCCTCGGCCTGGGACCGTCGAATGCGGCGCCGGATGAGTGGAGCGCACACTACGGTACTTACCTGCTCGATACCGTTACACCTTTTCCGGTTGAGCGAAGTCCCATGTGCCGCGCCATTCGTGGCGAGGCGTGCACCGAGGAGATGTATATCCAAAATCCGGCACTGGGCGACGGCATTTGGATCGAAGTCAGCGCCAACCCCTTGAAAGATGCCGAAGGAAAGTTGCGCGGCGGGGTGGCCGCATTCCGCGACATCACACAGAGAAAAATCGATGAAGCTGAAATCCGCAAGCTAAACGAGGAACTCGAGGAACGAGTCATTGTCCGCACCGCCGAACTGCAAGCCGCCAATCATGAGCTGGAAGCTTTTACTTATTCAGTTTCACACGATCTGCGGGCGCCGTTGCGGCATATCAGCGGGTTCAGCAGAATTCTGGCGGAGGACTTTGGGCCATCCCTGCCGGAAGAAGGGCGGAAGTACCTGGAGCGCATTGAATCCGGCGCGCAGCGCATGGGACAGCTGGTGGATGAGCTGCTGAACCTGACGCGAGTGCGAAGGCAGGCGCTGGCGGTAAAGGCCACGGAATTGGGGTCAGTTGTTAAAGATGTTTTAACAATTCTCGAGCCGGAGATCGCAGGCCGGCAGATTGAATGGAAAATTGCCGAACTGCCGTTTGTGGAATGCGATCCGGTGTTGATCCAGCAGGTATTCCAGAATCTTATCGGAAATGCGCTGAAATATTCGCGGCCGCGCTCGCCGGCGGTGATTGAGATTGGCCAAATGACCGACATTAGAAAGATTCAAGAAAACGGAAGTCCGGTGTTCTTTGTGCGCGATAACGGAGTGGGGTTCAACATGAAATACGCCGATAAGTTATTTGGGGTGTTCCAGCGGCTGCATCGGGCGGAAGATTTTGAAGGCACGGGGGTGGGTCTGGCGACGGTACAGCGCATCGTGCAAAAACATGGAGGCGAGATCTGGGCGGAAGCGGAACTAGATCGCGGGGCCACGTTTTATTTCACTTTGGGAGCCCGCAAACAGTCAGGGGAGAGCGCAGCTGCGGCTGCGGGAGGTCCATTGTGAGCGCGTTCGTCGACATCTTGCTGGTAGAAGACAGCCCGGACGACCTGGAACTGGCCATGCATGCTCTGCGCCAGGAGAAGCTGGCCAACAGCATCTTTGTGGTGCGGGACGGAGAAGAAGCGCTGGACTTTTTATTTTGCCGAGGCATTTTTTCCGAGAGATCGTTCGAGCGCCCGCCCAAGCTGGTGTTGCTCGACTTGAAGCTGCCCAAGGTCGACGGGCTGCAAGTGCTCAGGGAATTGAAGAGCGATTCCCGGACCAGGGCGATTCCGGTGGTGATCATGACCTCGTCCAGGGAAGAACGCGATCTGGTCGAAAGTTACAACTCGGGGGTGAACAGCTTTATCCAGAAGCCGGTGGACTTCGACCAATTCCGCACTACGGTGAAATCGCTGGGCATGTACTGGCTGGTGGTGAATCAACCCCCGGTGAACGGCGTCCATCCGATGACAAAGACGACCGGAGCGGCGCATTGAGCCCAGAGGCGGAGAAAATTGAGACTCCCGCGCCCAAGCTGCGGGTGCTCCACGTGGAGGACAATCCGCTGGATGTGGAATTGGTGCAGCGGGAATTGCGGCGCGCCGGATTCGATTTCACGCTTACGGTGGTGCAGACGCGGGATGAATTCATTCGCGAAGTGCAGAGGCACCACCCCGACGTTGTTTTAGCCGATTACAACCTGCCGCAGTGGCGGGGCATGGAAGCGCTGGCCATTCTCGTACGTGAGGATGTGGATGTGCCGATGATTCTGGTGACCGGGGCGCTGGGCGAGGTGACGGCGGTGGAATGCCTGAAGAAGGGCGCAACCGACTTCGTGTTGAAGGGCGCTCTGGCGCGATTGCCGGTGGCGGTTCACCGGGCGCTACGGGAGAAGAAACTGCGCGACCAGCGCAGACAGGTGGAGGCGACGCTGGCGCAGAAAGTGGAAGAGCTGGCGCGCTCGAACAAGGAACTGGAGCAGTTTGCTTATGTGGCTTCGCATGATCTGCAGGAGCCGCTGCGCATGGTCGCTTCCTACACCCAGCTTTTGGGGGAACGCTATCAGGGAAAGCTGGACGAGACCGCGGACAAATATATCGGGTATGCGGTTGAGGGATCGCAGCGCATGCAGACTCTGATTCAGGATCTGCTGGCTTTTTCCCGGGCGGGGCGGAACAAACCGGCTCCCGCCAGCGTGGACAGTAACGACATGATGAAAGATGTCTTACAGAATTTGGCGGCGGCGATTCAGGAGAGCGGCGCGGTCATCAGCTTTGAAAATCTGCCCACGGTTGCCGCCGACCGGATGCAGTTAGGACAGTTGCTGCAAAACCTGATCGGAAATGCCATCAAGTTCCGCAAAGGAAAATCTCCTGAGATTTCGGTGAAGGCGGAGCCAGCCAATGATTTCTGGCAATTCTGTGTGAGCGACAACGGTATCGGCATCGCTCCCGAGCATGTGGAATCGATTTTTTCCGTTTTTCACCGGCTGCACACCCGGGCCGAGTATCCGGGCAACGGCATTGGACTGGCCATCAGCAAAAAGATCGTGGAGCAATATGGAGGAAAAATCTGGGTCGAAGCCACTCCCGGCGGAGGATCGACCTTCAGATTCACCTTGCCGGCCGCGGCGGCCAAAGCCAGGGGGGCTTCAGCATGATGGGCAGCGCACCGGAAGTTTTGTTGGTAGATGACAATCCGGCCGACATCGCATTGGTTCAGGAGGCTCTGGCGCAGACCAAGCGCCAAAGCAAGATCAGCAGCGTGGCTGACGGCGAGCAGGCCGTGGCATTCCTTTTCCGCCGCGGTTCCTATGCCAACCAGGTTCGACCCAATCTCGTAATCCTGGATCTGAATTTGCCGAAGAAAGATGGGAGAGCAGTGCTGAAGGAAGTCAAATCCGATGCCGATCTGCGGAAGATTCCGGTGATCATCTTCAGCAGTTCGCAGGCCAACGACGACATTGCAAAAAGTTATCAACTGGGGGCGAACTGCTATGTCAGCAAACCGGTCAATCTCAAATCTTATTTCGCAACCCTGCAATCGATTGAGGAATTCTGGTTTGGCTTAGCCAGCCTGCCGCAAGAAGGAGAGTGATGGAGCAACCAACTACACAAGTGCTGCTGATCGAAGACAATCCCGGCGACGCCGATCTGGTGCGGCTGCGCCTGGTGGAAACCAAAACTCCGGTGGAGGTCAGCTGCGTGAGCCGGCTTTCCGATGGTCTGGCCAGCCTGACCAGGCAGTTGCCGTCGGTGGTGTTGCTCGATCTCAATCTGCCGGATTGCCACGGAGCCGAAACCTTCCGCAAGGTTTTGGAGAAGGCGCCGCACACACCAATTGTCATTCTCTCCGGGCAGGACGACGAGACGTTGGCCTCCAAGGCTCTGCACCAGGGGGTGCAGGATTACCTGGTGAAGGGCGATTTCACCAGCAAGCACCTGGAGCGGGCCATGCGGTACGCGGTAGAACGGCAGGCCCTGGTGCGCTCACTGGAAATCAGCCGAAAACAGCAACTGGAATTCAAGAACCGTTTTCTCTCGCACGTGTCGCATGAGCTGCGCACGCCGCTGACCTGCATTCATCAGTACGTGAGCCTGCTGCTCGATGGGCTGGCGGGACCGGTGGCGCCCGAGCAGGGCGATCACTTGAAGACGGTGCTGAAAAGCGTCAACCAGCTGCACGCCATGATCCGCGACCTGCTCGAGGCCACCCGCGCGGAAAGCGGCAAGATGCGGGTGGAGCGGCGCTGCGTGGCGCTCGAGGAACTGATTCACCAGGCCGTGGCCATGATGAGTCCGACGGCGCAGGAAAAAAAGATCGGCATCGAGACCGCTTTGGATCACAGGACTCCCCTGATTCATGCCGACCCGGATCGGGTTCTCGAAATCCTCATCAACCTCATGGACAATGCGCTCAAATTCACGCCTGCCGACGGCGCGGTCGTGGTCAAGGCGTGCATGGTCGAGACTGATCCGGGAATGATTTACGTCTCGGTGAGCGATACCGGGCGGGGCATCAGCGCGGAGGCCAAGGCTTTGATCTTCGAACGGATGTTTCAAGATCCGGACTCCATCGACAACAATCGCTCGGGGCTGGGCCTGGGCCTATACATCAGCAAGGAGCTGGTGCATCTGCAAGGAGGGAAAATCTGGGTATCGAGCGAACCCGGACAGGGCAGCACGTTTACCTTTACCTTGCCGATCTACTCTCTTGCCGAACTGCTTACTCCGGTGGTGGTTTATCAGGGCACGATGCGTCCCAGCTTCGTCCTGGCCCGGGTGGAACTGATTCCTCTGCAAATTCCTCCGCGCGGCAACTGGAGGGAAATCTGCCAGCAGGCGCTCGATATTGTGCAGCGCTGCGTCTATCTGGACAAAGACCTGGTTCTGCCGCCGATGGCGGCGCATGGGCCGGGAGAAGCTTTTTATGTGGTCGCGTCCACCGACTTGCAACAGGGCGGAATCATGACCACACGCATCCGCGAGCAACTGGAGCGCATGGAAGATCTGAGGGCCAAGGCGCTGCTGTCGATTTCCCTGATGCCGGTCGAACTCGGAAACGCAGACGCCAACGCTTCTCTCCAAAGTAAAGTGCAGACTTTGGCGGGAAGAGTTTCAGCAATGATTCTGGACGATATGCGCACGCGTCCCGCGCATCTAGCGAAAGCAACGAAGGCAAATTCAAAGTAACCACACGCAAGGAGACAAGCTATGCAGAGACATAAAATTCTGGTGGTTGACGACGATCCCGATCTGGTGAAGGCTTTACGCCTGCGCCTGAAAGCCCACGATTACGAGATAACCACGGCAAGCGACGGTTATTCTGCCATCGCTACCGCGCAAAAAGAACGCCCTGACCTGATCATCCTGGACCTGGGCTTGCCCGTAGGCGATGGATTCGTAGTGTTGGAGCGGCTGCAAACCAGCAATCCCTTGTCGGCGATTCCGGTCATCGTGCTCACGGCGCGGGATCCGCAGAATAACGAGGATCGAGCGCTGAAGGCGGGAGCCGCGGCATTTTTTCAAAAGCCGGTGGATAACGACGAATTGCTGAATGTGATTCGCGTGAGCCTGCCTCGATCGCAGGCCGCGCCGAACCCCTGGCCGTCGTAGAGTTTTCGTCGTGCGCCTATCCGCGTAACGATTGAGTAATTGGGTAATTTTGTAATTGGGTAATTTGTAAACCGGGCGGTGCGGTGGGCCCAAAAAGCGGGTCCCTCCACTCCGCTTGCTTGGCTGCGTTTCGGTTGGGATGACAGAGTTACGACTGCTTCGCGGCGCTTCGGTCTTAGCCGCCGGAGACGAAGCCGCCGCTGTGCGCCACCGTCATGCGGAGATATTTGTAGGGATTTACCGGTGTGTCATTGATGCGCACTTCGTAATGGAGATGCGGTCCCGTGGAACGTCCGCTGAGACCCACGTAACCGATCACATCGCCGCGATGCACGTGCTCACCGGGAGTGACGGCAAAACCGGACAGATGGGCGTAGCGCGTGCTGATGCCATGCCCATGGTCGATCATGATGAGCTTGCCGTAGCCACCGAGAAAGTCGGTAAAAGTAACGACACCATCGGCGGGGGCAACAATCGGCTGGCCATAGGCGCTGGAGATATCGACCCCGCTGTGGAAGGCGCCTTCGCCGTTGAAGGGATCGATGCGCTCACCGAAGCTGGCGGTAATCTGGCCTTCGACCGGCCACAGATTAGGAATGGAATTGGCGCGCACCCAATCCGCCGTCGTGGCATTGCGGGTCAGCCCCATGGTGAGCCCCACCATGGTGGCTCCGGTCAGCGCCGAGGTTTTAAGAGCCTCCAACTGATCGATCGAGGAAGTCACTTCGGAATCTTCAATATGCTCGCTGGAAGCCGTAACCAGGGTTGGCTGGAACTTAAGCCCGTAGAGCGCCGAGACTTCGCCGGCAATCGAACCCAGCGAGGCCACTTGCACATCGCGCTCCTTGGCTACCTCTTCCAGGCGCGAGTAGTTATTTTTTAGCTGATCTTTTTCCGTCCGTAATTCATTGAAACGGGAAACCTTGGTCAACATGCGGGCGTAGGAACTGGCGATGCCCGTGAGGCTCAGAAATCCGATGGCGGCGCCGACTACGAAGACATAAAGATAATGAACAGGTATGGAAATTTTGCGCAGTTGGCCGTCGTCTCCGCGCGCAACAAAAAGAATGTAAAAGCGCTTTTGCAAATCGCTCCTCTTCAACACTTAAAGCCCGATTCCCAGACTGGCTGAAAAATCAGGGCCGGAAATCCAGGGAGGTTCTGAGGTTGCAGAAACCCGGTTCGGTTGTCCTGATTCGGCTACGTCCCCGTATGGGGAAAAGAAACCTTTCGCGCCCACTTGAAAATGTGTGCCAATTCCCTGCAATCTCAACCGGATGCGGGGCTTAGCTTTATTAAGGCTTTGTAAAAGACTGCCCCACGTTAACAAACTAGATTCTCCCTGTCAACGTACCCAGGGAGCCCTGTGGCATTACCGAAGGCGAGGCCAGAAGGGCGGTCACTGGGCAAAGGTTACCAGCGTCTGGAGGTACACTATGAAATTTGGCATATACGGGCAATGCCTTAAAGGGCGTAAACATTGCCTTGTTCCGCCCTAAATTTACAAAGCAAACTCCCTAGTAGGTTTATGGCCCCTGGCCCGAATCCGTGGTTTTTGCGGCTCCTTTATATTGGTTGAGCCGTGCCATTGCCTGAGAAATTGCTGATCGCGGAGATTCGCCGCATCGCGTCGGCCGCCCGAAGCCGGATGCGGCCGAGGTCGCGTGCCGCTGGCATCGGAATAGGAGACGACTGCGCTGTTCTCCGTCTCCCGGGACCTTCATCCCAGAAGCTCGACACGCTGGTGACCACCGACTTCTCGCTCGAAGGCGTCCACTTTCGCCGCGAATGGCATGCGCCGGAATCGGTCGGACATCGCTGCCTTGCGCGTGGTCTCAGCGACATTGCAGCCATGGGCGGAGATCCGGTGGCCGCATTTCTTTCGCTCGCCGTTCCCGCCGAACTGCCGCAAGCCTGGATTCGGCGCTTTCTTACCGGGCTGCTCGCTCTGGGGAAAAAATACGGCGTAACTTTATCCGGCGGCGATACCGCGGAATCGCCGGACGGAATTCTCGCCGATATCGTAGTGGTGGGCAGCGTGCCGCGAGGCAAAGCTCTGTTGCGCTCGGGCGCCAATCCCGGCGACCGGATTTACGTCAGCGGGGAACTGGGAGGCTCGGCCGCAGCGGTTCAAGAAATGATGAACCATCCGAAACGCAAACTGAATCCGCGGTACTATTCCCGCCACTTTTTCCCCGAGCCACGAATCGAGCTAGGCCGTTTTCTCCGCGAGAAAGGCATTGCCTCGGCCATGATTGATACCAGCGACGGCCTTTCGACCGACCTCGCTCACATCTGCGAAGAAAGCGGAGTAGGGGCGGAATTGGAAGCGGAAGCGATTCCGCGCGCCAGGGTTGGCAAGGCCCGGCGTCAAGTTCATTTAGAGCTGGCTTTGCACGGCGGGGAAGATTACGAATTGCTCTTTACGGTACCGAGCGCTATGCGCGTGCCTTCGCAGATTGAAGGCGTGCCGCTTACAGAGATCGGAGAGATCACACGGGGCCGGAGATTTTTTCTCCGGAATGCTTCCGGCAGTAGAGTTGAATTCAAGCCGCAGGGATGGGAGCACCTCCGCCGATAAAACCGAAGCGAGTGCGACCTAGGCCGTCGATCGCGAAATCTCTCTGATGCTCTCGGTGGATTTGCCGTTACCCGATAGTTGAAATTCAATATCCGGCAACTGCTCCACGGCACGCCGCAGGGATTGCTCCCAACTGGAGTGAATCAGATTCAGATCTTTGTCTCCGGCCGAAAGGCGCCGGTAGCGGGTGATCTGCAAGCTGTCTTTCTTGTACAAGAGCAAATCGAACGGCGGCCCGACCGTGACATTGGAGCGCATGGCCGCATCCATGGAGAGCAAAGCATATTTCGCCGCCACTTCGAGCGAGGTGGTGGCCTGTATGCCGCGGTCGAGAATCGGCCTTCCATATTTGCACTCGCCCAGTTGCAGGTACAAAGAATCTTCCGTAGCCGCCAGAGGATTGCCCTGGGGATAAATCAGATACAGGTTCGGCTCCTGTCCGCGCACCTGGCCGCCCAGCAAGAGGTGGACGTTGAAGCTGAAGGAATCGCGTTCCAGCGAAACCCGATCGATATCGGAGACGTGGCGCACGCAGTCTCCCACGATGCGGGCGGCGTCGTAGAGCGAGTTCGCTTGCGCCAGGCCTCGTCCGGAATCGAAATCTTCGCTGAGCAAAGTAATGACCGACTGGCTTAAGGAAAGGCTTCCGCTGGTCAAAATTACGAATACCCGCTCGCCGGGCTGCACGAAACGGTACATTTTGCGGCAGGTGTTCACCTGGTCGAACCCGGCGTTGGTCCTCGAATCCGAGGCCAGCACCAGGCCTTCCCGCGTCATAATTCCCAGACAATATGTCACTTTTGCCCTCAGTTTGAAGCTATCGCATCGCACGCCAACTGCTCATGCCGAATTTGCGATTCATGCCAGCAAGAAAAAATGTACACGATCGCGCCGGATTCGAGGGATGATTTCTGCATCTCATCCGCGCTGGCAGCCGCCGGATGAGGAAATAGGAACGATATGCTGATTCGCCTGGGGTATGACATTCAATTCGAAACCGTTGCGGAAGTGCCGATCGTGACTCTTCTCAACGTTCACCCCTCGCGAAAAAAGGATCTGCGCGAAGCCGATGAACTGCATATCGATCCCGCGGCGAAAGTTGAGAGCTACGAGGATAGCTTTGGCAACCATGCCTGCCGTTTCTTAGCTCCGGCGGGCCGCATTCGCCTGCACAATTCCACGCTCATCGAAGATTCGGGGAAACCGGACGATGCCGATACGGATGCAGCCGAAGTCCCTGTCAATGAATTGCCCGCCAACGTTCTGCCCTATCTCATGAGCAGCCGGTATTGCGAAGTGGATCTGCTTTCCAACACCGCATCGGAATTGTTTGCCGCTGCTCCCCGAGGTTGGCAGCGGGTGCAGGCGGTATGCGACTGGGTGCATAGCAAGGTGACATTCGGATACCCGTTTTCGAGCCCCATCCGCACGGCGCTGGGAGTTTATACCGAGCGCGTCGGCGTGTGCCGTGACTTTCAGCACCTTGCGATCACATTCTGCCGCGCGCTTAATATTCCCGCCCGTTACGCCACCGGATACCTGGGCGATATTGGCGTACCCAAGGATCCGAATCCCATGGACTTCAGCGCCTGGTTCGAAGCATATCTGGGAAATCGCTGGTGGACATTCGATGCCCGCCATAACGTCCGCCGCATCGGGCGCGTGCTATTGGCCACAGGACGAGACGCCACCGACTGCGCGATTACTACGTCGTTTGGCGTGGCGAAGCTGGTGAACTTCAATGTCATTAGCGACGAAGTGCCGGACCAGGTTCGTGCTTCCAAGCCGCTCGATGAAGATGCTCAAAGACGGATCGCATCGTGACGGCAGCGGCCTGCGTGGCCGCCCGCGTTTTGTTTTGCCTCGTATAAAAAGCGAGCTGTCTTCACATCCAATCGTTAACTGAGATTGAGCCTATTACTTTGGTGACCATATGAGTCTCTATCCTCGCGGCAAAAACCGGATTAAAGTACGGATATGTCGTGCTTAAAATCCATCTTTCTCCCTCTTGCCGCTAGCGCGCTCATTGTAGCCAGCTCATCCGCGGTTGCATCGCAATCCAAAAAAAATCCTCCGCCTCCGCCGCCGGCTCATGCCAAGTCTCCGTCGCCGCTTGTGACCAACGACTACGTGCACAAGCAATTCGGCGATAACTGTTCCCTGCTCGCCGGGCCGCCGCAGTTCGTAGCCGATCTCGATGACGACGGCGTGGATGACCTGGTCATCGCCGCACGCTGCAAAAATCCCATGGCCGACCGCGACGAATACAGCTTTGTTGTCGCCGACCCCTACAACAGTTTCATGGGCTTTGGCCAGGTGAAGGTTACCTCGACGTTCGCCTCCGATGAACCGCAGCGCCGCGGCGTCTCTCTGCTGATCGTTCATGGGACCGGTAAAGATGCCTGGCGCGCCCAAACTCCCAAGGCAAAATTCCTGCTCATCAATCTTCCGTTTAAGACCCTGACCGTTAAGAAATACGAATACAAGAAAAGAACGATCCTCGGCATCTACATGGAGGAACAGGGCGAGGGCGAAAGCACGTCGTCAGTGTTGTTCTGGGACGGAAAGAAATACCACTATGAGATCCTCGGCTCGGATATGGAGTAGCTCTTTCTACGAATGTCCCAAGGCCCAGTGTTCCTCTGTGAATGCCCCGGTGCGGTTCTGTGGTTAAGGTTTTCTTCGTACCACGTAAACCGCAACCCACCCGCTATAATCCTCCCGGCATGAATCGCAAAGAAAAACTGGACGAGTTACAAAAGCGCGTTCGGATGGCCGAAGAAGGCGGAGGCGCGCAGCGCCGCGAGCGTCAGCACGAGGAAGGAAAAATGTCGGCGCGGGAGCGCATCGAGTTCCTGCTCGACGACGGCACCTTCGAAGAAACCGACAAGTTGGTAACCCACCGCGCCAACGACTTCGGCATGGCCGAACAAAAATATTACGGCGACGGCTTCATCACCGGTTACGGCCGCATCGAAGGCCGCCTGGTCTACGTCTTCGCGCAGGACTTCACCGTCTTCGGCGGATCGCTTTCCGAAACCAACGCCGCCAAGATCGTCAAGATCATGGATCTGGCCGCGAAAATGGGCGCGCCGGTCATCGGCCTCAACGATTCCGGCGGCGCGCGCATTCAGGAAGGCGTGATGTCGCTGGCCGGGTATGCCGACATTTTTCTGCGCAACACTTTGTATAGCGGAGTGGTGCCGCAGATTTCCGCCATCATGGGGCCGTGCGCCGGCGGCGCGGTTTATTCTCCCGCCATCACCGACTTCGTCCTGATGGTCGATAAGACTTCCTACATGTTCATCACCGGGCCCGACGTGATTAAAACCGTCACGCACGAAGAAGTCAGCAAAGAAAAGCTCGGCGGCGCGACCACGCACAACGAAACTTCCGGCGTAGCCCACTTCTTAGCGCATGACGACAAAGAGTGCCTGTCGATGGTGCGCGAGTTGCTGAGTTTTCTGCCCTCGAACAATCTGGATGACCCTCCCCGCAAAGTAACGACGGATCCGATTGACCGGGCCGACAAAGCCCTCGACACGCTGGTTCCCGAGCAATCCAACCAGCCCTACGACATGAAAGACGTTATCCACGCCGTCATCGACGACGGATATTTTTTTGAAGTGCAGGAACACTATGCCAAAAACATTGTGGTCGGCTTCGCCCGGCTCAACGGCAAGCCGGTGGGCATTGTGGCCAACAATCCCGCCATGCTCGCGGGCACGCTCGACATCAACTCCAGCGTGAAGGGCGCGCGCTTCGTTCGTTTCTGCGATTGCTTCAACATTCCGCTGGTGACCTTCGAAGACGTTCCCGGATTTCTCCCCGGCCTGGCCCAGGAATACGGCGGCATCATCAAGCACGGAGCCAAGCTTTTATTTGCGTTTGCGGAGGCGACCGTTCCCAAGGTGACGGTCATTACCCGCAAAGCCTACGGCGGAGCGTATTGCGTCATGGCCTCCAAACACATCCGCACAGACGTGAACTATGCCTGGCCGACCGCGGAAATCGCAGTGATGGGCCCGGCAGGCGCGGTCGACATTGTTTATAAGCGCGAATTGGAAGCGGCAAAAAATGGAACGCCGGGAGTCGAAAGCCGGGAGGCGGTGCGCGCGAAAAAAATAGAAGAATTCCGCGACCGCTTCGCCAGCCCCTACGTCGCCGCCGAACGCGGCTATGTGGACGCAATCATCCAGCCAAGAGAAACGCGGAGGAAATTGATTCAGGCTTTGGCCATGCTGGAAGCCAAGCGCGACAAGAACCCGCCCAAGAAGCATGGAAATATCCCGCTGTAAGGCGGGATAGAGCACTTGGTCACCGATCTGCCACGCTGTCGCTCAGGACAATTGGTGCGTCTGGCCTCACTTACGGCTCGACCTACCGACGGCCGCTGCGAACTTAGCTCGTCTGGGCAAACGCCGCTGAGCCTGTGCCGCTTTTACCTTCTTGTAAATGGCGGGCGGAATAGTTGGGCTCTCCTTGGCAAGTATGAAGCGAGAAACGCAGGCAGTGTGAATTCCGGAAGAGAAGTCATGGCGATTTCAAGCCCCTCATCGTCTGTGGGAGGAAGAACGGAAAGTAGTGCATCTGGTCAACTTCTTTATGAAAGGCGGCGAAACTGCTCCTGCTGTCCGATGCCTCTCTGCTGCGACTCAGAATATTTCAGAAAAGTTTGAAGTGCGGCGAGGACCCTACTAACAAGCTCACACAGCCAACGAGAATCTTTGCCGACGGCGGCGCGGAGTCCCAACCCAGCGCCGAAAAAAT
Source organism: uncultured Acidobacteriaceae bacterium (assembly GCA_963732255.1). Lineage (GTDB taxonomy): Bacteria > Acidobacteriota > Terriglobia > Terriglobales > Acidobacteriaceae > Sulfotelmatobacter. The sequence goes on from CAVSYV010000011.1 coordinate 175,093, forward strand.
GCTCGTCCCGACGAGAGCCGAAAGCAATCTACAACCGGAATCCCAAACCAGAGATTCAGCCGCTCACATCTGGTGGCGCCTCGTAGTGCCCGCTCAGGAATCTTTGGAAATTGTCCTGCCACTCCTTCAGCACATGACTCTGCTCATTTGTCATGACGCTGAAAGACATAACATAACTGCGCCAAGGAAACCAGAAAAACTAAGGTTGTGTTAAATCGCCCTGAGAAATCCTTCGAGAAAGCGAGTTACTCCAGCGGTACTTCGGAACCGATACTTTGTAACTCCATCGAAAAGGGCCGTAGATATCGGGTAATCGTAGCCGATGTGTACCGAAAAGGGGACCTTCACGTTCCTATTCCCTCGCTTGTGGTAATGGTTCGTGTTCCAATTTCGATACCGGGAGTGCCCGCTGGAGTGCCTGGGGCAGCCTTGCGGTGGCACGGACACCGCGTTCGAGTTTGGATGTGAAACGCGCACGAGAATCCAGATGGAACAATCGTGAAGGGGATGGGATGATTTATAACGACGTAGGACTGTGGACCGACGACGAAGATCGATTGGTGAGAGCAGCTGAACTAAGCACAAGATCTTCCCTGTTCTCAAGCGGCGATGAAGGACAAAGTGGCACAAACGAATCATATGGAGCTCGTATGCAGGGCGCGGTGGTACAGTATTCGGGACACGGACAGAATTATCGCGGAAGATCTCCTATACAGGGGCTCACTCTTAAAGTTCCGTTCGATAGGTACATATTCTGCGAACGGGATACTGAAAAGCTCGATCATTACGGATCAGTCGCGCTTCACGCTCCGACGCGGACATTGTCTTCATTTCAGAGGATTGCGACGGAAGTGTCGAAGAGATTGCTGCGGCCGTTCCCCGAATTTTACCAAAGGGATCACAATGGTCCTTAGCCTCTGTTTCGTCGATCCCAACGATATTGGCATTAAGTTCGCCACGCTGCAAACTCTTGCTCGGAATTACATTGATTTCGTTGTGCTGCTAGCTTTATACATGGACGCTCTTCGCGCCGAGCAGCAATACGTTAGAAACCCTTTGAAGATCAATCAGTTGTTGGGAACACCATCCTGGCAAGACCGCTGGATGGCCGCAAAACTGGAAGGCAGGGACTTTCCGCACTCCTCGCTCAGGAGTTCGCGGACAGCAAGGACGACGATAGGGTATATACCGCCTCCGTTCCACTCGATGCGTAAAATTTTCTTCTACAAGAAAAACTTTCCGTTATACGCGGTGGGACTATTTTCGCGCCATCCGCTCGCCTACGAGCTTTGGGATAAAGCATTAAAGGGCAGCGACGATCAACTCGATTTATTCTAAAGACCATGTCCCTGAACTCCCAAATCGAATGGACCGACGCGACCTGGAACCCGGTGCGCGGCTGCACCAAGATTAGTCCCGGCTGCAAGCACTGCTACGCCGAAACTTTTGCCGAACGCTTTCGCGGAGTCAAAGGTCATTCTTACGAGCAAGGCTTCGACCTTAAGCTGGTTCCCCATAAGCTAACTGAGCCGTTCACCTGGCGCTCGCCGAAACTCGTGTTCGTTAATTCGATGAGCGACCTTTTCCAGCCCGGCGTCCCCGACGCTTACATCGAAGCGGTCTGCCGGGTCATGGTCACGGCGAAGTGGCACACGTTTCAGGTGCTCACCAAGCGCTCTGAGCGGCTGCAAGAATTGCTAAGCGGCCGCCTGCGCTTCGCCGCCGAACAGGATCACATCTGGTGGGGCGTCAGCGTCGAAGACCGCCAATACGGCCTGCCCCGCATCGCCCACTTGCAGAAAACTCCCGCCCGCGTGCGCTTCTTATCCATCGAGCCGCTGCTGGAAGACCTCGGCCGCTTCGATCTATCGCGAATAAGCTGGGCCATCGTTGGCGGCGAAAGCGGTCCCGGCGCCCGCCCCATGCAAAAAGATTGGGTCATCTCCATCCGCGACCAGTGCGGCGAAGCGAAAATTCCTTTCTTCTTCAAGCAATGGGGCGGCGTGCGCAAGAAAAGAAATGGGCGGCTGCTTGACGGGCGCACCTACGATGAATACCCTCAACGAGTTGTCTCGCCGATTCCCGGGAGAGAAAGTTGCCTGGCGTTCGCTCGCGATGTCGCAGATTCCTTCCTGAGAACCGCCGCAGGATCGTCGTTGGTTCCGATTACCGCCTAGATTTATCCAGCCCGAAATCCGGGAGCGCATCCATGAAGCATTTCCGCTTGCCGCTTGTTCTTTGTTGGCTCACTCTGCTGGCCGCGGCTCAAAATCCCGGTGGGTGGTTGAGCGACCTTCCTCAGGCCAAAGACTACGTCCAGCACCGCTCTTCCAGTTATGACCGCAGCGGAGGCAATGCCGACGCGCGGCCGATCGCACCCGGAGAAACTCTTACTCTGCTCGACGAATCCGGGCCCGGTTTGATCACGCATTTCTGGGCGACGATTGCCAGCGACGATCCTCATCATCTGAAGGCGCTGGTGCTGCGCATGTATTGGGACGGCGAATCTTCGCCCAGCGTCGAAACTCCTGTCGGCGATTTTTTCGGATTGGGATTGGGAGATTATTTTCTTTACCAGTCCGCGCCGCTTGCCGTAGGGGCGGACAAGGCTTTGAACTGCTTCTTTCCCATGCCGTTTCAAAAACACGCGCGCATCACGGTTACCAACGAAGGCTCGCAGAGAACCAACAGCTTTTATTTCAACATCGACTATCGCGCTTACAACAAGCCTCTGCCCGCTGACACACTTTATTTCCACGCACAATATCGCCAGGCTGCGCCCGCTCATGGCTGGACGAATCAATGGAAGTCGAATGGCGACGCCCTCGTCAATGACAAGAAAAATCTGAACGGCGAAGGCAATTACGTGTGGCTGGAGGCCACGGGCCGCGGGCATTTCGTGGGCGTGACCATGTCGGTATTGCAGAATCAGGATGGCTGGTGGGGCGAAGGCGACGACATGTTCTTCGTTGACGGAGAAACTCTACCCTCGATTAACGGCACCGGGTCCGAGGATTATTTTCTGGGCGCGTGGGACTTTGGCGGCCATGCGTTTTCGTATGAGTTATTCGGAGCGCCCGTAGTGGGTCCGGAAAAAGTCGGCGGCCGCTGGTCGCTGTATCGCTTTCACCTGGATTCGCCGATCACGTTCACCAAGTCGTTGCGCGCGACCATTGAACACGGCCACGCCAATCATCGCTCCGACAATTATTTCTCTGTAGCGTACTGGTACCAGACGGAGCCGCATGCGGCGTTTCCGCCGCTGCCGCCACTGGAGGAGCGGATTCCTAAACTTTATTCGGTCGGGGGTCCGGGAAATTCAGAGAATTGATTCGGCATAAATTAAGGTCCGTGCGGAGTTCCTTTGGGTTATAAATGCTGGAGAAGTGCAAGGGATCCTTCGACTGCGTTGACCTTCGCTTCGCGAACGTCAATTTCGCTCAGGATGACAGCGGGATGAGCGGGAAAAAATTAAGAGTTCCGAGGTGGTGTGGGGTCCATTCGTCTCGGCCAGTAGCTCGCGTTAGACCCTTGCTCGACCTGCTCTCGCTCTGTCCCTTGCGGGCTGTCGCGCGCGATCTTCGCTCGGGCTCCGGGCTCACCGCCAACCGGATAAACCTACCCTACGCCTCGGAACTCTATCCTGCCTTCAACGTTTCTTCCTGTTCTCCTCGACCAGCGCTTTGCTATAGACCCTCGCTTGCCTTGCTTCCCGTTTGCGCAACAGGAAACTGACTTCGCTTGAGCCCCGGACTCTGCACCAACCGGAAAAACCGAGAAGCTGTCAAAGAACGATTCAGTTCTACGCTTTTTAAATTTTCCGTCAATGGAAAATCGATGTTTGTAAGTGGATGTATTTTCAATCGAGTGCAGCCCGTTCACAGCCCTGTGACCGAATTTGGTGCAAGGCTGAATTCGATTCATGAAAACTAAGCTGTCATGAGTGGAATCATGCGAGTGAAGCGGGCCAGACAACCGCTCGGTCGCACGCACGACATCTTTGCACAATTGTGAAAAATCGAGAGATGCGGCGTCCAGCGGGCAATTCGCCGTTAGCAAACAACGGGTTCGCGAGTCAGGAATTGGCGCTCACCCTCGCCACGAATTACAATTCCTTTCCGATCCTTCGAAGGCTTTTAGGAGCGCATCTTGCATCTGGCTTGGCGGAAAATCGCTCACCATGCTGTCCTGCTTCTGCTCCTGGCATCTCTGTGCCGGGCGCAAAGCGCCGAGCAGCGCACGGCTCGCTACTTCGAATCCATCCGCAAAGAACCGCCCTTGCTGCTCGCCTTTCTGCACGAAATGCCGAAAGGCGGAGACCTGCATAATCATCTCGACGGCTCGATCTATGCCGAAAATCTGATTGACTTCGCCGCCTCCGACAATCTGTGCGTCGTGCGCACCTCTTCGCAACTGCTCGCGCCGCCCTGCGATTCGTGCGAGAAATATACCGACAAGCCTGCTATTCGCTGCGCCTATAGCGATCAAGTTCTTTACAACCAGATCATCGACGCCTGGTCCATGCGCAACTGGCGCGGAGGGGACGAATCCGGCCACGACCATTTCTTCGCCACCTTTGACAAGTTCGAATTGGCCGCGGGCTCGCATTACGCCGAAGCCATCGCAACGGTAGTGAATCGCGCCGGAGCCGAGCACGTTCCTTACATCGAATTCATGCATACGGCCGATGGCATGGCCGCGGCGCAACTCGGCCTGAAGACTGGTTGGGATCCGGACTTTGCCAAGCTGCGTGCGAAGTTGCTCACTGCGGGCATTCAAGACATTGCGCGCGCAACCAGCGAAACTTTGACCGCCGATCAAGCCAAGGCGCGAAAAGAAATGCATTGCGATAGCGCCGATGCCGAACCAGGGTGCAATGTTACTGTGCGCTTTATCTATCAGGTTCTGCGCGGACTGCCACAGGAAGCGGTCTTTGCGCAGATTCTGCTGGGTTTCGAACTCGCCTCCACCGATCCGCAATTTGTGGGATTGAATCTGGTCATGCCCGAGGATTGGTACATACCTCTCCATGACTTCAACGAGCACATGGCCATGATCGATTATCTGCACGGCGTTTATCCCAAGGCGCACATCAGCCTCCATGCCGGCGAACTTACCATGGGCCTCGTGCCGCCTGAGGATCTCGCGTTCCACATTCGCGCCTCGATTGAGCGCGGGCACGCCGAGCGCATTGGCCACGGCGTTTCGGTGATGGATGAAAAGGACGCGATCGGATTGCTGAAAGAAATGGCCCAGCGCAATATTTTGGTGGAAATTAATCTCACCTCGAATGATTTGATTCTTGGAGTTTCAGGGGACGATCATCCTCTGCCGATTTATATGAAGTATGGAGTTCCCGTTTCTCTTTGCACCGACGATGAAGGAGTGAACCGCTCCGACATGACGCACGAATATTTGCGCGCGGCCGAGACTTATGACTTAACGTATGAAGAACTGAAACACATGGCGCGGCAAAGCCTGGAGCACAGTTTTTTGCCGGGGGAGAGTTTGTGGGCGCAGACGAAAATGCAATTCCGCGAGGTGAGTGAATGCCCGGCGGAGACGGAAGCAGGAAAACCTTCCTCGAAATGTGCCGGCTTCCTCGCCAAGAGCGAGCGCGCCCGCGAGCAATGGAAGCTGGAATCTGCCTTTCGCGATTTTGAAAAGCAGCTCGCAACCACCGCTTCCGCGCAGACCGCGAGAAGAAAAGCGAAACAAGAATGACTCGCAGACCGCGCACTCTGATCTCTTCGCCGCTGAAATGGCAAATGCACGCCGAGCCGGTGCCGCCGCCGATCATCCCGGTGCTGGCCGAGCGCGGCGGCACGCAGTTGCGCACGCCGCTTCCCACGCTCGTCGCCGACACTCGCGAGCAAAACCCACTCTCCTTCGCGCGATTCAAATCCTGGTTCGCCGCGATTGAAACTCGCCCCCTGAAGCTCGGCGATTACTCGGTCGCCGGCATGGAAGATTGTTGCGTGGTCGAGCGCAAAGATCTCGGCGATTTGGTGAATTCTTTCACCGGGAATCGCGCCGTCTTCGTTGAGCGGTTGCGGCGCATGAGCGCGCTGCCGCACAGCTTGCTGATCGTCACCGCCTCGCTCGGCCAGATCAAGAGCGTTTATCCCTACAGCGGAGCCAGCCCCAATCGCATCACGCAATCGCTGATCGCCGTACTTGCCGGTCTGCGCCTGCCTTTTCTTTGCACCGAGACTCACGAACTCGGAGAAGAAATCGTCGCCTCCTATCTTTATCAAACATTCTTGTACGATTGGCTGGAGCGCAACGGACACGGTCGAATCTTCGCCGACGGAGACTTGTGAACACGACATTGTTCGAAACCGCCGAAGTTGCCGGTCGCCTTATCCTCTCGCGAACATCTCTGCGCCCGCACGTCGGACTGGTTCTCGGTTCAGGACTCGGCGGATTTGCCGACTCGCTCGATGAATCTTCGCGCATCCCTTATGCCGAAATTCCCGCCTTCCCTCGCTCCACCGCCATCGGCCATGCTGGGCAAATGGTCATCGGGAAAGCCGCTGGAGTCGCGGTTGCGGCCATGCAGGGGCGTGTGCATTTGTATGAAGGATATTCGGCGCAGGAAGTTGCGTTTCCCATCCGCGTGTTTGCCCGCATGGGAGTCCGCGCGGTGATTCTGACTAACGCCGCCGGAGGGATCAATCTGAATTATTCGCAAGGCGCGCTGGTGCTCATTCGCGATCACATTAATTTGCAGGGGCAGAATCCGCTGATCGGCCCCAACGACGACCGCTTCGGCGTCCGCTTTCCCGACATGACGCACGCCTACGCGAAAGATTACCGGCAAATCGCGCGCGAGGAAGCGGCCAAGCTCGGCATGACTTTGCACGAAGGCGTTTACGCCGCGCTGGCCGGACCAAGCTACGAGACGCCGGCGGAGATCGAATACCTGCGGCGCATTGGCGCCGATCTCGTGGGCATGTCCACGGTCGCGGAAGTCATAGCTGCGCGGCACGTGGAAATAAAAGTCCTGGCGATTTCCTGCGTCACTAACATGGCCGCCGGAATTCTCGACCAGCCACTTTCGCACGCCGAAGTAATGGAAACCGGTGAAAGAGTGAAGACTACGTTCGAAGCCCTGCTGCGCGCTGTTCTGCCATGTATAGAAAATTCGCTGTCATCCTGAGCTTCGCTGTCATCTTGAGCGAAGTGGCTGGTTCGCGAAGCGAAGCAGCCACGGAGTCGAAGGATCCCTAGCCCGCATGTCGGACGACAGGCCTCGAAGGGGTTCGCTAATCATCAGCGGCGTTGCTCACTTCGCCCGCGCAATAAAAAGACCCACCGGCGGCTTCACGCCATACATCCCGGCAAAACTGTTCTGATTCACGGCTACAGCAAGATGCCCGCGCGAATCGATATACAGCAGCGGCTGATTCAGCGGAACATCGCTGAAAGTATGAACGAACTTCAGCGTCATCTCCTTGTCGCCAATCGTTACAGGAACGTCCTGGCCGTGTTTGTAGCCAAGCTTAAAAAAATCCTCGGCATCGGCATTCGTCACCAGGTTGCCGAACGGCCCATCGGTCGCAATCACCTCGGCATTCAGCCCGCGCTCGTCCAGTTTGGCCACTTTCAAATTCAGGCGCACTAAATCCTTGACCGGAACTTCCGGCCCAGCCTTGGTCCAGTCATCGCCGCGAGCCACATACGCCCCTGCAGGAGAAAAAATATCGCGCCCATGAAATGTCGAAGAGAGTTTCGCTCCAATCATCCATTGCGGGTTGGTAATTTCATGCACTTCTTCTATGGGGTCACGCTGTTCGACCAGCGTGAGCAGCCCATTGTCGGGCAAAACAAAATACTGGCCGCGTTTCGACTTGGCAATGATCGCCTTGCGGGAACTGCCCACGGTGGGGTCGATCACGACCACAAAAACCGTTCCCGCGGGAAAATATGGCGAGGCGCCGTTGAGAAAGCGCGCCCCATCGAGAATGGAAAACGGTGTGACCTGGTGCGTCAGATCGACGATGCGCACGCTGGGCATGATCGAATACATAACTCCGCGGCACAACGCTACGGAATCATCGACCACGCCGAAGTCGGTCATGAAAACGATGGTTGGAGGATAATTCTTTCCGGCGGTTTCCGCCGCGGAGGCGGTTGTCATTAAGCCGGCCGCGGACAATACAATGGCCAGAACGCAGGCGATCGTCTTTGGTGAAATTCGAAGGATGGATTTTTTCGGGCAACAATTCCGCAGTTGTCTCAAGGTAAGCTCCAATCGGACGCGGAGTCGACGAGCGTGGACATCGCCGTGACGCCAGATTTTAAACGCACAGGGCAAAAACACAAAGCCACATGGCGAGGCAGCGGTTAGCTCTGAAACTTTGAAACGGCGAAACCCTGGAACTCGCCGCAGCATCTCAGTCCCGTTCTATAATGCCCTTGCAATCTAAAGTTTGGAGGAACCAATGTCGCAAGCCATCCCCGAGAAGTACCGCGATTTATTTTCGAAGCGGGCTTTTGCCAGCCTGGGGACTTTAATGCCCGATGGAAGGCCGCAAGTCACGCCAGTCTGGGTCGATTACGACGGCGAACACGTCATCTTCAATTCCGCCAAGGGACGGCAGAAAGACCGCAACGTGCGCCGTGATCCGCGCGTGGCTCTGGCCCTGATCGATCCTGAAAATCCTTACCGCTATCTCGAAGTCCGCGGCACCGTCGTGGAGATCACCGAAGAAGGCGCGGCCGAACACATTAACAAGATGGCAAAAAAATATCTCGGCGTCGATAAATATCCCTACGGCCAAGCCGGCGAAGTGCGCGTGCTTTACAAAATCAGGCCCGAGCACACCACGGTAATGGGCTAGCGTTTTTTGAACAGCTTATGTGGGGACAGCCGCCCCGAGCCTGCCCTGAGCGGAGCCGAAGGAGCAATCCCTCGGGGCGAAGCCCCGAGGTTCTTGTCAGCGCGAGGATATCTCCATTCGCACCCACAATCTCTGCCTGCTCGGCTTCGGCAACGTCAACCGCACTTTGGTCCGCTTGCTTGCCGACCGCGCTGAAGAGCTCCGCGACCGCTACGGAATTTCCTATCGCATCACCGGGGTCGCGTCCCGGCGGCTGGGATGGATTGCGGAGCCGGGCGGTTTCGATTCGGCTGCGCTGGGTGCTTTGACCGCGGAATCGGCTTCCGGCATTTCGCGGGCGGGAGCTTGCCCTGAGCTGGCCGAAGGGGCGCCCGCGCCACATAATGTTCGCGAATGGCTCGCCGCTACACAAGCCGATGTCCTGTTTGAAGCCACCTCGCTTAATGTCGAAAGCGGCCAGCCCGCCGTCGATCACATCCGCGCCGCGCTCAAGCACAAAGTCCACGCCATCACCGCCAACAAAGGCCCCATCGTTCACGCCTACCGCGAGCTGCGTGACCTGGCCGCCGCGCAAGGCAGGAAGTTTCTTTTCGAATCCACCGTCATGGACGGCGTTCCCATCTTCTCTTTGTTCGATCAACTCCCAGCCATTCACCTGCAAGGCTTCCACGGCATTTTGAATTCCACCACCAACGTAATTCTCGGCGAGATCGAGCAAGGCCTCAGCTTCGACGAAGCGCTAAAAAAAGCGCAGCAACTCGGTATTGCGGAAACCGACGCCACCCACGACATCGACGGCTGGGACGCCGCCGTAAAAACCGCCGCGCTGATCACCGTGCTCATGGATATTCCAATTCGTCTGCATGAAATCGAGCGGGAAGGAATCCGCGATCTCACGCCGCAAGCCTTGCGCAATGCCCGCCGCGACGGCTGGCCCTTCAAGCTGGTCTGCCGCGCCCAACGCGTGGGCGATGGAGTGAAGGCAAGCGTCAAGCCGGAGAAAGTATTGGCGAACTCGCCGATGGGCAAAATTTCAGGCACATCGTCTTACATTTATTTTGAGACCGATATCCTCCCCGGCCTCGCCGTCACCGAAGAAAATCCCGGCCTCTACGCGACCGCGTATGGAATGCTGGCGGATTTGGTACGAGCGGTACGAGATTAGTTCGCCAGGAAAATCGCCGAAAATACTGGCCAGTTTCTGCCCAGATGCATCCAACAAAGTGAAAAAACAAGCTCAAGGAGGATTTATGTCCCGTCTGCAATCGTTGCACGTTTGGATGGCGACGGCCCTGCTAGCCGCCGGATTGGCTGCTGTGCCGGCTATGGCTGCCGCCGAAACCTTCACCGGAAAAGTCAGCGATACCATGTGCGGCGCCAAACATCAGGAGGGAGTCCCTCCAGCCGCTTGCGTTCGCGCCTGCATAAAGCATGGGGCCAACTATGCCCTTGTCGTCGGTGACAAGGTCTATACCCTGGATACCTCGGATGAAGCCGCGCGGGCCGAGCTTAACAAACTGGCCTGGGAACAGGCGAAGGTCACAGGCACCGCCAACGGAGATACGATCTCGGTGAAGTCGGTCAGTCCCGCAAAGTAGCGAGCAAACGCCCGGAATCGCCCGAGCGAGAGTGATTTCTGTCCTCGTCAGTGAGGATGATGTCCATCAGCCTCAGTGAGGATGACCTCTGTTATCGTCAGCGAGGATGATTTCTGTCATCCTGAGCGAGGATTGTTCTTTGCGCGAAGCGCAAAGAACAATCGCAGTCGAAGGATCCCTACCCAACTCCGCGTCGGCGGGCTCGCCAAGCCCCACTTTCCCGAAATGGAATGGCCCCAAGATTTCCCTCCGCAAATCCTTCCCTCTAGCACCCCGCGCGTGCAAAAGTCGACTATAGGTCAAGACCGCGGCCGCTTTCCGGCCGCACGCTTACTCCTGGCCGGCGGCACCGAATCGGAGGAACTCTCTTGTGGCGAGTAAAGAAGGATCAAACCGGGAACCGAACAAAGATTTAACGCGAAAATCCAAAAAACGTTCTCCCAAGAATCCGGGGATGAAAATCAAAAACTGCAAAACCCGCGGCGAGTGGACCGAACTGGTTTTCATGCAGCGCGCCATCGAACACGGCCTGCGCTTCGGCAAGCCCTGGGGCGAGCCCAAAGGCTACGACTTCGCCGTCGAGCGCGGAGGAAAATTCGTCAGCGTCCAAGTCAAATCCACCATGTGCGAAAAACCCGAAGGCGGCTACTCCTGCTGCCTCAAAGACAGCAAAGGCAAATACCGCGGCAACCCCTTCGAATTCCTCGCCGCCTATGTCATCCCAGACGACACCTGGTTCATCATCCCCGGCCGCAAAGTCCGCGGCCTGACAAACGTCTCGCTCTACCCTCATTCGCAGCGCGCCAAATACACTCCCTATAAAGAAGCCTGGCACCTGCTCCGAGCCGACAATTCAGGGCGCATCGACATCATGGCCTGCGCCGACGAAGAGTATGTAATCGAGCTGATCGGCGACGCAATCCCAGATTCACCAAGCGAGGCCCCAGAAAAAACCAAGTAGGCCACCCAGAAACACTCACAAGAAAATCGTCCTCCAGAGCGAGGATTGTTCTTAGCGCGAAGCGCAAAGAACAACCGCAGTCGAAAGCCTGCCCTGAGCCTGTCGAAGGGGATCCCTTTGGCTCGAGCATCGCCGCCGCTGCCGCAGGGAGTTCTCGCGATGCGCGCCCGCTCACCCAGACGCGGTGGGTGCCCAATGCTTGTCTCTGCGTTCTGTGCAGAGACAGCATGGGGATTTTGACCTGCCTAAATTTCCCAAGGATTGAAAATGTCCACGCCGAGGCCCGCGAAGTCCCTGACGTTGCGCGTGACCACCGAAAGGTCATGTTCAATAGCGGTCGCCGCGATCATACCGTCTGCCGTGTTCAGCGGCGTCCCCCGCAACTGGCATTGGCCGTCCAATACACCCCATCGGTCAGCGACGGCAGGCGTCACGGGCAGAATGCGGTTGCCAAACCATATCAGCAAGTCCGTGTGGAACCACGTTTCAAGCTCGGAGCGGCGCCGGCCCGGCGGCAAAACTATCAGACCCTTTCGGATCTCGCCAATGGTAACAACGCTGACGAAAAGCGACGACGCAGGCTGCGCTCTTAGCCAACCTTCAACGCGAGAGTCTGGCCGCTCCCGGCTGAATTCCGACGGGACGTTCGTATCAAGAAGGTAACCGTTCACAAGTCAACCGGCCGCCCAGTGGATGAGCTGCGACCGAAATCCAGATTGAGCCCACGCAACGGCGCAAAGAGATCGACGATGTCCTTCTCAGGCGGCGTACCGTGTGCGGGCGTAGCCGCCTTAGCAGGCGGCAAAGCCTGAAGCGCCTGCAACACGACATCATCAGCGTCCTTGAACGCGCCTGTCTGGAGTTGCTGGTTGATGAGCGCCTCTACTTCGGGTCTCTTGATCTGAATGGTCATCGCACATCCTCACAACTATTATGCCCGACTAGCCTACGTCAGATGCATCGGGCGTGAAAATATTACGGCGAACACCTGGTTCATCATCCCCGGCCCGCAAAGTCCGCGGCATGTCAAACGTCTCACCCTACCCGCACTCGCAACGCGCCAAGTACACCCCCTACAAAGAAGCTTGGCACCTGCTCCGCGCCGAAGCCTCAGGCCGCATCGACATCATGGCCTGCGTGGAGGGCACAAATCCGACGGAGGTCGAGGCCTTGCCCCTCGAACTTCAGCAGGAGATCTCAAAAAAGACTGAGTGAAATGGCCATTGCCGCCCCAACTAGACGGCTTCCTATGATTTCGCAAGTATCTTCGGTCCTAGTTACAGTTGCTTGACTTCACCGCTATACCCGGAGGCGTCCGGCTGATCGTAATAGAAAAAACGGAAGCCTTGCGCGAGTTCCCGCAAAACCCGCGATGGGTTTTTCCCAAGATCAACCCGCCAAGTGAATGGTTTTAGGCGCGGCCCAGCGAAAAACTGCATACGGGCGATGAATATAGTTGGATCGAACTCGGCTGTGAGAATGTGAGTCCAATGGAGAAGACGAACCTCCTCGGGTACAAGCTCTGGTAATAGCGGCTCTTCAGCGATTCGTGCGCGATTCTGTCCGGTCCCCGAGTAGATGAATCGCTTAAGATCATCAAATTCTTCCTCGAAGCCTGTGAAATGAAACCGCGCCAAAACAAAATGAAACGCGATTTTCGAGATTGCTTGAACATAAGGAAGCGTAATCTGAGCACGCATCTTACCTTCCAACTCTTCGTGTTCTGGAACGTCCATTGGAGCGTCTTTCATTTGGGAAAGCGCTGACCCAAGGGCGCCTTGTAGTTCTGGTTCATCAGCCGCACCGGCGATGCAGGCGAGAAGTTGCCAGCGCTTCCAACTTTCGTCATGACCCGCGAGATCTTGAGTCAATTTCCCTCTACGAATCGGAATATGCACCAGAGCTCCATCACTCTTTTGAAAGACGAGTTGATGCATCAGAAATGCATGATCCTGCGATGTAACTTCCCATAGAAGTTCATGCCGCAGAGTCGGATGAACTCCTTTGACAGTCAAAGGGGGGCAGGCCAAGGGTTGGCTCAACGTAAATATTCTTTTTTCTGTGGCTCTTCCTTCCGCGAAATCCCAGAATGTACCTAAAGAATGCTTCAGTACCGTTTTGCAGGAAGACTGCTTCGAATTTGCTGAATCGTGTCTGGCAGTCGTAGCAGATAAAATTCTTCAAACGGATATCGTCTTTGAAATTCCCGAGGCCTGCCGGAAGAGGGTGCTCTTTTGGGTGAAGGGGAGATGTACCGGGGCAGAGGCCAGCAGGTGAGGTATATACGCAACAGTTACTGAGGTTTGATCGCTCCATGATTGCGGCACGGTCCCCTGATGCTGAATCAAGCCGCATGTATTTATGCCTGCCTCCGAATACACAGCGGTCTCGGTATGGGCAAGAACCAGACGACCTTCAACCCACTTGCGATACCTGCGCTGCCGTCACGACAATCCTCGCCGCCCTCTTCGATCGTGGTTTCTTCCTAATTACTATCTCCACGTCTCGGTCCAAAGCATTCAGAAAATGCATCAAGCGTTCCACCGAGAATCCCTCCAACCGATAATGCATGAGCGCGGAGATTTTCGGTTGGTTGATGTCGAGCAAGCGAGCCGCCGCTGCCTGCGTTAGACGGCGCGCCTCAATGATCTGATTGAGTGCGACCGCCAGGCGCACGCACGTCTGCTTCTCGCCGGCATTGCTTAGACCAAGATCGGTGAACACGTTGCCGGAACTTGGAACAACAACCTCTCCATCTCTTCTGTTTGCCGTGTCGTCCTTCACATGTTTGCTCTCCTCTGGAACTCAACGGCACTACCGGCCTTCACCGGCGTATTCTGCCGGCGTAACAATGCGCGTCCCTTTGTATGAGCCCAGAACAAGAAGGTCTTTGTCTCCAGCGATCAATAAATCGGCCTTCGCGCGGGCGGCGCACTCCAGGAACATATCGTCATTCGGATCGCGGCATTCCCTTACGGTCCCACGAATTCTTACGCGGACCGCCCGCGCCAACACCGCATCCAGCGCTGCTATCGCGCGATTCGGTTCCCAGGTAAATTTTTCCGTCAGCACGCGCATTATCTCCGCTTCAATCTCTGCGCAGGTGGCAATCACGTCCTCGCTCATGGCTTTTTATAACGCCCGCGTCGGGGTTCGCGGCGCTTGGCAAACTGGAGCGCGGAAATCCAGACATTCGTATCCAGAACGACAATCACTGATGCGTCCGCCGACCGCGCTTTCTGCTGCGCACCTCCTTGATGAGCCGCGGTACGTCGTCCTCGGTATAACCGGAGTTCCGCCTGGCCGCATATTCGCCAATCTCCTCCAGTGTGCGTCGCGCTTGCTGGGCATAGTAGCTGCGAAAAGCTTCGCGGAAGAGTTCGCTCATAGTCCGGCTGTCGCGCTTGGCGAGCGCTTCGGCCTTCAACGCCAGTTCCGGGGGAAGGCTGATGGTATAAACGCGGGAGTTGCGGGAAGTCGCCATACGCACATATTACAATGTAATGGAATCCATTACGAAAGAAAATGCCGCACCCAGGGTGCCCCATTTCTCGCGTCCTTTGCGAGAAGTGGGGCTTTTGCCTACTGCGCGGGTTTTCTCAGCGCCAGGGCAAACTGCGCCTTGCAGTTGGTAGTGGGATCGTCGAACGCTTCGGCCTGAAGGTCGCCTTGCGTGGCATAGAAATAGAAACCGTGCTTGATCCTGTCGGGCAAGCCGGTAAAGCGGGCTTTGCCATCGATGTTGGTCCCGACTTCCAGATCCAGCTTGTGGGCATTCAGGAATCCGTAGGCGATGTGAACGTCAATCTTGGCGTCGTAGAGCGGTTTGCCGCTGGCGTCGGTGATGACAAAGTCGGCGGTGCAGGGGCCGATGCCGCCATCGATGACTGGAACCGTCTTGGACGCGTCTTCGGCGGCGCTGGCGCGGCTGCTGAAAATTCCCGGCGCCACGAGGGATAAGAAAATCGCGGTTACCGCGGTAAGGTTACGCCTGGCAATCGTGCTCATAATGCCTACCAGAATACTCCACAGAAGCCGCCAAACTCACCGGGGCAAGCGTCGAAATTCTTCCGGTTGGCTATACGGATTCCTATTACCAACGTTCATTGCCCGAGTGCAAATCCGGCGAATATAATTTTCTAACACCACTCGTCCGCAGACGATTCACATCGAGGATACGTTTCAGCATGTCCGAGGCTACAGGCGCCCAATTGACGCGACACAGCCAGGAGCTGATCATCTTTCACGACGTAGCCAAGGCGCTCACGTCGTCGCTCGACCTTGACTCCATTCTTCAGACAATCATGGACAAAATGGCGGAATACTTCCGTCCCGATACCTGGTCGCTGCTCATGGTTGACGATGAACACGACGATCTTTACTTTGCCATCGCCGTCGGCGACAAGGCGGAGACGTTAAAGAATATCCGGCTGAAAGTGGGTGAAGGCATTGCCGGCTGGGTAGCCAAGCACGGCGAGCAGTTGGTGATTCCCGACGTTCAGGCCGATCCACGCTTCGCCCGGCGCGTGGACGAAGCCACCCAGATGGAGACGCAGTCGATCATCTGTTTCCCACTGCGTTCGCGGCTGCGCGTGCTCGGCGTAATTCAGTTGATCAACGTGGATTTAACGCAATTCAACGAGCAGGAAATTTTCTTTTTGCAATCGCTCTGCGACTACGCCGCCATCGCCATCGAAAACGCCCGCTGGGTGGAGCGCATTCAGGAACTCACCATCACCGACGACTGCACAGGGCTTTACAACGCGCGCCATCTTTATAAAACGCTGGAGACAGAAGTCTACCGCTCGTCGCGTTTCGGCTACGAGTTCAGCCTGCTGTTCATCGATCTCGATCACTTCAAGTCAGTCAACGACACGCACGGCCATCTCATCGGCAGCAAGCTCCTTTCCGAAATCGGATACCTGATCAAAGCGCAGCTGCGGCTGATCGACTTCGCTTTCCGTTATGGCGGCGATGAGTTCGTTGTGCTTTTGCCGCAGACCAGCAAAGATTCCGCGCTGGTTGTAGCCAAGCGCCTGCGCGATGCGCTGCGCGCCAGCAAGTTCATTCAAGACGAAGGCTTGAACCTCAACGTGCGCGCCTCGATCGGCCTCGCTACCTACCCGCACGATGCCCGCACCGCCCACGACCTGATCCGCCAGGCTGATGGAATGATGTATATAGTTAAGAATTCGACGCGGGACAACATTGGGATCGCGCAGCGGGGAGTGATGAAGTAGCGTCACGACGCTTTACTTCGTGGGTTGCGTGGCACTTTTTTCCGCGGGCCTAGTTGCGTCCGGCTTCCACGGATTTGCGTTGGGCGCCGCGTCGGGATTCACGCCGAAGTCCCAGACGTAGAGATTCATTCCTTCATTCGACATTTCCACCAGCGCGTATTCTCCCTTGGGCAGGCTCTCGATGGGCGTGACCTTCAGCCATCCGCCATTGACACGGTCGATGGTCGTTTTCACGTAGCGCTCATCCTGGCTGATTTTGCCGGTGACATTGCGCTTGACGTTGCCGAGGATGCGCTTGCCGTTTTTGACATCGGCATGAATGATGCGGAAGCGATCGAACGGAACTCTGGCCTGCTGCGGTTGTTGCGGCTGCTGCGGTTCCTGTCCGGCGCTGCGGGGGCTGGAATCATTCGATAAATCCACTCCCGGATCCACGTTGATGTAGAGCGAAGGCACTTCGACGTGGGACTGAATGCTGGCATGCGCGCCATCGAGTTCGATGGTCTGGCGCACGCCGGCGATGGGATTGATTGCGCCGCGAAAAATGTTGGATTTAGTGTCGCGATTCACATCGCCCGCGGTCTGCTGAACCTCAACCAATTGCGGCTCGCCCTTGTAGTTGTCGAGCATGAAAACTCCAGATTCCTCGGGCAGGTGCAGGCCGGGCGCGACCGCGGGCGTCTTCGATTCTTCCACCGCGCGTTCGGTTTCGATTTCCTTATCGACCTCCACGGCTTCGGGAACGGCTGCGCCGGCGGCACGCTCTTTTTCATACTTGTTGGTGGCGGCCCAGTCTACGAGCGCGTTGGGCAATTCTTCCCATTCGTCGCGCTCGGCGCTGTAGTAGCGCACGCGGTCGCCCTTGACCTCGTATTTGGTCACCAGTTGATAGGAACCGTCTTTGAGAATGAGGCGGCGGGAAAGCTCCTGTGCAGAAGAAATATAAGGATGGAAAAATATCGCCGCGAAAATAAGCAGCAACCCGACACAGCAGGCGTTGTGGTGAAAAAGCGTAGGCGAACGGCGCGAGGGCAGAGGTCTGATCTCCAGCTTTGATCTTGTCCAATTATCTCCCCATCAGCGGGAAGAGTCGAATGGGGCTGCAGCCTCGCGTGCTGAAAAGACCCGATCAACAACGGCCTATTCCTTGTAGTATGCTGTTGCACGCATCGCCACTGCCCTTAAAAAATGAACTTCAACCGAATTTGCTGCCGAGCTTTGCCTTTGTTCCTGTTGCCCGCAATCGTCGGGCTTCTGCCCAAGTTTTCGCTAAGCCAAACAACGCCGGCCAACGCGCCGGTTGCGGCGCGATCCGGCCCAGTCTATTCGGCGCAGGGCACACCGGCGGCGGGCACCGCGCCGGTATCGTACGCATCGGTGGCGCAGATCGACGGCATGCTCGCGCAACTGGATGCGAGTGCAAAGGCTACGCAGGACGATTTGACCCGGCTGCGGGTGGAGCACTGGAAGACGGACGCGAACTACAAGAAACAAATTCTTTCCGATACCGATTCCATCGAGCGCAATCTGCAGGAGGCGCTGCCCGCGATCATGACCGAGGTGCGCAACGCGCCCGAGGATTTGCCCGCGACTTTTAAGCTTTACCGCAATCTTGACGCGCTGTATGACGTGCTGGGAAGCGTGACGGAGTCGGCGGGAGCGTTCGGTTCGAAGGATAATTTCCAGGCGCTGTCGAATGATTTGAGCGGCTTCGAAGGAACGCGCAAAGCGTTGGCGCAGCGCATTGAGACGCTGGCGTCGGCCAAGGAATCGGAAATTGCGCGCCTGCGCACGGACCTGAAAGCCGCGCAAGCGGCCATCCCCACCGCGCCTCCGAAAAAAGTTATTGTCGATGATACCGAGCCCCCGAAAAAGCCTCCGGTAAGAAAAAAGCCGCGAGCCAAGAAACCTGCGAGCACGGCAAAACCGGCCACTGGACAAAAGCCTCCGGCGCAACAGCCAGCGCCTGCGGCGAAGCCGCAATAGTGCTTGCGGCCTCGCCCGCATTCAGGGAAATAACTGGCCACTCGCGATAGAACAGCGGGTCCCTCCACTACGCAGATCATCGCTCTGCGATGATCCGCCCCGGTCGGGATGACAGAATTTGAGGGAAGGCATTCAACTGGGCAGCTCTACTCAGCAGGGTTCGGTGTTCTCGGCAATGAATGGTAGTCCGGGACGGCGGCTGTCTTCTCGAATCTGTTACCCTTTCTGCGCATCAACATTCGCATCCTTACTATGCATCCGCACGGCCACGTTGTGGGAATCGTATTCGGTGTAATCGTCATCTGGGCGGTTCTGCTCGACGCCTTTGAGACCGTGGTACTGCCGCGGCGAGTGACCCGCCACTTCAAGCTGACGGCATGGTTCTACCGCCGCACCTGGATTCCCTGGAAGAAAATTGCCAGCCGAATCAAGACGTTAAGAAGGCAACAGAATTTCCTGGGATACTTCGGGCCACTTTCGCTGATTAATTTGCTGGCGTTTTGGGCCGCGGGTTTGATCCTGGGTTTTGCTCTGGTGCAATTCGGCATTGGCGGGCACGAACAGTTGGGCAGCGAGCCGATCACTTTTGGCCGCCTCATCTACCAGAGCGGGCAGACTTTTTTTACTCTCGGTTACGGCGACATTCTTCCCGTTACCGCGCTGGCGCGCGCGCTAGCGGTGGTGGAAGCAGGCATGGGCTTCGCATTTCTGGGAGTGGTCATCGGATACATTCCCGTCGTTTATGCTTCCTTTTCGCGGCGCGAGATTCAGATTTCCATGCTGGACGCGCGCGCCGGCTCGCCGCCCACGGCGGCGGAGCTTCTGATCCGTCTGGTGGGATCGTCGGAAAATCCTACGATCGATCAGTTGGTGCTCGACCAGATTTTGCGGGACTGGGAACGCTGGGCTGCCGAACTTTTGGAAAGCCAAATTTCTTATCCCGTGCTGAGTTTTTTTCGCTCGCAGCACAGCAACCAATCGTGGCTGGGTGCGCTGACCACGATGCTCGATGTCACTTCTCTGATATTGATGGGCATTGATGGCGTGCATCCGGGACAGGCGCGGTTGACGTTTGCCATGGCGCGCCATGCCGCGGTCGATCTGGCGCAGGTGGTGAATGCGCGCTACGACGTGGAGGCCCCAGACCGCCTGGCGGAAGAGGACTTCGTTCATCTGCGCGAAGGCCTGGCCAGCGCAAATCTGCAATTGAAAACCAACGACGAGGCGAGACGAAAACTGGCCAAGTTGCGCTCGATGTACGAACCCTACGTGCATTCAACCGCCAGGAACCTGATGATCACACTTCCACCCTGGAGGCAGCCGCAAAAATTGCGGGACAACTGGCAGGCGGGTCCGTGGGACCGCGTGATTCAGGCCAAGAGCCTGGCCGTGCTGGGGCAGAAACCGGTCACGACGGCGCAGGCCGTCGACGATCATTTCTGAATCGCGAACGCGGCAGGAATCATCTTCCGTCGCGTGCTAACATCCATTTTTCTGTTTAGTCGAGGATGAACGTTCGCGTGATTACCTGCGTATGAAGCGTACTGGCGAAAACGTGGTGCGAATTGAAGCTGAGGCTTTGCGCGCCTTGGCTGATCGCATTGCCGGGCCGATGGCAGCGGCGTTCCAGCGCGCCGTCGACCTGATGTTTTCCTGCGCCGGACGCGTGGTGGTCACGGGAATGGGGAAGAGCGGGCTGATCGCGCGCAAAATTGCCGCTACCCTGAGTTCCACAGGAACGCCGGCGTTATATATGCACCCGGTTGATGCTCTGCACGGCGATTTGGGGATGGTGGTGCGCGGAGATGTAGTGCTTGCGCTTTCGGCGAGCGGCGAAACGGAAGAGATTCTGGCGCTGCTGGCGACCATCAAGCGGTTGCAAGTTCCTCTGGTCGCCATGACGGGAGATGAAGTCTCTCATGGAGAACATCGCTCCACGTTGGCGGCGGCTTCCGATGTGGCCCTCGATTGCTCGATCACGAAAGAAGCTTGCTCCCTGGGCCTGGCTCCAACTGCTTCGACGACGACCATGCTGGCGCTGGGCGATGCGCTTGCAGTCACTCTCAGCGAGAAGCGCGGCTTCAAAGAAGAAGACTTCGCCAACCTGCATCCCGGAGGCAAACTGGGCAAGCGGCTGGCGCGCGTGGAATCGCTGATGCACACGGGCGACGCGCTGGCTTGGGTCACGCCGCAAACGAAAATGCCCGACGTGATCTATGAAATGTCGCGCAAGAAGCTGGGTGTAACGGCCGTGATGGAGGGCGAGAAACTTGTGGGCATTATCAGCGATGGAGACTTGCGGCGGCTGCTGGAAAAACGCGGCAAGGATGTGCTGGATCTGAGCGCGGGCGAAGCCATGACCAAGAATCCGAAAACGATTGCACGGCAGGAATTTGCGGCGACCGCGCTGGCCTTGATGGAAGAAAAGAAGATTACGTCTTTAATGGTGGTTGACGCAGCGGGGAAGTTGGAAGGGATTGTGCATTTGCATGATTTGTGGGGAACGGAGATGGTGTAGGAGGACTTAGAACGGAACCTGATCTAACGCCACGATGAATTGGATTCCCTCGACCCTCTTGCCCTCCAGCCGGCGATCATTTGTAATGAACAAGTCAACGCGTGCTTCACTCGCGCAAGCCAATTGAATTGCATCCGGTCCCTTGATCCTGGTTTTGGTACGAACGGCCGCATAGTGCCGCGGCGTGTGGATTCCAAAAGGAATTATGGTTGCGGTGGCGCCAAGGATCTTCTCGTATTGGGAACAAAGTGCTCGATCTCCCATTGCCGTGGGTTTTACCAGGATTTCTCCCATTGTCAGAGTCGAAGTCAAAAGCTGATCTCCGCGCAACAGCATTTTGCGGCGTAATCCATCCACCTGTTGCGAGAATTCAGGATTGTCTTCGAAAAGGTAGATGAACAGATTGCTATCCCAGAAGATTCGACTCAATCCCAACCCTCGCGGAGCCGGCGAATGTATTCGTCCGCATGCTCGTCGGCCCAGATATGCTTACCCGAGCCCCGGAGCGCGAGTAATGGATCGTTCTTGATGCGGTCTTCGACACTGTCTTGCCCCCAGCCGTAATACCAGTTGAGCAGCTCTCGATATTTTTCTGGCATATCTTCTCGCTCCGGAGTCGTCTTTGATCCCTCGCGAGCCGGATGGTAAGAGTCGCCGATCCGGAACAAACGGCGGCGGCCCGGCGATGTTTCTACAAGTAGGCGGTAGCGTCCGGGATTCGGCACTCGGTTAGCGACGCAGTGCTGCACGATGTGAACGTAAACTCCCGGACGAAGCGGTTCGTTGCCCGCCTCTTTTGCCGCACGCGCCATGATCTCTTCGATCTCGAAATCGGCCTTGTCGGGACGCTCTCGATGGAGAAGCGCAGTGGCGATCCAGACCTCATCAGCAACCTTGATTTGAACTCCCAATGCAGTTGCCATAGCTTTGCCTCCTTGATGAATCCAAACTACAACGCGCGGATCACCAGTTTTTCCTGCCTGCCAGTATGCTTCTTGGACGCGCAACTACCCCGGCACCCGTTGGAGCGCACTACATAGAGAAAGGGTTAGCGTCACGATGGCCACCGCTTGCCTCCTCGGCAATCGCAATCCGGTTTTGATGCAATCGTCGCAAAACGCCCCAGGGCGATCCGCCGCGCAGAAAAGCCGCGATCTGTTCAGGTATCGCAATGGTGGGGTAAACCCCCATAATTCAATTATACATAAATATATATAATACGTCACTACTTGGTATATAAGTTATTACATCCTAGGAGAGTCTCCTGCAAAGGCGAAGCCCCTCGGTTTCCCCAAGGGTCCGTAAGCCAGATGGGAGCCGATCAAATAAAGCACTGCTACAATAACGAATTCGCCCCGCGAGGATCGGACGGTCTCTTCGTCGTTGGAGCTAGCGACTCGGTACTCGCAACTTAAACCCATGCATCGTTGGTCACAACTCTTTATCCCTACCCTGCGCGAGGCGCCGGCTGACGCCGAGGTCGCGAGCCACAAATTTCTCGTGCGCTCGGGTTACATTCGCCAGCTTTCGGCGGGAGTTTATTCGTATTTGTTCCTCGGCAATCGCTCGTTCAACAAGATCACGGCTATTGTGCGCGAAGAAATGGACAGGATCGGGCAGGAATTCTTCTTGCCCGCATTGCATCCGCGCGAGCTTTGGGAAATCAGCGGACGTGCGGCGGTGATGGGCGAGAATCTGTTTCGCCTCAAGGACCGCAAAGGAGCCGACCTTGTCCTGGGCATGACCGAAGAAGAAGTCATGACCGACATCGCGCGCAAGGAACTGCGCAGCTACAAGCAACTGCCGCAAATCTGGTATCAGATTGCACCGAAGTTTCGCGACGAGCCCCGGCCCAGGGCCGGCCTGCTGCGGGTGCGCCAGTTCATGATGAAGGATTCGTATTCTTTCGACATTGACGCGGCGGGGCTGGATGTTTCCTACAAAAAGCATTACGAAACCTATTGCCGCATCTTCGACCGATGCGGATTGAAATACATGGTGGTCGAGGCGGATTCTGGTGCGATGGGTGGAAAAGAATCGCACGAATTCATGGTGCGCACTCCAGCGGGAGAAGACCGGATCGTAAGCTGCGACGGATGTAATTACGCGGCGAACTTAGAGAAAGCCACGTCGAAGCTGGACGCGGTGGAAGATTTGAAAGCAGAAGGCAATGGGGAGCCGCTCGAAGTGCACACGCCGGGACAAAAGACGATTGAGGACGTGGCGAAATTCCTGGGCGTGTCGCCGAAAAATAAGATCAAGACGCTGGCCTTGATGGCGGAAGAGAAAGATGCCAAGGAAAAAACGAAATCGCGGGCTATTGTGGTGCTCATGCGCGGCGATCATCAGTTGAATGAAGCCAAGCTCAATGCCACGGTTGCGGTTCCAATGCGGCCGATGGAAGAATCCGAGATCAAAGCCCTGTTCAAATCTCCTGCCGGATATCTCGGTCCGCTGGGTATCGAGTGGGCAAAGGATTTGAAAAAGACATGAAGACCGCCCCGTGCTGCTCGTGGATAAAGCTCTGGAAGGCCGAACCAATCTGATCGCAGGCGCGAACAAAGAGGATTATCACGTCAAGAATCTGACGCCGGGGAAGCAGTTCCATCCCACCGCTTATATGGACCTGCGCAGCGTGATCGCAGGAGACGCTTGCCCGAATTGCGGTCAAGCGTTGCGCATCGATACGGCAGTCGAGATCGGGCACATCTTCAAGCTCGGCTACCGCTATTCGGAATCCATGGGAGCGCGCGTGCTCGACCAGAACGGCAAAGAAGTGATGCCGATCATGGGCTGCTACGGCATCGGCATCGAACGCATTCTGACTGCGGCGGTCGAACAGGGCAACGACGACAACGGCTTCTGGCTGCCGGCCGCGATCGCGCCGTTCGAAGTGGTGGTTTCGCCGGTGAATGTGAAAGATGAGACGGTAAAATCGGCCGCCGAAGATATTGCGCAGCGATTGCAAGGGGCCGGCTTCGATGTGCTGCTCGACGATCGCGACGAACGCCCTGGAGTGAAGTTCAAAGACGCCGACCTGGTCGGAATCCCCTTTAGAATCACGGTGGGAAAGAAGGTTACCGAAGGCACTGTGGAAGTGGTTTTACGTTCGACTCGTGAAGTTCGCGATGTTACGATTTCTGCGGTAGTAGACCATTTTCAGGAGTTGCTCCGCCGAGACGGTTAACTGGGAATCCGTAGCGGAGCGGGTTTTCGCTATGGGAACTGTTAAAGCTATCGTCGGATTTCTCGCCATCATCGGTGTTGTTTATTCCGCATTTCAAATTGCCCCACCGGAAATGAATAATTATTCATTCCAGGATGACCTGCGCCAGGTCGCCATGATGGGCGGCGCAAACCCGCACGAGACCGATGACGAGTTGCGGTCTCAGGTACTGAGCAAGGCCAAAGGCCACGACATCACGCTGGCTCCCGAACAGGTCACGGTCACGCGCATCGGCACACCCGGCGCGCCCGCGGTTTACGTCGAAGCCGATTACAGCGTTCCCGTGAGCCTGCCCGGTTACGAACTGACTTTGCACTTCTCTCCGTCCAGCGGCAACAAAGGCTTCTAGCGCGCCGGCGACCCGCGCCCGTGAACGCCAAGGCAGGTCCCTGCTAGACTTTTCCCATGCAAGCCCTGGTCATCACCAGTTTGTCTGGCCCCGACGCACTCGTTCTCAAAGACATGCCCGAGCCGGAGCCAAAGTCCGGGCAGAGTGTGATTCGCGTGGCGGCAGGCGGCATGAATTTTGCCGACCTTATGACCATGCTCGGCGGATATCCCGGTACTCCCGCACCTCCGCTGATTGCCGGCCGCGAATTTTCCGGCATTGAAGAATCCAGCGGCCGGCGGGTGATGGGATATGCGCAGCACTCCGCCTTCGCCGAAAAAGTTGCCGCTTATTCCAACATGCTCTGGCCGGTGCCGGATGATTGGACGGACGAACAGGGCGCGGCTTTCCCGGTCAACTTCTTTACGGCGTATCTAGCCTATTGGCAAGCGGGAATGACCGAGCCAGCGGGGGACAGCAAAGTTCATCGCGTGCTCATTCACGCCGTGGCCGGAGGCGTGGGTACCGCCGCGGTGCAGATCGGCAGGATTCTCGGCGTGGAAATGTACGGCACATCTTCCTCGGAAGACAAACTCGCGCGCGTGAAACAGCTGGGCCTGCAACATGGCATTAATTACAAGCAGCACGATTACGAGGAAGTCGTAAAGAACCTCACCCACGGCGAGGGCGTGAATGCTGTCTTCGAGATGCTGGGCGGCGAGCACACGGCAAAAAGCATTCGTTGCCTCAGCGCCTTCGGACGCGTCATCCAGTACGGCACGGCGACAGGCAAACAGCCGCAGCTTGATCTGCGCGCCATGTATGCCAAGTCGGCCAGTGTGCAGGGCCTATGGCTGACTTACCTTTCGCAAAAGCCGGAGATCATGGCCCCGGCGTGGAAGCAGTTATCCGCCTGGATCGCGGAGAAAAAACTGAGTCCGGTGATCGGCCAGGTCTTCCCGCTGGAGCGCGCCGTGGAGGCCTACAAGCAACTGCAAGCGGGGAAGAATTACGGCAAGCTGGTGCTGAAGGTGCGCTGAGGCTGCGCTAGCGAGATCTCGTCGTTCCCGCGCTACGCACTCCGCGGTTAGAGAGTGAATGCCACGAACAATGCCATTTGGTACAATAAATGGCATGAAACTCCGTCTCGACAAATCGGGCCGGGTGGTTTTGCCCAAGCCGCTTCGCCAGCGGTTGGGGCTTGGGGCCGGGACCACGTTCGAGGCAACGGAAGCCGCCGGGGGGCTTCTACTTCGCCCCTTAGTTCATCGCCCATCTCTGATCGAGCGCGACGGGTTCCTGGTACACACCGGCCAGGCAAGCCGCACGCTCGACTGGCAGAGTCTTGCCGACGATCTTGAGCAGGAAAGGCTGCGGGATATCTTCGGGCGGTAGGGTTTTTTCATAGAGGTCGGCCGATGAAAGCGTATTGCGATACCTCTGTGCTGGTTGCGGCCTCGGTTTCCGTTCATCCTCACCATGCTCCAGCGATAGCCCTGATGAGGCAGATTCGCGGCGGAAAAGTGGAAGCGGTCATCAGCGCTCACGGTACGGCGGAGTTTTATGCCGTGTTGACGCGCGTGCCTCTAGTTCCTCCTATCCATCCCAGCGAAGCCTGGAGATTGCTGGCAGAAAACATTTTGCCCCACTTCCACGTGGTGTCCCTGAGCGCTGCACAGTACAAGTCCGTGCTGCGGGAAGCGGCGGAGAAGGGATGGTCCGGCGGGCTGGTCTACGACGCGCTGCATTTGGCGGCCGCAACGAGTAACCACTGCAAACGAATCTATACCTTCAATCTACGCCACTTTCTCCACCTTGCTCCGCATTTGCAGGATTCCATCTGTAGTCCGTAAGGTCGCGCCTCAACCAAACACCCAAGCGTCACTCACCAGAAAATTCGCCAGCGAGCACAGCGTGATCGCGATGCCGTTTGCAGTGAGGTAGTTGAGGTGACCGAAACCGACCAGCAATTTCATCAGCGCCAGATTGCCAAGGATGGACACCGCCCCAGTGGAGAGATTGAAGCGCAAGCATCGGGCCAGCAAACTTCGCGCGGATGGCGGCAAGAGCGCTGAACGGTACCTTTCGTCAGGCTTCGTTCTCTCCAGCGGCGTTCTATCGATCTTCGTTCTATCAACCCAGGTGAACTGCTCATGCCAAACGAAGTTGTGAATGACGGCGGCTTCTACGGCAAGCGCGGTTGCGAACAGATAGTTGAAGTGGGCTACGCTCTTCAACAAAAACAGCACGGCGAACTGCACAACAATTCCGATTCCGCCGACGAAATTGAATTTCATCCACCGGGCCAGCGTCGCGTGCATCGCTAACCAATTCTCTCTTCGCGATAAAGGCGCAATGTGTTTTGCAGGGTGAAGAAGACGATCATTAGCGCCATGCCGGAAGCGCCGATAGCTCCGCCAATGTCGAAAAGGCGGAACTGTTTTCCTAATACATGGACCACCGGTTTCCAGAACAAGGCCAGATTGCCTATGGCCAGCAGGATGCGCAGCTCCGTCGGCCCGAAGTTCCAGAACGATAGCCGGAACTCGTCCAAAGCATGTGTAGCCAGGTAAGACTGAATCGAGAGCACCAAGAAACCAACCAGCAAACTGATGGCGATCCACGGATGCATGTAACCCGATAGCGCCAAGCCGCCCATGAGAGCGACGGCGCCAAAGGTATCGACCATGTGATCGACATAAAATCCGTAGCGCGGACGCAGGCGCTGACGCACGCGCGCCAGCGTTCCATCCAGCGAATCACCCAGCCAGTTCAGAGCAAGAAATACGATTGCGCCCAGCAGCCAATTTCTGTTCCAAGCGGCAAACGCATAACACGCACCTGCACCGGCCTGCGCGGCCAAACCCATCGCGGTCAGGTGATCGGGACCGATCCACGCTGGGGTGCGCTCGGCCAGCCACACCAGTGCACGTTTTTCCCACGGGGCTACGAAGCTTTCCTGCACGCGGGTGGTTTCGGCAAAGGAACGGGCGCGGCGGATTTCCAGGAGGATGCGGGGATCGACCTGTTCGCAAAGTTGCGTCATCGTTTGCAGCGGTGAAGTGCGAGTTGTCATGGGCGCCTCCGTGGTCACTGTGCAGCACGGGAGGGTTCGTGGCAATGCAGCGGAGGTCAACCGCGGATCAAGTCGGGATCATCCGGTAACGCCCTGAAAATGAGTGTGTTAAGAGCCAGTATCAATTCGGGTCCGGGCAGCAAAATGATGAAGGCAGAGTCGAACACAACAAAGCACGTTGCTATAAGATGGGCTGCGAACTGGCTCGCATCGTTGTTTTCGACTGACAGCCTTCGGTGACATGAATAAATTCTTCCGCTTTTTGCAGCCGTCGCATCAGCATACGGCGTTTTCGGCGACGTTGCTGTTGATGGGCACGGTGATGCTTTCGCGCGTGATCGGTTACGTGCGCGAGGCTTACATCGCCTACGCGTTTGGCGCCGGGCCGCAGACCGACGCTTACGTTGCCGCATTTACTCTTCCCGACTGGCTGAATTATGTGGTCGCCGGGGGCGCGGCTTCGATTACGTTCATTTCCATCTACACGCGTTTTCTCGCGGAGAAGCGCGAGGCCGATGCGGAGAAAACCTTTTCCATCGTGGTTACGGTGATGACCGCCGTCATGATCGTGGGGACGATCCTGACTGAGATTTATACGCGGCAGTTTGTGAGTTGGATGTTTGGCGCCACCTCGGCTCATGCGGGATTTTCGGCGGAGAAGATTGAGTTGTGCGTTCACCTGACGCGGGTGCTGCTGCCCGCGCAGATTTTCTTTTATGTGGGTGGAGTGGTTTCCGCGGTGCTGCTTTCGCACCGGCTGTTTCTTTTTCCCGCACTGGGTCCGCTGCTCTACAACATTTTTATTATTGCAGGCGGAGTGATCGGCGGGCACCGCATGGGCATTGCAGCGCTGGCCTACGGTGCGCTGGTGGGAAGTTTGGTGGGTCCGTTTCTGGCTAGTGTGATTGGCGCGGCGAAGATTGGCACCGGCTATAAACCTTCGTTCGACATAACGAATCCCGCGTTCCGCGAGTGGGTAAAGCTTTCAGTGCCGCTGATGCTGGGCGTGTCGCTGGTGACGGCCGATGACTGGATTTTGCGCCACTATGCGGCCAGCGGCGTTGGCGATATTGCGCGGCTCAATTATGCCAAGCGGCTGTTTGCCGTGCCCATCGCGGTGTTGGGGCAGGCCACGGGACAGGCTTCGCTGCCATTTTTTGCGCGGCTGTTCAACGAGAAGCGGCTGAAGGAATTTGCCGCGACGGTGAACGATTCGGTGTACCGGGTGTCGGCGGCGTCTTTCTTAACGACGGCGTGGATGATGGCGGCAGCATTGCCCGTGATTGATCTCGTCTACCGGCGTGGACGTTTTCTTTTTTCTGACACGCAGACGACGGCGATTTATTTTTTCTGGTTCGCGTTGTCGCTGGCTTTGTGGGCGGCGCAGGGACTTTACGCGCGGGCGTTCTATGCCGCGGGCGATACGCTCACTCCCATGGTGGCGGTGACGGTGATTACGGCGTCGTCGCTGCCAGTGTATTCTCTGCTGTTTCACGCGTATGGAGTGGTGGGTCTGGCGTGGGCCTCGGACATCGGCATTGGAGCGAACCTATTGGCGCTGATGTTGCTGCTGCACTGGCGCAAACTGGTGTCGATGGGCGGGCTCCGCTGGGATGAGTTGGGCAAGTCGGCGCTGACTGCGGTGGTAGCTGCGGGACTGAGCTTTGAAGTGGCGAAGATTGTCCCGCTGCCTTTGACGGGGCATGGCAGCCGGTTGGCGGACTTGTTGCGGCTGGGATTGATTTCGGTTACGTGGGCGGCGGCGGTCGCGGCGGGGTTGTGGCTGACACGGTCGCAATTGCCGGGCGACCTGCGGCGAAAGAAGAGGCAGGCGTATCCGGCTGTGGCGCAAGGAGAGGCGGCGGAGATTTTGGGGTCGGGGACGAAGCCTTAGGAGCTTTGGAGATCGATTTTGAAGACTACCATTTCCAAATGGAGTCTTTCCGCGGGCTCGGAATACGTAGACTCGCCAAACTTTTTTGCAGCAGCCAGAAAGATCCTTGCCGAGTTGGAGGAAGTCAAAATCCCCGCCCTGCCCGTGCAACTTGCGCACGGACAAGGAACGGGGCAGCCGCTTGCGGATTGATCGGTGCCTTAAATCGGTGCTCGATTTAGCGGACGCCGCCGGTGGCCAGGAGTTGTTCGCCGGTGATCCAGCCGGAGTCGTCGGAGGCGAGGAAGGCGGCGATGGAAGCGATGTCGCCGGGCTGGCCGCTGCGGCCGAGCGGGGTTTGGGCGATCAGGTTCTTTTCGAAATCGGAGCCGATGAAGCCGGCGGTATGGGTGCCTTCGGTTTCGACGATGCCGGGGTTGATGGAATTAACGCGGATCTTCTTCGCGCCGAGTTCCTTGGCGAAAATGCTGGTAATGGCGTCGACTGAGGCTTTGGTGGCGGTGTAGACCGAACTGTTGGGCGGGGTGATGCGGCTGACGCCGGAACCGATATTGATGATGCTGCCGCCTGCGCCTATATGCTTGACCGCGGCTTGCGTGGTCAGCAGCAGGCCGAGGACGTTAATGTTGAATTGCCGATGGAATGAGTCTTCGGTGACGGCTTCGATGGGGGCGAACTCATAGACGCCGGAGTTGTTGACCAGGATATCGAGGCGACCGAAGTTGGCGATGGCGGCGGCGATGATGGCCTGGGCTTCGGCGGCTTTGGAGACGTCTCCGCCGACGGCGACGGCTTTGCCGCCGGCTGCGGTGATGGCCGAGACAACTTTATCCGCGCCCGCCTTGCTGGTGGCGTAGTTGACGACGACGGATGCGCCTTCGGCGGCGAGGGATTTGGCGATGGCGGCGCCGATTCCTTTGGAGGCTCCGGTTACGACTGCGACTTTACCTTTGAGCTTGCTCACGTGGGTTCTCCTTCGAAAATAATTTCCTTGCTGCTGCAGGATGAGATGGAGAGGCCCCGATTTAAGATTCATTAGTTCTGGAAATAGGAACTATTGAACTATTGCGTGACTGGGCGTAGGATCGGGTGGTGAGGCCTCTTTTTCATCCCTCGATCGATGACGTCACGGTCGAAGGCATTCTTTATGCTCTCGCCGATCCCGTGCGGGTGGCCATCTACGCCGACATCGTGAACTCGGAGTGTGCGCGAAGTTGCTCGGACTTTCTTAAGGTCAGCGGAAGAGCGATTCCAAAGTCAAGTCTCTCCCAGCATTTCAAGGCGTTGAGAGACGCGGGATTGATTCGGGGAGAACGTGTGGGCGTGGAAATGCAAAACATTTCCCGCTGCGCGGAAATCGACCAGCGATTTCCCGGATTGATTCGGGCTATTGTGAATGCTCACCGGGTGCAACAGGAGAGGAAAGCGAGAAAGGGAAAAAGGAGCGGCCGGAGAAGAAAGAAGACTAATTGAGGCTGCGGTGTGACACGAGGACGCGGCAGAGGGTCCGATCTGAGCCAATGGGCGGCGGCAACCTAAAGGGATTCCTCGCTTCGCTGGGAATGACAATCCATTTAATGACAATTCATTTGGCGGGCGCGTCGTTGGTGAGTTTTTCTGCAACGTCGTGCTAGTCGCGAGCTTTAGTTGCTGCGAATCGCAGCCGTATGTAGTCGGCCACCCAGGCTCCGTCGGCGGCGCGAAGTTGCGGTTCCAAGGCCGCCCGAACCTCGTGGAGATAGTCGCTGCGAGCTTGGGCGGAGAAGCCTTGATAAAAGTTGAGAGCGAACGTTTCCAACCAATTAACGATATCGCCGGGCAATGGAGTCGGACGCGGGATCAAAGCGATGCTATCGACGCGAAAGCCTGCGC
The DNA here is from genome assembly GCA_963732255.1 of uncultured Acidobacteriaceae bacterium. Taxonomy (GTDB): domain Bacteria; phylum Acidobacteriota; class Terriglobia; order Terriglobales; family Acidobacteriaceae; genus Sulfotelmatobacter. The sequence goes on from CAVSYV010000011.1 coordinate 206,638, forward strand.
GTTCCAACCGGGTGCCGTAGTCGCCGGGAGTCGGGAAATACCAGGGAACGCGAGCCTCGCCATCAAAACCACGGCGGTCCAATGCTTGAACCAGAGCGGTGCGGATTTTGTGAACGCAACGGTAGCCTCCGCATTCGGCAACGAATCGGCCGCCGGGTTTCAGGGCGCGATACACACGAGAAAGCATCGCATCTGTATTTGTACGCCCGATCCAGTGCAGCACGGCATTGCTGAATACGGCGTCGAATTCTCCGTTGTACGGCAACTCTTTCCCGCTAATTACCGAGACGTTCAAGCCAAGCTTCCGCGCGGCTTCGACCTGCGCGAGGCTGGAATCGACCGCAACGACTTCGCAACCTAGGTCCGCCAGCTTTTTCGTGAGTACGCCGTCTCCGCAACCAAGATCGAGAATCCTTTCGCCTGGCTTGGGCGCGAGCAAATCTACGACGGGCGATCCTAAGTCGGAAACGAATCTGGCGTTCCGGGCATAAGAAGCCGGGTCCCAAGTTTGTGCCGTGGACATGGGAGCGATGATAGCAGCTTGCCCCTTGTCGTTAGAGAAGGGCAATGTTTGGGGGTGCGTTGCGATTTATCGTAGCGTTGGATCGACCAGGAGGGGAATTGGGAAATAGCTGAGAGGAGATGCCTATAAAAATTGAAAGGGCCGTGACATTGGTTATGCTCTAGCCGCCAACTCCTGCGAGGGAGCCAACAGCGTGGATGCATGTACCGTCACAGCCCCTTGATGCGATCACTGCTTTCGCAGTTCCGAACCCCAACCGCTCCTCGCAGAGTCTGTCGGTTTTTTCTGCGGTCCGGCTGCCCCGGCTGGTTGCCCTGCCTTGGCTGATCACTCAGTTTACTTCGGACCGGCGATTCTTTCGTTTCGCCAACCCTTTCAACCGTCGACGGAAGCTAAGTTAACAGAGCGTTAAAAAATGTCAACGCAAAGGATTGGTGCAGCCTGTGGAGAAGAACCTGTGGATAATCGATTATCTAAATTATTGGTGGAACGGATGGTTAGTGCGAGCCTGGTTTCTAGAATTCCAGTTTTGCACAGAAAAATGCACAAGGTAGCGAAACGAAAAATTGTTAGGCCGCACCCAAATAATTGCTTGACGCTGCGAATGAATCGGCGCATGGTGCAGGATAGTATGTTCGCGGGATCCGGTTCGGGCATTTCTGCGCGAGGCGAAGGGCTGATGCAGGATTTGGTGGCGTATATCGATGGCGGGTCGCTGGGCAATCCCGGACCGTCGGGGATCGGAGTCATTATTGATGGCGGCTTGGGCGGGCCGATCCGCATTGCCAAGTGGATTGGGCGGCAGGATAACAATGTCGCCGAGTACATGGCGCTGCTGGAAGCGCTGCAATATGCCGTGTCTTTGAAGGCGCGGCAACTGCATGTATTTTCCGATTCGCAAGTGGTGGTGCGGCAGATGAATGGCGAGTATACGTGCCGCAGTCCCCGGCTTTATTCTTTGCATTGGACCTGCCTGAAGCTGGCGCGGGCTTTGAAGTTTTCCATCTCGCACGTGCGCCGCGAACAGAATGCGGAAGCGAACCGGCTGGCGAATGCGGCGGTGCGGCAGGCGGGCAGCGGTTAGACCTTGGGCTTCGGGCCTTTGACCTTGGGCGCCTCAGCCGCTCAAGAGTTCGTTTTTGCCGTGGAAAAAGCGAACCTCAAACGCTAAAGCGCGGCTGATTTTTGGCACTTAGCGGCACGACTGAAGTCGTGCCCTTCCCAAGACTTCCCTAACACAGGGTTTTTCAGCGGCCCGTTAGACCGTCAGACCTCCTCTTTCGTCATTGTGAGACCCAAAACGTTCAATTATTGACCAGCGATTCTCGGCCGCTGGATTCAATCGAGCAAGGGGAACCTTTTGGAGTAGCACCTTTGCGACCGGTAGTTCCTTGACACTGACTCGCACGGGAGCGAGACTCGGGATACCAACCTTTATTAGTTTGTTTTGCTGAGTTTAGGGCGTTGCGTTGAGGCTGCGCCCGGCCAAGATTATGAGTAATTACTCAACCAGCGAGCGGGATTTGCCGGAAGCGGCGGCGGCGCAAGACATACGTCTGGGCGCGGTAAACGTGTCTCCGCCGGAAGAGCCGGGCGCGGGGCTGGCGTTTCCGGGCGAAGATCGCGGGCTGTCGCTGGCAGAGATGGCGACGCGCGATCTGGATGCGGCTTTGCAGTTGCTGGCGGACCGGGCGCAGTACATTACCGGGGCATCGGGCGCGGCGATCGCTTTGCGGCATGAGGGCGAGCGCGACATGTTGTGCCGGGCCAGCGCGGGGCAGAACGCTCCGGAGCTCGGCGCGCTGCTGTCGGCGGAGTTCGGGCTTTCGGGAGAGAGCGTGCGCACGCAGCGGCCTTTGCGCTGTGACGATGCGGAGCACGACGAGCGGGTAAACCGCGAGAGCTGCCGCGATCTGGGAATTGCCTCGGTTGCGGTGGTGCCGGTGGTGAGTGACGGCGAGGTGCTGGGAGTTTTTGAATTGTTTTCCGGCAAGATAAACGCCTTTGGCGACCGCGATGTTTCCGCGCTGGAGCGTCTGGCGGAGATGGTGGAGACGGCCGCGCGGCATGCGCGCGCGGCGGGAGTTCCGGGACTGGCAGGGGACGCGGCACGTCTGCATCTGGGGAACTTCCAGAGCGTTGCAGTCGAGGGCGAAGCACAGGAGACCGATGCTGCGGCAGATCAGATCTTGGAGACTGATGAGTCGGACGCGATTTTAGAAACAGAGCCTAGCATTGCCGAAACCCAGACTGTCTCCGAGAAAGTTCCGGCGGTCAAGCCGCTGTTGTGGTCGGCGAGTGAGAGCGGCAAAGCCGTAGCCGATGATTCTGGCGGCACGGGTTTGGCCGATGATGGCAGCATTCCTTTCGCGCTAAAAGCATTGCGGAAGTGCGAGGCCTGTGGATTTCCGGTGTCAGAAGGACGCAGATTGTGCCTGGATTGTGACGAAAAGGATTGGCAGGGGCGGAACCGAGCAGGCGGACGTGGGGGACGGGGTTCGGTGAAGTTGGCGGCGCCGGCAGTTGCGGATGTTCCGGCTGCGCCGGTGATGGGGAATCCGGCTCCGGTGGTGGAGGATGCGTCTCCGGAGACATGCGACGGGAGCGTGGGAGAGAATGCCGCAGAAGGGATTCCAGCAACGGACGGTTCCGCGGCAGACACACCAGCGGCAGACGTCCCCGTGCCAGAGATGCCGATTTTGAGTGTGGCATTGGAAACGTCGCCATCGTGGTGGTCCCGGAATAAATATGTGCTGGTGGCAATTGTCGTCGTAGCGCTTGCCATTGCGGCCGTCGCATTATTGCGGTAGGTTCTGAGCAAGTATCCAACCTCGGCACCTGTTCTTAAATAGTGCCGCGTCCATTTAGTTCCGAAATAGGCACTCCATTCGTTCAGAATTCCTTGACAACTTGAACGACTCTGCTAAAGTGCGAAGAAAGCGTTGCTTTTTACCCCATAACGCTCAGGGTGCTTAGTATATGAAGAATGTTTATGAGGTGCTGCGGCAGAAAGAGATGGAATTGACGCGGCTGGAGCAGGAAGTCGAGGCCTTGCGCCTGGTTGCGCCACTGCTGTCGGAAGAAAAAGAAATGCAATCGGATTCGGCGAAGCCCTTGGCGACGGCGGTAAACGGTCCGCAGGCGCCAATGCGGATGGCGACGGCTCCGGTGCCGGCGGCCATTACTCAACCCGTGCGCGCGGCAGGATGGGACGATACGGCGAAGCGCTGGCCGTAAGGCGGATTCAAAGTTCGTGAAGGTTGCAGCCCAGGGATGCGTCCCTGGGCTGTGTTGTTTGTAGGTCGAGCATGGATTTATCCTCGGCTAAGGCCGGTCTGACTTTCCTGCCTTGATCGCAGCGCTGAAGCGCTGCGCCACCCAAAACGGCTAATTCCTCCAGCCGGTTAATTTCTCAGGATTTCATCCAGAGTGGTGATCAGGCGGTCGACTTCTTCGACGGTGTTGTAGTGGACGAGGCCGATGCGCAGGAAGCCGCCTGATTTTTCCACATCTAATTGCTCCGTCAAGGTCAGAGCGTAGTAGTTACCGTCCCAGGTGAAGATGCCGCGTTCGCCGAGTTTCGTGGCGAGGGCGAGCGGCGTGGTCTCGGCGGTTTGATCTTTGGCGCGGACAGCGATTGTGCCGCAACGTTCGTCGAAGCGGGCGGGGTCGGTGATGCCGTAGATTTTGAGGGCGGGGATTTTGTTGATTCCATCGATGAGATGTGCGGTGAGAATCCGCTCGTGTTCGTGGATTGCTTGGTAGGCGGATTCGATTGCGGCGCGGCGAGTTACCCCACTTGTGCCGGCAGCATCGCTCCCACCCTTCGAAAACCGCGAAGGGTGGGGCACCCTCGATTTGGTTGTCCCATTCGTTAACCCATGACCGAGGCTGGCGAGGTAGTCTACGCAGGTTGTAATACCCGCGATGCATTCATGGTTCAGTGTGCCCCACTCCCAGCAGTTGGGAATGGCGTTGGTGTTGGGGCGAACTTTGTAAGGGCGCAGGCGCTGCAAATGCTCACGCTTGCCGAAGAGGACGCCCATGTGCGGGCCGAAAAATTTGTACGTCGAGCAGACCAGAAAATCGCAATCGAGATCGGCGACGTCGATCAGGCCGTGGGGCGCGTAGTGAACCGCGTCAATGTAGGCAAGCGCTCCGGCGGCGTGGGCGAGGCGGGTGATTTCCTTTACGGGATTGATTGTGCCTACGGCGTTCGAGGCATAGCCGACCGCGACGAGTTTGGTTTTCGAATTTATTTTCGCGGCAAGGTCAGCCATGTTGAGCGTGCAATCTTGCTCGTTGATTTCGGCCCAGCGGACGGTGAGGCTTTTGTCTTCAGCAAGCGCCAGCCAGGGAGAGACGTTGGCGTCGTGATCGAGGCGGGTAACGAGAATTTCGTCGCCTGGATTGAGATCGCGTTCGATGGCGCGGGAGATGGCGAAAGTGAGCGAAGTCATATTGGCGCCGAAGGCGACTTCGTCGGCGGCGCAGTGAAGGAAGTCGGCCATGGCGTCGCGGGCAGCGGCGATGACGGCGTCGGTGCGGCGGCTGGTGGCGTAGGCTCCGCCGGTGTTGGCGTTGTCTTGTGCGAGGTAGCTGGAGATGGCGTCGATCACGCGCTGCGGCACTTGGGTTCCGCCGGGGCCGTCGAGGAATGCGGCGCGATAGCCGTTGACGGTTTGGGAGAGTGAGGGGAATTGGGCGCGGATGCGGGTGAGGTCGAAGGCAGGAGCGAGGGCTTCGGTGGCAGGCATGGATTTTACTTTCTGTCGCGGTCGCGTTTCGCTTCAAAATAAATATTGCAAACCGAAAGCACGATCGTGTTCGGATTTTTCAAAAGGATGTCGTCGCCCGGAATCTCGTTTGTTGCAGTCGAGACATGGGCGTCCGCATGTTGAATTCTCACTTCCAGTATCCGCGCTTGCTTGATACCTCGTTGTTGAAAGTCGACTTGGGAGCTGTTGGCACCTTCGCCAGAATTCGCAGCGTGAAACTGTTGCGCTGTGATTATCTTCGATTCAGCAACTGGGTTGTTCGTTGTGATCGACCCCCAACGAAAGATCTTATCCGAGTACTCAATATCGGTTCCGAGGATCTTTTTCGCATCGGCTTCTGACCAGCACGAGATTGTTCTTGCGGGCAGTTCCCGTCGGATCGTCCACCTGCCCCAAACCGCCCTGGGGACACTCTGGGCCGTGCACGCCGAAGCGAGTAGCATCGTGCCGAACAAAAACCAGAGCCCTTTTATTGGGGTAGACGTCATAGAAGCCACTGGAGGGAGGCGCAACCGCAGCGGCTAAAGCCGCGATCAACCGGCGCCCCTAGCGGCACGGCTGAAGCCGTGCCCTTCCCGTTCTCATTGCATGAACGCTAGTCTCGCACGGCTCACACAAAATCCGCCAGTACTCGATAAGCCGCGCATACGGGTGCGGGTCAAGCTTGTTGTTTTCTTGGAAAGGAAGATTGGGATCTGTCTCTCGAATCCGGGGCTGTGTAACTAAGTAACCTGCCGATCTGACGTGCCGACTGACGATTCCAAGGTGCAGTTTCGAAGCTGCCTCTTTCAGTTGAAACGGCGGCTGTTGGGTCAGCCGCCTCGTCTTTCTATTAATCTCCGATCGAATTCTTAGCGTCCTGCTCCGGCGGCCGCTGATTCGGTCACGATTCCGGCGATTCTCATGCTCTCGACGCGCGCCAGGACGGTTTCGATGCTGGCGCCAGTATCGGTGCAGGCATCGACGTAGGGATGCCGGCTGCCATCGGCGTGCATGACCAAGACGCTGGTCTGCGAGCTTGCCTTCTTCGCCATATACGGCAGGTGATGGCGGTCGTTCCGGGTAAGTGTTGGTCCCAGAACCAGCAGATCGAAGCTGCCTTTTTGCAAAGCTTCTTCTACGCCCTTGCGGCCCATCGCCGGCTGTACGCTGTGTCCAGCCTTCGCCATGGAAGCGGCTTGTGCCGACAACACGTCTTCGTCTCCTTCGCCATACAGAATCTTCAATTTCGCTGCTTTCACCATTAAGCCCCCAGTTGACGCCTTTAGCAGCGCCGCCCTAAAGCTAGCAACCGGCTCTGACGGTGAGAATGTCACTGAAGGCCAGCGACGAGTGGCGGGGAAAGATGGATGGGCCTTTGAAATCGTCGATATAGAAATTTGCGCTGCAAATTCCCTTTGTTTTCTGACGTTTCCGGCGCTACACTTTTCCCCGGAGGAATCGCGCCATGTCTACCGCCCTCGTCTTCCGGGCCACGTTGGTGATGTCTTTATTCGTTCCCCTGCTACATGCGCAGCAAGCCGCGGCGAATTCATCGACTGCAACCTGCAATCTCGATGACGGCCGCCAGGTTTACATTCGCTACACTCCCGTACCTTCGAACAAAGAGAAAATTTCAAATGGCAAGCCCTGGAGCCCCGGGGGTACGCCGATGACCCTGTTTACTGAGGCGCAACTAACGTTGGGGAGTTCGCTTATTCCTATTGGCGCCTATACGGTCTACCCAATTCCCGGCCGCGACCACTGGACCCTCGTAGTGAATAAGAACGTGACGCCCGGCGCTTCCTATGACGAGAAGTCCGATCTGGCGCGCGCAACCATGGACACGGGGCAGGTTCCGGATCCGGCGGAAACGCTGGAATTGGCATTCGCGCACGTAGGGAATAGATGCAGCCTGCGCATCTACTACGGCAAGAGTGCAGCATTCGCGGACTTCTTCGCGAAGTAGGAGCCATGCGGGGGACTGCGATAACCTGGCGATTTTTTCCGCAACAATTACTCGTGCGCCAATCGCTCATGGTGTTGCTGCTCGCGATTGCTGCTGTTGCCCAATCCACGCCGAAGGCGCAACGTTCCAATACAACGGAAGATCTGCGAGGAGTGAGCGTTGCATCCGGCAGAGTGGCGTGGGCTTCGGGCACGCACGGGACTTATCTGCGCACGACGGACGCGGGCGCTCACTGGATCGCCGCCAGCGTTCCCGGCGCCGAGGCACTCGATTTTCGTGGAGTTGTCGCCTTTTCCGGACAAGAGGCGTTTCTGATGTCCTCCGGTCCAGGCGAGCGATCGCGCATCTATCACACGGCCGACGCCGGCCAGCACTGGTCGTTACAATTCACGAACCATAACCCTAAGGGCTTCTTCGATTCGATGGCCTTCTGGGATCCCAGGCACGGCATTGTGCTGGGCGACCCTATTGCCGACGAAACCGGCATTCTAAAATTCGAGCTTCTTATCACAGATGACGGGCAGAACTGGCGTCCGATTTCGGATGCGAATCTGCCGCCAGCGCTCGTGGGCGAAGGGGCTTTTGCGGCCAGCAACAGCTGCATTGCGATTCTGCCGTCGAGCGTTCCGAATGAAACTGGCTCGGCCGCGCGGCATGATCCGTTCAAACAGACCGAGCCGTCATCGACGCTTCGCATCAAAACGGTTCCCGCGCCTGATCCCAACATTTGGTTTGCTACCGGAGGCTCTGCCGCGCGCGTGTTTCATTCCTCCGACCGGGGAGAGACGTGGCAAGTCGTGCATACTCCCATGAGCCACGGATCCGATTCCGCAGGAATATTTTCCATTGTTTTTCGCGATGCGGCTCACGGGGTAATCGCCGGCGGCGATTACAAGCATCCTGAGCGGGACGGACCCAACCTGGCATTCACTCGCGACGGGGGCAAGACCTGGACAATTTCCACGCTTCACCCGCAAGCTTACTTTTCTGCCGTGGCATACGATGCCAGAGCCAGCCGTGAATATGATGAGGCCGTCTTCGCGGTCAATCCCAGCTTCATTTTCGATCTGCGGTTGCCGGGAAATCCTACGCGCATCAGCCCCAGCGAAAAGGGAGAGCTGCAATTCAATGCGGTCAGCCCCTTTACGCATGGCGGAGCGCTTTTTGTAGGGCCCAAGGGCGCGGTTGTCAGTGTGGCCGCCGAGCCCAAGGACTGAGTGCGACCGTCGAAAGTTTGGATTCGCCTGCCCGGAGGACCGCCATCCTTCGTCACTTTGGATACAATCTTTCGTGCCTCGACGCACACTTCGATTGCCTGATATTCTGGCTAAGATTCAGGAATTACGGTAAACTCCCTGAGATATCCGTGCCTCTAAGTTGGACTGGTTAAGATGGACTGGTTAAGATGGCGGCTTTTATAAATCTGGACTCGAACATGTTTTCTCCGCACCCGAATCTGAGCGATGAAGTAAACCGCGGCATCGTTCAGTCGGAGATTGAAGGCGGGGTGTTCCTCAAAGATCTTCCGCCCGATACCGTGCTGGAGATTCAAACTCTGCATCATTGCTACAAAGCTGTCCTTCTGGGCGGCAGTGACGCGTTGATCTCGGGTCATCCTGAATTTTGCCCACACCCGGTTCAGGTCGCCATCGCGGGTTCTACCTGGGGAGGGTCGATGCTCAAGCTGCAGTTCGTGGGCCGGGGCATGCACCTGGAATTCCACCATCCGGAATATCCCACTCCCATTATTACTTCGCCAATCCAGGAAATCCGCGACTGCCCCATGGCGTAAGCGTGCGGCGAACGTCAAGCCGAAAACCAGCTGCGATCCGATCTGCTGTCATGCCCATTGACTTGTCCGGCTGCGGCCACTAACATCCCGCCATCGGGAATGGTGCGGAGCCTCACATGAAAATTGCCTTTCGGGAAGTGGATCACGTCACCATCATCGACGTTAGTGGCCGCATTGTGCTGGGCGACGAAACTGAAACTTTGCGCCATGCGGTTCGAGATCAGCTTTCCCAGGGAAAGAAAAAGATTATTCTGAACTTGGCGGAGGTCGACTATATCGACAGCTCGGGAGTCGGCGTACTGGTGGCAAGTTTTACCGCAGTGCGCAATAGCGGCGGAGAGTTGAAGCTGTTGAACCTGACGCAGAAAGTGCACGACATTCTCAATGTAACCAAGCTCTACACTGTTTTTGACATCAAGGACGACGAATTCAAAGCGGTGAAGTCGTTTGATTATTTCTTCGCCAAGTAAGCGGCGCTTCGCGCCCTGCGCCTGTGAATTTTGAATCCCTGCTTCAGTTGCAGGTCGGCCCAACCTGATCACGGTCCTAGCCGTTCGTATTCATACACCTTTTCATCCACCGAAACCGCGACATACTGGTGTGTTTGCAAATCCCGGAACTGCACCACGCGTTTTCCCTCCCGCGCCAACTGTCCCCAGCGGCTGGGTTTCTCCGGATTCTGTTCGATGGCCTGATATTCCCGTCCGCCCGCTTGGAATCGCACGGTGCGAAAGCGCCGGCTTCCGGTTCGCGTGACCGGCGATCTACGGCCTTCCACCAGAACCTCGGTTCCATTCATCAACTGCTCGGCTACTGCGAGAAAAGCTGCATGATCCAGCATGTCATTCCACTTTCACACCAAAGTTCTAACCTTTGCCACCATTCAGTTCGGCTCTTGGCTCCAATCCGCCTGATTTGCGAGATGGTAGCCTGCCTCTTGTGCCACTATTACTGACGGGGTTCCGTTAACGGGTTTGATTCTCTGACAATGTCCCGTTCCATCAATTCTCTCGATTCTCCGGCGGTCTAGTGAATTTGGGTTAATCCAATTGGGGACTTGCCAATCGACCATATTATCCTCAACAGTTACGTTGCGGCATCAGATGCCGACATCCACCTCCCCCAAATAAAAGGAGGATGACACGTGCGCCAAACCACAACGCTAGTAGTCCTCATTTTGAGCCTGGCACTTTGTGCCGGAACTGTGATGGCCCAAACAACGCCACCGGCAGATACGCTCAAAGTGGACTATTTCTCCAATGCAAATACTACTGGCGCCCCCGACGGTACGCTACGTTTGGACAATCCGGGGACCGCGCCTGGTAACGTCTGTGCGAACATCTTTGTGTTCGATTCCGATCAGGAGTTGTCGGAGTGCTGCAGTTGCGAACTCACGCCCGACGGATTGCGTACACTCTCGGTCAACACCGACCTTACCGGTAATCCGCTCACTGGCAGCAGCAGCACTTTGAACACGGGGGTGGTCAAGATCGTCTCGACGACTCTCACGGCCGGAGCCTGCCCGTTGCCCACCAATCTGAATCCCATTCCCGCTCTGCGCGCGTGGGGTACTCACATTCAGAACGTAAACTTCGACGAGACTGAGACCGGCTCCCAGGATGCCACTCTCAGCACCGGTGAAGTTACCAGACTCAAAGCCGAGTGCAACGCGATTAGACTTGACGGCAGCGGCGCCGGAGTCTGTACCTGCGGAACGGGAGACTAACTCCTAATTCGCGACGACTTGGGGCCGCCGCGAGGCGGCCCTTTTATTTTTCTCGCAAATTCCTCTCCTCGCAACGCACCTTCGCTGAAGTACCAAACTAGAACTCAACGTGCAGACGGAAGCCAGGCACGATTACCGGTCCACGGTCGCGGTTGTAGCCGGGATTGTTGATGTGCTGCAAGTCCGGGCCAACGTAAATACCGCGCCATACGTGTGCCGTGTAATACGATTCGACAATGTTTTCGCGGCCGTAACTCAGCCCGCCATCGCCTAGAAGAAAACCCAGCCCGCCGTCGGCAAGGTAATTCTCATGGTCTCTCTTGATCCCGTCGCTGACAAACGCCACGCCGGCACGGTCTTGCCTGCGATGCCACATCGCACCATTCGCTCCCAATCCCTCAGCTAGCGTGGAATCAACCTCCGTGTAGGCGAACGATTCCGTCTTTCCGTTATCCCATCCCCAACGGGCAAAAGCGGTAAGGTTGGCGGTGAGACTTTGCTGCAGATTCACGCCAAAACCATACTTACCCGTGATGTGCCAGGGATGATTGGTGATTTCCGGCACGCTTTCGTTGAGCTGGCCATCTTCGAACTGAATGATGGCGTCGCGATAGATTCCCATGTTGGCGTGGTTGACGTAGGAGAGCAGGCGAATGACGCCAGCTTTTTGCGGGATCAGGCCATGGCGCAGTTCGTATTCGAAGTTTTCCCCGCGAGCTTGCCAGGGCCTCCAGACCAGATCGATTCCATTGGCAACCTTTGGCATGAGCGCTTCGGCCACGCGGAAACCCCAGTGATGGTCTTCGAAGTCGGCCACCGCGCCAACCGTATAACCGCGAGTGTCGGCGGCGTAGTCCCACGCCCCGTTATTGTCGATCACCCAGTTGCAGAACTGGAAGTGAGTGTCGGAGCCCACTGTATTGATATCGAAAAAGTCGGGCAAACTGAATTTGCCAAAACGGATTTCGAGACGGCGGCGCGGCAGTTCCTCGAATAGCGAAAGAAAGCTGCGATCGTTCTCAACTTTGTCTTTGCTGAGGGCGAAGACTTTATGAATCATGGCGCGCCCCAGGTAGGGCGCTTTGCTTAGTAACGGGTTGCGCACGATATCCAGGTCTGTATCTCCGGCCAGGCCAAGGCCTTTGCTGAGAGCGGCGCCGCCGGCCTCTTCAATGTCGACGAGAATCTCCGTCGAGTTATTCAGCCGCACGCCGGTGTAAAGCGTCAGCACGCGGGAGGTGGCCTTTTCGTAATTGGGACTCAGGCTATTGGGCCCGCTGTAGAGCGCATGGAATGGAGGATGGGTTTGAAAGATGAAATTTGTCTGGCCGGAAAGCCAGAAACGCGTGTCGTTGAAGTGAGGAAGCAGGGATTCGGGCGCGGCCGAGTCAGTCGCTTGCTCGACGGCAGAATCATCGCTGGCCGGAGCTGTGGGCAGCTGTTGTGTGGCGGGTGGTGCGTCAGATAGTTGCGCAAACGCAAGAGATGGCGACCCCGTTGCGGCTGTGGCCCAGAAAGCAAGCAGCAGCCAGCGTGCGCTGAAACCCGCAATTTGGGATCGCCTTTTCATATCTCCACCATACAGAGCCAGCCAATCCTCCGGCCAAGCCTTACCGTGGAGGTGGATGTGCGAACGTCGTGTTCTGGCACTGGGAATCCATTGAGCCTACCCCGGGTTGGTTACAGGAATGTTACGGATTGGGCAGAGGTGAAGCCGTGGAACCCGAAACTTCCCTGTTCTATTCGAATTCTTTTCTACCATACCCCCCTATAGTATAGTAAACTGAAAGTTTTACCGAGGACAACGGCATGGCTCATACATTAAAAAAGAAAGAAAAGCTCACGTTGCGGGTGCGGCGCATCCGGGGACAAGTCAATGCGATTGAACGCGCCTTGGGCGAGGAAAAGGATTGCGGCGAAGTGCTGCACTTGATCACGGCGGCGCGGGGCGCGATGAATGGGCTGATGGCGGAGTTGCTTGAGGATCATGTCCGCTTCCACGTACTCGATCCCACGCGCAAGCCGACCTCCGAACAAACCATCGCGGCGGATGATCTGATCGATATTGTGCGGTCGTACTTAAAGTGAAGACGATCGGACGGCTAAAATTAAAAAGGACAGCCCGGAGCCCCCGAGGCTGTCCTGAAACCCTCCCGGTTAGAAGGGCAACTTGATGGCCTCCAGACTAGCGTCCGCATGTTGCAAAATGATGGCGGGACTATGAATTTCCAGTTAATTTGTCGAGCAGCGCGGCTGCTATAGTAGTCGCTTGCGTCTCGTCGTAGTCATGGAAATCTTTTTCTTCTGTTGAGGAGGCCAGGATGCCGTCCACAACCACGCGCAAAGTCGAACAATCGCGCCGCTTGCAGCAGCGAGCGGAGAGCATGATTCCCGGCGGAGTGAATTCACCGGTGCGCGCGTTTCGTTCGGTCGGCGGCGATCCTCCATTTATTGCGCGAGGCAAGGGATCGCACATCTGGGATGCCGACCAGAACGAATATATCGACTATGTGGGATCGTGGGGCCCGCTGATTCTGGGTCATGCTCCGCCAGATGTGCTCGACGCGATTGTGACTGCGGTGTGTAATGGCACGAGCTTTGGCGCGTCCACGGCGGCGGAAGCCGATCTTGCCGAACTGGTGTTGGCGGGGGTGCCGAGCATGCAGAAGATTCGCTTCGTGAATTCAGGCACGGAAGCGACCATGTCGGCCATACGCCTGGCCCGCGCTTACACGAAACGCAAATACATTGTGAAATTTGAAGGCTGCTATCACGGACATGCGGATGCGTTGTTGGTGAAAGCGGGTTCGGGCGTGGCGACGCTGGGCATCCCGGGATCGGCTGGTGTGCCGGAAGAGTTCATTCAATTCACGCTGGCTTTGCCTTTCAACGATATTCAGCCGCTGGAATACGCGTTCCAAAAATTCAAGCATCAGATCGCATGTGTGATCGTGGAGCCTGTCGTTGGAAATATGGGATGTGTGCCGGCCAGCGACGATTATCTTGTTGCCTTGCGGCTGATTACGGAGCGCGAAAAAGCGGTGTTGATTTTCGATGAGGTAATGACCGGTTTTCGTGTGGCGTTTGGCGGAGCACAGGAGTTGTACAACATCCGTCCTGACCTCACAACATTGGGAAAGATTATCGGGGGTGGCTTGCCCGTGGGCGCATACGGCGGAAGAGCGGAAATCATGGATTTGGTTGCACCGCTGGGGCCGATGTACCAGGCGGGCACGCTGTCGGGGAATCCGCTGGCCATGGCTGCGGGTTGCGCGCAGCTCAAGCACTTGCGAGATCATCAAGGAGAAATTTATCCACGCCTGGAAAAGCTGAGTAAAGAGCTGGTCGAAGGCGTCTCAGCGGCTGCGAAAGATGCGGGCGTGAGCCTTTACCACAATCGCGTGGGTTCGATGTTTACCTGGTTCTTCACTCCGGGGCCGGTGACTGATTGGGAATCGGCCTCGAAATCAAATACGGAAATGTTTGGGCGATTTTTTCACGGAATGCTGGATAACGGCGTCTACCTGCCACCTTCACAGTATGAGGCGGCTTTTTTGAGCGCGGCGCATACCGAACAGGATATTCAGCAAACGATTGCCGCGGCCAAAACGGCGTTTGCGAGGCCCTAGCTTTTATTTGTGAGACGGCAACAGCGTCCAGATTTCCGGATCCTCGGCCCCCAGCACCCACGAACAAAAGCCTTGCAAATTGCGGTCGCGAGCTAAATTCAGGCGTTCCTGAAATCCGCGCTTGTCGGTGTAGAAGACCCATTCGCGACTGTCATCGCGGTAGAAATAAAACCAGGCCACACGGTCGTACGAGTCCCACTCGGAATGGGGATGATAGGCGGCAAGATACTCGTCAATTTCCTGCTGGCCGATATATTCCGCGGTCGGATTCGGTTTTTCGTCTTTCCCCGGATCTCCAGCAAACCAGTGATAGCCATACACCGGAATGCCGAGTGACAACTTTTCTCTGGGAACAAATTGGAGCGCGTATTCCAACTGCTGAACAGTCCAGGGATAACCCGCGACCGGGCCGGGTTCGGTCCATCGCGTGTTTTGATCGTAAGTCATCAGGCAAATCAGATCGGCGGATTGCGCCAGCGCCTTCAAATCGTAGGCGCCGCGCCAGTTGGCATAGAGCCAGTGCGAGTAGCCGCTTTGTCCGGGAGCGCCGGGACCATTGGGGACAGTGGCAATGGTGAGCTGCAAGCTTTGCTTGTGCAGCGCGGCCGCGGTTTCGGCGACCAGTTGCGAGAGCAGATCGCGATCGGTCCAGAGCACATTTTCGAAATCGATCTGAAAGCCACTGTATCCGTTTTTCTTGCATTCGCTGAGAAGCGAGCCGATGAAGGCCTTTCGCGCCGTCGGAGTAATGAAGAGCTTGTGCAGATCGGCCTGCACGGTTGTGGCGACGATGGGCATAACCGGCACATGATGCTGCGCCGCCACTTGCAGCACATATGAGTTCGGCCCGCCCCACACGAGGCCATTACCATCAACGCGATACCATGCAGGAACGAGAATGTCGATTTTATCGGCATGATCGGTGAATGACGTCACGGATTTGGGATTGTCGATCATGTAAAAGAGCGCCTTGGGTTGCGCCGTGGCCGGCACGACGTTTGCCATGATCGAAGTTGCTAAAAGAAAAAGAGTGATAAGGTTCATCGGATCGCCCCCGACAACTGACTTTGCGTTTGTTTGGTTGATAGCTGCAACATCTGCGGGATGGTCATGAAGTCGTAACCCTGGGATTTGTAGCGGGAAATCAGACTGTCTGTGGCCAGCACAGTTTGCGAGCGGTCCGCTCCCATTTGTTTGTGGCCGCCATCGTGGAGCAGAACCACATCGCCTCCGCGAATTTGCTTTGCTACTTTTCTTTCAATGATCTCGGCCGGCGGAGCGCCCCAGTCATAACCAGTCACGTTCCACATGACAGGTTCAAGACCCAGCTCGCGGGCGATGCGCAGGACCGCGGGGCGGCGTCCCCCAAACGGAGGACGGAAGAGGTTGGCGTGCTCGCCGATAACGTCTTCTAAGGCCGAACTGCAGTCGGAAATTTCGCGGCGAATTTCGGAATCGCTTTTGAAAGTCAGCAACGGATGTGTGAACGTGTGGTTGCCGATGACGTGTCCAGCGGCGGCAATTTCCCGGACGATATCGGGGCGTTGGCGCGCGCGGCTGCCAATGAGAAAAAAAGTTGCGCGAACATTGTGCCGAGCCAGCACTTCAACCAAGCGCAGCGTCTGGGGATCGTTGGGGCCATCGTCGTAAGTGAGGGCGAGTTGGCTGGCTCCGCGAGGCAGGCTGGTGAATGTCCTGCCGAACCATTGGCCGCCAGGCGCCATGGATTGGTAACCAGCGGCGACAGCAGCCGCGCAAGCACCGCCAGTTAACAACATCCCGAGCATACTAGGAATTGTAATTGTTGATTGGCGATTTCGTGATTGCCGAGAGTTGGGCAACTGCCGCTTGTTCATCGTAATCGAGAATCGAAACCTCGACTGTTAACTCATCCCTCAATTGTGTGATGGCCCGGTCCGCGATATGCTGCATCTTCGAGTTTCGCTTCCGCACCCATGGCTAATCTTTTCGAACTGCCCCGCTACATTGCGGTGGAAGGCCCCATACGAGTTGGCAAGAGCACGCTGGCGCGCATTCTGGGCGAACGGCTGAACGCGCAGCGCATCATGGAGCCGGACTCGAATCCTTTTCTCACCGCGTTTTATGAAGGCGAGCGTGGCGCGGCCTTTCAGGCACAGTTAACGTTCCTGGTGCGGCGCTTTGAGCAGTTGCAGGCGCTCGATCTGGGGCCGCACTCACAGAGGACCGTGGTCGCTGACTACATTTTCGAAAAAGACAAGCTATTTGCCTGCCTCAATCTCACCGACCCGGAGCTAGATATTTACAACCGCTACTACAATCACTTCCGCGAGCATGTGCCTACGCCTGACCTGGTGATTTATTTGCAGGCCACGCCGGAAGTTCTGAAAAAGCGGCTGAAGAAAAAGAACGCACCCGGCGAGCGTGGCGTAAGCGACGAGTACCTGGAAGAAGTGGTGCGCGCCTATGAGCACTTCTTTTTTCATTACACTTCTTCGGACCTGCTGATCGTGAACACGTCGGAGATCGACTTCGTCGACCGCAATGAGGACTTGCAGGAGCTGCTGCGGAAAGTCTCGGCGCCGATCAAAGGCACGCAATATTTCCTGCCGCTGGGCGGGCAGGAAGCAGCTAGCGCATAGAGCAGTCGGCAATCCTATTTCTCATGGCGCGGCAGCGAATACAGGGACAGAGATTTGCCGACCTTGGCGAATTCGGGATCGGCAGTGACCAGCCAGGCGCCACGCTCAATCGCCAATTCGGCGGCGAAGGCATCGGCATAGCCGAGCGCGTATTTTTGTTTCAACGCGCCCGCCCTGGACGCGCGTTCCCGATCCACGGCCACTACCGCAATTGGCATCTGTTGTAGCCGCATTTCGGCTGCTCGAGCCCCCGCTTCGCCATGCCGCCTCCATTCGATGTAAAAGACTTCTCCCCAATTGACCGCTGACATCAAGAGCGGGACGTCATGCCGCAGAGCCTCGATAAGAAGCCGTTCCACTTTTTTCGATGCGACGGGACGCGCCTCGAACAGTGCGATCAGCGCATTGGCGTCAAGCACATACCGCCGCCTGGTGCCGTGCGAGGCCGGGGACATTATTTTTCGCGGCGGCGCTCGCGCTCGCGTTCGGCAAAGGATTCCTCAAACATGGATGGCTCGCCAGGCTTGGGCTTTTGGAATCCGATGATCTCCTTCAGGCGCTGAAGAGTCATCGGAGTCAAGACCAACTTGCCATCTTCCTCGTGCCATGTGGCAGGAGCGCCTTTTTTCAGCCCCAGTTGCTCGCGCAGCTCGGCGGGAATCACTACTTGGCCTTTGGAGCTCACAACAGTGCGATAGGTAGCCATGACTGATCTTACCACGTGGTAAGACGATGGCCAAACTTCTTACACTGTCCGCCAAGAAGGCATTAGAGTCCGCAATCAAGCCGAGCCTGACGGTCCCGATCGATTCATCTCGTCCCGCAGCTTGGCCAAAAGCTCGGCTCTCTGCTCTGTAGTTAACTCGCGCTGCAATTCTTCCAGGGCCAGGGCCACGATGTGGTAGTGGTGCGCGCCGGCAAATTTTGGATCGGACGTGATGTTCGAGCCACAGCTTGTGCATCAACTCAACGTCTTGCGGACGCAGGCGCGGGGTGTGCGGCCCCAGCGCATATTCGCGGACGGTTCCATCGGGGGCGAAGACTTCCAAGTGAAACGGGGACGCGGCTCGGGCAGGCGCTCCCAGGCGTCGCCGGTGAGCTTGGCCTGTTCATCGGCAGTAAGCTTGTTGGAGAGTCCGCAGATCACGCGGCTTGAATCGAGCCGCTGCGCCGTCACCATGATCGCTTCAAAAACGTCGGTGGCCGGAACCACCAGCAGGGAGATCGGCCTGCCTTCTTTTTCGGCTACGGCCACGGCGGCGGTAAACAGTTCCTGTTCGTAGTGGTCGAAGACCTGGCTGGCCTCAAAGACCGCGCTGCCGCTGAACGAATGCTCGCGATGGTAGAGGCGGGCACTCATGACCACAACATCCTGCTTGGTAGTATTGGTGTGGCCGAGAATGTGGCGCAGATAGTAGAGATTGCGGGGATCGCGGACCGCCACCAGAATATTGCCCGGGCGCACTCCCATGGCGCCGCTGCCCAATTCCTGATTGCCATAAACCCGGAACTGGTCGAGATGTTCCGGTTTTCCCTGGCGCTCCCTTGCGACGTGGCGTTCGGATAGTGAAAAGATCTGAAAAACACAGCGCTGAAGATGACGCCGCGCGATCGTGGCCTGGTACTTCGTAAAAAGATTCACGAGCGCGGTGATGAACAGAACCGCAGAAATCGCCAACAGCCCGAGGGGGATTTCGCGCTTCCCGATGTGAAGTTGCCCGGAACTTTCCATTCGCGGTTGCCCGGCTCGGTGAAACGCAGCACCAGCACCGCCAGAGATTTCATGGCGAAGCTCCAGATCACGCCGAAGGCATAGAGCGCAGCCAGGACGTAAACGTTCCCAAGGCTGAGGAAGATGGTCAGCAACTGCATTCCGACAATCAGATTGATGATGCGATAGCTGGTGCCGTAACGGTTGTGCGGCTTTTGGAACCAACTGGTCAGCACTCCATCTTCCGCCACGCGGTTCAGCACTCCGTTAGCGCCGACGATCGAGGTGTTCTGCGCGCCCGCGAGAATCAAGACGCCCACCAGCACCACAAAGCCGTGAAATAGCAGCCGCAGGCTGATCGGCCCGACCAAATACATGGCGATGCCGCCGATCAGGTTGGCAAAGAAATCATGGCCGAACGCTGTCGGGAATAATCATTACCGCAAAAAATGAAACCAGCGAGGTGAACAGCAGGCTGTAAATGAAAATCACCAGCCCGGTTTTTTCCAGATTCTTGAGCTTGGGATGCTCGATCTCGCGGTTTACCTGGGCCAGCGTTTCTTCGCCGCTCATGGCCAGCACAGAGTGTCCGAAGCCCACGAACAGAATGATCCAGGTGATGTGGCCGAAGAAGGTTCCGTTGAGCCAGCCCAGAGATTCTTTGTTGAGCGGGACCACGCCAGGGTGCAAGGGACTGGGGGGCAGCTGAACTGGCGCTCGCAGCACGGTGATCGTGCACCAGACAATCAGAATCACTACCATCACCGTGGTAATGATCATGATCTGCAGGGCTTTCTGGCTGGATTCGTGAATGCCCTGAGTATTCTTCCACCAGAAATAAAAGACGACGATTACCGCCAGGCCGGCTGCGAAATAGTCGTCGGAAAAATGAAGCGGATGGTGAAGATAGACCCCGATGTCCTTGATGAAACCGGCGAGGTACTGCCCCGCGGAAACGGCGCTGATGGGTCCGGTCAGCACGTAGTCGAATAACAGCGCCGAGACAGAAAACTTGGCCAGGGTGCCGCCCATGGCCTCTTTGACCACGCGATACACGCCACCCCGGACGAACATGCTGCTGGATTCGATATAAAGCGCCCGCACGCAGTAGCTGAACAGCATGACCGCGAGGATGAACCAGGGAGCGCTTTTGCCGATGACTTTTTCCGCGTCGCCGCCGGCGTAGTAAGCGGAGGAGGCCAGGTCGGAGAGTACGATCGCGGCTGGCCCGCCAGAACGAAATGAAGGTCAACATCACCGTGGTGGCGACGAAGACCTTTACTGCCGGTTTCGGACCTTCAAAGGAAGAAGCCATTCTTCAAAAAAAAACGCAGAGTTATGATCGCAGAAACAATGATCGCAGAAACCAATGACCGCGAAAGCATCATCCGCACGGCGTAATCTGGGATAAGCCTATTGAAGATAGCATAGGGCAAGGCGCACACCGGCAAAAACAGACTGAGGAGCGGCATGGCGGCCGGAAGAGTGAATCAGGGCCGCGCTTAGCGGATCACGAATTTCCACAGCGCAACCACGACGAATACAACTATGCCAATCGTATAACCGACGATTCGCGTCTTATTGGCCATTTTTTGTTCAATCATTACTCTTACTCCATCATCGACCGCAACCAGACATCAGAATACCACTCGCAAACGGAGGGCCAAAACAGATGGCGGACATTTTAAGTCGCTCATCAAACGACGGCGGGCATTTCGGCAGGCGGAGTTGTGTTTTTTTTCGGTGCAAGGTACGTGTGAGTAATCCGGTCGTGCCAGCAAAGTTGGTCTTCGTCGAGGAAGACCCAGGCGTATCCCATGCCCAGCGAAAGCGCTGATAAATACGATGCCAATACCCGCCAGCGGCGCAAGGCCCTGCTCGCCGGCTTGCCGTCAAAACAGGTGAGTTCCAGCCGTGTGAAGCGTAATCCCAGCGTGTTGCCTGCGTACACGATGAGCAAATGCTGGTACGTCGCCCACAAAAAGCCGGGCGTGACCACGGCGAGGATGAGGAGTTGGAGCCGGGGCGGTACTACTCCCACGACGTTCCAGAAGATCAATCCGCAAGCCGCGCCGGCAGACGCGATGACGATGGCATCGATCACACCTGCGATCAGGCGCCGTCCCAGCGGAGCGCTTTGCAGAGGAATGTCGATGCCGGGGCGTTTTTCTGGCGCTGGACGTTGCGCCGACTCGATCGTGATGCCGCCCAGCGCGGGCGGCGGAGGGATTATGTCAGGAACATCGAGGATCCGCGGACGGCAAGAGACCGGCTCCGCGAGTTCGTTGAGCCGAACCGGAGGCGCTGCCGAAGCTAACCGGGGAAATTCGATGATCTTTGCGACGTGCTGGGCGATCTGCGGGACGATGCGCGGGCTGTTCGGCAGCACCTGCTGCGAGAGATCTTGCAGTAACTCCGCTGTCGGCGAAGAATCCTCATTGCCCGCTGGCAAGGCGATCTCAGCTTTTCTTGTGCCGGCTTCGGCGAACTCCGGATCAGGCGAACTGAATGGATTCAGCGCCAATGCGTTTTGCGAGATGGGGCCGAATGCATCCCGGTCTTCAGGCGCCGGCTCGGCCAGGTAGGTCGGCCGATCGAACACCAGCCGCAGTGAGGGATAGCGCGGCGGACGCGGCTTCCTGCGGGCACGGTAGGTGCTGAGCTTCGCCGCCAACTCATCGCGCCAGGCTGCGGTTTCGTCTGCTTCGACATATGCCGCCACTTCGTCCGCAGGGCGACCAACGGACCCTGGATCGGTTTCCGCAGAGCAATTACAAACTTCGCCGCACAAAGGACAATTCATGGAAGGCAGAATTAATCCAAAATTGACTGCTTAAAACGTACAACCGGGCAGAGGTTCCGAGGAATCCTAGAATTTTTTGACGCATTGCCTCTGGCACTGCTCCGTGCTACTTTCACGATGCCGTACTCGAGGGCTCATAAACGCGTCTCCGGCCTAATTTTCAACAATATAATTCTACGATCTTCTTGCGATGATTTTTCCTCGATGACTCTGCGCAACAGATTCCTTATCACGGCGGCGGTGCTTTGTCATCTGATTCTGCTTCCTCCGTTAGTTACCAGCCAGTTGCATCCCGGCAAAGCCAACGATAACGCGGAGAAAAAGCCGTCCACGGTTTCCGAACCCACGCCCTGTTCGAAACAAATCCAAACGCTCGAGCCGGATTCGCCGATCATTTGCGCCGTGCACCAGGAAAAAGATGGCGCGATTTACAAACTGCATGGGGCTGTCGAGGTTCACTACCGATCCTACGTCCTCCGCGCCGACGAGGCTACCTACAATTCCGACACTGGAGAGACCGACGCGCAAGGTCACTTTACCCTTGATGGCGGCCCGAACGACGAACACATCCGCGCCGACCACGGCACCTATAACGTTCTTACGGAAACCGGCAAGTTTTATGATGTTGTCGGAACCACCGGGCTGCGCTTCCACGGCAATCAGGTAATCCTCACTTCGACCGCTCCTTTTGCCTTCACCGGAAAGATTGTGGAAAAACCCAGCCCCGACCATTACCTGGTCTATGACGGCACCATCACCACCTGCGAACTCCCTCACCCCAAGTGGCAGTTTGACGCGCGCAAAGTTGAGGTCGATGTCGGCGGCAATGCCAAGATCTACCACAGCGCATTCCTGCTGCACGGACTACCGGTTTTTTATTTTCCTTTCGCCACCCATCCGGTCGAGCGCGAAGCGAGAGAGACCGGATTCCTTGTGCCCTCGGTCGGCCGCTCTTCGACAAATGGCACCACTTTTGGTGACGCCTTTTATTGGGCGATCAATCGCAGCATGGATGCCACGGTGGGCGCCGAGTATTTATCCTTGCGGGGATGGTCGCAGCGCGGCGAGTACCGCGCCCGCCCCAGCAACACTTCCTACATCGACTTGAACTACTACGGCGTGGTCGACCGCGGGATCGGCACGCCTCCGTTGAAAGAAGGCGGCGAGAACGCTCGCCTGAACGCGGAAGGAAACTTCTACGGTTTCCGCTCCGTCGCCAACATCGATTACCTGAGCTCTTTTCTTTTCCGCCTGGCCTTCAATGAAGTTTTTTCGCAGGCGGTTTATTCGGAGGTAAAGTCGCAGGCTTTTCTTTCGCGAAACGACAACGGATTTTCCTACGGAGGAATGGCGGAGCTTTACCAGAATTATCTAAGCACGACGCCGGGCAATGTGGTCACGATTTCCCACCTTCCGAGCGTGGAGGCCGCAAGCGTGGACCGGCCTCTTTGGCGCTCCCCTTTCTACTGGTCCTTCGACACTTCCGCGGACGGACTTTCGCGGAGTGAACCTCCCAATGCCAGTGGGACGCCCAGTCTGGATACGGGAGCGATGGCGCGCTTCGACCTAAGCCCCGAGATTTCCGTTCCATGGCAATTCCATGGATGGGATCTGCGCCCTGCATTGCGGGTGCACGAGACTTATTACACCGAGCGGGTGAATCCGGGAGCTGCGAGCGGCAACATAGCAAGCAATCCCATCAACCGTTCGGCGCTGGAAACGTCGGTGGAGTTGCGACCTCCGCCGGTCGAACGTGTCTTCCAAAAAGAATTCCTGGGACGGAAATGGAAGCATGTTATCGAGCCCTTCGCCACGTACCGCTTCGTTACTGGGGTAAATCATTTTGCCAGCATTCCGGAATTCGACGAACGCGACATTCTCAGCGACACCCACGACGTGGAATACGGTTTCGTAACTCGTCTCTACGCCAAGCGCACCTCGGCCCCGGCAGAAAACTGTACTCCGGTAATGTCGGCTTTGACCGTGGGCGGTGCAGCTCCGGAACAAACCATGCCGTGGCAGCATACGCACCAGAAAACGCCGGTATGTCTTCCTCAGCCTCCGGTGCGCGAAATCGCCACCTGGGAGCTTGCGCAGAAATATTATCTCGATCCGACCTTCGGCGGCGCGTTGGTGCCGGGGCAACGCAATGTATTCAGCAGCACCATCGACCTCACGGGCATCGCGTTTGCCACCGAACCGCGCCATCTCTCTCCAGTGGTTTCCCGCCTGAAGATCCAAACCAGCGAACGAACCGACACCGAGTGGGATCTGGACTACGATTTCCAATTGAACCGCGTGAATGCCAGCACCCTGCTGGCGAACTATCACTTTGGCCAATTCACCGTAGGCGGTGGAGATGCCGTGCTGCAAATTCCGACCTCGGTTTCTGCGCCCGGCTCGGCCCCAAGCTCCGCTCCGGCGCTCACCACAAGCTTCAATCAGTTCCGCGTTGCCCTCGGTTATGGACAGCTGACGAAGCGAGGGTTCAGTTCCGCCAGCAGCTTCGGCATCGACGCCGAAACAGGCCTGTTGCAATTTGCCACCGCGCAGACGACATACAATTGGGATTGCTGCGGCATGACTGTCGAATACCGGCGCTACTACATTGCCAATGTCCGCAATGAGAACCTGTTTCGCTTCACCTTCACGCTAGCCAATATTGGATCGTTCGGCAATTTGCGGCAGCAGGAACGGCTCTATTGAAGCTGCGCCCATCGAACTCAAGGCCACACTCGCGGGCTTTGCCGAATCCAACCCCAACCAAAACGGTGAAATAGGAAGAAGAAGTCGATTTACAATAAGTAAATGCCGAAACTGAACAACCTGTCGGCGAGGCGGCAAACACTGGAAGCGTTACTCGCCGCCTCGGGAAGCTTGCTCGTTGCCTATTCCGGCGGGGTTGATTCGGCTTATCTGGCGTGGGCGGCGCATCAGGCGATTGGGAACAAAATGCTGGCTGTCATCGCCGATTCTGCCAGCCTGGCGCGCACACAGTTGGCGGACGCCATCGCTTTCGCAAAGGAATACTCGATTCCTCTTGAGGTGATTGCGACCTCAGAACTCGAGCGTGCCGAATACGTCCGCAATGATGGCCAGCGCTGCTTCCACTGCAAAGACGAGCTTTTCTCCGCGATGGAACAGCTTCGCGCGGCGCGGGGATTTGACTCGATCGCATATGGCGTGAACCTCGACGACCAGGGCGATTTTCGCCCCGGACAACTGGCGGCCAAACAGCATCACATCGCCACGCCATTGCTGGCTGCGGAATTGACGAAGCAGGATATTCGCGAGCTTGCGCGTGCTGCTGGTTTGAGAATCTGGGACAAGCCGGCTTCGGCATGCCTTTCGTCGCGCATCGAGTACGGCCGCCCCGTAACTCGCGAAGCGTTGAGCGCCGTCGAGCAGGGAGAGGACGCTCTGCGCGCCCTGGGGTTTGTTCAGTTTCGCGTCCGCCATCACGGCGAAATTGTTCGCCTTGAAATTGCGCGCGAGGAATTGAATCGGGCTCTCGATCCCGCCATGGCCGCCGAATTCACTCGTATCTTCAAGGCGCTCGGCTTCAAGTTTGTGACCCTCGACCTTGAAGGTTTCCGCTCCGGCTCTATGAACACCCTGCTTCCGCTTGAGTTGCTGCGCAAGCCCGCAGTCTAGATTGCCTCACGCGAACGCCGTACGCCATCCGCTTTCCCCCCAAATGCTGTGAGATAATGAAAGCTAACCCCGCAATGTTGAGGCGTTTATCGGTGACTTTAATTCGACGTTCTTTTGTTGTTCTCCTTCTAATTTGCCTGGGATGTGCGGCTCAATCGGCTTCCAACAACGACCTGCCGAAGAGAATTGAGCGCCAGGTACGGTCTTACTACAGCCTTCCTCCGGAAGTTCACGTCACTGTCGGCGCTATAACGCCCAGCGGCGACTGGCCGAATTTCGATGCGGTCAGCGTGACCATCGAAGGCGGTGACGGGAAGAAATCCGATTACAAATTTCTGCTCTCCAAAGACCGCGCCACCATGCTGCGCATGGTCAAGTTCGATCTGACCAAAGACCCGTTCGCCGACGTAATGAAAAAGATCGACGTGAATGGCCGGCCCATTCGCGGGGCTAAGAGCGCCAAAGTGGTGGTGGTCAACTTCGACGATTTCGAGTGCCCGTATTGTTCCCGCATGCACCAGACGCTGTTTCCTGAGATTCTGAAGGAATATGGCGACCGCGTGACTTTCATCTACAAGGACTATCCGCTGGTCGATATGCACCCCTGGGCTCTGCACGCGGCCGTGGATGCCAACTGCCTGGCGGCGCAGAACGGCGAAGCCTATTGGGATTTTGCCGATTATATCCACGCCAACCAGCGCGAAGTCAGCGGCGAGTCTACGCCCGGCGCGCGGTTCGCCGCGCTCGACCGCCTGACTCTTTTGCAGGGCCAAAAACACAACCTGGATGCGGCCAAGCTGCAGTCCTGCATCAAAGCCCAGGATGAGACAGCGGTGCGAGCATCGATGAAGGAAGGCGACGAACTCGGCATCAACGCTACGCCCACGGTTTTCATTAACGGGCAAAAACTCGATGGCGCCGTACCCATCGGCGAAGTCCGCGCGGCGCTGGACGAAGCATTGAAGGACGCAGGACAGCCGGTCCCAGGTCACCCGTCAGCCGGCGGGTCCGGATCCAAGTAATTGTTGCCGGCAGTTTCGGCCGCACGCACGATCCGCGCCTGAGGCGCAGGTCGTGGGCGGCTTTTATCCCGCGCATTGATGGCATCGCCAGAATCGTGCTGAGCGGTGAGCGGAACCGGGTGGGGGGAGACATTTTGAAAAGAAATCTGTATTTCGCCCAGGCAGCCACAGGCCTGATTGCCGCGTTGCTGCTGGCTGGTTTTGTCGCCTGCAAGTCACAGGTTGGCGGGGATGTGATGGCCACGGTCGACGGCCGCAAGATTTTCCGCTCCGACGTTGACAAGTATTACGACAACTCAGTCGCCTCCGCCCAGCAGGCGCCCACCGGAGAGCAGTCGACGGCCCTGCGGCTCAACATTCTGCATCAACTCATCGACGACGAAATCCTGATGCGCCGCGCCGAAAAGCTCGGTTTGTTGGCCACTGACGACGAAGTGGATCGCAAGTACAACGAAATTAAAGCCGGCTTTTCTCAGCAGGAATTCGACCAGCGGTTAAAGGAGAAAAAAATCACGCTTGCGGATTTCAAGCGTGACATCCGCCGTTCCCTCACGGTCGAAAAGGTGATGAACAAGGAAGTTTCTTCCAAAATCAATGTCACCGATCAGGACATCACTAATTACTTTAACGCGCACAAATCGGAATTTAATCTGATCGAGCCACAATATCACCTAGCGCAGATCATGGTGACACCGACGCCCAATCCGCAGGTGCACAACCAGAACAATAAGGCGCAAAACGAAGCCGACGCGCGCAAGAAAATTCAAATGATTTCCAACCGGCTGGACAGCGGCGATGACTTTGCCACGCTGGCCATGAACTACTCCGAAGATCCGGAAACTTCCGGCAACGGCGGCGATTTGGGGACGGTTCCCGAATCTTCTCTGCGCAATACCGATCCGGCCACGCGCGACGTGGTGATGAAGCTTAAACCGGGCGAATACAGTTCGGTGATCACGGTCGTCAATCCCGCCACCAAGCAGACGCTGGGGTTTCGCATCGTGAAATTAGTGGCGAAAGAGCCGGCGGGCCAGCGCGATCTCTCCGATCCCCGCGTGCAGCAGGCTATCCGCTCGGAATTGCACGACCGCCGCGAGCAGTTGCTCAAGTCCGCTTACTACGAGGTGCTTCGCGATTCCGCCAAGGTGGAAAACTTCTACGCGCAGCAATTGTTGGACAGCAATGGCATAGAGAAGTAACGTGCTGGTTGGATCTTAGAGGTCAATATCAATACCGGCGGTCGCGCCAGGTATCGCCCTCGCGGCGACACCATGCATCGAATCCCTTCATGTGCCCGCAAGAACTCATAACCGCTTGGCAGAAAATGTGCTCATCGCTCCCGCGAAGTTCTCTGGATGATTCACGTCGGATTGAAACCAGAAAGGATCGGACCACAGCCTGTAGCCAGCGAACGGTGCTAGACTCAAGCGTTTTGTAATTGCCGCCATTGGCTTTTTTTTTGCGAGGAGCGTGAATGGAAATCAAGCAGCTGGGAGTAGTTGGGGCGGGCACCATGGGTAACGGCATCGCGCATGTCTTTGCCCGCAGCGGCTATCCGGTTGTGCTCTGCGATGTGGAGCGGCGGTTTCTCGATCGCGCGGTGGAAACCATTGGCAAGAATCTGGATCGCGAGCTGGCCCGGAACAAAATCACAGCCGAAGAAAAAGCTTCTACACTGCGCCGGATCGAGACCGTCGTCGATCGCGATCGCCTGGCCGCTTGCGACTTTGTGATCGAAGCGGCGACGGAGAAACTCGCAATCAAGTCCGAGATCTTTCGCGACCTCGACCGGCTGACGGGGCCCGAGACCGTCCTGGCGTCCAATACTTCGTCGATCTCCATCACCAAACTGGGGGCTCTGACCCAGCGGCCGGGAAAAGTGATTGGCATGCATTTTTTTAATCCTGTGCCGGTGATGAAACTGGTGGAGGTGATTCGCGGACTGGCAACCTCCGAAGAAACATTCGCGGCCGTGCGCGACCTTTCAATCAAGCTGGAAAAGACGCCGGTGGAGGTCAACGACGCGCCGGGATTTGTCTCCAACCGGGTGCTGATGCCGCTGCTCAACGAAGCCATGTTCACGGTGATGGAAGGCGTGGCCACGGCCGAGGCCGTGGATGAAGTGTTTAAGCTGGGCATGGCGCATCCCATGGGCCCACTGACCCTCGCTGATTTTATTGGCCTGGATGTCTGCCTCGATATCATGCGCGTTCTGCACGACGGGTTGGGCGATCCCAAGTACCGCCCGTGCCCGCTGCTGATCAAGATGGTGGATGCGGGCTGGCTGGGAAGAAAGAGCGGACGCGGATTTTATAAGTATTGATAGCATTGCCGGTTCTGAATGCGATGAATGTGTCCGAACCAGTCCACAGCAAGGTCGATGTTGTCGCCTATTTTTTGGCCGCGGCGGCCGGCATGGGCACGGGCTGGATCGATGTGACGGTAAACGATCTTTTGTTGACTGCGCTGCTGGTTCTGATGGCTTGCATGGCCCTCGGTATCGCCTGCCCGCGGCGGCCATGGCGCTGGGTGGCGCTGGTTGGAATCTTCATTCCTCTTACCGAACTGGCGGCATTTGTGGTTCTCACCGTCAAACCCACGCGCGGACAGGTCTGGGGATCGTTTCTGGCATTTCTGCCCGGCATTGCCGGAGCTTACGGCGGATCGTTGCTGCGCGGGGTGGCGGATAATCTGCGGCAGGGGAAGTAGTCTGGCTTCTGGCTTCGGCTTTCGGCTTCTAGCTTCTAGCTTCTCGTGAGTTTCGGTTCCAAAGGCTTGGGATTCCATCGCTCACAGCGCCCGAAAACGGAAGCCGGACAGGGAAAGCCGGAAGCTGCGTCGCCAAGGTATCGGCTAACCAGAAAGTTACTCCCGATTCCACAGGCGCTGCGCGTATGCTGCGAACATGGGGATGTGTGTGGGCATGGCGCGGCATAGTTCCGTGGATGGTTCCGTGGGTTATTTTTCATGAGCGTCACGGTGACCATGCTGGCCAGCGGCAGCCGTGGGAATTGCGCTCTGGTCTCGAGTTCCACCACCAGGATTCTGGTGGACGCAGGAATTTCCTGCCGCGAGATTTTCAAACGCCTGAAGCTGCTGGGTCAGGCTTTGCCTAAGCAGGATTCTGCGAATCCGGCTTTCATGAATCAGGATCCGGCGGAGTACGACCCGCGCGCGCTCTCCGCCGTGCTCATCACCCATGAGCACTCCGATCATGTCTACGGTTTAGCCACGCTGGCCAAAAAGCTTCGCATTCCTATTTTCATGACCGGCGCTACGCACCAGGCGTGGTCGCGGGCGGTGCGCGATGCCACCAGCGAGCGGCCGCAGGTGGAAAAACTCGAACGCTTTGAATCCGGCCACAGCTTTCAGGTGGGCGATATCGCGGTGAAGCCTTTCACCATTCCCCATGACGCGGCCGATCCTGTGGGCTTTACCTTTCGCGCCGAAGGCATCAAAGTTGGGATCGCCACCGACCTCGGCTACCTGCCGGTAAGCGTGCGCGATCATCTGCGAGGCTGCGATGTGCTGGTTATGGAATCGAACCACGACGTGGAGATGCTGCGCGGGGGCCCTTATCCCTGGTCGGTTAAGCAGCGGGTGATGAGCCGGGTGGGGCATCTTTCCAATCAATCTCTCGCGGATTTCTTCGCCAACGGCTATGATAATAGTGCAGCGTTTGTAGTGCTGGCGCATCTCTCTGAGCA
Source organism: uncultured Acidobacteriaceae bacterium (assembly GCA_963732255.1). GTDB lineage: Bacteria > Acidobacteriota > Terriglobia > Terriglobales > Acidobacteriaceae > Sulfotelmatobacter. The sequence goes on from CAVSYV010000011.1 coordinate 236,552, forward strand.
GAACAATCATCCGGAAATTGCCCGGAGGGAAGCGGAAAAGGCGCTGGCGTCGCGTGGCAGCCTGTTTCGCAATAGGGTGCTGTTGGCGGCCCAGACTGAGGCGCTTGAGCCTATCCGGTTGTAGCGTTCATCACTATGTATCGGCGCTTATGAGTCAGCAGTGCGTTGATCCCATTGTAGGGAAGATCCTGGCGGGCTGGCGCTACGACATCTCCGGCCTGGCGCCGGAGATGCGTGAAGATTATGAGAGCCATTTCGCCGCCTGCGACCGCTGCCGCAGCCGGCAGAAGATTCACCGCCTGATTGACGTGGGATTGATTGCCCTGGCATCGGTTTCCGCGGCGGTTTTTCTTCTTGCCTTTGGCGTGATTCGCCACCTGGGACCGCGGCATGCGTTTTGGCTGGAGATTGCCGCCCTGGCGGGATTTGCGCTTTCGGCTCTGATCTGGCTGGGAGTGGCGGTAGCCACGCCCGCTCCTGTGACCGTGCTTGACGCCGCAAAAGAAGGCGCACGGCGGGTTCATGACCGCTTACCCGAAGAGATTCGCCAGCGGTTGCCGGAAGAAATTCGCATCAAGATTACGGGAACTTAGGCAGGGATTCCGATCTTGCGACCATCTTCGCGCATCTCCGTAGTGCTGGCTGTGGCAATGGTTATGTCCGCGCTTGCGGGCACTCCGGCGCTTGCGCTCGCATGTACTCACTCCAGTCATTTGATCGGTCACCCTTCGAGTTGCCGCCGGCACGGGCCGATGGCCCCTCTGCCTGCGCAGCATCTGTGTTGCACCACCAGACGCGCGGCTGCGATTCCTGCGGGCGCGTTTACCGGCGTAGCCTTTTCCTATCTGCAGCGTTTGAGTGAGCCGGCTGGAGGCTCAAACCCAAGCCATCCGTTCTCCAGCTATTCGCAGTCTTCAAGTCCTCCTGTTTCGCTCCCCCTCAGTCCCCTCCGAATCTGACACTGCTTTGTCTTTCTCTTGTTTGAATGCTGTTGCGAAGTAGCAGCCCGCATCGCGCGGCGAAATTCTTAAGTAATCTTCAAGCGAGATCAGGAGGACGTCTTGAGCAGGATCACTGCGTATTTTCTCTGCCTGCTAATTTTGGGAGCGCGGGCGGGAGCACAAAGCTCTAACGAAAACGCTCCCCCGAACGGAAGTTCGCCAGTGATGACGATGAACATGCCGGGCATGCAGATGGCGGCGCCGCTGTCGTCTTCGTTGCCCTCACCGCACGAGGGTTCAGGAACGGCGTGGGAGCCCGTGTCGGTTCCGGCGCATGAGTGGATGTTCATGCGTGGCGGCTGGATGGTGATGGCGCATGGCGAAATCTTCGTCGACTACAACCAGCAGGGTGGCCCGCGAGGCGAAGGCAAAGCCGAGTCGGTGAACTGGGGCATGACGATGGAACAGCACCAGCTGGGCGCGGGGACGATTCTTTTTCGGCAGATGTTTTCCGCCGAATCGCTGACCTCACCTCATCCCGGTTTTCCCGAGCTGTTCCAGACCGGGGAGACGTATCACGGTGAGCAACTCGTCGATCATCAGCATCCGCACAACGTATTCGCCGAGCTGTCATTTCTCTACACACTGCCCGTATCGGAAAAAGTCTCGTGGGAGCTTTATGGCGGCCCTGCGGCAGAGCCGGCGCTGGGCCCGGTTACCTATATGCACCGGACATCGGCAGCCGAATTACCACTGGCGCCGCTTGGCCATCATTTGCAGGATTCGACTCACATCAGCTTCGGGGTTATTACCACGGGATTCACCATTGACCGGCTAAAGCTGGAGGCGTCCGCCTTTAACGGCCGCGAGCCCAATGAAAAGCGATGGACCATTCAACTGGCGCCGCTCGATTCCTGGTCGGGGCGGGCAAGCATTGCGCCCACACGAAATTGGACCGCACAATACAGCATCGGCCGGCTGGAAGACCCGGAAGCGCTGGAGCCGGGCAGCCAGTGGCGGCAGACTTCCTCTGTGGAATACAACCGCCCGCTACCTCGAGGGAATTTGGCCACGTCGCTCGTGTGGGGACGCGTGCACAAGATTGCCGCTGGAACAAACCTCAACGGCTATCTTCTGGAATCGACGCTGAATTTCCTCAAGCGCGACTATGCCTTCACCCGGATGGAACTTGTGGACAAAGATGAATTATTTCCGCAGGCGCCCGTCCATCCCGCATATCGAATCGGCGCGTATACGTTTGGCGGCGTGCGCGACCTCGTACAGAATCGTGCATGGCAGATGGGTTTAGGTTTCGACGTAACCTGCTATTCCATGCCCACGGTGCTGAATGCGGCCTATGGCGTGCATCCCGTATCATTCCAGATATTTTTACGTTTCCGCCCCGGACTCAGAATCGGGGATTCGCGCTAATCCGGCAACGCATCACCTGCATTGTTGCGTTCCAGTGCCGCAACCTGGGCAATGTATCGCCGCGAATCGAATTTGTGCCCCGTGCTTTCCATCGACATGTAGCGGATCTTGCCGAAGACCGGACGGTCTGACCATGCCCGGTCATGTTTACCCAGGACTGCCCAGGCAATTCCCGCATAACCATTTGGATCGCGGCCATCCAGCTCATACTTGTCATTGAGTCGTATAGCCCTTTGCAGAGCGATTGCAACAGAGGGGCTCCACTGCAGAATCTTCTTCGCCCAGTACATGCGCATGTAGTTGTGCATCCACCCGGTCAAGGCCATCTGCTTCTGGGCCGCGTTCCACAAGGGATCGTGAGTCTCGGCATTCTCCAACTGGTGTTCCCGGTAGACGATCGGCCGGCGGTCGGCTGCGTGTTCGGCAAAAGATCGTTCTGCCCACGGTTCCAGGCTCTCGATCAAATCGTAGGAAGGATTGAATCTGACGAAATTTACCGCCAACTCGCGTTGCACAATAAGTTGATCCAGAAACGCATCTTTCGCCCGTTCGGGCGCGTCAGCATTCTTAACGGCAAGGGCGACGGTAAGCGGGCTGATATGGCCGAAGTGCAGATACGGCGACAGTCGGCTCGTGCCCTCTTGCTCCGGGCGATTTCGCAGCTCCGGATAGCTGCCAAGCTTTTCCCGTACGAAAACCCGAAGCATTTTCATCGCCTGTTTGCTGCCTCCACGCCAACCGCTCACCGGCTGCACCGAGCGATCCATTTTCCATTCGCAGGCGAAGTCCGCATCCACCGGCAATGAAACCAGGCCGCGCGGTGCGATCCAAGCCACATGCGCTTTAGGGTTGCCGGGCGGGACGAGGAACTCGGGCAGCAGCTTATGAATCCGCGGCCTGATCGTGCGGGCGGCAAATTGCTCACGCAAAAGCAGTTTGGATGGAACCACTACGTCGGCATCCACCGTCCACAGCGGGACTCGAATCTGGCTCGCCACGCGAATACGCCATTCCTGGGGCTCGCGCATCGGGTTCTCATCCCCGACCACGATCGCCGGATGAACTTCTTCGCAAAATTTCAACAGCTTATGATCGGGATAGGCGCGCAATACGAAGCCGACGCCACGCCGCTTTGCGGCTTCGGCTATGTCCGCCACACCTCGGGCAAGAAAGCCATAATGGCGCGCATTGGCATGGGGATAAAACGGCACTGGAGCAAAGAAAATCACAACCGGTTTTTGCAATTCGTTTCCCAGCTTCACCGCCAGGTTCAAGGCCGGGTTATCGAATGCTCGTTGCGCCCTCTGCATCCAATAAACAACGCATTTTCCGCGGGAATCGGGATCGCCCGGCGTCCGCAGTTCGACGCGAGGATGCTGGCTTAATTTCTGAATCGAGTTCATGAAACAGAACGTGGGAAAGAGTTGTTCCATTGTAGCTGTTAAACTTTCGCACAATGGATACGCCGGCTCGCGCTTCCCTCCCTACGTCCGTATTGTGGTTCGTGTTCCTCTCGTTCGTATTGCAGATCGCGGCTATTGGAGCTTTCCATCAGTACCGCACTCGTACGGAAGACGATCACTTCGGATTCGGGTGGGAAATGGGGCGCGTCGCCTGCTCCGTCGCGCAGGGAGAAGGCTTCAGCAATCCTTACGGCGACCACACCGGCCCCACTGCCTGGGAGCCGCCGCTGTATCCGTATTTGATGGCCGGGGTGTTCAAAATTTTCGGCGTCTACACTTATGCTTCAGCCTGGGTGCTTCTGACCATCAACAGTTTATTGGCTGCGCTTACCTGCATTCCGATTTATCGCATCGGCTTGAAAACTTTCGGCGAGCGGGTCGCAATCTGGTCGGCGGGCATCTGGGCGCTTCTGCCCTACGTCTGGTATTGGTCGATTCACTGGATCTGGGACACAACTTTTACTCCACTGATCCTCAGCCTGATCTTCCTGCTGGCGCTGAATCTGGCCGATCCGGAAACTGAAGACTCACGCCGATGGCGTGGCTGGATTTTATTCGGAGCGTTATGGGGGGTGGAGGCATTGGCTAACCCCTCCACACTGTCATTTCTGCCATTTTGCGGATTGTGGGTGTGGTGGCGAAGATCGCGCAGGAATTTGCCTTCGGTTGCGGGAGTGGTTCTCTCTTCAGTGATATTTTTCCTGGTGCTGACGCCGTGGCTGATCCGGAACTACGAAGTTTTTGGGCACTTTGTTTTCCTGCGCGACGACTTTGGCCTGCAATTCCGCCTCGGAAACTGGAAAGGCGCCGATGGAATGTTGATGGCCTATCTGCAGCCGAATTTGAACAACCTGGAATTTGAAAAGTTTAAGCGCATGGGCGAACTGGCATACGCCGCTGATTGCAAACGCCTGGCCTTCGAGTGGATTCGCGCGAATCCGGGACGGTTTGCGATGATCAGCCTCAAGCGATTTTTCTATTATTGGAACGGTGTGCCCAAGGCCACCAATAGCCGTTCTCCGGTGGACTTTCGCACGTCGCTGTTCCTGGCATGGTCGGTGCTGGCTATCTGGGGAACGTTTCGCGCGGTGCGGCAAAAGCGGCCCGGAGCATGGCTTTTCGCCGGATTGCTGCTCACTTATCCGACTACCTACTACTTTGTTTTCCCGCACGCGCGTTACCGGCACCCGATTGAGCCGGAGTTGCTGATCCTGGCGGTATTCCTTTTGCTGCAGACGGGACAGTAGCGTGGCATCGCGGAGATTTCACCTAGGCGGTGGGGAGGGTGAACAAAAACGTGGATCCGTGCGCGAGTTCACTTTCGGCACGGATCGAGCCTCCATGGGCGAGCATTATGTGCTTAGCGATGGCGAGGCCCAGGCCGGTGCCTCCGGATTCGCGAGAGCGGGCTTTATCGACGCGATAGAAGCGTTCGAATAATCGTGGTAGATGTTCGCTGGCAATACCAGCACCGAAATCCTGGACGAAAAATTCGATGCCGCGCGGGGCCGGACGCGCGCCGAGAACGATGCGTCCTCCGGCGCGGCCGTATTTCATGGCGTTGTCGATGAGATTGGAGAAAACCTGGTGGATGGCTTCGCGGTCGGCCAGCACCAGCGGAAGAGATTCGGGCGATCCGGTGGGACTGTGCTCATCCTGAATCTGTAATTCCACACCTTGGGCGCGAACGATTTCGCGGAAGCTTTCTTCGGCGTCGTGCAGCAATTCGATGGGCGGGACAGGTTCGGCGTCGAAGCGAGTTTCTCCGGATTCGACGCGGGCCAGAGTCAACAGATCTTCGGTGAGGCGCGACATGCGGGCGGCGTTCTTGCGAATGATTTCCAGGAACTCGCGGGTAGGCGCGCCATTGTCGGGAGCGCTGTCGAGCAGCGTTTCGGAATATCCCTGGATAGAAGTGAGCGGAGTGCGAAGCTCGTGCGAGACGTTGGCGATAAAGTCGCGGCGGGTTTTTTCCACGCGCTCGGTTTCGGTAAGGTCGCGCAGCACGGCAACGGCTCCGCCTCCGGGCAATGGAGCGGCAGTAACATCGAAGGCGCGGCCGGGAACGATGGAGGTGGCACGGGAAGTCTTGACCTGCTTGGCCTCGGTGGCTTCTTTCACCGCGGCAAGGAAATCGGGATCGCGGATGGTCTCAACGACGGGTGCCTGCAGGCGAGTGCGTTGCGGAACGAGGCGATCCATCCGCTGATTGGCCCATTGCACGAGTCCATCGGCGCTGACTGCGATGACCGCGTCCTGCATGCTGTTGAGCAGAGTTTCGAGCTGGCGCTGGCTGGAGCGCAGAGCGGCGAAGCTGCGCTCGACCTGACGCGCGGTTTTGTCGAGCGCGCCACCAAGCGGCCGATTTCATCGGGCGAAGAATCTTCGACGCGGGCGCGAAGGTCGCCATCGGCGATGTGCGCGGCCACGTCCACGATGTGTTCCAGGCGGCGTGCCGTGGCAGCGGAAGCCAGCGCAGCCACGAACAGAGCGACGATAAAGGCCAGCGCCGATGCCAGAATGAGTCGCCCGCGCACCTCTGCGGAAACAGCTTCGACATCGGAAAGCGGGTAGGCGAGGCGCACTGCACCGCCGGAGATCGGCGCGGCGACGTAAAGTATTGAAACAGTGGGAGAGCGGCGTTCGTCCGTGCCGATTTTACCGGCGAGAGCGGCGGCGAATTCGGGTCGCTGGGCGAGACCTGCGAGGTTCGTGAGGTTGGATTGAGAATCGGCGAGAACTTTTCCCGAGGAATCGATGATGGTGGCGCGAGCCCCGGCAGCCTGGCCTTCCCGGGCGGCGATTTCGGCGAGTGAGAGCGAACCACCGGCATCGACGCGATGGGCAAACATCGTCGTCTTCTGTTCTAGGTTGCGTTCGATATCAGCGCGAAGCGAATCCTGCCAGGCGTTGCGCAAAGTGATGTCGAAGATGACGGCGGCGGCGGCGATGACTATGAGAAATGCGGCGAGCAGCTTGAAGAAGATGCGATTCTTCACCGGGCCATCCTCATTGTGGCTTGGGAGATTCGAAACGATAGCCGGCGCCGCGCACGGTTTTTAAGTAGCGGGGATTTTCGGGATCGGGCTCGATTTTTTCGCGAATGCGGCGCACATAGACATCGACGGAGCGCGGTGTGACGTACGAAGTATCGCGCCAGACAGAATCGAGCAGGTGGTCGCGGGTGAAGACGCGGCCGGTGTGGCGGGCAAAGTAGTCGAGCAGGCGGAATTCGGTGGCGGTGGTGGGAACGAGTTGCCCGCGAACCATGAGCGTCATGGCTGAAGGATCGATTTCAATCTCCCCCACCTTCATGGGGCTGGGCGGAAGCGGGCGCTCGAAGCGGCGCAGCACCGCTTTGACGCGAGCCACGAGCTCGCGCGGGCTGAAGGGCTTGGCGATATAGTCGTCGGCGCCGATTTCGAGACCGAGGACGCGATCGGCCTCGCTGCTTTTTGCCGTCAGAAAAATCACGGGCACAGACGCCAAGCCGGGTGTTTGGCGCACGATACGGCAAAGCTCGAGGCCGTCTTTGCCGGGAACCATGATATCGAGCACGAAGAGCGTGGGCCGCTGACGCTCGGCGTCACTGAGCACGTTAGAGCCGGTGGGATAGACGCGCACGGTGAAGCCGTCGTTTTCCAAGTGATGGCGAACGAGGCGGGAAATGTCCGGATCGTCTTCGACGACGAAGATGCTTGGTTTCACGGGATCATTGTAGCTGGAAAACAGTGGGCAATTGCCAGTTGTCAGTGGCTGGAGTGCCGCGAGGATGTTAATTTCATCGGATTGTAACAATGGCATGCGCCGGAGGCTTTGCTGAGTAGTGGATCGAGAGAGAGCGGAGAGGCGAATTGGGATAACATTTCAGGCCATGAGATATGCATTTCTCGTCGAGACCTATGCAACCGAAAGAATCAAAGTGGTGAGCGTGTGGAGCGAGTTTCGGGATGCGGACATGACGATGCGTCCGCGGACAGATGACGCACGCGGGAGGAGTGTGCGGGAGCAGATGGTGCATCAGTGCGTGAGCGAGGATTTGTGGTTTCGTAATATGCTGGGCATTGATGTGGGCGCGCCTGCGCTGCCCAAGCTTGAGACAAGGGTGGAGTTTATGACGCAGTATGCCGCCGACAGCGGCAAGCGGCTGGCAGCGTTATGGGAGAAAGATGAACGCTGGTGGGAAGAGAGTGTGAAGTTCTTCGATGTGCCGCGTTCACGGGCGTGGGTGATGACGCGAAGGATGGCGCATACGTCGCACCACCGCGGACAGTTGATGGCGATGCTGCGAATGCTGGGACACGACTTGCACAGCAATTATGGGCCGACGGCGGACACGGGCGGACTAATGCAGAATCATGCGCCAACGATTTATGCGTATGAGAGTTTGGAGACGATGCTCAGGGCCGAAGCGACGGGCGGCTCGAAGGCGAAGTTACCTGGAGCGGTTGGGAAGGCTGTGACGGAGAGGCCGGAGTAGTGCGTGTCTATGAGCGCCTGCAGTGTGGCGGCGCATCCGCCGACCCCGAAGAGCAAACTCCAGTGTTTTCAATCAGCACTCCCTGGCCTTCAGCGTGCTCTGACAGAAAGCGCGAGGAGGCGCAAAATGTCGAGTCATACGTTTAGGAAGCATCTCACGTCGATCGCGGCTGCAATCGTGATCCTGCCGGGAATCGCGATTCTGAGTCAGGTGCAGGGTTATTCCGCAGAATCGAAACAACAGCTAAAGCGGGAAATTCCTATAGGGTGATCGATTTCGGCCGAATCCCGGATAGGCGACGCGACGGTGCGCTGCCGCCGGCAGAGCCTTCATATCCCTCGCTTCGCGCCGGATGACAGCCCGATGCGCAGCGGTTCGAATCTACCCCATCAGCATCCCGCCATTTACGCTCAGCACGTGGCCGGTGATGTAGGACGCTTCATCCGACGCTAGGAACGCGACGGCGCTGGCTACATCTTCGGGCGAACCCACGCGGCCCAGCGGAATCTGTTTGACGGCGGTTTGCTTGAATTCTTCGCCCAGGCCGGCGGTCATGGCGGTTTCGATGAAGCCGGGGGCGACGGCGTTGCAGGTAATACTGCGCGATCCCACTTCGCGGGCGATGGCCATGGTTAGGCCTATGAGTCCCGCCTTCGACGCAGCATAGTTGGCCTGCCCAGCCTGCCCCATCTGTCCGAAGACGCTGGTGATGTTGATGATGCGTCCCCAGCGCTGCTTGAGCATGGAGCTCATGACCTGCTGGATGCAAAGATAAGCGGAGGTCAGATTGGTTTGCAGCACCGCGTCCCAATCGGCGCGCTTCATGCGCATGACAAGCTGGTCGCGGGTGATGCCGGCGTTGTTAACCAGGATGTCGATTTTGCCGAATTGCGCGATGATTATTTTTACGGCTGGATTTGATTTGGTCTTCGTCTCCGACATCAAGGGCAAACGCGGCGGCTTTGCCGCCCGCCGCGGTTATTTCGTTTACCAGTTCATGCAATTTTTCCTGATTGCGCGCGGCGACGGCAAGCGTCGCTCCGGCTGAAGCCAGTTTCAACGCGCACGATCTGCCGATACCTTGCGATGCTCCTGTGACTAAGGCCACTCGTCCAGCAAGTGACATTCAATCTCCTCGCTTTTGTTGGGTCAAGATGTTCGTTCGAGAGTTGTTCCGAATGCCGAATTATACGCGCTGGTTTACTCTGCAAGCCTCAGCGGCCAAATCAGGACTTCGAGTTTGCGAGCGAAATGAAGCACGGGTTTTGTGTCCGGCAGAGTAATTTCCGCGGCGGCCATTGTGTTGGTCTCGATCTCAGCATCTGCGTTTTGCAGCGGCCAGGGCTGATGATGAATTTCGCCGCGGTAAACTTGATCTTGGAAAGTTGTGAAGAGGCAATATCGCTCGGTGAGCCAGTGCTCGATTGTTCCTTGATCGCGAAGACGAACCTCTGCAGTGGGAGCGTAATGTCCGTGAAATTCAGCAACCGAGCCATGCCGTCGAGAGTAGTAATGAATGCTTCCGCCCGAATCGACAGAAGTCATGGCCGCATGAAAATAAGGCAGGTGATAAAACCTCCGTGCCGCCCACACCGCAGGGAGGCTCGCCGCGTCGAGGCTGAAGAAATACACACCCGCCTTGCCGTTATGCTTCACATAAGTGCGGACGTTGAGTTCCGGGAAGCGGGACAATCCGGGCAACGACGGCAATCCGCGGCGGTGAATTCCGCTCATGCGGAAAGGAATGACGCCAACCCAGGATTGGCCGTCGTAGGTGTCGAGAGCGAGTTGCTGCGGGACAAGCGGGCGGACGGTTTCAACCGGAAGCGGCCAGTGGGCGAAGAGCAGATCGTGCCAGGTCTGCTGCATGATCCATTCGCCTGCGGGCAGTGGCCAGGGGCGATGCGCGACGGATCGCAGCAGAGGGTGCACCTTGCATTTTATCCCGAGGCTTTATTGAAGCAGTCATTTATTGCGGCACTTCATTTTTTGCGCCACTCAATCGACACCATCGCAGTGCGGCGGGCAGTTGTCGATTGTCTAACGATTGCGCGTGCGGACATTGCCAATTAACATTCGTACACTCCCATGTCTACAATTGTGACGAATGAAGTGATTGCCATGCCCGAGCCTTCCAACCGGAACACCAGTGCCGATTCGTCTGCCAGCATGAATTCGCCGACTCAAGGCCACCGCTCGACACAGAGGGCATCGCTGGCCGAGGGCGCGCCGAAAACGGAGAGCCCGGCCCCGGAAAAGACCTCATCCGAAGCGCCTTCCACCGAAGTCTTTGCCGTGTTCGGCGCGGAGCCGGAGATCCAGGCTTACGCCATGGCCAAGTATTCGCGCTCGGCGCTGTCGATGAAGGAGTCGCTGCGCGAGATCAGCACACAGAAGGCGGAGAAGTTTCTCAACACTTTTTATTTTCAATATGGACATCGCTCGATCGCTGATCTGGCGCACATCTCGCTCGCCATCGAGAGGCTTTCGATTCTCGCGGCGATTGAACTGGCGGATGAGCAGCGCTGGGATGGGCAGGAACGGTCGACTCGTTATCAGGATTTCAAGAAGAGTGGATACTTCATTCCCGATTTTGGCGCCGACGACGACGCGCGCAAACTTTATCGCGAGACGCTGGATTTTCTGTTTGCCGAGTACGAAGCGCTTTCGGCGCACATGACGAACTATTTGATCAGCATCACACCCAAGCCCGCCGAGATGAAACAGGAGGCCTATGAGCGGACGCTGAAGGCGCGGGCTTTTGACATCACGCGATATCTGCTGCCGCTGGCGACGAACACTTCTCTGGGCGAGATCGTCAATGCGCGCACACTGGAAACGCAGGTGGCGCATCTGCTTTCGCATACCCATAAAGAAGTAAGAATGCTGGGCGAGTCGCTGAAGAAGGCGGCGAGTTCGGCGGCGTACAACGTGAATGCGGAGTCGTGGCGCGAGCTGGTGGAGCAGATTCGCGCGGTTAGTCCGGAGCTGGGCGCGCGGGCCGAGCAGGAATTGCTGCGCGAAGTGCGGGTCGCACCGACGCTGGTGAAGTATGCCGACCCGAACATTTATGAGAGCGAAACGCGGCGGGAATTGCGGCAGGCCGCGCGCGAGTTGATGGCGCATGAAAAGCTTGCGCCTTCGAAGACCATCGTCGATCTGCTGGATGAGGAGCCGCTGGAAATAGAGATTGCGACCACGCTGCTTTACGAACATTGCCATTTTTCTTATCGCCAGATTCGGCAGGCGGTGCAGGTGGCGGGTGAGCGGCATCGGCGCGAGATTATCGACCTGGGACTGCGCCATCGCGGCAAGCACGACGAAATGCTGCGTGGCTTCCGCGCGGGCCAGCAGTTCCGCTTCGACATTTTGATGGACACTGGCGGCTTTCGCGACATGCACCGTCACCGGCGCTGCATTCAGGTAATGCAGGCTGCGACCACCCAGCACGGTTACGAGATGCTGCTGGATGTGGAAGACGCCGGGATGCGCGACCGCTACGACGCGGCCATGCAGCGGGTGCAGGCAGTGGTGGAGAAACTGGCTTCGCGGAATTCGGCGGAGGCCGAAGAAAATTCGCAATACGCGATTCCGCTGGCGTTCAAGAAGCGAGCGCTGTTCAAGATGGATTTCGCCGAGGCGGCTTACATCTCCGAATTGCGGACGACGCCCGCCGGGCATGTATCGTACCGTAACGTGGCTTATTCGATGTATGAATCGGTGGCGCGGAAGTATCCGGCGCTGGCTAAGTATTTCCGCGTGCATGATGTGACGGCGCCGGTGGACTTGCTGCAAAGGTAAGGTAGGTACATTTGCCTATACATTTGAGTATCTAGTCTGCTATCATGGTCTTGCAGTCCCAAGTCTTTCAGTTCCACGGCTTTGATTGGGATCGAGGTAACAGCGCCAAGTGCCAGAAGCACGGGCTTTCTATTGCACTGATTGAAAGCTTGTTCGCCCGCCCTCTTGCCATCATTCCCAGCGCGATGATTTGCGAGAGGAACGCCGCTTTTGCGCTGTAGGACAAACTGGCAACGGCAGGCGTGTATTCCTTGTGTTCACACTGCGCGGCAAGGACGATAAGCAATTGATTAGGCCGATCAGCGCGCGTTACATGCACAAGAAAGAGATCGAATCCTATGAAGAAGAAAATCCCGGCGTTTAAAAGCGCCCGCGCCGCGGCGGGCTTTGTCGACACGGTCGACTTGTCACAATATGACCTCTCAGGCGCACAAACGGTACGCTTCGAGATGAAGCGCAAGAACAAATCAATCAATTTGCGCCTGCCCGAAGAACTTTATGATGCTGTACGCCAGCGCGCCACCCACGCTGGATTGCCATATCAGCGCTTCATCCGCCTGGCGCTGGAGAATGCGCTCACTGAGCAGAAGTAGGCGGGGCAGTGGCCCGGAAGTATCCGGCGCTGGCTAAGTATTTTCGCGTGCATGATGTGACGGCGCCGGTGGATTTGCTGCAGAGGTAAACGAATGCCTTTGGGAGGAGGCGACCTTAAAATGCAAGCATTGAGAATTGTCGCTCCTCTTGTCGCGACCGTCTTGATCATTAGCGGGATACTATGGATCGGGTCTTGCGAATCTTCGACACAAGATCGCGAGCCCGGTAGTGACTCGACTGCGCAATCGCTGCCGTACAGTACGCGCACTGCGATAAGTCGTTGCGATTCGATGGCTCGCGCGAAACTCTATCGGCCAGACACGATGGAGATCGTCAGTGAACCCGAGGCGGTAGACATTAAAACCTCGCTTTCAGTAGCCCGCAATATAGCCGCCATGGACAAGTACGGAACGCGGTATGGTTACCGCTACATATGTACGGCAATGGCGGACGGTCGGGGCGAATGGACAGGTTTTTCTGTGGAACTGACGCCCTCGAACTGATTAAACACTGAGGGCTGCCGCAGCGTAATAAGGCCGGACAGAGCGGACCGCCGCCCTAGCTGGGACGATCACGCCGTTGACGCCTTCCGCTTGGTGCGGAAGACGGCTCCCAATATCGGATCTGGTTGCTCACGCTCGCGTCCAATAAGAATTTCTAGAAGGCTCTCGTCGTCGAACCGGAACACAATCCCGTTAGGTTCATAGTTAACTGTGTTTACCGTTCTCCCTTGAGTTTGCTCCAGTGCAGCTTTGGTACGCTGGACTCCCGGACTGTCAGACATAGCTCCTGTTTTGAAATTTGGGTTTACGTTCTTAACCAGCAATAATTAACAGGCGATAGCAGACCACTAGCGAGGACGCTCATCAATTTTACTCCCGCACGGTGCCCTTGGAGGCGGGAAGTGGAAAGGATTTTCCCGTATCCCGATCCCGAGTAATCTCTCGATTTATCTTGATCCTACCAGTCCACACAGCTAGAGTCTGATCAAGAGATACCCATGCCCCGTTCCGTCAAAATCGCCCCCGAAATTGATGCCAAGCTCTACGAAGAACTTGTCTCCGTCGCCAAGGAGAACGGGCAGTCGCAGCGCTTTGTGCTGGAGCGGGCTCTGGAGCACTACCTGCACAATGTGGTCCCGTCGCAGCGCATGGTCAGACCTGAGGTGATGACTGCTTACCGCCGCTCCAACGAAAAATACCCTCAGTTGTACAAGAAACTGGCAGACGCCAAGTAGTGGCCCAGTGCGTCGAAACGCGCGTTTGCTCAATATGCGATGGCATCGCATATTTAGCACGTGCAGAATCATGCCCCTCAGCGTTGTCATCCTGAGGAAGCGGAGTCCTCGGCAAGGCCGAGGACTCCCAACGAAGGACCTCTGTACATGGCTGGCACCGCCAGCGCTGCCGGCGAGTGCAGGTCCTTCGGGCCGCAAAACGCGGCCCTCAGGATGACAGGGGCCGACAGGCTATCCCATCGCCTTGCCCAATTCGGAACGATTTCCACTGTTTATTACCAAGATTCGCCTTTTCTTCGCTTCGGTATGTATGTATAATCCGGCCAGACTGATTTCATGCGGCGGGCTTACGCTGCACTTCTATAAGGAGCCACTTCCATGGCGGATGAACGCGGCAAAGCGATTGAGTTGGCGGTTTCTCAGATCGAAAAGCAGTTTGGCAAAGGCTCCATCATGCGGCTGGGGTCGAAGGAAGCGATCGTTCCCATCTCAGTGATTTCGACCGGTGCGATTTCGTTCGACGCTGCACTGGGCGTGGGCGGATTTCCTCGCGGCCGAGTCGTCGAAGTGTTCGGCCCGGAATCTTCCGGCAAAACGACAATCACATTGCAGGTCATCGCGGAAGCGCAGAAGACTGGAGGCATGGCCGCGTTCGTGGATGCCGAGCACGCGCTCGATCCGGGCTATGCCAAGAAGTTGGGCGTGGACGTTGACAACCTTCTGGTTTCGCAGCCCGACTACGGCGAACAGGCGCTGGAGATCACGGAAGCTCTGGTGCGTTCCGAACGCAATCGATGTCTTGGTCGTCGATTCCGTCGCGGCGCTGGTACCTAAGGCCGAACTCGACGGCGAAATGGGCGACAGCCACATGGGCCTGCAAGCGCGGCTCATGTCGCAGGCATTGCGCAAGCTGACGGGGACGGTTTCCAAGTCGCGCACCTGCCTGATCTTCATTAATCAGATTCGGGAAAAGATCGGCGTCATGTTCGGCAACCCGGAAACCACGACCGGCGGCCGCGCGCTGAAATTTTATTCCTCGGTGCGTGTGGATATTCGCCGCATCGCCGCGATCAAAGACGGCGACGTGGTGACCGGCTCGCGCACCAAAGTTAAAGTGGTAAAAAACAAAGTTGCCGCGCCCTTTCGCGAGGCGGAATTCGACATTCTTTACGGCGAAGGCATTTCGCGCGAAGGCGACCTGCTCGACATCGCGGTAAACAGCAACATCCTGGAGAAATCCGGCTCGTGGTTCAGCTACAAGGGAGAACGTATTGGCCAAGGGCGCGAAAACGCCCGCCAGTTTCTCAAAGACAATAAAGACACGATGGCAAGGCTGGATACCGAGGTGCGCAAGGCGCTGGGCCTGATTGCATCTCCGCAGCCTGCTCCGGTTCCGGCGGCCGCCACTGCGCCGATTGTGGCCGCGCAAAACGCACGGGTGACGACCATGCCAAGCGCCCCGCCGGATTCGGCAAAGGTGCCAGTGGCGGCAAAGCGCTAAGGGATGTCGCTATACGAATTGTCATCCCGAGCGGAGCGAGGGATCTGGGTTTCTGCCGGAGCGATCTGTGGCCTGGCGAGCGTCGGCAAGAACCTGGATCCCTCGCGCTGCTCGGGATGACAATTCATAATGAAGGCAAGAATATGCGGGAAGACCGATGCTATTTCGTTTACATCATGACGAACTCCTCCCGCACTCTTTACACGGGAATGACAAACAACCGGCGACGAGTGAGGGAGCACAAGCTAAAGCTTGTTCCGGGGTTCACGGCTAAATACAACATCACCCGTCTGGTTTATTTCGAAACATTCCAATACGTCGGCAATGCCATTGAGCGCGAGAAGCAGATTAAGGCGTGGACTCGCGCTAAACGGATTGCACTTGTTGAATCGACGAATCCGAAGTGGAATGATTTGTCGAGAGAGTGGGATCAGCCGCAGACATTCCGGTTTTCGCCGAGAGTCGCTTGAACAGAGAGCGGTTTCGGCGCAAGCAGAAACCCAGATCCCCCGCTTCGCTCGGGATGACAATTCATTTGAATACTGCCACGAAGATACGCCGGGCTATACGCGGCATTGCCATTCCCTCACTCGCCCGCATAGAATCTCGTATGATCCTGTTGAGCCTTCCCGCGAGGACGATTGAACAAGGGCATTGCCATCTATCCCGGTTCGTTTGATCCGCCGACGAACGGGCACCTCGATCTGATTCAGCGGGGCAGCAAGATTTTTGAAGAGCTGGTCGTCGCCATCCTGCGCAATTCGGAGAAGACGCCGATGTTCAGCGTGGCCGAACGGCTGGAGATGCTGAAAGAACTTACCGCGGACCTGAAGAATGTGCGGCTCGACACCTTTGGCGGCCTGATGGTGGAATACGCGAAGTCGATCGACGCCATCTGCGTGCTGCGCGGCATTCGCGCGGTGAGCGACTACGAATACGAGTTACAGATGGCGCTCATGAACCGCAAGCTGGAGCCCACGCTGGAAACGGTTTTTATGATGCCCGCGGATAAATACTCCTACGTGAGTTCGCGGCTGGTTCGGGAAGTGGCGCAGGCCGGCGGCCCGGTAAAGGGCCTGGTGCCGGAAGTGGTGGAATTGAAGCTCCGCGAAAAACTTGACGCGGCCCACAGATTGGAAGAAGGCAGACTGCAGGCGAAAGCGGCCAAGTCTGAGAAGCGTAAAAACAGAGAGGAAAAACGAAAGCATGACCACGGCGACGACTGAAGCGCTCGTACTCACCGATCGAATTAATCGCATTGAGCCGTCCGCCACCATGGCGGTGGTGGCTGAGGCCGACAAGCTGCGCGCGCAGGGAATCGATGTGGTCGATTTTGGCGCCGGCGAGCCGCATTTTTCCACGCCGCAGCACATTAAAGACGCCGCTATTGCAGCCATTCAGGGGAACTTCACCAAGTACACCGCAGTTGCCGGAACCGCTGAACTGCGGGACGCGATCGTGCATCGCCATGCTGCCGACTTCGATTCCGATTATCGCCGCGAAGAAGTGATCGCCTCGGTTGGCGGCAAACATGCGCTGTTCAATGCCGTGCAGGTTCTGGTGGGCCACGGCGACGAAGTGATCCTGCCCGTTCCCTACTGGGTCTCGTTCAAAGATATTGTCCGCTATGCCGGCGGTAATTGCGTGCTGCTGCAATCGGATGAATCGCAGGGCTTCCGTGTCACAGCTGCGATGGTAGCGCGCCTGATCACCCCGCGCACTCGAGCGATAATTCTCAACTCGCCTTCGAACCCTTCCGGTGCCGTCATGAGTTCCGAAGATATGACCGAAGTGGTGCGCCTGGCGCACGAACGCGGCATCTGGGTGCTGTCGGACGAGTGCTACGTGTACCTCAACTATACCGGCAAGAATTTTTCCGTGGGCTCGTTGCGCGATTACAAAGATCGTATGGTGGTGCTAGGTTCTCTCTCCAAGACTTATGCCATGACCGGATGGCGGTTGGGTTACGCGCTGGCGCCGGCGCCGGTGGTTAGCGCCATGGCCAAGCTGCAAAGCCAGTCCACTTCGAACCCAACTTCGATCGTGCAGAAGGCCGCCGTCGCGGCGTTAAAGGGTCCGCAGGAATGCGTCGAGCAGATGCGACGCGAATACATCGAACTCCGCGATCATGTCGTGGGCGGACTTCGATCCATCCCCGGGGTGACCTGCGTGCGGCCCGAAGGCGCGTTTTATGCTTATCCCAACGTCTCTTCGTTCTTTCGCGGCGGCAAAGTAAAGTCGGCTTCGGATGTCGCCGGCAAACTCTTGCGTGAAGCTCACGTGGCCACTGTTCCGGGCGAGGGTTTTGGCACCAGCGACCACATTCGCGTCTCCTATGCCACGTCGAAGGCGGAGTTGGATCGCGGCCTGGAACGCATGAGAAAACTTTTTGCCGCGCTCTAGAGCCGGAAAAAAACAAAGCTCGGCCAGGCCGTTCCGCAGTGAGCGGCCTTTTTCATGATCCGCAATTCATGTCAGATCTTTATCCATTGCTGATGCTTCCGCATTTCGACCCGCGCCCCTGGGGCACGCGCGACTTGTCGCCCATCTATCCCAATCACAAATTCGACGAGAACATCGGAGAAGCGTGGTTGACCGGCGACGAGGGCAAGGTTGCCAACGGACCGCTCAGGGGGAAGACTCTGTCGCAACTCAGCGAACAATACGGCGCCGACCTGGTGGGTGAAGCCGCCCGCGATTCGCGGCGATTTCCCTTGCTCACGAAGTTCTTGTTTCCGCTGCAAAAACTTTCGGTGCAAGTCCATCCCGATGACGATCAGGCACAACGCGTGGGGCAGCCCTGGGGCAAAACCGAATGCTGGTACGTGGCTCACGCGCAGCCCGGAGCGCAAATCGCTTTAGGCCTCAAGCCCGCCGTGACCGCAGCTGAATTCGAGAAGGCTATTCACGCACAGCGCGCCGAAGACCTTTTGAATTGGATCGACATTTTTCCCGGCGAGATGATTTATGTAGCCGGGGGAACCGTGCATACGCTAGGGCCAGGTTCCGTGATCGTCGAAACTCAGCAGCAGTCCGATACTACATATCGCTTGTATGATTACGGCAGGCCGCGAGAATTACACTTGAGGGACGGATTGGCGGCGGTGCGGGAGAAAACTTCTTCGGGAAAAGTGGTGGTCCGCACGGCGGCGGCGGAAATTCGGGGATCGCACAACCGCTACTCCAATTTAATCGCCGCGTCTTACTTTATCGTGGACAAGTTCGAGACAAAGCAGGTGTTGCGTCTGAAGACTCGGAACGACTCGGGGAAGAGTTCGGTGCAGATTCTAGTGGCCGTGGATGGCTGCGGCGTAATCGAGGTTCACGGAAAGGAACCTGTGGCCATGGCGAAAGGCGACGCGGTTGTGGTTCCAGCTTGCGCGGAAAACTTCGAGGTGCGCCCGCAGTGGACATTGGAATTTCTTCGCGCCCGCGTTCCCGGGCAACAGTTGCCGGAACCGGAGACGAAGATGTAGTGCCGCGAGCATTGCGGCTCGCCTGCAAATCTTCGTTAATAAAATCCTTCGCAGATACGATTCGTGATAGGCCGTGACTAAGAATTTAAATTTCTATCCCGTAATTCTCGCCGGAGGGCGCGGAACGCGCTTCTGGCCGCTGAGCCGCAAGAAGCGGGCCAAGCAATTGCTCGCGCTCGACGGGAAAGAAACGATGATCCAGCAGACCGTAGCGCGGCTGCTGCCCATCGCTCCGCCGGGGCGATTTTGGATCGTCACCAATGACGATCTTCGCCCCGCAATCCGCAAGCAGTTGCCGCGGCTTTCTGCGAAACAAATTCTTGCGGAGCCCGTGGGACGCAACTCCGGCCCCGCGATCGGATTAATGGCATTTTTGCTGCTGCGGCAAGCGCCCGATGCGGTCATAGGAATGTTTCCTTCCGATCATGTGATCGCCGATAAAAAAGCCTACCGGGCAACGCTGCAACGCGGGATTCAAATTGCGGCCGAGGGCGAAAATATAGTGGTGCTTGGCATCCGCCCAACCCGGACCGAAACCGGGTATGGATACATTGAAGCCGGCGACACAGGCACGAATGGCTTATTGCGAGTGCGCCGCTTCACAGAGAAGCCCGATCCGCAAAAAGCCGCTGCGTTCGTTGCGGCGGGAAATTTCTTCTGGAACAGTGGAATGTTTTTGTGGAGCGCCCGCACGCTCGCCAATGCCTTGCGCGAACATCTTCCCCGGACGGCGCCACTGCTCGAACAAATTGCCGCGACTTATGGAACGGCAAAGTTCGCCACGACGTTCCGGCGACTGTATCCCAAGTGCGAAAATATCAGCATTGACTATGCAGTGCTGGAGCCGCGCTCCGCAAAGGGCGAGACTGCGGCTAACATTTTTTGTCTACCCGCCGATTTCGGTTGGAACGATCTGGGATCGTGGACTGCTCTCCACGAGCACCATGTGGCCAAGAGCAGTCCGCAACACGGCAACCTGATTGCCGCCGCCGAACACTTCGTGCTCGATGCCCGCAGAAGTTACATTCACGCTCCTGGTAAGTTTGTCGCCGTAGTGGGCGTAGAGGATCTGGTGGTTGTTGAGACCGAAGATGCCCTGCTGATCACAACGTTGCAGAGTGCCCAGGATGTCGGCAAGGTGGTGAAATATCTCGACGGGAAAAAAATGCACAAATTGGTGTGAGAGGAATATGCGTCGATCAGCGCTAGGGGTAGACCCACTGGCTGCTCAACACTAATTCTTATGGCTCAAGAAATTAAATTCGGTACCGACGGCTGGCGCGGAGTGATCGCGGACGATTTTACCTTCGCGAATGTGCGTCGTGTCGCCGGCGCGATCGCCTCCTATGTGTTGAAGAATGAGGACCCGCAGCGCGGAGTTTTCATTGGGTACGACACGCGGTTCGGCTCGCAGCGTTTCGCCCAGGTGGCCGCCGAGGTGATTGCGTCCAGCGGTATTCCCGTGAAACTTGCCAACGACTATACGCCGACGCCTGCGGTTTCCTATGCGGTCAAACATCAAGCCGCTGCGGGCGGAATTATGCTCACTTCCAGCCACAATCCGTGGAACTGGAATGGAGTCAAATTCAAGGGCAAGTTCGGCGGTTCGGCCACGCCCGCGATCATGAAGCGAATCGAGGAGGAACTTGCGTCCGGCGCCATGCCGCAAGGAAAGAAAGCTGCAGTCCAAGAAGTCGATCTCAAAGAACCATATCTTGCCGCCGTGTGCCGTTTTGCCGACATGGAACTCATCGGGACGACAAAATTTAAGTTTGCCATCGATGCCATGTACGGTTCTGGCCGTGGAATTTTGCCGGGAATCTTTACCAAGTATGGCATCCAGCATGTGGCTATTCGCCAGGAGTTGAATCCACTGTTTCCCGGGATCAATCCCGAGCCCATCGAACCTCACGTAGCCGCACTGCAGCAAACCGTAGTGCGCGAAAAATGCGATGCTGGGCTGGCCACCGACGGCGACGCCGACCGCATTGGCGCGGTTGCCGAAGATGGCAGCTTTATCGACTCGCACAAGATTTTTTGCGTTCTGTTGCGCTGGCTGTTGGAGCGCAAAAAGTGGCCCGGAGATGTGGTTCGCGCCTTCAACACCACGCGCATGTTGGACCGCATCGCGACAAAATATGGCCGCAAGTTGCACGAGACATCGATCGGCTTCAAATATATTGCCGACCTCATGATGGAGACCGACATCCTGATCGGCGGGGAAGAATCCGGCGGCATCGGCTATTCCCGCTTTCTGCCTGAGCGGGACGGCATATTAAATTCGCTTCTTCTTGCCAATGTGATGGCGGAAGAAGGAAAACCACTCGGCCAGTTGGTGGCGGATTTGCAGCGCGAGTTTGGCCCACACTATTACGGCCGTCGCGACCTGCACATCCCCGACGCGGTGAAACAATCTGTGATTGCCCGCGCGCGTGCCGAGAGCGCGTCGAACCCTGGGCTCCTATCGGGTGATCAAAAAGGAGCATCTCGATGGCATAAAGTTTTTCCTGGATGCGCCGGCGCTGAAAAATGGAGCCGAAGCCTGGATTTTGTTCCGGGCTTCTGGAACGGAGCCGCTCCTGCGCTTGTACTGCGAGGCAGCCTCGCCGGAGTTGGTGCGCGAGATTCTGGCCACGGGAGAAAGTTTCGTAAGTGCCAGCGGATAGCAGGGCCTAGCGCGGCGAGACTTTAAGAGAGCGGCGAGACTTTAATAGTGCGATACTTCTTGCGATACTGGTAGAGATGTCGATGGCCCTCCCCGCAAATCCGCTCCCGGCGCGCGACGACTCGCCTGAGGCTCGGCGTTACAATTCCGTTAAACGCTGGCTCAGCGTGGCCGATTTCGTGCTTGGCATCGCGTTTCTTGTCGTCCTCCTTGCCACCGGATGGTCAGGCGCACTACGCGACATAGCCTATAAGCTGGGCTTTCAAAATTACAGCCTTTCACTTTTTTTCTACTTGCTTCTGCTGCTGGTGATTGGCAAGGTTCTCGGCGTCGCCCTTGATTACTACGGCTTCCACATCGAACGCAAATACCAGCTTTCTACGCAGCGCTGGCGTTCCTGGGTTTGGGACGAGGCCAAGGGATTCCTGGTGGGGTTGATCCTGGGCACGATCGTGGTGGAGTTGCTCTACTTCACGATTCGCCAGTGGCCGCAGCATTGGTGGATGCTGGCATGGGCAATCTTCATGGCGCTGTTTGTCCTGCTTGCGCAGCTGGCGCCGGTCGTCTTGTTCCCCATCTTTTATAAATTCGAACCGCTGGATAACGAAGATCTTCGCCGCAGGCTGGTGGTTTTGAGCGAGCGCGCCGGAACTCGCGTGCGCGGAGTCTATCGCTGGAAGCTTTCCGAGAAAAGTAAAAAAGCCAACGCCGCGCTTACAGGAATGGGACGGACGCGCCGCATTATCCTGGCCGATACTTTGCTCGATAATTACCAGCCGGAAGAAATTGAAGCGGTGCTGGCTCACGAGCTTGGGCACCACGTTCATCGCCACATCCTAAAGAGCATTTTGGTGCAGGCGGCCATCACTTTCATCGGTTTTTGGGCGGCCAATTGGACTCTGCATTATGCGGTCGACCAGCACATGTTCGAAGAGCTATCCGATTTCGCCAACCTGCCGCTGCTGGTTTTGGTTTCCACGGTTTTGTCATTCCTTCTCATGCCTGCGCTCAACGCCTATTCCCGCTTCAACGAGCGGCAGGCGGATCAGTACGCTTTCGAGTCCATCACCAGCGTAGAGCCCTTTATTTCGTCGATGAACAAGCTGGCGGAACAAAATCTGGCGGAGCGCACACCCTCAAAATGGATCGAATGGCTGTTCCACTCCCACCCAGCGATCTCGCGCCGCGTGGCCGCGGCCGCGGCCTGGAGCCGCGAGCACGAAGCCGTTCCGCAGTAACTTTGCGGCCGCACGTCAGCGTTTTCTGAGGATTTCCGCGACTCGCTGAAAATCTTCTTCCGTATCCACCCCGATTGTGTCGTGCGGAGTTTCTCCAACAAAGATGTCGATGCCATTTTCCAGGAACCGCAGTTGCTCCAGACGCTCGCTTTTTTCCAGCGCAGATTCCGGCAATTGCACAAAGCGATTGAGAGCGGAATTTCGATAGGCGTACAGGCCGAGATGTTTGAAGTACTGCGGACGAGTCTGGTCGCGATCGAACGGAATGGTCGAACGGGAAAAATACAACGCGCGCCCATTCATATCGGTGACCACTTTCACCGCGTTTGGATTCGCAATATCTGCTTCCGCAGCCGGTGTTTTGAGCGTTCCCACCTGCACTGCTGGATTGCTCATGACATCGAGCAGCGCGCCAATGTGCTCGGGGCGAATCAGCGGCTCATCTCCCTGAACGTTGATGTAGACGTCGGCCGCAATGCGGCGCGAGATTTCGTGCACGCGCTCGGTGCCGCTGCGATGGGTCGCAGAGGTGATTTCCGCCTTCCATCCGTTTCTCCGGCAGACGTCGACGATCTCGCCGGAGTCGGTGGCCACCATAACGTCCGCCAGCAGAGGCGAGGAGCGCACGGCTTCGTAGACGATGCCTATCAACGGCTTGCCGTCGATCTGCCGCAGCATCTTTCGCGGCAGCCGCACGGAGGCAAGACGCGCGGGAATTATAGCAACAGCTTTCATAGATTTTTTCGAGGACTCTACAGTCTCCGGTCTTGCGGCGCAATTGGCAAGCGGGGAAATAGCTTCGCGCGACCGATGGCCGGCTTCGGTGAAATCCCGAATGCTGGACGCCCTCAGTTTGACAGCCTTTTACGCTGGCTCATAGAATCAAGACTCGCGGGCTGGTCTGCTACTTCACTAGCAAGACGTCTCTACTCGGTTTTTCCCCGATGGTTTTTCGTAGTTGGCGGCGTAGCTCAGGTGGTTAGAGCGACGGTCTCATAATCCGTAGGTCGTAGGTTCGAGTCCTACCGCCGCCACCAATTTCGCCTTCGATTTCCGCTTACTACCTGCCGCCTTAGCTCACGTGTATGCTGTTGATCGGGCCGCTTTGTCCTGACACCTGCTGGTTTGGTAAGGATCTACAGACCGAAGATCGAGTCGCTCGTCATGCTTATCCATCCAGACCGTCTGTTCCCCGCCGAAACGAATGAACGCAAGATTGCCAGGAAGATTTATGAGAGTGTGCGCGGCCTGCCCATCGTCAGCCCGCACGGACACACACAGGCGGCGTGGTTTGCGCGGAACGAGCCGTTTCCCGATCCGGCTAAACTTTTCGTGCAGCCCGATCATTACGTTTACCGCATGCTATACAGCCAAGGCGTGTCCCTCGAGGACCTTGAGATCGGGCGAGCGGAATTGGAAGATCCGCGGAGAGTCTGGCGGATATTCGCCAGCCACTACTATCTTTTTCGCGGAACGCCGACGCGCCTGTGGCTTGATTATGCCTTCCAGGAATTGTTTGGGCTGGAGCAGCGATTGTCGGAGGAGACCGCCGATTTGTATTTCGACACGATCTTGGAAAAGTTGCGGACGCCGGAGTTTTTGCCGCGGGCTTTGTACGAGCGATTCAATTTGGAAGCGCTGGCGACAACCGATTCTCCGCTTGATTCGCTGGCGGATCACAAGGCGATTCGAGAATCGGAGTGGAAGGCAAGGATTCTGCCGACCTTCCGGCCCGATCCGGTGGTCGATCCTGAGTTTGCCGGATTTGCGGAAAACATGCGCAGCTGGGCCAGCAGACTGGGGAAGACACATCTGACGTGGACCGGCTATTTGAACGCGCTGCGCACGACTCGCGATCGCTTTCGCGAACTGGGCTGCACAGCGACGGACCACGGCCATCCCACGGCGCAGACCGCAAATTTTTCTGCCAGCGAATGCGCAGAACTTTTTCAAGTCGTGCTTGCGGGCAATGCGGACGCGGAAGAGGAAGAATCTTTTCGCGCGCAGATGCTGACCGAGATGGCGCGCATGAGCCTGGATGACGGACTGGTCATGCAGATTCATCCGGGCAGCGCGCGCAATCACAACCACCGAGTCTATGAAAAATATCGGACGCGACATGGGCGCCGATATTCCCACGCCGACGAATTATGTGGATGCGCTGCGTCCGTTGCTCGATCGTGTTTGGCAACGAGCGCGGTTTGACGATCATTCTTTTCACGCTCGATGAATCGACTTATAGCCGTGAGTTGGCTCCGCTGGCCGGCCATTATCCTTGCCTGCGGCTTGGGACCGCCGTGGTGGTTTCACGACAGCCCGGAGGGAATGATGCGTTTTCGCGAACAGGTCACGGAGACTGCGGGATTTTACAATACGGTTGGTTTCAACGACGACACGCGGGCATTTCTTTCGATTCCCGCGCGGCACGACGTGGCGCGTCGGGTGGATTGCGCATTCCTGGCCAAGCTGGTGGCGGAGCATCGGCTGGAAGAAGACGAGGCGATGGATGTGGCGCGCGACCTGGCGTACAGGCTGGTGAAAAAAGCGTATCGGCTGTAGCAGGATATTCACGCTGGCCGATCGCACCTTTTAAACTTTATCCCATGAGCCTTTATTGCGCCGCCGGTGGGCCTGAAGCAGATCTGTTCCGTTCAACTGAAAGATCTGCTGTTGGAATCGCTGGCCAAACTCGGCCAACGCGGAGCCGCGTGCTCGCCGTGCCACCCGATCAGAGCCGTTTTCATTCCCGTGCTGGAGATTTGACGCGGTACGCGTGGGAGCATTACGGCGATCGTTTCAAAGCGGTTCTGCCCGCGCTCGGCACGCACACGCCGATGCAGCCCGAAGCGATCGCTCGCATGTTTGGCGCTATTCCGCAAGAACTGTTTCACGTTCATAACTGGCGGACCGACGTCGAAACACTGGGCGAAGTTCCCGCCGAGTTCATTCACGAACAGTCCGAAGGCAAGCTGAATTACTCGTGGCCGGCGCAGGTGAACAGGCTCATCACGCGAGGCGGATTCGATTTGATTCTGTCCATCGGCCAGGTCGTGCCGCACGAAGTGATTGGCATGGCCAATTACAACAAGAATATTCTGATCGGCACGGGAGGCCGCGAAAGCATCAATCGCAGCCATTACCTGGGCGCGGTTTACGGGATGGAGCGGATCATGGGCCGCGCCGAAAATCCGGTGCGCAACGTGTTTGAATTATGCTGCCGATCGTTTCCTGCGGCATCTGCCCATCGTCTACGTGCTGACCGTAGTGGGCCGCGACAGCCGATGGCGGACTGGCGGTGCGCGGCCTCTTCATCGGCGACGACATCGAGTGCTTTCAATCGCGCCGCCGAACTGAGCCTGAAGGTGAATTTCGAGATTGTCGACGCAGCCGATCCGCAAGGCCGTCGTCTATCTCGACCCGCATGAGTTTCACAGCACCTGGCTGGGCAACAAGGCCGTCTATCGCACGCGCATGGCGCTGGCCGACGATGCGGAGTTGATCGTTCTGGCCCCGGGCGTCAAGGAATTTGGCGAAGACAAAGCCATCGATAGCGCTGATCCGCAAGTATGGTTATCGTGGAACTCCGGCAACGCTCGAGGCGGTGCGCGCAAAATGCCGATCTGGCCAACGATCTGAGCGCGGCGGCGCATCTGATTCACGGCTCATCCGAGGGGCGCTTCAAGATCACTGGTGTCCCGGGCATCTCACTAGGAAGAGGTGGAAGGAGTAGGTTTCAAGTACGGCGATTTGAAAACGATGCTGAGTCGTTATGGTCCTAGAAAAGCTTCATCATGGGTATAACCGGGTGGATGGCGAGGAAGTGTTTTTCATTGCCAATCCGGGGCTGGGGTTGTGGGCTTCGCGGGAAAAGTTGAAGTCTTGACCATGTCATTGAAACGGTTGGGTTTTGCGATAGGTTGCAGTTCTGAGGCCGCTCCACGCCATGCGACGATCTATTACTACCACGGCCCGTCCACCCAAAGCGGCAACTTTGCAGTTACCGAAGTTTCCCCGGCCTCCAGTTAAGCCATTGTTTCTAAAAGTGTTAGCTGCTATTCCTTAAGTGTGCCGTCGGCGACGGCGCGCCTGCATGACGACAGCCATAAGCGCTTCCCGAAGTCTGTCCGGACACTCCGGTGCGTGGAGAGGCATGCCTCTTGCCGCGAAGGCACTGATCGCTCTTCATCATAGCCGCCGGCACGGGAATTCTGGTCTACGGCGGCATTCACCCGAGCAGCAAAAATATTGCCGAGTTTATCTGTTATCTGGGCATCGCCATTCTGGCTTCCAGACTGAAGGTCAACATGCCCGGCATCACGGGCACGCTGTCGGTGAATTTTCTCTTCATTCTGATTGGCGTGTTGGAGTTGAGTTTTTCTGAAACCCTGATACTGGGCGCGGCGGCGATGATTGCGCAAGGCTTGTATCCCGACCGTCCGCAACCGGTGCAAATCACGTTTAATGTGTGTGCCGGGGCGATCTCCACGACGCTCGCATATGTAGTTTTCAACGGCGCGCTGCTTAACCGCTGGATCGGCAGCCGGCCACTTCTTCTGTGTGTGGCGGCCGTGGTTTACTTCATTGCCAACGCTGGGTCGATCGCTACAGTGATTTCGCTCAGCGAAGGCCGGCCGCTGCGCAAAATTCTGGTCGACTGCTATTTCTGGTCGTTTCCTTATTATCTGGTCGGCGCGGGCATCGCCGGCGTGATCACCTGGCTCAATCACAGCTTTCAATTGGGAGACATCGCTGCTGCTCGTGCCGGTGGTTTATCGTGATCTACCGCTCGTATCGCCTGTATCTGGGCAAGCTGGAAGACGAAAAGCGCCACGTGGAAGAGATGGCCGGCCTGCACCTGCGAACCATCGAAGCCCTCGCGCTGGCCATCGAAGCCAAGGACCAAACCACCCACGATCACCTGCGGCGCGTCCGCGTCTACGCGTCGAAGTGGCGAAGGATATGGGCCTCAGGGGCCGGAACTGGAAGCCTTGCACGCCGCCGCGCTGCTGCACGATATCGGCAAACTGGCCGTGCCTGAGCACATCATCTCCAAGCCGGGAAGACTGACGCCGGAAGAGTTCGAGAAGATGAAGATTCACCCGCTGGTGGGGGCGGAGATTTTGGAGCGGGTTCGATTTCCTTACCCGGTGGTGCCGATCGTGCGCGCGCATCACGAGAAGTGGGATGGCACCGGTTATCCCCTCGGATTGAAGGGCGCCGAGATTCCCATTGGCGCGCGCATTCTCTCCGCCGTGGATTGCCTGGACGCGCTGGCTTCCGACCGCCAGTACCGGCGAGCGCTGCCCATGGACGAGGTCATGCAGAAACTCGCGGCAGAAGCGGGCAAAGCTTCGACCCTAAAGTGGTGGAGATCCTGCAAAGACGTCACGAGCACCTGGAGAAACTGGCGCTGTCGCGATCCGGGCAAAGCGCGAACGCACCGCTTTCCACTGAGGTCAAAATCGAGCGTGGCGACGCGCCGGATGCGGGATTTGAAAATGCCGCAGTGCACAATTCGAAGCTCAGGAATGCGACGTTCCTTTCCTCGATTGCCGCGGCGCGGCAGGAGGCGCAGTCGCTGTTCGAACTGAGCCAGGATCTTGGAGCTTCGCTTGAGCCTGGGCGAAACGCTTTCTGTATTCTCGGTGAAACTCAGGCCGATGGTGCCCTACGACGCTATTGCAATTTATATTCAGCGGGAAAATGAATTGGTGCCCGAATATGTCAGCGGCGATAACTACCGCCTCTTTTCTTCGCTGCGGATTCCTCTGGGGCAGGGATTGTCGGGATGGGTAGCGCAAAATAAAAAACCGATTATTAATGGCAATCCTTCGGTCGAGCCCGGATATTTGAATGATCCCACCAAGTTCAGCACATTGCGTTCGGCGCTGGCGGTGCCGCTCGAGGGTGTAGGGGGAGTGATTGGCGTTATGGCACTCTACCGCGGCGAGCGCGACGCCTTTACCTCCGACCACCTGCGTATCGTGCTGGCAGTCAGCAGCAAGATGGCGCTCTCGATCGAGAATGCGCTCAAGTTTGCCCAGGCGGAAAATTCGGCGGTCACCGACTACCTTACCGGATTGCCCAACGCGCGCTCGCTATTCCTGCAACTGGATCGCGAACTGGCGCGCTGCAAGCGCGATAAAACCACTTTGACGGTGATGGTCTCAGATCTGGATGGGTTCAAGCAGATCAACGACCGCTTCGGACACTTGGAAGGGAACCGCGTGTTGCGCCTATTTGCCCAGGCGCTGAAAGAAACATGCCGCGAATACGATTACGTAGCCCGCATGGGCGGCGATGAATTTGTGGTGGTGGCGCCGGGACTTCCACCTGCGGTGATGGGAAAGAAAGCGGAGCAGCTTCGTTCTCTGGCACGGCAGGCGGGATTCGATGTGTGCGGCGAACAGATTCTGTCGCTCAGCATAGGCCAGGCAATTTATCCGCAAGATGGAGCTGACGCCGAACAACTTTTGGCCGAAGCCGACCGCCGCATGTACATGGAAAAGCAAAAACAGCTTTCCTATAAGAATCGCCGACTGCATCCGCGACTAAAGTGCCGGGTCACGATCGAATTTCAGCAGGACAATGGGGTTCCGATGTTCGGAAACTTAATCGATTTGAGCATTGGCGGCTGCTACGTCGAAACCAGCGCCATTCTCACGCCGGGCACGGTCGTCAAACTGGGCTTTTCGACGGACGACGGGAG
The DNA here is from genome assembly GCA_963732255.1 of uncultured Acidobacteriaceae bacterium. GTDB lineage: Bacteria > Acidobacteriota > Terriglobia > Terriglobales > Acidobacteriaceae > Sulfotelmatobacter. The sequence goes on from CAVSYV010000011.1 coordinate 266,088, forward strand.
CATGACCGCGGAAGGAGTGGTCGCCAGAATCGAGCCCGGTTCCGGCATGGGAGTTCAGTTCAAGGAATTGAATCGTGAAGGCCGCACGAGGATGCTGAAAATTCTGGATTACGTGCAGAAGACCAGCGCTTTCTATGACAGCCGGTATTTCGCCAGCCTGCTTAAACGCTGATGGTCGCGTTTCGTGAAAGTGCACTCTCGAGTGCAGTGCAGCATTGAATTTCTGCGGCGATCTGATCGAGAGGCAACACCTTGTCAGCCAAGCCGGCGCGGGCGACAAAGCCGGGCATTCCCCACACTACGCTAGTGGCTTCGTCCTGCACCACGACGCGTGCTCCGGCTTTCTGCAAATGTTCACATCCTTTCAGACCATCCTGGCCCATGCCGGTGAGCACCACGGCGAGGGCGCGTGCGCCGAAGACTTCGGAGACGGAGCGAAACAGTACATCCACTGAAGGCCGGCAAAAATTTTCTTTGGGCCCCTGATGTGTTTGCAACTGCAACCCTCCGTCCGCGCTCTTAACCACCATGTGATAGTCGCCAGGAGCGAGAAAAATGCATCCCGGCCGCAGGGGCACTCCGCTCTTGCATTCGTGCACAGGAAGAGCCGATTTGGCCGACAGCCGCGCGGCCAGCATCGTGGTGAAGACCGGCGGCATATGTTGTGCGACTACTACCGGAACGGAAAGGTCTGCGGGCAAAGCTGGAATCAGGCGGGCCAGCGCATCCGGACCTCCAGTGGAAACGCCGATGGCGACAATTTGTGCCGGGAGAAGCAGCCGCGGCCGGCTCTGCCGCAGTGGCGGAGGAGTAAATGCCGGTGCGGCTGAGGGCCCCGGAATGCGGCACAAGGCGTGAATCCGCGGGATCAGTTCCTGGGATATTTTTCCGATCGTCCCTGTCATGTCCGTGTTGCTGGGTTTGGTCACATAATCGCTGGCGCCGAGCGAAAGAGCTTCGAGAGTGGCTGAGGCCCCGTGTTCGGTGAGCGTGCTGAACATGATGATGGGAATGCGCGCGTCGATCTTACGCAACTGGCGCACAGTTTCCAGCCCATCCATCTCGGGCATTTCAATGTCGAGCAGGACGATGTCTGGCTTGAGCGAAGGGAACTTTGCCAGCGCCAGGCGACCGTTGCTGGCGGTGCCGGCAACCTCGAGCGCGGGATCGCGAGCGATGGCATCGGAGAGCGAGCGGCGCACAACCACGGCGTCGTCTACGATGAGCACGCGTTTTTTTTTCAGTTCAGGCAAACTGTCCGTGCTCCGTGCACCGGCTGGTTTTCACACTCCCGCGCCGGCGGCTTTTGTCCGGGGTGCATGATGAAGAGCGGTGTTTGACAGATGACTCTGTCCGCCGCTGATTTTGAACTGGGCCACCAGACTTTGCAGTTGCGTTGCCATGTCCGCCAGTTCGTGCGATGCCTTCTGCGATTCGTGCGCGCTGTTCGAAGTGCCTTGCGCCGCCTCGGCTACGCCGGCGATGTTCTGCGTGATTTCGCCCGAACCTTTGGCCGCGTCGGCGACATTGCGCGTCATCTCGTTGGTGGTCGCGCTTTGTTCTTCCACTGCGGTGGCGATGGTGCCGGAGATGTCATTCACCTGCTTGATCACTTCACTGATGCTGGCGATGGCTTCCACCGCGCCTTTGGTATCGGTTTGAATCGCCGTGATCTTGCGGCTGATGTCTTCTGTGGCTTTGGCGGTCTGCTTGGCCAGCTCTTTGACTTCGTTGGCTACGACGGCGAAGCCTTTGCCCGCTTCCCCGGCGCGGGCCGCTTCGATGGTGGCGTTTAAGGCGAGAAGGTTGGTTTGCTGGGCGATGGAAGTGATGACTTTGATGACTTCGCCAATCTCGGCGCTGCTCTCGCCGAGCTTGCCGACTGTAGCGTTGGCGGATTGCGCGGTCTGCACCGCGTTGGCGGCCACGGTTGCGGCTTCGTGGGCACTGGTGGCAATGCTCTGGATGGTAGCGGTCATTTCCTCGGCGCCGGTGGAAACACTTTGCAAATTCTGATTGACCTGCTGGGAGGCTTGGGAGACGACGCCCGCCTGGGTGGAAGTTTCTTCGGAGTTGGCGGAGATTTGCTGGCTGGTGGCGTTGAGTTCTTCGGCGGCGCTGGCCACGTGCTGAGCATTCTCGGTGATGGCCAGGATCATCTGTTTCAGGCTGGCGGCCATTTTGTTGATCGCCATGGTAAGGTCGCCAAGTTCGTCGTGGCTGCGGACTGCCAGATCGTTCCTGGTCAGGTCGCCTGCGGCTATGGCTTCCGCCTGTGTCAGTACAGCCAGGGTTGTAGCCGAGATACTGCGACTCAGGAAGACCGCCACAAAAATCCCAATTCCCAGAGACAGGAAGGTGGAAATCGCCAAGGTCCAAGACATGGAGCGGTTCTGTGCGTTCATTTCTTCCGTGTCCTGCTTCAGCAAGGTGGAGAAAGAATCCGCCATGTCGTTCAGAGGTTTTTTCATCGCCTCATTAACTGGTGTCGCCTTGTCGGCGAATTCATTGCCCGCCTTAACCACCGCATCGTGGTCGCCGCTTTTGGCATGGCCCATGGCGGCTTCCTGAACTTGGCGAAGGATCGCCAACTGCGTTTTCGTCTCGGTGAGGCGGTCGCGGTTTTCCTGCAAGCTCCACTGCGGAGACAACTCCTCCAGCCGCGCAACGTCTTCGCCGATTTGGTCCCAGTTGAAATCGAAGAGCTTCTTCGCAGCGTCCCACCGCTCTGACTGGCTTCCCGCGAGGCAGGCCTGGCGGCCCTTGCTCTCCGTCTGATTCAGGTCTCTCTGCAAATCGGTCAGAGCCCTGATGGTGGGAGTTCGCACGGATATGGCCGTTTCCTGCGTTTCTCGAATCGCACTCGCCTTCACATAGATGAGAAGCGCGCTCAGCGCTGTGAGCGTGAGCACTCCGGCAAAACCCAAACCCAGCTTTTTTCCCAATGTCAACTTCATTCGCCAACCCTCCGATTATCTTTTCGTTCCATGCCGCCGCCTATTTCGACGGGAAAGCGGGACACGCCAAAACAAATTGGACCGTAGCTTTTGGACGCTACTCGGAACTTCGACAGATACATGCCGCAACTTTAAGAAGAGGTACGGCGGCGGCGTGTGAGCGGGGCAACCAGGTCTCCAGCCCGAATCCGCCGTTGTGATCGACGCCGGGAGCCGCCGGACGGCCGTCCAGAAGTTCAATCAGGTTTTGCCGGCGATTTCTTCGTGATCCTTCGCGTCCTTGGTAGTGGTAGGTTTTGCTTCTATTTCTGCGAGGCACCTCGACGCTAAAAGCGAACGCACCAGAAGGATAAGATCGGCCGAGTTGAGAGTGAACTTTAGGGGATCGCTGACGGGGCGGATTACGCGCGGGCTGCAAACGAGGAACAAAGAAGCGAGCGGCGGGTGTTCCCGCCGCTCTTAATGGAAACTATAACGGAGGATTGTCATTAAGCACGCAGTCCTACTCCTCGTCGATGTTCTCTCCCGGCAGCGCCATCTGCTGCTGGAAGGCGGAGAAGTCGACCAACGAATCCAAGTCCGTAGGATCGGTTGGCTTTTCCAGCCGCCGCTGTACTTTCTTTTCCGTCTTCTCGCGCTGCTTGTCCTGCCGCGAGCGCTCTTTCTGGCGCTTGTTAAAGCTTGTGCGTCCAGCCATGGGCACACCTCCTGAAAAGGTAGATTAAGAACTACAAAATTCATCGGCGAAGCGCTGCGAAAAGACAGTTCGCCCCGGACCTGCCTTGCTTACCAGCGCGGTTCGCGCGGCTGGCGTGCGTGACCCTGATAATCGTCGCGTCCACCGCCTCCGCTCGAACGTCCCCCGCCACCGGAGCGTCCGCCACCACCTCCGGGCCGGCCACCACCGCCGCCGGGACGACCACCACCAGGGCGTCCGCCGCGAAAACCGCCGCCGCCGTCCGTTTTTGGCCGGGCTTCGTTGATGTTCAGCGCACGGCCTCCGAGTTCCTTGCCGTTCAGAGCGGCGATCGCTTTTTCCGCCTCGGCGGAGTCGTTCATTTCTACGAAGGCGAATCCGCGGGAGCGCCCGGTGTCGCGCTCGGTGACGATGCTGACTTGAGTGATGGCTCCGTGGGGCTCGAACAGATTTCGCAATTCGGCTTCGGTGGTGCTGTGCGGGATGTTGCCGACGAATAGCTTCTTCATACTTTCCTCGCTGGTGGTGTTCGCTGAACTTTGTTTTCGTGGGCCTTAGCGCGCCAAGGCCGAAGGGGTGCTGTTTTTGGTTGCGGGCTTTGCGGATGCAGATTCCGCCTGCGGGTGCGTGCCGCTTGCGGTTATCAATCCATGAACCAAGATACGATTCCGCTGGCGCTGAGAGATGCGCTGCCTGCGGACCCGGTTGAAGCGCGATTTGTCGCCGTTGATCGAAGACATGGCATTCCTCCTGATTGACGCGGTTATGCGCCCGATGAAACAGGTCGTCTCAATCGCGAAGGCGCAGACAAGGATGCGGATGTGTCTTCGAGAGTAAGGTCAATATCAATTATACGCGTTTCGGGGAGGGTGCTGCTCGCCAATTCGCGCCGCATTGTTGATGTTGCTCCGGGTCGGATTGACAGAATTTTAAGGAAGGGTGAAACCCGAGCGGGTAGGGAAAGGCATTGCCCAGTTGCGGAACTGCTACACTCAATCCAAAAGCTGGGCTGAGTTTCCGGAAACGTTCCGTTGGAGCTTCCTTCCGGCTCGATAGCAGTTCGCAAAGATGCCGGCCGTCCGTCCTTAACGGCGAAATGCAGTGTAATAGATTATGAGGGCGATAAGAGCAATTACGCCGAGCAGAACGATCACGAAAATAATTGCAAGCGGCCAGAAAACCCAGGACCATCGTTGTCTTTTTCTAATGTGTTGTATGGTGTTGCGCAACGAGAAAGCGGCAGCCACCGCGCCCCACGGACTAAGAAAAAAGGCGGGCATAAAAGCATCGAGATCGGGTCCTTTGCATCCGTGCTGCAAACAGTAAAGAGAAGGCAAGAGAATCGAAAGGACATAAATGGTTGCAACGGAATACGAAATTGCGAGGCCCAGTTTGCCTAACATCGGCCTATCCTCCAATTTCTTTTCTCATTGGCGTGCAGACTGCCACGGTAGCACAAAGGGCCTTAGCTGCAAGCTCGCCAAAGCTCAATGCCTTTACCGCTTCGCAAGCGCCCGGGGTTTGAAAAGAAGCCTGATTTCTGGTTGAATACCGCAGCGAGGAATCGCCATGAAAATATACAGCCTCGCGGTATCTGATTATTTTCTCTCTGTGATTGTGCCACCTCCCGCCCTGTTCTCCGAAGCCTGGATGATGGCAGGCTCATCCAATCCCGGAGGAGGACGACAAGAATGCATCATGTGCGCCAGGAAAACCTGCCTTTCGTTGGCAGCTCGCATGAGTTTATCGGAGCTGAACAAGGAGACACGGATGTTTCTGTGTTTCTTTACTACGGGAAGCCGGGATCGGGGCCGGGGCCGCACCGGCACCCTTACGACGAGATTCAGTTCATCCGCGAAGGCCGAGGAGTGTGGACCGTTAACGGGAAGACTTTTGAAGGTCAAGCCGGTGACATCTTCGTAATCAAGGCCGGCGAGATTCACAGCTTCAAGGTGATTGGTGATTCGACCTTGGTTCAAGTCGATCTCCACCTCAGCCCCCGCTTCGTTCAGGAAAATCTTTAGTTCCCAGTGGCTGATGCGGACGCGCGGTCAGTTGCGCACTCCCGCGGCCAGCGGGGTGCTCAAGGCCGGTTTTGGCTTGCGCAGTGTATGTCTTGTAACAGGCATCTGGTGCATAATGTACGTCACCATTTTGCCGGGCTGCCCAGCCGGTATTGACTAACAAAGAGGATTCATGCCGCGACTTGAAGCTGGCTGCGATTTTTTGGCGCAGCGCGTTCCTGGAATTTTTTTCACTATTCTTGCCATTCTGTTTCTCGCCAGCGTAGCGCCGCTGGCACAATCGCAAACTTTCAGCATCATTTACAACTTCACAGGTAAAGGCAGCACCGGAGCTAGTCCTTACGGGGGGCCGATTCTCGACCAGTCGGGAAATCTTTATGGCACGACGTATACCGGGGGAAGGTACGGCTCCGGAAGCGTATACCGGCTTGCGCCCAGCGGCACGGGCTGGACATACACGTCGCTGTATAGCTTTAAAGCCGGAAGCGATGGGGTAGGACCGGCGTTCGGATCTCTGGCTCTGGGGGCGGATGGGACTTTGTTTGGCACCACCGAGGGAGGCGGCGTCTTCGGAACGGCGTTTGGCGTGTGCTCCTGCGGGGTGAAAGAAGTTATCCTGCACCGCTTTGGCAGTGGAACCGACGGTGGTCAACCTATTGGCGGACTGGTTCTGGGTCCGGACGGCAGCCTCTATGGAACCACCAGCGAGGTTGGCGCCTATGGAAATGGCACAGTCTTTGAAATTAAGCATGCCGGGAACCATTGGGCCGAGAGCACGCTCTACAACTTCAACAGTAACGGCGATCCGAATAGTCCGGCGGCCGGCGTGACGCTTGATGCGCAAGGCAATCTTTACGGGACGGCGTCTCTGGGCGGTGCTTATGGCAATGGCGCGGTTTACATGTTGACGCGGTCGAGCTTGGGCTGGATGGAGACCGTTCTTTATAACTTTCAGGGTGCAGACGACGGCGCCAATCCCGTGGGCGGCGTGGTCTTAGACGAGGCCGGTAATTTGTACGGCACAACTTTCGATGGCGGCGTCAACGGCGGGGGCACAGTGTACGAAATGTCGCCTTCGGCCAGCGGCTGGACTTTCACCACGATCTACAGCTTCGTCGGTGGTTACGGTGGACCCTATAACAAGCTCACGCTGGCCAAGGGCAGCATTTATGGCTTTACCAACGGCGAGGGCGCATACGGTTACGGTTCGATCTTCAAGCTGACTCCGGCCAAGGGCGCGTGGAACTACACCGACCTCTACGACTTCACCGGCGGCAGCGACGGCGGAGATCCCTACGGGAGTGTGGCCGTCGATGGCAAAGGAAACATCTTCGGCACAACCAATATCGGCGGGAGCACGAATCAAGGCATCGTGTTCGAGATCACGCCGTAGCTTCGACAACAGCGATCGCGGACAATAAAACGGCGCAACTCTCTTCTGGCATCCCTCATTCGTAAGAAAAGGTCAGATTGTCGAGGTACGTGTTATAGGAGTCGTGCTGGCTATCGGTGTCCATCTGATAGTTGATCGTCAGCCCGTACCAGCCATTAGTTGAACCGGCAGGGAAGGTCCAGTTAAGGTTGCCGGTCACTCCATTGAGAGTGATGGATTGATACAACAATTCATTGTTTGAAGTGCGCTGCACCTTGATCGTCAGATGGTTCCACGAATTGCTGTTCGGGTAACAGGCAATGCCGGTTGAAACCCAGCGCTGGTTCTGGTTATCCCAAACGTCCCATTCGTTGCCCGCTGCTATCCGGCACTCGTGGCCAAAGATGAAACCCATTTTGTCGAAGAACTGATTCACGTCGAACTCCAGAGCCTGCGAAAGTCCCAGGTTGTCTCCGTAGAAGTACAGATCGTAGGTGAAGCTGTGCAGCGATGGAACCAGGGTTTGGTCATTGTCAGGCAAACCTTGTGAGGAAGAAGAACCGATCAGGTGGTTGTTCCACAAAGCATCGGCGAAGGCAGCGTTACCTCCAACGTTATATTCGGAAGCCTGACCGCTCAGGGAAGGAGACTGCACTCCTTGGGCCATCCAGAAGGAGATACCATCGCAAGGCGATGGAGAGCAGTCAACATAGTTTGGCCCTATCTGTCCGAATTGTCCCCAGCCGCCGCTGTGTTGCAGGTTTGAAAAAGAATTTCCACCCTGGCTGGTCGTGGGCGTTGGAGCGGGAGTGGGCGCCGGAGCATTGGCCACCGCGATTTGCAAGGATTGCTGCCCATATTGATCGGCGGAATCTGAGACCGAAACGGCGAAACTGAAAGTGCCGCTGGCAGTGGGCGTTCCGGAGATAGTTCCTGCCGAAGGGTTAAGCGAAACACCGCTGGGCAGTTGACCGGAAGCGGTTGAAAACGTATACGGCGGGCTACCACCGGTCACGGCGAGGGTCGCATTGTAGGCCGATCCTACCGTTGCTGCAGGGATCGTTGAGGAAATGGTGAGGCTGGTAGCCGATGGATTCGGCTGGGTGGTTGTGGTTGTGCCAGTGCTGGCAGGCTTAGTGCCGCCGCCACATGCTGCGAAAAGCAGAAGGTTCAAAAAAATAGAAGCCAGCGTTAAATGTTTAAGAAAAGTAATTCGCTTCGCACAATATTGCGCCTGGGGAAAAAGGGGAGAACATCTTAAATCAACTACCTTTCGCGAGTGGGGGATTAAGGAGGCTCAGGGCTTCCTTGGGTCGAACTCAGTTACGCTGTGGGCGGAGTCCACGGACAGTACAGGCCAGATAAAATTGCCGGAACTTCGGAGCCCATTTCCCGCAAAGCGCAATCCCTGAAATCTGGGTGAAAACCCGGCAGAGTCTACTCAGGAAACACGGCAGAATTACCGACTAGGCGGTATTGACTTTTGAACGGCGGCTGGGCCCCTAAATTACGAATATTATAACCAAAGTGGGAGTCGAAGTGGGTAGAGAATTTCCGGGAAGATACGGCAAACCGGGGCCAGGGGCACCATTTCATCAAACCAACCGAGGCTGTCACACCCTCGGTGACTACAGAGTGGAAGAAAATCGAGCGCGAAATGAAAGCAGGACGGCCCCGCCGTCGCATTGAAAGCACTCCGAATCGATCAGTGCGCGATGGAGCCTCAACAACGACCGCCCAAGCGCGATGAACAGGGCGATCATTACTACTTACTTTGCTTTTTACTTTTGCGTGCTTTCACTCGAGTACCCGCAGATGCTTTCGTCTTCGACTTGGTCTGGTTGAAATCAACGGCGGCACGGATAAGGTTCTTGAGACCGCGCTCATTGGGCTTGTCACCGTCGAATAAGTCGATGGCTCGCCAGGCATTGCCTCCGAAGCCCGCGTTGAAGACCTTCTCAGGATCTGTAAGGCTCGCCCCGTGAGCAAAAGTAAGCTTCACCTTATCTTTCAGAACGGAGGCGACCGCAACGATTCCGTCGTGAGACCACGTTGGGCTTCCCATCCACTTCCATTCCTCGACGATTTCGGGGTCAGCCTCAAGAATGGTCTTACGGATGCCGGCCAACGTTTTGCCGCGCCCGTCTGTGAGTTTTGCAATCAGGTGGTCAATACGTTCTGACGGATTCATTGGAGTATGCCTCGAATCTGACCGTGCGAATAGCGGTTCCCGGCAGCGCCTTGTTCGACTACTCTCTTCAAAATAAGTCGTCGGATTATATGCCCTTTCCACATCCACAACCCCGACAACACCATGATAGGCATGAATACATACCGAGTCCTGAAGGCGTAGCTTGGAAGTTTGTCAAACGGACTATAGATATAACCGAGGATCGGAATGCTGAACACGATGTGAATCCAGCGAAAAATCCAGCGCGGGATACCTACGCTTCTGCTCGCGATGTTCATTGCGTTAGCTGATTCGGACATGATTTCGCTCCTTGAATTTGATTCACTTTTGCGCCGCATTAGGTGGCCAGTTGGGCGATTCGATACCGAACTGCTTCGCGTACTCTGCGTTCAGTCGCTGCCAGTCGCCAAACTTTATCGCGTCGGGGCCAACGAGGCGCCCTAGGGGAGTTCCGCTGAGAAGGTGATCGAGAACATCGAAACAAATGTGCCACCCGGCCGCACCCATGGCGATGAAGCGGTGCCCGATATTGGTCCACAGCGTCAGGCGCGTGCCCTCATCAGCGGCTTCGAGCTCCCACCGCATATTGAAGTCGCCCCACTTGTATTCCAGTAACTCGGGAGCGTCGGCCCGAATCACTGTTGTTTCCGTAACGCGCGGCACGGGCGCTCCAACGGTGGTGAGCTTCACCGAGGTTCCGGCTACACCCAGGTTGCCATCGGCGTCGAAGGGTGCCCACTCGCGCAAATGCACCGGGTCGGTGAGCGCTTCCCAGACTTTTTTCGGCGCATGGCGCAGTTGTCTCACGAGAATGAGCGTCCACTTCTCTTCACCGTTTGCTCCCCGTTCCTTTCGCACCTGCGCAATGTTGGCCGGACCCGGAGTGTAGTGCTCGCGTTCGATCACCTTTTTCTCCTAATCGTTTTTATCTCCTCGTAGCTTATCTTCACTACTACTGCTTAGCCTGACCAGCGCGCCAACTGGGTGAGCTGAATCAGGTTGCCGCAGGTGTCGTTGAGCATCGCAATGGTCGAGCCGGTTACGTCGGTGGGTGGCATGGTAAATTCGGCGCCGCGAGCTTTGATGCGCTCGTAGTCGCCTTTGACGTCGTCGGTAATAAAATTGGCGGCGGGCTGGTTCTGCTGAAATATCGCCTGCTGGTACGCTTTGGCTGCGGGGTTGTTGTTGAGAGCCAGCTGCAGCTCGGTGCCGTCCGGTTCGTCGGGCGAGCCCACGGTCAGCCAGCGATAGGGGCCGTTACTGAAGTCAGCCTTCTTGGCAAAGCCCAGCACTTCGGTATAAAAGCGCAGCGCCTTTGCCTGGTCGTCGACGTAAACGCTGGTCAGTTTGATTTTCATATCTTTGCTCCTTTGTCACTGCGCGGTTTGGGCCGCGCTGTTTTGTTAGTTGTTTTTCGCTTCGGCGGTGTTGTTGGATGTTGCTCCAGAAGGTCCTTGTTCATCCGATCCTTGTCCATGCGATCGAGGTGGCGTTCGAGAGCATCGACGTGAGCGGACCAGAACCGGCGGAACTGAGCCAGCCAGGCATCGACCTCTCGAAACGGTTCCGGTTTCAGCCGGTAGAGACGGCGCTGTGCGTCGATGGTGGACTCCACAAAACCGGACTCGCGCAGCACGCGCAGGTGTTTGGATACGGTGGGCTGCGGCATACGAAGCTGGCGCTCGATCTCTCCCACCGACTGTTGAGACGAGACCAGCAGACTCAAGATCGCCCGGCGGTTCGGCTCGGCAATGATTTCGAAGACTGATTCCATGCTCTTGATATACTCTATGGAGTATATGCTTGTCAAGGAATATAATAGAAATTTCTTTAGCGCATCCAGGCCATTTCGTTTTCTTCGAGGTCGTGCTCCCGTGGCTGGGCTCAGCGCACGCCGCAGGAGCTCGCACCTCCTGTGTCAAAAGAGTGCTTAAGGCGACGAAGACGAAATGGCCGCCCGTTTTTTAGCTGGCTTTTGCCTCTTCGTCGCGCCTTCGGGCGGCGGCGCCTGCCGGATCGGTGATGATGTCCACCCACTTCGCATCAGGCGCCGCGTCGGTTTTGTAGTTGTCGTGCCAGTTCCACCATTTGTACGGCGCGGTTTGAGGATAACTATCCGGCGAGTCTTCCCACGTCTCCTGACGGCCGAGCGGCGTGATGTCGAGAAAGCTCCAGGTGCTCCCCATAGCCTCATCGCCGCGGTTGTTGATGAAATATGTGCGAAACACTTTATCGCCGTCGCGGAAGAATACGTTGTGGCCGTGCCATTCATCGACGCCGAAATCTTTGTCGAAGCTGTCGGTCATGGTGTACCAGGGCATCTCCCAGCCCATCCGCGCCTTCAGGCGCACGATATCCGCCTGTGGCGCGCGCGAGGCATAGGCGAGAGTGGTGTCGCGGGCGTTGAGATGCGCCAGGTGCGCGACCTGATCGGCGCCCAGCGAGCAGCCGCGGCAGGCGTGCTCGGGCCAGCCAAACACCCCTGGTTCGAAGAAAGCGCGATAGACGATTAACTGAGGCCGACCCTCGAACAAATCGAGCAGGCTTACTTTTCCTTCGGGCCCGTCGAACACATATTCCTTCTCCACCGCCATCCACGGCATCCGTCGGCGCTCGGCCGCCAGCGCATCACGGGAGCGAGTCAAGGCCTTCTCCTTCACGAGGAGCTGCTGCCGCGCAGTCTCCCACTCCTGCGGCGACACGATCGGGGGTGTCTTCATCTTGTCCTTCTCTTTACTTGTTGCCATATCATTTCTCCTTCCTAATTGGATGTCTTCTCGGCGTTCTGTGAGATGCGGTCGGGCAGCTTGCCGCTAATATTCCCACCGTATGGACAATTCTGTGGTATAGTTTAGTTGCGTCTGATTAGATTCGGCTATAGAGCAGCTTCTTGCCAACCAGCTAGTACCTGCCTTTAAGTTGTTCCGACTCCCTTCCAGCGTAAAATCATCGAAAAGGATACAAGTATCAACATGGCAGAACAAGGAACAGTGAAGTGGTTTAACGACGCCAAGGGCTACGGCTTTATCAGTCGTCAGACTGGCGAAGATGTTTTTGTGCATTTCTCGGCGATCCAGGCGGGCGGATTCCGCAGCCTGCAAGAGGGCCAGAGTGTGCAGTTTGACGTAACGAAGGGGCCGAAAGGCTGGCAGGCTGAAAACGTTCAGCCGCTCTAAATTCTAGCTTTCGCAACTTGCGTGCCCGCGTGGAAAAACGCCCGCGGGCACGCCTTTCAGCAAACAGCCCCGTTCCCACGACGGAGGCATTCGAGGTATTTCTGACACGCAACGAAGCCAAAACCTTTTACGCGATCATCCGGCATAATGTGAGAACGTACGTGTCGGCGGGGGTTGTTGAAGTGATTCAGGGCAAGCTGAACGCCGAAGCCGCGGTAAAACAGTTTGAGTTATGCCAGAGCTCGGAAGACCGGCACGAGGGCTGGCGCTATTTTCTGGAACAAACGGAAATCAAGCCAGGAACCAACCTGGCCGAAGCCACATCGATGCGGCAGCGAGAATTGGAACTGCGCGAATCCCAAGCCGCGGAACAGCCCATGAAGTCTCTGACGTAACCCTCACCTCAGCGGCACTACTTCTTCGGGGCCAGCACCGGGCTAAAACCGGTTGCGAAGAAATTCAAAGAGAATATAGCCAATGATCGCGGCTGCGATGGCGATTTCAAAATTGGCGCTGGTGAAGACATCTGCAAGGGCCCAGACCAATCCTTTCTTCGCGCCCATGCCTGAATGCTCGAACTCTCCCATCAAAAGATTGGAGTAAAAAAGAAAAACGATAAAGGCCACTTCGATTACCGCTCTCCAGGCGCTTTTCCTCATAGTAAATAGCGGCTCCTCCCCGGCACGGATGAAGCCGTGCCCCACCCAAAACGATCTGTGAGACAGCTTCTAATCCTCGACAAACGATTTTAGCCGGGATAGTGCCTGATCCCACTGCCCGGATACAGATTCGAGAGATTCCTTCATTCCTTCAATCGGCAGGAGGTTGAATGCGAGCAAGCTCGCCCGGCCGCGCCGGACGCTGTGCACCATTCCCACGCACTGCAAGACGCGAAGATGCTTGGTAATCGCCTCCCGAGTGAGCTTAGATCCCTGCGTCAACTGCGAGATCGAATACGACTGCCCGCCAGAGAGCTTGGCCACTAGTGACAGCCGCGCCTCGTCGCCCAGCGCTGCGAACACGGCCGCGCGAGGGCGCGGCCGGGCTGTGTTACTCCTACGCTGCTTGTGCAACATAGTTCTCGATGTTCTTCATTTGATCGGTCCAGCCGCCGTCGTTTTTGCGGAAGGCTTCCAGGCGGCGGTCGGCCGGCAGTTTGTCTAAGCCGGGTTCGGAAAGAACAAGCGTACGCGACAGAATGAGACATGCAACCCTTAGGTTGCTCTTATTTACAACGAAAAGCTAAATCGGAACCATCATTCAGTACAATCGTGAGTTCTGTGCTGCCGGCGGCACGTAAACATGTTCAAGAGGATTCTGGTCGCGAATCGCGGAGAAATTGCCGTGCGGGTAATCCGCGCCTGCCATGAAATGGGCATTGCGGCGGTCGCCGTCTATTCCGAAGTAGATCGCAAGGCCCTGCATGTGCGCCATGCCGATGAAGCTTACCCGATTGGGGCGGCAGCTTCGTCCGAGTCGTATCTGAACATTGAGAAGATTCTCGACGTGGCCAGGCGCTCCGGCGCGGATGGGATTCATCCCGGTTACGGATTTCTCTCCGAGAACGCGCGCTTTGCCCAAGCCTGCGCCGACGAAAAAGTTAAGTTCATCGGGCCCACCGCTGCGGCCATGCGATCCATGGGATCGAAGACAAAGGCTCGCCAGTCGATGGAGCGCGTGGGAGTTCCCTTCGTTCCTGGAACGTCGCGCGGATTGGAATCACTGGAGCAAGCGGAAGCGGTTGCCGTCCGCATCGGCTATCCGATCATGCTCAAAGCCGCCGCTGGCGGAGGTGGTAAAGGCATGCGTCTGGTCCATGCCCGCGAAGATTTGAAAGCCGCTCTCGAAGAAGCGCGCAGCGAGGCTGAACGCGCTTTTGGCGACGGTGAAGTGTACATCGAAAAGGCCATCATCGATCCGCGGCATATCGAACTGCAAGTGTTGGGTGACGAACATGGGCACACGCTCTATCTGGGGGAACGCGAGTGCTCGCTGCAAAGGCGGCATCAAAAAGTGCTGGAGGAAGCGCCATCTCCGGTCGTCGATGCCGACATGCGGCGCAAAATGGGCGAAGTCGCGGTGCGAGTGGCGAGGGCTGCGGATTACACCAACGCCGGTACCGTCGAGTTTCTCGTCGATCAGGAAAAGAATTTTTACTTCCTCGAGATGAACACCAGGCTCCAGGTTGAGCATCCGGTGACGGAACTGGTCACTGGCCTGGATCTTGTCCAGCTCCAGATCCGGATCGCCGCCGGTGAGCGATTGCCTTTCACGCAGGAACAAATAAGCATTCGCGGACACGCGATGGAATGCCGCATCTACGCCGAAGATCCTGACAACAATTTCATGCCCAGCCCAGGCACAGTCACATCGTTGATGGAGCCTGCGGGTCCGGGCATCCGCATCGACAGTGGAATTTATGAAGGCTGGACCGTCCCGATGGATTACGATCCTCTGCTGGCGAAGCTTATCGGCTACGGTTCGAGCCGCGATCAAGCAATTGGCCGCTTGTCTCGGGCCATGAGCGAGTATTTCGTGGGTGGCATCAAAACCAACCTTAAGTTGTTCCGTCGCATACTCGCAGATGCGGAGTTTCGTGCGGGAAAATTTGACACGGGATTTCTGGACCGCATGCCGCCGGTAGAAATTTCGCCCGAGAATGCAGATGTCGAGAAGGTGGCGGCGATCGCCGCAGGAATGTTTACCATACTCGGCGGCGGCAATGGGGAAAGCCGAGTTGTCGCCAGCAGTTCGGGGAATATTTTGGCCACTGCCGCTTCTGGCTGGAAAAATGCCGGACGCCAGGAAGCATTGCGCAATAGCTAAACAGGGCGCGATTACGATGTGGCCCCAGCCTGCTAGGGATCAATCCCAGGCTAGCTATTTCAGCTCCGCCAGTTTCTGCGTAGCCAATTGCCCGGCTTCGGTGCTGGGATTGTCTTTCTTGATCTGCTCGTAGACTCGCTTGGCGTCGAGCGGCCGGTTCGACGACTGGTAGAGTTCGGCCAATTGCAGTTGCGCCGTCACCTTGCTGACCAGCGTGGTTGGTTTGTTGCTCAGCTCCTGATAAAGAGCCTCCGCCTGTTTGACGCGGTTGGTATTGCCATACAGCGACGCCAGGGCAAGCTTGGCGAGGGACGCTAGTTCGCGATTTGCCGAAGATATGACGTTCTTAAAATCGCGCTCGGCTGCGGCGTTGTCACCGTTTTGCTCCGAGGTCACGCCGAGCAGGTATTGCGCCATGTCGGCGGTGTGAGTGTGCGGATACTTGTCGACGATTGTCTGGAGCTGCTTCTGCGCCGCCACAGTGCGTTCTTTGGCCGAGGTAAAGCTGGGTTCCCCCGGCTGGGCGGGCGTTCCGGCGGCACGCAGCGGCGTGTCCATGGTGCGCACCGCCAGTGAAAATTCCAGGCTTGCTTTTTCGTCCTGAGCGCTCAGGTAATACCAGCCCCCGAAGACCAGCCCGAGCACCAGGGCGACGGCAAGTCCGGCAATGATGAGGGTGGATTGGTGCTCGACCGACCAGTGGGCGGTCTTTTCCGCAGCTCCGATGGTCACACGGCTAAAGGCGTCTTGTTTGAGTTGATGGCGGGTTTGGGCGCGCACAGACTTCCCTTCTAGTGATTAATGGTGGCGGGTGAAATATGACGAATGAATAGTCTAACAGGGGGAAAATAGAGCGTCAAAACCCGCCCGGCGGATTGCTGGTCCGATCTTCACTTGCCGCTGCCGGTCAGAGAAACCGTTGCCGGCGCCATCACTCCGGTTCCGTTGCTGGGGAAGCTCAGCCAAGCTTTTTGGATTCCCTTGGCCGTGGGAGTGAACGTCACATTGAAAGCGCAACTGGCGTTGGAAGCTAGGCTGCTCCCGCAATTATTAGTCTGGCTATATTCCGCACTATCGGCTCCGACGATTGAAAACCTGCCCATCATCGTCGCGCTGGTGCCGACGTTCGTCAACGTGAGCGTCTGCATGCTCGATGTACCCACGGTCACGCTGCCGAAGCTCAGCGAAGTCGGCGAGAAACTGTTCGTGGTGCCGATGCCGCTCAGGGGCACGATCTGGGGGCTGTTCGCCGCATTGTCGGCTACGCTTAGGGACGCAGTTCGGACGCCGCGCTGGCTTGGCTTTAAACCGACCGAGACAAAGCAATCGGCCCCCGGCTGAATTGTTGAACCGCAGTTTTGATTGACTAGAACAAAATTGGCTGGATCAGGGCCGGTCAGCGTCATGCCGGTCAGGTCCAATACGGCCGTGCCCGTGTTGGCGATCTCCAGGCTTTGATATGCGGAGAGCATCTTGAGCGCCTGCGCGGCGAAACTCAGGCTCGAGGGCGAGAAGGTTATGGCCGCTGTCGGGATGTAGCCTGTCCCAACGAGGCTCACATATTGCGTCCCTCCGCTGCTGTTAATGGCTATCGATCCCGTCCGGGTTCCGGCGGCGGTAGGCGTAAACGTAACTCCAAAGCCGCATTCGCCGCTGTTTCCGGGGTTCAGCACACAATACACGTTGGACGGCACCTGGAAGTCGCCCGTAACCGTAGCGCTGTTGATGGTGATAGTGGTGTTCCCGGGTTGATACATGTATAAGCCTTGCGACGCGCTCTGCGTGCCCACTGCTTGCGGAGCAAAACTCATGCTGCCCAAGCCGATCGTGGGCGCCGGGGCTGGCGTTTGAATGAAGACCATAGGCCCTTGCCCGGTGGGCGAAGCGATGTCCAGCATTCCATCGCGGTTGAAGTCCCCCGCTGTTAGCGGTCCGTTGGAAAGCCCCGAATAGTTTTGTTGAGCGCCATATGGGAGCGCCGGTTGGAACGTCCCATCTCCGTTGCCCAGAAAGATCAGAACGCAGGTATTGGTGCAATAGTCGGAGTTGTAAATTGCAAGGTCGACCTTGCCGTCGCCGTTGAAGTCGCCAGCAGCGATAGTGTCGTAGTTTGGAGCAACTGTGCCAACGTACTCGACCGCAGGAGCAAATGTGCCGTCGCCCTTATTGAGCAAAACGTAAAACGTTGAGTAACTACCCGCATCGATAACCGCGATGTCCGGATAGCCATCGCCGTTGAAATCCGCAACTACCATGCCTTCGGGAGCGCGGCCAACCGTATAGTCCACATGCGGCGCGAACGTTCCATCCCCGTTTCCAAGAAGAATCGAGACATACGGATACTCGCCTCCTCCAGCTTCGAAGTTTCCCGCAGCAATATCCGGAATTCCATCGCGATTGAAGTCGCCGACCGCAACCGACACCCCGGCGTTCATCAGCGGGAGCGTCGTCGGAGTGGCAAACGTTCCGTTTCCTTTGCCGGGAATAATGTCAACGCCGCCCGCCGCCCCTACGGCGAGGTCCAGATTGCCGTCTCCATTGAAGTCACCCACTGCGGAAGCGGAATAGAAAAGCCCGAGCGCATTTTGTAAGGGGGTCTGGAGAGTTCCGTTGGGATTAGCGAGGAACACGTCCATCAGTTCCGTCGTTCCGTTGCTCAGCGCCACATCCAGCAGGCCATTATTCGTGAAGTCGGCCAGCACTTCTCCGTACGCTTCCTTGGAGCCGGGGATGGCATAGTCCACCGGATATTGAAAACTTCCGTTCCCCAGCCCCTGCATGACTTCCAGGTCGAGTCCCTGGTTCACGATGACGTCCGTGAAGCCGTCGCCGTTGTAATCTCCGGCGAGCATCCCGTAGTATCCGGTTCCTTGATTTGTCAACTGAGGAATTGCAGAGGCCCCGAACGAGGGCGCTGCGACGGGAGTCGTTACCAACAGAAGCGCGACGTTGGAAATGGTGCCGCCGGGATTGTGAACCGTGACCGAGCCGCTAGTGGCGGCGGCAACATCGGAGGCGAGGATTGAGGCGATAAGTTGGGCGCTGCCGACGAAAGTGGTGGAGCGGGAACTGCCATTCCAATAGACCGTTGAGCCGGAAACAAAACCAGTGCCGTTCACGGTGAGGCTGAAACCGGCGCTGCCCGGCAGCACGGCTTCCGGCACAAGAGGATTGGCTATTTGCGGCACCGGGGTTGTGATTTGCGAGAACGCCAGCGAGCACAAGAAGATCACAGCCGCCAGATGCGAGATCGCGGCCTTCGATGTCGTTACTGCCGGGACACCGGCAAGTGGGAAGCGACGCATGGCATTCTCCTGACTCATAGCCGGATTTGTGGACAGAAAAGGCGCGACTCGCGTCGGTTGCGCCGTTCTGACGGACGCTGCGGGAAGGTCGAATTGCAGCGAAAAGCAGTTTCCCATGAGTGTGAGCACGGGTCAATTGTTCGATTGGGTAGTAAGTCATCGCCGATCGAGCGCGTGGCCGGAAAAAAATCGCTTGACATATTCCCATATGGGAATGTAATGTGAGCCTATGGCACGAGCCGCCACCACGTCCGACGCTTTTAATGCCATCGCGGAGCCGCGGCGGCGGGAGATATTGAACTATCTGGCCTTGCAGGAACGAGCGGTCGGAGAGATTGTTGCCGGCCTGGGGCTGGAACAACCTTCGGTCTCCAAGCACCTGAACGTGTTGCGGAATGTGGGATTGGTACACGTGCGGCGAAATGGCCGGCACAAGCTCTATCGAACCAACGCGGAGGCAATTAAACCTATGCACGACTGGACCCGGCAATTTGAGCGCTACTGGCAGCATCAGTTGGGCCGCATCAAGGAGCGCGCCGAGAGTATTGAAAAGAACAAGCTATAGATTTGCGATTTCAATTTCACTGACAAGGGAGATGCCATGACGACAGCACGATCGATCGAGAATTTGACGCTGAGCATCAAGCAGGAAATCCACGTCAAAGCGCCACTGGAAACCACGTTTACAGCACTGCTGGAACAACTGGGACCGAGGAATGAGAGGCCCGACGGTGTGTCTCTCTCGATGAAAATCGAGCCCTGGCCCGGAGGGCGCTGGTATCGCGACCTGGGCGACAACAACGGCCACTTCTGGGGACACGTGCAGGCCATCAAACGGCCTACGCTGCTCGAAATCGTTGGCCCGTTGTTCGCGTCTTATCCGTTGCTCTCGAACCTGCAATACCGGCTAGCCGAAAAAGATGGAGGGACGCTAATCTCCTTTCATCACCTCGCCCTGGGATTCATCGACGAGCAGCACCAGCAGGGTGTCGGCCAGGGCTGGAATTACATGTTCGAACGGATACGCAAGCAAGCCGAGGATGCGTCGTCGCGCAGCGCGGCGTGACGGCCTTGCCGTGAGCGTCCGCTCAAATCGGGAGGAACTATGTGTCCAGCATGTCTCGCAACCGCGGTTTGGATTGCCGGCAGCGCCGCCTCAGGCGGAGGGTTGACCGCGTTTGTCGCTAAGAAATTTCGCGCAAAGAATATTGCGCACCAGATCCACCCACAAACTAAATCGAAGGAGAATTACGATGGCAACCAGCACGATAGAAATACAGCACGCGAAAGTCGTTTCGCCGGCCGAGTGGCTCAAGGCGCGCAAAGCATATTTGGCCAAGGAGAAAGAATTCACCCGGCTGCGCGATGAACTCAGCCGCCAACGCCGCGAGCTGCCCTGGGAAAAGGTCGAGAAGAATTATGTTTTCGAAGGTCCCGGTGGCAAGCAAACGCTGGCCGATCTTTTCGGCAAGCGCAGCCAGTTGATCGTTTACCACTTCATGTTCGGCCCGGGATGGAAAGAAGGATGTCCGAGCTGCTCGTATCTGGCCGATCATTTTGACGGCGCGACCATACATCTCGCGCACCGCGACGTCTCGTTCGCAGTGATTTCGCGCGCTCCCATGGCCGAGATCGATGCGTTCAAGAAGCGCATGGGCTGGCGCTTCCCCTGGGTATCGTCATTCGGCAGCGACTTCAACTACGACTATCACGTTTCATTTACGCCGGAAGAAAAGGCCGAGGGGACGGTCGAGTACAACTACGACACGACCGAGTTTCCCAGCGAAGAAGGACCCGGCGCCAGCGTCTTTTACAAGGACAAGAATGGAGACATCTTTCACACCTATTCAAGTTACGCGCGCGGGCTCGATATTCTAGTCGGCACCTATAACCTTCTCGACCTCGTACCCAAAGGCCGCGATGAAGACGGGTTGGCCTTCACCATGGCTTGGGTTCGCCACCATGACCGCTACAATGACGGATACTTTGTGGATGCCGCGCAGCTTTATCTGGAGCCAAAGAAAGCCTGACTCCCGCGACATAATCGCAGGAGATGCCCGCAAAATCGAAAGCCGCCGAGAGATCGGCGGCGTTTTCACGATTAAGCAATGTCTAGCGCGGAGCTTCTTCCAGCAATCCCTGCTCCAGCTTTTCCTGGCACTCAATGCAGTGGCGGGTCCAGGGGACGGCATCCAGGCGCTTGGCGTTAATCTCTTTGCCGCAGTGAATACACTCGCCGAAACTGCCTTCGCGGATGCGCAGCAGCGCGTTGTCGACCATATGCAGCAGTTGCCGTTCGTTGTTGCTCTGGCTGAACAGAAATTCCTTGGTGTAGGAACTGGCTGCGCGGTCGGCAATATCCTGCGCAGTATCCTCGTCGGCTGATCGCCCATCTTTCTGTGTGCGGGTCACGGTGCGGCGCAACTCCTGCTGCCGCGTCTCCAATCGTTTCTTAAAAGCTTCCAACTTCTTCTTGTCCATAAGTCACTTCGAACTCGTGCTAATAAAATTATCGCTTCAAAAATTGCCCCGCGGCCTCATAGAGCGGGCCGCAAACGAAAGGCCAAACCCTGATAATAAGCGCCAAAATTAAGATGCGTCAACAGGGGTTCCCGATGCTTACGAATCTTCTTACCCGGAGTTGCGGGATTCAACGCGAGCAGAGAAAGCCGGCAGCGATTGTTCCCGTCGCATCTACTGCCGGGTCATCCTAACCATATCCCTTTATAATCGTGAGATTCGTTATGCTGGAGGAAATCATACGATCGGTGCGGCGCAGGGTGGAGGCAGCCAAGTCCGCGGCAGATTTGCCGGAACTGGAGCGGCAAGCCGAATCGCATGTGCCGCGCGGTTTCCGGCGCGCGCTACAGGCGAAAAGTCGAAACGGCGTCGCCGTGATCGCCGAGTTAAAGAAAGCGTCGCCCTCGAAAGGATTGATTCGTGCCAAATTCGATGTAGCCGCGTTAGCGGGTGAGTTGGAAACTGCAGGCGCTGCTGCGCTTTCCGTATTGACCGACGCCGAGTTTTTTCAGGGGTCGCTGGAAAACTTGAGACTAGCTTCAGCAGCGGTAAGACTTCCCTGCTTGCGCAAGGATTTCATCGTAGATGAATTTCAGTTACTGGAAGCACGGGCGAAAAGCGCCGATGCCGTGCTGCTGATAGTGGCGGCATTGACGCAGGTGGAATTGCTGGCGCTATCGCGGTGCGCTCGCGATTGCGGCCTGGACGTATTGTGCGAAGTGCATGACGAAGAAGAGTTGCACCGCGCCCTCGATGCGGGATGCGATTTGATCGGGGTGAATTCCCGCGATCTGAAGACATTTCAGGTGGATTTGCATACGGCGATCCGGCTGGCGGAAAAGTTTCCACCGGATGTAGTGCGAGTGGCGGAAAGCGGGATTCAGACAGGAGCGGACATCGCGCGGCTGCGCGAAGTTGGCTATCACGGGTTCCTGATCGGCGAATCGCTCATGCGGGCGGAAAGGCCGGGAGGCGCGCTTCGGGATTTGATTGCGAGTACCGAGCACCCAGTGCCGAGCGCGCAAGGGTACACTGGCCACTGATCACCGCGAACTGGCCACTGCTTTTATGACCTGGATCAAGATTTGCGGGATGACGAATCTGGAGGACGCGCTGGTCGCCGTTGAGGCGGGCGCGGATGCGGTGGGATTCGTGTTTTATGAGAAGAGTCCGCGAAAGATCGATGCTGAAACCGTGCGCGAGATTGTGGCTAAGCTGCCGAAGAACACTGAGAAAGTTGGGGTGTTTGTGGGAGGACCGGCGGAGCGCGTTAACGAACTTGCCGCGCGAACTGGCGTGACGTCAGTGCAGTTTTACGGTTCTGATGGAAAACCGCGCTCCGCAGACTGGCTCGGCATAAGTCGAGAGAACGGACGCAAACTGATTGTGGCAATATCTGGCGCGGACTTGAACAACGGCGGCGTGCTCATCGGCAACGCAGGCGAAGCAGCACATCGACTCCCTACTCATCGACTCTGGGTCGGGAGGTCGTCTCGGCGGCACGGGGCTCGCCTTTAATTGGCGCGATTATCGCGGCCAGGTCGGGGGCTTGAATCGGACGCTGCCGGTGATCGTGGCGGGTGGTCTAACACCCGAGAATGTGGGTGAGGCGATCGGGATTTTAAAGCCCTGGGGAGTAGATGTGGCTTCAGGTGTGGAATCCAGTCCGGGAAAAAAGATCCGAAGAAAGTACGCGCGTTTGTAAGGGCGGTACGAGCGGCCGACAAGTTAGCGTAAGAGCAGATCATGGCAACGGCAACAGTCAAAAATCGAGTCATCGCATCGGGAGTCAAAACCACCACCCTGCGCAAAGAACGCGCAAGGATGGGGCACCCGACCGCTCGTGACAAGAAAGTTCCGGCCAGCGTCCGTGGGCGGTTTGGCGTTTATGGCGGGCGCTACGTGCCCGAGACGCTGATGGCCGCGCTCGAAGAGTTGGAGCGGGAGTATGACAAGGCCAAGCGCGATCCCAGCTTCAAGGCGCGGTTGGATGGGCTGTTGAAGAATTATGCGGGGCGGCCGACGCCATTGTTTTTTGCGCGCAATCTGACCAAGCGATTAGGCGGGGCGAAAATTTATTTCAAGCGCGAAGATTTGCTCCACACCGGCGCGCACAAAATCAACAACTGCCTGGGCCAGGCGTTGCTGGTCGAGCGCATGGGCAAGCACCGCGTGATCGCAGAGACAGGCGCCGGGCAGCATGGAGTGGCGACCGCCACGGTGTGCGCGCTGTTTGGGTTTGAATGCGTGGTCTACATGGGCACCGAAGACATGCGGCGGCAGGAGTTGAACGTCTTCCGCATGAGGTTGCTCGGAGCCGAGGTGCGCGGGGTTGAATCCGGCTCGCGCACGTTGAAAGATGCGATCAACGAAGCCATGCGCGACTGGGTCACCAATGTCCGCACCACGCATTATTTGCTGGGCAGCGTGCTGGGCGCGCATCCTTATCCCACGATGGTGCGCGATTTTCATCGCGTGATCGGACGCGAAGCGCGGGCGCAGATTCTAAAGGCTGAAGGCAAGCTTCCTGCGGCCGTGATTGCCTGCGTCGGCGGCGGGTCGAATGCGATTGGCGCGTTCTACGAATTTCTGAAAGACAAGAAGGTGAAACTGATCGGCGTCGAAGCAGGCGGACGCGGCGAAGCGCTGGGTGACCATGCGGCGCGTTTTCGCGGCGGATCGCCGGGCGTGTTGCAGGGAACTTATTCCTACGTGCTGCAGGATTCGGCGGGGCAGATTGCGCTGACGCATTCGGTTTCGGCGGGATTGGATTATCCCTCGATCGGTCCGGAGCACGCGGCGTTCGAGATGCGGGCCGGGCCGAATATGTTCCAGCATCGGATGCTGAGGCGCTGGAGGCCACAACGCTGCTGGCGCGGACTGAAGGAATTATTCCCGCGCTGGAGTCGGCGCACGCAGTGGCGGAGGTGATCAAGCGCGCGCCGAAGATGAAGAAGTCGGACGTGGTGATCGTGAATGTGTCCGGACGCGGAGATAAGGATATCGGGATTATGCGGGAGAACTTAAAGATCGATGGATGAATTTGTAATTGGGTAATTCTGTAATTGAGTAATTCAAAATCCTGAGGCACCGCGGTCTCTAAATTACTCAATTACAAAATTACTCAATTACGCGATTGCTTCTCATGCCCTTAACTTTCCACAACAGGCCCGGCCTCGTGGCATACGTGACCTGCGGCGATCCCGATCTCGCGACCACGCGGGAGATTGTGCTGGCTGCGATCGAGGGCGGCGCCGATGTGATCGAGTTAGGCGTGCCCTTCAGCGATCCGGTTGCGGATGGGCCGGTGATTCAGCGGGCCAGCGAGCGTGCGCTCAAGGGTGGAACGTCCCTGGCGCAGGTGCTCACGCTGGCAGCGGAGGTTCGCCAACAGGTGCAATCAACCGGCCTGATTGTATTTTCTTACCTGAATCCTATCCTGCGTATGGGCATGGAAAAGTTTTGCGCGGTGGCGCGACATGCTGGAGTGGATGGCGTTTTGATCACCGATTTGCCCGTGGAAGAAGCAGGCGAGTATTTGCGAACCATGCGTGCGAGCGATCTCGCGCCAGTGTTTCTGGCCGCGCCGACGAGTCCCGACGAGCGCCTGAAGCGGATTGCGGATGCATCGCAGGGATTTGTTTACGCAGTCTCGCGGACCGGAGTAACCGGAGCGCGGCAGCAATTGACAGAAGATGCGCGTAAGCTGGTGCGGCGGCTGCGGCGCATAACAAAGCTGCCCATTGCCTTGGGATTCGGGATTTCCACTGCCGAGCAGTTTGCCGAGGTGGGCGAATTTGCCGATGCGGTTGTCGTCGGCAGCGCGATCGTCGAGACGATCGAACGCAATCGCGGCAGAGAAGCGGCGGCGGTAGGAGAGTTTGTCGGGAAGCTGTCAGCTATCAGCCGTCATCTGTCAACTGCCACTTCTTAAAGTGTGAAACACCGTCGCACATCCGTCGTGGTTACGAAAGAGCGTTAAGCACTTGCTGAGAGCCGAAAGCTGACAGCTGATTAGCTGTCCCATGGACATCGCAGATTGGCGAAGACAAATCGATGAACTGGATCGCCGGCTGGTGGCGCTGCTGAGCGAACGGGCCCATGCCGCGCACCAGATTGGCCTTTTAAAGCGCGAGACGAGCTTGCCAATCTACGAACCGGATCGTGAGCGCAACGTGTTAGACAACGTGCAGGCAGTCAATCCGGGGCCTTTGCCCAACCGCGAGCTGGTGCGAATTTATGAGCGAATTATGGATGTGATGCGCAATATGCAGAAGGAACAAATAGCCAGCGCGGATACGCCGGAGCCGAGCGCAAAGAGACGAAGCAGATCTCGCTCGCTCCGCTCGGAGTGATAACCAACGAAGAGTTGAAAAATGATCATAGCCATGCAGGAAGCCGTGGATGAAGCCCAGATTCAGAAGGTGATCGATCATCTCGTTAATCTGGGTTTCGAGGTGCATCGCTCAACCGGCGCGCGCCAGACGGTGCTGGGAGCGGTGGGACGGGCATCGAATTCGATATGCAGATCCTGGAATTGCTGCCCGGAGTGCAGAGCGTTCATCGCATCAGTTCTCCCTACAAGCTGGCGGGAAGAAGTTTTCGCCCCGAAGGAACCGTGGTGAACTTCGCCAACGGGGTTGAAGATCGGCGGCGAGGAAGTTGTAGTGATGGCCGGTCCCTGTTCGGTTGAGTCACGCGAGCAGATTTTCTCCACGGCGGAAGCCGTGGCCAAGGCCGGCGCGAGAGTGCTTGCGCGGGGGCGCATTCAAACCGCGAAGTTCTCCGTATTCCTTTCAAGGGCACGGCGAAGAGGGCTTAAGCTGCTGCGCGAAGCGGGCGAGAAGTTCAAGCTGCTGGTGATCAGCGAGGTGATGGAGATTTCGCAGATTCCGCTGATGCTGCCTTACGTCGACATCCTCCAGGTCGGCGCGCGCAACATGCAGAACTTCAATCTGCTGCGCGAACTGGGCAAAGTGCGCAAGCCGGTGCTGCTGAAGCGCGGCATCGCGGCGACCATCGAAGAACTGCTGCTCTCGGCGGAATATATTATGGCGGGCGGGAATTACGATGTCATTCTCTGCGAGCGCGGCATTCGCACTTTCGAGACTTACACCCGCAACACAATGGATATTTCCGCCATCCCCGTCATTCACAAACTCTCGCATCTGCCCATGACTGCCGATCCTTCGCACGGCACGGGACGCCGCGATAAAGTTACGCCCATGGCGCGGGCATCGGTCGCCGCGGGCGCCGACGCGCTGCTGATCGAGGTGCATCGTGATCCGGATAAAGCCATGTCGGACGGTGCGCAGTCGTTGTATCCCGAACAGTTCGCGAAGTTGATGGATGAGTTGCGATTGATTGCGCCAGCAGTGGGGAGAAGAATCGCGTAGCGAGATTTCGCTACAGAGTCACAGAGACATCGAGAAAATCAACTCGTAATAAGTCCAGTAAACATCGGACGGTGGAGTCTCGCAATGAAAGCGAAAATTGTTTTCTCTGTGCCCCTGTGACTCTGTGGTGAGATGTGTGTTATGGCCATCCGGCAAATCACGATCATCGGGACCGGCTGATTGGCGGGTCGCTGGGGCTGGCGTTGAAGAAGCATAAGTTTCGCGGGCGCATTGTCGGCTGTGACCGCGAAGCTACGCTGGAGCGGGCGCGCGCTCGCGGCGCCATCGACATCGGCGTTTCCGATCCCGGAGATGCGGTGCGCGGAAGCCAGGTCGTTGTGCTGGCGGCTCCGGTGCTGGCCGATTCTCGATTTGATCGAGCGGCTCGGGCCAGCGCTTTCTGCGAAGACTTTGTTGACGGATGTGGGAAGCACGAAGGTCGCCGTCGTCGAGCGCGCAGCCAAAGTCTTTGGCAAGAACGCGTGGCGCCGATTTCTCGGCGGACATCCCATGGCGGGCAAAGAAACCAGTGGGGTCGATAATGCCGATCCCGATCTGTTCCACAATGCGGCATGGTTTCTAACTCCGCTCGCTGACCAAAATCTGAATGAAGGATTGCCGGCTGAGTTTATTGGATGGATCGAGCAGATCGGCGCGCGCATTGCCATGTTGCCAGCGGAAAAGCATGACCATCTTTGTGCCTGGATCAGCCACTTGCCGCAAATGCTCTCCACGGGGCTGGCAGCGGCGTTGATAGAAGAGTTTGGCGGGGAAGCCCCGCTGCTGCCCGCGGGAGGACGCGCTTTGCAGGAGATGACGCGGATTTCGGCCAGTCCATACTCCATGTGGCGCGATATTGCGATCAGCAATCAGAAAAATATTGGGGAAGCATTGCTGAAGCTCGAACAGAAACTGGCGCACCTGCGCGAAAACCTGGCGACGCGGCAACTTGCGGAAGAATTCGAGCGGGCGCACCTGCTGCGGAAGCGTCCGGCGAAGAAGACCGATTCACCACAGAGACACAGAGGCACAGAGAAAACCAACCGCTAGTGCCAGTGGTTTCTCGGTGTCTCTGGGCCTCTGTGGTGGTTTCAGCTAGAATCTTTCTCGCGATGAATAAGGTCGTAGCCAATGCCGACGAAGCTATCGCCGACGTTTTCGATGGCGCCGTAATCATGATCGGAGGCTTTGGACTGTGCGGCATGCCGGAAAACCTGATTCGCGCGCTTGTGCGCAAGGGCACGCGCAACCTCACGACCATCAGCAACAATGTTGGCATTGACGGGGTGGGCAACGGTTTGCTTTTGGCCGCAGGGCAGATTGCACACCACATTGGCAGCTACGTCGGCGAGAATAAGCTGCTCGAAGAAAAGATATTGAATGGCACCATCAAACTCGACCTGGTGCCGCAAGGAACTTTTTCTGAGCGCATTCGCGCCGGCGGCGCCGGCATTCCCGCGTTTTTCACGCCTACAGGAGTAGGAACGATTGTCGCCGAAGGAAAAGAGACGCGCGACTTCGAGGGCCGAACGTATCTGATGGAACGCGCGCTGAAAGCCGACTTCGCGTTTGTCAAGGCCTGGAAGGGCGACCGCATGGGGAACCTGGTGTATCGCAAAACCGCGCGCAACTTTAATCCCATGATGGCGACCGCGGCCAAGATCACAATCGCCGAGGTAGAGCAGCTGGTCGAAGTGGGTGAGTTGGATGGCGACTCCATTCATACTCCCAGCGTGTACGTGAAGAGAATTTTTCAGGGCGAGTTGTTCGAGAGAAGGATCGAGAGACGAACAGTGAGGAAAGCGTAGCCGCCACGACCGTGGGGAAAACTCCGGCCCGCGGGACCGATGAAGAAGGTAGGGATCCTTCGACTGCGGTTTTGCTTCGCATTCGCGGAGCAAAATCCTCGGTCAGGATGACAAATCAGGGGACGACAGAGTAAGACGGCAGCGTAATCAGAGGAAGACAGGTCTGAGGACTACAGATTAGAGAAGATGAATAAGCCGGCCAAAGATACCGACAAGCGCGAGCGCATCGTCAAGCGTATTGCGCGCGAGTTACGCGATGGATTCTACGTCAACCTCGGCATTGGCATGCCTACGCTCATTGCCAATCACGTTCCGCTCGGCATAGACGTGATTCTTCAATCGGAAAATGGAATGTTGGGCATTGGTCCCTATCCATTCGAGGGCGAGGAAGATCCCGATCTGATCAATGCAGGCAAGGAGACGGTGAGCGAGATGGCGGGCACGTCTTATTTTTCCAGTGCCGATTCATTTGCCATGATCCGCGGCGGGCACATCGATTTGAGTGTGCTTGGTGCGATGGAAGTGGATGAATCCGGCAGCATCGCCAACTGGATGATCCCAGGAAAAATGGTGAAAGGGATGGGGGGCGCGATGGACCTGGTCGCAGCGGCACGGCGCGTGGTGGTCGCTATGGAGCACACTTCGCGCGAAGGCAAGGCGAAGATTCTGAAGAAGTGCACGCTGCCGCTCACCGGCGTGGGCGTGGTCGATACGATTGTGACCGAGATGGCGTATATCCGCGTGACCAAGGATGGGCTCCTGCTGGAGGAAGTTGCGCCGGGGTTGACGGCGGAAGATGTGCAGCGGGCGACCGAGGCGAGGCTGTTGGTGAGTCCGAACTTGAAGATAACGGAGAGTTAAGGCTATGGCCGATGGCAGGACGAAGGTCATCTATAAAATCACATACCCCAACGGCAAGATTTACGTGGGTCAGGATGTGACGGCACGATCAGCTACTTCGGTAGTCCGAATCGTAAGCTGATAGCCGCAGATTTCACCGCTGAACAGAGCCGCGACTTCACCGTCCGAAAGCAGATTTTATGGCAGTCGGGAGCTGCGACTGACGCCGAGGTCGAAGCAAAGGAGATCGAGTTCATCCTCGACTTGAAATCCAACAATCCCGCAATAGGATACAACCGAAGCCTCAAGCCCCAATCGCGGTTCAAGAAAAGGACACCCGACCCGATGCCGGACCGTGCGGAACCTTCGCCGCAGAAAACGGAACAAGCTAGACCCGAAACGGCGCTGCAAGCAACCGAAATGGCAGCGTAATGGCCAGAAATACAACCTCCAGCACGCCATGCACTGCGATGCCGACGATGCGGAACGGAAGCAGGATCAGCCACACGAATGGGTAAGCGATCAGCGCCAGCAGTGCCAGCGGCCAGCAGACTACGAAAAGGATGCACCAGAGGAGGAAAGTGAACATGGGAAGACCTCCTTGCTTTCTAGTTGATGATACGGCAGAAGCGGATTAGAAGTTCCCCGGCTTGAGCCAGTCGAGCTTCGCTCGACCTGGACGGGCGAGTCGCCCGTCCCCACAAAACCCCAGCCCATGCAAGCGGGTCAGACCGCCAGGGCCGATTCGGCGCCAGCCAGCTTGCGCAATGACTCTCCGTAGGGCGCGCGGGCGATACCTTTTTCCGTGATGATGGCGGCTACGTATTTTGCTGGCGTCACATCGAAGGCAGGGTTCTCAATCTCCACGCCGTCCGGCACCATCTGCTTACCTGCGATGTGCGTGACTTCTTTTGCGTTGCGCTGCTCGATGGGAATCTGGCTGCCGTCGGGGCAATCGAGGTCGACGGTCGAGGTGGGCGCGGCCACATAGAACGGGATACCGTGTTCTTTGGCCAGAATCGCCACGGTGTAGGTGCCGATTTTATTGGCCACGTCGCCGTTGGCGGCAATTCGGTCGGCGCCGACGACGATGGCGCCGATCTTGCCCTGGCTCATCATCGCGCCCGCCATATTGTCGGAAATTACGGTGGTTGGAATGCCATCTTTCATCAGTTCCCACGCAGTGAGGCGCGAGCCTTGCAGGAACGGGCGGGTCTCGTCGGCATAGACGTGGATTTTTTTTCCTTGCTCGACCGCCGCGCGGATCACGCCTAGCGCAGTGCCATAACCGGCGGTTGCCAACGCGCCGGCGTTGCAATGTGTAAGCACTCCGCCGGATGAAGGCATGAGCGTGGCGCCGTGGCGTCCCATGGCCTGGTTGGCGGCAATGTCTTCGGCGTGCATGCGCTGCGCTTCTTCGATTAACGTGTGCTTGATCTGCGAAACGGGGCGAGTGCACACACTCTCGAATTTCTCCGTCATGCGGCGAATCGCCCAGAAGAGATTTACGGCCGTGGGCCGAGTCTTGCGGATGACATCGCAGATCTGGTCGAATTCCTGCTTGAAATCGTTGACGCTCTCAGCATTGGAATTCTTGACCCCAAGGGCGATGCCCATGGCAGCGGCAACGCCGATGGCGGGCGCTCCGCGGACAACCATGTTGCGAATCACATCCGCGACTTCCTGGTGAGTCGTGCAATTAACGTAAATTTCTTCCATAGGCAGCTTCGTCTGGTCGAGGAAGCGTACGCCATGGTCGGTCCATTCGAGAGTTTGAATCATAGGTTAGTCGTTAGTCTATAGTCCGTAGGGTTAGCCGTTTGCCAATAGCACCACGTTTGTCATTCCGAGCAGCGAGGAACCTGGGTTTCTGCCTGCGTCGGCAAGACCCCGGATTCCTCGCTTTGCTTGATTGCATAACGACGTTGGCTCGATCGCGGAGTATGTTGGAGGCTGCGAAGACGACCAAGGCTCGAAAAGGAGCCAACGTCATGCTGATTATAGGCTGTGATTTTCATCCTGGGTTTCAGCAGGTCGCGATCTTTGACAATTCGACGGGAGAAATCCTGGAGCGGCGTTTATCGCACCGCGAGGAAGCGGAGCAGTTTTATGGGTCGCTGCGCGGGCAAGCGGTGCGGGTGGGGATGGAGGGTTGCGGGCACTATCCCTGGTTTGAGCGTTTGCTGCAGGAGTTGGGCATGGAGTTGTGGATTGGGGATGCGGCGCGGATCCGGGCGTCGGAAGTGCGCAAGCAAAAGACGGATCGGCGAGACGCGGAGCTGTTGTTGCGGTTGCTGAGAGAAGAGCGGTTTCCGCGGATCTGGGTGCCGAGTGTGGAGGAGCGGGATGTGCGGCAATTGCTGGTGCACCGGCACAAGCAGGTGCAGGCGCGGACGCGCATCAAGAATCAGCTGCAGGCGCTGATGCTCAGCCAGGGCGTGCAAAAGAAGCGCAAGCTGTGGACGGCAGCGGGCCGGGCGGAGTTGGAGAAGTTGGAGTTGCTGCCCTACGCAGCGCTGCGCAGGCAACGGTTGCTGGCCGCGCTGGAGCAGCAGGAAGCGGAGATCGCGGCGCTGAACCGGCAAGTGGAAGAAGAAGTGAAGCGGCGGCCGGCGGCGGTGCGGTTGATGACGCATCCGGGAGTAGGTCCGGTGACGGCGCTGGCCATGGTGCTGACGCTGGGGCCGGCGAAACGCTTCGCGAATGCGCGCCAGGTGGGCAGCTATTTTGGCCTGATTCCCAGCGAGCATTCCAGCGGCGGGCGGCAGCAGTTGGGAGGCATCAGCAAGCAGGGCAGTCCGTTTCTGCGTTTTTTGCTGGTGGAGGCGGGACAGACGGCGGCGCGCTACGACGCCGAGTTGGGCCGCTTTTATCGGCGGCTGGCGGTGCGCAAGCATCGCGCGCTGGCCAAGGTGGCGGTGGCGCGCAAGCTGGCCATGAGGTTGTACCTGATGCTGCGCGAGGAATGGGATTACGCGCAGCTGTGCAAGGCCGTGTGCAGGCAAGCCTGAGTCATTTCGTGGCGGAAAGCAGAAGCCGACCGCTTGAGTAGGCAGCCTGCCTCCCCGAGAAGCGGGGAGTTCGAAGCAGCAATTTTGGGAGTAGTTGCCGAAGAGATGGATGGTGAGACCTTGCGTCCACCGCACGATTGAGAGAACACAGGGCTTTGGTCGAAGACGCAAAACCTTCCTGCGAGAGCGAAATGGCGCTTCTTTAAAACCGAAGACGCCAAGGGAGAGGTGTCGGCAAAAATCACTTGACACCAGGCCACGTCGTTAGAGACAGGATGACAATGCGCACTCGGAGGCACGCAAAGGCTCCATCAACCGCGATGAGCTTCGCAGCGGTTGCGCGCTCCGTCTGTTAACGCCCGGACAGCCGCACAACTCAAGGTGTTCCGCCCAAAGATATGCTCGGCGAGGTTTCATCGTTCTGCATGACATGCTCGGTTCTAACATCTTTTGCCGTGAAAATCGAAACGAACGGCGCCGGAGCCGCGGCCTTCTCTACATTCGGCCTGCCTTTCGCTTCTTCGCGCTCCACCAGGCACATCACGCCGACGATCTCGAAACCAAATTCACGGGCCGCTTCAATAGCCTGCACGGTCGAGCCGCCAGTGGTGCAAACATCGTCCACGATGACCACGGGCGCGCCTTTCTCGCGGAAACCTTCGATGCGCTGCCCGGTGCCATGCTGCTTTTCCGCTTTGCGCACGAGAAAGCCATTCAGTTCCTTGCTCACCACGGAAACCGCGACCACGATTGGGTCGGCTCCCATGGTGAGTCCGCCGATCGCTTCCGGCTTCCACCCCTGCTGATGAATCGCGTCGAGAAAAACCTCACCTGTCAGGCGCGCTCCTTTGGCATCCAGGGTAGTGGTGCGGCAGTCGATGTAATAGTCGCTGGTCCCGCCGGAAGAAAGTTTGAACTCGCCCAGCCGGAAGGACTTGGAGGCAAGAAGACGGAGCAAGTCTCTTCGCCGCGTAACCACCGGATCCAAGCGAGGGGAAGGCATAAAAATCTACGATACCACGGCGATAGACATCGGCGAGGGATCAAGAGCAGCCAGCGCGAAAGCGGTTTGCTGCGCGGGAGAACCATCAACGGTTTTCAACGTGATACCCTAAATATTCCGTAGTTTAATTCGTTGAGGTAACACATTGCAGAATTGGCGCAGGCTATTTTCCCTCTATCTTCCCATTTTCTTAATCACAAGCTTTATTGCTCTCGCAGGCATTTCCGCGGCTGTGGCGGAAGGCACGCGGACCTGGGAGCAATCCCGATTTGAAGATTTAACCAAAGGCACAGCGACCGGCGTCGCCTTGCGCAGCTCCGGCGGAATGGAGCTCGCACCAGCGTTCAAGTTACTCTACGCCACGCCCTCAACCTACATATGGGCGATTGCATCCGACGATGCGGGCAACGTCTATGCCGCGACCGGCGCGCCCGCCCGCGTGTATCGCATTACCCCCAGCGGACAGGCCAGCATTATTTTCGAGCCGCAGGAGTTGCAGGTTCAGGCGTTGCAGTCCGCGCCCGGCGGAGTCATTTACGCGGCCACAGCTCCCGATGGCAAAGTTTATAAGCTAGAACAGAAACCGGGCGTCAGGCCGGAAGCCAAGGCCGACGAGAAAGATCCGGCCAAGCCCAAAATCGACGTCTCGTGGAGTTCCTCCGTCTACTTCGCTCCGGGCACCAAGTACATCTGGGATCTCGCGCTCGACAAATCGGGCAATCTTTACGTGGCTACGGGCGACCACGGGGAAATCTACCGGGTAACAGCCAAAGGCGAGCACTCGCTTTTCTTCAAAAGTGATGAAACCCACATTCGAGTGCTGGCGTTCGATGCGGCCGGCAATCTGATTGCCGGCTCTGACGGCAGCGGCCTCGTATACCGAATTTCTCCCTCCGGCGAGGGCTTCGTTCTTTACAGCGCTCCCAAGAAGGAAATCACCGCGCTCGCCCTCGACCACGCGGGCAACATTTATGCCGCGGGAGTGGGCGAGAAACGGCCTGGGTCGGGCGCAGCCTCCCCGGTGACCATGGTGAATCTGGCCCCAAGCAATCCGATGATCAGCGGACCGCAAGCGCCGGGCTTGACTATTTCACCCACGACAAGCTCCGTCCCTTCGGGTCCGTTTTCGCTTCCCGGTGGAAGCTCCGCCGGAGGATCGGACGTCTATCGTATCGCTCCTGATGGTTCTCCCACCCGCATCTGGTCCTCACGTGACGACCTGGTCTATGCTCTGGCCTTCGATTCGGAGGGACACCTGTTAGCCGGTACCGGCAATCGCGGCCACATCTTCGCGATCACCGGACTGGATGAATTTTCCGATCTGCTCAAGGCTCCAGCCTCGCAGATAACGGCTTTTGCCAAGTCGCCGGGCGGCGGCATCTACGCGGCCAGCAGCAACCTGGGCAAGCTCTTTGTGTTGGGACCGGGACCGGAGGCCTCAGGCACCTTCGAAAGCGACGTATTCGATGCCAGGATCTTTTCCCGCTGGGGCCGCGCCGAATTCCGCGGATCGGGCGAGGCGGAACTGTTTGCCCGCAGCGGCAATGTCGACAATCCCGACCGCAACTGGAGTTCCTGGAAGAAGATCGATCTAAGCAAAGGCGAAGAAACCGATGTCCCCGCCGCCCGGTATGTGCAATGGAAGGTGGTTTTGCACTCTGGCAGCGAGAAACCTGACGTCGATAGTGTGATCCTGAATTACCTGCCCAAGAATATCGCCCCGGAAGTCGAAGATGTGAGCGTGCAAACCGGAGTCCGCTATCAGCCCGCGCCAAAGTCCTCACCCCTGACTCTGGGCACGGATGTGACGGGACCTTCCGGGTCTCATTTTGATTCACCTCCATCGAGCACCCACGACCAGGGTTCGATTGGAGTCAAGTGGAACGCGCACGACGATAACGACGACCAGTTGGTGTATTCCGTCTATTACCGGGGTGACGGAGAAACCAGATGGTTGCTGCTGAAAGATGGTCTTACCGACAAGGCTTATTCTTTCGATGCCAGCCTCTTGCCCGACGGGGGCTACGTGATCAAAGTGGTTGCATCGGACGGGCCGTCTCATTCTCCGGGTGAGGCGCTGACTGCGGAGCGCGAGAGCCGGCGCTTTGAAGTCGATACCACGCCGCCGCGTGTCGAAAACCTTTCTGCCGTCGTCGAAGGCGGCCAGATCCAAGTTCACTTCCGGGCCGTCGATGGATTTTCGCCCATCAAGCGGGCCGAGTACTCGTTCGATGCGCAGGACTGGCAGTACGTCGATCCGGTAGGCCAGCTTTCGGACTCCAAAACGGAAGATTACGAGTTCACAGTGACGCCCGAGGCGGCGAATGATGGATCGGTTTCCACTGATCACGTCATCGTGGTCCGGGTTTACGACCGCTACGACAACCTAGGCGCCGCCAAGACTGTGCTGCACGGCAAGTGATATCGGAATGGCCCGTCTTGGGAGCACTCGAACTGATAAAACTTGTTTCCTATTTGCGATTCTTCTTTCCTTTTTCCTGTCGGCTGTGATAACAGGATAACGAGTACATCGCTGCCGATGGCGCTTGCATTCCGCAGCAAACGTCGTGCTATAATCGCGCGCCGTCGAGCAGTAGTCTCGGTTGTCTTTCAAAATTTTCCGTTGCCCGCGTCCCGGCGACCGCTTTCCGCACTGGGCCGCCAGAAAGATCAGGAGGAGCTATGACGTTTTACAACCCAACGCTCTATTTACGTGACGAGGAAGAGGAATTCGGCGACAGCGGCGCTTACAACGAGTCGCTGGAAGAAGATTTCGAGGAAGAAGAAGAGGAAGAAGAACCCGGCGGTTCCGAAGTAGAAGTGGAAGAAGCCGAAGCCGTGGCGATTCCCGCACCGCCCCCACCCAAACCCTCAACCCCAGCAGGTGGCGGAGGCGGTCGCAAGCCCGCCGCCAAGAAAAAACCCGCTCCGAAACCGGCGAAGAAAAAAGCGGCAAAAAAAGCTCCTAAGAAAGTGGCAAAGAAAAAACCAGCCGCCAAACCTGCGAAGAAGAAAGCGGCAAAGAAGCCAGCGAAAAAGGCCAAGAAGAAAGCAAAGAAGGGCCGCCGCTAACGCGTTAGGAAGCATCCCAAACCGACTTCAACCGCGGCTTTATGGCCGCGGTTTTTCCGTCTTAGAGTTAGAATCGGTGAGTTAGAATCGGTGAACTGCACTGGAGCGTCAAGGTGCTTCGTCCTCACGGAGCGCCGCCTCGCAGGCTATTTTTTTTCCGCCACAGCGCTCAGGCACTTTCCATACAACTCAAGCAAGTGGGCCGCGTAGTCTTCTGGCTTCGAAGCCGAGCCGCCGCCCGTGAAGCCTACTCCGCCGCTGCTGGCGGTCTTGCCATATCCCGTTGTCATGGCGATGAACTTCATTAAATCCAATGCAATATCTTCATTGCGCCGTGCGG
Source organism: uncultured Acidobacteriaceae bacterium (assembly GCA_963732255.1). Lineage (GTDB taxonomy): Bacteria > Acidobacteriota > Terriglobia > Terriglobales > Acidobacteriaceae > Sulfotelmatobacter. The sequence continues at coordinate 302,626 of CAVSYV010000011.1, forward strand.
CGCCTGAACCTGTGGCGGGTGCTTCATCCATGAGTCCTTCTCCTGAACCGGAAATATACGGAATTTCTTCGTCGTCTTTCATCACTGCGGACGTCTCTTCAGCGATGATAGCAGGAGGACACGGATGCAGAAAGCGAGCTTGCGCCGATCGGATATTTGGTGACGCACGTGACGCACGGGTTCGCGATATGGCATTCTGGAACGGCATAGGCATCCGGGAATGCCGGCCCATTGATCCCAAAGAATTCTTTCGCAGGCGCGACTATTCCGAGCCCCACGTTAACCAGGAAGCTCCAAATCGCCGGCGTGCTGATTTTGTTCGCACTGGTTTATGTCGGCTCGCTCTTTTCGCCGGGCTTGCAGGACGACGCGGATTCGACTCACGCCGAGGCCGCCCGCGAGATGCTGGTTACGCACGACTTCGTCACCCTGAAAATCAACGGTAACCGCTATCTTGAGAAAGCGCCGCTTATGTATTGGGCGGTCTGCCTGTGTTACTTCGTTTTCGGAGTGAATGAATTCGCCGCTCACCTGCCGGTTGCCCTCGCGATGTTGCTGCTGGTGCTGCTCGCCATGCGCTGGGGACGCCGCGCGTTTGGCGACCGCACCGCCATTTATGCGGGATTGTTCGTCACTACCGCCGCGGGCTGTTATCTCTTCACCCGCATTCTGATTCCGGAAGCCATTCTCAGTTTTTTCATCGCCGCCGCATTTTATTGCTTCGTCACCGCGCTCGAAGATGGGAAAGCATGGCGCTGGTATGGTGGCTACGCGTGCGTGGCGCTGGCCGTGCTGACCAAAGGATTGCTCGCCATCGTGGTGGTCGGGCTGGCGCTGGTTTTGTACGTCGCGATTACCGGAGAGTGGCGGCGTTGGCGCGAGTTTCGTCTGTTTACCGGCACCTTGCTTTTCCTGGCAATCGCAGCGCCGTGGCACATTCTCGCGGGCATTCGAAATCCGCATTTTTTCTGGTTCTACTTCGTCAACGAGCACTTCATGCGCTTCCTCGGCAAGCGTATCCCCAAGGATTACAACAAGCAAACAGACTCGCTCTACTGGACGTTGCACCTGGTCTGGCTTTTTCCCTGGAGCCTCTATCTGCCCGTCGCGCTGCGCAAGCCGGTTGGGGATTGGCTCGCGCGCCGCAAGCTTGGCGCGAACAAACCTCCTCGACCTGCACTTAACTTTCGCTCGCGAACCGAATGGATGTGCGTGATGTGGGCGGGAGTTACGCTGATCTTTTTTTCTTTTTCGACCAACCAGGAGTACTACACGTTCCCCGCTTACTTTCCCATCCTGTTGCTGATTGCCGCCAGACTTGCAAGTGAAGAAGAAACGGGTGCGCGGCGCTGGCTGGTGTGGTGCGCGGGCGTGCTGGCATTGATCTGCATCGCCTGTTCGGTAGTGCTGGCCGTGGGATTGTGGAACTCGCGCCATTTGCCGTTCGTCGCGGATATCGGCACCGTGCTGGCCAAGCCGAATCTGGAAGCCGAAACGCTTTCGCTCGGGCACATGCTCGATCTCACCGGGCAGTCTTTCGCAGCGTTGCGATTGCCGGCGATTCTCGCCGCCATCGTTTTGCTGATTGGACCGGCATTTGCTTTCTGGCTGCGGCGGCGCGGGGCTCAGTTTGCCGCCACATGGGCTACGGCTGCAACCATGGTTGTGTTCTTCATCGCAGCGCACATTGCGCTGGTGCGCTTCGATCCGTTTCTGGGATCGAGCGTGATGGCGCGGCAGATCGAGCCCGAACTAAGGCCCACGGACCGCGTCATGATTTACGGCGATCAGGCATTCGGCTCGTCATTGCTGTTCTATTTGCAGCGGCCAATCGAACTGGTGAATGGCAACACCACCTCCATGTGGTGGGGATCGACTTACCCCGATGCGCCGAAGATTTTTCTAAACGATCAGGAACTGCTGCAAGCGTGGAATTCACCACAGCGAATTTTTCTTTTTGTGCCGGAGTACGAAATGGCCAGGGTGAAGGCGCTACTCGCAGGACCGCTGCACGTTGCCAGCGCAGCTTCCGGAAAAGTGATTTTTGTGAACCACTTTTAACCTTCCAGTTTTAGGAATCTCAGGACGCCTCTATTCGTTACCGGTTTCTCGCTAAAGCAAATTGCAAAACTGCCGATTGAGCCAGAGGACTATCCGCAAAATCGGCGGCGCTGCGCGGGTATTTTAGGCGGTTGTCCGGCCCCCGTGCGCGTTGATTTCTAACCTTCTTCACTTTTTCAATTCCTCTGGAGGATTCGTGAGATATCTCTGCCTGTTTGCTCTGTTGTCGTGTGCCATTCTGACTGCCAGCGGGCAAACAACCCGCAACGCCACTCATCTTGTGCCCACCGGAAAAGGCTGGGGGCAGATTACGCCGCAACCGGCGCCTGGCGCGGGTACGGTTAAGAAAACTCCTACGGCCAATGGCATTTACTATCACGGCGGACCGGTCATGGTGGGCAACGTTCATATTTATTTCATCTGGTATGGAAACTTTGTGAATGGTCCGGCTAAGTCGGATAGTCCGATGACTCAGGACCTGCTGACCGAACTCTTTAGCGAAGGGGGGCTGGGAGCCTCTTCTTACGCCCGAATTAATTCCAGCTATAGCAACGGAGCCGGAAATGTCAGCGGAAACTTTGCTCTGGCGGAATCGGTGTTCGACTATTACTCCTACGGGACCAGTTTGAGCGATGCCACGGTCGGATCGGTCGTCGCCAACGCGATCGGAAACCGCGCGCTTCCCAGAGACACCAATGGAATTTATTTTGTGCTCACTTCGTCGGACGTGAGCGAGACTTCCGGCTTTTGCACCCAATATTGCGGATGGCATAACCATGCGACGATTGACGGGGTGGACATCAAGTACGCGTTTGTGGGCAATTCCGATCGCTGTCCCAGCGCCTGCGTGGAACAGGTGCAAAGTCCCAACGGCGACAGCGGCGCCGACACCATGGCCTCGATCATGGCGCAGCAGACCAATGAAGCCATCAACGATCCTGACCTGAGCGGCTGGTATGACTCGTCTGGCGAAGAAAGCGGCGACAAATGCGCGTGGAGATGGGGCCCGGTGAATGGCACGATTGGAGAGCGGGCTTATAACGTAACCGCGGCAGGGCACGATTGGCTGCTCGCGATGAACTGGGAAAACGCGCGTGGAGGCGGCTGCGATCTGGAGCTGGGCGGAGCGTTTTACGGGCAATAACTGATTCTGAAATAAATGAATTTGCGCTCAGTCCGATGCAGTCAACCCACCAGGACTGCGCCGCCGTTGACGTTGAAGATTTCGCCGGTGATGAAGCCGGCATGTTCCGTGCATAAGAACAGGATCGGCGCGGCGATTTCTTCCGGCGTTCCTGCGCGGCCCAGCGGGATGGTGTGGCGGATCACTTCACCGGTTTGTGGATCGTTTAGCGCGGGCCTGGACATGTCGGTATCGACCCAGCCGGGAGCGACGCAGTTCACACAGATGCCGTCCTTCGCCAACTCTGCGCCGAGGCTTTTGGTCATGCTGATCACCGCCCCCTTGGTCGCGGAATAGTCGCAGTGAAAGGCTTCTCCGCGCTGGCCGCTGGTGGAACTGATCAGGACGACGTGTCCCGCAGCGCTGCCGGTTCTTTTCTGCAACTTCATTTGCGCTACTGAATGTTTGACGAGGCCGAAGACGGCGTCGAGATTGATCGACATGGTCGCGCGCCATTGCTCGTCGGACATGCGGTCGATAGGAATGTCTTCTGCGGGCCAGACGCCGTGATTGGCGACCAGAATGTCGAGGCGTCCGAAGTGCGCGACCGTGGCCGCAACCAGTGAGCGCGCGGCTTCCGGGCTGCTGAGTTCGCTGGCGATGGCATGGCATTTGGCTGCACCGCATTCGGCGACGAGCGCCTCGGCCTGAGCGCGGGCCTTCTGGTAGCTGAAGACGACTTTGGCGTCGGCTGCGGTGAACATGCGGACAGTGGCGGCGCCGATGCCACGCGATCCTCCGGTGATGAGCGCCACTTTGCCGGCGAGCGAGAGCGGGAAAGGCATGGCTTCCAGTTTGCGGTCTGGAAGGCGCAAACGCAACCCCGGCGAAAGTGAGGCAGGGCCCGGTTCTTATTTCGAAGGAAACCCACAACGGCCAAGGAAGGAGCGCGAAGAAAAGCCTTATCGGAGGTCGCTTCGTGAACCTTCGAGTCCTTGGCGGGGCGACCGGCAGTCAACGATTTGTTTTCGTTAGCGTATTCACTGCCGGGGTCATCGGGGCCGGGATTTTGTCGTCTTGGCGCGGTCGTGGAAGGGTCTTTTGGCCCTTATTGCTCATTGACAGAATGGCCTAATCGTAGGAAACTTTGAACCAGTTATTCCTCTCCCAGAGCACTTGGTCTGGTCCTTGCGCGGCGTAACTCCTGTTGGCCAAAGAGGTTCGGAAACCTTTGCGCAAGAGGCACTTGCACGGCCAGTGTGTGTATTGCAAGAAGCTAGGCAACGGCCGCTGAGTACGACCCGCGGCGCAGGGACGGCAAGCCGTCCTGGGGAGTGAGCATTTCGGATGGTTCTTCGCTTGACATCTGCGAAAGTCAGCAAAGACGAACATACCTCGCCGGCGGATGAGCGCGCTAACCAGCGTTCTGCCGAGGTTGTTCGAGATGGCGGCGGGGGATCACGCGAGGCTCGTTCGCCCAAAAAAGTAGTGGCGGCCGAGGTCGCGCTGGATTTGGTGTTGCAGGAAATTGTCCAGCAGGCCCGGCTGGCGACGATGGCGACTGGCGCCTTTGTGGGGGTGGTGAAGGCACACAAGATTACCTGCGCTGCGACGAGCGGCTCCAACGCGGGCGAATTCGTCAATTACTTGAACCGCGACCGGCGCATGGTGGATGCCTGTTTGCGCGCGGGCGATGCACATACCTGCCGCGATTCGGAAACATTTGAAGAGCTCGACCCCAATGCCTGCCGCTATCTGGGCGCCCGCAGTGTGGTGATGGTTCCCATCGCCGACGAGGCGGAAAAGCAAACGGGAGTTTTTGGCGTTTTCTCGCCGCAGGTGGATGCATTTTCGAACGCGAGTCTTGTAGCCTTGCAGAGCCTGGCGCGCAGGGCTGCGGATGCGATGGCGCAGGTGGAACGAAGCACGGCTACTTCTCCTCAAGATGCGCCCGCGTTGGTTCGGCCGACCGCTCATCCCCAAGGCGTGCCGGTGCGAATCGAGCCTCCGCGAATTGGGCGCCGGCGACCGGCGGGGCTCGCACGCGTGGCGGTGTGGTTGGCTTGCATTCTGGTGGGCTTGATGGTGGTGGGCTGGACTTTGGGCCGGACTATGAGCAGGCGAGCGATGCGACCGGCTGCAAAAGTGTCCAATGTCGCTACTGCGCCGATGGTTTCTTCACCGGCGCCTGCGCAAGCGTCCACGCCAGCGGCTGCATCATTGCCGCCGCAGCCAGCGGCATCCCGGCAAGCCTCATCTGATCATCCCTTACCGTTAGCGCACGGCTCTCCGTCTGAGCACGCGTCTTCCGTGAATGCAGTTGCGAATTCTCGACCTAGCGCTGCTCGACCTGGTGCTGGAGTTGCGGGGGCTATTAAACCCGATCACTCTGCAGCCAAGAACAATGTCAGACTAGAGATAGCATCTTCGGCAGCGGCGATTAGGAAAAACCCGCCACGCTCCGACTCCCGCATTCCCGAACTGGAGATTGAAAACGCGCTCGATGGCGCATCTACAGGACCGTTTCCATCGGCACCGCCGTCTGGATCCTTGAACCCATCAAGAATCCCTAGTCCACGGAGCCCTGGCGCAGCGCCGCGGCCTGTGATGCCGAACCGGCTAACAACCATGAACACTGGCTATCCGCCGGTGCCGACGAATATGGCCTCTGTCGCGCCTCCGCGCGAAGCTATCGAGATCACCCGAGCTCCCGATCCGCCAGGCGCCAATGCTCCGCCGCAGCCAAGCACGTCCGCGCCGAATGCGAACGCGGCGAATGCGACGCCGAATGGTCCGGTTGTGATTCCAGAAAAGACCGCTTTGCTGCGCGTGGTCGACCGGGTGAAACCCGATTATCCCGAAGATGCGATGGCTCAGAATGTGCAGGGGGCAGTTGTAGTGGATGTGGTGGTGAGCAAGGATGGCGAAGTCGAAAGCGTGAAGCCGGTGACCGGCGATCCGCGCCTGGTAGGGTCGGCCGCCAAGGCAGTATCGAAGTGGCACTTTGCGCCGCTGCTTCGCAACGGGCATTTCGTCACCTTTGAAACTCACATCACTCTGCAGATGCCATGAACCTACAGTCGTTGCGCCATCGAGGGTCCGGGTTTTGCGAACGGCCGTCTGCGCTGCGGGCGGCGCTGTTTGCTGCCTGCTGGCTGATATTGCTGCCAATGATTGCGCTGGGCAGCCCGCAGGCCCCACAAGACCCGGCAAATACGAATCCCAGCAGCGCAGGCCCGGCCGCGGTGGAGCACGTCAAGCTCCTGCTGGAGCAGGGCAATCCGGCTTTAGAGATCGAAACCACGGTGCCGGTGACGCCGCAGATCAACAAGTCGAATGAGGGAATGCGGCTGGTCATCGACTTGCCGAATACGGACATGTCGGTCACCGACAAAGTGGTGCCGATTAAGAATCGCGATTTGAGCGAGATGCGCCTCAACCTGGTAGGCAGCACACCACCGGCGGTGCATGTGGAAATCGATTTCCGCAGGCCATTGGCTTATGCTTGGGATGCTGAGGGCAACCGGCTGCTGATTACTTTTCACGAGCCGGATAAGAACGAACTGGGCAATGAGGGTGCATCTGCGGCTGGCCCGGTGCCTTTGCCGGTTTCGGCTCCGGCCGCGCCTCCTGAATTTACCCACATGGTGCCGGCTGAAACGCTTGCTTCAGGAGCTTCGATTACGGCGGGCGCTGAGACTACGGTGCTCAGGTTGAGGCACGCTGGCGATGTTTATGTGTGCCCGCAGACCAGCGTTTCGGTGGTGCACTCGAAGAACGGGCCGGATGTGATGCTGGCGATGAACGATGGCGGTCTGGAAACACATCTGGCGCTGAGAAATTCCGCGGACGAAGTGGTCACACCGGATTTTCGAATTCTGCTGCGCGGGCCGGGGGAGTTTCACTACGCCATTCGTTCCGACTCGCGGGGAAATACATGCGTTCGGACGCTTCCGGGAAACACCGCCCCGGCCATCATTTACGAGTTGATGGGAGATGGAACCTATAACGTTCAAGCTCAGGATGAGTTGATTTTTCAGGATGGAAAGTTGATCCCAGGGGCTGCGGCTTCTCAGTTCGACAGTTCCGGCCACGCGGTGTTGCCGGTGGAGTGCGGATGTCCGCCGCCGGTTCGTTCGACGCTGCTGGCCTCCACCAAGGGGCAACCGCGGATCGCGGTAGAGATGGCATCTCCCGACCCCTCGCCCGCCGGCGCCGGTCACTCGGACCCTGGGCCGGGCGCGGCGAAAGAGCCGCGCGCTTCCACCAGTCCGGCTTCACCGGAAACGGGAGCGGAGATTCGTGACCTGCCGCAAACGGTGCGGGAACAGCCTCATCTGGCAGTGGAAGCATCGCTCAGTTTCAGGCCGAATCCGGGGCGGATTGCGGCAAGCCATTTGCCGGCCACTTCGCGGCAAGCCTTGTCACCGGTACCGGTGCTGCCGCCGGCTCCTGCTCCCGAGCGGCATAAGTCGTTCTTCGGCAAGATCAAGAGCTTCTTCTCAAGAGCGTTTTAGCAAACGCCGGAAGTCAGATCCCTCCAGCTTCACTTCCCTTCACCTGCGGTTACGACGGCAACTGCGTCTTCTCCTGCGAAACTCGAGAGCCTCAGCGTGGTTGCGTACCGAACTAAGATCACGATAAGGATCAGGGGTATGACGACCCCTGCGGCGGTTTTGGCGGCGAACATGAAATCCGGACGCCCGGAAAGCCAGGTTGCCAATGCCATCACGGGAGTCCATGACAAAATCACCGCGAAGAGCGCAGTGAGATTGAAGGCAAACCTTCGGGCGTCACGCAAAAGCAGGAAAGCGGCTGGGAACATCAGGATTTGGTTGTGGGATGCGGCCATGGCCGGCATGGCCACCGCAGCCAAGGCGAGGATTAGTGCCGTAGTGAATTGAAAGCCTCGGCTTGCCGGTGACGCTTTGCGGCTGAAGTATATAGCCCACAAGCCGATCAGGCCCAGAATCGCCGTAGCTCCGAGTCCCCATTCGCCAGCCACCATTGTCAAAAAAGAATTGCTTCCGGCGTAGCGGCTGTAAGCGGGCAGTCCGGCGAAGAAATCACTCAGCCAGCCTGGGAGAAGTGCATGGCTGATGATGAGGAAGATCACCGCCATCGCGCCCAGAGCGAGAAGGAACTGCTTGCGCTCCTGCCACTTCGGATTTGCCCAGACGACAGCCCAAAGAATCGGCAGCAGCGCCATCTGCGGCTTGATGGTGGAAAAAGCCAGCAGAATTCCTGCGATAACGAACTGCCGCTTGGTCAAAGCGATAAACGCCGCCATGAGAAACAATGCGACAACGGTGCTGAGCTGTTCTATTCGCAGGCCGCGCAACATCGGGGTTGTGCTCAGCCCGAGAAGGACGGCGGACAACTGGTCGGCCCTATTTGTAGGCCAATCGACAAAGTATGCACACGCCAGCGTGAAGGCGGCTGCGGCCGCAATCAAGAGCGGCAGAGCGATCGCGCTCACTGTCGAGTACTTCATGAAAGCCATGGGCCATAACAGAACAACCACGTAGATCGGATACGCGAATCGCTGCTCGTCTTTGCCTTCACCCGGTTGCAGGATATGACCATAGAATGCGACCTCAATCTCGCGATTAACTTCGGTCCCGTAAGGGTTTCGGCCATGACGCAACAATTGCTGAATACCATACCAGCGCGAATACAAATCGCCCATTGGCACAAAGTGCGGGCGAAGAACGAGGGTAAAGGAAATCGAGAATGCCAAAAAAGCGAGAACCAGCCGCAGCCGGCGACCGGGTGAATCTGGTGCTGGGCTGAGCTCAGTAGACGGAGATGGGACCTGTGTCACCTGTTATTTGCCCGTCGTGAAGAATGCGGATTTGAACTGGTCGTGGCGATCGAGGGCTTGCGCCATTAGCGATTGGAATTCGCGAGTGCCGCGAAGCGTCAGCAACAGGGGGTCGCGCATGAAATAGGGGTAAGGAAAGAATCCGCCTTCAATGCTGTGGCTTAGCATGTGCAGCGCGGCAGCTTTGTCGCCGAGCACTGCGTAGGCCTGGGCGACTTTGTAGAGACCTTCCGGATCGGCGACGCCGCGCTCCTCGATTCGAATTTCGGTTTCGTGGAGTAGTTTGAGGCCACGAGCGTTTTCGTGGCGAATCGAATAGCCTAGCGCTTTGCCAACATCGGCGGGAAGCAGCGTGGGGTCCTGCGCGTAGGCGCGCTCGAAGTCGGCGGCGGCCTGCTGCAGGTTGCCGAGGTGATATTCCGCGAAGCCGCGATAAAAGGTGATGTAAACCGAGTCGTTGGCGGGGAGGGTTTGCAGAAATTTTTCGTACTCGCCCAGATAGAGATAGCTGTTAAAGGCGGCGCTATTGATTTTGACTTGAGGATTGTTCTGGCGGGCTCTTTCGCACTCGGCGACGGACTCAGGCAACATGCCGCCGAAACGGTATGCGTAGCCCAGTTCCCAGTGAGCTTCGGCATTATTTGGACTGTCGTGGAGAACCGAGCGCAACAGAGGAACGGCTTGCTCGACGCGACCGGTATCGGTGAGCAGGTTAGCCATGTAGATACGAGGCTCGACCAGCGCGGGGTTAAGTGCGATGGCTTTTTCGTAGGCGGCCTGCGCTTTGTTGTAGTCTTCGCGTCCACCGAAGTGGAGCGAGGCATTAGTGGTGTAGGCGCGGCCAAGATGCGCCCAGGCCGGAGCGTAGCCGGGCGCCAGGTTGGTGGCTTTTTCCAGGACTTCGATCGCCGCGCCGAAGTCGTTCATGGAATAGAGATCGATGCCGCGCAGATAGTATTCGTAGGCTGCGGTGTTGATGGGCTTTTCCGGCCTAAGGTTGGCCGCTTCGGTGGGTGAGAGATTGAGTTCAAGCCCGTTGATGATTTGCTGCGTGACGCGATCCTGCACGGTGAGCAGGTTGTCGTATTTCACGTCGATAGCTTCGCGCCACAGGATTTTGTCCGGTTTGACGTCGATGAGTTGGGTGGTGATGCGGAGATCGTCGCCCTCTTTGATGTAGCTACCTGTGAGCAGTGTATCGACGTTAAGATCGGCGGCAACTTTTTGGGGATCGATGATCTGGTTGCGGTATTTATCGACCGATGAAGATGGCCGGACATTCAGCGCGCTGACATAGCCGAGCTTGGTGATAACGGCGTCGGCCAGCGAGAAGCCCAGGAAATCGAATTCAGGGTTCGGCTGGAGGTTGCGGAACGGAAGAACGGCGAGGCTGCGAGGATGAGCTGCAGCGGGTAGGGGCGGCGCAGGTTTTCTTAGCGAGAAGTAGGCGACGGCAAGAATGGCGAGAAGCAGCGCGGCCAGCGAGGCGAGCCAGCGTGTGAGAGATGAGGATTGACGAGCCGCCGGCGTGATTGAAAACGGCGTTGATGATCCCTGCGCGAGGTGCGGTGGTTCCACTGCGCCTGCGGCTCCAGGGCGCGGCGTGAGCCGCTGGAGCTTGGCTTGGAACTCGGATTCGTCTTTAAGATTCTGAAGATCGTCCAACAATTCTTTGACGGTTTGATAGCGGGCATCGCGATCTTTGCAGAGCGCTTTGGCGACGATGTGATCGAGTTCCGGAGGAACGCCGGCCGCCAGACTGGATGGTGGCGGAGGGTCGCTCTTGAGAACTTCGGCGAGTACATCGGTTTGCGTGCGGCCTTGGAAGGCGGTCCGGCCGGTGAGCATTTCGTAGATCAGGGAGCCGAGGCTGAAAATATCGCTGCGCGCGTCGACCTCGAGGCCGCGAGCCTGCTCAGGTGACATATAGCGCGCAGTTCCTATAATCATGCCGGGCTCGCTGTGGTGGGAGGCGGCGAGCGATATTGCTGTGGGGTGAATGCCGCTGAAGCGGCGAAGATTCAGCTTGGCGATCCCGAAGTCGAGGACTTTAACGATGCTGTCGGTGCGAACGATGACGTTGTCGGGTTTGATGTCGCGGTGGACCATGCCGCGGGCGTGCGCCGCAGAGAGCGCTCCGGCGATTTGGATTGCTATATCGAGGGCGGCGGAGGGATCGAGCGCGCCGCTGGCGATCTTCTGCCGCAGGGTGGCGCCTTCAATGTATTCGGAGGCGATGAAGTGGTGGCCGGCGGCCTGCCCGAATTCGTAAATCGTGAGAATGTTGGGATGGTTCAAGGCGGAGACGGCAAGAGCTTCATGCTCAAAGCGGCGCAGATCGCGCTCGTCGCCGGTGAGTTCGGGGAGCAGCATTTTGAGGGCGACTTTGCGCCGGAGGCGCGTGTCGCGGGCAAGGTAGACTTCGCCCATGCCGCCCGCCCCGAGCAGAGAAATGACTTCGTAATGAGCCAGAAGTGTGCCGGCGGGAATAGTGCCATCATTGCCTTTGGCAGCACCGTCTGAAGTCGGATCGTCATCGGCCGAAACTGGAACAGGATGAGCAGGGACCGGGTGAGCCATCATCGGATGGGCCATGATTGGATCGGCAATGACTTGCTGCGCAGCCACCAGCACGGGTTTTTGCAGGGCCTCAAGCGGTTTGCCGGCAGAATCCAGAAGGGTTTCGATTTCCTTGCGCAAATCCGGGTCGCCGGCGCAGTTGGTTTCAAGGAATGCGGATCGGCCTTCGGGAGGCAGATCGAGAGCCTCATAGAATAACGCTTCAATTCTGCGCCAACGGTCCGAAGAAGAAGCCATCACGCGAAGCCCTTGGGAATAGTCCGGCTGAACTAGCAGGGCAGGCGGGCACCCGCCCTTCGGCAGAAGTATAACCTGTCCGCGGATGACTGGCGCAGCCCCGATTGAAGCGGCGCGAAATTGGCCTAGATTGGTTTGCCGCGGAAGACCCAGATCAGCTCGATGATCAGAATGACGACGACCATCAATTCAAGCACGAAGGCGCGGCTTTGGTTGAATTGGTCAACCATGAAGCGGTAGAGCTCTTCGGCGGTGCGCAGCTTTTCCTGGACCAGATCTTTATAGTCGGGGACGCCGACCTTTTGCGCGGCCAGTTTGTAGAGGCGGGCGGAAAACATGTCGCTGAGAAACTTGATGGCATTGTCGGCGCGCTCGGTGAGTTCGTTGACATCGAGCAACACGGTGTGCAGCTTGGAGGCGGCGCGAGCGGTGCGCCAACGCGACCACAGACCGCCGCCTCCGGCGTCGAGAAAGTCATACACGCCTTCGAGTTCGCTGGTCAGAAGATTGTCATAATGGCGGAACTCCAGCAGCTGCGAGTTAGCATATTGCAGAAGCTGGATGGCGGTTTCGGCGCCGGCTTCGTTGTCGTAAATGAAAGCGGCGTTCCAGCCGATGACGGCGAGATCGTTGGGATAATAAGAAATTCGCGATTGCAGAATTTCCTGCTTTTCGCCTTCGGAGAGCCGGGCGGTTTCGCCGCGGACAACCTGGGCAATGCGGTCGCCGTGAGTGGAGAGCAAGTCGTCGGCGGAGGGCGAGCCGGAAATTTCGCGAACGTGAAAGATGAAATAGTCTTCCTGGAGCCATTCGCAGTTGCCTGAAGTGAGTTCGTAAGGCTTGATCAACGCTGGGGCGGCGCGTTCGAGCTGCTTCTTGACGATGCGCGTGGCCAGGCTTTCAAAGTTGGTGTCGGAGGTCCAACGGGAAGAGAGCTGGATGAGGTGCTCCCAATCCCCAGAGAATGGCAGCTCAAAGACCAGGCTGACTACACCGTAGTCGTAATACTTGATCTGGCCTTCCAGACGCTCGCCGCCTTCGAGGATGAGCGGTTCGAGAGTTTCTTCGACGGGGGCGCGCTGGTAGCGGACGTATCCGGGGGCCTGGTGCTTGAAGCTGGCTTCGGCGGTGCGGGCTCCCAAGAGCTGGCGGAGCTTGTCAAGCTTGATCTCTTCGCAGACGTCGAATTGGATGAGGGCAAGGATGGCACCTTGCAGCGGAGCGGGGGCGGAACGGGCTGCCAAGGTGTGGAGTTGGTCTGCGACGGCGGCCGGGGCGGTTTGGAGTTCACGATCCATTTGTTATGTTTCAGCCCTTTGTAGCGAAGGGCTTGCGGCAGCTTCGGGCGCAAAAACAGCTACCGGGGCTGAAGCCCTTGTGTCGTGGAAACTTCACGGGGCGCTGAAGCGCCGCTCTTCCACCCTAGCGCTCCGCATTGCTATTGTCCCAGAAATTGGAGGTTATGGCGAGAGGTGGGACGGTCAAAAAGCGCAAATTGCCTGTTAAGTCATTGATTAAAAATGTCTTATCTCCGATTCCGCAACGGGAAAACATGCTGTCGGAGCTTGCAAGGACATCTGCAGGACTTCGGCGAGGTGAACGGCACGTCGAGGTGAGAGTTGGGCGATTTGTTCGCGGCAACTGAAGCCGTCGGCGATGATCAGACAGTCCGCCGGAGCGTTGCGGACGGCTGGGAGAAGCTCGAGTTCGCCGATGGACTTCGAAATTTCGTACTTGTCGTGGTGGAAGCCGAAGGAGCCAGCCATGCCGCAGCAACCTGGGGCGGGGGAGTGGAAATCGACGCCGAGGCGGTGCAGCAAGGATTCTTCGGCGGTCATTTTCATCAGAGACTTGTGGTGGCAGTGACCATGGAGCAGGGCTTGGCGATTCAGGCGCGGGAATTGGACGTTGTGATTTTCCAGGAATTCGCTCAGCAGAAAAGTTTGCTGCGAGAGGGCGCGGGCGCGTTCGTCGCGAGGAAAGAGGTTGCAAAGTTCGTCGCGAAAAACGGCAATGCAGCTGGGTTCGAGTCCGACGATGGGAATCCCGGCGGAGATTTCGGGCTCGAGTGCGACGAGGACTTTTTGCAACAGGGATTTTGCGCGTTCGAGGAAGCCGAAGTCGTAGAGCGGGCGTCCGCAGCAGAGTGACGCGCGGGGGATCTGAACGCGAAAGCCGGCGTGTTCGAGGACTTCGACTGCCGCTTGGGCGATGTGGGGAGAGAAATAGTTGGTGAAAGTGTCGGGCCAGAGGAGGACGTCGCGGCTCTCAGCGGGCGAAGTCTTCACAGAGGGAGTTCCTCTCATTGTCATCCCGAGCGAAGCGAGGGATCTGGGTTCTTGCCCGGACCCCGCCGTCTTGGACGCATCAGGCAGAAACCCAGATCCCTCGCTCACGCTCGGGATGACAAGAGAGGACGGGATGACAATCGAAGGCTTTTCGTTCGGAATAGCGCTTCCCACAACGCATGAAGCTGTCCGACTCCTGAACCAATCCCGGAACGTCTGCGGGGCGAAGGCGGGAATCGTGCGATGCAGTGAAACTCCAGCGGCGAATTTTGCGATGTCGCGCAGGATGGGCGATTGTGTCGCGAGATTAACAATGCCTGCGAAGGGCGACGCCAGGCGCGCCCAGAGATCGATGTGGCCGAAGGCGTAGGCGCTGCGCGGGCGCAGGCGGCCTTCGTAGTGGTGCGATAGAAATTCTGCTTTGTAAGTTGCGACATCGACGCCGACCGGGCAGTCGCTTTTGCAACCTTTGCAGGCCAGGCAGAGATCGAGCGAGTTCTTTACTTCTTCGCTGCGCCAGCGATCACGAATCACTTCGCCTTGGGTCATCTCCCACAGCAAATGAGCGCGGCCGCGCGTGGAGTGCCCTTCTTCATGGGTGACGCGATAGCTGGGACACATTACGCCCCCTTCTTCGCGGCGGCATTTGCCAACCCCCACGCAGCGCAGGGTTGCGCTGGCCAGGCTGGCATCATCTTCAGGAAACTGGAAATGTGTTTTCGGTTCCCACGGCGCGTAGTTTGGGCCGAGGCGGAGATTGTCGTCGAACTTATTGGGGTCGATGACTTTGCCGGGATTCATCTTCCACTCTGGATCCCAAATGGATTTGAATTCGCGGAATGCCTGCATGAGTTCCGGGCCGAACATTTTGGGAAGAAGTTCGGCGCGGGCCTGCCCGTCTCCGTGCTCGCCGGAAAGCGAACCGCCATAGCTCACGACCATGTCGGCGGCGGCTTCCATGAACCGGCGGAATTTTGCAATGCCTGCTTTCGATTGCAGGTCGAAGCTGATGCGGTTATGAACGCAGCCGTGGCCAAAGTGGCCATAGAATGCGCCTTTGTATTGGAAGTCGTTCAACAGGCGGCGAAGATCGCGAAGATATGCGCCGAGTTTTTCGGGAGCGACTGCGGCATCTTCCCAGCCTTCCCAGTTGGGCGGCTCGCCTGGGACGCGGGAAGTCGCGCCCAGGGCGGATTCGCGGATTTCCCACACGCGCCTGGCCTGTTGGGGATCGGCGAGAAGAATCATCTGCGGAGAATTTGCGCGGCGGTTGCGGCCCAGCGACTCCATAAGGGATTGCGCTTGCGATTCGGCTTCCTGCACACTGCCCGCTCCGAACTCGACCAGCAACCATCCGCCGCCTGGGGGAAGAAGCGACAGGCCTTCCGAGTTGATGCCTTTGCGCCGGGTGTAGCCAAGGAGAATGTCGTCGAAACCCTCCAGCCCGATGGGATGGTGCTCCATGATTTCCGGAACCCGGTCGGCGCATTCGAAAATATCGGAATAGCCAGCAACCAGCAGCACGCGTTGTGGTGGGCTTTCGACAAGGCGGCAGGTAGCTTCGAGAACCGTGACGCAGGTTCCTTCCGAGCCGACAAGAGCGCGGGCGATGTTGAAATTATTTTCGGGCAGCAGCTGGTTCAGGTTGTAGCCGGAGACACGGCGAGGAATGTTGGGGAATCGCTGACGGATTTGGTCGGCATATTGTTCTGCGAGCTGCTTTAGGTCGGCATAGATCTGACTGCCGCGCGAGGCCGGGCTGCGGCCCGATACTTCTGGGCCGCTTGGGCGGCCGAGGGCGGCCGTCCCCACATGGTCTATGCCTGTTCCGAAATCCTCTATGAAATTTTCGCCGACGCGCAATCGAGCGCCATCGTAAGTCAGGATTTCCAGAGCTTCGATGTTGTCGTCGGTTTTTCCCGCCATGACCGAGTGAACGCCGCAGGAGTTGTTGCCGATCATGCCGCCGAGCGTGCAGCGGTCGTGCGAGGCGGGATCGGGCGCGAAGGTGAGGTGATACTTTTCAGCGGCGTTGCGCAGAGTGTCAAGCACGACTCCGGGTTGCACGCGGGCGATGCGACCGGCCGAGTCAATCTCGAGAATCCGATTCATATAACGCGAAAAGTCGAGAACGACGGCAACGTTGCAGCATTGTCCGGCAAGCGATGTGCCCCCGCCACGGCAAAGCAGCGGGGCATTGAATTCGCGGCAGAGGGAGACCGCGGCGATAACATCATCAACATTGCGGGGAAGAACTACGCCGATGGGTACTTGGCGGTAGTTGGAGCCGTCGCTCGAATAGAGGGCGCGGCTGGAGTTGTCGAAGCGAACGTCGCCTTGAAGATGCGTGCGCAGTTTTGCGGCGAGACCGGCAGCATCGGGCGGTGCGGAATTCGTGTCAGGTGATAGTGGCATTCGATCAGTCTTTTGCTGTAGTCCGCATTAGACACGATGTGAGGAAACAAGATCAAAATCTTGAGCACAGAGGCACACTGAGGATGCACTGACTACCACGGACGCCGCGGATTGTTGCTCTTTACTTCGCGCATCGTTCTTAGCAGTCGCAGCATCTAGTCCCCATGGAATTCCGCACGCTGGGACGCTCTGGATTGAAAGTACCGGTGCTGAGTTTTGGCACCGGAACCTTTGGCGGGGGAACTGAGTTTTTTCGCGCGTGGGGCGCGAGCGATGTGGCCGAGGCCACGCGCCTGGTCGATATCTGCATGGAGGCAGGCGCAAATTTATTCGATACGGCGGATGTTTATTCAAACGGTCTCTCTGAAACCATTCTGGGCAAGGCGGTTGCCGGGCGCCGGGAAAAGGTTCTGATCTCGACCAAGGCTACCTTCAAGATGGGACCGGGACCGAACGATATCGGCTCGTCGCGCTATCACCTGATTCAGTCGTGCGAGGCCAGCTTGCGCCGCCTGGGAACCGACTACATTGATATCTATCATCTGCACGGATTTGACGCGCTGACGCCGGTCGAAGAAGTCTTAAGCACGCTCAATCAACTGGTGGTAAGCGGAAAGGTGCGCTACATCGCGTGTTCCAACTTTTCCGGCTGGCATTTAATGAAATCGCTGAGCGTGGCGGATAAGTATGGTTGGGAACGTTACGCAGGCCATCAGGTTTATTACTCGCTGGTCGGGCGAGAATATGAATGGGAACTGATGCCGCTGGCGCTGGACCAGGGAGTGGGCGCGCTGGTATGGAGTCCGCTCGGCTGGGGGCGTTTAACCGGAAAAATTCGGCGCGGACATCCCTTACCGAAAGAAAGCCGGCTGCACACCACTTCCGAGCAAGGACCGCCCGTGGCGGATGAATATTTATTCAAAGTAGTGGATGCACTGGATGAAGTGGCAAAAGCAACCGGCAAGACCGTGCCGCAAGTTGCGCTCAACTGGTTGGTACGGCGGCCTTCTGTTTCCACGGTGATCGTCGGAGCACGCAACGAAGAACAATTGCGTCAGAATCTGGCAGCCGTGGGATGGAACTTGTCGCCCGAGCAAATGGCGAAGCTAGATGCCGCGAGCAACGTGACGCCGATTTATCCCTACTGGCATCAGCGGCAGTTTGCGGAGAGGAATCCGCCGCCGGTGTAGCGCCGGCGCGTAACCGCTTATCCGATCTTCTCTCCCACAGATTTCGCCTGCGTGAACAGATACAAATAATCCGGCCCACCAGACTTGGAATCCGTTCCCGACATGTTGAAGCCGCCAAAAGGATGCGCGCCTACCATTGCGCCGGTGCATTTGCGATTGATGTAGAGATTGCCCACGTGGAACTCACGAATGGCGCGATCGATCTTGTCGCGCGACCGCGTGTAGACGGCTCCCGTAAGCCCGAATTCGGTGTCGTTGGCGATCTCCAGCGCGTGATCGAAGCCGCGAGCTTTGATGACAGCCAGCACGGGACCGAAAATCTCTTCCTGCTCCAGCTTTGACTTCGCGGGAATGTCGGCGATTACTGTCGGGCGAATGTAGTAACCTTCGCCGGCCTCAGTGGCGCGTTGGCCGCCGGTGATCAGGCGCCCATCTTTCTTGCCTTGCTCGATGTAGCCCAGAATCGTCTTCATCGAGCTTTCGTTGATGACCGCGCCCATGCCGAAATTTTCGGCGGGATCGCCAACCGTGATTTTTTCTACGCGTGCTTTGAGCTGCTGTAGGAAATTATCGTAGACGCGTTCATCGACAATAGCTCGCGAACAGGCGGAGCACTTCTGTCCCTGGAAGCCGAACGCCGCCTGCGCTACGCCCTCGACGGCGGAGTCGATGTCTGCGTCCGCATCGACGATGATAGCGTCTTTGCCGCCCATTTCGAGGATGGTGCGCTTGATCCAAATCTGTCCCGGCGCCTGCGTCGCCGCGGTTCTATTGATATGCAGGCCAACTTCGCGCGAGCCGGTGAAAGCTATGAAGCGCGTTTTCGGATGAGCCACAACAGCGTCGCCGAAGCTCGCCCCCGCTCCGGGGCAGAAGTTCACCACACCCTCAGGAATTCCGGCTTCCTCCAGCAGTTCGACAAACTTCGCCGCAATGGTGGGTGAGTCGCTGGAGGGCTTCAGAATTACGGTATTGCCGCTGACGATGGAAGCCACCGTCAAGCCGGCCATAATCGCGCAGGCAAAATTCCACGGAGGAATCACCGCGCCCACGCCCAGCGGGATATACATGAGCGAATCGCGCTCGCCGGGCAGCTGAATTGGGGGCTGCGTCTTTGCCAGCCGCAGCGCTTCGCGCCCGTAGAATTCGCAGAAATCAATGGTCTCGGAAATATCGGCGTCAGCCTCGCCCCAGTTCTTGCTGACTTCAAAAACCAGCCACGCCATGTATTCCATCTTGCGTTTTTTCAAAAGATCGCTCACGCGAAACAGCAGGCTGGCGCGCTCTTCCACCGAAGTTCGGCTCCAGGGTTCAAACGCCTTCAGCGCAGCGTTCATAGCCGGTTCAACCTGTTCCTTGCCCGCCTTCTGATGAATGCCTACAATCTGCGAGGGCTGCGAGGGGTTCAGCGACTTGATCTTATCGGTCGTCTTGATCCGCTGGCCGCCGATAATCAGGTCATATTCCTGACCCAGTTGTCCGCGAACTTTGGCGATGGCGGCGCGCATGCGGCGCGCGTTTTCGTCGTTGCGGAAATCGAAAAACGGCTCGGAAACAAATGGGCCGTCATGCAGGCTTGCGCGCGGCCGGACAGGAGCTTCAGCTATTGCCATTGGGAGATGCACCTCGGAAGGAATTTCAGGTCGAGAGATAGACCAATCCATTTCCCTGATGATTACAATTTATTGTAGCATCGCCGCCGAGACTCGATGCACCCGCCGGACTGTGAGGCTCATCTCGATGCGTCGGGTCACTCAACGATGGCGAGAATGTCTCCCGCGTTCACCGCCGCTCCCTGACTGACCATTATTTTCTGAACAGTTCCCTTCTTCGGCGATTTGACTTCGTTCTGCATTTTCATCGCCTCTACCACCAGGAGGCCAGCGCCCGCTTCCACCTGAGCACCTTGTTCGACCAATATGCGCACGACCTTGCCCGGCATTGGCGCCACCAACTTCCTGGCTCCATGTTCCTCGCCGGTGCGGCTGCGTCCGCGAAGCGACCGCGGGTCGCGCACTTCCGCGTTCACACTCTCCGGCCCAACCCAGATTTTTAAGTTGTCTTCGAATGGCTCGCACTTCACGTCGTAACTGCGATTTGCGAGACGGAGCGAAAGTACACCGGGACGGATGGGAACCGCGTCCACTTCGACGCTTTCTCCATTCAACCGGCACGACCATGCGTCGCCGATCCGGTCCAGTTCCAGGCGGTAGGTCTCCTTACCGATCAGAATGTCGTAGATCATGAGAGCTTTATAGTATCGAAGTCTGGGCTCTCAGCTGGAGCGGAGCCTCCGACAGGCGGATCAGCGTAACGTGGACTTCGAGTCGTGAGTTCTGATCATCCTGTCGAGCTGGAAAGGCTGACGTGCAACCCGAGTGGAATTCTCGCTCAGGAATTGTGCTTTTATTGGCAATCTCATCGTCAGGCACTTTTAGCCGTCGGTTTTTTCAATCACAGGGCTGATCCCTCCCGAAGGGGAACTCCGTTTTCATATTGTTTCATCGGCTGGCTTGTGGAACTTAGTGGGAGGCCATAGCCTAACTTCGGGCCCGTGGTGTAATCGGTAGCACGTTAGCCCGTCAAGCTATAAGGTGCGGGTTCGAATCCCGTCGGGTCCACCTCGTTCCCTGGTTTGGTAGGGAATCTGGCGGGGAGCTCGTGACGGGCGAACTCCCCAAAGTACTCTTGACTCTTGGGTTCTTGGCGCTGATACTATCTCCATAGCTTGACGGGCTAACGCCCTGGGTCGAATTCCACCCGGGGTTTTGCTTTTTCGTCAAGTTTCAACGTCAGCGCTCGGCTGCTGTCATCGATCAGTCAACGCTTATCCTTCTCGAACTGATCGTCGCTTCAAAATTGGCTCAACACGGCTTGTGAAGCCCGGCTGAACGCCACAGCCTGACCTTGGGCTCGTGGTGTAACTGGCAGCACGTAAGCTCCTCAGGTAACGTTGACTTGCGTTTATTCGATGTCGATAATCGTAGTGAAGCTGGACAGGCTTACGCCCCGAGTGGAAGACGCGCTCGGGGTTTGCGCAACTGGCCTTCTCATCGTCAGGCTTGCAGCCGTCGATTCCGGTCAGGGTGCTTGTCCCTCCCGAAGTGGAACTCGATTTCAAATTGTTTCTTCGGCTGGCTTGTGGAGCTTAGGCTGGAGGCCATAGCCTTGACTCGGGCCCGTGGTGTAATTGGTAGCATCTCTGCCTGTCATGCATGAAGGTGCGGGTTCGAGTCCCGTCGGGTCCACAGCATTCCCGGTTCGGTAGGGAAGCTGACGAGGAGTCTCTGACAGGCAGACTCCTCAAGTAATCTTGACTTATGGTCTGCGGCTTTTGATAATCGACCTTGACAGGCAGAGATGCTGACCCTGAGTGAAGTATTTGCTCGGGGTTTCGCGTTTTTTAGGACAACATTTTCAGGACAACATTGTACTGAATGAATTTCAAAGCTGAGATCGATGCGGCAGCCGCTTCGCATGCAGTACTGGCTAGAGGTGACGTTGAGAGGTGGATTGATGCAACCAGCGACTTGGCGACCTTGGCAAAGCTTTACAAAATCACTGGTGAAGGCTACTTCCGAATAAAGCCGGAACTCGGCAAGGAGCTCGAATGCAAATCAATCCAAAACTATCTACTGGAATGCATTCGACGGAATGTGAAGGACGACGATGAGATTGAGAGCCGCTACGAGGCCGCAGGAATTCTTCACGGCTGGCTTCGCCAGTTGCTCCAGGGTGGAGATTGCGATGATGTGATCCGCAGTGTCGCATTTTCTGTCACCCAATTGTTTTTGACCAGCGGAGAAGACATCTGCGATGCAATCGAAACCGGATTTCTAGAACATGCACTAGAGAGCGCAGGTCTGAGACCATACTTCGATCATTGGTCTAGAGATCCCCGCCTGCGGGAAGCATGGGATCGAGCGTCAGAATGGGGGAAGGCTCATCCGGACTTCTCTTGGAACCAACTTCAAGAATTGCGACGACTCATGGAGCAAAAGAAAGAATCAGAATAGTCTCACGCAGTTATTTTCCCTGTTTCCTTTCCACCTTCGCCCAGGTATCTTTCAACGCCACGGTCCGATTAAACACTAGCTTCCCCGGCATCGTATCCGGATCAACGCAAAAATATCCCAGGCGCTCGAACTGATAGCGGTTGCCTGCCGTGGCGTTCACCAGCGACGGTTCGAGCTTGGCGTCCGTAACGATTTCCAGCGAATTCGGATTGAGATTGGAGAGAAAATCTTTGCCGTCTTCCACGTCGTCGGGATTTTCTTTGGTGAAGAGATTTTCGTAGATGTGCACTTCGGCATCGATGGCGTGGACCGCCGAGACCCAATGGATGGTCGATTTAACTTTGCGGCCGTCGGGAGCGTTGCCGCCTCGGGTGGCGGGGTCGTAGGCGCAGTGGACTTCGATGACTTCGCCTTTTTCGTTTTTCACTACCCCGGTGCAGGTGATGAAGTAACCGTAGCGCAGGCGCACTTCGCGCCCCGGCGACAGCCGGTAGTAGCCCTTCGGCGGGACTTCGCGGAAGTCGTCCTGCTCGATGTAGAGTTCGCGCGAGAAAGGAACTTTTCTCTTACCCGCGCTTTCGTCTTCAGGATTGTTGACCGCATCCATTTCTTCAGGCTGATTTTCTGGATAGTTGTCGATCACCACTTTCAGCGGACGCAGCACGGCCATCACGCGTGGGGCGCGTTTATTCAGGTCTTCCCGAACGAAGTGTTCGAGCATCGCCAGCTCGACGACTCCGTTCGTGCGCGAGACTCCCGCGGCATTCACGAAACTACGGATCGCCTCGGGCGAATACCCGCGGCGGCGCAAGCCGGAGAGCGTGGGCATGCGCGGGTCGTCCCATCCAGTAACGTGGCGCTGCTCGACCAGCAGGCGCAGCTTGCGCTTGCTCATCATCGTATAGGTCAGGCTGAGGCGGTCGAACTCGATCTGCTTCGAAGGAAAAATTCCCAACTGCTCGATGAACCAGTTGTAGAGCGGCTGGTGGTCTGCGAACTCCAGCGAGCACATGGAGTGCGTCACTTTTTCCAGCGAGTCGGACTGGCCGTGGGCAAAGTCATACATGGGATAGATCGGCCACTTGTCGCCGGTGCGGTGATGGTGCGCGTGCAAAATGCGGTACATGACCGGATCGCGCATGTTGAAGTTGGGCGAGGCCATGTCGATCTTCGCTCTTAAAACCCTGGAACCATCGGGAAATTCCCCGGCACGCATGCGCTCGAACAAATTTAAATTTTCTTCGACCGGACGATCGCGGAACGGGCTGTTCTTTCCCGGCTCGGTGAGCGTGCCGCGATGCTTGCGGATTTCGTCGGCGGACAAATCGTCAACATAGGCTTTGCCGTCTTTGATCAGCTTAAGCGCCCATTCGTAGAGCTGGTCGAAATAATCGGAGGCGTAGAAAAGTCCGTCCCATTTATAGCCGAGCCACTTTACGTCCTGCTGAATGGCATCGACGTATTCGGTTTCTTCTTTTTCGGGATTGGTGTCGTCGAAGCGCAGATTCGTGTGTCCGCCGAACTCGTCGGCCAGGCCGAAGTCGAGGCAGATGGCTTTGGCGTGGCCGATGTGCAGGTAGCCGTTAGGCTCCGGTGGAAAGCGGGTCTGGACGCGACCCTCGAATTTGTTGGACTCGATGTCGGCGATGACGATGTCGCGAATGAAGTTCGAGGGACGGGGCTCAGGCGCATTTTCGCCGGCTCCGGCCGGGACGTTCGATGCATTCATAGAGATAATCTTATTGTAGCTTGTGGTGAAGGCTTGGTTGCGCACCACGCGACAACGTCAAGAAACCTAGCTCACCAGCGACGCGGCAGAGTGATGGTTGCCCGAAGGCCGCTGTCGGCGCTGTCGCCCCAATACAAACACCTGAATGATTTCGGCAATGGAAAGACCGAACCAGGTGCCGGCTATGCTCAAGAGCATGGAGAGGTTGACGAGTCCCGCTACCCGTTTATATTGCGCTGAATCCCTGGCCGCATCGGTAAGTGTCACGAATGGCGACCATCCGTTTGCCGGGACCTGAATTGCATACTGAAGCAGGAAATACAAAAACACCAGCGTGAGGCCGTTGTTAAAGAGTTGGGCAAGGGCAGGAAACCGGGTCCATTGCGGGCGAGCCAGTGCAATGCATGGACGAGCTATCCCGGCCGCCGCGAGCAACAAAACGGGAAGATAAAACCTGTGCCAGATAGGAGCCGCCTGCAGGAACGCCGCCGCGGAACCAAAAACCAAGAAGGGATGATGCGGCAAAAGCAGGAGCCAGACGAGCCCGATAACGCCAAAAACCGCTTCGCAGATCATTTTCGGCGGCGAAGTCCTGTGCTGGCTCTTCACTACCGGCGGTAGCGAATGCGGATCCCATTTTTCTTCAAGCTGCAACCCAACCTGAGTTCGTTCCACCACAGCGAAGATGAGCGTGATAATTCCGGCGGCAACAAAAGCTCCGAACCAGAGTCCGGAGAGCGTGTGCGCTAGAGCCAGTCCTAAGTCGTGGCTGCTGAACAGATATATGGGCCCGACGATAAGAACGAAAACGGGTAGCAAAATATACAGCAGTACCATTTTCAGCACGAACCGGTAAATTGGAAATAAAGCCGGACCGATCAGATAGCGCTGCGGCTGATAACGGCTGGCCACCAGCATGGGACTGCCACAGCGCTTGAGAATCGAGGACATTTCCGATCCGTCGAGCGGACGCTCCAGTTCGGATTCCTTCTCTTCGATTTGCGAGCGGAGATCTTCAGACAGCTCGGCAATGATGTCCTGCTGCTGGGTCTTGGGCAGCCAGAAGCGAACGGCTTGCAGATAACGATCGAGGAGTTCTGTCGGGGATTTTGCGGACGATGTGCTCATATTTGGCCTGCCTCTTGGAGAATTCGATCTAACGATGCGTTGATACTTTTCCATTCGTCGAGCAACTGCTCGAGGATCTTTTCGCCTACAGGCGACAGACGGTAAAAGCGTTTATTGCGTTTCTCCTCTTCGCGCCACTGACTGACCAGCAAGCCCTGGCTCTCCAGCCGGCGCAGCAAAGGGTAAAGCGTGCCTTCATCAATTGCCAACCCATCGTCGGCTAACGCCTTTCGCAGGGTGTAGCCGTACTGCTCAGCCCGGAGTTGCGCCATAACAGCGACGATCAGGCAGCCGCGGCGAAGTTCGAGCCGCAGGTTTTCGAAGAGCTCTGATTCGGAATTCGCACCATTTGCCATACAGTATGTGACATACACTATATTACGCACAGTACAATGTCAAGCTTTTTTCCCAGAGATGAATCTTGTTTTCATGGTCTTAGAGCGCGAATCACCCGCGGGATGGACTGCAGATCCTTCGTAATTTGCACTTGGTTCCAGCCGGCAAGCAAACCCTCGACCCGCTCGGCGATGCTTCCGCTCATTTCCATCACCAGCCAGCCGCCTGGCTTCAGCGCTGCTTGGGATTCCGGGATAAGCCGGGCAATGACTTCCACTCCGGTTGGGCCGGCGAAGACGGCATTGCGCGGCTCGAACTTGCGGACTTCGAGTTGTACCTCATCCGCCTCCGATTCACCGACATAGGGAGGATTGGAAACGATGAAGTCAAAACTTTCCCGGTCCAGTCCTTCGAGCAAATCGGCGTTGTGAAAGTGAATTCGACTTTCGAGTTCATGGCGGGCGGCATTCGCGCGCGCGATCTCAAGTGCAGCGGAAGAAATATCGGTAGCCTCAATCTCGGCGCAAGGAAACTCTTTGGCCAGCGCAAGCGCGATGCAGCCCGAGCCAGTGCCAACGTCGGCGATTCGGACCGCGGACTCAGGACCCTCGATCCCGGCAGCACGAACTGAGGAATCGCGGCCAGTAACACCGCTTCTGAACTCCGCGGTCCAAGGTCCACGGCCGTTTCTGAAGATCTCCAGCACCGTTTCGATCACATGCTCGGTTTCCGGCCGTGGGATCAACACTGCGGAGGTAACAATAAGATCCATGCCCCAGAATTCCTGATGCCCGGTGATGTATTGGGTGGGCACACCGCGTGCACGCTCGGCGAGTAAAGACGCATAACGCCTCGATTCCTCGGCCGTGAGCTCGCGCTCAGCGTGCGCATGCAAGTAAGCGCGGTCGCAGTTGAGCGTGAACATCAAAAGCAACTCGGCATTCAACCGCGGCGAGGGAACTTGTGCCTGAGTGAACCTCCTAATGGCGGAAGCTAGCGCTGGTTTAAGTTGCACAGCCTCCATTTCACCACAGAGGGCTGAAACGAGTTTTCAGCAACCCTACGGTATTCGGGGGGTAGCAATTTCTTGACCGGTAGCGTAGTCTGGGGCCAATTGTGGGAGGGTCTAAAATGGTATTTCGCGAAGCTTTCGAAACACAAGACATTCGCCGCATGTGTAAACACGCGGAGCGCGACCACGAAAAAAGGAAACTGAACGTCCTTCTCGATCGCTTAAACCGTCAATTAGCCAAGCGCGGAGGCGGGGAAGGCGTCGTCGGCGTGTTGAAACCGCCCACCTCGGTCGTGGCGAATGATAAAATCGCGCGCCAGGCTGGACGTTTGAGTCTCCTCGACAGCTAATTGCTTTCTTGCAAACTCCTCGCACCATAGAGTCCGCAACAAAAACCCGGCAGCGCTTCCCCGCACTTTTCGGGACCTCCGGCATTCCAGAATCCTGCAAGCCCATCTCAACATCCGTTATTCTTAAGACCTAAGATTTATGCCGACTTCTAAAACCACTACTCTGGAACCTGCTTTCGGTAAATCCGATCCCGCAGGATCTGTCGCAATTGAGTCCGTTGCCGCCAAGCGTGTCCCGGCAAGTCCAACCCGCGAAAGAGCTAAGTCTCAAGCTGAGCCAGGGAAGAATGGCCATTCCACCGTCTTAAACCTTGAGCGCGAACGCGTCTTCGATGCCTTCCGCCAGTGGGGATATCTCGAAGCCGACCTCGATCCTCTTGGTTTTCTCCGCCCGCGTCCTCATCCCGACCTGCAAATCGATAGCGAATATGCACGCGAAGCGCGCGCGATTTATTGCAGCACCATCGGCGTCGAGATCAATCACATCTCCGATCCCGAGCGCCGCAACTGGATTTACCAGCGCATGGAATCCGATCCGGCGGCCGAAGATCAGCCGCGCATCCTCGATTTGTTGATTCGCGCCGATCTGTTCGAGCAGGTCTTGCAGCAGCGCTATCTCGGCAACAAGCGTTTTTCCCTCGAAGGAACAACCGCGCTCATTCCTTTGGTCGATGAACTCCTCGACACCGCTGCGCAGCGTGGGGCCGTCGAACTGGTCGTGGGTATGAGCCATCGCGGACGGTTAAACGTCATCGCTCATGTGGCCAAACGTCCCGCGGAAGAAATCTTCGCTGGCTTTGAAGATGTGGACCCGCGCAGCGTGCTCGGTTCCGGCGACGTGAAATACCACATGGGCGCGACCGGCGAGTATGCCACGCGCAGTGGCGCCAAGGTTCATATTCATCTGGTCTCGAATCCCAGCCACCTCGAAGCCGTCGACCCCGTCACCATCGGCCGCACCCGCGCCAAACAGGATCGCGCCGGACGGGGTGGCGAAGAAAAATATCTTCCCCTCGTCATCCACGGAGATGCCGCATTCGCCGGCCAGGGCATTCTCGCCGAGACCATGAATTATGCCGATCTTCCCGGCTACACAGTCGGCGGAACGGTGCATGTCATCGTCAACAATCTTTTGGGATTCACCACCGACTATCACGAAGAGCACTCGACCCGTTTCGCCGCATGCATCGCCCGGCGCCAGTCGATTCCCATCTTCCACGTCAACGGCGAAGACGTGGACGCCGTCGTTCGCGTCACGCGAATGGCTGTGGAATACCGGTACAAGTTCGGGACCGACGTCGTCATCGACCTGATCGGCTACCGCCGTCACGGCCACAGCGAGGTGGACGATCCCACCATCACTCAGCCGCTTCTGTACAAGAGGATTAAAGAACATCCTCCGTTGTGGGAAATCTACGCCGATGACACTGGCCTTACCGATGTGCAGTCACGCGTCGATGCCATTAAGGCTGAATACGAGACCGCACAGAGAAAAGCCAAGGCGTTAACTCAAAAACCTTTGATGCGCGAGCTGCCCGGCTATTGGAGTCAATATTACGGTGGCCGTCACAAGTCGGAATTTGAAGTCGAAACCTGCATCGCCGCTTCAGAGTTGATGGAACTTTCGACTCGTCTGACGACATATCCCGCGAACTTTCACATTCATCCGAAAGTTAAAAAGCTTCTCGAGCAGCGAGCAGAAATGGGTGCGGGCAAACGTCCCGTCGATTACGGCATGGCCGAAGCATTAGCTTTCGCGAGCCTTGTGAAAAGCGGCATTCCAGTTCGGATGTCAGGTCAGGATTCGCGCCGCGGAACTTTCAATCAACGTCACTCCGCCCTTATCGACATCGAAGACGAAAGCGAATTTGTTCCTCTGCACAACGTCGGCGCCGGACAGGCGCGCTGCGAAATCTACAACTCGACTCTTTCCGAAGCCGGCGTTCTGGGCTTTGAATATGGCTATAGCCGTGATTATCCCGAAGCTTTGGTTTTGTGGGAAGCCCAATTCGGCGACTTCGTCAACGTAGCGCAGGCTATCATCGATCAGTTCATTTCAGCCGGCGAAGCGAAATGGAATTTGCTTTCCGGCCTCGTGTTATTGCTCCCGCACGGCTATGAAGGCCAGGGTCCGGAACATTCCAGCGCCCGCATCGAGCGCTTCATACAGCTCGCCGCCAAAGACAACATTCAGATCACTCAACCTTCCAACGCCGCGCAATATTTTCACTTGTTGCGCCGCCAGGCGCTGCGCCACTGGCGCAAGCCTCTGATTGTCTTTACGCCGAAGAGCATGTTGCGCCATCCCGACGCTTCCTCGCCCATTGAAGATTTCTCGCGTCCCGGTTTCCTCAATGTCATTCCCGACACCGAAGTCGTCCAGGCCGACCGCATTCTCGTGTGTACGGGAAAGATCGGGCACGAACTGCAAGCCGAACGCAAGAAACGCAACGACACTTCGACCGCCATCGTCTTCCTCGAACAGCTCTACCCATTCCCTGAGAAAGAACTCGCTGCCGAATTCGACCGCCACGGTGCCAGCGGCGACATTGTCTGGGTGCAGGAAGAGCCAGCCAACATGGGCGCGTTATTCAACGTGCTGCCGCGGCTAAAAAGGATTGCCGGAGAGCGCCAGGTGCTCTCAGTCAAGCGCAGCTCCAGTGCCAGCCCCGCAACCGGCAGCGCCAAAGCGCACGAAGTAGAACAGAAAACGCTGCTGACGCTGGCGTTCACCACAAAAGGCTAAACCGGAACATGCCCCCCAGAGGCCCGTCGTATGCCCGAAAAATAGTAAACGCAGCTGACGGGTTCATAGATGTGTTTAAGGGTTTTGCCTTTGCTCAGGCCGAATCCCCCGCGCAAATTTCCCAGGCCCGCGAACTTTTTCTCGAATATGCGCAGTCCCTCGGTTTCAGCCTCTGCTTCCAGAATTTCGATCAGGAACTAGCAAACCTTCCCGGCGACTATGTGCCGCCCGAAGGCCGCCTGCTGCTCGCGGAATATCAAGGCCAGCTCGCAGGCTGCGTGGCCCTGCATAAGCTCGGACCCGCCGTCTGCGAAATGAAGCGCCTGTACCTGCGTCCGCAGTTCCGCGGCCACGGCTTAGGACGCCTGCTGGCCGAGCGCATCATCGCGGAAGCCCGCATGATCGGCTACCAACGCATGCGCCTCGACACCGTCGAGCCGGTGATGAAAGATGCTGTCGCCATGTATCGCAGGCTGGGATTCAAGGAAATTGAGCCCTATTGCGCCAATCCGATGGCGGGTGCGCTTTATATGGAGCTTGAATTGTGACAAGCGAGAAACTGCTCGGCTTTTGCGCAGTTTTTTTCGTGGTCGATCTCGGATGTATCGTGATCGGAAAGTCACAAGGCTGGCTGTATTCTCTCGGAATGCACGGCTTGGTAACGGATTTCCTGCTAGTCATCGTCCTTGTCGGTTTACATCTTTTTCGAAAGAGTGGATAAATATGAAGACTCTCTGCGCATCACTGATTGTTTTCCTTTTCGCGCTCTCCGCCTTCGCGGCCGAGGGCAAGCCCGTTTCTTATAAAAGCGGCGATGAAACCGTGCAAGGCATGCTCTACACGCCCAAAGGCCACGGCCCGTTCCCGGCGCTCATCGTCATTCATGAATGGTGGGGATTGAATGACTGGGTCAAAGAGCGGGCTTC
This sequence comes from uncultured Acidobacteriaceae bacterium, assembly GCA_963732255.1. Taxonomy (GTDB): domain Bacteria; phylum Acidobacteriota; class Terriglobia; order Terriglobales; family Acidobacteriaceae; genus Sulfotelmatobacter. The sequence goes on from CAVSYV010000011.1 coordinate 332,587, forward strand.
CAAGCTCGCCGATCAGGGATACGTCGCTCTGGCCATCGACCTCTATCGCGGCAAGGTGGCCACCACGCCGGATGAAGCGCACGAGATCATGCGCGGCGTGCCCGAAGACCGCGCCACGCGCGACCTGAAAGCCGCCTTCACCTACCTCGCCGCACAGCCTGAGGTGAAAAAGAATCGCATCGGCGCCATCGGATGGTGCATGGGCGGCGGCTACTCGCTCGATGTTGCGCTGGAAGAGCCGACTCTCGCCGCCGACGTCATCAACTACGGCCATCTCGCCACCGACACCGACGCGATCAAGAAAATCAACGCCCCGATTCTTGGTCTGTTTGGCGGCCAGGATCGCGGCATCACTCCCGACGACGTGCACAAGTTCGAAGCGACCATGAAGCAACTGGGCAAAACGATAGACGTGAAGATCTATCTCGATGCCGGCCATGCCTTCGAAAATCCGAACAACAAAGACGGTTACCGCCCCGCCGATGCCGCCGATGCCTGGAAGCGCACCACCGAATTTCTGGCGCAGACATTGAAGAAGTAGTTTTCCCAGCAAGATTTGCCGGGGACAAGCAAAAGGCTACTAACGCCGAGTACGCAAAGAACGCCGAGGAAATCTAGCTTTCCGGAGTTTTCCTCTGCGTTCTCGGCGGACTCGGCGTTTAATGATTTCTTGGCCTAGGCCGCGATTTCCTGCGGTTTTCTAGTGGCACGAATTTCCACTTGCCAGAAATTGCCGCTCTGGTTACTATGTCGCATCCTGCAATGCTTCCCGCAATCAACATTGGCGAAACCATCCGCAACTACCGGTTGCAAAAAGGCATGTCCCAGGGCGACATCGAAAAGCGCACCGGTCTGCTCCGCTGCTACCTGTCGCGCGTAGAAAACGGCCATACCATCCCCTCGCTCGATACTCTGTCAAAGATCGCCGGGGCGATGGAGATCGCGCTCTCTCAGTTCTTTTCCGAGTCGGGCCACAGCAACGGCTCAGGCAAGGGACTGCCGCAACTCTCCGACGATGAAGTCCGCTTCCTGAGCCAGATCCGGCGCTACGCCACCAGCCTCAACGACAGCGACCGCAAGCTGGTGCTGGCCATGGTCAAGAAGATGGCGTCGAATTCGAAGTAACAGCTGTGGTTTCTCAGTTCTCAGTTCCCAGCCAAATCCTCCTTGTAGGCTTCTGCTTATCCTTCGCCGGCGTGGATTGCCGACACGGTATTCCTCGGCGTTCTCAGCGATCTCGGCGTTGAAAGGTTCTAGCTGGAAGCTGACAGCTGATAGCTGACAGCTAGGCCGCCGCTTACTTCAGTACCATCACCTTGGTGACCACCGGGTAACTCGCCGCCAGCCCTGCCAACTCCTACACTATCTGTGGAGAATCGCGCGTGACCACCGACGAAGAACTCAATGTTCTCGATTCGCAACTCAGGCGGCTGAAGATCGAGTACGAAATCTTCTTCAGCAACCCAACGAAACGGCCCCCCACCGACATCGAGTGGAAGGTGCTGTCGCTGTTGCGTAAATTTTCCGACGGCGGGCGCATGAATTTTACCCAGCGCTTCCGCTACAACGAAATGGCGCAGCGCTATGCCATCTACAGCGACCTGTGGCGCAAGAAGTCACGCATTCGCGAAGAAGGCTACCGCCGCCCGCAGGATGCGCTGCTCGCGGTGCAGGGCGTGCGCGTAATGGAGGAAAGCAAGCCGCACCATCCTCCGGTTTATGGACTGGCCAAAGCGGCCGCCGCGCCAGCAGGAGCCGCCGACGACGACGCCAGCGAGGCGCAGCCGCCCCAGCCGCAACCGTTCACCCTGCAAAGCGTCGACAGCGAACGCGAACAGGTCGAGCGCCTCTACAACACTCTGGTCGCCGCCAAAAAGAAGGCAGGAGAAAACGTCTCCGGCAACTTCGATTCCTTCACCACCTTCGTACAAAAAAAGACCGAACAAATCCGCAAACAATACGGCTGCCAGAATGTTGAGTATTCGGTGGAACTGGCCGGCGGGCAAGTGAAGCTGAAGGCCAAAGCGAAGGCGTAAGGGACTGACGTAAGCCGGATCTAGCGCGAAGAATTCCTGAGTTTGTTATCTCAGCCGTGGCACCGACCGTTGAGCCGCAAGGACCAAATCGGCCCAGGGCAGCTCGCGCCCCCATTCCAGTTCAAGCTTAGCCTTTTTCTTCTGAAACCTTGGCAAGGCTTCGAATACTCTCTGCGGTGTTGCTAATGGAATCGCTTCCGGACGCGTCACAAGCCAAGCCACGACTTTTGGAATTAAATTCTTCACCGTTCCATCGTGAGTCTTGAGATCAAAGCCACCCAAGTCGGATATGTATTTGGCGTATTGATGCCCATCACGCACCAGTACCAGCCAATCGTGCTTGTCTCTCTTGCGTGGGGTTGCCTTGCGACGACCCATAGCGATTCCAAGTTCTAAAGGCATATTAAATCTCGCCAAATTTTCGTTGCCTTCCCCTTTGCATCGCGACAGGTCGTGAATGGAGTAATTGGGAGAAAAGACCGCTTGGGTTATACGCTCCATTCTGGTCTCGGCCACTGTGCCTGATTCCAACGCGCTACGAGGCACAAAACCGCAACAAGTAGAGGCAAAAACAATGGCATCAAAAAGCGGTTTAAATTCTTCATCAAATGGACAATTTATGAAAACCGATTTTGAAGGAATAGTTGCCAGTTTCCCCGTGCCAAAGTGCTCTCTGAACGTCTGGGCCTGACTCTTCATCGCAATTTGGGTTGAAAAGGCCCAGAGCTAAAGGATTTTAGGCACTTCTGACGCACGCAGGGCGTAGGCTTGCTGTTCAATGAGGTTAAGCCGGTCAGTCTGCTCTTTAATCGCCGCCCGGGTATTTTTCGCCCGCGAACCCTCGGTTACAACCTTCGCAATTTCTTTAGCTACTTTTGGCCAATTCGCCCTGCGGCCATCCACCTTGATGCTTCGAACGTGACGAAGAAATGCGGGTGAGTCGGCATTGCCAATCAGTACGGGCAAGAAAATCTTATTTTGGTCCAGCCAAAACTGTTCAAGGGCAGCCCTGTATTCTCGTTGAACCCACTGGCTGGCCGTTGCCTGCGGTCCCACAAGAAAAACTACAAGACGAGCCTTTTTCATCTCATCGAGCATCTTCTCCTCGAAAACGGCTTCCCCAGAAAACGGCCTCGGAGGCAACCATGCAGGAACGCGCAGCTTTTCCAGTTCCCACTTTACTAGTTCTGCCTGCTTTCGGGCCTTGGGGTAGTAGGAAATGAATACCGAATTCATACCCTCATCATACGCGTCCTGCCCCGGCTTGTCCCTGGCGGAGTTTGTAGACTTGATCGATCCGAGCTACGCCCTAGGGCCAACCGGCGCGGTCGCCCTGATAGAATTTCTGGTAATCCTTTCTACATTGCTCCCGAGGTCTGTGAATGTCCCATAGCACTTCCCGCATCCAGCGCGCACTGCTAAGCGTCACTGACAAAATCGGCCTAGCCGACTTCGCCCGCGCGCTTTCATTTCTCAGCATCGAGCTCATCTCCACCGGCGGCACCGCCAAACTCCTGCGCGACTCCGGTATCGCCGTTAAAGACATCTCCGAACTCACCGGCTTTCCCGAAATGCTCGATGGCCGCGTGAAGACTCTGCACCCCAAGGTTCACGGCGGAATCCTTTACCGCCGTGACGATCCCAAGCACGTCGCCGCCGTCGCCGAGCACGGCATCGCGCCTATCGACATGGTGGTGGTCAATCTCTACGCCTTCGAAAAAACGGCGGCCAAGCCCGGCGTCAAGCTTGAGGAACTGATCGAAAACATCGACATCGGCGGCCCGTCGATGATCCGCTCCGCCGCCAAGAATTTTCACGATGTAGCCGTCGTCACTTCGCCGGACGACTACGCCGCGATCACCGAAGAGCTGATGAAGTCCAACGGACAGCTCTCGCTCGAAACAAAATGGCAACTCGCTCGCAAAGCATTCGCTGTTACATCCGCCTACGACTCCGCCATCGCGTCGACCCTCGAACGCACTACCCTCACCGGCCCGCCGCCGGCACCGGAGGCCTTCCCGCCAACGCTGCGGCTTTCATTCGGCAAAGCGCAAGACCTGCGCTACGGCGAAAATCCTCACCAGAAAGCGGCGATGTACTCCGACGGCTCGAGCCTCGGTGTGGCCAACGCCCGCCAACTCCAGGGCAAGGAGCTTTCGTTCAATAACATCGTGGACCTGCAAGCCGCATGGGATTTAGCCCAGGAATTTACATCGAACGAATTCCACGAGCCGGTCTGCGCCATCATCAAGCACACCAACCCCTGCGGGGTTGGCACCGGCAAGAGTCTTGCCCAGGCCTTCCAGCGTGCGCTGGAGTGCGATCCCGTGTCCGCTTTCGGCAGCGTGATCGGAGTTAATCGCCCGGTCGATCTCGCTGCCGCCGAAGAGATGCACAAGCTGTTCGTTGAAGTCATCGCCGCGCCCGCCTTCGATGAAGCCGCAAAACAAAAGTTCGCGACGAAGAAGAATCTGCGCCTGGTGGAAGTCGCTCCCGCAATTCAGAAGTGGGTGATGAAGAATATTTCCGGAGGGATGCTGGTTCAGGACTCCGACCTGCGCCAGCTTGAGCAAGCTGACCTGAAGGTCGTCACCAAGCGCCCACCGACACCCGAAGAAACCCGCGCCCTGCTCTTCGCCTGGAAGGTCTGCAAGCACGTAAAATCCAATGCCATCGTTTATGCCCGCGATGGTCAAACTGTGGGCATCGGCGCCGGACAGATGAGCCGCGTCGATGCGGCCAAGCTTGGCGCCATGAAGGCGCAGCTACCACTGAAAGGAACGGTCGCCGCCTCTGATGCATTCTTCCCGTTTCCCGACGGCGTGGAAGAAATCGCCAAGGCCGGAGCCACGGCCATCATCCAGCCCGGCGGTTCCCAGCGCGATCCGGAAGTCATCGCCGCCGCCGACCGCCTTGGCCTGGCTATGATCTTCACCGGCATCCGTCACTTCCGTCACTAAATTTTTACCGATTTTGGTTTTATTGAGCCGGTCGCGGCTCATAATACTGGCGCAGCCGAAATTGCGGGAGGAACCTGTGAAACCAGCACTCAAGATGTGTGTCGTTGGCGCCGTACTTGGAATGTCAGCGTTAGTTGTGAACGCCGCAGCGCCGGCCAAGCGCCCTGCTCTTGGTCAAACCTATTGCGCCGGTTCCACTCCATGCGTTCTCACCTACCACAATGATGGCAACCGCGACGGCGTCAATCCCAATGAGGGCACTTTACGAGCCTCCACGCTCAATTCCGGCAGCCATCCGGTGCCCCAATGGCTCGCGACGACCGACGGCCAGATCTATGCGCAGCCGCTCTACGTTCACCAGTTGCTGGTCAACGGAACTGCCTATAACGCCGTCTTCGCCGCGACTGAAAACAACAGCGTCTATTCCTGGAACTCGGACGGCGCGGCGACGACTGGCGCCATACTGGCGCAGGTAAACCTGAACGATGCCAGCGACCTTGGCTCGGGATATACCGAACTCGCGGTGCCCACGCCGGATATCCCCGGCAGTTGCGGCGCTCCCAACCTCACGCCGGAGGTCGGAATCACCGGAACTCCGGTGATCGACGTCTCGGTGACGCCGCCAGTGCTCTACGTCGTTACCAAGCATGAAGACGTGGACAGCCTCGGCAACAAAACTTTCCGGCAAAAGTTGCATGGCCTGTTTGCCGATACGTTGCAGGAAATTCCCGGCAGTCCGCTGGTTCTCGATACCACCTTTGCGACAAACTCCGCGCCCGGCTGGAGCCCGATTTACGATCATCAACGCGCCGGGTTAGCGCTGGTGACTTCGGCGAACGGTTCCAGCGAGATCTGGGTGTCCTGGGCTTCGCATTGCGACGACAATCCCCACTACGGCTTCGAAATCGGTTTCAACTACAACTACAAGACCGCCGGTTTCTCCAGCGCTTATACGGTTTTCAATACTGAAGCCATCTGCACCAAACAGCCCTGCATTGGCGGCATCTGGATGGGCGGCGCCGCGCCTGCGGTCGATGCCGCCGGGAACGTCTACTTCGCCGTCGGCAACGGATCAGCTTTGCACCAAGGTTCCGGTGCCTACAGCAACAGCATCGTCAGAATGTCGACCGCAGGGTTGCAGGATTATTACTCGCCTCCGGATTACAACTCGCTCAACGGAGGCCACAGCACGGTCGCGTGTACCAATCCCAACGCCACAAAATGTCCCAGCCCATGCAAGTTCGATAGCACCGGCCAATACTGCCAACTCGCGCTCACCAATGGCGATTTGGATTTAGGCGCTGGCGGCGTGGTTTTGCTGGCGCCCAGTTTCAAACTCACCAATCCTGAAATTGTTGCCGCCGGCAAGCAGGGCATGATTTACCTTGCGTTCGCAAAAAATCTCGGACACCTCGACGGCCACACGGCCGATTCCACCGAATATGCTTGTACAACCTCAACCGCACCCGCCGCCGGATCGGTTGCGCAATGCTTTCTTGGTCTGGCTAGCGAGGTCTCGGATGTGGACCACGGCAGCCGTGGCGCGCCGGCCTTCCTCGCGGCCGCAACGGGTACCACGCAGTATAACTATCTCTATTTCGCCAGCATTTCCGACACGCTCAAGGCCTTCAAACTGCAAAACGCCAGCGGCCTCGGAACATTCTCGATCACACCCGCCACTCCCACCTCACCTCACAAATTCGCCTTCCCCGGAGCGCCGCCCTCCATCACCTGGAACAAGGCACAGACCACGAACATCACCGACGCGATTGTGTGGACGCTCGATACTGGGGGATTCGGCCAGGCTGGCCAGCCCGCAACCGCAGCCGTGCTCTACGCTTACAAAGCCATTCCCACCGGAAGCGGCGCGGGTTCACTCGGCGCGGAATTGTGGGATACATCTGCCTATAACGCGACGGTTCCCGGCAATCCGGGCGCGGTAAAGTTTGTTTCGCCCACGGTTGCCGACGGCAAGATCTTCGTCGCCGGCGGCGCGCAAGGCTATGAACCGGGCAGCGCGAATTGTCCCACGCCCAGCACGACTGTGCAGCCCACCGCATGCGGGGGACTGGCGATGTATAAGTAGCTCGCTAGTTTTCCTTCGGCTTCCAGTCGGAGTAGTAAGAGCCGTCCACGAGGAACATCACGAGTTCGCGACTGTTCCGCGATAGGATCGTCTCCCCTTTGAGAGCACCCTGAAAAACGTTTTGCAGGAAGAAATATTCCCGTCCAGCTTCGACTTTGATCGTGAAGCCGTCGGCGTTTTCAGCCTGGGAGACCAGTCGGTATTCTCCAGGATCAAGATAGGCAAAGCTGTAAGTACCCTGTTTATTCACGGCGACAACTTGATCCTTCGCGTGCAATTTGAATTGATTTCCTTTTCCGGCGAAGCGTGCAGCCAGCGCCGGGCAGACCACGACAACGGTCGCCTTGTCTGCTTTGACCTCAGGCAGCGGGTGGTTTTGTTTGTCCACCTTGAGCACCTGTTTGGATTTCAGGGCCTTAAGATCTTCCATCTTGACGGTGGCGCCTTTTTCCGGAAACTCCGTGACCGTGACCCGTTCTCCGAATACCTGCTCGGCTTCCTCAATGAACTTTTCAGAGGCACTCTTCGGCACCTCCCAGAGCACGGATTCGCCATGGTCCTGATCCTTGTAATGCAAATAAAACCAGTAGTCATGCACGTGAGCTCCCGCCATCGCGTTGCCGACGACTGGCCCGGCCAAAGGAGCCGCGGTCACGATCGCAGCAGCTACGCCTCCACGCATCCGCAACGTAACCTCGAAGACGACCCTGTCCACGGACGCGTAGTCGATATCCAAGCGATCACCGGCATCGCTGTGAAATGTGAGTTTGTTAGCGGAATCGTCGAAGGTAAGCGCTCCGACTTTGTCGACGAGCACACGCTGATCCGCGCTCCGATGACGATGAATCTTGACGTGATGGAATATAGTTTCCTGGGCAAACGAAAATCCTGCCCACATAATCAAAAGACAAACGGTAGCTGCGACTCTTCTCACAGAGTTCTCCAAAATGGCAACCGGCATTATAGACCGGTGCCTCCGTCAGCCTTTACTGAACTTGACAATCGCACTCCATCGCCCCTGTACTTCTGTTTCATTTTTGTTCTCGCGCCGCGCACTGTTTTTCCGCGCAGGCCGTCTAAAGCGGTAGAATAAAGGCACCCCATCCCGGCGGCGTGGCATCCAATCGCTATGGTTTCGGGCAGGCATTTTCATTCAATCAGGTTGAGCATGAAGAGAATTTTTTGTTTCGTTTTTATAGCTGCCGCGGCCATTGCGCCCGCTTTCGCACAGACCGGCACGAAGCCGTCATCGGATTCCCAGCCCGCTCAATCGTCCCAGCACAAACCGGATCGCTCCGCGGCTTACTACCACTATGCGCTCGCGCACATGTATGAAGAGCAAGTCATGGTTTACGGCCGCAGCGAGCTGGCCAATAAGGCGATTGAAGAATACCGCCTGGCCATTGATGCCGATCCTTCGTCGGAGTTTCTGACCTCCGGCCTCGCCGAACTTTACGTCAAAACCGGACGCATCCGCAACGCCGTGGTCGAGGCGCAGGACATCATCAAGCGCGATCCCAACAATCTTGAAGCCCACAAGCTGCTGGGCCGAATTTATCTGCGTTCACTCGGCGACATGCCCGGCGGCAACGGCTCCGACAATGTGCTCAAACTGGCCATCGAGCAATACGAAACCATCGTAAAAATCGAACCGGGCAACGTTGACGATCACCTGCTTCTTGGCCGTCTTTACCGCCTGGATAACGACCTGCAAAAAGCTGAGACCGAGTTGAAGACCGCAGTCGGCCTCGATCCTAATTCCGAGGAAGCGGTAACCACTCTGGCCATCCTCTACACCGACGAAGGCGATACCACCCGCGCCTTGCAGGTGCTGAGCTCAATTCCTGACGCCGGCCGCTCGGCCAAGCTGTACTCCGCGCTGGGTGCGGCTTATGAACAGCGCAAGGAATACAAGAACGCCATTGACGCTTACAAGAAAGCAATTCAACTGGATCACGACAACCTCGATTCCATTCGCGGGCTGGCGGAGAACCTGTTGAACGATGGCCAGACCGACGCCGCCCTCGATCAATACAAAGTCATCGCCGACGCCAATCCTGAAGACGCGCAAACCTACCTGGCCATGGCGGGAATTTATCGCCGGCAGGGAAAATACGATGAAGCGCTGGAGAATCTGAAGAAGGCCGACACGATGGTGCCGGATTCGCTCGAAGTCCCTTACAACACGGCCGCGGTTTATGAAGCGCAAGGCCGTTACGACGATGCCGCCAAACTATTGCAGGATCTGGTAAAGAAAACCGAGAAGCCGGATTCGAGCTATAGCCAGGCGGATCGCAACAATCGCGCGATCTTCATCGAGCGCCTGGGCATGGTTTATCGCGACCAGGAAAATTACACGGCCTCGGTCGATACCTTCCGCAAGATGCTGACTCTGGGCGATGACAACGCCGAGCGCGGATACCAGAACATTATCGATACCTATCGCGAGGCCAAACAGTGGGCGCAGGCTACCGCAGTGGCGCGCGAAGCGGTGGAGAAGATGCCCAATGACCGCGATCTGCGCATGGTGCTCGATTCGCAGCTTGCCGATATGGGCGATCCTGACAAGGCGCTGGCCGATGTGCACTCGCTGTTGAAGGGCAATGCCGATGACCGCTCCATTTACATCGCGCTGGGCCAGATGAATACCCGCCTCAAGCGCTGGGCCGACGCCGACAAAGCTTTCGACGAGGCAGAGAAACTTTCCACCAAGCCGGAAGACAAAGAGTACGTTCACTTCCTGCGCGGTTCGGAGTATGAGCGCGAGAAGAACTACGATCAGGCAGAAGCGGAGTTCAAGAAGGTTCTGGAAGCCGACCCGCAGAGCGCTGTGACGCTCAACTATCTCGGCTACATGAACGCCGATCGCGGGGTGCGCTTGGATGAATCTCTCAACTACATCAAGCAGGCTCTGGTGCTCGATCCCAACAACGGCGCCTACCTCGATTCTTTAGGATGGGCTTACTTCCGCCTGGGCAAGTATGACCTGGCGGAAGAGAACTTGACCAAAGCTTCCGCGCACATGGGCTCCGATCCCACGGTGCAACAGCATCTGGGCGATCTCTACGGCAAAACCGGACGCCTGAAGCTGGCCGCAGCCCACTGGGAGCGCGCTCTAACGGAATGGGGCAAGACCATTCCTCCTGAGGTTGACACCGACGCGCAAGCCAAAGTGCAGCAGGAACTCGATGCAGCGAAGGTGAAGTTGGCGAAGGAAGAGGCCGACAAGCACTAAGCAGCAGGCGTGCAGAAAGCTGACCATGCCTGGCAGAACATGGCTCGCAGAAAGCTGACCATGCCTGGCAGAACATGGCTCGCAGAAAACTTTCCATCGCGCTCGGCTCAGTCGCTCTATTCATCCTGGTCGTTGGCGCATTCCTCGCAGTAAAAATGCGGCTGCCCAAGCCGCAAAGCGCTTTTGTGCAGGGCGAAGTCGCACCTGATTTCACCCTTCAAGACGAAAACGACCAGCCTTTCCATCTCGCCTCAACTCGCGGATCGCGCGTCGTTCTGATTTTCTACCGTGGCTACTGGTGACCGTTCTGTATGCACCAACTGCGCGAGTTCGCGCAGCACAAAGCTGACTTCGACGCGCTCAATGCCCGTCTCGTCGCCATCAGTGTCGACGATCAGGAGCACGCGCGTCTCGTCTGGGACAAGAAGATCGACCGGAAATTTCCCATCCTAAGCGACCCCGGCGCAATCGTAATCCGGCAGTACGGCCTGCTGCATGTCCACGGCAAGGGCGACGAAGACATCGCCATCCGCACCACCTTGCTGCTCGACGAACAGGGCCGCGAGCGCTGGCGCCGCGTGAGTGAAACCGTTCCCGACATTCCCAAAGCTGACGACGTACTCCAGCAGCTTCGCGCGCTGAAATAGCCTTGTTCTTCCTCCGCGAGCTTCGCGTTCTCGGCGTTGAATGGTTTTCGCTATCGTATTCCGCGACACTCCTTCTGCTAAACTTCCCTCATGCTCTCCGGCTACGCCGTGCATGTAGAGCAATCCCGCGGACGCCGTTTTCCCGAGCCTCCGCACCCTTACCGCAACGATTTTCAGCGCGACCGCGACCGCGTCATCCATGCCCGCGCTTTCCGGCGGCTGGAGGCCAAAACGCAGGTCTTCACCCGCCGCTATTCCGATCACTTCCGCAACCGCCTCACTCACACTCTCGAAGTCTCGCAAATCTCGCGCACCATCGCAGGCGCGCTGAATCTCAATGTAGATCTGGCCGAGGCGCTGGCGCTGGTTCATGACATCGGTCACCCTCCCTTCGGTCATGCGGGAGAAAAAGCTCTCGACCATGCCATGCGTGCCCACGGCCTTTACTTCGACCACAACCTGCACGCGCTGCGAATCGTAGAAGACTTTGAACAGCGCTACGCGGCATTCCGTGGCCTGAATCTCACCTTCGAAGTGCGCGAAGGCATTATCAAGCATTCGCAGGATTACTCTGCGGCAGAACATCCCGAATTGGTGGAATATCTGCTCGACCAGCGCCCGCCGCTCGAAGCCCAGCTGATCGACCTGACCGACGAAATCGCCTACAGCACCGCCGACCTCGACGACGCCTTCGAAGCTCACATCCTGTCGCTGGATGAAATCCGCGAAAGCGTTCCGGTGTTCGCGCATTTCTTGTGCGAAGTCGAAAAGATGTATCCTGACGCGCCCGTGAAATTGAAGTTCAACGAAGCCCTCAAGCGCGTGCTGAACCGCTTTGTCGGCGACCTGATCACGAATACGCGAACGCGAATCGCCGATGCCCGCGTTCAAACTCTTGACGACGTTCGCCGTCATCGCGAACGCCTGGCCGCATTCAGCGCGGAAGTTGAAAGCGAGCGCCGCGCGGCCAAGGAATTCTTGTACGAGAACGTCTATTTCAGTCCGTCGTTAGCTGGAGAAAAAGACGACGCCGAGCGGATCGTCAGCGAGCTGTTTGATTTCTGGATGAGGAACCCAAAGTCTTTGCCATCCAATTATCAAGAAAAAGCGGCGGAAGAATCGCTGCCGCGCACTATCTGCGACTATATCGCGGGCATGACCGACCACTTCATCTTTGAACAGTACGAGAAGCATTTCGGCCGAGCCTGATGGACCAGAAATTTTTTTAATTAAAACCGATAAATTATCTGGAATCAGCAACTTAGCGTTTTCGTGGTCGCTAAAATCCGGCTTCTAAAGAACTTAGTCGTAAATTCTCTAGTATCTAAATGAGTTATCCCTGTACCTAGTTACTATTGTGGACGTAAACCCTTTAGAATCAGCAAGCGACCTGACCCGTATCCCGCTAAATTATTGAGCGCCAAGGGGTTGCTGGTAAATTATTGGCCGCAAGGGCTTAAACTCGGCGAAAATTCGGTTGTCAAAGAACTGGGTTACGGGACCTCCCAGTGGCGGTCGCACTCATAATGATGGGCTCTTTTTTCGCAGCGGGCAAGGGCGGATGTCACATTGGGACTGTTGAAAAGAGGTGGCTGTTAAGTAAGGCTGATGAGCTTTGAATCAGGTTGAGGAATAAATTTTCGAGTGGAGACTAGCATTGACGAGAGACGAAGCCTGGAAGCCGGCTGAACATTGGTGCCCCGCCATTGTCGCGTTCTGTGCGACAAGGCGAGCGTTTTGATTTCCTCTTCAAGCAATCAAAACCCGCTCCTCTCGAAAGCGCGAAGCGTGGGTGGAAGCGCCTTGCAAGGTTTGGGGCGCGGTGGCGCTTGTAGGGATCCTTCGACTTCGCTCTGGATGACAGGGATGAGAGAGCCGGTGCAAGAACGTAGCGCTTTCTCGTTCGGGCTTTACGAGAAAGGGCGGGGTGAATCAACAAAATCCCAAGAGGGATGGAGTGCGGAATCCCACGTCCCGCAAAGGCAGCGGGACGCGGGGCACCCGGCTAAACCGGAATAATCGAAAGTCCCGGAATTTGATTGAAGTGGCGAAGGTTTTCCGTCGCGACAGAGTATCCGAGTTCCAGAGCGGTGGCACCGATGAGCAAATCAGCAAGAGGAATACGAATACCGTTTGCCTGGCTTTGGCCATCGATTTGACCGGCTCGCAGAGCGATAGATGCGGTAATTGGATGGATCGGAACAGCCGCAAGTAATTCCTGGATGATTCTTTCTCGTTTTTGTTTCCGTTCGGTGGTGTTCGCGCGTACCGCGCCGTGCGCTAATTCGAGGAGCGTAATTACGGAGAGCGCGACCTCGTCATCGCCCGTTTTGCGAAGAATTGCGGCGAAGGCCTGTTTCGAATTCAGTCCCGCGCGCTCGCTGGCAACGAGCACGCTCGAATCAAGCACTATTCCCATGTGGGTGGGGTCAGCGGCTCGGGATGGCTGTTTACCGCCGCTTCTACGTCCTTGGCAAAATCGGCGTCGATGGTTGCGGCCGAGTTTTCGGGAAGCAGCACGATGCACTCAACCATGGTTCTGCGCTCCGGCAAAGGCGCGTGGATCACGGCTACGGGCAGCTTGCCGTTCTCAATTACAACCTCCGCTCCAGCTCGAACGCGGGCCAACAGGCCAGCGAAATCGCTGGCCGCTTCTGCCTCCGAGATGTGGATTACATGGTCAGCCATGAAGTGATTATACCGGGTGGGTCAATGCGGGGAGGGGGCTAAGGTTTGAGCAGGCGCAGCAGCACTTCCTCGACGCTGCTGGAGCCGGTGGCTTGGAGTTGCTTTTGGATTCTCGCCTCCAAGGATGCGTCGCGGATTTCGATGGTCATGGTTGCTCCTCGGACTCAAGGTTACGAGAAAGGATGTCATGAATCGACAAAATCCCAAGGGGGACGGGCCGTGGAATCCCACTTCTCGCAACGGATGCGAGAAGTGGGGCACCCCGGCCAGTCTGCCATCCAGCAGGGATACCGCGTGCTCTACCGCGAAACCCACACCGTGCTCGATGAACTAGCCGACGCCACGCTCGACGGCACGCGCAAAGAGCGCATGGAGTTCCTGGTGACCGTGCCCTTGCTGATCATCGACGATCTGGGCATGCGCAAGCTGCCGCTCACCGCCGCCGAGGAACTGCTGGAAATCATCATGCGCCGCTACGAGCGCGCCAGCACCATGTTGACCTCCAACCGTCCGGTAGAAGACTGGGGCAAACTGCTGGGTGACGCGGCCGCCGTGAGCGCGATGCTCGACCGCTTGCTGCACCACGGCCACGTGCTCAAGTGCGGCCCGCGGAGCTGGAGAACCAAAACCGACTTGCCACCACAGGAGGCGGCAGGGTAGAACATTCTCAGTCCTAGACGGCCAATCCCGTTGGCCGGTTTTGAAGTGATAACCGTTGGCCGCTTTTGAAGTGATCACTGAGGGCGGAGAGACTGTTGATCTGGCTTCGCAAGTCGCTCATATAGCGTGGCGTCCGCTCGCATGCAAGCTCATACTTCCAGCCAGAGGTCTTGTTCTTGCTGTGTGTCCAGCAGGCGGAGCAACAGTTCCTCGACGCTGCTGGAGCCGGTGGCCTGGAGTTGCTTTTGGATTCTGGCCTCCAACGATGCGTCGCGGATTTCGATGGTCATGGTTGCTCCTCGGACTCAAGGTTACGAGAAAGGATGTCATGAATCGACAAAATCCCAAGGGGGACGGGCCGTGGAATCCCACTTCTCGCAACGGATGCGAGAAGTGGGGCACCCGGCAACGCGCCGATCTAGGAACGCGAAATGTGCGCCTACTAATACGTGAGCGCGGATATCTTAGGCTTCGAGTCATCGCGATGAGCGAAGATATTGGTGTGGAATACTTCCGAATCGCCAACCGGTTGTTTTCCGCAAATAAAGTGGGGCGGTGGGCAACCCACCTTTATTTGAAAAACGGTACCGCAGTTCTCCGAGCAATCCGTGATGTAAACTCCCGTTCCCCAGAAGGTCATGCCAAAGAGATTTCCATTCGAATCCAGCGTCAGGTTTCCGTAGTTCGGGCTGAATCCGTCTTCGCCGTCTGACGAGAAATTGTGGAGCACCGTTTCCTCCCAGGCTCGATTTACCCTGAGTAACACGAAGGCTGTTCCGCAGCCATCGAAACCGGAGCAGGTGCGGAATGCACCACCTTGGTATGTTGTTCCGTAGAGATTGCCTGATCCGCCTAATACCAACCCTGCATACAGATTCGCTCCGTCCGAGGCCGTGCTTCCGAAGTTGTGAAGAATCTGCTCGGACCACGTGCCGTTCGAACTTCGCATCAACTCGAAAGCAATGCCACAGCCATAGCTGTCCGAGCACGACGAACCTGTCCCGCCTTGATACGTCGTACCGTAGAGATTCCCGTTTCCATCAAGCGCTGGCGTGCCGAATGGTGTGCCGCCGTCCGTCCCATCGGCATCGAAACTGTGCAGTATGGTTTCATTCCACTGTCCGTTACTTCCGCGGGTGAGTTGAAAAACCGTTCCCCAGTCATGCTGACCGCCCCCCAAGGTCGCGCCGTATAGGTTGCCAGCAGCATCAAAGACCAGACCTGAACGGGGAGCCACTCCGTCCACACCGTTTGAATTGAAGCTGTGAATAACTGTCTCAGACGCCGTGCCATTTGCATTGAGAGCAAGTTCGAATAGAGAGCCCTGTCCGAACTGGCCGCCTTCCGATGTGGCACCGTACAAATTTCCTGCTGTATCGAAGGTCAAGCTCGATAACGGTCCCGCTCCATCCGTTCCATTGTTATCGAAGCTGTGGAGGATAGTCTCCGACCAGGTTCCTGCCTTCGATGAAAGCTCGAAGGCGGTGCCGCATCCGCCGGGGCACGAGGTAGAAGTGCCACCCGCCCAAGTTGTACCGTAGAGATTGCCTTTGGTGTCGGGAATTAGGCTTGCCGCAGGGTAAAATCCGTCGCTACCATTATTGTTAAAGTTATACAAAATATTTTCTGACCACGCTCCATTTGCGCCGCGGATCAATTCAAAAACTGCGCCGTAGTTGTATGTGCCGCCTTCGTAGGTTGTTCCGTAAAGGTCGCCTCTCGAATCTGCGATTAGGCCGCCGTTGGGAGAGATTCCATCTGCGCTGCCGCTGCTGAAAACATGGATAACCTTTTCCTGATTTGCAGCGATAAGAAAACCCGATAGTAGCGGAATCGCTAACAGCGAAAAAACAAGACGAATTGACGAGCGTAGTTGCATTAGGTTCTCCAAAGGCTCGGCAATTATGTTTGCGAGCGGAAAACCTGTCAACAAGGAAAAAGGGTTAGTACGAATACTTAAGAAATATCATCGCATGGGCGACAATTGAAGCACGTTATAGGAATCTTCGGACGGTTCACCGCATCTAAACCTTGACAGCATTCCACTCAACTCTTATCATGCGAATAGCTGCAATGATCTACTGATGATTATAAAGGACTTATCATTTTGAAGGGAGCCTACCATGGCTAAGATTATTGGGATTGACTTGGGAACCACCAACTCCTGCGTGGCGGTGATGGAGGGTGGCGAGCCTAAGGTTATACCGAACGAGGAGGGTGGCCGGACTACGCCTTCGGTGGTTGGATTTACCAAGACCGGCGAGCGGTTGGTGGGGCAGGTGGCCAAGCGGCAGGCTATCACCAATCCGGAGAACACCGTTTACTCGATTAAGCGGTTTATGGGCCGCCGCTTTAACGAGGTGACGGAAGAGATCAAGATGGTGCCGTATAAGGTCGTGCAGTCGGGCGACAACGTGGCGGTGCTGGCGCAGGGGAAGGAATATACGCCTCCGCAGGTGTCGGCGCTGATTTTGCAGAAGCTGAAGAAGGCGGCGGAAGACTACCTGGGGGAGAAGGTGACCGAGGCGGTCATTACCGTGCCTGCGTATTTTAACGACGCGCAGCGGCAGGCCACCAAAGATGCCGGGCAGATTGCAGGCCTCGAAGTGAAGCGCATTATCAATGAGCCGACGGCGGCCGCGCTGGCCTACGGGCTCGACAAGGGCAAGGACGAGACGATTGCCGTTTACGACTTTGGCGGCGGCACGTTCGACATCTCGATTCTCGAGGTGGGCGAGGGCGTGATTGAGGTCAAGGCGACCAACGGTGATACGCACCTGGGCGGCGACAACCTGGATCAGCGGATTGTTGACTGGTTGATTGACGAATTCAAGAAGGATGAAGGCCTCGACCTGCGCGGCAAGGGCAACGAGATGGCATTGCAGCGGTTGCGTGACGCGGCCGAGCGCGCCAAGATTGAGCTCTCGACCACGATGGAGACCGAGATCAATCTGCCGTTCATCACGGCAGATGCGGGCGGGCCGAAGCATCTGGTGAAGAAGCTGACGCGGGCCAAGCTCGAGGGGATGGTGGAAGACATTATTCAGCGGTCGGTGGGGCCGTGCAAGCAGTGCATGAAGGATGCGGGCGTGGATGCCTCGAAGATCAACGAAGTGGTGCTGGTGGGCGGGCAGACGCGTATGCCGCGCATACAGGCGCTGGTGAAGGAGCTGTTTGGCAAGGAAGGCCACAAGGGAGTGAATCCCGATGAAGTGGTGGCGATTGGCGCGGCGATTCAGGGTGGCGTGCTGGGCGGCGAAGTGAAAGATTTGCTGCTGCTGGACGTGACTCCGCTGTCGTTGTCGATTGAGACGCTGGGTGGAGTTTCGACGCCGATGATTCCGCGCAATACGACCATTCCGACTAAGAAGACGGAAACGTTTTCGACGGCGGCCGACAGCCAGACCTCGGTTGAGGTGCATGTGTTGCAGGGCGAGCGGCCGATGGCGGCGCAGAACCGGACGCTGGGCAAATTCCATTTGACGGGAATTCCGCCGGCGCCACGTGGCGTGCCGCAGATTGAAGTCACGTTCGACATTGACGCCAACGGCATTCTGAATGTGACCGCGAAAGATACGGCCACGCAGAAAGATCAGAAGATTACGATCACGTCGTCTTCGGGATTGTCGAAGGAAGAGGTCGAGCGGATGGCCAAGGAAGCCGAGGCGCATTCGGCGGAAGACAAGGCGCAGCGCGACGCGATCGACGCCAAGAACCAGCTCGACACCATGGTGTATCAGGTGGAAAAGATGCTGAAAGAGTCGGGAGATAAGATCTCCGGCGCGGATCGTGGAGACGTGGAGAACGCTGTGGCCGACGCGAAGAAGGCGCTGGAGTCGAACGACAAGGCGCAGATGGATCGCGCGCGGGAGACGCTGACGAAGGCTTCGCATAAGCTGGCCGAGGAGATGTATAAGAACGCGCAGGCACAGCAGCCGGGAGCAGGTGCTGGGCCGACGCCGGGTGCGGCTCCGGGCGGCGACCACAGCGGCAACGGCGGCGGTCAGGCTGGGGGTCAGGCTAAGAAGGATGAAGGCGTGATCGATGCCGAGTACGTGGATGTGGAGGATAAGAAGTGACCGCGTCTTAGCGAGGCCCGCTCGACAACTTCGCTTTTGTCTCAGTTGCTCGGGGCGGGCTAAGAACTGAGCCTCGCTGCGGTCATCCCGAGCGGGGCGAGGGATCTGTTGTCAGCTTGAATCGTGCGGCGCGGGCTTTTTTGCCCGCGCCTTTATTTTCCAGCGGAGAATTCTGGGGGTGGCGGATGATGGATTTTCAGGTCAACGAATCGACGTATTTCCTGGACATCGATGATGAGCGCCAGGAATGGAGCGTCTTTGTCAAGACTCCGAAGGGTACGACTTCTGTTCCGGTGTATGTCGATGAGGAGACGAGCGTTGAGGATACGATCTTCGTGGTGGAAGATAAAAGGAAGCGGAAGATCGTGAATTGAGGGTAAGGTAGGGATCTTTCGACTGCGTTTCCCGCGCTTCGCGCAGCGAAACTTCGCTCAAGATGACAAGGAATTTAAAGACTACGTTTCTTGCTGGCCTGGATTGTCGGGGCGATCATCGATTTTTTCACGGGCACCATCGCTCCACGCGAAGGATCGGCTGCCGCGTTGGCCCGTACTAGCACTTCTTCCTGGATGTACTGCACAAATTCCTGAATCTGGCGCTGCATTTCTTCCATGCGCTCGCGCATTTGCAGGATGATGGCCATGCCGCTGATGTTTACGCCCAGGTCACGGGCCAGCGACAGAATAAATTCCAGGCGCTGCAAATCTTCGTCAGTGTAGAGGCGCGTGTTGCCCTCAGTGCGGGAGGGCTTGAGCAGGCCTTCGCGTTCGTAGAGGCGCAGGGTTTGGGGATGGATGCCATACATCTCGGCCACGCTCGAGATCATGTAGGCGCCCTTGGATTTTCTCTTTGTCACTGAGTTCCTTCGCTCCGCTCAGGATTTCGCCAGCGGGCTCCCGCTGCGCTCACGCCCGCTAAACGGCTCAACATGTAGGCGCCTTTGGATTTGCGTTTGGTCACAGAGTTCCTTGCAATGATTCTAGAGCAGGATAGGGCTTCTTCCTAGTAATGGCCCGAATCCCGCCAAACTCCGAACCGCGAATCGCATCCAAACTACGGAGGTATTCATGGATCAAAATAATGCGGTGAGCGTTCTGGAAGATCTAATTGAGACTTGCAAAGACGGGCAGAAGGGTTATCAGGATGCCGCTACGCATGTGAAGCGGATGGACTTGAAAACGTTTTTCAACGAGCAGAGTTTGGAGCGGGCCCGGTTTGCCGGAGAACTGCAAGAGGAACGGATCCGGCTGGGCAAGACGGACAAGAAAGATTCCGGGTCGGTTTCGGGCACGATGCGCCGGGCGTGGATTGACACGAAAGTCAGCCTGGGCGGAGGCGATAAGACGATTCTGGAGTCGGTTGAAGCGGGTGAGGATAACGCCAAAGAGGCTTATCAGAAGGCGATCACCGCCGACCTGCCGGAGAATATCGCGCTGGTTGTCCGGCGTCAGGCGGCCAGCGTACAGCAGGCTCACGACAAGGTGAAGAGCTTGCGCGATGCGGCGAAGGCTGCGGCGTAGCTGCGAATAGGCGAGATAGACAATGCGGACCGGGATTCTTCCCGGTCCGCTTTTTCTTGCAGCTTGCGCTGTTTGTGAGAAAGCCTGACCTCTGAGGGGCGGATGGACTGCAGGGATCTTTCGACTGCGTTTCCCTGCGCTTCGCGCAGCGAAACTTCGCTCAAGATGACAGGTTATTGCGAATTACAAGTCATTCGCGAGTTTAGGCTGCTGGCTGCGGCTTTTCTTCCTGCACCCCGTCCAGCCTGCGGGCTTCAGCAGATGGTTGATCGCGTACGCTACGAAGCCTGCCGCGATCAGAATCATGCCGAAGGCGAGGGAGCTCATCCCCAGGACGGATTCGTGCTCGCTGCGGATTACGGAGAATCCAAGCAGAAGCACCGGCGGAATGCCGATGGCGATGGCTCCGAAGAAGCCTCCGGGGACGCGGAAGGGACGCGGCAGATCCGGTTCGCGGAAGCGCAGCACGGCCAGCGCCACGAATTCCAGGAGCAGGCTTGCGCCGTACAGAAGAATATCGATTGTGACGAGGCGCTCAAAGCCAAGATTGAGGCACATGGCCCAACCCATGGCTAGGACGATGATCGCAACCCAGGGCGCGCGTGACTTTTTCTGCAGCTTGCCGAATGCCTTAGGCAACATGCCGTCTTGCGCCATAGCCAGAGGCAGGCGCGAGTAGCTCATCACCAAAGCATTGAACATGCCAAAGGCGCTGACCATGCCGCCGAGCACCACGCCGATGCGCAGCAGCGGACCGCCGAGCAATCCGGCAATGTCGGCCCAGGATCCCGTTTCCCACGCGGTTGCTTTGAGACCGGTCATCCACATGGCCAAGAACGGCAGAATGTAGCTTGCGGCGACAATCATTACCGCGACGAGCATGGCGCGCGGATAAGTCCGCTGCGGCTTTTCTACTTCAGTCGCAATGGTCGAGGCATTGTCCCATCCCATGTAATTCCACATGCAGATGAGCAGTCCGCCGAGAATGTCGACGGTGGAAGTCGTGGGCTTGGTGACGGCGTTGGCCAGCGCGCCGATTTTGAACGGCGCCAGCAGGATGATCGCGATGAACGGCGCCGACAAGGCGAGGAACAGCCACAGCGACGTAAGCGAAACTACTTTCACTCCGGCGATGTTGAGCAGGGCGCAGGCGATGACTACGGCGAGCGCGACCCACCATCCGCGATTGTTCTGTTGGAACCACGGGAACATGCGCGTCAGATAAACGACGAAGAGCGTGGGATAGATCGCCATATCAAAGATCGACGCAACCAGCGAGAGCCATGCTTCCTGAAATCCCCAGAAATTACCCATGGCGCGGCGCACCCAGGCGTAGTAGCCGCCTTCTTTGGGCAGCGCGCTCGAAAGCTCGCCGATCATGAAGGCCGTTGGCAGGCTCCAGAGCAGCGGGGTGAGCAGCAGAATGAGGAGCGCGCGTCCGTAACCGGCGCCGTGGACGATGTCTTCCGTACCGTAGGTCCCGCCCGACACCATAAAGAAGGTGGCGGCGACCAAGGGCCACAAAGTGAGACGAAGGAATTTTTTGGGGCCGATCTGATTACGACCGGGTACGGGGGCGAGGTTTTGGGGGGTCTCTCGTTGCAGGGCGCTAGCTGTTGCCAATTTCGATGGCTTCCTCCTCAAGCGACTCACTCTCAGCTACTCCGCAGCGGGCTGGTGTTTCGTACATCGTGCTCGAGCTTTCCGGTTGTTTTAGATTCCGGAAATTCCGCTGGAGTTAGTTCGCAATTGTGAGATTACGGGAAATTTTTTCGGATGCAAGAAAATTGTGAAGATTCTTGCCAAAATTTTGTCGGACGGTCAGGGGCGGAGGTAACTGGGGTTCGCGGGCTGGAGACGAAATCAAAACCTTCAACACTCGGGCGTACAGGGGATTTCAGAGAGGAACACAGGAGATTTTTTACTTCTCCCAGTTTTACACTTTGGCCCACAACTCTGCCCGCGGGTCTTCCGGATTCAACTTCGCCAATTCGCGCAGTAGCTCTTTCGTACGCTCGTCGCGAGGCATGGGTACGGTCACGGTGATCTCGACGATCTCGTCGCCGCGGTCGCCTTCTCTGGTAGCTGAGGGCACGCCTTTCTCGCGCAGGCGGAGCTTCTGGCCAGACTGGGTTCCGGGAGGAATTTTCAGCAAGGCGCGGCCATCGATAGTGGGGACTTCGATTTTCGCTCCTAGCGCGGCTTCGGGCGCGCTGACAGGAACCGTCAAGTAAATGTCGTCGCCGTCGCGGCGAAAGACGGGATGCTCTTCGGTGCGGATGATGGCGTATAGATCGCCCGCTGGACCGCCATGCGTGCCGGCATTTCCCTTCCCTGGCAGGCGAATGCGCTGGCCGTCGCGCGTGCCGGCTTTGATGCGGACCTCCAACGGCTCAGTCTTGCTTAAGCGGCCTTCGCCATGGCACGTGGGGCAGACCGTGATGTTTTTTCCTGTCCCGTGGCAGCGTGGACACTGCACATTGAACTTCATGCGGCCGCCGGTTTGGGTGATCTGTCCCGTGCCGCCGCATTCCGGACATTTGCCCGGCGCTTCCTGGAAGCCCTGGCCATGGCAGGTGCCGCAAACATCGAGCCGGTTAATGTTCAGCCGCATGACGCCGCCGCGAATAGCCGTCCAGAATGGAACCTGGACCTGGTATTCGAGGTCGTTGCCCGGTTCTGGGCCGGTTTCGGCTTGAGCGGCGCCGCGTCCGCCGCCGAAAATTCCGGAAAAGATATCGCGGAAGCCGCCGCCTCCTGCGCTCGTGCTTCCACTGCGCCCCGAGCGTCCGGCGTTTTCGAACATGTCGGAGAAATCGAAGCCGCCAAAGTCGAAGGGGACGCCCTGGCCGCCGCCCGGTCCCGGTGCGCCGCTGGGAAAGCCTCCACCTGCGCCGGGCTGGCCGCCGCCGCGAGCGTAGGCTTCAGCCGTCGCCGCATCGATGTTGTCGGAATAAAAACCGACCTGATCGTAGATCTTGCGTTTCTTGGGGTCGCTCAAAACGTCGTTGGCTTCAGACAGCGTTTTGAACTTCTCTTCCGCCGACTTATCACCGGGGTTAACGTCGGGATGGTACTTGCGCGCCAGCTTGCGGAAGGCCTTGCGGATGTCCTCCGCCGAGGCGCTCTTCTTCACCCCGAGAATCTCGTAATAATCTTTCTTGGTTGTAGTGGCCATTCTTTCGTTCAGTCGGTTAACGCGCCGTGGGAGTCATCGCTTATGACGCCTTGCTGATTATAGCTATTAGACGAGCAATGGAGGCTCAGCGGTGCAGGTTCATGACGCAGTATCATGGCAGAGATTGTCCATGTTGCCCTTCAAGCTCGTCTACAGCGAAGATTATTATTTGCCTATCGGCCAGCATGTATTTCCGGCTGAGAAGTACCGGCGCATTCACGACCGTTTGCTCGCCACGGGAATCGCCGACCCGAATGACTTTCTAACTCCGCAGGCCGCCTCAGATCAGGACATTCTTCTGGTGCACCGGCCGGAATACGTCGAGAAGCTGAAGACCGGCACACTCAGCCAGCACGAAGAGATGGAACTGGAGATTCCGTTTTCGCCCGAGCTGGTTCATGCCTTCTGGCTGGCTGCCGGCGGGTCGATTCTGGCGGCGCGCCACGCGTTGCAGGATCGCGTTGCTTTTAACATTGGCGGAGGCTTTCACCATGCCTTTCCCGATCACGGGGAGGGATTCTGCATGATCCATGATGTGGCGGTGGCGATTCGCCGCATGCAGCGGGATGACAAGATCCGTACCGCGATGACGGTCGACTGCGACGTGCATCACGGCAACGGCACGGCGGCGATCTTTGCCGGGACGCGTACGGCCAGTGAGCCGCTGCCTTCGGTTGCTGCTGCTGCGGTGACCTCTCACGCGGCGACGGCGAAGATTCGCGGGGCACACGCCGGCGACGTGTTCACGATTTCTCTGCACCAGCACAACAATTATCCGATGATCAAGCCCGCTTCTTCGATCGACGTCGATCTGCCCGACTACATCGGGGACGACGACTACCTGGCTTGGCTCGACCACGCGCTGAGTTCCGGCTTGCGGCAGTTTGAGCCGGATTTAATTTGTTACATCGCAGGGGCCGACCCCTATCGCGAAGATCAGTTGGGTGGGCTGGCGCTGACGATTGAAGGATTGAAGAGGCGCGATGAGCTGGTCTTCCGCGTGGCGCGGGCGCGAGAAATTCCTGTCATGGTGACCTACGCCGGCGGATATGCGCAGAATGTCGAGGATACGGTGACGATTCATTGCAATACGGTCGTCGCGGCGCAGGAAGTGTTTACTCCCGCGAGTCGAAAACCCTGACAGATATACTCGAACAATGATCGTCTCCCCTGCGGAACTTCCTCACAGTGAACTTTACGGCATCCTGGTCAACTCCGTTGCCCCGCGGCCCATTGCGTGGGTTTCGACGATGAGCCACTCCGGTGAGTTCAATCTTGCACCGTTCTCATTCTTTAACGCAGTTTGCGTGGACCCACCATTGCTGGCATTCGCGCCTGGGTTGCGAACGCCCCCGGCAGCGGCCGGCCAGGGGGTGGCCAAAGACACGCTGAGAAATATTCGTGAGACGAAAGAATTTGTAGTGAATGTCGTCACTTACGAATTGGCCGAGGCGATGAATTTGACCAGCGGCCAATACGACCCATCTGTAAACGAGTTCGAGTTGGCGAAAGTTACTCCCGAGCCTTCAAAAATTGTGCGTCCACCGAGAGTTGCGGAATCTCCGGTCAGCTTCGAGTGCAGGCTCTATCAGATTCTCGATTTTTCCACCGCGCCCACCAGTAGTAGCCTCGTGATCGGCCAAATTGTTTCGATTCGCATAAACGACTCCCATCTCAAAGACGGAAAGCTGGATCGGAATTCGTTGGATCTTATCGGCCGAATGGGCGGCATTCAATACACCAGGACGACACAGAGATTTGATATGGTGCGGCCCAGGGTTGGGTAAAGATCGAAAAGAGGGTTATCCGCGGCCCACGCCTACGTACTCGAACCCCAGAGCGCGCAGCCGCGTGGAATCGAGCAGATTTTTGGTATCGACGATGACGGGCTTTTTCAGCAGATGTTTGATGCGGTCGAAGTCGAGAGCGCGGAACTCTGGCCAGCCGGTGCCGACCACCAGCGCATCCATTCCTTCCGCCGCGGAATACGCGGAATCGCAATAGCGCACGCTGCCATTCAGCCGGGTGCGCGCCTCAGGAATCGCCACCGGATCGTAGGCTTTTACGCGCGCACCTTTAGAGACCAGGTTCTGGGCCAGCAGCACCGAAGAAGATCCAGCGACGGAGTTCGTGTTTGGTTTGAAGGCCAGGCCGAGAATGCCGACGTCTTTGTTCTCGACTGAATTCAGGACGCCAGGCAATCTTTTCCACCAGGCGGTCGGCTTGGACAGTGATTCACTTCGCGGGCGGCGCTCAGAACTTTGAGCGAAACGCCATTCGCCTCCGCCAGCACGGCGAGCGAATCCATGTCGGACTCGGCGAATACGCCGCCCATACCCGCTCCCGGCTGCAAGCAGCGTGGGGCGATTTTCTTGTCGAGGCCTAGAGCCAGCGCCAGGTTGACGGCGTCGGCATTCACGCGTTCGCAGAGAGCAGCCACTTCGTTGATGAAGGAAATCTTGGTCGCAACAAAAGCGGTGGCGGCTTCGCGCACCAATTCGGCTGTCGCCTGATTGGTCACGATTACGGGCACGCCTCGCATGACCAGTGGATGAAAAATCTGTTTCAGAACCTGGACTGCCTCATTTGAGTTCGATCCCAGGATCAACCGGTCAGGCCAATTGAAATCTTCGACAGCGCAGCCGTCGGTAAAAAACATCGGTTGGGAAACGATCGTGCCTTGCAACCCCGCGTCGGAGAGACTTTTTTCCAACCGCGCGCCAGTACCCACAGCCACAGGAGTAACAATCGTGAGAATCGGCGGCTTGGGTGAGAGCTTGGCTATTCGCAACACAATGTCGGTGAGGTGCTCGGCGCTGTCTTCCGCCAGAAAAATCACCTGCGTTTTGCGGGCAAAGGATTCGATGTCGGTGGAGTAGGTTAGGCGGCCTGCGCGAACGTTGCGGCGAATGATCTCCTTCAGGTTTTTTTCGAAGAAGGGAATGTTGCCCTGGGCCATCTCCACCATGCGCGAGCGGTCGGGATGGCAGCAGGAGACTGGCGTGCCAAAATCCGCCAGACAAGCCGAGATTACCGTCCCCAAATAGCCCGAACCGTAAACACCGATCTGCATTGAGCGTCCTCGCGTGGCTGATGATCGCGCCGAAAGTGGCTTCTGGCGCGGCAACCGGCCGTTTGCCTACACTCTTGTCTACAGGTCTGATTAGCGGTTCGCAACGCACGGGAGGGAAATGTACCAAGGGCCATGTACGCCAAGCGCCAGTAATGGGCGGCATAGCCTGTAAGTAACTGGCGGAATTCGATCTGCTAACAGAAAAAAGGCCCGCTGGACGCTTGCTTGGGGCGTGCTCGGGTCAGCATCCAGCGGGCTACCGTTTCTCCTTACTCACCCTGTTGTTTTCAGGAGTATTTGATTGATTAAACCCCAGAACTCGGCGAAGTTCCGTCTATTTTTGTAAAACCTTGTAATAGTTTTCACATCTTGGAGCCAGCAGCGGGGCTTTCGAATGTTCCTACTGTCGAACCGCCCACGCCATGCCATCAGGCCCGCGACCAGTAGAGATCCGTCCGGTAATTGCGAGCGTCCTCAAGTCGACGACTGCCACATAACTGTCGCGGCTGACCGCGACGAAGGCGCGCGAGCCATCGGGAGCAATCAGAATGCCGGCCGCTCCATGTCCTAAGCTGATGCGCTTGATTTCATGGCGGGACTGCACGTTGAACACAACAAGATCTCCCGTTCCAAGATCGGAGATAAGAACCAGCCGCCCGTCGGGAGTGAACTTAAGACGGTTGGCAGCCCTGGTGTGAGAATCGAGTGTCTGGATCACCTTCCGGCCGGCAATATCGATGATGGAAATCGTTCCATCATGCGAGTTGGCCGCCCACAATTCTGCCCCATCGGGCGATACGTCAAAGCCCTCCGGACCTTTGCCCACCGCGATGCGGGTCTGATTCCATCCGGAAGCGTCGGCGGTTTTATCACGATCAAGAATGCTGATCGTGTTCGAGTTCACATCCGAGGCGAAGATATGGTTCTGATCAGGCGAGACAACCAGCATGTGGGTGCGATTTTCGCCGAGACCCAAAATCCAATCGATGCGGCCACGAACCGGATCATATCGACCGATGGCCTTGCTGCCCTCCGCGGTGAAGTAGATTTTGTCATCCACGGTCTGCATCCCGTGCGGGGCAAGCAGCGCACCCAGTTCGACTGCCGGAAGCGGCTTTTGGTCTACGAGATCGATCACGGACAACATGTGCAGTGGCGTGGCAAAGGCGCCGTAGTCGGAAATGTAAGCGGTCTTTCCGTCGTTGGAAACGCAGATTTCATGCGGGTCGGCACCGACGCGCACACGGCCAACAATTTTGAGGCTGGCCGGGTCGATGATCGCAACCTGCTGGTCCTCTTTCTCAATGACCAGCAGGGCTGGCGAAGGTGTCTGCGCAAAGGCAGGCTCAGCCAGCAGGAAGAGTACGGTTAAAGCAAATGCCCATGAAATCCAATTGCCGGAGCGGATCATGCCCTGATTCTAATCCGGAATCGCCGGAGTTTTGGCGCTCACCAGCGCGGTAAAGCGCGGATCTTTGCGCAGGGAGGTGAATTCCTGATCCTTGTAGACGTCCTTGAAGTCCTTGTATCCCTCTTCCATGGCTTTTTTCAGATATTCCAATGATCGCTCCGACAAGCCCATCTTGGCGTAGAGCTTGGCCACGGTGAAGTCGTAGTGGGCGCGGTCCTCAGGACTGGGTAATTGCGCCTGCACTCCGGCGCGGGAAGTGCGCTCAAACACTTCGGGATCCAGTTCCAGGGCGTGCTGGTAGGCCGCGACAGCGGGATCGAATTGCTTTTTGGAAAATAGCGCTGCGCCCAGATTGCTGAAGAAAGATGCTGAGCTTCCGTCTATGTGGATGGCTTTTTCATACTGCTTGACCGCCGGGCGATACTTCCTTTCTTCGTAATAGACGACGCCCAGATTGTTGTAAGCATCGGCGAGACTTCGGTCGACTTTGATCGACCGCTCGAAAGATTTCTTGGCGTCTTTGAAACGCTGCATCATCAATTCGGTGATGCCAATCTTGTTCAGGATGCGGCCGGAGACTGGAGATTTGGCCAGAGCCGCGTGGTAATAGTCCATTGCGTCGAGGTAGAGCTTTGACGAACGCAGTTCGTCGGCGCGCGCCTCCAGGTCAGCGGCCGTAGCGTCGGCCGCAGGAGGATCGACGATCCGCATCAGCGGTGGGGTGATTTGCACTTGCTCGCTGCGGGACATCTGTGCAGAAGAAAGTGAGCAAAGAATCAGGACAGAGATGGCAAAGGCGAGAGAAACCGGGAACGTTCTTGGGCGGGACAACATGGGCTACCCCCAAAACGAACTCGAACGGGGATATTCTGACACAGTTTTGCAAAAATGGCGGAAAATTCGTATTTCGACCAAAATGGCCGTTCTGGGCGTTCTTTGCTTCGGAGGCGATTCGCCCTGATCGTCAGCCGCATGTGTGCCAGGGAGGAGTCCGATGGAGCAGCGCATCAGTATCATTACGCTTGGCGTCGGAGACTTAAAGCGGAGCCGGGAATTCTATGAGCGCTTGGGATGGCGCAGGGCGATGGCTTCGACCGAGGGCATTGTGTTCTTCCAGGCCGGTGGAATGGCTCTCGCCTTGTATCCGATGCATGAGCTTGCGAAGGACGCAAATGTTCCTCCCGAGGGCGGCGGGTTCGGTGGGCTATCTCTAGCCTACAATGCCCGCGATCGGGCCGAAGTGGACGTGGTGCTCAAAGATGCAGTAGCCGCCGGCGCCAGCCTGCTTAAGCCTGCCCGAGAAGCCTTCTGGGGCGGCTATTCAGGATATTTTTCTGATCCGGACGGCTTTCTGTGGGAAGTAGCCTGGAATCCGTTCTTTTCGATTGCAGAGGATGGCAGCATTCGCATTCCGGATTAGCCGGGGAATGCGGCGACTCTGAACACCGCAATCAATGCGGGTTTTGCGCAGGCTGCGCGGGCGGAGCGGTTTGTTTGTCGTCTTTGAAAATTCCAGCGATCTTGCCGAAGAAACTCTTTTTCTTCTTGGCGGCATCGTCGGCGGGCTGGCCATCGGGGCCGAGCGCGGCCTGAGTAGGCAGCGCGACTGCGGCGCGGCTGCCGAACAGGCGGGAGACGAATCCCATGACTCCGCCTTGCTGGTCGCAGGTGTCGCGCGGTTCGGTGCCGGCTACAAAGGCGGAAACGTAATCGTCGGGGCAGGTTGGTGTGGCCAGACGGTTGGTTGCTTTGTCGAGTTGCACGTCGACCACGCCGCTGGGCTGAGTAAACTCTTTCATGTCCGAATATTGAGGAAGCAGCGACGCCTTCTTCATAAATTCGGTCCAGATCGGGGCCGCGGTCATTGCGCCGCTAAGGCGCAGGTCGCTGTAGTCGTCGTACCCCACCCAGACGATGCACAGAAGATTGGACGTGTATCCGGCGAACCATCCGTCGTGCGAACTGCCGGTCTTGCCCGCGGCCGGCAACTCGAAACCGCGCAGCCGGACCGCGGTATA
Source organism: uncultured Acidobacteriaceae bacterium (assembly GCA_963732255.1). Classification (GTDB taxonomy): domain Bacteria; phylum Acidobacteriota; class Terriglobia; order Terriglobales; family Acidobacteriaceae; genus Sulfotelmatobacter. The sequence goes on from CAVSYV010000011.1 coordinate 362,178, forward strand.
GCCGAGGCCGTTATTGATCACGCCCTCCATCATGTTCGTCATTACATAGGCAATGCGGGGGTCGAGCACCTGGCGCTGGTCGGCGGAGAAATTGGCAATCACGTCGCCCTTGGCATTGCGCACGGAATTTACCAGAAGCGGCGAAAGGCGAATCCCATTGTTGGCGAATGAGGTGTACGCGCCCGCCATCTCGAGCGGGCTCGCATCGTAGGAGCCGAGCGCCATTGCTGGCGTCGGCTTGACGGATGTAATGCCGGCTAACTTCGCCAGGTCCGCGACCTTGTCATATCCGACTTCTTCGGCCACTTTCACGGTTGCGTTATTGAGCGACATGGCAAGGGCATAACGCAGCGTGACATCGCCGTGATACTCCTCTTTGTAGTTGCGCGGCTCATAGATCTGATCGCCATAAGCGAAGGTCGAGGGCGCATCGGTGACGATGGAGGCTGGAGTGATTACGTTCTGGGAACCATCGACCGCCGTGTTCATAGCCGTGGCGTAGACAAAGGGCTTGAAAATCGAACCTGTAGGCCGCTTCGACAGCGCGTGATTCAACTGGCTGAAGCCGTAGTCGCGTCCGCCGACCAGGGCGAGCACCGCGCCAGTATGCGGATCGATGGCCACCAACGCCACCTGCGCCTGCGGCCCGGGCAAAACTGTTGTTTCGATTTTCTTTCCTACTCGCTTCCGCTTGGTGCGCAGTCTGGTGACCTGCTCGTCCACCAATTTGATTTCAGATTCCACCGCCTGTGCCGCCGCTTTCTGCAGGTCTGGATCGAGGGTGGTGTAGATGCGGTAGGACTCGTCGTTCAGATCACTCTCTTTGAACTTGTTGATCAGCGTGTCGCGCACCATGTCGATGAAGTACGGCGCGTCGCTGGCTTCCACATTGGGCGGAGCCAGCTTCAACGGCGCTGCTTTCGCGTGTTCCGCTTGTTCACGCGTAATGGCGTGAGTATCGACCATCGAATCCAGCACCAGGTTGCGGCGGTCCAAAGCGCGCTCGGGATGGCGGTAGGGAGAAAGATAGCTGGGGCGCTGAATGAGCCCCGCGAGCAACGCCGCCTCAGGCAGAGTAATATCCTTCAGGTCTTTGTTGAAATAAGCCCGCGAAGCCTCGGCGAAGCCGCTGATGGCAAACGAGCCTCTCTGCCCCAGATCGACCCAGTTGGCATAAAAGTCGAAAATCTGCTGCTTGCTGAATTTCTGCTCTAGTTCTTCAGAGATCAGCATCTCCGTCAGCTTGCGTTTAACGGTTTTGTCCTCGGGATTGAGGAAAAAACCGCGCGCTAGTTGCATGGTGAGCGTGCTGCCACCCTGGTCAAACTTCTGATGCGTGAGGCCGATTCTCCGCGTCAGATCGGCCGCGACGGCTCCGAACATGCGGACAAAATTCACGCCGCTATGTTCAAAGAAGCTGCGGTCCTCAATGGCCAGAACCGCCTGCACCATGACCGGAGGAATGTCGTTGTACTTTACGACCTGCCGCTTCGAACGCTGTTCGGCATCGAACAAGGCGGTGATGAGCTGGGGCTCCAGTTCATAGGCGGAAAGTTCGTTGCCCTTGCTGGTGATGCCGGCCACCTTGCCATCTTCGAACCGGATAACTGCCGACTCCGGGCTGTGGTAAGACTGGGGCCCTGGCGTGATCTCAATTTCATCCCGGCCGATGCGGAAATTGCCAAGCTGCGATTGCCCGCCTTTGCTGGATGCGTCGTCGCTATACCCGGCGCGGCGCAGTTCCACGGCGATTTGCTTGGCATCAATTCTTTCGCCGTCGCGTACAGTTTCAGGAATGGCATAGATTTTGGCGGAGTTGCTGAAGACCGGACTGCGGAAGCGGCGTTCGATGATGCGGTCGTACTTAATGTAGAAATAGGAGAAGGCGACTGTGAAAGAAACAGCCAGCGACAAGAAGACGATCAGCGCCGCGCGCAGCACCGGGTCGCGAGGCAATCCCTTGCCTCGTTGGGCGCCTTTTGCCCCGTTGCCCTTCGGGATCTTGATCTTAATGGCCACTCGACGCCAGGCTGATTGCCCCTCTTAACTCAGACGATGGGACGCAGAAAAAGGTTTGTCAGCCCGTTCCCCCTCGGAGTTCCCCGGTCGGCCGGAAACTAGTAGCTGTGGAATTGTTTATCTATTGTACTGCCTCAGGTAGAAAGGAGAAGAGTGCCGCGGTACATGGCCGGTCCCTGGGAGTTAACAACGCTGCACTGGACCACCAGCGGTTATTGCGGGTCGGTCACGGACCAGAAGCCGGGGGTGATGAGAGTCAAAGTTGGGTCTGGCTGAGTCAGAGCGCCGCCTGAAGCCACGTCCAGCGGCCCCAACTGCGTGGTAACCGCGTTGGTGCTGGCATTCAGATAGCTGCTATAGACGAACAGGAGGGTCCCGCTTTGATCAAACTGTCCCCAGGAACCGTTGGCCACGTTGCTGAAAGGCGAACCCGTAACAGCCGTCAGCGCTCCCGTGCCGGCGGTAATCTCATAGCCTTCGATGGGATTAAAGGCCGTAGCGGTGTCATTGAAGCTGAAGGAGTAAATCAGATTCCCGCTGGAATTCGGCTGCACGGCGATGGTAAAAGGCGAGTAAGTGGTGGTGAACGGCGATCCTGAGACCGGCGCAATAGCGCCGGCGCTGGTTCCGGATTGTGTAATGGCGAAGACGTAGAGGTGATCGTCGTCGCTTCCGCTATAAAATGCCGAACTCCCGCTGGTGCCAATCAGATATTGGCCCGTGGGCTCTCCCCTGACCTCCCACATAGGATAGACGAAAGGACTGCCCGTCACGGGCGTCAGGTTACCGGTGCTGTCAATCGCATAGGCAGCGATGGCCGTGCCAATATGGGTGGTGTAGACGCCATCGATCGCGTAAAGATATTTCCCCTGCCCGTCCGTGGCCAGGTTCATGGGCTCGAATGGGACCGCGAAAGGAGATCCGGTGGCCGCGGTTAAGACCCCACCGCTGCCAATCTGAAACACATAGATTTCGCCCTGAAGAGTATCCGAGATGAACAAGAGGGTGCCGGCGGGATTGGTCGTCATGTCGGTCTCGCCCACTCCGGCGCCAAAGTAGCCCAAGAATGGCGCGCTGAATGGGCTGCCGCTGATTGCCGTCAGGTTGCCGCTGGAATTGATCGTCCAGCCGTAAAGTTCCCCTACGCTTCCGAACCCTGCGTAGAGATACTGCTCCTGCGCAAGGACCATACCCACCCCGCCGCTGTTTGTGGGAATCGTAGGTGCGGTATAGCTTGAGGTCGCGGCAAAGGTTCCCGCAGTCGCATTGAGCGTGTAGCCATCGAGCGTGCCGTTCTGATCCACCGCGAAAGCGAAAGCCGTAGGCGTGCTCGATCCCCCACCGCCACCGCCGCCAGTACCTCCGTTTCCAGAAACGCTGGTTCCGGACTGGCTGCAAGTGGAAGAGCCGAAGGTGATGTTGCAGCTGTATCCCCCGCCACAAGCCGATAATGACACGAGAGCAGCCGCTGCAAGCAGCATCAACAATGCTCGAATCTTAATGTTCCTCGGCGACCTGTTCATCTTCATCAAGGGCATGGTGAAACCGCCTTCGCCTGATTCCAATTTGCTGCGCTAATTCGAGCTTGTGGTAGGCCCGCAGAGTCCGGCGGCGCTGGGGGGGCCGGCGGCCGACGCCACACCGATGTAGACCGGATTGGAGGTAATTCCGTTGAACGTAGCCGTCACGGTGTACGTTCCCGTCAGTGCCCAGGCTGGCGTGCTTGTAGTTCCGACGTTCTGCCAGGTGCAGACCGCCGGGATGACTGCGGTGAGCATGGGTCCGGGAATCAATTCCACTCCGGCTGGCGGAGTGGGCAGCGCCTCCCCATTAACATCGAGCGAGCCCTGCGTGATCGTAACCGAATAGGTCGCACGCGTCGAAATATCTTTGGATGTGTTGTTCGAGTAATTTCCCGTCGCGGTCAACGTAATCTGCGAGCCTATGCCTGACAGGTTCGTAGACGAGGGGGTCAACTCAATGGATTTCAGATTGTAGCTTCCGCAGCCCGCTGAAAACAGCAGAGCAGCCGTCGCGGCGCATGCGAGGAACAGGTTTGTGTGCTTCACTCTCAGATACCTCCCAAGATGGATACCGTTTGCATCATGCCAAAAGCTTTATAGAGAACAAAGAAGAAATACTTTAGGTAATACACTAAAGTTACGTCTCCAGCGTTGTATCGAGCCCGGTCTAGCCGAGCATTTTTCGGCGCGAAAAGATTTGCCCAAGCGCGATAGTAAGCGCAAGGTAATGGCCTGACAACGTTACGAATGTCACCGTCCTTTTTGCCGATGTGGGACGGGACCGAAGTGCGGAGGCTCGGACGTCGGACCTTGGATCTGGGACGTTCGACCTTGGCCCTCGGTCCCCAGACCCTCGACCTTAGCCCTTACTCTCTCCATCGACGGTCGGCTGACCAATCATCGAAGGCCAACTTCTAACCGCCAAGTCTGACGTCCGAGGTCCGACATCCGAATGAGTAGTACGATTGAGACCAAACACCACGGAGAAATTTGATATGCCCGCTAGTTCAGCTATTTTCCGCGCGCTCGTTGCGACTTTCCTTCTGAGCTTTAGCCTTGTTGCCACCGCGCAGGAATCACAGCCTGCGACGCGACCGGCTCCGCCAGCCTCGGCGGATAGTGCCTCTTCGGAAAAGCCTCCTTCGCAATGGTCCGGCATGTACGAGTTCGTCAAAGAAGGCGAGTTCGTGCAGCTCACCGTCGAAGACCAGGCGCACGTCACGGGATTTATCTCGCGCTACGACGAAAGCGGTGGAAAAGACAAAGAGGGCGCTTTCCTGGATCAATATTTCAAGAGCGCCAAGCTGGATGGCAATAAACTATCCTTCGCGACGGAAGTGGCGCAGGGCGTATCGTTCGACTTCAAAGGAACGGTCGAGCGTGGAGCGGGACAGAATCCCGGAGACGAAGCTTATTTCGTGCTGAAGGGAACGCTCAGCAAAAATACGACGGATGCGACCAAGAAGGTGAGCGCGAGCTCGCGCGAGGTGACGCTAAACATGTTTCCGCAAGAAGCCGTCGCCGGCCCGGCGCAAAATCCTTCTCCGAAAAATTAGCCGAAGCCAATTGAAAAGCCGGTATAAAAATCAGGCTGCTCTCGGGTCCTTTTCATGCGTTGGCAACGGCTTTTCGGGATGATTGCCCGCATCCTCAACTCCGGCGACCGCGTCACTCTCTAATCCCTGGCCCGATTCCGCCAGTTCGTCGACGCTTTCGTCGCTGGCTTCCTGCACATCCGACAGGCCTTCGGAATCTCCAGCCTGGCCTGCGCTGTCCGGTCCCACTTCAGCCGGATTGTCCCCCAGTTCGTCGAGCTGCGCCTGATTGTCGCTTCTTAGTTCTGGATCGCGCTCAGGCAGTCCTTCCGGAACCGCTGAATAGCCGGAAAATTTCCGCTCCGGTGCTTGTGGCTTTGGCAATTTGCTGTTGTCCATTGCTCTTAGAGGATTTCGCAGAGCAGGATGTTGCTCGTTAATCTGAGGTCTTGTAATCGCAGGCGGTGCGGCAGGGCTCGCAGTACATCAGGCCATCGGCGCAGATGCGAATGTCGCCCCCCGATTGGCAGAGGCAGCAAAACTTCTCGCAGTCGCATTGGTTTTCGGGGCGCTCGCATTGGAGGCAGCGGTAGTACTTGCTGGTGCCGGTTGCGGTGGACATAGGAATAATCTAGCGCCCATCGGGTGAATCGCAAATATGCCTGAGGTAACCGCCTGCGCATAAGCGTGATTTTAGATTGCATGATTTTACCGGACCAATTCTTCGTCTGGAAGCATCCAAAGGGCAGTACGGGCTTGAGTTCTAGGCATTTCAATCACAGGAGACAGAACATGGCAAACTCAGTTCGAGTGGCGCTGTGGGTTCGGCTGGAAGCGAAGCCGGGCAAAGAAGCGGAAGTGGAGAACTTTTTACGCGGCGGGCTGACCTTGGTGCAGCAGGAACCGGCAACCACCACATGGTTTGGGGTTCGTATGGGTCCGACGACATTCGGCATTTTTGACGCGTTTCCCGACGAAGCCGGGCGGCAGGCACATCTTACCGGCCGCGTGGCGGCGGCACTGATGGCGTCGGCGTCCGAGTTGCTCGTCCAAGCGCCTTCGATTGAGAAGGTGGAAGTGCTGGCGGCGAAACTGCCGGGCAGTATGGAGAAGGCTGCGTAGGTTCGCGAGGCTTGCTGCTGATCGCGCGAGCTTCCGGCGCCAGGCGTGCCGGAGTGACCATCTTCGCTTCGAAGAAGTCATAGGCTTGCGGTGCCCTATAATTCTGAGCAATGACCTTCCAACAACTTTTGGATGGAGCGGAAGTCCTCGCGCAGAGCGGAGATCCGGGGGTGACCGGTGTGGAGTACGACTCGCGCCGGGTCAAGCCGGGGACGCTGTTTGTGGCCATGCACGGCGAAAGTTCCGATGGCAATCGCTTCATCGATCAGGCGATTAGCTCGGGCGCGGTTGCGGTGGTAACCGATTCGCAGGCAGAGCAGCCGCGGACTGGCGTGGCCTGGGCAGTGGTTCCGCACGGGCGTAGAGCGCTGGCACGTATCAGCGCCAATTTCTATCGGCGTCCGGCGGAGAGGATTGCCGTCATCGGGATTACCGGGACCAACGGCAAGAGCACGGCCGCATTTCTGGTGGAATCGATTTTGAGCGCAGCGGGACGGAAAAGCGCGCTGATCGGCACTATTGAGTATCACATTGCGGGTAAGGTTCTTCCCGCGCCTCATACCACGCCCGAAGCTCTGGAGCTGAATCGTATGTTCAGCGAAGCTCTGGCCCATGGAGCGACTGACGCTGTGATGGAAGTTTCATCGCACGCGCTGGTGCAGCAACGCGTGTTCGGCATTCCTTTCGATGTCGCAGTGTTTACCAACCTGACGCGCGATCACCTCGACTATCACCAGACCATGGAAGAATATTTTGCCGCCAAAAAAGTGCTTTTTGAAGGATGTGGCACCGACGCTCCGCGGGCTGTAGTGACGAACGCTGACGATGAGTATGGCGTCAAGCTGGCCGCATTCAGCAAAAAGCGCAGCTCCCTCGTATTGCAATATGGATGGACGCGCGGCGACTTTCATGCCGAGAAGGCTGACATTACTCCGCGAGGCACGCGGTTTGATCTGGTCACGCCGGAGGAAAAGATTGCGATTTTTTCTCCCCTGATCGGACGCGTGAATGTCTACAACATTCTGGCGGCGGCAGCGGCTTGCTATGAACGCAAATGCGACAGCGCAGCAATCGCGACTGGGATCGAGAAGCTGACTCACGTTCCGGGGCGCTTCGAGCGTGTGGATTGCGGCCAGCCATTTACCGTGGTTGTGGATTTCGCGCACACCGACGACGCACTGCGCAATCTTACGGCGCTGGCAAGAGAGTTCGTCTCGCGGGCGGGGCTGAAGGGAAGAGTGGTGACGGTCTTTGGATGCGGAGGCGACCGCGATCGCGCCAAGCGTCCGCTGATGGGCGAGGCGGCAGGGCGCGGAAGTGATTTTGTAGTGCTGACTTCCGACAACCCGCGTAGCGAAGATCCACTGGCGATTATTAACGATGCCTTAGTGGGATTGCAGAGGACGGGCGTGAAATATACCATCGAGCCGGACCGGCGCAAGGCGATTGCCCTGGCTATCAATGAGGCGCGGCCCGGCGACATTGTTCTGCTGGCGGGCAAAGGGCATGAGAAGACGCAGACCAGCCGCGAAGGCGTTTTGCCTTTCGATGACGTGGAAGTCGCACTCCGAGCTCTGAAAGACGCGGGCTTCGATTGCCAGGCGGAGACCGCGAAGAGCGTATCAAAATGAAGCTGACGCTCGGAAAGATTGCGGAGCTGGTCGCGGCGGTGGGTGAATACTCCCCTGGCGCAATCGCGGATGCAGTATTCGATCGACTCGCGAACGATCGTCCCCGGCGCGCTTTTCTTTGCGGTGAAGGGCGAACGGCTCGACGGCCACGATTTTGTGGCTGCGGCAATTGAGAAAGGCGCCGCGGCAGCGATTGTGCGGAAAGATCGGCTCCGCGAGTTTCCCGATCGATCGAAACTGCTCGCCGTCGATGACACCCTGGTTGCTCTACAAACTCTGGCCACAGCGGTGCGCAAGCTGTGGAGCAAGCCGTTGATCGGGGTGACCGGCTCCGCAGGCAAGACGACAACGAAAGACGCGATTGCGCATCTGCTCGCGTCGCGCTTCCATGTTCTGAAGTCGGAAGGCAATTTCAATAATCATTTTGGCCTGCCGCTGATGCTGTTGAAGATCGAGCCCGAGCACGATCTGGCAGTGATTGAAATGGGCATGTCGCACGCTGGAGAAATTCGCGCTCTGGCCAAAATCGCGCAGCCGGAAGTAGGCGTGGTCACCAACGTCGCGCCCGTGCATTTGGAGTTTTTCGATTCGCTGGCCGGGATCGCCCGCGCCAAGTACGAGTTGATCGAATCATTACCCGCGAACGGCACAGCCGTGCTGAACGCGGACGATGAATACGTTTCTCAATTCGGCCGCGATTTTAAAGGACGGGTGATCAGATACGGCACCAAAATGATTGCCGATGTCCGCGCGGAGAACATTCAGCCTCAAGGTTCCGCCGGATCGGAATTCGATGTAGTGGTGGGCGATGTGCGCGAGCGCGCAAAGCTCGCCTTGGTCGGCGAACACAACATCCTGAATGCGCTGGCTGCGGTGGCAGTCGCGGTGGAACAAGGGTTTCATTTGCGCGATGCGGTTGAGGCTCTGGCCACGCTCGCGCCCTCCGATAAGCGCGGGCAGGTTCTCCAACTGGGTAACATCACGGTGATTAACGATTGCTACAATTCTAATCCGAAGGCCTTGCACGCCATGATCGACGCACTGGCCGCAATGCCGGCGAAGCGCCGCATTGTGGTTGCGGGAGAGATGCTGGAACTCGGACCAGCCGCGCAAGAAATGCATCGCTCGGCGGGCGAATATGCCGCGGGGAAAAAGATTGACGTGCTGCTGGGTGTGCGTGGATTGGCACAAGCGATGGTCGAAAGCGCAGGTCGAGGCGGATCACGAGCGGAGTTTGTAGATACTCCGGAGAAAGCGGGCGAGTGGCTTGCGCGCGAAACGCGAGACGGCGATGTTGTGCTGCTTAAAGCTTCACGCGGTGTGAAGCTGGAGAAAGCCCTGGAAACATGGAAAGCTGGACTAGATGTTGCGCGACATTAATTTGCGTTCTCGGTGTCTCTGCGTCTCTGTGGTGAAGTAGTTCGAATTGTGAGTTCGTAGCGATCTTCTGGCGGAGTACGGAGGCCGATTGCTCTACTGGCTGTTATTCGTCAAGCTGCAACATTACTTTCCCCCGTTCCGCATCTTCCGCTATTTGACCTTCCGTACCGCCTTCGCCAGCCTCACCGCGTTATTTACGGGTTTGATTGTTGGCCCGCTGGTAATCGGGCGGTTGCGCGAATTTCAGATCGGACAGTACATCCGCGAAGAAGGTCCGCAGGCGCATCAGAAGAAAGCGGGCACGCCCACCATGGGCGGACTGCTCATCGTGATCGCCATCGTTGTCCCTACATTGTTATGGGCTGACTTGAGCAATCGCTTCGTCTGGATCGCCGTTTTTTCGACATGCGCCTTCGCCGCCATCGGATTCACCGACGACTACACGAAGGTTACGCGCCGCAGAAATCTCGGACTCACCGCGAAAGCCAAACTCGGATTGCAGATCGCCACCAGCATCATCGTCGCGGTGATGCTGATTGCGATGCAAACATACGGCCTATATTCCACGCGTCTGATCGTCCCTTTCTTCAAGCAGTTTCATCCCGATCTGGTGGTGCAGAATCTGGAGCGCTACCCGCATCTGTGGCCGCTGGCGTTTTTGCCTTTCATAGCTTTTGTAGCTTTCGTAATCGTGGCCTCAAGCAACGCGGTAAATTTAACCGACGGTCTCGACGGTCTTGCCATAGGTTGCACGGTGATCGCCGCGGGCGCGCTTACCGTCCTCACTTACGTCAGCGGCCATGCGACCTTCGCTACGTATCTGGAAATCCCGCGCATGCCGCAAGTGGGCGAGCTGACGATTTTCTGCGGCGCTATGGTTGGATCGGCGATTGGATTTTTGTGGTATAACGCGCATCCGGCAGAAGTTTTCATGGGAGATATCGGCTCGCTCGCGTTGGGCGGCGCCATCGGCACCGTAGCGGTAATGATCAAGCAGGAATTGCTGCTGCCTTTTATTGGCGGAGTGTTCGTGATCGAAGCTCTCTCGGTAATCTTGCAGGTGGGATCCTACAAGCTGCGCAAGAAACGCATCTTCAAGATGGCGCCGATCCATCATCATTTCGAATTGATGGGCTGGTCGGAGTCGAAAATCATCGTGCGCTTCTGGATCGCGTCGCTGGTCTTCGCCCTGTTCGCGCTGACAACTTTGAAGCTGAGATAATTTTTCACCACAGGGTCACAGGGACACAGAGAAAAGCGGAAAGAAAATGCTTACATGAACTTAAGTTTTGTAGAGTTCGGTTTTCTCTACGTCTCTGTGACTCTCTGGTGAAAATGATTTCCACATGGAACTCAACGACAAACGCGTGCTGGTAGTCGGCCTGGGTAAGTCGGGCGTGGCGTCGGCTTTATTTCTGAAGGCTCATGGGGCGCGGGTAACGGTTTCCGACACCAAGAGCGGTGACGAACTGCACAACGAAATTCCCGTATTGCTTGATCATGGCATTGCGGTCGAAACCGGCGGCCACGGCGAGCGCACATTTCGTGGGCAGGATTTAATCGTAGTCAGTCCCGGCGTTCCCGTAGACGCGCCGGCGCTGGTGCAGGCACAAAGCGCCGGTGAAGTGGTGATCGGCGAGATCGAACTGGCTGCACAATTTTTGCCGGGACCAATTGTGGCCATCACAGGTTCAAATGGCAAGACCACGACCACCACGCTCACCGGTGAAATTATGACTGCGGCGGGGTTTCCCGCGCTGGTGGGCGGCAACATCGGTACGCCTGCGATTTCACTCGCCGATCAGGCCAAGCCGGAGACTGTCATTGTCCTCGAAGTCTCCAGCTTCCAGTTGGAAACGATCAAGACTTTTCGCCCCAAAGTCGCTGTCGTGTTGAATGTCACGCCGGATCATCTTGACCGGCATCGCACATTTGAAGCCTACGTGGATGCCAAGACGCGGATTTTCGAAAACCAGAATGCCCAGGACTTTGCCGTGCTCAATGCCGATGATCCCTCCTGCGTCGCGATGGCTGCTCGCACCAAGGCGAAGGTCTTCTGGTTCAGCCGCCAGAAAGAAGTGACGCAGGGCGCATGGGTTCATGACGGAAGCATTTTGTTTCGCGACGAGTCAAGCCAGCAGGAAATTATGCTGGCCTCTGAGGTTCCGTTGAAAGGCACGCACAATCTGGAAAACGTTTTGGCGGCAGTTTGCGCCGGTTCGTTGATGGGATGTGCGCAGGAAAAAATTCGCCAGGCAGTCCGCAACTTCAAAGCGGTCGAGCACCGACTGGAATTCGTGGCCACAATTCGCGGCGTGGATTATTACAACGATTCCAAAGCTACGAATGTGGATGCGACGATCAAAGCGCTGGAATCATTCCCGGCGAACATTCACCTCATTCTCGGCGGCAAAGATAAAGGCAGCGATTACAGCGTGCTGAACGATCTGCTGCGCCAGCGGGTGAAGCGCGTCTATACCATCGGTGCGGCGGCGGCGAAGATCGAATCGCAAATCGTTTCCGATAAAGATGGAGTGCCTGAAGTCGTGCCCGCGGGGACTTTGGAGAATGCTTTGCGCAAAGCCAACTCCGTGGCGCAACCGGGCGACGTGGTCCTGCTGGCGCCGGCGTGCGCCAGTTTCGATCAGTTCAAGAATTACGAGCAGCGCGGGCAGGTCTTCAAAGAGATTGTGCACGGACTGGATTAAAGCCGATATAACGAAAGTTTCGGGAAACCAAACTCGTTCGCCTGTTCCGAATTGACTTGGACTTCGCTTTCTGGAAAAATCAAATTTCCGGCAGTTCATCCTTTTTGAACAAATGGAATTATTGCTCAATCTGCTTTGGCTGTTACTGGCGCTGCCCGCCTATTGCTTGTGGCGCGACGCCCGCAATTCGCGCCGGAGCGGCAGTCCCAGTCCTCTCCAGTGTTTATTGGCGCTGGGGTGCGTGCTCGTGCTGTTGTTTCCTGTGGTTTCAGCCACCGACGATCTCCACGCCATGCGGTCGGAGATGGAAGAATCGAGCAAGCGCGGCACTCGCCAAGTGGCTACCGATAGATCTCTCGCCGGACATGGCCAGCGGCAGCATCCCCCCGCCACAGTAGCGGCGTTTGCCTCGATTAGTCCGCTGATTGAAGCGCGGCTCGAATTTCACACGCCCGAGTTACTTGTTGCAGTTCCTTCTTTTAGCGTGCCCCCCGGCCGCGCGCCCCCGGTGCTTCTCCAGTAGCTCTCAGCTTCATTCTTCGGCTGTCGACTCCTTCGATCTGGATATGCGCAGGATCGAAAATTCGACGGCCACACCAATTCATATTTACGAAAAACTTACGCGTAGAGCCAGATACTCACTGGGCGTCTTTCCATCTGCCGCTGAGTCTTGGCGGAGCGGTACCCGGTCAGTTTCGCGGGTAATTGACGGAGCTTGTGAATGCGGAAAGTGTTGCGGCGGAATCTATTCCGGCTGGCATTGTTGAGCGTAGCCGCTTTGGCGGTTGCCCAAGAGCCGGTTGCGCCTGCGCCGCCAGCGCTACCCCCTCAAGCCTGGACTTGGGACAACGTGAAAGACCGCTTCGAGCAGAACAATCCCACTCTGCTGGCGGGAAAGCTGAACATCGACGAACTGAAGGCCGACGAAATTACAGCGCACCTGCGGCCCAATCCAAGTTTGGGTTTGTTGTCGGATCAAATCGATCCTTTCAACCTGGGGCCCGATCACGGACCATTCGCCTATCTGTTGCCTTCCGCAACTGTCAGCTATCTGCACGAGCGCGCGCACAAACGCGAACTGCGGACGGAGAGCGCCAGGAAAGGGACGGCCATCGGCGTGTCGCAACAAAACGACCTGGAGCGAAATCTGCTTTTCAACCTGCGCAGCGCCTTTGTGCAGATTCTGCAAGCCAAGGCCGTCTTGCAACTGGCGAAAGACAATCTCGAGTACTACGACCATCTGCTCAAAATCAGCTCCGACCGTTATCAAGCTGGAGACATTGCGCAGATCGATCTGGACCGGCTGGAGTTGCAGCGAGTGCAATACGAATCGGATTTGCAAACCGCGGAAGTGAATCTGCGCACGGCAAAAATCAGCCTGCTCACGCTGCTTAACGACCGCACGCCGGTGGATCGGATGGATGCGGTCGGAGTCTTCGATTTCAACGATCAGCTGCAACCGCTCGACGATTACCGCCAAATGGCTTTGGACACGCGGCCGGATTTGCAGGCGGCGGTCCAATCGGTGGACAAAGCGGTTACCGATCACAAGCTTGCCATCGCCAATGGATCGACGGATCCGACTCTGAGTTTCGATGCGGGGCGCAATCCTCCCATCGATCTTTATTTTGGCGTGGGCGTGAATTTTCCTTTACGCATTTTTGATCGCAATCAGGGCGAAAAACTGCGCACGCAAATCGACATCACGCGCAACGAGCGATTGCGCGATGCGGCTCAGGCGCAGGTTTTTAGCGATGTCGATTCCGCCTATGCGACGATTGCCAGCAATCTGGCTCTGCTGCGGCCTTACAAAGCGAAGTATCTGAAGCAGGCGGTGCGCGTCCGGGACACGATTCTGTTTTCCTACCAGCACGGTGGAGCGGCGCTGATCGATTTTCTGAATGCGCAAAGCGAGTACCGGAGCACCGAACTGAATTACGTGAATCTGGTGGGTTCGTATTTGACCGCCGCGGCGCAGTTGAATCTGGCTGTTGGGCGCGAGGTGATCCAGTGAAAATCAAATGGCTTTTTCAGTTTTTGATGGTGGCGAATTGTGCCTTCCTGGCGGCCGTGCTGGCCGGCTGCAATGAAGGCAAAGCCGACCCGAAGGCGGAAGCCCCGCCACCGGCGACGGTTGTGCCCGACATGAACTCCAACAATTTCAAGGTAGACCATCCGGAGTTGTTTCCTCTGGCGACGGCAGTCGCGTACAAAGCCGCGCCCGCCCTGAATGTCACCGGAGTGGTGCAGCCCGATATTTCGCGGGCGGTCCCCGTCATTTCGCTTGCTTCCGGACGAGCGGTGGAAGTCAAGGCCAGGCTTGGCGACACGGTGAGGAAGGGACAACTGCTGATGCGCGTGCAAAGCAATGACGTTGCCGGCGCCTACCAAACATATTTGAAGGCAGTAAATGATGAGCGGCTGGCGAAGGTGCAGTTGGATCGCGCGCAGATTCTTTATAACAAGGGAGCCGTTGCCAAGAGCGCTTTGGAAATCGCGCAAACTGCCGAGCAGGACGCGGCCGAGGATTTGCGGGCCGCGACCGAGCAGCTGCGCGTTCTGGGGGTGAACAAAGACCATCCGTCAGCGATAGTGGATATCGTCGCGCCAATTTCCGGCGTAATTACCGATCAGCAGGTGACCAATGCCGCGGGTGTGACCGCGCTTTCCGGCACCAATCCCTTCACCATCTCCGATCTTTCCTCCGTCTGGATCATATGCGACGTGTATGAGAACGACCTCGACGCCGTGCGCGTGGGAGAATTTGCAGATATTCATCTAAGCGCTTATCCCGACAAGGCTTTCAAAGGGCGGATCGACAACATTCTTCCGGTGCTCGATCCCAACCTGCGCACAGCGAAGGTGCGGCTCGAAGTTCCCAATCCCGGTTCGATGCGCATCGGCATGTTCGTAACCGCCACGTTCTATGGCAAGCAGGCGGAAACGTACGCTTCGGTTCCGGCCGACGCCATTCTCCATTTGCACGATCGCGACTGGGTTTATGCGCCGCTGGGTGCGGGGCACTTCAAGCGGCAGGAAGTAGTCTCGGGCAACATGCTCCCCGGGAATATGCAGGCAGTGGTCTCCGGTCTCAAGCCCGGAGATCAAGTGGTCTCGAACGCTCTGGCGCTGCAAAACACGGTGGAGCAGTGAACGGTAAAGCAATAAATATTGGAGCGATGATTTGATTCGCCGCGTCGTCGATTTTGCGTTGAACAACCGGCTCCTGGTAGTGGCGCTGGCGATCATTCTTTTCGCCGGAGGACTTGTTTCGTTCAAGCGGTTGCCCATCGAGGCCTATCCCGACGTTGCCGACAACTACGTCGAAATCATTACTCAATGGCCCGGCATATCGGCCGAGCAGATCGAGCAGCAGGTTACGATTCCTCTGGAAATCGTGATGAACGGCATTCCCCATGTCGTTCATCTGCGTTCGTTTTCGCTATTTGGTCTCTCCGATCTGAAGCTGATCTTCGACGACGAATCGGAAAACGAATGGAACCGCGAGCGGGTTCTGGAGCGGCTGGGCCAGGTCACGTTACCGCCTGGCGTAGTGCCGCAAATGGGCACGGATTGGAGCCCGGTCGGGCAGATTTACTTCTTCACCTTGCGCAGCACCAACCCGGCCTATGACGCGATGGAGTTGAAGTCGCTGGAAGACTGGGTGGTGGAAAAGAATTTCAAAGCCGTGCCCGACGTTGTAGACGTTTCCAGCTTTGGTGGCCCAACCCGCGAGTACCAGGTTCGCGTCGACCCCAACAAGCTTGTCGCCTACGGACTCAGCCTGGCGCAAGTCGAGCAGCAACTTACTAATAACAACACCAACGCCGGTGGAAGTTTCATTCAGGAAGGCCTGCAACAGATCAACGTCAGTGAGGTAGGGTTGGTCGACCGCTCCCAGGACATTGCCGAGACCGTCATTCTCACCAAGAATGGTACGCCACTGCGAGTGAAAGATATTGCCGTAGTTTCGCAGGGCCCGAAGATTCGCCTGGGACAATTTGCCCGCGCCTTTCACCGCGAAGACGGAAAGATCGTAGACAACGACGATGTGGTGTCCGGGATTGTGCTCTTGCGGAAAGGCGCACCAGCCGATACGGCCCTGCAAGGCATCCACGCGAAAGTGGAAGAACTGAACGATCACATTCTGCCTCCCGGCGTAAAGATCGTTCCCTTCATCGACCGCAGTGATCTGGTCCACTTCACCAGCCACACCGTGCTGCACAACCTCACCGAGGGAATGATTCTGGTATCGATCATTCTGTTTTTATTTCTCGGCAACGTCCGCGGTGCGATTATCGTCGCCGCGACGATACCGTTCTCGCTCTTATTCGCTTCGATTTGCCTGGACCTGCGGCATATTCCCGCCAACTTGTTGTCTTTGGGCGCGCTGGATTTTGGCATGGTAGTGGATGGCGCCGTAGTGATGATCGAAAACATTGTGCGCCACTTAGGCCGGAATGGCGGTGACTCGCGAACTCCCAGCGAACGCATCAGCGAAGCCTCGCATGAAGTCCAGCGTCCGGTGTTCTACGCGATCGCCATCATCATCACCGCCTACCTGCCGATCTTTACTCTGCAACGAGTTGAAGGCCGGCTTTTTCATCCGATGGCGTGGACGGTGGCTTTTGCGCTGCTCGGGGCCTTGCTGTTCTCGATCTTGATTGCGCCCGTGCTGGCCAGTTTTGCCTTCAGCAAAGGGGCCAAGGAATGGCATAACCCGGTGATGCAGTTTCTGATCGCGCGCTATCGCGTTGCGGTGCGGTGGGCCATTCGGCATCGCGCAGTCACCGTGGGTACCGCCCTGGCTTTCGTGGCGGTGGCAATTTATCTGGCCTTCGGTGGGGCCATCGGTTCGGAGTTTCTGCCTCACCTGGATGAGGGCGCGCTTTGGGTGCGCGGCACGCTCGCGCCCAGCACCGGTCCTGACGAGGGCATTCGGGTATCGAACCAGGCGCGAATCATACTTTGTTCTTTCCCCGAAGTGCCGCAGTGCACCAGCCAAACTGGACGGCCGGACGACGGCACTGACACTACCAGTTTTTTCAACACCGAATACTTCGTCGATCTAAAACCGAAAGAACAATGGCGGCCTGTCTTCCACGAAAACAAAGATGAATTGATCGCCGCCATGCAGCGGGAGTTGGACAAGATCCCCGGCGTGGACTGGGGTTTTTCTCAGCCCATTGAAGACAACATGGAAGAGGCCGTGAGCGGAGTGAAAGGCGCACTCGCCACCAAGGTTTATGGCGACGATCTAAAGGTTCTCGAACAAAAGAGCGATGAGATTGCCAATATCATGCGCGGAATCCGAGGCATTGAAGACCTGGGGGTGTTTCGCGTGCTGGGCCAGCCCAACCTGAACGTAACCGTAAACCGCGCGGCCGCCGCTCGTTATCAGATCAATGTTGCCGACGTGCAGGATGCGATTCAGACTGCAGTCGGAGGCAACGCCCTCACCCAAGTTCTCAAGGGCGAAGCGCGATACGACCTAACCATGCGCTATCTCCCCAAGTACCGCGACACGCAGGAAGCCATCGAGAATATTCGATTGTTATCTCCCACGGGAGAGCGCGTCTCGCTGGCGCAGTTGTGCAAGATTAAGGTCACGGACGGGGCATCGGAGATTTATCGCGAGGGCAACCGCCGTTACGTCGCCATCAAGTACAGTGTGCGCGGGCGCGACCTGGTCAGCACCGTCGAAGAGGCCATCAAGAAAGTAAACGACCAAGTCAAATTGCCCATTGGCTACAGCATCGATTGGGAGGGTGAATATGCCAGCCAGAAGCGAGCCAATGCGCGCCTGCTGATCGTGCTCCCCATCACGATCCTCATCATCTTCATCATTCTTTATATGATGTTCAAGTCGCTGAAGTGGGCGATGCTGATTCTGGTGAACATTGCTATCGCACCCATCGGCGGTTTGCTTGCTCTATTAATTACGGGAACCAATTTCAGCGTTTCCTCGGGGGTTGGATTCCTGGCGCTGTTTGGAGTATCGGTGCAAACCGGCGTCATCATGCTGGAATACATCAACCAGCTGCGAGCGCGGCGCTTTACCATCGAAGACGCCGCGGTCGAAGGAGCCGTCCTCAGACTGCGTCCGATCATGATGACGATGCTGGTCGCCACTTTGGGTCTTCTGCCTGCGGCCCTGTCGCACGCCATTGGCTCCGATTCTCAGCGGCCATTCGCCATCGTCATTGTCGGCGGCCTGATTGCAGCCCTTATCATCAGCGTGTTCCTGCTGCCGACTCTTTATGTTTGGGTTGCCGGCGAACGCGATGTGCTGCCTCGCGCTGAAGGCGAAGAGTTCGAGGTGGGCGAGCATGTGGACTAAGCCGCGATGTGCCGCGACGAGAGTTTGAGAACGTCCGTCAAGCTCTGGATTGTGTATCCTGAACAGCGATAGCTGTTGTTCAGGAACACGTATGGCTGAAAAATCGGTACCGTTCTCGGAAGGAATGTTGCTGCGGCTGGAATCCGATCTCGACCGCTTCGAGGCTGATCTTGACCGCCTGAAAGAAGCCTTCGCTCTGCTGGGCGTCAGCCCCTGCAACTGGTGCAAGAAATATTTCCGTCGCGCGGATCCGGGTGCGCTTTTCGATGGCGGTGAGTTGATTTGCTACGCGTCCATTCCCGAATGGTGGCCGCAGCGCAGCGCGCAACTCAACGTCAAAGATCGCGAAAATCTCGAAGGCAGACTAGTCTATTGGCTGCGCGAAACCCACCACGCTGAACTGTTCAAAGATCCGGCCAAGCTGCCCGATCCTTCCCTGCAGGAATTCCATCTTGTCGCTAACTGTCTGGAGTGCCGCGGAACAGGCAAGTCCATGGGCCAGGAGCGCTGCCGCTATTGTGATGGCCGGGGAACGGTGTGGGTGATCGTTTCTCGGAAGAAAGCCTGAGCAAGCGGGAATAAGAGCGGGAAAAAATTAAGAGTTCCGAGGTGGTGTGGGGTCCATTCGTCTCGGCCAGTAGCTCGCGTTAGACCCTTGCTCGACCTGCTCTCGCTCTGTCCCTTGCGGGCTGTCGCGCGCGATCTTCGCTCGGGCTCCGGGCTCACCGCCAACCGGATAAACCTACCCTACGCCTCGGAACTCTATCCTGCCTTCAACGTTTCTTCCTGTTCTCCTCGACCAGCGCTTTGCTATAGACCCTCGCTTGCCTTGCTTCCCGTTTGCGCAACAGGAAACTGACTTCGCTTGAGCCCCGGACTTGGCACCAACCGGAAAAACCGAGAAGCTGTCAAAGAACGATTTAGTTCTACGCTTTTTAAATTTTCCGTCAATGGAAAATCGATGTTTGTAAGTGGATGTATTTTCAATCGAGTGCAGCCCGTTCACAGCCCTGTGACCGGATTTGGCGCAAGGCTGAATTCGATTTTCGCAAGGCCTTCCCTGCCGTTATGTCTTTTCGCAACGAAAAAGCCCGTTGCATGTGTTTGCCGGCAACGACGCGAATTGTTTCGCCTTTGTGAAAAACGGCGAAACCCCGCGCCGGACAAGGATTCTTCCGAGGCATTGCTCAGACGACTTCGATCGTCTCGTTCACTAATTGTTTGTCGCTTTCGTCGGAGCCGGACAGTTCGAAAGAGTTCGTGATCGCAGCGGTGCCTTTTTCCACGCTGGTGATTACGTAAGATGACTGCAACCAATGAGCTTCGGCCAAGTCGGTGGCAGACCATTGGGCGGGATGATCCGGATGAGAATGGTAGAAGCCGACGATATCTTCGCCGCGCTCACGGCCCTCGCGCTGAATGCGAATCAGTTCGCGGGGATCGATGTTATAGCGGTTGTGGGCGGAGTCGGTGCGCGTGTTGCCACAGCGTGCGGTCGAGGTCACGACGCGTGTGCCGTCATCTTCGGTACGGCCGAGCAAGACCCCGCAGCATTCGTTGGGATATGTCTCTTCGCCGTGGCGGCGGAGGTTTTCGTAGTCTTTGCGGCTAACTTTCAACATGAAAACATTTCACCACAGAGACACAGAGACACAGAGAAAACTAGAAAAGCTATTGGCACAGACTGGCGCTCGGTACCCGATATCGGCATTCTTTCTCTAAAGGCTTTCTCTGTGTCTCTGTGACTCTGTGGTGAAAACGACCTTCATTCTTCCGTCCAGAATCTTTCGCTCAGATATTTGTCGCCGGAGTCGCACAAGATCGTCACGATCACTGCCTGCTGGCCTTTTTTCAGCGAGAGCTTCCCGGCGATCTTCAGACTGCCGGCAACTGCGGCGGCGGCTGAGATTCCTACTAGTAGTCCACATTCCCGCGCCATGCGGCGGGCCATCGCATAGGCCTCTTCCGTGCCGATTTCCAGATTCTCATCGGCGAGCGTCGCATCATAAATCGCGGGGACGAGGGCGCTAGGCATATGCTTGGCGCCTTCGATACCGTGGAATGCCGAGTCTGGTTGCAAAGAGATGCAGCGCACTCGAGGATTCAACTCTTTCAGCCGGCGAGTGGTGCCGACGAACGTTCCACTGGTGCCCATCATGGAAACGAAGTGCGTGACACGTCCCAGACTTTGCTGCCAGGTTTCGTTGGCGGTTCCGTGATAGTGAGCCTGCCAGTTCGCGGGATTGGAATACTGATCGGCGTAGAAGTATTTGCCTGGCTGGCTGGCATAGAGTTCGCGCGCCTTCCGAATTGCACCGTCCGAGCCATCGCCGGGGTCGGTGTAGACGATGTTCGCGCCGTAGCTATGCAGAATCCGCTTCCGCTCCAGAGACACATTCTCCGGCATGCAGAGCGTGACAGAAAATCCCTCAGCCGCTCCCAGCATAGCGAAGGCGATTCCAGTGTTGCCGCTGGTGGCATCGAGCAGAATTTTGCCGTCAGCAAAGAGCCCGCGCCGGCGGCCATCGGCAACAATGTTGGCGGCGGCGCGGTCTTTTACCGAACCGCCGGGATTGTGCCATTCGGCCTTGCCCAGAAGGGTCACGCCGGGCAAATCCGCAGTAAGGCAGTCGAGCCGCAACAATGGCGTGTTGCCGATGCGATCGCGCAGGGTCAGGCCGAGGCCCAGTCCGCTGTGCTGGCCTCCATTCTGCGGAGACGCCGGCAATACTTCCAAGCCCCAAACTCGCTGTTGCTTCATAACGAATCCACCGCGATAACAACCGACCGTGACTTACGTAATGTGCTACGGAACAGAAAACGCGGTATGTAGTATCTTGCCTTAGACGATGTTCCCTTCGGCAACCCCGCTTTAGATGATAAAAACATCCGGCGGATGCAGTACAGCAATTAATCGCTACATTAGCAGTGGCTCAGGCATCAAAAAAGGTGACGAAAGGTTGAAATGGCGAAAACTGTAGAGGCCAAGACGTACGAAGAAGCGCTGGCGTATTTGCGCGAGCACGGTTTTGACGTGACGGATGCGCCGGGAATGAACGGACGAGTGTTCCTGCGCAAATACAACGTATCGGCGGCGATTCAAAAAACCGATGACGACGGGGTCAAGATTTTCGCCTATCCCGGATATCTGATCGGAAGCGAGATTTCGAAGCTGGTGAACCGCGGGTACCAGCAATTTCTGAAGACTTCGAAGAATGAAGTTCCAGCCACAGCCGATCACCTTAAGGCGCTGCAATGTTTTTCTGAAGAACTGAAAGCGGCGCTCGGGCTCCCCAGCCTGTACAACGAATCTCTGGGCACGGTCAGCGAGGCCTATCAGTACGACCGCATCGTGGATCGCGACAAACCGGCGGTCGATCGCCCCAAGCGGCCCTGGGAAGTGGCAGGCAAGGCCGCGGCGGGTAAGGCAGTCGCGGCGGTTGCCACGAAAAAAGGTTGCGGATAATTTGCACTGACGCGATTTGCTTCTGATTCCGCTTAGACGATTGGCCGCGGTTGTGCGAAACTGGGCGCTCTTTCTGGAGGGCCCTTGCGCAGCCGAACTGTTTCTTCCATCTTTCTTGCTCTGTATTTCCTGATCATCATGGCACTCCCGCCTGCTGTTTGTCGCGCGCAAGCTCGAGCTGCGGAGTCCAGCGGTTCGACTGAAATCGAGCACGTGCTGCGCACGCAGCAGGGTGCCTGGAACCGTCATGATCTTGAGGGCTTCATGGCGGGATACTGGAATTCTCCGCGCCTGACTTTCTTTTCCGGCGCGACCGAGCACGAGGGATGGCAGGCCACACTGGACCGCTATCGCTCGGTTTATGCCAGTCCCGGCCATGAGATGGGCAAACTGGAGTTCTCGGGTTTGCGCATCGAGATGCTGGGCGCGAATGCGGCGTTTGTGCGCGGGGCATGGCGATTGACGATGCCGGGTGGCAAGACGCCGCATGGGCTGTTTACGCTGGTGTTCCGCAGGTTTCCCCAGGGATGGAAGATTGTGCATGACCATACTTCGGTAGCGGAGTGAATAGCTATTCGTTTGCCTCAGTCTTGGATGGTCGACAACTTTGTAGCAGAACCGCGACTTTGCTATAAGATCACATGGCACTTTGCCGGTTACCCGCCGACTCCAGCGCCAGAGCGCCAGGGGAGCGGAGAGTTCGAATATCACGCATGGGCGGTTGGCCGAAGAAGCGGCTGTATTCGCGGTTGAATTGGCTGGCGCTTTCGTATCCGACTTCAAAGGCCGCGCTGGCGGCATCCAGACCGTTGATGAGCATGCGTTCCCGCGCCGCCTGCAAGCGAAGCTGCTTTTGATACTGAAGCGGACTCATTGCGGTCAGCGCGCGGAAATGATGGTGCAGCGTGGAGACGCCCATGGCCGCCATCTTTGCCAGATCTTCTACGATTAAAGGTTTGGAATAGTTTGCCCTGACCCAGGCGATTGCCTTGGCCGTCCTGTGGCTTTGATCTCCCAGGGTTGCAATCGCTCGCAGGCGCGCTCCCTCCGGCCCGCGCAGGATTCTGTAAATGATCTCGCGCTGGATCAGGCCACTCAGAAAAGGAATGTCCTGCGGTGTGTGCAGCAGTCGGACGAGCCGGCAACAGGCATCGAGCAACTCTGCGGTGGTCTCGCCGGTGACCATGGCAGGATTCTGAGGCGGCGCCTGAGCCGTGTGAATCTCCGCCCGGCTCAAGAGCTCTCGCACCACGGGGATTTCCACCTTGAGCACGAAACAAAGATAGGGCACTTGCTCACTCGCCTCGAACACGTTGCAGATGACCGGCAAATCGAGCGACGTCAGCAGGTATCGCGACTCGTCAAAAATGAAAGTAGTGCCGCCGAGAGTTGCCCGCTTTCGCCCCTGCGCGACGACGGCCAGACTGGGCTCGTACGTTGCTGAGCTAGGAGCCGTGGGCGCGGTTCGCCGGCTCAGTAATAGGCCGGGAATGTCGGTTATCAGTTTCTCTGAGGAGCCGATGAACAAGGCAATCTCACGGGCCAGTTCGGCACGCAATTCGCGGGTTCGATCCGATTGGGGAGGGGCGTCTTTGCTGGTCTTTCTCACTTCGGTGGTTTCCTTTTCACTTGCTTTACGATAACCGCCCTGGGGTACGACGCGCCATTCATTTTTCGCATAGCGAGAGGAATAGGCAATAAATCGGAAGGATCGGGATACCTCTCGAACTGCGCCCATCTGTAAGTTTGATGTCAGAAAGCGGAGACCAGCGGCTGACGAAGAAACGAAAATGAAAAGATTGTTTTTGCCTGGCGTGGTCCAATGCTGCGCAGGTGCGAGATGCGCAAGCCGGCTATGAGAAGCGCCGGTGTAGACCTTCAACGGCAAATATCTGCCAACGCGTGTTCTCAGGCAAACAGCTGATTGTTAAGTCGACTGGCGCGGACGAACACTGGAGAGTGAGCTGGGAGCATTATTAAGAAAGGAGCACACATGCCAGCGCAGAAGGACACTTTAAAGGACCACCTTGCCCGCCGCCGCGAGATTAAGCTCAGCGTGACTGGCAGAAAATCGGGACGTGTCATTTCAAATCCGGTTTGGTTCGTGCTGGACGACGACACGATTTACCTGCTGCCGGTGAAGGGATCGAATACGCAGTGGTATAAGAACGTGCTTGCAAACCGGTCGATTCGGATTGAGGCAGGCGGGAGGGAATCTGAATTTAAGGCTGACCCCGTTACTGACGCAAAACAAGTTTCGTCCGTGGTCGAGAGATTCAGGGCAAAGTACGGGGCCGGCGATGTGAAGAAATATTATTCGAAGCTTGACGTTGCCGTGGCCGCTCGCATGCAGTAATCGTGCTTCGACATAAAACCAATTTCATAAGGAGAAACAATGCAAACGCAAACTACGATACAAACCCGCAAACTTGGAAGCAGCAACCTGGAAGTTTCAGCGCTCGGCCTGGGCTGCATGGGAATGAGTTTTTCTTACGGCCCTGCCAAAGATAAGAAAGAGATGACCGCTCTCCTTCATGCCGCAGTCGACCGGGGCATCACATTTTTTGACACCGCCGAAGTCTATGGTCCATTCACTAACGAAGAACTGGTGGGCGAGGCGCTTGCGCCTTTCCGCGGCAAAGTCGTGATCGCCACCAAGTTCGGCTTCGATGTGAGTGGCGCCGATCACCGCCCCGGAGCGTTCGGTGTGAACAGTCAGCCCGAGCACATCAAGCAGGCAGTCGAGGGATCGCTCAAACGGTTGAAAGTCGATTCTATCGAATTGCTCTACCAGCATCGAGTGGACCCGAACGTGCCCATCGAAGATGTGGCCGGGGCGGTGAAGGAGCTCATTCAGCAAGGCAAGGTCAAGCACTTTGGACTTTCTGAAGCAGCCGCCAAGACGATTCGCCGCGCGCACGCGGTGCAGCCGGTGACTGCGGTCCAGAGCGAGTATTCGCTGTGGTGGCGCAAGCCGGAAGCTGAAGTGATACCCACACTTGAGGAACTCGGGATTGGTTTTGTGCCCTATAGCCCGTTGGGGAAGGGTTTCCTGACGGGGAAGATTAGCGAAAATGCGAAATTTGACAGCTCCGATTTTCGCAGCTTACTGCCTCGCTTTGCGCCGGAAGCTCTGAAAACTAATTATGCAATGGTCGATCTGCTGGGCAGCATTGCGAAGAGTAAGAACGCAACTCCTGCTCAGATCGCACTCGCATGGCTGCTCGCGCAAAAGCCGTGGATCGTTCCGATTCCCGGCACGACCAGGCTAAACCGTCTGGAAGAAAACATCGGAGCGCTTGCAGTCGAGCTGAGTTCCGGCGATCTGCGTGAGATCGAAAGCGCGGCTGCGAAGATCAAGGTGGAAGGAGCGCGATATCCCGAACATCTTGAGAAAATGACCGGTCGCTGAAAGAAGAACTAAAGACGCAACGCCGATCGATGTCGGGTTCAGGGTGGCGTGATTGCCACCCGGTCTTACTTTCCTCTTTTGACTCGGATCTGGACGCGAGTGTTTTCGGGGAGCTGGGCGTTCAGTAACTCGATTACGCCGTTGCGAACGATGCCTTCGTATTCTTGCTGGATCTGTGCGGCTGGCGGCTTTCCGGCTGCCGAGGAAGCCGCCGTCAGGTGAGTTGAGATCGGCACACGACCCATCCCTTTATCCATCGCTGCGTTGGCCAAACGATCGGCGTCCTGATTGTGTTCGCGCAAAGCGTGGCCGATGGAGAACCAGTCGAGTTGCGCGATTAATTCTTTGGCGCGGCTATGGAGGTCTCGCAGTGTGGGGTTTTTGACTTTGTAGATGCCTTTGATCTGGCGCACCAGAAGTTCGGAATCGCTGATGAGTTTGAGGGCTTTGGAGCCGTGCTCAACGGCGTATTCGAGAGCGGCGATCAGGCCTTGATATTCGGCGAAGTTGTTGGTCTGGTGGCCGAGATATTGGCTCAGCTCGGCGACTCTCTGTCCGGCCTGGTCTTGAATGATGACGCCGAAGCCGGCGGGGCCGGGATTGCCGCGAGCTCCGCCGTCGCTGTGGGCGATGAGGTAGTGATCAGGGGCGCGGTCGGTGAATGCACTACGGGGCGGGTATGAGCGCATGGCTGAGTGTGACGTGTTTGCGGGGGTGGGCGCAAGGGTCCGGTGACCTGGATCGTTGGAGAGGGATTTAGCGATCGATGTATGCGAAGTCAAAACGCCCCACCCTGTTGCATAGAACGCGACAAGGACTGATTGATAAGAACGAAGGCTCAGAGAACTAAGGCTTTTCGGAAAGGAAGGAGCCTTCGCAATGAGATTATGGGGTGCGATTTCATCCCACCTGGCAACAAGTGTCCTGGGTGGACACGGAGACTGGGGACACGGCCGTGCGAGTGTCGCCTGGATTGTTTTCGAAGCTTTATAGGCTGCGGACAGCCGAGGGCGGCTGTCCCACGAGAGCCTCCATGCCGTCACCGCAGTTAAGCCTTTCGCAATTCTCCTATACACTGAGTCTTCATGCATTACATCTATGGCATCAATGCGGTAACGGAAGCGCTGAAGGCACAGAAGCGCTCGTTTGAGTGGGTGGCCATGGCCAAGGAGCGCCATGACATTCGCCTGCAGCGGCTGATCGAAGATTGCCGGAAGGCGGGCGTGCCGGTGAAATATTTGTCGCGGGTGGAACTTGACCGCATGGCCGGAACTGCGGCGCACCAGGGCGTGGTGGCCGTTACTTCCGCCAAGCAATATAGCGATTTGGATGATGTGGTCGGCGGCAAGCGCGGGCAATATTCGCTGGTAGTGGTGCTCGATGGCGTGGAAGATCCGCACAATCTGGGAGCGATATTGCGCACGGCCGACGCGGCTGGTGCCGATGGAGTCGTGATTCCGGAACGGCGCGCAGCCAGCGTGACTGGAACGGTGACGAAAGCCTCGGCCGGAGCGAGCGAACATCTGCCCATCGCCAAGGTCACAAATATTTCGCGCACGGTGGAAGAGTTGAAAGAGCGCAACGTGTGGACGGTGGGCTTGGATGAACGCAGCAAGAAGACTTACGACGAGCTCGACTACAAGATGGATTGCGCGCTGGTGCTGGGATCTGAAGGCAAGGGATTGCACGATCTGGTGAAAAGAAAGTGCGATTTTCTGGTCTCGATTCCGATGCTGGGCAAGGTGCCGTCGTTGAATGTTTCAGTGGCGGCGGCGGTGGTGCTCTACGAAATTGTGCGGCAGCGGAGAGCAGGCGAGGGCCCGGGTGGGAAATGAAGTTTCGTAGTTGCTGTCTCTGTCTGCTTTGGGTTCTCTGCGCCTCGGCGTTAGATGCTTTTGCCATCGACCGCGAAGCCTTCTCTTTTACCAACTACAATCTGAATATTCGCGTAGAGCCTGACCAACAGAGACTGGCGGTTCGCGGTCAGATCACGCTGCGCAACGATTCTCAGGCTCCGCAGAAAATCGCTGTGCTACAAATTTCTTCTTCGCTCGACTGGCGATCGATCCGCGCCGGAGACAAGCTTCTGCAATATGTCACGCAACCTTACGCCTCTGACATCGACCACACTGGGGCTTTGTCGGAAGCTATCGTGACCCTGCCGCAGGCTGTGGCGCCGCAGGGAACCGTAACGCTCGACATCGCCTATGAGGGAGTGGTAGCGCTCGATGCAACCAGGCTCACGCGCATCGGCACTCCCGAGACTTCTGCAAACAGTACCGATTGGGACCAGATCAGCGAGAAATTTACCGCCGTGCGTGGAGTGGGACATGTGGCGTGGTATCCGATCGCGACAGACGTGGCGAATCTCTCGGATGGCGATACTCTCTTCGAAGTCTTGGCAAGATGGAAGTCGCGAGAAACCCCGGCACGGATGGAGCTGCACTTCGAATCTCCGCCGGTCTCTGGCGATGCAACTTCGTCCGTAACGCTATGCGGCGGAAACGCGCCACGTGCAGCCACGCGAAAAGGAAGCTCCAAGGTTTCTTCGATCGATTGCTCGTACCAGCCGCTTGGCCTTTCTGTGCCGGCATTCAGCATGGCTGACTATGAGGTCGTCGAGCGGCCCGCAATCAGCGTCTACTATTTGCCGGATCACGCGGTTGCGGCCGCCACTTATGCGGATGCGGCACAGAAGACCGCCGCTTTGGTCACCGATTGGTTTGGATCTCCGCGCGCAAAAGCCACTACTGCCGATTTGGCCGATCCAAATGCTGCGCCGTTTGAAAGCGGTTCACTTCTGCTGACGCCTTTGGTATCGCAGAATGCGCAGCTCGCGGCTTTGCAGGCTGCCCATCAGCTTACCCACGCGGCTTTTTCATCTCCGCGTCCGTGGATCGAAGAAGGTCTGGCTCACTTCGTCCAGGCTTTCTGTCTCGAACAACAAAAAGGACGCGAGGCGGCTCTGGGTTATATGAGTTTGCATCGCTCCGCAATCAGCGAATCTGAACCATCGACGACCGTGCCTAGATCGGACGACGAAGTGAACCGTTCACTGGTCAACACGGCGAACGAGGCGCTCTACCGCAGCAAAGCGATGTATGTGTGGTGGATGCTGAGAGATATGATCGGAGATTCCGCGCTCAAGAAAGTCTTGGCAGCTTACAAACCTGAGCAGGATAAAGAACCTTCCTACATGCCGAAGCTGATCGACGCGCAGACGCAACGCGACCTGGAATGGTTCTTTGACGATTGGGTTTATCGCGATCGCGGGCTGCCGGACTTCAAAGTGGAATCCGCTTTTTCGCGGAAGACGATGACTGATTTATACATTCTCACCATCACCGTGGAAAATCTTGGGGCCGCGGGCGCAGAGGTTCCGGTCACCGTGAATTATAGAGGTGGGACCGTGACCAAGCGGCTCGACGTGCGGGGCAAAAGCAAGGCGGTCACTCGTGTGGAGGTGACGGGCGCCCCGCAGGAAGTTGTAGTCAACGATGGCAGCGTGCCGGAAAGCGATATGACCAACAATTCCTACAAAATCGAATCCAGCAAAGTCGAGACTACTGATCCTGGGAAGTGAAGTTCGCGAGCGCTTCGAGTTTCGCGGCCGCGGCGCCGGAATCGATGGAGTGCACGGCAATCGGCAACGCTCCGGCGATGTGATCAGCCCGGCCGGCTGCCACCAGCGCGGCGGCTGAATTCAGCAAAACAACATCGCGATGCGGAGACTTCCTGCCACCGAGAATGTCACGAATGATGGCCGCATTCTCAGTCGCATCTCCGCCAGCGATATCAGTGAGTGCCGCGCGGGAAATTCCAAACTCCTCCGGCGTTACTTCATAAGTGCGTACGATCCCTTCCCGCGCCTCCGCGATGCGCGTGGGACCGCTGATGCTGATTTCATCCAGGCCATCCAGTCCATGCACCACGAGCGCGCGACGCAGTCCCAACATGCTCAGCGCCTCGGCAAGTTTCTCGACCAGATCGAGTGCATAGACGCCGACGACCTGGCCGGAGGCATGAGCCGGGTTCGTGAGCGGGCCCAGCAGGTTGAACATGGTTCGCAGGCGCAGTTCGCGGCGAACTTTTTGCACCTGCTTCATGGCCGGATGCAGGTTTGGAGCGTAGAGAAAACAGATGCCGATTTCGCGCAGGCACTGCGCTGCGCGTTCGGGAGAAAACTGGATGTTGATGCCCAACGCTTCGACCACATCCGCTGAACCGCATTTGGAACTGATGCTGCGGTTGCCGTGTTTGGCCACGCGAACGCCCGCGCCAGCCGCAACGAAGGCGGTTGCGGTGGAAATGTTGAAAGTTCCGCTGGCATCTCCGCCGGTTCCGCTCGTGTCTACGAGAAAAGTATTCGGCGGCGACGATTCGACAGGTGTATCAAACAATGCGTCGCGGCCCGTTCCACTGACGCCGATCGTCTGTGGTTCTGAATTTGCTTGCGTGATCTGGATTGAGTCTGAAGAACGAAGCGGAGCCGCGGCGGCGCGGATTGCCTCGGCAAAGCCAACGATTTCTTCGACCGTCTCGCCCTTCATGTGCAGGCCTACCAGCAAGGCAGCAATTTGCGCGTCGCTGCAATTGCCGGAAAGTACTTCTGCCATGACTTCGCGAGATTCAACGCGGTTGAGATGCTCTTCGAGATTCGCGATGCGATGCAGCGCTTCGGCAATCATTGAAGGGAGTCCACCGGTCAGCCAGATTGTAAGGCATAAGCCCATGTTGCGCGCACTGCGCGGAGATTGAAATTGTCGATGCGACGTTGAGCGCAAGAAAATACCCGGCGATCAACATCGCCGGGCATCGGAATTCACCTCCGTCGATCCTAAGCTACGCGAGAATTGTTCACCGCACTCTTATCGCCGGCAGATTCACCCGTTGACGAAATATCCTGCGCGCCAGTGCCTTCTAAAATTGCTTTGGCCCTCTTGATTTCATCCGCGGTGTCGGAATGCACAGAGAGCAAAATGCCGCCGTCTTTAACGCGACCTTCGTATCGTTTCGCTTCGTATTCGGGAATGCCCATGCCGATGAGCGCTCCAGTGAGGCCGCCAATCGCGCCTCCCACACCAACGCCCGCCAGCGCGGCCATGATCGGACCAGCGGCGATGAACGGTCCCAGACCCGGAATGGCCAAAGCGCCAATGCCAACCAGCCAACCCAAAGCGCCGCCCACGACTGCTCCGGTGCCGGCGCCTGCTGTGGCTCCCTCAGGCGCTTTTGTGTTTTTCTCGTGCGCAAAATCTCTGGTGCCTTCATTGGCCGGGAACAGCACCGAGATGTCCGTGTTGGAGAATCCCGCTGCCTGCAAGGCTTCCACTCCGCGCTCCACGCTCGCCTGCCGGGGATAAATTCCGAAGACTGCTGTGTGCTTGTGTTCCATTTGCAACTCCTCTTTTTATGAGTTGGCTATAAATCGTTTGCGTCAAATGGCTATTTCTTTGGCGCGACTTCCAGGTCGTCTGTAACCTTGCTTTCACCCACAATCGCGGCGGCGTGCGCTTCGACTGCGCGTTTTTCGTCTTCCGAACGCACCGGCCCACGCAGCGTGACTGTTCCGTTTTGCGAAATGATCTTGACGTTATGGGCATAAGTCGATAGTGCCTTGTCTTTCACAATCGATTCGCGGATTTCTCGAGTTATATCCCGATCGGAGCGATCGCGCTGTTGTTGATCGGCTGTAGGTTGGGCATTATTCCTGTCCTGCGCGTTGATTTTTGTGTTGTCGGCCGCGGGTTGTGAATTGTCTTGCGCACCGGCCAACGCCGTGAACCCGCTGAGCAAAGAAATAAATATCAGTGATTGGATCGCAATTTTCAGAATCTTCCGCATAAACGTCCCCCCGATGAATCTCTTTGCGAAAAGCTTGAGTATGTTCAAAGAGCGCTGCGCCGGCCGCTGAACAGATTGAAAATCAGTACGATTACTGCCAGCACCAGCAGGATGTGAATGTAGCCGCCGAGCGTGTAAGAACTGACCAGGCCAAGTAACCACAAAACCAGCAGAATTACGAAAATGGTCCAAAGCATAGAAAGCTCCTTTTGATACTTCTTGAGCAGCCTGTTTCTAAATCGTCGACTACCGGTAACCCGCCGCTACCCGCTGCACCCGTAGCCTAACCAGCAACCGCACACTGGAATATCGGGTGTTCGCTGCAACTGTGGGGAATTGTCAGGGTAGTATTTGCCGGGCCGCTCTCGAATGCCGTTTGCGGGATTTTGTGGCATTCGATTTCTTGACAGTCTTTTTCTCATTTGTCTTCTTGTTCGTCGATTTGATGTTGGAAGAGGAATTCGAAAGCTTCCTTTTCGACACCCTGCGAGTTGAGCGCGGCGTGCTTGAACCGTGCGTTTGTGGCTGCGGAGAAACTCCCGCCGCCGGAGCCGCTGAGACTTCGCTGTGAACAATCGCCGCGGCTGAAGCGGCCAGCCCGTGCGTCGTCACGGCGATCTTGCCGGCGACGTGTCCCACCTTACGGGCCAGCCGGGTGATCACAGTATCGGTGTTTGAAGGTTGCCTTATCACCGCCGCCTCAAACTTTCTCGTGCGGCTTTCGTCCGGCTACAAGCGGCCGGCGAGCGCCAGAATCACAACAATCAGCAAAACCAGGCCCAACCCGCCGCTGGGGTAATAGCCCCAACTGGAACTGTAAGGCCAGGTGGGCAAAGCGCCTACCAGCAGCAAAACCAGGATAATCAGCAATATTGTTCGCATTGAATCTCCGTCTTTCTCAAGTGCGCTAGTTCGCAACCAAAAATCATTTCGGTTGCGTTTTGTTCTGGACCTTCTGTGCTCCCTGCTTGGTTTTCTGGGCCGATTTATTTGTCGCCTTCTTCACCGCGTGGCCGGTCTTCTTCGCCGTTTTCCTGGTGGCGCTGCCGGTATCTTTGGCGGCGTTCTTGGTGGAGTGGCCCGCATCCTTCATATCCTGTTTCGCGCTCTGGTCGGTTTGCGGGGCGAGCGCGAATGAAGCGCCGGTTAAGGTGAACGACAAGACAGACGCCAAAAGCCACTTTCCGTGCAACATAACCCTG
This sequence comes from uncultured Acidobacteriaceae bacterium, assembly GCA_963732255.1. Lineage (GTDB taxonomy): Bacteria > Acidobacteriota > Terriglobia > Terriglobales > Acidobacteriaceae > Sulfotelmatobacter. The sequence goes on from CAVSYV010000011.1 coordinate 394,360, forward strand.
ACTCCTCCTGCAGCGAGACTGTGATACCGTGCGAGCCAGCGCTCGCCGACCAAGCCTAGCGAGCAGCTAAGGTGCAAGAAGTGATCGCAAGGTTGGCGCGAATGATGTTTTGCCTGAACTGGAGCGGTGCGATCTGCGCGGAAAGAAAAAGAATAGATTCCCCAGCTCACCGCTTTCGTGGCTAGGATGCAGGGCGCCAAAATCGTTACAATGCCGACTGCCGACCAACATGATCTTAGGGAGCGTTCATGAATAATACTGTGCCCCGGCTTCAATCGCTGATTCCACTTTGCATTGTCTCGCTATTCTTGCTGTCGGCAGTTTCCGGCCATGCCCAGACCATAATCACGAACGATCCGCCCTTTTATGGCCCGTTCAATGCCAGGTTTCTTGACGGCGGAGATGGACTGGAAAAGCCGCTGGCGAAAGACGACTCTGTGCTGCGAGCGGATTTGCCCTGGTCGCTGTATGCGTGGGTCAACCCTGCCGAAGCCACGACGAAGCTCAGCCTGATTGCTGGCTTTGGCGATCCTGAAGAGGAATTTTCACGATACCTGGCTTTCGACGGCGAGCGCACAGTTCTGTGGCTCGGCAAGAACAACAGCCTTTCAGGGGCGGCTGCGCTGGCTCCGGGCAAGTGGCATTTTCTGGCAGCGACCTTCGATGGCGAGCTTTTTCATCTGTACAGCGATGGCAGTGAGGTCGCGAGCGGCAAGCTCGATTGGGGCAGCGTGAGTCCAGTGCTGGGGATAGCGCCTCCATCGCCGCGAACGTTGACAACCGTCGAGAAGCGGCTGGTGGCTCTTCCATCTTCGCCGCCGCCAAGTTGGCAGCACTTTGGCGGAACAGTCGCGTCGCTTACGGTGTTGCGCAAAGCTTTGAGCGGCGACGAAGTCAAAAGTCTCTTTCAAGCGCCGCCTAACTTTTCCATCATTGAATACGAAGATGGGTCCAAGCCGTGGCCAGTGCAGACCCAGGGGGAGGCGGGATACCGTGCGCCGCAAGATCCGGCGACCATGCCGCACAGCAAGGCTCCGCCTTCTCGCCCGGTGGCGACGGCGCCGCCACGGTTGCAAACCTTGCGTGATGATGGCGACGGCCAATGGACCCTGGCGGGCGGCTGGAGCATGATGCCCGCGCCCAAGGTCACAGAAGATGGAGCCGCGATTTCGCTGGCTAGCTATCGCGCTCGCGATTGGTTTGTCGCGACCGTGCCCGGAACTGTGCTCACCACGCTGATTGATCGCGGAGTTTATCCCGATCCTGATTACGGCCTAAACAATCTCGCGATTCCTGAGAGCCTGAACAAGCAGGATTACTGGTATCGTGTGGAATTTCGCGCGCCAAAAGCCGTCAGCGGACGGCGGCTTACGCTGACTTTCGAAGGCATCAATTACGCGGCGGAGGTTTGGCTGAACGGGCAATCGCTCGGGTCGATCAAAGGCGCGTTTATTCGCGGCGTATTCGATGTAACCAATGTGATGAAGGCCGATCACGCGAACGTTCTCGCGGTGCGGATTTCACCGCCGCCGCATCCCGGCATTCCGCAGGAGCAGTCGATCAAAGGCGGTCCCGGAGAAAACGGCGGAATGATGTGTCTCGACGGGCCCACTTTCGTGGCAACGGAAGGCTGGGATTGGGTTCCGGCGATTCGCGATCGCGATAGCGGAATCTGGCAGCCGGTAACGTTGCGGGCAACCAGCGCGGTGAAGATTGGCGACGCGCAGGTTGTGACCACTCTGCCGCTGCCCGATACGAGCAGCGCCGACGTCGAAATTACAGTGCCGCTGGAAAATCTTTCGAACTCGCCAGTGAGTGGTACTTTGAAAGCTTCGTTCGGCGATGCCGTAATAACGAAGCAAGTGACTGCGACACCGGGTGAAAGCTCGGTCAGATTATCCTCATCTGAATTTTCCCAACTCGTCGTGCAACATCCTCGGCTGTGGTGGCCGAATGGATACGGCAAGCCGGAACTTTATAACCTGCAGCTCAGCTTTTCGGAAGGTAACAAGGAGTCCGACAGCAAGAACGTTCGATTTGGAATTCGCGAGATCACTTATGAGTTGAGCCTGCTCGACAGTGCGGGACAATTGCGGCGATTGGAATATTCCCCGACCGTGGCCCGCGCGAAAGGCGAGCAGGTCGTGGATGTGAGTCATGACGGGATGCGCGAGATTCCAGCCTCAGATCCATTTCCTGCGATGTTCCCTCCGGAATGGAAGGCCGGATGGAAGTCGTGGGTTGCGTCGCTGGCGCCGGGCGGAGAGTCTTCGCCGTCGATAAAGATGCTCAGCGATACGAAAGTTGCGCCGTATCTGGTGATCAAAGTCAATGGTGTGCGCATCGCTTGCCGAGGCGGCAACTGGGGCATGGACGATTCGCGCAAGCGGGTTTCGCGCGAACGGCTGGAGCCTTATTTCCGCCTGCATCGCGACGCGCACTTGAACATCATTCGCAACTGGGTGGGCCAGAACACGGAGGAAGTCTTCTACGACCTGGCCGACGAATATGGATTGCTGGTGTGGAACGATTTCTGGGAGTCGACGCAGAACGACAATCTGGAAGCGGAAGATCCGGCCTTATTTCTGAAAAATGCCCGCGATGTGATTCTGCGGTTTCGCAATCATCCCTCGATTGCGGTATGGTGCGGGCGCAATGAAGGCGTTCCGCAGCCAGTTATTAACAAAGGTCTGGCGGAGCTGATTCGCACGCTGGACGGCACGCGTTATTACTCACCCAGTTCCAATCAAGTGAACCTGCAACAAAGCGGCCCTTATCGCTACATGGATCCGAAGCTGTATTACACGACGTTGAATCACGGCTTCTCGGTCGAAACCGGAACGCCGTCATTTTCTACCCTGGAATCTTTCCGCAGGTGGATTCCCAAGGAAGATCAGTGGCCGATCGGCGACGATTGGGCGTATCACGACTGGCACCAGAGCGGCAACGGCGACATGGCTCCGTTGATGGCGCAGATGCAGGCCGAGTTCGGCGCGCCCACCAGCCTGGAAGATTTTGAGCGCAAAGTGCAGATGTTGGATTACGTGGATCACCGGGCGATTTTCGAAGGCATGAATGCGCACCTGTGGAATCCCAACAGCGGACGCATGCTATGGATGACTCAGCCCGCGTGGCCCAGCAATACCTGGCAGATTTTGAATTCGGATTACGATACGCAGTCTTCGTTTTACGGAGTGAAGAAAGGTTGTGAGCCGGTGCACGTGCAACTCGATTTATCGAACTACGATGTCGCCGTAGTGAACACCACCAACGAACCGAGCGCAGGATTGTCGCTCGCGGCCAGCGTCTATTCATTGGACAACAAGCTGCTGCTGCATAAAGAAGATAAGAAAGATGCGGCAGCCGATGCGGTCGCCGATGCATTCAACCTGGAGCTTGCGCCATTGCTGGCAGCGAACGAGATGGTTCTGGTAAAGCTGGAGTTGCGGAATGCGGCGGGCGAAATGCTTTCGCAGAATCTCTACTGGCTGGGCGCCGACAGCGCATCATACCGCGCGCTGAATCGTCTGCCCGCTTCTTCGGTATCGCTCGGCGCCACGTCGAGCCGTGAGGGTGATGAAATCCATGTGAAGGTCGAATTGCGCAACACGGGCAACGTCGCTTCTCTAACAGACAAGCTGACGCTGTTGAATGCGGCAGATGGTTCAAGAATTCTGCCCGCCTACTACAGCGACAACTACCTTTCGCTCCTGCCGGGAGAAAGCCGGGAAATCGAAATCGACTACCCGGAAAAATCGGCAACCGGCGCGGCGCGGCTCGCAATCCGCGGCTGGAATATTCGGGCGCAAACCGTCCCCATCAACTGACACCAGTCCTCTGGCGGCTGAAATCGACATGCTAAGATGGCATTTCAATTCGCTGCATCTGCAAGGCTTGGACAACCGATATGGCGAGGTCGGTGATGTTTTTCTTGTTGCTGATTGTGACCAACGCCTCCCTGGTCCTGCTGCATCCTTTCAGCCGCTCTCGACTCCTTCTTGTGGCTGGAATTTACGGCGCCGTCACACTGCTCATCCTCTACATGTTGTTTCATCCGCGCAACCAATGGCTGGTTGCCAACCGGTCGCGGGTAGATGGCGCGGGTTGCATTGCCTTGACGTTCGATGATGGCCCCGATCCTGTGGATACGCCCAAATTGCTCGATCTCCTCCGGGAAAAAGGCGTGAAAGCAACCTTCTTTGTGATCGGGAAGCGGGCAGATCAGTATCCGGAAATCGTGCGCCGCGCCTGGGCAGAAGGACATCTAGTCGCCAACCACACCTGGTCGCACTATTCTCTATTTTGTTTTCTCATGCCCCGTCGTCTGCGGGCTGAGATCGAACGCGGCACGGAGAGCGTTCGGCGCGGTTGTGGTGTCCGGCCGCGCTTGTTCCGCTCGCCGGTCGGCCTGCGTCACCCGCTTCTGGCGCCTTATCTCGAGGATGCGGGACTGGAGTACATTTCTTGGACGATTCGGACGCGTGATACACTCACTGCCAATTCCAGCGTTATCGTCCGGCGCATCCTGGATAAAGCGGCAAGCGGGGACATCATCCTGCTGCACGACCGTTTGCCCGGCGGAACAAATGCCATGCTGGAAGCCTTGCCTCGGGTCATCGACGAGCTCAGGGAACGGGGATTCAAATTCGTCCTGGCCGGCCCGCGTGAGGATGCCGGCGGAACACTGCAACCGGCGGCATGCGAACCTGCGCCTTAATTCCGGCATTCAACGAAGCCCCTCACATCGCCAAGGTTGTGGAGGGAGCACGGCCGCACGTTGCCGAGGTTGTGGTGATCGACGATGGATCCGGCGATGGCACGGCTGAGATTGCCCGGGCTGCCGGAGCTACTTGTTTGCAGTTGCCTAGAAATTGCGGCAAGGCCTCGGCCCTGCGCGCGGGCATCGCTTTCGCGCGCGACCACGACTTTACTCACGCGATCACTCTCGATGGCGACGGCCAGCATCTGCCGGAGGATATTCCGGTCATGCTTCGCGTCGCCCAGGAAACTGGAGCGGACCTGATCATCGGCGCCCGTTGTTTCGATCGCGCCCTCATGCCTCGCTCCCGCTATTTCTCCAATATCATTGGCAGCCGGTTGGCTTCGGCGCTGGTTGGCTGTGAAATCCGGGACAGCCAGAGTGGATTCCGTTTATTCCGATTAGACAAACTTGGCGACGCCAAACTGCGCAGCCGGTGCTACGAACTCGAGATGGAAATCCTGATCAAGATGGCCCGGTCAGGTTGTACCATCGCGCATGCTCCGGTGCGCATGATCTACGATGATGGCGAGGCGCGCTCCAAGATGAAGCCGGTACGAGACACGGTGCGGGTCTGTCTCTGGTCCCTGGCATTTCGCTTTCTGGGGGCGTGAGTCGCTCGGCCTGATGGCCAAGCGGACACGATGGAAAGGCCACTGGGTGATCCGAAGACTTGAGGCTCGCGCGCGGAAGTTTATAACCCCCTTGCTGAAGGAGGGTCTCGACCCACGCCACGCTGCCGCCGCCGTATTCTTTGGAATTTTTATCGGCATCGTGCCCATCTATGGGCTTCAAACCCTTGCCGCCGTGGGTGTGGCTTTCCTCTTCCGGCTTAACAAGCCGCTGACCGTGGCCGGCACTCTCATTAACAATCCACTGCTCCTGCCCGTGATTGTTTTCTCCTCGGTGGAACTGGGTTGCTTACTCCGCCTCGGCTCATTCCAGCCCCTGAACCTGTCCGCCATGGTTGCCGCGCGCACCCACATTAACAAAGAACAGCTTTTCATCTGGGTGATTGGCAGCGTGGCGCTGGGTATTTTAGTCGGCGGCGTTGGGGCGGCGATCACCGCGGTCGTGGTGCATCTTCATCGCAAGGCGTCCGCCAACCCAGAGCTGCGGGAGCGCGTGCGCTTTGTAAAAAGTATGTTCGCCCATTGCGGACGAATGGATCGCGGGTTCGTCCGCTGGAAGTTCCGGCTGGATCGGATCTTTGAATTACTTGCCGCCGAAAACCTGGGATCGGGAACGGTAGTGGATCTGGGGTGCGGCTACGGCATGGCTCTTTGTTTTGCGGCGTTCGGTGACAACGGCCGCCGCCTGATGGGTTGCGACTTGGATGAGCATCGCATTGCCGTTGCTCGCCAGGCACTCAGCACACTGAATGCTGACGTGAGTGTTGCCGACATTCGTCATTTCGAGCTTCCGCCTGCCGGTTTGATTTTGATTCTGGATGTCTTGCAGTATTTACCTGCCGCTGAGCAACGGGTCCTGCTGAAGCGGTGCTGTTCGGCACTCGCGCCAGACGGAGTATTGGTTTTCCGTGTCCATGATGGCGAACGCGGCCTCCGGTCCGCGATCAGCATGGCTTTCGAGCGGCTTTTCTTCGCGATCGGAGGCGACGGCTTTCATCCCAACATGCTGTCGATTGCCGAGTATCGCGGCGTGCTTGAGACCGCCGGCATGCAGTTGGAAGAGCACCGTTTCCAGAATCGTTTGCCTCTGGCCCACGTTTTATTCATCGCCAGAAAATCGCCGGCGCGGCCTGTGCGATGATGGTTTGCTTACTGCGCTTGGTGGGCCCACCTCGCGGTCCAGTTTCTGGAAAATACATTGACGGCCTATCACGATTGGTGGTTGAATCTCTTAAACTTTTGGCCGGTTGCCTCTCTTGACTGATCCCCATAAAACCATTGTCGTTACTAGTGTCGGAGTGGTCAGCCCCTATGGCATCGGGCTGGACTGCCTGCAGGCTGGCATGTTGGCGGGCAAGTGCTGTCTGGAGCCGACGAAGGATCTATATCCCGGCTTCGAAGGAACGACTGCCCAGGTCCGGGGATTGACACCGGCCGAAGACTCCACTTCACGTTACTCGCGCACCGATCAACTCGCGGTGGTGGCGGCTCAGGATGCAATTGCTAATTCCGGTTGCGGTCACGCTGTCTTCCATGAGAGCGGCATCGTGATGGCGAACACGGTCGGGGGCTTGACCGAGATCGACACGGGAATCGCCGAGAATCCTGCTGCCTGGTTTCGGCGGCCCGGCCGTCTGTTGCGGGGCGCCTCATATCCGTTCGCGCACGTTGCCGACGCCGTTGGTGAGCATTTCGGAATTCGCGGACCGCGCTGTGCCATCTCCGTAGCTTGCGCATCCGGCGCGATGGCGATCGCGATCGCCGCCAACATGCTGCTCGACGGCGCCGCGCCCATCATCCTGGCAGGAGGCAGCGACCCGCTGTGTCCCTTCACCCTGAGCGGGTTCAATTCCCTGCAAGCGTTAGACCCAAACCCCTGCTGTCCATTCGACCGGAATCGCAAAGGCTTGAATCTGGGCGAAGGATCCGCAGTGCTCGTCCTCGAAACACTTGCCGGTGCCACCGCGCGCAATGCCAACGTTATGGCGGTGCTGCGTGGATGGGCCATGACCAACGACGCATTTCATACCACCGCGCCACATAAAGAAGGCAGCGGATTGGCCGACTGCATACAACTTTCCATGCAAATGGCGGAAGTCAGCGGCAATGCCATCGGGTATGTGAATGCCCACGGCACGGGCACTCCTCTCAACGATATTGCCGAGGCCAACGCCTATGAGACCGCATTCCGTGGACGCCAGCATCCCATTCCCGTATCGTCGACCAAATCATATTTTGGACACTGCCTGGGTGCGGCGGGCTCCTTGGAGGCAGCCGTCACGATCATGGCCGTTCGCGCGGGAGCATTGATTCCTACGCTGCGGCTCACCAACCCCATCGAGAGCCCCGGCGTTGACTGGCTGAGGGGAGAAGTGAAACGGCAACCGCTGCCCCTGGCCATGTCGGCTTCCAGCGGCTTTGGCGGCAGCAACACGGTGCTCATATTCGGGAGTGTTTGCTCATGACTCCGAATTTACCGCCCATCGCTATTACCGGTATCGGTTCCGTGAGTCCTTATGGCCCACTGGCAGGATTAATTCCACAGTATCCCCTGGAACCCAGTGCCATCACCGCCTGGAAAACCGACGGGCTGCGGCGAGCGTTTGTCGTACCGCCCTTTCGTCCCGCCAGCGTCGTGCCGGGCCTGAAAACCAGGCGTCTTGATCGCTTGTCCGCCTGGGCCTTGGTGGCTTCGTCCCTGGCCATTAAGGATGCTGGCATCGACTTGAGCCAAGTGGACCGATCCCGGGTTGCGGTTGTCTTTGCCACCGCATTCGGTTGTGTCGAACTCACGGAAGCTTTCTACCTCAGCGCCGCCGCAAACGGCTGGAACGGAACCGACCCCAGTACATTCCCAGAGACTCTTCCCAGCGCTCCGGCTAGTCACGTATCGATGTTTCACGGCCTGCGCGGGCCGAATGTCACGGTCAGTAACAAACACTTTGCCGGCGAGAACGCCCTGATTCTCGCCGCCTCTCTACTTCGCCATGGTCAGGCCGACTTGGCAATTGTCCTCGCGGGTGACGCGCTGATGCAAAGCGTCTATTCGTGGTATGAAGTCGCAGGCCTGCTTTCGGCAGCATGCTACAACTCAGATCCCTTGCCGGAAGCCGGCGGTTTTATCCCGAGTGAAGGCGTAGCGGCATTGGTGATGCAACCTTCCGGGGACTTCCAATCAGATGTCCGTCCCGGCACCCGCTCTTATGCCAGAATCCGCTCGGGCCGCTGGGCGGCAGGTGGTCAACGGGAGCAGATCATCCAGCAGACGCTGGGCGGTTCCGTCCCGGGTCTTACGGTCTGCAGCGGGAACGGCGCGCCTTGCGCCACCACTCCTACTACTGCCTTGGCTCGCGAGATTTCCGGCGATAGCACTGTTATCATCCACCCGCAGGCGTTTGCCCAGGGTTTGGCCGGCACGGGCGCTCTTTTTCACTTGATTCTGTGGTTAAGGAGTCTTTCAGGCAGTCTGCCAAGCGACCGGCCAATCAGTAGGCAAGCCCTGTTATTAGCGACAGCCAGCGACAGTGGATTTGCGGCGATTCACCTGGAGCTTCCCTTGAACATGAATGTCCGCATTGCAGCCGCGGCCTACGCCGTCCCACCCCACGATGAGGCCGTGGAAGCTGTCTTGGAGCGGGAACGAGCGCGAGTGGAGAAGTCGCTTTCCCCTTTGAGCCCGGAGTCCAGACGAAAGGCCTTGGAAGGTCTCGGGCTGAATCGGCTGCGTATCTGCGGCGAGAAGCAACTTTATGAATTGGTCCGCGAAGCCGCTTCCAAGGCGATCGCCGAAGCGGGGATAACGGCGCGGGACATCAATCTCATTTTGGATTTCAGCACCTGGTCCTCCGAGAGTTCGTCGAGCGAGAATCCGCTAGGTCTCTCGTTCGCGCACAAACTCAGCGCCGATCTGGGTGCTGAAAGTGCCATGATCTTGAGTTTCAAAGTCGGCGGCTGTGCGGGGCTTCACGTTGCAATCAAGACCGCGCTCGGATGGATGGCCACGGATGAAAGCATTCAGACAGTGCTGCTGATAACCGGCGACGCCGCACCTGAAGGCAACCGCTCGTTGCTTCCCATTACCATGCATGGCGACGCCGCCAGCGCCGTCATCCTGCGCCGCGAATGCACGGATGGCCCGTTGCTGCTGGGCGTTGAAGCGATGACGCTTGGCCATCTCCAGAATGCTATTACCATGGTCAGAACGAATGGCCACCTCGATATTGTTGTCGATGCTCTATGCATGGAGCGGGATGTGATGCCCGTCTACTTTCTCAACATGCTTCTGACGGTGAATAAGGCGCTGGAAGCGGCTTCCTTGACTCTGAGCAATATTGATCATTTCATTTATTCCAACATCAGCCGGCGGGACCGCGAAGGTTTCTGCAAAATGTTGGGACGGCCCAAGGGCAGCCTGCCGCCAACTGCGATGGAAGAATATGGCCACACCTTTGGCAGCGATCTCGTCATCAATTATGTCAATATGCGGCGCGAGGGGCTGATTCGTCCGGGGCAGTTGTTGCTGTTCGCGTCCGCTGGGATCGGCTTCACCTGGGGAGTTACGATTGCGCGGGCCTGAAAATCGGACTTCACTGTAGCGTTAAACGGCCCTTTAGCGGATTTGTATGAGAGTGTTCTCACGGTACCTATCAGACTGAGCTACCATGCGTCGCGTACAGTTCATCGAACTCCATGAACAACCGTGGTTCCCGTCGTCGCTGCGGGCTGACGTTACAGATGCGCTTCAGTTTGGTTTCAACCTCTTGCGCGCCTACGCGCCCATCGCTCCGCTGCTGCAAAGCGTGATTAACTCTTGTGTGGATGGGTCCAACTCCACACAATCGATTATCGATATGTGTTCTGGCGGAGGCGGGCCGTGGCTGGAGCTTGCTCGGCAGCTGCGATGCCGCGACGGCGGAGAAAATTCCGCGGGCCTTCAGGTTTGGCTCACCGATAAGTATCCGAACCTCGAGGCATTTCAAAGTGTCAGCGCATCTTCGGACCACCACATTACTTTCTATCCGGAGCCGGTGGACGCGATGAAAGTTCCCGGCGCACTGAAGGGGCTGCGAACGATGTTTACGTCGTTCCATCATTTTCCCCCGGAGCATGCTCGCGCCATTCTGCAAAATGCCGTCGATGCCGGCGAAAGCATCGGCATATTCGAGGCCACCAAGCGCGCTCCGTCGACCATCGGACTTATATTCGTCGGCATTCTCCTGATGTTCCTGCACACTCCGCGAATTCGTCCATTCCGCTGGTCGCGGTTGCTGTGGACGTATTTGATTCCGGTCATTCCACTGGTCCTGCTATTCGACGGAGTAGTGTCCTGCCTGCGGACCTATCGGCCACAGGAACTGCGTGAGATGGTAGAAAAGCTGACTTCTTGCGAATACCAGTGGAAGATCGGCGAGCTTGCAGGTGGCAAGATGCCTATCACTTATCTGGTCGGGTATCCGTGCGCATCGGCGCGAGAATTACCCAGATGAAGGGAACACACGTAATTAAACAAAATCAGGTAGGACGTAAATCTCGTTCAGAGCTCCGCAAGCATGATTTGGTTGTTCGCTCTTCGGTCGTGACTGCAACCCTCACAGATATCCCTATTCGAGTCGCTCGCCCCAACAAGGTTGTTCCTGGCTGTAGGAACGTCGCCAGCTCGAGGCCTTTTCCTACGGCTTTGAATGTTCCGAAGTCTTTGCACCACTGTCCATTCGGATACTCGCGCGTTGCCAGCGCCCATTCATGAAATTGCATGAGATCGTCCACACGGACCTGTCTGGTGCGTATACGATCCAATAATTTTTGGACTTTGCTTTTGGAAGCCTTGAGGTTGAGCTTGCCAACGGGCATCTACGCCCCGCAGATGGAATCGCTGATAGCCTTCTTCAACTCTTGCGCGCGGGTTTCGCTCTTTGTGTCGCGAAGCTCTTCCAAGGCACGGCGGAGATCGCGCCCTTGCAGCTTGGCCGGGCGCTCTTTGCGGGCAGGGATGGCCGATGCCTGCTTCTGACGACTTGGCTTCGCTACTGCCATATCGCTCATTATATCAAGGGTGTAAACAGTGACCTAGCGCAATGGGAGCTGGCCCACCTTTGATTCCTTGCTTGCACCTTTGCAAATGAGGCTGCCCCAGTAACCTGCGCCAGCCGCTCGCTAAAGGACGTTTCAATCGGAAATGAGTCAACCGGCAGGAATATTCCCCTACTCCCCTATATACTGCGAGCATCATCGGGGGCAAGCATGCAACGATCCATACTTTTCATCGCATTGTTTGTCGCGGCTTGGAGTGCGCTTGCGCAGGACAGGTCCAAGCCCTCCCAAGCCAAAGAGGAAGAACCCCGATTGGAAACCGTCGTCGCCCTGCATGATCCGTTTCTGCCGGGGCAAGTGCGGACCTACTACACGCCAGGTTTCGAGAACCGCGCGAAGGCAATACAAGACTTTCTCACCGACGAGCGGGACTTCTATTCCAAGGAACTCGGAATTCATCTCGACCTTACGGTCGCTGTTCTAGATGCAAAACAATGGGAAAAACTCAACATACTTGGTCCGTACGGTGTGCCGACCGTCACGGACTTTCCGCCTTACGTTGCTCTCCTGCCTGCCAATTGGAGCGAGAACCACCTGGGAATGTTGCCCTCCGAAACCGAAGCTGACCCGGCACTGGTAAAACAGGTCCACACTGCCGGAGTTGACTGGAGTGATACGTTTTATCGCGGATTCGACGCGATCATAGCGCACGAGTTTGGTCATGCTGCCGCACGTACCTACGGGATTAAACCTCCGACACATTGGTTCGATGAGTTCTTGGCGACTTACTTTGAAATTGCGTTCATTCGGCATCGGCATCCCGAACTCATGTTCCCGGTACAAACCTTCTTCGCGATCAACCGGGGCTATTCACACCCCTACACTTCCTTGAACGATTTCGAATCGCGCTATCCAATCTCGGATACCTCTCCAACTAATTACGGCTGGTATCAGGCAATGTTCGAGCAAAGGATCGAACAGGTCTATGCCCTGAAAGGAGTAGATTTTCTGAGGCAGGCACGCGCGCTTTTCCCAGCAAATAGCACTGCTGCCGTCCCGAGCAGGGTGGAGGTGCTCGGGAAGCTGGATAGTATTTGTCCGGGGTTCACAGCATGGGCTGAGTCTCTGGAATCAACTCCCAGATCCAAGTAGTGTGCGATGCACGTAGCTCGTTGACGTCGCCAGCCGCGATCTTCCCTTCCACCGCTTTGTTTTCTTGAGTTTGATTGTCATGACGCAGTTGTATGCCTCCTACCGTCATGACGTTATGTTCGTGCACGAACATTGTGCGCGCCAGGATGCCCCAATTTCTACGCTCCTTGCGAAGGAGGCGGGGGCTGGCCCATTCATCGATTTTATTTCGCTCGCGCCATTCCAGCGTTAGGCTGCCCCATTCGCCGCGTTTTCGGCGTGGGTTATCACGGACCTCTATTTGAAAGTTGTTGACGTTACATGCCGTCGTAGTTCGGACCGCCCCCGCCCTCCGGTGGCACCCAGGTAATAATCTGGTAGGGATCGGCGATGTCGCAGGTCTTGCAGTGCACGCAATTCGACGGATTCAGGCTGATCCGCTTGCCATTCGGCTGGCTCGCGTCGTCCACCATTTCGTAAACATTTGCCGGACAAAAATTCTGGCAAGGACTACCAAATTCTTTGACGCACCGCGTATTGCAAACCTCGGTGTCGTGAATGACCAGATGCGCCGGCTGATCTTCTTCGTGCTTCGTGCCTGAGTGGTAAAGGTCGGTGAGCTTGTCGAAGGTAAGCTTGCCATCGCCCTTCGCGGGCCCAATCAGATCGGCGTCCGCTCCACCATCGGCGGGCAAATCGGCAAGTTTACGCATATTTTCATAGCCCGGTTTCGCAGGATAGCGATTGCGCACTCCGCGGCCGCCGGTAACCATCTGCAGCGCTGTGTGGAACATGCCGGCATAAAATCCGTGCTCGAAGCCCTGATGCATGTTGCGCACTTTCCAGAGTTCGTCTTTAATCCAACTGGCTTCCACTTTTTTCTGGAACTCACCCAACGTCGCCGCCGAAAAGTCGCTCTTCTGCAAAGCCGCGAACGCCGTCTCGGCCGCCAGCATCCCGCTCTTGATCGCGAGATGAATTCCCTTCAAGCGCGCTGAGTTCAAAAAGCCGGCCGAGTCGCCCAGGATCATCCAGCCGTTCCCGGCAACTGGCGGAATCGCCCACCAGCCGCCGTAAGGCATCGACTTCGCACCGTAACGAATCATCTTGCCGCCTTCGAGCAGCTTGGCCACAAATGGGTGCCGCTTGAACTGCTGCAGCACGCGCTGCGGATCGAGCCGCGGATCCCAATAGTCGAGGCCGGTGACGAATCCCAGCGAGACCACGTTGTTTTGCGCACCATCGCCCGGTGACCCATAAATCCACGCGCCGCCATACTCTTTTGTGGTCAGCGGCCAGCCCATCGTGTAAATCACTTCGCCCGCGGCCATGCGTCCCGCAGGGATTTCCCAAAGTTCTTTGATGCCGACGCCATAAGTCTGCGGATTGGAATTCCTCGCCAGATCGAATTTCGATACAAGTTGTTTCGTTAATGACCCGCGCGGCCCCTCGGCCAGAATGACGACCTTCGCGTTCAGATCGTATCCCGGTTCGAAGTTCGATTTCGGATGCCCTTCTTTGTCCACACCTTTGTCATCGGTGCGAACACCGGTAACCCGGTCACCGTCAAAGAGCAATTCCGATCCGGCGAATCCGGTGAAGACCGTGATTCCCGTCTCTTCTACTTTGCCGCCCAGCCACTTCACAAAACGGTTGAGCGAGATGACGTAGTTGCCATGATCGCGCAAAGGCGGCGGCGTGATGGGAAATTTGAACTTGTGCTTCCGGGTGAGGAAGTAAACCGCTTCTTTCGTGACCTCGGCATCGAGCGGCGCTTCTTTTTCAAACCCAGGAAGGAGTTCGCGCATCGACCGCGGATCGAGGAGCGCGCCGGAAAGGCAGTGCTGTCCAATCTCACGCGCCTTCTCGAGCACGTAGATATTCTCTTTGCTGAGTTGCGAGCCGGGATGCGCCGCGTTGTGCTGATCAATAAGCTGCGAAAGCCGCAGCGCACAAGCCATCCCCGCCGGCCCGCCGCCAACGATGACGACATCTGCCGGCATCTGCGGCCGCTCGATGCCTTCGATTGGTTTGCGGAAGATCAGCATTGAGTTGTCCAGCCAGAGGTTTCGTCGACATCGATTACCGGTAAGACAATGTCTCCCACAATCTTGGCGGTTCCGGCCATGTCGCCGAGAACGTATCTCTTGTTGAGAAACCGTGCAGGAGCTATCTCCACGATTGGACATCCGCGACGCGTGATGAGGAGCTTCTCACCATCGCAAATAGCGCGTTGAAGAAGTCGTAAACAATTCGATTTAAATTCGGAGATCGAGACTTGAGTCATATTCCATTTTAGGTAACTCTAGCTCCCCGCCTTCGCCTTCTTCACCTCTTCAATCAGTGGCGGAACGATGTCGAATAAATTTCCCACGACGGCATAATCCGCAATCTCGAAGATCGGCGCTTCCGAATCCTTATTAACCGCGATGATCGCCCGCGAGCCCTTCATGCCCACGATGTGCTGAATGGCGCCGCTGATGCCGAGAGCGAGATAAAGTTTCGGCGCAACCGTCTGGCCCGAGGATCCGATTTGCCGGTCCATGGGCAGCCAGCCCGAATCACAAATAGGCCGCGACGCGGCCAAATCCGCGCCGAGCGCATCGGCAAGTTGCTGCGCGATCTCAATATTTTTCTGCTCTTTAATGCCGCGTCCTACCGCGACGATGACTTCCGCCTGCGTTAAATCCACTGCCTGCTTCGCCTCTTTAAAGATTTCCTGCGGCTTGTTGCGAATCACATTGTCTGCGATTTCCACGTTCACGGTTTCCACAGGAGCCGCGCTCGCCCCTGCCTCCGCTTTATCTCCGCGGAGCGCTCCGTTCTGGAACGTGGCAAACCACGGGGCATCGCTGGTAAAGCTCACATCGGCGGCCAGCTTGCCCTGGAACATCTGGCGGGTGAATACCAGTTTCCCGCCTTCATGCTTGAATCCGATGCAGTCGCTGATCACGGTGCGTCCCATCGCAGTCGCAAGCTTGGGAACGAAATCGCGCACCTGATAAGTGTGTGGCATCAGCACCAGCTTGGGTTGATTGCTGGTCAGGAATTGCTTCAGCGCCGCAGCGAAAGCATCGGGCGTGTAGGGATCGAGTTTCGCCGACTCGACGGCATAGACTTTGGCCACTTTTTTCGCCGCAACTTCGGCAGCGATAGGCGTGGTGCTCGCGCCCACCACGGCAGCTTCAAACTTCCAGCCAGTAGCCGCGGCGATGGCTTGGCCTGCAGCTATCGTTTCCCAGGAAACGCGGTTCAGCTTGCCTTCTCGTTGTTCAACGACGACTAAAATCGTATCGGCCACAAACCACTCCTTGTCATTACGAACCGGGCTGAAAGCCCGGCGAGGAATCTGCTTTTGCTCCCCGGCGACCTATAGCACGCGCAGTTCATTGCGCAGTTTATCTACCAGCTTTTTCGCAATCTCGCCGGGCGAGCCTTCAATGTGTTCCGTCTTTTTTGTTTTTTGCGGTATATAAAGCCGCTCAATCTTCTGCAGATTCTCGCCAACCGCCGACTGCACTTCCGCTAACGCCACTTT
This sequence comes from uncultured Acidobacteriaceae bacterium, assembly GCA_963732255.1. GTDB lineage: Bacteria > Acidobacteriota > Terriglobia > Terriglobales > Acidobacteriaceae > Sulfotelmatobacter. The sequence goes on from CAVSYV010000011.1 coordinate 410,450, forward strand.
TCGCAACGGCTTGTTCTTCGCCTGCTTGATTCCGATCAGAGTGGCGTAACGCAGCTTGTTGATCCCCGATTGAATCGTCAACACAGCGGGCAGCGGCATATCCACAAACTGAAACAATCCCGCTTCCAGTTCCCGCTTCACTCGGATGCCCGCGTCAGTTTTTTCGATCTGCATGATGATCGTCGCATGCGGCCAGCCCAGCAATTCGGCCAGAATCACGCCGGTCTGTGCATAGCCATAATCGTCGGATTGCAGGCCAGTGAAGATGAGATCGAACTTTTCGTCTTTGATCGCAGCCGCAAAGGCCTTGGCAGTATTAAAGGCGTCGAAGCCGACAAAAGCGTTGTCTTCTAAATGGATCGCGCGGTCCGCGCCTTTGGCAAGAGCTTCGCGCAGCACCTGCTGCGCGCGCGCCGGGCCGCTGGTGATGACGACGACTTCTCCCGTGTGCTTTTCCTTCTGCCGTAGCGCCTCTTCCAAAGCGTAGGCGTCAGGCTCGTTGACTTCGTAGGAAACGTCCTCGCGAATCCAGGCGCCGCTTTCGTTCAGCTTCAGCGGTGCGTCTTTTTGCGGCACCTGCTTCATGCAAACCAGGATTTTCAAAGGATCACCTCTCACCCTGCGCTTTCGAAAGCGACAGGAAAACCACTTAGTATAAACGAGCGGCTTGCAGTTGACGGTTCGCAACCGGCGCATCTTCGCAAAAACGCATCAAGGTCAGCGTGGCGTCCAGCGAAAGAAGCGAACGGGATGCACGGGATAGTTATCCTGTTGCGTGGCTTCAAAGTGAGAAGCGTCGCCGTCCGCGGCCAGGACCTCGGAGGCTGAAGTGTCGACCCAAACCTGCTTTCCGTTTTCCACTTCATCTGCGGCGCGCGCGATGAAATTCTCTACACCGTTTTTTGCATCCATCGGTACCCAAACCGTCTGCGGGTTGAAGTAGCGGATAAACCAATCGTCCACGCTGAAGTTGCTGTAGTAAACCACCGTCCCTCTCGGCCAAAGAGTCTGCATACGCGTGGCAAATCGCAGCGCCTGGTTATAGTCAGGACGCGAGTAAGGAAAAATGTAAAGCGCCAGGTTGGCCAGCGCCATGGTGGCAACGAACAATGCCAGGCGGTTTCGCCGTGGGCCGCGATATTGCGCCAGCCATTGCGCCGCCAGGAACACAATCGCCGGCAGGCAGAACAGTTTGTAAAACGTATTGTGCGGCAGCCAAAAGAAAAGAAAGACCGCATAAGCCAATAACCAGACAGCCGCAACTCGCACAGAATCGTTCGTCCAGTTCAGTCGCCGCAGCAAGCCCAAGTCGGCGCGGTGCCGGACCGTCACAACGATCAAAGCGCTAAGAACGATCGCCAGCAAAACCAGCGTGGCCAGCATGAACGGGCCAAAATACTTCAGCACGTGCCCCGTTCCGCCGAAGAAGAGCCGCGAATAGCTGCTGATTGTAATCACCAGATTTCGCGGCAGATTGAAACTGAATGACACGTCTGGCGAATGGCCGGTCAGCCAGCGCAAAAAGGCCGAAAAACTTGTTTCGCGTTGCTCCAGCCAAAATCCGAGGTAGTAAGCGGGCAGCGTGATCCCACCCGCAATCGCGCAATAACGCCACAAGGCCCTCCATCCGCCTTTCAAAAAAATACCCAGCGCAGCCGCGGGAAAGAACAGAAACGCAAGTTGATGAATCAGCATGCCGCCGGCATGCAGCGCTCCAACCAGCAAGGGCCGAGGCTTTGCGCTCGCAATCAATACATGGAAAGCGGCGATCAGAAACAGCACGCTCAGGATGTAAGCGTCGGCATCGGTCGCGTACTTCCAGAAAACCGCAGAGAAAGCAAAGAGCAGAGTCAACGTCGTGCTCAGATAAGCAGATCCCGTCATTCGCAGAAGCGTGCGCTGCATGAGCCAGGCGCACACCGCCCCAGCCACCATGTTGATCGCCTGAAGAACCCCCAGCGCCCGCACGGAAAGCCCAAGACTTCCCACCGCTCGCCACACGAGATATCCAATGCTGTTATAGATCAGGTGATTGGGATGAATGAGATTCGTCCAAAAACCCGGCGTCTTCAATCCGCCCGCCTGCTCAATATTCTGGGCAAAAGAAATACCGTCCCAATAATAGTTTTTGGTTGGTAAGACAGCGTAGACGATCAGAATCGCCGCGGCCAGCGCGCCGCTCTTCCATTTAGCAACGCCGCCGTCGCGGCTGCGGCTTTCTTGGTGCGGGGGACGTGCGGGCGAATTCACGCTTATTCGGTGAAGACCACCGACTGCACGCCGGAGATTTCAAAGCGCTTGCGGCAGCGCATGTTCTTGCAGGCCAGCATATCGTCTTTGCGCAGCATGTAGGAGCGGGCCTTGGCGAATCGGGCGCGGTCGCGCTCGTCGGCGCGTCCGGAAAGCTGGCGCTTTTTCGTGCGCACCAGCCAGTTGATTTCGTATTCGCCCGACTGCTGGCAATGCGGGCAGTTCAGCGTGGCCTGCTTGCGTTCCTGCTTCTCGTCGAAAAAGTCGCGTTCTTCCATGAACCCCGTCGTCGGTCGTTCGTCGTTCGTCGTTAGCTAGCCCAACCACTCGGCTGGGGTCGCCAGCACAAATGCCATTCGTGATTATTACAGGTTCGGCGCGGACGCGCTATGGCAAGATGGGTAAGATAAGTTGAAATCGCTTAAAATCCGGAATCGCCGACGATGAGCGGCGAACGACCAACGACTAACGACGGGGTTCAAGAACATGCCCGGACGCAAGAAAAAACGTAAGACCTTTCGCGCCGTGACCGCAGTCAAAGAGATGGCGCGCGACCGCGTAGGCGCGCCTCCAGCCGGCAAGATCGTCTTGGAGAAAAAGAAGAAGCCGGAGAAATACAAACCCACACTGGACAAGCTATTACAGGACGAAGTGTGAAGGAATCGGACGCCCTGATTAGTTGAATGTCGCGGTCACGGTGGTGTCGCTCTCCATCAGAAGTGTGCAGGCGCCAGTCCCGGTGCAACCCCCAGACCAGCCTCCGAATGTTGAGGGACTAAGCGGAGTAGCGTTCAGAACAACGGTTGTGCCGCTGGGAAAGCTGTCAACGCAGCTAACTGCCGTACTTGAGCAACTGAAGCCTGAGGTAGAGCTGGCAACCACTCCCGTACCGCTGCCCTGGAAGTTAACCGTCAGAACCGGCTCCGCACTGCCGCCGCCGGTGCCTGTGCTGGTATAGCAAATAACGTTCGCGGTCATATATCCGGTCACCACCGCCCCGGAAGAAGACACGCCTGACCCATCGCTGTTGGTCTGCAAAGTGGCCGAAACCAATGTCCCGCCACAAGCAAAGCCTGTAGCCGTCAGCAGTCCTGCCGCAGTGACGGTAAACATCTGTGGCGTATTCGATGTCCAGGTTACCTGGTTGGTAATATCCTTGGTCGCCGGAGGGTGAAGATAGTTGCCGAGCGCTCTGAGTTGCACCTGGAAGCCAGCGTCAGCGGGCACGGGGATGTTTGTGGCCCCGACGTTTTCCGTTCCCGGCTGAACAGTGATCGACTGCAACGTTTGCGGATCTCCACAACTGGCAACACTAAGCAGCAGAATTGCGGCGATAAAAAGGGCGGCAATCGCGAACCACTTCCGGTTCATTCACGGCTCCTGGGATCGAGCGGCCGGTGCATATGCACTCAGCAGGGGAATGAGCCAATTTAGTCAAAGGCGCAACAAAAAGCAATAACCAGCCGGGAATCCTGGGGCCTAGACCCGTCGAATCCAGCAACACAGACGATCGGCTCTCAGGCTTTCACCGCCTCCGCCACCACTTTGGCAAAATCCCGCACATCCTCTTCGGTCGTGTCGAACGAGCACATCCAGCGCACGATCGATTCTTCTTCCATCCAGGTATAAAAAAAGTAGCGAGCCTTGATCTTTTCGATCGCTTGCCGCGGAATCTGTGCGAACACGCCATTCGCGTCCACCGGCCAGACTACCTTCACTCCCGGGATGCGCATGATTTCTTTTTCCAGCAGGCGGGCCATGCGGTTGGCGTGCTCGGCGCTGCGCCGCCACAGGTCGTCCGTGAGAAGCGCTTCGAACTGCACGGCGATAAAGCGCATCTTCGAGGCCAGTTGCATCCCCTGCTTGCGCACGTAGAGAAAATCGCGGCTCAGTTCCTGACTCGATCTGCCCTCCTGACTGAAAAACACCACCGCCTCGCCGCCCATCATCCCGTTTTTCGTGCCCCCGAAAGAAAGAACATCAACTCCCAGGTCGCGCGTTGCCTGCCGCAGCGTCTGGCCTAAGCTCGCGGCTGCGTTGGCAATGCGCGCCCCATCCATGTGCAGAAACATGCCATTCGCGTGGGCAAAATCGGCCAGAGCTCGGATTTCTTCTGGCTGGTAAACCGTTCCCATCTCGGTGCATTGAGTAATGGAAATCGCGTGCGGCTGCACGTGGTGCTGATCGCCGATGCCGTGATAGGCGTGGCGCACGGAATCGAGCGTGATCTTCCCGCCCGAATTCGGCAAAGGGATCAGTTTGCCGCCGATGAGTTTTTCCGGCGCCCCGCATTCATCACAATAAATATGCGCATAGTCACTGCACAGGACGGCTTGGTAGGGCCGGTTAAGGGCTTGCAATCCAAGAACATTCGCCCCGGTCCCATTGAAGGTAAAAAATACGTCGATACCGGAGCCCAGGTGTTCCTCAAACTTGGCGATCGCCGACCGGGTATAAGGGTCGTCGCCGTAGGCGACCACGTGACCCCGGTTAGCTTGCGCGATCGCATCCATGATTTCTGGGTGTACACCGGCGTTGTTGTCGCTGGCAAAGCTGCGGGAGGGCTGAATCGGAACCTGCGCCATATCGCAACAATTTAGCAGAACGATAGCGCCGGAGTTTTTTTCGCCGGAATTTGCCCAAAAGACGGTTGACTTGGACTGTCGCGTAACTGTATGGTTACGCATTCAATTCCGCGCTGGGCCCAATGAGCACGATTTAATTTGCGTCCCGCAGGCGGGAACTAGAATCTTAAGAAGCGCGTATATATCGAAGTTGGGGTTTACCGCCCTTCAAACATAAAGTTGCATGGCAAACAAAACAGAGCAAATTCTCATTCGCATTGCGCTAGGCGCCGGCCTGATCGCGGTCGGGTCCGCACTCGGCTGCTCCGGAAACGCCTCCCAAACCGCCCACGCCGGCGGTCCGGGAGCGATGCCGGTGAAGGTAGAAGAGGCGCGTAACGTTCCCGTGAACGATTCCAGCGAATATGTGGCCACCTTGAAGTCGCGTGATTCGGCGGTCATCATGCCGCAGGTGGAAGGCATCGTCACCAATATCTACGTTCATTCCGGCGATCATGTTGCCGCCAACCAGCCTTTGATGGAGATCGACCCCCTCAAGCAGCAGGCCACCGTCAGGAGCCAGGAAAGTTCGCGCGCTGCGCAGCAGGCCAATCTGGTGTGGGCGAAACAGCAATTCGAGCGAACCGAGAATCTTTTCAAGGCGGGCGTAGTCAGCAAGCAGGATCTGGAGCAGGCGCAGTCCACGCTCGCCGCAGCTCAAGCGCAAATGGATTCTCTGGACGCGCAGGTGAAAGAGCAGGAAGTCCAATTGCATTACTACAAGGTCGTGGCGCCCCGCGCAGGAATCGTTGGAGATATTCCGGTTCGCGTGGGCGACCGCGTAACCAACTCAACGCAGCTGACCACGGTCGATCAGCCGGGCAGCCTGGAAGTTTATCTCTACGTTCCCGTCGAACATTCGGCGCAGCTCAAGATGGGCCTGCCTGTGCAAGTCCTGAATGACGCGGACAAGGTTATCGCCCAGAGCAAGATCAGTTTCATTTCGCCGCAAGTCGATAACACCACGCAAACTGTGCTGGTAAAGGCGCGCGTGGCCAATGGCAACGATGCGCTGCGGCAGTCACAATTCATTCATGCGCGCGTAATCTGGGGCGTTCATCAAAGCCCCGAGGTTCCCATTCTTGCCGTGACCCGGCTGGCGGGTCAGTATTTCGCGTTTGTGGCTCAGCCGCAGAATGGCGGCCAATACGTGGCCCGGCAGGTACCGCTCACCATTGGCCAGACCGTAGGCAACGAATACGAAGTGGAGAATGGCATCAAGCCCGGCGACAAGATTATCGTTTCCGGTACCCAGTTTCTGGTGGACGGCGTTCCAGTGATTCCGCACGGTTGAGATCGGCTTCCGGCTCTCGGCTTCCGACTTCCGGAAAATTCAAGTAAGAGCGACACCTTATTCTCGGCATCATGCTGACGGGGCAATGCCGCGCAATACATATCCGAAGGGCGGCAGTGGAAGCCGGAAGCCGCATTTAATAGCTTATGTTCGTTAATTTTTTCATTCAGCGTCCAGTATTCGCCAGCGTCTGCGCCCTACTGATCGTTCTCGCCGGATCGGCCGTGATTCCCACTCTGCCGGTTGCCCAGTTTCCCGATCTTGCTCCGCCGCAGGTGGGCGTATCCAGCTTCTACACCGGCGCCAGCGCGCAGACGGTGGAGAGCGCGGTCACGATTCCTCTGGAGCAGCAGATCAACGGGGCCGAGGGCATGAAGTATATGACCTCGACTAGCGGCAACGATGGTTCGAGCACCATCACCGCTACCTTTGACCTGACTCGTAATCCCGACCTCGCGCTGGTGGATATTCAAAATCGTGTCAACACGGCCCAAGGACGCCTGCCCGCCGCGGTAAAAAATGTTGGCATCACCATCGCCAAGACCTCGCAGAATTTTGTCTTCGGTGCGGCCGTTTTCGCCGAAAACAATAAGTATTCTCCGTTGTTCCTCAGCAACTATCTTGACGTTTACGTGCGCGATTCGCTCAAGCGCATTCCCGGCGTGGCCGACGTGCTCATCTTCGGCGAGCGCAAATATTCCATGCGCTTGTGGCTCGACCCGGTCCGCATGGCTGGCCGCAGCTCACTGCCGATGACGTGGTTAACGCGCTTTCGGAGCAGAATGTGGAAGTGGCAGCCGGCCAAGTCGGCCAGCCGCCTTCCATGCAGGGACAGCAATACCAGATCAGCGTGCGCGCAGTCGGCCGCTTGAGCGAGCCCAGCCAGTTCGACAACATCATTTTAAAAACCAACAGCGACGGCACGCTGGTGCGCTTGAAAGATGTGGGCCGGGCCGAACTGGGCGCGGAAAACTACTCTTCGGATCTGCAATTTGACGGACAGGATGCTGTGGGCCTCGGCGTAACCCAGCTTTCCACGGCCAACGCTCTCGACGTGCATCGCCGCGCCATCGCCGAACTGGCCCGCCTTGCCAAAAGCTTCCCGCCGGGAATGCATTACGACGTGGCATTCGATACTACGGATGCTGTGGGAGAATCGATCCGCGATGTGCTCTACACCGTCGGTTCGGCCATCGTGCTCGTCATCCTGGTGATCTTTCTTTTCCTCGGGGACTGGCGGACGACGATGATTCACTTCATCGCCACGCCGGTTTCGCTCATCGGCACCTTCGTCTTTGTGAAGTTACTCGGTTTCTCCATCAACACCTTGACTTTGTTCGGCATAACCCTGGCTACGGGACTGGTCGTCGACGATGCTATCGTCGTGATTGAAAACATTGAGCGCCACATCGCTGAAGGTGAACACGATTCCCGCAAAGCGGCAGGCGCAGCCACCGCCGAAATTACCAGTGCCGTCATCGCCACCTCTCTGGTCCTTTGTGCCGTATTTGTTCCGGTTGCGTTCTTCCCCGGAACCACCGGCATTCTGTTTCGCCAGTTTGCCCTGACGATTGCATTTTCTATCGCCATCTCCGCGTTCAACGCGCTCACCCTTGCTCCCGTGCTGGCGGCGATCTTTCTCAGCGGCGGACATCACCAAAAATGGTGGTGGCTGCAACAGTTCGACAATGGCGTTGCTGCCCTCACCCGTGGATACCGCGCCCTGCTGCATCACGTGCTGAAATACAAGTTCGCGATGGTGGTCTTGTTTTTCGCCGGCCTGGGCGCCACTTATTTCGTGCTGAAACATGTGCCCACAGGATTTGTGCCCGACGAAGACCAGGGCTATTTCATCATCGTGACGCAGGCACCCTCGGGCGCGTCGCTCGAATACACTAAAGCAATCGGCAAGCAGATTGCCGCTATTCTCAAAGGCTCGCCAGAAATCTCAGGCACGTTTTCAATTGCCGGCTTCAGCTTTTCCGGCAGCGCTTCCAATCAAGGGCTGACCTTCGTCACGCTCAAGCCCTACTCGCAGCGCAAAGGAGAAGAGCACACCGCCTCGGCAATCTTGAGCCGTGTGCGGCCGCGTCTGTTCGGAATCTCGGGGGCGATCGTTTTCGCGACACTGCCCCCGGCGGTGCAAGGTCTGGGACAGTTTGGCGGCTTTCAATTTGTCGTGCAGGATCAGACTGCGCACACGCTGGAGGAGTTGTCCGCGGTTACCCACGGACTCATCCGCGATTCTCATCAGCGCAAAGATCTGGTTGGACTCTACACTCCTTTCACCGCCAACGATCCGCAATATCTGGTCACGATTGATCGCGAAAAGGCCATGAGCCTGCACGTCCCACTTTCGCAGATCACTGACGCCATCAGCGTTTACATGGGCTCGGACTACGTCAACGATTTCGATTTCAATAACCGCTCGTACCGCGTCTATGTTCAGGCCGATAAACAGTTCCGCGCCACCGCCAAAGATATTGGGCAGTTCTATGTCCGCTCCGATACCGGCGCTATGATTCCCCTAGAAAGTTTGACGACAGTGACTCAAACCACAGCCCCGCAGGTAATCAGCCATTACAACCTGTTCCGCTCGGCGGAAATCGATGGTTCGGCCGCTCCCGGCTACAGTTCCGGCCAGGCGATCAACGCCATGGAAGACCTCGCGAAAAAAATGCCGCAGGGCTTCGGCTACAGTTGGACGGGACTTTCGCTGGAAGAACTGCAGGCCGGCGGCACTTCTCTGATTCTTTTTGGCCTGGGCACGCTCGTCGTTTATCTGACCCTCTCCGCGCAATATGAAAGTTTCGTGCTGCCCTTCATCGTTTTGCTGGCGGTGCCGATGGCCCTGCTCGGAGCGCTGGGAGCGCAATGGATACGCGGCTTGCAGGACGACATTTTCTGCCAGGTCGGACTCGTGATGCTGGTTGGACTCTCCAGCAAGAACGCGATTCTGATCGTGGAGTTCGCCGAGCAATTACGCGCTCGCGGCCTGCCGTTAGTCGAAGCTGCTATCCAGGGTGCCGTGATTCGCCTGCGACCAATTCTAATGACTTCGCTGGCCTTCATTCTGGGCGTGGTGCCGCTGGTGGTCGCCACCGGCGCCGGCGAGAACGGCCGTCACTCCGTAGGCACAACAGTTTTCGGCGGCATGATCATGTCGACCGTTCTGAATCTATTTTTCATTCCCGTGCTGTATCTGATCATCGAAGGCTGGCGCGAGCGAGGCAAGAAAGAGCCAGCAACAGAAACAGCAGGATAGGTTCTACGCAGGTCGACCAAAACCTCTTAAGCATGAAAGACAGGTCGCAGCACCAAAGTGTAAACCACGCGTGGAAACCGGTTTACCACGCCGCGCTGCCGATGGTAGACTCCGATTTCCGTTTCGTTTGCAGGGTCTCCGTCAATGAATCTTTTGGGTATTTCACTCGTAATACAGCTCTCGCTGGCGGCTGGCGTGGCTGGCCTACTTTGGCCAGAAAAGCTCAAGCCCGTGTTCGACGTTCTAATGTATCCCTGGCCGTCGAGCTATCGTTCCCTGCGGGCCAACTGCATTGCCGCAATCGCGCTCTCCGTATTGCTGTTCTTCTTACTTTCACCCACATATTAAATCCCCGGCAGCAACCGGCTGAACATGGCGGTTGCGACCGGGGAAATCTGAAGCGCAAGGCTGAGGCCATCTCTACACTGGGCCGCGCCGCACATGCCCGACCAGGGCGATAAGAAACAGGACTATGAAAACGAAGAACAGTATCTTCGCAATGCCCGCGGCTGCTAGCGATATGCCGGCAAAACCGAAGATTCCGGCAACTACCGCGACCAGCAGGAAAATCAATGCCCAATAAAGCATAAAACCTCCATTTGGAATGAGCGTCAGGCGCGCCGGTTGTTAAAAAAAGATTCAACCTCAGCGCCAAGCTTTCGGATTCGGCTCCTCGTGCCTCGCCCGCTCCAACACTTCGTGGCAAGGTTCACAGGGCGAGTGTAGGTTTTGCGGGACAGACCTGAAATCCTAGCGAGTCTGTACTTTCGGAGGAAAGTCGCTGTATCAGGATATGGAGTACCGATCTCCGGCGATTGCAGACGGAGGCAGGTACTTAAGCCGATCTGCGCTCCGGAGTTTTATTCTTTGCACAGAGCCCACGGGTCGCGCCGTTTCGCTGGTCTCCGTTTTTCTTTCGCCGCGCGGCCCGCCGTTGCAGCTTGCGAATCCACTCTTCGGAATACATCGTGCCCCGGCATTTAGGCGATCCGCAATGGCACGGCGCCGGGTCTTCGTCATCGTAGAGGTTGTAATCCCAAAGCAGCTCTTCGCCGGCGCCGATGTCGCGCAAGGCAAAGATCCAGACGCGATCTTTGATCTCATCGACTTCACAGTTGGGGTCGCAAGAGTGGTTCAAATAAGCGGCCATGCCTTCGCCGTCAATCACAGTTTTTCCATCTTCTAATCCGTACAAATAAGTGCGGGTCGCGCCCGTATAGCGGCGGTCGGCCTCTTCCGGCGTCAGCCGCGGGCCCACGTATTCAATAATCCGGGTTCCCTTGCGAATGGGTGCAGCGGTATAAACGCCGACCGAATGAATAGGGGATGGGCGCACAACCAATCTCATGGTCCATAATTTCGCACGATTCCGAGTTGAAGGGAAGAAAGAAAAACGACTCCGGGTCATTTGTTTTGAAAGAAGCTTTCCGCGCGGAAAGGCCGCTGTTCGGCCTTCGCGGCGTGGTAAACTTTCGCCGCTTCACAAACGCAGTCAAAATTGCGATCTCCAGGGGAGGTTTTATGCACGGCATTCAAAAAGCATCGGCCATTGCGATCATGTTGCTGTTCGGTGGGATCTTTACAGGAGCGATGGCGCAGTCCAGCACGGCGGCTCCGACAGGACCTAAAGCAGCCTACTGCACGTCCACCGGCGGAGTTCCGGAAACCCGCACCGCTTATTACGGCACCAACGGCCCGGCCAGCAGCTGGCTGGAGCTCTCCGGCACATTGCCATTCTGCCAGTACACTTCCGCGTCCGATGGTTCCCGGATTTACGTCTCGCTGGATACGCTTTTCACCACCAAACCCAGCCTCGCGGCGCTGGCCTATTACGCTGAGGTGCAGTGGAACGGAGAAGGAAACGGAAATCCGGCCTCGTTTTATTGCGCGCAACTGGGCGGCAGCGATGCCTTTGGTGGCGTCACCGCGGCCGGTGGCGGCTGGGTGCAATTCGGATCGATCGATCAAGTCCTGGAAGCCTGCATTTTTCCCGACGATTCGACCATCGATTCATGGGGACTGCTATACCACTCAGTCGGCACAATCCGTGGAACCGATCTTTCCACGATCCTGAAGTATTCCAACCCCTACGCAAAGAAGCAGACCAAGTAAGGTCTGACCCGCAAATCTTAGCGATCGCTTTGGGAAGGGCACGGCTTCAGCCGTGCCGCCCAAAGCCGCTGAAAGCCGCGCGCCTTAGCGCTGGAGGGCGCTGACGCACGTTGGTGATGGAGTTTGCGCCGCGCCCTACGCGGCACTCCGCGAGCGGGGAAGCTCTGAGGCGCGCACGTGCGAAACCGGTTTCTCGTGCAACAGCAATTCGGTAGCCTGCACGCGCCGGTCGCTGTGGAACCAGCGTTGCGCAATATTGTCGCAAAGAAAATTAGTGATTGAGAGCAGGCTCATGCCGTGGTGATGAGCCATCCACGCGCGAACCACCTGGGCGCGCGACCAACGGAACCGCCTGCGGAAGCCGGTACAGTCGGCCGCTTCATAGAAGCCATGAGAGCCGAACCAGCCCAGCGATTCCATGCGGCGGAGGTTCTTAAACGCCGCTTCCGGGTCGACCGACAATGCCAGAAAAGTAGAATAAGGCGAAACCACCAGCGGATCGGACTCGCTCTTCATCATCGCCAGTTGCGGCAGCCCAAAAGCTTTGTATTGGTAATTTCCACTCTCATCCAGCTTGTAAAACGAAGATTCCGAAATGCCCCACGGAATCCCGCGATTCGCACCATAGGCTTGCTGCGAACGCACGCAGGCAATGCGCGTGCGGTCGAGCAGCGTATTGGCGTAAGAGTGCAGCCACAAAAACGGCATCAGGTACTCGAACATGGTTCCCGTCCAGGAAAGCAACACCAAGCGTCCCTGGTCGAGCGTGTGCGGGCGGCCTAAGTTAAACCAGCTCTCCTGGGGAATGTCTTCCTTAGCAATGGCGGCGAAGACGGCGGTTCGCGATTCGGTGGCCAACAGGTCGTAGCAGGCCGCCTGCAGTTCATTCGTATCGACATTGAAGCCGACCGACATGAGCTTGCGCCGGCCATCCAGAAGAAATTCAAAATCCATATCGTCGCCCAGCTTGCCTGCTTGCGCGGCGACCGTTTTGAGATCGTGAATGAGGCGTAATGCGTTGATGCGCGCTTCCGGCAAAAGTTGTAGCAGTCTCTGCGGCAACGAGGATTCACCCGCAGCGGACGCGGGAGACGAATCCCGCAGTTGTGCTGAAAGTGTATCGATGAATGCGGGCAACAACTCCAGCGAAACTTCCTGCGCGAACCGCGAACTGTAGGCCGGATCCGAGCGCAGCGGCGCGAATTCCGGCAGCCACCACGGCTTGTAGGCGCGGGCCGTCTGGCGGATCGCCTCCACCCGGGCGCGAACTTCCTTGCTGAACCAGACAACGTCCGCGTCCTGCCTGGGTTCGGAAGTTATTGCCGCCTCGCCGAAGCCGGTCTCAGGCAGAGCAAGAATCGCAGTCAGCCAGTTCGCGCTGCGCAGATCGGATTCGTAGCGTGCCAAATCTTTTTTCGCCAGCACTCTCTTTTCCGCCAGCACACGGAGATAGTCCAGCAGTCCCGCGGCCAGCGCCGGTTGCAGCAGAGGTTGCCGCACGCGATCCAGGCACCCTTGCTGCAACGTCCACAACGAGGCCAGCAAATTTCCGTTATCGACGGAAGAAATAAATCGCGGAGAAAGCGGCTCCAGCGTGCGCGTGTCATACCAATTGAGCAAATGACCGCGATGTTTCGGGATGGCGGCCAGCGTATCGATGGTATGACGAGTGAGTTGCAGCAGCTCGGGAACGGTGAGATATCCCAACTCACACGCGGCCTGGCGCGCATTCAAAAGCAGGCCGAGATTGGTGGGCGAAACCCGCGCGGCAATGGCCGCAGGCTCTTCCTGCACGTTGTCAGGAATCAGCCAGTGATGTTCGGCAGTCGAATACTCGGAAAAATATCGCCAGATATGAAGCGCCGACTTGCGAATGAAAGCCGCATCTTTGTCTGGCAAGGCCTGCGCCGCCGCCATCGGAGATTCATTGAGCCAGCGCGAAACTAATTTGCTGCACGCCCACAAATAAAGAATCGGGCCCGCAGCCCACAGAGATTGTGGACGAATCGCCCACACCAGCGCTCCAACGGCGATGGCGAGAACCGGCATCCAGTCGAGATAGCGGTCTACGGGAGTGCGTTTGGCGCCGACTTCCGCTTCTTCCGCCGTCTCCCACTCCAGCAGTCTCTCGCGCGTCACCAGGCGGCGCACCAGCGCGCGCACAACGGCGTCGAGCGACAACAACATTTGATGCGCCAGAAAAACTACGGTGAGAAGCACATTGAAACAGGACGCATAAAAACTACTCACCGCTTCTTCAGCAACCGTCGAACTTTCTTCCACGACGGACTTCACCAGCCCGAATATCAGTTGAAACAACACCGGCAGGAACAGGATCGCTATGGTGGCGAGGGTCCAACGAATAGGACGTCCCGTAGGGATGAGCCAGCCAAAAAGAAGTAACACAAACGTCGCCGGCTCAACCAGGCTGCGGCGCAAATTATCGAGAATCTTCCAGCGCGCCACCAGCGAAATGGGATTCGGCACCTGCGCACCGGATTCATCGGGAACGCGGGAACTCAGCCACTCGACGATCTGCCAGTCGCCGCGCAGCCAACGGTGTTTGCGGCGGTTATAAGCGCTGTAGTGCGAAGGATAGTCTTCGACCACCTCGATATCGCTGGCCAGCCCCGAGCGCGCGTACGCACCCTCGATCAGATCGTGGCTGAGCAGGCGGTTGCGCGGGAAGCGGCGGTCCAGCACGCCGAGAAAAGCGTCAACATCGTAAATGCCTTTGCCGGTAAAACTGCCTTCGCCGTAAAGATCCTGGTAAGCATCGGAAACTGCGCGCGTGTAAATATCGAATCCGGTTTCGCCCGCGTAAACTGCGGCCAGCCGGGAGCGCGCAGTGCTCTGGACACTGACTCCGACGCGTGGCTGCAAGATGCCGTAGCCGGCGACAACAATATTTTTTCCGGATCGATGATGGCCTGGTTCAGCGGATGGGCCATCGTCCCCACCATCCGATGCGCCGCGCCACGCGGCAGCTCGGTGTCGGAATCGAGCGTGATGACGAATTTAACGCGCGGCAAAATCGAAACATCACCCACCTTGACGGGAAAACTGTCGTACTGGCCGCGCAGAAGCTTGTTCAGGTCCATGAGCTTGCCGCGCTTGCGCTCCCAGCCCATCCATTCTTTTTCGCGCGGGTTGTAGACACGATGGCGATGCAGCAGGAAAAACGATCCGATGTTCTGCCCGGCATACTTGTCGTTCAATTCGCGAATCAGATTCGCGCATAAATCCAGCAACGGACTCTCTTCCGAAGAAGGCTGATCGGAGTCCGGCAGATCGGACACCAATGCGAAGTGAATATTGGGATCGTGATTGCCCAGGAAGCGAACCTCCAGATTCTCCACCAGTCCGCGCACCTGCTTTTCGTTCAGCAGCAAAGTAGGCACGGCAACCAGCGTGGTCCACTGGGCGGGAACCCCCTCGGAAAAATCCAGCTTGGGCAAAATTCTCGCCGGCAGCACCGCCGTGACGATGTAATTCATGAGCGTCACCGCGCTCTGCGAACTGGGCAGCAGCAAAATCAACATCGAAAGCAGCAGCCACTCTGGCGACGTATTCGGCGGAGTCAGCCATACCAGAAACTCAGTAATGATGGCGAAGGTGAGGATTGCCACGCCCGGCAGAAAAAATTCATCGGGATGCCGCCGCATCCATTGCTGCAGCGCCTGAGCGAAGCTGGGCTTGCATCCCACCTTCTGCCGCAGCAGTTCGGCGCCTTCGCCGATTATGTAATAGCCGACATGAGCTTCGCGGGTGGCAATGTGCGCATCGCGGTAAGGGTGCGCCTGCGCCTTTTGCGCCAGAGCAACCGCGGCCTGCGCGACTTCGGTCTCGCCGCAATCCGAACAACTGGCAATCTGCGCCAACTCGTCGCGGTAGAGATTGCGGCTTTCAAATTCCATCTCCCCATACGCGCCCGCCGGGTCTGTGCGCAGGATTTTGTCGAAGGGGATCAGCGGCTCCAGAAGTTCTTTCCACGGACTTTGCGTCACGTCGCGCAGGCTGCTGATGCAAATACCCAGACTCTGAGATTCGCCGATAGGATTTTTGAGCGCGGCGCGGGCGCGCACCGCGATTTCTTCCAGCAACGCAAGCTTGAGTCCCGGCACCAGACCCCAAAGTTCGCGCAGATTCAGAGGCGTATGGTCCTCAAATCCCAGGCAGAAAGAAGTGAAGCTCTTGTCGGTAAAGCAATAATCGACGGACTTGAGAAAGGCCTCCGGCAACGCCAGCGCGCGGGGAACGACGGTATTTTCCCGCGTGCGCACATGAGGCAACTTGCGCAAGGGCTTGACCTCAGAGGCCAAACTGACCATCTGGGCATAGACCAGCGAGCTGTTATCGCGCAGCCAGCGCAGATCGTCGGAGGACGGCGATTGGGCGAACTTGGCGTCAACTACGGCTAGAATCGGCCGCAGAGCAGAACGCACCCGGCGGCTGCGCTCGGCAAACACGCGCGAAGAAGTAGTTCCCGGTAGCCAGCCCAGTTTTTCCGCCAGCAGAGCTCCCGAGCTGCGCAGGGATGCTGACGCAGTCGTATCCTCTGCGGCTGTGTGCCGTTCGTCTTCGACTATCGCGTTCTCAATATGTATATTCTCGGCCATGAATCCCTTAATTCCTAACTCCCCTTGGTAACCCTCAACGGTAACTGGCGGCCTGCAACTCAAACATTTCGGCATAACGGCCGCCCAAATGCGTCAGCTGTTCGTGATTTCCATCTTCCGCGATGCTGCCATTTTCCAGAACTACGATGCGGTCCGCCATGCGAACAGTAGAGAAGCGGTGGGAAATAAACAATGCCATTTTTCCCGTAGTCAGCTCGGCAAAACGCTGGAACACTTCAAATTCGCTGCGCGCATCGAGCGCCGCAGTCGGTTCGTCCAAAATCAGCACCTGCGCGTCCCGCAGATAGGCGCGGGCCAACGCAACTTTTTGCCACTCTCCGCCGGAAAGATCCACTCCGCCTTCGAACCTGCGGCCCAGCATCTGATCATAGTTGCGGCGCAGCCGGCCGATGACTTCGTCCGCCATGCTCTTTTCCGCCGACAGCTGCAGCAGCGGCATATTGCCTATCTCTTCAATTTTCCCCACGGCAATATTTTCGGACGCCGTCATTTCGTACCGCATAAAATCCTGAAAGATGACACCGATCTCGCGGTACAAATCCTCCAGGTCATATTCCCGCAGATCAATGCCATCCAGCAGAACCTGACCCTCCACCGGATCGTAAAGCCGCGTAATCAGCTTGACGATGGTGGTCTTGCCCTGGCCGTTCTCTCCAATCAAGGCGATGCGTTCATGCGGATGAAAATGAAAATTGAGCCCATTGAGAATCAGGCGATCGCTGCCGGGATAACGAAACGAGACGTTGCGGAATTCAAATCCGCGGCGGATCGGCCGCGGAGCCGGCAAAGCATTCGGCTTCGATTGAATGGTCGGCCTCATCTCAAAAAATGCGATCAGATCGGTGAGGAATAGTGCCTGATCGGCAATGCCCGAGACAGTCGAGAATATCTGCTGAATATTCGAACTGGCCTGCTGAATCGCGCCCGCCAGGAAGGTCAAGCTGCCCACTGTCAGCAAGCCCCGCACGGTTCTCCAGATCACAAAAATATATGCAGAGTAATACCCCGCCGTTCCGATCACCGAGAGCATCGCTCCCCAAATCAAGCGGCTCTTGGCCAGCGCAACATCCTCGTGATAAATCTGATTTGACAACCGCGTGAAACGGTCAACCAGAAATTCGCGCAGCCCGAAGAGTTTGAGTTCTTTCGCCGCCTCCTTGCTGCCGCCTAGAACGCGCAGATAGTCGAGCTGGCGCTTGATCGGCGTCTGGCGAAAATTCTTGGCATATCCGAGAAAAGCAAAATGACTCTCGCCCATAAATGCCGGCAAGACTCCCGCCACCAGCAGCAGCAGCAGCCACGGCGAAAACAGCACGATGGAAACCGACAGCGAAATCGTGGTGATGACCTGCTGCACCAGCCTGCCAATCTGTTGGATCATTCCCAGGCGATCCGTCGCCTGCACCCGCGCCCGCTCCAGCCGGTCGTAGAACACCGGATCTTCGTAGGCAATCAAATCCAGCGTAGCGGCTTGCTGCATCACTCGAATGCTCACGTGCCGCGTGTACTTGTCGGCGAGCAGAGAATCTAAATAGTCGATCATCCGGCTCAACATGCTGTTGAACACGGCCAGAGCAAACTCCGCCGCCACCAGCCACCACAATCGGTGAGTGATGGGCTGGTGCGTGGTCACCGCATGCACGATGATGTCGATAATGAGCTTCGTGACCCAGAGAAGAGCAACGGGAAGAAGCGCCAGAACGAGGCGAAAAGCCAGGCCAAGACTAACCACAAGACGGCCCGATTCCCAAACCAGATGGAGAACCGCGGGCACATTTCGAAGCGCGGCAAAGCGTTCCTGCCACGCTCCCTTCAAGTTGGGCTCTCCAGCCATCCGTGGGTCCTGAACGGGCCTCCGCGAAGAACAGGGCAAACGACGCGTCGCCGTGCGCGCCAGACGCTGGCGGTTAGCGTAAGTTTAGCCCAAACAGCGCCAAATCGTGCATCTGTTTATCGCCCGGTCGCCCATCCAAACGTCTGGCCTTTGTCCAGAGCAATCCAATCGCGAAAGCGATCTTTTGGATGAGCAAAATGAACGAGGGGTTGGTAAACGCGCCATCCGCGGCGTTCCTGGAGATCTCGGCGACTAGCACGCCAAGCGGTCAGTACTTATGGAAGCCGGCCCGCTCCATGCCGCGTTGCGCTTCCGCGGTCTTCATGAACGTTTCCCAAACAAAGCCGGTACGCAGGTTCTCCGCCATCAGCATCGTGATCCCGGTGTCGATGCCAATCACGTCCTGGTCGTACCAGTTCTTAAGCCGGTTGAAAGCATTCACAAATCCATACTTCGTCCAGGCCGCGCCGTGGCTGTTGCGAATCGTCTTCAAGACTCGCAACGTCTCCTGCGGCAAAAACGGCAACGACCCTCCAGCAGCGCTGGGAACCACCGTACCGTCAATGGGGCCGAAAGCCGGTGGCCCTCCCCAAACCACATAACCTTTTTCGGAATCCGAAGCGGTAATGCCCCACAGATCCGCGCTGTAGTCGGGAAATTGCTTGCCTAGTTCTATGCAAAACCGGCGGTGAACTTCCGTGGCCACGATGGAATTAACATAGTAGTCCGCGTACTTATCGCGCTTCCCGCGGAAGTCGAACCAGGCCTGCGAATATTGATGCACAAACAATGGCGCGAACGACCCGATATAGCGCAGTCCCTCATAATCAAATACCATGCGCTTCCATGCATTCCAGGTATCTTCGCGCAGCGGGTGCGAAGCCGAACCCAGCCCCAGCAGATACATCATCATCAGTTCGCTGTAATAGTCCCAACGGTAAGGGAGAAAACCAATCTCCGGAGTCCAGCCGTGCGGCAGCAATGACGTGTCTTCCGAAAGCCAGGTCCAATCGACGCGATTAAAAATCAAATCGGCCAGTTCGGCCACGCCCGGATGCCGGAAGTGTTCGCGGCAGGTAAGAATCCCGCACAAAAGAATAGCGGTATCGACCGATGAGATTTCCGAATCCCATACCCGCTCGCCGGTGTCGATATTGGCGAAGTGGTAGAAAAATCCGCGATGCTGCGGCACTTTCTTCCACAGAAACCGCAATGCCGTAAACACTCGCTCCAGCGCATCGGCCGAAGGAATGAACCCGCGCTGGTCGGCAATGCACAAAGCAGTGAGGCCGAAGCCAGTGGCGGCAATGCTGGCGACCGTACCTTGATCGTTGGTCCGGGTGTTGCAACGGTCTTTCACCATCCCGGTCGTAGGGCTGGCTTGCTCCCAAAAATACTGGGCGTTGGCGCTTTCCAATTCGTTCAGAAGCTGATCGTCTTCCGGGCTCAGCGTAAACGGCGGCAGAACCGGCGCCGGAGATAGTTGCAGCGACTGCTCTTGCGCCCACGCGGGAACACCCGCCAGAGGCAGGCAAGCGCCCGCTATGCCGATTTGCCGCAGAAAATCGCGGCGCGAAAAACTTTGAACTGATTTTCGTGTCATCCTTGACGAACCGGCAATTGGGCTTCTGAGGTCATCATAGAATACAAGGTGGCCATTACTACATGACTCGCCTGCAAAAAGTTGAAATCATTACCGCTTCCCTGTTGACCGTCCTGATCACAGCCGGAGCGATTGCAGTCGTGCGCTGGGAAGCCCGGCGGCCAGTTGCGCTCCAGGGCGCGATCATGGTGAGCAATACCGATCCCCGGAAAGAACTTCCTATCGCCAATGTTCAAATTTTCACTTCACATAACCCGCCAGCCACAACCACCTCCGATGCCGCCGGTTTTTTTCATCTCACTCTCGCGCAAGGAATACGCAGAGGCCGCGCCGTCACGTTGCACTTTCGCCACAGGGATTTTCAGCCGCTCGATCTTGACGAGTTTGTCGGCGACAAACTCTACATCATTCATATGGTCCCGCTCGCTCCCAAAGCAGTTCGCTCTCAGGAGCCGCAGCAAACCAAAGTCGGAAACATTCGCGTGCGCTTCTCCATCAAGACTCAGACCGAAGTGAATATCGGCAGCGCCGCCCAAACTTTTGAAGTTCAGAATAAAGGAGACGTTCCCTGCAAGGGCCAGCACCCTTGTTCGCCCGATGGCAAGTGGAAAGCGGCGCTGGGCTCGCTTACTATCGACGCCGGAATCGGCAACGAATTCCGCGATGCGCGCGTCTCCTGCATCGCCGGCCCCTGTCCTTTTACGCGCATCGAAACCGACCGGTTTTCTCAGGGCGGACGGACGATCACAGTCTCAGCGCGCGACTGGTCCAGCACCGCGACATTCCTGCTCGAAGCCGAAGTCTTTCACCCGATGGCCAGCGAACTGGTTCACGAATCTTACCCGGTAATCTTCGGCAATTCGCTGAACTTTACTCTGCCGTCCTCTGCCGAAGGCATCACCATCGAAGCCGACATCAATGGGCAAATGATTATTTTTCCGCTCGGTCCCGATTTGTTGTTGGACTGGGCCACCTGCACAGCTCGCATCAATCCGGATCAGACCCGGGTCTATAGCTGCGAACTCAAACCCGGCTTCCGCTTCGTAAATGGAGCCTCCTGAGATGCAAGTCTGCCGTATACTGCCGTCAACTTCGCTGCGCGCGGCTCGTTCCATTCGATGAGTTCTCCCGTCTCCGCCACATCCCGCCTCGCCTACATCGATTGGATGCGCGGCCTTGCCTGCGTTCTCATGTTCCAGACTCATTGTTACGATTCCTGGCTTGCTCCCGAGCAGCGCCACAGCAAATTCTTCATGTACTCGCAATTAGGAGGAACTTTCCCTGCCCCGTTATTTCTTTTTCTCGCCGGAATTTCCTTCGCGCTGGTGACCGAACGCCTGCTCCAGAAAAACCTGCGCCCTTCTGAGATCGCGCGCACCACCATTCGCCGCGGCGGCGAAATTCTCGCCTTCGGGCTTCTCTTTCGTTTGCAGGAGTACGTCATCGCCTGGGGGTGGGCGCCCAAAAGCGATCTGCTGCGCGTCGATATCCTCAATACGATTGGCGTGTCGATGATGCTGATGGGAGTTCTTTGCTGGTTGGTCTTGGCCGCGCAATCCGGCAGATTCAAAAGGTCCACGCTGATCCTGGCCGCGGCCGGAACCGCGCTCGCCATCTCCCTGCTCACTCCACTGCTTTGGACCAGTTGGGCTCCGCGCTGGCTGCCCTGGCCGCTCGAATCCTACATCAACGGAGTTCACAACCTGGGCACGCCGCAGGCCTGGCTGTTCCCGATTTTCCCCTGGAGCGCCTTTGCTTTCGCCGGTCTCGCCATTGGATTTATTTTGCGCAGTTCCTGGGCGCGCAATCACGAAGCAGAAATCTTCGTCTCCTGCGGAATCGGCGGATTGCTGCTGGCAGAATTCGCTCACTGGCTCGATCAGCGACCCACACAGCTCTATGCCTCTTACGACTTCTGGCATACCAGCCCAAATTTTTTTCTCATTCGCCTCGGTCTGCTGATGGTGATTTTATTGGCTGCCTATGCCTGGTGCCGCTGGGGCTGGGGACAACAACTCTTCAGCCCGCTGATCCTTCTGGGCCAAGCTTCGCTGCTCGTCTATTGGGTCCACCTTGAATTCGTCTACGGCCGCGTCTCGCTTCTCCCCAAACACGCGGACACGATCTTCACCGCATCCATAGGCCTGCTGCTCATTTTTCTGGCAATGTTGGGACTAGCCTACGTGCGCATCCGCATGAAAGGCCGCGGGCCAAAAGCGATCTCCGCACCCAGGCCAATCATCGCAAGTCCCGGCTAGGTTGTTCTTTAGTGATTTCCTTGGTGAACCTTCGTGTCCTTAGTGGTAACGCGCTCTCAGCCCTACCCGACTTTTAATAATGCCGCGCCCCGCACAAACTCCACCACTTCTTTCTCCGCCCAGCGCCCATCATCCTGAGGATCGCCGTCGCGCTCGCCCAGAAACGCGCAGTGGCCGCCATCCTGGGTCTCGATAAAAGTGATATGCGGATTACCCAGAATCAGCGCCCGAGTTTCTGCACGCAGCCGTATAAACGGATCGTTCGCGGCATGAATAATGAGCGCCGGCACTGCGACGCGATCAATCACATTCGCCGCCGAAGCCCGCTCGTAATAGTCGTCTGCCCCGCTAAACCCACAGTAATAAGCGGTCACGCGATCATCGAACTGGCGCAGCGTCTTAACTCCACGCAGCCGCGAAGCCTCAAAACTTGCCGGAAACAGTTTCGCTTTCCGCCGAAAGCGTCCAAACAGCTGCATGAGAAAGTAATATTCGTAAATGCGGTTCGCGGGTTCATGCAACGCGTCTGCCGAAACCGCCAAATCCGCCGCCGGACAAACCGCTGCCACCGAGCGAAACTGCGGCGGGCCATTCTTCCCCCACTCCCCCGCCAATTTCAAAACCAGATTTCCCCCCATGGAAAATCCCACCAGCGAAAACCGCGAAACCCCATCCCTCTCCATCAGATTCCGCGCCACCGCCGCCACATCTGCCGAGCGGTCGGAGTTGTAAAGCGTAGGCGCACAGTGGTCCATGCCGCCGCAGTTGCGCTGGTTCATCAACACGACGTTCATGCCCCGCGCCAAGCCCAGCCGCGCCAATCCCAGCATGTATTGCGAATCCGTCGATCCCTCCAGCCCATGCACCGCAATCACCGTCGCCGCCGACCGCCTCTCCTCCTGCCAGTAGCACAAACACCGCACTGCCACGCCCTTCTCGACCTCGATCAATCGCTGCTCCGCCGCAGGCAAAAAAATCCGGCGCCGCAGAAAAAAGCTGGCAACCGTCTGCACATGCCCGCCGCGCAGCCACCGCGACGACCGAAACGCCGGAATCTGCCGCGGTTCGTGCGGTGAACTAGCTTCAGACAGTTCAGCTATAGGAGGTACGCCCTCCCCGGGATCGTGCGAGGACGTTTGCGAAGTTGCCACAAATTGATTCTAATAGAAGGAATTCAGCGCGACCGAGCGAAACCGCAGGAGGACGTATGCCGATTTTTGAATACATCTGCCAGAAGTGCCATCACCAGTTCGAAGCCCTCATCTACGGCAACCAGAAAGCCGAATGCCCCAAATGCCACGCCAGCAAGCTCGCCCCGCAACTCTCGGTCTTCGCAGTCTCCGCAAAAAGCTCATCGTCTTCCCCCAGTCCGCGTCCCGCCGGCCCCTGCGGCAGTTGCGGCGATCCCCGCGGCCCCGGGTCGTGCTCCATGAACTAACGGGAGCTCCGCCTCTGTGTTCCTCTGTGAATACCTCAGTGCGCCTCTGTGTCAAAGCCTTTGATTCTTTGACTTTGACTTTCTCGGCCCACCCCGGTAACCACAGTCGCGTGACCGCAGTTACCTTTCCCTGCCTCGCCCTGTCTCGTACCATCGCGGCACCACACCCAAAAAGGGGCCACTCCAGCAAGGGGTAACTCAAGCAATGGATCGTCGCCGTCAGTCCCGCGTCTTCGTCGAACTTCCCGTCCAAATCTGGGGCATGGACGCCAACGGGCGTCCCTTTACCCAACCCGCCAGCCTGCGTACCATCAGCGGCCGCGGCGCAACCCTGCAAGCCGTCGACGCCCAACTCAAACCCGGCGATCTGGTCGACGTTCAATATGAAGGCGCCAAGTCTCAGTTCCGCGTGGTCTGGCTCGGCCGTCCCGGCACGGAAATGCAAGGCGAAGTCGGCGTCGAAAACCTCTCCACCGACATCAAGCTCTGGGACGTAGACCCTCTCAAATGCGCCGCCGCCGTCGGCCAGGGCTAAACTTCCGCAATCGCTAAACATACCCTGTCACCCCTGTTACGCTAAGCCCAGCCGTGCGCCTGCGCAAAGCGCAGGGCATGGTGCAGCCGGAGCATTCTTACCCGCTTGCAGATGCCGGGTTTCCCCGCACGCCTCCGCCCCACGCCAAATCGTGCGTATTGGGCATGCACAACCGCTACCGCTGATTGCTAAAAAGCAGGAATCGCTCTAGACGCTTGCAATTTTTCCCGATTGGGGTACGCTGATGTGTCTCGCAGTACCTTCGTAAGGTGAACCTTCGTTACCCTATGAGGCATCCTTACGTTATATGAATAGCGAACGCAAACCGCCGTGCGCCGATGGGAGCCAGGACTTGCGATTCACCATTGAGACCGAACTCGAAACCGACGGACGCTGGATTGCGGAAATATCACAGGTTCCAGGCGCATTAGCCTATGGTGCCACCAAGGAGGCAGCGATTAACAAGGCTTACGCCATTGCCCTCCGGTCGATCGCGGACGAAGTCGAACACTCGCAACAAGACCCGCCGAATTCGATTAGTTTAGAGCGCAATATCGCGTGAGTCAGTGGTCGAACACCAAGGCTCGAATTGTCTATAAAGCCCTGCTCAAAATCGGATGGACGTTTCTGCGGCAAGTTGGGTCGCACATGAAGCTGAGCCATCTAACCCTCCCCAATTACACTTGGTCGTTTGGCGATGGTGACGAACTTGGGCCTGCAATCTTATCGCGCATAGCCAAAAAAACTGGATTAAAACCAACCGATCTCTGAGGTTTATCTTCCCGACTTTTTCTTCTTGCTAGTTGCTCTCGCCGATAAAAGCACGCCTCGCCTGAAACATTCGCCGTTGGGGACAATTTTTCTGTCCCCGTGCACATAGCGAGTTACAAAAAACCTGCGACGTTGGGATTGCGATACACTCCCAAACATGCGCGTAAAAATCCTCGGCTCGGCCGCCGGCGGAGCGTTTCCTCAATGGAATTGCGCCTGCCCCAACTGCCGCGCCCTGCGCGCTGGAACATTTGAAGGTAAAGCTCGCAGCCAAACGCAAATTGCCATCAGTGCCGACAACCGCTCCTGGTTTCTTCTCGGAGCGTCGCCCGACCTGCGCAACCAGATCGAATCCACTCCCGAACTTCAACCGCAAAACGGAATCAGGCAAAGCCCAATCGCAGGCGCGATCCTCGCCAACGCCGATATCGACCACGTCCTCGGACTTTTGCTGTTGCGCGAACTGCAGCCCTTGCGCATTCACGCTGCAGAATCCATTCGCCGCATTCTGCGGGAGGACAACTCGATGTTCGCCATGCTGCAGCGCGCCGCCAATCAAACTTCATGGACTGACTTCGCTCCCGGAAAAACTTTTGCACCGAAAGATTCGTCCGAAAAAGCTTCCGGCCTGCGCGTCCGCGCTCTGTCGCTGGCTCAACACTTTCCTGCGTACGTCTCACTTGATCGTCAACGGTTGCTCGAAAGCCGAAGAATCCTCGCTAGGCTTCATCATCGAATCTCCTAGCGGCAAACGTCTCGCCTACATGCCCGCAGTTCCCGAGATCAGCGACGCGCTGCTACAAGAGTTCGATAACGTCGACCTGCTCCTGCTCGATGGCACTTTCTGGAGCGACGACGAACTGATCCGCGTTCAGGGAAATAAAGACGCCCAAACCGCCCGCCAGATGGGCCATGTGCCGGTCTCAGGTGCCGAAGGTACTCTGGTCAGGTTGGCGCAACTGCGCCGTCCACGTAAAATCTATCTACATATCAACAACACGAATCCCATGCTGAACGAAGCTGGTCCCGAATACCGCCAGGTGCGCGACGCGGGCTGGGAGATCGCGGAGGATGGATGGCAGTTCGATCTGTAGAGCAAGCGATCGTGGTTCCCACGGCGAAAGATGCTCCGTTGCTAACGCTGGAAGAATTGCGCGCGCAACTGCGCGGCGTCGGCGAAGAGCGCTACCATCACCAGCACCCCTTCCACCTGATGATGCACGAAGGCCGCCTCACCCGCGGACAGCTACAGGCCTGGGCGCTCAACCGCTATTACTATCAGGCGATCATTCCCATCAAAGACTCGATCATCCTTTCGCGCGGTCCCGATCCCGCCTTTCGCCGCGCCTGGCGCAAGCGCGTCGTCGATCACGACGGCGATGGCACACCCAATAACGAAGGCGGCATTAAACGCTGGCTCAAACTGGCCGAAGCCACGGGACTTGATGCCAAACAAGTCGCCGCAGGAAAAGGCATTCTTCCCGCAACCCGCTTCGCGGTGAATGAATATCTGAACATCGTACGCAATCGCAGCCTGCTCGAAGCCGTCGCATCATCCCTGACGGAACTGTTTTCCCGCGACCTGATTTCTCTCAGAATGGAAAAAATGCGCCAGCACTATCCCTGGCTCTCCGGAGGCCTCGATTACTTTCAGGCGCGGTTGACGCAGGCTCCTGAAGACGCTGCTTACGCCGTGAACTACGTCTACGATCACGCCGAAACCCGCGCCCAACAAGAGCTGGCAATCCAGGCACTGCGCGACAAATGCGACATTCTCTGGGCGCAACTCGACGCGCTCTACCACGCGTATGTGCAGCCCGGCTGGCCGCCTCCGGGCGCATTCCAAATCGAGGCCAGCTAGGATGCACCTCAACTCTCTGTCGTCGCACCATAGAATTTTGTCATCCCGAGCGAAGCATTGCCGTTGGCGAAGCCAATGGCAATGCGCAGTCGAGGGATCTGCTTTTCTCTGCGGGCGGCCGCAAGAATGACCCTCCCTACCGATACCAGCCAGCCGAAACTGGCCGCTGGCTGCCGCTGGGGCGGCACGGAAGAAAATCGCGTCATCCTATTTCCTGAAGGCGCAATCAAGCTGCAAGGCCCCGGCCGCCAGGTGCTGGAACAATGCAACGGCCAGCGCACCTTCGGAGAAATCATCACCGAATTGCAAAAGCAATTCACCACCGCCGATCCGGAAAAGATACGCGGCGACATCAGCCAGTTTCTGGAGCAGCTGCAACGCAAAAGAATTGTGGATTATTAGCGCCGCTTATTGAGTCACAAATGGTTCTCAATCCTCTCGCCCTCATCGCCGAAGTCACGCACCGCTGCCCGCTGCACTGCGTCTATTGCTCGAATCCATTGCAGCTGGCCAGCACAAATGCGGAACTTTCGACCGATGATTGGACCAGCGTCCTACAACAGTGCGGCAAGTTGGGCATGCTGCACGCGCACTTCACTGGCGGCGAACCGCTCGCCCGTCAAGATCTCACCGAACTTATCGCCGCTGCGCGCGCCGCCGGACTTTACACCAATCTCATTACTTCAGGAATCGGGCTCTCGGATCAGCGTCTCCAATCTCTGGTCGATGCCGGACTCGATCACATCCAGATCAGCTTCCAGGATTCGCGCGAAGGCGCTGCCAATTGGATCGCCGGCGCGAAGGCACATGCGCACAAGATCGAACTCTCACGCTCGATTCGTCGGCACAAAATTGCCTTCACCGTGAATCTTGTGGTGCACCGGCAAAACCTCGATCACCTCGAAGAAATGATCGGCTTTATCGAGCAACTGCAACCCGAGCGCGTAGAAATCGCGCACACCCAATACTACGGCTGGGCGCTCATTAATCGCGCCGCGCTGATGCCCACGCGCGCGCAACTGGAAAAGGCCGTTGAGATTGTCGCCGCGGCCGAGAAGCGTTTTGCCGGACGCATTCGCATCGACTCGGTCGTGCCCGACTACTATGCAAAATATCCCAAAGCCTGCATGGGAGGATGGGGACAGCGGCTCATGCTGATAAATCCCGCAGGCAAGGTTCTTCCCTGTCACGCGGCGGAAGTGATTCCGGGTCTCGAATTTGAAAATGTGAAAGAGAAAACGCTGCAATGGATCTGGCAGGAGTCGTCTTCGTTCCAGCGCTTTCGCGGCGAAAGCTGGATGCCCGAACCCTGCCGCAGTTGCGATCGCCGCACACAGGATTTCGGCGGATGCCGCTGCCAGGCGTTGCTGCTTACCGGAGATCCCACGATAACTGATCCTGCCTGCTCACTGGCCCCCACGCATCATCTGATCGAAACCGCCGTGCAACAAGCGAATTCAGATGTCTCAGTCGCTCAGCCCTCTCCCGCGGCTTCATTCGCACAACTGCAGCGGCAAACCTCCGACCTGTGGAGTTACCGCACCGACCCGCGCTAACCGCACATTAAACTGCCAGTCACCAGCGCACGCCAAGATCGATCGAGCGCCAGTCCGTGGTTCGGCCGTCGTGCGTACCGTGCTGCTGCCGGTATTCGGCGAACGCCTCATATTTCTTGCTTACCCTTTTTGCTACGCCGCCGCCAAAGTTGTAACCCAATTCGTTCTGGCTCTCCTTCACGAAGTCCCCATTCTCGGGAAGGCTGTTGTTGTAGCACGGTCCCCACCATTGAAAGAACTTGTTGCATCCCGCGCCCGGAAGCGCGGTAGAGTCGTTCAGCTTTCCCGAACGATGATAAAAACCTGGACCGATGATCAGGTAGCCGGTGTATTGCTTGGTCACCGGAATGCTGATGATGGGATCGAGAGTGAACGCGTAGACGTGGCTGCTGGCGCTCGTTGCCTGTGCCGCTTCCAGAGCCGAGGTGAGCAGCGGGAGATTGACAAACTGAACATCCAAACGAAAACCCAGATATTCATTGACGTTTCTGGCTACGCCCCCGCCTGCCAGAAAGCCACCACCTCTCACAAAATTCTTGGTCGTGGCCCGTGGCAAATTCGCGCCGGCGTCTACGTTATAACTCCAATTCTTGTAGTTGTGCGGCTTCGCTTTTCGCCGTATTCCAATTTCTTCTTCCGAAGCTTCCTGCGATGAGGAAGATTGCTGGCCGGCCGGGGATTGAGTGGTTGCCGGGGGTTGCGCCGGAGTCTGCTGCGACGAACTCGATTGATCCTGAGTTTGTTGAGTTTGGGCTTCCTGCGCCTGGATTCCCGCGCCAGCCAACGCAGCCAGCACCAGACCCATCACCAACTTTCGAATCATTCATTCTCCTCCCGCTACCGGGCGTGCATGCGGACCATGGCGCTCGGTATCGAGAGACGCTGGCGAAAGAGCATGTCCGCTAATTTCCCACCGCATAAGAACCATATGCTAACGGGAAGGACCATATTACCAACTTTGATGCTGGTTCTGCCCGCCAAGCCGTCCTCCGGACCATGCTTTGCCATTCACGAGGACGGCTCTGCGAACGTATGATGATGAGAATTCTTTTCCTGAGAGAGAAACTTGACCAAAAGTTCGGCGAAAAACGCGACCGGTACTGCTTCCAGGTATGACGCCCCTTGCCCCGTCGCTTTGATTGGCTTCGGCAATGTTGGCCGCGCCGTCGCCAGGATTCTCTGCGAAAACCAGGGGCAGTTGCAGCTCACCCACATCTGCAATCGCAATTTCGAACGCAAGAAACAGCCGTGGGTTCCGCAGGATGTAATTTGGACAGACGATATTCACGCCGTGATTGCTTCCGATGCCCAGATCGTTATCGAACTGATCGGCGGTCTCGCCCCCGCAGAGCAGATCGTGCGTGAAGCTCTGACGGCCGGGAAATCCGTGGTCACCGCTAACAAGCAACTTATCGCGCGCCATGGTCCAGATCTGCTGCAACTGGCCAAGGCGCATGGCGCTCAGCTCGAGTTCGGCGCGTCGGTGGCAGGAGGCGTACCCGTTCTGCCGGCGCTGCGAACCGGATTGAGCGGCGACCGGCTGCACGGCATCGCAGGCATTTTGAACGGCACCTGCAACTACATTCTCAGCCGCATTGAAGGTGCGCGAATTCCGTTCAGCGAAGCACTCGAAGAAGCACAGGCGCGAGGCTATGCCGAAGCCGACGCCTCCGAAGATCTGGATGGCGGTGACGCGCGCGCCAAACTCGCCATCCTCGCCCTGGCCGGTTTACATGCCCGAGTCACACCGGAAAGCATTCGCGCGCGCAGCATTCGCACCATCGACGCGGTCGATTTCGATTATGCCGCCGAGTTGGGATGCACCATCCGCCAGATCTCGCGCGCGGATTTGCAGGAAGGGACTTTGTTCGCCGAGGTTGGCCCCAGCCTGGTGCCCATGCATTCGCCCTTTGGACGCGTGCAGGCGAACCAGAATCTGGTCTTGACTTCGGGCAAATATGGCGGCGATACGGCTTTTTTGGGCGCGGGAGCAGGTGGAGATCCGACCGCAGTCGCCGTAGTTTCTGACTTGCTTTTCGTCGCGCAGAATTTGTCCGCCGCTCGCCCGGAAACCGCATCGCCGGTTTCGACTCCGAGAGTCAGCACCGACTTTGAATCGCCCTGGTATCTTCGCTTTTTCGTCAAAGACAGGCCAGGCATCGTGGCGCGACTGTCGGCCATCCTCGCGGCGCACCATTTGAACATCGACGCGCTGTTGCAAAAGCCCGGCTACGACAAATCTGCATTGCCCTTCGTAATCACGCTGGAGCCGTGCCGGGATTCGCTGCTGCATCCCGCGCTGGAAGAAATGTCGACGCTAGAATTTACCGTGCGGCCTTGCCTCTGTTTGCCGATCTTGACCTAGCCATTTGCTCCTAAAAACACTACGGCCCGCTGCAAACGTTCCAGCAGCGGGCCGTGCGTACCTAACGTCTCAATGTCGTGCGTAATTCCTCGAACCAGTGATTCGTCGAAGCGAGCAATTCGTCTTACCGTTAATTCCAGAAGGGATTTTTCAACCCAGCGGGAGCCAGAGCGCTCTGGGTTTGGCTTTCCGTTCCCGTTTCGTCGGAAATTTTCTCGTCGGTCAAACGCGATGGCTGCGGAGCCGGTGCTTCGTGCTTCTGCGGTTTTTCAAATCCGGGACAATCAGACTGCATGACAGAACCTCCTAAATCGTTTTTCGTCTCTACCATTGGAACACTTTCACATTCCCTCTAAACCGCAAAAATTGGATTGGTCTTATCGAAATTTTGGGTGGTTGCGCGGACCGCTGCTGAGGCGATCGCCCCGGCTTTGCCGGCATCCTGTTACGATAATTCGGAACAAATTTCGGCATTTTCCCGAGGACGAATTACCCATGAAATACCGCAAGCTGGGCCGTACCGGTTTTGAAGTAAGCGAAATGGCGCATGGGCTCTGGGGCATGAGCGGCTGGAGCGGCTCCAACGACGAGGAATCCATGGCCGCGCTGCAACTGGCCGCCGATCTCGGCTGCAATTTTTTCGATACGGCATGGGCTTACGGCGAGGGCAAAAGCGACGGCCTGCTGGGCGAAATCATGGCCAACAATTCCGGAAAGAGTCTTTACGCCGCGTCGAAGATTCCTCCCGCCAACGTCCGCTGGCCGGCGCTGCCGGAATACAAATACACCGACGTTTTTTCGCCGAAGCATGTTTTCAAGTACGCGGACATGATTCGCAAGAAGCTGCGGGTTGACACGATTGACCTGTTGCAGTTTCATGTGTGGGACGATAGTTGGACCGACGAGCCCGAATTTCGCTCTACGGTCGAAAAACTGAAGCACGATGGCTGGATCGGTATTTCGGCTTGAGCATCAACCGCTGGCAGCCGGAAAATGGCATCAGGGCCCTGCGAACCGGCCTGGTCGATGCGGTGCAGGTGATCTACAACATTTTCGACCAATCGCCGGAAGACGAGCTCTTTCCGGTTTGCCAGGAACTGAATATCGGCGTCATTGCCCGCGTGCCTTTCGATGAAGGCAGCCTGGGCGGCAAGATGACGCTCGAAACCCGCTTTCCCAAAGATGACTGGCGTTCCGGCTATTTCGGCCCGGAAAATCTGGCCAAGACGATCAAGCGCGTCGACAAGTTGAAAGAGATCGTGCCTGCGGGAATGACTCTGCCCGAGATGTCGTTGCGCTTTATCTTGTCGCATCCGGCGGTAAGCACAACGATCGCAGGCATGCGCAAGCTCGACCACGTGCGCCAGAACATCGCCAGCGACGCTGGCCCTCTCGATAAATCTTTGCTGGCAGAGCTGAA
The DNA here is from genome assembly GCA_963732255.1 of uncultured Acidobacteriaceae bacterium. GTDB lineage: Bacteria > Acidobacteriota > Terriglobia > Terriglobales > Acidobacteriaceae > Sulfotelmatobacter. The sequence continues at coordinate 442,276 of CAVSYV010000011.1, forward strand.
AAAACACCGCTGGGACCGCACACCGCAACACTGGTCGGATTAGCGATTTAGCGGTCTCACTGCGATCCGCTCGGTTTACGACTGCTGGTAGTAACAAGCCTGCCCAGCTAATCTCGCTCATTGCTCCAAAAGCATAATTTCCCAAGGCGAAGTTTTGGCTGCTCGCGGGAGCTGCATTCGCAATTCTTCGATCCCGCCTCATGCGAAAAAAGAGAGAACCCTTGTTAAAGAAGATCCTTTCTGTACCGTTTTGTGTGTTTAACTGCATTTCTGCCCGCGCTGCAAGCGCAAAATCCGCGCGGATCTCTGCGCGGCACGGTGCAGGACGCTTCCGGCGCGCGCGTCGTCAACGCAAAGATTGAAGTTTCCGCAATCGGTGCCGCTACTGTGCGCGAGGCCACCAGCGAAGACCGCGGAGAGTTCCGTCTCGACGATCTGCTTCCCGGCGCTTATCGCATGACCGTGACGGCGACAGGATTCGCGCCGGCGCAAGCCGAATGTTGCGATCGCGGTGAGCGCGGTGCGCGACGTCACGGTCACGCTTAAACCTCAGCGGGCAACGAAACCGTGAACGTAGTTGCGAACGCTTCCTCGATTACGACGGAGACGCATTGACACTTCCAGCGCCGTTCGTCGGAGGAGTAGTCGGCAGTCAGGACTTGGAAACGATGCCGCTCCCGGCGCGCAGCTTCGCCAACATCGCCTATCTGGTTCCCGGCACCGAACCGGTCGAGCCTTCCGATCCGACAAAGGCGCGCATCACCGCGGTCTCCACCGGCGGAAGTTCAGGCTTGAACAACGAACTTCGGTCGATGGCGCGGACAATTCCGACGACTGGATCGGCGGCTTCCTGCAAAACTTTTCTCCCGACGCCATTCAGGAATTTGCCGTGCGCACCTCGAACGAAGACGCCGATACCGGCTGGACCACGGCCGGGTCGGTCGTGATCACCACCAAGCGCGGCACCAATGACTGGCATGGCGACGGCGCTTTCTACGAGCGCGCGGCCGCGCTGAATGCCCGCTTTCCCATCGAGAATCCGGCGCCGGAATCCCAAGCAGCCATTCTCCCGCCAGAATTACGTGGGAACTATTGGCGGTCCACTGGCGAAAAATAAAGTCTGGTTCTTTACTTCCTTCGAAGATGTGCACGAAGATGCGAGCATCGCCTACAGCCCAGCGAGCATCACGCAATTCGATGCGCTGGCGCAATTGGCGTCAGAGGGTTTGATTACCGGCGTTCCTTCGATTGCCGTTCCCGCACCGTTCCCATTCCATTCCGCGACTACCTTGGGTCGGTGCGGTTCGACTGGGCGCAATCTTCGAAATCGCAGTGGTTCCTGCGCACATCGGAAGACAGCTACCTTACCCACAACGCTCTGGTGCAGCAGGCGCACGCTGCCTTCGACCGGACTGACCACTCACAACAATTACTGGAACGTCGGTGCTCAGCAATACGTTATGTCTTCAGTCCAACCTGGCTGGGCACATCTGGTTCTCGATGCCAGCTTGTTGCACCTTACGCAGACGCGGAACTCGATCTGGGATTTGCGCTGGCGTTTCCCTTCAGTTCGACGGCGCTGACCATCTCCGGTTTCGAAACCTTCGGTGACAACCAGTTCGCGACTCCGATCACTCTTTTCCCGACTTGCGCAATCAGGACAAATACCAATTCCGTTACGATCTGAGCCACGTTGTGGGCGACTCATGCGCTGAAGTTCGGAGTCGACTTCATCCACGAGCCGGTGCTGAGCGGCGCGTTTGCCTCCACGGCAGAGACTCGTTGCGCAATCACGCTCAATAACCCAACGTATCTATGTGCAGAACCCCGGCGTGTCTTGCGAACCTTCACTCCGCAGTGCGCAAACTTCACCGCTGCGGATGGCTCGACCTGCACTTACACTCCCGCCGAGCGACGGCAGCTTTCTCGCAGAATGTGCAGCGGCTCGCACTCTATGCGGAAGACTCCTGGCGCGTCTCGCACCAACTCACGGTTAACTACGGTCTTGCGCTATCAGACGACCTGGGGATTGTTCACTGGTTCGGGTCGCAGCCAGGCCGATAACGCCGCTTATTGACGCTGCGGGCGTTGCAGATTCCGATTGTGCCCGGCGTGCCCCACGATTACCGCAAACAGATCGCGCCTCGCTTGGGCATCGCATACTCCCCGGCGGCAGCGCGAAAACCGTGCATTCGCGCCGGCTTTCGGCCTCTTCTATGACGATCTGGCGCAGAACGGCTGGGCAACTGCATTCCAGGGCGTCAACAACTCGAACTTCACTACCGGAACGTGCAGCCTTACTGGAGGCCCGGGCGCGTATGCGCTCACCGGCTCCGGCTGCCTGGCGGGCGGAGCCGGAGCACGGGCAATCTCATCGGCTCGCCTTACAAAACGCCTTACTCCATTCACACCACGGGCGGGGTTGCAGCACGCTTTTAACGAGCGTTGGCTGTTGAGCGCCGATTACATTCACGAGCAGGGCAATCACGGATATCGCGGCTTTCCTTATACCAGCGGCAGCCAATTTATTCACGCCACTGATTCCAGCAACGGATCCGATATGCGCCGATCAGACGAGCCGTCGTTCCCAACGTCAACGTGTTCGAATCCGACAACCGTTCCAGCTACAACGGCGCTCATGCTGCATCTGCAAGGCAACATGCGCCGCTTCAACCTGGTCGCGAACTACACGTTCTCCAAGGCGCAGACCTGGGGATGCCTGCTGGGCGAACTGTTTGACTACGTGGATGGCGTCTGCCCGAATGAACCCGGATCGCCGAACGCCGGATTGCTGAATGCTTTCGGACCGGGCGACTACGGGCCATCCGGCGAAGACGTTCGTCACCGCTTCGTGCTCGCAGGCACCGTCCACCTTCCCGGCGGTTTCGAGTTGAGCACTGTCAATCAGGTGGAAAGCGCCCGTCCCATCACCATCACCAATGCCGACAATACCGATCGCATCTATGTCAACGGTGCCTATACCAGTCTCGACGAATTCCGCGGCACGCCTTACATCCAGACCGACCTGCGAGTCACGCGTCCATTCAAAATCAACGAGCGCTGGAGATGTCGATCCATTCATCGAGTTCTTCAACCTCTTCAACCGCAACAATCCCGGCGCAAATTTCGCGGTCAATGTCGTGCAGCTTCCGGTTCCGCAGGCGCAGATGATGCCGAATGCGCAGGGCATCACCAACGTCACCAGTATTTGCACGGTAGCAGACTGCTCGCAAACCGCGCCCATCACCAGCCTGAATCAGCTTGAGATACCTGAAGGCGCGCTGGGAGATTTCTTCGGTCCGGGCACAACCGTGGGCATTCCCTTCGCCGCGCAAGTCGGCGTCAGAGTGAACTTCTAGAAGCCGCTTGACTACTAAAACTACTGTTCCAGCGTGAACAGTCCGAGCGTCAACTGGTTGGTATCGGTTTCAATCGCGATGACCCTGGTTGTATCAATCACGTAGTAGACAAACACGTCGTCGCTGCATCCGGAGCCTCCGGAAAATATCGTGCAGTTCGTCACATCCAGCCCGTTGACAGTTCCCGTAAAGGCTCCATTCGCACTGGAGCTGAACGCGCCGGTCACAGGAAGCGCCGTGAACTGGCCAAAAGTGAGGCTATTGAGATCAACGGTTTGGTTTGCGTTCAGCGATGCGCTTCCGTCAGCCATGATCGGGCCGATGGCATCGAGTTCGTTCAGTCCCGGATCTTCTCCGGTCGCATCGAGCGCGTAGGTGCCCGAGAAAGATGACGCGCTGAAGGACCCGCTGCCACTTTGCTGGAAGCCGTAACCGGCAAGAACATCATTTGTGTCCATGCTCACAGTGGTTTGTTCGCTTCCCTGTCCCGTTGCCGTCAGGTATAGCTGCGCCGTGTAGTCGAAGGTTGCGTTGTCGGTCAGGTTCGACAACGTCACTCTGCCCGTCGAATCCACAGTGTAAGTGCCGGTGAAGGCGATCGGCGTTTGCGCGCCGCCGCCAGTGTAGTCATTGAAGTTCAGCACTCCGCTTACGCTAGAACCATCTGTGTTGGTGGTCAGCGCTCCCGCAACCTGAAGATCGCCATTTGTATCCGCACCGGTCATGCCGACTGCAAAGCTCAAACCGGAGATCGATGCAGTGCTGAATTTTCCCGTGCTCGAGCCTTGCCCCAAAGCGATTCCGCCCATGACTCCAACAAAGGAGTCGCCGCTGGTTTCCACCAGCTTGATGTGAGTCGCGTCAACGATGTAGCCCGCCAGGTTGATTGTTGCAACCCCAGAGGCCGCGCTGGGAACGAGGCTGAACACAACCCGGCCAAAATTGTCTGGCGGAGAAACCGTGCTCGCTTTTGATTGGAACGACTGATCCTGCAACACCCCGAGTCCGCCGTCGTAAGAAGCGTCGTTGATGTCGAAGACGCTGCCTTTTCCCGAGATCGTTCCGGAGCCGTCGACGTTGATGACCCCTCCAATCGCAACCGGGAGATAACTTGAATCCAGGCCCGCAGTAAAGAACGCATAGCCGGCAGTAGGTTCGGTCGTGCTGTTTTGCAGATCAACGCTGCCGCTGGAGGTCAAGCCATAATCGAACTCAATGATGCGGGCGCTGGTGCTTGAGACCAGAGCTCCGTTGATGGTTTCTACGCCGCCTGAGCCCACGCTGCCGTCGGCGGTGGTCAGGGTAATTTGCAGATTGCCGTCGCCGGTGATGGTCTGAGTGCCGCTGTCGATCGGATCCATCAGGTAATAGTTGGAATCGTCAACGTAATCCTGTTCGCCGTTCGTAATGACTCCTCCGCTCACGACGAATGCGCCTGCGACGTAGTAGGGACTGTAGTCATTGGAATTGTTCCCGGCCAGCGAAAAGACGTAGGTTCCGTCAGCCAACGGCGGCGGGACGATGGTGATTGTTGCCGTAGCCGATTGTGTGGTATCGCTTATCGAGGTGGCCGTGACATTCACGGTCTTTCCCGTGGGAACCGCTCCTGGCGCTGTATAAGTTGCCGAAGTGATGGTGGTGTTGCTGAGCGCGCCGCAACCTCCGGAACTGCCGCAGCTCACCGCCCAGGTTACGCCGGCATGGGCGGGATCGTTGTTTACCGTCGCCGTGATCGTCGCGGTGCCATTGATTTCGAGGAAAGATGGTGCGCCCGTGAGCGTTACGGAAATGCCCATGATCGTGATCGTGGCCGAGGCCGATTTGGTGGGATCGGTGATCGAGGTAGCCGTGATCGTCACCGTTCCGCCCGCAGGAACTTCTGCAGGCGCAGTATAGGTAGCCGAAGTAGATGTGATGTTGCTGAGTGCTCCACAGGCTCCCGAGCTGCCGCAGGCTAGCGACCAGGTCACACCGGCATTATTCGGATCGTTGACGACTGTCGCACTCAGTGGGCTCGATGTGTTGGTCACGAGCGAAGTAGGTGCCGATAGGGAAACGGAAATAACCGCAATCGTGATGTTGGCGTAGGCAAACCGGCTGGGATCGGTTTTTGACGCTGCCTTTATGGTCACAGTTTGGCCCGGTGGAATGGCAGCCGGCGCGGTAAAAGTTGCCGTGGTTGCTGTGGCGTTGCTGATGGTGCCGCATCCGCCCGCCGCGCTGCTGCGGCAGCTTACCGACCAGGTGACTCCGGAGTTCGTCGTGTCATTGCTGACCTTTGCCGTAAGCGCTGCCGTGCCATTGGTTACAAGTGTTGTAGGCACACCGCTCAGCGCAACGGAAATTTCCATAATCTTGATCGTCGCCGAAGGCGATGCGTCGGGAGCAGTCACCGACGTAGCCATCACCGTCACGGTTTGGCCCATTGGAACGGTCGCGGGCGCGGTATACGTTACTGTCTTCTTGGTCGTATTGCTGAAGGTGCCGCAAGCCCCGGCCACGCTGCTGCCGCAAGTCACCGACCAGGTAACTCCGGCATTCGCCGGATCATTCGTGACCGTCGCCGTTAGCGGCACAGGCACGTCAATCGAGAGCGAAGCAGGTGCGCCGGAGAGGCTGACGGTAATCGCCTTGAGCGTCGTTGTGGTCGCGTTAACGGGTGAACCTCCGCACGAGACTAGCCCTGGGATTGCGGCTAACGCGGCCAGCAAGAGAACCGATTGCCGGAGTCTCATCGCGCGCCCCCGTTCGTTTCAGGCTGAGGCGCGGTTCTGCCTTTCACGTTCCGCTCGCCATGAGGATGGACTAAGAATCCACGCGGACTGCGAATGGTAATGTTCAGAGCGCCAACGTTTACCTCGCGCGCCAGGAAGTATTGCTTGTCGCGGAGCTGAATGGTCGCGCCCACAATCTGCACCGGCGTTCCGCTGTGCAACGCATCTTTCGCTTCGCTGCTCAGAAAAGGCCCAACGTGCACATTCACCACACCCTGCGGCCCGAGCACCAGCAAATGCGTTCCTGCCGGAGTGCCCGCCTCATGCCGGGTAACGACCTGCTGAACCGTCCCAATCAGAGTGGTTTCATGCGCCGCATCATAGGCGGGACCAAAGCCCCGTCCGGCATGGGATTCGGGTGCCGTTTGGGCGCGAAGTGGAACGGCCAACAACGCCAACAGCAGACTGGCCAGCAGGCACGCAAACATACCTCTGGCATTCGCTACACGGCCACGGCGCATGAGTTCTCCTCACTATCAGCGAGTGTTTGTTTTTCGCCCTAACTGTTCCCGGTGGGGTGGGAGAAACTAGACCAGACCGTACAACGAAGTCTCCATGCACTCGCCGGCGGAAATTGCCATAAGAGGACGTGAAGAACGATTGCCGCATTATGTTATGCCGGCTGCGTGGCGTCAATCGTAATGTTTGGATTCTAACTCATCATGCGTTGCGGCGGATGTGCGGACTCCCTTCGCCGCACGAGTTCATGTATTTCTCAGCGCCGATGACGGAGCTCCTGGGTTTTCGTGCCAGTTGACCCCAGCCCGCGACCTCCGCTAGACTCGCGCCTCAGCGAGAATTTACACCATGGCAATTAGCCAAACCCTGTACACAATCACTACCGCTTCCCCGATCGGCCCCTTGTTCTTGGCGGCTTCAGAAAAAGGTCTGGTGGTGTTGGAGTTCGATTTCAAGCCCGCAGGAAAAGGATCATTACGCCGCAGCTTGCGCCAGAACGAGGACACTGGAAAGTTTACCTTGCAGGAATCCGCCAGGCATATGCGCCCCTATCAACTGGAGCTCGAACAATATTTCGCTGGCAAACGCCGCGAATTTGATTTTCCCTTGGACCTGCAGGGCACAGATTTCCAGCTGGCCTGCTGGCGCGCGTTGCTTGCGATACCTTATGGCGAAACCCGCAGCTACGCCGCTATGGCTCGCGCCGTCGGCAAGCCGCAGGCATTTCGCGCCGTGGGCATGGCCAATAATCGCAATCCAATAGCAATCGTCGTGCCCTGTCATCGTGTCATCGCCTCCGACGGAACTCTGTGCGGTTACGGCGGCGGTCTCGATGTGAAACGCAAATTGCTGGAACTGGAAGGCGCGCTCAGCGGCACTCTTGCCGCATAGAAGTCCTCAATCTCTGATTGTGATTGAAAGCAACCAGCCGCACTGCTGGCCATCGCTTCGCCTGCGGTCAATGAGCGCTAACGTGATAGAAACAGTTGACGTGTGTGCTGCTGCTTATCGTGGTATGGCAGAATCGACCTTTCGACGTTCTTCCCGAAAATTTGCTGTTGCTGGCGCGCGGCCAGAATGCGCGCGTTCACTTCACGCCACGTTAGATTACCGCCGCCTTCGGTTGTTGGATCATCGAAGGTAAAGGCAATTTCTGGGACCTGGGCCTGTCCCGAGACTCTCGGCCTACCACCCAGCGCGGCCGTTATGGCCGCGTAATGCAGAAACTCTCTGCGATTCATGGATTCGATAACCCCCGCTCGCACCTTAGCCAATACAGGGGTGTATGCTGTATCTAAGATGGGAAGGCAATATGGGAATCTTGGATTCTGGGCCCAATCCAAGGAATGATCATCGAAGTTTTTACTCGGGCCGGAGAATCGCTTGTCTCGGCGCGCTCTTCTCCGTGATTTTGATTGCTTCGATTTCCCTGACCGCGCAAAGTGGATCGTCCGCGCAGCCGCAAGCGCAGAGCGCGCCTCCTTGCTCCGACGCTCCCCCCATTTTGAAACGAGGCTCACAGCCGGATCTGCCTCCCTGTCCCGAACCGCAGCCGGCCGCGTCGGCCCTCTGCGGACTCCGTACGCTCGCGTTCGCCGAATCCCGCCGCAACCCTTGATCGAAAGGGCCAGAGAGGCGGCGTTCGAGTTTTCCGAGAAGCTTCCCAACTTTATTTGCGAGGAGTTCATGGCGCGGTTTGCCCAGCGAGGCGCGAGGACAACAAGCCCTGGACGTGGTTTCGGCTGAAATCATTTACGATAACGGGACAGGAAAGTTATCGCAACGTGAAGATCAATGACCGCCCCACGGACCAGGACCTGCGAGCAAATCGACGGCTCCTGGTCCACCGGAGAATTTGCGTCCACACTGCTGGGGCTTTTTCAGCCCGATACGGACGCGCAGTTCCGGTCCGGCGGTGCGTCTTCCATTTCGGGTTCAGTGCCGAGGTTTACGACTTTCAAGTGCGGAGTGAAAATTCACACTGGAGGGTGCAGGCCGGGTCTCAGACGCTGTATCCGGCTTATCAAGGCTCCGTATGGGTGGATCCGGAAACCGCGCGCGTCTTGCGAGTGGAGATGCAGGCCCGCAACTTACCGTCGGATTTCCCGATGGATAGGGTCGAATCCGCGGTTGATTATTCTTCCGTGACCATTGGCGGGACATCGTTTCTGCTTCCGGTCCATGCCGAGAGCTTGGGCTGCGACGGGGCAGCTGTGATCTTTCAACACGTTGTTCCCAGTAAGTGAATAGTCCATTCGCTCCAAACCGGAGAAGCTGATGGTGCTGACCAATCCGCTTCTCAGGAGTAGATGGAATGGACCTTCACCAGAATGCCCGACTTACCTTTCGGAGTCGAGAGGCTTTAGCCAAAGAAAATCATGATCGATCGGCTGGCGTTGAACGCGGCTGCAGCCGCGTTCAACGTCAGCCGAAAAACCGCCGCCAAGTGGCTCCGCCGCTACCGCACCCTGGGGCTGCCCGGCTTGCGGGATCGTTCCTCCCGCCCGCAACATCGCCCGCGCAGCACCCCGTCGGAGTTCATCGCCCAGGTCGTTGCCCTGCGGCGCGAACTCCGCCCCGCCTATCAGATCGCCCAAGCCACTCGCCTCAGCCCCGCCACCATCAGCCGCATTCTGCAGCGGGCTCACCTCAACCGTTGGCGCCATCTCCATCCCGCCCCACCGGTCGTGCGCTACGAGCATCCCGCTCCCGGCGATCTGCTCCATCTCGACATCAAGGGCATGACCCGCTATCAGCAGGTCTCCATTCGCGGCGATGGCCGCCGGCGCGGCCGCCCGCAGTTCGCCGGCTGGCAGGCTCTGCACGTCGCCATCGACGATCACTCCCGCCTTGCCTTCTCCCGCATGCTGCCCAACCAGCAAGCCGAAACTGCCATCGCCTTTCTGCACGCCGCCGTCGCCTTCTACGCCCAGCACGGCATCTCCATTCGCCGCCTGCTCACCGACAACGGTTCCTGCTATCGCTCTCGCCACTTCCGCGCCGCCTGTCTCCAACTCGGCATCCAGCACCGCTTCACCCGCCCCTACACTCCGCGCACCAACGGCAAGGCCGAACGCTTTATCCAAACCGCCCTGCGCGAGTGGGCCTATGTTCGCCACTACCTCAACTCCGAGGAACGCGATCAGCAACTCTCGCCTTGGCTCGAGCATTACAACTTCCACCGTCCGCATGGTAGTCTCGGGTACGCTCCGCCCATCAGCCGCGTGTCTCCGGTGGGTACAACGTCTTGATAGATCACAGGCAGCCCAGGGTGCAGCCACAACACCATCGATTTCCGCAATTATCACGAATTCAAAGTCAACTCCAGGGTTGTTGGGGTGAAGTAGACCGTAGTAGCAACGCTATCACCCAAAGTCACCGCTGGCCGTAACTGTCGATAAATCGCCATAACCCTCATCTTCCCAGCGCGCCCGGTCACTCGAGTGTAAACGCGGCGTCCCCTCCGCTCCATTCAAAATACCCAAACTCCCCGAGAACAATCTACAATCCCATCCACGAAAACTCCATTGAACTCACCCGATGACTCGGCTGCCTCTAAGCACTCTGCCGTCCGCAAAGCCGGCCTCTTCTATCTCGTCTTCGTGATGTTTTCCTACACCACGGGCGGGCCCATGGGCATTGAAGACATGATCACCAGCGCCGGCCCCGGCATGGCGCTACTCTATCTTCTGGTGCTGCCGTTTTTCTGGTGCATTCCCGTCTCGCTGGTTTCTGCTGAATTGACCACCGCCATGCCGGTCGAAGGCGGCTTCTATCGCTGGACTCGGGCCGCCTTCGGCGACTTCTGGGGATTTCTCGCCGGCTGGTGGAACTGGACCGCGTCGTTTCTTCTCGGCGGCGCCTATGCAGTCCTGTTCACCGATTACCTCGTCTACTATTTTCCGGAAATTACCGGTTGGAAGCACTATCTGGTCTCGCTGGCGCTGATCGCCGTTATCACCTGGATCAACGTTCGCGGCATTCAAATGGTTGGCAGGTTCGCGACCGCGCTGGAAATTTTCATCTTCATTCCCGTGATCGTCATGGTCGTGATTGGATTAAGCCACTGGCATCACAATCCATTTGTTCCGTTCGTTCCGCCGCATCAGCGTCCGTTCGCCATCTTCGGCATCGGACTCGCCTTAGGCCTATGGTCGTATTCCGGATACGAACAAGTCTCCACCGTCGCCGAAGAAGTTGAAAATCCGCAGCGCAATTACCCGAAGGCGCTGGCCTGGGTCGTGCCGCTTTCCATCGCAACCTATGCGCTGCCTCTTATCGCAGGCTTAACCGCGATCGGCGACTGGCAGAACTGGCACACCGGATATCTCGCGAACTCGGCCGGGCTGGTGGGAAATCTGCTGTTCCACGGAACCTGGTTTCACGGAGCCTGGCTCGGCACCTGGATGACGCTCTCCGCCATGGTGTGCAACGTGGCCCTGCTCAACAGCACAGTCTTAACCGCCACGCGCATGCCCTTCGCCATGGCCGAAGACGGATATCTCTCGCATGTGCTGACCCGCAAACATCGGCGTTACGGCACGCCCTGGGTGGCGATTGTCGTCTCCGCGATTATCTACAGCACGCTCGCGTGGCAAAGCCTGGGCCAGCTAATCTCGATTTATATCTGGCTGCGCTCGGCGACGACAGTGCTGACGGTTCTCTCGGCATGGAAGCTGCGGCGCACGCGTCCCGATATGCCGCGGGCATCTGTGATTCCCGGCGGAAACACAGGATTGCTCTATGTTGTAGGCGCGCCCGTGGTAATGGCAATACTGGCGTTGTTAGGCAGCGACCGCTTCGCCACAATCGGCGGCGCGCTTGCCATGCTGCTTGGGCCTGCGGTGTACTTGCTGTTGAGGAAACGCGCAGCCTGAGAGTTTTTGCGTGAAAAAGTTTGTGTGAAGAAGTTTGAGCGAACAGTTTTGTGTGAAGAGTTTTATGAGGAAGTTTTGTGTAGAAAGGTTTATGTGGGGACAGCCGCCCTCGGCTGTCCTTCGGGCGCAGCTCGAATTCGCTCTAATCGCTGCATCGGCATTAAACCGCGGCAGCCGTGCGCAATTCCCCCAGCCTCGCCTTGAGAAACTCCAGATACTCTTCCATCCCCTCGCCAGTTTTGGCGGAAACTTTCAACACCTGCATTCCCGGGCGCACCGCTTGAATATTTCCGTACGCCGCCTGCCAGTCAAATTCCACAGCCGCAGCCAAATCCATCTTTGTAACAACCGCCACGTCAGCGCTGTTGAAAATTGTCGGATACTTCAGCGGCTTGTCCTCGCCCTCCGTCACCGAAATGAGCACCAGCCGCAGGTTTTCACCGAGATCATATGAAGAAGGACAAACCAGATTGCCCACATTTTCGATAAACAGAAAATCCAAATCGTACAGATTCCATTCCTGAAGCGCGTTCTGCACCATCGCCGCTTCGAGATGGCAAAGCGTGCCGGTGGTGATCTGCTTCACCGGAGCCTGGCTGCGCGCCAGCCGGGCGGCATCGTTTTCAGTAGCGAGATCGCCCACCAGCGCTGCTACACGATAATTTCGCCGCAGTAGCGTGAGCGTCTTTTCCAGAAACATCGTCTTGCCCGACCCCGGACTCGACACCAGGCTCACAACAAAAACTCCGGCAGCGCGGAATTGCTCGCGCAGCGCGTGCGCGTTCAGGTCGTTCTGCTTGAGAACATTCTTTCTGACTTCGACTAAACGGGGCTCTGGCATTCTTCAATCTCCAAGGCAGTCACTTCAATTTCCTTCCCCTGCACAATCTCGGACGCAGGAGTACCGCATTCCGCGCAACAAAATAATTGGATGGAACTGATTGGCCGCTGTGCCTGACAACCGGAACAAAAAATCGCGACCGGAACTTCTTCAATGACCAACCGCGATCCTTTCAGCGGCGTGTCATCCGATGCCATTTCGTAGGAGCCCAACAACGCTTCCTTCACCACGCCGGACAGCGCGCCCAGCTTGAGGTGAACGGCAGTGACCTGAACGCCGCGCCGCGCCGCTTCTTCCTCGGCCAGTTCGACAATGCTCATCGCGATGGAAAGTTCGTGCATATTTATCTCGAACTCACTACTGTCCTGGAATCTTTCGCCGATTGCGCATCAACCTGCGCGAACGCCGCCAGCGCCGCCTGTCCCAGGCTAATGCCGCCGTCGTTGGGAGGAACAGCATGATTCGTCCAGATCTCGATTGGCTCAGCGGCCAACAATAACTTCAAATCTTCAAGCAGCAACTCGTTTTGAAATACGCCTCCGGAAAGAACGACGACGTTAATATCTTGCGCTTTGCGCAATGGCGATGATCGCATCGAGCAGGCCTTGCGCAAATCCACGTCTGAAAAGCACGGGCAATCTCTTCAATGGCCCGACCGCGCATGCGATCAAGAATTATCGATTGCAGCAGCGGCCTGAAATCCAGCTCCTCACCAGTAAAAGGAAAAGGATAAGCTTCAGTTACCGTTGCCGCGCGAGCGAGTTGCTCCAGCCACATCGCTGCCTGCCCTTCAAATGTAATTTCCCGCGTGAAGCCAAGCAAAGCGGCCGCGGCATCGAAGAGCCGTCCGACCGAAGTCGTCGAAAAAGTCCGCACGTTCTTGTGAATCAATTCCAGAGAATCTTTGGTAGCGCTGCGAAAAACCGAACGGCGCGGCCGTCAGGTCGGGCAAATCTTCGAGTTGCGCAAGAAAGCCGGCCGCGGCCTGAACCGGATATTGCGCTGCCGCATCGCCGCCAGCCAGCGCCGCGCTACGCAAGTGGGCTACTCGTTCAAAGCCTGACTTTAACGCTGCCAACAAAAATCTCGCCGCCCCAAATGCTGCCATCGTCGCCATAGCCCGTGCCATCGAAGCTCACTCCGATCACGCGCCGGTCCCACGCGCCGCGCTCGGCAAGAACGGAGGCGACATGCGCGCGATGATGTTGCACCGGCACACACTGCGGCACTCCCAGCGCCAGGGCATGAGCCGTCGAGAAATATTGCGGATGCGCATCGTGCGCCACCAGCAAATCCTGCGGCCGCACTTCGTACATCGAAATCAGATCCTGAATAGTCTCCTGAAAAGCGCGCAGCGATTGGTAGTGCGACAAGTCTCCAATATGCTGGCTGACGAAAGCCTGGCCGTCGACCACCAGCGTAATTGTATTTTTCAAATCGGCGCCCACCGCAAGAATCGGACGCACGCTCGGGATCGTCGCAAGCGCACCGGGAGCATAACCGCGCGCTCGCCGCAGAACAACTGGACCGAAAACTCCTGCGCGCGCTACCGAGTCATCGACGCGGCGTGCGATGGGCCGCTGCCCGATCAGGAATGCATCGGCTATTCCGGAAAGACGATCGAACGCGTCTTCATCTTCGTAAGCAATCGGTTCATTGGAACGATTGGCGCTGGTCATCACCAACGTTTCCGGCGCTCCCGCGGCGAAGAGCAAATAGTGCAAGGGCGTATAGGGCAGCATCACGCCCAGCTCTTTGTTTCCCGGAGCAACTCCCTCGAGTTCGACTTTTGCTGGCGCGAGCACAATCGGCCGCGCAGTCGAGCTCATCAATTCTTCGGCTTGCTCGCAAGCTCTACCAGGTTGCGAGCAACCGCCAGATTCTTCGCCATCACTGCAAAAGGCTTTTCTTTGCGAAACTTGCGCTCGCGCAAAGCCGCGACTGCCGCGGCATTTGCAGCATCGCAGGCCAGGTGATACCCCCCAAGTCCCTTCACCGCGAGGATGCGTCCCTCTTTTAGCAATTGAGCAGCATGAACAATGCTCGGCTCGCCTGCGTTCAGCGCCACACTGTCCAGCGCAAGGCGAGCGTGCCGCAGGTAATAATTTGGCCCGCACTCGGGACAAGCTACCGGCTGCGCATGAAAGCGCCGATTCGCAGGATCGTGATATTCCGCATCGCAATAGTCATCCAGAGGCCAACGTTGCATCGTCGTATTGGGACGATCATACGGAAGCGCGAGAATCACCGTGTAGCGCGGGCCGCAGTTGGTGCAATTGATATAGGGATACTGATAGCGGCGGGCGGCGGGATCGAAAAGTTCTTTCAGGCAGGCATCGCAGACGGGAAGGTCAGGAGAGATGCGAACGGTCGGGTGGTCTCGATGCTCGCTGTCACGAATGATGAATTCGCTCAGGCCTCGCGGAGCAACCTGCCGGATTTCAATTTCCTCGATGGTTGCCGCAGCTGGAGCCTGAGTCTTCAGCCCTTGAACAAAATCTTGCAGGCTGGGCTCAGCACCCTCTATGAAAATCTCGACTCCATCGTCGCCGTTCAGCACCCATCCCGCGAGAGTGTTGGCCTGCGCCAGACGATATACGTAAGGACGAAAGCCAACTCCTTGCACCACTCCGCGAACGCGAATGGAACAAGCGCTGGACGTTGACACCGTCATTCCGCATCCACCATGCAACTGCGCCCCTGCCAGCCCACCTGCACCACTTTGCCGTCTTCGACCAGTACAGGCACGCTGCGATGTCCACTCGCAATTGCCTTCATGCGTTCGCGCGCCGCCGGGTCGGCTTCAACGTCGTACTCTACGAAATCGCTGCGCTTCCACTCCAGCCATTCGCGCATCTCCTGCGTGTAAGGGCAGCGGGCTGTGCCAAACAGTTCAAGCCTGGCCACGGTTCAGAGCCTCCAGCAATTCGCGGATGATGTGGTAGATCGAAGCTTGCACTTCCTGAATGCGGGGAATGTAGTCGCATTGCACGACGATGGGAAAGTCGGCCAACTGGCGGCGCTTGATCTCTCCGCCGTCGTAACCCAGCAGCGCCACGGTCAACATTTTTCGTTTGCGAGCTTCTTCCAGTGCGGCGATGATATTGCGCGATCCGCCGCTGGTGGAAATCCCAATGGCCACATCTTCCGGCCGGGCTTGCGCGATAAGCTGCCGCAAGAAAACTACTTCCATCCCAACATCGTTGGCAATCGCGCTGATGTTCGCCGGCTCCAGCGACAACGAAACCGCCGGAACAGGACAATATCCTTCCGGCGGACACACGCAGTCGATGGCCCAATCATTGGCGTCGGTGGCCGATCCTCCATTGCCGAAGATGACAAGCTTGCCGCCACGCAGGACGCGTTCGTGAATCGCAACCGCTGCGCTGCCGATTTGATCCGCCTGTTCCCTCGCCACCTGCGCACGCAGCCGCGAATCATCCTGCCCCTTCATCTTGATCGAGGCCGCAACTTGAGCCAGCAAATCGCCCGTGTCTTGCTTATCTTGACCCAAGAACGGATAAAGAAAGCCCGCCGCGCCAACTTCGTGGCCCAGTTCATTGTGCTCCAGGAATACGTGAACGCTCTCCCACAACGTGTGGTAAAGAATCTCAATCATTTCCTGGTGAATGAACGCATCCGTCGCCAAAGTCTCAACCGCGTATGAGCCTTCCCTGCCGGGCAGCGCGAAGGTAAGGGCATTTCGGCTTTGCGCAAACTTTATCGCGGATTGAATCTCATCATCTCCCTCCGGAGGCCCGAATCCCATCACGATATCTTCAGCACGAAGAATGGCTTCCAGCCACGGCCGGAAGAGCATGGAAATATCCAGCGCAGGCAGCGCCCGCTTGCCCACGATCACAGGATGAACAAATTCAACGGACACATGTTGTGCATCGGTCGCATAGGCTCCGCGCCCGAAGGCCAGCAGTCGGCCTCCGCGAAGAAAACGCTCGGACATCGAGCGGCAGGCTTCGGCGAGGCGCGGTGCTTCGCGCGAAAAAAATTCCTCGACAATTTGATTCCGCGCGAGCAGGCGCTCTTCTATCTGCAAAGTCAGTTGCGCCGAACGCTCACAAGCCGTTGCCATGTTTCGTTCCCGATCTCTTCTAACAAATGCGCGGGAGCGGATCGCCGACCAGCATGTCGATGATCCGGCTGCCGCCGTACCGCGTAGTTACAAGAACCGCGCCGGCTGGCTGTTCGCGTACCTCGCCGATAATTTGCGCATCCTCGCCGCCTGGCGCAAGGTTCAACGCATTCAGCGCGGCGTCCGCGTATTCCGGCGAAACCACCGCCAGGAACTGGCCTTCGTTGGCGATGTGCAGCGGGTCCAGTCCCAGCAATTCGCAGGCGCCGCGAACTGCATCATGCACCGGAATCACCTCCTCGGTGAGCACAATGCCGCGGGCGCAGTCGCGTGCCAATTCGTTGAGCGAAGTAGCCACGCCGCCGCGCGTCGGGTCGCGCATCCAACGCACACCGGGCCCAGCCGCATTTGCCAGCGCCTCAACCAGGGGAAAAACCGGGCGCGTATCCGAACGAAGGTCGGCTTCCAAATCGAGTTCCCCGCGCGCCAGCAGAATCGTGATGCCATGATCGCCAATGGGACCGGACAGCAGAACTTTATCGCCGGGACGCACCGACCGCGGATCGATTTTCAATCCCGGCAGCGGCCGTCCGATTCCGGTCGTGCTGATGTACATGAAATCGGCCTTGCCGTGTTCAACGACTTTGGTATCACCGCCTGCAATAGTGACTCCAGCTCTGCGTGCGGCATTTGCCATGGCGCGGACTTCGGCTTCGAGCACCGGCGTCGGCAATCCGGCTTCGAGAACGTACGTCACGACCATCGCTTCCGCTTTCGCGCCTGAAACCGCGAGGTCATTTACAGTTCCGTTCACTGCCAGCTCTCCAATCGATCCTCCCGGAAAGCACAGCGGCTTCACGACAAAGCTATCGGTCGTGATGGCAATCTTTGTCCCATTGAAGTCAAGATGAGCGGCATCGCCCAGCGGTTCTGACGTCGAGGCAAAAAGCAGCGGCGCAAATAATCCTTCCACAAGCCTGCGGCTGGCTTTGCCGCCGGCGCCGTGCGCCATTTCAATTTGCGGTTCGCGGAAGCAAACCCTGTTGGAGCTTTGGCCGGAATCGGCGCCGGGCGAAGGAATGGACTTCTCGTTCACGGCGGTACTCACGCGGGCATCGCTATGCTCGTCACCATTGCCGTTTTGCGGTGTTCGTAGTTGAAGTACGCTGCGCATGATCCCTCGGATGAAACCATGAGTGCCCCAATGGGATGTTCAGGGGTGCACTCTTTCGCAAAAAGTTTGCACTGATGCGGCTTGAGCACGCCTTTCAGCACCTCGCCGCATTGCGCCGCCTTGGGATCGGTCACCCGCACTCCAGGCACTTCAAAGCGCTTCTCCGAATCCCACTCCGCGTAACTCTCGCGGATGCGCAAGGCCGACTGCGAGATGAAGCCCAGTCCGCGCCACTCAAAATAAGGCCGCAGCTCAAAAACTTCCGCCATCGCGCGCAGCGCCGCGCTGTTGCCTTCCCACGGCACCACGCGTTTGTATTGATTCTCGATCTTCGCTTCTTCCGCCTTCAGTTGCCGCAGGACCATCACAATCGATTGCAGAATGTCCAGAGGCTCAAAGCCGGAAACTGCCACGGGTTTATTTTCGTTTTTCGCGATCCATTCATAAGGTCGGCAGCCGATCACCGTGGAAACGTGACCGGGGCCGATGAAGGCGTCCAGGCGCATGTCGGGAGAATCTAAAATGGCGCGGATCGCGGGAATGATCGTAACGTGATTGCAGAAGATGGAAAAATTATGCGTACCTTGAGCCTTCGCCCGCATCAGAGTCAGAGCCGTCGACGGCGCGGTGGTTTCGAATCCAATCGCGAAAAACATCACGTGCTTGTCGGGATTTAACTGCGCCAGCTTAAGCGCGTCGGATGGAGAATAAACGATGCGCACATCCATGCCCCGCGCTTTATGCTCGAGCGGGCTGCCTTGTGTGCCGGGAACCCGCATCATGTCGCCGAAGGCGGCGAAGACTACATCCGGCTGCTGCGCAATGGCTAAGCCATCGTCAATTCTTCCCATAGGGAGAACACAAACCGGACATCCGGGACCGTGAATCAGCTCAATATTTTCAGGAAGCAAATCCTTCAGGCCGAAACGATAGATCGCATGGGTATGTCCGCCGCACACTTCCATGATGCGGTAATGGCGCTTGGGATCGGCGAGCCTTTTAATCTCTTCCGCAGTGCGGGTAATGACTTCAGGTTCGCGAAATTCATCGACAAACTTCATAACAGATCCTTCCGCTCACCGCCCCAGGTGAGATGCTTTACGAAGGCTTCGGGTTCCCGGCATTTTCCAGCCCGTAACCTTCGACTTCCTGCATCGCAGCCTCAGCCTCCCCCAGCATCCGCAGCGTGCGCATCTGATCGAGCGCGTCTTCCTCGCTGATCTTGCTCATGGCAAAACCGACGTGGATCAGAACCCAGTCGCCTTTTACCGGCATGTTGTCCTGCAACAATCCCAAGTCAACTCTGCGGCGAACGCCCACCACATCGACCATGGCAGCGCTCGGCTGATCGGGATAAAGCTCAACCACTTGTCCGGGTATCGCGAGGCACATGACTCTTTTCTGCTTTCTTTACTCTTTCTTCCGAGCCAAAATGTTAAAAGAAAATTTCAATTCGTCTTTCACCTTCAACGCGCCGCCCGCAACCGTGACCAGCTTCAAATCGTAATCCGTCTGCAGGATGGAAAAACTTCCAAATGCCCGCAGCGTATCTCCCATCACGGCCACTCGCGCCGAAACAGGCTGCGAACGGGTCACTCCGTGCAAGGTCAAATCGCCATTCAGCGTTACCGCGTACTGCTCGCCGGCCTTGGATCCGGTGATCTTCGAGCACTCATACACGATTTCAGGATACGCCGAAGTCTCGAGAATTTCTTCCCGCATGTTCCGCTCCATCTCGCGCCGGTCCTTGTCGGAGACATCGTCCCGCACCGTCAAAGACCCAGCCTGAATCGTGACTTTCAAATACGAATCCGCGATATCCTCGGGGTTCACTCGCGCTTCACCAGAAAAATCGCGGATAGCGATGGTCGGACTGTGGCCAAACGCCGAAAGCAATCCTGCCACGAATGCCTGTACCGTGAACTGGCTGGCCCGTGCATCGGCTACGTAATGAACGCCGGTTTCCGCCGTTGATTCCATTTCCGAAACCGCGCTCACATGTTCCTCAGTCTCAAATAGCGGTCAACATCGGGCAACGCGGCGGCGACAAAACTGCCGATTCCAAATTGCCCCAGATAACGCCGGACATGCGGATTGGACAGGATCAATCCTGTTCCAAACAATATGAGCGCTGCTCCGCCCAGCATATACAGCGTGTCTTTATCGGTTCCAGAATGATTCATCTCTTCAGAGAATTTAGCGGCCACGGCAGTCTCCTCTCAATTGAACTCGTTTATTGTTCAGATACTTTCCCAAAATCAGCGCCATCCCCGTTTAGAATCTTATCGACCATCGACTCGACCAACTTCACCGCCTCATCAATCACGCCTTCGACAGTTCCGCTCAGGCCCATCTGGCCTTCCTCGGGACCAAGCGTCTCCGGTTCGCATCCCAGCAGCAACACCCGTTTGATCGGACCACCCATCGAAGTCGCCAGGCGCAGCACATTCAGCGGATTCATGCTGTGGGCCTCGACCGCTCCCTGCTGTTCTTCGGCGCCGCCCAGATCGTTCAGGTCGGGTTCAATCACATACAACGTCCCCGCTGGCTCGCCACGCGGGCACGCGTCAACAAGAATTGTCGTGTCATATCCATCAAGCAACGCGTACGCGAGATCGTAACCGCGAATCCCGAAGTCAATGACTTTCACGCTCTGGGGCCACTCGCGGGCGGATAATCGCCGCGCGACTTCCACTCCGAAAGCATCGTCGCCCAAAAAGATATTGCCGATTCCAGCCACAAGAATTCGTGGCGCTTTAGCTTGACTGGCGATGTCATTTTCACCCGGAGGCAATGGCTCAACTTCTTCCGGAGTAAAGAAGAAACGATGCCCCGGCTGCCGCATCAATCCGATGTCGCGTCCGGGGTCGTCGTCCACAACTACACAAATATGAAATTTGCCGTCGTAATCCTGCTCGATGGATTCAATGACGGCCGCTTTCCCGTCGAGTGCAATGTCCATAACATCACCGCCTGCCCGCGGACGAAGCCGGACGCGGCTTCCCGGCCGCACCTCCACGCCGTCGATGCGTAGATCTTCCACCGGCTTCTTAGCCTCCAGAAGCTGCCATTCCCATTCGTTCACGGCATCTCCTCCTTCGGCGTGCGCAGTTCGGCCGTATTCATCTCCGATGGACGGAGTTCCCGCAGAGTGCCATGCAGCTTCATCAGATGCTCCATCGGCAGCGTCTCGGTGCGTTCCAGCATTTGGCGGGCGCGTTCATCGGTCTGCCGCATCTCCTGCTTTTCTTCGTCCGTCATGGTGAGGATGCGCAGCGCCAGAATCTCATCGATCTCTGTGCCATCGAACAGGTCGCCAGGACTTTCTGGCGCGATCTGCGGGTAGTCGTAAAGAATAATGGGCGAAGCCAGCATGGTATCCCGCTCGCCTTCGGCTCCCACCAAAACCGGCCATACTCCAAGGTTCTGGCAACCCGCAGCTAGATCTTTAAGATTTTCCGGCGGCTCTAGCAGTGAGACGAAGTCGCCATCGGCCACGCCCAACACCGCATGGGCGGACACCAGCGATCGCATCAACGCCTGATCCCGGCTTATTTGCAGGCGGTTCTCATCCATCGGCGTTAAGTTCTTGACCCGCACCTGAACTTTGAAGATGCCTTCGCCCACAGGCACAGCCTTGACCTCAACAAACCCCTGCACCGCCTCCTGGCGGCGAACAATCCATCCCACAATCCTGCCGTGCCCGTCGCGCAAAGTTTCTGTTTCCTCTTTGGCGGGAAAAGGAAATCTCCACTCCAGCGGCGTCTCACTGAGTCCCTCAAGCTTGCACACTGGCAGAGCCACTTCGCATTCAATCGCTTCCTGCCACGGCACAATGACCTTGCCATCAATCTCAAACCTGGGCACAGTACGGAAGCCGTCAGCGTTATCCGGGCGTGCAGGCACCGCCTCGACTGCTTGACGCACCGACCGGTCGACCAGCTTCAAAAAACGCACACGCACCTCAAGCGCAGAGAGCGAATCCCCTTCCACAAGGCACTCCGTCTGCATACTCCAGGCGTCCGAACCGCTTTGCGCCTCGCTGAAAGCCCGCGGATACAGCACGCCAAAGTTAAACCGCTGCCGATTCTTCACCGACGACGGACGGTAGGGGTAGAGCATGTACCCCTCGTAAAGCACGGCTTTCGCGATCGCGTCGATGTGCTGCGTATTCATTGGATCGAAGTCCCGATCTTTTGTTTTTCTTCGGCGTTCCCGTCTTTGTCCCTGCCCTTGCCGGTACGCTCTTCACTCGGCGGCAACATCCGCTCCAGCGCCTGCTCCCAGGTCGGGATCCCGTGGTCAATCTTGTAGCGATACAATCGCTCGAAAACATCCCGGCGCAGGCACAGCCACGCGCTGTTGGGGTAATAGACATCCATCATTTCGCGCCAGCTTTTAATCGGAAGCCGGAATCGCGCTTCCTTGTCCCAGGGAATCGGCACCACCTGCATGGCCCCGGCGGCGTCTGCATAAAAAACCGTGCCACTGAATAAAAATTCAAGCGGCACGTCGCCCTCCTCCACCCCGTAGAAGTATTTCGTCGCCGCCACGTTGAAATCGAATGTGCAGGGAACCGGGAGATCGACCACGGCCGTATCCTGAAACGCCGGCGCCACCACGCTGGCATGGGTCCATAGCATGGTTTTCAAAGTCTGCCCCCAGCGTTCAGGCTCGCCAAAAAGATCGCGCAGCCGCTCCTGATCGTCTGAAGTATATTGTCGCCGCGTCACTTCAATCTGAATCTGGCAGCGCAACGCTACCGAGTGAATAATTTCACCCGCCACGCCGTTGCTGATGCGGAGCTTGAACAGCAGCGTCGGCGCCACGGTGAAGCGCTGCGCTTCCGCCTTTTCGATTTGAAAGCTTAGATCAGGCATTCGCCGCCTCGTTCACCACCGTGGCCCGCTGCTTCAACCCGGCAAAGAAATTCGCAATCCTCTGCCAGACCTCGCTTCCACCGGAAAGCCCGCGCCAGTTGGCGCGAATCAGGCCGACAAGTTTGTAGCATTCATCGATGGGCAGCACATAATATTCCGGCTCGCTAAATCCGCGGGCATGGCCCACCCGATTCACCAGCAACGCTTCCACGTCCGCGTCCATTTCGCGCAACGCCGGATTCGCATCCTCAATATCTTTCCAGGTCTCAAGCGGCAGCAATGACTCGGTCGCTCCCGCCGGGCTGGGATAGAAAGCAACCACTCTCGCGTCCGGCGTACTGCGAAAGAAAAACGCCATGCTGATCGGAATCATCAAGCCTTCCCACTGCCCGTCGGAGAGATGAAAAGCTTCCAAAGCCAGCACGCGCCTTGGAACGCGCTTGTATCTCGTTCCCATCCCGCTAAACAGAATTGCGCAGGCGTCGCAGGCGCACAACAGCTTCCGGCTCGCCGGCTCGATCAGGTGCGGATGCTCGGCGCACACTTCCGCGCTGCAAAGTTCGCAGCGTTCAACGTTCCGCTTGCGCCGGACGAACTGGCGAAGCGCGCCAAACGCGTTCTCGTATCCTTGTGGTACTTCGCTCATGTTGAATTCTTGAAAACTCTCCGCGTTTGCTCGGCGCCCTCGGCGAACTCTGCGTTAAATCGTTTTGGCGGCGACTGATCCACCACTCATCACCGGCGGAGCCGCGATCACGCCACTTAATTTCCCTAGAGGCACGAAGCCCGAGGCGCTCTTTTCTTCCAGTCCCGAGATCACCAGGCCAGAGACGTCTGGCGCTGCCGCGTAAAGCGCATCTTCGACCATCGCCTGTAAAGTCTTTCCCGTCGAGCCGCAGGCATGACCGGTAATCTGGAGATGCAGCCGCACAATACCATCCTCCATGCCCAGCAACTCCAACTCGCCTCCACCCTTGCACACTTTCGGCCGCACTTTCTCCACCGCTTGTTCTACGCGGCTCTCCAAATCCAGAGGGTGAAGTCCATACAGCACCAGCAGGCTGCTGACTAACGGATCTTGACCCAAATCATCGATGGCACGCTGCCCGCTCTCGCCGTTCTTCGCGACGATTTCCAGCGCCCGCTCCAAACCCGTAGCATGCAAATCCAGTATCAGTTGCACCAGCGCCTTTGCGCTGGCACGCGCCTCTGGATTGGTGATTTTTTCCAGTTCTCCGACCAGTTCCCCAATTCGTTGCACTTTTAGTTGGAAATCTTTGTCATCCGGCATAAGTATTGACGCCCGTCCTTACTCACAGAAACGCAAGGAGTGAAGGCCACAAATGGTACCTTCACTCCTCGAAATTCACAAACGACTACGGATGTACGCCAAACATCGGGGAATGGTGCGTCTTCAGCACCTTTCCACCACCCAGGTACATGTGCACGCCGCAGGGCAGGCAAGGATCGAAACTGCGCACCGCGCGCATAATGTCGATACCCTTAAATTTATCCGGACCGTTCTCTTCGAAGATCGGCGTATTCTGCACCGCATCTTCATACGGTCCCGGAGTGCCGTAAATGTCCCGCGGGTTCGCATTCCACGGCGTCGGCGGATAGGGATGATAGTTGGCGATCTTGCCTTTGCGAATCACAACGTGATGCGACAACACGCCGCGAACCGCTTCGTGGAATCCGCACCCAATCGCCTCTTCCGGCACTTTGAAATCGGACCAGGTCTTGGTTTTGCCGGCGTGCAGCTCTTCCATTGCCTTTTCCGCAAAGTGCAAAGCGCATGCCGCCGCATACGCCTGGAAATAAGTTCGCGCGCGGTCGCGTTCAATGCAATTACTCCATTGTGGAATCTTCCATTCGAATTCAACTTCCGGCTTCGACATGGTCTTCGGCAAATAAATCTTCACGCTCTTGCCCGTCGATTTGATGTAGCCAAAATCCACCAGCCCCGCGAGGGCCGTCGACCATAGGCGAGCGATCGGTCCGCCGCCAGTATCCAGCGCGAGATGGTCGCCGGTGCGCTTATCCAGCCAGCGGGGCGACATCACCCAGGTGTATTTGCCGTTGAAGTCGCGCTTCTGCGGGCGGGGAATCGTGGTCTGGTTCCAGGGATGGTTCTTGTCCACCGGATTGCCCAGCGGATCGGTCTTCACAAACGTTTCCGCATTCTGCCAATCGTCGTAATACGAACTGCCCAGCAGAATGCGAATATTCAAGTTGATATCCACCAGGTCGGTGGTAACCAGCTTGCCGTCCACCACAACGCCCGGCGTGACGAACATCTTCCTTCCCCAGTTCGTCATGTTCTTGTAGGTGTAGTCGCAGTGTTCCGGATCGTTGAACGATCCCCAGCAGCCAAGCAGAATGCGCCGCTTCCCAACCTCTTCATATCCCGGCAGCGCAGTGTAGAAAAAGTCAAACAAGTCGTCGTGCAGGGGAACGACTTTCTTCATGAATTCCACATACTTCATCAGCCGCACAATGTAATCGGTAAACAACTGCACCGTCGGCACCGTGCCCACGCCGCCCGGATAAAGCGTCGACGGATGAACGTGCCGCCCTTCCATCAGGCAGAACATTTCGCGGGTCATGCGGCTCATCTGCAACGCTTCCAGATAAAACGATCCGGTGAAGGGATTCAGTGCCCGCATGATGTCGGCAATCGTGCGGAAGCCGTGCTCATTCGCGTGAGGCGCCGAGGTGGATTCGGCCTTTGCCAGCACCTTGGGATTCGTTTCCTTGACCATCTGTTCGCAAAAATCCACGCCCACCAGATTGTCCTGGAAGATATTGTGATCGAACATGTACTCGGCGGCTTCACCGAGATTGACGATCCATTCCGCGATGTGCGGCGGCCGCACTCCAAACGCCATATTCTGCGCGTAGGTCGCGCAGGTCGCGTGATTGTCACCGCAGATGCCGCAAATGCGGCTGGTAATGAAGTGCGCGTCGCGCGGATCTTTTCCCTTCATGAATATGCTGTACCCGCGAAAGATCGACGAAGTGCTGTGGCACTCCGCAACTTTCTTCGCATCAAAGTCGATCTTGGTGAAAATACCAAGGCTGCCGACGATGCGGGTGATTGGGTCCCAATTCATTTCCACCAAGTTCTTTCCCTTGCTGGAAACATCTTTAGTCGGCGCGGTAATGGTGCTCATAATGTCGGCTCCTTTTCCTTCTCAATAAATCGGACTCAATCAGCCGGACCTTGCAGCCGGGCTCGTCAAAATCAATACGACCTTGGATGGTAGCCGGTGGTCAGCTCCGCCCGCGGATGCCGCCACTTCGGCTCTTTATTCACCGTGTTCTGCGTGATGGTTCGCAACGAGCGGATGGCGCGCCCGTAAACTCCGATCGCGCTGCTCGATACGTGCCCGCCCGGAGGCTCATCCATGAAGGGCATAAACTTGTCAGGAAACCCCGGCATCGTACAGCCAATGCAAATTCCACCCACATTCGGACAGCCGCCGATACCAGCCATCCATCCGCGTTTCGGCACGTTGCAATTCACCACCGGGCCCCAGCATCCCAGTTTCACGATGCACTTGGGCGAACCGTATTCCTCGGCAAAGTCGCCCTGCTCGTAGTAACCCGCGCGGTCGCAGCCTTCGTGCACCGTCTTGCCAAACAACCATGTCGGCCGCAGTTGATCGTCCAGCGGAATCATCGGCGCCAGCCCCGCAACCTGATAAAGCAGATAGAGCACCGTCTCCATGAAGTTGTCCGGTTGCACTGGGCAACCCGGAACATTCACAATCGGCAATCCTGCCTTCGACTGCCAATCCCAACCCAGGTAGTCAGCCAGGCCCATGGCTCCAGTGGCATTGCCCTCCATGGCGTGAATTCCGCCGTAAGTCGCGCACGTCCCAATCGCGATCACCGCCAATGCCTTCGGCGCCAGGCGGTCGATCCATTCATTGGTGGTGATGGGCTGATGCGTATGCGGATCCGTACCCAACGCAGCCCAATAACCTTCCTTCTTGATCTTTTCGTTGGGAATCGAGCCTTCGACCACCAACACAAAAGGTTCAAGCTTGCCCTCTTCGGCGCGATAGAAGAACTTCATGAAGTCATCGCCGACTTCATACGCTAACACCGGGTTATGCAGATGCACCTTGGGCAAGCCAGGAATCGCACCCAGCAAAACGTCCTCAACGCTCGGCTGTGTGGCCGCGGTAATCGAAACTGAATCTCCGTCGCAGCCAAGACCGGCCGTAATCCAAAGGATGTGCACCTCTTTGACCGCGGGCGCCTTTTGCGTGGACCGACCGTATGGAACCGCTGCTGTTCCCATGACTGGATGCTCCTTTCCTAGCGAATTGAGTGCAAACACTTCAGAGCGGAGGTCTAAAGCGCAAAACTCGTACCTCAGACAGATTCGCGCCTCGCGCCGGGCCTGCAAGAACTTCGATTACTGCGATTTAAAAATCAAATCCAGTTCAGAATCGGCGTATTGCAGGATCGGAACAAGGGCAGCCAGCCTGATTTCCATTACCGGGAAATCCCACAATGACGATCAGGGATTCCCCGATGGCCCAACGGCCTCGTCTATCAAGAAAAAAGCCGCCCGAAATCCGGGCGGCCATTGTTTTTTCTGCAATTTAACGAAATCACGAACGTTTATTGGCGAATCGCGTTGTCCTGTCTACTACGGCGCAATCTCGAACACCGTCCCTTCGCCAAAATGTCCGCCCCCAGCCGAAGTCGCATACAGATTTCCCGAAAGCCCGAAGACCAGCGCCGAGTTTGGGAAGTATCCATCCCCGCCGTTCTCGCTGAAGTTATGCAGGATGGTCTCCGTCCAGCTTCCGTCACCGCCCGGACTCAACTCGAACGCCGTCCCGTGCCCAGCCGAACCCCCGCTAATCGTCACTCCGTAAAGATTGCCTGAGCCATCGAAGATCAGCGTCGACGACGGACCAACGCCGTCCATGCCTTCTTCGTTGAAGTTGTGCAGCACCTTCTCGCTCCATTTGCCGCCCGCAATCGGCATCAACTCAAACACGATACCGGCGTCCATAAATCCATCGCCGCCGCCGCTGCCGGTCACGCCATACAAATTGCCGGACGCATCAAAGATCAGGCCCGCCGAGGGATAGCGGCCATCCCCGCTCATCGCGGTGAAGTTATGCAGAATCTTTCCCGTCCAGTGCCCGCCGCCCAGCGGGCTCAATTCAAAAACCACGCCGCAGCCATATTTGCACTCCGAAGAAGTTCCGCCGCCCTCATAGGTCATCCCATAAAGATTCCCCGCAGCATCGAGAGTCACAGTGCCAAACGGCACCGCGCCGTCGGCTCCGCCTGTAAAATCATGCAGCACGTTGATGCTCCAACCGCTTTTACCCGGCGACAATTCAAACACCGTCCCCTGCGCGTAGGTTCCGCCATTGGCTGTCGTTCCATAGAGATTGCCCGCCGAATCCCGGATCAATCCCGCATGCACCTCCCAGCCATCCGTGCCCTCAAAGTCATGCACGATGGTTTCCTTCCAGCTCCCGTCCGCTGAAGGCGACAGCTCAAACGCCGTTCCGCAGCCGAAGCCGTTGGTGCAATCCCCGGTGCCGCCAAATTCCGTGGTCCCGTATAAATTGCCCGCGTTGTCGAACACCATCACGCCCGTCGGCCCGAATCCGTCAATGCCATTGGGATTGAAACTATAGAGAACTTTCTCCGTCCATCCACTTTCTCCAGGCGATAGCTCAAATACCATGCCGTTGCCATTCGCTCCGCCATAAAACGCCGTGCCATAAAGATTGCCGGAAGCATCGGCGATCACCCCTCCAATGGGATTCACCGAACCGCCCACGTTGAAAAAGTTATAAATCACCTTCTCCTGGCTCACCGCGGTCTGCGCCGCAAGCAAAGTCAGTGCAAAGACTGCAAGGACAGCGATCAATCTGATCGAAAGCGTTTTGCCTCGCATTAGTTTTCCTCGTTTCATTTTTAGCGTCACGAATTTCGTTTGCCAGCGGCCCAAGTAAAACCACCCCGAAACGCCCGCCCAACGCCGCATTCCGCGCCGCACGGCACTATATCACGCTCTCGCCCTTTGCAGGTGGAATGTAGATGTCGCGCAATCCAGCCGAAAACATTCATTGCCGAGCACGCAGAGATGAGCAAAGGCAAGAGAAGCTCGGCGATCTTTGCGTTCTCTGCGTTAGGATTCTGGCTCTTGCGCTCTTAAATCGCCGGCAAACTAGAGTCTCAAATCGAGCGCAACGCCGCCACCGGGTCCGCGGAGGCTGCACGCGTCGCAGGCAGCGCCGAGGCCAGCAGCGTCAGCATCATCATGATCGCAACTCCCGCCAGGTAGATGAATGGGTCGGCCGCACTGACCTCAAACAGAAAGGAACTCACCAGGCGCGACACAGCCAACGAGCCAATCACTCCGATCCCACATCCCAGCAGCGCCAGCTTCGCTCCGGAAACCAGCACCAGCCGCGCGATCCCGCTTCGCTGCGCTCCCAGCGCCATACGGATGGCAATCTCCTGCGTGCGCAGCGAAACCGAAAACGCGACCACTGCATAAATTCCGATAATAGCCAGCAGCAACGCTCCCGCGGCAAACGTCGTAATCAGGTCGGTATTGAAACGCCGCGGCGCTTCCACATTTGAGATCACGTCATCCATCGGCTGCACTTGCTGCAAGGCCAGCAGCGGATCGATTTCAGCAACACTCGCGCGCAGGGTTTGCGTCATCTGCTCCGGTGGCAGAGCCGAACGAAGCGCGATGAAACCCCCGGTGGGATTGGCCAGCTTTCCTGCATATCCAGACCCGAAAAGAATCGCCGGTTGCTGCGCCGGCATATACCACTGGTCGTTGGTCGGTTCGTCGCGCGCACCGGTTTTTGTATCGGCGACAATGCCAACTACCGTCGCCCACGGCAATCCCTTCTTCGGATTGCCCACGTGCAAGCGCTTGCCAATAGCCCGTTGCCCCGGCCAGCAATGCCGGGCCATGGACTGGTTCACGATCATGACCAGAGGTGAATCAGAGCGGTCGTTGCGGCTGAAGTACCGGCCATCGACCAGCGCAATGCCCATGGCCTGGAAAAAGTCGCCGTAGGTGACAGCAAACATGGAAAATTTCAGCTTCCAACGGTCCACCGGTTCGTCTTCGATGGTGTATGTCGCTCCGCCGAAAGCGCCGGATGCGGGGAGCACATTGCTGATGCCCACGGCGACAATTCCCGGCTTGCTCGAAAGCCGGTCCACCACCGCACGATTGAAGGAGTCAACCGAAGTCTGCGTGGGATATTGATTGAGCGGCAACTGAAAACCGCCAACCAGCACGTGGTCGGGACGGAATCCGGGATCGACCGCGCGCATCTTCTGAAAGCTGCGCAAAAATGCCCCGGATACGGTCAGCAGCACCAACGCAATTGCGATTTCTGAAACCACCAGCGCCGAACGCAGCCAGGAGTGACTCGTAGCGCCGGTACCGCTCTGCACTCCTTCCTTCAAAGTTTCCGTCAAGTTGGTTCGCAAGGCGGCAAAAGCAGGCGCCAGACTGCACAGCGCGCCCGTCACCAAGGCAAGAATTAGCGCGAAGCAAGCGACCGTCGCATCCATCGAGATCGAATCGATGCGCGGCATGGATTCGGGCAACAGGTGCAACGCGGTGCGAATCGCGGTCGCGGCAAACACCAGTCCCAGCAGTCCACCGGCCACGCTGAGCAGCAGGCCCTCAAACGCCGCCTGGCGAATGATGTCGCCCGATCCCGCGCCCAGGGCCATGCGTACCGCATATTCGCGCCGTTGCCGGATCGCTCTCACCAACAGCAGACCGGCAACATTGACGCAAGCAATTAACAGCACAATCCCCACGGCAAAAAATAGAGTACGCAGCAACGGACGCACATCGGCAACCGCAAATTCACGCAGCAGCCTGACATTGCCTTGAATGTGAATCGCCGACATGCTCGCCGGAAAATCGCGCATGATCTGCCGCGCCACACGGTCGGCATCCTGCCCCGCTTGCGCCAGCGTGACGCCCGCCTTGAGCCGCGCCACCATGTGGTACCCGAAGAAACCGGCCTGCTGGTCGGAAAGTTCGTCCGCCGTCAGGCTTAGCGGCACCCACAGTTGCGCCTGGTCGAGATGACCATCCACCAGAGGAAATTCAAAATCGCGCGGCATTACGCCAATAATCGAATACGGTTTGCGGTCCAGCACAATCGAACTGCCCAGCACTTTGGGATCGCGGTGGTAGCGGTTCATCCACAACGCATAACTGATCACGGCCAGCGGCTGATGCGCGTCTTCTTCCTGTTGCGTAAACACTCGCCCAAGAATCGGTCGCGCGCCCAGCGTCGGAAAAACGTCCGCAGTGAACCTCGCCGCATTGACTTCTTCCGGAATCGCGCCGCCAGAAAGCTCATAACTCGTCTCGGCATAAGCGCCAAGCGACGAGAATGCGCTGGTAGTGTTCAGGTACGTCCCGATCTCGCGCGCCGTCACCGGAGTGTTCACCGGCGCATTCGGCCCACTCCCCAAATGATCTCCCAACAGAACCAGCCGGTCCGGATCGCTGAATGGAAGCGGACGCAGAAGAATGCCTTCCACCAGCGAAAAAATAGCGGTCGTAGCTCCGATGCCCAGAGCCAGAGTGAGAACGACCGTCACGGAAAAGCCAGGCGTCTTCCGCAATTGGCGAAATGCAAATCGTAAATCTTGCGCGAGTGCAGCCATGGGCTCTCCTGACGCTCAAAATCACGTGTCGAGTGCGCAGCTGAGATTAAAGAACGTTGGGGCATGTAAGTCAAAGCCCCACGTGTACTGGCGCCCCAGGATTTACTGGGTGCCCCAGAGCCGGGTGCCCCAGGTCTCGCGGGTTTTGCGAGACCTGGGAGGGGCTACCTCGAAGGTCCTTAGCATTTTCCACACCGTCACTGTGACATCTGCCCTTGTCCCCCGCGCAAAAAGCGCTCATCCTAGTCGATGCGGCCGCCACAATGTTGGCCTCGCGCGAACGGATCTTTGACAATCAAATACACTTAGCAAGTTAAGCCCAGCAGCCGCGAACTTACCCCTAACCCTTTGGCGCTCAATAATTTAGATCGGCAGGAGACCAGTCGCATGATGATTCTAAAGGACTTACTTCGATTGCAGAACTTCAAATTCGACCTAACCCCTTTAGATCAAAGAATTTGCGGGTAAGTCCTTTAGAAGTGAGAATTTAGCGAGGACGAAAATGCTAACATGCTGATTCCAGATAATTTAGCGGAGTTTAATAAAAAAAATTCCAGCCGATTATCAGGCTCCAGCGGCGTTTACGCAGTATTCTCCCGCACATTCCACTCGACCGCATGCTGCACCAATTCCCTGGCACTGCGCAGGCAGAGCTTCTCTTTGATGTGCGCCTGGTACGACTCCACCGTCTTCACGCTGAGGTGCAACGCTTCGGCAATCTGGCGCGTTCCGTGGCCCTCGCCAATCAAGCGGAAGACTTCCAGTTCGCGGTCCGTCAACTCCGAAATCGACGATTGCGGCGAAGGATTGGCGCCGTGAACGTAATGCTGCAACATGCTGTTGGCGATGCGCGGGCTGACGTAGATTTCCCCGCTCAAAATGCGGCGCAATGCCACCAGCACCTTCTCGGTAGCCTCTTGCTTCATGATGTAGCCATTGGCGCCGGCCCGCAAAGCGCGTTCCGCATAAATCGATTCATCGTGCATGGAAAGAATAAGCACCGGCAACCGCGGCAATCTGATGCGAATGTTTTTGAGCAACTCCAGTCCATCGGGGCCGTTCAGCGATATATCGACGATCAGGATATCCGGACGCAAATTCGGAATGGCTGAGATCGCCGAATGCATTTCCTCAGCCTCGCCGCATACCGTCAGGTCGGGTTCCCGGTTGATTAGCAGAGCCAATCCCTGGCGGATAATGGGATGATCGTCCACGACAAACACGGTTTTCTTCCTGGCCGTGAAGACTCCGCAATCCTGTCTGCTAATCATGGGCTCACCTTCGCTGTTCGCCGGTTCGTCAACGGAAACAGGCATGTGATCGTGACCCCGTGGGCTTCGCCGCTCTCCACGTTGAGCGAGCCGCCGATCATGCGTGCCCGGTAGTTCATGATTTGCATTCCCATGCCGGAGCTCTTTGCATCAGGCTCCGGCAGGCTGGCGCCGTCATTCGCTATTTTCAGCGTGCCGAAATTCGTACCCGCAAAAAGGCTGATGGTGATGCTTTTAGCCTCGCCATGCCGGATGGCGTTATTCACCGCTTCCTGAGCAATACGATACAGATGGGTGGAGAGATTCGCATCATCAATCAGCACCGGCTCATCCACGCACAGGCGGCAGGAAATGTGGAACAGGTCTTCCACTTCGGCCGCCCATCGCTTTAGCGCCGACATGAGCCCTTGAGCATCCGAACCAACCGGGAGCAGTCCGTGCGCCAGTTCCCGCGTGGTGTGGATGGCTTCATTCACCAGAGCCACAATCCGCGCCGCTTCGGCGGCTTCAGGAAGATTTTTTTCCGCCAGCTTCTGCTCCTGCACCTTGCTCATAAAAGCGATCCCGGTAAGATGTTGCCCCAGACCATCATGCAAATCCTGGCCAATGCGGCGTTGCTCGCGGGCGCTGATATCGAGAATCGTTCTCTCCATGTGCTTGCGCTCGGAGATGTCGCGGATTGCGCTCGACACCAGCATGCCTTCCTCCGTCTCCAGCGGGCTGAGACTGATTTCCACGGGAAACTCGTGGCCGTCCTTGTGCAAGCCATAAAGTTCTTCCCCCGCGGCGCCCATCGGGCGCACCCGCGGCGCGGCGAAAAAACTCTCGCGGTGTGCGGCGTGCCGATGACGCAAGCGCGGCGGCACCAGCATCTCCAGCGGCCGGCCCAGCAATTCTTCGCGCCGGTATCCGAACAACTTTTCCACCTGCGCGTTGACGATCGTGATTTTGCCTTCGCGATTGACCACAACAACCGCATCTGGCGCGGCTTCCAGCAGCCCGCGAAATTTCGCCTCGGCCTTTTGCAATTCCTCTTCGGCGCGCTTGAGCTCCGTAATGTCGAACGCGATGCCGTGGATAAACCAGGGCCGCCCGTTCTTGCGCCGGATCATCTTGGCTTCGCAGTGGAACCAGACCACTCGTCCATCGCGCGCCATTACACGATAGGCCGAGCGCAGCGGCATGCCGGAGAGAAACATCTGCGCCGCCTCAATGCTCCACCGTTGTTTGTCGTCAGGATGAATCTGCTGGTACCAGCGGATGGGATCTTCCAGCCATTCTTCCTGCGAATAACCCAGCGTAGCTTCAATCTGCGGACTAACATACGCTTCGCCGATGCCGCGATCCAGGTGAGCCATAAAGACGACTGCGGGGATCTGTTCGACCAGCGCCCGGTAAATCGCATCGACATTAGGCAACTCCTCCGCTTCCTGCTCTTCCCGTTCCACGCTGATCGGCGTTACACCCGGTTGACCGGAGTTGCTGAGGAATACGGCAGCAAGATCGACGAGAAGAGTTTCCGCTTCGGCGGGCGTTATGTTGGGCAGCTCATTCGATGGCACAGACGATTCCGTTGAGAAGACTTGCGCAATCGACTCCGCGCTCCCAATGGAAACCATTAGCGCACCTCAAAGCAAGTCATCGGTCTCAGGTATCGCTTGCGTCTCTTTCGCATGTGCCTGCACGTCAGGCTTGGCCGCTTTGCGGCGCCAACTCGGTTCTTTGTTTAACGATGATTGAGTAAACCGGCGCAGGGCATGGATCGCCCTGCCATAGGTCATCACTGCATTGGAGGACAACAACGACCCCGGAGGTTGATCCATGAAGGGCATAAATTTGTCGGGGAATCCGGGCATGGTGCAACCGATGCAAATTCCGCCCACGTTGGGGCAGCCGCCGATGCCGGCCATCCAACCGCGCTTGCCTACGTTGCACTGCACCACCGGGCCCCAGCATCCCAGTTTCACGATGCACAATGGCGATCCATACTGTTCGGCGAATTCTCCCTGCTCGTAATAGCCGCCGCGGTCGCAGCCTTCGTGAACCGTGGCGCCAAACAGCCATGTGGGGCGCAGCGCTTCATCCAGCGGAATCATGGGCGCGCGGCCGGTCGCCATATGCAGAAGATAGAGCAGGGTCTCCATGAAATTGTCGGGCTGCACCGGACATCCGGGCACGCACACGATCGGGATGTTTGCTTTCGATTTCCACTGCCACCCCAGATAGTCGGGAAGGCCCATGCAACCCGTCGGATTCCCTTCCATCGCATGAATTCCGCCGTAGGTCGCACAAGTTCCCGCCGCGATGATCGCCCAGGCATGCGGAGCGAGCCGGTCGATCCATTCGCAGGTGGTAATCGGCTGCCCGCTAATTTGATCCGTGCCCATGGAAGCCCAGTAACCTTCAGCCTTGTTGTGTTCGTTCGGAATCGAGCCTTCGACAACCAGAATGAAAGGAGCGAGCTTGCCCTCGGCCGCCTGGCGAAAAGGTTTCAAGAAATCATCGCCGTTCGCGAGAGCGAGAAATGGATTATGAAAATTGACTTTGGGAATCCAGGGCATCGATCCAAGAACAATGTCTTCGATGCTGGGCTGCGTGGCTGCGGTCATTGCAATGGTGTCGCCGTCACAACCGAGGCCAGCAGTGATCCAGAGAACGTCGATTTGCGAAATTGGTTGCGCAGACTGCTGCGTCTTCTCTCGCGTTTCGGCAATATGAACCACGCGATTTCGGCTCCGAGAGAACGAAGTGAGGCTTGCTGTGGATCGGCACCGACAGGGCGATCCATCCCCGGTGCGTATTCTACATAACTTCGGATTTCAGGTAAGCTTTTCGCCTGGATGACAGTGCCGGGAAAATCGATTGCGGAAGCGATAGAAATTGAAGAGATGGGAAACTTCTGGCAGCGCGCCGCCTCGTTGCTGACCATGACTTAATAGTCCTGGGCCAAGGCGAGTTGCTGCCATACTGGTGCTGCAATCCGAACCGCAGAGGTCTTACATGGTGCTGATCTTGATGTATCGCAGCGAATCCTTGATCGATGCAAGAAAAACGTAACCTGCGAAGAGCAGACCAGCTGTGCCCAGAACATTTCGTGCAACTTTGAGTGCGCTCATCCTGTCACCTCAGAAACCGATTTGCCAGCGACAATACGATGCCGTTGCGCTGGAAAAGGATGTGGCTTGCGGCGTGATTTAGAGGAGAATCCGATTTGATCGAATGTAGAGCAGTCTCGATCGCAACACTGCTGGTGTTTGGCGCGCTTTGTGGCGCAGTCTCCGCTAGCGAGCCGCCGTCCCCGGCGACCTACGGAGTTCGCATGGAGAAAACCTGGATTCCCATCAAGGATGGAATCCGGCTCGCCGCAACGCTTTACATGCCCGACGGCGCAAAAGCAGGCGACAGATTTCCCGCCCTGCTCGAATACCTGCCGTATCGCAAAGACGATGGCACCGCCGCCGAGGATTATTCCAGGCACTCTTATTTCGCGCGGCGCGGATATGTCGGCGTGCGCGTCGACATTCGCGGATTCGGCGCCAGTGAAGGCGTGCCGCCAGAGCGGGAGTATTCAGAGAGGGAACAACTCGACTGTGAGCAGATCATCGACTGGCTGGCGCATCAGCCCTGGTCGAATGGAAGCGTCGGCATGTTCGGAATTTCCTGGGGAGGGTTCATCGCACTGCAAATGGCCATGCGGCATCCGCCGGCGCTGAAGGCCATTCTGGCCGTGGATGCCACGGCGGAACTGTTTCATGACGACGTCCACTATATCGACGGCATGGCCCACATCGACGAATTCGAATTGAATATGGACATGGCCGAGGGATGGGTCGGCGCTCCGGATTATTCTCTCGACGAAAAAGTTCTTGGTCCGCGCTTTGATTCGCCACCGTGGTCGCTGCTTTATCTCAAGCATCAACATGACGGGCCGTTCTGGCGCGACCGCGTGCGTCCGCTGAGCCAGATCACGATTCCCAGTTTTCTGATCGGCGGATTGCTCGACGGTTATCGCGACAATGTGACCGACATGCTCACGCAAGCCAAAGGACCGATCAAGGCGATTGTGGGTCCGTGGAACCATACGTTCCCGAACGACGCCGTGCCCGGACCGCAGATCGAATGGCGCGATCAGGCGGTGCGCTGGTTCGATCACTGGCTCAAGGGCCGCGACACCGGAGTGGAACGGGATCCCAGGCTGGTGATTTATATGCAGCACTGGCATCCGCCCGATCCCAATCTGCAAACCGTTCCCGGCGAATGGCGGCGCGAAGATACATGGCCGCCGCGCGACGTGAAAGCTTCCACGCTCTTCTTGCAGCCGAACCACACGCTGGCGGAATCGGCATCTTCGCCTGACATGCATCAACTCAAATACATTCCCTCCGTCGGCGTGGAATCCGGATTTTGGTGGGGAGAGTTGTTGAGCGATCCGCGGCCGGTCGATGCTTTCAGTCTGGTCTACGATTCCGCACCGCTCAGCGATGACGTTGCGATTCTAGGCCGGCCACACGCTCTATTGCAGGCGTCAGCGACCGCGCCGCTCGCCGACTGGTTTGCGCGGCTTTCCGATGTCGCACCAGACGGCACCGTCACGCAGATTACAGGCGCAGGATTGAACGGCGCGCAGCGCGAGTCGATGAGCGCTCCGCAAGATTTGCAGCCAGGGAAAATCTACCCGCTCGATATCAAGATGCATTTGACTTCGTGGGTCTTTCCCAAGGGGCACCGCATTCGCGTCGCGATTTCAAATGCTCTTTGGCCGATGGTATTGCCGACGCCGTATGCCATGACGACGTCCCTTGAGCTTGGCGGCAGCGCAGGCTCGCGGCTGGTACTGCCCATCGTTCCCTTGCACGGAGCGGCTGCGCCGGACTTCTCGCCCCCGCAGCCTTCGGAAGAGCGCACTGATATTAAGAGTGAAGGCTTTCCCTGGCCCGGCGATTGGACCGTGGAACGCGATGAAGCACACCAGAAAACCACGGTGCACTGGAAGGGAAAAGATGGGTACGAATATCCCTGGGGAAAAGAAGACGATTACGAGAGTCTGACCTATGACGCTGACGATGCGCATCCTGAAACCTCGTCAGTTCGCGGCGAGGCGGAAAGCATCTTCACTCTGAAAGGCAGAACGCTGATCTGGCGCGGGCATTTACTGGTAACGACCGATGCCAGGAATTTCTATTACAAGTACACGCGCGAACTTTTGAAAGATGGTCAGATGCTCAAGACGAAAACCTGGCAGGAAACGATTCCACGGGATCATCAATAAGCAATCGGTCAGCTTTTACAGACTCCGGCTCTCGGCGGACAAAGTCGTGTTTGCTATGGAGCGGTACGCAGTCCGGTGTTGTCGAATACGAATGTCTTTGCGCCTGTTTCCGTGTCTGCGGTTTTCACAGAGATGGGGCGATCATTCCAGCGGAAGCTGATTCCGGCGGCATTGCTGACCTGCACCACCACCTCATGATTGGCCTTCACGCTGGTGTCGGCGGGAGCGATAAGATTTTCGCTGCTTACCAGTTCGCCATCGGCGGTGATGGAAACTCGACAATTCTCCGAGGCGAGGATGCCCACGCGAAACGGCGCAGGAACTTTCGGCCTCGCCTTGACAATGCGAGTTGCAGCCGGGACCGCAGCCTCCTGAACATTCGAAGTCTTCTCGGCGGAATCATTCTCCGAGGGCGCAGCACCTTTCACAGGAACTGCGCTTGAGCTTGACCGCTCAGGAGCGGGAGTATTGAGATTTGCTTCGGTGCTCGGAGAAGAACTCACGTTCACGGATGCAATAGCTTTCGTCGCGGTTTGCCGAGTGGAGCGATTCCATAGAAGCGCCGCTACGATGACCACGCCTGCAATCAGGATCAGAACAGGAAGCTTCCACCGTGCGCCGTTTGTGCGTTCGACAAAAGCTGTGCCGGGAACTTGCTTTTTTGGCGGCTGGGAAATTGGCTGGATTGAAGGTTGCGGGACTGGCGCCTCTTCTTCAACCAGAATTGGCGAACTGGGCTGCGGCGGATGCAAGGACGGCACTTGCTTCGTCGCTGTTTCCGCGCTCGAAAAGGCGGGAGTCGATGGTGGATCAAATACAGGAAGCGGCGACAGTTTGGACTGCGAAGCGGGAGACGGAGGAGTCCAAAGCGGTGGAAGCGTATCCGGCGGAGCCCCAGACGGAGAAATCGGTGTCGCCATTGCTGGTTCACGCGCCGGCCAGAGCGGTTGCGGAGCTGCCATCGTCGTCGGCATCGAGGCATGAGACGGCCGGGGTTCCGATTCGATGACTGAAAGTCTTTGCGCTACGGTCGGCTGTGCAGGCGATTTTTCGATGCGCGAAGGAATTGTGTGCGGCGGAATTGCCTGCGGCGAGGGAGTTTGATCCCACGCCGCATTTTGCGCGTCAAGTTGCGCCTGCCGCAGAGCCGACAGATATTCGGTGATGCAGTCTTCGGTATTGAATCCAAGAACCTTGGCATAGGCGCGGATGAATCCTTTATTGAAAACGCCCCCGGGCAGCGCGTCGAAGCGTTCCTGTTCGATGGCCTGCAACATGCGCGAGCTGATTTTGGTGACGTTGGAAATGTCATCCAGCGTAAGGCCGCGCCGGTCGCGCTCTTCGCGAAATTTCTCTCCGAATGCTCCCACCCAAGAACCCCAGCGGCCGGACAAGAACCGGCCGCACAAACCGATGGGATCATCATAGGACAACCGCCTCACGCGTGCCACTCGTTCGTCTAATTTGAAGAGCTTGGATACCGCAGAGAAAGCCGGGAAGGCGGGTTGCGTTACTCGTAGCGCAGGCTCTCCACCGGGTCGAGCTGGGCTGCGCGGGCGGCGGGGACGGTGCCGAAGATAATGCCGACCAGCGAAGAAACTACGATGGCGATGATGGCCGAAAGACCGGAAATCGGAATGCGGTAGTCGGTGAGGAAGCGCACCGAATATGGAATGGCTAAGCCAATCACAATCCCAATGATGCCGCCGATGAGCGAGATGAGAATGGCTTCCGCCAGGAATTGAAAACGGATTTCGCGGTTGGTGGCACCTACCGCTTTGCGCACACCGATTTCGCGAATGCGGGAATTCACGGTGGCCAGCATGATGTTCATGATGCCGATGCCGCTGACCAGCAAAACCACCATCGCGATGCCCAGCAGCATCCAGGTGAGTCCGGTGAAAATGCGATCAGTCATGGAAAGCAGCGCTGCCAGATTGGAGACGTTGTAAACCGATTCGGTGCGGTGGCGCGATTGCAGAATCCGTTTAATTTGCGCGGTGGCGGGAATCACCATCGAGGGATCTTCCATGGAGAAATAAAGCATTTTGACGCTCGGCGTCTCCATGAAATAACGGCTGACGGAATAGGGGATGACCATGGTGTTATCCACGATCTCCGATTGGCCGAAAGTTTCGACGCGCTCTTTAAAAGTTCCGATGATAGTAAAGGGCAGGCCGATCAATTTGAT
Organism: uncultured Acidobacteriaceae bacterium; assembly: GCA_963732255.1. GTDB lineage: Bacteria > Acidobacteriota > Terriglobia > Terriglobales > Acidobacteriaceae > Sulfotelmatobacter. Next base: position 482,167 of record CAVSYV010000011.1, read on the forward strand.
GATTTTGCCGACGGCCGCTTGCGGCGAACCGTAAACTTCATCCGCCATTTTCTCGGTGATGAGTCCAACTTTGTTGTGAGCCTGCGAATCTTCCTGATCGAAGAACCGGCCGGAAGGAATCACCAGATTACGCACATGCACATAATCGGGATAGACGCCGAGAATGGTGACATCTTTTTCTTTGCCGTCGCCGAAAGGAATGCGGTCGGAAAGCTGCACCACGGGAGAAGACGCGACGATGCCGGGAACATCCTGGCGCACCGCGGCAAGATCGTCGACAGTTAAGGGATCGGGATTGGAGTTGCTGATGTGCGGCGCGCCGCCTAGATACTCGGCCCAAACTTCATTGGTTCCGATCGACTGAATCTGGTTGAGTACGTACTGGCGGCCGGTCATGCCGATGGTGACCACGAGAATCAGCGACGCGGTGCCGATGACCATGCCCAGAGCGGTTAGAATAAAGCGAATTTTATTGCTGCAAAATGTCTCGTAGGCGAAGTGAACGATTTCGCCGACAGCTATATCGGGTTGGAGCCGGGAACGGGATGGCGCGGCAACTGGCATCTAGTGTTTAGATGCTACACCGAACCTTCTGGCACCAGAAGCCGGGTGCCTGCTTGACTACTTGGACGAAAACAACCGGGGAGGAAACGATCAGAGCCGAAAAATACAGGACAGCGACGGGGTTGTTCTTGCTGACCGCAGCCGCGTTGCTGGTGCACGGGTACCATCCTTTCGCCGAAGACGCGGAGATCTATCTTCCCGGGGTGGAGAGAATTTTGAACCCGCGGCTATTTCCCTTTGGCCGCGAGTTTTTTGCTTCGCACGCCAACCTGACTCTGTTCCCTAATCTGATTGCCTTTTCGCTTCGCGTTTCGCATTTGCCCATGGCGGCGGGAATTTTTATCTGGCACGTCGCCTCGATCTTCCTGCTGCTGCTGGCCTGCTGGGAGCTCAGCGGCCTCTTGTTTGCTGATGAGCGGGCAAGGTGGGCTGGAGTCAGCCTGGTCGCGGCGTTGTTGACGATTCCTGTGGCTGGCACGGCGCTCTACATCATGGACCAGTATTTGAACCCGCGCAATCTGGCGGCATTCTGCCTGGTTTTCGCGGTTACACGCTGCCTGGAGAAAAAGTACGTTCAATGTTCTTTGTGGATTGTCTTCGCGGCGATCGTGCATCCGTTGATGTGGGTTTTCGGGTTTTCGTTTTGCGCGCTGCTGTGGGTAATTGATGCCTGGGAGAAAAGACGCGGGCAAGTGGCTGCGGACATATCGATCGCAAGCGGGGTTGGACTGCTTTTGCCGTTCGGCATTTCGCTCGACCCTCCCACTTCTGCGGCGTATCACCAGGCGGCGCTGCGGCACCCGTTCCATTACATCCAGATGTGGCAATGGTACGAATGGCTGGGAGCTATCGCTCCCATTGCGTTGCTGTTTTGGTTTTATCGAATCGCGGTAAAACAGGAGCGAAAGGTCCTGAGCCGTTTGTGCGGGGCGCTGGCCATTTATGGGACCATTTATTTTGCCGCCGCGCTGGTGGTCGATCTGCCTGCGCGGTTTGAGAGCCTGGCGCGGTTGCAGCCGCTGCGCAGCCTGCATCTGCTTTACATTCTCATGTTTGTGGTGATCGGAGGATTGCTCGGCGAATATGTTTTGCAGAACCGAACCTGGCGCTGGCTGGCTTTGTTCGTTCCTCTGTGTGCCGGGATGTTTTTCGCGCAGCGAGAACTGTTTCCCGCGAGCGCGCATATCGAGTGGCCGGGAGCCGCGCCCAAGAATCCATGGGCGCAGGCCTTTATTTGGGTGCGTGAGAACACGCCTGTTGACGCTCTGTTTGCATTGAATCCGCGCTTCATGCAGCTGCCCGGTGAAGATGAGATTGGATTTCGTTGCCTCGCCGAAAGAAGCCGCTTAGCAGACGACACTAAAGACAGCGGTGCCGTGAGCATGTTTCCTCCGCTGGCCGAAACTTGGTGGACGCAGGTGCAGGCGCAGACTCCGTGGGACAGTTTTCGCTTGCAGGATTTTGAGCGGCTGAAAGCTGAGTATGGAGTGAGTTGGGTTGTGACGCGGCAACCAATCGCGGGGCTCGATTGTCCTTACGAGAATCCCGCTGTGCAGGTCTGCCGGTTGCCGTAACGCTTTACCTCTGCGGTGCTTCCGCGGGCCGCTTGGCAGCGCGAATCAGATACAATTAAAGTGATAATCAGGAGATTTTTGCCAATGTCCACCGCGCATGCGGTACAAGTGAGCCGGCTTTTTCCCTACGAGAAGTGGGACGATGCCTTGGCTGCACTGGCCAAACAGTATCGCGAGAATTGGCCTTGCCCGCACATATTGCTCGAAGATTTTCTGGACCCGGACACTGCACTGGCGATGGCCAGGGAGTTTCCGCAAGCCGGCACCGACGCCTGGACGCAATACAAACATGCCAATGAAAACAAGCTTGGCATGGCCAAGCGCGAACTGTTCCCCCCGACGCTTAAAGCCGTTACCGATGAATTGAACTCTCCGGAGTTTGTGGCCTGGATTTCCGAACTGACGGATATTCCGGGCTTAATTTCCGATCCTATGCTCGAAGGTGGAGGTCTGCATCAGTCTGGCCGTGGCGGCTACCTGAACGTGCACACGGATTTCTCCATGCATCACTTCCACAGCAACTGGCACCGGCGCGTGAACCTGATTGTGTATCTGAACCCGGATTGGCAGGAAGCGTGGGGCGGGTCGATTGAATTGTGGGAGCCGAAGATGGCTCGTTGCGGAGCGAAGTATCCGCCGCTAATCAATCACGCGCTCATCTTTACCACCGATGAAAGATCGCTGCACGGCTTTCCCGATCCGCTGACTTGCACGGAGGGTCAATCGCGCAAGAGCCTGGCACTTTATTACTACACCGTAGAGCAGGGAGCAAAGGTTACGCCGCATTCGACGGACTACTTTGCCCGCCCTCAGGACGGCTGGGCTAAGTCCGCGACGATTTGGCTGGACAAAAAAGCTGTCGATCTTTATTCGCGAGCGAAAGCGCGGTTTGGATTCTCGGATGAATTTGCCAGCAAGGTGCTGGGCTGGTTATCGGGGAAGAAATAAGACTGGCTTGATTGAGGGAGTCGTCGCGCTGTTCAGTCCCGATTCTACGCGGGACGGGCGGTTTCGGTCTGGCGCACGTAGTAATCGCTGGCGTGGCCGGATTCGAGCTTGCGGCCCTGCGGACTGAAGCGGCGCAAGTGAACCACGCCCGCCTTCTGTAAGGCAAACTGCAGAGTTGTAGCGAGGACGCCGAATCCGTATTTCACGCTGCGGCGGAAATTAATCGACGAAGCTTCTTCGAAGTATTTCGTGGGGCAGGAAACTTCTCCGATGCGAAAACCGAAGTGGACGCACTGCGCCAGCATCTGATTGTCGAAGACAAAGTCGTCGGAGTTTTCCAGCAGCGGCAATTCGGTAAGCACTTTCCTGCTGAAGGCGCGATAGCCGGTGTGATATTCGGAGAGCTTGACGCGCAGAAATAAATTCTCAAACGCCGTAAGCATGCGGTTGGCGATGTATTTATAAAACGGCATGCCGCCGCGCAAAGCCGTCCCGCCGATGATGCGCGATCCCAAAACCACGTCGTAAATATCATAGGCCACCATACTGGCCAAGGCGGTCACCAGCAGCGGCGTGTACTGATAATCGGGATGCAGCATGATGATGACGTCGGCTCCGGCGGCCAACGCCTCGCGATAGCAGGTTTGCTGATTGCGGCCGTAGCCGTAGTTGCGGTCATGCTGGAAAACCTGCAAACCCATGTGCCGGGCCACTTCCACGGTCCGGTCGGAACTGCGGTCGTCTACCAGGATGCTGATATCCACCAGTTCGGGCAGTTCGCCCACGGTGACGGCAAGAGTCTTTTCCGCATTGTAGGCGGGCATTACCACCGCGATTCTTTTGCCGTTGATCATGGGACTGTTCCCTGAAAGCCTGCCCCAGCAGAGCTGTGGAAAACGCAGCTTTATGATACCTGAGTTTCTGCGCTCCGACCCCACAGTTTCGACGTACTGTCTCAACCGATTTCGAGAGAATTCTTGGCCTCTGTGATACAAAAGCGCGATGACGAAAGCGGCTTCCAGCGCGCCTCGCAGCGACCTCGAGCGTGGAAATTTAGTGCGCGCCATCGGACGCTGGAGCTTTGCGGCTCTGGTTATCAATTGCATCATTGGCAGCGGAGTATTTGGTTTGCCTTCAGCGGTCGCCGCCGATGTCGGCCGGACCAGCGTAGCTGCGGTACTTATCGCCGGCGCCGCGATCGCAGTCGTCATGGCGTGCTTTGCCGAAGTGGCTTCGCAATTCAGGGAAACGGGCGGCCCTTATCTTTATGTTCGCAGCACTTTCGGGCGGCTGATGGGACTGCAAGTGGCGTGGCTGGTGTGGCTGGTTCGGCTTACCGCATGCGCCGCGAACGCCAATTTGTTTGTCATCTACATGGCAGAGTTCTGGCCTCGATCGACGCAGCCTGTGCCGAGAATGGCCTTGCTGGCGCTGCTGGTGGGTATTCTCGCGGCGATCAATTTCCGCGGAGTCCTCGTGGCTACGCGACTGAATAACTTCTTCACCGTGGCGAAATTGCTGCCGTTGGGTTTGGTGTGTGTGGCGGGAGCCTTTTACCTGGCCGCCACGCATCACGCGATTCCCGCAGCTACCGCGAATGCGTCCCCGCAATCGTGGATGCACGCCGTCGTTCTTTTGATCTTTGCCTATGGCGGATTTGAAGCGGCATTGATTTCGACCGGCGAAGCGCGCGATCCCAGGCGCGACGCGGCGTTCGGCTTGTTCGTGGCTCTGGTGACCTGCACGGCAATTTACGCTTGGATCCAGTGGGTGGTGGTGGGCGTTCTCTCCGATCCGGCTCACAGCAGCCGGCCGCTGGCAGATGTTGCGCGAATTGTCATGGGACGCGGCGGCGCAGCTGTGATAGCGGTTGGAGCATTGGTATCAATCTACGGATACCTCAGCGGAAACATGCTGGCGGTGCCGCGCATTACATTTGCGCTGGCCGAAGGCGGAGATTTTCCATTGTGGTTTGCGGCCGTGCATGCGCGGTTTCGCACGCCTTACGTTTCCATTTTCGTTTTCGCGGCGCTGGTGTGGGTGCTGGCGGAGTTTGGCAGCTTCGTGGGCAACGCCACACTTTCGGCAGGCGCGAGACTTTTCTACTACGGACTGGTTTGCGCCGCTTTGCCGGTATTAAGAAAGAGACAGCCGGGCGCCGCAGCGTACCGGGTGCCCGGTGGAATATTCGTTGCGGGATTAGGAGTGCTTTTATGCCTGGAGCTGCTGACGAGAATCGATTTCAGCAAGTCGCTGATTCTGGTGGTCACAATGCTTGTGGCATTGGCGAACTGGTTGCTGGTGCGCAAGGCTTCGAAGGTTGAGACTATCCAGGTTTCAAAATAACTCTGCGCGCATATCGAAACCCCTAACTTCCGGCCCCAGCTTGTTCCAGCGCCAGCAACACTCTTTTTCTGTCAGCGCCCCAGCGGTAGCCGCTGCTGCTGCCGTCCTGCCGAACCACGCGATGGCAGGGGATGGCGACGGCGACAGGATTCGCGGAACAGGCGCGAGCCACGGCGCGAATCGCGGTGGGCTTGCCTATCGCCTTTGCGACCTGGCCGTAGGATTTCGTCGAGCCGAACGGAATCGACTGCAAATAAGTCCAGACGCGGCGTTGAAATGCGGTAGCGCGAATGTCGAGCGGCAGCGATGAAGGACTGGACTGGCCGCGCATCTGCTGTAACAGCGAGCGAACCCAGGGTTTGAGACCTTGATCGTCGGGCTTTCGTTGAGCGAAGGGAAATTCGTGTTTCAAGCCCTCGATCAGTTCATCGTCAGAGGCGCCGAATTGAATCGAGCAAATTCCGCTCTGTGTCGCGGCGACCAACATGCGGCCGAGCGGCGACTCGGCGCAAGTATAGCGAATGTTTGCCGCGATTGCGCCGCGGCGATATTTATCCGGAGTCATTCCGAGTTGTGAAGCGGTACGCTCGTAGAGGCGGCTGCTGGAGCCGTAGCCCGCGTCATACATGGCGCGGGTCACAGAATCTCCAGACTGCAGATTGCGCTTGAGCGAATCCAGGCGGCGGGAGTCGGCGTATTCGCGGGGCGTGATGCCAAGAACGGCCTTGAAGCGCCGCTGGAGATGAAACGGGCTCTGACGAAATTCCTTGCCCAGACGAGCCAGCGTCATCGGTTCGTCGAGGTGCTGATCGATGAAACGGCAAATGGCTTTCACTTCGTCCGACAAACGGTCTCCGCTGAGCGAGCGTGGGAGGCAGCGCAAGCAGGCACGGTAACCGGCCTTTTCGGCCTGATCGGGATGGCGGAAGAACTTCACGTTTTCGCGGCGTGGGCGGCGCGCCGGACACGAGGGCCGGCAATAGACTCCGGTGCTGGCGACGGCGAAAACGAAGTCTCCGTCGTGAGCAGCGTCCCGCGCCAGCACGGCAGTCCAGAGGTTGTCGTCGCGTCGGTTCATTCCTTGCTCCGAAGGGCCGTGTAGAACCTTCACTTCGTGCGATGCTTCCATCGTGAGTATGGCATTGGTGGTCATGGTAGGAAAAGCTTACGGCGAAGCGCGCCAGCGGACTATCCGAATCTTGCGGCCAAATTAAGTTTGCCGGGCTTAGGCAGGGCTCAGCCGCTGATAGTAGCAAGCTGCTATTGCAAGTTTGTGGCTGAAAGACTAATTTTCCTGCGGAGATTTTGTGTTCTCATCAAATCGCGGAAAGAGAATCGAGGAAAGAATGAAGAACGTGCGGGTGGTTGCGCTGGCGTGCGTAGTCGCGGCTTTATTGGGCGTGGGGTTTGCGCAGCAAGGTTCCAAACACCTGTTGAACACGGACGAATTGAAGAAAGCGGTTCCCAGCGAATATTTTTACGCGGGGCAGAAAGCGCCTACGCAGCTTCGCAACTCGGTTGGGTTTCAACTGGCGGACGGCAAAATGATGGTGGCGGCTCTGGTGGATGCGTCGGGATACTCAACCGCTGTGCAGCAGAAATATCAGGGAATGCTGATTACGGAGTGCAAGCTGAACGTCGGCGGGTCAGATCTCGCGCCTGGGCAGTATGGCTTCGGGTTCACCAGCGACGGGAAGTTCGTGGTGATGAACGTTGCGAATGAAGATGTGTTGAGCGCTCCTTACCAGATGGACAAAGAACTGAAACGCGCCGTGCCGCTGAAGATGGTCGAGGATGGCAGCAGCTACAAGCTATACGCAGGGAAGAAGTGGGTGATGGTGAGTCCGGAGTAAAGGCTCGGACTAAGCGCTTCGATCAAGCTTGCCCGTCGGTCCGGTGCGCCAACGGCTGGAACGGCCCGAGCACCGTGGTCATGCCGGAGCGCTTGCCTGCCATTGCCTTCAGCGCAAGTTCGATAACAGAACGCCGAGGACCGCAGGGAACCTTCCGAGCTCTGCTCGCGAATCTAGCCGACTTCTTCGCTCCAAGTCTCCATCGTCTTTTTCACTAACGCCATAAACTGGTCGGCAACGGCGCCGTCGATGAGGCGGTGGTCGTAACCCAGAGTTAGATGAACGACGCTGCGGATGGCAATCGAGTCGCTGCCGTCTTTATCGGTCACCACCATGGGCTGCTTGGTGATGCCGCCAACGCCCATGATGGCGGAGTTGGGCTGGTTGATGATGGGAAGGCCGAAAACGGCTCCGAACTGGCCCGGATTGGTGACGGTGAAGGTTGAACCTTCCACATCTTCGGGCTTAAGCTTTTTGGTGCGAGCGCGTTCACCGAGATCGGTGATGCCGCGCTGGAGGCCGAGAAAATTAAGGTCTCCGGCATTCTTGAGGACAGGAACAATCAATCCCCAGTCAAGAGCTACGGCGATGCCGACATTGATTTGACGGTGGTAGCGGATGTTATCGCCTTCGAGCGACGCGTTGATAATTGGCCACTGCTGCAAGGCGATGATGGCGGCGCGTACGAAGAACGGCATGAAAGTCAGCCGCACGCCGTGGCGCTGCTCGAATCCGCTCTTGTGCCTGGCCCGGAGGTTGACGATGCGGGTGAAATCCACTTCGTACATGCAGTGAACGTGGGCGCTGGTGCGACGCGACTCGATCATGCGCTGAGCAATGATTTTGCGCATGTTCGTCATGGGGACGAGGTCTCCGGGATAGGGCGCGGGCGGGGCGGGGGCTGCGGGGCGAGAGGTTGCCCCCGGTTGAGGAGATGCAGGCGCGGGTGTGGCAGCAGGTGAGGAAGCCGACGACTGTTGGTCGATAAACGACAGGATATCCTGCTTGGTGATGCGGCCGCCGAGTCCGGTTCCGGTGATTTGAGAAAGAGCTACTCCATGCTCGCGGGCGATCTTGCGCACCAAGGGTGAGGAACGGGCTTCTTCATCGTCTGGACCCACGGCAGCCGGAGCCTGAGCAACGGATGGTGATTGCGGGGGAACTACTTTTGGTTCTTCTTTTTTTTCCTCTCGCTCCGGCGGTGCGGAAGGAGAGGTTTTCGCCGGCGCCGCGGCCTCTCCGACCACGGCAATGGTCCCAACAATGGTGTTCACGCCGACGGTTGCGCCTTCGCTGACCTTGATGTCCTGCAAAATGCCGGTGGCTGGGGCGGGAATTTCGGCGTCAACTTTGTCGGTCGAGATTTCAAAAAGCGGTTCGTCGCGTTGAACCTTGTCCCCAGGCTTCTTCAGCCACTTGGTGATAGTGCCCTCAACAATGGATTCGCCCATCTGGGGCATGATGATGTCTGTCGGCATGATTTCCTTCCACGCGCGGCTCCAAGGTCAAGAGGCAAAAACCACGCGCAATTATTATATCGAAGCGTTGATGTGGTTCGCCGCGGCGGTAGATAACCACATCACTGCGATCATCAAAAATCCCAGATGTCCAGGCAAACTCTACGGCCCGCCGAACGAAATAAACGTGCTATTTCTTTTCTTCCCCGCTGCCCGGGGGAGCAACTCCGAAAGACGTTTTGTAGTATTCCTGCACGGCGGGTGGGAGCTTGTCGAGGTGCGAAAGCAGGGCGGTGATTTTCCACATGTCGTCCGTGCTCAGAGTTTTTTCCCAGGAGGGCATGCCCGTATAGCGAATGCCGGTGCGGATGGTGTAGAAGGTGTGCCATTCAGGATCGTCGGGCGGATCAGAGACGAGGTTGGGAGCTGGCGGATAAAAACCTTTACCGAAAGGCGTCGGCTTTTGATCGAGGGTTCCGTGGCAACCGGCACAGTTCATGGTGTAGAGCTTCATTCCATCTTCCAGGTTTTGATCGGTGAGGGGCAACGGATTGGCGGCATGCGGAGCATGGCGTTCCATGGACGCGTCGACTGCGCCCATGGCCAAGTGACTTTCAATTCGCGGAGGGGGGACATTTGCATTTGTAGGCAAGAAACCGAGAGTAGCTAAGCCGAGTCCGCCGATGATGATTATTAGCAGCATAACAATCGCGCCAAGAAGAAATTTACCCATGAGGCCCTCCAGAATCGAACTATTGTGGCAGATCAGTGGGCGAAGACGCTAGTTCTCGGGCGAGCTCTTTTAGATTTCCTGCTCAGTTGCGGCAATAGCCTTGAGTTCTGGCTTTAATACGCTTTCAGTCTGCGCGCTTCGCGGACCACGTCGCCGACCTTGGGCAGATAATGTTCTTCCTGCGGCGGCGAAAACGGAATTGCCGAATCCAGGCCTGCGATGCGAACGATGGGGCCGTCGAGCGAGTCGAAGGCTTCTTCGTTGATGATGGCGGCGATCTCGCCGGCCAGGCCTCCGGTGCGAGAGTGCTCGTGGAGGACGATGACTTTGTTCGTCTTCTTTACGGTTGCAGCGATCGCTTCGCGATCGAGTGGGGAGACGGTGCGGAGGTCGAGGATTTCGATCTCGATTCCGTCGTTTGCGAGGATGTCGGCGGCTTCTAGTGCCGTGTGGACCATTGCGGCGTAGGTGATCACACTAAGGTCGCAGCCTTCGCGGACGATGTTCGCTTTGCCGATGGGGACGACGTAATCTTCGGCGGGCACTTCGCCTTTGATGCGGCGGTAGAGATATTTGTGCTCGAAGAAGATGCAGGGATTGTTGTCGCGGATAGCAGCTTTGATTAGGCCCTTAGCGTCGTAAGGAGTGGCGGGGCAGATGACTTTGAGGCCGGGATTGTGGACGAACCACATCTCGGGGTTCTGCGAGTGGAAAGGGCCGCCGTGGACGTATCCGCCGCTGGGTCCGCGCAGGACGAGCGGAGCGGGCGCGCCCCAGAGGTAATGTGTTTTCGCGACCATGTTGCTGATCTGGTTGAAGGCGCAGCCGATGAAATCCATGAACTGAAATTCGGCGACAGGGCGCATGCCGGTGAGCGAGGCTCCGAAGGCCGCGCCCACGATGGCGGACTCGGCGATGGGCGTGTCGATGACGCGCTCGGGGCCGAAGCGGTCGATGAAACCATCCGTGACTTTAAAAGCCCCGCCGTAGATGCCGATGTCTTCGCCGAGGCAGAAGACGGAGGGATCGCGGTCCATTTCTTCCCAGATTCCCTGGCGGATGGCTTCGAGGTAGGTGAGGAGCATAGGGTCAAATTCTTTCGCTGCGGATTTGCGGGGATTTGCACGGATACTGCTACTTCAAATGTACTGCTGCTTCTGTCTGCTTGCAACTGCCGGCGCCTTTCTTCACTTTGGGCATGCCGTATTTCGGTTTGATTTCGTGGCAGCCGTCCTCGCAGAACACTCCACCTTCGGCGGATTCCGGCGTCGGCATCGGGGAGTTCACCGCGATCTCGCGTTCTGCTTCGATTACGCGCTCGACTTCTGCAATCAGTCCGCATTTTCTTTCGCGTCAGCCACTTCTTTTCTTTCACCAGATAATTTTCGAAGCGGGCGATCGGGTCGCGCTTTTTCCAGAAGTCGAACATTGGCTTGGGCACGTACGCGGCGGCGTCGTGGATGGCGTGGCCTTTCATGCGCATCATTTTGGCTTCGATCATGGTGGGGCCTTCGCCGCGGTGGGCGCGTTCGACGGCTTCGTGGGCGGCGTCGTAGACCTGGCAGGCGTCGGTGCCGTCGACGATGACGCCGGGGATGCCGTATCCGATGGCGCGTTCGGCGAGGTCTTTGCAGCGGTACTGCATTTCCGACGGCGTGGAGTAGGCCCAGAGATTGCTTTCGACGAAAAGCACGAGGCCAAGATTCTGCACGGCGGCGAAGTTGATGCCTTCGTAGGTGACGCCGGTGGACTGGCCTCCGTCGCCGATGTAGGTCATGACGGCGATGTTGCGGCCTTGCAGGCGCGCGCCCAGCGCGACGCCGGAGAGCACGGGAATTAAATCGCCGAGCATGGAGATGGGCGAGACCATGTTGCGCTTTTCGATGTCGCCGAAGTGGCTGGTGCCGTCGCGGCCTTTGGTGGGCGAATCGGCCTTGGCCATGTACTGCATCATGGTGTCGCTGGCGGCGAATCCGCGGACGAGCAGCGAGCCCTGATTGCGAATCATGGGCGCGAACCAGTCGTCTTTGTCGAGCGCGTAGGCGGAGGCGCAGGAGCAGGCTTCCTGGCCGAGTCCGAAATAAACTCCGCCGACGACCTTGCCTTGCTTGTAGAGATTTTCGAGCGCGTTCTCCATTTTGCGGTTGAGCAGCATGAAGCGGTAGATCTCGATGGCCTGCTGCTTGGTCAGATATTTCGAGTCGCGGATGGGCGGGACGGGGGCGTCGAGGTTGCCGGTGACTTCGTAGCGGACGTGCTCGGCGCCGTCTTTGTCTTTCTCTATTGTTTGGCGGACGGTGAGGTCGGGGTGCTCGAGCCGCAGGTCGGGGATGGAATAGGTGCGGAGTGTGCTATCCGTTGCCGCCGATGACGTGGGTGCCCCATTTCTCGCGTTCTTTGCGAGAAGTGGGGATTTTGAGGGTGACCCGCCGTTGCGCTGGCGGGTGCCATTGGAAGCGTCTCTAATGCCTGGTTTTGTTTTTCTTGATCGTCATGCGCTGCTATCCCACCATCTCAACCGGTTCACGCCAGAATTTTCCCGTCTGGACATTCAGCGAGCAGAAAGTCGCAGGATCGAACCGAGGCATAAAGGGCACAAGCAGGTTCGTAAAAATCACATTCTCCGTTTCAAGGGCATAATGTCTTCACCGACCAAATTTCGTCGATATCCCGCAACAACCTTCTGATTTCGTGACCTTCAGGAATTTGCCCAAACTGACTCTCGATTGTCCCCGCGACGTTGTCTTGTTCAAGGAGGAGGATTTTCTTGTCAGCACTCGAAGCTGACAGTTTTGGAATCTTGTTAGCAAGTGCACGGTTGAGGGTTCCGGTCCTGTGTCGCCCGAGATACCACGAGCGGTGAAGAATTGGCCCTGAACTTCTGTTCTCAAACGCTCTTTCTGGATGCGTAGTCTGATCTCACATTTGCCAACTGGAACGGCGATTTCCGAGTTGCCCTCGGCAGGGTCGGCAACACGTTTGGCAGATGCTTGAGTAGCTCCCTCGGAATGTCGTTCCAGTCAACGCCGGTAGGAACCGATCCGACGGCCTGACTCGCCATGAACCTGTACCCGGGCTCCACGAGGGACGGATGATCTCGAGGGCGGCGAGCGTCCGCGTGAAGCGATCTCTGTCAGCCTTCTCGCCCTCAAAAGGTTCGATCAGTGTGTGTTCGATTGCGAGAGTGTGCCCGTTATGATCGCGGCACATCGCGTCGATATTCTTTTTCGACGAATCACTGTCTGGCCAGTCTACGACGGCGAAAGATGCGTCGGTCAACCGATTGTAGAGTCGCAGCCAGTGCTCGATTACAGACTTGTCTCGCTGATTTTTCATCGGAGCATGTACCGAACATGATTATCTCACTGGCTCTGCCGGTCGGTCATGCCCAGGCTTGGTCTTCCTCTTTGCGGAGCTTTCGCAGTTCGACGGGCGGCTTCATTGGCACTCCTACCGTCCGACCAAGCAGCGCGTCCAGCGTATCGACCCACAGCATCTGGCTGGAGAACACAGTGCCGAAGTTGCGGGAGATGGATTCGGCGACGGCGTTTATGTCGAGTTCTTTGCCGAGTTGTTGCTGCATCGACGTCACCGGCTTTGTCGTGATACCGCAGGGGATGATCAGGTTGAAGTAGTCGAGGTCTGTGTTGACGTTGAGGGCAAAGCCGTGCGACGTGACCGAGCGCGAGATGTGGACGCCGATGGCGGCGAGTTTGGCTTCGGGAGCCGTCGAGCTTCGCTCGACCGGACAGCCGAGGGCGGCTGTCCCCACACGGTTCGTGGTGGTGCCGGAAAACAGCAGGTCCCTCGACTCCAGAGAACGATTCTTCGAATCGTTCTCTTCCGCTCGGGATGACAAGACAGTGGAATCTTGCGAACCGTTTGGATCGGTCCATACGCCGGTCAGACCGCAGATGCGTTTGGTTTCGATGGCGAAGTCGGCGCAGGTGCGGATTAATACTTCTTCCAGGCGGCGGACGAATTCGACCGCGCCCAGCGTTTTGCGCTTGCCGTCAGGCGTGGCGTGACCACGCAGGTCGAAGATGGGATAGCCGACGATTTGGCCGGGGCCGTGGAAGGTGACGTCGCCGCCGCGGTCGCATTCGAACAGTTCAACACCACGCTGAGCCAGCAATTCGGGAGAAGCGATTACGTTGGTGGCTTTCGCGTTGCGACCCAGCGTAATCACGGGATTGTGTTCGAGCAGCAGAAGTACGTCGCCGATTTTTTCTTCTTTGCGCAGCGCGACCAGTTGCTGCTGCAGGCGGAGGCCGGTGGAGTAGTCGATGGTGCCGAGTTGGATTACAGAGATCAAGAGCTTCGCTCTACTCGACTGTCAAGGCAAACCTTGATCACGGGAACACAGGGTACCGCCAGCTTACGCGGGAACTTCTACGTAGGCGGAATACGTTTGCGGCTCGGGGATGGGTTCGCCGCTCCGCGCCAGACCATCCAGATGAAAGGCGATCGCATCCCGCATCTCGCGTTCGACCTCGTCGCGGGTGTTGCCGGTTGCGACACACCCATCCAGATCGGGCGAGTACGCGGAATAGCCGGTTCCGGTTTTCTCAACGACAATCAGATATTTTTTCATTTCTTAAGTCCCGCTTGTTTCCAAACACTGTTCAGCGTGCCGATGCCGAGGTCGTCTCCAGGTTTACCGGGCACTGTAACCAATCCCGGTTTCGCGGCATGCTTGAACTGCCTATGACTACCGCGAGTCCGATCAAGAAACCAGCCGTTTCTTTCTAACTCCTTGATCACGTCCCGTACTTTCATCTTACGCCTGCCATCAAGCTCTAAGCGTTGATCGCAATCCCATACACGCTGTTGGCCGCGTCCAGCATCGCTTCGGCGAGCGTCGGGTGCGCGTGGATTGTCCACATCAAGTCTTCCACCGTGGCTTCCAGTTCCATCGCGGTCACTGCTTCGGCGATCAATTCTGTCGCTTGCGGACCGATGATGTGAACGCCGAGAATCTCGCCGTAGTCGGCGTCGCTGACAATTTTAATAAAGCCCTCATGCTGGCCGACGATTGACGCACGCGAATTCGCCGTGAAGGGGAATTTGCCAATCTTCACGTTGTATCCGGCTTCACGGGCTTTGGTCTCGGTGAGGCCGACGCTGCCGATTTCCGGATGACAATATGTGGCCCCGGGAATGTGTTCAGGATTGATCGGTTTGCCCGGCTTGCCTGCGATTTTCGCGATGGCAACAATTGCTTCCATTGCGCCCACGTGCGCTAGTTGCGGGGTGCCGAGGACAATGTCGCCGACAGCGTAAACACCGGGTTCTGCGGTTTGCATCCAGGAATCGGTTTTGATGAATTCGCGGTCCGGCTTTATCTTTGTGCGTTCGAGGCCGATGTTTTCCGTACGTGGCTTGCGGCCGATCGCGATCAGGATTTTCTCAGCCTCGATTTTCTGCTGCTTGCCTTCAACGGTAATCGTTACCGCAACTCCAGACTTGGTCTTTTCCACTTTGTCGACTTTCGCGCTGGTGTGGAAGTTGATGCCGCGCTTGCGATACACGCGCGCCAGTTCCTTGGAGATCTCCTCATCTTCCACGGGAACGAGGCGCGGCAGCATCTCGACGATTGTCACGTCGCAATCAAACGATTTGTAAATCGAAGCGAACTCCACACCCACGGCGCCGGCGCCGACGATCACTAATGATTTCGGGATCTCTTTCAAACTCAGAATTTCAATGTTCGTAAGCACCCGGTCATTCGCTTCAAGGCCGGGAATCATGCGAGCCGCCGAGCCGGTCGCTAGAATCACATTTTTTGCCTTGATATGGCTGGCCTTGTTATCGTTCACCACTTCAACCGTGAGGATGCCATTCTGCGCCCCGCCGGTCAGCTTGCCGTAGCCGCGGATGGTCTCGACTTTGTTTTTCTTCATCAGGAAGTCGAGGCCCTTGGTGTGCTTGGTGACGATTTTGTTCTTGCGATCCTGAATGGCAGCCCAGTTCAGTTTGCGCGCGTCGACGCCATCGATGCCGAATTCTTTCGCGTCTTTCAAGTGGTCCCATAGCTCCGCGTTGAATAGCAGCGCCTTGGTCGGAATGCAGCCTACATGCAAGCAGGTGCCGCCCAACACGTTGTCTTTTTCGATAAGCGCGGTTTTGAGGCCCCATTGGCCGGCGCGGATGGCGGCGGTGTATCCGGCAGGGCCACTGCCGATGATGGCTACATCATAAATGGTTTCAGGCAAAGTGAGGCTCCTCAACAGGAAGAGATGATCAAGGGCAAACGTTTGATTCTAGAACAGGAGCAGAGTGGCGGCCAAACTGAAGTGGCTCACCGCTATCGAGGTGTGCTGCGGTTTGGGATCCTTCGACTTCGTAGCAGTTTCGCTTTTGCGAAACTGCTCCTGTGCTCAGGATGACAAAAACGAAGGCAGACAGGAATATCAGTTGCCTTCATTGCTGGCGCGTTTCCAGTTGATCAGCTCGCCGATGGTCGAACTGGTGCTGGAAACCGGCTGCTTGTAGGCCTCGACGTCCGACCGGGAAGCTTCTTCGCCGACCGCGCGGATGCTAAGTCCCACCTTCTTTTCTTCCGGAGTCATCTTGATGATCTTGAAGTCGTGCTCCAAACCGGGCTCAAGATGGATCGGCTGGCCGTTGTCATCGGTCGCCTCCGATTTGTGGCACAATCCTTCGACGCCTTCGGCGATCTCGACAAAGGCTCCAAAAGCCGCAACGCGCAGGACTTTTCCGTGAACAACGTCGCCAATATGATGGGTGGCGAAGAACGATTCCCAGACGTCCGGTTGAAGCTGCTTGACCCCAAGGGACAAGCGCCGCTTGTCGGGTTCGATAGCCAAAACGATGGCCTTCACGCGGTCGCCCTTTTTGAGAACCTCAGACGGATGCTTGACGCGCTTGGTCCAGCTCAGATTGCTGACATGGACCAGACCGTCGATTCCATCTTCGATTTCGATGAACGCTCCAAAGTCGGTGAGATTGCGAACACGGCCTTCCACAGTCATGCCGACGGGGAATTTTTCGTGCAACTGGTCCCAGGGATTGGACGCGAGTTGCCGCATGCCCAGAGAAATCCGGCGCTCCGCCGGGTTTACATTGAGGA
Organism: uncultured Acidobacteriaceae bacterium; assembly: GCA_963732255.1. GTDB lineage: Bacteria > Acidobacteriota > Terriglobia > Terriglobales > Acidobacteriaceae > Sulfotelmatobacter. Next base: position 498,735 of record CAVSYV010000011.1, read on the forward strand.
CCACGCATTCCACCTGATCGCCGACATTGACCAGCTTCGAAGGATGCTTCATGCGCTTGGACCAGGTCATTTCGCTGACGTGAACCAATCCTTCGATGCCCTGCTCCAGTTCAACGAAAGCGCCGTAGTCAGTCACGCTGATTACCCGGCCGGCAACGTGCGCGCCCACAGGATAGCGATGCTCCGCATCGAGCCAGGGATCGGGAGTGAGCTGCTTGAATCCCAGCGACACGCGCTGCTTATCCTTGTCGTACTTGAGAACCTTGACTTGAATCTGATCGCCGACATTGACCAGATCTTTCGGGTGCGTGAGACGTCCCCATGACATATCGGTGACGTGGAGCAGACCGTCCAGCCCGCCAAGGTCAACAAAAGCACCGTATTCCGTCAGATTTTTTACCACTCCGGTCAGGATCGTTCCTTCTTCCAGATGTTCCAGCGTCTTCGAGCGCTTTTCATTCTGCTCGCCTTCGAGCAATTCTTTGCGGGAGACCACAATGTTGCCGCGCTTTTTATTCAGCTTGATAACTGCAACTTCCAGCGTCTGTCCCTTCATGCCGTCGAGGTTGCGGATGGGCCGCAGGTCCACCTGTGAGCCGGGCAGGAAAGCGCGAGCGCCCAGAATATCGACGGTCAAGCCGCCTTTAATGCGATCGATCACGACCGCCTGAATCGGTTTCTTCTCGTTGTGCGCCTTCTCAATTTCATCCCAGGCGTGAATCCGCTGCGCCTTCTGATGCGAAAGGTTAATGTAACCTTCTTCAGTTTCGCCCTTGTCGCGCATCACGTCGATTTCATCGCCGGGTTTGAAACGCGGCTTGCCTTCGTGATCCAAAACCTCCGCCAGGGGCAACATGCCTTCCGACTTCGCGCCGATGTCGACCACCACGTGAGTCGATGTCAGCTTCAGCACCGTTCCCTTGATCACGCGGTCTTCACTAACGGCTTCCTGGGCTTCGGTGGTGAAAGTTTCGAGCGCGGAAGCGAAGTCTTCAGCGGAAGCGGTTTTATCGTCCGAAGCGGACGCGGCCCGCGGCGCTTCCTCTGGCGAACCTTTTTCGTGTGAAGAATGTCCGTCCGGAGAAAAATCTGCGGCAATGCCGTGCGAGGCGCTCTCGGACGCGGAGGCCTGCGCGTGCTCGCGCGGTTGGGTTAGGCTGGGTTCGTTGGCCATCGGTTCAGCTTCGGAAACGACGGCGGTAGAGGAACTGGAATGAACGTTGGTTTCGTTGAACGTGGTTTCGTCGAACAAGGTTAAGCCTCTCTGGTAAACCTCGCACTGGGTGCGGGCGGATGCGGGACCTGCTGGCGGACTGCTGGAGTGAGTCGTTGGTTGTGGTGGGCCCACCCTGGCGAGTGAGCTTGGACAATCCCAGCTGCCGGACGTTTACAGAAACCCGCGTCCAAAGGGAACTCTTCGACTATAGCAACCGCTTCCAAACAGTGTCAAACTTAAATCGCGCGCATGTTACGGGAGTGTTTCAGGGGCTGGGCTCCAGCACTTAGGAACGAGCATTTCAGCTTAGTTCGGAGGCATCCTTTGCAGTGTCCGAAATCATGATTGCTGATCGCTCCCGCGGCCATTTCCACCGCCAACCCGCATCTGCTACCCTGCCTCTGCATGGATTATCTGTGGACACCATGGCGTTATGCCTACGTCTCGACCGCGGAAAAAGCCGTAGGCTGCGTGTTCTGCAATGCGGTTAAAGCCGAAGACGACCGCAAAACGCTGATCGTTCATCGCGGGGAATTTTGCTTCGTCATCCTGAATGCATATCCTTACACCCCGGGGCACGCGATGGTCGTGCCTTACGCGCACCTGGATGAACTGCGCAAGTTACCCACCGAAGCGGCCAACGAGATGATCGCGCTTTCGCAGCGGCTGGAGTCCGTCTTGCGGGAACTCTACCATCCCGACGGAGTAAATCTGGGCATGAACATCGGCAAGGCCGCGGGTGCGGGCATCGCCGGACATATTCACATGCACGTGCTGCCCCGCTGGGTGGCGGACGCAAATTTTGTGTCGGTAGTTTGCGAGACGAGGATTCTGCCGGAGACGCTGGAAGAGACTTGGAAGCGGATGACGGCGGCGATAGGGAATGTACCCCGCACATAGAGCATCGGCATTCAAGAAACGCCAAGTCCGCTGTGGCTACTTCCAGTGGTCGGCATGATCTAGGGGATGAAGCGGTCGACTTAAGTAGACCATGAATATCCCGCCTTCATTGCGGGATATTCATGGTATCTATTTTTGTTCATTTTGCCTTCACGAACCTCGCCAGCGGCATTACATCCGCTTTTCTGGCCAACGCATAAGCTTTGTCCCCCGGATACAAAACATAAAGATGATCGAGTCTGAGGTCGGCGAGCGAGCTGCGCATCGACGGCGTGAGCCTAGGAGCATCTGCACGCTTACACTCGACCCCAATGCGGCGGCCATTCTTAAATAGAAGCAGATCGAGTTCGGCCCCGTTATAAGTGGCCCAGTAATAAGCCTCGTCGGGACGAAATGACTTCAGCACTTCTTCGACTGCATACCCTTCCCACGACGCGCCCACCTTGGGATGATTTTCGAGATCGCGCTGGTTGGTTATGCCTAGCAACGAATGGAGCAGACCGCTGTCGCGCACATAAACCTTTGGCGCCTTGACCTGACGTTTGCCCAGATTCTCAAACCACGGCGGCAACTGGCGCACCATGAAAACGCCGGCCATCAAATCGAGGTAGCGACGCACCGTGGATTCATTTACCGCCAGAGCGCGAGCCAACTCGGCCGCATTCCAGGTTTGGCCGTGGTAGTGCGCCACCATGTTCCAGAAGCGCCGCAAGGCAACCGCAGGAATCTCGATGCCAAGTTGAGGAATATCACGCTCCAGAAAAGTTTGCAGAAATTGCCGCCGCCACGATACCGAGTCAGCCTCTCTGCGTGGCGTGTAAGCTAGCGGGAAGCCGCCACGCAGCCAGTGTCGCCCCTGGGCAGGGGCTCCCAAGTCGGAGAGCCGGAAGCCCTCCAGCGGAACGGTTTCAAGCCTGCCAGCCAGCGTCTCGGACGACTGCCGCAACAGCTCAGTTGAGGCGCTGCCCAGAATCAGAAACCGGGCGGGGAGCGGCGAGCGGTCCGCCAGCACCCGCAAGAGCGGGAAAAGCTCCGGACGACGCTGGATCTCGTCGATGACCACCAGTTTCCTGAGAGGGCGCAGGGCGATGTCCGGCTCGGTCAGGCGGGCCAGACTCCGCGGGTCCTCCAGGTCGAAGTAGTTCAGGGAGTCCGGCGCGACAAACTGACGCGCCAGCGTCGTCTTGCCGCATTGCCGCGGTCCGAGGAGAGCGACAACGCGGCTGCGCCGGAGGGCAGCGCGGACTAAGGCGAGATCCGCTCGACGTTCAATCATCAAATAATAGTACCATGAATATCCCGCATGATGTGCGGGATATTCATGGTACTGAATCTCTCTAGGGACTTGAGCCAGCCAGCCGCTCCAGCTCCTTTTCTTCGATTACCGCGACTCCCAATTCTTTCGCCTTGTCCAGTTTCGATCCCGCGTCCGCACCCGCCACAACATAATCCGTTTTCTTACTGACCGAGCCGGTTACCTTTCCTCCCGCATCCTCGATCATCTTCTTGGCTTGATCGCGCGTGTACTTCGCCAGCGTACCTGTGAGAACGAATGTTTTGCCAGCGAGCTTCGTCCCACGCTGCTTTTTCTCCCCGCTCAACGTAAGGCCCGCTTCGCGCAACCGCTCGACTAACTTTCGATTTGCCGCGATGCTGAAGAACTCCGCGATGCTCTCGGCAATGCGCGGGCCTACTTCGTCCACATTCTGCAACTCTTCCACGCTGGCTTGTTCCAGCGCTTCCATCGAGCCAAAATGCTCCGCTAGAAACTGCGCCGTGCGTTCGCCGACAAAACGAATGCCCAGACCATAAATCACGCGATCCAGCGGCAGCTTCTTCGAGGCCTCGATCTCGTCGAGAATGTTCTGCGCCGACTTATCTCCCATGCGCTCCAGGCTGAGCAAGTCCGTTTTGGTCAACTTGTAGATGTCGGCAACATTCTTCACTAGACCGCGCTCTGCCAGTTGCGTTACCAGGGCCTCGCCCATGCCATCGATATTCATCACGCCGCGCGAGGCAAAATGCAGAATGGTTTCCCGCAGCTTGGCTGGGCAATTGGCGTTGACGCAGCGATAATCTACCTCGCCCTCGGTGCGAACAACTTTAGTTCCGCACACCGGGCACTTCTCCGGCGCCTCGACATCCCGCTTGCCACGCGGATGATCGTTGTCCTCGACGACCTTCGCCACTTTGGGGATGACGTCCCCGCCTCGCTCTACCTGCACCCAGTCGCCAATCTTCACGCCCAACCGCTCGATTTCGTCCATATTGTGCAGCGTGGCATTTCTTACCGTCGTCCCGCCGATCAACACCGGGGCCAACTCAGCCACAGGCGTGAGCTTGCCCGTACGTCCCACCTGCCAGCGAACATTTTCGAGTTTCGTGATTCCCGCCCGGGCCGCATACTTATAAGCGATAGCCCAGCGCGGCGCTTTACCAGTAAAACCAAGTTCATCCTGCAGTCGCGTGGCATCCACCTTCACCACGATGCCGTCAATCTCGTAGGGCAGCGATTCCCGTTTCCCTTCCCACTGCTGAATAAAAGACCAAACTTCGTCCATGCTGCGGACTAGTTTGCGATTTGGGTTGACCTTGAAATTCAAAGCATGTAGCGCTTCCAGGGTTTTCCAGTGATAGTCGAAGTATGTTCGGCCACCGGTCAGCAGAATGTAGGGAAAGAAATCGAGACGGCGCTGGGCCGTGACCTTGGAATCGAGTTGCCGCACTGTCCCAGCGGTAAAGTTGCGGGGGTTGGCAAAAGTGACAAGACCCTCGCGCTCCCGTTCTTCGTTCAGCTTCTTAAAGGCGGCGGTCGGCATCAACAGTTCGCCTCGAACTTCAAATTGCGGGGGAACGCCCGCCTTCTTAAGCTTCTCTTTGTCGATGGAAAGCGGAATCGAGCGCACCGTTCGCACGTTGAGGGTCACATCTTCGCCAACCGTGCCGTCGCCACGGGTGATTCCGCGCGCGAGCCTGCCATTTTCATATACCAGCGCCAACGACATGCCATCGAGCTTCAGTTCACAAACGTAATCGACGGCGCTTCGTCCGCTGAGTTCGTGGACGCGGCGTTCCCAATCGCGCAATTCTTCTTCGCTGTAGGTGTTGTCAAGCGACAGCATGGGCGAGGAATGCCGCACCTTGACGAACCCTTCGCGCGGCTTGCCTCCCACTCGCTGCGTAGGAGAATCGGGCGTGATGAGCGAAGGATGCTCGCCTTCCATATCCTTCAGCTGCCGCATCAGCTTGTCGAACTCGGCGTCACTGATTTTGGGTTGGTCAAGAACGTAGTAGAGATACTCGTGGTGACGAATCGTTTCGCGCAGGGATTCGATCTTCTTTTCGGTCTCTTTCGTGCCAGCCATCGCCAAGATTATAGGCGGGAAAGAACTCTTCCGGAACGGGCCAGGCGAACCCCAGCCAGAGCAACAGACCGAAAGTGAACAAGATTTACAAGAGATTTACAAAACTCTCTTGCACGTCGCGCCCAGCTGTGCGAAATTCAAAGACCTGCCACTTGTTCGATCTCAGGTCCCTCATGCCCAAAGCTCCCGGCTCCCCGCTTTCCCTCTATTCCGCCAAAACGTTTGCCAGCGAACTTCCCGTGGCGCTGCTAAACGCGTTCAACACCAACAACCGAATCAACCAGTATTTGATCGATAATCTTTCTCCGGCGGCATGGAATGCCGCTCCCCCCGGCGGCAAAGGCAGGTCGATTCCTGCGATCGTGGCGCACATGCACAACGTTCGCGTCATGTGGTTGAAAGCCACCAACAAAGATGGCGAGATCCCACAGTCGCTCGACCGCGCGAAAGTAACTCCGACGCAGGCTCTGCGAGCTATGGAGCGCTCGCGGCAGGCGCTGAGTGTTGTCATCAGCCGCGCACTGGAGGGCGATGGGCGCGTCAAAGGCTTTCGTCCCGATGTAGCGGGATTCCTCGGCTATCTCATTTCTCACGACGCCCACCACCGAGGTCAGATCGCTATGCTTGCCCGGCAAGCTGGACATCCCCTGCCGCAAAAAGCCATGTTCGGCATGTGGGAATGGGGATCGCGATAACCGCGCGCAAGCGTCGGTCGGTGCATGCCATGGCTCAGGTACAATCCACCTTCGTGCGTTCCGGCTTCGTACGTTCCACTTTTGATCCGATACCCTAATGCGCAAGGCCGTCCTGCTCTATAACCCCGATTCCGGCGGAAATCAGCCGCGCCGCCGAAGAGAATTGGAATCTGCGCTTGCGATTCTCCGCAACGCCGGAGTGGAGGCGGATCTGGTTCTCGCCGAATCCGCAGCTCACGCGGAGGAACATGCGTCTCGGGCAATCCAGGGTGGTTGCGACACCATCTTCGCCTGCGGCGGCGACGGGACGATCCACAATATGATTCAGGTCCTGGCGCAGACTGAGGTTGCCCTTGGAATTCTTCCTATGGGCACGGGCAATACTCTGGCCCATGACCTGAAACTTCCACTCACAGTAGCGAGCGCTGCCGAGGCGGCTCTGCGTGCCAGCCTGCGCCGCGTGGCGCTGGGTCGAATACAGTACATAGACTTTGAGGGCAATTCCGGTTCCCGCTACTTCATCGTGACCGCGGGTGTGGGCGTGGATGGTCATCTTTTTTATAACTTGAACCACGGAATCAAACAGCGATGGGGCATGACGGCCTACTACCTCAAGGCCTGGCATCTTTGGTTTACCTATCCCATGACTCGCTTCCGGGCAGAATATATTGAGACCGGATCGGGCGAATCGCGCCACGCCGAACTTACCGAACTGATGAGTGTTCGCATCCGTAATTTCGGCGGTGTCTTGCGTGAACTCGCTCCCGGAGCATCACTCGAACGCAACGATCTGCGCCTGGTTCTCTGTCACACGGCCAGCCGGATCGCTTATCTGATGTATGTAACGCGCGGGCTGCTGGGCTTGCGCTGGCAGATTCCTGGTATAGAACTGGCGGACGCGGAAAGAGTATCTTGCGAATACATTCAGTCGAGTACACCTGGTGCAACAAGCACGGAACAGCAATCAAAAATCTACGTCGAAGCCGACGGGGAACTGCTTGGCTCTCTGCCGATAGAGATCTCTGTCCTGCCCGACGCTCTGACGCTTCTGGCGCCATGAATTTCCGAACCGTAAATCTATCTGCTTCTCTGAACCTGCTTATCGCCGTTTACAGCTTCGCACTTTCGCTCGCCGCGTGTCACAATAAACCTTCGCTTGGAGCCTGTAACTCATTTCCTGACCGGGGCCTGCCTGGGGCGCGCGGGGTTGAACCGCAAGACCGCCCTGGCGACTCTTACGCTGACTCTCGCCGCCGAAGCTCCCGACCTCGATATCCTCGGCCAGCTCCGCGGCCCGGCCTTCGGCTTTGCCCATCATCGCGGATTCACGCACTCGTTTCTCGGCATTCCGCTGGTATCGGCCCTGGTCCTCGCCTTCGTCTATGGCGTTTGGCGTCTACGAGGCCGTAGAACGGCCAGCGGCCAAGCGCCTCGCTGGGGCTTGCTATTTCTCTTTGCCTGCCTTGCGGGTCTCAGCCATCTTCTGCTCGACTTTACCAATAACTACGGCGTGCGCCCTTTCTGGCCATTTTATGAGAAGTGGTATTCCTGGGACATCGTCTTCATCTTTGAGCCAGTGATGTTCGCTCTGTTGCTTCTGGGGCTGATCATTCCCGCGTTCTTTTCTCTGATCGATAAGGAGATCGGGGCACGCGCTCGCGGACCACGTGGCCGCGTGGCCGCTTCGCTGGCTTTGATTGGAGTTGTGTTGATGTGGGGTGTGCGTGATTTCGAGCATCGGCGTGCAGTCAGCGCCCTCGAGGCACGCACCTACAACTCCGCCGATCCTATCCGGGCTTCCGCCTATCCCACCATGATCGATCCCTTTCACTGGTTTGGCGTGGTTGAGACATCGAACTTTTTTGTCCTTGCTCCGGTAGGTTCGCTCGCGCCCGAAGTCGACCCCGAAGGCCGGATGGAAATTCGCTACAAGCCGGAAGAGACGCCCATCACTCTGGCCGCGAAAAAATCCTATCTCGGCCGCGTTTATCTGGACTGGGCCCAGTATCCGATCACGGAGACTGAGACTTTGGATTCTTCAGCAGGTGGATACCTCGTCCACTTCCAGGATTTGCGTTATGTGCAGGCGCCGCGATTGTTTGACCGCATGTTGGGCCGGAGCGACAGTCCGCGAAAAATCCTGGGGGCAACAGTGGAACTTGACAAGAATCTTCGACCCATCGCCTATATCTTCGGACCGGGGAAAGAACAGGGGGCGCAGGAATCTAAACACTGAAACGGACGGCTGTTGAATTTTGTGCGCAAAGCCGCTCGCCCCCGCACTATCTGCTCCCTTGACGTTATTGCTGGCAACGCTGAGAATGATGGTTAGCCGAGAGCGGCTCGTCCACGCTCTTCTGGCTGCGAGGTGTGCTCATGCTGGCCTATTTATTTGTGATCCTGGCGGTCGCTGTGCGCTTTCTGCCGCACCCGATGGCATTTACTCCGGTGGCGGCGGCACTCCTCTTTTTCGGCGCGCGCGGCGCGCGGCGGCAAATGTGGCTGCCGCTGGTATTGCTCGCCGCTTCCGACGTCATTCTCACCACCATGGTCTACCACTATCCGCTGACCTGGGATCATTTCGTCACCTGGGCTTGGTATGCAGGCATGCTGTGGCTGGGTAGCAACTTGAAAAGCGGGGCTGGGGCGGTCCGCATTCTGGGAGCCGCGGCTGCGGGATCGGTTTCATTTTTCCTGCTCAGCAATTTTGCCGTTTGGGCCGTCTGGCATGATATGTATCCCATGACTTTCGGCGGCCTGATGGCCTGCTACGACGCTGGGCTGCCATTCTTCCGCCGCGCGATGGAAGGAGATCTGCTTTTCACGTCAGCATTTTTTGCCATTCCCGGCTTGTTGCATTCGTTGTCGGCACAGTTTCATAAATCCGATGGCGATCACATAGCGGCCGCGTAAGCTGGCAGAAATCACCGCCTTATTCAGTCGACGCCTGCTTCTTCAGACGCCGCTTGCGACGGAGCGCCACCCATAACAGCACTCCCACGGCAAGCACGACTACCAGCACGATAAAGTGCCGGCGAAAGATATCTGCCGCGATGTGCATAATCTGCGGGCCAAAATAAAGCGTCAACAGCGACAAAATCAGAAAGCGGACGAAGCGTCCGGCGAAGATCGCCCCAAGAAAGTGTGGGAACCGCATCTCAAAAACTGCGGCGCTCAAGACAAAGGCCTTAAACGGCATCGGCGGGGGCAGCATGCCGGGAAACATCAGCGCCCAAAATTCATGCTTCTCAAATTTTCGGTGGATTTCCTGAAAGCGTTTTTCGGAAATGCGCTTACGCAAAACTGTTTCGCCGCCGATGTATCCAATCACGTACAACGGAATACTTCCCAGCGCCGAGCCCAGCGAGGCCATCACCACATACAACAGCAGGCGCTTTCGATCCTGGAACACATAGGTTGCCACGATGGCATCGACCGGCATGCCGACCAGTGCTGAATCCACGCCTGCGATGGCGAATACCCCCCACATCCCGAGCGGCTTGAGCAACGCCCAGATCCACGCGGTGTAACGGGCGAGAAGATGTCCGATCGTCTTCAACGGGATTTCAGTTTACGTGACCGCGGCGGAGAATAGAAACTGGCGTGTCAGTCGTGGGAGTTAATGCGAAATCATTCCTGCGAAGATTCATCGACCGCGTCCTCGTCTTCGCGTGTGTCCTCCCATTCCCTGCCGCAGGAGCGGCAGCGCCAGGCGCTGCGCTGCACCGGCATGGGCACGTTGAGAAATGCGCTCATGTAGGCGATGGGCCGGTCCAATTCCTGGAACGTGACATCCAACGAACGGCACGCGGGGCAGCGGGGCTGCTCGTACAGGCCCACGCCATGCACATAAAGGCCTTCGAGGATTGGCTCGTTGAGAATTGTTTGCGCGTTTTCGAAATCGGCGACTCTTACTTTCAGTTTCACGCCGCCGATGAAGTTCGAAATGAACCAGTCCAGACGGACCAGATTTTCGTCTGCCAGAAAGCACTCTATGCCTGCCGATTCCAGGCTACCCTTTGCCAGCAGCGCTTCCGGCAAATCACGAAACTGCCGGACCATCGCGAGCTCCCGAAGTTCGAGTGCGGGTTTTGGTGAGCTATCTTCGGGACATTCCAGATGCCTGCGGTCCATCTCATCTTCGAGCGCGTCCCAAGCCAACTCAGTCAGTGAGTCTGAATCCTGGGCGAGGCGCAGCAATTCGCCATCGGTCATGCTCGCGTAGTTTCTTGCCAGCCTCTGCCGTTCGCCTTGTTCGTCAAGATAAGACACAAAAGTCAGAATACTGCTATTACGCGAGAACAGCCAACAGCCGGGCCATTTCGCAGATGGTTTTGGAACTGTGTTCTGATCCTAATGCAAGGGCAGGCGAAAGGGCGCACACAGTAGTGTGCGCCCATGGCAGGAACCAAGCTGCCCCGGCCCGTAACTGTGACCGTATTTCTTACCGTTCCGTCGAGGCCGCACTGGAATCGGAGGAAACGGCCGTGCTGCCGGACTGCGGTGTCAGACTGTGCCACTGTCTTACCAGGTTGTTAATGTTAAGGCTACCCAGTCCCACTGCATCGTTGTAGCCTGCGGCTTGAAGCCAGGCTGGCTCGAAGCTGGAGGTGGAAATCGAAAGCAGCCCAAAGGGATCGCTTGGGTTCGAGGTAAAGCAATCCCTGCTTCCGGCAACGCAAGGCATCTCGTTGCCGTCGACCACGCAGTTGCTGTTGCTGGCTCCGGCGCAGGTTCCGGTCGTAATGGCCGGTGTGCGGTAAATGTTGTGAAAGATGCAGCCCGCGAACTGCTGGCCGAACTCGGAAATAGAAACATAGTTCGATTCGCAGGTGAGCAGGCTGGGCATTGAGGTCGAGGTGTTGGCTTTCGACAGTGTGCCGTATTCGTGACTGGCTAAGGCGTACAAGTTGTAGTCTGCCTGCCCCTGCCGCGACCGCCAAGTTTGGTTGATGACGGCGATTATGCCATTGATCTGCGGCGCCACGAACGAAGTACCGCCAGCGGCCATTTCTCCACCCTCGCCTTGATTGGTGTAGTCGCAGGGAAATTGGCCACCGGTTCCCGTGGCAAGATCGGACTCGCAGAACTGCAAGGCGTGGCTCCAGAAATTGGCGGAGGCAAACAGCGAGACATCCGGCAGATTGCGCTTGGACGCGGAAGTGAAATTCCGGCCCACGCCGTAGACGCTTTGCCAGGCGGGCAACTTATAAATGGAACTGATGCCGCCGCCGCCGGCGGCGTCGACATAAGTAAAGTCGTAGCCGAAGGGCGTGTCTCCGCTGCACACTTGTTCGGGCGTGTAAGTAGTGCCGACCTCCCAAGCGAGAAAGCTGGCGAGGAGCGAACTGCCGCAGCTCGAGTTCCAGGTCATCTCGGGAATGTAGGAGAGAGCCGAGCCATATGGCGCCGAATCGTTCGCGTTCCAGTAGGTGTTGGGTGCCTGCGCGAAATCGCTCGAGTAGTTGTCGCTGAAATCGGTTCCGCCCGCGGCAACATCATAAGGGGTGGAGGCGATTCCATTGACGTTCCAGCCGATCTCCGCGGCTTCAGACCCACGTTCGCAGGTGTCGTCACCGCTGTCGCCCGCGGAAACATTGACCGTTTGACCTTCCGCTGCCGCTTGCTGCCAAAGGCTGTTGTAGAAGGCGTTGGTTTGGAAAATTCCGCCATACTCGCCTTCGGCCAGGCCCAATTCGCAAACTCCGTAGCTCAAGCTGAAGGACGAAATCGTCGCGGACAGTTGATCCACCGCATAGATGCTGGCCAAATCCACGCCAGCCGTGGTCTTAGTGGTGGCACAGGCCAGGAAATCTACTTGAGCGCCGGGCGCAGTAGCACCGGCCCATTGCAGGTCGATATCAGCTTCACTTTCCTCGCCGGTTCCGTACGGACCTTGAACGCCGGGGTCGGCGCAGTATCCGGGGATGCCGAAATAATATTTCGCACGCGGCGCGGGCAATCCGAATTGCGAGCGGAACGCAGCCAGGTCGTTGGCACCCGCGCAGTTGTCAGGAGACGAGCTGCTTTGACCTGCGCACACGTCAGTTTCTTCTATGACCGCGATGGTTTGTCCGGCGCCATTGCAGGGACCACCGCAGATCGTGCCTGTGAGCAGCGGTTTTTCGTTATAGATCGTGTAAAAATCCTGCGGGCCGAGCCATTCGCAACTGCCGCCGCAGAAGGGATCGTCTTGATAGGTGATGAGACTGTGGGATTTCTTCGCGTTGGCAACGCTGTAGGCCGAGGGTTGCTTTTCGCTACCCGCGACGCGATAGAGTTTGCCCGTCTGTGGATCGCGCTTGGCCACGCCGACCATATGCATCATCGGTTTGGGCATGAAGTCATGCAGCGAGCGGAAGCCGGCGATGACCGGTGCCAGCGCGGCCGGTACTTGGGGCGCACTCATGTTCGCAATGTGTTTTTCACCGTGCACATCAAGATGGTGGATCTCGGTATGAAAAGCTTCCGCAATCTGCCCTGCGGTTCCGCTGAATACCAGCATCATTCTGCCCGCAGGCACGGCGTCAACCGTGAAGCCATGTTTCTGCAGCCACGCGCTTACAGTGGCGATATCGGAGTCACTCACGCCATAACAGCTTCCAATCTGGCTGGCATCAAGCCACTGCTGAAACAACGCCGACTGCGGATTGTGCATCTGGTCAATGCGCGCCTGCAGCGCCGTCTCTTGCTCGGGAGTGCGCTTGAGCAGCATGACAATGTGTTCCAGCGGTAAGCTGTCGCTGACCTTTCCCTGGTCGAATTCTGCGCGCGCCATGGGATGCAAATTTCCGGCCAGCGGATTGAGCACAGTTTCATCGACCGGGCTGGTGATGCGGTTGACGGCCATGGACGTGCATCCTGCCGTCGCACCCGCCGTCGCAAAAGCAAACGGTGTCGAAAGCATGCAGATAACAACAACGGACGCAATCAGGGACACTACATGGGAATCGCGCATAATCGGAATCTCCTCGCGAGCGGAATATTGACTTATGGAATTCGCCGTTGTGAACGGGACATTCCTCGTTGGCCCCAAAAACGGGCACAATTGTCCTCCCAATCCGTGCTTCCGTCAATGTGAAACAATTTACCCACCGCGCTGGGCGCGGGATTCCGAGCGGTCCTAGCCGAAAGGACTGCGCCGATACAAGCTACTTTGAGGGCAACAGCGTAGGAATCTACGCCGGGAGATCGATTGCGATGAGGTGGAAGCCTCTGGGCATTCACTGAACTCGGACGGGTAAAAACAAACGGCCCGCAGGCAATGAACCTGCGAGCCGTCCGGTGGACTGTTTGGGATTGACCAAGAGGTGGGTACTCTACGTGGCCTCTTCGGCAACTCCGGGATCTCCTGACCGACCTGCGTCAGGCGGATTCAATCCTTACTCACCGGTAGTGTGCGGGCTGTAGCTTCAGTGCACGGCGTTTATCGTAACCGCCGGACTCTGAAACCCCGCTTAGAGCAACCAGCTCTAAGTCTCAGCCACCTCACCTGGTCTATGAGTGTTACAACTACTGCCTTCAGAACTTGTCATCCGACCACCTCCTTTCCGGTGTTAAATGCAGAATAGTACGCGCAGGGCGGAGGCGTCAAATTGGTTTCGGCAATTGGCAAGAAAAGGCTAGGCCGCCCGATGTGTTGAAAGGAACGATCAGTTCGTGGTCAGTAATGTTGAGCCTTGAGAACGAGGGTGTCTTCGACATTGTCGCTGCCAACGATCCACAGGCTGCTATTAGGAATCACCGTCCCACCGTTGAGGATGTCATTCAGAAGACTATTCAGTTTGACGTTGGGGCTGGGAACGATTTCCCAACTGGTGCCGTCCCAGTGCAGCACGAGTGTCCGGCCCACGCTGTCGCTAATGACGTCGGTATCACCGAATGCCCATAAGTCATTGGCTGACACTGCAACCATGCCGCGAAGCTGGTTGCTGACCTTGCCTAGGGGACCAACGTTGGGGCTGGTTACAATCCGCCAGCTTGTTCCGTCCCAATGCTCAATGAGCGTCAGGGCCGGAATCTCTTCATTCCGTCGCTCACTGTACCAGCCCGCGGCCCAAACATTGTTAGGGGCCAGGGCAACCACGCCGAACAGAGTGTTATATCCAGGACCGCCATTGGGACTGGGAATGGACTTCCAGGTAGATCCGTCGTAATGCAGAGTGCAAGTTCCGCCTCCCAAGGTGCCTCCTGCGGCCCACACGTCATCAGGCGCGTCGGCCGACATGCTCCATATACCGCAATCGGTAACTGGTGGTTTGACTTGCCTCCAGGACGTACCGTCGAAGTGCTCCAACAGCGGGAGGAAGTCGGGATCTGCAAAGAGACTACCGCCTGCCCAAATGTTGGTGGGTGATATCGCCACGATTGATCGCAGAAAAGCTTGGTCTGGTGGCGGGAATTGGGGACTGGGAAAAACGGTCCAACTTGTCCCATCAAAATGTTCAATGATTCCGGCCGGGTAAGAGTCCACGACCTGAAAGTCGATATAACCGACCGCCCACACATTGTCGGGAGAAAGATCAGCCACGCCATCCAAGAGACTGGTGCCGGTTCCCGACATGTCAGGAACCGAAAAGCCGGCCCACTCCGTACCGTCAAAGTGAATGACGCTGGCGCCAACGGCCCAGACATCGGATGGAGAAGATGCCGAGATTGATTGCAGATAATTGTTGGCCGGGGGTGGTTGGTTGGGGTTGGGAGTTGCCACAACTGTAAATATCGATTCGCTGGCAGGGGCCGAAGAGGGCGTTGAGTATGACTTGGCAGAAGCTAGCGCAATGAGGCTGAACGGGCTAAGAACCAGAAAGACGGCAAGATTGCTGAATTTCACCATATTCGCCTCCCGCAATGAGCGATTCGCGCGGCCCTCGGCAAGCTAGATTTTCCGGGAGCGAACCGGCCGTGTAGAGTTTGCCCAAAGTCCGGGGCTCTATGCTCTGTGTCGTAGGTCGCGGGAAAATCCCCCCATCGTCTTCAAATTCGGCCGACGATTTGAGACAGCTGGAAGATAGCGACTAACGGCCCCAAGCGAGTCGCATCCGGCCCAACTGCCCAGAGCTTCGCTCGCCGGTGTTGGGCAGCCGAGCGCGGTCGTTCCCACACGACCCTTGCCGGACTGGCGCAGGCCGCTTTTAGTATGCAGCAAAACAGGGTGCGCTGACATGCGCACCCCGTCTGGAACACTCTTACTGTACTGGCCGTTAGGGAGCGACGGTGCTCCATTCTTTGACTAGGTTGGCTGCGTTGATGGTCCCCAAGCCGGTGGCGAAATCCCAGCCGGTGGTGGTGGCATACGCTGGCGCGTAGGCGGTGTTAGAGGTGGAAAGAACACCGTAGGTGCCCGAGGGCTTGTAGCAGTTGTGGGTCCGGTGCAATCGGAGTCCATGTCGCCTTGCGTTACGTCATAGAACACGCAGGTGCTGGCTACGCCGTTGCCCAGGGTTGAGTTGCAAGTCGTGCTGCCCTTGGTGCCGTACTCTTTGGCAGCCAGCTTGTAATAAGCGGGGTTGGGGTTTCCCTGCCGCGCCGCTGCTTTCTGATTCACCAGGGCCTGGATTCCGGCCATGATGGGCGAAGAGAACGACGTTCCGCCCGCTCCCGACCAGGTGTCAGGTGCGCCAGTGCATGGGGTTCCGCCGTTAGCCGTGTCGGAATCGCAGAACACAAAATAGTGTCCCCAGAGGCCGTTGGCGGCAAACAAGGAGAGATCGGGAATGTCGCGCACCGCGTCTTTCTGGATGCCGATCACTCCGGTTTGCCAGCTAGGCTTGGCGTAACCTTTGCAGGTGCCCCCGACAACGCCTGAGATGGCAGGTTTGCCCGTCGCGCACTTGCTGGGACCGCCGCTGCCACCGATGTCGTTGAGAAATTCCTCGCCGGTGCTGGTGTTGCAGAAGCCGGTGGAACCGTAGGTCACGGTCGAACCGGTCACGTAGTCAGCGAGCAGGGTGCCGGCGCAAGAGTCGTTCCAGGGAATTTCCGGAATGTAAGACTTGGCCGAACCGAAGGTGGTGGTGTTGGTGGGGTTCCAGTAGGTGCTGTTGGTTCCAGCATAAGTGTCGCCGAAATCGGTGCCGCCCACGGCCACGTTGTAGGGCGTTTCGCCCCAACCGGTGACGCCGATTCCGTGAGTCGCCTCAGCCGCGTCGCGGTCGCAACCGGCGGCCGAGTCGTCGCCAGCGGAGACGAAAACGGAAACGCCTTCCGTGACTGCCTGCTGGAAGGTCGTGTTGAAAGAGGCATTGAGGGTCGCGCCGCCCAAGGCCTCGCATTCGCCGTAGCTCATGCTCATGATGGCCGGAGGAGTGCTGCTGGCGTTGAGCAGGTTCTCAACCGCGATTTGGCCGCCGAACAGGGTGGTGGTGTCCGAACAGGAAATCAGTTCGATGACAGCATTGGGCGCTGCGGCACTTGCCCACTCCGCGTCCAGAGAAGCTTCGATGTCGTCGCCATTGATGCCGGGATTGGTGCAGTTATTGGTGCCACTGGACGCTGGGTGAACCTGAGTCAGCTTGGCGCCGGTGTATTTGGTGACTTGCAAGCCGAACTTGTTGCGGAAAGAAGTCCAGTCGGCAGCTTTGAAGTTGGTGTCTTCGACTACGACAACCGTCTGTCCGGTTCCGGTCGTTCCGGCGGTGAATAGAGGATTCAGATTGTAGATGGTCGCGAGATCGGCAGGAACGACAGCTTCGTAGGTGCTGCTGCCGGATTTGAAGGTGTAATTCGCCTTCGACTCATGCATGGCGTGGGGCTTGAAGTTATTCAGCGAGATGATGCCCTGCACGGCAGGAGCCAGCGCAGCGGGGATCGTCGGATCGCTCATGTTGGCGATGTGGCTCTGACCTTTTACATCGAGGCGGTGAATCTCGGTCTGGAAGGCTTGGTGTACCTGGCCTGCGGTACCGGAGAAATCGATCACCATGCCGCTGGTGTAAACGGTGTTCACTTTAAAGCCGTATTCCTTAAGCCAGCGGGAAATGGTTGCAATATCGTCAGCGGCGACGCCATAGGTCGTTCCGAATTGCTTGGCGGTCATCCAGTGGTGATAGTTCGGAGAACTGGGCTCGTTTAATTGCTCAATGAACTGCTCAAGGGCCTGTTCCTGTTCGGGCGGGCGCTGTAAGAGCAATTGCAAATGCTCCATCGCAAAGTCTTCGGGAAGAATACCGCGATCGTTCTTTGCGTTGGCTTCGGGACGGGTATTGCCTCCGAGCGCGACGCGGTTTGTGTCGTCAATAGCAGTAGTGATGAGGACGCGCGAATGTTTCGTTTGCTGCGCCAGAGCTGAACTGGAGGCCAAACTCAGGGCGAAAACCAGCGTTAAGGCCGTAGCAGAAAACCGCAGAACTGACTTTTTGGGCATTAAACTTCTCCTAGGGTATTTGTCGTGTCGTTGCAAGACTACTGTTTCGTGGCACTCTTGAGGACGCACCTGTTAGTTAGGAAATACTGTTCAATCAGAATCGGGGAGTTAGCAGGGATGTTTGGCCCGCGCTGGACTTTGGAAGAGCCACCGACCCAGCAACAGCTAGTAGGCCATTAAATGGTCTCCGGGTCAACCGGAAAAGTGAGCGGCTCGGCGCGAAAGACAGGCCCGAAAGACTGGAGAATAAAGGCTTTAGGACATGTCCTAACCTCGTGGCTCAATCAGGGAAGCGCGAACGCATAGATGGCGCTGCCTGCCGCGATCGCTATGTATTCTTTGCCATCCACCGCAAATGCGATGGGTGCGGCGTAGACCGCTCCTCCCATTTGGAAGTGCCAGAGAGGCTTGCCCCCGGTGGCATCGAGGGCGATGAGGTTGCCCTCTGCGTCACCGGTAAAGACCAAACCTCCGGCCGTCGAAAGCACTCCAGACCACGTCGGAGTAGTGTGCTGGAATTTCCACTTAATTTCGCCGGTCGCTGGATCGATCGCCTTCAGGAAGCCAAGGTAAGGCTCGGCATCTTCGGATGGAAAATATGCGCTGCCGTAATAGGCGTGTCCGGCCTCGTAAGGCTGCGGAGCAGTGCTGAAGATATCGCATTGATCGCGGGCGGTAACGTAGAAAAGCCCAGTCTGCGCGTCGTAGGTGGGAGGCATGTAGTTTGTAGTTCCCAGCGCGCCGGGGCAAACTGTGTGGCCCTCCAAAGTGGGCGAGGAATTTTTGTTGGCGACGGGACGGCCTTCAGCGTCTTTCGCGTCGCTCCAGGTCGTTTTGCCATAGGCATTGGCAAAAATGAGCTTGCCCGTGGTGCGATCAAGTACGTAAAAGTAACCGTTACGGTTGGCTTGAGCAATGAGATGCCTGCCATGGGCATCGATCATGACCGGAACTTGCGTGGCGTCCCAATCATGTTCGTCGTGCTTGGTGAATTGAAAATACCAGTTGAGCTTGCCGGTTGCGGCATTGAGCGCCAACAGCGAATTGCTGTAGAGATTGTCGCCCTCGCGTCCTTCGCCGCGATTGGAAGGAGCGGGATTGCCGGTTGGCCAGAAAATCTGATCGGTTTGCGGGTCATAAGTGCCGGTGTTCCACGCCGGAGCGCCGCCAACTTTCCAGGAATCACCCTCCCAGGTTTCATGGCCGGGCTCGCCGGGACCGGGCACGGTGTAGAAACGCCATTTGCGCTTGCCGCTTTCGGCGTCATAAGCGTCGATGAAGCCGCGGATTCCATATTCACCGCCGGAAACGCCAATGACGATCAGGTTCCGGACCGCTAAAGGCGCGACGGTAAAGCTGTATCCCTTTTGATAATCGGCCGAGGTGACGTCCCAGATGACGTTGCCGGTTTTCGAATCGAGCGCAATTAGGTGAGCGTCGAGGGTGCCGAGAAAAACCTTGTCGCCGAGAATGGCAAGTCCACGGTTCACGCGTCCGCAGCAGGGACGAACGTCTCCTGGAAGTTGCCGCTGATACATCCAAATGGGGCGGCCGGTGCGGGCGTCGAGGGCGAAGGCACGATCATCTTGCGCAGTCGCGTAGAGAATGCCATCGACGACCAAGGGCGTAGTTTCCAGTTTGCCGGTGGCTCCGGTTTGATAGACCCATTTGGCCGTGAGCGAGCGCACATTGGCGGGATTGACCTGGTCGAGCGTGCTGTGCCGCCGGCCCGCGTAGTCTCCAGAATAGGTCAGCCAGTTCTGCGGTTCTTTATCGGAATTCAGAAGGCGATCGAACGTGACCTGGGCGTGCAGTGCGGAGGCGACAAAGACGATGATCGTCAGGCTTAGGAGGTACTGCGAAAACGACATCCTCATTTTGCACCTACGCTGGCCAGAAACGTCACAATATCTTGCAAATCTCGGTCGCTCAGCGAATTCACATCGTAAGGCGGCATCAGCGACTGGCGGCTTTTTTGGAAAGAGCGCAGTTCGTCTTTTTCCAGGAGATAAATCTGTTCGCTTGAATCCATCATCTGAACGCTGAAATTGTCTTCGTTCAAAGCCACACCGCTGATTTCTTTTCCATCGGCGGTCACCACGGTGATCGACTCATATTCCTGGGGAAACTCTTTCGTCGCTTCTGTTAATCCCCACGCCAGGCGGCGGCTGGGATTGCGCACGGAATCGATAATCGCAGCCTGGGTTCGTGACCCGCCAACAGCCGAAAGGTCCGGCCCGAGCCGTCCGCCCTTGCCTTGGACCATGTGGCAAAGCGAGCAGTTCGCACTGCCGTAGAACAGATCTTTCCCATGCGCAGCATCGCCGACCGGCTTGGCCGGAGCTTTCACCTCGACGCTGCGAATGTAGGCGATAAGCTGCCATATTTCCTCGTCGGTCATGCCCACGCCTTGGCCATTGGTGCCGTTGGCAGGCATGGCGGTACCGGGAATGCCGTTGCTGATGACCTGAAACATCTCGGCGTCGGAATGCGCATGCTTTTTCTGCGCCCTAGTCAGGTCAGGGCCGCGCCCTCCGCCGCGCGCTCCCAGGCCGTGGCAGAGAGCGCAGTTAATGCGAAACTCGTATTCGCCGGCTTTGGCGGCTTTGGGATCGTCGGCCAGCGGGTTGCGGTCATCCAACGCAGCAGCCGTTATAGCCATCGCCGCAATTGCGATTAAGGCCAACCCAATGCAGCGCCGAGGGTCCCGCCGCAGCCACATAGAAAGTTGCGCTATCGAAGACATCGACACTTTCCCCGGAGAAGTTGCCGCATTCTACGCCAACGAGCCCCAAACGCAGCTTTGGAAATCTCGGAAGATGAGATCCGTTTCCCGCCGTACATGTCCGGCGGGCATCTGGGACCCAAAGTTTCTCGCTTCTACACTGAAATCCTCCCCACGATCTGCCGATCTATTCAAGCGAAGGAAATTTTCTCTGTAGACAGTTAAGTAATTGATATTTCAAACCTTCCAGCGGAAGGCGTCTGGTTGAGGCAAGCCTAGGCGGGCGAGTACGCGATAAGCAAACTCGCGCGCCAGTTCATCTAATGAGGCAGGCCGGTAATAGTAGGCGGGGATCAGAGGAAAGATCGTCGCCCCGGCATCGGCGGCACGGTAGAGGTTGCGGATGTGGATTTTGTTGAGCGGCGTTTCGCGGACGCAAAGAATGAGTGGCCTTTGTTCCTTCAGGCAGACGTCGGCGGCGCGCTCGATGAGGTGCGAAGCGATGCCGTTGGCGATGCGGGCCAGCGTGCCCATGCTGCAGGGAATGACGACCATGGCGTCGGTGGGATAAGAACCGCTGGCTACGTTGGCGCCGATATCGGCGTTGGATTGCTCTTTAAATTTCGACCTAACCGAGTCGGGGAATGCCTTACGACCGAGAAGTTGCGCAAGCAGATTGGCGCGGCCCGAGATTTGGAGTTCTTCAGCCATGACGCGCAGGCCGGAATCGGAGGCGATGAAGTTGACGGTTTGAATTCGCCTATCGCGCGCCAGGGCGAGGAGCAATTCGCGCAAGAAGATCGAGCCGCTGGCTCCGGTGGTTGCGACGGTCAGAATCTTTGGCGGCAACTCGGGCACGCGGCTCCGGTCAGGATATGAACTTTAGCGACTCCTGGAGCATAGGGAGGCCGCGAAGTGGAAGTCAAGATGAAGGAGCGAGAAAGCTAGTTCAAATATGGCCACGGCCGCGAACTTACGATCCCGACGGAGCGCCGCGCAACTGCAGGCGCTGGCGGGAGTGGAACGGGAAATCCGCGCCCAGGATCCTTCGAGCCGGCGCAAATATCTGCGCGAGTTCAGCGAGTCGTTCCGCTCCTATGATGAGCTGCTCGATATGCAGCAGGTTCGCGATGCGCTCGGGTCGGCTGATTGCGTCCTGGTAGGCGATTATCACGCGCTGTCAACGTGCCAGCGGTATGCCGCATCTGTGGTGGAGCAACTGGCGTTGATGGGGCGCTCAGTCGTCCTGGGAGTGGAGACGATTTTTGCCCGCGACCAACATATCCTCAACGAGTGGTGGCGGCGCGAGATCGAGGAAAGCGAACTGCGCGAGCGCATTCGCTTCGATCTCGACTGGGGCTACGAGTGGGCTCCGTTTTACGACTTGTTGGTGGCGGCGCGGGATCACGCCGAAGGGCTTTATGGGCTGGACTGCATGCCCCGGGAAGACCTGCGCAAGATCGGGGCCCGCGACCGGCACGCCGCCGCCAAACTTGCTGAGATTCGCGACCGCCATCCGAACGCAGCCGTAGTAGTTTTGTTCGGCGAATCTCATCTTGCTCCCCAGCATCTGCCTCGCGCGCTACGGGAGGAACTTCCGGGGACGCGGGTTTTGACAATCCTGCAAAATGTGGATGCCCTCTACTGGCGCGCAGCCGGTGAGCGCTGCGGCAAGGTGGAAGCGGTGCGCGTGAATGACGATGTGCTATGCGTTTTTAACGCCACGCCACTGGAGAAATATGAAAGCTATCGTTTGTTTCTCGACCGCTGGGGACATTTTGATGGCAACCCCGATTTCGCGCCTACCTTCTACAACCTGATCGACAGCCTGGCTGCGTTCCTCGAAATTAACCGCTATTCTCCGCACAACGGGACGCAACCGCGCTACCTGGTGGACTTGCTGCCGGAAGTGTATGGCCACTGTTCGGATGCGACTTTTCATCGATTGCTCGCACGGCAGAGTTCAAGCGAGGAAGAGCGCGAATCCATGTTGCAGCGGGTTGAAGAACGTGGCAGCGCTTATCTGGCACAGATGAATGCTTTTTACGTGCGTGAATTTCAGATGGCAAGTGCTGCCGAAGACGCTACGCGCTTTCTTCATCAAGCTTGCCAGGGCCTGCCGCAGCGTGAGAATGGTCACCCGACGAACGGCAATGTCAATGCTGTGCAGGCCAACTCGAGCAGTGACCGCTTCTACGCGCGGGTGATCGAACATGCGGTTGCGCGCTTCGGTTGCAGCGTGCTTTGTCCGTCAGGGCCAGTGGAACATGACCAGGAAGAGCTCACACTTTCTCGTGCTAGCTGTGAGAAGGCAGCACAGTCTGCCATTCGCGGCGACCAGAGCAAATTCGAATCGGTCGCCGGAGAATGGGGCAATCGCATTGGGGCGCAAATCTATGAAGCTTACCTGGCTGGACGGGTCGAAAAGAGCGGTCTGCGCCGTCTCTTTCTTGCGCATCTCGGGGAGCCGGGCCTTGCGCGCAAAGTTTGCATCGCCGTGATGGCGAAGCTGCGCTCTGCCGCAAGATTCTCCTAGCGTCTATTTCTGCGCCGTTTACGTTCGCCGCTAGTTTCGTTTGTCTTCGGTGCTAATCTAAATCGCGGCCAAAATAACCTCTTTCGATCGCATAGCATTGTCAACTAATCCCTTACTGTGAACGCTGACTCCATCCGCAAATTGTTTGACGCTGTCCGCCGGGGAGAACTTAGCCCAGACGAAGCTGTCGACCGCCTGCGCCATCTGCCTTTTGAAGACCTGGGTTTCGCCAAAGTCGATCATCATCGCGCGTTGCGCGCCGGGATGCCGGAAGTGATTTTCGGCGAGAAGAAGTCTCCCGCGCACATGGCAGAAATATTTGCCCGCCTGGCGAAGCATGGCGGCAACGTGCTGGCGACGCACGCCAATGAAAAGCAATTCGCGGCGGTGAAGAAAAAAGTACGCGGAGTTGAATATCGCGAGTTGGCTCGGGCGATCATTTTGCAGCGCGATGAAAAACAATATGGCAAAGGAATTGTGGCTGTCGTTTCCGCCGGAACCAGCGACATTCCGATCGCGGAAGAAGCCGTAGTTACGGCCGAGATCATGGGCAACGAGGTGGAGCACTTTTACGATGTTGGCGTGGCCGGTATCCATCGGCTGCTGGCCAATCGCGAGGCGCTCACCAAGGCTCGAGTCGTCATCGTCTGCGCCGGCATGGAAGGCGCGTTGCCCAGTGTTGTTGGCGGGTTAGTTGGGGTCCCGGTCATCGCCGTGCCCACCAGTGTCGGTTACGGCGCCTCGTTTAAGGGCCTTACCGCTCTGCTTGGCATGTTGAATTCCTGCGCCTCGAACGTGAGCGTAGTGAATATTGATAACGGCTTTGGGGCGGGATATGTGGCTTCGCTCATCAACCGGCTACCCTGAGGCTGCGCTAAAAATAGGCGCGGCTTGCGCCGCGCCCTGCTGAACACATACATCGCACACACTCTCTAGCGCACAACTTCCAGCTTGTTCTCTACGCTGAAGGCGCCGAAAAGCTGGTTCGCCCGAATGCCGGCGACCTCCTTATCCATCTTGCTGTCGACCGATCCATAGAGCGTGACGTGGCCGTTGGCGACGATGATGCGAATGGGGAGAGCTGGGTCTGCCGCATACTTGCTGAGTACTGGGTCGCGGTAGATGGTTTGAGCCGCGCGTACGCGCAGCCCGTCGTCGAAAATCGAGACCGGCTCGAGCGCGATGTTGTCGATTACATCCTTGACGCCGGGCATATTTGCGATGTCCGCCAGAGCCTCATCGCGGCCTATGCCGGTGCGATCTTCACCTTCCACGGTGACAACGCCGTTGTTCACACCCAGCGCGAAATAATCGAACGCATTGTCGTAGCCTACGCGAACGTAGCGCAGCTTCTTGGCGAGGGTCTGCTCCAGTTCCGCATCGCTCACGTTCGGTCCTGCTACGGTGATCAAGTTGCGAACTCCCTGGGCGTTTGCGATCTTGCGCGCCACTTTGCCCGCGTCGAGCTTGCGCTGATAAAGATCCACAGTGCCGGTCAGGGTTACAATGCCATCCTCGACCGTGGCGTTCACGTTTTGAAATTGGTTCTTCGCTGCCAGCTTTTGCGAGACAGCAGTTTGAATTTGATTGTCATAGCGAGCCGATGCTGCAGTCTGGGCCACCAGCGTCGCGCTGAGCAGCCCAACCGCGAGTAAAGAACTCGCCGCCTTCATTAAGTCTTTGCTGGTCATAAAAGTCACCTCCGACCCTTGACGAAACTTTACGAATTAACCACTCGGTTAATTCTTCGATGCTCAGGCTGCTAGGCAAGATGGATCGCGGAATACTCAGGCAGGAAAAAATACCGGAGGAAAGTGAGAGAAACTTTTGCGGGCTTTTCGGGGTTTATTTGGCTTGGTCCGTCAGCAATACGGCTTGCGTCCCGCCCGGGGGAAGTGTGGTTCAGCGACGGTGTGAGAGCTCGCACCAACGCATCTAGCGACGCCCGGCCGCTCGTGCGGATTTACGCTGCGGCTTACTGCCTCTGCGCTAAAGACGCGGGCAAAAATCTTATCAACGTTCTTCAACTGGCGGGACAGATCGAAGGCGTATTCCACTTGCTTCCTAGGAACGCGGTCGGTGATTTCTTTATCGGCCAAAACTTCCTCGCGAAAGTCCAGGCCTGCTTTCCAGGCGCGCATGGCGTGTCCTTGGACCAGTCGGTATGCGTCTTCGCGCGAAACTCCGTGCTCTACGAGATCGAGCAACAGCTGACCGCTGAAGATCAGTCCGCGCGTGCTTTCTAAATTGGCGCGCATGCGCTCGGGATACACGAACATAGTCTCAATGAGATTGGTGGTCTTGTTCAGCAGATAGTCGACTAGCGTCGTGGAATCCGGCAGGATTACGCGCTCGACCGAAGAATGAGAAATATCGCGCTCGTGCCATAGGGGGACATTTTCAAATCCTGCCTGGGCGTTGGAGCGCACCACTCGCGCCAGACCGCTGATCTGCTCACAGGTGATGGGGTTGCGCTTGTGCGGCATGGCGGAAGAGCCCTTCTGTTTTTCGCCGAAGAATTCCTCCGCTTCCCGGACTTCGGTGCGCTGCAAGTGCCGAATTTCGGTCGCAATTTTATCCAGGGTGGAGGCGATCACGGCCAGGGTCGCCAGATAATTAGCGTGACGGTCCCGTTGGATCACCTGGGAAGAAATGGCGGCGGCCTTCAGGCCGAGGCGAGCGCAGATTTTCTCCTCCAGTTCCGGAGTGAGGTGGGCGAAGATGCCGACCGCGCCGGAAAATTTCCCCACGCGCATGTCTTCCGTCGCGGCAGCGAAGCGCGCAATGTTGCGCTGTGTCTCCGAATACCAGTTCGCCAGTTTGAAGCCAAAGGTGATGGGCTCGGCGTGAATTCCGTGAGTGCGGCCGACCATCGGCGTATCTTTGAATTCCCATGCGCGCCGCTCGAGTGCACCTGCGAGCGCTTCCAGGTCCTGCGCGATTACAGCCGAAGCCTCTTGAATGAGGAGGGCCTGCGCGGTGTCTACAACGTCGTTGGAGGTGAGGCCGTAGTGAAACCAGCGCGCCTGCGGACCGACGATTTCGGCCACCGCGGTGGTAAACGCAATTACGTCGTGCCGGACCTCCGCTTCGATCTCGTAAATACGGGCGACCTGAAAGCCGGCGCGCTCGCGAATGGCTTTGGCTGCCGCTTTCGGGACCATGCCGGCTGCGGCCAGCGTTTCCGTAGCCGCGACCTCAACCTTCAGCCAGTTACGAAAGCGATTTTCATCACTCCAGATGCGGCCCATCTCGGGGCGAGTGTAGCGCGGTATCAATGCGGAAACCCTCCTGGCCGTTGGCCGAGAAACTTGCGACCAAGGATTCTAAATGGCTACCCGGCAAAGAGGCCAGTTCTTCCACACATGTGCCGAGGAAGATATCCGAAGCGAGCGAAACGAATGGACCTTTTATATCGTTATACGATATACTCCCCGTGCTTAGGTGGGCGCAACGCAAGATCAGGCAGAATGAAAAAACTCACCCTGTCGGATTATCAAGCTCTGGCCGAGTTCCGTTTTCAGATTCGCCAGTTTCTACACTTCAGCGAACAGGCTGTAAAGCAGGCCGGCCTGGAGCGCGGCCAGTATCAGTTGATGCTCGCCATCAAGGGCATACCCGAAGGCATACGTCCACGTATACGCGAACTCGCGGGGCGTCTGCAAATCCAGCACCACAGCGCTGTGGAATTGATCAACCGGCTGGAAGTCCGCGGACTTGTGCGGCGTAAACGGGCGCTGAACGATCGCCGCGAAGTTCTGGCAGAGCTGACTCCCAAAGGTGAGCGCATACTGGCCGAACTGGCCTTACACCATCACGAGCAATTGCAGAGCAGGGGGCCTACGCTGGTGACCACCCTTCGAAGATTGATGCGCGCAGAACAAAAGCTGATTAAAAGAACCCGACGAATGAAAAGGAGCGGCCGCTAAACGCGCTCGAGAGTTCTACAAAAAGGGAAAAAACCACGTCAGCCCGACATCCATGAGAAAGACGGCCACTAACCGCGGACTGAAAACGAACTGGCTGCAACATCCGCTTCTTGGCAAGTATCTGTCCCCGATTCATGAAGATCTCGCCGCGGTTTATGCTCGTGATCTCCGCAAGTGGCTCATCATTTCTCCCATAATTGGTTTGACGACCGGGCTGGTAATCACGGGAATCGTGGTAATCATTCTGGGGAAATTATGGCCCGCGGTGTTCCGCTACTATCTGCAACACCATTGGGCCATCGTGCCTGGATTGGTTTTCGGTCTTCTTGTAACCGGACTCATCATGCAGTTTCTGACTCCGGATCCCAATGAACATTCCACCGAAGAGATTATCCGTTCCTACCACGAGCATGAGGGCGAAGTTGACGTAAGGTCGTTTGTGCCAAAGCTGGCGGCGGCGATTGCTACCGTGGGATTCGGCGGCAGCGCCGCTCTGGAAGGCCCGAGTATTTATGGGGGAGCGGCGATAGGATCGTGGCTATGGACCAAGCTGCGGCGCCTGCGCCTAAACGATCGCGACCGCCGGATCATGTTGATCTGCGGGGCCGCGGCGGGCATGTCGGCAGTGTTTCGCGCGCCCCTCACCGGCATCGTATTCGCTCTGGAAATGCCCTACCGGGACGATCTGGCGCATGAAGCACTTGTGCCCTCGTTGATTGCATCGGTGGTTTCATTCGTAACGCTCAGTTCGTTTCTGGGCGCGACGCCGCTGTTCGACTTTACCGGCTCTACCCAATTCGCACGCCGCAACATCTACTGGAGCGCGCTCCTTGGATTAATCATCGGGCTCCTGGCGATGGTGTTTGTTATTACCTTCCGCCGCGCTCGCAAGTTCTTTATTAAATCGTCCTTGCCGCACTGGCTGAAGCTGGCGGTTGGCGGTTTACTCACGGGGCTGTGCGGACTTCTCTTTTTGTATATCTATCCCGGTAATCTCGTTCCTATCGGTCCTAACTATGAGGCGGTAGGAGAAATCCTGAGCAAGCATCACAGCACCTCGGAGCTTGTGGTTTTTAGCGTGCTTAAACTCGGCGCGACTCTTTTTACTCTGGCGGCGGGCGGCGTGAGCGCGATGTTTGTTCCGCTATTTCTGGTCGGCGGGAGCATCGGCACCGCCTTCGCTCAGTCCTTCGTCCGCGATCCCTCTCTCAGTCTTTATGCCGCGGTTGGGATGGCGTCGTTCATTTCCGCCGGCTACAAGACTCCGCTCGCAGCTGTGGTGTTCGTGGCAGAAGCTACCGGCGGTCATGCCTTCATTATTCCAGCCCTCATTGGCGCAGCCGTAGCCTACGCGGCGTCCGGCGATGCCTCTGCCTCCGGCGACCAGCGCCTGCACGAGGGCGCGAAGGTGCTGGAGTCAGAATAGAGGGTGTTGATATATCGAGGCACTGAATTTATTTACTCCGAGTCTCCGCCTCTTTGATCAGCGGCCGCAGCGAATCGACAGAGATGCCGAGAGTGCCGCCGGAGAATCCGTCCATGTAAGCGGAGTTGATGCCGATCACTTCGCCTTTGGAGTCGAACACCGGACCGCCGCTGCCTCCGTGGGCCGTGGGAGCGTCGTAGATCAGTTTGTCGCCGACAACGTCGCCGAGATGGCCATAAGTAGCGGAGGGTCGAATCAACGACAAAGCCGCGAGTTCGCTAGCCGCCGTGATGTCGTTGTTGCGATAGGCGAGCCGCTCGTAGACTCCGTTCGGAGATTTGGCAACCATTCCTGCGATGCCCATGGGATATCCGACCACGGTGACGCGTTCGCCGGGAATGCTGGGAGCCTTGGCCAGCGGCAAGACCGCGCGGCGAGGCGCGTTGCTCTGGCTCTCCATGCGCAAGACGGCTAGATCGCTGGTGGAAGAAACTGCCGCGCGAGAAAGGGTGACCGGAGTGGGTGATCCCGGGAAGAAGACAACCACACTTTCGAGCGTGGGTGTTGCGCCGCGCTGAATCAGGGACTGGGCCTCAGAGTCTCCATACCAGGGCTCGGCCACGTGGCGATTGGTGGCAAGCAAATCGTCGGCAACTAGAAATCCAGTGCCGGAGACTCTTGCCCGCACCGCCGGCCTTTGGCCAGCGAAGCCCACATCGTAGACGCCATAAATGTATCCGATGGAATCGCGATAGCGGTTGAGCACGGTCGCGGGCATGGTGCGTTCCTGCTCGAGTTCCGCAACCTCCGAGTCGAGCTTGTGCACCTGCTGTTGCAGATCGCCGTTTGGAGCGTTCTGCGTCGTCATAGGTGCGTAGTAGTAGAACATGGCCACTGCGCCCAGCAGCAGGGTGATGCCCAATATCCCCTGCATCATCTGCTGCCAGCTTTCGGTTACTGGGCTTGCTTCGGGTGTAGGGCGTTCTTCGGCCGACCGTTGTACGGAGGTTTGGGAGAAAGAAGTTTTCGGTTCGGGAATGTCTGCTTCCGGCATCTGGGCTTCGGACATGAGTGTGTCGATTCGCCTTTGTGGAGGAAGTCTGTTGGCCGTTGTGGGGGGAATAGTTATGATGCCTTGTTGGGCGCGGGTTTTCCACGGTACGGAAGGCGATGTACGGGCGATAGGGTTAGATTTTTCTAAGAATGAAAATGCGGGAATTCGCGGTTCGGGCGCGGGTTTTCAACGCCAACTTCGTTACGGATGGGCCACGCCCAAGCGTTTCGCCATTTCCTCATAGAGAAATCCCCGGCCGACGCGATACGGCTGAATCCATTCGCCATCGATCACAAACTGCGGGATGGCACGCTTGCCAGTGCGCTTGACGATTTCCTCGATGGCGCCGGGAGTTGATTCCACGTCGACGTCTTTGTAGGGAATATTGTGTTTGGCCAGAAAGCGTTTGGCTTCGCGGCAGTCCGGACACCAAAGCGAGGAGTAGACGGTCAATTCCATGGGTACTAGAGTACGATAAATCTTGCCACGGGACGTTGGCGAAGCCGCTGGACGACGGATGCGCTGGAGATGGTAGAGTTGATTTGTGTTTCGCAATTATGAACTGAAACCTGATTCGCGCCGAATGCACTCGGTGTTTCGCGCTGCGTTTCTTCCGGTGGCGATTTTATGTTTTTGTGTTGCACTGTGCCACGCCGCTGGTTTTTCAGTAAAGGATCAGCCCGCGAGGTTGGTGAATGGGGCGCCGGTATTGTTTCAGGTGAAGTCTTCCACTCGTCTCGAATCGCTCAACGGCACTTGGCTGGGTCATCGAATCGAATTCAGCTTTGATTCTTCCAGCAGAACCTGGTTCGCTCTGGCCGGGGTTAGCGTCGAGACCGCTCCGGGCTGGTATGCGCTCGAACTCACTGGCGAGAAAACAGGATCCAAAGGCCCCTCCAAAGAAGTCACTTACTCCCGAAAATTTGCAGTGGCGCGCGCCACGTACCCGAAAGTTGAGCTGACAGTCGCCAAACAATTCACCGAGCCGAATCCTGAACAGGTTAAAGAGATCGAAGAAGGCCAGAAGGTTAAGAAAGATTACCTGAATCGGGAAACACCGGAGCGGGAATGGGATGGTAATTTCGATGCACCGGCACATGCCGCGATTTCCGATGTGTTCGGGACGCAACGGGTCTTCAACGGCAAGACGCAGAGCACCCATCTTGGCTTGGATTTTCGCGTGCCCACCGGCACAGCGGTGGCGGCAATGAATGCGGGAACGGTGTTGTTGGCGCGGCTGTTATATTTCGAGGGCAACTGCGTGGTGATCGATCACGGCCAGGGGCTGATGACAATTTACATGCATCTATCGCAGTTCAGCGTGAAAGAAGGCGAGCACGTGAAGCGGGGCGAGCAAGTGGGCTTGAGCGGTGGCACAGGACGAGCGACCGGCCCTCATCTTCATGTCGCGGTGCGCTGGCAGGGCACGTATCTTGACCCTGCACAACTGATCAAACTGCGGCTTCCTTGAACATCGCGTTTTATTAGAATTTTGCGCCAGGCGATTTCGCCGATCCTTTTGGGCTTCGCGAGGTCTCACGCAAGTCGTCGAGAATTTCCCGCAACTCCAGATTGCGAATCAAGCGGTGCAAATAATTGGGATGCAGGCCGAGCAGTGAAGCCGCTTCCGCCAGGTTGCCTTGCGTCTTCTCCACTGCGTCGAGAATCAGCTGCTTTTTGGTTTGCTTGACGCTGGCGTGGTAGTTGCCTTCGGTCATCTCCGGGGCAGATGGATGCTCAAGCAGAGATTCGGGCAGGTCTTCGGGAAGCACCGTATCCGAAATTCCCAGCACCAGCGCGCGCTCTATGGCGTTTTCCAGTTCGCGCACATTGCCCGGCCAGTCGTAATTGGAAAGAACCGACATAGCCTCGCGCGACACGGGCTTGGGCTTCACCTTGCAGCGCTTGGCATATTTCTGCACGAAATGGCGGGTCAGCATGGGAACATCTTCTTTGCGCTCGCGTAACGGTGGCATCGTTATTCTTACCACTGCCAAGCGATAGTAAAGGTCTTTACGGAAGTGTCCACTGAGAACGGCCTCGTTTAAATCGCGATTGGTGGCGGCAATCAAGCGGATATCGACTTTGATGGGATGAGTTCCGCCGACTCGTTCGAATTCGCGCTCCTGCAGGACGCGAAGAAGTTTGACCTGCAGAGAAGGAGCGAGCTCGCCAATTTCATCAAGAAAAACCACGCCGCCGTCGGCGACCTCCAAGCGGCCTTTCTTTTGCACGTTCGCGCCGGTGAAAGCGCCCCGCTCATGTCCGAACAAATCGCTCTCGAGAAGAGACTCGGGGATCGCCGCGCAATTGATCGCGATGAAGGGCTTGCTGGCGCGCGGGCTGTTGCGGTGCAGGGCGCGAGCAGCTAATTCTTTTCCGGTGCCGCTTTCGCCTTCGATCAAAACCGTAGCGTCGCTCGGCGCGACTCGGGCCAGGAATTGGTAGATTTCTTTGATGCGCGGGCCTTCGCCCACCAGGCTGCGTTCCTGGCTGGTCTCCAGCGTGAGGCGCTGATTTTCCTGCTCCAGCCATTGCAGGCGGCGCGCATTGTCCAGCGCGACAGCCGAGATGCCGGCGACCGCAGTCACCAGTTGCAGGTGCTCCTCGTCGAAACGCCTGGCTGGATTGGTGCTATCTAAATAAATGCAGCCGATGACCCTCTGAAAGACGGTCAAGGGCACGCATAACAATGAGCGCACCTGCGACGCCGCCAGGCTTTCGACTTGCCGCAACTCGCCGCTCGCGGGCCACGTCGCTGCCGAGAATTGCGACGCACTGGTCCATCACCTTGCGGGCGATCGTGCGGCTCACCTGTACTGACTGGCCGGTGTCCTGGCTGGCGGGCTCGCGCGTAAAGAGAGTTGAACTCTTTTCCGTCCCGGTCGCTGAGCAAAATTGCGCCGCGGCCGGCGGGGGTGATCTCGAATATCAGATCCAGCAACTGCGCCTGCAATTCTTCCAGATCGCGAATAGCGTGAACCACCCGGCTGATCTTGAGCAACGTATTCAGATTGCGGGCCAGAGTTGACGTCGCGGGCAGCTCGCGCAGAATTCTTTCCGGGTGCAGATAGACCACTTCGCGAGGATGAATCAACCTGGTTTCCGCGGTGAGATGGCCATCGTCGAACTCGACACGGTTAGGGGAAAGAACCAGATCTTCGTCGTCCAACAGAAAAAGAAATATCGAATCACCTACGGCAATTTCGTCGCCGTGACGAAGCCACTGCTCCTTAACCGCAACTCCGTTCACGAGGGTTGCGTTGCGGCTCTGCAGGTCACGCACTTGAAAACGCCCGTCCTCCTGGCGCAAAAGACAATGCTTGCGCGATACGGAAGGGTCAGTGATGGCGACCACATTGATGGCTTCGCGGCCCAGCGTTACGTCGCCAGCAGGCAGAGGAATCGTTGAATCTTTTAAGGGTCCGGAAATGGCCAGAAGTCTGGGAAGCAAACAACCCCCCTCGGATGGGTGCTCACTTTCTTATCACAGCCCTCAGCGAAATGCATTCTCTGCGTCGCATAGCTCGAATATCCGAACGGTTTTTGCGTCTATCTGATCGGATAGGAAAATCTGATCTTGCGAGGACCGGGCCGGGAAAGTCCAGACCGGGAAGACAGTCGGCAAGTTATTGATAAACAATGATCTAGCTGGTTTTCCCACAACGGTGAATGACGCCAAGGCGGCCTTGGAGGGCGACGTGCATCGTACCAGATTGCGAGAGCTCGGCAAAAAGCGATGGGGGAAGCGCTTTTTGAATCAGTCTTGCCGGGTAACGCTAGTCAGAGGTCCGGGGGACCCCCTCATCGGGCCTCTGATTTTTTGCTTTAGATCCCCGTTCGCGCCGCTTCATACCGCAGTCGCTTCATGGGTCGGGGAGGTCGGGACGGTCGGCTGGAGGGCAATTCCGTTGTGATAGCTGACTGTCCTCCCCGAAATCGCCGGGACTCGTTCTCCGGGCACGACAATTCCAACCAGGTTCAACGGGTCGGCCGCAGATAACGTAATCGGTTCCTCGTGCAAAGGACTGCTCCGCAGCGCACGCACGGAGTCGACAGCGATGGGCAGGGCAAATTGCTCGCCCAGAAATCTGTCGACGAAGCGGCCACCGCGAATTTCACCGCGATCTTCCAACCGCCGGAATCCCATCAGCAGTTCTCGCCAGGAAGGCAGGTTGGCTTCGCGCGCCAGCAGGTCACGGAACACAATTCCGTAGCGGCGCAGAAGCATCCAGCAGACGGCTTCGATCATGCGCGGCCGGTCGGCGGGGTGATCGGCATGAAGCAAAGCCCAGCGCCCGGCGCTGTGCCGCGGACGAGCGTTGCGGCCACTGCCTTGTCCGGCGCGGCGTTTGGGATCGATCAGGGAGCGCAAATTATCGAACCCATCGGCGGTCACTACGCCTGCGGCCACCAGTTCCCATAGGGCAGTCTCTATCTCGGCTTTTAGTTTTCCGGTCCCGCGTACCATGTCGGCGAAGAATGAGGCTCCGCGTTGCTTCAGGAATTCGAGAATAAGCTGCGCGTCGTGGCTGAGGCCACGCGACTCAGCCTGGTCGCTTGCGGGATGCCGCGGCGTCATCCAGTCCGCTTCCGCGCGCACAAAGAATGTGATAGGAGCCACACTGGTGGGAATAACGCGCCGCTGGCGTAGCGATGCTGACCTGGCATTGAGCTCTTCAGATTTTTCCGGTTTGGGGTAATCAAGTGTGGCGGGATGCGGCGACAAACGCCCCCAGCCGACTGCGCCCGTGAGGCAAAGTTGATCGAGCCACTGCGGATCGTAGTTGGCAACCCGGTGCGCGAGGATTTGGCGTTCCCATGCATTGGCGGGAATTTCGAATCCTTGAAGTTGCTGCAACACTTCAAGTACACCTCGCTCGCCCACCACCTGCGTCTCTGGCGCGACATGCTGCCAGCGTAATAACCATCGCATGAACTGCGCGGCGGTAACGGGTTCGATTTGTTTGCGAAGAGTTCCAAGCGTGAGCCGGTGAATCCGGGCCAACAGCCGCCGCTCGCACCATTCGGTCCCGAGCTGCGAGGAACCGGTGAAGTTTCCCCGCAGAACGGTGCCACTGGCTTCCATTCGTAACAATGCCTGCTCAACCTCAGAAGCCGGTAGATTTAGAGTTTCTCCCAATTGAGAAGCCGCCACAGGCCCCAGATGAGACATCCATCCGGTGACAAGTGTGAGCAACGCGTCATCACGAGGCACATCTGCTGTTTCCACTTCGGCCAATTCTGGAACGAATTTCGCGTCAGGAAAAAGTTTGGCGAAGCTGCGAGCGCGCTCGGCGGCGACCCAGTACCTTTTTGCAACCAATCCATCCCTGGCGACGCCCGCAACTGCCGCCCGCCCTTCGCCGACAAGTCGGTCGAAGTAGTTCTGCCATCCAATTCCGGCATTGCTAATGTGGGGACTCCAACTCGGAGCAGCCGCTTCGTTCGGGCTGACAAACATTCCTGACATCACTGCCGCGGGTTGAAATTCCCCAGACTGGACAGCCGAGGGCGGCTGTCCCCACATAACCCCGGACACATCCACCGGCAACGCCACCAAAGTATGCAGCACATCGTGCAACTCATCTGCGTCGCGAACATCCGGCCAAGCCTCACCCCGCACCTGCGCAATCGCCGCCGGATCGAGCCCGCCCACTTCCTCCAACACCGAAGCCGGCAGCATCCGCCGCATCTCGACCGCACGCGCCCGACGTTCTTCGAGCGGTGCGTCGTCAAGATAAGCATAAGGATTGGCATTCAGGATTTCGTGCGAGAACTGCGAGGGCACCGGCGTGTCGACAGCTACGACGCGGATCGCGCCGCTAGCCATGCCGCGCAGCAGCGATTTCAGACCTTCCAGATCCATCGCTTCGGTGAGAACGTCCTTCATGACCTCGCTCACCAGAGGATGATCGGGAATCTTGCGTTCGCCCTGAATATTTTCCGGAGCAGGCCGCGGCATCGGGAAAGACCGAGGCTAGTAGATCGTCGGAGCGCATCCGTTGAATCTGCGGCGGAACCTTCTTGCCACCTTGAAAACGCAGGAGAGCGAGGGCGCGGCCAGCGTCCCATCGCCAGCGCGTACCGAAGATTGGAGAATCCAGCACAGCCTGCTCCAGAATGGGCTGCACGGTTTCCGCCTGCAGGAAATGGAAAACGTCGCCGAGTGGAAAACTATGCTGCTCGGCCAACGCGATATTCAGCCCGTTGTCCGTAGCTGCGGCTTGCAGTTCGAAGTTGAAGCCAACGCAGAAGCGCTTGCGCAGAGCCAATCCCCAGGCCTTGTTGATGCGGCCGCCAAATGGCGCGTGAATCACCAGTTGCATGCCGCCCCCTTCATCGAAGAAACGCTCGGCGATGACGGTGTTTTGCGTGGGCACCGCGCCTAGCACAGCACGTCCCTGCAAAATATACTCGATCGACTGTTCCGCTCCCGAATCGTCGAGGCCGCACTCGGCTTTAAGCCATGTCACCGCGGCGGCAACCTCCGGCTGAGTTGCCGAGAATCCCACGGGCGAAGTGTGGGGCAGCAATTCACTGATCTTCTCCCGCAGCCATCCTACGTGCGGCCGACAATTCTTCTGTGCGCGCAGGGAGCTTCGCCATTCCAGAAAGGCACGCTGGGCGGCGCGCCGTGAGCATCCTCAACCAGCACGCGCCCGGAATTTGTCTCGACGCGGCGAATCCTCCACGAGGTGTTGCCCAGCAACATAATGTCGCCGCGCATACTTTCCACCGCGAAATCTTCGTCGACTGTTCCGACGACAATGCCTTCCGGCTCGGCGACTACGGTGTATAGAGAATTGTCGGGAATAGCTCCGCCGCTGGTGATGGCGGCCAGTCGTGCGCCGCGCCGGGCGCGGAGTTTGCCGTTCACGCGGTCGCGATGCAGATATGCGCCATAGCGGCCCGCGTTTGGCCGCAATGCCTTCTGACAGCATCTCGAGAATCGAATCGAAAACCTCGCGCGCCAAGATTGCGATACGGATAGGCGCGCCGTACCAGGGCAAACAGATCGTCTTCGCCCCATTCCTCGGCCGACGCATGCCGCCACAATCTGTTGCGCCAGAATATCGAGCGGAGATTCCGGAATAATCAGCCGGTCGAGATCGCCTTGTCGGATGGCGCGCACCAGCGCCGCGCACTCGAGCAAATCGTCCCGCGTCGTGGCGAAAAACGCCCCTTGGGAATCGCGCCGCGCCAGTGTCCCGACCTGCCGACCCGCTGCAGCGCCACAGCAATCGAGCGCGGCGAATTGATTTGCACGGCGAGATCGACCGTTCCCACATCGATTCCGAGTTCGAGTGAGGCGGTCGCGACCAGAACCTTGATTTGGCCTTCCTTCAATTTGTTTTCCGCCGCCAGGCGCAGCTTGCGCGACAAGCTGCCGTGGTGGGCAGCAACGTTTTCCTCACCCATGCGCTCGCCCAGGTTGTGCGCCAGGCGCTCGGCCAGTCCGCCGGGTATTCACAAACACCAGCGTCGAACGATGCTGCTCCACCAGCGCCGCCAGACGGTCGTAGATCGCATCCCACATTTCATTGGACGCCACTGGGCCTAACGGCATTGGCGGCACTTCAACGGCAAGATCGAGCGTGCGCTTGTGGCCGATGTTGACTATGACGGGGTCGGGGCGTCCGGTTCCCGTCAAGAAAATGCGCAACCTGTTCAATCGGCTTCTGGGTGGCGGAAAGACCAATACGTACAGGCGGAGCATCAGTTAACGCTGCCAGCCGTTCCAGGGACAAAGATAGATGCGCTCCGCGCTTGTCGTCGGCGACGGCATGAATCTCGTCGACGATCACGGTTTCGACGTCTCGCAAAATCGCGCGGCTCTTGTCCGCGGTGAGAAGAATGTAGAGCGATTCTGGAGTCGTAACTAAAATATGCGGCGGCCGTTTCAACATTGCGCGCCGCTCCGGCATCAGCGTGTCGCCGGTTCGAACCGCGGTGCGGATCTCCGGCATCAGCAGGCCGCGCTCGCCCGCCATGGCAAGAATCTCTCCCAGCGGGATTTCCAAATTCTTCTGAATGTCGTTGCCCAGCGCTTTAAGTGGGGAGACGTAGAGGACTTCGGTTCGGTCGGCCAAATCGCCGGCGAGGGCTTTTCGGACCAGCCGATCGATGCAGGCCAGAAATGCGGCCAGAGTTTTGCCCGGATCCGGTGGGCGCAGAAATTAGAGTCGTGCGCCCGGCGAGAATGTGCGGCCATCCCTGTTCCTGCGGTTCAGTGGGCGTGCCGAACTTACGCACGAACCACTCCGCCACGAGCGGATGAGCCCAACTCAGGGAGGAAGGAAGGGACAGCATCCAAATATTGTAATCCGGAGAACCTTAGTTTCGCAAAACGTTCGCCCAGCGTGGCGCAACAAACGGCCCCGGTACTTTACCGTCATCGCTGTCTAACCCGGTGTTAGAATTCTCGCTCCAATTTTCAGTCCGGGAGACTCAACGTGACCGCGTTCCGCCCACTGACCACTTACGTCTTGCTTCTCAGCCTCTTCCCGTTTGCTACGGCGCAGTCTTCAATGGATCAAGCTGGCATGTCTGCCGCATCCGCCCCTCCCCAGTTTCTGGGATACACCGCGCAAACCTTAGCCGCGCAACACGACTGGGAAAAGAAATTTCAGGAAGGCATTGTCGCTGCGAACATCCGCGAAAACATGCGCCGTCTGAGCGCCCGTCCTCACCATGTTGGTTCGCCTTACGACAAAGACAACGCGGAATGGATTCTGGCCCGCTTCAAGGAATGGGGATTTGACGCGCATATCGAAACTTTCGACGTATTGTTTCCTACGCCGAAGGAACGATTACTGGAGATGATCGCGCCTACGCAGTTCCGGGCTAAGCTGCAAGAACCAGCGCTAGCCATCGATCCCACTTCAAATCAGACCTCCGAACAACTTCCCACCTATAACGCCTATTCCATCGATGGAGATGTCACGGGTCCCCTTGTCTACGTCAATCATGGCAACCGCGACGACTACGAGATGCTTGATCGCATGGGAGTTTCGGTGAAGGGCGCAATTGTAATTGCCCGCTACGGCGAGGGCTGGCGCGGCATCAAGCCAAAGGTTGCAGCCGAACACGGAGCCATCGGCTGCATTATCTATTCCGATCCCAAAGGAGACGGCTACTTCCAGGGCGACGATTATCCTGAGGGCGGTTGGCGGCCGCGTGAAGGTGTGCAGCGTGGCAGCGTGATGGATACGGATTATCCCGGCGATCCTCTTACACCGGGCGTCGGAGCCGTTCCCGGCGCGAAACGGTTGGAGATCAAAGACGCGAAAACCATTACGAAAATCCCCGTGCTGCCGATTTCTTATGCCGATGCACTTCCGTTTCTTTCGGCGTTGCGTGGCCAGGTCGCGCCTGAAAGCTGGCGCGGTGCTCTCAACATCACCTATCACATCGGGCCCGGTCCGGCGCGCGTGCATTTGAAAGTTACTTCGAATTGGGACATCAAACCGGTGAATGATGTGATCGCTACTCTGCGCGGATCAACCACTCCCGATCAGTGGGTGATTCGCGGAAATCATCACGATGCGTGGGTAAACGGCGCCGACGACCCCATCGCTGGCATGGCCCCCGAGTTGGAAGAAGCTCGCACTGCTGGGCGAATTGCACAAGCAGGGATGGAATCCCAAGAGGACCATTATCTATTGTGCGTGGGATGGTGAAGAGCCTGGGCTGCTCGGTTCCACGGAATGGGTGGAGACGCATGTCGATGAACTGCGACAAACATGCCGTCGCTTACATCAATACAGATGGCAACGGGCGCGGCTTTTTTGAGGCCGGTGGAACGCAGGACCTGGAAAACTTAATCAGCGCCGTTGCTCGCGACATCAACGATCCAGAGAAGAACATCTCGATTTATGAGCGCGCTCGTCTGCGCGCCATTTCAAGCGCCAAGGATAATGAGGAACGCGGCGAAATCCGCAAGAGCGCTGACTTACGTGTACGGGCCTTGGGCGATGGATCGGACTACACCGCGTTTCAGGATTATGCCGGCATTCCTGCGCTGGACGTCGGCTTCGGTGATGAGGACGAAGGCGACCAGTATCACTCGATCTACGACGATTTTTATTGGTACACGCATTTCTCCGATACGAATTTCGCGTACGGAAAGGCGTTAGCCCAGACGGTGGGGACGGCGATGATGCGCATTGCCGATGCCGATCTGCTTCCCTTTGACTACGCACCCCAGGCCGAAGCCATCGCGAAGTACGAAAGCGATCTGGAGAAATTGTTGAAGGACAAGCAGGACGAAATCACGGAGCGCAACCTGGAGCTTCAGGAGGGCGTATTCAGCGCGACCGCCGATCCCCACAAAACGTCGGTGCCGCCTCCCGCTGAGGCGGTTCCCCCATTCATGAACTTCGCGCCGATGAAGAATTCGCTTGAACTCCTGAAGAAGAGCGCGGATCGTTACTCGAAAGCTCTGGCTAAATTCAAGAGCAGCGGCGCGACGATTTCTTCTCAATCGTTAGATGCGGTGAACGCGGATCTGCTGAAAATCTCTCGCCTGTTTTTGAACGAAAAAGGATTGCCCGAACGGCCCTGGTTCAAGAATCAGATCTACGCGCCGGGCGCTTATACGGGATATGGCGCCAAGCCAATCGCCGCTGTTCGGGAATACATGGACGAGAAGAAATGGCAGCAGGCCGAAGCGCAAATACCAATGGTTGCGCAAGTAATTGCGAACATTGCCGGAGGTATTAACAAAGCGGCTGATGATTTGGAGGCTGCGACGCGCTCCGGCTCGAAACGGTAAGGAAGCACGGGGCCGACGAAGTGCGCTCAGTGATGGACGAGGTTCGCTCCCAGAGTTACGGGAGCGAGATCGACCCAGCAGTTTGCTTCTTCTTCCCGAACAAAGGTCAGTCTCTCCAGGCGAATGCGGCGGGGACCTCCATAGTGCGACCATTGTTCGCTGGCGACACGCCATGCTTGCTGTGCGGCGGGCTCGGCGGCCATCTTGGCGATGGTCATGTGCGGAATGTAAGCCCACTCCTCGCGAAATGCCAGGGCCTGGGTGTTCAGTTGCTCATGCAACTGGCGCATGCGCGCGGCCCCGGTAGTCAAGCGGATATAAACAGTGGGCGTGGTGGGAACAAAGGTTTCCACATCTCCCAAGTCCACTTCGAAGGGCTCAGCCTGGCCGCAAATTTGCTCCAGCGTCTGCAACGCCGAACCTTCGCTTCCACTCAAAAGGCGCGGCGGCAGGAGGGTTACATGCGCGGCCATTTGGGGCAGATCGGGGTGCAGCAGGCGCCGGAGATTCTCGACGAACTCCCCCACCGGACTCTTCACATATGCCACCAACGCGTAACGCGGGTTCTGCATCCGGATAAAAATTATAGCGCGTTCCCGCGCGAAAACGTTTTCAAGATTTGGTGAATTGTGGCCTACCGGACGTGTTCCGGCGGGAATGCCAAAGCCCCGCCGCAAGCATCATCTATAATCAGCACAGTCGGGGCGTAGCGCAGCCTGGTAGCGCACCTGCCTTGGGCGCAGGGGGTCCGCGGTTCAAATCCGCGCGCCCCGACCAAATTTCTAAGCGTCCCTCGTTCCAATTGCAGGACGCATTCTAGGGAATGATGACTGCCGCGCCGTCGATATTGTCACTCTTGACGGCTGCGAGCGCTTCATTAGCCTGGTCCAGAGAGAATACAGTCACTTTAGGCTCCAGCTTGATATCGGCAGCGATTCTCAGAAAATCGCGAGCGTCGGATCGAGTCATATTGGCCACGCTCCGAATCTGGCGTTCACCCCACAGCAGGCGATCGTAATCAAACTCGGGCATGCGGTCGAGGTGGATGGCATTGATGGCGACAATACCGCCTTTGCGCAAGCTGGCGAGAGCGGCGATCACTACGTCTCCGCTAGGGGCAAAGGTTACGGCGCGGTCGAGTTCGACGGGTGGCTTGTCGGTTTCACTTCCCACCCATGCCGCGCCTAAAGATTCTGCCAGCTTGCGATGGGAAGCGCCGCGTGTGGACACATACACCTGGCAATTCCATGAGTGCAGAACGGCGATCACCAGGTGCGCGGACGCGCCAAACCCGAACAGTCCTACCCGGTCGCCGCGCTCAACGCCGGCCACACGCAGGCTGCGGAATCCGATGATGCCAGCGCACAGAAGCGGCGCCGCGTGCAGGTCGTCTAGATTAGGCGGAAGAGCGTAGACAAAGTCGGAGCGCGCCGCGGCATATTCCGCATAACCTCCATCGACCGTGTATCCGGTGAAGGTTGGCGCATCGCAGAGATTTTCGAGGCCGCGCTGACAATAGAAGCAGCTTCCATCGATGCCGCCCATCCAGGAAACACCGACCCGTGTACCGGCCGGGAATTCGGTCGTCGCACCGTCGACCACATCCCCTACGATCTGATGACCGGGAATCAGCGCCTGCTTTCGCTGCGGCAATTCTCCCTCTACGATGTGCAAGTCTGTGCGACAAACGCCACAGGCGCGAATGCGAAGAAGGAGTTGGCCTTTCACTGCTTGAGGCTTGGGATAATCTTCGATTTGCAAAGGCTTTTTCGTGGTTCTGAGAACGGCGGCTTTCACTGGTTTAAGCCTCCCGCGGAATGTGATGCGAACACGGTCGCATCCGTCGCTGCAAAATCACGCGCGAGTTTAGGTTCCGAATTTTTTCTTGTTGGAAGCGCAAATTAGCGACGGCTTACAGGTAACTGAGCCACGCGTCGCTGCGCCGTTGTTTCAGCGCCGCGAACCATCGGCAAATCGGATACAGAGCGAGAACCACGGACAGCCATGCCAGATAAATTGCGGGCAGAGAGATCCCCCAGCCCGGTGGCGGAGTGACGGGAAACTGAGCTACTCCGGGCGATTCAAACATCCAATGCGTCTGACCATAGCGCGCATAACAAACGGCGAGCGCGAGCAAATGGATGAGCGGCACGTGCAGGAGATAGTAGAACATTGGCACGCGGCCGAAAACGAGCGCAGGGCGCAAAATTTGTGGCGTCCAGCCGTCGATTGCGCCAAGAAAAATCATGGCCGGCCCGAGGGTCATCAGAAGATAGAGTAACGACGGCGGATATTTCGTAGTATTCAAGAACGAAAGCGCCGTGAATGCTGCCGATTTCTGAGAGCTCCAGCGCAACGGATCGCCGTAGATATTGATAGTGCGAAGCGCGATGAAGGTAAGGGTCGCGGCACCGCCTAAACGCAGAAGAAATCTTTTTCGCCGCGGCGGCGCCCAGCCATACACTTGACCAAGTGCGTAGCCCCCCGCGGTGACACCAATCCAGGGGATAAGTGGATACGCGACAAAAACTGCGTGCTGCGGACTGTGCCAAATAAAATTTGGCGAATGAAGGATCGACCAGATCGGGTTCGAGGACTGAATGGAATCGAGCAGATTGTGGGTCGCGATCATGACCACGGCAAATGCCGCCACCAGCGACACCGGTAGGTATACCAGTGTTGAGAGCGTGATCATCGCCCAGCCCAGCGCCCATAAAACATCCAGCATGAGCAAGTGATAATCGAAGTTAAATTGCCAGCCGAAACATCGAATTACGACCACCTCCAGAAATATCAGCCACAGCCCACGGGTGAATAGAAAACGTGAAAGCTCAGTTTTCGATTTCTTGCGCAACGCCAGATAGGCCCCGGTTCCGGTAAGAAGAAAAAAAGTGGGAGCGCAAAAATGAGTGATCCAGCGTGTGAAAAATAAAGGAATGGTGGTGGTCGCGGGATTGGTGGGATTTAGTCCCGGCTTGCCCAGAAAATCTCGCACGTGGTCGAGGGCCATCAGGATCATAACCACGCCGCGAACTATATCGACCGATTCCAGTCGCATACGCTTCGTGGTCGCCGCTTCTGGCGGCACATGCGAGATAGTCGGACTGACCATCTACGACCTCTCCAACTCTTCGGCCATTGCCAGCAGTTTCGTAACGCTGTTCCAATTACGCGTGGTTCCTGGGGTTTTTAAGATTTTTTCCAGCGAGGACCACGTAAGTTTCGACTGCCCGACACCGTTGGGGAAGTAGATGTATAGCTCACGGCCTCCAACATAGAGCATCTCAGGATCGGTTTTGACAGCCATCACGATCTTGCGAGCTTCGGGATCGGGATCGCAGGCCAGGAAATCGATCAGCAGTTTGCCCGGTTCTATGTTTTTCACACCCGCGAACGGGTTTCTGGCAATCGCGCCGCGCATTTCAGCTGTTGTGCGAAGAATCACTTCGGGGTTAAAGCTGAATTCCTTTTCGATCGCGCTCTGAATCTTTTTCGCTAAAGCTGCTGGATTTCGCACGTTCGTGCGGAACACAATATTGCCGCTTTGCACATAAGTCTGTACGTCTCGCAACTCGAGCGAGCCGCACAGATCGCGCAGAGCGTCCATCTTCATCCGGTTGTGCGGGCCAACGTTGACGCCGCGCAGCATGGCAATGAAAACGGGCATTTAGGCCTCAGTCTGGAGTTTCAACCTTCTCGATTTTCGCGTCGGCTTCGATCGTGTCGCGAACGCGCACTAGGTGGAACTTCAGCTTCGCGGGTTGTGGGTAACGGCCATCACCCGCCATCATCCCCTCACTTTGCATCCTATCGCCGGAAATTGAGGCGCGTCTCATCCGCTCGTCGCACTTGCTTTCGCTTGCCCGTGGAATGGCGGCTATCTTCCAGCACTTGCTGTAGATGGGCCGTCATCGCAGCCCGTGCGGCGCTGGGATCGCGGCGTTCCACTGCATCGAGAATGTTTTTGTGATGAACTTGTCCACGATCGGGACCACCGCGAACGTTGAAGATCTTGATCCGCTGCTCCCGCAACAGCACGACGATAGAGTCGATCAA
Source organism: uncultured Acidobacteriaceae bacterium (assembly GCA_963732255.1). Lineage (GTDB taxonomy): Bacteria > Acidobacteriota > Terriglobia > Terriglobales > Acidobacteriaceae > Sulfotelmatobacter. The sequence goes on from CAVSYV010000011.1 coordinate 542,779, forward strand.
TGAAAGGATTAACGGGTTGGAGGCGCCCTCGGCCAGAGCCAGATGAAAGTCGAGGTCGGCTTCAATGTAAGCATCGGGATCCCGCCTCGCCCGGTCCATGACAGCGACTGCCTCGCGCATCGTTACAAGATCCGGTTCCTGTGCGCGCACCGCCGCCAAAGCCGCAATCTCCGGTTCCAAAATCGCGCGCACCTCCGCCAGATGGATCGAACCCTCCGGCTGGCCGATTTTGGCCATCAAGTCGAGCGACTGCCGCACAGCCTGCGACGTACCATCCGTAATGAAAGTGCCGCGTCCCGAATACGCTTCTACCAGACCCTTCTCGCGCAACGCTTTCACCGCTTCGCGCACGGCCGTGCGGCTTACGCCAAATCGTTGCGCCAACTCGCGTTCTCCGGGCAGTTGATCGCCAGGCTTGAGCGCACCCTTCAAAACCGATTCTTCAATCTGTTGGACGATTTGCTCGTAGAGCCGCGCTGTCCGCACTAGCTTGTACACAAAGTTTGTCCCCCGCACGCGGAACGAACTAACCGAGGGCCGATTATAATCCCGCTACTATACCGCATAATCCACTACACCCGTGAGATTAGTGCTGGAGAACTCCATGGCGGGTTGCCTCGCCGTCAAGTGCGATTTGCTTCCCAAAAAGTGGTAATCTTGCCCACGCATGAATCTGGCTTCCGGAACTAAACTTGGGCCGTACGTAGTCCTCTCTCTTATTGGTGCGGGGGGAATGGGCGAAGTTTATCGGGCCCGCGACTCCCGTCTTAAACGTGAAGTGGCAATCAAAGTTTTGCCGCAGGCTCTTTCACTGGACGCTGATCGTCTGCGCCGCTTTGAGCAGGAAGCCCTGGCCACCGCCGCCCTGAACCATCCCAACATTTTGGCGGTATTCGATATCGGCACCTACGAAGGCTCGCCGTACGTCGTGTCGGAACTGCTGGAGGGCGAAACTTTGCGCGACCGCCTGCGCGGCGGATCGATCGCGACGCGCAAGGCTTTGGATTATGCGCTGCAAATTGCGCACGGTCTCGCCGCCGCCCATGAAAAAGGAATTATTCATCGCGACCTCAAGCCCGAGAATTTATTTGTTACCAAAGATGGCCGGGTTAAGATTCTGGATTTCGGCTTAGCCAAACTGACCCAAACCGATCCCGGCGCTCACACCTCCCTGCCAACAATGACGCACGCCACGGAGGCAGGCGTGGCCATGGGAACCGCTGGCTATATGTCGCCCGAGCAGGTGCGCGGCGTTGGCGTGGACGCGCGTTCCGACATCTTCAGCTTTGGCGCCGTTCTCTACGAGATGCTGTCCGGCAAACGCGCCTTTCACCGCGAAACCGCCGCCGACACCATGAGCGCGATTCTGAAAGAAGACGCTCCGGACCTGAACGAGAGTAATCGCAATGTTTCTCCCGCGCTGGAGCGCATTGTGCAGCACTGCCTGGAGAAAAATCCGGAAGCGCGATTCCACTCGGCCAGCGATATCGCCTTCGATCTCGAACATCTTTCGGGAATCTCCAGCACCACTGGAAGAACAATGGCAGCGGCTCCCAGTGCGACGCCACGGGGGAGATCGCTGGCCGCACTCGCCGCTGGGCTCGCGGTTGCGCTAGTGATGTTAGGAATTGGTTTGTGGCTGGGACGAAGCGGGAGCCGCGCGCCCTTGGCCGAATATAAGCAAATCACTTTCCGCACAGGCCACATTGGTAATGCACGATTCACGCCCGATGGCAGCGTCGTTTATAGCGCGTCCTGGGACGGCGCAGAAAACCAGCTATATTTAGCTCGCATGGATGATCCGGGGGCTCGCGAACTGGGATTCAAAGACGCCGAACTGCTCTCCATCTCCAAGAATGGGGAGCTGGCTGTCCGGCTCAACACCATCCGCTACGGCGGCTATGCGCGTGTCGGAACCCTGGCCCGGGTTCCGCTAAGCGGAGGCACGCCCCGCGAGGTGCTGGATAATGTGCAGGACGGGGATTGGGCTGCTGACGGGGAGAACATGGCGATAGTTCACTATGTTCCCGAAACTAACCACTGGCGCCTGGAATACCCCATCGGCAAGCCGCTGTTCGAGAGCATCAACTGGATCAGCCATCCTAAGATTTCTCCAGACGGAAAGTTGATAGCGTTCGCCGATCATGAAGTGCCCGGAGGCGACGATCGGGGTTCGGTTGCGGTGATTGCAGCCGATGGAACCGGGAAAGAGAAAAAGCTTTCTTCCGGCTGGGTCTCGTTACAAGGCATTGTGTGGTCCCCGGCGGGAGATGAAATCTGGTTTACCTCCACCAATACCGGCACCGCAGCAAACCCGCACGCGGTCACGCTCTCCGGCAAGGTTCGGACCATTACCAACGTTCCCGGAGGCATGTGGTTGGAAGACCTGCAAAAGGGGACCGCATTGATGGTCACCCACCAAATCCGGATTGGTATTCGTGGCATGGCGCCGGGCGCTAGGGAAGAACGCGAACTGGGCTGGTTCGGCTGGTCGATCATGCGCGACTTCAGCCGCGACGGCCACAAGATTCTTTTCGAAGAAGAAGGCGACGGCGGCGGTCCGAACTACACGGTTTTTCTGCGAGATACGGATGGGTCGCCACCAGTGCGTATCGGCGAAGGCCTCTCGGTAGCCATTTCGCCCGATAACAAATGGGCGATCACCGAACCAGCTAAGGGCGGACAATTTGTTCTGGTACCGACCGGGGCCGGCGAGTCCCGGCCTCTTACCCACGACTCGGTCAGCTATGGGAGCGCTCGTTTTCTGCCGGATGGCAAACATCTGCTGGCTGTCGGAATTGAAGCCGGGCACGGTGCCCGCGATTATCTGATCGATACGAGCACCGGCGATTCAAAGGCCATCACTCCCGAAGGCTTCGCGGGTGTGCATATTTCCCCTGATGGCAAGAATACGGTCGTGCATGGACCCGACGGAAAATGGGGAGTGTGGCCGCTGGATGGCAGTGGATTTCGTCCCATTCCGAACCTTGATTCGAACTACTACATAACCGATTGGTCGCCCGATGGAAGCTCGATCTACGTAGCTTCCAGCCGCGCGCAGGCGCCCACGGTGAAGGTCGATCAGGTGAACGTCGTCAGCGGAAAAATCGAGCCCTGGAAAACCTTCGGTGCTGAATCCGGCACCGGAATCGCAAGCGTGGGCGCTCCTCATTTATCCAGCGATGGCAAGGCCTACGCTTACGTCTATCAGCGGATTTTGTCGGAAGCATTCGTGGTCACTGGATTGAAGTAGAAGGCATGAGCCAACAAATCTCCCGCGTCAGCGGAACCAACGGCGGGCACTCATCTAACCCAACCCATGCTTGCTTCAGGCGCGACTCGACTTTAGTTCGTCGCCAATAAATGTCACCCTTTCGTAACCACCCCGGCTGCACATTTTTTGTGGCATATTCATATTGCTGCAACATGCAAGACATACGATAAATACAGGAGTACATTCGATGGCCTCGCGCGTCTCGAAATCTTTGCCGCTACAGGTCGCCGCCATCTGCTATCGCCGCCGCGGAGATGCCGTCGAATTCCTGCTGGTCAATACGAACGGCGGCAACAAGTGGACTTTTCCAAAGGGGTCGCCTGATGCGCATCTTTCCCACAGTCAGGCCGCCGAACGCGAAGCCTCCGAAGAAGCCGGAGCCCTCGGCACCATCGAGCCGCGCCACTTTCATCTTTATCTTCATTCCAAAGGGGTTTTCTGGCAGCCCAACGGCGTGCAGGAATTCGTAGTCAAAGCCTTCCTCATGGAAGTCCACCAGACTCGCCGTCCCGATGAATCCATGCGCAATCCCACCTGGCACTCTGCCGAAGAAGCCAAGCGGCGCTTGGCCAAAGGCCGCGAAATTAAATACGCCCATGAGCTCCACGCCGTAATTGACCGCGCTTTAGAGCGCATCGACTTCCACGCCGCGCTGTGGGGATCGCAACATTCATCTCGCTCTGCCCGTCCCGCCGCGCACTCCTGAAACTGAGAACAGAGATGGCCACAGGCAACTGGCCGCTCCTTATTATGAGACGATAATCTCATCTCATGATTCAGCTCTCCGCCGCCGGAAAACGCTTCGGCCACAAACTGCTTTTCGAGAACGCCGACTGGCTCATCAACTCGCGCGATCGCGTGGGCCTGGTCGGGGCCAACGGCACCGGCAAATCCACGCTGATGAAAATTCTCGCCGGCCTCGACACGCTCGATTACGGCTCCCTCACCATCGCCAAAGGATCCTCCGCGGGATATCTCCCACAAGACGGCCTCACGCTCGCTGGCCGTAGCGTCTTCGCCGAATGCATGTCGGTCTTCGACGATCTTCGCGACATGGAGCGCGAACTCGAAACGCTCATGCACAAAATGGCCGAACTCGACCACACCAGCCCAGAATACGCTGCCGTCGCCGACCGCTACCACAGAGTCGAACACGAGTTCCGCACCCGCAACGGCTACTCAATTGAGGCGGAAGTTGGAAGAGTCTTGATGGGCCTGGGTTTTCAAAAAGAAGACTGGCCGCGCCAGACTGAAGAATTTTCCGGGGGCTGGCAAATGCGCCTCGCGCTGGCCAAGCTGTTGCTGCAAAAACCAAACTTGCTTCTGCTCGATGAGCCCACCAACCATCTCGACCTCGAAGCCCGCAACTGGCTGGAAGAATATCTGCACGACTATCCCCACGCTTTCATTCTCATTTCGCACGACCGGTATTTTCTCGACGTCACGGTCAACAAGATCGCCGAGCTGTGGAACAAGCGTATGTGGTTTTACACCGGCAATTACGACAAATTCCTGGCACAGAAAACCCGCCGCAACGAGCAGTTGCAGGCCGATTACCGCAATCAGCGCGACCGCATTGAGCAACTCGAAGTCTTCATCAATCGCTTCCGTTACCAGGCCACCAAAGCCAAGCAGGTGCAAAGCCGCATTAAAGAGCTGGAAAAAATCGAACGCATCGAAGTCCCGCCCGAAGAAAAGACCATCCACTTTTCTTTCCCACAACCCAAAGTCAGCGGACGCATCGTCGTCGAGTTTGAAGACGTCGCCAAAGTCTATCCCGGAAAAAATGGCGCGCAAAAAGAAGTCTTCCGCAATGTCAATTTCCTGATCGAGCGCGGCGACCGCATCGCCCTGGTCGGCGTCAACGGCGCGGGCAAATCAACGCTGATCAAACTTCTCGCTGGCACACAGCCCCTCACCAGCGGCCAATTTCGCCTCGGCCACAACGTCGATCCTGATTACTTCGCCCAGGATCAATATAAAGAACTCAATCCCGACGCCCGCATCCTCGACGATCTCAGCGAAGCCTCGCCCGGTTCGACGCAAACCGAACTAAGAAGCCTGCTCGGTTGTTTCCTTTTCTCGGAAGATGACGTCTTCAAGAGAATCGGCGTGCTCTCCGGCGGCGAGCGCGGCCGCTACGCGTTGCTGCGCCTGCTTCTGCATCCCGCGAACTTTCTCCTGCTCGACGAACCCACCAACCACCTCGACCTGCGCGCAAAAGATGTTCTGCTGGACGCGCTGATGAAATATACCGGCACAGTCGTCTTCGTCTCCCACGACCGCTACTTCATCGATAAGCTCGCGACTCGCGTCTTCGAAATCGGCGACGGCAAAGTCGAAATCTATCCCGGCAATTACGAAGATTATCTGTGGCGCAAGCAAGGCGGACCCGCATCCGAACCCACATTAAAAGATGTCCCCGGATCGGCGGCATCAAAATCGAATGTGGGTGCCCCACTTCTCGCGTCCGTTGCGAGAAGTGGGAACCAGAATGCGTCACACCAAACAGATGGAAACAACGGTGGCGGCGGTTCGACCGAGGTTTCAAAAAAGCGCCTCAATCCCATCAAGCGCAAGCAACTGGAAGACCGCGTTCACGATCTGGAAGAGGAAATAAGCCGCGTGGAAACCGCCATTGCCGAATGCGAAAGCGCCCTGCAGAATTATGTCAGCGCCAAAGAAAACCTTCGCCAGTCGGGCGAGCTCGACCAGCACAAAGCAAGCCACGCAGCCTTGCTAAGAGAATGGGAAGAACTAGCCGAGACGCTGCAACCCCCCGATTGATGGAAGACCCGTCCTTCTCTGCGATCTCGGCGAACTCTGCGTTGAAAGGGTTTAAAGCCAAGCTAGTAACGTTACTTCCGGAACGTACACAATCTTCCGTAATCTCTCCGATTACTTTCCGCTGTGCGATAGTCAAGTTGGCCGCCGGGCCAGAAACTGGCGCAGGCCAAACACTAACCGCAAGCAGCGACGCGAACCAGGGAGCGCCGCCGCGGGAACCCCTAAGGAGCGGTCGCATGTCGCAATATTTGGATAATTCGTCTGGCGTGAGGTCCACTTCACCCGCCTCCAACCCCAACTCTTACAATCCCGTCAAGACGACGAGCGCCCCCATGGAGCAGGCCACGATCGGCAGCTCATTACACATCAAGGGCGAGATCACGGGTTCCGAAGCTCTTTATATCGACGGTCGCGTGGAAGGCAAGATCACCATGCCCGGCAGTCGCATCACCATTGGACGCAATGGCAAAGTCGATGCCAGCATCGCCGCCCGCGACGTCGTGGTCATGGGCACAGTGAAAGGCAACATCGAGTGCAGCGACCGTGTTGATATCCGCGGCGAAGGCTCGGTCACCGGAGACGTTTCGACGATGCGTATCAGCGTGGAAGACGGCGCCCTGCTCAAGGGCGGCATCGAAGTCCGTAGCGGTGACCAGAAAAAGAATCAGCAGGCAAAAGCAAACGAACAAAAAACTTCGCAGCCGGAACCCGAGCACGCTCTCGCCGCACCCGTGGGCGCTTAGCGAATTTTCCAACCCGACTAAAATGAAAGGGCACGCGTGAGCGTGCCCTGATTCATTTCCATTCGGCGTTTCATTCTCGATTATTTCTTCTCCGCATCCGCCGCTTTCAAATCCAGCGCCGCCGAATTCATGCAATAGCGCAGCCCCGTCGGCTTCGGACCATCCTCAAACACGTGCCCCAGATGCGCGTCGCACTTGGCACACCGCACCTCGGTCCGCTTCATGCCATAAGTCGAATCCGTATGTTCCGCAACTTTGCTCTGGTCCGCCGGCTGATAAAAACTCGGCCATCCCGACCCCGAATCGTACTTGGTCGTCGAATCGAACAACGGCTCCCCACAAACCACGCAGTGATACATCCCCGCATCCTTCGTCTTCCAATATTTCCCGGTAAACGCCGGCTCCGTACCCGCCTCTTGTGTCACGTGATACTGCTCCGGTGTAAGCTTCTGTTTGAGTTCGGTATTGTCTTTCATGAGTTTTGGCCCCATATATCCACGACTCCTTCAAGAGCTTAATTGTTAGATGTTGCCGCACGCCAAAAGTGACACCTCATTCTCCAATGTCCTCTCCCACCTTCCAGTACTTCCCTCGAAAAAAAATCAGGGGCTCGCCCGCGCGCACCACCGCATCCTCCACCTCGGCAATAAAAATCGTATGATCCCCCGCATCCTGCGCCGAGTGCAGGATGCATTCCAAATACGCCAGCGCGCCCCGCAACATTGGGGTCCCATGCCGGGTGCGATCGAATTGCGCCCCAGTTTCTTGCTCGGCATGTTCGTAAGTACGATCAGGGCGCGCGTAGTATTCGGAAATCGCGCGTTGGTCTTCGCACAAAACATTAATGCCGAAACGTTTCTTGGCGTGCAGATGCGCATGCGTCGCTGCCCGATGATCCACGCAAACCAGCACCAGCGGCGGGTCCAGCGACACCGAGGCGAACGCATTCGCCGTCATCCCATGAACTTCGCCTTCCAGGTCAAGAGTGATAATTGTCACCCCCGTGGCGAAACAGCCCATGGCTTTGCGAAAATCGGTATCGTCGATGCTCATCTTCGACTGCTTACATTAGCATGCGCGTTTCGGATTAGCTCGTTTGGGGACATCCGCGCTTGGCTGTCCGATCGAGCGAAGCTCGACGGTTCTTGAGCCTCAAGAGTCGAACGAATCCGCACCCGTCCCGTCCTGTATCATCTCCTCAAGTGCCTCGCGAGCGCTTACGACCGGAAGACAAAGTCATGCGTGTTGGAGAAATAACGACGTTTGGCCACGCACAGATGAGTTTTGCCGCCATCCGTCCCGAAGTCCCGATCTCCCGCGCCGAAGCCTTGCGCCTCATCCGCTGCCGCGACGCCGACCTACCCGAACTCCTCGCCGCCGCCCGCGTCGCCAAAGAAAAATTCAAGCCCGGCATCATCACCTATTCGCGCAAGGTTTTTCTGCCCCTCACCAACCTCTGCCGCAACTATTGCGGATACTGCACCTTCCGCCGCGATCCGGGCGAAGACGGCGCTCATACCATGAGCCCCGATGAAGTTCTGGAAGTCGCCCGCGCCGGAGAAAAACTCGGCTGCACCGAAGCCCTATTCTCTCTCGGCGATAAACCAGAATTGCTTTTCCCCGAGATGCGCGCGATTCTCCGTCACCTCGGCTACAAATCTACGCTGCATTATCTCGAAGCCATGTGCGAACTGGTTTTGCGCGAGACAACTTTGCTTCCGCATCCCAACCCCGGCCTGCTGAGCACCGAATGGATCGCCCGTCTGGCAGCGGTCTCCCCCAGCATGGGCCTGATGCTCGAAACTACAAACGAATCGTTGCTGGCTCCCGGCGGCGCGCACGACAACGCTCCCGACAAACTCCCCGCCAAGCGCATACGCACCATCGAAGAAGCAGGCAAACAAAACGTCCCCTTCACCACCGGCCTTCTCATCGGCATCGGCGAATCGCTCGAAGATCGCGTCGACACCCTGCTCGCCATTCGCGACCTGCACGAACGCTACGGTCACATTCAGGAAGTGATCGTACAAAACTTCCGTACCAAGCCGGCAATCCCCATGGCGCACCGGCCCGAGCCTACACGCGGCGAAATGTTGCGTACCGTGGCGGTAGCTCGCTTGTTACTCCCCAACGTCAATATTCAAGCGCCTCCGAATCTTTCTATACCTTATTATGAAGATTTACTCGATGCTGGCATCAACGATTGGGGAGGAATTTCGCCACTGACTCCCGACTACATCAATCCCGAGAAGCCATGGCCGCACTTGGAGCAACTCCGCCAGCGTACCGAAGCCAAAGGATTCGAGTTGCGGCAGCGCCTTCCGGTTTATCCGGAATTTGTTCCTGCGCTTTCGGCTAAACCCGGCTTGTTATCTCAGCGCCTGCAGTGTGGCTCCGATTCCCACGGCTTGGCGCGGAGGGCCGCATGATTTGCGTCCTCACCGGCGGCACAGGTGGTGCGAAGTTCGTTGACGGTCTGCGCCAGGTCATGCCCGCGGAAGAAATCACGCTGGTGGTCAACACCGGCGATGACATGCTCTGGTGGGGCCTTTACGTCTCTCCGGATATCGATTCCATCACTTACATTCTCTCCGGCTTGCTAAGTCCTGAGCGTGGCTGGGGCGTGCAGGGGGAAACTTTCCACTGCCTGCAGGCCATGGGGCAACTGGGCGAGCCCATCTGGTTCCACACCGGGGACCGCGACCTGGCCACGCATTTGCTTCGCTCTCGCCTGCTGACCGAAGGTAAAACGCTTTCGCAAGCGACTGCGATCATCGGCGAAAAACTTGGAGTCAAATCCCGCATTTTGCCCATGAGCGATTCGCGCGTGGAAACCCGCGTCAACACTCCCGCCGGCGAATTGAGTTTCGAAGAATATTTTGTGCAGCGCTGGTATCAGGATCCAGTGCATTCGGTGCGCTTCGCGGGTGCCAGCGACGCCGAACCCGCTCCCGGAGTTGTCGAAGCCATCGTGTCTGCAGACGCTGTCTTGATAGCCCCCAGCAATCCCATTACTAGCATCGGACCGATTCTTGCCGTGCCCGGCATTCGTGCCGCCCTCGGCCAGGCCCGCGGCAAAATTGCCGCCGTGAGTCCCATTGTCGGTGGCGCGGCCGTGGCTGGTCCCGCGGGAATTCTCATGGCCGCGCAGGGATTGCCGTGCAGCGTGGCCGGTGTCGCTAAGGCTTACGAAGATTTTCTCGACGTTTTAATCTGTGACAACATCGACGCTGGCGGCGTTGAACCACTGCGCAAAAACGGCCTGCGTGTTCACTGCGTTCGGACCATTATGCGCACCGCGGACGACAAAGCGATTCTTGCGCGCGCGACCCTGGCGCAGGTTGCTGTGGATGTGTCGACTTCGGCAAATGGGGTCAATGAGATCGCCACTTCGAACTCGAGTGCAGCGCTTCCAATGCGAATACGAACGGGCGGGTAACGGCCTGTGATCCTGATTCCCGTGAAGAATTCGTCCTCCGCCAAGCAGCGCCTGGCATCGGTTCTGGATCAGCCGGCACGCACGGAATTGGCCCAAGCCATGCTTCACGATGTTCTCTCGGCGCTCCACCTGTGGAGGGAATGTCCGCCGGTCGCGCTTGTTACCAGCGATCCATTTGCGATGGAGTTGGCTCGGGCATACAGATTTGAAATCATCCCGGACCCCGAGAATCCCGGAGAAACCGGGGCCATAGAAATGGCCACTCATTTATGTGAAGAGCGTGGCGTCGAATATTCTCTAGTCATCCCAGCCGACATTCCTCTTATTGCAGCGTGGGAGTTCGAAGAAATTTTGCGCCAGGCTCCCGCCGCAGGCAGCGTGCTGGTTCCCGCTGCCGACGGACGTGGCACGAATGCCGCATTGCGCCGCCCTGTTGGCCTGTTTCCGCTGCGCTTCGGCAATGATAGTTTCAGACCGCATCTTGCCGCTGCCCAGGCCGCGGGCAAACCATGCGTCGTATTGCAATCTCCCGGCATAGCGGCCGATGTGGATAACCCTGCGGACCTTCAGCGGCTACTCTCTGTGCCTGGCGACACACGCGCGCAAAGACTGGCGCGGAAGTGGAATCTTGACGGTTCACATCTCGCGACTGGATCGAATGGGTTATGAGCGTTCGAGGAGCGAAACAGAAACAGGCGGCGAAACGGCCCGAACGGAAACCCCGAGGGGCTGTCGCCGAACTTCACATCATTCCCATACCTTTGGCGCGCGAAGTCATCGCCGGCGATTCGCTCGCCGATTTACTGCTTGAGGCTTTGCGCACACTCCCGCTTTCATTTCAACCCGGCGACATCCTGATCCTGAAACACAAAATAGTTTCCAAAGCCGAACGCCGTGTTATCGAACTGCAAACGGTCCAACCATCCGCAGAATCGATTGCCTGGGCGAAGCGGTACAAACTTGATCCGCGAGTTATCGAACTCGCTTTGAGAGAGAGCCGCTCCGTGATCCGCCGGAGAAACGGCGTGCTTATTACGGAGACGCGCCACGGTTTTCTTTGCGCAAACAGTGGCGTCGATGTATCGAACGTCGACGGTGGGAGCCATGCTGTTCTTTTGCCCGAAGATCCGGATCGTTCCGCGAACAAAATTCGGAATGAGATAAAGAGAAGTAGCGGAATTTCCATTGCGGTCATCATTACCGATAGCTTTGGCCGTCCCTGGCGCGAAGGCCTGGTCGATGTGTGCATCGGCATTGCAGGTATGAAACCGCTGCGCGATGACCGCGGAAAAAAAGATCCTCATGGCTACAAGCTGCATGCCAGTCTCGAAGCCGTGGCCGATGAACTCGCCGCGGCGGCAGGATTAGTTTGCGGCAAGCTCAACCGCACGCCGGCCTGCATCATCCGCGGTTTTCGTTACGAACTCGGTCGCGGGCGGACTCGCGATTTGCTTCGCCCTGCCGCCACCGATTTATTCCGTTAAACTTAGTGCGAAAACTTCCGCTACACTGGAGTCACGTTGTCGGCAACGTCTGCGGAGGAACCCGTGCCTCGCGAACTTTGGTTTTCCGAATTGGAAGACTTCCCCTCCCTCGAGTGGTCCGATGTCGCGCCACGCGTGTCATTGGCTGTGCGCCAACCCCTCGATCGGATTCTTGAAACGCAGGATGGAGCGGATTTGTCGCTGGAAGAATGCCTGGCTCTGGCCGAATGTAGCGGAGACGATCTTCTCGGACTCCTGGCCGCGGCCAATCTTTTGCGGGCTGAACTGGCCGGAAACCTTGTCACCTACGTAGTCAACCGCAATATCAACTTCACCAACATCTGTTTCGTGGGATGCAAGTTCTGCGCTTTCAGCCGCGGCCCGCGCGAGTCCGATACGTACTTCTTCACTCCCGAACAAGTCGCAGAAAAGGCTGTCGAAGCCTGGCAACTCGGCGCTCGCGAAGTTTGTATTCAAGGTGGCCTGCCGCACGGATTGCCTCCTTTCTATTACCGTGACATCTTGCGAGCGGTAAAAAAAGCCACGCCACGCATGCACATTCACGCCTTTTCTCCGATGGAAATTGTCTATGGGGTCGAGCTGACCGGGATGCCCCTCGGCGATTACTTGCGCATGTTGCGGGACAATGGCCTCGACACGCTGCCCGGCACGGCGGCAGAAATTCTCGACGACGAAGTGCGCCAGGTTCTCTCGGCTAATAAACTCACAACCGCGCAGTGGATCGATGTGATCACGACGGCCCACCGCTGCGGCATCCGTACCACTTCCACCATGATGTACGGACACATGGAAACTCCTACGCACTGGGTGAACCAGATGCGGCTTCTTCGCGAAATTCAATCCGAAACCGGAGGCTTCACCGAATTCGTTCCCCTCGGCTTCGTACACCAGAACACGCTGCTCTTTCATCAGGGACTCGCGCGCAGCGGCCCAAGTCTGGCCGAGCATCTGAAGGTTCACGCGCTGGCACGCGTGCTGCTGGCCGGGTCGATTAACAACATCCAGGTTTCGTGGGTGAAGCTGAATCGCCGGCTTTCGCAACTTTGCCTGCACGCGGGCGCCAACGATTACGGCGGCACTCTGATGGAAGAAAACATCTCTCGCGAAGCGGGAGCCACTGCGGGGCAGTACACCAGTCGCGAAGATTTTCAGGCGCTGATTTTAGAAATCGGACGCATTCCTGCAGAGCGCAATACGACCTACACGCGGATTAATATCAAGCTGCCGCTGCCGGAATTCACCGCAGAACAAAGGCTCGAGCCGGAATTCGCATGAGCGACGCTCCTTCGATTCAGGTGCCGCAGCGAACCATCGCGATCTTGGGCGGCACGGGTCCCGCTGGGATGGGACTGGCTCTGCGCTGGGCTCGAGCCGGAGAGAGTATCATCGTTGGCTCGCGTGAGACGAGACGCGCGCAAGATGCGGCCTCGAAGATAAAAGAGAAAGCTGGAATTGATTCCGGCATTAGCGGCATGGAAAATTCCGCAGCGTGCGCCGCCGCCGACCTGTTAATGCTCACGGTTCCTTTCGAGGGCCAGGCCACGCTGCTCAAGCAACTCAAGCCCGCGATAACCGAAGGCAGCATCCTCATTGACGCAACCGTCCCACTCGCGACTGGCGTCGGCGGACGTGCTTCGCGCACGCTCGGAGTATGGCAAGGCTCGGCCGCGCAGCAAGCCGCGGAACTCGTTCCCAAAGGCGTGAGCGTTGTCTCCGCTTTTCACAATGTCTCTGCCGACTTACTCGCCGGCGACGATCCTCTCGACTGCGACGTCATCGTCTGTAGCGACGATCCTGACGCAGCCCAACTGACTCGCGCACTCGCTGCCAAAATTCCCGGCGTGCGCCCGATTGATGGCGGCAAACTGGAAAACTCCCGGATCGTTGAGCAGATAACTGCATTGCTCGTCGGCCTCAACATCCGCCTCAAAGGCCACGCCGGAATCCGCATCACCGGGTTGCCCGCGCAAGCCTATCGCTAGGGCTCACAGATTTGAGATTTCAGCAAGGAGTTCTTTTATGCGATGTCCAAATATGTTTCCGCTTGTGTAATAATCCTCAGCCGAGACCTAATTCGCCGCCGCTCAATGCGTCAGCAAAATCGAATTTCTAAGAGGTGCAGGGTATGAGTAATAATTCCGTTACGCGCCGTCAATTCATTCACCTGGGCGGCAGCGCGCTGGCCACCGGAGTCGCGGTAAATGCTGCGGCAAAAAACGCGGCTGCAAAAGCTACGTTGCTCCAGCCGAACCTACTCTCTGCCGCCGCGGTCGCGCCCAGCGATACGATTCGCTTTGCTTCCATCGGCACCGGGGTCCGCGGATGCGAACTCCTGCAAGCCACGCTCTCCGTTCCCGGCGTAGAGTGCGTCGGCATTTGCGATCTCTACGATAGCCGCCACACCGCCGGACGTGAAGCCGTGGATAATCCCGGCGTTCCCGTCACTCGCGACTATCGGACCATTCTCGACCGCAAGGATATCGACGCGGTCATCATCGCCGTTCCCGACCACAACCATCGCATGTTAGTTGAAGCCGCCTGCGCCGCTGGCAAAGACGTCTACTGCGAGAAGCCGATGTCTCACACTGTCGAAGATGGTTTTGCCATGGCCGAGGCTGCGCACAAAAACAATCGCATGATGCAGGTTGGCAGCCAGAGAGTCAGCTCGATCCTCTATGCTCGAGCCAAAGAGATATGGGACTCCGGCAAACTCGGCGAAGTCACCACCATCGAGGCCCATTGGGATCGCAACACACCCAGCGGCGCCTGGGTTTATCCCATTCCACCTGACGCCAGCGAGCAAACCATCGACTGGACTGCATTCCTCGGCGATGCTCCCAAGCGTCCCTTCGATCCCGTGCGCTTCTTCCGCTGGCGCTGCTTCTCCGACTACGGCGAAGGGCTTGCCGGTGACCTCTTCGTGCACCTGATTTCCGGAATTCACTTCGTAACCGGCACGAATACGATCGCGACGCGCGCGCAATCGACCGGCGGCCTTTATCACTTCAAAGACGGCCGCGATTTCCCCGACATGATCGAGACTTTCTACGACTATCCCAACTTCCGCGTCTACGTGCGCTGCAATCTCAACAATGAGAGCGGAGAATTTATCGGCTTCTACGGCAACAAGGGCACCATGATCATTCAGGATGCAACCCTGACCTATATGCCACAAGACACACGCCCGCAGCCCGAAGGATACTCGACGAAAGGCTGGCCGAAAGTTTTGCGTGAGCAATATCTCAAGCAGTGGCACGAAGAACATCCCGAGCCCGCGCCGCTCACTTCGCAGTTGGACGAAGAAGTAGAGAGATATGCTTTGCCCACAACCTACAGCGACGTGGTCGATCACCAGGCCAACTTCTTCAACGCTGTCCGCAGCCGCAAGCCAGTTGTCGAAAACGAAGTGTTCGGCAATCACGCCGCCATCGGTTGCCACCTGGCAAACTACGCCTACTTCAATAAAACCATCGCCGTCTGGGATGCGGGGGCAAGAAAGATCGTAAAGGGATAAATAGCGCGAATCAGCGCACGCAATGCTCTTGTCGTGTTGCGGGCCCTGACCTGCTGCTCATCCAAAGCAGAAGCAGTATGCTCAGAACGATAAGGCTCCAAATTTCGTGCGGCATCACGATCATATTCCACCATTCGCTGTGAGCGACACGCTGTGGAATACGGCCTTGCTCCGTCCATCGGTCGAGGAGCGCCGCACCCGGCGCGAAGAATGGAACGATGGCAAGCATCGTCCACAGTTGCCGTCGCCCGCGTTTAGCCACCAGCAAAGCCCAAGCCAGAGGCCACAACAACAATCCGGCATCGTAGAAGCGGTGGTAGACAGGAAGTAAGCTGAGTACAAACAGAGTGCTGATTTCGAGAATCCCGGCATAAGGTTGAGACTCGTTGGACGAAGAGCGGCGCCGCAGCGAAAGGCTCAACCAGACTGCGAGCAATGCCGCAGCCAAAAAGAACGACAGCCACTGCGCGAGACTGGCGCTGCCGAAGAGACTGTAGAAAAGCACTTGGGTGTTCACCAGGTTGAATCGCAGTGGGTCCGCGCTGGTGAAATCCGCCAAACCACCAGAAGCAAGAATCTTGCGGTTATTTTCGAAATAGCTGGCAAGCCACGCCACTTTTTCATGCCGCAGCCAGCCCGCCGCAATAACCGAAATCACAGCGGTAAGCGAGGAAGCCACCACGACAACTCTCCAGTGGCGCCGCACCACAAGGTAGAGCACAAAAGCGAATGCGATAGTTGGCTTCAGGCATATGGCCAGAGCGAGCAAAATCCCCGAGACTATTGCCTTGCCTTTGTGATCTGCCCATACCGCTCCAGTGGTGAGCGCGATGGCTAGCACGGCGGGATTTCCGGTGGCCAAACCGGTATGAAGCGGCGCCAGCGCGAGTGCGGCGGCGAGGAAAAACTGAACCCGCAAGCTTCGCCAACTGGCGCCGGAGATTGCGATGAGGAAGACAAGCGCCAACAGGAGGAAAATTGTATTAATCGCAATCCACAAAGTTTCCGCGGCAGTCCACTTCAGGAAAGTCAATGGCGCGAGCAGGGCGAGGCTGGTCACGGGGTAGAGCGAAGGAATTCCGCGCTTGGCGGGCAGCGATCCATTGGCGGCTTCGCGAGTCACGAATTCAGGCCGCGGATCGCCGGAGGGCCACAACCTCACGATGCTGCCGGCAGAGTAGGGATTTTCTCCCTGCACCCACGCATCGGCTTGAATGTAGGGCGATAGGAAATCGTTCCAAGTCATCTGGCTGTGGACGAAGCGAATCGGCCCGCGCAGCAAAAACACTCCCGCTGCGGCCAGCAGAAGAACAATCGCCAGAGTTCTTATCCATGGATTACGGGTTGTTGATCTGCCGTGCATGGCAATCTGCTGGACTCCTTCGCGACAGCGAGAGAAGATGAGATTCTACGCGGAAAAAGGTTTCAGGATTTTCGAGGTTCGCAATCTGCCAGAGCAGATTCGCGTTATGAAACTTGAAACCTTGAAACTTTGCGATTACTAATTAAAGACCAAATGCAATTCCGACTGACTGAAGACCCGCACCGGCGACTAAATGTACTGACCAATGAGTGGATTCTGGTTTCTCCTCATCGTACGGCTCGACCCTGGCAGGGAGAAGTCGCCAAGTCTTCCAGCATCGCCAGCCCGCAATACGATCCCGAATGCTACTTGTGTCCCGGAAATGTGCGATCAGGCGGGGCGCGCAATCCTGCCTACGCTTCTACTTTCGTCTTCGAAAATGACTTTGCCGCGTTGAAGCCTGAGACTCCCTCCGGTCGTTTGGACGTGGAGAATAAAGGGCTGCTGGTGGCGGAAGGAGAGTCGGGGATATGCCGCGTCATGTGCTTTTCGCCGCGTCATGATCTTACGCTCTCGACCATGCCGCTCGGAGATATCGAGACCGTGGTGCGAACCTGGGTTGAGCAGTTTCGCGAACTGGGCGGCATGAAACAGATCAAGCACGTGCAAATATTTGAAAATCGAGGCGCGATGATGGGCGCGAGCAATCCCCATCCGCATTGCCAGATCTGGTCAACATCATCGATCCCGGAACAGCCCGCGAAGGAATTAATCTCACAGCAGGGATACTTGAAATCCCACAACCACTGCCTGCTCTGTGATTACCTCGAACTCGAAAACCGTCAGGGCGAGCGATTGGTTTACCGCAATGAGGGCTTCGATGTAATCGTTCCCTTCTGGGCTCTCTGGCCGTACGAAGTTTTGCTCTGCAGCCGGAGGCATATGGGAAGCTTGCTCGATTTTTCCCCGCAGGATGTCCTCTCGCTGGCCGCGGCGCTGAAAAGAATCACATCGGCTTATGACCGCGTTTTCAATACTCCATTTCCATATTCTATGGGTTTTCACCAGTCGCCTACGGACGACGACGATCACGCGGAGTGGCATTTCCACGCCCACTTCTATCCACCGCTATTGCGTTCGGCGACCATCAAGAAATTTATGGTGGGGTTTGAAATGCTGGGCACACCACAGCGGGATATTACGCCGGAAAGCGCGGCGAAGCGGCTGCGAGAAATTATTCCGAACGATTAGAGAAACGGACCTTATTTGCGATCGGGTGATTGGCGTTACTTCGCAATCGGGAACTTCACAATTTAGAAATACGTTCCCACGGCGCAGGAACTTTAACCGACGCCATTCCACCCGCAGTCGCCGCTTGAATGCCCATCTCGGTGTCCTCGAAAACCAGACAGGCGTCCGGTTCTACGCCGAGTTTTGCCGCAGCCAGCAGAAAGGCTTCGGGATCGGGCTTGCTCTTCTGATAATCTCCTGCGCAGACCAGGGCGTCGAATTTGTCGAGGAGCTTCAGCGAAGTGAGAGAGGCCGTTACCGATTCTCTTGTGCTTCCCGAAACCACGGCAAATGGAATGCGGCCGTGCTGGGCTTCAATGTGCTCCAGCACTTCAGGCACAGCCTGGAGTCGCGGAAGCAGTTCGTAATAGAGGCTCTCTTTACGAACAGCAACCCTTTCGACGGGCATACTCAGCCCGCGTTTTTCGTTCAGCGTGGAAATGATTTTGACAATGGGCATCCCGCCCCAGGCGTAGAAAAGTTCCTCATCAAATTCGCAGCCCCATTCTCCCAGCGCTTTCTTCCAGGCGATGTAGTGCAGGGGCATCGAATCAGCGACCGTGCCGTCACAGTCGAATAAATATGCTTTAAACGCACCCGCAGGTAATGTCAGCTTCTTATAGGGAGCCAATTTCTCCTTCGTGTATTCGCGCATCTCGACTCTAAGTATAAATGTCGAAGGCTGGCGATTCGGCGCCAGTTCGTTCGTCTGGGCTGAGAGATTCGCAGGACAAGCGACTGTCAGTTTGCAGCCTTCGATAACGCGCGCGTCTTTTGCCCGCGTTGCAGGATTTGACGAAGAAGCGTGGCTTGCGGATAACCCTTGAGGCGGGACTCGGGATCACGCAGCAATGCGCGGGCCTGTTCCGAGTGCCCATTTGCGGCCATTGCATCGCCCAAAGCAATTTCAGCTTCGGCAATCTGCCATGGCACTAAAGGAAATGGCACGGCGTGGATCTCTGTCTCCGCTTCGCGCAAAAGCGCTTCGGCCTCGGCCAGCTTGCCCTCATCGATCAGCACTTCTCCTAAACGTACTTTCACCGAAATGATACCGGGATGTCCGGCGGACAATTCCTTCTGGCGAATATCGAGAGCCCGGCGAAGCAGGGGTTCGGCGCTGGCAGGATCGCGCTGAGCTGAGCGAACGATGGCCAGATTGACCAGCGAAGCGGCGAGGTCGGGACTTTCGCTGCCGCCCAGTTTTTCCCGCATCTCCAACGCCCGACGCTCGTATTGTTCGGCCTCAACATAGTTGCCCTCATCCAGGAACAGAAGGCCAAAATTGGCCATGATCTTGGCCACGCTCCAGGTTTCCGGGCCGGTGGTGGCACGCATCATTGAGAGAGACTGTTCGTAGGTCTGTTGCGCTTGTTTGTAATCCCCTTTTTCCTGCAACATTCGCGCCCAGTTGTTGAGTTCTCCGGCCAGCCGCGGATCGTTGGTGCTCATCTTTCGCTGAATGCTGAGGCCTTCCTGTAAAAATGGCGTAGCTCCGGCCCAATCGCCGCGTTCCAGAAATACAAAGCCAAGATTATTGAGCGGGTAAACCAGGTCAGGATGGCCTTCGCCATTGATCTTGCGGCGCAGAGCCAGAGCCTGACGGTCCATCGCTTCCGCACCGAAAAGGTCGCCGGCGTCAATCAGAGTGCCGGCCAGGTTGTGCAGGCTGTTGGCGTAATCAGGGCTATCGGTGCCCTCGGCGCGGGCCTGAATGGCCAGCGCGTTGCGCAACAATTCCGACGCCGTCGAAAACTGACCTTTGCGCTCCAGCACGAGAGCCAGATAATTCTCGGTGGCGCCAATCGCATCACTTTGAGGCTGGCGGCTCCGTTGAATATCGAGCGCGTTGCGCAAGAGCGACTCTGCTTCCCGGTTCTGCTCTTCCCAATACAAGCACTCGCCCAGGTTCGACATACTTTCCGCCACCAAGGGATGAGTCGGGCCTAGCTTATTCCGGCGAATTGCCAGGGCGTCACGAAAAAGGGGCTCGGCTTGCTTGAACTCGGAACTCAGCCGCCTGGCCGTGGCTAAGCCATCCTCAGTATTGGCGGTATCCAGGGTATCGCCCTGGGTCTTTCGTTTTAAGTCGTACGCACGCTGAAGCAGCAGAACAGCTTTGTCGTACACTCCAAGGCCCATGTAGGCGCGTCCTATATTGTCGAACAGTGTGGCTTGCAGTTGCGGCTCGCCAGAGAATTCCATTTCTGCACGTGCCGCCCCTTGATCGAGCAGTTCGCGGCCAGTAATCTGCTTTCCCTTGGTTTGCGCGGGCGTCGTGGATTGGAAGATGCTGTTCAGAAATTGGGCTTCGCGCTCCGCCGCGGTGCGTTCGCGTTGCGCGCGGCGCGCCAGTACTCCCATGCCAATGCTGAAGCCGACCAAAGCTACGGCAATCACGATGGCTGCGGTAACTGACGCTTTGTGCCGCCGGACGAATTTGCCGGAACGGTATTTCCAAGTATCCGTGCGGGCGTGTACCGGGTAGCCGTCGAGATAGGCCTCGATGTCTTCCGCCAACTGGCTGACCGACGCGTACCGACGAGCAGGCTCTTTACGCATCGCCATAAGGACAATGTTGTCGAGGTCCCCACCGAGTTCTTTCGCCGCATCAGGAGGAGCCGATTCCGGATGAGCCTGGGAAGTGATGCTTGGTGCTGTGGGTTCCTGTTCGCAGATGGCTCGCGCCATCTCAATCGGGCTGGCGGTTTCGAAGTGAAAGGGACGGCTTCCGGACAACAATTCGTAGAGCAAGACGCCCAGCGCATAAACATCGGTGGAGGTGGTAACCCGGTCTCCGCGCACCTGCTCCGGGCTGGCATATTCTGGCGTCATCATCCGCTCGGTGGTGCGCGTGGCGGGCTCGCCGGCTTCGGGGTCGAGCAATTTCGCGATTCCGAAATCAAGCAGCTTCGGCATTCCTTCATGGCTGACCAGAATGTTTCCCGGCTTGATGTCCCGGTGTACGACGAGATTCTTGTGCGCGTACTCGACTGCGGCACAGACTGTGGTGAATAAGCGGAGGCGGTCTTCCGTGCGCAGGTTCTGGCGGCGGCAATAACTATCAATGGGAGCGCCATCGACGTATTCCATTACGAAGTACGGCAGCCCGTCGTCCACGCCGCCATCGAGCAGGCGCGCGATGTTGGGGTGATTCAGGTTGGCGAGAATCTGCCGTTCGGCCGCGAAACGCGCGATCATGCGCTGCGCCTGGCCCAGCCCCGGATGCATCAGCTTAATGGCGACCTGCTGGCGGTAGAGATCGTCGGCGCGAGCGGCCAGATAAACTCGTCCCATCCCGCCTTCCCCCAAAACACGCAGCAATCGATAGGCGCCGACATGCCGCTCTGCGGAAAAGTCTTCATTGGAAACGTTGAGACCGCGGGCGGCCTCCAACACCGATGCTTGCAGGAAACCCAGAGTTTTGTCGGAGGAATCGAGAAGGGATTGCACTTCCAGCTTCAACGCGGCGTCAGCGCCGCATGCTCGATCCAGAAACGCCGGACGAGCTGAGGGAGCCAGCTCCCGGGCGGCATAAAAGAGGGCTTCTACGCGTTGCCAATCGTCTCCAGCGGAAGCTCCCATGCGATCGCCTAGGCCGCGCCTTGCCCTAATTCGCGGTATAGCCAGGCTTTGGCCAGGATTAATTCGCGGTGGACGGTGGCGGGAGAAATCTTCAAAGCCGCGGCCGCTTCATCATAAGTTAATCCACCAAAAAAGAGCAGCTCAATGAGTTCGCTTTTCCGTTGATCTTGCGTCGCAAGCCGTTTCAGGGCATCGTCCAATTCGACGATTCCTTTGTCGCTCTGCGGACCGACCATGACGGCTTCATCGAGCGGAATCTTTTCAAACTCACCACCGCGCTTCTCCCGGTTGCGCGACTTGGCGTGATCGACCAGAATGCGGCGTAGCATGCGCGCCGAGACGGCAAAGAAATGCACGCGGTCTTGCCAGGCGACATCGGAATCGACCAGGCGCAAATAAGCTTCGTGAACCAGTGCTGTGGCGCGCAATGTGTGGTCTGGACGTTCGGCGCGCAGGCAATTGGATGCCAGCTTGCGGAGTTGGTCATAGACCACCGGCATCAGTTCGTCGAGGGCCTGCTTATTGCCGCTGCTCCACTGCTGGAGAAGCTGTGTCACCAATTGGCGATCGGGAGACGCATCCATTTTGTCCCCTCTTAATTAAGGCAAAGGATTCTGGGCAAGGCGTTGGTTACCGAGCATGCTTGCTTGTTGGGCACAGTGGGCAACCGCGGACCATTCGAGCACCAGCATTATACCTCTCGTCGTGCGGAGAATGAATTGGGCCTTAAGCCCAGACACCGACAGTTGTCGCAAAGCCTCGACTATCAAGACCAGTGGTGCGACTACGCATTACGCGTTTCCCATGAAAATCCCCTCAGAGCCTCAGTTCATTTGTGCAGTGAATTAGAGACAGGACTCCGTCTGATGGCGTCATGTCGACTCGTATGTAGAGGACCAGCGGGAGGTTAGCGAAAAACTTGCCCATGGGCAAACTCCTCCCAACACCTTCCCTTCGGTGTTCGCACTGCGGTACGCGAATTGCTTTTCCCCTTGCCGTGGCAGAAACAACGCAAGCCGAAGCGATAGCGCCGGAGAAAGAAAAGGGGAAGGGAAAGGGAAAGGGAAAGGGAAAAAAGAATGGCTGGAAGTTAGGGTCCGCGCTGCTGGTCATTGTGCTGGCGGCTCTCGGCGTCTGGTCGTGGAGCACGCAGCCAGGCGGCGCGGAGAACGGGGGCACGGAAGCCCGGCCGGTTAAATCCACGCTGCACCTGGAGCCTTTCGTGGTGAACCTCGCAGACCGCGATCAGGGGTCGTATCTGCGAGTGGGAGTGGATTTGGGACTGAACCGGGAATTGAGACATGGAGAAGAAATGCCGGTCGCGCAGGTGCGCGACGTCATTTTGAGCATTCTCGATAACCAGAAAGCGGATGATTTGCTGACCGCTGAAGGCAAGTCCAAGCTGAAATCGGCACTGCTGCAGGCCCTGAAAGAACAGGTACCGGAGCTGGGAGTGGAAGAAGTGTATTTTACCGAACTTCTGATTCAGCGCTGAGCCGGAAGAGCATTGGTCATCGGCAGAAGAAAAACAGATTCAGCAAGACAAGATTCAACCCGGACAAGGAAAAGATCACAATGTCGGCCGCCGCCAGCCCCGCTCAGTCCACGCCGCCCGCCGTGGCGAACCCTGATTCTGCCGGCGACGCGGAAGAAGAAAAGCGGTGGCAGCCGGTGATGGCGCTGCCCTGTGAATTGACGGTCGAGCTGGAACTGCCGGGATTTCGGGTGTCCGATCTGCTGAAAATGGGAGCGGGATCGGTACTCGGTTCCCAATGGGCGGTGAGACGGGACGTGCCGTTGCGGGTCAACGGCAATGTGATCGCCTGGAGTGAGTTCGAGGTGGTGGGCGAAACGCTGGCCGTGCGGCTGACCGAATTGGCATGAACGGATTCTGGATGAAAAGCGAAGCCATGCGAACAAACTGTATGAACGGCGAAGCGGGGATGGTTGCGGCCAACCTCTGGTGGCTGCGGGCCCGATCATGCTGGGCGCGCATCGCGCGGCTGGGGCGGGCGCAGCCGCGCCGTTTGCGCCTGACAGAAACTTTGCCGTTGGGCGAGCGTCGCTTCGTCGCCGTCCTCGAGTTCGACGGAATTCGCTTTCTGCTGGGGGGAACTGCCTCTTCTTTGGTGTTGCTGGCACGCTTGGAAAGCGAAACGGAGGGAGTTCGAGAAGCCCACGCCATGGAAGCAGGCAAATTATGAGGCGGCGCAAGCTGAGCAGCGTGCTGGCTGTACTGACCGGCCTCGGCCATGCCGCATGCGATGCAGCCTGGGCCGCGTCAGTCCGGCCGCGTCATCTGCACTCGTCTTTTCCTTCCGGGCTTCACTCCGGGATGAATTGGCAGGCGCCGTCAGGGACGAGCGGTTCGGTGCCTTGGAACATCGTGGTGCTGTTGACGCTATTGACCCTTCTGCCCGCGCTGCTGATGGCCGTGACTCCGTTCGCGCGCCTGCTGGTGGTCTTTCATTTTCTGCGCCAGGCGCTGGGCACGCAGACCGCTCCCAGCAATCAGACCCTGATCGGACTGTCGCTGGTGCTGACTTATTTCCTGATGCAGCCGGTGGGCGCAGACCATTTATCAGGCGGCGGTGGTGCCTTTCAGCCAGCGGACAAGTGGATGCCATGGCGCGCTGGAGCTGGGCACGCCGCCGCTGCGCCATTTCATGCTGAAGTTCGCGCGGGAAAAAGATCTGGCCCTGTTTCTCGAGCTGGCGCAGGCGCCGCGCCCCGGCGCGCGCCGAGGACTTGCCCATGCGCGTGGTGGTGCCCGCCTACATCTCTCGGAGCTGAAGACCGGGTTCCAGATTGGCGCGGCGCTGTTTCTGCCTTTTCTGGTGATTGATCTGGTGGTGGCGGCGGTGACCACTTCGATCGGGATGCTGCAGCTGCCGCCGGTGGTGATTTCGACTGCCACTGAAGATTCTGCTGTTCGTCATGGTCGACGGCTGGAACCTGGTGATCGGGTCGCTGATGAAGAGCTTTACCTGAGCCGGTGGAAGCGAGGGATCGGCAATTTAGTTGAAGGCGAAAAGGAAAACGCAATGGGCTCGGAACAAATCGTTGAAATTATGCGGCACACACTCGAAGACCGCTCTTTGGATGGGAGCGCCGTTGCTGATCGTCGCCACCGCGGTGGGCCTGCTGATCAACGTGGTGCAGGTGCTGACCTCGCTGCAGGACACCACCGTCTCGACCGTGCCTCGCCTGTTTGCCGTGGCCGCGGCCGCGCTTGCTGCTGATGCCCTGGATGACGCGCCGGATCACGCTTTTACGGTGCAGCTGTTTTCCGACTTCCGGCCCTTTCTGCGCTGAGCGCGAGTCGGTATAGCCGGGATCAGTCTGAAGCATGGAACTGAGGGATGCAGTTGACTCTCGAAACGCCGACGAATCTGACGAATTTCAATGGATGGACGTTGCATTTGGACCAGTTGCTGGCGGCCGCAGTCTTCACCGGGGCGCGGGTTTCCGGGCTGATGGTGTACTGCCCGTTTCTGGGCAGCGACGCCATTCCGCGCCTTTCAAGGCGGCGCTGACTCTGCTGATCACGGCCTTGCTGTATCCGCTGCACGGTCCGGTGCAGATCGCAGCTGCGAGGCCTGGCAGTGGGCGGCAATCGCGCTGAGCGAAGTCTTAGTCGGGCTGCTGCTCGGACTGGCGGCGAATTTCATGATGGAGGCGCCGCTGCTGGCCGGGCAGATTCTGGGCGTGCAGATGGGCTATTCGCTGGCTACGCTTTTCGATCCCTAGACCCAGGCCGACACTCCGGTGCTGGCCGAATTCCACCGCCTGGCGGCGCTCCTGATTTTTCTCCAAATCAATGTGCATCACTGGCTGCTGCGCGCGGTGGTGCGCAGCTTTGCCTATCTGCCGGCGGGGCCTGCTCCGGCCACGCTGGCGGCGACCATGCGGATTGCTGCATGCGGCCGGAGGAATTCTTCTGGCCGGGGTGCAGATTGCCGCGCCCGGCACTGGCGGCCACGCTGATGGCCGACGCCGTGCTGGGCTTTCTGGGAAAAGCCTCGCCGCAGCTGCCGGTGCTGTTCATCGGGCTGGCGGTCAAAAACCTGCTGGGACTGGCGGTGCTCGATCGGGGTGGTGGCCTACTGGCCGGCAAATTTTCGCGCCGAGCGCTTCGCCGGATGTCGGATCGCGCGTGGGAGAACAGCCTGCTGCACTTGGCGCGCTGAAGCGGGCGCCGAACTGGACTGAGACGAAGAGCTAAAAATATGAAAGCCGATGCCTGAGCAGAACAAGACCGAGAAAGCGACCCCGCGGCGGCGGCAAAAGGCGCGCGAGCAGGGACAAGTCGCGCGCAGCCGCGATCTGGTGGCCGGGCTCGGCACGATGACTGCGGTGTTGCTGTTGTGCTGGCAGCTGCCGGCCTTCGTCGGCGACTGGCGAGGCTTGCTGCGCCGCGAACTGGAGGCTGCGGCCGCCCATCGCGATCAACTGTGTCCCGGCATGGCGGGGCATCTGGTGTATTTCGCGGGAGTCGGCACTAGCCGCGGGTTTGAGCTGGCTGGCTGGCGACCATCGGGCGGACTGGCCCAGGGCGGAATGGTGTTCGCTCCCACGGCGCTCGCTCCCAACTCTGAGCCGGCTGAATCCCGGCGTCCCGGCTCGGACAGCTGTTTTCGCTCAGCGCGTCAGCCGGCTGCTCAAGTCCCTGCTGCCCGCGGGAGTGATCGTCTATCTCGGCGTGGCCGTGCTGGCACGGGACTGGTTGCTGTCTGCCCGCTTTGCTGCACGCCAGCCCCAGACGCCTCTGGCGTTTGCCGCCAGCCACATGTTCGAAGTGGCCTGGAAAGGCTCGCTGGTGTTGCTGGTCTGGTCGGCTGCCGACTACATGCTGGAGCGCCAGCGCCACGAAAACGAATTGAAGATGAGCAAGCAGGATCTGCGCGACGAGTTCAAAGAGACGGAAGGCAATCCCGCAGTCAAGCAGCGCATCCGCCGGCTGCAGCGCCAGGCCCGGCGCCGCCGCATGTTGAAAGACGTGGAACGGGCGGCGGTGGTCATCACCAATCCCACCGAATTTGCCATCGCGCTCGAATACCGCATGGAGATGGACGCGCCCGTGGTGGTGGCCAAAGGCCGCAACCTGCTGGCGGCGCAGATTAAGGAAATCGCCGCGCTGGCACGGCATTCCTCTGGTCGAGAACCCGCCGCTGGCCCACGCCCTCTACCGCGCGGTGGAAGTGGGGCAGGCCATTCCTCCGCAACTCTATACCGTGGTCGCGGAAATTCTGGCGGCCATCTGGCGGGCCCAGGCGCGCGCGGCACGCGGCGCCAGCGGCAGCGCAGACGCCTTGCCAGCGCATCGTCACAACCGCCGCCGCCGGGGAGGAGGCTGAGCCATGCCCGCCGAGGACCGCTCCGGCTCCGGCCACGGTCGACCTCCGACGTCAAGCCGAACCGCGCCCCGAATGGATCATGCCCATCGCGGCCGTGGGCCTGATCTTCGTCATGCTGGTGCCGATGCCGAGCCTTGCTGCTCGATCTGCTGCTGGCGGTGAGCATGACCGCTTCGGTGCTGGTGCTGCTTTCGGCCATGCAGATTCTGCGGCCGTCGCAGTTTTCCGTTTTTCCCAGCTTGCTTCTGCTGCTGACCCTGTTCCGGCTCTCCCTGAACCTGGCCTCCAGCCGCCGCATCCTGCTGCACGGCAACGAAGGCGTAGGCGCGGCGGGACAGGTCATTGAGGCCTTCGGGCAGTTCGTGGTGGGCGGCAACTATGTGGTGGGCTTTGTGCTGTTCGTCGCCTTGATCGCCATTCAATACATCGTGGTCGCCCACGGCGCGGTGCGCACCGCGGAAGTCACGGCGCGCTTCACCCTCGACGCCATGCCGGGCAAGCAGATGGCGATCGACGCCGACCTGAACGCCGGCCTGATCAACGAAGCCCAGGCCCGCGCGCGGCGGCAAGCAGATCGCGCACGACGCCGAATTCTACGGCGCCATGGATGGCGCCGCGCGCTTCAACCAGCGCGACGCCATTGCCACCATTCTCATCACCGCTATCAACATCATTGCCGGATTTCTGATCGGCGTGTTCCAGCTCGATATCCCCTTCCGCGAGGCGCTCAAGACCTACACCGTGCTTACCGTCGGCGACGGCCTGGTCACCATGATCCCCTCGCTTGCTGGTTTCGATGGCCGGAGGCATGGTGGTGACCCGCGCCACTTCCGACGCCGTCGCTTTCCGTCGATGTCGGGCGCCAGCTCTTGTCGCGGCGCCGTCCGCTGTTGATCGCCTCCGGAGTGATGTTGGCTCTGGCGGCCATCCCGGGACTGCCCAAGGTTTCCTTCTTCCTGCTGGCCGCGGGCACCGGCTTGTCTGGCCTGGCGCGCTCCGCAGACCGCAGCCGATCGCCCTCCGCGGCCGCCGTCCGCTGCCGCCGACAGCTGGCCGGAAAGAGGGCCAAGAAAAAGACGCGGTCGAAGATCTGCTGAAGCTGGACGAACTCAGCCTGGAAGTGGGCTACGGCCTGGTGCCCCTGGTCGACCAGAATCAGGGCGGGCAATTGCTGGCCCGGGTGAAGGCGCTGCGGCAGAATCTGGCCCAGCAGCTGGGCTTCATCGTGCCTCCCGTGCACATCACCGACAACGTGCGCCTCAAGCCGCGCGAGTATGTCATCTCGCTGCGCGGAGTCGAGGTGGCCCGCTGGGAGATGTACCAGGACCATCTGATGGCCATCAGTTCCGAGGGCGCGCCGCGCCCGCTGGCGGGCACTCCTACCAAAGAGCCGGCCTTCGGCGTGGCCGCGCTGTGGATTCCGGCCGCGCTGCAGAATCAGGCGCTGGCTTCCGGCTACGCCGTAGTCGATCAGACTTCGGTGCTGGCCACGCATCTGGCGGAAGTGGTCAAGCAGCATGCCCACGAACTGCTGAGCCGCCAGGAGGTCAAGCGTCTGCTCGACCGGCTGGCGGAGAGCCATCCCAAGCTGGTCGAAGAACTGGTGCCCAAGGTTCTAAGTCTGGGCGAAGTGCAGAAAGTTCTGCAGCAGCTGCTGCGCGAGCAGGTCTCGATCCGCGACCTGCCCACGATTCTCGAAGCCCTGCTCGACACCGCCGCCACCACGCAAGAATCCGGTGCTGCTGGTCGAAGCTGCGCGCCAGGCCCTGGGCCGGGCGCTGGTGCGGCCGCTGCTTTCCGACACCGGAGGCCTGCGCGTGGTCACGCTCGATCACGCGCTCGAAGAGGAGCTGGGACGCGCCTTTGGCGCACCCGCCATTCCGGCGGGCAGCGCGGGCACCGGCGCAGGGCGCGTCGCCAGAGATCGAGGACATGGTAGCGGAAGCGGACAGGGCACGCATGTTCGTCGGCACGGCGTGGTAGGCGAAGAAACCCCTCACCACCGCCCCCAGCCACTCGCCCTGCTCCGCCATGTCCTGGTGCCAGCGTCGCCGGAGGTCTTCCTTGATCTCCAGGAGCTTCGCCATCTTCCGGTCCCGCCGCGTATGGCGGGCCAGCACGAAGCCCCCCGTCTGCGATCGTGAGCAGATATGGGTAAAGCCCAGGAAGTCGAAGGTCTCCGGCTTGCCAAGCCCCCGTGTCGCCCGATCTGCCGCGGCATTTCTGCCGAATTCGATCAGGCGGGTTTTATCGGGGTGCAGTTCCAGGGCGAACTCCGCCATCCGGATGCGCAGCTCTGCCAGGAACCGTTCGGCGTCGGACCGGTGCTCAAAACCAACAACTGTGTCGTCGGCATAGCGCACCACGATCATGGCCCCGCGCGCATGGCGTCTCCGCCATTGCTCGGCCCAAAGATCGTAGACGTAGTGGAGATAGATGTTCGCCAGCAGCGGCGAGATGACCGCCCCTTGCGGGGTGCCTTTCGCCGCCGGTTGCCTCACACCATCCTCCACCACGCCTGCCTTCAGCCACTTGCGGATCAGGCGTAGCACGCGCTGGTCGCCAATCCGGTGTTCGACAAACCGCATCATCCACTCGTGGCTGATGTTGTCGAAGAATCCTTTGATGTCGGCGTCCAGTATCCAGTTCACCGCCCGGTTCTCGATGCCGACCGCGAGCGCGTCCAGCGCATCGTGCTGTCCCCGTCCAGGCCGGAACCCGTAGGAGAAGCCGAGGAAGTCCGTCTCGTAGATGGCGTTCAGAACCTCCACCACCGCGCGCTGGACGATCTTGTCTTCCAGTGCGGCGATACCGAGCGGGCGTTGCCGTCCGTCCGGTTTCGGGATGTAGGCACGTAGCGAAGGCTGTGCCCGGTAGGAACCCCGGTGGATGCGGGCTTCAAGGTCGCGCAGCCGTGCGTCCAGCCCCTCTCCGTAGGCGTCCCACGTCATCCCGTCCACGCCCGGCGCGGCGTCCCGCTTCAGCCAGCGATAGGCCTGGTGCAGCAGCGTCGCGTCGATGTGGTGCAGCAGGGTGGTGAACTTTTCCGCTTTCCTCTCTTGTGCTGCTTTGCGTACGCGGTCGATCCCCGATGACGAGGCTGCCCGGTCCTGTGCCCGGACCCCGTGCGGATCGTTCGCGTTTCCCTTGGCCCCCGCCCTTCGCTCCACCCGCTCCGCCCCCGGTCGCCCGGGTTTGTTCGCAGGCTTCATCAGCTACTATGGCGGGGTCTGACTTCTCGTCCCCGTTCATCGTGGGCTTCGGGCATACGCCTTCCCCACGCGGGCCGGCGGTGCGCTATTCCTCCGGCCAGCAACGAGATCTCCCGGTTCCCGAACAAGGAGCGTCCATGCATGCTGGGGTCTCTGACCACGCCGGGTTGGACACGCCACTCGCGATGACGCGGCGCTCCGTGTTGCCTTCCGGTTGGGAACCCCGTCGGCATCCGGGATTGGCTACTTTCGCGGCTCAATGGCCAGCCTGCACGATCCCCTGCCGACGCTTCGCCCTGCCCCT
The DNA here is from genome assembly GCA_963732255.1 of uncultured Acidobacteriaceae bacterium. GTDB lineage: Bacteria > Acidobacteriota > Terriglobia > Terriglobales > Acidobacteriaceae > Sulfotelmatobacter. The sequence goes on from CAVSYV010000011.1 coordinate 573,089, forward strand.
CACGGGAACACGACGCACGGCTCGGGGGCGATGTGACTCGCTAGAGCAGAATCCGATCATTCTGGCTCATAGCCGGCCGCTGTGAAGAAATTGGCGCATTGTTCGGGGGTGAACTGAGGCAAGGCGTCGCGGATCGCGTTCCAGAGGCTCGGGATAGTGCGGGCTGCGGCTTTGCGCAGGATGGCTTTCAGCTTAGCGAATGCGTTCTCGATTGGGTTGAAGTCGGGGGAATAGGGCGGCAGCAGTAAGAGCTGGGCGCCTGCCGCCTCGATTGCCGTCCGGACGCCTGCTATTCTATGAGCGGCCAGGTTGTCCATCACGACGATCATGCCGCGCTTCAAGGTCGGGACGAGCACCTGTTCGACGTAGGCAAGGAAAGTAGGACCGTTCATGGGTCCGTCGAGCACCATCGGCGCGGTCAGGCCGCAGAGCCTGAGAGCGACGACGAAGGTGATTGTTTTCCAATGGCCGTGCGGGATCGGTGCTCGGCATCGTTGTCCGCGTGGCGCACGCCCCCGCAGCCGATCCATCTTCGTCGACACTGCGGTTTCATCGATGAACACCAGGTTCTCGGGATCGAGGTCAGGCTGTGCGTCGAACCAGGCTTGCCGGCGAGCGGCGACGTCGGGGCGCTCCTGCTCGCTGGCGTGCGCGGTTTTTTTTAAAGGTGAGGTCGTGGCGGTCGAGAAATCGCCAGACGGTGCTGGGCGCGAATGAGGCCTCATGCTTACGATGGAGCAGTTCACTGAGCTCGACCAAGGTGATATCCACATCGGCATCGATCGCACCCAGGATCACGTCCCGGTAAACCTCGATGTGGTGTGACCGAAGGTCACCGCCTTGTGGCAAAGCCGTTACACGACCCTCGACACGCCAGGCGCGGACCCAGCGGATCGCACTCGACACCGCGATGCCAAAGCGTTTTGCAGCCGCGTTGCAGGAGAGGCCGCCATCAACGGCCGCGATCACGCGAGAGCGCAGATCCTGGGACAGAGCTCGTGTCATGCATGCTGGCCTCCTCTCCAGCATGCATGGTGAATCACATCGCACCGCGCCGGGAAAAGACATTTCGAATTGGAGCGGTCGGGTTGTGCTCTAGGTCTTCATCGTAGAGGACTTGCACCTCGTACTCCTTGCCGGTCTCCCGGCGCACTACGCGTAAGGGGACGTAACCAGAACGCTCCGACGGCCTACCGGCAGAAATCCACCAAATTTGCGCGGCTGCCGCCGATTGGCTCATCGGCGGGGCGGCAACGCCGGTGAAATCGGGCTATTTGAGGCCTAAAAAGTATACGACAAATGGTGTCGGAATGAGCCACTGTGCGGAAACCCGTTTGGAGAGGTTTTCCGCACATGCTGGTCGGCTACATACGCGTCTCCACCAGTGGTGATCGCCAGGTTCTCGACCTGCAGCGTGATGCGCTGCTGGCCGCCGGTGTTGATGCGCGTCACCTCTTCGAGGATCGGGTCACCGGGAGCCGTGGTGATCGTGCTGGCCTGACCAAGGCGCTGGCCTTCATCAAACCAGGCGATTGCCTGGTGGTCTGGAAATTGGATCGACTTGGCAGATCGCTGCCGCATCTCCTCACCACTGTGACCGATCTCAAGAAGCGCCGTATCGCCTTTCGTTCACTGACCGAGCAGATGGATACGACCACGCCACAAGGCGAGTTCCTGTTTCACATTTTTGGCTTGCTGGCTCAGTTCGAACGGTCCTTGATCCAGGAGAGGGTCCAGGCCGGGCTTGCTGCAGCACGTCGTCGCGGCCGCCATGGCGGCCGGCCCACCGCCATCGACGCCGAAAAACTCGCCGCGGTGACGGCAGCGCTCGATGACGGCGCCACCAAAGCGGCGGTCTGTCGTACGTTTGGCATCAAGCGCAGCACTCTGATCGACTTACTCGCCCGGATCGGATGGTCTGCCGGGATCAAGGGCGAGGAGGCATGAGTGGCACGACGGCAGCGACTGAGCGAAATCCAGATTGCGGAGTTGTTCGATCCGCCGGCCGAGCAACGTGAGTTGGTCCGGCATTATACACTGTCGGAAGCCGACCTGACTGCCATCGCCCGCTGTCGTGGCGACCACAACCGCTTGGGCCTCGCTCTCATGCGTTGCTATCTGCGCTATCCTGGCCGTACTCTGCGGGTCGGCGAACGGCCGCCCGCGGCCATGCTTGAATTTGTTGCAGAACAGATCAGCGTTTTCCCAGCGTCGATTGATGAGTATCTGGCAAATGAACGGAATCGGCAGCGTCAGGCCATCGAGTGCCAAGAGCAAGCCGGACTTCGTTACTTCGGCAAGCACGCGGCGACGGAGTTGATGCAAGAGCTTTTGCCACATGCGATGGAGGATGACCGGCTGGCTCATTTGGCGGCATTGGCCATGGAAGCATGCCGGCAGCGTCGGATCATCTGTCCGTCGCCGCTCGCACTCGAACGGCTTTGCGCCGAGCTCCGTCATCAGGGCCGCCGGGAGGTGTATCGCCGGCTGACCAACGGGCTGTCCGCAGATCAGCGGAAAAGCCTCGACGCCCTGATCGAACGCCGGGACGACACCGGCCAGGTCTGGCTGACCTGGTTGCGGCAGATGCCAGAGGCCGCCACGCCAACCGGCATGCTCGGTGTCATTGAACGTCTGGAACATGTTCGCGCGGTCGGCATCGATCCCAGCCGCGGCCATCTGATCCACCAGGCACGCCTGAGCCAACTCGCGCGCGAGGCTGACAAGACCACCGTTCAGCATGTGACCCGTTTCGAGCGGCAGCGCCGGCATGCGACATTGGTGGCCATCACCTTGGATTTCACCGCCAGCCTGACCGACCAGGCGATCGATCTTTTCGACCGCCTGGTCGGCGGGATGTTCCGCAAGGCAGAAGGGCGGCATGCGCGCGCCTTCCAGGCGGATGCGCGTGTCATCAACGAGAAGGTTCGAACTCTATGCCCGAGTTGGAGCTGCTTTGATCGCTGCTGCCCAGACTGACCAGCAAGACGCGTTTGGGGCCATCAGGAGCGTGATCCCATGGGAACGATTTTGTAAAACCGTTGCCGAAGCTGAGGCGCTGGCCAGGCCGGAAGAATTCGATGCGTTTCAGAACCTCGGCGAGCACTATGCCGGGATCCGACGCTGGTCGCCTGCGTTCCTCTCGGCGTTCGCATTCGAGAGCGTACCTGCATCCGCCTCGCTGTTGCGCGCCATCGAGGTGCTGCGCGAGATGAACAGCAAGGACACCGCCGCTCTGCCTAAATCCGCCCCGACCGGCTTCGTTCGACACCGCTGGGCTGCCTACGTCATGCCGGGTGGTGTTATCGACCGCCGTCTTTACGGCCTGTGCGGCTGAGAGGAACAGAAAACCGGCATAAGGGCTTTATCCCTCGATGACGCGGTAGATCGTCGCCGGGTGGACGTCGAAGGTCCTGGCCACGGCGCTGATCGACTTCCCGTCTCGGACGAGTTCCCTGGCTAATTCCTGCTGGTCTGGGCGCATTTTTCTTGGCCGGCCGAAGGCTACGCCGCGGGCCTTGGCGGCCAGTCTGCCGTCAGTTGTTCGGCTTAAGATAAGGGTGCGTTCAAACTCGGCGATGCCGGCGAAGATAGTCATGACCATCCGCCCAGAAGGGCTTGTCGTATCCGCCCATGGCTCATCAAGCGACTGTAATCCTGCGCTTTTCTCCGTCAGACGCTCGGCTATCCGCAGCAGCTCGGAGGTTGAGCGGGCGAGGCGATCGAGCCGGGTAACCACCAGAATATCGCCTTTGCGCAGCTGTTCGATCAGCTTCTCAAGCTTGGGCCGATTGCGTCTGGCGCCGGAGATCTTTTCTTCGAACAGCTTTTCGCATCCGGCGACGGAGAGGCGTTGGCACTGGCCGTCGAGGGTTTGGTCTCCGGTCGACACCCGGGCGTATCCGAGCCTCATGCTGGCGCCTTGGAGGCTTCGCAAAACCTATCCTGTTTACGCACTTTTCTCAGCCAGTTTTTACGGATCTGCTGAAGCGAATACATCGGCCAGTTTGAGCAGACGATAGGGCATCGGCGTGGTGCGGACCGACGACCAGGTGAGCCGTGGCATCATGGCGGCGAGATCGTATCGCCGATTGAAGCGATATTCGAACTCGGCGAGGTAGCGTGGCACATGCTTCTGATCAATCGCTCGGTAGGTTCCAACAATGGCGGCTTTGATATTCCCCAGGGCGGTATTGACCCATTTGAACGTGGGGGTGCGCGCCGCGGCAGCGCCGGAGCCGGTCTTGGTGACCGTATGGGCACACCCCGCCTCGGCGACGGCACCGAAACAGGCCAGGCCATCACTGACGACCTCGCACTTCGGATCGAGGCTCCGTTTGGCGAAAGTCGAAAGCGCGTGATTGCAGAAGCTGCTAACCCGGCGCAGCTTCAGGCGCACGGGCTTGCCCTCGGGTGTGGTCTCAACCGCGGCCACGAACGGCGTCTTGCCGGGCGCGCCGCGGCCGCGCTTGCCGCCGGAACGTTCGCCGCCGAGGTAGGCGTCGTCCAGTTCGACCCGACCGTTCAATGGCTTGGTGGCGTCACGCTCCATCATCACCTGCGCCAGCTTGTGCTTGATCTTCCATGCGGTGGTCTGCGTCACGCCAAGACGGCGGCCAAGCTCGATGCTGGAGATGCCCTGCTTGCTCTGGGTCAGGTGATACATGGCGCGGAACCAAAGCCTCAGCGGAAGGTGAGTCGAGGCGAAGATCGTGCCCGCGATCGGCGAGGTCTGGCGGCGGCAAGCGTTGCATTGAAAGAGACCACGCGATTTCACTTCGCAATACGTTCGTCCACCACAGGCCGGACATTCGAAGCCATTCGGCCATCGTGACGCGATCACGACCGCCCGGCATTTCTCCTCGGTCCCGTAGGCCGCCTACCAGCAGTATCTGCGCCAGGCGTCGCTGCAAGCCGCCAACGACCGGATCAGCAACGGTATCGCGGCACTCCCCATTTTTCCGCACTACTCATTCGGTCTCAACACGCTCTACGGCAGCGTCGACGGCCAGAAATTCGGTGTGGAACGGCCGACGGTGAAGGCGCGGCATTCACGCAAATATTTCGGTCGCGGCACCGGTGTCGTCGCCTACACGCTGCTGTGCAATCATGTCCCGCTGCAAGGCTGGATTATCGGCGCGCATGAGTTCGAGGCCCATCATGTGTTCGACATCTGGTATCGCAATACATCGGATATCGTTCCGACCGCGATTACCGGCGACATGCACAGCGTCAACAAGGCCAACTTCGCCGTCCTGCACTGGTTTGGGCCGCGTTTTGAGCCACGTTTCACCGATATCGAGGCGCAACTGAAGCAACTCTACTGCGCCGACGACGTGTCGCTGTACGAGAAATTCCTGATCCGGCCGGTTGGCCAGGTCGACCTGACAGCCATCGCGAATGAAACCACCAACATCGATCAGATCGTCGCGACATTGGGCCTCAAGGAAATGACGCAGGGCACCCTGATCAGGAAGCTGTGCACCTACACCCAGCCGAACCCGACGCGGCGCGCGATCTTCGAGTTCGACAAGTTGGTCCGTAGCATCTACACCTTGCGGTATATCCGCAATCCGCAGTTGCAACGTGATGTTCAGCGCTCGCAAATCGGCTGGAGTCCTACCATCAATTGCGCGCTGCCATCGCCCAAGTCGGCGGCAAGAAGGAACTCACCGGCAAAACCGACATCGAGATCGAGATCAGCAACCAGTGCGCGCGGCTGATCGCGAACGCGATAATCTACTACAACTCTGCCATCTTGTCGCGATTGCTTGCCATATACGGAACGAGCCCAAGTGTGAAAGCTCTCGCCATGATCAAGAAGGTCTCGCCGGCGGCTTGGCGCCATATCCATCTGAACGGACGTTATACCTTCCGCGATAGCGGGCAGGTGATAGACCTGGATGCGATCGTGGCGGGGCTGAATTTGACCTGACGGAATTTTCGGCGGTTTGGGCTTACACCCCCATGTTGGAGGGGGCGGGCGACTCCGAATAATCCCGCAGCCAGGCAAAGCGGGAGCGGCGCAGTTCGGGATCGATCACCACCAGCTTTTCGAGCGCGGCCCGTTCGGCCGCGGTCAGACCGTCCGCCAGGACTTCGAAAACCATCTTCCGGGCGCGCGCCCGTGCCGCCAGCCCGATCCGTTCCAACATGTTCACCGTGGGGAGAAGCACGTTGTTCGCCCGCAAATGGGCAATCATCGTCTGGACGATCGGCTCCCCGCGGTCAGTGGCCCAGGCGGCATCCGCACCCGCCTTCAGGCAGGAACGCCAATCAGCGAACCCGAAGGTACGTAGCCGTAGAAGCTTCTGAAGTTCGATCATGTGCTCGCGGCGGGTTTCGGCCCGGCGCGCGTAGTCGCCAAATAAGGTCGGATCGATACCAACCTGCTGTCCGACAAAGGCAAGCATCGGCTCGGGCGGCAATTCCGCTGGTTCGAGGACGCGGCCAGGATGACGGAGCGCGCAAAGTTGGATAGCGAAGCCAAGGCGGTTGACCGCTCGTCGCTTCGTCCGGATCAAGGTGAGGTCTTCGGCGCTGAGGACGAAGTAGCAAGTCATTTCGGCGGCATTGATCGGGATGGAGAACAGCCTGACGCGCTGCTCGGAAGACAACAGGGTACGACGTGGCATGACGGTCTCGATTCGGTAATGAGCCGCCGTTCATAAACTACTTGCCTTTCAGTGCAATTACGCAATAGGGTATTGAAAGCAGAATTCGCGAGGAATCGCCGTGACCGCCAAACCCGTGCGCAAACGAACGTTTGTGAAAGACAGCAAACCACACAATGCGGGGTTGCTGCTTGGTTATGCGCGAGTATCAAAAGGCGATGACCAGACGAATACTTTACAGATGAAAGCTTTGCGAGCCGCAGGGTGCCGGCGCCTGTTCGAGGAGGCGGCGTCCGGAGGACGCTGGGACCGGCCGGAGCTGCACCGCCTCCTCGATCAGCTACGCGATGGCGACACCGTGGTGGTCTGGAAACTCGACCGCCTGTCGCGCTCGCTGAAAGACGTGCTGCACATCATGGAGAAGATCGCCAAGGCCGGTGCTGGCTTTCGGTCCATCACCGAGAACATCGATACCACCACCCCGGCCGGGCGCATGATGATGCAGATGGTCGGAGCCTTCGCTGAGTTCGAACGAGCCATGATCCGGGAGCGGACATCCGCAGGACTCGCCGCGGCACGGGCCGAGGGGCGTGTCGGCGGACGGCGAAAGAAGCTCGATACCGCAAAGAGGCGCGAGATCGCAGAGAGCGTCGTATCGGGTCGCAAGACCGGTGCCGAGATGGCTCGTCTCTACAACATCAGCCAGCCAACGGTATCGCGGATCGTGGCTCAGCATCAATCATGAACGGCATGGCCAAATCGGAGCGTGCTTCACACGCATGACCGTATCTAAAACCCTAAAGATTCTCGTCCCAGTTTGCTGGCTTTCAGCGATGGCAGTATGCTTTATCAACGGTTTTCCAAATGCCGATCAGGTTCAGCATCTTCCCAAATCTCCAAATCTGATAATGGGTGAAACGATTCCGATTTCAATCAGAGGTACGGGGACTGTTTATCTGAATGAGCAGGAATGGCATCGCCTCGCGCCATATTGGTATTTCTATAACTCCTCCATTTGGGTGGCCATCGTGGTGGCTTTCGGGACCTTTATCCTGAGACAAGCCCGCAGGTTCCGAACCCGTTCGCAATGAACATCATCAAAGCGGTCCCTGGGACTTTCCGGGTAACCGTAACAGCCGATCTGTGGGCACATCCGAGGGTCACAGGTTGTTATCGCTCGCCGCCCCTGAATTACCGTCAGGCAATGAAATTTCCCACTCGGACGGCTTAGCGTACGATTTTGAACAAATCGTCTGGTGACCCCTCCACCGGCGTTGACCTGTCGTGATCAGGCCGACGGCAGCCGGGTTTGCTACACGTTTGAACGACTTCCGACCAACACGGGGGCGAGGCGTTAGCTCGACCTCAGGTCTTCGAAGTCGTGTCTGCCAAGCTTCATGTCTGCCGCTCAGCCAGACAACCCGCTTGCCAGTCCGCCAGCAGACGTGTTTACATGATTGCCGACGGCGGGACAGGATAGCCAACTATGCAGGTGATCGCGATCGTCTCCCAAAAGGGCGGCGTCGGAAAAAGCACGATAGCCGTACATCTGGCGACCGAAGCGACAGCTCAGGGTCAGCAAGTCCTTCTCCTCGACCTCGATCCGCAGGGATCGGCCATGGAGTGGGCAGGCCGGCGTGGCGATAGGCCGCCCGACGTAAGCGGCGCCAACCCTGCCAGCGTTGGTAAGGAGATTGAGCGAGCCAAAGCCGATGGCTACGACCTGGTCGTGGTCGATACAGCGCCCCATGCCGACCATGCCGCCTTACAGGCTGCTCGCGCAGCCGACCTCGTGGCAATTCCCTGCCGGCCATCGACATTCGACATTGCGGCCATCTCCGCCACGCTCGATCTGTGTAAGCTAGCAAACAAGCAAGCCATAGTTGTCCTAAATGCAGCGCCAATTCGTTCGCGTGTAACGACGGAGGCCGAGGAGGCAATCGCGGAGAAGGGCGGAAAGGTTTCACCGGTCGTCATTCGGCAGAGGGTCTCTTTTCAGCACTGCATGATCGATGGACGAACCGCCGCAGAGTATGAACCAGGCGGCGCGGCGGCTGAGGAGATAACAAGGTTGCTGGCAGACCTGAAAGCCAGCAAACAGGCAAACGAGAAGGCCACTAAACCCGCAAACCGCAGAAAGGTTGCCTGATGGCTGTTCGTCCCAGTTTGAATCACCGGCCGGCGACCCAGGCGGAAGCCGCGCCTGCAGCTCCCACCGCCGCGATCTCTTCCGGTTCGCCTGATGCGCCGAACCGCCAACCGCGCTCGAGGGTGGAAGGCTACCGTCCGCCATCACGGCAGGGCAAGCGCGCAGCAGTGGCCTGGCTTGAACCGGAAGCGATCAAACAGATCAATCTTTACGCCATCCAGCACGACCGGAATGTGCAGGATGTCCTCGTTGAGGCAATCAACGATTGGTTTGCTAAAGAGGGTCTGCCGCGGTTCGATGCTGAATACCGGCCTGCAGGTTAGCTGGCAGACGTGTAAACATGAATGCTAGCTTCCTACGAGCCTCCGTTGGTCCCGTTGCGGTGATCTGCCTCACGGTGGCCCTGGCTGTCATCGCCGCATCTCCGGCACTCGCGCAGAGCGCGCTGCCGGACACGCACCGTACTCCAGGCGCTGTCGACCCAGAGGTGCGGCAGGATAACATCGCTTCGACCATCTGCGTTCGCGGCTGGACGCGGACAATCCGCCCGCCGTGGCAATACACCTCGGCGCTGAAGCGGAAGCAAATCCGCGAGTTTGGCTATGCCGACCGGCGGATGGGCGACTACGAGGAAGACCATCTCGTGCCATTGGACTTGGGTGGCAGCCCGACCGATCCGCGTAACCTATGGCCGGAACCCCGGACTTCGGCCGACGGATGGAATGCGAACTTGAAGGACGAGTTGGAAGCGACCTTAGTCCGCTCGTCTGTTCCGGCCGGTTGCCGCTGGCAGATGCCCAGCACGCAATCGCGGCGAACTGGATCCAGGCCTACAGGCTGTACGTGACGGGGGAATGACATAGGAGGCTTCTGTGAGCGACTACGACACCGACGTCCTGACCTGGTCCAAGCGCCAGGCTGCGCTGCTGCGGCGTGTCGCTGCCGGCGAGCAGATCAACGACCAGGTCGACTGGCCCAATATCATTGAAGAGGTCGAAGCTGTGGGGCAGAGCCAGGTCGATGCTGTCGAATCGTGGCTGTATCAGGCGCTGTTGCACATGCTGAAGGCTGAGGCGTGGCCGTTGTCGGAAGCCGTGCCGCATTGGCAGGCCGAGGCGCGCGGCTTCCGTGCCCAAGCCAAGCGCAAATACCGGACAAGCATGGCCCAGAAGATCGACGTGCCCGGCCTCTACGCCGACGCACTCTACGCCTTGCCGGAGACGATAGACGGGCAGGGGCCTTTGCCGGTGCAGCCAGAATGTCCCGTGACGCTGGACGAGCTGCTGAGCACCGAATGATGGAATTCTCGACCCCCTCAGCGGGGAAGGCTATCTTTCCGGACTCGCTTCCGAATGGAGGATGCAGATGTCTGAGCGGACATCGCAGTGACGAAGTTGCTTCTGACTGGAAATGCGAGCGCCTTGGTCAGACCCGCTCGATCCGGCTACCTGTAGCGGCGCGCAATAATGAACGGCCCGACGCGCAATAGATGGCCATTTCCGACGCACATTAGCTGAGACGGAAGCGGCTGTCTGACGCACATTAGCTGAGACACAACGCAAATTCGGTGAGACGGACGCGCAATAGACGATCGCCGGCGCATGATGCGATTCGATCAGGTTGGCAGCCCCGCCGCGCGCATTTCGTCCATCAGTTCGCGTGAGCGTGCCGGGTCAAGATCACCGCGTAACAGGCGGCGGATTTCAGCGGGTTTGGCATCGAACTGTTCGGCCAAACTGCGGACGTCATACCCGCTTCGGGTCAAGCGAGGTTCAAGGTCATCGATCCGCAACGACAGCACCGCCTCGACCACGGTCTCATCGATAGGCTTGGCGCCCACCTCGAATCCCGCCTCGAACGCACGCACCAGGTGCTGGCCGATCTGCAACGGCGTTTTCAATTTTGCCGCCAAGCGGGTTGCCGCCGCGTCGGTCATGATGTCCTCGGGTGTGACACCCTCTTCGAGGCTGATTTTGAGCACCCAGTCGATGTAGTCGCGCTGGCGATCGCGCAGACCGCCGAACTCGAACACGGTCGTGCGGTCGCCGATTTCCTCCATCTGCGGCCGGCGAAGGTCGTTCTTCAGCTTCGGGTGACCGAGCAGCACGACTGAGAGTTGACCGCCGCCCTCGACGACAACTTCGGTTAGCCGTTTCAGTGCAACAAGTGTTTTCGGATGCAGGTCGTGCGCGTCGTCGACGAACAAGGCGACAGGCTTCTTGGCGCGCCTGAACAGTTCCTGAAGGTCGCGTTCACGCCGCTCGCTCTGGCTGGAGATCGTCACCGTCTTGTCCGGCGTCAGGTCGTAGAACAGGGCCGAGATCAGCAGTGGCACCGTGATCTTTGCCTTCTCGACCGTCAGCGACCGAGACACGATCACCCGGCCTTCCCGTTCGAGTTCGGCACGCAGACGCCTCGACAGGATCGTCTTGCCCGACCCGATGACCGCGGTGAGCGCGACCAGGCGGCCACCGAGGATGGCGGCCCGGACGTCGCGCAACACCTGTGCGTGGTGATCGGTTTCGTAGAAGCCGGCGTCGATCGGCGGGCGGGCGAGGCCGTAGTAGCGCATCACCTCCGTCAGCATGATCCAATGCCTCCCTTGCGGCCCTGTGGAAAGCGTTGGCGCACTGCGGCGATCACCTCGGGACGCGAGAGCGTGCGCGCGACGAGCGCATCGATAAACTGGCGATCATCCTCGGATAGCTTGCCGATCGGCAGCCTGATCTCATCGGCGATCGCGCGCTTGGCCGCGAGCGGGGTCGCAAAGCTCAGCTCGTGGAATGGGTCGGGGTCGCGGAACGGGCGAACAGGCACCTGGTCCGCCGAGACGGTTGGTCCGGCACCGACCACGACAACATCATCCTCTCCGGAGAGAGCGGCGCGCGGCAGCACGAGAAGCTGTGCCAGATCCCCCACCCGATCAGCGCGAACCTCGCGCCTGCTCTTGCGGTGCTTACGGTATCGGTGCAGTGGGATCGGGCCGCCGACCGGGTGATAGGGACCGAGCCGTTCCTCGTCGCGTTCGACCCAGAGTTCCTGGTCGAAGAGGCCCCACCAGACCACGACCGTCTCGCCGGCCAACTCGGCATCCACCTCGTAGGCGACACCGGCCACCGTCAGCCGGCAGTCGATGTCGACGAGGCGACGCTCCGGCTCGCGTGCAAACATGCAGAACCGCTCCCACGTGCACATCTGCCGCACACCCTCCGCCGGCAAATGCCCCAGCCAGTCGTCGATCCGGCTGTGGCGTTCACTGCGATGCTCGCCGAGATTATAGGTTCGAATGAAACGAGCCAGCCAGCGATTGGCCTCTTCCTCAGATGCCGGCTGGTGGAAATGGTAAAGCGTTTCATGGGCATCCTTCACCGTACGAAATGGACGCTCCACCTTGCCCTTGGCACGCGCCGTGGTCCGCCGGCCATCGCTGCCAGCCGGCATGTGCGGGGTCACTGCGACGCCGAGGCTTTCCATCACGCGCTTGAACACCGCCGACTTCGCCACCGGCCCGTTGTCGAGATAGAGAACGGCGGGAATGCCCTGGAATGGATCGGCCTCGTCTGTCTTGCGCGCCATCGCGGCGAACAGGAAGCGGAGTGCCGCTTCGGCATCCTCGCCATAGACGCAGCGATATTCTTGGTAGGCGACACCAGAACGATCATCGACCACGCTGAACAGCATCAGTGTCGGCGCGCCGGAGCGGTCGGGATCGATCCATGGTGGCGTTGGAAGCTGCTTCAGGTCGGACGGGCTCATGTCGAAGTGCCAGAGCGCGTTCGACTGCTCCGCCTGGAACCGCACCGCTGGCGGCTGGCGCGTCATGCGGTCGTGGTCATAGCCGAGGCGGCGCATATGCCGGTTGATCGTCGATGCGGTCAGACGACCTGGCGTCAGCTTCTGCAAGCCATCGGGCGTCTCAACGCCATGCTCAACCAAGAGCTGGAGGATGCGGACGGTGGAGAGATGGCGGCCCTTTCGGTTGGTGGTGCGGACCTTCATCGCGGCGATGATCTCGCACCAGCGCTCGATCTCGGCCGCCGGCATGACGCGCGGAGTGCCACGATCAGCGCGATGTGCGTCGCGGGGACGCCGTTCGCCCCGCAGCAGCCGATACAGCGTCGCGCGACTGATCGCGTAAAGCTCAGCGGTCGACGACAGCAAAGCCTCACGTTGCGGATGTCGGCCGGGCAGCGCGGCCAGCCGGCGGCGGAGCGTCACCAGTGCCTCAATCGGCACGCCGGTGACGCCCGCCGTCATCATGGAGCTCCCAACGCGCGGTAGACCGAAGCGCGCCCGATGCCGAGCCGGCGGGCGATCGCGGTCGCTCCCAAACCGTCCTGGTCGCGCAAGCGCCGGATCTCGGCCATGTCGATGCTGGGCTTACGCCCGCGATAGACGCCCCGGGCCTTGGCCTGCGCGATACCTTCAAGCTGGCGCTCGCGCCGCAGATTGGTTTCGAACTCAGCAAACACGCCCAGCATGTCGAGGAAGGCCTTGCCGGCGGCGGTGCTGGTGTCGACCGGCTGTTCGGTCGCGCGCAACGCGACGCCTCGGCCCTTCAGTTCGTGGACAATGTCCTGCAAGTCCTTCAACGAGCGCGCGAGACGGTCGATGCGGGTGACAACCAGGGTGTCGCCTGGCTGAACGAAGTCGAGCAGCACCTGCAATTCGGTGCGCCCGTCGCGCCGGTTGCCACTTTTCTTCTCCGCACGGATCACGCTGCACCCCGCCGCCCGCAACGCCCGCCGCTGCACGGTGAGATCCTGGTCCAGCGTGGAGACGCGCGCGTAGCCGTAGGACGCCATTTTGTTCCGATAGGGTCTAGACCTGAGAACCGTAACGTCTCAGAATGCCGCAAGCAACCCTATTGAGGCGGGGAAAGTGTCTCATGCCGACGCCTCGCTGGGGTCTACCCCAATGAGGCAATGACCGGGTGCGATTGGTTCAGGACCTCCCGGCAGAAACCGATAAACGCTCGCACCTTGGCCGGAACGTGTCGCCGTGACGGATGCACCGCGTAAAGCGGGAATATCTCATCGGACCAGTCGGGGAATAGGTTCACGAGCTGACCGCTGGACAGAAGGTCCTCGACCCCAAAGGCCATCACCTGCGCGATGCCACCTCCGGCGAGGCAAGCGGCAAGCATGGTGTCCACGTCAGTCAAGGTGAGCCGCCCCGTAGTCGCAACCGGCAGCACCTCGGCACCGCGCCGGAATTCCCAAGAGAAGGGCCGGCCGGTGGTGGCGTCGAGGAACTGGATGCAATCGTGTCGAAGGAGGTCATCCGGGAGCAGAGGCTGCGGATGGTTCCGAAGATAGGACGGCGACGCGACAGTCAGAATGCGGGTCTCGATTAGCCGCGTCGCCACAGCGGAGCTGCGCGGCGGCGGCCCAAAACGCAGCGCCAGGTCGATCCCGTCACGCACGAGGTCGCCGATCGCCTCGCGGGTCAGTAGCTCGACCTCGAGGCCCGGGTGCGCTGTTAGAAGGGCGGGCAGTCGCGCGCCCAGCACGCGACGCGCAAGGAAACCGTCCACGTCCACCCGCAGCCGACCCCGCACCGCAGCGCCTGCGCCCGCGGCACGCGTCGCGACCCGCTCGATCTCCTCTAGCAGAGGGGCTGCGGCCTCGTGAAAGCGCCGCCCCTCGTCGGTGAGCTGCACGGAGCGCGTGGTCCGGTCGAGCAGTCGCACCGCCAGCCGCGCTTCCAGCCGCGCCACGGCCCGGCTGACCCCGGAATCCGACATGCGTAGCGCTTCTGCCGCGCGGGTGAAGCTTCCGGCCTCCACGACTGCCATCAGGACGCCGAGGCCGGTCAGGAGACGTGTGTCAAACGGCATGAGGCATTCCTGCGGATCAGTCAGCAATGATCTGACATAAGCGCACTTCAGTCAGAAGCCATCCGCGCGACATCCTCTCCCATCAGCAGGAGGATGAATGATGTTCGCAATCACCGGAATCACGGGACAAGTAGGCGGCGCGACAGCGCGGGGGCTGCTGGCCGCCGGGCACAATGTCAGGGCAGTCCTGCGGGACCCGAAGAAGGGTTCGGAGTGGGTCAAGCAGGGCTGCGAAGTCGCGGTCGCGGAGATGACGGATTCAGCCGCCCTGAGCGGAGCCTTCAGCAATGCGGAAGGCGTGTTCGTGCTGATCCCGCCAGTGTTCGACCCGGCGCCAGGCTTTGTGGAGGTGCGGTGCGTGATCGCAGCCTTGGTCGAGGCATTGGACCTGGCCAAGCCTGAGCGCGTTGTCTGCCTATCCACGATTGGAGCTCAGTCGACGCGAGCAAACCTGCTGAATCAACTCGGCTTGGTGGAGGAAGCGCTCAGCACCCTCGGTCTCCCGATCGCCTTCCTGCGGGCCGCATGGTTCATGGAGAACAGCGCCGCCGACGTCCGCGTAGCGATGACGGGGGGCGTGATCCGCAGCTACCTCCAGCCGCTCGATAAGCCGTTACCCATGGTGGCGACGACCGATATCGGGCGGGTGGCAGCCGAGCTGATGTGCGAGCGTTGGGAGGGGCGGCGGATCGTTGAACTTGAAGGGCCGCGCCGGGTTAGTCCTGAGGAGATCGCTGCTGACCTGTCTGGCATCCTCGGCCGGCAAGTGCGGGTCGAGGCCGTGCCGCGCGCCGAGTGGGAAGCGGAGTTCCGCGCCGATGGCGCGCAAAACCCGCTCCCCCGGGCGCAGATGATTGACGGCTTCAATGAGGGCTGGATCGAATTCGAGGGCGGCGAAGTCGGTTCGCGAAAGGGGGATACGCCGATCGAGGCCGTGCTGCGCGACCTCGTGGCCCGCGGCTGAGCGGAGGAGCCCCATGACACGGATCTTCATCACCGGATCATCGACCGGGCTCGGCCTCATGGCAGCGCAGCTCCTGATCGAGCAGGGGCACGCCGTGGTGCTGCACGGGCGTGACAAGGCTCGTGGCAAAGCGGCGCTGGCCGGAGCACCGGGCGCCGCGGGCGTGGTCGTCGGCGACCTCCAGACACTCGCCGGCATGCGTGCAGTGGCGGAGGCGACAAACCGCAGCGGGCGCTTCCACGCTGTCATCCACAATGCTGCAATTGGGTACCGCGAACCGCGCCGGAGCGAGACGGCCGACGGGCTACCGCAGCTCTTTGCTGTGAATGTGCTCGCGCCCTACGTGCTGACGGCGCTGATGGAACGCCCGGCGCGGCTCATCTACCTTAGCTCGGGGATGCATTATGGCGCGCGGCCCATACTCGACGACCTGCTCTGGACGCGGCGGCGCTGGCGTGGCGACGAGGCCTATGCCGAGAGCAAGCTCTACGACACCGTGCTCGCCTGCGCAGTGGCGCGGAGCTGGCCGGACGTGCTGTCGAATGCGCTGGAACCGGGCTGGGTGCCCACCCGCATGGGTGGGCCGAGTGCCCCGGATGACATGGACCAGGCCCACCGGACCCAGGCTTGGCTCGCGACAACCGATGACCCGGCGGCACAGGTGAGCGGTGAGTACCTTCTATCACCTCCAGCCTCGTGAGCCGAACCCGGCGGTGCGGGATGAGCGGGTCCAGAACGCTCTTCTCGGCACTTGCGCCAAGCTGTCGGGTATCACGCTGGGGAGCTGAGGCGGCCTTACCGCAAGGTCTCGATCGAGCTTTACGTGATGGACTTTGCCGAACGCTGCTGAATGTTGAAGGTCCAAGAAGGATCGGAGGACAGGCCAGGCTGGACCTGGCAAATTTGCATCGCGCGCCGGCGATCGTCTATTGCGCGTCTGTCTCACCGAATTTGCGTTGTGTCTCAACTATTGTGCGTCCGACGCCAACTTCCGTCTCAGCTAATGTGCGCCAGAAAAGACCATCTATTGCGCGTCGGGCCGTTTATTATTTTGCGCCGCTACAGCTACCGCTACCCGATCTTCAAACAGATGACGCTCATCGACGCCTGCGGCGACGAGGGCATACGTTGCAGGTCCAGCACCTGGCGGTCGCTATCCGTCAGTGTAC
>CAVSYV010000012.1:0-60164 GCA_963732255.1 uncultured Acidobacteriaceae bacterium
CCGGCATTTACACCTTCAGCCTGACCGCTCTCTATCAAACCGCGCCGCATATTTATTCCGACTACGGCCCGCGCGTCGCGATCCTCCTGTTTCTTTCGTTCTTTTTCGCCTTCGCGATTAAGGTGCCAATGTTCCCGTTCCACACCTGGCTGCCCGACGCCCACGTGGAAGCGCCAACCGCAGGCTCCGTCATTCTGGCCGGCGTTCTGCTGAAGATGGGAACCTACGGCTTCATTCGCTTTTCGCTGCCATTCTTTCCCGACGTGCTCAGTAAAACCCCCGTCCGCGGCTGGATGATCTTCCTCTCGATCGTCGCGCATTATTTACGGCGCGTTGGTTTCGCTGATGCAGAAGGACATGAAGAAGCTGGTGGCGTATTCCTCCGTCAGCCATCTCGGTTTCTGCACTCTGGGAATCTTCGCTCTTACGCCGCTCGGCCTGAGCGGATCGGTGTTACAGCAAATTAATCACGGCATTTCAACCGGCGCGCTGTTTTTGATTGTCGGCATCCTCTATGAACGCCGCCACACCCGCGAAATTTCCGAATACGGCGGCATCTCCAACGTGATGCCCGTTTACGCCACCATCACCATGATCATGTTCCTCTCCTCGATGGGACTGCCGCTGCTCAACGGCTTCGTCGGCGAATTCACGATCCTGCAAGGCACCTTTATGGAGAACTGGCGCTGGGGCGCCTGGGCCGTCCCCGGAGTCGTGCTCGCAGCCGCATATTTGCTGTGGCTCTACCAGCGCGTTTTCTTCGGCACGGTCACCAATCCCAAGAATGAAAAGCTGCACGACCTGACGCCGCGTGAAGTGGCCACTTTCGTCCCCCTCATCGTGATGGCATTTTGGATTGGCCTTTATCCCAAGCCGTTCTTCCAGATTCTCGAGCAACCCGTCAACCATACAATGGCGATGGCTCGGCCTGATTACCCGCAAGCACCGAGCCCAGTGAATGGCGCAAGTCAACCCGCTCTCCCGGCTCCAGCTGCCATCGCGATTGGCCAGCCGAAACTCATGCCCGCCAAGGGGAAGAAATAGTGGGAGCTCTCCTGCAATTCACTTCCACCGATTATGTCTTGGCGTTGCCGATTATTCTGCTGACGTTGTTCGCCTTGGGTATCCTGCTCATCGACTTCATGCTCCCGGCGGAAATGAAGTGGGCCAATGCGCTGACGGCGTTCGCGGGGGTTGTGTTCGCTACCGTGGGTGTGGTCAAGATTCAGCTCTGGCTGGCCGCTTCGCACAGCTCCGGCTCGCTCGGCCTGATGCACACCTTTACCGTAGACCGCTTTGCCATTTTCTTTTTCTATCTTTTTCTCGCCGCCACAGCCATATCGATTCTCATGTCCGCCCGCTACATGGAAATCGAACACGAGAGCCACGGCGAGTACTACGCTCTCATGCTGCTCTCCGTCGTCGGGATGATGTGCATGGCCGCCGGGTTCGACATCATTCTCATCTTCATTGGCCTGGAGCTCATGGCGATCTCCACCTACGTGCTCGTGGGTTTTCTACGCCGCGACCGCCGTTCCAATGAAGCCGCATTGAAGTATTTTTTGCTGGGAGCTTTTTCTTCCGGTATTTTCGCCTACGGATTGTCCCTGCTCTATGGTTTGACCGGCAGCACCAACCTGGGCACCATCGGCGCCACGATCGGCAGGTTGGTCCAGATTCACCAGTTCAAGCCCATGGTAATCGTCGCGCTCCTGACCACGATGACCGGGCTGCTGTTCAAAATCGCCGCCATCCCATTTCACCAGTGGGCGCCTGACGCCTACGAAGGCGCGCCCACCTGCGTCACCGGATTTATGTCAGTCGCGGTGAAAGCCGCCGGCTGGGCTCTGCTGATGCGCGTGCTCCTTACCGGCCTTGAGCCCCTGCGCTATATCTGGGTGCCCGTTCTGGTCTTTGTTTCCATCGCAACCATGACCGGGGCGAATCTCGCGGCGCTCACGCAGACTAATACCAAACGTCTGCTTGCCTACTCCTCGATCGCGCACGTTGGCTACATGCTTCTCGGCCTTATCGCCGGCACGTCCAAAGAAGTGAATGCCGACGGCATCAAGGGCATCCTGATTTATCTCCTCGTCTATACCTTCATGAACCTGGGCGCTTTTGGCGTGATTACTTCGCTGCGGCACAAAAAAGTGATCGGCGACGAACTCGACGACCTCAACGGCCTTTACTCTCGTGCTCCGGTGGAAGCAGTTCTGATGCTGATTTTCCTGCTTTCTCTCGCCGGAATCCCGCCTTTGGCAGGTTTTTGGGGGAAGTATTTCATCTTTCTCAGCCTGATCGAAACTGGCCATTACACCCTGGCGGCCTTGGGAGTTTTCTATTCCGTATTTGGCCTTTACTACTATTTGAAGATGGCCAACGCCATGTTCATGCGGCAGCCCTTGGCGGAGGACAGCGCAAGGCTTCCCGTCAGCTTCGCTATGCGCGCAGCGCTAGGCATCACCGGATTCGCGACGCTATTCATCGGAGTTCTGCCCGACCGCTTTATTCAGCTCATAAACTGGACGCTAGGCATCGCGCAGAATCCATCCGTCGCCAAGCTGGTTCACTGAGCATCCGCGGCTAAGGCGATTTATTTTCAAATAAGCCGCGTTACGTGTGTTTATCTCGGATTTCCTCATGAATCCTGTCGTGAATCCTAAAGACCCGAACTCTGACAAAGGCGATGCGAACCAAAACCAGAATTTCTGGTTGCAAGCGAGCCGCTATAGCCAGCTCGCTCTTATCTTGCCGACCGCACTGGTTGTTGGATGGCTCATCGGCGCCGCGCTGGACAAATGGTTGCACACCTCCTGGCTCTATTTAGCTGGAATACTGCTCGGCATCGCCGCAGGCTTCATCGAATTGATTCGCACCGTTCTGCGAGATACGAAGTGAGCCCCTCACCAACGGAAGTTGGCATGTGAGAGAGCCGTTCGCTTACCATCTGAATTGACACTACTCCATGTCTGCCCAGCCCACGCACGCCACGCCTTCCACGAACCAGGACGCCATCGCCGAGCGCTTTTATGCAGGCGCGCTCCGTCGCATCCGCGATTTCATGGCCGTGCTGAGCCCGGTTTTCGTCGCAGCGGCCTGGTGGAGGTTCGGTTTTCGTTCCGCCGCAGGTATGGCGGTCGGATGCCTGATCGCCTACATAAATTTTCACTGGCTCAAGCGCGTTATAACCGGCTTCGTTGATCGCGCATCCGGCGCATCTCAGGCGCCATCGGGCGAGGGAATCGTCTGGCGCTTCGTTTTCCGCTACGTTTTGATGGCCATTGCCGCCTATGCTATATTGACTGTTTCTCCCGCGAGCCTGAATGGCCTGCTTGCGGGCTTATTTTTGCCTGTGGCGGCGATAATATGTGAAGCCGCGTATGAGCTCTACGCGGCGTTAAGCCGTGGGGTGTAAAAAGATGCCGCGCAGCATTTCGAGCTAAGCGCTAGCTAAGAACTAATAACTTCTCATGCCCGAACAACTTTGGTTTACCCAAATCCTGAACCACCTGTTCGCCGGACCGGTCACCGCGCTGCTCCGCGCGCTTACCATCGAGCCGCGGTATCCACAAGCGCCCATTCCGAACTCGCTGGCCATGGAGCTGCTGGTCTTCGTTTTTCTAATCATCGTTTTTCTTATCCTTCGTTCGCGTCTTTCCGTGGATCGCCCCGGTAGTTTGCAACACATCTTCGAAGCGACGGAAGGCTTCGTTCAGGACCAAAGCGACGAAATCATCGGCCATCATAGCGAGGGCTACACCGCGTTTCTCGTGGCGCTGGGTCTGTTCATTCTCTTCTGTAATTTGATCGGCATCATTCCCAGCTTTGAATCGCCCACCGCGCTTCCAGTCGTTCCTTTGGGCTGCGCAATTTGCGCTTTCGTCTACTACCAGACGCAGGGATTCAAGCACGCCGGCCCCGGTTATCTCAAGCAGTTCTTTGGGCCGTCGGATCCCACCATGTCGATGTTCATTCGCCTCCCGCTGGCGGTGCTGATGTTTCCCATTGAGATCATCAGCCATCTCTCGCGTGTGCTGTCGTTGACCATCCGTCTATTCGCCAACATGCTTGCCGGAGATATGGTCACGCTGGTTTTTTTCTCGCTGATACCGTTGGGCATTCCCATCGCTTTTCTTAGCCTTCATATCGGCGTATCGCTGTTGCAAACATATATCTTCGTTCTGCTGACCACCGTGTACCTTTCCGGAGCGGTCGCAGACGAGCACTGAACTACAGACTTTACCAGCCGTTCAGCGTGAGGGCGTCTGTTCGGTATGACGTCAACCACCCACTGGCGGCAATTCATAGGAGGAGCAAATCAATGATTCGTTCGAGCATGGGCAAGTTAAGCAAGCTGTTCATGGTGTTGTCCGCATTATCGTTCGCCGTTCCCGCGTTCGCGCAGGGTGGCGGAGCTAGTGAAGTCAACTGGGTGGCCATCGCCGCTGGATTTTCCATGGCCTTTGCCTCCGGCATCTGCGCTCTGGCGCAGGGCAAGGCAACCGCAGCCGCGGCCGAAGGTCTGGCGCGCAATCCGGCCGCTCGTCCCGGTATTCAGTTGGCGCTGATTCTGGGTCTGGCGCTGATTGAGTCCCTGGCCCTTTACACGCTCGTGATTATTTTCGCCAAGGTCAAATAAGAGTTCGTATCGAAACACAAAAGCATTGAAGACACGAAAGCCTCTGTTGCAGAAATGCAGCAGAGGCTTTTCCTTGCAAAAGTTAACAAACGTCTAGACTTTGCGATCGCCGCTCCAGTTGTCGGGCTTACCCTGCGGAACCTTGTTCATGGCGTCGACCAGCAAACGGCGCAGGCGGTAGCGGCTTTCCAGGTCGGCGCTGACGATCTCGAATCCCACTTCATTCACTCGCGCGCGGCGTAGCAGAACGTGCGCGCGAATCTTCGATCTCATGCCTGTCGAAATTTCCAGGTCCGCTTCACTCCCGATGCGCAGATTGTCTTCTTTCGTGCCCATGCCGCCGCCCAGGCTCAGCTCGCGGATCATGATCTTGGACTTGCCCCACGAGCTGCCAATCATCGCGGAAAAACTCTTCGGCAGCACCATGCGTTCATAACGGCGTTGCCGCACCCAAGGGCAAGCGGGAGCCATGTCCAACGGGGCAATGGCCAACTCGGACGGCTCCATCCCGCTATCGGAAAGAATCTGCGAACTGTAGCGCGGATCGGTTTTCGAGAGAGCCTGTGCCGCCGCGATGCGCAACTCGCGATGATGAATCCAGCCAAACGTTTTCTTGGCTTCCACAATCTCGCGCAGAATGGCAACAGATTCGGGATCTTTCAGCCGTCCCAGCGATTCAATCGCTTTGAGCTGCACAAATGGCGAACGCGAAGCCGTTTCTCCCGGTCGGGCCATGGCAATCAAGGGCGTAACCGCAGTCATGTCTCCGCTCATGCCGATTTCATCGATGGCTTCCGGCAATACAAAAGCGTCCAGAACCTCGGCCAGTTCGAGCAACGTGCGTCCGCGATCTGGAGCTGCGCCGTAAGCAATTTGCCGGACCACAATATCGTGATAAAAGCGATTCCACTCCGGCAGTCGCGCCGGCAATAGTTCCAACAGGGTTCCAACGTCCAGCCGGCTCAAAAGCCCTACCACCGACGAAGCCTGGCGCGATTGGCCAGTGCGCAAAATTTCGCGCAACTGCGCCAGCGCTGTCGATCCCATTTCTTTGACCAGTTCCACCATGCGATCGCATTCATCGCGGCGCATGCAGCGGAAAAACCTGTCGGCAAGATGCTCCGCTCCTGCGTCGGTCGTGCGGCGCAAAACCGCCAAAAGATCTGGCGGTATCGACTCGCTATGCAGGGCTTCGTCAATGAACTCCGGAAGCCGGTTTTCCACGCCTACGCGCGGACGCAGATCGCTCATCAGCACGGGCCGGTTTTTCCCGATAGCTTCCATGCCGGAGCAAACTTCATTCACCGCGGCATAATTTTTCGACGCGCTGGCTTCCTGGCTCAAACGCACGAAAGCGGCGCACAGCAGGCTTTGCAGCTCCGCATCTTTTTCCTGGCTGAGTTGCTCGCTCAGCTTGCGGATGGCGCGCCCCATGGATTCGCCGCCCAACCTCGCATACAAATCCGCCAACTGGCTCAATCCGATCGCTGTCTTTCGTCGTGGCTCGATGTCCTTTGCGCCTAAACAACTGGAGTAGTTGTCGAGGATCTCGGCCGAAGCCTGCTTATCCTCGCGATCCAGCAGAACTTCTACAAACTGGCGCAAATTTCGCGGTGGAACGCACGGTGCTTCGTTCGAAAGCAGCACGCTCTTTTTTCCCGCTTCCGGCACCTCCGCCCAGAACATGCGGTCGAGAATGTCGGCATGCGACTCCACCAGAATTCCCGCCTTGCTCATCTTGTCTTCCTGCAACTGCAAGATCTGCCGCAGAGAATCCATCTGCCGGCTCATGTGCTCCATCATCTGGTGAACGGCGTTCACCTTGACTTCGCCCTTTTGATAACGTTCCAGGGCGAAGCGGATCGCCATATGCTCGGCCGCCTTCATTAGCAGCGGAGTGTCTTCCTGCTCGCTCGTAGCTTTCGCCGCCAGCGTTCCCAGCAACTGTTGCAGGTTCAATCGCGTGTTGGGATCGGTCTCGCCCAGCTCCTTTTGTAAATCCTCGGGAGCCGCGCTGGGATTGGTTTGCACCTGACCGAAGCGGGTCAGCAAGCGGATGGCTTGAATCACCTCCGCTTCCTGCAACGGAACGACTCCGCCTGTCCACGCCGGTGCAGCGCCCGCCGCTGTTCCCGTTCCCGCCGCGCCCACTGCGCCTGCCGGATTGGGCACGCTGCCCAACGGCACCATCGGCGATCCGGTCCCCGCCTGCCCCCCTCCGGCGCTTGCTCCTTCGGCGGCGGCAATCAACTGCAATAATTTCTGCGGATCGTTCAGCCACTGCTTGAATTCTGGTCCCAGAGTCTGCGCCGCAATCTGCGCGGCCACGCTCACATCGCCGGTCAGCGGATCGGCCGCAATAAACTTCACTTCATTAATTTTGATCGTGCTGTTGGGCTGGCCCGCACCCAGCGCTTCCTTGATCTGTTTGGCAAAGTCCTGAGCCTTCGACCCGGCCATCGTGAAGGCGCGCACCAGGCGCGTAAAGTCATCCACCGTCACGTCTTTGGAAAAATGCAGGCTGGCCAAACCGGCAGTATTCAGAAGCTGCGTAAAGCTGCGCTCCGCCTGCCCCGCATCCAGCGGGATTCCGTCCAGCAAAAGCTTGTTATCGGAAACGCCCAGCAAGAACCCGCTGTCGCCGGCCGAAGGCAGACCCTGTTGCAGCTCATTCCACGCAATCTGGAATTGCGCCTCGGTGCGCTTGTGATCGAAGCCGTACATCCTGGCGTACTTAATCAGGATGTTCAGGCTGTGCACGAAAGCGCGTGCCGACGCCGCACGATGTTCTTGAGGTGAAGTTGTAGTCGGGATATGCAACTCCTCTTAACTGCAGCTTTGCCATTCAAGGTTAAGGCTAACGGTGAGTACCTGCACATTACCGAGGTAATGGAATCATGTGCTGGAGAACAGGCTGTGCAATTATCCTTTCGTGCTCTCCAGGGATGCATCTTTAACTTGAGCTTCGCCAAAACCTGTGCGCCTTTAGGTCTTTGCCCTCAGCCGCCTGCGCAAAACACAGCTGAAAGTGGTAACTTGGAGTTTTTAAATTGGAGTTCTTATTTGTCTTCGCCCACTCAAGTCGCCAGGAAACCTGCCAAAACCACCGGCCTCAGTTACTGGATGGAGCAGGTGCTGAAGGAGTGTGACCATGTTTCCGCTGATTTCAGCGCCGACCCCGTCCACGATTTGCGCGTCGCTCTGCGGCGTTGCCGCTCCATGGCCGATGGCTTGCGCGCCCTCGATCCCAGTTCCGAATGGAAGGCGATGAAGAAAGCCGGCAAACAGTTATTTCAGCGGCTGGGCGATTTGCGCGATACCCAAGTGATGATGGAATGGATCGAGGAATTGGATCCCGCCAAGACCGGCGCTGAACAGTCGAACGCAACTCAGTCCGGCGAAGTGAAAACGAATAGCACGATAACTCCGGGAAGCGCTTCTCTGGCTCGGCAGGACGATTCAAGAATTAACGATCAGCCCGGTTCGGGAATGGGCGGACCGGATAAGCCCTTTGCCGATTCGGCGGCGGACGCGCTGCGGAAAATTTTGACCGAACGCGAGAAGGAACAAAAGAAAGAAGCTCGCTCTGCCCTCGATGAGTTCGATCGCAAACAGTGGAAGCATTGGACCAGGACTCTTCCATCGCGGGCATCTCACGTCCGGCCAGGAAGCGGCCTCTTCAAGCATCTGGCCCTGGAACGCTGGACCGAGGCCCGCGCGCTTCACAGCCGCGCCTTGCGCAATCGTTCCCAGGTCGCGCTGCACACCCTGCGCATTGCCATAAAACGTTTCCGCTACATCGTCGAAAATTTTCTTCCTGCTGAACACCAAGCGTGGAGCAAAGATCTAAAAGAAATGCAGGATGCACTCGGTGAAGTTCACGATCTCGACGTGCTCTGGACAACCGCGCTCTCCTGCCGCGTGTTTCCTGACGAAGCGTCGCGAAAATTCTGGCACGCCCGCATTCTCGAGGAAAGAAATAAGCGCATCGCCCGCTATCGCGAGAAGATGACTGGCCCAGACGCTCTCTGGCAAAGTTGGCGCGCAGGTTTGCCGCAGGGAAAGCAGATTCAAGCTCTGGCCGCGCGGCGCGTCAAGTTGTGGGCCAGCGCTC
Organism: uncultured Acidobacteriaceae bacterium; assembly: GCA_963732255.1. Classification (GTDB taxonomy): domain Bacteria; phylum Acidobacteriota; class Terriglobia; order Terriglobales; family Acidobacteriaceae; genus Sulfotelmatobacter. The sequence goes on from CAVSYV010000012.1 coordinate 8,757, forward strand.
TCGATCCCGATTTCGCTCACTCAGAGCGCGTAGCCCGGCTGGCGCTGGAACTCTATGACGGCCTCACCCGCGCGGGCTTCTTATCTTCCAATTCAACGGGGTCGACGAATGGCGCCGACGCGCGAGCAAGCCTGCAGATCGCAGCTTTGTTGCACGACGTCGGCAAATCGAAAGGCCATAAGGGACATCACAAAGCCTCGCTCGATCTCATCAAGTCGCACGGCACACCCTTGGGATGGAAGCCAGAAGATATGCGCCGCGCCGCCATCGTCGCCCGCTTTCACTGCGGCGCCCTGCCCAGCAGAAGTCACAAGGCGCTGCGCGATCTGCTTCCCGCCGAACAGAAGGTTACGATTCAACTCGCCGCCGTCTTGCGCCTGGCCAATGCTATGGACTTCTCTCACGATGGCCAGATCCGTCGCCTGAGGGTCGAAACAGAAAACAATCAGAATCATCGCCGCGGGCTGCCGGGATGCGTGGTTGTAGAAGCCGAAGGTTACTCCGCCCGCAACCAGGTCGCTCGCACCGCCGCCGCCGAGCGCTATCTGCTGGAAACCGTGTTGCGGCGACCCGTGATGATCAAGCCCATGAAGCCCTTGGAAAAGGCCGCACACTCGTAGCTAACCAGTCACTTTCCCCGTCGTAGCGTTTCATATACAAATGTCTCGCTCTTGAGCCAGAATCCAGAAGCCGAAAGCCGAAATGACCCACGCTCAACTCGTCGAAAAAGCCATCCGCTGGCTACGCTTCTACCGCTGCGGCGTAGTGCTCTCCGAGCAAGCCTGCGTCAGCGGCGAAATGCCGGACGCCATCGGCTGGAAGCGCGCCAATCATTCCGTGTTGGTCGAATGCAAAGTCACGCGCCCCGATTTCTTAGCCGATCGGGCGAAGCCATTTCGCTCCAAACCCGAGCGCGGAATCGGCTGCGAGCGCTTTTATCTGGCTCCGACAGGTCTTATTCGAAAAGAAGAACTGCCCACAGGCTGGGGATTGCTCGAACTCCGCGGCCGCGAGATCGAAATAATCCGGCCGTCGGTAAGAAATCTGCGCAGCGCCACCGGCCTGCGCTATGAAATGAATCTTCTCCTCGCCAGCCTGCGCCGCGTGGAAGTCCGCATCGAGCCCCAGAGCATCACCGACTTCCTCAAATGGAAGAACCGCATGGCCGAATACAATCGCGGCTCGCTCCCTGAAGGCCTGGAAGCTACCGAAGAAGAAGCCAACGTATTCCTCGAACCGGAACTGCCCTGCTGAGCCAAAGAGCAAGAGAGCCTCAATCCCTTGGCGACTCCAATCTTCGATAGCGCCGGCGATCTCAATGGCACCACCTTGCTGGGTGGCAGCTACAGCGACGGCACGGCTTCCGAAATCAAACCATAAGCTGATTTTCCACAGCGGCGCCTTTATTTCTCGTTTATCCGTCACAGACGACACAGATAGGTGAGAGCGATAATTGATTGTTATTGCTGTCGCAGTCGTTGCAACCGCAAAACAGCAGAAGGCTAACTACCTTATTCTCCAAGAATTTACCCATAAGTCTTTTCGGCTCAAGATTTTACCGGCGGAACGTCAGATCGATGAGCGCTAAAGTTAGTACTTTCAATAATTTACAGGAAATTGCTTTCAACTTTTAATCTGATCTTGGGAGGGTTCCAAAAGCTAAGCGGGAGCGATTAAGGCCGCATTCGGCGCCGCCTCTGCCGTTCACGTAGCACCGCCGTAATGGATGGGTTGGTCGGAGTACCGATCGTTTCCAATGATGCAGTCATCGACTTGCATTTCGCGCCAGCGCCTAAATCGTTCCATGGCTTCAAATCTGCAGGCCAGGCTGCAAAATCCTGCATCTGGACTCCCGGCATTGCTTGTGTAATTGTCGCTTTCCTTGACCGGCCCGGCAGATACGATTCTCCCAGCGGGTCGAAGAGGTGCACGATGACAATCCAAAACATTACTCGGAAACCGATCTTATTATTTTTGATCTTTGCCGTTATGATGCTCACAACCGCAACCGCTGCCGCGGCCCAGCAAGAAGCGATACTCTACAGTTTCCCCAGCTACAGCACAGATGGGATCACTCCTTCGAGCGCTCTGATTTTTGACGCTGCGGGCGATCTTTATGGCACGACTTCCGTCGGCGGAGTCTTTAACAATGGAACGGTGTTCGAGTTAACTCCGGCAGAAGGCGTATCGCCGAACCCGCAAGGTATTTACAGCTCCCGCCGGCCTTCCATAGCTTTCAGCATAGTAATCTCATCCGTATATTCGATGTCGCTGCCCACCGGAATGCCCATGGCGATGCGCGTGACCTTCACCCCTACACGTTTGAGTTGCTGGGAAAGATAAGTGGCGGTGGCTTCGCCCTCCACCGTCGGATTGGTGGCGAGAATCACTTCATCCACATTGCCGGCGTCGACGCGCGCAATGAGATTCGAGATACGCAACTGCTCCGGACCGATGCCATGCAGAGGCGAGATCGCCCCGTGCAGAACATGAAAGACTCCGTTGAAGTGCTTGGTTTTTTCGATCGACGAGATGTTTGTAGGCTCTTCCACCACGCACACCAGCCGCTGGTTGCGGGTCGCGCTGGTGCAATACACGCAAGGATCGACGTCGGTGATGTTGTTGCACACCGAGCACAATCGCAGGCTCGCTTTCACGTCTCGCACCGCGGCGGCCAGAGCTTCGGCGTCCTCTTCGCTGGACCGGAGGATATGAAAAGCCAGCCGCTGCGCGCTCTTTGAGCCTACGCCCGGCAGCTTCTTCAATTCGTCAATCAACCGCAACATCGGTTCGGCAAATTTAGACATTTGGGAATTGGACGGAGAAGTAGAAGGACCGCCGCGAAGCACGATTCTAAATTACTCAATTACCAGATTACAAAATTACCCAATAATGTTTAGAGCCCCGGAATGCCCATCCCGCCCAGCATTCCGCCCAGGCTCGATTGCATGGCGCCGTCGATTTTGCGCGCCGCTTCGTTCACCGCGGCCAGCACCAAATCCTGCAGCATCTCCACATCGCCCGATTTCACCGCTTCCGGATCGATGCGCAGGCTGAGCAGTTGCTTGCGGCCATCCATCTTCACCGTCACCGTGCCGCCGCCCGACGACGCCTCGACCACGGTCTCCTGCATCTTCTTTTGCAAAGTTTCATACTGCGACTTGGCCTTGGACATCAGTTCTTGCAGATTAAAGTTGTTCATAGAGATTGCTCAGGTTTTCAAGAAGCCAGTTTCAAGGTTTCAGAGTTTCAAGGTTTCAAGGCTTCTTGGAACAGGTTTCAACATTGAAACATTGCAACCTTGCAACTTTGAAACCTCATTTCTTATCCCTGTAATCGATCACAGTACGAATCTCCGCACCGAACTTTTCCCGCATCCGCTGAACCAGAGGATCCTGCTCGGCGCGGCCCCGGCCTCCGATTCTTGCGCCCGATGCAGGAGCGGACCCCATGCCCCTGGCGCCGTTTCCACTGGATGCCGTGGCCGCCGCACCGGGAACGATCTTGATCTTGACGGCGCGTCCCAGAGCTCCACTGGCGGAAGCAATCGCCAAACGCCTCGCCTCCGCGCTCACCGACATGTCGATGACGGTTTGCGATGCCTCAACTTTGATGACTACCTCGTTCCCTTGGATGCTCCACTCGCCGCCCTCCAACATGGAGACCAAAACGCGCTGGTTGCCATCCGACAATGCTTGCAGCACAGCGCCCTGCACTCGTTCCCCTGGATCGGAAGCGGACGGTTGCGGCTGCGGCGTAACTGCGCACGGCTCGATCACCGGGCCAGGGATGATGGGATCAGTTTCGGGTGCAACCTCGCGAATGCTCGCCGGTACCGCGGCACCCATGATGACCGATTGCGGAGCGCTGGCTGGGCCGACGATGCGTGGCCCATTCGCCGAAGCGGCTTCGGAAGCCGATTCCTGCCGCGGAGTGCCTTTGCGCGCCGAGTCAGCGGCGAAGGGCGAAACCTGATTTTGCCGTGGCGGCGAGGCGGGTTCCGTGCGGCGCGCCTCGGATCCGCCGCTTACGATGGATGGCCGCGCAATGCTGCGGGGAGCGCCGATCGGTGCGCCTGCGGCCACCTCGCTAAGCAGTTGTTCAATCGGCAGCAGCCGCTGGGCATGTGCCATCTTCAGCAGGCCAAGTTCCAGGTGAAAACGCTGCTCCTGCTTGTACCCCAGCTCGCCATGGGTCCGCAGCATGATCTGCAAATGGCGCGTGAGATCTTCCTCGCCGAACAATTCCGCTACACGGGAAACACGCTCGCGCTCCTCGCTCGAAATCTGCAGCAGGGAACTATCTTTGCCCGCGATTTTCGCCACAGTGGTGTTGCGCAAAAAGCGCACCAACTGCCGGGCGAAATGTACCGGGCTGTGACCTTCGCTGATCAGATGATCGACGTGACGCAACACTTCATCGCTGGCGCTGCGGGAAACAGCCTGCATGACTTCTTCCAGAATATGCGCCGGCGCCGCGCCCACCAGATTCCTCACCGAGTCGGCCGTAATTTTCCCGCTGGAAGAAGCTATCGCCTGATCCAGAATCGAGAGCGCATCGCGCATCGAGCCGTCGCCCGCTTCTGCGAGCAACGCGAGAGCGTCGTCGTCAGCTTCAATTTTTTCGCGGGTGACGAGATCGCGAAGCTGGCCCACGATGTCGTCGAACTTCACCGCGCGGAAACTGAAATGCTGGCAACGCGAGCGGATAGTCTGTGGAATATCTTCCGGCTGCGTGGTCGCCAGCATAAAGACAATATGATCCGGCGGCTCTTCCAGCGTCTTGAGCAGCGCATTGAAGGCCGCGTCGGTGATCTGATGCGCTTCGTCGAGGATATAGATTTTGAAGCGGTCGCGCGCCGGGCGATAGCGAGCGGCCTCGCGCAGTTCGCGAATTTCATCGATGCCGCGGTTCGTGGCCGCATCGATTTCGATCACGTCCACCGAATTGCCGGCGCGAATTTCCAGGCAGGATTCGCACACTCCGCAAGGCTCCGCCACCGGATGATTTTCAGAGCGGCAATTCAACGCCGCCGCCAGAATGCGCGCCACCGTGGTTTTGCCAATCCCGCGATGTCCGCTGAAGATATAACCGTGGGCGGTGCGCCCCTGCTCCAGGGCGTTCTGCAACGTGCGGGTAACGTGCTCTTGCCCGATCACCTCGGAGAACTTTTGCGGCCGATATTTGCGCGCCAGAACGGTGTAGCTCATGAGCAGGAAGATACGATTATACGTGATGGCTTCGAGTCTCCGCGCCCGCCGGTAAACAACTCGGTCTTCGCAGCGGCGCCGCGAAAAAAATGGCCTTTCAGCTTGCTAACTCGATGCGCAAACGATAGGCTTATGCGTCAATGAGAAGTGCGGTACGCCGGTAGCGACGGGTTCGATCGCGCGGTGTGAAAGGAACATTTATGCAACTGAAAATCACCAGCAAGACGACGGACGGAGTTCTGATTCTAGAGTGCAGCGGGAGAATTGTGTTTGGCGAAGAATCGTCCCTGCTGCGGGAAACTGTGAAGAAAGCCGTCCCCGAGTACAAGCGGATCATTCTTAACCTGGGCGAAGTCAACTACATCGATTCCGGCGGACTGGGCACATTGGTTGCCCTGCATACCACGGCGAGCAATGCGGGCGGCAGCATCAAACTGGTGAATCTGACCAAGCGTGTAGGCGATCTGCTGCAGGTCACCAAGCTGCTGACGGTGTTCGACGTACACAACTCTGAAGGCGAAGCCATCGAATCGTTTAGCAAGGCGGCCGCATAGTTGAGTCGTGCGGCGGAAAATCGTCTGCGTATTGAGAAGACGATTCGCGCGATTCCCCGAGGCAAGGTCTCTACTTACGGAGCGGTAGCGCGCGCGGCGGGATTGCCCGGAGCGGCGCGGCAAGTCGCAGCCATTTTGCGGCAGGGCTTTGGATTGCCGTGGCAGCGCGTGCTGGGCGCGGGCGGAGAGATTAAGCTGCGCGGCGATTCGGCTCTGGAACAGCGTTTCCGTCTGGAAGCTGAGGGTGTGCGCTTCCGCGGGCGCCGCGTCGATATGAAGGCGCACGAGTTCAAGTTTACGCGTCTCAGTCGGAAGCGTTAATCTGGCGGGGCGAAAACCGGCCGTGATTAGCGCGTCGGACGCGGGCCCCGCATGAGTCATCCTGCGAAGAGCTAAGGACTAACAACCAACGACTAGCGACTCGCCTTGAACTGCTCGTCGATCTCCACCTGATATCCCGTGACGACCTTGTTGGTTTCGTTGGCCATGCCAACCACGGCCATCAATTCTTTGAACATCGCGTCGGTCATACCCTTTTTCTGCGCACCAACCGTGTGCGAAGCGATGCAGTAGCCGCACTGGTTGGTCACACTCACGGCGACATAAATCATTTCTTTGGTCAGGGCATCGAGCGCGCCAGGCGCCATGATCTGCTTGATGTCCTCCCAGGTGCGCTTCAGCGCGGCGGGATCGTGGGCGAGAGCTTTCCAGAAATTGTTGATCCAGTCGGTTTTGCGCGTGGCCATAATGTCGTCATAAACGGCGCGCACTTCCGGGGATGCGTCTGCGTATTCGATGAAGCCGAGCGTTGCCATAAGCTTTCTATTCCTTGCAAAGACCCGCATCTACCACGGAGTCACTGAGACGCGGAGAAAAAGAAGAACACAAGCTCCCTCCGTGACTCCGTGCCTCAGTGGTGGATTTGGGTTTTACTTCGGCAATTCTCCGTCGAGCAATTTGCCCAACCGCGATGCCGGCACGCGCACGCCCACGTAGAACTGGCCGAACAGCGCATACACCGCGCTAACGTGGTCGAAGCGCATCTCGTAGATCAGCTTCTTGAACACCAGGGGATCGTCGGCAAACAAGTCGACGCCCCACTCCCAGTCATCAAAGCCGATCGAGCCGGTAATGATCTGCTTGACCTCGCCCGCGTACCGGCGGCCGACGAGCCCATGTTCGCCCATTTGCCGCGCACGTTCTTCGATGGGCAATGTGTACCAGTTCTGCGCCTCGCCACGGCGGCGATCCATGGGATAAAAGCAGAGATAACGAGCCGGCGGAATCGCAGGAAACAGGCGCGGCCGCATGGCTTCGCGGTGACGATTGAGCTTGCTTTCGACCTCCGCCTTCCACTGGTCGGAATGCGGTTGGATGCCCTGCTCAGTCAGTTCCTGATAAATCTTCAACGTAGAATCGTATAGCCCCAACTCAATCACCGATAAATAAGAAGTCGTGGGCTCGAGATAATCGCTGAGCCGCAGGTTCGCCAGATTCAATTCCACCTGATTCAAGTCCGCAAAAGAATCGCGAAAGTGGATGAGCATTAAATCGCCCTTGTGCCCCAGAAGCGAGAAAAGCGCGGACTGCCCGCCGCTGCTTTCTTCCATGGGAGCTAGCATCTCTTCCGCTTCTTGGGCAATCTCCGATTTCTCGGTTTCAGCCAACGAGCGCCAAGCCGAGCGCCGAAACCGCATCATCTGATGCAGCACGCTGTAGCCCTCAGTGGTAAGTGGCACGGCTGGAATTTCGGCGGCAACTTCGGGACGCGGGCGGTGAGTGGTGGTCATAAGTTTTGCCTCCGTTCTTCGGCCTCTGCAATCTGATTTCGCCTGATTCTTCTTGCGGCTATTGTACGCGGGCAGGCGCAAGCATCGCACTCCGACAGTCGGAGGCGCTGCGGGGGAAGCGGAGAGATCATAACTCGGAGTGACTTGCGTAATGAAGCCGTTACGCTTGCGTTCGGGTGGCCGGTTATCGCAACTTTATAATTGCGTGGTGACAAGACCATCCACAGGCGGAGAAATCTTCGGCATTGTTTTTGGCGGGATTTTTGCCGTCGTAGGGATCTTTGCCGCCGGTACATTTCTGTTTGGCGCTCCCGCCCAGAGCCAAGGGATTTCATGGGTGGGAGTTCTAATCGCTGCGACCTTCGCTGTAATCGGCTGCGGAATCGTCTACGCCGCGATTTACGGCACCAACAAACTGCGGGAGCAAGCAGCAGCCGCGGAAGCCAACCCTCAATCTCCGTGGCTCTGGCGCAAGGATTGGGCGAAGAGTCGAGCGGAGAGCACGCACCGCAATAGTGCCACTGGACTTTGGCTGTTAGCGACATTTTGGAATGCAATTGCGTTCTCGGTTGCCGGTTCGATCTCTCCCCAACTCTGGCGCAACTCCGATCTCAAGGTCTTCTTCCCGCTGGCATTCTGCGCCGTCGGTCTTATTCTCGCGGGCGTGGCCGGGCGGGCCAGCATGCGGAGGAAGCGCTTTGGCCAAACTTATTTTGAATTTGCTTCGCTGCCGTTTTCTCCCGGCCGGGCACTGAAGGGCTCGATTCATCTGCGCTTTAACGCCGATGCCAAACATGGCATCGAACTGCGCCTTTCCTGTGTTCGCCGGGTCGTGACCGGGTCCGGCAAAGATCGCTCCACGCAAGAAAACATTCTTTGGCAGACGGAAAAAAATGTGCCGCGAGAATTGCTCACGCCCGGCCCCATGGGCGACGCGGTCATCCCGGTGGACTTCGGCATTCCCAGCGATGCCTACGAGTCGAATCACGATCAGCCGAGCGATCAGGTGCTCTGGTTGCTTCACGCGCACGCCGACGTGCCCGGCGTGGATTATTTCGACGATTTCGAAGTCCCGGTGTTCCATTTGACCCCATCGCTGGCATCAGCGGTAGGGGCGAGGTCTGCTTTTTCCACCCACGCGCAGGCGACTATTCCGCCCGCGTTCCAGTCCGACGCTTCCGACGTAAACGCTCCCGATAATCCGAGAGTTGTGGTTTCAACGGGAATCAACGGCGGCAGCGAATTTTATTTTCCGGCCTTCCGCACTCCGGCGCGCACTCTGCTTTTAATCGCCGTCACCGCCGGTTGGACCGCCATGGTGTATTTCCTCGGGCACTCGAAAGCACCCTGGTTCTTTGCCCCAGTGTTTGGATTATTTGACCTCGTGCTGTTCTATGCGGTGATTCGGGCGACGATGGGCTCGTTCCGCATTGAGGTGGGCAACGGCAAACTCATTTCGCGAAGGGCTTTGCTGGGGATCGGCTCGGCGCGTGAAATTCCTTTCTCCGACATCTCTCAGATTTTGGCTGTGACTCCCAGCGTGGGACAAGGGACACAGCCTCTTTATTCTCTGCGCTTGCTGACCAAAGCTGGAAAGAAGCTGACACTGGCCGACTCGATCGATAACCGCCAGGAGGCGCGCTGGGTGGTCGCGCAGCTGGAGAAGTTCGTCGCCCTCAAACTCGATACGCATGTCGCACTCGACGCTGGTATTGGGGCCTACGGTCCGCCGCCGCAGCGCGGGCCATCGGGATCGCCTGTAGCGTATCGCCGCACCAGTCCAGCAGGAATCGCCCTGGGGCTGGCGTTTTTTCTCGCATGGATGGGCTTCGTCGGCTACCGTTTCTTCTCTGCGACTCATCGCCAAACCGCGCGCATGTCCAAAGCCGCGGTAGGCGGAACTCCGCAACGCAGCAAATCTTCGGTACGGGAAGTGGATTACTCGCCGCTCACGGACCCGGATGTAGAGCATCTGCAATCTCTCCCTGAGCAGGAGCAAGCGGAGGAATTGCTGGACCGCGCGATTCATCACGATGCCCGTGCGCTTGAGCTCTTCGAGCAGAATATTGGCAACTGGCACGGTCTCACGGCGACGGCTCGCATGAATCAATTGGAGTCGCGCTCCAGCTTCTCTACCGACCTGCGAGTTCGTTACGCTAACGCAGATCTCAACCTGGCCCTGAACGGGTTGGCAAAAACCGAGAGCTCGGCGGAGCAACTCATCGCCATGGCGCAAACCGATCCCGCACATCGCGCGTACAGCGTCTATTACATGGGAATGCTGGCTGGCCGCGGCGTGGCATACGATCGCATTTATCCGATCTTATTGAACTACGCGAAAAACGACGCCGACCCACAAGTGCGGCAATGGGCCGTCGAAGGCATGCGCTTTCTCGGTACGGATGAAGCCTTGGAACAGCTTTTCGATTCCTTTACTCACGATCCGTCGGATGCGGTACGCGACCGCGCGGGATGCAACGTCTCCGACTGCGGCACCTTCAAGCGCAAACAGCGCCTGCGAATGGTGCCCAAACTGATCGACTTAGCCGCTGAAACCCAAACCACTCCGCAGATGCGCAACTGGACGTTCCTCGCGTTGCGCGAAATCACCGACGAAGCACTGCCAGCGAACGCCACCGCCTGGCAAGAGTGGTATGCGCAGCATGGCTCAGAGAAGATGGCCGAGTTTGAGCGGGTGGATTGGTGGAAGGTGCGCGGAGACCAGTAGCAGCAAAAGCTAAAGTCAAAATTCCAACCAGTCCCTCAAAAGCTCAGGCACAAGGACGCACCCCATCATTTGTTTTCCGGCTTCAGCAGCAGGTCCTGATAATCGAAGCTGAAATCGGCCAGTGGTGAGACAGGTTGCATCTTCGCGCTTTCGATGGCCCCGTCAGCTTTCAGCGCGAACGTGACGAATGCATCTTCGATGGTCCGCTGCCGCCAGTGTGCTTTGAATGTGTCGTACTGCCAGTGCTGCAGGTCGCCAATCATTCCCGGCGTGTGATCGAAGCTGATGACCAGCCCTCCGTTTTCTTTGCGGATGGTGATCGGTCCGTACCAGGCGTCGTTGTAAACGGCTGCATATTTTTCCAGCGGCAGTGAGGGCTTGGAATCGGCATCGCGCGCGGCTGCGGTTTTTTTCATAATTTCCGCAGCTTCTTTTTCCTCCGCGTCTTTGACTGCCTTGAATGCCACGATCCAGTCCGTCGGCGGAAGTTGAAAGTAATAATCGAGGACGTGGTAAAGAATGGAATCGAAAGCTCCGCCTTCCTCCGCATTAGTGAGCACGACCACGCCCAGGTTTTCCTCCGGCACCAGCATGACCCGGGAAACAAATCCTCCGACTCCGCCGGTGTGGCCGACCAGTTTGCGTCCGTGATAGTCGCGCAGTCCCCAACCCAAAGCGTAATCCGCGAAGTTGGCTTTGAGTCCGGCCAGCGGTCCCGGAGGATTTCCCGTGGGCAGAATGGTCTGCGGCGTCCACATTTCCTTTGACCTTTCCTCACTGAATAGTCGCCCGTCGCGGTCGACAAATTTCCCACGATTCAGTTGAAGCTGCACCCACTTCGCCATATCGGCCGCACACGAATGGATTGATCCCGCTGGTCCAACATTATCCAGCGCCTCTAATGCAATGACCTGCAGCTTGCCGTCTACGCGCGAGTGCGGGAACGCGTAATCGTCTCCCGGCTTAAACGTCGTGTTCGTGGTGGTGGAATTGTTCATGCCGAGGGGCACAAAAATGTTTTGCCGGATGTACTCATCCCACGATGTGCCGGTAACCGCAGGAATAATCTGTCCCGCCGTCATGTACAGGAGATTGTCGTACGCATAGTGACTGCGAAAGCTGGATGCGGGCTTCATGAACCGCAATTTGTAAATGATTTCATCCCGCGTGTAGGTCGATTGCGGCCAGAACAGCAGATCGCCTTCGCCCAGCCCCATGCCGCTGCGGTGCGTGAGCAGATCGCGGATGGTCATCTCGCGCGAGACATATGGGTCGTACATCACAAATCCCGGCAAGCCGCTGATAGACCGGATCGTCCCATGAAAGCTTGCCTGCATCCACCAGGGTCGCAAGAGCCGCGGTGGTAAAGGCTTTTGTGTTCGACCCGATCGCGAACATGGTGTGCTCATCGACCGCTGTTGGGTCGCCAAGTTTTCGCACTCCGTAACCTTTGGCAACAAGAATCTTTCCATCTTTCACAATAGCCAGCGCGAGGCCGGGCACTGCGAAAGTCTTCATTGCGCCCGCGACGTAGTCGTCGAGATCGGCGGGAGGCGCTGTAGGCGCGGAGCTTTGCGCCGAAATTGAAACCGTGGCGAAGAGAGAGACAAGTGCTGCTACACATATTTGGGCCCAGGAATAATGAGCGTAGGAACGTGGCATAGCTGCTCCGGGAATCCGTTGTTTTAGAAACGAGTACAAAAGAATGACGCCGAAATTAAACCATAGTCTCGGTGAGCATGCTGGAAAATCGGAGCAGGGCAACAGGTGGTCAGGCGTAGGGGAAGTGGTTCAGGCTATGATTGGCTGGTTGGCCAAGCGTTATGATTTCTCGCAAACATATTCTCTGGGAGGTTGATCCTCAGGCTGATTTCATGCTTCCCGGAGGCAAACTGTATGTCCCGGGAGCAGAAAAGTTGCTGCCTAACATTCGCGGGCTCACCGATGCGGCGCGCCAGGATCGCATTTTCCTGGTTTCGCACGGCTGCTTCCACGCCCCCGACGATCCTGAGTTCAAGATGTTTCCGCCGCACTGCGTGAAGGGCACCCCAGGCGCGGAATTCGTTCCCGAAGCGCTAGCGTCCAATATTGTTCGCGTACCAAACGAAGCTACGGCATCGATTCCCGACGATCTATTCTCTTACCAGCAGATTCTGCTCGAAAAGCAAACTCTGGATATCTTCGAGAGCCGCTATGCCGAAGCTCTGCTTCGGCGTCTCGGCGATCCCGAGTTCTTTGTCTTCGGGGTCGTGACCGAGTACTGCGTCAGCTTCGCCGCGAGGGGACTGCTCGAACGCGGACGGCGGGTCAGCATTGTGCAGGATGCCATCGAGACACTCGATCCCACGGCGAGCGTCAGGATGATGGCGGAGTTGCTCCAGCTCGGAGCTAATGTCATCAGCACCGATGCCGCGCTGGCCGCGATAGAAGCGCGGGACTGAAGACCGCTTTGCCCGCCACGTTGCCGAGATTAGTGATCTCCGTGATTATGCCGCCAGGTCCAGTATTCCTTTTGATCGGCGGGAGGAAGTTTACGGAAATCGCGATGGGGATCATGGTGCGTTTCTTCCGCCCAGCGGTGATAGTAGCCGGCTTCCTCGGCATTCCACACGTGATAATCGGTGTAGTAGGGATCGTAAACGCGGTAGTAGTGAGGATGCCCGCAGCCTGCCGCGAGCATGGAAAAGGTAATCGCAGCCGCGAGACAAAGCGAGCCCAAGGGGAAGTACTTCGCGAGAATGTTGCGCGACCTGTGCTTCACAAGCGAAAGATCCATACCCACAGCCTCCAGAGAGTATCGAGTTATTTTAGTAACACTTGCGAATCGAGCAAGTTGTTGTCATGCCAAGGAATTGTCATAAGCCGCTGCGAACCGGCTCTGTGTCGTTGCCAGCATCAGGCGAAGATAGATGCTGATTTCCGTCCGGAGGTTTCGCCGAAAAGATTACGGCGAATCGAGATCACAACCCTAAACCCGCAAAGCCATCTCTAAATGTGCGGAGGAATCTAATGGCGACCAAGAAGAAAAGTTCGGGCGGACGCAAGTACGGCAAGGCAGCGGGAAAGACGGTAGCCAGCGCGATGCGCCGGAAAAAGAAAGGCTCGCTTAAGTCAGGCAAAGGCGGCAAGGGCGGAAAAGTGAAGAGCCGCAAACAAGCGATAGCCATTGGCCTTTCGGAAGCGCGCAAAAAAGGCGCGAAGGTCCCCAGGAAAAAGTCTTAGGCCACGGCGAGATAGATGTAACGCAGGATGAACAGCACCGTGAGAATCCATACCAGCAGGTTGATGTCGCGGATTTTACCGGCGGCAATTTTTACAACGGTATAAGAAATCAGGCCGAGGCTGAGTCCGGTGGCGATGCTAAAGGTGAGCGGCGTGGCCAGGATAGTGATGAAGGCGGGCACAGCCTCGCTGAACTCGCGCCACTGCACCAGCGCGATCGACTCCGACATCAATACGCCCACGAGTATTAGAGCCGGAGCCGTGGCGTAACCCGGAATTGCCGCGGCCAGGGGCGAACAAAATGTCGCCAGCAAGAATAAGGCTGCGACGGCAATGTTACTCAAGCCGGTACGTGCTCCCGCGGCCACGCCGGCGGCGCTCTCGATGTAGCTGGTTACAGTCGAAGTGCCGGTCAACGCGCCAAAAACCGTTCCTATGGCATCCGCCAGAAGTACGCGGCCAACGCGGGGAATCTTGCCGTCGCGCATGAATCCGCCTTGCTCGCAAACTCCCACCAGCGTGCCAACATTGTCGAATAGATCGACAAACAGAAACGCAAATGCGATTTCCAGCAAGCCCAAATGCTTGAGGCCAGCAAAATCCAGTTGCAGGAACGTCGACGATGGATGGGGCATGGCGAATATCGCCGAAGGCCAGTTGGTAACGCCGCGAAAAATTCCCACAAGCGCCGTACCCAAAATGCCCAGCAGGATTGCGCCATGAATCTTCCGCGCCATCAGAATGAGAGTGAGAACCAAACCCACGCAGGCCAGCTGCACTTCCTTATTCGCAAAACTGCCCAAGCCGACAAAGGTCGCGGGATTGGCGATCACAATTTTGGCGTTGCGCAGGCCGACAAAGGCGATGAACATGCCGATTCCCGCGGCTGTCGAGTGCTTCAGGCAATCGGGTATTCCGTTGACAATCTGCTCGCGAACGCGAGTTACCGTGAGCACCAGAAAAAGACAACCCGAACAGAAAACCACCGCCAGCGCCGTTCGCCACGGAACGTGCATCGCCATGACGACCGAGTAAGTGAAATAAGCGTTCAGCGACATTCCCGGCGCCAGCGCGATGGGGTAGTTGGCGTAAAGTCCCATGACGAGCGTGGCGACGGCGGCGGAAACACAGGTAGCGAAAACGACGCCGTCCGCGGGCATTCCCGCCTGAGCCAGAATTTGGGGATTCACAACGACGATGTAAGCCATCGTCACGAAGGTGGTGAGTCCGCCGAGCATTTCCTGCTTCACAGAAGTCTGGTTCTCGGCGAGTTTGAAATAGCGATCGATCAAATCGTGGCCTCGGGCTCAGTAAATGATCTTGTCGGATTTTTCTTGCCACGCGCGGAATCCGGCGAGCGCTTCTTCGCGCATCATCTGGATCATGGGAATGGCACGCTCTGAGTGCGGCAGGGCGATTTCGCGGTAGATCAGCGAGTCATCGAAGTTGATCTTCGCCGCATCGGCCGCGTCGTTAGCGTAAAAGATGCGCGCCAGCCGCGCCCAGTAAATTGCGCCCAGGCACATGGGGCAGGGTTCGCAGGAGGTGTATATGTCGCAGCCGTGCAACTCGAATGTTCTGAGCTCCGCGCAGGCTGCGCGAATCGCTAAGATTTCCGCATGTGCCGTTGGATCGTTGGTCGAGGTGACTTGATTCGCCGCCTCTCCAACAATGGCATTGCCCTTCACGATGACTGCGCCGAAGGGCCCGCCGCGTCCCGAGCGAACGTTCTTAATGGAAAGTTCAATGGCGCGCGCCATGAAAGGGTTGTCCATGTTTGTTTTAGCGAATGGCCGGCGGCCTATGCCCACGCTCGCAATCCGCGCACCCGCGAGCACATCCCGTCGACATGGACTCTTTCGCAGCCGCTATGCTGAGAAGGGAGTATAAGCTGGGAGTTGCGAATTCGTAAAATAAACTTT
Organism: uncultured Acidobacteriaceae bacterium; assembly: GCA_963732255.1. GTDB lineage: Bacteria > Acidobacteriota > Terriglobia > Terriglobales > Acidobacteriaceae > Sulfotelmatobacter. Next base: position 24,183 of record CAVSYV010000012.1, read on the forward strand.
CGATTTCAGGCAACGGATTTTACGCACAGACCGAATCCGGGGGAGAACAAGATTAGGAGCGAACTATAGTGTTGCAGGCTTTTCAATCTCGGCGGATCGTGACGCCCGAAGGAATCAGGCCGGCGGCCATTCTGGTGCAAGGAGAAACGATCGAGGCGGTAGTTGCGCCGAACCTGATTCCGCAAGGCGCCGAATTGCACGATTTCGGCGATGCCGCGATTCTTCCTGGCCTCGTGGATTCGCACGTTCACATCAACGATCCGGGCCGAGCAGACTGGGAAGGATTCGAGACGGCGACCTGTGCGGCGGCGGCCGGTGGTTATACGTTTTTGGTCGATATGCCTTTGAACTGCCTGCCGGCGACGACTACCGTCGCCGCTTTAGAAGCGAAGCGCGCCGCAGCTCAAGGACGCTGCCGCGTCGATTGGGCCGCGTGGGGCGGGGTCGTTCACGACAATCAAGGCGACATCGAATCTCTTGCTGCTGCAGGGGTGCTGGGCTTCAAATGCTTTCTTGTCCATCCCGGCATCGACGGTTTCACCATGGTGACTGAGCAGCAACTGCGAGCTGCGTTGCCTGCCGTCGCGCGAACCGGGCTGCCGCTGCTGGTGCATGCGGAGCTTCCCGGGCCGATCGATGAAGCCACCGAAACTCTGGCTCACGCAGATTGGAGAAAGTATTCGACCTATCTGCAATCGCGGCCGGAAGAGGCGGAGTTGACGGCCATTCGGATGCTCTTGTCGTTGTGTCGGGAATATGGCTTCCGTCTGCACATCGTCCATCTTTCGGCGAGTTCGGCGCTACCGGAACTGCGTGCCGCGCGGTCGCAAGGCCTTCAAGTGAGTGTCGAGACTTGTCCCCATTATCTGCACGTCACCGCCGAAGAAATTGAAGACGGAGCAACGTTGTACAAATGTGCGCCTCCGATTCGCGGCCAGGAGAATCGGGAGAAATTATGGCAAGCACTAAAAGATGGCGTAATTGATCTGGTAGTCACCGATCATTCTCCTTGTCCGCCGAGCCTGAAGCGGCTGGACAAAGGAAGCTTTAAGAATGCGTGGGGCGGGATTTCCAGTCTTTCTGTTGCCCTGCCATTGATGTGGACCGACGCCAGCTTCGCGAGGATTTACGCTATGCGATATTGCGCGCTGGATGTCCGAGGGGCCGTCCAGGCTTGCCGGATGCCAAAAGCAGAAGGGAAGTATCGCGCCGGGATTCGATGCCGACTTTGTCATCTTCGATCCCGAGGGCGAATTTGTCGTGACCGACGACCGCTTGTACTACCGTCATCGTGTTTCTCCATATCTTGGGGAAAGTCTTCGCGGCGTGGTGAAAGCGACCTACGTTCGGGGCCAACAAGTATTCGCAGATGGCAAATTTACCGGGATGCCTGTGGGGCGGGAAGTGCGGCCCCCCTGCGTGAAAAATAATTGATGCTATGCGTATTTTCGATTTGCGATTGTCGCTGTATTCGAACCATTGCAGTGAGTCTGTCATACACTATCCCAACCCGCACTATCCGAACTCGGACTCGAGATGAACACTGAACGCATTGTCGGCACGGCGGTTCCGCGCAAAGAAGGCCGCGCAAAAGTCACGGGCAAAGCCCGCTACATTGACGACATGACTTTGCCCGACATGCTCCATGGCGCGACGGTTCGCAGCCAGATTCCTCGCGGCAGGATCAGAAAAATCAATTACGGCCCGCGAATTGCCTGGGAGGAGTTTGTGGTGGTCACGGCCCAGGATATTCCCGGCAAAAACTGCGTCGCCCTGATCGAAGACGATCAGCCCTGTCTCGCCAATGAATTCGTCAACCACCTTGAAGAACCGATTTTGTTATTGGCCCATCCGGATCGCTACGCTCTCCGGAAAGCGGTTGAAGCAGTAACGATTGAGTATGATCCCCTGCCCGCCATATTTACGATTGAAGAAAGTGAACGCTGCGACGAAATCATTTGGCGCAAGGACAATGTTTTCAAAACATATTTGATTGAAAAGGGTGGGGTGGACTGCATCTGGGCGCAAGCCGATTACATCGTCGAAGGCGAATACACGACCGGAGCGCAAGAACAGCTTTACATCGAAAACAATGGAATGATCGCGGCCTTCGATGTCGAGCAGGGAATCACGGTCTGGGGTTCGCTGCAATGTCCTTATTACGTGCACAAGGCGCTCATGGCGCTTTGCAACCTGCCTGCGGAAAAAGTTCGCGTCGTGCAGATGGAGACTGGCGGCGCTTTTGGCGGTAAGGAAGATTATCCATCGATGATCGCCGGGCACGCCGCCCTGCTGGCGATGAAATCCGGCAAACCCGTGAAGATTATTTATGACCGAATGGAAGACATGGCAGCGACCACCAAGCGCCATCCATCGCGCACACGCCATCGTACGGCCATCAGCAAAGACGGCAAAATTCTAGGCGGGGAGATCGATTTCACAATCGATGGCGGCGCCTATGCCACGCTGTCCTCCGTCGTTCTTTCCCGCGGAATCATTCACGCCGGCGGTCCCTATTTCTGGCCGAACATTCGCATTCGCGGAAAGGCTGTGGCTACAAACGCGCCACCTCATGGAGCTTTTCGCGGTTTTGGCGCGCCGCAGAGCCTGTTCGCTATGGAGCGGCACATGGACCGAATTGCGCAGACGGTAGGGCTTTCGCCAGTTGAAATCCGCCGCCGCAATTTCCTCAAGCCGGGACAAAGAACAACCACCGAACAAACAATTCACGAACCGATTAATCTCGACAAACTATTTGACCGTGCACTCGAAGCTTCGGACTATCACGCGAAGCAAAAGCGTTTCGCTCTGGAGAATCAGGGGGGACCAACAAAAAAAGGAATCGGCATCGCAGCATTTCTGCACGGTGCGGGATTTACCGGCTCGGGTGAGCGTTACCTGAGTTCTGTGGTCGGCGTCGAAGGTTGCGCGGACGGAAGCGTTCGCATCCTCGTTTCGAGCACGGAATTCGGCCAGGGAACCAATACCGTCCTTTCGCAAATCGCAGCGGAAGCGCTGGGCTTGCGCTATCAGGACGTCACCCTTGCCCAGCCGGATACGACACAGGTGCCGAACAGCGGGCCCACCGTCGCATCGCGCACTGTAATGGTTGTGGGCAAGCTAGTGGAATCCGCGGCGCGAGGGCTGCTTCAGACGCTGACTGCCAGCGGTCTGATCGGGGCTTCTTATTCTGCGGACGAATTCCGTGCCGCTTGCCGGAGCTACGTTGCCGCGCACGGTGTGCTTCGCTCCTGGGCGCAATACGAAGCCCCTCCGGGTATTTTCTGGGACGATAAGAAATATCGCGGCGAAGCCTACGCCGCGTTTGCCTGGGCGGTTTATGTAGCAGAAGTTGCGGTGGACCTGACTACCTACAGTGTTGCGGTAAAAGACTTCGTCGCGCTTCAGGAAGTTGGGAGAGTGCTGCATCCCGCGCTGGCCATTGGGCAAATCGTGGGTGGTGTTGCGCAAGGAATCGGCTTCGCTTTGTTTGAAAAAGTTGTTTGGCACAAGGGACGAATGCAAAACGCCCAGATGACAAATTACATTATGCCAACATCGGCCGACCTGCCGCCCATACGAGTGTTCTTTGAAGAGTTGGGCAACGTGCACGGCGCTTACGGCGCGAAGGGAATCGGGGAATTGCCGATGGATGGGCCGGCTCCGGCTATTGTTAATGCTATCGGAGATGCGCTCGGCGTAAGTTTCGACTCGATCCCACTGCTGCCGGAGGATATTTTTCACACGATCTCGACCCGACCTTCCGGAAGCGATGCTAATCTCGCGGGCGCGGTGCAATGACGCGATCGACAGAGCGTCGCTCGAAGTGCGAAATCTCTTTTATAGTGAACGGCCAACGCGAGACCATGCTTGCTTTTCCCATGGAGCGTTTGTTGGACGTGCTGCGGCAACGACTCGGATTGACGGGAGCGAAAGAAGGATGCGGAGAGGGCGAATGCGGTTCCTGTTCGGTATTGGTGAACGGAACGCTTGTGAATAGCTGCCTCGTCCCGGTTCTACAAGTGGAGGGTGCGAACATCATCACGATCGAAGGCCTCGCTCCCGGTCCGCAGTTGAACGAGTTGCAGCAAGCTTTTCTGGAATGCAACGGAGCGCAATGCGGCATTTGCACTCCGGGAATGATTCTTGCTGCGTCGCATCTCTTAAGCAAGAAGCCCGCGCCCACGGTTCAGGAAATACAAGAAGGACTGTCCGGCAATCTCTGCCGCTGCACGGGCTATATGCAGATTATCGAGGCGGTAAAGAGAGCGGCTTGTAGCGGCGCGAGCAACGCATCATGAGATCTGATCCTGGAGACTACGAGCTAGTGGCTCCGCGTGACCTGCAGGCGGTGGTGTCGCTCTTAGGCCGCGATCCCGGTGAATGGCTGCCCATCGCGGGAGGGACGGATGTAATGGTGCAATACGCGGCGGGCAAGTTGCCGTCTCGCAAGCTGGTCAGCATCTGGAATCTTCCGGAGTTGCGACGGGTCGATCTGCTGGCAGACGAAGTCCGCCTCGGCGCGGGGTGCACCTATACCGATATTCGTAAGCATGAAATCCTTGGGCGCGAGTTTCCGCTACTGGCGCGAGCCGCGGGTTGGACCGGCGCAATCGCCAACCAGAACCGTGGAACGCTGGGCGGCAATATCGTGAACGCCTCGCCGGCGGCGGATTCATTGCCTGCATTGCTTGTCTACGACGCGGAGCTAATTTTGATCTCCGTGCGCGGTGAGCGCAGGCTGCCTTACTCAACTTTTCACATCGATTACAAGAAACTTCACCTGGCGCCCGATGAATTGATCCAGGCTGTGTGTCTTCCGCGGCGATTTTCTGCTCATCTGCATCACGCGAGAAAAGTTGGCGCCCGAAACGCCCAGGCCATATCCAAGGTCTGCATTGCCGCGGTCGGGTGCATGGCGAATTCGGCGATTGCAGATGTTCGCATTGCCTTGGGCAGCGTGGCGCCCGTGCCATTGCGCTTGCGCGAAACTGAGAATCTTGTGACAGGACAGACCATCAATCAAGCCTTGATCGCGCTTGCCAGGAAAACGGCAGCGGCCGAGGTGCGGCCAATCGACGATCTCCGATCCACGGCAAAATATCGCGCGGCGGTAGCGGGCAATCTTGTGGCAGAATTTCTGCACCTTCTAAGCGCACAAGGGTCCATGAATGATGGGCCAATGAATCACGAAGCAATGAATGACGAGGCAACGAACGACGAGGCAACGACCGGGGCAGTGAATAAAGTGCTGGTGCGTTGGAATAAGGTTCACATGGACGCGGCTGCGGAGGAGATTCTGCCTTGTTGCGGCTCGACGGCATGGGCGCACGAGATGGCGAGACGAAGGCCTTTACCGAATGAAGCTACTTTGCTGGCCGCATCCGACGAGACGTGGCACAATCTGGCAGCGTCCGATCGGATGGAAGCATTTCGCAGTCATCCGCGGATTGGCGAATCTGGAGTGGCGGGTACTTCGAGCTCAAACTCCGCCGCGTGGGCAATGCAAGAGCAAAAGAACATCACGGACGCCAATGATCAAGTTAGGATCATCTTGGCGGACGCAAATCGCGAATACGAAAAGAAGTTCGGACATATCTTTATCGTGTGTGCCACAGGAAAATCAGCGCACGAGATGTTGCAGACTCTTCAACGCCGCATGGACAATGACGCCGATGCCGAACTTCCCGAAGCCGCCGAACAGCAGCGGCAGATCACTCAGATCCGGCTAAGAAAGTGGCTTCAGGGATGAAACGCATCTCCACGCATATTCTCGACCTTGTCCTCGGGAAGCCGGCGATTAATGTGCCGGTGCGCCTGGAAAAAGAAGAGACTGCCGGCTGGCGGGTGCTGGAGTCGCAGCGGACGGATTCGGATGGACGGTGTAGCCAGTTGCTTCCAGACGGGGAAGACTTATCCGCGGGCGAGTATCGTATCACTTTCGATATTAAGAGCTATTACGCGGCGCAGAAGGCCGATGCATTCTACCCTCTGGTTGAAGTTAGATTCCACGTCCGGGAGGGAGAAACGCAGTTCCATTTGCCATTGCTGTTGAGCCCGAACGGATACACGACATACCGCGGAAGCTAGCGAAATAAGTTGGCATCGAAGATTTGATAGTTGCTCTTCAACGACAATTCTCACGGAGTTTGCCAGTTGACTTCTTCAATCCGGGAATGGCTCAACCTCGGCGTGCGCTGGTTTCATGTTTTTGCCGCGATCATGTGGGTGGGACAGACCTATTACTTCACGTGGTTGGACGGCCAGTTCGGACGAATGGAAAAACAAGCTGCTGCCAGCGGGGCGACGTCGCAAGTCTGGATGGTCCACAGCGGTGGCTTCTACGCGGTCGCAAGGCAGAAATCGTTGGGCGTGGCGCCGGGCCAGGTGCGCTGGTTTCGCTGGGAAGCGCTGATGACATGGCTCAGCGGATTCATCCTGTTGATCCTCGTCTATTACTCGAGTAGCGGCCTTCTGGACCCCGATGTCGCGAATATTTCGCAAGCGGCCGGAATCGCGATTGGAATCGTGGTGATTGCAGCGGGCTGGCACATTTACGATTTCGCGCTACGCTCGCCCCTGGGGAAGTCGGAAGCCGGTTTCGCCGCCTTCTCTTTGCTCATGATTGCCCTGCTGGCCTGGGGTCTCATGCATGTGTTCAGCGGGCGCGCCGCCTACATACATGTGGGGGCCGTGTTGGGAACGATCATGACGGCGAACGTGTGGTTCCGCATTCTTCCTGCGCAGCGCAAGATGATTGCCGCCGCTGCCGCCGGCGCCGCATTCGATCCATCGCTGGGCGCGCAGGCCAAGCTACGTTCCAAACACAATACTTTCATGGCCGTTCCGGTTGTCTTTATCATGATCAGCAATCACTTTCCAGTCGCAACTTACGGCAACAACTATGGCTGGGAAATTTTGGTTGCTCTGGTCATCGTCGGATGGGGAGCGGCGAAGCTCATCCGCGAAGCTTGATCCGTCGAGAAAATCTCTTTGTACTTTTTGAACTATGCCGATGGCCAGCGCTACCAACACCCAGAGACTCGCGCAAGAAGCGGTGGCCAGGTGCCGGGCAATCGCCGCTTTTTCTGAGGATGAAGGCAGCATCCGGCGGACTTTTCTTTCTGCACCCATGCGCGAGTGCCATGGCGAAATCTCCCGCTGGATGGAATCGCTGGGCATGTCGGTTCGTCTCGACGCCGCTGGTAATCTCCGCGGACTCTACGCGGCCGCGCAACCAGTCCCACCGCTTCTCCTGTTAGGGTCACATCTGGATACGGTTCCCAATGCCGGGGCGTACGACGGCGTGCTCGGGGTGGTCCTTGCGGTGAGTTTGATCGAATCTCTGAATGGGCGCAGGCTTCCATTCGCAATCGAAGTTGTGGGATTTTCCGAGGAAGAAGGAGTTCGCTTCGGCGCGCCGTTCATCGGAAGCCGCGCGCTGGTCGGCCGGCTCGATAAGGAATTGTTGAACGTCCGGGATGCAGCAGGAATTTCTTTGCGGAAGGCGATTGAAGAATTTGGGCTAAGGCCCGAGGAGATTCCTCAAGCTCAGGTGAGCCAGGACTGTTTCGGTTACATTGAATTTCACATTGAGCAAGGACCAGTGTTGGAAAAACTCGGTCTTCCCTTGGCCGTGGTGGAATCGATTGCAGGACAAAGCCGGTTGCAAATCACATTTCGCGGCCGCAGCAACCATGCCGGTACGACGCCGATGGACCTTCGATACGATGCGCTGGCCGGTGCGGCGGAGTGGATTGCCGCCGTCGAGCGAACTGGGAGAAGTGTTTCCGGCTCGGTGGCAACCGTGGGAAAGATCGACGCGAAGCCGGGTGCTACCAATGTGATTGCCGGAGAGGCGACGTTAACACTTGATGTTCGCCACAGTTCAGATGACGCTCGAACTCAGGCGGTCAACGATCTGCTTGAACAGGCGCAAGCAATCGCTGACCGGCGGCACTTAACCATGCAATGGCACTCGCTGCTGGATCAGCACGCTGTGCCCATGGATTCATTTTTGGTGGATGAGATCGAGCGCTCGATGCAAGCGACGGGTTGCGTCGGCCATCGAATGACCAGCGGCGCAGGTCACGATGCTATGATCCTTGCCGAAAAAGTTCCCGCCTCGATGATTTTTCTGCGCACTCCCGGTGGCATCAGTCACGATCCCGCGGAATCGGTTGCCATCGAGGATGTAGAAAAAGCGATTGAATGCGGAATTCACTTGCTCGAGCGACTTGCATCTTCGCCTGCCATTCATGAGAGGAGTCGCCGTGCATAATCTCGGTCTCACACGCAGTGCCCAACGCGGTAACCATCTGCTGTTGACGCCGGATACTTTTGTGCGCACAACTCTGCCCGGCATGAAGGCTTGCTCTGCGATCGTGCATATCGGCCCGGCATTGGGCGCACGATTCACGCAGTACACTGCGGAGTTCGAAGCCGGCGGAGAACTTGGCATCACCCCTGCTCAGCGCTTTATTTTTGTTCTCGAAGGCAGCGTGAGCGTGAAGGTCGACGGCAAGTCGCACGACCTCGGCGTGCACGGCTATGCGTATCTGCCACAGGACTTGCGGCATAGTGTGCTTGGCACGACAGCCAGCCGCGTTGCCGTGATCGAAAAGGCTTATCAGCCTCTTGATTCGGTCGAAAGCCCGCAGTTGATTGTGTCCAGCGAGGACGCAGTTTCTTCATCGCCGCTAGCTGACGATCCTGACTTGCAGGTGAAATGTTTGCTGCCGGATGAGATGAATTTCGATTTTGCTGTGAACACGATGATCTACCAGCCGGGAACCGCTCTCAGCATGGTGGAGATGCACGTGATGGAACACGGGCTGCTGATGCTTGAGGGCGGCGGAATATACCGCCTCGGCGATTCGTGGTATCCAGTGACGGCGGGAGACTTCATCTGGATGGGACCGTGGTGCCCGCAATGGTTCGGAGCGATTGGCAAAGGGCCGGCAAAATATCTTATCTACAAAGATTTCCATCGCCATCCGCTAACGGTCCCGCAGCCATGAACATCGAGATCGATCGCGACCGCTTGCTGTCGGAAATCGAAGCGCTCGCTTCATTTTCTGGTGCGGAGCCGCCGGCGGTCACCAGAGTCGTTTTTTCTTCCGCCGACCTGAAAGCCCGCGCATGGCTGAAAGCGCACTGCGAAGAAGCCGGGCTCAATGTCCGTTATGACGCGATTGGAAACACATTTGTCCGCTGGAACGGGTCCGACCCAGCGACGCCGGTGGTCGGCACAGGTTCGCACATTGATGCGATTCCCAATGCCGGTAAATATGATGGCGTTGTCGGGGTGTTGGGCGGTCTCGAAGCGATCCGCGCGCTGCAGCGCGGCGGGCTTCGTCCGCGCAACTCGATCGAGCTTCTGGTTTTTACCGCTGAAGAGCCGACGCGATTTGGGATCGGATGTCTAGGCAGCCGTTTGCTCTCGGGAACGCTTTCGCCCGATGCCGCGAGAAAATTGAAGGACAAAGATGGCGCCAGCGTCGATGAAGTTCGCAGTCAAGCCGGCTTCGGAGGCGATCTCGAAACCGTGAGATTACCAACTGGCTACTACAAGGCGTTCGTGGAATTGCACATCGAGCAGGGACCGTTGTTGGAGCGCGAGCGCATTCCGCTGGGCGTTGTCACAAAGATTGCCGCGCCCGCAAGTCTTCGGGTTTTCATCGAAGGCTCAGGCGGGCACGCTGGCGGAGTCCTGATGCCCGACCGCCGCGACGCTCTTTGCGCGGCCTCCGAGTTCATTCTTGCCGTCGAAAATGCTGCGCGATCGAGCGGCGCGATCGACACGGTGGCCACAGTCGGCATCTGCGAGGTCTTTCCTGGCGCAATCAACAGCATTCCCAGCCGGGTCCGGCTCAGTGTGGACATTCGCGATACCGATCTCAACCGTCGCGACGCCGTGATGGCCCAACTGGAAGATGCTTGCCGTATGATAACCGGCAAGCGCCGGGTTTCGATTCAGACCGAACTGTTGAACGCCGATGCGCCCGGGGAGTGCGCGCCGCTGGTTGTGGATGTGCTTTCGCAATCGTGCCGCAAGCTCGGTTTTAATTTTTTGCCGATGGTCAGCCGCGCTTATCATGATTCTCTTTTTATGGAACGCATCGCCCCGGTCGCTATGTTGTTCATCCCTTGCCGTAACGGATACAGCCATCGTCCCGATGAATACGCATCGCCAGACGATATTGTGCGGGGAACGCTGGTGCTGGCGGAGACGCTGGCAGCATTGGCGGAGTAAGCCGTCAACGGCGCTACGCAATTGTCACTCGCGTTCATCCCAATTCCTGCGAGTAACAGCGGTTAGTTTGTGCCGCGATTTGCCGGGCTCAACGACTCGCGAATCTTCGCATAACCCGGCTTGATGACGGAGTAAATGAAATCAATGCGTCGGGCGTAGGGTAAGAAGGCGCTCTTCATGGCGTTGATCGTGATTTTTTCGAAATCGTCCAGCGACAAGCCAAACGTGTCGGCGGCGGCTTCGAATTCACGAGTCATACTCGTGCTGCTCATTAACCGGTTATCCGTGTTTAGCGTGACGCGGAATTTCTCCTGATAAAAAATCTTAAAGGGATGTTCCGCCAGACTCGGTGTGGCGCCCGTGTGCACATTGCTGATCAGGCAAATCTCGAGCGGAATGCGCTTGTCGAGGACATACTGTGCCAGATCTCCCAGTTTCGCGACTTTGCCATCAACCACGGCGACGTCCTCGATCAGGCGCGTACCGTGTCCGATGCGGTGTGCGCCGCAATATTGAATCGCCTGCCAGATGGATTCTTTTCCGTAACCCTCGCCTGCGTGAATCGTGATGTTGAAATTCTCTCGCTGAATGTAATGAAACGCCGCCACGTGTTTCTTCGGCGGATAACCACCTTCTTCGCCGGCCAGGTCAAATCCCACCACGCCACGCGCGCGAAAATCAACAGCCAGTTCCGCCATTTCCAGCGACACATCCATGTTGCGCATGGCGCAGATGATCAAGCCTGAAGCAATTCCGAAATCCTTGCGGCCCCGCTCCAAGCCCTTTAACACAGCCGAAACAACCTGCTGGTGAGTCAATCCGCTTCGCGTGTGAAAGATTGGCGCGAAGCGAGTTTCAAAGTAAACCACACCGTCTTTACCCAGATCCTCGGCCTGTTCATAAGCCACGCGCTCCAGCGCTTCTTCTGTTTGCATGACTGCAATCGTGTGGGCAAAGCCCTCCAGATATTTAGCCAGACTGCCCTGATTTGCTCCGCGATGAAACCACTCCGCCAGGGCTTGAGGATCGGCAGTAGGCAGTTCCGCATATTCCGTTTCTTTCGCCAACTGAATCACTGTTTGCGGCCGCAGCACTCCATCCAGATGCTCGTGCAACAGAACTTTGGGGAGGCTTCGCAATAAACTATTGTCTAATTTCATCTGGTTACTTTCTATCGCTCGCGCCGTCGTATCGCAAGCACCCAAAAACGTTGCCCGATAATACACCGCTCGCGCTTTTCCTAAGAAGATTAGATTCCTATTTCAGCGGCGATGCCGCCTGTGCTGTACAATCCCTCCCCAATCTAATTTGCAAAGACGCCGCATGGAGCACACAGGACAGACGCATTCTCTGAGCGCGGACTACGGTCTGCGGCGGGGCATTCTTTCGCCCATGGAGACGCTCGCCCAGTCCGTCTCCACAATCGCGCCCACGACCACACCCGCAGCGACAATCCCGTTGGTCTGCGCGCTGGCAGGCAATGGCACATGGCTGGCTTATGCGCTCGCCACCGGAGCGGTGCTGCTTGTCGCTTTGTGCATTGCCCGGTATGCCCGCCAGTCGGCCTCGCCTGGCTCGCTATATACCTACGCTTCCGCAATCCTGCCGCCTTGGTTGGGTGCGACTGTCGCCTGGAGTTTATTGCTCGCTTACGTGGCCACGGGATCAAGTGTGATTGGCGGTTTCTATCACTACGCTAACTTGCTGCTGCGCGATGCCACAGGGCATGTTTACTCTGCCGTGTTGCTGGCGCTGTTGGTGACGGGAGTTTCTATCTGGATTGCCTATCGCGATGTGAAAATCTCGGCGCGACTCATGCTGTGGATCGAAGCCACGTCAGTCACGGTCATCGTCATCGTTGTTCTGCTGCTGCTGGTCCGCCACGGCTGGCATTGGGATCAGGATGAGCTTCATCTCAAGGGTATGACGGGCAGCGGACTTCGCCTCGGCCTGGTGCTGGCGCTGTTCAGCTTTGTCGGATTTGAAAGTGCAACGACTTTGGGATCCGAAGCGCGCAATCCGCTGAAGACGATTCCCCGCGCCGTCATTCAAAGTGCGATTCTCGCCGGATCTTTTTTCACCATCTGCGCTTACGCGGAAGTTTTGGGCTTTCACGCTGTGGGCCAAGACCTGGGTAAGAGCGACGGCCCGATGCACATTCTGGCGCAGGTAGCCGGATGGCCGCTGCTGGGATTGCTGATCGATATTGGTGCACTGGTCAGCATGTTCGCCGGAACCTTGGCTTGCATCACGGCAGCGGCGCGTGTGCTGCTCCTCATGGCACATCACGGACTCGCCCACGGTTCTTTTCGTGCTACCCATGCGCGTAATCAGACTCCTAGCCGCGCCGTCGTTATCACCGGCGTCGCGGCTGTTCTTCCGGTCGTCGTGCTGGCGGCCCGCGGGGCCAGTGGCCTGGATGTCTATGGCTGGCTGGGATCGCTCGCGACTTACGGATTTATTGTCGCCTACGCTCTGGTTTGTGTTGCTCTGCCGAAATATCTGCGTGACAAGGGCGTTTATCGTTCCGGCGCGCAGATCGTTCCTTTTTTCGCCGGACTCGCCATGCTGCTCGCGCTCGTGGGCAATCTCTATCCCGTGCCCGAAGGCCCTTACGGAAAGCTGCCTTACATTTACCTCGCATACCTGACAGCGGGATTGTTGTGGTTCGCGTTTCGCGGCCGTGGCAAGGCCTCCCCTCTCGCCGAGGAGTCCGAAGGCTAGGGCTGCTCCGCGGTGTCCGGTCGCGCGACCAGCAGTAAGAGAATGCCCATAACTGTGAACATGCGAAATGCGGCATCCTGTCCGTTCCATGTCTTTGATTGCCACATTAAGAACCACTCGCCACCAATTTCCAGAAACGCCACCAGCCACATCAACATGGCCAGAGTGAGCGCCATGATCGCCACTCGCTTAGCCTGATTAAAGGCCGGCGCGGTTGCTTTCAGCGCCCGCGCCAGATTCAAGCCACCCCACCACAAAAGGATCATCGTGATGGCCTCCCACGCAATGACCGAAACATAGAACGCGGTGTGCCACAACGGCGAATTTATGGCGCGCCACATCCCATGGTTCCCCGGCAGCGTCGAGTCCATCATCAGGACGTGGCGCACGAACTGATAGTTCGAGTTGTAATCCGTTGTGTTATTGAAAACCAGGACGGAATAGTAAATAGCCACGGCAAACAGCAGAAGCGTCTTGGCCGTGCGCAGTGTCATGGATTCTCCCGTCGCCAAGTAAAAAGTCTGGGAATCTTTAGGAAGTTAGCGCGTCTTGAAACCACAGATCGCAAGCTCTGAGAATACGCCAGGCGGAGCGATGCAAATATCGAATCTACACCAAAAGAATTTTAACTAGCAGTAACGCTTTCGTTCCGCTCCAAACTCGCGTAAATTCGGTCAATCATTTTTGCTTGGCAGGCGGAGCAGGGCCAACCAACTCTGCGGAATTTGTTTGAGCGGCTCAATCGTTTGCACAACCTATTCATTTTCCCGCCAGCCCGCGGTTGTGCGCACGTGTATCAACCGATTACGCGAGGCCACTGATGCTCAACATATGGATGCTCGAGAAATTGATCATTAGCAGACCGATTCTCAAAAACCTGGCTCTTAAGAACAAGAGAATTAAACTGGCCGCTTTTCTTTTGGCGTCATGCTTGTGGATGCCGTTGGCTCTTCAGACATGCGCACAGGCGCAGCAAACGCTTGGAGGCATCACCGGCACCGTTACCGATAAAACTGGCGGCGTCTTGCCGGATACAGTCGTCACTATCGTTGGTGACCAGACTAAGTTAACCCGCACGCAAAAAGCTAATACCAACGGCGCCTACGACTTTGTGAACCTGCCGATCGGCACCTACACGCTCACCTTCACACACGATGGCTTCGAGACGCAGAAAATCCCCTCGATCGCTGTGCAGGCGGATCGCACCGCGACCGTGAATGCGTCTCTGGCCGTCGGCCAGGTCGGAACCATTCTCACGGTTGAAGCCGCGCCCTTGATGAATGCTGTCGATACCACCAACGGCTATATTCTCGAAGATCAGCAGATTCAGAACATTCCGCTGCCCACGGGTAGTTTCACCGGGCTCGCGATTCTCTCGCCGGGAGTCAATGCGGAGTTGCCCAACGGCACTGGCGCGAACGCGGGCCTGGGCAATCAGCCGATCTGGGCCAACGGACAGCGTGATACCAGCAACACGTTCCTTCTGAACGGAGTCGACGCCAGCAATTTATTCAACGGCAAGAGCACCAGCCAGGTAGCCTCGGCGCGAATTGTGAACAACACCGGCATCGCCGGCGCCGGCAGCACGACTGCGGAGATCGTACAGAGCACGGCCTCGCCCTATCTGGCCATCGGCCAGGCTCTGCCTACGCCTGCGCCGGAAACTGTGCAGGAATTTCGCGTCAATACTTCCATGTACGACGCGCAGCAGGGTTCGACCAGCGGCGCCCACATCGACATGAGCACGGCCTCAGGCACCAACGCCATTCATGGTCAAGCTTACATTCACCGCGGAACCGATTGGCTGAACGCCGCGCCGTATTTCTACAACCAGGATGCAAACATTCCCGCCAACGAAAAAGTCCCCGAGCTGCATCGTTATACCGCTGGCGCGACCCTCGGCGGACCGCTCATCAAAGACAAGCTCTTCGGTTTCGTCAGCTACCAGCACATTCACGTTTCAGATACCGAGATTGGAACCTCGCGCACGGCGGTGCCCACCGGAATTGCCAACGATCGCAGTGCGGCGGCGCTGGCGGCCGTCGACAATGAGAATTTCCGGAATAATGGATACCCGTGCGGAACCGCCAACAATGCGACACCATGCTTGCTCCCAGGCCAGGTGGATCCCGTCGCTTTGCGCTTGTTGCAGTATCAAATGCCCAACGGCCAGTATCTGTTTCCGTCATCGAACCCCAGTTTCACCCCTACTCTTAATTTCCCCGAAAATGTGTTCCTCACCCAGCCGGCATATTTCATCTCCGATCAAGCCGTGTCCGATCTCGATTATCTGCCCAGCTCGAAAGATACTCTGTCGTTGAAGTATTACTACCAGCACGATCCGACTACGGCGCCTTTTGGATATTCCTCGGTCGAAGGTTTTCCGCAACACTTAGACGCCGGGAGTCAGGTCGCCAGCATTACTAACACCCAATCCATACGGCCCAACCTGAGCGTCACCGAGGTATTTGGCTTTATTCGCGAAAAAATTTACAGCACTATCGCGCAGCCCTTCACTCCCGGGTCGCTCGGCATCAACGCATTTGGTTCCTCAGTCTTCCCGGGAATTACGATTGTGGATGACCTCGGCAATGCCTCGCCGCTGAATTCTAACTATGTATTCAACGCGGGAATAAATATCGGCTCGACTGCCGCTTCGCAAGGCGCATTCACCGGCATCTTTCAAAACCGCTGGATGCCCTCCGCCAATGCGATTTGGACTCACGGCAGACATACGGTTACCTTTGGTGGAAGCTTTTCCTACACGCAACTCAATGCCCGCGATGATCGAACCAACACGGGCACAATCGGTTTCGTCAACTTCGATTCCTTTCTCACCGGCTTACCCATCACCTATACCGCCGACGGATTCATCGACACGAACTTCCTGCAAGGCGACGCGAACCGCTACTACCGCTCGAACGAGTGGGGCGGCTTTCTTCAGGACAAGTTTCAACTGCGCCCCAACCTCAGCATCAGCGCCGGCCTCCGCTTCGACGATCACGGCGGTCTGACGGAAAAAAACGGCCGCATTTTCAACTTCAACCCGTCAGCCTACGACTACGACGCCGCGACCGACACCATCGCTTCCAACGGCTTCATCGTCGCGGGCAACAATCCGCAATTCCCAACGAAGGGCGTCAGCAATTCGACCCTCACGGGGCGTGAATGGGGCTTGGGTCCGCGCATCGGCATGGCCTGGAGTCCGAGGATGTTCAACGACAAAGTGGTCGTTCGCACCGGCTGGGGCTTGTACTACGATCGCGGCGAACTCTTCAGCTATCTTTCGCCAGGATTTGCTTCGGGAGTGATCGCCGGTGGTCCGTTTGGGGTGAATCAGACTCCACCGTGGGTCGGCACCACGGCGTGTAGCGTGTACGGATACACCAATTGCACTTTCGAAAATCCATGGGGATCGTCGCTCAATCCACCTCCCAGCGGCAATCCCGCGGACCTGTCCCTGCCCAATGCAGCCGCTATCGAAAGCGGAATACCGCTGTTCTCCTTCGCCGATTACAACCGCGCCAACAAACTGCCCTACACGATGAATGAAACGCTCGACGTTCAATGGCAGCCGCGCAACGATCTTGCCATCGATATCGGCTACGTCGGCAATCTCGGCCGCCACGAAATCGTACCGTTGCCATTCAACCAGGCGCAGATTGCGTCGCCGTCGCATCCTCTCTTAAAAGGAAGTCCCAACGAACAGGATTACACTTACGGTTACTCGATCATTACTGCGCCGGGAAGTTTTTCCACTATCAACCTCCCAAATGGCCAGCCCTATCAAGAAACTTTTGAAGGCGGCAACGTCGACCTGCGCGTTCCTTACATCGGCTACTCTTCCGAGTCGGAGTCCTACACCGCCGCTGGCATTTCGGCTTACAACGCGCTTCAGTCCCACGTGGAAAAGCGCATGAGCCATGGTCTGCAGGTCGGCGCTTCGTACACCTATTCCCACGCGACCGACGAGCAAAGCGCCATGGGGCTGTTTTACAACGGCAACAATCCTCTGGACCTGCGCTCCGGTTACGGCTTGTCCGACTTCGACCGCAAGCACGTATTCAATTTCACCTACATGTACCAATTGCCGAAGTTTGCGTCTGTAACTTCGGTCAGAGGCAGGGTCGTCGATGGCTGGGCGCTATCCGGCTTGACCGTCCTGCAGAGTGGTCAACCGTACAGCGTGATCGATTACTCCGGCGCAGTCGGCAGCATTTACTATGGCGTCAACGACGGCATCACCAATCCAGTCGTTCCCCTCGACGGCTGTTCCCCAAAGCAGGCACTGACTGGAGCGTCCGGGGCGCAGCCCGGTTTCCCGGCGCTGAATGCCGCGTGTTTCGGCATTCCTTTGCTGGCTCCAGGCGCCCTGAACGGCGCGATTCCTGCCAACGATCCGTACGAGACGACTTTCATCGCCAAGGGCGAACGCAACATCTTCCGCCAATCCTGGCAGCGACGCGCGGATATCTCTCTGATAAAGATGACCCAAATTACCGAGCGCTCCGCCCTGAAGTTCACCTTCGATGTATTCAACCTGACCAACACGGCGAGCTTCGATATCCCCATTGACGACGTCAGCCAGAACATCAACTTCAACGGCTTTCCCGTGGTCGGCCAGGCAGGAGCCACAAACCCGTGCAACACCGACTACACGGCCCTCTATGTCTGCCCGACCCTGAGCGGCTTAGGCATCACAAACAAAACCATTGGCAGTCCAAGGCAAATACAAATGTCATTGAGCCTGTCGTTTTAGATGGCTTGCAAAATCGAAACGAGAAAAAGTCTGTCATCCCGACCGGAGCGCAGCGAAGCAAGCGGAGTGGAGGGACCTGCTTTTTTGAACCACACAAATGCTTGTGTCAAGTTGCCTTCCGCGTTCACTCCTGCCCAATATCTTCGTTCCACACTTCGGGATTCTTGCGAATGTATTCAGCTAACAGTTCGGCGCACTCGGAAGAATCGAGATCAACGATCTTCACCCCGAGCGAGCGCAGCCAATCCAGACCACCCTGAAAGTTGCGGCTCTCGCCTACCACCAGCGTGCCAAAGCCAAACTGCCATACCAACCCGCTGCAATAAAAACATGGGGCCAGCGTAGTGACCATGATGAGCTTGCGATAGCTGCGCTGCCGTCCTGCATTGCGAAAGGCATCGGTTTCGCCATGTAGGGAAGGATCTCCATTCTGCACGCGCCGGTTGCGTCCCGAGCCAAGAAGTTTCCGCTCGGCGTCAAAGATCGCCGCGCCAATCGGAATCCCTCCCTCGGCCAATCCCTTGCGCGCTTCAGCCAGCGCAACCGCCAGCATTGCGGAATAATCAGGTTCAGGCATGACGTTCGATTATACGAGGCGAAAAGAACGATAAAAATGGGCAGCTAGGTCAAAGCGCGATCGAGATGTACGTAGCCACCATCCACAAAAATATGTTGTCCCGTGGTGTGGCTCGATCTGGGCGAAATCAGGAACAATACGGTGGACGCAATCTCTTGCGCCGTGGTCATGCGTTTGTCCAAGGGAATTTTGGCAAGAATCGTCTTAAGCTTTTCTTCGGGATCGGCGAACGTATCCAGCCACTGCCGATACAGCGGAGTCATAACCTCGGAGGGAACGACTGCATTTACCCGGATGCCATACTCCAGCAACTCCACCGCCCATTCGCGGGTAAGCGCGAGAATAGCGCCTTTCGATGATGCGTACCCCGACGTTCCGCCTTGCCCGGTGAGCGCCGTTTTCGAACTCACATTCACAATGCTCCCGCGCGACCGTTTCAAATGCGGCAAGGCGTAATGCGCCATGTTGTAGTAATGGAGAAGATTGCGATTCAGCGAAGCCACATACTCGCCTGGGCTGCCATGTTCCAGCCCAACCTTGTCGTTGATGCCGGCGTTATTTACGAGGGCGTCGATCCTGCCGTGGGATTCAACGGTCTGAGCGATTGCTTGCGAGCAAGCTTCGGCAGTCGAAAGATCGGCGGCAATGAAACCGCTCGCGCTTCCGGCCTTGCGCAAATCGTTTTGCAAATCCGTTCCCGCTTTGCCATCGCGGTCCACAATGATGGGAATAGCGCCTTCCGCGCAGCATCCGCGCACGATGGCCGCGCCGATTCCTTTTGCGCCGCCTGTGACCACGATGACTTTGTCTCTCAGTTCAAGATCCATGCGCCGCCCTAGGGATTGTCCGCTTCTGCCGCCGGCGATGACGGCAACTTCGCCATTCGAAGAAAAGTCCGCTCAATTTGCCGTGGGACCGTCAGAGCGACACACCCCGCTTCCAGGGAATGAAATCTTCCTGCGCTTTCAATTCGGCTTTGGTGCGAGTCTCACCGCTGGCCACGGCGATTACGAATTCCAGAATCGTCTCGCCCATCTCCTCGATCGTCTTCTTGCCCGTGATGGCACTGCCCGTATCGATGTCAATGATGTCGCTCATACGCTGCGCCAAATCGGAGTTGGTAGAAAGCTTGATCACAGGGGCAATGGGATTGCCCGTAGGCGTCCCTAACCCGGTTGTAAACAGCACGACATTCGCTCCCGCGCCCACCTGCGCGGTAACGCACTCCACATCGTTGCCGGGAGTGCATTGAAGATTCAGTCCCGGCTCGGCCGAATATTCCGGATAGTCGAGCACCGCGGTCACAGGAGACGTTCCGCCTTTCTTCGCCGCTCCCGCGGACTTCATGGCATCGGTCAGAAGGCCATCCCGTATGTTGCCGGGAGACGGATTCATATCGAAGCCCGATCCCACGGCCCGCGCCCGTGTCGCATAATCCTGCATCAGCTGAATGAAGCGGTTCCCAACTTCTTTGCTCACGCTGCGATTAATGAGTCCCTGCTCCACGCCGCACAGCTCTGGAAATTCCGAAAGGATCGAACGCCCGCCAAGTGCGGCGACAAGATCGGAGGTGTGTCCGATTGCGGGATTCGCGGAAATGCCGGAGAAGCCATCCGATCCTCCACACTTCAAACCCACACACAAACGAGAAAGAGGAGCGGGTGTTCGGGTGAACTTATTAGCTTCCGCCAGCCCGCCAAACGTCTTCTGAATCGCATCCGAAATCATGGCCGCTTCTGTGCCGCTTTGTTGTTGCTCCAAAACAAAAAGAGGCTTGGCGAACTTGGGATCGCGCTTTCGGATTTGTTCTCGAAGCACGGCGACCTGCGCGTTTTGGCAACCCAAGCTCAAGATCGTCGCGCCGGCCACATTCGGATGGTGAATGTATCCAGCGATCAACCCGCAAAGATTATTGGAATCCTCACGCGTGCCTCCGCAACCACCTTCATGCAAAAGAAATTTGATTCCATCGACATTTTCAAAGAGCCGCTTATGCTGTGCAGCGCCCTCGATTTCGGACAATACATTGTTGTCGTCCGCGCTTTCTTGCCGATACTTTCTCGCCAGATCAGCAACTTCTTGCCGGTAAAGTTGCGGCGCAGCGTAACCCAATTCTTCTTCTAACGCCTGCTTCAGAACACGAATGTTCTTGTTTTCACAGAAGACGAGCGGAACCACCAGCCAGTAATTTCGCGTTCCCACCTGGCCGTCGAAGCGATGAAACCCGAGGAAACTTCGCTGTTTCCAGCGCGAAACATCAGGCGCGTCCCAGTAAATTTCGCCCGATTGTTCGTGAAAAGCGGCGGCCTGATGCCGGATATTGTTCGTGGTCAACAGTTCGCCGACGCGCAGCGGTTTTGCCGCTCTGCCCACGAGAACGCCATACATGATTACATCCCCGCCTTCGGGGAGATCTCGAATGGCAAACTTGTGCTTCGCGGGAACGCGAGAGAACAAGGTGTAAGTTTCGCCTTCGAAGCTGACTGTCTCGCCTGCCTGTAAGTCTTTCAAGGCAACCAGCACGTTATCACGCGGATCGAGTTTGAGAACTCCACTGCTCACGATGTCGAACTTTTCCTGGACTGACCGCGCTAATTGTAATTCACAAACGACCTAGCTTTGGTAACCCGCTAGCCGCCAGAACCTTTGCGCGTTGCCGCCAAGCACAGCCTCGCGCACCACCGAACTCTTATGGTCCAAATATCTATTCACAACATCCATAGCTTGCTGATAACGCGCAGCCGCCAGGCACACCGGCCAATCCGAGCCGGCCATAAGGCGCTCGGGACCAAATGCTTCAAAGGCCACATCCAGATAAGGAGTGATGCCCTCCGGCCTCCAATGCTGCCAATCGGCTTCGGTCACCAAGCCAGAAAGCTTGCAATAGACGTTCGGCAACGCTGCCAATTCGCAGATTCCCGCGGCCCAGGTTTCGATGTCGCCACTCTTGATTGGCGGTTTGGCCATATGATCCAAAACAAAACGCTGGCGAGGGAATCGCCGCACAAACTCTGCCGCGACGGGCAAGTGCTTCGAATAAATCAGAATGTCATAGGCCAAATCGAATTCTTCGAGCACCGCGATGCCGTTCATAAAATCGGGACGCAGCAGAAAACGGTCGTCCGGTTCGCTCTGCACTATGTGGCGAATCCCCACAAGTTTGGGATTCGCGGCCAAGGCGTTGAGCTGCGAGCGTACATCAGGAGAAAGCAAATCAACCCAGCCAACCACACCCATGATGAAATGGAATTGTTCAGCCAATTCGAGAAGCCATCGGGTTTCTTCAAGCGACTGTCGCGCCTGAACTGCAATGCAACCTTGCACTCCATTGCGATCGAGTTCCGGCTTTAGATCCAGGGGCAGAAAGTGCCGGCGCAGAGATGCCATCGAGTCGTCGATCCAGCCGTACTCGTCGCAATCGTAAATCCAGAAGTGCTGGTGAGCGTCGATCCGCATTTCATTATTCTCGCGTAGCGAACTAGTTGTCCGGCACAATCACAGTGGCCGCAGCAGGTATCTTAAACTGATGAGGCAGCCGCCTCATCTTTGGAACAAGCAAATTGCACGGCGAGCACCGGCGTTGCAGTTATGGCCGCTGTCAGTTAGATTGATGTGCTTATGAAGCGGCCACTCGCGCTATTCGCCTGCGTAATCGTTTTCTGCACAGTCGCGCTGTGTCAGAAAGAAATCCGTTCAACGAAAGCTCCGTCCACAGAAATGGCTGCAACTCCGCCAATGGGATGGAACAGTTGGGACGGTTACGGCACAACGATCAGAGAGGATCAATTCAAGGCCAACGCTGAATGGTTTGCCAAACGCCTCAAGCCTTTCAGCTGGCAATATGTAGTTGTGGACATGGAATGGTTTGTCACTAATCCAACCCCTGAAGGCAATTCGAAAAAGTCGCAATTCAACATCGATCGGTACGGCCGCTACATGCCTGCTGTAAACCGCTTTCCGTCGTCGGCCAATGACGCGGGATTCAAACCACTGGCTGAATTCGCACACTCCCTCGGTCTCAAATTTGGCATTCACATCCTTCGCGGCATTCCGAAGCAGGCCGTGGAAAAGAATTTGCCCATCGCGGGTTCTTCTTACCACGCCGCCGATGCCGCCGATACTTCCGACACTTGTCCGTGGAATCCGGATAATTACGGCCTCGATGCTCGCAAGCCCGCCGCGCAGGCTTACTACGATTCAATTGCGCGCCTCTATGCCGGTTGGGGGGTCGACTTTATCAAAGTGGATTGCATTGCCAGCCGTCCCTACAAAGGCGACGAGATTCGCATGTTAAGCGAGGCGCTGAGAAAAACCGGACGTCCCATTGTCCTTAGCTTATCGCCCGGCCCCGCACCGGTCGATAAGGTGGACGAGATGCGGAAGTATGCGAACATGTGGCGCATCTCCGACGACATTTGGGACCTGTGGCACAGCACGGTTCCATACCCGCAAGGATTGGGCGATCAATTTGCTAATGTGGCGAAATGGTCCGGCATGTCTGAGCCGGGACATTGGCCGGATGCAGACATGCTTCCGCTGGGCAGGCTGGGGCCGGCTCCGGGTTGGGGTAAACCTCGATACACCAGACTTTCACACGATGAGCAGCGCACGCTGGTGACCCTCTGGTGCATCTTTCCTTCGCCTCTTATGGTCGGCGGGGAACTGCCCGCGGCCGATGACTGGACCGCGTCGCTACTCACCAATCCTGAGGTTATTGCCGTCGATCAGCACTCCGGTGGGAATCATCTTGCGATTCATACGGACAAAACCGTCGTTTGGATCGCTAGGGCATCGGGAAGCGACCAGTACCTGGCCGTCTTTAATATCAGCGAGTCGAGCGAATCGCTACGATACGCATGGAAGGATCTGGGGCTCTCGGCAAGTGCCTATAAGCTGCGCGATCTTTGGCAGCATAAGGATCTAGACGCTGCGAAGTCGCTGACGGTCACACTCCCTCCGCATGGAAGTGTGCTGTATCGTTTGTCGAGTGTCCAGTAAGGTTCGGCGAATTCTAGCTCACATGATGCAGATCTCGATGCCGAGAAAACCCAACATATTGAATGAGCCGAAGCCAACTCACTCGTTATTTCCAGCCGGTCATCTCGTTCCTTTTGCTCTGGTGACGGTCCTGTTTTTTCTTTGGGGTATTCCCAACAACCTGAATGACGTGCTGATTCGGCAGTTCATGAAGTCGTTTGCCATCACCCGATTTCAGGCCGGCCTGGTGCAATCGGCGTTTTATATGGGTTATTTCATTCTCGCCATGCCCGCCGCTCTGCTCATGAGAAAAGCCGGGTACAAGGCCGGAATCGTAATCGGCCTGCTTTTGTTCGGGTGCGGATGTTTTTTGTTTTGGCCCGCTGCATTATCGGGACGCTATGCATTCTTTCTGTGCGCACTGTTTGTGATTGCCAGTGGCTTGTCGTTTCTGGAAACGGCTTCCAACCCCTTTATCGCGCAACTGGGCGATCCGGATACCTCCGAAAGGCGCCTGAATTTTTCGCAGGCATTCAATCCCATCGGCGCCATTACCGGAGCGCTGATTGGAACCGTATTTATTTTTTCCGGCATCGAGTTGACCCCGCAGCAGATTGCGGCAAAGAAAGCCCAGGGCCTTTACGAACTTTATTTGCGGACGGAGACCCTGCGCGTGATCAAACCTTATCTGGTCATTGGCGCGGTCGCGATCTTTTGGGCAATTCTGATTCTGCGCACCAAATTTCCCGCCATTCAGAGCGAACATGAAAGCGGCGGAGACCACGGTCATTTCAAAGAACTGCTTCGCTACCCTCATTTCTTGTGGGCCGTTGTCGCCCAGTTTCTATATGTCGGCGCTCAGGTCGGCACCTGGAGCTATTTCATCCAGTACGTTCAGGAATCCACGCACGAGCCGGAAAAAATCGCTGGCTATTTCTTGACCGGAACGCTAGCGGCGTTCGGCGTCGGCAGGTTCGCATCCGCATACTTGATGCGCATGATCGCCCCGAACAAACTGATGGGCGCGTATAGCATCGCCAATATCGTACTGGTCGCACTGGGAGTGCTTTTCCCCGGCTGGTTTGGATTGTGGTGTGTGTTCCTTACCAGTTTCTTCATGTCATTAATGTTTCCTACGATTTTCGCCCTGGGGCTGAAAGGTCTGGGTCCCAACACCAAGATCGGCGGCTCGCTTCTGGTGATGGCCATTGTTGGCGGAGCGGTTCTGACTCCGCTGATGGGATTTATTTCAGAACGCGCTCACAGCATCGCCTGGGCCTATTCTGTTCCGTTCGTCGCTTACATCTTCATCGCGTTGTATTCTTTTTTCGGATCCCGGCAGGCTTCGGTGGCGAGTTGAATCAGAGCGAATGCTGGAAAGGAATGATGCTAATGTTTCTTGCAAAGATCGGACGAACATTCCTGTTGCTGATTGCGGCTTCGAATATCGTCGCCTTGGCGGTCGCAGCATTCGCTCAAACGCCAGCGGCGGATACGCCAACCGCGAACGAAACTCCTGGAGCCATCGATCAGATCTGGCAGAAGGCGAGTTCAAAATATGACACTGCGCGCGCCGCAATTCTCGCCGACGTAGATCGTGTGAACAGCGAAGGCCCGTTTCGGCCCGATTGGGAGTCGCTCCAGACCTACAAAGTTCCCGACTGGTACAAGGACGCAAAATTCGGAATCTTCATTCATTGGGGCGTCTATTCCGTTCCCGCCTTCGGCAGCGAGTGGTATCCGCGGCTGATGTATCTCCAGGGATCGGAGGAATACAAGCACCACATCGCAACCTACGGCCCGCAGGGCAAGTTTGGATACAAAGATTTCGTTCCCATGTTTAAAGCGCAAAACTATGACCCGGCTGCGTGGGCGCGCCTGTTCAAAGAGGCCGGCGCGAAATATGTTGTCCCGGTTTTTGAGCATCACGATGGCTTTGCCATGTACGACAATAGCCTTTCCGACTGGACCGCGGTGAAAATGGGGCCGCATCGCGATTTGTGGGGAGATTTGGCAAAAGCCGTTCGCGCCGAGGGCCTGCATCTGGGCGCATCTTCTCACCGCGTAGAACATAATTTCTTCCTCGGAGTCGGCCGCACAATTCCTTCTGACGTAAACGATCCGAAGTATGCCGCCTTCTACGGTCCCGCGCATCGTTGGCTTGAGAATATAAACAACACGCCACTCTCCGACGATTTCACTTTTGTATCGCAGGCTTGGGCTGATGACTGGCTTGCCCGCTCGGCGGAGATCGTAGAAAAATATCATCCCGAAATCATGTATTTCGATTGGTGGATCGGACAGCCCTCCGTTCGCGGCAATCTCACGCGCTTCGCGTCTTTTTATTACAACGAATCTCTGAAGAGCGGCGGGACGATCGGCGTTATCAATTACAAGGATTACGCGATGCAGGAACAGTCCGCAGTGCTGGACATTGAGCGCGGCCAGCTTTCGGGGATTCGTCCGCTCTATTGGCAAACCGACACATCGGTCAGCAATAAATCCTGGGGCTACATCGAGAACGACACGTTCAAGTCGCCCGAATTCATCGTCCACCAGTTAATCGACATTGTGAGCAAGAATGGAAACCTGCTCTTGAATATCGGCCCGCGCTCCGACGGCACCATCCCCGATGAGGTGCAGCAGGTGCTACGCGACGTTGGTGCCTGGCTGAAGATTAATGGCGATGCCATCTACGGCACGCGCCCCTGGAAAGTATTCGGCGAAGGTCCAACCAAAGTTACAGCCGGATCTTTTCACGATACCGACACCCAACCCTACACTGCGGAAGATTTTCGCTTTACGAAAAAGGGAGATGTTCTGTATGCCATCGAACTCGGCTGGCCTGCCGATCGTGAAGCGGTCATTCATTCTCTCGGAGCGGCCGTGGGTCAGTCCAAGGTGGCGTCGGTGGCGCTGCTCGGTTCCCATTCCAAAGTTGCCTTCGAGCAACGCGAAGATGGATTGCACGTTCATCTGCCGGAACAGGCTCCGTGCAAGTATGCGTACTCATTTCTGATCAAGTTTGAATAACTCGCCAGGACAAAATGCTAACGCAGCAAGCGTCGCATCAAAGATGACCGCCGACCCCGAAAGCGAACGCTTCCAGAGCGGTGCAGAGAAGTATGCCGCCTACCTCGAGACTCCCGAGGGCCGCTTGCGCTCCGACTTGGCTTTTGCCAATCTGCAAGAGTTTCTTCCTCATTCGGAGAGTGAGAAGCCGTTGCATGTACTGGATCTTGGCTGCGGCACGGGAGAGACCGCTCTCCGCCTCGCGCATCTTGGCATGAAGATTACGCTGCTGGATTCGTCTCCAGCAATGCTGGATATTGCGAAACGCCAATCACAAGCAGCTGGAGTCGCAGACAAGATTCTCTTGCAACATGGGGACGCTGCGCAGTTGACGCATCTGTTCAGCGCCGCAAAGTTCGATGTAATTCTCTGCCACAACGTGCTGGAATATCTCGACGACCCGATCGCAGTCTTGCGTGGCGCGGCCAGAGTTTTGCGGGATTCCTCGGCGATACTATCGCTGCTGGTGAGGAATCGCGCCGGCGAAGTTTTCAAGGCGGCAATACAAGCAGGAGATCTGGCCGCCGCGGAAAATAATCTAGCCGCGGAGTGGGGACAAGAATCTCTGTATGGAGGCCGGGTACGACTATTTACCACAGATAGTTTGCAGGCCATGTTGAAAGCGGAGTCGCTGGAAGCAATTGCCGAGCGGGGTGTGCGCGTCGTTGCCGATTACTTGCCCTCCCGGATTTCTCGCAGCGATGAGTATGAACGGATTTTCGCGCTGGAGCGCAAACTAAGCAGCCGGGCAGAATATGCCGCAGTTGCCCGCTACATCCAATGCTTCGCGCGGCTGCAATAATAATTAGGTAGAGAATAGTTTAATGAATGACGCTGCTGGCAAGTCTTCATCCATGCCTTCATCCATCTTGCCGGGAGACAGCGCGCCTGATGCCACGATTGCGCTTGGTCTCGGGCTCACCAACGAATGTAATCTTTCCTGTTCTTTCTGCTACCGCGATCCAGCCCGCACAGACCGTCTGTCATTGGAACAAGTGAAATCAGTCATGGCGCGACTTCCCATTCGCTCGGTGAATCTGGGCACTGGCGAGAACGGCATGCATCCAGATTTTAAGACGATACTGAGTTTCCTGCGAACTCAACCCGTCAAACTGACCATCACTTCCAACGGACACAGCATCGCTGTTTTGGAAGACGACGAACTGCGAGCCTTTCATGACGTCGAGTTTTCTCTCGATTACCCGGCGCAAGCTGAGCAGGATGCGCAGCGCGGTCCCGGCAATTGGGATCTGATCCAGCAGCAGGCGCAACGTTGTGTAAGGCTCGGCGTGCCCGTAACCATCATCGCCGTCATGATGAAAGCGAATTACCTGCGCCTGGCCGAGGTCGCGAGAGTCGCAAAGAAATTCGACGCTCCTTTGCGCGTGAATGTTTACCAGTCTGTGCGTTCCGACATTTATGCGCTCTCCTACGAACAGTACTGGGAAGGCTTCCGGCGTCTGTTTGCGGAAACCGATGTGATCGCCATCGGCGAGCCGCTGGTTCGAGCCATGGCGGGACTCCCGTCGATACGCGGAGGATGCGGTGTAAGCACGGTGCGAGTTACGCCGCGCGCTACGACCCAGCCGTGTGTTTATTGGCCGGGAGCGGGCGAGCCGCTTTCGGATTTGATCTCGGCGGGTCTCGATATTCTAGACTCCGCGCCTTTCGCGCAGGCCCGCACTCTTCCCGTCGCGTGCCAGCCTTGCGAGTTCCGGGAGACATGCTACGGAGGTTGTGCGGGACGCCGGCGTCTCCAGGGCGCCCTGCTGGAGCCTGACTGCTACTGTCCCATCATTCGCGGGGAACGCCGCAGTCTGCCAATCCGCATGGCCGCCACTCGCGATCTACCCAAGATGAGCAGTTCCTGCACCACCGTCGTGATCGCCAGGTAGCACTGATCGGTGGACAACTAACTCAGCTGCTCGAATAGGCATGCCTTTTGTTATTGCGCATTCATCCACTTGTCCGAGCCCGTCAGCTTAACTGCAAGGTTAGAAATGAAGATGTGCAGTGGCTTGCCGTCAGCCGTACCGCGGTGGTCGGTTGAGATAAGGAGCGGTCCTGCCATCTTGTAGCCTGCCCAGGTAGCGATCACGACACTTGGCTTTCGCGGTCCGCCGCGGTGGTAGACGAATTGTTCCACTCGATGGTCTTTGCCCACGTAGAGTTCCCAGGTATCGCCCGGCGTGTAGCCGCCTACCTCCGAGGGATATTTCACCACGACTTTCTTGGCAGAGCCTTTACCCAGCGGCAGTTTTTGCATACCCTCATCGGTTACGCTGGTGCTGGTGTCCCAATAAGCATGCAGAGGGAACAGGAGCCAATAGTTGTCGTTCATGAAACCCGGATCGACGTCATTCTTCACGGAGTCGGGCTGGCTGGCGAGCTCGGAGCGCATATAGGTAACCTTCACCAGCTTGCC
Organism: uncultured Acidobacteriaceae bacterium; assembly: GCA_963732255.1. Taxonomy (GTDB): domain Bacteria; phylum Acidobacteriota; class Terriglobia; order Terriglobales; family Acidobacteriaceae; genus Sulfotelmatobacter. The sequence goes on from CAVSYV010000012.1 coordinate 52,972, forward strand.
GTCTTTATCTTTACCCTCATAGGAAACCTTGCCGGTCTTGGGCTCCCACTCCCACGTTCGGGAGACATTCACTCCGGGAAACTGTGCACTCCAGGTGTAACGGATCGCGTCGATTTGCCCGAACGAATCGAGACCATAGGTCTTTGCAATCTGTTCGAGAATTGGCGGGCGGGTTTGCGCCCAGGAAGTTGTAGAAAGAACTACCATCCCGAAAGCCAGAAGACGGATCATGGTTGCGCGGCTTGGATTTTTCATGGAGTTCGCTCCTCGGTGAATTGAACGGATGCTGGGTTGGATGACAGACAAAAGCTCCTGGATACAAAGTCAAATCGCGGAGCAGTATTCCACACCTAGCCCGCGGAGGATCAGTCTGATGCCGGTCGCTTGAACCGGCGAAACCCGATGATTGCAGCGGCAATCACCACAGATCCGTATTCCAGCGGCATAACCCAGCCAGGAAGCACCCACGGGCGACCCAGCGCGCGCAAATGCCAAACGTAGTACGTGGGGATTATGCTCACCGTCCAGATGATGATTGGCAGCGTCGAGGCCGGGCGCATGAATGGCAGCAGCCACAGCAGATACCATGGATACACGACCGGCGCACATAAGAGCGATGCTGCCATCGGCCACGCAAATGCCTCGGGAGACGATGCTGGCAGCTCCCGTCGTAGCCAGACTGCGGTAAGCAAGCCGGCCAGCACCGCGAGTCCAGCGGCAACCTGCGGAGCCGCCACTCGCTCGAGCATTGCGAACACCGGATCATTAAAGCGGAAACTCTGCACGTAAGTTGCCGAGCGAGCCGAACGGAATCCGCCCGTGATTCAAGAATGGAACGTACAAAAGTCCGACCGCAACTGCGGAAAGCGCCGCGTCGCGCACGCGAACACGCTTCCAATAGAGAGGCAAAAGCACGATCGGTAAAAATTTCACCGCCACCGCCAGCCCAAACGCCAGGGCTGCAACCGCACGCCAGCGCCGGCCTAGCGCGGCGAACGACACCAGCAGCAGCAGCGCCCCGACTATATCGATGTGACCGCTGCCCGCCACTTCAATCGCCAGCAGCGGGTTCCAGGCATAAGCCAGAACCCAGTGCGCTCCTTGTCCGTTTCTGCGCAAGATATCGAGCAACACCAGAACGATCGCCGCGTCGCAGATTACAAACGCCACTTTCAGCGCAAATACAGACTCGTGAATCGCAGTGACTGCGCGGAAGAAAAGTTCAGCGCCCGCCGGATAAGGGCTCGGCAAATAAGCATTGTTCAGCGTGCGCGTCTCAGGCGTGTGCAAGCCGGCTACAGCGGGGTCGTTGGGGACGACAATATAAGGGTTGTAGCCCAGCCGCTGCACACGGCCATCCCAAAGATAGCGATGAATGTCATCATCGGGACCCGGCGGCATCAGCAGAAATGGAAGATGCCACAAAGCTGCCAATGCGAGCCCGACAAAGACGACGCGGCGAGGAAATTTCTCAGTCGCAAAGAATTCACGAATGGCGAAGAGGTAGGCAATGCCGGCAATCCCCAGCAGAATAAGAAAAGACGGTTTGCCCAGGCTGCCGAACTTGCGTGAGCATAAAGCCAGCGCCACCAGCATCACTAGGCCGAGAGCATAGAGCCTGCGGGATGGCGGGATCCTCACAAATCTCCCGTGCCCGTTCGCAACTCGGATGCCGCCTGCTCCCACTGTTTCAACCAGGCAGCCGTGCGTGGTGCCCGCGCCGGAGCCAGCCGCAGTTCCGCCGCCAGCCGGGTTAAGTCTTCCTCCACGTCGATGTCGTAGAACGGATCTGTGAAACCAACAGAAAGCTGGAGCCTGCGCGTCCGCGCCAGCAGGGCCTCAAGGGCGCTCCCAGTGCCCATGCCATCGCCATCGAACAGCGCCGGATGAGCAGCCTTGGCGCCAACCAGATAGTAGCCGCCATCGTGTGTCGGTCCCACCACTACATCGTGTGCAGTCAGAGTTTCGAAGGCGTCTTCGAGAATAGAACACGGCAGGTGCGGGCTGTCGCTATTGAAGGCCACGACGCGTTGCCCACCAGGTGTGAAATTTGCAAACACCGAAGTCAAGCCCGCCGCAAGGCCTTCCCCTTTTTGCGCCACCACATGCGCCACGCCTCGCGTCAACCGCGCCAGTTCTTCCACATCCGGTGGCGGGCACATAATGGCAACTTCCACAGTGCGCAACGACTCTGCCAGCGCCAGCGTATCGTCCAGGAGGCAACGATAAAGCTCGGTAACCGCTTCGACTGGAATGCTCTGCGCTAAACGTGTCTTGACCCTGCCCGGCCGCGGCGCCTTTGCCATGACCACCAGGGTGCGGTCGCCGTTAGACAAACGTGCTAGATTCCCGTCGGAAGGTTTCATAGCGGATCGCAGAGTCGGATTCTTGTGCGGTGATTTTTCTAATAAAACTCACGCGGACCGCGGCCTTCTGGCCCTTGGATGCCAAAAATAATAACGTACTATCAACGAGAGAATGAACCACGCCGCTCCGACTGTGCCCTTCAGCGTGCCGCTGATCTTCGATTTCCCGATGCGCGGATAATAGCTCACCGGCACTTCAACGATTCGGAATCCCGATAGCCGACCTTTCAGAATCATTTCAACCGCCCAGCCGTAGGTGTTCTCCTGCAGGTCAAGGCGCCGAAGCACATCTGCTCGCCCAGCGCGAAATGGTCCCAGGTCGCTTATCCTCAGGCCATAGAACAGCCTGATCAGAAAAGCTGCGAGACGGTTACCAAACGCCGCATGCCACGGCATCGCGCCACGAACGCTATGCTTCCCCAGGCGCGAACCCAGAGTGATATCGGCGCGGCCTTCAAGAATCGGAGCCAACAAGAGCGGCAGCTCCGCCGGCCGGTCACTGTAATCACCATCGAGGAAGACGACCACGTCAGGCGCGTTGGCATTCGCAAGTCCGGTCAGGCAAGCGCGCCCATATCCGCGTCGCGGTTCGTCGAGGACGCGGGCTCCCATACTGGCAGCGATCTCCGGAGTCCCGTCCGCGGAGTTGCTATCGACAACTAGCACCTCGCAAACAATGCCCGCTGGAATATCCGCCAAGACGCGGCCGATGGATTGCGCTTCATTGTGGGTAGGGATGACGACGGACACTCGCACTGGATCTGGATTCACGCAGCCACGCTCAAGTTACCACCACGGCGAAGATGGCCAACGCCGCGCCAGCCATGCGTCAACACCCCACCTTCGGCCGGCCCGTCCCACCGCGAGCGCAAGCGATGCCATCACCGGAACCAGCAACTCCCAAATCCACGCCGTTCCCCACTCTGAAACCCAAAGGCTGCCCAAATACAGAAACGCCACAAAGGCTGCCGGTCGCGTCACCAGGCCGACGACCAGCAGGATCCCGAGAGAAATCTCGGTCAGCGCCTGCATCGGAGCCGCCATAGCAGCGTGACTCGCCGCCAAACTCATAACCGCTTTCCACGCGGCCGGCGAGTGACTCGCCTTGATGTAATAGTTGATCAAGCCCGCATAGCCCGACGGCGTGTAGAGGCCCTTTCCAAGATTTTCGAAGAAGACCCAAACAAACATTGCGCCGATCGTGAGCCGCACGATTGCCAGCCCATTTGCCGCGGGCGATGTATTTTGCGTCGGGGCGTTCGCCGCCATAGTGAACCTCGTACCAGTGAATACTGCGTCAGTTTCAGTCGGAAAGATATGCCTAGGAAACTGGCCTCACATGTTAAGCGCTTTTTCTGGTTCTTACTAGGGGATGCGCAACGCTCGCCTAAGTTGCAGGAGTATGCAAGCGTAGCGGAGCTGCGGAGCCCGGCGCGCTTCGGCGAGAACGGAAAACATCGTTAATACAAGGGCGATATTGGTGGAAGCGGCGAAGTCGTTCTTTCCCACAGCTTTTAGCTATGGAGGCGCAGAAGTTTTAGTACACCATTCCGGATGCCGGAATCGGGTTACTTTTCCAGTCGGTTATTGGCCGCCAGAGCTGTTCTGTGCACTGTATGTTGCACTTGCAACATTTATATGTTGTAATGACAACATAGAGGTGCGGCATGAGTGAAATTCTGGAAGCTCTGTACCATAGGCGGGCCGTTAAGGCCTTTGAGCCGGTCGAAATCCCACAAGTGCTGCGTGAGCAAATCCTCGATGCAGCGCGCCATGCTCCCTCCAGTTTCAATACGCAACCGTATCGATTCTTCTGGGTGGAATCGCCGCCGAGAAAGGCAACTGCTGCGAAACTCTGCCTTGGACAGATGCCTGCGGCGACGGCGTCGGCGCTGGTGGTTGCGGTGGCCGACATCGGATCGCTGGCAGCAACCTCGCAAGCTCAGTTGGAATGGATGCGCAGGAGCGGCTTCAGCCACGCCAAAGTCCGGAACTACGAGCGGACGGCGAAGATCGGCCGGATCCTTTTCATGCCAGGACCGTTCGGCATTTTTGGCGCGGTCAAGTGGGCGATTTTTCGAATCGTGAATTTGCGGAAAACGATGGGGATGCCACCAGTGTTTCGCCAGGACGTATTCAAGTGGGCGACCAAAAGTACGTCGTTGGCCTGTCAGAATCTGATGATTGCCGCCGAAGCGCTGGGACTCAATACCTGCCCCATGGAAGGCTTCGATGGCCGTAGACTCTCCAGATTTCTCGGGCTATCGGCCCGGCATCATGAAATTGTGATGGTGATTGCGATCGGGAAGAGATCGCGGGCTTATGCGGAACCGCCTCAGTGGCGGCGGCCTCTCGATGCCACGGTGACAGTCCTATGATCCGTGGTTCAAACAAGGATGTTCCAAACAATGATATTCCGCAATACATCCTAAAGGACTCAGTCCTCGCCCATGTTGCTGCAGCCTATTTTTCCATCGGCAAGAGATTGGAAAGAAAAACCCGGTGCTCTGCGACTCGCGGCTTCATCCTATCCACACTCCGGGGCGGCTCCGCGCTCAATCAAAATCAAATCGCCATACTTCTCGGTTTCGACCGAACTGTCGTGCACCGGGCCATCAAGTCCATGGTTCAGGAAGGGCTTGTGTCGGAGAGAAAAGCTAAATCGGGCAGAGCAATCCACGTCAGGTTGACACCAAAAGGCCGCAAATTCAGGGAACGCCTGATCAGCGCGAGGATCGCCGCTGACGATAAACTCCGGAAAGAACTGACTCCGCAAGAACGCACAACCCTCCTTCGACTCTTGAAGCTGATTGCCGAATTAGAGTTCTAGGGCTGAACCGCTGCCTATTCCTAGATGCCTATGCGCGTTCTCCACAGTCGGCCGTACATAATCGGCCTTGCGAGAGGCGCCCAGTCCGGTATCCGCGGGGGCCAGCAGTGCCGGACTAAAAACGGCGAAGCCGAGTGTACTGGCTCCCGAGATCCGAAGGCAGACATGAATTGCGCTCGCCCTTGGCTCACCGGTTACCAAGGAACGCCCTGAGTGTCTGCACTTTGCGTAATAGGCCGATAATAAGGCAGAAGTGGCGGAGGCGACGGGAGTCGAACCTTTCCTCCCCATTTAGAATCTGCAACTTGCTGATTCTACAAAGAGAGGAAAGTGCCAAAAGGTCTATACAGCCCTCTCCATCGTACAATAATCGTACAATTTTCCTTGTTGAAAAGTCGGCCCATGGGCTCGGAAATCGCGTTCGTTGGAATAGGCTGATCGGTGCGCGCTTTCATTCTACAGCCCTTGAATGATGCTTTCATCAGCGAAAATTGAAGAGGGATGGCGGGACGGACCTGTGCAATGAGCAAATACGATGAAATCAAAGAAGCGGCTGCTGCAGGCGAGCGATTGTTTCGGGCGCGCCATCAACGCTGCTTGCAGTACGGAGCACTGATGAAACACAACTTCGCTTCTTACTGCGGGATTCCGAAGGGCCAGCTAAGGATGCTGCGATGGAACGGATGGGCAGCGGAACGGGTTTTTGAAGATGCAGAAGACGGGTACCAGTTTGAAGCAGCAGGTGCGATGAAGTTTGATGAAGAAAGCCAGAGCTGGCGTTTTGGCCTGCAAGTAAAGTTGGGCGTACTGGGCTGGCTATTTTGCGGATTTGGTGTAACCGATTCCGACGGAAAAGCCCTTGTAGAAGTGGCTCGGAACAAACCACGGCTGGTTGATCTCAACGACCAGAACGAGCGTGCACAGCTTTACGACTATATCGTGGATGTTATTAAGACATGCTATCAGGAGGGAACACCACGCGCGGCGATTGGATTCTCGCTACCGGTGGTGGAAACTTCTGGCATGGAAACCACGCTAGAAAAGGCAGAAGCACCTACTCTCCCTGCTACGGTCTAATGGGCGGACGCCGGAGTTTGTGTGGAAGCGGATTTTCAATCTCGTGGTGGATTTCCCGGTGAGGCAGGTGCAACAGGAAGGACCTGGAATCCCCACCCGTTGAGCTGATCCGCTATAAAGTTTTCTGAGTGATCTACGAATTGCTTGACGAGTTCCAGCGTCTTTTCCATCATTTGTGTGACCACCACGTTGTCATCCAGCCTCGTGCCTACCCCAATCTCGGCGGTGATCAGATCGGCAAATGTGTAGTGGATGTTACCTTTCTGCTCTCCAAGAGTAGAAGCGAATACGCACTCAGTCATCGGAGTCTTCGCGAGGGCCTCGGCAAACCGATCAGGAAGAAAATGGAACACCCCGCCGTGCCTTACCGACTTCAAGTGCATCTGTTCTAACGCTTGACCGGAGGAGTCTTTGAGGATAAGGCGCAGACTGCTTTCAAAGCTTTTGTCCCCGGCGAAAACCGTATTCATGGCGCGGATCAATTTCAGGGCCTCATAAAGAATTCCTGAAACGAAGAAATACGAATTCATCCGGTCACGGATTGCCGCTGGCGTGTCCTTGCCCGTTGTACTCATCATTAACGAATGCGCCGAATTCAAGGCGTTCACCGCTCGTGCGAGAGCCACGACATAGGCAAACCTCTTATCGGCACGGCACTTTTTGAGCACCGTAGGATCGCCGTAGATTTGTCGCGCCTTTTCGTTGTCCTTCAAAGGTCCTCCATTGACCAACTCGCCCGGTTCCCAGAGCGTTTTGAAACAGCGCGTCAATATTCAATTTTGCATCCTGAACGAATCGTCGGCAAACAGAAAGTTATGTAGATCCTGCCCTAGAACGGCCCACCAAAAACCCAATACACTTCAAATTTCCCCAGCTATTCCTGCCAGGAATAGCTGTCCGCCGAACATTCATTGGACAGC
>CAVSYV010000013.1:0-90714 GCA_963732255.1 uncultured Acidobacteriaceae bacterium
CCGTGAACTCGATTCCCTGGCTGACGTGATCACCTTCGGCATTGCACCGGCCATGCTTGCCTACACCTGGGGTTTTCATCTGATGCCTCCGGTGGCTCTGGCCGAATGGCACGAATGGCGGATTAAGCTGACGCAACTGGGCGCGATTGCCAGCTTTCTTTTTCTCATGGCCGGAGCGAGCCGCCTCGCCCGTTTCAACATTACCTCGAACCCGCAGCCATCGAACCCGGGGCGTCCGGGCAAGAAGTATTTCGTGGGCATGCCCATACCGGCGGGCGCGGGCGTCATCGCGGCGGTTGTGCACTTTGAATCCGGTGATCCCATCGTCTCGTGGTATACCGCTCTCACCTGGCTGGCGATGGTGGCTGCGGTTGGTTATCTCATGGTGAGCACCTGGCGCTTCTATAGCTTCAAAGATATCGATTTCCGTTCCCGTCATCCGTTCCGTTCCATTCTTTTTTTGGGCGCGCTGTTCGCGGGCATCTGGTTCTTTTCCCGGCCGATGCTCTTCGTGGTGGCGCTGCTCTACATGATTTCTGGAGTGTTCTGGCGCCTGCAGTGGGTTTTTCGCCGCCGTCCAAGTCCGCCTTCACCGCCGGCTTACAAGGAGGCATCACAACCATCATGAGTTCGCCCCCTAAACCGGTGCCGGCCACGGCCGCCACTCGCGGCAATTTGTATCGCGCAGCCATCGTGGGCGCGGCATCTCTCAAAGGCAAAGAAGTTGCCGAGATGCTCAACGAGCGCAACTTTCCCGCGGTCGACGTGCGCCTGCTCGACGATGACGAGTCTCTCGGTCAACTGGAAACATTGGGCGATGAGATCAGCTTTATTCAGGCAGTGCGCGCCGAACAATTCGACAATGTGGATTTCACATTCTTCGCTTCTGACATTGCCAGCACGCGGAAAAGCTGGAAGAGTGCGCGTGACGCCGGCAGCGCCATCATTGATCTTTCCGCCGCGTTGGAAGATGAATCGGAAGCCACTGTGCGCTCCTTGTGGCTGGAGCGGGAACGCGGACAAGTCCTTCCTTTGGATTTGCAGCCAGGACCGTGCATCACCGCGCATCCCGCGGCCGTGGCTTTGGCGCTGATTCTGTTGCGTGCGGGCAAAGCGGGTGGCGTGCGACGGGCTGTGGCCACGGTTTTCGAGCCGGCATCCGAGCGTGGACAGAAGGGCATGGACGAGCTGCACCAGCAAACCGTCAACCTGCTTTCTTTTCAGCCGCTGCCCAAGGATATTTACGACGCGCAAGTCGCCTTCAACATGATTGCCCGCTACGGGGAAAAAACGAAGCCTTCGCTCGAGTCCCTCGAATCGCGCATCACGCGGCATTATCGAAAAATCGCAGGAGACGATGCGCCGAACCTTTCTTTGCTGCTGACGCAGGCTCCCATTTTTCATGGCTACGCGTTTGCGCTTTCGCTCGAGATGGCCCATGCCGTAGATCTTGAGGCGTTGCGCGTTGCTCTCATCGGCGATCACATCACGATTCCAAATGCTGAAGAAGACAGTCCCAGCAATGTGAGCGCGGCGGGACAGCCGGATATTCTTTTGTCGTTAAGAGAAGATCCGGCGCAGCCCAATAGTTTTTGGTTGTGGGCTGCAATCGACAATTTGCGGATCAGCGCCATCGGCGCCGTCGAATGCGCGGAGAGCATGGCCGCCGCCCGTCCGATCGGGAAGATCCAATGATTCGCCGCGCTTGTGACGCAGGCTGCGCGGATGACGCTCCCAAAAACCTTGTCATTCCGAACCCGGCCAAAGGCCGGATGAGGAACCTGTTTTTGCTTGCGGCGCTCACGCTGTCCATCGCTTCATGCGGCTATCACACAGCCGGCCATTCGGTGCAGCTTCCTGAGAACGTTAAGACCATCGCCGTGCCTTCGTTCAAAAACGAAACCAACACCTACCACATCGAGCAGATATTGACCGCATCGGTGGTGCGCGAATTCACCACGCGAACGCATTATCATTTGCTCAACAACGCCAGCGACACCGCCGATGCTACGCTGCGCGGCACCGTGCTCTCGACATCGGCTTCGCCGCTCACTTACAACACCACCACAGGCCAGGCAGCCAGTGTGCTGGTGGTGGTGAGCATGAGAGTTTCACTCACTGACAGGGAAGGGAAAGTTCTCTATCAGAATCCGTCCTATCTTTTTCGCGAACAATACGAAGTTTCGCAGGACCTGAACAGCTTCTTCGAAGAGGATTCGCCGGCGTTTCGGCGCCTGTCGGAAGATTTCGCGCGGACGCTGGTCTCCAATATTCTGGAGGGTTTCTAAGGCCGTCGTTCGTCATTGGCCGTTCGTCGTTGGCGGTTAGGCTTTCGCCACCTGCTGACGACAAACGACCGACAGGGCAGTTAGAATTGGCTTTCGCCAAGGACTAACGGCTAACGAACTTTCCTCATGCGTGCTTTTGCCCAAGCCGATCGCTTTGTCAGCGAGATTTCGTCGCGCAAACTGCGTCCTGCTTATGTGTTTGTGGGCGATGAAGCCTTTTTTCGCAAGCGCTTTCGCGATGCGATTCTTGAACATCTTGTCCCTGCCGATCTGCGCGATTTCAGCCTGTTCGAATTCGATCTCGCCGATAACGATCTGGCTGAAATTCTCGACCGCGCGCGCACGCCGTCGCTGATGGCGCCGTTTCAGGTCTTCTTCGTGCGCGGCGTGAAGAACCTTTTTGGCCGCGGATCGAATGAGGAAAAACTTGCGGCCATTGAAGACTATTGCAAGAATCCCAATCCCGATGCGCTTATCGTCTTTGTCGCCGATCACATCAGCATTCCGGCCGATGTGCGCAAAATGGAGATGCAGGATAAAGAGCGCTACCAGCGCATCCGCGAGACTATGGGCCAGTACTGCGGGATCGTCGAACTGGCGCGCGTCGAAGAAGGCGAAGCGGTGCGCTGGATTGGCGATTACTGCGCCAGCCGTAGCGTACCAGTAAAGATTGAACCCGACGGCGCGCGCGAACTGGTGGACGCGCTCGGCGGCGACATGATGATGATCTCCAACGAACTGGAGAAGCTGATGCTCTATGTCGGCGCCAGGAATCGCATCACGCTGGGCGACGTGGAGACCATGGTGCTGGCGGCCAAGCAGCGCTCGCTCTACGAACTGACCGATGCCATTTCGGCGAAAGAGCGGGTGCGCGCGCTCGAAGTGCTCGACGCCATGCTGCTCTCGGGCGATGGCGAAGAGGCGGCCATCGGACACATCTACATGCTGGCGAAAACGTTTCGCCAGATGCTGGTGATTCTCGAACGCAACGTGCGCGACCAGCGCATGTTGTGGGCGGCGCTGTGGCAGGGCTTTCGCGTGCCTCCGTTTGCCGCCGACGACATCATCAAGCAAGCTCGCCGCTACAAATCCCGCCGCGAATTGACCCGCGCGATTCGTCTCGTCGCCAAGGCCGATCTTGCGCTGCGCTCTAATCCTGTGAGCAAGCGCATGGTGCTGGAGAAGCTCATCATGGATCTGACTGCTTCGGTTCCGGTCGAGAGTCCGGGATGGATGCAGGAGACGATTAGCTATTAGTCGTGAGTTGCGAGTCGCGAGTCGTTAGCTTTCGAGCTGCGAGCTGTGAGCTGTGAGCTGTGAGCAACATTCAAGTTTCCTCTCGGTCTTCCCGCCCCTGGGCTTGTCAGTCATCCCATCAAAAAATAAAACGCAATTTTGCGTAAATTATTCAATTCATTGGAGTTGCGCTGAATTGATCCGGGGGTGCGACCGTAAATTATTCCAGGCAAAGGAGATACGGGTAAATTATTCCAGACTAAGGACTTAGCTGCTTGCGCTCGCGGAATTCCCGCATAATTCACACGGTTTCTCCGCAAAATATTCCATTCATGGGAGTTATCGGATCGCTATTCTGTTTTCAAAGAACTAATACGCATGGCGTATGGAAATAGAATCGCAAAGTCGACGAGATGAAGTCCATGCAATTGTGATTGCTGGACCATAGGTTTTCAGTTCCGGGAAATTGGAAGGACATGGTTATCGTTGCCTGGATCGTCGCGGCTTTGGCAGTGATGGCGGTTCCGGTTCTGCTGGTGCGGTTTCGCACCCGGTGGGTGGCGAAGTTCAATCTTGCAGTGACGAACCGGATTACGCGGCACTTTGTGGAGTGGCTGCCAGGATTCGGCATGGTGACGCATGTGGGACGAAAGTCAGGGAAGATTTATCGCACGCCAGTGAATGTGTTTCGACGGCCGGGCGGATTTCTGATCGCGCTCACGTATGGGCCGGACAGCGAGTGGGTAAAAAATGTGCTGGCGGCCGGCGGCTGCCAGCTTGTGACTCGCCGCTTGCGCTATGAGGTTTCTGAACCGCGCGTCGTGCATGATCCAACGCGGGGGCGATTCCCAATTGTCGTCCGGATGGTACTGAGGCTGATTGGGGCGGAGTATTTCTTGCGGGTTTCGAGCGCGGCCTGACCGGGCGATCGGAATTGGGGAAGTTGATTGCCGCACAGGTCAGTGGCGATTCTTATGAGTAATCGTTCGAAATGAATGAAATGTGCCTTAAGGTCGCGAAGTTTTCTGTCGCCCCTTCGGGGCTGGTTTTCATTTTCTCTTCCCCCCACGGCTTGCGCCGTGGGCTGCATTCTTGCGCCGCTTCGCGGCTCGGAGCGGGGACGTGGCATTTATTTTTTCCGTGGTGAAGTGGCACAGTTTCCTGGGGAAAAATCTCTTGGCTCCTGCGACCGGGAATGGCCATCTCGCGGGCGAGGGCGCCCGCGCCACACCGGCTAGCCTGACTTCTTTCCCTGCCCGGCATCTTCCGCTGCCAACCTGGAGATGGCCGACCAATCCAGGGATTCGCCGCCGTTGGCTAATAGAGTCAGGAAGCGGTTGTGTATGAGGCCGGCGATGGGCAGAGGCACGCGCAATTTTTCCCCTGCGGCCAGGACGAGGCGGTTGTCTTTGAGGCCCAGCGGGGCGGCAAAACCGGCGGGCTCGAATTTCTGGGCGACGATCATTGCGCCATAGGTTTTATAAACCGGCGCCGAAAACAGCGTAGAGGTGAGGAAGTCGATATATTGATGGGGATCGATACCCGCTTTTCCCACTAACGCGATGGCTTCGGCCAAGCCCTCGATCACGCAGGTAATCAGGAAATTGCCACTCAGCTTGACCAGGTTGGCGTCGGCGGGGCGAGTGCCGAAGCGAAAAGTCTTTTGTCCGATGGCGTCGAAAAGCGGTGTGCAGGCGTTCACGGCGTCGTCGGGACCTGCGGCGGTGACGGCCAGTTTGGCCTCCGCCGCGGCTTCAGGACGTCCGAAAACGGGCGCGGCGACATAGCGCTGGCCGTGTTCGGCATGAGCGCTGGTTAATTTTTCCGACAGGGTGACGCTGATGGTGCTGAGGGAAACGTGAATGGCATGCTTTTTCAGCGTGGCTGTGATGCCAGCATCGCCAAAGACGACACTCTCCACGGCATGGTCGTCGGCGAGCATGGTCATGACGGCGTCGCCGTGGCAGGCGTCGGCAACCTGGGCAGCTTGGCGAGCGCCCTGCCTTACCAGCGGCTCCGCCTTGCTGGCGGTGCGGTTGTAGACTGTCACCTCATGCCCGGCCTTCAACAGATTGGCGGCAATTCCCGACCCCATATTTCCTAGACCAATGAATCCGACTTTCATGAGTGTGAGTCCTCCTGTGATTGCGGTGTATGGCATGGTTTAGATGCCGGGCAATGGAAAGCGGTGCGGCGCGTGATTTTCGCGGCAATCCCGGTTCTATCAGGCATCTAGTCTGGCCCGACCGCGAAAGTCAAAGGCTTTTAACACGGGGGGCCACAGAGGAGCACGGGGGAAACCGAACGCACATCGATGGCGACCTGTTTGAGGACTGCATTCGGCGTTGGCGCGCGCACCAGGTCGTGGCGACATGCGATCGGCGTCGGCTGTGGGGATTGTTCTTTGCGGGGGTGTACACTTATCGCCGCTTGGGACAGCCGTATCGAAGTCCCTGGCTGAAGGGCGGAAAATCATGAGCAAGAAGATTTGGAGCGCTTTCGTGGTCGTATGCGCGTTTGCGATGTTGGCCGGCTGGGCGGCGCCGGCTCGCGCGCAAATGCCGGAGGTAAAAGAAAAACCGCGGATGTACACCTATGTCGCATTCTGGACGATTCCGCGGGCACAGTGGGCGGATGAAGCAAAGCAGAACATGACCGACGATAAGACAACGGAAAAAGACATTGCCGACGGCCTGATAGTGGCTTACGGCGACGACACCAACCTGGTCCACCAGGTCGATGGACCAACCCACGACACGTGGTTCTCGGCGATGTCGATGGGGAATCTGCTCAAAACTCTCGACCAGTTTTACAAGTCGGGCTCGACCACCTCTGCGGTGGACCTGGCCGCGACCAAGCACTGGGATGGGATTTTCGTGAGCCGTTATTACAACTGGCATCCGGGCTCGGTAAAGGAAGGCTATTCCAGCGTGGCGATGTACACGTTGAAAGCGGATGCGCCCCACGACGCCGTGGACTTCCTCAGCAAAAACCTGTTCGTACCGATCCTGGAACAACAGCTTGCTGACGGGACGATCCTGGAATATGAAATCGATACCGAGGCGATTCACACGGAAGCTCCGGGAACGATCTGGGTCAACTACATTGCGGCGAACGCGGACGCTCTGGACAAGGTGAGCGCGGCGGTGCGCGCAGGATCGAAGGAGAATCCGCTGCGTGGGCCGGCGATTTCTTCCATGGTGGATTTCACGCCGCACCGCGACTATTTGGTGCGCACGAATGCCACCTACAAATAAAGTTGGCGCGTGAAGTACGGTCTTGAAGGGTGAGGAAAAAATCGGGGCCGAAAGTGGTGACCCTAAATCGCCACTCTCAGCCCCGTCTCCCAGGTTCTGTGGTAGGTGAAGCGAGTATGCGTGTGGGGCGAAAATCCGGCAAGATTACCGAAGTCAGTGACCCAAAGTTTTGTGAATTGTTGGGGAGAATCGCAGGGTTAAAGCCGCTGGATCAAGTTCGGGGGCTAAAGCCGGCACGGTGGTTTGGCGCTTGGCGGCACGGCTGAAGCCGTGCCCTTCCCAAAAATCTCTGCCGGTTGGCCCGTCCCAAAACGCTTTTCGGAGCCGCTTCTTTCGACCTCTACTTTGTGGCTACCAGCGAATGTGTGATGGCGTGAACTGACAGGGCGATGCGGTTTTGCACGCCTACTTTACGCATCAGTTTTGCCACGTGAGCCTTGACCGTGCGTTCTTCAATACCCAACTGACTGCCAATTTCTTTGTTGGAGCGTCCGGCCACCAGCATTTCCAGCACTTCTTTTTCGCGGTCGGTGAAGGTGACGCGGCCGGCAGGAAAAATTCTGCCCGGTGACGAGGAGACGCGCTCGATGAACATCGAAAGAACGCGGCGCGGAGCCCATACCGATCCCTGATGCACGATGCGAATGGCCTGGGCGAATTCGGCCGGTGAGGCGGCTTCGTCGACGTAGCCCTTGGAGCCGGAGGCGATGGCTTTCAGAATTGTTTCTTCGTCAATGCCGGAGCCGGTCACGATGATGCGCAGGTCGGGGCGCGTGGCCTTCAGGCTGGCCATTACGTCGAACAGGTTTTGTCCTGAGCGGTTGCCCAGCAGGATCAGATCCACGTTTTGCAGCGTGCCAATCTCCGGCAGGCTGGCGGAGATGAGCTCGAATTCGGGTTCGGAATCAAACAGCGCGCGGAAACCAACAAAGCGCAACGGATCACTTTCCACCACGGCAATTCGTATGATCGGTTTTCTGGCTACTGCTGCTTTCATAGTTTTCCCTGTAGGGCTGGATTCTTAAATCCAGCATAGACATAATTCGGCCTGGTGCAAAGAGAAGTGACTGAAGGGAAATTACGGGAGTAACGTGAAAAGACCTGCCTGACGAGGCGTGACAGGACGGTTGCTACTGAGAGGCAGCAATCGCGAGAAGCATTAGCAGAATTTCACAACGAACGTAAAGCTTCCACCGACTGCGAGGAAGCTAAACTTGGGGGAGTGCGTCCAGCTTAGAGCTGGGCGCTGGCGTAGGAGTTGATTTCGCAGTTCAGGCAAACTTCTTCAAAAGCGGGCGCGGTCCATTCCATGATGACCTCCAAGAATCGTCGACGATGTGGCTGCGACGTTTCGCAAGTCTAAACGAAGATGGCGGCGGAAAGCAATACCACTGTTCGCTGTATTGGCGGCGAGATTGGCCAGTAGCAAGCCTTTTGGAGTCTGCTGGATAGGGATTGTGCAAGTTCATGCATACGGGTTTTCCCTGATTCCGCAGGTCACCTTGAGCGCGATTTCCACAGCTGGAACCAGAGCCGCTACTTTTTACGGCCATCGGGGAAATTTAACTTCAATGGGCATTGCATAAGTGAGGCGGGAAGCAATCATGTTTGGCAAAACGGTTTATGGCTCTACTTTCAGGGATGTCAATTTCGTTCCTTTGCAGACGGCGACATTCTGCGTTCAGTGCGAGTTAATCAGCAGCAACAGCCGTCCTTACTGCCTGGCTTGCGGCAGCCAAACGCTGCTGAGCCTGTCGCGGGTGCTGGGGGGATCGTTGCGCCATGAACAAACTGCGCACCTGATTACAGATTGCGAACTGAATGAGCTGGTGCGCGATCTGCTGCGGACGGTGCCCGATCCTACGGTTTCTTCGGCGTATGATCATCGCGAGCTGACGCCTGCCATCTCGCGCAGCCAGCTTCGCGTGGCCAATGCCGCGCACCCCGCATCCGGCTTCCGCGCGGTTTCGCCCGATGATGTTGAAATTCGTCCTGCGGAGCTGGACCTTGAACCGGCGATCAGCGCCATTACGGAACGCGCCCAGCATCTGACCGGCGCTACTGGAGCGGCGATCGCACTGCGCGCCGGCGAAGAGATTATTTGCCGCGCCCGCACGGGGCGTACGGCTCCGGACCTGGGTGTGCGGCTGCAGACCGACAACGGGATTTCCGCGGAGGCAGTGCGCAGCGGGGAAATCATGCTGTGCCACGACGCCGAGCGCAATCCGCGGGTGGACCTGGCCAGCTGCAAACGGCTGGGAGTGCGGTCGATTCTGGTGTCGCCGCTGCGCCACTACCGGCGGACTTTGGGAGTGTTTGAGGTGCTGTCGTCGTCGCCTTCGGCGTTTGATGCGAAAGATGTGGCTACCATGCAACTGCTTTCCAGCGTGATGGTGGCGGCGATATCACGCATTTCGAGCATTCACCATGCGCGGGTGATGCGCGACGCCGGGTAGGGCAGATGCTAGCTGCTAGCTTCTAGCTAAGCCGGCATGCCTTGGGCCGCCATCGGCTCCCTGCACCTCCGACTTCCCATTTCTGCCTCTGCATTCCTTCTTAACTTGCATTTCCGCAATCTCGCGATAATATGTACGCACGAAGTTCTAGAGTCCGTTGCCCCCAATGGCGTCCATGAACCCCGCAGTGTATTCTTCCGCCCTCAACCGTCGCCGCAGAGTCCGCCACAAGATTCAGGCTCCGGCTTACGCCAGCTTTACCGGCGCGGCGAAGGGCAAACTGCCCGACCTCAACGAAATCCTCGACATCAGTGAAGATGGAGTGGCGATGCAGTGCGCGGCATCGCTGGAGAGGACGCGCACCTTCGATTTGTGTCTCGACCTGGCTGAGGCTACGGGGCAGATTTATACCAGCGGGCAGGTGGTGTGGACGGATGGGGCGGGGCGCTGCGGGTTCCATTTTTCCGACCTGCAACCGGCGTCTTTGTTCCATTTGCGGGAGTGGCTTTTTCTGAACGCGATGGCGGGAGTGGCCAATGCGCAGGCGCGGCGCGAAAATGCCGGCCTAGCGCCGGAAGTGGCGTCGCGTCCCAGTCATACGGAAACCTTGGATGCTCTCCATGCCGTGGAAAAAGAAGTGGAAGCGGCAGGAGCCGATCTGGCGGCGGCTTTGCAGTTGATTGCGGCGCGGGCGCAGACGCTGACCCGAGCATCAGGCGCTGCGATTGCATTGGTGGGAGCGGATCCGAACTTTATGGTATGCCGCGCGAGTGCAGGGCGGGACGCGCCACCGTCCGGAGCCCGGCTGCAAGTTGGCAGCGGATTTTCCGGCGAATGCGTGCGGACGGGAAAGCTCCTGCGCTGCGACGATACGGAAACCGACACCCGCGTGGATCGCGAAAGTTGCCGCGCGCTGGGACTGCGCTCGGCGCTGGCGACTCCGATCAAAGTTGGCGACAAAGTGATTGGACTGCTGGAGGTACTTTCCGCGCATCCGTTTTCGTTTTCCGATACCGATGGAACGACTTTGCAGCGTTTGGCGGCGATTGTTCTGGCGGCGGTGAATCGCGCCGGGCGTCAGGAAAGTTCAGCGGCCTCGGGTAAGGGGCCGGCATTTGCGCCGTCGCCCGGCAGTGTGCTGTTTGCCTCGGAGGTTAAGCCGACGCAAAAGGCTTCCGAGGAACCCGCCGCTGAAAACGGTGTTCACCTGCCGCGTTCTTATTTGTTGATACTCATCGGCACGGCAGCGACGATTTTTCTGGTGCTCGGGTATTATCTCGCTCCAGCTATTCAGGCGCGATTTCAGGATCGTGGGTCCACGGTCGAACAGACTGTGCTGGCCTCATCGCATGCGCCAACGCTGCGCCTGGCGCCGGCCGACTCAGCCGATACGGCAAGCCTGCCGCAACTGTTGCAGATGGCGGCGCATGGCAACGCCGCGGCGGAAAACGCTCTTGGCCTGCTTTATGCACAAGGCGACGATAAGCAAGGCGTGAGCCGCGACGAAAAAGAGGCCGCGCGCTGGTTCACCAAAGCGGCAGAGGGCGGTAGCATAGTGGCGCAATCCAAGCTGGGATCGCTTTACTGGAGTGGCCGCGGGGTTCCACAAGACTTTAACAAAGCTTATTTCTGGACTGTGCTGGCGCGCGCCGGGGGCGACCAGGCCAGCAAGGCGTTGGCTCCGTTTGTGGCTGCGCGGCTGACTGGCGCGCAGGCTCAGGCGATTGAACAACAAGCGGAAGTATGGTTCCAGCAACATCAATCGCAACAAGATTCCCAGGCCAGCCGATAAGCGCCGCATGCGGATTTTGCGCTCTGCTGCAGCGCGTTTTCGCGAAGCCCCTTCGCCACATCAGCGGTAAAATGTAAGCAGAGCAGTTATGTCCACTCTGCGCACTCTTCTTGACAGCCAGGTCCGCAAGGCCGAGCCCTGCCTGGTCGAACACCTTGAGAACAACCGGCTGCGGTGTTTTTCTTGCGGGCATTGTTGTCCGATTCCCGAAGGGCAGGCTGGAGTGTGCAAGGTTCGCTTCAACCGCGGCGGCAAGCTCTACGTGCCGTGGGGATACGTCGCCGGAACGCAATGCGATCCCATTGAGAAGAAGCCTTTTTTTCACGCCTATCCAGGTGCGCTTGCCTATAGCTTTGGCATGTTGGGCTGCGACTTGCATTGTTCTTATTGCCAGAACTGGGTCACGTCGCAGGCGCTGCGCGATCCACATGCGATTTCGCCGCCGCTGCAAGTTGCGCCTGAAGCATTGGTAAGCGATGCGATTGCGCAAGGCGGGAAGGTTTTGGTGAGTACTTATAACGAGCCGCTGATCACCAGCGAATGGGCGGTGGCCGTGTTTAAAGAAGCGAAAGCTGCGGGATTGCTCACGGCGTTTGTTTCTAACGGCAACGGCACGCCGCAAGTGCTGGAGTATATCGCTCCGTGGATCGATCTGTACAAAGTCGATCTCAAGAGTTTTGACGATCGCCACTATCACGAACTTGGTGGGCGGATCGGTCCGATTCTTGAAAGTATTCGCCGCATCCATTCGATGGGCCTGTGGCTGGAAATTGTCACGCTGCTGATTCCCGGATTCAACGACTCGCCCGAAGAGTTGCGGCGGTTGACGGAGTTTCTTGCCGGCATCTCGATCGATATTCCCTGGCACGTGACCGCATTCCATGGCGACTATAAGATGACCAGCCCACGCGACACGCGCGCGGAGGATTTATTGCGCGCGGCAGAGATTGGCCGCGCTGCCGGACTGCGCTATATTTATGCGGGTAATCTTCCGGGAATGGTCGGCGAATGGGAAGATACGCACTGTGCGCATTGCGGAGCAACGGTAATCGAGCGCCGCGGTTATCACATTGACGAGTACCGGCTCACGCCTGACGGCCGCTGCCCGGATTGCGCGACTGCAATCCCCGGCCGCTGGTCAGCGAAATTTGACGGCCAGATTGCTTCGCATCCTTTCCTGCCCCACAGCCGCTCTCATTTGGTTACAATCCTCAATCGGTAGCAACGGCCCGCAGCGCGAACCGACATTATGCCCGCGACGAAGACTGCCGCAGTCAAACCGAAGCGCACTTTCAGTCGGTCCGACTCGATGCGGAACCTGACGGTCATTGCTTTCTTCGTGACACTTCTACTTTTCTTTTCGCTGGCTTGGTCGCCCCGCGATTTCCTTACGCGACGGCTCGCCGCCGATCTTATTGCCCGTTCCAGCGCCTTCAAAGCAACGCAACAATTCTGGATGCAAACCGGGGTTGTTTCCAACAAAGACTATCTTTCGCCTGAGTATCTGGCGCTGCAGAAAAAAGGCTGGATCTCTGCGAACGAAGCTGCCTGTCCGGCAAACCTTGCGCCGTCTCCGTGCTGGGACGTTGCGCTGACTCCTTCGGGGGTCGATACGATTCGCTCGCTGGTGCCGGCGGCAGACGCGGAAAAATCATCATTTTCCATCCCCGCCGCGCATCGTGACCTGGTGGCAATTACCGGAGTCAGCAAGCAAGGCAATGTCGCCGACGTGGAGTTTGTCTGGAAATGGAATCCGCTGAACGAATTGGGAGCTGCTTTGTATTCCGGCGACATGCGCTATCGTTCCACTGTCGGCTTCCGCGACTACGACGATGGCTGGCGGGTGATGCAATCGCTTCAGCATTTTGGGCAGCCTCTGGATGAAGCGCTGAAGAACGCGGAGCCGGTTCAGTAGCTTCGGAGTCACGGCTTGAGCGGCATAGCACACACAAAGCTGGATTCCTCCGCCGCGCTTCGCGCGCCGTCGGAATGACAGGGGATTGATTTCTAGTTTCCGATTTGCTTCGTGAGAACCCGCCGTTATATAAACTTCCTTCCTATGCGACCCTGGAAAATTGGTTGTGCAGTTGCGACGCTGATTATTTCCGTTCTTTGC
Source organism: uncultured Acidobacteriaceae bacterium (assembly GCA_963732255.1). Taxonomy (GTDB): domain Bacteria; phylum Acidobacteriota; class Terriglobia; order Terriglobales; family Acidobacteriaceae; genus Sulfotelmatobacter. The sequence continues at coordinate 13,146 of CAVSYV010000013.1, forward strand.
GCTTTTGCGGAATCAAAGCCGAAGCTGACGCTCGACGAATTCTTCAACTCAGTGAGCTTTCCGGCCATCGTGCTGTCACCTGACGGCGCCTCGGTCGTCTTTGTCACGGAGCGCGCGGATTGGGATCAGCAGATATTCCGCCACGATCTGTGGCTTTATCGCGCCAACGCAAAACCGGCAGCGCTGATTCAATTCACGCAGTCTGGCCACGACACTGATCCTCAATGGTCGCCCGATGGACGCTGGGTTGCTTTTCTTTCCGACCGCAAACCCGCCGCCGGAAAGGATTCTGCGGACGATTCCGACAAAGGCGAAAAGAAAGATAACAACAAGGACGACGCTCCCGCTCAGCTCTATCTCATCTCTCCCGATGGGGGAGAAGCTTTTCCGGTGACGCAGGGTGAAGAAGAAGTGCACGCTTTTTCCTGGTCGGCCGATTCGCGCACGCTTTATTTCGCGACGCGCGATCCCTGGACAAAAGCGCAGAAGGACGATTACCGAAAAGTGTGGAAAGATGTTACGCAATACCGCACCGTTGAGCGCGGAGATACCCTGTTTGTGCTGGATGTGGCCGCGGCCATAGCGCGGCACATGGCCGCTCCGGCGACGATTGCAAAAGATTCGGACAAAGAAGATCTCACTCCGGGTGCGCGGACCATCGCAACGTCTCCCTTGCGCATAAAGGAGCTGGCCACTTCGCCCGATGGCGGCAAGCTGGCATTTGTCACCGACGCCATCAACCAGCGGCAGGAAAAATATGGCGACGTTGAAATTTATACCGTGGATTTGGCGAAGGAGTCGCAGCAGCCACGCCAGCTCACCCACAATGAGGCCGTCGAAAGCAAATTGCGCTGGGCGAGCGATAGTCGGCACATTTTCTTTACCGTTGAAGTCGGTGACGTCTCCGGTCCTTATCGCGATTTGCAACCGCATCTTTATTGGGTTGACGACGAATCGGGGAAGGTCGAGGAGTGGGGCAAGGACTTTACCGGCGACGTGGTCAGCTACCGTCCTTATGGCAATGGCGTGCTTGTGGCGGGGCGGCTTGGCACTGAGGTGCAGATGTATAGCGCGGCTAATCCGGGCGACTCGCTGCATATTTTTGCCGGACGGAAAGGAACCTACGAGGAACTTTCCACGGGAGCGCACTCTTTGCGCGCTGCGTTCGTTTACTCCTCGCTTGCGGAACCGGCTGAAGTGTATTTTGCCGAAGGTCCCAACCATCTCGATCAGGCGCGGCCCATCACTGCATTCAACGAACTCTTTACGCAACGCGATCTGCCTCAAGGCAAGCCGTACCGATGGAAGGCCGACGATGGCACTACCGTCGAAGGCATGTTGATTTATCCGCCGGGGATCGAACCGGACAGCGCGGAAGCGAAGCATCTGCCCATGTTTACTTTCATTCACGGCGGTCCCGCCGACGCCGACGGCAACCATTTTGAGGCTGACTGGTATCAGTGGTCCGCGCTGGCCGCGACGAACGGATGGCTGGTGTTCGAGCCCAACTACCGTGGTTCCTCGGGCTACGGGGACAAATTCCTGCAGCAGATTGTTCCCGTGATCGTATCGAGGCCGGGAAAAGACATTCTCGAAGGCGTGGATGCGCTGGTGAAAGACGGCATCGCCGACCCGGACCACCTCGCCGTGGGCGGCTACAGCTACGGCGGATACATGACCAACTGGCTCATCACGCAGACCACGCGCTTTAAGGCCGCGGTCACGGGAGCGGGTGCGGTCGAGCATGTGGCCAACTGGGGCAACGACGACACCACCTACGACGATGCTTACTTTCTCGGTGGACGGCCGTGGGAAGTGCCGCAGCGATATCACGATGAGGCGGCGATTTTTCAAATCGACAAGGTCCGCACTCCAACCCACATGGTGGCGGGCGCAGACGATATTCGCGTCGCGGTGCTGGAGGATTATCTGCTGGAGCATGCGCTTTATTCGCTGGGAATTCCGAACGCGCTGCTCATTTTTCCGGGCGAGGGACATTCGCTGGACAAGAATCCGTGGCACGGGAAGATCAAAGTAAGGGAAGAGTTGAAGTGGCTGCAGAAGTATGGGGGAGTGCCGGCGGGAAAATGAGAGCTTGCCTTGCTTAATGTGGGGACAGCCGCCCTCGGCTGTCCCGCCGAAGGGGCGGCACAATATGGCCCCGGACGCAAGTACTTGGCACTGCCTGCGACAGAGAGGCCGGACGCGAGAGCCACAACTCCCCTCATTTAGCGCGAAACCATACGAGGTTGCCGTGCGGACTGGAGCGCAGTGGGGATCCGACTTCCGGCGCGAACTCGAACAAAAGGGTCCGGTAGCGGCGCGGCCCGATAAACGTGCGGTGACGGCGAGGTCGCGAGAACCTTCACTACAAGTCCTGGGACGCGGCCATGCGACACGCCTACCCGAAAACTTTCTACTTGCGTGTTACCGAACCAGTTCCCCGTCCGCATGCCTGCTGCCAATCATTGACAATCTTTGCCAATCCCCGCTACCCTAAAACTGGCACCGCCTATGACCCTGAACATCAACCTTACCCCGCAACTCGAAAAACTCGTTCGCCAGAAGGTCAACTCCGGACGCTACAACTCCGCAAGTGAGGTAGTGCGCGAAGCGTTGCGCCTCATGGAGACGCAGAATGAACTGCACGCTCTCCAGCTTGAGCGGCTGCGGAGCGACATTCGTCGAGGCCTGGACAGCGGCCCCCCGCATCCCTGGAGCGTGGCCGAAATGAAGCGGCAAGGCCGCAAGCGCCTCGTCACCCGCCGAGCCGCTGCGAAATAGATGCCCTCTGTTGTCGTGCGCCCGCAGGCTTCGGACGACCTCGCCGAAATCTGGGCTTACATCGCAGAAGACAGCCCGCGTCAAGCCGATGCTTTCGCCGTTCGTCTAGACCGGGAGTTTCGACTGTTGGCGCGAAACCCCAACATCGGACGTGCTCGGCCGGAACTGTTGGCCAACCTGCGAAGTTTTCCCATCGGTCGTTACATCATCTTCTACCTTCCGCGTCCACGCGGCATTGAGGTTATTCGCGTGCTCCACGGAGCGCGCGATTTAAAGTCACTCGTCCAACTGGATGCCGAGTGAGCGAGACCCGGCAAAAGCATCGGTTTCAGACGGGTATCTCCCTCCAGCTTTTCCACACACCCACCTGTGACATTCGACCTTTACTCGAAAGTCCAAATCGCGCGAACATAGTCCTGCGCGAACCACATGTCCTGAAAACGTCGTCGCCAAGGATTCTTGTTTCGTGAACATCGCCGACAATATCGACTCGGGACAATTCGGGCGGCAACCACGCACTCCGGTAAGCCCTTTATTCCTCAATAATTTAGCCGCAAGTCCTTTCTTTGCAAGAATTTGCGGAGGCACCCTCGGATCGATTCAAGTTAACTCCAATAAATTCAATGATTTACGCAGAAATGATTTCATTTTTCGCGGACCCCGATCCAAATGGAGAGATTTGACGAATTTGGCCTTCGCACATCACCATTGCACACATACAACGTGTCCACATATACTGTGCAGATGAACGTGACTCTCTCCATCGACGAACAACTTGTCGCTCGCGCGCGGAAGAAAGCGGAAGCTCTCGGCAAAAGCCTGAATCAGATGATCCGCGACTACCTGCGAACGGTCGCCGGCGGAGACGATCCCGAACGCAGCATTGCGGAGTTCAAGCGCCTCTCGGGAAAAGGCCACTCGCGCGGCTGGCGCTTCAATCGAGACGAGATTCATGGCCGGGAGTAATCTATCCAAGCGCACCTTCTTTGACACGAACGTTCTCATCTACGCCGACGACAAGGCTGCACCCGCGAAACAACGAAAAGCCATCGACCTTATCGCCGAACATCGCCGCTCACGAAGTGGCGTTGTGTCGCTTCAGGTGCTGCAGGAGTACTTTGTCACGGTCACGCGCAAGCTGCATGTCGAGGCGAGCATTGCCCGCCGCAAAGTCGAGTTGCTGGCGGAGTTTGACGTGGCCGCGCCGGAAGTGGCGGATATCTTGGCGGCGATCGACCTGCACCGGTTGCATGGATTTTCTTTCTGGGACGCGCTAGTAGTGCGGACGGCCAAGCAGGCTGGGTGCGGGTTGCTTTATTCCGAAGACATGCAAGATTCGAGGGAAATTGATGGGGTTAGAGTGGTGAATCCTTTTCGCTGAGCGGGCAAACAGCAGATTCCTCGCTTTGCTTGATTGCATAACGACGTTGGCTCGATCGCGGAGTATGTTGGAGGCTGCGAAGACGGCCAAGGCTCGAAAAGGAGCCAACGTCATGCTGATTATAGGCTGTGATTTTCATCCTGGGTTTCAGCAGGTCGCGATCTTTGACAATTCGACGGGAGAAATCCTGGAGCGGCGTTTATCGCACCGCGAGGAAGCGGAGCAGTTTTATGGGTCGCTGCGCGGGCAAGCGGTGCGGGTGGGGATGGAGGGTTGCGGGCACTATCCCTGGTTTGAGCGTTTGCTGCAGGAGTTGGGCATGGAGTTGTGGATTGGGGATGCGGCGCGGATCCGGGCGTCGGAAGTGCGCAAGCAAAAGACGGATCGGCGAGACGCGGAGCTGTTGTTGCGGTTGCTGAGAGAAGAGCGGTTTCCGCGCATCTGGGTGCCGAGTGTGGAGGAGCGGGATGTGCGGCAATTGCTGGTGCACCGGCACAAGCAGGTGCAGGCGCGGACGCGCATCAAGAATCAGCTGCAGGCGCTGATGCTCAGCCAGGGCGTGCAAAAGAAGCGCAAGCTGTGGACGGCAGCGGGCCGGGCGGAGTTGGAGAAGTTGGAGTTGCTGCCCTACGCAGCGCTGCGCAGGCAACGGTTGCTGGCCGGGCTGGAGCAGCAGGAAGCGGAGATCGCGGCGCTGAACCGGCAAGTGGAAGAAGAAGTGAAGCGGCGGCCGGCGGCGGTGCGGTTGATGACGCATCCGGGAGTAGGTCCGGTGACGGCGCTGGCCATGGTGCTGACGCTGGGGCCGGCGAAACGCTTCGCGAATGCGCGCCAGGTGGGCAGCTATTTTGGCCTGATTCCCAGCGAGCATTCCAGCGGCGGGCGGCAGCAGTTGGGAGGCATCAGCAAGCAGGGCAGTCCGTTTCTGCGTTTTTTGCTGGTGGAGGCGGGACAGACGGCGGCGCGCTACGACGCCGAGTTGGGCCGCTTTTATCGGCGGCTGGCGGTGCGCAAGCATCGCGCGCTGGCCAAGGTGGCGGTGGCGCGCAAGCTGGCCATGAGGTTGTACCTGATGCTGCGCGAGGAATGGGATTACGCGCAGCTGTGCAAGGCCGTGTGCAGGCAAGCCTGAGTCATTTCGTGGCGGAAAGCAGAAGCCGACCGCTTGAGTAGGCAGCCTGCCTCCCCGAGAAGCGGGGAGTTCGAAGCAGCAATTTTGGGAGTAGTTGCCGAAGAGATGGATGGTGAGACCTTGCGTCCACCGCACGATTGAGAGAACACAGGGCTTTGGTCGAAGACGCAAAAACCTTCCTGCGAGAGCGAAATGGCGCTTCTTTAAAACCGAAGACGCCAAGGGAGAGGTGTCGGCAAAAATCACTTGACACCAGGCCACGTCGTTAGAGACGGAATGACAATGTGTGTAGGGAATGACAACGAGTGGTACCAATGAGTGGTACTAAGGAATGGCTAGGTCCGCCAGATGCGCTGCTGCACGTCCAGGGATGACATGGTGACGGGCTCGTGATGAACTTTGGTGGCGTGCTGATTGAGGGCAGTTGCTGCCTGAGTGCGCAGGTTGCCGTCGCGCAGGTCGAAATCCAGGGTGGTGACGCTGTGCGGGCAGTGGGTGCAGGTGAACTGCATGCCTCCGGGGATGCGTTTGGTGGTGTAGTTTCTCACTCGCACGATTGTAGCGATGGGAGCGGGGATTGCAGCCACACCGGGGTTGCGGGGCGAAGGTAATGCGTGCGGGGGCTAAAGTTTGCGGTGGAGCCGACACCAGAAGCAGGTTCCTCACCGGGCGTTCAGCCCAGTTCGGAATGACATAAATTTAGACTTATCTCTACTTCATTTGGCCAGGCGGTTATATTTTTTTAGAACTTCGCGCAGGCGATCGTGCGGCAGGGCTATGACTTCGTGGTTGTCGATGCCTTCCATGGTTTCGGCGGCGACCATGGCGTTGATCACGGCTTCTTCTGTGGCCCGGACGGTGGCCAGGAAAATCGGATCGAGAGAATCGTTGGGAAGCATGGTGAGCTGGTGCAGGCCTTTGCTGCTGACTGCACCTGGGTTGGCGGTGGAGAAGGCGAGGAAGATGTCGCCGGAGCCGTCGCCGGAGTAGCTGCCGTCGCGGCCCAGGCCGAGCGAGACTTTCTTGGCTACGCGCTTCAGTTGCGTGGGGATGAGCGGAGCGTCGGTGGCGACGATGACGATGATGGAGCCGACATCTTTGCCCTGGATTCCCGAGCTGGCGTTTCCGGTTTCTTCATAGGCGGGGTGGTCGGGAATCTCTTTACCCACGGGGACGCCGGCGATGCGAAGTTCGGGACGACGGCCGTAGTTGCACTGGACGAGGACGCCGATGGTGTAGCCGCCTTCTTTAGCGTCGAGGACGCGCGAAGAAGTTCCGATGCCGCCTTTGAATTCGTTGCAAATCATCCCCGTTCCGCCGCCGACATTGCCTTCTTCGACGGGGCCGGAGTGAGCGGTATCGAGGGCGTGCCAGGCGTCTTCGGGGTGGACATGAAATCCGTTGATGTCGTTGAGCCAGCCGTCCCAGGTTTCGGCGACGACGGGCAGCGACCACCAGTAGCCTTCCATATCGGGCTCGCCACGTTTTACTTTCCAGGCGATGACGGCGTCGCGGACCACGCCCACGCTGTGAGTGTTGGTGATCATTACGGGACCGTTGAGGAAGCCGGAGTCGTTGACCCAAGTAGTGCCGGTCATCTCACCGTTGCCGTTGAGCGTGAACCAAGCGGCGAAGACGGCGTCATTGCTGGTCTTGCCACGGGGATGGATGGCGGTGACGCCGGTACGCACGGGACCTTGACCGACGACCAGTTTGCCGCTGCCGGAGATGAGCGTGGTGTGGCCGACTTCGACGCCAGCGACATCGGTAATGGCGTTGTAGCGGCCGGGAGTTCCATCGAAGGGAACGCCGAGATCGCGGGCGCGCGGCTTTTGCGCGTAGGCGGCAAGAGTGAAGGCAAGGATGATTAGGATTAGGCGGCGCATGATTGGGATCATAGGTGAAGAGGGAAGTATACGCTGCGAGCAGATTCCTCACAGGGCTTTCAGCCCTGTTCGGAATGACAAAATTAATTTCTGCACATGAGTTAGATAACAGGCATCGAACAATTGCGACAATGTGCTGTGGAGTACAATCGCTGCGGTAAAAATCATTTGGAGGAGCCATGGATAGCTGGAAGAAGGCGGTCATTATGGGGTCGATCAGTGCGGGCGCACTTTTGTTTATGAAGCGGAAACATGCGGCGGGAGTGCTGGCGACGGGGGTTGGGCTTGCGGTGTTGGCGGCGGAGTATCCAGAGAAGTTTGAGAAGGTGCGGGATTCGTTGCCGGAATATTTCGATCGCGGGATGAAGGTAATGGAAATGGCAGCGCGCGCGGGAAAGCGGATCTCCGACGTTGCCGGGCGCAGCGCAGTGGAGGCGTGGGAGGAGATCAGCGGGTAAGAAAACCGGCTTCCGGCTGCCGGAACCTGGCTCGCGGAAGGCCGGCTGCCGCGCTCCGAAAGCGATTCTGATAGAGTCTTGCGCATGAGTCCTGAGGGAAAGCAAAGGATACAACTGGCGCTGGGGCTGGCGATAGCGATCGCGGGATTGCGCGCGGGCTACATTCTTTACGAGCGGCATGAACAGAATCTGGCGGCGCAGAAGCAAGCGCAGGCGAAGGTTGTTGGCTACGCCAACGCCGATTACTACGTTTCGCCCAAGAAACTTTATCCCTACGATTTGAAGTCGGCGAAGCAACTAACTCAGCAGCCGGCGTGGGTGAAGGAGGGATATCGGTATACGTATTATCCCTACAACGGGGCGGCGAAGAGCGTGGATTTTGGGCATGAGGCGGGGTTGCTGGGTCCGATCGAGCAGCTGGACATAAAGGATGTGGCGGCGGTTCCGGGGCCCGGCGGGAAGCGGCAGATGGTTGCAGTGTTTGAGAAAGATGGGAAGAGTTACGCGGTGCCGATTGGTGTAGAGAGCGACGGCGAGTGGAAAATTTATTCGGATGAGATGTTTTACGTGGAGGATCCGCACCAGCTCTATAAGCATTGGCCTGCGGACGTTTGGCAGGCGGTTGAGCAGCACGAAGTGAAGCCGGGGATGAACGAGTTGCAGGCGGATTTCGCAGTGGGCATGGGCGTGCCGGATGCGGGAGCAACAGAAGAGGACAAGACGGTGCGTTATCCGAATGGCGGGAAGCCGCTGGTGGTGACGTATGAGGATGGGAAAGCGGCGGAGATTAAGGCGGGAAGTTAAGCCTTGTTTGCTGAAGGCATTTTGTTAGCAAGTAGAGATCCTTCGTCGGGCAACGAGCGCCCTCCTCTGGATGACAGTTTTAATTTGCCACTTGTCCGGTCGCTACAAGGGGATTCATTTCACGGCAGATAACGCTTTGGAAACCTCGTCGATATCCGGGACGACGGGGATGTCGTAGTTTTTCTGCCAGGCTAATTTTCCGTTGCGGTCAATGATGAAGATGGTGCGGCCGGTGATGCCTTTGTCGGCGAGATAGACTCCGTATTGGGCGCCGACTGCGCCGCGGGGCTGGAAATCGGCGAGCAGCGGATAGTTGATGTGCATTTTCTCCGCGTAGGCTTTGTGCGACCAGACGCTATCGACGCTAAGGCCGAGGACCTGGGCGTCGAGGTCTTCGAATTGCTTCATGCCGTTGACGATGCAGGCGTGCTCGTTGGTGCAGACCGGGCTCCAATCGAGGGGGTAGAAAACCAGGACGACATTTTTCTTGCCGTGAAAATCGCTGAGCTTTACTTCTTTCTGGTTCTGATCTTTCAAGGAAAATTCTGGGGCTGGGGCGCCGATGGTCGTGGGCATTATTCCTCCGTGAGATTGATTGATTGAAAAGTAATGATAATTCAAGTCGCAGCTTGTGGCTGACTATAAAAACCTTCACCACAAAGGGCACAAGGAATCACAGGGTAAATTTTTTTGGAAGCTTGCCGGCTACTTGATTACCGGGGACTCCGCGTCGGCCGGTTTCGTTTCGTCGGCGTGGATTTTGCCATCGTCTTCGGCGTAGAAAGAACGGTGATCGGCGTCGAGATGATTCGGGGTCATTGTCAAGACAAAGCTGTCCTTTTTGCCTTTGAAGCTGGCGGTGTAGTCGCCGCGGTCGGGGTTGACCATGCGTTTGGTGAAAGAGCCGGAGTGGACCAGTTCGGCAAGCGAAGTGGCGTAGTGTCCGTACTGCTTGTTGAAGTGGTGCTGGGCGCGGATGACAACGCGCATGTAGGCGAGGGCGTCAGCTTCGGAGTCCGAGCGGGCCGGGTCGCCGGGAAATTTGGGCTGGTAGGTTGTGGACGTTTGCGGAGCGGGCGTGTTTTGGGTGAAGGATGGTGCAGCCAGAGCGATTGTGATTGCAAGAATAAGGACGAAGGATGATTTATTCATGCGCAATTCTCCGAGATAGCGATCAATCGTCAGATGCCAGAATCGCATTTTGCGATGGCATATTAAACTCCATCGCTACCTGAGGATTCTACAGGGCTGGAATATGGGCTGCCTACCGCTAACCCGCTTGAGCGGCGACCAGAGGCGAGTCCGCGTGTATGGAAATCACTTGCGCGGCGGGGGCGAGAGTTCGCTCCAGTGCATTGGCCAGGGCAGAGGCGAAGGCTGTGGTCAGTAGATTGATATCGAGTTGAATGTCGCGCTGCGAATAGAGGCGGTGCATAAGGAGGAGGCCCCAACTACGGTTGGAGGCGCTCATGAGATCCAGAGCGAGAGTCCAAACGCCTAAGCCGGCAAAGGATTTGGGGCTGCCAGCTTTGCTCCAGCGAAAGGAGAATTCGCTGCGCCGAGGTTGGGGCGAATCCGGCGATCCGAAACCGGCGGAGTCGCCGGTGAGCGCTGCGATTTGCATGTCAAAGGCATCGAAGTCATTGCTGCCGAAGGCAGCGACCAGGATCTTGCGAACCTGATCGTAGTCGCGCGCCACTTTGAGCTCTTCCGTGGCGCGGCGGATCGACATATTGTTGATGAAAATCTGGCGCTGATCGAGGGTGCGGTGCGCGACGCGCGCAAGTTCGCCGAATTCCAGGTAGCCGAGATGCTGCACGCCGACCCATATTCCGACTCCCAACACTGCCAGCACCAGGCCCAGCGAACTGCCAGTTGGCCACAGCAGGAACAGGCTCAGCATGGCAAAGACGGCCGAGACTCCGTAGAGCAGAATGACGACTTGGCGATGGCTCATGCCATGTTGCAGGAGCTTGTGGTGGATATGCTCGCGATCGGCGGTGAAGACTGGGCGGCCGCTAATGAGGCGGCGAATCACCGAGAGCGAAGTTTCAAGAATGGGCAGGCCGAAAGAAACGACCGGGATGGCGACGGCAACAATGGTAGGCGCTTTTTGCGCGCCTTCCAGCGCCAGGGCGCTGAGCAGGAAACCGATGAAGAGACTGCCGGAATCTCCGAGGAAGATGGTTGCGGGATTAAAGTTGTAGCGGAGAAAACCGAGAATTGCGCCGGCGAGGGCAATGGTCATCATCGTCACAAGCGTGGGGCCATTCAACAGCGCGACCACAAACGCTACCAGAGTGGAGAACAGGGCCGAGCCGGCGGCCAAGCCGTCGAGGCCATCGATCAGATTAAAGGCGTTGGTGATGGCGAAGACCCAGAAGACGGTCAGAGGAAGGCCGACAAACCACGGCAGAGTGTGCGAGCCGAAGGCGACTGGGATATTAACGATGCGCAGGCCGCCGAGAAACAGCAGAATGGCGCCTATGGCCTGCACAGAAAACTTCAGATAAGGGCCTGCGCCGTAAAAGTCGTCATAAACACCAAGCAGAAAAATCAGCGAGGAGGGAACGAGGATGGTAATGAGGAATTTTGAAAGAGAAAGCGGAGTGAAGATCAGGATCGTGCGCGGCGAGCAGGAGAGAGACAGCGATGCTGACGGAAAAAGAGATGAAAATGGCGATGCCGCCCAGCCGAGGAAGCGGGCTGCTGTGCAGATGGCGTCCCCGGAAGGCACCGTGACCCAGCCGCGCGCGGTGGCAAAGTCGCGAACATACCGGGTCAGCACGAAAGACGAGGCAGCGAAAGAAAAAAAACGCCAGAAACGTTGACGCCAACTAGGCCACCTCGGCCCGCCGGACTAGAATTCGAGGACGCAAACACATGCACTCCCAAACGGAAGTATGGCAAGCGATCGCATCCGGTTGATGGTTTAAGGAACGATGCCTGTGGCCCACGAAAGTGACGGAACTCTAGCAGTGCAAGAGAGGGTTGCAATTCGCGTGCAGGAAAAAAACTGTGGAAAACTGCGGCCGGGTGTAGAAGAACCTCTAATGCGTTGGGACATGCATGTGTTAAACTGCTGGCATCTAAACTTCATCCGGTTCAGGGGATCGTTGTCAAGGTCGGGCAGGGATGAATTTGAATGCGCCGCCGCAGTGTGCTTTAGCTTGAGGTGGGCTGGTCACTGCCGCGGGGAGCTTGCGTCCAATGCAGCAACCACGCCGCAGAACGTGGATGCGGGCAAAATCAAAATGTGGCGCCGGTCCATCCGCCGCTGCAACCGGTTGTGTCGTCGGCGGCAAGCAGCGCGGCTCCCAGCGCAACAGAATTCCGGAGCAGCCAAAGCGCACAGGTAAGGATTCTAGGGATAAGGGCGTTGAGTCCGACCGACTGGTGCCGATTCGGGGTTTCTGAAGCTGGGAGCGGGGACTTGATTGAAGTGAATGTCTACAACGTCCCGGAACTTTCCACAAAGGCGAGAGTGGGCAACTCCGGGGATGTATATCTCCCGCTGATCGACTATGTGCATGTGGGCGACTTGTCGGTGGATGAGGCGCAAACCCTGATCGAGAAGCGACTGGGTGACGGAGGCTTCGTGCGGAATCCGCACGTGACCATTTTTGTGGACGAGTCGGCTTCGCAGGGAGTGACGGTGCTGGGGGAAGTGTCGAAAGCTGGGATTTACCCCGACTTGGGGGATCATAAGCTCTACGAGATAATTTCGGAGGCGGGTGGATTTTCGGCGGCGGCGTCGCGGAAGATAAGTATTTTCCGGCATAGCCAGCCGCAACCGATCCACCTGGAACTTCCCAGAAATCTGGGGGACGATCAGAGTGCGAACGTAGACGTGCTTCCGGGCGATACGATCATGGTGCCGCGAGCGCCGATTATCTATGTGGTCGGGGATGTGGGCCGGCCAAGCGGTCTGCTGGTGGATAACGGAACGCTCACGGTGCTGCAGGCACTGGCGCTGGCGGGCGGTACGAATCACACTGCGAAGATGGGCGGGGTTCGGATCATCCACAAAGGGCCAACCGGGATGACGGAAACCCGGGTGCCGCTTAAGAAAATGCTGGAGGCCAAGGCTCCGGACGTGACCCTAGCGGCTGATGACATTCTCTTCGTCCCGGTGAGCGGGGCGCGAGTGGCGGCGGCGCGAACATTCGATGCCGCGGTAACGGCAGCAACCGCGGTGTCGGTTTATGCCGTGCACCCGTAGCCGGTGCCGGGATCCTGGGAAATTCTGATCAGCGTGGTGGCGGCGTTTTGGCATTGGCTTTGCGCTGACGCGTGGCCTCGCGCAGTGCATCCAGAACATGAATATAGGCTGCGGCAGTTTGGCTGCGCGAAAAATGGCACACGATGTATTCCCTACCCTGAGATCCCAGCTTTTGGCAAAGACCGCGATCGGCGGCTAAGCGCTCGATCGCCTCTGCGAGAGCGACTGAGTTCTCCGGCTCGATCACGATTCCCGCGTCGGCTTCTTCCACAATTTTTCGGGCCTGGCCGTCTACGCCGAGAATCACGGGGCGGGCGCAGGACATGAACTCCAACATTTTGGTGGGGATGACGGTCTTGAAGACTTCCGTATTCTTGAGCAGCACGAGGCAGGCATCGGAGGCGGAAATGAATGCAGGAATTTTTTCGCGGGGCTGCTGATCGAGAAAACGGATGTTGGCGAGGCCTCGGGATTGCGCCAGAGCCTTGATGCGCTCTTTCTCCGCGCCTTCGCCGATGAGCAGGAACAGGACGGCGGGATTCTGAGTCTGCAATTGCGCGGCGGCATCGAGCAAGAGTCTCCAGGCCGTGGGCCATGCCCATGGTTCCGACATAACAGACCACGAACTTGTCCTCGACGCCGAGTTCGCTGGCGCAGCGCGCGGGTCGCAGCGGCGGTGCGGGGAGAAAACTGATCGGTTTCGACGCCGTTTTCCACGACGGAGATTTTCTCTGCGGGGACGTGGCGATTCTGGATCAGAAAATCTTTGAATGCTGGGGTCACGACGACGATGTGGTCGGCGTGACGGTAGAGGAAGTTTGCGATCGCGGACAGTGAGCGGTGCAGCAGGGAGTTCTCGTCGCCCACTGCCGACGGCTGCTAAGAGATTCAGGCCAGAGATCGCGGACTTCGAAGACGAAAGGGATTTGCCGGGCGAAAGAGAGCCACCAGCCCGCGAGAGTCCGACCAGCAAGTTGCGGAGAAGTGGCGATGATGACGTCGGGACGGGGAAGGGTCATCCCACGCAAAGCCGCCGATAGGCAGAAGGAAGCGTAGTTCCGCATGCGCTCGTGCGCTTTGCGGTTGGGTAAGCGGCCAGAGCCAGGTGCGGTAGACATCGACCGAGCTGCGTTTCCATGGGCCATCATTTCATGGAAGGTCAGACGGCGGAGCCGGCTGCGCCACTCGGCGGGAACCACGCCGGTGGGATGGTTCGGGAATCCGGTGAGAATCGAGACTGCGTGACCGGCGTTTGCCCAATGCCGGGCGAGCTCGGCGGCGCGCGCGGCAGGCGCCCCCATTTCCGGCGGGAAATATTGCGAGACGTAGAGGATTTTCACGAAGTAATTACAAATCTAGTAGTAACAGAGTTTGAAAGCACTTTTGTAGCACAGCGCGCGGGTGCGATTGCCGCGGCTGCGCGTGTAGCCCTCCCAGCGGTCGGCGATGCGTGCGAATTTTTCTTCGCCGGTGAGGCGATGCATCACGCGCAGTTGCACGATGTGCAACTGATGATAGAACGGGCTGGCAACCATGGGCAGGCGCGTGCCGGATTGTTCGTAGAGAGACCAGAAGCCGAGATCGTAGCGGTCGAGATTGTGCAGCAGGGTTTGCACGGCGCGAGAGAAGAGCGTTTGTGATGATTGGTCTCGCGTCGCGAGGAAATAATCGTAGACTCCCCAGGCGGCCCAGATGAAACCGTTGAGGATGTGAGTGGGCGGGGAGACGATGTATTCCTCGAACCAGAGATCGCCGCGCTCGTCGGTGAACGCAACGCCGCCCTCGCTTATCGGGAGTGAAGAAACATGGCGAGGGCTCAGCTCGCGGCTTCCAGGTAACGCGCGTCTTTTGATTCCTGGTGGGCGCGAACCAGGACGGAAATTCCCTGTCCTTGCGCTAAAGCCGAATACCACGGGGCTCGCAGCGTGTCGCGGTATTCCCAGTCGAAGTGGTGATTCCAGACGGAGAGTCCGCGTGGATTTTGCTCCAGATGCTGGCAGAGCCAGTCTGCCTATCAGGAGGAACTTTATCTCGCGGCGGGCGGCTTCGCCGGTGCGGCGGAGAAGATTGTAATTTCCCAGGCCGTATTGCGCGATGGCGATGGGGTTATATTGCGGGCCGATGTTTCCGCGATAGTCGAGCAGCGGGATTCCGGCGGCGTCGTAGGCGCCTTGGTAGTCCGCCTTCTCGCGTAAATGGCATGTAGTATTCGCCGAGTTCGTCGACTAGTGCATTGGGATTTTCTGCGGGGGTTTCGTGCCAGAACGTGAGATGGCTCTTGCCTCCGAGCAGGTAGGCGCTGACGATGCGGCGGTAGTAGCTGAAATGTGGCAAAAGCGGACGTGAATCCTGAGGATTTGCTCGAACTATATCATGAAGCGGATGTGCGGCAGGATCACTGCCCGATCACTTTGGTGATTGAGTACAGGAGGTGGCCATGATCGTCTCGTCCAACCGCGACAGTAGTCACGGCCAGGAAATCTGTTTTGTTCTCGCCGTCGGGAAAGAACGCGTTGCCGTATTGGAAGAAACGCATCGGCCAGCGGTCTTTCGCCAGGACAGCAAGGCGGGCCAGTTTTCTCCATCGCGGCTGCCGTAGATTCGGACGTGGTCGTCGGAATTCACGTCGCTGGGCTCGACCATGGTGGAGAAAAAAGATGCTGTCGCGCACGCGGCATCCGTAGATGGAGGAACTGGTGACACCGGCGAGCTTCTGGCAATCCGCCTTGACGATTCAAGTGGTAGATGAAGTTCGCTTCCAGCGGCGTGTCGGAGGAGAAATAAAGTCCGTCTTCGGCGGGAACCAGCGCTACCGCGCGGGCCTGCTGATTTCCTTGCAAGGACAACATCGACCTGCTGAAGATCGCAAGAGGCGCGCAGGATGCGGCATTCGTCGCCGTAGTCGCCGGTCAGGATCCAGAGGCAATCGCCCCACGCGTCGTGAACGATGTTGTGCACGTGACGGATTACACCTTTCGGGGAACGTGTAGGCGACATCCCAGGTGACGCCGCCGTCGGTGGAGGCGTAGATGTGGACTTCGTCGCGCGCAGCATTATCGAAATATTCTCCCCAATAAAACGTGCCGCTCGGGAACAGCTGTGATGTGCAGCGGACGGGTGCCGCGAGTGATGGCGTGGGTAATGCGGAATTCATTTTCGCCGGGGCGCGAGGGTGACGATTGCTCCCGGAACCGCGCACCAGAATCCTCCCGAGGGCAGAGGGCGGCGAGCGCGTGAAATCCGTCGCGGAACAAGCGCGAGACTGAGACGAATGGCTGCGCTGCCATGACGCCACCAAGCGGGATGGTAACTGCGACGGCTGCCAACGCAGATTCTCGATGGGACCTTGGGTGCGGGAAGTTGCGCACACAGAGTTGGTAGCCTCTGGAAGCGTAGAGGCGGTCTCCGGACCAGAACAGCGCCCGCAGGCGTGGAAACCTGGCGACCAGGCGGTTCCCAAGTCTGCTGGGCGATGCTTCATCGGGGCGGAAGGCGTGATACGTGTCGCCGCTCATGGGGAAAGACAATTGTACCACAGAGGACACAGAGGAACCAGGAAATCGTCAGTTCTTTGGTCGGGAACTGTGTTGCGGGGACTGAGAATCTTTCCGGCTCAGACCAGGAACGGGCCGATCGCGAGAACATCCATCCGCGTGCGTTGGAAGCAGTCATATGGCCTGATCCGGAGTGCAGACGATAGGCTCATTTTCGTTGAAGCTGGTGTTCAGAATCACGGGAATTCCGGTTTTGCGGTAAAAAGCGGAAATCAGATCGTAGTACAGAGGATTTTCTTCGCGGGCCACAGTTTGCAAGCGGCCCGTGTTGTCGACGTGGTTCACTGCGCACAAGTTGTTCGCGCTTCTCCGGTCGAATTTTATAGACGTGCAGCATGAAGGGCGAAGGATGGTCGTGTTCAAAATATTCATGCTGGTGCTCGACGAGGATGGAAGGCGCGAAGGGCCGGAACCACTCGCGGTGCTTGATGCGTGCGTTGAGCACAGCCTTCATGTTGGGCAGGCCGGGATGCGCGACGATGGAGCGATTGCCGAGGGCGCGCGGGCCCCACTCCATGCGCCCCTGAAACCAGCCGATCACATTGCCGGCTGCGATCTGGTCGGCGACGGCGTCGAGCAGAGACTGGTGCTCGAGTTTTGATAGTCGAGAGCGGCGCTTTTCAGTGCGGATTCGATGCGCGAGTCGGAGAAAATTCCGGACCGAGATAGGAGTGTTTCAACTCATGGCGGCGGGGTTGCTTGAGCATGGAATGATAGGTGTGCAGCGCGGCGCCGATCGCGAGGCCTTCATCTCCGGCCGCGGGTTGGATGTAGGTGCGGCGAAACGGCGCGTGGTCGAAGAGCTTGCCGTTGGCGACACTGTTGAGGGCGCAGCCTCCGGCCATGGCGAGGTCGTTGAGCGGAACGTTCTCGTGCAGATGATTCAGCAGGTGAAAGAAAATTTCTTCAAAACGATGCTGAAGGGCGAACGCTAAATCCATGTCGCGTTGTGTAATTTCGGCATGAGAGCGGCGGGGTTCGCCGAATAGTTTTTTCCATGCGGTAGGAGAAATGGCGGGCGAGGCGAACGGTTCCGTCGGGCAAGATCTGCATGCCCTGATTGCTCCCCAGGGGCTTGAAGTAGCTCAGATCGAGATGAAATCCATGTTTTTTGGGCTTGACGATCTCGCAATTTGTTCGTAGAAACTATCTTTGCCGTAAGGGGCGAGGCCCATGACTTTGCCTTCGTCGCCATATTTGTTGTAGCCGATAAATTCGCAAATCATGGTGTAGAGGCTGCCCAAAGAGTGCGGAAGGAATACGCGGTCGAGCACCTCGATATTTTCGCCTTCGCAACTGGCCATCATCGTGGAGACGAAATCTCCGGAACCGTCGTAACTGAAGCCGGCGGCTTTCTCCCAGGGCGAGCAATAGTAGGCGCTGGCGATGTGGGCGATGTGGTGCTCAAGGTGGTGTGCCGAAAGCGAAGTTGTGAGGGTCGGCAGCCAGCGCTTGGGCCAGCAAGAGTTCGCACATCGCGCATAGCCTGCTTGCGCTGGCGAAGGCGGATGAAGTTCAGAATCTTCGCAGGATTGGCGAGCGCGTATTGGACTTTTTTGGCGAGATTCGCGTCGCTGTCCTGGCCTACGGAGACATGGTCGATATCGGGAATCTTCGCGCCCACTGCGTCAAGACAGGCTTTGACTGCGAGAGCGGGAAAACCGGCAAAATGTTTATGGCGGTTGAGCCGTTCTTCGGCGACGGCGAAGGCGAGGTTTCCATCGACAACGATGGCCGCCGAGGCGTCGGCATGAAACATGTTGAGTCCAAGAATGAGCATGTTGAAGTCGGCGTGGAGTTGGCTATTTTCTCCGGGACGCGGTTCGCGATCATGCGCTCTGACGGCGACGCTGCCGAGCCGACTCGATGAAGGCTGAAGTGTCGATCATGATTCGCCTTCCGGTGGCCAGGGATTCTTTTATGCGCAGCGTGGCTAGACTCGAGCAAATGAATTCATCGAAGGGAATCGCGGCTCTGGCTGCGCTGGATGGATTCGACAAACGCAATCCACTCCGCTCGATGACCTTTGTCCTGGCGCCAGTGCGAACGAATCGTTTTTTTGCGGCCGTGGCGTGAAAGTTCGAGACGGCGAAAATCGTCGAGCGCAGCGACTGCGCCTCCGCCAAAGACTTCCAGGCGTTCCTTCGAGAAAGAGCGGTCGCCATTGGAGACGTAACCGATGGCGCCGTGCGAGCCATTGGCGAATCGGAGCGATGCAAGCGCACTTTCGCCATAGCGGGCGGAATCGCCCAATGGCTGTGCCTCGACGGAAACAATTGGCGCTCCGGCCAAGTACATTAACAGATCGACAAAGTGGCACACCTCACCCAGAATGCGGCCTCCGCCCTGCGCCGCGTCGTTGATCCAATGGTCAGGCGGAAGACTTCCAGCATTGATGCGATAGTGCAGAACCAGTGGTTCGGAAATTTTTGCTAAGAACGATTTCAGAGACACGGTCATGGGAGCGAAGCGGCGGTTGAAGCCAACCATGAAGGCGGGTTTTGGCGCAGAAGGCGAAAGATAAGTAGAGACGATTTTGCCAAGTTCATCCTCGGACAGGCACAGAGGTTTCTCGCAGAAGATGTGCTTGCCCGCTTCCAGCGCCGCAAGGATCTGGCGCGCGTGCAAGTGATGCCGAGTAGCGATCACGACTGTATTAATGCTGGGGTCTTGCATGAGCTGCGTTTCATCTGTGGTGCAATAGCGGAAACCAAACTTGTGCGCCGCGTGCTGGGCGTGGACGCCGGTAGCAGCGCAAACACCGGCGAGAATTCTGTCCTTCGAAGCTTTCAATGCGGGAATCAGAGTGCCGGTGGCAAAAGTTCCCGCTCCGAGCAGGCCTACAGAGATGCGATCGGCAGATAAGCGGCGCGACTCTCCGCTCTTCGGCGCGAGAGACTCGTTCGCGGAAGCGTCGTGTACCAGCGTTAGGGATTCGTCGACGTTGCCCGGATACTTGATCACCACGCCGAGATATGGATCGCGGGAGTTGCCGCTGATCAGATTGTAGGCAGCAGCGGCGTGCGAGACGGGAAAACGATGCGTGATCAGCGGCGCGACACTTATTTTTCGCTGAGCCAGCAACTGCAAGAACGCTTCCATGTTGCGGGTTTCCGTCCAGCGCACATAGCCGATAGGATAGTCGCGCCCTTTCTGCTCATAAAACGCGTCATAGCGGCCGGGGCCATAGGATCGAGAGATACGGAAATCGATTTCCTTTTCGTAGTAGGTTTTTCTCTCGATATTGATACCTACTGTTCCAACCGCCACTACGATGGCGCGGTCGCGGGCGACCTGCGCGGCAAGATTAACGGGATCGCTGCTCGGCGTTTCAGCGGCGATAACAATCGAATCTGCGCCCATGCCATGCGAATGCTCGAGGCAAAGATCGCGCAGCGCGGAGGGAGACACGGCAACCGCATCCGCGCCCAGGCGCTCCGCCAATTCAGCACGCGACGTATTGAAATCCATTCCCAAAACCCGGCATCCGGCAGCTTTCAGCAATTGCATGGTGAGTTGGCCAAGCAAGCCCAGGCCGATTACCGCGACCAAATCTCCTAATTTTGCTTCCGCCGTGCGAATACCATGCAGAGCCACCGCGCCCAACGTGGCGAATGCAGCTTCATCGAATGCAACTTCTTCCGCCGACAAGTTCGCTGCGAGCGGAATACGCGCCACTAGCAAGCGGGGAATGCATGCGACCTCTGCGTGCACCGCAAATCCCGCGCCGGCACAGGCGACCCGGTCGCCAGGTTGAATGTCGGTGATTCCCTCACCAACCGCGATGACGGTTCCGGCACTGCTGTAGCCCGGGGCTTGCGGTTGGTCGAGGCGAGTGCGGACGGCTTGCCATGCCGAGAAAATTCCATCGCGCTGCACTTTGCCGAAGACCTCACGCACCAGGTCGGGCCGGGCTTGCGCTTTTCGCCACAGACTTTTGCTGGCGAACTCGGTGGACGCGCGTTCGGTGCCGGCGGAGACCACAGAAGCGGCGATGCGCACCAGCACACAGCCGGGCAATAGCTGCGGTACGGGAACTTCAACGACCGCAACTTCGCCGGTTCGCGCTTGCTGGAGGACTTGTTTCATTATTTTGGTGATTCGCGTTCTTATTGACTTAGCTCCTGAGTCACGAGTTTGAGCTATGCGATTGCGGTCTGCGGCACCGGTACATCGTGTTCAAATTTTCGCGCGCCGCCATCGAGAAATGTTTGCATCCACAGCTCCAGAGTAATGAACTGCCAAAGCTGCATCGACCAATCCTGGCGGCCACTGCGGTGCTCCTCGACAAAACGGCGCACGACCTCAGGGCGGAACAAACCACGCTGCTGGATTTGCCTGGCGGATAACAAATCGTCGACCATTTCCTTCAGATCATGCGCCAGCCAATAGTCTACCGGAGCGGCGAATCCGGCCTTGGGCCGGCGCAGGACTTCGGCCGGCAGGGTGTCACGCATGGCTTGGCGCAAGATGTATTTTGTCGTTGGGCGCAGGGAACCTTTCAGTTTCAGGCCAGGCGGCACATTCCAGGCGACGAACTCGGCGAATTCACGATCAAGAAAAGGAACGCGCACTTCCACCGACGAAGCCATGCTCATCTTGTCGTTGTAAGTGAGGTTGAGGCTGGCCATGAAAATCTTGGTGTCGAGATAAAGCATCTGGTGCAGGAAGTCGGCATGTTGCACGTGTTCGAAAGCCGCGCGATGCTGAGACGCTGCATGTGAGCTGGAACTCGCAGCGCAGAAATCATCGGAGTAGAGGCTGGCTTTTTGCGGATCATCGAGATAAGTGCAGTTGGCGATGAACCGGTCGACCGGAGCCAGCGAGGCACTGCGAGCCATTTTTTTGGCGAGCCGCAGGGTTCCTTTCATCGGGTTGCCACGGAGATTGGGAAGAGCGGCCAGCGCCGACTCCGCGAACCGTCGTGCTCCGGCAGGCACACGACCATAGATTTGTGCCCAGTAATGCGCCACGTGCTTGCGATATCCCGCGAACAATTCGTCGCCGCCAACGCCTGAAAGCAAGACAGTGGAGTGCTTGCGTGCTTCGCGGCACACGAGATACGCAGTAATCAGAGCGGGATCGGCTGTGGGTTCGTCCATGTGCCAGACGAGACGCGGAAGAAGATCGGCTACGTCAGGTTCAACCACGATGCGCTGATTCTGGCAGCCGAGCCGTGCCGCCAGCCGCGTTGCCACATCGGGGTCGTCGAGCGTAGTTTCCCCGACGCGGTATTTATTCGGGAAGGTGACAGTGTACGTGCGAAGCGGCTGGCGAGTGGCGCGAGCCATCATCGCCACGATGCTGGAAGAATCGAGTCCCGCGCTAAGGAAGGCGCCGATAGGGACGTCGCTGATCATTTGCGCTTCAACGGAACGGCGGAAGCGGTGTTGGACTTCTTCAGTCAAGTCGCACTCGGAACGCGTGTAGGTCTGAGTGGCTGGCGGAAAAGTTAAATCCCAATACTGCGTCAGCTTCAATTCGCGGCCGCGCACCGTTGCATAGTGACCTGCGGGAAGTTTCAGGATGTGCCGGAACATCGTTTTGGGATCGGGAACCCAGAGGAAGGTCAAATACTGGTGCAGCGATTCCGGATCCAGTTCCGCATTGATTTCCGGAACCTGCAGCAGAGCCTTGATTTCCGAGGCGAAAGCGAATCGTTGGCCTCTGTGAAAGTAATAGAAAGGCTTGACGCCAAAATGGTCACGAGCGACAAACAACGTCGGCGTCCGCATACGCAGATCGCAAATGGCGAAGGCGAACATGCCGTTCAGCCGCTTCACGCAATCGAAGCCTTCCTGCTCGTAAAGGTGAATGATCACTTCAGTGTCCGTGCGGGAGGCGAAGCTGTGGCCCTTGCTTTCGAGTTCGCGGCGAAGTTCAATGAAGTTGTAAATCTCTCCGTTGTAGGTGATCCAGATTGTGTGATCTTCGTTGCACATGGGCATGTGCCCGCCGGTAGATAAATCGAGAATGGCGAGCCGCCGGCTGCCCAGTCCGATATAACCGCCATCGGGGAACTTGCGTTCCCAGATCCCGGAGTCGTCGGGTCCGCGATGCGCCTGAACGCGATTCATTCGCTCCAGCGTTTCTCCGTCTCCGCAATTCATTAAACCGGCGATGCCGCACATGGGTCGAGATCAATCCTTCTTGATGCGGGCGTCGGCGCCGCAGGTTTTCAATTCGTAAATTTTGGCTTTGACGTGAAAGAACTGAATGCCCTGAAAGACGCAGAAAATCAGCCCCGGAACGCCATCGAGAAAACCAAGAAGCCCAATGTATTTGTAGAAAAAGAACAGAAGCGACGACCCGGGCATAGCTAGAAAATTCTTTTTCAGCCAGCGGCGGCGCTGCGCCTGCGATCCGAAGAGCGAAGGAGTGATCTGTTCCTGGCTGGCAGCGTCGTCGCAATAGCCATGCAGCCAGACGCGTGCTTCCCAGTTGGAATATTCGTCGTGCTTTTGTATATAGCGCGACAGCGATTCGATATTGTGATGCAGCAGCGGTTGCCTGAGCCTTGCAGTTTTTCCTTCGACGATTACATGTTCGTGGACCTCCATATCGGCCATGGAAGGATCCTGATCGCGCAGGCGGCACTCGAAGCGGCCCTTGCCGCGGCGAAAAAGCGAGAGCTTGTAGAAGCTTGCGCCGCAATGGCGCAACTCGCGGCCCAGAAAATGGACGCGCAAGGCGATGTAGTAGCCATCGAAGGCTGGGTTTTCGATCGCGCTTTTGATTTCCTGCTCAAGCTGCGGAGTCAACGATTCGTCGGCGTCGACGAGAAGAATCCAATCGAAGGCCAACGGCAGAGATTCCATGGCCCATTGACGCTTTTTGGGCCAACCACCCTGATAATGAAACTGCACCACCTGCGCGCCATAGGCGCGGGCCACTTCCACGGTCGGGTCGGCGCTTTGCGAATCGATGACATACACCTCGCCCACGCCGTTCAAAGATTCCAGGCATCGCGGCAAATTGCGGGCTTCGTTACGCGCGGGGACGATCACGGTAATCGGAAGGCGTGCAGACGGCCGTCCGGCCGGTGAAGGCGAAGCTAGAGAAGACTTTGACTCCGGCCTTGATTCTTGCAGCTTATGCATGGGTGCGACAGGCTCCCAACATCTTACCCTGACTTGCGGTTTGTCAGGATGCTAAAGAATGCTGTTCGCACCAGTGTTGCAGCACGTAGAGCGACCAGGGGCGCGACCAGGAAACCTTCCCTTGCAGAAAATCATTCCAGACTTGCTGCACGGCTTCACCGTTCAAGGCTTTTCCCAGCGGACTGCCGGCAACGTGGCGCGCGGAGAGCACGGGTTCGATGGTGGAACGGAAGTCGGCGCGCAGCCAGCGTTCAAAGGGCAAAGTGAAACCACGCTTGGGACGGTTAACGATCTCGGCGGGCAGTGAGCCAGCCAACTGGGCAAGGAGCAGCGGTTTCGGATTTCGTCCCAGTTTCTGAGTTCCGGGGATGCCAAGAACTTTCTTGGCCAGCACATGGTCGATGAGAGGGACGCGCAGTTCCAGGCCTTGCGACATGCTCATAGAATCGGCATCGCGCAACAATGTATTCAGCATGTAACAGCGCGACTCGAGATAAGAGACGCGATTCGCGGGATCGAGTTGACGAGCGTGGCGCAGATTGTCGAGTTGCGAGGCGGCGGCGCGCTGGACGACGACTTGATCTTGAACGCGCAAGAGCGAATCGCACTGGCCCGGAGTAAAAAGCATGCGGCTGAGAAAATATGGATGCAGAACTCTGCCGTTGTCGCGGAACAGGGATGTGAGCTTGCGATTCTGGTCGCTGGCGGGAGAGAGTGCGGCGAAGGCTGAAGAAAAAGGATTACGAACCGAGCCCGGAACGTGCTTCCAGAGTTGCGAAAAGCGTTCCAGTCGGGGAACAGTGCGGAAGCTGGAGTAACCGGCGAAGACTTCGTCGCCGCCCAAGCCAGAAAGGGCGACTTTGACTCCTGCGGCGCGAGCTTCGCGCGACACGAAGTAGGTGTTTACAGCATCCATGCTGGGGAGATCCATCGCGCGCAGTGCGTCGGGAATTGAGTCTAAAAGGTCACGCTGAGATACCAGGATTTCGTGATGGTCGGTGCGAAACTGAGTGGAGATGCGTCGGGAAAATTCGGCTTCTGAAAATTCGCTTTCGCGGAAGACGATGGAAAAGGTTGCTGGGGTGACGCCGCCGCGGCTGAGAATGCTAACAACGGCGCTGGAATCGATGCCGCCGGAAAGAAAGACACCAATCGGGACGTCGCTGACCAACTGCAATCGCACTGCTTCTTCGAGCAAGGACTGCAGGTCTTTTCCGTAGAGCGAGCAAGATTGTGCAGCGCGGGCGGGGTTCCCGTTTGTCGAATTGTCATCTTCTCCATCTACCAGATCCCAGAAGCGCGACTGGTGCAGAGTCCCATTCTCCCAGGTGAGGGTGTGACCCGGAGGCAGGGAGTTCACGCCTCCTATCAGAGTGACGGGATCGTAAGCGGAGCCGAAAGTGAGGTAATTCAGAAGTCCTGCGGCGTCCACTCTGTGAGGCACAAGGCTGGTGCCTAAAAGAGTGCGAACCTCAGAAGCGAAGATGAAATACGCGCCAGACTGCGCGTAGTAAAGCGGCTTAACCCCCATGGGATCGCGGGCCAGAAACAAACGGTGCCGGACCGCGTCCCATATAGCGAAGGCGAATATGCCGCGCAGTTTTTCCAAACAGGCTTCGCCCCATCGTGCATAGGCTCGCAGGAGAACTTCAGTATCGGAATTGCTGATAAATTTTTCGCCCGCTTGTTCCAGTTCCTGACGGAGGTCGCGAAAGTTGTAGATTTCGCCGTTGTAAGCAATCCAATTTCCTGTGGCGGGATCGTGCATGGGCTGATGAGCCAGCGGAGATAGATCGAGAATGGCCAGGCGGCGATTGCCCAGGCCAACTTCGACTGGGACGGGAACGGAATCGTGAAGGATTACTGTGCCGGAATCGTCGGGACCGCGGTGGGCCAGCGATTGCGTGGCGCGGTCGAGAATATCCGTGGGAACGGATGCATTACGGGCGGCGATGCCGAAGATTCCACACATGGAAAGAAGATCGTACTCCGATCGAATTAAAATCCTAACTGTCAGGGTACAAAGCCAGGAATTAAGTGTGATGTTGGGTCAGGGATGCTCGCGCGCGATCAACAAATTTCTCGCCAGATCGAGCAATTGGTTGACGTGGGTGTTCCAACTGAAATGCTGAGAACGTTCCAGGCCAGCGGTTGACATGCGCTGTGCCATTGCATCCGATTGCATGACCTGCAGCAGGCATTTCGCCAGCGCGGAGGGCGAAAATCTTTCAAAGAAAATCGCGGCATCGCCGCAGATTTCCCTATGAACCGCAATGTCAGAAGCAACCACAGGCAAGCCGCTCGACATGGCCTCCACCAGCGGATGAGCAAAAGTTTCCGCGTACGCGGGGGTGACATAAATTTGGCACTGGCGATAAAGATGATGAAGTTGGCGGTAGGGAACTGCGCCCAACTCCACGACCATGTCTTCGACGCCAATTTCTCTGATCAATCTGGCGGCGCTTCGCGGGTCATAGGCGCCAGGATTCGCACCGGGCGCGAACTTGCAGGTTAAGAAGAGTTTGACAGGCCTGCCATTGAACGACTGGCGCAATAAGGGCAGAGCGCGAATCAAGGTTTCGAAGTTGCGATAGTAATTGTAGTGACTGACAAAAAGCAGGCGCACTGCGCCACTTGCGCGAGTGAGTTGTTCCTGCACGTCGGGGCATAATGGAGCCGCGTCGCGAAAGAATTCCTCACGATCAAATCCGTGATAGATAACGCGGACTGGCTTGCCCGTCCAATGGCGTAAATCGGCTGCAAATGCTTCGCTGGGGGCGACGGTGACATCTGCCCAGTACACCGATCTTTTGGCTAATACTGATCTCAGGCGGGTTTCCAGCCATAGGCGATACTCGCGGCGGGCGATGAGGTCGGCATAATAATCGCGGCTCGAATAAATGGAATTCCGCGACAACAATATTTGGGGCACCGGAGATTTGCGCAGGGCGAAATTTCCGGTGGAAAGCAAAACTTGGGAATTGCTATTGCGGATGAGGGTCGGAAGCCTGGATTGCTCGTGCCAGAAGCGGCGTCCTGCGGGGCTGGCGATTTCCAGAAACTCAACGCTGTTCAGATCGCGAAACTCTTCACGGAGGCTGGGACTGAGCGCCACAGTTACGTGCAAATGTTTTATTTCGGCCAGGTGAGGAAGCACGTTGCGAATATACGTGAGACCACCGCCGGCGCTGGCCGCCAGCGAATTGATGAACAAGCGCATCATTAATCTGTTTATTGCGGGATCTGCTGTTTCGGCTCAGCCGCGGCGGGCGCAAGAAGATACATTGCGCTGACCGCGACTACTGCCGCGCCAGACCGGAATTGCCTGCGCCGCCGTAACGCTGCAGCACCTCCAGTCCCGCGGCATCGATTTTCGTCGAGTCATCGACTCGCCGCTGGGAATAGAATGCCTCGTAAGTAGCGCGTAGGTTTCCGTCTCCATACCGCCGCGGAAACTTCGGACCGGAGAAAGTGATCCAGGTCGAGTAGGCCAGAGCCGCCACGCCCATGAACGCATAGGCGGCCGCGTAAGCCACGCTGGCCCGTTTTTTCCACCCCGTGAGTGTCCAAGGCCGCGCCACTGAAAAAAGTTCCGCGAAGATCAGAGGCAAGATCGGAATCCAGAAGCGAGCGTCCGCGTAGGGCCAAAGGAGGAAGATGAACAGATACGCCGCCAGAAAGGCCTCGACGGTACCTCTTCGGCAGTGCCACACGATCGCGAGCAGTACGGCAAGTCCTGCCAATCCAGACACTCGTACCAGTGGGGCGAAGGGTCCTAACTTGGTGGCGGGGGCGTTGAGGAACAGTTCGCCGATCTCTTGTTCGCGAAAAAGCAGAATATCAAGGATGCCACGACCCAAACCCTGCTGAGCAAAAACCAACAGCGCTCCCCGGACATAAAGTGTGCGGAGCAAGAAGATTGCAACCGCAGCGCCGAGGAGTACAGCGAGGGCACCACAACCAATCAAAATCGTCTTGTTGCCGAGTAGAATCTTTCCCGCCCCAAGGTGCGCGCCCAGAGACCACACTAAGCAGGGAAATAACGCAATGCCGGTGGGCCGTATCAGGGCACTCGCGACCGCGACCGCGAGCGCGGCTGCCCAGAAACCGTAATACGAGACTCCTAATTCTTTCTCTGCGCGGACTGTCAGTGCGAGAGCGGCCATGCTCGTGCCAAAAAATGGAATATCGGTTAAGGGCTGGGTGAAGTGCTTAACAAACACAAAGCTCAAGCCGGTGAACAGGAGGGCTATGGTCGTCCAGTTGCTGCTCAAGTGAAGGTAATTGCGAGCCACGCGCCCTAAGCAGGCGAAGCCAAGAAACAGAAACATCGCATTCAGCGCGACCAGGGCCCATGGACGTGCGATCCCCAAGCGATCCAGACCGGCCACCATAGCTGGGTATCCCGGAGGATAGCGCGTCTTTTGGCCGTGATCCAAAAAGCCGTGCCCATCCGCCACCGACGAGGCTACCGAGAGCAATTCAATCGAGTCCCCACTGAGGCGCAATGGAGTCCATAGCTGAAGCAGGTAAAGCAGGCAGACCGCAAAAAATGCCCAGCGTAAAAGGCAGGACTGCAATTTTGATTCGCCGTTCACCCGGTGGAGATGGTAGCACGGCCCGATGCGGTTGGACGTTGCTTTGCTTCCAGTCGGCAGTGTGTGGCATACCGGGCCTGGCAAATTTCAGGAACGCGAGAACCCGAGCTGACGGACACCACTCCTGGGCCGCCGATGAACTGGGGAATAATCTCTTTTTACCCCACGTCAACCTTGTCCCGGAACAAGAAGATCGCGTTCGCGCAGCAGAGGGTTAGGCCGGGAATAGAAGGAACTGTCCAGCAATCGGGATGTGGATGGAGCAATGTCAACCAGCACAAACGCCATGCTCCAGAAGAAAACACACAGATAGTAGCCGGCTGCGAATAGCCAGTCCTCGAGTCCAGCGTGAACGAGACCGGCAATCACTACCAAAGCTAAGGGCACGGCGGGGTGATGGGCGTTCCCGGTCGATCGCATCCAGCGAAACGTCAGAACGAGGGGAGTAATCAGCAGCGACAGCAAAAGTAAAAACGGCAACGTGCCAACTATTCCCAGCCATGCAACGATGGCAAGGTAGCTGTTGCCGTACTCGGCACGGGCGAAGTCAGAAGAGGCACCGTCGGTTCGCGTATATCCCTCGAAGGCGGTGTCTTTGGTGCCGAAGCCGGTGCCAAACCAGAAGTGGGTGTTGATCACATTCATGGCTTCGTTCCAGGGAGACTGGCGTGAGGCCAAGACCCCTCGTTCCTGAAAACCTTTGTAAACCACGTCAGAGGTAAATTCTGCAACGGAATTTGAGACTTTCTGCGGCTGCAAAATGGATGCTGCCGCAACTATGATCAGTGCAATCCCGGAGCCTTTGATCAACATTTTGTACTGGCGAAGACCTATGCACAGAAAGGCGCAGGAAACCGCAGCAGCCAACATGCCGGCACGGGCGTGGCTGTAATAGACCAGATACAGGCAGAGAAAGAAAATGGCGACTCGCCGGCTGCGGGTAAAACGATCTTTCGCAACCAGCATCCCCCAGAACAGTAGTGGAGTTGCAACCACGCCCATGATCGCGCCCAGCGAATTTGGATTGCCCATCACTTCGCGGCCAGTTGCATAGAAAGCCGTGGTGCCTACCACAAGGATTTCACAGCCAGTGACCAGGCCGTAGAGAAAGCGATCCTCCCGGCCTTCAACTGCGACTTTGGCTCCCGATGCCGTGTAAAGGAACAACAGAAGGAGGCTGAGAGCTTTGAGCATGGCCAGGTTGGGATAGCGCGAAACGGTAGACGAGGCGAGCGCCGCCAGAATGCACGATAGCGCAACAAAATCAAACAAGCCGGGACGGAATCGGCGTTCCTTCAGAGCGATGAGTGCGCCGACCACCGCTCCAATGCCCAGGAAAACCCAGCGCCCCTTGGTGCCTACTGAAGTTCCGGGCAGGCTGGTACCGGCAGCGAGGAATACATACATCAATAGGGCAAAGAAAACCTGACGAAAACGCCACACCGCCAACGCCAGCAGTTCCAGACCCATGAGACCGAACATGTAGGTTTGACTGGTGAAATAACCTGGGCGGGAATAGGCAAGGCTGGCGATGCAAAACAGAATCGGAACGGCGGCCACAGCGAGCATGCCTTTGGAAAGATTTCTGGTCAATCGAAAACCCTCATACTTTCCACGGCAGTGGCGATTCCCGCACACCAGGAAAGCGGCGAATATTTTTCAATGCGGTGCGCGCTATGCAAACCCATCTCGCGGCAGAGCGCGGGTTGGGTCGCCAAAGACCGCATGAATTCGCCAAGCCGCAACACATCTCCCGGAGGGAGTGTATAGCCGTTGCAGCCGTCGCTCACTAAATCGGCGGCACATCCAGCGGCATTGCTCACGATCACGGGGAGTCCGCACGCCATGGCTTCATTCACCACCAGACCCCAGGGTTCGGTGTGGCTGGGCAAGAAGAGCATTTCTGCCAGGCCATAATAAGCCGCCAACTGATCGCGGTGCACAAATCCAGGAAATAGAACTTGTCCCGGAGAAATTGAACGCGCCTGTTTCTGCAACTGCCGAAGTTCCGAGCCGTCTCCGGCAAAGACCAAAGCGACGGCCGCGCGAATCTGCGGATTGAGATCGGCATAGGCCGATAGCAGATCGAATACACCCTTTTCCCGCACCAGACGGCCGACGAAAAGAAAATAACGCTGCGGCAAATTCAATTCGCGGCGGAGGCGATCCCCATTTTGCCGGGCCGTTTCTGCTCCGCGCATGAATAGGTCGTTGTCTACGGCGTTTGGCGCGGTGAAGATCGTGTCCTCTTTGTGTCCACGGGAGATCAAATATTCTCGGGCGGAAATTCCCGGCACAACAAATCCGGTACAGTTCTGAAGAAACCCGCTCTTTAACCATTCCACCCACGGCCACCCGGTTCGCAAATCGTGCGACGTACTTTCCGACCACAGCAGGAAAGGAATACTGTGCATCCGCGCCCACAAAAGTGCCTGCCACGAAGCCACATAATTATAGCCGCCGCAGAGGATCACGTCGGGGTAAGCAGCTGCGAGTGCTCGCCCGACTCCCCGATTGAGAAGCGCGTTGTGCTTTCCGATGCGCCGGCGCCATGAAGGAAGCACCTGATACGAAAATCGTATTTCCTGTTTGTAGACCTGCCACTGCCGCAGAGCCGGATCAGTCTCAGCCAGAAAAATAACATGCGGGCGAATTTTGGCATACGCGGCTAACGCATTGAATAAGGGAATGCGGTAGGGCGATATGATCTCGGTGAGAATCACCAGCCGCTTCATCGCGCCGACTCCCGATAGATTCGCGTAAGGCTCTCTGCTTGCTGTTCCAGGGTAAAGCGGTCAAGAATCGTGTCTCGGGCGGCGCGGCCGAAATTGATGCGGAGCGCTTCATCCCGCAGTAGCATGGCGATTGCCAAAGACAATTCTCGTTCGTTGTCGGGGCCCACAAGAAAGCCATTCGAACCATGCTGAATGATTTCTGCAATGCCCTGTCCTCTGCATCCGATCACCGGTTTTGCCGCCGCCATGGCTTCAAGATAAACGCAGCCCAATCCTTCGTAGCGACTGGGCAGGGCAAATAGAGTACAACTGCGCATGGATGCGGCCACTAGCTTACGCGATTGCCGTCCGCGAAAGAGAATGCGATTTGAAATGTTGAGTTGTGCTGCCACGGCGCCAAGGCGCGAACGTTCGGGACCATCGCCGATGAATTCGAGCTGGAGATCAGGGAAGTCCTGCACGAGCGGCGCCGCCGCTCGCAGCAATATTTCATGACCTTTAGTGGGAATAAGATTTCCCACGCTCAGGATGATGCTGGCATTCTTGGTTGGCGAGCTCCTCCGCGCCATTCGCGGAGAAAACATTTCTGTATCGACACCGTTGTAGACGACCGAGGTGCGGCAGTTCTGGCCAGTGCCCTCAACGACCTCTTCGCGCACCCGCTCGCTGATGCAGAACACACGCCGCGAAGATCCGTAAACATGTTGAGAAATGCGGCGGCACCATTTGCCCGCTCGTCCGGAAACCTGGGTCGTAGAGAATGCATCCAGACCGTGGACCGAAACCACAAAGGGGATGCCAAGTTCTTTTTGCAGAAGCATGGCGGCATGGCCGCAGGGCAAAGCGGAGTGGGCATGGATCAAATCTATTGGCTGTCGGTAGTGCAGATCGCGAATCCGGCCCACAATTCGGGCAAAGGCGAAAGCTCCGGCAGTGGGCAGGCCGAATCCTCCTGGCACTGCGGGATAACGAAGCCAGCGAGCGGGCGTCGACGAACTCGCAGAATGATTTCTCTTTCGATAGAACGGCTGAACGGCTAACACCGTATTGCGAATGCCTCGTTTAGTAAGCCAGTCGAGCGGTTCGGCGACAAAACAGCCGCCTGCGTCATCGTCCTCGGAGGGGAAGAACGGAGTCAGCGTGAGCACGTGAAGGCTCGCCTTTTCTCCCGGCATGGGCTTAGCCGCGCTCGTCATCGTTCTTGTCTCTTTGGCTTTTTCTTGGCGGCGGCTTGTTCAAAGGCGTCTTCCCATTGACGCGTGATCTGATCCCAGTCGAAATTTTGAGAGTGGATTGCAGCCGCCTGCCCCATGGAGGCGCGAAGTTCGGATTGGCTGATCAGCAAATCGAGTTTGCCGCTCAAATCGTCATCCGAGTCGGCAAGAAAGCCGGTCTTGCCATCGATCACATAGTCGGGACGATAGAGATTCATGGCAAGGGCCGGCAGACCGCATGCAGCGGCCTGTCCCAGCACTTGCGGGTGTCCTTCTAAAACGCTGGGCAAGAAAAAAATGTCGGCCTGGCGCATTTCGTCACCCACACCTTGCGGCAGCAGATGGCCGACAAAAGTCACATTGGAGCAGCCGAGTTTCGTTGCCAGGTTCCGGCAGTTCTGCTCTTCTTCTCCTTTGCCCACGATGCGAAAGTTCACACCGGGCCAGCGTGCGGCCTGACGCACCGACAGGTGGACCCGTTTGTAAGGCCGAAGTGAACCGGCAAACAGCACAGTTATCGGGCTGTCGGTAGCGGCAGCCCGATTGGCGCAATAGAAGAACCGGCGATCGATTCCATCGTAGCGAACGCCTGCAGCGACGCCGATCCGATCCTGTACCAACTTACTCAGATATTCAGAGTTGGCGAAAACGAGATCGGCCTCGCGGGCATTCCGCACCATAGTGGCAGGCGGCGGCTCGGGGTTGTAGAGCCCCCCGGAGACGATATAGGTGACCACGGCTGTTCTAAGACCCAAACGCCGCCGCAGTGCGAGGAATGCGGCATCCAGTGGGCCTGCACGAGGGAAAAAATAGACGTCTGGAACTTTGCGCAATAGGTCCCAAAAAATCCGCGTGGTGGTTCCGTGCCTTCCACATCGAATGAGCCGCGTATTCGGACGCCTTACGATGCGCGGGTCGGGAAAATCCTCGTAGAGCATGGTGACTTGAAATTTCTGTGGCGACATTCGCGCCACGATTTCTTTCACCGTAAGATTCTGGGCGTTCGTGCCGGACTCATCGGCAAACGATGGGGTGAAAAGCGTGATCATTCCGTCGGCAAGGACAAAGGAGTGTTGTGCAGTTCACGAAGCTTTCGCTTCCGGGAAGTGCAATTGTAGCCGATTCGAGGGACCGCCGATTTGCCCCAAAGCCGAATCGTTCGAGAGCAAATCGGCGAGGCGAAGATCGCGTAGTTGCGACCGGGCACGGGCTGTGAGATCGCGGCGCTCAGTTGACTGGCGCAGATGTTCGCGCGCGCCTTCCAGCAAACGACGCCGAACTGGCGTTTCCGTACGGGCCGGAATCGGGGCTTGTTCGCCGGGATCGGATTCCAGATCGTACAAACATTCGCGTCCGGTTGCGAAATCCATAATGAGTTTGAACCGGTTTTCGCGAACCGCCAGCGCCCGCACGCCGCCACGATTCTGCGGGCGAAAAGGATTGGTGCAATCGGCGATCGACTCGGTAATCGCCGCTTCGCCGGAAGCGGAGCCGTTTCGCAAATGCGCCCAATGACTGCGACCGCAAATGGTTGATGGACTTTCCACTCCGGCAATGTCTAGCAGAGTTGGCGCGAGATGCAGCAAGCTGAAAGGAGATTGCGCTACCTCTCGCCGTGGTTGCCCGTCGCCATCGCCTGGGACGCGCAACAGCAGCGGGACGCGAATGAGTTCTTCCATCAACCGCCTTGGCGGATGATAACGGCCTCCGTGATCGAGAAATTCTTCGCCATGGTCGGCGGTAAAAGCGAGAACGCATCGGTCCCACAGGCCGAAGCGCCGCAACGCATCTGCCAGCCGCGCCATTTGTGCATCGACCCAGCGAATGCCCGCGTCATACAAAGCGACGACTTCGTCACGGTGCCGGGTCAGTCGGCGCGGTGAAAGGTCCGAGCGATTCCAGAAGGAATTCAGGTAGCGAGCGCGAAAGGGCCTCAGCGGAGGATTACCCATCTCCTCGATGGCCCTTTCCACCGGATAATAAGGAGCATGCGGGTCCATGAGGTGTAGCCACAAAAAGAAGGGTGCGCCTCCGAGCGATGCCAACCAGGAGCGGGCCTGATCTACGATGACGTCCGCAGCGGGAAATCGCCGCAATTCATCCAGAGAGCCAGGTGTTGAGGTGCGGCGCTGGCAATACTGAAAGTAGAGCTCGCTGTACACCGCGCCCCACGGCCCAAGCCGGGGACTCGTGCGCTGCAGTTTTCGATTTAACCCGCTCAACCATCCGCTTGCGGCCATGCTCGTGGGACTCGTATCTGCGCCTACGCCGGAGTCTCGGTCGAGAAAATCGCGGAATGTATCGAAACCAAAGTCGTAGCCGAAGCGCGGTGAAATATAAGGATTGCCTGCGCCAAAAAATGCAGTGGCATATCCCGCTTTCTGGAAAGCGCTGGCGAGATTCGGTTCTTCGGGAGCGAGTCCCACAACGTCTCGCCCTAATGCCAGCGGGTAGCGGGATGCCAAAATTGCCGGCAGGGAATAATAAGTAGGCGCTCCAGCGACAATGGCCGCGGGAAAAATAAAGCTCTCAGCCGCGAGGATATTCAAGAACGGTGTGGTCGCGCGCGCGTAGCCCATGAAGCCGGCATGGTCGGCGCGCATGCAATCGACGGTTACCAGCACAACGGATTTTGCCGCCATCATCTTTTCGGCCATCATCATACCTGCGCGTGCTGGGCGGTTTGGCGCTTGCTGAATTTCTTCCTGGTCACACTTACTCGCGTCGTCGTGTGCGCGTTCTCGTAGAAACCTTTCTCCACCAGTTGTTGCAGGTTGCCATCGTGAAGATACAGCAAATCCGGATGGCGCGCTTCCAGAGCCGATAGAAACTGTTCGAGAAGCGCAATAGTTCGGTCGCGAAAACCGCTCACGGAAGAATGGAAATTGATGGAATGAATGGAAACAATTGCGGGAATGCCACGGGCGAAGCAGGATTCGGCCTGGCTGACGCAATTCTCCAGACAAAGCGCTGGATCGGTGGCAGGCTCGAATTCTACATTGCGATAAAGCTGCAGCAGTCCGCTACGATCGAGATGTGGCGGAGTCAGCGTTCCCGGGCCATTCTGCGCTGCGCGAATTCCAAACTGCGCCCACGCAGAATGTGTGTCGTCATTGGCGCGATACCCCGGAGCGCAGGCCGACTTCGGCACCGTGGAAAATAATCTGCTGAACAACCCCACGGCTTGTCCTGCCGATTCTTGTTGAATCGCGGCCGGGAGGAATCGCTCCATAGCGGGTTGTTCGGGGTCCCAATATTCAAATCCGATCCATGGCATTCGCCAGTGAATGTAAGGAGTGCCAGCCTGCCACAGTGCGCGGAGAAATTCGGCGCGCTCGCCGTCCGCCAACAATTCGCGCTCGACAGCGGCGCGGCAGAAATGCGTTATCCCATGCAGGGCAGGATGAAAAATTCCATCATCGATGGCCTCGCGATAGCCTTGCAGCAGGCCGGCACGGTTCCAACCTTGCGGAAGGCCTTCGGCGAGTGGAAGAAGATGAAGCTGATGGAATCCTCCGGCCTCCATTCTTGCGAGGTCCAGATTTGCCACCACGAAATTCGCTCCCAGGCACGGTGGGCTGCCGGTCGAGTCGCGATGCCGGTTCAGCACTGCCTGCAAGACTGCAATGTCGTCGGCAGTTTCAAGCGTGTAGAGATCGTAAGGACGCTCGCCCAGCGTGAGTCCAGCCGCGCGCAGATGTTCCAATCCTTCTTGGTCACGCAGGCCTGCGCGGCCCCAATCGTCACTCTGAAGGGCGACGAGCGGGCGATCGAAATAAAAACCTTCGACGGGGAAAAAATCCCGGCCACGCCGCCAAAGCTTTCGAGCGGAACTCAGCACCACTTTCCTTTCGCGCAGAGGATATCAAAGTCAGCTCGCGGCGACCGCCTCCTCGCGAACCACTGGGGCTGGGCCCAGGCTCTTTCGACGTTGATCGCGAAGAGTCAACATTGGCCGTTCAACGAAATAGTAAGAAAGACAGGCGCACGCGAGAGCGGGAATGACGAGCGAATAGCCCAGATGCAGTGCAGGATTCGAGCAGAACAATTCTTGCCAAAGGTAAAGGCTGTAGCTGATCCTACCCAGCCATGCGACTGGCGGCCAGTTCAGCGCCCGGTAGGGGACTTGGATCACGTGCAAGACCACCCCGGCAATGGAAACGTCGAGCAGTGGCCGAAGGATGAACAGCATGAACAGGGAACGTCCGGGGCTGGTCGCCGGAAACCATGGCAGCAGGACGATCGCCAGAGCCATTGCCAGCGCTACTGAACCCGCGATTCTAGGAATACGCGGCGCAAAAACGGCCAGCAGACAACCTATGGCGAGCTGGTCGGCGAAAGCCGGAAGGCTTGCTGATAAGCCGCCCGGCACTTTAAATGCATAGAGGGCAGTCCTGAAGACTGGAGTTGCGAGGAATACGCACAATAGAATCGCGGTCTTGTTACGCTGCCACTTCTTTAATGCGAAGGGCCATAGCAGATAAAACT
Organism: uncultured Acidobacteriaceae bacterium; assembly: GCA_963732255.1. Classification (GTDB taxonomy): domain Bacteria; phylum Acidobacteriota; class Terriglobia; order Terriglobales; family Acidobacteriaceae; genus Sulfotelmatobacter. Next base: position 49,502 of record CAVSYV010000013.1, read on the forward strand.
GCTCCTCAATACTGAGCGACCAGAGGTGCCCGAAGATCCAGGGCCGCGAGACATCCATGTTTGCGGCATAAAACAACGCGGCCGCGACGTGATACCAGCGCATCTCATGCCAGTAAAGTACAACCACGACTCCAATGAAAACGAAAGCAGCAGGGAGTATGCGAAAGGCTCTGCGGATATAGAAATCTGTCAGGTCGATCGTGGAACTCTGCCTATATTCGCGCAGCAGAAGATTTGTGATCAGATAGCCGGAGAGAACAAAAAAAATGTGTACACCCAGTTCGCCGTAACTGCCAAGGACCTGAAGGGAAACATGCTTCCACTTGACGAGATGACTAAGGACAACCAGTGTGATAGAGATCGCCCGCAGACCGTCGAGGGATGGTATTCGTTTCATGTTTTGACGAATGTGGTCTATGCGGAAGTGAATGACGCTACATAATGTCCGACATCCGGCCGGGAGTCAAGGATCGGAGAAGGACAGTGGTGTCCACGGGATAACATGGATCGCGACGGGCCGGAAGCGGTTTCACTTTCCGGCACTATTTCATGCCGTTAACGCGGGCGCCCAGGCGGGACTTATAGCGGGAAGCGGTGTTTTCGTGCAGCGTGCCCTTTTGGATGGCTTTATCGAGCACCGACACCGTGGTGCGATAGATTTTTTCGGCGGCGGCTTTGTCGCCTTTTTCGATGGTCTCGCGCAGTTCGCGCAGGGAACCCCGCAGGCGTGAGGAGTTAGCGCGGTTGCGCGCGGTGCGGCGTTCGGTTTGACGGGCGCGTTTCAGCGCGGAAAAATGATTAGCCATTGTCTGCTTCGCTACCTTATATATGTACAGTTTCTGTACAGTGAGATGTTCGGGTGGGACCGAAGCTCAGATTATACGGGGTATGTTACGGGTGGGTCAATGTTTTGGGCGCGCAGGTGGCTGCCGTCCTGGGTATCGCCTAAACTACGCGGCGTGAACGACAAAGATTGCGAGAGCGAAAATGGCGGCCACGCTGGTGCCTGTTTATTCCATGAATGACGACGTTGTGACCATCTGCTCGATCAGCTTGTTGTCGGCCATGCTGGCCGACGTCGTGCACGAAGGTTTGGGGCACGGCGCGTTGGCGCTCATGACTGGAGCGCAGTCTGGTTTGCTGACGACCGTCGCGTGGTCGAGCACCTTCGATTCGAAATTAGTCGCCGCAGGCGGAACACTGGCGAACCTGGCGGCGGGCATTATTTTCTGGATCGCATTGCGCAGCGCGAAACGGGCATCGGTGCAGCTTCGCTTCTTCCTGCTGACCACGGTTGCGTTCAATCTTTTAGCTGGGACGGGATATTTCTTTTTTTCGGGCGTCACCAATTTCGGCGACTGGGCAGCCGTAATTGCCGGTCTACCCGCGCACTGGGCGTGGCGGACGGCGCTCATCATTACCGGAGTCGCGAGCTACTGTGCGGCCATTCTGGTTGTCGGGGACGGGCTCGTGAGATACGTGGGCGTCCCGCGAGCCGAGTCGCGACGGTTGCGGAAGCTTACCTATATTCCTTACTTTTCATCGGCATTCCTCCTGAGCGTCGCAGGACTCCTGAACCCGATCGGCATTCAACTGATTTGGCAATCTGCGCTGCCCGGAGCGGCAGGCGCGCACTCCGGTTTGTTGTGGTTGCAATATTACATTCCGAGAAAGATAGTTCCCGAGCGAACTACAGAAGGCATCGGCAGAGACTATGCCTGGATCGTCACCGCGGCAATCCTCTCGCTGGTCTTTGTCTTCGTGTTGGGGCGCGGAATCACTCTTCATCGTTAAGAAGCATCGGCTCCCTTGAGCACGGCAATTCTCTTAACGCCGAGCCCGCCGAGAGCTAGAGGAAACTGCGCGGGCTCGGCGAGCTTTGTGTTCTCGGCATCAGACTGTTGGTTTAATTCTCCAGCCCATCAGGGCCGATTGCCGTGGTTCATGCCGGGCATACCCATCCCGCCGCCGGGCGCGTTCAGGTCGGGGACGATTTGTATGTTGAGCATCATGCCAGCATCCTCGTGGTCGAGGATGTGGCAGTGGATGACGAACTCGCCGATGTACCGGTCATAGTAAGTGCGGGCGCGCACTTGATAATTGTTCTCGACAAAAATGGTGTCGCGGAAGGTGTGGTACAGGCTGCAGTACTGGTTGGTTAAACCGTCGGGATCAAGCTTCTTGCAGTGGCCATCCTTATCGAAGATGGAGACCTGAACCCCATTTTCGAGGTGCGTTACATCCATGATCTCGAACGGGTTCACGTGGATGTGAAAGATGTGCGGCTCGCCTTCCGCAGTAAGAATCCAGTCGTCGGAAGTGTTGACCTGCCGCGTGATATTGACCACATCCGGGTTGTAGGACGTGCCGTTGATCTGGAATGCGGGAAAGTTGATGGCGAAGTCGGCCTTTTGCAGGTTTGCGGCCGGAGGTTGAGGCAGTTCGAGAAATGGCGCCCAGGGCGAAATATCTCCGGCGAGCAGCCTTTGCCGAACTGGCTGCGGCAGGTTAGGGTTGGCGTCGACCAGGCTGCGCTGCACATACTTCTGCAGTTGGCTGGAGACCGGCTTGCCTCCGCGCACGTGGATATAGGCCAGTAATTGTGGAATCGACGGACCCTGGCCGCCACCTTTGCCTTTGCTAGGATTCGCGCGCTGCGAAGGAGGAGCGGCCTGATCGAGCAGACAGTAATCTCCATCGTCGGGGAAGACCACCAGGACGTCACTGCGATAGCCCGGCTGCAAATAATTGGAGACGGCGTCGCTTCCGTATCCGACTTTCTCGATGCGCCTCCGCGTAAGGCCGTCGACCGCGATTTCGAACTGCGGGATGAGCGTCTCCTGGTTGGCGATGCAAACCGAGGCCAAATCTTTTTGCTGCTCAACCCGATTGCCGACGAGCGCCGAGTTGGCGATGAGCGATCTCAGATTGGCGGCTGCGTTGGATAGGACGGATGCGCGTACCACCTGCACGTTCACCGTATCGTGAATGCCGGCATGTACGAAGCGCCAGCGCTGGATCTCGCCGGCCTTGAGCGTGATCGTCGGTTGAACAATGCCATTCACGGAAGTGAAGCGCCCGTTTGTATCCCAGATGGTGGACGAGAACATCTGGAGGTTAAAGTTTTCGATCACGCCGATTGACGCGGAATTTTCTGGAGTTGGCTTGGGACAAAGCCAGGGGGAATTCGCCGGACCTTTTGGATCGGTGGGATCGCTACTCGAGCTGTAGAGACCGTTTCCCTCCTTCGATTTGGTAAAGATATTCTGCCAAATACCGGTCTGGTTCGGAGAGCTGCTGAAACATGCATAGGGAATCTGTTGCAGCAAGAACAACTGCTCCGTCATGGGAGTGCCGCGGGCATCGTGCAGGATCGTGTCGATATCGGCGATGGGGTGCGGGTTCGCGGCGGTAGGTTCGGTGTAAGGGCGGTTTCCGCGGATAACCAGGATGCCGGAGGCGCCGCTGGCGACTTGTGTCGCGGTAGAACCATGGCGGTGCGCGTGGTACCAGAAGGTTCCGGCGGGATGGTCGCCGGGAATGTTGATCTCGTAGGGAAATTCGGTTTGCGGCGCGATGTTTAACAGCACGTTATCGCTGTTGCCTGTGGGCGAGACATGCAACCCGTGCGTGTGCAGGTTGATGGTGTTGAAACAACCTACACCGGCAGGCAGGTTGAGGCCGTCTTGCGGCGGAGGCAGGCACGAGGGGTCATTGGTGCTAAGCGTGTTGATCAGATCGATGTGGAGCGTATTGCCGGGGAGGACTTCGATGGTTGGCCCAGCATGGCATCCGCCATAGGAGCGGAGTTCCACGGGGTCGTTGCCGCCATAAGGATCATCCGGGTCGGGATTATTGATGGTGAACTTCGCGCGGACGACCTTCAGCTTCACATACACATCGTTGCCCGAGCGCGTCACAGAGCCTTGAGGATGGCAGGTCTGTTCCGAAGGTGTCTCCTGCAGGCGCAGGAAGTTCATCGCAGGAGCGTTTGGATTTGTTTCCTGCAAGACCGGTGGCTGCTCGAAGGGATGGACGGCCGGCTGGTTTTGCGCGTGCGCCGGGGGAATGCAGCTGAGTAGAGTGCCAAAGGCGACAGCGGCGGTCGGGAGAAATGCTGCCCGAAATTTGCGATTCAGCAATGCGTTCATGAGAATTCTCCTCGTATGGACCACAAATGCAGGACGACAAATTGCAAAATCCCCCTATTCGTTTTCAGCAGACGCTGACGGGGATAGCAGCCAAGCTGCCCAATCGTGGTTCGTGTCAGGCAGCCGCTTGTGCGGCCTCAGAATCGTCATCGGTCCCGCCCTGTCGCCGCTGCCAGAAAGGTTGATCGATCCAGCGCCGCTCGTAAGCGTGATGGGCGCGGTGACTGCGCGTGAATCCGCCGAACTGCGCCCGCAGGATGGCTTCGTACCGTTGCAGTCCGCCCACGCCTTTGCCGTACAACGCATCGGCCGCTGCATAAGAGGCCAGGATCCCGGAGCGCAATGCGCTGGTAATTCCCTGGCCGGCCAGCGGATCGCAACTCATGGCAGCGTCTCCGGTCGCGAGCCAATCTTGTTCGCCGAAGTCACTAAGCAGGGCCGTGGATGCAGGCGTGACCATGACTGCGCTTGGATTCGTGCTTTCGCGAAACAACGCCGCCACATGACGCGTATGCAGCAATTGCCCATACCACGCTTCGCTGCCGGGCAGCCGGATTTCGCGAGCGAGATCAGAGTCCGTCAGAAGACTTACGACTCGCCGGCGATGTGGGAGCGGTGCGGTGTACCACCACCCCAGAGCGCAGGCTTCCACGATCGTTCGGTGCTCAGTTGGGGGAAGGTCATCGAAGAAGCGGGTGTAAGCGGTAAGCCGATCGAAGTGGCGGAAGTGCGCACCCAACAACCGCGCCACAGAGGCGCTACGGCCGGTTGCGTCGATTAAGAATCTGGCTTTGCAGGTTCGGTCGTTGCTGAGCTGGATGTGCCATTTGCCACCTTCGCGCGCCGCAGAGCGGAATTGAGTGTCGCGATGGACTGCGGACCCCGCGGCATTGGCGTGGCAGGACAAGTGACGATCGAAGACATTGCGATCAAGATGCACTCCGGAGCCGCGCGCGGAAAAAAGATGATGCCGCTCGACGAGTTCGGCTTGTCCCCAGGCTGAAGCAATGGATTCGGCGGCCACGCTTGATCCTGAAAAAGCATCTAGCGGGACGCGCAATTGCCGAAGAAGGGAAACGGCATGAGCCGGAAGAATTTCCCCCGCGCGCGGCCGGCTGTAGTCCGACCCTTCGAAGACAGCGACTTGCCACTGCGCGAAGTTCAGGCGCAGCGATAGCGCACATGCTGTTCCCGCCGGTCCTCCGCCAATAATGGCGATGTCGCACGAGGTCGCGGTCACGCTATTCCACCTTCACCGCGTAAAAAGATGCGACGACTCCGGCTGGAGCCGTGCCACCACCCGATGAAGAATGTGGAATCGTACGCGTGACGGAACCGACGATGGCGGCGCGCTGCATCTGTTGCGTGCTGTTTGGCCACACCGGCACGAGCCAGCCAATGTAGTCGTAAATCCAAAGCTCGCCTCCAACGGTGCCTTTTCCCTGGAATCGCACTTGTGATGGCGCTCCGTAGCTCCGTGATCCGTGCAGTGACAGCGACCAGCCCTGGCCGCCGATTGTCCCGGTCAGCAACTCGGGTGCGTCGTCGTCGTTGATTTGAATCGTGCCTTCGCCGAACTCGAGCTTGTTGAACTCGATCGTCCCGTCCGGTTCGTTGAGCAAACTGCGATACGTCCACTTTCCTGCAAATGGGTTGTGAGGCATGAGCTCGGCTCCTGTTCTTGATTCTTAGGAACTTTCACTGCGCTCCCCGCGATCTCGGTTGCGTTCCACGCTGACATATTTGGGCGGAGGCAGCGGTGAAGGCTGGTTCAGCTTCGTGGGAGGAACATAGGGATTGCGCACCACAAAGCCCAGCCGCGACCACTCGGTCACCATTTTGAGATCTCCCGCCTTGGTCTGCGGAATGCCATGCGCCCAGTTGTAGTACTGGAAATTGGGATTCGCTTCGGTGCCCTCGATCAGCTCATAGACCTGCATGGGCCGGTGAGCCGGCCACCACAGCGTCTCCCACACTTTGTCCTCGCGCTTCATCCAAGGGTCGTGCTCGCTCTTCGCATCGATCTGGTTCCACAGTTCATAGGTGACGTCGATATCCTGCGTGGAGCACTCGTTGAAGTCGGCCTGCCATGGCAGCGCCATCATTTTGGTGAGATCGCCGGGTTGCAGGCCAACACGATAATCGCTGTCCTGGCTCAGGTTGGTTCCGATGTAAGCGATGTAGTCCTGCTCGGGAACGGGGAAGCTGCCGACGCTCTGGTTCTCATTCGCCGCAGTCTGGCGGAAGCTGGAAAATAGCGGGTCGGCTTTGATGCGGTACGGTTCCAGGAAAATCGACGGATTGCGAACGGTCCAGCCAACCTCCGCACCGGGGCAGAACGCGCCGCCTGCGAGATTGGTGAGCACATGCCGATCCAGTTGATGCCCGGTCTTGGATTGGATATTGGCGAATGGCTGCCAAGGATCGATGCTGTTTTTGGGAACCCAACCTTCGAGGATTTCGTTGTAGAACTTTCCTTCGGACCATTGCCGCAGCAGGTAAAGCTGAAAATCGGTCAAGCGCAGAAACTTGGAGGGAAGATCGTTGGAGATAGGGTTATCGCCGCTCAGCAGCGGCATTAAAGGCAGGTGATGCACGCGGCTGGTCGGCTTGCTTTCCAGGCGGAATACGTTCTCCTCGCCTTCTTTGCGCAGCAGGTCATACAGGTACGAGCGGAAGTGAGCAAAGCGATCGTGCGTGTTTTGCGCGAGTGCGCGGGCGAGCGCATCGCTCAGAAGATTTCCGGAGCGGAATGCGCTGGACAAACGCTCAAGAGCGTTGCCTACGGCGTGTCCGGTTGTCGCCGGCTGCTGCGAGGGAGGGACATCGGTGAGTTCAGGTCCGCCGCTGCGTCGGTTTTCTGCGGACGCGGCATCGAGCGGTTCTTCGAGTTGGCCGCCGAAGGCGCCTATGGCCGCCTGCAGACGCTCCCGTGCATTGAGGTACGCTTCATTCTTGTTGCTTTCTGGTTCTTGCGAGTCGGCGTACAACTGCTTCCAGCGAGCAAGGTACTCGCCGGGTTTCGTATCCGATATTCCGCCTGAGGCAACCTCCGCAAAGGCGCGCAAAGCCGCTTCGAGTTCCCCGCGCTCTGATAGCGTGCTCACCGAACTCAACAGCCGTACTGGACGGTGGACGCGACGGGAATTGGCTGCCTGCCGGTCGAGCAGAAGCATCTCCGAATCCAGCGCCTCAAAAAATAGCTGGCCGGAATTGTTGGCTTCCACAGCGTGCTGACTTGCGCGCGTGTAGGCGGCCTGGTTCACTTGTGGCGGAATCGAAAGCTTATCGGGATCGAAGTTGCCGCGCCCGGTTTGATTGTGCGGATAATTGGATTGCGCGAGCACGTTCGTCAGATAGGAATATTCGTCGGCGCGAAACAGAATGGGCCAGATATCACGGTAAAACCACGGCTTGTAATCCGCATTCCACATAAGGGCCGACGCCTGCCACAGAGCCAGCGCGTTGGGATCGGAATCATCGATCTGCTGCGGCTCGGCGAACGTCCCGGGTTTGCCGTAGATATCGGTTCGAGCGGCGAACTTTGTTACCGCGGTGTCGTACACAACATCGTCCAGCGTCACGATGTCGAGCACTTGCGGAACGTACGCCGGATAAGCCGCGATGACCCACGCCGGATATTCCACATCGACGTAGCGCGTGCGGTCGACTTCGGCGGACTGCATGATGAGCCTTGCGGTCACCGGACCATCGGAAGTATCGTCGAACCATCCGTCGTTGTTGGCGTAGTGATCGATACGCGGCTGGCCGAAGGCGTGCAGGAATGTCCCGGAGTGGCCGTGGCCGCCGAGCACAAGAACATGTCCACTGTCGTCGGTCAGGATCTCGCCCAAAGTGTTGATCTTCCGCGGTTCCAGATTCGCTGGTGGGAACACGGAGGCGTAGAGGTCGCCGGTGCCGCGGTCGAATCGTGCGCGCCGGTTGGTGAGCAGACTTACAACTTGTGGCCCAGGATCGATAATCAGCCGCTGCCGTTCATGAGAACCGGTAATTGAGGCATTCCTTAGCGGATGACCATCGAGGTAGCCGTGCTCGCCCGCGAGTTGCTGGAACTCATACCAGCAGGCTTTCTTGTTGGCCAGATACACGCGCCACTGAATATCGACCAGAGTTCCATGATTGCCGCCACCTTGAATTTGATCGCCGATATTTAACGGCCGGCCGTCGGGCGACTTTTCGTCGTAAACGAAAACCTGGAAACGCGCAGCCTGCCTCTTGATTCGTCCCTGATCGTCTTTGAACTTGGTGACGCGGCCAACAGCTTCTCCATCGGCGGACAGCACTGGATTTCCCTGGGAATCGCAAGCGATGGGGAGCGCAGCCGGGGTTTCCGGCGAGATGCAGAAAGCGTCGGGGCTGTTTCCCAGCCGGGCGATGCCGATGCCGGGGTGAATCTTATAGACGGGAACAGAATGCGCACCGCTCACGTGCAGCTCCTTTTGCAGTAGTTCCGTTGCAGAGTTCGTTTCCCAGTGTTTTCCTTCGCAACGTTTGCCTTCGCCCGCCGGCGAGATTCTTCAAGAAAGATCAATCCAGGAAATTGAGAGATACTCCGTCCAGGCGAAGCAGCTCCCGGTCTTCTTCGTAGTCCGCACCAACCACGACCAAAGTGATACTCAGCTGCGAAGCGCCAGCGTCAAAAAGGCGCCGCGCGCACTTGGTGACATCGACGCGATGATTGCGCGGCGTGTTGTGGCTGCGCGGCCGCAGGTCGTATTTGCCGCGCACCGGGACAGCGCAGTGACCGGGACCGCCAATGCACTCGCCATGGCCAAAGATTGCGAGGTAGCCGGCGTAGTTCGTGTGGTCCAACGGCGTGTTGGCATCGGCATCGAGTAAGTTCAGAAATACGCGCACGAAGCACGAGCGCGGCAGTTGCGGTACGCGATGCAGCCGAATCTCGGCCGTGCGAAACGCCCCTCGAGTGTTGGGAGCTACGTCGATTGGCTTCGAGACGAAACGCGCCACCGGAGACTCTGCGCCCACCGGAAGCAGGCAGGAGCTGCGCACGTATTCATATCCGAAACGCTTCATCTCCAGAGTGTCGCGAATCGTGTAACTCCACGGAGTCAGCACCGACTCGAGGTCTACGGGCTGCGAGTTGGGATTCAAAGTCTGCCACTCGTGCCACAGGCGATCGATGTTCACATGAATGGGCCAGAAGATCGGATCGTACGAAGCCGTCAGATTGCTGAACATGTCGCCAAGCGGGGGCTGCGAGTACAGATCCGATTTCTTGTGGAAATGACGACCCGCAACTTTGACGCCCTGGTTGCGATCGCGAGCGGTGGCGGCAGCGGGCGCTTTCGGCGTATGGGGATTCATGCCGCCAGTCCAGATGTGCATGGTGTTGTGCGGGTTCTGGTCAAGAAATCCGAAAGCGTCGTCGTAGGAGCTGCCGCCGCCGAAGTCGCGGAAGGTGCGCAGGCTCATGATCTGCGCCATGTCCTCGGCCGTCGGGTAGTGGTAATGGATTTGCTTATTGATGCTTGATCCGTGGAATTCGCCGGGATAGCGCAAGGGATACCACAGCGGGTTGCTGGCTAGCAGGGCATCCAGAAATCGCTCTCGATATGTTCCCTTAGTGAATTCGATACCGATCAGCTTTTCCACGACGTCGAAGAAACGACCCTGGGACGCATAGCGCTTGCCCACTATCGGCTGCAACTTGTCGATCGGAATGTCGTGGTGCCCGAGAAAAATCAGCGATTCCTGGGTAAGAAAAGCTTGCAGCGCCGGCGGGATAATTTCGCCTTTCTCCGGATGCGAGGGACGGTATTGCGGCATGGTCCAGTCCCAATAGGGAAGCGTGACGTCGGGACAGAACTCCTGGATCACCTGTTCCATTTCATAGAGGTAAATGCGATGCCAGGGAAGAAAACGCTCCCACCCGTGCTGGCAGTGGTTCTGGTGGATAAGAGCCATATTGTTGTAGCTGCGCGCATCCTCCGTCCAGTCATTCAGGGCGTAGATCTGCGCGAATCCATGGCGCAGCTTTTTCAGTCTGCGTCAGGGGTCATGCAGTCGATATTCACGCGCTGCCGGAGCTCGCCCTTTTGAAAGTGGTAATCGTTGATCGATCCCTGATACTCGGCAAAGGCCTGCACGACGTCCGCGCAGGCGGCAGGCTGCACCTGCTGCATCTCCGTGTGCCGAGTCCAATCCCGGCTCGATAGCGGATACTCCTGACCGGTGGGGTCCGCCTCCGGAGCACCGTCGGCGATCCACTGCGCGATGGTTTCGACATCGTGAGCGGGCAAGGGCGCGCGCCCCCACGGCAGGCGCGGATATTGCGATCCATCAAAAGGTTGTTCGCCGCGCAGACCGAGCAGCAGCGCTGAAGCGGCTGGCGCCGGGGCCGAGCAGCAGCTCTTCTTCGGCGCCGGCAGTGCGATCAGGGGAAGGCCGCCAAGACTTGTGCTGAGGAATTGTTCGCGTGAAAATTGCCAGACGGTTAGGCCCCCATAAGCAGCGGGTTCTCCTCCGGCTGATTTTTCTAGTAACTGTTGTACCGCCGCTAGACGAGTGGGAGTGATTTCTTGACTCGGCATCAGTCGACCTTCCTGATGCGAAAGCTTCGCTGCGAGGCACGGAACGCCATTGACGCCTCGGCCGCCTGTGAGAATTCATCGTTGGTGGTTCTTAGGGTGAGATAGGGCGGCGACTTATGTCCATGGGTCAAGCTGAGCGCAACCGTCATTTGAATTGCCGGCAAAATCATTCGCTACCCCGTTGAGTGAACTTGATTGGAGAAGCGTGACGAACAAAGACGCCGCGCGAGGGAAGAACGGGCGCGACTATATACGCTGGCAGGTGATGCCGCGAACAAGAAAAATATTTTGTCCGGTTTTCAGAACACAAACGAAATCGGGTGTGCTAAGTGGAAGCGGGCGCTAAACGCTTCTCCATTGAAAATGCTGATCTTTCCGCTTCCACATTTGATGGGAATCGAGTCCGGCGTAACTTTCACGGTGCATCAGCGCGGGCCGTTGAGGACAGTCAGATTTCCGGTTTTCGTAACAGCTGTCGCAACAATGGTCATTAGACGACAGGAAGATGGAGACTAATAGGTTAGTGAACAGAAATCTCTAGCTCACCAAGTCGAGGTCGAAAAGATGCACGTCGACTAAGCCGCAGCCTAGTCGACGCGCAAGCATTTTGTCATCCGTCGCTTCCTAGCCCCGCGGCGGAAAAATTCCCTGCATGGCAATCACGAACGTTACCGTGAGATAGGGCTGGAGGTTGTTATGCGGCAGGTTTCCACCCGTAAGCCCAACGGCTTGCGCGCTCATGTTTGTTGGGCCAGAGGTGTTGGTGTAGAGTGCTTTGCCTTCGCGCCCCCCCTCGGCTGCCCAGACATTATTCGCAGCCGAGGTCGAGTTGCCTCCGCCGGAAATGCAATTCGCCGGATGGTTGTGAGAGGGAATCTGGGTGGTCAGCAGGGTAACGCTGTAACTGCCCCCCGTTTCTCCCAGAACTCGCGGGCTCAGTCCATTGCCGTTTCCCTGGCTGATCGGACCGACGCCTTGAAAGTTTGGCAAAGCGAAGGTGCTTCTGCCATCGCCTCCGTAGTAAGTGCCCAGAAGCGAGAACAAAGCGGTGTTCTGCGAAATGGACAAAAGTTGTCCATTGCACTGTGCCCAGCCACTGGGCGCAAAGTTGAATCCGACCATCCGAATCTCGCCTAGAAACTGATCTGACATGTTGAATCCTCCTCCGGATTGGCACTAATTGCGCGAGGGGAAAATTCCCGTCGTGGCGATGATAAAGTTGAGAACCAGATAGGGAGCGCGATTCTCGTGCGCCACTCCCCCGCTGTTGTTGCCAATGGCATTGGGCGCCATGGGCGCATTCAGAGGAGTCGTGGCGTACTGGTTCAAGCCCGTTGCCGTCGCCCAAAGATTTCCCGCAGGACTAGTCTGATTTGGTCCCTGCGTGCTGGCCACCGGCGTGTGATTGTGCGAGGGTATCTCGTTCGTGACCAGGGTGTGCATTTCCTCGCCGCCGGGTTGGCCGTAGACAAACGGCGGCGATGTCCCCTGCTGGCCCGAACTCATGCCTGTCCGCCCGCGAAAATCGGGTAAGGCGAAAGTGGTTCGTCCATCGCCGCCGTACGTCGTTCCCAAAAGTGAGAACAGCGGCTGATTCTGGTTGATGGGCATGAGCTGGCCGTTGCACTGTGCCCAGCCCTTCGGCGCAAAAGGAAACGCCACGATACGAATCTCACCTATATATTGCTGACCCATAAATTTCTCTCTCCATTCGAAAGTCGTGCTTCAAACTAGGACGGCGTGGGGAAAATTCCCTGCAGCGAGATAATGAAAGTGATAGCCAGATAGGGCGTCATATTATCGTGCGGCTGGTTGCCGCCGGTAGAGCCAATCGACGTCGGCGTTCATTTGTGCGGCCGCCAAATTGCCCGGTCCAAAGGAATTCTCCGCAGCGGTACTGCTTCCCCAGGTCGCATTCGCCGGAGGGGTAGCACTGCCGTTGCTCCCGGCTGCACTGTGATTGTGTATCGGCAGCTGGCTACCCACCAAGGTTATGGTCTCGGAACCGGCCATCTGCCCGAGGACGTAATTCTGCATGCCGTTTCCTTGTCCCTGGTGAACGGGAAATCGTCCCTGCAAGTTGGGGAGCCCGAAAGTGCTCACGCCGTCGCCTCCGTACGTAGTGCCTATCAACTGATACAGGGCAGCATTTTCGGAGATGGAAAGCAATTGTCCGTTACACAAAGCCCAACCGTAAGGCGCGAAAGTGCCGCCGAACAAGCGAAGCTCGCCAATATAAGGTGACCCCATCGTTCTCCTCCTTCGACTGACTCTTACTGCGCTTGCTGGTGCTGAAGCTCAGCACCAGATTGGTTGACCTGAACAAAGCGGTTGAACACCGCTTCATAATATGTTCCGCTATCATCCCGTGCTACAGGAACAAGAAAGAGCTCAAAGTCGCCGATCAAATCGTGCTTGATCGGATAAATCCGCTGCGGGAATACCTGCGCCGGATCTCCGCGAAAGCGAAGCGAAAATTGCTCCTGCGTGGGTGTTGAATATCCGTCAACGCACTCGACTAAATCCAGGGCATACGGTTCGAAGCTGGGATCCACAAGCCAGAACCGCGTATTCACGTTCTTCTTGAATATCTCCTTAGTCAGATACTTCGACATATGCCGATTCCGGATGACTCTCCAAGGCAGAGTCGGCTAACTCATCACGGGACGGTTGCCATATCATCTCAAGGTAAATCTGTCCCCCACCTATGATTTCGAATCCGAGACCTTCGTACCACCGCAAGGCGGAGTTAAAGCGTTCCACGAAAAGGCGGATCGGCTTTCGCTCGTGTGTAGCTTCCTGAATCATTGCTGCCATCAAGGTTGAGCCAATGCCGTGTCCGCGGAATTCTGGAAGCAATCCAATATCGATCAGGTGAATGTCGGCGTCCGTTCGGTCGACGATAAGCCGGCCAACGGGAATTTCATTCCGTCGGATGACCCAATACTGTGCGTCCGGAGTCTGCATGAGATAGCCGCGCCTTTGCGCTTCAAACTGCATACGCAGAAAGGATTCCTGCTGCTCGGCGCTCCAGCCCGTAAGTGCCACCTCAGCTGCGCGGGAGCTAGCAAAGGTGCGGTACAGGAACTCATGGTCAAAGGTAGTTGCCGGTTCAAGCGTGATCATCATCGCACTTAGCTGCGTGCCATCCCGATGATCAACACGAGAAGAAACCGTATCCCGGCCTTCAAGGATCACTGCAAGAGGCTTGTCCTCGGACATGGGTTCGATTCACCCGGAGTAAGTTGGAATTGCTGGGACCCACAGAACGAACGGAATGGCCACTCTTTAACATTGAAGTAAGTTTGTCAAGTGAAAATTTGTCAAGCTCTATTTTTCTTCGCAACAAAAGCTGAAAAGCCAAAGTGGAATGCCGGCAGAGGATTGCAATTTGTTTCATCTTGACTTCTTGACGAGATCGGAGGACGATGCGTACCGCGCCCCTTAGGGAGTTCTCCCTAAGCAGAGTAGTTGGGCCGAACCCAGGGAAACTCAAGTTAAGCAAACGCCTGCAAGCGTATCTGTATAGCCGCGGCTCCCACCTACGCAGTTACAGTACCGATCTTGCGGTGTGGAGACCTTCATGACCCAGCGCCGTCGTGTCAGCCCTTCTTCGTTTCTGGCTTTGCTTGCCATCATCACCCTCGTATCGATCTCTTACTTTCCGCTATCCCGGACCAGAGCCGCGAGTGTTACCGCAACCGTGCTGCCCAGCGCTGGGAAACCTCTGGTAAATTTCAAGAACGCGCAGAGTCTTAAGCTCACCTTTACGGGGTCGAGCGATGCCGTAGGCGCGCTGCAAAATGGCTCGGCAGTGCCCACCGCATTGGCTTCGGCGGACTTCGATGCGGACGGCGCCATCGACGTCGTGGCGGGATATTCCACGGGGAACGGCGGCGTAGTAGCTCATATTTCGCGGCAACAAAGATGCCTTTTCTCCCACCAATCCCGCTCTTTATCCAAAGGCGATCAAAGGCAGCATCGCTTCGACTTTTCTCTCGAAGGCTCAGGCATTTAGCGTTCCCGAATCGCCCGACCTATTAGCCACCGGCGACTTCAACCGCGACGGCTTTCAGGATGTATTGGTCGGCACGAAAGGCAGCAATCATCTACTTACTCGCGGGCGACGGAACCGGCAACCTGCTGCCTGCCCAGATAGTTCCGCTGACCGGGCAAGTCCGGGCTTTGGCAGTCTTGCCCGACGGCCATGTGGCCGTGAGCCTGGACAATCCGAATGGATCCGAGCTGGCGATTCTTTCTCCCAGCGCCTCGGGTCTGATTCCCGGCGCGACATATCCACTTCCCGCATCCGGAGATTCGGTTGCCTGGGGAAATCTCGGCGGCGGCGCGGATATCGCAGTCGGCGCCGGCAAGAACATTGCATTGATTTACAACGCCCTATCGGCCAAGCCGCAAACCGAGACTGTAACTGTGCCGTTCCAAGTTATGGGCTTGGCTCTAGGTGACTTTATCTGGGATCAGGACGGCCGCACCGAAATTTCAGCGCTGGCCGACGATGGTTCGGTCCAAATCCTGCAACACGGAGTCCTGAATACCGCTCCGCTGACCGCGGCGCAGATTCCTGCCCGCCGCAAGGCTTACTCGCCAAAAGCTGTGCATCAGCCCTCGAATCCGACCGCTCTCGGCGCATGGACGGTGGCCAAGCAGTTGCCCTACAGCGGATCGGCACCCGCATCCCCAGTTTCAGCTTCGGCTTTCAGCTCGCCTCATGTCGCCCAGTCTTCCACTCATGACGTGATGGTGCTCGACGCTGGCCGCAGCCAACTCAACATTCTCGATACATCCGGCAAGACGGCCGAGCCCCAGCGCCGCGGTGTCGTTCTCGGCACTCCAGTCGCCGCTCTGGCCTTGCCGCAGAAGATCGATGCCTCCCGCGATATCGTCGTTCTGACTTCGGCGCCAGTCCGCGCACCGATGCTGGTCGCAGTGCCCGGCTCGTTTACGTTCAACGTCAACACCACCGCGGACATCGACACCGTGAATGCCTGTGCCACGAACAGCACCGTCACAACTCCGCCCGCCACGTTGAGCCTGCGCGAAGCGGTTTGTATCGCGAATAACAATGGTGCCTCCACCGTCATCATCAACGTGCCCGCCGGCACTTACGACCTTGCCATCAGCACCTTCGGCGGCAACGGTTCGGCTTCTTCCTCGCCGGAACTTCAGGTCGGCATTCAGTCCGGCAATAACATCACGATTTCCGGCGCTGGAGCCGGCAGCACCATCATCCAGCAGACCGTCTCCGGCAGCCGCATCATCGAAGCCGATCAAGAACTGAATGGCAACATGCCTCTCGCCGTCGAAAACCTCAGCCTGCAATATGGCAACTGCACCGACTCCGGCCTTGACTGCCTCGACAATGGCGGCGGCGCAATTCTCGCCGGGGGGGCGACCGGTGACACACTCACCATAACCAACGTCACTTTCAACCACAACACCACGCAGAGCGCCGCGGGCACGTTGGGCGGTGCCGTTGTTTATACAGGGTCCTTGTTGTCCATTACAGGTTCCACCTTCTCCAGTAACACCGCCTCGGGCACCGGGGGCGCCCAAGGAGGGGCCGTCCAGGTAGAGGACGTCATTAACGGGAGCGAGGTGTCGGGCTCGGTGACCATTACCAATTCGATTTTTAGCGGCAATTCCGCCAGCAGTGGCAATGACGGAAACGCAAACGGCGGTGGCCTCTTTTTCGAAGGAGCCGCCGGCTTTAACGGCTCGGTCACGGGCTCCGACCTTCACTGGAAACACCGCCTCTTCTACTGCTTCAACCGGCGCGGCAACCGGGGGTGGCATCGATGCCGGCGGAGGCGGTGCTGACACATTCTCAGTGAGTAACTCCCGTATCGTCGGTAATAGCGTTAGCGCGTCTTCCGCTGTCGCCAGCGGCTACTACGGGTTTGGCCTGGACGCCACCCTTACCAACAACTGGTGGGGCTGCAACGGCGGTCCCGGAGCCAGCGGCTGCGACACGGTCTTCTTCGATCCGGCAGATGGCGGCTCGGGTACTTTCAATCCTTGGCTGGTGCTGAGCGTCAGCGCCAACCGACGCAGATCAACACCAGCGCCACCTCCACGCTGACCGCGGACCTTACGCACAACTCGCCGCGGCACCGGCGGATTCAGCGTTCCCAACGGCACTCCCGTCACGTTCGGCGGCACGCTGGATAGCAGCGTGAATCCCAGCAGCACCACGCTCACCAGCGGCCAGGCGACTTCCACCTATACCGCGGAGTCAACCTCCGGCACGGGCACCGGCACAGCACGGTCGACAATCAGCAGGTCAGCACGCCGATTGACATTCTCGTTTCCGTCACCGTCACGACCAGCCCGGCGAATCTGTCGATCACCGTGGACGGCGTACCGCCACAGCGCCGCAGACCTACAACTGGGTCGTGGGATCCTCGCATACCATCGCGACCACTCGCCGCAGGCCGGCCCCCGCGGGAACGGAACAGGTCTTCGAGTACTTGGTCGGATGGCGGCGCCATATCGCATTCAGTCACCGCGCCCAGTTCGTCTACCACCTACACCGCCACTTCACTACGCAATATCAGTTGACCACCAGGCTTCGCCGTCCGCCGACGGCACGGTCACGCCGCACCTCGGCGGCAATACTTTGCCTCGGGCGCAACGATTCCTGTAACGGCAACCGCCAACGCCGGCTTCGCCTTCAACAACTGGACTTCGCACCGGCGGCACGTTTGGCTCGACCACCTCCGCCAGCACCAACTTCGCCATGCCGAGCGCGGCGGCGACGCGTGACCGGGAACTTCGTGCCCATCATCGTCGGCCGCTCAACCACCACCACGTTGAGTTCGAATAACAATCCGTCGTTTACCCCCCTCCCGGCAACTCAGTCACGTTCACCGCAACTGTCACTTCCAACACCACGGTGAACGAAGGCACGGTCACGTTCTCGGACCCCGCAAACGACTTCACGTGCAGCGGCGGCAACACCGTGCCGGTAAGCAACGGACAAGCCAGCCTGCACCACCTCGTTCACCACCGAGGGGCGCGAAACATCAGCGCCGCTTACAACGGCACGGTCAACTTCCAGGGCAGCAGCGGCTTCATCACGCAGACCGTGAACAATCACACCGTGGTGACCGGGAACCAGTTCTGCAACCAGGGCGCGATCACGATGCCCAGCACGGCCGGCGCAGCCACGCCCTATCCGTCCAACATTTTCGTGACGGGGCTAAGCGGCAACGTCGGGGCCGTAACCGTCAATCTGAACAACATCAGCTCCAGCAACATCACGCAGACGGACTTGCTACTGGTGGGCCCGACCGGAGCGAAGATCATACCCTTCGCCAGCGTCGGAGACGGCTCCCCGATCAGCGGCGTAAATCATCACGCTCGATGACTCGGCTTGCAGCCTGATACCCGGCGGCTCTCCTCTGGTCAGCGGCACTACAAGCCGACTTCGATCACCGGCAGCACCAGCCTGGTCTTCCCCGCCCCAGCGCCCACTGCAATGCGGGAAATTATGCCGCCACAGACGGCACGGCCACGCTGACCTCAACCTTCCAAAACACCGCGCCAACGGAACATGGGCGTTGTATGCCATGGTCATGGGGCAACGGCGCGGCCAGCATCGGCGGCGGATGGTGCGTGAACATTTCTCCGGCCGTCACAGGAACCTCGATCGCCGTAACCAACGTAATCCGTCGTCGGAAGTCTATGGTCTGGATTCTGGGGTCACGATCACGGCCGTGCTCTCATGGACGGGCAGCGGTCCTGCGCCTACGGCTAGCGATGTAACTATCGGCGGCAATGGACCCAGCGGCTATAGTGCGACGAGTTGCGGCACGCCCAGCGGGGACGCCATGACCTGCATGGCCACCTACACGCCCACGGCCTCCGATACGGTCGGCACCTACACCGAGACCGCGTAACTTCTCCGGCGACAGCAACTACAGCGGCTCGAGCAGCACGCAGACCAACAACTTCAGCATCACGCAAGCGACCTCATCTACATCCGTTAGTTCCAGCTTGAATCCCTCGCTGGTCGGCCAACAGGTCACTTTTACGGCTACTATCAACGGCCAGTACGGGCTGGTGGTGAAGCGCAGCGGAGCAGCGATTGGCGGCGTGAGCAAAAAAGCCTTGACCCGGAAACTATCGTCGTCCTTGCATCCGGTTCCCGCAACGGGCTTCGGCGGCACGGTGACCTGGAGCGCCAACACGGGATGCAGCCCCAGCACGGTGTCGGGCGATCCTGGAACGGCGCAGTGCGTGACCACCACTCTGCCCCAGGGCACCGACACGATTACGGCAACCTACTCCGGCGACACCAACCACAGCGGAAGCTCGGGGACGTTGAGCGGCGGCCAAGTCGTCAATCCGGTCATCACGGGCACGTCTATCGCAGTGACCAACGTGAATCCGTCGTCGGAAGTCTATGGTCTGGATTCTGGGGTCACGATCACGGCCGTGCTCTCATGGACGGGCAGCGGTCCTGCGCCTACGGCTAGCGATGTAACTATCGGCGGCAATGGACCCAGCGGCTATAGTGCGACGAGTTGCGGCACGCCCAGCGGGGACGCCATGACCTGCATGGCCACCTACACGCCCACGGCCTCCGATACGGTCGGCACCTACACCGAGACCGCGTCATTCTCGGGCGACAGTAACTACAGCGGCTCCAGCAGCACGCAGACCAACAACTTCAGCATCACTCAGGCAACTTCCTCCACATCGGTTAGCTCCAGTTTGAATCCCTCGCTGGTCGGGCAGCAGGTTACGTTTACGGCCACCATCGACGGGCAGTATGGGATGATTGTTCAGCGCAATGCAACACTGCTTAGCAGGCTGAGTAAGAAAGGCTTAAAGCAGTCCTCGTCCTTGCATCCGGTTCCCGCAACGGGCTTCGGCGGCACGGTGACCTGGAGCGCCAACACGGGATGCAGCCCCAGCACGGTGTCGGGCGATCCTGGAACGGCGCAGTGCGTGACCACCACTCTGCCCCAGGGAACTGACACGATTACGGCAACCTACTCCGGCGACACCAACCACAAAGGAAGTACGGGAACCTTGAGCGGCGGCCAAGTCGTCAACGCTCAAGCCGAGATCAGCATCACTCCCACCAGCATTAACTTCGAGACCGTTTATCTGTTCAACATCAGAGAACAGAATGTGACAATCAAGAACACCGGCACAGCGAACCTCGACATCACCAACATATCGCTGACGCTGGGCAGCGACACCAATAAGGGCGATTACACCTTTGTCAGCGGATGTCCGAAGGTATTGACGCCGGGTAAGAGCTGCATCATCGGCATGTTCTTCTTCGCCGGCAACATCGGCACGCCCTCGGCCACGCTCAACATCACCGACAACGCTGCCGGAAGTCCACAACACGTGGATCTCTCGGCGACGGTGATTAATCCTGTACCCAACTTCAAGCCCCCCATCCTTAATTTGCCCACAACCAAAGTGGGCCGCTTCTGCGTGGGAGACGTGATCCTCACCAACGTTGGCACCACGGCGTTGGACATCAAGAGCATCAAGGTGACGGGTGCGAACGCGAGCAACTTTAAAGAGACCAACGCTTGCCCGGCCTCGCTGGCGCCGAACGCAAGCTGCACCATCGCGGTCACGTTCACGCCGAGCAAGACTGGCACTGCCCAAGCCGACTTGACGGTCACGGATAACGCCCAGATCGGCACGCAGAACGTGCCGCTCTCGGGAAAGGGAGACTAGAGGGCCAGAGTTTAACCCGCTGGTTTATTGGCAGTGCGCCTGCAATAGAAAATTCTCTTTGCTGCGCGATCTTTCCTTACAGCAGTTTCCCAGACCGATCCAGCCCTGAAGATGCGTTAGAATACGCGCCGGGGACGCTCACAGATTCCTGAAGAAACGCGCCGGGATTCTGCGGGCTCTGCACCTGGCCAACGCTTTTACCTCAAATCTTCCATGACGCGAATCATTCTCATCGGAGCGGGCCGTGGAGGAAGGGCGCTGGTAGAGTTATTCCACGGGGACCCGAGGGTCGAGATCGTCGGTGTGGCCGACAAGGATGAAGGAGCGCCCGGCATCGTCCTCGCCCGCGAATTCGGCATTCCGGTTGCTTCCAATTACAGAAAGTTTCTGAAAGCCGACATCGCGGACGTCATCATTGATGTGACCGGCGATCCTGACGTGGGTCACGAAATTTACCGGTTGCGGCCCCAGGGAACGGAAGTGGTGGGCGGCAAGACCGCGCGGTTCATCTCGGAATTTGCCGGTCAGGAACAGACCGGCTCTCTCCAGGATCAATACCAGCTTGCGCTGCGCGAACTGGAAGCGCGCGCCGAAGGCGAGTTTATCATCGGCAACAACCTGAAGATGAAGGAAATCTCGGGGTTGATTTCCAAGGTTGCGCCCACCCCCACAACCGTTTTGATCCGCGGCGAGAGCGGTACCGGGAAAGAACTTGTGGCGCGCGCCATTCACCGCAACAGCACGCGCGGCCAACATCCGCTGGTCACGCTGAACTGCACGGCATTGTCTCCTGCGCTGCTGGAAAGCGAACTCTTCGGTTACAAGCGCGGCGCTTTTACCGGCGCTTATAACGACAGTAAAGGATTGTTCGAAAAGGCCGAGGGCGGCACCATGTTCCTCGACGAAATCGGCGACATGTCGCTGGAGATCCAGGCCAAGTTTTTGCGCACGCTGCAAACGGGAGAGATTCGCGCCGTTGGCGATATGCGGACGCGAAAAGTTTCGGTGAGAATTGTCGCCGCCACCAATCGGAATCTGGAAACTGCGATTCGCGAAGGCTCGTTCCGGGAAGATCTTTTTTACCGCATCAATACTTTTTCCATCACTCTGCCGCCACTGCGCGAACGGATTGAAGATATTTCTTTTCTGGCGGAATATTTCCTGCTGCGGGCCCGCGCCAAGGTCAACAAGAAAGTCGAAAGCATCGCTCCGCAAGCGCTCGCGCTACTGAAGAATTATTCCTGGCCGGGCAATCTTCGCGAACTGGAAAACATTATCGAACGGGCGGTTGTGTTGACGTCGTCCTCGGTAGTAGAGGCCGAGCATCTTCCTCTTCACGTGCAGGAAGTTGTGGCGTTCAAGTCGCAGATAGGCTTCATGCCGAGCAAGGCGCATGCAATCGAGAAGTTTGAGCGAGAAGCTTGTCTAGCTATTTGCTTAAGGCGGAAGGGAATATTTCCCAGGCGGCGGCGCTGGCGAAAATACCGCGCCGCACTTTTCATCGCCTACTGGCAAAGCACAAGATGTCGCGTCCTCCTTCGCATGTTCGCAAGTGAGACATACATGACCCATTATATGAGATGCAAATGTCTCACTACCGAGGATGCAATTAACAGGCGTTGAACCAGCGGCTTAGAGCGTTTCCCAGTTTAGCGCAAGTGTGACATCGATGTCACGGACTTCAGCGATCCTCAGCGAACCGAGAATCCGCACTCGCTCGTTCCGTTTCTCAGTCACAAATCGCAAGCGATTGAAACCTAACCACTTAATCGCGTCTGCGTGCCGATCCCACTGATGTAAACAAGTTTGGAATGGGAATTGCCTAATAACTGATCGTACGCGGTGACGCCGGTTGGCAACCCACCGGAGAGTCGAAACTAGTCGCAAGAGCGAAAGGCAAGGGGAAGCTGGGTCAACCAGCCCGGCTGAACTGGGATCTGAACTTCGCAATCCCCGCGGTCGTACAAACAATATTCGTCATCAGAGCCGTCGACTCCGCGACGACGTACGTCGGCGAGTTCTTGTGCATGACGCTGCGCCGAACCGCGCGGAAAAGTTTCGCGATTTTTATCAGGGAGACAGAAATGGTTGGCAACAATAATTCGGGCAAAAAGAAGAGTCGATGGGCCGCAGGCATCACGCCTTACGCGGAAATGGGCTACTACGACGCCGATTACGAGCCGAAGGCTACCGACATTCTGTGCGCGTTCCGCCTGGTGCCGCAAGCGGGCGTAGATCCCATCGAAGCCTCAGCAGCCGTGGCCGGCGAATCTTCTACCGCAACCTGGACCGTGGTCTGGACCGATCGCCTGACGCCCTACGAGAATTATCAGGCGAAGTGTTACCGGGTCGATCCCGTGCCCGGCACGGATCAATACATCGCCTACATCGCTTATGATATCGATCTTTTCGAAGAGGGCTCGATTGCCAATCTTACCTCTTCGATTATCGGCAATGTCTTCGGCTTCAAAGCGCTCAAGTCTCTTCGCCTGGAAGACATGCGAATTCCCCCGCACTATGCGAAGACGTTTCAGGGCCCGGCGCACGGTATCGTGATGGAGCGCGAGTACCTGAATAAATTTGGACGTCCCTTGCTGGGCGCCACGGTGAAACCGAAGCTCGGCCTTTCCGCCCGCAATTACGGGCGCGTGGTCTATGAAGCGCTTCGCGGTGGGCTCGATTTCACGAAAGACGATGAGAACATCAACAGCCAGCCGTTCATGCGATGGCGCGACCGTTTTCTGTTTTGCATGGAGGCGGTGAACCGCGCTACGGCCGCGGCCGGCGAGATCAAGGGACATTACATGAACGTGACCGCCGGAACTATGGAGGAAATGTACGAACGCGCCGATTTCGCCAAAGATCTCGGGACGGTGATTGTGATGATCGACCTGACGGTCGGTTATACCGCGATTCAGTCGATGGCGAAGTGGGCGCGCCGCAATAGTGTGATTCTGCACTTGCACCGAGCGGGTCACGGAACTTATACGCGGCAGAAGACGCACGGCGTGAATTTCCGCGTGATCGCCAAGTGGATGCGCCTGGCAGGGGTTGACCATATTCATGCCGGCACCGTGGTCGGAAAGCTGGAAGGCGATCCCAACGCAATTCGCGGCTACTACACTACCTTGCGTTGCGACAAAATCGATGCCGATCCGTCGCAGGGACTTTATTTCGAGCAAGACTGGGCGTCGCTGCCGGCGGTGATGCCGGTTGCTTCCGGCGGCATCCACGCGGGACAAATGCATCAGTTGCTGCACTTGCTGGGCGAAGATGTGGTGCTGCAATTCGGTGGCGGGACGATCGGCCATCCCGATGGAATCGCTCAAGGCGCCACGGCGAATCGCGTGGCCACCGAAGTGATCGTCCAGGCGCGGAACGAAGGCCGCGATTTCCTGAACGAGGGGCCGGAGATTCTGAACAAGGCCGCCCGCTGGTCTCCGGAACTGCGCAAGGCTCTGGATATCTGGAAGGACGTCAGTTTCGACTTTGAGTCAACGGATGTGCCCGACGCGGTGGGCACGGTCACAGTGGCGTGAGCTGTATTTTGAATGGAGAAGAAATCATGCGAATCACACAAGGAACGTTTTCTTATTTGCCCGACTTCACGGAAGAGCAGATCGAAGCGCAGGTGCGCTACTGCTTCAAGAATGGCTGGGCGTTCTCGATTGAGCACACCGACGATCCTCACCCGCGGAACTCCTACTGGGAAATGTGGGGGCTTCCGATGTTTGACTTGCACGAACTGAACGAAGCGATGGAGCAAATCGACGAATGCCGAAAGGCTTTCCCGGATCACTACATCAAGCTCAACGGCTATGACCGCACCAAGGGCAAGCAAACCACGATGTTGAGCTTTATTGTGCAACGGCCCGAAAATGAGCCTGGATTTTCTCTGGAGCGCACTGAGACGCAGGACCGCCGCATTCAGTACACCATTCGATCAAGGAGCCAATCGGCGAACTAACGCCTGCGGATTCTCATGCAAGAACTGGACACAGATTCCGTGGTGGATGCGGCGACTCCTCGTGAGCCGGGGAGAACCTCGGTAGACATCGGCGCAGCGCATCGGGATTCCAACCTGGATGAAATGCTGGATGAACTTGATCGTGAACTGGTTGGTCTTAAGCCGGTGAAAGCGTATATCCGGCGCGTGGCAGCGCTTTTGCTGGTTTCTCGATTGCGCGAAAAGCTTGGGCTCTCGACCGAGCGCCCTACTTTGCACATGTCTTTCACCGGACATCCCGGTACTGGAAAAACTACCGTCGCGATGCGCATGGCGAAGATACTGCATCATCTCGGCTACCTGCGCCGAGGTCATCTGGTGGTTGCGACTCGTGATGACCTGGTGGGCCAATATGTTGGCCACACTGCGCCTAAGACAAAAGAGATTTTGAAAAAGGCAATGGGAGGCGTGCTGTTTATCGACGAAGCATATTACCTCTATCGGCCCGAAAATGAACGCGACTATGGTCAGGAAGCAGTTGAGATGTTGCTGCAGGCGATGGAAAATCAGCGCGAAGATTTGGTTGTGATTCTTGCCGGCTATCAAGACCGGATGGCAACTTTCTTTCAGTACAATCCCGGATTTCGCTCTCGGGTCGCGCACCACATCAGCTTTCCCAATTACACGCTGGAGGAGCTGACGACGATCGCCGAACTGATGCTGCGCGCAGCAGAATTACAGTTTTGACGACGAGTCGCGACAGGCGTTTATCGAATATCTCGGGCTGCGGATCCAGCAGCCCCAATTCGCCAACGCCCGCAGCGTGCGCAACGCCATCGACCGGATAAGACTGCGTCAAGCCAGCCGGCTGGTCGAGAAGGCGGAAGCATCGGCAAAGAGCAACTCATTCGCATTGCCGCGTCTGGACGTGCGTCAAAGCCGGGTCTTTCAAGGCGGGCTGGACGAAGAAGCGCGAGACGGCGACGCGCAATCGCTGCACAACACGCGCGGGGCAAGGAGGAAGGATGAAAGGACAGACCAATCTTGCTGGGCATCGTGGGCGACAGCGCCGCCGGTAAAACGACCCTCACCCGAGGATTGACCCGGCTGCTTGGTCCGGAGCGTGTGACCCACGTATGCGCCGATGACTATCACAAATACGATCGCGCCGAACGAGCACGCCTGAACATCACCCCTCTGCATCCCGACTGCAACTTTCTTGACATTCTGGAGTTGCATCTGGAGCGCGCCCACTATGGGCAAGCCATGCTCAAGCCGGTCTATGACCACAGCACCGGCTCACTGGTGCGGCCCGAGTACGTGGAGCCACGCGAGTTTGTGATTGTCGAGGGATTGCTGGGATTTCATACGCCCGCGATGCGCCAATTCTATGACGTAAAAGTTTTTCTCGATCCTCCGGAAGACATGCGGCGCCTCTGGAAGATCAAGCGGGACACCGCCAAACGTGGCTATGTGCCGGAGCAAGTGCTGGAGGAGCTTGGAGAGGCGCGAGCCGGATTCGCGGGACTTCATCCGCCCGCAGCGGGAATTCGCCGATATTGTTGTGCGCTTCCATCCCGAAAGCGGCATTGGATCGGATCAGGCGGACGGGCATTTGAATGTTCATCTCGTCTTGCGCCCGAGCATTCCTCATCCCGACCTCACCTATCTGGTGAATCAGTAAGAACGGCCAGCCTGCGGGCATTCGCCTTGAACTGGGGCGTGACTGTGGCCGGCCGGTCGAGTTTCTTGAAGTGGATGGCAACGTGAGCCGCGAACAGGCCGCGCAATTGGAGCAAACAATCTGGAAGCATCTTCCTGATCTGCGGCCGTTGCGTGCCGATCAGTTCGGCGATTACAACGACGGCAGCGAAGTGCGGCACAGCGATCCGCTAGCACTCACGCAATTACTGATCACTTATCATTTGTTGCGCGCTTACAGCAAGGATAGCCCCATGCCGTTCGCGCGGCCAGTTGCCGCCCTGAGCCGATTGAAGTCGGTGCGGGACGAATTGCCAGAGGAGGCAGTCGTTAAACGATGAGACCGGCCTTGAGCTAGGACCTGATATCCGTCGGAGGAGTATGATTCCGTAAAAGGCTTGACCGAAGACGGAGAAAGCCATGCTTCGTTGGTTTCCGAGGCCTCCTGCACATTCCCAAGGGGCAAAAAACCGCACTATCGCGCTGCGTGAACGATTTTTCCGCCTCGATAATTTCCGAATCCAGGAATTATTTCCTACAATCCAACCTCATAACTATACGATCTCAATTTGCATTCCTTCGCGCCAAACTCTTGACAGGCGCCGCACGAGAGATGAGGTGACCCAGTAATGACGGAGAACGAAAGATCCCAGGTCATCGAAGGCGTTCCCAAAGCGCTTTCAAGGCGGACTTTTATAAAAGGCGTGATCACCAGCGGCGTGGCCGTTTCCTCCGCCAGCTTTCTATTTCGCGCCTCCGCTGTGCACGGCCAGCAGGTAAATGCCAGCGTGGGCGAGCGGTTGATAACTCTCAATGTCAATGGCCAGTTGCGTCGCGTCGACGTGGTAAAAAACGAGACGTTGGCATCGACCCTGCGTTATAAACTCGGCCTCACTGGCGCCAAGCTTGGATGCGACCGGGCCGAATGCGGCTCATGCACTGTCCTTCTTGACAAAATCCCGCACTATTCCTGTTCCGTGCTCACCCACACGGTTCGTGCACGAAAAATTCTTACCATTGAAGGCCTTGCTTCTTCCGACGGAACTTTGCACCCCGTGCAGCAGGGCGTCATCGACGAGCAAGGGTTTCAATGCGCTTTCTGCATGTCCGGCTTCATCATGGCCACAGTCGGATATTTAAAGACCAATCCTGATCCTACGCGGCAGGAATTAGCTCAAGGCATCTCCGGATGCCTGTGCCGTTGTCAGGACTATGACAAGATTCTCACCGCAATGATGCGCGGCGCCGAGAATCTGCGGAGGTCTCAGCTTGGATAACAAAGTGGATAAGAGCAAGGCGGCTGCGACTGCGAAACCTGCCGAGCGCCAATACGGAGCCGGCTACAAGCTGATCGGCAAGAATTATCCGACGCCGGATCTCTATGCCAAGGTGACCGGACAGGCCAAGTACGCCGAGGATTTTCGCGCCGACGGTATGTTGTTTTGCAAGCTGCTGCTGAGCCCCATGCCTCACGCGCGAGTGAAGCGCATTCACGCCGAGGCTGCGCTGGCCATGCCCGGCGTAAAAGGCATTCTCACTGCAAATGATCTTCCCGCCCCAGCCGATACGCTCACCGACAACGGCACGGTAATCAAAGCCAGCAAGTGGGGCGAACGCGGGCTCACAAATGAGCCGGTATATCAGGGAGAACCGATTCTCGCCGTCGCCGCAGTTGACGAACTTACTGCCGCCGAGGCTATCGAGAAAATTGAAATCGACTTTGAACAGCTTCCCTTCGTGATCGATCCGCTGGAAACGTTGCGCCCGGGCAGTCCTAATCCTCGAACCGATGGCAACATCTGGGTGCGGAAATCCGGGAAACCGCCCGAGGTCACCGAACTCAAGTGGACTGACGCCGACTTCTCCGAAGAAAAATATGGCCGCTTGCCCATGGGAAACGTCCCCGAGGAATGGTCCTACGGCGATATCGATTCCGGCGTCAAAAATGCCGCGCTGGTTTTGGACGAAACATTTCAAACGCCTGATACCAGCCATCAGACGCTGGAAACCCGCAGTGCGCTGGCCTACTGGCAGAATGGCAAAGTCTATATTCACACCGGAACGCAAAGCACGGCGCAGACTCTGCCGGCAATCGCGCGCTGGCTGAATATCAATCCCGACAACATCGTCTTCATCAGCGAATACACCGGCGGCGGATTCGGCAGCAAGATCACCGGGGGGGTTTCGATGATCATCGCGGCCCTGCTGGCGAAGAAAACCAATGCTCCAGTGATGATGCGCATCAGCCGCGAGGAGGAAACTTTCATCGGCCGCGCACGCCCCGGGTTTCAAGGAAGAATGAAAGTCGGCTTTTCGAAAGAGGGTCGAATCACGGCTCTCGACATGTTTGTGATATGTGACAACGGTCCCTATGAGGCTGTGGGCGATGCGCCTTCTTCGGGCCGTATCGTTTCTCTTTTGTATCAGCCGCAATCCATGCGCTGGCGCGGCTTGACGGTGATGACGAATACGCCGCCGCGCAGCGCGCAAAGTTCCCCTGGCGGCCTGCAAGGGATCGTTATTATCGAGCCCATCATCGCCAAAGCCGCGCGCAAGTTGGGAGTCGATCAGGTCGCCATTCGCCGGATTAACTGCCCGGAGGGCAAAGCCGAGTTTGGTCCAGCAGCGGAGGGAAAAAGGCAGCATGCGACCAGCGCGTTTCTCAAAGAAGCGCTCGACAGTGGAGCGGAGCAATTCCGCTGGAAAGAGCGCATCGCTCGGACTCCGAAACGAATGGGAACGAAGGTTCGCGGCGTCGGCGTTTCGCTGAGCTGTTATGTCGGTGGCACCATTGGATTCGATGGGCTTCTCGTGATTCGACCCGACGGCCGGATCACCTTTCAATCGGGAATCGGCAACCTGGGCACGGAATCGGTGATCGACGTTCACCGCGCCGGGGCTGAGGTTCTTGGCGTGCCGTGGGAAAAGTGCGATGTGGTGTGGGGTAACACGACCAAGAATCTTCCTTTCACTTGTGTCTCCGGCGGCAGCCAGACCACTCACGCAATGACGCGCGCGGCACATGCGGCAGCCATGGATGCGACGAAGAAACTCCAGGAAATCGCCGCCAAAAAACTCGGCGGCAAGCCGGAGCAGTATGAGGTTGCGAACGAGCGCGTCTTCCGCAAAGGCGGAGGCCCGGGCATGACTCTGGCGCAGGCAGCGAAATACGCCATCCAACTTGGCGGCGTCTACGACGGCCACGAAGTCCCCGCCGATGTTCACAAATTGACCAAGGCCTCGGTCGCGGCATTGGCTGGGCAGGGATTGATCGCCGCAGCCAAAGATAATTATCCCCGCGACGGTTCCACATTCTCTTATGTCGCCAGCTTTGCTGAAGTCGAAGTCGACGTCGAAACGGGGAAGTACTACATTGTTGACTTTCTCGCATCAGGCGATGTGGGAACGGTGATCCACCCGCGCGCGCTGGGCGGACAAATGCTCGGCCGCTCAACGCTCGGGATCGGACATGCGATCGGCCAGAAATGGGTCTTCGATCCGCACTACGGCCAGATGGTTTCCAGGCGCTTTTACCAGAGCAAACCGCCGACGATTCTGGATGTCCCCGTTAACATGCAATGGACCGCGCTGGATATTCCTGATCCTGAAACTCCGGTTGGTGCGCGCGGCGTGGGCGAACCGCCAGTGGCCGGCGGCTGTGGCGCGATTTTGAATGCGATCTCGGATGCGCTGGGTGATGAGATTTTTCAGCGCGCTCCGGTAAACGCGGACACGATTCTGACCTCGCTCGAAGCGGGCCGGCCGATGCAAAATCCGCTGATGGCGCACATTTGATTTCGAGCGTGAATTGTTGAGTAAGACTCGAGGAGAGTTATGGCTGTCATACGAGACGTAATGGCCGCTTTCGAACTGTATCAGCCGAGTTCGGTTGCTGACGCGCAGCAGCTTCTAGCTCAGCACGGCCCCGATGCCTGGGTGCTGGCCGGCGGGCTCGACAGTTTCGACTGGTTCAAAGATCGAATTCGCAAACCTAAAACGGTTGTCGATCTGAGCGGAATTGAAGAGCTGCGCGGCATCCGCGTGGTGAGTGACGGCATCGAGATCGGTGCGATGACCACGCTGACTGAAGTGGTGAATCATCCGGTCATTAAAGAAAAATACAATTTGCTGACCCAGGCTGCGGAAGTTGTGGCGTCGCCGCAAATTCGCAATCAGGCGACCATCGGCGGCAACGTTTCGCAAGATACGCGCTGCTGGTATTACCGCGCAGGCTGGCCGTGCTACCGCGCCGGCGGGAACATTTGTTACGCCGACACTCCGGAGGGACGCAATCGTGAACACGCGATCCTGCAGGCCGAACGCTGTGTTGCCGTGAATCCCTCCGATTCGGCTCCAGCCCTGATCGCGCTGGATGCCAAGTTCTTGGTGCGCACGGCGAAAGGCGAGAGCGTGGTCGATGCGGAAGATTACTTTGTTGGCCCCGACATTGACATTACGCGCTTGCACATCTTGCAGCCCGGGGATCTGCTCACTGCCATTCGCATTCCTTCCACCTGGGCGGGCACGCAATTTTATTTTGAAAAAGTGCGAGACAGGAATGTCTGGGATTTTCCGCTCATGAACGTGGCCTCGGCCATGGTGAGTTCAGGCGAGAACATCGATCGCATTCGGATTGCGGTGAATGGCGCCGCCGCGCGGCCGCTGCGGCTTAAGGCTGTCGAAGACGCGGTGCGGGGCAAGCCGCGTAATGCGGCCACCGGAATGATGGCGGGAAAACTGGCCGTGCAAGGAGCGGTACCATTGCAATTTAACGCCTACAAAATTCCTCTCATGAGAAATCTGGTAAAGCGCGCCATCGGCGGGGTCGAGGAGGCAACGTGGACTTCCTAGAGTGGGCGACCAATCCCTGGGGACAGCGCGTTCCTATCCATATCGCATGGTTTCTGATCTGGGTTGCGGTGATCGCCGGATTGCTATTCCTGATCGTGCATGCCATCTACGTGATGTATTTCGCCAGGCCAAAACAGTTTGCGCCCGATCCTTCCCCCAAGCTGAATGCCAGAATACCTGGGCGTGTTCCACGCCATTCGCTGGCAGCCCGGCTGTTTCACTGGATCATGGCCGCCTCCATGCTCACGCTCCTGTTCACCGCTTTCCTTCCCAAGGTGGGTGTCCAGTTCAACTGGATAACGTATCACTGGATCGCGGGGGTGGTGCTGACTGTCTCCATTCTTTTTCACATTGTCCATGCATCATTCTGGCTCGATTTTTGGTCGATCTGGCCTGACCGGATGGATGTTGAAGATGCGGGAAAAAGAGTTCGCCGCTTCTTCGGTAAGCCAGCGCCGCCGCCGCGAAAGTTTGCCAAATATCCTCTCGAGAATAAGCTCTATCACGGCGTCATCGTCTTGTGTGGGCTGGCGGTAATCTGTACGGGCGTCTTCATGATGTTTCGCGTTCGCACCGTCTTCTTTCCACGCAATCCGTATCTCTTCGGGGATATGACCTGGGGACTGATGTATGTCCTGCACGGCCTGGCGGGCGTCGGACTCATTGCGCTCGTCATGATGCACGTTTATATGGGACTGCGGCCAGAAAAACTCCCGATCACCAAATCGATGATCTTCGGCTGGATGGATCGCGACTTTGTTCTGCAAGAGCATGATCCCGAACGCTGGGTCGTCGAAGCCGCTTCTTCGCCATCGGCATCCCGCAAGTTGGAAGGATAAAGGCTGCCAAATGCTGGCTGAGATCTCGAACCGTTGTGAGGCCATGGAGGAGTGTTACGAGTTCCTGCTGGCCTATGCGGCGCAGGGCCTGCCTAGTGATCAAGACAGCGCGTCCGGGAGGCAAGTGCGTGACTTCCTGCAACAAGCTGTGACCGCCTTGAGCGGGCTGTCGCAGACTTGTGCAATGGCGATTCAGGAAAAAGGCATTTTACCGGCAGACAAATATTCTGCTTTCTTCGCGGTCCTTGATCGCGATGCTCGTGATTCTCTCGCCGCCATCGAATTGGTTCTGGCCCAGCCCGCTATCAGCTCTCAGTTGATCGACAACCTAAACGCGTCCATCCATCTCCGTGCATTGCTCACCGATTTGTTCTTGCTGGATGAGATTGTGACAAAACTGCACCAAGCTGCGGAGCAGAATGCCACAATGAACGCGGGATGAGGCAATATATCGAATCTGGTCTGCTGATGCTGCCTGGCTGTCGCACGGCGGAGGTGGCCGGAATCGACGCCACTGCGAATTGGAATCCTCAGATCGTGACGAGAAGCACAGTTTCCGGAATTTGCGGCGGGTTGCGACATTACCTCAGTCAGACGGAATGTGCGGGAGCGCTGGGCCGATAAGCACGGGCGCGGTCACCCTGCCGTGTTTGCGTTTGCCGTATTCGCCCTTGAAAGAGCGACTCTGATTTCCTGACGCTATTGCGGTACCTTATTCTCACAGAGGGAATCCGTTCCCGTCGGGATCGAATTCAATGGGAGGTCAGATCGCATAGGGATTCGTCGACGAGGCCCTTTATCACTGGATTAGCGGGATAGGTCGATCTACTGCTGGCGTTGGGGTGTCGAGATGGGGACTCACTGTTAAAATATGGACTCGGTCTGGAGCAACAGTCTTCCAACGCAGTGAATATGGATGACTCACGCAGGTGCAGATCAAAATGCTCATCTGAACGTAAAATCGATTTGAATGGCTGATCTGAAGTTGCGCGGTCGCGAATTCCAAGACCCGGACTCAGTTTCAACTTGTGAAAGTGGTGAACATCGCCAGCGTGTTCTTAGTTTTCAAGGGAGGAGTGCGAAAGATGAGGTACAGAAAACTAGGGAATACCGGACTCATCGTCAGCAGTGTGGCACTTGGGACGATGCAGTTCGGGGGCAAGATGAACATGGGCAACCTCGGTCAGGAGGACACAACGCGCATGGTGAAGCTAGCCCTAGACGGGGGAATCAACTTCATCGATACAGCCGACGTGTACAGCCTCGGGGAGAGCGAAACTTTGGTGGGAAACGCTTTGAAGGGCGTGAGGAGCGAGATTGTCCTTGCCACAAAAGTCCGACTGCCGATGAGCGGGAATTTCAACCGGAGCGGAGCGACTCGCGTGAACATCATGCGCGAAGTGGAGGCTAGCCTCCGCCGGCTGCAGACCGACTACATCGACCTCTACCAGATCCACGGATGGGACAGCAACACGCCGCTCGAGGAAACTCTTCGCACGCTCGACGATCTTGTGCGCCAGGGTAAGGTCCGCTACATCGGGCTGTCCAACTTTTTGTCATGGCAGGCAGCCACCGCGGTCATGCTGCAGGATCAGCTGGGGTTGGAGAAGTATGTAACCGCGCAAATGTACTACAGCCTCGTCGGCCGGGGTCTCGAATACGAATTCCAATCGTTCGCCGAGTATCACAACATCGGCATCCTCGTATGGAGCCCGCTGGCGGGCGGATTTCTCTCTGGCAAATACACTCGCGCTAACCCTGCTCCTGGCGGCACACGTTTCGCCGAAGCGGGCAATTTCGTGCCCTTCGACAGGGAGATAGGCTACCGCGTCGTAGACGTCTTGAAGGAAGTTGCCGATCGACATGACGCGACCCCGGCTCGCGTGGCGCTCGCCTGGGTATTGGGACGGACGGCCGTGAGCAGTGTGATCATCGCCGCCCGGAGGCCCGAGCAAATGGAAGATAACATCCGTGCAGTAGATCTCCAACTCTCCGGTGACGAGGTCCGGCGGTTAGACGCGGTATCAGACCCCGGCGTTCCGTACCCCAAGTGGATGGTCCTGCAACTCGATACCGCGGAAGATCCTCGTTCGAAGGTGCTCTACCCAGAGCGCTACGAGGAGGGCGATACCTGGACGGACCTGCGCCAGACTCGCTGGTCCGCCTGAAAACGCTGCCACGAACCAGTGGATTGCAGTTGCTTGGAGCATGCAAATTGCCAGTGTCCGCCGAGCCAGTTCAGTCAGGATCGCGATTTATGGAAGTTACTCGAACCGATTCCCGCATCGAAAGAGCAGAACTCTCACGATTTTTAGTAATAGGAACCGCTTAAAATAGTAAGAAGCTCGCGGAACCCGCATATTCATTGGTGATTTGAGAACTGGCGGAGAGAGTGGGATTCAAAAAGCGCTCTTTCCCGCAAGTGATGGTGATGCGGACAGTTAGTGATTATAGCTAGTGTTTATGAGGGCTTCAGGCGCATTCGGATCTTCCGCTACAGTTTCCACAGTTTCCGCTGTTGTCTCGATTTTCGTATCATTCGTATCACTTCCCAGCTTTCGCGCTCTTCGGTTCGGTGTGCTCGCGAATCAGAGTCTCGGCCTCTTCAGCAGTAACGGATACGGGATCTTCTCCTTCGTAACAAGCCAAGAACACTGTGCCCGATCCGCTATCGAAGGGCAGAATCTTCGACACGCCTAAGAAATCTCCATTCGCCATCACTTGCCCCCTGCGGCTGCGCTCTTCACCTTGACGATTTTCCCCTTTGCCGTATCTGCGACGCTGCGCTTGAGTTCATCTATTGCACGCACACCGACCGGCAGCCACAAAACAGCATTGAACACTCTGTCGCTACAAAGAACAGCGTACAGAACTGCGCAGCAACCATCGTCCTCGGCGGGTGTTGCCATTATGAAAATGCCGCCAGCCTCGCGAACAGCCTTCCGTAGCTTCTTTTGTAAAGCCGTGTCAGCAGCCATCAGTGATCCCTCCGCAGCCAAGATACGAGAGCGCCGCTGTTTTGTGACACAGGCCGACCGAGAGCGCTCCACTTCCTACTTCTTTCCTACGGCTTCACCAAGGTCGCGTCGATAGTGGAGTTTCCACCGGCAGTGACTGCCATTGTCCGCTGCCAGGGCGTCCAATTCTCTTTCTCGATTGAGACTAGATGGTCTCCGGGGGGCAACTCTCTGTTCTTACCGGCGGACGCCACGAGGATGATGGAAGCCCGATCGTTCAAGTAGGGCAGCGCCTTTTGAACGGTGAAATAAGTGCCGCGGGCATTGGTGTTGAAGGTCTTGTCGAAATGCTCAGGCGTCGCAGCGGCGGTCATCGTCTTTTCGACGAAAGCCGCACCCGCAAAAATCACATCAATCTTGCCCTTCTTCGCAACGGTCTCGTAGAGATGGTCAAGGTCATCGAGCCTTGAAATGTCGGTCTTTACTCCAGTGACGTTCTTGCCGATCTCCGCCACGGCCTTGTCGAGCTCGGCCTGGCCGCGACCGGCGATGTAGACATAGGCGCCCTCTTCAACGAACCTCTTGGCGGTCGCGAGGCCAATGCCGCTGCTGCCCCCTGTGATGACAACGATCTTGTTGTTCAATAATGACATTGTGTTATCAAATCATCCGCGATCTGGCGCTTCTTCAGGACACCGCTCTCAAGTTGCTGCGGAAGAGAAATCGCTTGCCAGAGCCTTGACGACGGCCTGCCACGCGGCTTCTTGGCTGGCGCGATCGTGAAAATGTGGGTGGCGCATCGCCTCGATTGGGCCGGTGAACTTCTTGGGCGGCGAGGCGAAGAACTGGCCCGAGACGCCGGTTTCGAACGCCGATGCTTGCTGGTTAATGAGGAATTATGAAGAACTACTACTTTTTAGTCCTAATTTATGAAACGGTGAATTGCCTCGTAGGCGTTATCTTGAAATGAGGTGTTTTTCAAATCAGTCAAAAAAGTGCTCTGGTCAACCATCTCCCCGGATAACTTACCCTCTTTACTGGCATAAAATACGCCGCTTTTATACTGATCATCCGAAATGGCATCTACGAAGCGTTTCGCACCCACGTCCAGCGTATGCACCATTCCGCCCATCAATGGGAATACGATAGGCATCATCACAAACTTCAACATAAACCGCATTGGCCGGGGAAGACTATCTGGCGCCAGAGTGCCTTTTGTATTCCCTGGGCTCACAACAACAAACTTTAGCTTGGGATATTTTCTGGCCATGGATAACGTCCACATGGTTTCTGCATACTTGACATATGCATATGCATTCAATGCAACGAACTTCTTACCAAAATATGATCCATCAAGAACAGCAGCAAACTCATCTACAGAAGAAGTCCTCATTGAGACTCGTTTTATTCCGAGCGCCTTTACTCCTGGAACAGCTTCCGCACTGACTGCTAGAATTGCTTTCCGTAGCTTGTCCCGTTTAATCAATTCCTCCGCTAGAATTACGTTGCCTAAAATATTCGTAGCGGCTAATTCATTCATTCCGGAAGGCGTAGATTTCGCGGCCGTTTTCCCCACTACTCCACCTGCATTCAAAACGACTGCGTCAATCGGTTCCTTTATTTCTTCTACTGCTTTTCTTACAGAATTCGCATCCGTAACATCTCCAATAACGATTTCAAAAATCTTCCTCCCCGTTTTCTGCTCAAGCTCTTTCTTTGCTGCCTGTGCTCTCGCTCGATTTCTGCAAAAAAGAATTACCTTTTTGGTTTCTTTTTTCAATGCTAACTGTCGGGCAGTCTCTTTCCCAAGCCCAGCATTTGCTCCGGTTATTAAAATACTTTCGTTCATTTGTTCTGAGTCTCCGTGGTAAAGGGTTAAGATCGAGTCGAGCGGCCTCGCGGGGGCAGAGCCAGCTTGCTATTATTGAACTATTCAGTTATATAATGGTGAGGTGGTCATGGTCAAGGAGTTTGTAACTAAATGGTTCAGAATACCCCTAAGCCGCGTGGACGGCCTCGCAGCTTCGACGAGACAGGGGCGCTGGAAAAGGCGACCCAGGTGTTCTGGTCGAAAGGCTACGACGGAGTGACGATCGACGATCTCGTCGCCGGGATGGGTGTGGGACGGCCGAGCCTATATGCCGTCTTTGGGGACAAGCGGGCGATATTCTTGCGTGTCCTTAGGGCGTACGCAGAACGGAAGGGCGCATCAGCCGCGAAGGCACTCCTCTCGCCACAGAGTCTTCGCGACTCGATCGCGGGCTTTCTGAGGTACGCCGTCCAAAGTGCGACCGAGAAAGGGTCCGCCCGGGGTTGCCTTATGGTGTGCGTCGCGCCGCTTGTGAACGACGCGGAGGTTCAGCGGTTCCTGCAGACCACGGTCGCCGGCGGCGCGACGCTGGTGGAAGGTCGTTTCCGGGACGGGATCATCGCTGGAGAAATCCCGTCCGACTTTCCTGTGGCCGTCCGCGCGATCCAAGTCACGGATTTTGCTCGTGGCCTGACCATGCGTGCGCAGATTGGCGCGCCGCGCAAGACGCTTCTCAGGGATGCCGAGGAAGCGGCCGACTTGGTGCTCCTGCCGCGCCTGAAGGCCATCGGCAAGCAGAAGCTATAACTTTCTCTCGCCGGCGCTTGAGCCGGGTCCTCGGCCTGGGTAACGGCCGCCTACGCGAAGTTCAAAGCACTTCAGGGCCAATCCCCTAAGAAATCTGCTCTCAACATAGTCTGGGGATGTTGAACTACGGCGGGCCCCGCTCCGAAGGCTTCATATAGATAGTGAGCACGCAAGCATTTGGAGTCGCTATGTCACTCATCGAGCCCGGATGGGTAATGATATGTCGGCTAGTATCACTAAACACCCCCAAGCTAAGAGTTACTTCGCGGGCAGGAAGAGACTTTCGAGATTGAAGCCCGGCCAGCGGATCGACCCAGTTTCACCCGGAAGATTGATGGCTTCACTTTCGACTCCCCAGCTCAGCCAGTCGAGAAACTGTGCTTTTTGCCCTTTGACAATCACTGGCTCACATCCGATACCGAGCGCGGGCATGATCGCCCGATGCGTTTTCAGTTCGCCCGCGAACCAGTCGGCCCAGTCCGGCATGCCGGGGATTCCGTGAGTATGGGCGATGGAGGCCCAGATGAATCCGTTTTCCGAGCTTGCCAGCAGGGTTCGGCCCGAACTCGCCGATACGCCGGTCGCAGCGAACTCTTCGGACAAAGCGATTAGGTGACGCAAAGGCTTCTTGCGCCCGCGAAGCTGCACCGAGCCTTTGAAACATTGTGCGTTTCGTTCGAGACAGACTCGAATCGGCTGTACCCCTGGCCCCTCGACCATGAACCGGTCTCCCAGGGAGATGGCCGCACTGACGGCCGCAACCTGTGTGTCCCCGCCGATCACGGAAATGAAGTGAGCTTTGGCCTGCCGGGGTGGGTCGGGCAACACCTCGCCGATGAAGCGGTCGAGCCGCAGCTTGATGCTGGTGGTCGTCTTCTCCGTGCTCTTCACGTACGTCAGCCAGCCGAATCGAAGGTGGGCATTTTTCATTCTGCCGCCTCCTTCTTTTCGTGCGTGAGAATCTGGGTCTTACCGTTGGCAAAGACAAGTGTCAGCTCGTGCGAAAACCGTTCCCGGTCGTGCAGGATTTTGGTTCCGTCCTCTTCCTCTTCTTCCCAATGGTCCGTGAATTTCACCGAGCGCCAATGGGCAATGTGCCGGGAGTCGCCCTCTCCAAATACGCCGTTGAGCATTCCGGCGGTACAGAGCAATCCGACATGGCCACCATGGAGCGGTGTCAGCGGGCGGCCTTTGACATCATTCAGCTTGGGTAAAAGTACACGTCCCACCTGTCGGTACGCGGCTGACTCCAGCAACAAATCTTCAACCTCATCCAAGGGAATACCCAAATGGCTCATGACAACCGGCTCGGAGGCCGGTACCTCGTACCGAAATTCAGGATGGTCGCCCAGAGGTTCAATCTCGGCTTTCGTTGCCAGCGCTTCGAGGTAGCGCACTCCATCCAACAAGACAGCATCAGAAACCTTGGAATGCCGTTTGCGGCGTGTTCCGAGCACTCCGATCTGCTTGTATTCGAGGCAAGCCGGATCGGTGAGTCGGAACACGCGCAAGTCGGTGAAATGTTCGCTTAGCAATCT
Organism: uncultured Acidobacteriaceae bacterium; assembly: GCA_963732255.1. Lineage (GTDB taxonomy): Bacteria > Acidobacteriota > Terriglobia > Terriglobales > Acidobacteriaceae > Sulfotelmatobacter. The sequence goes on from CAVSYV010000013.1 coordinate 88,400, forward strand.
TGCGCATTTCGCCAATCGCAGTTGCGGAATCACAAAAAGCAGGACGCCACCAGACTTGAGCCAGCGATAGCTGTGTTCAAGGAAGACCAGTTCCAACCGCTGATTATTGCTCTCTCCGGATTCCCAATCGTAGGGAGGATTCAGGTAGAGCAGGGACACCGCTTCCGGCGGACACCGGACATCCATGGCGTTCGCCTGCAACGTCTCGATTCCCAAGGTTGTTGCTTGTTCAGCCCGATTGGCGTCGATTTCAACCCCATAGCGGTGAGCGGTTACGCCCTGCAGCAAGTGAGTAAACGCCACGCCATCCCCCACGCAGGGATCGAGTGCCGAAAACTCCGACGCGAAGGCTAGCCAACTCTTCAGCCGAGCGGCTTCGGACACGGGCAACGGGAAAAATCCCAGCTTGATTTTTCCATGTGGTCTCATCTTGCCATCCCATTGAGAGCCTGTGCCACCAACTCACCAATTCCATCTGAATCGGATACCTCGCTCACGGCGACGAACGAGCAGAAGCCGTTGACTGGGATTGGGCGCTCATCTTCAATTCGGTAGCCGCGCTCGATATGTTGTTGTTTTCGTTTCTCAAACAAGTCGGCCTTCGTGGTCACACGAATCCTCATGGCCATCCTCATTTCTTATTTGTTGGCGGTCAGGTTGAAATCCGCCTTAGGCGAGCTATAGAGCCGTGCGCAATACTCCTGGCGGGTGCGCGAAACGATCTACGGAGTCGGGAAGAACCTTTCTGCAGAGTGGGTTCCGAGAAGGCTGTGTCAAGCAGAACTGGCGGGATGTTTTACTAGCAGAACACCACTCAGCGCGAGGGCAGTCTTACTTGTGATGGTTGGAGCGTGAGAGGACACGGACCTTGTTCGGAGACAATTTCACCACCTTGCCGTTGCGTCCGATATAGAGGGGTAACCCGAGACGGGCGTGTTCGGTAATAACCTCGTCAACCGCCTCGCGAAATGCCAATTCGGCGCGCTTCTCCATAGGCAAGCGCAGGACGCTCTCACGAGTTTTCTTCATTTCTCACCGTAGCGCGCAACCAAGCTGTCATACATCTCGTGCTTCATTATACGGAGTTTGGTCCCTTTCTTGAACGCGATTGCCGCTGGTTTCGTACCTGTGTTGTCAAACAGAAACCACGAATCGACAAGTGGCTGATATTCCTGGAAGAAATTGCCGATCGAACGATGGAACCGGCGGCGCACCACTCTTTCGGGGACATCATGACCACCCTTCAGCACCCGTTCCTGGATCCGAGACAGCGCCACATCGACACTCTCGACGAACAGGAAGAACAGGTGCACTCTATAAACGCTTCCTCTGAGCCGTTTGATTAATCTCAGGTAGCTTCGACCCGAGAGCGTCGTCTCAAAACCAAAGGAAACTCGCCGTTGAGAGAAAAAAGCAATCTCACTCAGCATTAGTCTGCCGGCGCGGATCGCCGCAGCTTCAGGCGAAAAGGGAGACATTCCCTGGGCGATCAAATCAGCGTTGACGAAATTCTTGCAGTCGGCATATTTGGGAAGAAACGTGCGCGCGAACGTCGTTTTGCCGACACCATTCGGCCCTGCAATGATGTAAAGCTCCATGCAATGTCCATCCTACCGAATCGCAACCGCCCCGTCCCGCCTGATCGCGGAGAAGTCAAGATGCGGGAGAGTCTCGCCAGTTTGGAAACGGGTTCCGCGTCGATTCGCGAACGCGAGATCTAATCTTGATGTGTGCACAAGACCGCGGGGGAACTCCTTTGGGTCGCCTCTGACTCGTTTTCTGTCGTCGGAACAAACCTCTCCCAACGGATCGAAAATCTACGGGACGGCCGTCCTCCGTCATAGAGCTCAAAAATGAGTTCACCGGAGACATAGAGCGCGATTGGCAGGGGAATTACTGGAGCGGGGGCTATCGGCAAAGGCGGAGGATCGTGCTCGACCATACGGATCCTCCTTTCCTGGTGTTTGCGCCAACGCAGCACTTTACGCTGTGTCAATTACAAACGCTGTTACTTCAGTGATCATCGGTTGCTCAAGACTCATGGCAGAATTCGCGGACGATTCACGCCAGTTCGGAAACGGGTTTCGGCTAGATCTTCGAAATTCCGTAATCAAATTCCGAACTACCCGACGGCGCTGATGTAACGCCTCCACTAACCGATCTAGGCCATCTCGATCTCCTTCGAATCACTCTTCGGGAATATCGGCGGAGCACTGCCAAATAGTGTGAGCATCCATCTGTTCAGCTTGACTCAGCGCCGGGTCAAACGCCTCCCATCCCATGACACCCTCGTAGACGCAGTTGTTCGCGTATGC
>CAVSYV010000014.1:0-15204 GCA_963732255.1 uncultured Acidobacteriaceae bacterium
CCGACGACGACCGCTGCCCCACCGGCAGGGATTCGCCACGTTCGGTGAGGAAAGGGCGATCGGGTTCGATCCGTCGGGCAACACGCCCGTTTGCCAGGTCGGCGATCCGATGGAAATGGCATTCGGGCTCGGGCTTGCCGCGCCAGAGGGGAGTTGCGCCACCACGCCGAGGAATGATCCCACTCCCAACGTCAGGACACCGGCCAGTGCGGCGGCGACCTATCCGTCCTCGTTCGCGTCGGGCGCGCACCGTCGAATCGTCCCATCCGATCATGTGCACCGGCATCTCCTTGCCCTCTTGTCCACGTTCCGAAATCTGCCGTTGCGCCGAAAAGTCGTAAGCAAACGGGCAGGGCGCTCCAAGGTGTGACCGAACACGATCCGGCCAGTTTGTCCTGCGGACCATCAACTGTTGCAGCACGGAGGCCCAACATCTGCCCAATTCCCACGCGCCGCGACTACTTCGGCAGTCGACTCCGGCGGGCATTCAACCTGTTCGCGGTCGGCCTTTCGTGCCTTCTCGGTTCCCTGCATTCTGTGACGAGATTGTTTGCGCCGGCACCCGACATGGCCGGGATCCTCCGCGACGAGGCATGATGCACCCTGCACCCGCACACGGAGGTGAAGGTCTGCCTCCAGCCCGCAGAAGGACGGTGAGATGGCGCTTCCCAGCCATAGAGATCGCACGTCAGGCGACCCTACGGCCGATCGACGAGATCGCAGCACAGATGGGGATTCCCCTCACGATGCTCGAGCACTATGGCGCCAACGTGGCCAAGATCAGCCTCGATACAGTGGGACACACTCGCTGATCGGCCCAAAGCCCGCTACATCGTCGTCACGGCGATCACGCCCACGCCGCTTGGTGAGGGAAAGACGACGACCACCATCGGACTCGGTCAGGCCTTGGGCTGCCTCGGGAAGAAAGCCACCATTGCCATCCGCCAGGCTTCCATGGGGCCAACGTTCGGTATCAAAGGCGGCGCCGCCGGAGGCGGCTACAGCCAGGTCGTTCCTTTCGAGAATCTCAACCTGCATCTGACCGGCGACCTTCATGCCGTGACCGCCGCCAACAATTTGCTGGCCGCCATGGTCGATAACCACCTCCAACAGGGCAATGCACTCGGAATCGACCCGCATGCGATTACCTGGAAACGGGTGCTCGATGTAAACGACCGGTCGCTCCGCAACATCGTGAGCGGACTCGGCGGCAGGCAGGAGGACGGAACTCCCCGTCAAACCGGTTTTGACATTACGGCAGCATCGGAGGTCATGGCGGTGCTCGCGCTCGCTACGTCCCTGCAGGACCTGCGGGCCGCGTTTTGGGCGGATCGTCGTCGGCTTCACCACGAGCGGAGAACCGGTCACGGCTGAAGAACTCAAAGCTGCGGGCGCAATGACCGTGATCATGCGGGGCACGATAAAGCCGAACCTGCTCCAGACCTTGGAGAACACCCCGGTTCTGGTCCATGCCGGTCCGTTCGGCAACATTGCGCACGGCAATTCGTCGGTGGTTGCCGACCTGATCGGGATTCATGCCGGTGAGTACCTGATCACCGAGGCGGGATTCGGGTCGGACATGGGCGCCGAGCGATTCTTCAACATCAAATGTCGCACGTCGGGCCTCGTGCCCGACACGGGCATCGTCGTCGCGACCGTCCGCACGCTGAAGCTGCACTCGGGTCGGCACAAGGTGACAGCCGGACGACCGTTGCCTCCCGAGATGTTGGAGGGGCCAAAGTCGCTGCTGGTGCCGGTCATGCGCGCGATGCGGCCATCCAGCCCATCGAAGAGAACAGCAAAACCAATCGCTTCGGCGGCGTAGTCGAGGCGGCGAAAATCGGTGACGGTGGCTTGCATGACTTGCAGGATGGCCCAAAATCCGGCGGCCATATTCGCCGTGGTGAATAAAGAGGGGAGAATGTACATCCCCTTGCTGAGACGGCGGCGGCGCGGCTTGGGAGCGGTCTCCATCAGTTGGCGCCTTCGTTGCGCGACGAGACTCCGGTTCTGGCAAGTTGCAATTCAGCCGGAAGAAACGCGAGCACGGTGGCGCCGCCGCGCACGCGGTCGCCAACCTTGACATTCAACTTAGCCGATGAATCGAACAGCACATCCACGCGCGAGCCGAACTTGATTAATCCAACCCGCTGGCCGCGGTCCAGGCGATCTCCTACCTTCGGATTGAAAACGATGCGCCGCGCCAGCAAACCCGCAATCTGCTTAAACACAATCGTCTGGCCATCGCCTTCGACTGTCACCGCATTCTGCTCGTTCTGCTCGGCGCAAAGCTGGCTGCGCGCGTCAAGAAACTTTCCCCTTTGATAGCGAACCTCGCGAATGATTCCCGCGATTGGCGAGCGGTTCACGTGAACGTCGAACACGCTAAGAAAGATGCTCACTCGCACGCGAGTGCCATCGCCCGTGGTCACGATGGAAACTTCGGTCACTTTGCCGTCGCCTGGAGAAACAAGCGCACCGGGCTGCTGCGGTATCGCACGCTCAGGATCGCGAAAGAACCAGAGAAAGAAAATCGCCAGCAAAAAAGGTACAACGCCCCAGAAGGGATGAGTCAGCCAGCCGATCACAAACCCGGCGGCAATCAGGGGTACCGCATAGAGATATCCGTCTCGAACCATGGAGGAGAATCTCATTATAGTGCAGCGGCCGCAGGAAGCATTCAGGTTCGTAATCATCCGCTAGTTTTGCAATTTGTAAGCGGACATTCCTCTCGCGGACAAATTTTATTGTCCACCCGACAACCCCACTCCGTGAGCTCGCCATCTCAAGCGTGCTTGTGAAGGATCGACCACCGCAAGAGATCGAGTTCGGCTCCGCTATTGATCGTCTTCGCAATCTCAGAAATGAGATTGAAGATCTTCAGAACGTTCTGTGCGCTCATCCGGTGAACTCCTTGGCCGGCGAAACCTGCAAACAGGGAATCGATTATGAGCGACTCACATGAATTGGGAAAAGCTTCACGGCGCCGTTTTCTCGAAGTCAGTTCGGCGGCGATCGCTGCCGGTGCGCTGGTGTCCGCACATGCTCAGACGCAAGAACAGACAGAGAAGGCCGAACATGACCAGAGCTCGAGCCTGCCTCTGGGCAAGCAGAATGCGCCAATTTACGACGAGAATCCCGACTCCGTAACGCCGCCGCCAACCGACCACAGCGACATTGCGGCATTCAAATATCCCTTTCAGTTCGCGCATAAGCGAGTGCAACCGGGCGGCTGGACGCGGCAGGTAACCATCAAAGATTTCCCTATTTCGAAAACCATCGCCGGAGTGCAGATGCGATTGATACCCGGCGGCATTCGCGAACTGCACTGGCACCTGGCCGCGGAGTGGTCGCTGATGTTGTCTGGCAATGCGCGAATTACCTGCATCGATCCGGACGGCAAGAGCTTTGTGGACGATGTGAAGGAAGGCGATATCTGGAACTTCCCCACCGGCTTTCCTCACTCGATTCAGGGATTGCCTCCGGACGGATGTGAGTTTCTGCTGGTGTTTGATGATGGAGCGTTCTCGGAGTACGACACCATCCTGCTTACGGACTGGATGGTGCACACGCCGCCGGAGATTCTGGAGAAGAACTTCGGCGTGCCGGCTTCTTCCTTCCCGCCGCTTCCACCCGAGGGCCGATACATCTTTCCCGCGCCGGTGCCGGGTCCGCTGGCGCAGGATAGAAAAGCTGCCCAGGGCACGCTGGGCCCGTCGAGTTTGCCATTCGATTACCGCCTGCTGGAACAACCACCGGTAAAGCGCACGCGCGGCGGCGAAGTTCGAATTGCGGATTCGCATAACTTCAAGGCTTCAACCACGATCGCAGCTGCACACGTAACTCTGCATCCCGGCGGCCTGCGTGAGATGCACTGGCACCCCAACGCCGACGAGTGGCAGTACTACGTCAAGGGCAAGGGACGAATGACCGTGTTTGCCGCCAGCGGCCGCGCCCGCACCATGGACTTCCAGGAAGGCGATGTGGGATACGTGCAGCAGACCTTTCCCCATTACATCGAAAACACCGGCGACACCGATCTTGTGTTTCTGGAGATGTTCAAGAGCAGCTACTACCAGGACGTTTCGCTCTCCAACTGGCTTACGCACCTGCCGCCGGAGCTGGTGATCGACCACTTGCGTATCAGCCAGCAAACGCTGGACAAATTCCCGCACGAGGAAATGATCGTCATGCCGTGAGCGGACATTGCTGACTGGGCAATTCGGGGGATCGAAGGGAAAGAGCTAAGATGAAGCTTCAGGGTTTTGTGCTGTGTCTGATCGTGACCGCCGCAGTGTCATGTCCGCTGCTCGGGCAAGATAGCCAACCTTTGCCGTCCAACCCAAAACCGGCGCTGGGCGCTATTACAACGGGCTGGACCTACCTCTGGGCGGATCAAGGCATGGGCGAGCGCAGCAACCTGAACGGGTGGTTCCTGCGCCCTTCTTTCAACGTGCTGAATGAGCTTACCGTGTACTTCGATTCGACAAACTATTACGGCCAGAACAGCAAAGGCTCCATCAACTCGCATGGTTTTACGGTGGGCGTGAGTCACACGCTGGTGAAAAGCTGGCGGGTAAAACCGGGAGTCTCGGCAGAAGTAGGAGATGTGAGAACCTCAAATGCGGGCAAGATCGCCAATGCTTTTGTCTTCGGCACCGCATTTGGCCTGACCATGCCGATCAATAAGCATGTCTCCCTTGCCATTACGCCAGCTGAATACATTCTGCTCGACACCAGCACCGGCCCGCGCAACGATTACAACGCCAAAGTAGGTTTCGTGTTTCCCTTCGGGCATCGGTAAGGACGAGCACAATTCAAGCCTCCGCCAACCTCTCTGCCACAGCCGGAATCAGAAATGTTGGCTCGTACCAAGAAGGAGATCTCACGACCACCAACACTGTAATTCCTTTCGCGCGCGACGAAGCCGGAGAACCGGTTCCGGCGCAGATTTATCTTCAACCTATCGCCGCTCCGTCAATTCTTGGGTTGTACGCTTTTGCCGGTGCGACCTTTATGGTGGCGGCGCATATGGCTCATTGGTTTGGAGGCACGCGCACCGATCTTTATCTTGCGCCTTTCGCCGCGATCTTCGGCGGCGTCGCGCAGTTCAGCGCCGGCATGTGGGCGTTCAAGGCGCGCGACGGCGTAGCCACGGCCATGCACGGCACGTGGGGATCGTTCTGGATCGGCTACGGATTATTGCAGTTGGCGTTTCTGAGCGGATCGTTGACTGAACCCAAAGGAGCATTTCCGGCGCTGGGCTACTGGTTCATTTCTCTGGCGGCAATTACGTGGATGGGAGCCTGGGCCGCCGCGGCCGAGAGCAAAGTCATTGCGGCGGTACTGGGTGTTCTGGCGGCGGGTTCGACGGTCGCCGCTATTTCCGATCTCGCGGGAAGCGGTGGCGGGCAAATTCTGGCAGGGTACCTGTTCATCATTGCCGCCGTATTGGCCTGGTATGCAGCCAGCGCACTCATGCTGGAGAGCTCTTATAAGCGGCCTGTGCTGGGACTGGGCAAAACCAAGCGGGCTGCGCTGGAACCAAAGCTGGTGCCGGGAAAAGGCGAACCGGGAGTGATTCGCGGACAGTAGCCAGTGGGGCGAAAGGCTTTCAGTTCGGTTGAGCTTCTTTGGCGTGCTGGGAATCTGGTTAGGCTTTCTGCCTCGGAGGGATGATCGGTTCAGAACCTGATGCTGACGTTGCTGAGAATAGACTCTTCCCTCGGCGGCGAAGCCGCAGTCCTGCCGCCAAGAGACCTTCTTTACGCTACGTGCACTCCATACTGCTGCCGGAACTTGCGCTCGATGGACTCCATCTGATCCTTCAGGCGCAGTTTCAGCTTCTTGAGCCGGGTCTCTTCCAGCTTCTCGTCTTCGCTTAAGTAACGTTTTTGGGTAAGTGAATCAAGTCTTTTCGCGTACTGCGTATGCTCCTGAGCCAATCTGCGGAATTCCTCGTGATTGGTCAGGAGTTGGTCTCTCTGAGTCAGCATCCAGCAGACCTCCAACCGGGATTATGGCCCCAAGTTAACATAGTGTGAATGCGGGTTCAATGCCCAAAAACTGGTGCAGGCCATCTCACTGTGAGAAAAGGATTTAGAGAGCGCGGCGGTAGAGAATGGCGTCTTCGGGGGGATTGTGATAATAAGCTTTTCGGCGTCCGGTTTGGGTGAACTCTAACTTCTCGTACAGAGCTCGCGCCGCGTGATTGGATTCGCGAACTTCCAGGAAAACTGCTTCGCCATTGCTTTGGCGGGCGCGGCGCAGCAGTTCTTCCACGAGCCGAGTGGCCAAAGATTTTCTTCGGGCGTCCGGCGCAATCGCAATGTTTTCCAGTTCCCACTCGCGATCGACACAGTGGGCGGCGAGGAAGCCGAGCAGGGCGGATTCTGTTCTGGTGAGAGCCGAATTTTGCTCCATCAGCAGGACGAGGTTGTTCGAGACGCTTTCGGCCTTTTCGTTTTGAAAGAAGCCTTGGTATTGTTTTTCAGTCCAGTGCGCGGCGGAGGCAGAATTCCGTTCGAGAGCCAGAATGGCGGGTATGTCGGCGGCGGTGGCGAAGCGTATGTTCATGGCAGTGGTAAGTGGCCAGTGATCAGTGGCCCTGAGTCCGAGTCCATTAATTAACCTGTTGCTTTGAAAGGGCATGGCTTTAGCCCCTGGACCCTCGACCCGCGCCTCATGGCCTCCCGACCAAATCAACGAACTTCTGACTCCGCAGACTTGCGGCCAGTATTTTCTTTCATCTTGTGCAACATTTCAGCATCGGAGCGGCGGATGTAATTGGCTTCGAGATTTTCCGGCGTGACGGTTTCTCCGTTGTTCAGTTTGCGCCAGGCGAGCGGGGCAATCGATCCCGCATGAAGGACATCGACGAGCGAAACGGAAACTCCGGCATTCGCAGCGGCTTCGGCCAAGCTTTTCTCGGAAGTGACGAGCGCCGATTCTTTCGCGCGGCCGAAGACTTCGTCCTTGGTCAGCAACTGTTCGCCGAGCATGGTTGCGGCCTCGCCGTTGACTTCATATTCTCCGGCGTAAACGTCTCCGCGGCCGGCGTCGAGCGCAGCGATCACGCGGCCTTTAGTACCGCCCAGGGCAAGTGCTTCGAGCAGAGAAACAGCAGCGATGGGTTTGCGCAAAGCCTCGGCCAAGCCTTTGATCGCGGCAAGGCCGACGCGCAGCCCGGTAAACGAACCGGGGCCGGAGGCGACGATAAAACCGTCAAGGTCATTCTTCGTCAAACCGTGCTTGGTAAGCAGCGCAGCGATCTGCGGGATGAGTTGCTCGGAGAAATTGCCGCGATCAAGAAAGACGACTTCGATGAGCTCGAAACCGTCGGCAATATCGGCACGTGCCAACGCGATGCTGCCTTGTTTGCCCGAAGTCTCGGCGGAGAGAAGAAGCATAAGCGGATTACTTCTCGGTTACGGCTTTGTTTGAGCTGGCCTTGGCAGCGATCTCTTCAACCAGCGTGTAGGGGTCGCGCCGGTGCGCGGCGACTTCCTCGGCGAGACGAGCGAGCTTGCCGTTGGCCATTTGGTTGCGTGCTTTTTCGAGCATTGTGTCGCGCAGCATTTCTACCAGACGTTCCTGCCAGTGCTCGACGCTCTTTTTGAGGGCACGGTTGTCTTTTTGCAGAAACAACTCGTAATCAGCAATTGCGGTGTCGAGGTCCTTTACTCCCGCGCCCTCGCTGGCAATCGTTTTGATGATCGGCGGAGTCCAGCCATCGTGGCGCGTGGCCAGCGATTGCAGGCTGCGGATCTCGCCCTCGACGCGGTCGGCGCCATCGCGGTCGCTTTTGTTGATGACGAAGATGTCGGCGATTTCCATGATGCCGGCCTTGATGGTTTGCACGTCGTCGCCCATGCCGGGGACGAGAATGACAACCGTGACCTCGGCGAGGCGGACGATATCGACTTCATCCTGGCCGACGCCGACGGTCTCGATGAGAATTATGTCGCGACCCGATGCATCGAGAACCGTGGCGACGTCGGCGGTGGTGCGCGCGAGACCGCCCAGCGATCCGCGGGTGGCCATGCTGCGAATGTAGATGCCGGGATCGGAAAAATGCTCCGTCATGCGAATGCGATCGCCGAGGATTGCGCCGCCGGTGTAAGAGCTGGTGGGATCGACGGCGATGATGCCGACGGTGTGGCCGGCTGCGCGATAGAGGCGCGCGAGTTTATCGACAAGCGTGCTCTTGCCCGCTCCGGGAGGGCCGGTGAGGCCGATGACGCGGGCTTTGCCGGTATACGGGAAGAGAGCCTTCAGAAGATCGGACCAGCCGGGGGAGCGGTTTTCGACTTGGGAGATGGCGCGGGCCAGGGCGCGGGGGTCGCCGGAACGGAGGAGATCGATCCAAAGTGGCAACTCGGGATTCAAACACTAGTGTAGAACAGTTCTGAGGTTCAAGAGCCTGCTACACGCGGTGACTCCAAAACCGCTAGAACTCGTCCGTTCATGGGTATATCATTTCAGCGATGACAAAGCCTGCTGATAAATTTGAAGCGACGAGAATTGTTACTGAGACGATCCAGGAGTTTGACCCCAAGGATCAGGCCATGATCTTTCGCTGGGTAGCTGAGACACTAGGGCTTCCCGAACCGTTCCATGGATCAGGCACTGCGGTGAATCGGTTCGCCCAGACGCCTCAGCCGCCGGCAGGTTTTGAGGCGGTTACTGGAAGCGCCGCCCAAGATATTCAGTCGTTTGTTAAGGCGAAGAACCCAAGAAGTGACGTGCAGTTCGCCGCCACTGTCGCGTACTACCATCAATTTGTTGCTCCAGAGTCCGAAAGAAAAGCGAGTATTTCTAAGAGCGACTTAGTCGAGGCATGTCGCAAAGCCCGTTGGGAAATTCCTCTGAATCCCTCCTTTACACTCAATAACGCCTTTAATGCGGGGTTGTTGGACAGGCCGGAGAAGGGATCCTTTTCTCTGAACGCAGTGGGGGAAAATCTCGTGGCACTGACCCTACCAGGCACGTCAAAAAGCGGAGAACATTCCTCGCCGGCAAACGGCCGTAAGCGGCCTAAGAAGGCAAATCCGGATAAGAAAGCATCCGCTAAAAACAGGGCCTAGGTAAATGACCGATGCTCAGCGGGGGATCGAATCTGCGATAACCGAAACAGAGCAGCTTAGACGAACACTCAGCAAAGGAAAAGGAAAGCAAGTTTCGGGGGATGATGAGCGCAGAATTGCACGGGCCACCGTGTTGACATGGTTTCACACACATCGTCATCTAGTCGTGGCCGTCCTCAACGAGACCTTATTGCACGATGTCGACAATGAGTACAGAAAAGCCCTAGCGGCGACAGATAAGGCCTCCCTCAGAAAGAAGCACATCGATGGATTTCGGCGAATCAAGGCGGAACTTTCCAAGCTGCAATCCGAGCACGCGGTCACACTCTCAGTCCCGCCAGCGCCACCGCAAAATACGACAGACCAGCCACCACAATTTTCGCCTCTGGTCACCGATCCTAAGATGCAGAAGATTCTAACCAATAGATGGAATGAGTGCGTCAAGTGCGTAGCCGCCGACGCGCCGCTGGCGGCTACAGTGATGATGGGTGGCCTTCTGGAGGCCCTGCTTCTCGCAAGGGTTAACCAACTAACGGACAAGAAACCGTTGTTTACTGCGAAGTCCGCGCCAAAAGACCGACAGTCGGGCAAGCCGTCAAACTTGACTCAGTGGGGACTGAAGGACTTCATTGTGGTCGCGCACGAACTCAAATGGATATCACCAACCACTCGGGACGTCGGAAACGTGATGCGTGAGTATCGAAACTACATACATCCTCAGAAGGAACATTCCCACGGCATTAGTATCTCCCCTGACGATGCAAAGATCCTGTGGGAGGTAGCAAAAAGCGTTGCCCGCCAGGTACTCCGACCGTAGGAGCGGCTAATTCTTACGGTTTTGCTGAAACTCCTCAGGAGCGCAACCGTTACCGTCCTCGATCTGGTCGTATTCCTCTGAGATCAGAGTAAATTGACTGGTGGCGAATTCTCCCCAAGCAAAATTCTCGGCTCTTTCCTCATCCGTGAGCGTGTCGTAGTAGCGCTTGATGGAAGCCGAAATTTCCTTCAGCGACTTTTTCTTTTTTTTCATGCTTAGTCCTTCAGCAATTGCCGAGCAATCACCAATCGCTGAATCTCGCTGGTGCCTTCGCCGATGGTGCACAGCTTCACGTCGCGGTAAAACTTTTCCGCGGGATAGTCTTTGATGAAGCCGTAGCCGCCGTGGATTTGCACGCCTTCATTGGCGCACTTCACCGCGACCTCGCTGGCATAGAGTTTGGCCATCGACGATTCCTGCGTGGTCTTCATGCCTGCGTCTTTCATCGAAGCGGCGCGCATGGTGAGCAGCATGGCGGCGTCGATTTCCGTGGCCATGTCGGCCAGCTTCCACTGGATGGCCTGAAATTCTCCGATGGCTTTGCCGAATTGCTTGCGCTCTTTGGCGTACTTGAGCGCGGCTTCGTAGGCGCCTTCGGCCATGCCGAGCGACAGCGCCGCGATCGAAATGCGGCCGCCATCGAGCACGCGCATGGCGTCGACAAATCCCTGGCCTTCGGCGCCCAGCAGGTTTTCCGCGGGGATCACGCAATCCTCAAAGATCAGTTCCGCCGTGTCGCTGGCGCGCAGGCCCAGCTTGTTTTCTTTTTTGCCGGGACGAAATCCCTTGGTGTCTTTTTCGACGACGAAGGCGGAGAGGCCGTGCGTGTGCGCGGCGCGATCCGTGACGGCGATTACGACGACAACGTCAGCATAATGGCCATTGGTGCAAAACGTCTTGGTGCCGTTGAGCACCCAGTTGCCGCCCTTGCGGACGGCGGTCATGCGGGCGCTGCCCGCATCCGAGCCGGACGAAGGTTCGGTCAACCCCCAGGCGCCGATGAATTCTCCGGTGGCCAGCTTGCTGATGTATTTCTTTTTCTGCGCCTCATTCCCGGCGAGAAAAATATGATTCGAGCACAGAGAAGTATGCGCGGCCACGATGATGCCGACCGAGCCATCGACTTTGGAAAGTTCTTCGATGGCAGTGACGTATTCGACGTAGCCCATGCCGGCGCCGCCGTATTCCGGCGGAAAGACCGTGCCGAGCAACCCCAGCTTGCCCAGTTCTTTAATGGTGGCGAGCGGGAACTCGCCGGCTTCATCCCACTTCATGACGTTGGGCAGTATTTCGCGCTGCGCGAACTCGCGCACGGTTTTTTTAAGATGAAGCTGTTCTTCGCTGAGCTGAAAATCCACGGCGCCTCCCGCGGCGACACTTGATTAGAACATAGTGAACGAGGCGATAAAAGTTACCTCCAGCCGGAGGGCGGCGAGGCGCGAGTCGACGCTTGTTTGCTGGCGATTCCGCGACTTTAGACTTGCAGTCCAACCGACCGGATGGTTGGAGAAAAAACCAGATCTGTTTTGAGCTGCCGCTAGCGAGTGGCCTCGACCGGCGAAAGAAAGCGCTGGAAGACTTCATTGGAGAGAAGCCGGCCGCGCGGAGTGAGACGAATTATTTCGCCCTCGGTCTCAAGTAAGTCATTGGCGATCATTTCGGCAATAGCGGGACGATGACGTTCTATGGCATCAACGCCGAATTTCGCCGCGACTGCATCGAGCGAGATGCCCCGCCTCAGGCGCAAGCCGAGGAAGAACGTTTCTTCCAACGCGGCGTTCGCGAAAATCGGGGTGCCTGGAGAAGTCACGCCGGAGATGTATTTTTCCAGAGAATCGGCACTGGCAAAGCGGACAGCCTCGGCATCGCCACGGGGGTTAAAGGGCGAGCCTGAGAACGTCAGTCGTCCCTCCGGGACTCGCCGGTCACCTTCGCTTTTCCCGGCGCTGAAGCGCCGGGCTATTGCCGGATGCCCCTCCGGGGCAAGACTTTCCGGCTTGCGCCACTTGTCTAATTCCCCATCGCCGCTGAAGTCGTGCCCTTCCCGTTTCAATCTTAAAGCATCGAATGCGCATCCAAGCCGAACCCGAGATAGGGCTGGCGCGTCCAGTATTTCAAATTATGGCGCGACTCGAATCTGGGACGGGCGAAGTTGGAGATTTCATACTGCGCAATCCCGGCAGCATTTAGTTTCTCGCAGGCTTCAAAATAAAAATCGGCGGTCGCATCTTCGTCGGGTACGAAGTGGGCATGGTAGCGCTTTCCGCCGGCAATCAGCTCGCTTCCGAGCCGTGAGTCTTCGTCGATTTCGAGCATGTAGACGCTGGCGTGCGGTGCACCCGTTGCGATAGTCTCTTCGACTGAAATCCGCCTAGCTTTCGGCCGTCTGATGCGGCAGCCCGGCGATCAGATCGATATTGATATTCGCAATCCCCGCTGCCCGCAGGCGCGCTATATCGTCAAGAACCGTCGCTCGTTTGTGCAGACGTCCGACCGCGGCGGATTCGCCATCGATGAAAGATTGCACGCCCAGGCTGACGCGATTGACGCCGCAGCGCAGCAGGGTGTCGATCATTTCCGGCGTCAATGTACCGGGAGCGCATTCGACCGTGACTTCCGCATGGGGCAAGACGGAGAATTGAGCGCGCACCGCGGCGAAGATGCGCTCCAGTTGCCGCGAATCAAGCACAGTGGGCGTACCCCCGCCCAGGTAGATGGAATCTGCATCTCTGATCGATCCGGGCGCCCACGCTTTTCGCCATCTGGCGGCGCATTCTCGATATCGGCGCATACCCGATCGACGTAGCGCTCAAACATCGCCCGCGAGAAAACGTCGGAGGCGAAGTTGCAGTAGCTGCACTTGGTGCGGCAGAACGGCACGGAAATATAAACACCCAGAGACATTTCTAACAATTATCCCATCTGCGCGGCGGTCAAGCTTTTTCCATCCTTGCGCCTGTGTCGGCCATCTACTCTTGCGTGGCCTGTTGGGGTAGCCTGTTAGAAGCGACTCCGAGTTTCGCTGCGGTTATTGATGGCTCAAGAAGAGGAAATATTAGGCAAAGCGTATGACAGCCGCCTGATGCGCCGGTTGCTGACCTACCTGCGTCCTTACGGCTGGCAGGTGGCGATTGCGCTGGTGTCGATCTGCTGAAGTCGTTTGCCGATGTGCTCGGCCCCTATCTCACCAAAGTCGCCATCGATCGATATCTGGCGCCGACCAAGGCGGGAGCGTCCGGTTTGTGGAGTCGGCTGAGCCCGCGGCCGCTACCGGCATTGCGCAGATTGCCTCGATTTACGTTGGACTGCTCGGGCTCACCTTCGTGTTCGAATTCGTGCAAACCTATTACATGCAGTGGACCGGGCAGAAGGTGATGTTCGATCTGCGCAGCCAGATTTTCCGTCACCGGCAGCGGATGCACGTTGCGTTTTATGACAAGAATCCGGTGGGGCGACTGGTAACGCGCGTGACCACCGACGTGGACGCATTGAACGAAATGTTCACCTCGGGAGTGGTGTCCATTTTCGAAGATGTGTTCGTGCTGGCCGGAATCGTCGGCATCATGCTGAGGATGAACTGGAAGCTGGCGCTCATCACTTTCGCCGTGCTTCCGCTGATCGTGTTAGCGACCAGGATTTTTCGCGACAGCGTGCGCGAATCGTACCGGCGGATACGCATAGCGATTGCCCGCATCAACTCGTATCTGCAGGAGCATGTCGCGGCATGGTGGTACTGCAGCTATTCAACCGCGAGCGCAAAGCCTACGACAGGTTTTCCGAAATCAACCGCAGTCACATGGACGCTTACAAAGACGCGATCCTGGCTTATGCGCTCTACTATCCGGCGGTGGAAATTTGCTCTGCGATCGCCATTGCCTCGGTCATCTGGTTCGGCGGCAATGACGTGTTGCGGCGCATGACCGTAGGCAGCATTGCGCTGGAATTCAATCCCCATACGTTGTTGACCTTGCAGGTGGTCACCGCAACGGCATCGCTTGGCGTCTTGGTGGCGTTCATCCAGTATTCGTTGCGCTTCTTCCGCCCGATCATGGATTTCAGCGAGAAGTTCAACATTTTGCAATCGGCTATGGCAGCCAGCGAACGCATCTTCAAGCTGCTCGACACGCCGGTGGAGGTGGTTTCCCCGGCAGTTTCGAAAAAGCCGGATGGCACGGGCCGCATCGAGTTTGATCATGTCTGGTTCGCGTACCGCGATTTGCCCGAAGGAAACAAGATCTCACATTCTGAGCGGAGCGTAACCCGGCCGTCTTCTGGCAACGGCAATGCCGTGGGGGACGAAACCGCCTCTGACTGGGTGTTGCGCGATGTCAGCTTTACCATTGAGCCGGGAGAAACTGCGGCCATTGTGGGCCACACGGGAGCAGGCAAGACTACACTGATTTCCCTGCTTTTGCGGTTTTATGACGTGCAGAAAGGCGCGGTCAGGATCGACGGCGTGGATGTGCGCGATATGGATCTGGCCGACCTGCGCAGCCGCTTTGGCGTGGTGTTGCAAGACCCTTTTCTTTTTACCGGAACGGTCGGCGGCAACATTCGCCTGGGAACGAAACGCATTCAGGATGCGGACGTCGAAAAAGCTGCCGAGGACGTCAACCTGGCGGATTTCATCCGCGCGCTGCCCAATGGCTTTGATGAAGAAGTGCGCGAGCGGGGCTCGACGCTTTCCACGGGCAAAAGCAGCTCATCTCATTTGCCCGCGCGCTGGCCCACGAACCGCGGATTCTGATTCTCGACGAAGCTACTTCCAGCGTGGATACGGAAACCGAATTCCGGGTCCGTGATGCTTTGAGCCATATGGTCGAGGGCCGCACGTCGCTGATCATCGCCCACCGGCTATCGACGGTGCAGCGCGCCGATAAGATCATCGTCATGCACAAGGGCCAGCTGCGGGAAATGGGAACGCACCAGCAACTGTTGGCGCAGCGCGGAATTTACTTCAAACTTTACCAGCTGCAATACAAAGATCAGGAGATCGCCGCGGGGGTTGGCAGTTCGCAATTGGCGCAACCGGAAACCACGGCCAGTGCCGACGATTGAACCGGAAATGGGCAAGATTGGTTCGTCGCCGACTGTCCTTTCTCCGGCATTGCCCTAAACTTGAAGCAATTTTCCGAAAAGCCGCTTAGTAGTTTTGGGCTAATACACTTGGGGACTTGTTGACCGAAATAGACGGTACATTAAGGATGCACGAAAAGCCGGGCATATCCCTCCCCTTCCGGCGTCGTCAACTCTAAGGAGGAAAACAATGCGTCGAATTGCTTTACTTGCGGCTTGTACACT
>CAVSYV010000015.1:0-186476 GCA_963732255.1 uncultured Acidobacteriaceae bacterium
AATCGCGACGCGCAAAATCCTCTCAGTGAACCCGGCGACGGGCGAGACGCTGCGCGAACTCGATTGTGCTAGCGAAGCCGACATCCATCGCGCAGTAGCCCGAGCGCGAACCGCACAGCCAGCGTGGTTTGAAGGCGGCATTCGTGCACGCATTGCCGTCCTGAAGAAATTCCAGCATCTGTTACAACAAAGAAAATCAGACGTCGCGCGGTTGATCACGTGCGAGGCGGGAAAACCTTATGTGGAGGCTCTGACCACGGAAGTCTTGGTAGTGCTGGACGCCGCGCGCTTCTGTATCGAGAACGGCTACCGCCTTTTGCGTGACGAACCGCTGTCACATGGCAATCTGGCCATGAAGACGAAAAGCGGCCGTATCGTGCGCGAACCCTACGGCGTGATCGGCATTATTTCGCCGTGGAACTACCCGTTTTCTATTCCCGCCACCGAAGCGCTCGCGGCGCTGCTGGCTGGAAATGCGATTCTAGTAAAACCTTCCGAGGTCGCTTCCCTGGTTGTGCTTGAGCTGGCGTCGCTGCTCCATCGTGCGGGGGTCCCCGAAGATATTTTTCAAGTGGTGATCGGCGATGGAAGCACCGGCGCCGCGCTGGTTAATTCGGAGATCGACAAACTCGTTTTTACCGGCAGTGTTCCCACCGGAAAACGCATCGCGCAGGTTGCGGCGGCGCGCCTGCTTCCAGTCGTGCTGGAGCTGGGCGGCAAGGACCCTATGTTGGTGCTGGAAGATGCGGACATTGATGTCGCTTCCAGCGGCGCGGTTTGGGGCGCATTTGTAAATGCCGGACAAACCTGTCTTTCGGTTGAACGCTGCTACGCGCAGCGAAACATATACCCGGCATTTCTCAAGGCGTGTGTGGACAAGGCCTCGCGTTTGCGTGTGGGCAACGGCATGAATCCAGAAACGGATGTTGGGCCGATAATCAGCGAAGGCCAACTGCGAGTCGTAGAGCAAGAGGTGGAAGATGCCAAATTTCGCGGAGCTCGCGTGTTGACGGGCGGAGCGCGGCTGCCCGAACTCGGCAAGAATTTCTATGCGCCCACAGTGCTGGCGGATGTCACTCACGAAATGCGCATTATGCGAGAAGAAACTTTCGGGCCCGTGCTTCCCATAATGCCGTTCGATACTGAAGACGAAGCCATCAGCCTCGCCAATGATTCCGAGTATGGACTCGCCGCCAGCGTATGGACGCGCGACCGCTCCCGCGGTGATTCCGTTGCCCGGCGAATCGCCGCTGGCACGGTGATGGTGAACGATGCGGTTTCTAGTTTTGGCATTAGTGAAGCGCCGCATGGTGGGATCAAGGCAAGCGGCATGGGCCGCACTCATGGCCGATTCGGACTGGATGAGATGGTCCGTCTTAAATACTTGGACCACGACCGCCTGCCAGGCATGAAGAAGGTCTGGTGGTATCCATATGGTGAGCGGTTCAACCGTCAGATCGAGGGCTTCCTCGACCTGCAATTCGCAAGAAGCGCGGGGCAGCGGATACAAGGAATACTCCGCTCCGCGGGGATCTTCTTAAGAAAACGGATGTAGCTGTTCTGTGGGTCCGGGCGTCTTCACTCTGGTGCTTCATCAATCCAATCAAAGCTCTTGCGTACCGCTTTGTTCCAGAACCGGTACATCTCATTACGCTTATTGTCATCCATCTTCGGCTTCCAGGTTTTGTCTACCGACCAGTTCGCGCAGAGATCGTTCAAGTCCTTGAAGAAGCCGACTGCCAGGCCCGCCGCATACGCCGCGCCGAGGGCCGTTGTTTCCTTAATGACTGGACGTACGACCGGCTTCGCCAGAATGTCGGACTGGAACTGCATCAGCAGATCGTTCTCGATCATGCCGCCATCGGTGCGCAGCTGATCGAGCGCGATCAGCGAGTCCTTCTCCATGGCTTCGACCACTTCGCGCGTCTGGAATGCTGTAGCCTCCAGAACTGCACGCGCGATATGACCCTTATTCGCATAGCGCGTCAGCCCCGCAATGACTCCGCGGGCATTCGCCTTCCAGTATGGAGCGAACAATCCCGAGAAAGCTGGAACAAAATAAACGCCGCCGTTGTCCTCCACGGTGTGCGCTAGAGCTTCAATGTCGGAACTCTTCCTGATCAGTCCCAGGTTGTCGCGCAACCATTGCACCAACGCTCCGGTGATCGCTACGCTGCCTTCCAGAGCATAGTGCGCTGGCTGTTTGCCCAGCTTGTAGGCCACGGTGGTGAGCAAGCCAAAGTGCGATTGCACGGGACGCAGGCCCGTATTCAGCAGCAGGAAGCATCCTGTGCCGTAAGTGTTCTTGGCCTCTCCAGGTTTGAAGCAGGCCTGCCCAACCAGCGCCGCCTGTTGATCGCCGAGATCGCCGGCGATAGGAACACCCGCGATCGGACCGGTCTTCACAGTTCCGTAGACTTCGCTGCTGGAGCAGATTTTTGGCAGCATTGCTTCGGGAATGTTGAAGGCCTTGAGGATCTCCTTGTCCCAGGCCAGGGTTTCCAGATTCATCAGCTGCGTACGGCTCGCGTTGGTGACATCGGTGACATGAATCCCGCCGTTGATCCCGCCGGTTAGCTGCCAGATTAGGAACGTATCGACGTTGCCGAAGATCACCTCGCCTGTTTCCGCAAGTTTGCGAACTCCGGGGACGTTCTCGAGGACCCAGCGTATCTTGAGGCCGCTGAAATATGTGGCCAGCGGCAATCCGGTCTTAGCGCGGAAACGATCCTGACCGCCATTTTTCGAGAACTCAGCCACATCGTCAGCCACGCGCGTGTCTTGCCATACGATGGCGTCGTACACGGGCTTGCCGGTCATGCGATTCCACACGACCGTGGTCTCGCGTTGATTTGTGATTCCTACGGCGGCCAGATCCTTCGCGCTTAATTTTTTTCCTTTCATAGCCGCGGCAATCACGCGACGAGTCCGCCGCCATATCTCGTCTGGGCTGTGCTCCACCCATCCGGGCTTGGGATAGATCTGCTTGTGCTCTTCCTGAGCGGTCGCAATAATGCGCCCAGACTTATTGAATACAAGGAATCGGGTGCTCGTCGTGCCTTGATCGATCGCTCCAATGTATTTCGCCACGACTCGATTTCCCTCCGTCACCCCGCTTACATCGATTTTGCCTGTATCCTCGGGGCATTCTCAATTCCCTATCCTGCGCGGCAATGGTATCTGGGAAGGCCAAACAAGTCCAAACGACGCGTTTGAATCAATGTAATGTGCCCTTTCAGCGAATAAGTGTGAAAATTGTGATTCTGATCACAAACCTGGGTGATGACCCGCATGAGCGTGCCGTCTCTGCTCGGGGCTGCGAAGACCAGATGGCTGCGGCATTCGTCGACGACGATGTCGGTACCGGGGTGAGAATGCTCGCGTTTTGTGCCATGACTTCAGACTGTTTTCGTATCGTTCTGCGTTTCTTAAGAACTTTCTTCATATCGCTAAGATTTTTCCTCATAGATAGTCATGCCATCCGCGCGGAAAACGGACGCCTTCTGCAGGGCGATTTTACGCCCGCAATGGGCCTTTCACGATGTGGTACTGTCTGGCATCAAAATAGGCCGACCACCTGCCAAACAATCGCTTCGTCAATCGCTATCCTGCCCGGGATGAATCGCGTGCCGACACTTGCCGGCTGTGATTTGAATCCTGACCGCCGCGTGATCCGAATCACGACCCACGGCTGCCGGACTGGTTATCATCGGACGGAATTGGTTGTGAGGTGCAAGATGAGTTCAAGTTCTCTTTCTTTACGTTTGAACCTCTGCGTGAGGTTCCGGAAGTTTGCAGTCTCTGCGCGGCTTCTTCGCCTGTACTGATTTATGAATCGCAGATTTATGATGTAGCTGCGGAAGCCCATGAGACACGAGGATTCTGCTGTACACGCTGCGCGGTGAGACTCTTCGAGCAAACTCAAAGGTGTCGAATCTCAGCTTTGGACGGACGAAGAAGGCGCTCTAGCAGGGCGATAATCTTGATGTCGACGATTTCCGGCGGCACCGGAGCTCGCCGCTTTCAAAAGGATGGAAGAAGTGTAGCTGCTTTTTCTTTCGTGAGAACCGTCAACATTTCCTCTTCTCGCTGCGATCCGCAACGATACTACCTCCCGTTATATTGCCAATATCTGTTTGATACCCGCATAAAGGGAATCAGCCCTCCCGGTTTCCGATTTGCGAATTGGTCAGCTCGTGATTTTGGTCACGAACACCCGTGACGAGGGACATTTGCTCATTGCTCGATCTGGGGCAACATGTTTTTGGAAACGCGAAGGCGTGGCACATCGTCAGATTCCGCACCTACGCTAAGGCCCTGGGTTTTGGCCCGATCTCGCCCAAGACGGGAGGCTCTGATGAAAGGCATAATAGAGACCCACGAGCCAGAGATTAACCTTCAAGAGATGGCACTGACGACCCCGCGAGTGACCATCGCACCGCCCAACCTGGCGCTAGTGGCAGGGTCGTGGTATTTCCCGAAAGAACAACGTTCTAGACAGCCTGCTCGACTTCGGAGTGCAGCGCAAGCGGCGGGCTTTTGCGACGCTCTCTTGATTCCTGCTCAATCTCTTTGCCGTCGCCATCTGTGTCGTGGTACCCTTGCTGGTTCACCGAGGAGTTGCCCAAGGCACAGTTGATGACGTTCCTGGTGGCGCCGCCTCCACCGCCGCCTCCACCGCCCGCAGCGGAACAAATGGCCAAAGCCATGCGCCAGGTGCAGAGCGACCTGCTATCTTCCGGTGACCTGCGCACGCCCACGCGCATTCCACAAAAGATACAGATGCTGAAAGAAGAGGAAGCGCCACCTCCCATGCCGAGTGGCGGAGGCGTGGTGGGGGGCGTTCCTGGGGGCATTCCCGGCGGCCAACTGGGTGGAGAAATCGGCGGCATTGTCAGCGCGACCTCCAATCTTTCTATTGCCCCAAAGTACGCACCCGTGATGCCGCAGCGCGTACGCGTCTCGCAAGGAGTGACCGCGGGGTTATTGATCCATCGCATTGAACCGGTCTATCCCACGTTGGCGAAAAGCGCACGCGTGCAAGGCGAAGTTCTGCTGAAAGCGATCATCGATCGGGAGGGTAACATTCAAGACCTGCAACTCGTCAGCGGACATCCGATGTTGGTGCCATCGGCAATTGCCGCCGTAAAACAGTGGCGCTATAAACCGTACTTGTTGAATGGACAACCCGTCGAAGTGGAGACCACCATCACCGTGATCTTCTCGCTGATGGGTTGAAGAAGTGCGTGCCACCACGAAGCAGAGGTGCATTATGGCAGCGGAATATTCATATCGGGTTTCGGCTTGGCGCACTTCAGGCTGCACCGGGCTTGCGATGTGCGCTTCTGCTCCCACCGCAATTCCCTTCACTATAACTCCGAGATCGGATGGACTGAGGGGCGATGGACGCCTGAAGAATTGCTGCTGTGCGCTCTCGCCAGCTGTTTTACCACCACCTTTCAGGATGTGGCGCACAGCGCAGGATTCGACTACACCGACCTGGAAGTGGAAGTAGAAGGCAACGTGCGCCGGGATAAGAAGGGATGCGGCTTCAGCGAAATCGCTATTGTTACCGGCTGACGGTACAGTGCGAGCAGGAGTTCGAAGTTGGCCTAAACCTGCTGCGCAGGACGAAAACACTGTGTCCGATCTCGCGCAGCATTAACGTTCTGCAAGTCCTCGAAGCTAGAGTGGAGACCAGCAAACTTTTCCCCGCTGTTTGGAAGAAGAAGATGCGGCAGCCAAGTCGCTGGTTTGAATCGCTGGCTACAAAGGGGGGAGCATGACGCTCTCCTACAGACTGCTCCATCTGATTGAAACCCACGCCGATGCCTTGGCCGCCGGACTGGAAGAAAAGGTGCTGGCGAGTCCCGACATTCCTCACGTTCGTAACGTCCCACCCTCCGAATTGAAAGAACGAGTGTTTGAAATCTACCGACATTTAGGAGAGTGGCTGCTGGGCAAGAACGAACTCGACATCGAGCAGCGCTATCGTACGATTGGCGCCCGCCGGACTACAACGGGGAGTGCCCCTTAGCGAAGTGCTGCGGGCAATCGTTCTGACCAAGGAAAATCTCTGGGAGTTTCCTGAAGCGCCAGGCCGTCATGGATCGCGCCGTTGAAATCATGGGGGAACTGGAACTGCTGCAGATGCTGGAAATGTTTTTTGACCGCGCTATTTACTATGCCGCGGTAGGATACGAACACCCGCAATGGTAACCGAAACCCAAGCGCGCCTGGCGGGAAGAAACTGTGGATCGGGTAAGTGAGCGCGAAAAAGATGTCTTGGGACACCCATTATAAAAACAGGCTCATGACGGCCGATGATGCTTTGCGCTGCCTGAAATCAGGGATGCGCGTGTACATCCAGCCGGGTGCGCCGAACCGGAAACCTGGTAGAGGCGCTGCTGCGGCGCGCCCAGTGTGCACGATGTTGAGATCGTCCACATGATGACCATGGGATGCGCGCCTTATGTGGCTCCGGAAATGGAAGGACACTTTCGCCACAATGCCATGTTTATCGGTCCTAATGTCCGCGAAGCCATCAACAGCGGCCGCGCCGACTTCACTCCCATTTATCTCAGCGAGATCGAAAGCCTGTTTGAAAGCGGCGTGATGCCGATTGATGTCGCGCTGATCGACTTTTCCCCCAGACTCCCATGGTTTCTGTAGCTTCGGCGTGGGAGTGGATACCACGCTGACCGCGGCCAAAATGGCGGCAAGTCGTGGCCCAAATCAACGATCAAATGCCACGCACTTACGGCGACAGCTTCATTCACGTAACCGACATTGATGCAGTTGTTGAATCTTCCCGGCCCTTGTGCGCAATGAAGAAGCCTGTGCTTACCGATCTGCACAGAGCCATCGCGAGTAACGTGGCTGGTTTGATTGACGATGGCGCAGTACTGCAGACCGGCATCGGCGGCATCCCCGATGCAGTCCTCCCGCTGCTCAGCGACCGTAAAGACCTGGCCGTCCACAGCGAACTGGTCTCCGATGGCCTGATTCCCCATCGAAGCGGGAGTCATTACAGGGGCGCGCAAGAATTTCAAGCCGCGCAAGATCATTCTGGGTTTCGCCCTCGGAACCACGAACACTGTTCGAGTTCCTGGACAACAATCCGATGTTCGAATTTCACCCAACGGCGTATACCAACGATCCCGCTTTGATCGCCCGCAACGACAACATGGTCGGCGATCAATTCCGCCTTGCAGATCGACCTCACCGGACAGGTTTGTTCCGATTCCATCGGCAACCAGTTCTACAGCGGCATTGGCGGGCAAGTCGATTTTCTGCGCGGGGCCTCGCGCTCCAAAGGCGGCAAACCCATCATTGCCATTCCTTCGACGGCTAAAGCTCGTGCAATTTCTCGCATTGTCCTATGCGGGATCCCGGCGCCGGAGTGGTTACGTCACGCGGCCTGGTTCGCTATGTCGTCACCGAATACGGAGTCGCTTATCTTTACGGCAAGACCATTCGCGAGCGGGCCAAGTCGTTGATCGAGATTGCGCATCCCAAGTTCCGCGAAGAGCTCTATGCGTATTGCGAGAAGACCAGATGGTTGCAACATTCGTCGCCGACAACGTCAGTACCGAGGTGAGGATATGAGCGGTCAACCACGCGGTAACGTGACTATTGATATTGAGGAGTGCAAAGGCTGCGGGCTCGCATTGATTCCTGCCCGCCGAAGTGTCTGGAACTGGCAGCTGAATTGAGCGGCTATGGAGTGCATCCGGCGCGCTATGTCGGCCAAGGATGCACTGGATATGGAATCTGTTTCTACTGTTGTCCGGAGCCGGGGGCGATCGTCGTCTTCCGCTTGACGCCGCCGCCCAAGTCTGTTTCCGGGCAACGAGGAGGCAACCATGCGGCAACTCTGTAAAGGGAACGTCGCGGTAATGAAGGGCGCGGTGCTGGCCGGTTGCCGCGCGTATTACGGATATCCGATAACTCCTGCCAGCGAAATCGCCGAAGCAGCTGCCTTATATCTGCCCGAAGTGGGCGGGACGTTTGTGCAGGCCGAAAGCGAGACCGCTTCCATCAACATGGTATACGGCGCGTCGGCCGCCGGCATCCGCGTCATGACCGCTTCGTCCGGACCCGGACTCAGTCTGATGCAGGAAGGAATTTCTTATCTCGCTGGAGCGGAATTGCCTTGCGTGATTGTGGACGTGATGCGCGGCGGTCCAGGACTGGGCAACATCGCTCCGGAGCAGAGCGATTACTTTGCCATGGTAAAAGGAGGCGGCCACGGCAACTACCGCAATCTGGTGCTGGCGCCTGCCTGTGTGCAGGAGATGGCCGAGCTGACTATTCTGGCCTTTGAACTGGCCGACAAGTACCGCAACCCGGCGATAGTCCTTACCGATGGCTTCGTCGGTCAAATGATGGAACCTCTCGACCTCGAATATCGGGAAATCCTCGTGCCAGAAAAACCCTGGGCCGTGAAGGGTACGGCCGCGACGCGCAAGAACATGGTGAGTTCTATCTTTTTGGAATCCGACGACCTGGAAGCACATCAGCGGCGCATGGAAGCTAAGTATATTCGCGCCCAGCAGACTGAGACACGCTGCGAACATTACCGAACCGAGGATGCCGATCTTCTAGTCTTGGGATTTGGCATTGTGTCGCGCGTGCTGCGCTCGGCAGTGGATGAAGCGCGCAAACAGGGCATCAAGGTCGGCCTTTTCCGCCCAATCACTCTGTGGCCGTTTCCGGCCAAGGAACTGGAGCGGTCGCAGCCATCGCCGAGAAGGTTCTGGTAATCGAGTTGAGCAACGGCCAGATGGTCGAGGACGTCCGCCTTACCCTGAATGGAAGCAAGCCCGTCGAATTCTACGGACGCGTTGGAGGAAATGTGCCGTCGGTGGAAGAACTGTTGCAGAAGATTGAAGAGCAAGCGGTCGCCGTCGTTTAGTGGCCACGCGGAAGGAGAACGACTTATGGCGGAAGAAAGCGTGCAGCTGGAGGAAGCAAAATTGAGCACCGGCGGCTATGAGATCGCACATTCGAAGTCGGAAGTCTTCTATCCGGTCTATGAGCGCAAGACAGATCTGCAGCACCAGACGCACTACTGCCCCGGCTGTGGACACGGCGTCGCACACAAATTGATCGCAGAAGCGATCGAGGATTTGGGCTTGCAAAATAAGACGATTCTGGTGAGCCCCGTGGGCTGCTCGGTCTTCGCCTATTACTATTTCGATGTGGGGAATGTGCAGGTGGCTCATGGCCGCGCCCCCGCGGCGGCTACGGGTCTGAAGCGTGCCTGTCCCGACAAGATCGTGATCGCCTATCAGGGCGATGGCGACCTCGCAGCGATCGGAACGGCGGAGATAATCCATGCCGCCAATCGCGGGGAAAAGATCGCCGTCTTTTTCATCAACAATGCGATCTATGGCATGACTGGCGGGCAAATGGCGCCTACCACGCTTGTAGGCCAAAAGAGTACGACCTCGCCATGGGGACGCCGCCCGACAAATGAGGGCTTCCCGCTTCACATGGCCGAATTGCTTTCATCGCTGGAGGCTCCGGTCTACATCGAGCGCGTGGCTCTATCCGACAACAAGAACATTATGAGAGCACGCCGCGCGGTGCGAAAGGCGCTGGAACTTCAGCGCGAGAATGCCGGCTTCTCGTTTGTCGAAATTCTTTCTCCCTGCCCAACCATCTGGGGCAAAGGCCCAATCGAGGCCCGCAAATGGGTAGCGGAAACTATGATCCCGAATTTCCCGTTGAACGTTTTTCGTGATCGCAAAATCGAAATTTCCTCCAACAATCCACCGCCGCACAAGACCGTGGCTGAAGTTGTCGAAGGAGAAAATAAAGCAGCAGCGGAGCAAGCCCAACCCGCGCGCCCGCACCATTTTCGCGAACTCGGTATTAAGATCGCAGGCTTCGGGGGACAGGGTGTGCTTTTGCTGGGACAGCTTTTGGCCGATATGGGGATGCGAGAAGGTCTGGAAGTGAGCTGGCTGCCATCCTACGGGCCCGAGATGCGCTCCGGCAGTGCGCATTGCCACGTCTGTCTTTCCAAAGGACGGATTGGATCTCCGTTGGTTTCGCGCCCGGATGTTCTGATTGCGATGAACGAAATGTCTCTCCGCAAGTTCGCATCCCAACTCACAACAGGCGGAGTCATTCTTTACGGACGCGACCGGCTACCCGAAGATTTCATCATTCCGCAGGCTCAGGTCATCTGCATTCCTGCGTCGGAGATCGCTGACCGGCTGGGATCGGCGAAAGTGGCCAACGTCATAATGATCGGGGCGCTTCTCGAAGAGACGGAATGCCTCTCTCCGGCGACTGCCATGAAAGTGCTCGAAGCCAAAGTGAAAAATCCGGCTCTGCTCGAACTCGATCGCCAGGCGCTCGACGCCGGCAAGATATTCATCGACCACACGATTGCCGTGGGCGCTGTCACTCAAGCTGATGGGTTTGCCCAATAAGCAGCCACGAGTCATCGTGGGAGCCACAGTCCGTAGGCAAAGGCGAAATCAACAGCCTCGACCGAGGCTACTTGGCAGCGTTTCGCCGGTGTGAGCACAATCACGGAAAACAGTGACTCTAGGCATAGCCGGAAAAGACCCAGCATGGGAACCTCAGCATGAGTGGCGAGGTGTTCTATGGCGCTCGTCGAAGAAAAAATCGCAAATAAAGTCGAAGAAAACGCAGAGAAAAGACCCGCACACCAACGGCAACAAGCGGTTCCTGCCCTCTCGGTGAAGAACGTTCTGCTTGCCACCGATTTTTCCTCAAATTCAAGGGCGGCCTTGCCTTACGCCACGGCAATCTGCCGGCACTTCGGAAGCACATTGCATGTGGCGCATGTTTTTTCCGAAACCAGTCTCTTGTTAATGAGCGAAGGCGTGGATCTCGCCGGCATGGGAACTCTCTACCAAGACGCACAAGCCGACGCGACGAATCATTTACAAGAAATGGTAGCGCCCCTTAAAGATATCCCGCACCGAATCCACGTTCGCCACGGGAACGTATGGGAGAATCTTGCCGGCATCGTCGAAGAAAACGAAATTGATCTGATCGTGGTCGGAACCCGCGGCCGGACTGGCCTGGGAAAAATCCTCATGGGTTCCGTTGCCGAGGACATCTTGCGCCACGCGCCCTGCCCAGTTCTTACCATTGGACCGATAGCCTGTGGGCCAGCCAACTTGCCGGTATCGGACGTGACCGGCTGTTCAGTCGCGCCCGTGGAGTGGAAACCGCGCCGCATTCTTTATGCCGCCAATTTCATGTCTGCAGTTGCGCAGGTTGCACCGGTAGCAATCGCGATGGCGAAGGAGTTTGAGGCCCGGTTGACCATCTTGCATGTAATCGAAAACTCTACGAAGAGTCCTGCTAATCCTTCGGCGGATCAAGTCCGCCAGTTGCAGGCAGTGGTGCCCAAGGCTGTGATGCTGCCGCATGAGCCGGAAGTCGCCATGGAATTCGGTCCCGCGTGGCCGCGTATCGTGAAGACTGCGGCTGAGCGACGCGTCGATCTGATCGTGTTGGGTGCGCATTGCGCTGACCACACCACGCATCTGCCTTGGTCGACGGTGCACCAGGTCGTAGCGCATGCAAGTTGCCCAGTTCTCACGGTTCACAGCACGGCCTGAGTGACAAGTGTTTGGAACTGGGGAATGAAACAAGAAACATTTCGTCAGGCAGTCAATGCTCTTGATACTTAGAGCATTTCGACTCTATGGCCTTGACAGCAGGTCGCCAAAACGCCAATACTCCGTAACGCGACCGGCCCTTGCATCCGACTGCAAAGCAAGACTGGCGTGGCTTCTCACCCAATTTCTTCCAGGAGGTTTTCCCCTATGCGCCGCTTTGCGCACGCATTCTCAAAAACCGTCTTTCTTGCTCTCCTTTCGGCTGTGCTGGTTCCGTTCACCTTCGCCTCGGGACCCTACCAGATTGGGTCTGCCAACACTGTGACCGCCGATCCTCTAGTCACGCGTCCATCCACTACGCCATGTGTCGTGCAATTGTTCAGCAACGCGCAGTTTTACGATTTCAATAACGAAGATTTTACGTTCACCCCTCCCGCGGATTGTCCCGGCCCCTGGGCCAAGGTGGTTCTCGAATCCGACATCAGCGTGCAGGCTGGAATCCAATATGACCGCACGGCGAATTACTGGCTCGGCCCTTACAACATCTATTTCGGCACCACCGCGGAGCCCTCCGCGATCGGGCCTGACTGGCACGTCGAAAGAGATCTTACTGATTACAGTTCGCTCTTCACCACCGCGCAGAGCGGCGTCGCGTCCATCGGCAACACTTTGTGCTGCGGCCTGACCTCGATTATCTTTGCCTCGGCGGATATTGAGTTCTACCCGCTCGCGCCCGGCCGTCCCGCCCCCGTGGCGGCGAATGTCGTTCTGCCGCTTTCCGCCGGATCGACCGGAGGCACGGTCACTCTGAACACAAGCACAGATACTCTTGCCGGAACGTTTACCATGCCCACCAACATTACCGCGGCCTACCTCGACGTGTGGTCGCAAGGCCAATCTGGCGACGAGTTCTGGTACACCTGCGTGCCCGCCGATGTAGCGACGGAACTGGAAAGCTGTAGCAATACCGGCTTCCGCGAAACAGAAATTACGATCGACGGTCAACCTGCCGGCGTCGCTCCCGTGTTTCCCTGGATATTCACCGGCGGCATCGATCCCTTCCTCTGGTTCCCACTGCCCGGCGTGCAGACTCTTAACATGGAGCCTTATCGCGTGAACCTCACGCCTTTCGTGGGCTTGCTCAGCAACGGCCAGCAGCACACCGTGTCCATCAGCGTTTTCAACGCCAACGGCTATTTCGAGGACACGGCCAATCTGCTGCTTTACACCGATCCCAACATTACGCAAGTGACGGGAGGAATTATTAGTAACACGCTGACCGCGCCGTCTCCCACGGTAAGCGAAAACCTGAAAACCACCCCGAATGGCTACGTCTTCGGCAGCGTAGGCGTAACCTCGGCGCGCAGCTTTGAGATCTCCGGCAACGCGGTAACGTCGGCTGGCGACGTGGTGACCACAGTTTCGCAGAATGTAAATTTCACCAACACACAAAACTTCGCCCTTACCAACACCAAGTACCAGCAGGATATTTCGCAGGGCACCACGCTGACCTCGACGGCAACGCAAGCGATTGGCAGCAACACCATTGCCACTGCCAACCAAACCTACAACTGGCCTCTGGTCGTCGATATCTCCGTGGTCGTGAATTCGGATGGCTCGGAAGATCAAACCACGAAGGTCACGCAGGAAGATCAGGCCGGCGTCAAGTCAACAGGACTTTCGCCATTCACCAGTTCGCTGTTCAACTACGGCGCCCACATCGACACGCTGGAGTTCGATTCCAGCGGCAACTTCATCGGCAACACCGGCATGACGAGCGGCCAACAGTACTCCTACACGGATAGCAACGGCAACAATTACAAGTGTGCCGTGGCTGCCGCCGCCAACGTCCTGACGAACTTCAGCGGAGGCTGCGCACAATAGCCTCCGACGACGAAGCTGCAACAAGAAAGGGAGCGGAAAGTTCCGCTCCCTTTCTTTTGTAAAAGAAAATTATCACTCGCTTGCAAATGAATTGTCATCCCGAGCGAAGCGAGGGATGTACGTTTCCTATGCGGGCAGGGCTGGCTAAGCCGCCGTCCTAATCCTTCGGCCGCGTGATCGCCCCTTCCGAAGCCGACGAAACCAGCGCCGCATACTTCGCAAACACTCCCGTGGGATATTTCGGCGGCAGCGCCTTCCACTCCTTCATCCGCTGGCGCAAAATCTCATCGCTCACCTCGACTTCCAATACGCGCGCATTCACATCAAACCGAATCGTATCTCCGTCGCGCACCGCGGCAATCGGCCCGCCCAGCGCAGCTTCCGGAGAGACATGCCCCGCCATCAACCCGCGCGTCGCTCCGCTAAAACGTCCGTCCGTCAACAGCGCGACAGACTCGCCCAGACCTTCGCCGACAAGCGCCGCAGTCACCCCGAGCATTTCGCGCATTCCCGGTCCGCCCTTCGGACCTTCGTTGCGAATCACAACAACATCGCCGGCTTTGATTTTCTTTGCAGTGACCGCGGCCATCGCATCTTCCTCGGACTCAAACACCCGCGCCGGCACCGCGTTGCGACAATCGCTCGTGCCCGCTGATCTTGGCGACGCAACCCTCCGGCGCAATATTCCCTTTCAGAATGACAAGGCCGCCGGTAGCCTTCAGCGGCTTGTCCAGAGGAACAATCACTTCCTGTCCCGGAGTTTCCACTGCGCTCTCGCTCTCGCTCGAAATAGTCAGACCCGTCACCGTCATCGCCGCAGCATCAAGATGCTTCCCTCGTTGTAGCCTGCGGGCCAGCAATCGCACCCCGCCCGCTCGGTGCATATCCGCCGCAACAAAACGCCCGGAAGGTTTCAGATCGGCCAGTAAAGGGGTGCGTTCGCTGATCGCCTGAAAATCGTCAATCTGCAACTCGACTCCCGTCTCGCGCGCCAGCGCCAGCAGGTGTAGCACGGCGTTAGTCGATCCGGCCGTCGCTGCAACGGCCGCAATCGCATTTTCAAATGCCGGCCGCGTCAGAATATCCCGCGGATAAATTCCCTTTTGCAGAAGATTCATCACCACTTTCCCGCAATCGAAAGAGACCTTATCTTTCTGCGCATCCATCGCCGGAACGCTGTTGAAACCCATCGGCGAAAGCCCAATCATCTCCATCACCATCGACATCGTATTCGCGGTGTATTGTCCACCGCACGCCCCCGCTCCAGGGCACGCCACATCTTCAAGCGCTTTCAGATCGTCATCCGAAATCTTGCCCGCCGCATTCGCTCCCACCGCCTCAAACACATCTTGAATCGTCACATCTTTTCCGCGAAAACTTCCCGCCGCAATCGTGCCACCGTAAAGAACCAACCCCGGCAGGTTCATCCGCGCCAGCGCCATGGCCGCGCCGGGAATGGTTTTGTCGCATCCCACCACGCACACCACCGCGTCGAACATCTGCCCGCGGCAAACCAGTTCAATCGAATCGGCAATCAACTCACGGCTCACCAAAGACGCCTTCATGCCTTCGGTGCCCATGGTTTCGCCATCGGAAATGGCAATGGTGTTGAATTCCATCGGCGTGCCGCCAGCGTCGCGGATGCCTTCCTTCACTTTGGCCGAAAGCCGCCGCAAATGAAAATTGCAGGGCATGGTCTCGATCCAGGTGTTGGCTACGCCAATGAGCGGCTTCTTCAGATCGGCGTCGGTAAAGCCGATGGCTTTGAACATGGA
This sequence comes from uncultured Acidobacteriaceae bacterium, assembly GCA_963732255.1. Taxonomy (GTDB): domain Bacteria; phylum Acidobacteriota; class Terriglobia; order Terriglobales; family Acidobacteriaceae; genus Sulfotelmatobacter. Next base: position 15,272 of record CAVSYV010000015.1, read on the forward strand.
GCGCGCGCCGGCACGGTCGCGCCCCTCGGTAATTCCGCGGCTGCGATGCTTGAGATCCATGTTGAGAGATTACAACGGCTGATATTAAAACAAAACCTGCGTCGAAAACGGATTTCAGCGAACGGTCAGAAGGCTGGCGGCGAATGAATCAGCGGAAAAACGGGGAACTCGCATTGAACAAAATCGATGTAAGGAGGACCATCTCAAACGCGAATTCCCCAGTTCGCATGACGTTTGCCCAGGAACCGTCATGCCAAATCGAAATGGCGCTAGGCTCGAATCGCGCGGCCTTCTTCAGTATCGCCGCCTGCGGACGCGGGCGGATGCGGCAAGTTCCACGGCGCCTGCAACTCCACGTTCACTTTTGCCGAATGCAACTCGGCCCCAGTCTGCACGTCCAGCACGTCCGAAATCGCATACCACTCGCGGAAAAGCTGTCCCACCTGCTTGGGCGTGACGTCGAGGAGAAGAACCACCTGATGTTCCTTCTCGGCCGCCTCCGCATGCACTGAAGGCAAATCCAGCGCCCGCCGTGAAACTGCATTGAGAATCCGCATCAGCGTCCCTTGCGTGTTGCGATAGCGAATGTAGAAGGCTTGCATAGTCAGTCCCCAAAATTAAAATTCATAAAATTGAGAGATTGTGCGATCGGGCCATTGTGCGATTTTTTCAATCGCTCAATCACCCAATCTCAAATCGCTCAATGTCTCACTCTTCCTCGAACACCATCTCCGAAAGCGAAGCGCCCGCCGGAACCATGGGAAAGACATTGGCCTCAGGCGCGCAATCAAATACCAGCAACTCCGGTCCTCGCGAGCGCAGGAAGCCGTCTATCAAATCGCCTGTTCCCTGCGAAACCGGAAACTCGCGCATCGCATCCTCATTCAGCCGCCGAGCCGGAATCTTGTACGCCTTGGCGATCTCCACAAAATCCGGATTGTCACTAAGGTCGGTCTCGGCATAATTGCGCTGATAAAAAAGCTGCTGCCACTGCCGCACCATGCCCAGATATTTGTTGTCGACGATTACCATCTTCACCGGCAGTCCCAGGCGATGAACCGTCGCTAATTCCTGAATGTTCATCTGGAATCCGCCGTCGCCGGAGACGCAAAGAACGCAAGTCTCAGGCTTGGCGAGTTGCACGCCCACCGCGGCGGGCAAAGCGAAACCCATGGCTCCAAGTCCGCCGGAAGTGATGAATCCGCGCGGTGATGACGAACGATACCGTTGCGCCGCCCACATCTGATGCTGCCCCACATCGGCAATGACCACACTATCCTGCGGCAAGCGGCTGAAAAGTTCGTCGAGAAAACGAATCGTCGGCTGCGCCAGTCCGCGCGGATCAAGCTCCGCCCGCTCCGCTCCGCAAGCCACCGCGCGCCATTCGCCCCAATCAGAAAGCGTAGTCTCATTCTCGCGTTGGGTGCCCCACCCTTCTCGCGATTTGTGCGAGAGGGTGGGGATTTTGACTTCCCGTAGCGCCGCATGAAACCCGGGAATCGTCTCCGCGAGATCTCCCACGACAGGAATCTCGCAAGCTCGAACCCGATCCAGCTGAGCGGGATCGATTTCGAAGTGAACAATCTTTGCATAGGGCGCAAAGCGCGAAGGATCGCCGGTTACGCGATCATCCAGCCGCGCGCCAAACACCAGCAGCAGGTCGGTTTCGTGCAACGCCATGTTGGCAGCGCGCGTTCCGTGCATTCCCACCATGCCCAGGTAATGCGGCGCTTGCGGCGGAATCGCTCCCAGCCCATGCACTGTGGCGAAAGATGGAATGTTCAAATCATCAAGCAGCTGCCGCAACTCGGGAATCGCACCCGACAACTTCGCTCCCGCGCCCACCAGCGCCACTGGACGCTGCGCCTTCTGCAGCAGAGCGACAACCGCGTCAAACTTACCCGCGCCGTTGCCCGTCCCGTTCGCAGAGTGATTGCCGTTCGCATGACCGTTCGTAGAATGTCTTTCTTCACGTTCAGCCCGCGGCAAAAATTTCACTGGCCCGGAAAATTCCTTCTTAGCCTTAAGCATATCGGTCGGAATATCGATCACCACCGGCCCCGGCCGTCCGCTGCGGGCCCAATAAAATCCCTCGGCAATCACATCCGCAATCTCGTCAATCGACCGCACCAGCCGGCTCCACTTGGTCAATGATAATGTCACGCCGAAGACGTCGGTCTCTTGAAACGCGTCCGTTCCGATCAGCGCGCTGCGCACCTGTCCCGTGATGCAAACCAGCGGAACCGAATCCATCTTCGCGTCGGCAATGCCCGTAACCAGATTGGTCGCGCCCGGTCCGCTGGTGGCGATGGCCACGCCAGTCTTACCCGTCACCCGCGCATACCCCTCCGCGGCAAAGATCGCGCCCTGCTCGTGCCGCGTCAAAATATGGCGCACGCCGCTACCCTCGAGCGCGTCATACAACGGCATAATCGCGCCGCCGGGGTAGCCAAAAACGAGGTCCACGCCTTCAGCTCGCAGGCACTGCAACGTGATTTCCGCTCCCTTAATTTCCATCGTCAAAACCCGCTGTCATCAAACCGACTGTCATCAAAACCCACCGTGTCATCCTGAGCGAGGATTGCTCTCGCGCGCTGCGCAAGAACAACCGCAGTCGAAGGCTCCCTACCTTCTTAACGTCCCAACGGGCGATGCGCGTCTCCCCACCGCACTACGCGTTCACTACCTGTTTCTCCGGCTTCGGCTCTTCTGCCTTCTTCTTTTCCCCCGGCAGCCAGCTCATCATCCCGCGCAACTGCGCGCCCACAGCCTCAATCGGATGCTTCTTCTCTTTCTCCCGCAACTCCGCGAAGTGATGCCCGCCGTCTTTGTTCTCCTTGATCCACTCCCGCGCAAACTCGCCGCTCTGAATGTCGGCCAGAATTTTCTTCATCGCCGTCCGCGTCTCGTCACCCACAACTTTTTCCCCGCGCGTCAAATCGCCATACTCCGCCGTATTCGAAATCGAATACCGCATGCGCGCCAGCCCACCTTCATAAATCAGATCGACGATCAGCTTTACCTCGTGCAGGCACTCGAAATAAGCGATCTCCGGCGCATAGCCAGCTTCCACCAGAGTCTCAAATCCTTTCTTGATCAGCGACGTCAACCCGCCGCACAGCACTGCTTGCTCACCAAACAAATCGCTTTCCGTTTCTTCCTTGAATGTCGTCTGCAAAACTCCGGCCCGCGTCGACCCAATGCCATAGGCATAAGCCAGAGCCAACTCGTGCGCGCGCCCGCTCGCATCCTGCTGAATCGCGATCAGCGACGGCACTCCGCGGCCCTCGGTATAAACCCGCCGCAGCAAATGCCCCGGACTCTTCGGCGCAATCATCACAATGTCCACATCGTCCGGCGGAACGATCGTCTTGAAATGAATGCTGAATCCGTGCGAGAAGCCGAGCACTTTTCCCGGATGCAGATAGGGCTTGATGAACTGCTCATACACTGCCGCCTGCGTTTCGTCGGGAGTGAGCACGTGAATCCAGTCCGCCCGCTTGGCCGCCTCATCGGGAGCAACCACGATCATGCCATCGGCCCGCGCCTGCGCCGCGCTCGGCCGCGACGGATCCAGGCCCACGATCACTTTGTAACCGCTGTCGCGCAAATTCTGTGCCTGCGCATGACCCTGGCTGCCATAGCCCAGAATCGCGATGGTCTTGCTCTTCAGCGCCTCCGGCTTGGCGTCATGTTCATAAAAAATCGTAGCCACCAGCGTGCTCCTCTCGTTCACAAGGGGAGGGAAAAGCCCTTGTCTGTTGGGAATCGCTCAATACCGACCGGTCGGTCGGCTATTCGACAATGCTATCCGCGCGTGGCTGCGTGTGTCAAGATGCAATTTTGTGACGAAGGTGATCTTTTCGGCTCGGGTTCAGGAAGGGACTCCGCCGATTCGCAGCGAGGTTAGAACTGGCCAGTTAGTGGCTCTCTGGGGAGCAGGGATCTTAATTTTTATTGTTACGAGTCGCGGCGGCTACTTGACCGTAACCGTCAGCAGCTCCGCGCCCGAAACCACATAATCCAGCGGAGACGTTGCCGTCTCATCCACTGACGACTCGCCGCTGACCACCATTTCCTGATTGCCGCGCATGCCGTCCATCACATTCATGATGGAAATCGGCAGCGTGGGCATGACTTTATCGGCCACGCGCGCCTCCGGGTCGGCTTCAAGCAGGGATACGTAGACGCGATTGTTGGAGTGTTCCTTGTTCAGCACCGAGATGGTGGACGCCAGATCGAGCTGACGCCCAAAAGCGGGCGTGCCGCGGTCGATCCGGTCCAGCGTATCGCCGTCGCTGACCAGAATGTGCAACGTCCCTTTGCTGACAGAGGTCGGAATCTTTACCGGAATCTGGCGCACGCTGCGCTCGCCGCGATAAGGCGCGAGCACGGTTTCGACCATAATTTCATCGCCCGGGCGGGCTTCCGTCACATCGGTCCGCGCGCTTTCGAGGCGCGCCCAGCGGCGCTCACGCACCAGATCGAAATCCAGGTTTACGCCCTGCACCGCAGGAGCGTTATAAGGATTATCGTAGATTCTGCCAAAGCGCTCGCCCAGCGATAACGCCGCCTGCATGGCCGCTGGCTGTCCCCCATCGGCTGGAGAAAACATATTCTTCAGCGATACTTGGGGAAAGCCCTTCACGTCGATGCTGCCATTTAACGTATAAGTAATTTCCTCGCCGTATTCGTTGACCCCATGCAGCGCGTTGAACACGGTTGCCATAATAGCGACCGGACTGAGCCGGGCGTTATTCAACACCTCATAGTGAAATTGCTTGACCTTGGCTCCCGCGCCTCCGTTGATGGTCAGGGTCACCGGAATCATATCGGGATGTTTGTTGAACACGCCCATAATGCCGGTGTGCCGGTCTTGCACAAATGTTCCCGCGGGCTCGGTTGTATTGATGATCTTGAAAGCGTTCAGTGGCGAAGGCAGAGTAGCCAGCACCTCGGCCTTATTCATCGGCAGATCGACCGAGCCGAACTGCAGCAGCGGATGTCCGCAGGCCAGCAATCGCTGCGGATCGACATAAGTCACCGTGCAAGTGGCTTCGATATCCATATCGCCGCGCACCAGCACGGCGCTGACCGCCGATCCTGGCTCCAATGGTTCCGGCTGCTTGGCGTCGCTCATCGAGCCTGTGCCCATCACCGGCACGATGCCCGCCAAGGCAAACCGCGGCGCGAAGCGGCGCATTGTGTCTTCGGAAAATCCGTTAAAAACGAGAGGTGCCGCGATTGGTTGCAAGTAGTCGGTAAACCCCTGCGTCGAATCGAGAGAGCTCGATCCATCTCCCGGCGAAGCCGTTTTTCCCGCAAGGTTCTTGATGCCGGGCTTCGTCGCAATGGCTTCTTCCGCCGGCGAGCGGTCCATGGCATTAATCTCAAGCATGTCTGCGATTGGCGTCACACCTGCAATCGGCTCCTTGGAAAACTCGCCAATGCGGAACGCCAGCGCTCCCGCCAGCTTGCCATCGATGTAAACCGGGCTGCCACTCATGCCCGCGACCACGCCCGTGTATTCGACCTTGGGGCCGTGCAGGCGCACTAGGATGATATCCCCCTTGGGGCCATTCACATTGCGCAATACGCCCAGAACTTCTACGTCCATCGGCTCGGGCTTAACGCCCTGAAACACGGTGTAAGCCACGCCTCGCATTCCCGCGTGGATCTCGTCGACGGCAATGGTCTTGAGCGTAGGACCGGTCGGAGCCTGGCTATCTGGAACTTGCGCGGCCAGAGCGATAGATAGGGATAGAGTAAAAACGAAGAAAGCGAAAACAACTTTTCTCATGTGACGCCTTGGGGACCGTAAACAGATCCCGCTTTACAGATTAGACTCGGTCAAGCCGTTAAGTCGTTGCCAGGAGGGGAGTACCGGATGCCCTGGGCAAACATCCCAACTACGAATCCTTGCGTCTATACTAGCATGTAGAATTTCCTAGAGGTCCGAAATGTTTTATTCGTTGGGACGTAATACTTCGCCGCGGAGCCCGTTGTTCCGCCAGATCATCGCCTTAATCTCTTGTATCTTTCTTTTCGCAGCGACCCTGCCGGGATTTGCCCAGGATCAACAGCAAACTCCCTCGACCACGCAAGACGACAACGGCAAGCCCAAACAGGACGTCCCCGCCGATGCCGGTGGTCCCGGCAGTGACCTTCCCTATGCCATTCCGAAGAAAAACCCGGAACCTCCGCCACCACCTCCGCCGCCCGCAACCGCAAAAAAAGTCGAGGGCCTTCCCGATTATTCCCTCAAGGTAAACGTGCCCTTGGTCAACGTGGACGTGCTGGTCACGACCAAAGACGGCCAATTCATTCCCGGCCTGCACCAGGACAACTTCCGCATTCTCGAAGATGGAGTCCAGCAGAAGGTCACCAACTTTGCTGTTTCCCAGGCGCCTATAACCGCCGTCCTGCTGGTGGAGTTCGCGTCTACCAATTACGTGTTCATGATTCAGGCGCTGCAAGCCTCTTACGCCTTCGCCAATACCTTGAAGAAAGATGACTGGGTCGCGGTCTCCTACTACGACATGCAGCCCCACATCCTGGTCGATTTCACTCAGGATAAGCGAGCCGTCTACGGTGCCCTGAACGAGTTGCGCATTCCCGGCTTTATCGAAACCAATATGTTCGACGCTCTCTACGACACGCTCGATCGCCTGGACCGCGTCGAGGGCAAGAAATACGTGATCCTTGTGACCACCGGCATCGACACGTTCAGCAAGATTACGCTCGACAAGATGTTGAAAAAGATCAAAGACACAAAGGACGTAACCATTTTCCCCGTGAGTGTCGGCTTCATCCTGCGCGAAATGTATGAAGCCCGCGGACGTGCCGCGCCGCACGGCATGGGCATTCCGGTCAGTGAAATCGACTACCTCCAGGCCGACAATGAGTTGCGTACCTTTGCTGCGATGACCGGAGGCCGCGCGTATTTCCCGCGCTTTCAAGGCGAGTTGCCCGAACTTTTTGGCGACATCTCCAACGACATTCGCCACCAGTATTCGCTTTCCTACCAGCCCACCAATACCAAGCTCGATGGGACTTACCGCAAGCTGAAGGTAGAAGTTGTAGCCCCCGATGGCGGGCCTTTGAAAGTGAAAGATCAGAAAGGCAAGAACGTGAAGATTGACGTTGTAGCCCGTGACGGCTATACCGCGAAACACACTGTGGATTAACCGTAATTCTCGCATCCGTAGCCGGTTGCCGTAGGCGCCGTCTGCGATTGTTTTCATGTCGTCCGTGTTCCTATGCCCCGCCAGACCGCAGACCAAACGTTATGATCCCGCTTCCGCGATTTACCCCATAAAAAGACGACTAACCCGTTAAGGCTAAGTGCTTTAGCTGCATCTCACTATTGACAGAATGACGCAATTCCGCTAGAATTGCGGAAGTTAACCCTACGGGTTTCAAGACCTCCCCTCCCTTAGCAGAAAAAACTTTAACGTTCACGGAAATTTCCGTTTTCGACCGGAGCAATTCTAATGGGCAAGGGCAACGCCACTCTGCTGCGGCTTTTTGCATTTCTGCTATTCGCTTCCTTTTCCTTCGCGCATGCACAGACCGTCACCACCTTTGAAGGCATGGACGCTTCGCAATTAGCCAAGCCGGAGGTGGATTTCGATCCCAATGGTGCGATTGGAACCAAGCAGTACATGGAGTGGGTTGACGTTTACTACCAGGCTTGGAGCAAGACCAGTCCCTTCACTCCGGTGTGGTCGAAGCCGCAGGTTGGCACGTTGCCTTTCACGAATAATGGCCTCACGCAATGTTCTTCCATCTCGGGCGATGGAGTCATCAACTTCGACCGGCTAGCATCGCGATGGATCATCGCCGCCCACAACCAACTGACCGCGACAATCACCAGCTATTATTATTGCGTCGCGATTTCCAGTACCGACGATCTCACCTCCAGCAGCCTTAAGTGGTACACCTACGCCTTTCCTCTTGATTCAATTCTTGGCACCAATTCGGAGGGCACCCTCTACTTCCCCGACTGGCCGAAGATAGGCACCTGGCCAGATGCTTACTACGTGGGCATGGATTATCAGGACGTAAATAACGGCTTCCAGGTTAATGGCGTCATCGCTTGCGCCCTCGACCGCACCGACATGCTGCTGGGCGCGACCGCGCTTGCTCCTCAGTGTTTTAAAGATCCCACGACCGCCAACGGCGTATTTCTGGGACACAGCCTGCAACCGGCCGACGTGGAGGGCACAACTCCGCCGGCATCGGGAAGCCCCGAATACTTCGTGAGCATCGAGAACCCGCTCATCGATGGCGTTACGACCACCTCCGACACCTTCAACCTGTGGCAGTTCCATGTCGACTGGTCGAATCCGGCGAACAGCACCTTCACGCAGAGCACGGTGGCGGCGCCGTCCTTCACTCCCGGCTGCTATAACGTGAAGTTTCCCACCAATACTGTTTGTGTGCCCGAACCTTCGAGTGCGAGCACCGGACAAGACATCGATTCGGTCGGCGACCGGTTTATGTGGCGTTTCGCCTACCGCAATTTTGGCACCTACCAGTCTTATTTGGCCAGCCATACGGTGCAGTTTGGCACAGGAGCGCTCAGTCAAACTGGCATTCGCTGGTATGAACTGCGCGGCAACGGCGTACCCGCGATTTATCAATCGGGAACAATCAACCCCGATTCGACGAATTACCGCTTCATGCCCAGCATCGCCCAGGATCAGAGCGCGAATGCCGCCGTCGGCTACAGCATTTCGAGCTCAACGATGCATCCCAGCATCAGCGCTTCGTATTGGAGCTTGACCAATCAGACTTCGCCCACCGAGATTCCTCTTTATGCGGGTACCGCGGACGAAGAGAATTCCTACAAATGGGGCGACTACACGAGCATGACGGTTGATCCTGTTGGCGGTTGCGCCTTCTGGTATGTGAACGAATATTTCACCGCCAATCAAACCGGCACGGGCAAACCAATCTGGCAGACGCGCATTTCGAACTTCAGTCTTCCGACTTGTGGAACGGTCTCAGTGGCTCCCATGAACCTGACCTTCGGGACCCAGGCGGTGGGAACGACAAGCGCCAAGCAGAACGTCATCCTCACTAACAGCCAGCCGACTGCCTTGACCATCAACAATATTTACGGCAATGGCACAGACCCAACGGATTTTGGCCAGTCCAACGACTGTGGCTCAAGCGTCCCGGCCGGTGATGCCTGCACTATCAGCATTGATTTCGCTCCCACGACAACCGGCACTCTCACCGCCAACCTTGTGATCGCTGACAGCGCCAGCAACAGTCCGCAAACCATCAGCCTGACGGGAACCGGAACCAACTCGCCGACGATCAGCTTGTCCACAACCAGCATTAATTTTGGCAACCAGGCATACGGAACCACCAGTGCGGCTTCGCAGATCGTGGTCATGAATACAGGAGCGTCCACTGTCACCTTCACCAGCATCGGGGTGACCGGCACGAACGTTGCCGACTTCGGCCAATCCAATAATTGCGGATCCAGCCTCACTGCCGGCAACTCATGCACTATCAATGTGAAGTTCAGCCCGATAGCAGCGGCAAGCTACAGCGCCGCGATAACGCTCACCGATAACGCCGCCAACAGCCCGCAGAACGTGACTTTAGCGGGGACGGGAATCGTTCCGGTTACGCTTTCAGCGACCAGCCTTGGCTTCGGCGTAGTGCTCATAGATAACAGCAGCATCGCTCCTGCTGTGACGCTTACCAACCAGATGTCAACCGCTCTCACCGGCATCACGGTTGCAATCACGGGAACCGGGTACACCCAGACCAACACCTGCGGCACAACACTCGCGGCGGGAGCAGCATGCAAGATTACCGTCACCTTCGCGCCCACGGTAGTTGGTGCGGAGACTGGAAGCGTCACCATTACCGATAGCGCAGCCAACAGTCCGCAGACGATCACCCTTACGGCTACCGGCCAGTTGCCCGTCAGTTTTAATCCCGTCAGTTTAGCCTTTGGAACCGTGACCGTCGGCACGACCAGCGCAGCCAAGAGCGTAACCATGGCCAACAATGCCAAGACCGCGCTCACCATCAACAGCATCGCTCTCGGCGGAACGGACCCCAGTGATTTCCTGCAGACCGCAAATACCTGCGGATCGTCCCTTGCTGCCGGAACCAAATGCACGCTGACCTATACATTCACCCCGGCCAAATCCGGCCCGCGCAGCGCAACCGTTACAGTCACCGACAGCGCCAAGACCAGCCCGCAAACCGTCCGGCTCACCGGCACCGGACAGGCAGCGGCGGTGACCACGGTTAAATAGCCAGAACCTCCGTCGCGAAACTTGTTCAGCGCACAAGCGCAGGTTTTCGCCTGTACTGAAAAAATCGTCTGCCGTCTAATCTTTCAGGGCCATCCTGTACTTAATTCCGCCATATCTTCGGACCCATGATTTTCAGGCCAACGATCGTCATCTTAGCTTGCGGCTTTAGCTTACGATGGCATTTCGTTCGTCATGAAAAAACTCGCGCGCACGTATATCCCGGTGCTCGTTCTGATGCCGCTTCTCGCAGCGCACTGGCTCGCCGCCCAAATCACGGCCGCGCCAAGTTCCGGGTTCACGATTGCCGTAACCGACGAAAACGGTCTCGCCGTTCCCGCGGCGCGAGTGTTGCTGCGAAAGCCGCCGGCGCCCCCCTTGCATTGCGAAACCGAATTTTCCGGCCGCTGCCGATTCGCCACGATTGCGCCAGGAATTTACCAACTTCACATCGAGAAAGAGGGCTTCTACGCGCTGACTCAACCGCAGTTTGAGGTCACTCGCGGCGCGGTGCTGGACATAGTTCTCTACCATCAGCAGGAAGTGCGCGAAGTAGTAAACGTGCAGGAATCCACGCCCGCCATCGATCCCGCCCAGATCGCCGCCCAGCAAACTCTCAGCGGCCTGGATGTCCTCAACATTCCCTATCCCACAACACATGATTACCGTAACGTCCTTAACTTCATTCCCGGGGTCGTACAGGATAACGGCGGACAACCTCACATCGCCGGCGCGGAAACGTACCAAAGCGTCACGGTGCTCGATGGCTTCAACATCACGCAGCCCGCGAACGGCCAACTGCTGGCCCGCGTCAGTACCGATGCTTTTCGCTCCATCCAGGTAGAACCAGCCCGCGAGCCCTCCGAATTCGGCAAAGGCTCAGGCGGCCTGCTTTTGCTGAATACAGGAATCGGCGACGATCACTTTCGCTTCTTCGGCACGGACTTTATTCCCTCTTTTCAAGATAAGGGCGGATGGAGGTTCGACCAATTCCTGCCGCGCCTGACTTTTTCCGGCCCGATACACAAAGGAAAGTTGTGGTTCTATGATGCCCTCGATGGAGAATACGACAACACCGTATACACCGAACTCCCCGCCAACGCTGACAATGATCACCTGGTGCGCATCGGCAATCTCGGGAAACTCCAGGCCAACATCACCAGCCGCAACATCGTCACCGCCAGCTTTCTGTTCAATCATCTCCACGATGACTACGCCTACCTCTCGCCGCAAAGCCCGCAGCAGGCCAATCCCAGCGATATCGAATCCGCCGACATCTCCAGTGCGAAAGATCAGCATTATTTTTCCAATGACAATCTTTTGGAAACCGGGCTGGCCTTCGACGAATACAAGCTGAAGCTGACTCCGTATGGATCGTCGCCTTATTTCGTCACTCCCGAAACCGCCGGCGGCAATTATTATCTCGCGGAACAAACCCAGGCCCGCCGCTGGCAAGCTCTGGCGAATTTATTTGTGGCTCCGCATCACTGGCATGGGCGTCACGATTTCAAACTCGGCGCCGACTTTGACCGCCTCATTTACAGCGCTCAATTCGCCCGCCAGCCAATATCGTTTCTGCTGCAAGGCCAGACTCTGCCCTCGCCTCCGAACACCTGCATCACCGTCACACTGCCTTCGCCCTGTTCCCGCTATTCCACTTTTTCAGGAGGCTCGCCATCCTCGACTTATAACTTCGAATCCAGTGCCTACATTGAAGATCGTTGGCTGATTACCGATCGTTTGCTCGTCGAACCCGGCATCCGCCTCGACTGGGACGAAATCATTCGTACTCCTTTACTCTCGCCACGTTTAGCCGGAACCTACGTTCTCGACAACTCCGGCAACACCAAGCTCTCCGCAGGAATCGGCCTGGTCTATGATCCGACCATCCTTTTCCTGATCGCCCGTCCTTACGCTGGTGAGCGCACCGATTATTTTTTCAATCAATCCGGCGATCCGACTGACGCCAATGGAAACATCGTCACTGCACCTGTGCCAGTGCTGACAACATTCTCGGTCGACCGGAACACGCTGCAAGAGCCTCGCTTCATCAACTCAAGTCTCGGCCTGGAAAAAAAACTTCCCCTTGCCATCTACCTGAAAGCTGAATTTCTTGAAAAGCGTGGATCGCGCGGCTTTGTCTACAACGCGGTCGCCGGCGCCAGCGGAAATTTCAATCTGGAAAATACGCGCGACGACCGCTACGATGCGCTCACGCTCACACTCCGCCACAACTTCCGAGAGAGTTACATGCTGATGGGTTCCTACACTCGCTCCCGCGATCATTCCAATGAAGTGCTGGATTTCAACGTCGACAATCCTTTGCTCAGCCGGCAACAATCCGGCCCCTATCCCTGGGACACTCCCAACCGCTTTCTTTCCTGGGGCTATGTCCCATTTCTCAAACTTCCCATTCTTCGCCACACCGAAATTGCCTGGTCGTCCGAGCTGCGCTCCGGATTTCCTTTCAACGCAACCAATGATCAGCAGCAGCTTGTCGGCCCGCCCGGATCGCAGCGCTACCCCGAATATTTTTCTCTCAACCTGCAACTGGAAAAACGCTTTCACCTCTTCGGATATTATTGGGCGCTTCGCGGCGGCTTCGACAACATTACCAATCACGCCAATCCCTACGTCGTGAACAGCGACATTGACTCGCCCCAATTCCGGACTTTTAGCGCGTTCGAGGGCCGCGCATTCACCTCCCGCATCCGTCTTCTGGGGAGGAAATAATTTGCGGACTGTCAGTTTCCATTGCCGACGTAAACTGGTTTCCCCCAAAGGTCTTTCTTTTAAACGTCGGGGGGACAATTGCACCAGCCACGACTAAACCTTTGAGGCTTGACTGCGTGACCGGTTTACAGCCAGAGCTGCCGGAGCAACCCAAGGCACCCACTCCCGCCGCTGAAAGAGACGGAGAAGGCGCGTTGCTGGCGGCGCTGTTGGCGAAGGATCGCAAGGCGACCGCCGAATTTGTCTCCCGTTACTCTGATTCGATATACGCATTCATCCGTTCGCGACTGGCTCCGCGCTACGATGTGGTTGACGATTTGATGCAAGAGGTATTTTTGACCGCCTGGAAAAATATTCGAGATTACCGACGCGAGGCGCCGTTACAAGCGTGGCTCATGGGAATTGCACGGCACAAAGTGGAGGACTATTACCGCGCCCGATTGCGTGAGCCCGATCCTCTTCCCGATGGGGCGTCGGATTCGCCCGCGGCCAGCATGACTCCCGATTTCGAGCTTTCTCTCGACCGCGAAGAAGTGCGCAGCAAGACCTGGCGGGTGATGGCCGGCCTCCCGGAGCAATACCGGCTGGCCCTGGTGTGGCGCTATTGGGAAAAGATCTCCGCCCGCGACATGGCACAGCGGGCTGGCAAAACTGAAAAAGCGATCGAGAGGCTTCTGGCCCGTGCCAGAGAGCAATTCCGGGAAAGGTGGAACCGTGTCTAGGAATCTTCCCGACGACGAGTTCCTGGAGCAAGTAGCGCTCCAGTCCCAGCCCGAAGAATCTGGAGTCGCGCCCTCGCGCCTCAAATCCAAAATCCACTCCGCCCTGTTGCGTGAGCAGGCTGAAAGCGGCCCCTTGCTTAGCTTTCAGCAGACCAAGGATGCCGGTCACGATCTTTGCGTCTTCGAAGAATTTGTCCGAATCTCGCCCGTGGGAGAAGCGGCCAAGTGCGCCAACATCTGCCGCGTTTGCCACGCCCGGGTGCTGGCTGAGGCACTTGAGCATCCGCCCATCTACTGGCCAGGTTGCCCCTATGTGAGCTTCAAGAAATCCTGATCGCAGCGTGCCTGAAGAAGCCGCTGGGGTTCGCTTCAGGAAAGTTTCCCCGCCGCGTTCAAAACTCGCGCACGATTCCAATCAAGTTCTGGAAGTTCTTGAAGCTGTGCGGTCCCGGCGGTGAAAGCTCATCACTAATAGGATTCTTGCTTAGAGTCTCGGTAAACGTGTAGCGCAGCCGCCAGCCGTCATGCAATCTCACATCGATGCCTACAGGCACGTGCAGCGCAAGCATGTTGGAACTGAATTCATTCGGAGGTAGCGCCGGCGAGCCTTGCGTAAGAATTATTTTCTGCTCCGTAGAAGAAAGATGCACCCATCCCGTTCCCACTGAAAGGTAGGGCCGAACCCAGCTACTTCGTTTGCGAAAATAAACCAGCGCGCTGACGAACAAACTCTGCTGCGAGCTGTGCCGCGTCTCTTCATAATCGGCAAGCAGTCCTGAATCAACCGCCGCTCCCGTCAGGCTCAAGGAATTGCGGTTCCAAACGTAATCGCCTTGCGCGCTGAAGAAATCGTTGAAGTGCCTTCCAAGCAACCCATTCACCACCGGCCCATTTTGCGGATTGTAAGTCGAGAAATTTGTGGCGGATGAGTTGATCGCCGCGCTCGTGTCTCCCGACAGCGTGGAAACTCCGCCCAGAGCCCCCGCGTAAAACTGCGCTTGCGCAGATGAGGCCGCCACGCTCGCACAAATCAGCGCCGCCGCGATGAAGATTCCTCCTCGCGCGCGCCGCACACACTCAGCACGATTCATAAACTTCCCGCCTTCCAGAAAATTTACGGGGGGAGTTTTCCTCGCCGCCCGACATACTCATTGAAGCGGGCCGTCGCGATCCGCTGAACCGCCTCTCCGCCAAGTGAGCCGATTCGGAAGTTCGAAACTTAACTGACCCTTTTCTTAAACCCATTCTGAAAGGTAGGTGTGCAGTGAAATTCAAATTGAGCATTGCCGTGATGTCGACTGTTGCATTTGCGCTTTGGAGTTTGCCGGCGAACGCCGCATCGGCAGGAGCAGTTTACACCCTCACCAATTCGAGTTCAGGCAACGCGGTCATGATGTTCAACCGTTCTGTCACCGGTCAGCTTTCCGCCGGGGGCACCTTCGCCACCGGTGGCAATGGCTCTGGCGCAGGGTTGGCCAGCCAGGGCGCGCTGGCGCTCGATGCCAGCAATCGCTACCTGTTCGCGGTAAACGCCGGAAGCGGCACCATCTCCGCCTTCGCCGTGACCGCTAAAGGACTCACTCTCATCGACACAACTCCTTCGGCCGGCAAAAATCCCATCAGTCTCACCATCTTCGGAAATCTGCTCTTTGTTCTTGACGCGGGCGGAGATGTCGGCGGCACCGACACCATCGCCGGATTCAGCGTAAGCGAAAACGGCCAACTCAAATTGATCTCGCGGGGAACGCAGCTGAGCGCGCCTTCAGTCGGCCCCGCTGAAATCAGCTTCAATCCAGAAGGAAATATTCTGGTCGTCACCGAAAAGAACACCAACAATATCGACTTCTTCCAACTGGATGACGCCGGATTCGTTATCCGCAGCAAAGTGCTTCCCTCTGCCGCCGAGACTCCATATGGATTCGCCTTCGGCAAACGCGACGATCTTATCGTCTCCGACGCCGTCGGAGGAGGCACAAACGCCGGTGTGTTGTCTTCCTACTTCGCCGCCGATAACGGCGTGGTTCAAACCGTGAGCGGCAACGCCGCCGACAATCAAACCGCTCCTTGCTGGGTCGCCGTCACAAACGATGGCCGCTTCGCTTACACCACCAACACCGGCAGCGGAACCATCTCCGGCTACAGTGTCGGCTATACTGGAACCCTGCAACTGCTGAACGCCGACGGCAACACTGCCAGCCTCGGCGCCACCAGTGCTCCCATCGATCTCGGCATCAGCAATGATTCGCGCTATCTCTACGCTCTGGCGCCGGGAACCGGAATCATCGATGGCTTCTCGATCGCGCTCAACGGTTCGCTAACTCAGGGCACCCAGGTTACAGGCTTGCCCGCAAGCGCCTCCGGCTTGGCGGTTCGGTAATCAGCCAGCGTCAATCACAAGAAGAGCGGGCCGACCGAAAGTTCACCGGCCCGCAACTCTTCCTCTGAGGATCACCACCGTTTTGGAAAATAGCTGCAAAACCCTGGGGGAAATCGAAATCACAAACGACTGAAAGCCTGGAGGAAGATTTCAATGCAAGAAACGAAAGCCTTGCCAGCCATGACCAGAATGTTGGGCCCAGTGGTAACGATTATCGCAGTTCTAGGCATCAGCGTTCTAACCCTCGCATCGTTCGCGCAGGCGCAAGATGTCGCGTCCATTTTCCAAGTGGTGAAAACTCCCAACCCGCAACCCATTTACTTCAACGATCTTTTTGCCGTTTCGGCGTCTTCGCCAACCGATATCTGGGCCGTTGGACTCGCCGCAATTCACTTCGACGGCAAAAGTTGGACAGGTTACCCGCTCCCCGGCATTGACGGCGAAATCGGCAGTGAGCTAAGGGGAGTCGCGACGATTTCCCCGACCAACGCATGGGTGGTGGGCACGTTCAAAACCTCGGACATCAGTACCGGCAACCTCCAGCATTGGGACGGCTCCGCGTGGAGCGTCTCCCCGCCTCCGTCCGGCACGCAAGGCGAAATCCTTCAATCGATTACAGCCATCTCTGCCAGCGACGTGTGGGTCGGCGGATGCATCCCTGCATTTCTCGAGCACTTCGATGGCGCCGAGTGGACCTACTTTGCCTTGCAAGACCTGAGCGCTGTGAATGAGTCCTGCATCACCGGAATTTCCGAGATATCCCCCAGCGATATTTGGGCCGTTGGCTGGAGTTCGCCCAACGGCGGGAGCAACGTCACCGTGACCGAGCACTGGGACGGCACTTCCTGGACGTCCGTATCCAGCCCGAACGTAGGCACCGGAGATAATCAGCTGAACGGCGTAGTGGCGCTGGCCGACGACAACGTTTGGGCCGCGGGATTCTCCACTGCGGCACCCGATGGCGCGGCTGCCAATCAAACTTTGATTGAACATTGGAATGGCACAAGCTGGACCGTGGTCCCCAGCCCGAACGTCGCGTACGGCGGCCAGGTCCGCAACAACTTGCTCCAGGGCATGGTTGCGGTTTCTGCGGACGATCTCTGGGCCCTTGGATATTACGAAGCCAACCCCAGCGGCGAGTCAGGAGATATTTTCAGTCTGGCCATTCGGTGGAATGGAACCAGTTGGAGCGTAGTGCCCACTCCCAATCCCACCGAGGAATCGATGATAAACGATCCTCTTTATGGCGGGGTCCTCACCGGGCCAAAGAGTCTATGCCTGATTGGCGCACAAGAATTGGATCTGGCAAAGCATACTCCCGCATCCGGCACTCTGGTCCTCCATACCTCTGGAGACTAGCAATGGTCTACGGAATCTCTGCAGGCGCAGGTGCTCGAGTCGCAGACGCACTCGGCCGGGGACGAAACATTGGCCGATGTGAGCCATTGGCATATTGGCCTATAATGAAGACTCCATCGGTTGCATCAAAACCCCGCTCACCATCATCAGAAAGAGTTGGAGGATAAATCATGGCTCACGAACTACCCCCTTTGCCGTATGACTATGCGGCACTCGAACCCGTCATCGATAAGCAGACGATGACCTTGCATCACGACATGCACCACGGCGCTTACGTCAAGAACCTCAACGCCGCAATCGAAAAACATCCTGAGTTAGCCGGCAAACCTGCCGAAGATCTTATTCGCGATCTCAACGCCATTCCTGAGGACATACGCGGCGCAGTTCGCAACAACGGCGGCGGCCACGTAAATCACACTATGTTCTGGAAGATCATGAAGCCCAAAGGCGGAGGCGATCCCAACGGCCCCATCGCCGATACCATCAAGAAGACCTTCGGCAATTTCAAAGATTTCCAGACCAAGTTCAATGATGCCGGCGTCAAGCAGTTCGGCTCCGGATGGGTCTGGCTCGCCGGCAAATCCGGTGGCGACGTGCAAATCATCACCACCCCCAACCAGGACAATCCCATCTCTCAAGGCCTCGTCCCCATCTTCGGCAACGACGTTTGGGAGCACGCATACTACCTGAAATACAACAACCGCCGTCCCGAATATCTGGCGGCCTGGTGGAACGTCGTCAACTGGGACGAAATCAACGCGCGCTTCGAAGCCTTCAAGGCTGGCAGGCCGGTACACGAAGCAGCATTGGCACACCGTTAAAAAGGATAACCGTACACACAAATGCCCCGCCGCCGCGGGGCATTTTTTTTTGACGTTACAGGCTGCTAAGCTGCGGCAGTCTCCATGTATTCTTCCGGATGATCCTCAAACTTCGTCCGGCAATCTTCGGAGCAGAAATAATATTTCTTGCCCGCAAATTGCGTGTTAGCTTTCGCGTCGTCTTCTTTCACTTCCATTCCACACACCGGATCGATCGCCATGACTCCCTCCTGAAAAAGAAATGTGCCCTTTAGACTCCGTCGGCCACTCTGTGGTTGCTCCACTGATGGCAATCTTCGGGGGCTAAAAAAATCCTCGTTGAATAGGCACGGATTCTTCCCTCCCAAATTTCCTCTGCGCTCTCGGCGCACTCTCCGTTAATTATTCTTCCCGCCCGCCTCCTTTCTGCATTTCCTGTGCACGCCCTGTGCACAACCGAGTCGTTGCCATCCAAAACTTCTCTTCTTCTCCGTCTATCCACGGCAAAACTGCTTGCTGCTCGGCCCGAAACACTCTCAATCAAAATTTCCCCGGCGCGCGTGAATCCTCAAAATCCGCAGACCTCCTTTTCCTCAGTTGCACCAAAAATACTGAATTGACCTCGCAGCAATTCGCTCGTACAGTCACCTTCGCCCTCGCAAGTTTCACCGACTAATCTAGAAAACAGAAAGCAGCACAGGCAATGAACACAAAGCCAATCGGCCTCGGCCGGTTGGCCGCGATACGCTGAAGAACGACACGCGGAAAAAAATAAGAGCCCGACCAGACCATGAAGACCGCCGAGTGGAAGACATATCGCACCCGATTTCTCGTCAAAGCAAAGCAACTCAGTTGCAGCCTCAGCTTCACCGACTCGCTTGGCCGCCAGCACTCCGGTCGCAAAGGCGACTATCTCGTCGAGTCCTCTGACGGCGTGCTGCGCATCGCTCCCCGTCAGATCTTCGAAGACATATATGTCAGCATGACTACGCACCCGGATGACAAACCGGGCGTGATCGCGAGCGCTTCAGTTTCCAACCGTCGCAAGCAACCGCAACCTTCTTATGCCCGCCGCACCGAGGCCCAGAGCTTGACTCTCTGACATGGACCGAACTGTGATTCGCGACTTTGTGGAAATCCATCCCTCATCCCGGCATCAAGCGCGTCATTGCTGGAGATACAACATATGGGGCTTTCCTCTTGACATGCACAACAGACGGGAGTAACGTTGCACTCCCAAGCAGAGAATTTCCGCTTCACGGGAATGAGGCGGAATTGAAGAGAGAGAGAAAAAACTGACATAAACGGACACCGGCCCAGCCAGAGGTGACTCGGCCCGTCGTCCCAACCGAAACCAGACCTCTGGACGCTGCCGCTCTCGCAAAGCCCGCGTTCAGGGGTCGCAATCCAAAGCAGTTTGGCCATCCAGCCGAAGCCCGAAAGCCGACTTCGAAGCCCGCTCGCTTCGCCAAAGCCGGAAGGCGAAGACCGGATGTTGGACAAAAGCGGTGGCCGTTCTCCCGACCCTCCCCCGGGGGCGCGACAAATCACGATAGGTGAGCGTTCGTCAGGCAGCGACGCAGTTTAGCTGCCTGACTCCACGCTGTTAGAGTGCCGAAGCCGGGGAGCGCAAGCCGAACCCCAAGGAGCCCGTAATGGAAGGTCTGACTCGTCTTGTTTCTGAATCCATGGCCCGTTACGGCCTGGACCGTCCCTTGGACTATCGCCGTCTCCAGTGGTCGCGCTGGTTTCGTTGTGAGTCGCTGCATAGCCTCCTCTGCGTCCCCAGCAAGCCCGGAATCTTCGCCCTGGCCGAAGAAGTAATGGAGATAGGCACATCCCGGACCGATGTAGAAACAGCCAGGGTTGGCAAGAGCCATGTAGGGACAGCCGCCCTCGGCTGTCCGGCCGAGCAAAGTTCGGCTGCTTTTGCTCACGAGATATTGGATGGTGCAGCGCTTCAGCGCCCCGATTCGAGCTTGCCGGCAAACGCAACTTCGCCCGCTGAGGGCCAGCGCCGCATGCTCTCCGTGCTCCAATTTCGCGAAGACGACGACATGGCCTACGTCCTCGATCGTATGTTGACTCGTCAAAATCCGCTGAGCGCTCGTTTGGCCTCGGGCCGCTGTTACATCCGCTTCGTCGTCGTCGACGATGCGGTCCAGCGCGGCAGCATCTGCAATGCTCTCAATCAGTGGCTCGCTTCCACCGCTGAAAAAACCGGCATCGGCGCCCACTTTGCGACCTCGATGGACTTTGTGGCGCGGGCGCCCTCGCCCGCGATTGCCTACGCCACCAAACACCCGGCGCAGGGTCCGGCATCAGAGGTGAGAAGTCTATCCCTGGGAGAGTCGTCAGCCGCGCAAGCTTCGCCTCTCGACTCCGGTTTCGCCTCCAACATTCACTGTCCTCAACCGCTTCCTTCCGGCTTCTAAGAAGCCGCGGCTCGGCGAAAGAGCGCAGCCCATGGCGCAAGCCATGGGAAGACGAATAGTTTAGGAAAAAGCCCCGAAGGGCCGAAAGAACTTCGATCTTTTAAACAAAATGCGATACCCGAACTCAACCCGGTTCGGATGGCCTGATTCCTGCGTTCGCCGCCCTCGAACGCGCGAATCGGCCGCAAATGCATAGAATCTAATAATTAATGGAGAACAGAATGCCCGACGTCAAAACCACCCCCGGAACCCAGGTCGCCCCCACCCCCGTCTCTGCACAAACGACGAAGAAGAAAGCCCCCGGTCTCGCCTTCCGCCGTTTCTTCACCAAGCCCGGAGTCTCTCCCTACAGCGAAGTCGAGTGGGAACTCCGCACCGCTCAAATCACCGACGCTCAAGGCGGCGTCATCTTCGAACAGAAAGACGTCGAAGTCCCCAAAGATTGGTCCATGACCGCGACCAACATCGTGGCCTCGAAATATTTGCACGGCACCGCTCGGCACGCCCGAGCGCGAAACCGGCGTCCGCCAGCTGGTCGCCCGCGTCGCTGAAACCATTCGCGACTGGGGCCTGGCGCAAGGCTATTTCAAAACGCCAGAAGACGGCGCAACTTTCCACGACGAACTCGTCCACATTCTCGTCCGCCAGTACGCCGCCTTCAATTCGCCCGTCTGGTTCAACGTGGGCTGCGATCGCATCGAGCCCAATTCCGACGGCCGCAACTGGCACTGGAATCCGAAAACTCAGGAAGTCGAATTCGGCGTCACTGGCTACTCCAAGCCGCAGTGCTCCGCCTGCTTCATCAACTCGGTGAAAGATTCGCTCGACTCGATCCTGACTCTCGCCAAAACCGAAGGCATGTTGTTCAAGTGGGGCAGCGGCACCGGCACCAATCTCTCTCCGCTGCGCTCATCGACCGAAGGCCTGAGCGGCGGCGGCACGGCCAGCGGCCCGCTCAGCTTCATGAAGGGCTTCGACGCCTTTGCCGGCGTCATCAAATCCGGCGGCAAGACTCGCCGCGCCGCCAAGATGGTCATCCTTAACGTCGACCATCCCGACATCATAGACTTCATCGAATGCAAACAGAAAGAAGAAGCCAAGGCGCACGCGCTTGTCGCCATGGGATACGACGGATCTCTCCCGACTCCGAAGCCTACTCCTCGATCTTCTTCCAGAACGCCAACAACTCCGTCCGCGTTACCGATGATTTCATGTACGCCGTAGTCCGCGACACCGACTTCTCCACCAAGTCCGTGCGCGATGGCAGCGTAATGAAGACCTACAAAGCCAAAGACCTGCTGCACAAGATTTCCGAAGCCACCTGGCACTGCGGCGATCCCGGCATGCAATACGACACCACGGTCAACCGCTGGCACACTTCGAAGAACACCGCCCGCATCAACGCCAGCAACCCTTGCAGCGAGTACATGTTCCTCGACGACTCCGCCTGCAACCTCGCGAGCCTGAACCTGTTGAAGTTCGCCCCCAACGGCACCTTCGACGTCGAAGCCTATCGCCACGCCGTCGACGTTCTGATCACCGCGCAGGAAATTCTCGTCGACAACGCCGGCTATCCCACCGAACTGATCATGCGCAACTCGCATGACTATCGCCCGCTGGGTCTGGGCTATGCCAATCTCGGCGCGCTGTTGATGGCCGCCGGCCTTCCCTACGACTCCGACGCCGGCCGCGACTACGCCGCCTGCGTCACCGCCATCATGTGCGGCGAAGCCTATCTGCAATCCAGCCGCATCGCCGAACAATGCCAACCGCTGACCCCGGCAACCGAGCCGACAAAAAAGAATTTATCCGAAACAAACCTGGGAGCTGGCATCGAAAACGCCGGCATCGGCAATGCTCATGTGGGGACGGGCGCCTCGCCCGTCCAGCGAAGCGAAGCGAGCGGCTCAGCGGCTCAAACCATGCCCGGCGGAGCCTGCCCCGGCTGGTACATCAACCGCGAACCGTTCCTCGATGTAATCCGCATGCACCGCGCCAGCGTCAACAACATCAACAAAGCCAACGTTCCCGCAGCGCTCTACGAATCCAGTAAGCAATGCTGGGACGAAGCTCTCGCCCATGGCGAAAAGCACGGCTATAGAAATTCCCAGGTCACCGTCCTGGCTCCCACGGGTACCATCGGTTTCATGATGGACTGCGACACCACCGGAGTCGAGCCGGACCTGGCTCTGGTTAAATACAAGAAGCTTGTCGGCGGCGGCATGATCAAGATCGTCAATCAGACCGTGCCTACGGCTTTATTCAAGCTCGGCTACGACCACGATCAGGCCAACGCAATCGTCAGCTACATCGACGCTACCGGCACGATCGAGGGCGCTCCGCATATTCTGGACGAGCATCTGGCGGTGTTTGATTGCTCGTTCAAGCCGGCCAAAGGAACGCGGTCGATCGCTTACATGGGCCATCTTCGCATGATGGCGGCGGCGCAGCCGTTTATCTCCGGGGCTATATCGAAGACCGTCAATCTTCCCGAAAACGCTTCCGTCGAAGACATTATGGAAGCCTATCTCCAGGCCTGGAAGCTGGGCCTGAAAGCGGTTGCCGTCTACCGCGATGGCTGCAAGAAGTCGCAGCCCCTGAGCGCCGCAGGAACGAAGACGGCGGAATCCTCGGCACGTGTGGGGACGGGCGCCTCGCCCGTCCAGGAAGAAGAAAATCTCAACGCTCCTCCGCGTGCGGTGCGGCATAAGTTGCAGGAAGAGCGCGCTTCGATCACGCACAAGTTCAAGGTCGGAGATCACGAGGGCTACATCACCGTCGGACTTTATCCCAACGGCGAGCCCGGCGAACTCTTCGTCAAGATGGCCAAGGAAGGATCGACGGTCAGCGGCCTGATGGATAGTTTCGCGCTGGCCGTCTCGCTCGCCCTGCAGCACGGCGTGCCGCTGAAGGTGTTCTGCGAAAAGTTCGCGCACACCCGCTTCGAGCCCAGCGGCTGGAGCGGCAATGCGGAGATCGGCTACGCCAAGTCAATCATGGACTACATCTTCCGCTGGATGCAGACGCGCTTCCTGACCGGCCAGCAGCAGATGCTGTTTGAAAATTTCAGGCCAAAGGCGAGTCCCGAGTCCCGAGTCCTAAGTCCTGAGGCTCTGGAAACAAGCGGCGAGGCATCGCTCACGACTCGCGACTCAGGACTCAGAACTGGTTCCATCCACGCCGCCGACGCGCTGGCCAGCATCGTCGACCTGGGCGACGCCCCAACATGCAGCTTCTGCGGCAGCATCATGACCCGCAACGGCAGTTGCTACAGATGCCATAGCTGCGGCAGCACGAGCGGGTGCTCGTAGTTCTTGTTCGCTGATTTAGATGGTGCAAGTTGTTGGCACCGGTAACAAGGGCCCTACAACCAAAATTGAGAGACGTACTGTGATGGGGACACGGCGCGCCGTGTCCCTTTTTCTTTGAATTTCAGTGGAGGTTTGGAATGAAGGTTGAATCTAATGCGAAGGCGGCTCTTGTTGGTGAAGTGTTAGCCGTTCCACAGCGTGAAAAGGGACTGGACGTAGCGAGTCGTCGACAACTTCTGTTTTCTGCCCGCATGAGATTCTCGTCTGAGACTCAGAGCATACGGCAACAGGCAGTTGACCGAATCATCGAGCAGAACCTAGGTTTGTCTGATTCGGAGACCGGGCTTTCCGTGCGCGAAATTCAGGAGCAGAGGATTGTTGCCATGCCGGATGGCAGTACCGTGCTTCCTCGGGAGGAAATCCAGGCGGGGCTCGCCCGTTTGGTAGCGACGGGCCGCGTGGCGGCGTCTGCGGGAGAGCCAACTAGGTACAGGGTCGAGGATCGCGTTCAGGCGGAGATATGGCGCATGCAGGCTGTCTGCGAGGAGCGGCTGAGTTCGATCATCCATCGCCTCTTTAAGGGTGCTCAAAAGGGCGCCTCCATTTACAAGAAGCCCTTTATGGAATGCCTCTGTTTCATCTTCTCTAGCTCTCGGCGAGGCTTACGTTAGGCAGATAAGGCACGAAATTACTGCCGACGAACTGCTAAACCAACCGCACGTACCGCGAGCATTTCAGAAGATCAAGTCTTCTTATCCGTTTATCGATGGGAGTCACTTTCAATCCGCCGTGATTGAGTTCTTCGCAGACGAGCATCCGGAGTTCGCTGCGTTGAAGTGGAACCTTGCGCAGAACTACTTTGTGGCTAAGTGTCTGGGACTTGATCCGAGTGGTCGGTTGCTTTCGAAGGAGATCTTCGCCGATGCAGACATTTACCTAGACACCAACGTACTTATCCAGGCCCTGGAGCCCGGGGCGAAACATCATCAGAGCTTCGAGGTGCTGTCGAGGGCCTGCACAGATCTGAACATTAGATTGCACGCCTGCCAGATATCAGTCGACGAGTTGCGGAAAGTTGTTTCCTACGAGCGCGAAGCGATCGAGAAGGTGGTTGACAAAATACCGGACGCAACCGCGCACAAGGTCAAGGGCGTTCTTTTCCCGATTTATTACGAACAGAAACAGGCCGGCCAGGAACCAAACTTCGATGATATCTTCGAATATTTTGCCGAGCCTACCACGGCTTTGCGGACGTTTTACGACGTCAAGGTCGTGGATGATCAGTGGTTTGTGGACAACCTGGCTGCTGCCGACACTGATCAACTCGCGGCCGATATCAAGAAAGCTTATGAGAATCGTCCCTGGCGGCACAAGAGCAAGAATGCTGCTGACCATGACGCGCTACTTCTCAGATGGGTTCGTCGGGAACGCGAGACAAACAACCTTAACGCATGGATCGTCACCCTCGATCATTCGCTGCCCAATTTTGTCTCTCCCTCCCCGCAGGGGGAGATTCCCCTAGCGATCCGGCTTGACACTTTGATGCAGTGGCTCTCTCCAATCGCCCTGCAGGCTGACGAGGGGCAAGACCGGGCAGCCGTTATCTTTTCTGATGCTCTCAAATACAATTTGCTGCCACAGGAGAGCTTCTTTGAGCTCCGCGATTTTCTTGCGTTTGCTGAGTGGGAGTGGGAAACAAAAGAGCTTCCTGCCGAGGACGTCGAGGGCTGCATAAGGTGCGTGCGGACGGCGGCGCCCCACCTGAACCCAGCCGACCCAGGGGACCGGGAGAAGATCAGCCGCGAGTTCAACAAGTTCCTGCGCGATCCGGGGCGCAAGTATAAAGGGGAGCTCTCGCGCCTTGAGGCTAGCAATGGGGAACTGGCACGTGCGAGAGAGGAAGTCGAGAGGGAACTGCTGAGGACGAAAACGGACATGGGGGGTCTAATCTCTCAAAAAGAGGCGGAACTCGCGGCAGCCCAGATGGAGATCCGGACGTTGGGGTTGAGGTCGTCAGCCTTCCGGCGTCTGGGTTTTATGGCTCTGTTGTGGCTTCTCGCCGAGGCGGCGATTGTATACCTAGCTATCCAGTTTAGCGATGGCACCAACAACTTTCAGAAGGTGAAGAACGCCTGGGAATTCCTGGCCCTAGCACCGACGTTTGTTGTTGTGGTCAGCTGGTTTGTTTTAGGCCGAGATAGGATTAGCGCCCTCGGATGGCCGTTTGGCAAATTATTGGCTGGCGGAGATGATTAGAGAGGAGCTTGGCTCTTTCTTTTTGGCGGAGCACGTTCCTACGTCTCGGTCGGCCGCAGGTTGAGCTACAGGGCACAAGGCCGCGAGGGCGTTCTGAATTTCTTGGTTGATTTCTCATTCTTCGACCCGGCTCTCCAGAACGATTGGAACATCCGCGGGCAGCAGGTGGGCAACTCGCTGGAAGGCGAGGACCGATTCCAGGCTTATGGGGTCGTGTTTGCTTTGGGTGTTTACTTCGCCCACGTGAAGCTGTTTTATCCGGCCACGAAAGCTTTGCAGGATTGACCACGCTTCCATCATCGTGGGATCGACCTGGCGGGCGTGGCCAATGTCGAAACATAAGGAAGCATTCGGCAGCATCTCAAAGATTTTGGCCAGATGGCGGATTACGCGGCGCTGAAGCGCCGCTCTTCCACGTGGCTTCTGAGCTTGCGGGATGGTTCGCCGCTGCGCTCGTCTGACCCCTTGTGTTCCTGGCCGTTGGTGCGACCGTGAAAGAGCGGCCCTTCAGGGCCGCGTTGGGGCGTGAGGAGGACGCCCTTTAGGGCGGGTGAGCGCAGTGGGCGGCAGAACGGTTCGCAGGGGCTGAAGCCCGCCGGGAATAGGGATGGCTTACGCGGCGCTGAAGCCGCCGCTCTTCCACGTCACTCCTCGCACTCTTCGTCGCGAGAGGGATTTATTTCAACGGAACCTCGAACGCGCATTCTATGCCTTTAGCGCCCACCTCATCGTTCCGTTTCGGAAAAATCGTTGCGTTGTGTGACGGATATCACACCGACTTCCCCCCATCCTCGTTACGATCCGAAGATTGTGGATTTCGATCGGACTTTCTTCGTCACGACGGTTACTTCGAAGAGAATTCCTATTTTCCGCGTAGAGAGTCGGGCACGGCTTCTGGTTGACGTTCTGCTCGACTATCGGACGCAGGGAAAATATCTGCTACACGAATTTGTGGTCATGCCGGATCACGTTCATGCGTTGATCACTCCAGCGCCCGAGATTTCTTTGGAGCGAGCGATGCAGCTCATTAAAGGAGGTTTTTCGTTTCGATTGCGCAAGGTGGAAAAGATTGAGGTCTGGCAGGAGAGTTTTACGAATCATCGAATCCGGGACCTGGGGGATTATGGGCGGCATCGTGAGTATATTTGGCTCAATCCGGTGCGGGCGCGGTTGGTGGCGGATGCGCGGGAGTATGCGTTTTCGTCGGCGAATCGGAAGTTTGGTATGGATGAGGTGCCATCTGGGTT
Organism: uncultured Acidobacteriaceae bacterium; assembly: GCA_963732255.1. Classification (GTDB taxonomy): domain Bacteria; phylum Acidobacteriota; class Terriglobia; order Terriglobales; family Acidobacteriaceae; genus Sulfotelmatobacter. Next base: position 42,795 of record CAVSYV010000015.1, read on the forward strand.
AAAGCCCGCCATTAGGGAGTCGGCGTGACGCGAATCGGGTTGTCGATGATGCGGAGCGAGGACGACCACGGGCCCTAAAGGGCGCCCTCGCCGATTGAACGCGGCCCTAAAGGGCCGCTCTTCCACGTCACTGTCGGCTTACGGCATCAACCTTAGGCGGCGCGCTCCTCTCTACAGCCCTGCACAACCCCGCCGCATGCACGACCTCCGCTGGCCAGTCGGCTCCGCTGCCTTGCCTTACACTATCCGCATGAGCCAAACCGTGGACTGGAAGACGCGTGGGGTCAAAGTGGTGCGGGCGGGGGAGATGGACACCAACACTCCGCAGACACCGGGCATGACGCGGGCGGCGGCGATTACGAATGCGCGCACTGGCGCCAATCAGCTTTGGGCCGGGACGGTAGTGGTGCAGCCTGAGGCGAAGACCGGTCCGCATCATCATGGAGAGCTGGAGACGGTCCTTTACGTGGTGCGCGGGCGAGTGCGCATGCGCTGGGGCGATCATCTCGAATTTTCTGAAGAAGCGGCTCCCGGCGACTTTATTTATGTGCCGCCCTATGTTCCTCATCAGGAGATCAATGCCGGCGACCAGGTGTGCGAGGCGGTGGTGGTGCGCAACGGGCGCGAGCCTATTGTGGTGAATTTGCCGCTGGAAACTCCTGAGCCTGCGAGTGCGGGGCGGCCGGGGATGCCGTTTCATCCTAAGCAGTAAGGTTGCCGCGTGGGTGGATTATATTCCCATGCGGTGACTTGGCTATCGAAGGGCCGTTCAAGAGAAGCGCTGGAAGCACACTCCCCGGATCAAAGCGTCCAGCACGACAGCATAAAAGTCTAACCGACAGCCATCTCATCCACGTAGCACCAGCGCCAGCTCTCTCCCGGTTCAAACGATTGCATAATGGGATGTTTGGTGTGATGGAAGTGCTTGGTGGCGTGTTTGTTCCTGGAAGAATCGCAGCAGCCCACGTGCCCGCACTCCAGGCACAGGCGTAGATGAACCCAGGTATCGCCCATCTCCAGGCATTCTTTGCAACCTTTGCCGCTGGGTTTGACATCACGGATTTGATTCAGGTGAGTGCAGGTTGACGACGGCATGAAATTTATTCCTCCCGGCACGGTATCTCAGAAGAAAGATTACGGAGACAGGTCCTGAGATTCAGGAATTGCGCGGTGCCCTCCGCATCGGTTGATAACGGTCGTAAATCCTCCGGGAGCACTTATGTGCAGCCGCCGGCCTCAGTCAGCGGCTGCTTGTCGGTTTCCTTTATTAGTGACTTCACCCGCATCTGTTTAGTTGAACGACTTTCTCAGCGTAGCCACAGAGATGTGAGGCCAGCCAAGATTTACCAGCTTCGGCGCCGTCGGCGGCGTAGTGGGAGCCGGGTTCAGCAAGGTGAAGATGGGGAAATCCAAAATCACCATCTGCGCGTACTGCATCTGCATAAACCGCGCGCCTGCTTTCGGCGTGACCTTCTCGATCCAGAAAGTGGCATAGACCAGAGCCGTATCTGCATTGGGTCCCTTCGCCCCTGTAGGTTCGCCACCTTCCAGAAAAACAATATTCTCGATGCCGCCTGCGCCGTCGATTACAGTTACTGCCGTCGAGGCGCTTCCCGCCTTGCTGTTTGGCGCGTTAAGGAACGTAACCGGCGACTGGGTTGAGATGTTGATGGCAACACCCTCAAACGTATGTCCGTCTGCCACTTGCTTTTTGATAACCGCCTGCAGCAGCGTGATCGGATCGTTGATTACAGTTTGTATCGGCACGCCGTCGATCGTGGTGGCCGGTGTGATCGGTGGTTCGGGCGGATTAGTATCAAACGGAGTTCTCGGATTCGTCACGCTTTCAGGCACGGTTATGTCGTATTGCGCGAAGGGCGGCAGGGCGTTCGCTGCGGCCGTAGCCTTTTCCGACGATCCGGCAGCGTTAAGCACGGCCGGCGGTCCAGCGCCGAACGGAGTGCTATTGAAGGAAGGAAACACGGAAAAAGCGTAGGGCGCAGCCCCGCTTGCGAGCACGGGAACGCCGGAGAATGGCTGCGCCGTGCCTTGCGCGAGCAGCGCGTTGCCATGAGGAATCGATCCCATGCGAAAAACAATCTGCGCCCCCTTGGGCGCCGTCTCCGGCGGATAAGATGTTGCCGGCTGCGTCACCCAGAGGCCGGGCTCGATGTGGAGCGCGCCTCCGGTTGCCGCGTCATTAATTTTTTGCAGGTAATTCAGCCCGAAGAGTTGGATGTCATCCTGCCCAAAGCCGCGATTCGGGATCGAGGATCCGATGGCATCGATTTTTAAGTGTTCGTGAGTTTGGCTGAGTTGAAGATACAGGTTGGCCTGTCCCTCAGCATCCGGCCGCGCGATCAGGTTGAATCCTTCACCTTCCCACGTTCCGGCTAGTTCCGCCAGCAGGCCCAGATTGTTTAAGACTGTCGCATTGTCCGGCGTAATTCGAACGGAAGATATTCTTTCAGGCATGACTTTCCCTCCTCTGGGAACTTTCTCATTGAGCTGTGAAGTTGCACTCCCCCGGTGAATGGCTATCAGAATGGTGATGGCAAAGGCCGAATCGTTTCACACATGTTCAGGCGGGTGGCGCGGCACCGGCAAAGTTCCTGCTAAACTGGTTCAGATAGCTATTCCGCGCTTTCGCGCATCTAAATATCAGTGCATCCCGAACTTTTGCATTTCGGCCGCTTCTTCCTGCCAACCTATGGATTTCTGGTGTCCCTGGGCGTATTGCTGGGCCTCTGGATCAGTGTGCGCAATTCCGAACGATTGGGAATCAATGGCGAGAAGGCGTGGAACCTGGGCATTCTGGTCGTGCTGTGTGGGATCGTAGGCGCGAAGGTGCTTTACGTCATCAATGACTGGAGCGATTACGCCGGCCATCGCGGCGATATTTTCAGCATCAGCACGCTCCAGGCAGGCGGCGTTTTTTCCGGAGGATTGATCGCCGCATTTATTGCGGCCGCCTGGTACGTGCGCAAGCACCACATGCCGGCGCTGGCCACCTGTGACGCCTTCGCGCCCGGTCTCGCCTTTGGCCACTCAATAGGACGTCTCGGGTGTTTTGCCGCGGGCTGCTGTTACGGCAAGCCCACGCACCATTTCTGGGGCGTCGTCTTCACCAACCCCCTGGCTAATTCCATCACCGGCACGCCGCTGCACATACCGCTTGAGCCGACGCAGCTTTTCGAATCCGCGGTGGAACTGGCCAATTTCTTTTTCCTGATGTGGCTGCTGAAGCGCCGCAAGTTTGACGGGCAGGTCTTCGGCGCATTCATGTTCATCTACGGCGTTGCCCGCTTCTTTCTGGAATATCTGCGTGACGATCCGGGCCGAGGTTCGGTCTTCGGCGGCGCTATGTCGGGGACGCAACTGGTAGCAATCGGCTTGGTGCTCGCCGGCGGATTCATCTGGTGGCTGCGGCCAGGATCGAAGACCGTGCCAGCGTAGACGGTGAGCGCTACGCGGTAATGCAACTCTTAGCTTGTACTCTCTGCGATCTTTGCGGCCTCTGCGTTGAAAAGCTTTAAAACTGCAGGGTGCGCCAAGATCGCAGAGAATTCTGTCGGTGTCCGCCCGTCTTCCTCGTGCTGATATCCTTCTCTGTGAATGCCGAACGCGTTTCCCAGGTTGATACCGGTTTCCGCGGAAGAAAAGGGCAAACGCCTCGACCAGTTTCTCGCCGCGCGTCTCGAAAACGTGAGCCGCGCACGAGTGCAAGAACTCATCGATCAAGGCATGGTTCTGCTCGATGGCGCCGAAGCGAAAGCATCCTTTAAGTTGCGCGGCGGCGAGCAAATTAAAATTCTGGGCGCGGCTCAGCGCGCTCCTCTCCGCGCCGTCCCCGAAGAAATTCCGCTCGATATTCGTTATGAAGACGACGACCTCGCTGTAATCAACAAGCCCGCCGGAATGATGGTTCATGCCGGAGCGGGTGCAACCGAAGATGCGCGCAATCGCGGAACCCTGGTCAATGCCCTGCTGCATCACTTCGCCACGCTCTCGGGCCTCGGCGGAGAATTGCGTCCGGGCATCGTTCATCGCCTCGATAAAGAAACCAGCGGATTGATCGTCGTAGCGAAAAATGACGAAGCCCATCGCAGGCTGGCAACGCAGTTCGCGCGGCGCGAAGTCAAGAAGACCTATGTGGCTCTGGTTCACGGCCTGGTAAAGAAAAATAGCGGTACGATCAATCTAAGCATCAGCCGCGACCCTGTGCGGCGCACGCGCATGACGACCCGATTGTCGGGAGGCCGCGAAGCTATCACCCACTACCGCGCCATCCGGCGTATCGAGAGCAGCCTCGGCAAGTTCACCCTGCTTGAAGTAAAAATCGATACCGGAAGAACGCATCAGATTCGGGTTCACATGGCCGCGCTCAGGCATCCGATTGTGGGCGACAAACTCTACGGTGCTCCCCGCCAGTTGCACGGAGAACTTGACAAGCCGACTTTGCCGCGTAACTTTCTTCATGCCGCTCAGTTGCAGTTGTGCCATCCGCGAAGCGGAGAAAAGATTGCCCTGAACAGCGAACTGCCGGAAGAACTGCAATGTTTTCTGGCAACCCTCGAGAACCCGCGCTGAGCTTGGCGAAATGGCAGAGTACGCCCCTGATCGCAACACAGCATTCAATCCAGCGGATATAATGAAAGTATCCATGAAAACTGTTTTCAAGCCGGTTTGTTCGACGGCATTGGTGCTCGGCTTGGCGCTGGCTTTCGGCTTTCCCCAATCCTGGGGTCAGGCCGGGCAGCCGCAATCCAGCTCGTCGCAAACTGGCTCTTCGCAATCCAGTTCTTCGCCATCGAATTCTTCAGCGCCCAGCGCGGGACAAGCGGCCACAACTCCGCCAGCATCGTCTACTCCAAACACTCAACCCTCACCTTCCGATCAGCCCGCAGCAGCTGCGGATCAATCGCCGAAGAGCGATGTTCCAAAATTCGTGGTTGGTTCCAACGAAGTGAATGTGGTCTTCACCGTTACCGACAAGCACGGCCATCGTGTTACCGATCTGAAGCAAAGCGACTTTCGCGTGCTGGATGACAACAAGCCGGTCGAGGACATTCGCAGCTTTCATAGCGAAACCAATCTGCCGTTGCGCGTGGGATTGCTGATCGATGCCAGCAATTCGGTGCGCGACCGTTTCAAGTTTGAGCAGGAATCGGCGATCGAGTTTCTGAACCAGACGGTGCGGCCGCGCTATGACCGCGCGTTCGTAGTGGGGTTCGATGCCACTCCCGAAGTCACGCAGGATTTCACCGACAATACCGAGGCGCTGGCCCGCGGAGTTCGCGAACTGCGTCCCGGTGGCGGCACCGCGCTTTTCGATGCGCTGTACTTTGCCTGCCGCGATAAGTTGCTGAAAATGCCGCAGACTCCGCCCTCGCGCCACGCCATCATTCTGTTGAGCGATGGCGAAGACAATCTCAGCCACGTCAGCCGTGAAGACGCGATTGAGATGGCGGAACGTGCCGAAACCATCGTTTACACCATCAGCACCAATGTCAGCGGCACCAAGGGACCGGGCGACAAAGTGCTCGAACGCATTGCCGACGCTACCGGCGGCCGCGCCTTTTTCCCCTTCCAGATTCGCGACGTTACCGACGCCTTCGCCGAAATTCAGAACGAGTTGCGCAGCCAGTATGCCATCGCCTACAAGCCGGCCAATTTCAAAGCCGACGGCCATTTCCGCTCGATCGAAATCGTCGCCAATGATCGCAAGAATTTCCACGTGCGTGCCCGCCGCGGCTATTTCGCGCCGGTGCAGTAAAATGCTTTCCTGATTCCGCTCCCATGCCCGGATATTCTGGTACGCCGCTGCCCAAGAAGCTAGGCATCAAGTCTGGATTCCGCGCCTTTTTCGTCAATCCTCCGGCGGAAGTCCTCGCCGAATTGCGCTCCGTGCTGAAAGAATGCGAACGCCTGCCGGAAGCAAAGGCCCCGCTCGATTTCGCGATGCTCTTTGCCACCTCGCGCTCTCAATTGAAACAGTTCGCCGCAATCGCCAAGGCTCTGGCTCCTGCAGGAATGTTGTGGGTCTGCTGGCCCAAAAAATCCTCAGGCGTGGAGAGCGATCTCGATGAAAATACTGTGCGGGAGACCGGCCTGCAAACCGGCCTGGTCGATGTGAAGGTCTGTGCGGTTACTGAAATTTGGTCGGGATTAAAATTCGTCAGGCGCGTGAAAGATCGTTAGCCCTGGTTTGAGTCTAACTTTCTTTCACGCGCCTGCTCTAAAAACAGTGCCATCCTTAAATCCTGACTATCTACGCTGCCCTCGTCCCCCGGAAGAAATGGACGACCAGCGCAATCACCGCGAACAACAGCAACAAATGGATCAGCAAACCGACGACATGAAATACCAAAAACGCAACTGCCCAGAAAATCAGCAGCAGGACCGCTATCGCCAAAAACGGCCCAAGTCTCATTCTTGAATCCTTCTCGCGGACCACGCCGCGCATTTACATTTGTAAAGGACCTCAGCGTGGTTTCATATCCACAAGAGGCTGTAAGCGGCCGCATTACAATCGGTAGGGCGTAAAGAAGGCAAGCGTAGCTTTGCGTCAGCCTTCCCGGAGGAAATTCAATGGTGCGAGTGGGTTTGATCGGTTTCGGACTGGCTGGGCAGGCGTTCCACGCCCCTGTAATCCGCGGGGTGGAAGGAATGGAACTGGCTTGCATCCTCGAGCGCCACGGATCGCTGGCTCAACAGCATTATCCTAAGGCTCGAATTGCCCGCACTTTAGACGATCTGCTCTCCGATGAAACCATTCGCCTCTGCGTTGTGGCTACGCCGAACGATTCCCACTTCGCCCTGGCGCAAGCCTGCCTGCTGGCCGGGCGCGACGTCGTTGTGGACAAGCCTCTGGCGCCCACCTGGAAGGAATGTCAGGAACTGGCGCAACTCGCCGCCCAGCGCGGGCGTTTGCTGACCGTCTATCAGAATCGCCGCTGGGATGGCGACTTCCGCACCGTGGCAAAACTCGTCCACGCTGGAACCCTCGGCGAGGTCGTGGAATATGAAGCCCGCTTTGATCGCTTTCGCCTTGAAACTAAGGCTGTCTGGCGCGAACGCGAAGATTATCCCGGCTCCGGTGTGCTGTTCGATTTAGGCCCGCATCTGATCGATCAGGCACTCGTTCTGTTCGAAGGGCCGCAGGCCATCACCGCAAAGGCATTCCGCCAGCGCGAAGGCTCGCAGGTGGATGATGCCTTCGATGTTTGCCTCGAGTATCCGCGCCTGCGGGCCATGGTGCGCGGCAGGATCATCGCTTTCGCTCCGGGACCGCATTTTCTTCTCCACGGAACCAAAGGATCATTTCTCAAATATGGGATGGATCCGCAGGAAGAACGCCTACGCTCCGGAACGGTCCCGCCGGGCACGGATTGGGGCGCCGATTGGGGCGAAGACGCGGAGCCGCTGTTTGGAACGTTGAGCCTGGTGGGCGAACCCAGCCGCAAGGTAAAGACCGAACGCGGAGACTATCGCGGCCTTTACGCCAACGTCCGCGACGCCATAGAGAAAGGATCAGCTCTTGAGGTGACCATGGAGCAGGCGTTACGCACCATGCGGGCCCTGTTTTTGGCGCGGAAGAGCAGCAAAGAACAGCGAACTGTCCGCTGGGATGAAAATCCCGAATAGATTGTGGGCTGTTAATTCTGATTGTGCGCCGTGGCGTAGTAGCCGGCCCGCAACTGGATCTTATAATTCTGTTTGCTCTTGATTTCCAGTTTGCGGTAGGTGCCGTCCATCGCCGTGTTGGTCGAGGTGTAGCCGATGTTGTACTGGCTGCGCAACTCGGCCGCGATCTGGTCGAACCCGTCTCTCAGCTTGTCGAAGTTGCGGCCCACGTTGATCACGCGCCCACCGGTCTGCTCGGTTAGCTTGCGCATCTCAGCTTCGCCCGAATATCCGAAGCCGCCGTAAAACCCGCGATCCGCACAGAGCAGAACGTAAACGATCGAATCGGATTTCTGCGCCGACTCGATCGCATCCTGAATTCTCAGCTTGCTGCCTTCGTCCTGCCCGTCGGTCAGCAGGATCATTGCCTTGCGTCCCACTTCTTTCGCCAGCATGTCGTGCGCCGAAAGATATACGGCGTCATACAGCAAAGTCCCCGGCGCGTTCTGCGTCGGAACCGGACCTCCGCCCATGCCTGGAATTCCGCCGCTGGTGTAATCCACATTGATTTTGGCTTTGTTCAGCGCCGCCTGCAGCCGGTGAGTATCGCGCGTAAAATCCTGCAGCAGATCGACGCTGATGTCGAAGCTGATCACGAACGCCTCGTCTTTATCGGTCAGAATCTGACGTAGAAATGCTCCGCCCACTTCTTTTTCCATGTCCAGAACATTGCGCTGGCTCCCGCTGGAATCGATCAGTATCCCGAGGGTGAGCGGCAGATTGGTTTCCGCATTAAAGTATTTAATGGTCTGCGGTTTTCCATCTTCAAAGATTTCAAAGTCCGTCTTGTTGAGATTCGGGATCAGCGTGCCATGCTTGTCTTTGACGTTAAAGAAAAGCTGCACCACATTTACATTGACTTTGATGGTTTCGTCCGGCGTCTGCTGGGCATCGCTTTTTTGCCCCGTATTCTGTTGCGCCAGTCCAAGCGGCGCTGCGGCACACAACAGCGCTAGCCACAATACGCTCGTGGTCCCTAGGTAAAGCATAGAGACACGACGGTTCAACCCGGCATTCAGAGACTCAACGACAGCTTTTGATATCTGCATGTTCCTTAGAAAAACATTGTAAGCTTAATTTGGTACTCTAGTGCTGAAGGTTAGATGCACCAATTGGCCCGGTTCAAGCATCCCAAGGGTGGCGATTTTTTTATCCCTGCGGCTAAGGAATCGGTGGTCCGAGTTTGGGGCGGAGTTTGGATTTTTTCCCGGCAATCGCTTTCCTTGCCGGTTCAACGAGGGCGAATGCTACTCAAACTAAAGAGATTGCGGGCTCAGGCCGCCTTGTTGTCAGCTGGACTCTTGCTGGCTGCGACGACCTCTGCCTACGGCCAATCGGGACAGAATTCGGGATCCAGCAGCCAGAGCCAACAGCAATCGCAGGATATTCCCGATGCGCCTTCCGCCACGCAGCCGCCTCCCGCGCAGACGCCCAACCGGCTGGATAAGGTCCCGCTTCCGCCTCCGCCGTCCACTGAGACCGCTCCTCCGGAAGCCCAGCCAGGAAATGCCCAGCCCAACGCTTTTCCCGGTTCCACCCCGGCCAGCGGAAACGGCAATGCAACTGAACCCCCGCCGCCCATGCCGCCGGTTCGCACAGTCGCGCCGGGCAGCATTCCAACCCAAGGCAGCGCGGGTAAAGAGCAGCTCTATAAACTCGTCATCAACACCAATTTCGTGCAGATTCCAGTCACCGTAAAAGATGACGATGGCCGTCTCGTCGATGGTTTGCTGCCTAAGGATTTCTCCGTCCTCGAAAACGGCAAACCGCAGCCCCTGTCCTTCTTTACCAGCGATCCTTTCGAATTGTCGGTGGCAATTCTGATCGATCTCGGCATGTCGGAAGCCGAAGTGCAAAAGGTCAACGGGACCTTTCCCGCGTTAATGGGCGCGTTCAGCCCTTACGACGAAGTCGCGATCTACACCTACAGCAGCACGGTCAGCCAGGTCAGCGATTTCACTCCACCCAATCAAAGATTGAACGCCGTTCTCAATGAAATCAAAACCGAAACCGGCCGCAATAACGGCGTACCCGTGCTCAGCGGTCCCCTGGCTCCAAATGGCCCCATCATTAACGGCATGCCGGCGGGAAGCGGCACTGAGCCGGTCTACACTCCGCCCAAAGAAGCTCACGTATTAAATGATGCCATTCTCGAAGCCGCTCTCGACCTGAGCAAGCGCGACAAGACGCGCCGCAAGGTAATTTTCGTCATCTGCGACGGGCGCGAAATCGGCAGCAAAGCCAGCTATAGCGGCGTGCTCAAAGTGCTGCTGGCCCAGGGCATCGAGGTCCGCGGAGTAGAAGTCGGCTCCGGCGCTCTGCCTGTCTACAAGCAGATCGAACGCTTCCATCTGCCCCGCGAAGGCTACGGCAACCTGCTTCCCCGCTACGCTGCCGCCACCGGCACAAGCCAGGTTCTTTCCGAGCTGTCGCGCAATGCATTGGAAGCGGCCTACGCCGATATCACCTCCGAAGCGCGCAATCAATACACCTTGGGCTACACCACCCGCGCCGCCGTCAGCACCACCTGCCACAGCATCGAAGTGCGCGTCGACCATCCCCACCTGAAGATCTTCGCCAAAGATCGCTATTGTCCCTCCGCCTCCGCCCGCTAGGTCCTCTACCTCCTGTTGCTGCCAAAACTTCCTTGTGATTGCAATCACAAGACGAAGTGACCTTGTACATGGCGATCCAGGCCTGCAACGGAGAAACTGTCTCCAGCATGTTGCCAGGGCCTCGCCACATGGCCTGCGCGCACATGCTCAAGAACTCGCGGAGCGGCCTGTATACACCGACTCCCAGTGATCGCACATGATTCTTGAAACCGACGAACCGCGGCTTCCGGGCCTGTTCAAAACCCGCGACTCAAACACCTTGCTACTTTGGCAGCGTCCCAATTTGGCACGTAGAAGAAACAAAATCCTCATAAAGTTCTGTGTTCCAGCCGTCGTTTTAATTATGGTGACAGGGGGCGGAGGTCGATGATGGAAAATCCTGACCGGATATTCCTGCGCAGAAAAAGCCGCAGTGCGTTCCACCCGTTGACGCTGGCATTCTTTATCGCGTGGTTGGGCACGTCAGCATTGGCGCAGAAGATGCCTGAGTCGGCCCAGGGAACTTCTGTGTCGGCGACTTTCCTTGAAGGCAACCCCAGTGATTACGCCGGCGCCGAGCGCTGTCGCTCTTGCCACAAGCCAGAGTATCGGGAATATGAGAAGACTCCCCACGCCAAGCTGAGCGCTCCCGGCAAAGGTTACATCTCCGGCTGCGAGGTCTGTCATGGCCCGGGAAAACCCCACTCAGACGCCATCGAAGCCGCCGAAGGGGATGAGGGCAAGACCGCCCAGGCGCTCGAGGAGCATCCCATCTTTTCCTTCGCCGTCAATCAAAAGATCTCCTCCGCGCTGAAGCAGTTTCCCATCTTTCATTTTCGCTCCGATTCCAAAGAAAATGCCTCGCACTGCCTGCTCTGCCACGTCAGCAGCAAGCAGCAGGAATTCTTCGAACATTCGGCTCACGTCTCCCATGGATTGTCCTGCGACCAGTGCCACACCGCTCATCTGGTCGAGCAAGTCAAGGATCAGAGCAAAGGCGATCTCACTTATCCCCAGGGCTACTTCTTCCAGGTACCACAGTTGCCCGATGAAGTCCGGTGGCTGCATAACAGCCTGTTGAAGCAATCCGAGCCGGCGCTTTGCTTTACCTGCCACGGCACGATTCAGGCTGAGTTCGCTCTACCCATTCATCACCGCGTCCCCGAAAACCTGATGAAGTGCACCGACTGCCACAATCCTCACGGCACCACGAATGTGGCCAGCCTCAACAAGCCGAACTTTGAAACCTGCGTCAAGTGCCACGTGGAAAAGCGTGGGCCATTTCTCTACGAACATCCCGCGGCCAAAGTGGAAGGCTGCACTGCCTGCCACAATCCCCATGGCAGCACGAATCGCATGTTGCTGGTGCGGCGCGAAGGCCGGCAGCTTTGCCTGCAGTGCCACTCCGGGTTCCACAACCAGGCAGGCGTGCCTCACAGCCGCCTCGGTTTCCAAACCAGTGGCGAGTGTACCCGCTGCCACGTAGCCGTCCACGGTTCCAATCTGGACTCAACGTTGCTGCGATGAAGGAGCCGCGATGAACCGATCCGCGACGAGGTCAACATTCCGCTTCATCCTGAGCCTGGCAAGTTGGGCGCTTCTTCTGCCGGCCCTCCCCTTCACATTGTGCGCGCAGGATACTGACGGCTATGAGGCTCCTCCGCTCAACCTGGGAGGATTCGATACCCAGGGCTCGGCCACCTTCGGCTACCGCTTTGCCGATATCAAGGGCTACCAGCCCATGTATATGGAACTGCTCGATCTGCGGCCGGGCCCGCGGCTCAGTGACTTCAATATGTTTGGCGAGGCGCCCACGGGAACGAATCTTTTCGCCGACAATTACTCGCTCTCCATGAGCGGACTGGGCGGAGATCCCTTCCCAACAGCGCAATTGACGGTCACCAAGAATAAGCTCTACGACTTCCGTGCCAACTGGCGCCAGAACTATTACAACTGGAACCAGAACGACAATGTAGTGCTGCCCATCGCAGCCGTTGCCACGGGCTTAAGTACGGGCCTCACTGATAACCACGATTGGGCCACAGTGCGAAAGTTCGGCTCCGCGGACTTCACTCTGCACGCGACCAACCGTCTGCGTTTCAACTTCGACTTCTACCACACCACCGACAACGGGCCCACTTTCACCACCCGCTCCATGGACTTTCTGGACTCGCCCAGTTATTGGGGCACCTTCGCCCGCGGCAATCCTTTTTACCTCTACGCTCCGCTCAGCGACAACACCAACCGGTTTACCGGCGGCCTCGACTACACCTACAACTCCTGGAGTTTTCATTACGCCCTTGGGTACCAGATTTTCAGCGAAAACATCAATCTGAACAACGTCGCCTCGCCGGAATTGAGCATCGATCCCGCCACCAGTTCCACCACCGAGCCCCTGACCTCCTTATCCTGGTCGCAGTACCGCCAGCTGACCACGCCCATCAGCGAGTTCTCCTTCGTGGGAAAGCCTGCGAAAAAACTCGAGTGGCGCGGAGGCTACATGTTTTACCGCTATCGCGGCCCCGTCACCTTCGACGAATCCGTGAGCGGCATTGCTCCAGGCTCGACCGGAACCCCTGCGCCCTACACCTTCAGCCAGAGCGCGCGCGACACCGTGACCGAACCCGACAACATTCTCAATCTCGGATTCACCTACCAGATCAACGATTGGTCGAGTTTCAACGCCGACTACCGCTACTCGCGCATGAGCAGTCAGGGCGTCGGCAATCTCGGTAGTCTCTTTGCGCAGGATACGCCGACCGCGACCGCCTCCACCGGAATGGACGACATTATTTGGCGCGACGCGCTCAGCGATCTCGATCTTAACTTCGATTTCACGCCCATCCGTACACTCGTCATCCGCCCCGGCGTTCACTTCATGAAATCGGACGTGGTTTCCATCGACGATGGCCTAACCGATCCTGCCCTCACCTTGGAAACCAAGACCGCCATGCCGGAGATCAGCTTTGGTTACCAGCCGTCCAAGCTCTTCAGCATCCGCGGCGACCTGCACAGCTTTGACAACGGAGCGTCGTACACCGCCATCACGCCCCACACCGGCGTGGGCGGGCATCTGGTGGGTCAGATTCATTTCACCCCCAAATTTTCATTCGAAGACGAGATGAACTTGAGCAACAGCAAATATCTCGTTACCGGCTTCCAGAACAACGTTCACTCGAATTCCTCGACTTTGTCCTATGCTCTTACCGACTTGTTTTCGGTATTCGGCGGATTCAGCTACCTGAGTTATTACGCGCAAGGCGACATTGTGTACGCCCGCGGCACACCGCCTCTCAACGATTTTCTCCGCGATCAGGAGCTGAACCGGGTTTGGCAAGGCGGCGTGGAAGCCAAGCCCACCAAGCGTTTCGGCCTCCGGCTCAGCGGCAATTTCGACCGCTCCAGCGGCGTCGGTGCCATCACCGGCGAACCGCCCGCATATGGTCCGCTCACCTGGCCCTTAGTCACCGGCACGGTCTATTACTCGTTTCCGCAAGCCGGCCGGCTTTCCCTCGATTTGCAGCGCACTTACTACAGCGAGCAGATCGTCACCGGCAACAATTTCCAGGCAAACTTGCTTACCATTCGTTGGACGCGCGACTTTTGAGACTCGATGAAGAAAGCAGTTCCGGCAATCCGCGCGTGCGTTAGAATTCGTGGCTGCAGCGTTGAGAAGCAATCCAGCTTCAACATCTCTCGGGTCGTAAGGAGGAATTCGTGATCTCGTCTTCGAAGCTGAACCTGACTCGGCTGAACTTCACCCGGCTCAACCTAACTCGGCTCAACCTAACTTGGCACGGAGCTATGCTGGCTCTTGCCGGGCTTGTTGTTTTCCTGGTTTATTTGCCAGTTTCTTCCGCCCAGCAAAGCGCCCAGGACATTTACGACCACAAATGCGCCGTTTGCCACGGGAAAGACGGTTTGGGAAAGACCGCCAAAGGCAAGGAAACCCACGTCAAGGATGTCCACGCCAATATGAAGGACTCCGAGGCCGAGATGATCAAGATCGTGACCAATGGCAAGGGCGACGACATGGACGCCTATAAGGGCGAATTCACGGCCGCCCAGATCAAGGACCTTGTGGATTATTACCGCAGCCTGGGGAAGTAATCGATCGCTCGATACAAACCAACGTCAGGCTGATTCGCCGGACTGTCGCTATAACGACATCACAACATGATTACCGCGGGACTTGTCGAAGTTCTCTTTGTCGGCGTAGTGGTGGTGCTGGCCATCCTGCTGGCCACGCGTCCCGAGCTGACGCGCGCCCGCGGCGGCAAAATGCTCGCCTTCGTTGCCCTTTTCATCCTGCCTATTGCCGCCATCGGGCTCGGTTACTCGGAACACATGCAGCGCGCCACCAGCACCCAGTTCTGCCTTTCCTGCCATGTCATGCATGATTTCGGCCAGAGTCTCTACGTTGACGATCCCAGTTACATTCCGGCCGCGCATTTTCAGAACAATCTCGTTCCCCGGGATCACGCCTGCTACACCTGCCACACGGACTACACCATGTTCGGCACTCTGCACTCCAAATTTCGCGGCCTCCGTCACATTTATGTGCAGTACTTCGGCAAAGTTCCCCAACCCGCGGACATAAAACTCTACAGCCCCTTCAACAACCGCGAGTGTCTCCACTGCCATGCGGGCATGCGTGTGTTCGAAGAAGAGCCCAAGCACAGCAAAACGCCGGACATGATGAACCGCATTGTCACCAACCAGTTATCCTGCACTTCCTCTCATTGCCACGACACCATCCACGCCGTGGCCACGCTCAAGGACGTTACTTTTTGGAAAGGAGGCAAGTAGCCGTGCCCAGCCCGCCACCAGCTTCGCCCATCGAACGCCGCCTGCGCTGGGCCGGTTTTCTGATTGCCCTTGGCCTCATCGTCCAGCTATTGACCTTCATCTGGATACATCCTTTAGCCTTCATCGCTTTCGCCGTAATCACTTGCCCCTTGGTCGCCGCCGGCATTCTCCTTTTCCTATATTCGCTGGTTGTCCACCAGCCGTCGCAATAGAGCCGGTACGCGACATACATAAGGCGGCCTAGCTCACCTTTAATTGGTTTCTGTTGGCCTGTGCGGCACCAGAGAGTCGGCTGCCCCCATCTTCCGCGATTTTCGGAAGGGGCTGCCCTGAGCCAGTCGAAGGGTGGGCGCCACGGACGTCGACTCTATGTTCACTCGTCACATACAAATAGCCGGTGTCCATGGTAGCTCTCTCGAATGCCCAACCGGCTGCGTCGCTATTACGGCGCCGGATATCTGCACTTTATCACCACCAGTTGCTACCGGCGGCAAGCATTGCTTGGGAGTGCGCAGAATCGCGACCCGTTTCTTTTCACCCTCCCCGTTGATTCGTCGTACGGGGCTGCCCCACGCCCTTCGCCATGTGTTTTCTTAACCTTGGCTGTCATCACGCTATCGTACATACCGAATCGTCATGACGTTATGTTCTACGACGAACACTCTCGCGGTTATCAGGACGGAAGCAGGATTAAAGTCTTAAGGCCCGCAAGCTCGCCATCTGGAGTGCTGAATGCCAATCGCTGACGGCTGAATACCGGCCACCTCTGTGCGGCCCATGCTGCGTCTACCCCTGCTCAACTCCCCGGGGGGCACGCAAGTAACCTGCGGCTTATAGCAAGCGTGTGATATAAAAACTCCAAGCCCAAAGGGAGACTTTCGTTAGTAGCCTGCCTGCGAGGGCGGACTATTGCGCGTTCGAGGAAATCCTTGAGTTTCATCAACTTCGCAGCCCGCGAGATCAACTGCAAGATCGTGTACTACGGTGCCGGTTTGGGCGGCAAAACCACGAACCTGCAGATCATCTACCAAAAAACGGCGGAACAGCAGAAAGGCAAGATGATCTCGCTGGCCACCGAAACCGAGCGCACCTTGTTCTTCGACTTCCTGCCCCTCGATCTGGGATCGGTGCGCGGCTTCAAGACCCGCATTCACCTCTACACCGTTCCCGGCCAGGTCTTCTATGACGCCAGCCGCAAGCTGATTCTGCGCGGCGTCGATGGCATCGTCTTCGTCGCCGACTCGCAGGAGCAGCGCCAGGACGCCAACGTGGAAGCGCTCGAGAACCTGATGTCCAATCTCAAAGAGCACGGCTACGACTTCAACAAAATTCCCTACGTTCTCCAGCTCAACAAGCGCGACCTGCCCAACGTTCTTCCCGTGGATGCGCTCAGCAAAGATCTGCGCAAGAAAAACGAGCCCGTAGTCGAAGCCGTCGCCTTTCAAGGCACCGGCGTCTTCGAAACCCTGAAAGAAATCGCCAAGCAGGTATTGACCGAACTCAAAGCTGGCGGATAGAAGTTTCGTCAGCGCTCAATACTCAATCAGCCCGCTCCCAGCGGCGCTCGATCACTCTGCAAAAACGGACACAATATTCCTTCGCCAGGAAATCTCTCTTCCTTTACGGGCTCTTTATAAATTCTTTACCCGCTTTTTATGACCTTTCCAGTGTGATGGTGTACAGCCCGAACAATGGCAATGCCCTGTCCGCCACTGCGGTTGGACGGCCATTCATCTCGCAAAAATCGGGCTTGAGACCGGAAAGGATTTGATCTTGAAAATCACCAGAGGTTTACTGCGCGAGTTCTCCGCAATTTCAGCCATTCTTTCAATGCTGGTTTTGGTTCTTGCAGCAGGCCAGGTTCCGCTCAGTGACGCGCAGACTCAGCCGCAGACGGATGAACAAAGCAAAGTCGCAGCGCTGCCCAAACCTTCCTCCGGCGGAATTGACGCTGCCGTCACGACCGTCGCGCCGCCTGCCGCTGCCCAGCCCGCGGCTACCCCGGTGCCCGATCCTCAACTCACGCAGGACATTGCCAAAGAACTGGCGGCAATGAAGGCACGCATCGAGCAACTGGAACTGGAGTTGAAAGCCCGCGCACCCGCCGCACCTCCGAACTCTCTGCCTCCAGCAACTGCTACAGCCACCGTCGTAACTCCGGCGCCAGCGGCAATCCCAGCCGCAACCGCGAGTCCCGCTCTCTCGGTCGCGCAATCGCCCACCGACGCGTCTGCTACCACAAAAAAAGAAAAGATCGCGCCCTTCTCCGACTGGGACTGGACCTGGCTCAACGGCAATCCGCGCAACAAAGATACCGCCTGGGATTCCAAATTCTTCACCCCGGAAATCCGGGCCGACGTTACCTATGCTTACGATTTCAATAAACCCATCGACGATTCCATGGGCGGGTCGAGTG
Organism: uncultured Acidobacteriaceae bacterium; assembly: GCA_963732255.1. Classification (GTDB taxonomy): domain Bacteria; phylum Acidobacteriota; class Terriglobia; order Terriglobales; family Acidobacteriaceae; genus Sulfotelmatobacter. Next base: position 60,300 of record CAVSYV010000015.1, read on the forward strand.
AACTGTTTCGCGCCAACGAAATTCAGTTGGAGCAACTTGGCCTCGGCGGCGACTTCCATCTCGACAATGTTCGCGCCCGCGTGATGACGCAGTTTGGCATGTACTCCACAGCCACGGTGCGCAACGATCCCAGCTACGCCAAAGGGCAATGGGATATCGCCGATGCCGACCGCTATCTTTCCGAAGCCTACGGCGGCTACCACCTCAACGTGCTCGACGGCATCAACATCGATGCCGGAATTTTCATGTCCTATGTCGGGCTATTCAGTTACTACAACTTCGACAACTGGGCCTATCAGCCGTCATACGTTTCTTCCAACACGCCCTGGTTTTTCGAGGGAGTACGCGTGCAGATTTTTCCCAATCCGCATTTGAAGATCGAGCCTTGGTTCATCAACGGATGGCAATCCTACGGCTCGTCCAACTCGAGAAAAGGATTAGGCGGACAGATCAAGTGGACTCCAAAACCATGGATGAATATTCTTTCCAACAACTACGGCCTCGGCCACGACGATCTCTACATCCCCAACCGCGGCCGCATTCACACCGACAACAGCATCGAGATCAAATATTTCGACAGGCCGGGACAGACGCTGGACAAGATGGCATTCTCGTTTACTGCCGACGCCGGCTGTGAATTCGGTCCCAGCACCACCACTTCAACCGGCACATATCTGCAAGGCGTCGGCTGCCACGGCGACACCAAAGACCCGCACTCCATCGGCGGCGATTATTTTAAGGCAGGAATTAATCCCAAGCAGAGTTTCGTCGGCTACATGCTTTACGACCGCACCTGGTTCAAGAAAGACCACTACGGAGTGACCGTAGGCGGCGGCCAGATTAACAATCCCGGACGCTATCTCGTCCTGCTCCCGCCGATCAACGGAGAAACCGCTTCTTCAGCGGCGATTGACGCGCCCTACTTCACGGGCAATCCCAGTGACCCCTTCAAGGCCTGGGACAGTTCGCTCACGTTCGATTACATGCCGAAGCAGTGGATCACCTTCCGCTGGGAATACGACTATCGCCACGCCAACGTCCCCTATTGGTCGGGTCACGGCGGAGTTACGCCGCCAGGTTCGGGGGGTGTGCCCTACACGAACAATGGTTCTCCGCAATTTTTTGCCTGCAACAACGGCAACACGTCGGGAGATTTCAGCCTTGCCGCCGCGCAATCAACTTGCGCCTCGCAAGGCAGCAGCGTCTGGTTCCCCGATTTGCGCCGTGACGAATCGTTGGTTGACATCGACATTATGGTAAAGTTCTAGCCGCAAAGCGGAGAAAGAATATAGCCCAGGGCGCAAGCCCTTGGGCAGGCAATAGAACCGAAGAAGCCCTCAAGGGGCGAAAGAAAGGCTAGCGCACTCAGAAGAGAATCAGAGACGCTTTATCCATATGCCGGAATCCATCCGTGGCTACGCCGACCAGCACCATCAGCGTGCCGTTGTATCCCACATGCACCAGAAAGCTCGCACCCACCGAATTGGTCGCCGCCCGCACGACTGTTAGAACGATGCCGACGATAAAAATCACCAGCACCGCCGCCCACGCATCGCCATATTGAAAGGCGTGCATCAACCCAAAAGGCAACGCTGTCAAGAACACTCCCCAGAAAACGCCCATGCGCCGCGCCAATACCGGATACAAAAATCCGCGGAAGAAAAGTTCTTCCATTAGCGGCCCAAAACTGATGGCGAAAATCGAAGTGAAATAAGCGTCGAGCGGACGCTCAAAAAATTGATCGAAGGGAACGGTCTTGGGCATGGGCAGGAAGCGCTCCACAATATTCAGCGCGAACAGCATAATCACTCCAATGCCCAGCAGCTTCCACTCCCCATGCGGCCAGTTCCAATGAATCGCCCGCCAGAAGCGCACGTGATATTTGCCCTCGACAAACATCACCATAAAAACCGCGACCACGACGTAAGCCAGGAATTCTGAAATCAGCGCCAGGATGGGCTTTTGTGCGATCTCGAGGATAGTGAGCCGCGGGAAGAAGTAGTGCCGCGCCGCCAGCACCATGACAAACTGAAACGCAATCATCGTGAGCAGAGTAACGCCCGCAATCTGCAACACATCCCACCCGCTCCAGACGGGATCTTTGGGCGGCGCAGTCACAGGGGTTGGGAAAACCGGAGGAAACAAATTCGGCGCCAGCAATTCAGGCGCGAGCGGAGTCTGCGGCTCAGGCCCAGCGTTCAGCGGCGGCTGCGAATCCAGAGGCGAATTGTCAGGCGATGACAAACAGAGATCCCCTTCACTCCAGCGCAAGTAGGCTTAAGACTAGCATTATGGTCGCCTAGCCGCCGCTCAACACTTCATGCCAGCAGCTCGGCAAACGTCCGCGCGGAGACGATCCGAGTGTCCCTGTGGCGTTTCAAAGCCAACAATCCGCTCTTATCGCCTGTCACCAGGTAGTCGGCATTGCCCGCTTCGCACAAGGCCAAAAGAAAATCGTCGGTAGGGTCGGGAGAGCGGCGCACCCGTGGCAATGAGCCCACGCTTTCAGCAAGCTTCTTGATTTCGTTCACCAGCGCGCCTGCCTTATAGGGCAGGATGCGTTCGGCGATGGCAGGCTTGCGCAAGGTGGCGCGCAGTTCGTCAAGATGCTCGGCGCAAGTCAGCAGCATGAATTGTCCCTCCTGCCAAGCCCGATAAATCCTAGCCGGATTTCCCACCTGAATCATGAGCGCAGAAATCAGAATGTTCGTATCCAGCACTACCCGCATCAGGCTCTGCCAGCCTTCGCCTTCACGCTGTGGCGCCGTTGGGGTGCACGACTTTGGGTGGAAGAACGTTCGGCCGAATGACGCTCCCCGCGAACCTGGCGCACACTTTCATCGATAGTGCGCTGCAGCTCTTCCGGGTCAGTATCGGCATTGCGCTCCCGAATCTCCTGTACCGTGCGGTTAAACACATGCCAGCGGACGGCTTCCTCGATGAACTTCGAGAGGTCGCCCTTCTTGGCTCCCCGCGCACCCAAAAATGTGCGCAAGGTAAGGTCCGTTTCCTTCGAAACTTTAATGCTCCAGCGAACCGCTTCTTCCATAGACACCTATGCAGTTATGAGGATAAACGCCTATGTGTCTATTGTAGCCCCCCCGAAGCCATTGCCGCCCACTTGTTTTTCGGGCGAACACTGCCGCGAAAGAACGACTCACTGACCACTGACCCCTGGGAACTGCCTCTAGCTAGCCACTGTCCCCTGACCACTGGCCACTGTCTTCCAATACCCTGCCAGCGCCTGCCCCGTATACGACTTCTTCACCCGTGCCACCTGCTCCGGCGTTCCCTGCGCCACGATGCGGCCGCCTTCTTCGCCGCCTTCGGGGCCCATATCGATGAGCCAGTCAGCGTTGCGGATCACATCGAGATTGTGTTCGATGATCACGATGGAGTTGCCCAGGTCGGTCAGCCGGTGCAGCACGTCGAGCAGTTTCTTCACGTCGTCGAAGTGCAGGCCGGTGGTCGGCTCATCCAGCAGGTAAAGAGTCTTGCCGGTTTGCCGCTTGCTCAACTCGCGCGCCAGTTTGATGCGTTGTGCTTCGCCGCCGGAAAGTGTTACCGCAGATTGACCGAGGTGAATATATCCGAGGCCAACATCCACCAGCGTTTGCAGCTTCTGCTTGATCTGCGGAATATTTTCCAGGATCGGCAGCACGTCGGAAATCGGCATCTCCAGCAGATCGGCAATCGAATTTCCGTTATACTTCACCGCCAGCGTTTCCTGGTTGTAGCGCCTTCCGCCGCACACTTCGCACTGCACAAAAACGTCGGGCAAAAAATTCATTTCGATGCGCCGCTGGCCTTCGCCCTGGCAAGCCTCGCAGCGTCCGCCGGCCACGTTGAATGAAAAGCGCCCCGCCTTGTAGCCACGCTCGCGGGATTCGGGCAGCATGGCATAGATCTCGCGAATCTGCGTGAACACTCCGGTGTAAGTCGCGGGATTGGAGCGCGGTGAGCGCCCAATCGGCGACTGATCAATACGAATGACTTTGTCGATGTTCTCCGAACCGGAAATCGCGCGATGCTCGCCCGCTTTTTCACGCGAGCGGTAAAGCTGCCGCGCCAGAGCGCGATAAAGAATGTCGTTGACCAGCGTGGATTTGCCGGAGCCGGAAACTCCAGTCACCACAGTCATCACGCCGAGCGGAAACGTCACATCCAGATTTTTGAGATTATTCTCCTTCGCTCCAAGAATCGTGAGCCCCGCGCCATTTTTTTGCCGCCGCTCCGGCCGCATCTCAATCTGCGTGCGTCCCGCGATGTACGCCCCAGTCAGCGAACCTGGCTCGCGCATGATTTCCGTCGGAGTGCCTTGCGCCACCAGGCTGCCGCCATGCCGTCCCGCGCCCGGGCCGAGATCGATCACATAATCCGCGCGGCGAATGGTTTCTTCGTCGTGCTCCACCACGAGCACGGTATTGCCCAGATCGCGCAAATTTTCCAGCGCCGTCAGCAATCGCCCATTGTCGCGATGGTGCAGCCCGATCGACGGCTCATCCAGCACATACAACACGCCGCGCAACTTCGATCCAATCTGTGTAGCTAAACGAATGCGCTGGCCCTCGCCGCCGGATAAAGTTGCCGCCGAGCGGTCGAGCGAAATGTAGTTCAGGCCCACAGCGTTCAAGAATTGCAGGCGCTCCACAATTTCATGCATCACGCGCCCGGCAATCTGCGCCTCGCGTCCCGCCAGCTTGATTTTCTGTGCCACTTCCAGTGCCCGCGACACCGGCATGGATGTGAAATCGGCAATCGACATGCCGCTCACTTTCACCGCCAGACTTTCCGGCCGCAGCCGTTTTCCATGACATGCAGGACACTCCGTCGCCGACATGTGATCCATCAGCCACTCACGATACCCTTCCGAAGCGGACTCTTCCAGATTCTGCCGCAGGTAGCCGAAGATGCCGTGGAATCCGGTCTTGCCGCCGCGCCCGGATTCGCCATTCAAAAGAAAATCCTGCACCTTGTCGGGAAATTTCTCGAATGGAGTGCTCAGGTCGATTCCATAAGCCGCAGCCGAAACTTGCAGCATGTGAATCAATCCCTGCGACGCCGATCCCGGCCCCAGCCCGCCATCGAGCAGCGGCTTCGACCAGTCGTTGATCACCTTCGCCGGATCGAAATCGTACTTGCTGCCCAGCCCGTGGCACTCCGGGCAAGCTCCATACATGCTGTTAAACGAGAAAGAGCGCGGCTCCAGTTGCGGCACGCTGATACCGCAATCGGGGCAGGCCAGCTTTTCCGAATACAGCGTCTCTTCGCCGTTGACTACCGCAACCTGCACCAACCCGCCAGCCAGCTTCATCGCCAGCCCCACCGACATTTCCAGGCGATGCTCAATCCCCGGCTTCACCAGCAATCGATCAACCACCACTTCAATCGTGTGGTTCTTGCGCTTGTCGAGATTCTGATCGTCATCCAGATTCACCAGCTCGCCGTCGATGCGCGCCCGCGTGTAGCCGTGCTTGACCAGCGTCTCCATCTCTTTCTTGAATTCGCCTTTGCGCCCGCGCACAATCGGCGCCAGCACCATCACGCGGTCTTCCGGAGTCAGCGCCATCACCCGCTGCACGATCTGGTCGGCGGTCTGGCGGCTGATGGCGCGGCCGCATTTGGGACAGTGCGGCACCCCAATCGACGCGAATAACAGACGAAGATAGTCGTAGATTTCCGTAATCGTTCCCACGGTCGAGCGCGGGCTGCGGCTGGTGGTCTTTTGCTCGATCGAAATCGAGGGGCTGAGCCCATCAATCGAGTCCACATCCGGGCGCTCCATCTGGTCCAGAAACTGCCGCGCGTAAGCGGAAAGCGTCTCCACATAGCGGCGCTGGCCCTCGGCGTAAATCGTGTCAAACGCCAGCGACGACTTGCCCGATCCGCTCAGCCCGGTCACCACGGTCAGCGTGTTGCGCGGAATCTCAACGTTGATGTTTTTGAGATTGTGCTGCCGGGCCCCGCGTACGGAGATTTTGGTGATGGCCATTTGCCGCTCTATCTTTAGAACCCTTGTCTGGCGCCGGATTTCCCTTACGTAACGTGGACAGGCCCACAGAGTTGAACGAAGGTAGGTATGCGCAGCTCTACTCCGTATCTTAGTTGTCAATAATGTGGGGCGTCAATGCGGGTACAGTGGATGAGCGGAGCGATTTGGCCAGGCACGACCTGAGTAGCGTTGCAAGACGCGTAAAAATAAGGCTTTAGCCTTCAGCACCGGCGGAAGAATCCGCCAAACGAAATTTGCCGCAACTGCATCTGATACTTCGTTCGTAAGGATTGGTGGAAACGTGATTTCGCTCTTCGTCCCGCTCATACTCTGCTTCACCGTAGTAGGTTCGGTCGCACTCGGAGTGGTGGCCACCTACGCCGCCGTGATCGGAATTCTGCATGCCTTCGGCCGCGCCTCGCAGCCGGAAGCGGCACGCCAGCGTCCGCGCCTGGTGCTGGTACCCACGCAAAGCCAGGCCAGCGGGGATTAGGTTCGGCCTCGCCCGCACTGTTCTAACTTGCTGGCTTCTAAACGCGTGCGCGAATCCACGAAGTCGGTTGCGTCAGCTTTCGAAAAGAGCGAATGCTGGGGCAGCCGTCACTTATCGGCTACAAAACAGTCACGCTGCAGACGCAACGACTCAGTAAATCACCTTCAGCGAAAACTGAATCTGCCGCGAATTCCCCGCCGTCTTGCTGATGATGCCGAAGCCGCTGCCGCGCACGATGTTCGAGGGCAAGCCAAAATTTACGATGTTGAAAATGTTGAAGAACTCGGCGCGAAATTCCAGGTTGCCAAATTCCGCCGTCCCGCGATGTCCGAATGGAGTGTCTTTAATCATTGCGAAGTCAAAATCGTGGTATCCCGGCCCGCGAAACGTATCGCGGCCCAGCGTGCCGAAGCGGCCGTGATTCGGGCCCGTGCCTCCGGGAATGTTGATCGGGATATTGAAAAATGAATCATTGTTCGCGCCCAGCCCAAAATAATCTTCGCGTACTGCGTGGTTCGTGGAAAAATGCGGCTTCGCAATTTCATCGGGACGGTCCGTGCCTCCCGCGCCCGCGCCCGTCTGCTGCACTCCGGAATAAACGGTGAAGGGCGACCCCGTCGTCAGCGTCGTAATGTTAAGAAACTGCCAGCCGCGAGTCAGGACCGGGTTCACAAAATGCAGAAAGCCGATGCGATCGAGAGGCAGCAATTGAATCGCGCTGAGATTGAAGGCGTGCGTCACATCGAAGGTTGATGGACCTTTTTCCGCCTGCGGGTCCCAGGGATTTTGCGGCAGCGTTTGCAGCACCACGCCCGCCGTGCCGAAAAGCCCGCCCAGCACCGCGCTGGTATCGTCGAGCGACTTTGAGTATGTGTAGCTGCCCTGCAATCCCAGCCCGGCGCGCGCCGAATTTTTGCTGACGCTGGCTTGTAATGATTCATAGCTCGAGTGCGACGCGCTGGTCATGACAACTTCCGGACCAAATCCACCGATCGCCTGTCCCGCCGCATCAAATTGCGTGAAGGGCGCAAATCCCGGAGACGCACCGCCGTAACTATTGGGCGCGTACATGCTGGACAAATGCACTCCCGCCGTGGCCACGTAAGCGGCGGTGAACTTAACATCCTTGAAGTCGTGATCGACGCCCGCGGTGTAGCTCCCAATGTAGCCGTTGCGAAAATGTTTCGCGAAGGCCTGCATGGCGAGCAGCTGTACTTCATTCCCCGGCGTGAGCGCCTCGATATCTGCCTGGTAACGGGGCAGATTGAGCGGCGTGTTGGCCGGAACTCCCGCAGTCTTTCCGTTGGCGAAAAGTTCCTGTCCGCTGGTCGAGTAGATCGGCGGCAGCTTAACCGCAATCGGAGAATTTTGAAAGGGAAGCGCGACCGTGGGCGATGCGCTTTCATAGAGCGACACGGCAAACGGCAAGCCGCCGGTCACGGTATTGTCCTGCCACAAGTTGGGCAGCATCGTCGTGATCGCTCCGCCCACATGGAAGATTGTGTGGCTCGTCGCCGCGTAATCCACCGCCAAGCGCGGCCCCCAGCCGCGCCAATCCAGGTCATATGGCGGCTGCGGATTGTAAATAAATTCCTGCTGCGCGCTGTGGTCCCAGTAGGGAACGTCCTGCCCGTTTGCGCCGATGAATTTGGGCAGCGAAGTGCGATCCGCCGCTTCTTGAATGCGGCTGTTCACTTCGTAGCGCAAGCTGTAATTCACGGTCAGATGCGAAGTGGCCTTCCATGCATCCTCAAAATAAAATTCGTAAGCTTCGCGGCGCACTGCAGCTTCATCGAACCGATTGCCGCTGGGAGTCTCGCTCGACGCGACAACGACCGTGTAGGAATAAGGAGTCGCGGTCAGCAGGCCGGTGAGAGAATCGGGCAGCGGATCTCCGGGATGAATATCGTGCGTGCCGCTGGCCGAAGGAATCAGCACGGGAGAATAGGCGGTGCCTCCGCCAAACGAATACGCGCCGTTGGGATTGGTGCCGAATATCGTGGCGTCGCGATTAAAGCGGATTTCGGCTCCCCATTTGAAGGCGTGCGCGCCGCGCGTGTAACTCATGTCCTGCTTGAACTGGTAGAGGTTGCCGAACGAGCCGAGGATCGATCCATCCGCCGAGTTGTATCCCTGGAACAGTCCATCGCCAAAGCCGAGCGCGGGCTGCACATGATTGGTTGCGGGAAAAAATGGCGTGCTGCGAATGTAGCCCAGCAAAGTATCGGAGGTGAAATGCGGGGAAATCGTGCGCGTGTAGCGTACTTCGGCGTTGCGCTGGTGGTCGAAGAATTGCACGCCGAAGGTGGGATTGATTGCCGTCTGATCCGGATTGGTCAGCGGCCCGGTGACCTGATCCAGGCTGAATCGCGTGAGCAGCGAAGCTTTGTCAGAAATCTTGTGATCGATGCGAATGGAAAACTGATCGGTGTTTGTGGTGACCTTCGACGATGTCGCATAGGTGCGGTCGCCATAAGCTCCGCTGGGATCGTTGGGCAAAGGATAACCTTGCAACACCGGTGCAATCACCGGATTTACCGGGACGGTAAGCGTGTCGCCGGGAAAAGTCTGCGTGTCAATGCCCCGCCGCTCCTCCGCCGTCGGCACCGGAATCACCTGCGTCGTGCCCAGCACCTGACGGAATCCCTGATACTCGCCAAAGAAATAAGTGCGGCCATGCCCGTCATAGATATTCGGCAGCACCACTGGCCCGCCAATGGTCAGTCCAAATTCGTTGCGCGCAAACGGAGGAATGCGGCGAAAATTATCGGCCAGACTCGGATAGTCGAAATAATTGCGCGCGTCAAAGGCGGCGTTGCGGACGAATTCAAACAGGCTGCCGTGGACTTGATCCGTGCCCGACTTGGTGACGACGTTGGTATAACTTGCCGCGCCGTGGCCGATATCGGCGGGCATCACGCCCGCGCTGCCCTGCACTTCCTGAATGGCATCCACGTTGAAGTTGGAAAACGTCGCGCCGCCCATCTCAGGGTCGGTGGTGTCGGAGCCATCGAGTGCGAACACGGTCGCTGCGCCCCGCTGTCCATTCACCGCAAACTGCTGAGTAAAGTTGGCCGCGCCGTTGGTATCGGTCATGGTGCCCGCGGCCAGCAGCAGCAACTTGCTGAAGTCGCGCTCGTTCAAAGGAAGGCTGGAAACCTCCGCGCTGGAAAGATGCGCTCCACCGCTGGCCTGGGCGGATTTCGTCGCGGCGGCTGGCGGCGCAGAAACAAAGTTCAACAACTCACCCTGCGGCGAAAGCTGCAAGTTGATGTCGAGGACGGCGCCGTCTTGCACCACCAGCGTGGTTGCGGCGTTCCAGCTTTTATCTTCTGCCGTGGCTGAAACCTGATAATCTCCCCCAGCCAGGTCCACGAATGAAAATTTGCCGCTGGCGTCCGCGGTCGCGGAATACTCGCCGCCCCCGGCGACCGCGTGAAGTTTGACGATCGCGCCAGCCACCGGCTTGCCCGCAGAGTCTGTCAGGATTCCGCTCCAGAATCCATCGGAAGAAGCATTGGCGAAGGAAGTCAATAAAAACGCAACAGCGACGCCGCGCCACCACCACCGGTTCCCGCGGCAAAAGATCATCGCTCGGCATTATAACGGTGCTCACTGAATCTTTTGCCTTGTGAGGGCCAGCGCCAGTCGGAATCGCCGTGATAGCATTTCCCTAGCGATCGTTCTCCAGTTATCTTTGCAGCGGGATGCTCATGGCCCGTATTAGCGCTACTTTCCATCCTATTGTCGTAGCCGCCTTCGTTGTCGTCGGTCTGTGCTTGCAATCCGGCTTCGTTCGCGCCGCCGAGCCCACTCCCTGGCTCCAAGTCCACTCCGCCCACTTCACCGTCATTACCGACGCGGGCGAGAAACGCGGGCACGAAGTCGCGCTGCGCTTTGAGCAGATGCGCTCTGTGTTTGCGATCTTAATAAGCAAAGACCGGCTCAACCAGCCGCTGCCGCTGACCATTTTCGCTTTCAGAAACGACCAAACGTATTACCAGACTGCGCCGCTGAATGAAGGGCAGCCCATCGACGCTCCCCGGCTTTTTCGTTCCCGGCGCAGATCAGAATTTCATCGTGCTCAACCTGTTTGAACAAGAGCCGTGGCGCGCCGTGCAGCACGAGTTCTGCCACATGCTGCTGAACGCCAACTATCCTCCCGCGCAGGGATGGTTCGACGAAGGCTTGTGCGAATATTTCAGCTCCATGCGCGTCGACAACAAGGACGTCGAAATCGGCGGCGACCCCGAGTTGCAGCCCTCCGTCACCACCGATTTATTGCAGAATTCCGTCGCCGCGCACCCGCCCAAGTCGCTTACCGAATTGCTGGGCGCGCAGGTCTGGATTTCCATTCCCGACCTGTTCAGCATGAAGCACGACGATTCAAGTTACATCGAAGGCACGCACCACACGCTCTACTACGCCGAATCGTGGATGGTGATGCACTACCTGCTGCACGAGAAAAAACTGCCGGAGACCGGAGCCTATTTCGATCTGGTGCTGAACCAGCACGTCCCGGTGGAAGATGCGATCCAGAAAGCTTACGGCATGAGTTCGCTGCAGCTCGAGCACGCGGTGAAAGATTATTTCCACGCCCAGACTGCACTGCTTACAGCACTGGACGCGGCCCGCGGCTCCGATGCGAATGCCTTGACCAATCTGTCGCAGGACTACCACTTTCCCGCGCCGGTGGGCCCGGAAGATTCCACCATGCCCGCCACCCCTCTGCCCGTCGCCGATGCGGAAGCGATTCGCGCGGGCGTGGAAGTGCGCGTCGCCGATCGCCGCGAAGCGGGCTTGAAAGAGCTGCAAACCCTGGCCACCGCGCCCCCGCCAGTAGCGCCCACAACAAAGTCCCCGGTCAAAAGTATCGAGAAGAAGATTGGAAAAATTGGCGAAGCCAAGCCTGCCCCAGACAGCGATGACGAACATCTCGCTCCACCGTCGGTAGGCGACGAGATCGCGCATCGCTTCCTCGCCTGGGACCACATCGAGCATGGCGAGTTCGACGCCGCCGTGCAGGAATTGAGCGATGCCGCCGCGCTCGACCAGCGCGACATGTGGATTCGCTATTACCTCTCGGTTCTGAAATATCGCGCCGCGCAAGCTAAACACGGCGATATTCAAGGCCTGGCGAACATGATGCAGGATCTGCGCGCCGTGCTCGAATGGCTTCCGGAATTTGCTGGCGCCTACGACCTGATGGCCATGGCTCGCATGGAAGGTGGCAGCAGCACGAGCGCCATGCAGGCCGAACGCGCCGCCATACAGCTCAGCCCGCGCGATGAAACCTACGTCTTTCATCTGGCGGAAATTTACCTCTCGGCGAAAAAGTGGGAAGCCGCGCAGGCCTTGCTGGACCGCCTCGAAACCAGCGGCGATACGCAAATCGCCGCGCTCTCCAAAGAAAAACTCACCCAGATTGCCTCCGAGCGCAAATACGGAATCACCGGCGCCTCAGTGAATCAACCGCAATTCGCTCCGCAAAAAACTCCCTTCGACATTCTCGATCAGGATGCAGCCGCCCGCGCCGCCGCGGAAAAAGCTGCGCAAAGTGCAGGCCCTGGAGACAAGCGCGTCACCAAGTTCTTCAAAGGCCGTCTGGTCGCCGTCGACTGCTCAGCCCAGCCCGCGGCCGTGCTCACCGTAACCTCGGGCGGAGTGGTTCTCAAGCTGCGCGCCGAAGATTACCGCTCTTTGTTGCTGATCGGCGTCGATAGCTTTTCCTGCGACTGGAAAGACCGCCAGGTCACGGTGAACTACAAACCCGGCGGCTTGACCGACGGCGATTTAGTATCCCTGGAAGTCCGCTAAGACCAAAGCCGCAGACGGGAAACGAGCCGCGAAAAATTTTCAGCACCCCGCCAAAACAGGTAAAATGGCTGCCATGAAATGGCGCTATCTTCGTGTCGCCGCCCAAGCCTACGCCATGTCGATCGCGTTCTGGTTTAGCCTTGCGTTCCTCATGGGCTGGCAATACGGAGTTCTCGACCGTCGCCATCTGTGGTCCTCATTTGTCGAGTTAATAGAGATGGCGGGAGTGCGCGGTTGTGCCTTAGCCCTGTGGACGCCGCCCATTTTCTATCTGGTCGGCAAATATCTCAATTATTCCAAAAACCGCGGAATCTACCTCTTGTGTTGTCTTCTAGGAGCAGTGCCGTTTGTGTTGCTGCACTCGGCCATCATGTGGATTCTGGTGCCGCAATTCGATGACGCTCAACATCTCATCGCACGCTCTTTTCATTCCTGGCTCGACATCGTTCGCACCGGCTTTGCCGACCAGACCTTCATCTACATCGCCATGGTGGTGGGCGCTCACGCTTACGAATACCTGAAACGTCTGCGCCGCGAAGAGCGCGAAAAATATGAGTATCAGCAGGCGCTCGTCACCAGCGAACTGCACGCGCTCAAGATGCAGCTTCATCCCCACTTTCTTTTCAACTCGCTGCACGGGATTGCCACGCTGGTCGATGGCGACTCCAAAAGCGCCCGCACCATGATCTTCAAGTTGTCGGATCTGCTGCGGACCGCGCTCGATCGCGACAGCGTCGATCTGGTTTCGCTTCAGGATGAACTCCGGTTTGTGCGCGAATATCTCGATCTGGAAAAGATGCGGTTCGGCAGCCGCCTCCGGATCGAATGGCGGGTTCCCGCGGAAACTCTCCAGCTTTTAGTGCCGCAGATGATCCTTCAGCCCCTGGTGGAGAATGCGATTCGGCACGGTGTTTCGTCCGTCCGCGAAGGCGGATGGGTCTTGGTCGCGGCAACTCAAACCGATGGCTTTCTGGAAATCCAGGTGCGCAACAATGTCGGCGTCGACACCTCCACTGGAACGGGGGTGGGACTTCGCAACACCAAAGCCCGTCTGAAGTATCTCTATTCCGGCGAGGCCAGCCTGCGCCTCACCGTTTCGGCGGATCGCATCGCGACCGTGAGCCTGATCGTACCCGCCTTGCATTCGCAGCCCGCCAGCCTGGCGAAGCATCAGCGCCAGATCGTCGCATAGCATGCATTAGCCATTCGCCGGGAAGATGAATCTCGATCGGCCCGCCTTCCGTCCTTCCGCGCAGCAAAAACCCTCCCGCTCGGCCGGGAGGGCTTTTATCGAGCCTTTTTCTTAACGCTTATCCTCGGACCACATTTGCCGCTTGGAAGCCTTTGGGGCCTTTTAGCAGATCAAACTCCACGGTCTCGCCTTCATTCAGCGAGCGGTACCCATTCTCTTGAATAGCAGAGAAATGCACGAATACGTCTTCCCCCGTAGAGCGTTGGATGAAGCCGTACCCTTTCGCCCCATTGAACCACTTCACTGTTCCTTTCTCTCTCACGGCAGAAACTCCTTTTCCTATATGAAGAATAGTTCCCCGGATTTCCCTTTCGTAAGCCCCAGGCAGGGCCAGGGCACCCCCTCAAGAGAGCCGGTGGAACTTGGCCGCGTCGTTGCCGCGCACAGATTTCACCCCAAATAGCAAAAGACTCCTCGGTTCGCCATCGCGTTTCCACAACGCGGCGTGAACTTCAGGAGCCCGGATATTTGGAGCTTTAATGCACCCAGCACAAACACAACCTGTTCATCAGCGGACGCACCGTCGAGTGGTCAGTCCGCTAATGAGCAACAGATAATAAGCAGGTTTTAATCGGTTGGCAAGAAGAATTAGAAAATCTCTGTTGAATCGTTTAAATACTGGCAAAGTACGCTATCGAACCCTGAGAATTCTTCCTCCAATGATCCCCAAACTTTCGTTTCCAATGACCTGCAGAGTTGCCGGAACTCTTTGATAGCATTGGAGAAATACCGTGCCTCAGACCACCACGACCGTTTCTCCATCTCTGCCGGAGCCGATAACGCCGCCAGCACCCGGGCGTCGGGGCCATCCTGGGTTGTTCCGTTCCACCGTGCAATACCTGATGCGCACCGAAGTTCACACCTTCGCTTTTTCCGTCGCCGCCAATTCCATCTTGTCGTTTTTCCCCTTCGTCGTATTGCTGATGACCCTGATCCGCAACGTCTTTCATTCGCGCCTTATGTACAACGTTGTGGTGGAACTGCTGCGCGACTATCTTCCCGCGGGCCAGGATTTTGTCATCCGCAATCTCACCGCCATGGTCAACGCCCGGCAGCGCGTGCAAATTGTTTCCCTCATCATTTTGCTGATCACTTCCACCGGAGTTTTTCTTCCTCTCGAAGTCGCCTTGAACCGCGTCTGGCGTTTCCCCAGCAACCGTTCTTATTTCGGCAACCAGTTAATCTCTCTCGGCCTCGCTTTCGCCTGCGGAATGCTGGCCCTGATTTCCATCGCCTTGACCGCAAAGAATGTCTCTTTGATGGAATCTCTTTTGCATGGCCACGCCACTGGCGTCATCCGTCTCGCGGGATTTCTCGTCATGAAAATTTCCGCCATCGCCGCCAGCATCGCCATCTTCTTTCTGATCTACTGGCTTTTGCCCAACGGCAAAGTTCCCGTGCGCGCCGTTCTGCCCGCTGCCTTCATCATGGGACTACTTTCTGAAGCGCTCAAGTACGCCTATATCCTCGCGCTCCCCTGGCTCAACTTCCAGGAAGTCTACGGTCCTTTCGCGCTGTCGGTCAGCATGATGTTCTGGGCGTTCTTGTCGGGACTGTTACTGCTCGCAGGCGCGAATCTCTCCGCCGAAGAACACTCGCGGCACTCGCGGTGAAGGGCGGGCCTGGCCTGCCGCCCGTGTGGAGCGGGCGCCTCGCCCGCTGCTTTTGACTCTGATCTGGACAATCTTCGCCACGAATGGAAAGGGCACGACTTTAAAGAGGTTGCGGGAGAACTCGTTCGCGGGCGTGATTTTGGGTGGCGCAGCGGTTCACCGCTGCGATAACTGCTCTGCTTTCAGCGCCGGCTTTAGCCGCCGAGGTAGCTTTCGCTGCGCAAGATGGAGTTTTTCCGCAACCTCTTTAAAGCCGTGCCGCCGAGTGCTCCAAAAACCAGTCGCGCTTTAGCGCCCGAGGTTCGTCTTCCACGGCTAAAATCAGTTTTTCAGTCTGCCAGGGAAGCGCCCAGTAATCCACAGCCTCCACCTGTGACATCCGTCACTGCGCAATCGCGACCGTCGCGCTACCATTCCATCTCCCAGGCTTCCTCCGAGCGGATACTCGTTTCAAGTGTGCTTAACAATGAGAATCCGCCGACGTTTGTCTGTTTTTATATCTTTGTTGTTAGCCGCCGCGTCGCTCTCCAGCCAATCGGATCGCCTGCGTGCGCCGGATTTCTCACCGCCAATCTTCACCACTCCGCCATTAATCCCAGGCCCTCGATTCCCCGCGCCGCCGTCGCGATTCCCAACCCCTATCGCTCCCATAGCCTTCCCTCCCATGATCCATGCCTCAGGCGCGATTTTCGCCGGCACCGTCACCGCCATCGCGCGCTCGCCCGTCTACGCAAAAGATGCAGTTCCCACCGTCGTCATCAAGTTCCACGTGGATCGGGCAATCCAGGGAACGGTCACCGGCCACGACTTCACCATCCATCAGTGGATCGGACTATGGAATAGCGGCCGCCAGCGTTATCGCGTGGGCGAGCAGGTTCTCCTTTTTCTCTATCCCCCAAGCAAGCTGGGACTCACCAGTTGGGTATCCGGCTCTCTGGGACATTTCTCCATCAATAATCTCGGCCGGGTTCTGTTATCACCGGAACATATTTCCGCCTTTCGCAACGATCCCCTGCTGGGCAACAGAACGACCATCAGCATTCAGGACTTCGCCGCCGCGGTCGCGCGCGCCCAGGCCGCAGAAGGGATCGCGCGACAATGAAAATTTCCTTGGCCTGGACCACTCGCACTCTGCTGCTCCGCCTCGCATTGGCCTTGGCGATCGTCTTGTGCTTCGCCCTGCTGAGCCGTGCCGCTGGCCCGGAGTACGTCGCCGGAACCACCTTCTTTACCTCCGCCGTTCCCGGCCAGCCGCTAGTTTGGGCCGGAGGCGACATTCTCTATTACACCGACCAGGGCGATCTCAGCCCAATCCTTCCCAACGCTACGGCGAATGCTTTCGTCGCCAACGCCTTCTCCATCTGGACGTCCGTCCCCACTGCAGCCGTCGCCGCCACCAGTCCCGGCGAACTGGCGGAAGACGTAAATGGAACCAACGTTACCGTCAATCCCGATGGCTCGCTCAACCTTCCCGCCGACATTCAACCCACTGCCACAGGAACGCCCGTGGGAATCGTTTACGACTACGACGGCACCGTCACCGACGCTTTTCTCGGCAGCGGCGCTGGCGATCCCAGCCAATGTTCCGAAGATGCCGTCTTCGGCGGCATCGACAATTACGACGCCTCCGCCAACTTCCTCCACGGTCTCGTAATTATTAACGGGCAGTGCGCCCTGCAATCGTCACAGCTAACCGACGTCGAATATCGTCTTGTCCGCGTTCTCGGCCAGATCCTCGGCCTCGGATGGTCGCAGGTGAATCTCAACGTCGTAACCGGCAACCCTCCGCCAACCTCCGCCGATTACGCGGGCTTCCCGGTCATGCACTTCAAAGATGCCGCCGGTTGTGTCCCCATCACGCTTTGCTATCCCAATCCTTACCAGCTCGCCATAGACGATCTCGCCTCCATCTCGCGCCTCTATCCCGTCACCGCGCAAAATGTGTCAACCTTCCCTGGCAAACAAATCTTCTCCAGCACCACCGCCGGCATTCACGGCACCGTCTGGTTCACCAACTCCATGGGACAGCCCACTCAGCCCATGCAAGGGGTAAACGTGATCGCACGCTGGATCGATCCCAGCACCGGCCAGCCCTCGGATCAATACTCCGCATCGTCGGTCTCAGGAGCGTTTTTCACCGGCAACGCCGGCAATGCGATCACCGGCTTCTATGATCCTCTGGGCAATCCGCTCAGCAATTGGGGATCAAGCAACACAGTGCAGGAAGGATCCTTCGACATTTCCGGATTGCAAATTCCCGGTGGCGCCACCACCGCCCAATATGAACTCACCGTCGAAAGTCTCGACCCTCTGTGGTCCATGGGAGTCGAACCTTACGTCCCTTTTCAAGTAGAACTGTCAGGTCAATCTGCGCTGACCGTAGTGAACGTAACCCTCGGCACCGACGTTGAACAGGACATCCTCATGGCAGGCAGCGCGCAGCCAGTGCCGCCCTGGGCCGCTTCGCAAACTTGGACTGTTCCCGCCGCCATCCCCGCCGCCGCTGATTGGATGGAATCGCTAAACGGCTACGGCGACGCGCCCTACTTCTCTTTTTCGGCTCAGGCGAACCGCACGCTCTCCGTCGCCGTCACCGCGCTCGACGAAAACGGAAATCCTACCGCTGTCAAAGCCCAGCCCGTCATCGGTATGTGGGCGGCCAGCGATCCCCAGGGCACGCCGCCTGGAGCCTTCACGCCCTCGGCGCTCAACACTCCCGTCTTGGGATTAACTCGCCTCGACGCCGAAATCCTCAGCCCAACAAATTTCCTCGTCAGCATCGCCGACATGCGCGGCGACGGCCGTCCCGACTACCGCTACCACGCGCACGTGCTTTACGGCGATTCCGTCTCGCCCGGACGCATAAGCGCCAGCGGCGGCTCCGTCACCGTGCAGGGGATGGGGTTCGCGTCCGGCCAGATCGTCAGCGTTGGCAGCGCCACCCTCGCTCCGCTCGCCATAACCGGCGGCCAGATGATTCTCTCCATTCCCGCCCAACCCGATGGCACGCAAAACGTCACCATCACCGACCCTGTCAACGGCTCCCAGTCGGTAATGACCGCCGTGCTCACACTTGGTGCGGCATCAACCGACACCATCCTGCTTATCCGGGGATTGAATCCTCCCACTCCCGTCGGCACGCAGACCGTCAATCCAATCACCGTGCAAGTCGTCGCCGCCGACGGCGTCACGCCCGTCTCCGGCGCAACCATCGCCTGGAGCAGCACCAACAGCGCCGCTCTCTCCGCCTGCGCCGGCGCATTCTCCTGCTCAGTCCTCAGCGACGAAAGCGGCTACGCCTCAACCTGGGTCGTTCCCGACCTCGCCGGAGTCGCCACTATCACCGCAACCCTCGCGCCGCTCTCCTACGGTTCCTCGCAATCCGTATCGGCAACGGTTCTGGGAACGCTTTCGGCCTCGGAAATCGGCGTGACCACGTCCTATCTCTACGTCGCGCAAGGCGCCTCGCTCACCATCCCCCTCACCGCAATCGTCCTGACCAACGGAATTCCGCAGCCTGCAGCCCAAGTCAACTTCAACCTGACCACCGGATCAGGCACTCTCAGCGCAACCAGTGCCACCACCAACAGCGCAGGCTACGCCACCGTCAACCTCGCGCTCTCCCAGTTCGCCGCCACCGTGCAAGTCAATGCCTGCGTAGGCCCGTCGAACGCTCCCTGCGCGCCCATGTATTTCAACCCCGTACCGCTGGCGCAAATGAACCTTCAGCCCGTCTCCGGCGAAGATCAGGTCGTCGCCTCCGGCCAAAGTTTTCAGCCCATCATCGTCCGCGTCACCGATTCCTCCTCGCCGCCCAATCCCGTCCTCGGAGCCGCTGTCGCCTTCGAAAACCTCGTCGAGCGTCCCCCCGCACCCTCCGCCGGAGGTCCGGTCATGCCCAACATTCTCAGCGTCAGCCAAAGCAGCGCCCAATCCGATGTCAACGGCCTGGCCAGCTTTCAGCCCTCCGCCGGCTCATTCAACGGCACATTGCAAGTCGATGTCCTGACCACCGCCGGAATCACCGCCACCCTCAACTACGCGCTGCAAGCCGTGCCGCAATAGGCATGGCCACTAACAAAACCTGTCATTTCATCTCTAACGACGTGGCCTAGTGTCAAGTGATTTTTGCCGACACCTCTCCCTTGGCGTCTTCGGTTTTAAAGAAGCGCCATTTCGCTCTCGCAGGAAGGTTTTTGCGTCTTCGACCAAAGCCCTGTGTTCTCTCAATCGTGCGGTGGACGCAAGGTCTCACCATCCATCTCTTCGGCAACTACTCCCAAAATTGCTGCTTCGAACTCCCCGCTTCTCGGGGAGGCAGGCTGCCTACTCAAGCGGTCGGCTCATGCTTTCCGCCACGAAATGACTCAGGCTTGCCTGCACACGGCCTTGCACAGCTGCGCGTAATCCCATTCCTCGCGCAGCATCAGGTACAACCTCATGGCCAGCTTGCGCGCCACCGCCACCTTGGCCAGCGCGCGATGCTTGCGCACCGCCAGCCGCCGATAAAAGCGGCCCAACTCGGCGTCGTAGCGCGCCGCCGTCTGTCCCGCCTCCACCAGCAAAAAACGCAGAAACGGACTGCCCTGCTTGCTGATGCCTCCCAACTGCTGCCGCCCGCCGCTGGAATGCTCGCTGGGAATCAGGCCAAAATAGCTGCCCACCTGGCGCGCATTCGCGAAGCGTTTCGCCGGCCCCAGCGTCAGCACCATGGCCAGCGCCGTCACCGGACCTACTCCCGGATGCGTCATCAACCGCCCCGCCGCCGGCCGCCGCTTCACTTCTTCTTCCACTTGCCGGTTCAGCGCCGCGATCTCCGCTTCCTGCTGCTCCAGCCCGGCCAGCAACCGTTGCCTGCGCAGCGCTGCGTAGGGCAGCAACTCCAACTTCTCCAACTCCGCCCGGCCCGCTGCCGTCCACAGCTTGCGCTTCTTTTGCACGCCCTGGCTGAGCATCAGCGCCTGCAGCTGATTCTTGATGCGCGTCCGCGCCTGCACCTGCTTGTGCCGGTGCACCAGCAATTGCCGCACATCCCGCTCCTCCACACTCGGCACCCAGATCCGCGGAAACCGCTCTTCTCTCAGCAACCGCAACAACAGCTCCGCGTCTCGCCGATCCGTCTTTTGCTTGCGCACTTCCGACGCCCGGATCCGCGCCGCATCCCCAATCCACAACTCCATGCCCAACTCCTGCAGCAAACGCTCAAACCAGGGATAGTGCCCGCAACCCTCCATCCCCACCCGCACCGCTTGCCCGCGCAGCGACCCATAAAACTGCTCCGCTTCCTCGCGGTGCGATAAACGCCGCTCCAGGATTTCTCCCGTCGAATTGTCAAAGATCGCGACCTGCTGAAACCCAGGATGAAAATCACAGCCTATAATCAGCATGACGTTGGCTCCTTTTCGAGCCTTGGTCGTCTTCGCAGCCTCCAACATACTCCGCGATCGAGCCAACGTCGTTATGCAATCAAGCCGAGCGAAGCGCAGGCGAGAAACCGGCTGTGTGCTCTCCAGCGGAATCGCAAATTTTGATTGAACCATCAGAACGCTAGCGCGGCAGCCGCCAGCCCGCAGCCCGTAGCCGCTCCTTCACTTCGTCCACTGATCCACCCAGTCATTCACCGTCTTATACCAAAGCTGCGAATTCTGCGGCTTCAGCACCCAATGCCCTTCATCGGGGAAGTACAGCATCTTCGACGGCACGCCTTCCATCTGCAAGGTCGTGAAGAGTTCAAGTCCCTGCGAGACGTCGAGCCGGTAATCCCTCTGTCCGTGAATCACGAGCGTAGGCGTCTTGAAGTTTTTCGCATACGTGTTCGGCGACCACTTCTCATACATCGCCGGATTCGTATAGGGAGTGCCTTTGAACTCCCAGTCGTTGAACCACAGTTCTTCGGTCGTGCCCCAGGCCGATACCGCGTCAAACATTCCGTCGTGCGACACCAGGCACTTAAAGCGGTCGGTATGGCCGAGAATCCAGTCGATCATGTATCCGCCGTAGCTGGCGCCCAGCGCGCACTCCCGGTCTTTATCGATAAACGGATAAGTCTTCTCCGCATAATCAAGCCCCTTCATCAAATCCTCAAATGGAGCCCCGCCCCAATCGCCATTGATGGCGTCAATAAACTTCTGCCCGTATCCCGTCGATCCGTGAAAGTTGATCATGATGACGACGTATCCGCTGCTCGTCGAAGAAGTTGGCGCCGCGAACAGCTCCGGATTCCAGCGAAACGACCAATCATCTCCCCAAGCCCCCTCCGGCCCGCCGTGAATGAGGAACTTCACCGGATATTTCTTGGTGGCATCAAAGTTCGGCGGCTTGACGAGAAAGCCTTCGACTTTATCGCCGTGAGCGCCGGTGAACCAGAAGGATTCCAGCGGGGACATGGAGACTTGGGAAAGAACGGCATCGTTGAAGTGGGTCTCCTGCGCCGGGGGTGGAGGAGGAGGATCGCTACATCCATCCGGACACAGCATAAAGCTGTAGATTTCATTCGGCGCGCCGAGGGAATTGTTGGTAAACAGAATGTCCGAGCCATTCGGAGTGACGGCCATGTCGTCCTGTGTGGCCATGATGAGCGTCGGAACCTCGACGCGCTTGCCGCTCTCGATGAAGAGCGAAAAAATTGGAGCCTTGCCCTCGTTCTCGGTGTTGAAATAAATTCGCGATGAGCTTGGCGACCACGCAAACGTGCCGACCCATCGGTCGAACTCTTCCGCCAGATCTTTTTTCTCCCCCGTCTTCCGGTCATACAGCATCAACCGGAATCTATCGCTCTCATATCCCGGCCGCTGCTGGGCGCGATAAGCGATGTAGCGGCCGTCGGGCGAATAGAGCGGCGTCGAGTCGCTGGCGGGATTGTCGGCGGTAATGTCCTTCGCCTCACCTCCACTGACCGGGATGATCCACAGATCGTTGTTCGTGGTCGCCGCCGGATTCTTGTCGTGATTCGACGTGAAGCAAACCTCCTGCCCATCCGGCGAGAAAGCATAATCATCCTGCCCTCCCAGCGAGAACACCGGAGCATCGTAATCGCCGGGCGTAAGATCGCGATAGTTCGTGTGGGGACAGCCGCCCTCGGCTGTCCGGTCGAGCGAAGCTCGACTGCTGCCGGCACAACCTTCGATGCCGACCACAAAAATATGGGTTCGTTTTCCGTCCCTGTAAGCATTCCAATGCCGATAAAGCAGATGCGTGAAAATCTGCGCCTTCACTTTCGATTTGTCCGCCTCATCTACTCTTTTCGCATTGCACTCGATTTCATCCGCCTCCCCATCGCACTCCGGATAAACATCCGAGACAAAAAGAATATTCTTGCCATCCGGCGACCAGATCTCCCCACCAGCCTCAGTCGCAATCGAAGTCAACTTGTGTACGCCGGTAACAGTTCCCTCAGCACCATCGAAATCCGCAATCCAAACCTGCGATCCACCTTCTTTCGTCGAGATAAAAGCAAACCGCTTCCCATCCGGCGCCCAGCGCGGCCGGTTCGCATCCTGATCCCCAATGATCTCCCGCTCTAATGTCATTCCGGGTCCGCCAGCGGCGGACGAGGAACCTGCTGTTCCCGGCAGCGGCACAATCCACACATGCGGCGTCTTCGTATTCGCCGCCAGGTCCACATCCACCACGCTGAAGATCACCCACTTGCCATCGGGCGAAACCTCCGGCTCGCCCACCCGCTTCAGCTTCATCATGTCTTCAAACGTGAAAGGACGCTTGGCCTGCGCACAAGCAAAAGACGCGAACACAACGAGCGCAAACACAGAAAAGAAAAGGCGGCGCATAAAAATGCTCCTTGGCACACGAGCTTGGCAAACGGAAAAGTGTAGCAGGTTTGCGCCGCGCCGCCGCCGCTCGGTGCGCTGGCGACACACCGCCACTACGGTTCCACCCAGGGATTCACCAGCCGCACGCCACAGTCTTCAAAGTCAGCGGTGTTGCGCGTGGCCAGGACGGCTTGGTGAACGACGGCAATCGCAGCGATCTGCGCGTCGAACAGCGTAATCGGACGCCCATGCTGTCGGCGGGCCACTGCGATTGGCGCGAAAGACCGAGCAGCGTGATCGTCGAATGTGAGAATTCGTCCAACGAAGAATCTTGCGAACATCGTCTCGGCTGCCGTTAGTAAACCGCTGCGCCTCTTGCCGGCGGGCAAGGAGTTCGATTCCGTAAAGAATCTCGGCCAGTGTGACACTCGTGGTGAATAGCTCGGCGAGGTGTTGAGCCGAGAGCCAGGCCAGCACTCTCGCATCCGGAGCCGCCGACATGGCCTCGGAAACCACGTTCGTATCCACGACCACCATGCGAAGCGCCTACTTGATTTTGCTCTCGGGGATCGGCTCGCGCGGAGGAATTTTGAGATTCACGCCCCCGAAGGGCGCAAATATTTTTCGTATCTCCTCGCCCAAGTTCTCCGTTGTCTCGGGAGTCGTCAGTGCAGTCTTCAAGATTTCCCGCGCTTCCTGCTCCATGGAGTGCCCGTTGCGGGCGGCGCGGATGCGCAATCGCCGCTTGGTGTTTTCCGGGAGCCGACGGATGGTAATGCTAGCCATGATAGCAATGATAGCACTGCAATCATTGTTGTCACATCCTAAAACTCAGAGGACAAGGCAGGGAACCTGAGGGGACGAGACAAGGCACGGGAAGGGCACGGCTTCAGCCGTGCCGTCAGAGCCGCTCAGCAAGCGGGCTTTAGCCCCTGAGGCTCACCCCAACACTCGCGCCGCTTCCTTAGCGTAATAACTGAGGATAATGTTCGCTCCCGCGCGCCGGATGCTGATCAGCGATTCCATCATTACGCGCTCGCGGTCTATCCAGTTGTTCCGGGCCGCCGCCTCAATCATGGCGTATTCGCCCGAAACCTGATAAGCCGCAAGAGGCAGATCAAAACGCGCGCGAGCCGCGGCGATCACATCCAGATAAGGCATCGCCGGCTTAACCATAATCATGTCTGCGCCTTCTTCAATGTCGAGTTCGATTTCTCGCAACGCCTCCCGCACATTGGCCCCATCCATCTGATAAGACCGTCGGTCGCCGAACTGCGGAGTCGAATCTGCCGCCTCGCGAAACGGCCCGTAGAAGCCGGAAGCAAACTTCGCCGCATAAGAAAGAATCGGTGTATTGATGAAGCCCGCCGCATCCAGTCCGCGGCGAATCGCGCCCACTCGCCCATCCATCATGTCCGAAGGCGCAATGATGTCGATGCCCGCCCGCGCCAGCGAAACCGAAGTGCGCGCCAGCAGATCCAGCGTCTCATCATTAAGAATTTCATACTCGACCTGATTCGCGCGCGCGAGTTTAGCGGCAACTTCGTCGATGACCCGAGCTTTGTTTTTCTCACCAGTGACGATCACCCGGGCAGCCGCGCCCAGCGACTGCGGCCCCGAAGTGGCCTTAACGATTCCGCAATGCCCGTGCGACATGTATTCACACAGGCACACGTCGCCAATCAGAATCAGCTCTGGAATTTCGCGTTTGAAAGCTCTGGCTGCCCGCTGCACAATGCCGTCGTCTTCCCACGCGCCGCTCGCAACTTCATCTTTTTTCTCAGGCAAGCCGAACAAAATCACGGCCGGAACCCCCAGCGCATGCGCCTCGCGGCCCTCTTTCACCGCTTCATCCAAGGAGAGATTAAACACTCCCGGCATCGATCGCACTTCCTTGCGCACTCCTTCACCCGGATACACAAACAGGGGATAAACGAACGCGTCGGGCGTAAGCCGCGTTTCACTCACCAGGTTTCTCAACTCAGCGGTGCGGCGAAGCCGGCGAAGACGGGTAGTAGGGAACGCCATAGGCATTGCACTTTCTGCCAAAGATTCTACATCCTCAGAAGTTCGAACGCCGGAACCACAGGTACCCTGCAAATCCCGCTGTCATCTTCTCCTTCTCCGCGGTCTTGGCGTTCTCGGCGATAGACGGATTTTTGCCGGGTTCGCCAGCGCCAGGTGACGGAAGTAACCTACGATTTCTCCTTCCGCACTCAGAATCCCACATCGGCTCTCTAGAATTGAACCGGATGAGTCTGTTCCAACGCCACCGTTGGTTTGTCGCCGCGGTCGGGATTACTGCGGCATTCGCCGTCGTGTCCCTTATCGCCCACCCCAGCTTTGGCCTCACTGCTTTCGCCGATATCTTCGGATTGTGCCTCCTGGGTTGTACCACCGTCATACTGGCCGCAAACGCCGTCTCCCGGCCCGGTGCCGAGCGTACTTTCTGGGCGCTCATGGCCTTCGGCTTTGCCCTGTGGGCATTCAATCAGGGAGCGTGGATCTACTGCGAAGTCCTGCGCCGCATTCAAGTTCCAGACCCTTATTTCTCTGACATTATTCTTTTCTTTCATGTCGTTCCCATGATCGCGGCCGCCGCCTGGCGTCCCCACGCCGTCAAGAGAGATCCCGCATTCCACCTGAGCACTGTAAATTTCCTGATGCTTCTTGTCTGGTGGTCTTTCCTCTACGCTTTCATCGTCGTTCCTCATCAGTATGTCGTCCTCAATATCGACGCCTACGACCAAACCTACATCAGCCTTTACGAAGTCGAAAACATGCTTCTTCTCGTGGCTCTGGCCTTCGCCACCTTGGAGAGCAAAGGCGCCTGGAGAAAGCTCTATCTCAGTTTCCTCCTGGCCTACACCTTATACAGCGCAGGCTCGCAGTTGCTCACTCGCGCCATCATGCGCCACGCGTATTACTCCGGCTGCGCCTATGACATTCCCTTGATGGCTGCCTTCGCCTGGATGGCCGCAACCGCCATGTCGGCTCGCGCCTGGCAATTAAAAGGCGATTTGCCGCCAGAAGAGCAAAAACAAAAACGAAGAGCGCTCACCCCGCACCTCGCCATGCTGGCCATCCTCTCTCTGCCGTGCTTCGGTCTGTGGTCCTTCCTCGCCGACCATTCTTCGCCGCAATCTCGCGTCTTCCGCTTATCCACCGTGCTCGCCGCCATGCTCGTTCTCGGCGGATTCGTCTTCCTGCGGCAGTATCTGCAAGACCGCGCGCTGATCCATCTCCTTGAGGAATCCTGCAGCGGATTCGAAACCCAACAACGCCTCCAGAATCAGCTCGTGCAAAAAGAAAAGCTCGCGTCCCTCGGTCAAATCGTCGCCGGAGCGGCGCGCGAAATCAATCAGCCGTTAGCTGCGGTTATGGAATATTCCGAGCAGCTCTGGTCGCAGCAGAAATTGAGCCCTGAGCAGGATGCCATGGTGCGCAAGATCGTAAATCAGGCGCAGCGCACTCGCGATTTGGTTTTTGATTTGCTCAGTTTCACCCAGCAGTCGCCCGGCGAAAAAGCTCTGGTCGATGTCGGCGTGCTCCTGCAACGCGGCGCCCACATGCTCGACGCTCAGCATCACTCCAGCCGCGTTCGTGTCGAAGTCTCCATCGACCCCGCTTTCCCGCGCGTCCGCGGAAATGCCAATCAGCTTTTTCAAGCCTTCGTCGAAATCATCGAGAATGCCATCGACGCCATGGAGGAAATGGGCGGCGGCCATCTAAAAATCACCGCACAGCGCCAGGATAACGATGCCGTCTTGCAATTCGCCGACACCGGTCCCGGCGTTCGCGATCCTCACCGCGTCTTCGATCCCTTCTATACCACCAAGCCCATCGGCAAAGGCACCGGCCTCGGTCTCAGCGCAGTCTATGGCGTCGTTCAGGATCACAACGGACAGATCACCTGCCAGAATATTCCCGATGGCGGAGCGCTCTTCACCTTGCGCTTCCCCCCTGGAACCGAAGCCCCACGCGCCGCCGAAGCCGCCAAAGCCTGATCCACCTTAAACCTTTTGTCATGCTGAGCGAGACATTCCTCTTCGCGATAGCGAAGAGAAATGCGAGTCGAAGCATCCCTACATCCGCACGACTGATTGCGGGACGTTTCCTGTACCATAAATCCGAATGTCCGCCGAGAACTCATCCCGCGAGTTGCTCCACAGCTCCGCCCGCGTGCTCGAGTTCGACTCTCTGCGCGCTCTCCTGCGCGGCTACACTTCTTCTCCACTCGGCCAAGCAAAAATCGCAACCCTTGCCCCCTCTACCGATCGCGATTGGATCGCCCGCCAGCACGAACTTACCTCCGAGATCCGCGAATTCCGCCGCGTCGGTGGCCGCTTCGATTTTTTCGGCCTGCAAGATATTCGCAGCCACGTCGCAAAATCCCGCATCGCCGGCGCCGCGCTGGAAACCAACGAAATTCGCGACATCGTCGCCCTCATCGATCGCGCCGCCGAGTGGCGCGAAATCGCTCTGCATCCGCCCGCCAGCATGCGTTCCCAATGGCGCGCGGTCACCGAACTCTCGCGCGGCGTCGCCGACTTCTCCGAGTTTCTCCGATCCTTCCGCAACAAAATTCAGCCCGACGGCACTCTGGAAGACAGCGCCTCGCCCCAACTCGCGCGCATTCGCCGCGAAATGGAAAAGCAAAGGCGTTCCATTCAAGAATCGCTCCGCGGCTATCTTCGCCGCCTCGCCGATGACGGCACGGTGCAGGACGAACTCATCACTATCCGCGGCGAGCGCTTCGTCATCCCCGTCAAAGTCGAGCAAAAACGCCGCGTGCAGGGCGTCGTCCATGGCGCCAGCTCCAGCGGTCAAACCGTATTCGTCGAGCCGCTCGAAACCATCGAGCAAAACAACGAACTCGTCCGCCTGCTGGAAGAAGAATTGGTCGAGATCCATCGCATCCTCGTCGAGATGTCGCAGCAGATCGGCGAACGCGCCGAAGAAATTCTGGCCGCCGTCGAGGTCCTCAGCGAACTCGAACTCCAATTCGCCAAAGCCCGCTTCGCCGAAGACTACAACTGCGCCGCCGTCCAGCTAAGCGGGGATGAGCGGCAGAAGGATAAGGGAGACGGTCACGACGAACCATGTGGGGACAGCCACCGGCCATGTGGGGACGGGCGCCTTCGCCCGTCCGGGGCGAACGCAGTTCGCCTGCTGCTGCATAATGCTCGCCACCCGCTGCTAGAGCGCAACCTAAAGTTAAAGAATCTGGAAGTAATCCCCGTCACCGTCGAACTAGAGGATGCCCGCCGCCAATTCATCATCACCGGCCCCAACACCGGAGGCAAAACCGTCACCCTCAAAACCGTCGGCCTGCTCGCGCTGATGGCGCAATCCGGAATCCCCGTCCCCGCCGACCGCGCCGAACTCCCCGTCTTCGACGCCATCCTCGCCGACATCGGCGACTATCAATCCATCGAGCAGAATCTTTCCACCTTCTCCGCGCACGTCACCAACATCGACTTCATCTCCCGCACCGCAACCGCCAATTCGCTCGTCCTGCTCGACGAACTCGGCTCCGCCACCGATCCCGAAGAAGGCGCAGCCCTCGCCGTCGCCATCGCCGAATATTTCGCTCGCATCGGTTGCATGACCGTGATCTCCACGCATCACACATCGCTGAAAGTCTATGCCGCGAATACTCCAGGCGTCGTAAATGCATCCGTAGGATTCGACGAAGCCACGCTGCAACCTACCTACGAATTGAAAGTCGGCGTCCCCGGCGCGTCAGCCGGAATCAACATCGCGCAACGCCTCGGACTGAATCCCGCAATCATCGACAGCGCCCGCTCACGCCTCGGAACCCAAGCTCGCGACGTCGGCGAATTTCTCGATCGCCTCCACGCCGATTTGCGCGAAGCCGAAGCCGACCGCCTCCGTCTGAAAACGCGCGAACAGGAACTGGAAAAAGAGAAAGCCCACCTCGCCGCTGAAGGGAAAAAAGACCAGCAGGCCAAAGTTCGCGAAATGGAAAAGAAGCTCGAAAGCGTCCTGCGCGACTTCGAATATCACGCCCGCGAAGCCATCAACGTGATTCAGGACCGCGCCGCCGCGCAGAAGCTTTCCAAGGACGCCGAACGCCGCGTCGCCAAATTGCGCCGCGAATTTCGCGAGCAGTTCGATTCCACCGTAGTCGCGCACTCCACCGGCGCCGACCAGGGCGATCCCAACGCCCAGCCGCAACTCGTCAAATAGGTCTCCGAAGGCGACACCGTCAAGCTCAAATCCACCGGCCGCCCCGCGCGCATCGAGCGCAAAATCGACGACAATATTTCGAAGTGCAAATGGGCGCCATGAAAATGAAGATCGCCCGCGACGACATCGCCGAAGTCCTGAGCAGCGCAAGCGCCGCAGCCCGCGCCCGCCGACACTCCGGTCAAAGCCGCCCGCGCCCGCGGCATCTCCGTTTCGCTCGAAAACGAAGGCGCAAACGTCCCCAGCGAAATCAACGTCATCGGCCGCACCGTCGACGACGCCACCCGCGAAGTCGAACGCTTCGTCGACCGCGCCTTCCTGGCCGGCCTCCCCCGCGTCCGCGTAGTCCACGGCAGCGGCATGGGCATCCTCCGCAAAGCCCTCCGCCAGCTCCTGCAGCAGCATCCGCACGTGGAATCCGTGGCCGAGCCCCCGCAAAACGAAGGCGGCGGCGGCGCCACGGTGGTGGAGTTAAGAAACTAGTATTGTCATGCAGAGCGGAACATGTCCTCTTCGCGAAGCGAAGAGGCACGTGCAGTCGAAGCATCCCTACCTGACCCGTCACTCAGCGAATGGCGGAGCTACACTGCATATATCGCCCGAGCCAGCCCGCAAAGTCGCAATCTGGGAGCGACACGCGCTGCGATGTGACAACATCACAGCCTTTCCTGTCACCCCCCGCATACCTTGTCATGCTGAGCGAACATGATCGTCGCGAAGGGAGGTAATATGCAGCCGAAGCATCCCTACCCCACCATGCCCCGCGAGCGCCGAAGCTACTGCGTCTACATCATGGCCAGCCCGACAGGCACTCTCTACGTCGGTTTCACCGGCAATCTCCACAACGCATCTTCCAGCACAAATTCCACGAACTGGAAGGCTTCACCAGCAAATACAACGTAGAGCGCCTCCTCTACTGGGCGTCCTTCGACGACGTACATTTCGCCATCGCCCGCGAAAAGCAAGTTAAAGGGCTGGTCCCGCGCAAAGAAAATCGCCCTGATCGAAGCGCGAAATCCGCACTGGCTCGACCTGGCCGCGGAATGGTATCCATGGATGAAAGACAGTGCATAGACGCAAGTAGGGATGATACGCTCGGCGTTGCCATTCGCCATCGCGAATGCCAACCCTCCGCTCAGCATGACAAATCCCGAAACCGCATACCCAGAAAGCCTTGTCATGCAGAGCGGCAACAAACCCTCTTCGCGACAGCGAAGAGGATTGTGGAGTCGAAGCATCCCTACCCGTGCCACGAGCCCGTCCCTTTTTCCTCTACCCCAACCAATACTTAACAATCCCCACAGCTTCTCCACAACAATCACCCTCCCGCATATTCCCAAACCTGTCTGCCCACAATGCCCACAATTGCCAACCATGGCCAACCCCGGCGATTTCGCGTACACCCTCAAGCAGCAGGCGGATATCGTCCGCATCATCGGCGACTACGTCAAGCTGGGAAGTCGGGGGCGACAGAATTACTCCGGGCTGTGCCCATTTCACGGCGAAAAGACGCCATCTTTCTCGGTCCACGCCACGCGGCAGTTTATTACTGCTTCGGATGCGGCGACACGGGAGACGTCTTCAGCCTTCGTCCAGAAAATCGAAAACATCACCTTCCCCGAAGCCGTCCGGCTGGTGGCGCAAAAGCTAGGCATCGCCGTACCCAAGGCGAGCTTATTCAAGCCCCGGCGAAGCCGAGAAGCCCAACTGCGCGGCCAGTTGCTCGACATCCACGAGCGCGCCGTCGCATTTTTTCAGGAATGCCTGCGCCGCCCCGAAGGCGCGCGCGCCCGCGAATATCTCCTGGGCCGCGGCCTGAACGCAGACACCATCGCGCAATTCCGCATCGGCTACGCCCCCGATTCCGGCTTCCTCCTCCGCGACCGCCTGAAAAACGAATTCGACGAAGAGATGCTGCGCGAAAGCGGACTGTTTTCCTGGAAGGAAACGGGTGCCCCGTCCTTGTCCGTCCGCCCTTTGGACGGACAGGGCGGGGATTTTGACTCTAATCCCGGACGCAGGCCGGAAGCCGAAAGCCGAAAGCCGGAAGCCGAGGTCCAGGGTCCAACGTCCGACGTCCGTTCCATCTACTCCAAGTTCCGCAACCGCATCATGTTCCCCATCACCAGCGAATCCGGCAAAGTCATCGCCTTCACCGGACGCACTCTCGCCACCGACGAAAAAGCCGGACCAAAATATCTGAACTCGCCCGAGACCGCGATCTACTCCAAAGGCAGAGTCCTCTTCAATCTCGATCTCGCGAAAGAATGGGTCGAAAAAGTTCGACTACGCCATCCTGGTCGAAGGCCAGATGGATTGCATCTCCGTCTACGCCGCCGGATTTCACAACGTTATCGCCAGCTCTGGCACCGCTTTCACCGAACTGCAAGCCAAGTTGCTCGGCCGATTCAGCAAGAACGTCGTCGTCAACTTCGACCCCGACACCGCCGGAGCGAAAGCCACCGAGCGCACGCTGGGCCTTCTGATCGAAGAAGAATTCAAATAAAAGTCCTCACCCTCGAGCAGGGTTTCGACCCCGACCTCTACATTCGCCGCAAAGGCAAAGACGCATACGAGAACGCCCTTCGACATTCACAAAAATATTTCGACTACCTGATCGAGCGCGCCCGCACGCAATTCCCTGTCCGCAACCCCGAAGGCAAAGCAAGCCGTCAACTATCTGCTGCCCCACATCCAACGCATCCCCAGCCGCATCGTGCGCGACGAACTGGCCCAGGAAATCGCGCAAAAACTGAACATCGATTCGGCCGTTTTGCGCCAGGAGCTGAAGCCACGTCGCTGCCACGCGCTCGGCGTCAGCAGTAAAGGCTCCCACAGAAGCCCAAGTCACCGACGCCGAGCGAATCCTGATTCGCGCCCTGGCCTCCGCCCGCCAAATGCAGCCCGGCGAAGATCACGTCTCCGCTCGCGACGGAGCCGAAGAAGAATTCGATCCCGCCCGCCAGGCCCGCTTCGCCCTGGAAAACGAACCCTCCATCGCGGCCTTGCAACGCAATCGTTCGTCGACGCACTACTCAATGCCAATCCCGAAATTGCCGATGTCATGGAGGTGCCGCAGTCGGTCGCCGACCGCAAAATGTTGGCCACAATCCTCCTGAAGGAAGACGAGGAACTCACGCCCGAACTGCTGGAGCGCGCAGTACGCGCACTTCAGAAGATTCACTTGAAGCGGGAAATGACCCGCCTTCTGGCGGAATGCGCCAGGACAAAGGAAACGATGCAGACCATCGCAACGAATTATTGCGTGAATTGGAAAGAATCAAGCGGTCCCTGATGGATCCCGGCCTGGCCGATAGCGGCTCCAGCGCTGCCGACTAGCGCCACTCAGCTGAAGATTAGCCGCGAAACGCTTGAAACAAAAAGCCGATTGCCGCCATCTAACTATTGAGTGGAGTTGGGTGTAGGTCCGGGCGTTTGCGCAGGCGCGGGGTGCTGTAAGGGTTAAGAGATAGACACGACAATACTTGCGTGATAATATTGATGAGTTTGTGCTTCATGCACAACCCTGCATTACCCCAGATTCCTACCATTGCGACTTTACCACACGCTCCGCGCGAGCGTAACTGAGTTTTTTTGAGGACACTTCTTGGCTCTAGACGATAAGTACGACGACATAAAAAAGCTGATCGACACAGGTAAAGAAAAGGGATACCTAACCTACGACCAAGTCAACGAGCTCATACCTCACGACGTAGTCAGCCCCGAAGACCTTGACGATCTGCTGACCACCATTGGTACGCAAGGCATCGATGTGCTGGAGGGGCCGAAAATGCCCTCCTCCGGCCTCGACAAAAAATTCGAGGATTTAGAAGAAGGCTCCGAGGACGTCGAACTCGACCTCACCCCCGGAGCTCTGGAAAAAACCAACGACCCCGTCCGCATGTACCTGCGCGAGATGGGTACCGTTCCCCTGCTCACGCGCGAAGGCGAAGTGGAAATTGCCAAACGCATCGAGCGCGGCCAAATCCGCGTGCTGAAGGCTCTTTCGCGCTCGCCCATCGTCATTCGCGAATTGCTGGCCATGGGCGAAGACCTGAAAAAAGGCGTTCGCTCGATCAAGGAAGTCGTCACCTTCGACGAAGAAGAAATCACCGACGAGATTCTGCAGAACCGCCTCAACGAGTTCACCGGCAAAATCGATGACATGGCCAAGCTCTACAAAAAGGCCGGCGTCCTCGAAGAAAAATACATCGAGCTTTCGGAAAAGAAACGTCCCAAGGATCATCGCCGGGCGCGCAAGCATCTGGCGCGGGCCATCATCCGCGTCTCGCAGGCGGTGCGCAAGCTGGGCTTCACCAACAACGAACGCAAGCGCCTCATCGACCGCGTCAACAAAACCGTCGACGGCATGCGCTCGCTCGACCGCCAGGTCAAAACCTGGAGCGCAAGGCCGACGCCACCCGCAGCGAGGAACAAAAAAAAGAGTATCGCCGCCAGTCGCGCGCCATCCGCGCCGAGGTGGAAAAACTTGAAGTGGAAACCGGCGTCTCGTTCCAGGAGCTCAAGCGCACGCAGCGCGAGATCATTCAGGGCGATATGGACGCGGAGCAGGCCAAGCGTGAGCTGATCGAGGCCAATCTTCGTCTCGTGGTATCCATCGCCAAAAAATATACCAACCGCGGCTTGCAGTTCCTCGACCTGATTCAGGAAGGCAACATCGGCCTGATGAAAGCCGTGGACAAATTCGAATACCGCCGTGGCTATAAATTTTCCACGTATGCCACGTGGTGGATTCGGCAGGCCATTACCCGCGCCATCGCCGATCAGGCGCGCACCATCCGCATCCCGGTGCACATGATCGAGACGATCAACAAGCTGATCCGCACTTCGCGTCAGCTCGTGCAGGAACTGGGACGCGAACCCACCAGCGAAGAAATCGCCAAGCGCATGGATATTCCCGTGGCGAAAGTCCGGAAAGTTTTGAAGATCGCGCAGGAGCCAATCTCTCTCGAAACGCCGATCGGCGAAGAGGAAGATTCGCATCTTGGCGACTTCATCGAAGACCGCGCCGTGGTTTCGCCTGCCGAAGCGGTGATCAACGTGAACCTCAAGGACCAGACCGGACAGGTCCTGCGCACGCTGACCCCGCGCGAAGAAAAAGTAATCAAGATGCGCTTCGGCCTCGAAGACGGCAGCGAGCACACGCTGGAAGAAGTCGGGCAGAGCTTCGCCGTAACCCGCGAACGCATCCGCCAGATCGAAGCCAAGGCGCTGCGCAAGCTGCGGCATCCCTCCAGATCGCGGAAGTTGCGGGCATTTATGGATGGAGTAAGAGACTAAAACAAAATTGTCATTCCGGGACTAAAACAAAATTGTCATTCCGGGACTAGGACAAAATTGTCATTCCGGGATTAAAACAAAATTGTCATTCCGAGCGCCTTGTTCCTGGCGCGAGGAATCTGCTTTTCAAGGCGCGGCTTCGGTCGCGCCTTTTTGTGCGGAATCCTATTGATTTCCAAATCGGCATCCAGTCCCAAAATATCGAGCATTTCTCTTCATTCGCTGACGAGCGGGCCAATACAATTAACTGCGGCGGGCGGCCGTTTAGGAGGGCATTGCCAGTGGGTACTGGACGCCGTTTGCGAAACGTCGAGTGGTTTTGCAGCCACTAGGGTTCGACTCCCTTGCCCTCCTCGGGTCACTCGACACTGAAGGTTCTTGCTTTCGGCCTGAGCGCGGACTACGATAAAGATGTTTCGCAGACGGCGTTTGGTATCTAGAAAGCCCCGAGTGAATCTCGGGGCTTTTGCTTCGTACCTCTCGGCGAAAACGTTCTTTCGCTTACTGTGTTGTAAGCCTCCGCTGCCGGCAGCATCGTGCCCACTTCTCGCAAAGGACGCGAGAAATGGGGCACCCCGCTCGGGCGAGAAAATGAAAACTTCGGGGCAAGCACCGAAAAAGGTCGGGTTTCGACCTCGGGCAAGGATCAAAGCTACCGCGGCACTCATCAAGCGCGGGCGCGGCATCCTCAAGCGCGCGCCGCAAGACAAGCCACTGACTGAAGATTGGGCGGAACATAAGAAGCGGGAACGGGCGCTGGAAGACAAAATAATTCCATCGGAATTTTGGTTTCGGCAAGCAAAGTACAGGGCAGTTGTAGCGCTCTCAGTCCAGTCGAGGAGGCGAGTGGGCAGCCCGTAGTGCTGGGCAATTGCGCCCATTTGAACTCGTCATCCGCATCCGGAAGTCGAGGCAGTTTGGCCTCGGCGATTCGTTTGAAGTCAGAAATAAGGCCGAGGGCCGCCTGACGCCCGGCGATAGTCTTGGGCCGCAAAGCTGCCGGAGTCAAACTGCGATTCGATTCCGGGTGTCCACGAAACCAAAACGTATCCGCGCCGCCGATGATGCCGCCTATGGCGGCGAAGTAATCGGCCAGCGAGGCGACGTTCTGCTGCACGTGCTTACATTTGACAGGACAAGACTTCGCGATTTCCGCAAAGCGGCGCCTCTCTTCAGCCGACAGCACTACCAAGTCGGAATCCATGTTCTGTGCAGAATCGTAACATTACCCGCAAGAGGATAGACAATGTCTAGTCTAACTACGATCAGGTAGTGGCTCAGTTTGAAATTACTTGGGGCCGATGCGTTGAGCGTAACAGGTTGCATGGGCCGACAACCCACTTACCATCTGTGTAACTTCCTCCCGGAAAGCAATCTCTTGGTGGCATAGAGGGCAGTACTCTGGCTCTTGGGTAGCGATATCGCCCACCCTAGTGTTTTCCGGCCGAGTGGCTGTAATCTCTGAAAAAATCGCAATTAATTGATCGGTGGTGAGTTGTGACGTGGTGCTCTTGGGATATGCGAATCCTGCGATTAGGCGATATGGTTGAGTGTTCGGGTCTGGGACAATGACCACTAATCGCCAAGACTTTCGCCCGCTCCTAGATGATTTCGTGGAAGGCGGTGACCAATCATTTTTCCAGATTTTTCTATTGCAATCTGGATTCTTTGGCATTTCTTGAATTACACACCCGCAGCTAGTGTGCTCCGCTTCAATCTTTCTTTTGGCTTTTTCTAAACCCTCGTGAAAATCGGGATGGCCCGCCCCGAGGCTGCGAATTGTGCATTGGAAGTAGGGGTGACTGAAGTCCAGAATGCATCTTGCCAAACGTCAGTCACCTCCCGGTGACTAGAGGGCCGAGACTGCTTCTTCCGCCATCACGCCACGCGCAATAGCCGCGAGCGCGGCAGTACATTGGGCGTCTGACGCGATGCGAAATGACTCTGCAAAATTATCTAAGTATCCGTTCAATTCGGAGATGTTTTCTAGTCGTGGAGTGCACACACTGAGACATGTATCGGGCATGTCATAGGCTTCATCAATGAAACTGTTGGTGAGAGAAACCACATTATCTAAGTCGTTTGCCACTTTCGCAAATACTTCGGGCGTGTATCTGCTCGTTGGAGCGGCGCGTAGACAGTCGATCAGAGTCTGCTGCTTCTCCACAAGCCTACCCATTGAGTTGTTAAGCGTGCGCGTTTTTACCCACAGGAACAACTGAAAACGCCTGTGCGCCACGTCCTCGGCCAGACTCCAATACGCCATTTGCGCAGACACGGCTTCGCGCTGCACATTGACGCTCATCTCACGGAGTGGAAGTGCCATTGTGGCCATAGTATCCTCAGCTTCAGAAGGCTTCATGCCGTTTTTATCGGCGATAACCTTCTGACGAATTAACGTCCCAGGTACTCTACTTCCCTGTGGACGAGACCTTTGCCCATCGCGCTTTGCTTGCTTTCTTGGCGATTTCACTGCGTCTCTCCGCGCTGATGGACTGAGCACGCGAAGGACCACCGATGAGTCCGCCATTACGAGCTGCGATCTTTCGTGCGTCGGGCGCGGGATGTTCAGAGATCGCCGCCTGCACAACACGAAATGCACGCACGTTCACATCCATGCAGTCTCCATGCGGGTTAGACGTGGATACCGCGTCAAAGGTTTCATGCGAAGCATAATACACCACTTGTCAAGGAGCGTATTGGCAATCAGGGAGAGGGGACAGAGCACCAAAGTCACAGGCACTTACCAGCTTGATAGTACTGCGCGGCAGCGCCCATTTGCAATAGTAAATGAACAAAATGCTTGACACTTTTTGTTTGCTCAAGCATAATGCTCAATATGAATCGGCTGACACAAGACGAGCGAATCAGAGTCGTTGCGGCACTTGTAGAAGGCAACAGCATCCGCGCCACGTCCCGCATGATCGGAGTTGCTCGGAATACGGTCACCAAGCTGCTGGTCGATCTCGGCCAAGCGTGCATGACACTACCATGACAAAAACGTCCGCAACGTGCGCGTTCGCCGTCTGCAGTGTGACGAAATATGGGCATATGTCGGAGCAAAAGCGAAGAACGTTCAGCTCGAGAAGAAAGAAATAGGCTGGGGAGATGTTTGGACGTGGGTTGGAATCGACGCGGATACAAGCTGGTCGTGTCTTATCTTGTGGGGGGACGCGGCGCAGACTGGGCAATGGATTTCATGCAAGACTGCGCCAGTCGGGTCCACGGTCGGGTACAGATGACAACCGATGGACACAAAGCGTACCTTGAGGCGGTTGAGGAGTGCTTTCGGGGCGGAGGTTGATTACGCGCAACTGCAAAAGATTTACGGCGCATCACTGGAAAATGAGAAGCGATATTCTCCAGCTACCTGCATCGGCTGCGAAATGAAACTAGTGAGCGGCAATCCGGACCCGAAGCATGTGAGCACTAGCTATGTGGAGCGGCAGAATCTCACGATGCGGATGCACATGCGCCGATTCACGCGGCTAACCAATGGATTCTCTAAGAAACTCGACAATCACGGCTATGCCGTGGCGCTGCATTTCATGTACTGTAACTTCGTTCGGATTCACCAGACTTGCGAGTCACCCCGGCGATGGAAGCCGGATTGAGCAATCACGCTTGGGACTTGACCGAGCTTGTAGGAGTAATTTCAAACTGAGCCACTACCTACGATCAGTGCACATATGAACTAACCATTTCCCAGGGGCGGGAATTGCTTCGGCTTGGGCGTTCTATTTTTGCATTCGCTATGCGTATTCCTGTCCCACTTGTCGCGATCCGCGCTTGACCGAAGCGCAGCGGACGGTGATCCGAATCTACGCTCCAGCAGCTGCCTTCTTGCGCTTATGCCTGGGCCTCCCGCCGAGGGCGCCGTTATTGCGGGCGGCTGCTTTCTTCGCGGCGCTGGTGGACCTTCCGCCAACTGCTCCCATTGCGGACGCCATCCATTTCCTCGAACCGAAATGACCGAGCATAAGCTCGGGTACATGCAGGTCGACATCGAGTTTCGGGAAATAGATTCCGAATCCGGAGGGGCTGATTTCGATTGCCTGCAGCTCCCGTGTTTTAGCCTTTTCCAGGCCCTGAACATTGTGCGGCGGAAAACGGAACTCGCCGCCATTGCTGAGAGAAATCACGACCTGATCGAAGTCGAGGTCATAATGCGCGGCGGTCGCAATCGGACGTGTCGCCCGCATCTGCTGCGCGTGCGCAATCGCATCGCGATACTCATTCGTTGTCACCATGAATCCTCCTCCATTCCGCGCACAACGCATCAAGAATTTCTCGCAACTATTGTGCGAATTTCCTGAGCTCAGAGATCCTGAATGCTGAAAAGTTATCTCTCAGCCGGACCGTCCTTGCCCGGCAATCAAATTCGAAAACTGCCTCTCGACCGCCGCCGATCAAGTGCACATTCGGGGGAGTGTGGTCGTTCGAGTAAATCGTGGCACGCATACCGTTGCGAGTATCAACTGTGCCCACGCTGACTATTATAAGACAATATCCCAATCGCTTGGGTTTTATTTGGACGAATAAAACGAGGGTGACGTATTCGTGGTCGCTGGTGCCATCCCGGTTGGCGGGTGCGAGATGCCTTGCCTGTTCCCTTGGCATTTCGCGGGCGAGGGCGCCCGCGCCACATGGGACTAACTATTTCCTTGCGCGGGAATGGCTCCGGCTGGGACGTCCTATTTTGTTGCTCTCCACCATCCCACCCCTGTCCAATAGAAGCATAAGGCGACATCCCGTAAATTCCTGGGTTGTCGCCTTTTCTATTTCTGAGGCAGGTAAATGAAAAAACGAGTACCGAAAATCAGCAACAAGAAACTTCGTGGCGAGTGGGCCGAGATGTGCTTTATGGTCCGCATCGCCGAACTGGGCTTGCCCATCAGCAAGCCTTGGGGAGAGATGCGCAGCTTCGACTTCGTCGTAGGTCGCCCGCGTCACTTTGTGGCCGTACAAGTAAAATCAACGATCTTCGAAATCGATACTGGCTATGAATGCACAGTCCGCGGTGGCCACAAATGTTATCCGCCAGGATCGTTCGACTTCCTCGCCGCCTACGTCGTCCTGGAAGATTCCTGGTACATCATTCCCGAAGAAGCGATCGCGGGGATGGACAGCGTGATTCTGTATCCGAATTCCAAAAAGTCAAAGTACGAACCGTATCGCGAAGCGTGGGAGTTGCTGGGACGCGATCCAGGGCCGGCGGGCGGTGGCATCGACATTCAGGCGTGCGAAGAGGAATTTTCGCCGGCGTGGATTCAGTGAATGGCGGCACGGCTGAGTTTTCCTCAAGTTTCCACAAAGAAGACTCATCGTCCACAGCTTGTTCACAAGCGGGCGAATGTTTTTTGTTGCGATATTGAAAGCGCTGTCACAGAGTGAATGCATCGAACGTGAGACTTTCTGTTGTGCCGGATGATTGCAGCAGAGCCAGCGGCAGCCGGCGATTTACGAGGGTGAATCGCCGGGGGATATTCCAGAAGCGCGCGCAAGCGCGCGATGGTTGCCCGGGGCGTTGCGGCCTTTTCCAGTTTGCTCTTGGAGCGAATGGGCCGCTGGCGGCGGCAGAGGTTGCGCGAGCGTGATCTCGCGATCATGAAAGCGCAACTACTCAGGTGAAAGCGGCGCTCTCGAGTGCCGTGGACGCGTGAACGTCATCCCGCCGCTTCGCGGCGGAAAAACGGCAAGACGGAAATTTCACGAAACATGCGGCTCGGGGTGGCTGGCCTCGGGCCGCATTTATTTGTCCGCGAGTTACGCCTTGTGTTTCGCTTTCTATTCTCCTAGACTGAAATTCAGTTTTTGGCAATCGAAATATTTTTATTTGGGATGAGTTTTCCGAAGCGTGCGCTTGGCATTCACAAGCGGCTTGCGGTTAGTGTTCCGATGCGCTTGAGATCCGAGACAAGAAGGCGATAAGACTTGGCCACCACCGATTACAGCATCAGCACTCTTCCGGCGAACGTAGAAGCGGAGCGTTCGATACTGGGCGCGATTCTGCTGGACAACTTTGCCTATAACCAGGCGGCGGAGCATTTGCGAATCGAAGATTTTTCGCTGGATTCGCACCGGCGAATTTATTCGCGCATGGTTGACCTGGCGGATTCTTCGCGGCCGATCGACATGATCACGCTGATCGAGGAACTGGACCGGCACAAGGATTTGCAGGCCATTGGCGATGTGGCTTATGTCTCGAGTCTGCTCGATGGCGTTCCCGACCGGCCGAGCATTGAGCACTATGTCAAGATTGTGCGCGACAAGGCGCTGTTGCGCGGGCTGATTCACGCAGCGAATTCGGCCATTGCGCGGGCGGCTGACCAATCGGATTCAGCGGAAGAAGTTTTGGGGGATGCGGAAGCGGCGATTTTTCAGCTTTCGGAGAAGCGGATTGGGCGCGGGTTTATGCACGTCCATGAAGTGTTCAAGGAGCGCTACGGTTCGGTTGACGATTTATTGAAGGGCGGGCAGCGCATCACGGGGCTGGCCACGCACTACGCCGATCTGGATGAGATGACCAGCGGGCTGCAGCGATCGGATCTGGTGATTATTGCGGCGCGCCCGTCGATGGGCAAGACGGCATTTGCCATGAACATCGCGGAAAATGCGGCGGTGGACGATCAGCAAGTGGTGGGCGTGTTTTCGCTGGAGATGTCACGCGAGGCGCTGCTGTTGCGGCTGTTGTGTTCGCAGGCGCGAGTGGATGCGCACAAGATGAGGACCGGGTCGCTGTGGCAGGACGACACGCGCAAGGTGGTACGCGCGATGGAGCAACTGGCGCACGCTCCGATTTATATTGACGACACGGCGGGAATTTCTTTGAGCGAGATGCGGGCCAAGGCGCGGCGGCTGAAGCAATCGGCGGGCAGGTTGGATTTGATCATCGTCGATTACCTGCAGTTGATGTCAGGCGGCGGCAAGCGATTTGAAAACCGCACGCAGGAAGTTTCGGCGATTTCCCGGGGACTGAAGGCGCTGGCGAAAGAGATGAGCGTGCCGGTGATTGCACTCTCGCAGTTGAGCCGCGCGCCGGAGAGCCGGGGCGGAGATCATCGTCCGCAGCTGGCGGACTTGCGCGAGTCGGGATCGATCGAGCAGGATGCCGATCTGGTTATGTTTATTTTTCGCGAGGAAGTTTACAAGCAGGATGATCCCGCGCTGCAAGGGCGGGCCGACATCATTATTGCTAAACAAAGAAACGGTCCCATCGGAAAGGTGCAGCTGGCATTCCTGAAAAATTGCACCAGGTTTGAGACACTGGCCGAGGGTGGGTTGGCGGCGGACGAATGACATTCGGTTACATGAATTCCTGTAGGGGGCTGGGGGTAAATACCTTAAGGATAGGCACTTGCGTGGCTGGCACTGCGGAGCATTTTGGGAGCAGGTCAATCTGTGGAAAGCTTGTGGAATTGAAAACCGGTTTTTTCGTTTTTTCTGAAGACGGGCGCAATGTTTCTTTTCGGGACGTCCTTCCTTACGTTTAAATGGCTGAGTAGTAATCAGTTAGGCAATTCATCCGGCATTAACATCGGATACGGCGGAAATTGTGCCATTTTGGGCGGATGGGGAGATTTGCACATTTTGGCGATTGCAGGAGCGGCATTTTTTCGCCGAATTTCCGGAGATCGACCGGATTCCGACGCAATCGAAGCCTCTGCGAGGGCACATAACTGAATCTCTCGAATCGCTTTCTTCAATGCTGTCACCACCGGATACCGCGTTGGTTGCCGTGCTCGCCCCTGTCCTAATCCGCGTGGCCGAGGATCTCGATTCTTTTAGCGATTATTCAGAACCGACCTACGTAAAGGAAGTTTGTAGTACGGCTGTGACTTGCCAGCCAGCCGCGTTTTTCGTACCTTTATGGAGATGGAGATACATTTCACGCCAGAGCAAGAAGCGCAACTTGTGCAGATTGCGGCTGAGGCTGGTACCGCTCCCGAGCGGGTGGTCACTAAGGTTGTGGCGCGTTATTTAGGCGAAGAGGCTCGCTTTCTTGCTGCTGTGGAGAAGGGAATCGCCGCAGCCCAGTGGGGAGAGGGTATCGAAGAGGAAGAAATGGACGCACGATTGGAAGCAATGTTCAGGCCTTGATACGCATTCGTTGGACCCTTCCCGCCGCCGCTCATCTTCAGAACATCCTTACCTATCTGCAACAAAATTATCCGCACTACGCGGAATGACCGTACGGACGATCTACCAGCGTATTCGCCTTGTGAAAAGTCGCCACACCTGGGCAGGCCGGGCCATCGGAACGGCACAAGAGAACTGGCACTTACCCCTCTGCCTTATGTTGTCGTCTATTCCGTGAAAGCGGAAGCTGTCGAAATACTGCGTATCTATCACGGCGCGCAAGACTGGCACTGATAGCGAGGGTTCAGATTTTTGTATTTTCGCTGACTTCGTCTCCTCAGTCGCTGTCTTCGCCGACTTTGAGAACTGCAAGAAAAGCTTCCTGGGGAATGTCGACGCGGCCGATGCGCTTCATTCTCTTCTTGCCTTCTTTTTGTTTTTCCAGCAGCTTGCGTTTGCGGGAAATGTCGCCGCCGTAGCATTTGGCGATGACGTTTTTGCGCATGGCGGAGACGGTTTCACGGGCGATGATTTTCGCGCCGATGGATGCCTGGATGGGGACCTCGAACATTTGCCGGGGAATGAGCTGGCGCATTTTACTGACCAGCGCCTTGCCGCGTTCGTAGGCGAAATCGCGGTGGACGATTACGGACAGCGCATCGACGGGCTCGCCGGCGACGAGAATGTCGAGCTTGACCATGGGCGATTCCCAATAGTCGGCGAGATGGTAGTCGAGCGAGGCGTAGCCGCGCGAGACTGACTTAAGCCGGTCGTAAAAGTCGAGGACGATTTCGTTCAGCGGCAGTTCGTAGTGCAGCATCACGCGCGAGGAGCTGACATATTCGAATGTCTTCTGTTTGCCGCGTTTGTCTTCGACCAGCTTCAAGATTCCCCCGACATATTCTTCATTGGTCAGAATGGTTGCCAGAATTACGGGTTCCTGAATTTTGGCGATCTCGCTGGGATCGGGCCAGCGGGAGGGATTGTCGACTTCGATCAACTTTCCGTCGGTGAGAGTGATCTTGTAGCGCACGCCGGGAGCAGTGGTGATGAGCTCCAGCGCGAACTCGCGTTCGAGGCGCTCCTGAATGATTTCCATGTGGAGCAGGCCGAGGAAGCCGCAGCGAAAGCCGAAACCCAGGGCCACGGAACTTTCCGGCTCGAAGAAGAATGAGGAATCGTTCAGGCGAAGTTTTTCCAGCGCTTCGCGCAGGCGCGTGTGCTCGTGGGAATCCACGGTATAGAGGCCGGCGAAGACCATGGGCTTGATTTCTTCAAAGCCGGGAAGCGCTTCGATAGCGGGGTTGGCATCGTCGGTGATGGTGTCGCCGATTTTTGTGTCGGCGACGTTCTTGATATTGGCGATGACGAAGCCAACTTCGCCAGCCTTCAGTTCTTCAACCTCGACGGGCTTGGGGGTTAATACGCCCAAGGTTTCCGCGTCGAAGGTGGTGCCGTTCCACCACAGACGAATTCTTTGGTTTTTGCGCAGCGTCCCTTGAAAGACGCGAGTCAGAACAATCACGCCGCGATAAGGATCGAACCAGGAATCGAAGACCAGCGCCTGGAGGCGATTGTCGGGACTGCCTTTGGGCGGCGGCACGCGCTTCACGATGGCTTCGAGTACTTCGGGCACGCCCTGGCCGGTCTTCGCGCTGATGAGCACGGCGTCGGATGCGTCGAGACCGACGGCGCCTTCGATCATCTCTTTAGTGCGGGGAATGTCGGCGCTTTGCAGGTCGATTTTGTTAATGACGGGAATGATTTCCAGGCCGTGATTGATGGCGAGGTAGGAGTTGGCGAGGGTTTGCGCCTCGACGCCCTGAGACGCGTCGACGACCAGCAAGGCGCCTTCGCACGAGGCCAGCGAGCGCGACACTTCGTAGGAAAAATCAACGTGGCCGGGAGTATCGATGAGATTGAGCTGATAGGTTTCGCCGTCCTGCGCGGTATAGACCATACGGACCGCGTGAGCTTTGATGGTGATGCCGCGTTCGCGCTCGAGGTCCATGGAATCGAGCACCTGGGCCTGCATTTCGCGCGCGCTAAGCGACCCGGTGAGTTCCAGCAGGCGGTCAGCCAGCGTAGATTTACCATGATCGATGTGCGCGATGATCGCGAAATTTCGGATGTGGGAGGCGTTCATGCGATGGGACTAAGATCAATTCTAACAGGCAGAAGATGTGGGCTTCTGCGGGTGAGCGAGCGCTGGTGCTTGGGTTTGCGCCGCTTGCCGCAAGATCCCTCGCCCCGCTAGTGAAAACGCGGGGCATCGAGATGACGCCCCGGTCAGGGTGCTCCACCTCGAGCATGTGTACCTTACGATGAAAATATGAAGGAACCGCGTTTTAGTGCGATTGATCACGTGCAACTAGCGATGCCGCCGGGAGAAGAAGAACGGGCGCGAAGTTTTTACGGCGGAGTGTTGAGCATGAGAGAAATTCCCAAGCCGGCGG
Source organism: uncultured Acidobacteriaceae bacterium (assembly GCA_963732255.1). Lineage (GTDB taxonomy): Bacteria > Acidobacteriota > Terriglobia > Terriglobales > Acidobacteriaceae > Sulfotelmatobacter. The sequence continues at coordinate 105,285 of CAVSYV010000015.1, forward strand.
AGCTGGCGAAGCGTGGCGGATGCTGGTTCGCCAGCGGGAGCGTGCAACTTCATCTGGGAGTGGAAAATGATTTTCGTCCGGCAAAGAAAGCGCATCCGGCTCTGCGGTGCAGCGATTATGACTGGTTGATTGCGCGCTTGCGCGCGGCTGGGATCGAGGTGCAGGAGGATGGGAACATTCCGGGAGTGCGGCGGTGTCACATTTTTGATCCTTTCGGGAACCGGTTGGAGCTGATCGACGGATGAGGCGGGCTGCGCCGGCGGAGCCTTCGGCTTCGCTCAGGGCAAGCTCTCGAGGGCGGCTGTCCTCACATGAACTCTTCAAACGGATTGGGGCGAGGTGCGAATAGCCTTCCGCTAGAATCAGTTTCATGCTTGTTCTCGCTTCGGCATCGCCGCGACGTGAGGAACTTTTGCGCAACGCGGGGATTGCTTTCACCGTACAGTCTTCGGGGATTGATGAAACGCCGCTGCCCGGCGAGACTCCGCAGGCTTGCGCGGAGCGGCTGGCACGCGAGAAGGCGCGAGCAATTTCTCGCCAACGGCCGCAAGATTATGTGCTGGGCGCAGACACGATTGTGGTGGTCGATGAGGAGATGCTGGGGAAGCCCCGTGATAATGCCGATGCGGCGCAGATGTTGCGCATGTTGGCGGGCCGGACGCATTTGGTGATCACGGGAGTGTGCGTGGTGAAACCAATGGCTAGTGGCCAGGGTTCTGTGGCCGGTGAAGACGTAGGTTCGGAGAGCACGCTGGTGACGTTGTGCTCATTGTCTGAGGATGAGATTCAAGCTTACGTGGCTACGGGCGAGCCGATGGATAAGGCGGGAGGTTATGCGATCCAAGGAATCGCTTCGCGCTGGATTCCGAGGATTGAGGGCGATTACAGCAATGTGATGGGGCTGCCGGTTTCGCGGGTTTACAGGATGTTGCGGGAAGCGGGAGCTTTGTAAGGGTTGTGGAGAGATGCGGAATTAAGATTTCTTGTCTTCCGGTTTTTCCGGCTTAGGCGCTTCGCCTTCTTTCATGGAGGCTTTGAAGTTGCGGATGCCTTCTCCCAGTCCCTTGCCGAGGGCGGCGAACTTGCTGGTGCCGAAAACCAGCAGCGCTATGCCGATGATCAGAATAATGTGTAACGGTTGAAAAAGGCCTTCTCCCATAGATCCTCCACCGGGCTGCGGTTGTTCTGCCGGCACCGGATAAACTGCGGTGAAACTCTTAGAAAATTTTAGGCTTCGCGGAAGCCATAGTCAAAAGAGCAGGCCGCCCGTTCATTCGCAACTGGGCATTCACTGGAGGGACGGCGGCGGTCTATTCTGGAGGCACTTGTTATTGGAGGGTCCGTCATGTTCAAGGTTCGTGTTCGTTATGGTTTTGCGCTTCTCGCCCTTCTTGCATTCTTGTCAGTGCGGCCAGGGGCAATAGTAACTCTTGCGCAGGATTCTCAAAATGCGGCTTCGCCTGCCGCACAGCGCAAGACCAGCGAGCCTTACACGGGAGATCTCTCGATCTTCGATTCGCCGGGGCGGGGTGAGAGGTTACAGGTCAACAGGGTGATGGATATTCTTGGTGTGACTTCGGGGAAAACAGTCGCCGATATTGGGGCAGGCTCGGGATGGTTTACGGTGAGGGCGGCGCGGCGCGTGGGCACCACGGGTATGGTTTATGCGGTGGATATCAATCCTGCGGCGGTTGACTACATTCATAAGCGAGCAGAAAAAGAAAAGCTGCGCAACGTGAAGACCATTCTCAGCACGCCGGATGATCCCAAGTTGCCGGCGGGGGCAGTCGATGCCGTGCTGTTGCTGAAGGCTTATCACGAGGTGGCGCGGCCGGTTGTCCTGCTGCGCAATCTGCGGGCGTCGCTGCGGCCGGGAGCGAAAGTTGGAATCATCGACCGCAACGGCAATGGCGAAGACCACGGCGTAGCTAAGGAAGTTGTGCTGCACGAGGCGAATGAGGCGGGTTACAAACTGCTGGAGCAGTATGATTTTGTGAAGGGCGACAGGATGGATTACTTTCTGGTGCTCGCGCCGAAGGGGTAAGTTTCGTTGGTGGCAGCGGTGTTCGTCCAAAGGAGCTGTGCTCAGGAATTTTCGATCATGGCTGCCAGCAACAGCGTGCGGCGAGGTAATTCGGAGATGGTGATGTATTCGTGAATGGCGTGAGCGCCGTCGCCTACGCCGCCCATGCCGTCGAGCGTAGGAATTCCGAGGCCGGCGGTGAAGTTTCCGTCGGAGCCGCCGCCGACAGCGGCTTCTTCCAGATTCCAATCGATCTGCTGGGCAATGTGCCGCGCCTGTTTATAGAGAGCGGCGACGCCGGCGGTGCGCTCCATGGGCAGGCGATTGATGCCGCCGGCGATTTCGAGCCTGCAATGGCGGTCGAAGGGCTTGAGGGATCGCAGTTTGCGATCGAGTGCGGCCGCTTGGCTGGAGCTTTTGATTCGCACGTCGATGACGGCGGAGGCTACGGCTGCGACTACGTTGCTGCGCGTGCCACCCTGGATCACGCCGGGGTTCACGGAGATTCCACTTTCAAAGTTGTTGAGTTGCGAGAGTGCCGCGATTTGGCGCGAGAGTTCGAGGATCGCGCTGTGGCCTTTGGAGGGATCGAGGCCGGCATGGGCGGCAATACCGCGAACGGTTAACTTGTATTCGCCGACGCCTTTGCGCGCAGTCTTCACCGCGCCGTGAGTTCCTGCGGCGGGTTCGAGAACGAGCACGGCTGCTGAATGGCGGGCCAGCGACTCGGTGATTTTCCGCGAGGAACGGCTGCCTACTTCTTCGTCCGAGACCAGGAGAACGGTGACTGGACGCGGGAGCGCGCCATGCCAGGCTTGCAGGGCTTCAATCGCATGCAGCATCAGTGCGATGCCTGATTTCATATCGAGAACGCCAGGGCCATGCAGGCGTCCGGCAGCGATTTTGCAGGGCATGTGGGCGAGTGTACCGAGTGGGTAGACGGTATCGAAGTGGCCGAGAAGCAGAACTGGCTTAGTCTTCTTGCTGGTCGTCTTTCTGCTGGGGAAATCAACTTGCAAATGGTTGGAATATTTCTCGGCCGGGTGGAATCTAAGCTTTCCGCCCATGGCGCGAAACTTCTGCGCCAGCAACTTTCCCAGCTCATCAGCGGCAGCCTTGTTGTCGCTGGGAGATTCGATCTCGACCAGCTCGCGAATGGTGTGGAGGATTTCTTCCTGGCGTTCTTTGAAGTAGCGCAGGCGCTGGGACCAGAGGCTCTGCGCAACGGGCTTGGAGGCGCTCTCCGGATTTGCGGTGACGGGCTGTGGCATGGTTTTCAACGCTTCCATTCTGGTGGCCAGCGGCTAAAGCCGCATGGGGCCGAACCCGCACTGACGGCATCGCTGAAGCGATGCCCTGATACGGATCGATTTTCTGCAACTTGCGGTATACGCATGCCTGCGGGGTTGCGTCTTCTGTTTAGCATAGGTGCGAGCGTCGCATCTGGTGGGCCGCGGCGTACAGTATAATCTTCACGCTGTTTGAGATACTCCATGACTGAGAGCACTGCCGCTGTGCCGGAAGGTTCGTCCGCCGAGAGCAAGGGCGGGTTGGACATTCACGACATTCTCAAGATTTTGCCGCACCGCTATCCGCTGCTGCTGATTGACCGAGTGCTGGAGCTTAAGCGGAAAGAGCGCATCGTCGCCATCAAGAATGTCACCATTAATGAGCCGTTTTTTGTGGGACATTTTCCCGGACTGCCGATTATGCCGGGGGTGCTGATTGTGGAAGCCATTGCCCAGGCGGGAGGAGCTTTGCTGCTGACTGAAGTGGAAGACCGGGACGAAAAAGTGATGGTGTTCACCGGAATTGAGCGCGCCAAATTTCGCCGGCCGGTGAGCCCCGGCGACCAGTTGCGGCTGGAAGTGGAAGTGAAAAACTGGAGGGCGGTTCCGGGCATGGTTGCCGCCAAAATGCAGGGAGCGGCGTACGTTGGTACGCGGCGCGTGGCGGAGGCGATTGTTTCCTGCCAGCTTATCGATAGCGCGCGGGGGCGCGGATCGGCCGGCGATGGGAGCACAGAATAAGATGCAGCCCGAGATCCCTCGCCCCGCTGGTAAAAACGCGGGGCGTCGGGATGACGCCATTTGGAAGAGTTCGAAGCTAACCCACTACCCATCTTTCCAGTCCGCATGAACATTCATCCCACGGCGGCCATCGATCGGCAGGCTAAAGTTCCGCCTTCGTGCCGCATTGGCCCCTATTGCGTGATTGGGCCTGAGGTTGAGATGGGCGAGGGGTGTCGTCTCATTTCGCACGTGGCCATCGAAGGACCGACGATTATCGGTGCGGAGAATGTGTTCTTTCCTTTTTGTGCGATTGGAATGGCGCCGCAGGATGTCACTTATAACGGCGAAGCTACGCGGCTGGAGATTGGCGACCACAACGAAATTCGCGAGTGCGTGACCATCAATCGTGGCACGGTGAAGGGCGGCGGGCTGACCAAGGTCGGCAGCCACATTCTCATCATGGCCTACACGCACATCGGGCACGACAGCGTGATCGGCGACCACGCCATGCTGGTGAACGGCGCGACGTTAGGCGGGCACGTTACGGTCGAGGAGTGGGCGGTGGTGGGCGCGCTGTGCCCGGTGCATCAGTTTGTGCGCATCGGCGCTCATGCCTACGTCGGAGGCGGCACGACGATTACGCAGGATGTGTTGCCATTTTCCATGACATCAGCCGCGCGCGACACCCATGCGTACGGGCTAAACAAAGTCGGGCTGGAGCGGCGTGGTTTTTCGAAAGAGCGCATTGGCAAGATTCATCATGCTTATAAGATTCTGCTGGCTTCGAAGATGAATACTTCGCAGGCGCTGGCGAAGCTGAAATCGGAAGCTGATGCGGGCGAGGATGTGGAGATGCTGGTGCGGTTTATTGAGACGTCGGGACGAGGAGTGATTAAGTGAGGGGATATAGGGAGTGGTAGTCGGATCGTCCAATGCTCGAGGTAGTTGCCAACGCGCTGCGATCAAGGTCCCGAAAATTCATTCGCGATGGCTTCTACCAAAATGGCGGTGACGAGTGGGGATACTACGTGACCGTTTGGGACGCAGGACACTACCATATGATTTCAGTTTCTCATATCTCCGAAACTCCCGCTCTGGAACAGATAGCAGCTGCGCTCGAATCCCCGCAGAGATTTTTAAAGGAGGATGGCAGGTATCCCAATCGTCGTGGCCACTTGGGATACTGGGCCACCGTCAAGAGCGACGGTCACTGGTACATGCTGTCGGTTTCCGATATGCTCCAGCCATTCCACAGGCAATGGTGGGGCCGTTGGCTCGCCTGCTGTTGACTCGCTCCGCCGCGCCGCCTATTCTTACGAGATAATTAAGGTATGCCGAGAGCTGAGGCCGCTGTGACTGGGATTCAATTCCTTACTGACGACAAGGGCCACCGCGTGGCCGTGCAGATCGACCTGAAAAAGCACGGGGCGATCTGGGAAGACTTCTGGGACGGGCTTATTTCCGAATCGCGCCGCAAGGAAAAAAGCGTCCCGTACGAGCAATACCGCACCAGCCGCTTGAAGCGCAGCCAGTCGCGTGGTTAACTATTCTGTCGTTGTCAAATCGTCCGCCCAAAAAGAACTCGACGCTCTCGACGATGCCGTGTTTCGTCGCATCGACCGCAGGATTCTGGCGCTGGCCGAAAATCCGCGCCCCGCAGGATGCAAGAAACTCAAAGGCTATAAAGATCAGTGGCGCGTCCGAATAGGGGATTGGCGCGTGGTCTACGTCGTTGACGATTCGATCAAGCGCGTAAGCATAACCCGCGTTGCGCACCGCCGCGAGGTCTACGACCGCTAGTCTCAGTATCGCTTTCGTAGTCCGCCTTACTTCCCCTGGATGCTAGACTACTCGTCGGTCGATGTGCGACTCCTATCATGCCTTCCAGCAACGGGAAGCTAGGTCTCATCGCCGGCAACGGCAAGTTTCCTTTCCTTGTGCTCGAGGCCGCTCGGGCGCAGGGTTTCGAAGTTGTCGTCGCCGCCATTAAAGAAGAGGCGTTTCCCGAGATCGAGGACCGCGGTGCGGCGTCGGTGCACTGGCTGTCGCTGGGGGAACTTTCGCGGCTGATTGAAACTTTCAAGCAACAGGGTGTGACCCGCGCGGTGATGGCGGGGCAGGTGAAGCATAAGCAGATTTTTTCTGCAATCCGTCCCGATTGGCGGTTGGCCAAGCTTTTGCTTTCGCTCACCACTCGCAATACGGATGCGTTGCTCGGTGCTATCGCCAAGGTGCTGGCCGACGAAGGCATTGTTCTTGAGAGTTCCACCTGGTTGCTGGAGCCTTTGCTGGTCAAGGCGGGAGTGCGGACCAAGCGCGCCCCCACCGAGCAGGAACAGCAGAGCATCGACTACGGCCGTGGGGTGGCTGCGCAACTGGCGCAGCATGACATTGGGCAGACCGTGGTCATCGCGGAAGCGGCGTGCGTTGCGGTGGAAGCCATGGAAGGAACCGATGCGACGATTCAGCGTGCGGGTGAGATTATGCGGTCGCTGCATGGAGACGCATCCACGTTGAGCCGCGCGCTGACTGTGGTGAAGATTGCCAAGCCCCATCAGGATATGCGCTTTGACGTGCCAGTGATAGGACTGAAGACTGTTGAGGTTATGCGCGCCGCGGGAGCAACCTGCCTGGCACTGGATGCGGAGAAATGCCTTCTGCTGGATGGAGAAAAGATTATTGAGGCAGCGGATGCGGCGGAGATTGCGATTGTGGCGGGGACAGATGGCGGAGTAGTTACGGGATAGAGTTTGCGGCGAAGAATGTTTTGGTAATTCAGAAAAATCCTTACGGTCTTGCGCCGGTGCAGAGGAGTAGGGATCCTTCGCTTCGCTCTGGATGACAAGACGCGGGAGTGGTTGGACGATATGAACAATGCTAATAAAAATCTGTCTGCTTCCGAAGCCGCCCGCATTGCTGACCAGCTGCGCCGCGCCTTTGACGGCAGCGCATGGCATGGGCCTGCTCTGCTGGAATTGCTGGAAGATGTCGATGCGGTTGCGGCTACGGCCACGCCATTGAAGGAAGTCCATAGTATCTGGGAGTTGGTTCTGCATGTTGCGGCGTGGGATGCTGCCGCGCGCCGCCGACTTAGGGGCGAGAAAACACAGCCTACAGGTTTAGACAATTTTCCGCTTGCCCCCAAGCCGACGGCGGCCAATTGGCAGCGAGCGGTGCGGGAAGTTGCTCAAACGCATCGCGAGCTGGTCAAGACGGTGGAGGTTTTGCCTGATTCGCGGCTGTGGGAACGGGTGCCGGGCAAGAGATACGACTTTTACCACATGCTGCATGGAGTGGCGCAGCATGAGCTTTACCACGCGGGACAAATTGCCATTCTGAAAAAAGCGCTGGCACAGGCAGGCAAGACGCCGGGGCGCAGGGATATTTGAAGAGTCACGGGCACGCGCCCACGATCGAAAGCTCTCCTGGTGCTCTTTTCTGGGTTTGCGGTTACAATTTGTTTCCGGTAACTGGGCCCTAGAAAATGCCTCTGCAAGAAAAAGATTTGATTCCCGTCGCAGTAGTGGGCGTGGGGGTTTTTGGACGCAATCACGCGCGCGTCTATAAAGAGCTCGAACAGCAGGGTGAGACGGTGCGGCTGGTGGGAGTGGTCGATCGCGACCTGAACCGGGCCGATGAAGTGGCGCGCGAGTTCGGCTGCCGCGGCTTTGGGTCGGTGCAGCAAATGCTGACCACGCACAGCGAAGTGCGTGCGGCATCGGTGGCGGTTCCTACAACGCAGCATTTGGCGGTCGCACGCGACCTGATGGAAGCCGGCATCGACGTTCTGATCGAGAAGCCGGTGGCGACGAGCCTGGCCGAAGTGGATGAGTTGATTGCGACAGCGGCTGCGCAGAAACGGATTGCGCAAGCCGGACACTTGGAGCGCTTCAATCCCGCCGTGCGCGCCACTCTTCCGCTCCTCACCAAGCCGATGTTTTTTGAGGTCCACCGTCTTAGCGTGTTTACTCCGCGATCGCTAGATGTGGATGTGGTGCTGGACCTGATGATTCACGATCTCGATGTGGTGCTGTCGTTTATTGATTCTGCGGTGAGAGAAGTGCGGGCGGTGGGACTGCCGATTCTCTCGGGAAAAACTGACATCGCGAATGTTCGATTGGAATTAGAATCCGGCTGCGTGGCGAACTTTACCGCCAGCCGCGTTTCTACAGAGCGCGTGCGCAAGCTGCGATTTTTTCAGCCGGGGCAGTACGTTTCCCTCGACTACGGCAGGCAGGAAGTGATGGTGTTTTCCGTGGGCCAGGATGGAAGTGCAGGCGAGCCTTCGGTCAACCCGCAGATTCGGATTGCCAAGCCCGCGGTCGCGCAAGAAGAGCCGTTGCATGCGGAGCTGAAATCCTTTTTGCAGGCGGTGGCGCAGCGATCTCATCCCGTGGTTCCTCTTGAAGATGGACGCCGCGCGCTCGCGCTGGCGTTGGAGATTGTGGCCGCGGTTCGTACGCATGTCCAGAGCGCGAACCTGGCGGCGATGGCGAAGGGCTGAGGCGCCGGCCTCGTTGCAGGGTTAAAACGTCCGCGCCATGCGAAGCGCGACCAAGCTTTTTTACAAATGTTTACACACCTAAGTCGCATCTCTTTTGGAAGTCAGCATAATCCCCTGAAAGGTGCGAAAATGGAAAGACTTGGCTTGCGGCACAACAAACTTGCATCTGCTTTGAGAGCGATGGGATGCAACGTCGCGAGACGGTTTCGTGTCTAACGATGAGCCAAGCTTGATTCAGCAAGCAGTTTCGCCAAAGCCCGCGCATGCCGATCACACAAATTCCTTTCCAAGACCCGGTGGCGCCTCCGGAAAAGCCGCAACCGGAGCAGCTCGGGCTGTATGATGCGCGCGATTGGGAAGATGCTTACCGCGATGCTGAAGACCATAGCGTGCCGCATCTGCTCATCCAGCTGCAGGACGATCTGGCACGGTCACGGTGGCGCGAGGCGGTGTGGATTTCCATCATTGTCCACATGGTGCTGGTGCTTTGCATTTGGAATTTCGCCTTTCTGGCCAGTCATATTTTTGGGCGAAAGGTGATTGCGTTTACGCCTGCGGATTTGGCGAACCGCAACAATGTGACCTTTCTGGCGCTGCCGCGCGACTTGCAGAAAGTGCCCCACAAACCCAATACCAACATAATTTCGGACAAAGACCGCATTGCGACGTCGCGGCATCCGGAACTTGATCCGAAGGAACTGCGCAAGATTCTGGCGACGCCGCCTCCGGGAGCGCCGCGGCCGGCCGGTCCGCCAACGCAAACTCCGGCGCCGCAACCGCCGCAGGTAGCGCAGAATCAGCCGCAGAATTTTCAGAGTCAGCAATCCATGCCACAACAGCCGCCGGTGGAGAATCAGACGGCTCAGCTGCAGACGCCGAAGGTTGACAACAATCCATTTAAGATGGGCAGCCCGATGTCTGCCGGCGATGCCATTCAAGAGGCGGAGCGGGCGGCGGCGGAACGGCGCGGCGGTGGCGGCGGCCAGGATGGCGGCTTCGGCCTGGGTACTGGCGCGCATGGGCGTCAACTGGGAGCGCTGGAAATACTGAGCGACACTCAGGGAGTCGATTTTGGTCCTTATCTGCAGCGCATTCTGGAGGATGTGAGAAGGAATTGGTACCTGCTGATTCCGGAATCCGCGCAGATGAAGAAGGGCAAACTGGCCATTGAGTTTGCGATTACCAAAGACGGCCAGGTGGCGGGTATGAAGCTGGCCGCAACTTCCGGGGACACCGCTTTGGACCGGGCTGCGTGGGGCGGCATCACCAATTCCAATCCATTTCCGCCGCTGCCCAGCGACTTTGGCGGGCCTTATCTGGCGCTACGCTTCCGCTTTTATTACAACCCTGACAAGGGCGAGTTGGAATAGCGTTGGCCCGCAGGGGCTGAAGCCCGCATTCTTCCTTGCGGCCCCGTGGCCCGTCTGAAGTCGGGCCCTTCCCGAGCGTCCCTACCACACTCGGCAGCGATTCTCGTTTACCATCGGCGATCCGGCCTGGCAATGGAAGGCCTGCTGGAATTCCGGCATATTCGAGACCACTCCGTTGGTGCGATATTTTTCCGGCGAATGCGGATCGATGGTCGCGCGCAGCCGCTTGGTTTCATCACGCTCGTTCGAGCACCAGCTTTGCCCGTAGCCGACAAAGAATCTCTGCTCTGGAGTGAGACCTTCGATGGGCTGCAAATTCTGGCCCTTGGTGTCCTGCTGCCACGCCATGTAAGCCAGAATTAAACCGCCCAAATCGGCGACGTCTTCGCCAAGGGTGAGTTTGCCGTTGATCTTTACGTCGTCGATGACTGTGTAGCTTGAATACTGGTCGGAGATGCAGGCGGCGCGCTTCACGAATTCTTTTTCATCGGCGGGAGTCCACCAGTCGCGGAGATTTCCTTTCGCGTCGAACTGGCGGCCTTCGTCGTCAAAGCCGTGGGTCAGCTCGTGGCCGATGGTGCCGCCGGTGTTGCCGTAGTTCGGCGCGGCGTCGGAGGCGGGATCGAATAGCGGCGGCTGCAGGATGCCCGCGGGGAAATTGATATCGTTCATCTGCGGATCGTAATAGGCGTTCACCGTCGGCGGCGTCATGCCCCATTCGCCGCGATCGACGGGTTTGCCAATCTTGGCCAGCTGGCGGTGGAACTCGAATTGGCGGGCGCGTAAGACGTTGCCCATCTCGTCGCCGCGAACGATTTCAAGTTTGCTGTAGTCGCGCCAGTGGTCGGGATAGCCGATCTTGTTGGCCACAGCGTGAAGTTTTTCCAGAGCGCGCGGCTTGGTCGCGGAGCTCATCCAGGAAAGAGATTCGATGTCCTGTTCCATTGCAGCTTCAATCTCTTTCACCATCTTCAACGCTTGCTGCTTGGCCTCCGGGCTGAAGTATTTCTCGACATAAGCCTTGCCCAGAGCCTCACCCAGGTCTTCATCCACATCCTGCGTGCAGCGCTTCCATCGCGGCTCGATCTGTTCGGTGCCGGCCAGGGTCTTGCCATAGAAAGCGAAGTCTTCATCGACGAACGCGGCGGGAAGAAAACGCGCATTGGCTGAGACCAGATGCCAGCGCAGGTAAGTCTTCCAGCTGGGCAAATCTTCCTTCTCGATTTCGGCGCTCATGGCTTTAGCGAACGCGGGCTCGGCAACATTCAAAGTTGACAGCGAAGGCAGACCGACTCTAGTGAAATAAACCTGCCAGGCAAACGATGGAGATAAGTTTTGCAGCTGCTGCACCGTCATCTTGTGATAAAGCTTCTGCGGATCGCGGCGCTCGACGCGACTCATCGAACCTTGAGCCAAAGCGGTCTCGATCTGCATTACAGTTTGTGCCTCGGCGGCCGCGGCTTCCGGCTTGTCGCCGAGAAGCTCGAGCATTTTTTGTACGTGCGCCAGATACTGCTTGCGCAGCTCTTGCGATTTGCCGTCCGTCTTCAGGTAGTAATCGCGGTCGGGAAGGCCCAGACCTCCCTGATCGGTTTCGGCGATCTCCTGCGAAGAATCCTTGGCGTCCTGATCGGAACTGAAGCGAAACAGGGTGCTGCGGCGATAGCCGGAAGAGAAAGCTCGGTCGGCTACGACGTCGGCCAAATCAGCTTTCGAACTTAACTTGTCGATTTTTTCCAGTTGCGGGCGCAGCGGAGCGATGCCGGCGGCATTGACGGCCTTTTCGTCCATGCAGGCGGCGTAGTAGTCGCCAATTTTCTGGTGAGTTGCGTCGCGATCGGCGCTGGGAATTTCCGCGGCTTCGAGAATGCCGCGCAGTTGCGCCGTGTCCTCGTCCTGCACTTTCCCGTAGGCGCTCCAACTCGATTGGTCGGGCGGGATTGGGTTCTTCTTCATCCAACCGCCGCAGGAATAGGTGTAGAAATCGACGCAGGGGTCGACACTGCGATCCATGGAAGCCGGATCGAGGACTGGCTGAGATTTAGCGGTGGGCTGCTGGGCGAATGCGAAACATGCAGAGAGCACAATGAACGCAGCGAGAGCGGTGCGGAAAGTTGCCATAGGAGATGACTCCGATTTTCGACCAACCAGTCTAATCCAAGAATGCTTACCGGATGTCTACCCAATGTCCGGAATGAGATGAAACGGCCTTCCGCGGTGGTTGCGGTAGATGGAAAAATCACGGCGGTCCAAAGTGAAAATTGTATCGACACGCTCGCGATGCGCCAGATAAACCAGGGCGGCATCGGCGAATTGGGGGCGAATGTCTTCGTACTTCTGCATGAGCGCAGCAATTGTTTTACCCTCTGCTGCAGCCAAAGGCAGTAGCTCGACCGAACCCCCGTCGATGGTTGTCAGTAATTGCCGGACTGCGTGGGGCAACGGACGCAAGAGCCATGCCGCCTCGGTGATTACCGGCCAACAGGAAATCATTGGCCCAGCCATACTGCGCAGACTGCGGACGCAAATCTCGTGCCCCGCGTCCCGCGGCGAAAAAATGGCGACCAGCGGACCCGTATCGGTCAAAATCCGGGTCATTTGCTCTTGCCGAAGCCCTCAAAATACTTGGGATTAGTGCTCAGGTCGGCGGGCAAACCGTCAGCGCAGCCGATGATGCCGGCCTCTTTAGCCAAGTCGTAGGCCGTGCGCTCGGTTTTTGACTCCTCCAGGAACTTCTCCAGAGCGATCCGTACCAACTCCGATGAGGTTTGTCCCTTCATACGTGAACGCTGCCGAAGGCGCGCCGCCAGAGGTTTCGGTACACGGACCGTGATTCGATGCGAACTCATAGTGTCAGACATTATAGCATGTCTGTCTGACACCCTTCATCGGCCGCCAATCAGCCTTTGCGCAGGTGAATCGACCCATCGCCGGTGCGAATGGTCATCAGATTTCCCCCGCCGTTGAGTTTGCCTCGCACTTCGTTTTCCTTGATCGTTCCTTCGGTGGTTACGGGCATGTCGAGATCGATATGTCCATCGCTGGTTCGCAAGTCCACGTCGGCGGCAAGGGAGCCGGGGAGTTCAAGCGTCACGCTGCCGTCGCCGGTTTCGAGGCGCCACAACCCGGTCACGGCCGATCCCGCCGCTGCCCGAACATCCACGTGGCCATCGCCGGTTTTCAAATCAAGTTCGTCAAAGCGGCCATCGGCGCGGATGTGGCCATCCCCGGTGCTGGCATGAAGTTTGCCATCGACTGAATCGAGATTCTGCGAGCCATCGCCGCTGCTTAAATCCATTTCGCCTTTGAAGTTCGCCATTTCGATCTTGCCGTCGCCAGTATGAAGATTCACGCTGCCTTCGCGCGGCATGTGGATACTGACATCGACGCGGTGATCGCCAAAATCGAAATGGAAACCGCCGTGGGGGTAGCGCACGTCGATTTCCACGGAATCGCCGCTTTGGTGGGCTTCTACCTGAATGCCGCCTTCGCCGATCTTGTAGCGCACGGTGGTGACTCTGGCTTCGATCGTGTTCTGGTCCCAGGTGTCGACGCGAATATTGGCGTCCGAGGTTTCGACCCGCAACTGGGGCTGGCCAGTCAAGGTAAAGGTCTTCGACCACTCATCGGCGCGAGCCGGCAAAGCGGCGGCAAAGGAAAGTATCAGAATCATCAATACTCTGCCATTCATGCGATTCATGCGATTCCTCCCAGTGGGCAGGCGTGCTACGCCTCCGCTGTTAGACGATGGTACGCTGCGTTGGTGAGGGTAGTTCCGCGAAATCGTGCGCGACGGTAGATGGTAAGTAGAATGAGCTGTCGCGCTTACAATGAAGACTTAGTTATGAGGTCTGCCTGTATATTGCTCTTATTCTGTCTCACCACTGTGGGTCTAGGCGCACAGCCGAGTGATCAGGCCCAGCCGACCCTGAGGGTGCGCTCCACGTTGGTGGAGGTGCCTGTCCTGTTGAAGACGAAAGGGGGAGAAGTGGTCTTCGGACTCACGGCTGACGACTTTCTTGTCACCGACAATGGCGTACCGCAGCACGTCACCCTTGATCAAGACACAGATTCGCAGCCGCTGGCATTGGCAATCGTGGTTGAAACGGGAGGCGCCGGAGCGCGACATCTTAGCGAGTATCGCCAGCTAGACTCGATTCTCGACGCGCTGATCGGCAATGTGGAACACCGCATCGCCATCATTGGCTTCGACAGTCTGCCGCATCTGCTGATGCCGTTTACGCCCCGAACAGCCGATGCTTCACAGCAACTTGCGAGCCTGGACCAAGGGGATCAAGGGGCAGCCATTCTGGATGGGATTGCCTTGGCCATTACACAGCTGCGGGCAGAGCCTACGCGCTATCGCCGTGCGATTCTGTTGCTGAGCGAAACCATCGATCAGGGAAGTAAGACGACGCTCGATGAGGCCTTGCGCCTCATCAGCGACACGAATACGGCGATGTACAGCTTTGGTTTTTCCAGTACACGCTCGGCAGTCTCCCATGAGGCGTCCAAGTTTAATGGCAGCGAGCCGGGCCCGGCTCACGGCTGCTTCAGCCGCAATGGAGCCGATGCCGAGTACGACGGGCACTACAGCAAGCAGGTGCTTGACTGCATCAGCCAACTGGCTCCGCCTCTTCGGCTGGCCACGATGACGTTTCTTGCCGCACGCAACGGCCTGCGCACGAAGACCTCAGAATCCATCGCGCAGCTCTCCGGAGGCGAGTTCTTTCACTTCCACAATGGCAAAGATCTGAAAGCGGGCCTCATCGCGGTGTCGAATGACGTGCCCAACTATTATGTGTTGAGTTTCCGCCCGACAACCCCCACGCCCGGACTGCACGCGTTGCATGTGGAGGCCAAGGGACATTCGCAGTTGGTGCTAACTTCCAGACGCGAATACTGGATCGAGGACGAAACGACGCGCTAGGCCGGCTGCATTCCACACGAGATGTGAATCTTGCCCTGGTGCTGCCGCATCCCTTACAGTAACTTTATGAGCAAGATTCATATTCCTACGCCATTACGCCAATATGTGGGCAAGCAGGCTACGGTCGAGGTGAACGGAGCGACCGTGGCGGAAGCTTTGACGTCACTCGTCGCCCAGCATCCCGACCTGAAGAAGCATCTCTACACCGACGATGGCAAGCTGCGCTCTTTCGTCAACCTTTACCTGAACGATGAGGATATTCGCTACCTGCAGAAGGAAGCGACCGCGGTGCAGGACGGGGATGATATTTCGATTGTGCCATCGATCGCCGGAGGCGGGATTTGAACGAGCGGTCTCAGCCTATGCCGCAGCCAACGAGAGAGACTGTGCCTGTTTTCGCAGGCCTTTGTTGTTGTTCGTGTTGTCCCATCCGCTAGCGCCCGTCTGCGAACTGCGCAAATCGAATTCATTTTTTACGAGGAACATATGGCGACCACAACCACCGAAATTCCGGCGACGCTGAGCAAAGACGAAATCCTGCGCTACTCGCGCCATCTGATCATGCCCGAGGTGGGCATGGAAGGGCAGCAGAAGCTGAAGGCCGCGCGCGTGTTGTGCATCGGCACCGGAGGGCTGGGATCGCCGCTAGCGTTGTACCTCGCGGCGGCCGGAGTGGGCACGCTGGGGCTGGTGGATTTTGATGTAGTTGACTACACGAACCTGCAACGGCAGATTATTCACTCCACAGCCGATGTGGGCCGCAAGAAGCTGGATTCGGCGGCCGACAAGCTCAAGGCTCTGAATCCATACTTAGATCTGCGAACCTTCGATACGCGCCTCAGCAGTGAAAACGCACTGGAGCTGTTCCATGATTTCGACATCATCGCCGACGGCACTGACAATTTTCCCACTCGCTATCTGGTGAATGACGCCTGCGTTCTCACCGGCAAGCCCAATGTTTACGGATCGATTTTCCGTTTCGAAGGGCAGGCCAGCGTGTTTGCGACGGAAGACGGGCCTTGCTACCGCTGTCTTTATCCGGAACCGCCGCCGCCGGGACTGGTTCCTTCCTGCGCCGAAGGGGGAGTGCTCGGCATTCTCCCCGGTCTGGTGGGAGTGATGCAGGCGACGGAAGTCATCAAGCTGATTCTCGGCGTGGGCGAGCCGCTGGTCGGCCGCTTGCTGTTGATCGACGCTCTGAGCATGAAGTTTCGCGAATTGAAGCTGCGCAAGAATCCCGACTGCCCGGTCTGCGGCACGCATCCCACGGTGACGAAGCTGATAGACTACAACGAGTTTTGCGGCATTCGCGGGGAGGAAAAACCAGTGGCTAACGGCATTCCGGAAATGCAAGTAGAAGAATTGAAGCGCCGCCTGGATGCGGGCGACGATTTATTTATTCTTGACGTGCGCGAGCCGCACGAATATCAGATTTGCAATCTGAACGGGCATTTGATTCCACTCAACGATCTGCCGAAGCGCGTAAACGAACTGGATTCCAGCCGGGAGATCGTCGCGCACTGCAAAATGGGTGGCCGCAGCGCCAAGGCGGTAGCGTTTTTGCAGCAGGCTGGATTCACGAAAGTTCACAACCTCGCCGGGGGGATTACGGCGTGGGCGGATCGCGTGGACCCGAAGATGCCGAAGTATTGAAGGCAGGTATAGTCGGCGGCCCCGAATTGCTGCCAGTATTCGTCGAGCGGAGATTCGTATCAGGGTACGGCTTCAGCCGTACCGATGCGCTTTGCCGAATCCAATCGCCTTCAGGCGCTGCTCCCGTAGCGCGACAGCCACTGCGGAGGAGGATCAATCTCGAATCCGGGGTAAGCCGACGAGTGCAGAAATTTGCTCGCGTCTGGGACGAGATGCGCAGCCACTGGATTGCTTCGAATGTAGTTCGCGGCTGCCTGAAACCGGTCAGCGTCCAAGATCCGCACTTCCGAAAACCCTTTCTGCCAAAACGGAGCCTTCGCTCCAAATTCTTTTCCGGCTCGACCCACCCTTGACGAACTGGACCGCCCGCTCGATCGTCATTCCGGATTCGAGCGTAAGCAGGAGGTCGAAATGATCGGGCATGACCACAAACTCGTGCAAACGGAAAATCCCACGAACACGATATTCATAGATTGCTTTCAGGAATAATCCTGAGGACCGATCCGATTGCAACGTCTGTCGCTTGCCCCAAGTAGAAGTGGTGACGAAGAATGTGCGGGTTCCGGCCACGGCGTTTTTCGGGTCCGCATTACGTTTTGGGATGGACACAGGCAGCAGCGGCTAAAGCCGTTAAAATATGTTTTCCGCAAATTGCGGCACGGCTCAAGCCGTGCCCTGATACGAATCTCTACGGTACTCGGGTAGGGTTTCGATGTGACGGACATCACCCCGAGGCTGTTCTTGGCATTGGAAAACTCCTGCGGCACAAGAAAGAGATAAATCAATGCACGCCCGCCCTCCACGATGCATAGCCTCGGTTGACACGCTTTTATCTGCCCTTTATTCTTGACCTGGCCTTTGCGGCACTTACGTCGGTGCGCGGGGCTTCCCGGCAAGACAGAGGGGCCGGGGTTTGCGATGTTTCTCGACATTCAAGAATTGGCGCTGCATCCGGTTGATTTCAAAGAAGAAATCCAGCCGGGAGTCCTCGATTTTGGGGCGGACATTCAGCAGCGCGCGCCGCTCGCGACCAGCGGCCGAGCCGAGCTGGTCGAAGAGCATCATGGTAAGCACCAGATAATCAGAGACATACGGCTGCGCGGCGAGCTGGCGACCTCGCTGGAGTTGATTTGTGCGCGCTGCCTGGAACCGGTTTTGCAGGACGTGAAGCGCGAGTTCGAGTTGCTCTACCGGCCTTTGGGCGCGGATGCGGGGCGAGACGAGCTTTCCGTGACCGACGCCGAGGCGGAAATCGGATATTATCAAGGGGAGGGAATTCTGCTCGAAGACATTTTGCGCGAGCAGGTTCTGCTGGCGTTGCCCCTGAAAATAACCTGCCGCGAAGACTGCAAGGGATTGTGTCCGCAGTGCGGCGTGAATTTGAATCAGCAGCAGTGCTCTTGTGTGACTACGAGGACTGATCCGCGCTGGTCGGCTTTGGAAGAAATCCGCAGCCGGATGGAGCACTGAGAAAAAAGCAGTTGGCATTTCAGCACGCGCCTAAGTCTGAACGCTCATTCGCGGCCCGCGCGGCCGCCAAAGGAATTTCATAACATGCCTAATCCGAAACGGCGACACTCACAAAAGCGCACCTCCACACGGCGCGCGCACGATGCACTCAAGGCACATTCCCTTTCCGAGTGCCCCAACTGCCACGAACACAAGATGCCTCATCGCGCCTGCCCGAAATGCGGCTACTATAAGGGGCGCGAAGTGGTGGAAGTTAAAGAAGCCAGCTAGTCGAGATATTAACCAAGCCGGATAACCAAGCCAGTCAAGACTGGTGATTTTTCCCCTACATGCCTAGCGTGATCGCGCTCGATGCGATGGGCTCGGACCGCGCGCCCAGACCGGAAATTGAGGGCGCGATCCACGCGGCGCGCCACTACTCGGTGCGTGTGCTGTTGGTGGGTCCGGAGCCGACGATCAAGGCGGAGTTGGATCGTCACCCCACGGCATTGCGGCTGCCGCTGGAGATCGTTCACGCCAGCGAATATATCACCATGGAAGACAAAGTGGAGGCGATCCGCGCCAAGCGCGACTCTTCCATGCGCGTGGGGTTGCGGCTGGTGCGCGAAGGTCAGGCTGCCGGGTTTGTGACGGCAGGCAACACGGGAGCGGCCATGGCCACGGCAAAAGTTGTGCTGGGCGCGGTTCCCGGCGTGGATCGTCCGGCGCTGGCGGCGGTTTTTCCCACCGCGCCGGGCACGGCCGCCATGCTGCTCGACGTGGGCGCCAATGTGGATTGCACGCCGCAAAACATGGAACAGTTTGCGGTGATGGGAGAAATTTATTTCCGCGCGATGTTTCCTTCCGGGCGGCGGCCGCGCGTAGGCCTGCTTTCGATTGGCGAGGAAGAAACCAAGGGTAACGATTTGACCCGCGAAAGTTTTCAGTTACTTAAGAATCTCCCGCTCAATTTCGTCGGCAATGTTGAAGGCCGGGATTTATACAACGGACAGGTCGATGTAATTGTGGCCGATGGATTTGTGGGCAATGTGGCCCTGAAGATTTCCGAGGGCGTGGCCAACCTGGTGCGCACCGCGCTGAAAGAATCGCTGAAAGCAACCATCACGCGGCAGGTCGGAGCGTTGCTTTCGCGCAGCGCGTTCACCGATTTCAAAAAACGCCTCGACCATACCGAATACGGCGGCGCGCCGCTGCTGGGAGTGAAGGGAGTCTGCATTATCACTCACGGTTCATCCAACGCCAATGCTATAAAGAATGCCGTGCGGGTGGCGGCTGAGTTCGCGGAGCGGCGAATCAACGAATCTATCGAGCGCGGACTAGCGGCATTGCGGCCTGCGGCGCCAGTATCTGCCGGAGTGTTATGAATGTCGGCGATCAGGTAAGGATCGTTGGAATTCCGCCCGGCCTGAACGATAGTGACGAGCTAAGAACGCGCTCACTTCTCGAAAAATGCGTCGGGCAGGTTTTTGAAGTGACCGGGCTCCAAAGTGTTGAGGGCCTCGACTTCCCGTTCATCGGGCTGGATGTGGGGCACATGGTGGGAGCGCAATCGTGGGAGCACACGATTTGGATCGAGCCGCAATACGTAGAGTTGGCCGAGTCTGCAACCCGTTGCGGCGAATGAACGACTAAGTACCAAGGAGATTCCAAGATAGCAACCGATTGCATTGCTCTTCTGTTTCCCGGCCAAGGCTCGCAGTTGGTGGGCATGGGACGAGATCTGTATGACAAATATCCGTTGGCGCGCAAGACGTTTGACGAAGCCGACGCAGCCTTGGGTTACAAAATTTCCGAGCTGTGTTTTGAAGGTCCAGAAGAACAACTGCGCCTGACAGAGATCACGCAGCCGGCCATTCTCACAGTTTCGATCGCGGCATTGCGTTCCCTGCAAGCGAACATTCCCAAGCCGGCATTTGTTGCCGGACACAGCCTCGGTGAATATTCGGCGCATGTGGCTTCAGGAACCATGACTTTCGCCGAGGCGGTTGTGACTGTGCGCAATCGCGGCAAATATATGCAGGAAGCCGTGCCCGTGGGTACGGGTACGATGGCGGTGATACTGGGCCTGAAGCTGGAAGAAGTTGCCAATATTTGCCGTGAAGCCGCGCAGGGAGAAGTTTGCGAACCCGCCAACATCAATTATGCCGAGCAGATCGTGATTTCGGGACACACAGCAGCGGTGGAACGCGCCATTGCTCTTGCCGATAAATACGGAGCCAAGCGCGCCAAACTGTTACCAGTGAGCGCGCCGTTCCACTGCTCACTGATGAAGCCGGCACAAGACCGCCTGGCTGCGGATCTGGACAAGCTTAAGCTGCAGAAACCGGTCTATCCCGTCGCTTGCAATGTCGATGCTGACCTTGTAACCGACGCGCTGCGCGCGCGCGATACGCTGGTCCGGCAGGTTACCGGCTCGGTGCGGTGGGAAGAGTGCATGCAACTGCTGATTGCTCAGGGCGTGCAAACATTTATTGAAGTGGGCCCGGGGAAGGTTCTTTGCGGCCTGCTACGGCAAATCGATCGCTCGAAAACCTGCCTCAGCGTCGGCGACGAGCCATCTCTTGTCAAAGCCGCCGAAACGCTGGCGGCCGCGGCATAGCTATTTGGGAAACGGCTAGCAGCTAATACGGCGAAAAGCTCATCGTCTTATCCGACTTTTCCACCCATACCCGCGCCCGCTCCGTTCTGTCGTTCACGGTCATGTCGATGATCACGCCGCTGCCTCCTCCGGGCGGAGAGCCTACGGCGTAGACTTTGTAGGTTTTGATCAGACCCCATTCGCCGCCCGGTCCCCAGTCGCGATAAAAATCGTTGAAGGGATATTTCGGGTAGCGTTCCGGATGCTGCTTCCAGTTCGGATCGTGCATCCACACGCCGTAAGCGGCGGCGTAATCCTGTTTTTGCAGATCGGCAAAGAAATGGTCGGCAACCCGCTCTTCCGGCCAGTAGCGGAACCACCATGCCAGAGCGGCCACCAGCAGAGCGACAACAACCACAGAGATGATTCGATTCCGGCGCTTCCGCTCTTTGTTAGGGTCGTACTCTTTCGCGTCCAGTAACGTCATACGCCTCTAGCATAATGGACGCGGTCCCGAACTCCAAAATTCGTTGGCGGCGGGAATTGTCAGGAATATTAAAGACGCGGATGTCCCACGGGTTGCAATCTGCCGGCAGCTGGCCTCACTTGCGGCTTTTGGGCAACCGCCAATCTCGACACTGCATTGCGCAGGGTAGGCCGCAGCATTTTCGCCACCGGAAAGATTGCACTCATCCATAGCTGGAACCAGCCTTTTTTCAAAACCATGGTCAGAGGCGGCGGGCATTCCGGACCGCGCGGACAAAACTGTTCTTTGAATCGGGCCAGCGTACCCGGTCCCGGCCCCAGGTTATAGCGGGTTGCGCCGTGCGCATACATATAGCGCATGGAGTTCCAGTGCAAAAATACGGCGGACTGCCGGTGCTCGGCCTCGAACGCGGCCAGAATGCAATGGGCGGTGTCGCGATCGCGAAAAATCAGCGTGCTGCCCACCGGCTTACCGTTCAGATAAACGGCGAACAGGCGCGCGCAGCCATCGGGACGCGCCATGCGCATCGCTTCCATATAGACCGAAAGAGGCCGTTCCAGGCGGAAGCCCTTACGCAGCGCGCACTCCTGATAAAGAGGCCAAAGTCCGGCCAGCGCTCCCGGAGAATCGCTGCAGCGAAATTCATATCCCACTTCCGCCGCCCGGCGAATCTTGCGCCGCACTTCGCGATCGAAAGTGGCCAGTGTCTTTTCTTCACTTTCATTTTGCTGCACGACATAATCCGGCGAGAGAATCGGGTAATCGAGGAAATAGGGAAACCCATCCAGATGCCGCGCATCGCCGCCGGACGCAACCTGCCTGAGCACTTCGCCTTCAGAATGGGTGAAGCGAATGAACATGTAACCCTGATTCCGTGCCCACCGCAGCAAACGCGCCACGGCGTCTGATGGAAGTTTGTCCTGCCCTGGCAATAAAACCGGCCCGCGAAATACCAGCCCAATCTTGGCCGGACCGAAGCCCACGGTAAGAATGCAAACGTAAGCCAGCAGATTTGCGCGGTCTTGCAGCACGAGATATCGTGGTTTAATCCATAATGGCCGCTGCGGCTCATTCCACAAGGGATATTGATAAAGTGAAGCATCACTCCCCAGCAGCAGGTTATTCCATTCTGACAAACGTTCCCGGCTAATCTCGGACCAGACCGCGCCAGCATTATGGCTCGCGTTCTCGCTGGCCGGCGAGCGTTTTTGCGCATCAAACTGCGACTCGTTCAGCGTCGCTTTCGCCGACGAAAAATGGTCGGACTCGGGAGATAAGGTGCCGAAATTCATGGAAGTGACGGCGGGGAGGGATAAAGCCGGTACTTTGGAGTGTCGACCGCGTGAAGCGCAGCCAACCCTCGCTGGTCGCAATTCTATGCGCTTACTTGAGATTGAAAAATGGCACCTTAGTGACAGCGCTTGGTGTTACTAAGGTCATGATTTTGCTGGGTGATCGACGTGTTAGCCGCAAAGAACTAGCACGGAAGTGGGTAAAACTAACCAAGTAAGACAGGTCTCCAGCGTTAGTGCGGTCACTCATGCGGTTTCGCTTTCCAGTGCAGTCAGGGTTTCGTCGTCCACGTCCCAGCGCTTGAGGATGGTAATGATGGTTTTGGTCCCGAAGCCGGCGTGCGCGAGACGCCGGAAGATGCGGGCCGCATCTTTTTGCCCCTGCGGTTTATTCATGCGCTTCTTGCGCAAATATTCGCGCGCCTGCTTTTCTTCATTCACATTCTCGAAGGCGGTGTCGACGGCTTTGCCGATTACGTCTCCATGTACGCCACGCGACTTCAACTCTGTGACGACGCGCATGCGGCCAAACTTCTGGTTATCGCGGCGCATGGAAGAGTACGAAGCTGCGTACTGCGAGTCGTTGAGATATCCCTGATCTTTCAAGCGGCGAATTACCAACTCCACCAGCGTACGACCATATTCCGATTCGCTGTCTTCGATGCGCGCCCGCATCAGCCGCTTCAGCTCAGCTACCGTACGCATGCGCCGCGCCAGAGAGCCCACCGCATACTCGTAGAGTTCATCTTCGGAATAGAACTTCTTCTTGGGACGGGCGAACGCCATACGCTAACCATAGCGCAAAATCACACACGAGTCGCCAGTGCTGATGCGGCAAAGCGAATTGGAGTATCAAAACGAAAAAAGGGCGCACCGGCGTGCGCCCTATCCAAGGAGGCGACTCAACACAACAATCAATCTCCAAAGTTCGGAAGCCGAGAGCTGCCGCTTCTACCGTCCGCTGAATCCCGCTGCCTGCATCGACTGCCGCGAAAGGTCCGCGGTCGAAGAAATGCCCTGCATGCGCAGCTTGAAGTCGTCCGCATTGGAAGCGTTCTCCAGCGCTGTGTCGTAGTTCACCAGTCCGGCCTGGAACAAATCCCACAGCGACTGGTCGAAAGTCTGCATGCCGTATTGCGATGTTCCCGAAGCAATGGCGTCGCGAATCGATCGCGTTTTTTCCGGCACCAGAATGCACTCGCGAATGAACGCAGTGTTTATCATGACTTCGACTGCGGGCACGCGGCCCTCGGCGTCGCAACGCCGCACCAATCTCTGGCTGACAATGGCTCGGAGAACTGCCGCCAGCTGCATGCGAATTTGCTTTTGCTCCGGAGGCGGAAACACCGAGATGATGCGGTTCACAGTTTCCACTGCATCCAAGGTATGCAATGTCGAGAAGACCATGTGGCCGGTTTCTGCGGCGTGCAGCGCGGTGCCAATCGTCTCCAGGTCACGCATTTCGCCTACGAGAATCACGTCCGGATCCTGACGCAAAGATGCTCGCAGAGCCGCTCCGAACGAAGGAGTATCCACTTGAATCTCGCGCTGGTTGACGTATCCTTTTTTGTCGCGGTGCAAAAATTCGATGGGATCTTCAATCGTAATAATGTGTTCGGCGCGGCAGGAATTTACGCGATCCACCATCGCGGCCAGAGTGGTCGATTTACCGGAGCCGGTCACGCCCGTCACCAGCACCAACCCGCGCGGCATATCGCAAATCTGCTCCACGACCTTGGGCAAAAACAATTCGTCAAGAGCGCGAATCTTGGTCGGAATGACGCGCAGCACCAGTCCCACGTTGCCGCGCTGCTGAAAAATGTTCACACGGAATCGTCCCAGCCCGGCAACGCCGTAGGCCATATCGATTTCTGTAGTCTCTTTGAATTTCTGTTTCTGCCGGGCCGACATCATGCTGAACGCCATGGTCAGCATATCTTCGGCGCTCACCCGCGGCTGGTCGGTCAGCGGCTGCAACTCGCCGTCGACGCGCAGGTGAGGATAGTTCCCAACCTTCAGGTGCAAGTCCGAAGCGCGCCGTTCCGTGGCAATCCGCAGCAGGTCGTCAATATTCATGCAGAGTAATCCTGGGAAGCCTGACGCTCCCAACGCTCTGTCTATATTGACCCGAATCGTCACCTTCCCCAAGATGACCTAGGTAACAGTCGCAAATAGGAGAATGGCCAATGCTCTTGGCTGCCGCATGATCGGTCATTTCGAAGATGCCGGCGAACGGGCAATGTGTTTGCGTCAGCGGCCGAGGAATAAGCTCACCGACATTTTCCGATATACCACGGTGCGCTCACGGTAAAAATCCGTTCGTTGCCGCGCGCCAGTAGAACCCATTCCAGCAAACGTCCACGCTGATTGTGCAGAAAGTATTCGTACCACCGGTCCTCAACCAGCTCGGGTATGACCACGACAATGCTGCGCGCGGGATGCTTTTTCGCAAGATCGAGAACGTATTGCACGAATGGAACAATGACAAAGCGGTAGGGCGATGGCAGGAAATGCAGATTAGGCGGCTCTTTGCCCGCTGCGCGGAACGGCCGCTCCACGTAGTTCTCCCACTCGCTTTGCAGCAATTCGGAATGCTCGTTGGGCTCGACGTGAACTGCGATGACTTCCGGCGAAAGCCTCGCCGCAAATTCGATTCCCTGGCGCGTGATGTTGCTCCAGCGGTCGATGGCAATGACGGCAATCGGGGGCTGGCTGAGCTCTTTGGCATCAACCGGCAGAGCGCAAGAGGTTTGCATTCTTACAAAGTGGTAGTGCCGGCGAACCAGGGCAAATAAAAAAATCGTTGCTGGGATAAAGAGCAGCGTGATCCATGCGCCATCCAGGAATTTTGCTACCAGCACAACGATGGTCGTGACTCCGGTGACGGTTGCTCCGAGGCCATTTACCAGCGCGCTTTTCAGCCAACCGGGGCCGCGATTTTTCTTCCAGTGCACCACCATGCCGGCCTGCGAAAGCGTAAAGGCCAGAAATGCCCCCACGGCATATAGCGGAATGAGCCGGTCGGTCACGCCACCGAAGGCGATCAGCACTCCGCCGCAAAGCACGGCCAGCACCATAATGCCGTAGGTATAAACCAGTCTCCGCCCGCGATATCCAAAGACATGCGGCAGATAATTGTTGCTTGCGATGGCTTTACAGAGCCGGGGAAAGTCCGCGAAAGCCGTATTCGCCGACAACGACAACACCACAAGAATCGATCCGATCGTTAGGTAGTAAAAAAATCCTTTGCCGAAAACCGCGCTGGTCAGCATCGAGAGCACGCTTTGGTAGCCGGGCGCGCCTGGATCGGTGGCGGCAATTCCATACACTTTGACCAGATAGGAAATTCCCGCCAGCAAAACCGCCAGCAGAAAAATAATCACGGTCAACGTGCGCTGCGCGTTTTTAACGGTGGGCTCTTTGAAAGCCTTTACCCCGTTGCTTACCGCCTCTACGCCGGTCAGTGCCGTGCAGCCGCTGGCAAAAACTTTCAGCAGCAGCCAATACGTCACCGCCTGGGTCATAGGCGGAGGCGGTGGAAGCGCAACCACAGGCGCAGGGTGTCCGCCACTCATCAGCACTCGGACCACGCCCGCGATAATCGTGATCAGCAGCGTGCCCACAAACAAATATGTGGGGACGGCGAAGATCGTTCCGGCCTCCCGCACGCCACGCAGGTTGAGAATCGTAATCACGATCAGAATGCCTACGCACAGGGAAACCGTGTGCGGCAACAATCGCGGCACCGCCGAGATCAAAGCCCCAACTCCGGCGGAAATTCCCACGGCCGCCGTCAGAATGTAGTCGGCCAGCAGCGCCGCCGCGGCCAGCAGGCCGGCTGGCGCGCCGAGATTAAATCGCGCTACGGTATAAGAACCACCGCCTGATGGGTAGGCTTCGATGGTCTGGCGATAAGAGAAATAAACAATCACCAGCAGGGTGATGATGGCCGCACTCACCGGAACGATATAGCGCACACCCAGCAATCCCAGCGGAATCAAAAGACTCAGAGCCGCTTCCGGCCCGTAAGCCGCCGAGCTGAGCCCGTCCAGGCCAAAGATCGGAACGCCCTGCGCGGGCCCAATCTGTTCCGCTCGTTCGTCACTGGTTCGTATAGGTTTGCCGACAACCAGATCAAGAATGTTCATGAGGGAATTTGCTCGCTGCGCGATTTGCCGTTGGTCAGGCTAGGGTATCAAATATATCTGGCGTAGACGGCGGAACCTGCTTTCTCACACGAACGCTCGCCCACATCATAATTTCTTGCAAGTCATTGACTGTACATGCTTTATCATGTCGGCCAAGGCCTCAAGGTGCGGGAATCGGGCAACGACAAATCAACGTAATGACAAATTAACAATGACGAGCAGCAATCACCAGACGGTGAACAAATCGGCGACGGCCGAAACCGACGGCGGGAGAATTCGGAAACTGGCCATCAAGAGAATTCACAGTTTCGTAACTGACTAGCACTTGACAAGTATCAGGACGGGTCTAAAATACCGGGAAATTCGGCGATTATTGCCTTTTGAGACTTGACCAGGGCAACGCTTCCGGATTTATGACTTTGAAGTCGCCTTCTCAGCCAGACGCAAGCCCACGGCAGCCTTGCAAACACCCTCGCGTGCAAATTGTGAGCCGCGACGAAGACGCCGAATTCGTCGAGTGTGTTGAGTGCGGAGATGTCTTCGAGTCCAGTGAACTCCGCGACATGAACATCGAGGAAAAAATTCAGGAAAGCGAATCCTGAATTTCAGTTTGCCGCGGAAAGGAAGCGCGGGAAATTGAGGTTGCCTTCCGGAGTACCGAAGTAATCTCCAGACTTCAATCTTTCTTGCCCCATAAATCATGCACTGTTAAGTTCGGGCCGGGGGAGTGCGCGCGGGATGCGCAGACCCCATTCCTATGTCCACGGTGGCTCTGGTCGTCGACGACTCCATGCTTATCCGCTTTACCGTCTGCCGCTTTCTTGAAGCGCGCGGCTTCACGGTGGAGTCTGCCTCCAACGGCGCTGAAGCGTTGCAGACGCTGGAAAGAGTTCACCCCGCTCTGATCGTGACTGATCTCGACATGCCCCGCATGTCGGGAAGCGAACTGATCACGGTTCTCAAAGCCGAGCCCGAGACGGCGCTGATTCCGATTATCATTGTCGCCGGGCGCGCCGGCCGCGCCAAACAATCGGAAACCCGCGCCGACTTCACCATCTACAAGGACATCGACATCGAGGCACAGCTGGAAAAAGCTATTGCCACAGTCTTGGGCAAAGCCAAAGCAAAGCCAGCAGCCAAGTAGATCGCCGCTCGGATTCTTTTCCCTTCCTGAAATCAGCGCAGCACCAAACCTGCCTCGGCGGAAAAATCCAACGATGCCCAATCCTTAGCCAAAAACTTGGGGTAAGCCGCGGCCGCAATCATGGCGGCGTTGTCGGTGGAGAGCGGACGCGATGGAAAAAAGACCGGCAGTCCTTCCTTTCCCGCTTCCTGCTCGAACGTCTTCCTCAACTCTGAATTCGCCGCCACTCCACCCGTAACGAATAGCGTAGCGACTTCGTGGGCACGCGCCGCTGTCAAGGTCCTGCTCACCAGATCGGTGACCACCGCCCGCTGAAAAGATGCCATGAGATCCAAAGTTGCCTGATCGCAATGGGCGAGATAATCTTCCAACTTTGGTTTGGGAATTGAGGCCAGCGCCTGGCGGCGAGATTCGATATCAGCGGCCATTCCATGCGCTTCCACAAAGCGCAAAACCGCGGTCTTGATTCCGCTGTAGGAGAAATCAAATCGCGGGAGATCAGACAACGCGTGCGCTGATTCGTTAGCTTCGCCACGCCGGTCGCGGTGTTTGATTTGCGCGGTGGCAAACTTAACTGCTCGGGCGTCGCCGTGGGAAGAAAGACGATCGATGATTGGCCCTCCGGGATAGCCCAAACCCAGCAGCTTAGCCACTTTGTCGAAAGCTTCGCCGGCGGCGTCGTCGCGCGTATGCCCGATATTTTCGTACGACCAGCTTATGCCGCGCCGTTCGGCGAGATAGAGATGCGTGTGTCCTCCGGAAACCACCAGCGCCAGCACGGGGAATTGCACATCATGATTTCCGTTCTCATGTTGGTTCTTCTGCAGATGGTTTTCTAGCAAATCGAGCAACACGGCGTGAATGTGGCCTTCCAGATGGTTCACGGCGATTAGCGGCTTATCGAGCGAGAAAGCCAATGCCTTGGCGTAGCTGATGCCGACCAGGAGTGCGCCGGCAAGCCCCGGGCCTTGTGTGACGGCGATGGCGTCAATGGACTCGTAAGTTTGCTTGGCCTCGGCTAACGCCGTGCGCACAACGGGAACGATCGCTCGCAAATGCTCGCGTGAGGCTAACTCCGGCACTACACCACCGTAAGGTTGGTGCGTAGCGATTTGCGAAGCGACGACGTTGGAAATTACTTTCGCGCCCGAGCGCACAACAGCAGCAGCGGTTTCGTCGCAGGAGCTTTCGATGCCGAGGATGTAGGCGTCGGTCATGCATCACTAGTCTCCAGCTTTCCTTTCCGGCGCGCAAGTGGCCCATTCGCGCAGGTGGAAAGACGGGCGTTATGATGAAAGTGGGTGTTTGTCATCCTGTTTGTGCTCCGATTTGTGGTCCGAAGATGAAAGAATTCGCCACATCCATCGTTCGCGCGTTGCGCCAAAACGTTTTCCAAGCCTTTCTCGTGGGCGGATGTGTGCGCGATCTGTTGCTGGGTCGGGAGCCCAAGGATTACGACGTGGCCACGAATGCTACTCCCGAACAAGTGATGTCGATCTTTCCCGAGACCTACGCGGTGGGTGTGCAGTTTGGCGTGGTTCTGGTGCCCGCGTCCGATGGTGAGCGCGCGAATGATGGTGCGAACCTGGCGCCGCGCTCGGTGAACGAAGTAGAGGTTGCGACTTTCCGCAGCGATATCGGTTACACCGACGGGCGGCATCCCGATCAAGTCCGTTTTAGTCAGGATCCGCGCGAAGATGTAGCCCGCCGCGATTTCACGATCAACGGGATGCTGCTTGATCCGATTAGCGGCGAAGTGCTGGACTTTGTTGGTGGACAGAAGGATCTGGCCGCGGGAATTGTTCGCGCGATTGGCGAACCGGAGCGCCGTTTTGCCGAAGATAAGTTGCGCATGTTGCGGGCAGTGCGCTTCGCCGCACGCTTTGAATACACCATCGAAAGCGAGACGTTTGCCGCGATACAAGAATTGGTGGGAAGTATTCACGTAGTTTCCCGGGAACGGGTGCGCGACGAACTTACTCGCATGTTGACCGAAGAACATCCACGGCGCGCTTTCGAGTTGCTGGACGAAAGTGGCCTGCTCAACGAAGTTCTGCCTGAAATCACGGCGATGAAGGGCGTCGCGCAGCCCCCGCAGTTCCATCCCGAGGGCGACGTTTTTGCGCATACGCTTCTGCTGCTGGATTATTTGCCGCAACCCTGCTCGCCAACTCTGGCTTGGGGCGCGCTGTTGCACGACGTAGGCAAGCCCGCCACCTTTCGCGTTGCGCCGGATCGCATTCGCTTTGACGATCATGTGAACGTCGGCGTGAAACTCGCGGAAAATATTTGCCGCCGCCTGCGCTTTTCCAGCGGCGATACGGAGCAGATTCTGGCGCTAGTGGATAATCACATGCGGTTCAGCCACGCCACTCGCATGAACCAGTCGACGCTGAAGAAATTTCTGCGCATGCCCGGCTTCGACGAGCATTTGGCGCTGCACCGCGCCGACTCTTTGGCGAGCCACGGCAATCTCAGCACCTATGAGTTCGTCAAAGACAAACTGAATGAGATTCCAGCGGAAGTGATGAGGCCGGCGCCGCTGGTTACGGGAGACGATCTGATTGCCTTTGGACATTCGCCCGGTCCAAAGTTCCGCAAAATTCTGGATGCAGTGGAAGATGGACAATTGGAGGGACGGCTGGGATCGCGCGAAGCTGCGCTGGAATTTGTGCAGCGGGAATTTCCCGCGTGAATGACGCGCATCGTAAATGTTTGTACGAGCGGGAATGATAAAATCGGGTTCGCTCTGCGGACCGAGCGCAGCTTTCAGGAGATTTCATTGCAGCAGGTAAACGCAGGTTTGGAGAAAGTAGTTGTGGCATCGTTTCGGCGTCTGCCCGCTGCCGAAGCGGCGGTGTCAGCGTGGCCAATGGTTTGCGGATCGGCGGTTGCGCAGCGCACGCGGGCCGAAAGCTTCGCCGAAGGAGTCCTTCGAGTGACGGTAGCCGATGCCGCGTGGAAACGCGAACTGCAAATGTTGGCTCCCCGCTACGTGGCGGCCATGAATCGATACGTTGGGCAGCGTGTGGAAAGAATTGAGTTTCTGGTGCCGCCATCCAGTGCGCCGGCAACAAAGAAATGAAGGTCAGCGAAAAAGATGTCGCGTACGTGGCCGAGCTGGCCAACCTCGAGCTCACTCCGCAAGAGCGCGACGGCATGTTGCGCGATCTGAACTCCATTCTCGATTACATCGACCTGCTCAACGAGCTAGACACTTCAAACGTACCGCCGATGGCGCAGGTTTCTGCGCACGAACACATCGATCAAGCCAGGACCGAGAGCGCTGGCAGCGATACCAGTCGCGAGGACATTCTTGAGGGCCTGCGTTTGTCCTTGCTGCAAGATGCTGCCTTGGCGAACGCTCCGGATTCGGATGGAACTTTCTTTCGAGTTCCCAAGGTCATAGAGCGATAGACACAATCGCTAGTCTCTTTTCATGAATGCACCTACGTTCAGCATAGAAAAAGTTCGCTCCGCGATTCAGCAGCGCACGACGACGGCCTTCGCGCTGGCCGAAGAATGCTATGCGCGCATTGAAAAAAAAGATAGCCAGATCGGTGCGTTTCTCACTTTGTCGCGAGAGCGCGCGATCGAGCAGGCGGATCGCATCGATCGCATGGCGGCGGAAGGTAAGCCGCTGCCGCCGCTAGGCGGCGTGCCGGTAGCGATTAAGGACGTGATGGTCACGCGCGGCGTTCGTACCACTGCAGGTTCGAAGGTTCTGGACAACTTCATTCCGCCTTATGACTGCACAGCAGTCGCCCGGTTGGAAGTGGCCGGCGCCGTGGTTTTGGGCAAGACGAACTGCGACGAGTTCGCCATGGGCTCGTCGAACGAAAATTCCGGATTTCATCCCGTGCGCAATCCGCGCGATTTAAGCCGCGTTCCTGGAGGTTCATCGGGAGGATCGGCGGCAGCCGTGGCGGCGGACATGGCCGTGGCTGCGCTGGGTTCGGATACGGGCGGATCGATTCGCCAGCCCGCGTCTTTCTGCGGCGTGGTCGGATTGATGCCGACTTATGGCCGCGTGTCGCGTTATGGATTGATCGCGTTCGCTTCGTCGCTCGATCACATCGGACCGCTAACCCGGACAGTGAGCGATGCTGCGCTCGTACTGCGCACAATTGCAGGACGCGATCCTATGGATTCGACTTCCGCCGACGTTCCCGTGCCCGATTATGTTGAGGAACTCGCAAAGCCGGTGCGCGGATTGAAGCTGGGCGTGGCCAAAGAATATTTTGGCGAAGGACTCGACGATGAAGTTCGCCATGCGGTGGAATCTGCGATTGATAAGCTGCGGAGCCTGGGGTGCGAAATCATTCCAGTTTCCTTGCCACACACGCGCTACGCGATTCCTACTTATTATTTGATCGCAACTGCCGAAGCTTCAGCGAACCTGGCACGTTACGACGGCGTCCGATACGGTCAGCGGGCGAGCGGTGTGAAGACGCTTTCGGAAATGTACCGGCGCACGCGCGATGAAGGTTTCGGCCCAGAAGTGAAGCGGCGCATCATGCTTGGAACGTATGCGCTGAGCGCCGGGTACTATGACGCTTACTATCTGAAAGCGCAGAAGGTGCGAACTCTGCTGGCCCAGGATTTTAAAGAAGCATTTCGCACTGTGGATGCGATCGTGACGCCGACCGCGCCCACTGCGGCTTTCCGGCTGGGTGAAAAATCGAACGATCCGCTGGCCATGTATCTCGCCGATATTTACACAGTGACGGCGGACCTGGTTGGGATACCGGGAATTTCAGTGCCCTGCGGCGAGACGAAAGAGAAGCTGCCGATCGGCTTGCAGATTTTGGGCAAGCATTTCGACGAGAGCACGATTCTGCGCGTGGCTCACGGATACGAGCAAGCGGCTTAAGCGAGAATGGATTGCGAGAGAATCAAGCCGGCCTGTAGTAACACTCTCCCGCGCAGGCGCGGCAAAGAATTTTTCCATCGGCGCGTACTTCGCGGCGAAAGTTGATGCCTTCGCCGCACTCCTCGCATACGATGCGTTCGCCTTTGTATCCGGGAAATTCTTCGGGTGGCAGATCGACCTTTACCCATTGACAAGTGAAAAGATCGTTGTCGGAAATCTCGCGATAGGCGAGCATCTGCTGTTGGTTCTTGTTCTCGATCTCAGGATGCATGTGCCGGGCCAGGGTCTTGGAAGATTCTTTCGCCGCAACGCGAATGGCCTTGCCGGCCTCGACATCGACGAACGTCGCGGCCATCTTTCCCCAGTCGCGAAATTTCAGCGCGCGCTTGCCGAGGCGGCATCCGGTAACCACGGCGACCGCATCGGTGGCGCAGCGGTCGATCTCTACGAAAGTTACAAGCCGCTTGCGATCCTTGCCATGCGGATCTTCAATGCCGAGCTTTTGCAACCCGAGCATAGCGAGCCGCACGCCAAGTACTTGCCCGGCGCACAGGTGCCCGTGGGTACGTTCCGCATCGCGAAGATATTCGTCGAAGGATTTCACAAGGGAGCTCTCAGCTATCAGCCCAGAGGTCTCAGATTAACATCGGCCTGAATCAATTCCTGCGCCAGCGAATTCCGTCTTTGGTGATCTCTACGATAATGCCCGCCGCGGTGAGTTCGGAGCGCAAGGCATCGGAAGCCTTGAAATCGCGAGCGGCGCGGGCGGCTTTCATTTCATCGATTTTGTTCCCGATATCGGCGTCCGATAGTTGAGCCGATTTGACAGCGTTGCGAAGTTCGTCGCTGATGTCATTGTCGCGCCCTTCGGTGGGCGCCCAGTCAAACACCTGCTTCATCTTGGGACCGTCGTCATCGGCCAGCACGGCAAAGATTTCGTCGAACTTTTCGAGTGCGCCCAGCAGCAGCGGAACGTCATCTTTCTTGACCCCGCCGGTATCGAAAGCGGCATTGGCTGCGCGCACCATTTCGAAAATGGCGGCTTGGGCCTGCGCAGTGTTCAAGTCGTCATCGAGCGCAGCTCGCATTTGGTCGACTGTTTGCGCAGCCAGAGCCTGCATCTCGGGACTGGCCCCTGCCGGAAAATTCCCAGCAGTCAAACGCAGCTTGAAATTGCGCAAGCGCTCCACCGAGACCGCGGCCTGCTTCAACCCATCGAAAGTAAAATTCAACTGATGACGATACGGGACGGACGTCAGCAGATAACGAATCGAAGATGGTTTATGACCTTTCAGCACCAGATCGCGCAGAGTAAAAAAGTTGCCCAGGCTCTTTGACATCTTCTCGCCTTCCACCAGCAAAAAGCGGGCGTGAAACCAGAAATGAGCGAAAGTCTGACCGGTGAGCGATTCCGATTGCGCGATTTCGTTTTCGTGATGCGGGAAGATCAGATCTTCGCCCCCGGCATGGAGATCGAAACTTTCGCCCAACTCTTTCATCGACATCACCGAACATTCGAGATGCCATCCGGGACGGCCGGGGCCGATTACCGTGTCCCATGAGGCCTCACCGGGCTTAGGAGCCTTCCAAAGCGCGAAATCGCGGGCACTATCTTTGTCATATTCGTCCACATCCACACGCGCGCCGTCGAGCATGCCGCTGAAATCTTTCTTGGAAAGCTTGCCGTACTCGGGAAACTTGGCGATGCGAAAGTAGTACGAACCATCTTCGGTGCGATAGGCGATATCTTTTTCCAGCAGCCTGGCCACAAATTCCGCCATCTCAGAAATATGTTCCGTGGCTCGCACAAGCGTCGGCTGCTCGATGCCGATCAGGGAGCAATCTTCAAGAAATGCTTTCTCATATTTCGCCGTGTAGTGGTGAACGCTCACGCCGGCGCGGGCGGCGTTGCGGATGATTTTGTCGTCCACGTCAGTGATATTCATAACGTGGTGCACGCGATATCCGCTCTGGCGCAGAAAACGCCGCAGCAGATCCACGGCGATGAATGTTCGGAAATTGCCGATGTGTCCATAGTCGTAAACCGTAGGACCACAGGCGTACATGCGGACTTCGTTGTCGCGCAAGGGGTGGAAGTCCTCCACGCGCGAGGACATGGTGTTGTAAAGGCGAAGCGCCATAGTTGGATGAGAGACAGCCGGTGCGAACCTATGATTCTAAGGTGCCAGCGCGGAAAAGAGTCAAATTTTTCGTTCTCGAATGGCCGTGGCCGGTGGTAATTCGTGGACCTGCGTCCGCATCCTGTGTTGCACGAGAAACACGTAGTGCAACGCAGAAAGGATGGTGAAGGCGAAAGTCGCGCGCAGGAACGTTGTTCGCGCGATCCAGATCCAGCGTATCGGCCTTACTTCAAGCAAAAGGACAAAGAAAATCGCGCTAATCTGGGAAAAGGTGTTGGCCTTGCCAAAGATGCTGGGTCGAAAATCGCGCAGCCCCGCTATCGCAAACAGGACGGCGCTGGCCGCGAGAATGGAAATATCGCGGCTGAAAACCAACACCGTAAACTTCCACGGAATTTTGTGCAAAATGGAAAGCACCAGGAACATGGTGCTGAGCAGAAGTTTATCGGCAATGGGATCGAGATATTGGCCGAGCAGAGTCTGCTGGTGCAGGGTTCGCGCGAGCAAGCCATCGAGGCCATCGCTGAAGCCGGCGACGACAAAAACGATCAACGCCCACAGATAATGGCCTTCGACCAGATGAATCACGATGAAAGGAACAAAAATCATCCGCAGCAGCGTGAGCTGGTTTGGTGCTGTAAGGATTTGGGAGATCTTCACGAACTTTGGCCCACGCTTCGCGCCCTGATTGCGCCGCGCGCGCTTTTGCTTTCCGCCTCTCGCTTTATCGCTGGAGGCAAAAACCAGTTCGCGGCGTGAAGGCCGGTGGTGGCAAACAGGCGCTCAGAAAGAGAGGGGAGCGTGCCGTTGGGCAAATCCAATTCCATGCGCTCCACGCGGTGCATGGGAAAGAATACGATGGCTGGTGTACACTGCTCGCCATCTCTGACCATAATGGCGAGATCTTCAAGCGACGCCAGGTCCACGCCGCATAGGCTCAAACCGGTGGGCGCAGCGGCCAGAACCATGCCCCAAAACTTGGCCTTCGGATTGCCCAGACTCACGATCGCCAAGGTGCCCGGAGTGAAAGGATCGCGCAGCAGCGCGGTTATATCTTTAGGGATACGAATGGGAAATTCTTTTTTCACGTAAGTGATTGTCGCCGTACCGGGGAAGCTTTGCAACATTGGCAGGCAAGCCAGGGCCCCTGGGAAAATCGAACTTTGTTTTTGCGGTTTTTTCGTGCTGAAACATTAAGGGCGCATAATCAGCATCGAGCTGGATGATGCATTCATCCAAAGCTGGAGATTCAGATTTCGCAGAAGGGTCCGCAGAGCACAATCATGAACGACACAAACGAACCTTCGTCGCCCCTTTCGCCAGAAGAATTGCGCAAGATGGATGCATACTGGCGGGCCTGTAACTATCTTTCCGCGGGCATGATTTATCTTCGGGCAAATCCTCTCCTACGCGAACCGCTGAAGCCCGAGCACATCAAGAATCGGCTGCTCGGTCATTGGGGATCGGATCCCGGCCAGTCTTTGATTTGGGTGCATCTGAACCGGCTCATTAAGAAATACGATTTGAACGTCATATATATTTCTGGACCGGGTCATGGAGCGCCGGCAACGCTGGCCAATTGCTATCTGGAAGGCCACTACTCGGAGATTTATCCCGATAAGAGCCGCGACGAAGCGGGGATGCTGAAATTCTTTCGGCAGTTCTCCTTCCCCGGAGGGATCGGCTCGCACTGCACGCCGGAGACGCCAGGTTCGATTCATGAAGGCGGCGAACTGGGATACTCGATCTCACATGCCTATGGGGCGGCGTTCGACAATCCCGATCTCATCGTAACGGTCGCCATCGGGGACGGAGAAGCGGAGACCGGGCCGCTCGCGACCTCCTGGCATTCAAATAAATTTCTAAATCCCATTCGCGACGGGGCGGTGCTGCCGGTGTTGCATCTTAACGGCTACAAGATCGCGAATCCTACGATCCTGGCGCGCATTCCGCACGCAGAATTGGAATCCTTGCTCACGGGCTACGGCCACAAACCATATTTCGTCGAAGGCAATGATCCGCTTGCGATGCATCAAAAGATGGCGTCGACATTGGAGCGTTGTGTCCTCGAAATTCGCGCCATCCAGCAGCACGCCCGTTCAACCGACGACGCCACGCGGCCGCGCTGGCCCATGATTGTGCTGCGTTCGCCGAAAGGATGGACCGGACCAAAAGAAGTAGATGGACACAAAGTAGAAGATTTCTGGCGCGCGCACCAGGTCCCGGTTGTCGATCCGGCTACCAACAAAAGCCATATGAAAATCGTGGAAGACTGGATGCGCAGCTACCATCCCGAAAAGTTGTTCGACGCCAACGGAACCCTCATCCCTGAACTGCAGGAACTCGCGCCCTCAGGCACGCGTAGAATTTCCGCTAATCCCCATGCCAATGGCGGCCTGTTGCGCAAAGAACTGGAGCTGCCGGATTTTCGTGACTTTGCTGTGAAGATGAAAGCTCCAGGGTCGTTATACGCTCCACCGACCGATGTGCTCGCGCACTATCTTGCCGAAGTAATGCGCCGCAATATGAATTCTTTCCGCGTCTTCGGCCCGGATGAGACAGCCTCCAACAGACTCACCGCCATTTACGCCGCTTCGAAGAAGACGTGGCTGGCCGAATACAAACCGGAAGATGCGGATGGCGGCGAACTCGACGTCGCCGGTCGAGTGATGGAGATGCTGAGCGAGCACACGCTCGAAGGCTGGTTTGAGGGCTACGTCCTTACCGGGCGGCACGGTTTGTTTTCCAGTTACGAAGCTTTCATACACATCATCGATTCCATGTTCAACCAGCACGCCAAGTGGCTGGAAAAATCCAAGAAGGAAATCGATTGGCGGGCGCCGATACCCTCGATCAACATCCTGATCACGTCTCTGGTCTGGCGCCAGGATCATAACGGCTTCACCCATCAGGATCCAGGATTTCTTGACGTTGTAACCAACAAAAGCCCGGCGGTGGTACGAATTTACTTGCCGCCCGATGCCAATTGCCTGCTCAGCGTGGCCGACCATTGCCTGCGTTCGCGCGATTACGTCAACGTCATCGTGGCCGATAAGCAGGATCACCTCCAGTATCTCAGCATGGAAGACGCGGTGACTCACTGCACGAAGGGCATCGGAATCTGGGACTGGGCTTCGACTGACGATGGAGCCGAACCCGACGTAGTGATGGCTTGTGCCGGCGACATTGCAACCATGGAGTCGCTGGCAGCGGTTTTGATTCTGAAGGAACATTTCCCCGATTTGAAGATCCGCTTCGTCAACGTCGTCGATCTGTTTCGCCTCATGCCGGAAACGGAACACCCCCACGGGCTTTCCGATCGCGACTTCGATTCTCTTTTCACTACCAACAAGCCGGTCATCTTCAACTTCCACTCTTATGCTTCGCTCATTCACAAGCTTAGCTACCGCCGCACCAATCACGAAAACATTCATGTGCGTGGATATAAGGAAAAGGGCAACATCAACACTCCGCTGGAGCTGGCGATTATCAACCAGATTGACCGATTCGATTTAGCGATCGACGTTATTGACCGGGTTCCGCGCCTGCGCGGTATCGGCGCCCATGTTAAGGAGTGGCTCAAGGGGCAGATTATTGACAGCATCAACTACGCTCACACAGAGGGCATCGATAAAGAAGAGATCCGCAACTGGAAGTGGCAGAGCTGAGCATGGCGGAAGGGCTGGAAGGAGACGAACTGATTCTCGCGCTGAACAGCGGCTCGTCGTCGCTTAAGTTCGGAGTCTACCGCCGCGGCGCGCGCGATGAGGAGCCCGTACTGGACGGGAGCGCCGAAGGCATTGGACACGACAATGGCAGCTTGCACATCCGATCTTTCAGCGGAGGCCAGGATGGTACATCCGTTGTCAAACGTGAGTGTATTCACGAGTCGCAAACGGACGCGCTGAATACGCTCGCCGCGGCAATGCGCGAGCATCTTCACGTGGCTCCCGTCGCTGTGGGACATCGCGTTGTCCATGGCGGACCCAATCTTCGAACGCATCAACTCATCACGCCAAAGGTTCTGGAGCAATTGCGCGCCGATACTCACTTTGCGCCGCTGCACATTCCGCAGGCGCTGAAGATTATTGCCGCCGCACAAAAAATCTTTCCTTCCGCACCACATTATGCATGCTTCGACGACGCATTTCACAAAACGCTTCCGGACGTGGCTTCGCATTTGCCGATACCATCGGAATATTTCAGCGCAGGCGTTCGGCGCTATGGCTTTCACGGTCTTTCCTACGAATCGCTGGTTCGTCACTTCGGTGCACAACTCCCTGCGCGGGCCATCTTCGCGCACCTGGGCAATGGCGCCAGCTTGTGCGCCGTGCGCAACGGAGTTTCGATCGACACCACGATGGGCTTCACACCGACCGGCGGCATCCCTATGGGAACGCGGTCCGGCGATCTCGATCCTGGCGCCGTCATCTACCTAATTCGCAATCAGAAGATGGACGCGGACCAACTTGAAGATTTTCTTAATCACAAAAGTGGACTTGCCGGGTTTTCGGATGGCGAAAGCGACGTGAAGGCCTTGGAAGAGCGCGCCCGCTCTAACGATCCGCTTGCCGCTTTGGCGCTGGATGCCTTTGCGGTATCAGTACGTAAAATGATTGGCGCTTATGTGGCTCTGCTCGGCGGCGTGGATCTCCTTGTTTTTACTGGCGGTATCGGGGAGCATAGTCAGCGCATCCGATCCGCGGCAACGGCCGGCTTGGAATCGCTGGGCCTCACACCGGAAAAAATTCAGATTGTCCCCGCACAAGAAGAGCAACAGATCGCGCGCCACTGCCGGACTCTGATGACTCAGCGTTAAAACTCAGGACGAACGCAGTCTTAATCGGGGTTGTATCGGGTCGGCGGCCCGATGGTCCGGTTGCCGCTCACCGAGATCGTCACGCGCTTCTCCGCGGCAATACCGTCCATGCCCTCAGCCATCAACCGAATCGTGTAGCTGCCAGCCTTCGTGTAAGCATGCTGCACCTGCCGGCCTGGTTCGCTGGTACCGTCGCCAAAGTTCCAGCGATAGCTCAGAGCGGGCACAGCGTCCGCATCGGCACTGGCTGCAAATTCCAAGTCATCATTCACCTGTCCCTGGTTAGGAACTTTCAGATTGATTGACGGCGCTGCGGCGGGAATCGACGCATCGACGATCTTCACCATCCTCACTGAGTGCGCAGGTTGTTCAACCCGAATCGTGTCTCCGTTTACTGTGACGCTTCGCTCCGGAGCGAAAATGTCGGTGATTTTATAGTTTCCGCCGGCCGCGAGCTTGAGGTCGACGAAGGAAAGATGTTGGGCGCTTGGCTTCTCGGTCCAATTGAAGACCGCGAGTACCGACTGCCGCGCATCTTCACGCAGAAGAAAGATGCTCGGCAGTTCATCCGCCGCCCGGTAACTCAGAAGATCGACTGGAATTGCAGCGCGCCCCAGCTTTGCCATACGTAGCAGATCGGCGTTCGTCACCAGGGCGACGCGGTCAGCATCCGCGCCCAGTGTGGGAAGATCGTCGCCAATTTCGAACATTCCTCCCGATACTGCCGCCAGCGCAATCGATACCTGGGCTTCGTCTAGGGTAAGCGGAGTCTGAATTGGCCTTTCTTCAATCAACTGTCGCGAAACTGTAAATGCGTCCGGATCGTTGATGAAGAAATTTCGGTGCATGTAATAACGCGCCGCCATGCCAGGAGCTGCTTCCTTGCTGCGAAGAAAAGTGTGTCCTGTATCCTGGGATATGCGTCCATCGTCGACAATGCCGACCGGAGTTAACATCGGGCTGCCATCTTTGTCGAGCAGAACGGTGTCGCCCACCGCGTCACGAATAATCTGTAGTCCCGTACGCAAATTTTCCAGCGCGGTCGTATGCGGACGATAGAAGTAGCCTTCGATAGCGGTAGTATCCATGAAATCGAGCTTGATGTATTTCACCAGCCACTCGCGAACTAATGTTCGGTAGGTTTGACGCAGGAACTTCTGCGCCGCTGGATTCGTGCAGTCCAGCGCGAAAACTTTTTCTGACCGGACTTCTTCGTCAGTCGTCACCTGAATCGGCTCGCCCCTGGCGTTGTGCACCAGCCAATCTTTGTGGTTCTGGTAGATCGAGCCAAACTCGCCGACCTCAAAAGGCGCGGTCCATATCCCAACATTGAGTCCCAACTGGTTGATGGCCTGCGTAACCGGACGCATGCCGTGAGGAAACTTCGTCGCATTTGGAGTGGAATAATCTCCGCGCGCGTATCCATAACCAAAATCGAAATGAAACCAGTCATAGCCAAGATTCTTCAAATGCTCGGCGAGCCAGAGCGCATTCGTGAACGTGTTGCCTTCGGTAATCTCCATGTAAAACGCGGTCCAGCTCCACCATCCCAGCATGTTGCTCTCGGGAACCCGGCTGTGGCGCAGTTCGCGTATCGCGGCCCCATAATTTTCCAGCTGTGCGTGATAATCCGGCCCGGCGGCGAACATGAGCGGTTCAGAGGAGATACTCTCGCCATTCTCAACCGGCAGGCTCAACTCGACCAGATTTTCTTTCGGTCCTTCACGCAGGCCCGAATCCTCATCGGTCGCCATAATTTCAGTTGTGCCGGCGGAATCGACTGTGAAGCCGGAAATCGTTGGTCCAGACGACGTCGCCTTTGTCTGCAAATGAATGATCGTCAGCAGGCGGTCCGCGCTGAGTGCGCCGAAGAAAACACTTTGTTTGCTCTGCCGGTTGTAAATCAGTTGACTGCCGACCGCAAGGTGCAGTCCATAGGGCGCTTCACCCAGGTCGTAAATTTGCAACGGCGGCCAGTCTTCACTGAAACTGTCAGACAGCACCCGATCCGAACCTGCGGCGCCCGAAAGATCGATGATCTTATTTCCCAACGCATCGACACTGCGAATGCTCTGAACTTCAATAGCGTGCCCGCTGCGATTCTTTAATTGGACTTCAATCTCGCCGTAAGCCTGGTTGTCATATATGCGAATCGTATAAGTCAGATCCGGCTGATTCGGCAGTCCGGTGCATTCCACATTCGCTTGCTGGGCTCGCCCTAAGACGTCTTCGAAGCTCGAAACCGATACTTCATGCTTTGGATAATCCGCCGATCTTAGCCAGTGATGGTCCACTTCAGCCGCTACGCCCGCACGAATGATGGGACTTTCCTGGCCCTTACTCGCGATGATGTAAGAACCATCGGCTTCACTCACTCGCACCATCAGGTTCGCATTGCGAATTTCTGTATCGGCACGGCAAGCCAAAGATAAACAGAAGACCGCGAGCGCGGAGCAAGCCATGACTCGCCAACAGCCTGCTTGCTGCGCCAATGAATGCCCTGGAAAAATGCCGCAAAACTCACGTTGAGACATCGATCTTCTGCCTCCCGATACAGTTTGACTTCAAACTTTAACACTGCCGACGCGAATTGCGCCTTCGTCCTCGTCTCCGCGATTTGGGCAAATCGCTTCCATCGTTTATTCTCAAAGCTTGCGCCAAACGTGAAGACACTCACAAGACGCCGCTCTATCCCTATACAGCTAACAGTCAGGAGCTAAGAGCTAGAAGCTTTCTTTATGAAAACCGGAATCATTGGTCTGCCCCAGGTAGGAAAAACTTCTCTGTTTCGCATCCTTACCAAGGCTCATCTTTCCGAGCAGGCCTATTCCAATCCGCGCGAAGCGCACATTGGCGTGGCCAAGGTTCCCGACGACCGGCTCGACCGCCTCGCCGCTCTCTACAATCCCAAAAAGCTTACGCATACCTCGGTCGAATATGTCGATGTTGGTGCGATTGGCCAGGACGCGTTGAAGGAAACGGCCTACATCGGGCATCTGCGCCAGGTCGATGCGCTCGCCCATGTTGTGCGCGCCTTTGACGATCCATCCATTCCTCACGTTGGCGCGATTGATCCTTTGCGCGACATTAAAAATGTCGAATTCGATTTAATGGTCAGCGATCTGGGGCAGGTGGAAAAACGTCTGGAGCGCCTGGAAAAAGATCTTAAGAAAATGAAGACTGCGGAATTGGAAAAAGAATTCGAGTTGCTGAAGCGCGCCAACGCACATCTCGGGACAGAAAAGCCATTGCGCGAAATGGAAATGACGGTTGAGGATAAAAAGCGCCTTCGCGGCTTCATGTTTCTGAGCGAGAAGCCGATTTTTTACGTGCTTAACATCGGCGAATCCACGGAACTGGGCCGGGAACTGGAAGAGGCAGTCGGCAAATATAAGCTCGCGGAAATCGCCCTCCGGCCCAATGCGGCGGCTACTGCGATTTGCGGCAAAGTCGAAGCCGAGCTTGCGGAAATGAGCGACGCCGATGCGGCGGAGTTTCTTTCCAGTTATGGTCTGAAAGAAAGCGGCCTCGTCCGCCTGATCCGCACCACATATCAATTGCTGGGCCTGATTTCATTTTTCACCGCTGGCGAAGACGAATGCCGCGCGTGGCAAATTCCCGCCCACACTCGTGCCCAGGAAGCTGCGGGCGCGATTCACTCCGACTTGGAAAAACATTTCATACGCGCCGAAACCATCCGCTGGGATCAGCTTCTGGAAGCCGGCTCCGAAGCCAATGCCCGCGCCAAAGGAACCTTGCGGCTCGAAGGCAAAGACTACATCGTGCAGGATGGAGACGTGATGCACATTAGGCATTCCGGTTGAGAATTCAGCGTGGAGATACGAAGAACAATCCAAGTCTAGAATTTCCCCGTATCGCGGTGTCTCGCTGTGATTTTGCTATTGTGCTGATATCATCCCGCTGCCACCCATGAGCCCAATCCTCATCAGCGTCCTGCTCGGTCTTACCGCCGCCGCCGCCAACATCTTTGGCGGTGCGATCATCGTGCAACGGAATTGGGAGCATGCTTATCTACGCTATTTTGTCGCTATAGGCGCGGGATTCATGCTCGCCGTTTCACTGGTAGAAATGGTTCCCGATAGCATCGCACTGCGCGGCAGGTCAGCCGCATATCTCGTGCTCCTCGGTTACCTGATCATTCACTTCTTCGAGCACACTGTCACGCCGCACTTTCATTTTGGCGAAGAAACCCACGCCAGTGAATTCATTCATTCCCACAAGAGTTATTCTGTGCTGCTGGGCCTGGTGATTCACACGTTCTTCGATGGCATTGCTATCGCGTCTGGGTTTTTGGTCTCGAACTCTCTGGGGTGGCTGATTTTCCTCGCCGTATTTCTGCACAAGATTCCTGAAGGTTTCACCGTAAGTTCCGTGATGCTGGCCAGC
The DNA here is from genome assembly GCA_963732255.1 of uncultured Acidobacteriaceae bacterium. Classification (GTDB taxonomy): domain Bacteria; phylum Acidobacteriota; class Terriglobia; order Terriglobales; family Acidobacteriaceae; genus Sulfotelmatobacter. The sequence goes on from CAVSYV010000015.1 coordinate 149,136, forward strand.
GGCCGCAGCCGCGGTATTGCCTGGGGAGCTTCGATTATTTTAGGAGGCTCGACGGTCGCAGGAGTTCTCACCATGGCGCTCTTCCGTCACCACGTCGGTGCCGGCCTTCCCCTCGCGGCTGGGGTCACGATTTATGTTGCAGCGTCCGATTTAGTCCCCGAAGTGAACCGTGAACCGTCGATGAAAATGGCTTTGCTGGTAATTGTCGGCGCGGCAGTGTTCCTACTGCTGGACCGCTTGTTTCATGGGGTCTAAAAGACGGGAACGGCGGGCTTCATCTTTTTCCCTTATGTTCGGGCAGCGCCAGGAGATCGAGTTCCGGCACTTTACGAAAGTCTTTTGTATCCGAAGTCACAAGACTTTCTCCTCGGACCGTGGTCGCAGCGGCAAAACAGTCGGCATAGGGCAGCCCGTACCCCGCTTTTAGCCGGGTCGCCCGAGTCACTATCAATTCGTCGGCATCGAGGATCTTCAATGGCAGTAACTTGACCCGCTCCATCACACGCGAAGTTTCAGAGAAGCCCCGGGCTTTGGCCGTCGCGTAGTATACTTCGCCCCAATTGACCACCGACATTCGCAAGGGCTTGCCCTCGTCGCGGGCTTCCCGCATCAATCGTCCAACGATATCGGCTCCGGGCCCGCCGGTTAGGAACCGATATAAGGCGCTAGCATCAAGTACATAGCCTTTCATCGCAGATCGCGATCCTTGTCCCGCTCCATCCGCTCCGGGAGCTCCCAATCCTTCATAATGCCTTGCATCTCTTTGATGAACTCGTCGGTAACCGGCTGAATAAACAACCGCCCTTCTTCTTCCAGGAATGCGACGCGCGTCCCTTCCTCAATTTGAAACTTACGTCGAACATCCACTGGAATCACGATCTGTCCCTTGGACTTTACCGTTGCATACTCGGTTGCCATAGGAATACATTATACCTAAAGTAGCACTCCTATAGACAAAGTACTACTCGAAGCCTGAGGTCACCGCGACCAGCAGCAAGTAGTATCTCACTCGCCCCGCTCCTCCAGAAACTTTTCCACCTCAATCGCCGCCATGCATCCCGATCCCGCGGCCGTGATCGCTTGCCGATACCGCCGGTCTTGCACGTCACCGCAGGCAAACACTCCATGCACTCGCGTAAAGACATAGTTATGCGTTTTCAGGTAGCCATCGGCATCTGTGTCAAGCTGGCCGTGAAACATCTTTGCGTTGGGTTCGTGACCAATGCCGAGAAAAAGCGCGCTGGTCGGGAAATCCCAACCTTCCCCCGTCTTTACGTTTCGTAGTTTGAGCCCGGTTACTTCCTGCTTGCCCGCGTCGTAAACATCGTCGACGACTGTGTCGAGCAGGAACTTAATCTTTTCGTGCTTCTGGGCGCGTTCCAGCATGATCTTCGAGGCACGAAAATGGTCGCGGCGATGGACCACAGTGACCTTGGTGGCGAAGCGGGTGAGGAACAGCGCCTCTTCCATAGCGGAGTCACCGCCGCCCACCACAACAATCTCCTTGCCGGAAAAGAAGAAGCCATCGCAGGTTGCGCACGACGACACGCCGTGCCCAATCAGTTGCTGCTCGTGCGGCAAGCCCAGCCAGCGCGCCGAAGCTCCGCTGGCGATAATCAGCGACTGCGCGTGTACCTGATGCCGTCCCAGGTGCAACAAAAAAGGACGCTGGCTCAAGTCGACGCTGGTAAGGTGCTCCATGCGGTATTCCGCGCCAAAGCGTTCCGCCTGCTTGCGCATGTTTTCCACCAACTGCGGGCCGAGAATTCCTTCCGGGAAGCCAGGGAAATTTTCTACCAGCGTGGTAAGCGCCAGCTGTCCTCCCGGTTCGTGCCCTTCGACTACCAGAGGTTTCAGGTTGGCGCGCGCCGTATAGAGCGCAGCCGTGTGTCCGGCGCAGCCGGAGCCAATAATTACGACATTGCGGAGTTCACTCATAGTTGTTTGTGGCTGGGATATAGATTACTTAGCTCAAATTCGGATGCACGCGCCAATCTCGTAGCAAGAACTGAAACCGCATCACTTCTTCGGCTCTGTCGGCGGCGCTGTCCGCCTCCGCCTCGGCGTCCCCTTCGCCTGCGCGCGGCCAATCTTACCCAACTCCTCCGGTACGATCTTGTGTACGTCCAGCAGATGGCGATAATCGGCCAGAACGCTGGATGCGCTGCGGAAAATCGGCTCGTAGGCCGACTGATCGGGAGCCGGTCCGCCTTCCGCGGCGCTGCACCGGGCTAACGCCACAGAAGATTTGCCGAATCGCTCCAAACGAATGCGGCTGACCGGAGTGTCGGCCGTCAGCATTACTTCCGCGCTGGTAACCGACGACGCGCTATCTTCAATCGATACTTCGATCAGATCCTTGGGATCGCGCACATGCAGCACCAGCGTCTCCACCATATTGTGGCCATCGTCGCTGAAGGAATATTGCACCCGCGAGAACATGGCCTGCACCGCAAACTCGCGGCGTATGCGGACATAACTGGCAACCGAAGGCTCGTCCGATACCTGCGTGCCTTGTCCCACCGGCAACAGGTTCGGCATGTCGGTGAGCGTCGAGCGTCCGCGCGATACTTCAAAGTCCGGCGAAAACAGCGGCTGCTTGGGAATTCTCGCCAGGGCCGCGGTAATCTCTTTTTGTTCTTCCGCCGACGGCGTGCAAACGTTCAGCACGTTCACTTTGATTTGTGGTTGCGCGGACTGCGAATTGCCTGCGGGCTGTTGTGCCAAAGCGCACACGCCAAACATCGATATCAAGCCGATACATGAGAAGAAAAAATGAGGTCTGGGCACTGCGGAATTCTAAATGAGATTAGCCGGAATCATAAATGTTCTAGTTCCCGCAAGCCCACGAACTTGGTGCCGATGGGCGTAAAATCCAGCGTAGGATTCCAAAAGATGCCGTCGTTCTACTCAAAATTCCGCCAGGAAATGATCCGCGCAGGAGTTTGGCCTCAGGGCCGTCTGGCGCGGATCGCCTGCTACCTGGTGGCTCTGGCAGGCGTGCTTTTCATTGTGGAAAAGCTTCTGGGCCTGTTCGCGCCCTCCTGGAGCGAAAATCTCAGCGGCTGGATCATTTTCCTCTTTGTTCTCTCGGCATTTCTATTCTTGATTCTCGGCCTTCGCTGGTTAAGGCGCAAAATTCTGTGGCGGCTGCGCAACCGCCTCATCGTGACTTACGTTTTTATTGGCGTCATCCCCGCAGTCTTGCTGGTCGGGATGGCGTTCATCACGATATATGGATTATCGGGCCAGTTTGCAATTTTCGTAGTGACTTCGGAGATCGACTCCCAGTTACGCAGCATGCAGGCGGTGAACGCCGCAGTTGCCAACGAACTGGCAACCCGGTTGGAGCGTGGCGGCGATGCCGCAGCCGAGTCGCTCGCCGGACTCCGGAAACGCGATGAAGCCTGGCGCCGGCGTCGAATTTATGCCTGGTATGGCGACAAAGTTCTGCCTCTCGGCGACCAGTCCAAGGAACCCCCGCTATCCCTTCCTGGCTTCGTCAAAGGCGGCGTAGCCGCGCTTACGCGCGACCATGATGGCCTGCACTTGCGCGTTGCCACCCAGCTTCCCGCGGGGTCGAAACTGCTCACGGTGGTCACCAGCGAACCCTTCGATAAAGCCCTGGTAGGGAAGATCGCGGCAGGAATGGGAGAAATCACCGTGTTTGCCGCGGATCTCCCGCAGCAAACCAACAGTGGTCAAGATTCCGCAGCACCACCGGGCGCGACTTACGAAAGCGTGCCGCGTGAGATCACGATTCGCGAAAAGGGCGTTGTTCTGCATTTCCGCCAGGCTTTAGCCGTGGGTGCGGTCCCGCCAGCCGCTAATAATTATGATCGCCAAGTCACATTCTACGCGCCATTATCGGCACTGGATTGGGCTACCGGAAACCGCACAACTGGCGCGCTGGTGCGGGTAAGCACTCGGCCCTCGGTCCTTTACGCCCATCTCTTCGCTGCTCTGGGAGATTTTGTTCAGGGGGTGGAAGAAATTCTTCTCGGCGTTCTTATCGTCTTCGCGATTATCGAGCTGGTCGCTCTGATAATCGGCACGCGAATGACGCGCACGGTGACCAGCGCTGTGGCGCAACTCGACAATGCCACCAAGCACGTGGATCGCGGCGACTTCAGTCACCGCATTCCCGTGAAATCCGACGACCAGTTGGCGCAGCTTTCCCGGTCGTTCAATTCCATGACGGAATCCATCGAGAAGTTGATCCTGGAACAGAAAGAAAAACAGCGCCTGGAAGGCGAACTCGCCATCGCTCAGGAAGTGCAGGAGCAGCTTTTCCCGCGCCGAATCCTGCAGCTAAAATCGCTGGAAGTTCACGGCTTTTGCCGTCCGGCGCGCACAGTCAGCGGCGACTATTACGATTTCCTGACTCTCAGCCCGCACGAAATGATCCTGGCCATGGGCGATATCAGCGGCAAGGGAATTTCCGCCGCATTGCTTATGGCCACCATCCACTCCGCGGTTCGCGCCTATAGCGTGGAAAGCCTTCCTCGAGTGCAGGAAGCCGTGGCCATCGGAATGAATGCCAGACCCGGCCTCATGACAACCGCGCGCGCGGATGGCATTGAAATTTCTCCCGGAGTTCTGCTGCGCCTGCTCAACCATCAACTCTACGAAAGCACTCCTCCGGAAAAATATGCCACTCTTTTTCTCGCCATCTACGACGGCCACGCGCGCCGCCTGCACTACAGCAATGGCGGCCATTTGCCTCCCTTGCTCATCAGCGAAGGTGGAATATTGCGCCGGCTGGAAGATGGAGGCACCGTGGTCGGCCTGTTCGATAACCAGAACTATGCGGAAGGTTCGGTGGCGATGCAGGCGGGAGAGATTTTCGTTGCCTATAGCGACGGCATCACAGAGCCGGAGAACGAGTTTGGTGAGTTCGGCGAGAGCCGTCTCATCGAACTGGTCCGCGATAATCGCGATCTTCCGCTGGAGCAGATCAGCCAACTGGTGACCGCCGCGGTCGATACCTGGATCGGAGACCAGGAGCAACCCGACGACGTTACCCTCGTCCTGGCACGCGCGCGCTGATATCGCGTCGCCAGAGCGTCAGCCTTGACAGTGCAACGACCCATGACATAACGTGGTGCGTCGCTTTCAACGACGAAGCTTCAGACCTGTACGCGGGAGTAGCATAACCACGGCAATGCGCCGGGGCTCCATCCCGGAGATGACGGTTCGACACCGTTCCTCCCGCCCCACTTCTCTCTTCACTGAATCAGCAAACCTCGAATTTTCCTTCGTGTTGGAAAACCGAAGTTGCGGAAATCGGCGTCGCTACTTGTGTGGCACCACTTCCACGCGTGGCGTAGGTGAGCCATCTGTTGCCAGCCCGCCTACGATCAGCGGCCCCACCGGCGTTTCCACGATTCCCCGCGCATCCATGCGTGGATCCGGCGTATTCTCCGTCACCACCTCCCAATGATTGTTGTGAACGTCGAAATCGAAGGTCACGGCCGATATCTCAACCGGCTTACCGTCATACCCGATCCCCTTGAAATCGTGCACGGCCGCACTGCCTCCAGAGAAAACGATTCTGCGGTCCTTCGCCGACGCCCCGGCGGCAATTCCGAAATGCGCCGCTCCCGGATGTGCGGGAAGTTTGCTCCACGCAATCTTGTCCGCATCTTTTTTGTCGATCTTCCCCATCCAGCACTCCTGCGCAGCGACGTAGGGTGGACCGCCCGTTGGATTTTTCATGGCGCCGTCCACGTAAACGATCTCGTCGTCCGCCAACCCGCCCGCATGGCCAAACACCGCTGCCCCCGGTAACGGCGTTCCCTGGCTCCAGATATTTTTCTGCACGTCATAAACCTGCACATTGTTCACCGGGCCATTCTTCGAGCGCCCGCCTACCAGATAAATATAGCGATCATGGTTTACGCCGATCACCGCGCTATCCACCGGCACCGGAATATCCGCCCCTCGATACCATTGGCGCTCTTGCGGCACGTATCCATTTACATCGGAGACGGTAATCTGTTCGCCCTGAGCATCGAGAATGTAACCGCCGAAAACATATATCTTCCCCCGCGCCTGCACCGCAGCCGCTCCCAGGCGCCCGGCTACGCCCGGCACGGCCCGAATGGTGCTCCATTTCGCCGATGCCAGCCGCAGCAGGTAGACATTGTTGCTGACGTCATTCCATGTCCCTTTAGGCCCGACGCCCATCAGCGAAAACACTTCGAGCCCGTTTTGCAGCGTCGCGACCGCATTCCCTGTAACGGCAACCGGCATCGGCGGAATTTTGGATTCATTCAGCGCCAATGTCACCGAAGCGCATACAACGAGCAATAAAGTCACACAGAAGATCAGAATGGTCGACGGTTTTTTCATCGCAGAGATACTAGTCTTCCACGTGGATTGCCGCAAAGCTCTCAAGATCGTAATTCCGCATGCGGTTAAGCCACCCTCCGCTGCAATCGCCTGCCCATGCGGAAGAATCAGAACCATGTCTTGCGGCGGTATTCGCGATATTCCTCGCCGAAGGCCGCTTCCAATACCGCAGCCTCGCGACGGGCGCGAACAACTTGGGCGATGAAGATGATCGCCGCGATAACCCACAAGGCTCGGTAACTGCACCACCAGAGCCAGTCCCACAATCATTACCATGCCAAAGACATAAATAGGATTACGTATCTTCGAGTAGAGGCCCCGAGTGACCAATTTCTTCGCTTTCGCCTTAACCGAAAATGACGATCCCAACTGATACCGGGCGACAACGATCATGGTGATGCCGATCACCACCAACACAGTCCCCACATAACGCTCCGCATTCCACGGAGTCTTCCACGTCGCCAGCAGCCAGAAGATGACCGCTGCCGCTCCAAATTGTGCCGCGGTTAGAACATACAGCCGAACGCCTGCCATACGGTTGGCCTTTAATTCAGAATTCTATTCGATCAGTCCCTGCCGCACCGCGTGAATGAAGTCGGTATACGCGGGCGTTTGCCCATTGGCACGCATCAGGCTGGCAATTTGCCCGCGATGATAAGCGGAATGCATCACCACGTGCGTCAGTATGTCCTGCACCGTGTTACTCCACGGTTCACCCTTGCTGTTCTTATAAGAAACCTTCTGAGCGAGGCTGTCGGAAGACGTCGGTTTCAAATACTCATCCCACAAGTCCCTCAGTTCCTTTGCCCGAGCCTCGCATTGATCGAGATCAAACTCCGGCCACACCGCCATGCTTTGTGGCTCGCCTTTCAATCGTTCCAACCACAGGCCCTCGGCGGAAAAAATGTGCGCCACTAGCGGTAGCAATCGCGGATTTTTGCTTCCACTGGCGCGGATCACGGCCAACGCCTCGCCATTGGCCCACGCATTGTAAGCAAACTCACGCTGAAGATAGTCTGCCAGTTCCACAGTTCCTCCTGTGCCTCATAACGAGTGCCGAACGTAGTCGCCCAATCACTTCCTCGGCATCCTGGGGTAGTGTCCTGATTTGAGGGTCTTCATCTTGACAGATGGTAATACAATTGCGTCGTGAGGCTAAGAATCTCAGTCGCCGTTATCGCTCTGGTGCTTGCGATCTCCGCATGGGCGCACCCCGATACGATCCAATGCCCGATTGATGGGGATGCGATGGAGTTCAGTCATTGGGTAGGGTACGGGGAGAATACGGTGTGCTGGTACTCTCACACCCACTATGACCTAGACAAACACGAGCGCGTGAAGCACGAGAATTACATTCCGTGCCCGAACGAGCGGTAGAAATAGAAATCCCCGGATTGCCGTCCGGGGATTTCTTGAACAAACTAAGACCGTTATAGTGGGCGCGGGCTAGCGCAACGCCTGTAATTTCACTTTACAGGTGGCGATATGGCATGTCAACAGGCGGGTACCGAGTCCCTTGCATCAGTTCCTTCTTCCAAACAACGTTGTGATCGCCGCAAGGTACGGCTGGACTGGTTCGTAATATCCGAGACACTATCTTGGAGAAATCTGAAGGCCCTCCCGTGTAGATGGTATGCGGCATTCCGCAGTTTTCTCGCCCACATTCGTATTCAATCTGCCAGAACGGGGGGATGGGTTCACGCTGGTCCAGCATATACGGTTCTAGACCGACGTTGCGTTCCGAACGAGGACACGCTTGCTCGTGTGCGAGGCATAGAAACATTGCGTTCCATGTACCGATGGGTGGATGCAGTTGATTGTCGTGTGTTCCTAATGGGGTTTGATGCGGGAGAAAAATACAGCATGGCTGTAGTGGGTCGTCTGAGCAATCCAGCAGGACGGCAAGTTCATGTCGGTCATTCATGCGATCAATTCTCCCAAGTTCCAGATACGGGAAGTGATGCCAGCGGCCATAGCCGGAGTGATTCTCAGGCTGGAATGGACGCGGACGAAATTATAGTGAGCAAAGTGCAAAGCGCAAGCGGCCTTTAGATTCGCCAGTTTCTTCGAGAAAGCGTTCGTTAACCGCGTGAATCGCCGCATCTGCATACGCATGGTCAAGTTCTGTCGCTCTACGTGTGACGTGCAGATGCGGTCAGGGTCGGGCCGTCCGTCAATCACTTTGGATATGACCTCCGTGATTCCTGGTGGGGAGTACCTCGCATCAGGCCCGTCGTGCTGGCCGTAGTTGCCGAATAGCTTTACAAGCTGCGCGAACTCCACGCGGCCAGCAAATATGCTCTGAAGCTTGAACGGTAGAAGATGATAGCCGTCTGTCGTGATCTGGAAGCGATGATCCTCGGCCAGTTTCCAGCGTAGGCCGATCAGGAATTGTTCTGTAGTCTCCCGCGTGACGCTTGCCGATCTCGTAATGAGGCACGAGCTTCGTGTCCTCGTCCATCGCCACAAACACCCATTGGTCGCCAAACTCCGGCGAATCTTTGCCCTTCTTCACGCGCCGTTGTTTCTTCCCTACATACGTCCAAATCTCATCGCACTGCAAGCGAATCCACATTTCAAGTTCCGCATTTGCCATCCATGATCTGAGCGCAGCGGTCGCCAGTGCCCACTAACAAGCGGCAGATTGTGTCTCGGTGAACGCCCGTCATGCGGTTCAATTGAGCGGATGGAATTGCCTTCGAGGAGAGCAGAGATTATCGTGAGTTTCTTTTCGAGCGGAGAGAGTGTTCATTTTGTCCTTGCCTTTCGGGTGAAGGCAAGCCAAAATGTGAGTTGAGGACTGGCATTTCGGCTTGCCGGATTGTCGGTTCAAGGCCCGTTCGGAGCGTCAACTCCTAGCGGGTCTTGCTATTTGCGGCTGTCATTTGGTGGAGGTCGCATCGTTCTCCTTCCCTGTTATCGCTTAAGCGAAACAAACCTTTCACGGCCTCGCGTCGTGGCCGAAAACCGTTGGGAATGTGTTTTTATCGCGGACTCAATAGCCCCACGAGTCACCGCCTTCCCGAACTGCTCTAGAACGTGTTGCAACTCGAAAAGCTGAATCTCGCCAGTGTGCTCCAATATTGCAAGCATGGCTTCCCATAGCGTTAACTCGCTAAGAGTAACGATATAAGCGTTAAATTCATCCTTTTTGGGCTTCCACTTGACGTTCTTTACATGGTCTGGAATCAGCGAGGTGGTGCGACGTAGTCGAGCTACCTTCGCCTTCTTCTCTTCTTCCAAATCAAGGAATCTAAGATAATGCTGTCGCAGTTTCGTCTGTTCGGCCTCTATTTTTTGAAGCCTATCGAAATCGGCCTCTGACTGCTGCGACAAAGCCGAGGCTACTTGGGATGCGTTAATCACGCGAACATTACAGCAGGTTGACGATAGATTGTCAATATGTTTTCTATCGTCAATCTCCCGTACTTCGGTATCCATTAGTTTTTCTCCCTTCGGTTGGGTTTTGATTTTTACTGCTGTGGAAAACTTCTAAAAACGAAACTAGGACAGTACCCATCCTGGGTTTTAACCGCGCGTTCACACAATTCCATTAAACTAACCTTTTGCGTTCTTTAACGTCGTTCTTCCGGTTAGAACATGCCTCGAAAATCGGAATCAGTCCGTCCCACGGCAAAGTCTGACGATCAAGAACTCGATTCCGCCGGAGGGGATCACAGCCCAGGCCCACAAGCCACTCGCGCCCGTGGCAACAGGAATTCCGCTACCTCTGAGGACCTTACCCGTCTGGCGTTGCGCGCCTGCCTGATCGCGCGCGATGCCGCCTTTAACGTTCGCGACCTGGTTACCAGCAATTCTCGCATGGCCTTTCTCGCGATTAAAGATTGCGAAAAGGAACTCGACCTCCTCGAGCGCCAGATCGACGACCAGCTCCCCGCCGCCATCACCCGCGTGAATGAAGCTCGCGCCCGCCAGCTGCTGGCAAGTCTCAAGTGCACCACGGACCTTGAGCGTATCGGCGATCTGGTCATGAGCGTAGCGCTGCGCATGCAAGCTCGTACCGGCAAGATGCCGGTTTCCGATGCGCGCCAACTCGTGGCCATGTCGGAAATACTCCGCGAGATGCTTGACTTGATTCACAAAGGCTTTGTCTCTCTCGATCTCGAATGCGCCCGCAAGGTGTTGCAGATGGATAAAGACGTCGACCGCGTCTGCCACGCCATGTTTCAGAAACACCTGACGGAAAACGCTTCCCCCGGCGACCCCTCCGGCTTTGAAGTGCTGTTGATGGCTCAGGCTCTGGAGCGCGCCGGCGACCACACCACCAATCTGGCGGAAGAACTCTACAGCCTGATCGAAGGCCGCAGTCTTCGCCACATGCCGAAAAAGCGAGCCGCGCCTTAGCTTAAATTCATCGCCCGTTAACACGCGGGAAACATTGGCGCAACATTCTCCCCATACAGTTTGGGCAGCGAATTCAGCAGCTTGAAGTTTGTGTCCACTTCGGGCGGCGTCCCACACACCCATGCACTTCCCCACAAATTCCTACGAACGGAATGAGGCTCCCGGTATGCCCAGTTCCGTTCGCGGCCTCGTATTCGTGGTTGAAGATGACGAAGACATTGCCCGACTCATTTCGCACAATCTGCGGGCCGCGGGATTCGATGTGCAGAGTTTCGTCAGCGGAGCCTCGTTGATCTCAGAAGCCCTTCGTGAAATGCCGTCGTTGTTCTTGCTCGATGTGATGCTGCCCGGAACGGATGGCTTCGAACTCTGCCGGCAAATTCGCACCGCGCCGATTCTCTCCGCCACGCCGATTATCTTTCTCACCGCCAAGACCGCGGAGGCTGACCGGGTAAAAGGCCTCGAACTGGGCGGCGATGACTACATTACCAAGCCCTTCAGTCCCCGTGAACTGGTCGCTCGTGTCCGCAGCGTTTTGCGCGGGCTCCGGCAAACTCCGCTCACTTCCGAAGTGTTGCGTCTCGGCGACCTGGAAATCGATGTTTCCTCGATGACCGTGCAGGTTCAGGGACGCAACGTTCCTACCACCGTACGCGAATTTCGCCTGCTCGAATATTTCGCCAGCCACCGCGGCCGCGTCCTGACCCGCGATCAGTTGCTCGATGCCGTGTGGAAAGAGACTCCCTTCGTCACCCCAAGATCGATCGACGTCTATATACGCCGTCTCCGCGAAAAAATCGAACCCGACGCCCGTCATCCGCAATACCTAAAGACCCTGCGTGGTATCGGCTACCGCTTCGAAGTTCCCAAGTAGCCCTACGCGGTATTCCCCATATCGATTCCCTTCTTCTCGCGTCCGCTCAACGTCACTACCGCCACCAGCACGGCCACAATCAACACTGTCCCGGCCAGAACCGGAGGATACCTCCCGCCAAAACGCTGCTCCACCAGCTCCGCCTGCAGTACCGAATTTCGGGAAGAAAATAAATTACCCAGCTGGTAAGCCAGCCCAGGAAAAGTTCCCCGCACTGCCGGCGGCGAAAGTTCGTTGAGGTGCGCCGGAATCACTCCCCACGCGCCTTGCACCATGAACTGCATCAGAAATCCGCCCAGCGCCAGCATTGGCGCAGTGTGCGAATAAGCCCAGAGCGGTATCGCAGGAATCGCCAGCAACGCCGCAATGACAATAGCTCGTCGCCGCCCAATGCGTTCCGACCAGGTCCCGAACAGGATGCCGCCCAGCAGCGCGCCAATGTTATACACGATCGCGATCAGCCCAACCGTCTTCGGAGTGAACTGCAGGTTCTTTTGCAGAAACGTCGGATAAAGATCCTGTGTACCATGGCTAAACGAATTGAACGCGAACATCAGCACCACGAGAAAAACAAAGCTTCCCAGATAAGTCCGAATATCTTTTCCCAAAGGCCTTTTTGTCTGTGGGGCATCGCGACCCTGCAGCCAGGCCGGCGACTCTTCTACCTTCGTCCGGATGTAGATCACCAGAAATGCCGGTAGCGCTCCAATCACAAACATTCCCCGCCAACCCACGAATGAAAACAATCCTCCATAAACCACCGCCGCTATCAAGTAGCCAACGACATATCCTTCCTGCAACAGCCCGCTAAAAAATCCGCGCCCTTCCACGGGCAAAGTCTCAAACGCCAGCGCCGCACCTACACCCCACTCCCCGCCCATGGCAATGCCGAACAACGCCCGCATGATCAGAAAAACTTTGAGTGACGGAGCGAACGCAGATCCCAACTCGAAAACCGAAAACGCGACGATGTCCAGCATGAGCGCAGGTCGTCGTCCGAAACGGTCCGCCATGGCGCCGAACAACAGCGCTCCCACCGGACGCATAGCGAGCGTGACGAAGATCGCTTCCGCGACCGCCGAGACCTTCGCCTGGAACTGAGTGGCAATCGCGCTTACGCAAAAAACCAGAATGAAAAAATCGAACGCATCCAGCGACCACCCGAGAAAACAGGCGATGAATGTATTCCGCTGCACCGCATTAAGCCTGCGAAAATGCGCAACGAATTCCATAGCGTTCGCGAGAAGTTGGAAGGGCACGACGTTAGTCGTGCCGGCCGGGATTCTGTTCCTCCGTGGCTTTAGCCGCCGGGGTAAATCCTCGGCCCCCGAGTCCTGCGGATGCTAGCATAGGTCGTTCCATCGACGACCAGGAATCGGCAATCAGAAATTCCGCCATGCCCGAACTCGATCTCCCGCAGCGCCAGACGCCCGACTCGCTCATGCTCACCGGATTCTGGTATCGCGCGCTCCCCGCCGATCGTGTTCACAGAAATCACCTGCACAAAGCGACGCTGCTGGAAATACCTCTCGTAGTCGGCCGCGACCGCCAGGGCCGCGCTTTCGTTCTACGCGATTCCTGTCCGCATCGCGGTATGCCGCTGAACGGCGGCAAGTTCGACGGCGAAAATCTCGAATGCCCCTATCACGGCTGGCAATTCGACGTTCACAACGGCCAGTGTCAGGCCATTCCTTCACTCACTGCCGATCAGAATCTTAAAGTCGATCGTATCTACGCCGGCAGCTATCCCTGCGAAGAACAGGACGGATTCATCTGGACTTACGTTCCCGATCCCGCGCCCCAAGGCGCAGGATTCTCAAAGCCTGCTGAACCCCCCGATTCGGCTCCGCAAATAGAAAAGTTCACCGGCAAATATAAATTCGCCTACCTCACCGCAGAAATGCCAGTCAGCGTCGATCACGGCATCATCGGCCTCATGGATCCAGCGCACGGTCCTTTCGTTCACCAGGCGTGGTGGTGGCGCACGCAACACAGCATTCATGAGAAGCGCAAGAATTTCGAGCCCATCCCCAATGGCTTTCGTATGAGCGCCCACACTCCCAGTTCCAATTCGGCGCCGTACAAACTGTTGCGCCTCTATGCCGATGCCACCTCCATCACCACTACCATCGACTTCGTCCTGCCCAACATCCGCACCGAAACGATTCGCGCCGGCAAATATTGGTTTTCCAGCCTCACCACCGTCACGCCCATCACGCGCAACTTGTGCCGCATTGATGTAGCCGCCGCCTGGAATATCTTTCGCTGGATGCCCTTTGCTCCCGAGCTATTGAGATTTGTCTTCGCAAAATTTGTAGAACAGGATCGCCGCACCATGGAAATGCAAGCTGAAGGCCTGAAGCACAATCCGCACTTGATGCTGATCGACGACGCCGACCGTCCCGCCAAATGGTATTTCCAATTGAAGGCCGCGCATCTCGAAGCGAAGCGCACCGGGACCGGGATGAAACACCCAATGCTGGGGCCGGTAACCTTGAAGTGGAGAAGTTGAGGCCATTTCGGCTTCCTGTCCGCGCCTCGAAACACTCAAAAACTACCAGATAAGCTTCATGCCTTCGTAGCGGCTGAACTTGTCGTCGGGAGTGACGACGGGAATCTCCTCGTACAACGCCTGCGCGATGATCTGGCGGTCAAAAGGATCGCGGTGCAAGGGCGGAAGATCGAACAAGCGGAAGGCATGATCGGCATTGAACGCCAGGATGCGAATATCCAAATCCGCAAGCGCCTTGCGCGCAATGGCAGCCGACATATTCAACTTTCCCAGGGTAGTCTTAATGGCGATTTCGGTCAGCGAAACCGCACTCAATTCGCGGGTATTTTGCGGATTCTTCAAAGCCGCGTCCGCACGTTTGCTGAGACGCTCCGGCGAGTCGACGGCAAAAATCAGCACCGCCGTGTCCAGCAGCAGCCGCACTCACTCTCCTCCGCCAAAAAGATCGTCCACTTCCTTGTCCGTCATCGGCTTCCACCAGTCTGGATCGTTGATTTTGATTTTTCCCCTCAAGGTTCCAAACACCGGCTTTTTTCGCGGGGTTTTTCGCGTACGCACAATATCCACCACTGGCACACCCCGGCGGCAGATGGTGACTGGTTCTCCATCCTCCACTGCCTTGATCAATTGCGGAAGCTTATTCTTCGCGTCGGCTACGCTGACCTGCACGGCTTAATGATAGCCATTTGAGATGGCTATTTCAAGGCGTTAACCTGCGATCAGCCAGTCCATCGCTTCCTCGCGTGTGTTGAAGAGGGGAATGTCGCGCCGGGAGAAATTCTTGAAGTGCTCGTAAAAAATGTGCGGCAGCTTTTCCGTGCCCACCCATGCGGAGCGCTTCACATAAGGCCGGTCCAGCACCAGAACTTCCTTGATTCGCGTAGCTACGTCGCGGTCGACCTCGGCGCCGGTGAAATCCGCCAGCGTGAGCAGTGATCCGGGTTCATGCCGTGCAACGTCGGCGCGAACCAGGTCAAGCAACAACAACAGTTCCTTCGCCGCGCAGTGCGAAAAGTCGATGAAGTAAACGGCATGGCCCTGGTGCTTGATAAAACGCAGGCGTTCGTGCGATGAGCTTTCGGTCGAGTTCACGCGAGTAGCGACTCCACGACGTCATAGGCACTATTCAACGCGCCATCGAGAGCCGCGGCATCTTTGCCGCCAGCCTCGGCCAGGTCAGGACGCCCTCCGCCCTTGCCGCCAACTTTCTGCGCGACCGGGCCAATGACTTTGCCCGCCTGCACTTTACCCGTCAGGTCCTTGGTGACGCCGACGATGAGCGAGACATTGCCATTCGATGCCGAACCCAGCACCACCACGCCCGATCCAATCTTGTCGCGCAGTTGATCGACTAGCGTGCGCAATTGCGCGCGTTCCAGGTTATCCACGCGTTGCGCCAGAACCTTCACGCCCTTTACTTCTCTTACTTTCTCGCCAACGTTCGCCGCGCTGAACGACGAAGACGCTGACTTCATCAGCGCCTGGTCGCGCTCCCGCGTCAGTCGCTTAATCTCTGCGTCTTTCCTGTCGAGTTCAGCCTTCAGCGCATCGGCCGGAGTGAGCTCCACGACAATGGGTGCCCCGTCCTTGCGCGTTTGTTGCGCAAGAGCCTGCCCTGAGCGTGCCGAAGGGGTGGGAGAGGCGAATGCCGACACCACTTTTTCCAATTCGTGATCGCGACGAAAATGTCGCAGCGATCCTTCGCCGGTCACCGCCTCCACGCGCCGCACTCCCGAAGAGACGCTATTTTCTTTCAGAATCTTGATCAGGCCAATTTCTCCGGTGGCCGCAGTATGCGTGCCGCCGCAGAGCTCAGTCGAAAAATCTCCGATCTTGATCACGCGCACCTTGTCACCATACTTTTCTCCGAACAGGGCCATGGCGTGATACTGGTTGATGGCCTCATCGATGGGAACGTCCGTAATCGTCTCGACTTTAATGTTGCGCAGCACTTCCTTGTTGATGATGTCTTCAATATCCTGCAACTCTTCGTCCTCGACCGCAGTAAAGTGCGAAAAATCAAAACGCAGATGATTCGGCGCAACCAGCGATCCCGCCTGCTTCACATGCTTGCCCAGCACCTCGCGCAGCCCGGCGTGTAGCAAATGCGTAGCCGTATGATTGCGCATCGTCGCTTCGCGGATGTCAGTGTTAACCACGGCATCAACCTTGTCGCCCACGCGAAGGGTGCCCCACCCTTCCGCGTTTTTTGCGGAGGGTGGGGATTTCATGACAACCTGATGCGCACGCACGCCTTGGATGGGCGAATAGCATCCCTTCACTTCTGCGACGACGGTGTTGTGATCGTCGGAGTAGAACCACCCCTTGTCTCCAACCTGCCCGCCCGAATCAGCGTAGAACGGCGTGTGGTCGAGAATGAGTTCGCCTTCTTCGCCCGCAGAGAGTTGTTGCACGCCCTGTCCGTTGTGAATGATGGCGAGCACTTCGCAACCGTCGGAGCGGGTCTGCCAATAGCCCTCGAAGACAGATTTCGGAAGCTGCTGGTAGGCAGGATTAGCGGTCTGCTTGGCCGCGCCTTTCCAGGAGGCGCGAGCGCGCGTCTTCTGCTCTTCCATGGCACGATTGAAGCCTTCTTCGTCAAAGGCGATTCCTTGATCGCGCGCGGCATCTTGCATGAAGTCCAGCGGCATGCCGAATGTGTCGTACAGTTTGAAGGCATCGGCGCCAGCAAGCGTGTTGCTGGACTTTTGTAACAGCTCTTCCAGTTTCTCCAGGCCGATATCGAGGGTGTTGGAGAAGCGCGTTTCCTCGATCTGCACAGTCTTCGATACGCGATCCGCCGTTTCTTTCAACTCCGGAAAAGCGTCCTGCATCAGATCACGAACCGCAAACACCATCTCGTGCAGGAACGGCTTCGTCTGCCCCAGCAGCCGTCCGTGTGTAATGGCCCGGCGAATAATCTTTCTCAGTACATAGCCGCGTCCCTCATTCGCCGGAAGCACTCCATCCGAAATCAGAAAAGTCGCGGCCCGTGAGTGATCAGCGATTACTCTGAGCGAAGCTGCTGATTTGTGGCTCGGAGAGCCTGCCGGGCTTTGCCCGGTCTTGACGGGCGAGTCGCCCGCCCCAACCTGGTCTGTGCTTGCTTTTGCTTGTGTGGGGACAGCCGCCCTCGGCTGTCGGGCGGAGCGCAACTCCGCAGTGCCGGCACCCGCCTCCAACGTCAATTCCGCCGCACGCTTAATCAGCGGCGTAAACAAATCCGTCTCGTAATTCGAAATCACTCCTTGCAGTACCGCCGCGACGCGCTCCAATCCCATCCCCGTATCAATCGATGGCTTGGGCAGCGGGTTCAGCTTTCCCGATGCATCGCGGTCGAATTGCATGAACACCAAATTCCAAATCTCAACATACCTCCCGCAGTCGCATGGAAAATGGCAATCGGCATGCCCCTGTTCTGAAGCCGCCGGACCCATGTCGTAGTGAATTTCGCTGCATGGCCCGCAAGGACCCGTGTCACCCATCTGCCAGAAGTTATCTTTCAATCCCATCTCAAAGATGCGCTCTTTCGGAACGCCTTGCGCAGCCCATAAGTCATAGGCCTCCGCGTCGCGCGGAATTCCGCCTTCGCCGTTGAAGATCGTCACATACAGCTTGTCCTTGTCGATCCCAAACCACTCCGGCGAAGTAATCAGCTCCCACGCGTAAGCAATCGCATCTTTCTTGAAGTAATCGCCAAAGGAAAAATTGCCCAGCATTTCAAAAAACGTGTGATGGCGGTTGGTGAAGCCGACATTTTCCAGGTCGTTGTGCTTGCCACCGGCGCGCACGCATTTTTGCGAACTCGTCGCACGAGCGTAATCGCGTTTTTCCAGCCCGAGGAAAACGTCTTTGAACTGATTCATCCCCGCGTTGGTGAACAGCAGCGTGGGATCGTTGGCCGGCACCAGCGACGACGAATGCACTTCCTTGTGCCCCTTTTGCACAAAAAAGTCCAAGAACTTGCGGCGAATTTCAGAGCCGGTGGGCATGATAGATGACATGTAATTCTAGCATTCAAAAAACTTCACCACAGAGCCACAGAGACACCGAGAAAACCTTCTTTAGAGTTTCTCAGTGGCTCTGTGACTCTGTGGTGGCTTGACTCATTCCGCGAAGCAGAGGATTTTATTTCACCGCGTCTCCGGTTTTTTCCCCGGCCTTTTTTATCTCATGCCCGGTAGCTTTAGTTCCTTTCTTAATGCCGCTCCCGGTTTTCTTGGCCACTTTCTCGGTGTCTTTTCCCGTGTCCTTCGCGACTACCTTGGTCTCGTGGCCGGTCTTATCGCCGGCTTTTTCCGTGTCTTTAGTGGTATCTTTGGCGGCAACTTTTGTCGCGTGGCCCATCTTGTCCGCCGCCTTCTTGGTGTCGTGGCCGGTCTTGTCGGCGGCTTTTTTCATGGCGTTGTCGCCGGTTGTCTTGTCAGAGGTTGTGTCTTGCGCGGAGACAAATGGCACTGCGGCCAGCAATGCAATTGCGAACACCAATGCCAGTTTGGCTTTCATGGAATTTCTCCTTCTAGTGGAATCTGGGATAGGACTGCGAGTATGCGCCACTCGCGGGCCGCAAGGCAAATTCTCAGCGCCCTTCAGCGCGCCAGAACTCGCAAAGGCCAAAGCATGTCCGCTGCTCTCGTAGTAGCATCAAAACATACGCATGCCGGAACAGAACCTGCCCTTGGCCGTCTCCACTTCCGAGTATTCGCTGCCCAGCCCTACCTGGGCGGGCGAGCCTCCGCAGCGCTATTGGTTGCACGCGCTGTTGTTGCTCCTGACGTGCTTTACCACCCTGGTCGTGGGCGCGCGCATGCAATACAACTTTCAGCACAATCTTTCGGTATTTTCGCTCGACGATAACTCTGCTCCACTTTTTCCCACAAGCTGGGTCCTGCATCCCTCCCGGATATTGATGGGGCTTCCCTTTGCCGCCACGCTCATGCTGATTTTGATGGCGCATGAAATGGGCCACTATCTCTACTGCAAGAAATATGGTGTCTGGGCGACGCTGCCGTTTTTCATTCCCGCGCCAACTCTAATCGGAACTTTCGGAGCGTTCATCCGCATCCGCTCGCCCATCCGCTCGCGCACAGCGTTGTTCGATATTGGTATCGCCGGACCGATCGCGGGATTTGTCGTCGCCGTGGCCGTATTATTTGTTTCGCTGGGATTGTCAAAGCCTATCGCAAGGCCGATCATTCCCGGCGACCTGGAAATTGGCTTCCCGCTGATCTTTTTATGGGCGCATCGCCTGCTGGCGGGCGCAGGCGGAAACGCAGTAGCAGCGCTGCCTTTGAATCGTGTGCTGCTGCATCCCACGGCGATTGCCGCCTGGGTGGGAATGTTTGCCACGGCGCTGAATCTGTTGCCCGGCGGCCAACTCGATGGCGGCCACATTATTTTTTCCATCGCGCCGCGCGCCCACAAGTTCGTTTCGCGCCTCACCATCCTGATTCTGTTGCCCATGGCTTATTACCTGTGGATCGGTTGGTTCGTATGGGCAATTTTGTTGCAGCTCAGCAGCTTCCGCCACCCTCAAGTTGCCGAGTGGCCCAAGGTCTCGGGGGCGCGCGCGTGGCTCGCCCTGTTCGCACTGCTGATGCTGATCTTAACGCTCACCCCGGCGCCGTTCGGTGGCGCGTCGCTTCCAGAAGTGGTGAGGCAGTTTCGGTCAAGGTAAAGGAAATCCATTCGCAGTCAGCGAAACATGCGGCGAAAATTACTCGCCTGCGCGAAGCTCACTGCGTATACTCCTTTATTCAATCGTTTTAATGCCCCATTCCAGGAGGTAACTTGAGGAACACAACTTTCATGATTTCGTTTTTACTGGGATGCTTTTTTTTGCTTCCGTCATTAGCGGCGCAAACGATTACGGTTGACCTCTCTCATCCCACCAACCACTTCGTCCCCAATCAAACTCTCGGCGCCGGAGTCGACCGCATCCCCGTCGAAGCCATCGATAAAGATCTCCTGCAGCCTACGCTCGATCAGACTCTCGCCTCCGGCTGGCAGCCCATAACCTTCCGGCAAAATACTGAACTTGCCGTCGAAGCCTGGCACTGGAATCCGCAGGGCACGTGGAGCGATGCAAACAACAAAGGCTACTTCACCGGCTCGGCAACTCCGACAGAGACGATTCGTTATTCCTATGGCTACAGTCTGCCGCGTCGCGGTTTCACCCGCAACGACGGCACAGACAATGTCGGCTTCTCGCGCATGACCGATGGCGACGAAAAAACTTTCTGGAAGAGCAATCCCTACCTGACCCAACACTTCACCGGAGAAAGTGACGAACTGCATCCGCAATGGGTGGTGATGGATCTGGCGCAGATGCAGGAGGTAAACAGCATTCGCATCGCATGGGCCGCTCCTTACGCCACGAAATTTCTCGTGCAGTATTGGACGGGAGACGATCCCATCAGAGCCGTGACGCGCGGCGTGTGGCAGACGTTTCCCCAGGGCGTTGTGAGCCAGGGAACAGGCGGCAGCGAGACGATTCGCTTGAGCGCCAGCCCGATGCCAGTGCGTTTCATCCGCATCTGGATGACTGAATCATCGAACACCTGCGATTCCGATGGCTCCTCCGATCCGCGAAATTGCGTTGGCTACACCATTCGCGAAATTTACCTGGGAATGATTTCAGAAGACGGCGCATTCCACGACATCATTCGCCACACTGCGGATCAGGAACAGACCACAACTTATTGCTCCTCGGTCGATCCCTGGCATGAGGCGTCGGACCTGGGCTCGACCAAGCAGGCGCACATGGGATTCGATTTGTTTTTCACCAGCGGCGTGACGCGCGGCTTGCCCGCGATGATTCCAGTTGCCATGTTGTATGACACTCCTGACAATGCCGCCGCGGAAATTGCTTATATCGAGAAGCGTCATTATCCGATCGCCTACATCGAAATGGGCGAAGAAGCCGACGGCCAATACATGCTGCCCGAAGATTACGCTGCGCTCTATTTGCAATGGGCGACTGCGATTCATCGCATCGATCCCGCACTCAAACTCGGCGGCCCGTCGTTTCAGGGAGTGAACAGAGACATCGAAGTCTGGCCCGATGCGAATGGGAAAGTTTCATGGGTGGAACGCTTTCTCGATTACCTGCAGGGCCATGGCCGCATGAGCGATCTCGCGTTCTTTTCTTTCGAACATTATCCCTACGATCCCTGCCGCACTCCGTGGGGCATGCTCTACGACGAACCGGAACTGGTGAGCCACATCATGGATGTGTGGCACGGCGACGGCGTTCCAGCGAATATGCCGATGTTCATCACCGAAGGAAACCTTTCCTCCGGTGCCAGCGAAACTTTTCAGGATATTTTTTCCGGGATCTGGCTGGCCGATTACATCGGATCGTTTCTAAACGCCGGCGGAAATGCGGTTTACTTTTTCCATTACCTGCCCCTGCAAATGGAACCGGGCTGCAACAGCTCTCCCGGAACTTTTGGCATGTGGACGGTCGACGCCAATTACGAAATCCAGCAGCCGCTGGCGCAATTTTTTGTCGCACAACTCATCAACCTGGAATGGGTGAAGCCCGGTGGAGACGCGCACGAAGTATTTTCCGCGAAGAGCGATGTGGAAGATGGCGCCGGCCATGAACTGGTTACTGCCTATGCGGTAAAGCGCCCCGACGGCCAATGGTCCTTGATGGCGGTAAATCGCGATCAGCAGAATCCGCACCGCGTGCGCATCGCGTTTCAGAATGCTTCCGATGCCGCAATCAATTTCGCGGGCCCGGTTGAGATTTCAACTTTCGGCAGCGGGCAATATCAATGGCATCCCGCGCAAACAAAGTTCATGGCCCACGCCGAAGCTGGAGCGCACCACACGATCACTGCCTACACCAAAGGCGAAGCCGATCCCGATGGGCCAATCCTGCATACGCAACAAAATGCCGCGAAGGATACAGAATACGATTTGCCTGCCGCTTCAGTGACGGTGATCCGCGGCAAGGTTTCACAATAGATCTGCGTCAGCCAACCTGTTTGCGCTCAGGTCGGCTTCCCCTCGGCTGGAGGTCATCCCGAGACCCCGCGTTTTCACCAGCGGGGCGAGCGATCTCGCGGGCATTAGATTCAAAACGCCCCTCTACCACGAGCCGGTTTGGCTAGAAGCTAGCAGCTAGCGGCTAGAAGCTGTCCTACATCAACCACAGCGCATCCACATCCACAATCACCTGCGTCCGTGGAATCTTCTTCTCCGCGGCGTGCGCGAGCATCGCCCGGAGAGTTGCGTTGAGTTTTTCCCGGCTGGGAGATTTCAAAATAAAGTGATAGCGGTAGTCGCTCTTGGCTCGCGCGATCGGTGCTGCCGCCGGGCCCAGCACGCGCACGCCTTCATGCTTGGTGCTCTCAAACCACTTTCCCAATAAGCCCGACCACGACAAGGCTTCATCCAGCTTCGGGCTGCGCACCAAAACATTGGCCAGCGCGGAATACGGTGGATAATGCGTCCAACTGCGAAAGCGCAATTCTTTTTCATAGAACCCGGCAAAATCGTGATGAGCGGCATACTGCACCGCGTAATGGTCCTGAAAATAAGTTTGCAGAATCACCTTCCCCGGAGATTGGCCGCGCCCCGCGCGCCCCGCAACCTGCGTCAGCAACTGAAACGTGCGTTCGGCAGCGCGGAAATCAGGCAAGCCCAGCGCCGCGTCCGCTCCAATCACGCCCACCAGCGTGACCCCATGAATGTCGTGTCCCTTGGCAATCATCTGCGTCCCCACCAGCACATCGAGTTCGCCTTCATTCAAAGCATTCAACGTGCGCTCAAAATCTTCATGTCCGCGAACCGTATCTCGATCCAGTCGCGCAATGCGCGCCTGCGGAAACATTCCATGTAAAAGCTCCTCCAGCTTCTCCGATCCGGTTCCGAGAAAATAAACGTACTCGCTGCCGCAGTGACTGCAAGTCTTCGGCACCGGCGCAAGAAAGCCGCAATAGTGGCAGACCATTTTGTGCTCGCGCTTGTGATGAGTCAACGAAATGGCGCAGTTGCGGCACTCAAGCTTCTTCCCGCAAGCGCGGCACAATACCACGGGCGAATATCCGCGGCGGTTGAGCAGCACCATCACCTGCTCGCGGCGTTCGAGCCGCTCTGCAATTTCGGCAGCCAGCTTGCGCGAGATCACCTGCTCGTGTCCCGTCTCCTGAAACTCCAGCCTCATGTCGACGATCTCAACTTCCGGCAGCGGCCGCCGTTCCACGCGATCCGGCAACTCGATCAGCGCATATTTATTTTTCTTGGCGTTGAAATAAGATTCCAGCGACGGCGTCGCCGATCCCAGCACCACCGTGGCATCCGCCATCTTGGCGCGCATCACAGCGATATCGCGCGCGTGGTAGCGCGGCGTCTCTTCCTGCTTGTAGGACGAATCGTGTTCTTCGTCCACGATGATCAGCGCCAGGTCGCTCACCGGGGCAAACACTGCCGACCGTGTGCCCACAACAATCCGCGCCTCGCCGCGCCTGATCCGATGCCATTGCTCTGCCCGCTCTTTATCGGACAACGCCGAATGCAGGATCGCAACTTCATCGGCAAAAATCTGATGCAGGTCCGCGGCTACTGCCGGAGTCAATCCAATCTCCGGCACCAGCAGAATGGCCGAGCGTCCCGCTTCAAGCACTGCGCGCATCCCAGCCAGGTAGACAGCGGTCTTGCCCGAGCCGGTGACGCCATGCAACAACATGCCGCTGAACTTGCGCGCCGCAACACTCTCGTTCAATCGCGCCAGCGCAGATTCTTGCGCGGCATTGAATTCAAAATCGAAAGGCGAAGGCCGCGGTTTGCTTCGCGAAACGGCAAAGCCGGCCGGCTCTTCCGTAATTTCGATCAAGCCCCGGCGCACAAGCGTCCCCAGCGTGGTCCGTGGAACTTCCAGCGATTGCAGCGCATCGACAGGCACGCGACCGCCGCTGGCAGCAAGCGTTTCCATCAGTTGCTGCTGATTCTCATTAAGTTTGCCGTTCCCCTCGGCAGAGCGCAAAACCGCAACCTTAACCGTGCGAGCGGCGTCGCGGGGTGCGGAAAGGTCTTCGCGCGCAATCCACTTCTTGCGCACCATCCCGGCAAGAATGGATTTGGCAACCCGAGCCGCCGCGCGCAACGTTTCTTCGCGGACGCTCGTGACCGACGAAACTTCACCCTCGTCGGGCATCCGGTTCGCCAAATAATCCAGCACGCGAAACTCCGCAGCCTGCTCTTCCGGAGTGTGGCGCGCACGTGCCGACGATCCCGTCATTCCCGCGAGGTGCAGCGCCATCTGTCCAGCCTCGGCAATGCGATAACCCACCGCCCGTTTGAATTCCGCGTTCAAGGGCAGCATCGTACGGAAAACTTCGCCCAGCGGCGCCAGATAGTAATCCGCAATCCAGCGCCCCAAGCGCAAGAGTTGTTCGTCGAGTACGGGAACTGCATCAAGCACCGCCAGCAATTTCTTGGTTACAACCGAAGGTTCGCGGTCGTGCAACTCCGTGACAATGCCTGTCATCCTCTGCTGGCGGAATGGAACCAGCACGCGCCCGCCCACCACAGGCGCGGCTTCCGCAGGCACACGATAGGTGAATACCATGTCCAGCGGCACGGGCAAAGCAACGTCACAGAATTCGGGCATCGGTGGAAGAATAGAAGGATAATCGATAGGAGAACAGCGCAATCCAAATATAACCACCGGCATAGAAACAACCGGCGTAGGAGATTTATCAGGGGAATGCGAAGATCATCAAATCTTTTCTAATGGTCCCTCTGCGTTCTTAGCGTTCTCGGCGTTGCAAAGCCTTTAGCCAGTCTCCCGCGAAAGTTGCAAAAGGTTCCTACGGACCCACCAGCACCTGCAAAGCCGCCGTCTGCAGGCGCGCCCGATAAATTTCATTCTTGTCGGCAATCTCTCCCACGCCATCCACATGCACAACGTAGGCTCCATGCGCCAGGGTTTGGCCAAATGGAATGTCGAAATCAGTCGTGCCTTTCCTCAGCGGAAAGTGCTGATAGCCAATGGCTGTCGCCCGCCCATTGTCGGCCACGGCGAGAACGACAAACGTAAAATCCATGTCGTCTTCCGTCTGATTCGTCACCGTCACGCTGCCCTCAATGCTGCTTCCCGAAACGTGCGCCGGAGTTTTCCACCGCATCTCGATCGCCGCCACCACATTCAGCGAATACTCCCGCTGCACCGCCTGTTGCGGCCGGCTCCCATCCCGCGCAGAAATCGTGAACCGGAACTCTCCCGTCCGCTCCGGCGCGCCGTGCAATTCGCCATCTCTTTCCAGTTCCAGCCCCGCAGGCAACTCACCAGTCTCCACTTTCCAATGATACGGAGGCGCCCCGCCATGTGCATGTAAATGCACCGAGTACTCTGCCCGCGCATGAGTTCCCGGCAACGAAGTCGTATCAATAATCAGCGGCGACGAATCCGGTTCGTTCGCCGCCGGCGCAGCGTTCTTATTTCCCCCGCCTCCGTTCGATTGCGCAACCGCACCGGTCGACGCACTCGTCAGAGCAACCGCAAGCAATAATGCCCAGGCCAGATCGGGCAGGAAGAAACCCCCCGTTCTCCGCGAAGATTGTAATGATTTGTCAATGCCATCCTTATTTTTGCCGTTCGCAATCAGCTTCAGATTCCCATGCAACCAAAAACTCTTAGTTTCGCTCCCATCATGTTAGTCCTTAAAACTAAATCGACAAAGCATGCCGGAAGTTTGTTGAAGAACGCCAAATTTTTTCCATCATGCGCTACTTATTTCCGTGGTTCGGGTTTAAGAGCAGCGAACTCAACTGTGCTACGCTCAAAAAAAGTGGGATTTATCCGTGAGCCAGTTTTCTCTGGGGGATACCATGTGGTTACGCAAGACAATCGCTCCAATCTCTTCTCTCTTCTTACTCGGTTTGCTGGCCGGATGCGGCAGTAGCTCAAACAGCGCTGTGGCCCCGCCCACCGGCGGCTTCACCAACAGCAGCTTAAGCGGCACATACGTTTTTTCCACCAGCGGAGTCGATGCCAGTTCGGGTGAATACCTCACCCTTGTGGGCGCATTCACCGCCAACAACGGCGGAATCTCCGGCGGAAACGTCGATATTCTGGACTTGGCCAGCGCCGTCGTCGATTCCAACCAACCCATCACTGGCGGTTCGTACTCGGTCGGAGTAGACGGCCGCGGTCAAATTCAACTGAAGACTTCCGCGCTGGGCAGCACCACGCTGGATTTTGTGCTGACCTCGAGTTCACACGGGCTGGTCACCGAATTCGACAGTTTTGGCACTGGCAGCGGCACGCTTGATCTCCAAAGCTCGCCATCAGTCTCCGGGTCCTACGTCTTCTCCATTGCAGGTGTAGGCTCTGGCGGCACCGTTTTCTCTACCGCGGGCGCATTCACCGTCGGCGCGGGCGGAAGTGTAACTTCTGGCGTAGAGGACTTTGCCGGGACCGCGGACATCAACCTGCCAATCTACACATCCTCATCCGTGGCGCTCGGCACGGGCACCGCTCCCGGCACAGCCACCCTCGCGACCAGCGCCGGTACGTTCAGCTTCGACGTCTACGCCATCGATTCCACACACATGAAGTTCGTCGAAAGCGATGGGGCTGCCTTCACTACCGGCGATGTGTTTCAACAAACCTCCGCTCAGGCGGCCACTCTGCCTACTGGGACGCTGGCGTTTACCATGACTGGGCTTGACATCGGCGAGGGTCCCCTAGCCCTCGGCGGTCTTCTGCCTACCGACTCCAACGGCACCATCACCGGTGGCATCGAAGACTACAACGATGATGGGTTCGTGCCCACCAGTAGCGTGACTGGCGTGTCTGGCAGCTTCAGCCCGCTGATCGGCGGCCGTTCGGAACTCACACTGACCAACTTCGAGAATGGCGCAACCAATGACCTGCTGCAAACTTACTCGTTCGCCGCATACCCATCCTCGGGGGGAATCCTCTTGTTGGAAATTGACGGAGTCGACGTTACCGGCGGGTCCGCATTCGTGCAGACCAGCACATCCCTGGCAGCGTCGCAAGGCTACGGACTGAATCTTTCCGCCTTCAACATCAGTAACGATTACGAAGAGGATGACATCGCGGAGTTCACTACCACGAGCTCCGGCTTTACCGGACTCATCGATCTAAACGATGATGGCACGCTGAGTCACGCTAAGAATCTCTACGGCAACTACTCGGTGAGCGGAGGCCGCGGCACAGCTACCTTTGCCCAGGGTACTTCCTCATCGGCCGGGGTCTACTTTGATGTGGTCTTCTATCCAGTAGATGGCACAAACTTCCTTTGCCTTGAGACGGACTCTACGCAGCTGGGGACGGGAACGTTCCAATTGCAAAACGCATCCGGATCGTCCTCGTCCGCAGTGTTGCACCCGATGTTCACTCGCGCGATGCCGGTCGGACACTTTCGTCGCAAGCGTTAAATGCAGCATTTCGCAAGAAAAGAGGGAGCAGCCGCCAAGGCTGCTCCCTTTTTTCTTTCCAGCGTCCTAGCCCAGCACTTCGCGAACCTTCCGCGCTAGGCTTTGCAGAGTAAACGGTTTTTGCAGAAACGCTTTGCCGCTCTCGATCGTTCCTTCGTTCACAATCGCATCTTCTGTGTAGCCTGAAAGATAAAGCACCTTGATCCGTGGCCGGTCTTTTATTAATTGCTGCGCCAGTTCGCGCCCACCTAGTTCCGGCATCACCACGTCGGTAATCACCAAATCGATCTGCTCCTCATGCTCCGAAGCGACCGCCAATCCCTCTTCACCATTCTCGGCTTCCAGAACCCGATAACCTTTGCCTTCCAGCGTCTCCCGCACCAACTGCCGCACCGATTCCTCATCTTCCACCAGCAACACCGTTTCCGATCCTCCCGCAGCCGGCTGACCCGCCGGCGCGGCATGGCGGCTTTCCGCCGCGTCCTGCACCCGTGGTAAATAAATAATGAACGTGCTGCCGCATCCCGGCTCGCTTTGCACCATCAAGTAACCACCGCTCTGCTTCACGATGCCGTAAACCGTCGAAAGTCCCAGCCCCGTTCCTTTGCCTTTTTCCTTGGTCGTAAAAAACGGCTCGAAGATCCGCGATTGCGTCTCCTTGTCCATCCCATGGCCGTTGTCTACGACGGAAATCATCACATACTCGCCCAGCCGCATGAACGTCTTATCTCCACGATGCGAATCGTCGAGCGTCACATTCTGTGTCTTAATCGTGATCCGCCCACCCTTGGGCATCGCGTCCTTGGCGTTCACCACCAGGTTCATCAGCACCTGTTCCAATTGCCCAGCATCGGCCCGCGTATGTCCTGCATCGGCTGCCAGCGCGGTCGCCAGTTCAATATTTTCTCCGATCAACGGACGCAGCAGCCGCTCCATGTCTTCGATAATCGCGTTTACATCCACTACCTTCAGTTCCAGCAATTGCTTGCGGCTGAAGGCCAGCAGTTGCCGCGTCAATGTCGTCGCCCGGTCTGACGCCTGCTGAATCGCTCGCGCCTTTACGTGCAGCGGATGCCCCGCATCCATTCCTTCCAGAATTACCTCGGCATATCCGCTGATCACCATCAGCAGATTGTTGAAGTCGTGCGCCACGCCGCCCGCCAGCCGCCCCACCGCTTCCATTTTCTGCGCCTGCCGGAACTGCTCTTCGAGCGCTCGCCGCTCCGTCACATCTTCGGCAATTGCTTCCATCACTTCCGCTTCATCGCTGCTGATCACCGCTTTGCCGCTGATGCGAACCGTGACTGCGCTGCCATTTTTCCGTTTCCATCGCACCTCGATGCCGTCCAGCCGTCCCGTGCGCCGGAATTCCTCCATCAGCCGCGCCTGCTCTTCTCCGTTCACAAACACATCCCGCGCCGGATCCAGCCGCAACACCTCGTCCGCCACTTCGTAGCCCAGCATCGCAATCAGCGCCGGGTTCACATCCAGAAACTTTCCCTCCAGGCTGGAGCGGTAAATCCCATACGCCGAACTCTGCACCAGCGACCGGTAACGCGCCTCCGAGTGCGCCGAATTTCTCGCCGCCGCTTTCTTGCGCTCCGATATATCCCGGTATATCGCGTAGCCGCCAACCCCTTTTCCCTCTACCAGCAAAGGCGCGGCCACAATCGAGACCTCGATCCAGCTGCCGTCTTTTTGTTTTCTTTGCGTTTCGATGGTCACGCTTTCGCCGCGGCCCACGCTTTCAGCAATCCAGCGCGCCTCCGCCTGCCGCTCCGCCGGCACAATCATCGCGTCAATCGATTGCCCCAGCGCGTCTCCCGCGCTGTAGCCGAACATTGTTTGGAAGGCTTCATTCACGCACAGAGCGCGATCATAACGGTCCACTACCGTCATGCCGTCTGGCGATTTGAGGAATATCTGTTCGAGGTAATTGCAGCGGGTTTCCGGATTTTCCCGGTTCTTCCACAGGAGATCGGTCTCCCAGGCAACATTCTCCCGGGGAACAAAGGCTGGCCGCACTCCTGCTTCGAGCGCACTTCGCAGCTGTTCAGCGCGCACCACTTCGCCCGAGGCTGGCCGGGCGACACGTGCACCCATTGCGAATTCCCCCCTTGAAATCGCAGTCCAATGCGCATAGTAGAACTCGCCGTAGCGCCGCGAAAGTTACCGGGGTAAGTGCAATGCGGAAGATTCAGGAGAACCGAAGAGGCATCAACCAGATTTGAAACCAAGAGACAGAAACCCGCCGCGGCTCACAAGTCAGAAATATCCCAAAGCGATAAAATCAAGCTCACAAATTTGTGGGTAGTGGTGCAGTTTGGCCTTTTCACGACTTTGTCATCCTGAGCGTAGCCGTTTTTCAGCATAGCGAAGGATCTCCCGCTTAACAGTCCTGATGGGCAACCCAGATTGCACCACTAACAAGTTTTGGATTGACGCCGCAGACTAGCCGCAGACTAGAACAAGAACTCGACGTCGACAGTTAGTTTCCGTGCAGCAAATATCCCGGCTCCAGCGGCAACTTCCCGGCAATCTTGATCACCGCCACGCTGCTGTTGATCGAATACACATCCACCAATCCCACCGCTCCCGGAATCGACGCTACCGTGTTAATCAGGTCGTCGTCATTCGCCACCACCACAATCGCCGGATGGCCGTTGCGCCCGCGATTCGCCGCTGAAATCAGCTGGCTGACTTCGCTTCCCCCCATGCCATAGACTTTCTCCAGCACCATCTTCATCTCCGGCGACGACGGCGCCCGCATCACAACCGTTAGCGCTTTTCCGTCCGGCAAGCGGTTGGTTTGCGCCTTGCACATCTTCACCAGATCCGCGGGCGTGACGGTGCTCACATTATTTCGCTTGTTGGAAATCAGCGCCAGGTCGCGAGCCGAAGCCAGCACCGTTCCAGTAATCAGCAACACCATCACCGCTATCGCTCGACGATAAGACACGTCATCTCTCCCGCGGGCCATCCGCCCACGCTGATTCTCCTGCAATTTTCGTACCCGCTCAACGTGAATATAGGTCATGTACCTCCGGTTCGAATCGGTGAAATGCAATACATCGGAATCCGCGCGCAAAAAATGGCACGGCCTCGGGGACCGTGCCTGGTTCTTTGGCCGGAGAGAGTTGCCACAGAACGCCCACTCAATTCTTACGCGGGCATCTACAGCCTACGACCATCGCTCACCCAGCTTGTCACCGCCATGTCAAAACTTCGTCGCAACTCGCTGCGCTCTCCAACCGCCTCTCACCCGCATTTTCCATACGCCGGAGAAAGCTCCCGCAACCGCTCCACCGTTTCCACAATCCGCTCGCTCGCATAGTCGATCTCTTCTTCCGTGTTGAATCGTCCAATGCCAAAGCGAATCGAACTGTGCGCCAGCTCCTCGTCCACTCCCAAAGCCTTCAACACGTGCGACGCCTCCATCTTCGCGGTCGTGCACGCCGACCCGCTCGAGACCGCAATATCCGGAATCCCCATCATCAACGATTCGCCATCCACATGCGCAAAACTCAAGTTCAAATTCCCCGGCAGCCGATGCTCCATCGACCCATTCACGCTCACCTGGTCCGGCCGCCCCATAATCCGCTCGCGCAACCGCTCGCGCAGCCCCGCGTGCTTCACCGCTTCCTCCGGCATTTCTTCCGCGCACAACTCGCAAGCCTTGCCCAAACCCACAATCCCCGGAACATTCAGCGTCCCCGACCGCATTCCCCGCTCATGTCCCCCGCCATCCAGCACGGCGCAACCTTCACCCGCGGAGTCGTTCCCCGCACATACAGCGCACCCGCTCCCTTCGGTCCATAAAGCTTGTGCCCGGTAATCGACATCAAGTCGATATTCTGCTCCCGCACATCCACCGCAACCTTGCCCACCGCCTGCACCGCGTCGGTCTGGAAAAGCACGCCGCGCTCCCGGCAATTTTTCCGATCTCCGCCACCGGCTGCAACACGCCAATCTCGTTATTCGCCGCCATAATGCTGACCAGGAACGTCTTCGTCGTCAATCGCCCGCCGCAAATCGTCCAGATCGATCAGCCCATCCTTCTGCACCGGCAAATAAGTCACGCGAAAGCCGCTCTTCTCCAGCCGATGGCAACTGTCGAGCACTGCCTTGTGCTCGGTCACCGCCGTGACAATATGATTTCCCTTTTCGCGATACATCTCGGCCACGCCCTTGATGGCCAGGTTGTCGCTCTCTGTCGCCCCCGAAGTAAAAATAATCTCCTTTTTCGCCGCTCCCACCAGCCGGGCAACGCGTTCGCGCGCCGTTTCCACCGCCTCCTCAGCCGCCCATCCAAATCCATGCCCTTTGCTGGCCGCATTGCCAAACTTCTCGGAAAAATAAGGCAGCATCTCCTCCAACACCCGCGGGTCCACGCAAGTCGTCGCATGATTATCCAAATAAACCGGCACCTTCACACCACTCCGCGCCAGAAATTCCCCTCGCGAGTCCTGCGCTCCACTCTCCATGATGGTCCCATTCTAAGCCATTCAAATCCAGTCGTCCCGACGTCGTCCCGTCATCGAGACGTTGCCCCTGTCATTCCGACAGCCCGCGTTTTGCTTCGCGGGCGGAGGAATCTCAGCCAAATCGGCTCCATGGGTGAAGCCTTGTGGTCACGGGGAGCCACAACAAAGCTGAAGAATCGGAACTAACCATTCTTGACTCCGCCTGCCCACCGCGATGTAATAAAGCTTGTCAGCACCGGCTCTTTGACAACTCGACAGAACGCAAAGCTAACTGTTTAGACATCAATAATTTGCGGCTAACTCCTTGGCGCTCAATATTTTAGCAGCAACGGCATGAGCCGTCCCACTGATTCTAAAGGATTTACGAGATAGTATTACATGCAACTCCTTTAGATACAATAATTTGGCCATAAGTCCTTTAAAAGCCATATTTTAGCCGTGGGCTGATTTGCTAAGTTATTGATTCCAGATAATTTACCAGAATTTGCGTGATTAAATCTTTCGGCGCGCCTAAGCCCTCGACCCCAGCCCAGCGCTAACCCACTGATTATGAGCACTTTCTAACGCTCCCCCACGCCCGTCCAGCCCGCGAATAGAACTCTTGGAACCATCTCCTTTGCCCCTTTGGTGTCTTTCCCCAACCCCGGCTCCCAAGCACAATGATTCCAGCATTCGAGTCGCTCCCCAGACCCTATGGAAAAACACTTTGCCGCTTCTGCCCTAGCCCCGGATACAACTTTCGGCGTGAGCTTCGCCGCGCCTGTCCGGAAGACCGCAGCCCGCACCGCGCTGGTCAACCTGTCCGAGTCGCCCCGCGCCCTGCTCTCCGAATGCTTCCGTCAATTCGGCATCGAAACCGTCGTCATTTCGGCCAACGCCGCCGAGCGCCTGCACAAGGAGAAGTTCGAAGCCTGTGTTCTCCATCTGGGCAATGGCGCCGAGAAAGTCATGGAATCCGCCCGCGTCTCGCCCTCCAATAGCCGCTGCATCATTTACGGCCTCGGCGGC
This sequence comes from uncultured Acidobacteriaceae bacterium, assembly GCA_963732255.1. Lineage (GTDB taxonomy): Bacteria > Acidobacteriota > Terriglobia > Terriglobales > Acidobacteriaceae > Sulfotelmatobacter. The sequence goes on from CAVSYV010000015.1 coordinate 182,149, forward strand.
AACGCGCAGGAATCCATGCGCTACTCCAAATACGGTATCAACGCCGTCTTCGAAGAGCCGCTCGAGCGTCCCGCCGCGCTCAAGCTGGTGCGCGCCACTCAGACTCTGGTGCTGCACGAATTCCGCCGCTACGTTCGCATCCCGCTGATGACCGAGGTTTCCCTGGTTGCTAACGACGGCCGCCGCCTCAGCGCCAGCAGCATTGAAGTCAGCTCCGGCGGCATGTCAGTGAAGTGCTCCGAAGACTTGACCAAGGGCACGAACGTCGAAGTCTCCTTCGCTCTGCTCACCCTGCCCCGCGTCTGGATTCGCGGCGCCGTCAGCTGGAAAAAGCCGAAGTCGCTCGGCATCCGCTTCGAATCCGACGACGAACGCCGCCAGAAACTCAAAGCCTGGATCGATTCCTATCTGGAAAACTGATCGCGGCTGTGGCAGCTCACACGAATTGCGTCGCGCTGGAATTACAATGGCTTCGTGCCCCAAGCCAGCGCCAGCGCAGCCCCGGCAGTCACCGAACCAGAGTCCGGCCCGCGCCGCTTCACCCTGCGCCAACGCATCATTTTGCGGCTCATCATCGCCGCCGGCTACGGGTTCATCCGCCTCGTCGGCCCGACGCTTCGCGTCTGCGTCTCGCGCGAAGAAGGTGCTCAAGAAACCATCGGCCAGCGCCCGCTGATCGTTTCCTTCTGGCACGCTTGCATCATCCCCGCAACCTACACTTGCCGCAATATTGGCGTGCGCGTAATGAGCAGCTATAGCTACGACGGCGAGTACATGGGCCGCATCATCCGCAAGTTCGGCTTCGTTGCCGTGAAGGGTTCAAGCAGCCGCAACCCCGTCCGCGCCCTGCTCGGCCTGCGCCGCGCGCTCGAACAGGGATGGACCGTCGCCTTCAGTCTCGACGGGCCCCGCGGCCCGCGCCGCAAAGTCAAACCCGGCCCAGTCGCGCTGGCAAGATCTTCCCGCGTGCCCTTAAGCATGTTTCACATGGCCGTTGAGAAAGCCTGGGTACTCAACACCTGGGACCGGCTGATTATTCCGAAACCTTTTTCGCGCGTCCTGATCCGCTTCGGCAAACTGATTGAAGTTCCGGGCGCTGCCAGCGACGAAGACATCGACCGTTATCAATGCGAATTGCAGGCGGCATTAGACCGCGTATGCGAATTCGCCGAAGCGAACGTCCACAAGGCGGGAACGCCGGAGTTCCCACTCAACTCTTAATCTAGTTCGCAAATTAATGAGCAGACTCGGCTCAGCAGAGTCTGCTCGATAACCGTCGATCACTCAGTTAAGCCGCTTTCGCTTTGTCGAAGCGGATCAGCACTTTGGTGTAGCCGTCGATGCGCTGGTCGAATTTCTCGTACGCTTCCGGCGCTTCGTCGATCTCAATGCGGTGACTTACGATCTGGCTCGGCTTGGCCTTGCCGTTCACGATCAGATCGCGCAGGTATTCGTTGTACTTTTTAACCGGAGCCTGCCCGCTTCCCATCGTAATTCCCTTATCGAAGAAGTCTGCGACCGGAAACGGATACACCCCTTTCTTCGCCTGCTCATTTTTTGCTCCAGGATCGGGAGCGATATAGACTCCGATCATTCCCACGCTCCCGGTGGGGTTGACCACGCGCAGGCAATTTTCCAGCACCTGCGTTGGCTTTTCCTGGTTCGCATTGTCATCATTGCGCGCCTGGTAACCGACCGCGTCAATGGCGCAATCCACGCCCTTCATCTTTTCTTCACCCGGCCGCAGGCTCTTCTGGATGCCCTTATTCTTCTTTCGCAACTCGAAGATCTGCTCGACCGGATCGCCCTTGCTGAAGTCGACCGGAGTGGCTCCCAGCTCCTCTGCTTTGTCCAGGCGCTCAGGAATGCTATCGACCACATAGACTTCCGATGCGCCTTTCAAAATTGAGCAATAAGCCGAGAGCAAGCCTACAGGTCCGGCACCAAACACGGCCACCGTTTTGCCGGCGGAAACGCAGGCCAGTTCGGTTGCGTGAAATGCTGTAGGGAAAACATCGGAGAGCAGCAGGAAATCTTCTTCCCACTCATCGCCCGGCTTGCCCGGCAATTTCAGGCAATTGAAATCGGCGTGAGGAACCAGGACGAACTCCGCCTGCCCGCCCTGATACGGTCCCATACCTGCATAACCGTAGGCGGCGTGAGGTTCTTCCGGATTCATCGTAAGGCACGCTTCAGTATGTCCGCGATGGCAGTTGAAGCAATACCCGCAGGATATGTTGAAGGGCAGAACCACCCGGTCACCCTTCTTAATGCTTTCCACCGCTTCTCCCACGTCTTCGATCACGCCCATGATCTCGTGGCCCACGACCGTTCCTTTATCGAGCGGGGTACGGCCATCGTACATGTGAAGATCGCTGCCGCAGATGCCGCTGGTGGTGACGCGCAATAACGCGTCCGTCGGCGATTTGATCTTTGGCTTGGGATGTTCTTTTACGCTCATTTTTCGAAGGCCTTCGTAGCTGACTGCTTTCATGGAAAACTCCTTTTCTCAAAGTAAGTGCGTCAACATTTCTTGAGGTGATTTCCGAGGTTTTCGGCGGGCCAAGAAACATTCCGACTATTGAAACTTTAGAGAACGTGCGCCACGCGGAGGTTGTTGCGGCAAATAATTTAGACAGCAACAGCGAACCTCGCGCTTACATCAAAAAGGTTAATTGCCACAGCGGCCAAATTAACAATTGAGGTAAACAAATTATGAAATTCTTCTCGGCAAATCTTGACAGTCTTCGCAAGCTTTACATCGATGAATTGCAGCAATTGAATTCGGCTGAAATGCAGATCACGGAGGCGCTGCCCAAGATGATCGATGCGGCCACCGACCCCCAGCTCAAACAGGCCCTCAAGACGCATCTGGAAGAAACCAGGGGACACGTTACGCGGGTAAGGCAAATCCTCTCGCAAATTTCCGGTTCGGCTGACTCAAAAAAGTGCAAAGGAATCGCCGCGCTCATCGGCGAGGGCGAGGATGTTATTAAAGACGCCGTCGATGAGTCGGTCCGCGATGCTGGAATTATTGGCGCCGCGCAAAAAGTCGAGCACTATGAGATGGCGGCCTACGGCACGGTGAGAACGTTTGCGGAAATCCTGGGTGAAACCAGTCACGCTTCGTTGCTGGAGCAGACTCTGAAGGAAGAGAAGCACGCAGACCAGGTCCTGACCGACATTTCCGGTACCGCGAATACAAAAGCGGACAAAGCCGCGTAAGTAACAAACCTTAAGGGTTGAAGGGCGTCCCAGGGCGTGACCTAGGCAAACCGACGAGCAGTATCGGTTTGCCGGTCGCGCCTGGGATTAGTCGTGTTTCTGCAATCCTGTTTCTGCAAGCCCGTTTCATCCACGATTTGACTTTCACCGCATTCTGCCCGTAAATTCCCTTCACAGCTTTTTTCCGTTCTTTGCAATCCTTCGGTATGCGCGTCTTTGCCACGAGGCGAAGACAGGGAAGCGGGTGAAAATCCCGCGCTGCCGCGCAACTGTGAGCGAGGAAACTTGCAGCCGGCCACTGGGAGCGATCCTGGGAAGGCCGGATGCAGCGATCGGATGGCCGAAGCGATTCGGAGATCCTTACTCGCGCAGCCAGGAGACCGGCGCTTACCGACAACCGCAACCTCTTTCGCGTGAAAGGGAGGATTCGTATGCGCCTGTTTCGGGCTGCCGCATTTGTCATCTCCGTTTTTGTTTTCGTCTCAATATTTGGTGCTCAACTTTTCGCCGCCGAACTCAAAGTCAAGGTCATTGATCCGCAATCTGCCGCCGTGGCCGGGGCGCAGGTGTCACTATTGAAGCCAGGCGGCCGCTCTTTTCTTAGCACTCAATCGACCTCTGCCGAGGGAGTCTCCACTCTCACCTTGCCCGGCGCAGGGCCTTATCAGGTAAGAGTTCTCGCTCCCGGCTTCGCCATCGCCACGGCTGATGTTCCCTCACATGCTGACGCCATCACGATCAAGCTTCAAGTCGCGCCCGCTTCTGAGACGGTCGTGGTCACCGCGACACGCACGCCGGTGCAGCAGGAGAATGCCGGCGCAGATGTCGCAACTCTGAGCGACGAACAGTTGCAAACCATGAATCCAATCGCGGCGGATGACGCCATTCGCTTTCTTCCCGGCGCAGTGGTGAATACTTCGGGTCAGCGTGGAGGTCTGTCGTCGCTTTTTGTGCGCGGGGGTGAGTCCAACTACAACAAAGTGATTGTCGATGGCGTGCCCATCGATAATCCCGGCGATACCTTTGACTTTGGCACGCTGCCGTTATCCCAGGCAGACCGCGTGGAATTTGTGCGCGGAGCGCAGAGCACCTTGTACGATCCG
>CAVSYV010000016.1:0-53531 GCA_963732255.1 uncultured Acidobacteriaceae bacterium
CGTTAAAAATTAGATTTCCTTAATCCCTCCGGTTGTACCTAAACGAATACTCATCCAAGTAGCTCTGCAAATATTTCTGACTGAAACCTGAGTGGTACACACCGCCAATCCCACGTTTCACGAGCGACCAAAAACCCTCAATCGTATTCGTGTGAACGTCGCCTACACGTACACCTTGGCAGAGTGATTGATGCGCTTGTGATCTTGGACCCCGCAGCGCCGAACCCATCATAAGACCTGTACTCATCGGTAAACACGGTGCTCTTAGGAGAATATATTCGTGCACAAGATCAAGCACACGCTCTGCGCTTACATCGGAGTTGCCAAGGCTATAACCCTACCAAGTCGATGTTTGTGCTGCGCTCGACAAGCCCGATCACCGGAGATTTTTGCTTATCTCCACGCATCGGGCGCCGCGACGCCCTTGCAGTTCCCCCGTAATACATTTCATCCATCTCCACCGCTGATCCCTCCAGTTGCATGTCAGTTTCGGACAGCAACGAGCGAATCTGGCGAAACATCCGCCAAGCGGTTTTGTAGGTGACTCCGGTCTCCCGCTGAATCTGTTTTGCGGAGATGCCGCAGCGAGTCGAAGCCATGAGATACATGGCGTAGTACCAGAGCCGGAGTGATGTACTGCTGTGCTCAAAGATCGTTCCAGCCATCGGGGAAATCTGCGTCAGGCATTCATCGCAAGCATAGACGGGACGGCCCTTGATCCTATGATGCTGGCGCTCCGCCTTACAGGTGTGACAGAGCGCGATTCCATTCGGAAAACGCTGTTCGCGAAGATGCTCAAAGCAAGCATCATCGGTCGGAAACTGGCGGTTGAAATCCTCAATTGTGTACCGTAGTTCCTTTGGAATCGTCTGTCTGCGGTTCATAATGACCACAGCATACCCTAAGCCATACGTGAGGTCAAGGGATAATTACCTAGCGTACAGTTATGTGAATGTGCGGTAGCGTACAGTCTTGCCTGTATTTACACAAAGGTTGCAGGGCGTAAAGTGAGAACAGCCCTCCACAAGCATAGCCGCGGGAACGTTCGACTAGACACGGCCAGCAGCCTGCCTAGGGCAGGAAGAAGGCTGGATGCGTAGTGTCCTTATCGTCGACGACAATATCTCTATCCGCCAGTGTCTACGCCTGTGCATCGAGAGCGATGCAGGAATGGTTGTTTGTGGCGAGGCGGAGAACGGCGCGATTGCAGTGGAGAAAGTCCATGAATTGCACCCGGACGTAGTGATCCTAGACCTGCAGATGCCAGTGATGAACGGGCTGGATGCGGCCCGCGTGATTGGCACGATTGCGCCGCAGACCGCAATGGTCATGTTGACCTTGCATACACACGAGAGTCTTTTTCACGAAGCCAAGGCGGCGGGCATCCGAGAAGTGCTCTCCAAAGCCGATGCGGTTCCAGGGCTGCTGATGGCGTCGCTGAAAAGGCTTTGCGCCTGACTGCAGGACACTGAGAGCATGAACTCGCGCAAGAAGATCCGCGAGATTCGGAAGATGATCGCCGAAGCACAGCGCCGGCTTGCTACGGCGAAATCGCCCGCGGAGCGGCCGTCTCAACTGTTGGCGGCAGCTCTTAGCTCGATTGACGACCTTCTGATGGAGCTTCCCGCGTTGGAACATTGCAGGGATCCTTTCTTCTTAAGGGTTCCGAAGAAGCGGCTGCCAAGCTAGTTATTTGTTTCCGCTGTCACGGGGTCGGGTTTTATCGATCAGGAGGAATGGGACAGCGCGGAACATTCGACCGTCAGCCCGCCGGACGAATTCGCTTCCGCGGAATCGGAAGAAAGAATTCTTCGCGCCATGGCCCGATCCTATACCGATAAGTCGTTCACCTAGATTCTGCCGCGCGGATAGTTCGCCCGTGGCGAAGGGCGAGGTTCACGAAACAATTCTAGTTGTGATGGGCCGAAGCTCCGGCGGCCAATTCGCGGAGCGTGTTGAGGAAGCCGGCGGCGCTTTGAGGGTCGGATAACGCGTCGAGTGAGACGGTGGCGGAAAACTGCGGAGACTCGGGACGAAAGCAAACCTGCAAAACATCCTGCTGGCGCACGGTCATGAGCGCGCTGAGTTCCGGGGTGGGATCCTGCTTCCAGTGCGTGCGGGTGGTGAGAATGATGGGACCGGGCTGGCACACATCCCACTCGCGCTCATTGCGCTTGAGCGTAGTCATTCCCCGGCTGTGAGCGCACCAGCGATGCCGCACCACCTGCAAATTGAAGCTGGGAGAACCGCCGAGGTCGGCCTCGAAGGTCAGAGTTTCTTTTTGCTTGTGCCAGCAACTTAAAAGCCAGGGGACGGGCATGGCGCGGGGGCGGAACTTCATGGTGACGTGCGCATTTTCAAACCAGCGGGAGGGGAAATGCAGGCGGGCGTGAAGGCTGGAGGTGCCGAGCCAGCGCGATTCCAGGATACGGCCTTTGCCATCGCACGCCGATTGCACCCAGCGAAGCGCTTCTTCGCCGCGGCGGCGATTGTAGGTGGCGAACAGCAAATACCAGAGCGCCAAGGCAATGACCGCGCCAGCGACGTCGATGAGCAGGAGGGTTGCCACAACTCTCTCTGATGCCGATGGTACTTCCGAGGTTGCGGACTTAGCAAGAGGACAATGGTTTCTCGGAACGGTTTTTTCGCTAACGAAAGTGCAGGCCTGTGGAAAACCCGAAGTGGCACGGGGAAAAGGCGGGTTCAATGGAATTGTCGACTTTTGGCTCGGGGATGTCTGGCCGGCTCTGTAAGAAAATGCGAGTGCTGCGGAAATGCCCGACCGAGTCCGGATTTTTCCTTGGACAGTTAGAATGTTGCGTGGCCTTCACCCTGCGCGACGCCGAAGCGGATGATCTGCAGACGCTTTGGCGCATTGACCAGAAATGCTTTGCTGACGGAATCGCTTACTCCAAGCCGGAGCTCAGGTTTTTTATGCGGCGCCGTGGATCATTCACTCTAGTTGGTATTGACGAGAGCAGTCGTGAGATTGCGGGCTTCATCGTGGCCCATGGCGGCGGGGTGGGACATATCATCACTATTGATGTGATTGCAGCGGCACGACGCGCGGGCCTGGGATCGCAGCTTCTTGTGGCGGCGGAAGAGCGGCTGCGGCTGGCAGGGTCGCGGGCGGTGAGCCTGGAGAGTGCGGTGGATAATCTTTCTGCGCTGAAGTTTTACGAACGCCATGGCTACACTGTGGTCGAGACGCGGCCGGGTTACTACTCCAACGGCGTGGATGCGCTGGTGCTGAACAAAAGGTTGAGCAATTCGCAGAAAGCTGCACAGAAATAAGTTGCGCTGGGTGGCGCTTGCGGATACTTTGCCTTGTCATGCTTGTCTCTGAAATTGGAGCCCATGAAATCTGAACTCAAAGTTGCCATTCAGGGCGAACTCGGCTCTTTCAGCCACGAGGCGGCGCAGCGGATGGCGCCGCGGGTCAAGGTTATTCCTTGCGCGCGTTCGGCTGAAGTTTTCGATCGCGTGGAGCGCGGGTCTGCGGACGCGGCCGTGATTCCCATCGAAAATACCTTGGCGGGAACCGTGGCGGAGCACGCCGATCTTTTGGTTGCGCGTGATGTATACATCGAGGCCGAATTTCTTTTGCGCATCGTGCACAATGTGATCGCCGCTCCGGGGGCGAAGCTGGATTGGTTGCGGCGAGTGCTGTCGCATCCGGTGGCGCTCGACCAGTGCCGCGATTTTTTTCGCGCGCATCCGCGGATTGAGGCGGTTCCGTTTTACGATACGGCGGGCAGCGTGAAGCATGTGGTTGCCAACAAAATGATGGATGCGGCCGGGATTGCCGGGCGGCAGGCGGCGCGGGAATATTCGGCAAAGATTTTGGCTGCGGGGATTGAGGACGACAAGAATAATTTCACGCGATTTTTTCTGATTCGCAAACTGCCGGCAAAGCGTCGGGGACGCGAGACCAGCGTGCGCGGGAAGGGAAGCGCGATGCCTGGAGCGTTTCCTGTCCCTCGCGGCGCGAACAAGACTTCCATCGCCTTCAAAGTGGCCAACGTTCCCGGAGCGCTTTTCAAATCGCTGAGCGTGTTCGCGCTGCGCGACATCAGCCTGAGCAAAATCGAATCGCGGCCGATGCGTGGGCGGCCATGGGAGTATGTCTTTTATGTCGACTTCCTGCGCGGCGACGACGAAGCGGCGCGGAATGCGCTGCGGCATTTGGGCGAAGTGGCCGAGTTCGTGAAGGTCTTGGGCGTGTACCGGGCCGTTTAGTAGTCGCCAAACGTTGCGATCCAATCTCCTTCACTGTTGAACCCTCATTCAGTCTTTCAGTGCTTGGACGGGTGCGGGGCCCCACCTTTAAAGATCCTTGCGTGCACGAACCCACCGAATGTGCCGCATCCCTGCGTTTTTTGCAGGATGGGCGGCGATGTTGCGTGTGCTATTTGATTCGTTGTGGACACGGATCAAACCCACTCGGCGCTGACATTCCGGTACCCGCCCTTCGCAAAAAACGCGAAGGACGGGGCAGCCATTTTGTTGCTGATACCAGCGAGATCAAAGGCATGGGCCACCGGTTCGAAAAAAGATGAACTGACGTGACGTTCACCTCATTTGCATGTTCGCCTCAGCGCAGTGCGTTTCGCGGGGCTGGCGATTAGAGGAGGTAGGGCACGAGGGCGGCGGTCTTTTGGGCATAGGTAGCATAGGTCTCCCCGAACTGGGAGCGCATAAACTGCTCCTCCATGCGGAACTTCATCCATAAGGCGAGGAAGACGAGAACGAAAGCGATGAACCCGCGCACCTGGGAGATTGCTATCGCCATGCCGAGAAACCCGGTCAGAATGCCGGTGTAGATGGGGTGACGAACCACGGAATAGGGGCCGGTGGTGATCAGCTCGTGGCCCTGCTTGATGGCGACGGAGCGGCTCCAGTTGCGGCCGAGGTGCTCGCGCGCCCAGACGGCAAAGAGAAGGCCGGCGACGGTGATAGCGGCTCCCAGCCAGAATGGCCAAAAACCCTGCGGCCAGAGCTGGATGTAAAGCCAGGGCAGCGGGATGCGAGGTACGGAGAATAAAACGATTGCGATCAGGAAAATGAGGACGCGGAAGATGCGCGAGGCTGCCGGCTCGAGACGCTGAGTGGTTTTGGTATTGCCGGCTTTGATTTGCCAGTAGACCAGGAAGGCGATCCAGACCACGGGAAAGAAAGATTCGTAGAGCCAAAGCATGTGGACCTCCCGGCGATAAGGTACTACGAGGGCCGCTCGACGCCAAGTGCGGAGCAGAAGGTCAGGATAGCGATTCTCGTAGGGCGGTCGGGTTCACGGCCAGCGCTGCGAAGCGTGCAGTACCCTCGCAATCTCGACTGCTTCGTCCTTCACCCGATAAACGGCGACGAATGGAAGAGGCGCGAATACGAGCTCGCGAGTGCCTTTTCTTCTATCGGGGCGGCCTTTATTTGGAAACGACGCCAGCGACTCCAGGCCATCGTATATGGTCTGCGCGACTCGCTGCGCGGCGGAGGGATTGTCTTGGCGAATATATTCGACGATCGCGGCGAAGTCCGCCGCCGCTTCTGGCGACCAGCGCACGATCATCAGGAGGCGAGGATGCGATCTATCTTGCGGCGCACGTCATCGTGCGAGAGGAACCTGCCAGCGTCGAGGGAAAGCAGACCTTTGCTCACTTCCTGCTTAAACCAGCAGTCGTGGTCAATGTAGTTTGAGACTAACTCCTCCACGACTTGAGTCGCCGGCTTGCCCGCTTCGGAAGCAATTCGGTTCAGTCGCGCCTCCAGGTCGGGTTCCAGAGAGATCTGCATGGTGCAATTGTAGGCGAGGCCGGTCCAATCTCCAACCGGAAACGATGCAGGAGGGCCAGACGCGCGGTCGAGCTTCGCTCGACCGGACAGCTGAGGGCGGCTTTCCACATAAACAGGGCGGGCCTGGTTCGGGTATCTACTGAGTTCTTGCCAGGCGGCCGCTTCCGCGTTAGCCTCTGCACCTTGGGCATGATGCCAACCGGGATCGTGGTCGATAGAATCCAACAGTCGGAGCAATCTCGTGGAGCGTCCCTGCACCTTTTCCGCGAGGTGTATCATCTAAACGTTGAGCGAGATACACTCAAGGAGACATAATGAGTCAGCAACCGGCTCCTAAACCTAAGGAAACACAAGATCAACGAGCCATTCCGGTGCTCCCGGTGCGAGATACGGTTCTATTCCCACACGCGGTTTTGCCGCTAACCGTGGGGCGTGAAAGTTCAGTGCAACTAATTAATTCTCTGGGCGAGGATAAGACCATTATTGTGGTCGCCCAGCGCGAGGCGCGGGTAGATTCGCCGCAGCCCAGCGATCTTTATCAGGTGGGCACCTCGGCCGTGGTGCATAAGGTCGTCAAGATGCCCAACCAGAGCCTGTTTGTTTTTGCCGAAGGCCTGGAGAGGGTGAAGTTGGGCGAATTTACCCAGTTGACGCCGTTCATGCGGGCGCGGGTTTCGACCGTGCCGGAAGCGCCATTGCTGGCGCCGACTTCGGAGATTGAAGCGCTGCAGCGCAACGTGCTTACGCTGTTCCAGCAGATTGTGGCGGGATCGCCGACTCTGTCGGATGAGCTTTCGACGGTGGCGATGAATATTGACGAGCCGGGACGGCTGGTGGATTTCATCGCGTCGTCGCTGCCGTCGCTGTCTACGCCTGACAAGCAGGACACGCTTGAAACCACCGACGTGCGGGTGCGGCTGGAAAAAATCAATCAGCACCTGGCGAAGGAATTGGAAGTTCAGCAACTACGCAACAAAATTCAAAGCGAAGTGCAGGACCGCGTCCAGCAAACGCAGCGCGAGTATTACCTGCGCGAGCAGATGAAGGCCATCCAGAAAGAACTGGGCGAACAGGATGAAGGCCAGCGCGACGTTGAAGATCTGAAAAAGAAAATCGACGATGCGGGCATGCCCGACGACGTGAAGAAAGAAGCGCTGAAGGAACTGGGACGGCTTTCGCGCATGTCGCCGATGGCCGCGGATTATTCGCTGACGCGCAACTACGTGGAGTGGCTGGCGGTGTTGCCGTGGGCCAAGACTTCAGGGCAGGAAATTGAAATTCCCAAAGCCAAAGAGATTCTCGATGCGGATCACTACGATCTGGAAAAAGTGAAAGACCGCATTCTCGATTATCTTTCGGTGCGGCGGTTGAAGCCGAATATGAAAGGTCCGATTCTTTGCTTTGTCGGACCTCCGGGCGTGGGAAAAACTTCGCTGGGCAAATCGATTGCGCGCGCTCTGGGACGTAAGTTCGTGCGGCTGTCTCTGGGCGGCGTGCATGATGAGGCGGAGATTCGCGGACACCGGCGAACTTACATTGGCGCGCTGCCGGGACAGATTATTCAGGGCATCCGCCGAGCGGAGACCAAGGATCCTGTTTTCATGTTGGACGAGATCGACAAAGTTGGAAGAGATTTCCGCGGCGATCCGGGATCGGCGTTGCTCGAAGCGCTCGATCCGGAGCAGAACGCAAACTTCCGCGACAACTATCTCGATGTGACGTTTGACTTGTCGAAGGTGCTCTTCATTACGACTGCGAACATGCTCGACCCGATTGCCGAGCCGTTGCGCGACCGCATGGAGATCATCGAACTTCAGGGCTATACCGAAGAAGAGAAAGTTCACATTGCGTTCCGCTATTTGATTCCGCGGCAGTGCGAAGAGAACGGCGTAACTCCGGAGCAGATTGAATTTCCGGAAGAAGCCGTGCGCTACGTGATTCGCCACTACACGCGCGAAGCGGGCGTGCGCAGTTTGGAACGCACGATTGGCACCATCTGCCGCAAGCAGGCACGGCGGCTGGCCGAAGGCAAGAACGAAAAGCTGGTTCTGAGCAAGGAAATCATTCAGGAATTTCTGGGCGGCATCAAGGTGCGCGTGGAAGGCGAAATTGAAGAGCGCACGGAGCGTCCGGGAGTTGCGGTGGGATTGGCGTGGACTCCGGCTGGCGGCGACGTGCTGTTCGTCGAAGCCAACGCGATGAAGGGCAAAGGCGGGTTCACCATGACCGGCCAGATTGGCCAGGTGATGCAGGAATCGATGCAGGCGGCGCTGACCTGGGTGCGATCGAATGCGGCGAAACTCGGCTTGCAGGAAGATTTCTTTGCCGACCACGACATCCACATGCACGTGCCGGCGGGAGCGATTCCGAAGGACGGTCCTTCAGCGGGCGTGACCATGGCGACTACGTTGGTTTCGCTGCTATCGGGGCGGCACATTCGTCCGCTGACCGCGATGACGGGAGAAATCACGCTTAGCGGCAATGTGCTCCCGGTGGGCGGCATTAAAGAAAAAGTGCTGGCCGCCAAGCGCGCCGGAGTGAGAGACGTGATTTTGCCGGCGGAAAATAAAATGAACGTAGAGGAAGATCTCTCGCCTGAACAGCTCGACGGGCTTGAGGTCCACTACGTGAAAACCATCAGCGAGGCGCTGCGATTCTCTCTGCCCGATGTGGCCGATGGTGTGGCGGCAAAGCTTCTCTCGACGCCGACCATCAAGCAAAGCGTGCCGTTGCAGGATACGGTGCTTACGCAAGCGTAGGGGGGCAGTGGCCAGTGTTCAGTGGCTAGTGGTTAGGTCTCAGTTTTTGAATGCCAGCCTTCGGGGCTGGCATTTTTTTTCGAAAAGATTCGTGGTTGACAGCGCTCCGCGCTTCACCTAGAGTGTTGGGCTCTCCCCTGAAGAGGCTTTTGGATTTCTGTATCGCAATCGACTGATTCTAATCTCGCTCTACGTTACGAAATTCCACAGTGTATTCCGGATTCCCTCATGAAACCTTTTTCCCGCCGAGCGTTACTAAGAATGGTTCTTACTCTTGCCGCGTTTCTTCTCATGGGCACAAGCCTGGTCTCTGAGGCCGGAGCCCAGACCGAGAGTGTGCTCTATCGCTTTCAGGGCGGCAGCGACGGCGCCAATCCTCAGGCGAGTTTGATTGCAGACAGCGCGGGCAATCTCTACGGCACGACAACCTACGGAGGCGGGAGCGCGCTCTGCGTTGTGTTTGCCGGGAAACCGGCGGGGTGTGGAACTGTTTTCAAGCTCTCTCGGAATCCCAGCGGCGTCTGGACGGAGAGCGTCCTCTACAGTTTTCAGGGCGGCAGCGACGGCGCGGAGCCCTTTGCCGGACTGGTCATGGACAGCAAGGGAAATCTTTATGGAACGACTGGCTACGGCGGAGACAGCCAGTGCAGTGCTTTCGGCTGCGGCGCGGTGTTCCAATTGACGCCGCCTACGTCGCAAGGCGGTTCATGGACCGAAACTCTGCTCTACAGCTTCCAGGGCGGAAATGATGGCTCAGGACCGCAAGGGAATTTGGTTTTCGATCATTCCGGGAACCTCTATGGCACCACCACTGTCGGCGGAGGCAGTGTGAACTGTTCGGGAAACGGCGGCTGCGGGACTATCTTTCGGCTGGCGCCGCCGACTGTGTCCGGCGGGATGTGGGCGGAAACGGTTCTCTACAGCTTCAACGGTGCCAACGGAGAGCTTCCGTTTGCCGGGCTGGCATTCGACAAGAAAGGAAATCTTTACGGCACCACATACATCGGAGGTCTCGGTCCCAGCGGCGGCACTGTGTTCCGAGCGAACCCCCCTGCGAGTTCAGGAAACTGGACGGTGAAGGTGCTGCACTCTTTCCAGCGCGGCAGCGACGGCGGCACGATCATGGCCGGCGTGATCCTGGACGCGGCGGGAAATGTTTATGGGACGACGATGTATGGCGGCGGAGGAAGGTGCCTCACCGGAGGACAAGGCGGATGCGGGACGGCGTTCGAGTTGTCGCCTCCATCCACGCAAGGTGGAGTCTGGCGCGAAGATCAGATCGCCACGTTCCCAGCGGGACGCGATGGCCGAGCGCCCGAGGGCGGATTGATTTTCGATGGAAACGGCAATCTCTACGGCACGACGGCTCTCGGCGGCAATGGTCACTGGGGTAGCGTTTTCCAACTCACACCGTCGGCCGGGCAGAGTGGAAGTTGGACCCGAACTGTGCTCTATTACTTCCAGGGCGGGAGTGACGGTCGCAATCCGCAAGGCAGTGTGCTCTTAATGGGTGGCTCCCTTTACGGCACGACGAATATTGGCGGTGACGTTGTCTGCTCAGTCAATGGTGGTCAGGGTTGCGGCACGATTTTCAAGGTTATTCCTTAACTCCGGCGAAGCGCCAGGATGCGAGTACCTGTTTCGAGAAATGCTGTTTTATCCACGGCGTGCGGTGGCCGCGTCCACTTCACCAAATTCTGAGGCAACTGGCTGATCAGCTTCTTAGCAGTTCCACCGGTGGCGCTGGGGTTCTCGTTGCCGATGCGGCAATGGTGCGGCGGCGAAGATTCCTTCTAGGTCGACACTTCAGTAAAGCGTACCGTTGCAGGACAGGGCGCTGACGCAGGCCTAAGCAGTTGTCAGTTCTCAGATGCCAGTCTTTAGGGACTGGCATTTTTGTTGGCCTAAATGTTCGGGGCAAGGGCGAGCGAGACACAGGCGGCGCAACCGGCTTCACGCTAAACTAACGGGTACGACCCATTTTCGGGAAACTGATCCTTATGCGCGTGCGGGTGCTTTTCTTCGGAATGCTGAAGGATCTTGTTGGCAAGGCCAGCGATTCTGTTGATTTGCCGGAAGGCGCTTCGGTCGCCGATCTCTTGACGCAATACACCTCAAAATTCTCAAGTCTTAAGGAATCACTGCCGGCAATAGCCGTAGCGGTGAATCAGGAGTATGCCGGGGCGGGGACTGACTTGCGCGACGGCGATGAGGTGGCATTGTTGCCGCCGGTGAGTGGAGGCGCGAGCGCTGGCCGCTACGCGAGGATCGTGCGGCAGCCGATCGATTCGGCGCAGGTTCTCGCCACGCTCAAGCGCGGGGACGACGGCGCAGCTGTGGTCTTCGAGGGGGTGGTGCGCAACCAGACGCGGGGGCGCAGGACGCTTTATCTGGACTACGAAGCTTATGAAGAAATGGCGCTGCGGGAGATGGAATCTCTGGCGGAGCAGGCGCTGAAAAAATTTCAGGTGCGCGACGTAGCGCTGGTGCACCGGCTGGGGCGGTTGGAGATTGGAGAGACCAGCGTGCTGATTGCGGTTGTATCGGCGCACCGGGCCGCAGCCTTTGAAGCCTGCCGCTGGCTGATCGACACGCTCAAGCAGAAAGTTCCCATCTGGAAGAAAGAGCATTTCGAAGATGGAGCCGTGTGGGCCGGTGGCGAGCCTTTTCCGGCCGAGCTGCAGCGGCCAAATTCTTGACCGCCGGGCAGCCCCACAGCGGGGTAAGCATCTAAGTGAACGGTCGAGTGCGTTGCGTAATTGGGGCGGCCGAGCCGGTCTTATTAGTTGCAGATTAATCGCCGAGGGCGCAAAGATCGCAAAGAGGGGCTTAGCTGCGGCATCCATTAACTTGATCCTCGCGAGATCCCTCGCCCCGCTGGTGAAAACGCGGGGCTTCGGGATGACGGCTGGTCACGAGGGGCTAAACCGAACCACTGCCTGGGAACGGATTGACGCACTGCTAGGGCGTTGCGGCTTGGGGCGAGGCGCTGACTCGAAGGTATAATCCCATCACTCAATGAGAGAACTTGTCAGTTTGAGCCTGCGAGTTGCGAAGCTTTTGCTTCTGGGTTCAATCTTCATTGCATATGCAGGTTCGCTGGCCTTGGCGCAACAGCCACAGACCAACCGTCAGCCTTCGACTACCCTGAAAGTCGACGTGAAGCTGGTCAATGTTTTTGTGACCGTGACTGACCAGAACGGTGCGCCCGTGGCCGGCCTGACCAAAGACAATTTCTCGCTGCGCGAAGATGGGCAGGTGCAGAAGATCGCGGTCTTCGACAAAGAGTCTGCGATGCCGCTCTCGATCGCGCTGACCGTTGATACCAGCCTGAGCACGCGGCATGATCTGCCACTGGAACAAGCCGCGGCAAAGCGGTTTGTGCATGCGATCATGCGGCCGGTCGATGCGTTGTCTGTCTACGCCTTCAGCGAAGTGGTGCAGCAAGCCACGTCGTTCACGCCCGATGTCAAGCGGATCGATGAAGGGATCGATCACATTCGGATGGGCGCGGCCACCGCGCTCTACGATGCCATTTATCTGGTTTCGCGGGCGCTGGACCGGCGGCAGGGGCGCAAGGTGATTGTGCTGATCACGGACGGCGGCGACACCATCAGCAAAACCGATTACAAGGAGGCGGCGCGCGCGGCCGAAGAAGCCGAGGCGATCGTTTACAGCATTATTGTCGTGCCGATCGAGAATAGCGCCGGTCGCGAAACCGGAGGCGAACATGCGCTGATTCAACTCTCCGAAGATACCGGAGGCAAGTACTATTACGCGACCTCGGTATCGCAACTGGATGCAGCTTTCCAAAAAATCAGCGACGAACTGCGCACACAGTATTTGTTGGCATACTATCCCGCGCAGCGTTCGTCCTTTTCCGACTTCCGCAGAATCCAGGTGAGCGTGACCGGAGTGCCCGAGGCGGCGGAGTACCAGGTGCGGCACCGCGCGGGCTACTACACGGTGAAATCAGATTTTTAGCGGGTCGCCGAATGAGAAGCGGTCTGTTGTTCCTCGCTGCCGGCAGAGAAGCAGATTCCTCGCTCTGCGCTTTGTGCAACGACTTGGAGTGACAAACATTACGGTTGCGTTCGCCGGTGTAAAACAGGTTGCGCTGTATAATTCCGGGTACTCACCAAGCTAGGTATTAGGAGTCCAAGCCAGTGTCGGCCTGCAAGCAGCGATGCCCGGGCGGGCTTTCGACCAGCGATTTTGCAACTTCAGTAAGAGGTGGGACAAACGTGCTGAAAGGAATGTGCCCTATGTTGCCAGTCAGCGGCGTCGTTCGCCGCAGGTTTTCGTACCGCGCGTCATTTTCCAGCAGTTTCCGGTCTCGTAGTTTTCGTAATTATCTTTCTACTGTCTCGCTGTTATGTCTTCTGGTTGGTTGTCTGCCGTTCGCGTTGATGGCGCAGACCACGATTTCCACGGGAAGTATTCAAGGCCTGGTCACGGATCCGAGCGGCGCGGTGGTGAGCGGGGCCAAGGTTTCGATCAGCAACAAGGCGACGGGGAGAGTGATCACGACTACGACCACCTCGGCGGGAGCTTACACCTCAGGCGCGCTGACTCCGGGCAATTACACTTTGCGGGTCGAAGCTCAAGGCTTCAAGACCTTTGAAACTACGATCACGGTGCAAGTGGGCGTGACGGCGGCGGGCAATGCGAAATTGCAAGTGGGGCAGGCCGCACAAGTGGTTGAGGTGCAGGGAACCGAAATTGCGGTGAACACGCAGCAGGCGACCGTACAAGGAGTTCTAACCGCGCAGCAGATCGAAAACCTGCCCATTAATGGCCGCAATTTTCTTGACCTGGCGCAACTGGAGCCGGGAGTGCAGATTCAGGATGGCGGAAATTTCGATCCCACCAAGAATGGCTTTTCTTCGATTTCGTTCGGCGGACGCTTTGGGCGCACCGCTCGCATTGAAGTGGACGGGTTGGATATCAGCGACGAGACGGTGGGCACGACCACGCAAAATGTGCCGGCCAGCGCGATTCAGGAATTTCAAATCCAGCAGTCGTCGCTGGATCTTTCGACCGAGCTGACGTCTTCAGGATCGGTCAACGTGACCACCAAGTCTGGAACGAATAATTATCATGGCGAAGGCTACTATGCCTTCCGCGATCAGAGTCTCGACGCGAACTTGCCGGGCGGCACCGACAATTATTTCCAGCGCAATCAATATGGCGGCAACGTTGGCGGGCCCGATCATCCGAGACAAGTTATTTTTCTTTCTGGATAGCGAGCGCACCAAGCAGGACCTGCTGAATCCGGTGCTGCCGGGTCCGCCGTTTTCCAGCCTAACCGGCAACTATGACTCGCCGTTCCGCGAGGTGGAGGGCATTGGACGCCTCGACTGGCAGATCAACGATCGCTACAAATTTTTCTACCGCTTTTCCTACGATCAGAACCGCAGCGTGCTGGCCTTTGTCCCCAATAGTTTTCAGCCTTTTGCCAGTGTGAATCACACGCCGGTACACGCCTTGGGACTGGATTTCAACACCGGAGGATTTACCCACAGCTTCCGCTTCGGCTATACAAAATTCCGCAATGGAATCGTCGATGCGACCGCTGGAACCAGCATTTACAATCCGCTTCCCAGCATCGAATTGGCCATTGGCGGCGATCCGGATTGCCTGACCGCGGGGGCCGACGAATTTTGCTCCGGGCCGAGTTTTCTGGCGCCGCAGCAAACCTTTCAATCGGACCACCAGTTCAAGTATGACGGCAGCATAGCGCTAGGGGCGCACGTTCTTCGCTATGGGGGCGGACTGAACCATATTTTTGGCGGCGGTTTTGCCAGCTTCCTGGCGCTGGCGCCGGCCGTGGGGGCGGGAGTTGGAGATTGCGGTACGGTGTGCCTGGGGTTGCCGGGCGGTGCGGCCAATCCATTGAATTATCCGGCAAACAGCGTCTCACTGGGCAATGGGCAGGGTTACGATTCCGAGATCCCGGCATTTGGTTTTCCCGCGGGCGGCAGTGGACCCGATAACCGGCTTTCGCTTTATGTGGGAGACGCCTGGAGGGCGAGACCGACGCTCACCATCACTTACGGTTTGCGTTACGTGCGGGATTCAGGGCGCACGGACAGCGACCTGGGGTCGATTGCGTCTCTGTATCGGATTCGACAATCAGTATTACTCGGGCCTGGGCAATCGCGTACATCAGCCCAATCTGAACTTTGCTCCGCAGGTTGGATTGGCCTGGGATCCTTCGGGCAAAGGCAAGACCGTATTCCGCGCGGGTGCTGGACTCTTTTATGAGAACTCGATCTGGAACAACATCGAGTTCGACCGGCCGGCGCGGCTGCAAAAGGGGTTGTTCCTGGCGGACACGACGGTCTGCTCCAATGGCAGCTCGGTACCATTGACTTTACCGACCGGCGCAACTGTCACCCCGTCAGTTTTGCGGGCAGCCGATTGGCAGTGTAGCCAGCCAGATATCCGCGTTGCAGGCGCAGTATCAGGCGGCTACGCTGGCTGCGGGGCCGGCGAGCAATCCGTCGTTTATCGGATCAACATTGGCGGACGGGCTGGACTCTACGGGCACCGATCTGCTGGCGCCGAATTACGTGAGCCCGCGCTCGCTGCAAATGAACATTGGCTTACAGCACGAGTTGCGGCCGGGGATGGTTTTAACCATGGATTATTTGCGCAACATCGAAACCCACACGTTGATTGCCGTCGACACGAACCACGTGGGCGATGCGCGCTTCTTTAATCTGGCAAACGCACAGGCGGCACTTGCCACCACCTTAAGCGCATGCGGCGTCACCAGCGTTCAGGCGGCAATCAGCTCCTGCCCCGGTCTTCATCCCTCTGGAGGCGGCGCGACCATCTCTGATTTTGCCTCCAACGGGCTCGATTCCGGCTACTCGCTCTGCGGCGGATTCCCGTGCCCCACTGCGGCTTTTCCCGGCATCAACCAGAACCTGGGCGCGAACCAGATGCTGTTC
Organism: uncultured Acidobacteriaceae bacterium; assembly: GCA_963732255.1. Lineage (GTDB taxonomy): Bacteria > Acidobacteriota > Terriglobia > Terriglobales > Acidobacteriaceae > Sulfotelmatobacter. The sequence continues at coordinate 15,509 of CAVSYV010000016.1, forward strand.
CCGATTGGTTACGCGAGGAATACCGCGGTGCAGGCGTCGGTGAAGCAGCACCTGGACCATCCCTTCCGCTTCATCAGAAACTTTGACCTGGTAGCGTCATATCAGTTGGAGCGCTACGTGGCCTCGGCGACCGACAACGACTTCATCACGATTGCCACCGATTTCAACAATCCGCAGCATTTCCTGGGACCGAATGGATTGGACCGCAAGCACCAGATTTCGTTTGGTGGAACCATGGATTTGCCATATCATTTCCGCCTGGGTGCGATCGGCCACTTCTACAGCCCGCTGCCGGTTACGCTGACTCTGAGCCCGACAGGAAATGCGGGCGGCATCTTCGTAACCGACGTCACGGGCGATGGCACCGGCGACGGCAGCTTTGCCTCCAATGGATCCATTGGAGATGTGCTTCCGGGTACCAACATCGGCTCCTTCGGCCACGGAGTCAGCGGCAGCAACATCAACACGTTTATCACGCGATACAACCACACTTACGCGCAACAGCCTACGCCCGCCGGGCAGGTGCTGATCAACAACGGATTGTTTAGTCCGCAGGAATTGCAGGCTTTAGGCGGAGTGCAGGAAACCATTCAGCAAGCTCCCTATGATGAGGCAGGCATGGGTTGGCTGCGCGACTTCGACACCAGCTTAAGCTGGGTTTACAAGATCAGGGAAAGAGTTGAGCTGGAGCCCGGCGTGTCGTTTTTCAATGTGCTGAATTTCGCGAACTTTGACGGACCGGCAAACCCGTTGAGCGGGGCGCTGACTGCTTTGCCTGCGAATGGAGTGCCCAACTACATTCCGGGAACGTTGAATGGCACGTCAGGCGAGCAGCCCAGCAGCAATCGCCTGGGCCTGGGCTCGGGCGTGTTTGGGCTGGGCTCGCCGCGGGTGATGGAGTTCTCGTTGAAGCTGAACTTTTAAGTTGAGCTTTACGGGTTCAAGTCGTTCCTCAATTGCTTCGATAGTTTCTCGATCTGTTTCAGTTTCCGGATTATGTCCTTGGGCAAAAGGCCCTTGGTTGCATTCTTGATGTCGGCAGGGATCGAGCCGGCCGCGCTGGCCAGATCGTCTGCCTCTTTTTGCAATCGTGCCGGGTCGATGCGTCTGGGGAAAGCTGGCATTTCGCGATCGCTGACGATCAATTCATGCGATCCGTTCAACGCAGGAGCGCCCGGCGGATGACCCGCCTGCGAGCTGGCTTGCGTCGATAAGCTGAGAGCGGAGAGTAGCAGTACTGCAGCAGCAATTCTGTTCACGATGCAGCCCCCTGAGACAGAAATTGCGCGCCATTTTACCCCGAAAACGATTTGCCGGCGTTCTTTATTTTGTGGGCCAATCGCGGTTTGAATTGGCTCAGTTCCGAAAGCGAACTTCGGATTCCGGGGCAATTAGGCTTCGAAGGGCGCAGGGATGCCCGGCGAATTTGTGTACAATTCTGAGTATGGTATTTAACCCTCCAGGTGGTGGTAATTCGGGCAAGCGCGGGCGCACTCCGCCTCCGGAAGATACGTTCGAGGAGGCTGGCTTTTTAAAGGCTCTGGGCGAGAAGCAGAAGCCGGTCAACGTGAAATTAATGGACGGGCAGGTAGTCCGGGGCTGGGTTGAATATTACGACCGGAGGATGATCCGGCTGACGCGGGAAGGCGCTCCGAATCTTTTTATCTTCAAGCACGAAATTATGTACATTGCCGAAGACAGCGGCGGCAAAAAACAGGCACATTGAGAAATTGGGAAATTGAGTAATCGGGTAATTTGAAAGCGAATGCAATTACTCAATCACTCAATCACTCAATTACTCAATTACTCAATTAGAAAATTACTCAATCCTTTCATGTCTTCCAATCCAGAACATTTTCTTCCTGCGATGTGCGAGATAGCGCGCGAGGCCGGCGCGCTGCTGATGACATATTTCCAGCGGCACATCAAGATCGAGTACAAGGGTGAGGCGGACCTGGTGACCGCGGCCGATCGCGCCTCGGAGAAGCTGATTCGCGAGCGCATCAGCGCGCGCTGGCCGGGGCACGATGTATTGGGCGAAGAGCAGGGGTTGAATGACCAGGGCAGCGAGTATCGCTGGTACGTGGACCCGCTGGATGGGACGACGAATTTCGCCCACGGCTTCCCGGTTTTTTGCGTTTCGATTGCGCTGGAGCACAGCGTGCCGGGTGAGAGCGCCAGGCGGATCGCCGGGGTAGTGTACGATCCCACGCGCGACGAATTATTTTCGGCGGAGCAGGGAAAAGGCGCGCATCTGAACGGCGAACCCATTCGCGTTTCACAGATCGCGAAACTCAGCGAATGTCTTCTGGCCACGGGATTTCCCAGCCACAAGCGGCACAAGAATCCGAACATTTATTTTTATCACCAGATCACCTTGAAGACCCACGGAGTGCGACGTGCGGGTTCGGCGGCGCTGGACCTATGCAACGTGGCTTGCGGGCGCTTCGACGGATTCTGGGAGTTCAATCTCAATCCGTGGGATACGGCGGCGGCTGCGCTGATTGTGGAAGAAGCCGGCGGCCAAGTTACACGGTTCGACGGTTCGGTGTTCCAGATCGACAGCCGTGAAACGCTGGCGTCCAATGGATTGGTGCACGAGGCGCTAATCGCGGAGTTCGGAGCGATCTTTTCGGGCCACGGCCTGGAACCGCTGCCGGAGTTGAGCGAATTCAAGAGATAGTTCCCCCTGTGCTCTGTGTTGGGGACTCTAACACCCTAAACACAAAGGACACGGGGGTTCACAGAGGATATCGGCGACTCCGGCTCTGCGCACGCGCTACAATTGGGTAGGGAACAGCCTAGATAATTTCCGGCCGACCCTAAAATTACTCTCCGCGCAGGTTTCTGTGATCACATCCCTTTTAGAACGAAAAATCGAAAAACGTCCTGACCATGTGCGGCTCGAAGGCCGCATTCTTTTTTTGACCGAAGACCCGGACCTCATCAAGCGGCAACTGGCCGGCGAAGACCTGCCGTGGGATACGAAGAACCCGGCGAACAATCCCAAGCTGCGCGACGATATTTCCACCGACGAAATCACGCCGGCGCATTATTGCTTTTATTTCGATGAGACCCTGGGTGAGATTCCATACCTGGGATTGAAGTGCGGCAGCGTAACCCCGATTGGGCGCGGCGACGTGAAGCGCGGCGGTTTTGTGTGCGCGGTCAGCGGCAAACGGCGAGGAAAGGGTTCGAGCCGCGAACAGTCTCCTTATGCCGAGATGTGCGCCGGGATTCAGGTAGTGATTGCGGAGAACATCGAGCGCATCTACAAGCAGAATTGCCAGAATCTGGGGCTGCTCACGTCTACGAATTTTTCTTTGATCGATAAAATTCGCGGCAGCGAAGACATTGCGTTGAGCGAGTTCACTGCGGGCGAGGATGAGATTACCCGGCAGGTGATTGAGTATGGAGGCCTGTTCCCGTTCAATGTTGCGCGGATGCAGGGAAAGGTTTTCTTGCCGGCGATCGAGACTGCGTGCGAGGGCCCCCGCGCTACACAGACTGTGGCTGAGAAAATCTTTGCCCGGCACATGCTCAACGAAAAAGGCGAGCCCGGCGTTGCGGCAGTGAAACCGGGCGATACCGGTTTTGCGCGCGCCGATTTGCGCTTCAGCCATGAATACGTCACTCCTATGGCGGCGATTTTCTTTGAGCGCTATGTGGGCAAGGATGCGAAGGTCAACGATGCTTCCAGCATTATCTTTTTTCGCGATCACTTGACATTTCTCGATGAAGTGATCTCGGAAGAGAAGAAGAAGTTGGGGCTGCTCGATCTGGCGACGCAACTCAAGATCAAGCAACAAGACTTCGCGGCCAAGCAGGGAATTAAGCTGCACGGGGAATTGAAAGACCGTAAGGGATCGGAAGGAATTTGCCATTCGATTGTGCTGGAAAGTTATGCGCTGCCGGGGCAGTTGAACATTGGCTCGGATTCACACACTCCGCACGTAGGCGCTATCGGTTGCGTAGCCTTTGGCATTGGCACGACCGATGTTTTTAATTCCTGGATTACCAAAGATGTGCGGGTGAAAGTGCCGGAGTCGGTGAAGATTGTAATCCGCGGCAAGCGGCTGCCGAATGTTACGGCCAAGGATTTTATTCTGAAAATCTTGAGCCTCGATTACGTACGCAGCGGCAAGGCGCTGGCGAAAGTCATGGAATATTCGGGTGAGGCAATTGAAGAGCTAAGCGTGGATGAGCGCGCGACCATGACCAACATGGCGGCGGAAATTGGTGGCTTCACCGGGATTGTCGCGCCAGACAAAAAAGCGGTCGACTTTCTGGTGGAGCGGCGCAAGACGGATCGCGCGAAGGCCGAGGCCCTGGTCAAAGGCTTGTACAGCGATCCCGGCGCGCAGTATGCACATGTAATCGAACTGGACGCGGGAGAGATTCATCCCATGGTGGCAACTCCCGGCGACCCGGGGAACGGAAAATATATTCGCGATTTGCACACGCCGGTTCCAGTCGAGATTGCCTACGGCGGCACCTGCACCGCGGGCAAGAACGAAGATATGGACATGTACGCGGCAGTGCTCGCGGATGCGCTGAGGCAGGGCAAGCGAGTTGCGGAGTCGACAAAGTTCTATATTCAGTTTGGATCGCAGGAGACGCGCGATTATTGCCTGCGGCGCGGGTATCTGGATGTGTTTCAGAAGGCGGGAGCGCAAGTGATCGAGCCGAGTTGCGGAGCCTGCATCAATGCCGGACCGGGAGTTTCGACACGGCCCGATCAGGTAGTGATCAGCGCGCAGAATCGAAATTTTCCCGGACGCAGCGGGCCGGGACAAATGTATCTGGCTTCGCCGCTGACTGTGGCGGCGAGCGCCGTCGCAGGCTACATTGTCGAATACGAGCCCAGCCAGCAGCGTGAGCTTGTGGGCAAAAGTTAGCTCTGACCTCTTGGTCTACGCGGCTTCCCCCGATGGCGACTCCGCGTTCACGACTTCCGGCTTGCCGTGAGCCGGTTTGTGAATTTCTTGTGCCGGCGAAACTTTTTCTTTCTTGGGCATCGGCGCAATCTCTACCGGCCGCTGGGTTCGCGCCGATTCCAGAATGGCTTGCACGATTCTCACATCGGCCAGGCCCTCCAATCCAGAAGACTCCGGTTCTTTATCGTGCAGAATGCAGTCTGAGAAATACGTCAGCTCCGCAGCAAATTGATCGCGCTTGGGAAAGGTTTTCTTCGTAGTCTTTTCATCGATCGTGAGTTGGCGTTTCAACGCCATAGAGTAGTCGTACGCCGGCTCATAAGTGAGCCGGCCCTTGGTGCCGATCAGGGTGTAACGGCTGATATCTACGGCTCCGAAGCTGCATGTGAACGATGCCAGGCGCTCTTGTGGGAAGCGCATTACTACCGATGCCATTTCGCTGGTTTTTTCGAACCGCGGGTCGCCGTTATTTGCGCTCGCAGCGAAGACTTCTGTTGGCTCGTCGCGAAAAAGATAACGGGCGGCGTTGATGCAGTAAACGCCCATGTCATAGATCGGGCCTCCACCGCGGCTTTCCGGCTCGGTGATGCGAATGTTGTCTTCGGCGACTTGCTGTGCGAATTCCGAGGTGAAGATGCGCAGGTCCCCCAGTCTTCCACTCTCGCCGATCTTGATCGCGTCCAGATTTCCCTGCTCGAAGTGGAGACGATAAGCGATCATCAGCTTGGCCCCGCCGCGCTCGCCGGCTTCAATCATCTCTTCACATTCTTTTTCAGTCACGGCCATGGGCTTTTCGCAGAGCACATGAATGCCTTTGTCCAACGCTCGCACCGCATATTCCCGGTGCAGATGGTTGGGAACCGTAAGATAGACAGCATCTACAGTAGAAAGCGCCTGGTCGTATTCTTCATAGGAATAAGTTCTGTTTGATCCCGTATTTCTCGCCCAGCTTCTCGCGTTTCTCCGGGTCTTCTGAAACCAGGGTTACCAGCTCGCAATTCTTTGCAGTGGCAAAACCCGGCAGCACGGCTACCTGCGCTAAATGGCCAATGCCCACGACCGCGTAACGAATTCTTCTTTTCCTGCGAGATTCACTGTTGCTGGATTCGGTTTGCCGGTTCATTACTCCTCCATCTTTTGTTGATTTCTTCTTCTGTTGCTGATTTCTTTTTTGTATCAGGCGGCGGCTTTTGGCCGCGCCAGTGGAACTATTTTCTTGAGGTCATTTACGAAGGCTTGCATTTGCTCATGTCGCGATTCATCATCCTGTGAGCGCAGAATCGACGACGGGTGCACAGTGGCAACGACATAATGTGCCAGAGATGACTCCACGAGTTGTCCGCGCTGGCGGGTCACGCTGAAACTTCTTCCCAACAGCGATTGCGCGGCGCTGGCGCCCAGGCACACCAGCACGGTGGGATTGACCACGCGGATTTCCGCATCGAGCCAGGGACGGCAGGCTTCAATTTCCGAAACGCGAGGCTTTTTGTGAATGCGCCGCCTTCCCCGTTCCGCCGGCTCCCATTTGAAATGCTTCACCACGTTGGTGACGTAAACTTCGGCTCGATCAATGCCCGCCTCGGCTAAAGCGTGTCCAGCAGTTTGCCCGCCGGACCCACAAAAGGGTGCCCAGTGCGGTCTTCCTGATCGCCCGGTTGTTCGCCGACGAGCATGATCCGGGCGGATGAAAGTCCTTCTCCGAAGACTGTTTGCGTAGCGTTTTTCCAAAGATCGCAGGCTTTGCAGCCGGCAGCCGAGTTGCGCAGGCTGGCAATGGTTTTGGCATTGATGTTTGTGATCTCGGTGACAGTGGCGGATCTTCGGGGCTCGGTTCCAACGCGGGCTTCGGGAGTTCCTGATTGGTGGCGCAGTGCGCCCGATTTGGTTCTGGCAGCTCCCATCATGAGTCAACTTCCGCGGCGAGGAGAGTCATCGACATTTCCGCGCGGCTAATCAAAGCCTCTTCATTTAATAGACGTTGAAGGTACCCGCTTTACATCGGGGCGCGCAGGTAACGTGAAAGGCGGGATCCCGTATCGCTCATCAGGTCACGAGGCTCAAATGCGAGGCATGGAACAAAAAAAGTCGCAACGGCTTGCAAATGAGGACTGAAACAGTCTAATATAAAACATACTGAATCAGTCCTATTTATGGACCGGTTAAGCCTATGATTCGACTGGGTAAATTGACCGATTACGGCGTGGTCTTGATGACCTATATGGCGCGCGATGGGTCCGCGAGTTTGCGGACGTCGCGTGATTTGGCAGTCGAATCGAAGCTGCCGCTGCCCACGGTCAGCAAGGTTTTGAAAAAGCTGTTGGAAAGCGGCCTGTTAACTTCTCATCGCGGCATCAAGGGCGGCTACAGTTTGGCCAAGAAGCCCGAGCAGATTTCGGTGGCCGACATCATCGCGGCCATCGAAGGTCCAATCGCCTTAACCGAGTGCAGTGACGCGGTGGGTATGTGCGATGTAGAGCGTTCGTGTCCGATCAAGAACAACCAGCGCATCGTCAGCGAAGTCGTTCGCGGCGCGCTGGAAAAAGTGACGTTGGCGGAACTTCTTCATCCTTTGCAACTGGTGGCGATTAAAAATGTGCGCGGGCAACTGGTTCCAGGCATCGAAATTATTTCCTCCGGGAGCATGCAATGAGCAGCAGCAATCTTGAAACAATTCGCAGTCTGGCGGAGCAGGATTACAAGTGGGGTTTCATCACTGATATTGAGGAAGAGCGCGTCCCCAAAGGTCTTGACGAAGAGACTGTCCGCATTATCTCGGCCAAGAAGAACGAGCCCGAGTTCATGCTGCAATGGCGGCTCAAGGCTTTGAAGCATTGGGAGTCTCTGGAAAAAGCACAAGCCGAACCCAAGTGGGCCAACATCAAGTATCCGCCCATTGATTATCAGGAAATTGTGTATTACTCGGCGCCGAAACAAAAGCCGAACCTGGAGAAACTGGAAGATCTCGATCCGGAAATTCTGCGCACGTATGAAAAGCTTGGCATCCCGCTGCTGGAGCAGAAGCGGCTGGCAGGAGTGGCCGTGGATGCGGTGTTTGACAGCGTTTCAGTGGGAACAACGTTCAAGGAAAAGCTGAGCGAGATCGGTGTGATTTTCTGCTCGTTTTCTGAAGCGGTGCAGAAGCATCCCGAGCTCGTGCAGAAATATCTGGGGTCGGTGGTTCCTCATACCGACAATTTTTTTGCCGCGCTGAATGCGGCGGTGTTCACGGATGGATCGTTTGTTTACGTGCCCAAGGGAGTGCGCTGTCCGCTGGAATTGTCGACGTATTTCCGCATCAACGCCGCCGACACTGGGCAGTTTGAGCGGACTCTGATCATCGCCGACGAAGGCGCGTATGTCAGCTATCTCGAAGGCTGCACCGCGCCGATTCGCGATCAAAACCAGTTGCACGCTGCCGTGGTGGAACTGGTCGCGTTGGATAACGCACAGATCAAGTATTCGACCGTGCAGAACTGGTATCCCGGAGACAAGGAAGGCAAAGGCGGAATTTATAACTTTGTCACCAAACGGGGCAAGTGCCAGGGCGTGAATTCGAAAATTTCCTGGACGCAGGTGGAAACCGGATCGGCGATCACGTGGAAATATCCGAGCTGTATTTTGCAGGGTGACAACTCGGTGGGAGAATTTTATTCCGTGGCGCTGACCAACAATTTTCAGCAGGCGGACACCGGAACCAAGATGATTCACATCGGCAAAAACAGCCGCAGCACAGTCGTTTCCAAGGGGATTTCCGCTGGCCACGGACAGAATACTTACCGCGGGCAGGTGAAGATCATGAAGGGGGCGACCGGAGCTCGCAACTATACCCAATGCGATTCGCTGCTGATCGGCGATAAGTGCGGCGCGCACACGTTTCCTTACATTGAAGTGCGAAATTCAACGGCCCGCATGGAGCATGAAGCGTCTACATCGAAGATCGGCGAGGATCAGATGTTTTATTTGCGGCAGCGCGGGTTGAGCGCTGAAGACGCGGTTTCGATGATTGTGAACGGATTCTGCAAGCATGTGTTCAAAGAATTGCCGATGGAATTTGCCGTGGAAGCACAGAAGCTGCTGGGCGTGAGCCTGGAAGGCAGCGTCGGATAAGGTCAGCTATTAGCTTCTAGCTCCTAGCCTGAACCGGGAGCAGATTTGGCTGGCTTCTTTCAGAACGAGGACAAGCGATGAGCTTACTGGAAATCAAGAATTTGCACGCCAGCGTCGATGGCCACGAAATTCTGAAGGGCATTGATCTCACCATCAACGCGGGCGAGGTTCACTCGATCATGGGTCCGAACGGCTCCGGCAAGAGCACGCTGGCGCAAGTGCTTTCGCGCCATCCGGCCTATGAAGTTACGCAGGGCCAGGCTTTATACAACGGGAAAGATCTGCTGGAGATGAAGCCGGAAGAAGCCGCCTGCGAAGGAATTTTTCTGGCCTTTCAGTATCCCGTGGAAATTCCGGGCATCGGCAACGCCTATTTTCTGCGGTCGGCGCTGAATGCGATTCGGAAATATAAGGGCGAAGACGAAATGGATGCGATGGATTTTCTGCCCATGTTCCGCGAGAAGCTGAAGCTGCTTGAGATGGACGACAAGCTGATGAGCCGTTCCGTCAACGAAGGATTTTCCGGCGGCGAAAAGAAGCGCAATGAAATTCTGCAGATGGCGGTGCTGGAACCGAAGCTGGCGATTTTGGACGAGACCGATTCCGGCCTCGACATCGATGCATTGAAGATCGTGGCCAAGGGCGTGAATGCGCTGCGCAGCCCGGAGCGGGCGATGCTGGTGGTCACGCACTATCAGCGGCTGCTGAACTACATCGTCCCGGATTTTGTTCATGTACTGGTTGATGGACGGATCGTGCGTTCGGGCGGCAAGGAACTGGCGCTGGAACTGGAAGAAAAGGGATACGTATTTGAGACCGAAGCGCGGCAGGCGATGCTGGCTTAGGTTTTAGACAAGCTCGGACGAAAACGTAACCACAGAGGCATAGCGGATCACGGAATTAGCGAAGACACGATGATTACTACGACCGAACAATTGCAGAGCTATCTGGAAAGCTTCAGCGAGTTCGCGAAGCGTGCTCCGGGCTGGGACTTAGGCTGGCTGCGAAAGCTGCGCGAGGACGCCTTCGCGCGCTTTTGCGAAGCTGGATTTCCCACGACGCGCGATGAAGACTGGCGCTTTACCAACGTTTCGGCGATTGCCAAGTCGTCATTCCGATTGGCTGACCGGTCGAAGAATACAGTTTCGCCGCACGATATCGCGGCTCACCGAATCTCAGACGCGCTCTGCCGGCTTGTGTTTGTGAACGGACGTTTTGCCGCAGAGTTGTCGTCAATGGAAAACCTGCCGGCGGGTTGCGCTGTCGATAGTCTGGCGGCAGCAGATCGAAAAAGATCCGGCATCGGTTGAGCCGTCATCTGGGCCGCTATCTGAATACTCAGCGGGATGCATTCTCCGCGCTCAACACGGCGTTTGCTGCGGACGGCGGGTATGTCCATGTTGCGCGGCAGTGGTGGTGGAAACTCCCATTCATCTGCTGTTTGTTTCAACTGGAGATTCTTCTGATCGCGGCGCGTTTATGACCCATCCCCGCAACCTGATTGTGGTGCAGGCGGAAAGCGAAGTCACGATTGTCGAAGATTACATTTCGCTCGATGAGAGCGTCAGCTTCTGCAACACCGCGACCGAACTGGTGGCTGGCGACGGGCGCAATTGTTTCGCATTACATGCTGGAGCGGGAAAACAAGCAAGCGTTCAACGTTTCCACTTTGCGCATGCAGCAGGGACGAAGCGCCAACGTTTCGTCGCATTCCGTGCTGCTGGGAGGATCGCTGGTGCGCAACAACGTGCACCCGGTGCTGGCGGGTGAAGGCGGCGAGTGCCTGATTAACGGCCTGTTTGCCGGCACCGGCGAACAGCATCTGGATAATTACATGCTGGTGGAACATGCCAGCCCGCACTGCGGCAGCCGGCAGTTTTACAACGGAATTCTGAACGATCATGCGCACGGCGTATTCCACGGGCGCATCATCGTTCACAAAGACGCGCAAAAGACTGACGCCAAACAGACCAATCGAAACCTGCTGCTGTCGCGACAATGCGCAGATCGACACCAAGCCGCAACTGGAAATTTACGCCGACGATGTGAAGTGCACGCACGGCGCGACGATTGGCCAGATCGATGAAGGCGCTTTATTCTATTTGCGCTCGCGCGGAATCGAAGAATCCTCTGCACGCAAGCTGCTGCTTTCCGCTTTTGCCAGTGAATGCCTGGACCGCATGAAGCCGGGCGCGGCGCGCAGCCATGTGGAGAAGCTGATTGATGAATCGTTGTCGAGTTTTTTGCAGAGCGCTGACAATGGTCCAGGCGACGCAAAGCTGGACGAGCGTGAGCTGAGTTGGGAGGAAGTTGGATGACTGTCTTGACGGATAAACTGGATGACCTGGCTCCGCAACTGAAAGAGCCGGACCGGAATTCGACGTGGAAAAAATTCGCCGGGACTTCCCGATCCTGGGGCGAACGGTTCACGGCAAGAACCTGGTGTATCTCGACAATGCTGCGACTTCGCAAAAGCCGCGCGCGGTGATTGACGCGATTTCCGGCTACTACGAGAACGAAAACTCCAATATTCATCGCGGCGTGCATTTTCTTTCTCAGATTGGCGACGGAAGGCTACGAACACGCGCGCAGCACGCGTGCAGAAATTTGTAAATGCCGCCGAGTCGCGCGAAGTGATATTCGTTCGCGGCACGACGGAAGGCGATCAATCTGGTGGCCCAAACGTATGGCCGCGCGCATGTGGGCGCGGGCGATGAAGTGCTCATCACCGCCATGGAGCACCATTCCAACATCGTGCCCTGGCAGCTTTTGTGCGAAGAAAAAGGCGCGCGGCTAAGAGTGGCTCCCATCAACGATCGGGGCGAGTTGGTGCTTGAAGAATTCGAAAAGCTTTTGAATTCGCGGACGAAAATTGTCGCCGTCACGCACGTTTCCAATGCGCTGGGCACGATCAATCCTCTGGCAACCATTGTCGAGATGGCGCATCGCCGCGATATTCCGGTTTTGGTTGATGGCGCGCAGGCGGTGCCGCATATTCCCGTGGACGTGCAAGCCCTGGATTGCGATTTTTACACTTTTTCCGGCCACAAGGTTTACGGGCCGACCGGAATTGGCGTTCTGTATGGCAAAGCCGCTTTGCTCGAAGCCATGCCTCCCTACCAGGGCGGCGGCGACATGATCAGCTCCGTCACGTTCGAGAAAACTACGTACAACAGGCTGCCTTACAAATTTGAGGCGGGCACGCCGGACATGGCCGGAGTGATAGGTCTCGGGGCGGCGATCGAGTATTTAAAGGCGCTTGGGATCGAGCGGATCGCCGCGCACGAACATGAACTGCTGGCTTATGCGACGAAAACTGTTTCTGCCATCCCTGGTATTCGCGTGATCGGCACCGCCAAAGAAAAGGCCGGCGGTGATTTCGTTCGTGATGGACGATGTGCATCCGCACGATATAGGTACGATTCTCGATCAGCAGGGAATTGCCGTGCGCACCGGGCACCACTGCGCGCAGCCGGTGATGGAGCGCTTTCGGATTCCTGCCACAGCGCGCGCTTCGTTCGCCGTCTACAACACAAAAGAAGAAGTCGACGCGCTGGCCGCGGGCATCCAAAAAGTGCGAGAGGTGTTTGCCTGATGGCGGATCTGCGCGAGTCTGTATCAGGAAGTGATTCTGGAGCACAGCAAGACGCCGCGGAATTTCAAGCAGCCGGCCGCGGTCGAATCGCAAGCGCCGAGGGCTACAACCCGCTGTGCGGCGATCAGTTCACGGTTTATCTGGATATGGAAGGCGACGCTATTCGCGACATTGGCTTTCAGGGGTCGGGCTGCGCCATTTCGAAAGCCTCGGCGTCCATGATGACGCAGATCGGTGAAGGGCAAGACGCAGGCAGGAAGCGGCGAGAGCTGTTCGAGCGATTTCACGAGCTGGTGACGGGCACGCATGGAACAAGAAGCGGACCTGGGCAAGCTGGCGGTGTTTTCCGGGCGTTTCGGAGTTTCCGATGCGAGTGAAGTGCGCGACGCTGGCGTGGCACACGTTGCAAGCGGCGCTGGAAAATCAACAGCAGCCGGTCTCGACGGAGTAGGCTGCAGAATTGTTTCTGGCATGAGTTCAATCGGACCCATCACGCTGAATCGCGAATGCGACGTGGTGCAAATTCCCAGCGGCTCGCGGGGCAAGCTGCCTGCAGGAACGCCGGTGCGGATTCTGCAATCCTTCAGCGGAACCTATACGGTCTCGACGGATCTCGGTTACATGTGCCGCATCGATGGAAAAGATGCCGATGCTCTTGGACTGTCCAATGCCGAAGCGTCCAGACCCGAGACCGAAGGTGGATTCAGCGAGCAAATGGTTTGGGATCAACTGAAGACGGTCTATGATCCGGAGATTCCGGTGAACATCGTTGATCTTGGGTTGATTTATTCCTGCGTCGTCGCGCCGCGCGACGATGGTGGCAATAAAATTCACGTCAAGATGTCTATGACCGCTCCCGGCTGCGGCATGGGCGATGTGCTCAAGGCAGATGTGCAAAGCAAGCTTTCGCGCCTTCCCGAAGTCAAAGAAGTGCAAGTTGACGTCGTCTTCGAGCCGGCCTGGCACATGGGTTTGATGTCGGAAGCGGCAAAACTACAGCTTGGATTGTGATGAACGATCAGCGATTGAAGCATTTGTCCCATCTTCCGGCTAGAGTCCCGACCCCGATACAATAAGACGGAGGCAAATGCCCCAGCCACTCGCCCACTCCGCTCTATTGGCCGATCTGTACGAACTCACCATGGCGGCCGCGTACTTTGAAAACAATATAACTGGAAATGCCACGTTCGAATTATTTGTGCGTTCTCTTCCGCCGGAACGCAGTTTTCTGCTGGCCGCCGGCCTGGAGCAGGCACTGCAATATCTGGAAGCCCTGCACTTCCGAGATGAAGAGATTGCCTATCTCCGCGGGCAGCCGGTGTTTGCCCAGATCGGAGATGAGTTTTTCGACTATCTGCGCGGCTTTCGTTTTCACGGCGAGGTTTGGGCTATGCCCGAGGGGACGCCAGTCTTTGCGGAAGAGCCGCTGCTGAGAATTTCGGCACCAATGATCGAAGCTCAGATTGTCGAGACGTTTCTGTTGTCCAGTTTGACTTTTCAAACCATGATCGCCTCAAAGGCGGCGCGAGTGGCGGAGGCGGCGCAGGGTCGGCAAGTGGTGGAATTTGGCTCGCGCCGTGCGCACGGTCCGGAAGCGGGCGTGCTCGCTGCCCGTGCCGCTTACATTGGCGGATGCAGCGGGACGTCAAACTTGCAGGCGGGCCGGCTTTTCGAGATTCCAGTTTTTGGCACCATGGCGCATTCCTTCGTCATGGCGTGCGCGGACGAAGAAGAAGCGTATCGGCGTTTTGACCATCTTTTTCCCGGCCACAACATTTTGCTGATAGACACGTCGACACGCTGGCGGCGGTTGAGAAAATTGCCCGGGCGGGGCTTCGTCCCGCTGCGGTTCGTTTGGATAGCGGTAATCTGTTGGAGCTTTCCCGGCAAGTGCGCGAGCGGCTGGACCGAGCTGGACTCAGAGAGACTCACATATTTGCCAGCGGCGATCTGGATGAATTCCGCATTGCCGATTTGCTGGCTGCGGGCGCGCCGATCGATTCTTTCGGAGTAGGCACCGTGCTGGCCACCTCGAAGGATGCGCCTGCGCTCGGCGGTGTATACAAGCTCGTCGATTTGCAATCGGATCGCGGTGTAACCTACCGGGCTAAACTCAGCGCGGACAAAGTTACATATCCGGGAGCTAAACAGGTATTTCGTTTTTATGACGGTGCTGGGTTTTACAGCGAAGACATTATTGCGCTGGAAAACGAATCCTATCCGAGCGCGATGCCGTTGCTGCATTGCGTAATGAAGAAAGGCGAGCGATTGCGTCCTTCCCCGACTCTGCCAGAAACTCGCCAATATGCGCGCGAGGAATTGACCAAGCTGGCGCCCGCGTACCGACGCCTGAATGAGCCTGCGGCCTACAGCGTCGCATTCAGCGAGGCAGTGAAGAATCTGTTGGCGGACGTTCGCAAGCAGTTGCAGAATGGCGTGGTGTAGTTGCGGGCTGGTGCTAAAGCTTCTTACGAAGCGCTCACCCTCGGAGGGAATTCATGGATTTGCCGGCACGCCGAGATTTCCTGCGCATTTCCGGGGCGGGCATGGCTGGAGCAGTCCTGCCTTTGCACGGGGCTGAGGCGCAGGTTGCACCTACATCAACTTCAGGCAATTTCGACGTGAAAGTTTTCGGCGCTGTAGGCGATGGCAAGGCGATTGACACTCCTGCCATTAATCGTGCCATTGAGGCTGCGGCGGCTGCCGGTGGAGGGACCGTTCGCTTTGCGGCAGGAAATTATCTGTGCTATTCGATTCACCTCAGGAGCAACGTCGCACTTTATCTTGATCCCAACGCGGTTGTGATCGCGGCCGATGCGATCGAATCCGGCTCCGGTACCTACGATCTCGCGGAGCCCAACACTTCCTGGGACGCCTACCAGGACTACGGCCACAATCACTGGCGCAACAGCCTGCTCTGGGGCGAAGGGCTCGAAAATATTTCCATCACCGGCCCCGGTCTCCTCTGGGGACGCGGCCTCAGCCGCGGCTGGGGTCCCGGCCCCGTGGCCGAACACGCCGGCGTCGCGAACAAAACCATCAGCCTGAAGAATTGCCGCAACATTACGCTGCGCGATTTCTCCATCCTCAAGGGCGGACACTTCGGAATCCTCGCCACCGGCGTCGATAACTTCACCATCGACAATCTGAAAATCGATACCGACCGCGATGGCATCGACATCGATTGCTGCCGCAACGTCCGCGTCTCCAACTGCTCCGTCAATTCGCCCTGGGACGACGCCATCTGCCCCAAGAGTTCCTTCGCCCTCGGCTACGCGCGCGCCACCGAAAACGTGACCATCACCAACTGCTACGTCACCGGAATCTACAAACTCGGCACGCTGCTCGACGGCACCTTCCAGCGTTTCGACGCCAGCGACAAGCACCACGGCACCGGCCGGATCAAGTTCGGCACGGAGTCGAACGGAGGATTCAAGAACATCACCGTGTCCAACTGCGTCTTCGAAGGCTGCCAGGGCCTCGCGCTCGAAACCGTCGACGGAGCTCTGCTCGAAGACATCGCCATCACCAACATCACCATGCGCGACATCGTTTCCGCGCCCATCTTCCTGCGCCTGGGCAGCCGCATGCGCGGTCCCACCGGAGTTCCCGTCGGCTCGCTGCGCCGCATCCTGATCAGCAATATCGTCTGCTCGAATGCCGCATCGACGTTCGGTTCGATCCTCAGCGGCATTCCCGGACATCTCATCGAAGACATCCAGCTCAACGACATCTACATCCAGCACCGCGGCGGGGGAACTCCCGAAGCCGCGGCGATTCATCCGCCGGAACTGGAAAACAAATATCCTGAACCCGACATGTTCGGAGCAATGCCCTCGCACGGATTCTTCCTGCGTCACGTGAAAAATATTTCGGTGAGTAATGTCGAGATCAGCTCGCTGAAAGAAGACGCCCGCCCCGCCTTCGTCCTCGAAGACGTGCAGTCCGCCGACTTCTTCCGCATCCGCACGGCGCAAGCGAAAGGCTCGCCGACATTTGTGTTGGACAATGTCGATGACTTCAGCGTGCAAAACTGCAGGCGCGTTCCAGATACGCGGATCGAGCACGCAGGACAGAAGAAGCTATAGCTGTTTGTCGGTGATCTGATCGGCCCGCGTCTATTGTGGTTTCTTTACTTCCGGTTTTGAAGCCTGATCCGGTGGATCCAAGGTCGTTTCCGAGGAAGCCCCCGTTTGCTTCGGCGGCGGCATCTGAGTTCCTTCGGGATAGATGAGAATCTGGACTTTGCCCCAATCAGAAGAGGAATTCGCGGTTTCTTCCTTTCCCAATCCCAAAGTCTTCAAGAGTCGATCGTCGAACCCGAAGTGTTCGACCAAGTATTCGCGGACCACTGCCGCCCGCGCTTCGCTCAGCACAAAATCCTTCTGCGAATCGCCTTCCAGCCCAGTTGAGGAAACCACCACGGCCAGGCCGAATTGATTATTGGCGAGGAAATCTCCCCCGGCCTTCAAGTCTTTACCGTGCTTCAATTCGGCCGAATCTTCTTTATCGAAAAGCTTCTTTGCCTCGACTGTGAACGTTTTTATTGGCGGCTTTTGCGGCAATCTTTCAATCTCATCCTCGGTCAGCTCGGATGTGTCTTCGTAGCCTCGTCTCTTGAAAAATCCGCGCAAAAAGAAATTGTGTTTCAGCGCCTCCATGTCCGACTGGAAGTCGTCAACTCCCGCTTCTGCCTTGACGATAGTCTGGTGCATGGCAGCGGTCGTCTGCGCCAAGTTGTTGTAGAGTTGCTTGTCGTTCACCAGCGCGCCTACTGTTCCCTGGCCGCGATTGATCTTTGCCGTGATGGAGTCGAGATTCGCCGTCGCCCGAGTCGTGTTCTGTATCGCCTGCTGGCTGCTATCGAGAATGCCGCTCGCCTTTTGCAGAAGATCTGCCATCTCGAGCGGCGGATGGCTCGCGATAAAACCGCCGTCTCGCACATTCGGAGATCCGGAAGATCCAAAGGATATGGACAAATACTGGTTGCCCAGCAAGCCTTCAGTTTCGATTGAGGCAACGGAATCCTGCTTGATAATCTGGTGGGTCGATTTTTCGAGGTCCATGACTACGGTGACTTTCTCGTCCGGTTTATTGGGCAGCACAATGCTGCGTACGGTGCCGACATGAACGCCGCCAATCCGCACGTCGCCCCCTTCATTCAGGCCTTCCACATCGGCGAACTGCGATTTCAATTCGTAAGTCGAACTGAAAATATACTGCTTGCTCCCGATGATAAAGATACCGGCAGCCAGAATTGCCAATGTCGCAACAATAAAGACTCCCAGCCGCACCGCTCTCGACATATCTTCTCCTACGAATTCTGCAAGAATTTCCTGACGAACTCGATATCGCTTCTTTGCATTTCCTCAAAGCTGCCTTCGATTACTACTTTGCCGTTGTTGAGCAGAGCAAGCCGGTCGGCTACGGTCTTTGCGCTGTGCAGATCGTGAGTCACAACGATGGAGGCCAGGTGCCGCTCCTTCTGAAGCTTGAGCACCAGCTCATCAATTTCCGCGGAGCTGATGGGATCGAGACCGGCGGTGGGTTCGTCCAGCAGCAGAATGACCGGCTCCAGGGCCAACGCCCGCGCAAGGCCCACGCGTTTCTGCATGCCGCCTGAAATGTCGGCGGGCATCTTTTGCATGTGGCCCTGTAGACCCACGTCCGCCAGCAGTTCCCGCACTCTGTCGTCCAGTTCGGCCTCCGACATGTCCTTTTTGTGATGCCGCAGAGGGAAGGCGACGTTCTCCTCGACGGTCAGCGAATCGTAGAGCGCGGCGTTTTGAAACAGGAAACCCATTTGCTTCCGGATTCCCGCCAACTTATCAAGGCTGAGGCCTGGGATTTCTTTGCCTTGAACGCAAACTGAGCCGTGGTCCGGCTTTTCCAGCCCGATGATGAGTTTCAGCAATACGCTTTTTCCGGTTCCGCTGCGCCCCAGAACTGCCAAAGTTTCGCCGCGTGCCACCGCCAGGGTGATGCCGTTCAAAACAATTTGACTGCCGAAGGATTTATGCAGATTCTTGACCGCGATGGCGGGCGTGTCCCTCCGCTCGGCTTCGTTTCGGTTGATCGTTACTTGATCGCTCGTGCTCATGCTCGTTTCATTCGTCGATAAGCGTGCCTAATATTCATGGAAACAATATGAGAGTGAGTTTCACCAGCACTACATCGGCCAGGATTACAAATAGCGAAGACAATACCACCGAGCTTGTGGCGGCGCGGCCCACGCCGGATGCGCCTCCCTGAGTTCGCATTCCCTGAAAACACGCGACCAGCCCGATAATTAGCCCAAATACGCAAGTCTTAAACGTCGGCGGCAGGAAGTCGCTAAAACCAGCGTTGCTGGAAACCACTATCGATGAACTGGTGTAACGAGATGGGTGCGGCTGCGGTCTGCGCAACCCAGCCCATGATTACTCCGCACAAGTCGGCGCCCAGAGTCAGCAAAGGCAGCATCAGAATGCAGGCCAGAATGCGCGTTGCCGCCAATAGCCGGTAAGGATTTACCGCTGATGCTTCAATCGCGTCGATCTGCTCCGTCACTTTCATTGACGCCAACTCCGCCCCAATGCCAGCGCCGACCCGTCCGCTCACCACCAGGCCGGTGATAATCGGCCCGGTTTCATGAATTACCGAGAATACGATCGCGGCCGGAAGCAGTGATTTGGCTCCGAAGCGAGTCAGGCTGTAGCGCGCCTCCAAAGAAAGCACCACGCCAGTTGCGGCGCCAGCCAAGGCGACCAGTGGCAAAGATTTGGATCCAATCTCATCGAGTTGCCGAAGTAATTCGCGGAACTCAAACGGCGGAGTTACCGCCGCCCGAAGAACCTGCCAAAAAAATATTCCCAGGTCTCCGAACCATTCGAAAAACTTGCCAATCAGTCCGTGGGCAGGAGTCGCCGTTGACGGCACGAATAAAGCTTCCGAATTCGAAGATGCCAAGGCTCCTCCTGCTATGGGCTGGGAGTCTAGCCGACTGATGTCTGGCCGATTAACGCATGGCCGTTAGACTCCCGTCCATTAAGGATTTCAACGCCCGTCCAGCGCTACGCGCATTATTCAGATGCAGTCGGCGCGGCAAGGGATGGGCCGTTCAAGACGAAGGACCACCGATGTGGAAGCAACAGCGGAGAGCGCGCAACAGCGCGGCATCCTTCGTCTCGCCGCGCGCATCCGTATTTGGCGCTTCGTTTTCGCAGCCACCAGTTCGCTGTAAAGGGATGCGTGGACATTTATGAAGGTAGCCAGGGGCAAGAACGTTCTTCTCGCCGCTCTCGGAGAAGGCTCGCTTATCTTTGTTGCGGGCGGGATAGCTTGGGCCGTGCACTTGCCGCTGATCTTTACCAGTCTCGGTCCCACTGCATACGAGTTGGTCGAAAAACCGCTGGCACTGAGCGCCAAAGCCTACAACATCATCGTGGGACACATGCTGGCGATGGGCGTCGGTTTTTTTTCTCTTTGGGTGCTCGACGCCTGGAACGCGCCGAAAGTAGCGTCGGCGGGATTCGTAACTTCGTCGCGTCTCTGGGCCGCGGTTTTGTCGGTCGTGATCACAACTGCGGTTACGCTGCTTCTTAAGGCCAGCCAGCCTGCTTCGCTTTCCACCACGCTTCTTGTCTCACTAGGCTCGATGCAAACCGGGCGCGACGCGGCGGCCATTGCCATCGCAGTGTTAATTATGGTCGCGGCAGGAGAGCCCTTGCGCCGTCAATTTGCCAAGGCTCGCCTTCTTGAAGGCAGCGATTCGATGGCCAATCCTGAACAGCAGGTTCCGGTTTGAAAGTACTTCTTTGAATCGCGAAAGACGAAAGGGAACAGAATGAATCGAACTCGCAAGCGTTCATTTTCTAAGGCGCTAATTCTTGGTGCAGCTTCCGGCTTAGCCGGAGCCTGGGCAATGACTCTGTTCACGCGCTCATGGAACGCGGCGCTAGATCATTTTGAAATTCGTAGCAATGAACCGCGACGGCCGCCTTTGCCCTATAGTCAACAGGAGTGGGAATCCACCAGCGCGATTGTGCAAACCGTCGCCGTGCAGGTTCTCGGCCGCCATCTTTCGGCCACTCAGGAACGGACTGGAGCCAGAATCGTTCACTATGCGGTTGGCGGAGCGGGCGGCGCATTTGTCGCCGTTGTCAACAATCAGTTTCCGTCGCTGGCAAAATCTTCCGGCGCTTTCGCCGGCCTGGCAATGTGGCTCGCGGGCAACCGGTACCTGATGCCAGCCATCGGCTTGTCGCGCGATCCCAAAGTCCACAGCCTTCTCATGCAGGCCAACGCCGCCGGCGAGCATCTTGCTTATACGGTCACTACGAACTTTCTGCTGCGCGTCTTATGAATCCCCTCTGCTGCGACAACTCCGCCGCCATTCGCGAAGTCGCCCGTGAGGCTCACGCCGCATTCCACTCATCTTTTCGGGCCAAGTCTTGGCTGACGTTCGAGCCCTTGCGCATAGCTCGCGAACCGAGATAGACACCTATGCCTCCGGCCGCAATTCCCAATCCAATCCAGAAGCGATTCAGGTCCGCCCACACTTCGTAACTTTCGGCGTGCGCTCTTGCGTCAAAGCTGCCATGCGCACCGTGATCACCGGGCACCGGCTTCCACAAATTGTTGGGGCGATTAGGATTCTCCGGTTCAGAAGTTTGTTGCGAAGCGTAGCCGGTTCGGCCCAGATAGTGATCAAGAAGACCGGGCGCGATCTTGTTCCCGACGATGGCCTCGACCGTAGGCCCGCCCACATAAACTTCGCGCCGACGGTGATGAGCTGCCCAATAAATTGCTTTGGCTCCGACTTCAGGTTGGAAGATGGGGGGCACGGGCTGGGCTTTGTGTTTCAGACGGCTTTTTACCCAGCCGAACTGCGGCGTGTTGAGCGCGGGCATCTGCACCATCGTGAGATGGATACTGCTCTTGTCGTGAATCAGCTCGCAGCGCAGCGAATCCGTGAAGCCGGCGATGGCATGTTTGGCGGCGCAGTATGCGGATTGCAAAGGAATACTGCGATAGGCCAGAGCCGATCCGACCTGCACAATCGTACCCCGATCGCGCGGCAACATACTTTTCAGCGCGGCTAAAGTTCCGTAGACCACGCCCAAATAAGTAACTTCCGTGACGCGCTTGTACTCCTCCGCCTTCATCGCCTTGACGGGAGAAAATACCGACGCCATCGCATTGTTCACCCAGATATCGATGGGGCCGAACTTGCTCTCCACCTTGGCCGCGGCTGCTTCCACGGCGCCGGCGTCAGAAACGTCGGTCGGCAAAACAATCGCCTTTCCACCCAGAGATTCGATTTCCCGCTTCGCTCCCTTCAGCCCATCCACTCCGCGAGCTAGCAAACCCACGTTCGCTTTATGACGCCCAAATTCCCGGGCTATCGCCCGGCCCAGTCCCGCGGAACATCCTGTAATGACCACCACTTCTTTTTTCATGACAAAATCCTCGCTATTTATGAATTCGATCCACCGTTACGCCGCTCTCGGCATTTCTTCAGAAACTTCAACGTCGAGATTGCCTTCCACTTTCAGAATACGCGTGGCAACGTCGCCTACTGCATTCCGTTCAAACCTTAGATCCGCACAGGATTTCCCTACTCTCAGCCCGCGCAGTTCCAATCGATCAATGGAATCGGGCAAAACCGGCCGCACGATTTGCAAGCCATTTTCGAAAGCTTTGGGCATCAGGCCCAGCAACGTCTCGATCATGAAGGGCATGGATCCGGCTGCCCAAGCCTGGGGATGGCATGCGACGGGATAGCGCACAGGAGTAGGAAACTGATCGGTCGAGAATCCCGAAAACACCTCGGGAAGACGATAGCGCGGGAAATGCCTGGCCGCCTCCAGTATTCCGGCAAAGATGCGGCATGCCGCGTCATCGCATCCATACCGCCGCAGGCCGGCGGCGATGAGCGAATTGTCGTGAGGCCAAACAGTCCCGAGGTGATAGCCCACCGGATTGTATCTTTGCTCTTCGCTCGACAGGGTTCGCACTCCCCAGCCGCTGAACATGGCAGGAGACGTAAGGTGGTCAGATGTCTTGACGGCTCGTGATCGAGCGGCCATTCCCGACCACAGCATTTGTCCGGGGTTCGATGACAAAACGGCTGCGGGCTTTTTCGCGGCCTGCAATGCCAGCGCATACATATTCCTATCGTCGAGCCAAAAATCCCGTTCAAACCGTTCTTGCAGTTCGCGCGCCTCGCTGCGCAGACGGTGGGCGGAGTACTTGTCCCCGGCTCGTTCATACACTTCGGCCATCTCGGTTTTTGACTTATACACATAGCCCTGAACTTCCACCAGAGCGATGGGCGGCTTGGCCAAAGTGCCGTTCGCATTGACTATCGCATCTCCGGAATCTTTCCAGCCCTGATTCGCCAAACCGGTCGACGAATAAGAGTTGTATTCCAAATATCCGTTGCCGCTGCTGTCGCCATAGCGCGTCATCCAATCGAATGCCTTTTCGATCGTCGGCTTCAAGGCGTCAAATAATGACAGGTCCCCGGTCCACTGGGCATGACGAGCTGCGAGGATCAGAAATAAAGGAGTCGAATCAACCGAGCCGTAGTAAGGAGTCTGACGAATCTCATTTAAGTGAGCCAACTCGCCCCTTCGAAGTTCGTGCAAAATCTTGCCGGGCTGTTCCTCTCGCCACTCATTGATCTCCCTCCCCTGGTACTTCGCCAGCAAGCCAAGGGTCTGCTCCGCGATTCGGGGTTCGAAGGCGAGTGTTTGCAGGGACGAAATGAGGCTGTCTCGCCCAAACAAAGCGCCGTACCACGGCAACCCGGCAGAAAAGTACTCCCTTCCATCGAGACACGATCTCAGCACGCGAAGGTCGCGCAGGCAGCGTTCAAAAACTTTATTCAAAAGTGGATTGCTGCTTTCCAAGCGAGTGCAATTCCGAAGGCATTGATTGAAATCTTGTCGCAGTCCATCGGCCAAGTGATGCGTGTTCGATTTCTTCTGTCCTTGCGGCGCGGCATCGCCGCTCTTGCGTGACTCTGATATGGAAAGAGAGAGGTGAACTCGCTTGTTCTCGCCGGGAGCCAGGACGATCTTTAGATCTGCGCCCGCTTTGCGAGTGGCTGATAACGGTGGCTGGATGGCGATTTGTAGATTGCGATAAAGGCCGTCCGCTCCACTGTATTCGAATATCAATGTTCCATTTGTCCAACTTGGGGGTTGTGCTTTTCCTATCCTTGCCGGATGCAAGCCGCGGATTTCAAAAACATCGGCAAAGCCGGCGTCGAAGTCCAAGGACACTGCAAACTGAATCGAATCCGCGGAATGGTTCGTGAATTCAATCATTTCCTGAAGAGTTAAGTTTGTTGCCTGGATAAGCCGCCGCCAGCGAATGCCCACTCTTTGCGCGGCCAGCGGTTGACCGTCAATTTGCCGCACATCAGGGTTTGTCAGCAGGAACTCCGACATGAATCCATGTTCCGAAGTGGAGGACAAGGCATTCGGCCGGGAGCCGGCAATTCTCAACTCATATCCATCCAAAAACCTGCAGTCGTGGTAGTAGAGTCCGAAGCCCTGGCTGTTATCCAACGGGACGTTTCCATTTTGTTCGGAGAGAAAGAAAATGTCCTCATCTTTGATTACCACGGCATCGGCAACGTTATTCGGAACGCGGATAATCTGTGAGGACTGAGAGTCGCGTGTTGATTTCCGGGATTGACGCGTCGGTTTTCTCCGTGCCGATTTTGTCCGCTTCTGAGTTCTTCTCGCCATAGCCGAGGGTTTGCGCCCAAGACTTGAGTTTCGGCACACGCAGCCCTGCGTTTAGGATGCGCATTGACCGCGGATGGGACACCTCCTGATTTGCAATTCCTAAAACTAGCGGAGCACAGGTCAACGCAAAAACCAGACGAAGAACCCGCCGAGGACGGCGGTCCCGAACGAGAGCCAGGCTACATAGTCGCCCGGATGGCCGCTATGAATTCTTCGCAAAGCGCCGCTGCCCAGTTCGAGACTGCTGACGATTTTCTGCGCACTGCCCAATTTCTCGCGGAATACGCTTCCCAGCGCCAGCAATAACGCAATCGCTCCGGCGATGCTGGATCGAACGATTGACCACGTTAGCGCTGCGGCCGGTTTTCGAGCAGGTGCCACTGCCTGAATATTATTTAGGACGGCATGAGCGTAGCTGGACCCATCCGTGAACAGGTACGCGCCGGCTGCGGCAAAGCTGCGCAGTTGCGGGAACGCACCGATAGCAATGCCGAGCAGAATGAGAATTGCCGCCGGAACGAACATCACCGCCGGAGTTTCTCGCGGCTCTTTTGTCGTTTCAGGCCGCTCCTCTATTTGAGATGCCTCATCGACGGGAGCTGGCTTGCCCCAGCCAAAAAAGATCCTGAAAGTCGCACGCAGCACCGCCGCCGCAGTGACGATCTCCACAAACATGAATACGTACATCAGCCAGCTTCGATGCACATCCTTCGCCGCATCTGAAATCATGCTCTCGCCCAGCAGGGTCCCAAACGGCGCGCTGCCCGCCAGGCCCCAGGCGCCGAGAATAAACAATGCGGCCGTAAACCACATTCCCCGTCCGCACCCGTGCAGATGACTTTCGCCGATTCTCTGCAGGCGATGCAGCACGATTCCTGCGCACAGAAAAAGCCCGCCCTTAATCAGTCCGTGGGACAACAGATAGAGGACGAACCCTCCCAACGCTTTGGAGGTGAGCAACCCAACTCCGGCCAGCATGAGTCCGGCGTGAGAAATCGTAGAAAAAGCAAGCAATCGTTTGAGGTGATGCTCCGCGTAGCACATCACCGCGCCAATCAAGGCTGTCACTGTCGCCAGGCCGAGGAAAATGTCGCGCAGTTCGCCTGTGTGCAGCGGAAAGTGGGCCGTGAAAGATTGTCCAGTAGATGCGGGCGACAGCGTAGATGCCGAGTTCCACCATGACGCCGGAAAACAGCACACATACGGGGCTGGGCGCGACCGCATGCGCATCCGCCAACCAGAAATGAAAAGGCACAATTGCGGCCTTTACCATGTAACCGACAGCGATCAAAAGAAAAGCCAGCAAAACCAAGGCATCACCGTGGCTGCCCAGAGACTGTCCGATCTGCGCAAAGTTCAGAGCTCCACTTCTCCCGTATAACAGCGCGATCCCGATCATAATCATGAAAGCGCCAACGGTATTGACCACGGCGAAATTAAACGCGCCTTGCAGCGGCGCCGGTTCCAGGGTCTTGAGTCCGCAGAGAGCAAAGGCGGAAACGCTCATCAATTCAAAGAAGACAAAAAGATTAAATAAATCTCCGGTGTAACTGAAGCCGCACATAGCTGCCATAAAAATCAGCATCAGCGGCTGAAAGTGATTCTCGGTATCTTCAAAGATTCTCCAGGCAAAAATCAGGCCCGCTGTTGTGAGCAGTGTGACGAGAACAGCAAGCGCCGCGCCGATGGCATCGACGCTAAAACAAATGCCCAGAACCACGTGCGGATTGCGTGGCCACCAGTTGCCAAACCAATAGACCTGCGGTTCAAGCCAGGTCCCGCGCAAAATCAGGAGCGTAATTATGAGGTTCGTGCCGGCTGCCGCAATTGCCAGCGTGTCACAAGCGCGCCGTCCGATCCATTCGCCCGTCAGCGCGATGAAGGCTGCAACCATCAGCGGAATAGCGATTGGCAGTGGAATCAGTGGGGTGATCATGAGCCGTCAGTCAGCCCACCAGAATTCGCAGTTCTTCCGGGTCAATTGTCCCCGCGAGTTCGTTCGCCTTTACCACCATGGAAAGCAGAAGAGCCATCACCGTGGACTCCACCACCACATCGGTCAGCATCAGCGCCTGCACCAGCGGATCGACGACAACCGTGCCCACGGGAATATCGGCAAAGACCGGAGCGGTACCGCCGGTTTTGTAGCCCACCGCAAGCAGCAAAACATAAGTCGAGGTCTGCAGGATTGCCAGACACACAACCTGGTGAACCAGATTCTTGCTGGTCACAATGCCGTAAAGGCCCCAGAGAAAAATCCACGCGGCGATAAAATAAGGCAGGTGACTGGCAATCATGAATCATCCCCAATCGTTCCTCAATAATTTCCTGCAGGTAAACGTGCATCAACAGGACAAATCCGCCGGTAACCTCCAGGCCCACAGAAAGACTTATCAATGCAATGGTGCCGGAAGAAAACGGGTCGCCGGTTGTGCCGAGCGGAATAATGTTGGTGAGAAAATGAGCACCGAAAAACAGGGCTGAGACCCCAATCATCGCGTAGCCTGCGGCGCCTCCACATTCCGCCAGTTTGATCACGGGACTGGAAATGATCTTCTCAAATGCTTTCACGTTGCCGGATAGATAAACGACAAGCGGAACCGATGCGAGTATGACTCCGCCCTGAAACCCTCCGCCGGGAGTCAGTTGTCCATGAACGGCAATGTAAACGCCAAAGACAATCATGGTTCCGGCCATCGCTTGCATGCCCACGCGAAGCGCGTCGGAAATCGGCAAGGCGTCATCGATTCGCGCCTGGCGCTTCGAGGACTTATCTTTGTCGTCGCAGCCATTGCGATCTGATTGGCGAAAAATCAACAGGACGCCCAGCACCGAAGCAAACAAAATGAATTCTTCGCCCAAGGTGTCGAAACCGCGATAGTCGTAGTTAATCGCGTTGACCACGTCGGTCGCGTGGCGTTCATAGACCGCAACTTGCGTGATTGCATATCCGTAGGGTCCGCGATAATCGCCCACCGGCGGCAGATCACGAAATCCCCACACGAACAGCGCCGCAAGACCGGTGGCTGAAACAAGAAAAAACACAAACCGCGCGCGGGGATTCATTTTTTCGCCTCGCGCTCGCGGCGAACGTTTTGCCGGCGCATTTTGGTGAGCGCCAGCATGATCATCAAAGGCAGCATTACCGCCCCAATCGTGATTTGCGAGAGAGCGACGTCGGGCGCCTGGAATATAAAAAACATCAGTGCGCAGAGCAGTCCGTAAAAACTGAGCGCGACAACTTGTTCCTTCGGCTCCCGGCTCAGTACCACTCCCGGAGCGGCGATCGCTACCAGCAGCAAAATCATCCCCTCCAGGAACATCATGATCCTTTCTCCGTGGAAACGACTTCGTCGCTGGCTTTGATCGGCACCTCTTCGCCCTTCTCGGGATGCCAATCTCTGACTTCCGCGATACGAAACGCACGCGCCGCCGCATGAGTGACCATAGTATTCATGCCAATCAATACCAATGTTGTAAAAAGAGCTTTAAACGACTCGGGTTTGAGCCCCCGCTGCAAAAAGATTGCCAGGGTAATCAAGAAGGTGCTCAGCGATGCGGGGGCGGCGATGTAGTGCATCCGTTGATAAGGATCCCGCATCCGCACCATGCCCAACACTGAGACAAGCGTAATCAGAACGGCGATCGATACGGAAGCTTCGATGGCGATGGTCTTCATTGCAAATGGCGAGCGAAGAACCGGACAAAAACAATCCCTCCGCCAAACGACATCAGAGCTAAAGTGATGGCGAGGTCCATCATGGGCATGCGATTGAATGCCATGGTCAGCAACATCAAGAGAAGCGTGACCACAACTCCTGCCATGTAGAAGGCGACCAGGCGATGGCGTACGCTTCCGCGCAAGACTATCCACGTCAACGGGAACAGGGAACAGATCATGACTTGGCTGGCCAACATCCAGATATTCACGCCTGCGCTCCCAGATCTTTTAACATCCTCGGGATCGAACTTCTCCTCATCTCGTGAAGAAGCAATTTCTGATCGCTGGTATTCACGCCTAAAACAATGGTGGTGGGCGTCATCGTCATGTAGGCAACTGCGAGAACCCGCCGCGCGGTGTTATGCGCGTTCTCTTTTGTGCCGGCATTGAATGGGACGACTCGAAATAGCGACTTCGCAGTTTCAACACCCAGCAAGTCCTTCCCGGCGATAGCAGTGATCTCCCAGGTACCCGATATCAGGTACCAGGGAATACGCCATAGCAACAGCACTTCCGCGAACTTCGGCGCAAACCGCGCCGGAAGGTAGAAATCGATGATGAATAACCCCGTGGTGGCGAGAATCGATCCCGCGAAACCAAGAAGCAACTCGTGCAGCGAAAATGTTCCGACAAAAACGATCCAGAAAAGATAAAACACGGGAACACTCAACAGCCACGCCGGATGGAGTTTTCGAGCGCCTTTCACGTTTGTCGAATCCTCCCAAAGAACTCGCATGAGACAGGCCGCAATTGGCAGCATTGCAGATGCGTTTGCGGACTGTGCGCCAAACCCGCAGGTTAGAGGGCGGCATGACGGATTAGGTTGTCTTTACGCCAGCGAAAACAACAAAGCCTTTGGGAAGCTCTCCGTGGCCGGAAGGTCTCGCTGCTGAAGCAATTGAAGCGACGCTGCACAGGACCGATTCTGACCAGCTTACTTGGGCGCCGGCCCCTGTATGACTTCGACAAAATCGTTGGGACGGACCCATTTCGCAAACGCATCGCGGACTTGCTCCGCGGAAATCGATTGATAACGTTCGGCGGCGCGAATAGGCTCGTCCAGCGGCAGCCCGCGCACCGCCCGCGCGAGCAATCCGTTCCCGATCTGCGACTCGCTCGATTCACTCAGCGGAATCTGGCGCACAAGCATTGCCCGAGCTTGCTCCATTTCGCCAGTGCTGGCGACCGTCGTCTGCATCGCCGTGAGATCCTGTTCAATCAACGCCCGTGCTTTAGGCACATTCACCGGATCGGCGCCGTAAGTTACGCTGAAACGCGTGCGCGTTCGGCCGGCGTCCAGTTCCTGATCGACGGTATAAACATAGCCGGCTTTCTCCCGCAGATCGCGGTACAAGCGTGTCGCATAAAAACCGCCGCCCAGAATGTGATCCCCCAATTGCAACGGATAATAGTCCGGATTGAAGCGGTTCATCGGCAGCTCTTCCGAGAGAGTCACTTCGTCCTGCACGCGCGTAGGATCGGGCACCTGGCTGGCAACAGGTTTGTTGCGCGGCACCGGAGGCAGATCGACCTCCGGCTTGGGCGGCTCGGCTTTCCATGTTCCAAAGCGGCGCAGGATTTCATTCTTCGCTTCTTCGGGAGAGATATCACCAATCACAACTATTTTTGTCAGGTCGGGACGGAACGTTTTGTGATAATAGCCGTCCACATCTTTCAGCGTGAGCGCATCAACTTTTTGTGGTGTAGGTTCACGCAATTCAGGATCACCGGCAGGCACAAGTCCTTCCAGCAATCTGCGGCTGGCGCGGTAATCCGGGCTCTTTAGCAGACCCTCAACGGATTCCGACGTTTGTTGCTGCACCACTTTAAATGCAGGATCAGGCAATGCCGGGCTGAGTTCATTTTCCGCCAGCAGTTCCAGGCCGCGGTCGAAATAGGGTTTCAGCACTTGCAGTTCAAAGCTCTCGCCTGCGCTTTCGTTGGCGGCAATATCGTCAAGCGCTTTCTGGAACGCGAGCCGGTCGAGCGTGGTTGTGCCATAAGAAAACAAACCATCGAGCACGTCAGCCACACCCTCCTGTCCCGGCGGGACTTCCAAAGCGGACTGATGACGTATCTCGCCGACCACCGTAATGGTCGGCGTGAGTTTTTCAGTTTCCACAATCAAATCAATCCCATTGGCCAGCGTGCTTTCCACCGGATGCAGATTCCACTTGGGCACGCTGACGCGCTTGGTTAGCGACTCCGCCCAACTGGGAAACGCGACCGCCTTCGTGGCGGTTGGCGTAACTTTTTCTGATCCGCCGAATCCCTTGCTTGACACCGCCTGGCCAGAAGATTCAGGCACCAGCGTCGCAACAATCGCCTCCTGGTTGACCAGATACTGTTTCGCCACGCGATTCACATCCTGGACTGTAACGCGCTCCACCGCTTCCGTATCTTCTTCAGGCGAGTTTCGACCTTCGGATGCAAGCGCATCCGACCACAATGATGCCAGGCCAGGAATGGAGTTGCGCGCGAACTCAAACGACGCTACTTCGCTGCGCTTTGCCGCCTCCACAAGATCGGCTGGAACGCCGTTGCGAGCATAGTTGTCGATAATGGTTTGCAATTCTTTTTCGATCGTCGAGGCATCCGCGGTGGTTGGCGTAACCGCGTAGGCCAGCGCCGCGCCGGCTTTGCGATACGTTTCGCCGACTTCGAATCCCGCATCCAGAGCCTTGCCGGCAGGCACAAGTCCGTAAATATCGGCGCGCTGGCTGGCCAGCACGTCGCTCAGCACGCGAGTCGCGGCAAAGTCGGGGCTATCCGAACCGGGCGTGCGATAAGACACCACGGTGATGGTGTAGGGATAGTCGCTGGGCAGTGTGAAATGCTCAGGCTTTAACCGGCTGCAAACTGACCTTCTTCCGCTCGGGCAGCGGCTTTTTAGGAATGTCCCCGTACAGTTGTTTAATCGTCTGCGAACGTTTTTGCCGGATCGACTTGTCCCGTGATCACAAGAATCGCATTGTTCGGCGCGTACCATTTTTGCTGAAAACTCTTCAACATGGCTCCGGTCGTGGCATCGAAAGAGGGCCGTGTGCCCAGGGCATCTTGCTCGTAGGGGGTGCCCGCGAACATGTCGTGATTCATGCGGATCAGGAATTTGTAAGTGGGATTGGAAAGATCGCGGGAAACCTCCTGCTCAATTGCTCCGCGCTCCTGCGCCCACTCTGCCTGACTATCTTCGATATTGCGCATGCAGTTCGCGTCGGCATGGAGTGCGATGTCTAAGTCTTGCGCCGGAACGGTTTCAAAATACTGAGTGATGTTCTGCTGCGTGTCGGCATCATTGTCGCCGCCGAGCTGGGCGAAGATGGCGGCAATTTGATCGGCGGAAAGATCGGCGCAGCCGCGAAACGCCATGTGCTCCTGCGCGTGAGCCATGCCAGGAAATCCCGTGGGCGTCTCGTCGCCGCCCACCAGGTAATTTTCCTCGACCGTGACCACCGGCGCGAGATCGTTGCGAACAATCACCACACGGAGACCGTTGTCCAGTGTGTAACGCGTCACATCAGAAGGGGACAGCTTGGGCAAGGAAGCATTTTGCGCTGCACAAAACGCAGTTGCCAGGCACACGCATGCCGCCGAAATGAACCGCCGAAAGAAACTTGTCATGGTATTCACCGCGTCCTATCGTACCGCGAGCGCCGATCTTCGTCTCGCAAGGATTTGGAGTTCCGGATAACAATCTGGGTTGGCCCCAAATTGCTTGTGCCGCATCAGGCTCAAAATGTCCCCGTAGATTCTTGACGGAACTTTTGTTAGAGCAAGTCCTGCCCCGCATTCAGACGCGGTTTCGAGCCTATGACTAATACGATAACGCTAGATAGATCCAACGTTTTCGTACTGTTATCACCTCATGAAAGCCCAAAACCTGCCACTGTTGCCGTATTGTGGCATCGCCTTTTTCCTGCGTACCATCGAATCAGTTAGGTTGCTTTACAAAAGGGGGATACAAAAATGGCGGAAATTACTTACCAGCCTGAGACCCGCTTCAGCGTTCAGCGAAGCAGCATCGACTGGGGCGCGATTTGGGCTGGGTTGTTTACATTTGTAGCAATATGGTCGGTTTTTGGCTGTCTGGGTTATGCCATCTTTGCCAGTGCCACAACGGCTGGGCAAGCGGCTCACGGCGCAAGCTTCGGGATGGGAATTTGGGCAGTTGTTTTAACCTTGATTGCCATGTACGTGGCCGGTCTTGAGACGGGAAAGCTCGCCGAGCTGGACGGTCGAACTGAGGCGTTGGTCCACGGCATGGTGATGTTCGGCCTGTCGTTGGTTGCCATCACGGTGCTCACCATGTCAGGCAGGTTAGTAATCGGCGGCCTTCTTCCGGGTGCTGGCCAGACCATCTTCGGCGCGAATCTTCCCAGCTTTTTCGGTTACTCGGGATGGTTTGCTTTCTTTGCCCTCTTCCTTGGATGGCTAGGAGCCATGGCAGGTGCAGCTTCCGGCGTCAAGCCAAGAATGGCGCTGCCAAACAACGTGCGAGACATGCGGCCCGCAGCTTAATCGCAGGCTGAATTAGCACGAAGAACACTTGCACCAAAGAATCCGCATCCGGGCATCAAGCCGAAACAGGCAGGGAGTCCGGATGCGGGTTTTTGTATGCGTTCCGCAGGGCCGGACGAGCGGAACGATCAGGCCGCAGAAAAGCCCCCGGTGCTGGTCTAACGGCAACGTATTACTAAATAATGCATCAACCTATACGTGTCAGAACGCGCTTACCTCCCACAGCCTTCGTCGCAAATGGATCGGCCGCACACAAATCAACAAACTGCGGCCCAGTCCACTGCAACTCACTGGCCCTCAATTCATGATTACGGCATCGTCGGCGACTGCCGCTCCGCGGCTTTGATTTCGCGCGCAGGTTCCATCGACTGGCTCTGCTGGCCGAGGTTCGACAAACCTTCGATCTTCGCTGCGCTCCTCGATCGCGAACAGGGCGGATTTTGGCGCATTTCCCCGGTTCAGCCTTCAACCATCCAGCGGCGCTACCTGACGGAATCAAACGTTCTCGAAACGAAATTCATAGCGCAATCCGGCGCCGTGGTTCTGACGGATTTGATGCCCGGCATTTCGCAGGCATTTCAACAGAAGATGCAACCCGATCACCAGGTCATTCGCCGAGTGGTGTGCGTTGCCGGCGAAGTGGAGATGGAAATCGAATTCTCGCCCATGGCCGACTATGGAACCAGCAGTGTTGAGATGCGCGACTGTGGAATTCTGGGATTGCGGTTCGTGGTGGGCCGGGGCGTTTATTCTCTGCGCAGCAGCGTGACTTTATCGCTTACGAAATCGATCCGGAAATCGATCTCGACGCCAGCCGCACGCGCTCGCTTCGTCATGCGCTCCGGCGACATCCATCGCTTCTCGCTGACCTATTCGGAAGAATCGCCTTCTGTGCTGCCGCCGCTCGACACATCGCTGGACGATCGCATCGATCATTCCGTGCAGGCCTGGCAGCACTGGGGTCGTCACGCTGACTATGACGGCCAGTACCGAGATGCCGTAGTTCGCAGCGCGCTTGCCCTCAAATTACTGAACTACGTCCCCTCTGGCGCAATTGTCGCCGCGCCCACTACATCTCTGCCAGAACGTCTGGGCGGAAAGCTCAACTGGGACTATCGCTACTGCTGGCTGCGCGACGCCTCGTTCACCATACGCGCGCTGCTGGAATTAGATTATTGGGACGAGGCGGAAGATTTTCTCGACTGGCTGCTTCAGGCAACCCGGCTCACGCAACCCAAGTTGAGCATTATGTATTCCGTTTATGGCGATAAGGCGCCGGTGGAGCGCGAGTTAAAGAGCCTCAGCGGATATCGCGACTCGCCCCCGGTGCGCATCGGCAATGCCGCCCGTAATCAGTTGCAGCTGGATGTTTACGGTGAGGTGGTCGATGCGGCCGCCCAGTTCGCATTCCATGGCGGCCATCTCGATCACGACATGCAGAAAGCATTAACCGGCTTTGGTAACTATGTAACCGAGAATTGGCAGCAGCCGGACGAAGGCATTTGGGAGCCAAGGTCGGGACGGCAGAATCATACGCATTCGCGAGTCTTATGCTGGACCGCCCTCGACCGCCTGATCCGCCTGTGCAAACGCGGCATGTTGCGCTCAGCCCCGGTCGAGCGCTACCAGCAGCAATGCGATTCGATTCGGCGGGAAATAGAACACCGCGCATGGAACCAGCAAATGCAAAGCTATGTCAGCGTGCTTGATGGCGATCACCTCGACTCCAGTTTGTTGCTGCTTTCCTGGTACGGCTTTGAAGAAGCCGGCTCGCCCAGGATGCGCGGCACTTACCGCGCCATCCAACAGCATTTGCGGACAAAAGATGGATTGCTGTTCCGCTATAAAAGAGGAGATTCGGAAGGCGCGTTCGCGATTTGCAGTTTCTGGGAAGCTGAATATCTCGCCATGGGCGGAGGTTCGCTGGAGGAAGCTCGAAAGGTCTTCGAACGGCTTGCCAAGTTCGCAAACGATCTCGGCCTCTACGGTGAAGAAATAGACCAGAACAC
Source organism: uncultured Acidobacteriaceae bacterium (assembly GCA_963732255.1). Taxonomy (GTDB): domain Bacteria; phylum Acidobacteriota; class Terriglobia; order Terriglobales; family Acidobacteriaceae; genus Sulfotelmatobacter. Next base: position 50,137 of record CAVSYV010000016.1, read on the forward strand.
CGGAGCTGCGCTGGGAAATTTTCCCCAGGCCTTCACCCATGTTGGCCTGATCGGCGCGGCCTTATCGATCCTCCAGCGGGAAAAAGGACAACAGCAATTGGCGCATCGACCGCCCGCCGCAACCAAACAAACATCGGAGGCGAGTTCGTGAACTGGACCAGCTGGCTGCTCTCAGGATTTCTGGCTACAGTTGCCTTGTCGACAATGTTGGCGGCCAGCCAGGGCTTTGGCCTCACGCGAATGAATTTGCCTTACCTGATCGGAACCTTCGTCACGCCCGAGCGCGAAAAAGCCAAACTGTATGGCTTCCTGATCCATCTCGTGAATGGCATGGCATTTTCAATTTTGTACGTGCTGGTATTTGAGGCGCGGCATATGGCCAACTGGTGGTTCGGGGCACTCCTCGGTCTGGCTCACGCTCTCGTCGTGCTGACCCTTGGCATGTCGCTGATGCCGGGAATGCATCCCCGCATGGCCAGCGAGCAGCATGGTCTCAACTCCAACCGGCAACTGGAGCCTCCAGGATTTATGGCCTTGAATTACGGAATCCGTACGCCGCTTTCCGTGTTTCTCGCGCATGCGGCCTTCGGCGCGATTCTGGGCTCTCTATATCAATTAAGCAAATAGCGCCGAGCGCGGCTCGCCAAAGCTCGCCTCGCCAAAAAATCAAAATCAAAGAAGGAAGATAATAGTCTGCAAGGAGTTTCCAAAATGAGCAGCCTCGCACTCTTGCAATCACTCAAGGACAGCATTCTCACTCAGGCAAACGTGAAAGCCATCTACGGCGAACCCATTTCAGCCCAGGGAAAGACAGTCATTCCAGTGGCAAAAGTTATGTATGCCTACGGCGCAGGAGCCGGCACCGGCGGCGTTGGCGAATCCAGTGCCAAGGGCGAAGGCGGCGGTGGTGGCGGAGCCGTGCGCGCCATTCCCGTGGGCGTTGTTGAAATCAGCGGCCAGCAAACCCGCTTCGTGCCCATTACCGACCGCAGAAAGCTGGCAGGAGCGGTCCTGGTCGGCGTCGGTCTCGGCGTATGCCGGGTATGCGCAGCCGCAGTTAGCCGGAAGGACACGTGCCCCCTTCCGAGCCGCAAAGCGGCGTAAGAATGCAGCCCACGGCGCAAGCCGTGGGCGGAGGAGAAATAAAAAACCAGCCGAAGGGGCGAAAGAGTCCCCGTCACCCACCCTTCGTAGGGACGAGGTGCCTGCCGCGCCGTAAGCCCCTTGCCCACCAAAAAGTCACCCGGCGGTATGGCGGAGGCCGTGAGCCCAGCCGGCCCACCCAAAATTTCTTGACGATACCAACAGCGTCTCACTACGATTGCCGCTTTGCAGCCTCTGGTGGAACGATGACGAAAATCGGTGTTTACGTATACGGCATCGCAGCGGTAGCTTACGGCATCACCGACCTCGTTTGGGGTGCGTTCGATCCCTCCGATCAGCCGCTTCAGGCTTGGGGCGATCACATTCCCGGAGCCACAGTCTTTGCCTACGTCGCCGCCATTTGGCTTGTGGTGGCAGGCGCAGCCTTGCTGTGGCGTCGGAGCAGGCGCTTCGCCGCGGCATCGCTGACCATCCTCTACGGCATCTTTATCCTGTTTCCTTTGCCCCGCTTTTATTGGGGACCGCACGTCCACGGTCATCACGCCTATGTCTACTTCGGTGTTCTCGGCGATGTCTGCCAGGAAATCATCTTGTTCGTCGCGGCGGTGATTGTCTGGAAATCGCTCTCCGGAAAAGATTCGCTTTCGCAGCGGGCGGCCACCCTCCTTCGTTGGACGTTCGGGCTTTGCTCCATCGATTTCGGAATCGCCAACCTGACCGCCGTTTGGACGGTGGTTCCCATGATCCCCAAATGGATTCCTTTGGGACCAACGTTCTGGGCAGTGTTCACCGGGATCGCCTTCGTACTGGCGGGCTTGGGCATTGTCTCGGGAGTGCTCGACGTGCTGGCAGCGCAACTCCTCGGCCTGATGCTGCTGGTCTTCAGCGCTCTGGCATTGGCCCCGCTAATCTTCGCCTCGCCCCACGACCACGGGTCCTGGGGCGCCAACACCTATAACCTGACAGCGGTAGGTGCTGCGTGGATCATGGCAGACTGGCTCGCCCGCCGCCGAGAGATCGTTCAGAATGGGCGAGCATGAAGGCAGTCAAGCCGTTACTCGCGTAAGTGGGAAGTAACACAGGCGCGCCAGGCGAGTGAAGGATAGCGAGCAACCCCGAGGTCAAATTGCTGAATCAGGCGATTGATGACACTCGAAATCTCCGGCCAATGAGTGTAATCGGGATTTATCAACAACGATCTGCAAGCTGCCGGGAAACTAACGTTCAGATTGCTTCTCAACTTGGAGTGCACACCCAAGCATTGGCGCATAGACCGCAAGGAAATAAGCTTCGTCAGTCCACGCCACCACCCAGGTTTCAGTCCTGCGATCAGACTTCAGCAATACTTCAGTTCTCCGTCCAACAGTTTTGCCTTCGCGGTTAAGCTTTTTTCCCTCGTGATGACCCGACGGGCCCGGTTTTGCACGCTCCAGTCCAAATACCTTCCGGCCTCGTCGGGCGTCCTGAACTCGCCATCCTGAATAACGAGTTTTTCTCCGTCGGACGCATCAAGCCTCTTGAAACCCACGTGAACCTCGTCACGGAAATAACCGAGTACGGAAACCGGCGTCGGTTGCTGCTCGGTCTACGATCTCGCCCATCACAGTCACGCTGAATGTGACAGGCTTCCTTTCATCCGACTCCGCAAGGGGAGCGTGAATCAGAATCGCAGGGAAGACCGCAAGTGCTGAAAGAGCGAGTGCGAAGACCCTCATACACAATCGGACACCGACGGGCTACGGTGGGTGTCATTACGAGCGTGGCTGTCGGTAACAGGCCGTAGCGCTCGTTGGGGGATTTTGAGCGTTATGGAACTTTATCGCCAGTCGGGCCTGACTACTAAACGTGTCTCCGATTTCGCGGACGGACGATTCTTTCGAACGAAGCTAGAACGGACGGTGCTTCAATCAAGATGACGAACGCGAACCAGATCGGACGCCATGCGGGATAGGCCCTTAGAACGACGACGAATATGGTGACATGCACGATGAGAAATGCCGAGAGTGCGAGCCAAAATCTCCCAATTCTAAGATCACGCTTGTGTTGTCGGAAGACGAACCACAGCAGAAAACAAGTCCAGAAGGCTAATCCAATCCACCGTTCATGAACTTTTATGCCAGTCTTCGCAGAAAAGATAACAACTGCCGCGATGACCAGCAAGCAAATGATGGCGATTCCAACCAGCTTGGCAGCTTCCAAGATGAAGCTGACGGAGCGTCCACGCCGGCGACTGTGAGTAGCAGTTGTGTTCATCTGACGAAGAATACGTAAATGTAGGAAATATAACACAA
>CAVSYV010000017.1:0-9814 GCA_963732255.1 uncultured Acidobacteriaceae bacterium
TTGGGCAAAGGGCGAAACATGATTGGGCAGCGCGACCATCTGGCGGGAATCGATGGAGCCGCTGATGCGGTCGGGCACGGCGGCGAAAGCAGTGCTGCACAGGATTGCAGCGCCGACGAAGAAGACCGAAACTCTCGACACGGAAACTCTCGACACGGACAGACGCGGAACTCGCATTCCAAAACTCCTGGACCAAAGGTTTCGGGGGACTAATTCATTCTATATAAGGCTTATACCGTATTCTGATCAAGATTCCGCTGGTATGGGTTGTATGAGGGCAAAATCTTAAAAATGGCCATGTCTGCCGGAACGGCAGGACAAGGACGGCCGAGCCGAAAAGATAGCCAAAAAGCGCTAAAAACATAAGGGTTAGCGGATCGAAAGCGGAACGAGCCGCGCCAAATAAGGCGCGCCTCTAGTTCTGTGTCGAGCTGCCCGGCAGGGTTTACTTGTTAGGCACTAAGGCTGACCGCGGACGCTACGGATCGTAAACCGCGCTGCCGAAACCCTGTTGGCGCGCCGATTCCTGCATATCGTCCAAATGTTTTTTCAGGTCTTCCAATTGCGCCTTCATCTCTTCGACCTGCTGCTGTTTCTGCACTTGACGCTCGTTCGACTGCACGCAGTTGGACACGCAATTTCCGGGGGCAAAATGAACCGAGCCGTTCAGGCTGTCGATCTGACTCTGCAAAGAGGCGATGTAGCTCTTGATCGATGCAATCTGTGATTTGAGCGCTTGCCCGCGAGCCTCTAACGTTTCCGCCGAGGGCTGCGACCCTGTTGCGACTTGCGGGTTATTGTGCAAGTTATTGCGGGATGCGAGCGGCGGTGCGGATGGACCGGCATGCTCGGGAAGGTCTTCGTTGGTGATGATCTTCGGAGCCTTTCTCGCGGTAGGGTCCGCCTGTGCGTCTTTGCCTAGCGGGACTTTGTCCGCCGCGTCTTCTTTTCCTGCGATGTTTTTCGTCTGCGCTTCTTTCTGTTGTTTCTGCAGGCGCGCCTGACGGGCGGCGTCCCCGAGCGACGGCTCGTCCTGGCCGAAAACTGGGAGCGGCGAAAGTGCAAACCCACCACTCACCATCAGAAAAATCGTTATGAACGACAGGAGCTTCCGCATTTCGTGCATCGGAAAACCTCGTTGCTGCCCGCAGCGGGCTCTGCCTTAACCATGCCATGCTATCGCCGAATCAAAGGCAAACCGAGGTTACGTTGGGACTGGAACTCCAAGCACGACTTTTTCGGATGCGAGATCGATTGAGAACCCTCACGTCCGGGAAGAAAATGGCGCACTACATTTACGGTTAAGGCAGGAGTCCTTTTTCTCCGTTGCGGAGACTCTTGCCAGGCGACAGAGTTCTGATAAAATTTCCAGCGGTCCGCCCTATCGAAACCCAATCCTAGAATCAAAGAAAAGAGCAAAAGAAAATGTCCTGCAAATGCCGCCGCTGGTCGCATCTCGCCAGCGAGTTCCTTTCCTCGTCAAATTCTTCCACGCACCGCTCATACGCCAACGCGCCCTTACTCTGCATCGCTTTGTCTTTATTGCTTTGCCTATTCGCAGCTTCGCCTGCCCTCGCCAAACAACTGACAGTGACTGGGAATTTTCCCGTTGGAGTGGTGAATCAGCCTTATTCGGGCACACTGACCGCCAGCGGCGGAACGCCGCCTTATACGTATGCAGCCCCTGGCTTGCCGAAGGGCTTGACCGTTAACACCAGCACCGGCGTGATCAGCGGCACGGTGACGACTGCGGGCTCAACAACATTCACCGCCCACGTCAAAGATTCGGTCGGCGATACAGGCGCTGCGAGCTTCACTTTGACTTTTAACAATCCGCCGGTCACTGTTACAGTGGCCCCGGCCACTATCACCATTCCTTCCGGAGGCACACAACAATTTCTGGCCACGGTTTTATACACCACCAACACCGCAGTGACATGGAAGACAACCGGCGGAGCAATTTCTTCCACGGGCAGCTTCACCGCGCCGAAGGTCACCACCACCAGAACGATTACCATCACGGCCACCAGCGTCGCGGATACAAGCGCATTCGGCAAGGCAACCGTGACGGTATCGACGGCGCCACTGCCGCCAGTCAGCCTGGAATTGCTGTTCCCACCCACCAGTGCGAGTCAGTCTTACTACGCCGACGTGCAGAAGTATCTGATACCCAATCCACTGGTCGCCGGCGTCGATCTGTGGCTGGAATGGGCCAGCGCCGATCTGGGACCGGGCAACGATCCGCAATATAATTTCAGTGCGTTCGATGCCGAGATCGCTCCCTTTATCGCTGCGGGAAAGAAGGTGAATATTATCGTGTGGGCGGTCGCCGATTTGCCCACCAACACCGCGACACCACAGTATGTTTGGACCAACCTTGGCGCTTCTAACATCACCACCTGCACCGGCGAGCAGACACCCAATTATTTCGCTTCCGCATTCCAGGTTCCCTACCAGGCGTTCATGGCGCAAGTGGTTGAACACTATGCTGGTAACGGATCGATCGGATACATCCGGATGGGATTGGGCCGAGGCGGCGAGACACTGCCGGCGGCAAATTTCGGCACCACCTCGTGCACCGCGACCTTCGAGAATGACTGGGGATGGACCAACGCAACCTGGGAGAGCTATGTAAACAACATGGTCGACTACGAAGCCACGTTGAAGTCGCCCCACCAGTTGATGGTTGGCCTGGACACCGTCAGCACATTCACTATGGCCGACATAGAAGCCTCCAACGCCGTGCCACAGAAAATAGCGCTAGGCAACGAAGGACTGGAAGCCAGCGACATCACTAAATATCCGACGTGCTCTGCCGATTGGTGCAACCTGTGGGCAATGTACAAGGGAGAAGTGCCTTTGGAATTGCAGACCATCACGGCCAGCAGTCCGCAAGGCAATCCTCCGGTCGGATCGTTGACCACGATTCTGCCATTTGCGGTCGAACACGGCGCCACGATCATGGAGATCTACACCGATGACTGGCTCCAGGGCTTCGATCCGAACTATCCCAACTACAGTACCTATGGAGCAGCTTACGCCGCCGCCATTACAGCGGCAGCGCAAGCGCAGTAGGCTTCAGAACAAATAAGCCGGAAGCGGCGGGAACTTTCCCGCCGCTTTTTTATCCTTTCGACATCGTCCCACCACTGCGGTAGCCCCAAACCGCGTGGACAGCCAAGGACTGGGCCAACTGGCCGATTCCCGGAGCAGCACTGTTTACTTTTGGGTTAAGGAACCTCTGAGACCTGTCAGGCGGGGCTTTCCTTCTCTAAATTTAATTCAACGGAAGTTCTCATACGCGCCGCGTCGTTGAAGACCAAATTTAGTCGAGGTAAAAAAATGTCCCCCAAGATTTACCGCTCGGCCATGTGCCCGAGTTTGCGTCTTTTCGCCGCCGTTTCGCGTTTCACCTCTGCCACTTTAAGTTTGTTTCTCGTCGTAGCCGCCGTTTTCGCTGGGCAGTCCGCATTCGCAGTTCCGCTCGTTCCGTCGAAAGTAGTCGAACTGACCGTGACGGGCAAGGTTCCCACCGGAGTTGCGACCGAGTCCTACACCGCGTCGATCGCGGCCAGTGGCGGCAAGGCTCCCTACGTTTATAAGCAGAGCGGATTGCCGAAAGGCCTCAGCATCAACAGCGCGACCGGAGTCATCACCGGCACCTCCGCGAGCACCGGACAATTCTCATTCGATATCTATGTGACCGATGCGGACGACGATCACGGCAAGGGAGCGTTCACCGTAACTTTTACCCAGCCGCCGGTGAGCATCAGTCTGGCGCCGGGCACGTTGACCATCCCTTCCGCCGGCACACAGGAATTTTTGGCCACAGTTTTGAACGCCACGAATACCGCGGTGACGTGGACGGTTTCGCAGGGTTCGATGTCCTCGAGCGGCAGCTACACCGCTCCGGCAGTGAGCGGCAAAACCAGCGTTACCATCACGGCCACCAGCGTCGCCGACAGTACGAAATCGGCGACGGCGAAGGTCACCGTAGCGCCGGCAACAACGCCGCCCGTATCTCTGGAGCTGATGTTCCCACCCACCAATTCCAATCAACCCTACTACGCGGATGTGCAGAAATATTTGCTGAATAACTCGCTGATTTCGGGCGTTGATTTCTGGCTGGAATGGGCCAGCGCCGACCTGGGACCGAGCAGCAACCCGCAGTACGACTTCAGCACGTTCGACGCCGCGATCGCTCCCTGGATTGCCGCTGGAAAAAAGGTCAACATCATCGTGTGGGCGGTAAGTGATACACCCATCAACAACTCCACTCCTCAGTACGTCTGGGACAATCTGGGCTCGTCCAACATCACCACTTGCTCCGGGGAAAAGATCCCGAATTATTTTAATTCGGCATTTCAGCTTCCTTATGAAGCCTTCATGGTGCAAGTAATCAAGCACTACGGCGGCAACGGCTCGATCGGATACATACGGATCGGCCTCGGTCGAGGCGGCGAGACTTTCCCGGCGCAAGATTTTGGCAGCGATCCCTGCACCAGCACGTTCGTGAACAAATGGGGATGGACCGATACTAACTGGACCAACTACGTGAACGGAATGCTGGCTTATGAAGCCAAGCTCAAGTCACCGAAACAACTGATGATGGGCATTGACAGCGTGGATACGAACAGCATGCCGGACTCGGAAGCAGCGGCAGCGGTATCATTGAAAATTGGCTTTGGCAACCAGGGTTTCTCAATGAAGGACATCACCAATGATCCGCACTGCTCTTCCGACTGGTGTGATTTGTTCGCCGAGTATAAAGGCGACGTGCCGCTGGAGTTGCAGACTATCGCGCTGAGCAGCCCGCAAAACGATCCGCCAGTGGGGTCGCTGGTCACTCTGCTGCCTTTCGCAGTGCAGAACCATGCCACGATCCTGGAGATCTATTGCGACGACTGGCTGCTGGCGTTCGATCCCAACTATCCCGGCTATAGCACGTACGGGGCGGCCTACGCCAGCACCTTCAAGACGGCAGCAGAAGGCAAATAGCTTTCACACAAGCACAAGCTCATCGATGAATGCGGCGGATCTTCCCGCCGCATTTTTTTTGCACTGGTTGTACTTATGCAGCGCAGAGTCAAGCTGACGCGAAAATTCGCAGCACGAGTTCCGATTCCGAACTCCGCGTAAGTACAACACCCACACGTACATCGCGTTCCCTCACCCCCGCTCGCAAGGACAATGGCCGGAGGAGACCTTCCGCAAGCAACCCCAGCTGGCTAGAGTCGCAACAGGCTCGGGTCATTCCCGCTGCCGCTGTTGGTTTCAATCAAAAATTGTGAGAGGTACGAAATGTCCCCCAACTTCTCTCGGCCCGCGACCGCCTTGCTTTTTCGCAGTGCGCGGGCCTGGTCCAATCAAGCTCGGTTCCGTTCTTTCACTCTCGTTCTAGTTGCATTGCTTGCCGCCTCGCAGCTCTTCGCCGCCGAACCCAGTGGGCCGCCACGCGCAATCGTTCCACCGTGGCAGCATTTGGTCATTACCGCCACGCTTCCGCCCGGCACAGTTGGCGTTCCCTACAATGCGGTCATCTCCGTGAACGGAGGCGATGCGCCTTACAAATTTCAGGAAGAAAATATTCCCGCGGGCCTGGCGTTGAATGAACAGACCGGCGGGGTCGCTGGCACACCCACGGCCGCAGGCGCATTCACTTTCGCGGTGTGGGTGACCGATACCGAGGGTGACCGCGGGCTGGGATGGGTCAGTCTCACCATCGCCGCCAAGAGTGATGTCACCATCAGCGTCACTCCGACCAGTGCCAGCGTGCACTCGGGCGCCACGGCACAGTTTGAGGCTACGGTTTCCAACAACTCCGACACGGCCGCTACCTGGACCGCCTCTCAAGGCACAATTTCTTCGAGTGGCTTGTTTACCGCTCCCACGGTCACTGCGAGTACTTCGGTAGTAGTGACTGCAACCAGCGTCGCGGATTCGACCAAATCTGCGACTGCAGTGGTTTCTGTATCGCCGGCAGCTTCTCCGAAGGTTTCGCTCGAAGTGCTCTTTCCGCCTACCAACCCCAACACCTCCGACTATAAGGCTGTGCAGACTTACCTGATGAGCAATCCCGTAGTGTCGGGTGGCAATTTGACGGTGGAGTGGGGCATGATCGATCAAGGGCCAACCGCGAATCCTCAATACGATTGGAGTTCGATCGACTCGGAGATTGCGGACTGGGCCGCGGCCGGGAAAAAAGTAAACCTGATTGTTTGGGCGGTCAGCGACAGCACCGCTAGCCCTTGCAGCAACGGCACCTCGAACAGCACCGGCAATTGTGCCATTCCAGCTTATGTTTGGAAATCGCTGGGATCGAGCAACTACACTTCCTGTGTGACCCAGTACGGCACACAGCAGATACCGAACTATTTGGATCGAGCCAGCTTTCAGATTCCTTACCAGCAATTTATGACGGCTCTGATTCAAAAATACGGATCCGACTCCGAAATCGGTTATATCCGCTTCGGCCTCGGTCATGGAGGAGAAACCTACCCGGTCACGACTTGGAACAGCGCCACCGCGGGGTGTGGGAAAGCATTCACAGCTTGGGGAGTCACCGTCACCACATGGGAAACCTATCTCGCCGGCATGTTGGATTATGAAACGACGCTGCATTCCACCAAGCAGCTCATGGTTGGAGTGACTCCGATGGGCGCTCCAACCACAGTGGTTCCCGACTATGTCGCGCCCCTGGCCGTTCCTTTGAGTGTGGGCTTCGGCAGCCAGGGATTACAGCAAAGCGACATTACCAACTATCCCACCTGTACGGCAAACTGGTGCAACTTGTTCGCACAGTTTAGCGGGCAGGCGCCGCTCGAGTTGCAAACTTACCTGCAGAGTTGCCCCGATAACAGTTGCACCACAGGGTCGCTCGTAAATCTGGTGCCGTTCGCGGTCAGCCATCACGCGACCATATTGGAGATCTACTATCAGGATTGGCTGCTCGCTTTTGACCCCTCTTATCCAGGTAACAGCCAGTACGGCGCTTCTTATGCCAAAGTACTGACGGACGCGGCTAACACTGGGATTCAGTAGGCCCGGAAACGTCTATTCTCCCACAGGTGGTGGTGGCTGAATCATCAGCCGCCACCCGTTTTTCTTTTGGTTGGTAATTAGCCGGTACGGTATCAAGCCAATTCGGAATCGGTGAAGTACGCGAATTTCGCATTGCGGTCGAAGCGATTTTCTAAGTTCCCGCCGTTTGTGCGAGAGTCTTCAGTCCACTCGACCTTCCCTTATATCGAGACCTCAGGGCATCGAAACAATCGGCATCTAACTTTACTGGTACATCGGTTGCCATCATTGCGAGAACTACATCTGCGGGCAAACTGTCTCGATAAGCGCGCTTTTCGGTGAGCGCCTGAAAAACGTCAGCGGCTCCGACGATTCTGGCAGGAAGCGTCAACTCAAGCCCCGTCATGCCATCGGGATAGCCGCTGCCGTCAAGTCTTTCGTGGTGCGCCCCAGCCACAAAGGCGATTTCCTCGAACCCGGTAATCAGGGCAAGAATTTTCTTGGTGTACACGGGATGCATCCTCATGGCTACCCATTCGGCGGAAGTGAGCTTGTCTGGCTTATCAAGAATGGCATTGGAGACGCCAAGCTTCCCTATATCGTGAAGCAAGGCCGCGCGTCGAATCATCGTGACCTTGGGAGTGCCCAATCCCATCTCCGTTGCCAATTCCACGGCCACGTGAGTGACGCCGATCGAGTGACGAAACGTAAAAGGGGACTTGGCGTCGACTATTCCGGCGAAGGCTTCGCACAGGCTGTCGATTCGCTCGGTGGAGGCGGAAATGCGAAGCCCCGGTTCCAACGGAAGAATAGATTCGCGTGCCCCGGCGTGCGGCAGAGTTTGCCAAAGTTCGCGATCGTGCTCGAGAGTCTCGGCTGCACGGACGACATCTGGATCAAACCAGGTTCCGCTCCTTTCCCGCATGACGTTCAGCGCGGATTCCACTCCATGAGCCGCAGCAAATACTTCCATGGTTTGGCTGGCATTCATGATCCGGGACAGGATGGGAATCTGCTGTCCCGAGATTCCCGCGGGATAGCCCCCGCCGTCCCAATGTTCATCCAGCGCACGAATGGCTTGTGAAGTAGCATCATTGAATCCGATCTTGCGGGCAATCTCGGCACCCCGCTCGCAGCGTGCGGAGATTAATTCCAGGTTGTTGCGCTTTCGCGCCACCCCCACATCCACAATCCTCTTGATTCGCCGCAGAGTGGGAGCTTGAGGAGAAACGTTTCTGAAGGCGTATCCCAGGCCGGACAGAGAGACCTTGGTCCAGTCCTGTAGCTTCACCTCCCGCTTGGCCTGAATCTCATCTGCACCCAAAATCTGGTGCATCCTCGCTGAATTAGCGCTGCATCCGGAATCCTTCAGCAACAATGCATAGTAGAGATCAGAAAGCTGTTGCTGGTCGAGACCGATCAGCGCGCCAATTCTCATCCCTAAAATGCAACTGCGGATGGAGTGTCCCATCGGCTGACCTTCCGTCAGGTCGAGCGCAAGGGACAGAGCGGAGACGACTTCGGAAAGAAGGATTGTCTGGTCCAAGAAGGCAGCCCGGTGGTCTGCTCCATGGTCACGGGCGGCCTTTGCGCAGGCAAGTTACAGCGGTAACGCGGGCGCTAGAACGAGCTGATGGAAAACCTTATTCGCGTGCACTCATGACCGAAGACGCTGGCTTCATCTCTTCAGAAGAGCGTTGAGTCCGGCTTGTGCGATTGCCTCGTCAACCTCGGACTTAGCGCCACTGGCCGCGATTCCGCCGACGGTCTGGCCGTCGACTTTGATAGGCAATCCTCCCTGGGCGGGAAAAAAGCGCGGAAAAGCTAGAGCGCCCGCGCCCCCGGTCTTCATCGATTCCGCCGCTTCCCGCGAGGGATTGCCATAGAGAGCCGAGTAGCGCGCCTTTCCCTGGGCAAAGTCAAGCGTGTTGACCGATACACCATCCCCTCGCTGCAGGAAGAGGAGATTGCCGCTGTCATCCACTATGCAGATGGTCACTTCGACATTCTGCTTTTTGGCTTCCGCCTCGGCTCCGGCGACCATGGTCTTGACCGCGGCCAGATTCAAGTACTTCTTGCTGGGGAGATCGACGGCGGACGTCATCGCCACGAGTGAGAGCATAACAACGAGTAGTTTGAGCATGGTCAGGATGCTACCAACTGCGTTCGTAGTTTCCAAATGAAACGTTGCACTTGCTGAATCTCGCCACGAGGCAGAGCTGATGTTCAGGGCTCAGGCAGGGCATGGCTGCAGGGGAAATGGCGGAAGCGAGTGGGGGTCGAACCCACCGGTGACAGGATTGCCTGCCACCCGCCGGTTTTGAAGACCGGGACGATCACCGGACCGCATGCGCTTCCGTGTTTTCATCAATTCGCAGATCCGCTCTGAATGTAACAGACAGACGTTGTATGCTGACTCGTTGTCCCCTGTCGCCCAAGAGCGGTCTCGGTGCGCATTGCGACCGAATCGAGCAGGCTTATCACAGATGGGATGGGAGGCTTATGAAGACGGATTCGGTTTCCAGACGTTCGTTTCTGAAACAACTCGGGGTTGCTGGTGCGATGGCGACCTCGGCGCATCACTCGGGCGCTCTGAATTTAGCGGCCGCACGCTCACAGGGCGTGAACGGACAACCATCTTCGGCGCAGAGTAAGGAAGCAGCAACGCGAGCCCAACGAATGGCGTGGTGGCATGAGGCAAAGTTTGGCATGTTCATCCACTGGGGGTTGTATAGCGTGGTCGGCCAGCATGAATGGGCGATGGAAGTGGAAGGAATTCCGATCGCACGATCAG
>CAVSYV010000018.1:0-63328 GCA_963732255.1 uncultured Acidobacteriaceae bacterium
CCATTGAGGTCCGCTACGGCAATCGAATCGATAAAAAAGCCGGAAGTAGCAAGAGTGTGGTCGGCCGGCTGGAAGGTGCCATCCCCGTTTCCGAGCAGGATCAAAACCTGCCAGGGCTGACTCGCCGAGGTCCCGCGGTGGAAACTGCGAGATCCAACTTGCCGTCTCCGTTGAAGTCGCCGGCAGCAATGGCCTCAGTGCCGATGAACCCGGTCCCAAGTGTGATCACATTTTGAGGCTGAAAGGTGCCGTCTCCATTCCCCAGAGGAGGCAGAAACGCTGCGGTCGCTGTTGGCCGCAGCCAAGTCCAGCTTGCCGTCTCCGTTGAGGTCGAACGCGACCATCGAGAGCAGTTGCGGGTTTAACAGCGGCAGCCTGGGATGGAACCTGGAAGGTCCCGTCTCCGTTCCCCAGCATGACTGTGACGGTGTAGGGCGGACGTCTGACTTCAAATGCAACAGCTATATCCATTTTGCCGTCACCGTTGAAGTCTCCTACAAGGAGGGTGCTGGGGTCGTTCTGGGCCAGAGGATAAATGGTGCTGCTCTGGAAGGTTCCGTCGCCGTTTCCTAGGTTAATTGTAAGGAATCCGCTGCCAAGGCCAGCCAAGTCGAGCTTTTCCATCTCCGTTAAAATCGGCCACGACCTGCCCGGAGCCGGAAGGGATCGTTGAGGACGCCAGCGAAAGCGAAGACACGGGCCAAGAGGTACAGAGGAAGGAGATGCTGGAGCTGGTTCCAACGCCGGGGTTAGTCACCGATATAGACGCCGTGCCCGCCGTGGCGACATCGGATGGGAGGATGGCCGCCGTCAGCTGAGACTGGCTCACAAACGTCGTGGCGCGCCCACTACCGTTCCAGTTGACAACCGAACCTTCCACGAAACCTGTACCGTTCACCGTCAACGTGAATCCCGAGCCGCCGGGCGCGACGGTCGTGGGCACCAGCGGGTCGTTGATGAAGGGAATCGGGTTCGTGCTTTCGGCCGAAGACCACGGCCATGAATACTGCTGCAGCGACCGCCAATCTGATCCATTTCGACGTGCTCATAATTGATCTCCTCGACCTCCCCATGCGTTTAGGGGTTTGCAGATATTATTTTCCACCATTGGGTTCCATCCCACTGGACGTTTACAGAGTTGTACTGAACCGTGAGGGTGAAGCTAGTTGCGCCGTCGATGTTAACGCCGGAACTGACCGTGCAGGTTCCGCCCGAATTGATGTACTTGATGCGGTACGTTTGCCCCACCTGAATGCCGAGCGCGGGCAGTGTTTAGAGTTTATCGTACCGTTGCACAAAATAGTTGCGTCTTTGAGGGCTTAGGGTGTAATTGCTCGTTTTGGTGGCGATCGCGCTGTCTACACCGGTAGAACTAATGTAGCCGCCTCCGGTCATATTTCCGTTCTTGTCGACCCGGAACTTGGTCGCCCCGCCGACTTGCAGTGCCAAAATATTGGTGCCGTTCCGATGCCGTATTTGTGAAGTTGAAGAGGACCCCAGTCGGCGCTAATGCGGCATTATTCCAATTCCCGGTGACGCTGAGCGCCGGTATGCTGGTCGATCCTGTTAACTGCCCTTGATTAATGCTCAAAGGGGTAGCTGTCAACCCGGAGGCAGTAGTAACGCCGACTAGGACATCGCTCGTCCCAGTTGCGGCTGAGGTTTATCCAAATGACATCGCTGTCTGCGAATTTGTTGTCTGAGCCCAGTTCCAGGTCAGCGGGTTGTTACCGTTTGCTTTACATACGATCCGGTCGCAGCGGTGAGCCCGGAGACCGGCATCGCAGTAGCAGTGATGCCTCCCGAGCCGATTGGCGCCAGCACGCCCGCTGTACTCATTTCGACACCATTGCCATTGGCGGCGAATTCGACCGGCTTCGCGGTCGAGCCGGACGAAGCAAGAATGCTCACCAGATGACCTGTCCCGGTGTTGTTGATCGCATCCAAGACGGCGATCGCATCTGTATCTCCGGTCGCCGCCCCGAGATTCACCGTGGCGCTGTTAAATCCCGCTGTAGCGCCAGTCAATCCCGTCCCCGCGTACGATACCTGGACAACGTCGTTGGTGCCGTTGTCGGTAACGTGGTTAGTATTGTTCGACGACATGTCATGTATCGTATTGTTCGACGCGCCGGAATTGATGACGACCTCTTTGGTTAGGCCATTAAATATGCCTTCGACCTTAACGGAGAAGCTAACCTTCGGGTTTGCCGTTCCACCGCCCGTCGAAGCTATTACGTTACTTCCCGGATAATCGTAAGTGAATGAAGTTGAGGAGGGAATCGAGGTGATCACAAAATTACCATTGAAGTTTGGCTGGTCCATTGTGTTCGTGAGGTTAACGGTCACGACCTGGCCTGCCAAGAAGCCATGATTTATCAAACCCGTGCCGCACGTGACGGCCCCACCGGTCTTAGAACATCCCCCGACAGGTATGGCAACATTCGGAGTGATACCCCCGCCCCCCAGCATCACACCCGTGCCGCCTCCCGGCGTGGATTCGAATTTCCGCTCACAATACCGGCGGAAGCGTCAGAATTCCGATACAGGCGCTTCCGTCTCCTGAGGCCTTGCCCACATCGAAGTGCGTCCCATCTAAGCGAATTCCACCGCTGCTGATAATGCCGAAGCAGCCCGCGAAACCGATCCAAGGCGGATTTGCGGGCATGGAAGCGAGCGAGTTAGTTGGGAAATGTCGCCCCCAATAACAATGGGACCGTCCTGCTGGCCTTGGCTGGCGTCATAAAAGATGGAATTGTTCTTACCCTTAACATGCAGAAGGACGATGTTGTTGTTGAACAATGAAGCACAGGGACTGGTGCACCCATAAGCGGTTGCCTTCATCCCATAAGAGAGAGCAGTGGTGGTGGTCGGTAAGAGCCCCACCTGTTGTCCGTTGAAATTCTCGAAACTCGAATATGAAATCACCGCCTCGCTGATGGCGTTCATCAGCAAGCCTCCAATCGCAGACCCGTTGCTGCTTGTGTCCACAAAACTGATGTTTTCGAGATGAAAGCTGCCGAAATTGCTCGCGGAGGCCATGCCCATGGAAAGGATTGTGATCGGCATTGCCGTTAGAAGCCTGACGCCAGCCTGTTGGCTACCCTCCCACTTGCTTGAGTTCCCCATTCCTAGAATTTCGAAACTTGTCTGCGTCGAGAATGTAACTCCGCTCCCGAACATGTAATCGCCCGTCCCAGAACCTCCAGGATTGGGCACAACGATCACGCAGCCCTTGGGGCCAAGGTTAGGTGTGAACAAGGCTGAGTTTGTTGGCAGAGGGCACGAGTTGGCGGCGTTCTGGAATGAGGTGGCATTGTCGGTGCCCCAGGTCACTGCGACGTTGCCCGTATTGCGCAGGGTATTCCCACTTATGGTCGCCTGCGTGCACTTACCGCTCATGCACGTTCCCCCAATGGCCGTGATCGTGGCTAGCAGCGTGGCATTCGGCGCGGGCAATACCTGGGCGCTTCCAGCGTTGGGAACCTCGATGGATTTACCGATATCTGTCGCGGCGAATATCCCGCCGCAGGTCACAATATTAGAATTAACTCCGGTCATCATTGAGCAGGTGGTGCCGGGTGAGACTTGAGCGTCTGCCTGTGCCCCAAAATTCAGCACGTTGATGGCGGGACTAGGGAAGGTCACGCCCGGACCTTGAGCGTTGACTGTCCCAACTAAGCCCGCAACAAAGCAGATTAAAACAACGGTCGATGATCTCATCGCTAAGCCTCGCAACAAAATGGTTTCGTGGCCCAAAACGGGAGAACTTCAACATTGTCAGCTAGAGGCCGATCGTGTTACGGGATCCCAGGAAAGCCGGTCGTGATGGGTGGGAGAAGAGTCTAACCGGGGGAAGGTACTTCTCATCCGCGCCAACTAATACTACACTCACTGCTAGCGCAAGTCAAGGTGCGTGCGGTTCTTGAGACATCGAATATTGCTACTCAAGCTTATTGAAAGATGTCATTGAAAAACGACTTCATCTCCTCCTCGGAAGTCCGCGCCCTTACGCGCGTTTCATATTTGCTCGCGGGATGAAAGGGGGCTGGCTCACCTTTATTTTTCTGTTGACCTGTGCGCCACCACCGAGTCGGCTGCCCCACCTTCCGCGGTTTTCGGAAGGTGGGCACCACGGACCTCGACTCTATGTTCACTCGTCACATACAAATCGCTGGTGTCCATGGTAGTTGTCTCGAATGCCCAACCGACCGCATCGCTATTACGGCGCTGGATATCTGCACTTGTGTGAAATGCGGGGACAGACGGGACTGACACCATTGTTTTCTCCCACTGTGGGAATACCATCGTTCTCCACCTAGAAATTTCGCTCCGCTTCCGCCCCCGCTCCAATCCTTTCTGATACTTTCAGCCATGGCCCGCTTCGCGCGTGTTGTCATGGCCGATGTTGCCCACCATGTTACCCAGCGTGGCAACGCCCGGCAAGTCATCCTCTGCAGCGACAGCGATCGCGCCGCTTATCTGGAGTTGCTGCGGCACTACTCCGAGCTTCAGGGTCTTGCTGTGCTGGGTTACTGCCTGATGTCGAATCATGTGCACTTGATTGTGGTGCCCCGCACCTCCGAAGCGCTGGCCCAGACTCTCAAGCACACTCATGGACGCTACGCGTCCTACTGGAATGCGCGCAATTGTTCCAGCGGGCATGTGTGGCAAGGTCGCTTTTATTCTTGTCCGCTCGACGAAGCTCATCTGTGGAAGGCGCTGCGCTATGTGGAGTTGAATCCGGTGCGCGCCGGCATGGTGGCGGAAGCGGCGCTATGGCGGTGGTCGAGCGCGGCGGCGCACTGCGGCCACAGCGCTCCGCAGCCAATGCTGGACACGGATCGTTGGCGAAAGCGCTGGACGGGGGCAGAATGGAGCGAGCAACTCGGGGGCAGAGAAGCAGATCGAGACGTGGCCAGGCTGCGGCAATACACACACACGGGAAGGCCGCTGGGATCGGAGGAATTTGTCGCGGACCTGGAACGCTCCACTCTGCGGGCTCTTGTTCCCCGGAAGGCGGGACGACCCAAAAAAGGCATGCGTGAGGTTAAACAGGTGGGCTTTACCTTCGCCGCCTAGAAATAAAACAATGGGGAATGTCCCGTCTGTCCCCGCATTATCTGCTCATCAGGCCGCGTGCTGGGCGCACGTGCGGCGCAAGTTCTACGATCTGGAGCAAGCGCACGCCTCGCCGGTGGCGCGGGAAGCGCTGCAGCGGATCGGCGCGCTGTACGGGATCGAAGAAACGATTCGCGGTAAGCCCCCCGACGAACGCCGCGAAGTGCGCCAGGCACAAGCCCAGCCGCTCCACGACTCTCTGCGACAGTGGTTTGAAGACATACTGTCGAAGCTCTCGCGCAAATCGGAGACCACGGCGGCGATTCGCTACGCGCTGGTGCGCTGGGATGCGCTGACGCGCTATATAAAGGATGGACACATCGAGATCGACAACAACGCCGCCGAACGCTCATTGCGCGGCGTGGCCCTGGGGCGCAAGAATTATTTGTTCGCGGGATCGGATGCGGGCGGCGAGCGCGCCGCAACCATCTACAGCCTGATCGGTTCGGCGAAACTCAATGGCCTCGATCCCGAAGCCTATCTGCGCGAAGTGCTCACCCGCATCGCCGACCACCCCATCAATCGCATCGAGGAGCTTCTACCGTGGAACATCACACCCATACCTGCGGAAGTGTCCACTTAACTTATTCGTGGACACTTAGCAAGACGGTTCTCTTCGGACGCTTACTCAGGAAATCTCTAAGGCACCGCAACAAGAGCAAGGCATGGGTGTTGAAATCGGGTTTTAGAAACCTGCCTGCCCCGGATAATGGCAGCGTAGCGCGGGCGCAAACTCTGTCAAGGCCGACCGAAGGTCGCCGCTATCGCGGGCACGCGCCTTGACAGAGTTTGCTCGACCCGCGCAATACTGTCCGCCATTCCGGGCAGGCAATCTCAATAACCACGCTGCGAAATCTAATGCGGTGACACAGTTTCTTGTCGAACGTATGGACCGTTCAGAAGCTTCAGCGGTCTTCGTCCGTAGCAAGCAACTACTCCACAATTCGTAGACTGTGGTTACTGCTTAGTGTGCCTCCGGGAGTCGTCACGACGACCGGCCCCGTCGTCGCGCCCGCCGGGATGACTGCGGTCATAAAAGTGTTAGAAACCACCTTAAAACCCGTGGCAGGCACGCCGTTGATCGTCACGGCAGTGGATCCGGTCAGTCCTTGGCCAAGAATCTGCACGGACTGCCCCACTCTTCCTGCGTAGCGGACAAGCGCGATGAAGGGGCTGAGGCCCATGTTCAGGCTGTATAGGGTGCCCTCGCCATAAGCGCCGCCGTTGGAGCAAAAGCCGTAAAACTTACCGCTCGTGTACTGCAAAAGACCGCCACCCGGAAATCGTCCGAACTTGCTAGCAAAACTATATAAGGATTTGTACTGCCCAGCCTTGCTAATCTGATACAAGGTCCCAAAGTTCGAAGGACCGCCTTCCGCGGTTGTACCATACAGATTTCCATCCGTGGCTTCTACAAGACCTGCAATTGGAAATCTCCCGTCGCTCTGTTTCCCTGAGAAGCTATAAAGGATGGAGACTGTACCACCGCTCATCTGGAAGATCGTGCCACATCCGCTCGTGCATTGTGACGTGGTAACGCCACCGGTTTCGGTTGTGCCATATAGGTTTCCGTCGGAACCCTCTATGAGAGGCGCCGATGGGTTGCTGCCTCCGCCCCGCAGGGGAAACTATAAAGTTGAAGCAGCGAGCCTGATTTCGTCATCTGAAAAATTGTGCCGCACCCATTCGCGCCACCGCTTTGAGCTGTACCATATAAGCTCCCGTCGCTCGCCTCGAGTAATGGTGCCTGAATAAGAGACCCGTCCGATTGGTCTGAATTGAACGTGAAAATCGTCGAGATCGTGCCGGTCGTTAGGGAGTACTTATAGATGACACCGGAATTATCGCTGTCGCTATCAGTCGTGCCGTAGAGATTTCCATCTGACGCAAAGATAGGCTGCGCCAAAGGATAGCCCCCATCCGCGCCTCCGCTGAACTCATAAAGTATCGTATAGGTGCCGTTCGGCGAAACCTTGAACAAGACTCCTGTGTTGCCACTTCCGCCCTCCGGCGTTGTCCCGTAGTAGTTACCGTCGCCTGCCAACGTTAAGCCGGACTGCGGGTTGGCTCCGTCTGTCCCCGTGAATTCGTGTAGCGCGGAAAATTCTCTGTTTGTCAAAGCAATTTTGAAAACTGCACCGTCGGTCGTGACCGATAATCCGAATCCAGAAGTAGTCCCGTAAATAGCGCCGTCGCGCCCTTGCGTGGGCACTGCGGACAATGGGCTCGCAGACGAGTTGGCATTAGAGAAAGAAAACACCGTTGAGACGGTCTGACAAAAAAGAGCCTGCGATAGCAGGAAAAAACCAAGGAAACAACATACCCCGCGGAGATTTTTCATGGGTATCCTCTTGAAAGTCAAGTAGCGGCTCCAGGGGGAATTTGAAGCCTTGGCCACGGGAGAATACACCATTTGCCAATTTTTTACACTATGTACTTTTGACTCTATTGCATTAGGCCATGGTTGTTCTTGATAACTGTAGCGTAGCAATTTGCCCCACCCGGGCAGTTTGTATTCCCGTATCCAACATCACAGTTCCACTGAGTCTGTTGGGTTGCGTTCATATAAGCACGATTTGGAGTATAGCCGGCTGTACAAGCAGCCATTGTGCTGCATCTATTTGTTGGCATGGTGCAATACTGACTGTCAAATGCAAGCGCAAGGTCCAAATAGTACATCTCGAAGACGGTAGCATTATTTTGTACCGCGAATGGAAGCCAAAGCCTAAGATCGCCAGCTGATTTCGGGGGCGTCCCACAATTGGTGGCCGGAACGCAGTTCTGCGTTTCATCGGAAATAGAGATCTGCTGCAACTCCAACGGCATTCCGTAGCTATAGTACGGCGGCCGGCTCGCGCTTCCGGTAAATAGGTTACACCAGTCCGCATTGGCGGTGTTACAGCCAGTGCCTCCAGGTTGGTAGTCCGCAGCAGATAATCCTTGGGATCCGAACCCGTTGATGAACCCGTGCCCATTGGTGGCAGAAGTCGCGTACTGCGCCATCATGTCTGGGGTGGTATTGGGATCTATCGGCCAATATCGGACCATCGTGGGGGCGAGGGACTGCACATAGTTGACCTTATTTTTGTAGTCGGCCAACCAGGCGGAGACGCTGTATACGTAAGGCGTACCAAGACTGGCTAGGTCGGTGGCGCAATAAACGTAGGATTCCCCTCCCACCCACGTCCCACTCCGCACATAGCCGAGCTGGGAACGAAATGCGGGGACAGACGGGACTGACACCATTGTTTTCTCCCACTGTGGGAATACCATCGTTCTCCACCTAGAAATTTCGCTCCGCTTCCGCCCCCGCTCCAATCCTTTCTGATACTTTCAGCCATGGCCCGCTTCGCGCGTGTTGTCATGGCCGATGTTGCCCACCATGTTACCCAGCGTGGCAACGCCCGGCAAGTCATCCTCTGCAGCGACAGCGATCGCGCCGCTTATCTGGAGTTGCTGCGGCACTACTCCGAGCTTCAGGGTCTTGCTGTGCTGGGTTACTGCCTGATGTCGAATCATGTGCACTTGATTGTGGTGCCCCGCACCTCCGAAGCGCTGGCCCAGACTCTCAAGCACACTCATGGACGCTACGCGTCCTACTGGAATGCGCGCAATTGTTCCAGCGGGCATGTGTGGCAAGGTCGCTTTTATTCTTGTCCGCTCGACGAAGCTCATCTGTGGAAGGCGCTGCGCTATGTGGAGTTGAATCCGGTGCGCGCCGGCATGGTGGCGGAAGCGGCGCTATGGCGGTGGTCGAGCGCGGCGGCGCACTGCGGCCACAGCGCTCCGCAGCCAATGCTGGACACGGGAACGAAATGCGGGGACAGACGGGACTGACACCATTGTTTTCTCCCACTGTGGGAATACCATCGTTCTCCACCTAGAAATTTCGCTCCGCTTCCGCCCCCGCTCCAATCCTTTCTGATACTTTCAGCCATGGCCCGCTTCGCGCGTGTTGTCATGGCCGATGTTGCCCACCATGTTACCCAGCGTGGCAACGCCCGGCAAGTCATCCTCTGCAGCGACAGCGATCGCGCCGCTTATCTGGAGTTGCTGCGGCACTACTCCGAGCTTCAGGGTCTTGCTGTGCTGGGTTACTGCCTGATGTCGAATCATGTGCACTTGATTGTGGTGCCCCGCACCTCCGAAGCGCTGGCCCAGACTCTCAAGCACACTCATGGACGCTACGCGTCCTACTGGAATGCGCGCAATTGTTCCAGCGGGCATGTGTGGCAAGGTCGCTTTTATTCTTGTCCGCTCGACGAAGCTCATCTGTGGAAGGCGCTGCGCTATGTGGAGTTGAATCCGGTGCGCGCCGGCATGGTGGCGGAAGCGGCGCTATGGCGGTGGTCGAGCGCGGCGGCGCACTGCGGCCACAGCGCTCCGCAGCCAATGCTGGACACGGATCGTTGGCGAAAGCGCTGGACGGGGGCAGAATGGAGCGAGCAACTCGGGGGCAGAGAAGCAGATCGAGACGTGGCCAGGCTGCGGCAATACACACACACGGGAAGGCCGCTGGGATCGGAGGAATTTGTTGCGGACCTGGAACGCTCCACTCTGCGGGCTCTTGTTCCCCGGAAGGCGGGACGACCCAAAAAAGGCATGCGTGAGGTTAAACAGGTGGGCTTTACCTTCGCCGCCTAGAAATAAAACAATGGGGAATGTCCCGTCTGTCCCCGCATTATCAACAGCGACGTCACGGGCACGGTCGCCGTGTTACTTGGCAATGGCGACGGCACACTCCAGCCCGCGGTAACTTACGCGGTGGGCGCGTATCCGATGTTTGTCGCACTGGCCGACTTCAACAAAGATGGCCACCTCGATATCGCCGTGGCCAACCGCGGCCTGGGAGTGCCCGCAACAATTAGCATCCTGCTGGGCAACGGCGACGGGACTTTTCAGCCTGCCGTTTCCTACGGATCTTTTGTCGATGCATTCTCGTTCGCCATTGGCGATCTGAATCACGATGGCGCGCTCGACATCGCCGTCGCCGATACGTCGAGCGGCAGCCTTCTTCTGGGCAACGGCGACGGCACCTTTTCCGTCGGCAACCCCATCGGAGCAACCAATGTTGTGGCCTTTGCCATCGCCGACTTCACTCATGACCACATTTTGGATTTAGCCACGGCGGACAATAGTGGGAGTCAAATCGAGTTCCTGGCTGGAAACGGCCACGGTACCTTCAAGCTAACATCCACTTATCCCGTGTCAACGCCTCCAATCGCCCTTGTTACAAAAGATTTCAATGGAGATGGCTTTCCCGACTTAGCCGTGGCCGATGAAGCCGTCAACAACCTCGACAGCAACGTCACCGTATTTGAATCGGTGGGAAGCAGCTTCGTCGTCAAGCGCTACCCCTACGGCCACGAGCCACGTTCGATCGTCGCAGCAGACATGAACCACGACGGCAAACTCGATGTCATCACAGCCAACGAGTTCAATGGCACGGTTGACATTTTTCTCAATTCAAAGACAGGCGGGTTTCTTCCTCCAACCGTGTTGCCAGACGGCAACCTGACCGCCGGTCAAGATGGTTCCGTCGCCGTGGCCGATCTCAATGGCGACGGTAAGCCAGATATCATCGTGACGGACGGATTGAACTACGTCCACGTCCTGCTGCAAGAATGAACCTTACACCGTCACCAATTCCACACCAATCATCCGGACTGCGCGCCGCAATTCCTCATCGAGCGTGGCCAACGGTATTCCCTGGCGCAATGCCAGTTCCAGATAGGCCGCGTCATACCCAGACAATCCCTGCCCGCGTGCAAGCGGCAGGATCTGCTCAAAGGCATGTCGAGGATCGATTGTCACCACGGAGATAGGCAGTCCAGCAATCCGCTGGAGAAGTGCCGTAACCTTGGTCAGGACAATGCGCTTGCGCCGCTCGGCAATCAACAGCGCGTTCGCAACTTCGAACGGCCAGAGTGACGGCACCAGCGCCTCGGCTCCGTCGGCCAGCAGTTGAAGCACGCCTTCGGTGAACTTCGTCGTCTCGTCCTCAAAGCACCACGCCACGGCCACGGACGCGTCGAGCACGAACCGTCTAGAACCGGCGCCCTTCATCGATCAACTCCTTTATCGTGATCTTGCCTAAACCCCTCTTGCCGAGTACCGCACCCTTCCTCAACTGCCGGATCGAGTCCGCCAGGCTGCGCGCATCGGTCTTATTGCCGCCATCGGGCGGAGTGAGCTTAGCCACCGGAACTCCACGGCGCGTAATCGAGATAGTCTCGCCCTTGGCCGCTCTCTGGAGCAATTGGTTGAGATGAGTCTTCGCCTCAAATGCCCCTACAGTTTTCATAATTTTGATTATCCCACAGGCCAACTAGTCTGCCAACTAGTTGCTCGGCTGAAGAAAATCCAACCGCCGCGAGGCGCGGTATCTTGTTCTGGAGTGCAGGGGCCGCGAGAATCCCCAGAAATCTGTCTTTTCCTATCGACCTCTGCGGGGTAGAATCGCGCGTGGCCCAAATGCGCAACATCGCCCCCGCTGTGATTTCCTTGTTTTTGTTGTGCTCTTTTTCTGCGGGATCCGACTCCCTCACGGACCTTCCGCAGAAAGCGATTGAACGATCACAAATCACTCAGCCCGGAGCGCGCCCCTTTGTTTTGAAGGCCAGCGTGTTGGAGGCGACCAATCCCTCAAACAGGGACTACACGGCAGAAATCGAAGAGTACTGGATCGCACCCGATAAATGGAGGCGCACGGTAAAGACATCGAATTTTTCGCAAACGCTGATTACCAACGGTCAAAAGACGAGCGAACAACTAACCGGCGACTACTATCCGAACTGGCTGCGTACCCTTGTTACGGCCATCTTCGAACCTGGCGATGCATTACAGGGCGTCGATCTGTCGCGTTCGTCGGACAATCCCGTGTGGGGAGGAACCCAAGTTTGCCGGCGCTTTACCTTTATGGCTGGTGTCGCCCAGGTTAGCAATAAGGTGTTCTCAACCTTCTGTTTCGACGGCGGCTTACTCTCGTCCGTAGGAACTCCCGGTTATCACGCTGATTACAAGAACTACAAGAATTTCGCGGGCAAACGCGTGGCCCACACCATTCGCGAATACATCGAGCCCGGCACAAGCGTTGAAGCCACCATTACGGAACTCACGGAACTGAAGTCTGTCGATGAAGCTCAGTTTGTGGCTCAAGAAGCGAGTGCACCATTGCAAACCATCCGAGCGAGCGAGGAAGTCTTGCGCAGCCTTGCAGTGAATGCTCCGGAGATCATTTGGCCCACCGTCCGCAGCGGGAGTGCCACCGGAACGCTCAGCCTTTATATTTGTCTCGACCGCAATGGCCACGTTCGCGAGACGTATGAGCTCAATTCCAGCAACCCCGGTCTCAGCGATGTGGCGCGTGATCAAGTAACGAAATGGCGGTTCAAGACGGCTACCAACCACGGCATTCCGGTGCAAGTAGAATCCATATTGACCTTCGCCTTCAACACATCGGTCGCCAACCCGATTCCAATACTCGAGGAAGAAGAAGGGCTTAAACTGCTTGTGCATCGGGTAGAGCCGATCTGGCCCGCGGGATTCGCACCCGTGGGCACTCCTGTCATCGTTACTCTCGGAGTTAGAGGGAACGGGGACTGCTATGGCCTTGTATTTATCACCTCGGATGAGGCCCACAGGGCGTTCGTCATGAAACCGGAAAAACTCTCTATGATTGAACTGCCGCTTCAACTTGCATTGAAGCAATGGCGATTTCAACCCTACGTTCCCGACGGCAAAGCGACCGAATTCCAGGTGAGGGTCACTTTCCACGTAAACTAAAAATGCCCGATAGTCTTCAAGGCGTCCCGCTCGGCCCGCCCGCCATCCTCCACGCATACATCAAGAACGAAGTCGCGGTCAGATCGATCGCCGGCTCATTCGTCGAGTAGGTCTGCACGCTGTCCCTATAAATAGCGCCATTGGCGTCAAACTGCTTATAAGGATTCTCCGCATCCGGCGGGCACACATTCATGTTTGCCACCACTCCCCACGAAGGCACGCTGTTCGGTCCCTCCACTACCGCTCCGCTCAGCACCGGTGGCTGTCCATTCAGCGATCCCGCCAGGTTCGCCACCTGATGCTGCATGCAGTCGGGAAACGTATCTCCATCGCCCACGGTAAACGTCACGCCCCACGCGTTCGCGCCGGAAATGTTTCCCAGCCAATGCCGCGAATCGGCCGCGTACTCGCTGTTGCTCTTGAGATAGTTGTATTCCGCGGCCATCACCGAAAGCCCCGCTCCGTGCGAAACCGTGTCGTAGCTGGCCCACGGCCAGCCGAAACCGAACGGATCTTTATTTATCTGGTTAGCCCGCGCAATCGACGCGTCCATCTGATTGCCGATGTCATCCAGCAACGCCGCTTGCGTCACCGCGAGCCCCTTCGGATTTCCCGCCAGCGTAATCGCGCGGTAAAGCTCAAAGTGCGCCAACCCGCTCACGTCATAAAGATTCAACGTGTCGGTCAGATCGTTCGGCCCCGTAATGTAGACGTGCGCCCACTTCGCCGCCACCGTCAAATAAAACGCAGGATCGCTGTGCGGCAGGTTTGCCGGGAGATTTCCATCTTGCAACGCGAAGTAAAGCTCCGTCGCGCCCAACTCCAGATCATCACGCCACTCGCCCTCCGGATAAAAATCAAATGGCGCGGTGGTCAGCAAGTTTCCGCTGGGAGCGATATCCGCCAAGTCGAAAATATGCTCTGCCGAGAGCAGGCACTGATTCGCCAGCGCAGAATTCGTCGCCTCGAAAACCTGAAAACATTCCGCGAAATCAGCCGCCAATCTTCCGGCAAGGTTAGGGCTGATCTTCGATCCCGCCGGCGCCAGCCACAAACACCGGACGATTGCGAATGTACTGATACGTCGAATCCGTCCCTCCATAGTTGTCGTCCACGCTGCGGCAGGCGCCAGATATCGTGATCGCTCAAATAGCTGTAACTCTCAAAGTCGGTTCCAATGCCCACCTGGTAATAAAGAGTCTCACTGCTGTCGTCCCACATGCGTTGCAGCCATTGCAGTCCGAACAGAGCTTCGTTCCTGAAGTTCGAAGTCGTCGAACCGCTTCCCATCTGATGGGGAAAATCCCGCGCTCCAATCAACATCAGCGCAACTACGTAACTCTCGGTCTGGACAAATTTCAAATAGTCGCCCGCATCCCACCATCCACCTTCGGCATTGATGGTCGCACCCGTGGGACTCAGGCTGCCAATGATGTTGTCGTCGCTGTCAAACACGGGTGAACTATAAACGGCAGCGTGCTCATCGTTGAGATGGCCCGCGGCGGATCGCAGCGGCGTCAAAATAAAATCTGGCCCATCGCGTTCGTTCTCATAAAAATAAAGATTGTTGGCCAGCGGCGCCGTGTAAAGATTCGCAGGCGTATCCACACGAAACGCCGGGGATGTTGCCGCAACCGGCGCGCTCACCGAAATTGTGTAAGTGTCCGCAGCGCTCAGCATGAAGTCGATGGCATAAACGGTATAACTTCCCCACGCTCCCAGCTTCGCGCCGACTGAACCAGAAGCAACAGTCTGCCCGCCGGAGTTCTTGACCGCGAAGCTCACTCCGCTCACCGGACTTGTAGTCATCAAATAAGCGCGAGCCTCAAGCCCAGCTTCATAGCCAATCTGATTGACGCGGACATAGCCGGTGGCGCCGAAGGCTGGAGATGCGAGCACGGCGAGCATGCAACAGCCCACAAGCCAACAGAAAATCGCGGATTGAAGAAAGCGGGCGAGGAATCGCCGCATGGCATCCTCCTTGCGAATCGGAAAATCTAGCCTCCGCCGGAAGGTCGGAAGGCGGAACACCATGCGGCACTGCGGGGGACGGCCGTGCCGGTTCTCGGATTTCCGAAAGCCTCTATTAAAACGTTTCAATATTGCTGCCCAAGCGCCTCGCTGTCAAGTAGAAACTTCCGCACAAAAATATTCCGCGATCTAAGGTACAGCTCACAACTAAGTTCGATGCCCGCCTCTTCTTTCTGCATCGTCTTAAACGCCCAGGCCATGCGCGGCGTGTTATGTGCGATGCCGAACTTACCCGTGGCATCCAGCAGGATGATGCCGCCGTGGCCATTCACTCGCTGCTTCAAATAGTTCATCGCCTCTTTGGCCGCCCACTCGGGCAGGTTGCCCGCGGAGACGCGATCCGCGGCCCACTTGGCCAGCACCAGCTTCATGATCGGCTCGCCCCATCCTGTGGTCGATGCGGCCGCGCTCTGGTTGTCGGCGTAGCAGCCGCAGCCGATCAGCGACGAGTCGCCCAATCTTCCCGGAGCTTTGTTCAGCGTGCCTCCCGTCGAAGTCGCCGCGGCGATGTTGCCCGCGCTATCCAGCGCGACCGCACCCACGGTGTCGTGCGAGATGGTTGCATCGTGAGCCGCCGCATTATGAACGTCGGGCGCGAACAAGTCGTTGCCATTTTTCGCGGACACTTCCGCGCCTTGCTGCGCCTGATACTCGCGCAGGCGCTCCACTTCGCGCGGGATGATGAGGTCTTCGTTGCGGCACAGCGTGATGCCATGTTCTGCGGCGAACCTTTCCGCGCCTTCAGCCACGAAGTAGACGTGCGGGCTCTCGCTAAGAATTTTTCGCGCGGCGCGCACCGGGTTGCGCAGGCGCTCGACGCATCCCACGCCGCCGGCGCGCAGCGTGGCGCCGTCCATGATGAGCGAGTCGAGTTGGACTTTTCCGTCACGATTCAAAAAGCTGCCGCGGCCTGCGTCGAAGGTCTCGTCGTCTTCCATGACGACGACCGCTTCCTCGACCGCATCCAGCGCGGAGCCGCCGGCGGAGAGCACGCGCCATCCCGCGGCCAGCGCGTGGCGCACGCCGCTGAGGTGCGCCGCGACCATGTCATCGGGCATGGCCCACGCGCCGCCATGCACGACCAGTACTGGATTGTTAGGCACGCTTTAAGTCTAGCAAAGGCGGCTTCGGGCTTTGGGCGTCGGCCCGTGTCTTTACCGAGCGTTCGACACCGGAACCTGGGCATCATTTGTGTCGTGGTGTCCGGCGAATGCGTTTATGCGGCTTGGCCGGCTTTGGCGGCTTGGGGTGGGTCTTGGGTCCGGGTCCAAGTATAGCGCATGCGGTGGATTACGGTGATTGTGCTGAGGACGGCGATGACCCAGAGGACGGGGGCCATGCGGTTGAAAAGGGCTCCGAGGATGACCAGGACAAGGCGTTCGGGGCGTTCCATGAAGCCGACACGGCAGGAACCGATCAGGCTTTCGGCGCGGGCGCGAGTGTAGCTGACCATGATGGCGCTGACCATGACGAAGGCGGTGAGGACGACGTAGAAGAAACGGTCGCCGCGGGCGTAGAACACGAGCAGGCCGAGGAACTGGGAAGCGTCACTGTAGCGGTCGACGACGGAATCGAAAAAGGCTCCGAAGCGGGTGACGCGGTTGGTGGCGCGGGCGACTTGTCCATCGACGAGGTCGAAGAAGCCGGAGAAGATGATGACCAGGCCAGCGTAGATGAACATACGCTTTTGCGTGGTGAAGGTGGCGTAGCCGAAAAGAAATGCCGCCCAGGTGTTGACGACCAGTCCCATGAAGGTGAGGACGTTGGGATTGATGCGGGAGAGCGCGAGCCAGCGGACGATGGTATCGAGCAGGACTCCGCAGGCGCGGCCGAAAGCGCTGGTCCAGCTATGCCAGTGGGAATGCGGTTTGGCCGCGGAAGGAGCGGGGAAAGATACCGATGACGACGATGAAGTGGAGACGGGTGCTGCGGTAGAAGAGGCTTTGGGCGCGGGGTTGGGCAGGGGCGAGGTGGACATCAGGCTTCGGCCTCTTTTTTCGTCACTTCGGTCTCTGCGGCTTCGGCGATGTCGTGGATGGTAGTGAGGCTGAGGATTTCCATTTCGCGCTTGCCGTTGGGCGTGACGAAGACAGCTTCTTCGCCAACTTTTTTGTTGAGCAGGGCGCGGCCGATAGGTGAAGTGGTGGAGATTTTTCCGGCGGCGACGTCAGCTTCTTCGCTGGTGACGATTTCGTATTCAACTTCCAGGTTTTTCGTGTTGTCGTAGACCTTGACCTTGGAACCGAGCCCGACCTTGTCGTGGGGAATGTTGTTCATGTTGGTCAGCGAGAGGTCGGCGAGGCGCTTGCCGAGCTGACGAACGCGGGCCTTGACGAATTCCTGGCGCTGCTTGGCCATGTGGTATTCGGCGTTCTCGCTGAGGTCGCCGAGGGCGGCGGCTTTTTTGATTTCTTTGGGAAGCTCGTGGATGAGTTCGTGCTCGAGGGCTTCGATTTCTTCGCGGAGCTTTTTCTTGATTAATTCAGTCATGACTGCTTTTCGCCGCTCTCTATGCGCTTAGGGGATTATAACTCCGGCGTCCGGCTTGCGCGTATAGACCGGCGGCGGGAGAGACTTTCGGCTATTCGTAGGCCAGAGCGTCGATCGGGTCTTTCTGGGCGGCTTTGTAGGCAGGGTAGAGCGCGCCTAACAAGGCGCCGATGAGGGCGATGAAGGTGGCGCGGACCACCCAATCGGCGCTCCAGAAAAGGCGCATCGTCGGCTTCTCGAACAAAATGGCGCGCCGGGTGATGAGGCTGATGATGGTTCCGAGCACGATGCCAACTACGGCCAGCAGCGCGGTTTCGCGGAGAACGACGTTGACGATATAGAGCTTGGTCGCGCCCAAGGCCTTGAGGATGCCGATTTCGCGAGTACGCTCCATGACCGCGGTGTACATGGATTGGAAGATGACGAGGAAGCCGATGACCATGGAGATGCCGATCACGATGCGGATGGCCGTGGCGAAGCCGGGAAGATTTTCGGGGGTCATCATAGACAGCCATTCCTGCATGGAACGGACGGAATAGTTTTCCATGCCGGGAACGTGTTTGATCTCATCGACGACGGTGTCCACATTGGCGGGACTGTCGAGCTTGATATAGAAGACGGACGCATGGGCGGGTGCGCCGATTAAATCCTGCATGGTTGCGAGCGGCAGAAATTTGCGCGCGCCTTTTCCATGTTCCACGATGCCGCTGATGCGGAACTCATGATCGAGGATTTCGATGGAATCCCCAACTTTCATGTGCTTGCTGCCGGCAAAATAGTCGTCGACGATGACGTCGTACGGAGCTTGAAACGGGCCTCCAGAAATAAAGTGGAATGCCGGAGGGATGCTGTTGTAGCTGCCGAAGTCGATGCCGTAAATAACCTCGACCGTAGGCTTGGTCGTCAATTCCCAGATCACGGGTGAGGCGACCATGATGTGGGGCAGCTTGCGCAGAACATCGCCGACCTTTACCGGCATGGGCGCGCCGGTTACGCCCACAAGATTGGACGAACCCGGAGGCTGCACCATCACGTCGGCGCCGACACCCATCTGGCTGGCTTTCGATCCGTTCAGGTATCCGTAAAAGACG
Source organism: uncultured Acidobacteriaceae bacterium (assembly GCA_963732255.1). Lineage (GTDB taxonomy): Bacteria > Acidobacteriota > Terriglobia > Terriglobales > Acidobacteriaceae > Sulfotelmatobacter. Next base: position 18,519 of record CAVSYV010000018.1, read on the forward strand.
GAGACGATCAGAAGGATCAGAGTAACTTCCAGGGCAACGGCACTGACGCTGATCAGCGACCGGAGGGGCCTTTGCACCAGATTGGCGACAACCATCTTGTTGATCATATTTTCTCGATCATAGCAAGAAGCGATCAGCTGTCAGCCATGAGCTTGGAACGAAACCTCACTGATTTCCCGCCTGCGGCGTCGGAGCGGTGGAACTGGTAGGCGGGCGGTCGAGGTGAATGATCTCTGCTCCGGGCGGCTGTTGCAAGGTGAACTGCTCGTCAGTCAGATTGGCGTTGATCTCCACTTTCAGCATGTTAAGAGTAATGTCGTACTCTTCCTGCGGACGCGAAATTTCGATGCGCGAAGGAAAGTTGACGTTGTCGTAATCCTTGTATTCCGCGTAGCGGGCGTCAGTGACGAGTTTGCCCTGATCGTCGTAAATGTACTGGCGATGGGGCTTGAGATCGGTGCGGCTAAAAACAATTTTGCGCTTCAGAATCCCCTCGTCTCCACCGGTCTTGAGGATGATGATGAGTTCGTAGTCATCCTGCAATACGCGGCGGCCTTTGGAATCGTGCAGGATTTCGAATCCGTTCTCCAGGACCGCGATCTCCGGCGGGTGGATGGAATGAATCAGCAGCGCATCGTAAATCTCCTGCGGACGGATATTTTCAATCGGCTGCTGCGGATTATTCATCTGCAGGTCGTTTCGCCCCACGACAAAACGGTTCTTTGGAGGGATCCAAACCTTAAAGTCCTGGCCATTGCTGACCATATCAAACGCCGTTGTGCGCACGATTGGCAACAGGCCGATCATGTGCAACATGGCCGGCTGGCGAGCCAGCACGTAGCCGCGAATCTCTTTGTAATCGGTGACATGGCCCTTCTTGACGCCACCCACCGAAGTATCGATATCAACCGTAGCTTTGAGGGAGTGAATCGTTTGGGCCTGCTGGTTGACGGAATCGATCAATTCCTGCTGCGAAGCTGCTTTCAGCGGCGCTTTGGAGTACTGCTCTTCCACCGGACGAGTTCGGAACATGCATCCTGTGATTGGGAGCACTGCCAGAAATAAAAGGACTGCCCAACGGCTACGTCTCATGCAGGGTTAGATTATCTCCAGAGTTATTTGAGTATATCGCGTGAGAAAGGGTGCAAAAGAAGCAGTTAGCGCGCAGCATACAGCGAACAACCTACAGCGAATCTTGAATGCAAGCCCTTTTGGGGGAAGCGCCAGACCGAAGGGACGAGGGTTCGCTGCTGAAATGCTGAGTTGTGAGAACTGAATCTTTCTGTTTCGCTTACTAAAGTCAGATCGCGGCGCGGTGCAATCATCATCTAAACTTCAGGGTAAGAATGCGAAAAATCTTCTGGCTTATGCTGGTCGCGGTGGTTGCTGGGGCAGCCTGGTTCGGCTGGGCCGTGCTTACGCCGACGCCTCCGCCGGGCCAGACTTTTGTGATGCTGCATCCCGGATATTCCGTGCGCCGGATTGCGCATGAACTCAAAACAGCCGGGGTCATTCGCAGCGAAGAGGCTTTTTTGCTGTGGCACTATTTTCACCGCCGCCGGTCGCTCAAGGCTGGAGAATATCTGTTCGACAAGCCAGCCAGCGCGAAGGATGTTCATGGGCGCCTGGCTCGGGGTGATGTCTATTTTCATACCGTGGTGGTGCCCGAAGGCTTCACGATGTTCGATATTGCGCGGGCGGTGGAAGCAGCGGGACTGGGCCCGGCTGAGGACTTTCTTAAAGTCGCGCAATCCAGCACTCTCATCGTCGATCTGGATCCCAATGCGCAGTCTCTCGAAGGCTATCTGTTTCCCGATACCTATCAGTTCAGCCGCATGCAGAGCATGAAAGAAATCGCGGCGGTGATGGTGAATCAGTTTCGTGAGGTGGCGGCGCAGGCGGGTTTGATTTCAAAACCGGCCACAACGCCGGCCACCGCGGATGCGAACGGCGAACTGCATCGCGTGGTCACCATGGCGTCCATCGTCGAAAAAGAAACTGCAGTTCCTGAGGAGCGGCCGATGGTGGCCAGCGTTTACTACAACCGGCTGGAGAAGCGAATCGCGCTCGACGCCGACCCCAGCATCATTTATGCGGAACTGCTGGCCGGAACCTACACCGGCGCCCTGCACCACCAGGATATGCACTTTGATTCGGCCTACAACACATACACTCATGCAGGATTGCCGCCGGGTCCAATCTGCAATCCGGGGAAAAGCGCGCTGGAAGCGGCGATGCATCCGGCGCAAAGCGATTACTACTATTTCGTCGCCGACGCCCAGGGCCACCACCGCTTCGCGCGAACGATTGAAGAGCACGACAAGAATGTGGCGGCATATAGGCGGGCCATGCGGGGCCAGTGAGAGTGGACCTTAGGCAAGGGCCTTGGGCCCGGAATTTGATGGCTGGAGTTGGTTTTATCCACAGTGGGAGGAACACCCACTGTGACGGCTGCACTTGTTCTTTGTCCGGCCGGTCCAGCAAGGTGGTAGGGTTCGGCTGGTTTACGCAATACCGCCTAGTTCGGATGCCAGGGTCCAAAGGCCAAGGTCTAAGGTCTAAGGTCCAGGGTCCGAAGTCAAGGGTCCGGGGTCCTACGGAAGCCGGTGTTCCATCCACCCTTGCAGAATCAGCACTGCTGCCATCCGGTCCACGGCTTTGCCGCGCTTTTCAATGGAGAGATCAGTCTCGCGCAGCAGGCGGTTGGCTTCGGCGGAGGTGAGGCGCTCATCCCACAAGTGCACCGGTAAGCCGGAGCGCTTGCGCAGGTCCTGGGCGAATTCCTGCATCTTCTCTGACTGGATTCCTTCGGCTCCGCTCATGCGCAGGGGCAGCCCGACGACGATTTCCTTCACCCCATACTCGCGGATTACACGCAGCAACTCGGCAAAATCCGTGCGCTTGTTCTTGCGCTGCATGGTCTCGATGCCCTGAGCGGTTATGCCCAGCAAATCGGAGACGGCCATACCAATTCTCCGCGCTCCCACGTCCAGGCCAAGGATGCGGCCTGAGACGGGCTTCGGGCTTCGGGCTTCGGTCGTTTGGCTTTCGGCTTCCTGGGCGACTGCATCTGGCGAATTGTCGCTCTGACTCACGTGCGCGATTATAGCTGGGCCGCGAACCCAGGATGTGCTCGGGACGGTTTAAAAATTCCGCCGCCAACCGCGTCCTGCCTTTCATTGACTTGACTGTCCCTGCGCCTTAAGATTTGCCAGACGTACGATCTGGATAGTCGAGCTGAAATGACGGATTCTTCCTCACTCATCGGGCAAACCATCTCTCATTACCGGGTGATCGAGCGCCTCGGCGTCGGGGGAATGGGAGTCGTATATAAGGCCCAGGATCTGCGCCTTGATCGCTTTGTCGCGCTGAAATTCCTGCCCGATGACCTGGCCAAAGATTCTCAGGCTCTCAGCCGTTTTCGCCGCGAAGCCAAGGCTGCCTCCGCGTTGAACCATCCCAATATCTGCACCATTCACGACATTGGCGAGGAGAATGGACGCACCTTCATCGCCATGGAATGTCTCGATGGGCAAACTCTCAAATACGTTATTGGCGGACGCGCGATGGAACTCGACCAGTTGTTGAGTATCGCGATCGAGATATCCGATGCCCTGGATGCGGCGCATTCCGAAGGTATAGTTCACCGCAACATCAAGCCCGCCAACCTGTTCGTCACCAAACGCGGCCATGCCAAGATTCTCGATTTCGGCCTGGCCAAGGTCACCGATCCCCGCCAGGAAGCCGAAAGCGCCGACATTCTCGACACCCTCGACGCCCCGCCGGAGCTTCTCACCAGCCCCGGCACCGCGGTCGGCACCATTGCCTATATGTCTCCCGAGCAGGTGCGGGGCAAGGAATTAGACGCCCGCTCCGATCTTTTCTCTTTCGGAGCCGTTCTCTATGAGATGGGAACTGGCGCGCTTGCCTTTCGCGGCGACACGTCGGGCGTGGTCTCCGAAGCTATTCTGAATCGCACTCCGCTCCCGCCCACTCGCATTCATCCCGAATTGCCGGCCGAGATGGAGCGCATTATCAGCAAGGCTCTGGAAAAAGATCGGGACTTGCGTTACCAGAACGCTGCCGAGTTGCGGGCTGATCTCAAGCGTTTGCGCCGGGACACTGATTCCGGGCGGATTTCGACCAGTCATGATGCCGCCCCGTTCTCGTCCGGTTCACATCCCGCAGTGCCGCAGCCAGCCGGTTCCTCGGCGGCGAATTCTCCATCCAGCGTTGCCTCTGCGGCCCACCCTTCCAGCAGTTCGGCCTTTGCCCAGGCTGCCTCGCGCAATAAAGGCAAAGTCATTTCCCTGGCTGCGTTGCTTGTATTGCTGTTTGCCGCCGCTGGATACGGAGCCTACCACCTGATATTAGGTCGCGGAGTACAAGCCCCCACTAAAATCAGAAAAATCAGCGACTGGGACAAGTCGATGGATGATGCCGTGCTCTCCCAGGACGGTCGCACGCTCGCCTTCACTTCTCCAGTGGAAGGCTACAACCAGGTCTTTGTGATGTTGACCTCCGGCGGCGAACCATTGCAACTCACCAAAGACGGGGGCAACAAGAACGTTCTGAGTTTCTCGCCCGACAGCACTCAGATTTATTTTGAAGAGACACTGGGTGATCCGGAAATCTGGGCGATCCCGACGCTGGGCGGCGCACCCAACCGTCTGACTTCGGGCCGGACGCTTACTCCATCTGCCGACAGCCAGTCTTTGTTCGTTCTCAAACCAGACGGCCACATCGTGCGGGCCAGCCCGTCCGGCACAGGCGAAGAGGAGCTTCTTTATACGCCGGCGCTCGCGGAAGGAGCGCGGGCCAGCAGCTTAGGGTTGGGCATGTCCGTTCGCTTGATCAGCTATCCCGATGGAAAAAGTCTGCTTATCAGCTCGTTAGGCAATTCCGGGGCCGCGGTCTTCCAGCGTTTGGATCTCGCTGCTCACGTCCTTGAAAATCTCGGCCAGCTCACAGACGCTTCCGCCTGGACTTCCTGGGCAGTTCCGGGAAAGAGTTTATACCTCAGCAGGAAAGTCAATGGCATCACCAATCTCTGGGAGTACGGCCTCGCGGATCATTCCTTCAGACAGGTCACGTTTGGTCCCGGTCCAGATCGTCGTCCCATGCCCGACCCCAGCGGCAACGGGGTTTATTTCATCAACGGAAGAAACGGCGGAGCGCTCACGCTCTATCGCGTCGGATCCCGGCAATTCTCCGACATTGTCAGCGAGGATGCGACTCAGCCGACCATATCAGAGGATGGCCGTCACCTGGCATATCTCACCACTCCCGACTTAAACAAAACAGATCTATGGGTTTCAGATATTACCGGCCAGAATCGGCAGAAGCTCGCCTCAAGCGGCAGTTATCTGGAAACGCTCGCATGGTCGCGAGATGACAAAAAGTTTCTTTACGCCGACAGGAACGGCGCCGACTGGCAACTTTTCCTGATTGACGCTGACGGCACGCACCTGCGGCAGCTGCCGTGGTTGGGAAATTTCGTCGGTTTCGCCATTTGGGAACCGGGTGATCAGTCGATCATCCTCGGCGGGCTGGACAAAGAGCAGCGCCAGGCCCAGAACTGGAGAATCTTTTTGAATGGCGCACCCACCGTTCCGCTCTTCGATAACTGCGGCATGGCCGTAGATCTATCTCCGGACCAGAAATTCACTATCAATACCGACCTTTGGTCGGAACATTCCGGGCTTTATCAATACTCCATGGCGGATAAGAAATGCTTGAGCCTGAAACCCGGCCTTGCGACTTATCTTGCCATGTACAGCCATGACGGCAAGGCATTCTATTATTCGCTGGCCGCGCATGGCGAAACCACCATCTTCCGCCAGCCCTGGCACAACGGCACTCCGAGAGGCTCTCCGGTGCCGGCGCTGAAGCTTCCCTTTGCTCTGCGGGAAGACTATGGCGGCAACGCCTTTGTGGTCTCCTCCGATCTCTCGTCGGTTATTTATGCCCGGCCCGGAGGCCACGAAGACCTGTTTTTGCTGTCAGAAAAGTAGGAGGGTGGGTGGTCGGCTCGGTCAGTCCGACTTCCACAGCCTGTAATGTTCGACTAAATGGAGGTAGAACTATGTCGAAGGCGAGTAAGCAGGGGCACGGCGGCTATATGCAGCGCATCAAGGGCCACGTCGAGGTCAGAGGCAAAAGAAATCCATACCTCGAATTATGGATTCGGATAACCCCGGAAAACTGTAAGAAACTGGTCTCTCAAATTGACAAGCTGACCAGAATTCAGAAGTCGACGAAAAAATCCTTTAGCTAGGTCGCCTGCCGTAGCGGGGGACTTAGGATGAGGCTCCAAGTCTGGTCGCCTTGCTTTCTTCCCATTTCGGGAGTAACATAATTGTAGTACTGGTAAACGTTGTTCCCTCTAACCCGCTCCTTCCTGGGTGCCCGATATGAGTAGTAGCGACTTGAATTTCCACATCGGCGACAAGGTGGTTTATCCCAATCACGGTGTTGGCGTTATCGAGCAGATCAGCAGCCGCGCGATTGGTGCAAACATAGAGAAGTTCTACCTTTTGACCATCAAAGCCAGCAGCCTCAAAGTGATGATCCCCTTCAATAATGTCGGGAACGTAGGTCTGAGGCGTGTGGTGCGCAATGGCGAAATCCAAAAAGTCCTTGATTTACTATCGATTGGCGAGAATGGCACTAACGGCGACTGGAAAGACCGTTTCAAAGAGAACTCCGAGCGCATGCGCACCGGATCGCTGCTGGAAGTGGCAGTGGTGCTGAAAAACCTCATCGCCCTGCACGCGGCCAAGCCGCTGTCTTTCCGCGAGAAAAAGATGCTGGAGCGCGCCCGCTATCTTCTGGTCAGCGAGCTTTCCATGGCCCGCAACTGTGAGGAGACAAAAGTCGAGGAGCTGCTCACCGACGCCCTCGCCAAATGCAACCTGCGCTTTCCCGAAGCCAGCGAATTGCAGGCGTAGACATACAGTTCGGCCCGGTCCGGCATCCATACCTTCGAGCGAAAAGCTCCAACGGCAGAAGTTCCATTTGCATTTCTTTGACTTAAACCCATCTCCATCCCTAAGATGGTCCAGACTGTAACCCAGGGACATGCTCGGCCAAACAATTTCTCACTATCGAATTCTTGAGAAGCTCGGAGGCGGGGGCATGGGCGTGGTCTACAAAGCCGAAGACCTCAAGCTGCGCCGCTTTGTCGCTCTTAAGTTTCTGCCTGATGACGTAGCCAAAGACGCGCAGGCGCTCAGCCGATTTCAACGCGAGGCGCAAGCGGCGTCGGCTCTGAATCATCCCAACATCTGCACCATTCATGAAATCGACGAGCAGAACGGCATGGCCTTCATTGCCATGGAGTTCCTTGAAGGCCAGACTCTCAAGCATCGCATTCAGGGCCGTCCGCTCGATACGGAAACGCTGATCGGTTTGAGCATCGAGATTGCCGACGCGCTCGATGCCGCGCACGGCAAGGGCATCATTCATCGTGACATCAAGCCGGCGAACATTTTCGTTACCAAGCGCGGACAGGCCAAGCTGCTCGATTTTGGCCTGGCCAAAGTAGCGCCCGCCTCGACCGAGCACACGGCAACCGATGCGACTCCCCAAGGCCTCATGACCAGCCCGGGATCGACGATCGGCACGATAGCCTATATGTCTCCGGAGCAAGTGCGCGCGCACGAACTCGACGCCCGGACCGATCTTTTTGCCTTTGGCGCCGTCTTGTACGAGATGGCCACGGGCAAAATGGCTTTCGACGGAAGCAGCAGCGGCGTGATCTTCGAGGCGATTCTCAATCGCATGCCCGCGCCTGTGGTTAGCCTCAATCCCCTGATCCCGGCTAAGCTCGACGACCTCATCACCAAGGCGTTGGAAAAAGATAAAGATCTGCGCTACCAAACTGCTGCGGAGCTGCGCGGCGACTTGAAACGGATTAAACGGGATCTGGATACTTCTCGCGCGCGGAGCAGTTCTGGCAGTGCGGCCGCGGTTTCACCCTCCGGAATTGGTGGATCGCCGGGATCTGGAGCGGAGTTGGCAGCGGCAACTGTTCGGCCAGCAAAACGCGGGTTGATCGCGGCGCTGGCTGCCTCGGCAATCGCATTGCTGGTTGGTCTTGCGGTCGGCGCTTTCTTCCTCCAACGCCCAGTCGCGCCTTCTTTTGCCGCCTACCACCCGCTCACCTTCCGCCGTGGGATTGTGCTTTCCGCTCGTTTTGCCCCCGATGGCAAAACTGTGATCTACAGCGCCGCCTGGGAGGGCAAGCCTCTCGATCTGTATACCACGCGGCCAGAGAGCCCGCAGTCGCAGGAGATGGAACCCAAAGGCGCTGAGGTTCTCGCCATCTCCTCTTCCGGAGAAATGCTGCTGTCGCTGGGCAGCCGTCCCCGTGATGCATTTCTATATTCCGGAACCCTGGCCCGAGTGCCACTAGTGGGCGGCGCTCCTCGCGAAATTCTCGATAACGTGGAATGGGCCGACTGGTCACCCGATGGAAATTCTCTGGCTGTAGTTCATGAAGTGAATGGTCGCAAGCGCCTGGAATTTCCGCTGGGCAAAGTCATCTACGAGGCTGACGGCTGGATTGGCAACGTCCGGGTCTCGCCCAAGGGCGACGCGGTCGCATTTATCGACCATCCCCAGCCCAGGGACGACGGCGGATCGGTTGCCATTATCGGCGCCTCAGGAAAAAAGAAAACGCTGTCGGATGGGTGGGACAGCATCCAGGGAATCGCGTGGTCGCCAAGCGGTGACGAAATCTGGTTTAGCGCGACTCGAACCGGCGGCGACCGGTCACTCTACGCTGTCGATTTAGCGGGGAAGGTCCGTCTGCTGGCCCGGGTTCCCGGGGAGTTGACGCTTCTCGATGTCAGTCGCGACGGCAGCGTTCTGCTGACCCGCGGCAACGATCGCGCCGGCATGATCGGTCTGGCGCCGGGAGAAACCAAAGAGCGCGATTTGTCCTGGCTTGACTGGTCCGTGCCCGGCAGCCTTTCTCCTGACGGAAAGGAGATCCTTTTCCAGGAGGCGGGCGAAGGCGGAGGTCCGCGATACGCCGTGTACATTCGCAACACCGACGGTTCGCCGGCAATCCGGCTTGGCGAAGGCAGCGGCATTGCATTATCGCCTGACGGCAAATGGGCACTGGCGAGGCAAAACACCAACCCCGCCCCGCTCACGCTCTTGCCCACCGGAGTCGGAGAAATAAAGCAAATCAAAGACGACGGCCTCAACCATACCGGGGCAGCGTGGTTGCCGGACGGAACTCAAATCGTATTTTCGGGCATTGAAGCCGGTCACGGCATGCGCCTGTACGTGGAGTCGCTGAGCGATGGCAAGGCCAGAGCGATCAGCGGAGAAGGAGTCGGGGCGGCCCCGATTCTTTCGCCGAAAGGCGATCTGGTCGCCGACATCGGTCCCGACCGCAAGATCTACGTTTATCCCCTGGCCGGTGGGGACCCGCGCCTGGTTCCGGGAACCGAACCATCGGAGGTGCCCACGGGCTGGTCCGAAGACGGCCGCGAATTGTTTGTGATCTTCCGCGGAGAAATTCCGGCCCGGGTTTCGCGCGTCGATATTGTCACGGGAAAACGCACGCTATGGAAGACTTTGGAGCCGGCGGACTCGGCGGGCATCGATACCATCGGGCGCGTCATGCTTTCCCGCGATAACAAGTCATACGTCTACAGTTATGTCCGCACGTTGTCGGACCTGTATATGGTCGAAGGCCTGAAATAGCCGATAACGGGATGCGGTAGCAGGTCTGATTCGCCGAAGATCAAGACCCGCGCGCAAATGAAATCCACGATTCATGACGCACTCCGGGCTGTGCTCTTGTTCGCCTTTGCGCTAATCCAAATCACCCAGGCCGAAACCGGTTCCGACGCCTGGTTGCGTTACGCGCCCTTAGACGCCGAAGTCGCGGCGCGTTACAACTCCTTGCCCGCATCCACCGTGGCTTTAGGCCATTCGGAAACCCTGACCACGGCTCAGCAGGAAATAGTGCGTGGCGTAAAAGGTATGCTCGGCAGAACTCTGCGCATGCAATCGAGGGCTCCCACAGAACCATCGATTGTCATCGGAACCCTTGAACAAGTGCAAGCCATTGAACCCGGTTTCCGACCCAGCGAGATTCCGCATGGCGACGGCTTCCGGCTAACTTCCGCCCGAGTTCGCGGATTTCCCTGCATCATCATCACCGCAACCACCGATCGTGGTGTCCTCTACGGCGTCTTCGCGTTCTTAAGCAAAATCGCGCAGCATCAAAGCGTCTCTGCCCTCAACGAATCCCAGAATCCCTCGGCGCCCGTGCGCTGGGCCAATCAGTGGGACAACCTTGACGGCACGATTGAACGCGGCTATGGCGGGCGCTCGATTTTTTTTGATAACGGAAGCGTGCGAACCGATCTTTCGCGGGCTTCCGAGTATGCGCGGCTGCTGGCTTCGGTCGGCATCAACGGCTGCAATGTGAACAACGTTAACGCCAACCTGCACATTCTGGATTCCGATTTCATCCCGCAACTGGCCCGGATTGCGACTGCATTTCGTCCCTGGGGCGTGCGGCTGGGAGTGTCGGTAGACGTGAGCATGCCAAAGACTGTGGGCGGCCTGGATACGTTCGATCCGGTCGATCCGCGCGTGGCGGAGTGGTGGCAGAAAAAGTTCGACGAAGTGTATGGCGCTATTCCCGATTTTGGCGGAGTTGTGGTCAAGGCGGATTCCGAGGGACGGCTTGGTCCTTCGGTATACGGGCGGACGCCGGCGGATGCGGCTAACGTCATCGCGAAAGCTCTGAAGCCGCATGGCGGCATCGTTTTCTATCGAGCCTTTGTGTACAACCACCATCTCGACTGGACCAATCTGAAGAACGACCGCGCACGCGCGGCTTACGATATTTTTCATCCGCTGGATGGCAAGTTCGACGACAACGTGATCGTGCAGATCAAGTACGGTCCCATTGATTTTCAGGTGCGCGAGCCGGTGTCGCCTTTGTTTGGCGGCCTGGAGCATACCAACACCGGTATCGAATTGCAGGTCACGCAGGAATATACCGGGCAGCAGCGGCATACCTGCTTTCTGGTGCCGATGTGGAAGCGGGTGCTGGATTTCGATATGCGGGTTGGCGGGCGGGCAACTCCGGTCAAGGAGATTGTTGCGGGGCGGAGCTTCGATCGGTCTATTGGCGGATACATTGGCGTGATCAATGTTGGCATGGATCAAGACTGGCTGGGCAATCATCTGGCTTTGGCAAACCTTTACGGATTCGGCAGGCTGGCGTGGAATCCGAATTTGAGTTCGGAGCAGATTGTCGACGAATGGACGCGGCTTACATTTGGAAATGATCCGGTTGTGATCAAAATAGTTTCGCAGATTCAGTTGGCCTCGTGGAAGGCTTATGAGAGTTATACCGGCCCGCTGGGCCTGCAAACTTTGACCAACATTCTGGGGCCGCATTATGGTCCGGGACCGGAGTCGCAGGAGCGCAACGGCTGGGGACAATGGATTCGCGCCGAGAAAAATGGCGTGGGCATGGACCGCAGCGTGACTACGGGCACCGGATTTGTCGGGCAATATTCACCCGAGGTCCAGAAGGAATACGAATCGCTGGCGAATACGCCGGATGATCTGGTTTTGTTTTTTCATCATGTGCCTTATACCTACAAATTGCATTCAGGAAAGACTGTGATCCAGTCGATTTACGATTCGCACTATTGGGGCGCGGAGCAGGCGGCGCAGTTTGTTGAAGAATGGAAATCCCTCTGCCGCGGATTCGAGGATTGCCGAATTGACGACCAGCGTTATCGCGACGTACTGGCGCAACTTTCTTATCAGTCGGGCCACGCAATTGTGTGGCGAGATGCCATCAGCGACTGGTTCCATCACATCTCGGGCATCGCCGATGACAAGGGACGCGTGGGAAATCATCCTGACCGCACCGAGGCGGAGTCGATGGAACTGACTGGCTATGTACCTGTAGAAGTAACTCCGTGGGAAGATGCTTCAGGTGGCAAAGCGGTTATATGTCCGCAGGCGGAGCAATCCTGCGCGGCGACGATGCGCTTCAACGGCGCTGCGGGATGGTACCAGGTCGACGTGGAATACTTCGACCAAAACAATGGCATCTCGAAGTACCGGTTATTTGTGGGGAATCAGTTAGTCGATGAATGGCTGGCCGATGCCCATCTGCCCGCAACCCAGCCTAACGGCGATTCTTCGACACGGCGTCGCATTCCGGGACTGGCATTGCGGCCGGGAGATGAGTTGCGCATTGAAGGTGTTCCCGATGCAGGCGAGCGCGCGCCGCTGGACTACATAGAAATTCATCCGCAGTAAGAAGCTGCGCAAGAACATTCCGGATTCCGATTCTAGATCAGCCGTTCTTCGGATTCTTCGTCCAATTGCAAGTTCTTGATCGAAGTCAGTTCACCGGCTTGCCGCAACTCGGGAAAGAGCCACGCCCAGATCGCGATCACCACGAGCGTCCCGATTCCTCCCAGAACTACGGCCGGAACGGTCCCAAACCATTGTGCAGTCACGCCGCTCTCGAACTGGCCGAATTCATTCGAGGTTCCAATAAAAATCATATCGACGGCGGTGACACGGCCGCGCATTTCATCGGGCGTGGCAAGCTGCGTGAGCGTAGCACGGATGATGACGCTGATCATGTCGCTAGCGCCCAGCAGCAATAAGGCAATCAACGAAAGGGTCAGGCTGCGAGACAATCCGAAAACGATTGTCAGCACGCCGAATCCTCCGACCGCCCAAAGCAGCGTCGGCCCCGAGCGGCCACGCAGCGGACGGTGCGCGACCAAGACCGCCATGATCGCCGCGCCCACTCCTGGCGCGGTGCGCAGCAATCCTAAACCCCAAGGTCCGGTGTGCAGAATCTCGCGCGCATAAACTGGCAGCAGCGCAACGGCTCCGCCAAGCAGTACCGCGAAGAGATCGAGTGAGATCGCGCCGAGGATCAACTTCTTCCGCCAGATAAAATCCAATCCCGCGAAGACGGTCTTGAGAGTCATGGGCTCGCGCGGCCGAGCTTTCAATTCCGGCTTAATACGGAACGTGGACGCAAACGCGCCGAGCGCAACGAGCGTAGCCGTGGCGTAGACGGCGGAAGGACCTCGGGAGATCGCATACAAAATTCCACCGAAAGATGGCCCCAGAATGGTCGCAGTCTGAAAAGTCGTGGCATTCCACGCGACAGCGTTGGGGAAGTGTTCCTCGGGAACCAGTTGCGGAAGGATCGAGCGGCTGGCCGTCCCGTTGAAAGATCGCACCACGCCGAGTAAAACCAGCACCACATAAATGGCAACTATCGAATTTCCTCCGCGCCGAGCGAGTACAAATAAAAGCGCGAAGCACACTGCGAATCCAGCGTAGCAAGTAGTAATGACGTGACGGCGCTGCAAGCGGTCGGATGCATGTCCGGAAATTGGAAACAACAAAATGCCAGGAAGAAATTGCGCCAGTCCCACCAACCCGAGATCGAGCGGCCGCTTGGTAATTTCATAGACTTGCCATCCCACGGCAACCGCCTGCATCTCCAGCGCTGAGACGATGAGGAACCGCGCAATCTGGAAGAGCGTGAAGCCGGGATGAGTGAACGCGACGCGTCCGGCTCTGGGGTCGGGTGCGGGCATGGACTTCTAATGTGACATAGAAAACATACTTGTGCACAGCCACACGCAAGAACTCGCCTGCGCGCGCGACACTGTTCTATTAGACTGTCGCTATGAAAAATTGGTTCGGCTTTGGTTATGTTCTGGTGTTGTCGCTCTTGGTTTGTATGCCTGTGGTCTGTGCCGCTCAAAAAATTGCCATTACGTTTGACGATCTGCCGCAAAATGGCGATCTGCCTCCGGGCGTGACCCGTGTCGACATCGCGAAAAGCACGCTGGCCATCCTGAAGAAGCATCACGTTCCGGCGGTCTACGGTTTCGTAAATGCCAGAAAAATAGAAGACAGTCAAAACGGCGCGGACGCGCTGAAATTGTGGGCAGCGACCGAGCCGGTGGGCAATCACACTTATTCGCACATGGATCTGGATACCAATTCCGCGGAAGCATTCGAGCAGGTGATCGCGGAAGACGAGCCAGTGCTCGAGTTGCTGAAGCCTGCCGGCAATTGGCGCTGGTTGCGTTACCCGTATCTGCACGAGGGCGACACGCTGGAGAAGCGCAATGCCGTGCGTGACTATCTCAAGCAGCATGGATACAAGGTCGCGCAGGTGACCATTGAGTGGGGAGACTATTTTTGGAACGACGCCTACGCGCGTTGCGCCACGAAGAGCGATGCCAAGTCGATCGACTGGCTGCGCTCCAGCTATCTCAGTTCCGCCTCCCAGGAAATCGATCATTACCGGCAAATGTCGAACATGCTCTTCGGGCGCGATATTAATTATGTTTTGCTTCTGCATCTGGGATCTTTCAGCAGCACTATCGTTCCCGCTGCGCTCGATCTGCTGAAGAGCAAAGGATTCAAGCTGGTGACGTTGGAAGAAGCAGAGAGCGATCCGGCGTACGCCAGCGATCCGGGCGAGGGAGCTCTGCACGGCGGCACGCTGCTCGACCAGATCATGAGAGCGCGAAAACTGCAATATCCGAGCATCGCGGCGGTACCGCAAAAGCAGTTGGAAAGCATGTGCCAGTGAGAGCTCAGCTATAATCTTTTCGCTCCACTTCAAGCTTAAAATCCGGCACTTCAAGGATCCCGCTGAATGAGCTCTCGCAAACTTGCATTTTTATCGCGCCCACTCCTGGCAATTGTTTTCCTCGCATTTTCGTTCAATGAGTCGGCGCTGGCTCAGAACTCCAGCTCCTCCGGGCTGCCCAGCGAGATGCCGGCGCAGCTTACTCCGGCCACCGGCAGCTTCGATTACATCAAGCGCGATGTGATGATTCCCATGCGCGATGGCATCAAGCTGCACACCGTGATCGTCATTCCCAAAGGCGCTAAGAATGCGCCGATGCTGCTCACGCGCACTCCTTACAACGCCAAGGAGCAAACCAGCCAGACCCCGAGTTCTCATCTCGGTCCAAGTCTTCAAGGTTATGACAACCCGACTGACGTGATCGTGGAAGGCGGCTACATTCGCGTGATACAGGACGTACGCGGGAAATACGGCTCCGAAGGTGACTACGTGATGAACCGTCCGCTGCACGGGCCGCTGAATCCAACGCTCGTCGATCACTCGACGGACACTTACGACACCATCGACTGGCTGGTGAAGAACGTGCCCGAGAGCAACGGCAAGGTTGGCATCCTCGGCATTTCTTACGACGGCTTTACGACACTGATGGCGCTAGTGAATCCACATCCGGCGCTGAAGGTCGCGGTGCCGATGAATCCCATGGTCGATGGCTGGATGGGCGACGACTGGTTCCACTACGGCGCGTTCCGCGAACAGAACATCGGCTACATCTACGAGCAGGAAGGCACGCGATCGAACGATGCGCTGTGGTGGACCGATCACTTCGACGACTACGACGTTTATATGGACGCGGGGTCGGCGGGAGAACTTGGGCGGCGTCATGGTATGGAGCAAGTCGGATTCTGGCGCAAGTTGCTGGAGCATCCGAGCTATGACGAGTGGTGGCAGGACCAGGCGATGGATCGCATTCTCGCCGCGCAACCGTTGAAGGTTCCAACCATGTTGGTCGCGAGCTTGTGGGATCAGGAGGATATTTACGGGGCGTCCGCCGTTTACAAGGCGATCAAGCCGAAGGATAAGGATAACAATAAAGTTTTTCTCGTTCTGGGTCCCTGGTATCACGGTCAGGAAATTGGCGACGGCAGCAAGCTGGCCATCTTGAATTTTCACAGCGATACCGGACTTTATTTTCGCGAACACATTCTGCGGCCATTTCTCGATCACTACTTGAAAGACGATGCGCCGAAGGACGATGTCGCTCCGGTTACAGCTTATGAAACGGGAACTGACGAGTGGCGGCGCTTACCGGCGTGGCCGGCGGGATGCGCCAGCGGCTGTTCGATTGAGAAGAAGCCGCTATATCTTCATGCGGGATTGAAATTGAATTTCGACAAGCCTTCCTCCGGCGAAGGCGTTTGAGGAATATGTGTCCGATCCGGCGAAGCCAGTTCCCTACCGCGCGCGGCCCATTCAGCCCATGGGATATACCGGCGAACTGACATGGTCGCAATGGCTGGTGGACGATCAGCGCGAGGCCTCAGGCCGTCCGGATGTGCTCGCGTTTGTCTCCGATGTGCTGACTGCGCCGCTGAAGATCAGCGGGCAGCCCGTCGCCAATCTCGTCGCTTCGACCAGCGGAACGGATTCCGACTGGGTGGTGAAAGTCATTGACGTTTATCCCGACGAAGTGGCGGCGCAGCCGCATCTGGGCGGATATCAACTGATGATCTCGGCTGACATTTTTCGCGGACGCTACCGCGAGAGCCTGGAAACGCCTAAGCCGATTGCCGCCGGCAAACCACTGGTCTATCGCTTTGCGCTGCCCACGGCGAATCACGTCTTTCTGCCTGGTCATCGCGTGATGGTGCAGATTCAGTCGAGCTGGTTTCCGCTGTATGACCGCAACCCGCAAACGTTTGTGCCCAACATTTTCTGGGCCAAGCCGGGGGACTTCCACAAAGCTACGCAGCGCATTTACCACGCGGGCGATGACGCGAGCTTTGTAGAGCTGCCGGTGGTGGAAGATCGATAAGACTCTGCCGCGACTCATACTTGACTCACCGATATGAGTCAAATAAAATTATCCTATGGCTAAGCGTCTACAAGTTATTGTTCAGGATCCCGAATACCGCGAGATCCAACGAGCAGCGCGTTCGCGGCAGATGACGATCGCAGAATGGGTGCGGCAAGCATTGGCGAATGCTCGCCGCCGGGAGCCGCAAGGGGATGTGGAGAAAAAGCTGGCGGTTGTGCGTGCAGCAGCGAAGCACGAGTTTCCTGCCGGCGACATTGAAACGATGCTCGCTGAGATTGAGCAGGGCTACTTGACCGGCAAGCAGCCGTGATCCTGGTCGATTCAAATATTCCGATGTATCTGGTCGGCGCTCCCCATCCGCGTAAAATCGACGCTCAACGCTGGGTAGAAAAATTGCTGAGCGAGCGCCAGCCTCTAGTTACCGATGCGGAAGTGCTGCAGGAAATTCTGCATCGCTACACTGCCATTAACCGCCGCGACGCAATCCAGCCCGCGTTCGACTCGCTGCTCGGGGTTGTCGACCAGGTGCTGGCAGTGGACCGTGCTACCGTAGAGCGTGCTAAAGAGATCGTCTTCGGATACGCGCGTCTGTCGGCGCGAGATGCGGTGCATCTGGCTGTGATGAAACAGCACGGCATCGATCGAATTCTGACATTCGATTCCGGGTTTGATGGAGTGCCGGGAGTGACGCGGCTATCGTAGGAAAACAAACCGCCGATTTCTGTCATCCTTGTGCCCGTGGCTCGCGAACAAACATCATTAGAGGATTGCCTTTGTAGTTGGCAACTTGCTGTTCGCGGTAACCACACTTTTCCGCGACGCGAATGGACGCGTGATTTTCTGAGGCGACGATGCAGGCAGTGCGCGCCGATTGGAAGTGGATGTCGCCCCAGGCGACGATGGCGCGGACGGCTTCGGTGGCGTAGCCTTTCCCGTGGGCGTACGAGGCGAGGACCCAGCCAATCTCCGGCATTCCTTTGAGCGACGGCTCCACAGCGCGTTTGTAGTCGGCGAAACCCAGCTCTCCGGCAACCTTCCCCGTAGACTTCTCTTCGACCACCCAATAGCCGAAGCCCAGCAACGCCCAATGGCCTGCGTAACGGAGAAACTTTGTCCAGGCTTCTTCTTCCGTTAGCGGCTTGCCGCCGATGTAGCGAGTAACGTTGGGATCGGCCCACATGGCGGCGCAGTGCGGGAAATCGTCGAGGCGATGGCCGCGAAGTTTGAGTCGGGCGGTTTCAATGGTCGGCACGACTACAGGTTGCTGCAATGAGCGAAGCATTGAAGCAGTCTACGGACTGGTGCGGCGGGCGGCAACCCGCCGGTCAAGCCGGTCGTGTTTGTTTTGTGGGCTAGCAAACCTGCCAGCATTCGTTGTGCTGGCGGCAAAGTGCATGGGTCCTTCGCTCGGCTCAGGAAGACAGCGTTGATGAAGGGATGACAGCACCGAAGAAACAATCAGTCCGCTTTCGCTGTTACGAACTTCTCCTCCAGCCCCTCATACACTTCTTCGGCGCGGCGCAGGGCGGTCTGCACGTTGTCGCAGATATTCTCGCGGCCGACTACTCCTTCGAATTCTGCGGCGCGCATGAGCTCGGCGGGCTGTTCGCGGGCGCCGCAAAGGATCAGCGTGCGTTTGCTTCGGTGCAGAGTTTTGGCGACTTCTTCGATGGCGAACAGGCCGGTGGCGTCGAGGGCGGTCATGTTGCGCAGGCGCAGGATCACGACGGGCGGCAGCGCGTGCAGGTTTTCGGTGACCAGCGAAATTTTGTCGGTGGCGCCGAACAGGAATGGGCCGTGAATGCGGAAGATGGTGGCGTAGTAAGGAATGTCTTTGTCTTGCAGGATGTGCATGCGGCCGTCTTCCACGTATTCGTCGGTGACTTGCGTGACGGTGGTGGTGGCTGCGACGCGGCTGATGAAGAGCAGGGCGGCGAGGATCATTCCGGCTTCGACCGCGACGGTTAAATCAGCGAAGACGGTCAGGGCGAAGGTGACCAGCCAGATGCTGATGTCGGTCTTCGTCAGTTTCAGCAGTTGAGGAATCTCACGCCACTCGCCCATGTTGTAGGAGACGATCATCAGAATTCCGGCGAGCGCAGCCATGGGCACGTAGCTGACCAGGGGTGCGGCGAACAAAAGAATGCAGAGCAGGGTGAGCGCGTGAATCATGCCGGCGACGGGCGACTGCGCTCCGCTGCGGATGTTGGTGGCGGTGCGGGCGATGGCGCCGGTGGCGGGCAGGCCTCCGAACATGGGAGAGAAAATGTTCGCGACGCCCTGGCCGATGAGTTCGACGTTGGGGTTGTGATGGTCGTTACTCATGCGGTCCGAGACGACGGCTGACATGAGCGATTCGATCGCGCCCAGCATGGCGACGGTGAAGGCGGGACCAAGCAGGCCGTGGATGAGGTCGGGGCGGAATTTGGGAATCACAAAATGCGGCAGGCCGCTGGGGATTCCGCCAAAGCGTGTGCCGATGGTTTCGACCGGAAGTTTGAAAAAATAGACTGCCAGCGTTCCCGCGAGCAACGCGACGATTGGTCCCGGTATACGCGGCGACACACTGCGGCAAATGACTAGCGTGATCAAGGTTAGTGCGGCAAGAATTGTGGCGGGGTAAGACAGCGTATGGAAATTCGCGGCTAAGGCCTCCATGCGTTGCCAGAAAACGCCCGGGACTTTTTCGAGGTGCAAGCCGAAGAAATCTTTGACCTGCGTACTGGCAATAAGGACGGCGATGCCGTTGGTGAAGCCGATGACCACGGGACGCGGAATGAATTTGACGCCGGTGCCGAGGCCGGTCACTCCCATAACAATGAGCAGAATGCCGGCCATGACGGTACACATGAACAAACCGTCGATGCCGTGGACGGCGACAATGCCGGCGACAACGACCACGAATGCGCCAGTGGGGCCGCCGATTTGCGTTTTGGAGCCGCCCAGCAAGGAAATGAGAAATCCGGTGACGATGGCGCAGTAGATTCCGGCTTGTGGAGTGAGGCCCGAGGCGATAGAAAAGGCCATGGCCAGCGGCAGGGCAACGAGACCGACGGTGACTCCGGCGATCAGGTCGAGCAGGAACTTGTGGCGATTGTAGTCGCGCAGGCAGAGGACTGACTTCGGGAGCCAGCGATCGGCTTCCCGCGATGCTAGAACAGTAGCAGCCATTTTCACATTATTGCAGGGGTCGGGGGAATCGGGCTTCTGATGTAGGCTTTGACGAAAGTCGAAGGAACATGTCCCGAGATGCACAACGTTCGTTGACTTGCTCTCGGGCCTCGGGTAACATTCCCGCCGTGTCAGCCGGTCGGTTTCGCCTTAATGCAATCACCACGCCGATCAGGGGGTGGTGCGGCGTGTTGTGACCGTGCTTACGGGATGAGAGCGCAACTCAAAGATGTGAGGAGGCGTTATGCAAATGCGGCTGGAAAGTCGTCCCATTGGAGAAATCCTGGTGATGAATTGTCACGGAAAGATCGTGGCCGGGAATGAAGTTTTCACTTTGCATGCGCAGGGTTCCGATGCCATCGAGAAATACGGAGACGTGGTGCTGCAGCTTGATCATATTGAGTTTATCGACAGCAGCGGACTGGGAGCGCTGATGCGTCTGGTGCAAGCGGCGCGATCAAAAGGCGGAGACTTGAAGCTGTGCGGAGTGCCGCCCAGAATCCGCAAGGTGCTCGAACTGACCAACCTGATTTCACAATTTGAAGTTTATGATTCGCTTGAAGAGGCGATTACGGCCGCCTACCTGGGGTCGCGGTATTCGCGCGGCAAAGCGGGTGACTCGAGGCCGCGGATGCTTTGCGTCTATGCCTCGATCGACGTCTGCACGTTTTTGCGCGAAGTGCTGTGCAACGCCGGATACAACGCGCTCACCACAATATCGATCGACGACGCGCAAATTCTGCTGCGGGCCACGAAAGCGAAGCTGGTGGTGGTTTCCTCTCGCATTCAATCCGTGCACGGCAAACCAATACGCAAGGCACTGGAAGAAATTGCTCCGTCGATCGCAATCCTCACCCTGGACGAAAACTTTGCCACACAGGACCCCGGAGAAGCGGCCGGCAAGCTCCTAAGCAGCGTTGGCGGTCTGTTAGCGGCTCAGGCCTAGCCGCCTGGATGATTTCCGTGCCACCCGGAGATAAAATCTGGGCTTCAGCCCCTGAGGAAACTCCTCCCCACACGTATTTTGATGGCGTCCTCCTAGTGTAGTCGCGGCGAAAAATCGGTGAGCACCAGGAAAGTGGAATCAACTTTTTCGACGAGCTTGCCATTCGCCTCGGACTTTTCCCGGACCTTCTTCCACTCCGGATCATCCTCGAAGGACTTCCAGTTAGCGGTGGCCGCTTCGCGGCTGGGATGACGAAGAATGTAAACCAGGGTGTCGCTCTTCTGGGGCTCGTCCACGGGAGTCCAGTAGGCAATACTTTTCATTCCATGGCGCTCAAAGATTTTTATGGTGTGATCGCGGAAGCGGGCCAGCAAATCATTTAGTTTCCCCGGCGCGGCGTGGTAGATGCGGAGTTCGTAGACTGCGGTCGAGGACGTGGGATCAGCTTTGTTTTGCTGACTCGCGGCCCAAAGCGATGCTGGAAGAAGTGCGACCGCAGGGAGCGTCTGAAGCAACGTTCGTCTTTTCACGGCAGGAATTCTAGCAGAGGAAGCACCGTATAATCCGTAGTCATAGCTGAAAGCTGAGAGCTGGCGGCTGAAAACTTCCTCATGCGCTTTGAACTTTTCATTGCGGCCCGCTACCTGCGCGCTAAACGGCGGCAGGCATTTATTGGCGTCATTACCGGAATTTCGATTGCCGGAGTGGCGGCGGGAGTCGCTTCGCTGGTAGTTGCGTTGGCGATCAATAATGGATTTCGCCAGGATTTGCAGCAACGATTGCTGGGGTCAACGTCACATATTAGTTTGCAGCGCATTGAGGACGACGGCATTCGCGATTGGCCCACGCTGATGGCGCGATTGGAAAAAGAGCCGCATGTGGTGGCAGCGGCTCCCGCGATTTTTGAGCAGGTGCTGATCTCGCGCGGGCCGCGGGCGCGGGGCGCGGTGTTGAAGGGGATGATTCCGAAGTACGAGCGCCGGGTGGGAGATTTGTTGAGTTCGGTGAAGGAGGGTTCGGCGAAGGAACTGGATGTAGAACCAAAGGCACCGGGCGAGGGTGCCCGCCTCACGCAAGGCTCATCCCCACTGGCGCAGCAGTCGCCCGATTCTCTCGAAGGCGTGCAGCAACGGGTTGCCGCGATGCCGCCGATTGTGCTGGGCCAGGACATGGCGGACAATTTGGGCGCGACAGTGGGGTCGGTAGTGCTGGTGACGAGCCCGCAAGGCGAGTTGACGCCGTTCGGCATGGTGCCCAAGTACACGCGTTTTCGCGTGGTGGGGATTTTTGATTCGGGATTCTTTGACTACGACTCGTCCTGGGCGTTTGCGCGGCTCTCGGACGCACAAAAACTGTTCGGGCTGGGCGACTTGGTTTCCGTGATTGAATTTAAGATCGACGACATTTACCAGGCGGATAAGATTGGGCGCGAGATTGAAAATGCGGCGGGCCCGGGCTTTATGACGACGAACTGGATGGAACAGAACAAGGCTCTGTTTCATGCGCTGCGGCTGGAGCGGCTGGTGACCTTTATCACCATCGGGCTGATTGTTTTTGTGGCGGCACTGAACATTCTGATCTCGCTGATCATGCTGGTGATGGAAAAGACCAAAGACATTGCCGTATTGATGTCGATGGGAACGCGGCGGGCGCAGATAAGGAATCTGTTTATCGCTCAGGGGTTGTTAATCGGGCTGACGGGAACCGCGATCGGGCTGATGCTGGGTTATGCGATTTCTTATTTTGGCGGGCATTATCATGTGATCTCGCTCTCGCCAGAGGTCTATTCCATCGATTACGTGCCATTTGCGCCGCGTTGGATCGATGGAGCTCTGGTGGCGCTGGTGGCAGTGGGAGTTTCCTTTGTGGCGACGCTTTATCCCTCGTGGTCGGCGTCGAGGATTTTGCCGGCGGAGACGCTGCGGTATGAGTAACGCTGGCCAGTGGTCAGTGATCAGTGCCAGTGATAGGCAGTCAGTCTGTCGGAGAGAACTGGTGCAACTTCGCGAACGCCGTTCGCCGCATACAGGCCACTGTTAGTGACCTACGTCACATCTCTTTATCCCGAAAGGGTATACAGTTTTTGGCAGGTCCGATCCGCAATTCGGAACCGGAGCAGCATCCAAGGATTCAAAGAGCGGTACAGGCACTCCTGTAATTTAGAAACGGCTATGCTGGACGCGCGAACTGCCGATTGGAACGAAAGAGGGCCTAGTTGCATCTAAGCCAACAAGAACCTTTGTTGCGGGTGGAGAAATTGCGCAAGGTTTTTCGATCCGGTGAATCGGACCTGGTGCTCTTTGAAAACTTATCGTTCGAAGCGAAGCGCGGCGAGATGCTGGCCATTGTGGGTGAGTCGGGAGCGGGAAAGAGTACCTTATTGCACATCCTGAGCGCCCTTGATCGGGCTTCTGCGGGTGACGTATACTGCGCCCAATTGCAACTGAATTCTCTATCGCAGGAGCAAGCGGCAAGATTTCGCAATCGCGACATGGGATTCGTCTGGCAGTTTCATTACCTGCTGCCGGAGTTTACGGCGGCAGAAAATGTGGGCATGCCTCTGCTTCTCCGAGGACAAAGCTGGCGGCAAGTGGAACCGGAAGCTCTGCGCTGGCTGCGCGAAGTGGGACTGGAGGCGCGTGCGCATCACCGCTCGGGTGAGCTTTCCGGCGGCGAACAGCAACGAGTTGCTCTGGCGCGGGCGCTGATCACGGGTCCGAAGCTTTTGCTGGCCGATGAGCCGACCGGGGACTTGGACACGCAGACGGCGGAAGCCGTATTCGCACTGATTGCGCGTTTGCATCGCGAGCATCAACTTACCTCTCTAATTGCCACGCACAATTTGTCGTTCGCGCGCCGGTGCAACCGGGTATTGCGCCTGCAGAGCGGGCATATGGAGGAGATTATGCCGGAGTCCTTGCCCGCATGAGGATGCGCCGGGAAAATATAAGTTCGATAATACGCAAAGATTTTGGCCAGGCAAATCTTTGCAGTGGGGATTTCGCAAGCAGTTTGGGGCAGTCAATGGCCCGAAAGAGCCTCGACAATGTTCCCTTGGTAACGTTATAAGAAGTGTTGCGGGTACTTGGGACGGTTGGCTGTTTGGTTGCATAATCAAATTGAGTGCCGCGGGCACGAGAACGATGAAGACAAAGCATTCAGGATTTCGGGATTCAGGGTTCAGGTAGGTCGGGCGGGGTAAACCTTCTCGGCCGGAAGGTTTAGGGGGTAGGGCATCATGTTTGAACGCTATACGGAGAAAGCCAGGCGCGTGATCTTTTTTGCGCGCTATGAAGCCAGCCAATTCGGTTCTCCTTACATAGAGACGGAGCACCTGCTGCTGGGGCTGCTGCGCGAAGACAAAGCCCTGACCAATCGATTCCTGCGTTCGCATGCCTCGGTCGAGTCGATCCGCAAACAGATTGAAGGCCACACCACCATTCGGGAAAAGGTATCGACCTCGGTCGATCTGCCGTTTAGCAATGAGTGCAAGCGCGTGCTCGCCTACGCGGCGGAAGAAGCTGAGCGGCTTTCCCACCGGCACATTGGAACCGAACATTTATTGTTAGGGCTGCTGCGGGAAGAAAAATGCTTTGCCGCCGAGATTCTGCACGAGCGCGGATTGCGGCTCTCGACGATTCGCGAGGAATTGGCGCGGAGCAGCCAGGAAAAAGCGCAGCCACAACGGCAGCGCGAGTCTTCCCTGCTCAGCGAGTTCTCCCGCGATCTTACCCAGGCTGCAATGGATAACCAACTCGACCCGCTGGTGGGGCGCGAGGGCGAAGTTGATCGCGTGATCCAAATTCTCTGCCGGCGCACCAAGAACAACCCAGTGCTCATCGGCGAGCCGGGCGTGGGTAAGACGGCGATCGTGGAAGGATTGGCCCAGCGCATCGCCGACGGCGAAGTGCCCTCGTTTCTGGCAGACAAGCGCATTCTGGCTCTCGACCTTTCTTTAATCGTTGCGGGAACCAAATATCGTGGACAGTTCGAAGAGCGCCTGAAGACCATCATGAAGGAGCTGATGGAGTCGCAGAACTCCATCATCTTCATCGATGAACTGCACACGCTGGTAGGCGCGGGTTCGGCGGAAGGTTCGTTGGACGCGGCTAACATTTTGAAGCCGGCTTTTTCGCGCGGCGAAATTCAATGCATCGGCGCAACTACTCCGGGCGAGTATCGCAAGTCGATCGAAAAAGACCGCTCGCTCGAGCGGCGTTTCCAGGCGGTAAAAGTTCCGCCTCCGAACGAAGCCGATGCCACCAAGATTTTGTTCGGCATCAAGGACCGTTACGAGAAGTTCCACGCCGTCACCTATACCGATGACGCGATCAACTTCGCAGTCTCACATTCGAATCGTTACATTCCCGACCGCTTCCTGCCGGATAAGGCGATTGACTTGGTGGATGAAGCCGGCGCCCGCGTAAAGCTGCGTCAGACTTCCTTGCCGGAAGAAATTACAGAGGTGCAGAAGCGCATCAAATTTATCGTTCACCGCATGGAAAACGCTATCGCGAATCACGAATTTGAAAAGGCGCGCTTCTATTCGGACGAAGAACGGAAAGAGCGCGAGAACCTGCGCGCACTTCGCGAGAAATATCATCTCGATGAATCTTCCACTGGCGTTGTCGGGCGTGAAGACATCGAAGACGTGGTTTCGCGCTGGACGGGCGTTCCCATCACCTCGATCAAGGAAGAAGAATCGCAGAAGCTGCTGCGCATCGAAGAAGAGCTGCACAGGCGCGTCATCTCGCAGGATAAATCGATCAGCGCCCTGGCCCGGGCGATCCGCCGTTCGCGCGCGGGCTTGAAGAATCCCAACCGGCCTATCGGTTCGTTCCTGTTCCTGGGTCCGACCGGCGTGGGCAAAACTGAAGTTGCGCGCACGCTGGCGCAGTTCATGTTTGGCGGCGGAAAAAGTCTCTTGTTCGCTTTGACATGTCGGAGTTCATGGAGAAGCACTCGGTCTCGAAGCTGATCGGCTCGCCTCCGGGATACGTTGGCTACGAAGAAGGTGGACAGCTCACCGAACGCGTGAAGCGCGCGCCTTACTCCGTGGTCCTGCTCGACGAAATCGAGAAGGCGCATCCCGGATGTATTCAATATTCTGTTGCAGGTATTTGAAGACGGCCAGCTCACCGATGGTTTGGGCAACACGGTGGACTTTAAAAATGCCATCATCATCATGACTTCCAATATCGGCGCGCGGCACTTGCAGAAGACGTGAAGGGCTGGGCTTTCAGTCGACGCAAGGAGGACATGATCTCCGAGAAGGTCGAGGATCTGGTGAAGAACGAGGTCAAGCGCACGTTCAACCCCGAGTTCCTCAACCGGCTCGACGAAATCATTATCTTCAACGCGCTGGGATGAGAACGACCTCATCCAGATCCTGGAGCTTATGGTCAGCCAGCTGAACGCAAACCTGGCGCAGAAGTCGATCACAGTTACGGTTGCGGACGAAGCCAAGAAGTGGATCCTCAACCAGACATTGACCGACCGCAGCTACGGCGCGCGTCCGCTGCGGCGAGCGTTGCAGAAGTACATTGAAGACCCTCTTTCGGAGGCGCTGATTCAGGGCACCATTACCATGCGTCCGGCGTTCATCGAGGTCTTTCTTGAAGACAATAAGCTGTTCTACCGTCCGGTGGACGCGGAGAAGAGCGCGGAGGGCGTGCTGCTTTACGAGAACAGTTAACAGCAGACCTTGGACCTTGGGCCGCCAGCTTAACAAGCTGGCGGCTTTTGTTTTGCTACGCCGAATCGGCGCGTGCGTAGTAGAAATATATCTCGCTTGATTGATTCGGGAACCGTCCTTGCGCTACGGTTTGGTCCAATCCTCAATCCGAAGGCCCTTCACCCTGCGAAAAACGCGGTCATTCGTGAGTAGGATAGCTTCGGCGGCCAGCGCTTGAGCCGCGATCATCAGGTCGAGGTTGCCGATTGGTTCTCCATTTTCTTCGAGCATGGCGCGCAAGCGCGCGTAGATCATTGCTGCTTCCGAATCCCACGGAAGCACTTCGACCCGTAACAGAAACTCTTCGACCGCCGTACGTAGCTTTACGGCTTGCGGCAATCTGGAGACCCCAAAGCGGAGTTCCGCTTCGGTGATCACGGAAATCCCGACCTCGCTCATCGCGACCTTCAGAAGCCGCTGCCGGACATGAGGAAAGTTTCCCTTGATGACATAGCTGGCCATGTTGGTGTCGAGCAGATAGCGGACAGACATTTAAAACAACCGGCGCCTTTGGGGCGGGCGGTCTCGGCGGTCCGTCAGGAAGTTCTCGGGGACTTCGAGACTTTTAGTCAACTCGAAGAAGTCCTTCCATGAATCCGGCCGGCGCGAGAGAATGACGTCGCCGGTTGCAGCGTCGCGGCGAATGTACACTTCCAAACCCTCGAACCGGTACTTGGAGGGCAGGCGAACCGCCTGGCTGCGGCCGTTGCGGAAGAGTTTGGCGGTTTCTGGCATGATCTATATTGTGGTATATATCGTCCGCAATTGTCAAATCGGAAGAGCGCGGATCCCCATGCTTTGGCCCTCGGTGCCCTCAGCGGCGCCTCAGCTCAAAACCAGATCCGCAAATATAAACTGGTCGCGAACCACGGTCGCGCCGACCGAAATCGGGATGACCGCGTTCAGCATGGGACCGGCATAAACAAACGAGTGAAACTCTCCGCGCTCGCCGCACGGATCGATGCCGTCGGGCAGAGTCGCAAGCAACGATTTGTCGAACTCGCGGCCAACGAAGGATCGGTCTAATTTTTCCGTATCGACGCAAGTCAATTTCGCGCGCGTGCCCGACGCGATCATTTCCCGCGCCAAAGCATCGGTCGGCATACCCCACACCGGAAAGACCGGCTGCAGCCCCGTATCTTTCAATTGCTTCTCGCGGTAGGCACGCACATCCTCGAGGAACAGATCGCCAAATGCAACTGCTTCGATTCCTTCTGCGACAGCCTTTGCGCAGGCTTGCGCCATCAGCGATTCGTACTGTTCATTGGAGCATGGCCAGGGCAAGGGGATGGACCACAGCGGAAGTTCCGCGGCCGCAGCCTGCCGTTCAACCAGATCGCGCCGAACCGCGTGCATGGCGACGCGATCCGCCTCTTCGTTGAAGGTTGTGAGCAATCCCACGACCTCAAACTGGGCGCGCTGGCGAAGAACATGCAAACTCCAGGCGCTGTCTTTGCCGCTGCTCCACGATAAGAGAACGCGTTTCCGCAATTTGGGACGGGTCAAAGCCCGAGATCAGGCTGGATGGAGTCACTAAGTGCTTGAATTTTGGTGGACCTGGTCGGGATCGAACCGACGACCTCTTCCATACCATTTCTCATCTTCGATTGTAGCCGAGCGACACTGTAAGAGCGTGAGTGATAACGAGGGGCAGTGTTCATGCGCGTCCGGCGCATCTTCGCTGCCCCTCAGCTGTATCCGAACGACAGTGAACGAGAGCACCCGATGCGGGCGGGGATGCGACGGTTACGACACAAACCGTGACACAGCCGATGATGCTGTGCATTCGTTCCCAGGTTTCGGCCCGGCGCACCTCGGGGCAAGAACCCCTCAACGGCCTCGAATGCGACGCGACGCATCGTCCAAAATAGGACAATGCCCGAAACTGACTCCTGCGGGTGGGTCGGGGCAAGTTGTCCAAGCTAACGAGTGCCGGCAAGGCATCGACCCATTTCGCCTTCTCGACAATCAAAAACAATTTACACTCAGAACCCCTATTAGCTCCACGCCAGTGAAAATGAAAACCGACGATCATCCACTGGGGAAGCCAATACGGTGACGAGGAGGTACAGCAGGACAACAGCGACGAGTGTTATCGCCACGATTCGGACGGCCCCAAAGAATGCGACATCCTTCGTCCAAAATTGGACAAACTGCCCCGAGGCTGAGGGTTGCGAAGCTGATTAGCCAATGTTGTCCAGACTGGCTTGGCTTCGACGAAGGGAGCGACGCCTTTCGCCTCTTCGATTCGAAAAAAATAGAAAAAGGCGGGGAGATGTGAAAATCGTGTCGCCTTTTTGTGTCGCGGATGGGGGGAAAGTTATCGCCAGTGGAGTGGCAACTTGATGCGGGCCAGTTTGTGCTTCGTTTCGAGCGCTGCAAACCGTTCCCATGTGCCCACGTGCGGCAATGTCCTTTTGTTCTCGATCTTAGAGACGGCTTGCCGACAAAGCCCGATGTATTCCGCCAACCAGCACTGGGTAAGACGTGAGCGGCGACGCAAGCCCCTGAATCGGCGCGCAATTTCGGCTTTGTCGTCGGGTCTCATGTCCTTGGGAGATTATGACCTAATTGCTGCGGGTTCGGGTTCGTCCCGGATCCCCGCTTGCGACGAATCCGGCGAAGATTGGTGCCGAACTGTTTGCAGATGTCGGTTGCCATCCTTGGAGCATTGGCGATAGCCTAACTTCGTACCATTGGCTATAGCCAAAGTCAGAGCACGCGGGAAGGCGGTACGCGACGGACGCATTTCTTAGGCTAGAGGCGCGAGGACTAGATAAATGAATGTCAGGGAGGGAATGCGGCGATTGGCGCTGCTCGTCGGAGTTCTAGGCGCAGCTTTCGGATGTTTCGGCTCATATGTTGTTTCGCGCGATGCCTTGGCGGCGCGAGAGCGCAATAGGGCATTCGAGCTGTTAGCGACATCGGACGTTGTGCAGCAGGAGCGCAAGTCGCTGCAAGAGGAGCACGAGTCTTGGTTCCGGCCGTGGGTCGATGGTTGGGAGGACTACCAAAGGGTGCCGACTCCGCCGAGGGACATTGTGGCCGCATGGAAATCGTTCAGCCCGGAACACCGTGAGGAACTGCTGGCCAAGATGACGCCAGAGCAGAAGCACAAACTGCGAACTGTGATCGAAGATCAGACGCAACAGGGTGAACAAGATCCTTACGCAGGCATCGCCATGCCGTCTTCAAAAGTGAACAAGGAAGGCATTAGAACCATCTTCTGGAAAAAAGACTACGGCGTTTATTCAATCGAAACCGAGGATGGGGCGACACTCTATGAGACGCCAGCACCAACCCGATGGCCGTTTTTCTTGGCCGCGATACTTCCCGTACTTGGATTTGTTATCCCGTGGGCTTCGGTTCGCGGGCTTGCATGGGTAGGAGTCGGCTTCTTTGAAAACTCAGGGTAGCGCACCACGGGATGTCGCGACGGTCATAGCACTTCTGCTCAAATTCTCTCTTCATAGATAGGTTCATAGGGGCGCTTTTATTTCCAACGTCTTTATGCTTTATTAGTTTGCAGACGCGTGGTGGGGAAAAACTCCCTGACAGCAGGCGACATATCTCCGATTTGAGTGGGAACAAACTCGATGCGGATCGGGAAATAATCCTCCCTTAGAATCCGATTTCTTTGGCATTGGGGGCCTGCCAAGGATTCGGATGGCACACCTCGCAAATCCAATCCTCACCTCTCATCCAGTGCGGCGCAGGCCCGTGAGTGCGGCACTTGCGCGTGATGATCGGCGGAGTTTCTGTGTTGGTTGCCTGTGTCGCCGGCACTTCGTCTATCGTGAGTGGCTTGCCGTGATCGTGTGTTTTGTCGTTTTCGTAGCGCCTGATTCCTCTTCGATCCTTGGGTGCCGGAATGGGATTTCCAGCTTCGTCAAGCATCACGTGGGCATACACTCCAGGCGGCACTTTGAAGCACTCTATCAGTCGAGCAGCCCTTAATTCGTTTCGCGCTTTGGCGAGTGTCTTGTGATCTTTGATGCCCGTGGCCTTTGCAATCTCGGCGTTGCTGTATCGAAGCTCGACCGCGGAGTGGACGTTCATTGCACGGCAAAGAAAACTGTAGTACCGATAACCCGAAGGGCTGAGGTGCTCAATCGACTCAGCAATTGGAATCTGGAAGTATTGCTTCCAGCGGCCGTGGAACAGGCTAGACATGCGTTACGAGTCACGGCCCCAACTGTTCGCGTTGGGGCCCTGCGAAGGCGATTCCGCGCCTTGCGACCGGGCAAGAAAGCGCGAGACCTCGTCAGGTGAGAAGAGCAAGCGCCTGCTGATGCGTGTGGGCTGCAATCGGCCCTGGCGAACCTTGGCGCGGATCGTGTGCGGGCTGAGTCGCAGCATGTCCGCCACTTCTAGCAGGGTCAAAAGCCGCTGACTATTCACCCGACACCGCCTTGCTCCTGCCCGTCCGACCATTCAAATAGTCGTCTAGGGCTTTTGGTGTGATGAGTACGCGTCTCCCGACGCGCATCACCTTCAAGTTTCCTCGTTGAATTGCCGTATGGATCGTGCGCTCAGACAAGCCGCATTGTTCTGCCGCCACTCTTACCGAAAAGCTGATTGGCATTGTTTTCTCCTTTTCGCTTGCTGTCGTGCTGAGAGTCGCATACACTTGCATTGGCATGAAAGTACAAAAGCATGTCAACTCGCAAACGAGAGCCTTCTGGTACCGATGCAAGAACGTTGTATTCGAGCAAGGTTTGGTGAAGTGGGAGCTAAGCCGGACGGGTCGCTATGAACTTCTGGAAGCATACGCACAGAAGCCGCATCGCCTACTCGTAGAGGCAGGTGACGATGGGGCGCTGCGATCTTTCGTCAAGGCTTGGGGGCCGCTCAATTCGTCTGAGTTGAAGGCTTGGGAAGGAAGCGACTCAATCGCAAACTATCGCCGAGAGCGCGACACCCTGCAAGCGTGGGTGCGTTTCCTGGCGGCAATTGAGAGTCCCGAATACCTACAGGCCTCAATACTCGGACTTCTGCGATTGTTCGGCAAAGGTGAGTTCATCTGGTTTCGCGGGCGCTTTGGCATTGGCAGTCTAGAGGGCGGGTTTGATGGTGCTGTGGAGAAGCGCCTGGCTACTGCCACTGAAAGCGAAATCGCGTATGTGTGCGACTACCTCGCCGGGATATTCCCCCTGCACGCGTTTCCGCACTTCGTCATCGACAGAACGGGCAAGAACTCGATGCTCAGGGCTTCAAGTGGCGTCACCTCACTAACGACCGCACTCTACTGGATGGTCTGGCAGGACATATTCATGGAAAGCCCGTGGCAATTCTGCGAAGAGTGCCACAAGCTCTTTCAGCCTGACTTCCAACACAAAAGGAAATTCTGCCTCCCGGAGTGCGCTCATCGGAAGGCGGCAAGGGAATCAGCACGACGCAAAAGAGATGAGGAGAGAACACATAATGTCACTCGCAAAACGCGGTAAGACGTGGCACTGCCATTTCATAGTCAACGGGCAACGATTCCGCCAGTCCCTTGAAACAACGGACTGGAGAGAAGCGCAAGTCCAAAGAAAAACAACTCATCGCGGAGGCTTCCGAGGGGAAGCTGACGCATAACCTCAACCGCTCTCGCTCGGTCAGCCTTTCACACAGGCCGCGGATGATTACGTGAGCGCCCGGAAGCTGGAGTTAGCGACCGCTAGCCAAGCGAAGGAAAAACAACTGCTTGGTGCAATTGCGGGCCTACTTCAAACAGGAACCGCTCAAGGCCATCACCGTGAAACGGATCACTGAATACCGGACCTGGCAGAGCGAGAACAGGGGAAAGTGCGGGCCGGCCGACGCTCAACGCAGAGTTGGGCATTCTTGCGGCGCATCCTGAAGCGGGCGAAACTCTGGGCGCGTGTTGCTGACGATATACGGCCCCTCAGAGAGCCGAGTACTATCGGGCGGGCATCACTGAGGAAGAGAAGCAACGGCTTCTCAAAACGGCTGTAATGCGGCCCGAGTGGGAGACGGCTTACCTTGCTGCGATCCTCTGCCTGAATACGACCGCAAGGGGCTGCGAGTTGAAAGGGCTGCAATGGTGCGACGTGGACATGTTCGCCCGATCCTTAACGATTCGCAAATCCAAGACGGCTGCTGGTGAACGTGTCGTTCCTCTAACGGACGTAGCTCTCTCGGCCCTTGCGAGGCTTCGCCAGAGGGCAGAAGGCTTTCGGACCGGTGGAGCCGTCGCATTACGTCTTTGCCGCATTCGTTCCCAAGTTCACCTTCAGCGGCAAGCGAGTAGTCGATTACAACGTCACTGGCTTTGACCCGCGCGGCATTTGAAGGGCTGGCGCACGGCTTGGAGGACGCTCACGAAGAAGGCGGGCCTTCCCGGTTTCCGCTTCCACGATCTGCGGCACTGTGCGATCACGTCAGCTTGCGGAGAACGGCACATCGGATTCGACGATCATGGCGATTGCCGGACACGTGAGCCGTCGCATGTTGGAACGGTACAGCCACGTGCGGATGGAAGCGAAGCGAACGGCGATGGAAGCCCTTGCTGTGAGCACCAGAACGGCGGGTTATGACACAAACCACGACACAAACGCTGTGGACCCGAGCCGTCGCCCCGTCTAAGTTGTTGGGAGAATTGGTGGACCTGGTCGGGATCGAACCGACGACCTCTTCCATGCCATGGAAGCGCGCTCCCAGCTGCGCCACAGGCCCACGCGTAGACTGACTGAACTAGGGACGAGAAACTTGCCGCATTTATTCTCGCCGGAATGCGGGGGATAGTCAAACGCAGCAGATGCTCAGGGCTCCAGCAACCCACGATCATTTCGCAGGGTCGTTAGGCAAAAGCCTCTCGCAGAATCTGTCATTTCTTTCCACAGACTTTTCTGCCATAATTGATTGTGCACGCCACCTGCACAACTTTTCAATCACAATTTAGAGCGAGGTCGAGATGCCAGCAAAGTACATCTTTGTGACGGGCGGAGTTGTGTCTTCGTTAGGCAAGGGACTGGCCGCGGCGTGTATCGGATGTCTGCTGGAAAGCCGCGGACTCAAGGTCAACCTGATGAAGTTTGACCCGTATTTAAACGTCGATCCCGGGACCATGTCGCCGTTTCAGCACGGAGAAGTTTTTGTCACCGACGATGGCGCCGAAACCGATCTCGACCTCGGCCACTACGAGCGCTTTACTCACGCCAAACTTTCCCGCGACAACAACTGGACCACCGGGCGCCTTTACGAGCAGATCATCGCCAAGGAGCGGCGCGGCGATTATTTGGGCAAGACGGTCCAGGTGATTCCGCATGTCACCAATGAAATAAAGGCGGCGATGAAGAAAGTCGGGCAGGATGTGGACGTGGCGATCGTGGAAATTGGCGGAACCGTCGGCGATATCGAGTCGCTGCCGTTTATGGAAGCGATCCGGCAGATGCGGCAGGAACTGGGGCGCGAGCACACTCTATTTGTTCACGTGACGCTGGTGCCGTTCATCGCTGCGGCTCAGGAACTGAAAACCAAGCCCACGCAACACTCGGTGAAAGAGCTATTGAGCATTGGAATTCAGCCCGATATTTTATTGTGCCGCACTGATCGCTTTCTGGCCAAGGAGATCAAATCGAAGATTGCGCTGTTCTGCAACGTCGAAGAAGAAGCGGTGATCACCGCAAAAGATGTTGCCTCTATTTATGAGGTGCCTCTGGTCTTCGCCAATGAGGGCGTGGATACTCTGGCGTTACGTTACCTGCACATGGAGGCGAAAGAGCGCGATCTGTCGAAGTGGGAGGACATTGTTCATCGGGTTTACAACCCGAAAGACACAGTTACGATTGGCATCGTCGGCAAGTATGTGGAATACGAGGATTCATATAAGTCTCTGAAAGAAGCGCTGATTCACGGCGCGCTGGCACACAATTTGAAATTGCAACTGAACTGGATTGAGGCCGAGGGCCTTGAGAACGACAAGAACTACGAAGAGCAGCTCGAAGGCTATGACGGCATTCTTGTTCCTGGAGGCTTCGGCAAGCGCGGCATAGAGGGCATGCTGGTTGCGATCCGCTACGCGCGAGAGAGAAAGGTTCCATACTTCGGAATTTGCCTGGGGATGCAGACGGCCTGCATTGAGTTTGCGCGCAACGTGGTTGGGCTGGAGGAAGCGAATTCCAGCGAGTTCGATCCGGCGACGCCGCATCGGGTGATTTACAAATTGCGCGAGTTGCGCGGCGTGGAAGAACTCGGCGGCACCATGCGTCTGGGCGCCTGGACGTGCAAGATCGAACCCCATACGTTAGCGCAGCGGATCTATGGCAAACTCGAGATCAGCGAGCGCCACCGTCATCGTTATGAATTCAATCGAGAATATGAAGAGCCGATGGTAGCTGCAGGGCTGCGCATTTCCGGATCCACTCCCGATGGCACTTACGTGGAGATGATCGAATTGCCCGATCATCCGCACTTTATCGGCTGCCAGTTTCATCCGGAATTTAAGTCAAAACCGCTGGAGCCGCATCCGCTGTTCAGTTCGTTTATCGGCGCGGCCTATGCATATGGACAGCAGCGGCGCGAAGAAAAGAATACCGCCGCGGTTGAGATGTTTCATCGGCCGGAGCGGGTCGCGCGGCGATAAAGCAAAGGCATTTATCGCTGCCGAGTAGGGCGATGCGAAAGACTATCTTCTAGTCTTTTTACTTTGCGATCTCGGCGTTCTCAGCGTTGAAAAAGGTGTTGAATTGGGCATTCCATTCCAAGTCGGCGACGTTCACATCGGTTCCGGCGATCTCTTCCTTATTGCCGGGCCATGCGTCATCGAGAGTGAAGAGCACGCCATGCGAATGGCGGAAATCATCAAGGGCGTGGCCCGATCTTTGGAATTTCCACTCATCTTTAAAGCCAGCTACGACAAGGCCAATCGCACCTCCATTCGCAGCTTCCGTGGACTGGGAGTGAACGATGGCTTGCGCATTCTCCAGAAAATCAAAAGCCAGCTTGGCTTGCCCATTCTCACCGACGTGCACGAGACTGCCGACGTTGGCAAAGTAGCCGAGGTTGCGGATGTGTTGCAGATTCCCGCGTTTCTGAGCCGGCAGACTGATCTGGTGGTGGCCGCGGCCTTAAGCGGCCGCGCAGTCAACATCAAGAAAGGGCAATTCGTTGCTCCCTGGGATATGCGCCACGCCGTGGAAAAATGCCGTGAAGCAGGCAACACAAATGTATTTCTGACCGAGCGCGGAGCCAGTTTCGGATACAACAACCTAGTGGTGGACATGCGTTCGCTGGCCATCATGCGCAAGTTCGCGCCGGTAGTGTTCGACGCCACGCACTCCGTGCAACTGCCTTCGGCACAGGCCGACGACAAAGGCCCCGCTGTAAGCGGAGGCCAGCCCGAGTTCATTCCCCTGCTGGCGCGCGCCGCGGTCGCTGCGGGAGTAGACGGTGTTTTTTTGGAAGTTCATGACAATCCGAAGGAAGCGAAGTCCGACGGAGCGAATGCGCTCGATTCAACAAACCTCCGTGCTGTTCTAAAGGAGTTGCTGGCAGTAGAAAGAGCGCTGGCAGAAGCGCACGTCACCACTTAGAGGGAAATGTTGGGCGCGCTCGATTAACTCAGAAGGAGGCGAATGACAAGCTCGACACGCCGGACCGTGCTCCAATATGGCTGCGCCGCCCTCGGAGGCACCATCGTGTCTTTGAAGTTTCCCGAGATGGCGATAGCCCAGGGTGAATCCACAGAAGTGTTTCACGTGTTTGCATTTCAATGGAAGCAAGGAACGTCCGAGGATCAGAAAGATCGAGCCAGGAAAGAAATCGGCGCCTTCCAGGGAGTAATTCCGGGACTTCTTCAGACCCATGTGGGTCCAAACCTTTCTCCGCGAGGGAAAGGCTATACGTTCGGTGGCATCATGCAATTTCGAGACGAAGCGTCCATGGAAGCGTACTTTCATCATCCAGCACATCTGGCGCTCCTGACTTGGCTCGTACCACTGATTGATGCTGTAGAACTCGATCTTCGCGCGTAACCGGAAACGGCCAAAGTGTCCGCTAAAATAGCCGTTCATCATCCCTCTTATCAGATGCTCCTTGGAGATGGTGCACATGCGAGGAGCATTTCGGTCCGTTGCGCAAAGACCGTGTGTTAGATTGAAAATTCCTGCATGAAGCATGTTGCCAACTGGGCTTTGAACACCGCCGCTCTACGCGGCGCAACCTACGCGGATGCGCGTATCGTTGCGCAGCGCAGCCGCGCGCTGACTACCAAGAATGGCAAAGTCGGGAGCGCATCCGATACTGAATCGGTAGGCATGAGCGTCCGCGTGCTTGCAGATGGCGCATGGGGATTTGCCGCTTCAGAAAATCTGAGCCGTGCCGCCGTCGAATCTACTGCCGCCCACGCGGTGGAAATCGCCCGAGCTTCGTCTCGAGTCAAGCTGCACGACGTGCAGATGGCGCCGGAAAAAAGCGTTACCGCCGAATGGACTACTCCTTATAAGATCGACCCCTTTTCCATTTCGGTGGAGAGAAACATTGATCTGCTGCTCAACATTGATTCCGAGCTGCGTGGAGTAGAAGGGGTCACGCTCGCCGAGACGAACCTGAATTTCAATCGCGAAGAGCAGTGGTTTGTGTCATCCGAAGGCTCGGACATTCACCAGACAAAGTATTCGACGGGCGCCGGATATGCCGCCTATGCGTTTGCCGCAAACGAAATTCAAAAACGGTCGTATCCGAATTCTTACGGCGGGCAGTGGCAGAACAAGGGCTACGAACTGATCGAGGAATTGAAGCTGGTGGAAAACGCACGCCGTATCGGGGAAGAAGCGGTGGCGCTGCACAAGGCCGACCAATGTCCCGAGGGGGCATTCGACATTATCCTCGACAGCTCGCAGTTGGGCTTGCAGATTCACGAATCCATCGGGCATCCGATCGAGTTGGATCGCGTGCTGGGCATGGAGGCCAATTTCGCCGGAACTTCATTTCTTACGCTCGACAAATTACGCCACCTTCGTTACGGCAGCGAACTGGTGAACGTGGTAGCGGATGCGCGCCAGGAGCACGGGCCGGGTTTGGGCACATTCGGATTCGACGACGAAGGCGTGCCCGCACAATGTACAAAAATCATCAGCGACGGATTGTTTACGGGATATTTGAGTTCGCGAGAAACCGCGCACACCATCGGCGAAACCCGCTCTGGCGGCACGCTGCGGGCCGAAGGATGGAATCGCCTGCCGATGATTCGCATGACCAACATCAGCATCCTTCCCGGCGAGAAGCCGTTGACCCTGGAGCAACTGATTGCTTCTACTGATCACGGGATTCTGATGCAGACCAACCGTTCCTGGTCCATCGACGACAAGCGTTATAACTTTCAGTTTGGCTGCGAGATTGGCTGGGAAATCAAGAATGGCAAACGCGTGCGCATGGTTAAGAATCCGTCGTACTCGGGAATCACCACGGAATTTTGGAACTCGCTGGACGCGATCTGCTCGCGTGATGAGTGGACGCTCTGGGGCACTCCGAACTGCGGCAAAGGCCAGCCGCAACAAGTGATGGGAACCGGCCACGGCGCGGCGCCGGCGCGGTTCCGCAAGATCAAGGTTGGCTCCGCATTCAAGAACAACTAATTCTCATCATGCTCACCCAGGAAAAAGCCGGCGACATTTTCGATCGGATTAAAAAGCTCGTCACCGCCGACGAGGTCGAAGTGTTCTTGTCTGGTGGAAGATTCTCGCTCACACGCTTTGCCAACAATACGATTCATCAGAATGTAGCGGAAGAAAACCACACCATCTCGGTGCGAACTGCTTTTGGCCGGCGCACCGCTCGCGCTTCCACCAACAAGTTTGACGATGAAAGTTTGCGGAGAGTCGTTGCCGCTTCCGAGAGCCTGGCCAAGGTACAGCATCCCGACCCAGACCTGTTGCCCATGCCCGACGCGCGCGAAGCTGACGATGTGGGCGAGGGCGCTCGTGCCACACCTTCGCGGCATTTTGCCGCAACTGCGGCAATTACGCCTGAAATCCGAGCCGATGGCGTCAAACGCATTGTGGACGTCGCCGACCATAACAAACTCACCACGGCGGGAACTTATTCCAGCAATGAATGGGTAGAGGGCATCTTCAATTCACGTGGCGTGAGTAAATGGCACGAACAAACTTCAGCCGAAATTTCCATCACCATGATCGGCGACGATTCTTCCGGCTGGCAGAAAGCGAATTGGCCCGACGCTGCGAATCTCGATCCTCTGGCGCTGGCCGAGACTGCCGCAAGGAAGGCCATCGATTCCGCGCATCCGGTCGAACTTCCGGCCGGCAAATATACCGTGATTCTCGAACCGGCGGCGGTGCTCGACCTTGTCGGCTTCATGTTCTGGGATTATTCGGGGACATCGATTCTCGATCAGCGTTCTTTTCTGACCGGACGAATCGGCACAAAGCTCTTCGGCGAGAACATCACTATTTGGGATGATGTGGCTCATCCCTTGCAATCGGGATCTCCGTTTGACGGAGAAGGCACGACCCGCCACCGCATTCCTTTGGTTGAAAACGGAGTCGCCACTCGCGTTGTTTATGCGCGTGCGACTGCCGCGCGGATGAACCAGTCCGAATATAAAGATAAAGCCGGTCCCATTGAAGCGACAGGCCACGGATTCCTGTTGCCGAATGAAGCGGGAGAAATGCCTCTCAACATCGTTTTTGCCGTGCCGCAGGAGCCGCAGAGCCTGCAACAAATGATCGCCTCCACCGAGCGCGGCGTGCTGGTCACGCGCCTGTGGTACATCCGCGAAGTCGAGCCTTACGAAAAGATTTGTACCGGCATGACTCGCGACGGAACTTTTTACGTGGAGAATGGCCGCCTCAAACACGGCATCCGCAATTTCCGTTTCAACGAAAGTCTGATTCACCTGCTCTCGAACGTGAGCGCGATGAGTTTTCCGGTGCGAGCTTCTGGCGAAGAATCGATGGACATGGTCGTGCCGGCGATGAAAGTCGACGACTTTAATTTTACCGAAGTGACCAAGTTTTAACTTGCCTGGTGAGTCGTTCTCCTGACGATTTGGAAAGCTTGCCTCCAATCCGATGTGCCCAAGTCCATTCCTTTCTTAGCTGCTGCCGATTGCTCCTAATTCATTCATCTGAAAGCCTTTAGACCCCATCGTTCCATGACTTCGGTAACTTTGCACCCTTGATTCCGGGGTGTACGCTGCCCTTGAGTTGCGTATTAGCCTGGAGCGCGCTTTGGCGCTCCCAGAAGGAAGGTCGTTGCCAGACGTGCCAACGGAAACCGACAAAGATCCCACGCTTCAGGATCAGGCCAACGGCAAGCACTATGAAGAAATGCAGAGTGCGCCGCGCTTTCCGCTGCACCTGCCGGTCGCGCTGAAATCGCAAAGCCAGGCTTACGAAGCCGAGACCCAGAACATTTCCGCGAATGGCGTGCTCTTCGCAATGGATAACGACGTACCGGTTGGCTCGCTGGTGGATTTCACGATCCTGCTTCCCGGAGATGTGGTGGGCTCACCGACCGCGGTTCAGATCGATTGTCGGGGACGGGTCGTACGCAGCTTTGAAGACCGCGGCCGTCGCGGTGTGGGCGTAGTGATTGACGAATATCGTTTTGAACGCGCGTAGAAAGCACTTGTTTGGTAAGTCGTGAAGAACGGCTTAAGACACGGAAACTGAGATTTAAGGAACCGAATGGCTAGCATTCCAGTCAACGTGGAGCAAAATCACGAGACCGGCAAAGAAGACGGCAAGGGAATCATTCGCGTGATTCTGGCCGATACGCAAGCCATCTTCCGCGCCGGCCTGCGCAAGATCTTTGCGCTTGAAGATGATATTCGGGTGGTCGCACAAGCGGAAACATTGCCACAAACCCTTTCGGCATCCAAGAAATTTTCCGCAGACGTTCTCATCTTCGAATCGGCTCTGGCTCCGAACACCGCGGATGCCGTGGCAGACTTAATTAAGCAGTCGCCGGAAGTGCGTGTGGTGGTTGTAACTCCGGACTCGAACGAAGAACTTACGCTGGAATTATTCCGCAGAGGCGCGCACGGAATTGTATCGCGCGAAGTAGAGCCGGAGCTGCTCGTCGAATGCTTGCGCAAAGTGGCCGGTGGCGACACCTGGCTCGACAGCCAGGGCATTCATTGGGTCATGGAAGCCTACCGCACCCAAAGCCTGCGGCCCACGGGTTCGCGCCCTAAAGTTCAACTCACTCCAAAAGAAGCCTTGATCGTTTCCTGCGTCACGCAGGGCATGAAGAACAAAGAAATCGCAATTCGCGTGGGCACCACCGAGCAGGTGGTGAAAAATTATCTGCGCAAAGTTTACGACAAGCTCGGAGTCGCCGACCGCCTGGAACTGGCGCTTTATTGCCTGAATCATCACGTGGTCGATGGCACAAAGGTTCCACCGCTTCCCGCCTCGGGCAACGGACACGCCATGGGCGCGGCCGCCGGCGCCTCCGTAGCCAATTCTGTCGCACCGGCGACGACACCGACCCTACCTGCACCGCCGTTACCAGAAAAACTGTCGTAAATTTCCTCGTTTGGTCGCTGCAATCTGCGCGCTTACCAATGCACCGGATTCTGTCCGGTTTCTCCATAAAGTTGCGGTTCATCGCCCGCACCCATAGAATTGGAAGGCAGCCGAGTTTGCCCGCCTCATTTTTTCGCCGGAGAGATGGCCGAGTGGCTGAAGGCGCACGCTTGGAAAGCGTGTTTACTCGAAAGGGTAACGTGGGTTCGAATCCCACTCTCTCCGCCAGTTCTTTGTTGATGCCAATGGACTTAGGCGATGGGCTGACGTCCACTGACGTCCATTAACGCGCCATCGCCTGCTTCACTACTCTTCCATGCGCTTCCCGCATCGATTCCATCATCCCTCCGCCATAGGTATTCAGCGTGGTTTGAATGGATGCGTGCCGCATGAGTTCCTTCTGTACCGTAAGCGGCTCGCCATTATCTCCCAGCCACGCCCGGTAGGTATGGCGGAGCGTATGCCAGCCGATGGGTCCTAAGCCGGCTTTGACTGCAGCCGGGCTCAGATGGTTGTGCTGCATGTTCCAGGGTGTATAGGGCTTTTCTCCCGCCATGTAGGGCGACGCGAACACGAAGTCCGAGTCGGCGGAAAACCCAGTCTTACGCCTCCACTCGAAGATCACCTCCGCCAACGCTGGATCCAGTGGCAGGGGTGCCTCCGAGTATTCGGTCTTCACGTCATCCACGCGGCCAGCAACGATCGCGCGGCGGATGTAGACTGACAGGTTTTGCCAATCAAAATCGCTCCACTTCAGGGCGACCATCTCCGAGCATCTCACGCCGGTACAGAGGGCCAAGATCACCATCGTGCGACACGGTTCCCGATTCACCGTGGCGACCAGCACGGAGAATTCCTTGGGCGTGAGGACTCGAGGCTTCTTTCTTCGCTTCGAACTGCCCTCGATTCGCACCAGAGACATCGGATTGCGGTCCGGGGGCAGGTACTCCCACAACATCGCACAATCGAAGATCCGATGCATGAGCCCCTTGATGTGACCTCTAGTTTTGCTGGCCAAGGGACGCTTGCCTCTCTTGTCCAGGATTGTTTTGAGCCAATCCCGGACGGCCAACGGTTTTACCTGGGTCAACGGGAATTCGCCCCACTTGGGACGAATGTGATTGTTGATGTAGGAAAGGTATGCATGCTTGGTCGAGAAGCGCTTCGGGATCTCTTCCTGGACATACCTCTCAAGGACAACGCCGAACCTCTCATCCGGTTCTGCCGGTTGGTCACGGTTGACCTTCATTCTCAGGTACGCGACCTTGGAACACCGATCAACCGCGGACCTCGTTTTGTACTCAATCGTTGTGCCGATGTCCTCTGACATTCTTTTGCCGGTTTTATCCCGCCAGCGGAATTGCCAGATTGCAGGACCTCGGGCGCGCTCCTTCAGTTCAATCGTTCCATGTTGATATCTCGTCCTC
This sequence comes from uncultured Acidobacteriaceae bacterium, assembly GCA_963732255.1. Taxonomy (GTDB): domain Bacteria; phylum Acidobacteriota; class Terriglobia; order Terriglobales; family Acidobacteriaceae; genus Sulfotelmatobacter. The sequence continues at coordinate 60,965 of CAVSYV010000018.1, forward strand.
ACTGATTACCTTTCTTCAGAAGGACGCGAATGGCAAGTCAATGCTAGCTGTTCTTCCCGCCACCTGACAATGGCAGAAGCGGTAGATTTCCACCGGTAACCAATTCGAAATACGGGGATCTTCTTTGCCTCGGCGAGGCGCCGGCACTGCTCAGCCGAGCAGTTCAAGATCTTGGCGACTGCCTTTAGCCCGATCGTGGGTTCATACGTACCATCGAACTGCTCGAACTCCTCTCGCCGACCGATGCCGGGAACAATTGATATTTGTGAATGTTGGCTGGTTGACATCGCACACTCCTTGTCATTCGAGCCGCAGACCGGGCTCTGTAGGTCACGATTACCAACAGCTTTTACATCGGCTTTCCGTTTTGGTCAAAATCCGCGAAGGAGTGGCAATAAACCCTCGCTCGACCGCGCCGAGCCACCTGATTTGACCGAAATTTCATTCGGGCGTACGTTTCTGACGCTCGCCACAAGAAAGTCGACGCGGGTAGAGGAGTACAAGTGTTTTTATCTCTTGAAGAAGTCAACGTACGGCTTAGATCCACTGGCTACATCGCCGATTCGATTGCCACGACCACAGTGTACTTAGCGGCGAAACTGCAGAAGCCGTTGCTGCTAGAAGGCCCCGCCGGCAGCGGAAAGACGCAACTGGCATATGCAGTCGCCGAGGCGGCGAACACGACGAGTCGAGCGTCTCCAATGCTACGAAGGTATCAACGAAGAGAAGGCAATCGGAAGATTCGATGAGTCCCTGCAAAGGCTTTGCGTGGAACTGAGATCCAAGTCCGCCAATGTCGATTGGGAATCCTTACAGGCCGAGTTGCATGGCCAACAGTTCTTCAGTGCCGGTCCGCTCTTACGCGCGCTGCAGTACGAAAAGCCTTGCGTCCTGCTGATCGACGAATTGGACAAGGTGGACCACGCTTTTGAAGCACTGTTGCTGGAATTGCTGAGCGTGTGGCAGTTGAGCATTCCGAAGCTGGGCACCATCAAAGCCAGAAGCATTCCCTTCGTTGTGTTCACCTCGAACGAAGAGAGGCGCATCGGCGATCCCCTGCGCCGGCGCAGCTTCTATCTTCGTATTGAACATCCGACCGCGGAGCGAGAAGCAGAGATCGTTGCGCTGAGAACGCCGGATTCCAGGCACGAATTTCACGCCGGTATGGCGGGACTCGCCAAGGCTTTGCGCGGCTGGAGCATGGAGAAACCGCCCTCGGTCTCGGAGATTCTGGATCTCGCGCAGGCACTCAAAGTTCTGGGAGCTGAACAAATCACGCCGGAAATGAGAGACATTCTCTTGCCTCTGCTGGCCAAAACAGAGGCCGATCGCAGAAAACTGCTGCTGCGGGATGGGTTTGCCAGCTTGATCTATGACGCGCAGCAGTACAGCGCCGAGGCGCTGCGAGGAGCGCGGCATGAGGCCAGTACTCATCTTCGCGCAAGTGCTTTCGGCAATTTCGATTTGCTGGGCGCAATCGAAGAAACCTAGGCTCGGCTGAAGCCGAATACTACGTTGCATTCTACGCGCAACACTACAGGGTGCCGATAGCGTTTGTGCGTGCGATTGTTCAACAGGAGTCTGACTGGCATCCATGCGTCGTCTCACCTAAAGGCGCGGTCGGGCTGATGCAGTTGATGCCTTCAACGGCCGGGCGACTGGGAGTAAGAGACCGTTGCAACGTTAACGAGAACGTTTCCGGCGGCGTGCGTTACCTCGCCTGGCTTATGCGACTGTTTCACGACGATCTGAGGCTTGTAGTTGCCGCTTATTATGCCGGCGAAGATGTAATTGGCAGACGAACCCTCGCCTATCGTAATCCCGATGTAGTCATCTATGTAGCAAGGATCAGAACAGCTTACCTTCGCGAAACAAGAATCAACCCAAGAACTACGAACACCGAGTTCGGAAAGAGATGTGAGATGAAAATTTGTTTGAGTTTGGTGCATCTGATAACGATAGGGCTTCTGCTGCCACACATCACTGTTGCGCAAACTGAGCTTCCGCAGGCGCGAATCGTGACCTTGAATGTTGACCCGGAACAGGTTGTGGTCTTGCATCTACGGCCTGGATATGTCAGTTCGGTGCGAGTCCTCGAGGAAGTCAGTTCGGTCGTGTTGGGGGATCCGGGATCCTTTAAGGCTGAACACTCCGATGCTGAGCCGCAGTTGGTGTTTTTCAAAGCAACCAGCGCGAAACCCGCGGAAACCAACGCCCTGGTCACGACCAGGGGGGGCCATGAGATCTCGCTGAGCCTGGTGAGCCAAGGCAAGTCAGACCGTAGTGAGCCCGTGGACTACGTCTTCTTCTGTGAGCGTCCCGCAGTTTTCTAATTCCGTCGACTCATCCATCTTTGTGGTCGGC
>CAVSYV010000019.1:0-72152 GCA_963732255.1 uncultured Acidobacteriaceae bacterium
TCGAACCCGCGTCCGAAAGTGTTACTGGTCAAGAGCCTACATGCTTATTCGCGTTCATGCCCTCGGCATTACCCGAAGACGTTCGCGGCCCACGCTCAGAACGGACAAGAAACGCTAGCCGCTAGCCTGTGGTCTTAGCCTCCCGCCCCAGACGTAGATGGGAAGAGCAGCCCTCTGTGTGACGCTCGCTCACCGCCCGAGGACGAAGCGGTGGAAAGCGGCTGCCTAATTAATTAGGCTGCGTATGCCATTTGTTGATTGGCAATTATCATTGTGTACGCGATTACGGGTGTGTACACCCCGGCATGCCTCTTGGCCGCAAGCATCTCCGTCGAAGCCGTGACGCCCCCACTGGTGGGATGGCCATACTCAAAGAACTAATTCCAGACTAGGTGTAGCTAGCCTCGAAGTCAAACATTAGATGATCTGGCATTGCCCCTGAGATTCGTGCTTCTCGTCATCATCTCGATCATCTCGCCTCACGATCCACTAATAGAATTCTCTTTACATTCCATTCTATTCTTATATTCTATAAATGCTGACATTATCGGCGGAGATTAGTCGATGAGACAGGCAGATGAGATACGCTCTTACGCCAGGGAAAGATATGTGATGCTGGCACGTGGGCAACACGAAAAGCGATTTTCAATAAAAGCTGGCGATGTTGTTCGAGACATGAAACTGGTTGGAGGGCGCACGCCAGCTGTTTGTAGCGCCCTGAAGACTAAAAAGTTTCTTGAGGAGAATGCGTTGCGGCTTATTTCGAGATCGGGCCCCGAGTCCGGCCAGAGCACCACCGTTATCTATACCTACGAATTCGTAGATCCTCAGAAAGACGGGGACAAACGTACAGATCGCCAAGAAGCGTGGAACCGGCTTCGGGGCGCGCTCAAAGACGTCTTCGCCGAGTTGGGTGGAGGCGAGAACTATCTTCGCAACGAACGCGCCAATTTTTATGGTCCGGGAAAAGACCGGTGAGCCGCGTCTACTGGGATTCCATGCTTTTCATTTATTGGCTGGAAGAAAACCCTCAGTTTGGGAAACGGGTGGACGCGATCTGGTCGCGGATGCAAGAACGCGATGACCGGCTAATTACCGGTGCCTTGGCATTTGGTGAGGTATTAGCGGGTGCCTATAAACGCGGAGCAAACGATGAGCGCATCCGAGATGTAAAGGCGGAACTCGAGATGGCAGTGTCTGCGGTGATTCCGTTTACTGCGGCGACCGCCGATATGTACGGGCGAATTAAGGGCTCGCTGCGCATACCTTCCGCGGACGCGATCCATTTGGCCTGCGCCGCCAGCGCAGGCACAGACTTGTTTCTAACCAACGACAGAAATCTTGTCGGCAAGGTGATTCCCGGCATCCAGTTCATTGCCGGACTCGATTCCAACATTCTTTAGCGCCCGCTCGCTGTCCCAGACTTTCTTAGTTGGTCGAGATGGTGAAGTTGACCGTAATCTTCGCCTGGGTTTCCACGGCCTCATCGTTGACGAAATGGGGTTTAAAGTGCCATTGGCGCACCGCGTCTTCAGCGGCGGCGGCCAGAATGCGCGGGCCACTGACCAGGTGGATACCCTGAATGACTCCGTCCTTGGAAATCAGAGCTTGCAGAATCACCGAACCCTGCACCTTCATTTGCCGCGCCAGTAGCGGATATCCGGGCTTGACCGGATTTCTTACCACTTCCTGCGTGTCGGCAGAGATTTGCACGCGTTCGGCGGCGTTGCTGGTTAACGTCGCAGTGGTCTGCGGCGCGCTGGCCGCAGCCGCAGGTGCGGCGATTTCAGTTGTCGGCTGAGCCACAGCCTCAGGTTTGGCTCCCGGTTCCAGATCCACACGAACCGAATCGCTGCCGGGACGGATGGTCCGGTGAGAATCTCCGGCCACGACTTCCACATTCAACGGAGGCAGCGCGGTCCGGTTCGAGACGACGGCTGGAGGCGGATCCACGTCCGCAGATTCGGCTTGCGGCTGAGTTATGTTCCTGCTTGCGTGGGCTGTTGCTTTTGTCCCGGAGCGATGCTTGGAATTGGCCACTGGAGCCGGCGCAGTTAACGAAGCCGGAGCAGATAGCGAAGCAATAGGAGCTGGCGCAGTAGCTTCAGGTACGCCGGCCGCAGGTGCTGTTTCCGCGGGCTGGCTTATTTGCGCTTCTTGGCCGTCAGGAAACCAGAAATTGCGATCGCGGTAGAGCACCAGGCACAATGCCACCAGCAGCAAAGCCAGGGCAGTCAGCATCAGGCGCTGCTGGCTGGGATCTTCAGGAACGCGCGAACGGAGAAAATACACTACGGACCGCTCCGACTTCGAGGTCAGTTTGTGGGCCGCCAGCTTCTGCGGAAAATTTCTTTCGTCGAAAGCCTTTTCCGCAAACGTCTTCTCTTCGATCGTTTTTCCCGGATGAGGCTTGCGCTCGAAAGTCTCTTGTTCGAACATGCAGGACCGATCGCTTCCTGGGGGATGTTCTGCGCCCTAGTATGCCTCGAAAGCGGCAAAAAGGCTAGGGAAAGTGTATAACGTTTGCTTCGTGATGTGGGCTGCCCGAGAAGTGAATTTTAGTCGCGGTTCCCTTAGCGGGAAGAAGGGAAACCAGATCCCTCGCTGTGCGAGGAATGACAATTAGGCTTCGACCTACGCTCGACAGTCTGGCTGGCGAAACTTTCCCGCTGGCTGCGAATCCCATGCTGCATAAGGACTTGGGCCCGGAGGCGGGTGGATGAAGAAAGAAGTACGGGAGATGAAAGTCACCGAGCGGCGCTTTGCCCAGATGGGACGGCGGGAGCTGCTGAAACTGGCTCCGGTCCTGGCTTTAGGAGCATTCGCTGTGCCGAGCTGGCAGGAATCTCTGCTGAAGCAAGGCCTGAAATTCAGCGGCTGGGCTTCGGGAAAGATGTTTCGCACGGGACATTTGGAAGCTACCTTCGCCGATAGTCAGGTTGCTCCGTTCGATAAATTTCCCATCAATAATTATGATGTTGCCGATCCGGGCGTGGATTTCGACACCTGGACGCTCACAGTAACCGGAGCGGTCTCGAAGCCAGGCGAATACTCGATGGAGCAGATCCGATCGTTGCCGCGCTACCGGCAAAACACGCGCCACATCTGCGTCGAGGGCTGGGACGTGATCGGTCGCTTCGGCGGGGCTCGGCTCTCCGATTTCCTGAAGATGATCGGCGCCGATACGACGGCGCGCTTCATCAGCGTGGCCTGCGCCGACGATTATTACGAATCGCTCGACATGGCTACCGCGCTGCATCCGCAGACCTTGATGTGCTACGAAATGTATGACCGGCCTCTCACTCGCGAGCATGGCGCGCCGGTGCGCCTGCAGATGCCGACAAAAATTGGATACAAGCAGGCCAAATACTTGACCGATCTAAAAGTCACCAACGTGTTGGACAAAGTCGGCTATTGGGAAGATCAGGGTTATTCGTGGTTCTACGGGTTATAAACCAATGCGGGAAGGGCACGAGTTTACTCGTGCCGCAGAATGCGTAACTGGGAATCGCTTTAGCGCCTGCGGTTTTCGATTTGTTCTGAAAGTTTTTCCGCGCCGTGCCAGGCGGAGACAAAAGCATGCGTGAGACTCTAGTCGAGATCGTCCAGCCAAACGAGCAAGAAGAAGACGTGGCGCCGGTCACGGTTGCGCACGCCGTCTACGAGCATCCGCTGCCGGTGCGCCTGTGCCACTGGCTGAATTCGATTTCGCTGTTCGTAATGGTAGGCAGCGGTCTGCAAATCTTTCGTGCATTTCCCAGCTTCGGAGCCAAGATTCCAGAAAAAGATTTGATCAACTGGCCCCAGTCGCTGGCCATTGGCGGATGGCTGGGCGGAGCCTTGCAATGGCATTTGACCTTTATGTGGATTTACCTGGCTACGGGCGTGGTTTATCTCGGCTATCAAATCTTTAGCGGCAATTATCGCCAGGTCTTGTTCGCTCCGCGCGATGTGCCGGGAGTGTGGCCGATGGTGAAGCACTATTTCTTTTTCGGTCCCAAGCCCGAGCAGCGTGAAGCCTACAATCCGCTGCAAAAACATGCTTACACCAGCGCCATCGGCCTGGGAATTCTTTCCGTGCTGACCGGCTTGGTGGTGTGGAAGCCGGTGCAGTTTTCCTGGCTGGGATGGCTCATGGGCGGATTTCACTACGCCCGCATATGGCATTTTCTGGCCATGTGGGCGATTCTAGCTTTTGTGTTTGGTCATTTGATCATGGTCATTCTGCATGGCTGGAATAATTTCGTCTCCATGCTAACGGGATGGAAGAAAGATCCGGATTACTGAGGCGGACGCCGCGGCTATTACCGTCCCTTTTTCTTGATCTCAATATTCAGGCGACGGATCTTTTGGTTCAGCGTTGAGAGCGGGATGTGAAAACGTTCCGCGGCTTCGGTCTGGTTCCAGTTGCAGCGTTCAAGCATGTCGGTGATCATGCGCCGCTGCACATCTTCGACAATTTCAAACAGCGACGAGTCGGAAGAATGATCGTGCATGGGAAAAGATGAGCCGCGCCCCATCATCGAATCGGGCAGCAGATCGACGTTGATCTCCGAACCGCTGGAAAGAACTACCGCTCGCTCGATCACATTTTCCAGTTCGCGCACATTGCCCGGCCACCCATAAGCCATGAGTGGACGCAGCGCCTCCGGCGTGATCCGCCGCACCGGGCGCTCGTTTTCTTCCGCATATTTTTTCAGGAAGTGCTCAACAAGAAGAGGAATGTCTTCCTTGCGCTGGCGCAGCGGCGGCAATTCGATGCTTATCACATTCAACCGGTAAAACAAATCCTCGCGGAAGCGGCCTTCGCGCACCATATGCCGCAAGTCAACGTTAGTGGCGGCAATGATCCGCACGTCCACTTGAATTTCCTGGATGCCGCCCAGATGCATGAAGCGCCGGTCCTGCAACACGCGCAGGATTTTTGCCTGAGTTTCCAGGCCCATGGTGGCGATTTCGTCGAGAAACAGCGTGCCCTTGTCAGCGACTTCGAACAGTCCTTTTTTCGACGCGATCGCGCTGGTGAACGCTCCCTTGACGTGGCCGAACAATGTGGATTCAAGCAAATCCGCCGGCATGGAGCCGGTGTTGACCGGCACAAACGGCCGGTCGTGCCGCGGAGAATTCAGGTGAATGGCCTTGGCGATAACTTCCTTGCCGGTTCCACTTTCCCCTTGCAGCAGCACAGTGGAACGGCTGGTCGCGACCTGCGCGACAAGGTCGAATATCTTCAGCATGGGCTCGCTCTTGCCCACGATGTTTTCAAAATTGTAGCGCTGCTTCAGCGCGCGCTTGAGCTGAACGTTTTCTTCCTCGGCGCGCCGCCATCCCACGGCGGCGCGCACGTCGGCCAGGAGTTTCTCGTTGTCCCATGGCTTTTGCACGAAGTTGGCCGCGCCCGATTGCATGGCGCGCACTGCGTTCTCCACCGTGCCGTAGGCGGTAATCATGATGACCGGGAGGCGCGAATCGTGGCTGTGAATCTCCGAGAGAATCTCCATGCCATTGCGGCCGGGCAAAGTCAGATCGAGCAGCACCAGGTCGAAGGGATGCTCGCCCATTCGCATCAGCCCTTCTTCGCCGTTCACGGCGCTCTCTACCGTGAATCCTTCCAGCTCGAGAAGCGTCTGCAACGATTCGCGAATCTCCGACTCGTCATCGATGATGAGTACAGACCCGGACGGGCTCTGGTTTCCCTGCGCCGGGCCCCGCGTGATCACCGCCGCTTCAGACATGGACGGCCTTCCTGCTCAGGGGGAAATCCAGCGCGAACGTGGTTCCGGAGCCGGGGTGGCTTTCCACACGAATCTTTCCCGCGTGCTCCTGGATGATGCCGTAGGTCACAGAAAGTCCGAGTCCCGTGCCCCGGTTTTGACCTTCCTTGGGCACATTCTTCGTGGTGAAGAAGGGATCGTAGATGCGGTTGATGTGCTCCGGCGCAATGCCCGCGCCCGTATCGCTCACCTGCACGCTCACGGATGCGCCATTGCCGGTAGCCACGCGCAGCGTTCCTCCGCCCGGCATAGCGTCTTTGGCATTGAGAAACAGGTTCAAAAATACCTGCTGCAAACGGCCCGAGTTGCCTTGGATGGGCGAAAGATTTTGCGTCAACTCGGAATGAACTTCGATTCTTGAAGTCTTGAACTGGTGCTCGAGCAACGCCAGCGTGTCGGTAATGATTTTGTTGATGTCCAGATCAGCAAACTCGCTTCCGCTGGTGCGGGAAAAATTCAGCAGGTTATTGACGATCTCGGAAGCGCGGAACGTCTGCCGCGTGATCTTTTCCAGCAGGCCGGATTTTTGCGGGTCGGATTGCAACTGCTTGGCCAGCATTTGCGTGTAGGAAGAAATTACCGCCAGCGGAGTGTTCACTTCATGCGCCACGCCCGCGGCCAGCAATCCAATCGACGACAGCTTATCGGCCTGCGAAAGCTGGGCCTCGAGTTCCATGCGCTCGGTAATGTCGTCCATGATGACGAGACGGCCCACTACTTGAAATTTCCTCGTCACCAGCGGAGCCACGGCCACATTCACCGTGCGCGTTTCGCCCGCCGGAGTTTTCAGGCGGAACTTGTAAAGATTGTGAATGCCGATTTTTTCCCGCAGCCGGTGCAATTCATCCACAAATTCCGCCTGGAAAACCGTCCCCAGGTTTTGCGTTAGAGCCTGCCAGCGCGGCAGCGCGTACATCACTTCCATCTGCGCGTTCCAGCTCTCGATCCGGTCTTCCATGTCGAGCGCCATTACGCCCACGTTGATGGACTCCACGATGTTTTCGTTGAAATCTTTCAGCCGCTCGTACTGCGCCGCTTTCTGCTGCAACGACGCGTAGAGCCGTCCGTTCTGAATGGCAATGCCCAGGTAGCCGCCCAGAGTTTCCAACAGTTCAATGTCTTCGCTGGAAAGAAAATCACCTTTCGTAGTTTTGCCCAAGCCCACGACAGCGACGGTTTTTTGCTGCGCGCGGCAGGGAATGTAGTAGTTCAGATCCAGGCGCGCGATCGCTTCCTGAGAACCGGCGGACTCCCGCGGCACCTGATGGGTATTTTCAAAAAACATGTGCATGGCAGGATCGGGCCGCGGCGTGCTCAAAAAACTCAAATCCAACTGGCTGGGAGGGATCATGCCATACGATTTCGACAGCACGAACCGGTCCGGTTCCTCGCCGCACAGAAAAATTGCCATGCGGTCGACCGCGAGCGTACGCGACAGCCGATCCATCACCGAAGAGAGCATTTTGTCGAGATCGGTCTCCGAGCTCAGCTCGCGCCCGAATTCGATCAGCGTCCGGCGATAGTCATAGCGCGTGCGATAGAAAAATTGATCGACACGATCCTGAATCCATTTTCGGACCGGATCGAACAACAGCGCGGTCACTACGACCGCGAGAATCAATCCCAGCGGTCCGCTTCCCGGCTGCCGCATGTGGACCAGTTCGGCCACTCCCGCGACCAGCGCGAAATACGCTCCCACCACGGCTGCGGCGGCCAGCGTATAAACCACGCCGCGCTTAAAGATTAAATCCACATCCATCAGCCGGTAGCGGAAGATGGCATAGCCGAACGTCAGCGGCAACAATCCCAGCGACAGGACCGAAATCTTCATGGTCGCCAGCGGAAGCCATCCGACCAGGTGAGGAAAAACGTAAGGCAAAACGTAAAGCAGCGTGTACGGCGTCACCGCCAGAATGGTGCCCCGCGTAACCCACTTCAACTGCTGCCGCAAAATCGTAGTGCTGGCCCGGCGATAGCTATACCAAAGCACTGCAGCGGAGGCCAGGAATAGCACCGCGCCGTAAGAGAGATCGAGCCGGTCCATGTTGCGGCTGAGCCGGCCACTGGCTTCCAGCCAGCGCATCGCGCCCACGCGCAAAGCCAACAGCATGGCGCCGGGCAAATAAGCGAAAGCCAGCAGCCACGGCCACCGCCGCACGAACTGCCGCTTTTCCGGAAAGGTCAGAACAAAATGGAGGAACAGCGCCGGTTGCAAAACCCAGGCGACAATATTGCACCACAGGATGGTCCAGTCGAAATCGTTCAGCTTGCCTGTATATTTGAAGGAATAAGCGATGAACGATACCAGGCAGAAAATGTAGAAGTGAGTCGATCCCGGTGCCGTCCAGCGCCTCAGCAGCACATACAGCCCGATGCCCAGGTAAATAAGAGCGATCAGGCGCAGCCAGTTGTTGAGCGAGCGGTCGGCTGGCGCCAGAATCACGCTGCAGTCGAGCGGAACGCCGCCGCGCAGCAGGGAATACGTCGCTTTCGTCCAGATGCCCGCGCGGTAGAGTTGACGCTCCAGCCCCGGCGTGTTCCGGACTTCCGCTCCTCCGACCGAAATGAGTTCGTCGCCCTGCTTGATTCCGCCCCTGGCTCCCGGTCCGTTGGGCTCGACCCGGTCGGCAACCAGCTTTCCTCCGTGTTCGATCCAGCCCACTCCATCGTCCGGAGCAAACGATTCGCGCTCTTTTTGGAAGTTGAAACCAGCGAATATGACGGCGGCAACGGTGAGCAGGAACAGAAGTACAGCTACGAAGCGGGCTTGGCTTTCACGATTCATGCGCTTCGGCGGCGTCCCCGAACCTGGCACAGGCTGGACATGAGGCAGACTTATCCCCCGCCGATCATCGATGAGCAACTTCGCTGCCATGTGCCGCTGGATTCCCCGTTAGTTAAGTCCCTCAAACAAAGGACTTCCCGAATTATAGATGCAGTTTTCCGCAGTGACTACGCCTTTCTGGATGTGTCTGTGGGATTCGGTAGGTGCTTTCCCTGCCATTTCTTGCAGTTACGAGTCCTGAACTGCCGACTTTATTAACCCAAACTAGGGAGCGAATCCGTCTGAAGCTGGACGGGGAGTCGCGGGAAGGTCAAGTGAAGCTTTAACGCCCGGTAATTATCCCTTGACAGTAGGTAGCTGTTCTGCTACCCTGTTTGTAGGTAGAAACCATGAACCGCAGACCCAAGATGGAGCGCTTCCCCTTAAAAGCCTTCCAGAAGCAGTTCCCCGATGACGCAGCTTGCCTCGAATGGCTCAAGAACCACCTCTATTCCGATGGCATCTACTGCAAGAATTGCGAGCGCATCACGAAGCACCACCGCGTAGTGAGCCGTCCGTCGTATTGCTGCGACAACTGCGGGAACCATGTTCACCCAACCGCCGACACGATCTTCCACAAATCGCCGACGCCTCTTACGACTTGGTTCTACGCAATATATCTCATGTCCGCTACCCGCTGCGGAATTTCCGCGAAACAGATCGAGCGCGAGACCGGAGTCACCTACAAAACCGCGTGGCGCATGTTTCGGCAGATTCGTTCCATGCTGGATGATGAAAAGGCCCCGCCGCTCGGTGGAACTGGCAGGCGTGTAGAGATGGATGAGACCTATGTTGGCGGAAAGCGAAAAGGCGGCACAGGCCGACCGATGGCCGGAGACAAAGTAAAAACCGCCATTGTCGGGATCGTAGAGCGCAAAGGTCGAGTCAAGGCCCTGATTGCCGATGATGTCAAAGGCTCCACTCTGCTCGCCATGGTGCGGGAACACGTCCTTCCCAGGAGCACGGTGTTTACCGACGAACTGAACGTCTACGATGGGATCAAGCACATGCCGAACATGGGCTACAACCATAAGCGGATCAATCACACGTCCAAGGTCTACGTCGTTGGCGATACCCACACGAACACGGTCGAGGGATTCTGGAGCCTCGTCAAGAACGGGTTGCGCGGCGTTTATCATTCGGTCGGTAAGGGCTATTTGCAAACCTACCTCAATGAGTACAGTTTTCGGTACAATCGCCGTTCCGACACGCAGCCGATGTTTCTCAGTTTCTTGCAGCAAGTCGCAAAGCGGGATGCGGTCGTTCGCAGCGCCGCCCCGGTGCCCGAGCCGTTCTGACTAGGCTTCGGTCATTACGGGCGCACGCGAGGTTCCTATGACTTTCGAGAAGAAATGCTTTGTTCATCCGGCAGACGTGATCGCCGTCCACTTTGAGTGCGGGAACTGTCATGCCGCTATCAGCGTTCCGATAGAGAAACTGAAGGGCGACCGCTGGGTTAACGTGGCAGTGGCCGACTGTCAGCAGTGCGGGAAGCCGTCTGGCCTGAAGCTGGATACAAATGAGGGGAAGACCTTCTTTCACTTCAACGACACATTGGGTCAACTCGCCGAAGTGCTCACGGGTCGCAATTTGATCTTCCGCCTTGAGATCAAGTGTCCCGAATAGGAACGCCACCAACAAAACGTGATATGGATCACTGACGCTAGTAAGGGAACGTGTCAGTATGCGGAACTGAGTGCTTATGTGCCCTTCCCACCTGTTCGCCCATCTGTTTCTGATTAGTTTGAGCGTAGCGGCTTTCTGCAGTGCGCAACCAAGGGATAGCCGCGATTTTGGCTTTAACGGAAATACGCTCGGGATGACGTTACAGCAATTTCGTTCCAACCCGTCGAATGCAGCCTCACTCTGGGTTCAGAATGGCGTTCAAGGCCAGAAGTCCGAGGTCGAGGCTCCGCTTTGTACCGATCAATACGGACAAATCCAAACGGTTCCAACCCCACAAGCGGGGGAAGTGATCTGTGTAACAACAGGGCCTCTCGTGGGCGATGCCAAGCCAAATCGGGCGTTATACCGCTTCTGTCGTCAACGCCTGTACGAGATGGTGATCGGGCCATTCTCGCAGACGGAACTAGCCGACGTTCGCAGCGCTTTCGAGCGGAAGTTAGGCAAAGCGCATCGAGTGACATCAGAGGAATCGACTTCAGATGTTTGGTCACAAGGCAAGAAAACCATCACGTTGAGGGAAGACGCGGAGAGTGGCCCGGTGTTTGTTTTTCTCGACGACAGTATATCCCCGACAACCATTCAATCCGCAGAGACGGCAATTCCAGGCATTCAACCTTTGCAGTACAAAGGCTTCCGCTTGGGAATGAGCAGAGATGCGGCCCTGGCAGCTCTTAGAGCAATCGAACAAAAGGAATATGACGAGTGCAACCTAGAAAGAGGGGTTGAGGCTTGCGATGCTGATCGCCACATCCCGGAGTGCGGCGACTTGGCCTGCGGCAACGGCGGAGGTCTCGATGTCTACCTGAATGCGGGTCGCGTCTGGGGCATTCAGCAGAATCTAGGCGGTGTCAGCGTCGAATCGTATGTGCTCGCCTTCACGAGGAGGTACGGCGAGCCGACAGTCGAACGACGCACGTACCGTAACGGCTTAGGGAACGAGTTTCACGGCAATGCTTGGGTGTGGGGAAGCCACAATGGCGACTCTCTTCAGGGTCATGGAGGTCTGTGCGGGGGCCAACAACACGCTAGAGAACATGCCAGACATAGGCTGCCTGGTCCTCCATTCCTTCAAATACGCTCCAAAGCAAGCCCCGCCGGAAATCTGAAGCGGGAACCTAGCTTTTCTTGCGGGTGGCCTTTCCCAAATCCTTGAAGAACTGATCTTTGGCGGGGACAGGGATTTTCAAACCTTTTGCGGTCGTCTGCGCTTTGTTGCCCGCTTCAAATGCTGAATCCAGAACCGTCGTTGCGAACATTTTCTTTTTCTCGGCTTCCATCTTTGCTTTTCTCATTTCAACCAACTCCGGGTGATTGAGTACCTCCTGGATTTTATACATGGGAACGACGGCGGCGACTCCCACATTCAACGCTTCAGCCACCTCGGGATCGGTGCCCTCGGGAACGATCCAGTGTCCAATCATCGAACCAAAGAGGTACGATGAACCTCCGCCGTACAGCCTCCCAAACCTGCCAATCGGCGGCCTACCGACTTCTTGGGTGAGCGGCGCGCTCACGGTGTGCCGGACAAATACTGGACATCCGCTGAGGCCGCCGAACGACTTCGTTTCGATGAGATAAGCGTCAATGAGGCCGATCTCGCCAAATTCGATTTTCTCATCGGGCATCATGAAGATGTTCCCCGTCCGCACCACAGCCTGATTCTTCAGGGTCTCTGTGACTCTCGTGAACAGTCCTGCGATGTACACCTCATCCCCGACTCCGATCTCGTACTCGGAGATCAGTTCGGGAGTGGCAAAAAGGGAATCCGAGATGGTCGCCGCGTCGATGTTGAGTTCTTTCGGCGGTGCGAATAGAGCCACGGCGCTATCGACAACCGCGCTCTCCGTGGGGTGATACCACCATTTGATCTCGTGAGCCTCGAAGATCACGGTGCGCCCTTCGCGGTTGTTGAGCCTGATAACACAATCGCTGCCATCCAATTTGTCGGCAACGTGCCTCGCCGTCACCATGTAGACGAAATGGTCTTAAACTTTACGCCACCGTGAATCTCGCTCTCTTCGTTGACCCTGACGAGGAACACGGTCCCGCCGTACTTGATGTGGGAGCCTTCCCGGATACCAACGAAGCCGACGCAACGTTTTACGGTGTCGGAAATACGCATGAGAATGCCCTTGGGCTGCGAGAGATAGTACAGCGGCTCTCCGCCCATTCTGTCGTCAATGCGTCTAGATTTTTCCATACATACCGTCAAGGGATAATTACCTAACGCCCTGGCGTTCGTTTTTTCTTCGTGCCCGCTGCGTTCTGTCGGAATGCGCGAGTCGGCCGGCTTGCGGCAGCGAACGGCATTGTCCCCGGTGTTCCGTTTCCCGGACCCAGTTGCAGGGTCTTGGAAACGGATCGCTGCGATTCCCGGCCCAGAACAACTTGGTCCAGCACAAAGGACTGCCTCGCCCCGCGAATGCGAGGGATCAATGGCATCAATTCCGCGGTCGCAGTCTCCTGCCAGTCGCTGAAGCCAATCCGCCGTTCTGACGCCTCGAAGCAGGGTTTGCGTAACGGATCATCCGGCGCAAGCCGGTAACTTTTCAATCGCGTCACACGTATCACCGCCCGGTCCACGACGCGGCACAGCTCCCGCGCAAAGCGCCGCTCCCGATCCTTCATAAGCCGCTTCTTAGCTTTTTCCGGAGAAAACCAAGTAGGATTCCGCTTCGCTTCATGCGGCGTAGTTAGCCAAGCCACGGCACAAAGATACGCGGCAATTGTCAGATCTTTTCCCGAAGGATTTTTTCGCAGGTCCCGCTCCTGTGCGGCGTAGTGGGTGAACGGAGCCTCCTCGATACTGCCGTGAACTCCCGCCTCTTCCAAACCTTCCAACGCCGCCGACTGCGAGCGCGTCAGCCCCGGCTCAACTCCACCTTTAGGAAATATCCACCGCCCGCCGCGCCGCGTCTGCACTAACAGGAATTCCAAACGGCTGTCTTGGATGCGATAGCAGACGGCAGCCACCTCCTCGCGCGGTTGATCTGCCCGCCGACTCGGATGCACGAGACGGCGCGCGGACCGGCGAAAGACGCCAGTTTTCGGATTCCGGCCCGACCCGCAGTCAGACAATTCAAACGGTGCCAATGAACTCATCGTTGTCATGGTGCGCCATTCGGCAAAATCTGCCCAGAGCACAGCTTGATTCTCTTTTCTTAAACAACGATTGTGGGAGTGGCGTGTGCGAACAATTCTGCATTCGTTTGCGCGGACGCAATCGAAGCGAGGATTCCTTGCTGGGTCAGTTTGATTGTCATCCCGAACAAGCGCTTTCTGCGCAGTGAAGGATCTAGCGAGCCGCGCGACGTGTCGCGTTCTTTGCGACACAATAATCGCGCGTTTGGCTCGCTTCCCTACCAAACTGCCCCACTACCGAGGATTCACAGGAATCTTTCTGCATACTTGCTCCATTCAAGCCGACGGAGGAAAGTGAATTGACATTTCATCCGGCCGCCATGCGGCCCGCAGGAAGGTTGGCTTGGAGAATCTGTTCTGTCTTCGCTGCAATCGCGAACTTGAAAGCGGACACAAGTCGGTCGCGGTTTATATGTTTGCCCAGACCGTAGGCATCAAGCCGCGGCAAAAATCTGCTGCCCACCGCATATGCTTCTGCCCACAATGTTCGGTTTCACTGGCCATGGGACTGCCTCCCGAGGGTGCGCTCAACGTCGCGGCGTGGGATATGATTCGCGGCCTCGTCAGTGCCGATCCGGGCTTGAATGAGGCCGCATGGGAAAGTCTGCGCGGAATTGTGGGACTGCTGGGCGAAGGCGCCGAGGAAGAAGAGAATCCACCTCGCTCCCGATCCGATACCTGGGTCAACTTTCGCCGCGCCGGGTAGCGAAATGCGAAGCTTCTCCTCAACCGCCGCAGCGCGCCGCCATATTTAACAGTCCAGATTTACTTGACCACCGGCTCATAGCGCAAGATGACGGTGCCGGAACTCAGAGGTCTTGCCTCCAGCAGTTTGAGTCGAACGCGCGAAAGATCGCGTCCGAATAAGGTTGCGCCGCGGCCCAGTATGATGGGCGTGACTGCCAGACGCACCTCATCGAATAGACCCGCCTCAAGCAGCGTGGCGCATAATTTCCCGCTGCCAAAGACGAAAAGGTCGCCGTCCACTTCGCGCTTAAGCTTTGCCACCGCTTCGGCGGCATTGTCGCGGACGAGCCGGGTGTTGTTCCATTCTGCGTGTTCCAGAGTGCGGGAAAAGGCCACCTTGGGCAGGCGGTTCATGTAATCGGCGACCACGCCGGTTGCCGTTTGCCAATATGCGGCCATGCCTTCGTAGGTGACGCGGCCGAACAGCAGCGCTCCCGCATGGCGCAACTGTTCGACGGAAAACTCTTCCAGCTCGCCGTGGAAGAAGGAATGAAACCACTCTACATCCCAACTTTTTGTACCCTCAAAGTATCCATCGAGGGAGATGACATTCCACTGCATTAGTTTGCCCATCGTCACGCTCCGTGGAATTGCGCAAGTCTCGCAAGCCAGTATAGCGAGCCGTCCTCTTCTTACTGCTTCGTCTTAAAAATTCCCTCCAGCACGCTCAACTTGCCATCGATTGGCCCAGTTTTCAAATTGGTGATGTCCAATCCCAAAATCTTCGCAATTAGCGGATATACATTCACGTTCTCAAACGGTTCTAACACAACTCCCGCCCGGATATCCGGCCCGGCCGCAACGAACAGCGCTTTCATCTCCGGCATCTGCGTGACGTCATATCCATGCATTCCTACCGGTGCATGTTCGGGAGCAGTTAAATCCCTGGTTGCGGTAATAAAGTAAGGACCGGTTGGCACCACAACCGGATCACCCTCGCGAGGATTACTGTCGAAATGCAAATCGGCAGGAACCTGTGTCCGGCGGTAGACCAGGAACTTGTCGCTCTTACCCCGCAGCACTTCGTAGGCCTTCTGCGCGTCCTCATCCGATTTCGGATACATGGCCGAACCCACGGTCAACGCCATCCACGAAAGATTCAAGCCGTACTCATCGAGGCGGATCGGCGCGCCTTTCACCGCAATCATTCCATGATCGGCCAGCACAACTAAATCCACAGGCAGCCTGGATTCTTTTATCCCATCCATCAACTTGCCGATCTCGCCGTCGAGCTCATGAACGGCGTCGGCGACTTGCGGACTGTCAGGCCCATAGCGGTGCCCGGCAGAATCGGTATCGGAAAAATATAGCGTGATGAAGTGCGGACGCTTCTCTGGCGGAAGATGCAGCCACGCCAAAACCTGCTCCACACGTTTCCGGTTAGGAACACTCGCGTCGTACTTTAAGTAATAGCTGGGATGAACTCCCTGAATATCCGCTTCCGAACCCACCCAAAAGAACGACGCCGACCGCATCCCTTGCTGCTCGGCCAACACCCACAGCGGAGTCCCGCCATACCACGTTCCATCGCCCACCGTCTTCGCATCGCGATAGCTATAAGTTTCTTTTCGCGCGGGATCGTAAAAGCTATTGGCCACAATCCCGTGATGCTCCGGATAAAGTCCGGTCACAATCGTGTAGTGATTGGGAAATGTGATCGAGGGATACGCGGGAAGCATTCCTTGCGGCGCAATCGCCCCCTGAGCTGCGAGCTCCAGCAAGTGCTGCGCGTGATACTTCTTCGCGTAATCGTAACGAAATCCATCCATAGAAACGAGGATGACATAAGGCTTGCCCAATTGCTGCGCTGCGTTCGGCCCGTGATCTACGGCGATGACCGGCGTCTGCCCGAAAGCTGCCGCGCAGAGACAGCAGGCGACCACAACGTAATGAATGCGGCTCAAAATTCGTTTCTGCATGAAGAGTTTGCCGACGTTATGAAACATTGTTCGTGTGGGGACAGCCGCCCTCGCTTGCCCTGAGCGGAGCCAAAGGGGCTGTCCGCCTGGCGAAGCCGGACTGGTTCTTAACTAACTTCGCAGTGCCTTCACCCCGCTTTTCGCTTCTCGCTCTTCTCAATTTCCAGTGGAGCATCCTCGTCCCATTCAAACGATAGCGTCCGCGACGTCGTCTCCACCGGCTCCAGCTCCGGAATATCCTCAGCCACCGCAGCCCCAAGTTCGGAGAACCTCCGCGCCGAAACCAGCACCCGATTCTCCAGCGATCCCACCGCCTGGTTGTAAGATTCCACAGCGCGATCCAAACTGGCGCCGACTCCGGCAATGTGTCCCGCCAATTTTCTCAGCCGGTCATGAAGCTCTTTTCCCAATTCGCTGATCTGCTGCGCGTTGCGCGCCAACTTCTCCTGATTCCATCCATAAGCCACAGCTTTCAGCAACGCGATCAGCGTGGTCGGCGACGCCGGAATCACCCGCTGCAGCACTCCCTGCTCAATCAATCCCGGATCTTGCTCCAGCGCTGCGCTAAAAAAAGTTTCTCCCGGCAGAAACATCACCACAAATTCCGGCGTCGCTTCAAACTGCTCCCAATAACTCTTCCCGCTCAAAATCTTCATGTGGTCGCGGACCTGCCGCGCGTGATTGGCCAGGCAATCGCGCCGCGCCTCTTCATCGGAGGTCTCAAACGCCTCCAGAAAAGCCTGCAGCGGAGTTTTCGCATCCACCACCACCTGCTTGCCTCCCGGCAACTTCACCACCAGGTCAGGACGGATCCTCCCACTCTCGGTGCTGACCGTTTCCTGCTCGGCAAAGTCGCAGTAAGAAAGCATGCCGGCAATCTCCACCACGCGCCGCAACTGAATTTCTCCCCAGCGCCCCCGCACGTTCGGAGTCCGCAACGCCCGCACCAGATTTCCCGTCTCCGATTGCAACTCCTTCTGCGTGGTAATCAGCGATTTCACTTGTGCCCGCAGCTCGCCATAGGCCTCGCCCCGCGCCACTTCCATCTGCTGAATCTGCGCATCCACTTTATTCAACGACTCCCGCACCGGAGCCACCAGCTCCGCCACCGCTTTCTGCCGCCCTTCCAGATCGCTCTGCGCCGCGCTCTGAAAGCGCTTCAGCGTCTCCTGCGCGATCTGCAAAAATGACAAATTGTTGCTCTTCAGCGCGTCCGATGCCAGCGCCTTGAACGCATTTCGCAGGTCTTCTCCGGCGCGCGTCAATAATTCGATCTTCTCGTTGCTGGCCTTTCGTTCCGCTGCCAGAGCCGATTTCAGCCCGGCTTCACTTGCCACGAGCTCCCGCTGAACCGCCAAAAGCCGCGCCAGTTCTGCCTTTCCGCCGGTTAATTCCTTTTCCATCAAGGACAAACGGGCGCTCGCCGCCGCGCTTCTCGAGCGCAGCGCCAGCCATGCAATCGCACCGCCAAACACTAGGCCAATAGCCCCACTGATCCACTGTTCCATAGACGCAGGTAACTTCTCCGGACGGTTTTCCGCCTCTAGCCTAGCACCACTGCCAAGCTTTGCCGCGTGGCACAAGGGTTACCGCGGCTCTGCCAGGCTGGTTGGCAAGACCAGAATTTGCAAGCGCTGTGAGCGAAAGCCGCTTCCAGCGGGCGGTTTGAACCGCGAACGAACCGCAAGATGAAGCTGCAAGTTGGCCCTCCCCTGATTTCTGCCGATAGGCAATAGCGGATGCTCAGAACTCCGATGTTCGTAATGGCATTTGTGCTCGGCGCCGTCATCATCGGCGGGCAACCGCTGTTCTATCGCGCCGCCGCATCTACTCCAAGCGCCGCACCGGGCAGCCCGAGCCAGCCTCCGCAGCAGCCCACTCTCAAACCGGCAGCGGCAACCACCGCCGACATCCCTTTCCCCAACAACAATAACGACGACGATCTTCAAACCACGCAGCAGCTTCTGCAATTCGCCAATCAGGATCGCGCCCAATTCGGCCTGCCGCCGCTGACTTTGGATTCGGGACTTTCGCAAGCCGCCCGCACTCATGCGCAAGCAATGTTTGCTGCCCGCGAACTCTCCCACCAGTTCAACGGAGAACCCTCCCTGCCCCAGCGCCTCGCTGCCGCTACCAAATTGCAACTCGACCAGGAAGGCGAAAACGTGGCGCTCGACTACGACGCCGCCGGCGCCGAGCGGCACCTCATGCTATCTCCTCCGCACCGCGCCAACCTGCTCAACCCCGCCTATAACGTAATTGGCCTGGGAGTAGTTCGCAGCGGAGACCGTTTATACGTTGTCCAGGACTTCGGCCATGCCCTCCCCAATTATTCACCCGTCGAAGTCAAGGACCAGATCGCGACCGCCGTTGCGCGAATGCGCCGCCAATCCGGCCAGCCCGCGCTGGCGCGTCGCGATCTCCCCATTTCCGATGAAGCCGCCTGCTCCATGATGCAGGCGGATCGCCTCGGCACCGCCCCCGTCCATCAACTCGCCCAACGCTACACCGTCTTAACTTTTACCAGCCTCCATCCCGAAGCCCTGCCCAATCAAGCCAGCCCAGCCATAGCTAAGCCCAACCAAAGCAGCTTCTCAGTCGGAACCTGCTACGGCAAAACAAATACCTATCCCACCGGCGTGTATTGGGTAGTGCTCTCGCTGGACTAGCACCAGAATGTGGCGCGAGCCTCGCCCGCGAAAGTCAGGTCGCCTCTACCCTTCCCGTCGAACCATCCCGACTAAGGCTGCCCCGGCCTTCGCGGTTTTCGAAGGCCGGGGATTTCCGCCGCCAAACCCTTCGGCCTTTGACTGGTCGCGTGATGGAGGGATGTTGCTATCTACCATCAAGCATTTCCACCACCCCTCCTGTGACGTCTAACCTTGCGCCGCACTCCAGCTTTGTCCGAAGATTGCCCATGCAAAGGCTGCACAACGGCAAGGAACAAACGCCCATAAGTCCTTATGCTGGAAGAATTTACCCGCAAGTCCTTGCCGCTCAAGAATTTACAAAGCGACCCCCGGATAAAAATTGACTAACCCTTTTGTAATCAATAATATGCGCGAACACGCGTTTAACTTTTTATCCCGATCTGAATGGCTCGCAGAAGAGCGGAGAAGTACTGGCGGCGATTCGCTCCATGCTACCCTGCATTTATTCTCTGCTCGCTTCGCGCATGGAACCCCTGCCCCACGTCCGCATTGGCACCGCCGGATGGTCTTACAAAGACTGGGAGGGCATCTTCTATCCTTCAGGCATGACGCGCCGCAAGCAGCATCCGCTGCAATATCTGGCGCGTTTTTTCGACACCACCGAAATCAACACTTCATTTTATGGCCCGCTCAAGCCGGAGCTGGCCAAGCTCTGGTGCCGCAAAGTCGCGGAGGTGAATCCGCGATTTACGTTTACCGCCAAGCTTTACCGCGCCTTCACCCACTCGCCCCTCGCCGTCATGGAGCCGACTTCCGCCGCGACCATCCGCCCCACCGACGAAGACGAAGTCCGCACCCGCGAAGGCCTCGACGTCTTCGCCAATGAAGGCCGCCTGGGAGCGCTGCTCATCCAGTTTCCCGTGTCGTTCAAGAACACGCCGCTTAACCGCGACTATCTCGATTTGCTGTTGCGCCAGTTCATCGAGTATCCCCGCGTGGTCGAAGTGCGCGATTCCAGTTGGAACAACGCCGAAACTCTCGCCGCCTTCAGCCAGAAAAATGTCGGTTTCTGCAACATCGATCAGCCGGTGCTCGGCCGCTCGCTCGCGCCCACCGAACACGTCACCGCGCCCATCGCCTATGTTCGCCTGCACGGCCGCAACTATGCCGAGTGGTTCGATTCCGACAATCGCAACGACCGCTACAACTATCTCTATAACGAAAAAGAACTCGGAGACTGGAAACAGAAAATCGAAAACGTCGCCGAGAAAGCGCAGACGACGTACGTCATCACCAACAATCATTTTGAAAGCAAAGCGGGAGTCAACGCGCTGGAGTTGAAAGCCATGATCGCGAACAAGAAAGTAAAGGCCCCGCCCACCCTGATCCAGAAATATCCCGGGATGAGAAAGTTCGCCGAACCGCTCGAAGAATGGGAGGAAGAATCAGGATCGCAAATGTCGCTGCTGGGCTAAAAGGCTCGTCGCAGTGGTGAGCGCGAAGCCGGAAGCCCGAAGCCCGAAGCCGCCTTTAAGCTCCCACTGACGCATGTTCGCTCATGCGCCGGGGATTATGGCGCAGGGCAACGTTCATAAAAACATCGCCCATTGCAGTCTCAAAGCAGATCATAAGAGCTTCGACATCTTCGCTGCTCTTGTCGCCTTCGTCGGAAGTCAGCAACAGCGGAGGATGAACGCGGAAGCGGAAACCCTGGTCGTTGAGCGCAGAAATGGCGTTGCCCACAACCTGATTGGCCAGTTCGAAGATAGTCTCTTTGATCAGCGAATCGGATTCGGGCAATTCCGCACCGGCATAATGGCTGGCCACACGCAGCGCGGTCTGCGGATCGAGATCGAGAATGACCCGCCCTTCGATTTCACCGGTCAATGCGATGAGGCCCGCGACGCCCCGTCTGCGGTAAGCGTGCTCCTCCATCGAAAGCGTACCCACTTTCGTGGAGGAATGCAGGCCCTGCGACAAGACGGCGTCGGCCGCATTGATGAAAGGCTGAATCAGATCCATCTTCATGGAATTAAGCTCCCGCGCCGGCGGCCTGAGCGACCACTCCATCCTCGCCGAGCACGTATTTGATGACTTCATACAGCACTTCCGGTTTTACCGGCTTCTGCACGAAATGCCGCGCTCCGCGTTGCAGAGCGGCGACAATGTTTTCCTGGTATCCCACCGAAGACACCATCACGATGCGCGCCTCCGGGTGCGCCTGCACGATCTTTTCCGCGGCTTCGATTCCTTCCATCTGCGGCATGGTGATATCCATGAGCACAATGTCGGGATTGGTGCGATCGAATTCGCTGATGGCGGTCAGGCCATCTCCGGCTTCGGCCGCCACTTGCCCCCCGAAGGTTTCAATCATGCGCGCCAGGTTTTTGCGCGCAAAGACAGAGTCGTCCACAATGAGATAGCGGACCGGCTGTCCGTCTTTGCTTCGTTTGACTGCTGCGAATTGCTCCATATCCAACCTCCAAGTTCAACTTTCAAATGTTGTTTTATTCAACCGCTACTTTCCCGCCCGCATTGCTTCGTTCCGTCCACAAACCGCCTGCAGCGTGGTGGCTAGCAGATCCAGCGCAACCACCCGCTGCGCATATCCACGCTCTACCGCCGCCTTGGGCATTCCATAAACCACGCACGAATCTTCGCTCTGCGCTATGGTCAGCCCCCCTGCGTTCTTCACGGCGTTCAACCCTTCTGCGCCATCGTCGCCCATCCCGGTCATAAGCACGCCTACCGCCTGGGCTCTGAATTCCTCAGCCACGCTGCGTAACAGCACGTCTGCGCTCGGCCTGTGTCCGTTCACTCTGGCGTCGTCACTGAGCAC
This sequence comes from uncultured Acidobacteriaceae bacterium, assembly GCA_963732255.1. Lineage (GTDB taxonomy): Bacteria > Acidobacteriota > Terriglobia > Terriglobales > Acidobacteriaceae > Sulfotelmatobacter. Next base: position 21,582 of record CAVSYV010000019.1, read on the forward strand.
TGCCACGTCTCCCAGCGGCAGGCGTCTCACGCGCAGGTGCCGGCTTCCGGGACAGATCAACACGCGCCCCGCTTGGATGAAGTCTCCCGATTGCGCTTCCTTTACTCTTAAGTGCGAAAGTTCGTCCAGCCTTTTGGCAAACATTCCCGTGAAGTTTTCCGGCATGTGCTGGACTACCAAGATCGATCCGGGAAAATCTCCGGGAAGCTGCGGCAACATATATTCCAGAGCCTGCGGTCCCCCCGTGGAAATGCCAATGGCCACAATCTTGGTCGGGAGCGCCGCCGAAACCGGCTTCTTTTCCATCTTCGGCCGCAGGACCGGCAGCACCGTCGGCTTCAATTTGCTCTCTGCCGCCGCCTTCACTTTGCTGGTCAGCTCGCGCGCCGTTTCAGCCATATGCGCCGCGGCATCTTTGGGCTTGTAGACGAAATCGAATGCACCCAGCCCCAGCGCTTTCAGCGTCACCGACGCGCCTTCCATGCTATGCGAGCTGAAAACAATCACCGGCACCGGCCGGTGGCGCATGATTTCCTTTAAAGTGTCGATTCCATTCATGCCCGGCATTTCCAGATCCAGCGTCACCACGCTGGGACGCAGCTCCTCGATTTTCTTCAGGCAGAATGTTCCGTCCATCGCGGTGCCGACGACGTCTATGGATTCATCGGTCGCCAGCATTTGCGGGATGAGCTTGCGCATCAGCGCGGAATCGTCGACCACCAGCACGCGCACACGTTTGTCGCTCATGCCAGACCTCCGGCGGCGCTCAAGGGAAGCAGCGCGCGATCGGCAGCGGTTAGCAGCAGGCCGGCACTCGCCGTTCCCGCCTGTTGCGGCCGGGAGCGCGCGAAATGCTCCACCAGTGCAGGCAAGTTGAGAATCAGCACCACCCGCCCGTCACCCAGAATCGACGCTCCCGAGACCAGATCGGTATGGAACGTCTGATCGTCCAGAGCTTTGATTACCAGCTCTTCTTCTCCTTCGAGTCCATCGACGATCAAGCCAAACTTCTTTTCGCCGAGGGCGATCACCAGCACGAAAATCTTGCGCGCCTTGCCGCCGTTCTGCGCTGCCGCCGGACGCCCCAGCCGCACCACGGGCAGAACCTGGTTGCGCAATTGCAAGACTTCATAGTTGTCGACCTGGTGAATTTCGGACTCGTCGGCTCGGGCAATCTCGATCACCGAGTTCAGGGCAATGGCATACAGACGCCCTTCCACCCAGAACATCAGGGCCTTAATGATGGCCAGGGTCAGCGGCAGTTTCAGGCGGAAGGTTGTGCCTTGTCCGGTGCGGGTTTCGACGCTGACCGCCGCCTTCAGGCGGTGCAATACACTCTGCACTACATCCATGCCCACGCCTCGCCCGGAAATCGCTGTGATTTGCTCGGCGGTGCTGAAGCCGGGCCTGAAGATGAAGTCCAGAGCCTCGGCGTCGGTCATGCGCGCCGCCTCTTCGCTGCCCGCCAGCCCCAGTTCGACGGCCTTTCTCCGCACCCGCGCTATGTCGATGCCGCGCCCATCGTCGCTTACTTCGACCACGACTTGATTGCCCTGATGAAAAGAATTCAGCCGTAACCGCCCCTGCGGTGATTTCCCGGCGGCGCGGCGGACTTCGGGAGACTCGATGCCGTGACTGATGGCATTGCGGACCATGTGGGTCAACGGTTCGGCAATCGAATCGAGGATTCCCTTGTCCATATCGGTCTCTTGTCCATTCAGCACCAGTTCGACTTCGCGTTCGCACTGCCGCGCCACGTCACGAACCATGCGGGGAAAGCGGCGAAACAATTGCTCCACGGGAACCATGCGGATTTTCATCACCGAACGCTGCAGATCATTCAGTACGCGAGCCTGGAAAGCCATGGCATCGGCAAACTTCCCTTTAATCGGTTCCTTGGGATAGCGGCTGGAAAAATCATTCAGCGCCTGCTGCAGCATGGATTTGCCGATGATCAGTTCGCCCACCAGGTTGAGCACGTTATCGATCCGGCCCGCTTCCACGCGCAGGATGTTCTCGGTTACATGGGAGGAATCGGCGGCAGCCTGCGCTTCGGCAGGTGCAGCTTCAGGCGATTGCGTTTCCTGGCTTCCGGAATCGGCAGCAGGGACTGGAGCTTCTTCCGCGCGAGGCGCAGGTGCGGATTCAGCCGCCAGCAATAATTCAATAGTCACCTCTTCCGCAATGGTTGGCACTTTCGCTTTGGCGGCGATTTTTTCCGCGCTCTGCGCGCTGGCTACAACGAACTCCACCTGTTTGGGCGTCGCGGCGGAATTGGGATCGGGACGCTGCGCGATCACCTGGCCCGCACTGCTCAGGGCTTTGTAGATCAGTTGCCGTGCGGCGATAGGCATGGTGCAATGGGGGTCGATTTTGACCGCGAGGTGAAATACGGCAAAGCCGGCGCTCTGCGCCTGCGCCATGGCGCGCCGTTCTTGTTCCGTCCACTGCAATTCACCGCCGGCAGACGATTGCCCTTTTTTGCGCCGCGATTTTTTCTTCACCGGGGTCGAGGTCAATTCCTGAATGCGCTTGCTCAGGCCTGCGGATTCGGGCAAGCGTTCACCGCCGTGATAAGCCGCGATCATCTCGGCGAACAGGTCGGCGGCGGCAAAAGCGATTTCGGCAATCGCCGTCTGCGCGGCCGCGCCTTCCACCGACAACGCGTCCTCAAACTGATGCGCAACTTCACTCAGCTCGCGCAGCCCGCAGGCCGCCGAGTCGCCCTTGAGGGTGTGAACCGTGCGCCGTATGGCGCGCACAATCTCTTCGTCGCCCGGAGCTTTTTCCAGCTTCAGCGCCGCTTCATTGAGCGCCTGCAAAAGCTCCTGCGAGGTTTCAAAGAACAGCTCGCGCAGCTCCATTCCCCGGTCGTCGGAATGTTCTGTCACCCTCGCACCTCAAGCCGCTGATAAGCGGTTCCACTATCGCGATGCACCATCTGGAACATCTTGGTCATGCCCAGCAAACTTTCGGCGTGACCCACAAACAGGTAGCCGTGCGGATTCAGGCAGCGGTAAAACTTTTCGATCAGGCGCTTCTGCTCGGCTTCATCGAAATACATCATGACGTTGCGGCAGAAGATCACGTCATTGCGCTGGGGCAGGTATTCGGTTTTCAGATTGTGAAAATCGAAGTGCACCAGTTCTTTCAAAGCTTTTTTCACCGCATAACGTTCGCCCACTTTGTCGAAGTAGCGCAGGCGGAAGCCGTAATCTACCGTTGCCATCTGGTTCTCGCTATAACTGCCTTCCTGCCCCGCGCGCAGAACGGAGTAGCTGATATCGCTGGCCAGAATCTCGATCCGCCACGGCGCCGGAACCAGCGGCTTCGGCAGCGGCAGTTCCACCGGAAGCGGATTGCGCAGGTAGTAGTAGGACAGCGCATCGGTGGCCAGCATGGCCAGCGTGTACGGCTCCTGCCCGGTCGAGCAACCCGCGCTCCAGGCGCGGATCGAGTACTCGCGGCGCGCCTGCTTCTGCTTGAATAAATCCTCCAGCACGTGGTTCTGAAATAAATCCAGTTGCGCCTTGTGGCGGAAAAAACTGGTTTCGTTTACGGTCAGGTTTTCCACCAGCCGGGCCAGTTCTTCCTTGCCCTGCGGGCTGATGAGCAGCCGGTAATAGGAGTAAAACGAATCGGCGCGGCACTCCCTGAGCCGCCGCGACAGGCGGTCTTGCAGGAAATGCGTGCGGCGCTCGTCGAAGTGCATGCCGCACTCCTGATAAATCAGGGCCTGCAGCAGCCGCAGTTCCGCGTCGGTCAATAAGGGAGCGGTCGCCGCTCCGGTTGCGCTCATGCTGGTTCCTGTTTCCTTCCGCTGCTCATGATCGTCGTTATCGATTTGGCCATAGCAAGGCCTTGCCCTAGCGCGCCGAGGCCGCGCGGGCTTCGGCCTTCGCCACACTGTCGCGCTTGGCCATCAAGCTCCCCGGGGCCAGCAATTTGCTCATATCGAGCAGCACCACCAGGCGTCCCTTCACTTTTCCCAAGCCGGTGACGCAATTCAAACCGCCGCTCTCCTGAAACACCGCCGGCGGCAGGTCTACATCTTCGGCGGGAATCTTCAGCACTTCCGAGGCTGAATCGACGATCAGGCCGGCCAGCTTTCCTGCGTGTTCCACCACCAGAATGCGATTCTGTCTGCCCACTGAAATCTGTTTCTCGCCGAATCGCTTGCGCAGGTCCATCACGGAAACGATCTTGCCGCGCAGATTGATGACTCCCTCCAGATAGTCGGGAGCGTCGGGCACGGCCGTGATCTCAGGCACCCGCACGATCTCGTGCAGGGAAGTGATGGGCACGCCATAGGTCTCGCGTCCCACCTGAAAGCCGACGACATGGAGTTCGCGGTTCACGGTTTCCTCTGGAATCTGTTTTTAGAAATGAGCTCCCGCTGCCGCCCGTTTGGCGGCCCGCGAGTGGGTTTCTTCGTAAGAGGCGCCGCGCGATTGCATCGCATCTTCCAGCGCAAAACGGTCCAGGAATTCGAGCAGGCCGCGCGACATCTTCGACATCTGCTCCGATGATGCCGCCAGTTCGGTCGAGCCGGAGGTGGATTGCTGCACCAGTTCGCGCATGCGTTCCATCGCCTTGACCACCGCCTGCGCCCCCGATGCCTGCTCTTCGACGGCGGAATTGATTTCGTGGGTGATTTCGTTCAACCGCGTAGTAGCCCGCGCAATCTGCGAGGATCCGTGCGATTGCTCGTTGGTGGCGGCACCGATTTCCTGCGCGAACTTGTACACTTCGGTGACCACGCTGGAGATCTTGCGCAGCGCCGCATTCAGCGCTCCGCCCTGCTCCAGGCCTTCGTTCACGATGCTGGTGGAGCGGTTCATGTTTTCGACCGCTTTGCGCGCTTCTTTCTGAATGCTCTGGATCAGCTCAGAAATTTCCTTGGTTGATTGCGCCGATTTTTCCGCCAGCTTGCGCACTTCGTCGGCAACTACGGCGAAGCCCAATCCATGTTCGCCGGCTCGGGCCGCTTCAATGGCGGCGTTCAGGGCCAGCAGATTGGTCTGTTCGGCGAGATCGTCGATGACTTCGATAATGGCTCCAATATCGTCGGCCCGCTGCCCCAGCACGCCGATGATTTCGCCTGATGAAGTAATCGTCGTATTGATGCGGTTCAGCCCGTCGGTCGCCTTTTCCATGGTGGCGATGCCGCTGTGAACTTCTTCCCGCGAACGGTTGGAAATATCGAGGAGAACCTTGGCCGTATCGGCTACGCGCTGAATCGAGGCCACCATCTGGTCGATGGAGGCGGAGGTTTCGCTCACGCTGGAAGCCTGCAGTTGCGTGCTCTTGACCATGTTCTGCACGTTCACGCTCATCTCGTGCATGGTGCTGGTAACTTCGTCGATGGCGGAAGAGGCCTGCAATCCGACTTTGGCTGAATCGTCGGAGGCTCCGGCCACCTGATTGGAAGCGCTGGCCACTTGCGATGAGGCATCGCGCACGCTGCGCACCAGTCCCGCCAGTCCTTCCACCATCCGGGAAAAGGCGTGGCCAAGAGTATCGTGGGAAGAACGCGGTTTCACTTCCACCGTCAGGTCGCCCCCCGCGATTGATTCTGAAACCGACGCCATCTCCTTCAGGTAATTGACCATCTTGGCGAAGCTGCGAGCCAGTTCGCCGATTTCATCGTCCCGCTTCAAATCGATGCTGTGTTCCAGATCCCCGGTATTGCCGATCTGCCGCGCCACATTCATGAGATCGGAAAGCGGTTCGGTGATGGACTTGGCGGTGCGGAAGGCGATCACGACACCCAGAATCAGAGCCACCAGCGTGCTCAGCATGGAAATGATGATGGTAGCCGTGGCGGCGGTCTCGTCCGACTTTCTCCGCGCCTCGACCAGTTTGCGATTGTCGCCATCGGCGACGTCCAAAGCGTCAGTGGAGTTCCGGACCCACGACGAAGCGTCTTTCTGTAAATAGTAAATTTGCAACTCGGCGACGGTGGCGTTACCTGAATCGACGTCTTTGCGCTTGTCAATCAGCGGCTGCGCGAATTCCTTGCCCCACGACTGCTCCAGTGCCTCCACCTTGGAGAGCGCCGTTTTTTCCTGCTCGGAGTCGGAAAGCGCTTTGCCCTGCTCCAGCTTGTCGTCGAGAATTCGCAAGCCTTCGGTCATGTGATCCACTTCGCGCGTGTCGCCGCTCAACAGGTAGTTGCTCAGGTAGAGGCGGTTCTGCATCATCTGGAAGCGCACCGCGTTGGTGGCGTCGGCGAGTTCCAGCGAGGCTGCGGCGGCTGATTTGGCAGCGTGCTCGCGCTGCACTGCGAACCAGTTCACCCCGAACAGCACCACCACCATGGTGAGGATGATTCCGAAACTTCCATACAGCTTTTTGCCAATCGTCATGCCATTCCTCTCCCTGACCTGCGCCGCACTTCGCGCTTAATGGGAATCGAACTTGAAGTCGATGATGCCCGAGCTCTCTCCCGCGGCAGGCTCAAAGCGCCACTTCTTGGCCGCCTCCAGAGCCGCATTGGCCAGCACTGGATGACCGCCGACCACATGCGCCTCTTTCACCGTGCCATTCGGTGCAACCACCACTGCCACTTTGACTATTCCCGAGATGTTCATTCTTCGCGCCAGGTCGGGATAGAGCGGTTGCACTTTGGTTTTGGCCCGTCGAACCAGTGCATCATTTTGCGATTGTTGCGCCGGTTGCTGCGCTGAAATACCGATCGAAAGCGGTGCGATTAAGGCCAACGCCGTCAATAACATCACCGTGGTCCGGTGCGACAAGGCTTTCCCTCCCTGGATGGATAAAACTTCTTCGTATCGCGTGCACAGCCGGGGCCACACAGCACGCTCAGGAAAAACCAAAGTCACCCGGCGGATCCCGCTGAAATATCGAGGTTTAGCAAGAATCTCAAAGAGGGAAGAGGATCGGCCGTGTCCGGTAATCTGGGGCGCGATCTCTCATTGTGATACACATTCTCATTCCCATACTGGGATTGCACGCGAAGGCACCCCACACCCATTTTTCTTGACTCAAAATGAGATGGACGTTAGTTTCCATTTAGATTCAATCACTTGTGGATCGAGGACCTATTCTTCATGCTGGTGACGCGCTGAACACGCTGCGCAGCAACTCGCTGCCGCCGCCGGCCCCGCATGGTCCCGGCTCGGAGGAAGCTTTCCAGAAGCTTCTGTTGAACCTTGCCACCCAGGCGGCTCAGGTTTCCGGCGCTGCTTCACTTATCGAATTGTTCTGCCGGACCAGCCGGGAGTTTTTTCGCGCGAGCAGCGTTTGTTTTTGGCGAAGCCAGCCCGATGGGGAGTTCGTGGGGGAATATGCCGATGGCTATCTAGCGAGTCGATTTATAGGACTGCGGTTGAGTGCCCGGGATAGCGCAGTGACTGCGGAAGCGGTGCGGCAACGCCGCACGATTTTTCTTAATCATGTTCTGCCCGCGACCTTTGCCGCAGCGGAGCAATTTGAGGCCAAGTCTTTGATGGCAACGCCATTGGTTGTTTCCCATGAGGTCATTGGCGCCGCCACTTTTCTGCACGACTCCGACCCCGGTTTTTTCAACGAAGATCTGGCGGCCAAGGCTACGGTCCTGGTTGGACAATTGGGCAGCCTGCTGGAGGCTGGGCAGCTGAGCCAGGTCTCGCGCGAGGAACACCGAAAGGCCGAAATACTTGCCGACGCGGCGCAGGCGCTGCGCAACACTCCTGATGTTTCCTCGGTGATCGAGGCCTTGGCTGACCGCGTTCGTCTGCTGTTAAAGACTCACCTGGTTTGTGTTTTGCTGCGCCGCGAAGGACCGTTCGAACTGCGCGCGGTTTCGGCCGAAAATGCGCAACTGGCCGATTCCATCCGGGCGCGGCATGACCGGCAGATGATTCGCTTTGCTTCCGATGTGGCGCAGCGTGCGGTCAGCGCCGCCGAGCCGATTACGCTCTCATTCGCGGCCGACGCCCATTCGCTCGGTAGCCTGGTTTCTTCAGGGATGATGATTGCCGCGCCTTTCCGTACCTCGCGAACCCAGGGCGCGATTCTCATCTATCCGCGCCGCGAAGGGGTGTTCAGTCCTGAGGAAAAGGCACTGGTGGCCGCGCTGGCCGGCTTTGGTGCGGTCGCCGTGGCCCATGCCGAGTTGTATGCCACGGCCCAGGCGCAGGCTCACGAATTGCATCAATTGCTGGAGATCTCCTCCGAGCTCAGCTCCAGCGGCGATCTGGAACATTTTCTCCAGGCTTTTGTGCTGCGCGCTGCCGATTTCCTTGGCTTTGGCCGGTGCTTCATCGCACTTTACGAAGAAGACTCATTTCATATTCGCTACGTGGTGGAAAGAGGCGAAGCGAAACGTGTGGATAATATTTTTCCCGAAGGCATCGCCACTCGATCTCTGCGCGCCAAAGAAGTCTTCTCCACCGATAACGCGGAAACAACTCCCGGCATAAATCTGGAAGTAATCGCCCGGTACAACGTGCGGCAGTTTCTTGCTGTCCCGTTGCTCGACGCGCAAGGAAATCTATCGGGCATGTTCGGCATGCTGGATCACTTTGAAGGCAAGAGCATCTCGCCCGAGGAGATCCGCCGCGCTCGCGCTCTTTCGAACCATGCAGCGGTGGCGCTGGCGGCCGCGCGAAATCTGCATCTTTCCGACCTCCACCGCCGGCGGGCCGAAACCATGGCTGAGTTGGCAGGTGAGGTTGACTCAACTTTTTCTCTGCCCGATTTTGCTCCGCGTTTTTTGCGACGGGCCTGCGAACTAGCGGGCTTTCGTACGGGAGCTTTGGCTTTATTCGAGGACGGACGGCTGCAATTGGCGGCGCTGCATCCTTCTTCGCCGTCGCCCGAGCTCACACGAGCTTCCTTCGCAAACACCGACTCTGAACCACAAAATGAAATGTCCCCAATGCCAGTAGAGTCCAAGGCTAGCGCCAACTTGGCTGTGCTGGATTTTGAGCGCACGCTTATCAGCGCCTTGAATGATTTCACTGTGTTGCATCCGGAGTTGGTGCTGTCGGGTCCGGCTAGCGACCTGCTGAGCCCGGCTGCCGCGGCCGCTCTGGGCTGGGACGACTGCACCATCGTCCGCCTTTCCGCCGCCGGAAAAGAATTATTTGGTTTGTTGTGCCTTTCCGGGCGCGCGACTGCGCTGAACCGCGAGGATAAAGTTCTCCTCGAAGCTTTGGCCGCTCATGCGGTGACGGCGCTGCATAACCTGCGACTTTTTTCGCGCATGGAGCAGGCGAACCGTCACTGGCTGGAAACGTTTGACGCGATCACCGATTTCGTCGTGGTCCACGACCATGCCGACAAGTTGCTCCGCGTGAACCGCTCTTTCGCCGCCATGATTGGTGTCCCGCCTGCCGAACTCATTGGCATGAACATGCGCTCGCTGCTAGCTGTGACGGGCGACGGTGCCTCCTATTCCTGTCCCTTCTGTCGCTCCATGGCTGAGGACACCGACGAATTTGTCCATCCCCTGCTGGATCGCACTTATCTTGTTTCCACTTCCCGTTTGCAAAGTGCCTTCCACGAGGTCGAGACCATCCACGTTCTCAAAGACATTAGCGATCGCCGTGAAGCCGAACGCCGGTACCGCGAACTTTTTGACAATATTCAGGAAGGACTTTTTTTCAGCACTCCGGATGGCCGGTTTATCGAAGTCAACGAAGCCCTGGTGCAAATGTTCGGCTATAGCAACCGGGAAGAACTGTTGCAGATCGACATTCCTGCGCAGATTTATTTCTCTCCCGATCAGCGCCTGGAACACGCCGACGCCATGAAAGAGACGGGCCATTTGCGGAACTACGAAGCCACGCTGCGCCGCAAAAACGGTTCTCCCATCCACGTTTTGATCAATGCTTTCGGCCTTTACGATGCTGCCGGCGAACTGGTACAGATTCGCGGGCTGATGCTCGATGTCACCGGATTGCGTACTTATCAATCCGAGTTGCACCGCGAGCGCGATTTCACCGGCAAGATTCTCAACAACACGCAGAGCCTGATCCTGGTTGCCGATACCGCCGGCCTGATCAGTTACGCCAATCGCCGCTGGAGCGATTGCGGTTTCCAGTTACGCGACTTGCTGGGACGCCCGTTGTTGGAGCTGGCTGCGCCGGGATACGTCCGGCCCCTGGCTGAAGCCGTGCAAAATACCCTCAACGGACAACAGGTCGACAATCTGGAATTGCAGGTGGTGCGCGGCACGGGCGTGGCGGGTCAGTTTTCCGCAAACCTCAGCCCCATGCGCGACGAGCAGGGGAACGTCACCAGCATCATCGTGGTGCTGACTGACATCACCGACTCCGCGCTGCTTCGCGACAAGTTGATTCACGCGGAAAAAATGGCGGCGGTAGGACAATTGGTTTCCGGCGTCGCTCACGAAGTCAACAATCCTCTCACTGCGATTCTCGGCTTCGCCGACCTGCTCATGGAAAATACCGAACTGCCAGAGAATGCGCGCAAGGATTTGCGCGTGATTCTGCAGGAAGCCCAGCGCACCAAGCAGATTGTGCAGAACCTGCTCAGCTTTGCCCGGCAGATGCCGCCGCAGCGCAATGCCCTCGATCTGAATCTGATCTTGCGCCGTACTATTCAACTTCGTTCGTACGACTTCAACAGCCACGGCGTGGAGGTTATCGAACATCTTGATGAAGGTTTGCCCGACGTCATCGGCGACGCGCAACAGTTGCAGCAGGTTTTTCTCAACATCCTTAATAATGCCTATGATGCGGTCCACGAAATTGGCCGTCCCGCGCGCATCGAGATCGTAACCGCCAAATCCACCGGCTCCGTGGAAGTTTCCTTTCGCGATAATGGCCAGGGCATCTCGCACCCCGATCGCATCTTCGATCCTTTTTTCACCACAAAAGAAGTCGGCAAGGGAACCGGCCTCGGCCTCAGCATCTGCTACGGCATCGTGAAAGAGCACGGTGGCGACATTCTTTGTCACAACAACAGTGACGGGCAGGGAGCGACGTTTGTGGTTCGCCTGCCCGCAGCGGCTCACTCCTCTTCTCTTGGTGTGGCCGCAGGAGTAATTCCCCAATGAACCTCCCAGCTTTCAAACCATCTCCCATGCCCGTTCTGCTCATTGAGGACGAACCCGCCGTCATGGCCTACGTGCAGGCGGCTCTCGAACGCAGCGGCTATCCGGTCGTGTGTTGCGAATCCGGAGTGGACGCGCTTCGCCTGCTGGTTGGCGGCGAGTTCTTGGGCATTGTTTCCGACATGCGCACTCCCGGCGGCGTCGATGGCGCTCAAGTCTATGCCTGGATATCCCGTCACCGGCCCGACCTGGTTTCCAAGATTGTTTTCATTACCGGCGATATCGCGAATGAAGAAACGGTCGCCACCTTGCGCGAAACCGGGGCGCCGTGCGTAGAAAAGCCGTTTCGCGTGCAACAGTTTATTGAAGTTGTTTCCAAAACCATGGGGAAGGCCCAGTGAACAAATTAGGTCAGGGTATTGCCAGCGAAGACTTGCGTATTCGCCTGCTGATTGTCGATGACGAGCAGAGCATCCGAAAACTCTGTGCCACCGTGGGCGAAGCTTTGGGCTTCATCTGCATGGAAGCGGAAAGCGGCGATTCCGCATTGGCGCTGCTGGAAGAGCAGCCCGCCCACATGGTTCTTTCCGACATGGTCATGCCGCATATGTCGGGCCTCGAATTTCTGGAAAAAGTGAAGAAGCTGCTGCCGCGCACCGAAGTCGCACTGATGACCGGACACGGCTCGATCGAGACCGCGGTTCAGGCGATGAAGCTGGGCGCCTACGACTACATCACTAAACCATTTTCACCGCTGGAAGAGTTGCGTCTGTTCCTGCGGCGCATGGCGGAAAAAGTTCGCCTCGTCGAAGAGAATGAATTCCTGCGCCAGCGCATGGATTCGGAAACTGCCGTGCACGGCATCGTGGGATCGTCGGCCAAGATTCAGGAAGTGCTGCGCATGGTTTCGCGGCTTAAAGATACGCGAACTCCTGTGCTCATCTTTGGTGAAAGCGGTACGGGCAAAGAACTGGTCGCCCGCGCCATGCACTATCGCGGAGCGTTCGCCGCGCGTCCATTCGTGGCCGTCGATTGCGGCTCGCTGGTTCCGACGCTGATCGAGAGCGAACTGTTCGGCTACGAACGCGGAGCATTCACCGGCGCCTTGAAATCGAAACAGGGATTATTTCAATCGGCCAACGGCGGCACCGTCTTCCTCGATGAGATCGGCGAGTTGCCGCTGGAACTGCAAGCCAAATTGTTGCGCGTGCTTCAGGAAAAAGAAGTTCGCCCGGTGGGCAGCAACCAGCGGGTTAAAGTCGATGTCCGCATCATGGCCGCTACCAACCGCGACCTCGAAGCGGCTTACAAGGTCGGAGCCTTCCGCAAAGATCTTTACTTCCGACTCAACGTGGTCACGGTTCACGTTCCCGGACTGCGCGAGCGCCGCAGTGATATCCCCATGCTGGTGCAATGGTTTCTCGAACGCTATGCTCCCGGAACCGATTTGCGCGTTTCTAATGCGGCGATGAAAGCATTGATTCAATACGACTGGCCGGGTAATGTGCGCGAGCTGGAAAACTGTGTGGAACGCGCTGTCGCCTTGGGCGATGGTCAAGTCATCGACCTCGGCGACCTTCCGCCCGCCATCGCCAATGCTTCGACGGCCCTGGGAGCTATGATCTTGCCCGCGGAGACGGCGGGATCAATCGGCGCCGAGACGGGGCCGGCTCTTCGCACCGGCGCGCCGTCATCCACCGACCTCGAAGACATCGAGCGCGCGACCATCGAACGCGTCTTCCAGCAAGTCAATGGAGACAAAGCCCTGGCTGGCCGGATGTTGGGCATTAGCCGCGCCACGCTGTATCGCAAGCTGAAGCGTTACAACATCAGCGGCGGGCCAGCGGCGGGTGCCTCGAGCCATGCGCTGCAGTGACGTTTGCCTCGCCACGAATTAATATCGAAATTGGGAGTCTGGACGAACAATTTACGAGTGTCTGAGATTTAGTTCCAATCGTCGCCGCTATCCTGAAAGTGAGACTTGCGTCTCAGCCTGAGACACGGGCTTGGTGTGGCCTCAACTGCGGCCCTTTGTTTCTACCCTAACCTGCTGAAAATACAGCCACCTGAGTGCTAGTCCTTCCGTGTAATGAGGTGGTGCGAGAAGTGCTCTTATCCTGCCATAACCGCGGATATGAGGCTCTCCACAGCTCTTCCTAACCGGGAAGAGGGAGAGCCGACACCGCAAACCAGCCGCCACGAAGCCAGCCGCTGCTCACTGGATTTCGGGGCATGAAAAGGAAACGCTGATTCGTTGGCGCCGCACGCTACAGCCACGGGACGCGCAAAACAGGCCATCAGCAGCGTGGCCGAACTGGCCCGTTTTTTCCCCGAGGCCGTTCCCGTGCGCATTCCCGTGCAACTGGCTCATGCGACTGGCGCCACGAACGCCGCGCCGCAAAGTTTCGGCGAAAGCACTGTGATTGAATTCGGCACGCCGCGCGAAATTCTGTTTGCCTGCAACACTCCCCTGGAATTTGCCGACGTGCTTCGCTTGCGCAACTCCGATGGTTCGCTCGATGTGGAAGCTTCCGTGGTGGCTGTGCAATACCATCCCGGAAAAACCGTAGTCGCCGCACGCTTTACCAAAGATGTGCCCAACTGGATCGTGAAATCATGACCCCATCGCCGCCGCCCCAAGACCTGGCCACGCAGTGGAAGCTGGCCTGCAATCTGTATCCGGTTTATTTCGAAATTGCCCGCGAGTTCGTCATCGAAGTCGAACCGTGTCCCGCTCTCGCCGATGCCGGCGAAGTGCCGGAAGCCGAAGCCGTAAGGCAAGCCAGGCAATGGATCGATGGACTCGATCAGCGCATTCAGGCGCATCAATTCCGCCAATTCCTCCAGACCAGCTCCATGGTCGCGCAGGATGGGCTGCTGGACCTGATTCGCTATTTTCTGGCGCGAACGGCCAAAGACAATTCCGTTCGCGACAAGGTGGATTTTCTTCTGGTTCAGTATTTCAGCCAGGTTGTGCCTTCTCAGGTGGATAACGAAGTCGATCTCGCCTACGTGGCTCACGCGCTGGATCAGGTATTGGGAACGGTGGATTTGAAGGCTCCGGTATGGCTGAACGCCCTGGACCGGGTTCTGGACTCGGCGCGCCGCTGCCGCTCTCTCGATGAGCTTTTGCATAGCGGCGTTCTGGAACAGGGACGCAAGGCCAAAGCGCAGGCCGGCGACTTGTTTTTTCTTCCGGTTGCGCTGGTCGCTTTCACCCGCTACGGCTACCTCATGCGCCGCGTCTTCTTCCGCCTGATGCATGGCGACCTCAATGCCATTCTCGATGGCTTGAATGAGTTGGAGGAAAATGGGGTGGAGACCATCGACTGCCGCCGCGCCCAGTTCTCCGAGCACGAGCCGATTATGCGTCTGCGCATGATCTGCCAGTCGTGGAAGGTGTTGTTTCAAGCCGAGTATTCCTCCGGGCAGCCGCTGCGCATGCTGGTGGATCTGCGCGCTTCCGTGGAACACGCATTGGGCCGCGGCAACTCCGGCGCGAAGCCTTCCGGTCAAACGAAAGCGGCGGCCGCAGGGGCTGCCTCATCGACGTCGGCGATTCCTGCCGATGCTCCCGAATTTGAAGTCACAGCCTCGGCAGACTGGGATGCAGACGGCGCTTCACAACCGAAAAAAACAAAGTAGGGATCGACAAACGCGGACGAGCGTTCAAGTAACGAAAAGTTCGTTTTGCGGAGTTACTCAAAATCAGGTTGTGGATCGGCAAGAACTTCAGGGCAGCGATAAGGATCGAAAACTGGCGGCGTGAGCTGCCAAGTCAATGCTGAACCGGCGAAAACCAACGTGAACCAGCCAACCGTACTGATCATCTCCGATGACGTCGATTTTTCCCGCCGCATCACCGCGCGCTGGCAAATGGAGCGCATCGTTCCAGCCTTTACCCTGGTCAGCGGAGAACTTTGGCCGCGCTTTGCGGCGGAGAGTTTCGATGTTGCCATCGTCGGCGAATTGCGGCGCGAAGTTCTCTCGGTTGTGTTGGAGCCTCTGCACTCCACCGGCCAGCCCGTATTCTTTACCTGTCTCGATCCGGAAACCGGGCAACTGGTTCGCCAACGCTGGCCTCGGGTCGTTGTACTGCGGCGCGGAGAGAACTGGATTGAGATTCTGGTCATGGCAGCGAGCGAAGCTGCACATCGCGCCCGCGCCGAAGCCCGTGCCCGCGCCGCTGAGCTCGCCTGCGCCGCACTCGAGCGCCAGGCCACGCTGGGCCGCTACATGCTCGAAATGCGCCATAACTTGAACAATGCCTTGACTTCGGTGTTGGGTAATTCCGATCTATTGCTGTTTGAGCCGGGAACGCTTTCCGCCCCAGTCCGCGCGCAAATTGAAACCATTCGCCACATGACACTGCGCATCAACGAAATCTTGCAGCGCTTCTCCTCCTTGGAAAAGGAGTTAAACGTCGTCGCGTTGCAGGCCGGTAAGGATTGCGATCGTCCCTACGCTGCCGTAGCGGGAAGCTAGCGCAGATCGAAAACAGTTTTCAAGCGCAAGCGAAATGAGAATCGAAAAGCAAGCTAGTAAGAACTGAGAACTAACAAGCACTCCCCCGCAACCGACCGCAGCACAGGGGGAAGCTTCATGCACAAACTTATGGCCAGGGGCACCATTCTCGAGCACGAACTTTCCGAACTGCGCCTGCTGGTCGAGCGCCAGACCGGGTCTCTGCTGGACTGCCCTAACAACGCCCTTGCTGCGCATGTGGCGAATTATCTGGAGGGTCAGCAACTGGAATCCGCCGCCCTCTTGCTCGATCGCCTGCGTTCTTCGGATCAGGATCCAGCGCTCATTCCCGAATTTCTCAGCGGCCTGCTCGATACCTCAACTGGATTTTTCCGCCATCCCGGAGCCATGAACGCTTTTGCCCGCCAAGTGCTGCCGCAACTGGGACTGCGCAAGTCGGCGGAGGGCGGGCAGGTTCGCATCTGGAGCGCCGGCTGCTCCACCGGAGAAGAGGCTTATTCCATCGCCATGGCCGTCTGCAACGGAGCCTCAGGAGCCACTTCGAATGTGGTCAATGGATCCCCAGGGATAGGCTCCATAATGAAGGAAAAATCCAGCAACGCTCGCAAAGCCGGGACGGTTCAAGCGTTCCAGCCCGCGAAGCCACAGAATTCGCAGAACACAAGAGATTTGGCCGTCCAGATCGTGGGCAGCGACCTGCTGCCCGCATCGATCCAGGTTGCCGAACGCGGGCTCTATCCGCAATCGGCGCTGGCAGGACTTCCGCCCGCCGCCATCCGCTCGTGTTTCTCCAGAATCGCCGCTGCCAGCCGCGTGCGCGGCGCCGAAAACGGTACATACGGCAATGCAGGCAGAAATTTGAACGATACGGACGACAATAATAATGAACCACCGGAGGAGTTGGATAACGGTTATTCGCTGAGCGGCTCAAGGCGGGAACCGGCAGTCATCGGACCGGACATCTCCCCGGCGACGCATCTGTTGGTCAAAGCCCGCTTGCGCAGTATGGTCACCTTCAACGTGATGAACCTGGTGCGTCCGGTCTACATCGGACGCTTCGACTGCATTTTCTGCATGGAGGTTCTTCCATCTCTATCCCGCACCCAGCGCACCGCTCTGCTCGAACGCCTGCACCTCTATCTCGAACCTGGCGGATATCTCTTCTTAAGCCAAAGCGAAAAACTGAGCGCTCCCAACCTCAATTTCCGCGCTGAAACGTTCGACGGCTACACTTTCCACCGCAAGCCGCTGGCGGCCAGCGCGGCGTACGGACGGTGAAGCTCAACATCAAGCCGCAGAAGACGTCAGTGAAAGTAGTCTCTGCCATCTCTGCGTTTGTGATTGCGATGTCACGCGAACAAAAACTCCTTCGTTCTTAGCTCCTTGATGGTATCCCGCAACTTCGCGGCCTTTTCAAACTCAAACTTCTTCGCCGCCTCGCGCATGTCGCTTTCCAGTTTCTCGATGTAGGCGTTCACATCCTGCTGCGAGGTGAACTCGGGGATACCTTCGCTTTCGCCCGCAGTCAAGTCCGCGTAGTCCGCCGCGACAATTCCGGCCAGTGTCATGTCCAGCGGACGCACAATCGATTCCGGCGTGATTCCATTTTCTTCGTTGTAGGCCGTCTGAATTGCGCGCCGCCGCAAAGTCTCATCCATGGCGCGCTTCATCGAATCGGTCATGCGGTCGGCATAGAGAATCGCGCGCCCGTTCAAATGTCGAGCGCAGCGGCCAATGGTTTGAATCAGTGATCCGGCCGAGCGCAGAAATCCTTCTTTATCGGCATCGAGAACGGCCACCAGCGATACTTCCGGCAAATCCAGGCCCTCACGCAGCAGATTGATGCCAATCAATACATCGAACTCGCCCTTGCGCAGGTCGCGCAGAATCTTTACCCGCTCCAGTGTCTCGATCTCCGAATGCATGTAGCGGCACTTCACGCCTACTTCGGCGTAATACTCGGCTAGGTCTTCGGACATACGCTTGGTCAAAGTCGTGACCAGCACGCGCTCACCCTTGGCCACACGCGCGCGAATCTCGTGCAGCAAATCGTCAATCTGCCCTTTCACCGGACGCACTTCAACTTCCGGATCGATCAGTCCCGTGGGCCGAATAATCTGCTCCACCACTACGCCCGCAGATTTAGTCAGCTCATACGGTCCCGGCGTCGCCGAAACATACACGAGTTGATTGGTGCGATGCTCCCACTCTTCGAACGTCAGCGGACGATTATCCAGGGCCGACGGCATCCGAAAGCCATACTCCACCAGCACTTCCTTGCGCGACCTATCGCCCGCATACATGCCGCGCAACTGCGGCACAGTCTGGTGCGACTCGTCGATGAAGAGAAGAAAGTCGCGCGGAAAATAATCCAGCAGTGTGGGTGGAGGCTCGCCCGGCAGCCGTCCTGTGAAATGCCGCGAATAATTTTCGATGCCGTGGCAATAGCCCATGGCCTTGATCATTTCCAGATCGAACATCGTCCGCTGATGAATGCGCTGCGCCTCCACCATGCGTCCCTGTTTTTCCAATTCCGGCTCCCACCACGCCAGTTCTTTCTTGATCGAATCCACCGCCGACGCCCGCGTCTCTTCCTTCATCACATAATGCGTTTTGGGATAAATCGGCAGCCGCACATACTTTTGCTTGACCGTGCCAAACAGGGGATCGATCTGCGACAGCGCTTCCACCTGATCGCCCCACATCTCGATGCGATAGGCCATGTCTTCGTAAGTGGGATAAATCTCGATCACATCGCCGCGCACGCGAAAGGTTCCGCGGCGAAAGTCGCCGTTGGTGCGCTCGTAAAGAATATCCACCAGCTTGCGCGTGATGTCTTCGCGTTTGATCTTCTGGCCTTTTTCCAGGAACAGCATCATGCCGTAATACGCTTCCGGCGAGCCGAGGCCATAGATGCAGCTGACGGAAGAAACGATCAGCGCGTCGCGACGCTCAAACAAAGAGCGCGTCGCCGAAAGCCGCAGCTTTTCCAGTTCCTCGTTGATCGTGGCTTCTTTTTCAATGTAGAGATCGGCGGCCGGAACATAAGCCTCGGGCTGGTAATAGTCGTAATACGATACAAAATACTCGACCGCGTTATGGGGAAAGAAATTCTTGAACTCGTGATAAAGCTGTGCCGCCAGAGTCTTGTTATGGGCCATGACCAGCGTGGGACGGTTCACCGCCTCAATCACCTTGGCCATGGTGTAGGTTTTGCCCGATCCGGTGACGCCGAGCAGCACCTGATGCGCCTCGCGGTCGAATATCCCGCGCGTCAGCGCTTGAATTGCCGCCGCCTGGTCTCCCTGCGGCGTGTAATTGGAAACAAGTTTAAAGTCCATGAAGAAGCTCTTGGCCCTTCCTCTATATTGCGGCGTTGCAATGCTCATGTGGGGACGGGCGCGCTCGCCCGTCCAAGCCGAGCTCGGTTCGGTTTCGTCGGCAGCCTCACAGAAGCCAATGCAACCGGCTGACAATCTCTCTATTATATCGCTGGCAAAACAGGAAGGTTCAGAAGAGAAACTAGAACACTATCGCATGGATTCTTCGATCTCCGAGACCCACTCTGGCCGCTTCAAAACTTCCCGCGGCTTGGGACCATCCGCCGCCCCGACGATGCCGTCGCGCTCCATCAAGTCGATCAAATGCGCGGCGCGTCCGTAACCAACCCGCAACCGCCGCTGGATGAGAGACGTAGAAGCCTTGCCAAATTCCACGACGAGTTTCACCGCATCGTTAAATAAAGGATCGTCTTCCGGTTCGCCGTCCTCGCCGCTCTCGCCATTACCAGCGCCTCCGGCTTCGCGATCGTCTTTAGGCGCTTCCAGGAATTGCGACTGATATTCGGCCGCGCCCTGCGCTTTCCAGAATTCCACCACTGCGGCAATTTCTTTTTCCGTGACAAAGGGCGCATGCAGCCGGTGTACTCGCGCCGATCCCGACGGCAGATAGAGCATGTCGCCTTTGCCTAGCAAAGCCTCGGCGCCGTTGGCATCGAGAATGGTGCGCGAATCTACTTTCGTGGCCACTCGGAATGAGACCCGCGCAGGAAAGTTCGCTTTAATCAATCCTGTGATCACGTCAACGGAAGGCCGCTGTGTTGCCAGAACCAGATGAATGCCCACCGCTCGCGCCATTTGCGCCAGGCGCGTGATCGATTCTTCCACGTTGCTCGAATCGAGCATCATCAGGTCGGCTAATTCGTCGATGATGATGACGATATAAGGAAGCGGTTTCTCATCGCCCTCGTCGAACAAACTTGGCGTGTCGCTCTTATCAAACAGCCGGTTGTATTGATCGATGTTGCGGACGCCCTTTGCTGCGAGCAGCTTCAATCGGCGCTCCATCTCGCGGACCGCATTGCGCAGCGCGTTGGCCGCGAGCTTCGGCTCGGTGATGATCGGCGTGTGCAGGTGCGGCACGCCTTCATAGTTGCCCAACTCCAGGCGCTTGGGGTCCACCAGAATCAGCCGCACCTGATCGGGGGTCGCCTTATACAGGATCGACATGATCATCGCGTTAATGGCCACGCTCTTGCCCGCGCCGGTCGAACCGGCAATCAGCAAATGCGGCATCCCCGCCAGATCGGCGGTCACAATGCGCCCGTTGATGTCTTTGCCCATGGCGATCGTCATCTTGGACTTCGATCCCATGAACTCCTGCGACTCGATATTCTCCCGCAGCCAGATAATCTCGCGCTCGCGGTTCGGCACCTGAATGCCCACGGTGCTCTTGCCCGCCATGCGCTCGATCAGAATGCTTTCCGCCTTCAGCGCCAGGCATAAATCGTCGCAGAGATTAGTGACGCGGCTGTACTTGATGCCTGCTTCCGGCTTGAACTCAAACGTGGTCACCACCGGCCCGGGATTGATCTGCGTAACCTGCCCGTGAACTTCAAACTCGGCGTATTTTTCCCGCAAAACCTGCGCCAGCAGCTTGAGTTCTTCCGCGTCCACAGCCTGGCGTTCGTCGGGGCGTTGCAGCAGACTGCTCGGAGGAAGTTTGTATCCGCCGGCAATTCGCGGCAAGGTCGTCTTAGCCTTATTGCTGCTGTCGGCGCGCACTGTGACTTCGGGATCCACGGCAGATTCGGGCGCTGAATCGAGGACATGCGATGCCTGGAATGATTCCGCAGCGGCTGATGTACTCGCTCGTGCCTCGCCCGGACGCTCCGGCGCATCTTCGGCCATCATGCGTTCGATGCCCGTGCGATGGCCTTCTGCAGTCGCCATGGGCTGTGCAGGCCCTGGCCGCGAACGGAATCAACTGCGTCTTGACCACAGGTTTCGAGATGCGCCGCTTTTCCAATTCTTTTTGCTGCCGCTTCTTGGTCCGCTCCTGCTGCCAGTCGAGGTAGCGATTCCATAACGCCGTGGCAAATGCGAATCTAGTCGGCGCCCACAAGCGCACCGCGGAAAAGGAGAATGCGGTTGATAAGTACAGCGCCACGGCAATCAGCGTGCCGCAGACGATATACGCGCCAACGAGATTCAGATAATGAATCAGGAAGTCGCCGAGAATGCGGCCTAGCAGTCCTTCGACTGGAATTACGCCCATCCAGCGCATGTGGCCGGGCAGCAGCGCCAGCATGGCGGGAAGAAACATCACCAGCCAAGCCGCGCCCAGAGTCTTTGCAATTGGCGATTGAATCTTCGCCGACCGGAACCAGCGCGCTCCCAGAAGCGCGGCAATCACGGGCAGCAGAAACGAACCAATGCCGAAGAACTGCAAAGCGATATCGGCAACCAGCGCGCCCACCACGCCAATCCAGTTACGGGCAGCGTGCGAACCGGTCAGCACCGAGGCGCTGTTCAGCGAAGGATCTAGCGGCGAGTAGGAAACCAGCGCAAGAAAGAGGAGGAGCGCGGAGACGCACATCAGGAACCCGATTAGCTCATTGAGCCGCCGGTTCATGGTAGGGGTAACAATCGTTGTCAGAAAACCCATTGGGGCCGGAACACACCACGAACGAAAACGATTCCCGGTGCTTCAATCGGCCAGAGCCTAATCATTATGCCAAGAAGATCGGATTCCTACAATGCGGGAAATGGACGGGAGTATTGAGTTGGCTTCCCAGTTCCTTGACCGTTAGCCTGCCAGCTTCGCCGCAAAAGCCAGCACCAATGCTCCGACGATAATGCGGTATATGGCGAATGGCACAAATCCGTGCTTGCGCACATAGGCCATAAACCATGCCACAGACGCGTAGGCGACGATGAACGACACTACAAATCCAATGCCCAACACCGTCCATCCATGGGGGTCGATTTGCGACACGCCAATCGGATTCACGCCTTTGCCGCCGCGCAACGACTTGAACAGGTCATAGCAAGTTGCCGCCACCATGGTCGGTATCGATACGAAGAAGGAAAACTCCAGCGCCGAGGCGCGCGACATTCCCGCGACCTGGCCGGCGGCAATCGTAGACATGGAGCGCGAAGTTCCGGGAAAAACCGCCGAGAGAATCTGGCAGGCGCCAATCCATACAGCCTGTCCCAGAGACATGGCTTCCATCTTCCAGGTATGAATGCGGCTGCCGACCGCGCCGGGCCCAGCGGTTTCCGATTTCGCATTCATGGCATCGATGATCCACATGACGATTCCGCCAATGAGCAATGCCATGCCCATGATGTGCAGGCTCTCCAGATGCTTGCCGATGATCTTGGTCAAAAGAAACGCCGGTATTGCCGTGACCACGAAGGCCACCATGGTCAGTCCCAACGGATGCGTGAGAGCGGTGCGATCTCCGCGTTCGCCGCGCGGAAATGTGGAAAGAAACTTGGCGATGCGTTCGCGAAAGTAGACCGGCAGGCAGAGAATCGCGCCCAGCTGAATCACGATGGTGTACATCTTCCAATATCCGTCGGAGAGGCTGATGTGCAGCAACGCTTCGGAAATGCGCAAGTGTGCGGTCGAGCTAACCGGCAGAAATTCCGTGAGGCCTTCGACAATGCCCAGGATAAGAGACAGTATGTAGTCGTTCAATCTTCCTCCGCGGGATGGATCAGTATCTCAGAAAATCCGCGCTTCAACCGTGAGGGAAAACTTCATGAATCTAAAACCTTAACCACGGAGAACACTGGGATAATAGGTTAAGGCTTAAAGCTTGCGGTTCAGCGTTCAGTTTTCTGCATCGCCGAAGGTTGGAACGCCGTTCTGCACGTAGAATATCAATCTTTGCGCGCGCAAGGCCCAACTGCTTTGCCCGTAATCGCTGACGATTTTTTGCGCCAGAGACAGAGTGTGGGCCTTCGATTCTTCCGATTTTTTCTGATTCGCTTCGGTCTTGTAAATTTCGATCAAGGCCGATTGCCGCCAGGCGGCGTCGTATAAGGCCTCAGGCGCGGCGGGCGACTGGGCGTGATCTTTGGCGTACTTTTCGTAGATTTCAGATTCTTTTTCCGGACACTTCGAAGCGCCCTGCCAATCGCCGCACAGCTTGTTATCGATCGTGCGGAAGTCGGCCAGGTCGGCCCACTTGGTGCCGGGATATTTTTTCATCACCAGCCGCATCCACTGCTCATCGAGCTGGCCGCGCATGTAGGCCTCGCGTTCGCGGGCGGATGGGCGCGTCATCACGTCGGCGCGCTGTATTTGCCAGCGAATGTCGGCGGCGCGATACAGGCTTTCGGCGGCCAGCGGCGAAGCGGGAAACAGATCGTAGACGCGGTAGTAAAGCCGCATGGCGTCCATGGCGGCATCGCGGCGTCCATGGCGGCTGCTGGCCTGATCTTCCGAATCCGCGGCTTCGCCGAAGATGATCTTGTCGCCATCCTGAGTGGTCATGCTGACCAGCGCTTTGCTGGAGACCCATCCGGTGATTGTTTTGCCCTCGGAGTCTTCGTCGTCTTCGTCTTTTTTCGGTTCGGCGATGATGGCTTCAACGTGCGTCCAGCCGCGGGCGGTTTCGATAATGACCAGTTCGTGGCCGCGTTCAGCTTCGCCGAGCTTGGCGGAATCGGCGTCGGGCGCGACGCGAATGGATTCTTCATGCACCAGCGTGCCGCGCTGGGCCTGGGCGAGCGCGATGCCGGGGGCGATGGGAATGAGGAAAGCCATCGCGAGGGCGACGCGGAGCGATTTTCGAAGTTGGAATCTGTTCTGTACCGTAGGCTCGGAGCTGCAATTGTTGGGAATCAAAATCTTTGCAACAGAAGAGTTATACATTTCCGCTTTAAATCTGATGGTTGATGGTTTCAGCATGACCTTTTGCTGGCTGCGAGTCAAGGTTTAGGTGCGGGTGGTTGCGCCGTGGAAAAGTCATACTAGGGCATCGAAAGTTATCCGCAGCGGAGTTGTTCGAGCATGGCGGGTTCGATGTTGCCGCCGGAGATCACGGCTACGTTGAGTTTTGTTTTCGGCAACTCGCCGGCATGAAAGACGAAACCGGCGACGGCGACGGCGCCGCTGGGTTCGGCTACGGTCGCGGGATTTGTGCTGAGATATTTCATGGCCTGGCGGATTTCATCTTCGGTGACGGTGATGATGTCGTCGACGTAACGCTGGATGTGGGCGAAGTTGATGGCGCCGATGCTTTGCGTGCGCAGGCCGTCGGCGATTGTCCGAGAAACCTGCTCGGCGGGAAGATCGACGATTTTGCCGGCGCGGAAACTGGCTTGCGCGTCGCCGGCGAGCTCCGGTTCGACGCCGAAAAGTTTTACCGCTGGCTTGCTTAACTTGATGGCAGTGGCGATGCCGCTCAACATGCCTCCGCCGCCGACTGGCGCGAGAACCGTTTCGACCTCGGGCAGGTCTTCGAGGATTTCCAATCCCATGGTGCCCTGACCGGCAATGATGTGCTCATCGTTATAAGGCGGCACGATGACGTATCCGTGCAGCGCGGCTAGCTCTTCTGCTTTGGCCTGGCGTTCGCTGCTGCCCGGTCCGACGACCACGATCTCCGCGCCGAGCGCGGCGGTCGCCTCGCGCTTGATGGCAGGCGCGTTGTCGGGCATCACGATAACGGCTTTCACTCCCAAAGCCCGCGCCGCATATGCTACGCCTTGGGCGTGATTGCCGCTGGAGTAGGTGATGACTCCGCGCTTGCGGTCTTCTGCCGAAAGCGAAGCGACCTTGTTATAGGCTCCGCGAAGCTTGAAGGCGCCGATGGGTTGCTGATTTTCCGGCTTGAGAAAGAGTTGGCGCGGATCGGAGTCGCAAAGATTGAATTCGATCAGGCGCGTGCGGGTGGTGATCCCCTGCAAGCGGGCCTGGGCTGCGCGGATGTCGTTTAGGGTGACCATCGACACAATTTGAGTGTACCGCAACCTTGCGGGAATGCTTTTAATGGTATACCCTATATAGGTGGAGTGGTCTATTGACTTTTACGCCGAGGCGGATGGAACCGCCCCCGTCGAAGAGTTCCTGGATTCGCTTTCTGCTGAAGTTCGCGCCAAGGCCCTCGCAGTCATACAGGTTCTCAAGCTTCACGGTCCGAGCCTGCCGTTTCCATATTCATCACAGGTGGCTGGAAGGATCCGGGAGTTGCGAACTCAGCACGCAAAAGACAAGGTCAGGATTCTTTACTTTGCTGACGCTCAGCGAGTCTTTGTCCTCTTGCATGGATTCGTAAAGCGGACGGCAAAGTTGGAGGCAAAGGAACTGCGGCTGGCTGGCGGAGTTTCGTATGGCTCGACACAATCAGCAAATTAGCAAAAAGGGGCATCATCTTGAATAGATTCGAACGGTACTACGATTCGCAGATGGAAGATTCCGCCATGCGGGATCTGGTGGAGAAGGAGCTCGCGAGCCTCGACATTGGAGTACAGATCGCCAGACTTCGGGCTAAGAACCGGCTCAACCAGACTCAACTTGCCGCGCGAGCGCGCATGAGCGCGCCGAAAATCTCCCGCATTGAAAGTCAGCCCACGAACGTGCAACTCGACACGCTCATCAGATTGGCCCAGGCGCTGGGAGCTCGCGTAGAGGTTCGACTCGTGGAAGGAAAAGAGAAAAGACGGCACTCTCGCCGCGTGCCGGTTTAGGACTTATAGTGGTTGGCAGGTACTAGTCAGTTCTCCCGGTCTGTGTCAGCAGTTATTGAATCCCTGCTGTCAAACGTCCCTCCGCAATGCGCGATACAGTGCCGCGCTCTGCTCCAGACTCAGAGTCTCGGCGCGCGCATTCGGTTTTATCTTTGCTTCCCCTAATGCTTGCCGCAAACTATCTTCTCCATAGTCCGACTTCAAATTGTTCCATAGCGTCTTGCGCTTCTGCCCAAAAGAAAGCCGCAGGAAGTCGATGAAGCCGTCGCCGGCCACGCCCAGCTCTTCCTGCCTGGGGTGCAAAGTCAGGCGCAGAACGGTGGAGTGAACTTTCGGCGGCGGATTGAACGCTCCCGGTGGCAGCGTAAACAATTTTTCCACACGAGCATAAAGTTGTGCCGTTGCCGAAAGCAATCCGTATTCGCTGCCTCCGGGCCTGGCGGCAATGCGGTCGGCGACTTCGCGCTGCACCATAATGACGAGCGTCTCAAAATATTTGGCGAACTCGAACAGGCGCAGAAGGATGTCGGAAGTAATGCCGTAAGGGAGATTGCCCACCACGCGCGCCGGCTCCACTCTCAATTCGATTCCGGGACGGCCCAGCCCCGGCTTGGGACCGAAAAGAGAATCGAAATCGATGGTGAGGATATCGGCCTCGATCACTTCCACATTGCGAGTCATGCCGAAGCGCAGGCGAAGCTGTGCTGCCAGCACGCGGTCGAGCTCCACGGCGATCAGGCGCCGGGCACGCGGGGCCAGCAGCGAAGTGATGGCGCCTCGGCCGGGGCCGATTTCCAGCACCGTGCATTGCGAAACGTCACCCAGCGCATCGACGATGCGGCTGGCGTGATCCTCGCCCACAAGGAAGTGTTGTCCCAGCTTGGGCTTGATGTGCGGACGGCGTGCGGAAACCGCATGTGGCACGTTGACCCTCTTTTCCTCGGGCATATAGACTGAGGTCGTCCCCGCGTGCGTCGCCTTTGCACATTACGCTCCGCGCAGTTGGTTACCGCGAGCCGACCCAGCCCGGGTTCTTCTCCATAATACCGTGTGATCCTCGAACAAGCCCTGCTCAGGAGGTTCCTGCTCTCATGCATATCGCGTTTGTGGCTTCGGAAGGCGTTCCTTTTTCTAAAACCGGCGGACTGGCCGACGTGGTCGGCGCATTGCCGCGCGCGCTGGCCGCCCTTGGACATCAGGTCAGCGTGTATTTGCCGCGTTACCGCCAGACCAAGCTGACGGAGCCGGCCACGGTGGTGCGCAGCATCACGGTTCCGTTCGACGATCAATATCGTTTTGCTTCTGTAGTGACGGGTGGCACGCAGGCCGGGGTTAAGTTTTATTTTATTGAATATCCGGCATTCTTCGATCGCGATGCGCTCTACGGAACGGCGGCGGGCGATTATCCCGACAATGCCGAGCGCTTTGCGCTTTTTTCCCGCGCGGTTCTGGAAGCCTCAAAAATTCTGGGCGTGCCGCAGGTGTTTCATTGTCACGACTGGCAGTCGGCGCTGGTGCCAGTGCTGCTGCGAACGCTTTATGCGGAGGATCCTGCGTTTCGCGATGTGGGAACCGTTTTCACCATTCACAACATGGGATACCAGGGATTGTTTCCGCCGGAATTTTGCCATTGTTGACGCTGCCCTGGGATTTGTTCGCCATGTCGAAGATGGAATTTTTCGGCCAGGTGAATTTTCTAAAGGGGCGTTGGTTTATTCGGATTACGTGACCACGGTCAGCAAAAAGTACAGCCAGGAAATTCAGACTACCGAATATGGTTTTGGCCTGGAAGGTGTGCTGCGCGGGCGCGCCAGCGACGGTGATCGGAATTCTGAACGGCGTGGATTATGAGGAATGGAGCCCGCAGACCGACAAGTTCACCGTCGCCAAATATTCGCCGACCGATTTGTCAGGCGAAAGCCGAAGTGCAAACAGGATTTGCTGGCTACATTCGGTATTCCGGCAACCGCCGACCAAGCTGCCGGTGATTGGGATCGTTTCCCGCTTCGCCGCGCAAAAAGGTTTCGACCTGATCTCGCAGGTGGCTGATCGATTGGCGCGCGAAGAGATGGTGCTAATCGTCGCTCGGGGCCGGCGACAAACCTTATGAAGAGATGTTTCCGCGCCTCGCGCAGGCAATTTCCGCACAACATCGCGGTGAAGGTCGCTTACGACAACGCCATCGCGCATAAGATCGAAGCCGGCGCTGACATGTTCCTGATGCCATCGCGTTACGAGCCTTGCGGTCTCAATCAGATTTACAGCCTGAAATACGGCACCGTACCCATCGTGCGCGCGACTGGCGGCCTCGATGACACCATCGAACCCTGGGATGCGCGCACGGGCAAAGGGACGGGCTTCAAATTCACCGAATATAGCGGCGAGCCGTTGCTGCTGACGATAAAGCAAGCGCTGCAAGCCTATCGCGACCAGACTTCATGGCAAGTGCTGATGCGCAACGGCATGGGCAAGGATTTTTCCTGGAGTGCGTCGGCGCGGGAGTATGGAAAGATCTATGACCGGCTGCGGCAGGCGCATGGGGCCGCAGCGGGAGCGGAGAAGGTGACGGCATAACCTAAGATCATGTGGGGACAGCCGCCCTCGGCTGTCCGCCTCGCGTAGCGAGGCTATTTTCTTTCAGAGCTCTGCAACAAATTCCTCAATCGCCACCACGCCGTCTCGATATTCGGCGGTAATATCTCCACCGGCGCGCTCACCTAGTAAGAATACGGGTAACCGTAGTACGGGCTGTCCCAGCCCCACCAGGGGCTATACCAGTAGGGTGGCCAATTCCAGAATGGACCCCACCAGTCCCAACCAAATCCCCAACCCCAGCCCCATCCCCAACCGAGGCCGAATCCCCAGCCGGGGTATCCCCAACCACGCCCCCCATAGAACCCGCGACCACCATAAAAACCACCACCGCGGTAGAGTCCGCGCCCGCCGAAACTGCGCCACCCCCCGCCAATGCCATTATTGCGGGCCAGCAGCGTGCCGGCTCCGCGTGCGCCTCCGCGATCACCAGAGAAGGAATGCCAGCGGCCATCCGCAATCGCCGCGTGGTTTGCTCCCATGCCTGATCTTCCACCCCAACCACGTGCTGATGAACCGGCGCGGCCTTCGGAACCCCAACTCCGGGATCCATTGAATCCGCGGGCTGACCCTCCGCTTGCGCGTCCGAAACCGTCGCGATACATCGAACCGCCGCGCGCGCCGCTGAAAGAGCTACTTCCGCCGCGGAATCCGCTTCCTCCGTGGAAAGCGCCACCACCGCCAAAGCCGCCGCCGTGGAATCCACCCTCACTGAATCCGCCGCCATGAAAACCGCCGCCGCCAAAACCGCCGCCGCCGTGGAACCCGCCGCCACCACCGCCATGGCCACCGCCTCCACGCTGGGCGAATGCAGACGCCGGCAAACAAACCAGGCTGACCGATGAAATTACCGCAAGAATTGCTTTCCGCAAGGTGGACTTATTCATAAAACCCCCGCCACCCGAGCACGGTTCGCTGCCCGGGAGGGCAACCGCCTCTTTCGATTCTATTGTATTCGAGTCTTAATTCTGGCTGGAAGTTGTCCCGTGCGGCAATGTCTGTTGGGCCTTTTTACCGAGGCCCAGTCTTGCGTACCCCAAGGCGACGCCCAGAGCCCCGTAGGCTGCCGCATTCATGGGCGCCAGCCGGAGGAAGATCATCAACGGCGAGGGATCGAAGTTCATCTTAACGAATGACATGGGGCAGAGCGAAAGCATCAGTTGCGGATCAACGCCCCAGCTGTTCGGAGTGAAATAGATGGCGACCGCGAGGAGATAGAAAACTGCCGCCAAGCTGCCGAGTAGTTTGAGCGGGACTGAGAGCAACCGTCCATCGTCGGGATCTTGCCTGCATGCCTTAGCGATCCACGAGCGAGGCAGCACCGCAAACGCCACGCCGATGATGCCAACTAGCACTAAGGCAACCGCAAATATGACCCACTCGCTCTGAACCGGCAGGTCGATCCCGCGCAGCATTACAAAAGGAGCGGCGGTCAAAAGCGCAACCAGTCCGCAAAAAAGAAACGCAATGCGAGCCGTAATCATGACCGCACGTCCGGGCATGAGGCGGATTCTAACAACGATTTCCAGTTTGAGCACGTGTGATTGCGCTGATCGGGCCGGCGTGCATGCCTGCTAAAATTCGTCCATGGCTGCCGCGCACCAGCCCGCTTTCCTCCGCACAATCTTCCACGTCGATATGGACGCTTTCTTCGTCTCCGTGGAGGAGTTGTTCGACCCGTCGTTAAAAGGCAAACCTGTGGTCGTCGGCGGCCAGCGCAACGAGCGCGGCGTGGTCAGCGCGGCGTCATATGCGGCGCGAAAGTTCGGCGTGCATTCTGCCATGCCGCTGCGCACAGCGGCCAAGCTTTGCCCGCAGGCCATCTTCGTTGATGGGCACCCTGAGCGCTATCGCCAATGTTCGGAGAAAGTCTTTGCCGTGCTGACCACATTTTCCCCGCGGGTGGAAATGGCTTCCATCGACGAGGCCTATCTCGATATGACCGGCACCGAGCGCTTGCACGGCCCGGCGCTCAAGGCCGCACATGCTCTGCATCAGCGTATGAAGACGGAAACGCAGCTGAATTGTTCCATTGGAATCGGAAGCTCGCGGCTGATCGCGAAAGTTTCTTCGGCGCAGGCTAAGCCCAACGGCCTGCTGCGCATTATTCCCGGCCAAGAGGCGAAATTTCTCGCGCCGCTCGACGTGCGCGAGATTCCCGGCGTCGGTAAAGTCATGGAGGGCCGCCTGCACGAGCTAGGCATCAGGAAAGTCGGTGATTTGGCGGGGCTGGAGGAATCTGAACTCGAAGAGCGCTTCGGCAAATGGGGGCTGGCGCTGGCCGGGAAGTCGCGCGGCGAAGACGCTGGCGGATGGTTCGACAATGAAGTTGGCGCCGACACGGAGGCCAAGTCGATCAGCCATGAACACACTTATAACGAAGACACTGCCGATGTAGCTCAACTCGAATCCACGCTGATGCGTCTTTCGGAGATGGTTGGACGACGGCTGCGCGAATCCGGATTTTACGCCCGCACGCTGCAACTCAAATTGCGCTACAAAGATTTCACGACAATCACGCGCGCTCACACGCTATCCACATCGACGCAGCTCGATAATGAAATTTTCGAGCATATCCGAACGCTGTTTCGCCGCAACTGGAAGCGCGGCCAACAGGTGCGGCTGCTGGGCGTGCAGGCATCCTCATTCGGCCAACAAACAGAACAGTTGAATATCCTCGAAAGTAGCCGGCAGCAACGCTGGAAAGACGCTCTCGCCGCAGCCGACAAACTACGGGATAAATTCGGCGAATCCAGCGTGAGCCTGGCCGCCGGCCTGCGCGGAAGTTTTCGCGAACGCACGCATGAGAATCCAGCGGGCTTGCCGGGAAAAGGCAAGCCGCCGAAAGGCTGACTGCGGGCGCCTTTCAGCCCGGTTGCAAGATTCTAAGTGTGCAAAATCCTTCACGTTGACAAGCGCTCCAGCTGAGTGGGAACATCGCTTCCCCGTTGTTTCGGGCTGAGAAACTTTGCCCTCAAACTCCTCGGGAAAATAGATCGGCGATCTGCGATGGTTCGCTTGCATACTTGAAAATGTTCGACTTGGCCAGTTCACCCGGCCAGAGGATGTGAAATGCTAAAGCTCTCCCGTTCCGCGATCACTCTGGGCTGTTTGTTTTTCTCTTCCCTTTTCTTAATCGCCCAAAGTTCCAATACTGTTCCGCCCAACATCAGCCAGATTCAGCACGTCATCTTCATCATTAAAGAGAACCGCTCGTTCGACAGTTTCTACGGAACGTTTCCCGGAGCCAATGGCGCAACAACGGCAACCATCTCGACGGGGCAGACGATCAATATGGGCCACCAGGCAGACCAGATGCCGAACGACATTACCGGCCACGGCTGGTTCGACGCGATCACGGGCATGGACGGCGGCAAGATGGATCGCTTTGATCTGGTCACTGCGGGCAGCGTGAACGGCGATTACCTTGGCTTCCAGCAGCTTCATCAGTCAGACATTCCCAACTACTGGAAGTACGCGCAGAACTTCGTTATTGCCGACAACATGTTTTCGTCGTTGCAGGGTGCCAGCTTTCCCAATCATCTCTACACCATTGCCGCGCAATCCGGCGGAGTGTTCAATAACACGCTGCAAATCAATGGCAAGGGACAAGTCTGGGGCTGCGACGCCGCTCCCGACGCCCAGGTGCCAATGCTGGCCACAAACCTCATCGTAACTAAGCCCTTTCCCTGTTTTGATTTTCAGACGCTGGCCGATCTGCTTGATGGCGCGGGCTTGTCGTGGAAGTATTACGCGCCTTCAAAAGGCAGCGCCGGTTATGTTTTTTCCACCTACGACGCCATCAACCACATCCGCAACACTTCGTTGTGGGCGGAGCATGTTGTCCCCGACACGCAATTTGTTATCGATGCGAAGGCGGGGAATCTGCCGAACGTAGCGTGGCTGGTGACTACGGGAAAATCCAGCTTCGGTACCGGCGGCAGCGGGACCACCACGGACGTGGATAACAACGAGCACCCGCCGGGCAGCGTCTGCTCGGGAGAGAACTGGTCGGTCAAGCAACTCAATGCGCTGATGAATGGGCCCGACTGGTCCAGTTCCGCGGTGTTTCTTACTTACGACGACTTTGGCGGATTCTACGATCACGTGCCGCCGCCGGCAGTGGACATTTATGGACTGGGACCGCGCGTGCCGCTGTTAATTGTTTCTCCCTATGCGAAGCAGGGATATATTTCGCACACGCAGTATGAGCTTTCCTCGCTCCTGAAATTCACCGAAGAGGTCTTCGGCCTGCCCAGCCTCGGTCAGCGCGACGCAATCGCAAACGACACCACCGACAGCTTTGACTTCACTCAGTCCCCGCGCTCGCCGTTTTTGCTCCAGCCGCGGCTGTGTCCACTCCTTTCCGCGGGCAATGAAAATTATGGCTGGGAGCAGATTGCCGGTACGTCCGCATCCCGCAAAATCACCATCACCAACGATCAGCAAAAGACGATCACTCTCACCAGCGAAACTGTCACCGCACCCTTCTCCATCACCGCCAACACTTGCGGTACTTCAATCACAGTCGGCAATTCCTGCACTGTATCGGTGGCGTTCAAACCCACGACCGCTGGTCCTCAGACTGGAACGCTGACTGTGGTGGACAGCGGCGCTACCAGCCCGGAAAAAAGCAGCCTCGCCGGCACGGGCACTGCGCTTTCTACCTCTCCGCTCAGCGTTACTTTTAAAAGCGCCTTCATCGGCTCCACTTCGCCCGCCAAGACTTTCAGCGTAAAAAATCTGGGCACCTCCGCGGTTACGATTACCGAAATTGAAGCGGTTGGTGAATTCGCGCAGACCAATACTTGCGGCAAGAGTTTGGCGGCGGGAAAGAGCTGTTCGATCAGTGTGACGTTTTCTCCGACGACTACGGGCACGGTTGAGGGCGGGCTCAGCATTCTAAGCAGCGACCCGGCCAGTCCTCAGACCATGGATCTGCAAGGCACTGCGACCGCGGTCAGCCTCTCCGAAACAACCCTGACCTTTGCCGCGCAAACAGTGGGAACCACGAGTGCGCCGCTGAATTTTACTCTCACCAACACGAGTTCGATTCCGCTGAATATCGGCACAGCAGCCACCACCGGCGCCTTTGCGCAGACCAATACTTGTGGCACTACGCTTGCCGCGGGCGCCAACTGCGTGGTGAGCATCACTTTCACTCCCACGGCGACTGGGGCGCAGAGCGGAACATTCACCATCGCAGACAGCGATTTCCAGAGTCCGCAGACCGTGACCTTGTCCGGCACTGGGGATTAGCACCCGTTTCCGCCCCGCGATTGAAGTGCGGACGGGTCCCCAGTTGACCTTCATCCCGCCTCCGCAATAAGATTTCGCTTCGTCCCAGGAGCCTCCATGCGCAATCTCTTCCCGCTCAAGCTGATCGTAATCGTGATTTCAGTTTTATTTATTTTTCAGTCAGGTCTTTCCGCCCAAACCGATCCTCCATTGCTGTTGCGCTTTCCCACGGTCAGCAAAACGCAGATCGTCTTCAATTATGGCGGCGATCTTTGGATTGTCAGCCGCGATGGCGGCGATGCGCGGCGGCTTACGTCCGGAGTCGGCACCGAGACCGATCCCTATTTCTCTCCTGACGGAACGAAAATCGCTTTCACCGGCGAGTATGACGGCAACGTCGATGTGTATGTGGTTTCCGCTGCGGGCGGTGAGCCCACGCGCCTGACTTATCATCCCGCCGACGAATACGTTCTCGGCTGGAGTCCTGATGGGAAAAACATTCTGTTCATGTCCTGGGGCAACAGCTTTCGGCACTTTGAATTTCAGCTTTATACTGTGCCGGTCGAAGGTGGATTCCCCAAACAGGTTCCAATCCCGATTGGCTCGGACGCCTCATATTCGCCCGACGGTACGCACCTGGCCTACGTCCCCCACATTCAGTGGGAGGCCGCGTGGAAGCGTTACCATGGCGGGCAGACCACTCCGATCTGGATTGCCGATCTCAAAGATTCCAGCATCGTCAAAATTCCCCGCGACAACTCCAATGACCACCATCCCATGTGGGTGGGCGACACAATTTACTTTCTCTCCGACCGCAACGGGCCGGTCAGCCTTTTTGCCTACGACACAAAAACAAAACAGGTTTCCGAAGCGCTGCACAGCGACGGCCTCGATTTCAAGACCGCATCCGCCGGGCCCGGCGCCATCGTCATCGAACAGTTCGGCGCCATCAAGCTTTACGATCTGAATACGCATCAGGCGAAAAACATTCATATCCACGTGGCTGGAGATATCGACGCGGTGCGTCCGCATTTCGCCAAAGTCGATCCCAAGCGCATTCAGAATTTCAATCTCTCGCCCACCGGCGCAGCGCGCAGTGTTTGAAGCCTGGGGAGAAATTTTCACCGTTCCCACCGACAAGGGTGACATTCGCGATATCACGCGATCGCCCGCAGTCGCCGATCGGGATCCCTCGTGGTCTCCCGACGGCAAATCGATCGCATTCTTCTCCGACGAGTCGGGAGAATATGAACTGGCCATTCGCGATCAAAGCGGGCTGGGCGCTGTGCGCCACATCAACCTGGGCAAGCCGCCGTCGTTTTTCTACAGCCCGACCTGGTCGCCCGATAGCAAGAAGATTACCTATACCGACAAACGCCTCCAGCTCTGGTATGTCGATCTTGCCAATCCGACACCCAAGCTTATCGATGCCGATTACTTTGGCGGTTTTGGCCCCACGCAGCTCAACCAAACCTGGGCGCCCGATAGCAAATGGATTGCCTACACCAAGCAGCTTCCCAGCGGCCTGCATGCGCTGTTTGTCTATTCGCTCGAAACAGGGAAAAGCTCGCAGGTCACCGATGGCATGAGCGATGTGCTCTATCCCAGCTTCGACAAGAATGGAAAATACCTCTACTTCACCGCTTCCACGAATACCGGTCTCTCAACCGCCGGACTCGATATGTCGAGCGACGAACACCGCGTCACCCGCAGCGCCTACGTCGTCGTTCTGAGTAAGGACGAAAAATCCCCCCTGGCTCCGGAAAGCGACGAAGAGAAGCCCAAGGAAGAAAAGAAAACCGGCGACGACAAGGAGAAAGCGGCAGCCGGAAACGAAAAATCCAGAGATGCAAAGTCGGAGAAGGGAACAGACACAGATAAAGCTGCCGACAAGAATAAAGATAAAGACAAAGCTGATAAAGATAAGGACAAAAAAGACGAAGCCGTCGTGGTCAAGATCGACTTCGAAGGCATCGGTCAACGCATTCTCTCGCTGCCCATTCCGGCCAAGAACTACGTCAACATGCAGGCGGGCAAATCGGGGATTCTGTTTCTTTCCGAAGGCCCGATGGTGATTACCGACGGTCCAGATCTTAGCCAGACCATCGACAAATTCGATCTCAGCAAGCGCAAGGTCGATAAATTCATCGAAGACGTTAACGACTACACTGTCTCCTTCGACGGCGAAAAAGTTCTTTACCGCAAGGGCGATCAATGGAGCACCGCATCGGCCGATGAAGGCCTGGGCAGCGGACCGCCGAAGCCCGGTTTCGGTCCGCTCAAGCTCGATGACTGGCAGGTCTGGGTCGAGCCGCGCCCCATGTGGAAACAGATTTATAACGAGACGTGGCGTATCGAAAGGGACTTTTTCTACGATCCGCACTACCACGGCCTTGATCTCGATAAGGTGAAGAAAAAGTACGAGCCGTATCTCGCAGGCATCGCCTCGCGGGAAGAACTCACCTATTTATTCGAGGAATGCCTCGGCGAAATTACGGTCGGTCATATGTTCGTGGGCGGCGGGGAAAAGCCCGAAACGAAAAAAGTCAAAGGTGGCCTGCTCGGCGCCGACTATACGCTTGAGAATGGCCGCTACCGCATCGCCAAGGTGTATGACGGAGAGAACTGGAATCCCGGCCTGCAGGCACCGCTCACCCAGCCCGGCGTCAACGTTAAAGCCGGCGACTACATTCTCGCCGTCAATGGCCGCGAGTTGCATTCGTCAGACGTCATCTACAGCTTCTTCGAAGAAACCGCGGGCAAACAGGTGGATCTGAAAGTCGGGACCAATCCCGACGGCAAAGATTCGCGTGACGTCACCGTCGTTCCCGTCGAGAGTGAAGAAAATCTTCGCCATCTGGATTGGATCGAAACCAATCGCCGCAAAGTCGATCAGGCCACTGGCGGACGAATCGCATACGTGTATGTGCCCAACACCGGAGGCGGGGGCTACACCAGCTTCAACCGATATTTCTTTTCGCAAGTCGGCAAAGAGGGCGCAATCATTGACGAGCGCTTCAATGAAGGCGGCCAGCTTGCCGACTACATCATCGATTATTTGAAGCGCCCGCTGATGAGCAAAGTTGTCACCCGCGAAGGGCATGATTGGTCCAGCCCGTCGGAAGCCATCTACGGCCCCAAGGTGATGATTATCAATGAAATGTCAGGCTCCGGCGGTGACGCTCTGCCCTGGTATTTCCGCAAAGCCAGCATCGGCCCGCTTATCGGCAAGCGCACCTGGGGAGGACTGGTCGGCATCGGCGGCTACCCAGAATTGCTCGATGGCGGCTATGTCACCGCGCCGCGCGCCGCGATCTATGGGCTCAAAGGCGAGTGGGAAGTTGAGAACCACGGCGTTGCTCCCGACTATGACGTCGATCTCGACCCGGCGGCGTGGCGGCAGGGCCACGACGCGCAACTCGACAAAGCCATCGCGGTTGTGATGCAGCAATTGAAAGAGCATCCGCTACCCGAATATAAGCGGCCGCCCTACCCCAATTATCACGAGCACGACGGCCTGGGCCCGAACTAAGGGCATCGTTTCCAGGCAAGTGCAGAGCTGATTATGTGGGGATGGCCGCCCTCGGCTGTCCGGCGGGGCGAAGCCACGCTGATGCCGTACGTCACGAACCTGCCGGCTGATCATGACCGGCGACGCAAAAACTATTGCTACTCGCCCGCGCCCATCATCACAATCGGCATCGTTGGTGTCTCCGACCCAGCTTCATTCTCGACTGTGATCGCAAAAGCCTTGGCCTCAGCCCCGGCCGGCAGTGGAGGATTCGTGACGGTCGCGCTCCCGTGCGCATCCGGTTTGAACAGACCCGCGGGAATCGGATGGCCCTTCACCGGAATCAGCCACAACTCATACGTCTTATCCGGAGGCAACGGCGGCATGTTCGATGCCAGAAACACCAGGCTCTTGCGATTCTCCAGATAAAACGCTTTGCCCTGCGGTTGCGGAGGCGTCTTGCCCGCCACCAGCGTAAAATGCTCCGTCCGCGGATTGGTAATCGTCTCCACAAATTTTTCCGCGGCCTCCAATTCCAAAGTTTGCTGCCCCACTCGCCCGCGCCAGGTCGTCACATCCTGCTTCAGCGCCACATTCTCTTTCCACAACGACGCCGCAAATACCAGTACCGCAGCCGTCGCCGCCCAACCCATCCATCCCCACCATGAACGCCGCGGCCCTGCGTATTTAGGCGTGATCGTTCGCGGCTCTTTTGCCACCGCGTCCAGCAGTCTCTGCCGCGCGCGCAGCGGAGGTTTCGGTCCACTCGCCGCAAGCGATAGCAACGCTCCGTCGCCGCGCAACTGCTCCAACTCCAGCCGGCAGGCCGGGCATCCCGCAAGATGCTGTTCCAGCGCTGCGCGCTCTGGTCCCTCCAGCACAGCCAGCGCGTAGAGCGCGAGGTCCTCAGCGAATTGTTCGTGCCCACTCATTAATGTGTGCGACTAAACGTCCGTGTGTCCTAACCCTGAAACGCCTTCCTCAATACCATTAACCCGGAGCGAATCCGCGTCTTAATCGTTCCCAGCGGCTCGCCGGTTTTCACCGCAATCTCGGTATGGCTTAGCCCTTCGAAATATGCCATCTGCAGCGCATCGCGTTGTGCCGCCGGCATCGTTCCCAGCACGCTGCGAACTTTTTCCGCCGCGCGCGCGCGGTCGGCATCGCCCGCCAGATCGGGCGCCACCGATACCACGCAATCTTCAATGTCAGTTTCCGGACGGCGCTTGCGCAATGAATCGATCGCGCGATTGCGCGTGATCACCGCCAGCCAGGCTCCCAGGCTCCCGCGTGCTGCATCGAACGCGCCCGGATTCCGCCATAGTTGCAGGAACACTTCCTGCAACACATCTTCCGCCGCCCCCTCCTCGCCCAACACGCGCAACGCAACCGCATACACCACGGACGAATAGCGATCGTAAAGCACCGCCATCGCGCTTTGGTCGCCCGCCTTCAAGGCCATCACCGTAGCCAGATCGGGCGAAATAGCTTGTCCTTCGGAACTCGACAATCGCTGTTTTCTTCCCTGTTAAAGATACGTTACACAGCCGCAGCTGGATTGCTGCCGTTTGTGCGCCATCTACTGCGAGATGGCGAACCAAGGTTACTACAGGTTACGAAGATGCATAGAAATACAACGAGTGAAGCTCTAGTGAAAATGCCGAGAACTGAGAACTGAATCTTCTTCTCACTGGCTCAGCTTGATCGCCAACTGCCGCTCCGGTGGCGTCATCTCGCTCCACAATTTCTGCAAATCGGTTTGCAGGGAATCATTGTCCGGTTCCTTACGCAGAGCAATGGCAAACCAGCGATAAGCGGTGGGCAGATCGCGCGGGGTGCATAAGCCCGCAGAATACAGCGCTCCCAACGAAATCATGGCCTTCGGATTGTCCTGGTCCGCTGCCGGACGCAGAATCTTCAAGCCGCGGTCGCAGTCCTGAGTTACGCCGTGCCCATAAATATATTTTTCCGCCTGCGTCACCGGATCGACTGGCTTCACCGGGCGCGGTTTAGGAATTGTCGCTGCAGGCTTAGCCGGCGGTGCGGAACTGTTGTCATCGGAATTGTCCGCAGTGTCGTCGTTGTCGCTGGTTTTCGCCGGCGCATTTTTCGTGCTGGTCGCCGGAGTGGAAGCCGGCGCAGCAGCGGCGCTTCCAGCAATGGCTGAGTTGTCCGGCGGTGCACCGGTTGCTGAAGGCGCTGGCGATGAATTCGCAGGCGCGGAAGTCGCTGCAGGGTT
The DNA here is from genome assembly GCA_963732255.1 of uncultured Acidobacteriaceae bacterium. GTDB lineage: Bacteria > Acidobacteriota > Terriglobia > Terriglobales > Acidobacteriaceae > Sulfotelmatobacter. Next base: position 60,656 of record CAVSYV010000019.1, read on the forward strand.
TGCTGGCGGATTTCCCGCGGGGACCGAAGATTCATTAGAAGCAGCCGGATTTGGTGTAGCGTTAGCCGGATTTGATGTCGCCGCAGCGGGCGGTGACTGAGTACCAGGCGCAGGCGTCGCGCCGCTCGCACCTGTCGCCGCGGGAGTCGATGACGACGAAGATGGAGCCGGCGCGCTGTTTGTCCCAGGGGTTCCGGTCGTGGGTGCTGGTGTCGCAGCGGCGGAATTGTCAGCATCACCATTAGCCGGGGTCGACGAAGTCGCGGAACTCGACGCGCCACTGAGAGTCTTCTTCATCCCCGACATGAGCCAGTCCAGCCCCTGATTCCGCCAGCGCAAATATCCCAATCCCAAAGCCAGCAGCAAAGCAATCGCAATCAAGACAAATTTTCCCGCACCGCTCTTTGGTTCCTCTTCGTCTTCCAGCAAGTAATCCAAGCTGCGCGACGAGGTTTCCGGCTCACCGCGCCTCGCGCCCGGCGCACGCGCGGGTCCCGGCTGATTCAATCCCAAAAAGGACGGTCCAGAAATTGTTGGCTCGTAAACCGGCTCGTAAACCGCCTCGGCAGTTGTTTCCGGTGTCTGCGGCCGCGCAGGTTCCTGCGGTCGCGCGGTCGCGGTCGTCGTTCCCGAAGGAGTCGTCACTCGGGCTGGAGGCGGAGCGGATGGCGCAGGCACCTGATTTGCCGTCGGCGGTGGCGAAGCCGAAGCCCGTCCCATTCCGCCCGGAGGCGCAGGCGCAACCAGTGCGGCAGCGCACATCCCGCAAAAGCGGTTCGTCGGCGGATTTTCATTGCCACAGCGCGGACAGCGCACAAAACCTACCTCGCTAATAGATTACGACATTTTGCGCGGAGGTGAACACGCCCCCCCAGCCCGAGGCACACTAGGAGAGAAATCACTCCCAGGCGTTGCCTCCATTTCATTACCATTTAATAACCGGCCTGGGAAAATGGGGATTAATGGAAGGATGCGATGAGAAAATCGGCAGCGGAGAACAGCTGCGCTAACTGTCGCTCAAATCAGGACAGTGGGCAAATTCCCAGACAAGCCGGGACGCCGCGTGGCCCCGCAAAGACAGCAGCGCCGTCAGCAACCGCCTCCGGTGGAACGGTAGCACACTGCGCCCGGCGAATTAAATCTCCATCCAGACCGGCAACAACTCCCCGCACCGTAGTATTCAAGCCGACAGGAACTCGTGCGCTACCGCACTGACAGAGAGGTCTGCCGGACTTACGATCTTTTTATCTTCTCCTTAAGGCTTTTCTTATGCAGCGCCCCGAACGTCCCTTGATCTGCTCTCTGTGTCACCAGATCGTCGCGATTGAAACCAGCAAGACCGATGAAGACGGGACAGCGGTTCACGAGGACTGTTACCTGCAGGCGCTCGTCAGCAAACCGTCTGTCACAAACAGACAGGGTGCGAAGAACAACAATAAACAATCCAACGCCGCTGCAGCCTGATCTGAATCCGACAACTCTTTTTGACTTCCCCTCCCCCGCGTCCTAACATGGGCAAATCTGGGACCATACACTTTGCATCGCTCTTGCGGAAGCGATCCCGTTCGCATTGTTAAAACCGAGTGACAAAAACTGATTGAAAAAGATGATCGGGCAAACCATCTCGCATTACCGCATTCTGCAAGACCTGGGCGGCGGCGGCATGGGTGTGGTTTACGAAGCGGAAGACACAATGCTCGGCCGCCACGTTGCCCTGAAGTTTCTCTCCGACGATCTCGCTCAAAGTTCCATTGCTCTGGAGCGCTTTCGCCGTGAGGCCCGCGCTGCCTCAGCCCTGAACCACCCAAACATCTGCACCATTCACGAGATTGGCGAGCATGACGGCCGCGCCTTCATCGTCATGGAGCTGCTCGAAGGCATCACCCTCAAGCATCGCATCGCCGGGCGTCCTCTGGAAATGGAAGAACTGCTTTCGCTTTCGCTGGAAATCGCCGACGCGCTCGATACCGCACATTCCGCCGGCATCATCCATCGCGACATCAAGCCGGGAAATATCTTCATCACCAAGCGCGGCCATGCCAAGGTCCTGGATTTCGGCTTGGCGAAGGTTGTTAAACAAGAGCACCTGGTCGATTCCGCCGCCACGCAAAGCGACCGCGGCGATCTCACTTCGGTGGGCAACGCCGTCGGCACAGTCGCTTACATGTCGCCCGAGCAGGCACTCGGACGCCCACTCGATCCCCGCACCGACCTCTTCAGTTTTGGCGTCGTGCTCTATGAAATGGCCACCGGCCGCGCCGCCTTTTCCGGTACCACCACGGCCGCAATCTTCGATGGCATTTTGCACGGCGCTCCGGTTGCTCCTGTGTATTTGAATCCCCAATCTCCAGAGGAGCTGGGCCGCATCATCAACAAAGCGCTGGAAAAAGACCGCGAGCTACGCTACCAATCAGCCAGCGAAATCCGCGGCGACCTTAAGCGCCTGAAGCGCGAAACCGATTCCCGCGCGCCCATCACCGGTACTCCCCGCTTCACCTCGGCACAAACAGAAATACCCCAACCTTCCGCCTCCGGCGTAAAGAGCCGTCCGGTTGCCGCAGAAACGCCCGCCGCTCATCTCCGCAAGTATTTTTCGACCTTCGCTTCGATGCTGGTCTTCTTTCTTGCTGTCGGTGGCCTTTATTATTGGACGCACCGCGCCCACACCCTCAATGCGAAAGACACCATCGTCCTCGCCGACTTCGCTAACTCCACCGGCGACCCGGTTTTCGACGACACGCTGAAACAGGCCCTCAGCATGAGCCTTTTGCAATCCCCATTCCTCAATATTCTTTCCGACGATCAGGTTGCCGCCACTCTGAAGGAAATGACGCGCCCGTCCGACACCCAGCTCACCCCCGCCGTCACCCGCGAAATCTGCCAGCGCGCCGGTAGTAAAGCCTACATTTCCGGCGCCATCGCCAGCCTCGGCACTGACTACGTGCTCAGCCTCAAAGCACTGAATTGCCAAACCGGAAACATTCTGGCGCAACAGCAAGTCACAGCATCTTCCAAAGAAAAAGTTCTCGACGCGCTCAGCAGCGCCGCCGCGAAGTTGCGTCATGATCTCGGCGAATCTCTGGCCACGGTGCAAAAGTTCGACACTCCACTCGAGCAGGCCACAACTTCCTCGCTTGAAGCGCTGAAGGAATACAGCCTGCAAATAAAAGCCATGCGCGAAAAAGGTTCTGCCGCGGCGCTGCCGCATGGCCTGCGCGCTATCGAACTCGATCCCAAATTCGCTCTCGCCTATTGGGCCGTTGGCGGCAATTACACCGATATTGGGGAGTTGGGCCGCGCCCGCGATTATTTCGGTAAAGCCTTCGAGTTCCGCGACCGCGCCACTGGCCGCGAAAAGCTGCTCATTGCCGGTTATTACTATCTCGACGTTACCGGAGAACTCGACAAGGCTGCGCAGATTTATCAGGAGTGGGTGGAGAGTTACCCCCGCGATTACATCGCTTACGGCAGCCTCGGCTTAGCCGAGCTGGAACTGGGATGGTATGAAAAGGCTTTGGAAGCCAATCGCGAGTTCCTGCGCCTCTCGCCTGATAACGCCATCGCCTATGTGAATCTGAGCGCTACGCTAATGGTGTTGCAGCGCAACGCTGAAGCCCATCAGATCCTAATGCAAGCCGAACAGCGAAAGGTGGATGAACTGCAGATTCATCAGAATCTCTACGCGGTGGATTTTATTGCCGGAGATTCGGATGCGATGGCCAAAGAAAGTTCATGGCTGGCCAGCCATCCTGAATATCGCAGTCAGGGTTTATCGCTTGATTCCGATACCGCTGCCTACACGGGCCAATTGCAGAGAGCCCGTCAACTTACCGCGCAAGCCGTGGCCACCGCAACGCTTGCAGCCAATAAAGAAAATGCCGCCATCTTCCAGGCCGATGCCGCGTTGCGCGAAGCCGGCTACGGTAATGCCGCCCCCGCCAAAGAAGATGCAGCCGCTGCGCTTAAGCTCGCGCCTCAAAGTCCCGGCGTACAAACCGAAGCGACTCTGGCTTTCGCTCTCAGCGGAGACGACGCGCGTGCCCAGACCCTCGCCAATGATCTTTCTGCCCGCTTTCCTCTGGATACGCAGACTCAGTCTTTATGGCTTCCCATCATCAACGCGCAACTCGCGCTCAATAAAAAAAATCCGCAAGCCGCCGTCGATCTCTTGCAGCCGGCCCTGCCGATGGAGTTGGCTCTGATCCCTTTCAACGTCAACCCTTCGTGCCTCTACGCTCCTTACATTCGCGGACAGGCTTATCTGGCGCTGAACCAGGGCGCTCAAGCCGCGGCTGAATTCCAGAAAATCCTCGACCATAGCGGCCTGGTCTGGAACTGCTCTACCGGCGCAATAGCGCATCTGGGGCTGGCTCGCGCCCTCGCTTTGCAGGCCGGAGGCACGAGCAGCACAGAGAAAGCCGGCGCTGACTACCATGACTTTTTCGTTCTGTGGAAGAGTGCCGATCCCGGCATCCCCATACTTCGCCAGGCCCAGCAGGAATATGCCCGCCTGCCCTGATGAGCAGGCACTCAGACGGACTTCACGGGAATGGCGAGCAGGTCGTCGACCAGGCCAACTTCTTTTTGCAGGAAAGGCTCGGCGTAAGTCACGCCGCCCAACATTCCGTAATAGCGTGCCATGGCCTCGACCCGCACGCGGATTTCATCGTGAGCAGGGAACAGGTTTTTACCGGCCTCCTGATCGCTGAACTGCGACTTGTAGGCCATGATGGAAGCAAACTTCCCCTCAAACTCATTTTCGATGTCGACCACAAACGTGGGCCGAACGTCATAGTAAAGCGTAGCGTAAATAATTTTGAATGGCCGATGGGGCGCGAGGCTTGAACTCTCGGGACTTGAGCCGGAACCTGGCTGGGCATTTTCCGATGGCTGAGCGCCGAGAACTATCTTCGCCAGCCCGGCAAGAAAGCATGCTTCATATCCCAGCACCGAACAAGTGTAATGATCGGGATGCCGTCCCTTCCAATAGGGGAGAATGACCACTCGGGGCCGGGTCTCGCGAATCACGCTTGCGACTTTCAAGCGATTCTCCCACGTGTTCTCGACGCGTCCGTCAGGAATGTCGAGCGCCCGCCGCCAACTCAGGCCCAGAATTTTCGCTGCGTCGGCGGCTTCGCGCGCCCGGTCTTCCGCCGAGCCGCGCGTTCCCATCTCTCCTTGAGTTAAATCGAGAATGCCAGTGCGCTGGCCGCGTAGCGACGATTTCAGCAAGGTGCCGCCGCAAGTTTGCTCTACATCGTCGCGGTGGGCGGCGATGGCCAGGATGTCGAGAGCGTGATTCCCAAGTGTCATTTTTTTCGCTCCACCAGGAATCGCGCCAGTTCCTTCAGCGTCTCCGCTCGCTCGCCGAAGCTCTGTAACTGAGCAAACGCAGCCATCACCAGTTCATCGGCTTTGCGCTCGGATTGCTCAATGCCAAACAGAGCGGGATAGGTGGCTTTCTCTGCGGCGGTGTCTTTTCCGGCGGTCTTGCCCAGTTGTTCCGATGTTTGCGTAACGTCGAGGACATCGTCGACGATTTGAAAAGCCAGTCCAATGGATTGGCCAAAGGCGCGCAGCTTCGCGACATCGCACGGGTTTGCCCCGGCATAAAGACCGCCGGTAACCAGGCTAGCCGTGATCAACGCCGCTGTCTTTGCGCGGTGAATGTATTCCAGCGTGGCGGCGTCGGGTTTGCTGTGTTCGGCTTCCAGATCGACGACTTGCCCGCCGATCATGCCGTCGATGGTTCCGGTACCGTTGGCGATCTCTTCGATAATTTTTACGCGAGCCTCCGCCGGACACTTCAGGCGAGCGAGAGTTTCGTAAGCCTGGGTTTGCAGCGCATCGCCGGCGAGAATGGCAATGGCTTCGCCAAATACTTTATGGCAGGTAGGGCGGCCGCGCCGGAGATCGTCGTTATCGAGAGCGGGAAGGTCGTCATGAATCAGCGAATAGGTGTGCAGCATTTCCAGAGCAGCGCCCAGCTCCTCGATGCCGGCGGGGAGAGGACCGGCAATCATCCGCCCCGCTTCCATGCACAGGATCGGCCGCAGGCGTTTGCCTCCGGCAAACACGCTATGCCGCATGGCCTTGTGAATTGAAGCTGGATGTTGGGTCTCCGGCGGAATCATGCGGTCGAGGGCCGTATCTGTCAGCGCACGGCCTTCGTCGAGCGTCTGGTTAAGTAGGGTCTGGTTGAGCATGACTTCTGGGTCGATGTGTGAGTATATTCTGACTCAATCCTTCATGTCTTCATCTCCCGCACAGGAATACACGCGGCGGCTAAACGAGCGCGAAGCGCAGGTGGCCGGCTTTGAGAAGCTGCATATCCGCGCGGGCAATGTTCGGCTTCTGTTGGTTGCGGCAATCGTAGTCGTCGGCTGGCTGTCTCTGGGAAGGCACGCGTTTTCCTGGTGGTGGCTGTCTTTGCCAGTGGCGGCATTCGTGGCGGTAGGCGTGTATCACACAAAGATTTTGCAAGCACAATCTTGCGCCGAGCGGGCGGTCGCCGTGTATCGCAACGGGTTGGCGCGCATTGAAGATCGCTGGGTGGGAAATGGACAAAGTGGCGAGCGATTTGATCTTCCTCACCATGTCTATGCGGCTGACCTGGATTTGTTTGGCAAGGGAAGCCTGTTTGAGCTTCTTTCCACCGCTCGCACGAGGATGGGCGAGGATGCGCTGGCGCAATGGCTGCTTGCCCCGGCGACCGTTGAGGAAATTCAGGGGCGACACGCAGCCGTTTCAGAATTGCGCGACCGGCTCGATCTGCGGGAAGAAGTCGCCGTTCTCGGAGAAGATTCAAGAGTCGGTGTTCATCCGGAAGCTTTGTTGGAATGGGCGGCAACACCGAACCGGCTTAATCGCCTATGGATGCGGTCGGCCGCTCCGCTGCTTGCGATCCTTGCCTTCGCTTCCGCGATTGTATGGGGTGTCTGGGGATTGGCGACACCTTTCGTGGTTATAGTGTTCACCGAGTTACTGATTACGTATTCCTTCCGGAGCCAACTGAAAGACGTTTTTGAGTCCACCGAGCATGCGTTTGCCAATCTCGATTTGCTTTCGGCACTGCTGGCGCGATTGGAGCGCGAAGACTTCGTTACTCCGAGGCTGCAAGTCCTTAAGCGGCAGCTGGCGTCACACAATCTTGCAGGGTCAGAGGCGATTGCGCGGCTGAGAACGATCGTGCAGTTCGTCGAATCGCGGCGCAACCCGGCCATGCGGTTCCTCGATCCCCCCTTGATGTATTCGGTGCAGGTTGCGTTCGCGGCTGAAGCGTGGCGGCGCGCTCATGGAAACGCCGTGGCCTCATGGCTCCGCGCGACGGGAGAAATTGAGGCACTGCTTGCCATTGCGGCTTACAGCTATGAGCATCCCGACGATCCGTTCCCTGAAGTCATCGACGGCGTGCCGGAGAATGCTGCGGGGTCCTTCATTGGAGAAGAGCTTGGCCACCCATTGATCCCGGCTGCGAAGTGCGTGCGCAACAGCGTGCACATCTGCGGCAAGACGCGAGTGCTGCTGGTAAGCGGTTCGAACATGTCCGGCAAGAGCACACTGTTACGAACGGTCGGGATTAACACAGTACTCGCCATGGCCGGTGCGCCGGTGAGGGCTCGCCGGTTGCAACTCACGCCTCTTCAAGTGGGCGCAAGCATCCGGGTCAACGACTCGCTTTATGAGGGTAACTCGCGTTTCTATGCCGAGATTACGCGTCTGCGCCAGATTTATGAGATGGCGGGTCACAAGCCGACTCTGCTATTTCTGTTGGATGAGCTGTTGCAAGGCACCAATTCGAAAGATCGCCGCATTGGAGCGGAAGGGATTGTTCGAGCATTCGTGGAACTAGGAGCGACTGGCCTGATCAGCACGCACGACTTGGCGTTAACTGATATTGCTGGAGTTGCCGAAGGCACTCTGCGGAACGTGCACTTCCAGGACGAACTGGAGAATGGCAGGATGAAATTCGATTTCACGCTGCGCGAAGGAGTGGTCACCAAAAGCAACGGCTTGGAGTTGATGCGGTCGATCGGGCTGAAGGTTTAAGGGTCAGCCAAAAGTGCCGATAGATTGAAGGCGTAGCAATTTAATCGGTCTCATGGTGATCCGGCTTCTTCCCGCATCGGTTGGTCCGCCTGAGTTCACGGGCTGCGGGGCCGAAGTATCGACGAGCCTGGTGCCCTACACTCGCGGTGCAGTCGCCACGAGGGTGGACGCTCATAGCGAAATCGCTCAATCTGGCGATACTTATATTTGGTCCATTCCGCCGCGCGGCGAGCCGTATCGCATTTACGGAACGCCGGTAGAGGATTCCGAGAGTGAGAACGCTTCTGGCGAGTCCGGAGACGCGGCCGGAGAGTATGTCTCCGGTTCCTGGTGGAGCAGGCCGATCGAGCGCACTGCGGCTGCACTCTATTCCGTGTATGCGGCCATATCTACAGCTGGGAGCGGGCAGTTGATTGATGTCTACGCGTAGGAGTTTGTAGCTATCGCCACGGTGCAGCTCTCAGCCTTGGTTCGACGCATTCTCGCCCAAGGCTTCAAATGGCTCGGCTTGCATCTTGCCATTTTTCTTCAGCAGGATTTCGACTTTGCCCTCGGCTTGCTCCAGTTCCTTGCGGCAGGCGGATGAAAGCTGCATGCCCTCTTCAAATAGCGAGAGGGATTTTTCCAGAGGCACGTCTCCCTTTTCCAGTTCCTGGACGATGGTTTCGAGCCGTTGCAGGCACTCTTCAAATTTAGGCAAGGGAGTCCGCTCCTCTACGTGATTCTAATGCAACTCAGACCGGCGCCGGACTTTTCGTTCCCAGCGCCTCCAGCACATCCACAGCGGACGTGTACCGTCCCTGCGGCGCGCTGATCTGGGCGCCTTGCACCGTTTGCCTTACGGCCAGCAGCATTTCGCGCGCGATCGCTACTCCTTCAGCCCGCGCCGCCTCTGGCGATGGCGCTCGAGCCATGCGCTCCAGAATCGAATCTGGAACCGAAACCCGGAGTTCATTTTTCATGAATTCAGCGTTCCGTACGCTGACCAGCGGCCAGATTCCGGCGACCACGGGAATGCGGCAGTGCTCGATGCGCCGCAGAAAGACTTCCAACAGGCGCAAGTCAAACACCGGCTGTGTTACCGCATACTCCGCGCCTGCTTGCACTTTAAATTCGAAGCGGCGAATCTCTTCGTCCAGATCGCTGAGGCCGGGGTTTGCGCCCACTCCGATCACGAAGCCTGTCCCTGATCCCAGAGGATTGGCGCCGATATCCAAGCCCAGATTCAAATTGCGGACGATGTTCACGAGCCCGATCGCGTCTACGTCGAAGACCGCCGTAGCATCGGGATAGTTGCCCATCTTCGGCGGATCGCCGGTGATGCAGATGAGGTTTCTGATGCCCACGGCGGCCGCGCCCAGCAAATCGCTCTGAATGCACAAGACGTTCCGGTCGCGGCAGGTGTAGTGCAGAATGGCATCAATCCCCACCTCCTGCTGAATCAGCAGCGACAACGCCTGATTGCTCATGCGAGCCGAGGCGCGCGGGCTATCGGGAATATTTACCGCATCCACGCCAACCGACTTTAAAAATCGTGCGCCTTCCACCTCTTTACGAATATCGATTCCTTTGGGAGGCACGATCTCGACCATCGTCACAAAGTCGCCGCGCACCAGCTTCGCCCCGATCACCGAGCGTTTCTCCAGCGGCAGGGCCGGAATAGCTTGTGGCGCGGCATGCCCGGAGTGAGCCGGACTTGAGACCGCCCTGCCTCTAGCTTCCCCCACGCGCAATGCCGATTTCATTACGCGGATGTGCTCGGGCGTGGTTCCGCAACAACCTCCGATCAGCCGCACTCCGGCGCTGACGAATTTGCGAGCGTAACTCGCCATGTACTCGGGCGAGCACAAATAGATGTTCCTGCCCTCGACCGATCGAGGGATGCCGGCGTTGGGCTGAGCGGCCAATGGCAGCGTCGTCGCTGCCCGCACTCGCTCCATGGCATCGAGCATGGCCACCGGACCCACGCTACAGTTACAACCGATTACGTCCGCGCCCCACTCTTCCAGTTTCGGAACAAAGGTTTCGGGATCGGAACCGTCGAGGCAGTTGCCGTCTTCATCAATCGTCACCTGCACCACCAGCGGGAGCTTCGAAGCGGAGCTTCCCAAGACATCTTTCGCCGCGAGCATAGCCTGATGTAGCTCTTCCAGATACCCGAAGGTCTCCAGCATCAGAATATCGACTCCGCCTTCGGCCAGCGCGGCAATCTGTTCGCGAAACGCTTCGCGGGCTTCCGCATAGGAAGTCTTGCCCAGAGGTTCGATTCTGGTTCCCAGCGGGCCAACCGATCCCGCAACCCAAACATCGAAGCTTTTGGCGGCCTCGCGGGCGAGTCGTGCGCCCGCCAGGTTCATGTCGCGTACCCGATCGGCCAGACTATGCCGGGCCAGGCGGAATGAATTGGCTCCGAAAGTATTGGTTTCAATAATCTCCGCACCTGCTTGCAAGTATTCGTGGTGAATGGCGCGAATGAGTTCGGGCTGAGAGAGGTTAAGTTCGTCGTACGAGCGGTTGATGAAAATGCCTTTGGCGTAGAGCAGAGTCCCCATAGCGCCGTCGCACAATACGGGGGCTTGCTTGAGCCGCGCGAGTAGGTCAGCAGACATATAAGTGTTGAGGATACAGGATGAGCATAGCTCTGCGCATCCTGCTTCGGAACGCGCTCCGGCGGTGAAGGCTTGATGACTCAACCAAGAACCGGTCGGTCGAACGCGGAGCAAGCCTCGCATGGATTGGCAAGGCGGTGCGAGGCCTCTGTTATAATCCACAATTTCGCAATTAAATCTTCGTTTTTCATGTCGTTAGGAGCCTCCCGTTTGAAGAGAGCCGTCCCGGTCTTATTGATTCTGATCTGCGTTAGCATCGGTTTTGTTTCCTGCGGGGGTTCTTCTTCCAAAAAGAACGCTGCCAGCGGAGTGACCGCCAGGGTCATGGTTTCGCAGGGCGTCACTTCCGCTGCTGTCATCGGCGGCATTTACATCATCAATGCGCACAATGACACGGTAGCTCGGGCGAGCCAGATCCAGGCGGGCACTGCCCCGGGTTTGCTAGTCATATCTCCGTCCCTTTCAACGCTGCTGGCCTTCGATTCCGTAGGCAAGTCCGTCCAGGTCATCAATACGGTCTCTGAATCGAACACCGGGAGCATCACAATTCCCGGCGAGACTACAAGCATCGCGCTTCCCGGCACGACTCTTGCCTATGCGGCCGTACCCTCGGCCACAAGCAATTTGTTGAGCTCGCCGGGCGCGGTCGAGGTCCTGGATCTGACGAGCGGGGCGATCAATACCGCGATCGGCGCACCCAGCGCCCAGACCGTGGTTTCCAATCCCAGCGGCTCGGAGCTTCTCGTGTTCAGCAGCGACTCCAATTCTCTCAGCGTGATCTCGCCGATAGTCGCCCTGCCTCCGGTCGATCAGGGCTGCGATACCGCACCGAATCCTGT
>CAVSYV010000020.1:0-1396581 GCA_963732255.1 uncultured Acidobacteriaceae bacterium
CGGTATGCTCACGATCTCGAAACCGCTGTCAGCCAGCCAGGCGCAGACCTACCATGTGCGGGAGTTTGCCTCGCAGGAACAGAACTATTGGAGCCGCGATCAGCAGGGTCACAGTGAGTGGCAGGGCATACTCGCCGAGCAGTGGGGGTTGCACGGTGGCGTTGGTTCCGAACACTTTGCACGACTGAGTGAAGGCCAACATCCGCACACCGAAGAGCAGCTCGTCCGGCATCAGGTTTCGAGAACCTATGAAGGCAAATTTGGCAGAGAGGTAACCAGCGTCGAGCATCGAGCCGGGTGGGACGCCACATTCTCTGCGCCGAAATCGGTATCGCTTACCGCTCTCGTAGGCGGCGATGATCGGGTGCGGGTGGCCCATCGGGAGAGTGTCCGCGTGGCGCTCGGGGAGCTTGAGCGATATACGCAGGCGCGGATCGGCAATGTCCATGCCCCGGAGACGACCGGCAAGTTCATCGCCGCCACCTTCGAGCACGACACCGCGCGGCCCGTCGATGGCTATGCTGCGCCCCAGCTTCATACTCATGCCGTGATCTTCAACATGACCCAGCGCGAGAACGGTCTCGAAAATGGGAAACAGATGCGAGCTTTGCAGCCACACGAGATGTTCGTGTCACAGCGCTACGCCACGGCGGTCTACCGATCCGAGTTGGCACTGCGTCTGGAAAAGCTGGGCTACGAACTGGAGCGCGGCAAGCATGGGCAGCCGGAAGTGAAAGGCTACACGAAAGAATATCTGGAGGCTTCCAGTCCGCGACGCGAACAGATCAAAGATCATCTCCGCGAACAAGGAATCGACGGAGCCGCGGCTGCACAGATCGCGGCCCACCATACTCGCGACCGCAAGGAACTACTGTCGCCTGGAGAAGTCTTACAGCGGCACCGCGAGTTGGCCGCACAGTACGGGCATCAGGCGGACCGCGTCATCGCCCAGGCGCGCCAACATGGGCAATACCAGACGCCGGAGCCAGAGCTTCAAGCGCAGCGGGCCGTGACATGGGCGCGCGATCACGTCTTCGAGAGATCGGCGGTACAGGACCGCCGCGCGATCCTCGAAACAGCGGTGGGGCGCGGCATGGGAGAAACCACCTATGCCCAGGTCCGGCAGGAGTTCGAGCGCCGGATCGACGCCGGGGAGTTCCGCGAAGTCTCGCACCTTGGTGCTGGCAGACAGTACACAACCGCCGCGATGGTACGCATGGAGCGTGAGATCGTTGGCCGGATGCAGGAAGGCAATCGGCGCGACTACAGCGATCCCATGCTGGTCTCGCCGCAAGTGCGCATCGCTACGGAAGACCTCCACCCGGAGTTGAACCCGTCGCAGCGCCAAGCAGTCGACGAAATCTTTCTTTCGCGGGAGAAGGTTGTTGGTTTAGATGGCATCGCTGGCGCAGGCAAGACAACGACTCTGTCCGTGATCCGCGAAGGCGCGGAGGCCGAGGGCTACAGAGTGGAAGGTTTCGCGCCAACGTCCCGCGCGGCGCGGAAGCTCGGGGAAGCAGGCATGGAGACATCCACACTACAGAAGCATCTGGTACGCGGAGAGCAGCCGGATACCAGCGAGAAACGGCTCTATGTGCTTGACGAATCCTCCCTGGCGTCCACCAAGCAAATGCATGAGTTTGTGAACCGGCTCTATCCGAATGATCGTGTGTTGCTCGTCGGCGACCGGCGGCAACATGAGGCAGTCGAAGCCGGGAGGCCCTTCGCGCAGCTCCAGGACGCCGGTATGAAAACGGTGAAGCTCGAAGAGATCGTGCGCCAGAAAGACCCAGAGCTGAAACAGGTAGTCGAGCAGCTTGCCCAAGGTGAAGTACAGGAAGCAATGCAGAATCTTGACCAGCAGGGCCGAGTCCATGAGATTCAAGGCCACGACGAGCGCATCGCTGCTATTGCGAAGGAGTACGCAAAATCGCCGGAGAACACGCTGGTGATTTCTCCCGATAATCGCTCTCGCATGGAGATCAACGAGCGCGTCCATACGCAATTGCAGCGGAGTGGCCTCGTCAGCAAAGAGGAGCACCACATCAGGACGCTAGTGCCGCGTCAAGACCTCACCGGCGCGGACCGCACATGGGCCGAGCGCTATAAGCTGGGCGATGTGCTGCGCTATTCGCGCGCATCGAAGGAGACCGGCATCGGGAAAGGCGCGTACGCACAGGTGAAGAGTATCGACGCTCCGAACAACCGGCTGACAGTCGAGCTGCAGGACGGCACGCAGCGCACTTACGATCCACGCCGACAGCAGGGAGTCTCAGTCTTCCGCGAGGACATGCGGAGTTTTTCAGTGGGCGACCGCATTCAGTTCACTGCGCCGGCCAACGAACTGAAAGTTGCAAACCGCGAGTTGGGGACAATCGAGAGCATCGACGAAGACGGGCGCCTGCGCTTGAAGATGGACGGTGGTCGTGCGGTCCAACTCGACCCGCACAAGCATCCGCATCTCGACCACGGTTATGCCATGACCAGCCACTCCAGCCAGGGACAGACTGCCGACCGCGTCCTGATTCATGTGGATACCGATTTGGGTGCTAAGGATTTGCTCAACAGCCGTATGGCCTACGTTTCCGTCTCGCGTGGACGCTATGACGCGCAGATTTATACGAACAACGCACAGATGCTCGGGCAAGAACTCAGTCGCGATGTGTCCCATTCGCACGCAATTCAGCAAGAACCAGTCGCGCACAAGATAGAACCACAAACCCACACAAATCAGATCAGTCAGGGTTTCGGTCTCGGTCTTTGATGCAGCATTCCCGAATGACATGCCCCGGATAGCCAGAGCATAGCCGAGGCCGGCCAGTGTCAAGGCCGCGCTTCGCGCGCCGCGTTCGCGGTCCAAGAGCCTTGACACTGGCCCTTTGCGCCTCGGCTTATCATTCAGCTAATGGGATGATCCGCCGCTTGCTTCCTCAAGAAGCAGGATAGATTCTGAACACGCTGCCATCTTGGCATCGACGGAGGATCCACATGAAGCTTCGCACAATTGGCATCGACCTTGGCAAGACGACTTTCCATCTGATCGGAATGGATGAGCGTGGCAACGTGCTTCTGAGGCGCAGGTTTTCGCGGACGCAGCTCATTACCTACATCTCCAAACTGGATACCTGCCTAATTGGCATGGAAGCTTGCAGCGGTTCCAACATTCTGGGACGAACCCTGAGAGCCCAAGGCCACACCGTGCGGCTCATCCCGGCGCAGTTCGTCCGTCCTTTTGTTAAGTCGAACAAGAATGATTACAACGATGCGGAGGCCATCGCCGAAGCCGTCCAGAAACCCAACATGCGTTTTGTTCCGATCAAGACTGAGGACCAACTCGATCTTCAGGCAATCCACCGAACACGCGAGAGGTTCGTCACTCAGCGGACGCGCGTGATCAATCAAATTCGAGCCTATTTGCTGGAACGTGGAATCGTGCTCCGGACAGGAAGGCTGTATTTGCAAAGGCAAATGGCTTCGATTTTGGAAGATGGAGAGCAAAGACTATCCGGGCTGGTCCGTAGGCTGCTCGATGTGCTTTGGCAAGAATGGAAACATCTTGATGTACAGATTGCGGAACTGCAGCAGCAGATCGAGACCATTGCCGAACAGGACGAAGCCTGTCAGCGCTTGATGGAGATTCCGGGAATCGGGCCATTGGCCTCGACGCTGATGGTCGCGGCTGTGGGCAATGGATCAGCCTTTCACAGAGGACGGGACTTCTCCGCGTGGCTGGGCATCGTTCCGGCGCAGGCCAGTACCGGAGGTAAGCCCCGTCTGCTGGGTATCAGCAAGCGAGGCAACAAATACCTCCGGCAGCTTTTTGTGCATGGCGCTCGCTCCTGTAAAACGCATATGAATCGGGAAAAGCATCCATTTGGAGAATGGGTGACTGCGCTGGAGAAACGATCCCACAGCAATGTTGTCTCCGTTGCTCTGGCGAACAAAATTGCGCGGATCGCCTGGTCGGTGCTGGCTAGGGGAGAACGATACCGCGCCCACGGTCTGGTGGCGCAGGTGGCCTGAGGGCAATTCATTCATGGGAAAGGGTTTCTTTTTTGCTGGTGTTCAGCGTTGCGCGTTGTGCAGAACCCGTCAAGGGTCCGCTCCGCCGCGCACCGAACGCGCGCCCTTGACTGAACCTGCACAACGCGCTTCAGGTCTTTCTGCCAGCAAAAAAGAAAATTAGTTGATGTCTTCCCGGCTTCCACCGAAGTCTGCGTAGCGAGAGAAGGAGATGGCAGAACAGTCAAACGGCGCACCCCTAACCCGGCCCCGGATGAGATCGTAAAGATCGCTCACGCTAAAAGGGAAGGTGCGCGCAGATTCCATATTGGCCAGGAGCAAATGCTCCACACACAGGCCGGATACATATCTGCAGACTGCTTCCACCATTTCCGGATTCCCGCTTGCAGTCCAGCGGCGGATCATACATATCCGGGACATGTCATATTTCTAAGTTCAACGAAACGAGGTCCGCCCCACGTCGAATCGCCGCTAATTGAAATTGTGCTCTTACACATCCAGACAGGCTTCCACCAAAGGCTCCGCAACGACGGAAGGACATCGTGGAACAGTGAAACGCGCCCTCCAAACTGGGCCACGGTCAAAATTCACTGGAGAATCTGGAAATTGCGATTGCTGGTTAGCGTTGCCGTTGGGGTGGTGACGACCACGGGCCCTGTTGTTGCGCCGGTCGGGATCACAGCTTCCAGAAATGTGGGGCTGGCCACCGTGAAGCTGGTTGCTGGGATGCCGTTGAAAGTTACGCTGGTGGCGCCTGTAAGTCCCTGGCCGAGGACTTGCGCCGTTTGTCCTACTGCGCCCGTGGGCTGTACGAATGTGATGAACGGGCCGAGGCCGAGGTTGACGTCGAAAACCGTACCTACCTTGTTCGCGCCGCCGCCTGACGCAGTTCCGTAAAGCATCCCGTTCGTGTGCTGCATCAGGGTACCCGACGGCGATAATCCCGTCGCACCGTTGAAGCTGTAGAGCAACTCGTAAACGCCTGCCGTGGAAATCCGGAACAGCGTGCCCGCGCCTGTGCTGCCACCCTTCACCGTCGTTCCATAAAGGTTTCCGTCGGTCGCTTGGATGAGGCTCGCGGTTGGCAGGGCCCCGTCGACTGTGCTCTTGGTGTGCCCCAGAAATGTGTACAGGATAGACAATTGGAAATCGGGGGTCATCTTAAAGACTGTGCCCTGATTTTGTACTCCGCCTTCGAATGTCGTTCCGTAAAAATTGCCATCCGAAGCTTGCAGTAGCGGCCCAAAGCTTGGGGAGGCGCCGCCCGCGTTGCACGGAAACGGGACAGACTGAAGGAGCTTGCCCGCAGTCGACATTTTGAAGATGGTGCCGCAATGTGCCCAGCCCCCATCGAAGGTCGTTCCGTACAGAAATCCGTCTGAGGCTTGGATTAATGGAGCACCGTTATACGCGTCGCTAAATTGATACATCGCCGTGAAATTACCCGATAATGTGTACTGATACACCACCGATCCGGCTCCGCCAATGTTTTCGGTAATGCCATAGAGATTCCCATCCGAGGCCTCGATTGGAGGCGCGAAGGGTATCGCCCCGCCGGTACCTCCCTGGAAGTCGTAGACGTCCGTGTACGCGCCGGTTGGCGTGATCTTGAATAGAAGACCGTTTTGGCTGTTACCTCCAGTCGGAGCAGCGCCGTAGAAATTTCCGTCGCTCGCAAGCGTCAAGCCCTCCCCCGGACAACAGGAGTTTGTAGAGCTAAAAGAATAAAGCTCTTCAAAAAATCTTGAAGGGCTCACCTTGAAGATGGAACCGCCCACGCCGCCACCAGTGGCGGTGCCGTAGAGCTCCCCATCTCTCCCTTGTGCAAGCATGACGTACTGCGGATATTCGGAGCCGTTCTGACCTGAAAGGCTATAGAGAGCAGTGACCGTCTGACCGCAAGCCAAGACGGCCGTAAGCAGAAATGCGACCGCGAAGAGGGACGGGAAACCCTTAGGAAAGCGCATAGGCAGACCTCGCTGTTGGTTACTTCGACCGTCTCGGGGGAAGGCGACCGCTCAAGCAGAAAGCAATATACACGATGCTTACGATTTAGTACAGGGAGGCTTTCGCCTCTAGTGGTACCCGTGGATTTGGTTAAGGGCGTCTTTATAACATTGCCCAGTGCAGCCGCCAATGCTGTTCTGGCCGACCGCCTTATAAAAAGAATACTGTATGTCCGACGAAAAGTCGCTCCCGAACGAATCGTAGCCTGAGGCGGCGGTGCATGTGGTGCCGCTGACAGTCACAGTAATTTGGGTCGTAGGCGAGCAGAGCATCCTGATAGTACAGCTCCAGGACGGAAACGTGCTGGGTAACCGCGAACGTGTAAAGGGTCCGGAGATCACCCGTCAAGCCCGGCGGGCCGGTGATAAAACACTGGCCTGTTCCACCGGAATAACTGGACGGATAGGAGCAATCGGCCTGCTGGAGCTCGAGGGGGAACGGTTGTCGGGTTCGCAACAATCGAACCGTAGGGCGGGTTGGAGATCGAAGTGGCACCCGCCCAGTAAGTCGAGAACATGCATCCCCAATTTTCACTGGTGCTCGGGGGATTTGTTGAAGGACAATTTAAGGGTGCAAAATAGCTCGTATCTGATTGCTCGAGCCCCTTCACTGCCGAAGCCGTTGTACGCACCTGCTGCAGTGCTGGTCGAAACGGCGATCCCTGCCTCTGCCGTGGCATAGGCGGCGTTGCGGGACTGAGGATCGCCAGCGTCGATCGCGAAAATGATTTGCATCTGAGGATTGGCAGACTGCACCGCGCTGTTAACCGTTTGGTACCAGCCCGTCCAGGTCGTCGGCGCCGTGTAGATGCCCCAGTTTGCAAGCTGGCTCGTACAGAGCGGGGTGGCCTCACCCCGCCGTGCGACGCCGGGGCGAATATAACCGATCTGGCTCGATGTTTCTTGGCCGTAACCGCCTCCTGTATAATTTAAGTGATTAAAGTGATAGATGGCCGCTTTCAGGAATGCGAGCCAAGCGGCGCTGTAGGGGGTTTCGTAAGGGACGGGCCAGGATTCGAGAGCAGACACCGTAGCCACGCCAGTGGCACCGGTTATGCCAGCGGCGGTAACTCCGGTAGCAAGATACGTGAAACCTGGTGTGAGGCCGCCCGGCGTGACGCTCGTGATAAGGCCGCCCGCACGGCCGGTAATGTTCAGGCTGCTTGGAAAAGTCACGCCACCCTTCACCCAGATGTAGTCTCCGGCCTGTAGAGAGCGGGGATTCGACCACCCGGTCACCGTTACGGTGGTTGGATTCAGTCCATCCCCACTCCAGTTTGTAGCCGGCGCGGTCTGGCCGGGGTAATTTGCGCTGCAACTGGTTGGTGGGGCTGAAGGCGAATTAATTGTGTTCAGCACATCCTGGGCGGCGGCGCCAGTGTCAGAAAGCCACGTGCTGCTAGTGACGTAATTAGGCATCAGTTGCTGCCCGGGATCGCCGATGCCGTAGAGAATGATATTGACCTTCTTATACGCTCCGGAGGTGTACGTGAAGCAAAACCACTGAGATATGCTTCCGGCAGTCGTGTCGCCGCATCCAGTCCCGTCCACCGTCGTCGTCCAATCATAGGTGTGGTAGTAGGTGGGAGCGGCGCAGTTGTGACAGATGTCGGTGCCAATGGGCGAACAGGGTGTAGTGGTGGAGCTGTAGTTTCGACTGTGTTCCAGGCAACTGCCAGTGTGACTCCGTCGATAGCGTCCTGCATCATCACAGTGCCTACGAAATTAGTGTTGTTCGTCGCCGGCGGCACGTTGAACTGCGGTGGGTTGAAGACGTAGATTTTAGTGTAGGTGTTGCCGGGATTGATCGTGACCGCACCTTCGAGCGTGGTGGCTCTGCCGTGAAACGTGGTTTGCGCGAGCGCTGCTGCGCAAAGGCAAAAGATCAGAATGACATTGCTCAATCGTCGATCCCGTCACCCAGAGTGAATCTCCCTCGTAGCACTCAGCTTTCCCCGGTGCGAATCGGAGAGTATCTTTTCGCTACTGCGCGACGAAAGCTGGAACATTCCCCACTACGCTGTAAGAGTCCGCCGGAGGCGAAACGCTTTGCACGGTACCGCCGGTCGTGATCGTTTGGACGCTCGCATTGATGAAGGTCATAATGTTGGTGTTAGCGCCGGCAAGCGCAGCGCATGTGGCAGTACAGCTGGAAGTTATGACGAGGTAGTATTTTCCAGGCTGTAGGGTTGTCGATCCTTCCACCCAGCTCACAGTGTGAAAGCCGGAGGTCATCAGGGTGCTTCCCGCGGTAGGGCCGATGTGCACCACGACGCTGCCTGAACTGTTCAAGATGCCAAGCCCGTATTGGTGGGTGCCGCTGGTGTCGGCTGTGCCGACGTCATAAGTAATTTGCGTCGTGGTCAACGGAAAAGTGAGAACCGCTCCCCACAGGGTTTCCCTGTTTGCCGTTCCACGAAATGTAACGGCGGTGGACGGGACGGGGCCGGATACAGTAAACCAAGGAATTGAGTAGCCCGCAATCGACAGCGTATTTCCGGAGAGCGACGAGGGGCGCCGAACGTGGCGCCAAATCGCTGAGTCCACAGCTCTGATTGTACGAGAGCTCCGTGGAAGCGTTGTAAGAGTTGAGCGACATGCTTGTGATCGCCGAGGTGTTAAGCGGGGCAAAACACTCAGGCGGGTGTGCCGCTGGAGTTTTCGGTGAGCATTGCCGTCCCCGACGTATTGCCGGTCAGACTCGTCTCCGGGGCAACCGTGTTGACGACGGTAGACCCAAACGGGATGCAGCCCACGGTAGTGCATGGCCAAGTCGCCAATACCAGAGCGGAGCCACCGTCGTTTATGATCTTCACGCGGTGGGTGCTCGAGTGCCGCGAAAATGGAATCTTGACCGCTCCCGGTACTGATGGCCGACGAGCCTTCGGTCATCAGCACACCGTTGCCGTTGCCTGACCCGGTGTTTACCGTTACTTGGGCCGCCAGTATGCCTGCCAACCCCAAGCAGGCAAGCGATAGGATTGATGTTGCCCGGATATGTCGCGCTAAGTTCCGTCCGCACATGCGATCCATAGTTATCTCCAGTACGCGTAACTACAGCGCATCGGCCCTACTGTAGTTAGATTTTCGGGGAAGTTAGATGAAAAGTACAAGGGACGACAGTAACGGTCAACACAATTTGTCATGAGAGGTACTACAGGAGATATTACTGGAAAGAGAGGGATACTGTAAGCGTCCGAAGTGAACCGTCTTGCTAAGTGTCCACGAACGGGTTAAGTGGACACTTCCGCAGGTGTGGACTTGATGTTCCAAGGCAGAAGTTCGTCGATGCGGTTGATGGGATGATCGGCGATGCGGGTCAGCACTTGGCGCAAATAGGCTTCGGGATTGAGACCGCTGAGCTTGGCCGAACCGATCAGGCTGTAGATCGCAGCGGCACGTTCTCCACCCGCGTCTGATCCGGCAAACAGGTAGTTCTTCCGGCCCAGGGCGACGCCCCTCAAAGAGCGTTCGGCGGCGTTGTTGTCGATCTCGATGTGTCCATCCTTTATATAGCGCGTAAGCGCGTCCCATCGCGAAAGCGCGTATCGAATCGCTACCGTCGTCTCAGACTTGCGCGAGAGCTTCGACAACGTCGCTTCGAACCACTGTCGCAGAGAGTCGAGCAGTGGCTGGGACTGCGCCTGGCGCACGGCATGGCGTTCGCTCGGCGGCATACCGCGAATCTGTTCTTCGATTCCATACAGCGCGCCGATACGCACCAGCGCTTCCCGCGCCACCGGGGAAGCGTGAGCTTGTTCCAGATCGTAGAACTTGCGCCGCACATGTGCCCAACACGCGGCTTGCTCGATGCGGCCATTTTCGTAGAGCTGATTGAATCCCGCGTAGGCATCGGCCTGCAGCGTGCCACGAAACTTCTCCAGATGGCGCTCGGGATGTTCCCCTTTGCGATCCGGTGAGTAGGCAAACCACACTGCGGGAGGTGCGGTATCGCCCGCGGGACGGTCATCGCGAACGTAGGTCCACAATCGACCGGTCTTGGTCTTGCCCTGGCCCGGAGCCAACACCGGCACCGGCGTGTCATCGGCGTGCAGTTTGTCGGCGGCGGTCACGTAGCGGCGCAGCGCTTCCACCAACGGCTGAAGAAGGCGCGCACTGCCGCCGACCCAATCGGCCAAGGTCGAGCGCTCCAGTTCTACATCCTGTCGCGCATAGATGTCGCTTTGCCGATACAGCGGAAGATGATCGCAGTACTTACTCACCAGAACGTGCGCCAGCAGCCCCGGCCCGGCCAAGCCGCGCGCGATCGGCCGGCTCGGCGCGTCGGCCTGCACGATGCAATCGCACTTCGTGCAGCTCAGCTTGGGGCGCACCTGACGTATCACCACGAAGCTGGCGGGCACGTACTCCAGCATCTCGGAGACATCCTCGCCTAACTTGCGCAGTTCGCCCTGACATTCCGGGCATACCGTTTCTTTCGGCTCGTGTCTGCGTGTTTGTCGCGGAAGATGATCGGGCAGTGCGCGGCGCGTGGGCTTCGTTACAGGAGTCGCAGAGGCGGTGACGGGAGCTGGTGCTGGCGCGTTGGGCTCTTGCTCGCTACGCTTGGATTCCAACTCGTCCAGCCGCAGCTCCAACTGTTCGATCTGCCGCTCCAGCTTCTCCGACTTACGCCCAAACTGCATACGCTGCAACTTGGCCAGCAGCAGCTGCAGATGCTCGATCTCGCGCTCCCGCGAGAATGTCTGGTGGAGTTGCTCGGGGATAATGTTGTGCCAGGATCAGCGCTCGCAGCGCATGTGCGGGAAGAGCGTTGAGATCAGGGAGCGCCACCGCTGACATGCGCGGAGTATCGCATGAACGCGCACGTTTTCATCCCCGTGCGCGCAAAAAAAGTTGTGCAAAGAATCTCTCTGGGTTACACCGACAGCTGCGGCTCCCACGTCCGCTCCGGCCGCCGCCAGTCGATACCCTCCAGCAGCATCGATAACTGCGCCCGCGTCAACGAAACCGTGCCGCTCGCAGCTTGCGGCCAAACGAAGCGCCCGCGCTCCAATCGCTTCGCGAACAAACACAACCCGTCGCCGTCGTACCACAGAACCTTGATCAGATCGCCTCTCCGCCCGCGAAACACAAACACGTGCCCCGAGAACGGCTTCTGCTCCAGTTTGCTTTCCACCAGCGCACTGAGCCCCGTAAACCCGCGCCGCAAGTCCGTCACTCCCGCGGCAATCCAAACTCGCGTGTTCGTCGGCGGCCCGATCATCCCCGTAGGCACTCCAACAACACGCGCACCAACGCCGGATCGGCGCTGCCTTCGATCCGCACCTGCGCCTGCCGCAGTTCGATGTGAATCATGCCCGGCTGTGGTTTCGGGAAGTCGGCGGACCCACGCTACCGGCAGAGGCGCCGGCAAACTCTCGCTCACCCGAACCGGCAGCAACTTCATGGCCGGCTTGCGCTCCCCAAGTCTTCCTGCTACGTACAGCCGACGCCACCCAAATACCTGGTTCGCGTTGACGCCATGCGCTCGCGCTACCCGCGCCACCGACGCGCCCTCCACCAACGTCTCTTCGACAATCGCCCGCTTCTCCGCGATACTCCGCCGCTGCCGCGGGGCCGCAACTAATGACTCACTCTTATCCGCTATGACAGTTGCAACTTGCCGGGAGGTGTCCATCTCCGCTCCAAGTGGACACCTATCCGAAGTGTCCACTTCGCGAGAATGACTCTTAATTATGAGGATGTCTAGACGGCCTCAACCGTACGCTTACGTTCGCCCCCAATTTTAGGCCGGAATCGTACAGCGAAAAGACGAAAAATTGCGGCGCTGACGAGGTAAGCCGTGCACTCACCGGACGGTCAGCGTCACCGTCGTTGTATGCTGGGTGGAACCCGCCGCGCCAGTAACCGTGACGGTGTACGTGCCAGCCGGTGTGCCACTTCCTCCACTACCACTGCCGTTGCTCCCGCTACCGCAAGCCCCCTGCAACAAACAGCCGCCTGCCAACAAGAATGCGAGGCAATAGCCCAGCAACTTTCTGCGCTTAGGCGCAGCGATCCCCGCCGTGCCCAGCAGCATGGCTGGCAGCACCAGCCACGTCGCGTACAGCGGACTCGACCGACGACCAAACGGGGACTTTAGGGACGCGGTCTGTGCCGTAGTAGTGATGGTCAGGTTGCTAATCGCTGTGCTGGAATTCGGGGTGACCGAGGCAGGTTTGAAGGTGCAGCTCGCAAGGGCGGGCAGCCCGCTGCACGAAAAGGTAATCAGGCTGGGAAACGAGCCTTGCGGCGTTACCGTTAGTGTGAACGTCCCCGATTGCCCAGCGGTTACCGTCGCACTCATCGGGCTAGGTGTGAACGAGAAGTCACCCGCGATCACTGTCTGCGTCACTACCGAGGAAGTGCTCCCAGCGTTGTTCGCGTCCCCGCCATAGACCGCAGTCATCGAGTGCTGCCCTACAGCCAAGCTCGACGTTGTGTACGTCGCAATGCCGGAGCCACTCAGCGTGCCCGTGCCCAGCGCGGTCGCTCCGTCCATGAACGTAACCGTCCCCGTCAGAGTTCCGCCGTACTGAGCGGTCACCGTCGCGGTGAAAGTCACCGACGAACCCGACGTTGCAGGATTCGCGCTGGATGCCAACGCGGTCGTCGTTGTGGCGGTGTTGACAGTCTGAGTCAAAACTGCCGACTTACTCCCGGCGTTGTTCGCGTCTCCGCCGTAAAGGGCGGTGATCGAATGCTGTCCCACAGTCAAGCTCGATGTTGTGTAGCTTGCGACCCTCGAGCCGTTTAGCGTGCTCGTGCCGAGCGCCGTCGAGCCATCGTTAAATGTCACTGTTCCCGTCGGCGTCTTGGAGCCGCTCGTCGTCACGGTCGCGGTGAGAGTCACGGCTTGTCCGAAGCTGTTCGGATTGGGCGAAGAGACCACCGCTATTGTCGTCGCCACTTTGCTCGTATTGATGAGCACACCTACAATGCCGCCATTGCTGCCCCCTACGTTCGCCATTACGATGTCAGGCTTGCCGTCCCTGTTCACATCCGCTACCGCTACGGAATCGGGATAAGACGCGCCCGAGCCGTAGGTCACCGCTGCTTGGAAAGTTCCGTCGCCGTTGCCTAGCAGGACGCCAACCGTGCCGGGGCTATTGTAGTTCGCCGCCACGATGTCGGACTTGCCATCTCCGTTCACATCAGCCACCGCAACCGATTGAGCACCCGACCCCGCGCCAAAGGTCATTACTGTTTGGAAGGTGCCATCGCCGTTGCCCAATAGAACACCTACATTGCTGCTGCCATGGTTCGCCACCACGATGTCGGGCTTGCTGTCCCCGTTCACATCTGCCACCGCAACCGAATAGGGACCAGACCCGCCCGAGCCGTAGGTCACTGCTGCTTGGAAAGTTCCATCGCCGTTGCCCAATAGGGCACCTACATCGTTGTTGCCATAGTTCACCGCCACTATGTCGAGCTTGCCATCTCCGTTCACATCCGCTACCGCGACCGAATGGGCGTACGTCCCGCCCGTGCCGTACGTCACTGCTATTTGGAAGGTTCCGTCGCCGTTGCCTAGCAGCACGCTCACTGTGCCGCTCTCACATCCGCTGAAGGGGCACCAGTTCGCCACCACGATGTCGGGCTTGCCGTCACCGTTCACATCCGCTACCGCAACCGAATAGGCATTACTCCCGCCCGAGCCGTAGGTCATGGCTGTCTGGAAGGTTCCGTCGCCGTTGCCGAGCAGAACGCTCACTGTCCCGTTGATACAGGTCTCGCAGCTATTTGCCACCACGATGTCGGGCTTGCCGTCCCCGTTCACATCTGCCACCGCGACCGACGTTGCTCCGGGGCTGCCCGAGTCGTAGGTCACGGCTGTCTGGAAGGTTCCGTCGCCATTGCCCAACAGCACACCCACCGTGCCATTGCCGGGGGTAGAGCAGAGAAGGGCGGAACACAGGTTCGCCGCGACGATGTCGGGCTTGCCGTCACCGTTCACATCCGCTACCGCGACCGATTCAGCACTCGACCCGCCCGACCCGTAGGTCGCGGCGGGCGCGAAGTCTAACACCAAAGCCGGGGAGGTGCTTGACGCTTTAAGTGCCCTATGAGACGCACCGATTGGAGACACGACGCTCGGGGACGTCCGATAGATTTGAGGAACAGGATTCGACTGGGACAACAAAAATGTGGTGGAAAACACAAGAGACAGGCAGGCGAAGCAGCTACGCTTCATAGGGTCCTTCCGTCGCATATGAATGTATTAGGCAGAAAAAGCCTGTCTCGGCTACCGATGGGGGCGGGAATTTCGCGGCAGTCAAGAACAGGAGAATTGTGTTCCTATGCAAAGCTGGCTGTCAATGATCTGCCGACGGAAGTTCAAAGGGTTGTGCAGTGCGGCGTCGGTGATGGATATCACGCCTGCGTGTGCTGCGGGCTAGGTCTGTTTCCCATCTTGCTGTGGTTCTGGTAATTGTAATCGGGTTCATGCGTCGTGCCGTCCGATGTTGAGCACCTCGTAATGTCGCAGGATGCCGAGGTCCCGCGCATACTTCTCGAAATCTTTCACGGTGAAGCCTGTGACGATGCCGGGTTCCCCAGTAGCGCCCCAAGGTTCTGGGTCATTCCTATCTAAACGGATCGCGAATTCAGCTCGTCTGGTAACGCTGTCCCGGTTCTTCCCCGTGGCTACTGAGGTACGAGTGTATATTCTGGAGACCTTTGTGGTGGGTTCCCCGTTTTTGAACTTTCGGTTGATCCGTGCCATAAGAGCCCGGACAGTCACGTAATTTACAGCACGTACTTTTTGGGTTTTTTGTGCAGGCAAGTCAGCCTCCGATAAGGCATTTTATGCATGGTGTGACCAATGTGTCAAGTGTGTAGATTGGATTTGTTTATCCTATTTTGCTCGCAATTACATGGCGACTCGATGCCCTGATCGCTCGGGATATTCGGCGACGCGGTGGATCATTACGTCTTGAGCCGTTCCTCGACCCGGCCTATCTGAGCCACTTTGCTAGATCGAGCGAGCTGAAATCTGTTATTTTTCCGCTCGCGCAACTCCTTTCACGTAATCGCTTGAAATTTGCGGGGTGCAGGCAGTGAATTCGCGGTGGGTTTTTAGGTCGCGCTTCGAACATTTGTGCCGACAGAAACTCAAGCAGGCTGTGGATCCTACCCAACACGTGTCGTACTACGCCTTCTGAGCTATGGTAGCCTTGGTCGGAAGCGGAATGGCACAGGAAAGCTGGCGTTCGAGAACTTGCTGCCTTGTCTCGCAAGGCTTGGACGCCTCCCAGAAGTGGCAAAGAAATTGACGGCTTACTTTGACCATCTTGGGAGATTGCCACGATACGAGACGGAAGCGCTTCGGGACTTGGGGCTTGATGCAGATGTCGCTTACATCAGGAGGCAAATTGAAAGGCGCACCACTGTGAGCGGAGGAATGGCCTAAAACGGCTGCCCAACGGGGGGTTGATGGTGTCAACGCATAATGTTGCCAAACTTCTGAAAGGGGACAAGGAGAGGTGGTATCAGAGCGAGACTAATACGGCTGCGTTATTGCGAGCCGTGGTCTCGGGCAGGAGAGGAGAGCTACTATCGAGCGACGATATCTGGCATCTCTTGCGGCTTACTTGGTGCACACGCTCCGCTGATCATGGTCACTGGAGGATACTCAAGGTTCCCGCTCTTTGTCACTTGTTTCCGCAAAACAACTCAGTGCAGAAGCCTTCAAGACATGCCAAACTCCAAGAGGTTCTGGATGGCATGTCGCTGCCGAGAAGGGTCGCAGACGCCGCTGCAAAGACCACTGGCAACATTGACTTGTACAAGGCGTATCGGAATTCATCGAAAGGTTGGTGCAAGCGCCACGCAACCAAATTGCGCCGAATAATTCGTGAGGCGGCACGTCTACAGGTGAACGACCGGAGCAGATTGGCACTGGCCGCCAAAATCGATACTCTGCCCAAGGTACCTACCCCATCAGGAGCTAGGCACAAAAGTGCGGGGGACGTCCTAACACCGTTGGTTGCATTCCTTGACCCGCACCGCCGGTTTCCGCTCATAAATGGGAGAAAGGGAGTACAAGCTTTGCTTCGTAAGTTGGGATTGGCCGGACGCAACCTGAAGGAGCAAGTACAAGGCATGACGGGCTTAATCGGGAGGTTCGGCGTCGCCGACGCTTTCATGCTCGATGTGTTGGCGGACCAGATTAAGGAAATTGCCCTCAAGCTCAACACCCCTGTCGCGGTCAAGGTCGTTGCACCCAGTTTCGGCTCAGCATTACCAGACTTCGACACGAGCGAACGCGAGTACCTCCGTCAAGCGGGCACGATTCGCTACCGCCAGCGGCATAACAAAATGATGGAAGGGCTGAAGAGAATCTTGAATGGATTCAAATTAACGCAAGGGAAAAACCCTGATTGCCGCTGGGATCTGCTTGTCGAATGCTACGAGGCAACTGGCCGCAACTTGCTTCTCGAATTGAAGCCGGACGCAGAGAAAGCCGCAATCCGCATCGCGATTGGACAGCTGCTCGACTATCGCCGATTCGTTCCCCGGCCTGCAGCAACTGACATCGCCGTGTTAACGATCGGGGCGCCAGACAAGCTATATCGTCAACTCCTGATGGAATTACAAATTTCCTCGATCTGGTTCACTGACGAGGATTGTCGCGCTGTAGATGGCGAAGGCCCTTTCTGGGACGCTTTGCACGAATCGTTTCCTGTAGCACTTAAGAGTTGACCCAAATATGCTCGGAACCGCAGAGGAGGAAATCCATGCCCCAGAAAGGTCCGAAAAATGCTAGGAAAAGGTCCGCTGATAAAAAAGAGGAGTACTACAGCAAGGAGGAGCGCGATGCGCTCATCCGCGCCGGGTATGTTCTGCCCTTCTCCAGCTCTGAGGATTTCGAAGAATTGGAGAGAATGATCAAGGCCGAGAAGAAGAGGCTTGGCAAGGAGTAAAGCACGTTGCCGCCAACTCCGAAGTTGCGGAGAGCTGTGCAATCATCATTGGCGCTGACCCAAGAGAAAAGCTTTTCTACCCGGTAACAAATGCCGCAGAGTCCGATCTCGCAAGCGAGAACTGCTTCCCCAAAAAACGTAAGCCAGCTTTACTGAGGTCCGACCTAAGGGTTGCGCAGCCGGAGGCGTACCGTCCCATATCCGATGCCGAGTTTGTCGGCAATTTGGCGAAGCCTTGCCCCCTCAGACCGCAACCGCCGGATCTCGTCCTGATCCAGGGCCCGGCGCGGACGCCGAAAATCCTCGTGAAGCGTAGGATTGTGCGGAGCCGTTAAATGATTGATAATAAGCTGGTTACGACCATTGGATAGCGCAACCGGAAGGTCGAGGCGGCTTGATATGCGTGGTATACTTAAACCATGTCAACCGCAGCAGCACCTAGGTCAATTGCGGTTTCCGAGAGTCTTCACCGTCGCGAAGCGGTGGAAAACGCTGTCGCGGACCTCCGCTTGGAGGGGCTCGCTCCCACCCTCGACGCGCGACTCCTGTTTGAGCGGTTTGTCCAAGGTGAACTGACCGAAGAACAGTTGGTGAATGCTATCCTCGCTCGATGAGCGATCCCTACCTCGATCCGCAATCGGGGATTCTTCTAAACAAGTTCGGCCTGACCGATCAAGAATCGCTTGACCGGGCGGAGTCTAACTCGGTGTCGGTCCGCTCAATCCTATTGCAGCTCAATCCCCTGAAGGGGAACTTCGATTCCGAACATCTCAAAGCGATCCATTCGTATCTTTTTCGTGACGTTTACGCATGGGCTGGGCAATTCCGGACGATCCCGCTAGCCAAAGCTGAGGATGTTCGGGGCGGAAGAATCATCAGGTTCACGCCTCCCGATTCGATCGAACAAGAATTGAAACACGTATTCGACGAGCTGGCCAACGAGCATTTTCTCGAAGGCTTGCCACGAAGAGAGTTTGCTCGCAGGGTTGCTGGTCTGTTTTCCGAGATAAATCGAATCCATCCGTTTAGAGAGGGCAATGGCCGAGCGCAGCGGCAATTCGTACGTCAATTGGCCGACAGCTTGGGATTCAAACTGCATTTTGAGGTTGTCAGCAAAGAGCGCCTCATCCAGGCCAGCATCCTGTCGGCGAACGGAGATGTCGCGATGATGGAGCGTTTATTCGACGAAATCACGGACACAGAGCGGATTCAATCGCTGACAAAAGTGATCGCGCATCTGGAGAGAGGTCAGTTCAAGTGGAACGATGTCTATCTGGCAACGACGACCTCCGGTCAGAACTATGCCGGCACCTTCGCCGGTAGCGACGGAGCCAACTTTTTCTTTCGTGATGATGAGAACCGAATCCTTGTGGGGAACCTCAAAGACCTGAAGAGGATGGCGGAGTCGGGAGAGAAAATCAGCTTCACTGCTTCCTAAAGTGAAGGATTACCTAGGTTACTTTCCCTCGATTACTGATCCTGCGAAGATTGTTGGCGATGGAGGGTCAGTATGCGTCAGATCGAGGCTGTTCTTTTCATGCTTGCTGTCGGCCTAACTGCTGTTGCTCAGGACGCCGCGCCTGCATCACAAACTCAGGACGCGAACACTCTGGAAATACAGTACAAGACCTGCGCTAAGCACTATATCCCCGCCGAAAAATGTACCCCGGAAATTTATCAGCAGTTGAAGGACAAGGACAACGCGCCGTTGGACCCAAATACTGCGTCGGCGCTCCGTGCCGCGAAAGACTATCAAACTAAGCTGAAGAACCCTGGAAGTATGCAGGTTCACACCGCCTACGTTACGGAGAAAAATGACGTTTGCTTGGAGATTGGCGGCCAGAACGGGATGGGCGGCCAAACGGTTTCCCGCGTCGTCTATACCAGTAAGGGACGATGGCTTGACGAAGGCGGATTCTTTGGGTCCTGGGATCAGCAAAACCGTGGTACTGGCGGAGTTGATCGTTGGCTTGGCGTATGCACGAAGGGGAATTTTCACCCCAAGCTCGTGCCCGGAACGGATGTGACCGAGAAGGTCAACCAAGCGTTGAAGGATGGCAAATAGCTACCGTATATGAGGAGACGAGATGCCTGACGCGTCAGTTCGTATCGTCCTGCTTTTGGCTCTTGTTTTGGGATTGGTAGCTCTCTTCGCTGTGTGCAGACTCTTCGCCATCGAAAAACACTTGGCACGCTTGGTACATATCGCAGAACATCAGGCTGGATTGGCTCCGAATGAGGCTTTCGTCACTAAGCCACAGGGACGAGCAGCATCGGCTTCGTAGCAGGGAGGGATATGTTTTTGCAAATCGACATGATTGCCTCAGCGATCACCCAAAACCGGCCAGTGATTATCACCTGAAAACCGGCCAACGAGAGTAGCGTCCGGGACATTGAATCCTGCGGAGGCTTGTAGGCTCCGTGGGCATGGCCAATGTCTTGAACGAAGAGAAGAAACAACAGGTTTTAGCTCTGGGACGGCTGGGCTGGTCGCTGCGGCGCATCCAGCAAGCGACCAGGATCCGTCGCGAAACCGCCAGCGCATATCTGAAAGCGGCCGGGATTGCGGTGCGTCCGCCCAGTGGCTGGGGGCGGTGCGAACCAAAACCGGCCAACGAAGTGATCACCGACTCCGGTGCGGCGAAACCGGCCATTCCGGTGATTCCCGATGCCTGCAACCCCAACCCCAACCCCAATCCCGAAAACCCTTCCAATAAGGGAAGATCAAAAACAACTTCAAAACCGGCCAACGAGAACGAGGTGATCACCGACTCTGCCGTGGTCTCCGGCCCCAGCGCCTGCGAGCCATACCGGGAGGCCATCGACTTGGGGATCAGCCGCGGACGGAATGCCATGGCCATCTGGCAGGACTTAGTTTCCGAGTACGGCTTCGCCAGCAGCTACCAAAGCGTGCAACGCTTCGTGCGCAGGCGGCGCGGCACCCAAACCCCAGAAGCCCATGTCGTCATCGTTACCGCGGCTGGCCAGGAGGCGCAAGTCGATTACGGCACCGGACCGATGGTGCGCGATCCCGAGAGCCGCAAGTACCGGCGCACCCGGCTGTTCGTGATGACGCTGGGCTGCAGCCGCAAGTCGGTTCGTCTGCTGACGTTCCGCTCCAGTTCGCGCATCTGGGCCGAGCTGCACGAACGAGCCTTTCGCCGGCTGGGTGGCGCTACCCGCATCGTCGTGCTCGACAATCTGCGCGAGGGCGTGCTCGTTCCCGACATTTACGATCCCACTCTCAATCCTCTTTATCGCGACGTGCTGGCGCACTACGGCGCGGTGGCCATGCCCTGTCGGATTCAAGATCCCGACCGCAAAGGCAAAGTCGAATCCGGCGTCGGTCATGCGCAGAAGACACCGCTGAAAGGCTTGCGCTTCGAGAGTCTGGAAGAAGCCCAAGCTCATCTCGATCACTGGGAGCAACGCTGGGCCGACACCCGCATCCACGGCACCACCAAACGGCAAGTGGCCGCCATGTTTGCCGAAGAGAAGCCCACGTTGTTGCCGCTGCCGCTGGAGCCCTTTCGCTATTACCGGTACGGCGAGCGCATCGTGCATCTGGATGGCTGCGTCGAGGTCGAAGCCGCTTACTACGGCGCACCGCCGGGCTGGATCGGGCGCCTGCTGCGCGTGCAATGGGATGAGTTGTATGTCCGCCTGCTCGATCCCAAGACCGGGCAACTGCTGCGCGAACATGTGCGCCAGAAGCGCGGCTGGTATCGCATTAAAGAAGAGGATCACCCCAAGCGAACACCACTGCGCACTTCCCAACTGCTGTGGCGAGCCGGTCGTGCTGGGTCGCACATCGGTGCGCTCTGCGACGCCATCCACCGCCAGCAAGGCGAAGTCGGAGTGCGCCGCATCCTGGGCGTTCTCTCCCTGGCCAAGAAGTACGGCACGGCAGCGGTCGATGAGGCCTGCGCCGCCGCGCTCGACATGGGTGTGCAGGAATACCGCTTCGTCCGCCGCTATCTGGAGCGCTGCCCGCAAGCGCCGCTCAGTTTGCAGCAGGTCGATCCCCTGATCCGCGAGTTAGTCCAGTACCGCGACTTCATCAACTACAAAACCAAGGAGATAGAAGAATGAATCTGATCGAACTCGATCGTGCGCTCAAACAACTTCGCCTGGGTGGAATGGCCGCTGCGTTAGAGGCCCGTCTGCGCCAAGCCCAGGCCGAACCGCTCACCCCCATCGACCTGCTCTCCTGTCTGGTCTCTGACGAACTCGCCCTGCGGGGCGAGCGCCTGCTGGAGCGGCGGAAAAAGCAGGCCCAGTTCCGCGACTCCCAGAAGACCCTCGATAACTTCGACTTCGCCTTCAACAAGAAGATGAATCGCAGTTTGGTCTTCGACCTGTCCGCTGGCGCGTTCATCGCGCGCCACGAAGATGCCCTGTTTCTCGGCCCACCCGGCACCGGCAAAAGTCACCTGGCACAAGCCATCGGCCAAGCCGCCATCCAACAGGGATACCGCGTGCTCTATCGCGAGACCCACGCCTTGCTCGATGATCTCGCCGAAGCCACGCTCGACGGCACCCGCAAAGAGCACATGGGGTTCCTGGTGACCGTGCCCTTGCTCATCGTTGACGATCTCGGCATGCGCAAGCTGCCGCTCACCGCCGCCGAAGAACTGCTGGAGATCATCATGCGCCGCTACGAGCGGGCCAGCACGATGCTAACCTCGAACCGGCCGGTAGAAGATTGGGGCAAACTGCTGGGAGACGCGGCCGCCGTCAGCGCCATGCTCGACCGTTTACTGCACCACGGTCACGTGCTCAAGTGCGGCCCTCGGAGCTGGCGCACCAAAACCGACTTGCCACCACAGGAGGCGGCAGGGTAGAACATTCTCAGTCCCGCACGGCCAATCCCGTTGGCCGGTTTTGAAGTGATAACCGTTGGCCGCTTTTGAAGTGATCACTGAGGTGATTGATTCGCAAATCAACATTTGGCCGGACGGCTCTGTTGAGATTCTCGGTCAGAGCGGCCACATCAAGCTCAAGGCTGAATATGCAAAAGCGGTCAAGGCTGCATACGAAAAATTGCTCAAAGCCTACCCGACAACCGAGAGCCTGAAAATTGCTGTCAATATAGAAGTTCCTCAACCTGTCGGACAGATTGTCAACGAGGGCTAACTCGAAGGAAGACGGATGGACGCGACGATGAGCGATCAAGTGAAAATCAGCTTAAACCCGAACTTCAAACGGGAGGCAACAGCAGCCGTCAAGGACAAGATTCAATCCATTCTCAGCATGCGGTGTGCCGAGCACAACGAAACGCCGCGCCCAGTGAATGCTGAAGGCAAACTCCGGTTTGAAACCTGCTGTGAGAATCTGGACAAGCAAGTGACTGAAGCAATGGGACGCTGATCGGCGTCCCAGCCGAATGTGGCAAGCACCTGCCGTTCACCTGTCGTTGCCACTGCTTTCTATGTACTAAGATCGTGTAAAACGCCGTCCGTTGCTTTCTATTTTATTGAGACTACGTTTACGCGGGGATTCGAGTCCCACGCTTCTCCACGGTTAGGGCGGTATGGAGTTGGCTAATCTTAACCGCAAATCCACCCACGCGTGGAGATCAGATGCGCGGAAGCGCCACAATTTTCCGACCCGCATAGCGCGTATCTCGCCCCTGCGGGCGAGACGTTGGAGTGTCTTCGGATGGATTTGCAGCAATGCTGCGGCTTCGCGCGAATTGAGGAATCTCTCGAAATGAGGGAAAAGCTGGCTGACTGGCGTTGCTTCGTGTATCTCGCTCATAAACCCCCCTGCAGCGAGAGTCGAGACCGGGCTGAAATCAGGGCGTCGTCGGAAAGTCGGCTCTGGTGTCCGACTTCGTTCGACAGATTTCAAGTCCATTCACTACTCGGCTGGTGTTAGTCTTCGCGTCATGGGCGGACGAGAACATATTCGTATAAAAACCGTACAAGACGCATTTGTTGCTTCCCTTCAAAGAATCTTTTTTCTTTTTGACTTCGAACAAACTTCTCAACAAGTGCTTAAAGTGCCTAAAGCACCTAGAAGCGCTTTTAGGTACGTTTAGGGAATCCAAGGGAACAGAGCGCTGGCCGCACTCAACTGCCCGCCTCTTTAACGAGGCGGTGCCATTGTTGGCGCGAGATTTCCCCTCTATGTATAAAAGGAACCTGCGGGAGGAAAAATATGTCGAAAATATTTTCGAATTTGATCCGAACGGAACTGCCCAGAGTGGAATCGGAAGGAAGAGATGGATCCGTTTTCCTGCGAAAGAAACTGAACTGTCAATCACTCCTGCTAGAGTTGTTATTCATACGCGGGATGCCGATTACTGGTCCGCAGTTCCAGTCCGCACTCAACGTGTCTTGCAGCTACTTACAAGTACTTGGCAGTCCCACGTGTCCTTGTAAGTTCTTAAAAACACTAGTTATACACACTCTGAAAAGGCTGGCGTCGGCGGTTCAACTCCGTCCCTGGCCACCACATTTCAAAGGTCTCGAAATTTTCACGCGTTTTTTCCGGCCCAAGCTCGATCATTGAACGGTCCCTGTTAGGAGATGGGAGTTGCCCTGGGTATCGAGCTTCCACCTTCGGTCGGAGTGCGCATAGATCTGCATTGTGGTCCGGACGTCTTCGTCACGAAGATGCTGGTTCGGTCCTCGGATCACATTTCAGCTTTAACGACTCGAATCCGGCGAAGACGATTCCGGGCTCGGATCACCGTCCGGCGGGGGTTCTTGCCTAACCGGGATCGGAGGAGCTTGAGGTTGCGTGAAGTTCGATCAGGCGGTTCCTGTAGCCTCGTGATCTTTACAGAGTTGGAGCCCGGGTCGCCACTGGCACCTCGCCGAGACTCGTCGACGAAAGCGCAAGTCGCATTCTTCCAGAAGGTGAAAGTACTTCCGTCCAAGGACCGTACTGGACTGCGTTGAGAGGAGCGGCGGAAAGAAGAACTGATCATGGACGGTGAATCACGCTATCGATAGAACTTCGCTGTCTTCTGGCGCGGGCGGCTCACGTTCCGGCGAGCCGGTCTGGTCAATCACGAAGAGATGCAGAAGTGGCTGGTGTCGGAAAGATCGGTGTCAGTGGGCTTTAATAATGAGTCGAATGGCTCTTCGATGAAGTGGACTCGATACAAAGCATCGAGTTCGGCTCCGAGTATCCGACCAAAAGCGGCAGCAGCGTTAGCGGATTCTCTCTACACTGCCTCAAAGACCAGCAGTTCCGAGGTCAACGCGCCCTCGAGCCTAACCGTGATCCCCTGTTCTACCAATAGGAAGCCATCCACGACGGTACTCTGGCCGGTGTTATCGAAGGTCACACGATAGCGGCGCGAAGCGTCAAGTCCACGCAGTCTCAGTTCATACTCGGGCCGGGTAGGCGCCGAGAGTTGGAACAAACCGCATATCGCTCGCGTCCGGTCCTCGGAAACCAGTTCCAGAACGCCCCAGCCATGCGGATCAAGTCCCGAAATCTCAGGCGTATGGTGGTAAATCAG
Source organism: uncultured Acidobacteriaceae bacterium (assembly GCA_963732255.1). Lineage (GTDB taxonomy): Bacteria > Acidobacteriota > Terriglobia > Terriglobales > Acidobacteriaceae > Sulfotelmatobacter. The sequence goes on from CAVSYV010000020.1 coordinate 24,435, forward strand.
GCTCGTATCGATAAAGGGGCGCACAAAAGTTTTGTACAGATCGATCCAATGTTTGAGACGTTGCATGAATACGGGATTTGGCGACGCGCCCGCGGGATACAGAAATCCGAACTTCGGCTGAAGGAAAAGAAGCTGGCGCGCCTGAAAATCAAAGTCCGCCGCTGTTTGTCCGTCCTGGCCGCCCAAAAGTCTGTCCACGTACTCCGGAGGCAGCGCCATGGTCATGCCGTTTGTGATGGTGAAAGACCGCGGAGCAATTTGCCAATCGGTTACATCGGTATGTCCAAATCTGCTCACCATGCCAATATCGGTGCGTCCGCCGCCGCCGGCGCAGTTTTCAAAAATCACGTCAGGAAAACGGGTGCGTAGACGGTCATAGATTGCATACAAGGTGTCGTAGTAGCGCCAATAGCCGTTTTCGACGAAGCCGTCCCGGGAGGTTTTAATGCCGCGTCCGGGATCGGTGTTGTAATCGAGGCGGAAGAAATCCAACTGCTGCTCTTGGATGACGCGAACGATTTGCCCCTCCATCCATTTGGCTGCTTCAGGATTGGTGAGATCGAGCAGGCCGCCGATTTTTCTCTCGCCGTCGTAATTCATAGCCATCCAATCGGGATGCTGCCTGGCTACGGCGCTGTCCTCGCCAATCCTCTCGGCATCCATCCACAGGCCCCACAGCATTCCAGCCGCAAGAACCTTATCGCGAAAAGGCTTCAATCCGGCGGGAAAACGGCGGGGATCGACATTCCAGTCGCCGACCGTTTTCCACCAATTACTGAGCGGCGCTGCGTACCAACTCGCGTCAATAAAGAAGACTTCCGCACCACCCTGGGCAGCGACGTCGATAGCATGATTCACCTGCTCGGGAGTAATCTCGAGTTCGGGGCCGATTCCCGACTCGACCCAGGCTGCTCTGCCGCGCGCTTCTTTCCTGAAGACGCTTCGCCGCAGGTGCGTATGCATAGCCTGGACGGCAGCATCCAGGTCTCCAAATACCAGCCCCAAATGCACCTGAGGCGTTGTCACTGTCTCTCCGGGAGCGATCACGCGCAACGGAGATGGCGCATCGGGACCAGCGCTGAATGTGAGAGCCGCGGCACTCTCGCCCGGCCGCTCACCGATCTCGCCGTCAAGATCAAAATCAAAACTATACCCGCCGGTCCAGGCCAACTGCCCAATAAATAATTCTCCCATGGCGTTGTTGCGCAGCATGAACATCGGATGACGGTATCTGCCCCTCCGATATCTGCCGTCGATGGAATAACCTGCCTCAGGCATGTCGTGCCAATGAAAATCCCCTTCCTCTCCCCAGCGGGAGCTCTCGAAATAACCGAGCGAGTAGAGGGGAAGGGAAGTGCCTTCCAGATGCGAGCGCCACCGGTCGGTCTTGCGCAGCACGCCGCTCCATGGGCAAACCCGAGCCAGTGCTGCGGGTTGGTTACCGCGGTTCGTGATCTCAAGCCAGCGCGTGATTACGGCAGTACCATCCAGTTTGGTGCAGACTTTAACTGTGACCGGGCGAACAGCGTGCTCGAGCGTAATCTTGGTTTGTGAATTGCCATTCACCGACGGCAGTTTATTCAGCCCGCCCCATTTCCAATCGGTAACCAACGACTGCCCATCGATTTCCAGACGGAATGCTTGCGGCACAGGATATTCATCCGGGTCGAGGCGGCCATCGTAGAAATTGATGTACCCCGCGCCATTCCAGCCGCGTCCTACGAACTGTCCTTTGGACAGGGACTCTTCATAAACCACCCAACCCGTGCGATAACTGACGATCGGTTCGGGGCCGTCGGTGAGAAGCACGTCAGACCAGGCCGGCTCGGAAGCATTGTTTTCTCTTGTGGCGGTGGCCGCAGCGGGCTTTCGACTCGCAGCTGATTTGGGATTGCTCCCCTGAGCTCCCGGTCGTGAAGCGGCGGGTTCGGCGGCGAGAGCGCCCAATGCGTTTTGCACTCCCACAGCCAATCCTGTGGAAGCTGCGAGAAGAATTTTGCCGGCATCACGACGTGAGATCAAACTCATGGAGTGCTCCTGAAGTCTTAGTGTCTGTAATCGCTTGCGTGCTGTCTGGCTCCTAATCGCTTTTCCCAACCAGATTTGGAAGTATCAAAGTAAGCGCTAGGATCGTAGGGATGTTCCTGAACTACGTCCATATTCAAATCCAAGCCGAGACCTGGCGCGGTAGGAATCATGAGATGGCCGGTGCGGTCGTCCAATCCGGGAACCCACGTGACCAGATTCTGGGTCCAGGGTTCGTTGAACGGATCGAAATGTTCCTGGATAAGAAAATTGGGGATGATCGCCGCCAGTTGCAGGCACACCGCCGTAGCAACTGGACCGCCGCTTTGGTGAGGCGCAATCCACGCGCCATTCGCATGCGCGATATTCGCCACCGCAATCGTGTTCGTGATGCCGCCCAGGGACATGGGTTCCGGTTGGTAAATGCTGATATATTTCCCTCTCGCCAGGGTCTCAAAGTCGCCTACTTTGTCGAATTGCTCCCCTGTCGCCACCGGTATCGGACACCGGAGAGCGATTTCATTGGTCAATTCGATGCGCTCGATGGTCGTGGGCTCCTCCCACCAGAAAATGTCGAGTTCCGCCAACTTGTTGGCAATACGAAGTGACTCGCTTGGAGCGAAGCGGCTGTGGACGTCGATTAAGATTTTGAGGTCGGCTCCGAATTCCTGGCGCAGCGCTCGCAGGATGTCGAACGATAAGTTCAGATCTGCGTTGCCGCAAAAAGATTTCGCGGTTCCGAATGGATCGAGTTTCAGCGCCTTGAACCCTTTACCGACAACCGTTTTTGCGACGTCCACGAAATTCTCTGGCGTGCGCTCGGTGCGATACCAGCCGTTGGCGTAGGCCAGAATGGAATCTCGATGCTTGCCTCCGAGGAGTTGCCAGATGGGCACGCCAAGGCTCTTGCCCAGGATGTCCCAGCAAGCCACCTCGATTGCCGCCATTACCATGCGGTGAATATGGCCAACGTCGGCCATTGTGCTGATGATTGCGTTGGCGACAGCGTTCACCTGACGGGGATCTTTGCCGATGAAGAGATGAGAAAGTTCGTGAACGGCGGCCTTGGTGGTCGCGATGAAGCCATTGATAGTGGCTTCGCTGATTCCGTAAAGGTCGTCGTCAGTGTGGACCTTCACGAACAGCCAGTTTTTCCAGCCGGCGCCGACCGAATAGGTTTCGACTTTGGTGATCTTCACGGAGTTGGATTCGGGATCGCCAAACTTATATCACCGCAGGAGCAGGTAAGAGGGAAGTGTTCAATAGATTGAAACCGCCCCGAGCTATTGATTCTTTGTCAGGCGGCGAATTAAATCTACTTCAGCTTGGCGATAGGGCGTGCCGTCGGAGCGTAGAACCTCATGAAACCATACCGGAGGTTCACTCAGGATGTAAGGATGCTCCCAGGACTCCCAGGGAAGATACGTCTGTGTCTTGCCTGCTACAAATCCCCAGGTGATTGCGCCCACGCGTTCCTGTTTTGCAATCGGCAACACAGTGTCGAATGTGCTGCCGACCGGCCGCGCCATGAATTCGGTGCAAATCACGGGGCGATTTTCTTTCTTCAACCACTCCACTTCTCGCTTGAAGTTTTCCGGCCAACTGTAATTGTGAAAGGTGATAATGTCGGACTCGCGCAATTGAATCTGCTGCAGGTTTCCTGGCGGTTCTGAGGGATCGACATGCCACACTCCGCTGGTGAGCGGCTGTTTCGGATTCACTTCTCGCGCCCATTGGAACACTTGCGGCAAGAGGTTCGCCACCAGTTCCTCTTTATTCTTGAGTTCTTCGGCGGCATAACTCCGAGCGTTGTCGGCTCCCGGCTCGTTCCATAGATCCCAGCCAAGAATGCGCTGGTCATTGGCAAACGCACCGATAATTCCCTGCACATATTCTTTCAGCCTCGGATATTGATGGGGGTCGGCAAGCGCCAAAGCTCCGGGGCTCTGCACCCAGCCCGAGTTGTGAACTCCGGGGATCGGAGGATGCTGTGGCCCTAAATGAGGCAGCGGGTCCCAGCAGGAGTCGAAGATCACAAAGAGTGGCCGAATATGATGGCGCGACGCAATTGTCAAAAAAATATTGATCCGCTTTTGGAATCCAACTGCGTCCTGTTGCCACAGCAAGTCATGCAGAAAAACGCGCATGGTGTTCATGCCCACGGCTTGTGCCCATCCCAGCTCTTTGTCAATCTCAGCGGGATCGAAGGTGGACTCCTGCCACATCTCCAATTGGTTGATTGCCGACTTTGGAATGTAATTGCTGCCCACAAGCCAGGGTTGCTGCGCGTACCAGGAATTTGCTTTTTGCTCGCTCCAGCGCGTCTGCGCCGAGGCTCCGGCCGCACAGAGCACGAGCGCAATCACGACAAACAGCAGAATTTCGATTCGCTTCAAGATGACCCCCGTGTGGTTATACGACAACGGTCAAATCTCATCAACGCAAACGGATATAAATTCGCTGAATATAATTCTTTCAATACATTGAAATTCGTTGACATCCCCTGCGCCGGCGTCCTAGAAGGAGTGAGAATCCTTACATGCGCCGCGGCGAATCCAGCGATAACGTTCAACGTAATAATCCTGAGTCTAACAATCCTCGATCCTGTGATCCTCGACGCAATGATCCTCAGTCGGGCGACTTCTCCCGGCGCGACTTTCTGTGGACGGCCGGCCTTGGGGCAGCCGCGCTGGCATTGCCTATCGGCCAGGTTCAAGGTCGCGGACCGATACTCAAAGAAGACGAAGGCGGATATGAATATGCCGCAGGCGACGTGGTCCTGCCGTTTTCATATGTCGCGACTCCATCGCCTGAGCCGCGGCCGGCTGGGCTCGATTTCTCTCATCAGCTCAATCCAGATAATTGTCAGGTCTTCGTAAGAATGGAGGACGAGCTGTGGGAATTCCGCAGCCAGTGGATCATCAATCTGGGTACTGTAGCCCGTTATAAGGGACCGGACATCGATCACATGGTGCGCGCCGAAGATGGAACCTATCCGGATGGCATGACGTCCTGCTGGTTCCTCGGAGGGATGTGGTACGACGATGCCGAGCGAAAATTGTACGCGCCCATGCACATTGAACACGATGGTATTCGCCGCACTTATCCTTTCTCACGCAAAATTGCTTTGGCGACAAGCCTCGACAAAGGCAGGAGCTGGCGTTACGAAGGAGACATTATTACGTCGGAGACATACTACTATCCGCACGACTTCTTTAAATTCTCCGGCTCGGACTACGGCATCGGGCTAGCCGATTTTGGTTTCTACGTGGACCAGCGCAGCGGCTATTTTTATATTTTCCCGGATGAAGCCTGGGCGCCTTGGGCAACTCGCAGCACGCGATGGAATTCCCGGGCCGCACGATGCCTTATTCGGGACAAGATGGCGCCCGGCCGATGGACAAACTTCTATAACGGGAGTTGGCAGGAGCCGGCCTTGGGCGGCAAATCTTCAAGTGTCGCCCCCAGCCATTTATGGGGCATCACTTACAGTAAGTCTCTCGATAAGTACATCTGCATGTTCCTTGGCAATCAGGATCCTCCCAATCGCACCAACATCGATGGTGTTTATATCGGTGCATGCAGCGATCTGGCTAAACAGGATTGGGTTTGGGGGTATTGTCCCCAGGCCATGTTTGGGTTCCTGAATTTGATCAATGTGGATGGCACTGACATTGCGACAACCTGCGACGATGCCTTTCGCTATTACGCTTATTTTGGAGCGAACGATTTCCAGCGGCTCGACATAAAATTGTCTTCCGGATCGACGCGCACGCCCGATTTGCAACATCGTTATCTGTTCGAGCCCCATCCCGAGTCTTCCGACCCCGTGCTTGGGCGCGCCACAAAAATCATCGGCAGCCGCAGCCCACATGTGAAGTATTCCGGGGACTGGAGCGATCGCAACGCTCCCGATTCGTTTGCCGGGCAGACTAAAGAGAGTTCCACTGCCAACAGCAGCGTCGAATTCAGCTTTGAGGGATCGGCGATCTATTGGCGCGCGCTTCACTCCCCTCAGAGCGGCAAAGCGGACATTTATATCGATGGCGCGTTGCGCAAGACTGTCGATTGCTACAGCCCGCAGAGCACCAGTTGGGACCAGTTTATGTATGTAAAAACCAGACTCTCCGCGGGGAATAAACACAACATCCGAGTTGTCGTGCTGGGCAAGAAACATCTGATGGCTACAGGATCGTCAATCAGCCATATTGCATTCGAGTACGCGGCCGAAAGCTACAAAGCGTCCGCGGGATTCAGCAGCCTCATGGGGAAAAACAACTGGCACTATCAAGAGTGGAATGGTTCTGAATTTACCGATCTCGCCTTCACTCCGGATGACGCTCATCCGAAGATGTACTGGTCCGGCAGCGGGAATGTTGAAATCGGCCACGACTATCAGATTCCCGGCGAACATGCTTGCGTCCGAAGGTGGATGGCCCCGCATGGTGGCGAAATCCAGGTAGAGGGAGAAGTTGGCGGCGAAGACGAAAACTTTTTGGCGAGCGTTCTGTTGAATGCGAATCAAGTCTGGCCGCAAGCAGCACCCGCACGGGCAGGGACTCTCGCCCATGATTTGAAGATGACCGTCATTCAGGGCGATGCGGTTTCCTTCCGGGTAGCGCGAAAAGATCCGACTGGAAAGGTCCCTAAAAAAATACGGTGGGATCCAGTTATTACTTACACGCGGAGTGTGCCGGAGGTGTGGCAGCCCAACTCGCCGAGCTCCCGTAACCTCGCACTTCATAAATACGCCCGATCGAAGTTTCTGGTTTCGAGCTATCGTCCTTTTGACGCGGTGGACGGAAACCTAAACACTGGCTTTACCGTGCATGACGACGACAAGATCGCATCCGGCGACGATTGGCTGCAAGTCGATCTCGACCGGACTCATCGGATCGACCGATACATCGTAGCTTCACAGGCGGCCAATGCGGCCTATCGGCTGACCACCTTCGGGCTGCAAAAAAGCGATGACGGGTTCGTATGGGAGGATGTGGACGCCGCAGCTGATCGTCCGGCGAAACTTGATCATTATTACGGAATCCCGATGGTCAGGATCGTTCGCGACGTCCCCGAATTTCGCGCCCGTTACGTGCGGCTATATCTGCCGAAAGGAAAGCCTTTTACGATTACAGAATTCGAGCTGTACTACACCGCCGGCCAAACTTCATTCGGCCCGCCCATTCCCGCCGGCTAGGAAAGCGGCGCTCTAGAAGGCAATATTGAGGGATCGCAATATCCGCGAATTGCGTTTGTGAACATCCCAGTCGGGCGCGGCATCGAGCAGATGGATATTTGGAAATCGCTGCAGGATCAGTTGAAAGACGATGTTGGCTTCGGCGCGCGCAAGTGGCGCACCGACACAGAAATGGATTCCAAGCCCGAAAGCAATATGACGGTTTTTCTGCCGGCGGATGTCGAACTTGTCGGGTTCTGAAAAGTAGGCTGGATCGCGATTGGCGGCATTCAGCATTTGGAAAACCATCTCGCCTTGCCCAATCTTCGTGCCATCGAGAACGGTATCTGCCTTCATCAGTCTTGGCTGCCGCGAGACGGGGCTTTCATAACGCAGAATTTCCTCGACGGCCGACGGCAGCAAAGAGCTGTCGTTTTGCAAAAGCTGCAACTGATCCCGGTGATGCAGCAGCGTGTACAGGCCGTTGCCGATAAGCGATGTGCTGGTTTCATGACCGGCAACCAGCAAGGTAATGCAGGTATTGATTAATTCCGACTCCGATAATTTGTCGCCCTCCGATTCGGCAGCCACGAGTTGGCTGACCAGATCGTTCCCGGAGTGACGCCTTCTCTCGCGAACCATGTCCGTCAGATACGCACGGATTTCGATCAGTGTTTGCTGGGCAAGTTGCAGGATGTCTTCGCTGGGATTGTTCACTCCCTGAAACGCCAGCAGGGCGTCGGCCCACTCCTTAAAAATCATTTTGTCGGAGTCGGGCATACCCATGATCTCCGCCAATACGGTGATCGGCAGAGTCACGGCCAGATCCCGTATCGCCTCCATTTGTCCGCGAGGCTGAACAACGTCCAGCAACTCATTCGCGATGGCCCGAATGCGCGGCTGCATGGCGTCCACAACCCGCGGAGTGAAGGCTTTCGTTACCAGTGCCCGCAATCGGGTGTGATCGGGAGGGTCGGAATGAAGCAGGCCCTTGGTGCGGTAATGCTCTTCAAATGTTTTTAACTGCGCGCGCGATTCCGGCGACAAATGTTCGACCGCTCTCGCCAGCCGCCCCTCATTCGAGTAATGAGTTGTGTCTTTGAATGTGGCTATGATGTCGTCGTAGCGGGTCAGGACCCATCCTCCGATAGCGTCACTCCAATGGATTGGATCCTGCTCGCGCAGGGCACGCAATATGGGATAGGGGTCGGCAAGAAATTGCTGGGAGGTTAGCGATTCGTCCAATGCTGCGATAGACACAGAGCTCATAGAGGTTCTCCCGCCGGCGTTCTACGACTTTGTTAGAGTATTGCCGTAAGCCATCACCAATGCGGCTGCGATCAGAATGGCTATCGCCAGGTACATCTGATTGCGAGGCTTGCCCACGATGCCGCGCCATTCGCCGCTGGCAAATCCCACGCCCTGGCTGCCCAGCATTTGTGTGGCTTGTTGCACGCCGAATCCAACCGAGGCTCCGAGAGGTCCCAACAAAAGCATGCCCTTGCCCATCAGCGCTACGCCAAGAATAAAATTGAATCCGATGAAGACCGCGAAGCCAAGCTCTCTCCACGATGTAAGCAGAACGTTCCATGAAGAATGTTTGGTCATCAGGTAGGCGGGATAAGTGACATTAATCAAGGCGCCGCCCAGCAGGCCGATGGCCCACACGGCAAAGTTCGCCGGAATCTCGCCGGACCCACGGGATCTCATCGCAGAAACGATGGGACCTTGACTGTAGACGAAGGCGAAGCTGATGCCGGCAGACAGCGCTCCTGCCACGATCACCATAATCAACCCGCCCAAAAAGCTGCCGAGGTGTCCCTGGCTCTCAGCTTCACTCGCCGTCTGTTGCGCGTTGGCGTTTTGTTCTCGATCTTGTTTTGAAATGTGCTGGAGCGCCCGGTCGCGGCCAAAACCGGCGACAGCGGCAACAACCACTCCCAGCAGCATGACGCCCACTCCCACCAGCACCGCTCTTCCGGCGGCAGAGTTCAAGTTCGGAGCTTCGCTGAACAGGCCGGAGCCCTTTACGATCATGGGTAGCGTTACACCCACGGAAACCCCGAGCCCGGTAAGGATACCGCCGGTGAGGGCGATGCCGATGCGAACGAAGCACAATCCGCAGAGAATATTTGCGACTCCCCACGCCAGCGCGCAAACGTTAGCCTTGATCAAAGTCGCAGGCTCGATCGATCGATAGGCCTCCCAGGCATGAGGGCACAAAATAAGAGTAATCGCCCACGGGGCGAGGACGAGTCCCACCAGCATGGAGACAAACCACCAATGCTCAAATTTGAATTTGCGCATCAATTTCATTGGCCATGCGCCGCTGCCTTGTATCAATCCCGCCAGCACAACGATCACAGCGCCGCCCAGCGTATCCATGGAGTTGGTCTCCTCAACCTTTATAGGTTCACGCGAAATGTGACCCAATGAACATGTCAGCCTGAGATGTCTCCGCTTTCGCGAGCGGCAAAATTGCGGCATCCAGAAATACGAAAGGCTCGGCGCTCCGCGGGGTCAGGAAGCAATCCATCCCCGCAGGAATGCCGAAGTGATCATGCTCGCCGACTTCCGCCTGCGCGTCGCCGATTTGAATGCGGGCCCGTCCCGACTGTACAGAAATAATCCGGTAATGATGGGAGTGAATTTCTATCGGATCTTGTCCGCCTGTGACAGCCAGTTCAAGACCGCCAATTTCCCTTGAGCCGGCGCGACCGGCGGGCACCACAACCTCCCGTGCGAAGCCGCTGCCGCTTTTCATTCTTTGGATCGCCCGCTCCAACGGCACAGAGCAATTCATCTGTTCCGACTCCAGCGGCGCTGACTTCCTGTTGTGCGGATCTGTGGGACGGGCTTCGACATCGAAGAACACGCCCCATCCCCCAGCTTTGAGAGAGCCGAAGACGAAGGGCAGAACGTGATCTTCGCCAGATGTATTCCAGAAGCCATGGTCTGTCATCGGAGGGATCGGCATGACGTAACTTTCTTCCACTTCCGCGAAACGGTCACCAAGAATGGTGGAACCTTTTAGCGGCGAATATCCCAGGTGAATCTCAGCGCCCGACCTGTGGCGGTGAACCGCGACACCGGGCTTGTCGCCGGCCAGAAACGCCGCATTCCACGAGTGGTAGTCGCCATAGATGAGCGGAGCAATGGAGATGTCTAAATCCGGAACGATGAAAGCTCCCTGTTCGGGTAACTGAAGATCCTGAGCAATATAAATTCCATTGCCGGCTGTAACCCGCTCCATATTCCGAAGAAAGAGATTATGAATAGTCTGAACCTGGGGATGCGCGTCATGGGCGCAAACGTCCATTAGCAATTCATCCAGTTCGGCAATTTTCTGATCATAAAAGTGCAGAGTTGACACTAGCGCCCGATGATCGCAACAGATGGGATCGACGGCCTTCGCCTCGAGTTCGTCCAAGAGGTACGACGCTTGTCGCAGGCAGGTTTGCGCTCCAGTGGGGATCGGTTCTTGCGCTCGCGCTTCCAGGCGAACCCGAGTGGCATGAAAAGCCCCAATCGTTTGCGTTCGAAAGCCGTAACTAAAAAGTCTGGCCTGCTCGACATCCGTGGCATGGATGTGGGATATGTTTCGTCCGTGGGAGTGGCTCCAGCGGGCTTTTTCGAGGATCTGTGCATAGGCATCACTGACGCGCAAGCTCATGCTTAAGCACCTCGATGACTTCGTCAGCGATTCGATCGAGATCCCACGTCGATTTCCATTTCCAGTCCTGGCGCGCGGCGGAATCGTCGATTGCTTGCGGCCAGCTTTCCACGATCGAGGTTCGCAGTGGGTCCGGATCGTAAGTGATTTGTACCGTCGGAAGCCGCCGCCGAATTGCGCCTGCCAATTCCTCTGCCGACGGACAAAGGCCGGCGATGTTGTAGACGCGCCTGCTCAGTTGATCGGAAGGCGCGTCGTGCAGGTCCAACAGGGCGCCCACCGCGTCGGCGATGTAAAGCATGGGAGCGCGGGTGCCGGGACGGACAAAGAATTGATATTGTCCGCGGCAGACACTTTGTTCGAACACTGCGGAGCAGTAGGCGCTCGCGCCGCCGCCGGCGCCGTGCGGGGCGATGACTGCCGGCAGCCGTACGCCGCGGAAGTCCAGACCAAACTGGCGATGGTAATACACCCCGAGACGCTCACCCGCCACTTTGGTGACGCCGTAGAGGCTGATAGGCCATTGCGGGGAGTCGTCGAGCAACGGTGACTCCACTGCCATGCCGTACGTGGCAATTGTGCTGGAAAACACAAGCTTCTTGACGCCCCCAATCCGCGCGGCATCGAGCACATTTGCCATTCCGGTCATGTTGGCTTGCCACGCTTCGTAGGGATTGTCCTCTGCGGCGGACGAGAGAACGGCGCCTAGGTGAAACACGCTGTCAATGCAACCCGAGCGAACGGCGTCGATGACGAATTGGCGGTCAGCCAGATCTCCGATTATCGTGTTCACCTTCGCGAACTCTGGAGTCTGCACGTGCGGCGTTGCGCGAACGTCGAGTGCTGTGACTCGGTCTCCGCGTTGCACGAGCGGAATGATGAGGCGCGAGCCTAGATTGCCCGTTCCTCCTGTAATTAGAATGTTCATCGCTTAGCTTGCGAACGGCCACCCCGGTAAGCATCTCGCACTCAAAAAACTCCTACCAGACTTAGCACAGCCATTTTGCCGTCTTCAACAAGAAGGGATCTTGCGGCGAATTTAATGTTCAATACAGAGAACTCCAATCAATGAGTTCAAGGTACCGAACTTGCTTGACAATATCTCGGCAAAAAGTGTGTAAAGAATTTCGGATTATTCTGTGCGCCCGACTGCGGCCCGCCAGCAAACATAATTCGGTGGTCGACTACAGATATTCAGGAGATGCATTTGCCGACGGTTCTTATCACGGATCACGTATTTCCTTCGGTCAAGCTTGAAACGAAGGTGTTGGAAGATGCGGGGATCACATTGCAGGAGGTTCGACCACCGTGCAAAACGGAAGATGAAGTGATTCAACGGTGCTCGAACGCGGATGTGCTGATCGTGCAATGGGCGCCTGTTACCCGCCGGGTTTTGCAGGCGCTGCCCACCGTGCGTGGAGTGGTTCGCTATGGGATTGGCGTCGACAATATCGATCTTAAGGGTGCGAAGGAACTCGGACGCATGGTTTCGAACGTGCCTAACTATTGCCAGGAGGAAGTTTCGGATCACACGCTTGCCATGCTGATCTCGCTGGCGCGCAGGATTCCGCAAGACCACAATCAGATCGCTCACGGGGGCTGGGGCATCGGACCCTTCCTGCCACTCACGGCATTCTCCGATCTTACATTCGGGCTGATCGGCTTTGGATCGATTGCCAAGAAAGTCAGCGAAAAGGCCAGGCCCTTTCGCTTCAAACAGATTGCATACGATCCCGTGGCTGGCGATAAGAGCTTTACGGATCTCGGAGTTGAACGGGTTGCTCTCGATGATCTCCTGACGCGAGCGGATATTGTGTCATTGCATTGTCCGCTGCTGCCGGCAACGCATCACATGATCAATGCGGAGTCGATCGGAAAAATGAAAAGGGGCGTGATTTTGATCAATACCGCCCGCGGCCCATTGATAAAGGAAACCGATTTGATCGACGCACTCAAAGCAGGCAAAATTATTGGCGCAGGCCTCGACGTGTACGAAAAAGAACCCTTGCCTCCAGAGAGTCCCTTGCGCTCGCTTCCGAACGTCATACTGACAAGCCATGCCGCCTCGGTCTCGACCCGCGCCGTGGAACTGTTGCAGACGAAAGCGGCCGAAGCTGCGCGCGATATTGTTCTTGGAAAGCGACCTGAGGGAGCCTTGGTTTGACCTTGTGGTTGCCGGATTCAGGCAATCAAGTTTTAAGGTTGTTCAGACTTCAGTGTTGAAAAACGTGAAATCAATCGCCGTGATTCCGCTGCTGGCCGCAATTCTTTTGGTAAGCCCCTGCGTCGCCGCAGTCCGGCAAACTCCGGATGAGACTGCCGAAGCGAAGCGCTGGGTTTCGGCCAAGTTCGACGCCAAAGTCGAGCCCGCACCCGATCTGGGATACCTTCTGCCCACGCTGAAGTCGGGGTCGCTGGAGAAGAACGTGCGCGAGCATCACCAACTCCAGATTGCCGGCAAGTTCTTCCAGCGAGGTATTCATTGTCCCTCCGTGGGAACAATTACGGTCCATCTGCCGGCGCCAGCGAAGAAATTTCGGGCCTGGGTCGGAGTCGACAGCAACGACATCACGTACTACTCGAGCCTGGGCCGCGGAAACGTGATGGTAGCTGTGGTGGCGAGTGGCAAGGAACGTTTCAAGACCCCGATGATGCGGGAAGGCATGCCGGCTGTAATGGTGGAAGCAGACTTGGGCGGCACTACAGATTTCGTCTTGCAAGTTAGCGGACAGGGAGGCGGAACGCAGTGGGACCAGGTTGACTTTGGAAACGCGACCGTAACCCTTGGCGACGGACGCGAGCTCAGCCTCGACGATCTGCCAATCGGACCGATGCCCGAGAGCTATAACGCCAGCGTGCCATTTTCCTTCGTGTATGGCGGCATAAAGTCTTCGGAGTTGTTGCAGCGCTGGAGGACGCAGCGCAGTTCCCGGGAGGTAGACCCGCAGACGACGGAATACACCAACGTTTATACGGACCCCAAAACCGGTCTGGAAGTTCGCATGGTTGGTACCCAATACCATGATTTCCCGACTGTGGAGTGGACTCTCTACTTCAAAAACACGGGGAAGTCGGATACTCCGATTTTGGAAGACATTCAGGCGCTGGACATGCGCCTGCAAAGAAACGGCGACGCAGAATTTGTTTTGCACCACAACAAGGGAGCTCCCGCCACGCCCAATGACTACGAGCCTTATGAAACTCCGTTAGAGAAAAACTCCAGCTATGCGTTAAGTGCTAAGGGTGGCCGTCCGTCTAACAAGGATCTTCCCTATTTCAATCTGGCCTGGGCGAATGAGGGAGTCATTGTCGTCGTGGGCTGGCCCGGCCAGTGGTCGGGAGAATTCCGTCGCGACGGGGAGAACGGCGTCCAGGTTCGCATGGGGCAGGAGTTGACACACTTCAAGCTTCTGCCGGGCGAAGAAGTACGCAGCCCGCGGATCGTCCTGATGTTCTGGAAGGGCGAATGGAGGCGATCGCAGAACCTTTGGCGACGCTGGATGATGGCGCACAACATGCCGCACCCCGGCGGCCATCTGCCGCCTCCGCAATGGGCGGGAAATACTTCGCGCGAATATGTGGAGATGACCGAAGCTACCGCACGCGACGAAAACATGTTTATAGATCTCTATGTCGCCGACGACCTGAAGCCCGACTATTTTTGGATGGATGCTGGTTGGTATCCAAACAATGGAAGCTGGACGAACACCGGGACCTGGGAGGTAGACCCAAAACGCTTTCCCAACGGACTGCGCGAAGTGAGCGACAATGCGCACGCGCAGGGCATTAAAATCATCGTATGGTTTGAGCCGGAACGCGTCACTCCGGACAGCTGGTTGTACGACCATCATCCCGAGTGGCTTCTGAAGGCGCCATCCGACCCAGGCGACCAGCTTTACGAAAAGTCATGGAGGTTGTTTGATTTTGGCAACCCCCAAGCCCTGGAGTGGATGACCAACCACATCGACAAGTTGATTACCGAGCAGGGCATCGATCTTTACCGCCAGGATTTCAACATGGACCCGCTGAATTTCTGGCGCGCAAATGACGCCCCAGATCGGCAGGGCATTACGGAAATTCGCTATGTCACCGGCTATCTTGCCTACTGGGACGAGTTGCGCCGGCGCCATCCCGGCATGTTGATCGATTCCTGCGCCAGTGGCGGGCGCCGCAACGATGTGGAATCCCTGCGCCGGGCAGTCCCTCTCACGCGCAGCGATTATCTTCTCGAGCCAACCGAGCCGATCAGCCAGCAGATGCAGACTCTGGGTATGGCTCAGTGGATTCCCTTCTTTGGCACAGGCACCAGCGGAGTAGACCCTTACGTTTTTCGCAGTCAGATGACTCCGGGAATTATTACCAGCTGGGATCTTCGCCGCAAGGACGCGGACATTGCAGAGATGCGAGCGCTGGTCAAGCAGTGGCGCACCGTTTCCAGAAATTATTACGGCGATTTCTATCCTCTGACTTCTTACAGCCTGTCAAACGAAGTCTGGGCAGCCATGCAATTTGACCGCCCGGAAGTTGGCGAAGGCTTTGTAGAAGTATTCCGTCGCTCGCACAGCCCTTACGAAACGGCGCAAATCAAGCTCCAGGGCCTGGATGCAGCCAGCGAGTATACCGTGGAAAATCTCGATGATTCGGGTACGCGAGATCTATCGGGAAGGGAACTGATGGAGGTGGGAATTGACGTTCAGCTGAAGCGTGCGCCGGACTCCGTCCTGCTGACGTACAAGCGCGCATCGAACGCGAAATAACCCAGGGAGTTGGAATGTTCCACAATCGAATCGTTGGCTTCTCTTGCTTAGTCGCCCTGCAGCTCTGCTTATGTTCCTCGGGATTCTCCGCCACTACGAATCACAGTGAGCAGGCCGAAGCTAAGCGTTGGATAGCGGCGAAATTGCAGCGGACAATCGAACCGCCCCCCGCCGAAAATTACCTAGTTATGGTGGGAACAAAAGGTTCGGTGCAGCGGAACAGCCGCGACGGCCGGCCGCTTCGCATCTTCAACACGAGCTACGGCCGCGGGCTTTATTTGGATCGCGCGCGCGGTGTCACGGTTCACCTTACGTCACCGGCGAAAACTTTTGAGGCGGTTGTAGGTCTCGATGGTAGCTTCGCGGGTTGCTCTTATACCAGCACCACTCAGGAGTTTCAGGTCCGATCGGGAGACAAAGTAATATTTCCGGCGGTTACGGTTAAAGTCGCCACTCCCGGAATTCCTATCAAGGCTGAACTCGATGGCGCGACGGAGTTCACCCTGCAGAATGGCGACGATCCGCAACAGGATTTCTGTCCGGAGGCGGTATGGGCCGATGCTCGTGTAACTTTAGCTGACGGCTCCACGCTCTGGCTTGGAGACCTTCCGCTCGGATCCCCTCCGGGTGCATTCACCACAGCGCCGCCGTTCTCATTTACTTATGGTGGCAAGACTTCGGCGGAACTGCTGCCGGCGTGGCATCCACAGCGAAGCGTGCGCGAACTCGATCCGCAGCGGACCGAATACACCACCACGTTTCATGATGCGGCAACCGGTCTGGTCATGCGTTGGGTCGCAGTGGAGTATCACGACTTTCCGGTGGTTGAGTGGACCTTATATTTCGAAAATACAAGCTCCGCTGACACTCCCATACTGGAGAATATCGAGTCGCTGGATACCTGGTTTCAGCGCAGAAGCGAAGGCGAATTTCTGCTCCATCATTTTCGCGGAAGTCCGGCTGGTCCTACCGATTTCGAACCTTTCGAAACTACGCTCTTGCCAAAAATGGAAAAGCACATTGCGACTTCCGGAGGCCGTCCCACCGACAATGCGATGTGCTATTTCAATCTCGACCAATCGAACAGCGGCGTAATCGCGGCTCTGGGCTGGCCGGGGCAGTGGGCGGCCGACTTTAGCCGTGACGACGATCGCGGATTGCGAGTGCGGGCCGGCCAGGAGCTAACCCATTTCAAGTTGCTGCCGGGTGAGAAAGTGCGTTCTCCCCTGACCGTGCTCATGTTTTGGAATGGAGACTGGATCCACGGTCAAAACCTATGGCGAAAATGGATGTTGGCCCATAATCTTCCGCATCCAGGTGGAGATCCCTTGAGCCCCAAGCTGGCGGCCTCCAGCGCGCTGTGGTACCAGGAAATGTCCCGTGCCGATGAAGCGAGTCAAATGTTGTTCCTGAATCGTTATCACGAAGAGAAGATCAAACTCGACTATTGGTGGATGGACGCCGGATGGTATGTGAGTAATGGAACCTGGCCGAACACCGGCACCTGGGAGATCGATCCGAAACGCTTTCCCAATGGATTTCTTCCCATCTCCGAGAAAGCGCACTCCATGGGGATCAAGACCATTCTTTGGTTCGAGCTCGAGCGGGTTACTCGCGGAAGTTGGCTGTGGGAGAAACATCCGGAATGGCTTCTGAAAAGCTCCGTGGAAGAACAGCAGGGTCAGCGATTGCTGAATCTCGGTAACCCGGAGGTCGTGCAATGGATCGTCGATTATCTGGATAAGTTCATTCAGCAGAATGGCATCGACGTCTACCGGATTGATTTCAATATAGCTCCGCTTCCGTTCTGGCGAGAGAATGACGCTCCCGATCGTCAAGGCATCACCGAAAACAAGTATGTGAGCGGATTTCTACAATACCTCGACGAGCTGAGAGAGAGGCAGCCTCAAATCCTTATTGACACGTGCGCTTCCGGGGGACGCCGGGATGACGTGGAGACCTTGCGCCGAGCGGTGCCCATGCACCGCAGTGATTATTCCTACGAGCCGGCAGGCCAGCAGAACATTACCTACGGTATGTCGTTTTGGATTCCATATTTCGGGTCTCCCAACGCATCTCGTGATAATTATGTCTTTCGTAGCGCCTGGGGGCCTCAAGTAAATCTCGGATGGGATGTCCGGCGCAACGATCTCGATTACAACTGGATGAGGCAGGGGGTGAGCCAATGGCGCAGCGTGGCGGATAACTACTTTGGCGATTATTATCCGCTGACGCCCTACGACCCTTCCGATCATGCCTGGATGGCCTGGCAGTTCAATCGTCCCGATATCGGCCAGGGGCTGGTGCAGGCTTTTCGGCGCGCAAACAGCGCAATCAATTCGGAGCAGCTTGAACTCCACGGTCTGGATCCCGATGCACACTATGAGATCAGGAACATCGACGCACCTGGAGTGCAGACGCTCACTGGCCGCGACCTCATGCAAACCGGACTTACGGTTTCTCTACCGCAAAAGCTGGGCGCAGCCGTCCTGACGTACAAACAGCTGGAACGATGAAAATGCCATAGCGACGATATGCCGAGGGAAATCACGCCTGTTAAAATAGAGCGGTTGCGGCAGCCCGCAAGCGGTTTGCATTGAGGCGCGGTTGTCCGGATGCAACGATTATTTGTGCACCTCACAACGATGTTCGCCAGGGATGAGAATGGGGTGAGTGGGGAAATCGAAGCACGAAAGTTGCTGCCGCATCCATTTCTACTGATCAGAATCACCGCTTTCTTTCTCTTGGTGCTGTTGGGCATCGGCGCGGCACTCGCACAGTCATCACATTCGGACCCGAACGCGCTGCAAGTAATCGCTCCCGCCGGTTCTTATCCGGAAATCGATAAACTTGTTCGCGCGAAGAAGTGGCAAGACGTTGTGGCGCTCACCGACGCTTTGCATCGCAAAGATCCAGACAATCCTCTGGTGCTGTATTGGCTGGGTACATCTCATCTCGAACTTCACCAGCCGGTTGCCGCGGTTCAAGCTTTTCGCGCCGCTGAACGGCTAGGGCTGAACACCGCTGCATTACACGAAGACTTGGGTCTGGCCTATTACGGCCTGAATCAGTTCGTTCTTTTCGAGCAGCAGATGAAAAAGGCTGCCGTTTCCAATCCCGCCGATTCGAAGCCGGACTACTACTTGGGCCTTTACCGTTGGACGATCCGATCGGACGCGAGCGGCGCACTGGAATTGTTTGAGAAAGCAATTCATCTTGCACCCGACGATTGGAAAAGCGCTTACCAGGCCGGGAATTGCCTGGAGCAGATGGGAAAGCTGAACGATGCGCGCGGTCAATACAGCGCAGCCATTCATTTACTCGAACTGAGCGGCGCGCACTTCGGCTGGCCTTATCAAGGCATGGCGCGCCTCACGCTCGATGACAATCCGCAGCGCGCATTGGAACTGGCAAAAAAGGCTGCAGAGATGCAGCCGGACGAGGCTTCCAACCATCTCCTTTTAGCGGAGATTTTCGAACGGCTGGGAAATCTGCCGGATGCCATAAGAGAAGCGCAGACCGCATCTGGCGAAAATCCGAATGACTCGAAAACACACTATTCTCTTTACAAGCTGTACAGGGAAGCTGGCGACCCGCGAGCGAAAGGCGAGTTGGCGGTCTTCGAGCAGACGAAAAAACTGTATGACAGCGATTAGGGCATCGCGGGGAACGATCCTTTTGATTCTTTCACTGCTCATCCTTAGGGCAGCCGGAGAAGCCCAATCGTATGCTTTTGTAGATCCTGGGAAGACTGCGCAGGCGAAATCAGAGGAGGAGTTCGACAAATATCTGGAAATTGTTACCGCGCCGGAGGCGCACTCGATTGTCGAAAAAGCGGAAAGCTTTATTTCGCAGTTTCCCCAGTCGGAGCTGTTATCGGCGGCATATCAATACGAGATGCGTGCGTTCGAACAATTGAACAATTTTGATGGCATGTTGGCGGCTGGCAGGGCGGCCCTTCTCGCGAATCCCGATGATGCGAACACGTTGCTCACCCTGGCTCCGGCCATGGCCAGCAGGGCGGCTGGCAGGCCGGATCGGGAGGAACTTCTTTCCCAGGCGGAAAAGGATGCTCGTCATGCGATAGGTCAGATCGAATCGCAGCGGATCTCTCGTAAGGTTTCGGTGCAGCAGTGGACCGAGCAGAAGAATGAGATGGAGTCCGAAGCGCACGGTGCGCTGGGCATTGTGGCGTTGGAGCGGAAGCAAAACGATGCGGCAATCCACGAATTCAAGGTAGCAATCAACCTCGCGTCGCAGCCCAAGGGAATTCAGTTCTTGAGGCTCGGCCTGGCTCTGAGGTCAAGCGGCGCCAGCAACGAGGCGCAAGAAAACTTCCGGCACGCGGCTGAGCTCGGCCCCGATCCCGTCAGACGATTGGCTTCGGAAGAGCTAAAAAAGCTGTCCCCGCAGGTCGTGCCGCCATCGGCCCCTGGCACGAAAAACTAAGCAACGGGACCAGCCGGCATCTCTCTTAATTTGGAGAGGCTTGGGCGAATCGCTTCTACAAATTTCCTGGCCGTGGCGCCTATAGTGGCGGCATCGTTATTTGCCAGCGCCGTCGGCAATATGACGCTTTCACCCACGCCCACGGCACTTGCTCCGGCGGCCAGAAATTGCGGTGCGCTCTCCATCGTAACCCCTCCGGTGATGACTAACTCGATATCCGGAAACGGACCTTTCAAGGCGCGGATATAAGAGGCGCCGCCCACCGCGTTGCAGGGAAATATTTTGACCAAATCAGCGCCACCTTTCCAAGCCGAGAGGATTTCGGTGGGCGTCAGGGCTCCCGGCATACATGCTTTCTTGTGCTGTCGTGCCACACCAACTACCTCCGCGCCGAAAACCGGACTCACAATAAATTCTGCACCGGCTCTCACCGCTCGCTCGCAGCTTTCGGCATCGAGCACGGTGCCGGCTCCAACCAATAGTTCTTCTCCGAAGCTGCTCGTCAGCTCCCCTATGATGGAAAAGGCGTCGGGCACCGTGAGGGTGATTTCGACGATGTTAATGCCTCCTTCCATGATTCCCTTAACGGCGCACATGGCGTGCTCATAGGACGAGACCCGGACGACCGGAATCACGCCAAGTTTTCGAATCAGGCCAAGCGACTTTTCTTTAGTCCAGGACAAAGATGGTTCTCCTCAAAACTGTTATTGAATTTTGGTCGGCGTTTCCCCGGGATCAGAATAGTGTGAGCGTAGGTGTTGCATCGCCTGTTCCACGGATGCGACCCTCCCGCTAAAAACCAAGGCCAATGCCATCAATCCGAGCAAGGCGTCCTCTTCAAGTGGGCAAAGACGGTATTGCGTGCGCAACCTTTCTTGGATGACCGTTCGCAGCAGTGCATTCTTGCGGGCAAGGCCGCCGGAAAATACGACGTTGTCCCACGAGCGGTCCGGCCAAATACGATCCGCGCACGCCGAGTAATTGTCGCTCATATTTTCGAACGCAGCTCGAAACAGAGACCCAACTCTCAGGTTGCTCTCGTGAATATTTGAGATTGCCCCTTCATTTCCGGACGGGCCGGGGAAAAAACCGAGATTCACTTTCAGATCGCAAGGATCGGATTGTCCTGCGGCTTTCGCAATATATTCCCAGGGATGGGCAAGCTCCAAATTTTGCGCTCGGGCAATTTCGGTGATCAGGTCTACCAGAACATTTAAGGAACGCCCGGCGGGAAGATGAGAAATTGTGTTCGTGAACTTGCCATCGAAGAATGGGCGCGTCTGGTACTGTCCTGGTTCGAGATTTGTAGTTAGCCGGCTGACCTGAGAACCGGTGGAGATATTTAGTGACAATTCGCTTTCGGTCAGAAGAGCTCCAGCCAACGCACACTGGTAATCTCCCACTGCCGTGTAGCAGGGCACCAGTTTGTCACCGATTCTTAATCTGCCGACGATCTTGCCGTGCCTCAGAATTGGGGGCCAGCGTAATTTGTCGAGGGCTAACTGATGAATCACTTCGTCATGCCATTGCAACCTTGCAAGATCCAGTAACTCATACGCCATAGCGTTGGTGGCGTCGACGGACGGCGGGGAATCGCACAAAGTGCTTAGCACAAAGTCGGCGAGCGAAACCGGAATCAAGTCTGGATCGAGTTGACTTCGTTCGGCCATCCAGAAAAGAAAACAGATCGGCGCCCCAGGGGGAAATTCGTTGCCCATTTGCCGCCGCTGCTGATCGCTGATTCTTCCCGCCAGAACTTCATAGTAAGAACCCACGCCCGAGGGATGCGCTTCGAGCGCTCGCTGGTCGCGCCATCCGATGCAGTTGGAGCGAACGCCGCCGGCTTCGTCCATCAAGACCAGGGACGACATCTGGGTGCACATCACGAGTCCGTCGAGTTGATCGGATAAATCAGATAACTCGATGAGAAGCCGACGAACCGCTGACAGAACATCTTGAGGCGCAAACTCAGACCTGCCGGGCTCGAGCCCGGCAATCGGTTCAGGAAACGGCACCCGCCGGATACGTCGCAGGCGGCAACTGTCAAGATCCAACACTGCAGCTTTTATGAATGACGTGCCAAGGTCGATTCCTACAAAGGACACGATTCACCCCGCGCGGCGTCTGTCGCTCCCGAATGTCTAGCTCGCAAAGCCAATCTCCATGAGTCGAGTGCGAAAATCTGAGGGCAGCGGCGCTAAGGGTTCCACCGTGGATTTAGCACCGTACTGGATGAGGTTCAGCAGCAGCCGGTCGGCGGCGGGATGCTTGTCCACGTGATCGAGAATGGAAAATGAATTGATAAAAAACTGTCCCGCACCGAATTCGTACGCGCCCAGCAGAACGCCGGAAGCATACCCCCCAGGAGTCGAGTAGCCGGCGGCAAACGCGGCGGCAAGCACTTGTGACGGAGTTTCCTGTCCATCGAACACATAGTGCGGCAAAACCGGCCCATAAAAATACCAGTCGAGAAGCCCTTCGCCTTGCAACCCGGCAAATACGGGATGCCGTTTTGCCACACACTCTTTGTGATAGAGCCAATCGTTAAACTCGTATACGCGCCCCTTCTTTACCAACGGCAGCCATGTCGCATTGTCTTTTTCGCGCTTAAAGGTCTGCGGCGAACAGAAGATCACGGTGCTGCCGGTTGCCATGTGTCCGGCCAGCGCCTGCCAATCGAGTTGCGATGCGCTCCCCGAGACATCACCTACCAGGATCAATTCTCGCCTTTGCATAGCACCCGCGTGCCATGGCGACGTCGTGACTCCGTGCGAGCTTAACCAGGACTCGACGTTGCTTCCGATTCCCCAAGTTGAGATTCGCTCGTTCACCTGCGGAAAAGATGCCGGATCGGTAACATAAAATCGCCAGGAGGTTTCCGGCGGAGCGATGCCCCGTTCCACGTAAGGAACTAATTCATACGCGCCTTCCGGACCCGCAAGTGTCGCTTCTTCCTTAAGCACAGGAACGGCGAAGGGACCATCATGCCCTGGCGGCGGGGAAGGGATCGAAACATCTTTTTGTTGCTGCCACGCCAGTCCGTTCGGGCCCCAGATCTCGAATCGGGCCGGATATTGTCCAGGACGGAGCATATCTTCATTGGCTAAAACCGCCTCGACCGTAAACGGTCGCTTGGCATAAGAGTGGATCGGCTCCACAAACAGGCACCAACGGACAGCAGCCCAACCGTCCCTCACGGCATCAAACGCCCCCGGCTTCCAATCCCGCCAAAAGCGCCAAATTCCTTCGCCGGTAAACGCGTGGTCAAGCATACCGGTGAGGTTGAATCCGCAAATGTGCGGATTGGAGCGAATCGCGTTGAATCCCACAAGCCGGTGACGCGCCATCGCAGCCTGACTTTTATGCAGAAGCGTTTCCGGGAAGGGATATACAGAATCCATTCCAAAACGTTTCCAGTCGGCGCTAAATCGCTCTGCCATGGAGTTCACGAGAATGTAGCCCTCGGCGTCCGGGGGAATTCCAGCTTCTTCGTACATTCTGGCTTCGTGGATCACATCCATCATGCTGCCGACACCGTATTCGGAGAGAAAAACCGGCTTGGTTCCTTCGCCGAGGGTGCGGATCATCCTGTCGACCTCGGGCGATTGCGGAACGTGAGGATAAAGATGAAAATCACCGGAATCGGGCGCTGAGGGATATTTCATCGCTTCCTGCGGCGCTCCTGGCGCCTCCTTGCCCCACGTATACTCCCACTCGTTGCTGCCGGGATTGCTGACCGACCCGATGTCAAGATGACCGTCAAAACGTCCACTGGAAAGCAGCAGCAGACGGCTGTCGTCGAGGGATCGCAGGAACGGCAATGCAGATACGGCTTCCCGGAAGACAGCTCCATCCTCGGTTTCATTCAAGACGCCCCACAAGACGATACTGGGGTGGTTACGGTCGCGAAGAATCATTCGCCGCATGGAGTCTTCGTACCGCCTTTTCATCTGCGGCGAATCCTTCAGCAGCCAACTGGCCGATGATTCTTCATACACCATTAGCCCCAACTCATCGCACAGATCAAGTTCATAAGGGTACGCAACCCCGGAAATAAAACGGACCGTGTTGAAGCCGGAAGCTTTTGCGTACAGAAGATCTTTCCGCAGCATGTCGGGGTATCCATCTGGCGGCAAAACCACGCCATACGGTGTATGGTTTCCAGTGTGAGTGCTCTTCAGGAACAGCCGGCGACCGTTCAGGCGAAAATATCCATTTACAACACGAAAGTCGCGAAAGCCGAAGGTCGCTGCGGCGGCATGCACGCCTTCCGCATCTTTCGAATGAAGGTTTATATTGACGGTGTATAAATAAGGATCGTCAATATCCCATTGCCGGTGTTTCCGGATTTCGAAGTCATGGCGGATTTCATTGTTCCCCGGAGCTACTTCAGCATCGGCAGAGTCGACCAACAAGGCCTGGGAGACCGAGCCAGCGGTAACCTGAAACGTAAGATGCGCGACCGTGACTTGGTGCAAAGCGTTTTGTAGAGTCGCGCGAATGCTTACCTTTCCAGTTTCCCAATCGGGGCGCACATAAACGTCGGTCATATAGACCGCCGGAGTGAGCAGAAGCTGCACGGATTCGATGATGCCGCCGAAGTCGGGAAGCGCCCCGTTGGTGTACTTGACGAACTTGTTGCGATGGGGAGTTTCCGCCAGAGTGATGCCGTCGATTCGCCTATCGTCTGGATTGAGCACGCGCACGGCAATCGCGTTCGTCTTTCCCGGACGGATCGTATCCGTCACATCAAAAACGAACTGGGTCTCACCGCCCTCATGGCTGCCTAGGTGAATCCCGTTTAACCAAACGTCGGCAAGATAATCTACGGCATTGAAGCGGAGCAGATATCGGCCCTTGGCATAAGGATTCGCCTCCGGCTCAAATGTCCGCCAGTACCAAACGACTCCGTGGTATGCGGGAAACGTTTCTTGGATAATGGAAGGCACCCGAGTCGATTTCGCATCCGTGCGCGGCGTAAGAAACCACTTCTGTTCTCTCCCTACGTTGTTTTCATCGGTAGCGATCGACCATTCGCCGTCGAGCGAGATAACCAGCGCGGCCGGGATGCGGTTTGGTTGGAATTTTTGATCGCCAGGAAGGACTAAGTTATTTTGTTCTCCGAGCGAAGCCCGCAGCATTCCCTGCACCGCCAAAGGCGCGGCCAACCCGACACCGGCCCCGCCGGCAAGTTCCAGAAATTTACGTCGATGCATTATCGTTGTCCCCTGAAATCGGCTTCGAATACAAGGTCTCGCGAGATCGCGCCACGGAAACCTCGAAACCAGTCTGAAATCGATGCGGTACCAGTCATGTCGATCTCAATCAAGCAGGCGCGTTGACACGCCAAGTTGCTGTCCCGCCCGATAGAGGGAGTCGAATATGTGCTCGGGAAGTGGAATACCGTTGGCTAGCGCATCGGCGCGTTTTTCCCATTCGATTTCGCCGGGAACATAGATCCGCTCCGATCCCTTTGCCTTGGGAGTTCCATGAAGCTCCTCGATCAGGCTGTCGATTCGTTGCTTAAAAATTTCCACTGGTACCAGATTTCCGATGTTGATGGCCATAAAGGCCTGGCCCAAGCGCGAGAGTTCAGCGGGTTGCAATACCCAACTTTTGACTTCGCTCAACATGCCCGCGCCCGTCAGAGCGCCGGCCAACACCTCAATCAACAACGCGATACCGTATCCCTTATGGCCCGCCATCGGAACCATTGATCCAGAGCCGGGCCAATTACTCGGATCGGAAGTCGGTAATCCCTCTTTATCGGTAAGCCAGGTCTCGGGGATGGGGCGATCCAATGTCTTCATGGCGAAGATCTTCCCCGCGGCAACCGCACTTAACGCGATATCCAGAAATAGAGGACTCTCTTTGCCCGCGGGGACTGCATAGGCAAACGGGTTGTTACCGATGATGCTGCCGCGACCGCCGGGTACCACCATGTTGGGGTCGGCATTGCTGATTGCGATCCCGATCATGTCGTGCTTCACCGCCAGGTTGGCATAGTAACCCGCGGCTCCGAAGTGGCTGCTGTTTCTCAGTCCCACCCACGCAACCGTCTGGCTGCGCGCCTTTTCAATGGCAAGATTCATGGCTAGAGAACTTCCCAACATACCCATCGAGGAATGCCCGTCAATCAGCGCCCACGTATCGCCCTGTGTCACGACCTCAGGAGTTGCGCTCGGATCGATTCCACCAGACTTGATGGTCTTGACATAATTTCCCAGAGCATTCGTACCGTGGGAAAATGTTCCCCAGGTGTCAGTCATTACAAGAACGTCAGCAATGACAGATGCGTCATCCGGTTTCAGCCCAGCAGCCGTCAAAACCTGGACGCAATAAGCGGATAAGTTTTCGGCTGAGATTCGTTTCGACATCGGTTCCTGTTTCTCCTCAAAGTTGAACCAGAGACGGCCGCTGCAGCACGGTCCGCTATTTCGCGCCACCCGGCCCCATCATGTACTGTTCGCCGAAGCGGACTGCCGACTCGGTGCGAAAGTCTGAAATCAGCGACATTAAAGATGTGGTTCCGCCGTCCAGCACAATCGTCTGCCCCAGCAGGAAACCGCTGTCATCAGAGCAGAGGAACGCCGCGGCTCGCGCCACGTCGAGTGGAACGCCGAAGCGGGCGATGGGCACTGATTGAGCCGCATCTTTTTTTGCCTGTTCCAAATTAAAACCGGGGATCACCTTGAAGTAGTTCTCGACCGTGATCCATCCCGGAGCGATTGCGTTCACGCGAATTCCGCGATGCCCGAGTTCGACGGCCAGCGCCCGCGTGTAGGACATGATCGCGCCCTTCGTAGCAGCGTAAGCGGAGTGCTCCGGCGCGCCCTGCAATCCGTGAATCGAGGACAAATTGCAAATCGCACCTCCTTTATGCTCCATCATGTTCTCGACGATGCGTTGAGTAATGAAATATTGAGCGCGAAAGTTGACGTTGAAGAGTTTGTCAAAATGCTCTGCCTGCATTTTCAGGAATGGACAGTTAAATGTGATTCCCGCATTGTTCACCAAACAGTCGATCGCTCCGAAGGCCTCGATCGCGCTGTCAGCCAGGGCGATTGCCTGATCCAGTTCGTCGAAATCCGCCCGGAAGACCGCCGTCCGCCGGCCCATCGCATGAATTTCCTCCGATGCGCTGACAGCTCCATCCTTGTGATGGCAATAGTGCAGAACCACATCCGCCCCTTGGCGTGCGAATTCAAGAGCGATCTCTCGGCCGATTCCCGTGTCCGAACCGGTGACCAGCGCTTTCTTGCCCGATAGCTGCTGACTGCTCATCTTTAATCTCCTCGATTGCTCGTCTCGTCGAACCGCGTCAATGGGTCGAGTAATTTGCGATTGCCATCATTACGGTTGCGGCAAAAAGAACCGCGACACCGGCCAGGTTTGCGTTAAAAGTGCTCTTGCTGGTGGAGCGCCACTCTCCCGTCCAAATGCCGGCCAGATTTCCGGAGAGAATGAGCGTAATCTGAAACACAGCCCACCCGACGGAGACGCCGAGAATCCCCAGAAACACAGTGGCGCTGCTGTAAACGGCGATGGCGATCATCCACACCGATCCTCCGAGCACCGGATACGCGAGTTCGCCGGGCTTAGAGGCGAAATTTCCCCACGTGTGATTCCGTGTCAGCAAAATAATGCTGTAAGCGAGATTTACGATCAGGCCGCCGAGCAAGGCGAGTGGCCAAACGGAAAACACGGCCCAGGCTGCCGGAGCGCCTTGTAACCGGGCCAAGTTGATGAGCTCTCCGCCGAATGCCAATGCGATATTCAGGAGGGCGGCAAATAGCCCGGAAATCACAGCGACGAACATCACTGCCAGGTACGCGCCCTTTGCGCGACCCGCTGGGGCATTGATCCGCTGGCCCTTTTCCCGTTTGAGGCCGGCCCAGCCGCACAAAGCAACGCCAAAGATCATGACAACGACGCCGGCCAGAAGCAGCATTCCGCTGGGTTTGGAAAGCAGGTCGAAGTGCTGAAGCACGAGAGGAGTGAGCGTGCCAAACGTCGCACATAGGCCGTTCAAAATCGATCCGGTGAGGGCCAAGCCAATCTTATCGACGCAAATGCCCGCACCTAACTGAGCCACGCCCCACAGAGCCCCATAGAGAAATGGCTTGGCGAGCACGCGCAACGGAACGGAAGCGTACACGGCTGCGAGATGCGGGATGAAAAAAAACGCAAGGCAAAAGGGAACAATCAACAGCGAAACGATCGAATAGACCAACCAGAAGTTTTCCCATTTCCACACCTTGGTCCACTTCAACGGAACCAGATTCGCCCCCATCATCGATCCGGCGAGAACCGTCAGCGCAAAGCCTCGGATAATTTCCATCAATATTTCTCCCGCTGGATCATGAGTGAGTCCCCGGTGGACAGATTTTGTTCGCTACCACTCGCGTGCGAATCCCGCCGTCCATCCTCCGTCTATTACGAGAACGTGACCGGTGACGTAGTTCGCATCGTCAGAAGCCAAATAGAGCACTGCATTTGCGATATCTTTCGTTTCGCCCGGTTTGCCCAGCGGGATGTGGCTGATCAGACTCTCCGAGAGACGCCTTGATTCCTCGTTGTAGAACAGAGATTTCGTCCCTTCTGTGAGGATCGATCCAGGGGCAATCGCGTTCACGCGGACTCCGAACTGTCCTACTTCCAGTGCGTGCGAGCGAGTGAAATTGTGCATGCCAGCCTTGGCGGCAGAGAAGGCGCATTGCAATCGAATGGGAATGATTCCCAACACAGAGCCGATATTGATAATCGATCCGCGGCGGCGGTTTACCATGCCGGCGGAAACGATTCGCGAACAATAAAAGACTCCGTCGAGATCGATTCGGGTGATCCGATGCCATTCGTCGTCGGTGAAGTCGTAGACAGGACGACGGGCTTTTCCTGGTCCAACATTCACGCCGGCGTTGTTCACCAGGATATCGATAGCGCCTAGATCTTTTTCCACCTGGGCAACCATAGCGTTTACCGTTTCAGAATTTCCGACATCCGCGGTGAAAAACCGGGCTTTGCCGCCTTGCGCTTCGATTTCCCTGCAAGTCTGCTCGCCGCTGGAATTCAGATCGTTCACCGCGACGACAGCGCCATTTGCCGCTAGTGCAAATGCGATCGCGCGTCCTATTCCACCGGCTGCTCCGGTCACCAGCGCGACTCTTCCCTTAAGATCCACATTCATCGATTTGTCCTCGTGCCGGCGACTCGCAAGTTCTGATTCTGCTTAAATCTGGAAAGCTTGGTGCGAAAACCTGGTTTTGAAAGGACTTCGGGATTGATCACGTTTTGTGGTTCCAGACCCTGGGCCACGCGCGTAATATTTCGTATCAGGACGTCGCGAGTCGCGCGCGCCGACTGATGCGTGCTTGGAAGCCAATGCGGCGTGAGTATTACGTTATCGAGTTCCAGCAGCGGACTGCTTAGCGGCAAAGGCTCAATCTCAAATACGTCTAATGCAGCACCGGCGATCCATTTCTCCCGAAGCGCTTGAACCAGAGCTTCCTCTTGGATCAATTCCCCACGCCCGACATTGACCACGTAGGCGGAAGGCTTGAGCAACTTCAATTCACGTGGTCCCAGCATGCCTCGAGTGCGATCCTCCAGCCGGCAATGCAGGCTGACAAAGTCACTGGCGAGGAGAAGTGACTCCAAATCCACCAACTGCACCCCAAGAGAGTCGGCGTGTTTGGCGTCAGCTCGAGGAGAGTACGCCAACAGTTGCATCTGGAAGGGAGCAGCCAGTCGAGCCAATTCGCTTCCGGTTTTCCCCAAGCCAATGATCCCCAGAGTCCTGCCAGTCAGGTCGTCTCCGAAAAATTCCGACTGACGGTCCCATCGTCCAGTGCGAACCAGTTCTTGTTGCTGTGGTAGTTTCTTGGCCAGCGCCAGCAGGAGAGTCAGAGCCGCGGATGCAGTGGAGTGAGTCAGGGTGTCGGGAGCATTGAAAACCACGACATCATTTGCCGTACAAGCCGTGAGATCAATCTTGTCGTATCCCGCTCCGGCGCGCGCCAGTACGACTAGATTCTCTGCACCATTAGCAAACGCTGAGGCCTTGACCCAAGGACGAAAAATGACGATTCCGTTAGCCCGCTCGACATGCAGCGGCTTGATCTCAAGCGAATAAAGATTCTGCCAATAGGTCTCGTCTCCCGGTTTGGGTTGCTGATCTTGGAAAAACGCGGTCTGAATGTACCCGGTTGCAGACAGAGCGTCGAGCCCGATATCTCCAACTGTGACCTTGCCCGATTCGTCCAGATAATCTCCGGTAAAAAACAGTTTGAAAGGAAGCATGGTCACCAACTCCTGACCTGTTCTTGTGTGGTGGTCTGCAACTGCACTCCGGTGCGGCTCAGAAGTTCTGGTCGAAGCTGAACTCCCAGCCCGGGCTTACCGTTCAGTCGAAGAAGACCGTCTTGCATGGAAAGTGGCTCGGTGAGGACGTCGTTGTACCAACCATCCAGATAGCCACGCACGACTTCCTGGATCATGGCGTTGGGAATATGCAGCATCATATGGGTCGCGGCCCACAGGCTGACTGGGCCGATGGTGTCGTGAAGAGTGATGGGCAAATAATAGGTATCGGCAAGGCTGCAGATTTTGCGCGTTTCCGTAAAGCCACCGCCCCAGGAGAGGTCGGGCATGATGATGTCGGCGGCCGCCTTCTCGACAAATTCGCGCATTCGAAACCGGGTGAAGGTGCGCTCACTCTGACAGATGGGGACGGTGGTGCTGGATTTTAGCCGCACAAATGCTTCCACGTTGTCGGGCGGCATTATCTCTTCCAGCCATAGCACCCGGTAGGGCTCAAGAGCGCGGGCTATACGGGTCGCTTGCGGCAGGTCCCAACGCGCATGACCCTCAATGGCCACCATCATTTCGCCATCGGTTGCGCGACGGATGTCTTCGACGATTGCCAATGCCGCCTGAATTTCCTGTTGATCGATGAAATGTCCCAGAGTTCCGGCTGCCGTCTCCTGTCCCCAGACGGTAACTTTGCCGCGCGGATCGGCGGGTCCGGCCAGGGTTGTGCCGAATCGATCGAAAGGCCAGATCTTCATGGCCTTGATCCCCTGCTTCAACAGATCCTGAGCCAACTCCCCCGCGTGTCCGTTAACCCACGCTGTATAGTCGTCATATTTTCCATAACTTACGCATGTGTTATAGACGGGGATGCTTTCCCGGTTGCGGCCGCCCAAAAGGTTGTAGACCGGCTGGCAAAGATATTGACCCAGAAGATCCCATAACGCGATGTCGATCGCGGAGATGGCCCGCATTTCGGCGCCAGCGAAGCCGCAGAAATTGACCAGCGAAAAAAGATTGTTCCAGTGATTTTCGATGTCAAGCGCATCCCGTCCGATCAGGATTCCGGCGAACAAGTCATGAATGATTGCGCTGACCGCCCGAGGCAGATAGTAGGTTTCCCCTAGACCGATCAGGCCCTGGTCGGTGTGAATTCGAACCCACAGATTATTAGGCAACGCCTGCCGGGAGTTTGGCGATTGCCGCTGCCACACCGCCGCCGGCAGAGGCTCGAACCAAATCGTCTCTATTTTTGTGATCTTCATGGTTCACAATCGCAGGGTTCACGAGCTCCGGCCGTCCACTCGATCAAAACTCCCCAGCCCGCACGGGATTCGAGAGCCGTCCTACGCCATCAATTTCGACCACGACTTCATCACCTGCCTTGAGGAAAATCGGCGGCTTTCGCGCGAAGCCAACGCCATGCGGAGTTCCGGTGCTGATCACGTCGCCTGGTTCAAGCGTGATCCCGCGCGAGAGGAACGAGATCAAATAGCGCACTCCAAAAATCATCTTGTCAGTGTTGGAATTCTGTAGAACGTGGCCGTTGACCAGGCAGCGAATCGGCAGGCTCTGCGGATCGTGGATTTCATCGCCGGTCACCAGGTACGGCCCCATCGGGCCAAAGGTATCCTGACTCTTCGACCGCACCCACTGGTTATCGCCAAACTGGAAATCGCGCGCGCTTACATCATTCAGGCAGGTATAGCCGGCAACGTAGTTGAGGGCGTCAGCCTCGGACGCGCTTTTGCAGCGGCGTCCAATCACCACGGCCAACTCAGCTTCATAGTCGACTTGCTGGGTCTCAGGAGGCAATACAATCGGTGCATTTGGCCCAATAATGCAGCCGTTGAGTTTGGCGAACACAACAGGCTTTTCAGGAAGCGGCACTCCGCCTTCCGCTGCGTGATCTTTGTAGTTCAGGCCGATACAAATAAGGTTACGCGGCGTGAAGATGAGGCCCAGCTCAATCTCCGCTTCCGGCTTCGCGCCTTTACTCACCACCGCGCCATTCTCGCGAATAAAATCGCGCACCCGGTCTAATCCTCCGGGTATCAGAAGGGCTTCCCGCAGAGTGAGTGGCAAGGCTTTCTTGCCTGCGGCGGCGCTTTCCAGAACCGTAATCCCGGAATTCGTCTTTACCGCTAAACGCGAGCCTTCGGGAGTGATTGCATTTAAGAGAATCATGCTTTGCCTTCCTTTTTAGAATCGCAAACTACGCGGCGATAACGTACCCGACAGAGCGGCTCGATCAGTGAACCCGGTGCAGATGCTGGAAATCTGCAGAGTCAAGCAACCTTTAGTCGAAAATCTTGCCCGCCAGAAGGCCGCCATCGACCACCAATCCACTGCCCAGCACAAACTTTGCCTCGTCGGAGGCGAGGTATAAAGCCGCATAGGCCACATCTTCCGGACTTCCGAGCGTTCCGGATAGCTGGCGCTTCGCGATATTTTCCTTGGCCTTTTCCATATTGTCCGCGTAGTTCTTGCGCAGGTAGCCCTCGACGAAAGGCGTGTAGATAGTGCCCGGCACGAGCGAATTTACGCGAATGCCCTGCCGGCAATAGTCCGCTTGCATCGCGCGCGTGAGCGCGTCGACCGCGCCCTTGGAGGCGGAGTAAGCCACGCGCTGCGCCAAGCCGGTCACCGCGGCTGCCGAAGCCATGTTGATAATGCAACCGGACTTCTGTTTCAGCATTACGGGAACCACGTATTTGCAGGCGAGGAATACGCCTTTGGCATTGATGGCCATCACCCGGTCCCAATCGGCTTCGCTGGTTTCGTGAACCGGGCCCACGCAGGAGACGCCGGCGTTGTTGAAGAGAATATCGATCCGGCCAAATCGATCAAGAGCGGTCCGTGTCATTTGTTCCATGTCGGAAGCTGCGCTCACATCTGCGTGAATGAAAAAGGCAGACTCCCCGATCTCCTTGGCGACCCTCTCGCCTCCGGCGCGGTCGAAGTCAACGATGGCGATGCGTGCGCCCTCCTTGGCGAACATTTTCGCGCTCGCCTCTCCGATTCCCGATCCGGCGCCGGTAATGATTGCCGTCTTTCCTTGCAGTCGCATAAATCACCTTTTCTTTTTCTGCTCAGTCCTTAGTCCCCGGAAGAAAGAAGGTGTTCCGCAATCGCACGAATTCCTGCCTCGGATCCTCGAAAGGCCCATATCTCCGAATGATCGTCGGAACGCAGATTGCCGCTTCTTGTTCCGATTGCGGGAACATGATATTCCAGTTCGCTGAATGCTCCCAGATTGCTGTTCACATTGCATGCCTGAAAAGCGAAGCCGAAATTCTCTGTCTCATTCCATGGAACATCGACATAGTCTCCGGAGGGTTGGACAGAGAAGTTGCGG
Organism: uncultured Acidobacteriaceae bacterium; assembly: GCA_963732255.1. GTDB lineage: Bacteria > Acidobacteriota > Terriglobia > Terriglobales > Acidobacteriaceae > Sulfotelmatobacter. The sequence continues at coordinate 58,181 of CAVSYV010000020.1, forward strand.
ATTACCAGTGAAGACTCGCCGTTCGGCGATACATATAGCCGGCTCTGCCGGTAATCGCAATCGCGCGAACTCCAACCTTATGCTCTCCGCGGCGCGCATCTTATAGCGAATCAGATGATCGCCGACAATAAGATCTTCATCGACGATTGCGCCCATATATATCTTGGGTTGGCTACGAAAAAACGTAGGCATCAGCATGTCTCCACCATGCGGCATTTGCGTGAGATGCCACAAGACCAACATGTTGAGGAATCGATTCCGGATCCTTTGATTTCGAGCGTGGCGCATAACGTGTAGCCTGCAAACTTTACCCCCGTGAATTCGGAGGCTGCTTGATCGTAGCGAAGAGGATTTAACGCTGGCGCCAGTGATTTTGTAATTTCAAGGTCGACCGGCTGTTTGGTGCGCGATGGCGTAAGCGTGGCGCGATTTGCCCAAATGAGCGTGCCATCAGTCCGCGATGCCTGATATTTCCCAGGATCGAGTTCACGTTGCTGAAAGTACTGCCCCAGGTTGGGGAAGTTTGGGAAAAAAAAGTCCACCTCCGGCGCCAGCCAGGTACGCTCGCCTCCGGAGTTATGCCATTGCTGGCCAGCATAGAAGGCGCGCGCGGTATCGGCAGCGCGGAGAGCGGGATGCGTCCAGAAGAAATTTTCGTCATCGCCGGGGGCAAACAACCCGAGGATGCGACCTCCATGGGGTAAGACCAGGGCCTTGGTCCCGTCGGTACTATCCCATGGCTGCGCCGGCTTACCCACAGATTCGAGAGTTTCCATGAGTTAGGATACTGGGTCGCATGAATGCTGTCTCGAATCAAATTCCTCGCCGGTGTTTCAGCAGCACGGCCCGGGTCGACGGCGCGAGCTCTTTGCAGTGGTCGAGAAAGGTGGCCGGTTCGCCATTCTGCTCCACAAACATCCAGAAATGGCTGGGAATTACGACATCGGGTTTGGCCAGACGCAGTCAATGCCGCTGCTTCGCGTGCGTCCATATTGCCAAAGCGCCCATTGATGCAAGGAATCAGAATGTCTGGCTGCATATGAATGGCCGGACTTGGAACTGCTCTGGGACGATAGGCGGTATCGCCGGTGTGATAGACCCTGATGTCGTCGAAGTTGAGCACAATACCCAGGGCGTCCGGGGCAAGATCGCCATGGTCTGCGTAAACGGCAGCGATCTTGACGCCGTCAAACGTCAGATCTGCTGCCTTCCTCAAGCAGATGGCATTTCTTGGGATCGAATGTTCAGCTTCTCAAATTCCTTCATGCACTCCATGGGTCCGCAAAACTCCGTTTCCTTGTTCCGCGCCAGGATGGGCAAGGCATCCGTGTCCATGTGATCGAGATGCTCGTGCGTAAATACCACCAGGTCTGCATGCGCTTCCTCTAGCGGCAGAGGGCAAGTCATCATCCGCCTGAACCCGACAACCCTCTCCACGACGTCGGAAAAATAGGGGTCGATATATACGATCTGCGCCCGCGCTGTTCTTGAATACAAAACCGGCTTGGCATAGCCAAAAGGTTGGAGAGCTGCCCGGGTCCGACCTTGCGAAGCCGTATGGCTTCAGCGACGCTCATTTCCGCGCTAGCCACGGCGCCCTCGATTTGCGCCATCTCGCCCTAGCCGAGAGGCCTGCCTCGGATGAGCCGGCGGATCTTCGATCCCTTCGACCAGCATGCCCAGGAAACCTGCGGCGGTGGCGCCGTCAGCGATGCGATGATCGACCGTCAGGTTGAGAATAACGGTTGGTTTCACCAGCAGGGTCTCTGAGACCCACGGTCTTTTGCGGATACTCCCGACCGCTAGGATCGAACTTTGTCCAGGGCTGATGATCGCCTCGAAGCGGTCCACCCGGTACATCCCCAGATTGCTGAGCGTAGTCACACCACCTTCCAATTCCGGCAGGGAAAGTCTGCCCCGGCGCGCTTTCTCAGCCAGTTCATGCCGCTGTGTCATCAGATCCTGCAGTTCGAGGGTATCCACGCTTTTCAGCACCGGGGCCACTACTCCTTCCGGCGTAGCGACGGCCAGCCCAATGTCGATCGATGAGTTCTCACGTGGCGCGTTATTTTCCCAGGTGGCACAAAGTTCCGGGCTGCGTTTCAAAACGCCTGCAAAAATGCTGAGCAGTAGATCAGTTATGGTCAACTTCACTCCGTCCGCGGCAGGTTGACGAAGGCTCTCATACCAGTCCAGAAGCTTTTCGGCGTTGGCCTCGCTGCTCACCGAGAAAGTGGGAATAGTTTGAATGCTGCGGGTGAGCCGTTCCGCGATCAACTGGCGCCTGCGAAGACCTGGTATCGCCGGTTCGGCGCCGGAAGACTGAGCCTTCCGAATGTCGTCCTCAACGATCTCACCATTGCTTCCGCTGCCATGAATGCCTGCGAGATCGACGCCAAGCCTCTCCGCTAATCTCCTCGCGCGCGGCGAAACGGACCGTCGCCCGGTGGCGCGGTCTAGGTTCGCCGCAGGCTCCTGGGGCGCGGCGGCAACTTGTGAAGCCGGCTTCACCTCCGTCTTTTCAGGTTCTCGCGTCGTCGTCGTAGAAGACAGCTCGCTTAAGACGGTATCCGTGTCTTCGGCCCCGCTTTCCATGTAGGCCAGGGTAGCTCCCACAGGAACGGTTTCGCCCGCCTGCACAACGATTTTGCCCAGGATTCCTTCGACCAGAGACTCGACTTCCATCTCCACCTTGTCGGTCGAGATGGTCAGAACGGTCTCGTTTTTCCGTATGAAATCTCCGGGTTTCTTCAACCATTCGCTGACCGTGCCTTCGGTCATGGTTAGCCCGAGTTGGGGCATTTCAATCGAACCGCTCATGCGAGACATCTTCTCCTGAAAGTCCGGCGGCATTCCGTCGAGGACTGATTGGGCTCAAGCCTTCTTCCCAAAGAGGCCGGCCACTTCGCTCACGACACGGTCCACTGAGGGAACCAGATAATTATCCAGCGATGGACTAAATGCGTGCGGTGCCGGTAAGCAGCAGATCCGATGGATCGGGGCGTCCAGATCGTACAAAGCTTCGCTGGCGACAATCGCGGCGATCTCCGCCGATACGCCGCAGGAGGCATACGCTTCATCCAGGATTACCAGCTTTCCCGTCTTCGCCACCGACTCTAGAATTGTCTCTTTGTCGAAGGGAGCCAGGGTTCGTGGATCGATTATCTCGACGGAAATCCCTTCTTTTTCCAGGCGCGCGGCAGCCTGTAGTGCCTTATTCACCATAAGGCTCAATGCCACGAGCGTGACGTGTTCTCCCGGCCGGCGAACCAGGGCTTTCCCAAAGGGAATCAGATACTCTTCTTCCGGCACGTGACCGGTGGTGTTATAGAGGCCTTTATGTTCGACGAAGATGACCGGATTTTCATCGCGCAATGCAGACTTAAGCAATCCCTTGACATCGAACGGAGTCGAGGGGAGAGCAACCTTCAAGCCCGGAATGTGCATGAAGAAAGAATAGAAAGTATGCGAATGATGGGGACCGGTGCTGCGCACGCCACCACCTGCGGCCCGGACGATCACGGGAACTTTGATGGTTCCATTGGAGATGTAGTGAATCGTCGACGCTTGTTGGATGATTTCGCAAATGGCTTCGAGGACAAAATCGAGGAACACAATATCGACCACGGGATGGCTGCCGGCCAATGCGGCGCCGATGCCCAAGCCGGTTTGACCTCGTTCGGCGATAGGAGTATCGCGGACTCGTTGTTCCCCGAACTCCTTCCATAATCCCCGGCTTTGCTGGAAGTTTCCCCCACGTGGTCCGACTCCCTGTCCCATGTAAAGAATATTGGCGTTTCGCCGCATCTCTTCGCGAAGCGCCTCGACGCCCGCTTCGGCGTAGCTGATGACGCGGTGATTTTCGGAGCTCTCGTCTGTTGCGGCTTCAGTCGCACCCTTTGCCTCAGCCATTGTGTGCTATCCAATCCCTAGTCGGAAAAAACATGGTCCAGAGCCGTGTTGATAGAAGGTTGAGGACTCGCAAGTGCGAAATCTGCGCAGTCCTGGATAATGCCCTCGATCTTGCGATCGATCTTCTTGAAATCCTCGGCTGTCGCTAGTGAAGCGCTGATTGCATACTCTCGGAGCCTCTGGATTGGATCATTGGCTTTCCAGTTCGCAATTTCTTCCTTCGCACGATAAGCCGTGCCAGGATCGCCTTCGTGGTGGCCATACCACCTGTAGGTCAAGCACTCCAGCAGGGTCGGTCCATCACCGTTTCGCGCGCGTTCCACCGCCTCGCCGGCCTTTTTGTAAACTTCCAATACGTCATTGCCGTCAACCTGCACGCCGGGAATTTTGTACGCAGCGGCGCGGCTGGCCACATTCGTATTCTTAGTGGCTTGCTCGAACGGCATTTCCGTAGCATAGAGGTTGTTTTCGCAGACGAAGATAACAGGCAGGTTCCAGGTGGCAGCCAGATTCAAGCCTTCATGGAACGCGCCGTTATTTACAGCGCCGTCGCCGAAAAATGCGACGGCCACTTGACCGCTGCCTTGGACTTTGGCGCTCAGCGCTGCACCTGTCGCAATCAAGATTCCTGGAGGCACAACGCCGTTCGAACCGAGGAATCCAACCGATGGATCGTAGAGATGCATCGTTCCCCCGCGGCCTCCAGAGCAGCCCTCGACTGCACCCATCAACTCTGCCATTACTGCTCTAGCCGAGACGCCCTTGGCGAGAGCGTGGCCGTGTCCGCGATGGGTGCTGGCCACGTAATCGTTCACTTTCAGCTGCGCACAAACTCCGGTTGCGATGGCTTCTTCGCCGATGTAAACGTGAATGAAACCAGGCATTTTTCCCGAACGGAAGATCTCGCGCGCTTTGAATTCGAATTCGCGAATCTCAACCATTCCCCGGTAAAACGATAAGATGAGATCCTTTTCGGTCTGCATAATTATTTTCCCAGGGCAGGTGCGCTCAGATCGGCAAGGATCAGCGGGGCTGTGAATCGCCTTGTCAACTCACCCTTTTAGAGGCTGACTTGCAGTAGTGTCAATCTATTTCAGCCTATTGAACATACAGTACTTGCTCGCTTCTTCAGATTGACCGCCTAGTCGGAATGTGCTATTAACACAAAAGCAACATGTGAAAAACCGATCCGCTGCATCGATTTCGCGCGGAGGTGAAGTGACGCAGTTTCCGGACCCCAGGCCGGAACGCTGCATTGGGGAAGGCTGGGAATCGGGGGGCTACAACGTATGAGCGAACAGAGTGCGCAAACACCACTGCCGACCTTGTTCGAAGGCCAAGATTTTCGCCTGCCTGCTGTCGACCGGGCCATGAGTCTTTTCGAACTCCTGGCCAACTCGCAGCAAGGGCTTACCCTCTCGGAGTTGAGTAGAAAACTGAATATCCCCAAGAGCACCACTCACTACTTGCTGCACACGCTCGTTACCCGCGGCTACGTGCAATCAGGGGCTGACGGGCGGCACTATCTGCTGGGATTAAGATTCGCGGACGTGGCAAGCGCCAGTCCCGCTGAACTCCATTTGAGAACACTGGCTATGCCCTACCTGCGGCAAATCGCTTCGCGCCTGAACCTCACAGCCACGGCTACCGTTCAGCGAGGAGCGGAGGCGGTCATTATCGCCAAAGTTGAGTCGTATCAGGATTCCGGTGGCGGGGCTTGGATTGGACGTCATCTCGACCTGCACTGCACCGCTCAGGGGAAAGCTCTGATTTCGACTCTATCGGACGAGAAGCTGGATAAACTTTTCGGTGGACGCGATATGGCCCGATTCACCTCGAAGACAATTTCTTCGCTAACCGCGTTGAAAGCGCATCTTGCGCTTGTCCGGGCCAACGGATTTGCCGTCAACGACGAAGAGCAGGTTCCGGGCGTGAGAGCAGTAGCAGTTCCCGTGATGGATCCGATTGGCTCGGTCGTTGCTTCCGTCTCAGTGCGGGGGTCAACAGGCCAGATCCCAAGTCCCCGACTCTCGATCTTGGGGCGTGAGATGACGTTCTTCTCCCGCGAGATTTCGCAGAACCTGTGCCGCCCAAGGGTCTAAAGCGACTGAGAATCGCGCGCAGTAATTTGGCTATCCCGACGGCGCCCTTTCCAGACTCGCGAGTTTCCTGCGATGTCGTTGCTGCTGTTCCTGCGTGATCTGATCCAGGGTCACAGCGATCACTAGGGCCAAACCTTTCACGATCTGGGCGTAGTGTGGGTCGATTCCGATTGCGATAAGACCGCTGTTAATGATGCCGAGTAGGACGACCGCCAAAAGTACCCCAGTGATGGATCCTTCGCCTCCGGTGAACGCAACGCCTCCTAGAATCACAGCTGCGATCACGTCCAGTTCGAAGCCGGCCCCAAATGTAGGAGCCGCCGTTCCAAACCGGCTGGCGGCCAGCACAGCCGAAGTGGCTACGCACGCGCCATTCAGCGCAAAGCACAACAATAGAAGTCTCTTGCCATCAATACCGGCAGCTTCCGCGGCTTCCCGGTTCCCGCCAAAGGCGAACAAGTGCCTGCCTGGCTTGGTGTGCTGCAGAACAAAATGCGCAATCACCGACAAGACTATGAGCACCCACACCGGCATGGGCAGGTTCAACCAGCGAGCCTGCCCGAAAATCGCGAACGATTTAGGAACGCCCCGCACTCCGAATCCGTTGGTGATGCGCAACGCGATTCCGCGGAAGATTGTAAGTGTCCCCAGCGTAATGATGATCGGAGAAATATTTACTCGCCAGACCATCAGGCCGTTGATAAGCCCGAGGATCGCCCCCAAGAGGATTCCCGCAATCCAGGCGAGCGGGGAAGGCAAAGAACGGGCGAGCATAGCCGAAGCCACTGCGCATAGGGCATACTGCGATCCGATGGAAAGATCAACGCTTCCTCCGATGATCAGATAAGCGGTTCCGAGCGCCGCAATTCCCGCAAAAGAGACTTGCAGGGCGACGACCAGCAGATTATCCAGGCTGAGATATTTCGGGCTAAAGGGGAGTATCAGCAGGAGGCAGACGATCACAGTGCACAGCAGCCCCAGATTGCGTCCCCGGGCCGCAGCCATTCTGGAAATAACGCTGGGGACTCTCATGGGGCGTCCTGACGGAACGACATGCCGGTCATGCAAGCGACCACCTGCTCTCGCGTTGTCCTGCCCACCGGAACGTCGAGGACGATGCGACCCAGGCGCAGCGCCACTACGCGTTGCGCAACTGCAAACACGTCATCCAGGTTGTGAGTTATCACGATGACCGCTACGCCCTTGGCCGCCACCCGTCGAATCAAAGCCAGCGTTGCCTGTGTCTGGCGCACACCCAATGCTGCTGTAGGCTCGTCGAACTGCATGAGCCGGTGCGCACTCACCGTGGCCCGCGCAATGGCGATCGCCTGTCGTTGTCCGCCTGAGAGCCTGCGCACCGGACTCTCCAGATCGTCGAGATCGATCCCCAGTTCGGCAATGTGTTGCCGCGCCACAGCGAGGGCTCGGCGATCATCGAGAACCTGCAACGGGCCGAAACGTGGACGAACCGGTTCCTGCCCCAGCATCACATTCGCCGCTGCCCCCAGGTTGTCGCACAAGAAAAGGTGCTGATACACGGTCTCGATGCCGAACTCTCGAGCCCGCTTGGGTGTTAGATGTGAAACCTCAACGTCTCCCAGCCACAGATTCCCTTCATCCGGCTGATAAATCCCGCTGAAGATCTTCACCAAAGTGCTCTTGCCCGCTCCGTTGTCTCCCACTAACGCTACGATTTCTCCTGGGATCAGATCCAGCGAAACTGCGTCGAGCGCGCGCACTCCGCCAAAGTACTTAGTGATGCGATCCCCGCGTACCAGCGGAGTTGCAGCCGAGCGATTTGGTTCAAGCTCCGTCACGTCGGGGTTTTGCTACTCAGGCGTCCTCAGCGGCACCTCGCTGTAGCGCATCACATCGGGGTCGGTGTAGAAATGGGCATACTGTGGCGCTTGTGCATGGCGCGAAATGTACTCGAACTCGTCCACATTTTCTTTCGTTACCAACTGACTGCGCATGATCCGGGTTGGCGGGACATGTTCTCCTTGAAGACATCGAGCCAAATCGCGGACCGCCTGGGTCGCGCTGAAAGAAAAGAAAAAGAACGCGCAACACTGGTAGATCGTACCTTCCGCGACCTTTTCCATTCCCAGCCGCGTTCCATCTGCGCTACCCACAAAAAAACGGTTGCGATCCCGGTGTCCCGCTTCCAATGCGGCGGTGTAGGCGCCCACTCCCGGGTCATCTCCAAAAGCCAGAAGCACCGAGATGTTGGGATGCGCTTGCAGCAGGTTTGCCGCAGCCGCAGCGCCACGATCAACCGTGTTGGCCTCAACTTCTCCCACCAGTCGCGCGGCCGGACAGTTTTGCCTCACACCATCCTTCAAGCCCTGGCTGCGCACAATCAATTCCGGATCGGTCAGATTGGTCAACAGTCCGACTTCGGCGTTCCCGTTTAGCTTCTCGTTAATCCATTTCGCCGCGAAGCTGCCAACTTGATATCCGGCGACATGCTGATCCAGCACGATGTTCTGCGTGCAGCCGGTGATGGGAGAAGCGCTGTGATTGAAGACGCAAACACCTTTTTGCCGGGCCTGCGCCACAATTCGATCCATGCCCTCAGGCAACACGAACATGAAAATCCCCCCGAAACCCTGCGCAATGAATAGCTCCAGATCGATCGTTTGTTTTAGGAAATCGCCCTCAGCGTCTACCAGGACCAGCTGCAAACCGATTTCGGGTTTCTCGGCTTCGCGCTGCATGTCGGCGTAAAACTCGCTCAGGATCTCTGCCTCATAGGGAATGGAAATCCCAATACGATGCCGAACCGAAGCCTCACCGATCCGGCTGCATGCCGCGGCCCCAGATAGAGCCAGAGCGCCACACGCACCCCCCAACCCGGCGAGAAACCTACGACGGTTGATGGCCCGGTCCGCAGACCCTGGGTTGCGGAGTAAGTTCCTGCCAGTACTCGAACGAGTTGGCGGGCGCTGCGGCACTCTAGCTGAAAGTTTGTAGATGGCGCGGGGAGAAGTGTCAACGCAGTTCAATAGCTTGAACTCCGAAGCGATTGAACTACTTATCGACAATGCCTTTGCCTTCCTCCACCTCGAGAATGCGGTCGATCCCGGGCACGCTGGAAATCTTTTCTCGCGACCCGCTGGGCCAGTCGATCTCGATCCCATCGATCGTCTTTGCCGTTCCAAGTCCGAAGTGAACTCGCGGATCGGAACTCGACCCGTAACTTCCGCCGCTGAAGACGTCGGCGCGCTGCCGTACTCCACCTGCAGAGACGAATACCTTGGCCCCGATCGCGTCTCGGGGACTCTTCGGTCCGCCGATGAGTTTCAGCGTGATCCAGTGGTTCTGGTTCTTGAAAACGTTCTTAAGAAGGGTCGGACTCGAATCGATATTGTTAATCACGACGTCGATCCGCCCATCGTTGAAAAGATCGCCAAACGCAGCCCCGCGCGCTGGAATCGCCTGCGCCAGGCCGCTGCCCGTCGCCGGTGGCACTTCTTCGAATTTCTTTCCATCGAGGTTGCGAAAAAGCTGCGGGCGCTGGGCGTACGTGGTACCCCAATCTTGTGAATCGACTCCGGGATAGACGTGGCCGTTAGCAACAAAAATATCCAGCAATCCGTCATTGTCGAAGTCAAGAAATCCCGTTCCCCAGGCGAGAAAAGGAATCGTTGGGTATCCCAGACCGGAACGGTACGCTACCTCGGAAAAATTGCCGCCCCCGTCGTTCCGATAAAGCGCATTGTAGTCGTCGGAAAATGAGGTCACGTAGAAATCGACTTTTCCGTCGCGGTTGTAATCACCGACGGCGATGCCCATCGAAGCCTGCTCTCGGCCGTCATCGGACAGGGCAAATCCTGAAGCCACCCCAATTTCCTCAAAGGTTCCATCGTGACGGTTGCGATACAAGTAGTTTGGAACAGAATCGTTCGCCACCAGCAGGTCGACCCACCCGTCATCATCGACGTCGACAAAAGCCGAGGAAAAACCATACAGCCCGCGCGGATCGGAAACTCCGGCCTTCACGCTGACATCGGTAAATGTGCCGTCGCCATTGTTATGGAAAAGATGATCCGGTTCTCCCGGCAATCCCCGGGGTCCGCAAAAAACCATAATTTCCCGGAAATTGCAAAGAGTGATTGGCGAGCCATTCTTGCCTCGTGTGGCGGATGGTCGATGTCAAATTTAACGTAGCCAGGAACGAAAAGATCCAGCAGTCCGTCATGATCATAATCACCCCAAGTCGGCCCGGTGGACCAACCGCCCACCGTTACGCCCGCTTTTTCCGCCACATCCGTAAAGGTTCCATCGTGGTTATTGTGATACAGGCGGTTTTTCCCGTAGTTCGCGACGTAGATATCGGGCCATCCATCGTTGTCATAATCGGCGACCGCTACACCGAATCCCCAGCGTTCATTGGCGACGCCTGCCTTGTCGGTTACGTCCGTGAATGTGCCATCGTGATTGTTATGAAAAAGCATGGCCCGTGGCGCGGGAGCCTGTCCTTTGAATGCGGCGGCAGTAGATCCATTCAGCAAATAAATATCCATCCATCCATCGTTGTCATAATCAAGAAGAGCTACTCCGGAACCCGGAGCCTCAATGATGGTTTTTTTCTCCCGTGTACCGGAAACGTGATGGAAATTTTCCAGACCCGCTTTCTTGGTGATATCCACGAATACGACCGGAGCGTCATTCACGAAGCCGCCAGCCGTGATGGGGCGATGTTGCGAATCCTTTATCGCGGCATGGGCGGGTCCGGTCGCCTCACCGGAAGGCATTCCGGCTTGCTGAGCGACCGACAGCGTTGTCATAAAAGCAACGAAGCAGATTTTTGCGGCTCGCGCACGCAGGGTGTATCGAAAAGTCATTGTTTGTGGCCTGTCTGTGTCTTTGGTGCAGGCTCATCCACTTTCAGTTCTTTGTCACACCCCACGTCATTCAGCGTTTGCGTAATTCCACTGGGCCAGTGAATCCGCACACGCGCCGTGGTTTCATCGCCGAGCCCAAAATGCACGCGCTTGTCACTTGAAGACAGATAGCTGCCTGCGGTCGTCACTGTCGCGAGTTGCTTTCCGCGGTTGGTGATGACTTCCACTTCCGCTCCGATTGCATCGCGATTGCTCTTATGCCCCACCAACCTCAATGTGAGCCAGTGATTCTGATTCGGAGTCACGTTGTGCAGAATGTGCAAGGGACCGTCATTGGTGGTCACAACTGCGTCGATCCTTCCATCGTTGTCGATATCTCCGATGGCCAGGCCGCGTCCTACCCAGGGCTGGCGAAAAACCTCCCCGGATTCCGCGGAAACATCAACAAATCTTTGGCCGTTGTTGCGAAGAAGCACATAGGTTCGCGATATCGAAGTTGCGGCTGTTGCAATTCAATGGTGTCCAGGTCGTGGCCTTGGGCAATGATCAAATCCTTCCATCCGTCGTTGTCGTAGTCGAGAAACGCACTCCCCACCCCGAATGCATCTGTGTGATCCGGCCGAGAGCCGAGGATGGCGTCGTGTAGTTGAAATTGCCGTTCCCTATATTTTGGTAGAGGGCGTACTTCTGGTTGGCGAGATCGGTCACCACAATGTCCGGCAGTCCATCGTTGTCGTAGTCGGCAAAGTCGGTCGCCCATGCCGGCGTAAGAATTGCCGTCTCGCATCGACGGCAACTTCTGACATCAGTCCAACTTCTTCAAAGGTTCCGTTCCGCTTATTGTGATACAGAAACTCCGGCATGGAGTCGTTGGCGACGAAGATGTCGGGATATCCGTCGCGATCGTAATCGGCAAATCCAATTCCCAAACCCTTGCCCGGCTTAGCCAGGCCGGACTTTTCCGAAATCTCGGTGAAGTGGCCGTTCCCGTCGTTATGGTAGACCAGAGGAGAAATCGGAGGGAACAGGTCAGGATGGCAGTACGGCTCGGTAACCTTCCCGATGTTCTCCGCAAAAGATATCGCGAAAATCCCATTTCAGATATCGCAGCACTACCAAATCAAGCAGGCCGTCATTGTCGAGATCGATCCATGCCGCGCTGGTGGACCATCCGCTTCCGCTCACGCCCGCCTTCTCGGTTACGTCGGTGAATGTGCCATTGTTATTGTTGTGATAAAGACGATTTCCTCCATAGCCAGTGACGTATAGATCTTCATAGCCGTCGTTATCGTAATCGCCGACTGCGACTCCCATCCCATACCCAATGCCCTGCAACCCCGCCGCCTCGGTGACATCTTCGAACGTGCCGTCTTTTTTCTGGTGGTAAAGACGGTTCCAATACTCTGGGCCGGTTTTCTGCGGGATAGCGTCCCGCTGCATGTTCGGGCTAATTGGCGCACCATTCACCACAAAAATATCCAGGCGGCCATCGTTGTCGTAGTCAAACAGCGCAACTCCGGAACCCATGGTCTCCAGTAGGTATTTTTTTTCAGTGTGAGAGGAGCGGTAATCAAAATTCACTCCCAGAGCGGAAGTCACATCAATGAACTTGCCCGGAATAGAAGCCGGAGCGGCGGAGTCCTTCGCCGAAAGTTGCGCCTCGATCGGGACCCAGAGCACCGCAAGAAGCAGTGTCACGCACCCAAAAAATACCTTCAGAGTTTGCACCATTCAACCCGGAGACACGAAGTCCGGCAGAAAATTCTTATGAGCGCACCCTTCATCGACCAAATACATGCAGTTGGATGCAATCCAACGCTACGGCTCCGCCGTTATTTGCGCGGGCAACCCAACAGCAATCAATTGTTGCTCCTGCTGATAGCTTCGCATGTCCGCTGCCAGATAACGGACCATGGTGAAAGCGATCACGATCAAAGCGATGAACAAAAGTGCGGACATCGCTGACAGTGTAAATCCAATTCCCCAGGAACTTTTTTGCATTCCAACGAGAAAGATTCCCAAGCTTCCCGCCAAAGTCCCAGCGAGATTGTAAATTCCGTAGGCCATGGACCACCGCCGCGGAGGGAGCACCGAACAAAAAATCGGCATCGAGTTGCATTCCAGTATCCCTCGAAACAACGAGTAAATCATCAAATCGAGGGCAACGCTGTGCGCCGTGGGCATAAAGCCAATCGCAAGCATGGCGGGCGCCATTACTGCGAACCCGATGACCTGAACCGCCATCCGCCCGCGTACGTCGCGCGCGCTCCATCGGTCAGCCCAGATGCCGCCGGCAATTCCTCCCACCAACGCCGGCAGAGCAGCATACCAACTGATGGTTGATCCGGCGTGAGTCAGCGTCAACTTGAAAGTCTCGTAGAGGTACGTCGGTATCCACGACGAAGTTGGCCAACTGGTAAGAGATAATGCGAACGCCAAAAAAATAAGCGCGCAGGCGGTGCGCGACTTCAAGACCCCTGCCACTTTTCCGCCGAATGGTTCGAGCGCAACCGCTTGGCCTCGGGTAATCACAATTCGGTCTTTGCGAAGTACGGTTTGGCCCAGCGCCGCGATCACGATTCCCGCAGCCCCCAACAGGAAAAAGCCCATGCGCCAGGAATAGTGATCGGACATGTAGCCGCCATACCAACTTCCAAAGCCCGCCCCCGCAGTCAACCCGCTAAGGGCAATGCTGTTGGCCAACGAGCGTGTACCCCCATCGTGAAAGCTTGCGATGTACGCCAACGCTGCCGGCAGAAAAAACGCTTCCGATAGCCCGAGCAGGCAACGCAGTCCAATCATCTGGCTGACGGTTCGCGTAAGACCGGTTGCAAAGGTGACGAAGCTGAATAGCACCAGACTGGCGAGGATCACCCTGCGCCGCGAAAAACGATCTCCAATGTAACCGCCGATTGGCGAGCACAGCCCGTAAACCCAGAGAAAGGCCGACCCCAGCAGTGACAAAGCAACGTCAGAAAACCCCATCTGCCGCTTGAGGACGGGCAGCACGGAAAAAATCGCCATCCGGTCCGTGTAATTCAGCCAGGCAATGAACCAGATGACCGCCACCACGACCCACTTGTAATACGGTTTTGGAGTTTCGCTCATCCCGTTGGTTGCGTCGGCTAATGTTGGATTGCGTTTATGCCGAGGCTTGCGAGAAAACTGCGCGTGGTCTCGAACACTAGAAGGTCTTGTTCCGCGGTGAAACCTCCATGGCCACCGCCGTGAATGGTCAGCAATTGATTGCGCACTCCGGCCTTGTCCAGAGCCTGGTGTAAGCGAACCGCGTGCGAATAGGGAACAGTCGGGTCGGCGTCGCCGTGAATGGTGAGAACTGGAGGCACTCCGGGCCGCACATAAGTGAGAGGCGACAATCGTTTGGCTAAGTCTTCCCGGCCGCTTTGACCACCCAACCAGGTTACCGCGTAGGTGCGCAGATTCGGGCCCGCCAACAGGTCCGCAACATCGGTGATGCCGAACAGGTTGATGATGGCGGCCACGCGTGGTCCCGGATCGTTGGGGCCGCTCAAGTTCGCGCATTCGTTCGCAAAACCGGCGGATGCCGGAATCATGCCCGTAGTCAGCGCCAGATGTCCGCCGGCAGACGGCCCGGTGACGATCACCTTATCGAGATCGAAGTTATATTCCTTCGCGTGCACGCCGATCCAACGCAATGCGCACTGGCAATCCTCCACGGCCGCGGGGGCAAGCGATACTTTCCCGAGCCGGTATTCCACATTCACCACCGCGAAACCCATCGCGAGATAGGGGCCGGCGGTGAGAACGTAATCGTCCTTGTTGCTGATGATCCATCCGCCTCCATGAATCATCATCACGACCGGGACCGGGGCGGTTGACGAATGCGGGCGGTAAACGTCGAGCTTAAGTTCGTAATTGCTGGCAACTTTGTAGACGATGTTGGAGGTGACGTCGTAGGAATGATTTATGAGAACGGCAGAACGCACGCTCTCCGGTAATTCGGCTGAACTCAAAATCGCGCAAGCCAGAATGATCGCGAAAGCTGCAACCAGACGCAGAATCAACATTGGTTTCCCACCCGCAGTGCCCGCCCAGCTTAGCCGATCCGGCAGAATCTTCGTGAATCCTTTGTCACCCACACGAACCTGCCTGCGCAGAAAGTTTTCAGCCTATTGAACGGGCACAATTTATTCTTTCGCCCAAGTTTATTGACCCGTCATGGTATTGGGGTGCCTGAAGTTTTACGATGCTGGAACAAACCCATTGCCAGGTGACTCATGATGATCCCCCGTTTTCACGCCCATATCCCGTTTGCTTGCAGATTCATCGCGGCCTTCATGTTTCTGATTGTTTCCTTTTCGGTGGCCGTGCTGGTTTCCGCCCAGATTGCCGAGGCGGCGGAAGCTGTCAAGCGCACGCCCGACGTGATCTATGGCCGAAAAGCGGGCATGGCATTAACCCTCGACGTATTCGAGCCCGCGCATAAGAATGGCGCTGGGGTGATTTTCCTGGTCAGCGGCGGTTGGGCTTCCAGTCATGACGATTTGAGCATGGTTCACGTCACTCCAGAAAACTATTCCATCTATCTGAATCGCGGATACACGGTATTTGCCGTAGTTCACAGCTCCATGCCGCGTTTCAATGTTCCAGACATCATTCTCGACGTGCAGCGCGCTGTGCGATTCATTCGGCACAACGCGCGGAATTATGGGGTCGATCCTAATCGTCTCGGTGTGCTGGGTTCGAGTTCGGGTGGTCATCTCGCTCTCATGATCGCGACCCAGGGCGGCCCAGGACCCGCAATTTCAGATGATCCAATCGATCATGAGAGCAGCGCAGTGCAGGCGGTCGCCTGTTTTTTCCCGCCGACGGATTTTCTGAATTGGGGCGCTCCCGGAGTTGATGGCGTCGGACGCGGCCCTCTGGCACCGCTGTTCGCCGCATTCGGTTCTCTATCGGATACCGCGGTGGGGCGGCAGATCGTCGGAAGAATGATTTCGCCGATTTACTACGTGACTTCCCATCTTCCACCGGTCTTGATCATTCACGGAGATGCTGATGTAGTTGTGCCACTCCAGCAATCGGAAAGCTTTGCCGCCAAGGCGAGGGAGGTGGGTGCTGCGGAAGTCAAGATCATCGTACGTCACGGCAAGGGCCACGGTTGGCCCGATTTCTGGAACTCGCAGGAGGACATCGAACAATTTGCCGACTGGTTTGACCGATACCTTGGTCCTTCTGCGACCTCTTCAAAGCCAGAGTAGTCACACCTCACAGTTGTGCGACTCCAGTGAACATTCAATGTCGACTATCCATTTTAGGTTCCTGCTTGTCCTACTTTCCTCCCCGCGGGTCGCAGTTGTTCCTGCCCGATTCAATTGCTCTAAGCTTTTTCCGTGCGTCTTTTCGATCTGGACTGTAAAACAAAACTTTCTTCAAAGTGGCTGTCGCCGCATCTTTTTCTCCGAGCATACATTCCACGGAAGCTAAATTGATTCCCGGCTCCTCGGTGGTTTCGTTGATTTCGAATGTCCTCTTCCACAGCCTCTCTGCTTCCTTGAGTTGGCCCAAGCCGGCGAGCAGGGCCGCAAGATTGTTTGTCGCGGTGAGGTTAAGAGGGTCCGACTTCAGGGCGGCACGATAGGCATCGATGGCCTGCTCCTTATAGCCCCGGTTCTGCGCGAGATATCCCCACGCGATGAGAACGGGCACGTCAAGGGGATGATCTTGCTTGGCGGCGGTGAGCAAATCCCAGGCCCGAGTTGTCTCTCCGGCATTTCCGCCTGCGACCACGTCGTAATAAGCCAGAGCCAAGTCTCGCGCATCGGCCTTATGGCCGAGGAAGGGAACCAGTTCCGGTGCAGTATCAGGCTCGAAAGATACCTCGGGCGTGCTATAGGTGCGCCGCAGACGATGATCAGTCCACGCGATGTGGGGAATCTTTTCCGCCTTTGCCTTGGGCATATGGCAAGTAGTGCAGTCGGGAGTAGAGCTGAAGTGTGTGGTGGCGAATTGTGGTTGACTGTGGCAAGCAAGACATTTCTGGCGGTAAAAGGCGGCCCGTTTTTCCTCGGGGGGAGTGTAGTGGGGATCGTGGCAACTCATGCACGACATGCGGTCGCCGCTTGCTATCTTGCATTGACTCTGTGCCAGTTGCTCGATTTCGCTAACCCCCCGTCCCGAAATCTCATCGCCGCTGTAAACGAAGTAGGAAACATAGTCGGCAATGCGATCACCGGGCTTGTAATCCAAGACATTGCGTCCGGCGTGCTCTATGCTTGCATCGCCTTCGAGATGGCAACTCACACAAATCGAGTCGCGCCGATCGGAATCGAGCTTGGCCGGATTCACCAACGCGGCTTTGCCCGCAGTGGCTACGTGCCGAACCGCGTCTCCATGGCAGCTTTCGCATGTGATGCCAGCGTACAGAAACGGCAATTGAGAGAAGTGATTGGACGTTCCCTTGTCCTCGCGTTGCACGCCGCTCATATGGCACCGCATGCAGCCGCTGTTCATGGGTAGCGAGGGCGGAAGCCTGGCAACATTGCCGAGACCGGGCTTCATGTCAAAAGCATGAGTCTTGGCGTAATACGCAATCGGGGACTCTATGAAGTAGCCGTTCAAGCTGTACAGGTAGGTCAGCCCCAGGTGGCCGGAGCCCAGGAAATATTCCAGCTTGTGCCTGCCTTGTATGGCAGGGTCACCGGGGCGCGAATAGCTAAGCCAAAGCGAGCCGTCTTCATCCGATAATTTGTAATCAATTCCTGAAATGGTTTGGCGGAAACTTCCAGTGAAGATTCGATCTTTTGCCAGGCCGCTGGCATTTGCCATGAAAGTATCGAGATAATTGCGAAAGATTTCTTCATGACAGTTCCCACAAATGGCGTCCGCTTGACGCACGGGTTCGGCCATTTTCGGGGGGAAGTCGCCAGTTCCCGATTGGAGCGCTCGTGGGAAAAGAAGAACCAACGACAAAAACGCAGCTGCCTGATAAGCGAACTTAAGCATTACGGCTATTTTATTTTCCCCAGATTTCGATCACTGCCGCTGACTCAGAAATCACCCTGATTTCATCGTAGCCAGCGTCTTTCTGTAGCCCTCCAGCAGCACCGATGACTCGCTCCCGCAAATCAAAAAGCGCGCTCCCAGGTCACGCGCCCGCTTGAGCACCCCGGGATTCCCCGATTGCAGGCCAACCGCGACCCCGGCCTTGTGCCCCGAGTCGATAATCCTCTCAAGGGATTTGATGTAGACGGGGTTTTCGAACTGCTCCACGATGCCCAAAGAAAGTGACAGATCATACGGCCCGATGAACAGGACATCAACTTCCGGCACGGCGGCGATTTCGTCAACCGCTGCCAAACCTTCCCGGCTCTCAACCATCATGACCACCAAGGTTTCCCGGTTAGCCGAACTGATTTCGTCCTGCGCGGGTCTGCCCTTCAGATCGGTGACGATGCTACCCAGTCCGTATCCGCGACGCCCAATGGGAGGAAATTTCATGGCGGCGATGGCGGCTTGTGCCTCCGCCGCCGAGTTCACGCGTGGCACGATGATCCCCATCGCTCCGACGTCGAGAGCTCTCGAGATCAGGGAAGATGAATTCTCCGTGACACGAACCAAAGGAGTAATGCCAATGCCGCGAGCGCTTCGGCAAAGTTTTTAATCTGTTCGTAGCTGGTCGCGGAATGCTCAGTATCGATGAAAAAAAAATCGAGGCCAGCAGCCGCCAAGATTACCGCGACTTCCGGATCCAACCATTCGCCGAGCGAGGTCCCGCAGACGATTGCTCCAGCTTTTAGCTTTTCTTTGACACTGTTCTTTTGCAAGAGAATTTCGTTCTCCGTTTCGTCGAGTCAAAAAGCAATCGACAGCCCTGCAGTCTACCTCAGATGTAGAGAGTGTGTGCGGACGTGTCAATCGCTTTCAGCCTATTGAACAATCGTCCCAACAATGGTTTTGACGGTAAGAGATTGCCGCTTCCGTTCATCGTATTGAACTTTCTTGACAGTGGCTTGCGGCCTTGTCTAAACAGTGACAGCGGATAACTGCAGTTCGCGGTCCCAAGGTGCGTCCAACGTTGCACGTGAACCGGTGGGAGAAAAACTTATGAAAAGTAGTTCGGGGCGGTTGGGTGGTCTGTTAAAGCCGTTATCAATTTGCGCTTTATTCACTGTGTTGCTATTCGTACCCCAATACCTTTTGGCCCAGGGCACTGCGGACGGGTCCATTCAAGGGGTCATCACAGATCAATCGGGTGCAGGAATATCCGGTGCGACCGCCACGGTCAAAAGTCAGCAGACGGGCGCTACCTACACCGTCACAACCGGAAGTGACGGCATGTATAACGTGCAGAACCTGCCTCCAGGCTTGTATTCAGTGAAGGCGGAGAAGACTGGCTTCGGCGCCAAGCTGAGCGAGGGTGTCGAAGTCGACGTGAGCAAGGCTACAACTCTCAACTTGCAACTCGCCGTTGGCAGCGCGTTGCAGACCGTTGAGGTTCAAGCCAACGTCGCTCCCATCACCATGGATAAGGGTGATCGTGCCGTGGACTTGGGTCCGGAAACCCTTTCCGAGCTTCCCTTGGAAGTGGCCGGCGGCGCTCGTTTAACAGACACGTTTCTGACCTTGGCGCCTGGCGTGACAGGGAATACGTTCTCGGCGCGCATTAACGGAGCGCCGGACTTCAGCCAGGACTTTTATTATGATGGCATCCCCTACATGAACGCCGATGGCGGCGGGCGGCAGGAGGGATTGGGAGCGCCTTTTGAGGCAGTCGACGAGTACGCCATTGTCACGAATGCCTACAACGCCGAATATGGACGCGGCGCCGGCTTACTGAACTTTCATATTCGCAGTGGCACGAATCAGTTGCACGGCGGCGCTTGGGAATACCTGCGCAATAACGACCTGGACTCCGCCGGTTTTTTTGCTGACCACCCCACCCACGGAAAAGCAGAATGAATTCGGCTTTAAGCTGGGCGGCCCGGTCTACATTCCCAAAGTTTACGACGGCAAGAACAAGACCTTCTTCTTCCTCAACTTCAATTGGTTTAAATACCGTGGTGGAACCGCCAACTCGCTCGAGACGCTTCCGACGGCTGCCATGAAGGGTGGGGATTTCTCCAGTGTGCTGAACACCAGCGAGCCTGAAGGCATCAACCCCTGCGATGGCTCAACAATTTATGCCGGTCAAATTTTTGATCCGGCTACCACGCAAACGGTGAACGGACAAGTGTGTCGCACGGCCTTTCCCGGCAACATCATTCCCATGAGCCGTCTCAGCCCGCTCAGCGCACAGTTTCTGGCGCTCATGCCGACCGCAACCACTACCGCCACAACTAACAACACAGTAATTGCAGTGCCTACCGCTCCTGAGAACAATCTGGTCTACCTGTTCAAGGTGGATCACAGCATCAACAACTCCGTCGTCTTTCACGGCTCGTACTACAAGGGCAGATTCAATACCCCCACTTCGCCGTTGATCTCCGGACCACTGGGCAGCGGAAATAACTTCAACAGTTTGGGCTGGGAGCCTCGGACCTCAGTGGATTGGACGATCTCACCCCATTTGTTAAACCAAACTGCTTTTAGCGTGCAGTACACGGAGGGGGTACGCATCTTCTTTCCCCTCGTGCCTTCATCGTTTACCACCCCGATCACCACGGTCGGCCAGCCCTTTCCGGTGCTGACCGTAACCGGCGAGCCTAGCTACGGCTCCGGAAACAATAATGGCCAAAACAGCGGCGGATGCTGGCCTTGCACCTACTTTTCCGACAACGTCAAGTATGTGAAGGGCCGTAACAACTTGAGCTTCGGAACGGAAATACGCTTCGAAGACGAAAAGGACTCATTCGCCGTCAACCTGGGCAATTACAACTTCACAAATTACGGAACTTCTCTTCCAAGTTCGGCCAATGCTGGGCAATTGGGATGGGGTTTCGCCAGCTTCTTTCTGGGAACCCCGACTGGCGCCAGTTCGCTCCCCGCAGTCACGGCCACCGCTCCTACCCCTGCGCGTCTGGTTAAGACCGGTTACCGGGCCCTCTATGTTCAGGATGATATTCACGTCAGCAAGAATCTCACCCTCAATTTGGGATTGCGTTGGGATGTCTCCTTGCCCGCCTGGAACGCTGCCGGATACTTCTCCACCTTCGATCCATCTGTGGCCAATCCTGGCGCCGGAGGTCTTCCCGGATCTCTCGTCTATGCCGGCAACAGCGGCCTCGGAGGTTGCACTGGCAGCGGAGGATCGTCGCTTTGCCGCCCCAAGATCTCCAATACCTATTACAACAACTTTGAGCCTCGCACCGCCTTCGCCTATCGCATCTCCGACAACAGCACCATTCGTGGAGGTTTCGGCATTACCTCGATCCGCGGCGGGGCCAGCACTTTGATGGGACCTGAAATCGCAGCTAATTACCTGGCTGGCTATCAGGCTCAACAAACTCTGGACAGCCCGGACAATGGTTTTACGATTCCAACGCAGATACCCGGCACCACTTGGGATGCGGGCATACCTCCGGTAGGACCGCCGCCTGCACATACCCTCAGTGCGGCCAATGGACAGGCTGTTTCAGAGATGCGCCCGCAGGATGGCAGGATAGGCTACGTGCAGGAATGGAATCTGACGCTGGAGCATCAGTTCCCCTTCCGCATCGGAACTGAAATTAGTTACGTGGGCAGCTCGAGCGTTCGCATCGGGGATTACCTGATCAACCCCAATCAAACCAGTTCCAGCTATCTCGGTCTCGGGTCTGTCCTCAATGACGCCATCGGGTCGCCCCAGGCGATTGCTGCGGGCATCACGGCTCCCTACCCAGGTTTTACCGGGTCGGTGGCTCAGGCGCTGCGTCCCTATCCGCAGTTTCTAAACATCACCGACAACACCCAAAACACCGGTCACTCGCACTACAACTCGTTGCAATTGCGCGCCCAGAAATACCTGTCCAACGGCTTGACCTTTTTGGTCAGCTACACCTACTCCCAAACCATAACGGATGGCGTCGACCAGTTCACCACTTTCGGCGCTCCTCCTCTCGATACCGCGAACCTAAAGGCCGAGAGCCGAATTCTGGGAGGTGCGCCCTATGGCAATCCTTATCCCCGATATTTGACTGCGGCTGCTACCTACGAACTGCCGATCGGCCCGGGAAAACCGTACCTCTCGGGAAACGGCGTTGTGAGTAGAGCGGTCGGCGGGTGGGGCTTGTCCGCGGTTACTGCCTACTACGCCGGCGATTTTCTGCCAATCAGCGGAGGCACTCAACAGCCGATCTTTAACGGTCCGGCGCGTCCGAATATTGTCCCGGGAGTAGACCCCTTGGTCCACAATTCTGGAAAATTCAATCCCTACACGGATTATTACCTCAATCAGGCGGCGTTCAGCGATCCCGGCGCTTTCGCCATCGGCGATGCTCCGCCGGTTATCCTGGCCAGAGGCTTCCCCAATTTCAACGAAAATATCGCGATTCTTAAGAACTTTAAGATCAGCGAGTCGGCGGGGACCGTACAATTCCGCGCCGAATTCTTTAACGCCTTCAATCGCACGGTGTTCAATGATCCAGATACCAACTGGAATGATCGAGTGACGGGAGCATTCGGCAAGACGACTGGACAGCTGAATACTCCGCGTCAAATTCAATTTGCCCTGAGGTACGACTTCTAAATTCAGTGCTGTTTTTTCCCCCATCCTCTCCGCACGCGCCCTCCGCTCGGCGCGTGCGGTTTTTCGCATTAGAGAAACTAATGGCGAACCTCGGTTCGCGCCCGACTTCAAGAAATGAGTCTCAGCAGATCGAACTCTCATTCTCTCAGCGAACTTTATCGCGCCCCGTTGCGGGCGTAGACTTTTCCTGTGGCAACGGAGGAAAAGTGAAGTTCATGGCAAGAACTGAATCTCTGGCTATTGTGCTAATTTGCGCTTCCCTGGGGTTGCCCATGGCCTCCTTTGCGCAGGGCAGGAGCGACCGGATTCAACAGCTTTATGCCCAGGCCAGGGTGGACGAAAGTGCTGGACATGCAGAAGCGGCGATCCAACAATTCCAGGAAATCATAAAATTAGATCCAACTCTTGCAGCCGCCTACAATAATCTGGGACGCCTCTACTATCAAAACGGACACCTTCAGGAGGCGATCAAACCCCTCAGACAAGCCAGCCAAATTGACCCCAAGTTGGAGCCGCCGCGGGCATTGCTGGGCTTTGTATTTTTTCAACTGGAAGATTTTGAAGAAGCACGCCGTGAGCTCAAGGAGGCTGCGCGGCTGAATCGGGCAGATACTACCGCCCGGCTATTTCTTGCGCGCAGCCTGGTGCAACTGAACGATCTTGACGGCGCATTGAAATTGCTGACGCAACTTCAACGCGAAGATCCGAAAAATTCCGAAGTCCTTTTCACGCTCGGGAATCTTTATTCGACTCTAGCCGAGGCTACCTTCGGAAAAATCCAGACTCAGGATCCGAACTCTTATCTTCTGGAGGTTGTTCTGGGAAGAGTTGCGGAGATTAAGCAGGTCTACGCCGATGCAGCCGAACATTACAAACGAGCTATCGATCGTGCGCCGGATGTTCCCGACCTCTATTACAAATACGCCCATGCTCTATGGGAAGCAGGCGACTCGAATGGTGCCTTGCGTGTTTACAATCAGGATCTGGAACGCAATCCTTACGACTATCGCGCGCAATGGGAATCGGCTCGTATCCTGCTTTCTGATAATCCTCAGGAAGCTTTGCATCGTGCCGATCGGGCCATCGAAATGAAGCCGGGGATTGCTGGGGCCGAAACCGTTCGTGGACGCGCACTGTTGTCTTTGGAAAAGCCCACCGACGCCATCGTCGCCTTCAAGAAAGCTATCGCATTGGATCCGGAAGATCCGGCCCTTCACTTTCAATTGGCTCGCGCTTACCGCCAGGCCGGTTTGGTGCAAGAGGCGCAAAACGAAAATGCCATTTACGAGCGTATGGATAAAGAACAGCACGCCACGAAGGAGCAAAAGGTCCCTGATTCGCAATAAATACTTCTCGATCTTAACCCGGCTGATCCTCGGAATTCTGCTGACTTATCCTGCTTTCCTTTGTGGCCGCAAGACCCCTGGCGGGACGATCAAAAATCCCAAGGATGGCCTGCTATATGTGTGGATACCCGCCGGCAGTTTCACGATGGGATGCTCCAATGGGGACAATGAATGTTTCGCCGAGGAGATGCCGGCACATCAGGTAACCATCAGCAAGGGATTTTGGATAGGGCGAACTGAGGTTACATTCGGTGCCTATGAGCGGTTTGCGGGATTGGTGCCGGGCGCCCATGGGCTCGCCAATCCGGCACACAGGCTGTCTAAAAACACCAACGATGAAGATGAAAAGATGCCGGTTGTTGTTGTGACCTGGGATGCGGCGCGGGATTATTGCGCGTGGTCCGGCGGGCGTTTGCCGACGGAGGCTGAATGGGAATATGCGGCTCGCGGAGGAAGCGCCGCGGCCCGCTATGGAGAGTTAGACCAGATCGCCTGGTATCAAAAAAATAGTGACAACTCAACCCACCAGGTTGCCCAAAAGCACCCCAACGGCTTTGGGTTATTTGACGTTTTAGGTAACGCATGGGAGTGGGTGAACGACTGGTATGACGGAACCTACTACTCACGAAGTCCTGCGGTGGATCCCGAAGGGCCAGATAGCGGTACTATGCACGTGCTGCGTGGCGGATCGTGGATGAACACCTCGAATCTCCTGCGTGTTTCCGATCGCGGCCGCTCAAAAGCCGACCTTCGCTTCAATTACTTCGGTATGCGTTGTGTCTTCAATCATCGCGCACCCTAGGGAACTGCTATTTGCCCGGCAGCGACGCTTCTGCGCGAGACAGACTTTCTCGTGCGAGGCGGTCGCTGGGATTGAGGCGAAGGGCCTCTTGAAACTGTGTAATGGCATCAGTCAACCTGCCCTGCTGGGCATACGTCAATCCCAGCTTGTCATGGACTTCAACGTTCTCGGGCTTCAGTTGCAATGCCTGTTCGTAGTAGACAGTCGCGTCGGCATCGTTGCCCTGCAGCCGCAACGCATTCGCCAGATTGAAACATGCCAGAAAATAATCCGGCCTGAACTTCAGCGCTGCGCGGAAATGCGCGATCGCCTCTTCGAAATCGCCCAGCGATCCGAGCACGGTTCCGAGATTGTTCTGCACCTGAACGTCTGCCGGATTTAGCTGGGCGGCCTGCTCCAGCGGAGAAATAGCCTCGCGATTCTTGCCTTGAGCGTGCAGCGCCGCTCCCAGATCAGCGTATCCGTTGACATCTCCAGGATATTTAGCCAGCCGATCCTTCATCATGGCGATTTCGAGCGTGGCGAGGTCTTCTCGCCGGTTGGGCAAGACCTCCATCCACAGATCGGCCATCTCGTCTGATGATTTTTGTCCACCACGCACTCGCTTGGGTGGGGTGTTCGGATTACGTGGATTAGCGTCCGAGTTGTCGTATGTATATCGCATCGATAAAACGGTGCCCTTTGGCAGAAACAGTGGCTCTTTGTATCGAAAGACGCCTTGCCAGTCAAAATCCCATCTCTTAATCCAAATCAGCCATTTCCGTGTCCCGTCGGGCAAAGTAGCGTAAGCCCGCATCTCCTGGCACAGATAATGAGCGTGCGGAAGCACCGCCAGAACCTTCACATCTGTGGGTAATTGCAGGTCGTCCGAGACAACAAAATTCTTCGCGCCAGCGGGAATATCGATGCCATCATCGTGCTCCAGCCTGAGGATCATGGGGGAACTTGGTAGGCGGAGTGTCGGAAAAATATAAGCCTATCCGTGGTCTTATGGCCTCCGGTTTACCCGATCCCAGCAAATGCATGATCAGGATCAAATCGGTATCTTTGTCCAAACGCCACGTCATTCCTTCGGGTTCGAGATATGGCGGGGATCCCGGCCTCCAGGTAAGGAATCGACTGTCGAGCTCCGAGTTGCCGTTAGAGAATTGGCCATCCATTGCGGTCCCTGGGGAGCCCACCTCGTACACCTCACCATTTGCGATGTGCAGTGTTTGTGTGCGATCAATGGCGATATAACAATGGTGGACAATCTTCGGGTTTCCCGGTTGTATCTCGATGCCTCTTACGTAGTGAATTCCGGTGAACGGTATAGGCAGCACAAATCGCGGCCAGGATTCAGTGCTGCCGTTGGCCAGAAGGATGTAGGGCTCGGGGAGCTCGACCACCATGTCCGGCTTTCCCAATTGCCAACCGTCGGAAAATTTTGGGATCGGCGGTAGATTGGAAGCAGCGCCTTCCGGCGCGCCATCCTCGGACCACTTCTTCAAAATCCCGATTTGTTCGTCCGTGAGTTTCCGTGCGCCAATAAAGTCGCCGTAGCCGGGTGCGGGCAGCCAAGGCGGCATGTAGCGGTTTTGGGTGACCGTTGCGATTTGCCTTGCATGTCTTTTGACGTCCGAATAGGTGAGCAGACTAAAGGGACCCGATCCGCCGGGCCGATGGCATACGGCACAATTGTTGAACACGATCGGAGCGATATCTTTAGTAAACGTGAGCGCTGTACTCGTCTCCGGACTTTGCACCTCAGGCCCGCCAGACGGCCGCGAAGCGGTAGTGGCGGGCAACCCGACCGCCCCGATCAGGATCGCAGCGAATGAAAACAATAACGACAAAAACGTGGTCTTTGCACGCATGGAAGCTTCAAGGATATAGCTCTGTGCAGGCGGCGGGCAAGAGGCAAAGAACGCCGATTGACGCAGTTTTTGCTCGTCTTATAGAACGCCTGCCACGCAGTTTGATGCTAATCTTGGACCGAGGCATCCTCATGCTTCCCGCACAGCTGATAAGCCGCTGGAAAACTTCATGGCTGTTATGCCGGTCGCTCATCTTGCTCACGCTTGCCGCGGCAAGTTGCGCGGCCCAACAGCATGCATTTGATCTAGATGGTCGAAAGATCGATCCTGTCGGGTCGAATGCCGGCCGCGTGACGGTTCTGATTTTTGTTAGGCAAGACTGTCCTGTCTCTGGACGTTACGCTCCAACCATTCAGCGGATCAGCGATGTCCATAAGACGAATGTCCGTTTTTTTCTTGTCTTCCCAGATAAATCTCAAACGCCATCGGACATCCGAAAATATTTGCTTGATTTCCGTTATTCGATTCCCGCGCTGCGCGATCCCGACCACGCGCTGGTCAAACAAGCCCACGCGCAGATCACTCCGGAGGCGGCCGTATTCGATGCCAGGGGGAAGCTCATCTATCATGGCCGGATTGACAATCTTTATCAGACGTTCGGGCGCTCTCGCCCAGCCCCGACAACCCACGAACTGGAAGACGCGATTGAAGCTGCTTTGACCAACAGCAGCTCTTCAGTGAAAGACGTGCCCGGCGTTGGCTGCTATATTTCAGACTTGGAATGAGTCCTAGGAAACAGTGGGGTTGTGGCCAAGCATCGCCGAAAGTTTTGACTGAGTCTGCTCGCTGCAAGACTGGCTAACGCAAAGGCGTGTTTCAAACCATCGTCCAATAGATTCATCACAGCCCCTGTGGCCTAATCGCAACTGTCCAACAACCTTCCGGAGGAACTGGATCGCATGGTTGCCAGAGAAACCTGAGGGTGGAAAACTGTGTCTATGACTGAATTAGCGACAAGACAGAATCTGGCGAATGGTTTTGCAGCATCGCTCGAGGAAAGCGATATTCAGGCGGGAAATCCACTTCCGATTGGGGGTCCACATCAACAAGGAGACGGAGTCAATTTCGTTTTGTTCAGCCGTCACGCGACCCGTGTTCGCCTGGAGCTCTACCAACATCCTGACGATTCTTCTCCGACGAGGATCATTGATTTGGATCCAGTGCGTCATCGGACCGGCGACATTTGGCACGTTTGGGTGCGAGGCATTGCCGCGGGACAACTCTACGGTTATCGCATCGAAGGGCCTTATCAGCCGGAAGAAGGCCATCGCTTCAACCCACACAAGTTGCTTCTGGATCCCTATGCAAGAGCAATTGCCGGCGTCAAGGATTGGGATTTTTCAGCCGCCCGCGGCTACGATTCCTCCAGCAGACTAACTGACTTGAGCATTTCGACTGTTGATAACGCCGGCACCACGCCGAAATGCATCTTTACCCGCGACCATTTCGACTGGGAGATGGATTCTCCTCCAAAGCATTCCGCCTCTGACACAGTCATCTACGAGACACACGTTCGCGGTTTCACAATTCATCCCAGTTCGGGGGCGGCGCATCCCGGAACCTTCGCCGGGTTGACCGAAAAGATCCCTTATCTCCAAGACCTGGGAGTGACCGCCATTGAGCTGATGCCTGTTCTCGAGTTCAACGAAAATGAATCGCAGCGGCTCAATCCAATCACAGGAGAGAAACTCAAGAACTACTGGGGCTACAATCCGGTCGCCTTCTTTGCTCCCAAGCAGTCCTACAGCTTTGAAGGATCGCACTGGCGGCAGACCGTGGAATTCCGAGAGATGGTCAAGGCCTTTCACCGCGCCGGCATCGAAGTGATCCTGGACATCGTCTTGAACCACACAGCTGAGAACGATGAACTGGGACCCACGATCTGCCTGCGCGGCATTGAGAACTCGATCTTCTATATGTTGCAGGAGAACCAACGCCGGTACTACAAGGATTTTACCGGCGTGGGCAATACGCTCAATGCCAACCATCCTGTCGTAAGAGAGTTCGTCACGAGTGTGCTCCGTTACTGGGTCATGCACATGCACGTTGACGGATTTCGCTTCGACCTCGCTTCCGTCCTGGGCCGGGATGAGCATGGGAACATTCTGCGCAACGCTCCGCTTCTCGAAGGCATTGCCGAGGATCCCATCCTGCGTGACGTAAAGATTATCGCGGAAGCCTGGGACGCAGGCGGCGCCTATCAAGTGGGAGATTTTTCCACCAAGCGTTGGACGGAATGGAACGGCCGTTTCCGTGACGATGTGCGCCGCTTCTGGGTTGGCGACGCGGGCATGATCGGATCGTTCGCAAGCCGAATCTGCTGGAAGCTCGGATTTGTACCAAAGGTCGGGCAAGGGACCCGCAAGCAGCCTCAACTTCGTCACTTGTCATGACGGCTTCACACTGAACGATCTGGTCAGCTACAAGCAGAAGCACAATAACGAAAATGGCGAGTTCAACCGCGATGGAACCGATGCCAACTACAGCGACAATTGCGGGGTGGAAGGGCCGAGCCAGGATCCCGCTGTCGAGGGCATGCGCAACCGCTTGATCAAGAATTTCCTGTTAACCCTGTTTATCTCTCGAGGGGTTCCCATGTTGCTCGGCGGCGATGAGTTTCGCCGAACTCAGCGCGGCAATAACAATGCCTACTGCCAGGATAACGAGGTGAGCTGGTTCGACTGGAGCCTGCTCGAAAAGCACAAGGAGATCCACCGCTTCACTCGGGGAATGATCGCCTTTCGCCGGGCCCATCCTGTTTTGCGAAAAGAAAATTTCTACACGGATGCAGACATAAAGTGGTTCGCGCCAAACGGCGCCACTCCCGACTGGGCGGACCAGCGGCAGAAATCCTTTGCGTGTCTGATTCTGGGACAGACAGAACCCGACTTGTTCCTCCTGTTTAACGCCGACACCAGATCAGTTGATTTTTCCATTCCTGCGTTGCCGGCCGGGAAGATCTGGCGTTTGGCGGTCGATACTTCCCGAACCGCCCCTGACGATCTCTTCGACCCTGGGAAAGAGCCTTCCATGCAAGGCCAAATCAGTTTTCGGCTCGAACCTCGATCAAGCGCAATTCTCTTGACGGATAATGGCGAGGTGCTGCGTGACAATTAACCCTGCTGCCGGGAAGCCGGCTGACCCATCCATTCTTGTTAACGTCCCGAAGCTCATCACAGCCTATTACGAGTTGCGGCCCGATCCGAGCGATCCCAGACAGCGGGTTGTCTTCGGTACGTCCGGCCATCGCGGATCTGCGTTCGACGTGGCGTTCAACGAGTGGCACATCCTGGCCATCACTCAGGCGATTTGCGATTACCGCAAACTCCAGAAGATTGACGGGCCGCTGTTCCTGGGGATCGATACCCATGCTCTGTCCGAACCTGCATTTGCGAGCGCGATGGAAGTGCTTGCGGCAAATGGCATCGAAGTAATG
This sequence comes from uncultured Acidobacteriaceae bacterium, assembly GCA_963732255.1. Taxonomy (GTDB): domain Bacteria; phylum Acidobacteriota; class Terriglobia; order Terriglobales; family Acidobacteriaceae; genus Sulfotelmatobacter. The sequence goes on from CAVSYV010000020.1 coordinate 88,129, forward strand.
ATCTCCGAAGGCACACCCTACACCCCGACCCCAGCCGTCTCCCACGCGATTCTGCTTTACAACCGCGAACGAAAGTCAGGACTTGCCGACGGTATCGTAATCACGCCGTCTCACAATCCTCCCGATGACGGTGGCTTTAAATACGACCCTCCGCATGGAGGACCGGCGGATTCGAGCGTGACTTCGTGGATTGAATCGAAAGCCAATGATTTTCTCGAGCGCAGCCTCGACGGTGTTAAGCGCACGCAGTTTGCCAAAGCGCTGCGTGCGCCCACAACGCACAAACACGACTTTTTGAGCGCGCTATGTCAGCGATCTCAATAGTGTTGTCGACATGAATGCGGTTCGCGACGCCAAGATTAAGCTTGGCGTCGATCCCCTCGGAGGAGCGGGCATCGATTATTGGCCGCGGATTGCCGAGCAGTATGGTCTCGATCTGACGATCGTCAACAAATCTGTAGATCCTACATTTCGCTTCATGACCGTGGATTGGGACGGAAAGATTCGCATGGATCCTTCCTCGCCTTATGCGATGCAGAGACTCATCGGATTGAAAGACAAGTTCGATATTGCGTTTGCCAGCGATACCGATCACGACCGCCACGGCATCGTGACCAAAGGAAGCGGGTTGCTGCCTCCGAATCACTACCTTTCAGTGTGCGTCAACTATTTGTTCGCGAACCGGCCCAATTGGAGTAAGGATGTCGCCGTCGGCAAGACCGTAGTGAGCAGCAGCATGATCGATCGCGTCAGCGCTCGCCTGGGTCGGCGGCTTTATGAAGTTCCGGTGGGCTTTAAGTGGTTTGTCGAAGGATTGCTCGCCGGCCGCTTGGGTTTTGGCGGCGAGGAGAGCGCCGGTTCCTCCTTTCTCCGGCGCGACGGCAGCGTATGGACCACCGATAAAGACGGAATCATTCCTTGTTTGCTCTCCGCAGAAATTACGGCGCGTATGGGCAAAGATCCGGGCGAGATTTATCGTGAGCTCACCCGCGAACTGGGAGATCCCGTCTACGAACGCATCGATGCTCCCGCTACGCCCGAACAAAAAGCCGCTCTGGCAAAATTGTCCCCGTCCGACATTCACGCTACTGAAGTTGCCGGTCAGCCGATCCAGAAGATTCTGACCACCGCTCCGGGAGACGGCAATCCAATTGGAGGAATCAAAGTGATTGCCAAGGATGGCTGGTTTGCAGCGCGTCCTTCGGGCACGGAGGAAATCTACAAGATTTACGCCGAGAGTTTCCTCGGTCAGGACCATCTGCGACAGATCCAGGAAGAAGCCCAGACCATCGTTTCGGAAACGCTGGCTCGCAGTGCCCAGGCGGCCTGAGCCGATAAGCCCGAAGGCATAAGCCATGAGAGGAGTTTGTTTATGAGTAGCTCGACAATCGTATCGATCGTCCCCTCGATACAGGCCATTTCAGATGCTCTTACCGACTTGGCCTTGGACCTTAGATGGTCGTTCAATCACTCGGCGGACCAACTTTGGGAGCAACTCGATCCCGAACTCTGGGAACTGACCCACAATCCCTGGGTTCTGCTGCAAACCGTATCCCGGGAAAAACTGCAAAGTGTTACCTCCGACCCAGGATTCCAAAAACTCCTGGCTGATCTTCACCGCGAGAAAACGCTTGCCGAAGAGTCGGAAGCGTGGTTTCAAAAGGCGCATCCGCGTTCGGGCGTGTCGACAATTGCGTATTTCTCGATGGAGTTCATGTTGAGCGAAGCGCTGCCGATTTATTCCGGCGGACTCGGCAACGTTGCCGGCGATCAGCTCAAAGCCGCAAGTAACCTGGGCGTCCCGGTGATCGGAATTGGCTTGCTCTACCAACAAGGCTATTTTCGGCAGGAAATCGATGCCCAAGGCCACCAGCAAGCTTTGTACCCATTCAATGATCCCGGCCAGCTTCCGATTCGACCGGTGCGCGAGCCAAACGGCGAATGGCTGCGCCTGGCCATCGCTTTGCCTGGCTTTAAGTTGTGGATCAGAGTCTGGCAAGTGCAGGTGGGCCGGGCCAAATTGTATTTGCTCGATACCAACGATCCCGCGAACCCTCCGGCTTACCGCGGCATTACGACTGAACTGTACGGAGGTGGTCCGGAGTTGCGTTTGAGACAGGAGTTAGTCCTCGGTATTGGAGGCTGGCGGCTCCTGCGAGCCTTGGGATTGCAGCCCGAGGTCTGCCATCTCAATGAAGGTCACGCCGCATTCGCGGTGCTGGAACGGGCGCGTTCCTACATGGAAGACAATGGCAAGCCATTCGACGTCGCGCTTGCCGTCACCCGTGCCGGCAATCTTTTTACGACCCATACTCCCGTGGAGGCGGGCTTTGACCGCTTTGCTCCCAGCCTGATGGAGCGATATCTCAGCAAGTATGCCGAGGAGAAACTGTCGATTTCGCTCGACGAGCTTCTGGCGTTGGGGCGACGCGATCGACGAGGACTCGTCCGAACCGTTCAATATGGCCTATCTTGGCGATCCGCGGCAGCGGCGCCGTCAACGGCGTCAGCAAATTGCACGGTCAAGTGAGCCGGCGACTCTTCCAGCCCCTCTTTCCCAGGTGGCCTGAAGCAGAGGTGCCGGTAACGCACGTGACCAACGGAGTGCACACCCCTACCTGGGACTCTGCTGAAGCGGACCGCTTGTGGGAACTTTCCTGCGGAAAAGAATGCTGGCACGGAACACTGGCAGACACAGAAAAGAGATATTCGCGCAGCCAGCGATTCCGACCTCTGGCAACTCCGCGCAGATAGCCGCAAGGCTCTCGTTGCGTACGTGCGAAGACTTTACGGCCGTCAATTAGCAGCTCGGGGAGCGTCGCCGGAAGACCTCGCGCAGGCCGCACAGATACTCGATGAAAATATTTTGACTTTGGGATTTGCCCGTCGCTTTGCCACGTACAAACGCCCGAACCTTCTTCTGCATGATCCGGCGCGGCTTCTCAACATTCTGACGAATCGAGAGCGCCCTGTTCAGCTCGTGCTTGCAGGCAAGGCTCATCCCCAGGATATCGAGGGGCAAGAAATGATCCGGCAGTGGTTTGAGTTTGCTCGCCGCCCTGAAGTTCGATCCCGAGTGGTCTTCCTTTCCGATTACGACGTTCTCATGGCGGAGCATCTGGTTCAGGGCGTGGACGTCTGGGTGAACACTCCGCGCCGGCCTTGGGAAGCAAGCGGCACCAGCGGCATGAAGGTGCTGGTGAACGGCGGCTTGAATCTTTCGGAACTCGATGGCTGGTGGGCGGAGGCGTATTCCCCGGAAGTAGGCTGGGCGATCGGAGATGGGCGCGAACATGGCGATGACCCTTCCTGGGACGCGGCCGAAGCTGAAAGTCTTTATGCAGTGCTCGAAAAAGAGGTTGTCCCGGAGTTCTATACCCGCGACGAGCATGGAATTCCACGCGGCTGGGTTGCCCGCATGCGCGAAAGTATGGCCCGCTTGACTCCGGCCTTTTCGACCAATCGCGCAGTCCGCCAATATACCGAAGAACACTATCTCTCGGCGGCAGCAGCTTTTCGCCAGCGCGCCGAGAATCGAGGTTCAGCGGGAGCCGATCTCGTCGCCTGGCAGGCCGAACTGGCGAAACATTGGTCGGCGCTGCGATTCGGCTCCGCGACCGTCGAGCAACAGGGCGAGCAATATCTATTTCACGTTCAGGTTTTTCTTGATGATATCGATCCCGATGCCGTGAAGGTCGAACTCTACGCGGAGGCGCAGAAAGACGAGAGGATCCAATCGTGCATCGCTATGAATCGTGGCGAACGCCTGGCTGGAGCGACAAGCTGCCTTCACCTACAGTGCTTCTGTTCCGACAAGTCGCCCGGTTGCTGACTACACGCCGCGCCTCGTTCCGCAGCACGCAGGAGCGTTCGTGCCGCTTGAGGCTCCTTTCATTCTGTGGCACGAAGCACCGTCCTGGCGATGAACTTTGAAAATTCGCGACGCCACCGGCCGACCATCAAAATCGGAGGAACCACAATGCCCGACAGATTCCGACCGCCCGATAATCAACCGCTGGAGCTCACCACCGATTTTCTGGGCGAGGATCGGCATGAGTTCATCGCAAAACTGGCCTATGAACTTTGGGCACAAAGAGGACGCCCGGTCGGTTCACCGGATGTCGACTGGTTCGCGGCGGAGCAAGCCGTCTACGCGTCATTAGCATCGTCGGGGATGATTACCCCATCCCCGTATGCACAGCAGAACATCAGAGAAGAGATTTACCACTCGCCAATGCTGCCCTTCGGAAAGATGCGTTGATTGAAATGCTGAGCTACCGCGCCGTTTCAGGCCGCTTTTGACTCGTTACACAACTGCTGATAGTAATCGCGGCCTCGCTCATATCCTTTGCGGAACGGCTCACCCGCATTCGCGCCCGGATACGCGCGCTCAATGTCTTCGATCTTGCTATCCATCTCCGCCAGAACCTGGTCGTACTCCTTGCAGCGGGTGCGAGCATGCAGGGCCGCTTCGAAACCGAGGCGATAGAACTTTTCGTCGTTGCTGAAGTTGCGGCTGTGGCTGGAATAATGTTCTTCTTCGGCGCTGCGCAGACCGATCCACCACTGTTCGCGGGCCGCGTCCACCGACTCGGCATTTTCAGTCTTGAACAATTCGCGGAAGCGCGCGGCTTCGGATTCATCTTTGGCCATGGCAATTACCACGCTGCGGCCTTTACGCAGAGCGTCTTCGTAGACGAAGATCTCGTCCTCGGGCAAGCCTTCGGTCATAAAGTTCTCGGACTTGCCGCCGGCGACGGCGCCTGCGGTGGCTCCTGCAGCCCCGAGCACAGCTCCACCTAACAGACCGATTGCGGTAATGGGACCGACGCCTGGAATAAGCGCGGCGACCAGAAGTGGACCTCCCGACAACCCGGCGGCGCCGCCGACCAGAGCGCCAATGGCCGTGCCCATTCCTGGCTGCTCTGTGGACGCGGTTGGAACGTCCTCACTGTGAGGGCCGCTGCCCGAAGTCGAAGAAGTCAAAAGGGTGAGACGGTCTTCCGGCAATCCGAGTTCGTGAAACTGGGCGAGCGCGCGCTCGGCATCCGAAGCGGAACGGAACACTCCAGTGACAGCTTTCATGGAGGAACTCCTTTCGACAATCTCCCGGCTGAGATGAACGCGCGGGAACAAAGGTTTCAAAGTTATGCAGCGGCAGAGACCTTATGACGCTGTTCGGGCAGGTGGCAATCGTCGGATGCAGCTGGCAATTGTCGGATTTGGATAAAGCCAAAGGGCACCCTCTGGTAGGTGCCGATAAGTTCTTGGGAAATATGGTGCGCCCTGAGAGATTCGAACTCCCGACCTTCTGGTTCGTAGCCAGACGCTCTATCCAGCTGAGCTAAGGGCGCGGACATAACTGCGGAAACCTTTTGATTATAGCGGAAGCAGAGGCCACGCGAAACTGAAGCATTCGATTTCCGAAAGCCGGCCATTGCCGGTTTTCAACAGATCTCGGCCTTTGCCGTGCCCCAACCGTCCGGCGTAAATCTTTCCCGCACCAGAGAAATTACTACCGAGCCGAAACTATCCACCACACTTGTTTTGAGCAGGTTAGGGAACGGCATACCGTTTGCTATATACAAGAACAGACGAAGTGGCGCGCAACGGGGCGCTGCACAGAATAACTTCGGCCAGAGGTTTTCTTGAGCGCCCCTTGCAGATCTTCCCCCCGCACTCCGCCTCAGCCTTCCCCCTTAATTTAAGTTCGAGCCTTAGGCCAACACCAAAGGCTCGCGTATATCCACACCTGCCTGCCGCAGCAGCTTTGCCACGGCGTCTTGCTTGAGGCGCGAAGCATCGTAGGTCACTTGCACCGTACGCTCCGGCGTGTTGAACCTCACCCGCAGTACGCCGTAAACCTCGCGCACGCTGTCAATGGCTTGCAACTCCCGTTCGCCTGGTGCCTCGCCGTACTTGAAAACCACTTCCAGATAGGTCATTTTTGCAGGCCCTTCATTATGATGGACTTGGGATGCCCGCCGATTCGGTGGGCGAATCCAATATAGATCATCGGCAATCAAAGAGCCTAGACATTAGAAGCAAGGGAGCTTACTGGTTTTTGCGATGGCGCAAACCGACCCGGTAACCACAACTGAAATTGACCCAGTTTGCGGGATGAAAGTGAATCCCGCCAACGCCAAACATCGCTCGATCCACGAAGGTCGGAACTTCTATTTCTGCTGCGCCACTTGCCGCGACAAGTTTCAGGCTGCCCCAGACAAATATCTGAACGGTCAACCGCAGACTCATGCTGCTGGTCATCCTTCGCGGCAGTTAGTCAGCCTGGGCGGCGTCGCGCCCCATCCTGCCGCTGCGACAGGTGCTGTCGCACCAACCTCGCCCGCATCGCAACCGCAACCGGCGCGCGCAGCCGCTTACGTCTGCCCCATGTGCCCAGAAGTCGGCGAGGCCAGGCTCGGAGCTTGTCCCTCTTGCGGCATGGCCCTCGAGCCGGAGATTCCGCGGGCGCCGCGCACCGAATACACCTGCCCGATGCACCCTGAGATCGTCCGCTCCGAACCCGGTGCCTGCCCCATCTGCGGCATGGCGCTGGAACCGCGCACCGTTACCGCCGACCAGGAAAATCCCGAGCTGCGCGACATGACTCACCGCTTCTGGGTCTGCGCCGCGCTTACCGCACCGCTGCTGGCGATCACCATGGGCGGAATCATCTGGCGCGCTTCGCTCACTCGCTTCTTGCCCGGTGCAACTTTGTTGTGGCTGGAATTCGCTTTGGCCACGCCGGTTGTTCTCTGGGGCGGATTTCCATTCTTCCAGCGTTTCTGGCGGTCGCTGCTCAATCGCAGTCCCAACATGTTTACGCTGATCGGCTTGGGTACAGGCGTTGCCTACGCGTACAGCCTCGCAGCTACATTCGTACCGCAAATCTTCCCCGCATCCATGCGCACGGCCAACGGCCATCCGGATGTTTATTTCGAAGCCGCTGCGGCAATCACCACGCTGGTTTTGCTGGGACAAGTCCTGGAACTCCGCGCCCGCAGCCGCACCAGCGCCGCGATCCGCGCCTTGCTCGATCTCAGCCCCAAGACCGCGCGCCTCATCGCCGCAGACGGCCCCGGTGGCGAGGTTACGGAAAAAGACATCGCGCTTGATCAGGTAAAGCCCGGCGATAAGTTACGCGTGCGCCCCGGCGAAAAAGTGCCCGTGGATGGTACGGTGCTCGAAGGCCACAGCACCGTTGACGAATCCATGATTACCGGCGAATCGATGCCCGTAGAAAAAGCCGCGGGCAGCAAAGTCACGGGAGCGACTATCAACGGCCAAGGCTCATTCATCATGCGGGCCGAACGCGTGGGCTCGGAAACCTTGCTCGCCCGGATCGTCCAACTCGTAAGTCAGGCGCAGCGCAGCCGCGCTCCGATTCAAGGCTTGGCGGATCGCGTCTCCGCGTGGTTCGTGCCCGCGGTCGTAGCCGCCGCTGCCATCACCTTCGCCGCCTGGATGATTTGGGGTCCGCAGCCTCATCTGGCTCACGCAGTAGTCAACGCTGTCGCTGTGCTAATCATTGCTTGCCCCTGTGCTCTAGGTTTGGCTACGCCCATGGCCATCATGGTCGCAACCGGTCGCGGCGCGCATGCCGGCGTTCTCATCCGCAACGCCGAGGCGCTGGAAACGCTGGGCAAAGTCGACACGCTGGTTCTGGATAAAACCGGGACGCTCACCGAAGGCAAACCCAAAGTGACAGCCAGGCCCGGCGGACCTGATGCCGACGAAATCCTTCGTCTCGCTGCTTCGCTAGAGCGCGCCAGCGAACATCCGCTGGGAGCTGCGATCGTTTCCGCGGCCGAGGATCGCAAGCTCAATCTGTCGCAACCTTCCGAGTTCGCTTCCGTGCCGGGGAAAGGAATTTACGGCGAGGTGGATGGAAGGCGTGTCGCGGTTGGCAATTCGGCGCTCATGAAGGACCTGAGTATTTTCGAGGGTGGCCAGGTTGGTGTATTGCATGGCCGGACGCCCGGTAGCACGAACCTCCTTCTAGCTCTGGATGGCAAATACGCCGGAAACTTCGCCGTCTCCGATCCGCTCAAGCGTTCCACTCCTGACGCGGTACGCGCTCTCAAAAATCAAGGCCTGCGCATCGTCATGCTCACCGGCGACAGCCGCGCTACCGCTGCCGAAATCGCCAAGCAACTCGGCATGAATGATGATGAATTCGAAGCCGAAGTCCTGCCCGAAGGAAAATCCGAAGTCATCCGCAAGCTGCAAGCCGAGGGGCGCATCGTCGCCATGGCCGGAGACGGCGTCAATGACGCTCCCGCACTCGCGCAAGCAAACGTGGGCATTGCCATGGGCACCGGTTCCGACGTGGCCCTCGAAAGCGGCGGCATCACCCTAGTCAAAGGCGACCTCAACGGAATCCTTCGCGCCCGCAAACTGAGTCAGGCCACCATGCGCAACATCCGCCAAAACCTGTTCTTCGCCTTCATCTACAACGCAGTCGGCGTTCCGCTGGCCGCAGGCGCGCTCTACCCATTCTTCGGCCTGCTTCTGAGCCCCATCTTCGCGGCCGCCGCCATGAGCCTGAGCTCGGTTTCAGTGATCACAAATGCGTTGCGACTGCGGAAGCTCAAACTTTAGCGGCTGATTTTGTCGAGCACATATGGGACGGAAAAAATTAAAAACAGTTTTCGCTAAATTATTGATTGCAAATGCTTTAGCTTCATCTGATCTGGGGGTCATCCCCGCAAATTCTTGAGCCTCAAGGACTTACTCGCAAATTATTGCACAATAAAGACTTAGCGTTTCTGCTGTTCTGCTGTTCTCTTGTTCTCAAAACTGCTTCGCTTACACAGCATCGGCTGTCGCCAGGATCGGGCAATGGGGCTGTGGAAGGCAAGGACAGATGTCACAGGAGTATCAGGAGATCGTGGAAATCAAAATCCCGCCCTGTCGCAAGCCGCGGCGAGGGCAGGGTATCCGGTGGTTCGATCAATGCCCTCGCCAATACCTCGAGTATCGGCCGACGTTAGTCGATCCTGCTCGCGCTGGGGACGCGGCCACTCCTGTATTCATGATGCAAAACCTTCGGGAGTCGGCGAAGTCGATGTCTCTTCACAATTGCAGATGGGCAGGTTGAGGTTCCATCCCGCATCGGTGCCATCTAGCCAAAGCACGAAACTGGCGTGGCGCATGACAGCTCCGCAGTGGCTGCATATCTGTTGCTTTTGAGGTTGCAAAGATTGGGCGGTAAAAAAATCTTCAAGATATTTGCGAAGTTCCTGATGTTGCGAGCCGGGAGATTGTTCCATACTGATTGTCCATTCATCCCGCAATCGTTCGTTTAGCCGGATTTCATGATGCTACGACGATGACGTCAGCCTGTCTGTGCGTTTAAGAGTGCAACTGGGTGCGGTTACGCACATAGGTGGGATAGATTTCCGCACGGGAAAACATGCCTGGAAAGATTCCTTCCTTCGATCGCGATTCACTTCGGCGAGTAACGAATGCGCTTATCCTCGCCGGTATACCACGAGAACTGTATTGTGATCGTTCTTCAGAGTGGGATTTAATTCAGGAGTTGCAAGATATCCACGCTAGGCCAGCAAGTTGAGCTTAGCGTGGGTGATTGTCAATCCCCGCCTCAGTTACTCCCACCTGTAATTAAGTTTAAGGAAATTGCGAACTGAGGTTAACACCATCCGCAAGACATGAGAGCGGGTCGACCACGTCAATTTTGTGATGGTATCTCGTCCAAGATTTGCCCATTCGACTTGCGAAGAAGCCCCGCCCAAGCGGAGCTTGAGCGGGGCTCCTTCGAGAGTGGGAATCAGTGAGGCTGTCCCAACTCTTCCAAACAAAACTACAACTCCAACTAGCGCACGCCGGGAGGCGTCAAGATCTGAGTCCCTTCCTTGCTGGATGCAGTGGCGCTGTTGATGAGCGTGGCCGTGAGAGTTGCATTAAAGACTTCCGAACTGAATCCGCCGTTGTAGCAGAACAACTCGAAAGCGTCTCCCGCGGTCACGGTAAACACGTCGGTGTTGCTGGCCTGCTCATACGTTCCGCCAGTGCCGGTGCCGCCGTAGTTGTCGGTGGTGCCAGCGTTGTTGACGGTAGTGATGTAGCAGAAGCCGTCGTCTCCGCTGGCCAGAAAGAACAGCGTGGAGGCAGAGACGAAATAGGTGCCGGCCTGGACGGGCCCGGTTTCGGCGATCAGCGCTCCGGGATAGCCGGCCAACGCGATGGCCTTTGCGTGGCGTAATAACCTACCGAGATTCCCGGGGGACCTTGGGCGCCGGTGGGTCCGGTGGCGCAGGTTGGCGCCGGTGGCTCCCTTAGGACCTTGAGCTCCAGTGGCTCCTTTAGGGCCTTGTGGTCCGGTGGGGCCTGCGGGCCCCGCTGGGCCTTGCGGGCCGGTCTGATCCCACTGGATTTTGTGCTCGGTGGTTTTGCAGGTGGTAGCGGCGGTCACGATTCTGATCGCGCCGGTGGCGGTGGTGACACAGCCATAGTAGATTGTGGCTGCGGGAACGTTCGCTGCCGCGGCTGGTTGTGCAATCATCAGCAGCGCGGTGCAAGCGAGTAGAGAAAATAGGCACAGAGAAACGGTGAATCGAAACATTCGTCCTCCTGGTTTTGGTTCTTCCACTTCGATTTACTGGGATAATGCCGTACAGACCGAGGTTGTGGACGAAATAGCGCCCCATTTCAACAGAGTGCTGGGCATATGTACAGCACATGATTGACTGCAAATCAGGCTATTTCGCCGCTTGTGCCGCTACCACGTTCTAATAGTGCGAGAAGGAGGAGAAACGTTTCAGAGCATCGCAATGGGCTAGCGTGCGCGAGTGCTTTGAAGCATTTCTTCCCGGGCGGATGCGGCCTCTGGCAAATGGGGGAATGACTGTAGCTTCTCCGGTTGGACTTTTGCATCTGAACGGTATGTTTCCTGAACCGATTGGCGCGACTTTCCATCTGCGGGGCGTTGGCGGAGCTTACCATTTGCGGAGACCGGCGGAGCCGATGCCGCCTCCGATCAAGGAGCCAACGGAACCGCCGGAAAATCCGGAGGCACCGGTGCGGGAGCCGGAACCGAAACAGCCGGCGGAGATTTAGGGCGCGAGGCATCATTGCCGGATTGAGAGAAGACCAATCGAGCTGCGCTCGACGGACAGCCTGGGCGGCTGTCCCCACATGGTTCTCTCTTTGCATCACCGGCAACTGGTACACTTGCGAATCGCGCGGTCGCGAGGCAGTGCCATTCTCTTGCAAACATGAAACGACAAGGCTTGGAGTCTTCCAGGATCAGTGCCAGCTCGAAAACAATTGCTCAGGGGCTAAAGCCCGGATCATTACTCGCCAATGGCGGCGCGGCTAAAGCCCGTGCCCTGGCCACTCTCTCGGCCTCAAAAAATCTTGGCAAGAACGAATCTCTTGACGCCTTTACTTATCGAGAGCTGCGCAAGTTGCGCGGGATGAAGAATCCTCATGGGATCCAGAAATTTTTGGATGCTGCCCCTTATCATTTGGCGGATACGGCGTGGTCACCGCGGCGCGTGCTGGCGGAAGGGACGGCGCATTGTTTGGAGGGAGCGATTTTTGCCGCGGCGGCGTTGCGGGCGAATGGGTATCTTCCTCTGTTGCTGGATTTCGAGGCAGAGCATGATACCGACCATGTGATCGCCATCTATAAGGAGCAGGGATGCTGGGGCGCGGTGGCGAAATCGAATTATGCGGGATGCCGTTGGCGGGAGCCGGTCTATAAGTCGCTACGGGAGCTGGCGTTGAGTTACTTCGACACCTATTTTAATTTGCGGCGGGAGCGAACGCTGCGGCGGTTCTCTGTTCCGGTGAACCTGAAGCGATTCGATAAGCAGAGCTGGATGACGACAGACAAGCCGGTGTGGTTCATTGTCTATCATCTGTTTGAGATCAAGCATTATCCATTGATTACGGCGGCGCAGGCGAAGCGGCTGCATCGCGTGGATGACCGGCTGTTTCAGGCGGAATGTTTGGGCAAGGCGGTAAAGGATTAATCAGCGGAAATCCCATGTCTCGCGCAGGGCGGCGAGACATGGGACACGCAACGGACAGCGCGAGAATCTGTATGAGCTGGCCGCCTCATCTGGCCGCCTCATCTCAATAAGAGTGCTGCCGGTGTTCAGTGTTCGGTTGCCGAAGCTATCGATACATTGTTGGCCAGCAGGAACACTCCGGACGACTTGCGCGCATCGTTCATCGAATTTTTTTCCGCGCCGGTTTTGGTCGCCACGTAATCGTTGGCCAGCTGCACCGTTCCCCAGACAGTGACGATGTCGCCTTTATGCACGCGCAGGGCGTTCAGATTAAGATTGCTTTCCGGTTTCACGATCAGCAGGCGATGATGGCCGTCAGACCCGACCCAGAAATTTCCTGAATCGTTCGTGTCCTCTACATTTACGTTTTTTAGCGTGACCGTTTTTCCCACCCACAGACTTGGATCTTTGGCGTTGTAGATCACGCCCGGATCTATGAGTACGCTGTTCTGCTTTGCCCCGGGATTATTAGCTTGCATCGCGCTTTGCCCCAGCATGGCGGCAGGCAACAGTAAAGCTGCGAAAAGTGCTGAGAGTATGCTCCATTTCTTCACGATAAGACTCCTCTGATATGTAGTTCTCATTCCCGACAGTTACGATGACTTACGAGGAGAGCATGGTTGCAACTGCATGATTAATGGAGTGACTCAAGGGATGAATGCTTAGTTGATAACGACTAGCACGCGACTTTCATGGGAATCATCGTGCGGCGGCACTCAAGCTGGCCCGCGGCAGTGGAATTTGTTGGTCTTTCGTTCCTAGGCATGCGATTTAATAAACGGGCAGGGCGGGGAATAGGGCGTATGATCGAGCTATGCCCTATATATCGGAACACCTCACCAGCCTGCGCCAGGAAATCACGGACCTGCGGTCTTTGAATGCCCGTTGCGCCAAGTCAGGCGACAACAGTGCCACGGACCAGACCGCGATGGAGTTGCGCACCAACCGCTTGCGAGAGATCAAGCAGGAACTGTCGAAGATGCTGAATCGTCCGGCGGATCCGGCGGTTTGGTGGGAGAAGTTCCGCAAGACTACGCACGCGGCATAGGAATCTTCGAATTTGTGTTTTTTGCGAGGGATCTGGGATTTGGCTGGCGCGGCTGGTTGGCGTCGCTGGCTGGAACCCAGATCCCTCGTTTTGCTTGGGATGACAAATAAAGATAAGACTGACAAAAACCTAGTGTCCAGGCTTAGTCCGGCTTATTTTTCTCCCAGCTTCTCGAAGAAACGGCAGATGGTTTCAATGCCGTGGTAGAAGTTCGGGATGTGGAACTTTTCGTTGGGCGCGTGAAGATTGTCATCGGGCAGGCCGAACCCCATCATCACGCTGGGAATCTTCAGCACATCCTGAAAATCGGTCACGATGGGAATCGAGCCTCCGCTGCGGATGAAAACAGTATCTTTCTTGAACGTGTCGTGCAAGGCTTCGGTGGCAGCTTTGATGTAGGGATTGTCGGTGCCGACGACGCAGGCCGGACCTTTGCTATGAACTTTGATTTTGGTCTCGATACCCTTGGGCGTGAGCTTCTTCACGAAGTTGGAATATTTCTTGAAGATGTCGTCGGCGTTTTGGTTGGGCACCAGGCGCATGGAAACTTTGGCGGTGGCCTTGGCGGGGATTACGGTTTTTGCTCCGGGAGCGGTGAAGCCTCCGGGCATGCCGTGGACTTCGAGTGTAGGCCGCGCCCAGGTGCGGTAGAGAACGGAATAGCCGGGCTCGCCGGTTAGAACTTTCGATCCAACTTCGGTTTTGCGGTAGTGCTCTTCGTTGAATGGCAACCGCTTCCAGGCTTTCAGTTCGTCGGCGCTGGGAGCTTTAACATCTTTGTAGAAGCCGGGAATCAGAATCTTTCCCTTGGCGTCTTTCAGTTTGCTGATGATTTCGATCAGCGCGAAAAATGGATTGGGCGCCGCGCCGCCGTATACGCCGGAGTGCAGATCGGTTTTCGCGCCCACGGCTTCGATTTCGGTATAGACCAGGCCGCGCAGGCCTACGCACAGAGTCGGAAGATTGGGCGCGAACAGTTCGGTGTCGCAGACCAGGGCGAAATCGGCTTTGAGCTTGGCTTTTTCCTTGCGAATGTAAGCGGCGATGGATTCGCCTCCAACTTCTTCTTCGCCTTCAAAAATCACCTTCACATTGATGGGGAGTTTGCCGCCGTTCGCTTCCATGAGCGATTCCAGAGCTTTTACTTCCATCCAAAGCTGGCCTTTGTCGTCGACGGCGCCGCGGGCATAAATATTATTCTTCCGTTCGGTCGGCTCGAATGGTGGAGAAATCCATTCGTCGAGCGGTTCGGCGGGCTGGACGTCATAGTGGGCGTAACAGACGGCGGTTGGTTTGCCATGCGCGTGCAGCCAGTCGGCATAGATCAACGGATGCCCCTTGGTCGGAATGACTTCGACGTTCTCCATGCCGATGCGCCGGAGTTCGTCGGCGACGTATGCCGCGGCTTTTTGCACGTCGGGCTTGTGCTCTTCAAGCGTGCTGACGCTGGGGATGCGTAGAAGGTCTTTGAGTTCGTTGAGAAAACGGGGCTGATTGCTGCGGGCAAAAGCGACTGCTGGGGAAGCCATGGGGAAATCCTTTCGCTGAGGTGGTTTCAGGCTGCGATTTCGATGAGTGCGAAAACGTTACAGTATACAGCGGCTCTTATGAGGATGTCGGCGGCGGCAAGCGATTGCAGGGGTCCTTCGCTTCGCTTGATTGCATAACGACGTTGGCTGGTCGCAGCGAGTAGATTGGTTGCGACAAAACAAGACCAAGGCTCACTGAGAGGAGCCAACGTCATGCTGATTATAGGCTGTGATTTTCATCCGGGGTTTCAGCAGGTCGCGATCTTTGACAACTTAACGGGAGAGATTCAAGAAAAGCGGTTGCCGCACCGCGGAGAAGCGGAGCAGTTTTACCGGTCGCTGGCGGGGCAGCAAGTACGGGTAGGGATGGAGGCGTGTGGGCACTATCCGTGGTTCGAGCGGTTGCTGGCGGAGTTGGGGTTCGAACTGTGGATGGGAGATGCGGCGGCGGTGCGGGCTTCGGTGGTGCGCAAGCAGAAGACGGACCGGCGGGATGCGGAGCATCTGCTGAATCTGCTGCGCCAGGAGCGGTTTCCGCGATCTGGGTGCCGAGCCTGGAGGTGCGGGACGTGCGGCAGTTGCTGGTGCATCGGCACAAGCAGGTGCAGGCGCGGACGCGCATCAAGAACCAGTTGCAGGCCATGGCGCTGAGCCATGGAGTGCAAAAAAAACGGAAGCTGTGGACGAAAGCGGGGCGAATGGAGTTGGAGCAGTTGCCCCTGCTGCCGTACGCGGCGAGCGGCGAAAGCGGCTGCTGGAAGCGCTCGACGGGCTGGAAGTGGAGATCGGCGAACTGGACCGGCGAGTGGCGCAAGAAGCGGGGCAGCGGCCGGAGGCGGTGCGGCTGATGACGCATCCGGGAGTGGGGCCGGTAACTGCGTTGGCCATGGTGTCGACGTTAGGGCCGGCGGAAAGATTCGCAATCGGCCAAGCAGGTGGGCAGCTACTTCGGGCTGATTCCGAAAGAAGATTCCAGCGGCGGAAAACAGCGGCTGGGCAAGATCAGCAAACAGGGCAATTCGTTTCTGCGCTTTTTGCTGGTGGAAGCGGGACAGACGGCGGCCCGGCTGGAGCCGCAACTGGAACGCTTCTATCGCCGCCTGGCGGTGCGCAAAAATCGCAGCGTCGCCAAGGTGGCAGTGGCCAGAAAGTTGGCCACGCGGTTGTACCTGATGTTGCGCGAGGACTGGATGTACGCGCAACTGTGTCAAGGCCGTCATGCAGGGGAGCCCGAGTCATTCTGTGGCCGGAAAGTAGAAGCCGAGCGCTTGAGTGGGCAGCCTGCCTCCCCGAGACAGTCGGGGAGATCGAAGTGAGAAATCGTGGGAGTAAGACCCGAAGAGATGGATGGTGGGACCTGGCGTCCCGCTGCGGGATTCAAGT
Organism: uncultured Acidobacteriaceae bacterium; assembly: GCA_963732255.1. Taxonomy (GTDB): domain Bacteria; phylum Acidobacteriota; class Terriglobia; order Terriglobales; family Acidobacteriaceae; genus Sulfotelmatobacter. The sequence continues at coordinate 104,130 of CAVSYV010000020.1, forward strand.
GAGTGACGGGCTTTGGTCTGTAAGACTCAAAAACATTCTACGAGAGCGAAATGGCGCTTTTATAAAACAAAAGATGTCAGGCGGAGAGGTCTCGCCAAAATTCACTTGACAGGAGGCAGCGTCGTTAGAGACAGGATGACAAGGGTGCGCGGTGACAAAAGTATTATTGCGATTACGCTTTTGCGTTCTTGTGCAAATCCACCGTGCTCCAGGTCTTGTCGGCGGCGTGGCAGAGATTTTCCAGGGGGCAATCGGCGCATTTGGGTTTGCGCGCGTAGCAGAGTTTGCGGCCGTGCCAGATCAGCTGATGGGCGAAGAGAATCCATTTTTCGCGCGGGATAATGCGCATCAGATCCTGCTCGATCTTTTGCGGATCATTGTTGGTGGTGAGTTCGAGGCGGCGCGAAATCCGGTGAACGTGGGTATCGACGACGATTCCGTCGGCGATTTTGAACCACGAACCCAGCACGACATTGGCAGTTTTGCGGGCAACGCCGGGAAGCGTGAGCAGATCTTGCATGTTCGAGGGAACCTGGCCTCCGTAGTCGGCGACGATTTTTTTGCCGCTCCCACCACCGACTTGGATTTGTTGCGGAAAAAACCGGTCGAGCGGACGTCCGGTTCGAGTTGTTCGGGAGTGAGCGCGGCGAAAGCTTCGACCGTGGGATATTTGCGGAAAAGTTCCGGCGTGACGCGGTTGACATTCACGTCAGTTGATTGTGCAGACAGGATAGTCGCGACCAGCAGCTCCCAGGCGCTGGCGTGGGTGAGCGCGCAGGTGACACCGGGATAAAGTTGGTCGAGATGCTCAAGGATTGAGCTGATTCGCTCAGGAGCAAGGGGATTGTAGGACTTGTTTCTTGCGGGAGCTTTTGATTTTGTTGCCGCAGGTTTCGGTCGCCCCTTCGGGGCTGGACGGGCGAGGGCGCCCGTCCCCACACGAGAGCCTTGAACCTTGTCTTGGCGGCCGGTGCGGGCGGGCTGACGGGGAACTATTCCGCGGGGCATTGCGGGCACAACCTCCTGGGAAGCAATATCTTAGCATCCGCTATCACGCCTTGTACTTCGGTAACCATGCTGGGAATTGACGAGCGTCTGAACCGGCGATACTCTGAAAGCAACTCCACACTCCAGGAAAATATTGTGCCAGCGCATCTCATCCAACTCGGGCAGGTTTGGCGCAGTGACGAGAACGGGCAAGATTATCTGGTCACCAAGGTTTACCACGAAGTGTTCTCGCAATTTGCCATGCTGCGGCCAGCGGGCATTACGGCGCCGGATGCTCCCACAGTCCGCATCAAAGTGATCAAGAGCGCGCAGGGATGGGGATTGCCGGGATACACATTTACTCAAGACGGATCTTTTTAGCCCCTCTGATAGGAATTGTAATTTCCGTTACACTACTACCTGCAGCTCCGCAGAAAAATCTTAATCACAGAGGACACATGGGAACACTGATCGCGTGTTCCTGCCACGTTTCATTCCATGACGGAAAAGCTTCTTGGCGTCATTTTTATTTTTATCAAGTCGGTCGTCGGCGCGACCGGTTATGGCGGGATTGTCCTCCTGATGGCGATCGAATCGGCGTGCATTCCCCTGCCTTCGGAATTGATCATGCCGTTTGCCGGCTATCTGGTGTTTACAGGGACGTTCAAGCTGCTGTTGGTGGCGACGGCGGGAGCGCTCGGCTGCAACCTGGGGTCGCTGGTGGCATATGAGATTGGATGCTACGGCGGAAGGCCGCTGGTGGAGCGCTACGGGCGCTGGATTCTGATGGGACGGCGCGAGTTGGAGTGGGCCGACCGATTTTTTTTGCGCTGGGGATATCTGGCCGTATTTATTGGGCGACTGTTGCCGGTGATTCGGACATTCATCGCGCTGCCGGCGGGAATTGCGCGCATGCCGCGCGGACGATTTCACATTTATACGTTCTTAGGATCGTGGCCGTGGTGCCTTGCCCTGGCTTATTTCGGGATGAAGCTGGGCGAAAACTGGCGCCTGTTGGGGAAGTATTTTCATAAGTTCGACGCAGTGATTATGGTGGCGCTGGTGGCGGGCGCAGCGTGGTTTGTGTGGAGTCACTGGCAGAATCGGATCAGCCGCCAGGTGCCAGCCGGAAATTAAAAATGGGATGTATTTGGAGTTCGTACACACTGGGCGTTAGATCCTAGCCAACTGCGATGCCACGATCTGCCACTTGCCATCGCGCTTCATGACTACATCCATGTAAACATAGCGAACGGTGAATCGTTTGCCATCCTGTTCGACTTCGTCGTCTTCAGAGCCGTGGACGAGGGCGACATCATCGCGCAACAAGCGTATGCGGCGGCCGGTCGAGGTGATCGACAGGTAGCGGATCTTGCCTGAGGTTAAATTGGCAATCACGTCGGGTTTGGTTGAGGGTTTGCCGGCGTCGTCGTACTGCACGTAGTCATCGGCGAAGATTCGCGAGAGTTCCGCGACATCAGCAGAGATCAAGGCACGATCGCCTTCTTCGAAGAGTTGAAGGATCTGCTGTTCGTCATCTCCGTGCATTCGGTTTCTCTCGGCGTTCTTTGCGCTCTCCGCGTTTAAAAGCTTTTTATCCTTCGATCGTGTCGCTGCTTCGGCGTCGTTTAGCAAAATATAAAAACAGCGGAATCCCCGAGAGAATCACCACTAGTCCGCCAGCCGAGTTTCGCAGATTCTCTGTGAAGGTGTAATAGAGCAGGCACGCCGACGTGGCCACGAAAATCGCCGGGACAATGGGATATCCCCACATGCGATAGGGGCGTATGGCATTTGGTTCGCGAATGCGGAAGACGAAAATTGTGCTGCCGGCGATCATGTAGAAGAGCCATTCCGCGAAGATGGCCAGCGAAAAAAGCTGGCGAAAATTTCCTCCCAGCAGCAGAAGAATGATCGAAAGCACAGCCTGCACGGCGATGGCGACTGAGGGCGTATGAAAGCGTGGACTAACGTCGCCCATGGCGCGAAAAAATAATCCGTCGCGGGCCATAGCGTAAGGAACGCGCGCGCCGCTCATGATGGTCCCATTCAGAGTGACCAGCATGGAAAGTGCCATGCCCGCCGAAACAATCGCCGCTCCAGCGTGCCCCATGACGAGCGCGACCGCATCGGATGCCGGGCGCGGCGAAGCGGCAATGGCCGCTGCTGGCAGCACATATTGCACGCCTGCATTTACCAGCACATATAGCAATCCGACCGTGGCTACGCCGGCTATCAGGGCGATGGGAATGCTTCGCTCCGGATGCTTGATTTCGCCGGCGACCATGTTGAGATCGTTCCATCCGTCATAGGCCCACAAAGCGGCAACCAGCGCCGCCATGAAGCCTGCAATGCCCCCTTTGGCGCCAACGTAGAGCTCGCGGAAGTGGCTCCAGGTTCCATTGCCGCCGCCGAAACACACGACCACGATGCCCAGGATGATGACAACTTTCAATATGGTGAATACAAGTTGGAACTCGCCGGCTTTCTTTACGCCCAGATAGTTGAGTATCGAAATCAGAATGGCGGCGGCGATGGCGACGAGTTGTCCCCAGGTTACAGAGAAGGGAATTGAGATGGCATTGGCGGAGAAGAACGAAAAAATCTGGAACGTGCCCAGGATGCGCACCAGGCCGATTACAATCGTCGCGATCGAGGCCGGTTTGGCGATAACGAACCAGGTCCATGCGTAAAGAAAACCGGCGAGCGGCCCGTAGGCATCGCGCACATAAACATATTCGCCGCCGGCTTGCGGCTTCATGGCGCCAAGTTCGGCGTAGGCGAGCGCGCCGAAAAACGAGAGCGCTCCTCCAACCAGCCATGCCAGATAAACCAGCCGCGCCGAACCGACGGCCTGCATCATTTCCGCGGGCACGAGGAAGATTCCGCTGCCGATGATGGTGCCAACGACCACGGCTGTAGCGTGACTCACGCCGAGGTCGCGGGAGAGAGTCGGCTGCGGAGCTGTGGGAGTTGTTGCAGACATGAACGAGTTCGTAAGTATAGCGTCTGAACCAGCGTTTCTGGGCGAATTTCTAAGGCAACGAGATTGCGGTGTCACCGCAATGACGCCTAAGCACGAGAGAACTGAGAAACCAGCGCCGAAAGAAAACTTAAGATAACTGCTCCTTAACGGAACTAGCCGCATAGCCTACGGCGAAGGTCACAGCTGTCCCGATCATCACCCACCAGGTCCATGGGATCTGCGTCCATTGCCAAAGATATATTTCTGTGGCGAAGCCGCAAGCCATGCCGATCATGGCGCCGGATTGATTTGCGCGGCGAGTGAGCACACCCAGAAGAAAAACTCCCAGCAACGCCCCGTACGCGACAGATGCGATCTGCAATCCAACTTCGATGACGCGGCCAACTTTGTGCAACGACAGAACGGCCAGGCCGAATAAAACGAGCGCCCACGCAATCGTGGCGAAACGCGACAACCGCATCTTTGTGTGCTCGTCAGTCCGCGGACGCAAGCGAACGAAAAAATCGAGCATGGTGGTCGACGATAGGGAATTCAGAGCTGCGCTGAGGTTCGACATTGCAGCGGCTAAAATCGCGGCGATCAGCAATCCTGAAATTCCATGCGGCATACGCGTCACAATGAATGTGGGATAAATCCGGTCGGGGCGGCCAAAGGTCGCCGAAGGCACGCGATAGTAGGCCCAGAGCATGATCCCGACGATCAGAAACAAAGCGAACTGAAACAGGATGGCGACGCCACTCGAAAGTAACGCCGCGACCGATTGCTTTTCGCCGCGCGCCGCCAGCAGGCGCTGCACAATGAGTTGATCGGTGCCGTGGCTCGCCGTGGTCAAGAATGCGCCGCCGATCAAGCCGGACCAAAATGTATAGGGAATCCAAAAGTTGGTGCTGAAGTTGAATACTTGCAGCTTGCCTGCGCTGGCCGCCGCGGCATGAATTGCACTCCAGCCGCCGGGAACCAGATGCAAAATCGTGCTCACGCCGACCAGCGTTCCGCCTACGTAGATCGCGGTCTGCACGACATCGGTCCAGATCACGGCCGCGAGGCCGCCTTCGAACGTATAGATTAGCGTCAATAAAGTGATGATGGCGATCGAGGTGACTTCGCCGGTGCCTAAGGCGATGGCAACGACAATGGAAACCGCATAGACACGCACGCCTTCGGCGGCGGCGCGTGTGACCAGAAACAGGCCTCCGGTAAGCGAGCGCAAGCCGCGCCCAAAGCGGCGTTCGATCAGTTCATAGGCCGTGTAAAGATCGCCGCGAAAATAATGCGGAAGCAAAACGAAACTGATAACCACGCGCCCCACTACGTAGCCCATTACCACCTGAAGGAAAGTCAGATTCGTATCGTAGGCGAGGCCGGGAATGCTGATGATGGTCAGAGTGCTGGTTTCAGCGGCAACGATGGAAAGGGAAATGGCCCACCAGGGAATATCTCGCCCAGCCAGAAAATAGTCGCGAAGAGTGCGCTGCTTTTTCCGAAAGCGCAGACCGAACAAAGTGATGCCGGCGAGGTAGAGCGCGATGATCGCCAGATCGAGATGATTCAGGCCCATGGGTTAAGGTTTCAAGGTTTCAGAGTTTCAAGGCTTCAGAGTTTCAAGGTTTCTCTCGTCTCTGATCAGCCCTGCGGCGTCGAAAGCTTGAATCACAGAACCTTGCGGGCTACGCGGTCCGCCATATCGTATTTCTCCGACGACATTGTCGCCATCCACAATTGACTTTCGCCGTCCGCCTCGTTGCAGATGGCGTGCGAAGCTCCCGGCGCAATCAGAATAAGGACCGCCGCTTTGCCATCGAATACTCGATACTGCGGCTGCGTGCCTTCGCCGTCGTCCCAATGAAACGACCACTTCGGTCCCGGCAGAACCAGAAGCGCCATGCGTCCTCTTACGTGGTAGTGATTTCCTCGCATCGCGCCAGGTCCGGTTGACGCCAAACGCAAGTCCACGATCGGCCCGACATATTTGAGGGCCTTCGCTGGGGCGGTGAAGCTGAAGCCGCGCGCGTCACCGTTATTCGGCGGTTCCAGAAAACGAACTTTCGCTGCATGGTTCATGCGATGCCTGTGAGGATTATGTCGTCAATTGCCCTCGGGGACGAGTGAGACTTTAGAGACATTCTGAGCCTGTGCTAAAACTATTTCGTGGCTTACTACCTGGGCATAGACGGAGGGGGCACGAAAACCACTTGCGCCGTGGGAGATGACGATTCGTTGCTCGCCACCGTCACGGCTGGGCCAAGCAACATCGTACGGGTGGGCAAAGCTGAAGTGAGGCGCTCGCTGCATCAGGCCATCGCGCAGGGATGTGCGGCCGCGGGGATTTTCCCGGTGCAAGTTACACGAGCTTGCATTGGGGCTGCGGGCGCTGCCTCTGAGGAAACTGCGCGTGCGATTCGTGGTATCGCCGCTGAAGTTCTCACTGCCGAAGTTATTGTTATCGCCGACATGGAGATCGCGTTGGAGGCTGCATTTCCGTCGTGTCCGGGAATTGTGGTAATAGCCGGAACCGGTTCCATTGCTTACGGAAGGGACAGTCGTGGCAACACGGCCCGCGCCGGAGGCTGGGGATTTGCGATTTCCGATGAGGGGTCGGCTCACTGGATTGCTCGCCACGCCGTGGCGGCGATCTTCCGCGCGTGGGATCGTGGGAGTATCAGCCATCCGCAAAGCAGAAGAACTCTCCCGCGAGAACGTGATGGCGGCGCGGATTCCATGTTGCCGCTCTTGCACGCGCTGCAACAGAATTGGAATGCTCATTCGATGGACGATGTGGTGCGGATAACCAATGCGAATCCCGCTCCCAATTTTGCAGCGTTGTTGCCGGCTGTGCTGGCTTGCGCTGACGCGGGAGATCAATTGTGCCAGGAAGTTTTATCGCACGCAGGCACGGAACTGGCGCAGCTTGTAGCGGTTGTTTCTGAAAGGTTATTTCCCCCGAGTTGGGCAGAGCAAGTGCCACTGGCGATGGCGGGCGGCGTCTTTCGTCATTCCAATGTGGTGCGAGACACGTTTCGCAGTGGGGTCAAGCGGTTGGATTCACGCCTGACGGCGCTGACCCAAGTTGTGGAACCGGTACAAGGCGCGCTGCGGATGGCGCGGTCGGTTTAACGGCAGTCGCAGGGCATCAGTACCCAACGGGCAGAGCGGCCTCCGAACTTGAATCAAGCACAATTTCCTGACGCCACGGGCACGAAGGTGTAGGATGCTCGCGTTCCTTCCGTCGACACACTTTCAGCACTCTGAATCGGCACTCGATCGCAAGCGGGCGCTCTCACGGGTGCTTGTGCGGACTGTCACAGGAACAAATAATTCTGCCAACTGAAAAGAGGACACTATGAAGCGTAATCGCGTGTTGTCAGCCGTTGGAGTCGTGTTGTTTGCCGCATCGTCGCTCGTCGCTCAGAATCAACCGGGCACCCTGGCCAGCATTGAATTCCAGAAAGTAAAGCTCGCCTCGGTACCGCAATACGAAGCAGGAAGAAAACAAAAGGCCGCGTGGCACAAGCAGCAGAACGATACGCTGCCGCTATTGGTTTGGGAAACAATCAGCGGCGAGAACACCGGAACCTACCTTGTGGGCCGTTTCAACCAAAACTGGGCCGACTACGACAAGCCTCCGGTCACCGACGAGGCCGATTTGGCCGAGTTCCAAAAAGTTGTGGGCTCCTACGTGGAGTCGATCGTTACCAGTTACTACAACTACATGCCGAAAATCAGTAATGAAAGCCCGGACCCCACGCCATCTAAATTCTCCGAGATCTACATTTTTCATGTGCGCCCTGGGAAAGCGTCTGATTTTCGGTCGGCCATCGAACGCATCCACGATGGAGGAGTCAAGACCAAGTGGCCCGTGAATTATGGATGGTATGAATTGGCAAACGGCGGAGAGGCTGGAACTTTCGTTCTGTCCTTCCCACACAAGAATTGGGCGGATTTCGAAGACAACCCTGCGGTGAAACCCTACCGCGACATGCTCAAAGAGGCGTTCGGCCAAGCGGAAGCCGATTCCATCGTCGACCGGCTCGATCGTTCAATCGAGAGGCAGACCAGTGAAATTATTCAGTTTCGTCCCGATCTGAGTTACATGCCGGCAAAATAGCAGCGGAATCTCGTGGCCGCGGCGTCCCGCCGCCATCTTGGTCGGGAGGCGGGACGTGCGCCACGAAACTGTGAAGGCCTCGCTCCCTTCCAGGTTCACGGCTTGCTAGAGGACCCCGCCGGTTTTCACTGCCAGAATATTCAGCGCCATTTCCAGCTTGGTAATGGCGGCGCCGATTTCCGGATGCATCCCGATTTTCTCCTGCAAGGCCTTCAGAATCTCATTCGCGCTGCTAATGTGCGCCGCGGCCTGGGCCGGATTCTCGGCGGATTTGTTTTCCTTCGGAGTTTCCATGATGATCGCCCCTTTTGCCTTTCAATACCGGCTTCCATGCTAAATCTTTTTCACGCCGAGAACGAGGATAGCGCGCTCCTAATCACGGTGCGGCCATTGCCGAAAAACCATTACTTGCGAAAATAATTCTTGATGGACTCCGCTTGTACTCGCGTAACCACCGATGACAGCGCCGCTTCGTCCGCCTGCTTGACGGCTTGCACGCTGCCGAAATGTTCGAGCAACCGGCGCGTGGTGCTTTCGCCAATGCCGGGGATTTCACGCAGTTCAGTCGAGCGGTCGCGCATCTGCCGGCGTTTGCGATGAAAGGTTACGGCGAAACGGTGAGCTTCGTCGCGAATGAGCTGGATCAGGTGCAGCACGGGAGAGTGATGGTCAAGCGCAACGGGATCTTTTTCCTGGCCGTAGACATAGAGAATCTCTTCGCGCTTGGCGATGGCAGCCAAAGGCTGGTTGATGATTTCCAGTGACTCCAGGGCCTCGGCGGCGGCGTGCAGTTGACCCAGGCCGCCATCAATCAGCACCAGGCTGGGCATGGTTTTTTCTTCCTGCTGCAGCCGCTTGTAACGGCGCGTGACCACTTCGCGCATGGAAGCAAAATCATCGACGCCCTCTACGGTGCGGATGATGAATTTTCGGTAGTCGGATTTTTTCATCTGCCCGTCTTCCCACACGACCATGGAAGCGACAGTCTCCGCGCCTTGAATGTGAGAAATGTCGAAGCACTCGATGCGCTTGGGTAGATCGGGCAGGCTGAGCGAATCCTGCAACTCTTCCTGAATTTTGCGGGCATTGGGCTTCAGCACGCGGAAGCGCTGATCGTAGGATTGCTTTGCATTTGTTCCGGCGAGATCGAGAAGCGCGCGCTTGTCGCCGCGCTGTGGAACGAGAATGTGAACGCGCGCGCCGTGGGCGCTGTTCGCGATTTGCTCGGAGAGCAGATCTTCAAGCGCTTCGCGATCTTCAAAATCGACTGGGATGTAAAGATTTCGCGGCACGTAGGGCTGGCCGATGTAGAGCTGAGTAAGCAGGGCGGAGAAAAACTCGCCGGGATGGAATTGATCTCCATCATAAATTTTGTCATCCTGAGACCCGCGCTCCGTGCGGGCCGAAGGACCCATGGAATCGCTGACAGCTCCAGTGTCGCTTGCAGAGTGCATAGGTCCTTCGCTCCGCTCAGGATGACAAGAGGAAGACTGGGGACCGAATCCAGCCTCACCTCCCAGAAACTCTGGCAGGTCTTCCCAAAAGAATTCGCGGCGGTCGACAACCCGGCCGCCGCGCATGTGGAACAGATTCACCGCCAGCATTCCGTTTTCGTAGTGGTAACCGAAGACATCTGCATCGTCACCTTCTGTGGAAGCGATGCGCTGGCGTTCCTGCAACTGCTCCACCGTGGAAATCAAATCGCGATAGCGTGCGGCGCGCTCGAATTCCTCGGCCGCGGCCGCTTCTTCCATGCGCTGGTGCAGCGATTTGCTTAGGTCTGTCGGGCGGCCTTCGAGAAATAGTTTCACATCGCGGACTGCTTCCTGATACATTTCCGCCGTGGTCAGGTTTTCCACGCACGGACCGAGACAACGTTTGATGTAGTACTGCAAACACGGGCGGGGATGAAAACGCGTGAGATCGACTTTGCAGGAGGGGATCAGAAAGTTGCGATGAATCAGATCGACGATGCGGTAGGCAAGATTGGCAGGGAAGTATGGGCCGTAATACGCACTGCCGTCCTTGCGGAGCCGGCGAGTCACATAGACACGGGGCCAGCGTTCGGCGAGCGTGAGTTTCACGTAAGGATAAGTCTTGTCGTCGCGCAGCAGGATATTGAAGCGCGGCTTGCGCTGCTTGATTAAATTGTTTTCGAGGGCGAGCGCTTCTTTGTTGTTTGCGACCACGATGTAGTCAACGTCGGCGGCTTCGCGCACCAGTGTGCCGGTTTTAGAGTCTTCCCAGCGGCCCTCATGGAAGTAGCTGGAGACACGGCTTCGCAGGTTCTTCGCCTTGCCCACATAGATGACTTCGCCTTCGGCATTCTTGTACAGATACACGCCGGGCTCGGCGGGGATGGTGCGGATTTTCGCCAGCAAGTCCATGGGCGATCATTTCTATTTTACGTGCTCGCGGCCTTGAGGTTTTCTCATGTCCTAGGTCGTCTGGTTCTGGAGCAACGTTGGATGTGCATTCAAGCCGACCCTTGCGCTTATACTTAAAGGCCGTCGAGCTATGGACCGCGCCGCCGTCAACGAACAGATCGAGAAAATCCTGCGTAGCCGGAGTTTCGCCAGCAAAAGCCAGCTCAGGAAGCTGCTGGAAGTTCTTTCTGCGAAGTTCGATTCGCAAGCCGCTCTGAAGCCGGACCGGGTAATCAAGGAACTCTGGCCAGACGAGACCAGGACCAAGGGGTCTGCGCATGTCGCGAGCGAGATGAACCGCCTGCGGCACGCGCTGGAATCGTATTACAACCGTGAAGGTAAGACTGACCCCATCACGATCAGCCTTCCCAATCGTTCCGTTGCCGGCGCCGATGGAACCCAGGAAAAGCGCTGGATCGTAGCCACGCCTCGCGGCGCTGGGGATCTTCCGCCAGCTCCTTCGGCAGTTCTTAATAAGGGCCTGGTATTAGCAGCCGCGATGGCCGCCGTGTCTGTTGTCGCCTTCATCTCCATCCGATTGCTGACGGTGCACGTCCAACCTCGGTCCGGGCGACTGGACGGCGCATCGTTGGTGATCACGGATGCGGATGGAAAGGAACTATGGCGAAAGGCGTTTCCCGAGGGATTTTCGCCCGACTGGTATTACGAACAGGGTATAGCGACGCGCATCTGGTTCGGTGACCTGGAAGGCAAAGGTCATACCAGTGTTCTTTTTCTCTATCTCCCTGCGGTTGACCCGCTGTCGCACTCGACGACCCTCATTTGTTATTCGGATCGAGGCAAAGAGAAATGGCGGTGGACGCCGGGCAGAGAGTTGCCCGAACTGAAGGGAACGCCGGCTACCTATAGGACGGTTGCGCTTGTCGTTCTGAAGGCGACCGCGAAGAGGCCCCCGCGAATTGTCGTGTCTAGTCTTCATGACCCATGGTGGCCCAATCAACTGGCCGTCCTCGATTCTCACGGCAAACTGCTTTCTCAGTATTGGCACTCGGGACACTTGGACTACCTCACACTGGCGGACCTGGATGGCGACGGGCGACAGGAGATTATCGCGACGGGCGAGAGCAATGGCTATCATCAAGCAACGTTGATCGTGCTGGATCCGGATCGGGTATTTGGCGCTTCCACCGAGGCGGCGCGGCCCGAGCTTCAAATCCACGGTATGGGAGTCGCGCAGGAAAGGCTGCGCCTGCTTTTTCCGCGGAGCGATTTGAACAAAGCGTTGTTCCAGTTCAACTCGGGCGGAGAGGCCACCTTCGAAAAGGGCATCATTCGAGTATCGGTGCGGGAATGCTTGCATCCGTTCGCTTGCCCCATCTGGTACGAATTCGACAAGAACTTTCATTTGATCACGGCTTATCCCGATGAGTCTTTTCGGAGCGCTCACGCGCAGCTCTATCTAAATGGCAAAAGCTCCCATACTTTCAGCGCAGCAGAAGAAGCCGGATTTCAGAAAGTCCGCTGCCTGGTCGGATGCCCTGCGGACTTTGTCGCCGCTCGCGTTCAGTGACACTGCAAGATTGTTCATAGCAATGGTCTGTGGGGAATTCTCGCCGCAGCGTGAGCCGCGGATGCCCTGGAGTGTGGCCCCAACGAGCTGGGATAGAGGCTTTAGTCCCGGCTTCATACCAACTTCATATCATCTTCGGGCCGTAGCCCGAAATCGCCGCGATCCAGTGCTAGCATCGGCGAGCTTGGAGCGAGGACAGGTCGAGCACAAGGCTTTAAAAGTGGCGCGGACAACCCCGCACATCCTCTTCCAGGCGAAAATCCCAGGTAAGAGGAAATTATGAAACTAACGCGCAACTTCGTGCTGCCCCTGGCAGCTCTGTTTGTTGGACTTCTGCCTGTGACCCAGGCAGCACACGCTCAAACCTCCGCAAACTGTCCTGTGGAGCCTAAGCTGAACGTTCCTATTGCAGACGGCGAGACCTACACCGGTTCCGACTGCACGTTGAACACGGCCGCGGATGTCGATTCTTTTGTGTTCACCGGAAACCAAGGGGATACTTGGAACCTCGTTTTGGGCTCTTCTACCCCCAAGAACCACGATGTCTGCTTGACGATCTACGACCCCAACAACAACAAGCTCAATTCCGGATGCACTTCGGGCAACGATTATACCGTCGTGTTCGACCAGGCGCTAACGACAACGGGCAAGTATACGATGGATGTGTCCGAGGACACGTCTGGCGCCCAGGGGTACTCGGTGTCGGCAGAGCGGCTCCTCCCGTTCCCTCCAGACGCGCAGTTGGTTAACATCGCACAACCCTACCCTGGCGCAATCGCCTTTGACACAGAAGCGAACGCATTCACGTTCCAGGGGGTTACCACCGGGCTATTCCAAATCTCAGCCGCTGTTCAGGCGCCCAAAAACTACGACCTGTGTATGACTTTGTACTATACCAGCGGTGTGGTTGCCGGATCGGGGTGCACTTCGGGTGCCGATTACAACATCATTATCGACTTCACCCCGTCTAGTAATGGCGAGGTCATGGCGTTCCTGTCCGCGGCCGGATGGAACGGGACCGTAAGCTACACCTTCGAAGTCTCATGCCTGTCTGGCAACTGCGGAACGACGAACTTCCCGGCATGCACCTTGAAAGACTCCGCCACTTACAACGCGACCAGCGATACTTTGACCATGATTTTCACGGTCGGGAACAAGGCTGCCACTACCTGGAACGCCTGGCTGACCTCGCAAAAGACCATAACGGCCCTGAGTGGTTTTCCTATAACGCAGCCCGTCACGAACCCACCCGTGCTGATCACGAAGACTGCGACTCTGTCTGCATCGGGCACAGTTGGAGTTCTGACCACGCTTACCACGCCCACGAAAGGGATCATCTGCTCTAATTACACGCAGGTGAACACCGGAACGCCGTAGACGAGCAAGAAGGATAATGAGAACGCCGCTTCCCACTCATTCGCGCCTTGCGAGTGAGTGGGTCGCTCGGCGGGATTCGATGAACCGCAGGAATCGAAGATCCTAAACTCGAGAGAAGGTCGTGCTTCGGGAAGGTGCGAATTCTCGCCGTGGCTGCGGGACTGTCATGGTCCGTTCCGCAAAAACTCGGGCCGCTGTGTTACAAAATTAAAGGATGAGTTCTGCATTCGCGGCCCGTTTCGTTCTCTCACGCTATGGGTTGGGCGCAGTTTTAGCTTTGAGCATATGTTGCTGCGCGCCCGCGGCACCAGGGCAGTCGAGTGAGCCGCCGCGCGCGCAAGTGACTCAGTCAGCACAAGGAAAGAAAGAAGCCGCAGCCCGGGCGGCTGCGCAATCCAGCGCTCATCACTTCGACCGGGTTCTGATTATCGTTCTCGAGAATGGCGATTACGAAGACGCTGTCAAGAATCAGGATCTGGCGAGCCTGGCCGCGCACGGCGCCAGTTTCAGCAATTTCCATGCGCTGTTTCATCCTTCGTATCCGAATTATCTGGCCATGATCGCCGGCACCGATTTCGAGATTCACCGGGGCGGTTCCTATCTCGGCGATAAACAAAGAAACTTTCCCGACGATTCCGAGCACAGGACCATTGCCGACGGTTTGATTGCCGCAGGGTTGGATTTCAAGCAATATGCCGAAGAATTGCCCGCTGGAAATTGCCCCTGGAGTGTTTCCAGCCAGCGCGAGCCCGGCGGCATAGGTGATTACGCGCGAAAACACGTTCCTTTCCTGAGCTTTCGCGAGGTTCAGGAAAAGTGGTGCGACCGCGTGATACGCGTGGATTCCACAAACCCAAATAACTATTTCGCGCAGGACGCGAAAAAGGGTTTGGTGGCTTACTCGTTTTACAGCCCCAACATGAACAACGACGGACATGACACCACTGTGACCGTTGCGGCAGCGTGGGTGAAGAAGTTTCTCGACAATACGTTTCCGGAAAAATTGCGCCAGGGTACGCTGGTGATTGTGACCTTCGACGAGTCCGGCGGAAACCAGGACAACCGCATCTTTACGCTGTTTCTCGGCGACATGGTGAAAGAAGCCAGCCAGCAGGACCCTAAACTCCTCGCCCGGTATTACACCCATTACAGCGTGCTGCGCACGATTGAAGACAATTTCGGCTTAGAGCCACTGACGGCGAACGACCGTGCTGCCACGCCGATCACCGGTGTCTGGAAGTGAAGATCGTTTCAGATGTGGCATTCAGGCAACCGTATAAAAATTCCCTGCTTTATACGCGTTTGCCTTATTCAGGAGCCCCGCGGGTTCGAGCGATTTTTGACAATAATGTCGCAAGTGGTTGTAAACGTATATACTTGTGGTGTGCATTCCGGAATTGGAACACTGGCATTCCCCGTGCAAAAGTAAACCACGTAGGGCGCAACGGCATCAATTTCCCAGGGGTGGAGTTTGGTTTCAGGCTGTTTGATCGCGCGAAGTCGCGCAAAAAGTATCGAGCGGAAGATTACGACTGGATAAGGAGCCTCCAACTATATGACCCGCACTTCGTTGAGCAAGAGTGTAGTAGGCAATATCGCAGTGAGCAAGACCAGTCTGTTGCGACCCGGATTTGTGATTTGTCTGGCCGCCGCCATGACAGCGACGGTCGGCTGCGCCAGCAAGAACTACGTGAAGCAGCAGACCACGCCGCTGATCAACAAGACTAACGAACTGGATGATCTGACCGCCAAGAATACCCGCGACATTAAAGACGTTGACGCGCGGGCGCAGGCTGGCATTCAGGCGGTGAACGCCAAGACGTCCGAAGCTGACCAGAAGGCCCAGACCGCTCAGCAGAATGCATCATCGGCGCAGCAGATGGCGGACACGGCGAACACTCGCGTCGGCGTTCTGACCAACGAGGTCGCGAACCTCGATAACTACCACGCGGTCGCCGAGACCTCCGTGAAATTCGGCTTCAACAAAGACAACTTGACCGCAAAATCGAAAGAGGCGCTTGACCAACTGGCGGGGAGCATCGCCAGCACCAAGGGTTACATCATCACGGTCGAGGGCGGAACGGATTCCGTTGGGCCGGCGGATTACAACTACGATCTCAGCCAACGCCGAGCGAACTCCGTCATTCAATATCTGGCGTCGAAATACAATGTTCCGGCGCACAAGATTTACATGATCGGATTGGGCAAGGACAAGCCGGTTGATTCCAACAAAACATCTCAGGGACGGGCGGATAACCGGCGCGTCGATGTTCGCCTGATGACCAATACACAAGGCGAGGGCGCGCAGCCTGCTGCCGCTCCGGCTTCTGGCAATCCGTCATCTATGTAGCACAAAGCTGTCAGAGTTTTTCCTCCTCCTCGGAGGCTTCGCCAAGCAGGCCGCTCAATCGCCTCCCCCAATGAGCGGCCTGTTTTTTTTTATTCAGAAGTCAGCTCTTTCATGCCCGCCAACGCAACGGCTCCGCATTGTAAAATAGCGGCATGGTAGGCCGCTTGTTCGTATCTTCGCTGTCGCTATTCTTTGCTTTATCGCTTGCGGTTTGGAGTGCACAAGCCGCTGCCGCTCAAGCTGGACAAAGCTCATCCCAAAACAATCAGTCGCAACCGCCCGCGAATTCGCCGACGCCGAATTCTGCTCCGGCAAAGCCAACTTCGGATTCTGCCCAGCAGCAAAATCCGGATTTCTCTCCGCCCCATTCCGATCGCGTGAACGTCGACGACCTAGGATCGGACACCGGCTTTAGCTCGAGCAAAGATACGGAAATTGATTCGAGCGCTCCGGAGAATGATGAAAAGGCTCACCCCAAGAGTGCGGAGGCGATCAGCGACGCGGAAGCGGCTTCCGAAGAGGGAAGTGGGGTGACCGAGTTCCATCCCTGGGATCCGCACAAGGCGGCGAAGGATGTGGAAGTCGGCGACTTCTACTTCAGGCGGAAGAATTATCGCGCCGCCGAAGATCGCTATCGCGAGGCGCTTTTTTACAAGGATAACGACGCCATCGCCACATTTCGTCTCGCCGTTTGCCTGGAAAAAATGGATCGTCCCAACGATGCGCTGGCGGAATACCAGAGTTATTTGCGAATCCTTCCCAACGGCCCCGAGGCCAAGGACGTGAAGAAAGCGATGGAGAAGTTGAAAGCTTCAGCGGCCAGCGCGAAGCCGGTGAAATAGGGCTAAACAATGCCCGCCGAAACTCCGCGTCATTCCGGAATCAACTATTTCTCCGCGCGGATGAATTCGCCGGTGGAAGCATCGACGGCAACCGTAAGCTTGGCGGAATCGCGGCTGCCGTAGATCACGTGCCAGACCAGGCGGTTTGTATTGCGGTTCCAGTCGCAGATGTAACTGACCGGCGTATCGGGAGACTTTTCCAGAATTTTGTCGCCGCCGTGCTTTTGCGCGGTGGCCAGCGCCTGATCGGAATCGATTTTGAGGAATGCGGCGTCGAAGACCTGGGTGCTGGCGTTAGTGGGGTTGTAACTATCTTCGGTGCTGGGATTGATACCTCGCGGCGGCGCATCCTGCGCGGCGCTGCCCGACCAGACAAACGACTTCACCGCGCGCTGCGACGGAGATGCGAAGCTTACGCGCCACACCGCCCACTTGCCATCGTGCCCGTTGCCATCGGAAGTGACACTGGATTCGATACGGAAAGCCTGCGCGTCTCGCGCCCAGCCGCGAGCCGCGATGTAGGTCTTTTGAAACGCAGAGCGTCCCGTGAGCAACTCCGGTCCCTTGGGCTCGGGCTTAGCCGTTTCCGCGGGCTGGCTGGACTCGGAAGAACACGCGGCAAGCAAAGCGAGCAGCCCGAGAACGGCAAACATAGCTATCAATCTGCTGGCCAAGGCATAAAACTGCCGCTCTTTCGCTGGAATGAGGCTCCGCTTTTTCATGTCGTCCTTCCTGATATAACGTCGATTGTTCGATGCCGCGCATCATTCTAACTGAATCGCTGATCGAAGCGGCGGAAAAGCGAAGGGATGAAAAGATGGACGCACGTCTGGAGAAATTGCGGCGCGCATTAGCCGAGTCGATCGCCGGCATGTCCGAGGAAGAACTGACTTGGCATCCGCCGGGAAAGTGGTGCGTGATCGAAGTGTTGGAACATTTGTATTTGACCTACACGGGCAGCATCAAGGGATTCGAACGCGCTTTGCAGAAAGGACATCCGCTGGCCACGCGGGCGAGTTGGGGGAAGCGTTGGCGAAGTTGGGTGGTGACAGGCGTGGGTTACATGCCGGAGGGCAGGAAGGCTCCGGCCTTGGCGCAACCGAAGGGCTTGCCGCCGGCAACGGTGGTGAATGAGTTTGGCGCGAAGATCGGCCGGCTGGATGAAGTCATTGCCGATTGCGAGGCGAGATTTGGCACGAGAACTAAGCTAATCGATCATCCATTCCTCGGGCCGCTGACCGGGGCACAATGGCGGAAATTTCATCTGGTGCATGGACTGCACCACGCAAAGCAAATTCGCGCACTGCGGCGCACGCCGTAATTTTGTGCCGGTCTTCTGCTTCGATCTATGGCTCGCGCATGGAAGCGGGCACTCCCGCTTTCCGTGCCTGCTCGTCCATGTCATCGAGCTTCTGCTTCGCGTCAGCCAGGGCTTTTTGCTTGTCGCCGATTTGCTGTTTGTAATCGGCGTCCTGCTTGTCCCATGCGGCAGAGTTACGCAGACGATTTCCCACATCGGCGTAGAAAGTGGCGGCGCGTATCTGGTATTCGCGCTGCAGGACGTCGAGCTCGCGCGAGAGTAAATTAATCTGATCTCTCTGCACCGAAAGTTTTTGCTGCCACTCCTTCCACAGAGCTTGCTTCTCTTTTTCTTCCTCTTCAGGAGACTTGGCTGGAGCCTTATTTTCTCCCGCAGCCTGGCCCTCCGCCTTGCTCTCAGTGCCAGCTTCGGTAGCATTGGCTTCGCCGGAAGCATTGCTGCCTTCCGGAGCCGGCGTGCCGACAACGGAAATATTGTCTTCGCGCGGCAGATTATCGTTGTCGTAGACCTTGGGCTTGGCTTTGTTTTGATCCTCTTTGCGAACTTTGCGCGCGTAGTCGCCCAGCGCCGGCGATTCCTGCGATGTGGTGGATTGTGCAGCCGGCGCGGGTGCAGGCGCGGGCTGATTTTGCGCCATCCCTGGGAGCGTCAGACATCCAAAGATCAGAGCGGTTCCCAAAGCAACGTGAGCGGCTTGTTTTGTGGCGTCCATAATTTTTTCGAATCCCATTTTCTTCGACTTCCTGTTGTGTTTGTTTCCTGGTTAGTCTGCCGAACTTGCTCCTGCGGTTAGCGTTCTGTCGGTACCTTTGCCGGTGAGAAATCCGCCGATGCTGTGATCCAGATTCCTAGCTTCATTGGCGATGTCTTGCGCGAGTTGCCGGTTCAATTGTGGATCGCGGCTGTCGGCAAGTTGTTGCGCATAGCCGGAAATCGTAGTCAGCGAGGTGCGCAGCGAAAGCGCCATTTCTGCCGCAACTTCGGCCTGCAATTGCTGCTGCCGCCGCATGCTCTCGAAATCGCTGAGGTCATTAATCAGGCAGGCTGCGCCGATCAGGCTGCCATCAACAGCGGACACCGGAGAGATCGTAACTGAGATATGCCGCGTCTTGCCCGAAGGCGTGGTGTAGTCAGCCTCGATCTGCCGCCGCAGATTGCCTTCCTGAAGAACGGATTGGATTTCATCTGCCAAGGGAAAAGGCTGGGCGACGGAACCGTCGGGAAATTTCCCCGCGGAAGCATGGCCGGTCCAGACTGCCGCTCCGCGAAAAATGTCGGCGGCTCCCATGCCCGAAGGCGATGCGAAACCCAGAATTTCCCGGGCCGCGGGATTGGAGTGCTTGACTAATCCGTGAGTATCGAAAACCAGCACTCCACTGGAAAGATTCGAGAGCACCGCCTGGCTGAAGGTTTCTGTCGCACGGGCGCGCCGCTGTTCCGCCTGAGTTTGCACCTGCAGTTCGTGTTTCTGCTGCTTGAGCTGCTGTATGACCGTGTTGTAGAGATGCAACGGCAGAGTCTGCAGCGTGGGTGCCGGGTCCGAGGTCATGGCAGATTCTTCCGCAATGCTCTGGCGCAGCTTGCGAATAAGAATCATCCCCAGCAGAAACGAAAAGGCGGCGCAGACGAATACGAATATCGCGCGGAACACCACCGGGTTGGCCAGAATTTTCAGAAAAGCCTCCCGTACCAGCGCAGAAATTGGTTGCCGAAGAAGAATGCCAGCACAGCCATGCTGCCCAGGAACACGCCAAACGGCATTTGATAGAAGCGGTAAACCATCTGCGCCGATTGCCAGGCCCGGCGTCGCGCGGCTTGAGCATTCGGCAGTTGCCGCCTGAAGCGGCGAGTGCGCTTGAGCCAGACTACAAAGACAGTGGTCAGGCCAAAGATCGAGCCCACGATCGACGCGGTGAAAATGGTAAAAACGGTGAGCTTGATTCCCAGGAAAGCACCCACCATAGCCATAAGCTTCACGTCGCCAAAGCCCATGCCCTCAGCGCCGCGCCAGCGCAGGTAGATGGCTCCGGCTCCGTAAATAAATGCCGCGCCCACAGCCGCGCCCAGCAGGGAATCCACCAGCGAGAGCACGTGAGCGGCGAAAGCATCGCCTGGAGGAAGATTGATCAGGCCGGGGCCAAACTGGGAGGCAAGATCATTGACCGGAACGATCAGGCTGAAAACAATTCCCAGCGCGATTCCCGGCAGAGTGAGCTTATCGGGAAGCAGCTTGGTTTCCGCATCGGTGAAGATCAGGCCCAGCAGCAGAAATCCGAAAACGCAATATTTCAGCGTAGCCAGGGTTAACCCGAAGTACCAGTAACACGCGAGAAAAAGAAATCCAGTGAGCAGTTCGATAAACAAATAGCGCGGCGAAATAGCCGTTTTGCAATGGCGGCAGCGGCCGCGCAGAATCAGCCAGCTCAGCACCGGAAGATTATCGTAGAAGGCGATCGGTTGCTTGCATTTGGGACACGCGGAACGAGGCGCAACTACCGACAAACCCAGCGGCAAACGGTAAATGCACACGTTCAGAAAGCTGCCGAAAGCCAGCCCAAACAGGAAAATCGCCGATGCGAAAAGTGGGTCCACTGTTTATTTGCCGTGCGCCAAAACCTCAGATCAAGAACGCTGAAAATTCCGAGTCTTGATTGGATTATAAGTCGGCTGGCGGGAGCTACGAAGGTACTGAAGTCACTGTCCGGATGGCCATATGGCGGGAAATGACGCTACAACGACCTGCTCTCCATCCTGCTCTCCATGAATCGCAGTAACGCGCCTTCGAGCGTCGGTGCCGAATGATCGTAAGCCGGCAGCCATCGTTCCCAGCGCGTCCACGTCTTCGGAATCAAACGCGTCTCCGGTGTCGGCAGTTCGATCCAGCCCTTCGCGCTTTCTTCTTGCAGGTAGATGTTGAGGGCATGACCGTTCTCTACAGTGCCATCGGCTTTCCATTCATAAAGGCTGGCAGCAAGGGCTTCCGTCAGAGATTCGCGAGGTTCGAGGCAGAGAATCCATCTCGCGCCGGCCTTCTGCAAGTAATCCCCTGGCGCTGCATCGGCGATGCTGTCAATGACGTGGGCGCCATATTCGCGGGCGATGCTCACTGTGGCATCGTGCGAATGATGGTCAATGATCAGGATTTCATCGCAGGGATAAAGAGTCTCCAGCGCGCGCCCCAGTTGCCGCGCGTCGTTAGAGGTATGCAACACAGCGGTTATCGAAGTCATTCTGGCGTGCCCAAAAAACGTCCGGACGCGTGCCGAAATTCAGGGCATTGTCGGCTAGACACGTCGCAACTGCACCCCATTTACGAGTTGCCCAGCCTCGGACAGTTGGCGTACTGTTTGGAAACGCTGGCCCGACCCGCAGATCCATTTTAGATGCAGGCGTCGATCGGCGCAGATGTATCGTTTTAGTCGGGGACAAATGGCAGCAAGATACGACTGGCAGGCTACGGCTTAGCGAACGAATTTGTAGTCGACGATAGAAGCGGCCAGAATGGCAGGCGCTGCCGTGCCAGCGTCATCTTTGCCTGTGGCGCTTTCCTTCGAGTCCTCGCTGGACCGCGTGACCCGGCCCTGGCAAACGACAGTGCTATTCTTTTGACCGGAAATCTCTTCCGGCATCTCAAAAACCATCTCCAGCAGGGAATTGGCCGCCAGGGGCTCTTGTCCGCGAAAAAGCACGCCACTCTGGCTGATGTTTTCGATAATGCCTTCATACCAGGCGCTGGTCTGGTTGAGGCGGTAGCGCAGCGGCAAATCCAGTTTCATGCGGCGGGCGCGCGGCTTCCACGCCGGACGTTTCTCCCGCGGATGACTGCGCCGCATCGCCCTCTCTGATGTAGGGCGCTCCACCCGCGCGGTCCTGCGCATGGTCGTCCAATCGTATTCATACTCGGCAGCACAGAGCAGGCAAACCTGGTAGTAACTTCCATCGGCGCCACGCCGCGGCCAGGAAAACTCGTGCGAGCAGCGCCCCAGCATCAGTACATCCAGCAATTTTTGCGGCATGATGATTACTTCCGATTCCGGCCCACAGGCACGGATTCAAATTCATCATCTCCCCGAGAACCGCTTTTGAACAGATTACGTTTGTGCAATGGAGGGGCTAAAGTTCTTAAAGCCAGCAAGTTACTGTCTTAACGGATTAGGAAACGGCGGCTGGAAATGAAGTTTGTGAAGTAACCCCTTCAGCCGCAGTGAACTGGATTGCGGGCTCAAAAACCGCTTGTTAATTCATCGTCGCGGCCGATTGCAAATCAATCTGTTTCCAGTCGCCGGCAATAATTCCCGCGCGAATCTTGGCTGCGGTCCATCCCTTTTTGTGCTGCTGGTAGGAGTAATACAACTCTTTCAAGCAGGTGCCGCAGCGGGCTCCGTGAGTATTTTCATAGCAGCTGTGCAGGCTGTTATGGCCCATGCGGTCGCAATAGCAATAGCAGGGCTGCTGGTGAAGCACCGCCGGAATCTTAGCCGCCAACTCATACGCGTGAGTCTGGTAGGGATACTGCGCGTCGGCGCCCCAAAGCTGGTCCTTCGTGAGGATAGGCGGCAACTTCGTGCCTTTGGGCGGAGGCCCGGCATTGTATGCCGGCACGCCGCCTTCATCCTGCTCCGAGGTCCATTGGGCGGAGACGCTCAGCGTTACGACGAACACGAAAAACAATGTCAGCGCCCGATAAATCAATCTATGGGTAAGCAGGCTGGGCAGCGCGATTTTTCTCATCATCAAAATCCTCAGTGTCCGCTATTTTACCCTGCGTCTGGATTGTTCGGATAGGCGAAAGTACACCTCAAATCAAATCTTCCACCCGCCCAAGCAACGCCGCCCCGCCCGCTGCGCTTCTCTGTACAATAGAAACTCATGGCGGAAGATTTTAGCGCGGAAAGAGACTCGGACTCGACCCGTTCGCATTCAACCACCGCGGCGGCTGAGGTTCAGTTCTCTGCGCAGCCGGGAGCGCCGCACCGGCCGGGACTCTGGGTCTGGCTGCGCGATCTCATGATCTCGCTCGCCATCTCCGCTTTCATCATCGTCTTTATCTATCAGCCGGTGAAAGTCGAAGGCACGAGCATGATGCCATCGCTTGCCGACCAGGAGCGCATCTTCGTCAACAAGTTCGTCTATCGCCTGGAACCAATCGAGCGCGGCGATATCGTTGTCTTCCGCTATCCCCGCGACCCTTCGAAGAGCTATATCAAGCGCGTGGTTGCCCTGGCCGGTGACCACCTCCGCATCGACAGCGGTCAACTTTATGTCAACGGCCAGGCCGTGGATGAAGATTACGTTCCGCCGGTTTACACCGATACGCGCTCCTACCCGGAAAAGGTTGTGCCTCCGCATTGTTACTTCGTGCTGGGCGATCATCGCTCCATGTCGAACGACAGCCGCGACTTCGGTCCGGTCAATCAGAATTCATCTATGGCAAAGCCGTATTCGGCTACTGGCCGATGGATAAGCTGGGGCGAGTGCGGTAGCGCGTGGAAGAAAGCTGAAAACGATTGTAACGCAGAGAACGCTGAGATCGCAGGAAGAAATCGTTGATCTTCGCAGCGATCATCGCTATCGGCGTTCAAATCGGTTCTGCTTGGCCGCATGCGCGTTCCCTGATAAAATTCTATAAAATCCACTCACTGGAGCGAGAATGCAGGCTATCCTTGCGCTGGAAGACGGGCGAGTCTTCCGAGGCAAAGGCTACGGCGCCAAAGGCGAATGTTACGGGGAAGTAGTTTTTAATACTTCCATCACCGGCTATCAGGAAATTTTCACCGACCCTTCCTATTCGGGACAAATCGTTGTCCTGACCAACCCGGAAATCGGCAACTACGGCACCAACGACGACGACAACGAAGCCACGCGTCCGTGGATCGAAGGTCTGATCGTGCGCGAGTTTTCGCGCGTCAGCTCGAACTGGCGCTCGCAGCAGGTTGCCGAAGAATATCTGGAAGCTTCAAAGTTCCGGTGCTCGCGGATATTGACACCCGGTGCCTGGTGCGGCACCTGCGCGACAACGGCGTGATGCGCGGCGTGATCTCGACCATAGAGAGCGACGTTCAGAAAGCTCATCGCGAAAGCTCGGGCGATTCCGAAGATGGATGGCACGGACTTGGCGAAAGAAGTGAGCACGAAGCGTCCGTATGTGTGGGAAGTGGGCGAGCGATCGCATGAGCCGGTGGCTCTTGTGGGCGTAAAAGACGAGCCAGCTCGCTTTCATGTAGTGGCTTACGATTTCGGCATTAAGAAGAACATTCTGCGAAAGTTACGCGGCGAAGGATGCAAGGTAACGGTCGTCCCCGCGCAAACCAAAGCGGAAGACGTGCTGGCGCTGAAACCGGACGGAGTTTTTCTGTCGAACGGTCCCGGGCGATCCCGAGCCGTGCACGTATGCGGTCGATTCCATTCGTCGTTTGATGGGCCGGCAGCCGATCTTTGGAATCTGCCTGGGGCATCAACTCATCCGGCATCGCGCTGGGCGGAAAAACTTTCAAGCTGAAGTTCGGCCACCACGGCGGCAATCATCCGGTGAAGCAGTTGAGTTCGGGAAAGATCGAGATCACCGCGCACAACCACAACTTCGCCGTCGATCCCGATTCGCTGCCGCGAAAGCGAAGTCGAACTAACGCACATCGACCTCAACGACCAAACGCTGGAGGGCCTGCGCCATCGGAACCTGCCGCTGTTCAGCGTGCAATACCACCCCGAAGCCGCGCCGGGGCCGCATGATTCGCATTATCTGTTCAAGGAATTTACGAAGATGATGGAGGAGTGGAAGAGGTGAAGGCGACGGCCATTGCGGAGGTACGATCAAGAGGACAGCGTAGAACTCTCCGCATTCCTACCCCGCGAATTGAGAAAGCTTGGGGACCTGCAAACTGCTATCCCGGAAATCGCCAAGAATCAAAAGTTGCTTGAACTGATCGAGAAGACTGTCGAACGAATTCCAACGAAGCACCTGTTGGTTCATGGCGATGCCAGGCGGATGTCGGCGAAGGTTGTCGGCCAGGTTCATCTGGTGGTCACATCGCCCCCGTACTGGACGCTGAAGCAATATCGAGACACTCCCGGCCAACTGGGTCATGTTGTTAGCTACGATGAATTCATTCGGGAGCTCGATCAAGTTTGGCAACGGTGTTTCGATTTTCTAGTGCCCGGCGGAAGGCTCGTGTGCGTGGTGGGGGATGTTTGCTTGTCGCGCCGCAAGAATGACGGCAGGCACACCGTGGTACCTTTGCACGCAACAATTCAAGAACATTGTCGCAAAATCGGTTTCGACAATCTGGCGCCGATTATCTGGCACAAGATTGCGAACGCTGCATACGAGGTTGAGAATGGCGGTGGCGGGTTTCTTGGGAAGCCATACGAGCCCAATGCAGTCATTAAAAATGACATCGAATTCATTCTGATGGAGCGGAAGTCTGGCGGCTACCGTGCGCCCAGCGAGAGCGCTCGAATCTTCAGCGTGATTTCGGCGAAAGACCATCAGAAGTGGTTTCAGCAGATTTGGCAGGGAGTCGGCGGCGCTTCAACCAAAGATCATCCGGCCCCCTATCCGCTAGAGCTAGCCGAGCGTTTGATAAGAATGTTCAGCTTCGTGGGCGATACTGTTTTGGACCCGTTCATGGGCACGGGAACTACGGCCCTGGCAGCGTCAAGATGGGGCAGAAATAGCGTGAACTTCGAGATTGATCCAGACTATTTCAGACTTGCAACGGAAAGAATGGAAGGGAAGCTTTCATCCCTATTTGCTAATCCGGTCGTAGTCCTGGAGCAAGACTAAACATCGTGAACGCTGAACTCGAATTAAAGCTCAAAGACGCGGTTGCATATTTCTGGTCGAGCCGCGAGACTCAGGCCCAGAAGCAGGGGCTTGTTAGCGGCGTTCGAGATGCGGGCTCTCGCACCGCTGTTACTGGCGGAAGTCAGATGGACGGCTTTGTTGGCTTGGTTCGAGATTTGCTAGAAGAGTCTGGGATAGACCGGCCGGTGATCTACTGTGAACGATTTGTCGAACTGCCCGGGTGGTTCCGACCCGAGAAGAAGTGGGATCTTCTCGTCGTTGTTGATGGTTGTTTAATCGCGGCAATCGAATTCAAGTCGCAAGTCGGGTCCTTCGGAAACAATTTCAACAATCGAACCGAAGAGGCGATCGGTAGCGCATCCGATTTGTGGGCTGCTTATCGCGAGGGTGCTTTCAAGCCGTCGGCTCGTCCGTGGCTCGGATACTTGATGCTGCTGGAGGATGCGCCGGGTTCAACTCGACCGGTTAAGTCTCAAGAGCCGCACTTCAAAGTGTTCGAAGAATTCCGATCTGCGTCGTATGCAAAGCGCTACGAAATTCTCTTGACAAAACTCGTTCGCGAGAGGCTGTACGACGCAGCATGCTTTCTAATGTCAAGCAGTTCCGACGGTCCCAAGGGGCACTACATTGAACCAGCAGCGGAATTGCGGTTCGAAAATTTCATCTCGCCTCTTTTAGCTAGGGCTATCGCCTGTAAGAAGACTCAATAAATGCCCAAACGCACTGACATCTCCAAAATCCTGATCCTCGGCTCCGGTCCCATCATCATCGGCCAGTCGGCGGAGTTTGACTACTCGGGCACGCAGGCCTGCAAGGCGCTCAAGTCCGAGGGCTACGAAGTCGTCCTCGCCAACTCCAACCCCGCGACCATCATGACCGACCCTGAGTCGGCCGACCGCACTTACATCGAGCCGCTCACGCTGGAATATCTTGGAAGAGATTATTCGCATCGAGCGGGAAATGGCGCCGGGAGCGGGTTTTGCCGTGCTGCCGACGGTGGGCGGACAGACGGCGCTCAACCTCGCCATCGAACTTTCCGACGGCGGCGTGCTGGAAAAATACAACGTCGCATCTGATCGGCGCCAACGTCACGGCCATCAAGAAGGCCGAAGATCGGCTGGTCTTCAAAGACGCGATGCAGAAGATTGGGCTCGAAGTGCCGAAATCGGCGCTGGTGAATAACATTAAAGACGGGCTGGAGTTTGCGGGCAAGATCGGCTTCCCGGTGATCATTCGCCCGTC
The DNA here is from genome assembly GCA_963732255.1 of uncultured Acidobacteriaceae bacterium. Classification (GTDB taxonomy): domain Bacteria; phylum Acidobacteriota; class Terriglobia; order Terriglobales; family Acidobacteriaceae; genus Sulfotelmatobacter. The sequence goes on from CAVSYV010000020.1 coordinate 131,101, forward strand.
TTTCACGCTGGGCGGCTCGGGCGGCGGCATCGCGTTATAACCGCGAGGAGATGATCGGAAGTGCTCGCCCGCGGCCTGGATTTTTCTCCGGTGCATGAAGCGCTGATCGAAGAGTCCGTGCTGGGCTGGAAGGAATACGAGCTGGAGGTGATGCGTGACACGAGAGACAACGTCATCATCATCTGCTCCATCGAGAACTTCGACCCCATGGGCGTGCACACCGGCGATTCAATCACGGTCGCCCCTGCGCAGACGCTAACCGACCGCGAGTATCAGCACATGCGCGATGCCTCGATTGCCGTGATCCGCGAGATCGGCGTCGACACCGGTGGATCGAATATTCAGTTCGGCGTGAATCCTGAGACTGGACGCATGGTTGTGATCGAGATGAACCCGCGCGTCTCGCGCTCTTCCGCGCTGGCCTCGAAAGCCACGGGATTTCCGATTGCGAAGATCGCCGCGAAACTTGCGGTCGGTTACACGCTCGACGAAATTCCCAATGACATCACGCGCAAAACTCCAGCGTGTTTTGAGCCGACGCTCGATTACGTCGTCGTGAAAATTCCCAAGTGGCAGTTCGAAAAATTTCCCGGCGCCGACGAAACGCTCGGGCCCGCAGATGAAATCCGTCGGCGAAGTGATGGCCATCGGCCGCACATTTAAAGAAGCGCTGATGAAGGGCATTCGCTCGCTCGACACCGGCAAGCGCGTGGGCGGCGACAAGATCGAGCCGAAGATTCTGACGCAGCGACTGGTCACGCCGCATCCCGAGCGGCTGGCCTACGTGCGATATGCCTGCGCCAGGGGCACACGGTCAAGCAGATCGCGAAGATGACTTCGATGGACCCGTGGTTCCTGTACCAGCTGAAAGAAATCAACGATCATGCAACTGGAGCTGGAAAAGCATCCCATGGAATCCGTTCCCGCCGAAGTTCTGCGCGACGCCAAGCGCATGGGATTCTCTGACGGCCGCCTCGCGGGGGTTTGGCGTCTACGGCAAGGGCGGCAGGAAAAGGTTCGGCATCTGCGCAAGAAGCATGGCGTGATGCCGGTGTACAAGCGCGTGGACACCTGCGCGGCCGAGTTCGAAAGCTTCACGCCGTATCTTTACTCGACCTACGAAGAAGAAGACGAAGCCGCGCCGACCACGAAGAAGAAAGTCATCATCCTGGGCAGCGGCCCCAATCGCATCGGGCAGGGAATTGAGTTCGATTACTGCTGCTGCCACGCCTCATTCGCTCTGCGCGACGACGGCTACGAGACCATCATGATCAACTGCAATCCTGAGACCGTCTCGACCGATTACGACACCAGCGACCGCCTCTACTTCGAGCCGCTGACGTTCGAAGATGTGTTACGCGATTTACCAGCACGAAACTTCGAAGGGCGCGCCGGTCGGCGTGATCGTGCAGTTCGGCGGGCAGACTCCGCTGAATCTGGCGCTGCCGCTGAAGGCTGCAGGCGTGAAAATCATCGGCACGTCGCCTGAGTCGATTGATCTGGCGGAAGACCGCAAGCAATTCGGCAAGCTGCTGGAAGAATTGCAGATCCCGCAGGCGCCGGGCGCGATGGCGACCTCGATTGAAGAGGCGGTCGCAGGCGCAAAGCGAATCGGCTATCCCGTGCTGGTGCGGCCTTCGTACGTACTGGGCGGACGCGCCATGGTCATCGCCTACGACGAAGAATCGATTGTCGCGCTACATGAAAGAGGCGGTTGAATATTCGCACGACCGTCCGGTGCTGATCGATCACTTTCTCGAAGACGCGATTGAAGTCGATGTCGACGCGCTCTCCGACGGCGAAGACGTCGTCATCGGCGGAATCATGCAGCACATCGAAGAAGCCGGCATTCACTCCGGCGATTCTTCCTGCGTGCTGCCGTCTGTCGACATTCCCGCAGCCGCTGCTCGAGCGCATGCGCGAATACACGTTCAAGCTGGCGCGAGCTTTAAAAGTCGTTGGCCTGATGAATATTCAGTTCGCAATTCCGCGCGGCAGTGGCGGAGTCGGCGGCAACGGCGCCGAAGGTGGAAAAGTCTACGTGCTGGAAGTGAACCCACGCGCTTCGCGCACCGTGCCCTACGTTTCGAAAGCCACCGGGGTTCCCATGGCAAAAATCGCCGCGCGCCTGATGACCGGGCGCAAGCTACGCGAATTCCTGCCGGAAAATATTGAGCGCCGCTCCGATCTCGACACAGGAAATTGCTATTACGTGAAGTCCCCGGTCTTTCCGTGGAATAAATTTCCCGGCGTCGATACCGTCCTCGGGCCGGAGATGAAATCTACCGGCGAAGTCATGGGCGTGGCCGATAATTTCGGCGAAGCCTTCGCCAAAGCTCAACTCGCCGCCGGACAAAAGTTGCCTATTAAGGGCACAGTCTTCATCAGCGTGACCGACAACGACAAGCGGCAAGTTGCGTCCATCGCCCGCAAATTTGTGGACATGGGATTCAAGCTGGTCGCGACGGCAGGCACGGCAGACGTGATCGAATCGGCAGGCATGAGCGTGGAGAGAGTCTACAAAGTGAAAGAAGGCCGGCCCAACGTGGTGGACTTCATCAAGGGCCAGAAGATCCAACTCATCGTGAATACGCCCACCGGGCTGGAACCGTGGTTCGACGAGAAAGCAATCCGGCGTGCGGCCGTCACGGCTCGGATTCCGACGATCACAACACTCGCCGCAGCTCGCGCAGCGGCCGAGGGAATCGCCGCCCTGCAGCGCGGGGAAGTGAATGTGAGGGCGTTGCAGCATTTACATGCAGACAGAGCGAACATTGCCCGATAGGGGCCTCCATTGTTAAGATGCGCGGGTTTGTACTCATTTACGGCATGCTGTGGATCGTTCTGCTCGTTGTCGCGCCTACAGCTTGCATTTATCGACTAATAAAGGCGCCTTCGCCCGAAACTCCCGGACGAACTCGCGCAGTTGCTTTGCTCGGTCTGTTGCTCACCGTGTGGCTAATGCTTACCCTCGCGGTGACCACGTTGCAACCCCTCTCCCTCGTAGTTTTGCCTGCCGCACTAATTCTCGTGGCTGGAATCGGTTGGCCTTTCGTTCTGGCGCGCAAAGGCGTCCGCATCTATGTCATTTGCTGCATAGCACTCGGGGAATTGTTTTGGATACGGGCTGCCTGGGATCAATTTACCCACTTTCCATCGTAGAGAGAGGCCCTAGTTTGAGTGTTACAATAAAGTCGCATGAGTAACACACTCACGATACGGCTCCCCGAAGAATTGCAAAAATGGCTTCAGGAGAAGTCTCGGCGTACCGGCCTGCCGGTTGGTCGAATCGTTCGCGACTCTTTGGAGGCTACTCAGCGGAAGGAAGGTAATCCGCTGCTGGAGTACGCTGGTGTCATCCGAGGCGGGCCGCCCGACGTTTCTTCGCGCAAAGGATTCTCGCGCAAGTAATGAATGCGATCGCAGACACTGGCTACCTGGTTGCGCTGCTCAGGCGAGAAGATTCCCATCACGAATGGGCAAAGGAAATTGCGACTCAAGTATCACTGCCGCTTCTCACTTGCGAAGCGGTCCTGGCTGAGGCCGCATTCCACCTGAAATCGAGTTTGCCGATATTGGCATTACTGAAGCGGGGTGGAATTAGGGTTGCGTTCGAGTGCGCCAGTCATCTCGACAGACTTCAGGATCTGGCGACCATATACGGCGATCGTCAACCCGACCTGGCCGATCTTTGCCTGATTCGCATGAGTGAATTGTTCCCTCGCCACATCGTCGTCACAGTTGATGAGGGAGATTTTCGGGTCTATCGCCGGAACACTCGAGAAATCATTCCCACACTTTGTCCACCACGTTAGAGCGAGGCTCTTAATGCTTCTCCACGGCATCTTTCCTCCCATCACGACGCCGTTCTATCCCGACGGCAACGTTTATTTTAAAAAGCTCGAAAGCAATGTCGACCGCTATTCGCGCACACCTGTTGCCGGTATTGTCGTTCTCGGCTCGACCGGCGAGGCCATCCTGCTCTCCGATCAGGAGCGGCGCGATGTGCTGAAACCGCGCGCGAAGCTGCCGCGCCCAACAAAGTTCTCATCGCCGGCACAGGTATAGAGTCTGCCATCGAGACGCTGCGGCTCACCGAATATGCTGCCGATCTTGGATACGATGCGGCGCTCGTCCGCACGCCGCACTATTACAAAAGGCAAATGCACCCGCCCAACCTGCTCGCGTTTTATCGCACGGTAGCCGACCGCTCGCCGCTGCCGGTTATTATTTACAACTTTCCTCAGGCGACCGGCTATGACATGCCCGCCGAATTAGTAATCGAATTAGCCCAGCACTCGAATATTATCGGGATCAAGGAGTCTGAGCGGCGACGTGGAAAAAGTCCGCAAGATGGTTGAAGGCACGCGGCACGTTCGCCGCAGCGCCACTGTGACTGAGACGTTCGAAGCGGTCACGCCGCGCATGGCCTCAGCCGCGGCGGGATCGTCAAGTGAGAACGGTAACGGCGGACAGCTCGTGCCAGTAGCGGCTTTGGCCGGCGCCGCGCCTTCGACACCATCAGCAGGCAAACCGTCTTCTACAGCGGTAACGATCGTGGGCAATTTGAAAACACGTCAGAAGGAAGTCGGCTTCCAGGTTTTGGTAGGCGCCGCGCAGAAACTTCTTCCATCTCTGGAAGCAGGCGCTGTTGGCGCGATCCTGGCCTTTGCATCCACGGCCCCAACCGCGTGCTACGAGATTCACACCGCGTGGAAAGAAGGCGACAAAGAACTCGCCAGCCTGAAGCAGCAACGCATTGCGGCGGCGGCCCAGCGGGTCGTGGGAGACTTTGGCGTTCCTGGCGTGAAGCATGGAATGGATTTCAATGGCTATTATGGCGGTCCCTCGCGCCTGCCCCTGCTGCCGCTCACGGCAGAAATGAAGTCCGAAGTCGAGCGTCTGATGGCGGACATTCGAAACTAAAGAAAACTGGTCGGGAAGAATTCGTCGCGTTAGTTGCGGCTGTGAATTTCGGGTGGCGTATACTAATCAGTTAGAACGAACGTTCGAATAGAATGTTCCCCTGGTCATGCCCCGTGTCTCCCAGCCAACTCGCAGGTCCCGGCGAGCGTACCCGCCACGCCGAAGACACCCGATAACGATCACGCGCTTTGATCAGCGGCTGGCGGAGATCCTGGTGCATGCCACCGAAGTCTTCTGCGAAAAAGGATATGAAGGCGCCTCCATGCGCGATCTTTCCCGCGCCAGCGGCATGTCACTGGCCGGGCTTTATTACTACTTCGAATCCAAAGAGCGGCTGCTGTACCTGATTCAGAAGCACACCTTCACCACCATCGTGCAGCGGCTCTGAAGACGCGACTGGAAGGCGTGACCGATCCGGAAGAGCGCATCCGGATCTTCATCCTCAATCATCTGGAATATTTTCTGGCCAACCAGGCAAGCGATGAAAGTGCTTTCGCACGAAGACGAAGCGCTGAAGAATGGCTTCGGCTCGGAAGTCGCGGCCATCAAGCGCGAGTACTATCGAATTTGCGTTGGACTGCTCGACGAATTGAAGCGCGACCGCGGGCTGCAGTTCTCGACGCGGCATGGCCGTGCTCAGCCTGTTCGGCATGATCAACTGGATTTACACCTGGCACAACCCGCGCATCGATGCCGACGCCGGGGAGATCTCGCGCGAGATGGGCGACATTTTCTTGCGCGGAGTTATGGCAAGCGGCAACAGCGAAGCACGGCGCGATGAGCCGATGACTCCTTGGCTGCTGTGCAGGGAATTCTTAGCTGCGCGGTTCAATGCAAAGCCGCATAAAGCGTAAGGTGACATCAGTATTGAGATTCGCAATCAGATTTTACGACGATATAAGGAGAAACAGATATGGCAACTACAGTGCAGCCGGCAACCGGCGAAACCACGAAACAACTGGTCAACTATCGCACCGATGGCGGCGTGGCGGTGATCGAGATGAACGATCCGCCCGCGAATACCTACACCTATGAAATGAACCGCCAGCTCGACGAAGCGATCCTGAAGGCGCGCATGGATAACGATGTCCACGTGATCGTGCTGACGGGCGCGGGCGACAAGTTCTTTTCCGCCGGCGCGAACATCAAGATGCTGGCCAGCGTCGATCCCACATTCAAATATTATTTCTGCCTGCACGCCAACGAAATGCTGCTGCGCCTGGAGCACACGCCGAAGCTGGTGATCGCGGCCATCAACGGCCACTGCGTCGGCGGCGGCCTGGAAATCGCCATGGCGGCCGACATCCGCATCGCGCGCAAAGATGCGGGCAAGATCGGCCTGCCGGAAGTGAACCTCGGCGTGCTTCCCGGCACCGGCGGCACGCAGCGCCTTTCGCGCATGGTGGGCAAGAGCAAAGCCATCGAACTGATGGTCACCGGCAACACATTTTCATTTGAAGAAGCGCAGGAATTCGGCATCATCAACGACATCTTCGAGCGCGAAGGTTTCATGGAAAACATCATGGAATACGCCAGACAATTCTGCCCGCCGAACAAGGCGGCGAAGGCCGTCGGCCGCATCAAGCGCGCCGTGCAGACCGGCTGGGAAATTCCGATGGAATCGGCCTTGGCCGTCGAACGCGAAAACCAGCAAATGCTGTTCCAGAGCGAAGATGCCAAAGAAGGCCTGGCCGCGTACGTGGAGAAGCGGCCGGCGGAATTCAAAGCGAAATAGCTCACGTGGGGACGGACGCAATCGTCCGTTCCCGAGCGCAGCGGGTGCAGATGGTCGCTCCAAGCAACGACATAATCATGAGGATCAACTATGCCAGGAAAAGTAGCAAAAATCGGAACCTTCAGCGACTGGATCGGCTTGTTCAACGACTGGCGCAAAGATATCGGCGTCAACACGGACGACATTGACGCCTTCCATTTCGATACGCTCTACGGCGCAATCGAAACCGAAGAAATCGAATTCGGTTCCTACAAAGGCCGCCGCAAGTGGGAGAACCTGCGCCAGATTCCCACGCAGCAGATGCGCGACGCGCTGATGAACATGATCGTCTATCAGGGCGACACCGAATTCGCCAGCGTCGAGCAGCAGCGCAATCTGTTGGAGAACGCTCCCACCGACTGGGACCGCCGCGCCATCACCCGCGTGATGATCGAAGAAATGCGTCACGGCTGGCAGATGTGCGCGTTGCTGGTCGACCACTTCGGCTATTCCGGCAAAGTCGAAGCGCAGAAAATGCTGGAGCGCCGGGCTTTCGAAAACAAGCGTCTGCTCGGCGCTTTCAACGTCGACGTCGACAACTGGATGGATTTTTTCACCTACACCGACTTCGTCGATCGCGACGGAAAATTCCAGCTGCAGATGTTGAAGTATTCCGCCTTCGCTCCGCTCGGCCGCTCGATGTCCTACATGCTGCGCGAAGAAGCCTTCCACATGGGCACCGGCAACGACGGCCTGCGCCGCATCGTGGAGGCGGGCGTGATTCCGCATGGCTGATCCAGAAATATCTCAACAAGTGGATTTCCAGTTCCTACGATCTTCTTCGGCACCGACCATTCTTCGTCCGCGCACTGGGCCTATGTGTGGGGCGTTAAGGGCCGCTACGACGAACCGAAAAACGAAGAAGGCTCCAGACCTCGACGATCTCAACGATTACAACCGCCATCTCTATCGCGAAGAAGTGCGGGTTGATCGAGCGCTTCAACAATCGCTGCAACCCGGGCGAGACGAAGCTCTACGCTCCCGACATCAAATTCAATCGCGCCATTGGACGCTGGGCGGGACAGAAGTTCCACGCCCAGACCGGCGAACCCATCGACGATCGCGCTTACGAAGAGCATTTGAAGGAATACATGCCCGGTCCGGCCGACAAGAAGCTGCTGCTCGACATCATCGGCAACGAAAAGAAATGGATCGCAGAAAAAACGGCGCGCGCGATCCGCTGGCCACCATCGGCGAAGTGCGAAAGTCGGCGATCAATCTCTAGCCAGCACATGACCACCACATTCAGCCAGCCGAACTCGGCCGTATCACGTTGATGATCGCCGTCCTGTTGCGCGCATCGCACTGCGCAATCCTCCGCTGAACGTCATCGATATCCCGATGATGGAGGAATTCTCGCGACCCTGAAGGAGATCGAATCGCGGCACGAGCATATTTCCATCGTCCTCCTCATCCGGAACGGCAAGGCATTTTCGGCCGGAGTAGACGTCGCTGCCCACACGCCGGACAAAGTCGAAGAGATGCTGGCGAAGTTTCACGCGGTGATTCGCGCCATGATCGCCAGCAAACAAATGACGATCGCCTCCGTCCACGGACATTGCCTGGGCGGCGGCGCGGAACTCGCGATGGTGTGCGACATTGTCTTCACCACCGATTCCGCGCAGTGGGGATTTCCCGAAATCAAGCTAGCATGTTATCCGCCGGTCGCATGCACGGCGCTGGCTGCGCTCGTCGGCCAAAAGCGAGCCGCGGAATTGATTCTGACGGGGCGCACGATCGACGGCGCGGAAGCTGCGGCAAATCGGCCTGGCCACTCGCGCCGTTCCCGACCGCGGAAATGGCAAGCGGCCGTAGATGACTGCCTGGTCAAACCTCACGCGGCTCAGCCCCGCCGCTTTGGCGGTCGCCAAGAAAGCCTTATATGCGTGGGATTCCATGCATTTCGATAAAGGCCTGGCTCGCGCCGAAAGGATTTATCTGGAAGAGCTGATGACCAACCAAGATGCCCACGAAGGCATTCGTGCATTTCTGGATAAACGCGAGCCGAACTGGAGAAAGTTGTGAGCTTCGCGCTTCGAGCCGTGAGCAACAGCGTTGGCTCGCAAGCCATTGCTCAAAACTCATAGCCCTAATATGAACAAGCAACTCATCGAGCTGCGCATTAACGGACGCTCCCACGAGCTGGCAATTGAGCCCAGCGCCTTGTTGCTCGATACGCTGCGGCAGGATTTGAATCTGACCGGTTCCAAGCGCGGCTGCGACGACTCTTCCTGCGGAGCGTGCACCGTGCTCGTCGATGGCGTGGCGATGATGTCCTGCACGCTGTTGGCGGCAAGTTGCGCGGGGCAGGAAATCACCACGATCGAGGGCGTAAGCGAGCATGGCAGCCTGGCAGCGATTCAGAAAGCTTATGGCGATTGGGGTGGCGCGCAATGCGGCTTCTGCACTCCCGGTTTCATCATGACGGTCAAATCGTTGCTCGCGGAAAATCCCGACCCATCTGAAGCCGACGTTCGCGCCGCGCTGAGCAGCAATCTATGCCGCTGCACCGGCTATAACCAGATGTATGAAGCAATTCGCTCAGCAATTGCCGCGGAACAAAAAGGACTGGCTTTGGTTGAGTGAATGCATGCCGATAGAAAACAACTTGTCATTCCGAGCGCAGCGAGGAATCTGCTCTCCGCTAGGCGAATGCAAAAATGACTGACTTCTCCATCATCGGCAAGCCCACCGCCATGGTTGACGCGGCGGAAAAGACCACCGGCGCAGGTAAATATACGGACGACCTCAGCCTGCCCGGCATGTTGATCGGCAAGATTCTGCATTCCCCTTATCCCCACGCGCGCATTCAGAGTATCGATACGCGTCGTGCCGAAAAGCTCCCTGGCGTCGTCGCGGTTGTTGTCGGCAAAGATGCGCCCAACCCCTACGGCATTCTTCCCGTCGGCCACGACGAACACGCGCTGGCGCTCGACAAGGTTCGCTACGTCGGCGACAACGTAGCCTGCGTCGTCGCCGTCACCGAAGCCATCGCTGAGCAGGCGCTGGAACTTATAGAAGTGGAATACGAAGTCCTTCCCGCTTACTTCGATCCCGAAGAATCGATGCAGGCGCAAACCGACTTGATCCACGACAATAAGCCGAACAATCTCGAAAAAGACTATCACCACGTTTTCGGCGATCCCGATCATGGTTTTGCCCAAGCCGACCAAATCGCCGAAGCTCGCTTCATCGCCAACGAGGTCACGCACGCCGCCATGGAGCCGCACTCCACGCTGGCCTCGTTCGAAATTGATCCGCACACCGGCAAGCAGGGAAGAGTAACCGTGTGGTCGTCCACGCAGGTCCCGTACTACCTGCAACACAAACTGTCGCTCGTGCTCGAAATGCCGATGCAGCAGATTCGTGTGATCAAGCCGCTGGTTGGCGGAGGTTTCGGCGGCAAGAGCGAAGTGATTCCGCTGGAGATCATCGCCGCCGTCGCCGCCCGGAAAGCGCAAGCCCCGGTGAAGATTACCTATACGCGCGAAGAAGTCTTCTGGGCGCATCGGGGACGCCCGCGCACCATCATCGACCTCAAGACCGGAGTAACGAACGACGGCCGCATTACCGCCGTAAAAGCCCGCGTGGTGCAGGATGGCGGCGCATATTGCTCCTACGGCGTGGTAACGATTCTCTACTCCGGCGCTCTCCTCGGCGCTCTCTACGATATTCCCAACATTCAATACGACGGCTACCGCGTGCTCACCAACAAGCCTGCGTGCGGAGCCATGCGCGGTCACGGCACGGTCAATGTGCGGTTTGCTTTCGAATCGCAACTCGATGAACTTGCTACGGCCATCGGCATGGACCCAGCCGAAATCCGCCAGCGCAATCTTCTCCAGCCACCGTGCATCACCGTCAACGGTCTGCGTGTGCAAAGTTACGGCCTGCCCGAGTGCATTGAAACAACGGTCGAGCGTTCCGGATGGAAACAGCGCAAGGGCAAATTGCCCAAGGGCCGCGGCCTGGGCATCGCCTGCAGTCATTATGTGAGCGGCGCTGCGAATTCCATCATCCGCTCCGACATGCCACACTCCACCGTCAACATCAAGATTGATCGCGACGGCGGAGTCGTGGTCTACACCGGGGCTTCGGAAATCGGCCAGGGATCGGACACCATGACCGCCCAGATCGCTGCGGAAACGCTGGGGTGCTCGCTGTCGCGCGTGCGCGTCATCGCCGCTGATACCGATCTCACGCCCATCGACATCGGCTCTTACTCAAGCCGTGTGACCTTCATGGCGGGCAACGCCACTCTGCGCGCCGCAGCAGAGGTGAAAAAACTGATCGCCGCCGCTGCCGCGAAGAAGATGGACTGCGCAGTCGAAGAGCTGATCTTTCGCGAAGATTCAGTCACGAAAGAATCACTGGGAGACCACGGCCCATGTGGGGACGGGCGCCCTCGCCCGTCCAGTCCGCGCGAAGTAGGCGCGGACTCGGTTTCCATGCCTCAGACCTCCATATCTCAAGCACCAGCCCCCTCAGTCTCCGGCCGCGTCGAAGGCCAAATCCTCCGCGGCTCGCTGCAGCAGAAGCGCAAAGATGAAGGCCCGAAAGACTCTCTGACCTTCGAAGAAGCCGTCGTCGCCGCCATCGATTTCCACGGCGCGCTCACCGGCACCGGCTCTTACGCTCCTCCGCCGGAGGCGCGCGGAGGCAAGCACAAAGGCGCTGGCGTCGGCCCCTCGCCGGCGTATTCCTATTCAGCGCAAGTGGCCGAAGTCAGCGTCGATGAAGACACCGGCGAAGTCACGGTGCACAAAGTCTGGGCCGCGCACGATTGCGGCCGCGCTCTCAATCCTGTCTCGGTCGAAGGCCAGATCATCGGTTCAGTCTGGATGGGCATGGGGCAGGCCCTCACCGAAGAAATGGTTTGGAAAGACGGCATGTTGATGAATCCCGGCTTGCTCGAATATCGCAGCCCGTCATCCATCGAATCGCCCGAGGTCGAGCCCATCATCGTTGAGAGCATCGATCCCGAAGGCCCGTTCGGAGCGAAAGAATGCAGCGAGGGATCGCTGGCCGCGACCATTCCCGCGATCGGCAATGCAATCTACGATGCGGTCGGCATTCGCCTGCACGAATCTCCATTCACGCCGGAGCGCGTGCTCACCGCTTTGCGGGCGAAGAAAAACGCCAAAGCTTTAAACCTCACCGAAGGAATCGATCCCACCGCGCCACAACGCTTTCGTGAACACGGCGGCGACCTGTGCTTTAAAGGTAAAGGACCGCTGCGCCACGCGCTCGATCCATCTCGTCGCGTAACGCGACCCGCTGCCGGAGGCGCAGATTGAGTCTCCCACAATTCAAATTACTCCGCCCGCGCACGGTCGAGGATGCAATCGAATATCTCGCTAAGCATGGCGCCAACCTTCGCGTCCTCGCCGGCGGCACCGATCTTATTCCTTCCATGCGTCAAAAATTGTTCGAGCCGGAATATGTTCTTGATCTTTCCGCCATCGCCACGCTGCGAGGCATCAAGCCTTATCGCGATGGCGGAGCCGAAATCGGCGCCTTGACCGCACTGCGGGCCATTGAAAAATCCGATTTCCTGCGCCGGCACTATCCTGTCCTAACCGAAGCTGCATCCACGGTCGCTTCACCTGTGCTCCGGAATATGGGCACGATCGGCGGAAACATTTGTCTCGATACCCGCTGCCTCTGGTATAACCAGTCGCTCACCTGGCGCAAAGGTTGTGGCTTCTGCATCAAGAAAGATGGAGATCTTTGCCACGTCGCTCCCGGCGGTAGCAAATGCTGGGCTGTTTTTTCCGGCGATACTCCTCCCGCTTTGCTCTGTTTGAATGCGGAAATCGAAATCGCCAGTCCCTCCGGCGCGCGGCGAATCTCGCTCAACGACTTCTACACCGGCCTCGGCGACGCTTATCGCAAGCTGCAACCGAACGAATTGGTCACGCGCATATTCTTGCCGGAATCTTCAGCCAACCTCCATGGCATCTACCGCAAATTGCGAGTGCGCGGCTCGATCGACTATCCGCTGGCCGGAGTCGCCGTCGCCCTCAAGCTTTCCAATGGACACGTCTCCGACGCCCGCGCCGCCATCACCGCCGTCAATCCCGCTCCGCTGCGCATTCCGGGCATTAGCGAAATCATCGAGGGCAAAGTGCTGGATGAAAGCATGGCTGAGGCTATCGGCGATCTCGCCGCTAGAACTGCCAAGCCTCTCACCACCTCCGCCCTGACTCCCGAATACCGCCGCGAAATGATTCGCGTCTTCACCAAGCGCGCCGTGCTAGCCGCCGCAAACTAGAACTCAGCATCGAGAAGATTTGACGGCTCGCGATCCCGTAACAAAAAATCGCCGCACCAAAATGGTGCGGCGAATGCAATTGAGTCACTTAAATTCCCAGCAGCGCTGGGAACAAGTGTCACTTAGAAACGAACCCGAGCACCCAGCTCGACCGCCCGGTTACCGCCCACAGGAGGTGCCTGTGCCGAACCCAGCAGGTTGCCAAAGGTTCCTGGCGAATACAGCGCCATGCCCTGTGGGTCGAGCCATTGGTTGTGGTTGAAAATATTCGCCACCACACCCTGAAATTCCAGGCTGACACCCTCCGTCACCCGAATACTCTTCTTCGCGGTGAAGTCGGTATTCCAGTAGGAAAGGCCATTCAGGGCGCCAAAGCCGCCATCGCGCGTATCCAGGCCCAGAATCGGGTTGCGGTAGTTCATGAAGGCCGCCTGCGGGTTCTGGAAAATATTTACCGGCAAGCCTCCGGTGCCTACGCCGCCTGACCCCGGATTGTTGTAGTAAGCGTGGCCGCTCTTGATCGGCCCAATCGGGATGGCGTTTTCGTTGTCGAAGTAGGCTGCGGCGTCCGCTCCTCCGAACGCCTGACCATCTCCGTTCGAGTCGCTCACCTCGATCGGCTGGCCGCTGCCGGCGGCAAACACCGATGCGAAAGTCCATCCCCCGGCCACTCGCCCAAGCAACCCTGACTGTCCCTTAAAGAAGGGCGGCTGGTAGACGATGTACATGGTATAGACGAACTTCCGGTCATATGATTGCCGACCGTACATTTCCGCAAGATTGAAGGGGTCGTCCGGAGTGTACTCGCTGGTCGCCTGCACCAACGCTCCAGTTCCCAGAGCCTTGGACCAGGTGAAATTCTCCTGCATGGTTACGCCCTTCCAATCCGCCATCTTCAGGGTCGCGAAGCCCCCATTGTAGTTGCCGTAGCCGACGCTGGCGTTGATCGCCACGCCAGACGACAATTGCCCGCTGGCGCCGTACGCCGAACCTGCGATCGGAGTGTTCATCATAGTGCGGGGGAAGTTAAAACCTCCGTTGTCCAGATCACTCCACAGGCTCCAGACATTCGAGAAAGTCAAGTTGCCGGTGCCCGTTGCGCCTTCATTCGCAACCATTGCGGCCGTGCAGCTTGAGAATCCCGTGCAATACCCTGTACCCTTCAATGCGGTTTCGAAGAACGGCTGAGGTGTCACCGCCCCGGCATTCGGCCCTGCCGCCCCGCCGCAGCCGCCACCGCCCATGTTCGCCACCCCACCGCAGTATTGAAGTACGACGTTCTTATACGCGTTGGCGAATGTCTGCCCGCCCATCGTCATCATGTAAGGAACGGCGTTGATATTGATAGGCTGATACTCGTGGGTGATTCTGCGTCCGATGTAACCGAGTTCCAACGTCAACCGTTTCGACAACTGCCGTTGAATCGTAAAGTCGAACGAGTCCACCACATTGGGCCGGAAATTCGGATCCAAGGATTCGCCAGCTCCGGCGGCAATTGCGTTGATGCCGGGGTAGTCGGGTTGCACCAGCGTCTGGCTGGGGATCGGAATTGGCGCGGTCAGCCCGTCCACACCGATACGAAATGCATTCGCCGCCGTCGCCGAGCCGGTCGCTCCACAGGTGCCGTTGCTGAGATTGTCGAAGCACTGCACCGGCTGGATCAGTCCGGTTCCCAACAGTGGTACCAGCACCAGATCCACGCCGTTTAAGCGCCCATAGACGCGACCGTAACCCCCGCGGATGACCGTATCTTCGAGCCCGAAGATCTTCGACCCGATCGTGTCGCTATCGAAATGCGGATTCCAGGCCGCGGCAATGCGCGGGCTGAATTCGCCATAGTATGGGTTATACGGATATTTCAATCCCCCAGCCGTATTCCCCACCAGAGCAAAGCCGACCTCGGGGTTGTAAACTTGACCGGCTAGCGCCGCGCGCTCGCGTGCCTTTAAGTACGATTCAGCTCCGATTGGCTGGTCGGACTGATCCACCAGTTCCACCTGCTTGCCGCTGGCTTCCACCGGAGGCATTTCCAGCGCCCATCCCAGCCCGTAGGTCAGCGTGAACGTTGGCTTCATGTGCCAGGTGTCGCTGAAATACACGTTGTAGTAAGGAATCGTGCTCTGGTCAAAAGCTGGCGTCAGCGGAGGATTCAGGGCGAGGTTTGTGCCGGAGCGGGTATAGGCAACCTGCGCCGCGGAAACGATACCCAGCACGGAGGCATAATCAGCCGCACAGGTCGTGGTGTAGTTGGCGCTGACACCCTGGCAGAACGGTATATTGACATCTCCCGCCCCGCTGGAGCCCTGGCCGAGTTGATAAACCGGCTGGTAGTTAATGCCACCGCCATTGTCCGTCCGTTGATGCCAGTTGAAGTTGTGTTGATAGATACCGCCGAACTGAAGCAGGTGGCTGCCTTTCAGCATGGAGAGGTCATCGCGGATCATCTGGTCGTGCCCATCCCAGAAGCGGGTCCGCGTCTGCTGCGTATTCACGTTGAAGGGAGCCAGGTCCTCAGTCGCCGACTCACCGGCATACACCTCCAGCGCCCCGCCCAAACCCGGCAGTTGGGGCGTGTCTCCTGCCCGGCTCCAGGACCACCAGTTGCGCAGGAAGCTGTAATGAACATCGTTGGTCACGTTGGAACTGATATTGGTCGTCAATCCAGCGACCAGATACCACGGTTGCTGCGGGTCACCCGCCTGCGCGGCCGGAGTTCCCAGCGTGTCGCCCGTGAAAAAGCCGCCAATATCAACCTCGTCGTCGACGGTATTCTTCAGGTTGTAATAACGCCAGCTCGACATGAAATGCCACTTCTCGGAAAAATCATGGTCCAGGCGCACCACTGCAAATTTGCTGGTTTGAGGCAGAGAAACGTTGGCCGCGAACCCTTGAACGTTCACTCCATCACAGAGAGAGTTGATGCAGGAGCTATTTGAGGGCGGTTCATACTTCGACCATAATTGCTTCACCAGCGGATTCACGCCAAGTCCCCGCGGGTCGTTAGTTGTCCCCGTGCCCGCATAGGTGTTGCCGTTGTACGTGACTGCTGTCGGGTTCAGGTTGTAAACCGTTCCGGTGTTGGGATCGGTCAACAGCCCCAGTTCTAAAGATGGCGAGGGCACATCGCGGAAGATTGTCTCTGAGTTGGGGAAGCGAAAGCCCTCGTAGTTGAAGAAGACGTAGGTCTTGCCGCCCAGAATCTCTTTCGGAATAAGCGGACCGCCGACCGCGCCGCCAAACCGGCTGTAATGGAAGCTGGGAAGCCCTGTGTGGGGCGTCTCGAAATTATTCTCCCAACTGTTCGAGGACCAGTTGTTGTCCCGGTAATACTCATACGCCGTGCCATGCCAGGCATTGGTTCCGCGCTTGGTAACCACCTTCACTTCGGCGCCGGCAGAGCTATTGAAATCGGCCGTCTGGTTGGCCGTATTCACTTTGAACTCTTCGACGCTGTCCTGGGGAGTCGGCATCACTCCCGTCGCGCCCGCGGCCACGCCAAAGCTTTGATTCGCCACGCCACCAGTCGGATCGCCGGCATAGCTCGTCGTATAGACGCTCATGCTGCCATCCATGTCGTTGGTGTTGTTACCGCCATCCAGCGAAAAATAGCTTTGATCGACCACCGCACCCGCCACGCTGCCATCCGGGCTTACCCCAGGTTGCAATGTAATGAATGTGCTCACATCGCGGCCCAGGCTGGGCAGGTTATCGATCGCCACACTCGTGATCGTGTTGCCCACGGTGGCATTCATGGTCTGGAGTTCGGTGCCAACCGTTTGCACCTCCACCACCACGTTCGCCCCGCCCACTTGCATGGCCAGGTTGAGCGTGACGGAGCTTCCGACTTTCACCTCCTGATTCGAAGCTTTTGTGCTCGCGAACCCGGCCTTCGTGACCTCAACGTTATAGACGCTGGGCGTCACGTCTACGAAGATGTAGCGGCCGGCAGCATTGGTGGTCGTGCTTCGCGCAATATTGGTGGAGGTGTCGGTCAGCGTCACCGTTGCGTTGGGAACGACCGCACCGGATGGATCGGTCACCGTTCCGACGACCGTACCAGTGCTGGTCGATTGGCTCCACATGGGCAGAGCGATCCCCACGCAAAGCGCGAGGGTAAGAACCAGGGCGAACTTTGTTGTGTGCATGTGCGACTGCCTCCTCCTGACCACCAAGAGTTGACTAAGAAGACAGGCAACAAATATGAAATCGAAAAAATGAACCTTGGACTTATTGGGAAGACACATAACTGATCGCAACTGTTATTCCAAACCGGCATTGTAACGAAATGTTATGTTTTGTTTGACTTGGCGAAAGCTGAGGAAATCTTTCTCCGTTTTGCCGGATGCGGCCTACAGTTTTCCGTAGACACGGCGGGGGTTGGTTAAGGCCAGAAGCGATTTAGAACCTGTAACTTGCGGTCGAACACGTAACTGAAATTTGAATCCCTGTATGCGGGTTTTCAGTTGGTCCTTACCCTGCTGCTCGCACAAATACCGATTCGGATCGGTACAGCTCCGGAGATGTTACAGCCAGAAAACTCTGTTTCGTCGCGCCCGGCGGGAGGCACCGGGCGGTCACCCAGCCAAAGCCTACTAGTCCTCGTTCGCGTCAGGTATTTTCGCTAGGCCGGTTTCGCACGTCGCCAGCGAACAGGTTCAGAGGCTCCCGCCAAGTCAGGGGTCGTCGCGATTCCACTTCGCTCTGCACCTCCACCTCACAACCAAGCATGGCCTTTAGAACGAACGCGACCAAATTTCCGCGCGAAGAGCTTACTACCAACGGCATCGCACCCTTATTGGAAACTGTCTGACTTTGGCGTATAACAAAAGGTTGCAGTTCTCCGCATTACTCCTCACTGCGGTCGGCAACGAAATCACTTCAGGACCAAACTAAAGATTATGTCCACAACAATCCAGGCTCCAAGAGGCTTAGAAGGGGTCGTTGCCACCACTTCCCATATCTGCTTTATCGACGGCGAGCAGGGTGTCCTGGCCTACCGCGGCATCGATATTCATGAACTCGCCGACCACTCCAACTTCGAAGAGACCTGTTATCTGCTGTGGTTCGGCCATTTGCCCACGCGTCGCGAGCTGAGAGAACTTCATGAGCGTCTCGCCGAAGAGCGCAAAGTCGACGCTTCCGTCATCAATCTCCTGCGCTCCGCTCCGCGACATGCGCTGCCCATGGATGTGCTGCGTACCGCCGTCTCCGCGCTTTCCTTCTACGATCCCGAAGAAAAAAATAATGACCACAAGGCCAACGTCGATAAAGCCATTCGCCTGACCTCGCAGATTGCCATGATCGTCGCCGCCTATGACCGCATCCGCAAAGGCCATTCCGTGGTTGAACCGGACCGTTCGCTCTCACACGCCGCCAATTTCCTGCTGATGCTCAACGGCAAGCATCCCTCCACCACCGCCGAGCGCGCTCTGGACATCGCCCTCATTCTTCACGCCGATCATGAACTCAACGCTTCTACTTTCGCCGCCCGCGTAACCGCAGCCACTCTCTCAGACATGCACTCGGCCATCACCTCAGCCATCGGCGCCCTCAAAGGCCCGCTGCATGGCGGAGCCAATGAAGCCGTCTTCCATATCCTGGAAGCGATCGACAAGTCCGGCGCCGATCCCGTCGACTACATTAAAGGCATGCTGGCCCAGAAAAAGAAAGTTCCCGGCTTCGGCCATCGCGTCTATCACACTGAAGATCCACGCGCTACGCATCTGCGCACCATGTCGCGCGATCTGGGCAATTTCCAGCGGTCAGGCCAAGTGGTTTGAGATTTCCCACAAGATTGAAGAGTTCGTGAAGGCCGACAAGAAATTGAACGCCAACGTCGACTTTTACTCCGCGTCCACCTACCATACTCTGGGAATCGACGTCGATCTTTTCACTCCCGTATTCGCCGTCTCCCGCATCAGTGGCTGGACCGCGCACGTCATCGAGCAACTCGACGACAATCGCCTGATCCGTCCCCGCGCCGAATATCTGGGACCGAAGTACCCCAATCACTATGTTCCCATCGATCAACGCTAGCCCGAGACCGTTGTGGGGCGGCCGCCCTCGGCCGTCCGGTTGAGCGAAGCTTAACTCGCTTTTGCATCGCGGCGACTTCATCGAAATTTCCATCCGAGCCGCTTATCAGCATTAGAATAGATAGGTGACTGCAACTCGCCGGGTCTACCTCGACAACAACGCCACCACCCCGCTTCTGCCTGAGGTGTTCGAGGCCATGCGCCCCTATTTCACGGAGCACTTTGGCAACGCTTCCTCGATCCACCATTACGGCCAGGAGACCCGCTCCGCGGTTGAGCGTTCACGAGAATCCGTTGCCGCCCTGCTCGGCTGTCGCGCCTCCGAGATCGTTTTCACCAGCGGCGGCACTGAAGCCGACAACCTTGCCATCGCCGGTCTGACGAAATCTGGCGACCACATCATCACCTCGAGCATCGAGCACCACGCCGTCTTACACGCCTGCAAACACGCGCAGGAAATCGGTATCGACGTCACTTTCCTTCCCGTCGACGGCCGCAGCCTCGTCGATCCCGATGACGTTCGCCGCTCCCTGCGTCCGAACACAAAATTGATTTCTGTGATGATGGCCAACAATGAAACCGGAGTCCTGCAGCCGGTCGATGAGATCGGCAAGATTGCCGCCGAAGCCGGAGTGTCGTTCCACACCGACGCCGTGCAGGCCGTAGGCAAAATCCCCGTCGATGTAAAGAAAATCGGCTGTCACGCCTTGTCTTTATCCGGACACAAGCTGCACGCGCCGCAAGGGGTTGGCGTGCTTTATGTGCGCAAGGGAACTCGACTCCAGCCGCTTTTCTACGGAGGCCGTCACGAACGCTCCCGTCGCGCCGGAACGGAAAATGTCCCCGGAATTGTTGGCCTCGGCAGGGCCGCCGAACTTGCAATGCGCGGCTTTGCCGACGGCGCCGAAAACAAAATGGCCGCCTTGCGCGACCGCTTGCAGCAGGGAATTACGAATGCAGTGGACGACTCCGGTATCAACGGCGAAGGCGCTCCGCGCGTTCCCAACACCGCCAACATTTTTTTCAATCACATCGAAGGCGAGGCCATGGTCATCGCCCTCGATTTGAAAGGCCTCGCCGTCTCCACTGGAGCCGCATGCGCCTCAGGCGCAATCGAGCCTTCGCATGTGCTCACAGCAATGGGCCTGCGCGGCGACCGCGCTCACGGCAGTATCCGCTTCAGCCTAGGGAAACAAAACACGGTTGGGGATGTCGACTTCGCGCTCGCGCTCGTGCCAAGTGTGGTGGAGCGATTACGGATCTTGAGCCCGAACTACTCGCCAGTCGGTTCGAAGTAAGGTTTTCGCGATTTGAGCAACAGAGACCAGAATCGACAGTTTCGTGATGCGTTTCGCGAAATTGAGCGGATTCTCAGTCGGGAACTTACAATAACTGAATGGGACCGACTGCACCGGGAAGTGTCGGGAATGGGATTCAGCTTTGGCACGATAGTCCAAGTAGGTCTGGCTATGTTTGGGTAAACTCGATATGAAAACCGCAGCCATGGATATCCACCAATACTTTCAGCCAGTGCTCGGAACTCGGCCTTGGAGGGTCAAGCCCGGAGTCGGCAGCTTTCTGACTCTCGAATTCGGACCGCGCATTAAGGCCTTCGGCCATGTTCATGGGCGGTGGCACCTTTGGATATACCTGGCGAATTGGAAGCTGTTTCACGGCGACCGCCTGTTGGTTGATTCAGATGCGGATCGCAAGCCCATGACGGTCGCCACGCGGCGGCTGGAGGGCGAAGCTCTCAGTGCCGTCGAATTTGACCCTCGCACTCGGGAAACAATTTTCGCTTTCAACGGTTTTCGGTTAGTGGTTTCTCCAGCCGATTATCTGAGCGATGGTGACGACCGAGATCATTATTGGATTTTCTTTATGCCGGGTGACGAGTCGCTGACTGCGGGGTCCTCTGGAATTCGCCTGGAACGGGGAAACGCGCGCCATTCTTCTGCCGATCAGCCGAAGCGAGAAGTGGAGATTGATGCTGAAGGAACAAGGCAGATTAGGCTCGAAGACTAACATGCTGGAGCCACGCACCATTGCCGTAGCCATGTCGGGCGGTGTGGATTCTTCCACCGTCGCGGCCATGCTGCGCGCCGAAGGCCACAATGTCATCGGCCTCACCATGCAGCTCTGGAATCAGCGCCGTCTTGCCGGCCACGAAGGCATGCCCGAATCCGTTCAAGGCCGCTGCTGCTCACTTGACGATGTCTACGACGCCCGCCGCGTCGCCGAGCACATCGGCATCCCCTACTACGTCGTCAATCACGAAGAGCGCTTCGAGCGTGATGTGGTGCGCCCCTTCGTCGCCGAATATCTTTCCGGCCGCACGCCCATTCCGTGCAGCCTGTGCAACAACCACCTCAAGTTCGATCAGTTGATCACCGTCGCGCAACAGATCGGCGCAGACAGCGTCGCCACCGGACACTACGCCCGTGTCGAGTTCGACGAAACGCGTGGCCGCTGGCTGCTCAATCGTCCCGCCGATCGCAGCAAAGACCAAACTTATTTTCTTTTCGGCCTCACCCAGGAACAGCTCAGCCGTACTCTATTTCCGCTCGGCAACCTGACCAAGCCCGCGGTTCGCGAGCTCGCCCGCAAGCACGGCCTCGCTCTAGCCGAAAAGCCGGACTCGCAGGAAATCTGTTTTGTCCCCGGCGGCGATTACAAGCGCTTTATTGATGCCTATCTCGCCGACTCGGGTGAGGCCCTGCCCGATACCGCCGGCGAGCTTGTCACTACCAACGGCGAAGTCATCGGCGAGCACCATGGCATTCACAACTTCACCGTCGGCCAGCGCAAGGGACTCGGCGTGGCCACCGGCTCTCCGCTCTACGTGATCCAGATCAATGGCGCCGAGAAGCAGGTCATTGTCGGCGGAGAAGAGAATCTGTATTCGCGCACGCTGCGCGCCCGCCGCGTGAACCTGATCGCCGTGAATGCAGGTGATGTTCGCGAACCAATGCGCGTCGCAGTAAAGATTCGCCATCGTCACGAGGCCGCCGGAGCCACGATTCAGCAGACCGCAGACGACGAAATTCTTGTCACCTTCGATCGGCCGCAGCGCGCCATCACTCCCGGCCAGGCCGCAGTTTTCTACGATAACGACATCGTCGTCGGCGGCGGCTGGATTGTCTGAAGCCGCAACCAGCGGAGTGCTGCACGACATCTCTTCCAAGCAAGCCTCGGGAAGCAAGTTTTGGGAAGGGCACGACTTCAGTCGTGCCGCTAAGACTGCTAAACCAATCGCGCTTTAGCGCCCGGGTGGGCTCTCGACGGCCCAAATGAGTTGTTCAGCGATTGCTGTTCACCCCAACTACCAAGCTCCGGCGCGACAGCCCCGCCGATCTTTGCGTTCGTTGCGTTGAATACTGATTTACGCATTCGTCGATGCCGCTGCTAGAAGTGCCTGCCGCGGAGCGTCATTACAATAAGCCCCGCAACGATAATCGCCAGGTATGCGAAGGAAAAAACGTAATAAAGAACTTTAACCTTGGGCCAAATAAATGCCGGCCACTTATCGGCTAACTTGTCGAAGAAGGTTTCTGCAAACCGCGGCGGTAACGCTGCTTCGTCCGAGCCCGGTTTCCAGTTTCCGGCAATCCATGTGGCGCGAAGATTCGACAGCAGCAGGGCGATCACAATGATCTTGACCACTGCAATCCCCGGTGAGTTTGTCGTCAGGAAAATAGCGGACGCCGCAAAGTCGATCACGTAGCAGGAGAGCGTGATCGCCGCCGCGAAAGGGTTGTGCTCACGAACTCCAACCCCGCCCAGATAAAACACGAAAAATGTGAGAATCCCGCTGATAGGCTGGCCAGCCAGGGTCAGGAAGCCCAGCGACATTACACCAACAATCGTACACACCCAGAACCCCTGCACCGCAAGATAGTCCACGTCGGCGCCGCTCTGGATAGACGGCCAGAAAAGACTTTTGAGCCGACCCTCAGTGCGGGTGGTCGCATCCGACAGTCCGAGCGTCTGCATGGGCCGGAATTAGACCCTAGTCCGGTCGTCTTGTCTACGGAAAAATAAGCTGTTTTTGGCCTCCGCATTAGTGCATTTGGATTAGTTCACCGGGGCAATTGCTTGTGGCCAAAACCGGGTTACAGTAAGGCTCGAAATGCGGCCAGCGGCGCGGGTTTTGGGGCGCCTGCCGCCTGAACAAACTTACCCTTTGGGGAGGCTAATATGCGTCGCTTCGTCGTTACAATTTGCGCTCTGGCTCTGTGTACGCTCAGTGCATGGGCCCAGGGACCGTTATCCACGGCTCCGGCCGCGGGCATCACGGATGTTTTGAAAGTCAACTACTTTTCCAATGCGAACACATCCGGCGCGCCGGATGGAACGCTGCGGATCACCGATCCGGGCACGGCTACGGGCAACATCTGCTCGTATATTTTCGTGTTCGATCCTAACCAGGAACTGAGTGAGTGCTGCGGCTGCCTGAACACTCCAGACGGCTTGGCCACTCTTTCCATCAACACCAACGTGACCGGCAATCCGCTGACCGGCGTCACCCTGAGCACCGGCGTGATCAAGGTCCTGTCGGTTTCGCCCATCGCCAACGCGTGCCCGCTTCCCGGACAGACCACAGGTTCGGACGTAATCGAGCCTGCGATCCGCGCTTGGACCACGCACATTCAGAATGGCAACTATGCGGAAACAGAAACCGCTTCCGTGGATGCCACTCTGAGCGCTGCCGAAGTTGTGCGGCTGCGCAACGAGTGCTATGCGATCGTTCTCGATGGCAGCAAGCGCGGCATTTGCACTTGCGGAACCGGAGAGTAGTCGCTTCTTTCAGCGCGTCACCGGCAGCCCACTCTTGCATCCCCCAGTGCCAGAGTGGGCTTCGCCGTTTCAGGCCTGATGTTGATCTTCTTGGTACAACGCCGCCTCGTTTCACGACTTTCCATTACGTGATAGCCGCACAAAAGCCATTTTCCCTAGGCAAGCATTCTATGGGTTAATTTGATCGGATTAGTCCACCGGGGCTATTGCGATTGCCCCCAATCGGAATACATTGTTCGCTATAGCTCCGCTGTTCAGCAGAGCGTCTTTTCGGGCCCAGGTAAAAATTCAAATTTTGGGGGAGGCGATATGCGTCGAACCATCGTTTCGATCTGTGTAATTGCCCTCTGTACCGCCACGGCATGGGCGGGCTCGGGACCTCTAACCAAGGCTCCAGTAGAAGGCATAACCGATGTTTTGAAAGTCGACTACTTTGCCAACGCGAACACATCCGGCGCGCCCGACGGCACGCTGAGAATCACCGATCCCGGCACGAGTGCAGGCAACATCTGCGCCTATATCTTCGTCGTGGATCCCGACCAGGAAATGAGCGAGTGCTGTGGCTGCCTGAATACGCCAGATGGTTTGGCCACTCTTTCCGTCAACACCAACTTGACCGCCAACCCGCTGACCGGCACTTCCCTGACCACCGGCGTGATCAAGATTTTGTCGGTTTCACCGATCGGCAATGCTTGTCCGCTTCCCGGACAGTCCTCCGGTTCCGACACGATCGAACCTGCGATCCGTGCCTGGACTACCCACATTCAGACCGGCAACGTCGTCACAGAGACGGCTTCGCAAGATGCCACGCTTAGCGTCGGAGAGCTTTCGCGCTTGGCCAACGAATGCTACGGGATCGTTCTTGACGGCAGCGGCAAGGGCATTTGCTCTTGCGGCACCGGAGATTAGAACTTCTCTCATCTCCGCTTAATGCTGAATGCCCCATACTTGCCTCGGCAAAGGTGGGGCATCATTTTTGCAGCAACTCAGCAAACTCCGCGTTCGTTCCACTCCACAACCAGCCCAGCGATTTATAATTCGCCTTCCATGGACCTCGGACTGAAAAACCGTGTAGCCGTAGTCGCCGCATCCAGTCAGGGCATCGGACGCGCCACCGCCGCAGCCTTTGCCGCCGAAGGATGCCGCGTCGCCATGTGCGCCCGCAATAATGACAACTTGCAGTCCGCCGCGGATGAAATCAGAAAGCAACACTCCGCCGAAATTTTCGCGCAATCCCTCGACGTCACTGATCCCCAGGCTGTCGCCGCTTTCATCGCCGCAGTCGCCGAGAAATTTGGCGGCGTCGATATCTGCGTCACCAACGCCGGCGGTCCGCCCGCCACAGCATTTCTCGCCGCCACCCTCGACGACTGGCAGCGCGCCATCGCGGCAAATTTCCTCAGCACCGTTTACTTCGCCCGCGAAGTCATCCCTCACATGCAGCGCAAACGCTGGGGACGCATCATCACCCTTACTTCCATTACCACCAAGCAGCCAGTCGCCGACCTCGTCCTCTCCAACGCCGTGCGCGCCGCCGTCGTCGGCCTGGTAAAAAGTCTTGCCAATGAGTTCGGCAAAGACGGAATTCTCGTCACCAACGTCGGCCCCGGCTTCACCCTCACCGATCGCCTGAAGCAACTCGCCAAAGCCCGCTCCGCCGCCTCCGGAAAAACCGAGCAGGACCTGTTCGACTCCTGGGCCGCCGATGCTCCCCTCAAGCGCCTCGCCGATCCCCGCGAAGTCGCCGACGCCGTCGTCTGGCTCGCCTCCGACCGCGCCTCCTACATCACCGGCCAAACCATCCTGGTCGATGGCGGCGTCTACAAAGGTCTGTAAGTTTAGGGAGCCAGATCAGTCGCTAAGATCTTCCTGGGCTTCATTGGCGGAAGAGATCGGGAAGGGCACAAGATGGGAGGGCACAAGATCGGGAAGGGCACGACCTCGGTCGTGCCATCACTGTCCAACAATCAATGCGGCTTTCAGCCGCTGAGGTTCGCCCTGAGCCGACATAAAACTTTCTCCGCTGACGTCCTCATCCGCGCCGCGCGCAATTGCCAGCCGTTGTATACAATTCTGATCGGACAACTCCACACCAAACCATGGGCCTCCTCGACGCATTCCGCAAAGAAGAAGTAACCGCCACCAAAGTTCTCGTCTGCCAGCTCGGCTCCGACTTCGACGAGCCCTTCAAGTCTGACCTACGCGTCTACAAACGTTTCTATCCCACAGCCTCGAGCACCACCTTCACCTCCGTCACTGATCTCCGCGCCGCCCTCGCGCAAAAATATGACGTCATCCATCTCTTCTGCAACCTAACCCCAGACGGTTCCATCGACGACCCCTCCGGCGCCCGCATCACCGGAGCCGAACTCCTGGCCGCAGCCGCCAACGCCAACACAAAACTCCTCTGGATCGCCAACGACAACCCCCAGCCCGCCTACGACGCCGGCTTCAAAACCAAAAACTTGAAACTCAACGTCATCCTCACCCTCCGCCGCCTCGGCTCCAACACCTCGCTCTTCCTCGACAATCTCCTGACCCAAATGTCCACCGGCCAAACTTTCTCCAAAGCCTGGACCATCGCCACTCATCCCGAAGGCAAATCCGTCCAGCCCGACATCCCCCACACCCTCTCCCACCTCGGCCGCGGCTCCGTAATCCTGCGCTAGATCACCGTTGTCCTCCCGCTACCTAAGAAAATTTGTCATCCCGAGCGAAGCATGACCGTCCGAAGGATGGTCATGCGAAGTCGAGGGACCTGCTGTTCGCCGCCCGCACCAAGAAGCGAAAAGTTTCCACACCCTACAAATCCACAGCCGCAACGTTCATCCATCACATACACCGCCCGCGCTTTCCTCGTAGTGTGAACTAGCAGGAGTGTCTCCCAATCTCATCATGCCCAGGAAACCTAAAAAGGGAAGGGAATTACCGACCCCGCCGCCACGCCAATCCTTACCACTATTCGACCCGGTGCTGCATTCCCCCGACGTCCAACCGCCCGCGCACATCCCTATACCCGCGCCACAAGAAACCATCTCCCTCCACGCCGTCGCCGAACCCTCCCGCAAGCGCCGCGGAGAAGCCTCCGAAGCCGCCTTCCTCGCCCGCGCCACCAGCATGGGCTTCCGCATCTGCACCCCCTGGGGAGAGTCCGAACGCTACGACCTCGTCATCGACTATGGCCACGGCCGCTTCTACCGTATTCAAGCTAAATGCACCGAACTCTTCGCCGACCGCCGCTACCGCGTCAAAAACGGCGGCCACAGCCTCGCCGTCTACACCCCCGAAGAAACCGACTTCATCGCCGCTCACGTCACCCCCCTCGACCTCTGGTACATCGTTCCCATCGAAGCCGCCGGCCTCCGCAAAAGCCTCCGCTTCTACCCCCACGGAGCCCGCCGCCGCAACGGCCGCATCGTCCCCAGCAAAGGCCTCCTGGAAAAATACAAAAATGCCTGGTGCCTCCTCGACATCCCCCGCCGCCAGCGCGGCAAAAAAGACACTCCCACCCGCTGCCGCTGTAAAGCAATTCCCATCCGCTGCCAAGTCTGCCCCCTGCTAGCCAAAACAACTCGAAGACGTGAATCCAATGCGAACCGTGATCGGTGAACTTGGCAGATGACCGCAGATGATCGGGAAGGGAACGCTAGAGCCTTGATACGAAGCTTGCTGTATTTGCTATCAATCGTTGGGTATACTCGCTAGCAGTATGAGCACCTACGATCTTGGAAAAATTGACTCGGAACCGATCGAGGGCGTCAACCGAGCCGACGGAGGAGGTTGGGGCGACTACCCAATCGATACGGTCTTAATTCGGACAGAAACCCGAACAATTTTCGATGTAATCCGCCGGATAGCTGGGGACTCGTTTGTAATGGACCCCGATTTTCAGCGGGATTTCATTTGGCCGGAAGACAAGCAGAGCAAACTGATCGAGTCCGTGCTCATGCGGATTCCGCTGCCGGTATTCTACCTTGCCGAAGACGGGCGTGGCCGCATGATTGTGGTAGACGGGCTGCAGCGCCTTTCTACCTTTCAAAGGTTCTTAAGTAACCAGCTTCGTCTAAGGCTCCCCGAACAGAGCGAACTCGATAAGAAATATTTCAAAGATCTTGCCCCGAAGCTTCAGAATCGTGTAGAGGACTGCAACTTGGTCCTCTACATAATCGATGCGAAGGTACCGGAACGAGCGCGCTTAGATATTTTTGAACGCGTAAACGGTGGTGTTCCTCTTACGCGTCAACAGATGCGTAATTGTCTGTATATGGGCGATGCCACCCGATTCTTGAAGGAGGAAGCAACCACCGAAAGTTTTCTGGAAGCCACGGGGCATAGTCTTACTACGACAACGATGCGAGACCGGGAATTCGTTAACCGCTTCTGCGCGTTCCAGTTATTGCCGCTTGACGATTACAGGGATATGGACGAGTTCCTCGCTACGGCGCTGACCAAGATGAACAAGTTTCCTCCAGCGCAATTGGCGCAGTTGTCCTTGGAATTTCGGAGCGGATTAATGAATAACTACGCAGTGTTTGAAAAGCACTCATTCCGAAAACATGCAACTGGGCAAACCTCCCGGAGCGTATTAAATGCCTCTCTTTGGGATGTCATGTCCACGGGGCTCTCAAAATATCCGACGGCTTTGGTTGAAGAGAACGCAGAGAGACTCAGGCTGGCATTTTATCGGCGGTTAGAAGATCCACGATTCACTCACGCTATTACTTACAGCACTAATAGTACTAAGAACGTGCGGGCCCGGTTTGAGATGGCCTGGCTAATGTTCGAGGAGGTGTTCGGTGCTAGTCCGACTCGACCTTGAGCACTTCAAGTGTTTCGATCTGCTTAAGCTGCCGATAGGGCAATTGACGCTTCTCTCAGGTTCAAATGCTTCTGGCAAATCGTCAGTCCTCCAGGCTCTAGTTCTTCTTCATCAGACAATTAGGGAGCAAGAATGGTCAATTCGACTATTGCTTAATGGGAGCGAGCTTCGGCTCGGCACGGTTACCGACGTAGTTGACAAGTTGACCGGACGCCGCACCTTTGGCATAGGGCTTATTGATTCCGATCAAGAATTTCACTGGACATTTGAGGGGTCGGACCGAAAGGACATGTCGGCAATTGTCACTGCCGTTCGCCTTGGCGTCGCGGAACAGGGTGCCCCGACAACGCTCCGCTTCCTCCTGCCTATCAACGCCTCTCCGGAACAAATGAATCTCGCAAAACGCCTCCTGCGACTATGCTTTCTAACTGCCGAACGGATTGGACCTCGAGAGGTCTATCCCCTGGAGGATCCAAACTCGACACAGGTAGTGGGACCGCGAGGCGAAAATGCAGCGAGCCTGCTGCATTGGGGACGAGACGAAGTAGTATTGGAGACCCTGCTAATTTCCGAAAGGGCCCCCACACTCTTACACCAAGTTGAGGCTCACATGCAGGAATTCTTCCCAGGTTGTTCGCTTGAAGTGCAGCAGGTTCCCCAATCAAATGGAGTCGCTCTCGGTTTGAGAACCTCCAGCGCTACCGATTTTCACAGACCTGTGCACGTTGGGTTCGGCCTCACCCAAGTCTTTCCAATAATCGTCGCAGCCTTGTCAAGAAAGCCAGGCGATTTCCTCTTGATAGAAAATCCCGAAGTCCATCTTCACCCGGCTGGGCAAGCAAGGATGGGGACGTTCCTATCGAAGATCGCCGCAGCTGGCATCCAGGTTGTTATTGAAACCCACAGCGACCACGTCTTAAACGGAATTAGGCGATCAGTCAAGGGTGACGTAATTAAACACGAAGAAGTCGCGATACATTTTTTCAAAGATCGGGAAGCAAAGGGAGAACAGGTAATCAGCCCGATAATCGATAGCAAAGGAAACATTGATGTCTGGCCCTCGGGCTTCTTTGACCAGTTTGACAAAGACATGAATTACTTCGCTGGGTGGGGCGGCTAGAGTGGATTTTCTTGTGAATGACCTGTCCCTGCACGGCCAGTTCCACGATATTCGAGGGTTCGCCGATGCCGTCGGCAGAATGATGGATATCCGACGCGAGATCCAGCGATTCGGATCATCGCTCTACTGCTGCCGAAGCATGGCCTACGCTAGAATCACCGCCCAAGCACTGATGCAACAAGCCGTTCAGGGTCTGCCAAGCGAACAACGGCGCGCTTTGATGCAATGGCTCACGCAATATGGCCCTTATTGGGAAGACGCACAACTGCATCTCGGCGACGACTGGATTGAAGCGAGAGGCGAGATCGTCACCGATACGGCAGTAGGCGAATCGGCATTCTGTCGACTGAATGGCATCGCGCGCGAACTGGTCAGCTTCTCCCCTTCGGGTTGGACCTTCACCCCGGTTGAGGCAACCTGGCGTCAGGAAAATCAAGTTGCGGATGTCTCGATTCCAAATCACTGGAACATCGCTGCGATAACTACATGTTTAGAGGCCAACCCGGAAATCGTTGATTCGTGGGGAGCCCTTAAGGCCCAAGTAAGTAGATTAAATACCCTGCTCACGTTTGCTGAAGATGCCTTCGCCTCGCTCGAAGGTCATCCGTTCGTTCCCGGAGCAGCGGGGCGAATCCGCGTGTTGCTTCATACACTTAACAAGTTCAAAGGGTGCTTCGACGATGAGGGGCAGCGTAATGAAGAGGGCCACGCTATGTACGCGAACCATTTTTCTCTTCAAAAGGGATGGTTTTCGGATTCGTCCCAAGCGGAGAAGAACGAATTTCGTGCCGCCTTGACCTTCCCTCATCCCGATAGACCAGGCGAATCCCTATTTTGTCCGTGGCACGGTAAAATCAAAACCCCGCAGCTTCGAATTCATTTTTCTTGGCCCGTCCAAGCCAAGGAGCCGCTGTATATCGTTTTCGTGGGACCGAAAATAACTAAGCGTTAGCAAAGCAGGAAAGCAATCTATGACCACCAATACCAAACTTATCATCCGCCCTCAGGCAAAGGGCGGCATGTTCCTCGGCCCTGACAGTTTCAACGGAGCGATCATCACCGTCCGAGACGGCTCTACAATCCTGTCCGGACCCGGTTTCACCAATCAGGGAGACTCCGGCACTCGCGCCTCCCAACCCTCCGTCTACTCAAGTCCTTACCCAATCGTCACACCCACCAATCCCGTGACGACTTACTTTGTCGTGGCTGACCCGGCCACGACCGTCCAGTACACCGCCAATCTCAATCTGTCAGCGCAACAGGTGCTCACCGTCGATGTCCGCGTCCCGCTCCCGCCGGCGCAGGGCGATCAATTCGTCACGCAAAGCGTACAGGTCAATCCCGGCCCGCAGCCGCAGGGTCCCGGAGCGGTCATCCAAATCCCCGGCCTCTGGGTGCAACCCGAACTGGTCGTGTCGGGCACCACGGTCAGCCTAAAGACCAAGGTCACCATGATGTGCGGCTGTGAAATCAACGTCGGCACTCCTACCAATCCCAGCCCCTGGATTCCCACGGATTTCGAGGTAATCGCGCAGATCGTAAAGCCCACAATCCAGCCGCCGGTGAAGCTAACCTTCGACTTCAACAGCCAGTTCCTTGGAGAACTCCAACTCCCGCGCGGCAATTACACCGCCGAAATCAGCGCCAAACAATTCAGCATCCCTGAGAACACCGGAAAGGCAACCGTGCAGTTGCAGAT
Organism: uncultured Acidobacteriaceae bacterium; assembly: GCA_963732255.1. GTDB lineage: Bacteria > Acidobacteriota > Terriglobia > Terriglobales > Acidobacteriaceae > Sulfotelmatobacter. Next base: position 162,545 of record CAVSYV010000020.1, read on the forward strand.
CTAAGCCAACATCACCGAACTGTCATCCAGAGGAAGGCGTTCTCCGCCCGACGAAGGATCCCTACACCATCGAGTCACTGCGTCAGAGTTTTGGACCGGGTTTGGCTAGGAGCTAGCAGCTAGAAGCTCTCCCCGCGTTATACTGACCTAAGCCATGTCCGCCCCGCAAAAGACCTTCTACCTCGAAACCTTCGGCTGCCAGATGAACGTCCATGACTCGGAAAAGGTCATTGGCACGCTGGTCCACGAAGGCTACCGCCAAGTCCAGACGGTCGAGGATGCAGACCTCGTTCTCTACAACACCTGCTCCATCCGCGACAAAGCGGAGCAAAAAGTCTTCCACCGCCTCAACGACTATAAGAAGTTGCAAAAACAAGGCAAAAAGTTCGGAGTCCTCGGCTGCGTCGCCCAGCAGGAAGGCGAAAAAATCTTCGAACGCGCCCCTCACGTCTCCCTAGTCTGCGGCTCCGCCAGCTATCGCAAGCTGCCGGAAATGCTGGTGCAACTTGAAGCCCGAAGCCCGAAGCCCGAAGCCGGTTCCCGGAAGCCGGAGGCCGGAAGCCGTGTGACGGGCCTCGACGACCGCGAAACCGACGAGTGTTTCGAAACCGAATTCACCGCCCGCACCAACCCCCATCGCGGATACATCACCATCATCGAAGGCTGCGACAAATTCTGCGCCTACTGCGTAGTGCCGTTCACCCGCGGCAAAGAGCGCAGCCGCACCGTTGACTCGGTCCTCGCCGAAGCCCGCCAGATGGCCGATCTCGGCTACACCGAAATTCAACTGCTCGGCCAGAACGTAAATTCCTACAAAGATCCAGCAGGGAAGCGCTCTTTCGCGGAATTGTTAGCCGCCGTCGGCGAAGTTCCCGGCATCAGGCGCGTCCGCTTCACCACCTCGCATCCCCGTGACTTTGGCCGCGACATCGTCGACGCCATCGACGCCGTCCCCACACTCTGCGATCACGTGCACCTGCCGGTACAAAGTGGATCCAACAAAATCCTCGACGCCATGCAGCGCCTCTACAGTCGCGAGCAATATCTCGAACGCATCTCCTGGATCAAGTCCGCCAAGCGCGACATCAGCATGACGACAGACATGATCGTCGGCTTCCCCGGCGAAACTGAATCCGACTTCGCCGAAACGTTAGGCCTGATCGACGAAGTCGGCTATGACAGCATCTTCACCTTCAAATATTCGCCGCGGCCAAACACTCCATCGCTGAAACTGGAAGACGCTATCCCCGACGAAGAAAAAGCCCGCCGTCTTGAAGTCTTAATGACGCACCAAAAAGAAACCCAAATCCTCCGCAGTAATAATTTCATAGAGCAAATCTACGAAGTAATGGTTGAAGGGAAAAACGAACATCGCGCCCAATACATCGGCCGCACCAGTCAAAACAAAACCCTAAACTTCACCGTACCCAACAACGCAAACCCACAACCCGGAAACTACGCAAAAGTCCGCGTAACCACAGCATTCCCCAACAGCCTGCTGGGAGAATTGGTGGTATAAGGAAGTCAGTAACTCCACGGACCGCAGGTCCCCGCAAAGAGGCGCGCAGCGCAGGACAAGCACAACCGGAGCACGCAGCACAGGAGGCCCCAAATGGAAGTAGAAATGACAATCCGCGGTCTTATGGTTGATCCGGTGACGAATACGCCGATTGTGATTTTGAAGGATGTTTCGGGGGAGGCGGTGCTGCCGATCTGGGTGGGGGTGTTTGAGGCGAATGCGATTGCTTTGGAGATGGAAAAAGTTTCGACGCCGCGGCCAATGACGCATGATTTGATTAAGAATGTGCTCACAGGATTGGAGACTCAGGTTTATAAAGTTGTGGTGACGGAGTTGCGCGAAGATACGTTTTATGCGGTGATCTGGCTGGACCGGGGCGGGGATGTGATCAGTGTGGATTCGCGCCCGTCGGATGCGCTGGCGCTGGCGTTGCGCATGGATTGCCCGATTTTTGTGGATGAAGTGGTGCTGAAGAATTCGAAGCTGGTGGCCAACATGTCGGACCGCGTAAACAGCGAAGAGCTGCGCAAGTGGCTCGAGGGGCTGAATGACGACGACATGGGCAAGTACAAGATGTAAGTGAGTTGACTTAGTACTCTCCTGCAGCATCCATCCTTGTTTGTCTGATTCTGCTGTTCGTCCTTCTTACAGTGCTGTGATGTTTCACTTTGGGATATGCGAAACGCATTTCTAAGTGGGCTGCATTTATGCGTTGCAAACGAGCGAGACAAGAGTATGCTCGTAACATCCTTGATATCTACGAGGACACTCTCACTTACTAATGCATTCGGACTAGGGTTTTCCTAGACGGTAATGCGTTGGGTTGTTAGGACAGGAGCGATGTGAAACTTAAACATACATTAAAGGAGTGAATTATGAGTACAGCAGCAAAACCAATTTCCATCGACAGAAAAGTCATCGCCCAGGACTTCGCGGCGTACGCCAAAGGCAAACTTCCCCAACCTCAGATTGATTCCATTACTAAGTCGTTGATGGCGGAGACTAGCTCGTATCCCGCAACGGGTTCCGTGGCCAGCTTGATCTTCTACCTTAAGTTCCAGGTGCAGGTGAAAGGTGGAGAGACTTTTAATGGGAATGCTGGAGGGATTGCTTCTCCTGGAGGCGGGGCTCTATTCGGCGACATCTACACCGACAATCTGGCGAACTTATACGCCAATACCGTGAGCTTTTCGTTTCAAGGGACGCCGGTGTACCTCAGCATCCAATTCTTTGACAGCCACAGCAACTTACTGGGTCACCTGCAGGCCGGAGCGGTGTCGATTGTCACCGGAGTCGGCGGCGGATCGGGACGCTGGTCCTAGTCCGCGGGCATCCGGTGTGCATTGTGCGATGTTTAGCGGCCTGCGAGTGAAGACCGATATTTGCTTCGCACGTAAATAACCAAGGTTGATCACAAAGGCGGCACGGGGTTGCGATTTTATCTGGCGCTGGGCCGCCTTTTTTGTTGACGGGCTGCTGTCGCATCATATCGGACGAATGATGCGCGTGAGTTTATCTTGACATCAGATGTGCTCGGATGACATCATTAGAAAATGAGGACTACTCTCAATCTGGATGATGATGCGCTGAAGACGCTTAAAACCTATGCCAAGGGACGGCGGCTGGCACTGGGCAAGGCGGCTTCGGAGCTGGTGCGAAAAGGGTTGAGTGCCCCTATCGGCATTCGAAAGGTTAATGGGATTGCGGTATTCGACCTGCCTGTAGATACGCCTCGCATAAGCAGTGAACGGGTCAAAGAACTTGAGTGCGAACTTGAATCCGAACCTGAGTCCGATAGTGAATAATGGCATTTTTGTTAGACGTTAACGTGCTCGTTGCGCTTTCCTGGCCGGGCCACAAGGCGCACGAGCGGTCGTTGCGCTGGTTCGGCCGACATTCCGGCGAGGGCTGGGCGACGTGCCCGTTCACGGAAGCGGGATTTGTGCGCATCGTTTCGAACCCTGCACTATCTCCGCGCGCGGTGACGCCAACGGAGGCGATTCGCGCTTTAGAGATCAGCGTAAGCCACCCCCGCCACGAATTCTGGAAGGACGACTTAAGCTTCGTGGACGCGGTGCGCCCCTTGCGGGCGAAGCTGATGGGACATCAACAGGTTACGGATGCTTACCTGCTGGGCTTAGCGATGCACAAGAAAGGGAAGCTGGCGACCCTGGATCGAAGCATCCGGGGATTGTTGGGGGAAAGACCGAGGGATCTGGATTGTGTTGAGGTCATCGAGTAATTGTAGTTTACATAATACCTGTTATCGGACATTGACTGAATGGCAAATCGCCTCCTCGCGATCGTCACTGGGCTGCGACGGCGCAGCCCGGAAGTTTGTCAGAATAAGCCAACGTGACCCCTTTGAGTTTCCTGCCTTGTGAATCGACTACTTCCAGCTTCCAATCTTCTGGAGCACCCGACTGCTTTAGCGGGGGCCGCTGTCAGTATGTAGAAGTTGTTGATCGCAGCTTGGAACGCACTTGAAGATTCTCGAATTGCCGCTTGAGCGCCGTACACTACAATTTCGCCCGGATCCACAAGACGCTGCGAATCACTCCTAGCATTGCTGCTGGCCTAGCGGATCACGTTTGGAGTCTTGAGGAAATCGTAATGATGGCAGAGAGCTACATGCCGAAACCGAGGAAGCGTGGGCCTTACAAGAAAACGAGGGTCGCGTGATCTGGGCGGCTATAGTGCTGCTCGTCCTACGGTATCAGGGCCCTAAACAGTTCCGGCCTGATCGTGATGAACAACGCTATCATAAGCCCGACTGCCACTCCGACGATTGTGCCCGCAGCTACTCCCCGCGTAAGCACCTTTTGTTCGCTGGTCGTCATTTCAACCTCCCCAAGGGACGATGCCGCCCCCGCCATGATTTCGAGATTGCGCTAGTTGGAGACCACAACCTTAACAGTACCCTGCCTCTGGCGCTAGCCAGAGGCGGGGTCAATCAGCAAGTGGGTAAGCCACATGCCGACCGTCAAAGCGATTATGCGGCCTGCCCCTCTAGAAAGGCAAGGCCGATGTGACTTGCGTAAGATGCTTACACGAGAACACCAAAAAGTGCGGGCTTCTCGGGCAAGAGAAAAATTTAACGTTATCGCTGCCAAAGCTGTAAATCGACTTTTGATCTTCCCTTTTACAAAAAGCCAAGGTGGTCTCACCGAATTGATCCGGCAGAACCGGATGCGACTGAGAGAGACCACCCTGGCACGACTTCCGAACCTTGGCGCTTACATTACAACGAAAACAGCGATGCGAACACCGGGGTGGAGCAAATCGAAAAGGAAGTACTGCCCATCGATGTAGTCGATGTAGCAGTCATCGGTGTAGGCCCAGCCCGCGGGCCACGCATCGACCAGTTCAAAAGAATAACCTCCATATTGAAATTGAGGCCGACCGGAAACGATGACCGTGTTTGCCCTGAAGGTGTGGCCGCGGCCGAAGTTGGCGCGGAATTTATCGTCAGGAATGTGGCCGCCGCGGCCGGCGGGCGTTGCATGCGCCTGCTGGGAACGATCTTGTCCCTGCATGTTTGAGGCGGGCTGGCCGGGGTGATCCGGCCGCGCCGGCATCGCCTTATCGTGGGATTGATCTTTTTCCTGTTTTTTCTCGTCTTTCTGTTCCTGCTTTGAGGGTTTCGCCATGTCCGGCTGAGCGGGTTTCGCTTCCTCCGCCTTTGGGGCTGGCTTGGTTTCTTCCGGCTTAGCCGGGTGATCGTCCTGAGGTTTCTCATCTTGCGCGCAGAGCATGGCCGCGCTTCCGAGCAGGATGGAAAGAATCGCTATATGCAAACATCTGAAAACTCGCATCGGGATCCTCCAACGCCATTCGTGATGGCCTTAAGGGTCGGCGATACAGCCGGTTCGCCGGATTGCGGTTCTGAGATGCGGACATTCGGAGACTTAGAGGAAGGACGAAAACTGTAGGGGGCGGTGAAACAAACTGTAGGCAGCCGCTCAAGGATTGCTGCCGGCGGGCTGATGGAGTTCCTGCTGGACTGCGGGTGGAAGATTGTCCAGGTGATTGAGAAAAGTGACGACTTGCCAGATCTCACTATCGGCCATGATATTTCCCCATGCCGGCATGGCCGATCGGCGCACTCCGTTCTTGATGAGGTAGAACTCCTGGTTCTGGGGCAGGCGGGGATGAGCCTCGATGAACTGCGGCGCTCGGGGATTGAAGGACGCCCCGTAATCGCTCACCGGGTTGTCAGGCCGGCCATGGCAGTCGGCACACTTGTCGCGATACAAGCGGGCGCCGTCGAGCAGATTGGCCTCGGTTGGCGCGATCGGGTTTGGTTGCGGCGGGGCATGGCGCGCGGTTGAAGCAATCAAGGCGGTGGTGGCGAGTTGCGATTCGAGCCGAGATGGTGGAAGATTCGCGCGCAAGTCGGCATAGCCGAGTCTGAGGTAAAGCCAGCCGCCGAAGGTAAATACGAGCAGCGTCGCGACAATTCCGGCCACGAAGTTTTTCATGGTTGCCGCTGGTCGGCCTCCCCTGGTCGAATTATGCGCCTTTTTCAGCGGGATATTGTCCCAGCGGGGATTCCGGTTGCTCCAGCCTTTTGGCTGGAAATCGCGAACGAGACGGTTCCCTTTGGCGGGGGTCCCTTCGGGACCTTTATGTTGCCGCCACTATCGCCTTGATTAGGGAAATGGGCTGGTAGGTGGAACCAAGGTTACGACAAAGGAAATGATCTGCGGGAAAAAACCGGGCTGGTTATTCGGAGACGCTGTGCTCTTCGCTTTGGGCGCGGAGGACGCGGTCGACGGAGTAGGGGGCGCGACGGCTGGGTTCGTGGTAGTGGCGGACCTGCATTTCGCCGAGCAGTCCGATGGCGAGCAGATTCAATCCGCCGAGCAGGAGGCCGAGAGCGGCCATCATTAGCGGACCGTGGGAGGCCATGACCGGGACGTGGCGCAGGAATTTTTCCGCGCCGAGCCAGACGACGATGGCGCTGCCGCCGAAGATGCTGAACATTCCGAAGGTGCCGAAAAAGTGCAGCGGGCGCGAAAGGTAGCGCAGCAAAAAGCGGATCGTGAGCAGATCGAAGAAGACGCGGAAGGTGCGGGTGATGCCGTAGTGCGAGACTCCGCGCTCACGATTGACGTTGCGGATGGGGACTTCGCAGATGGATGCGCCATGCCAGGACGCCAGCGCCGGGATGAAGCGATGCAGTTCGCCGTAGAGCGGGACTTGCTCGAGGATGTCGCGGCGATAGGCTTTGAACGTGGTGCCGAAGTCGTGAATATCGACGCCGCTGAGTTTGGCCATCAGCCAATTGGCGATGCGGGAGGGGATGCGGCGCATCCAGAAATTGTCGACGCGGTTTTTGCGCCAGCCGCTGACGATATCGTAACCGGCCGCGATTTTTTCGAGGAAGACGGGGATGTCGGCGGGATCGTGTTGGAGGTCGCCATCCATGGCGATAATGTATTCGCCGCGGGCGTGATCGAAACCGGCGGCCAGGCCTGCGGTTTGGCCGAAATTGCGGCGGAGCTTGACGACGGTGACGCGGCTATCGACGGCGGCGATTTCGCGCAGCATGGCGAAGGTGTGGTCGCTGGAGCCGTCATCGACCAGAACGATTTCAAAACTTTCGCCGGCAGTTTCCATCACCGCTTTGAGGCGGTCGTAGAGGTCGGTGACGTTTTCCTGCTCGTTGTGGAGCGGGACGACGATGGAGTATTTCGGCACGAGTTTTTATTATAACGCAACGGGGGTTGCGTTAGGTTTTCTGGTCGTCCAATAGGTCGGTCGGCGATTCAAGCGGCTTTGAGTTTGGCTACGGAAATCAGAATCCCCACCCCTTCGACTACGCTCAGGGCAGGCTCTAACGTCGCAGAAGGCGCGACGTTAAGGATGGGGCACCCGCGCCCATCAACGCCAATCAGCCTTGTTCTTTTAGCTTCAGCCTGGACTTGTTTTCTTCCATGAAATTCTTGATGTCGGCGGCGGCGCCTAGCAGGCGGTTCCATTGCTCGTAGTAGAGAGTGACGGGAAAACGGCCCAGGCCGTAGACGCTGACGCCGCCTTTTTCTCCGACTTTGAAGATGAGGTCGCCGCTGCGCTTTTTGGTTTCGACTTCTTTTTCCAGTTGCGCCAATTTGGCTTTGAGTTCTTCGTAACTCGGTTCAGTCATGCACGCCTCGTGTTTATCTAAGCTCTGAGTTCGGAGCACAGAGATTTTGTATCAGCGAGATTATCACGGAGAAGAAAAGCGGGGGAGATTTACAATTCAGGCAATGTATTCGGCACAGGTGCTGGACCATTTTGAGAATCCGCGCAATGTTGGAGAGATTGTCGGAGCGGACGCGGTGGCGGAATTGGAAAATCCGGTGTGCGGGGATGTGGTGCGGTTGACGTTGCGAATGGCCGGAGGTCGAATTGCGGAAGCGCGGTTTAAGGCGAAGGGATGTGTGGCAAGTGTGGCTTGCGCGTCGGCGCTGACGGAAACGATTGTGGGGAAAAGTTTGGCGGAGGTGCGGGCGATGGGGCGTGAAGGCATTTCGTCCGCGCTGGGCGGGTTGCCGCAGGCTTCGGAACATGCGGCGCAGTTGGCGATTGATGTGTTGCGGGCGGCGCTGGAGAGTCGCGGCGCGGGCAGGGATTCCTCGCTTCGCTTGATTGCATAACGACGTTGGCTCGATCGCGGAGTATGTTGGAGGCTGCGAAGACGACCAAGGCTCGAAAAGGAGCCAACGTCATGCTGATTATAGGCTGTGATTTTCATCCTGGGTTTCAGCAGGTCGCGATCTTTGACAATTCGACGGGAGAAATCCTGGAGCGGCGTTTATCGCACCGCGAGGAAGCGGAGCAGTTTTATGGGTCGCTGCGCGGGCAAGCGGTGCGGGTGGGGATGGAGGGTTGCGGGCACTATCCCTGGTTTGAGCGTTTGCTGCAGGAGTTGGGCATGGAGTTGTGGATTGGGGATGCGGCGCGGATCCGGGCGTCGGAAGTGCGCAAGCAAAAGACGGATCGGCGAGACGCGGAGCTGTTGTTGCGGTTGCTGAGAGAAGAGCGGTTTCCGCGGATCTGGGTGCCGAGTGTGGAGGAGCGGGATGTGCGGCAATTGCTGGTGCATCGGCACAAGCAGGTGCAGGCACGGACGCGCATCAAGAATCAGCTGCAGGCGCTGGCCCTGAGCCAGGGTGTGCAGAAGAAGTGGAAGCTGTGGACCGAGGCGGGACGGGCGGAGTTGGAGAAGTTGGAGTTGCTGCCCTACGCAGCGCTGCGCAGGCAGCGGTTGCTGGCCGGGCTGGAGCAGCAGGAAGCGGAGATCGCGGCGCTGAACCGGCAAGTGGAAGAAGAAGTGAAGCGGCGGCCGGCGGCGGTGCGGTTGATGACGCATCCGGGAGTAGGTCCGGTGACGGCGCTGGCCATGGTGCTGACGCTGGGGCCGGCGAAACGCTTCGCGAATGCGCGCCAGGTGGGCAGCTATTTTGGCCTGATTCCCAGCGAGCATTCCAGCGGCGGGCGGCAGCAGTTGGGAGGCATCAGCAAGCAGGGCAGTCCGTTTCTGCGTTTTTTGCTGGTGGAGGCGGGACAGACGGCGGCGCGCTACGACGCCGAGTTGGGCCGCTTTTATCGGCGGCTGGCGGTGCGCAAGCATCGCGCGCTGGCCAAGGTGGCGGTGGCGCGCAAGCTGGCCATGAGGTTGTACCTGATGCTGCGCGAGGAATGGGATTACGCGCAGCTGTGCAAGGCCGTGTGCAGGCAAGCCTGAGTCATTTCGTGGCGGAAAGCATGAGCCGACCGCTTGAGTAGGCAGCCTGCCTCCCCGAGAAGCGGGGAGTTCGAAGCAGCAATTTTGGGAGTAGTTGCCGAAGAGATGGATGGTGAGACCTTGCGTCCACCGCACGATTGAGAGAACACAGGGCTTTGGTCGAAGACGCAAAACACCTTCCTGCGAGAGCGAAATGGCGCTTCTGTAAAACCGAAGACGCCAAGGGAAAGGTGTCGGAGAAAATCACTTGACACCAGGCCACGTCGTTAGAGACGGAATGACAATTCAATGATGCAGAGTGAACATTCACCACGGAGGATTGTCAGCTTGCAGCCGAGCGCTACTGTGATTCTGGCGGCGGTGGGCGAGTTGGGGCGGGTGGTCGCTTGCACCAAGTATTGCCGCGATGTGGTGGCGGAGGTTGCGGATTCATCGCGTATTCTCGTAGCCGATTCGTGGACGGCGAATGCGGATGAGATTGTTGCGGCGAGGCCGGATCTGGTAATCGCGTCAGTTCCCTACCAGGAAAAAGCGGTGGTTGAGATTTTAAAATCTGGCGCGCGATTTTTGGGATTGGCGCCGAAGACGCTGGCGGATGTTTACGGCGACATTGCGATCATAGCCGGCGTTGTGGGAGCGAGTGAGCGGGGCGAGGAAGTGATTCGGAAGATGAGAGAGCGTATTGAACGGGTGCGGGCGGCGGCATCTGGTTTAGCGCGGCCTAAGGTATTTTGCGAGGAGTGGGGCAAACCGCTGATTGCATCGCAGGCATGGGTAAAGGAATTGGTTGAGGCTGCGGGCGGAAGATTTGTCGGCGAGGCGGGAAAACAGATTGCGGCGGAGGATGTTGCCCAGATAGATCCGGAGGTAATTGTGGCGGCGTGGTGTGGCGCGGGCGACCGGGTTCCACTGGAGAAGATGATCGAGATGCGAGGCTGGCACGGGACGAGTGCGGCACGGTTGGGGCGGGTTTATTGCATTCGAGATGAGTTTCTGAATACGCCGGCGCCTACGCTGGTGAAGGGTTTGGAGGCGTTGGCATTTGCCATCCATCCGGAAGTGTTTGCGGCGGTGGAAGGGATTCGGCGGATTACTGAAGTGACCAGTTGTGTTACGCCTGAGGCGCGGGGTTGAGTTAAGATTCCTCTCATGCCGGTTACCTCCAGAATCGAAGAGTTGCGAAACGAGGCCAGCGCCGCGGCGAAAGCTGCTGTTAATGCTGACGACCTGATGAAGAAGATTGCGCAAATGCTGCAGCAGCGGATGCTGAAATATAACTGGGTGGGGTTTTACATGCTGGAGGCGGGAGCGCGGCCGCCGATTCTGGCGCTGGGCGCATTTGTGGGGGCGATGACTCCGCATACGCGGATTCCGTTGAATGAAGGAATTTGCGGGGCGGCGGCGTCGAGCGGGCAGACGGTGGTGGTGGATGATGTGAAGAAAGATCCGCGCTACCTGGCGTGTTCGCTGGAAACGAAGTCGGAGATTGTGGTGCCGATTTTTGTGCGCGGCAAGGTGGTGGGCGAACTGGATATTGACAGCCACTTCCCTGCCGCGTTTGGCATCGAGGACCAGCAACTGATTGAGCATTGCGCGGCGCTGGTGGGAAAGAAACTGGAAGCGGGCGGCGAATGATTTTCATTCGCGTCAGTGAGAAATCATGAGGGTCGAGAAGGGTAAAGTCCGGGCGCCGGAGATTGGCAACGTGTGGCTGAACTCGATGCCGCTGAGTTTTCGCCAGCTTCGGGGCCGCGCGGTGTTGGTGGATTTTTGGGACTACACCTGCGTGAACTGCATCCGCACGCTGCCTTATGTGCAGGCATGGTATGAACGCTACCGCAGCAAAGGGCTGACCGTGATCGGGGTGCATACGCCGGAGTTCACATTTGCGCAGTATGAAGCGAACGTGGAGCGCGGGGTGCGGGAGTTTGGGTTGACTTATCCCATCGTGATCGACAGCAATCGCGAGATATGGAAGGCGTTTGCCAACCGTTACTGGCCGACGAAATATCTGCTGGATAAAGACGGGTATTTACGGTACGGCCATTTTGGCGAAGGCAATTATGCCGAGACCGAGGAAGTAATTCAGGAGTTGCTGCGGGAGATCGATCCGGGAGTGTTGTTGCCCGAACGGATGGAGCCGGTGCGGGAAGAAGATCATGCGGGAGCGGTTTGTTACCGGCCGACGGGCGAGCTTTATCTGGGACACCGGCGGGGACGGATTGGGAATGAGGGCGGCTTCAAGGAAGACCAGACGGCGGATTATTCTTTTTCCGTGGCCATGGAAGAGAATTTCTTTTATGCCAGCGGCAGCTGGGCCTCGACCGCGGAATATTTTGAGGCGGCGGATTCGGGCGAGCATAGTTTGAAGTTGAAGTTCGATGCTTCGGCGGTGAATCTGGTGATGGCCGCTCCGCGGCGGACGGCGACGGAAGTTGTGATTCTTCAAGATGGCAAGGCGCTTACGCGGGAGCAGGCAACGCGGGATACGCGCTTCCGGCCGTCGAGTGTTGCGGGCGAAGAAGAGAGTTATGTGGTGATCGATTCGGCGCGGATGTATTTTCTGTTGGATAATCACGATTACGCCAGCCACGAACTGGAGTTGCGATGTTCGCCGGGCGTGGCGGCGTTTGCGTTTACCTTTACCAGTTGCATCGACCCGGTGGCCAGCGCGGTGCAGACGGCGTCCGTTCCTCACATTTCACAACCCCAGGAGTAGTTCCCTACCATGAAGCGGGTGGTTGCAGGTTTGATCGAGAAAGACGGAAAACTGTTGGTGTGCCAGCGCACCCGGCACCAGACCATGCCGTTGAAATGGGAATTTCCCGGCGGCAAGATCGAAGAAGGCGAACAGCCGCGGGATGCTTTACGGCGTGAGTTGGAGGAAGAACTGGGAATTGTCGCGACCATTGGGGACGAATTTGCGCGCATTCAACATGAGTATCCGAATGGAGGAATGGTGGAGCTGCGCTTTTTTGTGGTGCGGCAATATGAAGGGGAGATTGAGAATCGCATTTTTAAAGATGTGCAGTGGTCGGCGCCGCAAGCGCTTCCCTCTTACGATTTTCTGGAGGCGGATGAGACGCTGGTGCGGGATCTGGCGGCGGGGAAGCTGCTCTAGGAGCGCTTCTGGCTACTGGCTAAGCGGCGTGGGCGTATTCCGCGTGGGTCGAAGATAGCGGCGGAAGCTCGATGGGGCAGTCGCAGTTGGGATAGTTTGGGCAAACCAAATAGGGACCGAGGCTGGATTGTCTGGTGACCAGCGGCGTGTGGCAGCGAGGGCAGCACTTTGTGGTTTTCATTGTTTGTATCTTCCGATTTGAAGCAAACGAATTCAATAGAGGAAAAGCCTTAGCTGAAGTTGGCCGGGGGCGCACCAGAAAAGCGCACCGCAGAGGCTAAAGCCAGCCACTTATTGCTCTACGCGGCACGGCTCAAGCCGTGCCCTTCCCTGGCCGAGTTAATCGGCGAAAATACAATTCTCCGAAAAACGATTTACGTCGCGGCTTCCGACAGTGGCAGGCGGATTTGGAAGCGGGTATCGCCCGGCACGGAGTCGACCTGGATGTTGCCGCGATGTTTTCTTACGATGCGCTGAACGGTGTCGAGGCCGAGGCCAGTTCCCTCCCCTACGCCTTTGGTGGTGAAGAAGGGCTCGAAGATGTGGGGTTCGACGTCGGGAGGGATGCCGGGGCCGTTGTCTCCGATTTCGACGACTACGCAATCGTCTTCGCGAAAGGTGCGGACGCGGAGTTCGCCTTTGCCGTTCATGGCGGCGATGGCGTTGTCGATGAGGTTAGTCCAGACCTGGTTGAGTTCGCTGCCGAAAGAATTCACCATCAGCGGAATTTTCTGGTAGTCGCGCTTCACTTCGACGCCGTGCTTGAGCTTGTGATTCAGGATGGTGAGCGTGGTTTCCAGGCTCTTCACGATGTCCACGTTTTGCACGGGGGCCTGATCCATGTAGGTGTATTCCTTGATGGCGAGGACGAGGTCGGAGATGCGCGAGGTGCTGCTCTCGATTTCGGCGAGCATGCTCCAAATCTCTAGAGACGCGGCGATTCTCACCAAGGCGGCGCGGGCGGTATCGGCATCCAGGGCGGCGAATAATGATTCCAACAGTTCCGGCTTCACGCTCTTGCGGGCCAGGTCGGCGGCGAGTTGATACTGGTCGGTTATGCCGTGGGCGCGCAGCGAAGAATCGAGTTGCTCTTCGAGGTCGCTGATGGTGAGCGCATCGGGCGGAGGATCATCGCATTGAAGCAGCGAGGTTTCCAGCTTGTCGATTTCGGATTTCTGCGCAGGGGTGAGATTGCGGCGGCCTAAATCGTGACTTGCCTCTTTAATGCGCTTCAGAGTTTGGCGCAGGCGGCTGGCGGCGCGCTTGGCGGCGGAGGCAGGGTTGTTGAGTTCATGAGCCAGACCGGCAGAAAGCTTGCCTAAGGCGGCGAGGCGGTCGCGTTGCTGTTCGATGCGGGTGGTTTCGCGGATGCGATCGGACATGAGGCCGACCAGGCGCTGGGCCAGTTCCGGCATTTTCTGTACCAGTTCAGGGAAATGCGAAGACGGAAAGCGCAGGGCGCGGCTATCGGTAATGGCGCGGCCGCCTACAGTGAACTGCTTCATGCGGGAAAAAGGCAGGATTCCGGTGACGTCGCCGGGCTTCAAGTCGAAGATGAAGGTTTCTCCGCCAAGCTCGCCACGAGCCTGCAGTTGACCTTGAAGAATTACGAACATGGCGTCGGCAGGATCGCCCTGGCGGGAGTAGGTGTCACCAGCTTTCAAATACAGCTCTTGCGCCTGGCTGATGAACCAGGTGATTTGATCGTCGGGCAAATTGGCGAATGCGGGCACACGCAGTAATTCGGAATTTTCGGTCATTTATACCTTGCTTAAATATTGATGGATGAATTGCACCGCAACTGATCCTTCACCGACGCCGGAAGCGACGCGTTTGACCGAACCATGGCGGACGTCGCCGACGGCGAAAATGCCGGGGACGTTGGTCTCGAGCAGGAACGGATCGCGATCAAGGGACCAACCTTTGGGATGTTGGCCGTCGCGGATCAGGTCGGGGCCGGTGAGCAGGAAGCCGCGTTCGTCGCGTTCGACGAGATCGCCGAGCCAGTCGGTGCGCGGCAGTGCTCCGATAAAAATGAACATAGCGCTGGCGGGCACGCGCTCGATCTTGTCGGAATCGGAGCACAGGACGGAGATTTCTTCGAGGTGCGTATCGCCATGGGCTTCGGCGATGCTGGCGTGGGCCCAGACCTGAATGTTGGGCGTTTCCTTGATCTGATCGATCAGATATTGCGACATGGTGCTGGCGAGCGAGCCGCCACGGACGACCATTACGACGCGGTCGGCGAATTTGGCGAAATTCATAGCGGCCTGGCCAGCGGAGTTGGCTCCCCCGATGACGTAGACGACTTCGCCTTTGCAGGATAAAGCTTCGGTAGCGCCACCGCCGTAGTAGACGCCTGCGCCCTGGAGACGATCGATTCCGGGAGCATCCAGACGTCGCCATTGCACGCCGGTGGCGATCATCAAGGCGTGGCAGGAAATCTCGCTGTCATCTTTCAACTTGATGATGCGATAGGGGCCTTCGGTGCGGACAGCGAGGGCTTCCTGCGGAGAAAGAATTTCGACTCCGAAACGCTGCGCCTGGACGACGGCGCGGCGGGCGAGATCGTTGCCGCTAAGGCCGGCGGGAAATCCGAGATAGTTTTCGATCCGCGAACTCATGCCCGCCTGGCCGCCGGGAGCTTCGCGCTCGATCATGACCGTGTGCAGGCCTTCGGATGCCCCATAGACGGCGGCGGCGAGGCCGGCGGGGCCACCGCCGACGATGGCGAGATCGTAGAAGTCGGTTTGAGCGCGGGTGCGCAGGCCGACTTTTTGGGCGACATCGGCGGGAAGGCTTTCCAGAAGCTTGGTTCCATCGGGAAAGAGAACGACGGGAAGGCTGGTCGCTTCCGGGCCGAGAGCTTCGAGCAGGCGCTTGGTTTCAGGGTCGTTGGCGGCACCTTCGACGTCGAGCCACTGGTAAGGAACATGATTGCGGGCAAGGAAGTCGCGCAACTCGTAACAGCGTGGCGACCAGCGGGTGCCGAGAACGCGAATGCCTTGAAATGCAGGACGGTACGAAGCCTGCCAGTCATCGAGAAGGTCGTTCAGTTGCGGGTAGAGATTTTGCGAGGGCGGATCCCAGGGCTTTAGAAAAAAGTAGTTGATGCTGGCCTGGTTGATGGCGCCGATGGCGGCGCTGGTATCGGCATAGGCGGTGAGCAGGGCGCGCTTGGCCTGAGGAAATACGTGGATTGCTTCCTGGAGGAACGTGACGCCATCCATCTTGGGCATGCGCTGATCGACCAGAAGCAGAGCGACGCTGTCATTGCGCACTTTTAACTGCTTGAGCAGATCGAGGGCGGCCTCGGGAGAATCGCTGCCGATGACGCGGTAATCGTTACCGTATTCCGAACGCAAATCGCGCTCGATGGCGCGCAGAACGTCGGAGTCGTCGTCAACGCTGAGTAGGATCGGCTTCGGCATGATTCGATCTTATCGCTATTAGAATTTCGAGTGGCGGGGAACGCTGCATTATTTTCTGTGGCGTTTCGTGCGCTGCCAAGTGCGTGGGATTTATAAAGGAAAAGCCCGGATCGAATGATCCGGGCTTTTTGTCTTCAGTTGCGTGATGCTCTATTTTTCGACTACGAGAGTGACGGTGGTGGCGTGGGTTTTGCCTCCGCCACTGCCGGTGACGGTGATGGTGTGGGCGCCGACCGCGGCTTTCGCGCCAACGGCGACCGTCATGGTTGAGGTTCCGGTGCCGGGAGCTCCGATGGAAGTGGGGTTGAAGGTTACTTTCTGCGCGCTGCCTGCTCCGGTGGCGGAGAGGGTGATTGCGGAGTCAAAGCTGCCCAGCGCCGAAGTGCTGATGGTGGAGGTGCCGCTCGCGCCCTGGACCACACTGATCTTGGTGGGCGAAGCGCTGATGGTGAAATCAGAGGTTGATGTGGTGCTGGCCAATGCATTGATCAGGCCAGAACCGTTGGGACTTCCCCAGCCGCTGGCCAGGTCGTAGCCGGTGACTGCGGAAAAGCCGTTGCTGCCGCTGGTGATGTCGTGGAAATCGGCGTCGTAGGTTGATCCCAGACCGAGCGGATAAATAGTTGGATTGATAAAGCCGGGCGCGGGATCTCCGTTGGTGGCGGCCTGTTGATTGGTGAGAGCCAGATAGCCGGCCCACATGGGAGCGGCAAAACTGGTACCACCGTATTTGTTGGCCGAGCAGGTAGTTTGGTCGGCGCAGACGTAGAAGGTGAAGTTGGAGTTGGCGGAAACGTCTGGGCCGTTGCGATAAGTCGTGGAGCCTTTGTTGGCCGTGGTGATTACGCCGGTGAGTTGCTGATAGGACGGAATGAGAATGTCGTCCTTGGCATAGTAGCCGCCGCCGCCATCAACCCAGACGGTTTCCGAACTCCAGGCACCGCCTGCGCTCGCGGTGCTCAAGTCCGTGCCGCCGACGCAAGTGACATTGCCATCTTCCGATGGATAGGTGCTGGATGTCCAATGGCCGCTGTCGCCGGCGGCCTGGAAGAAGCTCTGGCCTTGTGACGCCATTTTTTCGAAGTAAGGATCGTCGGTTTTGGGATCGACCGGAATCCAGGTCCAGGAGGAACTCAATTGCAAGGGCAAGGGAGTATCTGCGGACATGGCGCCTAACAGAGCGGTGTCACTATTGTCGCTGACGTAGACGTAGACGGTGGTTACGCCCGGCGCCATGCCGAGGGCTTGCGTGATGTCAATGGTCTGCTCGGTATCGTCGCAGCCTTGTTTGGCGGTGCAGCTTAAGCTGCTGCCGTCGGTGGAAACGCCGGTGACCGCGGCGGTTCTGGTTTGCCCGGCGTTGGTGTAGTAGGTGTTTACATCGGCGATATCAAAGCCGGCGTATTCGAGTAGACCGATGTTTTGGCCAGTTCCGGTGAGAGCTGTTCCGCCGTAGTAAGCGGCACGCATGTCGCTGCCGCAGAATGAAGCCTGAGGGCAGGACCCGGTGGTGGCATTGGACTTTACGCTTTCCGGCCGGCGCTGCAAAAGAGGATGAGGGATGGAATAGTTATCCAGGCCCGTGATGTGCCACAGCTGGAATGGAAGATCCACAGTAGGCTCGCGATCGGGAGCGTAGAAGGTGCGGTTTTCCGTGGGATGCCGGTAGGTATTCAGGGTTACGTGAAAGGCAGTTTCGATGGCCGATACGGGTGCGTTGAGCTGAACGTCCATGCTATCGCGCGAGCCGCCGGTGACTGTGAAGCCGTTTGCTTTAGCGAAGGCAGTCAACGCATCGTAATCTTCCTGGCTGGGACCAAATCTCGCAGTGAATTCGGGCACGGTAAGGAAGTGACGGTAAGACGTGCTGGTGGGGTCGTAGACATCGCGCAGGAAACTTTCGAGAGCGCCCTGATCGCGCAGCGGGAGAACTATGTCGAAGCGCAAAGACTGAGTAGCGGGAAGATGACCGATGGATGGAGCTTGCCCGTTGAGAGTAACTCCACGGACATGATGAGTTAAAAGGGGGAGGGGTTCAGCCTGGCAAAGAATGTTCACGCCTGAGAGCAGGGCTGCGATAGAGAACAGGAATGCCGTGAATTTTCGAATCACTATTTCTCCTTGAAAAGTTGGTTCGGGATTTCCGTCTACGGCTTGCGACAGACGGTCAAGCGGGAAGCGGGTTCGGAGCTGCCCGAGAATCCTACGCTTGCGGCTCGCGGGACACAATGGATTTCGAGATGAGACTTTGTTCTCTACTGACTTTGTCGGGCAACTTCGAGCGAGCTTAGATGTCGCGTGGATTGCCGCTAAGAGCTAGCTGGCTTTGCCCGAAATGTAGCCCCAGACCAGAGCGAGCGACAGTCCGGCGACCAGGATTGTCGTGGCCCAGGCGACGGCGTTGAACAGACGAGTGTTCACGTATTCGCCCATCAAGTCTTTTTTGTTGATCAGAATCAGCATGAAGATCAGGACAAAGGGCAGGACGATTCCGTTCAGAACCTGGGACCAGAGGACGATGTTTACCAGTTGGGGTCCGGGGATGATGAGCACCAGTGCGCCACCGGCGGCGATCAAAAGCGTGTAGAGCCAATAGAAGACGGGAGCTTCGCCGAATTTCATTCCTACGCCGGATTCAAAACCCAGGCCTTCGCATACCGTGTAGGCAGTGGAAAGCGGCAGGATCGACGCGGCGAAGAGTGAGGCGTTGAATAAACCTACGGCGAAGAGGATGTAGGCGTAGTCTCCGGCGAGGGGTTTAAGGGCGGCGGCGGCATCAGCGGCGTATTTGATGTCGCGAAAGCCGTGAACCCAGAGCGTGGCGGCGCAGGCGACGATGATGAACCAGGCGACGATATCGGTAAAGACGCAGCCGGTGACTACGTCGAGACGGGACGCGGCGAATCCGCGCTTAGTGACTCCTTTTTCCACGACGGATGCTTGCAGATAGAACTGCATCCACGGGGCGATTGTGGTGCCGACCACGCCGATGACCATGAAGAGATAGGCCTGCTCGCGAAATTTGGCGAAGGATGGCGGCTTGAAGGTGGCGATGGTCGCCTCTTTCCAGGCGGGATGGGCGAGCCCTCCGGCGAAAAGATAGGTGACGTAGAAGAAGGACGCCGCGAGAAAGACCTTTTCCACGCTCTTATATTGGCCCTTGACCACGATCAGCCAAACGATGATGGCGCAGATGGGAACCGTAATGTAGCGCGACCAGCCGAAGAGTTCGAGGCTGGTGGCGATGCCGATAAATTCGGTGAGAATGTTGCCGAAGTTGACGATGAGGATTCCGATCATCATGAAGAAGGTGATGCGGAAGCCGAACTCCTCGCGGATGAGATCGCTGAGGCCTTTGCCGGTGACTGCGCCCATGCGGGCGGACATTTCCTGCACCACGATCAAAGCGAGCGTGATGGGAATCATGGTCCAGAGGAGGAGATATCCGAACTGCGCACCGGCCTGCGAATAGGTCAGGATGCCACCGGCATCATTGTCGACGTTCGCGGTAATAAAGCCCGGTCCTACGACGGCAAGGAAAAGCAGGATCCGGATCTTCCAGCGTTTCAAATACTTCATGCGCAGATTTCACAGACATATGGGTGGAGCGGCAAAACAAGGGCAAACGACGGGATAGGATAAATGGAGTGGGGGATTGCGACAAAGGAAAAGTGGCGGGGACCGGGAAAAAGTTTGAGGCATGGGGAAAACGCGAGACTCGAAGTATACCGGGAATTTGTTCCGACAAGTTAGTTGATCATATGCCAGAACTAGCATATGGTGGAGCTGTCCATGCGTGTCGCTTCATTTTGTAGGCGATTCGTCGGAGGTGCTGCGTAGACTGCCTGAAGAGGTGAAGCATGAGATTGGGTTTGCGCTGGAGCGCGTGCAGCGGGGCAAGACGCCTGAGGATGCCAAGCCGCTGAAAGGCATTTTCCCGGGAGTGCTGGAAATTGTTTCCGACTTCCGAGGCGATACGTTCAGGGCGGTGTATTGCGTGAAATTTCCTGGGCTGTTTACGTGTTGCACGTGTTTCAGAAAAAGTCCAAGCGAGGCAATGCGACGCCGCTGCGTGAAATTCACCTCGTGGAACGGCGGCTTGCGCAGGTGAAGAAGATGGAAGCCGGCGAGAACTAAGGATGGAATTATGAAAAAACGGAAACGCGGCTATGTGGAGGGCAGCGGCAACGTTTACGCCGATTTGAAGGTTCACGATCCTCAGGAGGCGTGCGCGAGGGCAGATCTGGCTCACCAGATCGTCGATGTCATCGACGCCCGCAAACTGACCCAGGTACAAGCTGGGAAAGTGCTAGGCATCGACCAGCCTAAGGTCTCGGCCCTAAAACGGGGACGCCTGACGGGTTTTTCGCTGGAGCGCCTGCTTGGTTTTCTTCTCCTTCTGGGCCATGACGTTCAGATTACGGTTACTCCTAAGCTCCGCTCCAGCCGGAGACCGCCTGCCTTGGCGGTGAATGCAACCGGAATCGAGGAAAGCCCTGCATAAGACGCCACGCTTACGCGCCCCGGGATTCCTCGTTTCGCTCGGAACGACAATGTTCTGCTCAGAGGTGGCAGCTAGAGTTTGGCGCGGAGGATGCTGATTACGTTGTCGGAGGTGATGACGCCGGTGAGCTTGTTGTGTTCGTCGACGACGGGGAGAGTTAAGAGATTGTACTTGTCAAAGAGCTCGGCGACTTCGTTATCGCTGGCGCCTTCGAGGCTGAAGACTCGCGGCTCCTGGATGAGCGATAGCATGGGCGAGGTTGGGTCGGCGATGACGATTCTGGCCAGCGGCACAGCGCCCACCAGAGTGCCGTGGGAATCAACCAGGTAGATGGTAGCGACGGATTCGATTCCACCTTCGAAATGGCGCAAGGCTTCGATTGCGTCGTGGGCCCAACTGGTGACGGGTAGCGCGAGGAAATCCGTAGTCATGCGTCCGGCCGCAGTTTCTTCTTTGTGCTCGAGCAGTTCGACCACGTCCTGGCGCTCTTCGGGCTGCATTTGGACCAGGATCTGTTCGGTGCGCTCGTCGGAGAGATCGCCGAGAAGATCGGCGGCGGCGGCAGGATCCATTTCCTCGACGATGTCGGCGGCGCGGTCGGAATCGAGCGACTCCACGATGGACTTCTGGACCTTGGGATCGACTTCTTCCAGAGTTTCAGCGGCGACTTCGTCGTCGAGTGTTTCAAAGACGGCCTCGCGCTCGTCGGGAGCGAGATCTTCGACGATATCGGCGATGTCGGCCGGGTGCAGGCTTCCCAAGCCTTCAAGAGAAATATTCAGTTTGACCCGGCGCGCGGGGTCAGTCTCAATGATGTCGACAAAGCTCCAGGGAATGTTGCGCGGGCGGAATCTTTCCCAGCAACGCATGCATGGCGGCGCGTGGAGCGACTCCGCGCAATAGGCGGCGGATGGCGCCGCGAGGGCCGACATCGACGGAGTGAACTCGGAGCACGGGAGCTGCGCGGCCCGGTTCTTTTTGCGCTTCGACTTGCAGATCGACGTCGTTGACGCGGACGACTTTGCGGCCGTTGATGTCGATGACCTGCTGATCGAGCAGGTCGCGCTCCAGCAGAAACAGGCCTTCAGTGCCATTCTCGGCAGGCCATTCGCCCATAGAAGTGGCGGCACGCACACCTCCGTTGATGGAGGCGACGGCTGCGAATGGGAGCACTCGATTGCCGGACTTGGTCTTGATGATGAGCGAGGCGACACGGGAACGATCTTCCTGAGGAGCTAGATGCGACTTCGCGCACGCGTCCACTAGCCGCGCCAGACGGGTCATAGACGGGCGATCCCAGGAGTTCGGAAAGGGCGAGCGTGATCATCCCGGCTAGAGAATAACGAAGTTTGATGGGAGAGAGAAAGGAAATGTGCAACGGAGGATAAAAAAGCGATCCATTCCAATCGGTAGGGCGGCGGAAGGAAGGTCTGTGTGTTACGGAAGCGGTGCGCCAGGCTGGGCAGGATTTCCGCAACCGTATAATGGTGACAAGTGCGCCATATCTTTGACATCTTCGGACAGACGCTGCGCAGCCTTTGGGCGCACAAACTGCGCTCGTTCCTGACCATGTTTGGCATTGCCTGGGGAGTCGGTTCCCTGCTGCTGCTGGTGGGATTGGGCGAGGGATTCCGCTCGGGCAACCGCAAACAGTTCGACACACTGGGCGAGAACGTGATGTTCATCTGGTCGGGGCGGGCGCCGGTGATGCAGGGCAGTTTCACGGCGTTGCGGCAGTATTACCTGACTTATGGGGACTACGAGGACATCCTGCGTGATTGCCACAGCGTGGGCAGGGCCGCGCCGGTCATTTCGCGGAACGACATTCGGGCGGTCAGCGATTATTTTCAGGCCAGTGGACAGATTCTGGGCGTGCCAGCGATGTTCAACCAGATTCGTTACTTGCCCATTCGCGAAGGGCGATGGATCAACCGCTTGATGATTCGCAACGGCGCGCGGTGATTGTGATTGGCGACGAAGTGCGGCGGACGCTGTTTCCCGGAAGGCCTGCGGTGGGCAGCAGCATCCTGCTCAATGGAATCCAGTTCGAAGTGATTGGCACGCTGCAGAAAATTGGGCATGGCGATAACGTTAATTTGAATCTACGAAGTTTTATTCCCTACTGGACGATGCACCAGTATTTTCCTCCGACCAACGCGGGCATCGATCCGAATGTGATTTCGTTTATCAATTATCAGCCCAAGACGCGCGCACTGCACGACGCGGCGCGGGAAGAGGTTCACCAGGTGATTGCGCGCAACCACGGGTTTGATTCCAACAATCCGGATGCGTTTGATGAATGGGATACCGTCAAAACAGTGGATCAGGTGGGCAAGATTTTTGATGCGATGAATGTGTTTTTGGGCAGCGTGGGGCTTGTGACTCTGGCGTTGGGCGCGATTGGAATCATTAACATCATGCTGGTGGCGGTGGCCGACCGCACGCGGGAAATTGGGCTGCGCAAGGCGATTGGCGCGACCAATCGGAGCATTATGTTTCAGTTTTTTGTGGAAGGAGCGTTTCTTACTTTGTTGAGCGGGGGCGTGGGCATTGCCGGGGCGGCGGGATTGATGGCGGCGCTTTCGGGATTCAATTTGGGCGATGGCTTCGATCCGCCGAAGCTGGTTGCTTCGACGGCGGCTTTGGCGGTGGCTTCGCTGGCGATTGCAGGCGTGGCCGCGGGACTGTATCCGGCGAGCCGGGCGGCGGCGTTGCAACCGGTGGAAGCGCTGCGCAAGGAATAGCGCTGCGGGCCAGAGAAACAGATTCCTCGCTTCGCTCGCTCGGAAATCCTGAGAGCTGACCGGAGTAACAGGATTGGGTAAGAGATGAATCGCGATTTATTGCAACAAGCCGTTTCGGCGATGCGCCACGATCTGCGGCGTACGCTGCTGACCATGGCGGGAATGGCGTGGGGTATCGCCACGGTTGTGTTGCTGCTAGCTTATGGGAACGGTTTTGCGCGCGCCATCAATAACATTTTTGAAAGTTTTGGCGCGACGGCAGTGGGAGTTTTTCCCGGCCGTACTTCGCAGCAGGCAGGCGGCAATAAGGCGGGCGTGCAGATTCGATTTACCAACGACGATATTGAGTTGCTGCGCAACAACGTTCCTCTGTCCCGGCATGTGGTGCGCATGTCGGAAAAAGATTCGACGGTGCAGAACGATAATCGCTCGTTCACTTTCCCGGTGCAGGGCCTGGATCCGGCGATTGAAGAGATCTGGAATCTGGACGTGGACCGGGGAAGGTTTCTGGACGACTCCGACAATATGCGCCACGCATTAGTGGCGGTGATCGGCTCGGAGGCGCGCGACAAACTTTTTTCCGGAATGCCCGCAGTGGGGCAGACGATTCGAGTGGATGGCGTGGCTTTCGATGTGGTCGGCGTGCTCAAGCCGCGCATGCAGGAAGGCGACAGCGACGACAACCGCGTGGTCTATATTCCTTACAACTCGATGGATGTGGTGAAAGACAATCATTATCTGGATGGAATCTGGATGGATTCGGCGGGATTGAATCACGACAAGATGGATAAGACCATTCGCGACTCGCTGGCCATCGCGCACAATTTCAAGCCTGACGATACGCGGGCGGTTTTTGTTTTCGACGCACAGAAGCAGCTTTCTCAGTTCGGCATTATTTCCATGGCGTTGAAAGTTCTGCTGGCGTTTATCGGAACGGTGACGCTGGGCATTGGCGGCGTGGGATTGATGAATATCATGCTGGTTTCCGTGACGCAGCGCACGCGCGAGATTGGCGTGGAGAAAGCGCTGGGCGCGCGGCGGCGCGATGTGTTGTTTCAATTTCTGGCGGAAGCGCTGGTGATTACGGCGGTGGGCGGAGTTTTGGGGATTGTCCTGTCATATATTGTTTCGCTGTCGGTGGGGCGGCTCACGCTTTATAGCGCGATGGCCAGCCACGCCGAGGCAGGCGACATCCGCCTGATTGTTTCACCGATGATTGTTCTGGTAGCCACGGCGATTCTAGTGGTGGTTGGAGTGGTCAGTGGGATGGTGCCGGCGATGCGCGCCGCGAATCTGGATCCGATTGAGGCGCTGCGCTACGAGTAACTCTAAGTTCCAGCCAGTTATGTCCGATTCAATTCTTTCGCTGCTTCCGCCACCTGCCGATGCGCGCGTGGTTTATGGTTCGGATGAGAATCAGTTTTGCGACCTTCGTTTGCCGAACCTTCCCCTTCCACAGTCGAAAGCTCCTTATCCGCTGGTCATCAACATTCATGGCGGATTCTGGCGCGCTAAATACAATCTCGACCATGCTGGTCATTTATGCGCGGCGCTTACGGCTAGGGGGGTGGCGACGGCCAATGTGGAATATCGCAGGCTGGGCAATCCGGGCGGGACATGGCCGAACACGTTTTCCGACATCCGCAATGCCCATCAATTCCTGATTCAACGCTCCGGTGAGCGCGGGTTTGATGTAAAGAAAGTTTTGGTTATGGGACATTCGGCTGGGGCGCAGCTCGCGTTGTGTTTGGCGGCGCATGAACCAAGCATCGCGCGCGTGGTGTCGCTGGCAGGAGTGGTTGATCTGCAGCGGGCGTACGAGTTTCATCTGAGTAATGACGCAGTGGTGGAGTTTCTGCGTGGGACGCCGGCGGAAGTTCCAGACCACTACCGCGAAGCTGACCCGATGAAACTGTCTATTCCGCAGGCGCGGCAATGGCTGATTTGCGGCACGGACGACAGTATTGTGCCACCGGTGTTTAGCCGCGACTATGTGGCGGCGAAGCGGAAGCGCGCGGGGAACGAAAAAGAGGATGCACAAGTGCTGGAGATTCCAGGCGCGGATCACTTCGATCTGATCGATCCGCGCAACCGGGCGTGGAACCTGGTGGAGAAAACAATTTTGGATTTTCTCCGCTGAGTCACATGCCAAGCACTGCGTCCTCGCGATAATCGGCGCCGCGCTCCATACCTTATAATCGTCGGTCACAAAGGAGAATCCTTTTGCCTTACGACGACCTTCGGCAGTGGGTTGCTGTGCTGGAACGCGCGGGCGAACTGCGGCGCATTCAAACGGAAGTAGATCCGATTTTAGAAATTGCGGAGATTACTGACCGGGTGAGCAAGGGTGGCCTGCGGCCTTTCGCGGGCGAGGGCGCCCGCGCCACACCGGCTGTTCCGAATCCCGCTCTTCTGTTTCAGAACATCAAAGGACAGCCCGGGGCGCAGGTTCTCATCAACCAGTTTGGATCGGAAGCGCGTATGAAGCTGGCCATGGGCGTGGGATCGTTCGACGAATTCGCCGAGCGCATTCGCATGTTCATGGAGGTGAAATCGCCGCAGGGATTTCTGGACAAGTTGAAGATGCTGCCGCTGCTGACGGAAGCGGCAAAGTTTTTTCCTAAGACGGTGCCGACCGGACCATGCAAAGAAGTGATCAAGCGGAATAAGTTTTCGTTGCTCGACTTCCCTGTTCTGCAATGCTGGCCGAAAGATGCGGGACGATTTATCACGCTGCCCTGCGTAACCACACGCGATCCGAAATCTGGCAAACGAAATCTGGGCATGTACCGCATGCAGATCTTTGACGAGCGCACGACCGGGATGCACTGGCAGCGGCAGAAAATCGGAGCGGAACATTATCGTGAGGCAATGCGGCGCGCGAGTGCGAATGCATCCAGTAGCGCATCGGTCGATATTATGGCGCGCAGTTCTGGCGGTTCGGTGCTGGCGGATGGCGAGCGGCCATCGGGTCGCATGGAAGTTGCTGTGGCTATCGGAACCGATCCGGCGGTGACATTTTCGGCGATCGTTCCAGCTCCGCCGGAGGTTGAGGAATATATCATCGCAGGCTTTCTTCGCGGTGCGCCGGTGGAATTGGTGAAGTGCGAAACGGTCGATCTGGAGGTGCCGGCCTCGAGCGAGATCGTGCTTGAGGGTTATGTAAATCTTGACGAACTCCGCACTGAGGGCCCGTTCGGGGATCACACTGGTTTCTATTCATTGGAAGATCTTTATCCCGTATTCCATGTCACCTGCGTTACGCATCGCAAAGATCCTATTTATGCGACGACCATTGTGGGCAAGCCTCCGCAAGAGGACGCGTACATGGGAAAGGCGGTGGAAAGAATTTTTCTGCCGCTGATGAAACTGACAATTCCGGAACTGGTCGACATCAATTTGCCGATTGAAGGCGTGTTTCACAATCTGATGATCGTGTCGATTCGGAAATCTTATCCGGGGCAGGCACGCAAAGTGATGAATGCCGTTTGGTCGCTGGGGCAGGCAATGTTTACCAAGTGCATTGTGGTGGTGGATGAAGATGTGGACGTCCAGGACCTGGCCGATGTGACGCTGAAGGTCTTAAATCACATTGACCCGGAGAGGGATATTCAGTTCACGCTGGGGCCGGTGGATTCACTGGATCATGCGTCGCGGCTGCCGAATTACGGATCGAAGATGGGGATTGACGCCACGCGCAAGTGGGCGAGCGAAGGATTTATGCGTCCGTGGCCGGATGAGATTGTGATGGACGCGAAGACCAAGGCTATTGTTGATGGCAAGTGGAAGGAATTGGCGAAGGAGCTGGGGATCGAAATAGTCGGTTGAATCGGCTAGTTGGCGGGACCATTTTCATTCGCGTCAAGCCGCAAATATCCAGCACACCGCAGGACTGGCAGGCGGGGATATTTAGGATACGACCGATCGCTGGCGGAAAGCGCGCACAAAAAAAACTCGGAAGCGCGATCGGATTGCATGAGCCGCATAAAACGGCAGTCGGCGCACAAACCAGCCCGCGTACGATGGTTGTTCTGTTCCTGGTTCACTGGTCGACAAAATACAGGAGCGGATCTCTTCGCCACTTTTTTCAATCAACTGATCATTATTGCGCAAAGCCGCAGTCCGGGCGAGTTTGCAAGTTCTTGCATCTTGATTCGGCAACCCATGGAGAGCAAAATACCAACGCCGCAGCTTCCCTGGTTGAGGCCGGCCCTGTCAATCCTCAAATCCCCGGAGGCTCCCATGCGTTTCAAATGCGTCGTTCTCATCCTGACTTTTTTCGCCTGTGGTCTCGCCGCCTCAGCCCAACGATGCTGGGAAATACCATTGTGATTGGCGACGAATTAGATGGCGCCAACGGCAACCAGAACGGCGCCGCTTAGATTTACGAATTGCAGTAAGGGCAGTTGCTTTAAATGAATCATGCAAGGAGAAAGTCGAAATGCGCAACCAACGTTTCTCTCTCGTTCTCGCCACAGCCGTCCTGACCCTGTTTGCCGCAGCCGCAGCCGACGCCCAGAGCGTGACGCAACTCGGCCAGTTCACTGCGCCGGATCTCTACTACCAATCTTACTTCGGATGGTCCGCGGCCATCGCCGGCGACACCGTGGTTGTTTCGGCTCCCGGGACTGAATTCGGCGGGAGCTTGCTGTATGTGTACGAAAAGCCGGCCGGCGGATGGACCGCCACGGTCGCGCCAACAGCCGAATTCGGCTACGCTTGCAGCAACGGAGGCCGGCTCGCCATCAGTGCCGACGGCAGCACCATCGCCTCGCTGGCAGCCCAGTGCTATGGCGGACTTGGCTTTGGAGCCACACAGATCGCGGTGTGGGTTCGCCCTGCGGGCGGATGGCAGAACAACGCGCCTCCAACCGCCGTAATTGTTAATGCCAACAATCAGCCCAATGGGAGCCCGTGCGGCAACAATTTCGCCATGAGTTCCGACGGCAAGACGATCATCTGCTCTGACCGGCTGAACTCCGGCAAGAATTACCTGTATTTCTTCGATCGACCTTCCACTGGCTGGGCCAGCACGACGACGCCAAACCTAACTGTGACTTTGAACCATCCCGTTTCCTAAATGTTGATGAATGGCAACATTATCGCAATGGATGAGCAGCTTGCACCGGTCTTACAACTCTTCCAGCGCACGCCTGGGGGCCTTCAGCAGATTGCGCAACTGAAAACATCTGATGGTGTGCATTTCGGGTTTGGTATGGCAATGGATTCCGAAACAATTGTGATCCAGGGCATCATCGGCAATGACGGTCCGGGCAAAGTTTACCTTTACAGCAAGCCGGCTTCAGGGTGGACCAGCGCGACCGAGACCGCACAGATCACCGCTGCGTCATCCACCAGCACCGGCATCCAATTCGGATACAGCATCGCCAAGAGCGGCAATGCGCTGCTGATAGGCGGAGCTCCAGATGCCTATGTTTATTTCCAGCCCAGTGGTGGATGGCAGACTACCAGCCAGCCGAATGTAACGCTGGTTTCAACTGATCCTTATGCAGAGGACTTCGGTGGAGGAGTGGCCATGCAAGGCCCAACCATAATGATTGGCGATCCGCTGGAAGGCGCAAACTACGACTACAACGGCGCGGCGTACATTTACGAAGCGAAATAGCGGATGCAAACGATGTCCTGATCAAGGCCCGTGCTTTTATCCGGGCCTTTGTCGTGGACGTCCTCGTCGGTAAGCGAACAACGCGCGCAAATCCGGTATACTAGTCAGGCATGCCGGTTCTGAAGAACATCGCCGCGATCGCTAAAGGCATGAGCATCACCTTCATGGAGATGTTCCAGCCCACAACGGTGGAGAACTATCCCGATGGCAAAGGGCCTTTGCGTGGAGCGCGGCTGGAAGCTCGCTTTCGCGGGGCGCATGTGTTGCAGCGCGACGAGAATGGCCTGGAAAAGTGCGTGGCTTGTTTCTTGTGTGCGGCGGCGTGTCCTTCCAATTGTATTTACATTGAAGCGGCGGAGAATACCGCCGAGCACCGCGTGAGCGGCGCTGAGCGTTACGCCAAGGTCTATAACATCGATTACAACCGCTGCATTTTTTGCGGTTACTGCGTGGAGGCTTGCCCCACCGACGCCATCACCCACGGACATGGCTTTGAACTGGCGACATTCAACGCCAGCAATCTGGTTTACCGCAAGGAGCAAATGCTGGCCCCCCGGCCAGCGCACATGGGAGCCAACGTAGTGTTCAATCAGGCGGATGTTGACGGCGGGGCTCCGGCGGAAATGGTTGCGGGGAGCTAAACTTCCAAAAGAATTTAGAGTTCGAGTGCGACACGCCGGTCCACGAGGACCGGCGTTTGTGCATGAGGCGCAGTCTTGAGTCACCGTTGTGAGTAACAGCGTGAGAACTCCCTGATGGTTTGACGCTGGGGTTGCGAAAGAAGGAATCCTTCGACTGTGACACTGTCCGCTTCGCGAACGGTGTCTTCGCTCAGGATGACCGTGTGATATGGCTGACTTTCTACAAACCGTGCGCGACCGCGTCGTGGTTTATGACGGCGCGATGGGGACCAACATCCAGAAACGCAATCCCACCCTGGACGATTACTGGGGCAAGGAGAATTGCAGCGAAGTGCTGGTGTTGAGCCGTCCCGACATCATTCGCGACATTCACGCCGATTTTTTCCGCGTGGGCTGCGACGTGGTTGAGACCAACACATTCGGCGGGACGGGCCTCGTTCTGGGCGAGTTTGGGCTGCGCGACAAAGTGCGCGAGATCAACCTGAAGGCGGCGCAATTGGCGCGGGAAGTGGCGGAGCAATTTTCGACTAAGGATAAGCCACGATTTGTCGCGGGATCGATGGGGCCAACGACCAAGCTGCCTTCGCTCGGCCACATCGGCTGGGATGCAATGCTGGCATCGTATGAAGAGCAGGCGTTGGCGCTAATTGAGGGCGGCGTGGATGTGTTGCTAATTGAAACCTGCCAGGATTTGCTTCAGGCCAAGATTGCCACGGTGGGCGTGATCGATGCCATGCGAAAAGCGGGAAAGCGCCTCCCGCTGCAGGTGCAGGTAACCTTGCAGGAATCGGGGACCATGTTGCTGGGGACCGAGATCGGAGCCGCGCTGACCGCTCTGGAACCTTATGATATTGACGTGATTGGGCTGAACTGCGCCACTGGTCCGGCCGAAATGAATGAGCCGGTCCGCTATCTTGGCTTGAACAGCGTTAAACACATTTCTGTTCTGCCGAATGCAGGGCTGCCGCAGAATGTTGGCGGAAACGCTGTATACAAACTCTCGCCGAGCGAACTGGCCGACTATCACAAGCACTTCGTGCAGGATTATGGCGTCCGCGTTGTGGGCGGATGTTGTGGCACAACTCCGGAGCACCTGAAGGCGGTGGTGGATGCGGTTTCGGGCGTCGAGCCCGCGAAGCGCGAGGTAAAGCGAACTGGTTCCGCGTCCAGCGCCTACACGACTGTTCCTCTCGACCTGGAACCCAAACCTTTAATCGTGGCTGAGGAAATGAACACGACCACTCGCGTCGAGCATTTCCGCAACCTGGTTCAGGGGAAGAAATACGACGATATCCTTGCGCTCGCCAAGAAACTAGCGAATGATGGCTCGCACTTGCTGGACCTGTGTTGCGCCATCGTCGGCGAGAACGAGAAAGAATACATCAGCTCGATTCTGGAAAAGATCGCCACGCGCGTGCCCGCGCCGATTCTGGTTGATTCGACGGAAGCCGATGTAGTGGAAGAGGCGCTGAAGCGTATTCCGGGGCGAGCGATTATTAATTCGATCAATCTGGAGGATGGCGAGAAGCGCACATCGGTGGTGTTGCCGATGGCCAAGCGCTACGGTGCGGCGGTGATTGCATTGACCATCGATGAGGACGGCATGGCTCTGACCGCGGAAAAGAAGACGGCGATCGCGCACCGCATCTTCGATCTTGCGACGAAGAAATACGGGCTTGATCCGACGGATTTGATTTTCGATGCGCTGACCTTGCCGATTTCAACCGGGCAGGAAGATTACCGGACTGCTGGCATCGAAACGCTGAGGGCGGTGCGGCAGATTAAGAAAGAACTGCCCGAGGTGAAGACGATTCTCGGAGTCAGCAATATTTCGTTTGGCCTGGATGCATATTCGCGGCGAGTTTTGAATTCGGTGTTCATGCATGAGGCTGTGGATCACGGGCTCGACATGGCCATCGTGAACTACACCAAGATTTATCCGCTTTACAAAATTCCCCAGGAAGAAGTGGACCTGGCGCGGAAACTGATTTATCGCGACGAATCGGCGGGCGATCCTTTGCAGGTCTACATGCAGCACTTCTCGGGGATGAAAGGCAAACCTGCGGCTTCGACGACTGCGCATGTGGATACGCTTTCGGTCGAGGACAAGCTGAAGTTTGCCATTATCAACGGCGAAAAGTCGGTGGGCGAGGGTTCGCACAAAAAGTCGCTGGACGAATTGCTAGAAGAGGCTCTCGTTCAGTACTCGCCGCTGGAATTGATCAACACCGTGTTGCTCGACGGAATGAAGACGGTGGGTGATTTGTTTGGCGCACGCAAGATGCAACTGCCTTCAGTGCTCGATTCCGCGGGAGTCATGAAGGCGGCGGTCGCTTACCTTGAGCCGAAGATGGAGAAGAAAGCGGGATCGCAAAAAGGCACGATTGTGCTGGCGACCGTGAAAGGCGACGTCCACGACATTGGCAAAAATCTGGTCGACATTATTTTGTCGAACAACGGATACAAGGTGGTGAACCTAGGCATCAAGCAGCCGGGCGATACGATTATCAAAGCCGCGCAGGAGCACAAGGCCCACGCCATTGGGTTGAGCGGGCTGCTGGTGAAGTCGACGCTGGAGATGAAGTATGTGATCCAGGATTTGCAGCGGCAGAAACTGGAATTTCCCGTGATCTGCGGCGGCGCGGCGCTGACCCGCAAATATGTGGAAGACGATTTGCGGCGAGAGTATGAGAACGCGGTGTTCTACGCCGACGATGCTTTTGCGGGTCTTCACATCATGGAAGACCTGGCCACGGAAAATGGCGCGCGCGAAACGCGGCTCACCGAGGGACGAACGGTGAAGGAATATGCCAAGGCCGCCGCCGTGGATGAAGAAACCGGGCCGGTGTTTGCCGAAAAGAGTCCCGTTGTGAAAGATGCGCCGAATATTCCTGTTCCGCCGTTTTGGGGCGTGCGGGTGCGGAAGGATTACGATTTGCGGGAGATCTTCCGCTACATCAATGAGACGGCGTTATTTAAGAACCAGTGGCAGTTGAAGACGGCATCGCAGAGCGATTATGTACGTTTGGTGGAAGAAAAGTTTCGGCCGATTCTGGCGAAACTTGAGGATGAGGTTGTGGAGTCGGGATTGTTTGAACCGGCGGTGGTATATGGATATTTTCCGGCGCAAGCGGATGGGAATGATGTGATCGTATACTCAGCCCCAAGTCCTGGGTCCCAAGTCCCGAGCGAGGCTGGCGCAGTCGAGTTATTGCGCTTTACTTTTCCCAGGCAGCGGGAAGGGCGTCGCTTGGCGATCTCGGACTTCTTTGCGGCCAAGTCTTCGGGCCGGATGGATGTGATTGGGTTGTCGCTCGTGACCGTTGGGCCAAAGGCTTCGGTGGAGACACAGCGGCTGTTTGAGGGCGGAGAATATACGAAATATTTGTATCTCCACGGACTCAGCGTGGAAACCGCCGAGGCGCTGGCCGAACTGCATCACAAGAAGATGCGTGAAGAGTTGGGAATTGCCGGCGAAGACGCGCCGGCGATTCGCGATCTATTTCATCAGAAGTATCGTGGATCGAGATATTCGTTTGGCTATCCCGCCTGCCCGAATCTGGAGGATCAGACGAAACTATTCACTCTGCTGAAGCCAGAAGAAAATGTTGGCGTGCGGTTGACTTCTGGATTCCTGCTCGAACCTGAGCAGTCGACCTCGGCGATTGTGGTGCATCATCCGGGGGCCAAGTATTTCGTGGTTTAGCCTCAAAATTTAAACAAGGCGGGCTGAGGAGCACGGAAACCGCCTGTACACCTCCATCTTCTGCTGCGTACCGTGGCTCTTCATGCCAACCTTATCGCTCGAAGCCCGCATCTTCTTTGCATGATTCGCAAACTGAAGTCCGGAGAGTACCGGCTGTATTCGCGCAAGAAAGATGCCAAGACGGGGAAGCGAAAGAATTTGGGCACATTTTCTTCGATGGCTGCGGCCAAGAAGCATGAGCGCGCGGTGCAATATTTCAAGCGGGCGTGAAAATCCCGGCTGCCCGTCTCTCAGTAGGCTCGCAGCGGTATGACGGTAGGGATCCTTCGACTGCGGATGATTGCCCTTCGAGCAATCATCCTTCGCTCAGGATGACAGTACTCGCAGGAACATCCAACTAGAATGTGGCCGCTAAGCGAAGTGAATAGCTGCGCGGCGGGCCGATGGCATTGCCGGAAAACAGGCCGCCGAAGTCGATAATGTTCAGGCGATTGTTCAGATTTTCTCCATCGGCCTGAAAGTTGAGAGCGAGCTTTTCTGTTTTGTAGAGCTGAGCGCCGAGCGAGGCATCGATCGCTAATGTGGGCTTGATGCGTCCGCTGTTGATGTTGATACGATTCACAACGGCCTGCCCGTACTCGGCCAGCGCCTGCTGCTCGGTCCCGTCGAAATCGAAGGGCAAGCCGCTGCCATATTCGGAGCCCCCCGCAATCCACAGACGTGACGTTAGCTGATAACGAATGCGCAGACGGGCGGTATTGCGCTGGTCTTGCGAATCGGGGAAATGTCCGGTGAGCTGCGGACACGTGCTCCCTGTAGGTTGCGTGGCGCACGTGTCGCTCACGCCGATCAGGAGCCCGCCCGTCACTGGAAACCACGCATTGCCGACGATATACGAGTAGCTCAGGAAGCCGGAGAAGCGATTCCAGTGCGGCAATTCCAGCTTGCCTTCTGCGCCATAGATGATGGCTTTTTCAAAAGCGATGGGGAAACTGATGCTGGTGTTGAGAATCTGGTCGTCGTCGGCGTAATTGTTGACGGCGCGGCGGAAAACGTTAGCGTCCAGGCGCAATTGCCCTAAAAAACTTTTGCTCGCGCCGCCTTCAAAATAGTTGCCGTGGGAAGGTTCCACCGGCAGGCGCAGGATATCGGGTTCGAAGGATTGCACTTGATTGGAACTGGAGAGCAGGATGTTTTCGAACGAGGGGGTTTGAAAAATGCGGTCGTAGGAGAAGTGGACGATTAAGCCGGCTTTCGGAAAATAGCGCGCGACGGCCAGCCGCGGGCTGACCGCGTTTTGATTGAGAAGCAACTGGTAGTGATCCCAGCGCAGGCCAGCATTGACCGTCCAGTTGCCGAAGTGGATGAGATCCTGAACGAAGGCGGCTTGTTCCAGGTCCGGGCGTGAGCCTGCAAATGCAAAACTGGTCACCGTGCCGGGGTCAAAAGGATAATCGGGATAATTTGGGTTGGCGGTGATGATGTCGCTATAGTTTTCGTGAAGAAATACGTTGTCGGTTTCGATCCCAGCCTTCCATTCGTGATGGCCGTGGTGAACGGATACCGAGCTATTGAAATACCCCTCATTGAAGTAGTTGTGCTGGCCGACGATGATGGGCCACGAGTAAGGGTTGGAATAGAAGTCATTGGAGTTGTCCCGAACCATGCCGCGGACGTCAAGCAAAAAGTTGGGCGAGAAAATGTGCTGGTAGGAAGCGATGCCCATGGTTTCGAAATTGTCAGCGGTTTGGAGTTGCGGCGGAGTTCCCGGCGCAGGCGCTGGCTGGCCCAGACTTGCCAGCAGCTGAGGATCTTGCTGCACCAACTCATTGGGAATTTCGTAACGTGCTAACTCATGGCGGACGCTGAGGGTGAGGTGGTCTTTGGGAGTAAGATCGCGCTGAAAGCTCGCAGAAAAATCACCGACAGTGCCGCGGTTGGTAAAGTTTTCTGGCACCACGGGATTGAGGTAGTGGGCGGTCATGTCGCCGGAAGCGCTGAAGCCGACGGTGTTTTTTCCGAAGGTGTCCTGGAGGCGAGTAAAACCGCCGAGCGTATTGAAGCTGCCGCCGGAAATAACAACATCGCCGTGAAGGTTGCCGTTGGCCTGCTGAGCATCGCGTAGAGTGTTGACTTCGACCACGCCGCCCATTTTTCGCCCGTATTCCGCGGGAATTCCCGCCGTGTAGATGGTGAGCGAATCGACATCGTCGGCTTCGATCTCCGGGCCGAAGCTGGGCGAGCGGTTATCTGTAAGCGGAATACCATCGACGACGAATTGCGTCTGATACTCGGAACCGCGCGGATGGAGCACTGCATTGCCTTCATACAGCCAGCCGGGCTGGGAGTTGACCAGATCGGCCATGGATCTCCCGGGAATCGACGCGGGGCGGTCGGCGATTTCCTGCTGATCGATGTGATTGGAAGCGCCGGCGCGATCGGGATCGAGCAGCGTAGGTTCCGCGGTGACTTGAACCGCTGTGCTTACGGAAGCGATGCTGAGCTTTACATCGTAGTTGGTCGGAAACGCCGAGCGAATCTCGATTTGCCCGTCGTAGGGAGAAAAACCTTCATATTGAATCCGCAGATGATAGATGCCAAACGGCAGATTGCGCGCCGCAAGCTGGCCGGAATCGTCTGTAGAGAACGAGCGGTTGAACTTGTTGGCGTCGCTGGAGAGGTTGACTGTAGCGTTGACTGCGAGGCCATTGGGGTCGGTGACTTTGAGGCGCAGTTCTCCGGTGTTGCTTTGGGCCCACAGGGAAAGCGCCAGAAAAAAAAAGGTCACGAGATGGAACTCAATTCTTTTCATCGCCAACACTGGCAAGTGATTACCCGGCCTGACGCTTCTTCAGTCTCCTGCGAGTAGGCACTTCCTCAGAAGTTACCTTCGTACTTTTGCTTTCATTCGTGTTTGGGCCAGGCGCTCATCGTGCCGGGCGACGGAGGAAGCATCTACTAGTGAACATTCTTTCGGAAGGCGATCTGTTCAGACAATTTTTTCGCGCGCGCGTAACCGCTAAGGCGCAAATTGAAGATGCAAATTATGTTAAGCTGAGTTTTTCTTTGCCTGTTTCTTCACATAAGGGTGCTTGGTCTTGCCATTCTCTTCCGATTCGATTCTATCGTGGCCACTGACAGGCCGGGTCGACGAGGACGAGCGTGTAGTTCCTTCTCCCGAGAATGAAGTCGTGGAGTTGTTCGAAGAGTTACGCGACCGGCTCTTGCGCTATCTTCTCGCGATTGGGCTATGTGCGCACGATGGGGAAGAAATTGTTCAGGAATCGTTCCTGCTGTTGTTCCAACATTTGCGGCAGGGGAAATCGCGGCAGAATTTGCGTGGATGGATTTTTCGCGTGGCGCGCAATTTGGCATTAAAGCAGCGCAGCGCCAATCAACTGCGTCTGCTAAGAGTCATCGAATTTGACGAGACTTTACCCGAACGGCATGCGGACCCGAATCTAAATCCGGAAGAAGAGTTTCACAGCAAGCTAAGGCAGAAGCGATTGCTGGCGGTGGTACGCGCCCTGCCGGAGCAGGACCGGTCGTGCCTCGCGATGCGGGCAGAAGGTTTGCGCTATCGCGAAATTGCCGGGGCTCTGGGAATTTCGTTGGGGTCGGTAGCGGCATCGCTAGCCCGGTCTCTGGCGCGATTGAGCCGGGCGGATGGAGCTTAGAACATGAACGGCGAAAATCTTCATGCAACCGATCAGCAATTACTGCTGCACCTCAGTGGCGAACTGAGTGGAAGATCGGGCAGCAAGATTGGGTCTCATCTTGAAGGCTGTGCACGGTGCCGCGCACGGTTGGAAGAATTGGAGAGCGCACTTACCACATACAGTGCTGCGCAGCGCAGCGCCTGGGATTCGGAGTTGCCGCCTGCATCGGAGACGCGCGCCCAGCTTAAGGCACGCTTGTCTGAAGCGGTTGCGCTGGAAAATGGCAAGCGGGGGTCTCGCTCTGGCTGGAGCGCTCTTCTGGACCAGCGTCATTTCTCGGTTGGAGCGTTGGTTGCGGCTTGCCTGCTGTTGGCGATTCGACTGGACTCGCCGATTCATTCATCGCAAACGATGTCGGCGTCGCTGCTTTACCGCGAAGAACCTGATCTACGCCTGACTCCGGGGGCGACTGTGCCGGTAACTCAAAATGAAGTTTGTAGCGAAGCCCGGGCCATGTCGTCTGCCGTGATTCCGGTTGCACTGAAGCGTAAAGTTTTTCAGCTATACGGAGTGATCCCACCACAGCCGGATGCATACGAAGTAGATTATCTGATCACCCCTGAACTCGGGGGCGCCACCGACATTCGCAACCTTTGGCCTGAGCCTTATCAGGACACGGAGTGGAACGCTCACGTCAAGGACCAACTGGAAGATCGACTCCACCAAATGGTGTGCCGAGGCGATGTGGATTTGGCGACGGCACAGCACGATATTTCCACCGATTGGATCGCCGCCTACCGCAAGTATTTCCACTCCGCAACGCCGGTTGCAGACAATTCTTCATTTGACTTTTCAAGCCCCAGGCGTTCACTCCCCGTGACCTAGTTCTTACAACTAGAGACAAGGCGTTGACAGTTCAGCGGCTTCTGCGGCAGGGGGGCTCAACCGCCCGTTTTGATTTTGCGGATTCCCTCGGCAGGGGCGCACAAGTTGTTATCCGGCAAATTCCGCGCTGTCCGCTTCAACTGCTACAATTTTGGTTGTGTCCGCGAGATAGGCTGCCGTCTTCCGCGGCGAAATTCATTTAACAAAGGAATCGCCATGCCAGTCGAAACAGCACCGGTTGCAACCGCGGCCAACGTCAAGCAGGCAGTTCCCTTTTTTATGATCACGGACATGGAACGTTCTCTGCGCTACTACGTCGATGGCCTCGGTTTCGTGATGACGAACAAGTGGACTCCTGAGGGCAAGATTCGATGGTGCTGGCTGGAGATTGGCGGGGCAGCGTTGATGCTGCAGGAATATCGCGGCGGTCGCGTGCCGCAGGAAAAGCGCGGCGTGGGAGTGTCTGTCTGCTTTCAAGGCCAGGACGCGCTCCAGATTTATCGAGACGTAAGAGCCCGCGGCATTGAGGTCAAGCGACCGTTTGTCGGGAACAACATGTGGGTCACTTCCCTGACCGATCCCGACGGATACAAGATCGATTTTCAGAGTCCAACCGACGCGCCGGAAGAAAGTGTGTATTCGGAATAACAGCTCCAAACATCAGCTCATGAAATGCCCTTTTTGTGGATTTGCGAATGACAAAGTAGTTGACTCACGCGAGAGCAAGGAAGCGGAGTCGATCCGCCGCCGCCGCGAGTGTTTGAAGTGTGGCAAGCGCTTTACTACCTACGAACGCATCGACGAAATTCCTTACATGGTGGTCAAGAAGGATGGCCGGCGCGAAAAGTTCGATCGGCAAAAGGTCTTAAACGGCCTGCTGCGGGCCTGTGAAAAGCGGCCGGTGCCGATAAGCAAGTTGGAGCAGATTGTGAATGAAGCGGAATCGTTCGTAATCGACTCTCCGGAGCGGGAGCGCAAAACCAGCGAAGTCGGCGAGTTGATCATGAATCGGCTGCGTCGGCACGATAAGGTCGCATATGTGCGATTCGCCTCGGTTTACCTCGACTTCAAGGACGTGAAAGAGTTTATGGATGAGTTGAAGGATTTGGTAAAAACGAAAGAAAAAGAGGCCGCGGATATTAAGGTGGTCAAGACTTCAGCGAAGGCTTAATTGCGGTAAGCGCAAGCTTGCGGGCTGTCATGCCGATGATAACTTAGACAATTACGGTCCGCGGCACCAGAAGGGAAAGCAGATTCCGCCCGTTGCTGGGAATGACAAATTGTGGCAACGGACAAATATTGGCCAGTTGCAAATACAGCAAGCACAAGACATGGCTCATAAAATAACGCTCATTCCCGGCGACGGCATCGGCCCCGAAGTGGCCAAAGCG
Source organism: uncultured Acidobacteriaceae bacterium (assembly GCA_963732255.1). Classification (GTDB taxonomy): domain Bacteria; phylum Acidobacteriota; class Terriglobia; order Terriglobales; family Acidobacteriaceae; genus Sulfotelmatobacter. Next base: position 201,504 of record CAVSYV010000020.1, read on the forward strand.
ACGGTGCGCATCCTCGAGGCCTCAGGTATCAAATTCGAGTGGGAAACTTTCGCCGTGGGTGCCGAGGCTTACGAAAAATCCGGCGAATATATTCCCAAAGAAGTGATCGAATCGATTGAGCGCACCCGCGTGGCGCTGAAAGGCCCGGTCACCACTCCCATCGGCGGAGGTTTTGCCAGCATCAATGTGGCGCTGCGGCAGAAGTTTGAGCTGTACGCAAACTTTCGACCGATACGAAATTTGCCGCACATTCCCACGCGTTATCCCGATGTCGATTTGATTATCGTTCGCGAAAACACCGAGAGCCTTTATTCCGGCCTGGAGCACGAAGTTGTCCCCGGTGTGATCGAGAGCCTGAAGATCATCACCGAAAAGGCTTCCACGCGCATTGCCCGCTTCGCCTTTGAATATGCGCGGAAGAATCAGCGCAAGAAGATTCACGCGATTCACAAAGCGAACATCATGAAACTCTCCGACGGACTGTTCCTGCGCTGTTGCCGCACCGTAGCCAAAGAATATCCGGAAATCACTTACGGCGAGCACATTGTCGACAACACTTGCATGCAGTTGGTGATGAATCCTTACCAATACGACATGCTGGTGATGGAAAATTTATACGGCGATATTATTTCCGACCTGTGCGCGGCGTTCGTAGGCGGTCTGGGATTTGTGCCCAGCGCCAACCTTGGAGAGCACTGCGCAATCTTCGAAGCCGTGCATGGTTCGGCGCCGGATATCGCTGGAAAAAATCTGGCGAATCCCACTGCCTTGTTGCGTTCTGCGTTGCTGATGGTGCGGCACCTGGGCGAGCACGGCGCGTCAACAAAAATCCGCAATGCCTTGGAACGAGTCTATCGTCATCCGGAAAAACTTACTCGCGACGTTGGCGGTGCGGCGGGGACGTCGCAGTTTGCCGATGCTGTGATTGAAGAAATGGAACAGGCAGAAACCCAACCGGTTGGCTGAACAAGCGGCTGCATTCCCGCACGTCCACGGCTTTACTTCGATTCATAATCCAAGGTCACGGCTTTACTGCTTTTGCTTTGCGCGGAAGATGGGACTCCTTTGCGTGCTCGGCTTCGGCAAACGCTTTGAGGCTGGCCAGGTTGGCGCTCCAGAAGTTGCGGTAATGTTCCAGCCAGGAATCGATCGCGCGCAACGGTTCGGGATTGAGATGATAGACGCGATTGCGCCCTTCTCGATGCTCCTGCACGAGGTGAGCGCGACGCAGCAGACGAAGGTGTTTGGATATCGCGGGACGGGAAACGGGAAAGGCCTGGGCGATATGCCCCGCGGGCTGGCCGCCATGGCGCAGCAGATCGAGGACGGCGCGGCGGATGGGATCAGCGAGCGCCTGGAACGTGGCTTCCGGAGAATGTGTAACCGGACGGTTCCGCATAACGCGTAACCCTACCGTTACGCGATGAGAGTGTCAAGCAAATTTCCCCGCGCTCGCGCCTACGGCTTAAAGCCATTTCTCACCAGGTCGAGGAAGGCTTCGTGAACACGCGTGTCGTCGGAGAGCTCTGGGTGGAAAGTGGCGGCCATAACTCTTCCCTGCCGGACGGCGACCGGCTCCTTTTTGTCGCCTTCCGTAGCCAGGACTTCGACGCCTAGACCGACGCGTTCGATTTTCGGCGCACGGATGAATACCATTTCCAAAGCTGAGCTTGCGTCTGTGCCGGGAATGAATTGGCCCTGGCGGATGGAGCTATCGATCTGGCGTCCATAGGCATTGCGGCGGATGCCGATATCGATGGCACCGAGTCCTGCCTGCCTGGGATTTTCCACTTCTGTAGCCAACAGGATTGCCCCGGCGCAGGTTCCGAACGTGGGCTTGGCGTGCGCGAATTCTTTAAGCTTGGCGAATCCTTCTTCCCCCAGCAGTTTCAGAAATGTGCCGGATTCTCCGCCGGGAATGATTAGGCCGTCGATCTCGTCAAGTTGCGCGGGCTTTCTGACGAGGACAACTTTTGCGCCCAGCTCTTTAAGCCGGCGGCGGTGCGCTTCGAAATCGCCTTGTAGAGCAAGAACTCCGATGGTGATGGGGCGGTCGTCAGTCATTCGTCCTTGGCGGCGGCGAGAACATTTCTCTATTCTCACCCGATTTGATTCTAAATGGATTGGCGCGAAGGGAGAATGAGCGCGGCCCAACTCCAAACCCGCGACCAACGACTATCGGCGACGAATCGGCAGCGCCAGGCTTTGATTACGGCGCGTGGAAGGGTACGATGGACGACATGATTCGCAAGAAGAAGAGTCTGAGAACAAAGCCCAGCGTGCCTCCAAAGAGCGTAGATGATTACATTGAGCGCGTGCCAGCACCGGCGCGGAGCCACTTGAACAAGATGCGCGCGGTGATTCAGTCGGTAATCCCGCCGGAGGCCGCGGAGACCATCAGCTATGGAATCCCAGCGATCCGGTACAAAGGAATCCTGGTGTGGTTTGCGGCATTCTCAGACCATTGCAGCTTGTTTCCCACCGCTTCTGTGATTGAGGCGTTCAAGGATGAGCTTAAGGTCTACGCAACGTCCAAGGGAACGATCCGATTTCCTCTCGACAAGCCGTTGCCCGTCGCTCTGGTGAGGAAACTGGTTCAGGCGCGAGTGGGGCAGGTCGCAAAGAAGTGATCGTGCCGCATCCGAGCATATGCTCGGATGCGGCACTTTTAGGCTACGAGAGCCCAGACAACGATTCTGCTTACTTGCTGGTAAATACCCATTGCTGCCATGGATTGCCTTTGTAAGTGTACTGATCGATTAACTCACCAACGGTTGTCCCGCCCCCGTCAACATCAAGAGCCAGCCCGCTGTTCACGTTCACCAGTTCATAGACCCCGCCGCTCACAGCAGTGACATACCATTGCTGGTTCGGGAAGCCGACATAATACCACTGATCGACAAGCGCGCTGTTGGACTTGGAAGCTCCGGCGACCTCAAGAACCAGCCCACTCGCTCCGTTAGTCAACGTGATTACATTATTGCCTAAATTGTTGACAGTCCATTGCTGATTGGTGCCGCCATTCACTGTGTACTGTTGCATGACCTGGCCGGCCTTCGTGGATAAAGCGGGATCGTCGATAGCCAAACCGCTGTGCACGCTGGTGATCAGATAAGTGCCGTTGGCGATCAAGTAGCCTTGCACGGTAATCGTAAATGTCTGTGTGCTCTTGGCCCCGCTGGAGTTCGTGTACGTGGCCACATACGTGTTGACGCCGGTGCTGAGAGGAATATTGTTGATCTGGCGCGAAGTAGAAGTGTAGCCATTAGGGCCAGTCCAACTCCAGGAACCGCCGGTGAGGGGCTGCGGGCCAAGGTTCACCGCTGAACCAGAAGCCACAGTTGCAGTGGCAGTCTGCGCCCACGCTCCTCCATTCACCTGAATGTAAGGAACGATAGCGGTGGCCGTAGCCGTAGCGTTCATGCCCATGGCGAGAAACACTACGTTGCGATTGAAAGGCAGCACCACGGCAGCCAGAGTCTTGCTCGAGTTCAGAGCGAAACTGTAACCATAGACGTTGACGTTTAAAGTTTGCGTGCCACCGGTCGAAGTGACCCGGTTCGCCATTTGCAGCACTGTGCTTTCGCCGCTGTAATTTTCAGGGATCGCCCAATCACTGAAGTTCTGCGTGAAAACGGTGAAGCTTTTGTCCGTGTAGTAGGCGATGACGTACTGATTGGTCTGCGCTCCATTCACGGCCGCGCCCAGCAGATAGAGTTGGCTGTACTCACCTTGGGTCACAAAGACAGTCTGAGCGACTACCGCATCGGGAGTGTTCGCCGCGCCTAAGGGGAAAGTCACTCCCTGATAATTGAGAGAAGTACCGATCAGGCTGGAATTATAGGCATAGCCATCGTTGTCGAAGCCGCCTTTCTGCGTTTTGGTACCAACCGTTGCAATGCCGTAAACGTTGAAATATTGAGACAGATTAACCGTCGATCCGGACTGGTTAGCCGAGATCGTATAGGTCCCGGTAGTCAGCGGACTATTGTTGTAGCCGCTTAAGACAGCTTGCGCAGAAATGGTTTCGGTGGCGCTGACGGTGAGGGCCCCAGTGTACAACGTATACGCTCCACCATTGACGCTGTAATAAATGGATGCGCCCTGCGTAGTATCTGACAACATGACCGTTTGCGTCGAACTGTAAGTGCCCGGCAGAGGGTTGAACATTGGCGTTGCAACAGTCTGCGTGAGCGACGGTGCAAAGAAGTATGCTCCGCCGCCGATTGCGCTGTTGTTGTCCCCGCTGGCTACCGCAATCGCGAGGATCGTCGTATTGGCGCTGACAGTCAACCCTTTGGTGTATATAGGAGACTCGACAGTTGGAGGCACTCCGTTAGTGGTGTAATAGATTGTCGCGCCGGAGGTTGTATCTGATAGGGTCACAGTTTGACCCGAGCTATAGGTTCCAGGAGCAGGGTTGAAGGTTGGAGTTGCGGCTACTGTAGCCGTTCCGATCGGTCCGTAGCTGGATTCGCCCATGCACGAGGTGAATCCTCCAGTGCTGACAGTCTCATAGTTGTATTCGATCTCGGAAGTCCAATTGTCGATAACACCGGCGAAAGTGTAGCCAGCGTAGCTACCGGTCAGCGTTCCCAGAACCGTGCCATCCGAGTTCACCGTGTACGTCCCTGTGTACGGGTTATTGCTCTGCGTACCGTTGCCCGCGAAAGGATCGATGCCGGCGAGGTTGCCGTTGCCGTCGAAGCTGACATAATTAAGATCGACTCCGTCGCCATGGCAGGCCACAGCATAAGTTCCATTCAGGCTCGCCGTACTGTAGGGCAGGGTCGTTGGCTCTAACTGCGCCTGCATGTCGATGGTCGCATCTGCGGTACCATCGTTCTCGATACCGACGGCTTCCGAACCCGCGTCGACAACACCGACCACATAAGTTTGCGGAGTCGTCTGGCCAGACAGGTTCATCGTGATTGTGACCGTGTTGTCGCTATTCACAACGTAAGTTCCGGTGACGCTACTATCGCTCACGCTTCCGTTGATTCCACCATTGACGTTTGTGCCATTCAGGCTGCCCGCGCCGTTAAAGTAAACCGAGCCGGAAAGGAATTTTCCGCCGGTGCCGTTGACCGCGGGGCCACCGACGAGGATGCCGTACCAGCCCGAAAGAGCCGTGCTGGTGGATTGCCTGCCCGTGCACGCAGCGCTTCCCCCACCCTCGTTATAGGTGTAGTCGATCTCGTTGACGCCGTCGTCGATCACGCCGGTAAGAGTGTATCCACTGTAACCGCCAGCCAGACTGCCGGAGAAGGTTCCATCCGTGTTCACCGTGTAGGTTCCGGTGTAAGGATTGCTGCCAACGCTTGCGTCATGCGCGTAGTCATCCACGCCGCTGATGTTCCCTTTGCCGTCGAAGGTGACATAGTTAAGGTCAACTCCCGAGCAGGAGACGGCATAAGTTCCGGCAAGACCGGCAGTGCTATAGGCTCCAGTTGTAGCGGCAAATTGCGATTGCAACGTAATGTTCGCGACCGATGTGTTGTCGTACTCAATGCCGCGCGCCTTGGTTCCCGATTCGCTGACGCCGATGAGGTAAGTCTGCGCGGTCGTCTGCCCAGCCAGGTTCAGTGTAAGGGTGAACGTTCCATCCGAGTTCTGGCCATACGTGCCGGTAGCACTCGTGGTCACATATTGCGAACCCGAGCCGCCGCTTACGTTGTTTGCGGTGATGCCGCACGCTCCATTGAAATAAAGAGCGCCTGAAAGATATTTCCCGCCCCCGCTAGTGGAGGACCCTCCCACCAACATGCCATACCAACCGGAGAGGCTCGAACCGCCAACGCAACTTGCGGGAACCGCAGCGGCATTCCCAGAAGTGCCGCTGGAAGCGTAGGAAAATGTGGTGGCAAACAACAGGACGGTCAAAATGAGCGCAGATCGGTTTACGACCTTATTCATTGTTTTCTCTCTTGGAGGAATCTTGCTTTGGGTTCGAAACTAGGGTGGGGGACGAACTACTAACTCGTACACTTTACCCCAAAATACGGTCGCAGTCAAATGCATTTGCCGAGCATTTTGGACGGGTGCCGATGTCGCAAAATTCAATCCGCGGCCAGCCTTTCCGCTCAGAACCTGCGTCTAAAATTAAGAAAATGTTACCTCGGTCCTCCACTTTTCCGGAGGCCTGCTAAACTACGCGGCCATGAAAACATTCTTCCTTCGAACCCTCTGCGCACTGGTATTTCTGACCACCCTTGCCGCCGCTCAGCAGGTCATCCCCCTCCCCATCACAGGTCCTAACTCGACACCGGAGAACTATCCAGAGAAAGAATACTTCTCCAAACTCTGGAATACGGAAGTCGTCGCCAATGTGACCAAGCCCAGCCTGATGGTTTTCAAGCCCGCTCCGGAAGCGAAAAACGGCACTGCATTGGTCATCTGTCCGGGCGGGGGTTTCATGGCTCTCTCCATTACCAGCGAGGGCACCGACGTCGCGAAGTTCATGGCTGCAAGAGGTGTGACCGCATTTGTCTTGAAGTACCGCATCTCTCATACCGGTGACGATGCCACCCAGGAATTCATGACGATTGTCGCCAACCCGCAGAAGTTTCACGCGATGGCTGACAAAATCGTCCCCCTGGCCGTCGCCGATGGCTTAGAGGCCGTCGTCTATGTTCGGCAGCACGCGGCGGAGTGGGGAGTTTCGCCCGACCGCGTCGGCATCATCGGATTTTCCGCTGGCGGGGCGGTAACCGCCTCCGTTGCTTTTCACTACACGCCCGAAGGCCGTCCCGCTTTCGTCGCCCCGATCTACCCCGGCGGAGAAGATTTCAAAGACGCCGCCGTTCCCGCGGACGCGCCGCCCATGTTCATCACGGCTGCGACCGACGATTCTTTCGGACTCGTGCCGGTGAGCATTGGCCTCTACGAGAAGTGGACGGCCGCTCACAAATCGGTGGAGATGCACCTCTACGCCAAAGGCGGCCACGGCTTCGGCATGAGGCCCCACGGCATCCCTACCGACCATTGGATCGACCGCTTCGCCGATTGGATGGAGATGGAAGGCTGGCTGAAGAAGTAATCCGATTGGTCACGCGGCTCAAAACCCGAATCCCGGCAAAAGTTTCCGGCCCGTACTTACCGCGTATATACTTTTTGCGTGTCCCTGGGTAAAGAGTTGCTCCTCACCGATGTCCGCCTCTCGGCGTGGGCGAATCGGAACCTGCTTGACTGCTGCGCCGCCCTCACCGCGGAAGAACTGAAGCGCGATGTGCGCATTTCGCACACCAGCATTCTCTCCACTCTCAGCCATATCTACGACGCCGAAAGAGTCTGGCTGGACTGCTTGAGCACGACACCAGACCTGGGAAGCTGGCGTCTACCTCAGGGGCCGGGGCCGGAATACTCGCTGGAATCGCTTGTGCGAGACTGGCCGCAACTCTGGCGCGGCTTCGATCGTTGGCTCGGCGAATCACCAGAGCGCAGCATGGAAGTTGATCTGCTGCTGTATCTTCCCGGTGGAGTGGAGCGGCACCTTCCCCGCTGGAAAATCCTGCGCCATGTCCTCGAACATTCCACCATGCATCGTGGGCAAGTCATCGGCATGATTCGCATGCTCGGCCACCAACCGCCCGCCAACAGCCCAATGGATTACTATCTCGCCGGAGAACCCATCACGAGCGCCTGAATCGCAATGTGAAAGCGCGGACCCGGTCTCCTTCACTTCTTCGGACACACCACGCACCTCACCGGCATCGCTTCGGAATGCCGTTCTTGCCCCGCGCCTTCTGCGAACATACCAATAGGCACCATGCCTCCCGATATTGTTCGAACATCGACTGACTCTTCGGCCCGTAATTAAAGTGGACCGTTGCCCGCGGAACAAACACATCCGCCGGAACCACATACCACAGGTTCTTTTTCATCACATACGCCGCCAGAAAGTCGAGATCATCCAGCGTGTAGAGCGGCCCGCTGCCCGCGCCCCTTGCGAAGCATCTTGTGCCTCGGTGGCCTGTCGCGAGCTTCACTTGCACCCGCCACAGCCGGCGGCCGCTTTCCACCGCAAAGTCATAAGGCCGGCTGTCTCCCCACGGCTTCAATAAGGAAAGCCGAGTATCGTCGCTTTCGCCAGAAACGCGGCCTCCACCGCTTCTCCTAGCGCCTTCCTCTCCGGCATATCCACCGCATGAATCTCAATCCGCTCCGGCTCCTCCGTCTAACTACCAAACTCTGCATCAAACTCTTCAGGCATAAAAAAAGACGCAGCTTCTGGCTGCGCCATATCTCCTTTTGCCAAAACAAAAACGCGGCCCGCAGGCCGCGCTTGTTATTTTGCTCTATATGTCCAGTATATCAAATCGCCCAGGGCGATCTGGACATTTTCCCAGATTTTTCTTCTCCCCTCAAATCAACTACTTACCCCAAAAAGCATAGCGTAAGGGGTCTTGACAAGATTTTGGACCGGCCTCCTACCTCAGCCGGTGTGCCCCATAGCCTGCCCTGAGCTCCCCGAAGGGCCTTGACGACCTTGCGAGGCATGGGAAGGGCCACCATCAAACCGGGCGTGGGGTCGAGACATGGCCACTGGCCCTTCATTTTGTATAACATCCCGGACTGGGGCACCGGGCTAAAAAGCCAACACTTTGGGCATTCGAATAACCCCACCCCCCGAAAGGCGCGAAGGGTCGGGTAGGCGGCAACAATAAGCCGAAGAAGTAGAAATGGCTCCGGGCATCCGGAGCCATTCAAGAAAACGTGGTGTACGGCACTCTGTCCAGCTTCAGTATTGGGAATTGGGACTCCGAAGTCAAGTTACTTGGGGAGATTATCTCTGTGTTTTCTCCCCAAACGAAATGGGCAATTGTTTGTTTTAATCGTCGGTCGTCGGTCGTCGGTCGGGTCTGGAATCCGGACTCAGTTTCATCTGGACCGCGTTCATTCTGACCCGCCCGCTGGGCGCAACCCTGGGCGACACGCTCACCAAGCCCGTGGCGGATGGCGGTTTGAATCTCAGCCGTATCACTTCGTCGCTAGCAATCGCGGTTTTTATGGTGCTCTGCATTTTGTTAACGTCGCAGAAGGCGGGACAGCATCCGGGTGAAGGCCAGAAATTGGGGCGGGGTTAGGTCCCAATCAATAGCCGGGTTCCCCGTGTCTTGCGCGGGTTGCGAGACATGGGAGGGGTCATTACGAAATATGATGCGGGGATCGAGACTTGGGCCACCCGCCATTGCCGTCAATAGTCGTCACTTTCGGGCCGCCGCTGCTTGTGACCGTGATCGCTGTGCCCATGAAGTTAATATTCTCGAGATCATGCCCGGAGCGACAAGGATCGCATCGCCAGTCGCCGCAACATTAATGGCTGCCTGAATGGTCGGTTGGTCCTGAGGCACCTTGATGACGGAACCTTGCGAAACTACGACTGCGAGAGCGGCAAAGACGAACATCGCGACACGCGGCATAACTATCCCTCAATGAAGAGTAGCGATTTTGATCTGTTTGGTCGGACGCGTCAAGATGCAGCTTTTTGCAGAGCCGGGGTGCCCCATGTCTTGCCGTTTTTGCGAGACAGGGGAGGGGCTATCACGAAATATAAGGGTGGATCGAGACCTGGACCACCCGCTAGGTAACGCTTGTGCGAAGCTTTGGGCTGCAGGTCGTGTAGCCCGCTGATCTTAGCGATCCTTTCGAAAAGCTAGCGGAAGAAAAGTTACTCCACCACACCACAGACACGGCAAAGAGATTGCGTCGATTCTGGAATCGCCCGCGAGGTCGGCCCGAGCTGGGTACCTTTTGGAAAATAAATTCCGAAATAAATGACGATGTGGCGAAACGAAAGCGGACTGCACCTCACTATCTGCAAGAGGCGAGGTGAAGGATGAGAAAGATTGTCTTCTTTGTGGCGGCGGTTACTAGCTTGCTGGTGATGTTGCCCATTGCGAGCTGCGGCGGATGCAAGAGCGGCAGCAGTGTTCAGGTGTGCGCACCAGATCACAACGGACAACCGAGAAGGGAGCGGCGATGATCATGCAACGGCGGATTCTCATTTCCATAGCCGGTTTTAGCGCGCTGTTCGCCTCCACTCTTGGCTACTGCATCGATAACAATCCAGTGTGCAAGCGAAACTGGCAGGCAACGGTTTGCGGTCAGGAGACTTGGGATGCCAGCCAGTGGCTGCAGGTTCTTACAATTGTGGCCGGGGCCGATCAGACCAGTGGGCAATTGGTGCTGCTGCCTAGCAACGAGACTTCGATCGACATCGCGCTAACCACTTCAACCAACTCCGGCGACCTGGCCTTGGTGGCCCTGATCGATGTGCAGAGTTTTGTTACACAAAATCCGGGCGTCAATCTGCAGCCGGTGATCACCGCGTGCAGTTCGCCGGACCAGGCGTCATGTAACACGGCGATCTCGAATCTTGCAGCCAGCGTGAGCCAGGACCAACTCCAAAAGGCCGCAATCTGGTGGCATGGGTGCGAGAAAGCTAACGATACCCAGAATAAAACGTTCACCGGATTGGCCCCCAGAAGCGGTTATGTGATCGCAGCCAAGGCGGAAAAAGGTTCTTCAGCCGTTATCGCCGCCGATCTTACCCACCACGCGTCGCCGCCGGAGCCTCAAATGACGCCGGTTTGCGCCCCTCCGCAGAGTGGAGAGATGCCCCCCGACGGCACCTATGTGAACAGGTCGGTGGGGCAGATCTCGCTCGCCGTGAGCCCACAACATGGAGGAATGGTGTCGGACATTGACGCTTCGGTTTTCTCCCTGGTGGGAAGGGGCTTGTTCAAAGTCGACGGAATCGGCAGGGTCACTTTCTCGGGCACCGTGAGTTCCACTAGTTGTCCGATCATTCCGGCGCCGCAACACATTCCAATTCAACAGAGGCCGTAAGTAGCAGCCGGCTGGGCTGATTAGTCTGGTAGTGTTGGGAATGACTTATCTCTCGCCGCTCTTGCGACACACGCGCCTAGTCACCCCAGACCTGGGCCACCGGTGAAGCGGAGCCTTGCGGGATCCCAGGGGGAAACGCACACAGTTCCGCCGAACCGGGGCTTGAGTTAGACAACGCACCGCAACGGCTAGAGCCGGATAATTGTATGAGCGCTTGAATCGCAGCGCTGGAAGCGCTGCGCCACCCAAAAGCAGTGCAACATACAGATCGCCGCGCCTAATCGTCACGCTTAATCGCTTCGCAGCAGAGAGAGTTCTACCACCCGCGCGTCTGTAACATCTGCCCCTCATCCATCCCGGCCACGGCCAAGCCCTTCATTGCACCCACCAAATCCTCGCTGACTTTCAGCAACACTTTCGGGTCCTGGGAGTGCGTGGCGGCTTGGACTATGGCTTTCGCGCGCTTGGCGGCTTCGGCGGGGTCGGCGAAGGTGTGGGAATCTTGCATGAAGATGCCGCTGCCGACGAAGACAGCTTCGGTGCCTAACTGCATCACCAGCCTGCAATTTCCCATCGGCTATTGTAGCGCGGTCCCAAATTGGCTGGAGGCAGTACATTTTCTGCTTTTGGGTGGCGCAGTGCCTCTGGCGCTGCGATAAAGTTGCCACAGGGTTGCGGCTTTAGCCGCCGAGGTGCACTCCCATGGCCGCCGGGTGCCCATGTGTCGCCGGATTGCGAGACATGGAGGGATCATCACGAATGTTCACTTGTCGCCGACAGTGAAATGCTTGAACGTTGCGAAGTGGGATGAGCGGGTGCAAATGGGTCCGGTCTCTTGATGTTCTGACAAGAGCTAGCGCAGCGGAGGGCAAGAGTAAAGATGGTTTAGGGCGGGCCGCCTGCCCACTGTCTCATCGCACAGGGTCAGTCTCATTTCTGCTAGTTGCTTGTCAAAATTGCCAGCATTACAGCGGAAGCGCGCTGGGAAAGCGCGTCTGGAAATCGAGCAGGCCGACCCAATCAGGCGTGATGGTAATGCGCACCATGGAGGAACTCATCTGCTCCATTTGTGCGACCCAGGCTTTGCCTTGTTCGGGTCCGAAGTAGCGGTCGGCGGCTAGAGCATATTCGGGTGCGACTCCGTTGACCGACTCCAAACGCGCCGTGCCGCGAACCAGCAACACCTTGTGAGGAAAAGTATCGTCGTCGATGGTGAGTGCAACCTTCGGATTCTTGGCGAGAGCTTTGAGTTTCGGCGCTTTCGGCGGCGTGCCGATCACAAATTCCTTTTCGTTCCAGTGAAACCAGATGGGAACCACCCGCGGCGTCCCGTCGGTTGCAATATAAGCCAGGCGGGCGGGAATTTTCGATGCGAGAAGTTCGCGCGACGCGGGATGTTGCAGCAGGCCGAGGTCCCCTTGCTTGACGGGCATGGTGTCTCCCTTCGACGAAAGACCGGTGGTTGTGTTAAGCGCCAAGATTATATAGGAAAGGAAACTGTGCGCAACTGGGTGCTAAGAGTGGGCGGCTTGCCTTCCGTGAAAGAACGACGGCCCCGGAAACTCCGCGAGCCGGTTCAGTGGATTTTGAACCGTGACAACATTTTCGGTTGCGTCATCCCGAGCAGAGCCGTTTTTCAGGCGAAGAGAGGGATCTTGCGCGGAGTGACACACTGATGCGCGCGAGATCCCTCGCCCCGCTGGTGAAAGCGCGGGGCTTCGGGAGGACGCATTCTTGGGTGATGCAGGGAGCTCGACCGCGGTCTTCGAAACTACCATCCCCTGGTTTGCAGCATCTGCGCTTCATCCAGCCCCGCGACAGCCAATCCCTTCATCGCTCCCACCAAATCTTCGCTGACTTCCAGCAACACTTTCGGGTCCTGGTAGTGCGTGGCGGCTTGGACTATGGCTTTTGCGCGCTTGGCGGCTTCGGCAGGGTCGGCGAAGGTGTGGGAGTCTTGCATGAAGATGCCGCTGCCAACGAATACGGCTTCGGCTCCTAGCTGCATCACGAGCGACGCATCGGCTGGGGTGGCGATTCCTCCCGCAGAGAAATTCGGCACCGGAAGCTTCCCTTCTTTCGCGACCATCTTGATCAGTTCGTAAGGCGCGCCGTGTTCTTTGGCTTTGGCGTAGAGTTCTTCTTCGCCGAGGACGGTGAGGATGCGCATTTCCTGAACGATTTGGCGGATGTGCTTGACGGCGTGGACTACGTCTCCGGTGCCGGCTTCGCCCTTGGTGCGGATCATGGCTGCGCCTTCGGCGATGCGGCGCAAGGCTTCGCCAAGATTGCGTGCGCCGCAGACGAACGGAACTTTGAAGGCGTGCTTGTCGACATGGTGCGCTTCGTCGGCGGGAGTGAGGACTTCGGATTCGTCGATGTAGTCGACGCCGAGTTCTTGCAGAATTTGCGCTTCGGCAAAATGTCCGATGCGGCACTTGGCCATCACAGGGATAGAGACCGCAGCCATAATCTCGCGAATCTTTTTAGGCGAAGCCATACGCGCAACGCCGCCTTCAGCGCGAATCTGCGCGGGCACGCGCTCCAGCGCCATGACGGCAACGGCTCCCGCCTGCTCGGCAATGCTGGCCTGCTCAGCATTCGTCACATCCATAATTACCCCGCCCTTGAGCATCTCGGCGAGGCCGGTTTTGAGGCGGAGGCTGTTGGTGTTGCCATTGTTCTGGGACATGAGTTAAGACCTTTGGATACCTTTTCGCTAGCGCGAAGGATGGGCGTCGGAACGCCTCGAAATATCTATATTACAACGTAGGTCACCGTTTTACCGCATGTGAAGCCAGTCGTCTCCTGGGACAATCGGTCCCCTTCTCCGCAGCTTACCCAAGGATTTCATCTTGGGCTATTATCTGTCGCCCCTTTCCACGAATTTTCCGAACATTTTTTCCGGGTCGATGGCGACGAAGGTGCCGCGGCTGCGGGCCAGGACTTCGTTTTGTTCGTTCAGAATTTCGGCGGCGTTGATGTGGCGGCGACCATGAACTTCGACTTCGTGGCCTTCGACGCGCAGAGGTTGATGCAGCGGGACGGGCTGGAGATATTCGACCGTCATTTCCTTGGTGAGCGCGACAACCTGGCGCAGCTTGTTCACCTTGCCCATGGCGTCGTCGAGAATGCTGGCGATAATGCCTCCGTGGCAATGGCCGGGAGGGCCGGTGTAGCGGGCATCGAGGTTGAAGTGACAGACGAAAGTGTTGCGTTCTTCGTCGAGGGTGAATTGCAGGTGCATGCCGTCGGGGTTATCGGGCCCGCAGACGAAGCAGTGGTTCTTGGCTGGCTTGTGGTCGGGAGTTTCGTGGCCGTGGGCTTTACCGGGCATGAGGGATTTTACCTTGGGACGGGCAGTGATTGAGCGCTGGCGGCAAGAGTTTTAATCGCCGAGATCGCGGAGACCGCCGAGAAATTACGCTCAGTTTCTGTCCGCAACTCTGATTCCTGATATACATATCAGTTTTGGATTTCTTGGTTTCGGAGACTCTCCTTGAACAAATTGCGATTTGTTGCTCTCGTCGCCGCCGTGCTCTTCGCTTTGTCCCACTTCAACGCATCGGCTCAAGATAAAGATGCGGACAAGAAACCGCAGGCGGTTCCGGAATCTTCGCCTAAGGGCAAATCCAGGAAAGATCAGAAGAAGGAGGAAAAGGCGGCTGCGCCTGCGGAAGAGAAGAAGGGCGGAATGACGGCCGACACCTTCTCCGGCTTGAAGTTTCGTTCAATTGGGCCGGCGGTGGCTTCGGGCCGGGTGATGTCGATTGCGGTGAATCCCAAGAACAAGTTTGAGTATTACGTGGGCGTGGCTTCGGGCGGAGTGTGGAAGACGGTGAACGATGGGACAACATGGACTCCAGTGTTTGACGATCAGGGATCGTTTTCGATTGGCTGGGTTGCGCTCGATCCCAATGATGCATCGGTGGTGTGGGTGGGAACGGGCGAGAGCAACTCGCAGCGCAGCGTGGATTACGGCGACGGCATTTACCGGTCGGATGATGGCGGAAAGAATTGGCAGAACCTGGGGCTGAAGAAGTCGGAGCACATTGGGCGGGTCGTGGTCGATCCGAAAGATTCGAAGGTGATTTATGTTGCGGCGGAGGGCCCGCTGTGGGGCCCGGGCGGAGATCGCGGACTCTATAAGTCGGTGGATGGAGGAAAGACCTGGAAGGCAGTGCTGACCATCAGCGAAAACACGGGCGTTGTCGATGTGCAGTTCGATCCGGCGAATCCCGACATTGTTTATGCGGCGGCGTATCAGCGGCGGCGGCATGTTTATACGCTGATCGATGGCGGTCCGGAGAGTGCGATTTATAAATCGACGGACGCGGGAGCGACGTGGAATAAGTTGAAATCGGGATTGCCCTCGGTGGATATGGGAAGGATTGGGCTGGCGGTTTCTCCAGCCGATCCGAATGTGGTTTACGCGACGATTGAGGCGGCGGACGGCAAAGGGGGAATTTTTCGCTCGGAAGACAAAGGCGCGACTTGGGAGAAGCGCAACGATTTCGATTTGGGCGCGATGTATTATGCGCGCGTTGTGGCTGATCCCAAGAATGTGGACCGCATTTTTGTAATGAATGTCGAGTTGCGGGAATCGCTGGACGGCGGCAAGACGCTGCACCATGTCAGTGAAGAGAATCATCACGGAGATAATCACGCGATCTGGATCGATCCGGATAACACGAAGCATTGGCTGCTCGGCTCCGATGGCGGCATGTATGAGACGTGGGACGACGCGAAGAACTGGGAGTTCAAGGCGAATCTGCCGACGGTGCAGTTTTACGACGTGGCGGTGGACAATGCGCTTCCCTTCTACAACGTTTGCGGAGGGACGCAGGATAATTTTTCCTGGTGCGGGCCAGAACGTACGCGGAATGTGAACGGCATTATGAATTCAGATTGGTATGTGACCACGGGCGGAGATGGATTCCATTCGCAGGTAGATCCGGTGGATGCGAACACGGTGTATTCGGAATCCCAATATGGCGTGCTGGTGCGATATGACAAGGCAACGGGGCAGGAGTTGGTGTTGCAACCGCTGGAGGGCAAGGGCGAGCCTCCGCTGCGGTGGAATTGGGATTCCCCGCTAATTATCAGCCCGCATTCGCATACGCGGTTGTACTTTGCCGCGAACAAATTGTTCCGCAGCGATGACCGCGGCGATACGTGGAAGGCGATCAGCGGAGATTTAACGCGGCAGATTGATCGCAACAAGTTGCCGGTGATGGGCAAGGTTTGGGGTCCGGATGCGGTTGCGAAAAATCAATCGACTTCGTTTTACGGAAACATTGTTGCGCTGTCTGAGTCTCCCAAGAAAGAAGGACTGATTTATGTGGGCACCGATGATGGCTTGATCCAGGTGACGGGGGATGGCGGGCAGACTTGGACAAAGTACGAACAATTTCCCGGCGTGCCTGAGATGACTTATGTGAGCCGGTTGGCGGCTTCGCAGCATGACGAGAATACGGTGTACGCCGCCTTTGACAATCACAAGAATGAAGATTTCAAGCCGTACTTGTTGAAATCGGCTGACGCAGGCAAGACTTGGATTTCGATTGCGGGCGATTTACCGACGAACGGGACAGTGCTGGCGTTTGCGGAAGATCCGGTAAATGCAAATCTTCTTTTCGCGGGGACGGAGTTTGGAGCATTTTTTACGGTGGACGGCGGAGCGCATTGGGTGCGGCTGAAGGGCGGGCTGCCGACGATTGCAGTGCGAGATATGGTTATTCAGAAACGGGAAAACGATCTGGTGATGGCTACATTTGGCCGTGGATTCTATGTGCTCGACAACATCGCTCCGTTGCGGGAGATGAACGCGCAGGCGCTAGAACAGTCGGCGATGTTGCTGCCGATGAAGGATTCGTTGCTCTATATTGAGCGGCATCCGCTGGGCGAGCCTAAAAAAGGATTTCAGGGCGAGGCGTTTTATACGGCTGACAATCCGCCGTATGGCGCGGTTGTCACCGCATATTTGAAAGACAAAATCAAAACCAAAAAGGAGCAGCGGCAGGACGCGGAAAAGGAAGCGGCGAAGAAGGGTCAGACGCTGCCTTATCCGACTGTGGATGAGTTGCGGGCGGAAGCGGACGAGCCGAAACCGGAATTGTATTTCTTGGTTTGTGACGAAACCGGCGCGCCCATTCGCCGCGTGGAAGGAAGTGTCGACAGCGGGTTCCAGCGCGTGGCGTGGGATTTGCGGTATTCGCCTTCTACCTTACGCCAGCATCACGAGGACGAAGAAGAAGATTTTGCGCCGGCAGCGTCGATGGGGCCGCTGGTGCTGCCGGGGAATTATTCGGTGCGAATGTTCGAGAAAGTCGATGGCGCGGAGACGGAACTCGGAAAGGTACAGTCGTTCAAGGTTGAGCCAGAGGGAGCATCGGCAATGAATGCAAGTGACCGCGCGGCGCAGGAAGAATTCCGCCGCAAAGTGGCGCGGCTCTATCGGGCCGTGTGGGGCGCGGAGCATTCGGCGGATGATGTGCAGTTGCGGCTAAAACAAATTCGTGAGGCGCTGCGCGATGTGCCCGCTGTGGAGAACAAACTGGCCGCCGTAGCCGATTCTATTGAGCAGCAGGATCGCAAGATTCAGCGGGCTTTAACTGGCGACAGAGTGCTGCAGAAGCTAAACCAGCCGGCACCTTCCTCGATCGACGACCGCGTCAGCGCCATTATGGAAGGCGAGCGGTTTTCTCTGTCCGCGCCGACACAGACGCACATTGAAGATTACGACGTTGCCGCGGCGGAGTTCGCGGATCAATTGGCGAAGCTGCATGTCCTGGTGGAATCTGACTTAAGCAAATTGGAAAAAGATATGGAAGCGGCGGGCGCACCGTGGACGCCGGGAAGAGTGCCGGTGTGGTCGGACAAATAAACCCGCCACGGATCTCACGGATTTTCACGGATTTGAAGATAAGGACTGAAGATAAAGGCTTAACTTGAAAAAGCCGCTCAGGGCGCAGCGTGTCGCTCGCATTATTTTTCTTAAGTCTAGCTGCTTAAGGTTTTAATCCTTGTAATCCGTAAGATCCGTGGCGCATTTCTTTCTTGCCTTCGATGCGCAGAGCTGTGGTACACTCGCCGCCGACTGTTGCTCGCGCCGTGAAGCGCGGCATCCGCCGTGGGGAAATGCTTTCGCGCCCAGGAGGGCTGTGAAATGGGCCTCGCGCTAATGGTTTTGATCTGGCTGATTACCTTAATCAGCACGTATTTTTTTGTCGCCAAGACGTGGTGGTTGCCGGCCGGCGCCGCTGCGGTCACCGGATTCATCGATCGCCAGTTCACTCTCACCTTTTTGATCATGGGCGTGGTTTTCCTGGCCGCGCAACTTTCGTTGGGCTACTTTGCCTGGAGATACCGCGACCGTCCTTCCGCCCCGCCGGTGAAATATTCGCACGGCAATACCCGGCTGGAAATTATCTGGACTGTGCTCACCACCATTCTGTTTGTCGGACTGAATCTGATGGGCGGCCCGGTGTGGGCCAGCCAGCGCTTTGATCCGGCCGAAGCGGGATCGGTTCCGGTGGAAGTCACAGGCATGCAGTTCGCCTGGTATTTCCGCTATCCGGGTCCGGATGGGAAGTATGGGGCAACGAGCCCCAAGCTGATGGATCCATCGGCCGGGGGCGAAGCGGCGGTGGGGCTCAACACGTCAGATCCGGCGGCGAAGGATGACGTGGTGACGGGAACGATGTACTTGCCGGTGAACCGCGAAGTAGATTTGAGCTTGCGCTCGGTGGATGTGATTCACAGCTTCTTTGTGCCGTCGCTGCGCTTCAAGCAGGATGCGGTACCGGGGCTCAACATTCACATGCACATCAAGCCCACGGTGATCGGCGATTACGAGATTGCCTGCGCCGAACTTTGTGGCCTGGGTCACTATAAGATGCACGGCGTGGTACACGTCGTCAGCCAGGAAGATTTCGATAAGTGGCTGGCGGCACGGGAGGCGGAGAAACAGTAATGGTCGCCATGGAAAGCTCTCACGGGCATGCTCCTCAGGGATTCATCCGGAAATATATTTTCAGCCTCGATCACAAAGTCATCGGAATTCAGTATTTCTTTTTGGCGCTGACGGCGGTGTGGGTGGGGATGTTTCTTTCGCTGCTCATGCGCATTCACCTGCTGTGGCCCTCGGCGGCGATTCCGCTCATCGGCGAGATTAAGCCTGAAACCTATCTAAGCCTGCTGACCATGCACGGCACGATCATGGTTTTTTTTGTGCTGACGACGGCGCCACAGGGAGGGTTTGGTAATTATTTTCTCCCCATCCAGATCGGAGCGCCGGATATGGCGTTTCCGGTCTTGAATATGTTGTCGTTCTGGACAACCTTTGTTGCCTTTATGGTAATGCTGGCAGCCTTCTTCGTGACCGGAGGCGCGCCATTGCATGGGTGGACGGGATATCCGCCGCTGAGCGCGGTGCAATCGGCGGGGCCGGGCGAAGGACTGGGCGCTGACTTGTGGATTACTAGCATCGCGATTTTCTGCATCGCATCGCTGATGGGGGCGCTGAACTTTATTACGACGACGCTCGATTTGCGCGCCAAAGGGATGACGTTGATGCGGATGCCCTTGACCTGCTGGTCATGGTTCATCACCGCGATCCTCGGCCTGCTCGCATTCGGCGTGCTGCTTTCGGCTGGCATTTTATTGCTGATGGATCGCAACCTGGGAACCAGCTTTTATGTGCCGCTGGTGGTGGTGAACGGGCAGATCATGGGGCACCGGGGCGGATCGCCTTTGCTGTGGCAGCATTTGTTCTGGTTCTTTGGGCATCCGGAAGTTTATATCGCGATCCTGCCGGGCATGGGCGTGGCCTCGCAGGTTCTTTCGACTTTCTCGCGCAAGCCGATTTTTGGCTACAAGGCAATGGTCTACGCCATGATGGCGATTGGTTTTCTGGGCTTCATGGTGTGGGGCCATCACATGTTCATGAGCGGCATGAGCCCGTATTCGGCCTTCGCCTTTTCGATCCTGACGATGTGCATTGGCGTGCCTTCGGCCATCAAGACATTCAACTGGCTGGGGACGATGTATAAGGCGCGGATTCGTTTTCAGACGCCGATGCTTTATGCGATCGGATTCGTCTCATTGTTTGTTTCCGGTGGATTGAGCGGGCCGTTTCTGGCGCAGCCGGTGCTGGATATTCAGTTGCATGACACTTATTTCGTAGTCGGGCATTTCCATTTGATTATGGGCGTGGCGGCGATTTTTGGCATGTTTGCCGCGACTTACTACTGGGTGCCAAAGATGTTCGGGCGGATGATGAACGAGACCTGGGGACGAGTTCACTTCTTTCTCACGCTGGCGGGAACGTACGCGATCTTCATGCCCATGCATTACATGGGAATGGCCGGCGGGACGAGACGGTATTCGGATTACCGAGAAGTGAAGTATCTGTCCCATCTGATTCCGTTGCACCAGTTCATGACTTATGCGGCGATTATCACGATCAGCGCGCAGGTGATCTTCATGGTCAATCTGATCTGGAGCATCTTGAAGGGACCGAAGGCAAGCGACAATCCGTGGGAGGCGACGACGCTGGAATGGACGACGGCGACTCCTCCGCCGCACGATAATTTTGCCGGCGTGACGCCGGTGGTTTATCACGGGCCGTATGAATATGGAGTGCCGGGGGCGCCGAAGGATTTTGTGATGCAGACCGATCCAGTAAGTGTTGTGGCACATTGAGAGGCCACGTCGAAATCTTTAACTCAGAGAACACGGGCCACGCGGGGTAGAACGGCTAGAATAATTTACATGGCGACTTTTACTCCGAGCACTCCGGTTGGCGAATTAGGACGTGGTGGGGGCGGACCGCCGATTCCGCCTGCGGGCGGAGGAGGCGATGGGTCGAGCAACGGCGGCCCTAACTATGGAGCGCGGTTGCGGCGCGCGCGTTTGGGGCTGGCCTGCGCGATCGCAACCGTGAGCATGGTTTTTATTGCGCTCACCAGCGCCTACATTGTGCGGCAGGGTTTGCCGACTTTTGACGGCGCTTCGAATACCTACGTCAAGGACTGGGGTCAGGTGCAGTTGCCCTGGCTGCTGCTGGCGGTCAATACTGTGCTGCTTTTGCTGAGTAGTGTGACGATGGAGGGAGCGCGGCGCGATATTACGCGGCAGGCTGCGCTGGCGCCGGTCAAGTCGATTCCCGGCGTGTCGCTGGGAAACGAAAAAAGCTTTCCCTGGCTGTGGGTCACCGCGGTGCTGGGCTTCGGATTTTTCGCGGGACAGTTTTTGGCGTGGGGAGAGTTGCATCGGCGGGGATTTTATGTGGATACGAATCCCAGCAGTTCGTTCGTTTATTTGCTGACGGCGACGCATGCCGTCCATCTTGCTGGTGGCATGATCGCGCTGCTCTGGGCGACATTGGCGTGGCGCTCCCGCAAGCCGATTGAAGCGCGGCGCATCATGGTGGACATTACTGCCTGGTACTGGCATTTCATGG
Organism: uncultured Acidobacteriaceae bacterium; assembly: GCA_963732255.1. Lineage (GTDB taxonomy): Bacteria > Acidobacteriota > Terriglobia > Terriglobales > Acidobacteriaceae > Sulfotelmatobacter. Next base: position 222,820 of record CAVSYV010000020.1, read on the forward strand.
CAGTACTTTGGCTTTATGTTTTTGCGCTGTTAGGGTTCGCTCGATAACAGAAGGGGGAACTTGGAGAATGGCTGATGCCACAATTGCGCACGGCTCGATGCCTGAAAGCACGGTCGCTGCCGGAACGGTGCAGCATGGGTTGCCTGGAGAATACGAGGCTCCGCTGTTTGGGGCGTATTCGAAAAAAGTTGGCATGTGGCTGTTTCTGGCCTCGGATTCGCTAACTTTTGGCGCGCTGTTGTTTGCCTTCAGCTACAACCGGATTTCCAACCCGGCGTGGCCGACCCCGTTTGGCAAAGAAAGCATTGCGAACGCCACGATCATGACGGCGTGCCTGCTCTCGAGTTCGCTGACCATGGTGCTGGCTGTGTTTGCGGCGCAGCGCGGCGACAAGCCCTGGGTGCGCAACTGGCTGCTCGCGACGATGGCATTTGGCACCGCATTCGCCGTGCTGCATGGCATCGAATGGAGCCATTTAATCGATAAGGGCATGACGCCGTTTGCCAATCCATGGGCTCCGACCGTGCCGCAATTTGGGGGAACATTTTTCACGCTGACGGGAATGCACATGTTGCACGTGACGATTGGCGTGATTTATCTCGGCGTGGTGGCATTGCGCAAGTGGTTCCTGCCGGTACTGGCGGTGCTTTGGATCGGGGGATACTTTCTAATCCCGGCCAATAACGTTTTTCATTACGGAATTCAAGTGCTGGGAGTTGGGTTGATCGTGTCGGCGGTGATTCTGTTTCTAAAGCCGAAAAATTATGATGCGCACGACGTGGAAGTGGCGGGACTGTATTGGCATTTTGTGGATCTGGTGTGGATGTTCATTTTCCCGCTGGTGTATTTAATGTCGACAAAGATCTAACGGCGGGGTAATCAGCACTCAAGAAATTAGCAACCAGAATTGAATCATCGGCTCTCGAGGTGCACTATGCATGACGTGGCGGTTGGAGCGCATGAAGATCACAAAATAACTTACCTCTGGGTGTGGGGCGGGCTGCTGGTTTTGACGGCGGTTGAAGTAATATTGGCCTATCGCCAGGTTTTTCAGCCCGTGGTTATGCTACAGGTTTTGCTGGCGCTGTCGGTTGTCAAGTCGGCGCTCATCATTGCCTACTTCATGCACTTGAAGTTTGAAACCCCGATCATGCGTTGGGTGCTTATGCTTTCCGTTGTAGGGTTATTTTGCATTATGTATCTTTTCTTTTTCCGCGATGCCGACCGGATTCTACGGCTAGGAGTGCAGTGAAGATGCTTTTGAGTGGTGCAAAACGGCGTTTGGCGACAGCGCTGCTTGTGTGCGGGCTTTGGACAGCCCCAGCGTTTGCCCAAGGCTGCGCCATGTGCTATGCCACGGCGAGAGCTACGCCGAAACAGGCACAGAAAACTTTGAACCGCGCGATTTTTGTTTTGTTGTTCCCGCCTTTGGGGATTATGGTCGCGGGCATGGGATTCGCCTTCCGCTACGGCAAGAAGCGCGACCTGGAGAATGCGCAGGAAAGTCCCTCCGAGAAATCCACATCTACCAAATAGCTTGAACGGCACCCAAGCCCGCGCTTCAAGCGCAGCCAGTTCCGGCCATTCAGTCAACTCAAAATAAGTGCGCAGGGTTGAGCAGCCGCGGCTTGCGCTTCCGGTCGGAAAATTGCCGGCGAAGCTTTCAGAGTTGCGGCATCGAGGGGCACACGCTGCAAGGCTCCGGCTTCCAGGGTTGCGGCTTCGCGCGCGCCGGTGCGGCGCAGCAATTCCATCGCCCGGTCACTCTTGGCGCCTTCCGGGCAAGACACGTAGATGAGAGCTCCCGCCCGCCGAAGCTGCTCTTCGAAGCGAAAGGCATCATTGGCATTGAACCCAAGGCCCTCGAGAGGAGTGTTGTGGTCGCACAATCCCGGAGCATCCTCGGACGACAACAAGGCATGAAAAAAAACTTGGGAACGGATGAAGAATCCTACCGTGGGAATCATCACAGCGCCGAATTCGGAGAGCCACCCGATAAGCTGCGCCGCCACTGAGTCAGAGCGGCTGTCAGACTGGTTCAATCCCGCTTCACGTACCGACCCGGCAATGGGATGGGTCGGTGAGAGCATCATGCAAATATCTTCCTTTACGAACCCCGCGTGATTCAGCGTATGAACCACGTCGTTGAGGGCGGCAGTGGGAGAATAAATACCGTACGCGGCTGGCGTGGGGAAGGCCATGATTAGCTCCAAAAACTGAGGTGCGAACAAGAGCGGGTATTCGAGCGAAGCGACCAGTCGAATATAGCTAACCGACGCAGGCGATGAAACTAGGGTAAATCCCGTAGGCTTTTACACGATTTCAACAGGGCAAAGAACATAGCCTGTCGCCGCTCTCCAAATGCATCCCCAAACGCATGAGCCTCGAGATGTGGAAGTAGTCTGACGTAACTGGTCGGGATGACCGCGATCACAGTCAGGTGTGATCGGAGCCACAGATTTCTATGCCCGCCTGTTGCAACATACGTCCAGTTGGCGGGTTATCCCGCCGGAACGACAGGCTAACGAGACGCACAGGATGCGATGGGCCGCCAGAGAGCGACCCAGAAAATCTCCCTTCGGCGCTTGCAAAACGGCAAGTTGCCGGGGCACCTGATCGATCCAGGGACGAACCACCAACCAAAGTCAGCGGCGTGCGCTGAAGCCTTGATATAAAGGAGCGCCCAGGATTTTTGACGCACCGGCCCGTTCGGGCCGGAAAAGACTTCGAGCGCAGCCAGTTGCTTTGCTGCTCACCTGAGCGGGAAAATGTCCTCGCTAAGAGGCATGCTTCCCGCGGAAGCCGGACGCTTGCTTTCCCAGGCAAGCGTCCGGCTTTGTTTATACTGAACCGTTTCCAATTATCTTCTATCCAAGACTTTCTATGACGGACTTGGTTTTGCTGATGGTGCGCCATGGCTACACGCTGACGTTTGCCTTGCTGTTTGTGGAGGCCATTGGACTTCCTTTTCCTGCCGCAGTCGCGCTGGTGGCGGCTGGCGCAGCCATCTCCTCGAACGTGCTGTGGGGACCGTTTGTGCTGCTGGGTGCGGTTGCGGCCCTGCTGCTGGGCGACTCCGTTCAGTTCTGGCTGGGGCGGTACATGGGCTGGGGCCTGCTGGGATTTCTCTGCCGCGTATCGATCAATCCAGAGACCTGCATTCTGCGGTCCGCGGAATCTTTTTATAAGCGCGGCAAATCGACTCTGGTGATCGCAAAGTTTATTCCCGGCGTCAACACCATGGCGGCGCCACTGGCGGGCAGCATGAAGATGCGTTTCTGGGAGTTCTTACGCCTGGATTTTGCCGGAGCGTCGCTGTATTCGCTGGCATATCTGACATTGGGGTACGTCTCGCGCGACTTTCTGGCTTCTATTTTGCGCGGCTTCCACGCTGCGGGGCGGGCCATGGAATTGGTGGTGGTGGCTGCGCTGGCCGCATATGCCATTTACCGGGTGGTGCAATACCGCAAGCACCGGCTGGACCGGCTGGTTCCGCGAGTGCAGGTGCAGGAACTGGCGGCGCGTCTGGCATCGGACGACGCGAGCCAGGTGCAGATCGTTGACGTGCGCAGCCACGGCTACTACGACGCAGGAGCGGCACGGATCAAGGATTCCATCCGCATCGAGCCGAACAATCTGGAGGAAGAGATTAAGAATCTTCCCAAGAACAAGGATATTTATCTTTACTGCACTTGAGCGCGCGAAGCGACCAGCGCCCGGGTGGCGCACTTATTGCGGGAAAAAGGATTCAACACGTTTGTAATCGTCGGCGGGTTGACGGCGTGGCGCAAGGCGGGAGAGCCGACCGAGGGCGTGCCTAAGGACGATTTGGTAAAGCTGCCCACGTTCTCCTAAAGACGGTCGTTCGTCCTTCGTCGTTGGCCGTTCGCCTTCATGTTCCCAGAACTCCGGCTTACTTCTTCTATACTGGCCTCGATGGCATCCAATAGAGAGATCGAAATTAAGTTTCGCGTGGATGACACGCGGGCTCTGGCTCGCAAACTGCGCAAGTCAGGATTCCGTCTGGTGAAGCCGCGCACTCACGAAATGAATACTCTGTATGACCTGCCGGGAGAAGTGTTGCGGGCGCGCAAAGAGTTGTTACGGTTGCGAGAGTACGGTTCGGAGTGGAAGGTGACGCATAAGAGCGGTGGAATCAAAGGCCGGCATAGCAGCCGAGTCGAGTTGGAGACTTCGGTGGGCGATGGCAAAAAGATGGATGCGATTCTGCGGGCGCTGGGATATGAGCCTTCGTTTCGCTATGAAAAGTTCCGGGCGGAATGGACGGATGGTAAAGGACAAGTTGTGGTGGATGAGACGCCGATTGGGAATTTTTGCGAAATTGAGGGTGCATCGCGGTGGATTGATGCGACGGCGAAAAAGCTGGGTGTGAGTGCGGAGGATTACATCACGAAGAATTATGCGACGCTGTTTGAGGAGTGGAAGCGGGAGACCGGGAGTCGAGGGGAGGAGATGACGTTTAAAGCGGTTGCATAGTTTGCTGGATAAGCGCTGACAATGGACGGGCGAGTCGCCCGTCCCCACACGAGTCGTAATGCCGCTCACGCGCCGTGGCACTTTTTATACTTCTTGCCGGAGCCACAGGGGCAGGGATCGTTGCGGCCTACTTTTTCTTGCGAGCGGACGACTTGTTGCACTGGCTGTGCGTCCCCGGCTCCGGCCATGCGGGCTTGCTCGAGTTCGCGGCGCTTGCGGCGCATGAAGGCTTCTTCCAGTTCGTCGGCGGACGTCGAAACCATGCGCGGACGGCGGCCGTTGCCATCGCGATGGGCTGGAGCCTCCTGTTGACCTTGGACACTTGGAGGTGGGGGAGCGTCGGGCGGCCGTTCGAGGATCTGCATTAAATAGAGATAGCGGACTGTATCTTCCTGGAAGCGTTGCAGCATGGCCTCGAACATGTCGAACGATTCCCTTTTGTATTCGACTAAGGGATCGTGCTGGCCGTAGCCGCGCAGGCCAATGCCCTCTTTCAGGTGATCCATGCTGAGCAGGTGATCTTTCCACTGCTGGTCGATCACGCTGAGCATGATCATGCGCTCGTGATGGCGCATGGCGTCAAGGCCAATGAGTTTTTCCTTCGCCTCGTAACGCTCTTTTAATTTTTCGAAAATCGCGTCGCCCAGATCCTGACGCTCCAGCGCTTCCGGCTTTACTCCCTCGGCGAGGAAATCGACGCCGAACCGGGTGAAGATCGCGTCTTTCAGTCCTTTGATATTCCAATCGTCGGCATGGGCTTTTGGCGGACAGTATTCGTCCATTAAATCGCCGAGGATAGCGGAGACGTAATCCTCAAGAATCAGGTCTTTTTGATCCAGGCCTTCGAGCAGCCGGCGGCGCAGGCCATAAACGGCCTCGCGCTGCTTGTTCATCACGTCATCGTATTCGAGAAGATGTTTGCGCGATTCGAAATGCTGCGATTCGACCGCTTGTTGTGCGGTCTCGATGCGCTTGCTGATCATGCGCGACTCGATGGGGACGCCCTCATCCATGCCCAGCCGCTGCAATAGTTTCGAAATCCACTCTTTGGCGAAGATGCGCATCAGGTCATCTTCAAGCGCAAGATAGAAGCGGGAAGAACCAGGATCGCCCTGACGGCCGGCGCGGCCGCGAAGCTGGTTATCAATGCGGCGCGACTCGTGGCGTTCGGTGCCGAGAATGTGCAGGCCGCCGACTGCGGTGACTTCGTCGTGCTCCTTGTCGGTTTCGACTTTGTAGCGGGCGAAGGCTTCATTCCATTGCGGGGTGGGCACCGTGTATTCGTTGCCGTTGTAATAGAAAACAGAAATCTCGGCGTCTTCCTGCGGGCCTTCGATTTTGCCCTGCGCCACGCGCAGTTGTTGGGCGATTCCCTTCTTGACCAATTCCTGCTTGGCCATGAATTCAGCGTTCCCACCCAGCAGAATGTCGGTACCGCGGCCGGCCATGTTAGTGGCGATGGTGATCATGGCCTTGCGCCCTGCTTGCGCAACGATCTCCGCCTCGCGCTCGTGCTGCTTGGCGTTGAGCACCCGTTGCTTCACGCCTTTCTTCTTGAGCAGGTCGGAGAGGCGTTCGGATTTCTCGATGGATGTGGTGCCGACCAGAACCGGCTGTCCCTTGGCATGAAGTTGCGCAATCTCATCGGCAACGGCGAAATATTTTTCTTTCTCCGTGCGATAAACGATATCGGGATTCTCAACGCGCAGCAGCGGCTTGTTGGTAGGAATGACCACAACTTCAAGCTTGTAAATGTTGTCGAATTCTGTGGCTTCGGTTTCCGCCGTACCGGTCATGCCGGCAAGCTTTTTGAACATGCGGAAATAATTCTGGAACGTTATGGTGGCGAGCGTCTGATTTTCACGCTCGATCTTTACGCCTTCTTTGGCTTCGATAGCCTGATGCAGCCCGTCGGACCAGCGGCGGCCGGGCATCATGCGTCCGGTAAATTCGTCGACGATGATGACTTCGCCGTCTTTGACCACGTATTCCACATCTTTGCGATAAAGGGCGTGCGCTTTAACCGCGGTTTCGACGTGATGTTTGATCGGCCAGTTTTCCGGGTCCGCGATATTACCGATGCCAAGCAATCCCTCGACTTTTTCCCAGCCTTCGTCGGTGACGGTGATGTTGCGGTGCTTTTCATCGACCACAAAATCGCCGGTGAGGACAGCGGCTTCGCCAGGTGCTCCATCGATCTCTTCGCCCATCTCGAGCTTGGGGATAATGCGGTTGACCTTGTAATACTTGTCGGTCGATTCCTCGCTGGCGCCGGAGATAATCAGCGGGGTGCGGGCTTCGTCGATCAAGATCGAATCGACCTCGTCGACAATGGCGTAGTTATGGCCGCGCTGCACGCAATCCTTCAGATCAAACTTCATGTTGTCGCGCAGGTAGTCGAAACCGAATTCGTTGTTGGTGCCGTAGGTCACATCGGCGGCGTAGGCGGCGCGGCGTTCCTCGTCGTCGAGATCGTGGACGATCACCCCGACTGTGAGGCCGAGAAAGCGGTAGAGCTTGCCCATCCATTCGGAGTCGCGTTTGGCCAGGTAGTCGTTGACCGTGACCACATGCACGCCGCGCCCGCTGAGCGCGTTGAGATAGACGGGAAGAGTTGCGACCAGGGTTTTGCCTTCGCCGGTTTTCATTTCGGCGATGGTGCCTTTGTGCAGAATCATGCCACCGATGAGCTGCACGTCGAAGTGGCGCATGTTAAGGACGCGGCGGCCGGCTTCGCGGGCCACGGCGAAGGCCTCGGGTAAAATTTCGTTCAGGACTTCCTGAAGCGCATCGTATTGCTCTTTTTCCAGACGCTTCTGGCGATCGGGATCGCTTTCATCTTCCGGTTCCACCTGGCTTGAACCCGGCGCTGCGTTAGAGCTTTGAGCAAGACGGCTCATATGCTCCTGGATGCGATGGCGGAATTCTTCGGTTTTGGCACGCAGCTGCTCATCGGTGAGCTTTTGCATCTCCGGTTCAAGAGCGTTGATGGCCGCAACCTGCGACATCAGTCTCTTGACTACGCGTTCGTTTTTGGTGCCGAAAACCTTGGCAAATGCTTTGTCGATCAAACTAGAAATCCTTCGGCGGGCGACACGCCCGAGGTTATCTTTAGAAGCCTAGCATATTTAGATGCTGGAATTGGGCACGGGAATCCAGGATGGAAAGGCAAGGTGTTTTACGCCTGAGAACGCGGGGAACACGGCGGATAGATGGTTGGAATCCGCCGTTTCGCGGCGTTCTCAACGTTCTCGGCGTGGGCTGAGTTTTTCGTGTATATTCCCGACGATCTTACGCAAATTAACTCATGACCACTTTTTACGACCTGTTTATCGAATGCTCCGAGCGCTGGCCTAACAATGTCGCGCTGGAGCTTCAGCGCCACGGTCAACTCGAGAGCTGCACGTATGCCGACCTGCGGCGGATGGCGGAGTCCGTAGGGCGGTGGATCAGCGAGCAGAAGTTCGAGCGTGGGGCGCGACTTGCCATCTTTGCCGATAATCACCAGCGATGGGTGGCGGCGTATTTAGGGATTATTGCCTCCGGCTGCGTTGCCGTGCCGCTCGATACCGCTTCGCACGCCGACCAGGTCGTCAAACTGCTGAAAGACAGCGAGACCTCTGCGATGTTTTGCGACGCGAAACATGTTCCCATCGCGCGGGCAGCGGCCGCGGAGACGGCGGTTGGATTGATCCTCATGGATCCGGAGCGCATGTCCGGCGACACTGGCGGGCAGTGGATGGGAAATCTTACGGAAATGTTCCGTACTGGGCCGGGTAACTTCGCACCTGTGGCCGCAAGCATGGATGATCTGGCTTCCCTGCTCTATACGTCGGGTACAACTGCCGATCCCAAGGGCGTGATGTTGACGCACGGCAACTTTCTCGGCGAAGTGGATGCGGTGTTTAACTGGGTGGACATTGGTCCGCCGGACGCTTTGCTGGGTGTGCTGCCGCTATTTCATGTGCTGGCACTGATGGCGAACATGCTGCTGCCGCTGGTGAAAGGATCGCGGGTCGTCTATCTGGAGACGCTGAATACGACGGAACTTCTGCGAGCCTTGCGCGAGCGCAACATCACCGCCTTTGCCGTGGTGCCGCAGTTTTTTTATCTGATACATGAGCGGATTTTTCAGGAAGTGGGTAAGCGCGGAGTCATTACGCAAAAGATTTTCCGCGCGATGATGGCGCTGAACCATGTTCTGCGTAAAGTTGGGATCAATGGGGGGAAGGTTTTCTTCGGAAAGGTGCACGATACGCTGGGCAAGCGGATGCGTTATTTGGCCACCGGTGGCTCCCGCTTCGATCCTGACATTTCCCGAGACTTTTATGATCTGGGAATCGATGTAATGCAAGCTCTGGGGCTGACCGAAACTGCGGCGGCGGTATTTGTGAACCGGCCCGGCGATATTGTGTTTGGCTCGGTGGGCAAGGCGATGAAAGGAGTCGAAGGCAACATCGTTGATCCGCAACCGCAGGAAGAAGGCGGCCCGGCGGTGGGCGAGCTTGCGCTGCGCGGGAAAGTGGTGATGAAGGGTTATTGGAAACGTCCCGATGCGACCGCCGCAGTGTTGCGCGACGGGTGGTTTTATACCGGCGATTTGGGATACTTCGACTCCGAGGGGAATTTGTTTCTTACGGGGCGCAAGAAAGAAGTCATCGTGCTCAGCAACGGGAAGAATGTTTATCCCGAAGAGATCGAAGCGCACTACATGAAGTCGCCGTTCATCAAGGAAATTGCCGTGCTGGGACTGGAAGGCAAGCCGGGCGCGGGCGGAGACCGTTTGCACGCCGTGATAGTGCCGAATTTCGATGTGCTGCGCCAGCGCAAGATTGTTAATGCGAAGGAGGCGATTCGCTTCGATGTTGAAGGTCTTTCGCCGCAGATTGCTTCCACCAAGCGAATTGGCAGTTACGAAATCTGGCAGGATGATTTGCCGCGTACGAGCACACGCAAGATAAAGCGGTATGAGGTAGAAAAGCGCGTGAAGGCGAATCTGGGACGTCGCACCGAAGGGGATGCCGATTTGCCCAGCGAAAAGCCTTTGACTGACGACGAAGCCGCCTGGATGGAGCAGCCCGATGTGCAACGTGCGCTGGTGATCGTGCGGGAATCGGCTCGCGTCGAACCTTCGACTATGCGGCCTACGCTAAGCCTGGAACTTGATTTTGGATTCGATTCCATGCAGCGGGTCGAGTTGCTGAGCCGGCTGGAAGAGCAACTGGGCGGTAATGTAGAAGAGTCGCAACTGGCGGAAATCTATACGTTGCGTGATTTGCTGGATGCCGTGTTACAGAGCGCCGCGAGCGGCGCGAAAGCGGCGGGAGCAAAGACGACCTTCGCTGGCTGGAAGGCGATTCTACGGGAAGACCCAACCGATCCCGACGTCCTGGCCCTGGCAAAGCCGCAGCCTTTCATTGAAACGTTTTGGTTTCTTGTATCGCGACTGGCGCAGATCATTTCCCTGGATCTGTTCCGGCTGCGCGTTTCGGGCCTGGAAAACCTGCCTGCCGAGGGCCCATTCATTATTTCTTCCAATCATCAGAGCTACATCGATCCCGTAGTGATGGCCGGCGTGCTGCCGGAAAACATTTTGCGCGACAGTTTCGCGGTCGGGACCAGCGAGATTTTCGGCCACGGCATTATGCGGCGGCTGGCGCGTTTGTTGCGCGTGGTGGTTTTAGATCCCGATGCACATCTGGTTCCGGCCATGCGGGCCGGGGCTTTCGGGCTGCGCCATGGGCGCGTATTACTGCTTTATCCAGAGGGCGAACGGTCGATTGACGGTACGCCGAAGATTTTCAAAAAAGGTGCAGCGATCCTCTCGATTCATATGCAAGTACCGATTGTGCCGGTGGCGATTGATGGCTTTTATGACGTGTGGCCGCGAGGCAAAGGGTTTATTCAGAAAATCGGCCCCCTGAAGATGCGGTTTGGCAAACCTATTCTTCCGCCGCCCGAAATCGACGCTTCGGAAGCGGCTTATGAAAAGTTGACGGCGGAATTGAAAGAGCGCGTTGTAGATATGTGGAAGGATCTCAGAAGGTAAGGCGGGGCAACCTACTTGGCTCGCGGGTGCGTTTGATCGTAAACCTGCAATACGTGCTTCATCGAAAGCTGAGTGTAGCGCTGCGTAGTGGCGAGGCGCTCGTGTCCGAGCAGTTCCTGGATGGCCCGCAGGTCGGCGCCTTCTTCGAGCATGTGCGTACCGAAGGCGTGGCGCAGAGTGTGGGGATGAACATCCGGCGAAAGGCCTTTGGCTACAGCGATTTTCTTGATGATGCGGCCCACGCTGCGCGTGGTGAGGCGTCCGCCACGATGGTTGAGGAGCAAGGCTGGCGTGCTCTTGCGAGAGTCTTGGAGAATTTTCTGACGTTGAGGCAGATATAAGGCGAGAGCCTGCGCGGCCGATACGCCGAAGGGTACGTAGCGTTCTTTTTTCCCTTTGCCGCGGATAAGAATTATTTCGGCGCTGGCGCGAATGTCGTCTACATTGATGCTGGTGAGTTCGGAGTTGCGAATGCCGCAGCCGTAGAGGAGTTCCAGCATGAGCCGGTCGCGTTCGGGAAAAGCCGCGACTTCCGGCATCTGGCCGTCGAGCACGCCGTTCATTTCTTCAATCGTAGGAACGCGCGGAAGTTTCTTGGCCAGCTTGGGCGTGGAGACGAGCTTTGCCGGATTCTGCTCGACCACGCCTTCGCGTGCCAGCCAGCGATATAGTGAACGCACCGCAGCCAGCGACCGGGCCACAGAAGTCTTGCTCAAGCCTTTTTCGTAAAGTTGCGACAAGAATCCGCGGATGACGACGTGATCGATATCTTTCCATCGGCGCGAACCTGCGTAGGCGGCGAAGTTCGCGAGATCTCCGCTATAGGCTTTGGTTGTGTGCGGAGAAGCGTTGCGCTCACGCAAGTGGCGCAGGAAGTCGGCAATTGCTTTGGCGACGGGTGTCTTGGCAGTCATTCGTCGTTCAACCTTTCACCACAGAGGCACAGAGACACAGAGAAAACCAAATTCAACTTCTAACAATGGACCTGTGGACGGATTTATTTTCACGCTAAGGGCAAATGCTTTCTCTGTGACTCTGTGTCTCTGTGGTGAGATTGTTTTTTCAAATTCATCTCGCTTTCGCCCTCGGATGATGTTTCTGGTAAACGGTGCGCAGCCGATCGAGCGCCAGATGTGTATACACCTGCGTCGTCGAAATGTCGGCGTGGCCAAGGATGGTTTGCACGGTTCGCAGGTCGGCGCCGTTTTCCACCATATGCGTGGCGCAGGAGTGGCGCAGCATGTGGGGCGAAGCTTTGCGGCCCGAGGCCACCGAGGCTGCACGAACCATTTGCCACACGCGCTGGCGTGTCAACTGGCGCGAGCGGCGGCCCAGAAACAGGAGTTTCGTGTTGTTCGCTGAAGTTGCCGTGCTTCGGTTCCCTGCCGCTAATACCGCACGAGCCCCGGCGAGATATTCCGTCAGAGCATCCTGCGCGGCTTTTCCCAGCGGGACGACCCGTTCTTTATCGCCCTTGCCGCGCACCAGCATGTATCCGGCGTCGAGTTTCAAGTCTTCCAGCTTGACGCTGATGATTTCTGAAACCCGCAGCGCACCGGCGTAAAAGACTTCCAGCATGGCCCGGTCGCGAAGCGCCAGAGCTGCGGATTCCTTGGTGTGACGCTTCAAATGCATCTCGCTGGCGAGCGGCGTGGCCAATGTTATTTCCATTTCGTCCCGGCCGAGCGACTTCGGCAGAACTTTCCACTGGCGTGGCGACTCGATGTTCAGCGTGGGGTCGTGTTCGATTTTCTTGTCGAGCAGAAAGTAGCGATAGAGATGACGAAGCGCCGAGAGTTTGCGCCCCACACTGCGGCCATCCACTTGGTGGGAAAAAAGCTGTTGCAGAAACTCCCTCACGTCGGTGCGGGCGGAGGTCAGCAGCGTGCGCTTTCGCTTTTCGAGGAAGTCAGAGAATTGGGAGATGTCGGTTGCGTACGCACGGATGGAAAGTTGCGCCAGGCCTTTCTCGATGCGCAGGTAGTCGAGAAAATCGGCTAGCACTCGCGACTTGACGGCGGAAGCCATTGATAGAAATAAGTATCGACGAAGTTGAAAATTTGCAGAAGTGGTGAGGAGGATGCCGGGCCTATGCGTTTTCCGCGGCTCGCGCCTCATGCAGCAGATTCACCGCATAAAGCGCGCCTTCCGGAGTTTCCTCATGCTTAAAGTAGGCGAAGACGTCGCGGCCCGCGGCGATGTGCTCAGTGATACGCGAGAGCATCGATCTGCGCTCATCGTCCGTATAGGTCGGCTTGCGAAAGCGGTAGTAGGCGAAGGGCGCAGTAACGACATCGGGCGTGGTCATGGTTTCGGTCTCGGCGACACAGACGGCGCGCTGGTGCGAACGCAGCAGATCCCAAGTCGCATCGGTGAACCACGATGCGTGACGGAATTCGAAAGCTGCCGGAAGGGTCTTCGGCAAGATCGCAAGGAAGTCTTGCAGGAGAGCGCCATCGAACTTGAGGTTGGGTGGAAGTTGAAACAGGACGGGGCCCAGCTTTCCTGCGACTGCCAACGGCTCGATTGTAGCTAGAAAACGTGGAACAAAATCTTCCGTCCCTTTCAATCGTTTGATATGCGTGATGACCTGATGAGCTTTGACCCCAAAGCGGAAGTGGGGCGGCGTTCCCTGAATCCAGTTCTGGATGGTCGTTTCTTTTACAAGTTGACGAAAGGTGAAGTTAACCTCGACCGTGTTGAGTTGGGTTGCGTAGTGGTTGAGAAATTTCTTCTGGGCCAGCTTGGCGGGATAAAAATCGGGCTTCCATGTGGGGTAAGCCCATCCCGAGGTTCCGGCAAATAGTTGCGGCATGGATCGTCTCGAATCTGCGCGGAATTATACCTTGCGGCGCCGCGGCCGGAGGGCGGCCTTCTTCGCCGCTTTTCTTCGCGGCTTGGGTGGCTCTTCCGCTTGTGCCGCGAGTTCGATACTCTCTGGTTTTTCCTCGGACTCTTCGCTGGCTGCGGGCATTAGCTCTTTGATCGTCGGCAACTTCTGTTTCAACTTTAGTACCGGCTCGAACAAGTCGCCCATCTTCTCGAATCGGGAGACAACCTGAGGCGCTTCAAAGACCAGCAGGCTTGCATCTTTCTTTTTTATCGCGCGCGCGACTTCCTCCCATGTCACGGGCGTTGAGACGGTCGGGTGTTCGCGTGCCCGCAGTGAATAAACAGCCACTGTAGTTTTATGCTCGTCGTTCTGGCTCCAATCGACAAAGACTTTGCCGGTGCGCAACTGCTTGCTCATGTCGGAGACAACGTCTTTAGGATGGTCGTGCTGCAGCAATTGTGCCAGAGCGTGGGCAAACATTTTAGTGTCGTTGAAGTGAGTTGGAGTGTTGAGGGGGACGTAGATTTGCAATCCCTTGGAACCGGAAGTCTTGGGAAAACTTTGTAGTTTGAAATGCTGGAAAATTTCGCGCAGCCACAATCCCACCTGGCAGCATTGCACGATGTTCGCGGGTGGACCGGGATCGAGATCGAAGACCATCTCCGTGGGGCAGGTAATGTCTTTGGCCAGTGCGAGAGAAGGATGCAGCTCCAGCGCGGCCAGGTTTGCCAGCCAGACCAAAGTTGGCAGATCGTTGGCGAGAACGTAATGCACGGTGCGATGGTTGCCTTCGCTCCAGATGGGAGCCGTTTTGATCCACTCGGGGCGATACTGAGGCGCATTCTTTTCAAAGAAAGGCTCGCCGTCCACTCCATCGGGATAGCGCTTGCGAGTTAGAGCGCGGCCTGCGAGATGGGGCAAAATGGCAGGCGCGATGCGCACGTAGTAATCGATGACTTGCCGCTTGGTGAACCCGGTCGCGGGATATAAAACCTTTTGCAGGTTCGATAGCTTCAGGTGCTTGCCCTGAATCTCAACGGTGGAATCCATCGTTCGCTCCAGACCGCATTTTGACTAGCTGGCATTGTGCCTGAAATAGCGGTGAACGCAAATAGGGTGCTTTCCCGCGTGCTTCAGGAGAGAGAGAGCCGGTTTGACAAATTCCTCTCCTGCCACGTACTTTCAAACTTCTGCTCCGCCTATCCGTCTAAGAATCAAGTTCGTTGGAGGTTTCAATGAAGCGCCGCGCAATCGCGCTCGCAATGGTAATCGCTTGCTTTTCAGCCCTGGCAGCAGCCCAGGATGTTGCATCGTTCGAAAAACGTGTCACGGTAAAAAAACTGCCGAACGGCCTGACGATTGTTATCTGCGAGCGGCCGGAGGCTCCGGTATTTTCTTTCTTCACGCTGGTGGACGCAGGATCCGCGCAGGATCCACTGGGCGAAACCGGGTTGGCGCATATGTTCGAGCACATGGCGTTCAAGGGCACGAATACGATCGGGACCACCAACTATGCTCTTGAAAAGCCAGCTCTGGCCAGGGTGGAAACGGCATACGCAGCCTATATTCGCGAGCGCGATAAAAGCGTCGGCCAGGATGGGGCGAAGTTGAAAGAGCTGGAAAAGGCCTGGAAGGACGACATTGCGGCCGCCGACAAATATGTAGTGTCGAACGCATTCGGAAAACTCGTCGAACAGAACGGCGGCGAGGACATGAACGCCTTTACGGATTACGACGAGACCGCCTATCACTATTCGTTTCCCGAGAACCGGCTGGAGTTGTGGGCTTACCTGGAGTCTCAGCGCTTCTCGCATCCGGTGTTGCGCGAATTTTACAAGGAGCGCAACGTGGTGATCGAAGAGCGGCGGTTGCGCACCGATAGCAATCCCATCGGAAAGTTGCTCGAGGAGTTCGACGCTGCGGCATTTGAGGCGCATCCTTATCATCGCCCTACGATTGGCTGGATGGCGGATTTGAATTCGTTTTCCGCAACTGACGCGCAGCGCTTCTTCGACAAGTATTATGTTCCGTCGAATATGGTCGTGGCCGTGGCGGGAGACGTGAAGGCCGCACAGGCCATGCCCATGCTCGAGAAATACTTCTCGCAGATTCCCAAGCGCCCGCAGCCGGATGAAACTACCACCACTGAGCCGCCGCAGGATTCCGTGCGCAAAATTGTGCTGATGGAACAGAGCCAGCCGCTTTATCTCGAAGGCTATCACCGGCCAGACTACCGTTCGAAAGACGATGCGGTTTACGACGCGATTGCCGATCTGATGTCAGACGGGCGCACATCGCGGCTTTATCGCGCGCTGGTGCGGGATAAGAAAATCGCGTCGGATGCGGCTGGATTCACCGGACTCCCGGGAATCAAATATCCGCACCTGTTCGCGTTTTACGCCTTCCCATTACCGGGCCATACGACGCAGGAGATGGCCGATGCCATTCACGTGGAAATTGAACGGATCAAGAAAGAAGATATTAGCGACGACGAACTGAAGATGATCAAGACACGCGCCAAGGCCAATCTGATTCGCGGCCTGGCCGACAATGGGGGACTCGCGCAGCAGTTGGCGACGTTCCAGACACGCTATGGCGACTGGCGAGAGTTGTTCCGTTCGGTGGATCGAATCGACAAGGTTACCAAGGCCGATATTCGCCGCGTGGCCAATGAAACTTTCGTCGATACCAATCGCACTGTTGGAGTGATTGAGAATGCAGGGGCCGCGGGTCAGGAGAAAGACAAGAAGAGTTCGATTGGGAATGCCCCAGCCAAAGGCCGCAACTTCTCGGATCATCCGGCATTCAGGGAACCTTCCGCGGATCTTTTCTCCGCAATTCAGGCAGGTGCGCAATGAAGCGCCTCATACTCTGCGCGATTCTGCTGACTACTTCTTCGCTCTTTACGATGGTTCCGCGGTCGGCGGCGCAAGTTAAAAGCTGGCAGCAGATTCCTGTTCCCCCGCTGCCTGCGTTTAAGCCGCAGCAGCCGAAACGCATTGAACTATCCAACGGCATGGTGATTTTTCTACAAGAAGATCACGAGCTGCCGCTGATCGATGGGAGCGCCCGCATTCGCGGTGGTTCACACGATGAGCCCGCAGGCAAGGCAGGGCTCACCGACATTTACGGCGAAGTATGGCGAACCGGGGGAACCACGGCCCAAACCGGCGACCAGCTCGATGATTTCCTGGAAGTGCGCGCTGCTAAAGTCGAGACCGGCAACGGTCCCGATTCCACCTCGATCAACTGGAGCTGTCTAAAAGGCGACTTTGACGACGTTTTCAAAATCTTTGCCGACCTTTTGCAGCATCCGGAATTTCGCGCCGACAAAATCGACATCGCCAAAAAAGGCGCAGACGATGCCATATCCCGCCGCAACGACCAGATCGGACAGATCGCGCGGCGCGAAGCGGCCAAGCTCGCTTATGGAGCAGATAATGCTTACGTTCGCGAGCCGGAGTACGCAACGATTGCTGCTGTTACGCGGCAGGATTTAATCGACTGGCACGGAAAGTACGTTCACCCCAACAACATCATTCTTGGAGTGAGCGGCGACTTTGATTCGGCAGAGATGGAAGCCAAACTGCGCGCCGCATTTGACTCGTGGCCGCGAGGATCCGCCCTGCCCAAAGACACGGTCGAATATCATCCGGCGCCGCCTGGGTATTACCTAATTCCGAAAGAGGACGTGAATCAGAGCAGCATTCACATGGTCGCGCTCGGCATCAAGCGCGACAATCCCGACTATTACGCAGTCACGGTTTTCAATGAAGCGTTCGGCGGCGGATTCTCTTCGCGACTATTCAACGATATCCGCACCAAGCGCGGGCTCGCATACGGAGTGGGCGGAGGGATTGGAGCAAATTTTGGCCATCCGGGAATGTTGCAAGTAACTATCGGCACCAAGAGTCAAAGCACAATCGAGGCGCTACGGGCGGCAGATGAAGACATCGATAATCTCGCGAAAGATCCGATTACCGACGACGAAATCCGGCGAGCGAAAGATGCCATCCTCAATGCTTTTATCTTCCGCCTGGATTCGCCCGATAAGATTTTGGAGGAACGCCTGACATACGAGTTTTATGGATATCCGGCCGACTGGCTCGACCGCTTTCCCGCGGAGATCAAGAAAGTTACGGCGGCGGACGTCAACCGGGTGGCGGCGAAGTATCTGCATCGCGATCAGCTTGCGGTGCTGGTGGTGGGAAACACAAAGCAATTCGACAAGCCTCTCGCTTCATTGGGAACGGTTAAGACGATTGACATTTCGATTCCGGCTCCGCCGGGAGCGAATGCAGATGCGGGTTCCAAGCCTACCGAATCGAATGCCGAAGGCAAAGAGCTGGCGGCAAAGGTTGTGGCAGCGATGGGCGGTGAGGCCAAGTTGTCAGCCGTCAAAGCTGTGAAAGCGAAAATCACTCTCAAGCAGAAAACGCCGCAGGGCGAGATTCCCATGCAGATGGATAGCACGATCGCTTTCCCCGACCGTCTTCACGTCGAGATGCAGACCCCTAACGGAACTGTGGCTATCACGGTCACCCCGGATACAGGTTTCATCGTGCTGCCGGGTGGAATGGTTCGTCCGTTCCCGGGTGCTCAGAAGGCCGAGACGCTGGAACAGATCAAGCGCGACCCGCTTTTCATTGCAGCGCATGCGAACGACCCCGGTGTTTTCTTTCATGCCGATGGATCGGAAAAAGTAGGAGACATAAACGCGCGCATTGTCGATGTGAATGCGTCTGGCACGGCGATCCGCTGGTACGTCGATCCTCAAAGCGGACACATACTGAAAGAAACTTACAAGATGCTTTCCCGCAGCGGCCCAGCGGATGGCGAAACTGAGCTGGACGATTGGAAGACGATGGACGGGATCACAATTCCCTCGGTCCACCACAATAAGCAGAACGGCGAGGATTCGAGCACTTCCGAATTCACGGAAATTGAAGTGAATCCAAAAATCGATCCCAAGATCTTCGAGAAACCGGCTGGGAGCGATAGTTCCCAGCAGTAGATCTGGCCGGGTTGATCTCCGAAGCCGATCTCGATTTCAAGAATCAGCGGCCGTCCGCGAGACGGGAGAGTCTCGAGCGCGACGGCCGCTCCTACCATTCGTAAATTCCTGCAGATGAGATCCTTTATCAACCAACTTTAAAGCACGGCCTATGCCAAGTTCAGGCGTTGCAAATGCGTGAGTTCTGAGGACCTGCACGACAGCTTCTGAAAATAAATGCACAAATGCGGCCAAACCGCGAACATGATCGGCCGCCGGGAACTCTGCGCCTTTTCTGCTTGACCCCAATTCCACATCAGATATATTATGGGCGAATAAATAGCGAATATAGACATGGATTCCCTTCCCTTGCTGCCGCTGCCCGAGAAATCGCCTTTGGTGGGGATCGCCAAAATCGCGGCGCAGGGAGAATCTTTACGTGAAGGCCATCAGATCGAGTATTTCACCCTCGCTTCCAAGTCTTTGCTCAACCGCTGCGTGAGCAATCGCTCCATGCCGTTTACCTGGACCATCAACCCTTACCGGGGATGTGAGTTTGCCTGCAAATATTGCTATGCGCGCTACACGCACGAGTTTATGGAGATGCGCGACGGGATTGATTTCGAGCAGAAAATTTATGTCAAGCAACATGCGGCAGCGCGGTTGCGAAACGAACTGCACAAGGTAAAAGCCGGCGAAGCGATTGCCTTGGGAACTGCGACTGATCCTTATCAGCCAGCGGAACGGAGATATGAGGTTACGCGCGGCATTCTGGAGGAGTTTTCCCGGCACACTGGATTTGAACTTGGCATAGTAACCAAATCGAATCTTGTAATCCGCGATCTTGATCTTTTGATCGAAGTCGCGAAAGGAAATCGACTGTCCATTCACGTCACCATCACCACGCTGAATACCGAACTGGCGCGAATTCTGGAGCCGCGTGCGCCGCGCCCTGATCTGCGCCTCGATGCAGTGAGGGCTCTGGCAGAGGCGGGGCTGCGCGTTGGATTGAGTTGCTCACCTGTTCTTCCCGGCATTACTGATTCGCCCGCGGACCTGGAAGCCTTGGTGCGCGCGGCAGCGGAAGCGGGCGCGGACTATGTGTTTGCCAATGCTCTATTTCTCAAGCCGTGCTCAGCTGCAGTATTTCTTCCTTTTCTTGAAGCGAACTTTCCCCATCTCAGCGGCAACTACCGTGAGCGCTACCAAGGCAGATCGTTTCTTCCGCCGGCGTATGGAGAGAGATTGTCGAAGCTAATTACGCATCTGCGCGAGAAGTATGGAATCGCCCGCCGCGATCGAACTCGGAGGCAGCCGGCGTATGCCGCGAAGTGGCCGGCAGAAGCCTTCGAGCAGCAGTTGGAGCTGTTTTAACGCTCGCGTAATAAACTCTGTCCAACGGCTCAACTCACTACGAATCGGTCCCTGGAAGCTTCCTCTATAATCGAAAGTCAGTTCCATGGCAACCACTTCCCCACCCACCGGATCTGCGCCAGTCGAACGGTTGCCACTTTCCACGCGCCTGCACAATTTCTGGCAGCGGGTTACGGAGGGGTTGGCCGTAGGTCAGCTGTGGTCGCAGTTCGAATCGGAAGCGCGCGCCAGTTACCGTCTCTATTCGCGTGACGTAGAGGCAAAAACTCCCGAAGGGCTGACCCGCCGCGGCCACAAGCTGCACGTGATCAAAGAGTTTTTCTGGGCGGTGATGGAAAAACTTTCGCCCGCCCGTCGAGTTCTGCTTCTCGCCGCTCTGATCCTGCTGGTGATTCCGCACGGAGGTTTCAGCTACGGACAGGGTGATCGCGTCGTGGAATTCGACACTCACTTTTGGGCGGGACTTTTATTGTTCCTGCTGCTCATGCTGGAAATCGCGGACCGCGTAGTGATGAAGCGAGATTTGCAGATCGCGCGCGAGATTCAAACCTGGCTTCTACCCGGCGCTCCGCCACAAATTCCCGGACTGGCAGTCGCCTATGCCACGCGTCCGGCGAACACCGTCGCCGGCGATTATTACGACGTCTTTCCCCGCCCCGGCAAAACCAATGAAGACAATCGCGTTATTTTTGCCATAGCCGATGTGGCGGGAAAAAGCATTCCTGCGGCCATGCTCATGGCGACCTTCCAGGCCAGCCTCAAGACTCTTTCCACCCTGCAGATCGGCCTGCCCGAGCTGGTGGCCGACATGAATAAATACGCCTGCAGCAACAGCCAGGGTGGGCTGCGCTTCACCACCGCTGTCCTTGCCGAATACGATACCGTTCACCGGACGATGCAGTACATCAACGCCGGGCATAACAATCCGATTCTGCGTCGCAGTAGTGGCGCCATCGAGCGACTTGATGTTGGAGGCTTGCCGCTGGGCATCCTGCCGGAGACGGTTTATCAGTCGGCGACGGTTACGCTCGCTCCCGGCGATTGGCTGGTGATTTTCACCGATGGGGTGGTGGAAGCGGAAAACGCTCACCAGGATGAGTTCGATGAAATGCGGCTGATGAACCTCATCAACATGAATGTCAACCGGACGCCCGCCGAGATGTTGAATAAACTGATGGCCGAACTGGATTTGTTCGTCGGCTCGACTCCTCAGCACGACGATATAACCTGCATGTTGCTGAAAGCGGAGTAGACCCTAGCGGCTTTCCGCGCTAGTCGTTGAATCAATTCCAAACAACGAATAAGTCTCGTCAACTGATTTGCGCGCAGCTGCCAGATCGGGAGAAATCTTTTCTGCAACCTGCTCGGCCGCTTTCGCTTCGTCCGGCTGGCCGGCGGCGCGTAGCGCATCGGCTAACGAGAGCAGACCGATGTCGGTCTGATCAATTTTCACCGCGCGGGAGAATTGCCGCACCGCCAGGCTGGCGTTTCCATCCCTGCGCGCCAACATTCCCGTCCCCATCAGCGCGCCGCTTTCGTTGGGATTCAGCGCAAGCGAGCGTTCATAACTTTGCTCGGCGTGTATGAAGTCCTTCAGTTGGCAATCCGCGGATCCCATCTGCGCCCAGGCGCTTGCCCTCAGTTCGCGATCCGGCGAGGTTTCCAAAGCTTTCATGTACTCCTTGATCGCCTCTTGCACATGGCCATTGCGCTGCTCATATATGCCCAACTGCAAGACCTGCTCCGGCGGATAGTCATGCAGGCTGGCTGCGATGTGAAACTCGCGAATCGCTTCCTCCACTCGTCCTTCCTGCTTCAGCACCATGCCCAGATTGTCATGCGCCAGATAATTATCTTTCGTCACGCTCAGGGTGTAGCGCCACAAAGTCTCGCCGTTCCGCCAATACGCCAGCTGCCGGTAAGTCAACGCTCCCAGGGTCGATAGCACCAGCAACGCCGGAAACGCCAACCATGCCGGAGAGATTGCTTTCCGCTCCGCCGCTTCGCGAATTCCCCAAACCAGCGCGATAAACAAACCGATCATGGGGATGTAAACGAAGCGGTCAGCCATGGCCTGCTCGCCGACCTGCACCAGTCCGATCATCGGCACCAGCGTTCCTAAAAACCACAGCCAGCCCACCAGCAAATAACGGCGTTCGCGCCAGCGAAGAACCACTGCCGTTATTGCCAGCAGAACCGCGGCGGATAAAATCACTTCCCACGCGGGCAGAGAATTTCCCGGGTGCGGATACATGGGAGCCAACCGCACCGGCCAGAAAGTATTCGCCAGATACTTGGCGTAGGAAACGACCGCATTTTCCAGCCGCGCCGAAAGCGAGTACTCGGCCAGAGTCCGCACTGCGCTGCCCACGCGCTGCGACCAAACCGTAATGACCGAGCCGGCGGCCACCAGCACAAACAGGGGAATTTTTTCCCGCAGCAGATAGGAAAACGAGCGCGGCACAACTCCCGCGGCTTCCGCCTCGGCGGGCGTGGAAAACATGCGGCGCAGCGGCCAGTAATCCCACAACAGCAACACGCAAGGCAGCGTAATGATCTGCGGCTTGGCCATGAGACCCAAAGCAAACAGCGCACTCACCGCGGCATACAGGCGGGTGCCCCCGCGGCGCGCGTAGCGGCCATAGGCCCACATCGCCAGCAGAAAGAAGAACATGCTGAGCACGTTCTTGCGCTCAGCGGCCCAGGCAACCGATTCCACGTTTTCCGGATGCAGCGCGAACAGCGCGGCCACCATCAGGCTGGCCCACGTGGTCCCTGTCGCTTCCAGCAAAATCAGGAAGAGCAAAACCGCATTCGCCACGTGAAACAGCAGGCTCACGTAATGATGCCCGGCGGGATTCAAGCCAAAGAGCTGGCAATCGAGCGCGTGCGAAAGCCAGGTCAGCGGATGCCAGTATCCCGCATGAACCGAGGTGAACGACCACTTCACGGTGGCCCAGGTGAGTCCGGCGCGCACCGGAGGATTATTCAGAATGTAAGGAACATCGTCGAGCAGGACAAAACCACAGTGAGCGATGGGATTGTAGAAAACCAGCGTCACCGCCGCCAGCAGAAGGCACAATACAACCTTTCGTTTCTCCGGCGCTTCGAAAAAACTTCCAGAGGAATGTACGGGTTCAGTAGGCGCGGGTTTGACGGCTGCCGACGACAGAATGTGTTCTCCTACTCGAATCCAGACGTTGACGCTTCCGGTGTTGAAGGGAAGCTACTCAAAGGTGACCAGCACCTCAGATTGACTTGTCCTCGCGAGATCCCTCGCCCCGCTGGTGAAAACGCGGGGCTTCGGGATGACGCCGCGTTCAAGAACCGGCCAGCTATTACTCATTCAAAGAATGATTATAGAATTGAAAATTGCAGGCGCCGACGCGGGCGGTTCGCATCGGAGTACTTTTGTAATACTTGGCTGCGCCAAACCGAAAACACGGCTAGAAAGGCTGCCAGCGCGGTTTCTGCCGCCTGCGAGCGAAAATAGGCTTAGAATGGTTCAGTGAATAGTTCGACCTGCACTAAAGTAAAAATAAAGGTTTTGCCGGAAATACACTGAAGCATAAGAACATATCCCAGGGAGACATCGAAATGAAGAAATGTGAGGCTACGAAAATAAGGGGCTTTTCACTCATCGAGTTGCTGATCGTGGTGGCGATCATTCTGATCATTGCGGCCATTGCTATTCCCAACTTGCTGCGCGCTCGCATGGCGGCCAATGAGTCGTCGGCGGTTGGCTCCATCCGCACTGTAAACACAGCGGAGATCACTTATGACTCTACTTATCCCACGGTGGGCTTTGCTACAGCTTTGTCCAACCTTGGTGGACCTCTGGGAGCAGCTTGCACGCCCAGTTCAGCCACCGCGTGCCTGCTGGATTCCGTGCTGGGCAACGATGGCAGCCCCGCCAACAGCGGCAAGAGCGGGTATAAGTTCACTACCGGCACCGGCACGGCCTCGGGTGGGGTAAATGTCGGTTATGCGATTGTGGGGGCTCCCATTACCATCAACCAGACCGGCATTCGCGCCTTCTGCTCCGAGGAAGACGCGGTGATCCGCGTGGACCCGGCGGGAGTGTGTTCCAACACCGAAGCGGGAATTTTGACATTTAATCCGTTGAACCAGTAGGCGGGGAGCTTCGATCTGACAGCGTCCGGCGCGGGTGAGACGCCTTTTCGCCCTACGGCGCCCGAACCCGCCTCGCAGTACCATCGTAATCTCGCACCGCCGCCGGCCGCTCTCGACTGTGCTAGATTTTTGAGTTTGAGCGATTCCCCCAACTCGTCCGCGGTTCGTTCGCGCCCGCAGTCTCCGAGTCTTTTTACCTCGCCGGAAAAAAGAACGCTGATTCTTTCCTTGTTCCTGGTGGTCATCACGCTTCTGCTTTACTCCCGCGTCAGCCATTTCTCCTTTCTCAACTTCGATGACGGGCGCTATGTTACGGATAACCCTCACGTTCGCGCGGGCCTGAAATGGAGCACGTTGGTCTGGGCTCTCACCTCGACTCGCGACGTGAACTGGCACCCGCTTACATGGCTTTCCCACGCTCTCGATTGCCAGCTTTTCGGCATGAACCCGGCCGGCCCTCACTTCGTGAACGTTTTGCTCCACGCCTTGAACGCGGTGCTGTTTTTCCTGCTGCTCGCGCGCGCAACAAAACGCACTGCAGCGAGCTTTCTGGCCGCAGCGCTGTTCGCCCTGCATCCTCTCAATGTGGAATCGGTTGCGTGGATCGCCGAGCGCAAGAACGTGCTGAGCGCTTTATTTTTTTTCCTGGCCGCCGGCGCTTATGGCTGGTATGCAGTCAAACCTGGCTGGAAGCGATATCTGGCCGTGGCCGCTCTGTTCGCGTGCGGGCTGGCGTCCAAGCCGATGCTGGTTACTTTTCCCTTCGTGCTGCTCTTGCTGGACTATTGGCCGCTGTGCAGAATCGAAGGGTACACTGCGCCAGGCGCTCTCAACGTCTCACGCGCGCGATTGCCGGCTCTGGTCCTGGAAAAGCTGCTGCTGCTTCTGCTCTCTATCGGCGATTCCGCGCTCACCGTGGTCGCGCAGCAGACTGGAGGAGCGCTTACTCCAGACTCCCGGTTTTCCTTCCCTGTCCGCCTGGAAAACGCTATTTACTCCTATGCTGACTATGTGTGGAAGGCGTTTTGGCCGGCGCATCTGGCGGCATACTATCCCCATCCCGGAGCCTCGCTCGAACACTGGAAGCTGCTGCTCGCCGTCCTGTTCCTCGCCGCCGTCAGCACACTCGCACTGAGGCTGCGTTCTTCCCGATATCTGCTCGCGGGATGGCTGTTCTTTCTGGGAACGCTGGTTCCTGTCATTGGCCTCGTGCAAGTGGGAAACCAGGCCATGGCCGACCGCTACGCCTACATTCCCTTGCTCGGCGTTTTTGTCATGGTGGTATGGGGAGCGAGCGATCTGGCCAGCAGCTTACGGCTTGACTGGGAAGCTCTCGCGGCTGTTTCCGCCTGCGCCCTGCTCGCTCTTTCGTTGGCCTCTTACCGCCAAATCGGATACTGGAAAAACGACTCCACATTGTGGTCGCACGCCCTGGCTGTCACCAGCAACAATTTCTTCGCTGAAGACGCTATGGGGGGAGCGCTGCTCATGCAAGGACGGGTTGAGGAAGCGTACCCATATTACGAGCGCGCGGCCGCGATCAATCCCGCCGACCCCATGGCCCATGCCAATATTGGGGCGTACCTCGAGTACCACGGGCATCTCGCAGAAGCCATTCCGCAATATCAGGCGGCCATTCGCTTCTGCAGCGATCCCCGCCTGACGGGCGCATTTTACGCTGGCCTGGGCGACACCGATCGCAAACTCGGCGAGCGAGATGCGGCCGAGCAAAGCTATGACCAAGCCCTGCGACTCGATCCCGATCTGTCTGGCGCCTGGCTGGGCAAAGGCGATTTGGCCTTGGAACAGGGCCGGACCAATGACGCCGTGCAGTATCTTTCGCGTTCCGTCGACTTGCGGCCCAGCAGCGCGGCGTATGTAGAACTTGGTCAAGCGCTGGCACGCATGGGCCGCACCCAGGCGGCGCACTCCGCCTACCAGCAGGCTCTTCGGATTTCGCCCGGAATGGCGGAAGCCGAAGCCGGCGAGGCGGCGCTCCCGCCAGAGCGCCAATAGCCGCCGGGGCGAACCCGCAGCATATGCAAGAACTGGCACAGGTACGCGTTCCTAGAGTGGGAGCAGCTGCCAGCTCGCATGACATGAATTGTCAGCCAGACGCCGTTTTTTGCCATTGGCAGCGTGGTTTGCGGAACTGGAGAGTAACCGGAAGTTTGCCGCTGTACTGAAAAGAAACGGCTTTGCCAAGCGGCTCTCGGAACCAAGGTAACTGGCAGGTTTGGTCTGGCGTTTGCGAACATAAGGCCCGACTGCGTCATCCGTGACCAGAATTCAAAAAAAGAGTAAAACGAGGGGAAAATCGAGATGCGGAAACAAAAGGGTTTCTCACTGATTGAGTTGCTGATCGTGGTGGCAATCATCCTGATCATTGCAGCTATCGCCATTCCAAACTTGCTGCGCGCTCGCATGGCAGCTAACGAGTCGTCCGCGGTTGGTTCCATCCGTACCGCCAACACGGCGGAGATCACTTATAACTCCACCTATCCGACGGTAGGCTTTGCTACCGCTCTGTCCAACCTGGGCGGCGCCGCGGGCGCAGCTTGCACTCCGAGCTCTGCCACCGCTTGCTTGCTTGACTCCGTGTTGGCCAACAATGGCGTTCCGACCAACAGCGGTAAGAGCGGATATCTCTTCACCACCGGTGCTGGAACTCAGTCGGGTGGCGTCTACGTGGGCTATGTGGTGCTTGGCGTGCCGATCACGAAGAACCAGACTGGTATTCGCGCCTTCTGCTCTGAAGAAGATGCAGTGGTTCGCGTCGATCCGGCCGGCGTTTGCTCCAACACCGAAGCGGGCGTTCTGACCTTCAACCCGCTGAACCAGTAAGCAAAGTTTAACCTTGGCGCAGTACTCCGGGGAGGGTACGAGCCAGAGAGCAGCGAGCCAACAGGCTCGCTGCTTTTTTTGTTTGCGATCGTGTTTAAGCTCTGGTTCCAACCGCTTCTCGATTTTAGGAGGCGCACTGTCGTTGGAGGCGCTGCGTTTTACGTTGCGCACCCAAACCCGCTGCGTTCCGCCCAATCACGCCTTTCCTTCCAAGCGGTTTATGAGATAGCTTCTGACAAAAATTGTCAGCTTCCTGGTCTCAAGGTGTTCTTCCTGCCCGAATCCGAAGACCTGGATTCTTCTCAGCGCTGAAAACAAAAGGGATTTCTGTTCTCTCGCCACGACCGGGCGCCAACGCAGTTTGGCCCGCCGAGTGCATTAGAAGAGCTGAATATCACAGTGCGAATGTTGCAAGGCGAAATCTGAGACGAGAAAAAAGGGTTCCACTCATGCAAAAACAAAAGGGTTTCTCACTTATCGAGCTGCTGATTGTTGTGGCCATTATTTTGATTATTGCAGCCATTGCCATACCGAACTTGATGCACGCCCGGATGGCGGCCAACGAGTCGTCGGCAGTGGGGTCTCTGCGCACCATCAACACCGGTGAAATCACTTACAACTCCACGTATGCGACCGTTGGATTCGCTACCGCGCTGTCCAACCTGGGGGGCGGCCTGGGCGTCGCTTGTGTCCCAAGTTCAGTGACTGCCTGCTTGATCGATTCCGTGCTGTCTAACAACGGAAACCCCGCCAACACGGGCAAGAGCGGCTATAAGTTCACGACTGGGACAGGCACGGTAGGGTCGGGCATCATCGTGGGATACACGGTCGTAGGCGTTCCCATTCAGGCGAACGTGACCGGTACGCGCGCCTTCTGCGCCGAGCAGGATGCGGTGGTTCGCGTGGATCCGGCCGGCGTTTGCTCCAACACGGAAGCGGGCATTCTTACTTTCAACCCGCTGAATCAATAACGACTTTCGAGTTTCGGCGAACTACTCTGGGGAGGGTATGAGCCGGCGGAGCAGCGAGCGCAAGTTCGCTGCTCCTTTTTTGTTTTGACCGTTTCTGCGCGTGCAGCCCGGCCGGAACAGCCTTGATTTGCGGGCGGATCAAATCCGGCGCTGGGCGAGAAATTCTGTTTCAACCTGAGAATCCGGAGCGTTCGCGCGGCCTCGGAGCGTGCGGTGCAGGCGCGAATCTTGGCGATCCACGTGACCGACGTAACTGCGTTGGAGATACCGCTGCCGTTTCTCTTGCTTATAATCTTCTTCGGAAACTCTTGCGGAGCGGGCTTCAACCACGATGGCTGCCATTGAAATTCTTGGCCTGGAAAAGACTTACATGATCGGCTTCTGGCGCAAGCGGCCCAAGAAGGCATTACGCCCGCTGCACCTGACGGTGGAAGAAGGCGAAATCTTCGGCTTTCTCGGCCCTAACGGAGCCGGTAAAACCACTACGCTGAAAATGCTGATGGGCCTGGTTTTTCCCACGTCGGGCTCGGCCCGCATCCTGGGGCATGAGTGGACCGATCCCGCGATCAAAGCGCAGATCGGATTCCTGCCCGAGCAACCGTATTTCTACGATCACCTGACAGCGCACGAACTTCTGAATTACTACGGGCAGCTTTCAGGCATGCCGTCGCACGGGCGCGGCGACCGCATTGAGGCCACGCTGGCGCGCGTGGGACTGCATGACATCCAAGGCCTGCAATTGCGGAAATTTTCCAAAGGCATGTTGCAGCGGGTGGGAATCGCGCAGGCGATTCTGCACGATCCGAAGCTGGTTTTTCTTGACGAACCGATGTCGGGACTCGATCCGCTGGGACGGCGCGAGGTGCGCGACCTGATCGAGCAACTGAAGCAGGAAGGGAAAACAGTTTTCTTTTCCACCCATATTTTGTCCGATGCGGAAGCGCTGTGCGACCGCGTGGCCATTCTGCATCAGGGAGAATTGCGTGGCATAGGCGCGGTGGAAACGCTGACCTCCGCGGTGCAAGGCAAAGTGGAGTTCATCTGGCAGGGCACGCAGGTGCCCGCGTCTTTGAAGGCGCTGGGCGCGGAGTGCCACGTAACCGGCGACCGGGTGCGCGCGGTGCTGCCGGAAAACCAGCAGGATGCGGCCATTGATGCCCTGCGCCGCGAACGCATTCGCCTGATCGCCATTACGCCGCTGCGCACCTCGCTGGAAGCTTATTTTGTGGAGAAATTACAGCACTCGGAAACCTCGGCAGGAAAAACCGTATGAGCGCGCGCATTGCCTACATTGCCTCGAACACGTTTCGCGAAGCGGTTCGCGACCGCGTTCTTTATAACCTGATTGCTTTCGCACTGCTGCTCTCGGGCGCTTCGATTCTGGTGGGCCAGATCTCGATCGATATCGAGCGGTTGGTGGTGATTAATCTTGGCCTTACCGCGGTTTCGCTGTTTGGGGTTGTGATCGCAATTTTTATCGGCATCGGACTGGTGTCGAAGGAAATCGAAAAACGGACGCTCTACACGGTGCTCTCGCGCCCGGTGCGGCGCTGGGAATTTATTGTGGGCAAATATTTTGGCCTGGCGGGAACGCTGGTGGTGAACACGTTCTTCATGGCGATTGGCGTGTTTGCCGCGCTGCTGTATGTTTCGCACAAATTCCTGGGCTCGGATGCCTCGATCCTGGTGGCGTTGTATTTCATCATTCTGGAATTTCTGATTATTTGTTCGCTGGCGTTGCTATTTTCCTCGTTCTCTTCGCCGCTGCTTTCCGCGGTATTTAGTTTTTCGCTGTTCGTAATTGGCAGCTTTGCCGGCGACCTGCGCGGTTTTGCCGGCATGAGCCAGGGAGTCACGCGCTGGCTGGCGGTGGGAGCGTCATATCTGGTGCCGAATCTTTCCGCATTCAACGTCATCACGCTGGTAGGTCATGGGCAATCGGTTCCGGGACAACTGGTTTGGCAGAATACGCTGTATGCGATTTTCTATTCCGCCATGGCCTTGAGCGGCGCAGTGCTGATTTTTGAGCGGCGCAATTTGAAATGAAGGTTGTTGTTCCCATGCGGAGATATTGGCTGCGAGGACGAAGATGAAGGCGCGCCAGCGAACCACGATGATCGCCTCAGCCTGCCTGATTTTTTCTTTGGCCGCGGGCGTCTTCGTGTTGCGCAGCGTTGACCGAATCCGGCCGGAAGCTCCGCTGGAAGACGCTCTGTATGTGACTTCGCCAAAAATTGTGCAGCGCGCCAGCCTGGGTTTTAACGGCTTGATGGCCTGCATTTATTGGACCCGGGCGGTGCAATATTTTGGCGGCCGGCATTTTGACAGCGCGCGCAGCTACAACGAACTGGCGCCGCTGCTGGAAATCGCCACCTATCTCGATCCTCATCTCACGGTCGTCTATCACTTTGGCGCGAGTTTTTTGGCGCCGAAACCACCGGGCGGCGCAGGCCAACCCGAGCGCGCGATTGAGTTGATGGAGTACGGAATCAAGAACAATCCCGACGATTGGCATCTGTATTACGATTTGGGCTTCGTATACTACACCGAACTGAAGGATTACCCGAAAGCGGCGGAGGCGTTTGCGCGCGGAGCGGCGATTCCCGGGGCACATCCATTCCTGCGAGTGATGGCCGCGCGCATGGCCGAACATGCCGGAGAAATCTCGACCGCGCGCATGTTGTGGACCGAAACCTATGAAACCAACAACGATGAGCAGATCAAAGCCAACGCCGCCGAACACCTGCGTGGCTTGAAGGTGGATGAAGATGTCATCAACCTGAAAGCTGCGGAGGAGCGATTTAAGCAGCAAAATGGCCGCCTGCCCACGAGTATGTCTGAACTGGCCGCGGCCGAAGGCATGCGTGGTATTCCCGTCGATCCCGATGGCAATCCTTACCTGCTCACCAACGACGGCCGCATCGTGTTGCAGCATCCCGATGATTTTCCCTTCGCCACCGAGGGACTGCCTCCGGGCTACAAGCGTTCAATTAAACCGAATCTTCACCTGAAACCGTAAGCGAACTCGGGCGCTTCTGCATTACTCGGGTCGCTTATGATGGACTGGCATGGATTCGACCGCTCCCGCGCGGCCTGGCGTTTGGCGTGCCGCGCAACAACGATGGCGTGAAACGGCGAGCCACGCCGGCCACAAGCAGGCTGCCCGCCAGTTTTTCCAGGCATTGTGGGAGTTCGCGCGCGACTCCACACCGGAGCGGCGCAAACTGCGTTACGGCGATGCCGACTACGATTGGGATAAGCGGGTTAACACAACCAGCGCGGCGGTGGGATGGCGCGATCGGCTGTTAGGAATGTTTCATTCGGAGTATCAGCCGACTGATCCATACTTTTTTCGCGAGATGATGATGGCGCTGCAGCGGGACGCGGATCTTTGCTCCGATCTTGCTCCCTTCGATCCTTCCCACTTTACTTTCATTGATATCGGATCGGGTAAGGGACGCGTATTGCTGATGGCCGCGGATTACCCCTTCCGCCGCATCTTGGGCGTGGAATTGATTCCATCGCTGCACCGGATTGCGGTTGAGAATTTGGCGAAATATCACAGCGAGCGGCAGCGCTGTTTTGCCTTGGAATCGGTCTGTTGCGATGCGACGGAGTTTGCGTTTCCGGAGGAGCCGCTGGTGACTTACATATTCCATTCGCTGCCGGAAGCCCCGCTGCGGAAGATGATGGCGCGGCTGGAGCAGAGCCTTGAGGAGCATTCGCGGCCAGCCCTGGTGATGTATCACAATCCGGTGCTGGAGCATGTTTTGGCGGAATGCCTGTGGCTGAAGAAGATTGGCGGCACGCACCAGTGCGCGATTTATGCGGCTCGCTAAGCGCGGTGCGCTGTTTCGGGCCCATGATTCACCCGAGGGCCAGAGCGTAGAATTATCGAAATGAATAAATTTATTGCCGCGGTGGCCGTACTGGCTGTTGCAGTCTCTGCTCGAGCGGCGAACGAGGATATTCGCTCAATCGCTCACGCCGTGGACGAGCATTACAACCACCTGAGCACCCTGGAGGCTGCATTCACCGAAACCTATACAGGAGCGGGGATGGAGCGGACGGAATCGGGGACGCTTTGGCTGGAAAGGCCGGGGATGAAAAAACCTGGCAAGATGCGCTGGGAGTATCGTTCTCCGAGGGAGAAGCTGTTTGTGAGCGACGGCAAAGACGCGTGGTTTTATGTCCCGGGTGACCGGCAGGCGCGCAAGAGTTCGGCCAAGACGCTGGATGATGCCCACTCGCCGCTAGCTTTTTTATTAGGTAAAACTAATCTGGAGAAGGAGTTGCGTGGATTATCTATTGCATCGGATTATGCTCCTATCGAGCCCGGCGACGTTGTTTTGCGAGGAGTGCCGGCCAGCATGGCCGACCAGGTGAGCGACATTCTGGTGGAAGTGACTCCCAGCCACCAGATCGACAGACTAATTATCAATGACGTGGATGGATCCTCGACCGAATATCGCTTTACAGATCAGAAGGAGAATGTAGCCATTGCCGGGGCGCAGTTCCACTTCAAGCCGCCAGCGGGAACGGAAATTGTGGAAGGAGACTTGGAGCCGTGACGATGTTAAGTGATTTTTCGTAACCGGAGCTTAGACCGTAATGACGGGACTTTCCCGTTGTTACTTGCGGTACTTGAAAACTTCCTAATCGGGCAGATGGCGAGTCGAGAATCCGGGAGGCAATGTTAGACTGGAGTCGACAGCTCACACAGCCGGAAAACACGGAAACAACAGGTAAATGGCGGAATTTGTCGTAAAAATCGCGGATGAGCGCGGCCACATGCTGCAGCAGGTGGAGCATGGCTATTCGGAAGCAGAGGTGCGTGACCGCTTCGCGCAGCAGGGCTACCTGGTCTATTGGGTTAAGCCGCAGGGATTTCTATCGGGAGGGGTAGGACGCGGACGTGGGCGGCTGAAGCAGACTCCTTTTCTGGTCTTCAACCAGCAGTTCCTGACGCTGCTCAAGGCCGGGCTGCCGATTCTGAATTCGCTGGATCTGCTGATTAAACGCCAGAAGGATGCCTACCTGCGACAGTTGCTGGAAAATGTGCGCGACCGGGTCAAGGGAGGCGAGTTGCTCTCCGACGCGTTCGCGGCGCAAAGCGTGTTTCCGAAAATCTATACCACGACGTTAATGGCCGGCGAGAAGAGCGGAAACATTGACGAGGTGCTGACCCGGTATATCAATTTCCAACGCCTGGCGATGACCTTCCGCAAGAAGCTGTTTGTTTCGCTGATTTATCCCACGATGCTCGTCACGGTCGTGATCATCATGGTGATGTTCTTGTTCACCTACGTAGTGCCTAAGTTCGCCGATCTGTTTAACAGTCTGGATGCGAAGCTGCCGGCGATTACGGTGTTTATGCTGGCAGTGGGACAAAACGCACAGAAATATTTTCCCTATGTCGTGGTCGGAATGATTTTGGCGGTGTTTCTGTTTATCCGCTGGAAACGAACCGAGGGCGGCGCGGATCACGTCGACCGCTTTATATTGAGCTTGCCGCTATTGGGCGATATACGATTGAAGCATCAGGTTTCGGCGTTTTGCCGCATGCTGTCGACGTTGCTGCAAGGTGGATTACCTCTGGTTCCTTCGCTTGAAACCGCGGGTGCCTCGATGAGCAGCCGGCGCATTTTAAAAGGAGTAGTACGGGCCGGGACAAGAGTACGCGAAGGCCAGAGCCTGGCCAGCAGCCTGGAAGAGCAGAAGATTTTTCCCGAACTGGCGGTAGAGATGATCGAAGTGGGTGAGGCAACAGGAGCGCTGCCCGCCATGCTTAATTCCGTAGCGGAATTTTATGAAGAGGATGTGCAGACGGCGCTGGGCGCCTCCATGGCGCTGATTGAACCTTTGATTTTAATCATTATGGCAATCTTCGTTGGCGGGGTGTTGATCTCGCTGTATCTGCCGATCTTCACCTTGGGAGTCCATTGAAGCCGGCCTCCCGGAGACGGAGAGGCCAGAAATGAATTCAGGAATGGCAACCGCAGACAAGAAATCTATTTTCGTGAACGGCGGCAACGGCGGGCCGATTAGTCCCACCGGCAACCCCATCACGGATCTCGAACGGGCCCAGGATGTAGCGCGGCGTTATCGCTGCGAGTTTGTCGACCTCACCGACTTTCAGTTGCACCACGAGCTGTTCAAAAAGATCCCCGTCGAACTGATGTTCCGCTACAACTTCGTTCCGCTGGAAGAGACTGCCGATGGTCGTCTGGCCATCGCCATCGCCGATCCCAGCCAACTGATGATGATCGACGAGATCAGCCTGCTGCTGCAGAAGCGGATCGTTACGAAAGTGTCCACGCTGAAGCAGATCTCCGACATCCTCAAAAAGACGGAGCAATCGCAGCGCGTGCTGGAAGAAGCCAGCGAAGGCTTCCAGATCATCCGCGAAGACGAAGCGACGGGCGCGGAAGAGACGCTGACCATCGACAAGCTGACCGCGGCGGGAGACAGCAGCCCCATCATCCGCCTGGTCGATACCACGATTTTCACCGCATTACAGCGGCGGGCTTCCGACATTCACATTGAGACCCGCGACGATTCGGTGGTCATCAAGTTCCGCATCGACGGTGTGCTGACGCAGGCCATGCCGCCGATCGGCAAAGAGCATCACTCGACCGTGATTTCGCGTATCAAAGTCATGAGCGAGCTGGATATTTCCGAACGGCGCGTACCGCAGGACGGCCGCTTCCGCGTGAAATACAACGGCCGCGCCATCGACTTCCGTGTCTCGATCATGCCCTCGATTCACGGTGAAGACGCCGTGCTCCGCGTGCTCGATAAAGAATCGATGAGCGAGAAGTTCCGCTCTCTGACCCTCGAAGTGGTTGGTTTTGACGAAGATGATCTACGGCGCTTCCGGCGTTACATCAAAGAGCCGTATGGCATGGTGCTGGTGACCGGACCGACCGGTTCGGGAAAAACCACCACGCTTTACGCCGCCATTAACGAAATCAAGACCGACGAAGACAAGATCATCACCATTGAAGATCCGGTGGAATACCAATTGCGGGGCATTACGCAGATTCCGGTGAACGAGAAAAAGGGCCTGACATTTGCGCGCGGCTTGCGCTCGATTTTGCGTCACGACCCGGACAAGATCATGGTGGGCGAAATCCGCGATGCGGAAACGGCGCAGATCGCCATTCAATCGGCTTTGACAGGCCACCTGGTTTTTACCACTGTTCACGCGAATAACGTGGTCGATGTCATTGGGCGCTTTTTGAACATGGGCGTCGAGCCTTACAACTTTGTCTCGGCGTTGAATTGCATTCTGGCGCAGCGGCTGGTGCGGTTGATTTGCGAATCCTGCCGTACGGCGGTGCATTATCCGCCGGATGTTTTGGAAGCCAGCGGGCTCGATCCGGCGCAGTGGTCGAAGGTTCCGCTTTATGACGGGCCGGGTTGCATTGAATGCGCGGGAACGGGCTTCCGCGGACGAACCGCGATTCACGAACTGCTGGATTTAAGCGACCGCATCCGGGAGATGATTCTGGCGCGGAAGCCGACCTCGGAGATTCGGCGGGCGGCGCGCGAAGAAGGAATGCGCTTCTTGCGCGAGTCCGCGCTGGACAAAGTGAGATTGGGAATGACTACGCTGAAGGAGATCAATAAGGTCACGTTTATTGAGGCAATGCGGTAGCGGCTTCGGCAACCGTTGTCAGAAACCCAGATCCCTCGCTCCGCTCGGGATGACAATTAAACCGGAATGGCGGCGCAGGTTTGGACGAACCCCTAGAATCGTTCCAATGGTGTAGTGCCCTTTCAGTTATTGCAATTCTCCGCCACAAAGGCTTTGATTTATAGACAGGCACTCTGCAAAGACCATGAGTTCGAATCATAATTCGGCGAGACCCAAACTGGCCTGCGAAATTGCTTCCGACAGGATCCTGGCCGGGCGCATTGCGGACGGCGGAAGCGGGCTGGAAGCCTGCGCGGCCAGAGAACTGGCGCCGGGAAGCGTTGTTCCCGACCTGGTGGAAAACAATTTGCGGCAGGTGGAAGCGGTACGAAATGGAATTGAAGAAGCCCTGGGCAGCGTGGGCACTCGCTCGAAAGATGTGATCGCTATTGTGCCGGATGCGACCGTGCGTGTGGTGCTGATCGATTTCGATACCTTGCCCTCCGATAGCGAAGAGGCTGCCGGGGTGGTGCGATTCCGGCTGAAGAAGTCGCTGCCCTTCGATGTGGATAAGGCCAAAGTTTCCTATCACGCACAGAAATCGGGTGAAGGAGTAAAAGTTGTGGCGGCTGTGGCATTGGCCAGCGTGATTGAAGATTACGAAAATGCGTTCCGCGAGGCTGGATTCACCCCAGGAGTCGTTCTGCCTTCGATGCTGGCGGCGCTGGGAGCGGCGGACGGCAAAAAGCCTACCCTGGTTGTAAAAGTCGATACTCGCACCACCAGCATTGCCATCCTGAACGAAGAACAACTTCAGCTTTTTCGCACCCTGGAAAATGCGCGCGGGGTAACGATCAGTGGAGAGCAACTGGCGGAAGAGGTTTATCCTTCGGTCGTGTTTTTCCAGGACACTTACCATCTGAATATTGAGCGCATCTATATTTCAGGCCTGGCGGATTCCGGCAGCGCGGTACCGGCGCTGCAGGCGCAAACCGGGGCTGAGGTGCAGGAGCTCGTGGCTTCTTCCCAGCTGGGCGCCAGTGCTGGAGGTTCGATTCCGCGCTGGAGGATGGGTGGAGTCGTAGGAGCGTTGCTCTCTTAAGATTATGCGGCTGGATATCAATCTCGCGAGTCAGCCTTACGAGGATGCAAGGCAGTTCTGGCTGCGCTGGGGAGCTGGGACGGCCGCAGTGGGAATTCTGACTCTGGCGCTGGTGGCCATGACCGTGACGGGATGGTTTACGGCCCGCCGCGACCGGACTACGATCGCCAGACTCAATGATGGAATTGCGCAGCGCGATGCTATCCGAAAACAGGCGGAAGATTTCCTGAACCGGCCGGAAAATCGCACGACGCGTGACGAATCGCAGGTATTGAATGAGTTGATCGAGCGCAAGTCCTTTTCCTGGACGCGCGTGCTGGAAGACCTGGAAAAGGTCATGCCGGCGCGGGTACATCTGGTTTCGATCAATCCCAACCTGGACGACGAAAACGAACTGGCGCTTAAGATGGTAGTCGCGGGCGATTCACGGGACAAAGCGATCGAACTGGCACAACGGATGGAGGAATCGCGGCGCTTCGCGCAAACGATTATCACCTCCGAAGCCTACGCGCCCACCAACAGCGGCGACAATGAGCAGTTCAACATCGCCGCCATCTACATTCCGGAAAGCGCGCCGCCCCCAGCTCCGGCGCCGGTATCGCCGAAGGCGGAACTTTCCAAGCGGAGCGCGCGCTGATGCCCGACTTAAGGCAAGCCCGAAAGAAACTCAAAATTGCCATGGCGATCATGGCAGGGGTTGACGTGTTGGCGCTCGCCTTCTTTGTATCGCCGCTGATCGGTTCCCCGGACTCGCGCCGGCAGCAGATGAACCAACTGCAAACCGAGCTCAACACCAAAACGCGGGAAGTTGAACCCTTGAAGAACCTGCCGCAGAAAGTGTTCCTGGCCAACCACCAGATTGCGGATTTTTACAAGCGGCGATTTCCCTCGCAAAGCTCGCAGGTCGCCACCGAATTGGGCAAACTGGCGGTTGCTGAAGGCATCACCATTGACCAGGTGAAGTATAAGCAACTGGAGACCGGGGAGGTTTCGTTGCGGCCCATGGAGATGGACGCCGACCTGGCTGGAAATTACGTCGCGCTGGCTAAATTTATCAATGCGCTCGAGCGCGACGAGATGTTTTTTATTATTAACAGCATCACCCTCGGCGGAGAGCAGCAGGGTCCGGTCAAGCTCGGCATTAAGCTGGAAACATTTTTGAAAGCAGGCACGCCGTGAAGCTGGGGCTCGAAAATCGGAAGAAGGCCATATGGGCTGGCGTTTTGGGCGGCGTAGCCATTTTGGCAATGGCTTACGAAATTTTTCCCTTCTTTGCCGGAGCGCCGTCAACCTCCGCAACCTACGCTCCCGCTCCGGCGACTGCGCTGCATACGGCCGCGCATGCCGGTGGCAAGCACGGCAAGAAAGGCCGGGCGGCGCAGAGCCTGGACCCGACTTTGCAGTTGAGCTTGCTTGAAGCGACGGAAAAAATAGAGTACTCGGGATCGGGAAGGAATATTTTTGTTTCGCAAGCGGAGCCGCCGCCGACACCGGTCGGAAATGGCACGACCGACCATGCGAAAGCTGTGGCACCGGTTTACACGCCGCCCCCCGTGCCGGTAGCGCCGCCCATCCCGCTGAAATTTTTTGGCTTTGCCAGCCAGGCAGGTGAGCCAAAGAGGATTTTTCTCTCCTCGGGAGATGATGTTTTCATTGCGGGCGAGGGCGAGATCGTCGACCGCCGCTACAAGGTTGTACGCATCTCAGCCACGTCGGTGGAGATGCAGGATGTGGTCAACAGCGGGCCTCCGCAAAACATTCCGCTGACCCAAGGGTAAGAAGCAGAAGTTATGAGCTTTTCCTCTCGCTTGCGCTCTCCGGCGAACCGATCGCGCCGATCACAACGCGGCTATATTCTGCTCACCCTCATGCTGTTCGTTTCCCTGATGGTAATAGCTGCGGCGATCATCGCGCCAACCATTGCCTTTGAGATTCGCCGCGACCGCGAAGAGGAGATGATTCATCGCGGGGTGCAATATTCGCGCGCCATTCGCGCGTACTACAAAAAATTCGGACGCTACCCTACCCGGCTTGAAGATCTGGAGAGCACCAACAGCCTGCGTTTCCTGCGCAAGCGCTATAAAGATCCGATCACCGGCAAGGATTTTAAACTGCTGCACTTCGGCGAAGTCAAGATGACTTTCTCGGCAGGGCTTGGCGGCGGCAGCATTCCGGGCGCGAATCCCATCGGTGGCGCGCCGAATGGAGGCACGAACGGCGGAGGTTTCTCGCAAGGGTCCGCCTTTGGCGGGGGCGGCTCATTCGGAGGCAACTCTGGCTTTGGCGGAAACTCAAACAGTGGGTTTGGAAATAACTCCAGTTCGTTTGGCTCCTCGAGCTCATTCGGGTCGTCGAATCAGCCGCAGAACCAGCAGAATCAACCGGGAACGGACCCATCATCGTCTTCCACGCCGGGGCAAACTCCGGATCAGAACGCAAGCGGGCAGTCGGGTCCGGGGAGTTCCAGCAACAGCGGCCAGGCGGGGAATACGACCTTCGGCGGCGGACCTATTGTGGGCGTGGTCAGCACGAGCAAGAAGGCGAGCATCCGGGAGTTTAACAAAAAGAAGAAGTACGACGAGTGGCAGTTTATTTACGATCCTGCGTCAGATCGCGGAGGGCTGCTGAACACGCCGAACCAGCCGCCTCTGCAAGGAATGATGCAACAGGGTCAAGCCGGGCAGACACAGCCGGGATCGGGGATCACGCCATCGGGTCCGATTCCGGGGATGATGAACAATCCGAATCCGGGCATGGAGCCCAACGGATCGGGAACGTCGCCGCAGAATCCAAATCAGTAAGAATCCACCACAGCGTCTGACCGAAACCGCGTCAGTTCACCGCCTTTACCGAACTGACATTGATGACGTTGTTGCCCTGCTCCGTTCCCGTCACTCTTACTTTCTTAGCCGCCTGCTTTCCTAGCGTATCCAGAATCTGTTTATCATCGGTCTCAAGGGTATAAACCTTATCGCCGACGATCAACGAATAATTCGACCCCTTGCCGATGCATTGCCGGATGCACTCGAGTGCGCTGACTGGCATGGAGTGTTCGACTCCGCATAGAGAATCGCCCACCATACCGGTGAAAGTCTTGCCTTTGGCCGATGCCGAACCTGCGGCAAGCGCCAAAGTAAACAGCAAAGATGCGAGCTTCTTGAAATCCACTTCGTTGGTTCTCCCTCTCGTCGGTTCTCCCTGTTCAGATTGTATCGTCCGCAAAGCGATGGCCGTGTCCTACCGGAGCAGCGGAATTAGCACAGGAGGAAACATGCACAACCGTCACTTGTGCTTGGATTCCCATGGTTTATTCTAAGAATCCTCCCTGAAAACAAAGGGGTTCCGCTTACCAAACAGGTTACTTTGGGAAGTACCCTGCGTGTTCAAAGTGCGATAAAGTTCAAGTGCCGGATTTTCGGTCCGGCGAGGCTGCGGTACATCTATGACTCAACCAAGCGATCACCACGGGACTGACGAAATCATATTGCCGGAGAACCTGCTGCCTCTCGGATCTATGCTGGGCCAGGGAGTGACTCCGCTGGATGTATCGATGGTTCTGGCGAAGGTTTTTCGCGTGCAGTACACGGAAGTAGCTTTGCTGAAGCTGGAAGAGGGACTGTTGCACTTTATTTTCCCCGAGCATCTGCGGACCACTGGCGCGATTCCCATCTCCGGCAAAGCCATCGCGGCGCACACCGCCTTAAGTAAGAAGGCGGAGATTTTCAATAACTTCGCCAAGGTAAAGCACGCTAGCATTTTCGAGACGATCAAGCCGAGCGGCGTGGATGAAGAGCAGTCGCGTCCCAACCCGATTCAGAAGCTGATGTCGGTCCCGATTCTAGATCGCGATTCCAACGTGCTGGGAGTGATCCAGATTTCGCGCAAAGGCCTGGATCCGCGCTTCGCCCCGGATTTCAGCCGGGAAGACCTGCACGATCTGGAACTGGCGGCGGGGGTTCTGGCTTCTTCCCCGGTGCTGCTTTCGAATTAGCGATACGATCTCCACCACCCCGTGGAAATTGTTTCTGGAGCGCCTACAGGCCGGAGTAGCGGTCGAGTTTGTCGCACCGCGGGCAGTCACACTGGTACGACGCGTTGCCCGGCATGGTCACGTGGCCGCAAAGGGAACACAGAAACCACTCGCCATCGGCGCGAGCTTCCATCGGCCTGAAGCTGTGACCTTCCACACAATACGGACATCGAACAGCTTTTGGCATTTCACTGGGCCGGGGGCGTAGCGCGCTGATCGTCTTTGGCGATGCGCGATGCGTAGCACTCTTTGTGTACGGCCTTCCCGTCTTCGTCGGCGCCGGTGTCGTCGTGCAAGGTCACTGGCTTGCCGCAGATCGAGCAGATAATTTCCGATTGGCGCGAACTATTCACACTCCACCTCTTCGCCTCACTAAAAAAGATGGTGTTTACCGAAACGGGTAAATCATAGTACGGAGTTCACGAAGCTTTCAAGACCCTGATTCCATTGAGCGCCATCGTACGCTGAGGAGTGCGGCAACGAACCGGCGATCTCGCGCCCACGCGGTGACCAGGCGAACTCTCGCAAGTTCCCGGAAGACCGCAAAGAAAAGTGGGATCGATATTCTTCCCCCGTCGGCCAGGTTGACGAGATTATCAGAAATGGTAAACTGTCGCGTTAGTCGGATTACCGATACTGGTAAACGACGAGGAGGCGCGGAACAGCAGGGGGCAGAAACCTTCAGGCTGGGGCCAGCGAGAATTTTGGGCCGAATACGACCGCCAATTGCGGCCTGAGGGGTAGTGTGTTTCCAGATAAGGAGCGATTTGTTATGCTACCGGGAGAAATGGCACGCCCGCGTCAGTTCGTGGCCTCCCCGTTGCCTGCCTGGGCACGGCAGGTCAGGGCGTTGCGAAAAAAGCTGCAACTCAATCAAATCGACTTCGCCAAGCACTTAAATTGCTCTTCTATGGTCGTGTCGCGCTGGGAACGGGGATTGCACAAACCGCCTGCGGACTGCCTGATTGCCATGGGAAAAATGGCCGGCCCCCCGTCAGGATGGTACTTCTGGAAGATGGCCGGCATCGATCCCGCCGAGGCTAAAAGGATGTTGCAGCTTTCCTGAGATCAGTTCCCCGCCCCGCCAACGCGGCTGCTCCCCGCGGCCGCGCTGTATAAGTCCCCCGGCCTTATTTGCCGCTTAGTTAGTGCTGGCCGTTACCGTAAGGATTACAGCTGTGTTGGTGTAGGAGATCGCGAAATCCTCTGACGAATTGATGGCTATGGTTGTATTCGAAAACGTTCCCGTGACGCTCTTGGCAGAGACTACGGTGAACGTCTGGCCGACGGTGGGAGTAAATCCGCCGATTAGCGGAGCGCTGAGAGTTCCGCTGACCGCTGCCGTTCCGGTCACTTTGAGCTGGCTGTACTGCGTGGCAACCGTGGTGCCGCCGATGGCTGCGATCAAGGTACCGGTGGAGTTCTGCGTGTACGTTCCGGTGACTTTAACCTGCGCGGACTTGCCTGCGTCGCCAAGGCTGAGCGTGGCGGCGGTCGTTCCGCCCAGCGCAAGATTTCCAGTGAAAGACCCTGCACCCAGCAAGCTGCCGCCTGCGATATTCGTTGTCCCCACGATGGTCCCATCCATGGTGGTTTTTCCGCCGGTCTGAGAGTAACTGGTTCCAGTGCCGCCGATGGTGAGCTTGCAGCCTTTGGCGATGAGCATTTGGCTGGTGTTAGTCAGGGTACCAACGGTAGTGAAATGAGCTAAATTCATGATGCGTAGCTCTTTCTTGTTGGCGCTCAGGTTGGCGAAGGCGTTGGTGCTGTTTGCCGTGTTGTAAAACGTGCCGCCGGACAAGGTAACGGTCGCGGAG
Organism: uncultured Acidobacteriaceae bacterium; assembly: GCA_963732255.1. GTDB lineage: Bacteria > Acidobacteriota > Terriglobia > Terriglobales > Acidobacteriaceae > Sulfotelmatobacter. The sequence continues at coordinate 265,103 of CAVSYV010000020.1, forward strand.
TTGGTGACGATATTGGCCGGCGTGCCGGTGATATTGAAGTTGGAATCAAGCACCCACTGGCCGGCGGTAAGAGCGTTGTTCTTGATTTGGGCCAGCGAGCCGACGCTGAAGCTGGTGTTGGGAAGAATGTTCAGCGCGCCGGCCATGCTGAAGGCTCCGGGCTGCGCGAAAGTTGCGGTGGTAGTGAGAACACCATTGGGAGTGATGTTCTTCAGGTTGGCCAGGCCGGGCGTGTCAGTCGTAGAGTTCATGAGTTGGCCACCCGCTTCCTGGGTGACACGAGCCGATAGCGTCGTGATGCCCCTGCCGCTGCCGATGAAATAGATATTTCCGCCGTTCGCGGTGTAGCTGCCGCCGGTCAAAATGTTCGTGGTCCCGTTGTAGTTCAGGAAAGAATTGGCTGAGCCGATGATGTAGAGGTTGCCGCCGCTGATCGCTTCTACCGTGCCCGTATTGCTGAATCCGGCAGCGCCGGCATTCAGGTTAAGGCCGACGATCGAATCCGTCGCGATTACTGTCCCGCTATTTACGAAGCCCAGGTTCTGATTGCCGATCGATCCTCCTCCCTTGATGGTGCTCGAGTTGGTCAGGATGTTGGAAGGGTCGCTGCTCCAGATGGCGTTGGGGTTGCTGTTGAGGATCAAAGTGCCGCTGCCCGTCAGGCTTACATTGCTGCCAATTTCCAGCCAGGTGTTGGTGCTGGTTCCAGCCAGAGTAATCGTGCCCGCATTACTGATCGCACCAGCAACCGTCAAGGTGACGCCGTCGGGGATGGTCAGTGCATCTGCTGAATTGCCTAACGTCAGCGTGCCGATACCGATGCTGAAATCGTCGGTCGACGCTGCCGATGTGGTCCCGATGACGATGTTCTCGCCCGCAACCGGAACGCCGCTGTCCCATTGCGTCGGGTCGCTCCAATTGCCGGTTGTGCCAATCCAGTTGTCCGTCGTCTGCGCAGCAGCCAGGTTCCCTATCATGAGAACGGTGAGAAGAACACAGAGCATCAAAATGAACTTCGAGAATTCGACCTTGGTTCGCGAACAAGCCAGTGCTGGCAGCATGAAAGGTTTCCTTTATCGATTGAGGTGAGATAGTTTCCGGCACATCTGCGCTGACAAAGCGCAAAAGAGGCCGGCGCAAGCGTGGAAAAGGCTTCCGCATCATAACCCACTGGCTGCGAGAGTCAAGATGCAGGAATTTGCAACCGTCGCGGCCGAAACCCGCGTCTATTGCGAGTTGGCGATGGTTGGCACTACAGCTGTATCTATGGTTGCGGGATCATCCCTCAACTTGAGGTAGAGAGTCTTGCCTTTCAAAACGGGTATCGTCAACGAAGCTTCAGCAAAACCATCGGGAACGGTGACCGCGTTGGCAAAGTCGGGGTCCGTACTGACTTCATCGATCAGGAAAAGCTTGTCGCCGCTCAGGGTGCATTGCCGGTCGGGAGCAGGCGTGCAACGCACGCTCTTCAGCGCGGGGATGCGCACCAGATTGATAAGCGGCTGCCAGTCGCCTTCCACTCCGTCAGCCGCGACCGGACGCAGCTTCAATGGCCCGAAAGCAGAGGGTCCAAGCAGCTTCATCGGATCCAGCACTGCATAGACAGTCTTCGCATCCTGAAGCGTGAGGCTGCCGTCTTTAAAGCTCAACAGGACGCTGAAGGATTCGTCGGCGGTCGCGATTTCAACCTTTTCGGTGGGTGGGAAAGTTTCTGGCGCCTCCGTTTTGAGAAAGAAATTGAGGCGGGCTTCCTGCGGGAGCTCATCGGGGTCGCCGAGAGTCACGGTGGAAAGAGCCGCTGTCTGATCGTATTGCACGCTCTTGCTCAACACGCTCACCTGCGGGCGCGGCGGCGCGACGGTCGAAGTGAGGTTGAGTATGCGGCCATCCTTGAGGGTAACTTGAAGTGCGATGGATTGGCCCGGCTTTAACGGTGCATCGCCGGGATGCGGGGTTGAAACGACGCTCAATTCATCCTGCTGATTTTCGCGGCGCAAGGTTTGCGGCTTGAAATCGATTGTTCCATCGCGAAGCTCGCCGACTTGATCGAGCCGCGTTCCCTTCAGCACAGCGTTGGAATCTCCGGCGTGCAGGATGAAGCTATCTAGCCGCGCGGCCTCGGCGTAGCTGTGCAGGCGAATCTCATCGGCCTCGTGCATGCCAAATTTTTTCACCGCCATGGTCAGCAATCCGGCAGACTCGTCTTTGAGGCCGACCTGCACTTCGAGTTCGTCTGGCTTCGCCATCTTCCAGGTCACGGTAACATGCTTGCCGTGCTCATCGTGTAAAGCCAGATCGCTGACGCAGCACGCATCGACTCCCTGCAAGTGCAGCGTGTCCTGGCGGCCAACGATCAACGCACTGGCGTCCTTGGAAGCGACGATCCATTGCCCCGGCCGAGAACTCCGCAGCCGGAACCGCGGACCATCGAAGGGACGGAAACCCCAGACTCCGCGCAGAACTCCAGCCACTTCGCCATCATTGGCAAGGTTTTGCATGACCTTGCTCTCGACAACGAAACCGCCACGCGCTGGATCGGCTTTGACGGGTAGATCGATTCCCGGCCCCGATTTGGTTTCCACGTGCAGGACGAAGTTGTGTCCTAATTCTGTGGCATAAACCAGCGGCGCGCCTTCCACCGGCAATACGAGTTCGGGCTTGTCAGCGCAGAAAACCTGGGTTGGGTCGACTGCCCGCAACGGCGGAGGAGGTACGGCGTGAACCGGAGGCAGGGCGATGACCAGCACCGATTTCGGGTTTCGAAAAGATGGAGGATTGTTCAGACGCAGATTCAGGTCGTCCTTTTTCGGCGACGCCAGAGCGGGGATGTATTGATACTGCGCGGTATGCGCCGTACCCAGAATCCGAGCGACATCCACCACGGCTCCGACGTAGGGACTGTAGTATCCGCCGCGGGCTGTGGGCGTGGAGCTGATTTGAGCCAGCAGATCGCTCGATGTTCCCGATGTCAGAGTTGCAACCATCGTCTGGCTGTGAGTGTCGTCGAGCACCAGTTGGTCGGTATTTTGGGTAAGGCATGGCGCCTGCTGGGCGCTAGGCTTGTCAAAGCATTCCTGATCGAGCTTCATGTTCAAGCTGCGCGCGAGCAAAGTGGTTTTGGCTTTTAATTGCTGCGGGTCGACGGTGGAAGTTTCGCGCACTTCATCGAGATATTTATTCAGGCGGGCGCGATCGAGGCTGGCCTGCTCAAGATCCTGCACGGCCCGTACGAAAGCCCCCGGCTTGCCGCGAATCGCGCTGCGCAGTGTGCTGAAGGCTCCTCCGGTTTCCGGAGCGAGAAGGATTAGTGCTTCCTCCGCGCCCTGAGGAACGGTTACAAAAACTCCTTCATCGCGGGCCGGCTTGTTCCAGGTCTCAACTCGGGTGAGCCAGGCATCGGGAGGAGGGTTTGTGGCCCCGCGCAGAAAAACCACGACCATCAGGTAATGGACCGCCTCGTTATCGGGAAGATCGGCGTGAATCCAGAGCCGGTCGCCGGTTTGCAGGTTCGGAACTTCAGCGATGGGTCGAGTCACGCCAGCGTGCTGCACATGAACTTCGACCTTTGGGCCGAGCAGATCGAAGGCCGCCGCATCTGCGCTGGCTGTGCGCACCAGGGTGATCAACGAGAGCGATAAGACAAACAGAGCCGCAAGGCGGATCGATCGGCAAAACGGGATAAGTCGGGACAAATCCTTGGTTCCCCTTGGGCTCGACATCCTGGGCGTCGCGCCTGTTGGGTGGACAACCCTGTTCAAGACGCTCGGATTTCTCACACCCAGCTATACCATCTTACATTTTTTGCGAGCAGTTACCGAATGGGTTGGGCAATGTTCGGACTATCCTAGCGGAGCGCCAGAGCTTCGCGCAAAGCTGGGTCAGGGTCGCGGCGCAAGGCGGCAACATCGCCTTGCTTCTTGCCTTCAAGGCTTTTTACCGCGCTCACCGCTTGGCGAGAAATATCTTCCGCATCCGGAGGTGCCAGACTTTTCGCCTTCATAAAACAGGCATAGGCCAGACGAGACGGAAAGCCTTCCTCGTCGAGAAAACGCCCATAGGCCAGCCAATCTTCCGCGGTCGCATTATTGTCTGACGCCAGATCGTCCAGCCGCAATGCGTCCTGATAGAGCCGCAGAGCATCCGGGAGGTTGCCTTGCTGCGCCTGCAACGACGCCTCATTCACATCGGCAATACTCTCAAGCTTCACCTGTTTGGTCTCGGCAGCCAGGCGTTCGGCCAGGCGGTACGATTGAATCGCTTCAACTTTCTCCGAGGCGCGCGACTGGCAATCGGCCATGCGGATCACAATCGCGATGACCTTATCCGGAGCGGGACGTTGTTGCCGGGACTGGCGTGCGATCTGCTGAAGAAATGCGTTGTAGTGTGCCGCCGCCAGTTTCGCCTTGCCCTCGTGGTCCAACTCGTCGGCCAGATAAAAATGTGCCAGAGTTTGCCCCGGATCGTCCACCAGCGCTTGGTCCCAGCTAGCAAGGGCCTCATCGGCGTGGCCTTTGCGTAGAGCCAGAAGTCCGCGGTCGACAAGCAGGTTCGCGTCCTTGGGTGAATATTTCAGAGAAGCGTTGGTCAGATCGAGGGCTTCGTCAAAACGGCTGCGGTCGATCAGAAATCTCAGAAGAGCTTGGCGCGGTGCGGGATCCGCGGGATTTGCCGCGATAGCTTTTTTCCATGCAGCTTCGGCTTGATCGGCCTGACCCTGCGCGAGTTCTCGTTGCGCCAGCCGCATTTGCAACCTGCTGTCTACCGAATCAAGGCGCGCCGCCCGCTGCAGATCGCCGAGATTGTCGGAGCGCAACGCCAGGTAGAAGCGAAGCTGGTCCACGCTTCCCCACGCCAGCAAAAGCAAAGCGACGGCGACGCGCAGAGCGTGTGCACCGCTCGATCTGCCAACGATCCATTGCCATGCCGCCGCCGCTCCGCCGCTTGCATTTACGGCCGCGCCGGCGATTTTCTCTTTCGAATTCAAGAGCAGAGCTGCGATGCGCCCATCGCGCAGCTTCCAGATCGCGCCATCGAGAATGAAATGGTGAATGTTGACCAGAGCCGTGAAAATCAGAAAGCTGGTGGTGAAATCGTGATGGAAGACACGGCTGGCCAGCCACGGCCCCGGCACGAACAATGCAATGCCGCCCGCGACCAGCACGCCGAAATACGCCAGTGGACGCCAACTTCGAACGTTTTCGCCGGAAGCCTCGCGACGAGCGTAATAACTTGTGATCCAGAGATATTGCGCGGAGTGCATAATGGCGAGCACTCCGGTGCTGTAGCGGCTTTGCGGAATTTCGATGCCGCGAATCAGCGAGATGGCGGCCGGCAAAAGAAACCACAAGAATTGCGTAGAAAACAAAGTGAGCGAGGGACCCAATTTGCGCCAGCCTGTCGTACGCGCCAAGCTCGTCAATCCGAATGCCGAGAGAGCAATAAAGGCGACACAGAGCAGAGCCTGCTCCCATCGGCTCACCACTGCTGGAATTCCCAAAGATAAAAACAGCGGATCGGCCGATGGCCCTGTATGAAATCCCAGGAACAGAACCAGGTAGGAAACAATAAATGCCCCATACAAGGCGCGCCGTTCAGCATTGCTGGGCTGTGCTCCAGCCCGCCGCGCGAACATCATGAACAAGCCGTAGTTTTGTCCGCTGTAATGCCAGGGACTCCAGGTCAGATAAATCGTGAAAATCCACGGCAGAATGCGCGGCCAGGCATGGGACAACAACATCGTCAAAACGATGATGGCCGTAATGTGAACCGTGAAGATGCGATATTTCTGAAAGTCTTCAGCGCGGTGGTAGGCGCGGTAAATCGTCGCCATGTAGTGCGGATAGTTGAAAACGAAAGCCAGCGCATAAAACGCGATGGCCCAGGTTCGCGCACTCGAAGCCAGAGCAAAATAGGAAAAAAGCAACAGGGGCGCGGACCAAGCCCCACAGCCCACCACCAGGTCCAGCCACGGACCGTAGATCCAGGGCGATGCAACGCCTTCGCGAGCTGCGACTGTCTTTGATTTTGCCATCGGTGTGTTTGCTTGAACGGATTATAAAAGTCAAAACAGCGCAAACCGGTAACCAGGACTATTCGGTATGCGTAACGAAAGTAACTGCGCAGCATCGAGAAACCGCGGGTAGGGGAAGGGCACGAGTTTCACTCGTGCCGCAAAATCCAGTCGTGAAGCGCGGCTTTAGCCGCTGGGGTATGCCCTCTTTTACAATGCAACAGTGAAAACCTGGGACGTAATCGTCGTCGGTGGCGGAATCATTGGCCTGTCGCTAGCCCTGGAGCTGCGAAAAAAAGGCGCCAGTGTTCTCATTGTCGAACGCGGCGAACCCGGCCGCGAAGCCTCCCACGCCGCAGGAGGAATGCTGGTCGACTGCCTGATCGAGACGCCCGCGGCATTGCGGACTCTCGCAACTGCTAGCGCGAACATGTATCCCGAGTTCGCGCATGAGGTAGAACTCGAGTCGGGATTGAAGGTCGATCTTCGCGACAATGGCACTCTTTGGTTCAGCTCCAACCATTCGGACATCAGCAACGCATTCCTCTCGGATCACGCGCTTCCGGCGCCGCTGGTAGAGCTGGAACCAGCTCTAGCACCCGGCACGGGGCCGGCAATCTTCCTGAAGGAGCGCAGCGTCGATCCCCGCGCCCTGACGCAAGCCGCATGGCATGCAGCAAAGAATCGGAGTGTGGATTTTTCATCCGGCGACGAGGCGACGAGAGTGGATCTTTTCGACGGCCGGATCGCAGGGGTGACGACCACGAAAACTTCTTTGTGCGCGCCCAAGGTAGTCAACTGCGCCGGCGCGTGGTCGGGGCAAATCGGCCCGCATCCTGTCCCCACGCGCCCCGTCAAAGGACAAATGCTGTGCCTGATCATGCATCCGCGCGATTTACTCAAGCATGTAATCCGTACTCCCAAGGTATATCTCATTCCGCGCAGCGACGGACGCCTGCTCGTCGGCGCAACCGTGGAAGAAGCCGGATTCGACAAGCGCACCGACATTCCAACGATTCAGCGCCTGCATCGTGCAGCGCTCGAATTGGTTCCGGCACTCCGCGATACGAAGATTCTCGAAGACTGGGCCGGCCTGCGCCCCGGCACGCCTGATAATCTGCCCATCCTCGGTGCAACTCCCACTCCCGGCTACTTCGTCGCCACTGGCCACTTCCGTGACGGAATTCTGCTCGCACCCATCACCGCGAAAGTCATGGCCGACTCAATCACCGGTACTCAGCCCGATTACGACATCACGCCATTCAACCTCGTAAGATTCTACTGAAACGCAGTGCCAGTGCTCCTCTGTGATATCCCCGTGCCCCTCAGTCTTAAGGACTTTCCTGACGACGAGCTCTGCTAAACTTTTCTTTCAGCCTCCTTCAAGGCCGCACTCTTATGCGCACCACCTTACTCTTTGCTATCGTCACACTTATGAGTCCTTTCGCCGCCGAAACCGCCGCCGCGCAAAATTTGCCCGCGCCGCAAGCCATTACCGATCCCAAGCAGATTGCCTCCAAACCGAATGCGGAGGTCGAGCCCCGCAGCCTGACTATCGAAAAGCTCTACATGACGCGACAGGTGGGCCGTCCCACGTGGTCGCCGGACGGCAAACAGATCGCTTTTGTGTCCAACATGAGCGGACGCAACAATCTCTGGCTCGTTCCCTCGGAGGGAGGATGGCCTGTTCAGTTGACAGTCAGCGACCAGCGCCAAACCTCGCCCGCGTGGTCGCCCGACGGCAAGTGGATCGCCTATCAATCCGATTACGATGGCGACGAGCAGTGGGATATTTTTCTTGTCTCGCCCACCACGGGAAGAGTTGTAAATCTGACGCAGACGCGCGAAATCGCCGAACTGAATCCCACCTGGTCGCCTGACGGCCGCTATCTGGCCTACGAAGTAAAGCCCAAAACTTCGGCTGCCTATGAGATTGACGTCTACGACATGGTGATGCGCGAGGTGAAGCACATCACCACCAACACGCCGCAGGACAAAGGCAATTTCAATCCCATCTGGTCGAAAGATGGAAAGTTGATCGTCTATACGCAAGAACAGGCCAAGGGGACGGATTCGAACATCTTCATCGCCGATGTGAAGACGGGCAAGAGCACGTTACTCACCCCGCATGAGGGCGAGCAGAAATTCTTAGCCAACGACATCTCGCCCGACGGCAGGCACATCCTCACCTCCTCGAATGCTGCGAACGGCTACGAGAATATCGGCCTGCTGGATATCGCAAGCAAGAAGACTTCCTGGCTCACTCGCGACAAATGGGAAATCCGCGGCAGCGAATTCTCGCCCGATGGCAAGCGCATCGCCTTCACCGCCAACGTCGATGGCAACGAAGAGATATATCTGCACGATCTGGCCACCGGCAAAATCCAGCGCACTTCCCTTGCCCAAAGGCCTGAACGAACCCGCAGGCGGACACACCGCATTCACCAAAGACGGGCAGCGCCTGCTCTACTACCACAACGGCCCCACGGCTCCAGGTGATCTCTGGGTCTATCACCTCGCAACAGGCAAATCGCAGCAGATCACGCATTCGCTCGTCGCCGGAGTGCGCTCGGAAGATATGGTCGAGCCCTATCTGGTTCACTATCCCAGCCGCGACGGCAAGTGGACCATATCCGCATTTCTCTACGTGCCGTTCAACATGGCGCGCAACGGGCAAGAACGCGGCCATCGTCTACATTCACGGCGGGCCCACGTCGCAGACGATGAATTCTTTCAACCGCTTCATCCAGTTCGCTGCTAATCAAGGATACATGGTGCTCGCGCCGAACTATCGCGGGTCGACCGGATACGGCAAAGAATTCCAGCAGGCAAATTTATTCGACATGGGCGGCGGCGACTTGCAGGATGTGCTGGCGGGCGTCGATTGGATCAAGCAGACGGGACACCTCGATCCCAAGAAGATCGCGGTCATGGGCGGGAGCTACGGCGGCTATCTCAGCATGATGGCCGTGACGAAAGCTCCCGACCTTTGGGCCGCGGGCGTGCCGATCGTTCCTTTCGTGAATTGGTTCACGGAAATCGAGCACGAAGATCCGGTGCTGCAACAATCGGATCTCGCGACCATGGGCGACGTGGTGAAAAATAAAGCTCTGTACGAAGACCGGTCTCCAATCAATTTCATTGATCAGATCAAAGCTCCGCTGCTATTGCTCGCGGGAGGACACGATCCCCGTTGCCCAAAGGAAGAAACGCTGCAGGTGGTTGACGCCATCAAGAAACACGGTGGGACGGTCGATTACAAGATTTACGAAAACGAAGGCCACGGCTTTGCCCGCGTGGAAAATCAGATTGACGCGTATCGGCGCGTCGCGGATTTCCTGCTGGCGCACGTTGTCCCCGCGGATTGCAGTTGCTCGCTCAACGAGTAATCCGCTGTCGCCGTTCGTACTTAGACTCTCGAATTACGTGCCGCTGCCCACTCTACAATGGAGTTCACTAATCCTGGGATCGTGAACTCCCGGGCGGAAATATCGACTGGCAGCCCCAGTTCTCGCAGAGTGGCGGAGGTCACGGGTCCGATGGACGCAAAGCGGAGGCCGTCAAGCTTTGGTCTCTGGCTTCCGACTAACGCCACAAAGTTCTTAGCTGCCGAGGAGCTGGTGAAGGTAATTAAATGCGGACCCTGCCGCGGATTCTTCAGCACCGCCCGCAAGCGGCGGCGCGATGCCTCAGGTACAGCGGTTTCATAGGCTTCTACGACCTCAACCTGCGCACCAGCCTTGCGCAATTCACGCGGAATGACATCACGCGCGACTTTGGCGCGCACCAGCAGCACGCGCTTCCCTTTCACCCGGCGCCGCAAGCTGCGCACCACGGATTCAGCTACATATTCCTTGGGGACGACATCGACTTTGCCTCCGCGCTGTTCGACGGCTTTTTGCGTGGCCGGGCCGATGGCCGCAACGCGCATGCCTTCGAGCCTTGCCTTCGTGACCTTAAGTTTCTTCATTCGCTCCCACATCGCTTCGACGCCGTTCACGCTGGTCAGGATCAGCCAGTCATAACTGCTCAGGTTCTTCAACGCCGTGTCCAGCGGCTTGAATGATCGCGGCTTGCGAATCTCGATGAAGGGAATCTCGATGACTTCTGCGCCATGCTTGCGAAGTTCCGCGGAAAGAGCACTGGCCTGATGCTTGGCGCGGCCAACCAGCACACGCAGGCCGGAAAGTGGCTGCCGCTTCAATCGTTCTCCGTCTTTTTCGAAGCGATGCCTAGTTTTTGTTCCCGCATCATTTCGGCCACTCCAGAAACGGCGGTATCTTCCGCCCTTTCGAGGGATGCAATCATATTGCTTTGTTCTTCCCTCGTCCGGTTCTGACCGAGCTTGAATTTTCCTTCGATCCTGGTAACCGCAATTTCAAATCCGACGATATGGCTGAGCATCCGTTGACGGTAAGAGTCATCCAATCCAGCCCATTGCGCGGCGTAGGTCGGCTCGAACGTGCCCATCAGTTCGTGCAACATCGCCTGCAAATCCTCAGGAGATGAATACAGGCGCGCATTGCCGTAGACGTGAACCGCGCCGTAATTCCAGGTGGGCACGCTTTCGACGTTGGTATAGAGGCTGGGCGAAATGTAGGCGTGGGGCCCGTGAAAGATCGTCAGGCATTCCGGCTGCCGATCGAGATACCGCCAATGCGGATTCGCTTTGGCGAAGTGTCCGCGTATGACGAGTCGTTCTCCTTCTTCGCGCAGAACGACTGGTACATGACTGGCGAATGGGCCATCCTCGCTGGTCGACACCAGAATGACAAACGGATTCGCCCGCATAAACGCAATCGCGGCGGCGTGATCGCGGACACGGAAATGTTCGGGAATATACATCGCTTTCGTCCGGCTTTTCTCTTACTGTCTCTCCTGTGCTCGTGATGGCAGATTTTTCCTGCGCACGTGCAGAAGCTTTTCCACTTCCGCGATCACCATGCCACAGTCGTCTCTGACTTGTACGGTGAAGCTGGGTTCATACTTGGGCAGCGTCTTGAGTTTGTTGCGGATCTCGTTTATTTGAATATCGGAAAGGCGAAATTCAGCGCGCACGGTTCCGCGGCCCGGTTTTTTGTAGCGAATGCTCGCGGCTTTGTCCCAGACAATATAGTCGCTGCCCAGGTTGGCCATGAGCATAAGCATATAGAAGGCGTCGGTCATGGCAAAGAGAGATCCGCCGAAATGCGTGCCGACATAATTCGCATTCCACCAGCGCAACTTCATTTCTACATCGACCGCTTTCATGTCAGCCGCAATCCGCTTCACGCGAATGCCCGCACCCAGAAACGGTGGCCACAGGTTGATCCAGCGCCGCAAATGGCTGGAATTCTTGTTGCCGCCGAGAAGTTGGAGCAGAACGCCTCGGGTCGTCATAGGGGCTCATGGTTGCGGCGGGACAGCGATGCTACTTCGATAAACGGCTTCGAGGATTTTATCTGCGCCTCGCGCGAGCAAGGATTCGCCGGCATCATTGCCTAGCCTCACCGGATCATCGCCATCGCGCGAATCGTGCAGGAGTTTCGCACCTTCGGGATCGGCGACGATGGATTCGAGATGCAGTCTGCCGCATCTCAGTTCCGCGAAGGCGCCAATCGGAACCTGGCAGCCACCGCCCAGACGATTGAGCAAGGCGCGCTCGCAAGTGGTAGCGGCGCGGGCAGCGGGGTCGTCCATAAAAGAGAGATTGTTGCGCGTAATATCGTCCCCGGCGCGGATTTCTATGGCCAATGCCCCCTGCCCCGCGGCGGGACACATAATGCGTTCTGGAATGATTTGCCTGACCAGTTCTGTCTTGCCCAGCCGGTTCAATCCGGCCGAGGCCAGGATGATCGCGTCATAGTCGCCCTGCTCCAACCTACGCAGGCGGGTATCGACGTTGCCGCGCAGAGGATGCAAGTCGAGATCAGGGCGAATGGCCTTGAGTTGCGCCTGGCGGCGAAGACTCGAAGTTCCAACCCGCGCGCCTTGCGGCAGTTCTTCAATCGCTGAGTATATCTGCGAGCAAAAAGCATCCCGCGGATCTTCCCTTTTCGTGACCGCTGCGAGCTCGAATTCCGGCGCGAGTTCCGTAGGCAGGTCTTTCAAAGAATGCACCGCTAGGTCGATACGGCCTGCGGCAAGAGCTTCTTCGATCTCTTTGGTGAAAATTCCTTTGCCAAGTCCGCCTTTCGAGCCCAACTGCGCCAGGGGAACATCGGTGAATTTGTCGCCCGTGGTGTGGATGATTTCGATTTCCACCGCATGGTCTCGCGCGCGCAAAAGCGTGGCAATGTGATTGGCCTGCCAAAGGGCGAGCTGCGAGCCTCGGGAACCAATGCGGAGCTTTTGTGCAATTGCGCTATCGTTGAAAATCGCAGTCATTCCATGGTTCGATTCACAGATCGGTTCGATTCACGATTGGTTCGATTCACAAATCGATTTTCCATTCTTTCTTGCCCCGTCTGCCCTTTATATATGTAACATCTTCAAGTATCCCCATGCCCTTCTCAATGATTCAGGAAGAGCCGCTTCAGTTGCAGACAATGAAGAGTTCAATGCGTCCGTTCTTTGCTTTCTTTTTTGTTTCCGGTTTTTGCAGCATTCTTTACGAACTGATCTGGCTGCGCCTGGCGATGGCGCAATTCGCTGTGACTACCGCTTTGGTCTCCATCGTACTCTCGGCATTTATGATCGGCCTCGGTCTCGGTTCCTGGGGAGCTGGCCGCTACGTCCGCTCGCGATCCGCATCTGCCATGGCATTGCAGCTCTACTCTTTGACGGAATTGCTCGTCGGCATCTCCGCGATTTTAGTGCGCCATGAGTTGTTCTGGGGCAGGCTGTTGCTGGAGAAGCCGAATGCCGGCAGTTCTTTCTCGCTGCCCGGCTACTATGTGGCTGCGGGGATCTTGGTCGGTCTCATTCTCGTGCCCTGGTGCGCGTGCATGGGCGCGACGTTCCCTTTCGCTATGGCTGCGATCAAACCGCGCAGCAGTTCCGAGGAATCCAAATCGTCGTTTAGCTACCTCTATCTGGCCAACGTTTTGGGCGCGGTGACGGGCACCATCGTTCCTCTCCTCTTTATCGAAGAATGGGGATTTCGTGGATCCTTGCACGTTGGCGCCGCCCTGAATGTTGCCTTGGCGGCGTCGGCATTTCTGCTTTCTCTGCGGCAAGGCAATGCGGCGCAATCAGGCGAAAAACAGTCAACGGAAGCGATTCCTCTACCCAAGATCGCGACTCGCTGGGCGTACTTTCTGCTCTTTGCCACCGGTCTAACCAGCATGGGCGTGGAACTGGTGTGGATTCGACTATTCACGCCAATTCTGGGCACGCTGGTTTACGCATTCGCCGCCATCTTGTGTCTGTACCTGGGTGCGACCTATCTCGGCTCATGGTGGTATCGCAGGCGCAAGCCCGCGGAGAGCGCTCCCAGCAGCTTGATGCTCGCATCGCTCGGATTTTATGTTGTGCTTCCGTTTTTGGTTTGTGATCCGCGGCTGCATATTTATGCACCCCTCCGATTGCTGAGCATTATTCCCTTTTCTCATCTTGTGGGATTCATTACGCCCATGGTGTTGGATCGCTTTTCGCAAGGCGACCCGGACCGCGCTGGCCAAGGATATGCCGTTAACATTGCTGGCTGCGTTCTGGGGCCGCTGGTATCGGGATTCCTGCTGCTGCCCTGGCTGGGCGAGCAATTTACGCTGCTGCTTTATACCATTCCTTGGATTGTAGTGAGCTTCCGCGGAGCGAAATATTTGTCCGCGTCGGGTGGCCAGCGCAGCCGATTCGGTTTTTCCTGGGAGCCCGCAGCCGTGGGAATAGTTTCTCTGGTTCTGTTGGCAGGATCAGAAGATTACACCAGCCAGTTTTTTCCCAGAGAAGTCCGCCGTGACAGCACTGCAACAGTAACCGCAATAGGTTCGGTTCGCCAGGATAAACGACTCCTGGTGAATGGGGTCGGCATGACGAATCTCGTGCCGATCACGAAAATGATCGCGCATCTTCCGCTGGCATTTCTGCCCAGGCCTCCAAAGGATGCATTAGTAATTTGTTTCGGCATGGGAACTACGCATCGTTCCATGCTTTCGTGGGGAATAAATTCGACTGCGGTGGAGTTGGTGCCCAGCGTGGTCAAAGTGTTTCCGTTTTTCTTCAGTGACGCCGCGCAAATTCTTAGTTCACCCCGGTCGCACATCGTGATCGACGATGGACGCTTTTACCTGGAACGGTCTTCTCAGGATTTTGACGTGATCGTTCTGGACCCTCCGCCGCCGGTTCAGGCTGCAGCATCAAGTCTGCTTTATTCGACGGAGTTTTACGCCGTCGCGCGAGAACACTTGCGGGCCGGCGGCATCCTTCAGCAGTGGTACCCGGGAAACCCCGACCGCGCGATTGTTGCTTCCATCGCCAAGTCTTTGCGTGAGTCGTTCCCTTATGTTCGCGCCTTCGGCTCGGGCGAAGGCTTTGGCTATCACTTTCTGGCGAGCATGTCTCCCATACCGGCTTTGAGTGCGGCAACTTTGGCCAGCCATTTACCGCCCACGGCTGTCGCCGATTTGCTGGAGTGGGGGCCGGAGTCAACCGCCCAGGCGCAATTTGCCCGCGTGCTGAATGCAGAGGTGTCATTGGATAGCCTGATCCGCCCGGCGGCTTCGACTCCGGCATTGCAGGATGATCGTCCAGTGAATGAATATTTCCTGCTGCGCTACGTGAGCCGGCCGGATTTCAAAGAGGAGATTGAAGCTTATTTTTCGCACGGGCGGGAGTGAACCGGAATGCGCGAGACGCAGCAGCCCCGCGCGTAGGGACCCTTCGACTGCGCTCAGGATGACAATCGCAGGGGTGAAATCGACTCTACTTCTTTTGATCTGGCAAATCCGCACCTCTGTCGCGATCTCGCAGATTGAACAGCCGTCTCACAACCTCAATCAGAGTCGTCGCCTCCGCTTCTTTCGCCGCGGTTTTCAGAGTAGTCACCGGCGTGTGCATGACTTTGTTGATGATGCCGCGACTCAGCGCTTCGACGGCCATCTCCTGTTCGGGAGTCATGGGACCAAGGCGGCCGCGGACGCGGTCGATTTCCGCCTGGCGAATGGTTTCAAAATGATCCTGCAGGCTCACGATGGTGGGGACGATATCGAGGGTATGCAGGCGGGCATCGAAGCGCTCTTTGAATTTTTCCACTTCGCTCAGGATTATGGCTTCGGCGATTTCCGCTTCCTTGCGGCGGTCGGCGACATGGCTGCTGACCGCCTGTTGCAGGTCGTCAATGTCATAAGCAAAGATGCCGTCGAGCTTGGCCATTTCCGGAGAAACGTCGCGCGGAACCGCGATGTCGATGAAGAACATGGGACGGTTTTTGCGGCGGGCCAGGAATTGCTCTCCGTGCTCGCGGCGGAAGATGGCTACGGGCGAGCCAGTGGAGGTGATGACGATATCGGCGCGGTCGCAGGTGTTGTAGAGATCGTCGAACTTGATGGCTTCGCCGCCAAATTTATGCGCCAGTCCGGCGGCGCGTTCGAAGGTGCGATTGGAAACAAAAATGGCAGAGCAGCCATGCGCCATTAAATGACGAGCGGCCAGTTCGCTCATTTTTCCTGCGCCGACAATGAAAACGCTCTTGCCTTGCAACGTGCCAAAGATTTTCTTCGCCAGCTCGACTGCAACCGAGGCGACCGAGACCGAAGAAGATCCAACGGCGGTTTCGGTGCGCACTCGCTTGGCCACGGCGAAGGCGCGAGTGAGCAATTGTTCGAGCTGTGAGCGAACCGCACCCACCGCGCGGGCGGTGGCATAAGCTTCTTTGACCTGGCCGAGAATCTGTGCCTCGCCAACCACCATGGAATCGAGACTGGAAGCCACACGAAAGACGTGGCGCACAGCATCTTTATCGCGGAATTCGTAGACGTGAGAATCCAGTTCTTGCGGAGCAAGCTTGAAGTGCTGGTGAAGAAATCCGCGCAGATCGGCCGATCCGTTCACGGTGTGGGTGATCATCTCCACGCGGTTGCAGGTGGAAAGAATCAATCCTTCTTCGATTCCGGGGTGCGCGGCAAGCTGGCGGCAGGCTTCCGGAAGGTGCGAGTCGGCGATGGCCAGGCGCTCGCGCAAGTCAAGCGGAGCGCTGGTGTGGTTGACGCCGATGAGCTGATATCTCATGAAGCGGCAAAACGGTGAATCGTCGAAAAATAGTTTGCTGCCCAGGCCACAATCGCGGCCACGAAAGCGAAGGTGGCCAAAAACGCGGCGCGGCGTCCGCGCCATCCTGAATTCCAGCGGGTAAAGACCATCACCATGTATACGGCCCACATCAGAATCGAAAGCAAAATCTTCGGGTCGAGAAAATCAACCCGGCCATAGGTCGAAATAGCCAGCACGGAGCCGGTGAGCAGGCCCAGCGTCATAAATGGAAAACCGAGCAGCAGCGAGCGGTAGCCGATCTGGTCGATCACTTCAAGCGCCGGGAGGAAGCCGATCAGGCTGCTGGGATTTTTCGCTTTCAGCCGCCGCTCCTGCAGCAAGTAAAGAAGACTGGCGCCGAAGCTGAAGATCAATGCCGCGTATCCGGTAAAGATAAGCGCGATGTGCGCAGCCAGCCATCCATTGCGCTGCACCGACGAAGTAAAGATGAACGGCTGCTGCCCGGTGGCGGCGACGAAAGTCAGAAAGAAGACGACGGGAAAGACGACCACCCCGGGGGAAGTGGTCTTATAGATGGCATAGACGATCATAAAGAACGTCATGGAAATGAAGGCCAGCAGCGACTCCGCGTTGTGAATGGAGGCCCAGACCACATGATCGAGCTGAAAGACCTCGACCAATGAGACGAAATGGAAG
The DNA here is from genome assembly GCA_963732255.1 of uncultured Acidobacteriaceae bacterium. Classification (GTDB taxonomy): domain Bacteria; phylum Acidobacteriota; class Terriglobia; order Terriglobales; family Acidobacteriaceae; genus Sulfotelmatobacter. Next base: position 281,937 of record CAVSYV010000020.1, read on the forward strand.
ACCATGCCCAGGCTGGCCGCGTGCAACGCAATGCGGCTGAACAGGTCGCTGGCGCGGGTCAGCGCCACGAAGGCGTAAATCAGCCCGACGAAGTAGCAGGCCAGCGCGAAGCGGAGCCAGAGAAGAGACATCGATTAGTAAGTATCAAAGGCGAAGGGATTTAGCGCAAGCTAGCTAAAGGGCAAAAAGCGAGAACTGGGGCTTCGACCTTTTCACGACATTATAGCCCCTGGGTTCGTTCAGGGAACCCAGATTCCTCGCTTCGCTTGATTGCATAACGACGTTGGCTCGATCGTAGAGTAAGTTGGTGGTTGCGAAACGGCCAAGGCTCGACAAAGGAGCCAACGTCATGCTGATTATAGGCTGTGATTTTCATCCTGGGTTTCAGCAGGTCGCGATCTTTGACAATTCGACGGGAGAAATCCTGGAGCGGCGTTTATCGCACCGCGAGGAAGCGGAGCAGTTTTATGGGTCGCTGCGCGGGCAAGCGGTGCGGGTGGGGATGGAGGGTTGCGGGCACTATCCCTGGTTTGAGCGTTTGCTGCAGGAGTTGGGCATGGAGTTGTGGATTGGGGATGCGGCGCGGATCCGGGCGTCGGAAGTGCGCAAGCAAAAGACGGATCGGCGAGACGCGGAGCTGTTGTTGCGGTTGCTGAGAGAAGAGCGGTTTCCGCGGATCTGGGTGCCGAGTGTGGAGGAGCGGGATGTGCGGCAATTGCTGGTGCACCGGCACAAGCAGGTGCAGGCGCGGACGCGCATCAAGAATCAGCTGCAGGCGCTGATGCTCAGCCAGGGCGTGCAAAAGAAGCGCAAGCTGTGGACGGCAGCGGGCCGGGCGGAGTTGGAGAAGTTGGAGTTGCTGCCCTACGCAGCGCTGCGCAGGCAACGGTTGCTGGCCGGGCTGGAGCAGCAGGAAGCGGAGATCGCGGCGCTGAACCGGCAAGTGGAAGAAGAAGTGAAGCGGCGGCCGGCGGCGGTGCGGTTGATGACGCATCCGGGAGTAGGTCCGGTGACGGCGCTGGCCATGGTGCTGACGCTGGGGCCGGCGAAACGCTTCGCGAATGCGCGCCAGGTGGGCAGCTATTTTGGCCTGATTCCCAGCGAGCATTCCAGCGGCGGGCGGCAGCAGTTGGGAGGCATCAGCAAGCAGGGCAGTCCGTTTCTGCGTTTTTTGCTGGTGGAGGCGGGACAGACGGCGGCGCGCTACGACGCCGAGTTGGGCCGCTTTTATCGGCGGCTGGCGGTGCGCAAGCATCGCGCGCTGGCCAAGGTGGCGGTGGCGCGCAAGCTGGCCATGAGGTTGTACCTGATGCTGCGCGAGGAATGGGATTACGCGCAGCTGTGCAAGGCCGTGTGCAGGCAAGCCTGAGTCATTTCGTGGCGGAAAGCATGAGCCGACCGCTTGAGTAGGCAGCCTGCCTCCCCGAGAAGCGGGGAGTTCGAAGCAGCAATTTTGGGAGTAGTTGCCGAAGAGATGGATGGTGAGACCTTGCGTCCACCGCACGATTGAGAGAACACAGGGCTTTGGTCGAAGACGCAAAAACCTTCCTGCGAGAGCGAAATGGCGCTTCTTCGAAACCGAAGGCGCCCTGGGAAAGCTGTCGGCGAAAATCGCTTGACACCAGGCCACGTCGTTAGAGACGAAATGACAATTCAACAGATGCCGGCATCGGGCGGGCGCAAATCAATCTACTCCCAGGCTCGACAGCGATTCTTCGAGCGCCCGGTCCTCAATGGCTAGCCGGCGGTTAGCCTTCACATCTTCCAATTCATCGAAGGCACGAAAGAGCCGCAACTTGGCGGCGGCGTATTGTTCGGCGTCGCTCAGCGGACGCCCATGCTCGGCGCTCCACGCGTTCGCCGCGCTTTGCCGAAGAAAAATGCTGACCGCGTAGGTCAGCTTGCGGTCGGAGGTCACGTCGAAAATGAATTCAGTTGCGGGAGCCTCAGCATCGTCCGCCAGGGCCGCGCGTTTCCCGACGAAATAATATTGATAGACGTAGCCCTGCGAGCCAGCATACGTCTTGAGGCGGCGCGGCGGACTTTGTTCGGAAGGCATGGGCGGTCAAAAACCACTTTAATCCGTTTCTAGACTAACTCCGAATTCGATTCTGCTGCACTCGGTGTGTGATTCTTCCACACGACACGACCCTTGCCGCGCCCATGCATGAATCCCTCGCCCCTAAATGAAAATACAAATAATGCCGATGGAACCAGTGGAGGAAACCATCGACGGTGCTGGAGCAATGGAGTTCGGCGCTGATTGCTGCGCTGGTGGCGCTAGCGGCCTATCTACAATTTCGCGTGATCCATGTCCAGCGCGAGGCAAAGAAGCGCGAAGAGCTGTTTCAAATCATCACCGAAAATGCCGCCGATATGATCGCGCTGGTCGATATGAAAGGTAAGCGGCTATACAACAGCCCCGCCTACAAAAGAATTCTGGGCTACTCGGCAGCGGAATTGGGAGAAACTTCAGCGTTCGAGCAGATTCATCCCGACGACCGTTTCAAGATTCTGGAAGCCGCGCGCGAAGCCAAGGAGACCGGGATCGGCAAGACACTGGAATACCGGATCCGCCACAAGAACGGAAGTTGGCGTGTCCTGGAATCAATTGCCGGCACCATCCGCGACGATCAGGGCGAAGTGGCGAAGCTGGTCATCGTCAATCGCGACATCACCGACCGCAAACGTGCGGAAGCGCTGCTCGAACATAATTCGTTTCACGATGAAATGACCGGGTTGCCGAACCGGCGCCTGTTTCTCGATCGCCTGCAACAGATCTTCATCCACAATCAGCGGGATAGAACGAAACGCTATGCTGTCCTGTTCATCGATCTGGACGGCTTCAAAAGCTTCAACGACACGATGGGAAATACCATCGGGGACCAGGTACTCCTGGAGATCAGCCATCGTCTGTCGGCTAGTCTGCGCAATCACGATACCGTGGCCGCGCCCGGGATTGCCGAAGTAGACACCGTATTATCGCGGATGGGAGGCGATGAATTCACGGTTTTACTCGACAGCGTCGGCGATCCGAGCGATGCGATGCGCGTCGGAAAACGCATTCTAGCGGCGATCATTCAGCCGATTTCGGTGGAAGGCGCCGAACTAAAGCCTACCGCCAGCATTGGAATCGCGATCAGCACGGGTTCCTATAACCGGTCGGAAGACATATTGCAGGATGCCGATGTCGCCATGCGGCGGGCCAAGACTCTGGGCGGCGCCCGATGCGAGTTGTTTGATGAAGCCATGCACAGCCGCGCCGTCGGCCGCCTGCAACTGGAATCCGATTTGCGAACCGCCATCACCCGGCATCAATTTCTCGTGTATTACCAGCCCACGGTGGAGTTGCATACGCGCCGCATTGTGAGCTTTGAGGCCTTGCTGCGCTGGCAACATCCCGAGCAAGGCCTGATTTCGCCCCACAAATTTCTTGAGGCTGCGGAGGACACGGGCCTGCTGGTGGCCATCGGTCAATGGCTCATGATGGAAGTTTGCCGCCAGTTGCGGGAATGGCAAACGCGAAATCAGTTGGATGCAATCCGCATAACTGTGAACATTTCTGCCCGGCAGTTCGCCGACGCCGGACTGGCTGGCATTGTTCAGTCGGCATTGCGCGAGACCGGACTCGACGGCGCCCACTTACAGTTGGAGTTAACCGAGGATGTAGCCGCTCAGGATCCGCGGCTGACCGCGACCATCCTTTCTCACTTCAGACATCTGGGCGTCAGCACGATCCTCGATAACTTCGGCACCGGCCATTGCTCTTTGATGGCACTGACCGACTTCCCCGTCGATGCCTTGAAGCTCGACCGCTCACTGATCAACGAAATGATGGCGGACCGCCGGGTGCTCGATATTGTCGAATTGATCGTGACGATCGCGCAAAAAATGAAATTCAAGACAATCGCCGAAGGCGTCGAATCGGTGAAGCAACTGGATTGTCTGGCTGACCTGGGCTGCGAACTGGGCCAAGGATACTTTTTTTCGCCGCCCTTGGAGGCCAAGGCAGCGGAGCAGTTTTTGCACGACCAGCCTCTGGCTGCGGCCGCGAGATCACTGAACATCAGCTTTCACCGAAGTAGCCGCGCGGGCCGGTAAACGTCCTTTTCAATTTTGTCTATTCCTGTTTTCGCCATTCCGAGCGATCACCCATCGATCTTCGCGTCACGCAGTTGCTTGACCGCCGTCTCCGAACTCACCGGCGAATAATAGACCTCTTTGAAGTTGTAGGACTTCGCCTTGGATGCGATGACCGGCAGAATCTCAATGTGCCAGTGGTAATCGTCCTCAATGGTCTTCCAGTATCCCAATGCCTTCGAGGGATGCAGGCTGTTGGGGGAAGTGTGGAGCACCAGATGAAAATCTTCCGTGATGGCGCGAATCCGCTGCAGAGTGCGCCGCAGAAGCGCGGCCAGATTAACGCGCAGCCCTGGGCGCGTCAGCCCGGTGCGCTCGAAGCCGGCCTCATGATTGCGAGGTAGAATCCAGGTTTCATAAGGAATGCGGGGAGCGTAAGGACAGAGCGCGAGATAGTCGCCGCGCGCCTCAATCACACGCACGGCCTGTTGCTCTTCCTGATTGATAATGTCGCAAAAAACACAGCGTTCCTTGGCGTGAAAATATTCGCGCCCGGCGCGCAGTTCGTAAAGCACGCGGCGGGGAACGAACATGGTCGCCGTGATTTGCGATGTGGGATGCGCGAATTCCTGCCCCGCGGCCCGCCCGTAATCCTTGAATAAACTTACGTATTTGATGCGCTGGTCGCGTTTGAGGTCGAGGATGCGTTCTGCGGCAAGCCGCAGGAACTGCCCAATCTCTTCATCGCCGGCGCTCCACAGATGCCGATCGTGGCAGCGGTTCTCGACCAGCACTTCGTGTGCGCCCACCGAGTGCATGCAATCGTAGATGCCGTCTCCCCTGCGACCCGGTTCGCCTTCAATGCGGTACAGCGGAGTGGGATGCACCACAGCACGGGCGGACCACTGCGAACCGGAGTCTGGCTCCGATGCGATGGATTCGATCGAAGCAGCGGTGTCCGGGCAAAAAGGACAACTGCTTTGGAGACGCGGTCCCGCTGCGGGCTCATCTCCGGTGATGACCCAGGAGCGCGTGATGGGATCCTTGCGCAGTTCCATGGCCTAGGTAAACATTGTGCGCGAACGGAGTCAATCGCTTCCAGCATTCATAATTTTGATCTCAAGCCGTGAGGAATGCCACAGAAGTTCGCTCTGCGCTTTGTTATAATCCGCGCCACAGCCACGACTAATGCCGAGCCGTCCACTCCGCTGATGCGGCAGTATGCTGCCGTCAAAAAAGAACATCCCACGGCGCTCCTTTTCTTTCGCTTGGGCGATTTCTACGAGCTTTTCTTTGATGACGCCGTTGTCGCCGCCAAAGAGTTGCAGATTACGCTCACTTCCCGCAATAAAGAAAAAGGCATTGCCGTGCCCATGTGCGGCGTGCCCTACCACGCGGCCGAGGGATACATCGGCAAGCTGATTCGCAAAGGATTTAAGGTCGCGATCTGCGAACAGATGGAAGATGCGCGGCTGGCCAAAAAGTTGGTGCGGCGCGAAGTGACGCGGGTAGTCACGCCGGGCACCGCAGCCGATTCATCGCTCGGCTCCGAAGAGAACAACTTTCTGGCGGCTTTGGCGCAGGTCGGAGATCGCGTGGGTTTCGCGGCACTCGACTTGTCGACGGGCGAGTTTCGCGCCACGGAGTTCGTCGGGCGACGACGCCCTGCGCCGCGTGCAGGAAGAGTTGGAGCAGCTGCGGCCAAAGGAATTGCTCTATGGCTCGGCCGCGCCGCTGTTTGAGCGCCCGGGGCCAGCGATGCGCCAACGCTCGTCCGACAGGGCAGTTCGGCGCCGCATCAAACCCCGAGTGGGTGCGCTGAGACTCCGCTGGACGATTGGATTTTCTCGCCTGACCACGCGATTCCTCTACTGGAAAATCATTTCGGAGTGTTGTCGCTTGAAGGATTTGGCCTAGCGGGACGCACCGCGGCCGCATCCGCGGCCGGCGCCATTCTCTACTACGTGCGCTCCACGCAGCGCGGATCGCTCGATCACGTGGACCGCATCGGATGGTACGAGCGCCAGAATTGCCTCGTGCTCGACGCGGTGACGGTCCGCAATCTGGAGTTGATCGAGCCTCTATTTGCCGGTGCAGATGCGGGCGTGACTTTCTTCCGCTCCATCGATGCGCGGTCACTCCGATGGGCAAGCGGTCTGTTGCGGGCATGGCTGCTCCGGCCATCGCTTGATCTTGGGGAGATTAATGGCCGTCTCGATGCGGTCGAGGCGGGAGTAAAAGATACTGTCGCGCGCGAGGAATTGCGGCGCGCTCTGGACGGCGTGCTCGATCTGGAAAGACTGCTGAGCCGCGTGACGCTGGAAACGGCGAATCCACGAGACGTGCTGGCGCTGGCGGCGTCGCTGGCGAAGATTACCTGCTGTGAAGGCTGCAGCCGGGCGTTTCCCTGCGGCGCGCATTGAGCACTTTACATTCTGCGCTGGATGAGTTTGGCGATTTGCGCGAGCGCATTGAGACAACGATCGTCCCCGAACCGCCGCTGACTTTTGCCGATGGCGGCGTAATCGCTGCGGGAGTCGAACGCGATCTAGACGAACTGCGCGAGCTTTCACGCAACAGCAAGCAGGTGCTGGCGCAGATCGAGCAGCGTGAACGCGGACGCACCGGAATCGGTTCGCTCAAGGTCAAGTTCAATTCCATCTTCGGCTATTACATCGAGGTTTCAAAGGCGAACCTGCATCTCGTTCCGCAGGACTATGAGCGCAAGCAGACGCTGGTCGCGGCGGAGCGATTCACTACTCCGGAGTTGAAGGAGTACGAAGCGAAGATTCTCGACGCGCAGGAAAAGATCGTCGAGATCGAGCGGCGGCTGTTCGCGGAATTGCGCACCGCGATTGCCGCCGAAGCGAAGCGCATCCGGCAGAACCGCGCTGGCGCTGGCTGAAGTGGATGTGCTGGCGTCGTTGGCCCACATCGCGGCGTTGCGGAATTATTGCCGGCCTGCAATTCGATGGAGATCGGCGAAGTTTGGAAATCATCGAAGGCCGGCATCCGGTGATCGAGCAACAGGAAATGGCTGGAGGCACCGATCGCTTCGTCCCCAACGATCTGTATCTGAATCGGCACGACGCATAACATTCTGCTGCTGACCGGGCCGAACATGGGCGGAAAATCGACTTATCTCCGGCAGACGGCGCTGATCGTCATTCATGGCGCAGATGGGATCGTTCGTTCCGGCGCGTTCGGCGAAGCTTGAGCATCGTGGATCGCGTGTTCACCCGCATCGGAGCCAGCGACAATCTGGCGCGCGGACGCTCAACCTTCATGGTTGAGATGACCGAGACTGCGGCAATCCTGCATACGGCGACGCGCGCGGTCGCTGATTCTGCTGGATGAAGTCGGACGCGGAACGTCAACCTACGACGGCTTGGCGATTGCCTGGGCAGCGGTCGAATATCTGCATGCGCGAGTCCGGGCGAAGACTCTTATTTGCGACCCACTATTTCGAACTGACCGAACTGGCCGAACAGCTTTCGGGAGTGAAGAATTATCACGTCGTCGGTGAAAGAGACTGGCGGAGGCATCGTCTTCCTGCGTAAGGTCGAGCCCGGCGCGGCTGATCGCAGCTACGGCATCGAAGTCGCCAAGCTGGCGGGATTGCCCAACGAGGTCGTTGAACGGGCGCGCGAAGTGCTGGCCGAACATGAGTTCGCGGAGCAGCAGGCCACGGCTCATCTTGTCGCCCGGAGCGAGTCCGCTCCCGGCGCAGTTGACGATCTTTACTCCCCTGTCGCAGCCCGTGCTGGACAAATTGCGCGAGGTGGATTTGAATCGGCTTACTCCCCTGGAAGCGTTGAATTTGCTGGCGGAGTTGAAGAAAGAAATCTGACCACCACATGCAATGAGGGACAGGGCAGGAATTCCTGGCGCAGCAGTCGGACAGCTTCTGATCATCGGCTTCGACGGCGCGGAAATGACGCCGCGCCTCACGTTCCCTGCTCACGCGAGTGCAGCCGGCAGGCGTGATTCTCTTCGCCCGCAACATCAAAAGTGCCGGAGCAGACATGGCGATTGTTGCGCGATTGCCAGAAATGCGTTACTGACGCCGCTTTTCACATGCGTCGACCTTGAAGGCGGCGCTGGTCGACCGATTTCGCGACGTGCTCGGGCCAACGCCGCGGCGGCGGAAGTATTCGCCGCTGCGGATCGCAAGCTCTTTCGCAGGCACGGACAGATCATCGGGGAAAACTGCCGCAGCCTTGGGATTCAACGTCGACTTCGCTCCAGTGCTCGACCTCGCATTCGAAGCTTCGCGCAACGTAATGGGCTCGCGCGCGGTATCGGTGGATCCGCACGAGACGATTGCTTATGCCCGCGAATTTCTCGGCCGGATTCAGAGACTAAGGTGTCCTGGGATGCGGAAAACATTTCCCCGGACTGGGCGAAGGCAAGCTCGACAGCCATCACGAGCTACCGGTCATCGAAAAGCCGCTGAAAAAAATTGTGGGCAGAAGATCTTGCTCCCCTATCGATCGCTGCGCGCGCCAACTGCCGATGGTCATGATTTCGCATGCAGCCTATCCGCAGGTCACGCAGGAGAAGACTCCGGCTTCGCTTTCTAAGCTCTGGATCACCGATATTCTGCGCAAGCGAATTGGCTACCGAAACCTGATCGTCTCTGACGACCTCGAAATGGGTGGGGTGTTGGCGGCTGCTCCGGTCGGTGAGGCGGCGGTCGCGCATCATCCGGGCCGGCGGAGATTTGTGCCTGGTGTGCCATCGGGAAGATCATCGTCATGCAGGCTTACGAGGCTCTGGAAAGCGCCGCAGCGAGTGACAAGCATTTCGCCCGGCGTGCAGCGAGTCGGCGAAGCGAATGCTGGCGTTCAAGAGGAAGTGGGCGAGGATCCTGCGAATGCCGAAGGCTCCCATCGGGAGCGACAGTAGAGAAGCTGACGCGCAGCTTGTGGGAATTCGGCGAGCAGGTGCGGCTGGGAGCTTTGAGCGCCGAGGAAGGCTGAACCGGCGGCGCGCGCATGAGCACGAGACGAGATGATCGTGGCTGGAGTGATGAGCGGAACTTCGGCAGACGGGATTAATGTGGCGATGGTGAGGATCGTGCCTGGACGTCTGGTCACGCTCGGCATTTAGCAACCGTGGCAGTTCGCGGGCGGGAGCGCCCGCGCCCCACTGTCGAACTTCTCGGCCACGCGGAGTTTCCTTATCCGTCGCAAAGTTCGCGCGGCAGTGCTGGCGGCGATGAATGCCGACCAGGCGAGCGTGGCTGATCTGGCGCGGCTTAATTTTCTGCTGGGCGAACTTTACGCCGACGCCGTGCTCGCGACGCAGCGCCGATTTCGCGTGCAAAGTCGAACTCGTGGGCTGCCACGGGCAGACCTTGTACCACCAGGGCGAGCTGCGCCGTTTCTTGGACATCAAGATTGCCGCGACGTGGCAAACCGGCGAAGGCGCGGTCATTGCCGCGCGCGTGGGCGTTCCGGTGGTCTCCGATTTTCGTCCCGCCGACATGGCTGCCGGCGGAAAAGGCGCACCCCTGGTTCCCTTTCTCGACTATCTTTGGTTTCGTGACTCACGCGTGGGCACGCATCGTGCAAAATATTGGCGGCATCGCAAATCTTACTGCGATTCCCGCGAATGCCGCGGCCGATCGCGTAGTGGCATTCGACACCGGGCCCGGGAATATGGTGATTGATGCGCTCACTGAAAAGTTGTTTGGCAAACCGTTCGATCGCGGCGGAAAGATCGCGGCATCCGGCCAGGTGATGGAACCGATTGTTCTTCGCAGTTCTGCGGCAAAACTTTTTTCGCGGCAAGCCACCGAAAACTGCCGGCCGTGAAGAGTTCGGACGCGAGTTTGTAAGCGACTTTTTGCAAAGCTGCGGCAACTCGCGAAAAGAAGATGTGATCGCCACCGCTACTGCATTGACAGCGCGATCAATCGCCGATGCAATCCGTGACTTTGTAATCAGGCCGGCCGGCGGCTCGAATCGCGGCAAATGGGAAATGATTGTGTCCGGTGGCGGCGTTAAGAACGCGACGCTGATGCACATGCTGACTGTGCAGCTAGCCTCTCTGGGCGTCCAACTGCGCACATCCGACGACGTTCGGCTTGCCGTCGGATGCGAAAGAAGCGGCCGCATTCGCCGTGCTCGCCTATGAGACATGGCACCGGCGCCCTTCCAATATACCTTCCGCAACCGGCGCGAAGCGGCCTGCGATCCTGGGAAAGATTTCCTATCCCATGATTCGGCAGCGATTTCAGACCTAAGACCTCCGACTATCTTCCAGGTCGATGGTTCGCGCCGCGGCCGCTGTCTGTCGTGCTTGCTTCCGCTGTCTGTCTTGCGCCGCCAAGCCCAGATCCCAACACGCTCGTCATGGTCATCGAATCCAGCCCCACAAATCTGGATCCTCGCATCGGCCTCGATGCGCAATCGGAGCGCATCGACAACCTGATCTTCGACGATCTGCTTTCCCGCGGAGACGATTTGAATGTTGCACCCGGACTCGCCGATAGCTGGCAGATTCCCGATCCTCTGACTTACATTTTTCATTTGCACCATGGCGTGAGCTTCCACGATGGCCGTCCGCTCACTTCGCGCGACGTGAAGTGGACCTTCGACTCGCTATTGCAGGGTAAAGTTCGGAGCACAAAAGGTGCGAACTATCGCTTCGTTGATCGCATCGATGCCCCGGACGATTTCACGGTCGTCTTTCACATGAAGGAAGCCGGACGCCCCGCTGTTGTGGAATCTTTCCGACGGCGCCGTCGGCATCGTCCCCTACGGCAGCGGCGATGAGATGACGGACCATCCCATCGGCTCCGGGCCTTTCAAGTTCGTCAGCGCCGAAACAGACAAAGAGGTCATTCTCGAGCGCAACGATAATTACTGGGGAAAAAAGCCAGACTAGAGCGCGTCCGCTTCGCCGTCGTTCCGGATGAAACCACGCGCGCGCTTGAACTACGCAAAGGAAGCGCAGATATAGCCATTGATGTCGCTCACCCCTGACACCGTGCGAGAACTGAGCCACGACCGCCATCTCGCGGTCGAACAGGCTCCCGGAACCGTGCTCGCATATCTGGGATTCAATCTGCGCGATCCCATCCTGAAAGATGTTCGCGTGCGGCAGGCAATCGCCTATGCCCTCGACCGGCGACCGATGATTGAATATTTATGGCGCGGCGAAGCGCAGCTTGCGCGCAGCATTCTGCCGCCGCAGAGCTGGGCTTACAACCCCAATGTCGCGACTTACCCGCATGACCCGCAGAAGGCGAACCAACTTCTCGATGCCGCCGGCTATCGCGAAATCAATGGCGTGCGCTTCCATCTCACCATGAAAACCTCCACTGACGCCAATACGCGCCTTATGGTCGCGGTGATTCAGCAGCAGTTGCGCGAGGTGGGAATCGCGCTCGACATTCGCACCGCCGAGTTCGCGACTTTTTTTTCCGACGTGACTCACGGTGCATTTGAGCTTTATGGGCTGCGCTGGATCGGTGGCAATGAAGATCCTGACATCTTCGAGTACGCATTCCATTCGGCGAAGTTTCCGCCGAATGGAGCCAACCGCGGCTTCTTCTCGAATCCCCGAGTGGACTCTCTCATCGATCAAGCTCGCCGCGAAGTGGATCAGAGCAAGCGCAAAATACTCTACGACGAAGTGCAGAGCATCCTGGCGGAGCAACTTCCCTACATCGATCTCTGGTATCTCGATAACATCCTCGTGCACAACCGGCGGGTTTCGAATCTGCGCTTGAATCCCGCCGGAAACTACGACTTCCTGAGAACGGCGCAGCTCTCGCAGTGATTTGCTGTTGCTGGGTCTTGTGTGCGCGGCAGGACTGGCTTCCCCCTAACAAAGCGGAGTTGTCGCCGTGTAGACTACGCACTTCGACGCCTGATTTCCCAGATACCACAGAGCTGACATGTCGCCTTGATTCTTGAAGGCGCTAAACCAAAAAATGTAATTGGCTTTTCCCAAGGTCAAGGGATCTCCGAATCCGAACTGGTCCGCATAATCATTTTTATCGCATGTTGTTCCGTGGTAGAGCAGCGCGTTGAAGGGATAAGTCCCTGCGGTCCCAACCGAAATTTCGATTGCCTGGTAACGGCCGGCTTTGGTTTTGTACCAGCATCCTTTGAAGGTCGCGTCCGGATCGCTCGCCGGCTCGGCGAGTACCGAGTCTGCTTGAGCTTTCACTGAGTGTGGCGCCGCAGAGAATGAGACCGTCGAGCCGTTTGCAAGATTCACTCCCGTTCCACTGGCACCGCTTTTTTGCGAGCTGACTCCACAAGCGGAAAGCAGAAAAAGCGATCCCGCCATTACGATCACGCCGCTAATAATCGCGCCCTTGTTCGTGTTCTGCATCTGTACCTCCACGCGGCTTCGCCGCGAGCATCACGTATCTCACGCGCGGCTACCTGCGAGTAGAGCTTAGAGGTACAGAAACTTCAGAGTTACGCGATAGGGCTACGCGCCGTCGTCGGGCACTCGCCATGGAAAGCTTCAGCAGTGTTACGATCAAGAACTACAGTTAAATATGCGGATTCTCTTTATCGGCGACATCTTCGGACGGCCTGGGCGGACGATTGTGCGCGAGCGCCTGCCGGGAATTGTGCGCGACCAGTTGATCGATTTGATCATCGCCAACGGCGAAAATTCGGCTGCGGGCTTTGGCATTACGCCGGCGCTGGCGGAAGAACTCTTTGAATTGAATATCGATGTGATCACCACCGGCAACCATGTGTGGGATAAGCGCGAGATCATCGATTACTTTCAAATGGTGGAAGGCAACGGACACGGACCTGCCCGGCGCGTTCTGCGGCCTGCCAACTATCCCTCGGATATGCCCGGTTGGGGCGTGTATCAGGGCAAGAAGGGCAAAGTTCCTTATGCAGTCATCAATTTGCAGGGGCGCGTTTTCATGGCTTCCAATGACGATCCATTCCGGGTCGCGGACCAGTTGCTCAAAAAGATCGAAGCCAAAGTGATCCTGGTCGATATTCACGCGGAAGCGACTTCAGAAAAAATCTCCTTGGGCTGGTATCTCGATGGCCGCGTGACGGCGGTTGTGGGGACGCATACGCATATCCCTACCGCCGATGAGCGCGTGCTTCCCAACGGCACGGCCTACATAACCGATGTAGGCATGACTGGGCCATACGATGGCGTGATTGGAGTCAAAAAGGAACTGGTCGTCAATAAGTTCCTCAACGGCATGCCGGTGCGCTTCGAGCCTGCCACGGGTGATGTTCGGCTCTGCGCTGTGGTGATCGACTGCGATGAACACACGGGCAAGGCGCGAGAGATTGAGCGGCTGATGCTGAGCTGAGGCTCAGCCCCATTTGAGACTGCAAGCGCAACCGTTGGCTTTTTGCAAGAACTGCGTTATTCCTCGTTCTTCAGCAGAAGGTGACTCCGGTCAGAACGGCTCCGCGGCTCGATGCGATGTTGAACCCAAAGGTACGAGGGCCTATCGGAGTGGGGGAAAACTGATCCGGCGCGGTAAAATCACTGGGATGCGGCGCATCTGGTTGAGCATAGTTGCGGTTGCGATCTGGACGGCTGTGGCCGCGCCCGCGTTCTGCGCCGAAGACCCTGCGCCATCCGATCCGCCAATGACTTGCGGCAGTGGAATTCCCGGCGGCGTCAGTTGCGTTGCCAGCAAGCAGGAAATGAAAGAGGCGCGCGAGGCCTTCGCTCGCGGAATCAAACTGCAGGAAGGCAAACACCTGGAAGAAGCCTTTGCCAGCTATGACAAAGCCTTGCGCCTTGTTCCGCAGAATCCGAACTTCTTAACCGCGCGCGAATTGCTGAAGGCGCAACTCGTCTTCAACCATGTGGAGCGCGGCAACTCTCTGCTGAACGTCAATAAGCGGGCAGAAGCCGCGGCCGAGTTCCGGGCCGCGCTCGATCTCGACCCGGACAACGAATTTGCCCGCGAGCGTTTGCAGCAAGCAGCGCAAGTGCCTTCGCTGCCCCAGTCCTCGATTCCCGAACCGCTGGCCTTTGCGGGAGAAATTCACCTGCAACCCAAGAGCGAGCGCCGCAGTTTCCATTTTCGCGGCGATGTGCGCGGATTGTTTACCGAACTGGGCGCCGACTACGGCGTCACGGTTGTATTCGACGATTCGGTGGCGGCACGCAAGGTTCGCTTTTATGTAGACGACATCGATTTCTTCACCGCGCTGCATCTCGCTTGCGACGTCAGCAAAACCATGTGGACGGCTTTGGATGCCCATGAGTTATTTGTAGCCGCCAACACTCCGGAGAATCATAAGCAATTCGACCGCATGTCGCTGGAGACCTTCACTGTGCCGCCACACACGTCGCCGCAGGAAGAGGTCGAACTGCTATCCACGTTGCGGAATGTGCTGGACCTGCGCTTCGTCAGTATCGGGCCGACTGCGGGCATTATGGAAGTGCGCGCGCCGCAGCCGATTCTCGCCGCCTGCACCAAGCTACTGGCCCAGTTCGACAACCAGCGTCCGCAGATCATGCTCGACCTTCGGGTTTTTCAGATCTCGCATCAGCTTTCCAGAAATGTCGGCATGCACTTTCCCGACACGTTCAATCTTTACAACATTCCGGTGGCCGCGCTGGCGGCGCTGGCCGGGCAAAACATTCAGCAACTTCTCAGCCAGCTGATTTCTTCCGGAGGGATCAATCAGGCGGGCAACTCTTCGATCTCGTCGCTGTTGTCTCAGTTGCAGGGGCAGGCGAATTCTATCTTCAGCCAGCCCCTGGCTACATTTGGCGGTGGCTTGACCTTTTCAGGATTGAGTCTGGATCAACTCGCGGCCAATCTTTCGCTGAATGAATCGTGGGCGCGCAGTCTGGAGCACATGAGCATGCGCGTCGGCCAGGGTACGGAAGCGACCTTTCATGTGGGCACTCGCTACCCGATTCTTAACGCGACGTTCGCACCGATTTATAACTCGCCGCAGATTTCTGCGGTGCTGGGAAATCAGAGCTACCAGCCGCCATTTCCTTCCGTGAGCTATGAAGATCTGGGTTTGAGCCTGAAGGCCAAACCGATTATTCATGGGGATGGCGATGTGAGCATGACCATCAACCTGCAGGTCCGTTCGCTGACCGGCCAGAGTTCGAATGGCGTTCCCGTGATTGCCAATCAGGAATATCAGGGCAGCATCGATCTGCGGGACGGTGAAACCGCCGTTGTTGCCGGGCAGGTAACGAAAAGCGATGTGCTTTCCATGAGCGGAATACCAGGATTGGGATTCGTTCCCGGCCTTAATCTAGCCATGGTCGACAACACGCGCACGGAAGACGATGAAGAGTTGATGATCGTGATCACGCCGCACGTGATTTCGAACTTCGAGCGCGCTACCCAGGAGATCTGGCTCAACCAGTAAGAGACCGGCTTCCCGCGTGGCCGAAACTGACGGCGAAACCGGAAGCCGAAAGGCAGAAGCCCGAAGCCGCTTCTAGGGCTTTGCTGCGAAATCCACCAAGGACTTGAGCGTCTCATCGGGGATTTGACTGAGACTGCCGATCCTGCGTCCATTGATAAACAAGGTCGGCGTGCCGCTCACTTCCACCGCTTTGCCCAGAGCGATGGATGCATCGATGCGCGCTTTTGTGGCCGGAGTCACGGCGCAGGCCGCGATCTCGGTTCCCTTGACTCCGGCTCCATCGGCCAAAGCCGTGAGCTTTTCGTCGGCATTTTCGGCCGTTATATCGGCCTGGGTCTCATAGGTTTTGGCGATGAACTTCCAAAAAGCATCGTTGGAAGCACGCCCGACGCAGTCCGCATACTCCGCGCCTTTCATAGCCCAGTTGTGCATCTCGAGCGGGAAATTCTGGAAGACAAAGCGAGCAGTCGGTTCGGCGGCAATCAGCGCCTCAATTTTGGGTTGCGCCGCTTTGCAGGCCGGGCACTGCAAATCGCCGAACTCCACAATCGTTACCGCGGCATCTTTTGGTCCCTTGCTAGGCCCATTGATTCCCTTGTTGAGAGTGTTCATGGTGGCATCGAACGGCCTGGCCCCAAAAGGAATAATGTCGCCAATTAGCGCATGCTGGCCATCAGGCGTGATGTAAAGCTTGGTCAACTGCTGTCCCTGCGAACTGGCTAACACTACTGTGACTTCGGCGAGTCCGGCCACCGGACTGGGCTTGATGCTGGAAATCTTCCAGGTCAAATCTTTTTCGTATCCGAAGGTTTGCTGGAGAAACGAATCCACGGTCGCTTCAGAAGGGACGTTGGCGACGCAAGCGGCGGCCTTCTCAGGCTTTGCGGTCATCGCCGATTGAGCCGATGCCAACGAGAAGAGCAGCAGCGAAGAAAGAATCAAGTTGAACAAACTGCGCATGAGTTCCTTTCAATAGAACGGGGTCTTGGGATAATAGCAATGTGACAGAATACCGCAATTTCAGAACTTCGATTCTTCCGCACTTCTCTTCATCATCACTGCATTCGATCGCTGCGTTCATCGCTTCGGTGCAGCTTTCGCCGGCGCGTCAAACTTCACATCTGGCGGCGATGGGCAAGCGGCGGCCGTAACCAAATGCTTTCGGGGAAATCTTGAGTCCGGGAGCGGCCTGCTGGCGCTTATACTCGGCGCGATCGACCATACGAATGACGCGGCGGACGACTTCCAGATTGAATCCGCGATCTGCTGCGATCCGCTCTGCAGGATGAGAATCTTCCACGTAATCTTCCAGCACCGCGTCCAGCACTTCATAAGGCGGCAAGGAATCACTATCTTTCTGATTGGGCCGCAATTCGGCGGACGGCGGCTTTTCCAGCGTTGACTGGGGGATCACGGCGCGGAGCGAATTTACGTATTCGCTCAAACGGTAGACCAGAGTTTTTGGCACGTCGGAGATGACAGCCAATCCGCCCACCATGTCGCCATAGAGTGTACAGTAGCCGACGCCGATCTCGCTTTTGTTGCCGGTGGAGAGCACGATGGCGCCGAACTTGTTGGAGAGCGCCATCAGCAAAGTTCCGCGGGCACGGGACTGAATGTTTTCCTCCGTCACGTCTTCCGGGAGGCCGGCGAAGATGTCCTTCAAAGTACTGCGGAAAGCGTCAAAAACCTCGTTAATGGAAAGTAATTCGAAGCGAATCCCCAGATTTTTCGCCAAAGTGCGCGCATCTTCAATTGAGCCGGGAGAAGAATACGGTCCCGGCATGCCGACGCCGATCACGTTTTCCGCGCCGATGGCTTCCGCCGCGATGACCGCGGTGAGAGCGGAATCGATGCCTCCGCTCAGCCCAACAATAGCCTGACTGAAGCCGCATTTGTGGATGTAATCACGCGTGCCCAGCGCCAGGGCGGAGTAGACGCTGGCTTCTTCACCAGGATCCTGCTCGTGAATCTCCCCTGCAAAAGTCTTTGAATCGAAGAAAATCAGATCTTCTGCGAATGAGCGGCCTTGCGCGATCACTTCGCCTGCGGCGTTTAAAACGATGCTGGAGCCGTCGAATACCAGGCTGTCATTGCCGCCGACCTGATTCACCATGACCACGGGAACTTTATTCTGTTTAGCGATGCTGGCCAGCATGTCGCGGCGCAATTCGCGCTTGCCAATCCAAAACGGCGAGGCGGAGATGTTCAGCACGAAGTTGCCCCCGTCGCGGATCAGAGCCTCCACGGGATCGAAGGTGTACATGCGCTTGCGCCAGAAAACCTTATCGTTCCAGGCGTCTTCGCAAATGGTAAGCGCCATGCGGTTGCCACAGAATGGAAACAGTTGCTGGCTCTTGGCCGGAGCGAAGTTGCGCATTTCGTCGAAGACGTCATAGGTGGGCAGCAGCATCTTCGATTGCGTGAAGGCGATTTTGCCTTCCATCAGCAGCGCGGCTGAGTTCATTACCGATTTGCCGGTGTCGGAATCGGCGGGGTTGACCAGGCCGCAGATGACGGCGATGCCGTGAGTTTTTTTGGCAATGAGCTCGGCGGTTTCGCGATTGCGGATGACGAATGAGGGGCGCTCAACCAAGTCTCGGGGCGGATAACCGCAGATGGAAAGTTCCGGGAAGAGAATAAGGCCAGCACCCGCGGCCTGCGCGCGATGCGCGAACTCGATGATCTTGGCCGCGTTGCCGGAAAAATCTCCGACGGTGGGATTGATTTGCCCGAGCGCGATCTTCACATGTCTAGTGTAACGCGGGGGTTCGGCTTCGGGCTTCGGCTGTCCGGCTTCCGGCGCGTGAGGAATGTTGATTTTTGATCGCCGATTCTCGATTGAGAGCCGAGTTCCGGTGGATCGGTTTACGGCCAGTCCTCTCACAACGCTGCTCGCGCGGATTCCGGTCGAAAAAATGAAACATCCAAAATAGCTAAATTATTGACAACGAAGCGTTTACGTATGCTCAATCTGGCATCGATCCGGCTAAATTCTTGAGAGCAAAGGAGTTGCTCGTAAATTCTTCGATCTAAACGGCTTGGATGGGCCGGTTTCTTCCGCCGAGGCGATGGTGGTGGGGGAAAATCTTGAACACGGAGGACGCAGGGGAGCGCAGAGTAAAGAGCGCTTGATGTAGCCTTTTTTAGTTTTCAAAGATCGTGTCGCCTTGGAAGGCGAGCTTCGTGAGAAGTATCTTTCCATGATCGGTCTTTCTGCTGATGGAGACAAGGTCGGGGATCACAGCCGGGTTGTGGATAACGGGGCTGCGCGGGCCGCCACTATCTCGCATTCGTTTTGAGAGATTACAAATTGCGACATCGGATTGTGGAACAGCGGGTATTCTACCTAGCGTAAATTGTTGTGCGAAGCGATCCGAGAGATGCTGGGAGCCGTTAGCTGAAATGCTGCCTGACGCTAAGAGATTTATAAAGACTTTCTTCGTTATGATGCTCCTAACTGTCTCCGGAGTCGCGCAAAATCCGTCGGCCAAGGCCGCTGCCGAGGCAGCCTGCGGCCCCAAAAAAATCAACTTCCAGGTGACGACTGGTACGCCGGAGCAAAATCCTCAGTCTCAGCCGGGGAAAGCCCTGGTTTATGTGATCGAAGATCTGGGTGGATGTCCCGAGTGCAGCCAAAACGAGACTATTAATTTCACCGGCACAAATAACGCGCTGACCAAGGTCGGCATGGACGGGGCATGGGTCGGTGCTAATCAAGGCAGCTCTTATTTTTTCTTCGCTGCGAGTCCCGGCGAACATCATCTCTGCATCCACTGGCAATCGCGGATCGGCGTTCGCTCACGGGCTTTTGCCATGGCCAACTTCACCGCGGAGGCCGGCAAAGTCTACTATTTTCGCGAACGGATTTTTCCTGGGAATGGTGATTTCTCGTTCGATCTGGACCCGGTCAACACTGATGAGGGGAAATATTTGGTCGCCTTGTCTTCTTACAGCGTTTCACGTCCCAAGAAGTAGCCGGGCGGAACAACTACCAGCGAACCAGGCCTGTGGGATCTTCGACCAATACGACTTCGTATTTTTCCAACATGGGCATCAGGATGTTTTCCAGTTGGCTCTTCCACAATTCTCCTTCGTAGAACTTGGCCTTCATCGGCTCGCGCGAAGCGAGATCGGGAAAGCCGCGCATGAAGAACAATGTGTCCGGATCTTCGATGGACAGCAATGGACCCAAGATTTTCATGCCGATTTCCGCGTGCGCGGGTATGGATTTGGAGCGGAAGATTTCCAGGAACTCCGAGCGCTTGCCCGGCTTGGTTTTATAAGTGCGCATTTCGATGATCATGTATTCTCCAGCGTGTGGCTGCGCGGACGATGCTTTAAACGGCGAGGAAATCCACGGGCAACTTGCGCGAAGCTGGCTTGCCCGACGATACTGAAAGGTTATCTAATAACCTCAAATTATGAAAACTACAATCGCGCTTTCCACTCCCGCTGAACTTGAAACTGAAGCCCTGGTTGCAATCGTGCTGGACCACGCTGAAAAGGATGCTGCGGAAAAACTTCCTGCTCCCGCGCAGGGTGCCAGGAACAACCACAAAGAGACAAAGCCGCAATTGAAAATTGCCAGCGGCGACGCGACGGTACAATCTGCCGCGGCCGATCTACTTGCCAGCGGTGAATTAACCGGTAAACCATTTGAAACTAATTTGCTGCACAAGCCAGCGGGACTCAAGGCGAAGCGGCTGTTGCTGATTGGCGGCGGCAGCGCGAAGAAATTTGGGACCTATGATTTACGCCGTATCGCCGGCACGGCGGCGCGGAGCCTGAAATCGCGCGGAATCCGGAGCTTCGCGTTGATCGCGCCGCAGACCATTCCCGCCGAACAGGCGACCCGAGCCATTGTGGAAGGCGCGCTGGTGGGCAACTTCGATTCCGACTATTACCGCAGCGACCGCAAGGACCAAAAAATTGAAGCACTCACGATTCTGGCGGGGGGAAATACGGATAAAGCCGCGCTGGAAGCGGCGGCGAGGGAGGCGCAGATCATCGGCGAGTCGCAGAATTTCATTCGTGATCTGGTGAATGAGCCTTCCAATCGCATGACGCCTACGATTCTGGCGGAACGCGCGAAGAAGATGTCGCTGGAAGTTGGGCTGAAGTGCGAAGTTTATGGCGCCGACAAAATCAAGGAACTGAAGATGGGCGCATTCTGGGGCGTGGCGCAGGGATCGGACGAACCACCGGCGTTGATCGTGATGACGTACGATCCCGCGGGCGCACCTGCGAAACCTGTGCTGGGGCTGGTGGGGAAAGGAATTACTTTCGACACCGGCGGCATTTCCATCAAACCGGCCGACGGCATGGAGAAAATGAAGTACGACATGGCGGGTGGCGCGACCATGATTGGCGCGATGCGCGCGATTGCCCTGCTCAAGCCGAAGGTGAAGGTGATTGGCATTGTGTGCGCAACGGAGAACATGCCTTCGGGCAAAGCGCAGAAACCGGGAGACGTGCAGATTGCAATGTCGGGCAAGTCGATTGAAATTATCAATACCGATGCGGAAGGCCGGCTGGTTCTGGCCGATGGACTTTATTATGCGCGCCAGCTTGGCTGCACGCATCTGGTGGATGCGGCGACGCTGACCGGAGCGGTGGTGGTTGCGCTTGGTTATGCCAACGCCGGTGTCTTCGCCAATGACGATGCTATTTACGAACGCTTCCACAAAGCCAACGAGGAGGCAGGCGAAAAAATGTGGCGGCTTCCGGTGGACGACGAGTACAAAGACAACATCAAATCGAGTATCGCGGACATTGTAAATTCCGGCGGACGCTGGGGCGGTGCGATTAACGCAGCGATGTTTTTGAAAGAGTTTGCGGAAGA
Source organism: uncultured Acidobacteriaceae bacterium (assembly GCA_963732255.1). Taxonomy (GTDB): domain Bacteria; phylum Acidobacteriota; class Terriglobia; order Terriglobales; family Acidobacteriaceae; genus Sulfotelmatobacter. The sequence continues at coordinate 303,222 of CAVSYV010000020.1, forward strand.
CACTCCATGGATTCATCTCGATATTGCCGGGACTGCGTGGATTGAAAAACAAAAACCGTGGATCGCCGAGGGGCCGTCGGGGATTGCGCTGCGGAGCCTGGTGGAGTTTGTGAAGGCCTTTGCCGGCTGAGGCGCCACGCGGTTCGCTGACCGGCCGTGCTGCATACGGAGCGAAGGCGCGAACGGAACCTCTACTTTTAGGGTGTGATGATGACTTTCGCCCGGGCGTGCCCATCTTCGACGTAAGCAATGGCAACGGAGATTTCCGCCAGCGGATATTGTCTGTCGATCATCGGAGTTAGTTTTCCGGCCTTCATAAGTTCGCAAAGAGTCATCAAATCTTCTCTCTTGATTTTCGCGATGAAGAATGGGAACTTCTGTCTCAAGAACAGAGAGCGGACACCTGCTTCGAAAATTCGCGCAAATACTGCCCAGATTTTCTTAGGCGCTCCGACCATGACGCACTTGCCATTCGGCGTCAGAACGCGCATCATGGCTGACAAGCTGCGGTTTCCCACGTTATCGAGAAGCAGGTCGTAACGCTGGCTGTCCTCGGTGAAGTCCTCACGCGTATAGTCCACGACCCGATCGGCACCGAGAGAGCGCACTAATTCAACATTCTTCGCGCTGCAAACGCCGGTAACCTCAGCGCCAAAGGACTTCGCGATCTGCACGGCAAAGGTGCCAACCCCTCCCGCCGCGCCGTTAATCAAGACCTTCTGCCCCGGCTGAAGGCCTCCGTTGTCGCGAAGCCCTTGCAAAGCGGTAAGCCCAGCAATCGGAATAGCGGCTGCTTGCTCGAAGGTCATGCTTTCCGGCTTCAAAGCTAACCTTGTTTCAGCAGCGCACGCGTATTCGGCAAAGGTCCCTCGGCCGGCGCCGAACACAGCATCGCCGAGCTTGAATTGAGTCCCGGCTTGTCCCACGGCCACTACCTGACCCGCGACATCCACGCCGGGCCGGGCACTCTTCATGCGCCAGTCCAACGGGTTGACGGAAGCGGCATGAACCCGCAAAAGAACTTCGTTATCGTTGGGGACGGGCTGGTCGAGGCTCGTGATCTCAAGAACCTTTCCCAGTTTGCCTTTGCTGTAGGTGGCGGCTTTCATTTGACTTGATTGCATAACGACGTTGGCTCGATCGCGGAGTATGTTGGAGGCTGCGAAGACGACCAAGGCTCGAAAAGGAGCCAACGTCATGCTGATTATAGGCTGTGATTTTCATCCTGGGTTTCAGCAGGTCGCGATCTTTGACAATTCGACGGGAGAAATCCTGGAGCGGCGTTTATCGCACCGCGAGGAAGCGGAGCAGTTTTATGGGTCGCTGCGCGGGCAAGCGGTGCGGGTGGGGATGGAGGGTTGCGGGCACTATCCCTGGTTTGAGCGTTTGCTGCAGGAGTTGGGCATGGAGTTGTGGATTGGGGATGCGGCGCGGATCCGGGCGTCGGAAGTGCGCAAGCAAAAGACGGATCGGCGAGACGCGGAGCTGTTGTTGCGGTTGCTGAGAGAAGAGCGGTTTCCGCGGATCTGGGTGCCGAGTGTGGAGGAGCGGGATGTGCGGCAGTTGCTGGTGCATCGGCACAAGCAGGTGCAGGCGCGGACGCGCATCAAGAATCAGCTGCAGGCGCTGATGCTCAGCCAGGGCGTGCAAAAGAAGCGCAAGCTGTGGACGGCAGCGGGCCGGGCGGAGTTGGAGAAGTTGGAGTTGCTGCCCTACGCAGCGCTGCGCAGGCAACGGTTGCTGGCCGCGCTGGAGCAGCAGGAAGCGGAGATCGCGGCGCTGAACCGGCAAGTGGAAGAAGAAGTGAAGCGGCGGCCGGCGGCGGTGCGGTTGATGACGCATCCGGGAGTGGGTCCAGTGACGGCGCTGGCCATGGTGCTGACGCTGGGGCCGGCGAAACGCTTCGCGAATGCGCGCCAGGTGGGCAGCTATTTTGGCCTGATTCCCAGCGAGCATTCCAGCGGCGGGCGGCAGCAGTTGGGAGGCATCAGCAAGCAGGGCAGTCCGTTTCTGCGTTTTTTGCTGGTGGAGGCGGGACAGACGGCGGCGCGCTACGACGCCGAGTTGGGCCGCTTTTATCGGCGGCTGGCGGTGCGCAAGCATCGCGCGCTGGCCAAGGTGGCGGTGGCGCGCAAGCTGGCCATGAGGTTGTACCTGATGCTGCGCGAGGAATGGGATTACGCGCAGCTGTGCAAGGCCGTGTGCAGGCAAGCCTGAGTCATTTCGTGGCGGAAAGCATGAGCCGACCGCTTGAGTAGGCAGCCTGCCTCCCCGAGAAGCGGGGAGTTCGAAGCAGCAATTTTGGGAGTAGTTGCCGAAGAGATGGATGGTGAGACCTTGCGTCCACCGCACGATTGAGAGAACACAGGGCTTTGGTCGAAGACGCAAAAACCTTCCTGCGAGAGCGAAATGGCGCTTCTTTAAAACCGAAGACGCCAAGGGAGAGGTGTCGGCAAAAATCACTTGACACCAGGCCACGTCGTTAGAGATGAAATGATAGACGCGATTCTTCTGGACCGATATGACTGGCATCACACAATCGGCTGCTGAGTTTAACGGGCGGGTTGCCGCCAAACGGCGATCGTAATGGAAAAGATAAGGTCGGTAGCTTTCCCTGTGTCACAGACCCTTGAAAACCGGGCCGGAACATTCAAGACGTGGAAGCAAAGATTTTATGATCCTAACTCGGCTCCCGCAGCTTGGAAAACGTTTGCTTTATTTCGTCGGCTAGGTCTGACTTATCCGCACGCTATGGTAAGATGACTCGCGAAGATCGGCTAAATCTAGCTTTTTTACGCAATCCGATGGATATCCGCGAAATTGCCCGGAGAGCAAAGGTTTCCACCGCTACCGTATCCAGGGCCATAAACCGTGTTCCCACGGTCGACCCTCAACTCGTCAAGCGGGTGTGGAAGGTGATCGACGATTTAGGTTATTACCCCAACACGCAGGCGCGCGCGCTGGTCTCCGGAAGAAGCCGTATTTTTGGCCTGATTGTATCGGAGATCACCAATCCATTTTTCCCTGAGATCGTACAGACCTTCGAGAATCTCGCTGTGGAAAGCCAGTACGAGATTCTGCTCACCTCGACCGTGCACGACCCCAAGCGGATGGAATCGTCGATCCGGCGCATGATCGAGCGCCGGGTGGATGGTGTGGCAATCCTTACGTTCGGCATGGAAGAATCCCTGATTGAACATCTTCGTTTTCGTAATGTCCCCTTGGTCTTCGTCGATGTGGGACCGGACGTGCGGGGAATCGCGAATATCCGGATTCAATATCAAAATGGAATCCGGCAGGCAGTTCAGCATCTGGCGGCTCTGCGTCACACGCGTATCGCTTTTGTTAGCGGCCCATTGCATTTGAAGTCGGCCCTGGCACGACGCGATGCGTTCAAATCGTGCATGACGGAGATCGGCCTCTCGCCCGACTTGATCGTGGTGGGAGATCATCGTATGGAAGGTGGCATGCGCGCGCTGCTGCAACTTTGGCAAATGAGCAACCGGCCAACCGCAGTATTGTGCTCCAACGACATGACTGCGATCGGACTCATGCGCGAAGCGTACGAGCAAAATATCCGAATACCGGATGACCTTTCGGTAGTCGGCTTCGACGACATCCGATTGGCGGAGTTTACAACGCCTCCGCTTACCACGGTTCAGATGTCGCAAAAGGAACTGGCCAGGATTGCCTTCCAGGCCTTGTTGAACGAGGTCGAATGCGAACCAGCTTCGCGCGAACACCACGAATACGTATTGAACACGAGCTTGGTGCTCCGACGCTCGACCGCCCTGGCCCCTGAAGGTGAGAACGCCAAGACTGCCCAGGAACCTCGTACCGGACGATCTGGCAAAGCACTAACCACGGCGGTGCGCAGAACGTAGATGGTGCGAGCCGCCTTCCGAGTCATTCTGACGTATAGAATTGCCGCCTGCCGTGAAGAAGCTTGCAATGCGGGGAACGCGGGAATACTCTACGCTACGAGAATGTACAGTAAACGATTACTTTGTTTGCCTGATAGCGAGAACGGGCACCGGCTCAAAGGCAAGGGAGAACCCGAAAAGATGAATTTTGCTCGCTTTTCGACCGACTACACGTGGGGCATAGAGTTTCCGCCCGGCAATGGAGCCTGTTAATGGCGATGGTGGCGGGAGTTGACTTCGGAACGCTGAGTGTTCGTGTTTCTCTGGTCGACAGTGAACGCGGTTTGCTCGAGTCCGCGATCGTCGAATATCCTCTACACCGCAAGCGCGAAGATCCGGAGTACGCGACCCAATCCCATGACGACCACATGCGGGCTCTGGCTTCGGCTACGCGCGAAGTCCTAAAGAAGGCAAAGATTGCGGGCGATCAGGTGCAAGCCATCGCGCTCGACACCACCGGTTCTTCGGTGATTCCAGTCGGGAAAGATCTTCAACCGCTGGGTGAGTACTATTTGTGGTGCGATCACCGCGCCAAAGGCGAGGCGGCGGAGATTACCGAAGCGGCCCGCAAAGAAAATCTGGAAGCGATTCAATGGTGCGGCGGAATCTATTCTTCGGAGTGGGGATTCTCCAAGCTGCTGCACTGGCTGCGGCACAATCCGGACAAGCGATCAGAATTCGTCTCGGCGTTCGAGCACTGCGACATGGTGGCGGCCACACTGTGCGGCATCACCGATCCCAGGCAGGCAAAGCGCAGCGTCTGCGCCATGGGGCACAAGTGGATGTGGAACGCGCAACTCGGAGGACTGCCGCCGGAAAACTTTCTGGTGAAAGTCGATCCTCTGCTGAAGGGAATCCGCGAAAAGCTGGATGGGGAGTACGCAACCTCGGAACAGATTGCCGGCAAGCTCTCTCCTTACTGGGCGGAGAAGTTGGGGCTGAAGGCTGGTATTCCGATTCCGGTTGGAGCCTTCGATGCGCACTGGGACGCGATAGGCGCTGGCTGCCGCACCGATGACATGGTGAACGTCATCGGCACTTCGACTTGCATCATTGGCATAACTCCATCGGTGAACCTCGTGCCCGGAGTTTGCGGCGTGGTGCAAGGCAGTGTGCATCCGCTGCGGACGGGACTCGAGGCCGGACTTTCCGCCGTGGGAGACATATTCAACGCCATCGCTTCCCGTGCAGGAACTGACGTGAAGACACTGAGCGAGGGGCTGGAGAAATATCAGGCTGGGCGGACGGGATTGCTGCGCATGACCTGGGACAATGGCGACCGGACCGTGTTAGTGAATCCCAATCTTCGGGGTGTCACGTTGGGATGGAATTTGCAGAGCACAGCGCAGGATGAATTGTTCGCAGCGATTGAAGGAACGGCTTTTCACACGCGGGTGATTCTCGATCGCATGGCTGAGCACGAAGTGAACATCAAGCGGGTGATTAACGCCGGCGGAATTCCGCAGAAGAACGATGTGCTGAACCAGGTGTATGCCGACGTGCTCGGTCGTCCGGTGCTGGTGCCGAGTAAGAGCGTGGTCAGCCTGGGGTCGGCAATCTTCGCTTTCCTGGCGGCGGGGACCTTCAAGACCATTGAAGAAGCGCAAGATAAGATTTGCCCGCCCTATCGGATATTCACACCGAACCCCTCGGCACAACTCACCTACGATCGGCTTTATCCGTTGTATAAGAAGTTGTATTTCGCGCTGGGCCAGAAAGGCGACGATCCTTTGGGCGACATCTTGCCAACACTCATTGCGGTGTCTGAATCCGTCGCCGGCAAGACGACCGGATAAATTCGCAGTCGGACAACCGCCGACGACTGGGCGCGCGGTTTGGTAAACGCTTGCCAAAGAATCCTGCTCGATGCGAAGTGGTTATTATCCGCCAGCATCAAGTGGGTATTGCCGGAGAGCGTCGACAACGATCAAGATTGCGGCGATGGGAATTCCAGTGCATTCGACCGAGATTCCAGCCGCGGCATCCACAGGACCATTGGAACGGGCCGCGATCGCAGCTACGCCGATCATGAAATTTCATTTGGGACGCCATGTGCTCGGATTGGCTGCCATCGGTTTTGCCATCATTAGTTTGGTCTGGAATGACTTCGCCGCACCCTGGCAACAAATCCACTCTTTGGGGAATTTTCCCCATCGCGTGATTCTCGTTTACATTGCCGCCCTGGTTGAACTCGCCGGCGGCCTGGCAATCCAGTGGCCCAGAACGGCGCGGGCCGGGGCTTTCGCATTAGCCGCCATTTATCTGATCTTCGCCTTGCTCTGGGTGCCGCGCATCGCTGTAGAGCCGCTAGTTTACGATCGTTGGGCCAATTTTTTCGAGCAGTTTTCAATCGTCTCTGGTGCGCTAATCGTGTGGGCGAGCGCTGGCCGGCGCGACCAACGAACAGCAAAGGCGGCGCGGATCGGCTGCATATTTTTTGGCATCTGTGTCATTTCTTTCACCTTTGAACAACTCCTCTATCTTTCCGGCACTGCTGAATTCGTTCCCAGGTGGATTCCTCCCGGCCAATTTTTCTGGGCGGTTACTACCACCATCGCATTTGCGTTTGCTGCTATCGCATTACTTTCGGGGTGGTTCGCGCTGCTGGCCTCGCGCTTAACGACTGCAATGATTGTCGGATTCGGGTTGCTGGTTTGGCTGCCAAGGCTTTTTAGCGAGCCCCACAAGTTGATGAATTGGGCGGGCAATGCTCAAAATCTGGCGATCGCCGGGGCGGCATGGGTGGTGGCTGATTTTCTCGGGCAGACTCGCTTTGTCACCACAAAAACTTAGTCGCTTCGCTAGAAATATCTTATGCTGTTCCCTTCCTGCCAGAACTATTGAATTGGCAGTGGGGCAGTTTTTCTTCAAACTGACCCACTGCCGATTTGTCCCCTGCGGGATTAACGCGAAGGTTTCTTGCAGTTCCTCCGCGTCCATTTACTTATCGCGTCCGTGCCGTTAGTTAATCGTCACCGACACGGTACTGGTGTGCTGTGTGCTGTTGGCGCTCCCGGTCACGGTCACTGTGTAGGAACCAGCTTGCGTACCGCCGGAAGTCGTAGTCGTCGTCTTCGGGTTTCCGCCGCAAGCCGATTGCAACCCGCAACCAGCCAGCACGACTAAGGCGAGCAGCAGCCCCAGCAGTTTGCTCCGGTCTTGCTTCACTACTCCCGCCGTACCGATCAGGAGTCCGGGAATCAAGAGCGCGAAGACCAGCATGGCCCGCGAATCCTTCCCGGCCGGATGGCCGAGCAGCGCCGTACTCGCGACTGTACTGACCGTGAGAGTCGCCGTTCCCGTATCGCTCGCCACAGTCACTGCGCTCACCGTGCAGGTCGGAGCGGGACTTGCCGTGGGAGCGATGCTGCAAGTGAAGGTGACTCCCGACGGGTTGAAGCCGTTTTTCGGAGTCACGGTGATGGTGGAAGTTGACGTCTGTCCCGGAGTCAGCGAAGCAGGAGATGCCGTCGAGGCCGAGAGTGCGAAGTCGGCGGTTACCGCCATCACACTCGATGCGCTTCCGTTGTAGTTGGCGTTTCCGGCATAGGCAGCCGTAATGTTGTGAACGCCGGCTGTGAGCCCCGAAGTTGAAAGGGTTGCCACGCCGCTTGCATTCACCGAGGAACTCCCAAGTAAGGTAGTGCCATCGATAAAGCTGACCGTACCGCTCAGCCCACTTGAGGCCGGGCTGACCGTAGCGGTCAGGGTCAGGCTTGCCGAGTTCGAGCTGGCAGCGAGCGACGTGGCAGTGCTCGCTGGTTGGAGCACGTTCACAACTTGTGCGACCACCGACGATGTGCTGGCGCTGTCGATCGAAGCGCCACCGTAGACTGCCGTAATCGAATGGCTTCCCAGCGCGAGTGAAGAAGTCGCATAAGTCGCCGATCCGTTGCTTAGAGTAACGGTCGCCAGTGTAGTGGCGCCGTCCATAAATGCGACGCTGCCCGTCGCCGTTGCTCCGCCGCTAGCTGTCACAGTTGCTGTGAACATTACCGATTGGTTGACGGTAACGGGATTCTGCGAAGAAGACAGAGCTGTGGTGGTGCCCCACTGATTCTCCGTCTCGCTCAGGATTGGCGAAGTGCTCGGCAGATAGGACGAGCTTCCGCCATAAGCAGCCGTCATGGAGTGCGCGCCCAGAGTCAGGCTCACGTTGCTCAGCACTGCCTGATTGTTGCTGCCAATGGTCGCACTGCCCAGCGAAGTAGCTCCATCGTAGAAGACGACATCTCCGCTCACAGGACCGCCGTTGAATGAGGGCGACACTGTCGCGGTAAAGCTGACAAAGCCATTTGCAGGATTAGCCGATGCGGTGACAGAGCTGGCCGTCGTGAATCTGTAACCCGAGGCCACGTTGAGCAGCACAGTCACACCGCCACTGGCCAGGTCAGGCCGGCCGTCGCCATTGAAATCGGCGGCCGCAATGCCCTGCCCTCCTCCGCCAAGAGACAGATATGGCTGGAATGTGCCGTCTCCGTTACCCAGAAGCAGGAAATCTCCCACGCCGGATGCCAAATCCAGATATCCGTCGCCGTTGAAATCTCCCAGTACTATCTGCGAGAAATATTGCGGTGTAGGAATTTCTATCGTGCTGGCCGTCTGGAAGGTGCCATCGCCGTTGCCTAACAAAACCGACACGGCGCCATCACTGCAGTTTGAGCTGTTGACGCACTGGTTGGTCACCAACAGATCCGGCTTGCCATCCCCGTTCACATCTCCCACAGCCACCGCACTGGCGTATAACGCTCCCGTGCTGTAAGTAACCGCGGGCTGGAATGTTCCGTCACCATTGCCCAACAGAACCGCTGCAGTGCCGTTATTACAACTGTTGTTGTTGAGGCACTGGTTGATCACCAGGAGATCGGGCATGCCGTCGCCATTTACGTCGGCCACTGCTAGCCCGAGGGCACTCGAGCCACCGGAATTGTAGACGACGCCGGTCTGAAAGGTTCCGTCGCCATTGCCCAACAGCACCGTCACGGTGCCGTTATCACAGTTATTGCTGGAGTTGCACTGGTTGGCCACCAGCAGATCTGGCTTGCCATCGCCGTTCACATCTGCCACCGCTACCGCGATGGCGTAAAGCGCGAGCGAACTGTAGGTGGTGGCTGCCTGAAGCGTTCCATCTCCGTTGCCCAGCAGTACTCCCACGGTCCCCGTGCAGCTATTGCCGGAGCACTGGTTAGCGACCAGCACGTCTGGTTTGCCGTCCCCGTTAACGTCGGCTACAGTCATTGCGAGAGGACTCGATCCTCCCGAACCGTACGTTACCGCGGAACTAAATGTCCCATCGCCGTTTCCCAGGAGAACTCCCACTGACCCGTTGTTACAGTTCACGTTCGTATCGCACTGGTTAGTCACCAGCAAGTCCTGTTTGCCGTCACCGTTCATATCGGCCGCAGCCACTGCGAAAGTGGATACGCCGCCGGGATTATAGGACCGCGGCGCCTGGAATGTGCCATCGCCGTTGCCTAAGAGCACACCCACGGAACCACCATCACAGTAATTGTCGGAGCACTGATTGGTGGCCAGAATGTCGAGCTTGCCGTCGCCGTTCACATCTTTGACGACCACCGAAATGCCCTGATCCGCGCCCGAGCTATAAGGAACCGCGGCCTGCAGCGTGCCGTCCCCATTGCCCAAAAGCACGCTTATCACGCCCGTGCCGCAGTTGGCGCTGAAATCGCACTGGTTGGACACGATTACATCCTGCTTGCCATCGCCGTTCACGTCCGCAATCACCGCCCAAAGCGTGGTGGGTGCGCCCGATAAGTAACTGGTCGCCGCCTGGAAAGTTCCATCTCCGTTGCCCAACAGCACGCTCACGCTACCGGCCCAACAGACGTTGTTATTGGCGCACTGATTGCTCACCACCAAGTCCGGCTTGCCGTCTCCGTTCATATCTCCGACCGCGACCGACCTTGAGTAATACCCGCCGGAGCTGTAAGAAACCGCGGACTGGAATGTTCCGTCGCCATTGCCCAATAGAACGCCCACGGTTCCGTAGCCGCAATTGTTATTAGAACTACAGTCGTTCGAAACCAACAGATCAAGGTGGCCGTCTCCGTTGACATCTGCAGCCGTCACCGAAAATGCATTCGATCCGCCGGAGCCGTAGCTGACCGCGGCCTGGAAAGTTCCGTCACCATTGCCCAACAGGACACTCACCGAGCCGTTATTGCAGTTGCTATTGCTGGCGCACTGATTGGCCAGCAGCAAGTCCGCTTTGCCGTCCCCGTTCACGTCGGCCACGGCGACGGAATAAGGGTCAGTTCCAGTGTCAGCGTAGGGAACTGCGGCTTGAAACGTGCCATCGCCATTGCCCAGAAGAACGTCTACGCTGCTGGAGTTGCAATTGCTGCCGGAGGCGCACTGATTCGCCACCAGAATATCCAGGTGGCCGTCGCCATTGACGTCCGCCACGGCAATGGAGGTTGAATCCGCGCCGCTGGTCGCATAGACAACGGCGGCCTGAAAAGTTCCATCGCCGTTGCCCAGCAGCACTCCGACGGAGCCGCCGCAACTGGAATTGCTCGCACACTCGTTGATTACCAGCAAGTCGGGAATTCCGTCGCCGTTCACGTCTCCCACAGCCGATGCATTCGGCTGGAGTCCGCCTGAGGGATAGGTGGGGGTGGAATTGAAGATGGCCCCCTGAGCGACCGCAGGCTTCAGGACATTCGAGTGAGCAACTGGCGAATGATGTAGCTTACTCATTCCCGGCGGGACGTGGCTCGAGGATGAAACCGCTGCGGGGTTGCTGCCCGCGTGCGGAACTGCAATTTGGCTGAGATGCTGTAGGGCCGAAGGGCCGCCAGAAATTTGGATCGAACCTGATATCTGAGCTGGGAGGTTTGTGGCCGCGAAAAGCAGCACGAGGAAAGAGCTAATCAGCACTCGCTGAATCGGACAAGACGATTTCTGGCAGACTCCGTTGCGCATGAAAGGAACCTTTGTGTATGGGATAGCTAGCCCTTCCGGGAGGCAGGCGTCCGCTACTTGGGGACAGAGTTTGCGGTTTCGCCCGACTAAGATTAGGAAGTTCTAACTTGTGCACTGTGCCTGTAAGTAAGTAACTTAGCAAATTACAATAGTAACTTTGGCTCTTATATGGGCGGGGAGACGGCCAATTCGTTGGTATAAGTCAAGAAATGGAAACTTAGCATGCGCTGATCGCTGGCGAATTCGAATTGCCGTGCCACATCGCGGTTTCGGGTTTTGCAGAAGCCTGCGGCAGAGCAATTCTGTCGCGCGAAGTTTTTGCGAGTCGGGCATTGGGGTAACACAGTGTTTTTTCCTCGCAATCAGTCCGATTCTCCGCTCGACGATTTGAAAGATTACAATTGACGGCGCGCGGACCATCAGAAGATAATGCGGCAATCGTTCTCCATCGACTGCTTCTCCATCGACTCCTGGTGATTTGCACCGCGATGCGATGGTTTTGATGGAACCGCAGTCTGGTCTTGTTTCTCCCACCCCACGGGAAAAATTCAGCTAGCAAGTTCATCACTAACTGATGGCGAGGGGAGATCCATGGCTTGGAGCCGGTCGTTCAACTGCACTCGAATGCTGAGGCGGGTGCTGACCAGCCTGCCGTTTTCGATTACGACGCGCGGGCTAAGATTTTGCCGCTTGATTCTGTTACCGGCCACGGTGGCCCTCGCGGCGATGCTCGTTTCATGCAGCGATTCCAGCAAACCGGTAGCGGCCACGCAGCCGATTTCGGTAGCCTTCAGCACAATCTCCGCGCCGCCGTCTTCACTTTTGACGGGCGCCACGGCGAAATTTGCGGTGGTGGTCAACAATGACTCCTTTAATGACGGCGTAACCTGGGCGGCAACATGTGGCAGCACTGGCGCAGATGCCTGCGGAACTTTTGACGGCCCCGGTTCAGCCAGCAACGTCGCGATCGAATATACTGCCCCGGCTCAGGCGCCCACGGGCAACACCGTTACCGTAACCGCAACCTCGGTCTCCGACACGACAAAATCAGTTTCGGCGACGATCACTATCGTCGCGCCGCTGTCGGTCGCGTTCAGCAGCAACACTGTTATTCCCGCTACGCTTCTCACCGGCGCGCAATTGACGCTTGCCGCGGTGGTCAGCAATGACCCTGCCAAGGGCGGTGTTACGTGGTCCGTGACCTGCGGAAGCGCCGGAGCCTGTGGCACGTTCAGCACCGGCAGCACATCCAGCGGCGCGACGACGGTGTATACCGCTCCCGCTTTGGTGCCTGATGGCAACAGCGTGATCCTGACTGCAACTTCGGTGAGTGACCCCACAACATCGGTTCAGGCCACCATCAGTATCGTTACAATTTCCGTAGTTTTCAGCCCTGTGCTGCCCTCTTCGATCCCGCCCGGCGCGCAGCGGCCGTTTACGGCGGTGGTGAACAATGATCCGGCGAATGGCGGCGTCACATGGGCGGTCACGTGCGGCAGCTCCGGAGCTTGCGGTACGTTCAGCGCCGCCAGCACCGCAAGCGGCACCCCGACGACCTATACTGCGCCGGCTACCGCGCCAACCGGTGGTTCCGTGACCGTGGCGGCTACCTCGGTGACGGATCCAACAAAATCGGCTCAAACCGTTATCGCGATCGGCGTTCCGAGCATGGCCGATGGCACCTATGTGTTTTCGTTATCGGGCTTGAACCAGAGCGCTCAACCGTATTTTGTGGCAGGAACGATTGTGGTGAGCGGCGGATCGATCACCAGCGGCGAGCAGGATTTCCACGGCCTTGGCGTTGCTGATACCGATCTGATCAACAGTGCCGGAAGTGGGATCGCAACATCAACCGATGGCAATCTGTTGATCACTTTGACCACGTGCAGTGGCACAAACTGCAACACCGCTGACACAAATGTGGGAGTCAATGGAGTCGAGACTTTCGATGGGTCGATTGTTTCAACTTCCCGCCTGCTCATTGCAGAGTTTGATAAGTCATCTACAGCCAGCGGAACATTAGATTTGCAAACCAGCACGGCGGCGCCATCAGGAGGGTACGCTTTCTATCTCGGCGGCATCGACGTGAATGCCTTGTCGCTAGCTATGGGCGGCGTCATCAACGTTGACAGCCCCGGCAACATCTTGGGAGCTGGCAGCGTATTCGATATCAACGATGGCTACTATTACAGCAGCAACTTCGGTTTCATCCTGGCGGATCAGGCTTTCTCGGCGAGCACGGTCTCAGCGCCGGATACTTTTGGCCGGGTTGTGTTTAATCTGGTTCCGAATGCAGCATCGAATCTCGGGGCCATCAGTTTGGCTGGTTACATCGTTGATGCGGCTCACATCCGGCTAGTGGAAGACAGCGATTCGTTGAATGCTGATACTGGCGGCAGTGCTCTCGGCCAGGGTACGAGCACGGGAACTTTCAGCAGCGCTACCATCTCTGGCTCCAGTTTTGTCTTCAGCGCGCTTGGAAAAGACGGCAACGGAGCGTTCCAGGCAGCGGGCGTGGTGAGCACCAATTCCGGAGGCGCGGTCAGTGGCACCCTCAACTACAACGACCTTTACACGGGCGCGCAATCCCCGATTGCCTTCACCGGAACCTACACGGTGGATCCGACGGGCCGAGTCACGCTGTCTAACCTAACCGATCCCGGCCTTGTCAATGCGCAGATGTATCTGACAGGAAACGGCTCCGGCGCTGTCGGAACAATGATCAGCATGGACACCACCGACACCGCTGCCGGGTTCGCCTACCAGCAGACCGGTACGGGGTCATTCACAGCCGGATCTTTCGGCGGTAAATACGTGATGGATGCGACTGGAAACGATCCCGGCCAGAGCGAACTGGATGCGGTGGGACCGACTACTGCCGATGGGGTCAGCGCTTTGACGGGGACAGCGGATCTCAACTGGCTTTTCCACAGCGGTCCAACTGCGAGCTTGACCGTGTCTGGTGCATTCACGGCGGCGCCCAGCGGAATATTTACGGGAACGATTCAAGGTTTGGATGTGACGACACCCGCGAACCAGGATGCGTTCACCTACTATGTGATCGACACGACGAAGGTTGTGGCGATCGAGACTGATTCCAATCAGTTGACGCTGGTTTACTTTGAGCTGCAGTGAAGGCTTGGGCGAAGTTGAGCGCAATTCGTGCGGGCCGCGGGTTTTCCCCGACCAGCGCGAAGCTGGTTCTTTCGGCGCCCTGCCGGTGTTGTCTCCCGTGATACGAGCACACGTTGACGAAGGCTCCGCATAGCCCAGGCAACTCAATCGGAATGTCTCTTCGGTGAATTCCAAAATGCTGCCAAACTGGTGGATGGCGTGGGAAATAATAGGCGGCCTTGGCGTATGGCTTTAAAGCGCTGGCTTACGCTTCAGCATTAAGAATTGCAATTTTGTTTCTGATCTGCTCGACAAAGGCCCGGTCTTTTAATGCTTCCAGATTGATTTCCACATTGGCCAGAGCGCCGATGATCGCAGCGCGCGCCAATGCCGATGCGGTCGTCAGGTCAGACTTCATGTTGGGATTCGTGATCGGACTGAGCTCACGCGCAATGCGCCCAACCTCTTGCGCTTTTTCCGCCACGCGCAGTGGTACGCTCGTAGCCTGCTTCAGCGCCTCGTCAATCGCTGCTTGCGCCATGCTCTCGTCTGATGATGATTTCGCTTCCTTATAGGCTTTCATCACCAGGTTGTAGGATTCAGCATCGGCGTCGATGGCTGCTTTAAGTTCTTCCCGTAAAGTAGAAAGGCTGGCTATGGCCGCGCTCAGCGCCTGCTCGTGTTGCAGATAAGCTTTCTTCCCACGAGACATTCCCGCCACCATCGCGGCCAGGGCCGCAGCCATCGCTCCCGCGGCGGCCGCTGCGCTGCCGCCTCCCGGCGTAGCCGTCGGCGCAGCCAGCTGTTCCACAAATGGTTCTACTCCGGCGCGCAACCCACCTACAGTCATCTTCCCGCCCATCACAGCCGCGAGGCGGTTTTCCAGAATCAATGACGAATCGAAATTCTCTACCTGCAGAAACCACTCCGCAGCCTGCTCCAAGGCTTTCTTGGGAACCAGGCCTACAATCTCGCTCGAGACCGGTGTTACTCCGTAGCGCGCCGCCTCACGCTTCACCATTTCAAAGGTGCGATGCACCGGCGTCTGTTCAAAGTCGGTCAAATTCATCGAGACCTGCGCCATCCCCCGGACCAGAAATCCCGCGCCTTTTACAAAACGCATTCCGCCGGTTGAGAAGCGCACTGCCTTGGCAATTTTTTTTGCGATGTCGACATCAGCAGTGTTCAAGAAAACGTTGTAAGCGATCAAGAACTTACGTGCGCCCACGACCGTTGCCCCGGCTGTCGCGTGCAGGCATGGTTCGCCAAAATCCGGACACCGCGCCGGATTGGTCGCAATCTCGGCGCGAATACCTTCGAACTGTCCGCGGCGAATGTTCTCCAGATTCTGCCGCTCGGGCGAAGTCGCCGCCGATTCATAAAGGTAAACCGGAATCCGGTATCGCTTCCAAATCTCTTCTCCCACGTAACGCGCCATGGTCACGCAATCTTCAATGGTCACGCCATCAATAGGAATGAACGGCACAACATCGGTCGCGCCCATCCGCGGATGCGCCCCCTTATGTACGTTCAAATCGATGAGTTCTGCCGCCTTGCCCACGCCACGAATGGCGGCTTCCTGAATAGCCTCGCGTTCCCCCACCAGGGTAATGACCGATCGGTTGTGGTCGGCATCGCTCTCGCGATCCAGCAGATAAACTCCAGGCATCTTCATTGCGTCAACAATGGCATCGACCGTGGCCTTGTCGCGCCCCTCGGAAAAATTAGGGACGCATTCCACCAGCGTAGACATAAGGGAAGAGAATAGCCGGGCAAGCACCAGACATGCAAGATTCAAGGATGAAGGCGACCCGCTTCTTGTGCGCGTTCGTCGGCAACGGCTTGGATTGTTATGGGGACGTTTTCGGAGGATTTCATTAGCTTCAGGAGTAACCAGGCATTGCGGTATTTTTCCAGGCGCATTTTCTTGGCTTCGCGGTGCGGGTACATGCGGAGCATGGGGGCGGGAGTACAGATTTCGACGGGGATGATGTACCAGACGTCTAGCGTGATGATCCTTCGACGTCGCTCAAAACAGGGTCAGATTCCCCGACTTGCAGGATGATCGCTTGGCGAACCATCCTCACTGCGCCCGGCATAACAGGGCTGTAAACAGTTCGCCTCCGGACGTCGAGGTTGACCCGGGCATATTCCGACGTGGGATAGTAGGCTAAACGGCGGAGGGCTCAAACATCGAAGACATGGTGCGCGGAGTTTTGGCTTTTGCGATTGTGGCGGTGTCGATTTCGGCGGCGGCGCAGGTGCGGGTGGTGAATGAGAAAGGACACGCGCCGCAGGCGATGTTTGCGTGTTGCGATCAGGGGCTGGACAAGATGCATGCGCTGTTTTCCGATCCGGCCGTGATTACAGATCTTAAGGATTTGCACGCCGGGCTGGCGGTTGCCATCAGCGATTTGAGTGAGGAGCGGGCGAAGACGGTGCGGCAGTTGAACGAGGCGGGGATTCCGGTGATTGCCTGGATTGTGTTGCCGAAGGAGCAAGGGTATTACCTGAATGCGGACAATGCTCCAGCGGCGGAGCAGCGGTTTGCGGATTTTGAAAAATGGACAACGGAGCATGGGCTGCGCTGGGTTGAGGTCGGGCTGGATATTGAACCGAACTTCGGAGAATTCGCGGCGCTGCGGCAGCATAAACTGCGCCTGACGTGGCTGCTGGTGCGGCGCTACTTCGACATGAGACGGGTGCGGGAGTCGCGGGCGGCGTATGGGGAGTTGATCCGCAGGATTCAAGCGGCGGGATATCCGGTGCAGACGTACCAAATGTTTTTTCTGGCGGACGAGCGGAAGGCGCATTCAACGGTGCTGGAGCGGTTGTTGGGGATTGTCGATGTGCGGGGGAATGATGAAGTGCTGATGGTTTATTCGAGCTTTAACCACCCGCTCGATTCGGCTCTGGTATGGAGTTATGGCGTGGACGCCCAGACTCTGGCTGTAGGTAGCACGGCGGGCAGCGGCGATCCGAAGATTGACGCCAAGATCGGGCCACTTGACTGGGATGAGTTTTCGCGGGACTTGATTGTGGCCAGTCATTACTGGAATGAGGTGGGAGTTTACAGCTTGGAAGGATGCGTGCAGCAGGGGTTTGTGGCACAACTCAAGAGTTTGAATTGGAGCCAGCCGGTGACGATCTCTGCCGAATCGATCAGGAAGGTCCGGCGCTTTCGCCAAATTCTGCAGGGGATATTGTTGACGGCTTCACAACTGCAGTATTTCATTGTGATTGCTGTCGCTGGAGTGGTGTGGGTGATCGTGCGTTGGCGGAATCGCAGACGGAGGAGGAGGAATAGTGATCCCGCGCGTGCGGCTGCATAGCTAAGGCCGAGTAATCTCACCGGATATGGGGTTGCTCCTTGCTTTTTATCTTTATCCGTAGGCGAGTTCTTTGGCGCGCTGAGCGGCTTTCACTACCGCTTTTATCAGGGTGACGCGCAGTTTGCCTTCTTCGAGTTCCATGAGGGCGTCGATGGTGCAGCCTGCAGGGGTGGTGACGGCGTCTTTGAGCAGGGCGGGGTGGTCGCCGGTTTCGAGGACGACTTTGGCGGCGCCGAGTGTGGTTTGGGCGGCGAGGAGGGTCGCGATGTCGCGCGGGAGGCCGACTTTGACGCCAGCTTCGGCGAGGGATTCGAGGATGACATAGATGTAGGCGGGGCCGCTGGCGGAGAGGCCGGTGACGGCGTCCATGTGCTTTTCGTCGACGACGACGGTGCGGCCGACGGCGTCGAACATGTGGCAAGTGAGGGCGACCTGGCCGGCGCTGGCGTGCTTGCCTTTGCAGATGGCGGTCATGCCGGCTCCGACGGCGGAGGGAGTGTTGGGCATGGCGCGGACGACGGGGACGAGCGGCGGGAGATTTTTTTCGATCATCGCGGTGGGCACCGAGGCAGCGACTGAGACGATGACTTGCGCGGGAGTGATGAAGTCGGCGATTTCGCGGACGACGTCTTCGACGACTTGCGGCTTGACGCCGATGACGATGATGTCGGCGGATTTGACGGCGTCGGCGTTGTTGGTGCCGACGGTGATGTGGAGTTTGGCGGAGAGCACTTTGGCCCTTTCTTCATGGGCGACGGTGGCACAGGTAGAGGCGGGCGAGAGCAGGCCATTCTTCAATAAGGCTTGAAGAATGATGCCGCCCATTTTTCCTGCGCCGAGAAAGGCGACGCGTTTGCCGGAGAGTTCGGTTTTTGCCAAATCGTTGGTCATTCTTGTTTCCTTGTTTTTTGGGGACAGCGCCGACAAAAAGCAGATTCCTCGCTTTGCTTGATTGCATAACGACGTTGGCTCGATCGCGGAGTATGTTGGAGGCTGCGAAGACGACCAAGGCTCGAAAAGGAGCCAACGTCATGCTGATTATAGGCTGTGATTTTCATCCTGGGTTTCAGCAGGTCGCGATCTTTGACAATTCGACGGGAGAAATCCTGGAGCGGCGTTTATCGCACCGCGAGGAAGCGGAGCAGTTTTATGGGTCGCTGCGCGGGCAAGCGGTGCGGGTGGGGATGGAGGGTTGCGGGCACTATCCCTGGTTTGAGCGTTTGCTGCAGGAGTTGGGCATGGAGTTGTGGATTGGGGATGCGGCGCGGATCCGGGCGTCGGAAGTGCGCAAGCAAAAGACGGATCGGCGAGACGCGGAGCTGTTGTTGCGGTTGCTGAGAGAAGAGCGGTTTCCGCGGATCTGGGTGCCGAGTGTGGAGGAGCGGGATGTGCGGCAATTGCTGGTGCACCGGCACAAGCAGGTGCAGGCGCGGACGCGCATCAAGAATCAGCTGCAGGCGCTGATGCTCAGCCAGGGCGTGCAAAAGAAGCGCAAGCTGTGGACGGCAGCGGGCCGGGCGGAGTTGGAGAAGTTGGAGTTGCTGCCCTACGCAGCGCTGCGCAGGCAACGGTTGCTGGCCGGGCTGGAGCAGCAGGAAGCGGAGATCGCGGCGCTGAACCGGCAAGTGGAAGAAGAAGTGAAGCGGCGGCCGGCGGCGGTGCGGTTGATGACGCATCCGGGAGTAGGTCCGGTGACGGCGCTGGCCATGGTGCTGACGCTGGGGCCGGCGAAACGCTTCGCGAATGCGCGCCAGGTGGGCAGCTATTTTGGCCTGATTCCCAGCGAGCATTCCAGCGGCGGGCGGCAGCAGTTGGGAGGCATCAGCAAGCAGGGCAGTCCGTTTCTGCGTTTTTTGCTGGTGGAGGCGGGACAGACGGCGGCGCGCTACGACGCCGAGTTGGGCCGCTTTTATCGGCGGCTGGCGGTGCGCAAGCATCGCGCGCTGGCCAAGGTGGCGGTGGCGCGCAAGCTGGCCATGAGGTTGTACCTGATGCTGCGCGAGGAATGGGATTACGCGCAGCTGTGCAAGGCCGTGTGCAGGCAAGCCTGAGTCATTTCGTGGCGGAAAGCATGAGCCGACCGCTTGAGTAGGCAGCCTGCCTCCCCGAGAAGCGGGGAGTTCGAAGCAGCAATTTTGGGAGTAGTTGCCGAAGAGATGGATGGTGAGACCTTGCGTCCACCGCACGATTGAGAGAACACAGGGCTTTGGTCGAAGACGCAAAAACCTTCCTGCGAGAGCGAAATGGCGCTTCTTTAAAACCGAAGACGCCAAGGGAGAGGTGTCGGCAAAAATCACTTGACACCAGGCCACGTCGTTAGAGACGGAATGACAAAGCTTAACTTTAAACTACCTGTTGGATTCTTTGGGAACTAACGCGTGGCCGCCGATTCGCGGTGATGCTCCATCCAGTTCCAGGCGGTGGAGACGATTTCGCGCAGCGAACGGGTTGCTTTCCACTGCAACAGGGCTTGCGCTTTTGCGGGGTTCGCGACCAGGGCTGGAGGGTCGCCGGGGCGGCGCGGACCCATTTTGCGAGGAACTTTTTTGCCTGTAGCTTCCTCGATGGCGGAGATGACCTGCCGCACAGATTCTCCCTGGCCGGTGCCGACGTTGACGGCGAAACTATCTTTGCCGGCGGCGAGATGATCGAGGGCCTTCACATGCGCGGCAGCAAGATCGTTGACATGAATGTAGTCGCGAATGCAGGTGCCATCTGGCGTGGGATAGTCGGAGCCGAAAACGTTCAACTCCGGACCGAGCCCGGTGGCGGCACGCAGGGCCAGCGGGATCAGGTGGGTTTCGGGATTGTGGAGCTCTCCGATTTCGCCGCTTTCGTCAGCACCGGCGGCGTTGAAGTAGCGCAGCGAGGCGAAGCGGAATCCGTAGGCGCGGTCGTAGGCTTCGAGCGCCTGCTCGAAAAATAATTTGGAAACACCGTAGGGATTCACTGGCTGGCGGGGGATATTTTCTTCAATGGGAACCTTTTCCGGGACGCCGTAAACAGCGCAGGTGGAGGAGAAGATTATTTTTTTCACTCCGGCTGAGAGCGCAGCGTTCAACAGAGACAATCCGCCTTCTACGTTGTTGTGAAAATATTTTTGAGGATTGAGAACGGATTCGCCGACGAAAGCGAATGCGGCGAAGTGCATAATGGCGTCGGCGCGCGCCAGCACAGGCGCCAGCGCGGAACGATCGAGCACGTCGCCTTTGACGAGTTCAAATCCGTGAGCGAGGAATTCGTATCCGGTGGAGAGGTTGTCGAAAATAATAACTTCGTGCCCGGCGCGGCGAAGAGCGCGGGCAGTGTGAGAGCCGATGTATCCTGCGCCGCCGATGACTAGAACGACCAATTCGCGCCTCCTTTGTTCGGCATGACAAATGCCGCGGGAAAACAGCAGGTCCTCCGCTGCGCTTTCCTTTTCCTTCGGAAAACGAAAGCTCCGCTCGGGATGACAGATCAGTGGTTTCAACAGCCTCGCCCTGCAAAATCAGGGCTTTGAACGGTCGGGAAGTTGCAAAATCCTGCACATTGCCTCGGTCCTCATATGCTGCTACTCTACGAGCATTCTCCGGGTCTTTTTTTTATCCCCCAATAAAGATGGCTGGAGAATTGAGTCGCTGAATTATACGGGCTATTTCGCAATCCCCCAATGGAAACGGGACAGAAAGTATTTCCTTCCCTGAACCGATCCGGGCCCAGAGCCTGGAAATAATGATGAGGTGCTGGATGCGTCAGCGAAAAACTTTCCTTGCGGCCTTTGCTGTGGCGATGATTTGTGTTGCGTGCAGCCAACTCGCAGTGTGCGCTACGGATGGCAAGAACCCGGCGAGCATCGCTCCTGTGACCTTTACCGCCCCGGTGAATTACACGGTTGGTTCGCTGCCTTTTGCTGACGCGGTGGCGGACTTTAACGGCGACGGCATTCTCGATATCGCGGTGTGCAACGAGAACAGCAACAATGTGAGCATACTGTTCGGCAACGGCGATGGAACGTTTCAGCCGGCGGTGAATTATACGGTTGGCAGCAGCCCATCGGCGATTATGGCGGGCGATTTAAACGGAGATGGAGTGCCGGACATCGCCGTGGCAGACGAAATCGGCAAGACGATCGCGGTGCTGATTAACAAGGCCAACGGAACGGGGGCGTTTTATCCGGCAGTTTTATACCCGGCGGGACAGGCGCCGCGCGGCATCGTCTCCGGCGACACGCGGAATATTGGGATTCAGGATTTGATTGTCGCCAACAATCTGGGCGGCGACGTTACGGTGTTCCTGGGCAAGGGGAATGGGACCTTCGCGGCGGGAGTGAATTATGCGGCGGATGTGAATCCGAAATCGGTTGCAGTGGGCAAGTTCAACAACAGCAGCAACAATCTGGACATTGTGGTGGCAAACCATAACACCAACGACGTCAGCGTTCTGATCGGCAATGGCGACGGCACATTTCAGGCGCCGGTAGATTATCCGGTGGGCATCGATCCGCAACACGTGCTGGTGGCGGACTTTAATGATGACGGGAATCTGGATTTGGCGGTGGCCAATGGCGGCGAATCCACGGTCAGCATTCTTTACGGCAATGGCGATGGAACATTTCAGCCGCAGGTGAAATATACCGTGCAAACGTCGCCGCGCTGGCTGGCGATTGCGGATTACAACAATGACGGCATCCTGGATATTGCGACTTCCAACTACGACGCCAGCAGCGTGAGCGTGATTCTGGGAACGGGAAGCTCGGTGGCGGGCAGTGAATTTACCGCGGCGCAGAACTTCAAGGTGGGGGCGAATCCGACGGGATTGGCAGCGGGAGTTTTTACCAGCAACGGGCTTCCCGATCTGGCCGTGACCATTGGCGGATTACCGACCGCTCCAAATACGGTGACTTCGATCCTGTTGGATGTTCCGGTGAGTTTTTCGCCGACATCGCTGACCTTCCCGACTCAAGTGCTGGGAACCACGAGCGCTCCGCAGGCGATCACGATGAAGAACATTGCGCCTAGTTCGCTGACGATCTCGAGTTTGGCATTCTCCGGAAATGATCCGGGGGATTTTGCCCAGACGAATAATTGCGGCTCGGCGCTTTCGGGGGACGCGAACTGCACGATCAATGTGACTTTCACGCCGAAGGGGATCAATAACCGCAGCGCGACGTTGACAATTACTGACAGCGCTCCCGGCGGGAAGCAGACGGTTGCAGTTGCCGGAGTTTCCACTTCCGTTTCGCTGGCGCCAACTAGCTTGACGTTCGCTGCGCAAACGGTAGGGACCACCAGCGCTTCGCAGGTGATCACGCTCACCAATGAGAGCGGCAGCACCATGACGATCACGAGCCTGGCTATTGCGGGCACGGACCCGAATGACTTTGCCCAGACGAATACCTGCGGCACCTCGCTGGCGGGAAAAAAGAGCTGCACAATCAGCGTGACCTTCACTCCGACGGCGATAGGATCGCGCAGCGCGACGGTATCGGTCGCGGACAATGGAGGAGCCAGTCCGCAGACCGTGACCTTGACGGGAACCGGAACTTCGAGCGTGACCGTTTCTCCAACATCTCTTACCTTCCCGCTGCAAGTGCTGGAAACCACCAGCGCGCCGCAACCGGTGACGCTCACGAATGGAACTGCATCGGCGTTGACGATCACCAGCATTGCGATGTCAGGAGCAGACCCGAACGATTTTCAACAAACCAATAACTGCGGCACGTCGCTGGCAGGCAGCAGCGCCTGCACGATCAACGTCACATTCAAGCCGGCGAACATCAACCACCGCGCGGCGACGATGACGATTACGACAAGCGGGGGAACGTTTCCAGTGACGCTGGCAGGCACGAGCACGGCGGCATCGTTTTCGCCGACGAGTTTGACTTTTGCGGCGCAGACAGTGGGGACGACCAGCGCAGCGCAAATTATCACTCTCACTAATGCCAGCGGCGGGGCGACCATTACGATTAACAGCCTGGTTATTACGGGAACGAACAGCACAGACTTCGGGCAAACAAACACCTGCGGAAGCTCGATTGCGCCGAAGAAGAGCTGCACCATCTCGGTGACCTTTACGCCTGCGGCGACCGGGACACGCAGCGCGAGCGTATCGGTAACGGACAATGCCGGACTGAGTCCGCAGACTGTGCCGCTGACCGGAACCGGGCAGTAGGCCTTTGCGATCGGAAGAAGAAAGTAAGCGAGTCCAAAGTTGGGCGCGGTTGCGGCCGTTTTGTGCGCGAGCCCGTGGGGTGGTCACAAAATACACACCTCGCTGAAACGCGCGTCCAATCTGCTTTACAAGGCGGCGGAGATCACTTAGACTTTGCCTGCTTTGGTTGTCGCCTTTTAGTCGTGGGATTCCCAGGGAAATGCGACGCTGGTCTCGGAACGCAACCTCGTAAAACCTCCGTCGGAAAATGAGGACTTCGTCTATGTCTGGTCAAGTGAATATTTGTGTGCCCAAGACCGTCCGTTCTGCAATGTTGCTGCTCGCCGCTGCCGCGCTGGGATTGAGCGCGATGCTGGCCGCGGGGCAGACCGTGGTTACCACTTACCACTACAACAATTACCGCACAGGGTGGAATTCGACCGAAACTACTCTCACCCCGGCCAATGTGACGAGCTCGACATTTGGGCTGCTGCATAACGTCGTTCTGGACGATCAGGTGGACGCGCAGCCATTGCTGGTCTCGGCGGTGAACATTACCGCAGGATCGCAACAGGGTACGCACGACGTGGTGTATGTGGCCTCGGAAAACAACACGGTTTATGCCATTGACCAACACAGCGGGACGATCCTACTGAGTCCGAATTTCGGCAAGCCAGTGAAGAATCCGATCGGCTGCACCAACAACGGTCCCGACGTGGGGGTGAACTCGACTCCGGTAATCGACCTGACCAGCAACACGCTCTACGTAATGGTCTACACGCAGGTGAGCAGCGGGCCGGCTTATTACCTGCATGCGCTCGATCTGGGCAGCCTGAGCGACAAAACGACGCCGGAACTGGTGGTGGGGTCGCATACGTTGAGTGATGGGACGACATTCAGCTTCAACGCGACTTACCAACGCCAGCGGCCGGGACTGCTGCTGCTCAACGGCACGATCTATGCGGGCTTTGGCAGCTTTTGCGATTTCGCGGCGAACGTTTCGCGAGGGTGGCTGCTGGGCTGGAGCACGGGAACGCTGGCGCCGTTGCCGGCTAATCAGTTGAATGACATTCAAGCCACTGCGCCGGACAGTTTCTTTTTGTCGTCGATCTGGATGTCGGGTTATGCTCCGGCAGCCGACGATTCAGGAAACATTCTGTTCGTGACGGGAAACTCCGATTATTCGGGAACGACTTATGACGGAGTGACGAACATTCAGGAGAGCGTGATCAAGGTTGCATCCGAACTTGAGCGCGGTCATCAGTCTCTTCACGCCCAGCAATCAGGCGCATCTGGACCAGGAAGATCTTGATTTCGGTTCCGGCGGCGTGATTGTGTTGCCGGACCAGGCGGGTTCGATTCCGCATATGGCGGTGGCCGCGGGCAAGCCGGGCACGATGTTCCTGATGAATGCCGACAGCCTGGGCGGGTATTCGACGCTCAAGAATAATGTCCTGGGCAGCTACCCGGTGAATGCATGCTGGTGCGGCCAATCTTATTTCGTGGACTCGGACGGAGTGGGGCGCGTGGTATCGAGCGGCGGGCGAACCTTGAAATCGTGGAAGCTGCAAACTTCGCCGAAACCGGCGCTCACTTTGGTGAGCACTTCGCCTGAGTTGAGCGGCGGACAAGATCCGGGGGCGTTTACGACGATTTCTTCCAATGGAACGGCGAGCCCGATTATCTGGACATTATCGCGCCCCCTTTCGCGCACGGAGCCGAAGATTTTTCTGGCGGCGTTTAATCCGGACGCCGGGGGCAGCACAATGACGCAGCTATTCAAAGCTTCTGCTGGTGCGTGGCCGAACGTTGGAGGCAATGCCAATCTGGTTCCGGTGGTGGCCAATGGGCAGGTGTTTGTGGCTAGCAACAAACAACTGCAGATTTTTGGGCTGAAGGCGGGGACAAAGAGGAAGAAGTAAGCCAGGCGTTTCAGGCACGATGGCCGGTGGGCATGGGCAGCGAGAAGCAGATTCCTCGCTTTGCTTGATTGCATAACGACGTTGGCTCGATCGCGGAGTATGTTGGAGGCTGCGAAGACGACCAAGGCTCGAAAAGGAGCCAACGTCATGCTGATTATAGGCTGTGATTTTCATCCTGGGTTTCAGCAGGTCGCGATCTTTGACAATTCGACGGGAGAAATCCTGGAGCGGCGTTTATCGCACCGCGAGGAAGCGGAGCAGTTTTATGGGTCGCTGCGCGGGCAAGCGGTGCGGGTGGGGATGGAGGGTTGCGGGCATTATCCCTGGTTTGAGCGTTTGCTGCAGGAGTTGGGCATGGAGTTGTGGATTGGGGATGCGGCGCGGATCCGGGCGTCGGAAGTGCGCAAGCAAAAGACGGATCGGCGAGACGCGGAGCTGTTGTTGCGGTTGCTGAGAGAAGAGCGGTTTCCGCGGATCTGGGTGCCGAGTGTGGAGGAGCGGGATGTGCGGCAGTTGCTGGTGCATCGGCACAAGCAGGTGCAGGCACGGACGCGCATCAAGAATCAGCTGCAGGCGCTGATGCTCAGCCAGGGCGTGCAAAAGAAGCGCAAGCTGTGGACGGCAGCGGGCCGGGCGGAGTTGGAGAAGTTGGAGTTGCTGCCCTACGCAGCGCTGCGCAGGCAACGGTTGCTGGCCGCGCTGGAGCAGCAGGAAGCGGAGATCGCGGCGCTGAACCGGCAAGTGGAAGAAGAAGTGAAGCGGCGGCCGGCGGCGGTGCGGTTGATGACGCATCCGGGAGTAGGTCCGGTGACGGCGCTGGCCATGGTGCTGACGCTGGGGCCGGCGAAACGCTTCGCGAATGCGCGCCAGGTGGGCAGCTATTTTGGCCTGATTCCCAGCGAGCATTCCAGCGGCGGGCGGCAGCAGTTGGGAGGCATCAGCAAGCAGGGCAGTCCGTTTCTGCGTTTTTTGCTGGTGGAGGCGGGACAGACGGCGGCGCGCTACGACGCCGAGTTGGGCCGCTTTTATCGGCGGCTGGCGGTGCGCAAGCATCGCGCGCTGGCCAAGGTGGCGGTGGCGCGCAAGCTGGCCATGAGGTTGTACCTGATGCTGCGCGAGGAATGGGATTACGCGCAGCTGTGCAAGGCCGTGTGCAGGCAAGCCTGAGTCATTTCGTGGCGGAAAGCATGAGCCGACCGCTTGAGTAGGCAGCCTGCCTCCCCGAGAAGCGGGGAGTTCGAAGCAGCAATTTTGGGAGTAGTTGCCGAAGAGATGGATGGTGAGACCTTGCGTCCACCGCACGATTGAGAGAACACAGGGCTTTGGTCGAAGACGCAAAAACCTTCCTGCGAGAGCGAAATGGCGCTTCTTTAAAACCGAAGACGCCAAGGGAGAGGTGTCGGCAAAAATCACTTGACACCAGGCCACGTCGTTAGAGACGGAATGACAAAACCTGGTGGTGGGCTAATGGTGAATAGCCCACTACGCAAAACCTGGCTAAATCGCCGACCAGCGTCCAGTTCCGCTCCGGATGACAAAACTTTATGTGACGACAAACTTCACGCATCACCTATGGGACTACTAGCGATATGGTCACGGTGTGAGTGATGTTGCCGGAGTTTCCCAGGATGGTGATCGGATAGGTTCCTGGCGGCGTGGAGGAACTGGCAGTCAGAGTCAGGACGGAAGTTCCGGTCGCCGGAATTGACGAGGCGCTGAAAGTGCCGGTGAGGCCCTTGACCTCGGAGATTCCATCCAGGCTGAGGGCGATGTTGCCGGTGATCCCACCTAAGCCGAACGTTCCAATAGCGATGGTTGCCTTTTTGTTCGAGATTGTGGCGCCGGCATAGGTGCTGGAGATAATCCAGAAATCCTTCGACTGGGCGGCGACGTTGCAGGCCGAAGGAACGCTGGTCGATTTCCACGAAGAACCTTTATCCTGTCCGGTCTCGCTCTGCCAACTGGCGAGGCTGAGATCAGTGCCGGATTTGGGGGTGGGCACGACGAAGGCGTTGCTGTCGGTTCCGCCGTAGAAAGTATTGTCGTTGGATTTGATGGTGGAGACGAAGGCGTTCCAATCGCTGCCGCCGAGATAGCTGTTAGAAAGAACGGATGCATTTGAACTGTTGAATGTGTTTCCGGATGCAGTGAATTTTTCTGTAACTAAGTTATAAGTCTGGCCGGTTTCCCAGTTCGCGATTTCGATTCCTCCCGGCTGTCCCACAACTACAAATTGATTGACCAGGCTGTCGTACATGGTCGTATCGGTGAGCGTGAGTTGTTCGGAGTTGCGAACCGCAACGCCGCCGCGCTGGCCGACGCCCAGTAAATTTCCGTAACAGAAATAACTATTGGAGACGGTGAACGGACCTTCGGTCTTTTCGATCTGGATGCCGTTGACCAGGTTGAAGGACGATTCGCCGGAGGTGAAGGTAACGTTCTCGTTGTCGGTGTCCCAGGCGACGCCATTGGCAAGATTGAAATTGGAGACGATGCTTTTGTAGGTGGCATCGTGGTCCCACATCCACTTGGTGCCGCCGGTATCCCAGGTGTAGAAAGCGCCCTGGGCGCCGCGCCAGTTGTTGTAGTTGGCGGTGTCGGACTGCCACAGGCTGTTCTTGACTTCGTGGGAGGCGAAACCGACCTGACCGTTATAGTTGGCCACACTGTTTTGCACAGTGAACTCTTCCACGGTTGTGAGATCGATTCCCATGGCGTTATTCCAAAGGAAATTGTCGGTGTCGAAAAGAATGTTGGTGGTCTTTCCGCCGATCATCACGGCGGCGCTTTGCGGGCAACTGTTGGCGTATTGAAATCCCAGGCCGCGAAAGACGAGGTTCGATTGTCCGGAAACCGTCAACACGTTAGGCAGAGCGGAGGTTTCAACGGCCGCGGTTGCCATGTTGGTGCCCGAGGGCGGATAGGAGTAGATCAACTTGTGAGTATTGTCGATATAGAACGTTCCTGGCAGCATCGAGGTAAGAGTGAGCACCTGGGTCAGCGGACTTCCGTTGACGATCAGCATCTCGGCGTGCAAAACAATTTCCTGCTGCGCCGGAGCCGGGGGAGCCTGCGCGGCACAGACGGGAAAGTCGTAGGGCCAGCTAGCCTCGTAGATCTTCGAATTGCCGCTGTAGACCGACCATCCTGAAATCACATCGGAGCCGGAGACGAATACAGTGCCGTTCGTCGCAGCTTCGAAGGTGATAGGCAGGCTGGTGCTTTTTTTCGATCCATCAATCACGACCGCTTCGCGATAAGTGCCGGGATTGATGATGACTTTGCTGCCGACTCTGGAGTGATTGTTATTGAGGGCCATGGTGACGGAAGCGCCGATGGTTTTCAACGGAGCGCTCTTTGAGCCGCTGTTGCTGTCGGACCCATTGGCGGCGTCGACATAGATCGACGCGGTTTCCAAACTCTCATTCACGCTGGCCTGTCCCCAGGAAACGAGCGAAAGAGTGGCGACGACGATGCAAAGCAAAATAAGAGTGGAGCCGAAACGGAGCGGAGAGAGCGATCGGAGCGCTGCCATGGGGGATTCTCCTCGAAATTAATTCAGTCGTGCCGGACTGAGCCACACGAGAGCCACCGCAAAATCAGGGATGGAGTTTAACGATCAAATTGCAATCAGGTTCAAAAGGACGAGCGGCGCAGTTATTGCTGAAGTGAGTTCAGTATAAGTGCATTCGCGGGCGCGCGACAGACACAGAGGTACATTGGCGGGGCGCGCGTTTGGTCAGTTGGGAGATCGAAAGACTTGTTTTCGCGTCGCCCCGGCTTCGACTACGCATCGCCATGGCTGAACCCAGCGGACGATGCTTCCGCGCGAGATGAAAAGTTTCTGGTGAATATTCGCGATGACTTTGCGATTACTTTTGTCATCTTCCCGAGTGAGTTCTGTTCTTGAGAAGGCTCTTAGTTCTGTCAGACTAGGGAGTGGATCTCCAGCTTTTCAGGGCGGTCCGATGGTTGTTTATGGATATATTCACGGCTAAGGCGACTCGACGCAGCACGCGGGTGCGGGTGGAGATTCCGGTGACGGTCAAGAGCATGGATCGCATGCGTCCGTTTACTGAGCTGTGTGTGGTTCTGGTGGTGAGCCCACACGGATGCGGATTCCGCAGTTCGCGAGCGGTGCCGGTGGGAACGCCGATTCTGTTGAGCAATCTTCCCAAGGGCGGAAGCGTGACCGCACGAGTGGCAAACTGCCTGCCGCTGGGAAGCAAGCATTTTCTGATTGGAGCTGCGCTGTATACGCATGGGAACGTGTGGAAGATTGCGGATCCGCCGAAGGATTGGGAAGAAGAGGAAGACGCCGAGGATTCGCCGAGCGGCGGACCTTACGGCCAGATGGCAGCCAGAGCAGGATTTACGGCGGGCAGGAAATAGGGCGTGAGACTGGCGGGGTGGGGCGAGCGAATTTTGATGGCAAACGCGGGCGAGGGCGACAGCGCCACCTATGGAATGCGGCAAACCAAAACTCTAGTCCGACGGCCATTCCGGGTTGCGCTTCGCGGCTCGGTGCTGATTCTTATGCGCCTGCCGAACGGCCGGCAGGTGCGCGCGGCATTGCAGACCCTGTCGACTACCGGCGGGGTGATTCACTTGCAGAAGCCGCTGGATGAGAAGATCGAGGTGGAACTGCTGTTTCACGTCGATCATGCGACCATCCGCGGCAAGGCACAGATGTTGTTTCCCATGTGGGCGACGCAGGGGTGGCTGCAACCCTTCCGTTTTATCGACCTGCCGGAAGCCAGCCGCAAGGGTCTGGAAGTGAACCTGAAATCTTTTCTGGAAAGAATGCAAGACAGCTCGGCGCATCACCCATGAAGTGCGCGAGGAATTCTGACGATTCGGAACTCAGGCGAGATTTTGATGTTTGAGTTGGTGCAGTGAATCGCTCTACCAAAGATCAAGAAACGGGAACCCATGAAGCGGCTCAGCTTTCTGCTTTCGCTCACGAACAATGACAACGACTACCAGCAGGAACAAGCCGCAGCGGCCGAAAAGATGGCGCGGCGACTGGGCGTGGAGTTAAAAATCATCCACGCCAACAATGAAGCGATTACGCAGAGCCAGCAGTTGCTGGAAAGCGTGCAGGGGCCGACTGCGCTAAGACCGGACGCTATTCTGTTCGAACCCGCGGGCGGCACCGGTTTTCCGCAGGTGGCGCGAGCGGCTGCGGCTGCGGGAATTGGCTGGGTGCCGCTGAATTACGATGCCGACTACATTCCACGTTTGCGCGGCGAATTCAAGGTTCCAATCTTCAGCATCAGCTCGGATCACGAACAGGTAGGTGAGATTCAAGGGCGGCAATTTGCGGCGCTGCTGCCACAGGGCGGTTCCGTGCTCTACATTGAAGGACCGGCTAATAGCTCCGCGGCGAAGGAGAGAACTGCGGGCATGAATCGTACCAAGCCGGTGCATATTCAGGTTAAGAGCATGAGGGCAAACTGGACCGAAGAGAGCGCATACCGGACGGTGACTTCGTGGCTGCGTTTGAGAACATCGCAGGAAACGCACATTGATCTGGTAGGAGCGCAAGACGACAGCATGGCCATGGGCGCGAGAAAGGCATTCAGCGAGATTCAGGGGCCGGAGCGGGAACGCTGGATGAAGATTCCTTTTACCGGGTGCGACGGCATGCCAACGACGGGCCAGGCCTGGGTCCGCAGCGGAGTCTTGGCGGCAACGATTTATATTCGACCGAATGCCGATCTGGCTTTGGAGATGCTGACGGAAGCGGTGCGCGCGGGAGCTGTGCCGCCGGAGCGAAAGCTGACCACGGCTGAATCCATGCCGGCGCTGGCCGAACTGGCAAAGCTTGGCAAAGGCACAACTGCGGCACGCGTAGCGCGAGCATAGCGGGAACTGAAATTCAAATTCTCGGCGTTGGATCTGCCGCGGACGTGGACTCAGGAGGGGGCAACAAGGGGCCGCAAAGCAAGGAAGGACAGGCGGGACTGGTGGGCCCACCAGGATTCGAACCTGGAACCAACAGATTATGAGTCTGCTGCTCTAACCGTTGAGCTATGAGCCCTTCGAAAGCCAATCTAGCACAATCGCCGCGGCTGCTGGGCGATTGCAGCGGGAGCTATCGCGAGAACATTTCCTAGCGGGCTGATTTCGACAGGAAAACGCGGACCTCAGGCGCTAAAGCGCTGGGATATTTTAGGGCTTAGTGGCACGACTGAAGTCGTGCCCTTCCCACAAGCGGCCCCGAAGAATCGATGTTCGGAGCTCGTTGTATGCACTTCGGGCTTCGTCTACTGCGGCTCCTGCTGCGCGGGGGAACTGGGGTTCAGCGAGCGCAGGTAGGCCACAACGGCGGCGGCGTCTTCGGGAGTCATGCGAAATTGCTGCATGGGCTGGCGAAGGTGCTTGCCATCTTTCCACACGCCGGTAGTGAGTAGGGTGATCATTTCCGCGTCGGTGGCGGAGAATGATCCGCCAATGCGCGGCACGATCAGCGGCCAGTCGGACACAGGATGGGCAGGCTGATACCACAGAGGACCTCCCTGCAACCACTGGCTGCGGTCGAAATCGCCGGCGCTATCTCGCGGTGTGTGGCATTGAGTACACATGGCAACGTTTTCGACGATGTATTTTCCGCGGGCAACCTGATTGTTGCTGGCGGGCTTGGCCGCGGGTTTTTGCTGCGCGAAGGCGAGAGCGGCAAGGACGCAGCAAAGAGCGACGGATGCGGTGGGCAAAACTATTATCAGCAAAGTTTTGCGGCGAAGGATGGAGCGGGAAGTTTGGAATGGCATAGGTCTTTGACTCACTCGACATTATATTATCGGCCAACGCGCCGACGCCGTTAGTGGGCCGGTTCCCCGATGTAAAATATCTGAATTGCGAATTCATTCGCCGACAGGTAGGGAAAGTTTATGGAGCACACGGTTTTTTGCGTAAAGCTGAAGAAGGAATTGCCGGGGTTGGATGAACCCCCATTCGATAACGACCTGGGACGCAAGGTGTATGACAACGTTTCCGAGCCGGCATGGAGGATGTGGGTGGAGCATTGCAAGATGCTATTGAATGAATACCGGCTGAATCCGGCGCGGCGCGAGGATCAGGAAGTGATCGTCAAGCAGATGGAACAGTATTTTTTTGGCGAAGGATCGGCGGTGCCGAAGGAGTATGTGCCGCCGGGGGCGAAGTGACCGTCGAAACCAGCTAAATATTTAGAGTGGAAAAAGGCCCCCGCTGTGCAGGGGCTTTTTTTATCTCTCCGATAGAACAGCTATGTTCTCGGGGTTGACAATCGAATATGGCGACCCGGGCGCTTGGCTGTAGCCGGTTGGAGTCACAGTGAAGACGTAAAGTTTCCCCGCGGAGTAGCTGATGGCGTAGACGTGATTGTGATCGTCCCAGGAAACCTGGTCGATCTCATCTGTCGTTAGCAAACCGGTATAGGGCGTAATGGGATTGGGGCCATTGAAATGGAAGATTTCGAGTCCGCTCTGTTGGCCGACCGCGAGCAGCCTTCCAGAAGGCGAGGCCACCATGTCGAACGGTGCGGCCTCCGGCATGTTCTGCGCGGTGCTGGTTGTGGTCAGGTTCCCGGAATCGTCTGCGGTATAGACTCCGAGTTGAGTAGGGCCGATGACCGTGAGGTCATTCGTCGGCGTAAGCGAAACCGCCACATGGTCGAATCGGTCGGCTGCGGCCAAGTAGGGACAGTACGCGCCCCCGGGGACGGCGGGTATTGGCGGATTCAAGTTCATGTCGGTGAGTGTTCCGTTGCCGCTTCGCTTAAACCCGTAAATATTCTGGAAGCCGTGGTAACAGGAGGCGCCGTAGCCAAAGTTGTTGTTGCCGACGAAGGTTAGTGGCGTCTCGAATTCTGGGCTAGCGGAACCCGTCGCGCCGCGATAATTCAAAGCTCCGTTTGACTGGTTCACTTGGAAAAATTGATAGGTGTTGTTGGCGCCGTTGTCTCCGTAAATGTCCTCGTCGTACAAAGTGGTTCCGGAGCGGTCGAGAAACAAGCTGACGGGACCGCCGTCGTTGTAGCCGTTGAGTCGCTGCGCGTTGATTGAAGACACTTGTTTCAGTGCGCCGTTGAGCGCAATCGCGAAGCTGTAGATATCAATCGTATCCGACGCGAAGAGCCACTTCTTATCTACCGCTAGGATCGCCCCATTCTCCGCGAAGGGCGAGCCGGGAACCAGGGTGAGAGCGCCGTCGGCCGCAACGGCATAGGCGTTTATCTGTTCGCTGCCGCTGCTCGGGCTGCTGGAAACGTAGAGGAATGCTGCGGAAGAGTTGAGGGCTTGCGCATGCACGCTTCCGCCGGTCGAGCAGAGTGCAAAGAAGGTGGAAGCAGCGAAGGTTAGCGCTCCCAGGCCTTTGATCCGATGCTTCATAGGGTTTCTCCAATTCGAACGGGGAACTCGTTACCTGCAGAAGCGGCGCGAAATGAAATGGCTCATTCTCTTGCCGCCGGCCAATACCAGAGCGAAGTATGAGATGCCAAGGCATTGTGGGAGTTTGCTTATTTGGGACAGCAGAATGAAGGAATGACATAGCAGACTTGGCGCATTCAGGAAACAGGCGCGTCTGGGGTAATGTCCCTACGGTAACCTGGTCAGTACCTTATGCACTAATTTTGATGCAATCTTCATCTGATCGTAACAATCGCCTGCTACAACCGAAGTATGGATCGGCACGTGTACAACACGTTGATCCTCTCCGACCTGCACCTGGGTGCAGAGACCAGCCGCGCGCGTGAGGCGACGCGGGTTTTGAAAGAAAGCCGCTTTGAGCGGCTGATTTTGCTGGGCGATATTTTTGCCGACTTGAATTTTGCCCGCCTGACCAAAGACCACTGGAAGTTCCTCGGCTACATTCGCAAGCTGTCGAATCCCAAGCGCAACGTCGAAGTCGTATGGGTCGAGGGCAATCATGACCACGGCCTGACGGACGTGATGTCGCATCTGGTGGGCGTGGATGTGTATCAGGAGTATGAGTGGACTTATCGCGGGCTGAAGCACCTTGCCATTCACGGGCACCAGTTCGATGGCTTTCAGGTGAATCGAATCAACCTCAGCCGGCTGGGAACGTCCTTGTATTTGCAATTGCAGAAGCTGGATTTCAAGAGCAAGCCGGTGGCGCGGCTGATTGACCGGCTGAATACGCGGTGGCTGCGCATGTCGGAGAAAGTGGCGTCGGGCGCATTGGGACACGCCCGATACCATGGCGCGGACCGCATTTTTTGCGGGCATACGCACGAAGCGACGCACGTGGAAAAAGACGGAGTGGAATATTACAACTCCGGCGGGTGGGTCGATTCACGGCTGACTTATTTGACGATCGATGAACAGGGGGTACACATCCATGAGTTTAACGAACAGGAGTTCAACGAGCACGAGTTCAACGAGCAGGAATCTGACGAGCGAGAATCCAGCGAACGAGTTGACCATCGTGATTCCGGCGAAGAACGAGGCGAAGCTGATTCCGCGGCTGCTGACTTCGCTGACGATGCAGGATTACTCGAAGATGCGGAATACGAGAGTGTTGGTCGCTGACGCGAACTCGACCGACGGCACTCCAGAGATCGTGATGAGGTTTCGCGACCGCTTGAATGTGAACGTGATTCACGGGGGAATGCCTTCGGTGGGACGCAATCAAGGTGCGGCACATGCGGACACAACTTATGTTCTGTTTTTGGATGCCGATATTGAACTGGGGCATCCTTCGGTAATTCGGCGGGCAGTGGAACTGGCGCAGCGCAAGCGATTGCACTGCGTGACCACGAATATTATTTGCCGCGAAGGGAGCTGGATCGACAAATTGTTTTATGCGGCGAACGACATATTTCAGTATTTGTCGCGGCTGCACCATCCGTTTGCCACGGGAATGTTCATGCTGTTTGACCGGCAACAATTCTGGGAACTGGGGGGATTTCACGAGCAGGTGGCCTTTGCCGAAGATTATCTTTTGAGCCAGCAGGTGGCACGGAGCAGGTTCGGCATTGTGCGCGGCGGAGTTTTCACGACTAACCGCCGGTTCAAGAAGATGGGGCACTTGCGCGTGGGCTGGCTGTTTTTGCGGACTGCCATGAATTACTGGAATGAAAAGTTTTTTCTGCGCGATCACAAGTATTGGCAGGCGGGGCCGGAGAGTCCTCCGCAAGCTTAGTTTCATTTGCATTCACAACCGAGTTTTCGGTGGCCACACCAGCAGTATCCAGACAACCAACTGGATCCTGTTTTATCTTGCAGACCTTTAACGCCAAGAACGCAAAATTACGCACAGAGAGGCTCGGCGATCTTTGCGGTCTCGGCGTGAAAAGAGGTTTATATCGTCAGAAACGCAGAACGATGCCGGTGGATATGCGAACGTTGTTCTGGCTGCCGCCGAAGAAGCGTGTTTGCACATAGTCGCCCTGGAAGCGCCAGGCGATGGGCTTGATGATGCGATAGTCGAGGCCGCCGCCGAGGGCCGTGGCGAAGGAGGTATCTGATCCGACCCCGTTGGTGCTGACGTGGCCGGCGCCGAACAAAGCTTCGGCGAAAGGACGAGATTTCCCGACCGACATGGATACGCGGGGGCCGAACAGGTAATTCTGTTCGTGGATATTCTCATTCACAGTGACTGGGCATCCCACCCCCGGGCATGCGAAGGAGACATTCCCGGAGCCGTAGTTCTGGCTAAAGTCGGCGACGATGCCGATAAAGGGCAGGACCTTTCCTTCCAGCGTTCCCTCCCATCCGTTGGTGTTGGTACTACCGATGGTGGAGATATCGGTGTGGTAGTAGGAATATCCGAAGAAGACGTTGCCAGACGGGACTTGAGCCGTGGCCAAGCCGCCAAGAACGAGGATGATGGAACAGAGTAGTAGACCTGGGCGCATCTTGCATCCTGCCTTTCATAAGAAAAGTTCTTGAAAACGGGATAACACTTCTCTGGTGACTTAGTTGCTCTGAGCAGGCAATGTGCTGGCGAGTCTTTTAGCTTTCGCGTTGAAAGCGGTAGCGGCCCTTGCGTTTGAGGGCTACGGTTTCGGCTACTTTGAGGAAGGCACGGGCGGCGTGGGAGATGCTGGCTTGCTTACGATAGATCAGGCGCAGCTTTCTTTTCAGTTGCAGCTCACGGACAGGGATGCGAACCAGTTCTCCGCGAGCTAATTCAGTTTCTACGCTGATTTCGGGAACGAAGGCCACGCCGTTGCCTAGAGCGACGAATTGCTTAATGGCTTGCAACGTGGGTAATTCAAGATCCATGTGCAGGGGCGTTTTGTGTGTTTTGAATGACTGCAAGACTTTCTCGCGGTAGGGAGAGGAAACGATGTGCGCGACGAAAGATTCTGCTCCGAGCTGGCTGATGCTGACTTGCGGCGCTCCGGCTAGGGGGTGGTTGGGAGGGACAACGAAGACCAATTCGTCGAGGTAAACGACCACGGAGTGCAGGTTGGGTTCCTGCGGCTGGTAGGAAAGGACGCCGAGTTCGGCGCCGTAGCGGAGGACATCATCGGGAATGTGACTGCCGAGGGAGCGCTGCACGGTGATCTTGATCATGGGGTGAAGGCGGCGGAATTCGGCAAGCACCGGGAGCAGATAGAGCGAAGTGAATTCATTAGCAGCGATGACCAACTTGCCTTTTTGCAATTCGCGGAGATCGGAAAGAGATTCGGCGGCTTCGCGGCGCAGGCTGATCAGCCTTCCAGCGTACTCATGTAGAACGCGGCCAGCGTCGGTGAGGACGCCCTCGCGGGAGGAGCGGTCAAATAACGATTCTCCTAATTCCTGTTCGAGCTTGTGGATGGTCTGGCTGACCGCGGATTGGGTGCGATGAAGTTTTTCGGCGGCGCGGGAGAAACGGCCTTCGCGGGCGACGGCGAGAAAGACTTCGAGTTGGGAGAGTTCCATGTTCGCTCGTGCCGGAGACGGGATTCAGACGATCTATTAGCCTAGCTTATTATAGTAGATAATCTACTTAAGTGGTAATAATTATAAGTTTTGCTTCTGAGGCAGGATTCCGTAAAATCAGAGTTCGTAGAGCTTCGAGCGGTTTTTACGAGGAGAGTTCAGAATCATGGAGCGGGCGCGCATCACTGTTTTCGATACCACTCTTCGCGATGGCGAGCAGTCACCGGGTTGCAGCATGAACCATGGGGAAAAACTGCGGCTGGCGCATCTACTCGACCGGCTGGGAGTGGATGTGATCGAAGCGGGCTTTCCGATTTCCTCGGATGGTGACTTTGAAGCGGTGCGGGCGATTGCCAGCGTAATCCGGCGTCCCATCATTGCGGGGCTGGCGCGGGCGCACCGTCCTGACATTGAGCGGGCGTGGGACGCGCTGAAGGATGCGGCGCGGCCGCGGATCCATGTGTTCCTGGCAACTTCCGACATTCATTTGCAATACAAGCTGCGCATGACCGGGATGAGTGCCTGACCGCGGCCCGGCATTCGGTTCGCCTGGCGAAATCGTTGTGCGACGACGTGGAATTTTCGCCGGAAGATGCGACGCGCACCGATGCCGATTTTCTTTGCCGCGTCCTCGATGCAGTGGTGGAAGCCGGCGCGACTACGCTGAACATTCCCGACACCGTCGGCTACAGCATGCCGGCCGAGTTTGGGGATTTGATTGCGACCATCCGGCAGCGAGTCAAGGGAATCGAGAGAGTAACGATCTCAGCGCACTGTCACAACGACTTGGGTCTGGCAGTAGCCAATGCTTTGGCTGCTATTGCCGCCGGCGCGCGGCAGGTGGAATGCACGATCAACGGAATTGGCGAGCGCGCGGGAAATGCGTCGCTGGAAGAGATTGTAATGGCCATGCGAGTGCGGCCGGACCGGTATCCGTTTGACACGGGGATTGCTTCGGAGCAGCTATTTTCCGCCAGCCAGATGTTGAGCGAAATTACCGGCGTTCCGGTGCAGCCGAATAAAGCGATCACGGGACGGAATGCGTTTGCGCACGAGGCGGGCATTCATCAGGATGGGGTGCTGAAAAACCCTCTAACCTACGAAATTATGACGCCGAAATCGGTGGGCGTACCGGATTCTAAGCTGGTTTTGGGAAAACATTCCGGGCGGCACGCGCTGGGCATTCGTTGCGAGCAACTTGGTTACCAGTTTGACCGGCGGGCGCTGGACGATGTGTATCGCCGTTTCGTGCATTTAGCCGACAAGATCAAGCACGTGGAAGATCATCACTTGCTGGAACTGATTCGCGAGACGCACAAGCCACCCGCGATTGCGACTCCGCTCATAGAACCGGCCGCGCTGGCTGCGGGGTCGCATGTGCCGGTTGTGGAAGCACAGCGGCAGGCCCTGAATGCGGAGCCGGCTGGGCCGTTTGCCGTTCCCCTTCCACTGGCTGCGGAGCAACCGCACGAGCAGGAAGACTATCTTTGGGGTGTGTAGAAATCCTACCCCCGGCAGCGATGATATCAGGGCGCGGGGTCAGGCTTGGGTAGGGCCGGATGCGCCTGGTAGCTTAGCCGCGGTTCTCTGAGGGTGTATTTCAGCAGGCACCAGAGGGCGCGAAAACCGTCTTTCCAGCCAATCTTCTTCCCTTCCTCGTAGGTGCGTCCCCAATAGCTGATGCCGACTTCGTAGACGCGCAGGCGGCGTTTGGCGATCTTGACCGTGATTTCCGGCTCGAAGCCGAAGCGGTTTTCTTCTATGGGGATGGATTGAATGATTTCCCGGCGGAAAACTTTGTAACAGGTTTCCATATCGCTGAGGTTCATGTTGGTGAGCGCGTTCGAGAGCAGAGTGAGAATCCAGTTCCCCACCGAATGCCAGAAATAAAGCACGCGGTGCGGCGCGCCGCCAAGGAAACGCGACCCGTAAACTACGTCGGCCTTGCCCTGCAGTAGTGGCGCCAGCATCAGCGGATATTCGCCGGGATCGTATTCGAGATCGGCGTCCTGGATGATGACGAAATCTCCGGTGGATTGTTCAATGCCGCGGCGCAGAGCCGCGCCTTTGCCCATATTCTTGGGCTGGAAATAAACTCTGACCTGAGGATAGTTGTTCTGCAGTTCAGTCAAGATCTCGCGGGAGCGGTCGCGGGAGCCATCGTCAACGCAGATGAGTTCGATGGCGAGCGGCACGGCGAGCACGCTCTCCACCACTGTGCGCAGCGTGGCTTCCTCGTTGTACACCGGCATGACGACGGAGAGCTTCATGGCGTACTGTCACAGTAAAAGGCAATGGCGGAAGCGTCAAGGCTTCGCGCGGGTGCACTGCCGCTTCCGGCGGAAAAGCAGGTTCCTCCACTGGCCTCACTCCGCTCGGCCGGAATGACAAGCCAAATCGAAGCACCATCAATGAATCGCTGGTTATTTGACTGGCTCTGGGGCCAGTACGATCTTGGGATGAAATAAGGTTCCGGCTAAGCGCGTAGCGATGGCGATAAGGTCGCGTTGTCCGCAAAAGACTTTGACTTGCCGAGCCTGCGAAAGATCGGGAAGATTTACGGTTCTGCCGTTGCGGATGCGGGCCGCGGTGGCTTCGTCGGCGGTTACCGAAGGCATGTGGGGCAGGAGCAGGCGCGGGTGAAGGAACAGACCTTGGTCAGTGGTCAGTGGCAGGTGGTCAGAAAAAGCCTCGGTGCTCGCTTCTTGCTGCATTTGTTCGACGATCTGATTGAGTGTCTTGGCGTCCTCGATTTTGAATTCTGCGACGGCAGTGCGGCGCAGGGATTCCAGGTGGGCTCCGCAGCCCAGTTTTGTGCCCATCTCGTGAGCGACGGAGCGGATATAGGTGCCTGAAGCGACTCGCGCAATGAATCGGACGCGATCGGTCTTCACTCCGGCGATATCGAATTGTTTAATCTCAACCCGCACAGCTTTCAGAATCACCTCTTTCTGTTTTCGCGCCAGCTTATAGGCAGGGACACCGTGAATTTTCTTCGCGGAAAAAGGTGGCGGCGTTTGCTCGATGACGCCACGAAACTCGGCGGCCAGCGCGGCGATTTGATCGGGGTCGAGAGTTAGGGACTGCGCGGGGGTGGTCGCTTCGCCTTCGGCGTCGTATGTGTCGGTAGCGAAGCCGAAGCGGATTACACCTTCATAACTTTTTTCGGCCGCGTTGTAGAACTGGGCGAGGCGCGTGTAGTTGCCGACAACAATGGGCAGGACCCCGGTTGCGAGGGGATCGAGCGTGCCCAGGTGCCCGACGGAGCGCAGGCCCAGAATACGACGCACGCGATTGACCACATCGTGCGAGGTCAATCCCGCGGGCTTGTCGACGATGAGGATACCGTTCATCGGAGAATTTGGTAATTTGGTAATTGAGTAATTGGGAAATTGAAGATCTTAAGATGCGGGTTCGTTTCGGCTTTGAGCCGCTTCGTTTTTTGAATTTCGAAATTACTCAATTACCAAATTACCAGATTCTTCCATGCTTCCTCTCAAAGACGATCAGCCGCGCTTCAGCACGCCCTTCATCAATTATTTTCTGATTGGGCTGAACCTGCTGATTTTTCTTTTCGAGTCGAGCCTGGATCCGGCCAGCCTAAAAGTATTCTTTAACCAGTTCTCCATCGTGCCTTCTCATCTGGCGGCGTTCCTGGCGGGCTCACCGCAATATTCGCTGGTGGCTGTGGTGCTGCCTTTTTTTACCTCGATGTTTCTGCACGGTTCGTGGATGCACGTCATCGGCAACATGTGGTTCCTTTATATTTTCGGCGACAACGTCGAAGATTATCTTGGGCACTTCAACTATCTCACGTTCTATCTGCTCTCCGGCCTGATTGCGATGGCTTGCCAGGTGGCGATGGACATACATTCGCGGGTGCCGAATCTGGGGGCCAGCGGAGCGATTGCCGGAGTGCTGGGCGCGTATTTTATTCTTTATCCGCGGGCGCGGGTGCTGACGTGGTTTTTCGTCTTTGTTCTATATGTGCCGGCCTGGATCATTCTGGGATATTGGTTCGTGTTGCAATTCGTTTCCGGGGCCGCGACTTCTCTCATCTACGAAGGCCGCAACATGGGCGGTGGCATCGCATTCTGGGCACACGTGGGCGGATTTATCTCGGGCGTGGTGCTGATCAAGATTTTTCCGCAGCGGGCGCGGCGATATCCCTATGCGATGCAATAAGACACTACCGCAATTCTTTCACTCCCACTTCTTCACTTGTGGGGGCGGGATTCGGGCGGCACCATGCCAGACACGCGGTAGTAGACCACGAGCTGGCCGTAATGTTCGCCATCGTGTTCGATAATCCCGTAAGCCAGATCATAGATTCGAGTTTGCCGAGGGCCGAACGGGTCGCGAATCAGGTCGGACATTCCGCTGTCTCCTTTGGCCTTAATCGCCGCCGCCCCATCGGCAAAGGATTTTTTCACAAAGGCAACGACTTCGGCTTTGGTTTTGCGTTTGGGGTTCTCATCGACCTTGGAATAATCCCCACGCACGGGATTGGTGAAATAGTAGTTCGCGCCGGCGGCGTGGAGAAGTTGCTCGGCGAAGGTGCGCTCGGCGGGAACGGGCTTGAAATTATATTTGTCCTCGGGAAAATCTTCCGCCATGGCGATCAGCTTACGGCCAATGTCGTTCCAGGAATCAAGCACCGCTTCTGCGGCACCGGGAGCGGGCTTTAGGGCCATTTCTTTTTTCGGCGCGTTCATGGCGCCGTTTTGCGCGTGAGCGCACAGGACAAGCAACAAAGCGATTGTGGGAATGCACCAGACTTTCTTCATGACGAACTCCTCTTTATCAGATCGTGGGTTCGGATCGCCGTAATCTTAGCCGGAAGTTGGCAGGCTGGCAATTGCTGGAACCCATAAATGGCGGCAGATATGCCTCCCGAGGCAGAAGCAAAATCGAACGTGAAGCGGCCGAGGCTCAGCATAATCGCGCTGAGTTTCGCGTGAACTTCTTAACCGGTTGCAATCGGTCATTGACTCTCGCCGCGGATTCAAGTAAAGTGCGGGCGTTCAACAGCTGTGGGTTTCTTGGGAATGGCGCGCACATCACGGCGTTTGGCGGTGGTCTTATTCCAGCTCGGCGGTCCTGACACGCTGGAGGCCATCGAGCCGTTTTTGTACAACCTGTTTTGCGATCCTGAGATTATCGATTTTCCTTTCGCCCGCATCGGGCGCAAGCCCCTGGCCAAACTGATTTCGGCGACGCGCTCCCGCAAAGTGCAACGGCATTACGCGAGCATCGGAGGAGGATCGCCCATACGCCGCAACACCGAACGGCAGGCGCAGGCGCTGGAACATGAACTGGCGCGGCAGGGCCTTGATGCGCGCTGCTTTGTCGCCATGCGCTACTGGCATCCGTTTACGCGCGAGGCGATCGAGCAGATACGACAGGCTGGTTGCGAGGAAGTAGTTCTGCTGCCGCTCTATCCCCAGTATTCGTCCACTACAACCGGCAGCAGCCTGAACGAATGGCGGCGGCTGTTTCAGGACCGGCTGCCATCGCATTGCATTACGGATTTCTATCGTAATACGATGTATCTGGACGCGGTCGTAGAAAAGGTCGAAGAGGCGCTGAACCGATTTTCCCGGCCAGATCTGCCGGACATCGTTTTCAGCGCGCACGGCATCCCCATGTCAGTGGTCGAGCGCGGCGATCCTTACCAGCGGCAGATCGAAGAAACGGTCGAGCTCGTGATGAATCGCGGAGGCTGGAGCAACCGTTACCGTCTCTGCTACCAGAGCAAGGTCGGAGCCAGCAAGTGGCTGCAGCCCTCGCTGCACCGCACGCTGCATGATCTGGCGGAGGAACGCGTGCGCGAGGTTTGCGTTGTTCCGGTGGCATTCGTTTCCGACCATGTGGAAACTCTGGGCGAGATCGACCACGAAGCGCGGGAAGAAGCGCGGCGGCTCGGTATCAGCCAATTTGAAATGAGCGCAGGGCTTAACGATTCGCCAAAGTTTATTCGGGCATTAGCCCAGGTCGTGATCGAGGCTTTAAGCACAGGCCCGATCGGCGTAACTGAACCGGTTAACGACGGAGTCGCGGAGTTGATGGCTGCGGATTGAATAAATATTCATAGGCAAGCTTTTCATTTTAGAAGTTAGGGGACTGACCATTACGATTCGATAGCTAAATTTTTATTCTGCAACATTTTCAGGAGGAACTCATGTCGGAAACGGAGCCCGAGAAGGCTAATCCGAGTCCGGAAGTGGCGAAACCTGCGGCCAAGACGCCGACGGACGCTACCAGGTACGTTGGCACGCCGGCGGTGGGAACCTCAAAGGCGGCAGCGGCCGCCGGGGTATCTTCCTCCGGTCCGTCGAATACCCAGATCGACAAACAGCGGCGCCGCCTAGTGTGGTGCGCGGTTACGGCGTTTTTGGGCGCCTGGTTCATCGCGTTCTTCCGCTTTTTCCTGCCCCGCACTCTTTTCGAACCCAATACTGTTTTCAAAATTGGCTACCCTTCCGAGTTCGCTCTCGGGGTCGATACAAAGTTCCAGCAAAAATTCCGCATTTGGGTCGATCGCACCCCCGACCGTCTTTTCATCATTTACGCGCGCTGCACGCACTTGGGCTGCACTCCAGATTGGAAGCCCAGCGAGAACAAGTTTAAGTGTCCGTGCCACGGCAGCGGTTACGACAGCGAAGGCATAAATTTTGAAGGTCCGGCGCCGCGGCCTATGGACCGCGCGCATTTGGAACTGGCGCCCGACGGGCAGGTTCTGGTGGACACGTCGAAGTTGTATTCGTGGCCCAAGGGGCAGCCGACTCATTTCAACGATCCGGGGGCGTTCTTGACGGGAGTGTGAGCTGCTTCCGGCCTTGGTTGCAGTGCTAAGAACAACAGATTCCTCACCGGGCCTTGCCCGGGTCGGAATGACAGACGGTTCAGGAATCATTTATGGCTGACGAAAATAATCCGAACGGAAAGAATGGCAGCAAGGCGGGGGTGCTGGAGAAAGTAACCGCGGGCGTGAAGAATGATATTCACGCTCTTAAGACCGAGATTCCCGCCAAGGCCAAGGAACAGATCGAGGGACTGAAAGACCCGACCAAGACTCAGGTCTACACTTCGATCTTCCGCCACAAGCATGACGACACGCCGCGCAACCGGGCACTGGGCGTGCTTTCCAACGTGTTCCTGCACCTGCATCCGGCCAAGATTAACCGCGATGCCGTGCGCTACAGCTATACGTGGGGGATGGGTGGGATCACTTTTTTTCTGT
Source organism: uncultured Acidobacteriaceae bacterium (assembly GCA_963732255.1). Lineage (GTDB taxonomy): Bacteria > Acidobacteriota > Terriglobia > Terriglobales > Acidobacteriaceae > Sulfotelmatobacter. Next base: position 347,712 of record CAVSYV010000020.1, read on the forward strand.
TCATCGTTCTCACCTATACCGGCGTGCTGCTGATGTTTTATTACCATCCCAGCAAAGTGCAGGCATTTCGCGATGTGCTCTACCTCGAGCACGATGTTCCCTTCGGCAAGATTCTGCGCAACATGCATCGCTGGGCCGCGCACTTGATGGTGATCGCAGTTTGGCTGCATATGTTTCGCGTATTCCTGACCGGCTCGTATAAAAAGCCGCGCGAATTTAATTGGAACATTGGCGTGTTGCTGCTGGTGTTTACCTTGCTGCTTTCCTTCACCGGATATTTGTTGCCTGACGATCAGCTTGGTTTCTGGGCCGTCACGGTGGGCACGAACATGGCGCGCGCGACGCCGCTATTGGGACATGAAGGACCGTTTGGATCGGCGCTGGGCATGACTCCGTACAACGACGTTCGCTTCGGATTGCTCGGCGGGTCGATCGTCGACGCGAACGCGCTGCTGCGGTCTTACATCTGGCACTGCATCGGAATTCCGATTGTGGCGTCGGTGCTGATGATCGTTCATTTCTGGCGCGTGCGAAAAGATGGTGGAATTTCCGGGCCGGCGCCGGTGATGCTGGCGGCGGAAGCGGACAAGCCGCGCAGAGGGCCGAAGGCTGCCGGAGAGTAAGGATTTGCAAGATTCGTGTGGAGACAGCCGCCCTCGGCTGTCTGGCCGAGCGCAGCTCGGCAGGCTGTAGGTGTCGCAAGGAACTTTCGAGCTTCGAAAGGACGGCCGAGGGCGGCCGTCACCACAAGGGTTTTTGGAGAACACATGGACTGGCGACAACTTTGGGAGATTTGTTCGGCGCCCGACAATGTGCCGATCGTGGGCTTGATTCCTCTGCTTGTTTTCTACATTTACCTGGCGTGGAAGCAGGCTCATGCCAACGATGTGTTGATCGAGCAACTGGAAGGCGATGCCGCGCTGGCGAAAACGCATCACCGCAAGACGTGGCCTTTCAAGCAAGGCTGGCAGAAGGAAGTTCACGTCTGGCCGTTTCTGCTGCGCATTGAGTTTCTTGCTGCCATCATTGTCACCATCGTGCTCATGGTGTGGTCGATCACGCTGAACGCTCCACTGGAAGAACCGGCCAATCCCAACCTCACGATGAATCCGGCGAAAGCGCCATGGTACTTCCTCGGCTTGCAGGAAATGCTGGTCTACTTCGACCCGTGGATTGCCGGCGTAGTCATGCCCACGCTCATCATCGTCGGGCTCATGGTCGTGCCATACATCGATACCAATCCGCTGGGCAGCGGGTATTACACCTGGAAGCAGCGCAAATTTTCCATTTCTACTTTTTTATTCGGCTTCATCATTCTGTGGGTTTCGATGATTCTGATCGGCACGTTTATTCGCGGACCCGGCTGGCAGTGGTTTTGGCCGGGGCAGACGTGGGATCACAACCGGCTGATCTACGAGGTGAACCGTGATTTGCCGGATATTTTCGGCATCACGTCGAATTTAGGCAAAGGACTTTTCGGCGCGATTGTGGTGGGCGGCTATTACCTGATCGGCGGCGCGGTGCTGTATTCCATCTTCCGCCGGAAGATGGCAAAAGATTTTCAGCGGATGAGCCTGCTGCAGTTTGGCATCATGCAGTTTCTTTTGCTGACCATGGTTGCGCTGCCGATGAAGATGGGGCTGCGCCTGTTGTGGCACATCAAGTACGTGTGGATCACGCCCTGGTTCAACGTATGAAAACGTAGTTGGTCGTCGTTAGTGGCATTGTCATGCTGAGCGTGGCCGAAGCATCCCTACTACGAGCAATGGTGTGGGACAGAGGATTCCTCGCTTCGCGCGGAATGACAATAAAAGATTCTCCCGGAGGAAGCGGTGCCTGAGCAACCTATCCCCGAGCAGGACCCGATTACCAGCAAGTCGTATGCCGCGTATTACCTGGTCGCGATGGTGATTCTCATGGCGACGCTGTTCTGGGCTTTGTGGGACGAGGCTTGGGTGCAGCGGCCATGGAAAGAATTTCAGGACCAATGGAAGGATCGTTACAGCGCGTTCCTGAACACGGAGCGCTCGAAGTCCGTGGCGTCACAGAAAGATGTCGAGCAGTCTCCCGATTACATCGCGCTGAAGCAGGCTTACCAGAAGGCATACGAAGACTCGAAGGATCAGGCACTCGAGGCTCGCAAAGCAGTCGATGAAGTCAGCGCGCGCCTGTTGGCTGTGCAGAGCGTGTTCACGGACCGGCGCGCCTATGTAAACGCCCTCAGCTACGAGATCGAGACGAGCACGAGCGCGTCGTCGAAAGCCAGCAAGCAGAAGGAACTGGCTGAATACAAGAGCCGGCTGGCGACGGTCGAATTTCCCGACGGAAGCAAGAAGCAATTCAACTTTCCTCAACTGGAGGAAACGTACAACGCGATACGCGACGAGCGTACGAAAAAAAGCCTGGCCCTTGGCGATGTGCTGAAACCTGTGACCGCGGCCAAAGCGAAGATGGATGGATACGTTACCGACCACATGGTGGACCTGACGCCGCAACAGATCGATGGACTGAAGAAAAAGACCGAGGACTGGGATCCGAAGATTCTGCAGATCAATGTGGCCGACGCCAACATTGTCGATCGCTGCGAATCCTGCCACATGGGTGCGCGCGAGCCTCTGAAGATAACGGCCGCAGCGATGATGCTCAAAGGCGAGAAGAAACCGGATGAATTCGCCAATGCGTTTGTGAGCCATCCGGAGCCCGAGTTGCTGAATATTCATGATCCCGACAAATTCGGCTGCTCGCCCTGCCATCAGGGAAATGGGCGCGCGACCACCAGCGTGGAAAAAGGTCACGGAACTTATGAGCACTGGCTGTGGCCGCTGTTTCCCAAGGAAAACGCCCAGGCGGGTTGCCAGAATTGCCATGCCGCCGACATGGTGCTGGTGAGCGGCGACATGCAATGGCAAACCATAAACAATGGCAAAGACCTTTTCCGGCAAAAGGGTTGCATGGGCTGCCATCGGTATGAAGGTTACGACAGAGAGCCGGAGGAGTTGAACTCGGTCACGCAGCAGATCAAGCAGATTGAGAACCAGAAGATAGACAATCTCAAACAGACCGCGTATTTGATGAAAGAAGCCGACGCCGCGGAGTCGAACGAAGATGCCAACCGGCTGAACGGCCAGGCGGTTGACCTGCGAGTGGCAAACAGCAAGCTGGACGGCCGCCTGCAGCAGCTCGATTACGAATCGCACAGCTTGATGCAGGACGAGAAAAAAGTTGGGCCAAACCTGAAGGATGTGCGGCTGAAGCTGAACAAGAATTGGATTCCGGTGTGGCTGAAGAAGCCGACCGATTTTCGGCCGACCACCAAGATGCCGAATTTCCGGCTGACCGATCATCAGATCCAGGCGATCTCGGCTTACATCTGGCAATCGGCGTTGACCGATCCTCTGCCCAAGCACAAGCCGGGGAACGCCGAGCACGGAAAAGAATTATTCGAAACCCGCGGTTGCCTCGCCTGCCACTCGATTGGCGAAGGCGACCAGATGCAGGGCGGCACTTTTGCGGCGAATCTTTCCCGCGAGGGCGAGAAGGCGAATTACGACTATCTTGTGCGCTGGATTCACAATGCGCGCGAGCGCACCCGGCCGTATTGTCCGTACGAGAAAAAAGATATTGGCCCTGAGGATTACGCCAAGAAGGGACTTCCCTATCAGTTCGATCTGGCGCACAGCCAGTGCCCCAACGATGGCCACGAGCTGCAAGTACAGAACATGACGGTGATGCCTAGCCTGCGCCTGGCTCCAGAAGATGCGGAAGACATTGCGACGTACTTGATGACGCAAAAGAGGAAGGAACCGTCAGATTATCCGGCTGCGCCTTTCATGGATGATCTTTCCCTCAAGGCGGAAGGCAAAAAGTGGATCAGCCACTTCGGCTGCGCCGGGTGCCACGAGATTGCAGGCATGGAGGAAGAAGGCCGCATCGGAACCGAGTTGACGTTTGAAGGCAGCAAGCCCATCGAGCGTCTCGACTTCGCCCTGTTTACCACGGTGGCTCAGCGCGGCGGCAAAGATGCCGAGCCTATCACGAATAAAGAGGATCTGGCGCGTCTGCCTGACGGCCCGGCGACCGCACCATGGTACGACCATAAAGGATTCTTCGAGCATAAACTGGCCGAGCCGAATGTTTACGACGAGGGCAAGATCAAGAGCGCGATGGATGCCGCTCGAATGCCAAACCTGCACCTTACCAAGGAGCAAGTGCTCGATCTCACGACCTTCCTGATGGGTAGCGAAGAGACTTCCCTGCCCGACAGTTATCAGTACAAGCCGGGTGACGCGCGGCACGACATTCAGGCGGGTTGGTGGGTGGTCAAGAAATACAACTGCATGGGATGTCATCAGTTCATTCCCGGACAAACTACGGTGCTGATGGGATTGAAACGATATCAAGATGCGCAGGAGCAGTTGCCGCCGAAGCTGTTGACCGAGGGCGCGCGCGTCGATCCTGAATGGCTGCGGAAGTTTTTGTCGAACCCGTCTTTGAGCACGACTGATACGAACCGTAACGGTGTGCGCTCATACCTGCAAGTGCGCATGCCGACGTTCTCATTCTCGGATAACGAGTTGCGCATTCTGGTGCGATTCTTCCAGGCATTGTCGCAACAACCGATGCCTTACATTCCGGAACAAGTGCCGGTGCTAACGACCAAAGAAACGGATATGGCGCGGAGCCTGTTTTCCAGCACCGCTGCGCCTTGCCTGAAATGTCACCAGACAGGCGATCCCAATCACGACAAGATCGCAACCGCCCCGAATTTCCTGCTGGCTAAAGAGCGATTGAAGCCGGACTGGGTGGAGCGCTGGATTACCGATCCGCAGGCCATTGCCCCAGGAACGGCAATGCCTTCGGGCTTGTTCAAAGAAGTGAACCATCAGTGGGTGTTTGCCGGGCCGACGCCGCCGAGCTTTAACGGATACGAAGGTGACCACCGCAAACTGCTCACCGATTACATCTTCCAGCTAACGCCGGAAGAGCAGCGAAAAGTAGCAGCGTCCATGCCACACGCTCGCGCGGCATTGCTGCCCATGACTCAGCGCCGGCAGGCGGCGGCGCAGCAGCATCCGGCGGTCACTGGAGGATCGCGGTAGAATAGTTGGCTTCAATCATGCCGGACGCGAGCTGCAGATTCCTTCGCCTCCGCTTCGCTCGGCGTTCGGAATGACAGAGATTTCTAGGGAAGTAAATTCCATATCGAGGAAAGGTCAGGCGACATCATGAATAGGAAGAGTTGGATGAGCGGTTGCACGAGCGGTTGGATGAGAACGACCGTCGGAGCGCTGGCATTGTGCGGCCTATTTCTATTGGCATCATGCAGCAAAAAAGAGAACACCGAGCAATCGAGCAACGCGCCCATGGAACAAGCGGCGCCCGCCGCTACGCCGATTGATCCCGCGACGGTCGGAACCGTGAGCGGCACAGTCAAGTTCGACGGCGCCGCGCCAAGGGAAGCCAAGATCGATATGAGCCAGGACCCCGCCTGCAAAGGCACCAACGAAGCCGAAAACATTGTGGTCGACAACGGCGACCTGGCCAACGTTTTCGTCTATGTAAAAGATGGTTTGGGCAATCGGACGTTCGATGTTCCAAAGGATCCTGTCGTTCTCGAGCAACAGGGTTGCAAATATCATCCGCACGTTTTGGGTGTGATGGCCGGCCAGACGGTGGAGATCAAGAATGCCGATATGACCACGCACAACATTCATCCCACGCCGAAAGACAATCGCGAGTGGAATGAGTCGCAGCCGCCGCAGACTGCGCCTTTGGAAAAGACCTTCGCGCGTGAAGAAATAATGCTGCCAGTAAAGTGCAATCAGCACCCGTGGATGAAGATGTACATCAACGTGGTGAAGAGTCCGTTCTACGCAGTCACCGACAAGTCGGGGAAATATGAAATCAAGGGACTGCCGCCGGGCGACTACACCATCGCGTTCGTGCAGGAAAAACTTGGCGAGCAGGACGAGAAGGTGACGGTCGGACCGAAAGAGTCTAAAACCGTTGACGCCAGCTTCAAGCCCGGCGAGTAGTTTTCGCCGCTGAGCATTTCCAATCTTGATAAGATAGTAACCAGCGGAGCGGGTCGCCCCTAGCGGCCTGCTCTGGAATCCTTCTTGAGGCCATTGTTCTGAAAGCCATTCAAGCGCCTTATAACCGCGCCCACCACGTTTTCGCTACCTTTGTCGCCTGCGCGACTTTTTTACTGATTATTGCCGGCGCGCTTGTAACCAGCAATGATGCGGGGCTTTCCATTCCGGACTGGCCAACCTCTTTCGGATCGTTCAGCGTTCCCGTGCTGCACGGCGGCGTGAAGTATGAGTGGAGTCACCGGGCCATCGCGGGAACTATCATATTGCTGACGGTTTCTATCGCCATTTGGACGTGGTCGGTGGAGCGGCGGCGATGGATGCGATGGCTTGGAGTCGCGGCGCTGGGCACAGTGATTGTGCAGGCGATTCTGGGCGGCTTAACGGTGTTGCTGCTTCAACCGCCGTGGGTTTCTTCGGCGCACGCAGCCGTGGCGCAGACATTTTTTTGCATTGCCGTGACTATTGCCGTATTCACCGCTCGCCGCTGGATTGAAGAGCAGCCGCGAGTGGAATTCGATTCCCGCAAGCCGAGTCTATTCACGCTGACTCTGCTTTCCATCTTTGTTCTTTACGTGCAGCTGATTCTCGGCGCAATGTTTCGCCATCACGGTATGAGTTGGTGGCCGCATGTGGCCAACGCGGTGGTTGTCTCGTTTGTCCTGTGCTGGACGGCGATTCGCGCTCTCGCGGTGTATTCGAAAATCGAAGCGGTTCGGCGGCCGGCGATTTTGATGCTGGGGCTGCTGATCACCCAGCTTTGCCTGGGCTTCGCCGCATTCACTACGCGAGTCGAATGGGGCAAAGACGCGGCGCAGCCGGAGCTTCCCATGGTCATTTCCACGGTGGCGCACGTTGCTGTGGGCGCGCTGCTGCTGGCGACTACGGTGATTCTTGCGATTCAAGTCTGGCGGCACGTTCCGGTGGCCTTTGCAGAACGCGTGGCGCAGCCCGCGGGCACGGCTTCGGCCGCGTGATTTGTTGGCGTGGCTTTATGGGCGAATCACTCAGCTGTTGTTGGACTTTATTTGTTTTTCTTGTCCTTTGACGGTCGGCTTTACGCGCGGCCGTCGTAAACTGTTAGCAGCTTAACCCCAGGAATCATTTTGACCTCAAGAGTATCCGCCATCGCTGACCCCGGCCCGGAGCTTCAGCCAGTTTCCGGCCAGGTCGTCATTTCCATTCAGAACCTGGTGCATCGCTATGAAAACCGAACAGCTTTGAATGGCGTTTCATTTGATGTGCGCGCCGCAGAGTTGTTCGGTTTGCTGGGGCCGAACGGAAGCGGCAAAACGACGCTGTTCCGAATTCTTTCGACGCTGATGCTGCCCACGGCCGGCCGCGCCGTGATTATGGGATGCGATGCTGCCCGCGATGCCAACAGTTTGCGGCGCCAGATTGGCGTGGTTTTTCAGGCTCAGAGCGTGGACCCCAAGCTCACCGCGCATGAAAACCTGTGGCACCAGGGACATCTTTATGGCCTGCGCGGCGCGTCGCTCAATCGCCGCGTGCAGGAAATCCTGGAACGCGTTGGCCTCGCGGACCGCGCCAAAGAGTTGGTGGAGACATTTTCCGGTGGAATGCAGCGCCGCATTGAGCTGGGCAAGGGCTTGCTGCATCATCCGGCGGTATTGTTGCTGGATGAACCAACCACTGGTCTGGATCCGGGCGCGCGCCGCGATCTTTGGCAATACCTAAGAATCCTGCGCGACGAAGAAAAGGTCTCCGTGCTGGTGACCACGCATTTAATGGAGGAAGCCGAACGCTGCGACCGGCTGGCAATATTGAATGAAGGCAATGTGGTTGCCCTGGGCACACCGGAAGAATTGAAAAGCGAAATCGGCGGCGACATTGTGTTGCTGGATGCGGCCCATGATGCCGAGGAGTTGGCGCGCCTGATCCGGGCGCGCTTCTCGCTCGATGCAACCGTGATGGAAACGCAGGTTCGCATAGAAATTGAAGGTGGGCACCGCTTTGTTACCGATGTGGTGGAAGCTTTTCCGGGAGAGATTCAGGCGATCTCGGTGAGCAAACCGGCTCTGGAAGACGTTTTTATCCGGCGCACCGGCCACAAGTTTTGGAGTGAACGCGAGGAACGGCAATCTGAATCCGCTGAGAACAGGAGGTAGAGTGCGAGTCATGATGTTAGTGCTTTCTTTAGTACTGGGAATTGTTCCGTTGTTGGGAGTGGCATGGATAATTAGCAGTGGGATGATTAACTTGTGGCCGCCCTCGGCCACCGTGGATGGACTGTTCATGAGCCTGATCCTGCTGGCGCTTTCGGCGTGTTTCCTGCTGAATGCTTATTGGGAGATGCGCGACCGCGGCCTGCTGCATTTAGGCAAGAAGCAGACGGTAACAGCGAAAACTCCGTCGCCGAAAGCGAGTTAAAATTGGCCACACAAAGCATAAGTGCGCGGCAGGCGTTGGCGCCGGTGTCGGCGGGAGTGCTGCTGCCCTCGTTCACATTGTGGTGGCGCGAGATTGTGCGCTTCTACCGCCAGAAGACTCGCGTGGTAGGCGTTTTAGCCTCGCCGCTGGTTTTCTGGCTGGTTATTGGTTCGGGATTCGGCACCTCGTTTCGCTCCGGCGGCGGACCGGGACAGCAGCATTATCTCGACTACTTCTATCCCGGCGCGCTGATTATGATCGTCCTCTTCACCTCCATCTTTACGATGATGTCAGTGATTGACGATCGCAAAGAAGGGTTCCTACTGTCGGTGTTGGTCGCGCCGGTGCCGCGTTCGGCCATTGTTTTGGGAAAAGTTCTGGGCGGCACCACGCTGGCCACGATTCAAGGATTGATCTTCCTCATCTTTGCTCCGTTCACCGGCGTGCATCTCGAACCGCTGCAGGTTTTGCTCGTCGTTGTGGTGGTGTTTTTGATTTCCTTTGCTCTGACCGCGCTGGGCTTTGCCATCGCTTGGCCCATGGATTCCTCGCAGGCATTCCACGGAATCGTCAATCTGTTTCTGATTCCGCTTTGGCTGCTCTCCGGCGCGCTGTTTCCCATGACCGGCGCTTCGGGCTGGATCCGCTGGCTGATGCGGTTGAATCCTCTGACCTACGGCGTTGAGGCTTTGCGGGGATTGCTCTACCCCGGCGCGGAATTATCTTTTCCCATCCAGTCGTCGATCGCCACCTTGCTGTTATTTTCTCTAGTCATGTTTGGCGTGGCATTTCTTTTGGTCAATCGCCGCACGACGAGGCCGGCTGCGTGAGCGTCATCCCGCCGCAGTATGCTTTCTTCCCTGCCCTCAACGCGACGTTAAATGGAACCAGCGCTGTGCTGCTGCTTTGTGGGCGCTGGCTCATCTCGCGCGGAAAAATCCTCGCGCATCGAAGCTGCATGATCGCCGCCATGGTGGCATCGGCAATTTTCTTGTGCTGCTATTTGTTTTTTCATTACGAAGTGGGCAATGTGCGTTTTCTCGGCCAGGGGTGGTCGCGCCCGGTTTATTTCTCGATTCTGATTACACACGTCACCCTGGCCATTGTGATCGTTCCCATGGCGATCATCACCTTGAATCGGGGATTGAAGGCGCGCTACGCGAAGCATCGCGCCATCGCCCGCTGGACTTGGCCGCTGTGGATGTATGTTTCCGTGACGGGCGTTATCGTTTACATGATGCTCTACCAGTGGTTCCCGCATAGCTAGCGGCGAGTTGGAATCCACCATGCGGGCCCGGAGACACAGAGATTTTGTGTTGCGCTTTATTTTGTGATTGGTTTTCTCCGTGACTCTGTGTCTCTGTGGTAAAAGGTTTTTGTATGCCATGCATACGATTAAAAATCGATGTCTCCGGCACTGTAGGCGACCAGGCTTGGCGCGAGCTTAAGCAGTTCGACCAGATTCAGAGCGCCGATTTTGGCCCGCAGTTCGGCAGCGGCGGACGCTGCAATCACGCTCCGGACGCCCCGCATGGCAAAGGAGAATGGATCGGAGCTCAGATCTGCGTGCTGACGCCGCTTCTGGCGCAATACGCGATCTCGCATTACCTGGAGCAGGATCGCGTGCTGGACGCGGATGCGGAGGATTAACCTTTGAACCGTAATATTGCCGGTTGCGCGAAACTGTTTCTCCGCTTTGTTATTGTGAGCTTGGTTATATTGATGGCCGCATCAGCCATGGCGTCAACCTGCGACAGTTTAGGCGGCCTTAAGCTATCGGATACGACCATCACGTCGGCTCACTCGGTAGCCGCTGGCGCGTTCAAGCCGCCAGCGGATGCCCAAGAAATTTCGGATTCAACGGTATTCAAGAACGCGCCAGCCTTTTGCCGTGTTACGGCAACGCTGCGGCCCACAAAAGATTCCGATATCAAGATCGAAATATGGATGCCGCTAGGGGGATGGAATGGTAAGTATCGCGGCCTGGGTAATGGCGGCTTCGCCGGCTCCATTGATTATGAGGAGTTAGGCAATGTCGTCAGCCAAGGCTATGCCGCCGCTGCGACCGACACCGGACACACCGGCGCGTGGGACGATGCAAACTGGGCGTTGGGCCATCCGGAAAAAATAGCCGACTTTGGCTATCGCGCCATCCATGAGATGACCGTCAAGGCCAAGGCCACGATTCGCTCCTTTTACGGCGAGGCGCTCGAGCGCTCCTACTTTGCCAGTTGTTCCGATGGCGGTCGCGAGGCGCTGATGGAGGCTCAACGTTACCCCGAAGACTACGATGGCATTCTTGCCGGCGCTCCCGCGAACTACTGGACCCATTTGCTGCCCACCGCCATCTGGGATATGCAAGCCACCGAGGCGGACCCGGCCAGCTACATTCCGGCGAGCAAGATACCCGCAATCAGCGCAGCCGTAATCGCCGCCTGCGATGCGCAGGATGGAGTGAGCGACGGCATTCTCAACGATCCCACGCAATGCCGGTTCGATCCGGCGAAGATTCTGTGTCGGGAAAAAGATTCCGCTAGCTGCCTGACCGCGGCTCAGGTTTCAGCTCTTAAAAAGATCTACGCCGGGCCACACAACTCAAAGGGTGAACAGATATTCCCCGGGTTTTCGCCGGGCGGCGAGAATGGAAACGGTGGCTGGACTCCCTGGATCACGGGCCGGGCGCCGCACACCAGCTTGCAATTTCTCTTCGGCATCGGCTTTTTTGCCAATATGGTTTACAACAATCCGGCGTGGGATTTCCGGACATTTGGCTTTGATACGGGAGTGAGACTCGCGGACATGAAGACAGCGGGGTCTCTCAACGCGACGGACCCAAATTTGAAGCCCTTTCAATCGCGCGGCGGCAAACTTATCCTTTACCACGGCTGGAGTGATGCCGCCATTCCGCCGGTCAACACCATTCATTATTACAACAGTGTCGTCGCCGCCCTGGGGCAGGACAAAGTCAACACATTCGTGCGCCTCTACATGGTCCCGGGAATGCAACACTGCGGCGGAGGTCCCGGACCCGATTCCTTTGGCGAATTCGACAACGCCCTGCCGTCCGACCCTGAGCACAATGTCAATAGCGCTCTTGAACTGTGGGTGGAAAAGGGAACGGCGCCGGGAGCGATCATCGCCACCAAGTACACGGAGTCGAAGCCGCCGCAAGTCAAGATGACGCGTCCATTGTGCCCATATCCGCAGATTGCGAAATATAAAGGCGCGGGCGACCCCAACGATGCAAGCAACTTCTCCTGCGGCGCGGGGAATTAAAATGGAAATCGAAACTTCTCAACCGGTCTCCGCCAAGCGCAGCATGTCGCGCATGCAGAAAATTCTTTTCTTCGCCGTCGGCTGGCTGATCGTCCTTATGCCGTTTCTGTTCTGGTGGAATACCTGGTTCGGGCGGCATCTTTCCGATCCGCAGCTGAACGAATATCTGCACGACACCAAGAAGCCGCGGCACATTCAGCAGGCGCTGGTGCAGGTCGGGGAGCGGATCACAAATCATGATGCGGCGGTCGCACAGTGGTATCCAGAGCTGGTTGTCTTAGCTTCGAACCGCGTGGAAGAAATTCGCAACACCGACGCCTGGGTGATGGGGCAGGACACTTCGCAATCGGAATTCCATCAAACTTTGCTGAAGATGCTGAACGATCCTTCGCCTCTGGTGCGGGGAAATGCCGCGCTGTCGCTGGTTCGCTTCGGCGACGTGACGGGCCGTCCGCAGATTGTGGCGCTGCTCGAACCGGCGCAGATCACCGCTCCTCAAGCGGGACGCATCGTGGATGCGGATCGTCCGGGCACGGCCATTCGACAGCGCGGATTGATTGCCAAGCTGGCCCTATCGAATGCACCAACCTCGGCGGCCACAATCGAGATTCGCTCGCCGATTGCAGGCAGGATTCGTTCGGTCGTCGGAACCGGGGCAAATCTTGCGGCTGGAGCAGAGATTGCCGTCATCGATCCCGCGACCGAGCAGGTGTGGGAAGCTCTGCGAGCGTTGTATTTGGTGGGACAAACCGATGATCTCGCCGCGATTCGCCCTTACGAACGGGAGCTGCCAGATATTTCCAACGACGTGCGTCAACAGGCGCTGGAGACTGAGAAGGCCATCCAGGCTAGGGCGAAGTAAGCGCTGTGGTTGAAACGCTCTTCGAGCTCTTCGCAGTAAGGAGCGAGTAGGGATCCTTCGACTCCGTGTGACATTCGCTTCGCGAATGCCAGCACTGCGCTCAGGATGACAAAGGGTTTGGCGTTTAGCTAGAGGCTAGGAGCTAGTCGCTTCTCTTTCAAATCGCCATCGCTCCCACTTCTTTTTCCACCTCAACAATATCCACCATCACAATCGCATCCCAGGGGCAGCCGTCGAGGAAGCAGCCGTCGGGGCCTTTGCTAAGGCATTTCTTGCAGCCGATGCAGAGAATTGGATCGACCGCGATGCGGCCGAACGGAGTGCTGTCTTCATCCGGCACCCAGAACATGCAGTCTTCCACCGGGCAATATTCCACGCAGGCGGGCGAGCCGGCGCAGCCGGTGCAACACTCGGTGATGACGGCAAGTTCTTTCGGCTTCTTCTTGCGCGGAGTGGCAATTCCCTTGGACTTCGGTTCAAACTTCTGCTCGTCGGGAACCATCCCAACGGCTCTCGTGGCGCCAGGTGCGGCAGGCATGGCGAGGATTATAGCCCGGTTCGGAGCCGGATCAAAATCATATTTGCCGCGATTACCGGGCTTCGCCGACGGCCAGCCGGGGCGGCCGTCCCCACATGACCCTGCCCGGAATGGGACTTGCTGCACAACATCCCGCGATCCTCAGTCTTCCGCAGGCCGCGTTCTGATATAGTGCCAGCCAAGGAGCACTCCCATGGCAGGAAGAAGTCTGAATCGAGTTCAACTGATCGGTAATCTGGGAAAAGATCCAGAGATCAAATACACGCCCAGCGGCACGCCTGTGGCCAAGATCACGATTGCCACCAACGAGCGATTTAAAGACAAGGGCGGCGAGTGGCAGGACCGCACGGAATGGCACAACGTGGTGCTGTGGCAGCGGCTGGCTGAAATTGCGGGCGAATATCTGAAAAAGGGTGGCAAGGTTTACATCGAAGGACGCTTGCAGACCCGCTCCTGGGATGACAAAACCTCAGGGCAGAAAAAGTACATGACTGAGATCGTTGCCAGCGACCTGATTCTGCTGGGCGGACGCGGCGAAGGTGGCGGCGATTTCTCCGGTAGTTCACGCGGTGCGGCGGCGGCCTCCGGAGGAAATGGCAACAGCTTTGACCAGAGCGTGCCTGAGCACCAACCCGCGAGTTCAGGGCCAATTACGGATGAAGATATTCCCTTCTAAAATCACCAACGCCGTTTGAGGACGACCCGATCCGGCGGGTGCCCCATGTCTCGCCCATTTTGCGAGACATGGGCGGAGCATCCATACGAAGTAAGCTCTTGCCGCCCGCCACGTCACAATAGACGCGTCGGCCGTCATCCTTTTCCCATCGCCGTTTCCGCCCTCCCCTGCTAAGATACGTCTTCCGCCGGGGAGGCATCCGTGGACGCTGAACTGCCACCAGAGCCCGCATCAACGCCCGTTTCGGACACGACCGCTGTCTCGAGCGCGATACTAACCGCGGATTCGCCTCCAGTTCCTGTCGACTATCACGACCGCGGCACTGGCCTCGTAATCTTCGGCGCCGCTCAAATCATTCTGGGACTGCTCGCAGCCCTGATGATTCCCCTGATGGCTCTGGGTGCCTTTATGTCGCGCTTGTCTCCGCACGCCGCGGCGATGCGTCCCGGCCAATACGTTTCGTCAGTCTCCATCTACGGCTTTATCGCGGCCTCTCTGGTGACGCTCGGCATTGGATCCATCCAGATGAAACGCTGGGCGCGCGCGCTGACCTTGGTGGTCTCCTGGTACGGCTTGATCACGGGAGTTCTGATCACGATTCTTCTGACGGCCGTGCTTCCAGTGACCATGCGCGCCGCCTTGCACGCGCAGCAGGGCGCCGCCGGGACTTCCTCACCAGCCGTCACCATCGGAATCATGGCTGTGATTGTCACCGTGATCATTGTTTTCATTGCATTCTTTCTGATCGTGGTGCCTGTCGCCTTCGTCGTCTTTTACAGCCGCAAAGACGTTGAACAAACCTGCCGTCAGCGCGACCCGCTGGAGCGATGGACTGATAGCACGCCACTGCCCGTGCTTGCCGCCAGCGTAATCTTGGCTGCGGGCGCCGCATATCTGCTTGTTCTCGGCATCACGACGCCCCTGTTTCCTTTTTTCGGGCGGTATCTCAGCGGACCGGCTGGATCGGTCGCCATGCTCGCGCTGGCCGCTCTCGACGCCTACCTTGCCGTCGCGCTCTTCCGTTTGAAATATGCGGCGTGGTGGATTGCGGTGATTACGATGTCTTTGCGCTTAGTGTCGATGTTCGTTACCTCCGGCTGGGCTGACCTGATGCAGGCTTACGCAAAGATGGGTATGTCCGATTCGCAATTGCAGGTGATGAGGTCCAACCCTGTCTTTCGCAGCCATGCGATCTTGTGGTGGAGCTTGATCTGGATGGTCGGGTCACTCGGCTACCTTTTGTGGTTAAAGCGATACTTTAAGAAATCGACACAGCCTCCGGAGCAGGAGCCTATGACCATGCTTGGGATCACCGCCCAGTTGCGGGGATGAACTCGCGGATTTAGAAACCAGATTTCTCGCGCGAAACCTATCGTGTTAATGTCCCGCCCCCACAGCGCCTTTCTTCCCCACTGTTTTCTTGAGCACAAACACAATCGGCACGCAGCCAAAGCAAACCAGAGCCATGTAACGGAAGTCGTCTACGTAAGACCACAGGCGAGCCTGAGCGTCCAGTGTTCCGCCAACCAGCGCGTAGGACTGCTGTACCGCCGTGGTGTGAGAGGAGCCCTGGGTAGTCAAGAACTGTTGCACGCCCCGCAGAGCTCCCCGCACCGTGATGCGCCCGGGATTCAACCAGCCCACCATTTCACTGCGATGCGTTTGCGCGTGCCGCGAGACAATCGTATTCACCACCGAAATTCCAATGCTGCCGCCGATGTTGCGCAGAAGATTGTAGAGGCCGCTGGCGTTGCCGATCTCTTCGTTCTTCAAAAACGCTACTGCCGTGGTCGAAAGCGGGACAAAAACACAACCGGAGCCAAAGCCGCTAATCAGAATCGCCCACAGAAAAGTCCATTGCCCGATGGAAAGATTGACTTCGCCGAACCACAGGCTGGCCACTGCGAACATAATAAAGCCAAAGGCGATCAGCCAGCGGTTATCGATCTTCGCCGTCAGATAGCCGATAATGGGCATGGCGACGATCGCTCCAATGCCGCGCGGGCTTACCGCCCAACCCGCGGCCAGGGCTGTATAGCCCAACAGTTCCTGATAAAAGAGGGGCAGCAAGGTTACCAGCGCATAGATTCCTGCGCCGAACAAGCCGATCAATAAACATCCGAGCGCGAAGTTGCGATGGCGAAAAACGCGCAGATCTACCAACGGCTGCTTGTGGCGGAATTCCCGGATCAGAAATGCCACGAAGCAAATAATCAGGATGGCAAAGGCCCAGCGAATCCACGCGGCGCCAAACCAGTCGTCTTCCTGGCCTTTATCGAGAATGATCTGCAATGCGCCCAGCCACACAGCCAGCAATCCCAGGCCGATGCCGTCGAATTTTCCCGGATGCGCGTCTTTAATGTAGGGCGGGTCTTCCACATAGCGGGAAATCATGAAAATGGCAAAGACGCCCACGGGAATGTTGATGTAGAACGCCCAGCGCCACGAATAGGTATCGGTGAGCCAGCCGCCCAGCGTCGGCCCCAACACCGGAGCAACAACCACGCCCAGCGCGAACACGGCCATGGCCAGCCCGCGTTTTTGTGGCGGAAAGCTTTCCAGCAGAATCGATTGCGAAAGCGGCTGCAGGGCGCCTCCTCCGGCGCCCTGGACTGCGCGCGCAATCAGGATCAAAGCCAGGCTGGTGGCCGATCCGCAGGCAAAGGAAGAAGCCGTGAAGATGACGATGCAGGTGATGAGAAATCTTTTTCGCCCGAAGCGCAACGAAAACCACGAACTGGCCGGCAAAATGATCGCATTCGCCACTAGGTAGCTGGTGAGCACCCACGTAGCTTCATCGTTGGTGGCCGACAGGCTGCCGGCAATGTAAGGCAGAGCCACGGCCGCGATGGAAGTATCCAGCACTTCCATGAACGTCGCCAGCATCACCGCGATCGCGACCAGCCACGGATTTTTTACGGCTGGGGCATTACCGCTGCCTGCCGGTGGTGGAGTCATCTTCCTGCCCCAAGCCTTGGTTGAGATTGAGGTTATCAGATGCAGTAAACGAGGCCGAGGTTTCTGAGAAGTAATCATCAGCCCTCACTCGTCAGGTCTTTGCCCAAGCATGATCGACGCCGAAACGTTTGAATGCAGATCCTGACTGCTGAGGGCTTTGCTTCGCATCGGCTATTATTCTGATGGAGAGAATCCCATGACCGAACAATTAGCCGACAAGAAATGCGTGCCCTGCCGCGGCGGTGTGCCTCCGATCAAGGGCCACGAACTGCAAGGCCTGATCAAAGCCGTTCCTCATTGGAGCGCAATAAATGATCATCATCTCACTCGTGAGTTCAAATTTGCGGATTTCAAACAGGCTTTGGAATTTGTGAACAAAGTCGGCGCTTTGGCCGAAGAGCAAGGCCATCATCCCGATATTCTGCTGGCCTGGGGCAAAGTGGAAATCACTTTGTGGACGCACAAAATAAACGGCCTCACCGAAAGTGATTTTATTATGGCCGCAAAAATTGACAGGCTGCTGGAGTGATCCGCTTGGAACGGCCGCGCTCGGCTGTCCTTACATTCTTACGAGCATTCTTAGGAATCGGGCAGCAGCTTGCGCTTCAAGTCTTCGGCAATCTGTTTGCCGTGAAATCGCCCATTCTCGATAAAAATTTCGTTGGTACGCGATCCCGCCACAATCACACCGGCCACATAGATTCCCGCGACGTTGCTCTCCAGTGAAACCGGGTCGCACACCGGGCGGCATTGTTCGCTGGAAAGCTCCAGGCCCATGCTGCGCAGAAAATCGTAGTCGGGATGATAGCCGATCAGCGCCAGAACAAAATCATTCTTCAGGCGAATCGGCCCGTGCTGCGTTTGCACCACCACATGGTCGATGCCAATTTCCTGCACCGTGCTGTTGAAATGAGCCTCAATTTCGCGGTTCTTAATGCGGTTTTCGAGATCAGGCCGGATCCAGTACTTCACGTGATGATGCAATTGCGATCCGCGATACACCAGCGTGACGCGTGCACCGTGCCGCCATAAGTCGAGCGCCGCAATGGCAGCAGAATTCTTGCCCCCGATCACCACCACATCGCAATCGTAGTAAGGATGCGACTCGCCATAATAATGCGAAACCTTGGGCAAATCTTCACCCGGAATGCCAAGCTGGTTGGCCAGATCGTAATATCCGGTCGAAACGATCACCTTGCGCGTCTGGTAATCGCGCGGACGCCCGGCGCGGTCGGTTGCGGTGATCTGAAACTTGTTGTCCTCGCCCATCACCGTCTTCACCCACTCGTACTGCCGTATATCGAGACGGTAGTGCTCGGAGACTTTGCGATAGTATTCCAGCGCTTCTTCGCGCGTGGGCTTTTGCAACGAAGTAGTAAACGGAATGTCGCCAATCTCCAGCAGTTCGGGCGTGGTAAAAAACGTCATGCCCGGCGGATAGTGATAAAGCGAATTCACCAGACATCCCTTATCGACAACAATAACTTTCACCCCGATCTTCTGCGCCTCAATGGCGCAGGCCAAGCCAGTCGGCCCCGCGCCGATCACCAGCACATCGGTCCGCGTCTCCGGATGCGGAAGCAACTTCGCCTGCGGCTCGGCCGCGAGTTCTTCCATGGTGAGGATATCGGGCATAATTCCCCGGCGCTGGCAGCGAGCCGGAGACCGATGATTCTAGCATGGGGAAATTAAGGGGAGCCTACCCAACCTACTGAGGGGCAGTGGCGCAATTGCGAAAATAAGCCACTCCCGCTGAACGGAGTCCTCCCGAAACCCAGCGTCTTCACTAGCGGGCAAGGGATATGGCGAGTAGCACAACTGCGATGCGTCCTATACGTTGGGGATGATGAAGGCTGTTTTTGCCTACCACGTGCTGTAGGCTGTGCCATCGCTGGCGGTGGCGCTCGACGCCGATTTCACGTCGCTGATTCCCGGATCCGTCTGGTCGACGGCCAGCAAGACATCTTCCTGCACCACCTCCCAGTTCGGTTGTCCGGTCATGGGATCGACGGGAATTTGCCGCAGGTAGCCGGCCTGCACCAGGTCGTCCAGGCTCTGTGGAGCTTTTTGCTTGTCCAGCGTGTACTGCGAAATCACGTTGCGCAGCGTGAACAGATTCTGCCGCAGCACGGCTTCGCGCGAGTGCACAATCGCCTGGTTGTAGACGGGAACCGCGATCGCCATCAGGATCATGATTATGCTGATGACGATCATTAGTTCGAGCAGCGTGAAGCCCCGACTGCCCCGTCCGCCAGTTTTCCCGAGCGTTCCGATTCCCCGATCGCGCCCCAGCTTCTTCACGCCTTGCATTCCATTTCCTTGTTCGTTACCGCGTTGTTCCCTACCAGTCTTTATATTTGGTGCCATCAAGGGCCGTGTCGATTGATTTGGTATAAACATCGAACACGCTCTGCCCGCCCCAGGAATCGGAATCCGGATCATCCTGCATCGAGCGCAGTCCCCACTCCGTCGTGCCGGTCATCGGATCGACGGGAATCTTGCGCAAGAAGCGCACCTTCTTCCCTTGTACATCGACACCTTTGACCAAATCCTCCAGTGTCGGCGGATAGCCCTGGCTATCCACCTTGATCTGGAATCCGCCCCGGTCGGCGGCGTCTTTGTAGCGATCGATGGCGTCGCGCATCTCCCACAAATCGTGCCGCAACTCTTTTTCCTTTTCCCGCTTGATCGTGAAACGCGCCACCGGCAGCGCCATCGAGGTCAGGATGATCAGGATGGTGGTAGCTACAATCAGTTCGATCAAAGTAAAACCACGCTGCGGCCGGACTCTGCGGCCGCAACTGTGCCGGGAAATATTCATCGCTGTTCTCTGGTCGATCAACACAGACACATCCTATTGAACCGTCACCGATGCCTGCGCTCCATTCACGGTGATGGCTTGCAAGCCCGGATCACGCGCGCCACCGCGAGTGATCGTTATTGGAGTCTGTCCGCTGGTCTTCGCCTGGAAAGTCAGAGTCACCACCGCACCCTGGCCCGATACTCCGCCCGCGCCCGGTGGACGCGTAGCCGTGATCTGCAGCGTTCCCGTAGCTTCGTCCTGACGGTGAACCAGCGCAACCGCCTGGCCATCCTGCGAGAGGAACCCTCCGTTGCTGATGTTGACCAACTCCAGACGCGCCGGATCGTAGTTCAACTGCACCGGAACTGAGTACACATTTTGCGCGCCGGAAATCAGCAGATTGACCACAAACGTTTTGCCCTTTTCCACGGTCACCGTCGCCGGATCAAAAAGGAAGCTCGTGCCCGCGCCGCTTGCTCCCGGAGCGCTTGCCGGCGCCGTAGAACCGGGCGGCGGTATAGCAGGACCGTGAGCCGGCCCAGCCGGGCTCGTGGAGGTTGGACTCGAAGCCGGGGCCGCAGCCTGCGGAGCCGCCGGCGGCTTGTTCACCATCCGCAACGCGATCGTGCTCGCGGTGCCAATATCGATAGCCCGCTGGTTCAACTCGCTGATGCTGGTTCCGCGAATGATGTGCGGCGTAATGGCAAACACGGTTTCGTCTTGTTCTTTATCCTGCGTCGTCTGCCCGAAGAGGTATTTCAGGATTGGAATTTGCGCCAGCCCCGGAATGCCGCTCAGTGATCTGGTTTCGGAATCGTCCAGAATTCCGCCAATCAGGCTCGATTCCCCGTCCCGCAGCCGGATTTCATGCTCGATCTTTTTCTGCCCGATGATGGGCTGGCTGATGCCGCCGATGCTCGATTGCCCCACCACAGACGAGATTTCCATCGAGATCTTCAGTGTGACTTCGCCGTCTTCGTGCACATGCGGTGTAACGTCGATATTCACGCCCACATCGAGATATTGGAATTGCGTATTTACTAGTGGATTAATACCCACGCCACCAATGCCAGGCTGAAACGATCCTGTCGCTACCGGCACGCGTTCACCGATTTTCAAAGTTGCTTTCTGATTGTCCAGCGCCCGCACCTGCGGATTCTGAATCATCTTCGTATCGCTGTCGCTCATCAGCGCCGAAAGATTAGCCGACGGGATCGTCACCTGGAAGTCGGTTGCATTCAGATTTCCCAGAGTGTTCAGGCTAAGGCCGGTCGTGGAAGTGCTGCCAGTCGTCGTCGTTCCTGTCGTCGTGGTCGGAGTCGTAGTATTGATGTTGCTCTGCAAGGTTACCGATGCGCTGGTCGGCGGGCTCAGGCCCAAGGTTCGAGATTTGTCTTTGCTCACCTGCATCACGGCCAGGTCCACAATCACTTCCGGCCGCGCCTTATCCAGATCGTCCACCAGCTTTTCCGCCAGCGCAATCTGATCTGGCGTTCCCCGCACCACCACTGCATTCTGCGAGAGCAACTGCTGCACCCTTTGCACGTCGAGCACGCTGCGAATTGCGTTGACGACATCCTGCAGCTCCGTGGGTGCGGAAAGATTAGAAAGATAAAAGGTCTTGAGAACGCTCTGCTCCAACTCTTTGCGTTTGGCGGGATTATCCTGCGCCACAAAAATCGTATTCGGCGTCACCGGACGCCAGAAAGTTTTCGATTCCAGCGCCACGATTTCCAGCGCCTCTTCTAAGGTCACGCCATTCAACGCCACCGTGATGCGACGCGAGGTGTAATCGGGATCGAACAGCACGTTCACTCCGGCCAATTGCCCGATCGTCTGGTAAGCCACTTTGGAATCGTCCACCAGCTTCAACGTGATCGGAGTATTTGAGATGGGAGCCAGTTCCACCGGACCGCCCGCCTCTTCAAGTCTCTGCTCCAGCGAATTGGGCGGCCCAGCGGCCTGCGGCGGCGGGTTCTTTATATTGTTGATCTGCTGCTGCGTGCGCTTCACTTCCTGCTCAGCGATGAACAACGAAGGATCAATGGCCGCCGCCTTTTGAAACATCGCCAGCGCATCCTCCAGCTTGCCGTCATCGCGCAACTTCTGCCCCTGATGCACGATCTGCGACGCCGCCTCAAATCGCGTTCGTTCAAATGCCGTGCGGTAACGCAGGTCTTTGGGCTTGAGATCGTAAGCCTGCTTGAAGAAACCGTACGCGGCTTCGTAGTTCTGGCGGGCCTCGGCGTCCTGGCCTTGGTTGAATAACTTCTTAGTTTTATCCGCGGCGGTTGCCACCGAAACCACGGTCACCACCACCAACAGGAATACTCCTGGGCGCAACAGGCGTCTCATTCGCTGGTCCTCATTGAGAGTCCTCACCGTGCAAGCGCTTTCCGGGCAGAGTAAAAAGTCCCCTCCGCCGCCGGAAATCCACTTCGACACAAAGAAACTGGGCTTTAGCGGCGATTATAGCATCGCCATTCCCAGCCTCCGATGTAGTTGTACCCAAGGCAGTTACCATTGGTCTTAGTCCCAGAGGGGAGGGCCGGGCTTCGGGGTTCGGGGTTCGGCTCGCGGGCATCGGCCATCCGGCCCGCTGGTCCCACCAGTTGTCGTCCTGAGCGGAGCGAAGGACCTATGTACTCCGCTTAAGCCGCCACGATTCCCAACTGCAACCCAGGAGCCGTAGCCAGCCAGCTTCCCGAAGCCCAGCAGCCGAAGCCTGAAGCCGGTTTCCCGAAGCCCAATGCCCGCTGCTAATATGAACTCGAAGCCACAACATGCCCCGCCAATCCACGCACCAAACCAAGCCCAACGCGGAAAAATCTCCCCGCCGCGAGCCGACAGCCGCCGGCACCCGAGATGCCGCCGTTAATAGGATCGCTTCCCACAACTACTTCTTGCTGGAAAAATTTGAGTGCGGCATCGTGCTCACCGGAACCGAGGTCAAATCCGTCCGCAGCGGCCTGGCCAACCTCAAAGATTCGTACGGGCTGATCAAAGACGGCGAACTCTGGCTGCTCAACGCCCACATCGGCCCCTATGAGCACGGCAACATCCACAACCACGCCCCCCTGCGCACCCGAAAGCTGCTGATGCACGCCGAAGAAATCCGCAAACTGATCGGCAAAACTCAGCAAAAAGGCCTAACGCTGATCCCGACCAGAATGTACTTTAAGAGCGGTAAAGTAAAAGTTGAGCTAGCCCTAGCCAAAGGCAAGCAGCTCTGGGATAAACGGGAGACGGAACGCCGACGTACGGCAGATAAAGAAGCCAGGGAAGCAGTGGCTCGGAGCAGAAAGAACTGATAGGTGGGTGCCCTGCCCTTGTCGCGTCTTGAGCGACAGGGCGGGGATTTTGATCTTCTGTCGCTCGCTCAGCGAAACCCAGTAAGCATATGGTCGAAGTCAAAATACCTGCCGGAAAAACCACGACTCCTACCGGGAAGCATTCCAGAGCCTGATCCGCGACCTGAAAGCCTCCGACGCCAAACCGAAATAGAGTTTCAGCCTCGGCGTTCTCAGCGTGCTCGGCGTTGAAATCTCTTTCATTTTATAGAGCTATTGAACAGGCGCCGAAAATGCACTACAATGTAGTGCATGAAGACCGAAGTCTATAGCTGGCGCCTCTCGGCAGACCGCAAGGCGGCGCTGGAAGAAGAAGCCCGCCACGAAGGTACGACGATCTCCGCGCTGCTGGAGCGCGTCACCGCCGACTGGTTGGCTCACCGCCACAACGGCCATTCCACCGACGCCGCCGAGCAGGCCGCCCTGCGCAAGCGCGTTATGAAGACGGTCGGCACCATTCGCAGCGGAGACCCCGCGCTAGCCAGCCGGGCGCGCGAGGTCATCCAAGAGCAGATATTGCGCAAGCACCTCCAGGAAACCAATGCCTCCCGCCGGACTGATTGACACCGGCGCCATCATCGCGATCCTCGACGCCTCCGCCTCTCAGCATCAGGAGTGCCTTGAATCTCTGGCGATTCTGAAATTGCCCCTGCTAACCACGGAAGCGGTGCTCACCGAACTCTTTCATCTGATCCGCGCCCGCAATCTCCGCATGGACCGGGCCTGGCAGTTCGTTCGTTCCGGAGCGCTAACCATCCCCCCAATGAGCGACGATGATATGCCGGAAATCGACGCCCTGATGGCCCAATACGCCGACCGCCCCATGGATTTCGCCCACGCCACCCTAGTCCACCTCGCCGCCCGCGAACGCCTCACCACCATCCTCACCATCGACCACGACGATTTCTCCACCTACCGCCTCCCCCGCCGCAAGAAATTCACCATCCTACCCCGCCGTCCGTAACCGCCCGCCTGGCCTACTCGCCGGTTTTTCTGCTCTTTAATTGATTTCCTGTCGGCGAATGACACCGGCAAAGATTCCGCCCGCGAGATCCGAAAAACCACGACTCCTACCAGCAAGCCTTCCACCGCCTGCTCAGCGATCTGAAAGTCTCCGACGCCGATCCGAAATAAGAGGAGATTAACAGCTCACCACAGAGGTACAGAGACACAGAGAAGTTCTTTATTGTTTTCATCGGTTGTAGGTTTTCTCTGTGCCTCTGTGTCTCTGTGGTGAGATTGTGCTTTCCCGAATTCACTTCCCTCTCGCTCTTGGCCACTTCGCCACCACCACCGTCGAAATCCCTCCCCGCGGCCGGAAGTCGCCTTTCACCTCCGCCCACACCGGCTTGGCCCACTTCACCACATCTTCCAGCACGCGGTTGACGATGTTCTCCTGAAAAATTCCCAGGTTGCGGTACGACTGGAGATATTCCTTCAGCGATTTCAGTTCCAGACATTTCTTATCGGGCATGTAGCGAATGGTCAGAACGCCGAAGTCCGGCAAACCGGTCTTCGGGCACACCGACGTGAACTCCGGATCATCTACAATAATTTCGTATCCCGGAAACTGGTTCGGCCAGGTTTCAATCTCGGGAAATTTCGCGTCCAGACCTGCGGCCGCATGTTCCGGCGTGTATTTCTTTGGCTTTGACATAGGGGTGATTCTAATCGCTACACGGCGAATCTGCCCCACTCCCGCCAGCATCTAACTAGGCATATACAGGGGACGGATTGCGTTTCGGGCTGCTTCAAGAGTGGTAAATTGTTGCTTACAGTTTTTCCTGCCGCAGCCTGAATAGAAACGGCCTGAAGAGAATATACTTTGGCTTCGAATCACAATTCGAATGGATCGTCGCGTCCGGCAAAGCGGCGAACCGGCTGGACCGTCGCCGCCTCAACCATCGTAGCCGCAGCGGTGCTCATCCCTCTATTATCGCGCCGTGCTCCTTTGCTCGTTCATGCGACCACAGTCGAACGTGGCTCCATCCGCAGCCTGATTTCCACCAACGGAAAAGTTGAACCCATTGAAAATTTCGAGGCTCACGCTCCCATCGCTACCACCATCAAGCGTCTGCTGGTGAAGGAAGGCGACCATGTTCGCCGAGGGCAATTGCTTTTACAACTTGACGACGCCGATATCCGCTCCCAGGCAGCTCATGCTGAGGCCCAACTCACCGCCGCGCAAAGCGCCGAGACCGAAATCAAAACCGGCGGCACGCGGGAAGAAACTCTGACCCTCGACGCACAACTCATAAAAGCCCGCAGCGACCTCAACACCGCCCAGCACAACCTCGATGCGTTGCGCAGTCTGCAACAACAGGGAGCAGCCGCGCCCGGCGAAGTCCGCCAGGCGGAAGACACGGTCCAGCGCGCGCGGGCTGACTTGCACCTGCTGCAACAGAAGAAAAAAGACCGCTACGCTCCCCCCGAGATCGCCAAAGTTCAAGCCCAGGCTACTGCGGCCCAAGCCGCCTACGCAGCGGCGCAAGATGCCCTCAGCAAATCCGAAGTCCGCGCGCCGTTTGCGGGAATCGTCTATTCCCTGCCGGTTAAGCAAGGCGCATTCGTTCAATCCGGTGATCTTTTATTGCAGGAAGCCGATCTATCTCGTGTGCGGGTGCGCATATTCGTGGATGAGCCTGACGTGGGCCGCCTGATTCCGGGCGAGCGCACGGAAGTCACCTGGGATGCCGACCCCGGACGCACCTGGGTTGGCGCCATCAGCGGCATACCCGCGACCGTAAAGTTGCGCGGCTCCAGGAATGTTGGCGAAGCGACTTGCACCGTGAATAATCAAGACTTGAAATTGCTGCCCAATGTGAATGTGAACGTGGCCATTATTACCGCCGAACACAAAAACGTGCTCACTCTTCAGCGCGATGCTATTCGCATCGACGACTCCAAACCCTACGTATATGAGGTCGTCAACGGCCACCTCAAACGGCAGGATGTCGACATCTCTCTGCAGAATCTCACCCAGGTGGAAATCGCCTCCGGACTTCCCGCCAACGCCGTGGTGGCGCTCAATTCCGAAAGCTCCAAGCCGCTCTATGACGGCGCTTCAGTAAAGGTGGTGCAGTAGCTTTATGATGCACAATCCCCCAAATTTTGTTTTGACCAGCCGCGGATCGCGCTCGCCGCTCAAGCTGCGAAAAATAAACGGTGGCTTCCGCCGTAAAGCGTTCGGCGTGCGCGAAATTATTTTTTCCGTCTTTTTATCCGCGCTCATGCTGGCGCTATGTCTGCCCGCCACCGCAATCGCGCCCACCGCGCAGGATCTCCTTGGCTCCGGCCATGTCGATGAAGCCATCTCCGCGCTTCAGCAGCAAGCTACCCAGTCTCCATCGCCCGCAACTGAAGCCAACGATCGCAACCTGCTCTGCCGCGCCTATTTCATGATTGAGGATTGGAATCACGGCGTTGCCGAATGCGAACGCGCCGTCGCACTTGCGCCCGGCAACAGCTTTTATCACCTGTGGTTAGGCCGCGTCTACGGCGAGAAGGCTCAGCACTCCGGATTTCTCTCCGCCTTCGGGTTGGCCAGAAAAGTACGCTCCGAATTCGAACGCGCCGTGGAACTCGACCCGAACAACTGGGAAGCACGCGCCGATCTCGCCGAGTTTTATCTCGAAGCCCCATCCATTGTCGGTGGGGGACAAGATAAGGCGCGCGCCCAAGCGGAGGCTTTAGCTTCGATCAATCCCGCCATGGCCCATTACGTCACTGCCCGCATCGACGAGAAAAATAAAGACACGGCATCCGCCGAGCGTGAATATCACGCTGCCATCGATGCCAGCCACGGCGGCGCTCTCGCCTGGCTCAATCTGGCGCTTTTCTATCGCCATGAAGACCGGTTCGACGACATGGAGCAGGCCCTCCGCGTGATGCAGTCTCGTCCCCTCGACCGGCCGGAGTCGCTTCTCGATGGCGGCGCCGTCCTGTTGCGCACTGGGCGCGATTCGCAACTCGCCATCCAGCTCATCCGCAAATATCTTTCTTCTACGTTGGTCGAACAGGGACCGGCCTTCAAGGCTCACTACTTGTTAGGCGAGCTTTTGGAAAAACAAGGAGACCGCCAGGGTGCAGTGGCACAGTACACCTCGGCTCTCAGCCTGGCTCATGAATATAGGCAGGCCGACGAGGCCCTGAAACGGATCGAACCCTAGCGGTCCTTCGCAGTTTTTGATTCTTCAACACCAGATAAACTTGAAACGGTGCGGCCCTTAGCCTCGCCGTTTCACTTCCGAGTTATCTTCCATTTGCTGGATCCCGAATCGCCCACCCCACACTCATTTACGAATTTTTTACGAACGCTTTACTCGAAATTTACGACCCGCCGTGTCGAATAACTAAGGATCAAAAGCAACCGCGCCGGGAAATCAGCGAGCGTATCAGGAGATCCAATGGCTTTGCCCGCAATTCTGACGATGCTGTGCGTGGCTGGCGTTTCGTTTTACCTCCGCTTCATGGTGGCCCTCTGTCACGAATGCGGAATTCTTCATTGGATTTTCTTCTGGGTGCGCCTGCATGAACCGTCGAACCTGTATGTAATCATGCAAGCTAGAACTCAAAACAAACCCATCGCTCGGGCCGCGTGAGCAAGCAGATCAAGAAGCCCTCGATAACAATGGACTACGAACTCGCGAAAACGAACCGTGTCATCCCGAGCGCAGCATTGCGATTGGCTTGATCAATCGCAATGCGAAGTCGAGGGACCTGCTTTTGATTTCGCTCCCACTTGTCTGGCCATGCGAGGACTCTACTGCAGCTTCGCCAACTCCGCCTTCGCTTCCTTCAAAACCGGCAAATCCGGATCGGCATCCTTCCACAACTTAAGAAAATCTTTGTACGCTGCCAGCGCACGCACCCGCGCTGCATCCGAATCCGCACCCTTGGACTTGCTCGACTCAATCGCGTTCGCCCGTGCCAAGCCTAGCCGCGCCATCGCGCCCGTCCAGCAATTCCACACGATGCCGTCGTGATCGAGAATTTTCTGAAACTCCGCCGCGGCTGCGCTGCCTTGTTCCGCCGCCAGATAAGCCTCGCCGCGCACGTAAACCGGATACAGGCAGGAGATACTGATGTCGAATGGAACCTGCCCCATTTCGATCGCAGCGCTCGATTGCAGCGCGTTCAAAGCCAACGCCGGATCTTTTCTGTCCAGCGCCAACTGCGCCTGAATCGATGGCAACCATATCGACTGCATTTGCGTATCCAACGGAAACCGCTTGCCTAAATCCTGCGCCAGCGATTCCGCCCGCCCCGTATCTCCAGCCATGGCAAACGCCAGCGCCGCTTCGCTTTCTGCCGCCTGACTTTCCGGCGCCAGTTTGATCGCCGCGTCCGCCATCTCGCGTCCTGCCGCGGCATTGCCATATGAGGCTTCGCGCTGCGCCGCCAGCGCGCGCCATAGGGCTCCGTTTTCTTTGCTGTCCGCCCGCACTGCCGCATCTACCGCCTGCGTGGTCAGCGCGCGCGCCTTGCCGGCCTGGCCGGCAAACCCCGCGTTGTCGGCCTGCAGCGCTAAACCCCAGTTCTCGTATTCCGGTTTGGCTGCATACCACGCCTGCTGTCCTGCCATCCCGGCTGCGTCGCCGGAAATGAAAGCCAGCCCATAAATGACGTTATGTATGGCCAGATTATCCAGGCTGCGCGCTTGCGCTTCACGGATCACCTCCCGCGTCTCATCGAAGCGCTGCAATGCGATTAGATAGTTCACAAGATTGGCATACAAACCTACTTCGCCCCGGGAAACTCCGAGCCCCTGCCGCGTAATTTCCACCGCCTTCTCATACTGCCCCAGCGCCGCATACTGCAATCCGAGGCCGCTATAGCCCGCGCTGTCCCGCGGATAGCTCTCTATCTCTTCCTGATAAGTTTCCGCAGCCTTTTGCAGTTCACCCGTCTGAGTCGTGTAATAAGCCGCGCTGATGGAAAGCTTTTCCCGTTCGCTGGCATGTTCGCGCAGCTCAAACGCCTTGGTCAGATATTCGCCCGCGCGTCCGACTTCGCCCATGCTCTGGTAGTCGGCGCCCACCGCTCTGTAGCCCATGGCAAAATTCGGATCCAGTTCAATGGCCCGCTGGTGATACGGCAACGCGGCCGCCGCTCCCTGTTCTCGATACGCTTTTCTGCCCAGCGTGTACGCCTTCAACGCGTCCAGCGACGAGGTTGTTTCCTGCACCAGCGGCACATCGAACTTCTGCACCGTGGCCAGCGATTCGCCCAGCTCCCCGCGCAGTTTCGAAGCCGCTTCGCCCAAGGCGTCCAGCACTTTTTCCTTCGATGCCGCCGTCACCTGCTCCTGCGCCAGCGTGTCTCCGTTCTGGCAATTCACCGCCTTCAGCGCCAGTACATACTCACTGCCCAGGCTGGCAATTGCGCCGGAAATGTAAGCCTTGCTGCCGGCTCGCTGGCACAGCTCGCGGGCCAGTTCCGGTGTCAGCTTGGTCCCCGCGGGACGCGCCATCTGCTGCATGGTCTTCGCCACTTGCCCTTCGGAAAGCACATTCAGAAAAGGCGATTGCCGCAAAGAAACGCTCAGCGCCGTTTTCAATGTATCGTCAAAAACCGCGTCACCGGTGCTGTTGGCAAAATCGGTGAGGACGATCGTGTCTTTCTCCGTCAGCCGCCCCCGATGATGCCCGCGATAATACAGACCACCCGCAATAAGCAGCGCCACCACAGCCGCGGTCAGTACGTATCTCCAAAGCTGCGCTGGAGATCCGCCGGGGCGCTGCACAAAAGTGGAAAGAGTTCCCGCCTGCGCGCCCTGCGCAGAAACGGATGCAGATGCCGCAGCAGATGCCGAGCCCGAGGCCGCGCGGGCCATCGGCGCTCCAGATGACGAAGCCGACGATCCAGTTCCCGCCCACGCTCGCTCGCTGGAAAATCCTGACGATGCATGCGAATCCGTATCCCGCTTGAGCCGCTGCAAGTCGGCCCGCAACTCGGAGGCGTGCTGGTAACGCAACTCCCGGTCTTTCTCCAGCGCCTTGCTGATGATCCGCTCGAGCTCCACCGGCACATCGGGATTGAGCCGCACCGGCGAGATCGGCACCGAATCCAGAATCGCCTTGAAGATTACCGCCGTGCTCTCGCCGCGAAACGGCAGCATCCCGGTCGCCATCTCATACAGCGTCGCGCCGAAGGAAAACAAATCCGTCCGCGGATCCAGTTCCCTTGCCCGCGCCTGCTCCGGCGACATGTAAGCCACCGTGCCCAGCGTCGAACCAGGGCTGGTCAAGTGCTGTTCGTCGTCGGTGCCCGTCACCGTATTTGCCGAGGCAATCTGGCTCGACGAACCGGCCGCAGTGGAAACCTTGGCCAGCCCAAAATCCAGAACTTTGGCGTGCCCGCGCTTGGTGACAAAAATATTTCCCGGCTTGATGTCGCGGTGAACAATATTCTGCGAGTGCGCGGCGTCCAGAGCGTCCGCAATCTCAATCGCCAGCCCCAGCAGCACATCCGTCTCAATCGGCCGGCCCGCAATGCGATGCTTCAACGACAGGCCGTCCAAAAATTCCATGGCGATGAAAGACTCGTCGCCGCTTTTGCCGATTTCATAAATCGTACAAATATTAGGATGGTTCAGCGCCGACGCGGCCCGAGCCTCGCGCCGGAAGCGCTCCAGCGCCTGCGGATCCTGGGCCAGATCTTTGGGTAGGAATTTCAGCGCAACAAAACGGCCAAGCTCGGTGTCTTCAGCTTTATAGACCACTCCCATTCCGCCGCCACCCAGCTTTTCGACGATGCGGTAATGAGAAATAACCTGGTCGATCATTCCCTGTTCGTTCCTCGCAACTCGCCCGACTTTGTGATGGCTTCATCTTAGGCACAGCGCAACCCGCCGTCAACGAAACCCGCAGCGAGAAGCGCAGACAGAAACTACATACGGGGCTGCGTGTCAGAATGAAACTTGATAGGATCATCCCGCACCAACCAACCCGGAGGCCACCACCCATGCTCACTCGCCGCAGTTTCCTCATCGCCAGCGGACTTACCGCGCTTGCCTCTACCCGCGTCTGGGGCGCGAACGATACGCTGCGCATCGGAGTCATCGGCGCCGGCGGCCGCATGAAAGGCCTGCTCGATGCCGCCGACAAAGTCGCTCCCTACCAGATCGTCGCCGTCTGTGACGTCTACGCGCCGCACCGCGACGCCGTGAAAGAGCGCTCCAACGGTCTCGCCACCACCCACCTCGATTATCGCGAAGTCCTGGATGAAGGCAAAGACATTGATGCGGTCATCATTGCCGCTCCCGACCACTGGCACGTGCGCATGGCGGTGGATGCGTTGGCTGCCGGCAAAGACGTCTATCTGGAAAAGCCCGTCACTCACACGATCGAAGAAGGTGCCGCTCTCACCCGCGCCGTTCGCTCCAGCAAGCAGATTCTGCAGTGCGGCATGCAGCAGCGCAGTTGGACCCACTTTCGCGATGCCGTCGATATGATTCAGGGGGGCAGCCTCGGCCGCGTCCCGCAGGTGCGAACGTATTGGTGGCAGAATTATCATCGCAACTGGCCGCCCAAGCCCATCGACGTGCAGGATCTCGATTGGAAGCTGTGGCTCGGCTCCGCTCCCGATCAGCCGTTCAGCGAAGAAAAATTCAACCACTGGCGCTGGTTCTGGAATTTCGGCGGCGGCGCCATGACCGATCTATTCACTCACTGGATCGACGTCGTGCACTGGGCCATGAAGTCCGATCAGCCGCGCGAGGCGCACATGCTGGCCGACAAATATATTTTCGAGCAGTGGGATTGTCCCGATACCATTCAGGCCGCATTCCGCTATCCCGGTTTCGATGTCGTGTATGAAGGCATGATGAATTCTTCCATCGACGATGGCGGCCTCGAGTTCCGCGGCACGGAAGCGACTTTGAAGATCGACCGCAGCGGCTTCGCCGTTTATCGCGAAGGCGTGGAAAAAGGCCAGAATCCGGTTCTCACCGCGCACAGCATCCGCGACGGCACCATCGCACACATGCAGAATTTCTTCGAATGCGTCCAGTCGCGCAAAGAACCGAACGCCCCGGTCGAAACCGGAGTCGCCGCCGCGCGTGCTGGCCACATCGGAAATCTGGCCTACCGGCATGGCGGGCAGACGGCTTGGCCGGCGAAGGCAAGTTGAAGTCGCGCGCCAGCAAACCCGTGTTTGCCGAAACATAACGTGTATACTTGCGCTCGCCTCCGCACCAACACAATCTTTTGCTCGGGCGGTCGAGGGGTGCGACTTGCTTCACGAGGCCTGGGAGAATCCTATGACAAGTAGAAAAACGTTGTGGCTTCGCGGCTGTTTGCTGGCCGTGCTGGCATGTGCTGCCTGTGTTCCCTCTTGGGCACAGATGCAGGGCAACATTCGCACGGTTTTGTTCGTCAAGGTAAAGATGGGCCAGGATGAAACCTGGAAGTCGATGGTCAAAGAGTTAGCCGCTTTGGAGAAGAAAGCCGGATCGGATGAAGGATTTACCGTGTGGGACTCGCAGAGCGGACCGGCGCAGCATGCGGTGGTCTGGTATTCCTCGACGTGGAAGCAAGTGGGCGAAGACGACCCCAAGATGAAGCCCTTTGCGGCCGAGCGGGCCAGTCTATTTGCCCGCCTGGACACGGTCACCGACAGCCTGGAGTATTGGATCGACGAAATGCAGCCCGATCTGATGATTCGTTCGGAAAACATTCCACCCATGGTGCGGGTGGCGCGAACGAAAGTTCTCGCCGGCAAGATGGATGAAGTCAGAGCCATCTTCCGCGACCAGATTGTGCCGGCGATGAAAAAGGCGGGCGTTACCGACTACGGTGTTGGTGTGGCACGCTATGGTACGCCTTCGAATGAGTTCCACTCCTACATGGGCATGAATGGCTGGGGCGATCTCGATGGACCCGTTGGCACAGAACAAGGCATGAGCCCTGCCGAACACAAAGCCTTTCTGGCCAAGATTTCCGCCCTGATCGAGAGCACGGAATGGAGTCTTTGGAAATACCAGCCGGATATGAGCTACGTTCCCACTGCCAAGTAGATAGTGGGGGAGTTAGACTCGGGACAGACGGCAGTGACCGAATTTTCTGAGAGGAAAATTCAGGGGACGTCCCGTCTGTCCCCCAAGCTTTCTGTCCCCCAAGCTTTCTGTCAGAGGGTTCAATTGACGAGGTCTATCCGGAAGGCCCTGAAAGCGATCGCGCTCGCAGGGTCGTCGGTCGCACTTTTGGCAGCGACCGTTTCTGCCCAGAACGCCCATAAGCTTGAGGCCGGCGCTTCGCCGTGCCGGTCCGCCGCCTCCTCTTCGGTCATTGTCGACACACGCATCGTTCTCGGCCTCACCTATGTTGAGGGCAGCATCAACTGCTCTGGCCCGTTGCATCTGGTACTCGATAGTGGAGCGTCCTACAGTATCGTTACGCCGCAATTGGCGGAAAAGCTTCACCTGAAAACGGAGGAGTCAACCGTGACCGCCGGCCCCGGCAAGGGCGGCGACAATTTGCTGCACATGATCCACAACGCGACCCTGACGTTGGGAGCTACGACCATTACCGGTCAGACCATTGCGGCGCTGCCCATCGAGTACATTGAAGAGGAAGCTGGCGTTCCCACAGATGGATTATTCGGAGCGAATTTCTTTAGCCGATTTGTCGTGGATGAGGACTACGCCGCGCATGCAGTGAGGCTTCTGAATCCTGCTGCATTCACGCCACCGCCAGGATTTATTAGCCTCCCGGTTTTCCTGGGCGGCGATGCATCGTTCGCTCAACTTACATTGGAAGCACCGGATGGCACCAAGCTCTCGGGAATTTTTCTCGTTGACACCGGTTTTGTGGGCGACCTTGGATTCACCGAACCATTTGTTCGGGCTCATCCTGCGCTGCTGCGCGGCAAGCGCGCGGACCTTCCCGCGGTTAGTGCCGTGGGCGGCACGTTTCATATTCAGATGGGCAGGATTCAGGCGCTGACCGTCGGCTCATTCATCCTTCGGGAGCCGGTCGCAGCTTTTCCGTCGAATGCAGCCGGAGTATTTGCCAATGCGCAAATCGCGGGCATCCTGGGAAACGGCGTGCTGAAGCGTTTCCATGTCATTTTCGATTGGCCGCACAAGCAGCTGCTGCTTGCACCGAATCACGATTTAAGTGGCCGCTCTCCCGCCAATTGCAGTGGGCTCGCGCTAAAAGTTGAGCCCCCGGAGTATCACCGGCTTTTGGTGCGCGGCGTTATCCGCGGCTCACCGGCAGAAACAGCGGGCATCCGAGCAGGCGATGTAATCCTAGCGGTGAAGTCAGGAACTGCGATGCCGCACCCGGACCCGATGTTGTCACTGCCCTCGGTCGTGGAAGAACTGGAGGCACCGGGGCGGACATTTTCCTTGTTGATCGAGCGCGATCGCAAAATCATGCAATTCACATTTGTCACGCGTGACCTGTACTGAGCATTTGTTTTCTTCTGATATTCGCCGTGAATTGAATGCATCTACGCAAACAATGGGAAACTCCGAATCCGCAGTCCCCATGATACGATTCCCCGGTGAGCGATTCCGCTTGCGTTCCTGGTTCTGCTTCGGCAATCCCAGACGCCGTGGCAACGGCAACGGCTACTGCGCGGCACTCTGCCCTGGTTCGCGTCACTCACTGGATCACCACTCTCTGCTTTTTCGCCCTGCTGATCACCGGAGGCGAAATTGTGATTTCTCACCCGCGCTTTTATTGGGGCGAGACCGGCAATGTGCTGACTCCGACTCTGTTCAAACTGCCCATCCCTGCATCGCGGAACTTGGTGCCAACGGGCTACGGTTACGTGCTGCCCGACCAGAATGGCTGGAGCCGCTATCTTCACTTTCAGGCAGCGTGGGTCGTGGTATTCACCGGCTTGCTGTATGTGCTTTTCATTTTGCTGACCGGGCATTTGCGCAAAAACTTATTGCCGAAGAAAACCGATCTTTCGTGGCGGGCGTTCTCGCAGGCAATCGTCAAGCATTTGCGCTTCGAGCGGCCAACGGAGGCGGACGCTCGGTCTTATAACATGCTCCAGCGGCTCAGCTATCTGTTTGTCATCTTCGTTCTATTTCCTCTGATCATCTGGACTGGGCTGGCCATGTCTCCCGCGTTTGTTTCCGCGGTTCCGGCTTCGGTCAACCTGTTGGGCGGGCAGCAATCCGCACGCACGCTGCACTTCTTCGTCTCCCTGGCTCTGGTGCTTTTTCTGCTGGTGCATGTTGGAATGGTTTGGTTCGCCGGATTCAGGAGCCGCATGAGAGCGATGATCACGGGCCGCGCGGGCACAATGGGGGCACTCGCGCGGGCACAACTATGGAGCGACTATGAGCGAAATATCACGCCGCAGACTGATTACTACCGGACTGGCAGCCACAGCGGGCGTTTCGGCGCTGGGCGTGGCCGCGGAACTGGCGGGAAAATATGGACTGATCCCTCCCGATCACGCTGGAATTTACGGCTTCGGCGAGACGCTGACCTACGCTTCACAGCGGCTGCTGACCCGGCACTCGTTGGCGCGCGAGTTCTCGCGCAGCCAGATTTCCAAGCGGCCGCTGCCCAACGAAATGGCGCCGCCGAGCGATGCATTCAAACGCCTTCAGGCTGCAAACTTCACGGACTGGCGGCTCACTATCGACGGCATGGTTGCCCGGCCCGCCGCCTTTTCGCTGGACCAGTTAAAGAGCTATCCGACTCATACCCAGATCACGATGCTGCAATGTGAAGAAGGCTGGTCCTACATAGCGGAGTGGAACGGCGTGCGTCTCTCCCACGTTCTCGACCTGGTGGGAGTGCTACCGCAGGCTCGATACGTCGCTTACTTTTCAATCGAACCTGATTGGTGGGACAGCGTCGACATGGCCGATGCACTGCACCCGCAGACTTTTCTGACTTATGGGATGAACGGCAGTGAGCTTCCCGTGGGCAACGGTGGCCCGCTCCGCCTGCGCGTTCCCCGCCAGATCGGCTACAAGAATATAAAATTCATTACCCATATGACGGTCACCGACAGCGTAAAGAAGTTCGGCAAAGGCCTTGGCTCGGCGGCGCCAGAAGGTGGCTACGCCTGGTATGCAGGAATCTGAGGGGATGCGCTAGATCGCACGCCCGATCTCGATTTCAAGGCCGTCGCAAGGATGGTCCCGTCCGCACAAATAGCCTGCAAACTCAGTCGCCCCTTCCTCGCTCGCATCCCACCCCATCACCCGCCTAGTTAAGATGCTCTAGCACCGCTTAGTCCGTAGAATCGATGCAGATTCATCCCACAGGGGAAGCCATGAAAAAAACAAATAAAGTCAATAATAAGAAATCTTGGTCTCGACTCGTTCCGATATTTTTTTCGCTGGCCTTGATGCTGACTGCGACCGGCGTTCACGCCGAGCCGGTTTCTCTCAAGCGCATTGTGCAACTGGCGCTCGCCCACGGAACTTCCATCTCCATCGCCCACGCCGATCAGCAGCGCGCATTTGCCGCCTATCACGAACTGCGCAACAACTATATTCCGCAGTTGGTCGCCGGCGCGGGCCTGGGCTGGACCGATGGTTTCCCGCTTTCGCTCGAAGGCTCGGCCCCGTCTTTGTTTAACGTCACCGCTCAATCTGTCCTCCTCAATCCCGCGCTCAAGGATTTTATTCACGCCGCCCGCTCCGATTATGCCGTCACCGCGTTGCAGGCCAAGGACCAGCGCAATCAAGTTATCCAGGACGCAGTCATCAGCTATGCCGAACTGGCAACCTGGGAAGATCGCCTGACTCATCTGCGCGAACTCGAGACCGCGGAGGAAAAAATGCAGGTCGCTGTGGCCGAGCGCGTAAAGGCCGGAGTCGATAGTGAAATTGAAGACTCCAAAGCGCGCCTGTCCGTGGCCCGCGTCCGCCTGCGCCTGGCACAGGCCAATGGCTCAGCGGACGTAATGCGCGAACACCTCGCGGGCTTAACGGGCCTCGTCGCCACTTCCATCGAAACCGATCCCGCTTCTTTGCCCGCTTTGCCGGAGGTGAAATCCGAAGACCTGAAGCAGGAAGAAGAGGAACGCGGCAAGGCGCTCGAATCCGACCCCAGCCTGCAAGCCGCCGTCGAACACGCCCGCGCCCAATACCTGCGGCTCAAGGGCGAAAAAAGATCACTGTGGCCGAGCATCGACTTCGCCGGGCAGTATGCCAACCTCGCTACCTACAATAATTACCAAAAGTTTTATCAGCCGCACAGCTTTCAGCCCAACAACGCCTCGGTCGGCGTCGTCATCCATTTCCCTTTCCTGAATCTGGCCCAGCACGCCCGTGTGCAGGAAGCCGAATCCGATGCTCTCAAAGCCAAAAAGCAGGCAGAAGCTGCGCACAACCAGGTCAATGAAGAAACTCTGCGCCTGCAGCGCTCAGTTGAACAGATGCAGGATGCGCGAGATGTCGCCGAACTCGAATATCAGATCGCGGAAAAAAATCTGGCCACCCTCCCAACGCGCATGAATGCCGGCACCGCTACGCTGCACGACCTCGACGCAGCTCGCACCCAGGCCAGCGAAAAATTTATCGCTCTACAGGATATAACGCTGGAACTGGAACGCGACCAACTCAGCCTGATGCGCGCCACTGGCGACCTGGAAAAATGGGCTCTGGCGGGCAATTGAATCCGAACCTCTCCAGTACCCATCGCATAACTGCAAGGCGCCGCAAAATGTTAAAATAGAGGCTACTCAATATGCCCCTAAAAACACTGTTCCTCAACCCACCTTCCTTTGAAAACTTCGACGGAGGCGCAGGCTCCCGTTGGCCCGCAACCCGCGAGATAGAGTCGTTCTGGTATCCGGTGTGGCTGGCTTATCCGGCGGGAATGCTGGAGGGGTCGCGGTTGCTGGATGCGCCTTCGCACAAGGTTTCGGCGGAGGAGACGATCCGGATTGCGAAGGATTATGAGTTTCTGGTTTTGTTCACTTCGACTCCGGGCTTTCCCGGGGACATTCGGCTTTCGCAGGCGATTAAGGCGCTGAATCCGAAGATCAAGATTGCCTTCGTCGGGCCGCACGTCACGGTGCTGCCGGAAAAATCTTTGCGCGATTGTCCGGCGATTGATTTTATCGTGCGCAAGGAATTCGATTACGCGGTTACGGACTACGCCAAAGGCAAGCCGCTGGAAGAAATCCTAGGCGCGTCATTTCTAAAAGATGGGCAGGTGGTTCACAATCCCGATGCGCCGCAGATTCAGGATCTGGACGCGCTGCCACACGTGACCGACGTTTACAAGCGCGATCTCGATGTAACGCGCTACAACGTGCCATTCTTGCTTTATCCCTACGTTTCGCTTTACACCACGCGCGGCTGTCCGGCGCTGTGCACGTTCTGCCTATGGCCGCAGACGCTGAGCGGACATGCGTGGCGCAAACGTTCGGCCGACGACGTGGCCGCGGAAATGTCGAAAGTAAAAGCTTTCTGGCCTGAGGTCAGGGAATTTTTCTTTGACGACGATACGTTCAATATTCAGAAGGCGCGCACGATTGAGCTGTGCGCCAAGCTCAAGCCGCTGGGATTGACGTGGTCCTGCACGTCGCGTGTAACCACCGATTTTGAAACGCTCAAGGCGATGAAAGATGCGGGATGCCGGCTGCTCATCGTCGGCTATGAGTCGGGGGATGCGCAGATTCTGAAGAACATCAAGAAAGGCGCGACCATCGAGCGGGCGCGGCAGTTTACCAAAGATTGCCACAAGCTGGGATTGGTGATTCACGGCGACTTCATCATGGGATTGCCGGGGGAAACGCACGAGACGATTAACAACACGATCGCGTTTGCTAAGGAATTGGATGTGGAAACCATTCAGGTTTCGGTGGCGCATGGTTATCCCGGCACGGAGCTTTACGACAACGCGGTAAAGAATGGGTTCATCGTCGGCAATAATCAAATGGTCGACGAAGGCGGACATCAACTGGCGCACATTCAGTATCCGGGCTTACCGGCGGATGACATTCTCGCAGCGGTGCATCGGTTTTACGATGAGTATTATTTCCGTCCCAAGGCGGCGTTCCGCATTCTGCGCAAGGCGGCGTTTAACAGCGCCGACCGCAAGCGGTTGTATAAAGAGGCGAAGTCATTCATGAAGCTGCGCGCCAGCCGCAACAAAATGGTGAAGCAGCATAGCGACGCGGCTGCGGCGGAGCCGGTGAAGGCTTAAGTCTTTCACCACAGAGTCGCAGGGACACAGAGGAAATCCTTTGGGTTTTATTCTTGTTGGTTTTCTCTGTGACCCTGTGACTCTGTGGTGAATAGTTTTAGTGGCACAAGCACAAAGTCCTCCATTGAACTTTCGCAAGTATCTGGTGCTGGCAGGAGTGACGGTGTTCGCCTCGGCGGGTGACGCGTTGCTCTCGCACGGCATGAAGCAGATCGGCAACATTTCCCTCCATCATTTGCAAAGCGTAATTTTCGCTCTGGCCAATCCCTGGGTAGTGGCGGGGATTTTGCTGTTACTGGCATTTTTTGCTTCCTATGCGACGGCGCTTTCGTGGGCGGATCTCACTTACGTTTTGCCCGCGACGTCTCTGGGATATGTGTTGCTGGCGCTGGTGGCCCGGTTTGCCCTGCATGAGCATGTCAGCCCGCTACGCTGGGCGGGGATTGCGCTGATTACCGGCGGGGTGGGATTTGTGGCAGGAGGACCGGCGCTGACGGAGCAACCGGCGAAATCCCCACTTCTCGCAAATGCCGCGAGAAGTGGGGCACCCTCATCCTCGTCGCCACCTATATCAGGCGAGGCCAAATCATGAAGCATCTCTACACTTGGTCTGCGATTTTGGTGATTGCGCTGGCGTCCGTGGTGGGAGACGTGCTGATTTCCCATGCCATGAAGCAGGTGGGAGATGTGGGCTTGCTGCGGCGCCGTGCCGGGCTGTGGACGGTGGTGGGGCGCGTGGTTGGCAATCGAAATTTTGTGCTGGGTGTAGCCGCCATGGCGGTTGGATTCTTCAGCCTGCTCTTCGCGCTTTCCTGGGGAGACGTCAGCCTGGTTGGCCCTGCGGCCGCGTCTTTAACCTTCATCGGCAATGCCTTCGCCGCGAAAATATTTCTGCATGAGCGAGTGGACCGGCGGCGCTGGATTGCGGCCATGCTGGTAGCGGGCGGAGTGGCGCTGCTGGCGGGGTGACTGCTTGAGGGATTATGACACCGCCAGCAGACAGCAGATTCCTCACCCGGCCTTCGGCCGCCTTCGGAATGACAAGATTTTCTTGGCGATATCTCTTGCTTATCTAAGAAATTCTGTGTTTCCGAATCGGGACGAACGGATCTGCTGGCGCCATTACTGTCATGGCCGCCGGCTCGCCCCAGCCCGCAGGTCTTCCCAAGTGCGATTGTTTTTCTCGATTAAAGCCAGCTTCTTTTCCCGCCGCCACTTTTTCATCTCCGTTTCCCGTGCGATGGCGGCGCTTACATTGTGGAACAGCTCGTAATGGACCAAGCGATGCACGCGGTAATTACTGGTGAAGGTTCCGCCATCGCCTGCTCGGTGGCGCAAGACTCGGGCCATAAGGAATGCCGTCATCCCGACATAGATCACCCGGCTCTTGCTGGCCATGATGTACACGTAATGGTGTTTCTCGCGGGGCATCGGCGAGGGGAACAGCAGGTTCCTCACAGAGCTTTCAGCTCTGTGAGGAATGACAAGATTTTGCGGATTGGGCCGAAGGATTGCAGTGTCAAAGGTCACAGGCTCTGGCTGTGGACCCGAAAGCCGTCTGTCATCTCGAGCGTGGCCGAAGGCCGGTCGAGGAATCTCCTGCGGCAAAATATCCGGATACGTTTGAGCGACTGGAGCAGGTAGCGGTGGGTTAGGGCCCGCTCGATAATGGCTGGGTTCGCAAAATGTTGTCAATACCCTAAAACTGGAGCATTTCTGCGCAAGCTACAGATTCGGCTGGAAATAATAATCCTGGAAAAATGTCCAGATTGCCCCCTGTGATTTGATATTCTGGATATATAGGGCAAAATAAACTGGCGCAGGCCTTTGGGCTTGCGCCAATTTTTTGCCCGGAATCGGAGTGCAGGACCATGGGACGTAGATTGGGAACTGGGGCGGAACGACATGTGGCGAAGGTTGGACAGGGTTTGGCCGCGCTGCGAGGGTATGTTTTCCGGAATGGCCATTTACAAAGTGTCAGAGGGCGCGTGAAGGCGGCGAGGAAGCGGGCACCCGGAGGGAGGAACACTTCGAAGCACAGGGGCGATGTGGCGGAGATGCAGTTCATGATCGAGGCAAAGAATCGCGGGTTTGGAGTGTCGAAACCGTTTGGGGACGACGAACGGTATGACTTAATTCTGGATGGAGGACGAAGGCGGTTATGGAGGGTACAGGTGAAGTCGAGCGCGAGTGTGCATCACAATGGGTTTGCGGTGCGGGCGTGCTGGAGGAGCAGCCGCAAGCATTTGCCGTATACGGGGGCGCACATCGACTTTATGGCAGTGGTGATACGAAGCAAGCAGACGCCGGGACGGTTGATTTGGTATGTGATTCCGGTGCGGGCGGTGGGCGGACGGCTGACGATTAATCTTTATCCATTTGGAGGGCGGAGGGATTGCGAGATGCGGCTGGAAAGGTATCGGGAGGCCTGGGGTTTGCTGAGGAGGGCTAGACGGTGGTGAAGGCACGGGCCGAGTCGCCGAAGCGCCTCGGCCTGCCATCCTCCAGGGCGAGGGTTGCCGAGCAGACAGCAGATTCCTCACCCGGCCTTCGGCCGCGTTCGGAATGACAGGGAATTATTTATGAAAGAGGCGCATGAGGCCGGTGGGCGGGAGGTCGGGGACGAGGAAAGATTCGGGACGAGCGGCGGCGCGGGTTAGGGCTTGCGCTGCGAGATAGCCGCTGCGGACGGCGCTTTCCATGGTGGCGGGCCAGCCGGTGGCGGTCCAGTCGCCGGCGAGAAAGACGTGCGGCCATAGCGTGGAAGCGGCGGGGCGGTGAACGTCGATGCCGGGGCGGGGCGAGTATGTGGCGTGAAGTTCTTTGACGACGGTGGATTTGAGGAGCGTGGCTTCGCGGGCGGCGGGAAAGAATTCGCGGACTTCGGCGAGAGCGAGATCGACGATTTCGCCGCGCGATTTTTCGATGAGGGATTTCGAGGAGCTGACGACGAGTTCGATGTAGCTGCCGACATCAGAGGCTAAAGCCCCCGATGTTTCCCCGTCGCTTGCGCGGCCCTGAAGGGCCGCTTTTCCACGTGGCTCGATGTTCTGTGCCTCATGCATGTTCTGTGCCTCACACGGGGGCGGGATTGTTGTTTCTCCGAGTCCCGGAATCGCTGCGCCACTTCCCTTCCCAGTTTCTCTTCCGCGGCGCTGCAGGCGCGATTTGTGGAACATCCATTGAGTTGTGCGGTTCAGGAGCACGGCGTGATCGAGATCGCTGATTTGGCGGTCGAACCAGAGGTGAACGCCGGTGATGGGCGAGGTTTCAAAGTGAGCGATGGCTTCGCGCAACGGTTCGCTCTCGGGTGAATCGGGAAGAACGCGGTCCAGTGCATCAAAGGGGAGCGCGAGGATCAGGTAGTCAAAGGATTGCTGCTCGCCTCCGGATTGGATGGTCACGGATTGGGTGAACGAAAGCGGATTCCTCACCGGGCTTTCAGCCCGATTCGGAATGACAGGGGTTTTTGTTGGGCCTGCAGATTGGAAATTTTCGAGAGAGCGGCGGAAGTGGAGTTCGCCGCCGCGGGCACGTATGTAGCTGCCGGCGGCGTTGTAGAGTTCGGTGAGCGGGACGGTGGGGACGCCCATGTGGCGGGCAGCGGGAGAGAGCATGGAGACGCGGACGACCTGAGCGGCGGAAGAAATCGAGACGCGGTCGAGGTCTTCGCTGAGGGCGCTGATGAGGATGGGCTGCCAGAAGTTTTCGATTGCGCCTCGCGTTTGGCCGTGTTGGTCGAGCCATTGCTGAAAGGAGCGGCCGTCATCTTTGAGTTCGGTGAGGGTGAGCGGGACCATGGCGCGGGCGATGGCGAGCTTGTCAGCGGCCGTGAGAAATGGGAATTGCAGGAACGACGGAGCGGTATGGAGTGGCGCGGGCAGCGGCGACGCGCGCATGACGGTGGAGCGGCCGCCGGGTTCGATGAAGGTCATAGTGTCATACCAGCGGATGTCTTCGGCGACGCCGATGCGCTGGTAGAACTCGATCAGATTGGTGCAGGAGCGAAAGAGAACGTGCTGGCAGTTATCGATAACTTCGCCGGTGCCGGGATGTTCGTAGGAGGAAGCGCGTCCGCCGAGGAAAGGGCGCTTCTCAAAGAGAGTGACGCGGAAGCCGCTGTTGGCGAGAGCGCACGCCGCTGCGAGACCGGCAAGGCCGCCGCCGGCGATAGCGACTGTAGGGTGAGTTGAGGTCATCGATTGGGTCAGTTACAGATTAGCAAAGAGGCGGCGCGGGAGGTGGTTTCAGCCGCCAGTGACGTGGTTTGCTTGCGCCAGCGGATTTCAGTGATGCCTGCGCAGGAGAAAAGCGGATTCCTCACCCGGCCTTCGGCCGTGTTCGGAATGACAGGCTTTCCTGGGGGGACGAACTTTTCTGCTGGGAGGATAGGATCTATCAAACGCGTTGCCAGAAACCTTTTGCCAGGATGCGCAGCTTTTCGGCGACGGTGAGGCTGACTCTGGAAGTAAAGACGTCGTATTGGCGCGCGGCGATTTTTTCCAGCAGGCGGCGGTAGATGTTGATTAGCACCCAGAGCGCGGGCTGGCTATCTTCAGAGATGTA
Source organism: uncultured Acidobacteriaceae bacterium (assembly GCA_963732255.1). GTDB lineage: Bacteria > Acidobacteriota > Terriglobia > Terriglobales > Acidobacteriaceae > Sulfotelmatobacter. The sequence continues at coordinate 391,366 of CAVSYV010000020.1, forward strand.
GGGAATGAGTTCGTCGCCGGAACGGTAGAACTCGCGGGCGCGGTCGGCTTCCATGCTGAGCAGGGGGCGGAACTGAGCGGGGTTGGGAGTGGTGAGCAGGTCTTGTGCCGAGACGCCGAACTTTATCAAGTCTTCCTCGGGAAGATAGATGCGGCCGAGTTGCGCGTCTTCTTTTACGTCGCGAATGATGTTGGTGAGTTGGAAGGCGAGGCCGCAGCGCTCGGCCAGATCTTCGGCCTGGGGATCGCGGTAACCGAAGATATGAATGCAGACGAGGCCGACGACGGAGGCAACGCGGTAACAGTAGAGGCGGAGATCGTCGAAGGTTTTGTAGCGAATGAGCGATGGCTGAAGCGCGAAGAGGGGTTCGTCTTCTGCGGGGTCGAGGGCGACTTCCTGAATGTCCATGGCGGTACCGGCAGCTAATTCATCGAGCAGGCCTGCGGGGATTTGAAAGCGGCGCTGGGTGTCGGTGAGCGCGAGCAGGATGGGATCGTCGGTGGGATGGTTTTGCTGGGCGCGGTGAAGATGGTCGAGCCACTGGTCGAGTTTGCGGCGGCGCTCGGGGAGGGTGAGAGTTGAGTCGTCGGTGATGTCGTCGCAACGCCGCATGAACGCGTAAACGGCGCAGAGGGCTTCGCGCTTGCGGCGAGGCAGGAGCAGAAAGGCGTAATAAAAATTCTTGGCCGCGGAGCGGGTGATGCCGCGGCAGACGGAATAGGCCGTCACCAACTGCGGCGCCGTAGCCGTCCAGGGGGCGGGGATCGCGGGCTGTGCGCCCGCGCTCATCCGTTTCCTTTCGCAAATCCGCCGAGAAACTTGCCAGCCGCGGCGCGCATGACTAAAGCCAGCTTGCGCGATTTTGAGATGGATGGACGGCGGCCCAAGACGGCGAAGCGTTGCTTCTCGATAGCATTGAGAATTTCCTGGCCGCCGCGGGTGAAGAGCGCCAGATCGAGGGCGAGTTCGCGATTAACTTTTGAAATGAGCGGAACGCCCTGGTCGAACCATTCGCGAGCGCGAGTGACTTCGAAGTTCATCATGTCGCAGAAGGCTGGGGCGTTGCGTTTGGATGCGATGTCATCTTCGGTGACGGCGAAGCGGCGGAGATCTTCGAGGGGAAGATAGATGCGGCCTTTGTCGTAGTCTACGGATATGTCTTGCCAGAAGTTTGCCAGTTGCAACGCGGTGCAGGTGTAGTCGGAAAGTTGCTGGCGCTCGGAATCGCGATAACCGCAGAGGTGGAGCACGAGATGGCCGACGGGATTGGCGGAGTAACGACAGTAGGCAAGCACATCGGCGAAGGTCTCGAAGCGAGTGATGGTTTGATCCTGGCGGAAGGCGCGGAGGAGATCGGAGAACTCGTGCTGGGGAATGTCGAATTGTTTTACGGTTTGCGATAGCGCTACGAAAACGGGGTGACGGGGATTGCCGTTGTAGCAGGCGTTTAGTTCCCGCTCCCATTGATCGAGCAGTTGAAGCGAGGCGGCGGGGTCACCGACTTCATCGCCGAGATCGTCGGAGATGCGGCAGTAGGCGTAGACATTGAAGAAATGCTGGCGCAGACGTTGCGGGAGAAACCAACTGGCGACGGAGAAATTTTCGTAGTGAGAGCGGGCCAGGCGGCGGCAGTATTCATTCGCCTCTTCGAGTGACGGGGCAGATGCGGGGATGGCGTAGGCGGCGGGCAGGCGGGACCAGGCCGCCGACTCGGCAGGAGTCATGCGGGCGTCGGCGCTGGTTGTGGGAGTCATTCAGTAAAGTACCCGGCTTTCACTGCGCTAGTATGACGCGAGTGAAAGTGCCGTGAGAATACCCTTTGCGTCCCTGCGGCGGAGGCGCGGTAGGGATCCTTCGACTGCGTAACCGGTTCGCTTTCGCGAACCAGTTACTCCGCTCAGGATGACAATCAAATTACTTCAACTACCGCGATGTGTGGCATCAGTGTCCGGGGATGATTGCGGTTTTGATGTCGCTGCCGCGGTTCAGCATGTGGCGCAGGACTTGCTGCAAGCGCGAAAGCGGAGCCTCTCCGGTGATGTAATCCGTAGGACGAATTTTTTTGGCGGCAATCAGGCCGAAGGCGCGGCGCACGGTTTCCGGGGTGTGATGGAACGTGGCCTTCAAAGTCATTTCCGAATAGTGAAGGCGCTGGGTATCGAGCTGAACCTTGGTGCCGCTGGCGCAGCCGCCGAAGAAATTCACGGTGCCGCCCTTGCGCACCATCTCGACCGCCCACTCCCAGGCTTCGGGACGGCCTACAGCCTCAACCACAACGTCGCAACCGCGTTTTTGCGGGGTCAATGCACGGACGGCATCGACTACATCCTTGACGTTGGTGATCTGCACGATCTCGTGCGCACCCATATGTTTTGCGGCTTCGACCTGGCTGTCGCGCTTTACGACGGCGATGACATTGCAGCCGATAGCGCGGGCCACCTGTACAAACATGAGGCCGATGGGACCGCCGCCGATGATGGTGACGGTATCTCCGATTTCGACCTTGGTTTCATGCAGACCGCGCAGCACGCAGGCCAGCGGCTCGGTCATGGCCGCATCTTCAAAGCTGACGTTGGGCGGGATGACGAGCATGTTGGCTTCGACGATACGCTTGGGAACACGAATGTATTCCGCATAGGCGCCGTTGTTAAATAAAAGATCTTCGCAAAGGTTTTCCTGATGCTTGGAGCAGTAAAAGCACATCTGGCAAGGCGCGGAATTGAGCGCGACGACGCGCATGCCTTTTTTGAACCCGTTGACGCCGGCGCCGACTTCTTCGATCACTCCGGCCAATTCATGTCCGAACAATGCTGGAGGGACGATCATGCGGGCGTGATAGCCGCGCTGAAAGACTTTAAGATCGGTGCCGCAGGTGAGCGCCACCTGCACTTTGACCAGAACTTCGCCATCACCCACGCGGGGGATAGGTACTCGTTCAATCTTGAGATCTTCTTTGCCGTACAGGACGGCAGCCGTCATTTTTCCGTTCAAAGGCTATTTCCCTCCCGCGCGCTGCCGCCCCAGCCGCTTCGGGGCTGAATCACAATTTTCATTGACGAAGGTTGCGGATGCGCAGCGAGTTCCAGGGCGTGCGTGGCTTCCCGCAGCGGAAAGCGATGACTGATCAAGCGTTCGAAATCCATTTCGCGATTCATCACAAAGGCCACCGAATGCTCCTGCAAGTCCACTGAAGCGCTGTAGGAACCGACCAGCGACTTCTCTTCCACACAAACCGCAGCGGGATCGATGATCGCTTCCCCATGCTGCGTTTGCGCGAACAGTAAGATGCGTCCACCGGGCCGCGCGGCACCCATAGCCGTGCGAATCAGGCCATTTCCGCCGACGGCAAGAATCACAGCGTCGGCACCCCGGCCATCGGTAAACTCGCGCACCTGTGCGGCCACGTTCGCCTGCGAGGCATCGACCTTTCTGTCTAATCCGAAGCTTTCCCCTATTTTAAGCCTTTGGGGATACAAATCGGAAGTGACGACTGTAGCTCCGGCCCGTTTGGCCAGCACCCCCAATATGATGCCGATGGGACCCTGGCCGATGACCAGCACGGTTTCGCCCGGGGTGAGGCGCAGGGCCTGAATACCCTTCATGCAAGTGTTGACGGGTTCCACGAAGCAGGCCTGTTCGAAGGAAATCTCCTGCGGGATGCGGACGGTGCCGCGTTCGACGATCCAATCCATGACGCGGACATATTCTGCGAAGCCGCCACCGGCAGGCTCGAAGCCGGAGGTGCAGCCTACTTTCTTATAGGTTTCGCACTGGGCGAAAGTCTGGTGGCGGCAGTAATAGCATTCCCGGCAGGGAATGTGGTGGAAGACGACAACCCGGTCGCCGGGGCGCCAGTTACGGACTCGATCTCCCACGGCGGCGATGACGCCGGAGGTTTCGTGGCCGAAGATGCGCGGGGCGGAATGGGAGCCGGTGGCGATTTTTTTTAAGTCGGTGCCGCAGACGCCGCAGGTGTGAACGCGAAGCAGAATTTCCGCCGGTCCGATGTCTGGGACAGGGACGGATTCGAGGCGAACATCGTTGACCCCGCGGTAGACGGCGGCTTGCATGGTCGCCGGGATGGATTGCTGGAGCCTTTCGAGAGTCGATTGTCCGGCGATGGCCATAGGAGATAGATGAGCGTGCAAGCCGTTTCGGTGCGGAGCGGCCCGATGGTCCCGGCAGGGCCGCATCGTCTAATACGTCTTACGGAGCGGCCGCAGCTTTGTCCCCAAGCCATATTCTACGGCGGCGGCGGCGTGGAGCGGGGATCGGTATTTTTGAAGTCCACGTGTACGGTCATGGAATCGAGATAAGGAGAATCCAGCGGCGTAAAGTGATAGGCCTTGATTTGCATGGCTACGTAAAAGCTATCCACTTTGATGATGCGCCTGGCGCGCGACGGTACGGCGGCATACTTTCCAGGATCGAAGCGCCATAAGGTATTTTTGGCATCCGACGAAGGCGATGGCGAAGCCATGAGGATGTTGTCGTAGATGGCGTGGTGCAGGTCAACCAGATCGGCATGCCAGGAAATAATTTCTTCCTGACCCTCAAGCACTTGCGGTGCGACGGTGAAAATGAAGCGGTCATTTCCGTGAGCGTCTTTGACGATCTCGCGGTAGGTGGGGTCCTGGGGAGTGAGCTTCATGTCGAAGCTTTCTTCGGTCACGCGTGTGGCGCCGCGGCGGAAGCTTTCCGCGTAAAGAGTGGGCGGCGGGTTCTGGGAGGATAACGCAGCGGCCAATGCTAAAAAGAAAGACGCAAAGATTAAAGTTTTCTTCATCATTTCGATTTCTTCATCACCTCAATCATGGGCGATGGATGACCTGCACTTCTGCCGGCAGCTGCGATGGTACATCGGTTTCGGCTGCGATTCTACTGAGACGTGAGCACAGGGAGCGAGCAGCCTGTGCGCTATTTTTTTGCAATCGTACAATGGTGCGCCACATCCAAGGCCGCGGAATGAGGAATAGAGTGAATCCGATGGTATTGAAGGTTCCATCGTGAGCGAAGAATTTGCCTAAGGGCGGCAGGACGAAATCGCTGGGATCGGAAATGGCCTTCACTGCGGCAAAGCGTACTCCGCGGGCGGCAGCGGCCTTGGCGACTACGGCGGCTTCCATATCTACCGCGTTGGCGTTGAAGGCGGCGCGGAACTTGGCTTTTTGGGCGGGACTGGCGACTTCAGAGAAGCTTACAAGAATGCCTTCGCCGATGCCGGTATCAATGCGGCTGCTGTCGCGTGCATCGATTACGTAACGCGGAATCAGAATGTCGGCGACTTTGCAGTTTGGGTCCGCGGCGCCGGCGAATCCAGCGGAGTAGATGATGGATGGAGTGTAGAGAGCGATGACGGCGTCGGCGGCGCGACGGGCAGCTTCAGGACCGATGCCGCCGCAGACTACGACTGCGTTTTCATTTTCATTTTCGAAGAAGCGGAAGGTGCGGCCGGAATATGTCTCGTCGTGAGTGCGCCAGTGCTTGACCAGCGGGGCAACCTCGCGGTGAAGGGCGGCGACGATGGCGATCTGTTTCGATGATGGCAAAATGTGTGCGGTTCGCTCTCTTCACCAACACGGCAGCGGTCAGCCACTTCGGACGAAAAGCATGTTCCTCACCCGGCCTTCGGCCGTGTTCGGAATGACAGTATGTGGTTGGCCGGTCATTTACACATAGCCGTTCAAACGTAGCCGTTGGCGCGGAACCATTCTACGGCGCGGCGGAGTGCTGGTTCTACGGGGACGATTTTCCAGCCCAGTTCGCGTTCGGCTTTGTCGGAGCTGGCGAACATTTTTTTCCTGCCCATGCGTACGGCGTCAACGGTGGCGCGAGGCTCGCGGCCCAGCAGACGGCCGGTAATGGCCTCGTCGATCACGCCTGCGGCGAACGCAAATACATAAGGCAATTTGACTACGGGCGAAGGCAGGCCGGTGATGCGGGCCAGCTTGTCGAGAATTTTTTTCAGCGTGAGATTTTCGCCGCCGAGAATGTAACGCTCGCCGGATTTGCCTTTTTCGAGGGCGGCGATGTGACCGCGGGCGCATTCTCGCACGTCTACAAGGTTCAGGCCGGTTTCGACGTAGGCGGGAAATTTGCGTTTGAGAAAATCGACCACGATGCGGCCGGTAGGAGTAGGTTTTATATCCTGCTCACCGACTGGGGTGGTGGGATTCACGACGACGACGTGCATGCCGCTGCGGCCGGCGTCGAGCGCAAGTTGTTCCGACATGAACTTAGAGCGCTTGTAGTGACCGATCATGCCGGCGAGCGAGACTGGCGAATCTTCATCGGCGGGAAGGCCGTTGCGGGTGAAGCCCATGGTGGCGACGCTGGAAGTGTGAACGATGCGGCGCACTCCGTTCTTGGCGGCGGCTTCGAGGATGGCGCGGGTGCCGTCGACATTGGAGCGATACATTTCGTTGGGATCGCGCACCCAGAGGCGGTAATCGGCGGCGACGTGGAAGGCGGTGTCGCAGCCGGAAACGGCCTTGACGAGGGAGGCGGGATCACGCAGGTCGCCGATGGCGGTTTCGGCTTTGAGGCCCTCGAGATTTTTCAGATTGCTGGTAGAGCGGACGAGCAGGCGCAGGTCCGCGCCCTGATCGGCGAGAGCGCGGGCGACGTGCGATCCGAGGAATCCGGTGGCGCCTGTCAGGAAGACTTTCAAGGGCAGTTCTCGGTTCTCAGTTCTCGGTTCTCAGTTCTCTTTGTCTCGGGTCTCGGTTCTCAGTTCTCGGTTCTCAGGTCTCGGTTCTCAGTCCATTTAGCGGATTGGTTTGCCGGCGCGACGCTTCGACCCACTGGGTACAGACTGGAGAGCACGATCCGGGAGACCGCCAGTACGGCGGACTGCGCGCGCCGTACCGAGAACGCCGCGCAAGGCTTCGTTGACCGCATCCTCGGTGGGAAACGCCGCTGCAACGTCGGGCTCGATCAGCACGACATTGGTCCCTTTGCGGTATTGCTCGTAGTGTTTCCCGCGAACACCGGCCTTCATGGAAGCAAAATCATACTCCGGCCGCACGTCGCCATTAACGCGATTCTCAATGTTCTTCTTCATAAAATTTTCTCTCACGCGGAGTTGCCGGTCTCGCGCTAATGATCCGGACCGTCTCCTTGCGTTCAGTGTGGGCTACGACCAGCAACCGGCCCATTGCGGACAAGCCTATCGTGAGAAATCGTTGCTCGTCGGCCGAATGTTCGGCGTCGGGAAAAGTTGTCGCGAATGGATCACCGAACACGGTCGAAGCCTCGCGAAAACCGGCTGCGTGCTTCCGCCGATTAGCAAGATCTTTCCTCGCATCCCATTCGAACTGCATCCCTATTTCAGTATAAACACCTTGGCACCACCGAGGCAGTGGCCGGCCCGGGTCGGCTCCCTGCTCGGCAAAGAAAGCGAGCGGCATGGGAACCTAGGAATCCAGTGCCGCCCGTGAAAGCTTCAATGCAGTCCTAGTCTCTCGCCGGCTCGCGTAAACTAACCGGAATCACAGTTGCGCCTGGCGGAATTTGGTAGGATGCGGAAAGCTCCCGTAGCTTCTCTAGCTCTTCCTCACGGGTGGACCGGTTTCGCCGCAGGATATTCACTTCGCAGGCGGCCCAGTCGTTAGCGAAAAATAACCACTCGAGCTTTACGCCCGGAATCTCCGTTCCCAAGACTATTTCGGCTTCCTCACGGGACTCCCGTCTTGCAAAAATCTATATCAGCCACAGCGCACCTCACGCCGTGACTATATGCGCTGATCAGCGCGCGGAATCTTCGCGACTTCCGAAACGCTGAATTGCGGTCGACGGCATTGGCTTTGAAGTCGTCGAAGATCAGCCAGCCAGATTCAAGCATTCGACAGAGTCGCGTCGTCTTGCCGCAGCCGGGAAGGCCCGCTATAAGGACTAGGTCGCTCTGCATACGACTCAGCTGGCAACTGGGTGCTAGCTCTGCTTCTCCATCACTTTGGCGTATGTGGTAAACGCCAGCAGCGGGAAGTATTGCCGGTACAAGTGATACTTCAGATAGAAGACACGGGGAAAGCCGGTACCTGTGAAAAAGGCTTCGTCCCAACTGCCGTCTTTGTTCTGCGTCCGCAGGAGGTACGCGATGCCGCGGGCGACGGAATCGCTGCGCGTGTCGTCGGCGGCCAGCAATCCTAGGATTGCCCAGGCGGTTTGTGACGGAGTGCTTTCGCCCTGGCCGCGCAGGGTCGGATCGTCGTAGGAGCCGACGGTCTCGCCCCAGCCGCCATCGGCGTTCTGCACCATGCGCAGCCATTCGGCGGCTTGCTGAATGCAGGGCTCGTGGTTATCCATGCCCATGGCTTCCAGACCGCGCAATACCAGCGCCGTGCCGTAGATGTAATTGACACCCCAGCGGCCGAACCAACTGCCGTCAGGCTCCTGTTCCTTGCGGATGAAATCGATGGCTCGTTTCACGGCACGGTGATTTTTGTCGTAGCCGTAGGTGGCCAGCATTTCGAGAATCCGCCCCGTAATGTCGACCGTGGCGGGATCGAGCATGGCGTTGTGGTCGGCGAACGGGATGTGCTGGAAGACCATCTTGTCGTTGTCTTTATCGAACGAGGCCCAGCCGCCGTTCTTGCACTGCATGGACAAAATCCAATCGATGGCGCGCTGCACCGATTCACGCTGGTAGCGTCCGTTGGGATGCTCGACGTGGCTCAGGCCGAGGCAGACCATGGCGGTGTCATCGACATCGGGATAGAACTCGTTGTTGAATTCGAAATACCAGCCGCCGGGCTGGCCTTTTTTGTTTTTGACTTTCCAGTCGCCCACGTTGCGAACTTGTTTTTGCAGAATCCAGTCGGCACACTTCACCATGCGCGGATCGTTGGCGGGAAGGCCGGTTTCGCCGAGGGCGAAGAGCGCGTAAGCCGTATCCCACACCGGAGACATACAGGGCTGCATGCGGAAGGTATCGGCTTCCTCGATGCCCAGCTTTTCGAATTCATCGAGCGCGCGGATGACCTGCGGGTCGTCGAGCGAATATCCCTGGCAGCGCAGGGCGATGATGGCATTCATCATTGAAGGATAAATGGCGCCCAGGCCGTCGCTCATTTCAAAGCGCGCGAGCATCCACTTTTCCGCGCTTTTAAGAGCGATGGAACGCAGCGGACGAACGTGCACACGCTCCAGCCAGTGAGTCATGCGGTCGAGCACGAGGAAGAAATTTCGCCAGGAGAAGATTTTCTTGGACCAGTGCAGGTGCATGCGCGACTTGCTCATTCCGCCGACGAACAACTCTTCCACGCCCATCTCGCGAGGGATTTTCTTGAACGGCTTCTTCGCGTAGCAAATCGAAAGCGGAACCAGGATGGCGCGCGACCAGGAAGAAATTTCGTAGATGTTGAACCAGAACCAGTTGGGAAACAAGACGATTTCCGGCGGGATGGCGGGTACGGCGTCGTAATCGTATTGCCCGAAGAAACAGAGATAGATCTTGGTGAATGTATTGACTTCGGTGACGCCGCCCATCTCCAGAATTCTCTTGCGGGCGCGCGCAAGGGCTGGATGGTCTGTTTTATATCCGGCCAGCTTCAAACCAAAATATGCTTTGACGGAAGCGCTGATGTTGGAAGGACCGGCGGCGTAGATACTCCAGCCGCCATCCTCGTTTTGATGGCGCAAAATCCAGTTGGCGGCTTTTTGAAAACGCTCGGGGTGGCCGGTGCCGAGCAATGTGTGCAGCAGGATGTAATCCGATTCGAGCGTGGTATCGGCTTCGAGTTCGCCGCACCAGTAGCCTTCTTCATCTTGCTGCGAAAATAAATATTTCTTAGCCGCGCTGATGGCGGCGCCAACACGGGCTTTGAGGTCGTCGATTTTTCCGAAGCGGAGTTGGGGAGCGTTGGGTATGGAAGTAATGTGGGAATCGGGGGAGTTCGTATCCATCGATTTTCGGCTCCGTTAATCGGCGCTGGCCGTGGCGGGAGCGGCGGCGATGGCCTGAATGATCTCCGGCGGCAGGCCGAAGCGAACGTTCTCCGGCATCACTTCCAGCTCTTCCACATTGTCGAAACCCTTGGTAGCCAAAAACTTCATGGTCTCTTCGACCAGGCATTCCGGCGCCGAGGCGCCGGCGGTGAGGGCAATGGTCTTGACGCCCTTCAGCCAATCGGACTCAATGTCGTTAAAGCTATCGATGAGATGCGCGTTGGTGCCCAGATTGCGCGCGACTTCCACTAAACGATTGGAATTTGAACTATTTTCCGAGCCGACTACAAGAAGCAAGTCAGATTCCGAAGCAACCTGCTTTACGGCAACCTGGCGATTTTCGGTGGCGTAACAAATATCCTGAGCCGCCGGGCCTTTGATGTTGGGGAACTTCTGGCGCAAGGCGGCGATGATATCTTTGGTTTCATCGAGGCTTAGAGTGGTTTGGGTGAGATAGGCTACGCGATCAGGATCGGGCACAGCCAGCGATTTCACTTGTTCGGGCGACCCGACGACTTGCGTGACCAATGGAGCTTCGCCCAGCGTGCCCACGACTTCGTCGTGATCTTTGTGGCCGATGAGGATCAGCGAGTAACCCTCCTTGGCAAACTTGACCGCCTCGACGTGGACTTTGGTGACCAGCGGGCAAGTAGCATCGATCACACGAAGGCCGCGCTTGATGCTGTTCTCGCGAACTTCTGGCGAAACGCCGTGAGCGCTGTAGATGACGCGCTCGCCGTTGGGAACTTCCTCTTCGCTATCGACGAAGATGGCGCCTTTGCCGCGCAGTTCGTCGACCACAAAGCTGTTGTGAACGATTTCTTTGCGGACGTAAATGGGCGGGCCGAAGGCTTCGAGAGCGATGCGGACGACATCGATGGCGCGCACTACACCGGCGCAGAAGCCGCGAGGCTTGAGGAGTAGTAAGGTTTTTCCGTTGCTGCCAGTTGCGCTGGTTGGCACGTTTGCTTTTTGCTCCTTCATTCTTCGATGAGAACTCGTGCCCCAAGGGTACACGAATCCCATTGTCTCGCTGCTTGTTAGGTTATCGGAAGCTGCCATTGCCGGTCAATGTAAGACGCTGAAAGTGTGGGAATTAGCAGCGAATGGTGAACTTTGTCACGTGAATGGAGCAGAGTATCGCTGCTACCAGATTCTGTGCACACCGTAAATGTCGAAAGCCCTGTCGTTACTGACAATCGGAATATTCTCGGACAAAGCTTGGGCGATCAGCATTCGGTCAAAAGGATCCTGGTGCGGACCGGGCAGCAAACCAGCCCGAATTCCGTGTTCTGCGGTAACTGGTAGAGTTTCGATTCGTTCTCGCCACAAGTCTGTCACGAAATTTTGTACCAGGTCCGCGGCTGCGGGAAGCCTGCCCAGTCGAACCTTCGTGGCAATTTCCCACGCTGAGGCTGCGCTTACCAACGAGGAATTATGTTCCAGCCTGATGACCGCATAAGCGGCTCGTGAGAGTCTGGCATCGCCGCTCATCCACCACACGAGCGTATGCGTGTCGAGTAAGAACCGCATACGGTTTCATTTCCAGAACTTCAGTTCTTCCTCAGGCAGGGGCTCAAAAAACTCGGGACCGATCTCAATTTTCCCTTTCCAGGCACCGGGCTTTCGATTACCCGTTTTGGCTTGGATAGCCACCAGTCGCACAACGGGGGTTTTTCCTCGCGCAATGATAACTTCCTCGCCCTGGCAGGCTTTCTCTATGAGGCGAGAAAGCTGAGTCTTCGCCTTGTGGATGGTGATCGTTTCCATGCCACATGTTAGCTAACTTTTCTTAGCTAAGTCAAGCCGTGGTGGCCTAAGGCAAGTCGAAGGACTAACCGTTCGCTTTGATCATCTGCTCAGCGTGCTTGCGGGAGGTGTCGGTTAGCTTTGCGCCGCTTAACATGCGGGCAACTTCTTCCGTGCGTTCGTTTCCGGTAATTTGGCGGATGCCGGTGCGGGTGCGGCCGGAGGATTGCTTTTTCTCGATGACATAGTGGTGGTCGGCGAAAGTTGCGATTTGGGGAAGGTGGGTGACGCAGAGCACCTGATTGTGGCGTGCCAAGGCTTTTAGCTTCTTGCCGACGGCTTCAGCGGCGCGGCCTCCGATGCCGGTATCGATTTCGTCGAAGACCAGGGTGCGCTGATTGACAATTCGGCTGGCACCGGCTTTCGCGGGCGAGGGCGCCCGCGCCACATTTTTTTTTCCCGATTCCACGCTGACTTTCAGTGCCAGCATGACGCGGGAGAGTTCGCCGCCCGAGGCGACGTGTTCGAGGCGGCGCAGGGGCTCGCCCGGGTTGGTGGAGAGCATATAGAGGACCTGGTCGATGCCGGAGGCGGTCCAATTCCCTTCTTCCTCGGAGGTGGTGATCTCGATGCGGAAGACGGACTTCATGGCCAGGTCGTTGATCTCGGCTTCGACCAGCTTTTCCAGTTTGCGGGCGGCTTCGGCTCGCTTCTTCGCCAGGGCGCGAGCTTCGCGCAGATATTTGGCGGCAGATTGAGCCAGCTCGGTGCACAGTTGGCCAAGGATTTCGTCTTTGTTCTCGACTTCGGAAAGCTTGCGGGCGACGTCGGCACCGAAGACGATCACATCATCGAGGGTGGGACCATACTTGCGCTTCAGCCGATCAAGCAGCGCGAGGCGGTCTTCGACCTCGGCAAGGTGCTCGGGCGAGGCATGAATTCCGCCGGCGTAATCGCGCAGAGTTGCGCCAACATCTTCTACGCTGATGCGGGCAGTTTCGAGTGCGGCGAGAGATTCCTGAAATTTGGGCTCGTAGCGGGCGAGTTCCTCGACTTGCTTTTGCGCCGCACGCAGCGAGGAAGTCGTCGAACCGTTGCCTTCGTAGAGCAGATCGAAGGCGTTGATCGCAGCGTTGTAGATTTTTTCCGCGTTGGCGAGGACGCGCTTTTCCGTTTCCAGTTCCTCATCTTGAGCGGAGCGCAGCCTGGCTTCTTCGATTTCGCGCTTCTGGAAGATCCAGAGGTCGACCAGGCGCAGGCGATCCTGCTCGCCGCGTTCAAGATCTTCGATGCGGGCGCGGGTTTGCTTCCAAGCGGCGAAAGCTGTGGCTACAGCCTCCAGTTCGCTGCCGGCGAAAGAATCGAGCAAGGCCAGACGCGCGGCCGCGTCAAAGGACAACAGAGACTCGTTCTGCGCGTGGATGGTGGCGAGCGGCGGAGCCAGTTGGCGCAGGACGGCGACGGTTGCCGGTTGATTGTTGATGAAGACGCGTCCCTTGCCGGCGGCGGCGATTTCGCGACGCAGGATGAGAGAGCCGTCTTCGGATTCATCTTCATCCAGGCCATTATCGGCAAGGACTTTTTTCAGTGTGATGGCGGCCGGACCGTCACATTCAAATACGGCGGAGATCACTGCGCGTTCCGCGCCACTGCGAATCACGTCGCTGGAAGCTTTGTCGCCCAGCAGCAGGGCAAGGGCGTCGATAAGAATGGATTTTCCCGCGCCCGTCTCGCCGGTGAGCAGATTCAAGCCGGGAGCGAACTCGACTGCTACGTTATCTATAACTGCGTAATTTTCCAGCCGCAACTCGAGCAGCACAAGCCGTCCTGGGAGGAAGTTTTCTGTCAGCATCGCCGCCCAATGCGCGGCGAGTTGAGCGCAGCATAGCATGAAAGAAGCGGTGAAATCGGATTGAGATTCACGGTGAAGATCACGTTGGGAAAACAAAGGGCCTGATTGTCGCAGCGCTGCTGAAGAACTCTCAGGCCCCACAATTCGATTTTTGTATTAGATTTAAACTGCCTTTCTAAACGTGTCCGTGCTTTCCATGTCCGCAATTTCGGCGGTGCCGGTGCCGGCGGCTTCTTTGCGGCGCTCGCGGAGGCGGCTTTGGAACGTGTCCCAGCGGCCGCCGATTCCGGCGGCGCTGTTGCTGATGACCACGGTATCGAAACCAGCCCGCACGATGCGCCCTGTGGGGGCATCGGCCGCGGCGACGTCAGCTGTCTCTTCGGCTGCGGTCTCGGCCGGAATTGGGGCGGATCGCGGCGGCAATCCCGCAGCTCGATCCTCGGCGCGTTCTGAAGACAGGTTGCCGGTCATCTGTTGCGTCGTTGGTGTGATATTGCGGTCGGTCCCAGCCCGGTGCATGACCGGGTCGGCCTCCCATTTTGCACGGTAGCGGCCCTCGTAGTCGGACCATTGCTGATCGGATTCCAAGTCGGATTCCTTGTAGGGCGGCAGGGCCTCGATCTGCTGCTTACTCAGGTCCACGGAAAAGTCACCCTCGTGTTTGGAAGAGGTACGGATGTGCTCAGCGGGAACAATGAATTTTTTGGTGCTGAGCCATCCGCCGGTATCGACGACGGCATAGCGGATGGTGCCATCGGCGTAGTTAAAGATCACGTCATCGATCTTGCCCAATTTTTCGTCGTTCAGGCCATAGAGCTTGGAGCCCCGAATATCATCTTCCGTAGCTTCGGAAAAACGGTAATCCCGCAACATTCCGTATTGCGCCATTGAATTTCCTCCTCAGGATAATTCTTCGCTTGCTGTGCCCGGAATCTTGCGGAGTGACGGTGTTGTCCGCGGATGGCCCGGGTGAAACTTAAGCACGCTTTGGATGCAATCTTTCCGGCAGAGGTATAGCGTGAGAAAAATTTCATTGACACAAGGGATACGTTCCGTAGGGCAACGCGCCGTGCTCATCTATAATTGGAGCAGGCGTTCTCCCAAAACATGATGCAAATTTTCCCTTTGCCCGCTCTATTCGTCGGCGGCGAAATTGTCGACATGCTTTCCAACACCGGCCTGGTGGCGAAACTGGTACTGGTTATCCTGCTGGCCTTCAGCCTGATTTCCTGGGCCATTATCCTGACTAAATGGAGTCTGGTGCGGCGCGCCCGCGTGCAGAGCGGGCGTTTTATGCGCGCCTTCCGCAAGGCGCAGCGACTGCAGGATATTGGCGCGGTTGCGGACCAGTTCCGTCCCAGCCCGCTGGTGGGAGTGTTTGAAGGCGGCTATGAAGAATACAAGCGGCAAGTGGCGGGGAGTGGAATGTTGCGGAACCCGCTGGCCGTGCAACGGGGCATGCAGATTGGCGCGTCGGAAGAAATTACGCGCATGGAACGCAACATGCCATGGCTGGCGATTACTGCCGCGGTGACGCCATTTATCGGTTTATTCGGAACGGTGTGGGGCATCATTGACGCTTTTCACGGATTGGGCACGGCGGGTGCGGCCACGTTGCGCGCAGTGGCTCCGGGTATTTCCGAAGCGTTGATCACTACCGCGGCCGGCCTGGCTGCGGCCATTCCCGCGGTCATCGCTTATAACCTGAT
Organism: uncultured Acidobacteriaceae bacterium; assembly: GCA_963732255.1. Taxonomy (GTDB): domain Bacteria; phylum Acidobacteriota; class Terriglobia; order Terriglobales; family Acidobacteriaceae; genus Sulfotelmatobacter. The sequence continues at coordinate 406,624 of CAVSYV010000020.1, forward strand.
CGGCAGTTCGATTCGGGAGTTTGCCGCCCGGGGTGACGATTTCGCCCTCGAATTTCTGAACGCCGTCGAGCAGAGCGAGGTACAACCCGCATCCCGCGCGACGGCTGAAGCGAGGCGCTGATGGCCTTCACTACCTCTAACGGGCGCACACAAACCGCTCTCGCCGATATCAACATCACTCCGCTGGTGGACGTGGTGCTGGTGCTGCTGATTATTTTTATGGTGACGGCGCCGGTGCTGCAATCGGGAATCGACGTGAACGTGCCGAAAACCCGCACGGTCAAGGAAATCACGGAAGAGCGTGAGGTGATTACGATCACCAAGGACCAGCGAGTCTTTTTGGGCAACCAGGCGATCAATATAAATGAGATTGGGAGCAAGCTGCGGCAGAAGATTCGCGATCCGCGCAATCAATTTATTTTCGTGCGCGCCGACGAGAATGTTCCCTTCGGAGCATTTGCCACGGTGATGGATGCAGTCAAACAATCGGGCATTACCAATGTGAGCATCGTGACCCAGCCGCTGGAACAAAATGCAGGCAAACGCTGAAATCTTTTTTGAGCACGACCGCTGGGGACGGCCGCTGATTTGGTCCGTGGCGCTGCACGTGGGCGTCACAGCGGCGTTGCTGGTGGGTTCGGCAATTCTTTCCGCGCCCAACGGCTCGGGGTGGGGCGCGGGCGGCGGAGGCGAAGCCATAGGCGCGACATTAGTAAGCAGCATTCCCCTGACGGTGGCGCCGGCGCCCAAGCAGAACGTTCTCGCCAATGAATCCAAAGGCCTGACTAAATCGGAGCCCAAGCCGCAAGAAGTAAAAGAACCGGACGCGATTCCCATCCAGGGCAAGAATACCAAGGTCAAACCCAAGAAGCAGGTAACGGCCACGAACGAAAAGACTCCGCCGCCGCCCGAAGAAGAGACGAATCAGGTGGCGTTTGGCGAAGGCGGACCGGTGAGCGGCCCCTATGGCGCATTTAGCGTGGCGGGGGCGAAAGGCGGCTTCGGTTTTACCGGCGGCGGAGGCGATTTTGGCACGCTGTATGCGTGGTACGTGAAAGTTGTGCAGCAGAAGGTTTCGGAAAACTGGCTGAAGTATGAAATTGACCCGAGCATCACGGCGGCGCAGCGGGTTTACATCACCTTCGACATCGCGCGCGACGGCCATCCGTTTAACGTGCAGGTCGAACAATCCAGCGGCGTGCCTTCGCTCGACATTTCGGCCGTTCGCGCCATTCAGCGCATTGATACTTTTGGATCGCTGCCACAAGGCTATAGCGGCAATAAAGTTTCCGTGGAATTTTGGTTCGACTACAAGAAATGAACCACCCGGCAGACGGGTACCTAAGTGGGTAACCGGGAATGGATTCTGAAGTAACTTTGCGCCTCCCGGAGAGCGCACAATGCATCGTAGGTTTAAATAGAGCGGATTTAGCCGCTATTCTTCACACGCTTTGTGCGCTGGCGTTCGCTTAAGTAACGGAAGTTCATGCTCCAGCAGCAGCGATAAGGAATAAAAACTTGGCTAGAAATTCATATCGGGATACGATACTATTGTTGACGGAACGTTTCTGCCACTCCAGGATGGATCAACTCCCAAGACCTAACGCGTCTTTTTTTCGAGGATGTTTTCTCCTGCTCGCAGTCTGTTGCGTAGTCCTCGTCCCCGCTGTTTTCGCGCAAGATTGGATTAAGACCGGGACCGGCCTGGGCGTGGAAAAGGTGCGTCTTGCGGTTCCCGATTTCAAACCCAGCGGCAGCGATCCGCAAGCCGCGCACCTGCTGAGCACCTTCAACGACACGTTGTGGAACGATCTCGACAACTCCGGGGTTGTGGAGTTGGTGTCGAAAAGTTTCTATCCGTTGCAGGTTCCGGGGCAAACATCGGAGGTCAATGCCGCGGCGTGGAGTTCGCCTCCGCCGAATGCAGCCATGCTGGCTTTCGGCAACCTGGGCGTAGCAGCGGGTAAAGTCACGGTGCAGGGCTGGGTCTATGACCTGAAGAACACGGCGAACCCGGAAGTCCTTGGCAAGCAATACACGGATGTGGCGACCGAGGATGCGACCCGCCTGATCGCGCACAAGTTCGCCGACGAAATTATTTACCGCCTGGGCGGAGGTATCCCGGGCATCGCCGAGAGCAAGATTTATTTCGTCAGCGATCGCACCGGGCACAAAGAAATCTGGGTCATGGATTACGATGGCTCGAACCAACGCCAGATTACGCACCTGGGATCGATATCGCTGTCGCCGCGGGTTTCTCCCGACGGTTCGCGCCTCGCCTTTAGTTCGCTGACCAAATCGGGTTGGGAGATTATGATGTACTCGCTCGATCTCAACCGCATGGTGAGCTTTCCCCGCTTCAGCGGCACCAATCTTTCGCCGGCGTGGTCGGCGGACGGAAGCAAGATCGCTTTCTCCTCATCGCGCAGCGGGTCGCCGCAAATCTACATTTCCGATGCTTCCGGCGGCAATCTACACCGCATGACGGCCAACAAAGGCCCGGACGTTTCGCCGGTATGGAACCGCAAGACGGACGCGCAGATCGCATACGTCAGCGGACAGACCGGCCTGCCGCAGATTTATACGATGGAAGCGGACGGCACCAACCAGCAGCGCCTGACCGATCAGGGGTATGCGGTTTCTCCGGCATGGGATCCTAACGGGCAGTTTCTTTCTTTCGCCTGGGTGCGGAGGTATGGACCCGGCGAACCCGGAGCCTCCGATATTTATTTGATGGACATCGCCAGCAAGCAATGGGTGCAGATGACCCATGATGGCGGACGCAACGATTTCCCATCCTGGTCACCCGATGGGCGGCACATCGTATTTCAATCGAGCCGTTCGGGAAAAGAAGAGATCTGGATGATGCTGGCTGATGGAACAAAAGTGCGGCAGTTAACTTTTACCGGCCGTAATACGCAGCCCAATTGGAGTTTTAAATAAATAGCACTTCGTCTGGCCTCGAGGCAGCTATTCGGGGTCCGCGGGAGGATCACAGTGATGCAGCAACGCATGAAGTGGTTCGCACTCGTCGCCGCCTTGGGCGCCGTCATGATGCTGGGCGCCTGCCACAAGAAAACAGCTCCACCACCGCCACCACCGCCGCCGCCGCCCCCGTCGCCGACGGCGTCCATTTCCGTCAGCCCCGATACCATTCAGCCGGGACAATCGGCCACTCTGTCGTGGCAGACCACTAATGCCACAGATGTTTCCATCGATGGCATTGGCGCGGTCCAGGGCAATGGGACGCAATCGGTGTCTCCTTCGCAGTCCACCACGTATCACTTGACCGCTAAGGGAGCGGGGGGAACGCAAGAAGCCACGGCGCGGCTCACCGTAACTCAGGCGCCGCCTCCACCGCCGCCAACGCCTTCGCCGACGGATGAAGACTTGTTCTCGCAGAACATCAAAGACATTTACTTTGATTACGACAAGTCGGATGTTCGCGCCGACCAGCAGGCCGACCTGCAAGCCGACGCGCAATTTCTGTCGCAGCATCCCAATGTTAACTTCACCATTGAGGGGCACTGTGACGACCGCGGCTCGACCGAATACAATCTGGCTCTCGGTGACCAGCGCGCCTCCTCGGTGAAAAACGCGTTGACCACGCTGGGAATCAGCGCCAGCCGCATCAAGACCATCAGCTACGGCAAAGAAAAACCGTTCTGCACCGAAGACAATGAGGCCTGCTGGCAGCAAAACCGGCGCGCCCATTTTGTCTATCAGAAGTAAGCTGAACCTTGGGAGACGGCGGCTGGCCCGCCGTCTCTAATTTTTTGTTCCTGAAAGTGGCGAGGCGTGGCAAGCGGCCCGTCGAGCGGCGTAAGTGTGCCGACAGTAGAGGTATGCGGCTGAAGCGGATTAACCTTCTAGTTCCTGCCAGTTCTTTCCCGGCACCAAAACGCGTCAGCCTGTGGGATACTCAAAGCATCTAAACTAAGGGTGCAGGACAATCCAATGAAACTACAACGCGTTCCCGCTCTTCTCGGTTTGCTGGCAATGCTTTGGCTGGCGGCGGCGCCGGCCTGGGGCGTCAGCAAAGAGATGGTGCAGTTGCAGACGCAGGTGCAGCAACTGCAGGAGCAAATGACGGCCATGCAGCGCAGTTTCGATGAGCGCATGGGAGTTATGAACAATCTGGTCGAGCAGGATACCGACGCGGTCAATAAGATCTCCACTGCGATCGGAAATTTGCAGACCACGCTGGAGAAACAGCAAGGGGATGCATCGGGCAAGGTGGATCAGGTTTCCGGGCAGATCCAGGCGCTGAACGATACGCTGGACGAACTGAAGGTGCGGCTGGCGAAGGTGAGCAAACAACTGGAAGATATGCAGGCGGCGCAGCAGAGCTTAGCCGCAAGCCAGGCGCAGCAGCAGGCAGCAGCGCAGGCGCTGAAGGATGCTCCGCCGCCGGATGTTCTTTACGCCAACGCCCTGCGCGACTACAACGGGGGCAACAACGATCTGGCGTCGCAGGAATTTTCCGAGTATCTCAAGTTCTATCCCAATACCGACCTGGCAGGAAATTGCTATTACTACATGGGAGAAATCCAGTTCCGGCAAGGCAACTACCAAGCCGCGGCGCAGAGTTACGATCAGGTCTTGCAGAATTTCCCCAGCGGCAACAAAGCGGCTTCGGCGCAGCTGAAAAAGGGATTCTCTTTAATCGAACTGGGGCAGCAGGACAGTGGAGTCACAGAACTACGGCACCTGATTCAGCGCTATCCGCACTCGCCGGAGGCGTTGCAGGCGCGAGAACGGCTGCGCAAGTTGGGAGTTTCTGCGACCGTCAGGCCGGGGCAGTGATCGGGGCGCGAGCCCGATCGAATCTGAATCTCCTAGGCTGTATGGTGGTGCTTTGGCGCATGATGCCTGGTAGCCTTGTGAGCATGATGGCGCGTGGCATGGTGCGCTTTTAGCTTTACCTGCAGCAACCTGGGCGAAGTTGATTCCCTGCCCCAAGCCAGAGATGCGAATAACAGACATGCAATTGGAATAAAGATTAGCTTCTTCATACGGCTCCTGATGAAATGTATCGCGACTAACTTTACATCGGTTTTCTGTGAAAATGCTTGAGAAGCGACAGCCGCAACTGTAGACAACTTTGATTCTCGCGCGGATTCTCCGCCACAAACTTCTTGCTGAATCATAAGGACAATCATGACTGAGCGCAAACCCGATCAGGACGAATCGAAGGGCGCCACCGAGGACATGCTTCAGGATGCGCCGGGCAATGCCGGACTGGAAGGACAGTTGGGGCATCGCGATCAAGACCCGGCCATTAAAGACGCAGATTCCGACTTTCCCGAACCGGGGGGAAATCCCGAACACACGGGCGAACCCGAAGAGGGCCGCGCTCCACGCGAGCGCAAAAGGGCGTGAACATGCTCGGTTTCAGAAGGGACAAAGAGTAACGCAATGCCGCGGCGGGTACATCAGGTGGGATTTTTTGCGGCCGTGATTTTGATCGTGCTGTCAATTGTGAGCACGCGTTATCAGGAAATCGATGTTCCTTTGTTACGCTCGCTGCAGGGCCACAATCGCATCGATCCTCTTACCCTGCACCTTTCCGGGGAATTCGTTGAAGGCAACCTGGGGGTAAAGCAGGACGCCGACGGTTCCCTCACGCTACGGATGCTGGCGGAACAGTACTTTTTTATTCCCCACTGCGTGGTGGTTCCGGCGGGCGTTCAGGTGCACTTGCGCATTACCAGCGCCGATGCGGTTCACGTTCTGGCGGTGACAGGCACGAACTACAAAGTGACAGCCGTGCCAGGCGCGGTTTCCGATGCGTCTATGGAGTTCACCCGGCCGGGTGAATATGACATGCCCTGCCACGAATTTTGCGGCGCCGGACACTATGCCATGCGTTCGCGTCTGGTGGTTGTGCCACGCGATCAATTCCCGCTGACAGAAGCTGAAGAAGGAGGGCGCTGTGCCGCGCGTTAATCCTCCGGGCAAACAAGTTCGGTGGCGTTCTCTGGCCGCAATTGCCGCTTCGCTCTTTGCGGCACTCGCCGCCAATGCACTGTTGCAACGGATGCAAGCCAACCAGCCAAGCCACATTCCCTCGAATGTTTCCTGGACCGACCAGACTTTGAAAACCGTTTCCGCCGGTAATGAGCTACGCGGACTGCTGCTGGCGAAGCGGTGCGAGCATTGCCACGGCGTGGAGGGATTCAGCCAGTCGCCCATCACCCCAAATCTGGCCGCCATGGACAAATTCGCCATTTGGAAGCAAATGGAGGATTTCAGGGATCGCAAAAGATCTTCGCTGGTGATGGAGCCAATTGCGGCGTCGCTTAACGGGCGCGATTATGCCGACCTGGCCGCTTATTACTCGATGTTTCCCGCCTATCCCGACCCGCAAGACGATCGCAGCTTTCCGCAGAAGCTTCCTGAATCGGCAGAGATCACAGAAGCAGCGCGGCTCATAAAGTCAGGCGACGGACTACGTGGCATTCCGCCTTGCCAGGCGTGCCACGGGCCAGTCGCTTACCGAACGGGAGCGCCTTCTCTCACAACCCAGAATTCCGATTACATCTTTGCCCAACTGCAAGCTTTTGCTGTGGGAGCAAGAGCAAACGATGTGAACATGCCCATGCGGACGGTTGCAGGGCTTCTGACTGCGGATGAACGGCGAGCGCTCGCAGATTACTACGGGTCGGGAAGTGCGTTGCTACCAGGTCAGGCGGACGGATCACAGCCTCGTTGAACAGGCATTGTCATCTTGACCGGAGCGAAGCGCGGTGGAGGGACCTGCTTTGCGCACCGCTCTGCCTTGAATTTCAGTTTGCTTTGATGCTGAAAGCTGCAACCGCAATATCTAGCGCAGTTCTTCCATCGCGGCTTCCAGCGCTTCCCTGCCCGGCCGCGTAAGCGATTCCGGCAGCGTGGCTAACGGCTGGTCAACCAGGTTCAACATATCGAGAAAGCTGGGCGCCTTCGTATTCACGTAAAACACTCCGGTCAGAACTTCGCCCTTATCGTGAGCTTCGGTCAGTCGCGTGATGGCGTGAATGCGGTCGGTGGGGTCGTAATCTTCTTCCAGCTTCCGTAGTTGCAGATGCGAGCCGTCATGCATGGTCACCGCAACCGTGGTTCCGGGATCGTATTCCACGTCGATTTCCTGGAAGTGAGGCACGAAGCTGACTTCCTGCAACATCTCTTCGTGATCCTTCACATATTTGTACGACTTGGTCGAGCCTTCGTGATCGTTGAAGGTAACGCAGGGGGAAACCACGTCGAGCATCACCGTGCCTTTATGCACAATGGCGGCCTTGAGCATGGCAAGCAACTGGCGCTTGTCTCCCGAGAAAGAACGTCCGACAAAAGTTGCGCCCAGCTGAATGGCCAGCGCGCAGGTATCGATGGGGGGAAGATCGTTGAGCACGCCAGACTTCAGCTTGGAGCCGAGATCGGCGGTCGCGGAGAATTGTCCTTTGGTGAGACCGTAAACTCCGTTGTCTTCGATGATGTAGATGATCGGCAGATTGCGGCGCATGAGATGCACGAACTGGCCGATGCCGATGGAAGCGGTGTCGCCGTCGCCGCTGACGCCGAGCGCCAGCAAGTGTTGATTGGCCAGCATGGCGCCTTCTGCCACAGAAGGCATGCGTCCATGAACGGTATTGAAACTGTGCGCGCGGTTCATGAAGTAGGCGGGACTCTTCGAGGAGCAGCCGATACCGCTCATCTTGATGACGCGCTCGGGCTGCACGCCCATCTCATACATGGCTTCGATGATGCGCTCGGAGATGGCGTTGTGGCCGCAACCGGCGCAGAGCGTGGTCTTCCCGCCCTTGTATTCGAGGACGCTGAGGCCGATGCGATTGGTCTTTGGCGCGGGCGCTGAAGGCGGTTCGGCTGTGGGTGTGGTGGCCATGTTATTTGCCCTCCATGCTGCTGAGTTCGTCGGTAACGGAGCGCGCATCGAGCGGCAAGCCGTTGAGATGAGCCAGGCTACGCAGGCGCGTAATAAGTTCGGGTTTCAGATCGAGTTTGAGCAGGCTGAGCATTTGCGCGTCGCGATTCTGCTCGACGATATAAATGCGTTCGTGATTCTCAATGAAGTCGTGAACCTCGCGCGTGAAAGGATAAGCGCGCAGGCGCAGGTAATCGGTTTCAATGTGATATTCGTCGCGCAGTTGATCGCGGCTTTCGGTAATGGCCCAGTGCGAGGTGCCGTAAGCCGAGGATGCCAATGCGCGCGTTGTCGCCTTTCGTGATCTCGGGGCGCGGAACGAAGGAACGCGCGGTCTCAAACTTGCGATTCAGGCGCTCCATGTTGTTCGAGTAGTCGTCGGGTCGCTCGCTATATCCCGCCTTCTCGTTGTGCCCGCTGCCGCGAGTGAAATAAGAGGCGGCCGGATGCTCGGTTCCGGGCAGCGTGCGATAACCGACGCCGTCACCATCGATATCTTTGTAGCGCTCGAAGCTGCCCAACCGATCGAGGTCCTCTTTGGAAAGCACTTTGCCGCGCTTGATCGGCGTGGTGGGATATTCAAAAGGATCGGACATCCAGTTGTTCATGCCCAGATCGAGATCGGACATGACGAAGACCAGCGTCTGAAACTGCTCGGCGAGATTGAACGCCTCCTGCGCCATGGTGAAACATTCCGAGACCGAACTCGGAATCAGCAGAATGTTTTTAGTATCGCCGTGAGAAAGAAATGCAGTGGAAAGAATATCGCCCTGCGAGGTTCGCGTGGGCAGGCCGGTGGAAGGGCCGACGCGCTGAATGTCCCAGATGACGCCGGGAATTTCGGAATAATAAGCGAGGCCGGCGAACTCAGACATGAGCGAAATGCCGGGTCCCGCAGTTGCCGTCATGCTGCGGGCGCCTGCCCAGCCGGCGCCGATCACCATGCCGATGGCTGCGAGTTCGTCTTCAGCCTGCACGATGGCGAAGGTCGCCTTGCCGTCAGGACCGATGCGGTATTCCTTCATATATTCGATCATCGTTTCAACCAGCGAAGACGACGGCGTGATCGGATACCACGTTACAACCGTACAGCCGGCAAACATGCAGCCCAGCGCGGCGGCGGAGTTGCCGTCGATGATGATCTTGCCCGCGGTCTTATCCATGCGCTCGATATAGAACACGCCGAGTTTGTTCAGGTTGGCCTTGGCGTAATCGAAGCCAGCCTGCGCCGCGGCCAGATTGAGATTTGCGGCTTTGACTTTCCTGGCAAACTGCTTGCGGATGGCCTTCTCCACTTCTCCCATGTCGATGGTCAGCAACTGCGCGACCACGCCGACGTAAACCATATTCTTGACCAGCTTGCGCAGCTTGGCTTCCGGGCAGACCGCGGCGACGATCTTGTCGTAGGGAACGGAATAAAAAAGCAAATCATCGCGCAACTTGTGCAGGGCCAGCGGTTCGTCGTAAAGAACGGATGCGCCCGCCGCCAGCGACATGGTATCTTCCTGCGCGGTTTCCGGGTTCATTGCGACCAGGAAATCGATTTCCTTTTTGCGGCCGATATAACCGTTTTTGTTGGCGCGAATCGTGTACCAAGTGGGCAGGCCGGCGATGTTCGAGGGGAACATGTTCTTGCCGGAGACGGGAACACCCATTTGAAAAATGCTGCGCAGCAGAACCGTGTTGGAACTTTGCGAGCCGGAACCGTTCACGGTTGCAACTTGAATACTCATGTCGTTGACGACACGCGTGCGCCCCAGTCGGCCGCCAGATTCCTGGGGCACCACATCGGTAGTAGCCATCCCAACACCTTCCTTTAGGTCACGGGCGGATTGCGCGCCGCCCAGAGGCTGCAAAATTGTTTTTCTGGAGAGTAAGTAACCCTCTATTATACGTCCGCTGGACTCGGACTGTCCGCCAAAATGCGCGCCGGGCGCGAAGAGTGAACCTCTTTGGGAAACGGGAAAGAGCAGGGGAAATTGTCTGACGAGGCGAGTAATCAGGGCTCGATGGTGAAGAACTGCGCCATGTTGCGGAACTTGTTATATCGTGACCCGACCAATTCCTGTGGCGGGATCTTTTTGACTTCACTGAGATGCTTTTGCAGGCTGACATCGAGCAGCGCGGCGGCCGCATCATAGTCTCGATGTGCTCCACCTTCGGGCTCGGGGACGATGTCGTCGATGACATCGAGCTCGTTCAGGTCAGTAGCCGTGATGCGCATAGCCTCGGCTGCCAATTCTTTTTTTGTAGCGTCGCGCCACATGATGGCGGCGCAGCCTTCGGGCGAAATCACGGAATAGATGGAGTTTTCCATCATCAGCACCCGGTCGGCGACAGCGATGGCGAGTGCCCCGCCGCTGCCACCCACACCAATTACGGTGGCGACGATCGGAACTTCAAGGCGCGCCATTTCGCGCAGGCTGTGAGCAATGGCTTCGGCCTGGCCACGTTCTTCGGCGTGAATACCGGGATAAGCGCCATCCGTATCGACCAAAGTAAGAATCGGCCGCTTGAATTTTTCCGCAAATTTCATGATGCGGATGGCCTTGCGGTAGCCTTCAGGATGCGGGCGTGCCAAAGTTGCGGTGAACGCGCTGCTTCATGTCGCGGCCCTTTTGAGTGCCGACAATCAGTACCTCTTCGCCATGAAAACGCGCCATGCCGCAGATGATAGCGGGATCGTCACCGAAGCCGCGGTCTCCGTGGATTTCGCTCCAATCGGTGAACAGGCGTTCGATGTAGTCAAGAGTTTGCGGGCGCTGGGGATGGCGCGCCAGTTCAGTCTTCTGCCATGCGGTGGGGGACGCGGACATTTCGAGCCTCAGCGTATCGATACGTTCATGAAGCAGAACTAACTGACGGCGGGTCTCCTCATTGTCGCCAGCCGAGGATTCGAGTTCCGCTACCTGCCGCTCGATCTCTTCGAGTTCCTGCTGCGCATTTTTTGCCGATGCCATATTGGAGCTAACTGATAACGCGCACGCTGCCGCGCCCGCACAACTGTTCGACCCGGGCGATGAAGTTACGATCCGGCATCACATTATAGCCTTGCGCCTCCATCACCACCATGAAATCTCCCTGGCGTTCCACGTCAAACAACACCTTGGCCTCGCCCTTGCGATCGAGAAATAAGGAATGCAGATCGTCGACCGTATTCTCGCCCGCACTCTCCAAAGGCACGCGGATGCGGATGGCACGCGGCAAGGGCGCCTTGGCGTCTTCAAGCGGCATAATCTCCGCGGCCGTGATCTTCGGATTCGCACCTTCTTCGATGCGAACCCCGGCGCGCACCAGTACCGGAACCTCGAGTTTTACTTTTTCCTGGAGCCGCCTGTAGGCCTCGGGAAAGACGATCATATCGACGGAGCCAGCCATGTCTTCCAAAACGGCCTGGGCGTAGAATTCACCGCGCTTGGATTTCTGCACCCGAAGATTAGTGATAATGCCGGCGGTGGCAATGGTTTCATCCTTGCCGGTGGAATTTTTCATCGCGGTGAGATCGACCGTACTCAGCGCTTGCAGATCCTGAAGCTTGTCTTTGTATTTTTCCAGCGGGTGGCCGGAGATGAAGAAACCGAGAATTTCTTTTTCCGCCGCCAGGCGAGCGTGCTCGTCCCAGTCGGGAATGTTCGGCAGTTTGTCGTTGTGGGCTTCGGTCTCTTCCTGCGCAAAGACGCCAAACAGGCCGTGCTGTCCGGATTCCGCGTCGCGCTGGGTTTTTTGCGCGCGCTCCATGGCGCGGTCGAGAACCTCCATCAACTGCGCGCGGCGCCCCAGAGAATCCATGGCGCCGCTCTTGATGAGCGATTCCATTACCCGCTTGTTCAGCAGGCGCAGGTCGACGTTTTCACAGAATTCGAAAATGGACTTGAACCGTCCCAGCTTTTTGCGCGCCGCCACGATCGATTCAATGGCATTGCCGCCTACATTCTTAACCGCAGCCAAACCAAAGCGGATGGCTTCCCCGTGGGGAGTGAAGTTCGCATCGGAAACATTGATGTCCGGGGCTTCTACCGCAATACCCATCTCGCGGCATTCGTTGATGTACTTGACCACGTCGTCGGTGGAACCGGTGACAGAAGTCAGCAAAGCCGCCATGAATTCCACCGGATAGTGGGTTTTGAGATAGGCGGTGTGATACGCGAGAAGCGCGTAAGCAGCGGAGTGCGATTTATTGAAGCCGTATCCCGCGAACTGCGCCATCAGGTCGAAAATCTTTTCGATTTTCTTAGGAGGAAATTTCTGCTGCGCGGCTCCCTGAACAAATCGCTCGCGCTGCTGCGCCATCTCCTCGGCTTTTTTCTTGCCCATGGCGCGGCGCAACAAATCCGCCTCGCCCAGTGAGTATCCCGCCAGGCGGTTGGCGATCTGCATGACCTGTTCCTGATAGACGATGACGCCCAGCGTCTCTTCCAGAATTTCTTTCAGCTCCGGCAGTTCGTATTCAACCTTCTTGCGCCCATGCTTGCGATCGATGAAGTCTTCAATCATTCCCCCCTGAATCGGGCCGGGGCGGTAAAGCGCGTTGAGTGCGGTGAGATCTTCAATCGAGTTGGGCTGATATTTGCGCAGCACATCTCTCATGCCGTGCGATTCAAACTGGAAGACGCCGGAAGTCAGGCCCTTATAGAAAACTTCCCGATACGTCTTTTCGTCCTCCAACGGAATCTGGTCGAGATTCAGTTTCAGACTCCGCGTCTGCTCGATGAGCTTGAGAGCATCGGTGAGGATGGTGAGCGTGGTGAGGCCGAGAAAATCCATCTTCAGCAGGCCCATTTTTTCGATGGCAACCATGTCGAAGGCGGTGACGATTTCATCGTTCTTGGTCTTGTGCAGAGGAACCAGTTCGGTGAGCGGCCGCGGCGAGATTACCACGCCGGCCGCGTGTACACCGGAATTGCGCACCAAGCCTTCCAGCTTTTTTGCAGTCTCGATGAGTTCGCGGATCTGCGCATCTTTCTCGATGGCTTCGCGTAATTGCGGGGAATCTTCAATCGCCTGTTCGATGGTGATATTGAGCTGCGTGGGCACCATCTTGGCGATGCGGTCCACGTCGGCATAAGGAATATCCATGGCGCGGCCCACGTCTTTGATTGCGGCTTTCGCGGCCATGGTGCCGAAGGTGATAATCTGCGCGACGTTGTCGCGGCCGTATTTCTGCGTAACGTACTGGATCACTTCCCCGCGCCGGTTCATGCAGAAATCGATATCGATATCGGGCATGGAGACGCGTTCGGGATTGAGGAAGCGCTCGAAGAGGAGCTCGTGCTGGAGCGGGTCGATGTCGGTGATTCCCAGGGCATAAGAAACGAGCGATCCGGCGGCCGATCCGCGGCCTGGCCCTACGGGAATATCGCGTTCGCGCGCGTAGCGGATGAAGTCCCAGACAATCAGGAAGTAACCGGGAAACTTCATCTGCTGAATGATGCCCAGCTCCCGCTCCAGCCGTTGCTCGTAGTCGGCGATGGAATGTTTGAGCTTGCCTTGCGCGCTCAACGGACGCAACGCTTCCAGGCGGCGAGCGAAGCCTTCGCGCGTCACATGAACAAAATAGCTGTCGATGGTGAAACCGGGAGGAACTTCAAATTCAGGAAATGGATTCGCAACTTTTTCCAGATGCAGGCTGCAACGCTCAGCAATGCCCAGCGTGCGGGAAAGAACGTCGGGCGAGTCTTTGAACACGCGCGCCATCTCGTCATAGCTCTTGACGAAGAATTGATTACCGTCGAACTTCATGCGCGCAGTGTCATTGATCGATTTGCCGGTCTGAATGCAGAGCATTACATCCTGGGCGTGGGCGTCGTCCTCGCAAAGATAGTGGCTGTCATTGGTGGCCACCAGCGGCAGGCCCAAATCTTTTTCCAACTGATAAAGATTGGGAATGATGCGATGTTCCTGCGCCAGGCCCTGATTCTGGATTTCGAGAAAGAAATTCTCTTTACCGAAAATGTCGCTGAAGGTTGCGGCGGCCTGGCGCGCGGCTTCGTACTTCCCTTCCGTCAGGCGTTCGGCGACTTCGCCCTTCAGGCATCCGGAAAGACCGATCAATCCGCGTGAATGCTCAGCCAGAAATTTCTTGCTGACGCGCGGCTTGTAATAAAAGCCGTGCAGCGAAGCCTCGGATGTGATCTTGACCAGATTGCGATAGCCTTCTTCGTTTTCGGCCAGCACGAGCAGATGGTTGTAGGTATCGCCTTCGGGCGGCGTGCGCTCGATGTTGTGGTCGTGCTTCTTGCAGACGTAAAGTTCGCAGCCGACAATGGGCTTGATGCCAGCATGCTTGGCGGCGTTGACGAAATGGACTGCGCCAAAAATATTGCCGTGGTCGGTCATGGCCACGGCCGGCATGCCAAGTTCTTTGGCGCGCTGGCAGAGCTTTTCCACGTCGCAGGCGCCGTCGAGCATGGAGTAGTCGGTATGCAGGTGCAGGTGGACGAATTGGGACATGGGCTTTATTTAATTTTACGTTGGCGCAATTCTAATGGGAAATGGCCGCACGGGAAGCCGGAGTTATCCACATGAAAGGCACAGGATTTGCGGGCGTTATTGTCCTACGGAAGCATCGGGAACGCGGAAGTCAACGCCGCGGTCATCGTTGGCTTTCTGTGTGGCGGCGAGATCAAGATCGCTGAGCGGGATTTTTTGTGTGCGCTGCGCCGAGAACGTCCACAGCGTCGAGCCGACAATGGCGTAGTTTTGCACTTCTTCCTTGTGCTGATCGCGGAACACGAGGACCGTCGGCGGCATTATCGGGGCCGGCTGTGCATCGGCACTTTGTCTCTGTGGCGGCGCGGAGCGCGCATAGAGATCCTGATCGGCCTGGTCACGCATTTGCTGCTCTTGCAGGCTCTCTTCGTTCATCTGGTTGGCTTCGGCAATTTGATCCGCCTGATCCTGGTCGTAGGAAGAGCCGGAATCCCACCACCAATACGGATCATAAAAACCAGCGTAACCCCAGGGATAGCCCCTCCCACGAGTACGAATGCTTAAGCGCGAGCGCGAACCGCGAAAACGATTGCCTGCAATCCCGCGTCCCAAGTATGAGGAGCGGCCAGCGAATGATTGACGAGAAAACGCTTGACGAGAAAATGATCGCGGAGAGTGGGAACCACCAAAGCCGCGTGAGCCGAAACTCATTCCACCGAAGTGGCTGCCGCCACCCATGTGGCCGCCAAATCCGCCGTGTCCACCCCCGCCATGTCCGCCGCCTCGTTGGGCCAGAACAGGGATTGCCGCGAGCAGGAGAGCCAACGTCGCGACCAGGGGCCAGCCACGCATAGGCCTATTATAGGCCGGTTCAGCCCAGCTGATCAGGAAAATTTCGCGCCGAGAATGGAGCAAAACACGAGAGGCCCGAGCGGAAAACGAAGGAGCCGCCGACGCAGGGTTTACCTTTTCTTGGTCTTGCCCTTTGCCTTTTTGGGCGGAGTTTTCTTAGCAGTAGGTTTGGACGCTGGTTTAGCCTGCGACTTTGCAGGTTTCGCTTTCATCTTAACTGGCTTGGCTTCTTTTTTTGGTGCCTTTGCTTCCGGCTTTTTGGCCGGGAGCGTTGCTTTTGGCGCTGCGGCGGCCGCGACGACCGCTGGAGCGGAAACCGGCGCAGACTTATCTTTACCTTTGCCTTTGCCTTTTCCCTTTCCAATCTCCGGCGCCTTCGACGCTGCGGCGGCGGCTGCCTGGGCTTCCGCCGCAGCTTTGGCGGCGCGTCCGCGCCGTGGCGGAGGCGGCGGTGGTGGCGGAGGCGGAGCGAAGCGGCTTCAGAAATTTCAGCGTCTCGGTGCGCGAGCGCAGCTTGCCGTCGAGCAACAGCATGAAAACATCGTTCGCGATCTTGGGATACTCCGGCAGCTGCGGCGTGATCAGCAGCTCCGTCATTTCCGGCAGCGGAATCCTCTGCTGCATCTGCCGCCACTTCGTCAGGAAATTCTTGATCTTCTGCTCGACCGCCTGCTGCTTGCGCGGTGACGGCCAGAAACAGCACCATCTCCGGCCGCGCCGCCGAAAGCAGATTGCCAGGTGCGCGAAGGCGTTGCGGCTTCTTTGCCCGTCAGCCGCTTGGCCAGTTCCTTGGCGTGGTCTTCGATATCGCGCCAGGCTTCGACCAGATCCTTGCGCGGAATCTGTTTCCGCATATCCGCAATATCTTTTTCGGAAAGGCGCGCGGTCAGAAAATACATCACCGCCGGCCCGGCGTCGGGCGCGTAGCCGAGATCGACCATCTGCTGGCGCGTCTTCATCAGCGCGGTGAGGCCATTGGTGTCCACTTTGGCGGTGTTCCAATGCGGGTGCAGAACCTCCAGCCAGCCTTCTTTTTCCAGCATTCTGACCACATTCAAGCGGATCGTCTTCATGGGCCAGCGCGGCGATTTCGTGCCCGATGGACGTCTTCAGAATGTGGTCGATGTAGTTGCCTTCTTTGGCCGCGTCGTAGCGGGCCTGGGTGCGTTCTTCGATCGGCCAATGAAAGCGCGCGGCAAAGCGCGTGGCGCGGATCAGCCGCGAAGGATCTTCCAGAAACGAATAGTTGTGCAGAACGCGGATCAGCTTGGCTTCAATATCGGCGACGCCGTTGAACGGATCGAGCAGCAGTCCGCGCGAACCTTCATTCAGCGACAGCGCCATGGCGTTGACGGTGAAATCGCGGCGGCGCAGATCTTCGTGAATGGTCGCTGGGGAGACGATCGGCGGCTTGCCCGTCTTCTCGATAGCGCTCGGTGCGGGCCATGCTGATTTCGGCGCGCACATTGCCCGGGAAGCACCAGAAAGAGCGTCCGCGCGTCTTCATCGACGGCGGCAACCTGAGCGCCGGCCTTCTCCAGTTCTTTTTGCAGCTTGAGGGGATTGCCCTGAACGGTAAAATCCAGGTCGCGGATGGTAAATCCGCTGATAATGTCGCGGATCGCGCCGCCGGTGAGGTAGAAGATTCATTCCGGCGGCGCGGGCAATGTCTTGCACCAGGCTGACGCCTTTGAGTTGATCCGGCGTCAACCGGATTTCCATGGTGTAAATGTAGTCAGCCATTCAGTTTAGAGCGGCGCTCAACCCCGCTGAATGCAGCCATTCATCGCTGGTTCTGAGGCTGCGCGCAATGGCTTTTCCACAAGATTTCCACAGGCCGGCTCCCAAGTTCGCAGCCGCTTCCGCCCGTTTCCGCAAGTGGCTTAATTCAAAGTAGTTAGATAAATGGGTGATCCTTGTAGCAAACTACAAAAAATAACACAACGTTTACAATTTGGCTACTGCCAAGGCGTATTCCGGGAGTTTTTCGCGAAAAAGTGCGAGAATCGGAGGGCGGGCCTTGGGCTTCGGACCTTAGCCCTTGGCTTTCGGCTTTGTCGGTAACCCGCATTAATTTTTCCGCAAAAGTAGCTAGGTCCGGTCTTTGCTTGGCCGAAATGTCCAGCCAGGGTCCGAGGTCCAAGGTCCGCTTTTAATGCCTTCTACCCACAAAAAAGTGATCGTCCGCAAGATGGACCGGGACTCCGTCTCCGGATATGTTGCGCCTGCCCAATTCGTGCAGGAAGGCAAACTTGAATTGCTCAACACCGCCGGCACCGTGATTGCCATTGATCTGCGGGAGATCAAGGGGGTTTATTTCGTGCGCGAGTTCGGCGACTCCGAATCCCTTACCCGCAAAACTTTCACTTCCCGCCCGCGCTCGGAAGGACTTTGGGTGCGCCTGCGTTTTAAAGACAGCGAAATCCTGGAAGGCCTGATGCCGGCCGATCTGACCCAAACCACTGCCGAAGGATTTCTCGTCAATCCGCCGGACCAGCGCGCCAACACCCAGCGCATTTTCGTTCCCCGCACCGCTCTGGAATCACTCACAGTGCTGGCCGTGATCGGCGCGGCCCGCCGCCAGAGACGCGCGGCTGAAGATCAGCGGCAGGTGCCCATGTTTGAGGAATAGGTGGTAGCGCGAGCGTGTGGAGACTCCGCCGGCATTTACGTTCGGGCATTGGTTTAACAACCGGGAAATCCACACGGCGTCCTGTGCTAGACTCATCGCCTTGATTGCCGAGCTTGTCCGTATCACATTGAAAAGTGGCTACCCTTCAGGCACAGTCGCCCTCGCTCAGCCTCGCGTTCTGCTCACCGGCGAGGCTTCCCGCCCCTAGTTCGTCCGTTCGCATCCCGGCACTGGACGGGCTTCGCGGCATCGCCATCCTGCTCGTGCTGCTGCGGCACGGCGTCTTCGGCCTGCAAACAAGCTCCCCCATTTTGCAGAAGTTCCTCGTGCTAGGACAGCTGACCTGGAGCGGAGTAGACCTGTTCTTTGTCCTTTCGGGGTTTCTCATCGGGGGGATACTGCTTGACGCCCGTGACTCACCTCGTTATTACACAACCTTTTATGCTCGACGGGCCTATCGCATTCTGCCGCTGTATTACGCTTTGATGTCGTTCTTTCTGTTGCGGCACCTGCCTTTGGCTTGGATTCATCGCGCACTCGGAGCTGTCTCGCCACTCGCGATTCCATGGTGGGGCTATCTAGCCTTCATTCAGAATCTGTTCATGGTCCACATTGGGTGGTTTGGTCCGACCGCGGCGACCGTAACCTGGTCGCTGGCCGTAGAGGAGCAGTTCTATCTAACGACTCCCCTGCTCATCCGGAACATTCGGCACAGATACCTTCCCTGGGCCTTGGCTGCGACCGTTCTTTCAGTGCCGTTGATACGATATGTGGTCAGGCACAATCTGCCTCATGGGGATTTCGCTTGCTATGTGCTGATGCCCTGTCGGGCAGACGCGCTCTGTTTAGGGCTTTTAGCCGCGTTCTTGGTACGCAGGCCCAAGTTTTGGAGCCGACTCTACACGCGCCGCAAGTTGCTGTGGGCCGCCGCCAGCATTTTTTTCGCGGGAGTGGCGTTCATGACATATAAGGGATACGGAAGCACCTCGATCTCTTTGCCCATGACCACCTTCGGGTACACTTGGCTGGGCTGCTTTTACGCCATTTGCCTGTTGCTTGTCGTCAGCTCGCCCCGAGGTATTTGGCATAGCATCCTTTGCCACCCCCTGCTCATGAGCCTCGGTACCTTGGCATATTGCGTTTATCTTTTGCATTTTCCTCTGAATATACCCGCCCGTCGGATCGCGGCTACTCTGTTGCCCTTACACCCAGGAGTTGCTTTCGTCGTTGGCGGCGCCGTGGGGTCGGGAACAGCCATCGTGCTGGCCGCGCTTTCCTGGCGGTTCTACGAGAAACCGATGCTGCGCCGCGGCCGAAGATACCAGTACTAGCCGCCGTCGGCCTCCTCGCCTAGAAGGCGTGGGCGCTCCCACTCTGCTGACGACCACTCGGTGTACAATCGCGAATCAACTCTCCGACATGCGTCTCCCCGAAATGGTAGCCCACGCTGACCGCCCTGCTATTGCTCCCCTCGTGTTTGCCGCGCTGTTTGTTTTGCTCGCCCTCGTGCGCGTAGTAGCCAGCTATGGGAATACCGCGCAGGCGTTTGATGAGCCATACCACATTGCCGCAGCGGTTGAGTTCCTCGATAAGGGCTCATATACGGTCGATCCTCTTCACCCGCCCTTGGCACGAATCGCGGTCGGTATCCCTCTTTACCTGGCGGGGGCGCGTTTTCCCACGCTTCCGCCGGCTGAATCCTCTTTCGCGTCGGAGCCAGCAGCAGCTGCGCTGGGAAATGTGATTTTAAATAACGCGGGGAATTACCAGCACAATCTTATGCTCGCGAGAATCGGCGTTCTGCCTTTTCTCGTGCTCGGCTGTGCCGTGGTTTTTCTTTGGACACGGCAAGAGCGCGGAAATCTGGCGGCGGTGCTTGGCGTCGCTCTTTTTACCACGTTGCCGATCGTCCTGGCATTCGCAAGCATTGCCTATACCGATATTGTGGCCGCGTCGACACAGGCTTTGGCTTGCTGGGCGGTTGCCGCGTGGCTAGACAAAGGCACGTGGCGATCAGCGGCGAATATGGGCGTGGCAACCGGGCTGGCTTTGGCAGCGAAGGCCACAAGTTGCCTTTTTCTGCCGGCCGCGGCACTGAGCATGTTGGTACTGAAGTGGGCTGTCGCCCAGCGGCAAAAAAAGTCGCAACCCTTGCTTAGTCGGCAGTCCGCGAGCCGACTTGCGGCCAGCGGGGCCATCGCGATTGTGATCGTGTGGGCGGCTTATGGATTTGCGTTTGGGCACGTGAGGGAAGGCATGCAGCTTTCAGTTACCTCCCCACCTTCTCTGCAGCACTTCCCCGCTGCTGTCCGAAAAATCGGCTTGGAGTTGATCGCCTCGAATCCCAGGGTGCCAGCTCCGGCGCTCATTAAAGGAGTCGCGACAGTTTGGGTGATGGAAAAGAGTCATCCCGCCGCTTATCTTTTCGGGAGAATTAAGCAAGGCGGATGGTGGTATTTCTTCTTGGTAGGGATGGGCGTAAAGACGCCGATTCCGTTTCTGATTCTGACTGGAGTGGGTCTGTTCTCCTTGAAACGCGCGGCAGTCTCGGGGCGTTGGACTGCAATTGCGCCCGCAGCGTGTGCCGCCGCCATTCTACTGGTGACCATGCCTGTGAAAATAAACTACGGAGTGCGGCACGTGCTGGTCGTCTTTCCTCTGTTCGCCATCGTTGCGGGCCGCGGCTGCTCCGATCTTTGGAATTGGCCTGGGAATCTGCGCGGGAGGCGTCGCGCGTTTGGGCGCGCAGCCCTAGTCGCGCTGCTGCTGTGGCAATGCGTTTCGACGGTACGCGCCAGCGGCGACTACCTGGCATACTTCAACGAGTTCGCGGGAAAAGATCCCAGTAAAGTTCTCGTAGCCGGCTGCGATCTCGATTGCGGGCAGGATCTTTTCGCCCTCGCGCATGAGTTGCAACAGAGACAGGTGTCCCGCGTCACGCTCGCGCTCTGGACTAGCGCAGACGTGGCAAAAATGGGCTTGCCCGCCTTCGACGTTGCCCAGCCATTCCAGCCGGCTACGGGATGGTTTGCGATCAGCCTGCGCGCCTTGCGTTTTGGCGACGTCTTCCATAGCACCTACCCGCCCGGCGCATTTTCCTGGCTCGACCGCTATCAACCAGTGGCACGAGTAGGAAAGACAATCTTGCTCTATCACATACCCATACCCGAATAAGCGCTATACCAGTCTCGGGATTTTGCGAAGGAAACCGGTTGCAATCCAAGGAAAGTTAGGGTACTTTGTCTGTCTCGCGCAGGATCGAAACCTCTGCGTGACGAGAGCGACCGAGCCCATCCCTTCCTCCTATCTCGGTTGGTCTCTGCGGGCGTAGCCACATCCCAGGCTCCGAGGTAGTGTGATGCGAGGAAAGTCGTCTTCCCCAAAGCTGCTGTTCTGCCTGATCGTCTTAATCTTCACCCTAACCCTCGCGACTGGGACGCTCGCCGCGCAGGATGCTAGCGTCGCTGCGCCCGCGGCTGCGACCGTGTCCACCACTCCGCTCATAACCCAGCCGATCGACGAGCATCAACTCACGGTGTTAAAGGGAAATGTGCATCCGCTGGCGCGGCCCGAATTCGACCTGGGCACGGCTCCCGCCAGCTTGCCCATGCAGCGCATGTTGCTGGTGCTCAAACGCAGTCCGCAACAGGAATCGGCGCTGCGCAAACTACTCGACGACCAGCAGGATAAGCGCTCGCCCAACTACCACAAGTGGCTGACGCCGGAGCAATTCGGCAAACAGTTCGGACCGGCAGACTCTGACATACAGGTGATCACGGGATGGCTGCAGTCGCACGGCTTTCAGTTAGGGGCTCCTACGAAGGGCCGCACCGTACTGGAATTTTCCGGCTCGGCCAGCCAGGTGCAGGAAGCTTTCCACACCTCAATTCATAAATACATTGTCAACGGCGAACAACACTGGGCCAATTCGACCGACCCGCAAATCCCTACGGCACTTACGCCGGCGGTGGCTGGAGTGCTTACTCTGCATAACTTCCTGAAGAAGCCAATGCTGCACATGTCGGGTAAGCCAGTGGCTGCGAAACTTCCCAAGGGAAAGCGACCGGAAATTACTTTCAGCGACGGGACCCACGCGCTCGGGCCGTATGACTTCGCCACGATCTACAACAGTCCGGCGTTTACCAGCACCGTCAACGGCTCCGAGTCAGAACATCGCCGTCGTCGGCCGCAGCAATCTTTTTAACGGCGGCCAGGACGTCAGCAATTTTGCTGACAATGTATTCAGTTGCTGCGGGTATTTCGAGATTGTGCTCAACGGGCCTGATCCCGGCGACTTGGGTGGTGGAGAAGAGGCCGAAGCGACCCTGGACACAACCTGGGCGGGCGCGGTCGCTCCCGGCGCCCAGGCCGACCTTGTAGTCTCCGCTTCCACCAACACCGCCGATGGCGTTGATCTCTCTGAGGTTTACATCATCGAAAACAATCTAGACGGGATCATGACCGAGAGTTACGGTTCGTGCGAGGCTCTCGCCACCGAGGCTGGAGGCGATAGCCGGCCTTGCTGAGCAAGCCGCCGCACAAGGAATTACCTATTTCGTTTCCACTGGTGACAGCGGTGCGGAAGGCTGCGATGACCCGGACACCGAAACCACGGCCGACGGCCCGGTTTCTGTCAACGTTCTGGCTTCGACGAATTTCAACGTTGCGGTTGGCGGGACGATGTTCAACGAAAATGGAGACGATAGCCTTTACTGGAGCACTACGAATACTGACAACGAGAGTGTGCTCTCGTATATTCCCGAGGATGTATGGAATGAAAGCTGTGTAACCTGCACCAGCCCTGGCATTTGGGCCGGCGGCGGAGGAGTCAGCATCTATTCCACGGCGAAGCCTTCATGGCAATCCGGAGTCACCGGCATACCGCAAGATAATGCCCGTGATTTGCCCGACGTTGCCCTCACAGCCGCCGGACACGACGCTTACATTGTTTGCCTGGAGGGTTCGTGCGTTCCCGACAGCTCTGGCAATTTTTACATTTATTTGATCAGCGGCACATCAGCAGCCACTCCTTCATTCGCAGGCATTATGGCCATGGTCGAACAGCAGACGGCAAATACGAATCCGAACCCACGCCAGGGACAAGCTAACTATGTTCTCTACCGCTTGGCTGCAACGGAGAATTCAACACTATCAAGCTGTAATGCCTCGAAAACTTCCGCCCTGCCAGCCAGTGCATGTATCTTCAACGATGTCACCGTCGGCAATAACTCCGTGCCCGGAGAAGTTAACTACGGATTGGGCACGGCCCAGTACCAGGCTGGAGTCGGCTATGACATGACGACAGGCCTGGGATCCGTGAACATTACAAATCTCATCAACGAATGGAATTCGGTCACCTTCAATCCCACCACCACAACTCTGGGCCTGACGCCGATGACTAATATCGCGCATGGGTCGGCCGTCAATGTGACTATCGCCGTTGCGCCCAGCAGCGGAACGGGCACACCGGCAGGCGATGTGTCGCTATTGGCGTCGGACGCGGGTACATCGTTCACCGCCCAAGCAGCAGTCGATGGCTTCACGCTGAGCAGTGGCACGGTAGCCGCAACCACCAGCCAGTTGCCCGGAGGAAGCTACAACGTAACGGCTAACTATGCCGGCGATGGCACTTATGCACCAAGCGTTTCGACGCCCGTCGCAGTGACTGTAACCCCAGAGCCGAGCACGACAACATTGTCAGTCCTCACCTTCAATTCGCAAGGAAACCAACTCAATTTCACCGGCGGCCCATTCGGCAGCTTCGTCTACTTGCGTGCCGATGTGAACGGCAGTTCTGGCTATGGCACGCCGACGGGGGTGGTCACCTTTACTGATACTTTCGGCGCGATTCCCGGAGTTACGAGCTTGGCGCTGAACTCCGGCGACACGTTGAATGGCGGCAGCAGCAACACCGCCACTCCCAACGGCGTGGTCACCTTTGACACTGGCACGCATACGATCTCGGCAGCTTATATCGGCGACGCAAGCTTCAACGCCAGCACCAGTGCTCCGCCAATTACCTTCACTATTACTCCCGGCTTCTTTGCATCCGTTCCCAGCACTTCATCGCTGGTCTCGATCACGGCGGCTGGAGGAAGCGGCACCTCGTCGGTTACAGTTTCCAACTCAACCAGCTTCAGCGGAACCATAAGCCTGGCCTGTTCAGGCCTTCCCTCGGAAGCCACGTGCACCTTCTCGCCCGCATCAATCAAGGCTGCGGGAACGGCGGCCAACACAACGGCCACGATCACGGTGACCACCACTGCGGCGACCGCGAGGAATTTGAAAACCTCCCCGTACTACCTGGCGCAATGGCTCACCGGCGGATTCGCATTGGCGGGCGTGTTTTTTGTGAGCGTTCCAAAAGGACGACGGCGCGCCTTGCCGCTATTGCTGATTGTTCTGGCAGTGATTGTGATGGTCCCTGCGTGTGGCGGAGGCGGAGGCAGTAGCAGCAGCGGCGGGAGCGGAACTCAGTCCACGTCGAATCCCGGCACTCCAGCCGGCACTTATAACATTACGGTAACTGCCACGAGCGGAACGACGAGCTCCACGACAGGCTTTACTTTGAATCTGCAATAGCTCGGGCGAACTTCGCGGCGGAGTACGCAGGCATTTCTTTGGGCCAAACTCCGTCAACCCAAACTTCGTCAGCTCAAACTCGTCCAACGCAAACTCCACAACCTTGTACAGATAATTCGTTATACTCTCCCTTCCTCGCTATGAAACTTTCCGCCATCGCCGCCGCACTGCAGACTCCAATCGAAAACGGTTCTCCCGACACCGAGATCACCGGCCTCAATGGCATCGAGCATGCCGGTCCCGGCGAGCTAACTTTTATCGCCAATCCCAAATACGCTGCAGCCGTGCGCTCCACAAAAGCTTCTGCGGTCATCGTTGCCGAGGACTTCCCTGCTATTCCTGCGGCTATGTTGCGGGCAAAAGATCCATATTTGAGTTTTGCTCGGGCACTTGAACTTTTTCACCAGCCGATTCGCTACGCACCCGGAGTGCACCGGACAGCGGTGATACATCCGACCGCGAAGATTGCCGATGGCGCGCATATCGGCGCATACGTTGTGATTGGCGAAGACGTGGAAATCGGGAGCGGCGCGGTTCTGCTGGCCCACGTTGTGATTTATCGTGGAGTGAAGATTGGCGACAGCTTCTTCGCTCACGCGCATGCCGTCGTACGCGAAGACTGCCGCATCGGCAACAACGTGCTGTTGCAAAATGGCGTGGTCATTGGCGGTGACGGCTTTGGCTTTGCCAAGGATGAAGCTGGCCGCTGGCATAAAATTCCACAACCGGCTCCCGTGGTGATTGAAGATGACGTGGAAGTGCAGGCGAACTCCTGCATCGACCGGGCCAGCGTGGGCGAGACGCGCATCGGCCGCGGGGTTAAGATCGACAATCTCGTGCAAGTGGGGCACGGCTCAAAGGTGGGCGAAGATGCGCTGCTGTGCGCGCAGGTGGGGCTGGCCGGTTCGACCGAGATCGGCAACAAAGTAATTCTCACCGGACAAGTCGGCGTGGTCGGACACTGCAAAGTCGGCGATGGCGCAATTGTCACGCCACAAAGCGGAGTTGCTCACGATATTCCGGCAGGGGCACTGGTGAGCGGAGCTCCGGCGGTCGATCATAAAGCATGGCTCAAATATTCTGCATTGCTCCCGAAGCTACCGGAGATAGTTCGCGCGATCCGCGCTCAGAAAAAGAAGGAATGAGTTGAAAGCGACGGTAGAAGTTCGTTACTGCTGAACGGATTCGGGTTGCCGATATGTTTCCGGCAAGCCGCTATCGATCACGCTGCGCACTTTTTCCATCAGGCTTTCGCGGCCGCCAAAATCTTGCGGCTCGATCGGCGGATGAAAAATAACCTTTACCAGTCCCGGCTTAATTGCGAATCTGCCTTTGGGCATCGCCTCATGGCTGCCAACCATGGTAACGGGAACCACCGGAACTCCGCATTCCGTCGCCAGATAAAACGGGCCCTTTCTTGAAGGGCAGCAATTTACCGTCGAACGAGCGCTTTCCTTCCACGTAGACGATCATATTGAGCCCTTGCGCCACGACTTGCCGCGCGGCGCGAACGGCTTCGATGCCCGCCTCGCGGTTCCCACGATCCACGGGAACGAACGAACCCATGCGCATCGCCCGGCCGAGTACGGGATAGCTGAGCAGCTCTTTCTTAACCATAACCGACGCGCGGCGTGGAATCAGCGTAATCAGAATTGGCGGATCGAGATTGGAAACGTGATTCGACATGAAGATGTAACTCTGCGCGGGATCGAGCCTGTCGAGTCCGATAGATTGGACGCGCACACCGGTGATGCGGACGCCGCACCATGCGCCCCACATGAACATGCGGTAAAGCAGCCGGATATCGCCAGTGATGAAGGTCCAGGGAAAGCCAATGATGGCTGCGACCGGAGCCGCGAGGCTCCAGAACGTCAGCATGATGAGAGTGCGAATCATTATTTATTCTGATCCAAATTCGCTCAATCCAGATTCCTTCGATCGTGGTTCGTTCGATCTTTCGTTCGTCGCAGAACCTGTTTGCGCTTCGCCTTTGAGCCACGCTGCACGCCGGGCGCGTTCTGCCGGGGTTACGTTTTCCAGATCGATGATTTCGTAGGACACCTGCGAACGGCCGCCCACCTTCCATTTAAGCTCGCGCTCAGCACCGCGGCGCGGGCGAACTTTCAAGGTAAGCATTTCACCCGG
This sequence comes from uncultured Acidobacteriaceae bacterium, assembly GCA_963732255.1. Classification (GTDB taxonomy): domain Bacteria; phylum Acidobacteriota; class Terriglobia; order Terriglobales; family Acidobacteriaceae; genus Sulfotelmatobacter. The sequence goes on from CAVSYV010000020.1 coordinate 433,188, forward strand.
CGCCAGCTGCGACAATTCATCCCGCGATTGCACGCCGGCTACCTTGCCTTGGATCTCGACAATTGCATCTCCCACATGCAGCCCCACTCGTTCGGCCTCGCCGTCAGGCGTAACCGAATCGACTGTCAAGGGACCATCGAAGTTGCGCGAAGCGGTAAAGCCGTCATCCGGCAGCGTAGTTGTTTCCGGCTCCAGCCGCAGCCCAACGGTGCGCAAGAACTCGTCCCAGGGAACCTCGCCGGTTCCAGAAACATACTTTGTGAAGAATGAAGAAAGGTCGCTGTGGCTCACCGCGTCGGCAGCTTCCAGAACACCTTCGGAGTCGTTGAAGTATCGGCCTCGCTTGGCGAAGTTCTGGTTCATCCATTCGAACAGCTCGCGCAGAGAGGCTTGCCCATGGCTGGCCTCGCGCAGTTCCAGGTCGAGCATCACTCCCAGCAACTCGCCCTTGTTGTAGTAAGAAATGCTGCGCTCCGGACGCCGGTAGTAAGCGTTGCCCTCCAGCCATGCGTCCAGACTCGATTCTTCCGCCGATTGTGTGAGGTGCGCCGGACGCCGCTCCAGTTCCGTGATGTCATCGGCGAGGTGATCGAGAAACTGCTTTTCATCCATCAGTCCGGCCCGCAGTTCGATGATGTTTTCGACCGTACTGGTGCAGCCTTCACTGAACCACAAAGCTCGCGTGTAATTCTCTTTGGTGTAGTCGACCGGTTCGAGGGTCTGCGGCCGGATGCGTTTGACATTCCACAGATGAAAGAATTCGTGCGCAGTCACGCCCGACAGTTCTTCCGAGTTGTTCTTGATCGCGTCGGCGCTCAGGTCGATCGCGGTCGAGTAGGAATGCTCCATGCCCCCGCCTGCCGGCCCGCGCGGAAAATGATAGATGAACGTGTAAGTATCGAATGGCCGGTCATTCATCCAGGTGGTGGCCGCGCCAACAATCTTGCGCAGATCGGCGACGATTTTGGCCATATCGTAATCCGCCGGATCGGCATCGATGATCACGCGATAGTGGCCACATGATTCATCGAAGTCCGATTCCTGAAACGTGCCTATCTCGACCGGAGAATCGACCATGCGGTCGTAGTTTTCGGCTTGAAATGTTGTGGGAGAAAGCGAGCGCAGCGGCGTCGCAATATGCCACGATGCGGGAAGGTCTTGGAATTTGACAGTGTCCGCGCGCGAACGATCATCCACGGGGTACATGAGAACTTGCGCCAGATTCAAAAATGCGTGGTGCGAATCAAGTTGCGCATTGAACGGGCCGGGACTGTCGGCGAAGATCTCGTATTCGATGCGTGCTCCGCCTGCGGCGTCAGAAATCTGCCACCGGCTTTTGTCGACTTCGCGAAGTGGAATCGGCGCGCCGCTGGCGTCGGTAGCGCGTATCCAGTTCACGTATTTGGCGAAATCGCGCACCTGATAGAGCGCGTTCCACACCGGCAGTTGCAGATCCTGAACAGCTTTCCCCGGAGGCACGTCGATGTGAATGTGAAGCAAATGCTGCTCGGGGCGGAATAGTGAAATCGAGTACACCACCGGACGAGATAAGTCTTGTGCTGAAATCGGCGCCGGCCGGATCAGACCGGCAACCGCAATAGCAACGACAAAGACTGCCGCGATCGGAATCCTGCTGCGCTTCACGCCCTGGCCTCTGCCGCCTTTCGGCTCGCCGCGTGCAATTCGCGGAGGCGCGCGGGCAACTTTTCGTAGATGCCCCCGAAGCCTCCGTTGGAAAGAATAGCGATCACATCGCCTTCGCGCATTTCCGGCGCCACCGTTCGCACAATCGCATCGGCATCGGCAATCAGCCGCGCACGTCCGCCATTCTTCGCGATCTCCGCCCCCAACTCGTTGAGGTCGAGTCGTTCGTTTTCCGGCACAGCGTCGGAGCGGAAGACTGCGGCGACAATCACCTCATCGGCGAGCGCCAGGCTTCGCGCCAGATCGCTTTGCAGCACGCGGCGGCGCAGAGTGTTGGAGCGAGGCTCCAGAATCGCCCACAGGCGTGCGCCAGGATAACGCGCTCGCAGTGCCTTCAACGTTCCTGCAATCGCAGTCGGATGGTGAGCAAAATCGTCGATGAGCGTAATGCCGTTGACTTGCGCTTTCACTTCAAGCCTGCGCTTAACGCTCTTGAAACTCTTCAGCGCGGCGGCAATTTCTTCTTTTGCAATCCCGTAGCCAGAGGCCAGAGCCGCGGCCGCAGTTGCGTTCCACACGTTGTATTCGCCCGCGAGAGGAAACTCAAAATCGCCCCAAGGTCGTTGGTTGTGGAGCACAGACCACAATGTGCGCTCCGGCTCCAGGCGCAAATTCGTAACCTGCCAATTCGATTTATCGCTCGCGCCATATCGTTCGACCGGGCAGAAAGCTTTCTGGAGGCAGCGATTTAAGCTCTCGCTTTCATGGTTCGCACCGGCTGCACCGTCAAAAGCTACGATGCATCCTCGCCGAGGAACCAGATTCACCAGCCGCTTGAACGCCGTCTCGACCGCATCAAGGTCTTTGTAGATATCGGCGTGATCGAACTCTACGGAAGTGAGAATCATTGAGTCAGGAAAGTAATGCAGAAACTTTGGGCCCTTGTCGAAAAACGCGGTATCGTACTCGTCGCCTTCCAGGATGAAATACTTTCCTTGCCCGAGATGAAAACTCGAGCCAAAATTTTCCGCGATGCCCCCGATCAGGAAAGAAGGATCAAGTCCCGCAGTCTGGAAAATCCAGGCGAGCATCGAGGTCGTTGTGGTCTTGCCGTGGGTTCCCGCAACCACCAGGACTTCTTTTCCGCGCAGGAATTCTTCATGCAGTAGCTGCGGCAGCGAACAGAATGAAATCCGTTGATCGAGAATATATTCCAGTTCCGGATTGCCGCGGGAAATGGCATTACCGACCACGACGAGGTAGGGCCGCGGCTCGAGATTGCCAGCGTCAAATGGCTGTGCCACGGGAATGCTTAGCCCGGCAAGAAAATCCGACATCGGCGGATAGGCGGCCGCATCCGAGCCCGTAACCCGGAAACCGCGCTGTTTGAGCATTCCAGCCAATGAGGCCATGGCCGTGCCGCAGATTCCGATCAGGTGAATGTGTCTGTTATCGTTCATGCAATTCGCAGCTGGTTCTGAACTTGGACCCACTACGTAGTAACCGCGCTTTCCAACTGCAGGCTCACGCCGCTGCCGCTCACTGATAGCGATGCCCCCACTCCAATCGGCAGCGTAGTGTTGCCCGACGTAACATGCCCCGATCGCACACCGTAAGCCACCGGAATGCCGAGATCGCGCACGACTCTCATCACCACTTCTTCCAAAGTGTAGTCCTGACTAGCCGTTTGCCGGCAATCCAGCATCTCACCAAAAATAATTCCGCGCACGCCGCTAAACTTTCCCGCCAGCTTCAACTGCATCAGCATGCGATCAATTTGATAAGGCTTGGCGGCCACGTCTTCGAGAAAAAGAATTGTTCCGTCCGTTTTTATCTCATAAGGTGTGCCCAGAGATGCAGTCAGTATCGACAGGCAGCCTCCATACAAAATGCCACGCGCCTCACCTTCCACTAATCCCTGCACGCCGGAGTCCGGGCCGAAATTCAGTTCCCACGGCTCCCCGCCCGTGAACGCCAACTGCCAGGACGAAAGATCGACGCCATCGCCATGTGCCCAATCTTTCGCCGCCATCGGTCCGTGGAATGTTATCAAGTTGGCGGCGTCGGCAAAGTGTGTGAGCAGCGCGGTCAAATCGCTATAGCCAACGAAAATCTTGGGATGCGTTTTGATCTTCGCCACGTCAATCATCGGGAGCAAATAGTTCGCTCCATAACCTCCACGCGCGGCGACAATGGCGCGGACATCGTCGCGGACAAACATTTCTTCCAGTTCACGTACGCGGCGCTCCGCCGATCCCGCGAAATAGAGATCGCGATCAAATATCGATTCCGAATAAATCGTGCGGTACCCAAGACGCGCCAAGGCCTCGCAACCCGCCTCCAGATTCTCGCGATTGATGTTGCTAGCCGGCGCCACAATGCCAATAAGATCGCCGGAGCGCAGTGCGCGAGGCTTGGCGCGAGACGAGGACGAAAGAGGCATGAAATCAGTATAGTTGCCGGTCGCCGGTTCTCTTCAATTCAGAGCCTAAAGACGGAACAATATGCAGCCTTGAGTTTCAGTCGAGAAAGAAATCTCCCCGGCACAATAGCCTTGCGGACCCGCGCAAGAAAATAACATTTTTTTTCTCCCGGACGGTTTGCGACCCACCGGGAGCATGCACACGCACCGGCCACTGGAGGCGCCCGGTCGAAACGGCTGCCACCGCCGACGCGCAGGAACCGGTCCCCGAGGAACGAGTTTCTCCCGCGCCGCGCTCAAAAAACATAACTCTTATGTCATTTCGACTATCGGCAACTACGAACTCAACGTTAACCCCATGCGAAAATTGCGAATCGCGCTGGATCTCGGCGGCACGGGCTTGCCAGTTTTGCTCGAACTCGGAAACAAAAACTACGAAATGCGGATTTCCCATGGAAACGGAAACGCCCCGGATTTCTCGATCCCCAAGACTGACGGTCCATTCGCCGCTAAGCGTGGCTTCGCCCACTTCCATCTCAAACTCATATTCGGAATCATGACGCGCGATCAGCGAACAATTTTTGAGACCGGCTCCGGTTTGAATTTGAATTTTCTCTTTCCCCCGCGTGGCGCAAATATAAGCCGCTACGCAGCGCGTGCCGTTGCCGGAAATTTCGGCGGGTGAGCCATCGGCATTAATCAGCTTTATCTCCGCATCTGCCGAATCATGCGGCAGCATCCATTCCACGCCGTCGGCGCCGATGCCATCGTGGCGGTCGCAAATGCGGCGGGTGAAACCGGCGATGTCTGGCGGCGCCAGCGCAGAGTCAATCAGAAGGAAGTCATTGCCGCAGGCGCTGGCCTTTACGAAAGGAATGCTGCGCGGATTGAAATTCATCGAGCACTCCCGCTCATTCCCGCTCCACCAAACCCAGCCGAACAACCGATCCGAACACCGATGACGCCTGCAACCGGCCCAACAATTCCTTTTGCTCGCGATGGCAGCCTTCCACGTCGAATTGCATGCGAATATGGCCGCCGGCGCTGGCCGTTTCCACGTTTTGCATCATGCGATGATCGCGCTCAAGGATCCGATTCACCTCCACGCTGACCTGCTCCACCGAGCTTCCGGTGACTTCATAGCTGGTGAGCAGCAGCTTCAGATTGAAAGTTTCTTCCAGATGACCCAGGGCGAACAGCGCAATCAGCACCATGCCGGCGGAAAAAACTGCGGTCAAATAAAGACCGCCGCCGGCAGCCATACCCACTGCGGCCACTACGAAAAGAGTGGACGCGGTTGTCAATCCGGTGGTCAGGCCGCGCGTGTGAAGAATTGCCCCCGCGCCGATAAAGCCGATGCCGGGAATAATCTGCGCAGCGATGCGCGTGTAATCCGATCTTCCGGGAGCCAGCGTGCCCGAAAGCAGCGTAAACAGGGCGGCGCCAAAACAGATGAACATGTTGGTGCGCAATCCCGCAGGGCGGTTCTTGAGTTCGCGATCCAGTCCGATGATGCCGCCGAGAATGCTCGCCAGAAGCAGGCGGGCAATCGTGGTGCTGACAATTCCACTCGCCATTTCACCTGAGAGCAAGTCGGAAATATGCTTCCAGCTCATCTTTGCAATTGGAAAACGCGCACAACGATTGAGTGCATCAAGTGGCTGGATTTTATCACTGGAATGGGGCGAGTCCGGCTTGCCGGGCGTAACCGGCGTGATTACCGTGCGCACGACTAGCGAAGCTGGTAAAGGACTGCGCGAGGCTGACCAGTAGTCTCGATTTCGACCAGCTCTCTGAAGCCGCGACCCTTGAGCGCCTTGTAGACAGGATCGCCTTCAAACGCGAGAGCGTAATCCGCGAATTGCGCCGGATTCGCGAGCGCCCGCTCCCACAAGCCCTCAGGATCGGAGGGTCGCTTCCACGCGCGATGATTGCCCTCATTGATGGTGCGGCGCAAGGGAAAACCTATCTGCTCGAGAATACCGGGATGTGCGCCCAGATACATCAGCAAGGTAGAGTTGGGCGGCAAGGCCACAATCCACTTCGCCAGTTGGCTTTCCAATCCGATGCGGCTTCGCGAATTCACATCCGCCTCGCGAAAGCAAATGGGATCAGCGGCCCAGACAGAGGAATAGCTTCCGACCACAACTGCGATCACCGCAAACACTGCAGCAATGCGAAAACGCGCTCGGCCCTGAAGACTAACGGGGAAAAACAAAATGCACGACCAACGCCAGAGACACCGCAAAAGCCGGCAGCAACTCCAAGCCGTAGCGAACGTTATAGTGTGAAAACGGCCACCACGTCGGAACGAAGATGGGCACAGCTCCATAGGCGACCGACAGCGCATAAAACGGCAGGGGAACGCAGAGCAGCAGAACTGGCCAGGCGACTTGTTTATAGTGCGGAGTGCGGCAATGAGGCCGCGCCAAACGCCAGCGCAAGCCAGAACCGCCCGAGCCACGCGGGTCCGGCGACGTTCAGTTCGGAAGATTTCAGAAAATAGGAAGCAGCAGCGTAAAGATTGTCTTTGGCCGGATTCACCGTTCGAGTCTGCCGCTCGATCGCCCGCGCGGAATATGGTCCGTTGGCAAACTCCAGGGGATTTCGATAGACCGCAGCGTTGTACGCAAGCCACAATGCTGGCGCGGCAACCGAGATCAGCAGGAATCTTACAAAGAGCGCCCGCGTAAAGCGAAATTCCCTCGCCGCTTGCCCGCCGTTATTTCGGAGTTTGGGAACCGCCAAGACAACTACAGCCATCGCCAGTGTTGATGCGGCAAGAAACCATCCGTCATACCGGGTAAGCGACGCAGCCGCGAGGCACAATCCGCACTTCGTTAACGCCTTCGCGTCTCCGCCAACGAATTCGCTGAAATACGTCACCGCCCAGACGAAGAAAGCTAAATACAAAGCCTCGCCCATCGCAGTCGTCTGCATATAGATCAGGTTGGGATTCGCGCCATACACGATCGCGGCGATCCACGGGGCGAGACTAGCGGAAAAATCGGCGATCTCAGAGTCTGCTTGCACGCCGACTTTTCTGAACCGCGCTTTGTGGCTCCCGGCGCAGAATTCCTCGAGTAAGCCGGAATATGCCGATCACTCCAAACACATACGCGGCCAGAGAAGGAATCGACCCCCCGGCTCCGCTGCGCCAAAGTTTGTTTGCGATCAGGAATGGCGCCATCAGCAAATGCGGCAGAGGAAGCCAGACCGTCCCCAGTTGAAGCAGTCCCGGAGTTTTGGAATCGAAGACGCGGCGCGCGATATTTATGTGCGCCACGGCGTCGCCATAGAGCAGCAGATCGCCGTTGCGGTAGTAGAAGAGAAAGGAAAAAACCGAAACGCACGTCGCCATCCAGATCAGGAGCCGGACTTGATGGTCCCACTTAGAGATTGCCGGGCTCGCCAAAGATAAGGATCGCCGGCCGGGAATCGTTTTTTCGCGACGCATTTATTCGAGATGAGTCAGTTCGCGGAATACGCCAAAGCGCTCGTCAATTTCTTCCCGCGTGAGCGATTGCAGCCGCTCCGTGCCGAAGCGTTCGACCGCAAACGATCCCATCACGCTCCCGTAGAAAAGCGCGCGCTTCAGCGTTTCGCGATTCAATTCCCTTTGTGAGGCGAGATAGCCCATGAACCCGCCAGCGAAGGAATCTCCCGCGCCAGTCGGATCCTTCACTTCGTCGATCGGCAGCGCCGGAGCGCGAAACGGATGATGCCCCACGCCGAACGCGCCTTCGCGAAAGAAGATGGTCGCGCCGTATTCGCCATGCTTGATCACCAGTGCCTGCGGCCCCATGGCCAGAACCTTGTGGGCCGCGCGCAGCAGGTTGCTTTCGCCCGCCAGCATCTTGGTCTCGGTGTCGTTGATAAGCAGAATATTCACCAGCTTCAAAGTCTCGGCCAGTTCGTTCCGCGTTCCCTTGATCCAGTAATTCATGGTGTCGCAGCCGGTCAGGCGGACCCCATTCATCTTGCGCCGGACGTTGCCTGCAGAGTGGGCTGAATGTTGGCTAGAAACAGAAATTCGGTGTCTTCATACTCAGATGGAATGCGCGGATGGAAGCTCTCGAATACGTTGAGTTCCGTGAAATCGGTTTTGGCCTCGTTAAGATTGTCAGAGTAGGATCCACCCCAACGAAAAGTCTTGCCCGTTGGCGCGCTCGATGCCGCGTGTGTCAATTTTGTGGTTGTGGAAGACGCGTTCTTCCTTGTCGCCAAAATCTTCTCCCACCACCGCAACCACGCGCACCTGCGTGAAGTAACTGGCGGCAAGAGCGAAATAGGTGGCCGCGCCGCCCAGGATATTTTTGACGCTGCCGGAAGGCGAGGTCACATCATCGAACGCAACCGATCCCACTACGAGAACGCTCATTCGGAATTTGGATTCCCTTCTTTTAACAACTGGTGATCAGTGGTCGGTGGTGAGTGGTCAGTGGTTCGCAGAAAAACTGAGCCGCTACTTGCCGCTGCCTTTCACATACTTTCCCAGAATCAGCTTCAGCCGTTTTTTTGTCGCTGCCGGAATTTTCTTGGGATCCGTGAGAATCGCGTGCGCCAGAGCCGATCCGCATTTGCAGCCACGTTCTTTCGGCATGGCGGCAACTGTCTCGCGCACAACCTTAGCGGCATTCTCCGCATTTTTCACCAACACCGCAACAATCTGATCGACCGTCACGGAATCGTGATGCGGATGCCAGCAGTCATAGTCCGTCACCATGGCCACGGTTACGTAGCAAAGTCTCGGCTTCGCGCGCGAGCTTGGCTTCCTGCAAATTGGTCATGCCGATCACATCCATGCCCAGGCTGCGGTACACGTTCGATTCGGCCTTGGTAGAAAACTGTGGGCCTTCCATGCACAGATAAGTCCCGCCGCGTTTGCCGGTCACGTCGGCTTTTTTGCATGCGGCGTCAACCACGCCCGCCAGCTCGCCACATATAGGATCGGCAAAAGCGATGTGCGCCACCACCCCATTACCGAAAAAAGTATCCACGCGATGCCGCGTCCGGTCGAAAAACTGATCCGGGATCACGAAATCCAGCGGCTTATGCTCTTCTTTCAGTGACCCCACCGCGGAAACAGAAACGATGCGGTCGACGCCCAGTTGCTTGAAGCCGTGAATGTTGGCGCGAAAATTCAATTCGCTGGGCAGGATGCGATGTCCGCGCGCGTGCCGGGCCAGGAACGCAACTTTGCGGCCTTCGAGCTCGCCGCAGACATAAGCGTCGGAAGGCGCGACCAAATGGAGTCTTTACTCGTACTTCTTTTACCTTGGTAAGTCCCGGCATCGCGTACAGACCACTGCCGCCGATGATGCCGATTTCCGCTTGTGGCAAACTTCCTCCAGAAAGGATCAGGCTGGACAATCGAACTCGTGATTATACAAGAGGCCCGGTCCCGCTCTCGCGCGCGAACAATCTACAATCCCCATATGCGATTCTCGTTGCTCTGCGTTTGCCTGCTCATTGCGGTCGCCGCAGCTCAAACTACATCCCCTCCTAAACCAGCCGAACCCGCGTCGGCTACGGTTCCGATCACGCTCGATCACAATCGCGTAATTATCAATGTCTCGATTCCGCAATCCGACGGCTCAATCACCACGGTCCCAGCCTGGGTCGACAATGGCGATCCCGATTTCTGGATGACCCAACGCGTGGCTGCGCTGATGGCGTTGAGCGTGAGTTGCGATGGTCAACTGTGCGCAGGCACGGCGAATCCGCCGGGAGTTCCGCTTGCGGTATTAATCGCCGGAATGAAGATTCTCTTGCCTTCGGTGAAAGAAATAAAAATTCCCGCGGGCGCCACGTCGATTGCACCCGGCATGAATGCCGAGATTAATATTCCCTCGACCGTTCTGCGAAGTTACGACGTACTCATCGACTATCCTGATCGCAAATTCACTATCGGCAAGCCCGGCACAATTCATTTCAACGGCGCCAGCACCAAGGTTCAAGTTAACCAAGGCAACGGACTCATCCTGGTTCCCAGCCAGATTGAAAACAAGAAATACGATCTCGCGCTCGACCTGGGAAGCTCGATTAGCTTGCTATCGCCCGAGCTTTTCGAAAAACTCGCCAGCGCACATCCGGATTGGCCGCACATGACAGGCGCCATTGGACCGGCAAACATGTGGGGATCAAGTGATGAGCCGAATTGGAAACTTATGCGCCTCGATCGCGTGCAGTTCGGTTCACTCCATCTAATCGATGTTCCCGTGACGGAATTCCCCGCGGAAAGGTTTGCTGCTCTCGAAAAAGAATTAAGTACGGCGGTCGGACTGTTGGGCGCGGACATGCTTCTGAATTATCGAGTCGGCTTTGATTACGTCCACTCGCTCGTCTATTTCGATATAGGACGGATGTTCCAGTTCCCCGAATTCGATGTCGTCGGCCTCACGCTGCGTCCGGAGAGTGACGGCCGCTTCACCGTCGTCGGAGTTGCGAACTTCGACGGAAACCCTTCGGTCCCCGAGGTTAAAATTGGCGATCATTTGCTGGCGGTCGATGGAATTTCGGTGGAGCACTCGACCCTGGGACAAGTGTGGTCAATGCTGGCCGGGTCTCCCGGCCAGCAGCGTCAACTGACGATCGAACGGGGCGGCAAGCAATTCACGGTCGCCGCGGATGTACGGCATTTTCTGGCAGCGGCGCCGGATCAGGACGAAAAGAAAAGCAAACGAAAAAGAAATTAAATTCGGCTCGTATAGACTGGAAAATCATTTTCCGAACACTTCTTTTTCCAGAGTTGCGGTCGTGGCAGCATCCAGGCTCTCACTCACGAAAACCGTATCTCCCTGTTCTTCGATGACCACCGTGCCTTCCGCGGTCGACCACACATGGCGGCCCTTTAAAAGCGCCATCTTGATTTCTGGAGTTGAAGAGCCCGTGGCCGCCGCCGTTGTCGCGGACAGACTCTCACCGGACGGCTCATCCAAAACCTTCACATTCTTGTACCTCTCGGCCAGCGACCGAGCATAGATATCGGCAAATTCCGAAGCTTTCTCGGCGCTCGACCACCGCGACACGTAAAGCAATCCCAGCGGCGCTGCCGCATCGGACTTCGGACGCGCGGCGTAGTAATAGCCGCCACGCCACTCCGGGTACAAGAGTTTGGCGATTTTTTTCCCTGCATATTGCTCGATCAGCACGTCAACATCGAACTCGCCCATCGCTCCAATATCGAACTTCCTATATTCCTTGAAATCATGCGCGAAATTTGGCACCTGCATGGGTTCGATCTTTTCGCCAGACAAATAAGTTTCCGGCTGCATGATCTGGCGAGTGCTATACGGCGGATTTGCGAGCAGATCGGCGAACGCTTTTTCTTTGCCGCCTTTCTGCAAAAGCTTCACCACAAACTCCATACCGTAGCTGTAAGGGAAAGTGAGCGATTCCTTCAGAAAAATCGGAGCGTCTCGAAACACAGTGGAATCCGGCGTGCCATTGACCATTTCCGACTCCATCGAATCCACCAGCTCGGGCGAATCGACGATGGAACGGCCCACCGGAGCGAGGGCATATTGCAACATTACGGCCTCAGCCTGGCCTTCAACTACGGCTTGCCGCGCATCGCCGATTTCATCGTTCTGGATGTCGGTTGGGGTAGGATCTTTCTTGATCTCCGCCAGGTCCTTGTCGCCTTTCTTCATCCATTTCTGAAGATTGATGGTCTGGTCCTGCAGCGCGTGAGTCAGTTCATGCGCCATCACCGGCTCCTGCTCTTCCATCGGAACCCAATCCAAAAGATTCACCGTCTTCGTCTTCGGATCGTAGTAACCGGCAACCTGCTCGCGTAGCAGAGCCACAAGAAGTTTCTCCAGATCGAAGTCGCGCGGCAACAATCCAAATTTCTTCAGCACCAGCTCCGACCGTCGCAGGCGCTGCGTATCATCGTCGTTCATGTGCTTGGTGAGATAGGAAACGACCTCTTCGCGGCTGGTGAGCCTGCGCTTCACCTCTTTCTTGATCGGCAGCCCGGTCGTCTTGGAATCAAAAGCAAGAATCTCATCCACCGAGTGAAAAAGTTCCTCCGCCTGGCGCGGAGTGATCTTGACTTCTTCTGTGGACGAATCTTGCGCAGTGCCGGTGCCCTCACCCGCCTGCGTTTGATCCGGCTTCGCCGGGACGCTCTTATCCGTTTGATTCTGTTGATTACTGTTCTGCTGATCCTGAGCCTCTACTGAAAGCGCAGCGCACATCGCGGCCAACAGCACAACCGGCAAAAACCACCACAGGAACCTTCTGCAAAGCAACTCGACGATAATCATTAGGGTTGAGTCTACCCTTTTTCCCTATACTTTCCTCAAACACCAATATGACTATCGGCAGCAACGTCAATCTGTGGACTTCTTCCGATCACGCCCGCGACTATCTGGGACGCGCCGATTCCATCGCGCATCGCACTGAGGGCGAATCGGCTCTGCTTGAATTTGTTCCGGCCAACGCGCGGCGCATTCTTGATCTGGGTACCGGTGATGGCCGCCTGCTGGCGCTGGTCAAGGCTGCGCTCGGTACCGGAGTTGACGCCGTGGCGGTGGATTTTTCGCCCACCATGCTCGAAGCTGCGAGCAAACGCTTTGCCGGAGATTCTTCCGTCACGATCGTCACCCACAATCTCGATCACCCACTGCCCGCGCTGAGCAAATTCGACGCGGTTATTTCCAGCTTCGCCATTCATCATCTCGTGCACGAACGCAAACGCGCGCTCTACGCCGAAATTCACGGTCTGCTCAACCCCGGAGGTGTCTTCTGCAATCTGGAACACGTGGCCTCACCCACGCCGCGTCTGCACGAAGAATTCCTGCACCGCATCGGCTACACGCCTGAAACAGAAGATCCGTCGAACAAACTCCTGGAACTGGAAACGCAGCTTCAGTGGTTGCGCGAGATTGGATTTGTAGATGTGGATTGTGCCTGGAAATGGCGGGAACTGGCGCTGCTAATAGGCAGTAAGCTGTAATTGTCATCCTGAGCGCAGCATGTGCGTTCGCAAAGCGAAGGCACATGCGAAGTCGAAGAATCCCTAGCTCATCGAACGTTCCGCAAGCTTACCTATGGGGTTCTCACTATTGCCGCGCGACGGACTTAACCACCCACTCCCCCGCTTCCCTCGTTCCTAACATCCCCCCAATATCCTGCGTAGTCTTTTTCTCCCGCACCGCCTCCAACACCGCCGCTTCAATCTTCTCCGCCTCGCTCGTCATGCCCAAGTGCCCCAGCATCATGGCTGCTGTCAGAATCGCGCCAAACGGGTTTGCCACATTCTTGCCCGCAATCGGCGGAGCCGAACCATGCACCGGCTCGAACATCGAAGTCTTGCCGGGATGAATATTGCCGCTGGCCGCCATGCCCAGCCCACCTTGCAATCCGGCAGCGAGGTCGGTGAGGATGTCTCCGAACATGTTGTTGGTCACGATGACATCGAACTGACGCGGGTCGCGAATCATCTGCATGGCCAATGCGTCCACATACATGTGCTGCGCCGCAATCTGCGGATGCTCCGCGCTCACTTCTTTAAACACGCGCTGCCACAGCCCGCCGGCGTGGGTCATGGCGTTGGACTTGTCGCACATCAGAACTTTGTTTCGCGGCGAGCCGTCTTGCTTCTGATTTCGATGGCAATACTCAAAAGCGTAACGAATAATGCGCTCGACCCCCTTGCGCGTGTTGATGTCCTCCTGCGTGGCGATCTCATCAAGCGTGCCGCGCTTGAAAACTCCGCCCGCATCGGTGTAAACACCTTCTGTATTTTCACGGATCACAACAAAGTCAATATCCTTCGGCTCGATTCCTTTCAACGGGCATAACGCCGCATCGAGCAGCCGGACCGGCCGCACATTGGCGTAGAGATCCATAGTGAAGCGCATGCCCAGCAGAATTTCCTTGGCGTGAATGTTGGTCTTTACGCGCGGATCGCCAAAGGCGCCGACCAGAATAGCGTCGAAGTCGCTGGCGAGCATGGCAAATCCTCCGGCAGGCACGGTGGTTTGGTCGCGCAGATAGCGGTCCGCGCCCCAATCGAATTCCGTCAACTCGACTTCAGCGCCCGATGCCCGAATCACTTTCACTGCCTGCGGAATAACCTCTTGCCCAATGCCGTCGCCGGGAATAACAGCGATGCGTTTCTTGGTCTGCTTTTTTTCTGACGAACCTTTTTGCGAATCCACGACTGGAAAGTTACCACAAGTCGGGAGGCGCGGCGCACTTCCGCGCCTCGATGACTCCGCTATAATTGAGAAGGAACTTATGAAGCCAACAGCGCTATACAGCCTGCTGCAAAGCCACAACGTCAGCGGGGTAAACTCGCCTGCATTCGCCGAATATCGCGGAGCGGTTACCGCCGCACACTTCGCCGACCCGGACGCAGAGTTTCGCGCCCTGCAATCTGGTTGCGGCGTTTACGATCTGGGATTTCGGGCGAAGATTTCGCTTGCCGGCAATGACCGCGTCCGTTGGCTCAACGGCATGGTCAGCAACAAGATCAAAGATCTGCCCGCAGGGCAGGGCGTGTACGCCTTTGTGCTCAATCCGCAGGGCCACATTCTCGGCGATCTTTATGCTTACAATCGTGGCGAATCGATCGTCATCGATACTGACCACAGCCAACTCGAGAAGATTCTCGCCGTCTTCAAGCGCTATATCATCATGGACAAAGTTGAAGTCAAGAATCTCAGTGACGAACTGACTGCGATAGGCGTAGCCGGGCCAGCGTCGCGCGAAGTGCTCCGCGCGGCGGGGATTGAAGTGCCGGAGATGTCGCCTTTGCAATTCATGGTTCCGCAATGCCGCTGCGCTTGCGATTGTTTAGAGTGCACGCTCGTTCGCGGTGACTTCCCCGGCGAATCCTACGAACTTTGGATTTCTCCGGGCGAGGTCAAGACGGTTTGGGATGCGTTAGTAGCGGCTGGCGCGACGGCTGTGGGCTCCGAGGCACTGGAGAAGAATCGCATCGTTTCCGGCATCCCGGTTTACGGAGTCGATATTCGCGAGCGTGAGTTGCCGCAGGAAACGGAGCAGATGCGCGCCCTCCACTTTCAAAAAGGCTGCTACATCGGGCAGGAGATTGTCGAGCGCATTCGTTCGCGAGGCAGCGTTCATCGAAAATTTACCGGCTTCGTTTGCGAAGGCGTGGCCCAGATTGCGGCCGGAGACAAAGTTGTTTCCGCCAATAAAGAAGTGGGCGAGATCACGAGCGTGACCGTGCTGCATGAAGCGCAGGGAGAGCGCACTGTCGCACTGGGATACATTCGGCGCGAAATTGGTTCTCCGGGCAGCGCAGTGCGGATTGGCAATTGCAATGCAGTCGTAACGGAAGCGCCACTGACTGCGCTCCAGCACAGTGCCGAGCCGGTAGCTGCACATCTATAAAAGATTTCCTAAAAGGATCATCCCTATGGCAGAGAAGAAACGTGAATCAAGCTTCACTGTAACTGACAAGCGATTGTTTACCTCGGAAGGCGATCTGCGCACCGAAAGTACGGAGCCGATCGAAGCCCCAAAACCTGCACCGCCCCCAAAACCGGCGCCTGCGGCGGCGAACGCAGAAACTACTGCGGCCGATTCAGGCGACGGCGCTGGCCTGCGCGATATGCCGCCTCCACCCACTGCGGCCGAACAGGAAGCGCAGGCGGCCGCTTACCGCCAGTCGTCCAAAGACGTCGACTCGCAGGTCGAACTCAGCGGCCGTTCCTCCAAGGAATTCGAAATCAATTTTGAACGCTTCCTCGCCTCGCTTTACATGACGGCAATGATGCAACTGGGACTGATGCATGAACAGGGCGGGCAACCGCGCATCGACATTATCGGCGCGCGCCAAACTATCGACACTCTGAGCTTGCTTTCGGAAAAGACCAAAGGCAATCTCACGGCTGCGGAACAAAATTTACTGCAGAACAGTCTCTACGAACTTCGCATGGCCTATGTCGAGGTCACCAATGCGTTGGCGCGTCCTCCGCAAGCGGGGCAGGCCACGGGAACCAGCGGGCGCTAAGGAATTCAATCGAGACTGTAACGGATAGGATACGAATCGGACAATGAAGGCGACGCTCACTGTGCTGGGAAGCGGCACTTCGATGGGCGTGCCCACGTTGACTTGCACGTGCGCCGTGTGCCAGTCCAGCGATCCCCACGATAAACGCACCCGCCCCTCAGTGATGATCGAGTTTGCGGGGAAAGTCGTGCTGATTGATACCACGCCCGATTTTTACGCGCAGGCGCTGCGCGAGCGAATCACTCGCGTAGATGCCGTCTTCTACACCCACAGCCACGCCGATCACATCCTGGGCATCGACGATCTGCGGCCGCTGAGCTATGCGCTCAAGCCCAACAAGCTCCCGCTTTATGCCCGGCCCGATGCGGCCGCTTTCCTGCGCAAGATGTTCGGTTACATCTTCGATGGAAATTACAAGTATGGCGGACTGCCCCAGTTGGAACTGAAGCCCATCGATAGCCCCGTGGATTTGTTCGGAGCACGCTTCCAGCCCGTGCCCGTGATTCACGGCGAAAATCAGATTTATGGTTATCGCTTTGGATATGCCGCATACCTGACCGACCACAGCGAGATTCCTGAATCGTCTCTGCACCAGCTCGAAGGTTTGGATGTGCTGTTTTTGGATGCCTTGCGCCACAAGCCGCATCCCACGCACTCCACAGTGAATAATTCTTTGCGCATTGTGGAGCGGCTGAAGCCGAAGCGCGCATTCTTTACTCACATTTGCCACGATCTGGCGCATGAAGCCACGAACGCAACCTTGCCGCCACAAGTGCGTTTAAGCTACGACGGAATGAAATTGGAATTTGAAATCTAAAGTCGCCTTCTTCATGCAGATATTCCACAAACTCGACGATATTCCCGCCGACTTCGGGACCACGATAGTCAGCGTGGGAAACTTTGATGGAGTGCATCGAGCTCACGCCAGCGTGCTCGGGGAACTCGTCAGGCGATCTCGAGACAGTAAATCCAAAGCCATTGCGGTGACCTTCGAGCCGCATCCGGCACGCATCCTGCGCCCGGAGTCAACCTTCAAGCTGCTTACACCCACGCCGGAAAAACTGCGCCTGCTTGAAACCGCCGGCCTCGACGCGGTTTTGCTTTTGCCCTTCGGGCGCGACCTCTCATTGCTGACGCCGCGGCAGTTCGCCGAGCGCATCTTGAAGAAAAAGCTCCACGCGCGCGAAGTGCATGAAGGCTACAACTTCCGTTTCGGCAACAAGGCTTCCGGCGACATTCATCTCCTGCGAGAGTTGGGGAATGAAATGAGCTTCGAGGTGATGACCTATCCTCAGGTGACGCTGCGCGGCGAAACTGTATCCAGCAGCCGCATTCGCGAACTTCTCTCCGCGGGACGAGTAAGCCTGGCCCGGCATTTGCTTGGACGCCCGTTTTGTATTCTTGGGACGCCCGGCCGCGGCCGCGGCTACGGATCGAAATATACTGTGCCCACAATCAACCTGTCGCGCTACGAAGAGCTTGTGCCAAAAGACGGCGTCTACATTACTTGCACGCGTGTTGCCGGGGAACGATTTGAATCGGTCACGAATGTGGGCAACCGCCCCACGTTCGGCGCGGATCTGTTTGCTGTCGAAACCCACCTGCTTAATTTTCATCCCCTCGAACTAACTCCGGAAACCGAAGTAGAAATCTGTTTTCTCGACCGCCTACGGGATGAAATCAAGTTTCCTTCCATTGACGCCTTGCGCGACCAAATTGCACGCGACGTGAAGAAGGCGCAAAGATATTTTCGTCTCATGCGAAAAAAAGAATAGGTCTATTCCATTGGCTCCACGATGGCAGATTCCGGCGCAGCCGCGCCCCTCGCCGGACGTTGCACGATAACAATCGCCGCCAGAACTAGCGCGATTCCCAGCGTCTGTACAGGCCGCAGCAACTCGCCCAAAAAAAGCGCAGCCAGCAAGATTGAGAACACCGGCTCCAGGCAGCTGGCGATAATCGCGCGCGTGGGTTCGAGATATTGCAATCCATGGAAGTAAAACGAAAATGGCCCCAGCACCGAAACCAAAGAAAAGATAAAAAGAAAACCCCATTCCGCAGGCGCGTAGTGAGCCGCGACGATCTTCCATGGCGGATTCAGAAACAGCCAGCAGATGGATGCCGAGATCAGCGTCCATAGCAAAACCAGCCAACGGTCGTGCCGCGCCAAAACATTGTGGCCGGCAACGTTATAAAAAGCGTACGAGAACGACGCCAACAAAGCCGCAATAAATCCATAGGAGTCGAGTCGCAACGCCATTCCCGATCTTCCCCCGATCACGCCGATCACCAGTGCGATTCCGGTGATCGCAAACGCCACCGCCGCCACTTTTTGCAAGGTCAGCTTTTGTTGCCCGCGCGCCACAACGTAGAGCAAAACCCACACCGGCGCCGTATATTGCACGATGATGGCGGTAGCCACGTTGGTGCGCTGAATGGCCACATAATAAAAATAATTGGAGACCACCACGCCCAGCGTTCCCAGCAGAAAACATTGCATCAAATCCGCAGCCGGAAGCTTGATTCGCCGCCAGCCACGAACCGCCAGCAGGATGGGAAGCAAGAGCAGGAAAGAAAAGCCGGTGCGAGTTTGCGAAAGAATCAGCGGATCAATCGCATTTGTCAACCCGCCGGACAAACCGAGCCTGCCGGTAAATACAGCGCGTCCAAGAACCGCGGAAACTCCCCAAAGAAACGTTGCAGACCCGATCAGCAGATAACCTCGAACGGAATGGTCGGCGCGCGACTTGGCGTGGGTTTCGATCTTCATTTCAATTGCAAATAGCAGCGCCCGCGCGGGGTTAACGCCAACTCACGATTAATCCGCATATTCGATTTCGGTTCTGATTTTCGCCGTCTTGCCCAGCATCGCCGAGACGGAACAATATTTCTCTTCCGACAAGCGAACCGCGTCTTCCACTGCTTTTCTGGAAACTTTTCCACCTACGCGGTAAATCAAACGAATGCTGGTGTAAACCGAGGGCGGATCCAGCGCGCGTTCGGCTTCGGCGCGCACTTCCAGGCTGGCGAGCGGCTCGCGCTTTTTCTGCAGAATGGAAACCACGTCGTAGCCGGTGCATCCGCACAGGCCGATCAGAACAAGCTCCATGGGAGTGTTGCCGGTGGTTTTGTCGCCGTCCACCACAATCGAGTGACCACTGCCGGCGACTCCAGTGAAACGGTGCTGTTCAATCCAGGATGCTTTTGCGGTATTCATAATGATCCTTGTGCTGGCGGCGCTATCTTCGGTTATCCGTGCTGGGCTCGGGATGAATGAGGACGCGAAAAATTTCCGGCGCCTGCTGTTTGAAGTGGATCTCCATCTCGGTCTGAATATCGTGCACTCGGGCCAGTGGAAGCGTGTCGGGCAGCGTGCAGTGGCAGGATACATAAAGCCGTCCCCGAACCCGTTTTACGATCACGTCGTGCATGTCGAGGACTTCCGGAAACTGGGCAGCAACTGCTTTCAGAGTCCGTTCCAGTTGGTCGTCGGCGACCAGGCTTTCGGGCTTTTCAATAGTCGCGGGTTCGCTCTCGATGTGAGTGAGAATATCGGCGATCTCCGGCAAGTCGCGGCGCATGCTGGCTTCAAGTTCGGTAACGTCGTTGTGCGCACTTTTCAATGTCATGCGTTCGTCGAGCTCCACGTGCTGCTCCACATGCAGTTGCCCGCCCAGTTCTTGCACGCTGATGTCATGGACATTCAGATTGTGCCGCGTGGCCGCCGCGCGAATGCGGTCGAAAACGTTCTCCGAACCTAGAGCGCGAGGCAGCGGCTGCACAGTTACATCTGCGTTCGGCAATATGCTCTGCACCGCCGCAGTCACCGCTTCACCCAATTGCTCTGAACGCTGAAAGGTTAGATTTCGTGCCAATCCAACTGCGAGATCAGCGAAGTAGCGGTTGCCGGCGCGGCGTATGCGCACCCGGTTCACTTCGAGCACGCCATCGACCCGCGAAACCGCCTCGGTGATTTGGGTACGCACTCCCGCGGGAGCAGCATCGAGTAAGGCGTCGATGGTGCGGCGGGCCAGCCGCCAGCTCACGAAAACGATCACGCCGGCGACAAACAGCGCCGCAACCGGATCGGCATCGCGCAACCATTCGATGCGGTAGATCCGCCCCAGAAACACGAGCAACAATCCCAGCACAACAACTCCAGCGGACCAGACATCGGTGGAGAAATGCAGGGCGTCGGCTTCCAGCGCCTGGCTGTCGTATTTCACTGCGATGCGATTGAGCGCACGCGATCTCCACCAATCCAAAACCATGGAAAGCAACATCACCGCGAAAGCCGCAATCGAAGGCTCGACATCGATGCGCCTGAAAAACAGGCGAAGCACGGCTTCATAAATCACCCAGGCGCAGGTGAGCAACAAAAGCGTCGTCTCCACGAACGCGGAAAAGTTCTCCACTTTGCCGTGCCCGTATTGGTGGTCGGCATCGGCGGGCTTGTCGGAAACTCCGACCGAAAGAAATGTAACCAGAGCCGCCATCAGATCAAGCCCGGAGTGCGCCGCTTCGGAAAGAATTCCCAGGCTGCCGGTGGAAATGCCGACAGCGATCTTTAATCCCGTGATGACGATCGCCACCAGCACAGAACTTCCCGCGGCCGCGCGCTTTTCCGCGCGCATCGATCCCGGCGAATAGATGACCGAATCCCCCGACATGCAGGAATTATCGCCGTTAGGAAAGAAACGTGCCATGAATTTCGCGTGAAGGCCGTGATCCTGATGGCAATTTCGCCAGGCCTGGACGCTGCGGGGATTCGCCGCTTTCGCAAGCGAAGCTGCCCGAAGAAAATGGACTCTAGTTCCGGCTCCAGCGGCCTCGTATGCTAGGATTTAATGTTTGGGTTATCTTCCCGACAAATAATTTTCCCATGCACCTTTCTGGAGGAATCTGCTTATGCGTAAGAGTTTGCTGATGTGTGTTCTATTGGGCGCTTTGGCTTGGGGACAAGCGCCGCCGGGTCCAGCACCCGCAGCGGCTCCGGCACAATCCCAGAGTATGTCGTTGCCTCCGAGGCCACCCGCGGTACCGGATACGGCCGCCGCCGTCCCGGCTGACGCTGCGGTCATAACCGTCAAAGGTATTTGCTCCGCTCCGCCACACGCGACCGCAGCAAAAGCCGGCGCAGCGAGACCCGCTTCCGCGAAGGCCAAAACTCCCAGCCCGGAATGCAAAACGGTGATCACCAAAGCTGACTTTGAAAAACTGGCCAGCGGCCTCACCAACGGAAACATGACTCCGCAGTTACGACGCCAACTGGCCAGCATTCTTCCCCGCCTGATTGCGATGTCGGACGCGGCGAAAAAGGAAGGATTGGAAAAAACTCCGCGTTACGAAGAGACTTTGAAGTTCGCCAAAATGCAGATTCTGACCAACGAACTGCAGCATACCATTCAGGAAAACTCGGCCAAAGTTTCGCAATCGGCGATAGAGGCTTACTACAAAGAGCATCCCGAAGCCTTTGAGCAATTCAACATCGACCGGCTTTTCGTTCCCCGCTCCAAGCAGCCCGCTCAGGTGAATAAAGACGAGAAGCTGACCGAGGAGCAGCAGAAAGCCAGAGAAGAACAGGGCGAACAGGAGATGACCAAACTCGCCGACAGTTTGCGCGCGCGCGCAGTCGCGGGAGAAGACTTCATGAAGTTGCAGAAGGAGGCGTTTGACGCCGCTGGCATGAAGATCGAAAGCCCTACGGTCAATCTGCCCAAGCTGCGGCGCACAGGATTGCCGCCTGCCCACGCGTCGGTTTTCGATTTGAAGACCGGGCAAGTCTCGCAGGTGATCAGCGATTCCGGCGGCCACTATATCTATAAAGTGATCAGCAAAGAAGTGCTTGCGCTGAACCAGGTGGAAACCGAGATTCGCAACACGTTGCAGAGCCAGCGCTCGAAGGAAGCGATGGAAAAGATCCAGAATTCCTACACGGTGGTGGATAACGAACTGTACTTCGGCCCTCCGGGACAAGGCGGGATGCATCCCATGCCGCCGCCGCGGATGCCGAATCCACACGTGGCGCCGGGGCCGGTGCAGCCCTCAACAGCGCCGCAAACTCCGCCTCCGGCTTCGAAGCCCGACTGATGTCGAGTGCAAAACCAGTCGTCGTGGTTACGGGTATTTCCGGCAACCTGGGTTCCAGGCTCCTGCCGTTGCTGGCAGACTATTCGGTGATCGGGCTGGATGTAGAACCGCCCCGCACCGATGTGTCTGCCGCCAACGTGTCCTTGCAATTTGAGCGCCTGGACCTGGGGCAGGAAGCTTGCACGCGCACTCTGTTCGAACTGATTCGCGAGGCACGGCCCGCCGCTGTGATTCACCTCGCATTCGTCATCGATCCCGTGCGCAGCGGCGTGCTCGATGCCGAACGGATGTGGCAGATCAATGTGGCGGGCACAGCGCGGGTGATGGAAGCCATCACCGAAGCCAACCGCATCGCCGACGATGGAGTGAAGCAGTTCATTTTTCCCAGCAGCGTCTCCGCGTATGGCACCAACCTGCCCGCTCCGGCTACGGAAGATTCGCCGCTGGCCGCGCACACGCTGCCTTACGCCATCCACAAGAAACAGTCCGACGAAGTTGTGCAGCAACGATCTCCGGCTTTACGTGGATGCAGCGCCTACATTTTGCGGCCGCACATTTTTGCCGGGCCCAGCGTGGAAAATTACCTGATGGGATGTTTCCACGGCACGCCTAATGGCAAGAGCAACCGGGCAAAGAAAATGCGCGACGAAGGCAAGCGGCTGCCGGTGATTCTGCCGCGCGGGCAACATTATCTCGACAACAAAATACAGTTCGTGCACGTGGACGACATGGCGCGGTTGATGGCCCACATCCTGCGCCGCGAGCCGGAAGCGAAACGGCTAACGGTGCTGAACGTGGCTGGGCGCGGCGAACCTCTGACCTTTGGCCGCTGCATTGAGACGGCAAAGGCGAAACTGATTCGTGTCCCCGGAAAATGGACAATGCGGCAAATATTGAACTTTGGCTGGAACTGGAAGATCTCCGCCATTCCTCCCGAGGCGCTGCCTTATATGACCGGCGAGTACATCATGAATACCGACCGGCTGCGCAAGTTTCTGGGAAGCGATTATGAGAGCGTCATCCGCTACACCGTTGCCGACGCGTTCGCCGACAGCTTTAAAGCGGCCGAAGTTTCGGCGCAAGCCGCGACCGGACACTGAGAGAACTTCATAGCGTTTGCAGTGCCGGCTACAATTTCCTGCCTCGATATAGTCCCGCGATTCCTAACGTGTAAGGCTCCCACGAAGGTTCGGCAAATCCCGCGCGGCGCATGCGATGCAAGATTTCTTGCGGGGCGGGAAACCGCTCCACTGATGCCGGCAGATATTCATAAG
Organism: uncultured Acidobacteriaceae bacterium; assembly: GCA_963732255.1. Classification (GTDB taxonomy): domain Bacteria; phylum Acidobacteriota; class Terriglobia; order Terriglobales; family Acidobacteriaceae; genus Sulfotelmatobacter. The sequence goes on from CAVSYV010000020.1 coordinate 456,613, forward strand.
GGCCGCGCACGCCGGAAATCATTGTGCCTACCGCGGGCAGCACACGCTTGAAATAGAGCCGGTATATTTTCCCGGTGATGCCATCGGGCTCGCCAAAATCGAGGATGCCGCATTCGCCTCCGGGACGCAGGATGCGAACAATCTCGCGCAATCCGGCGTCGTAGTCGGCAAGATTGCGAAAACCGAAGGCTGAAGTTACGAGATCGAAGCAAGCGCTGGGGAATGGCAAATTCAACGCATCGGCTTCGACCCAGCGCGGCAGCGTTCGCGCCGAAGACTTCTTGCGTGCGCGCTCCAACATGGCGTGAGAGAAGTCCGCGCCGAGAATCGAAGGGCGCGACTTCCCTGCCTGCGTTTCCAGAGCGAACGCCATGTCGCCGGTGCCGCAACAGAGATCGAGAACGCGAGAGCCGGGGCGCGAGAGAATGTGCTGAAACGTGCGCGCGGTGCGGCGCCACCACAGGCGATCGATATTGCAGGAAAGCAGATGGTTCAGCAGATCGTAACGCGGAGCGATGGCGGTGAACATGCCGCGCACGGCGCGTGCGGCGGAAGCCTTGTCGGTTGCGCCTTGCGGGGACGCGCCTGCGACAGCGCGCTGCGCTTCGCAATCCGTCGTGGTCACTTGCCCCACATCCACCCTCCGCGCGAGAGGCGGCGCAATTCCTCAACGGCATCGACGATCGCACCTTCGGGTACGTCATTGGCGATTTCGACTTTGCCGATCTCGCGCGGCAATACGAAGTGAACGACGCCATCTTTGGTTTTCTTGTCAGTGCTCAAGCGCGCCAGAATCTTTCGCGGCAGCACATTCACTTCCGGCAAGCGGCCCAGGCTGAGCACAGCGTCGGCGATGCGCCCGGCGGTGACGCTATCGGTGCGGCCAACTTTCAACGCAATGTTAGTAGCGGCGATCATGCCCCAGGCGACAGCCTCACCATGCAGCAATTTGCCGTAACCGGTTTCGGCTTCGAGCGCGTGGCCGATGGTGTGGCCCAGGTTCAGTACCCGGCGCAGGCCATCTTCGTGTTCGTCTGCGGAGACGACTTCGGCTTTCAGCTTCACCGATTGCGCGATCAGGGCTTCGATCTCCACCGGATCGCGCTTTAGAATTTCGTTGCGCTTTTGCTCAAAGCGCAGGAAGAGATCGACATCGCCGATGATGCCGCACTTGAGCGCTTCGTAGAGACCGGCGCGGAACTGCCGCGGAGGCAGCGTCTTCAGCACCGCCGGATCGATCAGCACCACGCGCGGATGATGAAAAGTTCCCAGCAGGTTCTTCCCTGCCTTCAGATTCACGGCGGTTTTGCCGCCGATGGACGCGTCCACTTGCGCGAGAACTGTGGTCGGGATTTGCACCAGTTCGACACCGCGCATGTAGACCGAAGCCAGCAATCCGCTCACATCGCCGACTACACCGCCGCCGAGCGCGATGATGACGGTCTTGCGATCCGCTCCCAGGCGGGCTAATTTTTCCGCCAGCGTTTCTACGGTGGCGAGCTTCTTGGCCGGCTCGCCATCGGTCATCATGAGCACTTGCGGCTTAAACCCGGCGGCCTTCAGGGAGCTGATGAATTTCGCTCCCCAGCGTTTGCGTACGGGCGCGACGGTCAAGACAAAGATGCGGCTGGCCTGAGGCAACAACTCTCCCAACAACGAGCCTGCGCGGGTGAGCAGACCATTTTCGATGCGAGCCTGATAGGGCCGCGGCGTCACATGAATGGTCACTTGCGCCATTGCGATTCCATCATAGCGTAACGGTCATGCGTATGTGAGAAGAGAAGAGCCGCCGCGGGTTTCGCGGATTTTCGCGGATAGTTCTCTGTTTTTCGGGTTTTTTCGCCTCTAGCTCGGCCATCGTGCGAAATTTTTTGATTTATTTCGGCTAAAATATTTGCAATCAATAACTTAACGTTTTGATACCCAGCTAAAATATTGAAATCAAAGACGTTTATCCGTAAATTCTTGGGATTAAAGGACTTAGCTGAACATGCTTCGATTAAGTCCTTTAGAATCAGTGATCGCCGTGGAAGCATTCCTCGTAAATTATTGAGCTGCAAGGATTTGGCCGCAAAATATTATAGCTAAAGGAGTTAGCTTGTCGTTATCGAGTTTTCAAAGAGCTCGGCGGCTAAAATCTGGCCAACAAAGGAGTTAGGCCGTGATTTCTTGCCGGAACGGTCTTGCCGTTCGAGCTGGATAGTGCTCCCTGTGCTGGGGCAATCTTCGGACAAAATGCGAGTCTGGCGCAAGGTCGGCCGTCACAGAGGGCTGTGGATTTTTGCCAAGCGTGATTGGAGAGAGGTGGATTGAGAACAGGCGTTCGCGGATCGGTGTTCGGGACCGGACACGAGGGAACATTTTCGGACAGCGCGATCGCGATTGTGAACCGAGAGGCTTTTTAATTCATTTGTCTTCAATGCGCTTTGGAAGTCCCGATGTGGCAAGCGGAATGTAGTGCACCCAGCCTAGAATCGAGCCGCGCGGAGTGGAAAAAAATACCGGCTGAGGCGAAGTGAAAAATGCGAACGCTGATCAGGAATCTCCGCTACAGCTTGCGCATGTTGCGCAAGAATCCAGGGTTGACGGCTGCGGTGATCGCTACGCTGATGCTGGGCATTGGGGCGACGACGGCCATTTATACGGTGGTTTATGCGGTATTGCTGGCGCCTTTGCCTTATCCCCATCCGGAACAATTGGTCATGGTTTGGTCGACGGATAAAGGGGACCGAAACGTGATATCAGCTGGTGACTTTCTCGACTGGAAGGAGCAGAACAAATCCTTTCAGCAACTCGCTGCCTTCCACGGAGGCAGCGTTAATCTGGCGACGCAGGATCAGCCTGAACAGATCGAGGCTTTGCACGCCACTCCCGGCTGGTTCGGCATGCAGGGAATCCCGCTGCTCATGGGACGCGATTTTCTTGCTGAAGAAGGAGTACCCGGCAGAGATCACGAGGTCGTCTTAACTTATCGACTGTGGAATCGGCTGGGCGCGAATCGCAGCATTATCGGCCAGCCCGTGCGGATCAATGGCGAACCTTACACCGTGGTGGGAGTGTTGAGGCCGGGCGTGGTTCTGTTTTTCACGGCGTTGTTTGCTTCGTATCTGCCAGCGCGGCGTGCCGCGTCGATCGATCCCATGCAGGCCCTGCGGGCAGACTAGACGGGTGCGGCGGAGGACAGCGTTTAGCGGCAGTCCGCCGCGTCTACGCCCCCTGCGCTTTGGCTTTTGGCTTGGGTGCGGTGATCTGCGGATTTTCGTGAATGCCGGCTGGATCAGCTTCGGAGTCGGCTTCGATTACGTCGTCCCAGAAGGAACTAGTAGCGTGGACGGCGGAGACGCCGATCTGTCCTGCGCCGGGGGTGTTCGGGGCTCCTACCCAGGCGATTTCAAACTGTTCCTGCTTATTCTGGCGGGCCAGGGAAATCTGATCGCCCAGGCGAAGAACGCCGCGGATGCCGCGCAGGAGCGCTCCCTGGCGGCTGATGTTGATGGTCATCACTTCCTGCTCCAGGGCATCGCCGTTGATGTCGGTTGCGGTGAGGTGAACTGGCAGCGACAGGTCGATGCGCCTGTCTTTGCGCTCGATCTTGAACTGGCGCATCAATTCGCTGAGCTGCGTGGCAATGGAAGCCAGTTCCTGCGCCGCTTTTTGCGACTCTTGCGCCCGCGACAATGTGCCATCGGCAGCCTGTGCCACGCCTCCGATGTTGGCCGAGATGTCGACCGCTCCATTGGCCGCCTCGCTGGCGTTGCGCGTCATCTCGTTGGTGGTTGCGCTCTGCTCCTCCACCGCGGCGGCGATGGTGGCGGAGATGTCGTTGATCTGATTGATGACTCCGCCAATCGTTCCAATGGCCGTGACCGCGCTCTTGGTGTCTCCCTGAATGGCCGCGATTTTGCGGCTGATGTCTTCGGTAGCCTTGGCGGTTTGCTTGGCCAGTTCTTTGACTTCGTTGGCGACTACGGCAAAACCTTTCCCGGCTTCTCCGGCGCGGGCAGCTTCGATGGTTGCATTCAGGGCCAGAAGATTTGTTTGCTGGGCGATGGAGGTGATGACCTTGATGACTTCTCCGATTTCGGCGCTGGACTGGCCCAGCTTGGCCACGGTGGCATTGGCGGCCTGCGCGGTGGTGACGGCGGCGGAGGCGACTTTGGCGGCTTCGTTAGCATTGGTGGCAATGTTTTGAATGGTCGAAGTCATCTCTTCTGCGCCGGTGGAGAGACTTTGAAGATTCTGGCTGACCTTCTGAGTGGCGCGGGAGACGGACTTGGATTGAACGGCTGTTTCTCCGGAATTGGTGGTGATTTGCTCACTTGCTTCCAGCAGTTGCTGACTGGCGGAGGCAAGTTTGTGAGTGTGTCCCATGACCCCGCGCAGGATTTCCTGGAGCTTGTCCATGAAGAGGTTGAAGTAGCGGCTGACTTCGCCGAGTTCATCATTGCCAAACTTCCCGGCGACTTCCAGCCGCGTGGTGACATCGCCTTCGCCCTCGGCGATATCCTGAATCATCTGAGTTAGTCGTGTGAGCGATTTAGAGATCGCTTGCACCAGGGTATAGCTGCCGAAGAACAACATCAGCAGGGATATCCCGCAAATCAAAAACATGACATCGGTGGAGCGATCCGCGTTTCTGTCTGCGCCGAGTTCGGCCTCTTGCGCACTCTTGGCCAACTGATCGCTGGTCTCCTCAATCTTGCCCTGAAGTTCCTTGTAAAGCTCCAAATAAGGGCCGAGCAGAGCAGGCGCTGCGTTCGGGTTATGCAAGATCGCATTGACCAACGCGTCGCCAGCATTAACGTATTGCCGGCTCAGTTGAATTTCATAGTCCAACATGGAGCGGCTGGCCGGATCGATGGCCAGGCTCCGCGCCTTGGCGATGCGCTCCTGAAGCAGTTTGCTGTGTTGGGCAAACTCGTCCGCCTGGTTCTGCTGCTCATCCCCCTTGGCGGTAAACACGGCGGATGTATCGGTACGGGTAAGGTCGTTGTAAACACCTGCTTCAATGTGGTTGCGGATGGCCGAACCGGTGGCCGCGACCTCTCTGGTGGCTTTCCTGAGCGACCGTATGCCCCAGTACCCGGCGGCGCTGACCGCGGCTACGAACATTAGTCCGGCACACGTCAGACTGAACAATTTCGTCCGGATCGTCACTCTCTTGTGAAAAGATTTACTCGACTCCATATTGTTTTTTTGCACTACATCTTGAGTTTGTAGCCGGCGTCGCTTGCCTGCATCCCGTCGATTTTTACGGCTTTAATTCCCCCGTCGCTGCCGTTGCCATGGAAATCGCCAGCTTTCACGAAACCAATGGCGCCCGGTGACTGAGATACGAAACTCTTGACCGCGCCCGCGCTGCCCACTTCTTTGGGCGGCGTGGCGGACTTGCCGGTGAAGGCGGCCTGGAGGAAATATTTGGCCAACTCCGCATCGTTCATGCCGCAGACAATCTTAAGAAAAGAAGTTCGCTCGGGAGCGCCGGGAGCGACGATTACCGGCGCGACTGCTTTTCCCGTGTCCCAACGGCTGCGATCGGAAAGAAAAAGCTTCTTCAGTTCTCCCATGCTCAGGTTCTCGACCGGATTGGCGCCGTTGACGATCACGACGATTGGATCTCCGGCGGCTTGCACCGGGGGCGGTGAGAGCGTCAGCAACAGACTTGTCATCACAACCAGAATCGCGACCGCGCAATAAGCCAGGGCATTGCCGTTCTTTTTGTTCATGGCGGCCTCCGTTAGAAAGTGAATGCGAGCTGCGAGCTCAGACCGTTTTCGGTGGCCAGACCCCTAAAGGAATAGCGGTCATATTGGAACTTGAGCGCCGAATGTTCCGTGAAGTCCCAGCGAATCCCGGCTGAGGGGCCGTTGAGTCTTCCTACGAATCCCGTAACACTGAGCGGCACATACGCGTTCGGAGAGGTGGTGTAGGCGTAGACAGGATCGTCGCTGTCAGCATTGAAGTACTGATAGCGAAAGTACGGGCGGAACGCTCCGAACGCCCGCGAAAACTGACTGTAGAAAGCGTCGGCATGGAATGTTGGACCGCCCGACACAGCGTTACTGACAAGCACGCCTTCGTTGAGGATTTCGTATTTGCTGTTGATGAAGACGGAGTGGACGGTAGCGATGGTTTCGGCCACCGCAGGAGAACCGGCTGGGAGTGAAAGATTGTCGTGAAGGATAGAAAATCCCATTTGCAGTCCGGAAATCCTGTCGGGGCGTACGAAGAGGCCGCCGTTCACAGACTTGCTGTTGTTGGCATCCTGATAGTTCTGGGCGGGCTCCACATCTGGCCCTCCCCAGGCGCGGCCATTGCCAACCTCGAACACGTAGTTCAATCCCAGCTTTCCGGAAGGAATCTTGCCGGTTAGATTCACGCCAACATCCTGCATGGGCAAGATGCCGCCCTCGTCGTCGAAGGCGTAAATGAACGGGCGATCGATCGCGGTTTCCAGGAACTCTCCCTTGTTGAAGGCGGTGTTGTAGTAACCGACCCAGGTGTGAAAACGGCCGATTGATGCGATGAAGTAGTCGCTCTGGCGGTAGTTCAGTAATAGCCTTTCAACGTCCACACTGACGTCGTTGCCGGTTTCCGCAATGAACAGCGCCTCTCCCAGTGCTGAGACTTTATCTGAGAGACGGGCCGTCATGAATAGGTCGAGCGAGCCGAAATCAAACGTATCGGGGACGTGGTTGTACCATCCATAGCCCACGTCGCCGAAAACGTTGAGGTGCAGACGTGGAGCGACCTCATTGACCACTGGAACCTCGACTGGCGGTGGAGCTTCAGGCGCGGGAGGGGCGACTGCGGGCGGAGGCGGAGGCGGCGCCGGAGCTGTGGCTGCGGCCTGTTTTTCTTCGAGCTGTTTGACCTTGGCTTCCAGCTCGTTAATTCGCTGCAGCAACTGCTGGTTGCTGTCGTCCGCGTCGGCCGGCGATGGCGGAGTCTGTTGAGCCTGGGCCAAAGGTGGCGAGATCAGGCACAACGCCAAAGCTATGCGCCAAAATAGTCCCCGAGTGGATGACGCAACCGTGTTTTTCATTTCCTCTCCCGTGAGGCTTCAAAGCCGAGATGCGGCGTGTTAGTTCTCTCCTGCCTAGTTAACTTCGGGCGATCTTCGGAGAAACTTTAGGAAACTGGTCGAAGAACAAGGAAAAACCGGGGATCCATCGCCGAACGCGGGGATTCATTCGACAGATGGAGGTCGAAAGTACGAAGCGGAAGCCAGAATTACTTTGGAGTTGCAGTTTTCATCCGTGCGGTACGAAGGGCCTTCAGGCTTGGTGCGCCCTGGCTTTTGGCTTGGGTGCGACGATCTGCGGATTTTCGTGAATGCCGGCTGGATCAGCTTCGGAGTCGGCTTCGATTACGTCGTCCCAGAAGGAACTAGTAGCGTGGACGGCGGAGACGCCGATCTGTCCTGCGCCGGGGGTGTTCGGGGCTCCTACCCAGGCGATTTCAAACTGCTCCTGCTTATTGTGGCGGCTCAGAGAAATCTGATCGCCCAGGCGAAGAACGCCGCGGATGCCGCGCAGGAGCGCTCCCTGGCGACTGATGTTGATGGTCATGACTTCTTGCTCCAAGGCGCCGCCGTTGACGTCGGTTGCGGTGAGGTGAACTGGCAGCGACAGGTCGATGCGCCTGTCTTTGCGCTCGATCTTGAACTGGCGCATCAATTCGCTGAGCTGCGTGGCGATGGAAGCCAGTTCCTGCGCCGCTTTTTGGGACTCTTGCGCCCGCGACAACGTGCCGTCCGCGGCCTGCGCCACGCCTCCGATGTTGGCCGAGATATCGACCGCTCCATTGGCCGCCTCGCTGGCGTTGCGCGTCATCTCGTTGGTGGTTGCGCTCTGCTCCTCCACTGCGGCGGCGATGGTGGCGGAGATGTCGTTGATCTGATTGATGACTCCGCCAATCGTTCCAATGGCTGTGACCGCACTTTTCGTGTCTCCCTGAATGGCCGCGATTTTGCGGCTGATGTCTTCGGTAGCCTTGGCGGTTTGCTTGGCCAGTTCCTTGACTTCGTTGGCGACCACGGCGAAACCCTTCCCGGCTTCTCCGGCGCGGGCAGCTTCGATGGTTGCATTCAGGGCCAGAAGATTTGTTTGCTGGGCGATGGAGGTGATGACCTTGATGACTTCTCCGATTTCGGCGCTGGACTGGCCCAATTTCGCGACGGTGGCATTGGCGGCCTGCGCGGTGGTGACGGCGGCGGAGGCGACTTTGGCAGCTTCGTGAGCATTGGTTGCGATATTTTGAATGGTCGAAGTCATCTCTTCTGCGCCGGTGGAGAGACTTTGAAGATTCTGGCTGACCTGCTGAGTGATGCGGGAAGCAGCACTTGCCTGGGTTGCGGTTTCTCCGGAGTTGGCGGTGATCTGCTCGCTGGACTCGAGCAGTTGCCGGCTGGCGAGGCCGAGGTGGTTGGTATGGCTAACGACGCCGCGCAGGATTTCCTGGAGCTTGTCCATGAACAGATTGAAGTAGCGGCTGACTTCACCAATTTCGTCCCGGCCGAAGTGGCCCGCGACCTCGAGCCGTTTGGTGACATCGCCTTCGCCCTCGGCGATATTCTGAATCATTCGAGTCAATCGTCCGAGGGACTGAGAAATGGTCCCGACCAGGACGAAGCTGGCGAATAAAAGCAATAGAAACGAGATGCCGCATATGGCAAACATGGCGCGGGTAGCGCGCGTCGCTTTGCTGGCAGAATTCCGCTCGGCCAATTTGGCGCTCTGCTCCAACTGGGCGCCGTTGTCCTGAATCTGCTGCTGGAGATCGCCTTGCAGCTGGAGGCCCTGGCCGACAGGGCCGGAGGCGGTGGAACGATTCTGAACGACGGCTTTGGAAAGAGTATCGGCTGCAGTCAAGTATTGTTCTGCCTGCTGAACCTCAGCATCGAGAATGGTACGGATGGCGGGATTTATCGCAGCGTCTCTGGCCGCAGTGGTGCGCTGCTCGACCAGCTTGGCGTGGGTGGCGAGGTTGGTGAGAGCGTCCTGCTGGTCCTGGTCTTTCCTGGTGCAAACGGCGGTGATGTCCTCCCGGGTCATGTCGTTGTAGATCCCGGCTTCAAAGTTGTTGCGAATGGCGACGTTAATGGCGGCTACCTCGCCGGTGCCTTTGCCCACCGAGGTAATGCCCCAGTAGCCGGTTGCGCTGACAGCGGCCACAAAGACCAGGCTGGCAATGGTCAAGCCGAACAGCCTTGTTTTGATGGTTACCACCGAGCCGAATTTATGACTCTGCGCAGTTTCAGGCGATGGCGCCGGTATATTTTTCATTTCCTCTTCCGAGGTCACAGAGGCAGATGGAACGAGTTCTGGACGAGCCCTGTCTATTCACTTCGGGTGTTGTGCGATGGAACTTTAGGGGTTCTTGACGAAAAGAAGGTCGGGGTTACGCCGCTTGGCGGCCCGAGGCGATGACTGAGATAAGAAGCACGAGGGCGATAGTGAGCAAAGTCCAGAGAGTGCTGACGCGATAGTAATCCGCGGCTAGCATTTTCATGCCTACGAGGACCAAAACCAGGGCCAGGCCATAGTGCAGATAGCGAAAAGTTTTCATGAGACCGGCGACGGCGGAGTACATGGAACGCAGGCCCATGATGGCGAAGATATTTGAGGTGTAGACGATGAAGGTGTTGAGCGTGATGGCCAGAACGGCGGGGATGGAATCGACGGCGAACAGGAGGTCGGAGGTTTCGATGACGATCAGGACCAGCAACAGAGGCGTGGCGCAGATCGCGGTCGCATCGCCGCAGCCGCCGCGCACGAAAAACTTTCCCGCGGAGTAATTTTCGGTGACCGGCATCCAGCGGCGCAGGACTTTGACTAAGGGATTTTTTGCGGGATTGACCTGATGAGAGCCGGCGATGAAGAGCCGGATTCCGCTGTAGATGAGAAGAATTCCGAAACCATAGAGAATCCAGTGGAACCGCTGGATCAGGCTGACGCCGGCGATGATGAAGACGCCGCGCATGAGCATGGCGCCGAGAATTCCCCAGAACAGGACGCGGTGCTGCTGCTCTTCAGGAACGGTGAAGTAGCGAAAAACCAGGAGAAAAACAAAAAGATTGTCGACGCTGAGCGAGAGTTCGAGAACGTATCCGGTGACGAAATCGAGCGCTACGAGACGGCCTTGCCAGAAGTAGATGACCACGGCAAAGGCCAGGGCGAGAGCGACCCAACCGGCACTTGCTGCCAGAGCTTCCTTGGGGCGCATGACGCGGCCTGAGCGGTGGAAGAGCTTGAGATCCGCCACCAACAGAGCCAGCGCGAAAACATTGAAGAGAATCCAGGGGTAGAGCAAGGTTTCAAGGTTTCAAGTCAAATTCATTTAACGCCGAGTGCGCAAAGAACGCCGAGAAAAGGAGCGCCGAGAATACGAACTGAGGCGCTTCCAAGATTCGGCGAGGGTAATACTAAATCGGCGGCGTGAATCCTGGATGGTTTTCGCTCGGACCCTTACTTGGGAGGCAAAGGGTTCATCTGGTCGAGGATGCGGATGGTTTCCAGAATCACTGTGCCTGTGATCTCCAGGCTCTTGGGGCTGAGCTTATCGACAGTGTCCTGCGGAGTGTGCCAGAAAACATTGTTGTAGCCGTAGGAGAAGTCGATGATGTCGGCGGAAGGCACGCCGCGTTTGACGAAGGGAAGGTGGTCGTCTTCCATGGATTCTGTGCGGGCGAAGAAGTGCGACTGGTAGCCGACGCGAGCAGCCGCTTGATAGACGACTGCTTCGAGCCACGGAGTTGAAGCGAGATCGCGATCGATATCTAAATCGGCATCGCCGATCATGTCGGCGAGCAGGAAGGCCTTGATTTTTTTCAGGGTTCCGTCGGCCTGCCAGGTCTCGGCTAAATGGCGAACGCCATAGAGGCTATCGGTCATGAAATCCACTTCGGTATCGGGCTTGATGGCTTCCTCGGCATCGTCCCAGACCAGCCAGATGCTGTAGCCGTCGTTTTTCTTGCCGCGGAGTTGGTTGGCGAGTTCGAGCAATAAGGCGCTGGAAGAGCCGCCATCATTGGCACCGACGTAGGGGGTATTGCGGAACGGATAGTTCGTATCGTAATGGCTGGCGATGACGATAATGCCATCTTTGGCGCCGGGAAATTTGGCGATGATGTTGCGTACTGGAAATTTGCCTTCGGGAGTGTCCGCGGTAAAGGCATCCTGTTCGACGGTGTCGCCTTTGAGGCGAGAGAGAAGATAGTCTTCGACTTTTTTGTGATTGGCGCTGCCGATGGGGCGCGGGCCAAACTTGACGATGTCTTTTACGTATTGCATGGCGCGGTCGCCGTTGAAGGTTGGCGGCGGGCCTTTGTCGGGCGGAAGGTTGAGCTCGGGCAGTGCGGTGTTTTGGGGCGCAAGAGGAGTTTGCGGCGCATCCGGCGCGCTGGCTTGCGCCGTGTTCTTGCCGTGATCGCAAGCGGCGTTGATGGAGGCCAGCGCGAGCACCAGAACGAGCGCGCGATATGTGTGGCTGAACAAATTGCTTCCTTTTTAGCCGTTACGTTTCGAGACGAAATTTTGCGGGCGCTAAGCCTGCTTCTGTTTTTCTTTTCGCGCCAGCCGCTGTTTGGGATGCACGATCCATGCTACACCGATGCTGAAGACGTAGAGCAAAATCATGGGCGCGGCGAAGACGCACATGTTTACGATGTCGGGCGTCGGAGTAACGATGGCGGCGACGACGAAGATTACCAGGATCGCGTAGCGGAAATTTTTCCACATGAAGCGCGCCGTGATCATGCCCATCAGCGCGAGAAAAAAAATCAGGATGGGCATTTCGAAGATCAAGCCCATGCCGAGGATGATGCTCAGAAACAGCGACGTGTATTCGCTGATGGTGATCATGGGCTGGAACTGGCGGCCGAAATCGATGAGAAATTCCAGCGCCCGCGGGTAAACGATTCTGTAGCCGAAATATCCGCCGGTGACGAAAAGCGCGATGGTCGAGACCATGAAAGGAACGACGTAGCGCTTTTCGTTGCGATAGAGGCCGGGCGATATGAACATCCAGACCTGATACAACACGAACGGCGAAGTAAGAAACAAGCCCGCCAGCGCCGAGATCTTGAGGTAAAGATTGAAAGGCTCGGTGGGATTGAGGAAGACCAGTTTTTCCGACATGCCTTGCGCGCGCAGCACGTCGATGATGGGCTTCTGCATGATGCCGTAGATTCTCACGTGGTATCCCCAGCAGACTCCGAAGCCAACGGCGACGGAGATGATGCTGTAGACGATGCGCTTGCGCAACTCCTCGAGGTGATCGAGGAAGCCCATGGTGGGCATGGACTCTTTGTCTTTATCCTGATCGTCGCCGGTGGCCGGCGCGGCGGCCGATTCAGGCATGAGATTCCTGCGTGGCGGGAGTCTTCGCGGGATGTAGGTCGGGCGCGGGCGCGGAGTCGAGAACCGGCGCGGATGCAATCGCGCTGTCGCTGACGGAGATGTCTGAACTTTCGTGCGTGTTGGATTCTTCGATTAACGGAGCTTCGATTAGAGGAGCGGCCAGAGTCGCGTCGGCGGCCGGTTCCGAGTTCGCGGAAGTCGCGTCGGGTGCGGGATTCGCGGAATTCAGAGTGCGGCTCGCGGTTCCCTCCGGCGCCAAACCTTCGGTGACGTGGCGATCTCCGGCGAAACTGGATGAGGTCAAAGTGGGCGGCAGGATTTCCGGCTTTTGCACGTCGAGGTGGGCGATCTCCTGCTCGATCTGGGCTTTGAATTCGTTGGAGGCGCGCTTGAATTCATTGAGGTACTTGCCGACCTGGCGGGCGATCTCCGGCAACTTCTTGGGCCCAAAGATGATGAGGGCCAGGAAGAACAGGAAGATAGTCTCGCCAAAACTCATTCGGTCATCATAGTGCAGGAGTGCAAGGGCGGCAATCGGGGTGACAAAATGTTGACAAGGGTTCCGGTCAGACTCTGGGATTTAACTCGACGCGGAGCTTAAGATATTGCGGCCATGCAATTCCGGTTTGCACGCGGCAGCGACGTCAGCATTCGCGAAGAGTTGGTCACGCAGGTCGCGCTCGGCATTTCCCGCAAGAGACGATTCGCAAAATATCTGCTCATCCGGCCAAGGTAGAAGCGAACGACCCGTTGCGAGTCGAGATTTAAGACCGTCGAAAGAAGTTGCCGCTAAAATGGCTCCGGTATCGCGGGCGTCATTCCATGATCTCTTGAAACGCGCGTCGCAAAAGCCAAATCAGCGACGCGCTGCAAAAAAGCGGTAAAAATCAGGTTCCCCTGATCTCTCCGATTGTATCGAAACGAATATTCATCCAAGATAGGTTTGCAGGTACTTCTGACTGAAACGGAGTGATAGACTCCGCCGATTCCGCGTTTTACCAGACTCCAGAATCCCTCAATCGTGTTCGTATGAACGTCGCCCACGACGTAGAACTTTGGCAGAATGGTTGATCCGCTTGTGCTGATAGCCTTCACCCTTCCGCCGACGCGATCATAGATTTTGTACTCATCGGTAAAGACGATGCTCTTAGGCAAAATATGCTCATGCACCGATGTCCAAGAACCCGATCCGTAGTCACATCAGGTAGCTAAGGCTTTCACTCTCCGACGCGACGCTTGGTGCTGCGCTCGACAATCCACAATCACAGGAGACCTCTGCCTATCGCCGCGCATCGGACGCCCACGATGACCCTTGGCAGTTCCTCCGTAGTACATCTCATCCATCTCCACCGCTGATCCCTCCAGTTGCATGTCTGGTTCGGACAGCAACGAACGAATCTGGCGAAACATCCGCCAAGCGGTTTTATAGGTCACTCCGGTTTCCCGCTGAATCTGTTTTGCGGATATGCCGCAACGAGTCGAAGCCATGAGATACATGGCGTAGTACCAGAGGCGCAACGATGTGCTGCTGTGCTCAAAGATCGTTCCAGCCATCGGGGAAATCTGAGTTCCGCAGTGGTCGCATGAATACACCGGACGGGCAGCGATGCGGTAATGCTTGCGCTCCTGCTGGCACTTATCGCAATACGTCACGCCGCCGGGGAATCGCTGTTCCTTCAGGTGCTCAAGGCAGGCAGCGTCATCAGGAAATTGGCGGTTAAAATCCATGATCGTGTAGCGAAGATGTTTCGGAATTGTCTGTCTGCGGTTCAAAAAATAAATAAATCGTCTAAATTATCTGGAATCTGCGGTTTGCCATTTTAGGTCTCGCTAAATTCTTGGAAACAAGCAAGTTGCTTGCAAATCCTTCCAGGCAAAGGACTTAGGGGAAACAGTCACCGCTAAGCTCTTTAGAATCAACGAGTTTGACCGTAAATTCTTCCATTCAGAGAAGTTAGGCCAATTGTTATTCGGACTGTCAGAGAACCGATGCAGACACGCTTCTTGCGTACACACCAAGTGTCTGCGATTTCATGGACTGGGATCAAACGAATTTCAAACCGGGTGAACTACCGGGTTCCCATTGTGGAATGAGCTTTCCGTGAGAGGTCGGTTGTCGAATTATCTCGTGCGGGGTTGTACATCGCGGTTTCGACTCCCGCGGAAGCAGGTCAAAATCCCCGCCCTGTCGCACATGACGCGACAAGGGCAGGGCACCCGAATTAGATTTGGACTAACGAACTCCGACTCGCAACCGTGCAAATTCCTGCATATTGACGGGGCAAAACGCCGGTGATACTGTTGCGCGGGCGGATGAGAAGCTCCCTTCCCCTGCCGTTCTACTTCTCTCTTGGCCTAATCTTCCGGTTTAAGGCAAGTTTTCCTGGGATCGCCGTAAAGCTCGTTTCGGCCCGAGCAAAATTTCGGAATCGACCTAGGTGAGGTCCGATTTACCAAAGTACAGGTGGCGCGCCTTGAAAAGATCGGCCCTTATTTTGATTTGCTCTCTTGGCACGCTGGCTCAGTTTAGCAACGCGCAGGGTCCTGGAGTGACCTTCCCAAGTCCTGCGATTAATGTTCTCACATTCGGAGCGCAGGCCGATGCTCAGGTTTCTCCTGGCGGATGCGGGATAAGCGGTAGCTCGGCGACGTTAACTTGTGGGTCGATTTTCGCAACTTCCGACGTTGGCAAATCCATAGAAGTTCCTGGCGCCTCAAGTCCCCAGGTTTTACCGGCCCCATATCCAACTCTGCTGGCGACAATCACTGCTGTTTCAGGCTGCACCGGCGGTAAATGCACAACTGCCACTCTGAGCGTAAATGCATCTCACACCTCAATGGGCGTCGCGGCCAGCTGGGGCACCGACAACGCCACGGCGTTTCAAAACGCCGCCAACTCTTGCCCCGTTCCGACGAATTCAACTTTATTCACGCCGAATCTCGGCCCGAAAGGCTGTGTGATAGTTGTTCCCAATCCTGGGGCCTCTGGGACGGGCGACTATATGTTTGGGAGCGGAGTCACGCTCACGACGCAGACCAGCTACGAAATTTTGGGAATGGGCAACTCCAGCAAGTGGGAAGGCAGCCAGCAGGCCGGTGTAAGGCTTCTAACGGCGATGCCGATCACGATCCTGACTGCTGGCCAAAGCAGCGGTACTGCCGGTACCGCAAATTACGGCGGGTTTCACCTCGACAACATCTCTTTTGTAGATACAAGCGCCAACGGGTCGGCGTTAGGCGGTTTGATGATCTACAACACGAGCGAGGCTGCAATCTCGTATTGTGACTTTGAGAATTTCAACGGGGAGATAGCCGACCCGGCGAACGACGTGTCCCACACATTTCCGAACATCCCAGCCTATGGCATCAAGGCTAACCCAGTGGGCGGCACGAATAATAACATTGTCCTATTCCATGACAAAGGCAAAAACAACGCCGTTTTCTACGATTCCTCTATTTGGGGACAAGACGGGCCTATCGTCATTGGCGGCGACATATTTCCTGTGATACCTACGCCGCCTGGCTCCAACTACAATGCGGGATTCAGTCTGCCGTGCTACGGATTCATCAATGCCGGGCCGATGCAAATTTATGGCACGCACTTTGATACCGGCGCTAACAATTACATCAGCTCCTCACCCCCTCCTTGTTGGGCGGTGAGGATGCTCAACTCTGGGATCATCAAAGCGAAGTTCGAATCGTCCGCAAGTCCCCACGGCAGCGGCGTCTGGATTCAGGGGGGCAGCACGATTCCTTTCGGACCGATGACACTAACCCGCGACGCCAACGGACGATACGTCAGTACGGGCACGATCTCCGCTAATACGCTTGAGCAAGGTGAGGTTGTGAGCGTGACGGGCTGCACAGACGTGCCGGAGACCTTCGACGGGCACTTCATTCTAACCTCGCCGAGCGCCAGCACAACGCTGACGTGGGATCAAGGGGGGACGGCCAGCGCCACGGCCAACGGCTGTACGGTCACGGGCATCGCTACGAACGCCTCAAGCATCGAGGGTATATTTAACGCGCTCACGACATTGACGGGCCCCCCTGCCCAAGGCAGCATCCAGATAGACAACGCGGCCGGTAATAACAAAATTTTTGCCACCATACCGTCGGTATCCAATCCTGTTCCCTCGTTTATAGACAACGGCACGAACGACAGTTTCGAGATCAAGAGCAGTCAAGCCGTGAGTTTCACGGTTGGAGGGGGCCAAACCACCACCTCCGGCGATCGAACTATCTTCACTGGCACGCTCCAGGTGCCGACGGCAGCGGGCTTGACAACGGCGTCAAGTGGCCTGATCGGCTATGACACAACGGGCCAAGTTCCACACATGTTCGCCGCAGGCGGCGATGCCAAGGTTGCCACCTTCACAGCGAGTACAAGCGGGAACTGCGTCGATTGGGCGAGCGCGACCCAGATCGGGGACCCCGGAGCGGGTGCGACGCTAGGCTGCAACAATGCAGTCCTTGTTTTTTACTGCAACGGCAGCTTCAACGCCAGCACAACAGGAGCTTTCCTGATTCCAGGATCCGCAGGCACGTCGTGCACCAATACCTTGGGGACCGAGCTACCCGTGCCCTTCGCAGGGACTATTCGTAATCTGTACGTGACTACAGCTACGGGCGGTGCATCGGGCGGAGGAACGGTCAAGGTTTACCACAACGGCTCCCCAACCTCCCTTGCATGCCCGATAAGCACGGCAACCAGTTGTCATGACATATCCCCGAGTGACGCGTTTACGGTCACCTCATCAGATACGATTTCCGTTCGGGTCACAACCATCGCGAGCGACACGCCATCAACGGCGCGAGTGACCATCCAACTACAATGAAACCTTCTCTGGAGGAGAAATGAATATTAAGAAACGGTCGACGAAGGGGTTCCCAGTCGCGTTTGCAATCCTGCTTCTCACTGCCGCTTCGGCTTTCGCGCAGCAAAATCCTGTGCCTTTTATCGATGCGCCCCTCGTGCCAACGACTGTTGCGCCGGGCGGCCCGGGATTTGCGCTAACCGTCGATGGGGCCGGCTTCGTCCAAGGATCGGTCGTCAACTGGAATGGCAGCGCACGCGCCACGACCTTCGTCACCGGTTCGCAACTAACGGCGTCAATTATGGCTGCGGATATCGCTGCGCCGGGAACCGCGTCCGTAACCGTCGCCAATCCCGGCACGACAACCTCCAACACCGTTTTCCTCACCATCACCAGCCCCACCGTATCCACGTCAATGATGCCAGCGAGTTGGATCGGCTCTTTCGGAGCGACAGCAACGGTCGTCGCGGATTTTAATGGAGACGACAAGCTTGACGCAGCCAGCGTCGTGCCGGCCTCCCTATGGGTCGCCGTCGGCAACGGCGATGGAACGTTCCAAACTCCAACCAATTACCTGACCGCAAATGGTGCTCTGGAGTCAGTTGCCCTCACGGTGGGGGACTTCAACGGCGACGGAAAGCTCGACATCGCCGTCCTTAACGTCGGGGGCAACCAGGGATCTCTGGGAAACGTGGCCATCTTTTTGGGCAACGGCGACGGCACATTTCAGCAGCCTCTGTTCTCGCAGACGGACTACGTTCCCGCCTCTATCGTCGCCGCCGATTTCAACGGCGACGGGAAGCTAGATATCGCTGTCACCGGAAACTCTGGCTATCAGAACGCACCTGTCAATCCCACAATCGCCTTGCTATTTGGAAACGGTGACGGCACCTTCCAGCCTTACGTTGAACTGCCAGCCGCGTATGGCACTTTCGGGGGACCACTGGTCGCAGGAGATTTTAACGGAGACGGCATTGCGGATTTGGCGACCTACACCACAACCGGCGAAAGCTATAACGTGGCCCTAACATTTCTTGGCAATGGGGATGGAACATTCCAGCCGCCAAAGGCGTCAACAATAGGTTACCAACCTCAGGTCTTCGCTGCTGCTGACGTTAATGGCGACGGAAAACTCGACCTGATCGTCCCCAACCTGTGCGGCAATATCTTCGGCTGCGACAATTCCCAGAATGTTCCTTCATCCGTATCGGTGTTGCTGGGTAACGGGGACGGATCCTTCCAGACCAACGTGGAGTATACCGTGGGCATCTTCCCAGTTGGGGTCGGCATTGAAGATTTCAATGGCGACGGCAAGCTAGACCTGGCGGTCGGAACGCAGTGCGGGAGCAGTCCGAGCTGCGAGAACATGGGCATTGATAGCCTTTCGGTCTTGTTGGGCAATGGCGACGGTACATTTCAACCCCAGATCATGCCGTCGCTTGTCGGACCACAAATGCTGCTGGGAGGTCTGGTCTCGATGACGACCGGGGACCTCAACGGCGACGGGTTACCCGATCTTATTGCCTCTCGCACGATCTCGGTGAATCTGCAGAGCACGCTTCTGCCTTCGACAACGAATCTTAACTTCGCGAACCAGACCGTTGGCAGCAGCAGTTCGCCACAAGCATCAACCCTGAGTAACATTTCCACCAAGGTTCCGATAACCGTTTCCTCCGCGCAAGTCAGCGGCACGAACGCCTCAGACTTCGCCGTGAAGACGACCTGCGCCAAGCTGCAACCCAAGTCCGCGTGCAAAGTAAATGTCACGTTTAAGCCCACCGGCTCGGGCACGCGCACGGCTACGGTCCTGATCACGGACAGCGCCGTGGGCAGCCCGCATCAGATTACGGTCACCGGAACGGGTGCCGCTCCGGCGGTGAGCCTGTCCGCTACCGCGATGAACTTTGGCACGGAGGCAGTGGGCACGCGAAGCCCGATCCACTCGCTCAACCTCACCAACAGCGGTAATGGCACATTGACCATTTCCGGTATTGCGGCGAGCGGCGATTTCAGCGAGAGCAGCAATTGCGGCGGGAAACTGAATCCGGGAAAGAGCTGCAATATCTCCGTCGCGTTCCGTCCCACGAAAGTGGGGGCGCGCGCGGGCAAGCTGACGATTTCCGACAATGCGGCGGGAGGATCGCAGAGCGTGGCCTTGACGGGAATTGGCAAGTAGAGGCCGGTACGTCCTGGAGTTGTGGAGATTTCGTTTCGAGATCGAACGGCGTAGGGGCCACTGCAGGATTCGTGGTGGGAATCCCGGCCCTTCGACCGCGCTCATGGCAGGCTCTGCGAAAACCGCGCAGACCGGGGCAGCCTCAGCTGTGGTAGTGCCGGCGAGAAAAAGGGCGGAGCCAGCAGGTCCAGCCTGCGTAAGCGAGAAGCATTCCGGTGGTTACCCCTGGTAACCATCGCGGCTCTGGCGCATCTAACCAAGTGTTATAATTTTGCTATCCAGCGCGCTGGCTGGGGCGTCCCTTTTTTCGCCCAGTCTGCGCCCTCAATTGAAGGAATATTCAAGATGGCTCGTAGTTCTCGCCGATCACTCTTCCTGGTAGCTTTTTTCCTGCTGCTTTGCGGTTTTCTTGGCATTATGTTTGCCGAGCATAATGGCCAGCAGTCGTCGATCACCGGCGACTCTGACGTTAAGGACAGCCTTAAGCAGTTCACCGATGTGTATTCCATTGTCGAGGATAACTACGCCGAGCCTGTCAACCCGGATAAGGCCATCTACGACGGCGCCATCCCCGGCATGTTGCATGCCCTCGATCCGCACTCGAATTTCTTCGATCCTAAATCTTATGCGCTGATGCGCGAGGACCAGAGCGGCAAGTATTACGGCGTGGGCATGACGGTTGGACCGCGCAACAATAAAGTGATCGTGATCTTTCCTTTCGTGGGGACGCCCGCTTATAAAGCCGGCATCCATCCCGGTGACGTGATCATTGCAGTGGACGGCAAATCGACGGAGAACATGAGCACCAGCGACGTGGCCGATCTGTTGAAAGGGCCGAAAGGAACGACCGTACACATCAGCATTTCGCGCGAGGCGGTCGAGAAGCCGATGGAGTTTACGCTGGTGCGCGACGAGATTCCGCGTTACAGCGTGGATGTGCATTTCCTGATCCGGCCGGGCATTGGCTACATGCACATCAACGGCTTCAACGAGACGACGGAGCACGAAGTCTCGGAAGCGCTGGATGAGATGGGAGATTTGAAGGGCCTGATTCTTGACCTGCGCGGCAATCCGGGCGGACTGCTGAGCGAGGGCGTGGGCGTGGCCGACAAGTTTCTGAAGAAGGGCCAGCTGATCGTTTCGCACCACGGACGCGCGTCTGCGGAGAAGCGGTACGTGGCGCAGCACGGCAATGGCGGCAAGGATTATCCGATTGTTGTGCTGGTGAACCGGCTGACGGCTTCGGCGGCGGAAATTGTTTCAGGAGCGATTCAGGATCATGACCGCGGGCTGATTGCCGGCGAAGTAACCTTCGGCAAGGGGCTGGTGCAGACGGTGTATCCGCTATCGGAGAACACCGGACTGGCGCTGACCACGGCGCACTACTACACGCCCAGCGGACGGCTGATCCAGCGCGATTACAGCAATATTTCGCTCTATGACTATTACTACGGGCGCGAGACGGCGGATAACCCCAGCACGGCGGGCCGCGAAGTGAAGCTGACCGACAGCGGGCGCACAGTTTATGGGGGCGGCGGTATTACTCCCGATGTGACGATTCCCACTCCCAAGAGCAATCACTTTCAGGACACGCTGCTGCAGCACTACGCGTTCTTCAACTTCGCCAAGCGCTATGTGGTGACGCACCATCCGACGAAGAGCTTTGAAGTGGACGATGCGATTATGCAGGATTTTCGCAAGTCGCTGGACGAAGCCAGCATTCCTTACACCCAGGCCGATCTGATGGACAATAGCGACTGGATCAAATCGAACATCAAGGCGGAGATCTTTGTGGATGCCTTTGGCCAAGATGAAGGAATGAAGGTTCGTGCCGAAGCCGATCCGGAAATTGTGAAGGCGCTGGACCTTTTGCCGCAGGCTAAAGCGCTGGCTGACAATGCACGGAAGATTGTAGCTGAGCATAATGCGGCTCCGGCGTTTAATCGATAAAAGCGTGTGAAGAATTTCGGTTAAGGCCCGGAGCGATCCGGGCCTTATTTTTCAGCGCTTTACCGTATATCCATAAAGTCAAACCTTGCATTGACTTCGGGCTGGGAAGGTGTGAAAATCCGCCTATTGGCTGCTGTTTAGATCGTTCGCAGCGGGCCAAGCGGCTAACAGGAGCAAGAATATTTCCCAGCGCGTGGTTCTGGGCTGTGCGGTGCTTGTGGCCTGCGCCGCGGGATGGATGGACTTGCGCAGCCGCCGCATTCCCAACTGGCTGACGGTGCCGGGATTTTTGCTGGGAGTGGCTCTGAGAACGGCTACGGGCGGATGGCCCGGATTGAAGGCTTCCCTGCTGGGCGCTGGACTGGGGCTGTTGTTGCTGCTGCCATTTGTTTTGCTCAAGGCGTTGGGAGCTGGCGATTGGAAGTTGGCGGGAGCGCTGGGTGCATTTGTGGGTCCGGCGGTGCTGACGGATTTGTTGCTGGCTTCGGTTTTCGTTGCGGGAGTGATGGCGCTGGGGCTGATTATTTACAAGCGGCGCATGCTGGAAACGTTGCGCAACATTGGGCATATGATGGCATCGCTGGTGACACTGCACATGCCGGGGCCCCAGGTTTCGCTGGATAATCCGCGGTCGCTGAAAGTTCCTTACGGGGTGGCGCTGGCGTTGACGGTAGTGGCTTACGGAGCCGGGCATTTATGGAGAGCAAGCTAAAACGCGTGGCTCGGGCATTGGGATTTCTGGCCGCGGAAACCCGCGGGCAGGAGATTGCCGAGGCGGCCGTGGTGCTGCCGATCGTTTTCATGGTGCTGATAGGAATCTTCTGGTTCGGGCAAGCCTTCAGCATCTATGGAACTCTGGCCCAGGCGGCGCGAGTAGCGGCGCAGGCGGCGGCGAATCCCACCTGTACGACTTGCGCTGGGGGCAACCTCCCGGGACAAAACGCCTACAACGCGATTCAGACTACATTCGCAGCAGCGCATCTCGACCCCACCAAGCTGAACCCGCCGACGACCACTCCGAATCTCCTCTCCTGCGTTAACGGAGCAGCGGTGCCTTGCGACGCAAGCCCAGCGAATGTCTGCGTGCAGGAAGCGGTTCAGCTATCGTCGAACACGGCAACGACGGCAGCGGGCGTGTGCGGGGTTTCAGTCACCTTTCAATATCCCTACCAGTTCTGGTTTCCGGGCACTTCGCTCAACAAGCAATTGATTCAATTGCAGGGTGCGGCTGAGGAAAGATTGGAGACGCATTGAGAGCGAGACTTCATCGCGCGCGCGGGATCGGGCGGTTGTGGTCCGATGACTGCGCGTCGCAAATGGTGGAGTTCGCGGTTTCGCTGCCGCTGCTGATTGTGATTGTGGTGGGGATTTTCGATTTCAGCGGCGCTTATACGTTGAAGCAAAAACTGGCGAACGCGGCACGCAATGCAGCGCGTTCGGCCGCCGCCGATCCGGCGACGGACCTGGCCAACGGCGGAACGCCAGCCTCGATCAGCGACGCGTTTCAGGTGTTCGATAATTACTTGAAGGCGGAGAAGATCAACGACTGCGGCGTCAATCCCACGGGCGCGACTCAGACCGCATTGACCTGGACTTTTTCGGCGAACAACGCCGGCCCGCCGCCATGCGTGATTAACCTGGCTGTTAATCGCGGTTACGTCACGCAGGTCACGGGCGGGGCAGCAACGGTCAATGCCGTACAAACGCAGGTGACCATTCAATATGCCTACAACTGGCATTTCAACACCGTGGTCACGGTTTTGGTGCCTGGAGCCAGCTATAAGGGACAGACGACATTGCAGACCTCGGCCACCGCGTTCAACGAGAATTGAAACGATATGAAGAGTCCGGCCATTTCGAGATTTGAGCGTCGGCCAACTGGCGGTGAGCGCGGCGAACGCGGGGTCACGATAGTTCTTGTGGCGGCTGCGATGGTTGCGATTATGGCCATGGCCGCGCTCTCGATTGACGCAGTCACGCTCTATCTGGCCAATACAGAGGCGCAGCGATCGGCAGACGCAGCGGCGCTGGCCGGTGCGCGGATTCTCTCTATTTCAGGCATGACCGGCGACCCGGAGGACACCACGGGAAATTGGGCGGCAGCATGCCAGATGGCCATACTGGTGGCGAAGAGCGTGGCGAATCAAAACGTTGTGGGAGGGGCCGCTCCCAGCACAGTAAATGTAACCTTCCCCAATGACCCCAGCGGCAATTGCTCAGACGTAGGTGTCGCGACCGTCTTCGGCGTGAATCCTATCGTCCAGGTGCAGGTGCAGCGCGGCAATTTACCGACGTTTTTTGCCCGCATCTGGGGACATACGGGGACGAGCGTGAGTGGCACGGCCACGGCGGAAGCCTTTAATGCCTCCAACTCATCGTCCTATGCTGGGTCGGTGATAGGCGTCCAGCCGCGCTGCGTCAAGCCGTGGATTGTCGCGAACGGGCCAGCAGGCGGCGGGTATGTGAATCCAACGGACGGAGCGATCACCAACGCGGGAATGTCGCCCGGTGGTGTAATCGGTTCAGTAATTACGTTGCAGCCTGCCACCGGCTGCAATGCCTTTAATTGCTACGGCGTCGAGGGCGCGATGGTGAACAAAAACCAGTACCTCGCGGCATCGGTGCAAGGAACGCCTGTCGCAGTAAATTCCGGAGCCACGGGCGATGCCTGGCAGCAGGCTATTGGCGGCTGCGACCAGACCACTGTGTATGCTTGCGGAACCGGTGGCGGAGCCAGTGCGGAGCTGAACGCTAACCTGGGCACAGCTAACGGTGACTCCTATACCGCAACTGAGGCCCTCATCAACGCGGCGGGAGGATCGGACTCGATCAACCCCGGACTTTATCCCTTCCAGATCCGCGCTGGAGCAGGCAATCCTCTGGTTACGAATGGAATCGTAAACGACGACGACGTGATCACAACCAGCAACAGCATCGTAACGGTGCCACTGATGGACTCTACGATCGCAGTCCCCCATGTGGACCCGGCTCCGGTAACAATCGTCGGATACCTTCAGCTTTTTATCACGCAGGTCAATAACGGCACAGTTGGCCCTCCTCCCACATTCTCGACGATGCAGGGCACCGTTCTGAACGTGGTTGGCTGCACCAACACCTCGCCGCCGACCTCCGTCACAGGCAGTTCACCTGTGCCGGTGCGGCTTATCCAGCCGGTCCCCTAAGAACAACTAAATTTAATTTGGGTTGCTGTCGTCCGGTGGTGTGGATGGCGACTGGCTGGCCGGCGGCGGCTGCGGAATGTGCGGCGTAGGCGGCATGTTAGTCGGTGGCGCCTCGGCGTTCGGGCCCATGCTCTCGCCCAGCGGTTGCACGCGGCGCGCGACGGGTGGGGCGACGGGCGCGTCGTCGTCGCTCATATCATCGGCCGGCATGGGCGGCAGGGGAGTGACTGCGCCTGTGGCCTTGGGGCTGAGAATCACTTTGTCGAGCACTCGGGGATCGTTGGGCGAGCTGACAATCATGTAATTGAATTTCGATCCGTTCAGAAGCCGGGTGAGAACTTCAGGCGCGGGAGCGGGACCAAGATCGGCCGCGACTTTTTCCTGTTCGGCTCCGGCGGAAAGGGTGATATCGGCGCCGGTGCTCTGGTGCACGGCAAATAAAACCTGAGACAAGCTGGCGGTGCGGGACTTGATGGAGAGCAGTCCGTTGCGGAATGTGACATCCAGCATGGGCGGCGCTGGCGGCGGTGCTGTGCTCACGCGCGCCGCGCCCGGAGTGTAGTTGGTAGTAACCAGGCCGGGGCGAGTGGGCACGGCGGGAAAATCTTCGACGCCCTGTGGAGCGTCGCTGGCCTTCTGCGGGCTGCCGCTGACTTTAATGATGACGGTCTTGCCGTCGGGAAAAATCTGGAACGATTGGGGCGACTTTAAATCGACGACCAGGCGCGTCACCGGCGGGCTGGCGTGAAACAAACCGACACGAAGATCTTTGACCTGGCCGCGATTTACGGGCTGATTGCGCAATTGCGCGACGGGCGTGGCATTGGGAAAATCCACCACCAGACGATCGGGGCTGGTCAGCACCCGGGTTTGCGGAACCAGGCGCTCGCTGCCTTCCACTTCGATTTCAACCGCGCCTTTGCCGCTCAAAACCTGCACGCGCTTGACGGCGGACGGAGTTGCCGCTTGCGGCGCCGCAACTGCAGCGGGCGCAGATACAGGCGTGACCGGCGGTGCAGTGGCGGCTACTCGAGGTGAAAAAGGCGAGACGTGATGCGATGCCGGAGTTTGTCCGAAAGCACTTGCCGCGAAAAACAAACTGGCGGAAACCAGCGCTGAAAGCCCGATTTGGCGAAACTTATCCATGATTACCTTTTCAGCCAATGTTAGGTGGAGACGTTGCGATTGTAAACAGGCGTTTTCCAAGACGCTGCTTACGTTGGTAACGGCGGAGTTGCAGAATGGGAGATCTGACGTCAGACCTTCGACCTTGGGCCTTCAACTTTGGACCGACTCGGATTGCCGATCAAGTTGAACCGGGTGGTTCGAGCGCGATCTCCCATATCCAGGCAGGGCGCTACGAAACTCGTGCCGTCCGCTGAAGCGGACTCGGTTGGTTCCGCTTCTGGCCACCCGGCACTGGCGTGCCGGGCTTTCACATGCCGCCACTTCGTGGCTGGAATGAATTTTGTTCCAGCGTCCCCGCTCGACAAGCATTTTTGTGAAAGGCTGTAGGGCTAAGAACTGATGGTTTAGGGCTAAAGTCTAAGGGCTAATGTCCGTGATCAGATACGGGCCAGCTTGCGGCGCATGTGCCAAAAGAAGATTCCACCCAGACCTGTGGCCATGAGAAGCCATGTGCCGGGTTCGGGGATGGTTTCGGGGGCGCCGCAGTTCACCTTCTTCTTACCGACCGTCGTAGTACCTTTCTTGCCTGGCGCGCAAACTCCGGCGACTGGTAACGGCGGAGGCGCAATGGGAACCCAGGATTCCGGTATGAACGGATTGTACAAACTGAGTGGAGGTTGAGGCCCAATGCCGGGCGCGGCGCGGTTCAACAGAGCTGACTGAAAAGGTACCGGCGGCGTCTTCATGGCAGTGCCATCACCGCCGCCGATGGGCTGTTCAAACTTGGCCGCGGGAGGCTCGGATGAGGAAGTCGCTTGCTGCGGAGTTTTTTCGACTCGATTGCCGCAACGTGTGCGCGCGGTTATTCTGCCGTCTGTGATGAGCTTTTCGCCCTTACGCAGCGAGATGCGGTGCCGGGTCCAATAAACTTTGTTGCCGATGCGATAGGAAAGATAAACCGTCTGCGCCAGAGCCAACCGCACGATGCGGGCATGCTCGTAGTCGAAGCCGGCGTAATGCGCGGCCACTACGGGATCGTGTTCCGCCACCCACTTCAACTCGCGGACATCCTCCACGCCGCCGCGGATCACTGAATAGGGATAGATGGGACGGCCTTCGGGATTCGGCTGCAGCGCATCTTCATTTTCCTGCAAAAGCCTGTCGCGGCTTGCTTCGGCATCGCTGAAACTTGGAGTTTTAACTTCCGAGGAACGGAACAAAGAAGGACTCAGAACGCGCAACGCCACGGCGGAAAATCCTGCGACAAAAACCGCCATGGTAAACAGCAGCAGTGCCCGGCGAATCAGGCGATTGCGGCGATGGCGGCTGGTTCGGCGGCGCCGGACTCCTGTTTCCACATTACCTGGTTCCCGATTGCTCACAGATACTCCCGCCCCTCTACTGCCGTCTCTGGAATTTGAACTTTGGCGCATTTCACCATAAGTCTAGGTGCAGTTCAAGTACCATCGCCGGATGCGCTATCCTTAGCAAACGCTGGAGATGGGCGCAATTCAATGCCCCACATGCTACCAGAGAGTGCACTGCTTTGCACAGAATGTGATGAACTGTAGCGTTCCCTGGCGGAAATGACCGTCCGCACCGATGTCTGCGCCGCAGCCGCTTTGACCGCATCCACATGCGCGCGGTAGGATTTCGAGCGGAAACAAATATGAAACGCAAATTGGCGGAAGCCAGCGAGCACGAACAACTGTTAAAGCCCCGCGAGGCCGCGTTGCAATTGAGGATCAGTTTTCCCACCATCAAGCAGTGGATTTACGGGCGCAAAATTCGCAGCGTGAAGACTCCGGGAGGCCACCACCGGATTCCGCAAAGCGAAGTGGATCGCTTTTTATTTCGTACCCGCGCGAAGACCGCGCCCGAGCGCCAGGATCTGATCCGCCAGGTCAGCGGACGAAATCAGTTGGTGGGCCGGATTGAAGATGTCCGCATCAGCGGCCTGATGGCGGAAGTGACTCTTTCTATCGGAAACCAGCAGATCACCTCGATCATCACCGCTAAATCAGCACGGGAAATGCAGTTGAAAGCGGGACAGGCGGCTGCCGCTCTGATCAAAGCGACTGAGGTTATGATTCTGCGCGTTTGATGAACCTCAGGGATCGATTCGCCATCGCGAAAACTTCACAAAAAAGCCGGCACGCGCGATACGTCTGCGTGCCGGCCTTCTTAAGCCTTCGAGCGAAGCTTTTGGGCGAAACCCGCGTTTCGCGAGCCTCGCCCTTTTAGTTATGGCAAGTAATAGCGGAACGAAGAGAAGACCATGCCATCCAGTCCCTCAGGTTCCAGCCCATTCTTGCCGCTCCAGGTCAGGCGATCGACATAGGAGTATTGCAGTCCCCATTGCACTTTGCCGCGGTTGACCTTCTCGCGTGATCCGTCGTATATACGGTGCCAGAATCCGATCGTACCTTCGATCAGATCGCGCGTGTCGGCAGTACAACTGGAGAGACCGCCGGGAGCGAAGCCGTTGGCGACCCCAGGTATTGTTTCGCTGTAGCAACCGGAGTTGCTGAACGCAGGCGATCCGTAGCCTACTACTTTCCCGGTGATGGGATCGTAGTCCGCTGCGCGGCTGGCATATTCGGCGCCGGCATTCAGATAAATATCCAACTTCGGACCGTGCCATTCCAGTGTGGTGAGACCTTGCAAGCTCTTAATCAGGTCGAAACTTCCGTCGGCGTGGATCGAGCTGTCGGCTAGACCACCCGTACCGTAGCGCCCGATTCCGCTGCCGCCGAGGCCGTGCAGGCCGAAGTCGAGGTGTTTATGGTCAAACGACCAGCGGGCGTTGGCGCCAATGCCGCCGCCGTTTGTCGAGGCGTTGTAGGCGCCAAGAGCGTTGGGACCCGCGACCGTGCTGCCGCCGCAAAGAGTAGTTGCGCTGGCCACCTCGCCGCAAGGAAAGATGCGATCACGGAAGCGGCTGTAGACGCCGAAAACTTCGTAGTGTCCGAAGCCCGGTTCAAAAACCAGCTTGGCGATGATGTCCGGCGACGGGTTGAAGGAATAGCTGGCTGCCGGAGTACAAGTGGTCACGCCGGTGCTGCTGGTGGAGCAAGTGGTGATGGCGCCGTTGTAAAGTCCGCCGCCCGCGCCGGCCGAACCGACCAGGAAATTGGTTCCGTTGCTGTGACTGGAAATGGTGGCCTGCGCATTTTCCACCGAGACCGCAGCCCAGATCTTGTTGTTGAAGTTCTTAGCCAGGCGCAAGCCGTACTGGCGCGCCCAACTGAAGCCGACGGTATATTGCGGGTCGATGGTCATGGGAAGAGCTTCGGTGCGGTTGTCGACGCCATGCTTGGTTTCGGTCACCAGGCTCCACATCTGTCCGCCGGTGATGCTAAAGCCGTCGTTGAAGGCGGCCTGGCCCCAGGCTTGCCGCTGCCGCAGCGTGTAGCTGTTGCTTTCGTTGTTGTTGGAGGTAACGCCGGCGGAAAGGAAATCGGCTTCCACGTAGCCGCTGAGCTTAACCATTGACAGATCGCCCTGAGCCAGCATGGAAATACGCGACTGACGACCAGATCCGAAGAACTCTGAGATGTTGCTTTGCGAGGCGCCGGGCATGGTCAGAGAGTTGAAGGGCGTGTTGATATCGCCGCCGAGGGCGCGCGACCGCCGCACCGTTTCAGCCGCCAGGAATCCGCCGGGAGTAATCGTGATGCCCTTGAAGTGAAGGGCGGTTGGTGGTTCCGAAATCTGTTTCTGCGTTTCCTGCAAGGTGGTGGCGGTGTTGACCAGATTGGCTTTCACGTCGGCCACATCCGTCTTCAACTCGCCGACGGCTTGCTGTTGCTGCGCAGCCTCGGCTTGCGCGGCTGCGGCTTTGCTGGCGGCGTCGGTCGCGGTCGCCTGGACCTGCTGCAGATTTTGATCCTTGCGCTGCAACATGTCGCGCAGTTCCTGAATTTGTTGTTGCTGCTGCGCCAGCGCGGCCTGCTGCGAGGCGATGGCATCTTTCAGCGCCTGCACATCGGCTGCGGTAATGACCTCGCGTTTGGCCTTTTTCGGTTTGCGCTCGGTGCTGGTTTGCGCTACCAGCGCCGTCGCCAGAAACACGATTACGCACAACTTCCAGACAGATTTCATTCCACTCTCCTTAATTTGTTTGCATAATTTGCACAAAGCTCGCCGAAAGACTGGCTCTGGTTCGATTGCTTATTTACGCGGCCTCTGTGATTGCGAATACAATTTGGCCCGTCCAGCGGACACGATTTCACTTGGATTTGAAGATGTTCTCGTTCTATCGGCGCTCTGTTACAGGAGGGTTACAAACGGGTGAATTTCTGATGAATGACTGCGGGTAATGCTGTGCACCCGGAGGTTCGTGGGTTCATCGCCGAGGTCTCGAACTCCATTTTCACCCCGCCGCTGCGGAAATCTGGTTTGGCGGGATGTCGTTGCGCGCTTGGCGACGCGCGTACTGCATCTGACAGGAGTGTACAACCCTCTCTCAAGTTTGCTTATCTAACTGAATGTTCTGGCTTGGTTACCGTGGTCCCGTTGCGGCGATTTGATTTTGTATGGTAGAAACGAATGGGGCCGCAAAATTGTTCCGAATGTCATCCCGAATCAGCTTTGAGCGGCAATGGCGCAGAAATTGGTGGGTGCCCATCGTTTTGGTGGCTGTATGCGCCTTGACTGTAAGCGTCGCGACCCGCTACTGCTCTTCCGCAGGGACGGGTTCACTTTGCGCCAGGAATGTTGTCCGGCACTCTTTGCTCGAAGCGAGACGGCAACATCTGACCAAGAATGCGGTGCCCTGGGCGCCACCCTGGTTCGCCTTTGATATCTTGCGCGGCCCTGATTTTTATCCGCAAATTGCGCCGGCCGGACCTCCTGTGGCGCGCTTGTTACTTGAGAAGAGCCTTTATAACCGGCCTCCTCCATCTTGCGCATTCCTGTCATAAATACTTTTCTTAATTATTGCTCGGTGAGGACCGCACTTGGCCTTGGGTTCAGCCGAAATCATTCTGGCCGCTCTTAATTAATCGATTAGCGCATTGCCGACGTGCTACGGGAGAAATTGGCATCTCCCAGGGAGTGCCGGCAACTTAGCTCCCGTTGGTTTTGGAGCTAAATCCAGACGTGGGAAAGGAACATGCATGACCGTCGGCCCGTTGCTGAGCGAAGAAGAGCTGGAAGCGCTGCGGCTGCTGGATACGTGCATGGTGGCAAATGCGATCGAGTCGTTCCACGTCAGGCTGCGCAATACGGGATTTACCGACGCCAGCATTCGTTGCATGTTCGAGGACGATGCCCCCATGGTGGGCTATGCGGTCACGGCCAGGCTCCGCAGCGGCGAGCCGCCGATGGTGGGCGGCACTTTTCACGATCGCGCCGATTTTTGGAACCAGATTCTGGAGATTCCGGCGCCGCGCATTCTGGTGCTGGAAGACATGGATGATCCTCCGGGACGCGGCGCTTTTGTCGGGGACATGCATGCGGCGATTTTGAAGGCTCTTGGCTGCGTAGGTTACGTAACTAATGGCGCGGTGCGGGAACTGCCGGCGGTGCAGACCACGGGAATTCAGTTGTTCGCCGGGAATGTGGCGGTCTCGCACGCCTACGCGCATATTTTCGAGATTGGCGCGGTGATCAGCGTGGGCGGAATGCAGGTGCGGCCGGGCGAGTTGCTGCATGGAGACCGGCATGGCGTGTTAACAGTCCCGCGAAATATCGCGGCCGGAATTCCCGCCGTCGCGGCGGGATTGCGAAAGACCGAGCAGGAGGTAATCGACTTTTGCCGCTCCGGGGATTTCTCAGTGGCAAACCTGCGCAAGGTGATGAAGACAGTCAAGTAGCCGATCAAGCTTAGTGAACCAGGAACAATTCGATGATTCTAGGTTGCAGAGGAAACAATAAATCGATAAGCCACCGGTGCAATGTGCTGCTGTCCGGGGCGTTGGCGGCGGCCGCGGTGCTGGTTCTATCGTCCTGCTCGGGCAAGGACGGAAATGTCCAGGCAAATGGACCCACGGTCACAGTCGGCGTGACCAAGGTGGTGGATAAATCACTGGGCCGCGAGATCACTTTGTCTTCCGAACTGGTTCCCTTCCAGGAGATCGACGTGTACGCCAAGGAAGCCGGCTACGTGAAAAAACTTCTGGTCGATTACGGAACCCACGTGAAGGCTGGCCAGGTCATGGCTGTGCTGGAGATTCCAGAGCTTGAGGCGCAACTTCAGGAAGACCAGGCAGAAATCAAGAATGCGATCAATCAGGTCAGCCGCGCCCAGCATGAATTGTCGCGATATCAGGCGCAGTACAATGCGCTGCATCTGCAATACACCCGTCTCAATGGAGTCTTTCAGAGCCAGCCCGGCATCGTCGCGCAGCAGGAAGTGGACGATGCCCAGGGAAAAGACCTGGCCGCATCCTCGCAGGTCGATGCCGGACAAGCCGCTCTTGACGCGTCCCAGAGCCAGCTATCTGTGGCCAAAGCAAAACTGGCGCATGATCAGAGCTTGTTTGATTATTCGAAGATCACCGCTCCATTTCCCGGCGTCGTAACCGAGCGCTTTGCGAATCTCGGGACGCTGGTCCAGGCCGGGACCGGTTCGAGCACCCAAGCGATGCCCATCGTGAGGCTGTCTGAGGATGACTTGTTCCGGCTGGTGATACCGGTTCCAGAATCGTATGTCCGCTACATCCACATTGGCGACCACGTCGACGTTCACGTGCCGTCGCTGAACCGGACATTCCCCGGCAAGGTGGCGCGCTTCTCGGTGGATGTGCGGGAAGATACGCGCACCATGCACACCGAAGTGGATGTCATGAATCCCCAGCGGGTTCTGCTTCCCGGTCTTTATGCAGATGCCGAATTGGTGCTCGACCGGCAAAACAATGTTCCCACCGTGCCAGTGCAGGCGGTGAATCATGAAGGCGAAAAGACGACGGTCTTCGTAGTCAACGGCGTTGGAGAGCTGGAGGACCGCAGCGTGGAGTTGGGATTGCAAACAGCAAACGATATCGAAATCACCTCCGGGCTCAAGGCAGGTGAGGCGGTCGTGATCAGCGATCGCAGCGGCCTGAAGGCCGGCGAGAAAGTTCATCCGCAGACCGTGGCCGTGATGCAGTACCACGAGGGGAACGCTCAATAAAGGCACCGATAGCCTGATGTTGCGGCGAAACGCGACAGGGAAAGTTTTATGCCGGGATTTTCAATTCGTAATCCGTATTTCATTATCGTGATCTGCCTGATGTTGCTGGTCATCGGGGTGACCAGTCTGGCGCGGATGCCCGTGGATTTATTTCCGCCCATCAACCTGCCCGAAGTTGTGGTAGCTACGTTTTACTCCGGCATGCCGCCTGAGGATATTGAAACCGATATCACCGATCCTCTCGAGCGGTTCTTTACGCTGGCATCCGGCGTAGATCATTCCGAATCGCGGTCGATGTTGGGCGTCAGCATCATTCGCGTGTATTTCCAGCCGGGAACCAACCCCGATGCCGACGTAAGCGAATTGTCCAACCTGGCTCTCGCCGACCTGAAACGTTTACCTCCGGGGACGCTGCCTCCGGTGGTTCTCAAGTTCGACGCCTCCAGCCTGCCGGTGGCTCTGGTAACGGTAAGGGGCGAGGGTCTCAACGAAACTCAGCTTCACGATTACGCGCAATTTCAGATTCGCAATCAGATTGCAGGCGTGCCGGGCGCGGAAATTCCCGGCGTGTTTGGCGGCATTTACCGCCAAATCATGGTCTACGTGGACCCCTACAAACTGGCCTCCCGGCAGTTGAGCCCGATGGATGTGGTAGCTGCGGTCAACAGTTCCAATCTCATCCTGCCCGCGGGCGACGTGAAGATGGGTCCGTATGATTACTTCGTTTACTCCAATAGCCTGGTTGACAACATGAAGCAACTGGGCGAGGTTCCGCTCAAGGTTCGAGGCAGTTCCTGGGTTACGGTCAACGACGTGGGAAAAGCCGAGGATGCGCACGGAATTCAAACCAACATCGTGCGCATCGATGGCCAGCATTCCGCCTATATTCCCATCATGAAACAGGGCGGCGACACCAACACCATCGCGCTGGTGGATGGAGTCCGCAAGCTCACCCAGCATCTTTACGATATTCCGCCACAGATGAAGACCAGCATCGTCTTCGACCAGTCGGTATTCGTAAAAGAGGCAATTCACACGGTTCTGCACGAAGGCGCGCTGGGATTGATTCTCACCAGTCTGATGATTCTTATTTTCCTGGGAAGCTTTCGCGCCACCACGGCGGTACTGCTCTCGATTCCGTTGTCGGCGCTGGCGGCGTTCGTCATATTGGCGGCGCTGGGCGGCACTATCAACACCATGATTCTGGGGGGAATGGCGTTGGTCTTCTCGCGGGTGATCGATAACTCCGTGATCTCGCTGGAAAATATTTACCGGCATCTGGAGATGGGAGCGGCGCCCATGGCGGCGGCGGAGTTGGGCGGTCAGGAAGTGAGCCTGGCGGTGCTGGCCGCGACACTGGTGGGAGTAGTCAACTTCTTCCCCGTCATTTTCCTTTATGGCATCGCCAAGTTTCTATTCTCCGCATTGGCGCTGGCATTTTGTTTGTCGTTGCTGGCTTCATTTGTAGTGGCGATGACAGTGATTCCTCTGTTCTGCTCGCGTTTCCTGAAAGCTGTACAACACGTCCCCCAACCCAGTACAGACAGTGAGTATGAAGTTGAACCCACGGTGGCGACGGATCATTCCCGCATGGAGCGATTCAATGTCCGCTTCAACCAGATGTTCAATAAACTCCTCGATTATTACGAACACTGGGTGCGGCGGGCGCTCGAGCGTCCAGGATTGACCGTGGCCCTGTTGAGCGGCCTGTTTCTGGTGAGCCTGGCCATTTATCCGCTGCTGGGTCTGGCCTTTTTCCCGAAAACCGACGCCGGCCAGTTCACCCTCAACGTCAAGGTGCCGACGGGCACGCGTATCGAGGTGACGGATCAATATATTGCCAAGGTGGAAAACCTGATCCGGCACACGGTAGAGCCAAGGGATCTCAAACTAATCGTCTCCAACATTGGCGTGGTCCCCGACTTCTCCGCGCTCTACACCAGCAATTCGGGTCCCTACACGGCAACCGTTCAGGTGGCGTTAAACGAACCGCATGACCTGAGCAGTTTTGAATACATGGACCGGGTGCAGAAGGCGATGGCGAGGCAGTTTCCAGAGATCCGCGCATTCTTTTCCAGCGGCTCCATGGTCGACGCCATTTTGAACTCGGGCGCGCCGGCGCCAATCGACGTGCAGGTGAGCAGCCCCGACCTGCACCAGATTTATGGAATCGCCCAGAATCTGGCTCACCGCATCGGCGAAATAAATGGCGTGGGTCAGATTTACGTTCCACAAGATATGGATTATCCCGCCCTTCGCCTGGACGTAGACCGCGTGCACGCGGGCGAATTGGGGCTCACGCAAAAAGACGTGGTGGATAACGTCATCACCTCGCTCAATTCCAACTATATGATCGCGCCCAATTACTGGGTCGACCGCAAGAGCGGAAACGATTATTACCTGACGGTGCAGTTCTTTGAGCACGGAGACGCGGCCATTCACAACCTGCTCGACCTGGGGCAGATCCCTTTGCGCGATCCAGCCAGTGGCGCGGACATGAGTTGCGGTCCCGCGGGTCCACCTCCGCCACGACCTGGGAGCGCGCATTCTGCGTGGGCATGTGCCGGTCAAAACAGGCCGACCACCGTCCTTAAGAATGTCGTAAACGTGAGACAAGTGCTGACGCCGACCGAAGTGGACCACTATCAGATTCAGCGCGCCGTCGACATTTTCGTTACCCCGAAGAGCGAAGACCTGGGACGGGTTACCGACGCGATCCACAAGATTCTTGCCGACGAGAAGATTCCCGGCAATGTTCGCGTCCACCTGCGTGGCATGGTGCAAGGCATGGAAGCTTCATTCAAGAGTTTCGCTCTGGGTTTTCTGATTTCATTGATCCTGCTTTTCCTGGTTCTGACCGCGCAGTTCAAGTCGTTCATCGATCCTTTTTTGATCATGCTGGCGATACCGATGGGTTTCATCGGTGTGCTCGTCATTCTGCCGCTCACAGGGAGCACGTTGAATGTGATGTCGCTGATGGGAGTGCTGATGCTGGTGGGGATCGCGGGCTCGAATAGCATTCTGATCGTCGATTTTGCGCACAATCTGGAGCAGCAGGGATTGTCTCCGGCGGATGCCGTCATTAATTCCTGCCGGGTACGCCTGCGCCCGATCTTAATGACTTCCCTGGCGACCATTATCGGCATGCTTCCGATGGCCCTGAATCTAGGAACGGGAGCCGAACAATACACGCCCATGGCGCGCGCCATTATTGGCGGTCTTACTTCCTCCGTTCTTTTGACTATTTTTATCGTGCCTGCCGCATATCTGCTGGTGTATGGAAAACGCAAGACTCAGGTCGCGGCCACTCCGGCAACGGAGCCCTCGGAATGACGCCGATTCATCTTTCGTCCTGGAATTGCCCGAAGAGGCCTACACCATCTCGTGCAGGAGATCGAGAGGTGAGCCGATGACCAGGGCCTACGCCTTCATTTGCGCGTTGTTGGTCGGGCTATCGTTAATCTTGCCGCAGCCTGGGTTCGGGCAGAACCCAGAAAAGCCGGCCCCGGCTGAAAACCTGCCCGCCGCTCCGCAACCGCAAACCTCAGCCAACCCCGCACGGATCATGATTCCTCCTCTGGACGAAATTACGCTGGCCGCCGGCTTTCCGCGCGGCGCAGGATCTCAAACTGCTGGCTATGACCCGAAACCACCGCAGGCGGGACCGAACGCGAACACAATGATCCTCAGCCGCACTCAGGCAGAGCAGTTAGCTATCAAGAACAATCCGCGGATCAGCGTGGGACATTTGCTGGCGCTGGCACAACATCAGGTCTATCGCGAAACTCGGGCGGCCGAATTGCCCAACTTTAACGGAGCAGTGACGGCGGTCGACGCCAATGAAGGCAGCCGCATCGGCGCAGGATCGCTGACTGCATCGCGACTGCTGGAACACGCGGGCGCAGGAGTAACTCTCAGCCAGCTCATCACCGACTTCGGACGAACGTTCAATCTGGTGTCCTCGGCGAAACTACAAGAGAAGGCGCAAAATGCCAACGCACTGGCTACCGCCGAAGACATTGTTCTGGCAACCGATCAGGCTTTTTATAATGCGCTGCAAGCTCAGGCGCTATTGAAGGTCGCACAACAAACCGTGACCACGCGTCAATCGGTAGAACATCAGATCGACGAACTGGCAAAGAACAAGCTGAAGTCGGATCTCGACCTGGCGTTTGCTCAGGTAAACCTGTCCCAAGCTCAGTTATTGCAACTCGACGCGCAGAACAATGTCGATTCAACTTTGGCCGCGCTCACCGCGGTCCTGGGCTTCGACAAGCAGGTTCAGTATCAGTTGAACGATGAAGACACGCAACCGCCCGCTCCTCCGCCGGATGTGGATGTGCTCATCAACACCGCGTTGCAGCAGCGGCCCGATCTCCAGGCGCTGACTTACAATCAGCAGGCGGCGGAAAAATTCCACCGCGCTCAGCGCGACCAGATCCTGCCTACCATAAGCACTCTGGGAATCGCAGGAGCGACTCCAGTCCGTCCCGATTGCTTTGGCGGCTGCTTTCCCAACTATTTCGTTTCCAGTTGGTACGGCGCCCTGGGCGTGAATATGAGCATCCCGATCTTTAATGGATTTCTGTTTAGTGCGGAAGCCTCGGAAACAAATTACCGGGCGAAGGCCGCGGCCGAAAACACTCGCGACCTGCGCGACAGCGTAGTGCGCGACGTGCGCACGGCCTGGCTTGCGACCAACACAGCATTTCAGCGCGAAAGCGTCACCGCCGAACTGGCTAAGGAAGCCGATATGGGGTTACGCCTCGCACAGGGCCGATATCAGCTTGGCTTGGGGTCGATCGTGGAACTCAGCCAGGCGCAGTTGCAGCAAACCGATGCCGCCATCGGTTACGTCAACGCCCAGTATCAGTATCGCCTGTCGCTTTCAACTTTGAACTTCGAGATTGGAGCGCAGCCTTAGCGCAGAAGAGCGCGGCTACGGGCCGAAGCCGCGGTTCATGTCCCAGAGCGGATAATGCGGCAGAGTGCCGGCCGGATCGCGCACGAATGCTTCCGTCTGAGTTACCAAATCCCGCTTGCGCTGGCGTGCCGCAGGTCCAATGTCGACGCGGCCCAAGGCCGGTGTCTGGGCACCGGCGCGGGTCGTTCCGGGAGGCGGTTTCAGGCTGTCAGACAGTTCACCTCTTTTCAGCAGAGCCGTCAGCGATTCGCGAATTTCTTTCGTTGCGGTGCCAAAGCGCTTCTTCCACTTTTCCTCAATATCGCGCGTGCGACTGTAATACTCATGCTGCGCCTTGATGCCCGCTTGGGACAAGCGCACGAACTTGCCGCGGCCGCGCGCAGGGTCCCTTTCAACGATGATGTGCGGCTTGTGCTGCCAGCCAATGCCTGCGGTCTCTTCCGAACAGCCGGTTCGTTTGGGAATCTCCGTTTCAGGGATCGGCTCGTCACTGAGAACGCGGATCGCGTTTGCGCTTAGCGAAATCGGCGTTTGGGACTCACGTTCGAAATCGAGCGCGAACGCGAGCAGAACTCGGGAAAGCAGCACCGGCAGCGGCAGGCCATCTTCCGCAGCCGATTTCCGGGGCCCGAACTCCGGCAGCTTCAGAATCGCAACGGGCAAGCCCTGCGGCAATTCGAGGTCGATCTGGTGCTCGATTGCTTCTAATGAGCGGCGCAACCTCGTCGCGTCGTGGCCGAAGCGTTTCGACCAGCGGGCGTCGATTTCCGGGATCAGGTCGGGCCAGATTCTGACAGCTGTTTCGCCGCTGGCCGTGAGCCGAACCGGCCAATCGGCGCGGATGCCTCGGCCGCTGCCGAAACCGGCGCGCTTTCCGGGTTGCAGCGCAACCACGCCCCATCGTTCGAG
Source organism: uncultured Acidobacteriaceae bacterium (assembly GCA_963732255.1). Taxonomy (GTDB): domain Bacteria; phylum Acidobacteriota; class Terriglobia; order Terriglobales; family Acidobacteriaceae; genus Sulfotelmatobacter. The sequence goes on from CAVSYV010000020.1 coordinate 495,178, forward strand.
GCAACCAAGCCTGGCTGTGACGCCAGCCTCGGCTGTGAGCGCGCGCGAAGCGAGCGTTCGAACCGAAACTGGTCCATCGGCCAAAAACTGCAGCCCATTAAGCCAAATGACCAGCGAGAGGCGCGCGCTACGGCTCTGCGTTTGCAGCATGCGGCGCTCGAATTCGCCATCGAGTTCCACACTATAGGCGACCAGAATTTGCGAGAGAAGGGCCGAAAGCGGCTTGTGCGGCGCCGACATCATCCTATAACCAAGTCTATCGCGGGCCGGACCTGCGCGTCGCGAGGAAATGGCTCAAGCGCAAGTGATTTTGACCGGAGAACAGCATCAAGCAGTGGATTTTCGCGGCGTTCTGCGAGTCAACTCCGATCCGTTCTGTGCGGGTGGCGCGCAATCCGGAAGTCGGAATCGATACCAGCCTCAGTTCGCTCGATTGTGACCTGACCGCCCATCTTGATTCGACTTTAGATCGTTAGAGCGGGAATTGCAACGATCGTCAGTCGCGCGCAAACAAAAAGCATGGATGCCGTTTCCCGCAATCCTACCGGATCAAGAGCCGTAGTTGAGCCATGTCACTTTCCAGGTGCCGCCGTCTTTGACGAGTAGCATGAGTTCCAGCCCACTAGCGCTTTTCGTCGATTCCACGTCACTCCAAAAGAGCGCGTATTCCCCCGGCGACTTGGAAATAAAGGGTGCGTGTTGGGCATACAAAGTTTTCGTCTGTCGGGACATGGTCGTGCCCACGCGATCACGTTGAGCAGATAGTCTGTCGATAAAGTCTTTGCGTGATGCGATTGAACGGAACGATGCGGACGTTGCAGCAATGATCGATGACTTGCAGCTCGGGACGAGCAGAATTGCGATACTGGAAGAATCGAACATGCCCCTTCATTAGTCAGCCCGAGGATGATCTATACATTGCCTTCACTCGTGGAGCACGGTCACAACATTGCGCGCCATCAAGGCGCGCCGTCGGGTTATTCTCGTAGTATATAAATGCGCCATATGAGCCGCAGAAAATCCGATCCCAAGGAGCCATTATGAGCGTGAAGAAAGAAGCCTCCGGACGCCGTTCAGTCCAGGTCGAAGTCGAGGTCCCCGGCACGCCGGAGGAAGTGTGGCAGGCCATCGCGACCGGGCCGGGTATTTCATCCTGGTTCGTGCCGGCTGAGTTCGAGAAGCGCGACGGCAAGCCCGTTGCAGTGAAGTTGAACTTCGGTCCGGGCATGGAGTCCAGTTCCGTTGTGACGGCCTGGGATCCGCCGCGAATGTTTGCCACCGAGGCCCCTGGCTGGGCCGCTGGCTCGCCTCCCATCACGGACACGTGGAGCGTCGAACCGCGCGGCGCAGGCACTTGCGTCGTCCGCGTGATGCACAGCCTCTTCGCCAGCACCGACGAGTGGGACAGTCAGCTGACAGGCACCGAATCCGGCTGGCCTGGCTTCTTCCGCATCTTGCGAATATATCTGACGCACTTCCGCGGCCAACGCTCCGCGATGATGCAATGGATGGCCCCCGCCGCGGGAACCGAAGCGGAGGCCGGGAAAGGTTGACCGCGGCATTCGGGCTGAAAGGAGTGAGCGCCGGACAGGGTTGGACCGCCCCGGCGGGCGTCCCCGCGGAGGTCTCAAACATCAGCGGCGTGGTGGAGTACGTCAGTCAGAGTCCGTGCAACGCCCTGCTGCGGCTCGACAAGCCGGGGCCAGGTACCGCCGCCCTTGGCGCCGTCAACTTTGGCGGCACGATGGTCACGCTAAATTTCTACCTCTATGGCGATCAGGCGGTCGGGACCGCCGCCCGCGAGACGCCGCTCTGGCAAGCGTGGATTCAAGAACTCTTCCCGGCACCATCGGAGACCAGCAAGACTGCATGATCGCCGGTCGTGGGAATGCGCTCCCGTCGTTCCCTCGCTCTAGTTCCTCCCTGACTATAGGAGCGTCGGAGTGAGCGCATGATGCCTATGACCGCTCGGCAACTCCAACTTTAGACTCCTTGCGTTACGAGGGATTTCCACTGGCGGCTAGAAAAGGACGCGGGTCACTGAGATATTGCCAACAGTGACCCACGTTGCCGGGAACGATGACCTGCTGCACGGCGGCTAAGTGTTGCGTCATAAAGTGCGGAAAGGACGGTTGCAGACCGACATGCCGGGAACATCGGCGATGCCGTCAAAGTTGGAGTCCACTTCTCCCTCTGCGGTAGAAGGCGATTGCAGGTAGTTGAGATCCAGCACGCCATCGTTGTTCCAGTCCAGCAGCTTGCCCTTGAAGCCGCCGGTGAGAAAGGCGTTGGTCTTGCTGCCCACCACCGGATGGTGAAGGGTGGACAAAACCGAGTTGCCGGGGAAAAAGAATTCTCCTCCGCTCTTTTGGATGCGGGCGAAGTTGATATAGGCCCAGCCCTGGAAGAGCCCGCGCACGTACTCGATGGCGCAGCCGCCGTTGACCTGAATGTTCTCGTTCAGGAACCACTGGCCCTCGCGGGCGAAGGGCACCAGCACGTCGGGCACGACTCCCTCGGAAACGTCATCCGCTTTGCCCGACATATAGAAGGGCCGTTTGGTATGGGTTTCGAAGTAGAAGTTGCCTTGATGGGCGGAGGTACGCTCGGTGAAACCACGGAACAGGAAAGCCTCGTAATGATCCGAGCCGTCTTCGTGCAGTCCCTTGAGGGTCTTGGCAATTACGATCTGCGATTCGCGGGTGCGGGTAATGGGGCAGGCGTAGGCTTGACCGTAGACTCGGGCCAGCATCTGCGGCGACATGACCAGCCGTCCCCAGAGTTCGTTGGTCTCGGTCAGCCGGATGTAAAGATCGCAGGTGATGTGCAGAAACAGGGTTTGATCGAAGGTGCGGTTCTCGTAGTGAACCGCTTCGCGTTTGACGCGAAAGTCCTGGTCGACCCAGCCCTTTTCCCAGGCAAAGGCCCGCGCCCACTCCCGGACTCGCGGACTGGGGTCGTTGAGCATGGCCCGGCCAATCTCGGGGGTCCGGGCACTGGGCATGCCTTCGAGCAGCCAGAGGGCATTAATGCGGAGCGGTTCGTTGGCGTCGTTGAAAAGCGCGCGCTCCAGCGCGGGCAGCGCCTGGATGCCTTGGCGGCGCACCAGGGAGTACAAAGCCTGCTCGCGAATTACTTCATCGGCATGATCGCGGCAATCGGCGAACAAGGCTTCATCGGAACGGGTTTCCAGATCGATGGCCACGTGCGGCATGGACTCGCCGAATCTGGATACCCCGTCTGCCAACGTGGTGGGAGTTAGAAGATGGTAGGTTCTTTCGCTTTCAACACTCGGTATGTTCGGCATGGCGGCCTCCTGTTTGGTTTCGATCCCGGCTGTGCATCTGGGACTGCTACTGGTCTGAGTCTTTGCCACTATGAATCCTCCGCCATGCCTTCGTCTTCTCCCACCTTGCGCTTTGCATGCGTGCGGGGTGAAGTTCGGCAGCGGTAGTCCAGGAACTCTGAGGCGAGGCGCGAGGGGCTGGGACGAGGAACATCCGGAAAGCGGCTCCTTCGTCGAGTGGTGGGATCGTGGCCGGCGACACCGGCAGGCGATTGGTCCGCGCGAGATGCAGTACACAAGGTTCCGACTTAAACAGACCGGGATCGCCGCAGAGAAAAGGGGTCGCATCGGATCGAGCCATTGGCGGGCGAACTGGCCTACGCCCCCGAACCGCGCGTCACAATCCCTACAACACATTCAACGGGTGTTTTCAGGCGTTTACCAAGGACGCGGGCCATGTTGCCGGCTGCCTATCTCGACTCTCATTAATATGGGTGTGCAATTCTCTGCAAGCGGCAGGGCTTTTAGGTAATATCCTTCAGAATCCGTATTCGCAAAAAAAATGACAGAAAAACTCGGTGCCGAGAAGCCACGGAATCGAGAAGTCACATAATAAGGTGAACCCCGCAATGAAGCGTTTCGTATCTTTCTCTGCATTTGCAATTCTGTTCTGCTCGATAGTCAGCCTTTGCCAAGTGAATTCGGCGCAATCCGCAAGCGCCGACCCTTACAAATCTACCCTCGATCATCTGCAATCGCTCACGCTCCAGCCTGAAGCAGACTGGCGCGTTCACGCCGACATTCCGCATCCGGAAGATCCTGCGCTCAACGACTCTACTTGGGACGAAGCAACGGTTAAGAATGTTTCCGGCCCCGGCGGCGAGAATCCCAACGAGTCTCACTGGACCGGAACCCACGTGTTCCGTCGCTGGATCGAGATTCCGCAAACAATCAACGGTTACTCCACCCGCGGCTCCGAGGTAAAACTCGATCTTCGCTTCGGAAGTCCCGGCAGCCTGATGATCACCGTCTTTTCCAGCGGGGCGATTGTTTATCGCGGAAGTGACGATGATATTCAACCCGTACTGCTTACCGAAAATGCTCAGCCGGGACAAAAGTTCCTGGTTGCCGCGCGGGTTGTCGCCGGAGACGACGTTCAAATGGAATTCGTTCACAGCGAACTCGTCATCAATCCGCCGCAGGATCGGCCAAACCCCGAATTCCTGCGCCTTGAGATTCTTGCGGCGCGTCCGATCATCGCCGCGTACGAAGAAGGAAAAGCTGAAAGGGAGCAGGAACTGAACGCGGCAGTGAAAGCCATCGATTTCTCACCGCTCGAGAAAGGCGATCAAGCCGGCTTCGACGCGTCGTTGAAGCAGGCTCATGCCAAGCTGGAACAACTCAAGCCGTGGCTGCAGCAATTCACTATCCGCGCCGTCGGCAACTCGCACATCGATATGGCCTGGCTCTGGCCTTGGACTGAAACCGTAGAGGTCGTTCGCAACACCTTCCAGAGCGTGCTCGACCTCATGCGCGAGTATCCCGATTTCAAGTTCACCATGTCTACCGCCCGCGCCTATGAATGGATGCAGGAGAAGTATCCCGATTTATTCGCGCAAATTCAACAGCGCGTCAAAGAAGGCCGCTGGGAAATCGTCGGCGGCATGTGGGTCGAGCCTGACCTGAACATGCCTGCGGGAGAATCCCTGGTCCGTCAAATTCTTGTGGGCAAGCGTTACTTTCAAAAGAATTTCGGCATCGACGTCAAAATCGGATGGAATCCGGATTCCTTCGGTTACAACTGGCAGCTTCCACAGATTTACAAAAAGTCCGGCATGGATTATTTCGTCACGCAAAAGCTGCTCTGGGCCCATGAATTCACGACGTTCCCATACAAGTTTTTCTGGTGGGAGGCTCCCGATGGCAGCCGCCTGCTTACCTACTTCCCTCACGATTACGCGGGTGGCATCGATGCGGAAAGCCTGGGCAATGATCTCTCAATATGGATGCCGTCGATTTACGGCAAGAAGCTGACCGACAGCCCGGAGATGATGCATCTCTACGGAGTCGGCGACCACGGCGGTGGACCCACGCGAGTCATGCTCGATAACGCCGCACAACTCTCTTCGCCTGACGCCGTGTTTCCCAAGCTGGAATTCAGTTTCGCGGGCAGCTTCTTCAGGACCTCGAGAAGAAGATGCCGAACATGACAGTTCCCACCTGGGATGGCGAACTATATTTTCAATACCATCGCGGCGTCTTCACTACGCAGGCCGAGACCAAACGCCGAATCCGCCACGCCGAGGAGAACATGCTCAACGCCGAGCAGTTCGCTTCCATCGCCACTCTCTACGGACGCCCTTACCCGCAAGATGAAATGGAACTGGCCTGGAAAAATCTGCTCTTCGACCACTTTCACGATATTATGCCCGGCTCCGGAATTGCGGTGAATTACCTCGACGCCAAACGCAATCTGGAAGATGTGGATCGCGCCGCCGGTGAAGTAACGCATGGCGCGCTGCGTGAAATCGTCGCTCATGTAAATACGCAGGCCGAAGGCGTGCCTGTCGTTGTCTTCAATTCCATGTCCTGGCCTCGCACCGAAGTGATCGAGGCGGAAGCTCAACTCCCGGATCCAGCTACGGAGATTGAAGTGCGCGATGCGGCGGGCAAACCGGCCGAGTCCCAGCTTCTATCTCTCGATCGCGCGACTCATCGCGCGCATTTTCTTTTGCTGGCCCATACGCCCCCAATGGGATACCAGACTTACTTCGTGCGCGCCGCCGCCAAAGCGCCGGCCAATCACCTGATGCTGAAGGCTTCGGCCGATTCGCTGGAAAACGAGTTCATCCGCTTGAAGATTGATCCCGCAACCGGCTGCATGACCAGCCTGTTCGACAAACGCAGCGGCATGGAAGCTCTGGCTCCGGCCGAAACAGACACTGGCGGCCCGAAGAATTCGACCTGCGGCAATCTTCTGCAAACTTTCGTCGACAGGCCCAAGAAATGGGACGCATGGAATATCGATGCCGATTTTGAAAAGCAACATTGGGATCTGGATCACGCCGACGAAGTGAAACTCATCGAGAGCGGCCCGCTTCGCGCCGTCATCCGGGTGAAGAATCATTTCCAGAATTCAACTTTCATTCGCGACATCACGCTCTACGCCGGCGTGCCCCGCGTCGACGTCAAGATGCAAACCGAATGGCACGAGAAACATATTTTGCTGAAGGTCGCATTTCCGCTTAGCGCTCACAGCGACATGGCGACGTTTGAAATTCCCTACGGTTCGGTCGAGCGGCCCACTACCCGCAATACTCCGGCGGAGAAGGCGCAGTTCGAAGTTCCCGCGCAACGCTGGGCCGATATTTCTGACGCGAAGCATGGCTTCAGCCTGCTCAACGATTGCAAATATGGATACGACGCGAAAGGTAACGTGCTTCGCCTGTCGCTGCTGCGTTCGCCCACATATCCCGATCCTCATGCCGACGAAGGCCATCACGAATTCACCTACTCGCTCTATCCTCACGGCGGAACGTGGAAGCAAGCTCTCACCGTCCGCCAAGGGTACGACTTGAATTACAAATTGATTTCCATGCAAACGGAAAAGCACGAGGGTTCGCTGAAGCCGGAGCACTCCTTCCTGCAAACCGGCAGCGACAACGTTGTCGTGACGGCGCTGAAGAAAGCAGAGGACGGTAACGACCTGATTCTGCGCTTCTATGAATGGGCGGGCCAGGAAAAGGATGTGCCATTCCAACTTCCTCCCAATGCAATCTCCGCGTCGGAAACGGACCTCATGGAAAGACCCATCGCGAGCATTCCCGTGCGCGATGGAACGATCACGGTCCACACGAAACCGTATGAGATCAAAACGGTGAAAATCCAGTTCGGAAGTACGAATGCAGCCGATGGACGCCTCGTGGAAACGCACGGCAAATGACCCAGCCCGCGGCAGTGATAGGCGTCGATATCGGCGGAACGAAAGTTGCCGTCGGTATCGTAAACAGCGAGGGAAAGATCACGGCTCAACTGCGGCATCCCATGATCGCCAGTTCCACGCCGGAAGCTGCGTTGCAAGCCGTTATCTCGGCCATCGATTCGATACGCGCAGTATCGGTATCCGAAGCGATAAGCGCTATCGGGTTGTGCGCTCCCGGTCCACTTGATCCGATCACTGGCATCGTTGTGAATCCGCCGAATCTTCCGGCATGGCGCAATTTTCCGCTCGCCGCCAAAATCGCGGAAGTCTATAACCTTCCCGTGAAACTCGATAACGACGCCAACGCCGCAGCTCTGGCGGAAACTCGCTGGGGCGCGGCTCGCGGCTATCGCTTCGTTTTCTACGCCACCATCGGCACCGGAATTGGCACCGGAATCGTTTTCGAGAATAGCATCTATCACGGCCGCACTGGGGCTGCGGGAGAAGGTGGACATGTGAGCATCGACTATCGCGGACCCGTCTGCCACTGCGGCAAGCGCGGATGCATAGAGATCCTTGCCGCAGGGCCTGCGATCGCTGTTCGTGCCCGGGAAAAACTCGCCTCTGGCGCGATTCGCTCTTCAATTCTTGATCTCGCGCATGGCAGCATCGACGCTATCAGCAGTCACCTGGTCGGCGAAGCGTACTCAGCCGGAGATGCAGTAGCTGGCGAAATCCTGAAGGAGACTTCTGCGCTGCTGGCGATTTGGCTGGGAAACATCGTCGACCTGCTCGATCCCGATGTGATTGTGATCGGTGGCGGAGTGGCCGCCATGCTCAAACCTTTCTTCCCGGAGATCAAGCAATTGCTTCCGCAATGGTGCGTAAATCCGCGCGCGTCGGAGATTCCGCTGTTGATGGCGCATTACGGTCCTGACGCTGGAATTGCCGGCGGCGCGGCGCTGTGCTCGTAAGCTACTGCCTGCTCGCCTCCTCCCTGTAACTGGCTGATTTCAATCAGCATGGCTGAAATCAGCCACTCTGAAACCTGCAACTTTTTCGGCCCATCCGCGTTCAAATGAGTAGGCGCTTCGAGAGCAAGAGAAAGCAACGAAGCTCTTCAGATTCGGCCTCAAGGCGCTCTCTGATTGAGACCGGCCGGTCTGGGAAAAGGGGGAATTGCAATGCGTTACTTAAAATATTTGGTTCTGTTCGGTGTGATGATGGTGTTTCCTTTGGCCTATTCCCAGGCTCAGGTTCGAGTAGGCGTGGGCATAGGATTCGGTCCTGGGTACGGCTATGTGGCTGGTCCTCCGGCGTGCGCGTATGGCTACTATGACTATTATCCTTACGCCTGCGCGCCTTATGGATACTACGGGCCGAACTGGTTCGCGAACGGCCTCTTCATCGGCGCCGGTCCGTGGTATCACGGATATTGGGGCCACGGCTACTATGGACGCCCCGGCTTTGGTTATGGCCGCGGCTACTATGGCGGACGAGGCTACTATCGTGGCGCGCCGGCAGCCGGATTCCGCGGTGGATACGGAGCTCGTGGAGCAGTCGGCGGAGGATTCCACGGTGGCGCAGTGGCACGTGGCGGCGGCGGCTTCCACGGCGGTGGCGGGTTCCACGGTGGCGGCGGCCACGGCGGTGGTGGACGCAGATAAGTCTGATCTTGTGCGGTGAAATGCAGACGGCTGGCGGCTAATGCCAGCCGTTTCTTTCTTGCCTGCACAAAAAACAAAATCATTTTCGCTTAAATTATTGTATTTAAACGAGTTAGGTAGTTGCTATCTGGCATTGCCGTGGCTAAATTATTGAATCTAAATAACTTAATTGCAGATTCTAGAAGGCAAAGGACTTATCCTGCGAAATTTTGGCTTCGCGTGATCCGGCTTTAGCGTAAGTTGTTTAGAATCAGCGTCGGGGTGTGGGGCTATCGCCTAAATTCTAGAGAGATAAGGAGTTATCTCTAAATTATTGAGGTTGAAGGATTTAGACGTGAGGCTTGAGCGTTGAGCCGCTGGCACTTTGACCGCTGGGATTTTCAAAGAACTTAATTAAAGAGAGGAAAGCTACTCGGAGCATTCCCTCTGACATGTTCGGCTACTTCTGGGGTCAGGAGCAAGGTCAGAGGTCACATTTGGGTTGTGGATTTCTTTAAGATGGAAGCAGGAAATAGGTGAACATTCCGGGGGGTGGCCTCGCTCTGATTCCTGCTTGGCAAATAAGGCTGCCCCACGCTTCGCGGTTTTCGAAGCGTGGGCACCACGGACGATGGCAGCGGGGACTCGGCTGCACGCGCCTCCGTGTTTGCGGTGGGCGCGCGTTGGTGGACGGATGAATGACGGATGAATATGGAATTGAGGTCCGTGGTTCCCACCCTTCCGCGCAAAACGCGGAAGAGTGGGGCAGCCTCGGCCGTGGTGAATCAAGGGTGGGCCAGTCCCCCGCGCATCGCCGGCCACCGCTTCGACAAGCTCAGGGCATGCTCTTGCAAAAAACGCAGGGATGCGGCACCCTCGGTAGGAATGGCGTAGGCAAAGATCGTTAAAGGGCGGGCCGCGCGCTCTCGAAGCAGCTTTTCATGCGGAGTGAGGGATCTCGCTCACGCGGGGCCGTTTCCACGGGAGATTCCTCGGTCCGCTGGAGAAAACGCGGACCTCGGAATGACGCAGCGCTGGATTTCGATTCAAACTGAGGCACTGCCGACCGTGGGCCTAACGGCCCACGCCGGAAGATAGAAAAGGTGACATCTCTCATGAAACAGCTGACATTGGCGGCGACATTGCTATTGCTGTGGATTTCCTTCCCGGCTTCTCTAGCCGCGGCTAAAGGAGAGGTGGAAGGCAAGGCGTGGCTTGACGCGCAAAAAGATCCCGCTGCAATCAATGTGAACGGAACGTGGGACTCCGAGGAATGGGGCACTTTCCATCTGGTACAGACCGAGGGGAGCCGCGAGGTGAGCGGCAACGGCGGGGGATACGTGATAACGGGCGTAGTCAGCGGCAAACGTCTATTCATGCTTTTCTTCTCTCGCCGCGCCGTAGACTATTGCGCCACGCTGAGTCCGAACGGAGAAAACAGCTTGATTGGTACCTACTCAAATCGAAAGTCGCTCTCACACTCCGGCCTTTGTCAGGACAAAGCCAGGCCGATGAACATGACGAAGAAATGAGTGATTGATCCGGTGCGCGGGGCGGGTGCCCCATTTCTCGCGTTCTTTGCGAGAAGTGGGGCTTTTCGCCGGCACCCTCCCAATCCTCAACCAGCGCTCCGTCGAATTTCTCCTCCCACCATGTTCGGGCAGCGCCACGTATCCGATCGTGGCAGGATGATAGCGAGTGCGCATCTGCCCGTCCCCGGCCTTATCCTGGGCTATAAGCCAAAATCCCCCACTTCTCGCGCATAGAGCGCGCGAGAAATGGGGCACCCAAATGCGTCGGCACTATGGGCGATTCGCGATTGCATTCGCGCTCGCACGGAAGCCTGCTGCTTGGCAGGCCCGCCCTTCGACTTCGCCCTGTCGAAAATCCCACTTCTCGCGCAAAGAACGCGCGAGAAATGGGGCACCCAAATGCGTCGGCACCATGGGCGATTCGCGATTGCATTCACGCTCGCACGCAGCCTGCTGCTTGGCAGGCCCGCCCTTCGACTTCGGTCTGTCGAAAATCCCCACTTCTCGCGCATAGAACGCGCGAGAAATGGGGCACCCAAATGCGTCGGCACTATGGGCGATTCGCGATTGCATTCATGCTCGCACGCAGCCTGCTGCGTGGCAGGCCCGCCCTTCGACTTCGCCCTGTCGAAAATCCCACTTCTCGCGCAAAGAACGCGCGAGAAATGGGGCCAGCCCCACCGTCGAGCTTCGCCCGAGCGGGACAGCCGAGGGCGGCTTTCCCCACATGAAGCAAAAACTGACCTGTCAGCGCGCAGGAATGCCTATACCCGCGGCGCCATTCTTGCTAGAATGTGCGGTCGCAGAGACCGGCGTGGTAGTAAAATCGAGCTAACGAAATCAGGGGGAGTGAAACTGTTATGACCTACGTGATTGCCGAGCCTTGCATCAACACCAAAGATACTGCCTGCGTGGATGCCTGCCCCGTGGATTGCATCCATCCCAAGAAAGACGAGCCTGCCTATGCCACGGCCGAGTTGCTCTATATCGATCCGGTGGAATGCATTGATTGCGGCGCCTGCGTGCCGGTGTGCCCGGTATCGGCGATTTTCGCGCTCGACGACCTTCCGGAAAAGTGGAACGAATTTACGGCAAAGAATGCGGCATATTTCGGGCGGTAGGTGGCGGGAGTTTGACGCCGGCCGCGCGTGCTTTTTCCCCTGCGCATCGGCAAAGAATTTGAGTTCGCCAGCGCCTACGGAATCCGCTGTATTGTCCGGCAAAGAGTCTTTCGTTAGTCTCCTTTCTGTAAGAAGTCAAGAGAATCTGGGCGATCATGGGTTAGCGTCGCGGAGGGCCGCGACATTCGGACCCTCACGATCGCCCGAAATTATTTTTACGGCATTTTTCTTTCGCCACCCATTTTTTCGCTACGCTTTTTTCCCTCGCTCGATCTTTTTGCGTTTCCCGTCGCGGTCGCTGCAAAAACATTCGATCAAAGAGCAGTTCCCTTCCCGCACATGGCGCTAAGAGAATCGGAAGCGATAGTGTTGCGCACCTACCCTTTGCGGGAGGCCGATCTGCTGGTCACGCTGTTTACGCGCGCGGAAGGCAAGGTCCACGGCGTGGCGCGGTCGGCGAAAAAATCGAAGCGGCGCTTTGGCGGGGCGCTTGAGCCGCTGACTTACGTGCGGGCATTTTATGATGTGCGCGAGCGCCATGAACTGTCACGGCTCGATGCCTGCGAGGTGCTGGAGTCTCCACTGGCCACCGAAGTTACTTATCCGCGCGCTGTTGCCTTGGCGCATGTGGCGGAGCTGCTCGACGAACTTTTACCCGACCACGAGGCCAACGACGCCATATTCCGGCTCACGCTCTCGGTGCTGCAGGTTTTGACCAGCTCAGAGGTGTGGATGCCGGTAACTTATTTTGATTTGTGGCTGACGCGGCTGGTGGGATTTCTTCCTGAGTTGACGGAATGCACCGTCTGCGGCCGCGATCTGAATGGGAGCCGCGCTTATTTTCACGCATTGGCCGATGGCTTGATGTGTCCTGAGGATAAGCGCCTGGCATCGTCGGAGATTTCGGCAGAATCGCGCGCGCTGGCGGCAAAAATGTTTCGCGCTCCGGTAGAATCTTTCGCGGCAAGCCCGTGGACCAAAGCGCAAGGCGCCGACCTGCGGAAATTTCTGATGCAGATATTGCAACGGCATATTGAAAAGAAGCTGGTGACTGCGGGGATGCTGGAAAAGGGCGAGTTTTAGGCAGCCAGTTGTTCCTAAAGTGGTCAGGTAAAGCGGATGGAGCTGAGAACGATATAATCAGCTTGCGGTGAGTCTCGCACCCGATAGAGGCAAACATGGAGCCAGATCGTACGCAGGAACGCCAACAGGCCCACACTCTGCTCGATATGCTGCCAGATGAAAAGTTGGCGGCGGTTCGAAGTCTGCTGGAGGTGATGATAGGACCGCTGCCGCACTCTTTGGGCTCGGCACCCGAGGAGCAAGAGGAGATCACGCCTCAAACCGCTGCGGCGATTGATCGAGGCCGCGCTTCGCTGGCGCGCGGCGAAGGAATTCCTCATGAACAAATCCTTCGCGAATTCGGACTCAACAAGTAGATGACCGCTGACGCGGTTCGGATCGCGGTCCTGTGGGCTCCAGAGGCGCGCAGCGATCTACGGGCTATCAGCCAGGAAACGGCAATGCAGAGTCTTCGCTGCCTTGACCGTTACCTTAGCAGCCGAAGTGGAGATGTGAAAAGACTAAAGTCGCCCCTCAAGGGTTTCCGTTTGCGCTGTGGCAATTACCGCGTATTCTTCGACAGCGAGTCGAAGACAGAATTGAGATAACTTCTGTCCGTCACCGGCGCGAGGCTTACCGCTAGAGGCATGCTAGCTGACGATTGCCGTCCCATCCGCTACAATCATAAATTGATCTGCTCGATCTGGAACACACTTTGAAACCAGTCAAGCCCAATCCGCCGACTTTTCAGGAACTTATCCTGCGTCTGCAAACGTTTTGGGCGCAGCGCGGATGCGTTTTGCAACAGCCTTATGACGTTGAAGTGGGCGCCGGCACCATGGCGCCGGAAACGTTTCTGCGCGTGCTGGGACCGAAGCCTTATAAAGTCGCCTACGTGCAGCCCTCACGGCGTCCGGCCGACGGCCGCTATGGCGAAAATCCCAACCGGCTGTTCAAGCACATGCAGTTGCAGGTGATTCTCAAGCCGCCGCCGGAAAACGTGCAGGAGCTGTATCTGGAGTCGCTGGGCGCGATTGGCATTGACTTGCGGCAGCACGACATTAAGTTCGAGGAAGACAACTGGGAGGCTCCGACGCTTGGCGCGTGGGGCGTGGGCTGGCAGGTGATGCTCGATGGTCTGGAGATCACGCAGTTTACTTATTTTCAGCAATGCGGCGGTCTGGATCTGTTTCCGATTTCGGCCGAACTGACCTACGGGCTGGAACGCATCTGCGCGTTTTTGCAGGATGTGGATTCGATTTACGACATCGTGTGGGCGCGCGATCCGGACACGGGAGACGTGGTGAAATACGGCGATGTGCGCCTAGCGGATGAGGAGCAATTCTCCGTCTACAATTTCGAAGCCGCCGACGTGGAAAAAACGTGGAAGCACTTCGACCTGTATGAAGCGGAATGCAAGGCGTTGCTGGAGAAATATGCCGGGCTTACGGGAAGTCAAAAGCCCCACCCTGTCGCCAACAACGCGACAAGAGTGGAGCACCCGGTGGCGTTGAACGTTGGAGAAGCTTCAGCGAGGGAGATGTCGCGTTTCCCTGTGCTTGGGGCTTACGACCTGTGCCTGAAGTGCTCGCACCTGTTCAATATTCTTGATGCGCGGGGAGCGATTTCTGTCACTGAGCGGGTGGGAGTGATTGCACGCGTACGCGCGCTGGCGGTGGGAATCGCAAAGGCGTGGGTGGAGCAACAACGGGATCAGCCAGTGAATCCAGAGAAAAATGAGGGTGCGGGAGATAAGAAGGACGAGCCTGAACCCGCCACCGGGAAGAAACATAAAAAGAAAGTCGAAGACTTGTCGCCGGCTTTGACCTAGAAAATTGATCTGGCAGCGCCACGCAAATCGTTATGCACGCGTTGTTGTGACCGCGATCACATTCGGGCAACCGTCAGCTTGCGACAATGTAAACGCCAGATAAAATGCCAGACTTCCTACTTGAGATCGGATGCGAAGAAATTCCGGCGCGCATGATCGATGCGGCATCGCAGGAATTGAGCGAACGCGTGCGCAAACTGCTGCAGCGTGAACATCTTTCCGCTGGGGACGCAATCAGCTCGTTCGACACTCCGCGCCGGCTTGCGATTCTTGCCGCCGGAATCGCCGCGACGCAAGAAGACATCACTGAGCAGATCGTAGGGCCGTCGGTGAATATCGCCTATAAGGATGGCCAGCCGACGCCCGCCGCCCACGGCTTCGCGAAAAAGGCTGGGATCGAAGTTTCGCGACTGGAAAAGATCGAAACTCCCAAGGGTGAGTGTGTGGCCGCGCGGGTCACGAAGAAGGGGCGCAGCGCTGCTGAAATTCTTGCCGACAATCTGCCGCGGGAACTGGCCTCCATCTATTGGCCGAAGAATATGTACTGGCGCAAGCCCGGCGAGCGCTTTGTGCGCCCGGTGCGCTGGCTGGTCGCGATGCTGGATGATAAGGCGCTGCCTTTCGAGTTCGATGGTGTCCGCGCCGGCACTTCATCGCGCGGGCACCGCATCTTGTCTGACGCTGCAATCCCCATACCTCGTGCCGGTTCCGCATATGTCGATTCTCTGCGCGCAGCTAAAGTTCTGGGACGCGCGGAACGCGAACATCAGATTCGCAAAGCGCTCGATGCCGCCACGCGTACGGTTCCCGCCGCGCGCTGGCGCGAAGACAAGTCTCTGCTCGATGCGGTGGTGAATCTCACGGAATTTCCGTCTGTGATTCTTGGCAGCTTCGATCCGCAATTTCTTGCACTGCCCGAGGAAGTGCTGGTTACGGTGATGCGCGATCACCAGAAATATTTCGCGCTCGAGGATTCAGACGGCAAATTGCTTCCTCACTTTCTCGCCGTTCTCAACACCGATGGCGACCCGCAAGGCCTGATCCGTCATGGCAATGAGCGTGTGTTGCGGGCCCGCTTTAACGACGCGCGATTCTTCTGGCAAGCGGATCAGAAGAAGTCTCTGCTCGACCGCCTGGAATTGCTGCGCCATGTGACCTTCCAAAAAGATTTGGGAAGCTATTACGAAAAGACGCAGCGCGTGCAGCGCCTGTGCAGCTGGCTGAATGAAATCGTTAAGCAGGCTGGAATCGCGGTGCGCCCCGGCGTGACGCACAAAGCGGCGTGCCTGGCCAAGACCGATCTCACCACCGATCTGGTTAAGGAATTCACCGAGCTTCAGGGAATTGTCGGCGGTCTTTACGCGCGGGCCCAGCAACTCGACCCCACCTTGCCGGAGGCGACGCGTCTTGCCATCGCCGACGCGATTTACGATCAATATAAGCCGGAGTCGACCGAAGACAGTGTGCCGCGTTCGCTCGAAGGCGCCGTGCTGTCAGTTGCGGATAAGGCCGACACCATCGCTGGAATGTTCGCTCTGGGCCTGGTTCCCAGCGGCTCGAAAGATCCTTTCGCGCAGCGGCGTCAGGCGAACGGGATCGTAAAAATAATTGCCGAGACGAATCTGCCTCTGCGTCTGGACGTTCTGTTGCTCGACGCGCGAGCAGGTTACAAAGGATCGGACGCGGAAAAAAAGTTTGTCGGCGAAGCGGAGTTCAAAGAGTCCGTAAGCGCGTTCTTCCGCGAGCGGCTGGAATTTTATTTGAAGGATGTGCGCGGGTATGCGTACGACGTGGTCAAGGCGGTTCTGTCGGCGGATGCGAACGATGTTGTGGATTCGCTGGCCCGGGCCGAGGCGGTGAAGCAGGTTATGCACCTGCCGGAATTCCTGGCGATTGGCGCAGCCTGCAAGCGAATGCGGAATATTCTGCGGCAGGCAGAAGAAAAAGGAATCACCCCCGCGGCGAAGTTTGAGCCTCTGCCCGATTCTGCCTCCGAAGAAAAGAACCTGGCGGCCTTTATTGAGACTACTGGCCCGAAGGTCAACTTGCATCGTGAGAAGAAAGAATATGGCGATGCCCTGTTGCTGCTGGCAGCGGCACGCGAACCCGTGGATGCGTTCTTCGACAAGGTAATGGTGATGGTGGAAAACGAAAAGGTGCGCGCGAACCGGCTGGCCTTGTTGCGAACCTTATTAAAGGAATTCTCCACGATCGCCGATTTTTCCGAGATAGTGACCGAAGGCAAGAGTTGAGCCTGACTTCAACGCGAAATCGGATATCCAGGAAATTGCAGGGGAAGCATCGCAGCGCCAATAACGCGGTGCGCTCACTGAAAATCAACCTGCGCGAAGGTTTAGAATCTGATCTGAAGACAAAGGACTAATTCCATGGCGACGATGACCCTCCCCGAAAACGACGTTCAAGAAAAGGGCCAGGAAAAAAAGAACGGCTCAAGCAAAGGCACGACAACCAAGTATGTCTACTCTTTTGGCGGCGGCAGGGCCGATGGCCACGGCAAAATGAAGGACGAACTGGGAGGCAAAGGCGCCGGACTGGCCGAGATGACCAACGCCGGACTGCCTGTCCCTCCCGGCTTCACGATTCAAACCGAGGCCTGCCGGGAATACATGCGCACCGGATCTGCTTCGAAAGAAGTGGACCGCCAGATGGACGAGGCGCTGGCGAAGCTGGAAGCGCTCCAGGGGCAAAAGCTGGGCACGGGCGAGAATCCGCTGCTGGTAAGCGTGCGCTCGGGCGCGAAGTTTTCCATGCCCGGCATGATGGATACGATTCTCAACCTAGGCCTGAATGACAAAAGCGTGGAAGCGCTGGCCAAGCGCAGCAATAATCCGCGCTTTGCAGCCGATTCCTACCGGCGCTTAATCCAGATGTTCGGCAACGTTGTGCTCGATATCGAGAAATCGGCGTTCGACGAAGTGTTTGACGCGAAAAAGAAACAGAAGAAGACCAAGCTCGACACCGATCTCGACGCCAAGGCGCTGCAGGAAGTGATTGTCGAATACAAGAAAGTCGTCAAGAAACACGCCAAGCGCGACTTCCCGCAGGACCCGCACGAGCAGCTGGTCATGGCTCGCGACGCCGTGTTCCGCTCCTGGCAGAACGACCGCGCGAAACACTATCGCCGCATCAACAACATCGATGACATGCTCGGCACGGCAGTGAACGTTCAGGCCATGGTTTACGGGAACCTGGGCGATACCAGCGGCACGGGCGTGGGCTTCACGCGCAATCCAGCAACCGGCACGAAAGAGTTTTACGGTGAGTTTCTGATGAATGCGCAGGGCGAAGACGTGGTGTCCGGAGTTCGCACTCCGGTGCCGATTCTCGAACTGCAAAAGATCATGCCGGAGGTTTACGACCAGTTGCGCGACATTACCACGCGTCTGGAAAAGCATTACAAGGACATGCAGGATTTCGAGTTCACCATCCAGGATGGCAAGCTCTACATGCTGCAGACGCGCAACGGCAAGCGCACGGGGCTGGCGGCGGTGCGCGTGGCGATCCAGATGGTGGAAGAAGGATTGATCACAAAAGAAGAAGCGATCTTCCGTGTCGAGCCGAATCAGTTGTATGACTTTCTCGTTCCGCGGCTTGATGAGAAGAGCACCAAAGTGGAAGTGCTGGCGACCGGACTTCCTGCGTCGCCGGGAGCTGCCGTGGGGCAAATTGTTTTCACCGCCGATGAAGCGGTCAAGATGGCGGGCCACGAGAACACAAAGAAGCCGGTGATCCTGGTGCGCGCGGAAACCACGCCGGAAGATATTCACGGCATGGAAGTGGCCAAGGGAATTCTTACCTCTCGCGGCGGAATGACGAGTCATGCCGCCGTGGTCACGCGGGGCATGGGCAAGTGCTGCGTGGCCGGGGCCGGCGACATCGACGTCAACGAAAAAATGCGAGAGATGCGTGTGAAGGGCCAGACTTTTAAAGAAGGCGACTGGATTTCTCTCGACGGAACGACAGGACGCGTGATCAAAGGCAAGCTGAACACGCTTGATCCGTCGCCCGACGATCCTGAGCTGCAAAAGTTTATGCAGTGGGCCGACCCGCACCGTACCATGAAAGTCCGCGCCAACGCCGACATTCCCCGCGATGCGATTCAGGCGCGGGCGTTCGGAGCGGAAGGCATCGGCTTGTGCCGCACTGAGCACATGTTTTTCGGAGCGGAAAAGATTCCGCACATGCGCGCCATGATTCTGGCCGACAATGAAAAAGACCGCCGGGTTGCGCTCAAGAAACTGCTGCCCATGCAGCGCAAGGACTTTGACGGAGTCTTTAAGGCGATGGACGGCCTGCCGGTCACGATCCGCACGCTGGACCCGCCGTTGCACGAGTTCCTGCCGCGCCGCGAAGAGTTGATGGTCGATATCGCGCTGCTGTCGTCCTACAGCGCAAAGCAGAAAAAAGAACTCGTCACAAAATACAAAGATTACGGAGTGAAGGGGGTTGGCGACCTGAAGAAGGCTCTGCCGCCTCTGCTAGCCCGCGTCGAGCAGTTGCATGAATTCAATCCCATGCTGGGGCATCGCGGCTGCCGCCTGGGCATTACCTATCCCGAGATCACGGAGATGCAAGCGCGAGCAATTTTTGAGGCGGCGGTGGATTGCACGAAGAAAGGAATCAAGGTTCTTCCCGAAGTTATGATTCCGCTCGTAGCCACGCTGAAAGAAATGGCGAATCAAGCGGCGATTGTGCGCCGCGTGGCCGAGGAAGTTTTCAAAGAAAAGGGGATGAAGGTCGAATACATGGTGGGAACGATGATCGAGTTGCCGCGCGCCGCGCTCGTCGCCGATGAGATCGCCAAGGAAGCCGAGTTCTTCTCGTTTGGCACCAACGACCTCACCCAAACCACATTTGGATTCTCGCGCGACGACGTCAACAAAGTGCTTCCCACCTATCTTGCCGAAGGCATCTTGAAGCAGGATCCTTTCGCCGCACTGGACCGCGAAGGCGTGGGCCAACTGGTGAAGATGGCGACCGAACGCGGACGCAAGACTCGTCCGAAATTAAAAGTTGGAATCTGCGGCGAGCACGGAGGCGAACCATCGTCGGTCGAGTTCTGCTATCAAGTGGGACTCAACTACGTCTCGTGCTCTCCTTTCCGCGTACTCACCGCGCGCCTGGCCGCAGCGCAGGCCGCCGCTACTGAAACTCTGAAGGTCGAAGGTGGAAGGACAAAGTAAACGTGGCAACGGCTCGGAGCGAGTCTGCTCCGAGCCATTTTTTCCTGACGGTCCTTCTTCTGTAACTCTCAGGAACACATCTTCGAGTATCTTTGCCTTGCCGACATTAACGGACGCAGAAAACCCTGGGGATTAGGAAGTGGTTGCTTAAAAGGTGGCGTCCCCGACGGGATTTGAACCCGTGTTACCGCCGTGAAAGTCGTCCTAGAGTTCGTAACCGATTGAAATTAAACGGTACGGATAGCCCTCTAGGGCACTTATCGGACTGTGGAGACGGGTTATCGCGATGAACTGGCAAGGCTAGTGCCTGTTGAACGACTGGCGGAATATTACAGGGTCATCGCTCACACTCGCATTCTTAGCCCAAACGACGAGGTGCTGCGCGTACTGGAAGCGATGGGCATCCTTGCGCTTCTCACACGAGAAACGCCCGCGGCGATCGTGGCAGAACGGAAGTCTTTGCAGAAGATTTTAGAAAGTGCCCTATCTAAAGCCGATGAAATTGAGAAGCGAATGGCAGCATACACGGCACGGCTTGAGTCACGCGTTGCGCAACTGCCGAAGGAATTGGAAACAGGGTTAGATCCGCCTCGAATTGCGAAGCTGCTGGGCGAGAGCCTGCGACAGTGTTTCCATCAGTCCGGTCTGCCGGATACGGCCAGAGCGCTTGACCAGTCTTGCTCTGAAATGAACTCCGTTCAAAAACAACTTGTGAACGTACTGCGAGAAGTAGCACACCCTGACATCGGAGCAATCGCAAAGGTCAGGAGCGCGAATGACTCCCTCCTGCGGAGCATGACTACTAGGGCGCAGCAGATGGACGATTTCCTTGTTAGGCTGGAAAAGCAGGTCTGGGCTATTTGGCTGCCTGTCATTGCCAGTGCTGCTCTAGCACTGGGATTCGCGTTGGGTACGGGGTTTGCCAACGTGCGACAAGGAACGCCGGAAACGTCAAGTGCCGCTCAGTCACAACAGATGCCAATGCCGGAAGCTCCTGCGCAGCAAGTCGTTCCGCAGCGGAACACAAAGCATCATTGAAACGGGGCTAGGTCACCAGGGAGTTCACAAGGACATGCCGAACATATGGTTCACCGCGGATTTTCATTTCGGGCATAGCAACATAATCCGCTACTGTAATCGACCGTTTCGAAGCGTCGAGGAAATGGATCGAACGATCCTCGACCGTCTCAACGACTCCGCTAAGGCCAACGACATCCTCTATTTCCTTGGGGATTTCTGCATCGGGAGCAAGGCGAAAGCTCTGGAGCACCGCAAGGAGATTCGCTGCAAGAAGATCTTTGCGGTGCCGGGTAATCACGACAAACAAATTCGCAAGCTGACCGAGGAGTTCTCTTGGCTCAGCAACCTTGCGGAAATCTCCATACATGGCCAGCCCATCGTGATCTGTCACTACGCCATGCGGGTCTGGAATCGCTGCCATCATGGAGCGTGGCACCTGTACGGACATTCTCATGGGAACCTCCCTGACCCACCTTCCCTTTCCATGGATGTCGGCGTCGATACACATGATTTCCGCCCGTGGCATTTCGACGAAATCAGCGCCCTTATGGCTGAGAGGGTGAAAAGGCGAGCCGCACCGGAGCATCCCCAGTCAAGCATTCACGATTGAGCCGTGCTCTCCGGCGCAGCAGGTTTACGCATATTGCGTAGGCTCTTACGCAAATTGCGCAAAATACGTGTGGATTCTCTGACGGCCATGGTTAGGGGCGGCCTGCCTCCAACAACATCTTTGGCATCTGTCTCACAAACACAAATTTCTAGTGTTGAGTAATCTAAAGTAATAGTTTATATTTCTCATATGCAATATATCCAAAGGAGATTGGCAGGCGTGCTGCTGGACGCAGCTCGACACTTTCCCGCAGTTGTTGTGACAGGGCCTCGGCGTGCCGGCAAAACCACCCTTCTGCGCAGGCTGTTCCCGAAGGCCCGCTACGTGCTGCTCGAAGACCCCGACATTCAGGCACGCGTACGCAGCGATCCCCGCGCATTCCTTGACGCGCTGCGCCCTCCAGTCGTCTTCGATGAGATCCAGAATACCCCCGAATTACTTGCCTACGTCCGTACGGTTATCGACACGGGCTCACGACGGATGGGGCAATGGCTGTTCACGGGGTCCCAGGAGGCTCCGCTGATGCAGGGCATCAGCGAATCGATGGCTGGCCGGGCTGCCATCCTCCAGCTCCTGCCTTTCAGCCTCGCAGAAACCAAGAAAGTGAACCTGTTACACGGGGGGTTCCCAGAGGTGCTCGCCCGGCCCAAGGCTCGTAGCCTTTGGTTTGCCTCCTACCTGCAAACGTACTTGGAGAGAGATGTCCGGGCGATTACAAATGTGCGGGACTTGGCGACATTTCGCCGTTTTCTCGCTCTTCTGGCGAGCCGTCACGGTCAGATTCTGAACAAGACCGACCTTGCTGCACCGCTCGGGATCACCGTTCCAACGATTGGCGACTGGCTGCACATCCTCGAAATAACAGGCCAGGTCATTCTGGTGCCGCCGTATTTCGAAAACTTCGGGAAGAGACTCATTAAGTCGCCGAAGGTGTACCTGGGTGATTCCGGGCTCGCCTGTTACCTACTGGGCCTGACATCATCGGCTGAGCTTGAGCGGTCGCCGTTCCTAGGCCCCTTGTTTGAAGGCTTCGTCGCAGCAGAGATACTCAAAAGCCAAGCCGACCGTGGGATGCGCAAGGAACTCTACTATTTTCGGGATCAGCAGGGTCTGGAAGTAGACTTTCTTGTTCCACGTCCTAACGCCAAGCTGTGGCTGGTAGAAGCAAAAGCCGCGAAGACTGTCCGCCCGCCCATGGCATCGCCATTGACCTCTCTTCAGCGCGCGCTACAAAAACGGGCAGGAAGATTGATAGTGGTCCATCGGAAGTCGCGCCTACAAGTGCCTACGTCGGCGATTGCTAAAGGAGTTGAGGCACTGGACCTAGGCCGATTTGTCGGTGAACTCTTGTCGGCTCGGTGAATTGCAGTCTTGCCGGCCAACAATACCTCGCCAAGGTCCCGACGTTGTTCACATCGCACTGATCACAAGACTGTGGCAGCACACGTGTGGGTTCAAAAGGGACAGCTCTACCCGACGGCTTCGTGGACTTACTCAAAGCTGCCTTCGTCACGGTCCATGTAAATCGGGGGCCGTACCCGAACGAGACGGCGGCTCAGAAGGCCGTCGCCGCACTTCGGGCAGACATCAACGCTGAGAATCCGCGCACCAGCTTGACTCCGATCAGTGTTCAAACGCTTGTCGAACACTACCGGGAAAAAGAGCTGGGGCCGGACTGCACCAAAACGCGGAAGACGCAGGTCACCTACGTGGGCTATTTCCGAAAGTCGATTTTGCCCAGGTGGGGAAGCTATCGCGTAACTGAAGTCAAGACGGTCGCTGTTGAGCAGTGGCTTCGTTCGCTCAAGTATGCGAACGGAAGCAAAGCCAAAGCTCGAAACATCATGAGCGCGGTTTTCAATCACGCTGTCAGGTGGGAATGGCTTGATGTGAATCCCATACGCATGGTGCGTCAAAGTGCCAAGCGGACCAGGATGCCCATTGTGCTTTCCATCGAGCAGATTGCGGCACTGCTTCGCATCCTGAAGGAGCCGACGCGCACGATGGTATTTCTCGCCGTGTTCACGGGCCTTCGGGTTGGGGAGTTGCTGGGCCTCAAGTGGAAGGACATCGATTTTCAGAAGATGGAAGTCCATGTCATCCGCTCGATCGTGATGCAACACGTCGGGGACTGCAAGACCGAAGCCTCTCGCAAGCCGGTTCCGCTCGATTTGCGACTGTCTAAGGTTTTATGGAACTGGCGGCTGCATAGTCCATACCCAACCGATGAGGACTGGGTATTCGCCAGTCCGCACAGTGGCGGGAAACTGCCGTACTGGCCGGGTTCGCTGTACAAGGCGCACCTGGAGCCAGCGGCGAAAGAAATCGGAATCGTGGGCCATTTCGGTTGGCACACGTTCCGGCATACGTACGCGACGCTCCTCAAGGGGAACGGCGAGGACGTGAAGGGTGTGCAGGAGCTAATGCGGCACGCAAACATCTCGGTCACTCTGAACGTCTATGCGCAAGCAATCACGCAAACGAAGCGAGACGCGCAGAGCCGAGTTGTGAGTTTGCTGCTCGACAAAAACGAAGAAAAACCAAGCACCGAGGCTTATCGGACTGTAACGGACCTACAAAATTCTGGAGGGGATTTGCAAGTGGTTGATAAGGTTGGCGTCCCCGACGGGATTTGAACCCGTGTTACCGCCGTGAAAGGGCGATGTCCTAGGCCGGGCTAGACGACGGGGACCACTGGAAGGGGCATCATCAGCGAGCTTTGATAGTAGCAGCGAGGGGCGGGAGTGTCAAAAGACACGCCACTTGATGCAGCAGTCTAGCTTGAAAAATTGCTCTTCAGATAGAAATCTCAGACAGCGGGCCGTAAACACCGTGGACACTTGGCATGCGCCCTTGAGCGTACGTCTCTTAGCGTGCGTCCGTGGATTGCACCGTCTACAATGGTTCGAGAGCGGAAGCTCGCCTAGCGATTCGACATATGGCTGATCCTCTTTACTTGAGTTTGTGGTTTCCCGATGTCGAGGGGCCAGCCATGCTGCCTCATATTCTTTCTGTTTTGCAGCAGTTTCCTTTTTCGGAGTCGATCCCCGGGATTACTTATATTTCAGTGCAGCCGGTTTCGTGGAATGAGGCTTCGGTGCTGGAGCGGCGGTTCGTCCCAGGGGTTCGCCCGGAGGAAGCTTTGGTGGTTGCGGCGGATCTGGTGCACGACGATTACGCTTACATTTTCGATGCGTACTGGGACTTGTGGATGCCCGCTGGGAGCGGCGCCGGCGGAGAGTGGCAACTGACGCCGTCACGGGTTAAGTTCACCGCGCGGGGCGAAGAGTTCGACGACGCAGCTTATAAGCAAATGGGCCACATCGAAGTGGATTTTGGATTGGATTCGCCGTTCTTGCAGGAGAGCCTTGAACTGACCGAGGACACGAAGGCGCGAGTGCGGGACAATGTGGCGAAGCTGGTAGAGTTCGCGATGAAGGCGGAGAAAAATACGCGCGCCAACGCGCGATTGCTGTGGTCGGAATCACAGGAGAATCTGGCGCAGAAACTTGTGACGCGATTGCAGCGAGTGCAATGAGAAGGGGCCCCCGGAAAGTGATGTTCTAGCCGAGACAGTTCGATAGTCTGAGACAGAATCAAGATCTAAGTCCACGTCAAAAGACGTCAATACAGAGAACACAGAAGAGCACGGGGATTCAATATCAGAGCCTGAGGCGGGCTAGCAGGAGTTGGGCTTTACGAAACCAGGGGCGTTCGCGGCGGCGAAGATAGCCGGGCATAGTCGGACGCTTATCCAGAATTTTCTGGGCCCAGGCGCGAGCTTCGGCGGTGCGCCCCTGCGTTTGCAAAAATAGCGCATAGTTATAGTAGGTTTCAGAGATGGTCGAGATCTTTGTAGCTTGCTGGAAGAGCGGCTCGGCTTTATCAGGGTGACCGGTTTGGGCGTAGGCGTGGGCGAGCAGGCCTTTGGCGCGGTGGAAGTCGTAGCTGGGATCGGAGGCGACGGCGCGTTCGAGATCGGGAATCGCGCCGGCGAAATCTCCGAGGGCCACTTCGGCGACACCGCGGCGATAGAAGGCATCGGGCGAATCGCTGCGCGAGGCAATGGCTTTATCGTAGGCGGTGCGCGCGCGGAAAAAATCTCTGTCATCGAGATAGAGCAGGCCGAGTTCCTCGTAGTTGCCGGCGGAGGGATTGTCGAGGATGGCGCGTTCGAGTTCGCGGATGCGGCGCCGGCGCGGAAAAACCTGGAAGGATGTACTGAGCAGGCTGGCGTCGGGAATCATTTCCACGAGGATGTAAACCAGGGCGCCGAGCCATCCGCCGATGAGGATTACCAGGAGCCAGTACCAGTCGGGGCGGCGGCGGATGAAGTGGATGATGGCGATGGCCTGGAGGATGAATCCCCACCAGGAGACGAAGAAGAAAAGAAGTCCCATGCGAAAGGCAATATAGCATGCGGGCTTCGGCTTGCGGGCTTCGGCCGACCCTCGGCATGGTGAAACTTAGGCGGCGGGTTTTCTCACCGCCTTGATTAGACCGTTCAGCAGACGGCCTGGCTCTCCGCATTTGTCGGCCAAGTGGACAGCTTGAGTCTCCGTGAAAAATCCCAGGTTCAGCGCGATTGCGGTCTGGGTTTCGACTTCAAACACCGAGCCTCGGCGATGGCAAGCAATTGGCTGAGTTCCCTGTCGGAAAAACGGCCTTTGCCTTCGGCCATGTTGCTCGGGATCGATACGGCGGCCCTCCTCATTTGAGTGGTGAGACCGAACATTTCTTCGCGCGGAAGATGAGCCGTTTCACGATAGATGCCAATTACAGGCGCCATTGCGCGTTGCCAGGCTTCCAGATCCTTGTAGGTTCCACTCATTCGATTGGCCTCCGCCGACAATAGTACACACCCTGATGGAAGAGCAAAAGCCCTGGATCGCCAAAGGCCCGTCGGGGATTGCGCTGCGGAGCCTGGTGGAGTTTGTGAAGGCCTTTGCCGGCTGAAAGTTTGCCAGGGATTTCACGGATTCGCGGATAACGGTAGGGTTAATTTCATTTCGTGGTCGGCGAAATTCTGCTATCGCCGCTTTTCCTTCACAGCTATTTCAAGAGAAGCCGCATCTTAGTGGGACTGCGACGGCTCGGGTCGTGCGCGAGCGCAGAAGGTTTTGCCATCAAGCCCTTCGGGAGGCAGTCTATGAAAGCGTTGCTGGTCGTCGGGATTCTGGTTTTGATTCTTGGAGTTATTTCGTTCATCGTACCTTTCCCGCACATGCATCATCACGGCGTGAGCGTCGGCGATGCGCATATTGGGGTCACCACGGAGCATGACGAAAAAATCGCTCCCGCTGTCAGCATCGTGCTGGTCTTGGTGGGTGCGGGCTTGATCATTGCCGGCCGCAACGGATAGGCGATTCGCGTTTCTCCACGGAAGCTGTGAGTGTCCATGCCAGCGCAAGAAAGATCGGAGTAACTCTCGGATTTCCGAGGCGGATGCTTGCCAGCAAATTGCATCGCCAGAGCTTCGGACCGCGGACCATTGAATAGCGGTAGACTGTTCTCGTACGGGGACGGAGAATGTTCGGGGAGATCGCCAAACCGGTGGTCTTGTTGTTGTGCATGCTCTCGTTGTGCGCGGTGTTTCATTCCGCATTCCTTGATCCGTCAAGCAATACGCATCAAAGGATCGATGATTCCGTCACTCTTCTGGCAGTGGCGGCGGGAATCTCTTTGACTGGAGGAGCGATTTTTCGCGAGGCAACGCGCGAATCACACGCGCTGGTCCCGCGACTTACCGCGACGCTTCCGGTTCAGGTGTTCCTCTGGGCTACGAGCATCATGCTGGTTCTGTTTGTCGTTTCCTGGTACTTGGAAACGCACTGCATCTTCTACCGGGATATTCGCTTCTAATGGTGACCATGCCGATCCGGGAGCGCTTCGCGTGAGGAACTGGGAACGGCTACTTAGGCTGACTCTGGTGACGGCGCTGGTGCTGCTGGGGCTGCTTTATGCGGGCGACTGGGCGGTGCTTAGGATTCGCATCGCACATGGAACGGCATTCGGAGTGGTGCAGGTGAATCAGTTTCTGGCCACGCCGCTGAAGGGCAACAAGATGGAATATGACCTGACGGGAACTTATCCGCAGGCTTGCAGCCGGTCCATTTTTCCGCAAAAAGGCAATGTGGCGTGCTGGTGGCTGCAGCGCCACAACTCGCAGTGGCAGCAATAATCTCCCGAATTTCTCGAATCTCTGGCATTAGCTTCCGACGATCTCCCGCACGGCGCGATAGCCCTGATCGATGGCGATATTGGTATAGGCGTGGCCGTCGGCGTCGGAGTTCGCAATCTTAATTCTGCCAAAGGGCTGGCGTCCGATCACGCAGGGGCGCTCGGAATCCGGCCGGTCCAGGGGCTCGAACAATTCGTTGTATTCATACGCGTAGCCATGAGGCCAGCGGTTCACGGTGATGGCTTCAATGTCGCGCGCGGGATCGAAGCCGCCAGGCGAAAGTATGCGGCCCAATTGGTCCCGTATCTGGAGTTCGAAATCAGAGAATTTTGTGGTCACCAGTTCGTAGCGTCCGGCGCGGTATTGATCTTTGCAATCGAGACCGGGCGAGCACGGCGTGCGCAGCAGATGCAGCAGGCAGGATTCGTCGGGCGAACTGGGAAAATGGTAATCGCCTATGGAGACGGGAAAGTCCAACGTGACATGGCTGAAATACGAGCCCGGGGCGTAGACGCTGCTGATATCGAGTTTCTGAAACGCCTGCCAGTTGCGGATTTGCACGTTGGTGTAGACCAGCGGAAGCTTAACGCAGTAAGCGAGCGCTTCTTTTTGCTTGGCCGGCATCTCGGGACACAAGTAGGGAATAACCATGTTCCAGCAGGCTAGTACGCAATTGGCGGCGCGAATCCTGTGGCCTTTGCCACCGCGAACGTAGGTCACTTCCACTTCTCTCGCGGCCGCGGAATCTCCGATGTGCGTGACTTTCACGACGGTGCTATTCAGGCGAATGCGGATGGGCGAGGAAGCGTCATCAAGGCGGGCATAATTTGCGCGCGCGGTGACGATGTCTTCCATCGTGTGGCCGGGAAGAACTCCGGGCACCAGCGACCGCACGAGCATTCGCGCAATGGACGCGTTGCCATCGGGAAAATGAAAGATGTAAGGCTCATCCAGCTCGGGATTTTCTTCGTGGCTTTTAGGCAGCTTCATGCCCTTGAAACCGGCGTAACCTTCGCGCGCGCAATCGTCCGCGGAAACGGCGTCAATGCCGACGGCATATAAATCGTGGGTCGAGGTCTGGAAGACCTTGACGACATCGGGATGCACTTTGACATATTGCAGCAGAAAATCTTTGTAGCTGGTTTTTATCAATTTCTTTCTTTTCTGTTCGGGACTCAAACCGGGCATGTAATCCACGTTGGCGTGTTGCAGGCGGATGAGATCTTTGCGCGCGGCCTCGGCGATTGGAATCTGAGCGACATTTTCTAGGTCGAACTCCACCCCGAAAAAGTGCAGGCCTTTTTGCGGCACGAGGCGGTCTGTGCCAAACGTTTCTTTGTCGAAGAAAACGGCTTCGATGAGATGCCGGGAAGAAAACAGTTTCTGGTCGTAGTACTTGTAAAAGCGCTGGGTGTCGATTCCTAATTCCTTAAGCAGGCTGATCGAAACTTTGCTGTAATTGCCCGGCGCCTCGATCGACTGAGTGCCACCGTATCCAAGCAGCAAGCGGTTCCCTGCCTGGAATTCATTGCGCTTGGCGTGGCCGCCGAAGTCATCATGGTTATCGAGAATGAGAATTTTCGACTGCGGCCCGGCCAACTTGCGGTAAAAATAAGCCGCCGCCAAGCCGCTGATTCCGCCGCCAACGACGACCAGATCATACGATTCGCCATCGTCCACCGAGGCGGGCAACGGGTTGCCATCCCGCATATCGTGTGCGACTTCCCAGGAGCCGTCATGACTGCCTCTCATTCCGGTTTTCGCCGGAGGGTAATAATCGGGATTCTTCTCCGGAGCGAACGGAGACTGCGGCATGCCAAAAGCTTCCAGCCACGGGGAATTCGGTGCAATTAAAGATGAGCCGACGGCGATGCTGATGCCATTCAGAAAATCGCGACGGGTAATCTCGCGCCCCATACCGAGCTCACGGCCTTTATCCTTATCTTTATCTTTATCGCTCATTCGGTTCACTCCGGGCAGCCATTGTGCACATCTAAAACAATCTTCCAATCAAGAAATTGACGCGGCTTTGTCCTGTGGGGCTTACGCTTCCCGCCAGCGCTACCGGGCCGACTATGGTATCGGCAATTATGCCCACATTCAAACTGCCGCGCACTTCGACCGATGAGGGATCATTAAAAGCGCTGCCGGCTTCATACCATCCGCCCCAGTAGATCTTATCGCCCAGGAGTTGCGGCAGATGGTAGAGGTTGCGGCGAAATCCGATTGAGGCGTAGCCATAATGATTCCCCATAAATTCCTGCGGCAAGTACGCTCCCAAGTGAAAAGGGCCACCCAGGTAGAAGACCTGAAACGGGCCAGCAGTGCCGTGGAAGGTTGATCCGCCGGACGCGTTGAAGAAGAGCGAAGTTTTATCGCTTACCGGAACGAAAGTAGAAGTGCGCACTTCCAGTTGGGTTATAGGATTCAGCAGGCCTGGACTTTGCAGTACACGGGAAAGTGTAGTTTCGACGCGCACTCCGCGGCTGGGAACGGTGGGGCGGTCCTGGCCGTCATAGACGTGGCGCACGCGAAATTCGCCCGTGCTGCCGCTGACGATCGGTAGTCCGGCGCTGCCGATGAGCGGATCCAGCTTCCCGCTGTAAATTTCGTAGCCCCAGCGCAGTTCGCTGCTGCGGCTGAAATCGTAGCCGATGTCGAAGCCGCCTCCGGCGCGCTCGTCGCCGAAGACCGCAACGCGTGTTGTGCCTTCAAAGGAGTTGCGCGCATATTTCGAGGCAAAAGCATACGGCGCAACGAACAAATGAGTGTCGCCCAAAGGCTGATAGAACTCGCTGGCCGCGAGATTGCTCGATCCCAGCATCAGATCGTTCCGCCATTCGCCACCATGGTGCTCAACATCCATAAAGGTGATGCGCGCCCCGGCAGAAAAATCGAAGGCGGCGACGCCGGAGCCATCCACGTTCATTGCCAGATCGACGAATGGCGGGCCGTAGGATTTTTCATGGGCAACGATGCGCAAGCCGGGAACACCATTCTGCACAAAACCTTCATAACCGAGCCGGTCAAACATGCCTTGCCCGGCGATCGAGTTAAGACGTTTGTCGAGCGCATGGAAATCGATGGGGCGGCCGGCGAATTGTTTCAGGCGCGATTCCAGTCGCCGCTGCTCGTCGCCGCTGACCCCGGTCACCTCGACGGTCTCGGCGACCTTCTGCGGGGTCAGCTTTCGAGCTTCACGCTGCGCGAGATATTGCCGCCACTCTGCGTCGGAAACAGCGTAACGGCGCAGATCATCAGCCCGCTGCGCAGCTCCATCGTAGCCGAGCTGAATAATCTTTTCTGCCT
Organism: uncultured Acidobacteriaceae bacterium; assembly: GCA_963732255.1. Taxonomy (GTDB): domain Bacteria; phylum Acidobacteriota; class Terriglobia; order Terriglobales; family Acidobacteriaceae; genus Sulfotelmatobacter. Next base: position 525,902 of record CAVSYV010000020.1, read on the forward strand.
CAGAATAGTCGTCGATGGAATACTGCCCCAGGTTCAATGTCACCACCAGGTCCGCCAGCTTCATCGATCTGCGCTCGTTGGCCAAAATGACGACGCTGATCGCGCGCGAAAGCACTCCGCTCAAGGTTTGCAGTTGTTCGCCTCCGCCCAGCGGGGTTGCCAGATCGATGCCGATAACCACGTCGGCTTTCATCTCCCGCGCCACATCGGTGGGCAGGTTATCGACCAGGCCGCCATCCGCCAGAACCCGGCCGTTCATTTCGACAGGCGTAAAAACTCCGGGAATCGCCATCGTCGCGCGCAGCGACTGCGCCAGTGAACCATCTTTGAGAACGACCTCTGTTCCATCCACCATATCCGTGGCCACGCAGCGAAAGGGTGTCGGAAGATCGTCGAACCTGGGAATGTTGGAGTACGGGAAAGCGATGCGGTCGAGCAGCAGACCGACGCCTTGGCCCGGGTTGAATCCGTTGGGGCCATTGAGACCATGGCGCAATCCGAGCGAGGATGAGACCTCGTACGCCCTTCGGTCCTGCTTGCGGCGGTAGGAAAGCTGCTGATAGCTGGGCTCGGCAAGCAGGGCGGTTGTCCAGTCGACATTGTCGGCAAAGGTTTCCATTTCTTTTGCCGACATCCCGGTCGCGAAGATGGCGCCCACGATTCCTCCCATGCTGGTGCCGGCAATGCGATCGATGGGAATGTGATTTTCCTCCATCCATTTCAAAACGCCGATGTGAGCCAGGCCGAGTGCGCCTCCGCCACTGAGCGCGATACCGATGACGGGGCGGTGAGCCGTGGCCGCAACGCGGCTCGTAGCACGTGCGACGAAAGGCAAGAACACGCTGGATAAAAGTGCAAAAACGCTAAACCGGCGAATGGAAGAGTTCATCGCTTACTCCTCGAAGCAAAAGCGTCTATGGTATTCGGATTGTAGCGACGAATCTGGATTCGGAGGAGTCGACAGGCGAATGCCCGTCCGCGGGGAACATCTAGCTCTTCACATGACCGGAGGAGCGGTAATGCCCATCACGGTCAAGGAGCGTAGCAATTCGCGGCGCACAACCGCTGCCGTGGCCAAAAGAAATTGTTTTCGCTTTTCGTCACCTTCGCTGAGGATGGGATGGCGATGGTAGAACATGTTAAACAATTGCGCCAGCTGGAACGCGTGCTTCGCCAGATAGGAGGGCTCAGTGGTGGCGATGCACTGATCGACGATATATGAGGTCTTCGCTGACGCGAGCCAGAGTTCCCAGATTTCATTGCCCTGTTCGCCCTGGAAGAATTGCGCCATTTCCTCAGCGGATAGTTTGCCCGCTAGTTCTCGTTCGAAAATCTCAGGATCGATTGCCGCTTTCTTGAAAATGCCATTGACGCGCACTACGGCGTATTGGGCGTAGGGTCCGGTTTCGCCTTCGAAGCTGAGAGCCTCTTTGAAGTCGAACGCGATCACTGACTGCTTGGTGAACTTCAGCATGAAGTAGCGCAGCGCTCCGATCGCGATTTGAGTGGCGATCGATTCGCGCTCAGCGTTGGTGAGTTGCGGGTGGCGGGAGTCGACTTCTTTCTTCGCCGATGCGATGAGGGTATCGAGAAGGTCGTCGGCCTTTACGCCGAAACCCTTGCGCCCGGAGACTTCAATGCAGGAGCGCGTCTTGTCTTCCTCGCTCAGCGTGTAGCCAAGTTCAGCAGCGCAGCGCGGGGTGAGCGCAACCATCTCGTAGGAAAAATGCGTGTAATGGTCGGCCGCTTCATTGTGGCCAAGGCCGCGTAGCGCCTCGATGACTGTGCTTTGCGCCTCCGACTGGCGCGCGTCGATGACGTTGTAAATTTCTGCCACGTCGCCGAAGTGCGGATGATTTTTCTCTCCCTCGATCGCAGAAATCCAGCAGTCGTGTTGGTTGGGATAGCGATAAAACCTGCGATAGCCGAAGTCACGCCCAAGCAGGCCGAACTTCCACATGTGATAGGCAATGTCCTTGCCCACGTAGCCCACCGTACCGTTCGAGCGCACGATCACTTTCTGGTCTTCTTCCGAGATTTTCTGCCCGTCCTCGGCGTTCTCGGCGCTGGAAGCGGTTCCCGCCCGCCGCATCACCCAGCAGCCTTTGTTTTTGCCTTCGCTTTCAAACGTGAGCACTCCGGATTCCTTCAGCTTAGTGAAAGCGGCATCCCAGAAATGCAAATGAAGGATCTCGCTCTCGCGCGGCAGAAAATCGTATTCAATGTCCAGCCGGTCCATGGTTTCGAGGTGGCGGCGAAGGACTGCGGACGAGATTATTTCCGCGACGGCCGCGGTTTCGCTCGATGCGTCTTCGATGGCATGCAGGGTTTGCGCCCGCGCCCGCAAGTGTTGCTTATCTTGCTCGTACCATTGCGAAACGCGGGCATAGAGATCCCAGCAGTAGTAGTCGAAGCGCGGCTGGCCGGCGAGAGCTTCGATTTCGCCCCGAGATTTCTTCTCGATCTCTGTGAAGCCGACAACCACGTCGGCAACCTGCACACCGGTATTGTCGATGTAGTTCTGCACGTCCACTTCGCGGCCGGCGAAGCGCAGCAGCCGGACGAATGTATCGCCTAGAATTGCATTGCGCAGGTGCCCGATGTGAGCAGCCTTGTTGGGATTGATGCTGGTATGTTCCACCAGAATCTTGCCGGCAGAAACATCCGCGAACGGCTTTTCATCGCCAATGAGCGCCGCGGCCAGCGAAGCCCGGTCCATCGTGACGTTCAGATATCCGGGTGGAGCGACCTGCATCCCGGCGATGCCTTCGATCGTTCCCACCTCGTTGCGAATCGCTTCGGCGATTTTCAGGGGAGCTGAACGCAATGGCTTGGCAAACGGAAAAATGGGTATCGCGAAATCGCCCAGCGACACGTTTGGCGGCTGCTCGATGACAACTTTAGGCAGGGAAATCCCAGCATATAGGCGCTGCAGACACTCCAGCACACGGTGAGCCAGACGGCGTTCGAGATGACGGTACAAGCACCCTCTCCAAGCTACAGAAGAACAGTGATTTTAGCAGAGCGCGCGACGAGCGCATGTTTGACGAGGAATGCAGTGTTCCCTATGATGAAAATTTCGCCGTTGGTTGCCGGCGGCGGGCCGTAAGTTGGTTCACCCCTGGTTGGGATGGAGCTTTATACCCACGATTAACGGCCAAAAGCTGACGAAAGCTTCTATGCGCGTAGCTTATCTCGAATGCTTTTCCGGCATTAGCGGCGACATGTTTTTGGGCGCGCTGGTGGATGCTGGCGTCCCGGCGCGACTGCTGGCAGCTACTGTGGAGGCGCTGAAGCTGGGCGCGCGGCTGGAAGTTTCGCGCGTGATTCGAAGCGGGATTTCGGCGACAAAAGTGGATGTGTGGGTTCACGGCGAAAAGGATTTGCCCAGGGAAGAATACTGGCAGAAGAAGGTTGATGACGGGGATGGCGTTCACGATGCACACGAGCACTCTCATGCTCATAGCCACCCGCATGAACATAACGATCACAAACATCACGAGCATGGAGAATCTCACGAACATTCGCATGAACATTCTCATGGACGCGGCTTGACCGAGATTCGGAATATTATTTCTGCCTCGCCTATCTCGGCATCCGCGAAAAAAACCGCAATCGCGATCTTTGAAGCTCTGGGAGCAGCCGAAGGAAAGATCCACAACATGTCTCCCGAGCAAGTTCATTTTCACGAAGTGGGCGCGGTGGACGCGATGGTCGATATCATTTGCGCCGCTGTGGGGGCGGAAGCTCTGGGAGTCGATGAAATGCTTTGCTCGCCGTTGAACCTGGGCGGCGGAATGGTGCAGTGTGCGCATGGAACGTTTCCGGTTCCGGCCCCCGCGACGGTCGAACTGCTTAAAGATGCGCCTGTCTATTCGTCGGGGGTGCAGGCGGAACTGGTCACGCCAACAGGCGCGGCAATCGTGAAGACACTGGCTCACCGGTTTGCGGCGTTTCCTCCGATGAAGATCGAAAAGTCCGGCTACGGCGCCGGTTCCCGGGACTTTGCCGGATATCCCAACGTGGCGCGGTTAACGGTAGGCGAAGCGGGCGTGCCTTTGTCAAAGACCACGACGGAGACGATCACGGTTCTGGAAGCGAATTTGGACGATCTGAATCCGCAGGTCTTCGGCTACGTGATGGATCGCTTGCTGGATGAAGGCGCGCTCGATGCCTTTGCCATGCCGGTGCAGATGAAAAAAAATCGTCCTGGTATTTTGTTGACTGCCTTGTGCAAGCCCGATGATGCGGCCAAGCTGACGCGACTGATTTTTGAAGAGACGACCACGCTGGGGGTGCGCCGCCGCGATGAAGTACGGCAGATTTTAGGGCGTCGCTGGGAAAATGTCGCCACACAGTGGGGCGAAGTCAGAATCAAGATGGGAAGCATGAACGGCACGGTGACCAATTATGCTCCGGAATATGAAGACTGCCGTCGGATCGCCGCTGAGCATCATGTGCCGCTAAAAAGAGTGATGAGCGAAGCGGTCGAAAGCTACCTGCATTCTCGCAACAAATCATAGGGATTCGTCCTCGCGAGCGTAACGCCGATGAGGAATGGCGATTCTAGAAAAGAAGATTCGAAGCCAAGCAATGACCAGAAAGTTCTACATCACGACTCCGATTTATTACGTGAATGCGCGTCCCCACATCGGGCACGCTTACACCACCATCGCCTGCGATACCATCGCGCGGCGGCAGCGCATGTTGGGGGCGGATACATTTTTTCTCACTGGCACCGATGAGCACGGACAGAAAATCGAGCGCGCGGCGCAGGCCGCGGGCAAGACTCCGCAACAATATGCCGACGAGATTTCCACCGAGTTCCGCAAGCTGTGGCAGCGGATGGGAATTTCCAACGACGATTTCATCCGCACGACGGAAACGCGCCACAAGAAGCGCGTGCAGGAACTTTTCCGGCGTATTCGCGATAACGGATACATCTACAAAGGCACCTATACCGGCCAATATTGCGTGTCGGATGAGCTGTATGTAGACGGCGCGCAACCGGGCGATCCCTGCCCGACCTGCGGGCGAATCACCGAAACCGTGCATGAAGAAAACTACTTCTTCAAGCTTTCCGCGTTTCAGGACAAGCTGCTCGAGGTGTACAAGAATCCGGAATTCATCCGGCCTGAGGCGCGCCGCAATGAAGTCATTTCATTCGTGCGCTCCGGGTTGCGCGATCTCTCCATCAGCCGCTCGACCTTCTCGTGGGGCATTCCCGTGCCCGACGACCCCAAGCACGTGATCTACGTTTGGTTGGACGCGCTGGCGAATTACATTACGGCTATCGGCTACGGTTCTTCGCACGCGGGGGCGCAGGCCGCATTTGCCAAATACTGGCCGGCCGACGTGCAGATGATCGGCAAAGAAATTGTCCGCTTCCATTGCGTTTATTGGCCGGCATTTCTCATGGCTGCGGGCTTGCCGCTTCCTAGAGCGATTGTGGCACATGGCTGGCTGCTGTTTGAAGAGAGCAAGATGTCGAAGTCGCGCGGCAACATCGTGCGCACGGAAACCATTCTTGATGCGCTGAGCGCGGATGCGCTGCGCTATTTTTTGTTGCGCGAAGTTGTCTTTGGTCAGGATGGATCGTTTTCCTTCGACGCGCTGGTGCAGCGCTATAACTCCGATCTCGCGAATGGACTGGGCAATCTGGCCAGCCGCACGCTGACGATGATTAACCGCTATTTCAAGGGCGAGGTACCGTACCCTTCGTCGGCGTCACGAACTGCCGCGGATGATGCGATTGCAAATGCTGCGAGCAAGACTATCGGCGAATTTGGAATGTATTTCGATCAATTCCAGTTTTCACGCGCGCTGGAATCGGCGTGGAGCCTGGTTGCCGCGGTCGACAAATACATCGTCGAAAACGAGCCTTGGGCGTTAGGCGAAAAACAGGATGAAGACAGCCGCGCGCGCCTGGCTACAGTGCTCTATACGTCGGCGGAGGCGCTGCGAATTGTGACACTGCTTGCATACCCGGTGATTCCCGATGCTGCGGCGAAGATCTGGGCGCAGATGGGACTGCCAGATATCAAGAAAACTGCGCTATCGGATTTGGCTTGGGGACAACTTCCATTGGGCACGAAGCTGGGCGACGTGCATCCCGTATTTCCGCGCGCCGATAAATCAGTCGTTGAAAGGATGCAGAAGATGGAAGAGGAACAAAGAATTCCACTGGCGGACGCAACGCCAGAGAACTGCCACAGCAGTCGCCGGTTCCTCTATGCCTCCGCCGGCTGCAGCGAAAGATAAGATCACCATCGACGATTTTGCCAAGATCGAATTACGCGTGGGAGTGGTGAAGGTTGCCGAGCGAGTGCCCAAGGCCGATAAGTTGCTGCGCCTGGAAGTCGACATCGGCACAGAAGTCCGCCAGGTGCTGGCGGGAATTGCTGAAGCCTACGAACCAGAAACTTTGATCGGCCGCAAAGTGGTGATTGTGGCCAATCTTGCTCCGCGCAAGCTGCGCGGAATGGAATCGAACGGAATGATTGTCGCTGCCTCGCTGGACGACGGGAAGCCCGTGCTGGCCAGTTTTCTGGAAGATGTGCCTGTGGGAGCACGGCTGAAGTAGAAAATGTCAGCCGAATCTTTCAACTCCGAATCGTTGCCACGAAGTTAGGGTCTGAGGTCCGACGTCTAAGGTCCGGTTTTTATGTTCGTAGATTCGCATGCACATCTCGAGGGCAAACAATTCGATCCCGACCGCGAACAAGTAATCGCGCGAGCGCGCGCGGCCGGCGTGGAAACGATTGTCGCCATCGGAATCGGCGAAGGACCGGCAACCGTCGATTGTGGAATCCGGCTGGCCGAACAATATCCGTTTATTTACGCGACGATAGGCATTCACCCGCATGAGGCGAAGCTTGCGACGGACGCGGCGTTTGCCGACATGCAACGGCTCGCCCGGCATCCTAAAGTAATCGGCTGGGGCGAAATTGGCCTGGATTATTTTTACGATCACTCGCCGCGCGAGATCCAGAAGCAGGTTTTCCAGAAACAAATGGAACTGGCGGCAGCGGCTAAATTGCCGATCATCATTCATTGCCGGCCGTCCGAGGCCAGTGACGATGCGTGGCAGGACTGTCTCGGCATGATTGAGCAGCAATGGGCTCCGACTGGCCTGGGCGGAATTCTGCACTGCTTCACCGGAACGCCGGCGCATGCCTTGCGCGCCCTCGACCTGGGATTTCTGATTTCCATCGCGGGAAATATTACTTTCCCCAAAGCCCAACAGATTCGTGATGCGGCGTCTGAAGTTCCGCTCGATCGCATACTCATCGAAACCGACTGTCCATTTCTTGCTCCCGTGCCCAATCGCGGCAAGCGTAACGAACCGGCTTTTGTCGTGGAAACGGCGCGGAAGCTTGGTGAATTGCGCGGATTTTCTGCGGAAGAAATCGGCGACCGCACTTCCCGTAACTTCTACAGTTTTTTCAAATCGGTTGAAATTACTGAAAACAAAGTTAGCGCGCGTTGATCTGTCCTGTGCAACCTGTCTTCTGATAATCTCAGAAGTAATATTCCATTGTTTCAGAAAGATTAGAAATATATGCCCGACAACAGTTTTGACGTCGTGAGCAAGATCGATCTGCCGGAAGTTTCCAATGCGATTCAGCAGGCGCTGAAGGAAATCCATACGCGATTCGACTTGAAAGATTCCAAGTCCAACATCGAACTGGAAAAAGATGCGATCGTCCTGCACTCCGCCGACGAATACAAACTCAAGGCGGTAAACGATGTGCTTCAGCAAAAGCTGGTCAAGCGCAACGTATCTTTGAAGGGATTGACCTACGGAGCGGTGGAACCGGCGGCGGGCGGCACGGCAAAGCGCAAGATCACCATGCAGCAAGGCATCACGATTGAGAAGGCGCGGGAGATTGTAAAGCTGATTAAAGATTCCAAAAAGAAGGCGCAGGGATCGATTCAGGGAGATCTGGTGCGGGTCAGCAGCAAAGATCGCGACACGCTGCAGGACGTTATCGCCATGCTCAAGCAACACGACTTTGGCATTGACTTGCAGTTTACGAATTACCGCACGAACTGAAATGAGCGTTTCCGCGCCTATCAACCGAAAAGAAGTTTTCGATCTGCTGCGGGAGGACCTTGCCGCGCTGGAACTGGAGTTCGGGCGCGATGCTGTGTCGGGCGTACGCGCGATCACCGAGATCGGCGAGTATTTGCGCTCCGGCGGCGGCAAGCGCATTCGCCCCGCACTGCTGATGCTTTCCGCCAAGCTGTTTGATTATCAAGGCACGGGCGCTGTGCGTCTGGGCGCGGTCGTCGAAATCATTCACACCGCAACCCTCGTCCACGACGACATTATCGATGAGGCCAGGACCCGGCGCGGGCGTCCCGCGGCCAATACGCAATGGGGAAATTCCAAGTGTGTGCTGGCTGGGGACTGGCTTTACATGCAGGCGTTCAAAATCGCCGTGCAGGAACGGAATTTTCGGATTCTCGATGCGCTCATCGAACTCACCCAGCAGATGGTCGAAGGCGAGCTGCTGCAAATTGAAAAGCTGGGATCGTTCATTTCCCTCGAAGAATATTTCGACCTGATCTATCGCAAGACGGCGTGCTTATTCTCCGTATGCATGCGGCTGGGAGCCATCCTCGGCGGAGCCACGGCGGAGCAGGAAGAGGCGCTGGGCAACTACGGCCGCGACATGGGCATGGCATTCCAGATTGTCGATGATGTACTCGACCTCACCGCTTCGGAAGAAGTTTTAGGCAAGCCGGTGGCCAGCGATTTGCGCGAGGGCAAAGTGACCATGGCGGTGATTCACGCTCTGGAAAGCGCAACCGCGGAAGAACGCGCCAAAGTGGAGACAATCCTGCGCGAGCGCGGCTTCAATGGCGTGACCCACGGGCAGATTCTGGAAATATTGCAGCGCTATGGTTCGCTGGATGCCGCCGCCGCCTGTGCCGCCCATTATGCCGAATCCGCGCACCGGTCGATCTGCACATTCCCCGACTCCGAAATTAAACGCTCTCTTCTGTGGGCCCTGGAGTTTGTGGTCGCAAGAGAGAAGTAGGGTCGTCGCCGGCGGAGATTCCAGCGTTCCACAATCAGCGAATTAAATTCTGTTGCGGCACGCTCCGCTCATTTTTTGCTAGCATGTTGGAGCGGTTGTTCTTATCGCTTTCGACGCTGCTCGGCGCGAAAGCTTCTTCAATAAAGGAAGGCGCTTATGCTGCGCAAGACTTCTGTACTGCTTTTGCTTTCTCTCGTTCTCCCCGCTCTGGCTCAAGATTCGCGCCATTTCACCTTCCACTACGCCTTCACGGTGAAGAATCTGGCCGCGAAAGACAATATCCGCATCTGGATGCCCGTCGCCCAATCCGATCGCTATCAGGAAGTGAAAATTCTGTCGGCGAAAGGCGATCTGCCGCTGAAGAAATTCCGCGAAACAAAATATGGCAACGAGATTTATTACGCGCAAACTTCAGGCACCACTCAGCCGGAGCTGCACTTTGATGTGGAATACGACGTAGTCCGCCGGGAGCGGATCGCACTCGGGCCGGGTGCCGCGCACGTTTCGACCGTTTCGCTTTCGTCCCGAGAGAAGCTGGAAGATTTGCAACCCGACGCACTTGTGCCTACCACTGGCGTGCCCGCCGAACTTGCCGCCAAAGTCACGCAAGGCAAAACAGCTCCGCTCGATAAAGCTCGTGCTATTTACGACTATGTGTTCACTACAATGCGTTACGACAAGACGGGAACCGGCTGGGGACATGGAGACGTCCTCTATGCTTGCACCGCAAAAAAGGGCAACTGCACCGACTTTCACTCGCTGTTTATCGCCATGGCGCGCTCGCAAAATATTCCCGCACGCTTTGAAATCGGTTTTCCCTTACCCGCCGACCGTCACGACGCCGAAATTGCCGGATACCATTGCTGGTCTGATTTTTGGATCGATGGCAAGGGCTGGATCCCTGTCGATATCTCGGAAGCGTGGAAGCATCCGGAAAAGCGCGATTATTTCTTTGGCTCCCACGACGTCAACCGTGTCCAGTTCAGCATGGGGCGCGACCTGCGCCTGAATCCGCCGCAGGCCGGCAAGCCGCTGAATTATTTTGTTTATCCTTATGTAGAAGTTGAGGGCAAGGACTATCCAAACGTGTCGTTGGCATTTTCCTTCGCCGATGAAGGAAACAAGCTTGCATCGCGGCAATAACCAGTCTAGTTTCTCGCGGTCACGATTGATCCCGGGCCTGTGCCTCCGGGTCCAGGGGTGGTTGGCTCGGGCATCGTAGGCGGGGGCAGTGGGGCTCCGGGGCCTTCGGCCGGTCTCGGCACATCATCGGAATCTTCGCCGGGGCGGCGCAAACTAGGAGCGTTTGGCGGACGCACACCCGGCTCTTCCTGTTTTGCTTCTTTGTCTCCGTGATCGATGCTCACTTCTTTCTCGGTGCGCACCAGTTTCTGACCATCAACCTTCATCGTCTCCACGCGCACGACCTCATCACCCACGAAGCGGACAAAATCCACATCTTGCGGCGGCTGGCCATAAATCCACTCTTCGTATTCGGTTTCGCCGTCTTTCTCGCGATCCTTTTTAGGCGGCCGGCCCTTGGCGTGAAGCACCATTTCCTGATTCATCCCCACGAGCACGTAATGCTTCAGAATTGCCGCCTTCACTTTTGGCGGCACGGTATCGAGATACGCCTGCTCCTTGCTTCGGGCATTGAAATCCAGCGCGGGATAAAGCAAGTTGCGCACTTGCTGGTCCGTCAATTCCGGAACGTAGCGGTTGAAGTAGAGGTCGACAAAACTGCCGTGGGCGTTATCGATGGTCTGGTTCGGATTGCCACCGGTGTTGACCGGACCACCGGCGCCCTCGATCTGGATCCGCTGATACCACTTCTTGCGGCGCACCGGGCCGCCGTTGATTTCGAAATGAATGTGATCGCTTTGAATTCGCACATAAGAGATATGCACGGGATCGCCCGGTTTGATTGCTGGACCCCATAGCGCAAGCGCCTGGCGCAATTCTTCGCCGTTAGGAGTGGTCGCCCCATCTTTCAACCGCAGGCCCTTATTGCCCATGGGAAAGTTGGTGCGCGAGTAAACCAGCTGAGTTTCAAAGTCGCGGATGATTTCCAGCCGCGTTTGTTTCGACATATGTGGGGCATTCGCGGGGATGACTGGGGCTTGTGGGGTTTGCTCAACCGCCGACGGGCTAGTTGCGGGCGGTGGCGAAGCGGCGGGCTGCTGTTGCGCAGGAGCAGAGCCAACCTGCGCCGAGGCCGCGCATGAGAGCACCAGGAAAAATGCCAGAGAGAACGGGAGGGTCGACGTCAGAAACCGAATCATAAAAACACCCTTGGGCCGATTGCACTCATTATAGCGCTCGGAGTCGCGGCGCCAGATGGAAAATACCTCGCCGCCGCAGCACTGACCTGCCTTGGCTGGCAAGGGTTTGGCCGCATTTCGCATTGACATCAGGATTTCTTTGGAGCACACTTCTTTCACTCGCTGTCCGCCACCTTCGTTGCATTTTTCCGCAACTCCGTTGCTTTTCGAGTCTCTGAAGATGAGCCTTTTGCCGCTTCCGACCTCCGCCGAACTCGGGCTGAATGAGCCTCGCTCTTTAGCATCGGCAAATCCCGAGAGCGCGGAACTGCGCCCGGAGGCCAGCGCCATCGACTTGTTGGCGGTTTTACGCCAGGCAGCGGTGGAAGGCGGCAATCCGGAAGCAATTTTCCACGCAGTGGCGGATGCCGCGCGAGCCCTTACCGGGGCCAGCGGAACGGCGATCGCCCTGCCCGCCGGTGGCGTGGTGATCTGCCAGGCGCGAAGCGGAGACATCGCCCCGGAGCTGGGCTCTACGCTCAACGTCCATTCAGGCTTCTCCGGCGAATGTTTCCGTATCTCTGAACCGCTGCGCTGCGACGATGCGGAAACTGATACCCGCGTGGACCCGGAAGTCTGCCGCCTTCTCGGAATTCGCTCGATTGCCGCAGTACCCTTGTCCGGACCGGGCAAGACGATCGGGCTGCTGGAAGCGTTTTCCAGCGAGGCCAGTGCCTTCGGCGGCGAACAGATTGGCCTTCTGCAGCAGCTGGGCGAGATTGTCGAGATTGCGTATCGCCGCCAATTCCACTCCACATTCGCAGGCGCTGAGAACGATCGCGTTCTCAGAAAACTCGATCCGGAAAAAATCGAAGTTGCTGCGGCCGCATTGCCGATAGCGCCAACCGTTCCACGCGAGCATATCTCTCTGACTGTCGCTGAACCCGCGCCAAAGACAAGACATCATTACTGGATTCTGAGCGCCGCGTTAGCCCTGATGCTGCTGGCGTCCGCTGTTGTCTGGTGGACCTGGCATGAACCGGTCGCTGAGAACTCGACGGGCCAGGCGATCGTTCAAGCACACGCGGAGCCGGCGGAAACTGCCCGGCAACCCGCGTCCACAGCAGTATCGACCAAACCTTCAGCGAGTATTGCCAACAGGCAGGCCGAGCATCCCCACGGGAAGGGCGTGCTTCAGAATGCGGCAAAGATCGAGCCGGCAAAGATCGGACCAGCAAAGATTGAGTCGGCCCGAGATTCGAGTAAAAGCGCCGCTCATCTGGCGTCCAGCGCGGCACGGACTATCAGTCTCCCGACAATCTCCTCGCAATCCGCACGTCGCTTGCCTGACGCTCGTTCCGACTCAGATCCGCCTACGGTCGTAGTCGCGGCGAATAACGGCGAGAAATTGAACAATCTTTCTTCCGCACCTACGCCTTTGCCTACCGTCGATCTCAGAGTCTCTCAAGGGGTTACGGAGGCAAAGATCCTTCGCAAAGTCGAACCTACTTATCCGCAGGAAGCGTTCACGCAGCGGCTAAGCGGGACGGTCAGTCTAACGGCCACAATTGCGGAAGATGGGTCCGTGCCGGAAGTTAAGGTTCTTAAGGGAGAGCCGATATTGGCCGCGGCCGCAGTCGCAGCAGTCCGGCAATGGCGTTACAGTCCGTTCTTGCTCAACGGCAAACCAATCGCGGTGCAGAAGGCAATCACCATTATCTTCAAGGCCCCATGAGCGGGCTTGATGGGTCAGAACAAACCTTGCCACTCTGCAGCGCGACGAACTTCATCAGGACGAACCGCATCGGCACGAAACTACACCAGATTCAGCGCCTTCTTGATCGTCCCGCGCTCTTTCTGAATTTTTTCCTGGAGAAGAGTAATCGCGTAAATCAACTGCTCTGGCCGCGGCGGACATCCGGGAACATAAATGTCGACAGGGATGACCTGATTGACGCTCTGCACGAGGGCGTAATTCTGGAACACGCCTCCTGAGGTCGCGCACGCCCCCATCGAAATCACCCACTTGGGCTCGGGCATCTGCTCCCACAACTGGCGAATCACGGGCGCCATTTTGTTGGAGACGCGGCCGGCAATGATAATCAAATCGCTTTGCCGCGGCGACGGACGGAAGACTTCCGCTCCAAAGCGCGCGATATCGAAGCGCGAAGCGCCCATGGACATCATTTCGATGGCGCAGCAAGCCAGGCCAAACGTCATGGGCCAGATGGAACTCTTGCGCATCCAGTTCACGGCGGAGTCGAGCGTGGTGAGCACAACACCTTCGGGCGTGGGATTGCCGAAGGTCAGATCTTTGACTATCTTCTTGCCGTCGTGCACATCGAGGTACGGGCCAAAATTCAATTCGCGGGACATGCCACTATTTTAAACCAGCGATACCACCGACATTACGGATTTATCGCCCGCCGCGCATGAGACCCGCCCTCAACAGCCTAATTTTCCCAGATGATATCGGCCTTCTTCACCAGGGCGTGCTTTTTGCGGAACTCGCGGGCAATATCGCCGAGCGGCTTCGGGTGGGAAACCGGTCCAAACTCCCATAGCGGCCGCTCGCCTTGAGCAAAGGCGTAATCGGAGTGCTCGTAAATATCCTGTGGATGCGCCATGTCGTGCTGCTCCGCATGATGAATGTGTTCGTTCATTTGTAGCTGCTGAGCTTCTCCACCAAGCAAACCGGCCTGAGCGAAACTTGCGGTCGCGCAGAACAGGCAGAACGCCAGGCAGGAAACAAAGACTGCAGTTTTCATAATTTTTTCCAATCTGGAGCCGTCGGGCGAAGGGGGAAATAGCAGGCACCACGATTAGGGCGCAGCTCCGCGCTCCTCAAGTGCAAGCCCGTTTCCAAAAAAACGCGGTGGGAACTGGACTTAGGGACTGCTCAAAACCCACGGGCGCAACTATTTTGCGCAATTGTGGAAGGAACAATGGGCCTGAACTGCGAGCATCGCGAATGGTGGCCCGAAAGTAACGTTACTTCCGGTTACGGCAGTACATTGAACCTTGATGGGAAAAGCTTAAACTTCTGCTAGTTTAGTCTCCAAGTACTGTTCACGGCGTTAGACCGTGAGGTTGACTCCCGGGAACTCAAATCTGCCACCGGGGATCAGGGTTTTATCGCGTATGAGCGACAAGACTACGATTCTCCATAACGCTCTGTGGATTGCCCATCCCATCATTCAGGCGGCAATCGCCGGCATCATGCTGCGCCGCGGCCTGCACCGCAAATTCAAGTGCTTCTTCGCCTATATCGCCACCCAGATCCTGACTTTCAGCCTCATCTTTCCGTCGTATCTCCACCACAATTACGCAACCTATTTCTATCTGTACTGGACCACCAGCGCGATCGGCGTGCTGCTGGGATTTTTGGTCATTCATGAGGTGTTCGTGGATGTTTTCCGCGCCTTTCATACTCTGCGCGATCTGGGCACCGTATTGTTTAAGTGGGCGGGACTGGTGATGTTGCTGGTGGCGGGCGTGGTCTCGATTTCCGCCAACTCGCACGAACTGGCGCCGTGGATGCAGGCCATCGTCACCGGCGAACGCTGTGTTCGCATCATCCAGGTGGGCATGATTTTGTTGCTGCTATTTTTCTCGCGTTATCTGGGGGCGAGCCGGCGTCAGTTCAGCTTTGGCATCGCGCTCGGCTTTGGCTCGTTTGCCATCGTAGAACTGGGACTGATCGCATTCTGGTCAGGCGGTCATATGCAGCGGAGCCTGCTCGATTTGATTAACATGAGTGCATATAACGCCAGCCTGGTAATCTGGCTGGCTTATTCCGCGTATAAGGGTCCGGCTCGAGATGTCAACTCTAGTCTGCTGCAGCCGCAGCGCTGGGAACAGAGCCTCACCGACATTCATCACCCGTTGCCCGCCGATTCACTCATCCCGATGTTTGAAGGCATGGTGGACCGGGCGTTGATGAAAACTCAAAACGGGCCACAGAGAGAGGCGCTCGCCGCTGCCGCATCGGCTCGCAGCGGAGCCGGCCCGGCGACCGGCCCGAGTGTAATTCCCGATCCGGTTACACCCAAGAAGTAGACACGCCGTTGAATTCGCCTGCCTCAAGCGTCCACATGTTTCCCTGCTAAGAGCAAAGCTCCCGCCCGATTCCGGATTTTGTAAACGATTACCCAGTCCCAGAGCAACTCGAGACTGCGCAAGAACTGTTTACAGTACTACTTTAATCAACAACAGCTAACATGCTGTTTACACAAACTATCTTGCTTTGTTTATTGGCCGCTCTAAAGCCGCGAAGGGAAGTTGGCTGGGACAGATGAAAAATCTTGCAAGGTGGGCTGACAATGTGCTCTATAATTCCCGTCCGCCTCGAAACCCGCCTCTTGCGGGCAGTTAAGGTGGATTAGGAGAGAACCCATGAAGAAGGTAATCAGAATAGCTGTTCTGATGATTGGAATCGTGGGCACATTCGTCGCAGCATCCGTCGCGCAGGTTCCCGCCTTGGACGGAGGCTCGATTCCACTGTGCCCACCCGGTGGAGGTGGTGGCGACCTCTGCAAGTAACTTTTAACAATTAACCCTGGTGGCGACAACGTCACCAAAGTAACCAGTAGTAACGTGGGCCGAACTCTTTGGGCTCGCAATCTTTGGGCTGACGGAACTTCATATCCGTCAGCCCAGTTATTTCTTTCGCGTCTCGCAAAAATACTTCAGCGCCCGCTAGAAACTGCTGATTGCAGCGCCTTCTTCAAGTCAGTCGCATCTCTCATCGGAGGCTGGCAAGAAAGACCGGAACAAAGCACGGCGAAGCTTTCGCCGGAAGCAAGCTGCGGCAGATTCGCAATTGTAGCTGCGAGCGCAGGTGGAAGATTTTGCGCGACCGCTTCGCTGGATTTGAGAAGCAACACGCTCTTATTAAAAGCAAAGGGCGCAACCGCAGCGGCATACAGATCGGCGGCTCGTCCCGCATCGCTTCCCTCCAGCACCACTGCCTGCATCGGGCTTTCCAGCAAGTAAACGGCGGCAATGCCATAAGTCGCCGCAAAAATTCCAAACTGTTCCGCTACGCCCGCAAAGGCTCCCAATGTCTGCTTCGCTTTGTCGTGGTGTTCAGCCTCCCCGGTGTAGTGGTGCAAACGCAGCAGTGCGATTGCCGCCATGGGATTGCCCGCCGGCGTCGGCGTATCCTGCAAAGGCTTTCGTTGCGTGGCCAGCACGCCCAGGCTCTTGCCTTCGCCCACTGCTTCGGAGTCAAAGAATCCTCCGCCCGCCGCGTCATAAAACTTTGCAATCATCGCGCCGGCAATGGCCTGGGCAAACTTGAAGTAGCTAAGGTCGCTGGTGGATTCGTAAGCGTCCAGGCAAGCCAGCACGGTAAAGGCATAATCGTCCAGCAGGCCCGTAACCTCACGATGCTCAGCCTTCGCATCCGAGTAAGCAACCACATGCAGCAAGCGCCCTGGCTTCCACGCTTCCGCCAGAATCCGATCCAGCGACCGCAAAGCAAAACGCTTCGCCTGGTCAAGATTCAGAACCTTTGCCGCCTCCAGATAAGCCGAGATGCACAAGCTGTTCCAGCCAACATAAACAGTCTCATCCACGTAAGGCGTGGGGCGCAGCAAACGCGTCGCATACATCTTCTTTTTTGCGGCTTCGAGTAGTTCTTTTACTCGCTCCAGCGGCAAGCTCAATCTTTTCGCAATCTCTTCAATCGATGCCCGCACATACAAAACATTCTTTGCCGGGTTATGATGCATCTCGCCAATGTCATTGATGTCGTAATGCAGGGCCGCGACCTGCGCCTCTTCGGCAGTTAGAACAGCACGGGCTTCGTTAAGAGTCCAGGTGAAGTAGTCGCCATCGTCGTCCATGTTGATGTCGGCGTCCTGCGAGGCATAAAACCCGCCCCGGTCGCGGTCGCTCAGCCATTCATCCATCCAGCGAATGATGTCGCGCACAACTTCGGCAAAGAACTCATCGCCCGTGACCTGATATCCATGCACATAATTCTTGAGCAGCTCGGAGTTGTCGTAGCACATTTTTTCGAAGTGCGGAACCACCCAGCGCTCATCCACCGAGTAGCGATGGAACCCTCCCGCAAGCTGGTCGTAAACTCCACCATTGGCCATGTGGGTAAGAGTGGTGACAATGACGTTGCGAAGCTGCGCACCCTCGCCGCCACCCTCGTTGGATTGGAGCGAAAGCCCATCGCCGGTTCGTGCATACTGCTCGATCAACAAATCCAGCACCGAAGGATGCGGAAACTTCGGAGCCTGCCCGAATCCTCCATGCTCGGCGTCGAACATACTGAACGCCGACTTCATGATCGCGTCGATAACGCTGTGCGAAACCTGCCCGCTGCGTCCAGCAAACGATTCCGCCTGGGCAATCGCGCTCTCCACCATCTTCGCCTGCTCGATCACATCGTCATTTTTTTCTTTGTAGGCATTGGCAATGCTCAACAACACTCGCCGGAAGCTGGGACGCCCGTACCCATCGTCCGGCGGAAAATAAGTTCCGCCGTAGAACGGCTTGCCATGGGGCGTAAGAAACGCGGTGAGCGGCCAGCCGCCCTGCCCGCTGATCGAACTGACCGCGACTTGATAGCGGCTGTCAATATCCGGACGCTCATCGCGATCCACCTTCACTGCAACGAAATATTGATTCACAATCGCGGCAATCTCCGGATCGTCGTAAGATTCGCGGTCCATCACATGGCACCAGTGGCACCACACCGCGCCAATGTCGAGCAGCATGGGCTTGTTCTCGCGCTGCGCCGCAGCAAAAGCTTCGTCGCCCCATTCATGCCACTGAATTGGTTGATGCATCGCGGAACGCAGATAAGCGGAAGAAGCGCGAGCGAGGGAGTTGAGGGTAGTCGTGGTCATGATCCAAGTTTATACGGATGAGTGCCACTCGGACCGAACGCCATCTTATGCAAGCAGCGGATTAATGACTTTCACCACGCCGTATTGCTGGCCGGTGGCCAGATCTTCGGAGTAAAGAACATCAGCCCCTGCCTGCTCGGCTGCTTGTAAGATCAGAGCGTCCCAGAATGAAGTCTTGTGGCGCGTTTCGATCTCAAGCGCTTGGACGATGGCGTCCGTGGTATTTACCACTATTTCCCAACTTAGGTAATCACGAATTAGCAGGCGAATGTCCTCCGTCGGCAGAGGCTGGGCCAGCTTGCGACGCAGGTTCACGCAAAGTTCCTGCAGGACCTGGGTGCTGAGCACTCCTTGACCGCTCGCCCACAAGCGCTCTACCAACTGGCGGGCACGTTCGTGCTTAGCCCCCGCGAGAGCGTCATGGGCATAAATCAAGATGTTTGTGTCCACGAAATACTTCTCCGCCATTTTCCTCGTTTTCGGAGCCTACCTCGAAGCTATCTCTCATGCAGCTCGTCGCGCGAAGCGGGACGCTTCCAGCCTAGCCTCATTCCTGCGCGCAGCCGCGCCATGGCACTCCTGCGCGCCCGCTCGTAGCTCTTACGTTCCCGGATCGCTTCCTGCAATCGTTCTGCGAGTAAAGCGCTGAGTGAAGTCCCCGTTTCGGCCGCCAGAACCTTGGCTTCCCGCAACAGATCGCTGTCCAGCTTGAGAGTGATATTGGTTTTCATGAAGAGCACGAATTCGCGTGCAGCACGATTATACGTGCTATGCTCCGTCGCGGTCAATCTAGTCCAGCACCGCTACGCCAAGGGATGATTTCTCGGGTTGAAGAGTCACAAACGAAGAGCAGTGTCCCCACTCGCTTTGCAGCATGGGATTGGGTCGTGCCGTCAAAATGATGTTGTAGTCCCGGGCACTATGCTCTTCCGCAAGCTCAGTTCTCCAAGGCACGTTATTCGGAGTCGGCTCCGTGCTCCGCGGTTTCACCACCGCCAGCCATGCCAAGAAATCATGCACATCGGCACTCCATCCCTGACCTGACACCCAGAATGAAACCTCGACGCGCTCCTCGGCAAAATGCCAGGCGAGCGACGCTGCCAACTCCACCGCACGCTCATAATCACGCTCAGAAATCGTGTCCACTTCCGGATTGTCGAACACAAGACGCAGCTTGCGCTCATCCTCCCGTGTGAATTCGCGCACCTTCAATGATCCCGATTTCGCCGTCGCCTTCCAATCCACGTGTCGGGCCGAGTCATCCGGCCCGTATTCGCGAATGCTATGTAAATCCGATCCCCGCCCGCGCACAAAGCTTTCCCATTCGCCGCGAATCAACGGCAGAATTTCGAGCATTCGATTCGTTTCTTCGATTCGCGGATAGACTAAAATCTCGCCTCGCAGCGGCACGCGCCGCGTCCTGGTCAAAAATGCAAAGGGAAATCTTGTGGCCAAACCAAAGCTGTCTTCTAAATAGCGCCCGCGCCGCTCAAACTTCAACTGAATGTCCGCGGAAGCATTCGCTCCCGGCGGCAAGAAAGGGAAATAAACAGTTCCGGCAAAAATCGCCGGCTTCCGCGGTGCGACGGACACTCGCCGCAAGCGGCGGTCCGGCAACTTCAGCCATTGCTCCTCCGCTGGACGATTCGAAGGAAAGGCAAACGTCACCGCCTCCCACTCCCAACGCATCGCAGATTTTTTCTTGTCATTCTTCCGCGAGGCAACCACTCCAACGGAAAACGAAGGCAGCCGCCGCCGCGAATTTCGCAAAACAATCTTTCCCGTCGCCGCGCGCCCGGCAAAAACATGCTGCGGCAGCCGCACATCCAACTCGAGCCCTCGCAAGACAGCCGCAGACGCCAATCCTGAAATTAGAATTGCCGACAACATCGCCGCGACAACAATGTAGAGCAGATTGTTTCCCGTGTTTAGAGCCGCAATACCGATCACCAGCGTGACCAGCACATAGACCACGCCCACTCGCGTGATTTCATAGTCGAAGGTATCGCGCAGCCGCTCCAGCGCCACACGCCGCGCCAGGTAAGGCACCGTCACCAATCCCACAAATGTGGCCAGCAGCAAAGACAGCGACGCCAGAATCACCGTGCCCCATACGTTGCCCGCATCGCGAGAGACCGTGGAGAATAAGGCAGCCCCAAAAGCCAGCCCCAGCCCCAACAGCGCCAGCAGAAACCTCGCCCACACCTCGAGCGATTGCCATCGCGGCGTTCGGGCGGCAGGAGCCTGAGCCAAGTCTGTGTACGAAGAATTCATCCACTCCGAAACTAGCATCGCCTCACAGAACGTTCAACCGCAGCCGCCTTGCGCGACAAGCGTTCGTAACCGGTGCGCGAAGACGTCTGACAGCCTCGTCCAGGTATTGCATGGGGATCGCAACACCTCGGTTCTAATTTCCCCGCTTTTGTGCTACCCTTCGGGCCGCGATATCTGTGCAGTAAAACCTGCCGTTCACGGAATGAACAATCCCAGTCTGCGCAAGGAGATTCCCATGCCCCTCGGAAAACGCGCAATCGCAGAATTTTTCGGTACCTTCTGGCTGGTCTTTGGCGGATGCGGAGCCGCCGTGCTCGCCGCCAAATTTCCCGGCGTCGGTATCGGATTCCTCGGCGTCGCCTTGGCCTTCGGCCTCACCCTTCTCACCATGGCCTTCGCCATCGGCCACGTTTCGGGCTGCCACATCAATCCAGCCGTAAGCGTAGGCCTGGTCGTGGGCAAGCGCTTCCCTGCTTCTGAGCTGGCGCATTATGTAATCGCCCAGGTTCTCGGCGCCATCGCCGCCGCCGGAGTTCTCTACGTCATCGCCAGCGGAGCGCCCGGCTTCGATGTTCACGCCGGCTTCGCCTCTAACGGCTACGGCGCGCACTCGCCCGGCGGCTATTCGCTGCTCGCCGGCTTCGTCGCTGAAGTCGTCCTCACCGCGTTTTTTCTCATTGTCATCATGGGCGCGACCGATCGCCGCGCGCCCAAAGGCTTTGCGCCAATTGCTATTGGCCTTTGCCTCACGCTGATCCATCTCGTAGGCATCCCAGTGACGAACACTTCGGTCAACCCGGCCCGCAGCACCGGCCCCGCGATCTTCGCCGGGGGCTGGGCCTTAGGCCAGCTCTGGATGTTCTGGGTCGCCCCGCTCATCGGCGGCGCAATCGGCGGAGGCATCTACGCCAGCCTGTTCTCCGAAGCCGTTGAGCCGACCGTAAGGAGTGCCATGACTACAGATCGACCGGCGCTGAAACCGACCGCGTAAATGATCGAGTAAGTCTGGCAGTCCGCTCGTGACGCCGGAGTTCGCGCAATTGCTGTCGTCCTGAGCGCAGCGAAGGACCTGTGCATGTTGTGTGCATGTTGTGTGCAGTGTTGGTGCATGGTCTTTGCGCCAAGGCGGGAAGGCTCGCTCAGCCCACCAGTGACTCGATCCCCCGCACCTCGTCCGGCGAAAGCTTCAAGTCGAGGCTGGATAAATCTTGTTTCATGTGCTCCGCATTCGTCGTGCCGGTCAGCGGCAGCATTCCAACCGCGCGAGCGAATGCGAAGATAACTTGCGCCGGAGTAGCCTTCACCCGCCGCGCAATGCCGCCAACGAAAGAATGCTCGATCACCTCTACATTCCCGGTGAGCAGCGAAAAGCCCTGGTAGATAATTTGCCTCTCGCGGCAAAACTCCCGCACCTCCCGATCCCAACCCAGCCGCGCGAAACAGCGGTTCTGCACAAATGCGGGGGCTTCGGCACCGGTACTCACCATTTCCTGCAATTGGCTTAGAGAAATGTTGCTCACGCCGAGCAGCCGCGTCCGGCCCGCATCGCGCTCCTTGGTCATTGCCTCCCAAACTTCGGCATCCGCGTCCGTCCAATCGTAGTTGGATGACGGTCCATGCAACACGTAGCTGTCTACATGACCGGTCCCGAGATGTTCGAGCGAACTCGCCATCGATTGCGCAACCTGAACCGAAAGGCTGGCGACCGGATCGTAAGGCAGGCGATGATCCTGCCCGCGCCGGTAGGTAAATTTGGTTTGCAGAAAAAGATCGTCGCGCGTTACCACTCCCGCATCGTAGGCGGCCGCCAACCCATGACCCACTCCGGCCTCAAAATAATGCCGCCGCTGATTGGCTGTGTCGATCGCGCGAAACCCCGCGCGCAGCGCCAGTTCGGTAAAAACCGGCGTTCGTTCTTCCTTCCAGGCGGTGCCGTAGAGAAAGTCCGGAACAACAGTATTCTGGATTGCCATGGGTTCTTACCGCGACTGAAACGGAGCAGACGAGAAATACCTGCGTTGGGCTAACGTTTACCCCTGATCCGTGAAGATCCGCGAAAATCCGTGGCCAGTAGTTGGATTGCCCCGCCGCTGCTTTTAATACTCTGCCAGTTCCTTCATCGCGCGGAACAAATCATTCGCCTGCGGCAAAATCGCATCTTCTAGAATCGGCTGGTAAGCCACAAACGTGTCCGCCGCCGCCACGCGACGCACCGGCGCATCCAGTTTGTCAAAAAGCTGATCGGCAAGGCGCGCGGCAATCTCCGCGCCGTATCCCCAGCTCAGCGTGTCTTCGTACGCGACCAGCGCACGATTGGTCTTCGCCACCGAGGCCGCAATCGTCTCCCAATCAAACGGATTCAGGCAGCGCAAGTCGATCACTTCGACCTTCACTCCCGCCTCACGCTCAATCTTCTGCGCGGCCTGCAACGCTCGCGGGACGACCGCGCCATATGTGATCACGGTCAAATCCGTGCCCGGCTGCACAATCCGCGCCTTGCCAAACGGAATCATAAAATCCGGTCCCGGATAAGGCGCGCGCCCATAGGTCTCGCGGTACAACCGCTTGTGCTCGAGAAACAGCACCGGATCGTCACAGCGAATCGCCGTGCGCAAAAGTCCAGCCGCATCCAGCGCGTTTGAAGGAAACACCACGCGCAGTCCGGGAATATGTGTGAAGATGCTCTCGCCGCACTGCGAGTGATAAATCGCTCCGCCGGTCAGATATCCGCCAATGGCCACGCGAATCACCAGAGGCGAAGAAAATCCGTTATTCGACCGCCAGCGAATCACCGACAATTCATCGCGAATCTGCATCATCGCTGGCCAGATGTAGTCGAAAAACTGAATCTCCACCACCGGCTTCAACCCGCGCGTGGCCATGCCCGTGGCGCGGCCCACAATCGCCGCCTCGGCCAGCGGAGAGTTAAACACCCGCTCCGGCCCAAACTCGCACTGCAAGCCAAAGGTCAACTTAAATACTCCGCCCTTGCCCTTGACCAGCTTGCGCTTCAAATATTCTTCGCGGCTGCAATCGGCCACGTCCTCGCCAAAGATCACAATCCGCTGGTCGCGCTTCATCTCATCGTGCAGCGTGGCATTGATCAAATCGGCCATGGTCTTGGCCGCAGGTTTCTTTCCATCCGCCGAATCCGGGCCCACAACAGCCTGCGTTTCAAACGCCGCAGACGTCGGATCGATATCCGGCGAATAAACAAATTTCGTAATCGTCTCCGGTGCCGGGGGCAACGCCGCCAGAGCGAGATCCACGGCAGCCTGCAGTTCGTCCTCGACTTGCTTCTCCAGTTGCGTGATTCCCTTTTCGTCGAGAATTCCTTCGCGCAGCAAAAACATCTGCGTCCGCGTCACCGGATCACGGGCCGCATCCCGCTCCCGCTCCGCATCCGGACGGTATAGCCGTTCGTCATCCGAAAGCGAATGCGAATACGGACGGATCACGTGCGCATGAACAAACGCCGCCCCGTGCCCTTCGCGGCAATATTTCGCCGCCCGCTTCATGGCCGCGTAGCTGGCCACCGGATCGGTGCCATCCACTTCTTCAAAATGAAAATTAGGAAAGCTCGAAACCAGCCGTGAAATACTTCCGCCCGCCGTCTGCACCTCCACCGGCACGGAGATCGCATACCCGTTATCTTCCACACAGAAAATCACCGGCAGTTTGCCCAGAGCCGCAGCATTCATCGCTTCCCAGAACTCGCCCTCACTCGTCGTCCCATCGCCGAGGGAAACGTATGTGACTTCGTCCCGTTGAAACGAAACGTTCTTAAACCGACGATAGTCGATTAGGGATTCACCGCCCGGAACTTCCGCGGCACTCGGGTTCCTGGCGAAATATCTTCCCCCCTCCGCGCACCCCAAAGCCTGCAAAATCTGCGACCCCGTCGGTGACGACTGGGTCACAATATTCAACTTCGGGTAGCTCCAGTGCGAAGGCATCTGCCGCCCGCCCGAACTCGGGTCGTCTGCCGCTCCCACCGCCTGCAAAAACATCTCATGTGGCTTGGCTCCTAAAGCCAGACACAGCGCCCGGTCGCGATAATAAGGATAGAACCAGTCATACCCCGGCTTGAGCGCCAGCCCCGCAGCCGCGCCAATCGCCTCATGCCCCGCGCCCGACATCTGAAAGAAGATTTTCTGCTGCCGCTTCAGCATGATCTCCCGGTCGTCAATGCGCCGGGCCGTATACATAATGCGGTAGGCCTCAATCAGCTGCTCGCGCGTCAGCCCCTCATACTGCTTCGCCTTCTTGCCGCCATTGGCCGCCAGACCGAGCTTTGGGTCAGTTTTTGTAGTCGCCATCGAGTTCCTAAATCTTGGACAAGATATAGATTCGTTCCACTGAACGGCGGTTGCGGGAGGGCCAATTTTAATGAGACGCCCTATCGACGAACCTGTTGCATTGTAAATGGTGAGGATGCAGCGGCAAAGCGGGGAAAACTCGTTTCTAATCCACTGCTGCGGCGGTCTGACATGGGCGGACTCGGCCGGAAGCCAGCCAATGAAAAACCACTGTCGCGGCCGCGGCGCCTAGAACTTGCGCCACGATGAAACCGGGCGCATCCGCGGGCCGGATTCCGGCAAACGTATCGCTGGCCGCGCGCGCTAGCGTGACAGCCGGGTTTGCGAAGGATGTGGACCCGGTGAACCAATACGCTGCGGTAATATACGCGCCTACCGCGTAAGCCGTCGACGAAGGCCGAAAACGCGAACAGCCACAAACCACAAATAGCAATCCGAACGTCGCTACCGCTTCGCTCCAGAGTTGCGCCCCACCGTGCCGTGGATGATGCGAGACAAATAGCCACGGCAAGCCAAACATCCAATGGGCCGAAACTACTCCGGCAAACGCCCCGGCCAGCTGGGCTGCAAGGTAAGCCTGCGCCTCGCGCCACGGTAGGCCGCCCGTCGCTGCCATGGAAAGCGTTACCACCGGATTGAAATGGGCTCCCGAAATCGGACCGAGGGTCAGAATAATCACCGTCAATAAAGCCCCGGTCGCAATCGAATTGGCTAGCAGAGCAATCGCCACATTTCCCGCCGCCAGCCGCTCACCCATGATGCCCGACCCCACCACGGCTGCCAAAAGAAACGCCGTCCCAATGAACTCCGCCATCACACGCGCACGAAGAGTGAAGTTCATTGCCGTCCAATCTCATCCACTTGTTTCTTAATGGCAAGGTTATCCAGGCGTGCAAGCGGAAGACTCAGAAACAAAATGATTCGCCGGTCCAGCAGAAAGAATGCCTCGCGAAAGGCGCGTTCCACTTCTGCGTCAGTTCCTCGAACCGCCGCAGGATCGGGCACTCCCCAATGCGCCGAAATCGGCTGTCCCGGCCACACCGGGCAAACTTCATTGGCCGCATTGTCACAAACTGTGAAAACGAAATCGAGCTTGGGAGACTCAGGCCGAGAGAACTCCTGCCATGACTTGCTGCGCAAGCCTGAAACTGGAACGTGAGCGCTGGCCAGTTGTCGCAACGCTTCCGGCCGCACCGCCCTAGTGGGATGACTTCCCGCGCTGTAGGCAGTGAACGTGGGCTTGCCCTTAAAATTCAGGATCGCCTCGGCCATGATCGATCGCGCTGAATTGCCGGTGCACAAAAACAGGACATTGTAATTGTCTGGCATGGTCGATTTTTTCCCTGCTCAGTTGCAGCACGTCGGACCGCAACAGGCCTGGTCCGCCGTCTTTGGCTTCACCGCGCGAATAAAGGCACTCATAAATTTTCCATCCACCTGCGGCGCCAGCGCCTCCACGTCGATTCCCTGCCCGGCAAGAAATTCCCGCGCATCTTCGACTCGGTAAATTCGCGTTGGCTCAATCTCGATCTGCTCGAATCCCGCCGACTCCAGCTTGCCCCTATATTCGTTTTCCTCCAGCGCTCCGGCAATGCAGCCCACCCACGCCAGTACGCTGCTGCGAATTTCCGGCAACATTTCTCCGCGCGTCACCACATCGGACACCGCCAGCCGTCCTCCCGGCCTCAGAACGCGAAACGCCTCGCGCAGCACTTTGTCCTTGTCTGCGGAAAGATTGATCACGCAGTTGGAAATGATCACGTCGACCGCATTTGGCGGCAGCGGAATATCCTCAATCTCGCCCTTCAGAAATTCCACATTGCCAATTCCTGACTTCTGTTTATTTTCGTTCGCCAGAGCCAGCATCTCATCCGTCATATCGAGGCCATATGCCTTGCCTGTCGGCCCTACTCGCCGGGCCGAAAGCAGCACATCAATGCCTCCTCCCGAACCCAAATCCAGCACCGTCTCGCCCTCCCGCAATTGCGCCAGCGCCGTCGGATTTCCGCATCCCAGCGAGGCCAACAGCGCCTGCTCCGGAATCTGCGCCGCCTGCGTGACGTCATAAAGATTGCTGGTGATGGGATCGCAACATCCGCTTTCCGGCGTCGCGCCGCAGCACGAACTGCCGCCGGACTTCGCGCGCAGCGCCGCCTGCCCGTACTTCTCTTTCACAATATCCTTGATGTCGACATTGACATTATTCGCACTCATAAAGATTGCCTCCTATTTACAAATCTGTATGATCGCTTCCGGTTTCAGCGCCTTATTTCGCGTGCAGCACTCGGCATAGAGAAACTGCAAGAGTTCCTGCAGCGCCTCCAAGTTCGCCGTGTAGCGCAAAAAAGTGCCTTCGCGCTTTATCGCGACTAGGTCCTCGGTCTTCAACTTCTCGAGATGATGCGACAGAGTGGAGTTCGGAATTTCCAGTTCCTCCTGAATCTCGCCCACCACCAAGCCCTCCGGGTGCGCCGACAGCAACAACTGCATAATGCGCAGCCTCGGCTCCGTCCCCATCGCCGAAAACATATCGGCGTATTTGGCTACTCGTTCGCTATCCTGTCTCGATGCCATGTTTCGATACTACTAGAATTATCGATACATGGCAAGTTCTTTACGCTGATGTTCGAGCGTTTCCTTCGTGAACTTCGTGCCCTCAGTGGTTAATCGTCTTGAATGCGAAGCACAGTCGACTTGCCGAAAGCCGATGGCTGAGAACTGACGGCCGAACGCTCACACCCGAAAGCCGATAGCTATCCGCCGAATGCTTTATCCTTAAAGAAAATGATCCGCGCCCTCCGCTCCTTCGACCCAAGCTCCATCAAGCTGGTGATCTTCGACCTCGACGGCACCCTGATCGATTCCCGTCTCGACCTGGTGCACTCCGTCAACGCCGCCTTGCGCCACATCGGACGCCCCGAACTCCCCGACCATGTCATCGCCAGCTACGTCGGCGATGGCGCGCCTGTCCTGATCCAGCGCGCGCTCGGAGGCGAAGCCACGGACGAAGCCTTGGTCCGCAACGGTCTGGAATTTTTTCTCTCTTATTACCGCGAGCATAAACTCGACCACACCACCGTCTACGAAGGTATTAAAGAAGCTCTGGCCGCGATGCAGCATCCACGAACGGCCCCTGCGAACAACGGATTCTCGCGCCAGTTCGCCGTCCTCACCAACAAGCCGGTGGCTCCTTCGCGCGCGATTGTTGAAGCCCTCGGACTCGGTCCGTTTTTCTCTCAGGTCTATGGCGGAAACAGCTTCGCCTCGAAGAAGCCTGACCCCGAGGGTGCGCGACAACTTTTGCAGGAACTCGGAGCGCAGCCGGAAGAGACAGTCATCGTCGGCGATTCCCACGTCGACGTTGAAACCGGCCGCAACGCGGGCCTGTGGACGGTTGGCGTCACCTACGGCTTCGCCCCTCACACCCTGAGCAGCCCCGCTCCCGACGTTCTGCTCGATAGTGCCCAAGACCTGGCAGAGTTATTTCGCACATAGAGCCGAAATCAGGAAACAGCACAACGCCAGCGACGAACCTAGTCTGCACGCAAAACAGCGAACCCAGGGCGGGTTCGCTGTGTCTGACATTACAAATGGGGGAAGGCTTTCTACGTGAGAAAACCAAATTCAATATAACGCCGCAAGGAAATTATTTTTGCTCCGGCCAAAAATGTTACGAAATCCGAACAACGCTCTAAGCACTAGCGGGACATTCATCAATCTCAGGCATCTTGCTGCCGTACCGTCAAAGTCACCGTACTCGCCGGACCCTCGACAATAACGTTTTAGTTAAACTCTTTATTTCTTTCCCGCAAAGTCTTTGCTCATTTCTATCCCAACCCCGCCGCCGGTATCCGCAACTAATTTGTAGAACGAAAATAATCCGCAGGGACGCAGTGTGGTCCCCGCTCATCAGGGAGAATGCCTAATGGCAGACGAGACGAAGAATCAGCAACAGGGTGGTCAGACCAATTACGGTGGCCAGCAAGGCCACAGCGGACAGAGTGGTCAATCCGGTCAATCCGGCCAGAGTGGACAAACTGGGCAGCAGAAAAATCTTGACCCGAACAAGAAGAATCCCTCAACCGGCGGCACGCAGAATCAGGAAGAAGAAGACCAGAATCGCGACCGTCAGCGCCGCGCCTCGTAGGCCTGCTTCTATCTGCGGAAATTACCGTCCCGGCATCACTGCCGGGACTTTTTTATTCTCGGCAAACCCCTCCCCGCTTCCTTTCGACCCAAACAAAACTTCGACACACAAGTGACGCTGCTGTGACATTCCCTGCGCAGCCGCCCAATAGCCTAGTGATGCGTTATGGCGAGCCAGAATAAAACCGGCATCCATTGCCGGTTTGCTCCGCTCGCGCAATATGCCTTGGTTGTCGGGTTCTGTTCGTATCTTCACTCGCTTATAAGGAGAATCTCCCAATGAAGCATCGCATCGTCACTCTCACGCTTTCCCTCGGCCTGGTGCTGCTCTTCAGCAGCGCAGCCATGGCCCAGTCGTATCACGCAGTCAATCTTGTCTCCAATCTCAAAGGCAGAGCTAAAAATCTCGATACTCTTCTCGCCAATCCCTGGGGACTCGTCTACGCCCCCGGTTCGCCTTTCTGGATCAGCGACGAAGCCTCCGGCTGGTCGACTCTGTATAACGGCGCCGGCGATAAAGAGAGCTTGCAGGTGATCGTTCCGCCCGCCAGCGGCAACCGCCCCGGCATGCCCACCGGCATCGTATACAACGGCTCTTCCGAATTCCAGATCGACACCTGGACTTCGATCTTCATCTTCGCCACGCTCGATGGCACCATCAGCGGCTGGTCCACCTTCAATCCCACTGCTGCGCTGATCGGCGCAACCAATCCCGGCGCATCCTACACCGGCCTCGCCATCACCAACTACAGTTCCAATAACTCTCTGTTTGCCGCCGACGCCGCCAACAACAAAGTAGATATGTACGACGGCACCTTCACGCTCGTCGGCTCCTTCACCGACAGCACCATTCCCGATGGCTTTGCTCCCTTCGGCATCCAGGATATCGGCGGCCAGGTCTACGTTACCTATGCCGCAACCAACGGCGGACCCGGCGGCTACATCGACATCTTCACCGAAAGCGGATCTTTCGTGAAGCGCTTCGCGGAAGGACGCCGCTTCAACCAGCCCTGGGGATTAGCCGTCGCACCCTCCAATTTCGGCCCTTTGAGCGGCACCCTGCTCATCACCAACAACAGCTCCGGCGGAATCATCAACGGCTTCAACCTCAAGACGGGAAGATTCGTCGACGCCATCAAAGACTCCTCTGGCAAAGCAATTCACCTGAACGGCATCTGGGGTATTGAGTTTGGCGGAGGCACCGCCAACAATGGCAAGACCAACCAGTTATTCTGGACCGCTGGCCCCAACGACACCAACGGCTATTTCGGCGTGATCGACTACTTCTAGTGGAAGTTAGATAACAACGAGAGACATTCTCGTCGTGGTTTGGGAAAGGCACGGCTTCCCAGCCGTGCCCTCCAAGACCTTTGAACGGCTCCGCGCTTCAGCGCCTGCGGTTCGCTCCGGACAGCTGGGCTCATCTGGATGGAACGGAATACTTTGGCAGAACTCCGAAGAGCAAGCCCAGGAAAACCATGCCAAAGACAGCGGCGAGAAAAGTCGAGCCGGTTAACGCGTGCGTGAGCCTACCCTTGGGGTGTAGCAGTCTGTATTCTTTCCATACCTGAATCGATGAGAAATGGAAATATTGAATTTGCGCGCCGTCGTTTCTCTTGCGACTAATCTCACCTATCATGGCGAAAAGAATCAGCGCGGAAGCGAAGGTAGAAAATGTGGTGGTAGAAAATGTGGTCGCTCCCAAAGATGAAACGAGCAAAATTACATCGAATTTCACTTGTTGGCCCTCTCAGGCAGCTCCGGCTTTCCAAAATCCGCAGTGCGTCAATGCCGCTGAGCCCAACAGCTCTCCACGAATGCTCCAATTGAATAAGCGAGTGAGCACATCGCTGGGCACGTGTAAAAGAGCACATATACGCCTTCTGTCCCGCTGGCTTCACTGTCTTTCGCAGGAAACAGGTCCATCTGGACTCGTGACCACGTATGATCGAAAGACTTCACGCTGTGCAAACCCGCAACGAGCCATGCCAGTCCCACCAACCACACGAGATACGCCTCGCGCTGACGGAGCCGCCGCCGCAGTAGGAAACCTAAAACCAAGGCGGAGCCCCAGACGACCGGGCCATACCAGACACCAACTTGCGTTGCACGGGAAGCCGCGACGGAGGAGACGATAAACCACACTGGAAAGTACGCCAGAAGCGCGAGGACGGTGCCTCCTCCCATTGCTGCCAGCGAGTGAAGAGGAATGAGCTTCAACCTCATCTTGACGCACCGCCGTCCACAATCCGCAACGGTCTCTTACTTCTGCGCCGTCTGCTCCAAATCATTCCTCAGCAAACTAATCTCCACCCGCGACCGGTGCACGCCCTTGCCCATGTCGGCATTTCCCATCCCAATCACGTAAATGCGAAATTCCGGAATCTCGTGGTTCAGCACCAGATAGCGCACCACTGAATCCGCCATCTTGCGCGAGTTGGCAATCGCAGTCTGTCCCCGGCCCGAGGTATACCCCTGCACTTCCAGAATGTATCCGCGCTGCCCCTTCACCTGACCGGCGATGTCATCCAGCGCATCCTTCGCCTGCTTGCTCAACACACTCTGTCCCGGACGGAAAAGAATCTCCGTCTGCGCACCCGCCTTGTATTGATCGATCCCGCCCACCATTTTCTCGTCCGTGGCTACGCGGGTATTGAGCGCGGTCGCTGCTTGCTGCGCCACTTGCGCCTTGGTGGCCGCATCGCTCGCATGTTCATCGGCCATGCTCGCCTTTTCCGAAGCCAGCTGAATGCCATGCTGGGCGCGCGCATCCACGTCTCTGATCATTTTCTGATTCTGCTCGGTCAACTCATTCAGTTCGTTCACCTGGTCGCGCACCGCGTCCACATGCCGCCGCACATACTGCTTGCTGGCAAACGGATGCAGAACCAGCCAGGCAAATCCAGGCTCATCGCCCGCCCAGAAATCCTCATGGCTATTCGTTTGCGATGTCGAAGCCGGCGCCGAGTTGGGTCCAGTCGCAGCCGGAACTGCGCCTCCGCCATTGTTCTGCGCATATGCCGATAGCGCAAGCGTCGCGGACAAAACCCCCGACAGAGTCATTTTTATCAACGTTCGATTCTTCATGATCATCTTTCCTTTCGAACGAAATTAGAGGACGGCTCCAGCCCCGTTGCCGGAGCAAGTGGCATTGTAGCGCCGAAACCGGAGTTAACGGAGAAGAAATTAGCGCCGGAGTAATTCTCTTGGCGGGAGTCGAAAGTCAGCGTCCGGGGCCTGTTTGCGCCCATTTGCGCTCTACAGCTTATTCAGAAACTCGGTGATGTCGGACTCGGTCCAGTCCACCGGCCCTATGAATTTGCGCCGCATCACGCCGTTGCGGTCGATGATGTAAGTCTCGGGAAATTTGAACGTTCCATACATGCTGGCAATCGTCTGCCGCGGGTTGCGGATGGTCAGCAGATCGACGGTGTGCTGTTTCACGAACTGGTGATAGGCGCTCGCGTCGTCGTCCACGCTCACCGCCACCACTTCCACGCCCTTGGACTTCATGCGCTGCTGCATTTCCACCAGCGACGGAACTTCTTCCACGCAAGGGGCACACCACGTCGCCCAAAAATTCAGCACCACAACCTGTCCGTGAAATTGGCTGAGCGTGATTTTGTGATCGGCATCCTGCAGCGTGAAATCAGGCGCTTTCGACCCAATGCCCGCCGGGCGCGACCCCCGCGAACAGGCCGAACCGCCGAGCACCAGCGCCAGCCCAAGAGACACGCCCCAGAAGCGAGAGAGGAGTCGCACCCATCTATAATAGACGATTGCGCATATGGTTACGGCGAATTCAATAGCGGAAGGGCTGACGGCGACGGAGCCCGTTGTTTCCGTGATTGTGCCCGCGCGCAACGAAGAAGCCTGTCTCGCAGCCTGCCTCGCCTCGTTGCTGGCGCAGAACGAAATTGTACAAAACGAGGCCACGCAGAAAGCAAGCAGCCACGCAGAAGTTTTCTCGCGGGTTCCTTTCGAGATCATCGTCGTCGACGACCATTCCACAGACCGCACCCGTGAAATCGCAGGCTCCTTTCCAGGCGTTCGCGTAATCGACGCCCCTCCGCTGCGCACAGATTCGGCCGGAAAAAGCTGGACGGGGAAAAATAATGCAGTCGACGCCGGCGCCCGCGCAGCCCGCGGCGAATGGCTTCTCTTCACCGATGCCGACACCATGCATCTTCCCGGCTCGCTGGCCCGCAGCCTCGCCGAAGCGAAGCAGCATGGCGCTGCCATGCTGTCTTACTCTCCCGAACAGACCGTCGAAACCTTCTGGGAAAAAGCCGTGATGCCTGTGATCTTCGCCGCGCTCGCCAGCCGTTACCGCTCGGCGGAAGTGAACGATCCAAATTCGCCCATAGCCGCGGCCAACGGCCAATACATTCTCATCCGCCACGATGCCTACGACGCCGTCGGAGGCCATGCGGCCATCGCCAGCGACCTGCTCGAAGACGTTGCCCTCGCACGCCGGGTCAAACACTCGGGCAGAAAAATCTTCTTCCGCTACGGCGGAGACACCGTCCGCACCCGCATGTACCGCACCTTCGCCCAGCTTCGTGAAGGTTGGACCAAAAACCTGGCTATTCTTTTTCCGCGTCCCCAATGGCTTGCTTTGCAAGGCCTGTTTACATGGCTATTCGCGTGGACCACCGCTGCATTCGCAATCTGGTTGTCATTCCGTCGACTCACGCCTTTGAGCGGCATCGCCATTCTTGCCTTGCCGATTCCTCTTGTCTGGCTCTATGCGCACATACGCCGTGCCCATTTCGCGGGTGATGCCAACCTGTTAGCCATAGCTTTTGGTCTACCCATGTTCGCGTACCTCTTATTCCGTTCCGCCTACGCTCACCGACACGGAACCGTCGCATGGAAGGGCCGCTGCTATACCGAAAGCCTGCGTGATCCCGAAACGCCTGTATTGAAGGAATCCGAGAACCGCGAACGGAGAACTGAGAACCTAAAGCTGAAAGCCGAGAGCTGACAGCTGAAAGCCCTTTAACCATGATCTATCTCACCCGCAAAGCCGAATTTTCCGCGTCGCACTTTTATCACAACCCGGATTTCACCCCGGAAGAAAATCTGCGCACTTTCGGCAAATGCAACAATCCCAACGGCCACGGCCACAATTACACCCTTGAAGTCACGGTCAAAGGCGAAGTCGATCCCCGCTCCGGCTTCGTCGTCGATCTCAAGCAACTCAAAGAAATCATGCACCGCGAAGTGCTCGACGCAATGGACCATCGCTTTCTGAACAAGGAAGTTCCCGAATTCACGAAGCAAATTCCGACTACGGAAAACATCGCCATCGCCATCTGGCAGCGCCTGGTGACCAAGCTGCAAAAAGCCCGACTGCACCGCGTGCGCGTCTACGAAACCCCAGACCTGTTTGTAGATTTTTACGGAGAACAACAATGAGATTGACGCCGGGAGCCGGAAGCCGGAAGCCGCATCCATGAAGGCCCATCTCACCCGCCGCTACATGTTCTCCGCCTCCCACCGCCTGCACAGCGATGCCATGTCGGCCGACGAAAATCGCGAGACTTACGGCAAATGCAACAATCCCTATGGCCACGGCCACAACTACGCTCTTGAAATCACGGTCAGCGGCCCGGTCAATGAGCGCACTGGCATGGTTTGCAACCTTGTTGATCTCGATGGCTTTGTCGAAAGCAAAGTGCTCTCGCGTTACGATTTGCAGAATTTAAATGCCCTGAAAGAATTCGCCGAAAATGTACCCACCACGGAAAATCTCTGCGTGGAGATTTTTCAAATATTGCAGCAAGGCTTCGATAAGGCGCATCTTGAAAGAGTACGGATAGAAGAAACGATGCTGAATTCGTTCGAGTACGTGGGCGAGAATTCGCAAGTAAAAGCTCCGACAAAAACGCGCTCGTAGAAACGGAAAGTAAACATGAAAACCACAACCACCCAACCCGGAACTGAACCCGCCACCATAACCAGCGCCAGCTTCGAAGATCTGATTCAGGAGACCCTCGTCCGCCTCGGCGAAGACACCAGCCGCGAAGGCCTGGCGCGCACCCCGGAGCGCGTTCACAAAGCCATGAAGTTCCTGACCAAGGGCTACAAGGAAGATCCCGAGGCCATGCTCAAAAACGCTCTGTTCACCGTCACCTACGATGAAATGGTCATCGTCAAAGACGTGGAAATGTTCAGCCTATGCGAGCACCACATGCTGCCCTTTTTCGGCAAAGTTCACGTCGCCTACATTCCCAACGGACGAGTCATCGGGTTAAGCAAAATTCCCCGGCTGATCGAAGTCTTCTCACGCCGCCTCCAGATTCAGGAGCGGCTCACCACGCAGATCGCCGAAACCATCCAGAAAGTAATCGAGCCTCAGGGAGTGGGCGTGGTCATCGAGGCCCGCCACCTGTGCATGATGATGCGCGGCGTAGAAAAACAACACTCCGCCGCGGTCACGTCCTCCATGCTCGGCTGCTTCCGCAACGAAGAAGAAACGCGCTCCGAATTCTTGTCTCTGATCCGCCAGCGCCCCAACGGCGTCTAGCACGTTGTTGCCGCGCTGAGTTCGGGAAGGCCACAAGTTCGGGAAGGGCCATGAGTCCGGGAAGGGCCATGAGTCCGGGAAGGGCACGAGTTCACTCGTGCCGCCAAGTCCTTGATACGCGCCGCGCTTTAGCGCCTGAGGGTCGCTCCCACAACGCACACGTCTACAGTAAGCACCTGATCGTCCCCCCCCGTAGTACACTCCTACCATCAAACAAGTTTCTTTCTTCGATATCTGATCGTGGAGGATCATCAATGGCGAACGAATCCGCTAAGAAGTGCGCTCACATACCCTGTATCTGCGTTCCCCCGGCAGGAGAAAAATATTGCAGTCAGTTTTGTCGCGAAGCGGGATCGAACGAAGCCGAAATCGCCTGCGATTGCGGCCATCCTGCCTGCACTCAATAATTACATCCAGCGACCATCCTGAAAAACTCAAAAACAAAAAAGAGGAAGCTAAGCTCGCTTCCTCTTTTTATTTTGAATTCTTGTACACGCCTTCGGACTCAATACTCAGGCTTCAGCACACCTGTTCGCAGACATGGGTCTCCTGGAACGATGCCAGCGCATCGCCCACGGAAGAATGGA
Organism: uncultured Acidobacteriaceae bacterium; assembly: GCA_963732255.1. Taxonomy (GTDB): domain Bacteria; phylum Acidobacteriota; class Terriglobia; order Terriglobales; family Acidobacteriaceae; genus Sulfotelmatobacter. The sequence goes on from CAVSYV010000020.1 coordinate 561,934, forward strand.
TATCCAGAACTTGATCCAAATTGGTCAGGCCCAGCAACTCGCGCACGATAGGGCTGGGCGAGGCACACTTCAGGCTCACATTCCGCAACTGCGACCAGCTCTGCAGGAACGCCAGTTCCCCCATTCCCGCGCTGTCGATCGAGCTCACTCCGCCCAGATCAAGCACTACCTTATTCGTCCGCTGAACCACATCGGCGACCAGTCGCGACAGCGCCACAGCCTCATCGCGATACACGATGCGTCCCTGGCATTGCACGATCATAACGTCGCCACGATTTCGCGTTTCTAGACTGAGCTTCAACGTAGACTCCTTATGGTGGTAAAGGGCAGCCCAATAAGCCGGTTGCCGCAAAAATTGCCATGGTGGATTATTGCTGTCTCCCATTCTAGTGGATAGACGCCTTGCATCCGGTTTAGGGAGCATGAAAAAATCGTAAATGTTTGTTCACCTTTCCCGCGCTGAACCCGGTTTCCGCGCCCGCCAGGTGGACAAAATTTGTCACCCAGTACATCTTGACCATCCGGTACACTGCATCTAACGGATTTCACTGATTGCGCAGCACTTTTAAGCCGGCATCGGCCGGGAAAGGAATTGTGCGTGTCAAAACTAGCAGCCCCAGTGCTGATTGGTATCGTCCTCATGCTGTTCGCTCTTCCGTCCTCCGCTCAGCTTCTCCCGAGCGGCAATGTTTACATTGGTGGTTCCCACTCGTTGTCCGAAATCGTCGTCAACAAATATGACTTCTGGGGATGGAACGGCTCCGTCGAAGCTTTTCCCGTAACCAAATATCCCTTTCTCGGAGTGGTCCTCGATGCCAGCGGCTTTTACCGTGCCGGCATCACCCAGTACAATTTCCTGCTGGGTCCACGCGTCTCTAAGAATTACGGAAATTGGCGTCCATTTGTTCACGCTTTAGGAGGTTTGCAACGCGTTACCACCGGAGGCAATGCCTATGACCCCATCGCCATCGACTTCGGCGGCGGCATCGACCGAAAAGTTCATTTCTGGCGCTTCCAAAACTTCTCCTGGCGCGTACAGGGAGACTACGTCAACACCCGCTACCTAAGCGCTCGCGAAATCGCCATCCGCGCCTCCACCGGCCTGGTCTGGCGCTTCTAGCTGCCTTCCGCTGTCTGCTGCGCTTCGCAACCACATTCTTCCATCAAAAAACGGGCCGCCAATTGGCGACCCGTCAAAGTTTGCAGCTGATGGCTTCGTTATCGCGAATCCTTCAGCCCGCACCGCTCGAACTCGACCTTGCGATCACTGATACGCCTTCATCAGCCAGGGAGCAAAGCTGATATTTGACCCGCTGGTGGTTGCGCATCCCTTACTACCGGGGCCAGCCGCGCATCCCCAATAATTCTCGGTCGCAACAATGGTGCCCGTGCATGGGGCTATATCCAATGCGCAAACATTTGCCACCCCAATTCCCCCGCCCAGCAGGTTATTGAGATGCGCATCGACTTCCGAGGGACTATTCACAGCAAGGTCCACTTGCTCGTCCTTGATCAAATTCCCGGTAAAGATGGTTCCGTAAACCGGCGAGCCGCCTCCGCCGCTGTTAATGTTGATGCCGGTTGTGCCCGGCGTGGCCGTGTCGTCCGTGTCCGGGCCATTTCCGGCAATGAAGTTGATGATCATGTTCCCGCTCATATCATCGGCGGGCGCGCCAAACGCCGGGCGTCGAGTAAAACGCCGCAATGAAAACAGAGTTCCAGACAAGGGAAGAAAAACTCACCGCACAATGCGGGCAAATCTTAGTCCGTCATTTTCTCCTTGTCAATCCGGTTGCTTCTCCGGTGTAGATGCTCCAAGATAATGTCGCCCCTAACTGCACGGGACTTTGTCACCCTCCCAGGAGGGTGACGATGAGTCAGAAAGGGTTCCAGCGCGTGAAAGTGAGAGAATGCGGCGGGCGGGGGTTGAGCGTACGCGAAGCCACCCGGCTACTACATGGCGGCGAGCCCCCTGGCGAACTTGCCAGCCGATGACTCGAAATATTTGGACGAGGTTCCTTCTAAGAATCCGGTCAACTGCGCTTTGTCGCTTCGCAACTAAACCAATGTCTCCGGGTTGGATGTTCTAACCACTACTGCAGGGCGTTCTGGTTCGCGCTGTCGAGGATCCATCCATCCATTGGAAATTAACGATCATAGAATAAGAACCACGGAGATTTTAATTGCGTAGAAGTTTAAGCAAATTGGGCCACTATTCCCGAAAAACAATTCGTATTCCCACCTTTATCGCGCCCCAACAATTCGACTTGATTTTCGCCTCTTCTTTTTTGCTTCTGACATTGTTGCTTGCGGGGTGTGGAGGAGGCTCCGGGCCTTCATCTGCCAGCGTGCCGACAGGAGCCGCATTCTCTTTGGCTGCTTCCCCGAGTAATCCCAGAATTCAACAAGCCGCCAGCGGCGCCAGCGCGATCACAATCACTCCACAGAACGGTTTTTCTAGCAGCGTCAGCTTGTCTGCTTCGAATCTGCCCAGCGGCGTCACGGCGTCTTTTGATCCTTCGAGCACGAACAGCACCAGCATTCTGACTTTCACGACGACTAGCGGCGCGGCATTGGGCACGGTGAATGTCACAGTTACCGGAACTTCTAACGGCATAAGCGAAACGGCCAGTGTTGGCCTTACCATCTTTGTCCCGCCACCGGTCAATAGCGTGCCTGCCAGCTTTTTTGCGCTGAATAACGTGAACCCCGCCGATAATCCCGCCACCGACGGAATGAGCTATGGCGCGATCGGACATCCCATTAAGTTGGCGTGGCCTTATATCGAAACTGCGCGTGGCGTTTTTGATTTTTCCTTTTATGATCAATACGTCGCGATCGCTCCGCGAGAAGGAACCAGCGGAAACGTCGCGGTGATGGATTTGACCCTGGGCATGACGCCCGGCTGGGCGGTGAGCGACCAAAGCAGTTGCCGCACTGCTCCCGACGGTACGGTGATTTGCCAGGCTCCGCCCGACAACATTGCCGACTGGCAGGCGTTCATCACGGCACTGGTCAGTCATTACAACGGAACCACCCAGCCCTATATCAAGTATTACGAAATCTGGAACGAGTGGAATACTGTCGACGCTGATAACGGCTTCTGGAGCGGGACTATTCCGCAGCTGGTTACGCTTGAGCAGACAGCCTGCACTATCATTCACGCGCAAGCGCAGAATTTTTCGTTCGTGCTGACTCCTTCCACAGTTGGCAAAGCGTCCACCTCGAGTGCTCAAGCCCCACAACAGCTTCAGCAATTTTTCAGCGCCGGTGGCAATGCCTGCATCGACGGCGTTTCTTTTCACGGCAACCTCGGGCTCATGACCCTCAATCCCTATCCCTGGCCGGGGGAAGGCTGCCAGCAATCCGGTTGCAACGGTACGATCATCCAAATCGCTAACAGCTATCGCCAAATCATGAACCAAAACGGCTTTGCCGCTATCATTCCTTTGCTCGATACCGAAGGTGGATTTGAATCTGCCAACATCACTGACCCCGATCAGCGCGCGGCGTGGCTGGCGCAGTTCTACTCGCTGCAGGGCGGCCTTTTCAATTCCGACCAGTTGCAGTGGGTTTCGTGGTTTACCTGGGGCGCTCCTGGGGTTGCGGGCAACATTGAAACCGCAAGCCAGACTCCCGACACCGCAGGCATCGCCTACAACCAGGTCTATAACTGGCTGCTCGGCCGGCTTCCCGCTCCCTGCGCGCAAAGCGGCACTGTCTGGACCTGCGGCCTAACTGGCGCGGCAAACTACCAAGCCGAGATCATCTGGGACGACTCACAAACCTGCAACAACGGAACCTGCACGACCTCCGCTCAGCCGGTTCCGTCCTGGGTCACCCAGGCGCGTGACACGGCGGGTAATCAAGTAATGATTACCAATGGCACTGTGCCAGTCGGACTGAAACCGCTTATTGTTGAGAACCAATAATTGTCGGGTTCGCGCTCGGTAGAGCGTCTGAGCTTGCAGGAACTTGCACACTCGGACAAAGGTAACGATAGAGTCTTTCTTCCACATTCCCATCATTGTGCAACTCGGCTATACTCGGCGACAGATTACTGCGTTTTGAGAGCTTGCGTCTCTAAAGCGCCCTTTTTGTCCAGTTCCCCCAACCTTGGTTTATAGCCTGTCCGGAGGAGTTTCAATGCGACGCGTATCTCTGCGCCACGCTGCGGTGGCTTTTGTTTCCCTCATGCTGCTGCAACAACTCGTCTGGGCTGCGGCCTTCAAGGGCCCTTCAACCTTCGCCGCGCATCTCGCTCCCATCTCCATTGCCGTCGCCGACTTCAACGGTGACGGCAATCTGGACATCGCCACTGCCAATCGCAGCAGCAACGACATCAGCGTGCTGTTTGGCAACGGCAACGGCACGTTCGCCAAGGCGGTGAATTATTCCGCCGGCACCGGCGGCCCCGATCCCACTTCCATCGTCGCCGCCGACGTTAACGGCGACGGCAAGCCTGATCTCATCGTCGCCGACATCGGCACCAAGAGTGTCTCCGTGTTCATCAACACCGGCACCGGAACGTTCCACGCTGCAGTGGTGTACAAAGTCGGCGATTCGCCCAGCGCCGTCGCAGTCGCCGATCTCAACGGCGACGGTTCTCCCGACATCGCCGTCACCAACTCCGCCGACAACACGGTCACGGTTCTATTCAATAGCGGCTCCGGCACATTCACCACCGGCGGAACCTACGCCACCGGGACCACTCCTTCCGATGTCGTCATCGCCGACTTCGGCAACGGTTCCAACGATCTCGCCATCACCAACCAGGGCAGCAACAATGTCAGCATCCTGATGAACAACGGCGCCGGCAGTTTTAGCGCCGCAGTGAACTACTGCGTGGCCAACGCATCTGGAGCTTGCACCGCAGCGTCCCCAGTCTCGTTGGTGGCGATCGACCTGAACGGAGATAACATCCCCGATCTCGCCATTGCAGGTTCGAGCGCAACCGTCTCCACGCTGCTCAACAACGGCTCGGGCGTTTTCACATTCACTTCCCTCGTCGCCACTTCGCAGCAGCCGCAATCAATTGCGGCCGGCGTCTATGGCACCGGAACCAATCCTTCCCTGGTGGTGGCGGACTACACTACCAACTCGTTCGAAATCTACAGCAACAACAATGGGGCCTTGTCTCCGACTCCGCTCAGCTATTTGAGTGGCACCAAGCCCGACGCCATCGCGGTCGGTGATTTCAACAATGATAAGAAACTCGATGTCGTGGTCGCCAACAGCGCTGACAACGATGTCGCCGTGATTCTGGGCACCGGCACCGGAACTTTCACCGACGTTGACAATTACATTACGGGTTCGACGGCGAACGCTCTGGCGGTCGGCGACTTTAACGGCGACGGCAATGCTGACTTCCTGGTTGCCGCTGTCAGCGTCGGCAATCCAGAGGTCAACCTGTTTACAGGAAACGGCAAAAGCGTTTTCACTCTGGCGAATTCCATCGCCGGATTCTCCAGCCCTATTTCGTCGATCGCGGCCAACTACTTCACCGACAACACCAAAGACCTCGGCTTCGCCGTCACGCAGCAGGCTAGCAATTCCGTCTCGGTCGTCCTCGGCAACGGCAATGGCACCTTCAGTACTCCGTCGACTTACTCCACCGACGCCGGACCGGTCGCAGTTGCCTCGGCCGATTTCAACGGCGACGGTTATCCCGACTTAGTAACTGCCAACACCACGGGCAACGACATTAGTATTCTTCTCAACACCAAGACCGGCACTTTCAATCCGGCGGTGAACTATCCCGCCGGCACGGTTCCGTCCGCGGTCGCGGTCGGCGACGTGAACAACGATGGCTTCATGGATGTAGTCGTCGCCAACAGCGGCAGCAATAACGTCAGCGTTCTGCTCGGCAAGGGCGATGGCACCTTCGACGCTCCTACCACTTACACTGTTGGTAACGGACCTTCTGCCATCGCCCTGGCTTTGACCAGCGGCCACATTTATCCCGACATTCTCGTCACTAACAAAACCGACAGCAGCGTGAGTGTTCTACTGGGCAACGGCGACGGCACCTTCCAGGCCGCTGCCACCTATACGATTCCCAACAGCGCTCCCCAAGGGGTCACCGCCGCCGACATTAACTCCAATGGCATTCTCGATCTAATTGTTGCCGAGACCGGATCAAACGCTGTCGGCGTGCTGCAAGGTATCGGCAACGGAACGTTTCAGGGTGCGGTGAACTACAAGGTCGGGGTGAATCCGGTCGCCGCAGCCGCCGTACTGGATAGCGGTGGCAAGTACGATTTACTCGTCGCCAACTCGGGAGGCGGCGACGTAAGCGCCCTCATCAATCAGAGTCCCGCCGCCGTGATGAGTCCCTCTCCGACAAAGTTAGCATTCGGCAACATGCAAGTGGGTAGCAGCAGTTCTTCGCAAGTTGTAACGCTCACGAACAAGGGCAATCTCGCTCTAAATATCGGCGGCATCACTACCAGCGCCGATTACCCGATGACCACGACCTGTGGCTCTACGCTATCGTCGCAGGGAACTTGCACTATCACTGTTACTTTCTCGCCCAGCTTTCCCGGCGCCATAAGCGGAGCGCTCACGATTGCAGGAAGTGTAACTGGAGGAGACCTGGTCGTTCCTATCACGGGCACGGGGCAGTTTCCAATGGCTGTATCTCCCGTATCTTTGACCTTCGCCGCAACTGCGGTCGGTAAGTCCAGCGCTGCGCAAAGTGTGACTGTGATTAACCAGGCCAGCACCGCTGCGACTTATAGCTTTTCAGCTACCGGCAATTACAGCGCCGTAGGTTCGGGAACCGCGCCTTGTAACGGCACTCTGGCTGGCCTTGCGAAATGTACGGTCTCCGTCACTTTGACTCCGACTCAGAGCGGTGCCATCAACGGGTCTTTCATCGTCAGCGGCTCGGGCTTCATGCCGCAAATCACCAGCCTCAGCGGCACTGGAACGGGTGGTTCGGCTCTGCCTTTGTCTTTCAGCCCGGTCAGCTTGTTGTTCGACAGTCCGGCACTCGGTTTTTCCAGCCTGCCTAAGACCGTGACGGCCACTAATACGACTACGGGATCGCTTACGCTCGCGCTCACCGCGAGCACCGACTGGACGGTTTCAGGAACCGGCAAGACTCCCTGCGGCGGCACTCTGGCTGCGGGAAAGTCTTGCCAATTCGCCGTCGTCTTTACCCCCAGCATCCTGGGATATTTCAATGGTTCGATTTCCATCGCTACCGGCTCCAGCAACCCAGTGATCTACGATCTCGAGGGCCTGGGAAACATCGCATCCAGTTTCAGCCCCGCCAGCATGAAGTTCGCTCCGCAAGCTGTCGGCACCACCAGTCCTGGCCAGATCGTAAAAGTCTGGAATTTCGAAAACACGAACATGACCGTTTATGGCTGGTCGGCCAGCGGTGATTACACCGCAGTGCCGGGCGGTACGCAGCCTTGCAGCGTCAACGGCCAGGTGCCGCCGCTGCTGCTGCCATTCTGCAACTTGGTGGTTTATTTCACTCCTACCAAAGCAGGAAATATTGGTGGGGCGGTCTCAGTGACTACGAGTTGGGCCACAGGATCGGAATCTTTTGCGGTAACAGGTACAGGAGTTGCACCGTAGTTACGCAACTGTCCGGCTCGCCTTATGCAGATGTGATGTAAGGAACGATTTGCAAAACTTTGAACGACTTTTTACAGGTGATTGAATCTCCCATGCCCAGCCTTCGCCGACTTCCCCTCGTCTTGTGTGCAACGCTAACTTGCGCACTATGTATAACCCTGGTTTTCGGACACAAAAGGCAACATCGCGCCTCAGTGCAGCATACGATCGCGCCTTCGTTATCGATGTCCGGACAGCCGGTAAGCCAGTCCTTGCAAACCCAATCCCTGCACAACCAGTTTCCGCAAAGTCAGGCGCCGAAACAGTTTCGCGAGCATGTGGCAGAAAACTACGGCAAGCTACCCCTTAGCTTTGAGGCAAATCGGGGTCAGAGCGACAAGCAGGTGCAATTTCTGTCTCGCGGCCGTGGGTATACGCTGTTCCTGACCAAGGATGAAGCGGTCCTGAGCCTGCGCCGCAGCGGGGTAAAAGTCGCCGATGCCCGCAGCCTCGGCATGAACCCCGCAGCATTTCGGAACGCCAAGCACGGCCAGGATAAATCTGCGGTTCTCCGCATGAGGTTGGTCGGCGCGAATCCCTCGGCACTGGCCTCAGGTGCTGGAAAGCAGGAAGGCAAAAGCAATTACTTCGTTGGCAATGATCCCAGCCAATGGCGTACCGACGTCCCGAATTATTCGCAAGTGCGTTACAAAGACGCTTACCCCGGCGTGGACTTGGTTTACTACGGCAACCAGCAACAGCTGGAATATGACTTTGTGGTCGCCCCCGGTGCGGACCCGCACACAATCACGCTCGATGTATCATCCGACGATGATCGAGCAATTCGGAGGTCCGCTGCTCATTCTAGTCCGCGCATTGCCGCGAATGGCGATCTCCTGGTTGCCACCAATGGCGGCGAAGTACGGTTTCACAAACCCGTCGTCTATCAGACGAATCAGTCTTCGAACCGCCACGCAATCGGCGGCGAACCATATGCGGTCCAGGCAACAAACGCCATCAATGGACGCTGGGTTCTGAAAGGCGGTAGTCGTGTCGGGTTCGAACTCGGGGCTTACGATCGTAATAAGCCGCTGGTTATCGATCCCGCACTCAGCTACTCGACCTATCTTGGCGGAACGGGCACCGACGGCGCATTCGGCGTAGCGATCGATTCCGCCGGTAATTGCTATGTAACTGGATTTACCAGTTCAACCAACTTCCCCACCAAGAATCCTTATCAGAAAAAGAATGCCGGCGGCATTGATACGTTTGTCACCAAGCTGAACCCTACCGGCACGGCCTTGGTTTACTCTACCTACGTCGGCGGCAGCGGCACCGACTATCCCTTCGGTATCGCCGTCGATTCGACCGGCGCTGCTTATGAGATCGGCAACACCGGCTCCGCTAACTTCCCGGTCACGTCGGGAGCGTTTCAAACGACCTGCATCAGTTGTTCCCTTTACCCAGCTGTTTTCATAACCAAGCTGTCACCGAGCGGAAGCTCCCTCGCCTATTCCACATTCTTGGGAGGCAGTGGTGACAATCGCGCGTTTGGCGTGACCCTCGATTCTTCCAACAATGCCTACATCGTAGGCTGGACTACCTCGGTCGATTTTCCCGTCACTACCGGCGCCTATCAAACCACCAATGCCGGCGGTGCGAGCGACGTTTTTGTCACCGAGATGAACTCTACCGGGACCGCCCCGGTCTATTCCACATACCTCGGTGGAAGCGGGCAGGATGTGGGCTTCGGCATCGCCCTCGATGCCAATAACAATGCTTTGGTGACCGGATACACTTACTCAACGGACTTCCCCGTCACAACCGGCGCATTCCAGACATCGACTACGGTGAATGGCAGCGCTTTTGTGACCAAGCTGAATGTTGGCGGCACAGCACTGATCTATTCGACTTATCTGGGTGGAACCACCGGCACATCAGCCGGCAACTCGATCGCGGTTGATTCCAATGAGGCCGCCTACATTACCGGATACACTTGCGCCAATGATTTTCCTGTAACTCAAGGAGTGTTTCAATCGAAATTTGGCGGCGACTGCACTTCCGCTGGCGGGGACGCTTTCATCACCAAACTGAATTCCACTGGTTCGGCTCCAGTTTATTCATCCTACCTTGGCGGGAGTGGCGACGATGTGGGCTTTAGTATCGGTCTCGATTCTTCCAATAATGCCTACATAGCGGGACGTTCCAGCTCTCTCAACTTTCCCGTCACCAAGGGGGCATTCCAGACGAAGAACGCGGGCAGTTACGACACTATTTACTCGATTGTGAATCCCACTGGCACGTCACTACTTTATTCGACGTACCTCGGCGGCAACGCTGTGGACGTGGCGTTCGTACTCGCCGTGGACAAGAGCGGTAACTCCTACATTATCGGACGCACTTATTCCACTAACTTCCCTTTCACTCCCGGAGCGTTCCAGGCAACTCTGCGCGGCACAACTAACGCTGTAGTGTTCAAATTCGCGCCGGGTGATCAGGTCTGGCCTCTCGCCTTGAATTTCGGAAGCCAGGCAATCGGCGTTACGTCTTCGCCGCTTACCGCAACTTTGACTAATAGCGGACCCAGTTCGCTCAGCATCAGTGGCGCGGCGCTCAGCGGAACTGATGCTTCCGACTACGCTATAAGCTCCAACACTTGCGGTTCTTCGCTGGCCTTTGGAGCTTCCTGCAGCATCGGCGTTACATTAACTGCCGCGAGCGCTGGCACTCGCACGGCGACGCTGAGCATTACCGACAGTGCTCTCAATAGTCCGCAAAGCGTAACTCTCACCGGCGTTGGCAGCTCCAGTTCGGTAACTCTTACGCCCGCAACCATGACCTTCCTCACGCAAGTCGTAGGCACGAGCAGCACGTCTCAACCGGCAACACTCACCAATACCGGGACGGCTGCCATAAGCATTACCAGCATTGCAACGACCGGACCTTACTCCCAAACCAATAATTGCCCTGCCAGTTTGATCGCGAATGCCAGTTGCACCATCAACGTAGTTTTCACACCGACCCTGTCCGGGACGCAGACAGGCGTCGTGAACGTAACAGACAGCGCTCCTAACAGCCCGCAGACTGCTCTTACCGGTACCGGCACGGTAATGAGCTTTTCTCCCACCAGCCTGAATTTCGGCACCGAGACTAAGGGAACATCGGCTCCGCCACAGATTATTACCGTGAGCAATGTGGGGCCAAGCTCGGTCGCTATCACTAAGATCTCGATTACCGGTTCCCGTGTAACCAGCTTTTCCGAAACCAGTAATTGTCCCATCAGCCCGTCGACTCTGGCGTCGAAGGCAAGCTGCACGATTACCGTAGTCTTCACTCCCCAACTGAAGGGCGCGTTGAACGCCGACGTCACACTATTGGATACCGGGGGCGGCAGCCCGCAAAGCGTCCCGCTAGCCGGTACTGGAGATTAAATAGAAGTGGATTCCAAGACGGATCCGCAATACAACGGAAGTCACAAGACCGAGCCTGGAGGAGTTTATCTATGAAGCGTATTGCGCTTATTTCTTTCTTCGCCCTAGCTGGCGTAGTGGTTTATGCGTTTGCCGCGCAGCCTACAACGGCAATCATTAACGTGCTGACGTGGCAATACGGCAACAGCCGCCTTGGCCAGAATGTGCATGAGACGATTCTGACCCCTGCCAACGTCAACGTCGCAAATTTCGGCAAGATCTTCTCCTATCCCGTCGACGGCAACATTTATGCGCAACCTCTCTATGTCTCGCAACTCGCGGTCACCGGCCAGGGTACGCACAATGTGGTTTTCATTGCGACGGAGAACGACAGCATTTATGCCTTCGACGCCGATAACGCTACGCTAAATCCCAATCCGTTGTGGCATACCAGTCTGCTGAATCCGCCCAATGTCATCGCCTACCCGTGTCTCGACAATCACAGCGCCTGCACCATTTATCCGGTTGTGGGCATCACGGGTACTCCGGTCATCGATCGTATGACCAATACAATTTATGTGGTGGCCCGCACCAAGGAGATCGTTAGCGGACAATCGAACCCTTACTATTATGAGCGTCTGCACGCGCTGGACATCCGCACGGGTCTGGAGAAGCCCGGCAGCCCAGCCACCATTTGCGGCGATTACGCGCACACTGGCGAGGGCTGCCAGTTTACGACCGGAGTCTTCGACCCGCTGCTCGACGGTCAACGTCCGGGCTTGATGCTGGAGCCAACCGCTGGCTTCCCGCAAGGCGTGCTGTACATTGGCTTCGCGGGCCAGGGCATGGTGCTGGCTTATAACCCGGTTAACCTGAGCCGTCTCGCCGATTTCATGTTCACCCCCCATCCTAGCGACACAACCGGTGGCGGTGGCATCTGGGCTGGCATCAGCGGTGATGCCAACAGCAACGTATATGTTCCGGTCGGCGATGGCACATTCGATGTGAACGTGGGCGGCAATAACTACGGCGATAGCATTGTCAAGCTGAACCTGGTGTCGAACGGAACCGGCGGCTACCTGTTGCAAGTGATGGATTACTTCACTCCTCCAGACGAGAACTGCCGCCAGACCAACGACATCGACCTCGGCTCCGGCACACCGGTTCTTCTGCCGTCGCAACCCGGTTCTGTGCCTAACCTCATCGTCATAGCGGGCAAGGGCGACGTTCCGCTTTGCGATTCCGCTAATCCCATCTATCTGGTCAACGCCGATAACATGGGCGGACTCGGTGGTGGCGTGCAAAGCATCGCTGGCACGGCGGCCAAGGGTTATTACAGCTCCGCCGGCTATTTCAGCACGGGAACCACAAACAACATTTACCTTGGAGGCGTGCTTTCCACTTCCGCGGGCGACTACTTCCGTGAGTTCCAGTTGAAAAATGGATTGTTCAGCCCCGTGCAATCCGTCTCCAAAAGCCCCACCGCATACTTAGCCGGGGCTACGCCGGTAATTTCCGCCGCGGGAACGAAGAACGGCATCGTCTGGACCATCGATCGTCCGGTCGTGCTATGGAGTGAGGAAGCCACCAACAACGCCATCCTGCACGCGTATCAGGCAACCAACCTTCACACCGAGCTCTATAACAGCAGCATGAATTCCAGCCGAGATCTTGCTGGACCGGCCGTTAAGTTCCAGCCTCCAATGGTCGTCAACGGCAAGGTGTACGTAGGCACTCAGACGGAACTGAATGTCTACGGGCTGTGCCCCTGCCCGCAGTAGGTACGCCAGCAAAAAATCAAACGGCGAATCCCTTGCCAGTGGATTCGCCCTTTTTCTTTTTCCCATTGCTCATGGACGCTAGTTTGCCTTGTCGTCAAGGAAAATACTGTCAGCTATGATGCGAGGCATTGATGACTGCGGAAATAACAACTAGCCTTTAGTCACATTTGCAAAACAATCCATTCCACCCGCTGCAGCGTATCTCCATCGGTACACAAAATTCAAATGAGAGGATACGCAACCATGAAGCACAAGAACGTAACCATGCTCGCGTTCGTCGCTCTGGCCGTCACTTCCCTTTTCGCCGCCGACAACCCGAAAGTTGGAGGTCAGGAAATGTATCCGACCAAGAACATCATCGAGAACGCGGTAAATTCTCCAGACCATACTACGCTCGTCGCCGCCGTCAAAACTGCCGGCCTCGTGAATACTCTCGAAGGGCCTGGCCCATTCACCGTCTTCGCTCCCACCAATGAAGCCTTTGCCAAGCTGCCTGCCGGCACCGCCGAGATGCTGGTCAAGCCCGAGAACAAGACCACGCTAACCAAAATTCTCACCTACCACGTTGTCGCCGGACGCCTCAGCGCGCAAGATCTTAAAAAGCAAATCAAAGAAGGCAACGGCAGAGCCGAACTGACCACGGTGGAAGGCGGCAAACTTTGGATCTCGCTGCAGGATGGCAAACACCTCATGCTCACCGATGAAAAAGGTGGCACCGCCATGGTGACCATCCCCAATGTGTTCCAATCGAACGGGGTGATTCAGGTCATCGACTCGGTATTAATGCCAAACTAATCGGCACGGTTGCAAAAAGTGTCTCCCCTCTGTTCTGGCGTTTCGTGCGAGGACAGAGGGATTCTTATTCACCAGTCACCGCCAAACCGTAGCCCGCGTTCTTTCGAAGCCTGCACTCGAGTGTGAACCACGAAGAAAATGCCAGTCCGATATAATGGAAACGCTTCCCATGGTAATCAAGGAAATGACCGATGCAGATTGTGCCGCCTTTCTGGCCAAAGCTTCGCTTGGTCGGCTCGGCTGCTCACTGAATGACCAGCCCTACGTCGTGCCCATCACCTTCGCCTTTGAATCTTCTGCCGCAGGGCTATTCATTTACGTGATTTCAACGTTTGGCCAAAAAATCAAATGGATGCGCGTTAACCCCAAAGTCTGCGTCGAAGTCGGCGAAACCCAAGCTGGCCCAACTGCCGACCAGTCGATGTGGACCAGCGTGATCGCCAACGGCCGCTACCAGGAATTACCTGAGCCGCAATTCACCGACGAGCGCGAACACGCACACAAGCTATTGGCCAATCACAACCAGTGGGGACAAAACGCCTTCGCAGAGCGACGCCTGAAGTCCGAAAGCGACCTGATCCCTCCACTCTACTTCCGCATCCAGGTCGACTCCATGACCGGACTGCGTGCCGTCGCCGAGCCCTGAATGAAGAGCAAGCACACGAACAGAAAGCCGTCTCCGATTTGGACCACACTTTTACAGCGCGTTTGATTTTCTGATTTAAAAACGAAAAGGCCACGACCGAAGCCGTGACCTTAATTTTTGGGTATTTGATCTATCGGTGCGATCCGCGAAAATCCGCGGCGAACGGCCTCTTAGTGCCTGCCTCCACCGCCCGGGCCGCCGCGTCCATTCCTTCCGCCGCCGCGCCCGCCGCGTCCCCTGCCTCCACCACCGCCGCCGTGCCGTCCACCGCGCCCGCCTCCACCGCCATGCGGACGATCTCCTCGCGGACGATCTCCCATCGGTGGCGCTCCGCCTTCGCGATTAAAGTTTGGTTCGCTGGCGGCCTCGTCAGGAAAATCTCCGCCGCCTTCGATGACAACGGTTCCTGTCGGAGCCGATGAAGTTTCCGGCGCAACACCCTCTGGCGCGTCGGTCGGTGGAGCGCCGCCGCCCATCTTTGCTCTCTGCTCTTTCAGAATCGCCTTGCGCGAGAGACGGATACGGTTGCCTTCCACCGCCAGCACTTTCACCAGCACTTGATCGCCCTCCTTCAACTCGTCGCGCACATCCGCAATGCGATGCTCCGCCACTTCGCTGATGTGAAGCAGGCCATCGGTCCCCGGCAAAATTTCGACGAACGCGCCGAAATCCGCCAGGCGCGTCACCTTGCCAAGATAAGTCTTTCCAACCTCGGCAGTCGCCGTAATGTCGCCGATAATCTGCAGCGCCTTCGCCGCCGAAGCCTGATCGCTCGACGCCACTTTCACCAGCCCGGAATCTTCCACGTCGATCTTGACCCCAGTTTGCTCGACGATCGAGCGAATCATCTTTCCGCCCGGCCCGATCAGATCACGAATCTTGTCGACCGGAATCTGCACCGTGTAGAAGCGCGGAGCGTAATCGGAAATCTTCTCCCGCCCGGCAGAGATCACTTCTTCCATCTTGCCAAGAATATGCATTCGACCGCGCTGCGCCTGCGCCAGGGCCTCGCGCATGATCTGTGGCGTAATCCCCGCGACTTTAATATCCATCTGCAACGCGGTGATTCCATCCTTCGTCCCGGCAACCTTAAAATCCATGTCGCCGTAATGATCTTCCGCGCCCGCGATGTCGGTAAGAATGGCGTAGTTTTCGCCTTCTTTAACGAGACCCATTGCAACACCGGCCACCGGCGCCTTCAAAGGCACGCCCGCATCCATCAGCGACAACGACGCCCCGCACACCGTCGCCATCGACGACGACCCGTTCGATTCCAAAATGTCCGAAACCACGCGCATCGCATAAGGCCACTGATCTTCCGCCGGCAGCACCGCTGACAGCGCTCGCTCCGCGAGCGCACCATGCCCAATCTCGCGCCGTCCCGCCCCGCGCATAAACCCTACTTCCCCTACAGAGAAAGGAGGGAAATTGTAATGTAGCATGAAGCGTTTTTTGGCTTCGCCTTCGAAGCCTTCGAGGCGCTGCATGTCGTCGCTGGTGCCGAGAGTCGCGGTGACTAGGGCTTGAGTTTCGCCGCGGGTGAAGATTGCGCTGCCGTGGGTGCGCGGTAAAATTCCGGCTTCGATCCAGATGGGGCGGACTTCGTCGAAGGCGCGGGCGTCGGGGCGGCGTTTGTTTTCGATGACCTGCTCGCGGAATATCCGTTCGCGAAGGACTTCGTAGTATTTCTTGAGCTTATCCAGCGCGGGTTTGTCGTCTTCTGGAATTTCGGCTTGCAGCTTCTTCTTTATTTCTTTGGCCAGCGTGTAGCTTTCCGCTTTCGGATGCTTCTGCGTGTCCAGCGCTTCGGCGAGGTCGGCTCCGACTTTCTTTTTCAGATCGTTGTAATACCCATCATCGAATTGCGGCGGCTCGACTGTGCGCTTCTGCTTTCCAGCTTTCGCTTGCAGGTCTTTAATTCCGGCGCAGATCTTTTTAATTTCGGCGTGACCAAACTCGATCGCGTCGACGACGGTTTCTTCTTTGACTTCTTTGGCGCCGGATTCGATCATCACGATGGCTTCGGCGGAGCCGACGACCATGATGTTCAGCAAGCTCTCGCGCATTTCGGTGTAGGTGGGATTCACGATGAACTGGCCGTTGACCAGGCCCACACGCACCGCGCCGATGGGCCCGAGGAACGGAATGTCGGAAAGAGTTAGCGCGGCGGATGCGGCGTTGATGCCGCAGACATCGGGATCGTTATCGGTGTCGGCGGAGAGGACGAAGGCGATGACTTGCGTCTCGCACTTGAAGCCTTCGGCGAACATTGGCCGGACGGGGCGATCGATCTGGCGGCTGGTGAGCACTTCGCGTTCGCTCATGCGGCCTTCGCGCTTGATAAAGCCGCCGGGGAAACGTCCGCCAGCGTAGGTGTATTCGCGGTAGTCGACGGTGAGGGGGAAAAAGTCGATGCCTTCGCGGGGATCGGCATTGGCGGTGGCGGTGGCGAGGACGACGTTATCGCCGAGGCGGACGACGGCGGCGCCTCCGGCCTGCTTGGCGAGTTTTCCGGTTTCGAAAGAGATTTGTTTGCCGCCGGCGAGGTCGACGGTGATACTGCTAGGTTCTGGTTTCATGATTCATTTTCCTTTGGGATGGTGCACGGTCGAGTGCGAGGCAGAGATAATGGTTGGAAAAAAGCGACCCACAGGGGCTAAAGCCCACGCCGTTTTCTTGAAGCTTACGCGGCCCTAAAGGGCCGCTCTTCCACGGCGATCCATACATCGTCAGCCCATGCATTCGTGAGTTTGCAGGTGGCCTGTGAAAGTCGTAGCCTTCCCTTCCGCTTTTGTAAGCGGATGTCTGTGAGGGTTGCTCTAGAAGATGCACGTGTGGAAGCTTCCTCGATGCTGAACCGTCTGTTCGCAGACGGAAATTTTCAGAAATATCCGGAGCGCGGAGGACGCGGTTGCGCTTTGCATCCTGCCTCCCACCTTTGCGCACAGAACGCGCAAAGATGGGGCACCCAGTCAAGTTTGCTACTTGCGGATGCCGAGTTTTCCGATCAACGTTTTGTAGCTCTCGGAATCGTATTTCTTAAGGTAGTCGAGCAAGCGACGCCGCTTGCTGACCAGCATGAGAAGGCCACGGCGCGAGCCGTGATCTTTCTGGTGCGTCTTGAAGTGCTCCGTCAACTGGCCGATACGTTCGCTGAGTAAGGCAATCTGGACCTCGGGGCTGCCGGTGTCCGTAGTATGCGTGCCGTACTGGTCAATGAGGGACTTTTTTTGCTCTCTGGCTAGCACTAACCTGATGCACTCCTGTCTTTTAATCGATTGTCTTTGTGACGTTTATAGAGTAACACGGTGGGTTGAGGGGCGTAAAGAACAAGGCTTCGGGCATTGGACGCCCTCTTTCCGGTTAGAGCTTTTGATTGCGCAGGAGAAAGGTTTTGGGAAATTTTCCCTCTCCACAAATCTTGAATGAGCCAAAATCTTTGAACCATGCCCTCTCTGGGACATTAGGTTTCGACTCCATCCAGCATCGAAGTTCATTCAGGTCGCCGAGACTGACATTTCGATCGTGCATGCGCTCGACCAAGTGGTCGCGGACGGCGGCTGGCAGTCGGGACCAAGTTTCGATCTGGGGCACCGTTGCACCGACTTATTCCCCGAAGACGAAGCGGCCCAGTTCGTCGCCAAGCTGCTTCACCTGGCCGGGCTCGCTAGCGGCCCGGAATCGCTCGGCTAGTTGGAAGAATGCCTTTTCTTTTTGTTGCTGGGCTTCGATTCCCTGTTCGATGAGTTCTACGAGGACCCGGTTATCGCTGAGGTCACGCTGTTTGGCCAGGATTTCGACTTGTTTCGCGATTCTTGGAGGCAGGGTGACGCTTCGTCGGATTTGCTTTGCGACGGGTTGCCTTCTGGCCCGCTTCGGTATTGGCATTGTGGCACCATTTTACACCAGTTTGGTGCATTACTAATCACTCGTCTCGGTCGGGAGGAGCAGGGCACTCGGCTTCCCTTGGGATTTCCGTAGTTAAGATCGAGATGTCGGTTGGTTCGTTATTGAGGAATCCCGACTCTTGCTTTCAAATCCTCGACGAGGCGGTCGGCTGAGTTGATCGTTTCCTTTTCCCGGTTCTTCTCTCTGCGTGCCAATCTACGGTGGTCCACTTCTGACCATAGCGAGTTCTTGGTCTTGGCGTCGAAGATTGTCAGCGTGAGCTGTGGGTCGACGATCTGGGCGCTATGAACATGAGTTGTTCCATCATAGGTGTTGGTTGAACTCCAGACGCGCGTGCCGTCGTGCTCTTCCCTGTAGGCGAGTTCGACGATCAGGTCGGCCTCCGCGGGTGATCCGACGATTTCGTACTTTCCCCACTGTTTCATCTCCGAATAAAAGCTGTCGTAGGCGAGATTGCTGCCTCCTCCATTGGTGAGGAATATCTTCTTGGCGTTTACCACGACTGTGGGCAAGGGCGCGGGAGGGAGTCCTTACGGTTCCTAGCCGCAACTGTAGCCACCGAAATTACCACGCACAGACACACTGCTAGTTTGCGCATGATCCTCCTTTTAAGTTGTTCCTAGGGATCGTTACCTGCGGATTCTATAGCACGCTGAGCAGATGGCTAGTCCTTTGCGAGGTGCCCTCCTTGCCGGGACTCGGTTCTATTTTCTTCGGGCTTTCCCAGGACTTCCGTCCCTTCGGCTCCGCTCAGGGCAGGCTCTGGGCTATTTTATGCCGCTCCTCCGGGGCTGCGGGGGAGGAGGATTTCGGGGTGGACGTGGGCGATGGTGAGGAGTTTTAGAGTGGCTTCGCGGGGGCGGCGGGCGCCTTGCTCCCAGCTTTCTACGGTGTTGAGGCTGGCGTTGATGAGGGTGGCGAAGACGGCGTGGCTTACGTTGCCGGGCGGCGGTTGAGCGGGATTGGAACAAGCGACCATGGCACCAGCGGTGTGCGTCCCACCTTTGCGCAAAGAACGCGCAAAGATGGGGCAGCCACGGCGGGGTGGTGTCGGCAAGGTCAAAATCCCCGCCTTGTCTCTCCACAGGACGGAGAGACAAGGACGGGGCAGCCGCCGCCTTCGATCCAGGGCGAAGAGGACAGCAGGTTTCTCCGCTGCGCATCGCTTCGCTCCGACTCGGCTTGATTGCATAACGACGTTGGCTCGATCGTAGAGTAAGTTGGTGGTTGCGAAACGGCCAAGGCTCGACAAAGGAGCCAACGTCATGCTGATTATAGGCTGTGATTTTCATCCTGGGTTTCAGCAGGTCGCGATCTTTGACAATTCGACAGGAGAAATTTCCGAGCGGCGTTTGTGGCACCGCGAGGAAGCGGAGCAGTTTTATGGGTCGCTGCGCGGGCAAGCGGTGCGGGTGGGGATGGAGGGTTGCGGGCATTATCCCTGGTTTGAGCGTTTGCTGCAGGAGTTGGGCATGGAGTTGTGGATTGGGGATGCGGCGCGGATCCGGGCGTCGGAAGTGCGCAAGCAAAAGACGGATCGGCGAGACGCGGAGCTGTTGTTGCGGTTGCTGAGAGAAGAGCGGTTTCCGCGGATCTGGGTGCCGAGTGTGGAGGAGCGGGACGTGCGGCAGTTGCTGGTGCATCGGCACAAGCAGGTGCAGGCACGGACGCGCATCAAGAATCAGCTGCAGGCGCTGATGCTCAGCCAGGGCGTGCAAAAGAAGCGCAAGCTGTGGACGGCAGCGGGCCGGGCGGAGTTGGAGAAGCTGGAGTTGCTGCCCTACGCAGCGCTGCGCAGGCAACGGTTGCTGGCCGCGCTGGAGCAGCAGGAAGCGGAGATCGCGGCGCTGAACCGGCAAGTGGAAGAAGAAGTGAAGCGGCGGCCGGCGGCGGTGCGGTTGATGACGCATCCGGGAGTGGGTCCAGTGACGGCGCTGGCCATGGTGCTGACGCTGGGGCCGGCGAAACGCTTCGCGAATGCGCGCCAGGTGGGCAGCTATTTTGGCCTGATTCCCAGCGAGCATTCCAGCGGCGGGCGGCAGCAGTTGGGAGGCATCAGCAAGCAGGGCAGTCCGTTTCTGCGTTTTTTGCTGGTGGAGGCGGGACAGACGGCGGCGCGCTACGACGCCGAGTTGGGCCGCTTTTATCGGCGGCTGGCGGTGCGCAAGCATCGCGCGCTGGCCAAGGTGGCGGTGGCGCGCAAGCTGGCCATGAGGTTGTACCTGATGCTGCGCGAGGAATGGGATTACGCGCAGCTGTGCAAGGCCGTGTGCAGGCAAGCCTGAGTCATTTCGTGGCGGAAAGCAGAAGCCGACCGCTTGAGTAGGCAGCCTGCCTCCCCGAGAAGCGGGGAGTTCGAAGCAGCAATTTTGGGAGTAGTTGCCGAAGAGATGGATGGTGAGACCTTGCGTCCACCGCACGATTGAGAGAACACAGGGCTTTGGTCGAAGACGCAAAAACCTTCCTGCGAGAGCGAAATGGCGCTTCTTCGAAACCGAAGGCGCCAAGGGAAAGCTGTCGGCAAAAATCACTTGACACCAGGCCACGTCGTTAGAGACGAAATGACAAATTCCAAGATGATCGGAGCTTCCCTAGCGATCCACGCACTCCGCTGCGCTTTGGTGAATTGGCTCGCCACGCGAGCCATGCCGGCCGACGATCTTCCCTATCACGTAGTGCGGCCGGGCTTTGGTCTCTTCGTATACGCGCCCCACGTACTCTCCAATGATTCCAAGAAAAAACAGATTCACGCCGGAGAGGAAAGTAATCACGAGAATGATTGCGGTAAAGCCCTGGGGCGAGCCCAGCCAGAACTTGGCATACAAGGAATACAGTGAAAACATGCCCGACAAGAAAATCGCGAGGAGCCCGAGAATGGCGGCAGCCCGCAGAGGCACAATGGAGAAGGCGAAAATTCCGTCAAAGGCCAGCATGAGCAGCTTGACCGGGCTATATTTCGTTCTTCCTGCCTGGCGCGCCGGACGCTCGATCGGAATTCCGATCTGGCGAAAACCCACCCAAGTGCGCAGACCGCGCAGATAGCGGTGGTGCTCCGGCATGCGGCGCATTTCCTCGATCACGCGGCGGGACATCAAGCCGAAATCGCCCGCATCCAGAGGCAACTGCGTGGCCGAAAGCAGAGCCATAAGCCGATAGAAGAGGTGATAGCACAGCCGCAGCCACCAAGCCTCCTTGCGGTTCACGCGCCGCACATACACCACGTCGTAACCCTGGCGATAGGCGTCCAACAATGTCGGGATCGCTTCTGGAGGGTCTTGCAAATCTCCATCCATCAGAATGGCAACGTCACCCGAGACATGGTCCAGGGCCGCAGTGAGCGCGGTCTGGTGGCCAAAATTTCGCGAGAGCGCGATCACAACCAGCCGGTCATCCTCTTGCGCCGCATTTTCCAGGATGGCCAGCGTATTGTCGGAGCTGCCGTCATTGGCCAGGACGATCTCATGCGGACCGCCGGGAATAACGTCCAGGACTTCGCGAGTTCGACGAAGCAACTCCGGCACTACGGCTTCCTCGTTATAGACGGGAATCGCCAGTGAAACTCGCGGATATTTGGTTTCTATGTCCAAGATTCACCTTGGGATCGCGAAAACCGATTTAACGCAGAGCACGCTGAGATCGTAAAGAGAACGTCATAAAATACGAGATCGGGCCCGCCGAAAAGACCGCTCCATGGCCCAAATCTAGTGCATTGTAGCATCGGGCGCAGCGCCAGAAATGCGCTTACCGCATAAAGCAATTCCCGGAACGCGGCGCAGTTGACCGGATTCCACCGCGAAGCCTAACATTACGCGGAGCAGAGGCTCACGCTTTTCATGATCGGTCAGACTGTGTCGCATTACCGCATCCTGGGAAAACTTGGAGGCGGTGGTATGGGCATTGTCTTTGAGGCGGAAGACCTGAAACTGGGGCGGCACGTCGCGCTCAAATTCATTCCCGACAATCTTACCGGCGACCCCAAATCGCTGGAGCGGTTCGAGCGCGAGGCGCGGGCGGCGTCGCAGCTGAACCATCCCAACATCTGCACTATTCACGGCATCGAGGAAAACAACGGCCATCCCTTCATCGTGATGGAGAAACTGGAGGGCCAGAGCCTGAAACAGCGGATCGCGGGACATGCCATGGACCTGGAGTCGGTGCTCGACATCAGCGTGCAAGTGGCGGATGCGCTGGCTGCATCGCACGCCAAAGGAATCGTGCATCGTGACATCAAGCCAGCGAATATTTTCCTGACTCCGGGCGGGCAAGTAAAAGTTCTGGACTTTGGGCTGGCCAAGCTGGTGCAGAACGCAGGCACCGACGATGGCGATAATTCTCTGACCGCGGTGGGTGTGATTCCGGGGACGGCGGTATACATGTCGCCCGAGCAGGCGCGAAGCGAAGCCATCGACGGACGCAGCGACCTATTTTCCTTCGGCGTCGTTATGTATGAGATGTCCACCGGGAAAAAACCTTTCAGCGGGAACAACTCCCTGATGACGCTGGATGCGGTGCTGCACCAAAAACCGGTTCCGCCGACTGAGATCAATCCTGTGATGCCGATTGAACTGGAAGGAATCATCGGCAAGGCAATGGAGAAAGACCGTACTCACCGCTATCAGACCGCGACGGAAATGAAGTCGGATCTGACCATGTTGAAGCGGGAGACGGAATCGGGCTCAGTAAAGACCGCCAATCACGCGACGAAATTGCGCGTGGCCACTAAGACCTTTGGCAGGAGCAATAAGCTGCTCATGTATCTTCTCCTCGGCATGGCGGCGCTCCTGGTCACGGTGCTGGCGGCGGTCGGGAGCTGGTGGTACCGGCACCGGCAAACTGTGAACGCCGAGGAGCGCAATGCGATCGCGGTCCTGCCGTTGCAGAACATGAACGGCGATAACAGTGTGGACTACCTGCGCTTTGCTCTGGCCGATGAATTGACCAGCGTGTTGACTTATGCGCGGTCTCTGGAAGTGCGGCCTTCGTCGCTGACGCGGAAATATACCGCACCCGATCTCGATCCGCACAAAGTCGGACTGGAATTGCGGGTGGGCCGCCTGCTCACCGGCCACTTTATGCGCCAGGGCGATCAACTCTCGGTGACGCTGGAAGCGATTGATGTGCCCACCGACCGGATCATTTGGGAGAGCACAGTTATGGGTCGTATCAATGACCTGATCGGCGTGCAGCAACAACTGAGCTCGCAGGTGCAGCATGGGCTTTTGCCGGCGCTTGGCGGCGCGGGCGGAGAGGTTGAGACCGCATCGCGACCCAGCAATCAGGAGGCGTACGACTTATATTTGCACAGCCTTGCGTTGCCGCACGATCCCGGGCCTAACAAGGATGCGATTAATGTGCTGGAGCATGTGGTGGGCCTGGATCCCAACTTTGCGCCCGCTTGGGAAGCGTTGGGCCAGCGCTATTATTTCGACTCGGCTTACGGCAACGGGGGCGAAGAAATGTTCCAGCGCTCCAATCACGCCTTCGAGCGTGCTATTTCCCTCGATCCGAACCGCATGGCAGCGGCGCGCAATCTGATTGTGAACCGCGTGCAGCGCGGAGAATTGGGGCGCGCCTACGAAGCCGCCAGCGACCTGGTGCGGCGGCGTCCGCAAAGCGCCGACGCCCATTTTGCATTGAGTTATGTTTTGCGCTACGCCGGCATGCTGGAGCAGGCTACGCAGGAGTGCAACACGGCTCGCGGGCTCGACCCAGGGAATTATGTGTTCCGCTCCTGCGCCTGGGCATTTTTGGAGATGGGAAAATCGGAGCGGGCGATGGATTTCGTTCAGCTCGACGTTGGCTCAGAGTGGTCGAACTGGGTGACTCCTTACGTTTACTTGTCGGAAAACGATTTGAAGGATGCGCGCGAAAGCCTGAAGAGCGTTCCCAATGCGCCGTTCACCCACCGCGACCTGATGGTCGCGTGCCTGGCGCCGCAGCACCCGCCTGATTTCGACAAGATTGTGCGCGAGGCCGAATCGTCAGTGATGATGGAACCCGATCCCGAACTGTGGTACCACGTAGGCGCGCTGATGGCGTACTGCGGGCAGAACGAACCAGCGATGCGGCTGCTGACGGCGGCCGTCCAGCAAAACTACTGCGCTTATACCGCTTTGCTCGACGATCCTCTGCTGAAAGACCTGCGCAAGGAAACCGCATTCGATCAGGTTCTGACCGCCGGGAGCAACTGCCAGAAAACGCTGCAAGAAGGGCGCGGGCCGTAGCGCGCACGGGCGGCCCGTCATGTTGGCGGAGAAAACTTCGGCGCGGTTGGCCGACGTTTAGCGGGTTCCTGCGGCTTGTTCGATGACGTGGGAGTAGTCTGCGCCGTAAGCTTTATTCTTGGGATTTTGCGGGTCGAAGGCGATCAGCCAGTCCTCGGTATAGAGTTCGATAATGGTGGCGTGATTTTTGAGAGCGAACGGAAGCAGCGGCGGCAACGGGCCCGTCATAGCTGCGAGCCTGGCTAGACCCGCGCCTCCGCCTTGGCCTCCCTGCCCGCGGCCTGCCCACTGTCCTTGACCTCCACCCTGGCCGTTCCACTGGCCGCCGCCTTGACCCTGGCCCCAGTTGCGGCCTTGCCAACCGCCTTGTCTTCCCTGCCACGGGCCTTGACCTTGCGGCTGCGCCCTGCCTTCACAGTCCGGACACGAGGGTCCGAGTGTCTGCAACTCCAGCGGAACCTGGCCTTGATAGCGCTCGAACAGGGCGCACCAGTCGGCCTGCATTCCCGTGCAGTTGCGCATGGCTTGCGCTCCCAGACCCTGATTGCCAATGCCAACGCCGGCTTTCATCGCGATAGGAGCGATAAAGTCGGCGACTTCCTGCGGATTCACTCCGGGAGCCTGCACCGGCGTGATGCTGACGATAAGCGGCCGCGACGAGTGCAGGCTGCCTTCGAAATTCACCATCTTTTCGAGATAAGCGTTCCAGGTGTACTTGCCGGAATCGCCGACGGTATAGCCCCAGCGTTTGGAGTAAGCTTCGCCGCAGGGCGTTGAAGGATCCTGCCAGCCGCGGGGCAGGTTAATCTCTCCACCTTTTCCTAAACCGATGCGGATGTAGCTGACGCTGGCATTGTGGGCGTAGTGCTCGGTGAGCGCTTTGATGGCGGCTTGATAATTCGATTGAAAAGCGGCAGCGAAAAAGTTGGGCGCCTGCGCGCCATCGCAGGTGACATAGTTGGACGCGCCCAGAGCCGTCCACATCCACGCGGGCATGGCGCAATTCCCTACTCCGCTTTGGCCGTGCGAACCGGGGCCGCTGCCGGGACACGACGGCGGACCTCCATAAGGCGTGCTGTGGAGCACGAGATTCGCGGTCTTGCCGGCGGCGATCCAGGGCGCGATGGCCTCGTCGATAATCTTGAAATCGTAGCGCGAGTGCTTGCCGGTGGAGGTGTCGCCGAGATCGAAGTCGGACCAGTCGACCCGGATGACCGCTCCGGAAATGTAGGCGAACGCAGGCGCGGACTTGGTCAGCAGATAAGTCTGCACTGCGTCATAGTCGCGCTGCTGCGGAGTGGTGGGTGGGAAAAGCACTTCGAGGGAAACGGAGTGGGTGAGGTCCTGGGCGTGAGTGGAGCACGGGATCAGACCCAGGCAGAGAATCGTGGCGAGAAAATATTTTCGCGTCATTAAGGTTTCGAGGTGCAAGGTTTTAAGGTTTCAGGGTTTCGAGTCCGCCGAGTCGAATCTTCGTGCTTCGCTAAGCATCAACCTTCACTGCTGACCACCGGCGGCGCTGATGAACACTGCCGCGTATAAGGAATCGTATCCTCCAGTATAGTTGGGATCGAAGGCCGTCAGCCAGTCCTCGTAATAAAGTTCAAAGATAGTGGCGTGATTGGCGATGGCGAACGGAAGAAGCGTGGCGAGGGAACCGGTAGGACAGCTGGTTGGACTTTGCGGACAGCTTTGTCCAATGGTCTGCAACTCCAGTGGAACCTGGCCTGTGTATTGGTTAAAGAGACCGCACCAGTCGGCGGTAGAGCCGGCACAGTTGCCTACGTCGCTCGACTCCAGGCCCTGACTGCCGAAGCCGATACCCAGCGGTACGGCGGTTTGCGCCACAAATTTGGGAACAGCGTTTCCGTTCATGGGCGTGATGCCAACCATCAGTTGTTTCTTTGAGGGATTGTTGTTGCCTTCAAACTTCAGCATGGTCTGAAGATAGTTCTCCCACACGCTGATTGTCGAATCTGTGAGGCCCCAGTTTGCGAATGCGGTCGCGCACGGGTCGCGTGCCGTATCCCAATCGCCGACAGGGATGGTTTCTCCGCCACGGCCCAGGCCGAAGCGAATATAGCCAACCTGGGAATTGGAGGCGTAGTGGGCGATGGCGGCGGCGATGAAGTTTTGATAATTCGTTTGAAACGCCGCGGCAAAGTAGTTGGGAATCTGTTGCGGGCCGTTGGCGTTGGAAGGAGTGCAGGTCGTGTAGTTCGAAGAACCGAGCTGCGTCCAGACATAGGCTGGGATGGCGCAGTTGCCGACGTTTGGCAACCCATATTGTCCGTTGGCGCAGGTTTCCTCGGCGCTGTCGGAGTTGGCCCAGAATATAAGGTTTGCCTTCTTGTCCGAGGGCAAAGTGCCGATAGAACCATCGGGGACGCTCCAGTCGTAGCCGCTTCCAGTGTCGATAGCGCTCCATTCCACCTGAAAACTCGCGCCCGCTACGGGTGCCTGAGAATTATTAAACACGTACTGGGAGACCGCTGAATTCCCGGCCAAGCCCGGCGGGATCAAGACATTGAGCGCCACGGCGGAGTTACCGGTAGTTGTGCCGCCACCGCCGCCGGTGGTTATGTTGGATGTGGTACCGCTGCCGCCGCCGCAGGCAGCGAGGAACGCCAATGCCGATAAAGCCACAGCCAAAAACAGAATGCGGGGGAACTTTCTCAAGCCAGCCTCCCAAGCCAGGCGATTTGTGCTCCGTTAAGCACACGCGCGCATGCGTTTCTTTGAATAACCCTGATCTGAGCAGGAAGTTGCCGCGCTTAGCCGCGCCGCAGCAACGGTACAGCTTTATCATCCTTGGTTTGAATTACTTAAGCAATAGACACGAAGGTGCGGCGGGAGCCGGATTAAAGGACAATGACTGCTTGGGTTGGAGGCAACAAAAAAGCGGCCCGCGAGGCTGTCGCTGGCCGCCAATTAGATTCGCCGGAACCGAGCGGGATGTCCGGTTTCCTCCCGCGGGACTACGGCAACAATCCGTAGACGTCCAGTTCCTGCGAGCCGGGGACGTAGACTTTGCCGTTCGCTACGGTCGGCGTGGCGAACTTGTTGTCGAGGCCGGCTTTGTCGCGGGTGCCGGCGAGGCTGCTGTTGTACAGTTCGTGGGCGATGTTGGCCGCGTCATAGGCGCGCAGGACACCATTGGTCAGCGGGGCATCGGAAGCTTGCACGAGCCAGACGATTCCATTGAGCAATCCATTGCTGGAGATCACGGGAGTTGGGCTGGCATAGCCGACAACGTCCTGCGAAACGGCCAGGGGACTGGCGGAAAGCAGCGGGGTCGGCGAGAGAGACAGATAGTACTGGCGCATGGGATCGTCGATGCCCTGGATGTAAATCTGGCTGTTGAAGTAAGCAGGCGTGCCCCAGTTTCCAGTTGGAACGGAGCTGACGCCGACAGTCTGATAGAGAGCCTGCACCACATTGTCGCCGGTGGTGTTGTACTCGCCCAGGGCATCGCGATTCAGCAGATAAATCGTACCAGCCTTGCCGCAGGCGAGGGCAAGGTGAGGGATGGAACTGGTCTGGTCGGGTATGAGTAGCGGACCTGCCGAGGCGAGATCGGAGTTGATAATTTCCAGATTGAGATCGTACTGATTGAAAGGCGCGAAATAGTCAAGAAGCTTCAATGACGAGTTAAGTTTGAGGAAACCGACGCCGTAGTCAGAACCGCCCTTGTAGGCATCGAAAGTGCCGTTGCCCAGAGACGTGTAAATGTTTCCGCTGGAATCGGCCAGCAATCCGCCGCCTGCCTGCCAGATGCCGCCTTTTTGTCCGTTGGGGGTGTTGTTGAAGACGTAGCTTTGGGTGAAAGTTCCGGTGCTCACGTTATAGGTGTAGCCGAGAATCCAGCCGTGGTAGTAATCGATATCTTCGAGCGCGCCGAATCCAAGATAGACGGTGCCGTTGACCATAAGCATCGCGGGCCGCTGGTTCTGGCGCATGGTGTTGAAATAGATTATGCCGCCGTTGCTGTCATATCCCTTGCCCGGCACTTGAGCGCAAATAACGATCGGACTGCCCGGCATTTCCGCGCCGGTGGTGAGGCTGAGCGCGTGCAGGCGATGCACGAAGTTATTCGGCGGCGGCTGATTGGGATTGATGCATTGGCCCACAGGAGGAGTCGTCTCGTAGGTGCGGGCTTCGACGTAGACGATTCCGTTCACGGGATCGATCACAGGAGTGGAGGTGGCACCAACCAGCGGGCTGAGGTCCTGCCCGACTTCGACATGCGTGGCCTGAACCGGGGTAACGCTGGGCGGATTGGTGAAATTGTCGTGCCAAAGCGGATTCGGATTGAGCGTCGCATTGTCGGCGTCGAAAGCGTAGACACTGTCGTTTTCGGTAACCACATAGACGACGTTGTGCGGCTCTCCGTTGATCGTTAGATTCGGCACCCACAGAGGCTCGGCGTAGGTCTGGGCGTCGACGGGGTAGCTGAAGAGCTTGCCGAACTGCGTCTTGTTGACGTTGCCGGTGGTGAGCGCAGTTTCGTAATTGTTCTGGCCGGTGCGATACGTGTCGTTGTGGTGGGTAAGCGTACCGGCGTATCCGGAGACGGCGAGGTTCGCGGTGGCGGTCTGCTTCAGATTCGCATTATTGGCCGCAGTGATGACGTGGGTACCGGCTGTGGATGGCGGAGTGTAAAGGCCGCCGGAAATGGTGCCGACGGTGCTGTTTCCGTCCACGATGTTGTCGACGTACCAGGTGACGGCGGAACTCTGAACTCCACTGATGGTCGCGGTGAACTGAACGGTCTGCGACGTGGTTATCGAAGTTTCAAACGGTGCCACCGCAACAGGCGTAGGCAGAGTTCCAGTGCCGGTGAGCGTAAGAGTGACTAGCGAAGCCGGATCGCTGAGGTTGAATGTAACCCAGCCGGGACGGGTAGAGCTATATGAGGGAGTAAAGGTAACGTTGACCTGGCAAGAGCTGCCGGGGGCCAGCGAAGCGGGACAGTTATTGGTCTGGGCATAATCGCCCGAGGCCGTGACCGATGCAATCACCAGCGGTGCCGTGCCGGTATTGGACAAAGTAGCGCTCTGAGCTGCGCTCTTGGTGCCTTCTTTCTGCTTGGCAAAGGTGAGTGTGGAGGGCGAAAGGGATGCAACACCTCCGCTCACTCCTGTGCCGGCGACACCGACAAGGTGGACAAGACCCTGCGCGTTATCGTTCATCACGATGACCGAAGAGCGCGCCCACGCGGCGGATGGGGTGAAGGTGACGGTGATGGTGCATGACCCGCCGGCTGGAAGTCCGGTGCCGCAAGTATTGGTCTGACTGAAGTCGCCGGCATTCTGCCCGGAAAGTCCGAGGCTGGAGATAACAAGAGGGGTCGTTCCCGCGTAGGCGACGTTGACTGTCTGGGAAGAGCTGGGGCTGCCGATCTGTTGATTCGGAAATGACAGGCTTTGCGGAGTGAAAGCCAGGGGCGAAGTCTGAGCTACGCCGGTGAGCGGGACCAGTTGCGGGCTGTTGGCGGCGTTGTCGGCGATGCTGATGTTGCCGGTGCGAGTGCCATTGCGAGTCGGCTTGAAAGTCGCAGAGATGGTGCATTGCCCACCCGCGGCCACCGACGAGCCACAGTTATTGGTCTCATGGAAGTCCTGGGGATCGGCGCCGCCAATGGTAATGGACGTGATATTCAGCGTGGCATTGCCGGTGTTGGTAAGAACGATATTATGGGCGGAACTGGTTTGCCCGGCTTCGACTGCGCCGAAATTCACGCTGGCGGGCGAGAGACTAACCGTCGGCTGCGCCAGTGCTAACGGCGCAAAACAGAACACCGCGGAAAAACAAGAAATCACGACCGACGACCGGACCTTCATACTGCCTCCGAAGAACTGCGGCCGGAATCAGTCCGGCGGAACAAGTGCACGAATAAAGAAACCTCTGGGATAGGACGCGGGGCACGTCCTCTCATTGCGCAGGTGGAGACGAAACACCCGTAAGTTGGCCCCGCAAGCACCTGTGTTTCACGGAAGCAGGCCGTAGACGTCCAGTTCAACAGCCGTGTTTACGTAGACCTTGCCGTTGGCTACGGTTGGGGTTGCGAATTTTACAGCGGCGCCGGCGATGTCGCGTTTGCCCGATGCTCCGCTGTTATAGATACTGTGGGCGATGTCGGCCGCGTCATAGGCCCAAAGGGTTGCGGCTTTGCTCGAGGCAGCGCCATCGGATTCGATAACCCAGACAATGCCATTCTGCGTGCCGTTGCTGGAGATTGCGGGCGTGGTGCCAGGGTAGCCGATCACCTGCGCGCCGACAGCCAGCGGGCTGCCTGAGAGCAGCGCGGTTCCAGCGGGATAGGTGGAAACGCCGAACTGCTTCAGAACGTCTTTTACGCCTTGAATATAAATCTGGCCATTGAAGTACGCAGGAGTACCCCAGTTTCCGGTGGGAGTAACCGCGCCGCCGATGGTGGTGTAGAGAGCTTGCAAAACGTTGTCGCTGGTGGCGCTGAAATGGCCCATGTTGTCGCGGTTCACCAGATATATCGTCCCGGTCTTGCCTGCGACCAGCGCTTCGTGCGTGACGGCTCCGGCCTGATCGGGCAATAGCAAGGGACCGGAGGAGGAAAGATCGAGATTGATCGCCTCGACATTCAAGTAAGCCTGGTTGTAAGGAGAGAAGAAATCGGCGACGGTCAACTGATTGCCGCTGGGTGTGAGTTTGACGAGACTGATTCCGCCGCCCACGCTGTTGTCGAAGCTTCCGGTACCGGTGGAATAGTAGATATTGCCGCTGGCGTCAGCCGGGATTCCGCCGCCGCCGTGCCAAATACCGCCCTTATTTCCGTTGGGAGTGTCATTGTAGGCGAATGTTTGCGTCAGCGTGCTTTCGTTATAGCCCAGGATCCATCCGTGGTAAGGGCTGATATCTTCCAGCGAAGAAAACGCCATGTAAACAGTTCCATTCAGCAGCAGCAAACCCGCGCGGCTGTTTTGCCGCTGCGGATTGAAGGTAACAGTTCCATTGACGTTGTCGTAACCAGTTCCGGGAACTTGCGCGCAAATCAGCACCGGGCTGCCGCTGAGTTCCTGGCCGGTAGTGATGCTCAGCGCGTGCAGGTAGTGAAAATATTGCGGGGCCAGCGAACCGGGACAGTTAGGCGTGCCGGTGGTGTCGAGCGTACGAGCCTCGACGAAGACAATGCCATTAACGGCATCAATCACCGGGGTCGCAGTGATACCGATTTCGGGACTGATATCCAGGCCCTTTTCGATATCGGCGCGGGGGATGGCGGTGATGCCCGGCGGATTGATGAAGCTGGCGTGCCACAACGGATTCGGATAGAGAGTGCCATTGTCAGCGTCGAAAGCGTAAACGCTGTCGTTCTGAGTAGCGACGAAAACGACGTTATGATTCACACCATTAATGGTGAGATTCGGCACCCACAGCGGCTCGGTATAGATCTGGCCATCCACGGGATAGCTGAAGAGCTTGCCGAATTGAGTCGGGTTAACCCGGCCCGTGGTCAGCGCAGGTTCGTTGTTGTTTTGACCGGTGCGGAAAGTGTCGTTGTGATGAGTAAGAGTGCCGGTGTAACCGGAGACGAATATGGGCACTGACGCACTCTGCTTGGTATTGGCATTGTTGACGGCCTTGATGATGTGCGAACCGGCGGTGGCCGGCGGAGTGTAAAGGCCCGCGATTGAGATTGTCCCCGCGGTGCTGCTGCCGCCGGCAACGTTATCCACGTACCAGGTAACGGCGGTGGTCACTACGTTGCTGAGATAAGCGGTGTACTGCTGCGTTTGAGTGTAAGTCACCGAGGCGGAGCGCGGTTTCACCAGCACAGGCGCCGGCGACGCGCCGGTTCCGGTAAGGGCGACCGTTTGTACGCCCGCCGGATCGGTGAGCGATACGTCGACCCAACCTGGACGCGCCCCGTTAATGGACGGCGTGAATTTGACGGTGATGGTGCAGGATGCGCCGGCCGCTACCGACGTGCCGCAGTTGTTGGTCTGGATGTAATCCCCAGCGGTGGTGATGTTGGAAATCTGTAGCGGGGCATTGCCGGGATTGTTCAGGGTCACGTTCTGCCCAGGACTTGTCGTGCCCATCAAGATGGTGGTGAAAGCGAGACTGGAAGGCAAGAAGGATGCGACGCCACCGCTGACTCCATTGCCCATCAACCCGGCAACGTGTGGGCTGCCAAGGGCATTGTCGGTCAGCCAAATAGCGGCGCTTCGGCCCCAGGGGGCCTGCGGGGCGAAGGTAACGGTGATTGTGCAGGTGGCGTTGATGGCCAGACTGGAGCCGCAATTGTTAGTTTGCGAAAAGTCTCCGGGGTTCGAGCCGGCGATAGTGAGACCTGATATGGCGAGAGCCGTCTGGCCGTTGTTGGTCAGCGTGATGTTCTGCGTGGAGCTTGATGTGGTTAGAGCCTGGTTGGCGAAGGTCAGGCTGCTGGGACTGAACGCGACCGCAGGCGCCAGACCGGTACCGGTGAGAGCCACGGTTTGCGTGGTGGGTGAGGCATTGTCGGTAATGTTGAGACTGCCGATGCGTGCTCCCGTCCATGAAGGAGTGAAGACCACAGTGAAGGTGCACTGTCCGCCGGCAACTACAGACTTGCCGCAGGTATTGGTTTGGGTAAAGTCGGCGCCGTTGGCTCCAGTGACGGTGACATTCTTTATCGTGAGAGTGGCTGTTCCGGTGTTGGTCAAGGTGACGGGCAGCGAAATGGCAATTCCCACCTGCTCATTGCCGAAAGGCAGGCTGGTCGGCGAGAGACTTACTACAGGCTGGGCAGAAGCTAACGGCGCCAGGCACGCCAGCAAGATAGACAGCACCCCGAGTGTGAGACCGTGATGCAACCGGAGCATTTCATCCTCCAAGAAATACGAGAGGCCGGATCGGTGGAGCCGGCCTCTGTGGCAGAACTATTGCAATAACAGAGTAACCATGTTCCCGAGCGAGTCGGCGGTGGCAAAGTCGAGCTTGCCATTGTTGTTGAAGTCGCCGATGACGATCGATTGCGGACCCGCGCCGGTGACGAAGTCGGTATGAGTACCGAAGGTTCCGGTACCCGTTCCGAGCAGGACGGAGACGCTTCCCGCGGTTGAGTTCGCCGTAATCAAGTCAAGGATGCCGTCGCCATTGACATCGGCGACTGCAACGGAATCGGGTCCAATTCCCGTGGAATACACCACTCCCGGCTGGAACGTGTCGTTGCCGTTGCCGAGATAGACGGTGACGGTGTTCGCGGCCTGGCTGACGACGGCGATATCCACCTTGCCGTCGACATTGAAATCACCGGCGACGACCGCGGAGGGCGACGACGCCAGCGAGATGGCTGCGGCCGCATTGCCGAACGCGCCCGTCCCTTTGCCGGGAAGGATCGTCAAGGTATTGTTCTGGCTGTTAACGATCATTACGTCGGCATAGCCGTCATTGTTGAAGTCCGAAGTAAGGACCTGGACGGGAATGCTCAAGGCGGTGGCAAGGGGCGTATTGGTAATCCAGAAGGTGCCGTTGCCGCGGCCGAGGAATACGGTGACTGTGTTGTCCTGGCCGTTGGCCACGACAAGATCAGGGAAGCCATCCAAATTGAAGTCGGTAACCGCGACCGACACCGGGTTCACGACGCTGGTGATGGTGTTGGCCAGCGTGAAGTTGCCAGTGCCATCGCCGAAGAAAACGTCAAGAATGCTGTCCGGGCTGACGCCAACAACAAGGTCGAGATTGCCGTCTTTGTTGAAGTCGCCCACGGCAATGGACGTCGGCAACGACGTAATGCTGCTGCCTACGGTAAATGAAGTGCCCGTGGTGAACGTGCCATCCCCGTTACCCAGGAGAATCTGGATCGTCTGAGTGCTGCCGTTGGCCACGGCCAAGTCGAGTTTGCCATCTTTGTTGAAGTCGCCGGTAGCCAGCAGTACTGGATTGGCGCCGCCGTTCGGGCTGCTGGCGGTTGGATTCACCGTGAACGAGCTGGTGATTGGGAATAGCGCGGGCTGCGATATGCCGCCTCCGGGCGCAGGATTGACGACAGTGATGTTCGCAGTTTGAGCGGTTGCTATCTGGGCTTTGGTAAGAGTGCCGGCCACGCCACGCTTGCTCACGAACTTTGTCGGCAGCGCGACACCGTTAAAGTCAACCACCGAACCGGAAACGAACCCCATGCCGGTGAGGTTCAAAGTGAAAGCCGCGCTGCCGGGCGCGACCGTAACGGGTTTGAGTTGCATGATCGTGGGCACGCCGCTGTTGGCGGTGGCGGCGACTCCGGCACCCGTGAGGGTCACCGATAGCGGACTGTCGGGCGAACCCCAACTATTGCCATTGGAACCGAAGCCCGCGCCGAAATATGCGGTGAGAATCGGGTAGGTGGTGGCACCGAGATAGAGCGGCGAGAAAGTGACGTTGATGGTGCAGCTGGAGTTCGCCGCCAGGACTGTGGAGCAGTTGTTGGTCTGGCTGAACTCGCCGAAATCCTGCACGCCGCCGATGGTGATGGCATCAATTGGGACTCCGGCGGTGCTGGGATTCTTCAGTGTTATCGGCATGGGCGCGCTGGAAGAACCAACGGGAACGCTGCCGAAAGCCAGCGTGGTCACCGAAGCTGACATGCTCATTCCAAATCCGGTCAAGGGCACGACCTGCGAACCGGTGATGTCGTTGTCGGTAATGGTGAGCGTGCCCGGGACCGGTCCGGCCACCGTCGGCTTGAAAGCGACCTTGATGGTGCAGGACGCGCCGGGCGCCAAGGGACTGCTGGTAATGCAATTGTTGCTCTGCGAAAAAGGCGGGTTATTGGGCTGGATGCGCTTGATGGTCAGGCTTGTGGAATTGTCATTGGTAATAGTGACCGGTACCTGCGCACTCGTAGTTCCTATCACCTGATTACCGAAATTTATGCTGGGAATCGAGAGAGCGGCACCGGTGCCTATACCCGTGAGCGAGACGGTTTGTGTCCCCAGATTGCTGACCAGAACGATCGAACCGGTTTGGGTCCCAAGAGCCGTCGGGGTATAGGTAAACGTGACGGTACAGAAGTGACCGGGATTCACCGCGGCTGAGGTGCAATTGTTGGTCTGGGCAAAGGGGCCCGTGCTGGTGACGCTGGTGAACTTGG
This sequence comes from uncultured Acidobacteriaceae bacterium, assembly GCA_963732255.1. GTDB lineage: Bacteria > Acidobacteriota > Terriglobia > Terriglobales > Acidobacteriaceae > Sulfotelmatobacter. The sequence goes on from CAVSYV010000020.1 coordinate 597,363, forward strand.
CGCTCGCCGTCGCCGACTGATTACTCCACGTCAAATTAAATTTCGGACTAGTCGTGCCCAGCGCCTGCGCGGCAAAGTTCTCCGAGCTTTGAATGTAAGGACACGAAAGCTGACTCAAAATCAGCGGAGGGTTTCCCTCCTGGCTAAAATTAAAGGCGTCGGAAATATCGTTGACGATGAGATCGCGGCCATTCAGCGAGGGCAATCCCCAGCGCTCTTCGATGAACTTCAGGATCGAGGAAGCTTCGGTCTGCACATGACTGACATAGCCGGGCTTGGAAAACGGAGAAATAATAAGAAAGCCCGAGCGCGGGCCCAGACCATACATATCTTCGTAAGGCGGCGCCACGTGATCGTAAAAGCCGCCGAAATCGTCCCAGTCCATCACGATCAGCGTCGGCTCGTTTACCCAGTACTGGGTGGAATTCATGATGGCATTGATCTGCTGTACCGCCCAGTTCTGTCCGAGGCAGGTGCTGATCGGAGGATGTTCGTTGCCGCCCAGCGTGACCAGCCAGCTCACGGCCGGCAATTTGCCCGCCTGAACATCGGGAACGAATTGCGTGTCGGCTTCGTAGGTTTCGTTCCAGACGGTGGTGTTGTTGTAGATGTGATTGATGGCGTTATAAGCGTTGTAGGCGATGTTGGCCGGAGCGTAGGACTTCCAGCTCACGCCCGCGGCACTCAGCAGATCGCCCAGCGTGGGAAGGTCATAACAGGGATATTGTGCGGTCAGGTTGCCATATTCGTCGATGCGCTGCGCCGTGGTGCCTTCGGCGGCGCGGCAACCGACTTCGGTGGCGGACGGGTTCGACGCCAGAATTCCCTGGCTGATTACACCATTCGAGGTGGCTGCGATCTCGTAAAGGTGATTGGGAAAGCTGGTGGCGTGCAGCGAACTGAAATGGTTGTCGCCCAGCACGAAATTGTTGGCGTAGGCGTAGTAGTTAGGCAAGTCGGTGGCATTCAGTTGCGATTCGCACATCAGATGGCCGTTCGCGGTGCAACTGGGATCGGTGTCGAAGCGGTCCATCTTGTTGAAGTCCATGTCGGAGATGTTGCACTTCCAGTCGTGGCAGATATCGAGGGGCGTGGAATCGTAGAGGTGCGGCGCACTAATCGTCGTGCCATTCGACAAGCGTACCGTGGTCGAACCGTTGGCCGTCTGGCCGCTGCCCGCGGGCGGAACATAGGCGCCGAAATACACGTCGTAGCTCCGGTTCTCTTTCATGATGAAAACGATGTGCTGGATGCACGACATGTTCTGCGCCACGCACACGGCTGTGGTCTGTTGCGTTTTCGTGGCGGCAGCTTTCGTTTGCGCTTGCAGGCTGGTGGACGCCGCGGCCAGCAAGGCAATCAGAGCTATGAGGAAGGCGATAAAAGAAATGCCTGTGCAAGCAAAGCGAGAGTATCTGGAAATCATGAAAAATTCTCCGGAGTCTTGCGGTTTCGCACCCACCAGCTCAAGGCTTTTTGGTGTCGCGCCGCGCGACGCGGCGAGATGTGAGAAAAATCCGCAGAGCTCGTTTACTGTTTGATTCGCCTTACGGCTTGAGGACTAAATCAGGAGCCCACTTGCTTTACGGGGAGAAAGCTTGAAAAAGTATGACGATTCTTGCATAGGGGTGTCAAGATGCAAGAATTTGCAATCGGTGAATAAATCGGCCGAGTGATCAAAAACCGCGCCGAACTTGGCAATTCGGCGATTACCAAGGTGTAAAAAGGGGCTGAAGAGGAGGTTGTGGTGGTCTCCAATTGAACCCCGCACAGTTTAGTCGTCGATGATGGAGCGGATGCGGGGATCGAGGCGTTCGTCGGGCGGCGAGGGTTTGCGCTTCACTCGATGGAATTCTTTGGCCACCAATGCGGGACGGCAATCGCATTGCAAATTAGCAAGCACTCCGCGATTTCGCCGTTCGAGAATCAGAGACTTCACGCGGCTGGCATCGGCGGGCGGCCAATACTCGTTCAAAGCTTCCCAGGCTTTATCTTCGCGTCCGCTGTAAACGTAGTTAAGCACGACGGCGAGCACCAGGTGAACAGTAGGATACACGTCGGTAAAAAGCTTGGCGTGATAGTTGGTTTTGCGGAAGGTGGCTAACGCTTCGGGCGTAAGTTTGCTGCGCGCCTCTTCGATCTGCTTATCGTAAAGCTCGGGAAACTGGCTGCTCACATCGACCAATTGCTCGCCTTTCATCTGCAGCAGCACGGTGGGAACCACGGCCTGAGCGGGGGGAACGATGAAATATCCGAAAACGCCGTCGGCGGCCCGAATCAGAATCGTGCCATCGGGCTGTTTTTGAAAACTTATGGGCACGGCGTTGGAGAATGCGTGCAGCAGTTGCGGTTTGCGATCAAGACTAATGATGTAGGTGGTGTAGCAACAGTGCAAACCTCCGCTGTATCCGTCGAGCACGATTTCGGGCTTGCCATCTCCGTTCACGTCCGTGCCGGAAATGGGATCGACGGTCAGCGCCCAGTCGGCCGCGATATTGATTTTTCTTCCGTGCGGTGGGATTAGAACCGCACGGCAGCGGGGACCGCCATCATCGCCATCCTGAGCGTGATCGTCTTTGTCTTCATCATCATCTTTATCTTTGGCTTTTTTTATCGGGAGCAAGCGGAGCTTGTAATGTCCCATCTGATGCGCCGACTGAAAATCTTTTTCGTAAGGGCAGGAGAAAGTTTCCGCCGCCGGTTTTTCCGTCGGCTTCATCATCGCCGGAGGACGCGGGCCCGTCATGTCCCCGTCATCGTCGCCGTCGGCATCCTGCGCGCGGGCGAGGATGGAGAACAGGAATACAAAACACAGGAGCAGAAAAAACACACGATTCTTCATAACAGATATGGATTCCATTCTAGACGTTGTGGCAAATTACCGACGATTTGTGTGGCTCGCTTAATTGAATCGACGATTGCAATTGCGGAAGTTTGTCCTATTTCGTTTCCTTCGCGGCAATCGACTCTGACGTTGGAATCAACAGAAATCCGACGTCGCCCTGGTTGGCGCGCTCTCCTGTTCCAACAATCTCTCCGCGGCTGTTGATGTCGACTGCGGATTGCAGGTTCCAGCGTTCCGACTTGTCGACCAGTTCATTGAGATCGCGGAAGCCGCGCTTGCGATCCCAGATGAAGGCGCGATAGTAGTCGGAGGCCGGTCCGTACTCGCCCACGATTACGTCGCAATCGTTGAGAGCCAGCGGCTGGCTGGCGAGTTCTGGGGAAAGATCCACGGAAGTCAGCCTTCCATCTGCACGCAAGAAAATCTGGTTGGGAGAGAAAGACTGGATCAGAATGTGCCCCAAATTGTTGATGGCGAGGGCACTGCTGCTGCGCGCGCCAGGAGGAGCAACGGATTGCATGCCGCGCTGAGAGTCCCAAATAAAGGCGCTGTAGTGGCCTTCACGGTCATCGAGTTCCCCAGCCACCTGGCCGCGGTTGTTAATGGAAAATGCGCGTCCGCCGCAGCATCCTCCGAGCATTCTTGTTTTGCCGGCGCTCCAGAGGAAGGGACCACCGGGAGATTCTTCGCCAGTGATTTGTCCCGCATTGTTGATGGCTTTGGCTTTCGATTCCGCCTGCGGAAGGAGCTTGAACTCGGTCTGGATATAGGCGAAGGCCTGGGTCTTTCCAGAAGTGCCCGCTGTAACCTGTCCGACGATGTCGCCGTCGTCATTCAGTCCCACTGGGTCGACGTCGCCAAAGGCAGCGGGAACCTGGAGCGGGTGCAGACCCGCGCTATCGGTCCAAGTGGCAACGCGGTCGTCCTCGGTGGTGCCGACGATCAATCCGGAATTACTGATGCGCACGGGATGGAGCGGCAAGGCGAGGATTTTGTAGTGTTCTACTGAACGGCAATGACCTAGATTTTGCGCGAGCAAAGAAACCGGGAGAAACGCGACGAGTGCCGCCAGGAAAAGGCGAGACAAAAATGTCATCACAGGGCGCATTGATTCTGGTGAAGCCTGAACTCCGATGGCCGGTTTCGGGGGATCGGGGCCAACCTCAATCCCCGTCACCCGTATCGATGTTAATCAGCTCCAGCGATTGCAACAGCGGACTGGATTCGGAGACGAATTCCACATGCCCGCACTTGGGGCAGGAGAGAATGGCGTGGCCATGCCCATGCCCATTGGGGACGAGGCTGACGCGCATGAGTTGATAGCGGTCGAGCTTCTGCTCGCAGCGCAGGCAGCAGACAGTTTTCTGGAAGGGGGAATCGGTGGAAACACTACTCGATGCGTCGATGGCTGGTTTCATGGTTTCCTCTGGCGGCGGTTGCGAGGGAGCAAGCCGGCCGGACGAGGCGCATTCGCGGCTCGCTGATAAACAGAGTTTAGCACGTCATGCAAACTGATCCGCAGGGACGCGGCCCCTGTTTGCGCCTCCCGCGAGTGCTACTTATACGGTCACCTGTACTTCAGAATTCTGCTGAGACTTGGGATTCAAAATATGCGCCGCGCTCGATTTCATGAGCAAGAAATTGTCGACGAAAACGGCGTCGATACCGGAGCAGAAGAACGTGCGTACGGCATCTTTGGGACGGATGACCGGAGGCTCGCCGGGAAGATTGAAGGAGGTGTTGACCAGGATCGGAGCCGGCTCGTTTTCTCCGAAGCGGCGCAGCAGTTCCCACAATACGGGATCGATCTCACGCTCTACGATGTGCAGCCGCACCATGTTGCCTAGCTGGCCTCCGGCAAGCTGGAGAGCACGGGGCAGAACATCGGCTTCGGGCTTAACCAAGGCGAGGGAATTCATCAGGCGGCACAGGGGCGAACCGATGAAGTATTTGTCGCAATCTTCCTCCCGCACCGAAACGGCAAAGGGACGGAAGGATTCGCGGTGTTTGACGAAATCGTTCAAATTCTCGGTGACATAAGCTGCCCAAGGCGATGCTAATAGGCTGCGATGTCCGAGCGAGCGCGGACCGAATTCGGTGGCGCCATGGAACCAGCCAACGATTTTTCCCGCGCGGAGCAACTGCACGGCGGAGTCGAGCTTTTTTTCGCCGGTATTTTGCAGCGAGTAACGCGCCTTGGCGTTGTCGAGCACGTCTTTCACTTCGGTGCGGGCGTAGCTTGGTCCCCAATAAACCGAACGGAGTTCGTTTTGCGGCCCGAGGTTGCGTGGATTATTCAATTGCTGGTGCCAAATATAAGCAGCCGCACCCAGCGCCGTTCCGGCGTTGCCGGGCGCCGGCGGCACGAAGATATTGCCCACACCGAATTTTCGTTCCAGCGCGGCGACGAGCAGGGTGTTGTGAAACACTCCGCCGCCGAGGCAGATCTGCTTCATGCCGGTTTTCCGCTGATAGAAGGCGAGGAGATCGGAAACCACCTCGGTCACAGCCAGTTGCAGGCTGCTGGCCAGGTTGCGCTTGTGTTCGGGCGTGAGCTGCGATTTGTCGGCGGGCAGGCCCAGTTGATCGAAGAAGAATTGAGAGGGTTCAAAGGCTCCCGTGAGGTCGCGATGGAAGTAATGGAAGTTGACGCCCGGAAGCGCGCTTCCGGGGCGGCGCAGGATGCGCAGAAAAATGTCTTTGTAAAGCGGCTCGCCTTCCAGGCTGAGCCATTGCGTCTTGTGCTCGTCTTTCGAGGGAGCGAAACCGATCAGATCGGTGATGCGAGAGTAAATCCAGCCGACGGAGTCGGCAAAAGAAATTGTTTTTTCCGCTCGGATCTTCGTGCCCTCCCCGGTGGCAATCATTCCGGCGCGGCCGTCGCCTTCGCCATCGAGAGTGAGGATGAGCGATTGCTCGAAGGGTGAAAGAAAAAACGCGCTGCTGGCGTGACAGACATGATGGTCGAGCAGAACGACTTTGGCGCGGGTCTCGCGCGCGGCGGTGTCAAGCCGCTGGCGCAGAGTGCGAATTCCGGTCCACTCCCAGGCGAAGCGGCTGAATTCTTTGCCTTCCTGGAAGCCGGTGGCAATGGGCGCAAGCGGGGAAAAGCGCGGACGGGAAAAGGACCGCCGTCTCCAGCCGGGCGTCGCGTCGCTGGCCACGGCAACGAAATCAAGATCCTTCCAGGCAGCGCTTCCCTGCTTGAGACAGAATTCGATGGCAGCTTCGGGAACCCCGCGAGTAGCAGACGGCCGCAGTTTGGCATTCTCGATGGCAGCTTCGACGATGCCATCGCGCAGCAAAGCGGCGGCGGTGTCGTTCTTGAAGGAAGATAGGCCGAGGATCAGCATTCGAGTTTGTTCAACGGTTATTGCACTGCCCGCTAAGAGCATCCGGGCCGCGCACGGCGGTGAGCCGTGGGCGGCTGTCCTCGCGCGATTTTTCCTGATTCCCCAAATCGTTTCTCCACCATGAAGCGCGGGGAGGGCACTCGACGGCGGATAAGGCACGCCGCCGAGAACCAACATCAATGATTCAAGACTAGTTCTTTTGCCGAGCCGCGGCTAGTTGTTTTTCCGGGGCGGGATCGACTGCCGTTACATTCTTTACCGTGCTTTTGGAGGAGCGGTATTTTCGCAGGAGCGAGAGCGGCAGATAGCAGTAGGCGAAGGCCACGGCTTGATCGAAAGTACGCAGGCCGCGATAAAGAAGGCGGTCAGCCCATCTTTCAGTAAAGAAAAGCGTTTGAGCATCGGGCTCGACGTTGCGGGGAAAGGCCGGCCAGATTCCTCCGGATTCCTGTTTCCAATAGGAAACGTAGCGGGCAACCTTGCGGCGAACTCGTTCCGGAAGAACTTCCTGTTTTTTCTTTTCCGCGAGAATCCTCTCGCTATTCACGCTTTCATGGTGACTGGCATCGTAAATAGCGGAGCGGTCGGCGTCTTTCAACGAAACCATGCGGCGATCGAAATCGAGGCCGAGAAAGCGGCAGACTCCCTGCATGACCTCGCCGGGATCGGATACGAGTTCTTCGTATTGCACGCTGTGTACGGGCACGCCCTTCGCAGTTAGCGCATTGTAGCCCGATTTGAGGTCGCGGCAGCCGAGCAGCGCGCGCTGCACCATGCCCCGCTTGGCGAAGAACGAATCGGTGCGGGCACGGACTATGCTGCGGCAAACGTCGGCGGGATCGCGCCAGATAACGATGAATTTTGCGCCGGGAAATTCCTTCGCCAGCCGGGGCAGGCAATCGAAATAATTCGGCGACTTGCATCCGCGAAGGGGCTGGTCAGGAGCGTAACGCTGCCAAACCTGTTCGCTGGCTTCGCGCAGGCCCGATACCTGGCGCGGCAGATCGGAGATGGAGATCTTGTGCCGGCTGAGAGCCTGATTCCAGAATTCCCAGCGCTCAGCCCAATCGCTTTTGCTTTTGCTGCCCAGAAACAGAGGCCAGAGCAGAGGAAGTTCGTCCTCATACAGCAGTGAGATCTGCGGATGCTGGTTGATAAGAGCGTAAAAAAGCGAAGTGCCCGAGCGCCACATACCGACTACGAAGAGCGGTCCCTGGGTGGGCGCGACTTTGGAGTCTGGCTGTGAAACCTTTTCTTCCGCTTGCGTTTCTTCGATTGTGGGAATGGTCATGGCTGGCAGGAACCCCAAAAAGTAATTGTGCAGACTGCTCGAGTTAACGCCGTAATAACAAATGCAAAATAAATTTGCGGCGAGAGCTGAGAGCGGGAGTTTCTCAATCGGGCCGCAATTCCGGCACCCTGAAATTCGAGCACCCTGAAGAGCATCAAGCGACGGCCGTGGCGCTCTAAGTGAACTTCCTCACGTTAAGCAATTCCAAGCCAACATTCCATAGGAAAATGGGGCCATTGACCAGGTAACGGCGCCACAGACGGCGCGGCTCGGCGTAGAGGCGATAGAGCCATTCCAGGCCGTTTTCGCGCATCCAGTCGGGCGCCTGGCTGAGGCGTCCGGTGTTGAGATCGAAAGCCGCGCCGACTCCGAGTACGGCGGGAACCGAAAGCCTGGGACAATGCTCGTACATCCAGCGCTCCTGTTTCGGAGTGCTGAGCCCAATCCAGAGCACGTCGGGTTTCGCGGACTCGACCATCTCGATGATGTTGCGGTCTTCTTCCGGCGTCAGCGGACGAAACGGCGGCGAATAACAACCCACGACTTGCACCCCGAAACGCTCGTGCATGACTTTAGCAAGATGCTCGGGAACGCCTTCAGCGCCACCGTAGAAAAAATGGCGGTAGCGCGAGCCGGTCTGGCGGCAGAAAGTTTCCATCAACTCGGGGCCATAGACACGGCGCTGCATGTTGCGGTGCCCGTGAAAGCGGCCCAGCCAGACCAGCGGCATGCCGTCGGAGACGACCATTCCGGCGGCGCCGAGAATGGTACGGAACTGCCCGTCTGTAAGAGACTCGGAGACGCCGTGCATGCCTGTGACCGCTACATAGCGCGAGCCCTGGCGATCGGCGATCCATTGCTCGAGGATGCCGACGGCGTCGGGAATCTGCACAGCATCGACGCGGATGCCGAGGACCTTGTATGTCGGACGGTTCGTCGAAACGGTACTTGGCGATGCGAGAGTTGCGTGCATGGGATCAGTGGTTAGTGGCTGGTGGTCAGATGTGCTTGCTGCGCTTGGGGAAGTAACAGCCGGTCCCTCCACTGCGCTTTCCCTTCCCTTTGGGAAACGAAAGCTTCGGTCGGGATGACAGGGTATTTTTGGGCTACAACATCTTTGATTAACGCCTGGTCGATATCAACGCGGTAGTGGTAATTGGTTTGAGTTCCTGGCGGAATTGCTGCGGGGGCGATGCAGCAGTCGCAGGGCGTTGCAGCTTGCGCCGCATGAATTCCGCCCAGCCCAAAACGATGAGAAACAGGGTCGGGTGGTGCCATGTCATTTCCACGTTCACAAAAGAGTGAATGGTGATGACGGTCATCACGCCGATCATTTCGATGGTTAATTGGCGGTCGATCGGAGCCAGACGGCGGAGGCGGAAATAGGTGATGAGAATCATCCAAATCCATACCAGAGAGATCACAAACGGAGCCATGCCCCAGATGCTGGTGCCGACCAGAACCTCGAGCCAGTCGCTGTGCAACTGCGGCGCGCCCACGTCGGTGAGCACGGCAAAGCGGCTGCCGGCGTAGGCCCCCAAGCCGGTCAGCGGATGCTGCATGAACATGTTGAAGCCGATCGTCCACCAATCCAGGCGGCTGGACATGGACATCAATTCGGCCTGGCTCTGATCGCGCTGCATGTAGGCCATGATCTTCGGGCCAATTGAGGTAAAGATGACCGTGGGAACAGCGAGGAACGAAGCCCAAATCGCGTATCGCGTACGTCCGGACAGGAACAAAACCACCAGCGCGGCCACGGCGAGTCCGCCGAAGGCGCTACGCGTCTCGGCCGCGACCATCGTGACCGCACCCATGACCGCCACGAGAATGTAGAAGGCGCGGTTCTTGCACTTGCCTACCAGTGGCCACAGGCGGACGGCGGCGACCAGCATGAGGATCGCGCCGGTATCGCCGAGTTCGTTGGAGGAAACGATGGGGTATGCTCCGGCGAGGCGGCTTTCGCCCGCCCACGTCAACTCCGGCCAAATGGGCAGACCGATCCATACCCAGGCGATGGTCGCGCCCGCGATGATCCATGTCCAGTCGATCAACGTTTTGTACTCTTCACTGTTGACGACGACGGCGAGGATCACGGCGATAATGGAAAGATCTTCGAGATCCTCGAGGGACTTATAGAGCGTCCAGGAAAATTTCACCGACCATAAAGAAGAAGTGAGGCAAACCAGTCCGAAGATCGCAGTACAACCCACGATGCCGCGGAACATGGATGGTCCCCAATCCGGCTTGCGAAATACCAGACGAAGCAGCAGGGCGACACCGACAATTATTTCCGGGCCAACGCGCAGAGCGGCCAGAGCGTCGAAGGGATTCTGCGTGATTTCCGAGGCGCTGCGGTAGCGGAAGACGAACGAACTGCTGATGCTGAGCAGCCACACCCAGTGCCACCACTTGAGTTTGCAGCGGAATGCGCCGATCACGCGCCAGAGCTCCTGAAAGCCGACCCACGATCCCCACATGACGGGGATGGCCAGAATCATAGCCAGGCACACCAAGGTGAGGCTCACGCCCCGGCTCCAGACCAGCCATGCTCCCGCGATGCTGCCTCCGATGCCGACCAGCAGGAATGGCGCGAACTTCAGCAGCGCGGCCGCGGGATGGGGAGAGCGCGGTGTTGGCGGAGCCCAGGGATTGTTAGTGCTGTTCATAAAGATTGCGCGATTCGGTCATTGAGTGATCGTGCCATTGAGCGATCGGGTGATTGGGTGACTGCCTTGCGCGAATGGCTCAATCGCTCGATGATGCAATGATTCAATTCTAGCGTGCGGACATTGCCGCTTCCTGCGGTTGCGCGTCGAGCGGATAGCCCAGGCGATCAAGCAAAGCGGCGGCATGATCGCGAACGATTTTGATTTGCGTTTCGTTCAAGTTGGCGCGCCATCCGCCCACCGAGCCGCTGCGAATGAACTGGCCTTTTTTCGAGGCGCGTTGCGGAGTTTCCTTTTCTTTTGCCTTCATGCGTTCGACGGAATTATTGGCGATGGCGCGCCGGATGCGTCCTTCGTCGGGTGTGACGCCGAAGAAGCGGAGAATTTCGCTGACCGCAGCGACGCTGTCTTTCCGCAGTTCTTCAAATTTCACGATCAGCAGTTGATCCGGAGAAAGCGGCGCGGCGAGCCAACTCTCGACGTGTTCCGGCCAGGAGGAAAACGGATTGACTCCCTTGGTAAGAAACGCCCGCAGATAGTCGTCCAGCGGTTGCTCGACCAGCCCGAGAGCGGTCTGATAGGCATATTCGGACAAGGCCACATCGCGGGGATCGCGCACCAGGTAAACCGCCTTGCGATATTCTGGGTGGTACACCTCGTGAGTTTTGATCAGGCGGCCGCCGTCGGGCATGAGTTGCTTGCCGATGCGGTGCTCCTTCACGTCGGGAATGGACTCGTTGACATTGCCGAATCCCGAGGACTCTCCGGCCAGCGATTCGAACAGGAGAAAGCGCAGCCAGGTGCTGCCGGAGCGCGGATAGGAAGCGAGAAAGACGTCGTTGGGCAAAAGGCTTTGGTGGCGCAGCCAGACCAGTGGAGTGCGGGCTGAGCTTTTAGCTACTTCATGACGAAGTTTTCTGAGTATGGGCATGATGGAATGAAACTCGCTGATTTAAGAAAATTGTTGTGATGCCTTGCGGCAATTGTCGAGCTTTACGCCTTCGCGTGAAAGCGAACAGCAGGTCCTTCGACTACGTATGGCGAACGCTTTCGCGTTCGCCATACTTCGCTCAGGATGACAATTATTTCAGAAGCCGATTTCTAATCGCTGCCGGTACACGAGGGGAATTTGAAGGATGCGATCTTGGTGCTCCATTTGTTTGGCGAATCGGCGGCGTAATACTCATTGGTGTACCAGAAGGTGCAGTCATCGACCGGATCGATCGACATGCCGCTGTAGTTTGACCAGGTCGTGTTGCCCGTCTGCTGCGAACCGGCGCCCAGGATGATGCTGGTTTCCGGTTCCATCTGGCCGAGAGGATCCGCCGGAGTCCATCCCGTGTAGCTGATTGAGGGATGCATGGTTGGGCTGGAGACGCTGTAGCCGACGGCGATGTCGCCCATCTGATCCATGCCCATGCTGGGCACCCAGCGATAGTTCGAATCGGGAGAGAACGTTCCGTATTGATAGATGACGGGAGTAAGCGGAGTGCGAATTTCATACCAGCGAATTCCCGAAGTTGTGGTGATGGTTTTTCCCGTCGAGACGCTGTGGGTGAGCAGGATGGATTCGTGATCGCCGAAGTTGCGATAGACCAGAGGAGCCATCAGGCGGTCGCCGGTGGCCTTGATGGTGTTGGTGGTGTCGAGCTGCGGCACGCACGCGGTGGGGCAGGCATCTCTATAAGTGGGCAGTACGATGGAACCGAGCGAGGTGTAGGTGGAATTGCTGGGCGTCGTGAAATCGACGTGAAACAGAAATTCGTTCATCTGGATCATGCCTTTTCCGGGCCGCTGATCGAGCTCAAAGAAATATTCCTGCGCGCCGAGCGGCGGAGGATTGGGACCTTCCCACGTTACCGGAAGAATGGTCGGCAAACTGATGCTGCCTTGAAAACAGATGGCGGTCGCGGCATTGCCGAGCAGCATATTGTTGCGATCGAGCGCGCAGGCCTGCGCCGCCTGAAAACCTTTGGTGGCGGGATTCAGCAGGTTCTGGCCAATGTAGTAGGCATCGGGCCAGATGGCCAGCTTGGGCTGATCCGGCAGATTGATGGTGTTCTCAAAGGCGTAAAGATAGTAGGCGCCAGTCGCGTCGGAGGTGGTGGAGACGGCGACGCAGTTCATATACGGTCCGCCAACCGGTTCGGAATGGTGATGAAAAACCCATCGCGCGGCGGCCTGATCGTACATGACGGTCCCATCACCGTTGTTGCTGGTCTGGCAGGGGCCACCGAAAGTTTTCCAGAGAGCGTCCTCCGCGAATGGGCCGCGGATTTTGGCGCCGGTAGTTTTGTTGTAAATCGTGTATTGCAGGTTCACGACTTGAACGTACTGCGTAGCGCCGACTGCGCCGGTCGCGTCAGAGTAGTTGTAACCGTTTCCGACCGTGCCGGCGAAGTTCAGCACTGGCGTGTTGAAGGCGACGTTCTTAGTGGACAAGCTCTTAATGGCTTCGGCTTTGACGCTGACCGGAAGCGGCGTCAGATTACTCAGCGCAGGTGAAAGCATGTGCTTGGTTTCTTTTACCACGGTCGGCGCGCTGCTTTGAGCGCCGGCGAGGCTGCAGATGAGCATGGAAAAACAGACGACGGCAAAACGGCTGCATCGGGTCTTCATCATCTCTACATCTCCCTTATGGGTGTATCGACATCGAGATGGGGTGGCCCGACTGCCGAAAAATTGTTGGCAAAGCGATTTGTGGTTAAGCTGGAATGGGGGAATTTAGGTCGTTACATTCCTTCTTCCAGCGGCAGCGACGGTGCAAATTCGAGATTGGGCGCGGCGCTCTCTGTGGATTTGCGGCGCAATAAAACAATCGTGATGACCAGGGCGGCGGAGTTGGCGAGGATGATGCTCCAGACTACGCCCCACAGGCCGAAGAACTTGGTGGCGGGAATGCCGATGACAAAAGTGATGATGCTGGCGGCGCAATTGGCGATGAACATGGAGCGCGGCGATTCCATGGCGCGCAGGACGATGGACGCTCCTACACTGGCCGCCCAGACAATGGTCTCGATGGCGAAGAAAGGCAGATAGTTGACGACGTTGTCGTATTTGCCTGCGTACAACAAATGAAAGATCTGGGTGCGAAAAGGAATGACCGCGGCCCAATAGACCATGGCTCCCACGGTGAACAGCAAAGTCAGGCGCCAGGTGAGGGCGTAGGTTCCGGCATTGCCTTCCTTGCCCTGCACCCGCGCGGCATAGGGCAGGAACAACATGGAAAGCGCGGCGTAGGTTTGCAGTACCGGTCCGGCAAGATTCATCAACGCGCGCAGCTGGCCGGCCTGGGCGATGCCGGCAAAGACGCTGACCACGGTGAAGTAGAGATAGGTGGGGATCCAGCCCACGATCGAGCTGCCCAGCGCCCAGCGCCCGTACACCCAGTGCTTGCGCCAGGTCTGGCCCAGATCGGGAATAATTGCGCTCGGCTCCAGACTGTGGCGCAGGGCAAACATCAAGGCGATGCCACACACCAGCGCCGCCAATCCCATGATCAGGAAGGCGGAAAAAGTCGAGAGCAGACCGAGGTGATGGATGAGGAAAATTCCTCCCATCACGATCACAAAATAAAGCACGGCGCCGAGAGCGGCGGGGCCGGGAGAAATCTTCAGGTAAAAGCCGCGGCGTCCCAGCCAGAAAAGAAAAATGCAGGGCGCGGCGATGGTAAGGCCAGCCAGCGCGCCGGCCAGCGCTGGCGATTTGCCCAGCGCGAAAGTAACGACGGCGGCAATGGCAAAAACCAGGAAGATGGCCACGGATATCGCATTGTGCATCTTGAGCGAAGTGCGCATGTAGCCGCGCAGGTTTTCCCGGTAGTTCGAGCCGCCATAGACCGACATGGGCTCGAGCAGCAACGCCTGGTAAAGAAACGAGAGCAAAAGAAAAATGCTGAATCCCAAGCCGTAGGCGCCGTACTGCTCGGGAGTCAGCCAGCGGGCGAGCAAAAAACTGAGTATGAAATTTGATCCGGCGATGAGGCCATATTCCAGAATAGCCAGGCCGCCCTTGGTCCCCCAGCGCAGCATTTTCTGGACCTTGGCAGCGCTGGGAAGTCTGGAGGGGCGAGCGGATGACTCTTCCGGCGACGGAAGCACGGCGGTCGCGGATTGCGAATTTTGTAAATCTTCGGACAAGTAGTTATCTCGTGATTTCGGGGATGAAAGCCAGATGAAGCTAAAGCTGTTTCGCTGCGCGCGAGATCCCTCGCCCCGCTGGCGAAAACGCGGAGCTTCGGGATGACGCATTTTTTCTAGTCTACGAGGCTTGCGTCTCCATTTCGCGCTCGGCAAGTTCCTGTTGCGCGCGGTTCAGGCAGAAGCGCACGCGCTCGGCCAAGTGGCGCACCTGAGGTTCTTTGAGGATGCTGCCATGATCGCCGACGATTTCATGTACCTCGACGCCTCCGGTGACCCACTTCGACCAGTCGTCGGTGGGATTGTCGACGCCGCGCAAGCCTTTTTCCGTGGCGCGAAACCAGGTGGCGGAGCCGAAATAAACTTGCGGTTTGTAGCCTTCCTCGGCGACGGTGAACACTTTGCGCACCGCTTTCAGCGGGGCGGGAAGAAACAGCGCGTCGAATCTCCGCTTGATGCCTTTGCGAATGCGCTTGGCGCGCTGCGCAAGGTAGGAGAATTGTTCGGCGCGCGGCAAAGTCAGGAGCGTACTCAACAGCAACTTGTTCGATTTGGGCTTGCCGGGATAAGTGTCGAGCAGGGCGAGCAGGCCGACTTCCTGTCCATCGGCCTGAAGCTGGCGCGACATTTCAAAGGCGATCAGGCCGCCGAGAGAATAGCCGCCGAGGTAATACGGGCCTTCGGGTTGTAGAGCGCGAATCTCCTTAATGTAGAACGCGGCCATGTCTTCGACTTTGGTGTGAAAAGCGCGATCGCCTTCGAGTCCCTGGGCCTGCACGCCGTAAAATGGGCGGTCCGTGCCCATGTGCTGCGCCAGGGCATGAAAGCGAAGCACCGTGCCTCCCAGTCCGTGAATGCAGAAAAATGGCGGCCGGTCGCCTTCGGGCTGAATCGGTACCAGCGACGATTGCGACGGAGTCCAGCGTTCTTGTTGCAAGAGCGCGGCGAATTGTTCGATGGTCGGAGCTTCGAACAGGGTGGTGAGGGGCAGCTTGCGCTTGAAGTTGTGTTCAATGCGGCGCATGAGGCGCACGGCCAGGAGCGAGTGTCCGCCAAGATCGAAGAAGTTGTCGCGAATGCCGACCGGCTTGCGGCCCAGAATTTCTTCCCACATGGCGACCAGTTGCATCTCGACGAAATTGGTTGCCGCAACATGGCCGGACTCGGAAACCGCGCCGGGCTGCGGCGCGGGCAGGGCCTTGCGATCGACCTTGCCATTCGGAGTGAGAGGAAATTCGTCGAGGCGCACAAAGTCGGCCGGGACCATGTACTCGGGCAGTTGTTTTTTGAGGAACTTGCGGAGGGCGGCGGCGTCGGCGACGGACCCGGCAGCAGGAATGACGTAGGCCACTAGGCGCTTGATGTTTCCTTCCTCGCGCGCGACCACGATGCAGGCGCGCACTGCGGGATGCTTACCCAGGGCTGTTTCGATTTCGCCGAGCTCTACGCGGAAGCCGCGAATCTTGACCTGAAAATCGCGCCGTCCGACGAATTCGATCTGGCCGTCTTCGAGATAGCGCGCGAGGTCGCCGGTTTTGTACAGACGGGCGCCGGAATCGGAACTAAACGGGTCGGAAACGAATTTCTCCACCGTGAGATCGGGGTGATTCAAATAGCCGCGGGCGACTCCAGGGCCGCCGATGTGCAGTTCGCCGGGAATCCCGACTGGAACCGGCTGCAAATTTCGATCGAGAATGTGAACCCGCACATTATCGATGGGACGTCCGATGGGCAAGGGTGAAGGCAGCGGACCGGACGCCGGCGGCTCGTAGGCCGTGGCAATCACGCTGGTTTCCGTGGGCCCGTAGGTATTGATCCAGCGCACGCGGCCGCCGGTTATTTTGCGCCACGCTTCCAGCGCCTGAATTTGCGCCTTCTCGCCGCCAACGATGAACAGGCGCAAGGTCTCAGGCAAAGCGGCATGGGATTCAGAAAGTTCATGCACCAGTTCGTGCCAATAGGCGGTCGCGACCGAGAGCACGGTGATTTTCTGCTGCCGGGCCCAGCGCAAAAAATCCGAACCCGCCAGAGAAAAATCTCCCGAGCGCAGGACCAGCGTAGCGCCGGCGGCCCAGGTGGGAAAAATCTCTTCGATAGCGATGTCAAAACTGATCGAAGAAAACTGCAACAGCCTGTCGGAAGGGCGCAGGCCGTAAAGCCGGATGGCGGCGGAGATGTAGTTGACCAATCCGCCGTGCGTCAGCATCACGCCTTTGGGCTTGCCGGTCGATCCCGAGGTGTAAATCATATACGCGAGATTGGCGGGTGTGACGTTGGGCTCAGGATTCTCGCGGCTTTCGTCGTCGAGGAATTCGCCGGCGGCGAAGATGCAGATTCGTTCCGTGTGCGCGCTGGCCAGGTCGGGCAAAAGTCCTTCGCGGGATAAAAGCACGGGAGCGCCGGAATCTTCGAGCATCAACTGCAGGCGCTCTTTGGGATAGGCGGGATCGAGCGCCAGACAGGCGCCGCCGGCTTTAAGCACAGCCAGCAAGGCGATCGTAAGCTCAAGGGAATTTTCCAGGCACACCCCGACCGGTACTTCGGGGCCGACCCCACTGCGCCGCAAGAAATGCGCGAGCTGATTGGCGCGCTGGTTCAACTCGCGGTAAGTCAGACGGTTGTGCTGGTGCAGAACCGCTGTGGCGTCAGGCGACGCGACAGCTTGGGCTTCCACCAGCTGGTGAATGCATTTCTCGCGCGGGTAATCGCGCTGCGTGGCATTCCACTCGAGCAGAACCCGATGCCGCTCCTTCTGGCTGAGCAGCGGCAATTGCGAAATTGGCCGCTCCGGGTCGCGGGCCACCGCTTCCAAGATCGAGTGGAAGCTGTCGATCATGCGGCGAATGCTCGCCGCCTCGAACAGGTCGGTGTTGTACTCGAAACTGGTGGTAAATCCCGAATCTTTGGGAATTACGGTGCAGGTCAAATCGAACTTGGCCGTGCCGGTATCCACATCGCGCAGATGCAACGTGAGGCCTGCCACCTGTTCGACCGTGGAAAGACTGTTCTGCACCGCAAACAAAACCTGGAACAGCGGGTTGTAGCTGAGATTGCGTTCCGGGCGAAGTTCCTCGACTAGTTTTTCCAGCGGCACTTCGCGATGATCGTAGGCCGCCAGCGCGGATTCTTTGACCCGAAGCAAAAGCTGGCGAAAGCTTGGGTCATGCGTGAGGTCGGCGCGCAGCGGAACCGTGTTGACGAAAAATCCAATCAGGCCTTCGACCTCGGACCGCTGCCGGTTGGTGAAAGGCGAGCCGACGACAATGTCCTCCTGTCCCGTATAGCGGGAGAGCAGAACCTGAAACGCCGCCAGCAAGGTCATGAATAAAGTCGCGCCTTCGCGCCGGCTGAGTGTCTTCAGCGATTCCGAAACGGCGGGATCAAGATCGAGCGATTGGTTGGCGCCGCGAAAACTCTGGACCGCCGGGCGGGAATGATCGGTGGGCAACTCCAGCACGGCGGGAGCTCCACGTAAGCGTTCGCGCCAGTAAGCGATCTCTTTGTCCAGGGTTCCGTTTTTCAGCCAGCCGCGCTGCCACACCGCGTAGTCGGCGTATTGCGTTTTCAATTCCGCCAGCGGCGAAGGCTTGTCCTGAGAGAACGCCTCGTAGAGCGCTACCAGCTCGCGGACAATAATTTCGCGCGAAGCCTCGTCACTGGCGATGTGATGGATGTTCAGCAAAAGCACGTGCTCTTGCGGCGCCAGCCGCAGCAGGTTGGCGCGCAACAGCGGCCCTGCTCCCAAATTGAAGCTGCGCTTGGCCTCTTCGGCGGCGAGTTTTTCTGCCTTCGCGCGGCGCTCCGCCGGAGGCAGTTGTGCAAGTTCGGTGACGGGCAGCGGAATACTGAGCGTGGGCGCGATCACCTGCACCGGCTGGCCATTATGGGTGGTGAAGCGAGTGCGCAAAATTTCATGGCGGCGAACGATTTCGTTCAGGCTGCGTTCGAGCGCGGGCTGGTTTAATTCTCCCGCGAGGTGGATGGCGCAGGGCACGTTGTAGAGCGGATTGCCCGGCTCCAGCTGATCGAGAAACCACAGGCGCTGTTGCGCGAAAGAGAGCGGCGGGCTGACATCGCGCGGCGCGCTGGCAATGGGCTGGTTAAACGCCGCAGAACGTTCGAGCCGGGAAGTTTCGATCAATGCCGACAAACCCTCCACCGTCGGGCGCTCGAAAATAGCACGAAGCGGCAGCTCCACGCCCAGCGTTTGCTGAATGCGCGAGACCAGTTTGGCCGCCAGCAGAGAGTGGCCGCCGAGGGCAAAAAAGTCTTCGCGAACGCCGACACGGTCGCGCTGCAAGACCTGCGCCCAGATGCCGGCAATAACTTCCTCAACTGGAGAACGCGGGGCCACGCTGGACGGCTTGACTTGCGCGCCGGAATCCGGAGCAGGCAAGCGCCGCGTATCGACTTTGCCATTCGGCAATTCCGGCAAGGCATCCAGGATTACGAATGCAGCGGGAACGGCGTAGGCAGGAAGTCGCGCGGAAAGACGCTGGCGGAGAGAATCTGGCAGAAGCAGAACGCCCGGTCGCGGAACGACGTAGGCGACAAGCTGCGCCTCGCCCGGCTGAGTGTCCGCGGCCTGGGTTTCACGAAGCTGGGCGACCGAGCGCAGAACTTCGGGATCGGCTGCCAGAGCGGATTCGATTTCTCCCAGCTCCAGGCGGAAGCCGCGCAGCTTAATCTGACCGTCCATGCGGCCCAGCCATTCCAGGTTGCCGTCGAAGCGGTAGCGGACTTTGTCGCCCGTCTTGTATAACCGGGAATTCTCGGCGAAGGGATTGGCAACAAATTTCTCGGCAGTCAACTCGGGGCGATTCCAATAACCGGCGGTGACGCCGGCTCCGCCCACATGCAATTCTCCAGTAACGCCGACAGGAACCGGCTGCATTCGAGAATCGAGCACATAGAGTTGCGTGTTGGCGATGGGGCGTCCGATGGGGACGCGGCTCCCCTCGGGCTGGGCTTCGCATTTGTATACCGAACACCAGACGGTCGCTTCGGTCGGCCCGTACTCGTTGTAGAGCGCGGCATGAGGAACTCGCCTGTGATGCCGCTCCACCAGGTGGACAGGGCAGGATTCGCCGGCCATGATTGCCACTTGCAGCGAAGACAGATCTTCGCGCCCAGCCGTTTCCAGCATCATCTGGTAGAGCGAAGGCACACAGAGCAGATGCGAAACTTTGTGCCGGGCGGCGAGGCCGGGCAAAGAGTTCAAATCCCATTGCGACTGGTCCGGAGGCAGCACCAGCGTTGCCCCGGCGGAGAGCGTCCAGAAGATCCCGGCCAGCGAACTGTCGAACGTGAATGATGAAAGAAGAAGGAAACTAGTCAGCGGCTCGCGATAATAAGTCCTGCGGGCGAGGGTAGAGTTCACCAGACCACGATGGCTGACGCGAACGCCCTTGGGCTGGCCGCTGGAACCGGAGGTATAGATAAGATACGCGACGCTGTCGGGGTGCGCGGATGGCGACGGAGCGGACGTGCTTTCCACGCCGTCAGTTGCTTTCAAGGTGTCGATGCAAATCACCTGCGCGCTGTGCGCGGGCAGTTGCGATTTCAGCCGCGAGCGGGTGAGCAGGAGCCGCGCTTCACTTTCCTGCAACATGAATGCGAGGCGATCCGCGGGATAGGCAGGATCAAGCGGCAGGCAGGTGCCGCCGGCTTTGAGCACCGCAAGAATTGCCGCCACCATTTCGAGGGAGCGCTCAAAGTAGAGTCCGACAACCGTCTCGCGCTCAACTCCGGCCTGGCGTAGCGCGTGTGCTAGCTGATTGCTCCGCGCTTCCAGTTCCCGATACGTGAGGGTGGATTCTCCACTGGCCACCGCGACTGTCGAAGGCGATTGCGCAGTCGCCAAGCTCACCAGATCGTGCAGCATCAAGTTGGCAGGATAATCACTTCGGTATCGTTCCACTCGACCAAAAGCCGGTGGTGTTCGCGCTCGGTTAGCAACGGCAGGGTCTGGATGCTCTGTTCGGGATGGGCAACGATGGCTTCGAGTAGCGTGGTGAAATTGGACTTCAGGCGCTCGATGGTTTCCGGCAGGAACAGATCGCTGCGATACATGAAGCGGGCGGTCAGACCCTCGCCCTCCTGCTCCATCTCCAGATAAAGATCGAACTTGGCCGCGCCCGTTTCCACGTCCCACTGCCCCGCGCTCCACCCCGGTTGAGGCGAAGAAGTTTGCGGCACCAGCGTGAAGGCCACCTGCACCAGCGGATTGCGGCTGAGGTCGCGCTCCGCGTGCAACTCCTTAACGACGAGTTCGAAGGGAACCTCATCGTGCTGCAGCGCTCCCAGCGCAGTGTCGCGCACCCGGCTCAGGACTTGGCTGAAGCTGGGCGATCCGGAAAAATCCGTGCGCAGGACCACGGGGTTCTGAAAGCAGCCGAGCAGGCTCTCGAATTCGGAGCGTTTGCGCGAACCGGCCACGGTGCCGATCAGCAAGTCGTCGTGACCGCTGTAGCGGTAGAGCAAAGTCTTGAAAGCGGCGAGCAGCGTGATGAATAAAGTCGAATTCTCCTTCTTGCTCAGAGCTTTCAATTGCCGGCTCAATGGCACGGGAAGACTCAAGGTCTGAATCGCACCCTGAAAGGTCTGCACCGCGGGACGGGGAAAATCGGTGGGAAGGTCGAGGACGGGCAGATCTCCGGCGAGCTTGGTGCGCCAGTAATCCAAATGCTGCGAAAGCACTCCGTCGCGGAGATGGCTCCGCTGCCAGTTCGCGAAGTCCGCGTACTGAATGGGCAACTCGGGCAGGGGCGAAGATTCTCCGCGCGACAGAGCGGCATACACTTGCGCAAGCTCAGGCAGGAAAACCTGATAGATCGAAAGACCGTCGAAGATCAGATGATGCAGGGTGATATAGATGCGGTATTCTTCGTCGCCAAGCCGGACGACTTTGGCCCGCAGCAGCGGACACTGTTTCAGATCGAAAGGGCGGCGCGCATCTTCGGTGGCGGCACGTAACGCGGCTGCGTTCCGCTCTGGCTGAGGAAGATGGCGAAGATCAAGCAGCGGCAAGTTGAGAGCGGGAACGGGGTTGACGATCTGAACCGGCTCGCCGAGAACTACGTCGAAAGTGGTGCGCCAGGCTTCGTGGCGGCGCAGAATCTCGGCGAACGCTTGGTTGAGTACCGCCATGTCGAGCGGGCCATCGCGGTAGATGGTGACCGGCTCGTTATAGACCGGCACTCCGGGAGCAATCTGCGCGTGCAGCCAGATTTGCTGTTGGGGAAACGAAAGCGGCGCGACGCCAGGGCCCGCACGCCGGGAAATCGCGGCTTGCGGAGCACGCTCTTTCAGATATTTTTCCAGCTTGCTGGTTCTGTTTGCCGAATCTTCGGGCGGGGCAGGCGTGGGAGTTACAGTCGAGATTTCGGTGTGGCTTCCCTTGCCGTTCGAGTTCGCGCCGCCACCGCGGTTGCCGCCGTCAAAGCGAACCTTCAGAGAATTCAAACCCCGCAGACCGAGGTTGGTGCGCCACACCAGTTTCTGTGGCTCCAGTTGCAGATTGTGGAAACGGCTCAGCATGCGCTCAAAGGCGATCTGGCCCTCGGCGCGCGCCAGCGGTGCGCCAAAGCAGAAATGCGCGGCATAGCCAAACGCCAGATGGCGGTTGTCGGTGCGCGCAATGTCGAAGCGGTCGGGGTCGGGAAAGCGCTCCGGGTCGCGGTTGGCCGCGGCCATCACCGCGATCACCGCTTGGCGCTTTTCGATCTTCTTGCCGCCCAGGTCGCGGTCTTCCGGCGCCAGCCGCGCCGTATGCTGGCTGGGGCTTTCATAGCGCAGCATCTCCTCCACGGCGGACGGAATCAAGGAAAGATCGCTATTCAGTTTGTCGAGTTCCGAGCGATTGCGCAGCAAGGAGAGCAGTCCGTTGCCGATTAGGTTGGTGGTGGTTTCCTGGCCGCCAACCATGGTCACGATGGCGTTGGCAATCACTTCTTCTTCGCTCAGGCGGTCGCCGTCGATTTCGGCCGTGAGCAGCGAATCGATCAGGCCTTCGCGGGGGTGCGCGGCAATTTCACGCACCGCATCGCGGAAGTATGCGGTCATCTCCTCGACCGTACGCAGCATTAAAGGATTGCGCTCCGGATTGTGCTGGAAGTTGCCCAGCATCTCGGCGAAATTCGCCGACCAGGCTTTCAGCTGGCGCCAGTCTCTCACCGGAACGCCTAGCAGTTCCGCGGTCACGATGGCGGGAAGCGGTTCGGCGAAATCGGGCGATCACGTCCATGGTTCCCGCGGACTCGACGCCATCGAGCAGGCGGTCGACAATTTCGCGAATATGCGAGCGCAGCTTTTCCACACGCGCGGGCGTGAAGGCTTTGGAGGCCAGGCTGCGCAGGCGGGTATGCGCGGGTGCATCCATGAAGAGCATCATGCTGCACCATCACCTTGGCGATGGGGCTCAGATGCGCCAGGCCCATGGCGGCAAGCTGCTCGGGCGTGGGCGTGCGGTCGGCGGAGAAGGTATGCAGAACTTCCATCACGTCGGCGTAGCGGGTGACGATCCAGGCGTGCAGGAAGGGATCCCAGTGAACGGGATCTTCGCGGCGCAGGCGGGCGAAAAGCGGATAGGGATCGGCCAGCACCTCCGGGTCGAGGAGGTGGTAAAGACTCAATGCCGCATCGGGACGCTCAGTTCTGGATGTGGCGGAAGAAGATGTGGTCGAACTGGAGGGCACTACCGGTAATCTCCTGTGCGGAGCGCGGGTTCATCGGCGAGCGAGTCGTTTTTTGAGGGCTCGGGGGGTGCGCCGTCGATTTTGGCGAGAATCAGCTTCTCGATTTCCGCCGACATGCCGGCCAGCGTGGGATGGTCGAAGATAGTGAGCAACGACATCTCGACGCCAAAGCTCTCGCCGATACGGGTCAGCAACTGCGTGCCCAGCAGAGAGTGGCCGCCCAGCAGAAAAAAATTGTCGTTGACGCCGACGCGCTCCACGTGCAACAGGGGCGCAATCAATTCCGCCAGGCGCTGTTCGACCAGGCTGCGCGGCGCAACGTAAGTTTCGTCAGGCAGCGTGTTGCCATTGGGAGCGGGCAAGGCGGCGCGATTCACTTTGCCGTTGTTGGTCAAGGGCAGCGCGTCGAGCCGCACGAATGTCGCGGGGATCATATAGTCCGGCAATTGCCGTTGCAGGAAATCGCGGAATGCTCCCGCATTCGCTTTCGATTCCGGCCACAGCACGAGGTAAGCGATCAGGCGCTTGTCTTCGCTGTCGCCAGCCGCGGCGACCACGCTAGCTTTGACGTCGGGATGCGAGTCGAGCACGCTGCTGATTTCATCCAGCTCCACAC
The DNA here is from genome assembly GCA_963732255.1 of uncultured Acidobacteriaceae bacterium. Lineage (GTDB taxonomy): Bacteria > Acidobacteriota > Terriglobia > Terriglobales > Acidobacteriaceae > Sulfotelmatobacter. The sequence continues at coordinate 620,972 of CAVSYV010000020.1, forward strand.
GGTAGCCGCGAATCTTGATCTGGTCATCGAGACGCCCCAGGAATTCGATATCACCGCCGCGCAATGTGCGGGCGCGGTCGCCGGTGCGATACAGGCGAGAGCCGCTTCCGTTGGTGAGGGGATCGTGCACGAATTTTTCCGCTGTCAGCTGCGTCTGGTTGCGATAGCCGCGAGCCAGGCCAACGCCTCCGATGTAGAGTTCGCCGATCGTGCCTTGCGCCACCGGCCGCATCTGCCCATCGAGAATGTAAAGCTGAGTGTTGTCGATGGCAAAGCCGATGGATGGCTGCTTGGGCTCGGTTCCGAACGGCGCGACCACGCCGGAAGTTGCGACGACAGTACACTCGGTCGGTCCGTAATTATTAATCAGCGAAAATGGCAATCCCTGCGGCGGCCGGCGGTGCAGGGTATCGGCTCCGGTGAGCAGCAAGCGCAAAGCGGTCCTCGCCGGCCAGGTCAGCAGCGTTAACAGTTCCGCCAGCGGCGTGGCCACAAAAGAAACTGTGATCGCTTCCCGCACCAGCCAATCGCGCAGAGGCTCAACCTGCGTGCGCAGAGTTTCTTCGGGAATGTGAACGCTGGCGCCCGCCGCCAGATACGGCCAAAGCTCCCAGACCGTGGCGTCGAAACCGATCGAAGCCAGCAGACTTGCTCTATCCGCAGCCGTAACGTGAAAGGCCTTGAGGTGCCATTGGATCAGGTTTTCGAGGCCACCGCGCGTGATTTCGACGCCTTTGGGCTGACCCGTCGAACCCGAAGTGTAGATCACGTAGGCGAGATCGGCGCCGTGGTTAGCGGACTCCGGCCTTGCGAGGCTGTGCCTCGCAATCGGATCACGATCCGCGTCAAGGCAAACTACTTTCCAATTTCCCGGCGGCAGCTTCCGGCCATATCGCGGCGCGTAACCACGGACGAAACTCCCGCATCGCGTAACATCGCCGCGATGCGATCTGCGGGCGCGGCCGGATTCAGCGGCAAATACGCGCATGCAGCTTTCAATACCGCCAGCTGGCTGATGACGGAATCGATGGAACGCTCGAGGAAAATGCCGACCAGGGCATCGCGGCCTGCACCCAGCGACTGCAAATATCCCGCGAGCTGGTTCGAGCGCAGCTCCAGTTCGGAGTAGGTTAGCGTCTCCGACCCGGCTTTCACCGCCAGCGACTGCGGCGCGGAGACCGCGTGCCGCGCCACCCGATCGGCCAGCGACAGATCGAATTGCGACCGGTCAGGTTGTTGATTAGGACTGAATGCGTCCATGAGAAACTCGGGCTCCGGAATTCTTACTGAGAGGATTACGAGACAACACGCTCTCGTAGATGGCCGAAAGCATTTGAAAATTGCGCTCGGCTCCGTACTTCGCTTCGAACTCGGCCCGGGCGGCCAAACCCATAGCGCTGGTCTCTTCTGAATGGAGCCATGCCCATGCGGCTTTTTCCGCCAAATCCGCGGCGTCGCGGGGAGTGAAATGCCATCCCGTTACGCCGTCTTCCACAATTTCCTGCATCCCGCCCAGCCGGGAGCACAGCACGGGAACTCCGCAAGCGAACGATTCCGCAATCGTGACCGGGAATCCTTCATACCACTCGCTGGGAAAAATTAAAAAACGCGCGCCTTTCATCGCCGCCAGAGTCTGTGGCCGCGACAGGCGTCCACGATAGTTTACATTTTTCAGATTCAGATTCGCGATCTGTTTTTCCATCTCCTCGCGGTAAGGGCCGTCGCCCGCAATGACCAGTGGCATGGAAGGCGGCAGCTTGTTCCAGGCTTTCAGCAGAGTGCCCACGCCCTTCAGATCGACCAGCCGGCCGACGAATAAAGCATAGTCGCCGTCGCCGGTTTTCGCGCCGGGGTCGGGCAAAACGAAGTTTGGCTTGACCACGATTTTTTCCGCGGGCAGCCCGCCCTGAATCATCTTCTGCCGGGCAAATTCGGTGAGAACGATGTAGCGGTCGACCATCTCGTTCCAGGTATTTTTCCTGCGATGAACTTCGAGCATCGCAGCCAGCGCCGCCGTGGCCAGCTTGTTGTCGCGATAGCAGCCGTAACGCACGGCATGAAACGGCCCTTGTATCCATGCACTCTTCGCAAATCTTGCCATCGCGATAAAACGAGGCCGCAGGGCACAGCAGGCGGTAGTTATGCAGGGTCTGCACCACCGGCACGCCTTCTTCGCGGCAGGCGTAATAGATCGAAGGCGAAATGACCGAGAAAAAATTGTGGATGTGCACCACATCCGGCCGGCGGTCGCGCAGAAGGGCTTTGAATTTTTGATGCCAGGAGCGCGACCAGACACAGTCGACGGCCGCTTCGATCTTGCGCACCAGGCCGCCGGGGTAGGTGGTCTGCTCTTCGACTTTTTCGACCTGAAATCCGTTCTCCTTGAGCAGCTGCGCTTCCGATTCAAAGACCTGATCTTCGCCTCCCGGCTGGATGTAGTGGTTATGCACGCACAAAACGCTGAGACTCGCCGCCTTGTCGGCAACCGGAAGAGTAAGCGTGGCCATAACGGTGACGAAGGGAAAAGTGCAGAGGAGGAACGGCGAAGCGCTTAATTTTTCTCGATGATGAAATTTTCCAGAACGAGCGCATCCATCTCGCTCTTGGAAAATGTATTGTAGGCATTCTCCGGAGTGTTGACGATGGGCTCGCCCTTCAGGTTGAACGAAGTATTCATCACCACCGGAACGCCCGTCGCCTGACCGAACTTCTCGATCATTTTGTAATAGCGCGGGCTCTGATCCTTGAATACCGTCTGCATGCGCCCGGTGCCGTCGACGTGGGTAATCGCGGGAAGGATCGACTGCGCCTCCGGCTTTACCGGAACGACATATTGCATGTAGCGCGCCGGCGAATGTTTGGCGGCATTGGGCAGATCGAAATATTTCTCCGCGCTCTCGGCCAGCACCGACGGGGCAAAGGGACGATAAGGCTCGCGGAACTTGATCTTGGTGTTGACGATGTCCTTCATGTTGGGATTGCGCGGGTCGGCCAGGATCGAGCGGCTGCCGAGGGCGCGCGGCCCCCACTCGAAGCGGCCCTGCGCCCAGCCGATGACCTTGGCGTTCGTCAGATGGTCGACCACCGAATCGAGCAGCAGGTCTTCGTTGTCGTAGCGGGTGTGCTTGATGTTGTTGCGGCGCAGGAAGTCGCCGATTTCGGAGTCCGAATTGGCCCGGCCCCAGAAAGCGTGCTGCATCTGAAAGTTGCGCGGCTTGCCCAGCAACGTGTTGTAGGCCCACAGGGCCGCCCCCAGAGCGCCGCCGCCATCGCCAGCGGCCGGCTGCACGTAGAGTTGTTCAAAGCCGGATTCGTGCAGGATGCGGGTGTTGGCCACGCAGTTCAGGGCCACGCCGCCGGCCATGCATAGATTCTTCATGCCCGTGGTCTGGTGCAGGTGCTTGGCCATATTGACCAGCACCTCTTCGGTCACTTTCTGAATGCTGGCCGCGATGTCGGCATAGTGCTTGTTCATCCTCGACAGCTCGGCCATGTTGCCCGGAGGTGTGCCGAAGTATTTCGGGAACCCCGTCTCTTCGGTAAAGAACAACATCTTTTCCGGGCGCGGCGTGCCGAACAGGGCGGCAAATTTATCGTTGTAGGTTCTTTCCGTGGAATGATGAAAGCTGAAGTAATCCATGTTCAGCGAGAACGATCCGTCGCTGTTCTGGTTGATCGTCTTCCACACTTTATCGACATACTTCGGCTCGCCATAGGGAGCCATGCCCATCACTTTGTACTCGCCTTCATTGACTTCGAAACCCAGAAAGGCGGTGAAAGCCGAGTACAGCAGGCCAAGCGAATGCGGAAGTGAATTTCCTTCTGGATCTTGATATCGTTGCCCTTGCCCACGCCGTAGGTGGAAGTCACCCATTCGCCCACGCCGTCCACGGTAAGGATTGCGGATTCCTCAAAGGGCGAGCAAAATAGGCGCTGGCCGCGTGCGACAGATGATGCTCGCTGAACAGAATCTTGTTCCGGTCGACGCCAATCTCGGTTTCGATCTTGGACGAAACCCAAAGTTTGTCCACCATCCAGGTGATCATCGACTCGCGGAACACTTTGTAGGATTGCGGATAGGTCTGCAAAGTCATCATCAGGATGCGGTCGAGCTTGCGGAACGGCTTCTCGAAGAAGACCACGTAGTCGAGGTCGCGGCCAGTGATGCCGGCCTGATCCAGGCAGAACTGGATCGCCTGCTTGGGAAAATCGAAGTCGTGCTTCTTGCGGGTAAAGCGCTCTTCTTCCGCGGCGGCGACCAGCGCGCCGTCGTTCAGCAGCACTGCGGCTGCATCGTGGTAATAGCAACTGATTCCCAGTATGTACATAATCTCCTATTGTTTCCTGGCCCATTCCATGTCGTAGGCTTCCGCCGGATGGTCGAGCCACTGCTCGGGCTTTTTCTTGATGCGCAGCGGGTCGCTGAAAAGCCGCGCCGAGAGCCCGAAAGGGGCGACCAGAATCGCGTAAAAAATGGAAAGAATCACCCGCGCCTGGAAGTTGCCGATCTTGTGGGCCAGGTCTTTCCACGCCTGCCACGCGCTCTTGAACAGACTCCACGCGCCGCCCGGCCCTTTAAACACCGCCAGGACGGCAAAGATAACCAGTCCCGCCGAAGCCACGATGGCCAGCAGTTCCGATAAATGCCTCAGGAAATTGAATAAATGCACCATCTATCTTCAGCTCCTACTTCACTCCTAGAATTTTTCCGGATCAAACCCTTGATTGAATGATTGATCGAACCGTTAACGTCCCGCCGCGGCGCTTGAAGAGCCGGCGGAGTTGGCCAGGTTCACCGCCGATTGCTGACAGGCCGCTGCATACACGGGCAGGCCGCGAATCACGTTGTACAACTGGTCGGCGATGATCTTGTGCCCGATGGCCGTGGGATGCACCGGATCGCCGTAGAAATTGGCCACCGGCTTTTGTTCGAGCACCTCGATCATGTTGACCACGGGGACGTGGTTGGCGGCGGCGAAGTCGAGCATGGCCTTTTGAAACGGATGCATCTCTTTGCTGGTTTCGTCCTTGCTGGCCAGCACCAGAAGAATCAGCTGCGCGTGGTGCGCGCGGGTCTCATCCAGGCTCTGTTGCAGGCTGGCGTCGACCGCGTTTACGTCCAGGTTATCCATGCCACCGACGGCGTCGAGCGTGCCCGCCATCAGCATGTGGCGCATCTTGTAATAAGCCACGCGGCGCAGCAGATCTTCGATGAGGAAGTTGTAAATTGCGCTGCGGCGGATGATGGACTTGAATTCCACCTGATGCAAAAATCTTTCCCGCGCCGCTCCCTGCAGCTTCGGCAGGCGCTCGAAGTTGCTGTTGAAGCTGTAGGCGCGGATGACGACGTCGGGCTGGAACGTGGGGTCTTCCTCCACTTCCCTCAACTTCTCTCCGACCAGCGCATTGGGGTAGGCGTTCACGCCCGCCGAGACTGACTGAAAATGTTCGCCCGCGCAGCCGCTCTGGTTGAGCTTTTGCTCCAGAAACGCGGAATAGGTGGAGTTGTCATCGACACCCCAGCCCTGCGTGGCGGAATCGCCAAAGGCCATCACGCGGAATTCGCCCTTTTGCTTGGGCAACAGATCGCTGGCATAGCGCAGGCCCTGGTGGTTGATGGTGATGGGCAGGTGATTGTCGACCGTAACGGTGCGCCCCGGCTCCGGCACCCAGAGCAGCTTCTCATCAGGACGGTAGATGGTGTAGTTGCCGAAGCCAAAGAGCCGCAACACCAGCTCGAACGCCAGGCAGAACGCGAGAAGCCATCCCAGCGTGCGCCAGAAGCCGCCTTTCTTTTTCGTTTTCACTTTTTCTTGCTGCACGACCACAATCGCCATGAAAAATCCCGCTCCTCGTCTTTGTCTTTCAACTCGCGATTCTGAAGCCGTCGCGGCCTAGAACATGGTGTAAATAAATGGCGCCAGCGAAGAGCTTTGCGCGACCACAATCAGCGCTCCCAGCAGGAACAAGGTGACGATAATCGGCAGCAGCCACCAGCGCTTTTGCTTGCCGAAAAATCCGAATAGCTCTCCGGCGGTCTGGACGTTTCGAACTGTAGTGCGAACCCACTTCATATGACTCTCCTTGAAAATCAGCGGCCGGCGGTCAGTGACCAGTGGCCAGAATGATCGATTAAGAATTGATAATTGCGAAAGCTTGAAGGTTTTGCTGGCCACTGATCGCTGAACATCGATCACCGGCCACTGCTTCTACGCCGCTCCCGAACCCCTCAGGACGGCGGGAATGGTTTTCACGAGTATTTCGAAATCCAGCCACAGCGACCACTTGTCGATATATTGCAGATCCAGCTCCATCCAGCGCTCAAAGGAAATCGAACTGCGTCCGCCAATCTGCCACAGACAGGTGATGCCGGGGCGCACGCTGAAGCGGCGGCGCTGCCAGTCTTCACTGAAGCCTTCATAGTCGCGGATGGGCAGCGGCCGCGGCCCGACCAGGCTCATATCGCCCTTGAAGACGTTCAACAGTTGCGGCAGTTCGTCGATGCTTGTCTTGCGCAGGAACCGTCCCAGGGACGTGATGCGCGGGTCATTCTTGATCTTGAATACCGGACCTGAGACTTCGTTCAGGTGCTCAATTTCTTTCATCCGCTTTTCCGCATCGACCACCATGGTGCGGAACTTGAAGATGCCAAAATGCCGCTTGTTCAATCCCAGCCGCTTCTGCACGAACATGACCGGACCTGGCGAGGTGAGCTTGATCAGCAGCGCGGTGAGCAGCAAAACCGGGGAGAGAAAGATCAGCAGAATTGCCGAACAGATAATGTCGATGGCGCGCTTGACGATGACCGGCCAGCCATCGAGGCCGCCGGTGTAGTGGGTGATCAGCGAATCGCCTTCGGTAATCTCTTCCACGCGCCGCCGCGCCACCTTGGAATCGAACAGCGTGGAGGCGAAACGAAGCAGGATTCCCTGCTGCTCGCACAACGCGGCTACTTCGGAAGCTTCCGAGTGCATGGTGCGCATGGGCACCGCGATCACTACTTCATCCACAACGTTTTTGCGCAGGAAGCTGGGCAGCGCTTCGAAATCCGCGACCCGGCGGAATCCCGAACTTTCAAATGCCGCCGTTCCCTTCCAATCGCTGTCGACAAAACCCACAATGCGGTAGCCGAGCGTGGGATTCTCGGCGATCTTGCGCGCGAACTGCACTCCGCGCGCGTTGGTACCGACGATCAGCATATCCCGCAGATTTCTTCCGTGCAGCCGGATCTGGGCCAGAATTACGCGTAACCCGACGCGGCTCAGGATGGCCAGCAACGTCGCTGTGGCCCAGAAAACGATCAGAAACTTGGGGGTTACCAGGGTGATTTCAAACGCTACCTTGCCGAGAAAGATTAAGAATGACCCGATGGTCGTGGCCTTCATCAGGTCCAAAAGTTCGTCCTGCCGCGTCGAGAGCCGGTGCGAGGCGTAGGCGCCGCACATGGAAAAAACCAGATGCCAGCAAAACAACATGCCGGTAAAAATAGCGAAGTTTGCAATCTTGACCCGTATCGATAAGAAGTCTTCCAGCGATACCGCCGACGAATGCGACGCCATGATGGTGGCCAAGGCGAAGGCCGCCACCATGAGGAGCACATCGAACAGCTTCATGGTATTCAGTAGAAGTTGCCGCCGGATCGTACCCACTGTAGTCCTCCAGATTCTTGTCTGAGGTCGAACGTGAGGGGGGAGGCGAGGCGAAACCCGAGATCGCCCATGGCCGAAGCGTTTTCCGCTTCGTCTGCTACTTCGTTACTTCTTCTTGGCTAATACAAGTTGTTCGATTGCATCTACGCTCTTAAGATTCTCGGCGGTGATTTCCTCATCTCCGATGCGCACGCGGAACGTTTCTTCGAGGAACGCGACCAGCCGGAATATTCCGAGCGAATCGATGATGCCGTTCTCCATCAGCGACTCATCATCGGAAAACGAGCTGATACCTTTGGCGCTGGCTAAATCTTTCTGAATGAATTCGCGAATCTGATCTTTCGTGCTTGCCGATTGCTCGATCGCCATGAGTTGCCAGTCTCCTATGAATTAAGAACTTGGGATAGTGGTTTTGCGTTCAGCTTCGTTTCAGTACGTTGTCTTAAATCCTGCGAAACTTTTTCGGCTCAAGCCTTGGCCAGTTGCGGCGCTTGCCGCAGACGTACCCGGTCGATCTTGCCGGTCGAAGTCTTGGGCAGGCTTTCGCAGAATTCGATCTGCTCCGGGATCATGTATTTCGGAATGCGGGTGGCGCAGAACTGCTGCAGCTCCGCCGTTTTCAGCTCGCGGTCCTGATGCGCGGCGACCACCGCCTTGATGCGGTTGCCCACCAGGTCGTCGGGAATGGCGACGGCCGCAGCTTCGCGCACATGCGGATGGCTGAGCAGTGCGCTCTCAATTTCGCCCAACTCGATGCGGTAGCCGCGGCTCTTGATCTGGCTGTCGCGGCGCCCCTGAAAGTAATAGTTGCCGTCCTCAGCCAGCGTGACCAGATCGCCGGTGCGGTACATGTTTTCGTTGAAATGTTTCTGGAAGCGGTTGGGGACAACCATCTTCGCCGTCTTTTCAGCGTCGGCCCAGTAGCCATACGTCACCGCAGGTCCGCGAACGTAGAGTTCGCCGCTCTCGCCCGGTTTGGTAACGATCTGATCCTGATCGTTCACGGCAAAAACTTCCGTGTTTTCGCAGGCGATGCCGATGGGCAGCTTTTCGAGTGAGTCCAGTCGGTTGCGTTCGACTTTGTAGTAGGTGCAAACGTTGGTTTCGGTGGGCCCGTAGAGATTGAACAGATCGACGTTCGGCAGAAGCTCGGCCAACTGCCGCAGGTATTTCATGGGGAAAACTTCGCCCGCGAACAAGATCGTACGCAGATGAGGAATTTTTTCCGCCTTCAGGTTCGCGTGCAGCAGAAGCAGCATGAGCGCCGAGGGGACCGAATACCAGACCGTGATCTTCTGCTCCTCGATAAACTTGGCCAGGCTGGCGGGGAACAATGCCAGGTCTTCGGTGACCAAATAAACCGTGGCGCCCGCCTCCATCGCGTTGTAGACATCGAACACGGAAAGATCGAAGTGCAGCGGCGCGTGGTTCGACAGGCGGTCGTCGGCCGTCAGGTGGAATTCCTCGGCGCACCATTCGACAAATGTCAGGGCATTCTGATGCGACAGCATCACTCCCTTGGGACGTCCGGTCGATCCCGAAGTGTAAAGAATGTAGGCGAGATCGGTTTCAGTCAGCGTGATGGCGGGCGCGGGCGAAGCGGGAAACTCTCCCAGCATCGCCCAGGGAACGACTTTGTTTCCGCTGCTGCTGCCGTTACGGTTGCTGCTGGATCCGGAATCGTCTGTCATCACACAGTAGTCGAGCGTGTCAACGAGGTCGGCGCCCAGGGCGGCACGGCGGTCTTTATTGGTTAAGAGCACGCGGATGCCGCAATTTTCGATGATGTAGCCGATGCGGTCGGCCGGTTGCTGCGGATCGAGCGGAACGTAGATGCCGCCCGCCTTGAGGACTCCAAACATGCAGACCAGCGACTCGACGCACTTGGGAAAGAAAATGCCCACGCGGTCGCCTTTTTGTAGTCCCCGCTTGCGCAACAGATGCGCGAGTTGGGTGGAACGTTCCTCCAGTTGCCGGTAGGTCAAGGTGCGGTTGCGCGCCCACACCGCGATTTTCTCCGGATACTTGGCGGCACTGCGGCTCAAAAGCTGTTGAAGAATGTAGGCCACTGGGTTCCCTTATTTATTGTCGGTTGCCGGATGTTGCGGATAGATGAAAGTTTGAAGAAAAGATGCGCGCGATTTTCACAGCCCGTGCAAGCCGGAAATAATCATCTTCTGGATTTCCGAGGTGCCGGAATAAATCTTGGCCGAGATGGCGTCGCGCAACTCGCGCTCGATCTGATACTCGGTCATATAGCCGTAGCCGCCGTGAATCTGAATAGCGTCGAGGCAGCTTTGCAGGCAGGCGTCGGCGACATAGAGCTTGGCAATCGAAGCTTCGCGCAACGGATGCTTGCCCTGGCTCTTCAGCCACGCGGCTTTATAAAGCACCAGGCGGCCGGTTTCGAGCCGCACTTCCATGTCGGCGATTTTCGAAGAGATCGCGGGGAATTTTCCGATGTTTTCGCCAAACTGTTTGCGCTCTTTGGCGTAGCACACCGAAGTTTCGAGAAGGCGCTGCATCACGCCCAAATGGCTGGCCAGGATGCAGATGCGCTCCCATTCCATGGACGCGGTAAAGATCGCCGGGCCCGCGCCGTCTTTTCCCAGCTGGTTTTCCGCCGGAACTTCGCAATCGACGAACGAAAGCTCGGCCATGGGCGAGGTGCGCAGCCCCATCTTGTGCAGCTTGCGGCTGATGGTAAAGCCGGGAGTTCCCTTCTCCACGATGAACGCCGTAATTCCATTCGGCCCCTTGGCCGGATCGAGCGTTGCGAAAACAATGACCATGTCGGCGTAGGTGGCGTTGGTAATGAAAGTTTTCGAGCCGTTGAGGATGACGCGATCGCCCTTGCGTTCGGCACGTGTCTTCAAAGCAAATGCGTCCGAACCCGTCATCGGCTCGGTCATGGCATGAACTCCGACCCATTCGCCGCTGGTCAGCTTGGGCAAATATTTTTTCTTTTGCGCCTCGGTGCCGAACGACCAGACGGGAATTTCCGAGCTCCACATGTGGGCGTTGATCGAAAAAATGAGGCCGTTGTCGCGGCAGCCATAACCCAGGGCTTCGAGCGCGCAAACGGTGGTCAACGTATCGGCGCCGCCGCCGCCGTATTCGATGGGAATCGGCAATCCGTGAATGCCGAAGCGGGCGCACTTGTCCCAACCTTCGCGGGAAAATTCCTCGTTATGATCGCGCTCGATCATATCGTCGGGAAACTCGCTCTTGGCGAATCGGATCACTTCCTTGCGGAAGTCCAGCTGTTCGTCGGTCCAGGCGAAATCCAAAGTCTTCGTCCTCTTTCTCGGTCAGTTCTTAGTTCTTAGTTCCAAGTTCCCAGTTCTCAGTTACAACCACCGAGAACCGACAACTGAGAACTAATTTTTGCTTGCTGCTTCCGGTTGTACAACTTGCGGCGCTGCGGCGGACTTCGGCTGCGAATTGTGATTGCCATTCGCCGGTGCTGGCGCTGACGATTCCTTGCCGTTCGCGCCCTGTCCGGCCTGCGGCTTCACCGTCTGCCACTTGAAACGCTTGGCGCGGCCGCCCGGCAGCCGAATGCGCGCGGGAACGCCTAAGACCGTCATATTGTCGGGTACGTCGGTAAGCACCAGGCTGTTGGCGGCGACGACTACGTTATTGCCGATCTTCGCTCCGCCCATCACCTTGGCTCCGGCGCCGAAATAGACGTTGTCGCCGATGCCGCGTGTGCCGGCCGCGATCACCACTCCGTTTTGAATAGTGCAGTAGGAACCGATCTTATTGGGGCCAACGATAATTCCATAGGGCGTATGAATCACCAGGCCGGGACCGATTTCGGCGTCGGGGGAAATGTAGACTCCGACAAAAATCTGCACGAACCGCTGGAAGATTCCGGCCGCGATACGCAGCAAGGTCCCGACGACGGGAACTTCGACTTTTTCCGCCCAATGGCCAAAGCGATAACAGACGATGGCCGGCGTTTCCATGCGGAAAAATACGCGCCACAGTCCCATGTTTTTTTCCAGGACTCTGTCTTCCTGGGAGGCGCGAAGATCGGCAGTCAGGTTTTCAAACATGATTGAGTTCTTGCCGGACGTTCGGGAAAGCCTTATAGGAAGGCGTACCGCGCAGGGTGGCCCGGGGTTGTAAGTCTCGTTTCTGTAATCCGATTTCTGAAGCTCGTCTCTAGAGCTTATTGTAAATGGAATCGGGAATGGGAAAAGTTCTTTGGTTGAGTACCGCTCCCAGCACCCGCACCTTCGCGTTATTCAAATCCTGCACCGCACCGCGGGCGCGGTCTTTGCGGGTGGAATTGGCTTTCAGCACCAGGACAACGCCGTCGGCGGTGGCACCCACGGCTACGGCCTCGTTCGAAACACTCAGCGAGGAGCAATCCACCAAAATATATTCGAATTCCTCGCGCAGTTCGTTCAGGCGCATCCGCATGCGGTCGGACGCCACCAGCCCATGGGATTGTTTGGCCGCGGAGCCGCAGCTCAACAGCGCCAGATTGCGCCGGGAAAGCTGGCTCACGTAGCCGCGAATGGAATTCGAGGCCCGAAGCGCGTCCGAGAGCCCGTGATGATTGGGAACGGAAAACTGCTCGTGCAGTGTGGGGCTTCGCAGATTGGCGTCCACCAGGCAAACCGATCCCGCCACCTGACTGGCCAGTATTTCGCCCACGCGGGCGCAAATCCAGCTGCAGCCGTCGCCCGGCTCGCTGCTGGTGAAAACCACGGTGCGCGGTGGATTGCCCTGGGGCAGCAGAAAAACCCGTTGCACGACTTTGGTCAGCTCCTCCAGTTGCGAGCTTTCCATCTCGAACCGAAGCGGCTCGGCTTTCAACGCGGGAGCGGCCGCGGCACTCGACAAAGCGGCGGCAATCTTGGCGTCCAGCGCCGGATGGGCTTCCTGGGCTGCAGGTTCAGCAACTGGCCGGAGCAAGGTTTCAGTCCGAGATTTATCCCGAACGGTTCCTTCGGGCTTGAAGAACTCATCTTCCCGGCCAATGTTCTGCAAAAGTTCGAAATTTCTACTCATAAGGTTTGGGCTCCCGCGCTTCTCGCGTACGGCAAAATCGATGCGGTCAGGTTCAAGCTAGTCGCGCTTGTTGCGAACACTGGACCGGTGCGCGCCTACCCGGTCAAGATTTTGCTGCCAGTCTTTTAACTGTCCCGAGAGTTGCTGCATATAGGCTCGAGCCTCGGCTGGGGTGAGCGAATCCATGCGCTCCCCGCCATTCGACGGCGAGGGTGAAGTCGAGGCCATGCGCGCTTGCGAAGGGTTGCCGGCCATCATCGTCGCCAGCTCTTCGAAATCGTAAGGCCGCGATGGCGCGATCTCGGTCACATGCTGGGTGATGTCGAGGTCGCTGATGACTTCTTCCACCAGCGCGAGGTTAACCACCTTCTGCCGGGTCGCGCAGCTGAGCGATAAAACGTTGAAGCAAAAATTATTGATGTTGCGGGGAATGCCTTCAGTGAAACGCGCAATCGCCACCAGCGCATCCTGGGCAAAAATGTTCGGCCCGGAGTATCCGGCCACGCGAATGCGGTGCTCGACGTAGCGGCGGACTTCATCGACCGACAGCGGCGTCAGCCGGTTCAGCAGAGAGACGCGCTGCCGCAACTGCGCCAGATGACGGCTGGCCAGCTTGTCGGCCAGTTCCGGCTGGCCGGCGAGAATGATCTGCAACAGCTTGGCGCGGGGAGTTTCAAAGTCGGAGAGCAGGCGAACGGTCTCGAGCACCGTTGCGTCCAGATTCTGCGCTTCATCGACCACGATGATGAAACGGCGGCCGGCGCGGGCTTCCTGCAACAGCATCTTGTTGAACTCTTCGTGCATGCGCACGAAATCCTGGTCGTAGCTTTCGACGCCCAGTTCGGCCAGAAGAAACCGCATAAACTCGCGCGAGCTGCATTGCGTCTGAAACAGGAATGCGGTGCGCGCGTTGTGGCGGAATTTTTCCAGCAGATGGAACAGCAGGGTGGTCTTGCCCATCCCCGGTTTGGCGATCAGAGCCAAAAAGCCGCGGCCCGATTCGATCCCGTAGTACAGCGAGGCCAGGGCCTCGCGGTGCGCGGGACTAAGGTAGAGAAAGCGCGGGTCGGGCGTGACCCCGAACGGCTGCTCGCGAAATCCGTAATATTCCAAAAACATAGTTGGGCGTCCTTACTTCGTCTCTTGCCGGCTACTTCTTGCTCACTTCCACCGGGATGGCGTAGGTTTCGAGCGGCTCCGCCGCAGTACGATGTCCGTTGCCGCTGTCGCTATCATGGCCGGAAGTTTCGCCGTATCCGCCGCTGGGATAGCGATGAGGGACGGCCGCCAGCACGGGAATATTCAATTCGGTGAGTACTTCTGACGGTGTGCGGAATGAGGGATCCAGATAATCGAGGGCCAGCGCCAGGCCGACGGCCATCACCGCGCCCATCACAAATCCCAGAACCACAAATACCAGCCGCGATCCTACGGGAAGAACCGGAATTGCGGGGGCTTCGGCCACGGCCACGTTGAGAATGTGGGTCTGATCGAGCATGTCGGACATGCGAGCTTCTTCGCGCTTGCGCTGGTAGAGCAGATAGTTTTCTTCGTCGGTCTTGATGACCCGCTGCAGGTCGGATTCCTGAATTCCCTTCTGCTCCAGTTGCGTGGCCTGCGCCTTGTAGGTGGCGATGATGCCCTGCATGGCGGCGGCGCGGGCGCTCAGCGCGCTGTAGTCGGCTTTGGCCTTGGCCAGTTCGGTGCTCACATAGGCGTAGGTCGGATTCGGACCCGTGGTCAGCGAGCGCAGCGGCTTGGCTTCTTCGTTAGCGATGGATGCATGGGTGTCGGCAATCTCTTTATCGACTTCGGTGACCAGCGGGTAGTTGGGCTGGTACTTGGTGAGCAATTCAGTACGCTTGACTTCCAGATTCATCAGCATGGTCTTCATCTGCTGGAGAACCTGCGCATCGTCGGTGGTGCTGGACTGCGTGGTGATGTTCAAAGGCACGCTGCCGGACTGCGATTCCAGCGTGCGGATCTTCTGCTCGGTAGCCGACATATCCGCCCGCGTCGATTCCAGCGTGGCCGTGAACTCGGTAAGCTTTTGCAAAGTCTCGTCGCGTTCGACCAGAGGGGCTGCGCCGCCCGTCTGGGTGGCAAACTGATTCAACTGTTGCTCGGCATCGGCCAGTTCTTTCTTGTAGCGCTCCGCTTCCTGATCGAAGAACTTAAATTCGCCCTGGGGACGGTTCACCTCGGCGTGCTTGCGGATGTAAGCCTCGTTCAGATTCTTCAGCACCAGCGCCGCCTGCTTGGGATCGTTGGAAGAGTAAGTGATGCTGATGAGGTTGGTCTTCTTCATGGGCTCAATCGAGAGGCTGGCGCGCAGCCGTTGCGTGGCTTTGGCCAGCTTGCCCGCTTCGTCGTCGCGGCCGATCAGCGTTGCCAGTAGCGACTTGCGTTTATCCAGTCCGGAAGCCATCGCCACCTGGCCGAGCACGTCGTCGCTTTCGAGAAGTTCCACTTCGGAGTTCAACTCCTCCTCGGTAACTTCGTCCTTCACCATGACCGGAGCGCTCTGCCCCGGACTGATGACCGGATCGACGCGTTCGCGCTTGACCAGGATCTTGGTGTGCGCCTGATAGCTGGTGGGCATCATGATTCCCACCAGCACCGCGCCGAGAAACACCGCGGTAAAACACATCATCATGGCGCGTTGATGGCGGAATCCGATGGCAACGATATCTTTGAAGTTGATCGGAATACCGCCGGAATTGACTGTGGACTGCTCGTTCATAAAACTCCTCCGCGGCTGCCGCCCCGACAGATCCGGACTTGGCAGAACCGCAAACTCAAAAGGGCCGGAAAAACGTGCCCATGCTGGCTGAGGGGAAAAATTTGTCGACCTTGGACATCGTATTCTTGGGAACAAACAGCATATCCCCGGGATGAATCATCGGGTCTTCTTTCAAGTTGCCCGATTTTTCCATCTGCTTCACGTTGATGACTTTGGCTTCCATCCACTGGTCCGATACCCGGCGAAACAACAAGACCTGCGAATGCCGGGCGCTGTCCTTGAAGCCGCCGGCTATCGCAATGGCCTGGGTGAGTGTGGTATCTCCACGCAGGTCGTACTTTCCCGGCTTTCCAATCTGCCCGTCGGCCACGAAATAAGGCTTCTCGAAGTCTTTGAGGATAACGGAAATGAGGGGATCGTTGAGAAACTTGCTGTAGGCAGCGCGCAGCGTTTGAGTCAACTCCGGCACCGTCTCTCCCCGAACCTGGAGATCGCCAATGCCGCGCAAGGTTACAAATCCGTCGGGCTGCACCGCAACCCCGGTTTGATTGAACTCGGGGCTGAGTTCAAAGTTCACATCAAACGAATCTCCGGGCGCGATCTTGTAGCGAGGACTGCGGGTTTGAAATTGCGCGTCGGCCGCGCCGGCCGGCTTGGCGGGAACGTTTTCGGAAACCACCTGCTGGGCCGGGCACAGGGCAACAAACGGCAATAACAGCAACGCCGCAGCGATCCGGGTTTTCAGGTCAAATAACATCGATTTCTAACTCCCGCAAATACACTTCTATGTCGCTGCTTGAAATCTACGGCTGCTGGAAAAACGTGCCCATGCTGGCCGAAGGGAAGAAACGGTCGATCTTGGACATCGTGTTTTTGGGCACGAATAACATATCGCCGGGATGCAGCATCGGATCTTCTTTTAAATTCCCGGCCTTTTCCATTTTCTTCACGTCGATGATTTTGGCTTCCATCCACTGGTCGGAGACGCGGCGGAACAACAGCACTTGCGAGTGCCGGGAAGCGTCAGTAAAGCCGCCGGCAATGGCGATTGCCTGGGTCAGTGTAATGTCGCCGCGAAGATCGTACTTGCCCGGCTTGCCCACTTGACCGTCGGCGACGAAATAGGGCTTTTCAAAATCCTTGAGCACCACGGAAATGATGGGCGCGTTCAGAATCTTGCTGTAGGCGCCGCGCAACGTCTCGGTCAACTGGGGCACGGTTTGCCCCTGAACCTTGATGTCGCCCACGCCGCGCAGGGTGACGAAACCGTCGGGCTGCACGGAAACTGCGGTCTGGTTGAATTCCGGACTCAATTCAAAATTGATATCGAACGAGTCGCCGGGCGCGATCTTGTAGCGCGGAACCCGATTCTGAAAATGCGGATCGGGTGTAGTCGTAGAATCCGCCGGGCTCGCGGAACCGGAGGGCTTCGCCGTATCAGGCACGGCTTGCTGCGCGGCGGCACAACTTGCGGCCAGCAACAGCAGAATAAGCGCGGTTCGACCGCAGCAGGTACGAAGTTTAATGGCCATGGCTAGGATTGTACTTCCCCGCTGTCGGTGACCGTCTTCAGCGCGCCCGTCCCGTTGGGAGTGATGTTGTGGCGGCGAATCTTGTAGAGCAGGCCGCGATAGCTGATGCTCAGCAACTGCGCCGCCCGCTTGCGATTCCACCCCGTGCGCTTCAGCGCGTTGCTGATGGCGTGAATTTCAGCCTCGTTGCGGAAGCTGCGCAAAGACGACTCCGAGGGCAGATAGACGCTGGCATTTGCCGCCCCGCGCCTGCCATTCCAGGAGCCAGCCTGCTCCTCCGCTCCGTCGCTGTTGATGTTTTCGAGTTTGGTCTCAACTTCGCTCATAATTGAATCCCTCTTTTGATGATCTTCTGCGGGCAAGTTTCTTGATCGATTCCGGCCAGATACCTGCGATTGCGCGGCAATCCGCTCCGATCAAAAATGTTGGAACGGAGCTGCCGCCGTCACAGGACTTACGCTGAAGGGGAAGGAACAGGGGAAGAAACTAAACAGGTTCGACTGTATAACCTTGAATGCGAACCGACAACGAACGCTCGATGGGTTCCAGGGAGATGACGAGACTGCGGTCATCATTGCGCGCCGAAAGAATGCCTTCCATTCCGTCGAGAGCGCCGCCGCGAATCCGCACCCGCTGGCCGACCTTCAGGAACGGTTGTTCTTCGAAGGCGACCTTGCTTGCCAGCAGGGTTCGGATATCCTGAATCTGATTTTCAGGAATCGCGCTACTAGCAGCGTTGCGGCCCACAAACCCGGCAACTCCGTGGGTCTTTAGAACCTGCAAACGATCCGGCGAGCCGAAGGCGAGCCGGACAAAGTTATATCCGGTAAAAAGCGGCAACTCGACTTCTTTAATCCTGTCACTCCATTTGCGGTTTCGTTTGACGAGAGGCAGGAAATTTTCAATGCCCTGCTTCTCCAGTTGGTCGGAGACCATTTTTTCGTGGCGCGAACGGGTGCGGATCGCATACCACTGCGGCTGGCACATTGCAGCGGCACCGACGATGCTTTCTAAACCACGACTAACCGCTTGGCTGCTACTCATGGCTCCGCCCTCTGAGTCCCATTTCTCGAGACCCCACACACAAAAAAAACAGAAAAGCAGTGACATCGCCTTGGCTGCGATCGCCAAGTTCTTATTCGTACAGTGGCGTTATTCGGGGGAGGACCTGATTATGTCGCCGAAGAAAACTGTAGGGATAGCCCCTTAATCTTGTATCGATACTACCGACCTATGCAAAATGCTGCAAGAGGCGGAAAGTGGGGAGACTAAAGTCTCTAGTAACCTTAGTTTGTTCCTGAAGTTTTCCTCCATAAGTGATTGTTAGCACGGCCATTAATCAAGCACACCGGATTCATCAATTTTGACTCCCCGATCCCGTCAAAGAGACCACCCTCGGACCATTCGGCGAATTGTTGCTGAAAGTTGCTACTCCAGAAATCGTCCCCGTGACGGTCGGGCTAAAGGTGATGCCGAAGGTGCAAGCTGCACCTGGGGCGAGCACGGTCCCGCTGGCGCAGGGATTTGTCCCCAAGCTGACAATTGCATAATCACCGCTGGCCGCCGCACCGCTGAGAGTGATATTCGCGGTGGAATAGTTCGTGGCGGTCACTTGCAAAGGAGAACTTGTGTTTCCGACAACGGTCGCGGGAAAACTCAGGCTTGCCGGCGCCACGGTGAGCGGCCAGTATCCAATTGTCGCCAAATTGTAGGTCTGAACCGTTGGGCCTGAGCTGGCGTTATCGGTAATCGTCACAGATCCTACAATCGATCCGCCACTGGTGGGATTCACGGTAACGGAAAATCCGCACTTGGCATTTACGGCCAACACCAGACCGGCCTTACACGGCTTAGCGCCCGACCCCAAAAACGAATACTCTCCCGAAGCAGCGATGGTCGACAGAGTGAGCGAAGTCGAACTCGCGTTGTCCATCTGTGCCGATCCTGTTTTGCTGGAGCCTATGCTCACATTGCCGAAATTCAGTGCGCTGGGCGAGAAGATCAGCGGATTCGACGCGGGGCCGCCAGTGGCGCTGCCGGAAAGATTTACCGATTGCGGGTTGTAAGCGATGCCCGTGGCCACGTCGCTCACGGCGAGGCCGCCTTTCACGACTCCCGCAGTGCCGTTTGTCGTGGGCGAGAATGTGACGCTCAGTGTGCAACTCGCAGCCGCACTCAGAGCGCTGCCGCAAGGACTGGCGCCGCCACCGACGGCCGCGAAATCCCCGCCCGCAGCCCAAGAAATATTTTGTGCCGTGCTTGCATTGTTCGCGACTGTAACGGCCTGCGGACTACTGGTGTTGCCGACGGCAGTTAAGGCAAAAGTCAGGGTCGCCGGAGAAACCGCGATCGTGACCTTGCTGGCGCCAGATAGCGGAATGCGATGCGGCGGGCCATTCACGCCGTTGTCGTTGATAGTGATCATTCCGGGAATGGTTCCAGTTACGGTTGGCGAGAAGGTTACGCTGATACTGCACGAAGCTCCCGTGGCCAGTGGACTGTTGCTGACGCAATTGTTGGTTTGCGCGTAATCGCCGCTGGCCGCAATAGAACTGATCACCAGAGGCCCAACGCCGCTGTTGGTAAGCTTTACCGCGCTCGCGGCCGTCGTAGAGCCAACCAGCGCGGTAAACTTCAGACTTGTAGGCGCCAAGGTCACAGCGGGCGCCGAGCCGGTTCCGGTCATATTGACGATCTGCGAACCAGTGGGCGCATCGTCTGTGACTGTCACCTGACCCGTCAGAGTTCCCGATACCGTGGGCTTGAAGGTAACGCTGATCGTGCACGTTCCCCCGGCGGGGATCGGACTATTGCTGGCGCAGTTATCGGATTCCGCATAACTGCCCGAAGCCACAACGCTGGCAACGTTGAGAGCCACGCTTTGCATGTTCGTAAGCGTGACGTTCTGCGCTGCGCTGGTCGATCCAAGCGACTGCGCTTGAAAATACAAACCGTTCGGAGCAAGCGTGACCGATGGCGAACTGGTGCATCCGGGCAAAGAGAACGAAGCGATCTGTGTATTCCAGTTGTAATCGCCATTCGAGGGAAAATATTCGCTGGTATACCAGAACGTGCAATCGTCCGAAGGATCGATCTGCATGGCGCTGTAATCGCCCCAGCGGTTGCTGCCAACCTCCGCGGCCGGCCCTTCGATAATGCTGTTCTCGGCATCCATGGCGTTGAGCGGATCGCTCTGCAATCTCGTGGTGTAGCGGATCGCGGGATACATTGAAGAACTGGAGACGCTGTAGCCGAGGGCGATATCGCCCATCTGATCCATCGCGATCGAGCCCATCCAGCGGCTATTGGAATCCGGAGCGTAGGTTCCCTCTTGAAAAACGTAAGGATTGTTGCCTGGACTTTGCACCTCATACCAGCGCACCGCAACCGGCGTAGCGCTATTGATGGTATGGTTCGCGACCAGGGATTCGTGCCCGTCGGCAAAATGGCGATAGGCGAGGCGGAACATCAAGCGGTCGCCAATGCCATCCACCAACTGCGTAGTGCCCAACTGCGAAACGCAAAGGGATGAAGCTTTGCAACCGTTCAGGTAAGCGGCCACGGGCAAATTGACCGGCCCAGTCAGCGTGCTGTTGGCCGGATTGGTCCAGTTCACATGAAACTGCCACAAGTTCAATGAGTTCGTTCCCAGATTCATCATGTAGTTAGGCGAACCAGAAGGCGGCAGGATCGATCCATCGAAATCAGCGGACAGCAGGCTGTTGTAGCTGGAGCTTAGTTGGAAGCATTGCGAAGAAGCGGTTGCGCCGATCAGCATCTGGGAACGATCCAAGGCACAAACATAAGCGCCGAGTGCGGCGCCAGTCGTTTCGCTCTCTTCGTTCATCGTGAGGTAATAAGCGTCAGGCCAAACAGAAATTTTCGGATAGTCGGGAAAGTTGGCAGGCAGGGAAAAGACGTATCGATTATATGATCCGGTGGCGTCGGAGGTGGTGGAAACCGCGATGCACTGATAGTTCGCGCCCACGGTCGGAGCGACATGCTGCTCCAACACCCAGACATTGGCAATGCGGTCGTACTCCACGACGATGTCGTCGTCGTCGGTCGTGTTGCAGGGCGCGAAGTTGGTCCAGATGGTAGCGGCATCGGCCGGCCCGTAGATCGATGCTCCTGTGGTCTTGTTGAAGATTTCGAAGTCGACATTGACCCACTGGAAATATTGGGTCAGCCCGGCAGCGCCGTTCGTATCGGGAACCGCGCGCCCGGCGGGCGCAGAGACGCCGGCAAAGTTCAGACCTGCAATTGGAGCATGCAGACGTGGAGCGGTGGTCTGGGCCACGGTATCGATAACCGCAGAAGCTTTTCCAGAACTGGAACGCAGATCCATGCGGACTTCCGCTGCCTCGCTATCCCCCGCAGCGATAGGTGCTCGATGCGAGGGAACAGCCTTCAGAGTGCGCAGCGGAGGCGAAATGTCGTGCTTGATCTCGATTCGCCGCTGGCTGTGTTGGGTCTGCGCCGTCGCCAAAGCGACGCAAGACAAAACAAGCGCCATTAAAACAGCAAACCCATGGACGCTAGATTTTGCCGCCTTGAATCGCTGCACAGGAAAGCTCCCTAACAATGGTGACTACTTCGTATGGTGACTGCTTCGTGCGGGGAAGAATCTACAGATGAACTCGCTCGGATATTGAAGTCGAGTATAGTTTGCGAAAGGCGATTGTCAACCCCACTAAAGTTGCAAATTTCGTCACCATCGCGCATGGAACAAAGGTCACCGGCTGGGGAGTTACCGTGCCAGTCGTCCTACACGCCTGTGCCATTTACTTGGAGTCGAAATTCTCCTACGCTCGATATCAGTCCAGCCACCGGACGCCGGGGGGAAGAAGCCGGAATGGTTCATTCTCCCAGAGCCGGATTTGCTGAAAACTCCGCCGATATTACGGTGGGGCATGATTAACCTAGGCTTAGCTATGGCTTGGTTAGCTTCGGAAGGCAACATCGAGCACTACGACCTATGGCCCATCTGACCGGATTATCGAATCAAGACCGTTTACGCGTTTTGGCTGCGGATAGCACGGCCATGAGTACGCAATTGCTGGCGGAAGCGCTGGCCCGGGACGGTCAGTTTCACATGATCGAATCTGCGGCGAGCGCGGCGGCTATTGTGCAACTGGCCAAGCGTGACCGTCCGCATGTGGCGGTGGTCAGCGCCAGCTTTCGCGATGGCCAGACAGGCGGCTTCGAACTGGTGCGCGAAGTGCGCACGCAATCTCCGGATACGCGCGCGATCATGCTCCTGGATTCCTCCGAGCGGGCTTCGGTAACCCAGGCTTTTAGGGCCGGAGCGCAAGGAGTATTCTGCCGTACCGAACCTTTCCGGTTGCTGGCAAAGTCTATTCAGTGCGTCAATGCAGGTCAGGTGTGGGCCAGCAGCAACGAACTGCAGTTTGTGCTGGAAGCTTTGACTCAGCCTGCTATGACCGCCTTCAGCGGCAAAGGCAGTTCTCTGCTTTCGGCGCGGGAGATCGATGTCGTCCGTTGCGTTTCCGAAGGCTTAACCAACCGCGAGATTGCGCAACGCTTGAAGCTCACCGAACACACAGTCAAGAATTATCTATTCCGCATTTTCGACAAGCTCGGAGTTTCCAGCCGCGTCGAGGTTGTGCTCTACGCGTTAGGCACTGGCGGCGTTCCGCGCACGCCGACGGGCACTCCGAACCGGCGGCAAGCGCATGCTTCGGCAGTAATCCCCAGAGGCGCGGTTTCCGTACCGGTCCCGCTGCGCAAGACTGCGACATAGAAGTTTCCGCTTACTCCGAACTGCAATACCGATCTCTTACTGAGGCAGGCGGAAGTTGAGGGTGACTTGCGTCTGCACTTGCGCCGGTTCGCCACTCCCGTTTTGAGGTTTGAAGCGCCATTGTTTGAGGGCATCGATTGCGGCTCGCCCGAGCAGCGGTTCCCCGCTAATCAACTGAGCGTCTGCCACCGTGCCATCGGGCCGGATGCGAATCTTCAACACTACTTTTCCCTGCAACTGACGCACTCGCGCCGACTCGGGATATTCTGGCTCGACGCGATGAATCACCCTGGCTTCGGCCTCGGCTGGAGACCAGTCGAGGACACGAACGTTGCTTTCCCGTGCGGGAATTTGCTGCGCCGCGCTTTGCACTCCAGGGTGAGACGGAGGCAGCCGAAATACTTCCCTGCCATCTTCGAGGACTCTGAGGCCACCATCGGGAACTCCACCCGCATGGGACACCGTGGCAAGGGCTGCGGAAGCCGCGTTATCGTCAGCTTTGTCGCCCGTGACCAGCGACGCTGAAGAAGATGAGGTAGGCGCAGTTGAGTCTGGCGTTGACGCGGGCACGCCGCCTTGCGTCATAGGGACGGCTGGCGATGAAGCTTTCTCAGCCTGGGCCTTGGGCATCGCCAGGTTCCAACCGAGCCGGCGGCCGGTCAAGACGGCGACGAGCGCCACTCCAGCCAACAAAATCAATCCCAGGAGCCAGGTGATGTAGTCGACGCCGTTGCCAGATTTCCTCACCTCGGGAGAACTGAATATCGGTCCAGAGAGTGGAGCTTCAAATCGTCGAGCTTCAAATCGAGGAACAAATTGCGGCTCGGTCGGTTGCGTCTCTTCCGCAGCCATAGATCGAGCTTGGCCGTTGCCGCGCGCAGCATCCGAGCGGAGCAGGAAGGGATCAGCGGCACGCTCGACGTTGCGCAGCACGCGGGCGGCAAGAACTTCAAGCGTGCGCTGGTCGCGCTCGCCAAAAGCCGCTGGGCGGCCCGACATCACTTCGAGAATTCCCAGCACGTGGGAAGATCGCGCCAGCGGCAATACTATTACCGAACGCACGCCCAGCTGCCTGGAAGCTTCGGGATCGGCGCGAGGATCTTTGAGAGCGTCATCGCAGCGCTGCACTTCTCCACTTTGAAGACACAGGCCTGAAAGTCCGGAGCGGGCATCCATCTGCGCGCCCAACACCGGCGCGCTCGCGCCGTTGCTGGCCCGGCAGACGAACTCGTCTCCACGGCGGAGAACAACGGCGGCGCCCGTGGCGCCGGTCGCCAGGCACGCTTGCTCGACTATTTGGTTGAGGACGATATCCAAAGCCAGATCGGCAGAGAACTGCGGCGACAGCGTGCCGCCACTGTTCTGCTCGAACTTCGAAAAGAGTTCCGCGATATCGGATCCGGGGCCAACGGATTCCGAGCGCTGAGAGGCCACTTCTGCTGGAAAGCGAAGTGTTTCCGAATCGGATGGGATAGAGTTCGACGAGCCCGGAGTCAAATTCGGGTGGTGAGCCATTGGCAGACGAAGCTCCCAGCAGGATGACGCTGAAGCGGAGTGTTACTCCAAAGAGCAGGCTTGTCAACATGACATTTAGGCGGGGGCGGCCAGACGCTTTGATCCACCTTCCGTGCCTTTTGTTCAAAAGCCCGAAGCGGGAAAAAAAGTAATAGAACCTCGGTGTAGAGTCTTTTATCTCCTGCCCATGATAGGCTGGACCTGATACACTCGACCGAAAACATGCTGGGGCGGTCGCATTTTCCCAAGCGGTTCGGTTCCTCCCCTGGTCTTCACGAAATGACTCTTCATGGAAGCGTCTGAAAATAAAGCTGTTCCAGGAATACACATCCAGGGAGTTTGCACATGCGGATTGCGGTAGTGGGTTCCGGATATGTGGGCCTCGTTGCAGGTGCCTGTTTTGCCGATCTCGGACACGATGTCATCCTCGTCGATAACGACGAAAAGAAACTGGCCGCGCTGAAAAATGGGCAGGTGCCGATCCACGAAAATTTTCTACCCGAGTTGCTGAGCCGCCATCGCGGGCACCGGCTGCAATTCTCCGACGATCTGCAGGGCGCGGTGCGCGCCAGCACGGCAATCTTCGTCGCCGTCGGCACGCCGCCGACCGAGCGTGGCGAAGCTGACCTTTCCTATGTAGAGTCGGTGGCGCGGGAAATTTCCGGCGGGGTCAACGACTACAAAGTCGTGGTCGAAAAAAGCACGGTGCCCGTATATACCAGCGAATGGGTGCGCAAGATTATTCTGCGCAACGGCACTGATCCTGACGCCTTCGATGTGGCGTCGAACCCGGAATTCTTGCGCGAGGGCACGGCGGTCACCGATTTTCTTTTTCCCGACCGCATCGTGATCGGCTGCGACACCGAACGCGCAGCTGAGGTGTTGCGCGAAGTCTATGCGCCGCTCACCAGCGGAACTTACTACGAGCGCGCGGATGCGATTCCCCAACCCGACCGCACCTCGATTCCCGCTCCCATCATTGTGACCAGCACCAAGAGCGCGGAGTTGATCAAGCACGCGTCCAATGCCTTTCTCGCCATGAAGATTTCCTTCATCAACGCCGTAGCCTCCATTTGTGAATCGGTGGGCGCTAACGTGAATCAGGTGTGCCACGGCGTGGGCACGGACTCGCGCATTGGACCGCGCTTCCTGAACCCCGGAATCGGTTACGGCGGATCGTGCTTTCCCAAAGATGTTCTCGCGTTTCGCGCCGTGGCGCGGGAATGCGGTTACGACTTCCGGCTGCTTGATGAAGTCATGCGCATCAACGAAGACCAGCGCCAGCGCTTCCTGCGCAAAGTGCGCAGCGCGTTGTGGACCCTGCGCGGAAAAACTTTAGGAGTTCTCGGCCTGGCCTTTAAGGGCGGCACGGATGATATTCGCGAATCGCCCGCGCTTTTCCTGGTGCAATCGTTGTTGCAGGAAGGCTGCAAAATTATCGCCTACGATCCGGCCGCGATGGGGCGCACCCAGGACACCATGAATTCCGAAATAAAGTTCGCCGGGTCCGCCTACGAAGCGGCTCACGGGGCCGATGCCCTGCTGATTCTTACCGAATGGGAGGAATTCGCGAGCCTCGATCTGGAGCGGCTTGGCAAAGAACTCAAATATCCTATTGTGATCGATGGCCGCAACCTCTACGACCCGGAAACCATGGCTGCCCATGGCTTCACGTATTACAGCGTGGGTCGCGCCGCATCGCATCCCGACGGCGTTCCGGCCGCGGTACTGAAGAACGGCGCCCGAAAAGCATGAGCCAAAAACGCGCGGTAGTCACCGGAGGAGCCGGTTTTCTCGGATCCCATTTATGCGATGCCTTGCTCGGCGAAGGCTGGAGCGTGGTGGTCGTCGACAATCTTCTAACCGGACGCCGCTCAAATCTTCATCACCTGCGCAATGAGCCGCGCTTCGAATTCGTGGAACTGGATATTTGTGCGCCCTTCGATGTGGGCAAGGTGGATTTCGTCTTTCACTTTGCCAGTCCTGCCAGTCCCGTCGATTATGCGATTCATGGCATTCCCACGCTGAAGGTTGGATCTCTTGGCACCTTCCACGCCCTGGACGTGGCGCATAAGTATGGAGCCGGGTATCTCGTCTCCTCAACTTCCGAATGCTATGGCGATCCTCTGGAACATCCGCAGAAAGAAACGTACTGGGGACACGTAAATCCGATCGGGCCGCGCTCTGTCTACGACGAGGCCAAGCGCTTTACCGAAGCCGTTACCATGGCCTACCGCCGCTATCACAAAGTAGACACGCGCATCGTGCGCATCTTCAACACTTACGGGCCGCGCATGCAACTGAATGACGGCCGCGTTGTTCCCAACTTTATGAAGCAGGCGCTGCGCGGCGAAGAGCTCACGGTTTACGGCAATGGCAGCCAGACCCGCAGTTTCTGTTATGTGAGCGATGAGATTGATGGATTCATGCGGCTGGCAAAAGCAAGCGAGCCATTGCCGGTCAACATCGGCAACCCGAACGAATTCACGATTCTCGAATGCGCCCAGCTGGTGTTGAAGCTCACCGGTTCGAAAAGCAAAATCCGCTATGAGGATCTGCCGCAGGACGATCCCAAACAACGCCGTCCCGATATCACCAAGGCGCGAACTTTGCTGGGATGGGAACCGAAGGTTGATTTGGAAACGGGATTGGGCTTATCGCTGGATTACTTTAAGAAGGCTGTTGCCGAGGAAGCCGCAGCGACGAAGTAGCCGCTATCGCGCTGCTTGGAAATATGCATCCGTCGACAACATTTGCTTGAAATACTGATCTTTCCATTTAGGATTCATCCGGTCGAGCAGCAAGCATTCTCCGCCGCCGAAGGAATAAACCGCCGCGCGCTTCCACTCGGCCAAGTCTGCGTGTTTCAGCTCGTCCAGCGTGTCTTTTCTCGCGTGAGCGGCGTAAGAAGCGAACGACTCAAAGTCAGGAAGCGACGCAAATTCAACCGACGGCTGGTAGTGCGCCGCCGCCTCTGCGGATTCGATCTGAATGTATCGAGCGACCCCCTCTTTCCAGAGTTGGAAGCTGAAGTACTTGTGATCGTCTGGCGAAAGCTGGGCGAAGAACTTATTTCGTTCCCGAACATACCGTTTCGCCAACTTCGCGAACTGTCTTCCGTCATTTTCACTGAGAGCAACTAACAGCAAATCCCGCAGATGGCTGAACCCTTCCGCCACTTCCGTTTTCTCGTAGGGAAACGGATAGTTGAGCATCCACATGCCCGAAGTATCGCCATGGCTTAAGCCAAGATTTTCTGTTTCTTGCAGGAGGCCCGGCTGAGCGTCCTGCAGTTGATGAAAATGCTCATGCATGAGCGTGAAGAGCCAGGGTGTGCTGGTTTTACTCTCGGTGCTCTTCGGCTCGCCGATAACGATCACCGAAGGTGGGCCGAATGCCGGGAAGGTTGCTTGCAGTGAAAGTGGAAACTGCCGCGCTCGTGCATAAGTGTCTTCTCCAACTTTCTGGAAGTACTCAGGAGGCGACGGATAATGCGTCAGAAATTCAGCTTCCGGCGTCACGAGAAGCAAAGGCGCGGGCGTAGCACTCCAGTTGGGCCAAACCTTGTCTTGGATTTGAGCAGCGAGACGATAGAACTCTCTTATTCGTATCGCATCGGCGGCGGGAACTTGAGGAACTGCAGTTTGCGCATAAACTGCCGCCGTGAACAGCAAAAGAAGAATAGTCTGTCGGTGCTTGTGACCTTGGACTGCCAAGCAGCTCCGAGGTGAGCGCATTTTACAAGGACTTCTGACTTTCGTGGCGGTCTAACTGGGCTCGGTTGTAGCGGCGACAAATTCCGTCAGCCGCTGCACGTTTTCGATTTCTTCCCTGGTTTTCAATTCAAAGGCAACGCCCATGCCGTATCCCGGATGCGAGGACTGAACAGTGCCGCGGAGAAAAAGCTTCATGTCATGCGTGCGTACTGTGATTTCTACCGAAGAACCCTGCGGAAATGGCAGTGGAACTTCGAGGTAACAGCCGCCCGCGCTCAGGTCGGTGAGGCAGCTGTAGGTCGGGACTTTGCTGCCGGTCCGATACACTTCCGCACCCACGCGGCAGGCATAGCGAGCTTCTTCGCGCCGATTTCCCTCGTCCGGTTGAGACTGCGCCTGCAACAAAGCGGCGCCACTATTCTGCTCGGTCTGCGCTTTCGAGTAAGTCTCCACGCTGACCGGAGACTCCGCTGGCGCTGGTTTTGGCGTCGATTTGGGTTGCGGCAACTCCAGTTCAACGGTTACAGTCGAAACCCCGTTTCCTTCGCCATTCGCCAAACTCACCGTAAGAAACTCATCCAGCAATCGCCGGGAAGCCTTGGGCACATCGACAAATTGCACTCCGGCGCGTCCGTTCCACTCCTGCCAGATGACCTGCCCAGAAAGCCGGACGGGAGCGTTCTGTTCCGGCAACACAAATTGAAAATAGACTTTGCTGGTAGGAGGAAGTTTTTTGCCGAACTGCACCGACATGCCGTCGTGAGCAATGTCGATGAGCGTGGCTTTTTCCCGCTCCACATTGGCATAGTCGATGGTGGCATGAGCATGAACCGGAGCGCGGGAGTTGCGGCGCTTGTCTTTGCGCATCACCGAGCGCGCGGCGCGCAAGGTACTCGAAGCCCGCTCATAAGAGACCGGCTTATATAAAACGAAATTCACGCCCAGCGAAAACAGCTCGCGGATGCTTTCCTGCCCGGGCACGATAGCGACGGCCAGGGTGGAATCGTTCAAGCGCGATACGCGGGTTTCGCGCAACAAGTCGGCAACCTCGGCGTGCGAATCGCAATCGAGAATGGCCACATCGAAGCGCTGTTGCGCCATGCGCATGGCGGCGCGAGCGACATCAGGGCAGGACTCCACAGTGATGCTAAGTTCTTCGAGGACCCGGCCCAAAACCTGAGACGCCTCTGCGTCCAGGCACACCAGAATTGACGTTAGGCTCATACCTGTGCGTCATCCTAGAGTCACGCCAGTGCCTCCGACAAGTTACCGAAGTCAGCCGCCGCGCGGTCGATCGCTGTTCAATGGCGTCTAAGCTGCGCTCCATCAAGGATGTGACAGGAGTAACCAAAAGAATTACAAAAGGCCAATCATCCGGCGTTGGACTGTCGTGCTTTGACGGTCCTCCCGCCGCTCCCTACGATCAACACTGACGCGGGCCACAGGACCCGGCGCCAGCTGAATTGCCACACGCGGATGGCGTGACATCGAGCTCCTCCCCGGAAAACAAGCTATGAAATCAAGTTCACAGCGCGGCTTCACGCTTATCGAGATGATGATTACCATCGCCATCGGGCTGACCCTCGCAGGCATCGCCTTCATCGCTCTACAGCCGGTTCTGTTCAAGTCGCACGTGGACAATGCCTACGACACCACCCTTATGGTCTTGCGCAACACGCGCGAGTTGGCCATCAGCCAGAGCCACGAATATGTTGTGACATTCAATCCGGCCGGCTATGCGGCGGGGACGATCTTGATTCAATATCAACCTCCCGCCGTTGGAGCTGGTGCCCTGCCTCCGCTTCAGGAAGTCAATACATTCACAATTCCTCCCGACATAACGTTTGCCGTGCAAGCGGGATTTCCGGCAAGCGCACCCGATGGCTTTGGCAGCGGCATTGTCGCAATTGATTTCGGTCAGGGCCTCGGCGGCGCGAGCCTGAATTATGTGACCTTCATGCCCGACGGCAGTTCGCGCGATACCAATGGCAGTAGCAGCCTGGGTAATTACAACAGTGGAGTCATCTATCTCACGCGAGCCGCCGATACGGTCTACGCTTCGCGGGCGATCACGGTGTGGGGCGCAACCGGACGGATTCGCGGCTGGCGGTTATACAACGTTTCCGGAGCAAACGAGTGGGTGCAGCAATGACACAAGCAAGAATCACGCGACGTGCGCAGCGGGGCTTCACGCTGATTGAAACCATGATCGCCATGGTGGTGATGACGGTTGGCCTTCTGGCGGTCATCGCAGTCTTCGGCACAGCGATCGCCAACACACAATCAGCCCAGGAAGATCTGATCGCGCGGCAAAAAACTTTGGAGGCGATGGAGAGTATCTACACCGCGCGCAACAGTCAGCAGATTCCCTTTGCTTCAATCGCCAACACTACCAGCGGTGGCGCCTTCAACGTTGGCCCTCAGCCTCTCCTGTGTGCCGGACCCGACGGTTTAGTCGGCACCACGGATGACGTAGCGTGCACCACGATGGCAGGCGCGACTTGCCCCAATGGCGGAATCGAGTGCATGGTCCTGCCGGGGCCCGATGGTGTTTTGGGCACCGCCGATGACGTAATCATGAGCTTGTCGAACTTTAAACGCACGATCACCATCAACCAGGTGCTTCTGCCCAGCGGCGCCGTGAATGAAAACATGGTCGCGGTAACCGTGAGCGTGAGCTACACCCAGGCAGGATTACCTTCTCGCACTTACACGGCGAATGGATTGATCTCGAGTTATCACTGAGCGGATGAGGACCAGGATGCGAAAGGCACAAACAGAACGCGGGTTCACGCTGCTGGAGTTGATGGTGGCCGCCGCCATTGGCGTGGGCATGATCATGGCTATGACCAGCCTGTTCAAGATGGGCATGGATGCCACCTTCACCGTCACCGAGCGGGCCGAAACGCAACAGAATATGCGCGCCGCGATCGACTTGATGACCAAGGACATCGGATTGGCGGGCGCGGGCTTGCCGACGGGCGGCTTGCAGTTGGTCTCCGGAGGCACCGTTTCGCGTTTCGCCTGCAATCAAACCGGCACTTGCTACGTTCCCAGCGACACCTATCCCGCCAGCGGCGGCGGAGTTCCTAACTATATGTATGGAATTTTGCCCGGCTTCGAGAATGGAGTGCAGGGTGGAGCTACCATCCCCAACGCTCCCGGGCAAGTGAACGACAGCATCACTTCCATCTATTGCGACTACAACTTTCCTCTGACAAATTTCAATTTCACGATTACCAGCGGCACGACGGCGACCGTGGCGGTCGTAAATCCTGCAATCTCGCCAAACAATATTCTGTCTCCCGGCGGCCTGACGACGGGCGATCTGCTGCTGTTCACCGTCACCACACCGGGAAACGGCACCGGCGTCACCGGCAACAGCTCGGTGCAGGATGCGGCAGTGGTCGCAGAAATCACCAGCATCCCGAGCAATACAGCGGTTAACTTCGCCACCGGAGATGCGCTGAACTTCAATCAGACGAGCGGGTCCAACAATCTGGCTACCGTCGCCTCGGCCATCGCCACCAGTGGCGCGGGCACGCAGACTTCAGTCTGCCGCTTGTACGCGGTCACGTATTTCCTGCAAATTCCCGCCGCTGGCGGAACCATCCAGACTCCGCGATTGATGCGTCAGGTCAACGGCTATAACGCGGTGCCCGTGGCCGACAACATCATCAATCTGCAATTCAGCTACGACGTAATCAATTCGCAAGATGGCAATATTTACGCCAATCTCCCCAATCCAATCGGTTCGGGACAATCTCCCAGTCTCATTCAGAAGGTCAACATGTGGGTTATGGGCGAAAGCCTTACCCCCGATGGCAAGAGATCGCAAAACATGTACCTGGCAACTTCAGTGAGCGCGCGCAATATGAGCTTCTGCAATTCATACAGCGCAAGCAGCACTGTGTGCCAATGATTCAGGGAGGCTTTTTGAGAAGTCTTGAGGGGAAAACCATGGGAGATAAAAAACAACAGCGAGGCTTTACTTTGATCGCGGCGCTCCTGCTGACCATCCTGCTGTCGGGGATCGCCGTGGGGCTTCTGTTCACGGTCAGCAATGAGTCGCGCATGGGAGGTAACGAACTGGAAGGCAACCTGGCCTTCTACGGCGCGGAAGCCGGGATGGAGAACCTGACGGCCCAGCTTTCCACGCTGTACCAAACCTCGCAGACTCCCACTGCGGCCTCGATAACTGCTCTGGCATCCCCAGCCAACTATCCGACCACTATCTCCGGCTCGAACATCACATCGATGAATTATGTGGAGACGATCACGTGGCCAACTTCCGACGGAGCCGGCAATCCTACCGGATCATGGGACATCGTTGGATCCGGCCAGGACCAGGGCATGGTGGCGACTCTCATCCCTTTCAACTTGTCCGTGACCGCTATTCGTCAGGCAGGCTCGGGACAAACCGCAGCATATTCCACTTCTGCTGCAACCGGTGCCACAGCGAATCTGAACCGGACGGTAGAAGTGGCGCTACTTCCCGCCTTTGAGTTCGGCGTTTTCTGCGATGGCGACTGCGACTACTTTGCCGGTCCCAACTTTAACTTCGGCGGCCGCGTTCATACCAACGGCAATCTGTATTTGGCATCAGGGGCCAACCTGACCTTCACCGATAAAATTGCCGCAGTGGGACAGGTCATCACTGACCGCCTGGAAAATGGATGGGGAACGGGCAATGGCTACACGGGCCAGGTCTGGGTGCCTTCGGCGGGAAATGGCTGTCCCGCTGCGCCCGCCACGGGACCCGGCTCCGGCGGAAATTGCATCCAGCTGACTTCCGGCAGTTGGAGCGGCGGAATTCCGCCCAGTCCGCCCGCCACCAGTTGCAACGGTTGCGGAGGCTCAGCCGCTACTAACTGGAAAGGCATTTCCACGGGCACATTCAACAGTTTCATCGTCAACGGATTGACCGGCGCAACCAAGTTGCAATTGCCTTTCGTCGAGAGTTCGAAAGTCGGGGCGATCGACATCATTCGCAGGCCGGCTCCGAGCGACAGCACTCTCCTAAGCAACGCGCGGCTCTATAACAAAGCGCAGATACGTATTCTGTTGGCGGATACCATCCAGGACCTGCATCCGGAGCGAGGAAGCGGCGTGCTCGATGCCAACGACGTGCAGATTCTTCTGCCCTCGGCGGGCGGCTATCAGAAGCTTGCCGCGACCGCGGGCGGGGGAGCAGGGAAGTACATGTATTATGCGACCGCCACGAACGGTACCAACGGTTGGGTAACGCCCACCGTGTCGGGCTGCTCGAGTCCATGGCCCTTGCTGGGAGAGGTAACGGCCTCAACTCCATGCAAGGGAGCGTGGCTGCGTGTCGAATATGAGAACTCCGCCGGCAACTGGGTAGGAGTTACGCAAGAATGGTTGGGATTTGGATTTGGCCGGGGCTACAACGCACCACCTACCGCGCCGTACGGTACGGTAGCTAACGTTTGCCCATCCTACCCAACTCTTCCCGCTGGCCAGTGCTATAACCCCATCAGCCCCGCCATCCTCATCCTCCAGCAGTTGCAACAAGGCGTCGTGACGTCGAGCGCGTACGAAAGCGACACCAGCAATACCAGCAACACGGCGGGCAACTGGATTCCGATTAACTTCTATGACGCCCGCGAAGGCGAGCCGCGAGACAATGGAACCGCTCGTGCGATCAATACCACCACTAGCTCTACAACGCCTGTCTACACGCCTTGCAGTGCGGTTGGCGTGATGAACACGGTCGAGCTGGATATGGGCAATTTGTGGCTGTGGCTGCAAGGCAAAGCTCCGTACGCTTCCGGTAGCGGCCTGCTCGTCAACAACACGACCAACAATGGCTACATACTTTATTTCTCTGACCATCGCGGCATGCTTCCCGACACAAATCCGATGGCGGGGGTCACTTTCTATAACAACATCTCCGGCATGTCCGGATTAAACGACACGGTCAACAGCTCTTCGACGACCGGGGCGCCCGACGGCATTCTGGAACCGGCAACTTACTATGCGTACTCTCCAGAGGACGTAGCCGAGAAAGAAGACGGCATCCTCGATAATTGGGGAGAAAAATATCTCGGCGCAGGATTTGGCCTGTCCTCAAGCTACATGACCAAACCCTACTTCCCGATTCCCGCCAATGCCACAACGTCCAATGCGAATCAGGTTTCCTGCGCGACCGATAAGGCCAGCACGCTCACGGTTTACACGCAGGCCCAGAACAATATGGTGACTGGTCCACGGCACGCACTGAGGCTGATTGACGGAGGCATGGATTCATCCGGGAACAGCTACCTGCCTCATCCCATTTCTCCCGCAACCTATGGGAACGGTTTCACTGTGGGATCAGAAGAGCCGGTTTATGTTTGGGGCGACTACAACAGCGGCCCCACCGATCCTAGCTTTCCTACTGGTGCAGGACCGCACTCCGCGGCGGCAATTATTGCCGACGCAGTTACCCTGCTTTCCGATCCTCCGGCCGGCTCAAACCTTCCCGTGGCCGACACCGGTTGGACGGATGTGGAGAGCTTCCTGAGCCCCGGCGATACCAGCAATCGGCCAGGCAATACCAGCTACTATCGCGTAGCCATCGCTGCCGGCAAGAGCGTTCCCTTCCCCGAACCAAGCTGGGCGAGCTCTTTAGGCATGAAGGATTTTGGCACTGACGGCGGCATGCACAACTTCCTGCGTTATCTCGAAAATCGAGGCGCAAACAATGCTTCCGTGAACTATGTCGGTTCGATCATCAGCATGTACTACTCGCAATATGCTACCGGTGTATTCAAGTGCTGCGACATGGTGTACGGAGCGCCGACGCGAAACTATTACTTCGATACGCAGTTCCTGAATCCAAACAACCTGCCTCCAGGCACGCCCATGTTCCAGGATGTGGTGAGCCTGAGCTATCACCAGACGTTTACGCCGCAGTAAAGTTCGAGTTGCAGAAAGAAGACTTGCAAACAAGAAACAGCCCCGGTCCGGCTCCGCGGATCGGGGCTGTCTGCTTTTGCGGCCTTGCCTGCCTGTCCCGCGGTTATCCAAGGCGACGAGTCACCGCTTACAGATGTACGATCTTCATAGCGAAGGCATAGATTTTGACGTGGCAAGTGGAGGCAAGTCCTGTGACGATTCGGGGTCTTTTCTGGGATGTCGGAGGCGTACTGCTAACCAATGCGTGGGACCATACGCAACGCAGCGCTGCGCTCGAACATTTTCAATTGGATGAAAAAGAATTTCACGGCCGCCACGAGATGCTGGTCTCATCATTTGAGCGCGGGGAGATAACGCTCGCAGAATATCTCGACTGCACGATTTTCTATCGGCCCCGGCCGTTTACGCGAGAGGCGTTTCAGGATTTTATGTTTTCCTTATCGCAGCCCAAGCCCGATGTGCTGAGTTTTGCGCGTGCATTGGCTGACGGTGGCAAATATTTCATGAGCACGATCAATAATGAATCCAGGGAGCTGAATCTTTACCGCATTGAGCAATTCGGGCTGCGCGAGATTTTCCGGCTGTTCGTGAGTTCCTGCTTCGTGGGTTTGCGGAAGCCGGAAAGCGGCATTTATCGTCTGGCGGTGGAGATTACGGAGATGAATCCAGAGGAATGCGTTTTCGTCGACGATCGCAGTCTCAACCTGGAATGTGCAGCCAGGCTGGGCATGCACGCCATTGAAATGCAAAACTTGCAACAACTCCAGAGGGAGTTGGAAAAGATTGGCGTGCGCGCTTAAAGATTAGCTACAGATTTTTTCTAGAAGCGTTCGCTTTGGCGCCGCTTACCAGGGAAATCTCAGGCTCCGCCGTCGGCAAGGTCAAGTCGCTCGACCAGCAGTCTGCGGCCAGTTTCCAGTCGCCATCATCCTGCTTGGCCAGAACCCACAGATATTTGCCGCGTTCCTCGCGGCGCTTGCCAGCCAGTCCACCGGAGACGAGAGCTTTACAGCGTCCCGCCTCATAGGCGATTCCGCCGACCACTTCCACGCGCAGCGGCTCGACTTCGACTTCGCCCAGACCTAAGTCGAGCTGGTTGAAGAAGAATTCGCGGATGGCCGCGGCGCCACGCACACTGGGATAATTGGACCGCAGCACCAAGGCGTCGGCGGCGTAAAGGTCGAGCATGTCATCAAGATGCTTGGTGTTGCATGCCAGGATCCACTCCTGAGTGACTCGCCGCACGGCAGCTTCGCCACGGCTCATCGACTCGCCCTTCAGGACAGGTGAACCTCGCAGCTTTTCCGGGTTGCGGGAGACCACGGAAGACGGCCGCGCCGCCACACCCTCCGCGCCGCCCTGAAAAAAATGATGGTGGTAATGGTGGTGATAGTGGTGCGCGCCATTTGGAGTTTCCGTAGGCTCGATCATAGAGCCCGACGCCAGGACCTCGGGAGAGATGGGCTTTGCCGCTTTCCACTCAACAGCTGGAGTCACAGGTGAAGTTGCGGTTTCAGGAGTTTTGGCATCTACCGAAGCGCCGCACATGGCACAGAATTTGTTCCCCCGGCGGTTCTGGTATCCGCAGGCGCTGCATGCCGATTGCCCCGAGCCAGATTCCGAGGCGAACGCATGTCCGCTCTCTGCGTCCATGACCTCGGGGTCGATCTGCATCGCTTGCATGGCCGCAGCAATAGCCTCAGGGCTCAATTTCGGCGGACGCAGCTCCGGCAGCAGATTGTAAAGCTCATCTTCATCCCGCTTGACGGGCCCCCCCGATGTTTCAGAACGCCCGCGGGCGGATTGCGGTCGATCCGCTGGCCCTGAATGCGGAGACGCGGAGCTTGGAGTTCTGCCGGACTGTTTGTCTTTGTCCACGAAAAAGAGGGGAATCTGACATCTATTTTAGAACAGGGGAAGGATTTAGCGACTAGAAAACTCGATCTTGTCTTCGATCTCGGTTGGCACGCCGTTGCAGGTGGCGGGGCGAAATCGCCATATTCGCACAGCGCTCAAAACCCCGCGATCTCCTGCCGGACCAGCACTTTCCAGGATCAGCGGGCTGTGAACCCGGCCGTCCGTCCCAATAATAAAGCTGACCTTAACGCGGCTCCGCTGACGAACGGGCATGACCAACGGATTAGGTGTGGTCAGAGCTTCAGGTGGCTGAACATCCTCGCAACTGGCAAGAATGCCCACGTGCGGGACGTTGTTGAATTCAGAACTACGAGCCGCAGTCCACACTGCGGGGGCATGTTCATCGAGAGGGGCTTGCTGCGGAGGAGCCACTGACCCGTTCGACCCTACCATCGCAAGACAAAGAAATACAAAGAGCGAAAGCGGCAGCCAAAAGCAACGAATCGGATTTCTCATAAGCAGTCTCTTGGAAGCGACAACTGGCGCTCCGGCTGTTCGAGGGCATGCCATGGGCCGCAAGGCTAGAGTACAAACTCCGTATTTGCAATACGTTGCAGCAATCCTTTGAATCCGTGGCCAAAGGGTGAATGCAATCGGTTGCATAAATACTGTTATTTCAGGTCTCGGGACCACCCGATCTTTTATCGGCAAAAAAAATGCGGGGCCCTGTAGGCCCCGCCATTTTCGACTTAAGAACGTAACTACGGCTTGTAGACGTTGTACTGATTGGTGAAGGTGTACAGATCGGTGCCGTAGGTGGAATAGAAAAGCGTGAACGCGCTGTGGTTGCCGACCGGGATCGAGGCCACGTTGTTAATCGCGCTAACGGCGGAATAGGAGCCGTCAGAGGCGTCATAGCCGTCATAAGCGCAAGAGCCCACGATTTCGCCGTCGAGGACCAGGCACAACGCGCGATCATCGTCCGCAACACCTCCACCTGAGGTGGTGGCGTAGGAGTTCACTACCAGAGTGCAAGTGCTGGCCCCGGTGCTGCCGCACTGGAACAACACGTTGTCCTCAATAGTAAAGCCAGCCGCTAGAGTGCACCCGTCCACACAGGTGTATGTGGTAATAAAGTTCGACCGCAATCCCTCATAGTTCGTCGGGTAATGCAGGCTTGGCAGGGTGGACAGAGCGACATTCTTGGCAGGACCGGTTGGTTTGGGGGTTGCTGCGGACACGGCGAAAAACGCTGCGCCCAGCAACAGCATAACGGCGACTAATGCAGTGAGCTTGACTGTCTTGTTCATGTCTCTCCTTGTTATTTTCGTAGCTCTTTGGTTGTGTTGGACCCGAGTGAAGTAGTTGATTGTTCCTCTTGATAGACGACTTCGAGAATCACACGAAGGTACCTCATGGGACCGCAAAGTCAAGAATTAAAACGGACTAATCCTGTGTAAAGTCGATACTCCGTCACCTCATTGCGCACTTACCGCATTTTCTTGCAGAAAAAGTGCACACAGATGTGCGTGAAATGTGAGTTGCGAGTCTTCGCCCCGCCTCTAAGCTTTCTCTGATCGCCAAAGGGTGAGGAGGGTAATTTCAGGCGGACAATTCAAGCGCACAGGCACGCCTACCGTACCCAGACCCGCATTGGTGTAAAGAGTGAGAGGACCTATCTGGTAGAGCCCGAGGTAATATTTCCTGGCCAGATCGGGAAGGTAGAGCGGCCGCATCAGCGGAAGCCGGATTTGTCCGCCGTGCGAATGACCCGAGATCTGGAGATCGACTGCAAACTGTACGACGAAATCCGCGTAATCGGGCTCGTGTGCAAGCAGCACGATGGCATCATCTTCGGGGATTCCCTGGATGGTCTGCTGCAAGTCAGCCGTGTTACATAAAACGTCGCCCACGCCCGCCAGCCAAAATCTCGCGCCTTTATGGGTGATTGCGACCGATTGATTGGCCAGCACTTTGATTCCCTGCGCTTGCAGGTCGTGAGTTACACGCTTCGGATCGGTCGAGCAGTCATGATTGCCCAGCACTGCCCACAAGCCTTCGGCGGCATTCATCTTGGCCAGCAAGTGCGCGCAAGGCTCGGCCAACGATGCGGCTTTTTCGTCATCGCTGCTCAGCATCGGCATGGAAACAAAATCGCCGCCCAACACAATCAAATCGGGCTTTAAGCCATTGACCATCGGGATCGCGGCCCGCAATGGATGAACCGAAAAAACGGGATCGTAGTGAAAATCGCTCAGCACGGCGATAGTGAATCCGTTTAGGCGTTCCGGCCAACGCCGTAGCGCGAGATTTCGCCTGACAATTCGGGGAATATTCGGCTCGAAAAGAACGCCATCGCCGGCAACGGCGGCAAAGCCGGCTGCGCCTGTCGCGGCCATCCCGCGAAGAAACTGCCGTCTCGTTTTGAAGAGTGATGACAAACTGTGCGGGGACGCTCTCCGGAATAATCTGAATCAAGAACCGGCCTCTTCGGCATACCGAGTGGAAACAGACATGGGTATGCGCGGGCAGCTCCGATCCGGCTCTCTACTATTATGGCACGTCGTTCAAAAACTGAAGGTTGCGATCAGATCAATTCGCCGGTTGGATGAGGAATTGGAAAACGGCCCACCCTGCAACCCGTTGGGCGTATCGAAAAAGCGTGATCCCAGGATCCCGCTGGGATCGCCGAGGTTCACCTTGTTGAAAACATTCCGGGCGGAAACGCCAAGGCTAACGTTGTAGCGCCGGTCGGAGCTGCTGGGAAGGCCCATCGGGCCGCCGCCGAACAGCGGACCGCCATGATGGTGTCCGCCGCCGGGTCCGCCCTGATTTCCTGTGGGCCCAGAGGCCTTCGGGCCGAATCCGAAGGTTTTCGTCAGCCGCAAGTTCATTACGAAATGCGAAGGTCCGGTCGCGTAGTTGATCGGGAGAATTTTCTGCCCGGCAATCGGCGCGGCGTTGAAGGTTCCGAGCGGCGTGCAATAAGTGGTTGACGGCGGAGTAGGGGCAACGACCGAGGAACACGTCGCGTTCGAAACCAGCCCCGGGCGATCGTTGAAGATGGAATCATTGTTTAGATCGTTGGTGGTGGTGATGTTGAAGGGAGAACCGGAACTCGCAACCATGAATGGGCTTAAGCGGATATTGAGCGGCAACGCGAAGGACCCGCCCAGGAAGAGTCGATTACGGATATCAAAAGAAGCGCGACCATAGTCCGTGCTGATGTCGTATGAATTCGAAGGAAAGCTGGACACTCCGGAGGTATCGCTGTTGGAGTAGTTCAGCACATAGAAGCCAAACAGTTGAGCCTTCGATCCAACACGAATATTGGGATTGATGATTAATTGATTCTGACGGAAAACGGCTTCGGAAACATAATCGTACAAATTACCGCCCGGAGGACTAACGCATGTGGGACTGCACGGAGTACCGGGGTAAGGGGCGTTCGCGTTGATAGTGAGCAACTGGTCAAAGCCGCGAGAGTTCAAATAGGTCACATTCAAGGTAGCGGTTTTCGTGACCTGCCGCTCCACGCTGATCGCGGATTGCAAGGTATATGGGGCCTGCAAGCTGGGGCTGATCTCGTATCGAGTGGGCGTCGCGGGCGTGACCACCCCCGTACAAGCTGAGATATCGGTCAGCGACGGGCAGGCCGGGTTGTTAATGACGAACTGCTCCTGCGTGATGCCATCGAGCCGCTCGGCTTCCAGAATTTGTTCTTCCTGGAAGCGGTCGTAGAAAATCCCGAAGCCCCCACGCAACACAAATTTTGGCGGACCGGACTTGCCGCCCACTCCCCAGGCAAATCCGAGCCGTGGCGCAAAGTCTGCGTGATCTGAAATGCCAGTCTGAGTCTCGAAGCGCAGGCCGTAACTGAGAGTGATGTTGGGGCGTACTTTCCAATCGTCCTCGGCGTAGAGTCCGGCGTCGAAATTACCCACCACCAGCGGCGGGCTCCCGACCGTGTAAGTAAGCTGAGTTGCGATAGGCGTGGCCGTGTTTCCCGCGTTCTCGATTGCGTGCGCGTAAGAGATCGGGCACGGTGCTTGTCCGGGAGTGGGGAGGCAACTTGTCTCGGCGCCCGTATCAAGCAACGAAGAGAACGTAAATGTGCCGTTAAACCCCGATGTGGAACTGTTCGCGTCACGTATCCCGCGCAAACGAACTCCGAACTTCACGGTGTGATTGGAGTGGATGATGGAGGTGTAGTTCTGCAACTCGTAGTGATCCTGGTGGTCGAGAATATTGCCCTGGCTATTGCCTCCGCCGTCGAAGGATCCCAGAACATTGATTGTCGGCGCGCCATTGACGGCGAGCTGGCTGTCAAGTTCCCGCAGGTATTGGAAACGGGTTTCATTCACAATCTTTGCGCCGATAATCTGCGTGTCGCTGACTTGAAACGTGTGCTCGGTAGAATCGGAATTGTAGCCTTGCGAGGCCAGCGTGAATTGGCCAATGCCGTTGTTCTTCTCGTTATCGTTGTAGTACTGGTAACGCACGGTCAAAGTGTTGTTCTTGCTTAACGCATAATCCAGGCGGGGATTGATGTTGGTTCGATGCCGGGGAAAAGGGACGGCTTCGACAAACGGCGTCGCCGTCAGAGTCGCCGGATCGAGCGTGAAGGCGTCGATGGCCGAGAGGTCGTTAATATTTCGCCGTTGCGCATCGACGAAGAACGATGCGTTTTTGTTGACCGGTCCGCTCACGCTGCCGTTGAACAGCGTGGAGTCGTATCCCGGCTGATTGGCGCCGCCAAACGGGTTGGCTGAGTTGAAGGCGGAATCGTTTCCATCCACGAGAACCTGCCCGTGAAACTTGTCGGTGCCGGGCTTGGTAAATATTTCGATCCGGCCATAACCCAACTTGTCGTATTCGGCGGAAAACGGATTCTGATTGATGCGAATTTCGCGAATTGATGCTTTTGGCGGGAGCTGACCTGCGGTAAAGCCGTCAATGTAGATCTGGCCTCCGTTCGGTCCTGCCGATGGACCTGCCAGGGCTTGCAAATCAGTGAGCAGTTCGTCGGGGTCATCGGGCAATGCTTCTAGTTCCTTGCCCGAGATGGTGATGGCTCCGGCATTATTTTCCGGACTCACATCCACAGTCGGAGCGGTATCGGAAACCTGCACCTTCTGCTGCTCCACTTCAATCGCCATGGGAATATTGAGCCGCAGCGGCTTATCCGCAACCACCACATTGTTGTTTTCATAAAGCGAGAAGCCGGGAGCGGCTACGTTCAATGTATAAGTTCCCGGCGGTACATCTTTAAAGTGATACATACCCTGTGCGTTGGTCAGCGCGCTCAGAGGAGCTCCTTTGGACGGCGTCAGCGCTACGTTCGCGCCAGTGATTGCAGCCCCGGAAGGATCTGTTACCTGGCCAGTCAGGGCTCCGGATGGAGTCTGGGCAAAGGAAGCACATACCAAAAAGAACGAAAATAAGATACAGAGAATCGCGGAGCGGCTACAGTTCGGCAACTTCATCGTATTTATTCCACTTTCGAAAGCGCATTGAGATTAAGAAATTATGAATTTGAGAAAAGATTCTCTACGGCGTACCGGAGTCTCCCGCCGGTCCACCGAGAGTCCAGGCGGAGAGCATCATGGCTTGGCTGCCGCTCGGCGCGGCCCGCAGAATCGGCTCCACGCCGCTGA
This sequence comes from uncultured Acidobacteriaceae bacterium, assembly GCA_963732255.1. Classification (GTDB taxonomy): domain Bacteria; phylum Acidobacteriota; class Terriglobia; order Terriglobales; family Acidobacteriaceae; genus Sulfotelmatobacter. The sequence goes on from CAVSYV010000020.1 coordinate 663,351, forward strand.
CTAGCGTGATGGCAGTGCTCGTAGTACTTGGAGAGCCTTCGGTGGCCAGGATAATCACGGCCTCGCCTTTATGAAGGTCTGCCAGTGTGGTTACCGGAGTGCGGGCCAGCATTCGGTTGAGATCCGGAGCGTCGCCCTGCCGCATTGCGCTACCGGGTCCTGCCCCCGATGAAGAACCGGCCCCTGTTGCGCCATGCCATGCGGACTGCTGACCGCCTCCGTTTGCGGCTCCAGACGCCGAACTTCCAGCAGATCCCCCGGAACCTCCAGCGCCGCCGAACGCAGAAGCCTTCAACCGCCGGGCCATGCCCTCGGCCATCTCGGGCGGCAATGCATGCAGTTGCGAGTCGCTCGTGACCTTAATTTGAACCGGCTTCTTGGTCAGTAAATCCTGAACGGTCAAGGTGCTGCTACTTGCGTCCACGGAACTGACGATGCCGGCAATGTTGCGAAATGCTCCAGTAACGATTTCATCGGCAACGATTTCGCTTCCGTCGGCGCTGCGATTTCCCCGCGCGCGGAGCTGATCGCCCGCGCGAATTTCCTGCAAAGTACTGGGCTTGGCATCATCGAACTTGACCGAATCCGGAGCGTAGCGGCGAAAGATGGTGGTGGTGGAAGTTTTCACGGCCGTTGTCTTGCTCTTACAGGTCGTGGCTGAAATCGTGATGGTGCCCGTGGAAGTGTCTACCGCACACACCAGGCCGCCGGTTCCACGTTTCTGCCAATCCTGAAGTTCCTGTTGTTGCTTGGCCTCCACGTCGGAGGCCTTCATCACCACCACGGACGCCGCAGCCAGCGATTTGCCATCCTCGGAAGGTTTACCCCCGACCAGAATATGGTCCCCTACCTGCAAATCCTGCAACTGCAAAGTAGCGGCATTCTTTAGCGTCTTTTCCCCTGGGGCGATCCGCAGAATACGGGTCGTGGGGCTTATTGTAATGTTGGCTTCCGTCCCGGTATCGGGAGGCAGTGGAGTCAGCGTAATTGAGTTGCCGTTGATCGCCTTGATAATTCCAATGCGCCTTGTCACCGCCGCTCCGTTCTGTTGTTGTGCAGGAAGCGGACTCTCGGTTGGTCGGGCAAGGGCACGCCCGGGAAAGGCAAGGCTTGAAAGCAGGCACAGGAATAGGGGCAGTCTGGTCGTCATCAGATCCATGGCGTCATCTACTAATCTACATCGTAGAAAGACGCGAACTTGATGATTTACAAAGTTTTACCAAGGCAAGAATAGATCTTAGTAACAGTCGCCGAGACGGTTATCGGGGCCTGTAGTTTCCTCATTCCGCAATGAGAAGACTTTCGGCAAACGGCCACTGATGATCGATCCATTGTGCCTGGCAGCAGAATCCGGAGTCCTGCGCAATTCGGAAAACTTCCTCGCTCGTGTACTTGTGGCTGCTTTCCGTCCAGATGGTTTCGCCTTCGCGCAACTCAACCACCATCTCCGCGGCGGGAATGGAGACCGATTGGCGGCGCTTCGATCGCAGGTGCATCTCCACACTGCGGGCTTCGCGATTGATGCGCGATACATGCTCGAACTGGCGCAAATCAAAATCGGCATCCAGTTCACGATTAATGCGAGACAGCAGATTCAAATTGAAGGCCGCAGTAACTCCAAGTTCGTCGTCGTAGGCCGCGAGCAATTGCGCTGCGGACTTTTCCAGATCGGTTCCGAGGAGCATGAAGTCGCCGGGGTTTATGATTCGGCGCACCTGGCGAAGAAAGTCGACGCCCGCAGCGCGGTCGAAATTTCCGATCGTGCTTCCGAGAAACAAAATCAGAAGATGTTGCCTCCGGTTGGCGTTCCGGCCGCGACTTCCAGCAGGCCGTCGAGATAATCCCGCTCGAAACCCACGAATGCTGATGCAATCAATATCGCCCAGTTGCATTTTCGCAGAGCGCCAGCGCCGAGGGCGAAATTTCAATGGGATAGTAGGACGTGCGCTGGCCGCGGCACAGCGCTTCAAGCAGGCTGCGCGTCTTTTTACCGCTGCCGCTGCCCAGTTCCGCCACGGCAACCGGCTTGGACAGCCGGGCAACGATGTCGCTGGCGTGGCGTCGCAATAATCGTTCATCCGCGCGCGTCAGCCCATATTCCGGCAGAGCGCTGATCACCTCAAACAAAGCCGAGCCCAGATCGTCATATAAATACTTTGAAGGCAATTCTTTTTGTCCGGGACGGCTCAGCCCGGCGCGAACTTCGGCGGCAAATTCAAAGGTTGGATTCGCCGTGACGGCATGGAGCTGATCATCGACTTCCTCCAGTGCGCTTCAGCGTTGCACGCAGCGAAATCCTGCATATACATATGGGTAATGGGGCTGAAACCAGTTGCGGAACGAACTCCGCAACATGCAGGCGGCCGTGCGCGGCGAGCCGCCTTTCATGACGAAGTGCTTTACCATCGAAGAAATTGGCGGAATATCCGGGATAGAACGGAAAAGCTTGGAATCCGGGAAACGGAGCAAACGTTGTCGCGCGTCCACTCCCAGCCGTTGCCGATAAGATCGGCGACGCCGAAATCGCTGTCTCCCGCGGGAAATGCGATCCACCGCGATCGGGTCCCAATTGCGCGAAATCGAAATTCCCAAACTCCTGGCTGGGAGCAGCCGCTCCCCACGGATAGGCGCGCTCGCCGCCATCCATCTGACCGTAGGCGGCGCGATGCCATTCCGCTTCCGTCGGCAAATCTTTGCCTGCCCAGACAGCGTAGGCCCTCGCTTCCGCCAGGCTCACGTATGCCGGAGCATTCAATGGCAAAGGCTGTTCGGCAAACATTCCGCGAAAGAACCATTCCTTATTCTTGCGTTTCCAAAAAACCGGCTGAGAAATCTCGTTCGTAAGTTTCCAATTCCAGTCTTCTTCGGCCCACAGCGATTTTGTTTCGTACCCTCCCGCTCGGAGAAAATCCAGATATTGGCCGTTGGTCACTTCGAACTTGTCGATAGCAAAGGCGGGAACTTCAACCGTACAGGCTTCATGTTCGTTATCCCAACCGAAACCTTCGGCGCTGCGGGCCAGGCCCAAAGTAGCGCGTCCGGCAGGAATGTCAATCATTTGCTGCGCGACAAGCTCGTGAGACCGTAGAACCGAAGTCACAGCAGGCGCCAACTTGTGGTCAAATGCAAGCTGGTGAAACATGTACGCCAAAGTCTCGGCGTGCATTAACCGGTGCTCGATCGCTACATGCAAGAGCTGCTGTAAGGGGAATTCGGTCTCTTGAGTACTCTCAATGCCGCTCGCGATCTTTTGATCCAGAATCTGCCGGATGCGATCAGCGTAGCTCTTCACTTCATCAACACGCGGCCAGTCGGAGGCCTGATCGTCCGGTAAACCGCCGCCCACCGGATCGATGCCAAAAGCAAAAAGACGGTCCAGTTCCGGCTGGAATGCTTTGAGTCCAAACGCGCGTTCGCTGAGCAAATTCCAGTCGAAGGCTTCGAGGTGCCCTATGTAAAAAATAATCCGATGCCGCTCGGGAATTGGACGCTCGTAGAGCGAATCGCGCTTAACGATTGCGAAGAGGTCATCAGTTCGCCGGCGCGCTTCTTGCAAGCGCTCCAACAAGCGAGTTTCAACCGGTAAAGACGTGACGGTTGCGGTCATACCTAACCTTCGATGGATGAGCGGGCTTAAGCGTTACAAAATACTTTGCCGTCCCAACAGCCTTTCATAGGCTCCCGGCGTTGCCACTAAGTACAATCCTTGGATTCGCCGGGGATTTACCCTGATGGCAGAATAGGGTAATGCCAGTATCTTTGTTTCACGTCAATGCGTTTACGGACCAGGCGTTCGCGGGTAATCCCGCGGCGGTATGCCCGTTGGAAACCTGGGCCGAAGATGACATTTTGCGCGCGATTGCTGCGGAAAACAACCTGTCGGAGACCGCGTACTTCGTCCCGGAAGCGGGCCATTTCCGCCTGCGCTGGTTTACGCCTCGATGCGAGGTGAATCTTTGCGGCCATGCAACGCTGGCAACCGCATTCGTTGTGCTGACTTTGCCCGACCCGCGACGAGAATCGGTGCGTTTTGAAACCCGCAGCGGCATACTCACCGTGGCACGCGAAGGCGATTTATTATCCATGGATTTTCCTGCGCTTCCTCCCTGGAAATGCGAAGAGCCTCCCGCCAACCTGATCGCAGGTCTGGGACTGGGAACTGGCCTTATCCGCGAGGTCGTACAACTAAAAGACAATTACTTTGTTGTTTGTGAAAATGAAGATGAGGTTCGCAGAGTGCGGCCCAACTTTCGCGAACTGGAAAAGCTGCATCCGGCGGGCGTGGCGGTCACTGCTCCGGGAACGGATGCCGATTTTGTTTCCCGCTACTTCGCGCCGAGTTACGGAATTCTCGAAGATCCCGTTACCGGATCCACTCACTGCTCGCTCGCTCCATATTGGGGACAACGGCTGGGCAAGAAGGCTCTTCACGCCCGGCAGATCTCGGCTCGCGGAGGAGAACTCTGGACGGAAGTTGCTGGAGATCGAGTTGTGATCAAAGGAAAGGCCGTCCTGACACTGCAAGGTTCATTGCTTGTCCCGTGAGTGATTTGAACTCTCGATCATATTTTTCTTCAGTAAGAATTCGCGCGCGACATCTTTTGCATCTCGACGCTCGCCATCCACTGCATAATTCATTTGCTGCATTTCCTGATCCGATATCTTGCCGGCAAAAGCAGCTATCGCATCGCCGATCTCGGGATGCCGCGCCAGCACCGCTCCGCGAATTACCGGAACGGCATCGTAGGCTGGGAAATAGTGACGGTCATCTTCCAGCACAAACAGATCAAGCGCCGGAATCAACCCGTCGGTGGTGTTGCCGGCGGCTAAATCAATCTGATGATCTTTTAGCGCGCGGGCAAGCAGGCCAAGATCCATCACTCGTGGCGGCGCGGCAAAATGCAAGCCATACGCCGCCACCAACCCGTGAAACCCATCCGGCCGCTCCATGAACTCATAACCAAACCCAGCGCGCCATTGCGGCGCATAAGAGGCAGCTTGGGACAAAGTTTTTATACGCAAGCGCCGCGCATCCTCGCCGCGAATTTCCATAGCGAAGGTGTCGTTAAATCCGAAAGAAGGGCCCACCGCCAAGCCAAAGCGCTGCGCGTATTCGGTCTTCATTTGTTCATACGCGAGACTGCGATCTCGTTCCGGCTTTTGCTTGAGGATCGCCGTCAAGGCGGTGCCGGTATATTCCGGATAAATATCGATGCGTCCGGCAAGCATTCCCTGATGGCAAATGTAAGTGCCGGCAAGATAAAAGCGCCGTTCCACCGTCAGGTGGGTATGCGCTTCGATCTGCTGCGCCATCAACTCGCCGAGAATGAGGGACTCGGTAAAATTCTTGGAGCCGATAACGATCCGATTTGATCTCGATCCTTCACAAGAAGGCAGCAAGCAGGCGATGGCGATGGCAAAAATGCACAGCAGAACCGTCGAGCTAAAGCGGGGGCAACCAGGTCGGCGAGCGGAATAACAAGATTGCACTTTCATTGCGGCCGCAAATGCGCCTCCGCCCATCCCAAGCCAAAATCTGCAAGCAGAGCCATCAGCGCCGCAGGAACAGCTCCGGCCAAAATCACTTGATTGTTGACCATAGCTAAGCCGCGAAAAATCAGTTCGCCCAAGCCTCCGGCTCCAATGGCTGCTGCAATTGTTGCCAGGCCGACCGAGATGACGACCGCTATGCGCAGGCCAGAAAGAATCACGCTCGTCGCCAGCGGCAACTGAACCTGCCATAGCAACTGCCGCTCGGTCAGACCCATGGCGCGGGCCGCTTCCACCACCGCGGGATCGACGCCGCGGATTCCGGTATAAGTGTTGCGAATCAGCGGCAACAAGGCGTAAAGCGTGAGCGCGAGAATTGCCAGCCTTTCCGCGCGATCCCCTAACCACGGCACCGGCAGCAGAAAACCAAACAGTGCGAGACTTGGTATCGTCTGCACAATGTTCGCCGCGCCAAGCACAGGCTTGTTGAATTTGGGCCAGCGCGCGATCATCGCTCCCAGAGGAATGCCCACCAACGCGGCAATCAGAGTGGAAACGCCGACCATCCAAAGATGTTCGAGCGTGAGTTCGAAGATTTCGCCGCGGTTTTGCGCCATAAAATGAAAGAAGTTCATCGCACAGCTCCATTTCCGGCAGAGTTCAGGCCTGCGCCAAAAGCTCGTACATAGGCAGCGGCGAGCGAATTTGTAGAGGATAGAAATTCGTGGGGCGCGAGGACGCAGACTAACTTCCCATCTTCCAGCAAGGCAATCCGCGACCCCAGCCGCAGGGCTTCATTCAAATCGTGGGTCACGAACAACACCGTTTTCTGAAGACGTTGTTGTAACGAAAGAAATTCGCGTTGCAGTTCGTCGCGGGTTAAAGGATCGAGCGCGCCAAACGGCTCGTCCATCAGCAAAATTGCCGGATCCGCCGCTAGGGCGCGCGCCACTCCGACACGCTGGCGTTGCCCCCCGGAAAGCTGGTGCGGATAGCGGGCGGCTAACTGCTCTTCCAAACCCACGAGTCGCAGCATTTCCAGCGTGCGCTGATGAATTTTCTCCTCCGGCCAGCCTTCCAATCGCGGCACCAGGCCGATGTTGCGCTCAACCGTAAAGTGCGGAAACAATCCAACTTCTTGAATCACGTAGCCAATTCGGCGGCGCAGACGAACGATATCGCTCGACGTCTTCGCGTGAGAGTTTCCTTCCACACACACTTCGCCGCGCGTCGGCGACTGCATGCGGTTGACCAGCTTCAAAGTTGTTGTCTTGCCCGATCCACTGCGTCCCAATAAGACCAGCGTTTCGCCACGCCGCACGCGCAAATTCAGTCCCGACAAAACCGTGCGGCCGGTCGGCGACACGTACGATACGTCATTGAATGCGATCACCGGCTCTTCTGTCTGGGCCGTTTCCATGCCGCCAAGGATACCGGAGTTTTCAGGAAGCGCCCAACTGATAACGCCCGCGTGCCGAACGGTACGTCCGGTCCGCGATTTTGATCGTCACTGTCGAAGCGCTCCAGGGCAGGGCATCCAGACTGCCAATAGACGCTTCCAAAACCCCCAGATACGATTTTAAGGGTCATGATTTCTGGGAATTACCCAAGGGTATAGGTGTGTCCGCTCTGCGCAATGTAATGTGCTGGATGATGTGCGCGCTCTTCCCGTTGTCGCTCTTCGCCGCCGATCCGGGTGCCGCGATGCTGCGCAGCAAGGGCGGAGTGTGGGTGAATGGCAAGGAGAGTCCGGATTCTTCCGCTATTTTTCCCGGAGACTTAATCGAGACTAGTCCCGGATCAGTCGCCAATTTGGATGTTCAGGGATCTTCCGTTCTCATTCAGTCCGAATCGGTCGTGGAGTGGGGAGACAATGTTCTGTCCCTCGATCATGGAAGTGTATCGGTGGGAACTTCGACGGAACTGCGCGTGAAAGTCAATTGTTTAACCGTGGACCCAATCGCCAATCAGTGGACACAATACGACGTTACCAACGTTGATGGAAACGTTCACGTCCTTGCACATAAACTTGATGTGAAGATCACGCAGGGCACGTCTGCGCGGAAACCTTCAGACGAGAATTCGTCAGCGTCTAACATTGTTCACCAGGGAGAGCAGAAATCGCGAGACGTTTCCGTTGCCTGCGGCGCCGCAAAACCTCCGGACAATGCCGGCGGAAACCCTCTCAGCACGACTCGATGGATGGAAATTGGCGGCGGGGCGGGCGGAGCCGTTCTGCTGTGCGTCCTTCTTTGCCGGGGATCAAGCCCCACTAGCGTGAGCGCATCCAATCCTTAATGCTCCGTGCTTGCGCTTACTTCACTTTCGTCTAGAGAATCCTTTCATGAGCGTAGCCGGCGCTTGATAGCGCGGTAAGCAGCTCCGCAATGTGAGCCGGACCTTTGGTTTCCATCGTGATATCGATGGCTGTGTCCCCGAGATTGACGCCGTGATAGGCGCGGTCATAAGCGGTCTCTACGATGTTGGCTCGAAGTTCCGCCAGGATTCCCGTGAGCCGATGCAATGCGCCAGGATAGTCCGGCAGATGCACCCGCAATCGCACCAGCCTGCCATCCTTTACCAGGCCGCGTTCGATGATCCGCGCAAGCAGCGTGACGTCGATGTTGCCGCCACACACAAGAACCGCAACTCTCTTGCCTTCGAGCGGCAGCTTGCGATTCAGTACCGCTGCGATTGACGCCGCTCCGGCACCCTCCGCCAAAGTCTTCTCCCGTTCCAGCAACAGAAGGATGGCGTTGGCAATCTCTTCTTCTTCGACGGTAACAATGTCATCCACATATTTTTGAACGAGAGGAAATGTTCGCTCACCCGCCCTTCGCACCGCAATTCCATCGGCAATTGTGGCGGCGGCATTCAGAGTCACCGGCCTTCCCTGCTCCACCGCTGTTTTCATGGAAGGCAGCTTCGCCGGCTGCACTCCGAATACTTTGATAGCGGGGTTCGTCTCTTTCACAGCGCAGGCGATGCCGCCTATCAAACCTCCGCCTCCGATGGGCGCAACGATGGCTTCAATATCGGGCTGCTGCTTCAAAATTTCCAAGCCCAACGTTCCCTGCCCAGCGATCACGGCGTCATCGTCAAAAGCGTGGATCAGGGTGAGGTGACGTTCGCGTGCTTGCTCGACAGCCTTCTCATAGGCCTCGTCATAATTGGTGCCATGCAAGACCACTTCTGCACCGTAAGCGCGCGTAGCCGAAACTTTTGTGAGCGGCGTAGGCAGGGGCATGTAGATGCTCGCCCGAATTCCCTGCCGCCCCGCGTGATAAGCAACGCCCTGTGCATGGTTTCCGGCGGAAGCGGCAATCACCCCCTGGCCGCGCTCCTCCGCGGTGAGCATAAGCAACTTGTTCAGCGCGCCTCGCTCTTTAAACGCGCCAGTGCGCTGCTGGTTATCCAGCTTGAGAAAAATGGAATTATTTGTCAGCGTCGAAAACGTTTCCGAATGTGTGCAAGGCGAGACGCGGATGGCTTCGCGTATCCGTCCCATCGCCGTCTGAATATCCTGGATCCCGATCATTGCGTTGGCGCAGTCATCTTACACTGGGGATCCATTGGCGAAAGCCGATCACAGAGCAATTCGTTGTGCACTAGCAACAACTGGAACCGGACGAAGAGCGTCAGTTCGAAGATAACTATCGACGGCCGCCGCGGCTTTGCGTCCCTCGGAGATGGCCCACACCACAAGCGATTGCCCACGCCGCATGTCTCCCGCCGCAAACACTCCGGGGATGGAAGACATGTAGCTTTTGTCTGTAGCCACATTGCCGCGCTGGTCGAGCTCAACCCCGATTTGTTCGATCATTCCACTGCGAACCGGACCTAGAAAACCCATAGCGATGAGAACGAGGTCGGCCTCGATAGTGAACTCTGTTCCCGGAAGAGGTTCGAATCTCGGCGGAGGCCCGACCCGAACGGCGTGCAATTGTTTGACTTCGCGGCCTTCGCCGCTGAATTTTGTAGTGGCAATGCTCCAGTCGCGAATTCCGCCTTCTTCATGCGCCGCTTCCGTACGCAGTTGCATCGGCCACAATGGCCACGGAGTTTGCGGCGAACGCTCGTCCGGCGGCTTGGGCATAATTTCGAACTGGTGAACTGAGATCGGTTCTTGCCGATGCGCTGTACCCAGGCAATCTGCTCCGGTATCGCCGCCGCCGATAATTATTACTCGCTTGCCCTTAGCCAGAATCTCAAGCTCGGATGGGATCGTATCGCCCAGGCAGCGTTTGTTCTGCTGCGGCAAATATTCCATCGCAAAATGGATTCCCTTCAGTTCTCGCCCAGGCACTTTTAGATCACGAGGTTGCTCAGACCCGCCGGCCAGCACAATCGCATCGAATTCAGCACGCAGATCTTCGACCGAAACATTTTTCCCGACTTCCGCACTCGTGACAAACTTCACTCCTTCGGCCGACATTTGCTCCAGGCGCCGGTCGATAATGTGTTTCTCCAGCTTGAACTGCGGAATGCCGTAGCGCAGCAATCCGCCAATGCGATCCGATTTCTCGTATACGACAACAGAATGCCCGGCGCGGCATAATTGTTGCGCAGCCGCCAGTCCCGCCGGCCCGGAACCTACAACCGCAACTTTCTTTCCCGTGCGCACTTTCGCTGGCTCCGGCTTGATCCAGCCTTCGCGGAAACCACGCTCGACAATGCTTTTTTCATTTTGCTTGATAGTCACCGGGGGCTGATTGATTCCCAGGACACACGACGCTTCGCATGGCGCGGGGCAAATGCGTCCGGTAAACTCGGGAAAATTGTTGGTGGCGTGAAGCTGGCGCACCGCCTCTTTCCAGCGCCCGCGATACACCAGATCGTTCCAGTCGGGAATCAAATTGTTGACTGGACATCCCGTCTGGCAAAAAGGCACGCCACAATCCATGCAGCGGGCGCCCTGGCTGCGCAGCTTTTCTTCAGGAAGATCTAAATAAATCTCGAACCAGTCATTGATCCGCTTGGTGACGGCGCGGCGCGGAGCAAGTTCACGTTGATGTTCGAGAAAGCCGGTCGCCTTACCCATGCTGCACCTGCTCAACCCCAAGCGCCGCCGTCGGACCGGGAATATAGGGCTGGCGAATGCGGCTCACGCCCAGCGTCCGCTTGAACTCATGCGGGAATACCTTGATGAATCTCGACACCGAATCCGGCCAGGTCTCCAAAATCAAATGAGCGCGCGGACTGCCGGTAAGCGCCAAATGCCGCTGGACCAAATCCCTCACGATGCGCGCATCCTGATCTTCAGTGATTGGCTCCAGATCGACTGAATCTAGATTGCAGCGCTTTTCGGTAAAGTCGGATCGCTGATCGAACACATACGCCACGCCGCCGCTCATGCCCGCGGCAAAATTTCTGCCGCATGCCCCGAGCACGACCACAAGACCTTTGGTCATGTATTCGCAGCCATGATCGCCCACACCCTCGACCACCGTTGTGGCCCCGGAGTTGCGCACCGCGAAACGTTCTCCTGCGACTCCGTTGAAAAAGGCCTCGCCTCCGGTCGCGCCGTAGAGAGCGACATTCCCGATAAGAATGTTTTCTTCCGGAGCAAAAACAGACTTTCGCGGCGGATAAACGATCAGCCGCCCACCCGACAATCCCTTGCCCACATAGTCGTTGGCCTCACCTTCCAGAGTGAGCGTGACGCCCTTGGCCAGGAATGCACCGAAGCTCTGCCCCGCCGAACCCGTGAGCTGGAGTCGAATCGTATCGTCGGGCAAACCAGCGGATCCCCGCCGCCGCGCGATATCTCCGCTTAACATCGTGCCCACCGAACGATTCACGTTGCGCACCGGAAGGCTGATTTCCACTGGAGTAAGCGTCTCCAACGAGGCCTGGGTTTGCTTCAGGATTTCATAATCCAATGCCTGCTCCAGCCCATGATCCTGTTTCTGCGTGCAACGGCGCGCTACGCGTGATGGCACAGGCGGGTTGTAGAGAATTGCGGAAAGGTCCACGCCTTTGGCCTTCCAGTGGTCGATCGCCGGCGCGGCGTCAAGCCGGTCAACCCGGCCCACCATTTCGTCGACCTTGCGGAAGCCCAGCTCAGCCATATACTGCCGAACTTGCTCGGCGATGAAGAAGAAAAAGTTGATGACGTGCTCGGGCTGACCCTGAAAACGCTGCCGCAACTCCGGATCTTGCGTGGCGATACCCACCGAACAGGTATTCAGATGACACTTACGCATCATCACGCATCCCATCGCGATAAGCGGAGCGGTAGCAAAGCCGAATTCCTCAGCTCCCAGCAAAGCCGCAATGACGACATCGCGTCCAGTTTGCAATTTGCCGTCCGTCTGCACGCGGATGCGGCTGCGCAAATCGTTCAGCAGCAGAACCTGTTGCGTTTCCGCCAAACCTAATTCCCACGGAATGCCGGCATGTTTAATGGAACTCAAAGGCGAAGCGCCCGTGCCGCCACTGTCTCCGCTGATCAACACCACATCCGCATGCGCCTTGGCCACGCCCGCGGCAACCGTGCCCACGCCAGCTTCCGCCACCAGCTTCACGGCAATGCGCGCTTGCGGATTGACGTTCTTCAGGTCGTAAATCAGCTGGGCCAGATCTTCAATCGAATAAATATCGTGATGCGGCGGCGGCGAAATCAAGCCAACTCCTGGAATCGAATGCCGTATCCGCGCAATCACCTCATCCACTTTGTGCCCCGGAAGTTGTCCGCCTTCGCCCGGTTTCGCACCTTGTGCCATCTTGATCTGTAGTTCATCGGCATTCACCAGATAGTTTGCGGTCACGCCAAATCGCGCCGAAGCTACCTGCTTCACCGCGCTGCGCCGCAAGTCTCCGTTGGCGTCGGGCTTGAAACGCGCTTCGTCTTCTCCGCCTTCGCCGGTGTTCGATTTGCCTCCAATGCGGTTCATCGCGATTGCCAGCGTCTCATGCGCTTCTTTGCTGATCGAGCCAAACGACATGGCCCCGGTAGTAAAACGCTTGACGATTTCTTTTGTCGGCTCGACCTCTTCGATCGGTATTGGCTCATCGCTCTTCTACCATCTTCATAAGTCCGCGCAAGGTCGCAGAGTTTCGCGCTCCGGTCGTCGAGGCACCGCGATATTCCTGAAAGCTTTGAAAGCTCGTCTGTCTGACCGCATGTTGCAGACTTGCCGATCGTCTGCGGATTAACAGGTGATATTCCCCGTCCGTACGATGGTGGTAGTTGCCCTCAACAGCGAAGTTCGGTCTCAAACTCCTGCAGCGGACGGAAAGCGCATTCGTGTTTCATCTGCGCTTCGCGCGCCAATACTCCCAGTCCGACACCTTCCAATCGCGAAGTAGTTCCGGCAAAATATCTGTCGACAAGTTCTTTGTTTAAGCCGACCGCTTCGAAAACCTGCGCCCCCTGATAACTCTGCAGGGTGGAAATCCCCATCTTGCTGAAAGTCTTCAGCAGTCCTTTGTTGATCGCCTTAATGAATTTCTTGGTCGCCAACTCCGGCGTGATTTCTGCCGGTAAATAGCCGCGCCACACCAGATCTTCCACAGTTTCCAAAGCAAGATAAGGATTGATCGCGCTCGCTCCGTATCCACTGAGCAATGCGAAGTGCATGACCTCGCGCGGTTCGCCAGATTCTGATAATCAGCGCGACCTGCGTACGGGTTTCTTCCTGACCAGCAAGTTGTGCACCGCAGCCAGCGCAAGCAGACTAGGGATCGGAGCATAATCTTTGTCTACGCCGCGATCGGAGAGAATCAGAAGCGTGTATCCCGCCTTCACCGACAACGAAGCGCGTTGCGATAGCTCATCCAGAGCGCGCTTCAGTCCTGCTTCTCCTTCGCTGGCGCGAAACAGCGCCGGCAGCGTTGCCGCCAACAACTCCCCCGTTGAAACTCGCCGCAGCTTTTCCAGGTCCCGGTTGGTCAAAATCGGATGGGCGAGCTTCAGCATGTGGCAGTTCTCCGGCGTTTCTTCCAGAATGTTGCGCTCGCTGCCAATGTAGCTGGTCAACGACATCACCATCTCTTCGCGAATCGGATCGATGGGCGGATTTGTAACCTGCGCGAACAATTGCTTGAAGTAATTAAATAGTGGCTGCGCACGATCCGATAAACACGCGAGCGGCGTATCCGTTCCCATCGAGCCGACCGCTTCCTCTCCAGCCGAAGCCATGGGGGCCAGAATCATTTTCAAATCTTCGTCGGTGTAGCCGAAAGCGCGCTGCCGGCGCAGCAGAGTCTCGGGATCTGGAGGATGCGTCCGCGTAGGCTGCGGCAACTGATCCATGGTGATCTGATTTTCTTTGAGCCACTGCGCGTACGGCTGGCGCGATGCCAATCTCTCTTTGATCTCACGATCGGAAACGATTCGGCCTTCGACCGTATCCACTAAAAACATCTTCCCCGGCTGGAGCCGCCCTTTTCATTTTGACCTGCTCGGGCGCAACTTCCAAAACTCCCGCTTCTGAAGCCATGATGACTACGTCGTCATTGGTGACCACGTATCGCCCGGGGCGCAGTCCGTTGCGATCGAGTGTGGCTCCGATGACGCGGCCGTCGGTAAACGCAACCGCTGCCGGTCCATCCCATGGCTCCATCAAACACGCATGATATTCATAAAACGCGCGCTTCTCCGGCCGTCATGTGCGGATTCCCCGCCCACGCCTCTGGAATCAACATTGCCATGGCGTGCGGAATGCTCCGGCCGGACTGCACCAAGAATTCTACGGCGTTGTCGAAATTCGCCGAGTCGCTTCCCTCCGGCTCAATAATAGGAAACAGTTTTTTCAAATCCGCGCCCAACAGCGGCGACGCCAGCAGCGACTGCCGCGCATGCATCCAGTTGACGTTGCCCCGCAGGGTATTGATTTCGCCGTTGTGCGCAATGTAACGATACGGATGCGCGCGCTGCCAGCTGGGAAACGTGTTGGTTGAGAAGCGCTGATGCACCAGGCAAAGCGCGCTGGTCACATCGGGATCGGAAAGCTCCCGATAAAAATTCGTCAGTTGCGCAGCTTGCAGCAATCCTTTGTAGACCACGGTTCGGCAGGATAACGATGGGATGTAAAGCATCCCTGCATCTTCAATGCCAGAATTGCGCGCTTCGGTTTCCGCGCGCTTGCGCACTACATAAAGCTTGCGCTCAAAAGCATCTTCATCAAGTCCCGGCGCGCACCCGATGAAAAGCTGCTGGATATACGGCTGCGAAGCTCGCGCGACCCGCCCAATCGCAGACGCGAACGTCGGCATATCCCTCCAGCCTAAAACCGTGAGCCCCTCTTCGCGAACAATGCGTTCCAGAATTCCTTCGCACTGCAACCTGGGATGCTTTTCGACTGGCAAGAACGTCATGGCCACGCCATAGGATCCGGGTGGCGGCAACTCGAATCCGATCTTGGCGCACTCGCGCGCATAGAACTTATGCGGAATCTGAATCAACACGCCCGCGCCGTCGCCGGTTTCCGGATCGCACCCGCATGCGCCACGGTGGGCCAGGTTGAGCAGCACCTGAATGCCCTTAAGAATCACTTCGTGACTCTTTTCGCCGCGCACGCTGGCCACAAATCCAATTCCGCAGGCATCGTGCTCGTGCGCAGGATCGTAAAGACCCTGCGCTCTCGGAATGCCGCGTTCGATTTTTGTGCGGGACATCTTAAACGTCTCTCCGAGGCGCACTGGCCTCTGGTCAACCAAGATTTTCTGGGCTTAAATCAAGGCCTGCCGGCGCTGCTGCACACTTCATCCGAGCCTAGTGCGTCAATTCTTTAATAGGCTTCCAAAGCAGGTAAGTACAACGCAGAATTTCGATACGTTGTATGGAAATTTCGCTCGGAGAAGTCTGGTTAAATCTTGCCGCCACGCATTTCCGGCAGAGCGGCTGGGACTTCGCTATAATCTCGCAAACAACCAATGGACTTCGATCAGCTCATTACGTTTCTTGAGGTTGCCCGCCAGGGCAGCTTTTCGCGTGCCGGAGAAAAGGTCTTCCGCTCACAATCGGCGGTCAGCGCCCAAATTCGGCAACTGGAACAGGAATACGGCGACCGGCTGCTGGATCGCTCGGGAAAAAGCGTCAAGCTGACGCCCGCCGGCCAAGTGTTCTATGAGTACGCCGAGCGCCTGAAAAACCTGCGCGACGAATCGCTGACCGCCGTCGCTGACCATAGCAGTACGCCTCGCGGCACGCTGCGGGTGGGAGCCAATGAAGCGACCTGCCTTTATGTTCTGCCCGAGGTTTTTGCCGAATATTGCCGCCGTTATCCTCCCGTGCAGATCAGCATCTATCGCAATTTCAGCTACAAGATAGTTGAGAAACTGGAGAACGGCTCTGTGGAAGTGGGCATTCTTACGCTGCCCATCCAATCGCCTAGCCTGAAAATTCAACCGATATTCCGCGACAAGCTCATGGTGATGGTCAGCCCGAAAAATGTTCTGGCCAAGCAAAAAACGGTCTCCGTGGCCGAGTTGGTCAAGCATCCGCTTCTATTCCCGAAAACCGGGCACACAAGACGGCTGCTCGATAAGCTGTTTCGGCCGCACGGAAACAACGTCCAGGTGCGCATGGAACTGCCCAGCATCGGCATGATTAAGAGCTTCGTCGCCGCCGACCTCGGGGTCTCACTAATCAGCGCTGCCTTTGCCCGTGATGAAGTAGAAGCCGGACGGGTGAAGCTGATCGACTTGGAAGACGTGGAATTGTTCCGTGAATTGGGACTAGCCTATCGCCGCGATCGAACGCTCTCCTGCGCCAGTACCGCTTTCATCACTCTGCTGCGGCAAGCAACGATGGGTGCCAGAAAAGAAGCCGCGACGCGAGCCTAGATTTTGTGGTCATAAATCTCAGGCATCGGCGGGCGGCAGTTGCGCGGCTGCTGTAATCACGTGAAGCCCGCACTCGGTTTTCGCGAATCCCGGCCAGCGGCCGGTTCGTGGACCTTCTCCCAGCGATACCGGACGCGTGCAATGTGTGCAGCCGATGCTGGGATAGTTCTGATCGTGCAGCGGATTGTAGGGCACGCCGTTGTCGTAGATGTAGCGCCAGACCTGATCCTCGGTCCAGTTGGCAATTGGATTGATCTTCACCAACCCGAATTTTTCGTCCCAGCCAATTTTCGCCGCGCCCGCCCGCGACTTCGTTTGGTCGCGCCGAATTCCCGTGATCCACGCCTGCAGCTCCGCCAGCTTGCGCCGCAGCGGTTCAACTTTGCGCAGATTGCAGCACAAATCCGGATCTCGCTTCCACAACTCGGCGCCGTGGATCCTGGCTTGTTCTTCAGGTGAAAGCAGCGAATTCGCACGCTCTATGCTAACTCCGTACTTTCTCTCAATCGTCTCCATCAGGCGGTAAGTTTCAGGAAAGAAAAAGCCGGTATCCATCGTGAAGAGCCGGAAATTCTTGCTGATGCGAGAAGCCATATCGATCAGCACCATGCCCTCTACGCCAAACGCAGAAGAGATGGCCACGCCGTCGCCAAAGCTTTCAAAGGCCCAGGCCAATATCTGCTCCGCGTCCCAACCCTCAGCGGACAGCGTAACCTGTTCGATCCGTTCTCTCGATGGCATTTCGTTCGTCATCCTCTCTTGCCTTCAACTGCGTCATCAAAAATCTCCGGCAACCCCGGGATCAAGTTCTGTCCCCAGTCTCCGACTGAAGACCCCAAATTCACCGGCTCGCAATCTGACAATCCAACCACGCGACCCACAATCAAAAGTGAAGGCGAATCAACTTGAGGAGCCTTTGCCAGGTCAAGAATTGTCGTGCGGTGCATTTCCTGCCGCGCCGTGCTGACGCGCGAAAGAATAGCGCAAGGAGTCTCATCATCCAGGCCCGCAGATCGCAGCTTGTGCGATAGCGCCGCATAATCACGGCCCGGCATATAAATCACTAGCGTGGATCCGCTGCCGGCGAATTTGCTCCACTCCGCCGTCTCGCTCGACGCAGCCTGATGCGCAGTGAGAAATATCACTGCCGAAGAGATGTGACGATGGGTCAACGGAATCGCCGCAGCAGCGGCAGCCCCCAAAGCGGACGTGATCCCCGGAACGATCTCGTAAGGCACTTCCGCGTCGCGCAACGCCTGGATTTCCTCGCCGGCCCGCCCAAACATTAGGGGATCGCCGCTCTTCAGCCGCACCACACGAAGTCCCGCGGTGGCCAATGCGACCATCAGGAAATTGATCTCTTCCTGCCTGATCTTTTTTGTGCCGCAGCGCTTGCCAACATTCAGCAAGCGGGCCGAGGAAGGCACAAGCTGGAGAATCTCCGGCGCCACCAGATCATCGTAAAGAACAGCCTCGGCGCTGCTGAGCAGACGAGTCGCCTTCACGGTAAGCAATTCCGGATCGCCCGGGCCGGCTCCCACCAGATAGACCATTCCTTTCATGCTCGCTTTTCCTCACGATCCGCAACCGAGATAGGAATGGCCGCTAAAATCTCCGATGCGGCTTTCTGCTCCTCCAGCGCCGCTTCCACCGCTTCCCTGCTCGCCAATGAATGCAACAACTCGCTTTTCTTCTCGCCGCTCAGATCGCTGCTCCGAATCAATTTCCTGGTTTCGCCCAAGTCCTCCAGCCACTCCCCATATCCGGGGCCGAATTGCCGTTCCAGTTGCTGCCGAAGTCTTTGCGCGAGTGAGGGACTCTGCCCCGCCGTCGAAATCGCTATCTGCAAATGCCCGCGCCGCACCACTGCGGGATAATAAAAATCGCAAATCTCGGGTACATCGACCACGTTGCAAAGAACGCCGCGCTTCTGCGCCTCCTCGTATGCGAACCTGTTCAACGCTGGCGTCGCCGTAGCTACGACTGCGAGAAATGCACCATCCAAATCGCTAGGCAAAAACGCACGCAACGCCAGTTCAATCTTTCCCTCTGCCGCCCACCGCCGGACGTTCTCACTCGCCTCCAATGCAACGGCCCGGATTTGCGCGCCAGTTTCGATCAGCCCCGCAATCTTCGGCTCGCCAACCTTGCCCGCCCCCACCACCAGGCAGCGCTTGCCGTCCAACTTCATAAAGATTGGAAAGAGACTAGTCACCGATCCCTCCCATTGGCTGCGCCGCATTTCCGGCCACTCGAAGTTGCGGCAGGTCGCGAGTCACAACTTCGACCGGACCACCGCCGAGGAACTCGCGCAACTGAACATCAGAGTGCCGCGCAAAAAATTGCCGCAGGTTTTCGCCGCCAACCCGATCCAATAAATATCTGCCGAGCAATCGTTCAAGCGCGTCAGGAACTTCGGTCGCGGCGCAGCGAAACCCAATCGGCTTCGCCGTTGCCTGATGCAAACCCAATGCTCCGCCGAGGCAGAAGTAATAGGCATCGACAAAATGGTCACCGACCTTGAGCTTCTTGCCCTCGATTCCAATATCGGCAATCCAGTGCTGGCCGCAACTGTTCGGGCATCCCGTAACGTGCAATTTCAAATCCTGATCGAAACCCGGCAGGCGTTCTTCCAGTTCTTCCACCAGCCAGCGGGAAAAACTCTTCGTCTCGGTAATCGCCAGCTTGCAAAATTCCATCCCCGAGCACGCAATCGTCCCGCGCCAGAATGCCGAAGCTCCCACCTTCAGGCCGATCGCATCGAACTCCTTCGCCAGCGCTGCCGTATTCGCCCGCGGCACGTTGACGACGATCAAATTCTGCATATTGGTCGCCCGCAATTCGCCTCCGGCAAAGCGTTCTGCCAGTTCTGCCGAAGCCCGCATCTGCTCTCCCGTGATGCGCCCGCGCAGCACAGTCGCTCCTACATAGCAAAGCCCGCGCTGCTTTTGCGGATAAATTCCCACGTGATCGCGATACACATCAGCAGGCGGATGCTCCTCCACCGCGGGATCAAGACGAAATCCAATTCGCTCATGCAACTCTTCCAAGAATTGCTGCGCGGTCCAACCATGCTTCAGAAAGAGGAACTTCAACCGCGCCCGCTCGCGGTGCTCGCGCAAAACATCGGAATCGCGAAACAACTCCGCAATCCCCTTGATCACTGGCAGCACCTGATTCCACTGCACAAATGCGTTCAGCCGGGCTCCAAGATAGGGCTCGGTCGAAAGCCCACCCGCAACCCGCAACGAAAAACCAACCTCCGGGTTCCCGCGCACAACTCGCGTGATCGCAGTCAGGCCGATGTCATTGATCTCCGGATATGGGCACCACACTTTGCAGCCGGTAATCGAAATCTTGAATTTTCGCGGCAGGTTGTAAAATTCGGAATTGCCTGCAAGGAGGCGCGACGCCTCGATTACTAAGGGCGAGGCGTCGCATACTTCATCTGCGTCCACACCAGCCACAGGGCATCCCGTGACATTCCTCACTACGTCGCCGCAGGCGCCAGTAGTGTTCAATCCAACTTTGCCCAGGCCCTCAAGCAAATCCGGCAAAGATTCAATCGTCACCCAGTGCAACTGAATATTTTGTCGAACTGTAATATCGGCGATGCCGTTGGCATGACGGTCGGTAAGGTCGGCAATGGTTCGCAGTTGATGCGAACTCAGAAATCCGTTGGGAATTCTGATGCGCACCATGAAGCGTTGAATGGCGCGGCCTTCTCCATTTTTACCGCCCATCACGCCGGCGCCGTCGCCCTGCGTATAAACGCCCCACCAACGGAAGTAGGTCCCAATCCACTCCGGCGGAATGGAATCGAACCCTTCGCGGGCGAAGCGGCGAATCTCTTCCAGGCCTTCCCAGGGATTCTGCCCGCGTTTCAAGCGCTCGACTCGCTGAGCCTTCGTTTCTTTCACTGTCGTTGTTGTCATAAGAAAAAGTCCCAAAAAGCAAAAACCCACCGCCAGATGCATCTGGCTGTGGGTTGATTAAGGCCGATATATCAGGAAATTTCTAGTTCAGCAGCCTCCCCGCGCCAGAGCGCACTGATGCACAACAACAGCAGGTGCACATGCACATCGCGCGAAGGTTGGGGCCGTAACTCATCTAGGCCCTATTCTAGGGGCAATCGCGAACCTCGTCAACGGTTTTGGAGGGCGGTCTGCATCAAAATTTCTTATCGCAGGCATCGGTATTTCGAATGCCATGCCGCTCCGCATCGCCATGGCGAAAGCCGCGTGGAACGCCCCGCGGCGGACGCCGCTTGGCTGGAGTCCTTGGAAGGCTGTGAGGAATACATCGAACATCAGCGGGACTACAGCTTAAGTACATTACCGTCTTTACGTTGCGAAATGCGCCGGTTGTGTCTGGGATTTACATGGTGGAGCTAGTCGGGCTCGAACCGACGGCCTCGTCGTTGCGAACGACGCGCTCTCCCAACTGAGCTATAGCCCCACAAAGGGAAGTAACAGATAACTGCTCAACCATTTTATCAGCGTTCTTTCGCTCACACCAAACTGCGCGCAAGGCGACGGTGAGATTTCACAGCTGTATCGAGCTTTCTTTCGGCCTGTTCTTTCGGCACCAATGGCGGCAAAAAGACATTGACCAAAGCCCACGCTGTGCGTCTAATTATGGAAGATTGCCGCCCGCAGCCATGTTCACAGAATCCAGCCCGCAGCCAGAACCCCGGCAGAATGCTTTTCGCATCGCCTCGCTGGCTGTTCACGGTCTGTTGCTGGTGTGGCTCTTGTATCCTTCCGAACCGCAGCTTCTGAATCCGGTTTCCATCGCGCGTGGCGAAAATGGAAATGTGATCTCGCGTTTGTATTGGCCCAGCCGCGCGCTCGACGACAGCGCTTCCAGTTCGTCTGACAGCGCCACGGAAAAATATCAGCGCCAGCGACTGGCGCATAAAAAGCTGGTTTGGAAGCGCGCCGTGGCTGCGCGTCTGGCGGCTGTTCCACTCTCGCCGACCGAGGCGGAAGATAAATCCAAATCGCAGACTCTATCGGCTCTAGGCCACGGCGCACCGGCCGGACTTCCCTACGGAACGGTCAGCACGGGGCCCACCGCCGGAAACGAAATTCGGCCCGCTCTGCCGGTGCAGACTGCCGATCCGGTTGCTTATCCCTGGGAACTGCCCGCCACCGAAGGTAACGTAGTGGTGGAAATCACGATTGACGACCAGGGCGATATTGTCCACAAGGCAGTGCTGCAAAGCATGGGTCCCAAGCTTGACGAGAAGGCGCTGGCGGCTCTGGATGGCTGGCGATTCCATCCCGCCACACGCAATGGCGTGGCCATCGCTTCCAAGCAAGATGCCGTATTCCACTTCCGCGCCCGCGGATAAACTGGCTTCCCGCCTTTATTCGAGAATTCGGTCGGCAAGGCCGATCCGCAGAACCGCGATCATTCCGCCATCCTCGCTATAATCAGTGTGTGAGCACGCAGTCAGTTCATCAAATCGCATCCGCCGATTTTCCCACGCGCTGGGGACTGTTCCGCATTTACGGTTTCCGCGGAGAAAGTGGCTCCGATGGCAACCGCCGCGTTGAGGAAGCTGTGGCCCTGGTCATGGGCGATATTCATTCCGCGCCGCCATTGGTGAGAATCCACTCGCAGTGCCTCACCGGAGACGTGTTTCACTCGCTCCGCTGCGATTGCGGCCAGCAACTGGAAATGGCTTTGGCAAAAATTGCCGAGGAGGGCGCAGGCATCCTGATCTACGAACAGCAGGAAGGACGCGGCATCGGACTTATGGCGAAGCTGCAAGCCTACGAATTGCAGGATTCCGGACTCGACACCGTGGAAGCCAATGAAAGCCTCGGCTTCAAAGCCGATTATCGCGACTTCACTTTGCCGGCGGAGATGCTGAAGATTTTAGGGGTAAAGCAAGTGCGGCTGCTTTCGAATAATCCCGATAAGGTTGAAGCTCTGCAACACGCCGGGCTCAAGGTGGTGGAACGCGTGCCCTGCGAAGTAGAAGCCAGCCCGTATGCCGAGGAATATTTGAAGACGAAGAAAGAAAAGCTGGGACATCTGTTTACCTCCTGAGCAGCAAGCACCTTGGCGACCGCACGATCCTAAGCTAATGCAGCGCCTTGCGCATAGCCGCGCGGTTTTTTCCCGGCAAATACTTCACTGCTGCCCGGGCCAATGCCAGGTAAACCGCGCGCGCTTCCGGTACAGCGCGCAGCGCGCGCAAGTGCTCTTGGACCACTTCTACATCACCTCGCACAAGCGGACCGCTGAAGCCTCGCGCCGCTCCCATCCCGATATAGTTGGCTACGGTCTGCGCAACGATTGGCAGCATTCTGCGCCGGGCGTCCTTGTCTGGGACATGTGCGGCCCCCGCCACGCGCTCGCTCGTGGCAAGCAAAGCCGACAACAAAGGCGAAAGAAATGTCCCCCACGCGTGATAGGCGACCTTATCGCGCTTACCGATGGAAAATGCCTGGCCGGCGAGATCGCGAACAATTCTCCGTGCCGCGCGCACGCCGGCTGCATCGCCTTCAATTGCAAACGGCACTCCCGCCAGCGATGCCCTTGAGCCTTTGACGAAAGTCATCAACGGATGCACCGACGCCACGGCTGCACCCTGACGCCGCAGCGGCAACAGTACGTCACTGGTCAGTGCGCCGCTGGAATGCAGTACAATCTTTCCCTTCCACGCGCGACGGTTTGCCAAGGACCGCGCTACGCCGGAGATCGACGCATCGGGCACGCCAAACCAAACAGTCTCCGCCGCTGGGAACGCTGTCTCAATAGACTGTGCGCGCGATCCCACTTTTTTTGCCAGCTCTCGCGCGCGCCGCATCGAAGAGGGAGTATCTCGACCGACAATCGACTCGATTACATAGCCCGCCCGCTGCAGAGCCAATGCAAGAACGCTGGCGAAGTTACCTGCGCCCACAATGGCGACGGTCGGCATCGGAGGCTTTCGCGCCGGGACGCGTTTTGTAGCCATGCCGCGCAGGATAGCAGAAGCGGTGCTTTATATTATTCGTATGCTGAAATCCGCCAGCGCTCCGTGCAAGAACAAGAAGAAGTCTTCCACAAAATCTTCGAAAGTCCGGCTGCTTTCTTCCCGCATCGTCTACCGTGGCCCGGTTTTCTCCGTCGCCACTGACTATGTGCAGGAGCCCGGCGGCGTGCGCGCCCGTCGCGACGTGGTCCGCCACTCCGGGTCAGTGGTGGTTTTGGCCGTCGACGACTCCGTCAAGCCGCCGCGCATATTACTTGAGCGCCAATATCGCCACGCGGCCAACGATTATCTGTGGGAGTTGCCCGCCGGACGCATCGATCCCGGCGAACGGGAGCTCCAGGCGGCAAAACGCGAACTGCTGGAAGAAACCGGCTACACCGCCGCCAAATGGCACCGCATCCTGAAGTTCTACGCCAGTCCCGGCTTTGTCGCGGAAACCATGGCAGTCTTTTTGGCCACCGGACTCCAGGCGGGCATTGCGCAACCAGAAGCGGATGAAGTAATTTACAAGCGCATGGTCCAGTTGCCGCAGGCGGTTCGTATGGTCCTCAACGGCACCATCTGCGACTCCAAAACTATCTCTTCGATTCTCTGGCTCGATCACGAGATGGGATAAGTTGCAAGGCTGCAAGGTTGCAGAGTTTCAAGGTTGGAACCCCTTAATACCGTCGCAAATGTTTCGACAGAAGGCCTGGAAACCTTGCGACTCTGAAACCTTGAAACTTTGAAACCTCGGATCTTCTGCAGTATTTACCGTACTTGACAGCCTTCCCTTACGGCCACAGAATGCATCTTAATTAGCAAAGTTCGACCTGAGCACGTTCTGCGCCCCCGCGGGGACGCGCGTAAAGGGGGTAAGTACGTGGATCGTCTGAAAGGGACTGTCAAATGGTTCAACAATGCCAAAGGTTATGGGTTTATCGGTCGCGAGGATGGACCCGACGTCTTCGTTCACTATAGCGCTATCGCCTCGGAAGGCTACAAAAGCCTGCAGGAAAATGACCAGGTGGAGTTCGAAATCACCGAAGGTCAAAAAGGACCGCAGGCAGCTAATGTTGTAAAAGTTGCATAAACACAAGGTTTCAAGTTCAAGGTTGCAGAGGTTTCAAAGTTTCAAGGCATATCGGAGGCACCCCGACGTTGCCACCTTGAAACTTTGAAACCTTCACCTCTCGCCTTGGCGCTGCCGTGCCGCCTCATTTACTCTGTCCTAATCCATGGACAACAAAGCCATAGCCGGCATTCTCTACGAAACTGCCGACATGCTGGAAATTGACGGCCAGGATTCATTCCGCATCCGCTCCTACCGCAATGCTGCGCAGGCCATCGAGAATCAGCCGGAGCAGATCAGGAACATCATCGCCGAGCCGAAAAAAGTCCTCGCGATCCCCGGCATCGGCAAAGGCATGTTGACCAACCTGCAAGAGCTGCTCAAAGAGGGCAAGCTAACAGTCCACGCCGATCTGCTGCAAAAATACCACCCCTCCATGCTGCAGTTGCTCAAGATCCAGGGGCTCGGCCCGAAGACCATCGCCCTGATCTGGAGCGCGCATCACGTTTGCGATGTCGATGGAGTCGAGAAACTGGCCCGCGAGGGCAAAATTCGTGAACTGCCACGCATGGGCGAAAAGCACGAGCAAAAGCTGCTGAAAGCGATTGAAGATTATCGCCGCATCGCCGGAAGATTCCTGATCGACGCCGCAGAAACCGAAGCGGCCAAGCTCACCGACTATCTCAAGAAGTTCCCCGGCTTCGATAAGATCACTCCCGCCGGCTCGCTGCGCCGTGGACGCGAGACCGTCGGCGATCTCGACATTCTTGTGACCGGCGCAGCCTGTTGCACAGAAGAAGACCGCGCCAGAGCCATCGCCTACGTCGCGCAGTATCCGCCATTGATGGACATTATCGCCAGCGGCGACAACAAAATCAGCTTTCGCCTGCGCAGCGATCTGCAGGTTGACGTGCGACTGCTTCCGCCCGATTCCTTCGGAGCGGCCATGCAATATTTCACCGGATCGAAAGCCCACAATGTGGCCCTGCGGCAGCGCGCTCTCAAGATGGGATACACGCTCAACGAATACAGCCTGGCCACTCTGGAAGGGGAAAAGCCGGTGGCGGGAAAAACCGAAGAAGAAATTTACGCCAAGTTGAAGCTCGACTACATTCCGCCCGAGCTACGGGAAAATCTTGGCGAAATCGATGCCGCGCAGAACCACAGCCTCCCCGATCTCATCACGCAAAAAGATATTCAGGGCGATGTCCACATGCACACCGTCGAAACCGACGGCCGCAATACCATCGAAGAAATGGCCGAAGCCGCGCAGGCGCGCGGCTACATGTACATGGCCATCACCGACCATTCCAAGAACCTGGCGTTTGCCAACGGTCTCGATGACCAGCGCGCCCTCGCTCACATCCAGCGCATTCACGAAGCCAACAACCGCATTCCGGAGATCAGGATTTTCGCCGGAATCGAAGTCGATATCCTGGCCGATGGCGATCTCGATCTCTCCGACGAGGTCTTATCGCAAATGGATATCGTCATCGCCAGCGTGCATTCGGTGTTCAATCAAGAGCCGGCTAAGATGACCGAGCGATTGCTCAAGGCCATTGAAAATCCCAACACGTCGATCATCGGCCATCCCACGGGCCGCATCCAACTGCGCCGCGATGCTTATCCGTTCGACATGCACGCCGTGCTTTACGCCGCGTCAAAGCACAAAGTCGCCATGGAGTTAAACTCTTATCCCGACCGGCTCGACCTGAATGACGTCAACCTGCGCCAGGCCAAACAGCACGGGGTGAAAATCGTCATCAATACCGACGCCCATCACACTTCGCACATGGAAAAGATTCGCTACGGCATTCTGCAAGCTCGCCGCGCGTGGCTCACCAAAGAGGACGTGCTCAATACGCGCAACGTGAAAGAATTCGCCGCGGCGATGAAGCACGGTTGGTGAGCGTAGAATCGGCCTTCAGGGGAAACTATGCCCGATCCAATTCCGAATCCAGCACCAAACCCAGCTCCAAATGCGGCTAACCCGCCGTCAACCCCAGCCCCTACTAAAGGCCCAACCATTCACATCGGCGAAGAATTCGGCACTGCCAAGCGCAACCTGCCTCCGGCAAAAATCCTGCTGCTGGCCATCGGCGCTGTCCTCGTCGTGGTTCTGATCGCATCTTTCCTGCGCCGCGCCAAGCCCCAAGGCTCAGGCTCGCTCGATCATGTAGTGGCCGTATCGCTGCCGGGAAATACATCAACGATGGTCGCCCTGACCTTCACCCTGAACAATGGCAAGAAAGTTCTCTACGTGCACGATATTCACGGCACACTCAAAACCCCAAGCCAGGAATTCACTTCCGAAGCCCTTTCAGCCATCGACTTCGATCGCTACTTCCAGGCCTTCCCCACACTGAAGGAAGGCATTCAGCCGGCGCTGCCTCCGGAAACCAAGCTTCAGCCCGGAGAATCAGTTACCCGAACCGTGATTGTCGTTTTCCCCGTAACCCTGGAAGCGTTTAATCAACGAAAGGGGATCAGCGTCTCGGTTCAGCCCTATGACGAGACAGTTCCAATTGTTTTGAGCAAGTAGGCTCGACTCGGAAAAGATCGAAAAGATTCGGGAATGAAAGAGACTGTTCGCCGCGCCGTGGCAAACAACAAGGCAAACATCCTGGCGCCGCGCGGTGTTTAGTTGGCGGTCACCGGCACCGGCGCATTCTTCGGCGTACTCAAGTAGCCCGTGACTTTCTTTTTGTCCACGTTCCACACCACCAACTCGAACAACATGTGGTCGCGTCCCGAATAAAACTGGATTGGCTCGGCCACATTGCGGTCTTTCTTTTCGATGGTCCGGTCGTCCGCGGTCACGTTCATGGTGAAGCGGCCGTGCTTGGGATCTGCTTTTTTCAACTGCAAGCTGACGGTCGAAATAGGCTGGGGTTTCGCGCCCTTCACCAATGTGAACTCATAGTAGTTGCGGTCGCCCTTATGCTTCAACACTTCCAGATCGCCCTGGGTGTGGGCGATCAATCCACTCTGCACGCCCAGGTCGCCGATAGTGCTTTGCAGCTTGTTTTTTGTGGCTTCCAGGTCGGCTTTGGTTGAAGCCACATCGGTTTTGACTCCACCCACGTCCGTCTTGACGCCTGCGACTTCGCCGTTGACCGCGCTGATCTGGCTGCTTTCTTGTTTCTGTTCACTCTCCAGGCGGCTTTCCGCCGCGCGCTGCTGCGCCTGCAACTCCGCCGCCCGCTGCGCCAGTTCCTTTTTCGTGATTCCCACCTGGTGCGCAATCGTCTCTTCCGACGCTTCCGCGGTCTGCATGCGATTCTGCAATTCAGCTATCTGCGCTTTGTTGGCGCTGAGATCGCCGTTCAACTTCGCAATCTGCGCATGCTCGGCATAGAGGGCATAAGCCGATGCCGCGACCGCAACCACCGCCAGTAGAATCAGAATCCACTTGCCCGCAGTCGACTGTTGCTCAACCATTACCTGCTCGCCCTCTTCCGGCATGACTTCTCCTTTTAACTCGATGACTACGATTGTAAGGGTTGTGCAATTTTTTCGTAAGCGATTATCGAATGCGAATCTGTTCAGTATGGATTGTTCAGCAGCAGAAAAACCCTGTCAATTAGCACGTGGGATGCGTTGACCGCTAGCGGGGGATGCTCGCCTGGCTGAGGAAAGGGGCTCGACCCCTGAGGCCATCAGTAGGCGGCGATCAAAGGTTTAGACGGAGACTGCGCCTGGTCTGCAGGAAGAGTTTTGGAAATTGGCTGCCGCGATCGCGGCACCACTAAAGCGGGCAAGTGATTATTGCGATTATTGCAACGAGCTGCCAATCTGAGAAAACACGTTGCCGGCGCTGGAGCCGATCAGGGTGATCGTGCCCACAGCAATCACTAGGATGACCGCGAGTATGACCGCGTACTCGGCGATGTCCTGTCCCTCGTCCCGTAACCACAATTCGCGCCACACTCGTCGCAAGGCTTTCTCTCCTGTGTGACGAGTGTGCGCCAAAGCCGGCGTACTGGGAATGGCTCGAACGTGGGAGGCACGGGGGTAATGCCAGGGAGCGCGAATTGGCCCGTGAATTGCCTGATTTCAGGGGACAAAACTGATTGGTGCGAAAGGGGGGACTCGAACCCCCACGGTTTTACCCGCCAGATCCTAAGTTCACCGCGAACGAAGAATCAACAGTTTAGCGCAGTTTGGATGCTTTCACATTCGCCAGTGAAAATGCGGGTTTCCGCGCTTCGCCCCACTTCCCAACTCAACCCGTCCAAACGGCCACTGGGCACAAAATTGGGCACAGTCTGTTCAGCGGTCACTACTCTTGGAAATCCGCACGGCATTCGCAGGTTTCCTCCCGGCGCACCTCGGGGCACAAACCCCTCGAACGCCCTCCGAGTGTCCAAAATTGGAAAAACATGCTCAAGGGCCGATCCACGAACCAGCCGCCTTTGGCCTTGGGAGGGATGTCCAAGGGTACGGGGTGCGCGGGAGCACCGACGCCATTCTCGCCTCTTGGAGTTGGAAAAAAAAATCAGAAAAATTGGAGAGAAGCACAGATCATGTCGCCTTTTTGTGTCGGGGATGAGAAAAAAGTTATCGCCAGTGGTCTGGCAACCTGATAGGGGCCAGCTTGTGCTTCGTTTCGAGGGCTGCAAACCGTTCCCATGTGCCGGAGTGCGGCAGTGTCCTCCGGTTCTAGATTTCCGAGACTGCTTGCCGACAAATACCGATCAGTCCAGCTAACCGGCGCTGTGTCAGAAATGAGCGCCGACGCAGGGCCTTGAAGCGGCGGGCGATCTGTGCTTTGTAGTCCGGTCTCATTGGCCCAGCATTGCTTTCTTGACGTTACAATTTCTGTCGAGTTCATCAATCACCGCGAGTAACTCCGGCAATGGCCTCTGGAGTTTCCACCGATATTTGGCCGCTAGAACTTTTGCTCGGCTAACACCAGAAAGGTGACCCACTACCAATGAAGAACGTTTCGCCTAAATTTGCATTCCGCAAACTAAACGAGTGGCGCGTGCAGCACCGCCCTTTAACTTTTGGGCCTGTCGGAACCTTTGATGAGCAGGGCGATACGACGACAATGTTTTCCGGATCGTCTGGCACATACGTTGTGACTGCGGACGAGGCAACCGGAATCGTTACGCTGTTCGGAGAAGGCGCAATAGACTTGCTCGGAGCGACATTTCTGTTCTCAGACTTTACTGACTCTCCCTTTCCTGAGAACGAGCTTGGGCCGGAAGAACTAGAGTTGCACATTGAGGCCACATTGCCAGACGGTAGAGTTTTTCTTTTTGCTGCGGAGTGGGATGTAGGGCAATCTCGGAAAGATTGATTTGACACACTCTATGCTCCGGCCCGAATATGGGCATGGGGCACAGCACCACGGCCCGGACTGGCATCCGGGCTGTTCCATCTGTCAAATTACACCACAACCGCCAACTAGCTAAACCTGTGCAGGCAATCTGCGCCAAGGGAATTTCCAGAGCTTGAGAAAGTTCCTTCATCTTTACGCAAACACGGCTCTTTGCGCCCGTTCTCCAATTCGCTCAAGTAGCTCACGTCCATGCCAACCCGATGCGCTAACTCCTCTTGAGTGAATCCGCGCTTGCGACGAATCCGGCGAAGATTGGTGCCGAACTGCTACGCAGATGTCGGTTGCCATACTATGGAGCATTGGGGATAGCCTAACTTCGCACCATTGGCTATAGCCAAAGCCGCAACCCGAAAGGAATCTCCGCTATGTGGCAGGCAGGCTTCTCCGCATTTCTTGTGCTCACACTGGTGAATGGGGGGCTCGCGCAGAAAGCAGTGACCACAAACACGTCTCGAAATGAACGGGTGAAGAGAGGCCGAAGATCCCTGACTTTCCTATACCTATCGACGACACTTACCGAGATGTCTCTGGTATGTGGGTGCCTGAGTCGAAGGACCCGACGAAAGCTCTGATATTTCCCGAGCAGGTGAAGATTTCCTGTACACATCCAGACCTTACGTGCAGCGAGTTGACGGTTCCTTTGGAAAGCATTGGTGGATTGGTGTTCATCGGGGGATATTGAGGAAAAGACGTGGTCGGTCATCTCTTGGGACAAAAATGGTTTACTCGCGTCATACGATGCCGATCCGTCCCCGACTGCCGCACTCTCGGAAAAATGCCATCGCCACGTTCTCTCCATGAGTTTTGCGTCGGGGGCAGTATCCACATCTGACATTCCGACTCACGAGAAGGGATGCGAGATGTTCCCTGAAACCGATACGTACAAGTTGGTTCGCGGGCAGTATTTCGTGGATACGACCCTTGGCAATGATGGCGGGAAGCAAACCGAGTGTTGACAAACCGACGAAAGGGGCTCGGGCGCAAAACCCTGGACGAAAGGCTGCTCTCCGATGCTGATTACAAGGCATTGCTCCTTCAGGCTGAAACGGAACTCCCCAACTGGGACAGGGCGCTCACGAACATTAACCCCGAGAAGGACTCGCAAATCCCATCCGCGCTCGGGAAGTTAATCGTTGACCAACGGGAGATCGGTTTGATGGACATCGGCAACGTCCGCATATACGTCGCCAACCTGCGCGCCAAACGTACCAGTTTCGGGCGAACTTGCTTTGCACGGTTTTCTAGAAAGCCTTTTCGACGTGATGAACGAGGTTGAGACATTGGAGAATACCGTCGGGGTGACTCATTCCATCTTTGAGAAATACGCTCCCGAGTTGGGTTTCTTTATGCTCGTATCGGAAATGATGTGCATGCGAGAGTCGATCTGCTTGAGAAGGGAACTTGTCCGTAGTCAGGGGTGCGGCGGTGTTTTCCTGTTCTCAGCCGAAGACATTTCTAAGAGTAGGAATTTCTCTTAGTAGGAATGTATTTTTAGGAATGTCAACCACACGCGCAAGTCCCTGCATCAGAGAACTTGCGGACGCCCCCTGCGCAAAAATTGAGCATTCCCCCTGCAAAAAGTGAGCACACCACCTACAGGAATTGTGCAATTAGTCTGGCTATATGCTTAAAAACTGCGCAGGTAACCGGGATTCTAGATGCACTGCAAATGGATGTGAATCTATTTTGGGTGGAAAGATTCGTCGCGATTCCATCGTGAAGGAATCCAGTGGATCAAGGTTCTGCTGGAACCAGCAAAGGCTGGGTAAAAAAGCTTTAGCCTGAGGGGCCAAAGAACAGTTTCTCCAATGCCATCCTTCGGAACTGCCACTGGGTTAGTTCTTCTTCATTAACCAACAGCCTGCACTTCCCAAGTCTGTTTAGGGTGAGAGTGGCTGAACAAATCAACTTGTCTCTATCATCGTACACATTGATTTAGTCCTCTTCGTGTGCGAAGTCTACCGAGTGTGACAACGAAGTCATCGGATCATCCACTCGCACGACGGAGAACCTGCGACTAGCGCCTTTAGCGACCGAGAACTTCGTTTCGTATCGCGGCGGAACCAACGCCTGAGCCGCTTCCACGTCTTCGCGTGCTCCCTGTTCCAATTCTTTAAACATAACGACAGTGCGGCACTCAGACCGAGCATGAACCCAGTCGAATTGTTCAGGTGTTTCTTCTTTTTCCATACTACTTTTATTAGAGCACAGTCAGTCAATGCGCCACTTGTCTGGAAGGGATAATTATCATGGATTGTTCTCTGTTATCCGATGCCGATCTTTTCCCATGAGATGCCGGATGATGTTGGTGGAGCTTCGCAGACCTGCTCTTGTACTTCGACAGTATTCCATCCATAGGGAAAAGCGACTCCGGCCACTGAGCTATTGCCTAGTTTCGGTGGGATGATCTTGGGCTTCGCTTTTTTCTTCGGTACATAGGCAATCGTGTCCGTGTGCGAACTTCGCCACGGTTTGCCAGTCTCGGGATCGCAAAGCACAAAAACGTAGCCCTTCGGCCCAAAATATTCCGCAGTTATCAACCCGGCAGCTACCAGTTCTCTCACAGACCCTGCGATAGTATTACGCGACCCGCCTGTCCCTTGTGCGATAAGCTGCCTTGTTGTCAGGGTCAGTTCCCGTGTGCGCAACCGCTCACTCTCGTACCACAAGAAGCCATAGAGCTTCGCAGCAAATCCACCGAGTCGCCTCCATTTTCCGTTTCGGACAACAGAGTGGGGCAAGCCGAAGAACTCCGCGATCATGACCGTCATGGCGTCGGACAATCTTCCGAACTCTGTTGCGGCGTGGGGTGGGTGACTTGCCGCCGTCTTGAATCATTTTCACCAACTCACTTTCGCGAATCATGGTTTTCGAACCCACTTTTACCCGTTGCAGTCGGCCCTGCGAAAGCCAAGCGTGTACGGTCCATTTGCTAATGCCGCCCAAGAACTGTGCCGCATCTGGCACCGAGTACAGCCGTTCCGATTCCATGAGGCCCTCCTATTGAGCAACTAAAAGAATGCACTGGACTCTAAAGCCGTACAAGTATAATGTAATGGACGCATGACATCACGAATTCGTCCGTTACGGCGAAACCCGATTCCAGAATTAGCGAAACAACACATTAGGCTGTCGGGGCTTAAGCCGCGAGACATGGCACGGTGGGCGAACCTGAACCTCATTGACTGGCTGAACCACAGCCATTCCAAGGGTGCTCACCGCGTTATCGAAATGATTGGTTTGGCTCAGTCCGCCTTTGCGCTGTTCGAGGAGCGAAGGCGAGCCCTAACGGATGAGCAGCAAAGGTCCTGTGTCACTCGGATTATGGAAATCGTGTCCACCTTGAACGGTATTCTTTCTCGATACGATTGCACGGCGAGAGTTTCTCGCTACGGGGATACGCTCATAAGGCAATACCTGTTTCACTCTCGAAGCGGCGGAGACCCTGAAATTACCGCCGTTGCTTTTCTCATAGAGAACCTTGCCTTGGCTCATCGCGTGCGGCGGTGTTTCAAATGCAAACGGTGGTTCTTTGCAATCACCGAGCACCAGAAGTTCTGCCGTGACAACTGCCGAAAAAGCCATGCAGCACAGGGCGAGGCTTTCTTGAGCAACGGCGGGCGTATATGCGCGACTACCGGCAAAGGCAGAGAGAGGCTGAGGCGCGGGCCAAAAAACTTGCAAGGAGGAAATGAGAATGTCGATCTACAAGAGGGGCGGAATCTACTGGTACAAGTTCATGTGGAACGGCGAACTGATCCGCGAATCCACGAAGCAAGGGAATGATCGCAAAGCCCGCAACATTGAATCAGCGCACCGGACGGCTCTCGCCAATGGATTAGTAGGCATTCGTGAGAAGAAGGCCGCACCCGCGCTGGCGGATTTTCTCAAGAACGACTTCGTTCCGTTCGTACAGACAAAGCATATAGCGAAGCCCGGAACGGCAGAGTACTACGCCGATGGCGCGAACATGGTTTGCAAGTGCGATTGGGCCTCCGAGCCGCTGGACGAGATCAGCGACAACACGCGCAACACTTCGCCGCCAAGTATGCCGCGCTCTCTGCGTCTCGGATCAATTGCGGCCTCCGAAGCCTTCGCCGCGCCTCAATCTCGCTTTCGAGTGGGGCAAGCTCGAACGGCCTGTGAAGATCACGCTGGCAAAGGGCGAGCGGCAACGGGACGCAGTACTCACCGATGCCGATTGGCAGCGATACATCGCAGAGTGTCCGCAGCCTTGGCGTGACGCCGCAATCATCATTCGTGGCACAGGGATGCGCCTGGCGAAGCGTTCGCCTCCGGTGGGAGAATATCTACCTGAACGGTACAGGCGGGCTTATACAGGTCACAGACGGCAAGACGAAGGCCGCACGTCGTATGCTGCCAATGGTCCCCGCCGTCTTTGCGGCATTGAAAGCAAAATGGGAAGCGAACGGAGAGCCGGAGGAGGGCTGGCTTTTCCCGTCTTCCTCTCGTGAGGGCCACTTCAACAAAGACACGGCGAAGGACCAGCACAAACGTGCCTCGACCGCGCCAACGCGAAAGCGAAGGCGCAAGGCGCCAAAGAAATCAAGATATTCCAGCCTTATGTTCTGAGGCACACCGCTCTTACTCAGCTAGCAGAGGCGGGCTGTGACGTGTTCACGCTGGCGCGAATCGCGGGACATTCCTCTATCACGATTACCCAGCGGTACGTTCACGCGCAAGCAGACTCGATTGAGCGAGCGTTCCAGCAGACAAACACGGCGGCATTGCCAGGGCGTGCGCAGCCAGGTTGATTGAAGCTGACTCAGTTCTCTCTCAACCACGGTGGTTGGGATCACGTAGTAGATCGGCGTACCGGTGTCCGGCAGGTCAACTATCACGGTGAAGTCCCTCGTATCGGTCATGTCTAGAAATATTGTGCCATCTTTCTTGGCGCTCCAAAGGAAACTGCCGTGCCCCGTTTTCACGCGAATAGCAGTAAACACAGGCCTGTCGGCGCGTCGCGCTAAAATGTCAAACGACTGAGAACCCCGCGCTGTCATTGCCGCGAGCCAGCCCCGACGCATGAGTTCCGCGCTGACGTACATCTCCCCTGCATGACCGCGAAAATGGCTTAGGCGGTCGCCGTTCGTAGGCTTGGACGTACTTGGCATTCGTGCCATTCACAGAACTCCAGAGTGCCGGTGGGCACAAAATTGGGCACAATAGAAAAAGGGCCGATTTCAAATCGACGCTAAATTATTGGTGCGAAAGGGGGGACTCGAACCCCCACGGTTTTACCCGCCAGATCCTAAGTCTGGTGCGTCTGCCAATTCCGCCACTTTCGCAAACTTGTGCTCCGGCGTGCCGTGGAGAAAATTGTACCTTAAGCGGAGTAAACTGCGGGCATTTGGAAGCCTAGACAAGGGAGGTTCAAAGGCATGCCATGGTCGCCGACACTACGCGCCCATTAGCCTCGAGCCGCAGCGCATCAGTCAGCGTTGGTCGCGTTACTGAGTTTCGGCGAGCTTCTGCGAGATCCACATGCCGATCAGGATCAGGGCAAACAATCCCGTGCCGGCGCCGAAAACCCGAACCGGAATCGTCAGCCGGTTGACCTTGGTCAACAGCGCAGTTTGCTCTTCCTGCATGTGGGAGTTCGCATCGTCGAGAAAGAGTTGCTCCTCTTCTTGCATGGTAAGCGTGCTGCGATAGATCAAGAGGAGAATCAAACCAACGGCAAAGACGCCAAAGACGGTTGCTACCAGATAAAGGGGTGTCATTGAGCCACCTCGGCAATTACCAAGCCTGTGTGGGGGCTTCCCGCTCACTGACGTCCGTGCCGACTCGCCACGCTAGATTCGGGAAAAGCCCTAACGAACCCATTATAGACTTGCTGGCGCGCCAGTTAACAATAATTTTGGACGGAGCTACCAAAACTCGCAATGGGGGAAGCCACCAAATGCAGCCGAAAAGCGACCTTTGTCCGCGCAAGATCATCAAACCGGCAGCAGGTTTTCCGGGGTTGGCAGGGTCAAGTCATTCCGACAATTTAAGACCGAGAAGACATTTGCTATAATCGAAGTAGCTTTTCCAAGCCAAGGAGATAAGAATGGCCACCACGAGCGTGCCCGAAGTAACCAATCCCGAAGTAGCCCCCAAGAAAGCTCCGGTTAATCTGACCGCCAACGCGGTCGCCAAGGTGAAAGAAATTATGGGGCAACAGAACCCGGTTCCCGCAGGCCTGCGCATCGGCGTGGTCGGTGGCGGGTGTTCCGGCTTTTCTTACTCCATGCAATTCGAAAATGCCGCGGGAATGATGGACAAGACTTTTGATATGAATGGCCTGAAAGTCTTCGTCGACGCCACGTCCGTCAACTACCTGGATGGCTGCGTGGTCGATTACGTGGAAAGCCTGGAAGGCGCGGGATTCAAGTTTGAAAATCCCAACGTGAAAAGCACCTGCGGTTGCGGATCGTCATTCAACGTTTAACCCGCGCACGCCAAGCAAAGAGTTCCCAGACGGCCTCATTTTCGGAAATGAGGCCGTTTACTTTTCCCTTAATTATCAATTGACGCTCGCAGAATCTCTAAACCGCTTCCCTTCTGTACATCAAAGTCATTACACTTCCAGTGTATGAATCTTCCTACTCAACCCAACCTGAAGCTGGTCAACGACCCCTCCTATCGCGAGAACTATGCCAACAGCGTGCAGATGCGCGTGAACATCTGGGATTTTTTTCTAGCCTTCGGCACCTTGCAGCAGCAGAGCGAAACCCAAGTCGAGATTCGCAACTTCCAGGGCATCTACGTCAGCCCGCAGCAGGCAAAGGCCCTGCTGGGATTGTTGCAGCAGAACGTTGCCGGATACGAAAGCGCGTTTGGCGAAATCAAACTGGATCCGCGCTTGGCAGCGCCGGGACAGGTGAACTGACAACATCCGGTACAATCTGCGCTTAATGCGACAGCCCCGCTGGCATCCTGCACTGGTGTTCGCCGTTATTTTCGTTGCCATTTTTTTATTGCACGTTTCTCTGCTCTCGCTGCCTTATTTTTGGGACGAAGCCGGATACTATGTTCCCGCCGCGCGCGACCTGCTTTTGACCGGAAGCCTCATTCCACACACAACTGTCTCGAACGCGCACCCACCGCTGGTGCTGGCCTGGCTGGCGCTGTGGTGGAAGCTAGCAGGCTATGCACCGGCGGTGACGCGGTCCGCCATGCTGGTGCTGGCCGCATTCTCATTGCTCGGCGTGTTCCGTCTGTCCGAGCGCGTGGCCAATGCGCAGGTGGCGGTCGCCTCTACCCTGTGCGTCGGGGTCTATCCCGTTTTCTTTGCCCAGAGTTCGCTGGCGCAAGTCGATCTGGCGGCGGCAGGGCTGATTTTTTGGGGATTGGTCGCGTATCTGGATGACCGCCCTGTGGCCGTCATGGCTTGGTTTTCGCTGGCGGCGCTGGCGAAAGAAACAGCAATCATCGCGCCCATCGCGCTTGCGGGATGGGAAATTCTGCGGCTGCTTTCGGCTAAGCGGGCAGCGCCTCAGCGCTCCAGCGCACGCGAAAACGAAGGAGTTCCCGCCCCCTCCGGCAAGCGAACTCTCGCTCTGCTGTTGCCTGCGATCCCGCTGATCGCCTGGTATGGCTACCATTACGCCAAGACTGGATATGTATTCGGCAATCCGGAATTTTTTC
The DNA here is from genome assembly GCA_963732255.1 of uncultured Acidobacteriaceae bacterium. GTDB lineage: Bacteria > Acidobacteriota > Terriglobia > Terriglobales > Acidobacteriaceae > Sulfotelmatobacter. Next base: position 700,674 of record CAVSYV010000020.1, read on the forward strand.
GCTACAACGTCGCGGCCACGCTCAGCTTTTCCCGCTTCGTGCTGGCGCTGTTATTGCGGCTGTGGCAGGTATTCGGCTATGAACATCTCTGGGTGTTGACCCTGGCCATGGTGCTGGCGATGTGGCTTCCGCCGCTGCCGCAAAATGGCACGACGCGCCCGCGCATCGCGATTTCAGTGCAACTCGTTTTTCTGGTAATCATCGCCAGCTATGTTGTTTCCATGGCATTGATTGGCGGAGCGGTGCTGGCACGCTACATGCTTCCCGCCATTCCGCTGGTGATCATCGCTTCAGTCTCGACTTTGTGGCGCCGCGTGCCTTATTGGCCGGCGTTCGTCGGCGTGGTGGTTGCGGCATTCGTGCTGGCGTGGTTTGTGAATCCGCCCTACGGCTTTGCGCCGGAGGATAATTTGGCCTACCGCGATTATGTCCACCTGCATGAAGACGGCGAGCAATTTCTCGAAGCTCGCTATCCCATGGCAAAGGTCCTGACGGCTTGGCCGGCATCCGACGAGTTGGCCCAGCCGTGGCTGGGATACGTTACGCGGCCCGTGCAAGTCGTGCGCATCGAAGATTTCTCGCTGGAGCAAGTTCTCTCGGCGGCGGACTTTCGCTCGCACTTTGATGCCGCGCTGGTTTTTTCGACGAAGTACCAGCCGGCCCACGGAATGCTGGAGCGTTGGAAAGGCTGGGAAGCTTTGAAAACCCGCTACTTCGGCTTCCATCGCGACCTGCCGCCCGCCGCCATTGCCCGGCTTCTCGGCGACCGCATTGTCTTCTCCGAAGAACGCAAAGGACAGTGGATCGCCGTGATCGAAATAGAGAATATCGAAAACGCGCGATTGCGCGACAAGAAGCCTCCGCCGACCCTCAGGCTTGCATCAGCCGGCACGAATGCGTTTTGATCACAAGCCAAACTTGTTTTTCGGCAGCGAGTTCCAAAGCATCCCGCGCGGCCAGCGTCAAATGCACTTCCATTTCCACACCGCAATCCACTCGCGCGGAGACGATCACGTCGCGTTGCTCCAAAGAAACAATAGTTCCCGCAATCACGTTCCGTGCGCTAAGGCCGACCGGACGAACAATAGCGAGCAGGATGTCTCCCGCATAGATCCCCACTCTGAGCCTGGCGCCGGATTCGGCGCGGATTAAAGGCGTCTCCAGTTGCACAGATCTTTTGCCGCTCCCTTCGAGCAATTCGCAGGTCATGGTGCCGCGTTCCCGGTTCGTCGATTCCACGGTGGCATCAAAGATATTCTCGAAGCCGGCCAACTGCGCGACCGTCTCCTGCCGCGGCGCATCGAGAACTTCATGCGGAGTGCCTTGAGCAACTATGCGTCCGGCGTCCATCGCAATAACCCTCTCGCCCAGGGCAAACACTTCTTCCCGGCTGTGCGTGACATAGAGAATCGGAATCCCGTGCGCCGCATTCCAGGAGCGAAGATCGGAAATAATCTTCGCCTTTGTCGCCGCATCGAGAGCGCTTAGCGGCTCGTCTAAGAGCAAAACCGCGGGATCGGTAACTAGTGTTCGCGCCAGGGCAACCCGTTGCCGCTCGCCGCCCGATACTTCATCAATTTTCCGCTGACCCATTCCGCCAATGCGAAAGGCGTCGAGAATTCTGGACGACAATTCTCGCCGCTGCCGCTTCAACAGATGGCTCAGCCCGTACTCGACGTTCTCCAATACAGTCAGGTGCGGGAATAAAGCCAGATCCTGAAATACATATCCGACCTTACGCTTCGCCGGCGATAGATTGATGCCTGTCGATGAATCGAACAGAACACGTTCACCAATGGCGATGCGTCCTAAATCAGGCGAAAACAATCCGGTGACGCAATCGAGAACAGAGGTCTTTCCCGCGCCTGACGGGCCGAAAACAATCGTGATACCGGGGGCGGCCTGGAATTCAAGATCGAGCGAAAAACTGCCGCCACTTTGGCCGAACCGCTTCGCCAGCCGAACCGTGAGCGCAGAGGTCATTCGTTGCCCTGTTGTATCACGACAGGAATCCTTAACACATGGGCAGGAAAGCAACGGTGTTCCTGACTCTGTGCTCCTCTGCGCCCACTGTGTTAAAGATTTTGCGCAGACAGGTCGCGTGCCGAGCCCTCACTTCAAATAGGCGACACCGGATGAGCCTTACGATTCAAGCCATAAACCAGCGCCAGCACGGCATAGCAAAATAACAGCAGAAGCAGCGCGGTTTCATTGGCGGAGGCGTAATTCGAGACTTGTGTCTGGTCATAAATGTCGATGGACACCGTGCGGGTAACGCCGGGAATGTTGCCGCCGACCATCAGCACCACTCCAAATTCGCCCATGGTGTGGGCAAAGGTAAGAACGGTGCCCGTAACCAGTCCCGGAATTGAAAGCGGAACAATGACGCGAAAGAACGTCCGCAACGGTGAAGCGCCCAGCGTGGCGGAAGCGGCAATCAGTTTACGGTCAACTGCCGCAAACGAAGTGGCAAAGGGCTGCACCGCAAACGGCATGCTATAGAGAATCGATCCAATCACCAGGCCGGTGAAGGTAAAGGCCAAAGTGTGGCCCGTATGTGCGATCCAGAAGCGACCAAGGGGACTCTGCGATCCCAGCGCCACCAGCACATAGAATCCGAGCACGGTGGGAGGGAGAACAATAGGCAGCGCGACTACCGCTTCTACCAGAAATTTCCAGCGCCAGCGCGAAAAGGCAATCCAGCACGCCAGCGGCAAACCCAGCCCCAACAGTATTGCCGACACGATAAGGGCGAGCCGTACGGTAAGCCAGAAAGCCTGCCAGTCGATCGCCATACTTTATCGTTGCTTCATTCTCCTTACTTCGTCTCCGGCACGGTAAATCCATACCGCTGCAAGATGTCAGCGACTTCTTTGCTCTTGATGAAATCCATAAACTCGTCGGCGTTTTTCTGGTGCGGCGCGCGCGAAAGCACGATCGCCCCTTGATCGAGCGGCGGATAATCCTCCGCTGGAACCAACCAATATTTACCCTTGCCCTTCATCTCCGGAGCCAGGGCATGAGCCAGGGCCACAAAGCCCACCTGGGCATTGCCCGATTCCACGAACTGCGCCGCTTGCGAAACATTTTCTCCCATCACGATGCGCGGCAACACCTTCTCGTACAAGCCCGTATGCTTCAGCGCCGCTACCGCCGCGCGTCCGTAAGGTGCATGTTGCGGGTTGGCGATGGCAATCTTTTGCACCGAAGGATCGAGAATGGCATTCATTCCCTGCCCTTCGAAATTCAATGGCGAGTTCGCCGGCGCCCACAGTACCAGCTTGCCGACAGCATAGCGATACAGCGACGCCTGCGACGCATGGCCTTCAGTGATGAGTTTCTGCGGATATCCCATGTCGGCGGAGAAAAGCACGTCAAACGGAGCGCCATTTTCAATCTGCTGCGTAAGCGCGCCCGACGCGCCGAAAGAAAGCTTTACCTCAATTCCCTTCTCCTTTTCGAACCTTGCGCCAATCTCTTTTAGAGCTGCACTCAGGTCCGCCGCTGCCGCGACGTTAACGACTTTCTCCTGGCCAAAAGCCGAACTAGCGAATACCAGCGCAAGAATAAGCGCCACAACAATATTGCGCAGCATCCTTCTCCTCATCCGCATCTGCCGCCTTTCGATTTCATTGCGCAGCGTGCGCTTTCCCTGCTCGCCTGCCTGCGCAGAGTAGATTGTACAAGTCCGATCCTTTGAATAAGCACCGTATTTCCCAAAGTGGTCCAAACCCGCATGATTATTGCGCTTTTGCATTGACCTGCTTGGGCGGCCTCCCGATACTGACAGCCAAGCGCTGTCATGATGAATTTTGATTCTCCCGCCTGGTTTCGATGTTCCCTGCTGTTGTCGATTTCGCTTGTAGCGTTCTCCGCCGCGCGTGGACAGGGCGCCAAGCATACAGATGCAGCCGCGCGGATCGCCGACGCCGATGCCGATCACGAGAAGCAGCGGGACGCATGGTTTTATCGCGGCCGCATCGTGGCCGGAAAAAAGTCCGCGGAACTGCGCCATCGCGCATACCAGGCAAAACTAGCAATGCGAATGCACCGCGCGGCAGCCGCAAAGCTTGCACTGCCGAATCTCTCGTCGTCATTCTCCGGCTCGTGGACGCCACTTGGTCCGGTGCCCTTGGCTTCCGACGCCAGCGGAATCGGCATTCAGAATTACAACCAGGTTTCAGGCCGAGCCACTGCCGTCGCCATCGATCCCGCCGATCCTACCGGCAACACGGTCTACATTGGCGGGGCGCAGGGCGGAGTGTGGCAGTCGACCACGGCCGCCAATCCTAATGCCAGCACTGTGACCTGGACTCCCATCGCCGACGATCAAGCTACGCTCTCGATTGGCTCCATTGCCATTCAACCCGGTAATACTAATCCCGCTCAGAGCGTGATTCTGGTGGGTACAGGCGAAGCCAACGACTCCGCCGACTCCTATTACGGCCTGGGCATCCTTGTCTCGAACGACGCCGGCAATTCCTGGACTCTTATCTCTACCGCGAACGGCGGCGGGCTCTCATTCAGCGGCCTGGGCGGAACGCGCATGGCCTTCAACACCACGCAAACCAACACGGTGGTTTCAGCCATGGGCACATCGTCTGAGGGCGTGGTCAGCGGCGCCGTGACCGCGAATACTTTGCCCGGCTTGTACACCTCGACCACCGTCGGCCAAAGCTGGAATTACGACGCGCTGCTCGATCCCGGCAACCAGCCCACCGACGCAACCTCGGCTACGTCGGTCGTTTACAACGCAGGTGCGGGAATATTTCTGGCTGCGGTTCGCTATCACGGATTTTATTCTTCGCCCGATGGTGTGAACTGGACGCGTCTGGCAACCCAGCCCGGCAACGGCGCGCTGAGCACTGCTGCATGTCCTCCAGTTTCCAGCGCAAACAATTACGCCTGTCCGATTTTTCGCGCCGAGATTACCGCAGTCCCGGGACGCAACGAAATGTACGTCTGGATAATTTCTCTGGACGGGAACGGCAATCCCGTTGATGGCGGAATCTGGCAAAGTCTGAACTCCGGAAGTTCGTGGACACAGATCACCGACACTGGCATCGCTAACTGCGGCGACAGCGACGGCTGTGGCGTGGAGCAGGGCTATTACAACCTGGAATTAATGGCCATGCCCAATGGATCGGCGACCGATCTCTATGCCGGTGCGATCAATCTTTATAAGTGTTCCATCAGCTCTCTCAATCCCACCTGCAACGCCGCAGGATTTCTCAATCTCACCCACGTCTACGGCTGCGACCCCATCGCGGCGCCGTCCCATGTGCATCCTGACCAGCACGCGCTCGCATATGCCATTCCGAGTGGAGGCAGCGACAATGGCGCAGGCCTCATCTACTTCGCCAATGACGGTGGCATTTATCGAGCGCTCGACGGCTACACCGGATTGTCCACTGGCTCGTGCTCCGGCACGAATCAATTCGATGACCTAAATCAAAACCTGGGATCAATGACCCAGTTCGTCAGCTTCTCCCAGCATCCTTCCGATCCCAATACATTGCTGGGCGGAACCCAGGACAACGGCTCTCCCGGGACTTCGACGGCGACGACAACCCTGGCTTGGGGAAACGTGAACGGCGGCGATGGCGGATTCAACGCGATCGATCCAATTTCAACCTCGAACTGGTTTACCTCCAATCCCGATATTCCTCCCGGAGGACTAAACATTCAGGAATGCTCCAGCGGAGCGAATTGCCACGCGCAAGACTTTAACGTTGTCGTGGGCAGTAACAATGTGGGCGGAGACGATGGCGCGTTTTACTTCCCTTATGTGCTCGATCCGCAATCCTCAAGCACGCTGGTGGTCGGCACCTGCCGCGTATGGCGCGGTCCCAGGCTGGGCGGCACATATACCGTGTTGAGCCCAAACTTCGACACCCTCGGCACCGGCACCTGTTCGGGAGACGAGGTCAACCTTGTACGCGCCGTCGCCGCTGGCGGACCGGCCGACGGAAATGGTTCTCAGGTCATCTACGCAACTACAGATGGTCCCGGCCCACTGAACATCAGTTCGCCCACGGGCGGAAATGTCTGGGTCACCGCCAATGCCACTACGACCGCGTTGAGCGAAGTCACGCAAAGTATCAACCCCAACCAGTTTCCAGTTTCCAGCGTGGCCATCGACGCTTCCGATCCCTCGGGAAATACCGCGTACGTGACGGTTATGGGATTCACAGGCGGTGCAGGCCACGTATGGCAAACCATAGACGCCGGAGCGAGCTGGACTGACTTCACCGGCGGCGGCAGCACCGCGCTTCCCGACGTTCCCGCGAATGCGGTCGTGGTCTATCCGGGGACGAGCACCACTCCATCCACGATTTTTGTGGGAACTGACGTCGGCGTATTTACCACCACTTCGACTGCGCCAACCTGGACCGAACTCGGACCGAGCCCCAACGGCTCACAAGCGGGCTTTCTGCCTAACGTCGCGGTCACGGCGCTGGGCATTTTCAGTTCCGGCAGCCAGCAACTTCTGCGCGCTTCGACCTACGGACGCGGTGTCTGGCAGTTTAATTTGAATCCTGCTCCGGATTTCCAGTTGACCGTTACTCCTTCTACGCAGACCGTCGCCCTGAATCAAACCGCAACTTACTCGGGCGCCGCAAACTTTCTTAACGGCTACGGATATTCCGTCACATTAAACTGCGTCGCGGAACTCGGAGGTACCGCTCCACCGAGCGTTTGCAATGCCACTCCGCCGCTGGTCAGCAGCGTAGCAAACACGTTTACCCTCGCGGCAAGTGGCGCGGCTGGAGATTACTATTTCAACGTTCAAGGAACTGGTTCTGATCCCACCAACATCACCCACGCCGTACCCGTCGTTCTGCACATTACTCAGTCAGTGAACGGTCCGGACTTCGCAATGGCCGAAGTCGGAACTTTTCCCATAGTAAAAGCCGGAAGCGTTACCACCAGCGGCATGATCAGCATTTCTGCCCTCAACGGATTCAGCGGGACAGTTACCCTGAGTTGTTCGCTGCCCGGGGCAAGTTGCAGTCTAAGCAACAGCGCGGTCAGCACATTTCCGGTTACGGTCATCGTGACGGTGAACGCGACCAATCTGAGTGCCGGTAGTCATCAGCTTTCTGTATTGGGCGCGTCGGGCTCGATAAGCCACACTTTACCCATCGGGATCACCGTCACCGACTACCAACTTTCCGGCACACAATCTCTCACCATCGCGCCCGGCACGCAAGGCACAGCCAATCTCGTCATCACTCCCTTGAACTCATACACCGGCCAACTGCAAGCTACCTGCAACGTCTCCGCCTTGACGCTGGGAACGTGTTCGTTCAGCCTGGGCAATCCCATCATCGTGAGTGGAACATCATCGATTCCCCTGGCTGCAACCATCGGCGTCGGCGGCACGGCGCCGGGCACGTACGACGTAAATATCAACACCCAGGACATCTCAGTAGGCGACAACAACGGCCAACCCGTCCACAATCTCTCCATAGCCGTAACCGTTCCGTCAGCGGATTTCACTCTCACCCCGTCAACCCAAAGCCAAACCGTTACCGCCGGTCAATCGGCAAACGCCATATACAATTTTGCGCTCGCGCCGAATCCGCCGGGATCATCGTTCACTGCGCCAATCTCGCTGGCCTGCCCGCAACTTCCCTCGGGCGCGCAATGTACGTTCAATCAGTCAATGCCGGTCTTGGTCAGCACCAGCCCGCTCAGCATGACGATTTCCACTTCGGCCACAACTCCGCCGGGAACGTATCCTCTAACTGTCACTGCGACCTCGGGGGCAATCTCGCACTCCGTCAGCGCAGTGCTGATCGTCGCCCCAGCGCCCGCGCTGGATTTCACGCTCAAAGGGTCTCCCGCCTCAAGCACCGCCGAACCGGGAACGCCCGCCACGATTTCCTTGACCCTGACTTCTACCGCCAAAAGCGCCATTCAGGTCGCCGTAAACTGTGACGATACTTCCCTGCCCGGCGCGCAAGGTTGCTCAACTTTTAATCCTCAAGGCCCGTTCAGCCTGAATCCCGGAGCGTCGGTCCAGTTCACCGCCTCCATAAACATTCCCACCAACGCGACACCCAAAGAATACGGCATCGTCTTCACTGCTCAGGATCCGACGGGCAGCCAAACTGTCACCTACCCCCTCACAATAATCGCGACCTTCTCACTCACCAACGCGACTCCCACGCAAACCATCACGCAGGGGCAAACCACGGGGGCATACCAGCTCAGCGTCGCGCCAAACCCGCCGGGATCGGCCTTCTCGGGCGCAGTCACCCTTTCCTGCGGCTTCGGAACTCCGCCCGGAGCGCAATGCCTCTTCAGCCCGTCTACGCCGGTCACTCCTGGCAGCACCGCCGTCAATGTCGTCATGACGATCTCCACCACCACTACTGCCAGCAGGCTGAGAAAACCCGGCAAAGGGCTGACCTACTTCTATGCTTTCGCCCTAATGTTGCCGGGAATCGTGATAGCTTGGGGACCGGCGCAGCCAAAGCGAAATCGTTCACGAGAATTTGTTTTGCTTGCGATACTGTGTCTGGGCGCGATGGGTCTCTTATCCTGTGGTGGCGGCAGCAGCAGCCCCACCGGCACAACCGGTGCGCTGACTACGGCGGGAAACTATACGATCACAGTCACCGGGACTTCAGGGTCGCTCAGCAGCAGCACGAACGTTGGCTTAATCGTCGAAGCGCCTTAGCTGCTTGCCGCGCGGTTGCCCATTTCCATGCCCGATTCCCACTACAACCTGATTGTCATAGGTGGAGGCGTGGTAGGACTCGCTGCCGCGCTTGAAGTCACGCGCCGCTTTCCTCGTGTGCGATTGCTGGTGCTGGAAAAAGAAGATCGCATTGCCCGCCACCAAAGCGGGCACAACAGCGGAGTGATCCACTCCGGCATTTATTACAAGCCGGGTTCGCTAAAAGCGCGGCTCTGCGTTACCGGCGCGGCAGCCATGGTCGAGTTCTGCCGCCAACACGGCATCCCGCACAAGGTCTGCGGCAAAGTCATCGTGGCCACAAGCGAGAACGAATTGCCGCGCCTCGAAGAGCTTCTCCACCGCGGCCAAGCCAATGCTCTCACTGGGCTGCGCATGGTAGAGAGCGGCGAACTGCGCGAAATTGAACCTCACGTCGCCGGAGTGCGAGCATTGGTCGTGCCTTCCACCGGGATCACCGACTATGCCAAGGTCTGCGAAAAATATGCGGAGCTTATCTCCGCTCAAGGCGGAACAATCTTAACTTCCTCACCAGCGACAGCGATCAAGCGCAGCGCAAAAGAAATCATCGTCGAAACTCCGAGCCAGGTTCTTTCCGCCGACTATCTCATCAACTGCGCCGGACTGTTCAGCGACCGCATCAGCCGCATGGCGAAAGACGATCCCGAAATCACTATCATTCCCTTCCGCGGCGAATATTACGATCTCATTCCTGAGCGGGCATCGCTGGTGCGAGCTTTGATTTATCCCGTGCCTGATCCGCGCTTTCCGTTTCTCGGCGTTCACTTCACCCGCCGCGTCGATAACACCGTCGATGCCGGCCCCAACGCGGTTCTGGCTCTGCAACGCGAAGGCTATCGCCATACCGATGTCAGCCTGCGCGATTTGGCCAGTGCAATTTCATTTCCCGGATTTTGGCGCATGGCTGCAAAGCATTGGCACAGCGGGCTCGACGAATTTCGCCGCTCGTTTTCCAAGCGAGCTTTTACTCACGCGTTGCAGCGTCTGGTTCCTTCCGTGCAAGAGCAGGATTTGGTTCCCGGCAAGTCCGGCGTGCGCGCTCAGGCTCTGCGAAGAGATGGCTCCCTAGTCGACGATTTCACTTTCGTCCGTTCCGATCGCATGCTCCACGTGCTGAACGTTCCCTCGCCGGCGGCCACTGCTTCGCTCATGATTGGCAAAGCCATCGTCCAAATGGCTGCCGACCAATTCGATCGGGTCTCTTAATGGATCTGATTACTGAAGTAAGGAAACACCGTCCTTGTTTTTCATCTCCCGAAACTCTACCCTCATCACAGTGAGCGTCGCTTCTTAAGAATATAAAACGGCTCGAATGTGGCGGTCGCCACCGCCGCATCGATTCAGAGGTGAAAGCAGTAATGCGAACCCTGCTGTGCGTCTCCGCAGCCGCCGTGCTGTTCATAACTCCGTTTGCCGCGGCTCAAACTGTCACCTCGTTTGAGGGCATCGACGCTTCCACTCCCGGCAATGCCGCCACGCTGCGCGTAGTCGATCCCAACGGCGCGGTCGGCACCAAGCAATATCTGGAATGGATCGACACCGCATACCAGGGCTATAACAAAACCACCTTTGCCCCCGTCTATTCCACTCTTCCGGCCGGAGACACGCCCTGGGTGCAAGCGGGCCAGACCACCTGCGAAGGCACCGCTGGCAATGGAGTGGCAATCTTCGACCACCTCGCCTCGCGCTGGGTCATTGCAGTTCGCCAGGGAAGCAACGCGACCGGCATTTATTACTTCTGCGTCGCGGTATCGAACACCGACGATCTCACCGCCACCAACTTCGCCTGGCACGCCTACACAATTCCGCTGGATCCTTTGCTGGGAACGAACACTCAAGGCAGCACATATTTTCCAGACTATCCCAAGATCGCAACCTGGGCCGACGGCTACTACATAACCATCGACCTCGAAGATCCCAACAACAAATATCAGGAAGTAGGCGCGCTGGTCTGCGCCCTTGATCGCGCCAACATGCTGAGTGGCGGCACGCCGCGCACGCCGCAGTGCTTCCGCTATCCCAGCCCTCCTACCGGCGCGCTTTTTCTCGGCCATAGCCTTTATCCCGCCGACATCGAGGGTAAGCTTGCTCCGCCAACCGGAACCCCCGAATCCCTGGTCAGCATTGAAAACCCGGCCAGCGGGAACACCTCTCAAGCGCTGAACTTCTGGAGTTTTCACGTCAACTGGACAACTCCTTCACTTTCCACTTTCACCGGACCGAAAACGCTAACCGTCCCCGCTTATATTCCCGGTTGCTACGACGTCGCAGCGCCCACCAATACGGTTTGCGTGCCCGAACCGACAACGTCTACTACCAACAACTACATCGATTCCGTAGGCGACCGCCTCATGCACCGCTTCGCCTACCGTCGATTCACCAACACAAGTCCGTATCAGACTTATCTGATTAGCCATGACATACAAGTGGGCAGCGGCAGCCTCTCGCAAACTGGCATTCGCTGGTACGAGCTCAACTCCGGCGGCGGCCTGCTTAATTCCGGCACCATCAATCCGGGCGATGGAAATTATCGCTTCGTGCCCAGCGTCGCGCAGGATAGCGACGGCAATCTCGCCGCCGGTTATAGCGTTTCCGGAACCGCGGAACATCCATCGATCGCAGCGTCTTATTTGAACCTGCGCGGCGGATCGTCAACGCCCACAGAGATCACACTTTTTGACGGCACTGCCGATGAAGAAAACGCCTATCACTGGGGTGGCTATACCAGCATGACGGTCGATCCCATCGACGACTGTACCTTCTGGTATGTGAACGAATATTTCACCGTGCCGCAGACGGGAACTTTAGTGACGTGGCAAACGAGAATCAGCAACTTCAAGCTGGCGAACTGCACCGCGGCCACGCGAATGAAGTAGGAATGTCTTTCTAATTCCCTCCTATAGTCTTCGCCGCATCCTCCAGCACTTTCTGATACTCCGCGTGATACTGCCCATATCCCGGCGCGCCCGGGTCATACGCCACCAGCCAATCCTGCACGTAGATCTCGAAAATCTGCACCCGCTGATTGAGGGCAAAAGGCAGCATATCGACCAGCGATCCTACGTCTCCCGAATGATCCGGATGCGTCGGTCCCAGCGTTTGCAGAATCAACGGAACTTTGCCGCGCGCGCCACGGAAGATGCGGCACCAGTCGGCCATGCAGGGCTTTCCCTCGGCATCGTCGCGCGCATCCTGCGCGGACAATCCCTGGTTGCCGATGGCGATCCCATCTTTCACCGCGCGTTCCGCAACCGCAGCGGCGAAATCCAGCTTGGGCGGTTCGCCGTAGGCGTTCAATCCCACCGCTAATTGCTTCGGTGAGTTCAACGACTTTTCATAGTCGAGCATGTCAAAAATATATTTGCGCCACGTGTCGTCGGAGAATCCCTGGTCTTTCATGAAGTACATGCAGGCGGGATAGATTTCTCCTCCAGCACCCAGCCCAAAGCGAATGTAGCCGACGGCGGGATTGCTGCCAAAATGCTCCACCACTGCGCTCATGAATGACTGGTAACTGCTCATGAATTCCGAACTCCAAAATATGGGAACATGCCCGAACGCAGGACAGGTAACCGAAGGCGCTTTGGCAAACACCCACTCCGGCGTGGCGCTGGCGTTCCTGCTATACGTGGTTGCCCACACAATCAGGTTAACTTTTTTCCCCGCTTTGACCCACGGAGCAATTTGATTCTCAATCGAAGACCAGTCATACCGCGATTTGGCTTGCGGCCCGTGATCGACTTCGTTCCACACGATATAAAAGTTGGCGCCGCAGACGGTGGGATTGTGCAGCAGCACATTGGCGCGCGCATTTACTCTCGCCCCGGGAAACATGATCACGAACAGCCCGTGGGGTGCGGCGGGCAATTCTACGTTCGCCGACGCGTCCGTGCATTTTGGCGAGTGTTCACTCATGCTTTGTTGTGCACTATTTCTTGCCGTCGGTTTTGAAACGGGTGTCTGCGCGTGAGCCATCGGAACAATGATGGCGCAGGCGATGATCGCGAGAAGAACCATTTTTGAATGCGGAATCTTCAATCGGAAATCGCCCGGAAGAGGCCGTGATATTTGAGATTCCTCGGTTTTTACACTTTGATTTTCCACAACCGATTCTACCGCGAGCCTGCTCCCGATGGAGAAGAAAGTCCTCTGTCTTCGCGCTAAGTACCTCATTTTCAGAGTCGATTTTACTCATTAAAATATTACCGTTTGCATCTTGACCGGCCCATCCGGCACTGTCATACTAAGTTGCCTCTTCCCCAAGACAGTTCCGCAGTTGGCGGACTTCTGACTGTTTGTAAAGTACTCTCCCTTGCGAATTTCCGTGGATGCCGAGCCACGGAATCGCTCTTCCGTCGCTTCGTCTCGATATGGGTTTTCCTCGGCAAGGGCCGGGTTGTCGTGTGAAGAAATCACAATAAAATGCCCATTCTTGGATAAAGAGCCGGGAAGGCTCTGATCCTAAAAACAAGGCATCTGGAGGAGTTTTGATGAAATCCCGAAAGAGTTATTCGGTTGCGGCGATAGCGATGACGGCTCTGCTGGCTTGTTCCTTCGCGGCGGCCAGCGAGAACGAAGGGCCGGTTATCAGGGGCGAAGTCAACCACACAGTTTCGCGGGCTCTGCGCGACTATGCGCCGCTGCGTACCGAGTCAGCTGACGTGGTTACGCGCAACATCAGCAGTGTCCTGACTTTTGCCGGACAGGCCACCAAGACCCAGCTCTATCCGGATGCGATTGGCGCGGTAGGCCTTACTCAATATGTACAACTGGTGAACAATCAGTACACGGTGTATGACAAAACCAGCGGCGCGGTGATCGCCGGGCCGGTCACAGAAAATGCCTTGTGGTCGACATTCGGAAGTTCGTGCCAAACGTCGAATAACGGCGACGGCACAGTGGACTACGACCAGGCGGCGAACGTTTGGGTGTTCTCGCATCACGCGGTGCCGACCGGCGGCCCTTATCTTAATTGCGTCGCCGTTTCCACTAGCCCGGATGCGACCGGCACTTACTATCTGTATGGATTCGCATTGACGAATCAATGGCCGGACAAACCGAAAATCGGCGTCTGGCCTGACGCCTATTACCTGTCGCAGGATCTATTGACGCCCACCACCAAGGATTTTGTCCGGTCACAAGCGTGCGCATTGCAGCGTAGCGCCATGATCGCCGGCACCTACGCTCTTAGCGTTTGTTTCCAGGGCAGCATCAGCTTGCCAACGTTTGTGGTCACGAGTTGGGATGGTCAAACGCCTCCGCCCACAGGAGAAGTAGCTTTCTTCTGGCAGCTCGATCAGCGGCCAAACGTGGGCAAGAATAACCTGAACGCATTCCAGTTCCACGTGGATTTCACTACGCTGGCGAATAATACGTTCACCGGACCGGTAGCCATCGCGCTGCCTGCCTATACTGACACCTGCCCGAATCTAAAGCCCTGCGTTCCGCAGCCGGGCACGACGAACGTGGTGCAAAGCTGGGGTGACCGCCTGATGTACCGGATCACATACCGGAATTTCGGAACGTACGAATCGGTTCTCATGGCGCACAGCGTGACTCAGGGCACGGGCACAGCGATGCACAGCGCGATCCGCTGGTACGAATTCCGCACTCCGCTAACGCCGGTAATCTACCAGTCTCAGACCTACTCGCCTAACACGACCACATGGCGCTGGCTGCCATCAATGGCGCAGGATCAGTTCGGGGACATCGCGGTTGGTTACAACGTCGCGAACTCCAGCACCGTCTACCCAGGGCTTTCTTATGCCGGACGGCAGTACAGTGCGAAGCTAGGCACCATGGGCGCCGAGATCAGCCTGGTGGCCGGCGGCGGTTCGCAGCAAGCCACGAATGCGAACTGGAGCTCTTACACCAGCATGACCCTGGACCCGGTGGACGATTGCACCTTCTGGTACACGGGGCCCTATTACAAGACGAGCTCGCTGGAAGGTTGGAGCACCATCATCGCTTCCTTCCGTTTCCCCAGTTGCACTAACTAGCTCATTACGTCGGTCTGGGGCCTTGCAACAAGGCCCCAGATTTTCTCCTTCCACACCCGCCGCTTCGTTGAAAACCGTAAGAAGGAGTTCCCTCATGCTGCACTCCGCTCGCTTCATCTACTCCGGCTTGCTCTTGCTGTCACTGTCCGGCCTCGCCGCCTCCCAGGTTACCGTCACTACTTTCGAAGGGATCGATGCCTCCACTCCAGGCAGCGACGCCACTTTGCGCGTCGTCGATCCCAACGGCGCCGTGGGCCCTTACCAGTATTTAGAATGGATCGACACTGCGTACCAGGCGTTTAACAAGACCACCGGTAAGGCGATCTACTCCGCTCTGCCCGCTGGAGACACGCCCTGGGTGCAAAACGGCGAGAGCAATTGCGTGGGCACTGCGGGCAACGGCGTCGCCCTCTACGATCGCTTGGCGTCCCGTTTCATTATGGCCGTGCGCCAGGGCAGCACTACCACCGGCACATATTACTTCTGCATCGCGATCTCTAATACCGACGACTTTACCGCCACGGACTTCCAGTGGTTCGCCTATTCTCAATTGCTCGACGATGCCCTCGGAACCAATTCCCACGGCCACACTTATTTTCCCGACTATCCAAAAATCGCCACCTGGGACGACGCTTATTACGTCACCATCGACCTCGAAGATCCTGACAACGGGTATCAGGAAGTAGGCATCGTCGCGTGTGCCTTTGACCGCTCCAACATGCTCAAGGGAGCCACGATGCGCACTCCGCAATGCTTCCGCTATCCCGGCACTCTGGGCCCGCTGTTCTTGGGCCACAGCCTGCTTCCCGCCGATGTCGACGGCTCGACCGGCCCGGTGGCCGGCACGCCGGAAACTTTCGTCAGCATCGAGAACCCCTCCTCCGGAAGCACCTCGACGAAGCTCAACTTCTGGCAGCTCCACGTGAACTGGACCACGCCCTCCAAATCCACCTTCACCGGACCGACCGCCACAACCGTCCCCAGCTACATTCCCGGCTGCTACGACGTTTCTCAGCCTACGAACACGGTCTGCGTTCCCCAGCCCAGCACAAAGACCACCGACAACTACATCGATTCGCTCGGCGACCGCCTCATGCACCGCTTCGCCTATCGCCGCTTTCCCTCGGCGCCAGCGCAGACCTGGGTGGTCAGTCAAGCCGTACAGGCGGGGTCGGGAAGCCTCACCAGGACCGCGATCCGCTGGTATGAATTCAGCGCTCCCGGAACGTTGCTCAAGTCCGGCACCATCAATCCCAGCGACGCCAACTACCGCTTCGTCCCCAGTGCCGCTCAGGATCACGTGGGAAACCTGGCCGTCGGCTACAGCGTCTCTGGAACCGCGCTCAGCCCTTCGATTCGAGCGTCCTATCTAAACCTGCGCGGAGGTTCCGCTACGCCTACAGAGTTCAACATTCTCACCGGCAAAGCCGACGAAGAGAACGCCTACCACTGGGGCGGCTACAACAGCATGACCGTCGACCCGGTCGACGATTGCACCTTCTGGTACGTAAACGAATACTTCACCACGCCGCAGACGGGAACCACCGTGACGTGGAAGACAAGGATCAGCAATTTCAAAATCCCGGGCTGCTAGAGAAATGCTGACGCTCGATGAGAGGAAATTGACAATCCGGCCTGGTCGCTGGATCTAGGGAACCACCACCACTTTCCCGAACATCCCGCTTTTTTCCAGATACTCGTGCGCTGCGCGCAAATCCCGCAGCGGAAACACTCGGTCCACCACCGGCTTAAGCCGTCCCGCAAAAACGTGGCCCAGAACTTCGTACAGCTCAGCCATGGTCCCCATGTAAGAACCCAGCAGGCTCAACTGTCGCGCAAAAAGATGGTTGAGATTAACCTTGACCTCGGGGCCGGTTGTCGCCCCGCAAGTCACCAGCGTCCCTGCCGACTTCAGCGACCTCACGCTCTCGTCCCAGGTAGCCGCGCCAACGTGCTCCACGACGACGTCACAACCTTCTTTGTTCGTGATCTTGCGCACCTCTTCGGAAATTTTCTGCTTGTAATGGTCGATGACAAAGTCAGCGCCAAGCGCCCGCGCTTTTTCGCTTTTCGCGTCGTCGCCCGCGGTCGTGATCACCCGGCAATGAAACAGCTTGGCAATTTGAATCGCGGCAATACCTACGCCCGAGTTCGCCCCGAGAATAAGCACAGTTTGCCCCAGCCGAATGGCCGCCCGGCCAACCAGCATATGCCACGCGGTAAGAAACACCAGCGGCACACTGGCAGCCTGAATGAAGTCGAGCGAATCGGGAATAGGAATTACATTCGCCGCTGAAACCGCAATCAGTTCGCAGTTGCCGCCGTCAACGCCGTTGCCGAGCGCGGTAAATTCACGGCATTGATTCTGCAACCCGGCCACGCACTTCAAGCAGCGTCCGCAAAAGTGCATGGGAGCGAGCAGCACTCGCTGGCCGGCATGGAACCCGCTGACGTACTCTCCAGACTCCACAACTTCTCCCGCAATGTCGCTGCCCAGAATGTGCGGCAGTTTGACTCCCGGCAGCCCTTTGCGCACCCACAAATCGAGATGGTTGAGCGCACAAGCCCGCACCCGGACGAGCACCTGATCTTTACGCGGCTGGGCATCGGGAACATCCTCGTAGTTCAAAACTTCCGGCCCGCCGAACTGATGCAGACGAACAGCTTTCATGGATTCCTCAACCCGTCAAGCAACTTTCAGCAATCCCGTCCTGTAGTTCCCCAAATGAAACACTAGGCAACTTTATTTCGGCTCACTCCCATCCTGCGGGCTCCTTTAGCCTAGCATCTTCCTAGCGGACTAAGGTCTAGAGGGCGTTGCCAGTGGGTACTGGACCCGGTCTGCGACACCGGTGAGTGGCCTACCAGCCACTGCAGTTCGAGTCTGCCGGCCTCTGTGCGCTTCTCACCGAAATAAACATTGACATTCGTCCTTCTTTGACCTGAACATGAAGACGGTGTCGCGGACCGGTCAGTACCTACATGGTTTAACGCAAGCAGCCCCGGCTTGATAACCCCTGGGGCTTTTGCTTTTAGCGCTCCAGTTCCCCGTTTGACTCCCGCTACCACCCCACTCATAATCAACTCTGAAAGTATCCGATGGACATTTACGAACAGATCGTGGAATTACGCCGCTCCGGCCGCCGCGGAGCTGTCGCCACCATCGTCAACGTGCGCGGCTCGATTCCTTCCTTTCGCACCGCGAAGATGCTGGTGCGCGACGATGGCTCGATCGTCGGCACCATCGGCGGAGGCTGCGTGGAAGCCGACGTCTGGCAGGCCGCGCGTGAAGTAATGGAATCGGAAAAGCCGCGTACCCTCACCTTCGACCTCAATCAGGATCCTAAATACGATACCGGCCTGGTGTGCGGCGGCACCCTGGAAGTTTTCGTCGAACCCATCCTGCCTCCGGCTGTGCTTTACATATTTGGCGCCGGACACGTCGCCGTCCACCTATGTCAGGCCGCAGCCAACGCCGGTTTCGATGTGATCGTTGCCGACGACCGCACCTCCTACGCCACCAAAGACCGATTCCCCGCTGCTCGCGAAACCTATGCTCTCGACTTCGACCAGGCGATGCAGAAACTTGACCCCAATGAATCCTCTTTTATCGTTATCGTTACCCGCGGTCACCGCAACGACATGCGGGTATTGCGCTGGGCCGTGCAAACTTCCGCCCGCTACGTTGGAATGATTGGTTCAAAGCGCAAAGTGATCGAGATTTTCAAAACGTTGCAGCACGAAGGCATTCCAGCCCACCTGTTCGATCGCGTGCACGCCCCGGTGGGTCTGGATATCGGCGCCATCACCCCAGAAGAAATTGCTGTAGCCATCACCGCCGAATTGATCGCCATACGCAGGCACGCGAAACCCTCCCACCCTCACATGAGCTGGTTCAAGAATCCTCACTCCACAGCAAACGAAGACGCGCAATCGGAACCTCAGCCCCACACGGATGAAAAGGCCAGTCATTGAAGCGCCGCCAACCCTTCCAGCATTTTTCCATTGTCAAACGCCCCCGCTCAGTTTCCAATCAATAGCGGGAGATCATTTCCAGAACAGCTATGGTGCGCGCCCCCAGCTTCGGCGGAGTTATTCTTGCCGCTGGCGAATCCTCGCGCATGGGCACGGATAAAGCCTTGCTCCCGTGGCCGCCACCCGGCAGCGCTCATCCCATCTCGACCGAGACATTTCTCTCCGCCGCCATTCGCTCGCTTTCGATCACCGACTTCATCGTGGTCGTCGCCGGCAAGAACGCCGACGTCCTTGCTCCAATCGTCTACTCCCGCGGCGCGTCGCTCGCCGTAAATCCCGATCCCGCGCGCGGCCAGTTCAGCTCCCTGCAAGTGGGAATGCAGGAGGTCCTCAATCGCGGCCGCGACGCGGCCATCATCACCCTCATCGACCGTCCTCCTGTCAGCGCCATCACCATTCAAACCCTGCGCCACGCCTTTGAAATTGCCGGTGACGAAATATGGGCCATCATCCCCGAATTCTCGGGACATCACGGCCATCCCATCGTCATCGGTCGTGAAATGATAGAGGTCTTTCTGCGCGCCGCGCCCACTTCCAGCGCCCGCGAAGTCCTTGCCGAGCGCGGCAGTCACGTACGCTATGTTCCGGTCGAAGATCCCTTCGTAGCCTCGAATATCAACACCCCGGAAGAGTACGCGCAACTTAGTTCGCAGGTCGTCTAGGGAAGCTCTGATCAACTAAAGACGCTCTGATTAACTAGAGAAGCTCCGGTTAACTCAAAATTGTCATTTCGTCTCTAACGACGTGGCCTGGTGTCAAGTGATTTTTGCCGACACCTCTCCCTTGGCGTCTTCGGTTTTAAAGAAGCGCCATTTCGCTCTCGCAGGAAGGTTTTTGCGTCTTCGACCAAAGCCCTGTGTTCTCTCAATCGTGCGGTGGACGCAAGGTCTCACCATCCATCTCTTCGGCAACTACTCCCAAAATTGCTGCTTCGAACTCCCCGCTTCTCGGGGAGGCAGGCTGCCTACTCAAGCGGTCGGCTTCTGCTTTCCGCCACGAAATGACTCAGGCTTGCCTGCACACGGCCTTGCACAGCTGCGCGTAATCCCATTCCTCGCGCAGCATCAGGTACAACCTCATGGCCAGCTTGCGCGCCACCGCCACCTTGGCCAGCGCGCGATGCTTGCGCACCGCCAGCCGCCGATAAAAGCGGCCCAACTCGGCGTCGTAGCGCGCCGCCGTCTGTCCCGCCTCCACCAGCAAAAAACGCAGAAACGGACTGCCCTGCTTGCTGATGCCTCCCAACTGCTGCCGCCCGCCGCTGGAATGCTCGCTGGGAATCAGGCCAAAATAGCTGCCCACCTGGCGCGCATTCGCGAAGCGTTTCGCCGGCCCCAGCGTCAGCACCATGGCCAGCGCCGTCACCGGACCTACTCCCGGATGCGTCATCAACCGCACCGCCGCCGGCCGCCGCTTCACTTCTTCTTCCACTTGCCGGTTCAGCGCCGCGATCTCCGCTTCCTGCTGCTCCAGCCCGGCCAGCAACCGTTGCCTGCGCAGCGCTGCGTAGGGCAGCAACTCCAACTTCTCCAACTCCGCCCGGCCCGCTGCCGTCCACAGCTTGCGCTTCTTTTGCACGCCCTGGCTGAGCATCAGCGCCTGCAGCTGATTCTTGATGCGCGTCCGCGCCTGCACCTGCTTGTGCCGGTGCACCAGCAATTGCCGCACATCCCGCTCCTCCACACTCGGCACCCAGATCCGCGGAAACCGCTCTTCTCTCAGCAACCGCAACAACAGCTCCGCGTCTCGCCGATCCGTCTTTTGCTTGCGCACTTCCGACGCCCGGATCCGCGCCGCATCCCCAATCCACAACTCCATGCCCAACTCCTGCAGCAAACGCTCAAACCAGGGATAGTGCCCGCAACCCTCCATCCCCACCCGCACCGCTTGCCCGCGCAGCGACCCATAAAACTGCTCCGCTTCCTCGCGGTGCCACAAACGCCGCTCGGAAATTTCTCCTGTCGAATTGTCAAAGATCGCGACCTGCTGAAACCCAGGATGAAAATCACAGCCTATAATCAGCATGACGTTGGCTCCTTTGTCGAGCCTTGGCCGTTTCGCAACCACCAACTTACTCTACGATCGAGCCAACGTCGTTATGCAATCAAGCGCAGCGGAATTGCCCGTCTTTCGGGCGATTCTGCGGAGTCGAGAAACCTGCTTCGCTTTCGCGGACTTAAATCAGAGCGTCTGGAGCGTCCTCTACTTCCTATGCATCTCTCTTTCCACATTCTCACCCCATCGAAACAGCGGAGCACCCCACGCTCCCGCTGCCAGCAATGCTCCAAAGAGAATCACCGCGTCAATGCTCGACCGTCCCTGGCTCGACCGGTACACATCTTTCAAATTCAACCACAGCGCAAATTCATCCAGCGTAAGCGCCGCTCCCACTCCATATAAAATCGACATCAGCCGGCTGAGAAAAATCGATGTCCCATCCGCGCCCGTCCCCACCTCGCAAAGCCACCCGTATCCCACAGCCAGCAGCATAATGATCCCGAAAACCAAATGATGAATGTGCCGCCCGCTCGACTGAATGATGAAATGAAACGGCGGAATCTGATGCAGCACCGCAAACACAACCGCTCGCACCGCCGCAAAAGTCAGGAAAAAACTTACCGAAGCCACAAACAGCCTGCGCCGCGGCCGGTCCGGAATCCGCTGGTGCACCGCTTTGCCCAGCGGCGTTCCTTGCAGCAGCAATAACATCAAAGCCGTTCCCGCCATCGCCAGCAGAAGTACGAACCATGTATAGGCCATAGGGCCCACAGTATTTCACGTCAATCCTTATTCTTGGTAAACCCGCGCCAAGCCCCTCGCATCCTACGCAGGCCTTAACAATTGCATTCGTTAGCGCAGGTGAATCCATGCATCAAAGTTCCAGCGGAACCATTCCCCTTCGCAAGTTCGGCCGCTCCGACGCGCAGATTTCGGCGCTCGGATTCGGAGGACATCATCTGGGCGAAGCGGCGGATGAAAAAACGGCGGTCGAAATCATTCATCAGGCGGTCGATGGAGGCATCACTTTTTACGACAACTGTTGGGAATATCGTCGCGGGAAAACCGAAGTGTGGATGGGCGCCGGACTGAAAGGCCTCCGCGACAAAGTTTTTCTCATGACCAAAACCTGCCCCCACGGCCGCAACGGCAGCCTCGCTCTTCTGATGCTGGAAGAATCTCTGCGCCGCCTGCAAACCGATCACCTTGATCTCTGGCAATGTCACGGGATGGCCTTTGATAACGACGCCGAGCTGTTCATTCGTCCCGGCGGTGCGGCCGAGGCCTTAACCAAAGCCAAGAAAGATGGCAAGGTCCGCTTCGTCGGCTTTACTGGCCATCAGAATCCCAAAGTTCACCTCGCTATGCTCGCTACCGGCTTTCCTTTCGATTCCGTACAGATGCCATTGAATGCCTTCGACGCGAACTTCCGGAGCTTCGAACAACAGGTCCTGCCCGAACTGAATAAGCGTGGCATCGCAGTCCTGGGCATGAAGCCGCTAAACGGCCACGGCGACGCCATCAAGAACGGTGTGATCACCGCCGAAGAAGCTTTGCGTTATGCCATGAGCCTGCCGGTTACCACCACTATTACCGGCATCGACAGCCTGGAAGTTCTGCACCAGAACTTGCAAATTGCACAGAATTTCAAACCCATGTCCGAGGCGGAGATGGATGCCCTGCGCCAGCGCTGCAAACCTGACGCCGCCGACGGCCGTTACGAACTCTATAAATTGTCGCTGAAGTTCGATAACCCCGAATCCCGCCTCGCTCACGGCTTCCCCCTCGACACCCAGCAAATTGAAGTGAAAGACATGCTGGGCGCACCGGAAAACACCGGCCATCCGTTTCCAGAAAAGCAACTCCAGTAACGCACGCTCCGGAGTACACGAATGAGTTCGAGGCAGGAATTTAATCGGCGTAATTTCATCAAAGGCGCCGCCATTTTGGGTGCGGCTCCGCTTTTTACCAATGAAAATCTTGTGGGAGGAAGCATGGCGCAGCAACCGAACGATCCAACGCAACAGATTCCGTCAGGCCAGGTTCCCAAAAAAACGCTGGGCCGCACCGGGGTGCAAGTTTCCGCCATGGGCATTGGCGGATATCACCTTGGTTCGGCACAGACCGACCAGGCCGCCATCGAGATTGTCGCCAAGGCATTGGATTACGGCGTGGATTTCTTCGACAATGCCTGGGAATATCACGACGGCCTCAGCGAGGAACGCGTGGGCAAAGCGCTCAAAGGCAAACGCGATCAGGCCTTTGTCATGACCAAAGTCTGCACCCACGGCCGCGACAAACAAATCGCCATGCGCATGTTGGAAGAATCCCTTCGCCGATTGCAAACCGATCACCTCGATTTATGGCAGGTCCACGAAGTGGTTTACGAAAATGACCCCGACCTGATCTTTGCTCCGAATGGCGTGGCCGAGGCGCTAACCGCGGCCAAACAACAGGGCAAAGTGCGCTTTGTTGGCTTCACCGGTCATAAAGATCCGGAAATTCATCTGCGCATGTTGTCTCACAATTTTCCTTTCGACAGCGTGCAGATGCCTCTGAACTGCTGCGATGCAACCTTCCGCAGTTTCGAAACGCAAGTCCTGCCCGAAGCCACTCGCCGCGGCATCGCCGTGCTCGGCATGAAGAGTCTGGGAGGCAGCGGCGAACTCGTTCGCCATGGCGCAGTCACGCCGGAAGAAGGTCTGCGCTACGCCATGAGCCTGCCCGTGGCTACAACGATCAGCGGCGTCGACACCATGCAGGTGCTCGACCAAAACTTGAAAGTCGCGGTCAACTTCCGGCCGCTCGATGAAGCGCAAATGAAATCACTGCGTAACCAGTGCCGTTTTCTAGCCTCCGACGGCCGCCTGGAGCTATTCAAGATGACGACCAAATACGACGGCAAAGTCGGCCGCGAACAGCACCATTTCCCCACCACGGAAGAATTGCCCATCTAGCACCATGTGGCAAGAAGAGTGTGGCGCGGGCGCCCTCGACCGCGAACTTGCGCATCCATCTCAGTAGCACCTAAGGGAATGTGACTTCGGGAACACCAGAAAGGCAGCCTCCGGCGCCGGAATCTTCTATAATCATCTGGTATGCGAAAGTCGGCGCCCAAACCGAAATCCGCAACCAACACGCTGATCGACTCCGTCAGCCGCATTCGGGCTGAAGCAAAAGAGCGCATGTCGGAACAAGAGTTTCGCCAGGTGAAAGAGAGATTCTACCAACTCGCTAACAAAGTCCGCGCTTCTCGCGAACGTAAGCGTGAAACTGCGTAATCAGCGTTCGCAATTCTTCTTTTCCCATATTTGGGTTGTGCATTTTCAACATGGCGGCAAAGTCGTCCTCAGTTCCATATTCCAAAATGTCGCTGAGATCCTGCTGGGGAACTCCCGCTCGCGACGAACTGATTCCGCATCGACTCGTTCCTCCTTCGGTGGCTTCCATCGGCGTGGCATTGTCCCGTGGGCTTTCCTGGTGACCTAATTCCCAGAGTACATACTAGCGTTGCAGCGAAACAAACTTATCCCGATTCCCCGTTTTAGCTCTCGAATGTTTCTTTATGGGAAGCAGTCGCACTTCACATGTCGCACTTCACATTGCGCCCAACTTCCCCCCTGTGTTAGCCTCAAGTCGGGGGATTCACTTTGCAGGACAAAGTTCCCACGGGACTGGATCGAAAAGAAGCGGAAGCCTA
Organism: uncultured Acidobacteriaceae bacterium; assembly: GCA_963732255.1. Taxonomy (GTDB): domain Bacteria; phylum Acidobacteriota; class Terriglobia; order Terriglobales; family Acidobacteriaceae; genus Sulfotelmatobacter. Next base: position 725,134 of record CAVSYV010000020.1, read on the forward strand.
TCGGCATTTGGACAGGAGTCGGCTCCCCACGCACATCGCGATTATCATGGACGGCAATGGCCGCTGGGCTAAGCGCCGCCACATGCCGCGCGTGGCCGGGCATCGCGCCGGAGTCACGGCTGTGCGCTCCACCGTCGAAACCGCCGCCCGCGTCGGCATCGGCGCGCTCACTCTCTACGCATTCTCAGAAGAGAACTGGAAGAAGCGGCCCAAGAGCGAAGTCGATTTCCTGATGCGCCTGCTCAGCCGCTACCTCAAAGCGGAAGTCACCACGCTCAACAAAAACAATATCCGCCTCGAATACATCGGCCGCCAGTTCGAACTTCCCGAAGATGTGCAGGAGCGCATGGAGTGGGCGCGCGAAAGCACCTCGCACAACTCCGGCATGGTGCTAACCCTGGCGTTAAACTACAGCGCGCGCAGCGAACTGGTCGATGCCTTCCGCTCCATGGTCAACGCTGCCTCGCAAAACGGCGGCATGGATCATTTGCGCATCGACGAAGATACCGTCGCCCGTCACCTCTACACGCGCCATCTCCCCGATCCCGATCTGGTCGTGCGCACCAGCGGCGAAATGCGCCTCAGCAATTTCTTGCTCTGGCAATTGGCTTATGCCGAAATCTACGTGACGCCCACGCTCTGGCCCGACTTCCGCGGCCTGCATCTGCTCGAAGGCATCGCCGAATATCAAAAGCGCGAACGCCGCTACGGCGGCCTCAATCACGGAGAGCACCTCGCGCCAGTGCTTTCGCCCGCACATTCTAAAAGCGGCAAATAGCAATCCGTCCAACGAAGCTTTACCAAAGAGAATGCAGGTTCATTAAGGTCCAAATGGTTTGCTTCTAAGTTCCTTCGTGTGACTTCGCGCCCTTCGTGGTTTAATCTTGGCGGGTCGTAATTCAAACTCCCTTGCTCAAACGAATCGCCACTGCTATCGTCCTCATCCCGATCGTCCTGGTGCTGGTCTTGCGAGCGCCAATCTCGGTGCTCGCAGTTTTTGCCGCGGCCATCGCGTTGCTCACCATCCATGAATTTTTAAAGCTGACCGAATCCTACGGCGTGCGCCCACTGCGCGTACCCACTTATATTTTCTCCGGCCTCTTTTTCCTTCTGCTGGCGATGAATGCAGGCAACGACAAGCCGCTGCTCTCCACAGCGATCTTCGTCTACAGCCTGGGTTTCGCCGCTGCCATCGCGCCGTTCCTGTTTCTCACCATCGCCATGCGCCGCGCCGATCTCGCCAGCGGATATGCTGCCGCTGCCGCCGCCGTCTTCGCCTTCACCTACATCGCCCTGCCCATGGGAATGCTGGTGCAGCTCCGCCAGCAATGGGCTGGCGCTTTCTATCTTCTTTACCTGTTGCTCGTCGTCTGGTCGGGAGACATCTTCGCCTACTTCGTCGGCAAATCCATCGGCCGCCATTTGATGTGCCCGCGCATCAGTCCCAAGAAAACCTGGGAAGGCGCTGCCGCTTCGCTCGTCGCCAGCGTCGCCGTCGGCTGGCTGCTATTCCGCTACGCTCTGCCCCTAAGCTCTGCCATGCTGAACGCCGGCCTGATCGAGCGCCGCGACGGTCTCTTCGGCCTCGAACAACCGTCCATGGCTCCCATCATCATCCTTAGCATCGTCCTGAACATCGCGGCGCAACTCGGCGACTTGGTCGAATCTTTGCTCAAGCGCGGGGCGGGCGTAAAAGATTCCGGCGCAATTCTTCCCGGTCACGGCGGCATGCTCGACCGCATCGACGCCCTGCTCTTTGCCGCGCCCATCCTGTGGTATTATGCAAGCTGGCGCGTGATGCAGTAGTCCTCCCCGATGCCCTCCCTCAAGGCGCGCCGAATCGCGTAAAATTAAAGTTTCGACCCACTTACTCGATGAAGCGCATCGCCATCCTGGGATCCACCGGCTCGATCGGCCGCAGCACTCTCAGCGTCGTCGAATCTTATCCCGACCGGTTCGAAGTTGCCGCCCTCGCCGCCGGCAGCAATCTCGAAGCCGCATCCGAACAAGCCCGCCGCTGGCATCCGCGCATACTATCTATCGCCTCGGAATCCGACGCTGAAATCCTGCGCTTGCGTTTGAAGCAAGCCGGACTCAGTGAAATCGAAGTTCTCCACGGACCCGCCGGCCTGCTCCGCGTGGCCACTGATCCCAGCGTCGACTTCGTGGTCAGCGCCATCGTTGGCGTCGCCGGTCTCGAAGCCACCTATGAAGCTGTTCGCGCTGGCAAGTCCGTTGGCTTGGCCAACAAAGAATGCCTGGTCGCCGCCGGAGAACTCTTCACCGCCGAAGCCCGCCGCCAAGGCAAACCCTTGCTTCCCATCGACAGCGAGCACAACGCCGTTCACCAATGCCTGCGCGGCGGCCGCATGGAAGAAGTCGACCGCATCTGGCTCACCGCTTCCGGCGGACCGTTCCTCCACACCCCTCAATCCGAATTCGCTGCCATCACCATCGAGCGGGCCCTCAACCATCCCACGTGGAAGATGGGCCGCCGCATTACCATCGATTCCGCCACGCTCATGAATAAAGGCTTCGAAGTAATCGAAGCCTGCCGGTTATTCAATCTTCCCCCGCGTCAGGTCGAAGTCATCGTCCATCCCCAATCCACGATTCACTCCATGGTCGAATTTATTGACGGCAGCATTTTGGCCCAGTTTTCGGTCACCGACATGCGCCTGCCCATCCTCTACGCCCTGACTTATCCCGAACGTATTCAATCGGATATGCGGTTCCCGGTCATGGACCTGCGTCATCTCGACTTTTGCCCCCCCGATATGAGTAAATTTCCTTGTCTGCGCCTTGCTTATGAAGCTGCGGAAGCGGGCGGAGCCAAGACTGTAGCTCTGAATGCCGCCGATGAAATTGCCGTGTCCGCGTTTCTCGGCGGCAGCATCGGTTTCGATCAAATCCCCCGGGTTATCGAAGAAGTTCTGAGCGAGGTCGATTGCGCCAAACCAGAATCTATTGCCAAGGTGCTTGAGGCCGACGCCCAATCCCGCCGATGTGCTCACGAGCGGGTGCTACGGATAACTGGCGCGCGAACTACTGTGCGCGCTGGAGCAACATCTTTCGCCTAGATTTTGGAATCTAAGTAGTGCGAATCTAAAACGCTGGAGAGTTCGTACTTTTATTTATGTCTGAATTCTTAACCTCGCTTGTCGCCGTCGTTTGCGTTCTCGGTTTCATGATCCTGATCCACGAGTTCGGCCACTTCGCCGTGGCCAAGTGGCTCGGCGTGCGCGTCGAACAGTTCGCCATCGGCTTCGGCACGCGGCTCATCGGCTTCCGCCGCGGCGAAACCGACTACCGCATCAACGCCATCCCGCTCGGCGGCTACGTCAAAATGAGCGGCGAAAATCCCATGGATGAGCGCACGGGAGATCCTCGCGAATTCCTCTCCCATTCGCGCTGGCACCGCTTCCTCATCGCCATCGCCGGGCCATTCATGAACATCATGCTGGCCATCGTCCTGCTCACCACCGTCTACATGGTGCACTACGAATATCCCGCGGTGCTCGACGAGCCGACCACCATCGGCTGGGTTTTCAAGGACACGCCCGCGGCCAAAGCCGGACTTCTACCGGGCGATCGCATCACCAACATCAACGGCACCGCCAACCCCAACTGGGAGCAGGTCGATAGCACCGAAGCGCTCAGCCCCGGCCAGCCGCTGACCGTCACCGTCGATCGCGACGGACAATCGATCACCAAGACCCTTATTCCAGAAGCCTCCGGCGTCGACCAGATCGGCATGGCCGGCTGGTCACCGAAAGAGCCTTGCGTCTGCATCACCGATCTTCAACCCGACATGCCGGCGGAAAAAGCCGGCCTCAAAGTCGGCGACGAAATTTTGACTCTCGACGGCAAGCCCGTTCCCGCGCTCGGCTACATGGTCGAAGTCCTCAAGCAAACGCAGGACAAGCCCGTCACACTCACCGTGCGCCGCGGATCGGAAATCAAAACCTTCACCCTGCAACCCGTCTTGAACGACAAATCGTATCGCATCGGCATCGGCAGCTATCCCACCAAAGTCACGACTCTTTCCTTTACCCAGGCTCTTCATCTTTCACTGGTCCGCAATCAGCGCGCATCGGTGTTGATTCTCGAGCTGGTCAAGAAAATGTTGCAGGGCAAAATGTCGGTGCGCACCATCGAAGGCCCCATCCGCATCGGCCAGGCGGCCGGAGAAGCCGTCAGCCGCAAAGGCTGGATGCCCTTGCTCGAACTCACCGCCGCCATCAGCCTGAACCTCGGCATCTTCAACCTGCTGCCCATCCCGATTCTCGACGGCGGCGTGATCCTGTTCCTGTTCATCGAAGGCATCATGCGCCGCGACATCAGCCTGCGTATCAAAGAGCGCGTCTATCAGGCCGCTTTCGTCTTCCTCGTTCTCTTCGCCGTCATGGTCATCTACAACGACCTGCTGAAAACGATACCCGGCTTAGCCGACCGGCTGCCGTAGCAAATATCGAGGATGAAGCGGATGTTGGAGCGCAGCCGAACGGGATCCCTGGTTTCTGTCGCGCCCAACTTATCACGAACCATCAATCTGCGCACTCGCGCAAGTGACACCCGATCTTCAGAGTGGTCCTACTCCTCCCGCTAGACAAATGGTTCCAGTTTGCCGAGGACGGTCGGCAGATATTCCGCGACCGTGGGATGAATGTGCATGGCGCGCTGGATGACCGTGTACGGCGCCTTCGCATACATCACGTCCAGCAGAACGTGAATCACTTCATCGCCTCCGACTCCAAGAATCGCAGCTCCCAGAATTTGCTTCGTTTCTGCATCGACACAGATTTTGATGAAGCCCCGTGTCTCGCCTTTTTCGTAGGCCCGGCTCACTTTACTCATCGGATATTTCACGGCGAGGGCGCGACGTCCGGATTTCCGTATCTCTGCGTCGGTCATGCCGCATCGCCCCAGCGGCGGATCGATATACAAAGCATAGGCTTGGATCCGGTCGGAAACCCGGCGATGGTCAGCGTTAAAGAGATTGTCCGCGGCAATCTCGTAGTCGTTATAGGAAGTATGGGTAAACGCGCCGCGGCCGTTGCAGTCTCCCAGTGCCCAGATGCCGGACACATTGGTTTGCAACTGGTCATCGACGGTGATGTATCCGCGGTTGTCGGTTGTGACCCCAGCGAGTTCGAGACCCAGATCGCTTGTGTTGGGGACACGCCCCACGGCTAGAAGCAAGTGCGTGCCGGCCACCTCCTTCGGGTCTTCGCTGCATTCCATGCGGACCGCGATACCGCCATCGCGTCTCGCCAGCGAGATACATTTCGCATTCAGCCGGATCTCTATGCCCTCGGCCTCCAGGATTTCGCGCACAGTTTGGGAAACGTCTTCGTCCTCCCGTCCAATCAGGCGCGGTCCCATTTCCACAATTGTGACTTCGCTCCCGAAGCGGCGATAGATCTGTGCGAACTCCAGCCCCACATAACTTCCACCAACGATGACAAGATGCTCGGGCAAGAAATCGATGTCCATCATCGATGAATTGGTGAGAAATGGGACATCATGAATTCCCGACATGTCGGGAATACGGGCCCGCGCGCCAACATTAATATAGATCTTGTCGGCTTGCAGAACTTCGTCGTTGACCACAACAGTGTTCGACGACTGAAAATGGGCTTGGCCCTGAATGACCGTACAATTTTTCGTTCCTCGGAGCCACTCCTCCACTCCCTTGCTCGACCTCGCCGTCGCTGCATCCTTGCGGGCTTTCACTCGCTTGATGTCGAGGCGCATATCACCAATACTGAAACCATATTCTGCTCCTCGTCGGGCGACATACATCGCATAGGCACTCGCCACCAGCGTCTTTGTGGGGATGCATCCCGTATTCACGCATGTGCCGCCGAATTTATGGCGTTCGATAATAGCGACGGTCTTGCCGGCGGCCGCAAACCTTGCTGCCAGGGACGGCCCCGCCTGGCCCGTCCCGATAATGATTGCATCGAAGTGCTTCATAGGAGAAGCAGGGATCGCGGTATTCATAATTGCTCCGATCAGCGTAACCTTAAATTAGGCCAGAATCATGACGACAAATCTAGCGGACAAACGTATCGGCCACCAGGGTAGACTGCTGCGCAAGTTTTCATTCCGGGGGCCCAATGCCACGATATTGCCGATACCATCGTCCAATTGATTCGCCAGTACTCATAATGTCTAATTTCACCGTCGCGGCCGATTTGATCGGACGGCGACATGAAAGAGAGAAATATGGATCACGATGAGGCAATCCGGAAATTTGAACATTTGATGCTCAAAGGGGCCGACCAGGCCCAGGAAGCGGCAACCGAACTTGAAGCTTTGGTTTCGCTCCTCCCCAATGAGAAATCCCGGCAGCTCGCACAGTTTCAGGCAAAGGCCAGTCACAAGCAAGCCAAAGACTTTCGCGAGCTGGCGCAGAAAGTCAAAGAAAAGTAGGGTCCGCGCATTCGCGGGCCGACCCAACAGATCTCCAGCCTAATATTAAAGAAAGGATGGCAAAGCCATGCCGGAAGCAACCTGGAAACCTCATGAGAAACACGGAAAGCTAACGACGCAAAGCGACTTACCCGACAGCGTCTACGCGTTTCCGAAGCAGCGGAAAGAACCACTGACCGACGCACAACATGTGCGTAACGCGGTTGCGCGGTTCGATCAAGTGATCGACGTCTCTGACGCCGACCGTGCTTTGGCTTTCGCGAACATCGAGAAAGCTGCCAACTACTACAATGTCAACCTCGCGGAAACGTCATGGCACGACCTGGGCATTCATCCTCAAAAGGATCGATGAAAGGCTGGCGGCAAACGCGCTTTGACATGCGAACACGTAGGGCAGAGCTGAGAATCCACTGGCGGATTCCGGTTTCGGATTTTTGGGAGTCCACAACGTCGGCGACCAATTCCCGCTTCGCACATCTATAGTTTCTGTTGGTCGCGGTTCGCGCACCGTATAAGGAGATGAAATATGAAAGCAGTTGTTGTCCACCAATATGGCGGTCCAGAAGTACTGAAGTTTGAGGATTATCCTGACCCGGTTCCCGGTGCCGGCGAAGTACTGGTGCGGGTCGCTGCCACGAGTGTAAATCCTATCGACTACAAACGACGCGCTGGATTGACGAAAGATTTTTATCCCATGCATTTCCCAGGGCTCATTGGAGTCGATTTGGCGGGGACTGTGGTCAAGCTTGGGCCGGGAGTCGAAGACTTTTCCGTCGGCGACCAGGTGTTCGCTATGGCAGACAACACTTACGCCGAACTTTGTGTCGTGAAGGCCGCGGTCTTGGCGAAAGTTCCCAAGGGCCTCGATTTGATCCAGGCGGCGGCGCTGCCGCTGGTGACGGTGACCGGCAACCAGCTTCTTTCGGCTACGGGAATTAAAGCGGGCCAATTGGTTCTCGTCGTAGGTGCTGCTGGAAATGTCGGGCGTTCGGCGGTGTTCACCGCGAAACAACGCGGGGCCACTGTGATAGCAGGGATTTTGAAGAGACAGATGGATGAAGAGAAGACCGTCGGCGCGGATCAGGCGGTCGCAACCGATGATGACGCCGCAATTGCGAACCTTCCGCCGCTGGATGCGGTGGCGGATACGGTCGGCGGAAGAACCGCCGAAAAGCTGATCGCCAAGGTGAAGCCGGGAGGGGTGTATGCATCGGTTGTCGAAGCGCCAAAGAACGCCGCGCAGTACCCATCGGTAAAGATGGTGCACGTATTCTCGAAGTTCGATAGGAAAACGCTCGAGTTCATGGCTGAAGCGGTGCGGGATGGCAAGCTGGTAATCCCGATTAGTCAGAGACTGCCACTCAGTGAAGCGGCCGAGGCTCAAGCCGAGGCGGAAAAAGGTGGAAGCGGGAAGATCTTGCTGGTGGCTTGACATTATTTTGCGCACACCGGACATGAAAGGAAAAACCGGAAAATGAAGAAAGATCGCCGCGGAATCAACCCTGCTTCAAAACCGAGTGGCGATGGGTGTGTCGAGTGCCTCGCGTCACCGAATGGTTGGTGGTTTCATCTCCGCCGGTGCGCAGAGTGCGGGCACATCGGATGCTGTGACAGTTCCCCGAGTCAGCATGCGTCCAAGCATGCGGCAGCAACAGGCCATCCGATCATTGCCAGCTTTGAGCCGGGAGAGGACTGGTTCTACGATTATGAGAAGCAGGGGATGATCAAAGGAGCGAAATTACTTCCGCCGCACGCGCATCCCGAAAGTCAGCCCGCACCTGGACCCGCAGGAAGAGTGCCAGCCAACTGGGAATCGCTGCTGAACTAGCCGGCGTCGATCGATTTTTTGTGAATGGATCGGAAGTCGGACACCGCATTTGTAATGAGCACGGTATCCAAAGGAGCTATCAAATGAACGCAGTACAAATCGACCAGAACAGCTACGAGATGCCCCCGCGGGAGGGGATCAGCATCGCCCAATTTCTCACCGTCGCCGACATCGAGCGATCGGCTCGCTGGTACGAAAAGGTCTTCGGCGCCAAGATTCTGACGTTGGGCGACGGCAACGCGCCTGCGTACCTTCTGCTGGCGAATATTTGGATGATTCTAAACGTTGGCGGCGGTCCGACCCCGGATAAGCCGACGGTAACGCTCAGCCTCCCCGACCCGAATCACATCAACAGCTTTATGAATTTCCGCGTTGCCGATATTCAAGCGTGCTACAAATTATGGAAAAGTCGAGGAGCCGAATTCATCACGGAGCCGATTCCCAAGTACGGCGAGATACGCTGCTACATCCGCGATCCTGACGGCTATATCATCGAAGTCGGACAGAGCACCGACCTCACGTACGGTTAAACGCCCGGCGCGGATGGGATGCGGATTTCAACGGTTGCGGATGTTCGCTTGAGTACGCGGCCGAGGGGCGAAAGCAGTTGCTGCGTGCGCTGGAAAGCGGAGATCAGCGAACAGTACGGGGAGCGGTGGTAGTGGCGCTTGGATATGCCAACGCCGGCGTCTTCCCCAATGACGATGCTTCCGCTTCCGTGTGCTTGCTCTTCGACATACCCCTCCCCCTTTTCTCCGTCCGAAATCATACTCGGACTTGTTCGGAAAGCGAGGAGCGTCAATGGAGCATTCCTCGCTAGCCTGGGAGCAAGCGCAATCGTCGTCGGCTTTGTCGGTGGCTTCGGCGAGTTGATTGGATATAGTTTGCGCGCCATCACAGGTTTTTTTGCGAGCAAGGGCAGTGCCGAGAACGATCACCTTCACAAACTTTTCCTCAATTCGTGCACAGTAATATCCACTCATCTCTGAGATGGGCAAAGAAATGTTTGAGTGGATGATGGCCTATCCGAACGGCTGTTTTCGCTCCGCCGCCGAAACCGTCGCTAAACGTTTCGGAAATCGTCTGCTTTTGGCGCAAAGTTAACTTCACTCAATTGTGATGTCCAATTACTTTTCGGAGGGACGTCATTCCTGGAAGTTATGAGTCCGACGATTTGAGTGATTCGCCAGGAAATTCAGTGGGTACTGTGTGTGAGACAAGTCCACCCTCAGGGTCAGGACAACCCGCGGCGATTGCGCTGAATAACCCCGAGAAATGACCGGGGTCCAGCGCCACGCAAGGTGGGGCGAATGCTTGTTTCTTTGCATAAGCCCGCCGTTTTCTCAATAAGTTCCGCATCGGCGAAGCAGCTTAATCAACGGGACGCGGCGTGACAGATCGGCGTCATACGGTCTTTTATGACCCGCAGGAATGACTCGCACACGAAAAGTCATTGGACACGAGGGCTGGGATGAATCAAGTTGGTTACCAAACCCGTGCCCGCACGGGCTTGACCAGCCGACAAGAGTTGGCGGTTCCGAACCCCCGACCAGCTCCGACGTATGTCTGCGCCGTCACCGATAGCTTCGTGAGGCCCGCACAATGGACTTCCTGTGGTGAGGTGGAAATCCAATGTAGAGGATGGAAATCACGCACATGCTCCTGCAGCCGACGAAAGGGAACGAAAGGGCGTTCAGGCCGACAAGAACTTTGAACCTCTGCTAGATACCGATGAAGCGGCGAGACCCTTGAGAATGCATCCCAGAACTCTTCGAACGAAGGCCCGGATTGGCTCGATATCGGGTGCCCAGGTCGGAAAGCACTGGCGTTTTCGGGCTTCAACTCTGAATCGTTGGCTCGGAAAGCTCGCCAGCTAAAAGGGGTGGCAGCCGGGAAGAAATGTCCCGACCGAAATTGACATCCGATTTATTCTGGCGGTGTCCGCCGACACCGTTTAAACAGAGGAGGATCTTTGTTTAGACCGACGCGTTGCCAACATGGAAGCGTAGAACGAGAAGAGCGGAAGAAAGGGCCCCGCAGTCTGGGTCTACCGATGGTGGGAAGAAGACATCAATGGAAAGCTGTTGCATCGCCAGGTCCAGGTTGGGGATGTCAAGAAATACCCCACCGAATCTGCGGCGCACGGAGCAGCAGACGCTCTTCGGCTAACCATCAACAATCGCTGCGAACATCGGAACCTCCGGCGAACGACGATCAACACGCTTTGGGAGCACTACTCTCAAGAGGAACTGCCTCGCAAAGCTTTGTCCACACCATCTCATCGGGCATACCTGTAGGAAGCGGGGGGAAACGAGGTCCAAGCACGGGCGTGTGGGTCAGCGCCAAACGCCGGCGTTCTCTCTTGGTGCTGTCCGCAGAGCAGGTCAAGATGGGCCTGGCGGGGTTGGAGTTGCGCGATCAGCTTCTTGTGTTTCTAGACGGTGCCTTAGGAATACGTCCAGGGGAACTCGTTGCTCTGCGCTGGCTCGACTGCAATTTTGAAAACCTGAGCTTTCAGCCTGCAACACTCGTACTATTGGCGTCGAGGTGGGCACCTGAAGTGCACAAAAACGGAAGCATCGGCCATGCTGTTGCCGATGCATCCAAGCCTGAAACATGCCTTGCTGGAGTGGAAGTCCCAGAGTCTTTACAACCAACCAGAGGATTTCATCTTTCCTTCGGAAAGACTGGAGGGCAAAAAACCGCTCGATCTGGCATCCGTGCTCAAAAGGAAGGTCCAACCTGCGTTCCGGAAGATCGGCATCCTAGGCGTGGGCTGGCACACTTTTCGACACACGGTGGGAACTATGCTGGCGGAGATGGGCGAACATCAGCTCACCATCCGCGACTACTTGCGGCATAGCAACCTTCATGTCGCGAACAAATACCCGCGAGCAACATCGAAGACCAAACGGTCGGCGCAGGACAAATTGATCGACGCGTATTTTGCCGACGGGTATTTTGCCCAAGACAAACCTAATCCAATGAGCGCTGTTTGGAATCGTTCTCGAATGGGACCACTCTCGTTCGGCGCTTATCGTTCCCTAACATCCCCTGATTGGCCGGACGTTAGGTTTGCAAGTGCTTGAAAAGAATGGCGGGGACGACGGGACTCGAACCCGCGGCCTCTGCCGTGACAGAGTCGCTGGCCGACGTAACTTATTGGAACTTAACGGTACTGACAGCCCGTTCTTAATCCTCTAAGGGAACTCATAGGAACTCTTTGGCCGGCTCATCGGACCCAGATCGGACCCAAATTGGCCGACCCGGAATGAAGCCACCGCCCTTTGGCGGTTATGGGCCCATCAGCATAAACGACGGCATTTCATCTCAGCGACTTGACGTCGGGGAGAAGCCGAGACCGACACAGAGTCATTTGGAAAGACTCCAGAACACGGCTATTGGACCATCGTGAACCACATCCGGCGGGTGTGCCTTCGCAACGTGTTGAGTGCAGCTTTTTCAGGGCTGGTTTATGTTGTAGTTTGAACGACTTACGTGACTCTGGGTAGCCGCCTAAGTCTTTGAAAAGTTGTCAGAGACAAGTATCCCGTAAGCGTACGGTTGAGGCCGTCTAGACATCCTCATAATTAAGAGCCATTCTCGCGAAGTGGACACTTCGGATAGGTGTCCACTTGGAGCGGAGATGGACACCTCCCGGCAAGTTGCAACTGTCATAGCGGATAGGAGTGAGTCGTTAGTCGCGGCCCCGCGGCAGCGGCGGAGTATCGCGGAGAAGCGGGCGATTGTCGAAGAGACGTTGGTGGAGGGCGCGTCGGTGGCGCGGGTAGCGCGAGCGCATGGCGTCAACGCGAACCAGGTATTTGGGTGGCGTCGGCTGTACGTAGCAGGGAGACTTGGGGAGGGCAAACCGGCCATGAAGTTGCTGCCGGTTCGGGTGAGCGAGAGTTTGCCGGCACCTCTGCCGGAGCGAGGGTCCGCCGACTTCCCGAAAGCACAGCTGGGTACGATTCAGATCGAACTGCGGCAGGCGCAGGTGCGGATCGAAGGCAGCGCCGATCCGGCGTTGGTGCGCGTGTTGTTGGAGTGCCTACGGGGATGATGGGGCCGCCGACGAACACGCGAGTTTGGATTGCCGCGGGAGTGACGGACTTGCGGCGCGGGTTTACGGGGCTCAGTGCGCTGGTGGAGAGCAAACTGGAGCAGAAGCCGTTCTCGGGGCACGTGTTTGTATTTCGCGGGCGGAGAGGCGATCTGATCAAGGTTCTGTGGTACGACGGCGACGGGTTGTGTTTGTTCGCGAAGCGATTGGAGCGCGGGCGCTTCGTTTGGCCGCAAGCTGCGAGCGGCACGGTTTCGTTGACGCGGGCGCAGTTATCGATGCTGCTGGAGGGTATCGACTGGCGGCGGCCGGAGCGGACGTGGGAGCCGCAGCTGTCGGTGTAACCCAGAAGATTCTTTGCACAACTTTTTTTGCGCGCACGGGGATGAAAACGTGCGCGTTCATGCGATACTCCGCGCATGTCAGCGGTGGCGCTCCCTGATCTCAACGCTCTTCCCGCACATGCGCTGCGAGCGCTGATCCTGGCACAACACGAGCAACTGATCTCGCGGGAGCGCGAGATCGAGCATCTGCAGCTGCTGCTGGCCAAGTTGCAGCGTATGCAGTTTGGGCGTAAGTCGGAGAAGCTGGAGCGGCAGATCGAACAGTTGGAGCTGCGACTGGACGAGTTGGAATCCAAGCGTAGCGAGCAAGAGCCCAACGCGCCAGCACCAGCTCCCGTCACCGCCTCTGCGACTCCTGTAACGAAGCCCACGCGCCGCGCACTGCCCGATCATCTTCCGCGACAAACACGCAGACACGAGCCGAAAGAAACGGTATGCCCGGAATGTCAGGGCGAACTGCGCAAGTTAGGCGAGGATGTCTCCGAGATGCTGGAGTACGTGCCCGCCAGCTTCGTGGTGATACGTCAGGTGCGCCCCAAGCTGAGCTGCACGAAGTGCGATTGCATCGTGCAGGCCGACGCGCCGAGCCGGCCGATCGCGCGCGGCTTGGCCGGGCCGGGGCTGCTGGCGCACGTTCTGGTGAGTAAGTACTGCGATCATCTTCCGCTGTATCGGCAAAGCGACATCTATGCGCGACAGGATGTAGAACTGGAGCGCTCGACCTTGGCCGATTGGGTCGGCGGCAGTGCGCGCCTTCTTCAGCCGTTGGTGGAAGCGCTGCGCCGCTACGTGACCGCCGCCGACAAACTGCACGCCGATGACACGCCGGTGCCGGTGTTGGCTCCGGGCCAGGGCAAGACCAAGACCGGTCGATTGTGGACCTACGTTCGCGATGACCGTCCCGCGGGCGATACCGCACCTCCCGCAGTGTGGTTTGCCTACTCACCGGATCGCAAAGGGGAACATCCCGAGCGCCATCTGGAGAAGTTTCGTGGCACGCTGCAGGCCGATGCCTACGCGGGATTCAATCAGCTCTACGAAAATGGCCGCATCGAGCAAGCCGCGTGTTGGGCACATGTGCGGCGCAAGTTCTACGATCTGGAACAAGCGCATGCCTCGCCGGTGGCGCGGGAAGCGCTGATGCGTATCGGGACGCTGTATGGAATCGAAGAACAGATTCGCGGTAAGCCGCCGAACGAACGCCGTGCCGTGCGCCAGGCGCAGTCGAAACCGCTGCTCGACTCTCTGCGACAGTGGTTCGAAGCGACTTTGTCGAAGCTCTCGCGGAAGTCGGAGACGACGGCGGCGATTCGATACGCGCTTTCGCGATGGGACGCGCTTACGCGCTATATAAAGGATGGACACATCGAGATCGACAACAACGCCGCCGAACGCTCTTTGAGGGGCGTCGCCCTGGGCCGGAAGAACTACCTGTTTGCCGGATCAGACGCGGGTGGAGAACGTGCCGCTGCGATCTACAGCCTGATCGGTTCGGCCAAGCTCAGCGGTCTCAATCCCGAAGCCTATTTGCGCCAAGTGCTGACCCGCATCGCCGATCATCCCATCAACCGCGTCGACGAACTTCTGCCTTGGAACATCAAGTCCACACCTGCGGAAGTGTCCACTTAACCCGTTCGTGGACACTTAGCAAGACGGTTCACTTCGGACGCTTACCATCATTTGGGTGTCCCGACAAATCTTAAGAGTCTTCACAGCCCGCCTGCCAGCGGGCTTTTGCTTTTTCTACATTACCCTGTCACGTCCTCTCTAGTCTACTACTTGACGAGAGGGGATACTTACCCCCGCAAATTATTCTGGCGTAAGGACTTAGGAGTGTTTGTTTGCTCGTTGCACGCAGCTAAGGCGCTTCCCATCGATCCTGAGGATGACCTATGTTGTCAAAGAACTGGTTAAAAAAGCTCCGACGGATGCGCTGCGGCTTTTGCCGCTGCTTCCGCCTCAACCATGATTACGTAAGCTGAGTTTTGGGTGCAAGGTCGGATGTCACAAGGGGTGTCCGTGGAAAACTGTGGAGGGGTCGTTGGTGGAGTGAAGAGCGGCCCGGTGAGGCTGGGCCGCCGGACAGCCGAGGGCGGCTGTCTCTACATGAGTCGCGGGTACCGCGACAAAAAGAATCTTTCGCGCTATCGAATTCATTTTGCGGCGCTTAGGGCTGCGATTACACTTGACGCTCCACGGCTTTTCGAATCTCAATGAGGCCCCACATAACGACCCTCTTTCGCCGTCTGCCGAGGTGCGTGGGTCGCTGTGTCGCCCTTGTTTTTATCGCCTGCGGCCTGGTGTCGGCTGCCGCCGAACCGCCCGCTACTCCGGCGGGGCAAGGGCTCGATCCGATTCTCGACTATATTTCTTCGGCGTGGAACGTTCTGACCCGCTCGATGACGGAGTGCAAAAGCGTGGTCGATCCCAAGCTGAAAGTGGCGCCCGTCCTGTATTTGCCGGATGACTTTTCCGAGCCTGCGGCGGTGCAGAAGCTGGCGGCCGATTGCAATGTCCAGGTCAAGCATTTGCCCATGGTGATTCACCATCTGGGAGAAATTGACGCGAGCAAAATTCAGCCGGCGGGGCTGCTCTATTTGCAAAACAAGTATGTCGTTCCCGGCGGCCGCTTCAATGAGATGTATGGCTGGGACAGCTATTTTATTATTCGCGGCCTGTTGCTGGCGGGCCGGTTGGAACTGGCGCGGGGCATGGTCGACAATTTCTTTTTCGAGATTGAAAACTACGGCGCCATGCTCAACGCCAACCGCACTTACTACCTGACGCGTTCGCAGCCACCGTTCCTCAGTTCCATGTTCGTGGATGTTTATGGGGAAATGCAGAAGAGCGGCCACGGCGATCAGGCGTGGATGGAGAAGGCTTACGCCGATCTCGATAAAGACTACGAAATGTGGACCCGCGAACCGCACCTGGCTGGGCAAACCGGATTGTCGCGCTACTTCGATTTTGGCGAAGGTCCTCCGGCTGAGGCGTTGCAGGATGAGAGCGGATTTTATCGCAAGGTTGCGACTTACTTCTTCTTTCATCCAGCACAAGCCGACGATTACATCGTCGAGCGCACTGCCGATGCGGCTCATTCGGCGCGCGGCGCGACGTATTCGCTGCAAGTTTGTGATGTGCCAACGACCATGGCGCCGCCGGGATGCGAAAGGCCGCGCGAGTTCAACCTTAGCGCGGATTATTACAAAGGCGACCGCTCGATGCGCGAGTCGGGCTTCGACGTGAGCTTTCGCTTCGGTCCCTTTGGCTGCGCCACCCAGCGTTACGCTCCGGTTGGACTGAATGCTCTTCTTTTCAAAACTGAAAAAGATATGGAGCAGATCAGCCAGTGGCTGAGCCGCCCGGCAGATGCGGCGAAGTGGAGGAAGCGGGCCGAACAGCGCAGGAAATTAATCAACCGCTATTTGTGGAACGAAAAAGAGGGAATGTTTTTCGACTACAACTTTGAAGCGCAGAAAATGTCTTCGTATCGTTATGCCACCACGTTCTATCCGCTGTGGGCGGGCCTGGCGACAGCGCAGCAAGCGCAGGCGGTGGAGCGGAATGTGAAAGTGTTCGACCACCCCGGTGGTCTGGCGATGAGCACCGCCGACACGGGCGCGCAATGGGATTTGCCTTATGGCTGGGGGAACATCGAGATGCTTGCCGTCAATGGATTGCGACGCTATCAGGATAATGCCGATGCGGATCGAATCTCATTCGAGTTTCTCTCGATGGTGGCGGAAAACTTCCGGCGCGACGGCAACATCCGGGAAAAATACAACGTCGTGACGCGATCTTCTGACGCGCACGCGGCGCTGGGATATCAGATGAACGTGGTCGGCTTCGGCTGGACGAATGCCGCCTTTCTGGAATTGCTGCACCATCTGCCGAAAGAATTGGCGGAGAAACTCGCTGCGGAGCAGAACGCACCGCTGCCCGCGACGGAGTGATTTCAGCGAATGAGGGCCAGCGTGCGCTCGATTCCTTCCGGTCCGGGCGCAGGCGTTGCGCCGTTTTGACTTGCGACCCAGGCGCCCACGTGATTGGCGGCGTCATTCATCTCCGCCAGCGACGCCCCGCGCATATACTCATGAACCAGCGACGCGGTGAAAGCGTCGCCCGCGCCCACCGTATCAGCGACCTCGACGCGGAATCCGGGGTGGGCGTGGCAGCAATTGGCGGTCGCCAGCAGGCTGCCGTGGTTGCCGCGAGTGACGCAAACCAGTTGCACTTGATAAAGATCGATCAGTCGCCGGGCCGCCAATTCTTCCGACGAATGCTCGCGAAAATGTTCCTCGGCCAGCAACTCCATAATCTTTGGCAGTTCTTCGTGATTCAATTTGACGATGGAAGCCATCTTCATGGATTCATCAAGAACTGTCTTGTCGTAAAAATGCTGCCGCAGATTGACATCGAACACGCGTAAACAGCCGGGGCGCGTGGTTTGCAGAAAATTGTGAATTGTGTCTCGGCTTTGCGCAGACCGTTGCGCCAACGATCCGAAACAGACGGCATCGGCTTGTGCCGCCAGTTGCTGCCACTGCGGCGTCCACTGGAGAAAATCCCAGGCGACCGGCTGCGAGATGGCGAAACTCGGCTGACCGTTTTTATCCAACGTGACGCGAACCGTTCCGGTGGGATGCAGCGAGTCTTGTTGCAGGAACGTGGTTGCAAGCCCCAGTTCCTGCAAGCGAGCAATAGCTTCACGACCCAAATCATCTTTGCCTAAGCGGCTGGCTGCGATTCCGCGATTACCAAGCAACGATGTGATGTAGGCAAAGTTCGCGGGCGCCCCGCCCATTTGCCTGCCTGCGGGAAACAAGTCCCACAGGATTTCACCCAGACCGACTATCGTCCGCTTCATGGGGTTCACTCGCTTTCCGCCGCAGGCTAGGGACGCGCATCCTGCTTGGTTTGCAACTGCTCAGCCAATTTCAGTTCGCTATCTGCTTCCTCTTTTTTACCGAGATCACGATACGCCTGCCCCAGCAAGTGATGAGTCGTGGGATTGTTGGGGTCCATTACCGCGGCTCGTTGCAACGAACGGACGGCCAGTTCGAACTCGCCTTTTTTTTCCAGAACTTTTCCCATCAGAATATAAGGTCCTGTGGCTGTCGAATCGAGCCAGATGGAGCGCTGTAAAAGGCGTTCCGCATCGTCGAATTTCTGAATACGCGAATAAGCATCAGCCAGCTTGTAGTACGTGGCCGCGTGCGCGGGATTGAGCGCCAGCTCTTTCTGGAATTCTGCGATCGCTTCCGGAACCCGCGACTTGTAGAGATAGAGTTCGCCTAACAGAAAATGAGCAAGTGGAAGTTTGGGATCGAGAGCAACGGCTTTCTGCGCGTATTCTTCGGCGATGGGATCGAATTCCTGGCGCAGCAACATGCGCGCGGTGAAAAGATAGCTGGCGGCAGAGTCGGAAGGAACATCGAACATGCGCGCAAACGCCCCGCGTGCCCGCGGATAATCCTTGGTTTGTATGTAGCAGATGCCGAGGATGTAGGACGCATCAATATTGGCGCGCGGGAACCAGGTCTGCACTTTTTCGAGCAAGGGAATTGCCTGCGTCGGATGTCCTCCGAGATAGTACGACAGACCCAATAGTTGCTGTGCTTCCGGATTATTCGAGTTGGAAGCTGTGGCGTGGCTCAAGTATTCGATGGCTTTGGGAAAGTCGCTCTTCTTGTAATAGGCGGTGCCGATCTCGAGATCGAGTCCTTTCGACTGCGGGTTTGCGGCCTGCATCGCTTGCAGTTCTGCGATGGCGTCGTCGAGCTTGCCTTGCTGCATCAGGGCGCGGGCGTGAGTGAAATCCGGCGCGGAGGACTGCGGCGGGACGAGGGGTGTCGACGACGCGGGAGATGCGCTGGCTTGTTGGGCTGCGGAGATTACCGAACAAAGGCAGAGAACGAAAAAGACGATGACCAATCTGAATTCATTTCGCATGAATATCGGAATATCAGACCGCGTCGAATGGCGAGAAAGCCAGGGCATCGAATTCCTACCGTTGCTGCATTTCTTTTTGCATCTGTTCCAGATTTTCGCGGGCAAACGAGAGATTGGGATCGATTTGCAAGGCGCGCTCGAAATGCGATTTTGCTTCGTCAAAGTGGCCCAGTTCCGCCAGGGCGCTCCCTAAATTGGCTTCCGCATTCGCATCCTTGGGCTGCGACTGCAAAGCCAGACGGAATTGTTGCGCGGCTCCTTCAAACTCTTCGAACTGCGCCAATGCGTTACCCAGATTGTAGTGCGCGTCAAAATAGTCAGGACGCGTACGCAGAGCGGCAGCCAAATAGGTCGTTGCCTTCTGCGGTTGTCCCTGGGCCAGAAGAGCGGCTCCCAGCGCGTTGTTTGCCACGGCATCGTCGGGGCGAAGGCGCAACGCAGTTTCGTATTGTTCGATTGCCTCGTTAGTTCGTCCCCGGGCCTGCAACATCGCAGCGAGATTATAGTGGGCTTCGAAATCGGCGGGATCATTTTTCACATCGTGCGCTGCCAGCGCTTCTTCCAGAAGCATGCGCGGGTCGCCCTTTGCGGCATCGAAATTGACGGGAAGGACCTGGAGCCAGAGATGGCACATCTCGTCGCTCGATCGGTTGCCGCCGCGCACCAAAACCGGCGGATGATTCGGGTTCAGCGGATTGTTTTCGGAGTTGTCGTAAATATATCGCAAACTTACCGTCGTGCCCTTCGGCAACAGCACGGGCTCTGCGTAGCGATAGACAGCCTGCCAGTTCAAGTTCCATTGCGGAATATGAATCAGAGTTTCTTTGTTGCCGTTGGGCAAAGTTGCCCACGCCTCGATGTCTTTGCCGAGGTAGTGCGCGTGCGGATAAATGGCGAGCAGTTCGACATCGACGGGAAGCGTAAAGTCGTCGGTCACGAGAAAGTTGGATTGTCCCGCGGGTATGTCGAGCTTGCTGTCATCTTCAAGCTGCAGCAGCATGGGAAATTTGGTCGCGGGATGAGAAGTAAAGTAGAGTCCGATGCTGGGCTGGATGATCTCGGTTTTGCCCGACGGCTGCATGTGGGTGTTCAGAATCAGGTCCGTACCTTTGTCGAGACGCAGCGCCATTCCATCGGGCTCAACCGAAGGAACTGTGCCCGGCTTCCAGAAAAGCAAATGGCTGTCGGGCTCGAACGTCTGCGACTCGATGCGAATCTCCATGCCGCCAAAACCAGCGCCCGGCTGGGCTTCCCGCCGCCGCGAGGATTCGTCGCGGTCGATGAGAATATTAGCGTGGTGAATATAGCGCTTGTCGCCGGGACGAATTTCCACCGCCTTTACCCATCGAGTCTCGGTGATCGGAACCCGGAAAATGAAATTCCAATAAGTGTCGGTGCCTTGCGGCGAAAGAATGAAGGGCTTCTCCGCCTGCAGAACCATGTCGGGTTTTCCCAACCGCCAGCCTTCTGCGAATTTTGGCGGCGGAGGCAAATCCGATGGATCGCCTTCGATGGCTCCCTGCTCAACCCATTTCTGAATCAGACCGATTTCTCCGGGCGTGAGGCGCATTTCGTCGGAGAATTTCAGTTTCTGCGGTTCGGGCAACCACGGTGGCATGGATTTATCGCGCGTCACATCGGCAATCTGGTGTGCGTGCTTTCTCGCGTCGGCGTAATTGAGCAGCGAGAAGGGCGCAGCTTCGCCAGGGCGATGACATGAAGCGCAGGAGCGAAACACGATAGGGGCAATGTCTTTATTAAATGCGATTTGACTTCGCGCCGGCGTCGCAGAAGCGCTTTTCTGCGCCGGGATCTGGGAGAATGCCGTGGTTATTAATGCTGCGGCGAGGAACGCTATTGGAGATCGGAGATGTAGCATCCCACTCCTCGGACTTCACGGGCGCTGAGAGCCTTGCCTGTCAGCGCAGACTGAATCGCATCGTCTAATTCATGCGTGGTGGGCGCCGGGCGGGCGCGGTAGAGATCGACATACCAATTGTCGATCCTGCCGTCGTAAACCAGCCGGTGGCTGCTATTGAACACCGCGACCTCGGGAGTAATTTGCACGTGAGCCAGTTTGACCAGCACATGGCGGGGATCACGAAGCCCAGGCAAGGTGTAGCCGTAGTCGCGGAGATAGTTGCGGATGTCGGATGGAGAATCGGTTTTATCCGGATACACGAGCGAAAAGCTGACCTGGTGTTCGTAGCGCTTGCTGATGTTTTGAATAACCGGCGCGTAACGGCTGGAGACTGGGCAATCACGGCGCAGAAAAACCAATACCACGACTTTCCCCGCAGATGCTGTCAATGGATTCACCGCATTGCCTTGCAAGTCGAAAGCGGTTTGCTGGGCCGACGCTGAGGCGCAAAGCAAACTCACTGCTGCGAATGCCAGCAGCAATGCGCGGGATGCCGGGAAAGAGAGACTCGGCTGATGCATAGGGGAACCGGTTTCTGGGCGATGCTTTGCAACTGCGATTCTAGAATCTGCGGCCAGCCCTGTCCACGGGTCTTACCCACTGCTAGCGAGCGCAGGTTGGCGGCGAACCCTGCAACTGGCGCAGCATTTCCTTCGCCGGACCGAAGTCCAGATTAAACTCCAACACCCGCGCGGCTGCCTGCTCGGCCGCGGCAAAATTCCCAGTAGCACAATTGGCGCGAACGATATTCATTCCGATGCTGCTGCGATACGGGGTCCGGGTGAATGCGTCTTGCCATAAGTGGAGTGCGAGCGGCAAATGTCCCTGTTGCGCTTCGATCACTCCCAGGTTAACCGCGGCATCGATCAGCGTGGGATCGATCTTCAATGCCTTCTCGTACAGTTCGCGCGCTTGCTCAGTTTCCTTGCGCTTCAGTTCGCCATAGGCGACCGCGGAAAGCAGTGCGGGATCATTGGGCGATGCTTTGATTGCGGAAGTCAGGGTCTGTTGCGCCTGAGCTTGGGCGGAACTCATTCCACTTTCCACAAGAGATTGCCAAGCTAATGCCAAGTCGCGCGAGTCGACAACCTGCGATGGCGGAAATGGAAGCAGGCGAGGCGGAGATGGCCGATCATTCGCATCCTCCAGCAACTGCGCGGAAATCTGCGGGCGCGCGGAAATGCGATGGTCAGTGACTTCTGTATGGGCCACGTCCGTGCTCAAAGATGCGGGCATGTGGCACGACGTGCAGTCGGGATGATCGGCGTGATGTTTCGCGCCGAAAGCCGCGCTGTGGCAGGCCAGGCACTTGGCGCGGTAATACGAGACGCGATCGTGCGGTGAGATAGCGCGATGAGGATCGTGACAACTGGTACACGCCATCGCATCGCCCGACTTTTTCTTACACTGGCTTTGCGCCAGAGCCTCGACCTGGCTGACTGCACCCAATCCATCGCTGGTTGTGCTGACGAGAACGAAATAGCGGATGTAGTCCGAGAGCGAATCACCGGGGCGAAACTCATAAACGTGGCGGCCGGGTCGCTCGATGGCAACCTTGCCTTCGAGATGGCATTGCATGCAGATATCGTCGCGTCGAGCGGGCACGAGTCTAGCGGGATTGATAATTGCGCCGCCCTCGATATGCGCCGCACCGGAGCCGTGGCAGCGCTCGCAAGAAATTCCGCCGTGAGTGAAAGGCGGCTGAGGATAATGGTTCTCCGTGCCTTGGATCGGCGGCTTCATGCCGCTGACATGGCAGTGCAGGCAACTGGTATAAGCGGGCAGATTTAGCGGCATCTCTCGCGCCGATTGGTAAGCTGGAGCCATATCCCAGGTATGGCGGTCGGTATACCAGTTCACGGGAGATTCGAAAAGAAAGCCGAGGGTTGCGAACAGGTAGCTGCGCCCGCGGCGTCCTGAGCCGATGTAATAGAGCAACTCGCGTTCGCCGCTGATTTGGGACTCGTCTTTTGGTTTGGAGCCGGGCCGGTCAAAGCTTAGCCATGCTTTTCCGCCTTCGCTATAAATGCTGTAATGCACCCCGGATTTTTTGTGGGTGAACTCGGCGGGAATCAGACCGTCGATAGCAGGGCCGCTGGCATGAGCCATGGGCGTGCGTTCGTAGGAATCGTAAATTGCAGCGTGACAGCTGGCGCAGGCTTGATCACCAGTGTCATTGTTCGGCCTGGCGACATGCGGTGCGGTGACTTCGACAGTGGTGTTGGGCTTGGCGGCAACAGTTTGTCCGAACGCAGCGCCTGATGAAAACAACAGAGCGGATGCGATCCTCAATGCCCGGTACATGCAAAGCAAAGCCAAGTCCCCACTAATTCCACGCAATTCTAGTGCAATCGTTCGTTCGTCCGGACTAATTCGCAAAGAGAAAAAAGGGGAGCCCCGAAGGACTCCCCGCTGCGAGTAGCTCATCCACTGTTAGAAGTTGAACCGCAAAGCGAATTCCAACTGGCGCATGCCGGTGGCCGAACCCGGCGAGGCATCGTGCTCGATGTCGGTGATATACCCGTTTCCAGCGCAATCGATGCATTGCCCCGTGCCACTTTGGTTTCCAGTGAAGCCCAGGACCGGATGGTTGAAAACGTTGAACGCGTCCATGCGGAACTGGGCTTTCACCCGCTCTGTGACAGTGAAATTTTTCATGAGGGTAGCGTCGGCATAAAACACACGTGGGCCGTAGAAGCTGTCGAAACCGATGTTACCGAGATTGCCGATGCCGGGATCGGCAAACGGACCGCCGGTATTCGTGACGATGTCAGCTACGGGAGTGAAAAACGGCACTTTGTGAGTGATTGGATTAAACGAACCCGCGCCGGTGTGGAAGGATCCAGTACCTTTATCTGGACGGCAGACCCCCACGTCTTCCTCAGCACCGCATTCGTTAAAGCTGGGCGTCCAGGGCAGGCCGCTGCCCCAAGTGGTCGTGCCGGCAATCTGCCAACCTCCGATCACGAGATCCTCAGCCCGACTGGAGTTTGCCGCGAAACTCTTTCCTCGGCCGAAAGGCAGGTCATAAACAAGATTGTTTACCCATAGATTTTTGCGCACTTCGTCGTCGGGCCCATATGCGACCTTGGGATCGTCAGCGTAGTAATTGCTGTCATATTTGTAGGCGCTGGCATAGGTGTAGTGGGAAAGGAGTTGGAAGCCGTGCGAGAAGCGCCTCTCAACTTTAACTTGGAATGCGTTGTATTTACTGCTGGCGTCGTTGCCCAGATAATTCCCCTGGTCCGTCGAGCAGCATTGCAGGACGCCTGCGACCTGCCGAGGTGCGCCAGGGAAGTTAGCGGCGGTGTTGGTTGGGTCGGCGTAGCCCGCGTAGGAAAAAAAGTTAAAGTAGGGGCGGCGGTACGCCTGCGGCACCCCTTGGGCAAAACCGACAACCGAAGGTTGGTTCACGTTATAGGTTGGACCGTCGCCAGCAAAGACATGGGTGCCTTTATTGCCCACGTATGCCACTTCGATCGAGGTGGAATTTGTTAACTGGCGCTGAACGGTGGCGTTCCATGCGTCCAATTCCGGCAGCCGCTGGAACGTTGGCCGGATGTGAGGCTGTAGACACAGCTGCTGGTTTTGTCCTCCGGGGACGGGGACGTAAGCAGCCTGGTAGCAGTTTGGGCCCGCAACAGGGAGCAGTCCGTCAGATGGAATGGGAGGAAACGTAAATATCGGAGGTCCTTGCGGAAGTGTGAATGCCGCGACGTTCTGATTTGCACCAACGGCCAACTGCGCGGCTAAAACGGGCAACGTTTGAGTGACAGTATGCCCGAAGTTGGAACCGAAGACACCCATATCGTAACTGCGCCCGTATCCCATGCGAACCACGGTTCGCGGCGTCACTTGATACGCGACTCCGAGCCTTGGCGCGAAATAGTGCCAGTCATTGTTTTCGTTGCCATTCAATCCAATGCCATCTTCGCCGGCTATACGATCAACGCCCTGTTTAAGGTTAGCGAACCCTCCCTGATCTTTACCGTTCACATACTCGGGGAAGTAAACTTCCCAGCGCAGCCCGTAGTTGAGAGTTAATTTCGGCGTGAGTTGCCACGTGTCCTGGCCGTAGTAGAACATCCGATGCTGCCGCTCCGCTGCGGTCAGATCGCTGCTGACATAGCGGCTCATCTGCGTGACGTCGCCGAGCAGGAAACTTGCCCAATCGAGGCCGCCGACGCCTCCATTCGATGTCGTCTGGTAATCAAACGAATAGTCGCCGGCGCGTCCCGCGTCGCTTGGCACGCGCAAGTTCTGTGCGTAGCGGAGGTCCGTGCCAAATTTGAAAGTGTGGTTGCCGTGAATTTTAGTTATGTTCCCGACCCACTGAAACTGCTGCTCGCTTTCGATCAGCGGGCAATTGCAGCGGCCCACGCCCAACCCATCGCCCCAAGTCACATCGCCATTGTTGGAACTCGCCGACGGGGTCTGATTAAACAGAAATCCTCCCCAGCCGGAAGTCGCCGTGGCCTGAGCTCCAGTAAGATTGGCGTTAGGGATTCCCACAGTATCCATCGGGGTCGCACCCACGTCAGGTTTGTTGGCGCGAGGGTTGTACTTAAAATATCCAAAGCGAAAATCACCCAAGAGCGTGGAGCTGAAGGTTTTGGTAACGCCCGACGCCAAACTGTAATTATGGACTTTCGAACTGCCGGCCAAGCCGCCTGGACCGTCGCCAATTCCTTGCAATGCGCCGTAAGACCCCTGGCCGGATAAGTTAAAGTAGTCGAGGCTGAATCGCCCAAAAACCTGTACCGACTGGCTGGCGGTGTAGTCAATGCGTGTATCGAAACTATTCTGACTGTAGCTTCCTGTACCGGAGCCAACAAAGTTGTTGTACACCGCACTGTTCGAGGGGGCCGGAAAGAGCGCGAGGATAGCCGCCGACGGACCGGAAATCTGACCGATGGGGATCATGTTGTTGGCGTATGGGGTACGGCCGGTCCCGGCTGAAGTGTTGCCCGTCGTCGGATTGTAGACCTGTCCACCTCCAGCTAGACCCGCGGTCAAATACTGGCTGAGATCGCAAAACCCCGGCGTAGCGCTAGCAGCATTGGTGGAGGAGTTGCAGGTCGATGCCATTTCAGCCGTGGGAACCGTCAGCAGGTTGGTGGTTCCGGTGCCTTCTCGCGTGGCCTGATAATCGCCGAAGAAGAACAATTTATTTTTGAGAATCGGGCCGCCAATCGTTCCACCGAACTGCTGCCACCGGTCCGACGGTATGTATCTCCCGTCGACAAGGGCAAACTGGGTAAAGGGATCGCGCGCTGCAGTAGCATCCGTGCGGCGGAACCAGAAGCCGCTGCCATGAAGATCGTTGCTGCCGGATTTAGTCTGAACGGTAACCACTCCGCCCAGCGCCTTGCCAAACTCGGCGTCGTAATTTTGCAAGTCGATCTTGGTTTCCTGGATCGCATCCAGGTTTGGGTTGACGACGATAATGCCTAAAATTGGATCCTGATTGTCAGTGCCATCCAATTCGAAGGCGGTGCCGCTGAAATGCTGGCCGTTCACAAAAATCTGCTGGCTGCCTTGCGGGTTCTCGGTCGCGGCGTGGCTCCAGCCCACCAGCTTCTGCGTTCCGGGAGACAGCAACTCGAACGACGTGAAGTTGCGGTTCATGATCGGCAGGTCTTCCACATACTGCTGGTTGAACTCGATGGAGACGTCGGCGCGATCAGTCTTGAGCTGCGGGGCCTCTGCGGTTACTTCCACCTGTTCGCTGGTCGAGCCCACCTGAAACTGCCCATCGACGTGGGCGACGGTGTCGGCAGATACGGTGACGTTCGGGTACTCGAGGGTTTTAAATCCCGGGCTCTCCATGTGGACGGTGTAGACATCCGGAATCAGGTGCGTGACTTCGTAGTGGCCGCTTTCGTTGGTGGTCGCTTGCTCGGTTGTCCCTTTTGCCTGGCTGGTGACGGTGACCTTGGCGCCGGTGACGGTTGCGCCAGTAGCATCGGTGACTGTGCCGGAGATCGTTCCGAAAACCGCTTGACCGAAAAGGGATTGTGTCCCAAGACCGCACAGAATTAAGGTTGACGCCAGAACCACAAGCACTGAATTGCGCATGACCCGACCTCCTCGACACTTTGCACAACTGAGGTACGCCCGCGTACCGCGCTTGCAACTCTGTAGTACAAAACCACTATACTGCGAGTATCACTACGTCTGTTACTGTTACAAGACTTAAACACCCCTTTTGCAGTAAGATGGGCAGCGCCGTTACACGGGTGTTAAATGGCTTTGTCGCGCACCTTCGCCGCCGGGCGGGAGCAGTGCTTCCAGCAAATAGAGAAGCTTACCAATAGTCATAGCTTGAAAGGCTCCGAATCCCTCTGCAAATTGCTCCGCTATCTCAGCGAGCATTCTCTCGATCATCCCGGCGTAGCGCTTAAGGAGTATCAGATCGCGACCGAGGTTCTGGGGCGATCTGCGGCCTTCGATCCGCAGAGTGATTCCACGGTTCGGGTGCAGGCTGGCCGGTTGCGCATGAAGCTGGCCGACTACTATGCCCATGAGGGTCCGGACGATCCGATCCTGGTCGACTTGCCGAAGGGGTCCTATAGTCTTGCGTTCCACGCGCGTACGCCCGCAGTCGGTTCCACTTATGCCATTCCTCTGCCAGTTGAGGCGCCGCCTCTACGGCCGCCAGCGCGAACTTCGGTTCGCGGCTGGTTCATTGCGGTCGTAACTCTTTCCATCCTGCTTGCCGCCAGCTTGATCGCTTTAGCAATCGTGGGCGGACGGCTGCGGCAGCAGCCTGTTGCCAAAGAGGCGGTGCCTGCCGTCTACCAGATTTTTTGGAACCGCTTCGTGATCAACCCGCAAAGAACGTGGGTGGTTTTCAGCAATGGCAGCTTCGTGGGGCGCCCGGAAACGGGGATGCGCTACTTCAACCCGGCGTCAGATTCCCGCGCCTTCATTCTCGACCATTACACCGGGGTGGGTGAGGTTCTAGCGATTCACCAGCTTGATCGGGTCTTCGCCCGGCTCAATCGTGAACTTGACGTGAAGCGAGGCGCTCTTTTTACCCTCGACGACGCTAAGAATAACGATGTCATCTTTGTCGGCTCCCCCTCCGAGAACCTGACTCTGCGAGATATTCCGGGAACGCGGGACTTCATCTTCCAGCGGCTCCCTTCGGGCCCGCGAAAGGGCGACCTGGCTATTGTGAACGTGCATCCCCAGCCCGGCGAGCCGAAGACATTTTTGCCTTCCCCTGCCAACCAGCCCACTACTGAGGATTACGCCATGATAGCGCTGCTGCCCGGCCTGGATCCGGTGCGATCAGTCTTGATCCTCGCGGGCAACTCCACCTTTGGTACGCAGGCGGCTGTGGAGTATGTTTGCCGGGAGAATTCGCTGAAAGAGTTATTGCAGCGGCTTAACGTTGCTAAATCCAGCGAATTGAAATCGTTCGAGGCACTGCTTCGGGTGAAGATCGCACACGGTGTCCCAGTGACCACCGAGTTGGTAGCTCTGCGGGGCGGCAATCACTGATCCGTTGGCCTTACAATGGCCAGCATGATTGCTCACCTGCGGGGAGTTTTGCTCGCCAAGCATCCGAACCAGGCCATCGTCGAAGCCGGTGGAGTCGGCTACGACATCACCATCAGTGTACCAACGTTCTCGGATTTACCCGCCGCAGGCGCCGAGGTAGCTCTCCATATTCATACTCATGTGCGCGAAGATCAGATTGCCTTATATGGATTTCTCCGTCCGGCGGAAAAACATCTCTTTGAAAAGCTGATCACGGTGAGTGGCATCGGTCCCAAGCTGGCCATCACTATCCTGAGTGGAATGGCGGCGGATGAGATGGTGAGCGCGATTCGTGGCAATGACGTAGCCCGGCTGACTCGGATTCCGGGCATCGGAAAGAAGACCGCGGAGCGCATGGTTTTGGAGCTGCGTGACAAACTGCCGCAAGCGGCGCCGGGCTCTGCGGCTGTAGTTCCGCCGATGAATGCCGTAGAAGAGGATGTGCTTTCAGCTCTGGTGAATCTGGGATACCAGCGGGCGGCGGCAGAAAAGGCGCTGGTTCTGGTGAAGAAAAACGGCAGAGAAGGGTCGTTTGATGCGATGTTCCGCGCGGCTCTGGCGGCGTTGTCCGCTTAGCTATTTTCCGATGCAAGACCTCAAGCGCTTAAGTTGAGATCCGACGATGATGGCGGGTCGGGGCACTCGCTCGCCCGCGGACCGATGGTGCAAAATCGCCCGAGCGGCGTTCATGTGGCCGATCGACATTGTGCTGGATGCACGGATGGTTGATTATCTTCCCGCAGCTGCTCCCAGAGCGGCGCGGCCCAGGACATCGCGTATTCGTCGAGCGAGAGTGGTCAAACGGAAAGGCTTCTGAAGGAGCACGTGCTTGGGATCGGATCGGCGAGAGGCTTGCAGGCGTCCAGTTCGGCATTGCAGGTCTCGATCGCGAGTTGTCCGCCGTTCGCCATGGCATCTCGCGCGTTAATAATCAAGTTCATGAGCACTTGCTGCACCTGACTCGGGTCCGCTTTCACGCGCGCGATATCGCCCGCAATGAACCGCAGTTCGATGTTTTCCGGGATCAAGCGAGTCAGCATTTTGATCGTTCCGAAATCAGAACGTTCAAGTCGAGCAACTTGGGGGAAACCACCTGCTTGCGGCTGACCGTCAACCGGCCCTCGGTCATTTTCGGGGTACTAGCGATAGGCGGCAAAATCTATGGGAGCGTTATTACCGACGCGTCTGCTAGCTGTGAACGCGCAGGGTGTTAATCCCAAAAGTCTTCATTTTGTTGTAAAGCGTGCTTCGGGTCAGTCCCAGGCGAACCGCGGCACTGGCGACGTTTCCGCGTTCGGCGTCCAGCGCTTTTTGGATGTGGAGGCGCTGAATGTCACGAAGCGTAAGCTGGCAGTCTCCGTCAACTGCGACGTCACTCTTGAACTCCAGATGGAGATCCTTGGGACGGATCGTTTCTCCGGTGGCCAATAAGACTGCTCTTTCGATCACATTTTTCAATTCGCGGATGTTGCCGGGCCATGAGTAGGTGGTCATGGTTTCGATGGTCTGATCGGAGAGAGTAA
The DNA here is from genome assembly GCA_963732255.1 of uncultured Acidobacteriaceae bacterium. Classification (GTDB taxonomy): domain Bacteria; phylum Acidobacteriota; class Terriglobia; order Terriglobales; family Acidobacteriaceae; genus Sulfotelmatobacter. Next base: position 754,751 of record CAVSYV010000020.1, read on the forward strand.
GATGCAACCGTCCCAGATCAAGAGCGACACGCTCGAAGAAGTGCCGCGCCAGGACCGGGATATCCTCCAGCCTTTCCCGAAGAGGAGGCACGCGAATGACGACCGTGCTCACGCGGAAGTATAGATCGCTGCGGAATTTCTTCTGCCGGACCAGATGCGCCAGATCCTCGTGACTGGCGGCAATCAAGCGTATATCCAGTCGGCGCTCCTGTATGTCCCCCAACCGGCGAAAACGTTTCTCTTCCAAAATCTTAAGCAACTTGGGTTGGATTTGCAGGTCCATATCGCCGATTTCGTCGAGAAATACGGTTCCCCGCTGCGCCACTTCCAACAAGCCCATCTTGCGTTGGACCGCTCCCGTAAAAGCTCCCGCTTCGTGGCCGAAAAGCTCTGTCTCAAGGAGCTCGCGTCCGAAGCCGGCGCAGTTCAAATCGACGAAAGCCTCGTCTCCCCGCGGACTGTGATCGTGTATCCATTTCGCTAAAACGCCCTTACCAGAGCCGGTTTCCCCGAAATCAAGACCGGACAATGGCTCAGGCACACTCTGTACGCCTGTTCCGCCACCTCGGAGATGGCAGCGCTTGTGCCCAGAAACGGATTGACGCTTTCTCTCTTATCTCGCGCTTTCCCAGCGAGTTGTTTCTGGAGGTTGCGCTGGTTTTTCAGCGCCCGCTCCAACACGACGGCTATCGCAGACATTTCTACCGGCTTGGTTAAAAACTGTTCGGCGCCTTCCTTGATCGCTTGCACAGCTAGTGGAACGCTGCCGTTCCCGGTAAGCAAAATAAGCGGCACAGAGGGGTGAGACTGCTTCAGCTGTGGCAACAGATCCAGCGCCGTGCCGTCGGGCAATGAATAGTCCAGGATGGCCGCGTCGGGAGATGAGTTCCGGAAGGCTTCTCTGATGCTGGCACAATTCGCGACTGAGATGACCTCATAGTCGAGCGATTCGAGGAATTCGCCGAGCGTGCCGCGAATAACTTGGTCATCTTCGCCGAGAACGATGCTTTTCTTGGCCATGTTCGAGGATTCCTGAGCCTTTGTAAACTCTAACGTGGACAGTAACTATGTTACAGATAACGTTAGTAATCTAAAGCTGGCGATGTTACGTAACCTATTGTTACTCAGCAATCCTTCACTTTTGTAACTAGCTCTGTCTCCCGCTTCATGACACGCTTGCACCTAACCTCGCAGGATCATTGTGTGAAGTATGTCGTGGCAGTCAAGTCAACACGTCACCGGGACTGTTCTGGTTGCGGACGATCAAGCCTCCAATCGCGAACTGATGAGCGAGTTACTGTCGAGCGAGGGCTTCGACGTGATAACCGTTCCGGACGGTGTGGCCGCCTTGCGCGAGCTCAAACGATCGCAAATTGACCTGGTCATCCTCGACGTGCTGATGCCGTACATGAGCGGACTTGAAGTCTGCGAAAAAATTAAGGCCAGTCCAGAGACGTACCTTGTCCCCGTTATCCTGATTACATCGCTCTCTGACAGGCAAGATCGAATCAATGGCATCAAAGTGGGCGCGGATGACTTCCTGACCCGGCCCGTGGATCGAACCGAGCTGCTGGCACGCGTGCGGTCATTATTAAGGCTCAAGTTACGAACCGACGAACTGGAGCGGGCTGAAACCGTTCTCTTCACGCTGGCACGAAGCATTGAAGGTAAAGACCCTTATACCGGCGGACATTGCGAACGTATCGCCGACCACTCCGCTCGTTTGGGCGCGCAACTTGGGCTCCCCGAGGAACAACTTACTGCTCTGCGCAGGGGAGGCGTGGTGCATGATATTGGGAAAATCGTGGTCCCGGATTCCATTCTCTTGAAGCCCGCGCGGCTGCTGGAAGAAGAATGGAAGGTTATCCGCGAGCATCCTGTGGTGGGCGAACGCATCTGCGCGCCGTTGAAGTCGTTTCGCTCCGTACTTCCAATCATTCGCCATCACCACGAGAAATTCGACGGCTCCGGATATCCAGACCGGCTTCGTGGTCAGTCGATCCCGATCACAGCCAGAGTGTTGCAAATTGCCGATGTCTATGACGCACTAACCACGGAAAGACCATACAAGCGCGCCTTCTCGTCCACCGAGGCCTTGCAGACGATGAAGGAGGAGGTAGCAAAAGGCTGGTGGGATCCGGAGATCTTTGATCAGTTTGAGAAGCTGATCGCGAACTGTCCGCCGATTGGCTTATCTCGTGGCGTGGCCGCCGGGAGCTAGCCACCCCGCATGGAGGCATTCGCGGGATCGAGATTGTTTGCGGCTAGACGGCTTGTGTGATTCAGTTCAGCAAGGTTGGGAGAATCAGTGAAAGCACTTACCACAGTCGGAAAATGGGTGTCGAAAGGCAGGTGGCGGCTCCATCTTCTTTTTCTCCTGCTCTTGATTGTTCCAATCGCTCTTTTCGCGTATTCCATGGGCGAGGTGCTGAAGCATCAAGCGGAGGCGCAAGCGGCAACCGAAGGAACGCAGATTGCGCATGTCTCCGCTAACCTGGTGGAAGATCATTTTCAGCAGAGCATAGCCTTTCTCGAATCAATCGCCGCGCGCGATACCTTTGCCCCAGCTTGTGCTCGAGGAGATCTCGATCTGGTCGCGTGGCACCTGCGCAGCGCCAAGTCGCTGCGCCCGGACTTTTCCTTCGTGAGCTTCTATGATCTTGCTGGCCGAATGCGCGTCATCTATCCTGCCCAGCCGGCATTGCTCGGTCAATCCTTCTCGTACCGCGACTGGTACAAAGGGGTGACGCAGCGATGGGAACCTCATATTTCGGAGGTATATCGGAGTGCTGTTCCTCCGAACGAACTTGTTGTCGCCATTGCAATTCCAGTGACCGATGTCAGCGGCAAACCGATTGGCATTCTAATGGGAGCAGATGCGCTAGACACGATCAGCCAGCGATTGGGAACCAGGCTGGAAGGCGGATGGACAATCCTGCTCGTCGATCAAAGCGGGCACATCGTCGGCCGCCGAAGCAAGGCTTCCCGGACACCTGTTGACTGGAGTCTCTATGAGCCCGTGCGGCGCGTGCAAGCTGGGCAGTCCGGAAGTGGAAGCTTCATCCGCGGCGGCGAAGCGATTTTTGCCGGCTACGAACCGGCGGGAAAATCTGGCTGGGGAGTTGTGGCAGAGCAGCCGTCTGCGTTGCTGCAACAAAGCGTCTGGACTATGGAACGGCGAGTGTGGTTTTTGGGCTGTATCTTCCTGCTGGTTGGCCTGGGACTGAGCACGTTCATGAGTTCGCTGTTTACCCGGCTCGAGACCGGCAATCGTTTCATCGATCTTTCGGTGGACATGTTCTGCATTCTCGGATTCGACGGATTCTTCAAAAACCTGAATCCCAGCTGGGAAAGAGTGCTTGGTTTTACCGCCGCAGAACTCACGGCGAAGTCCCGCGTCGAATTCATACACCCCGCGGATCGCGAGGCGACGGCAAAGGAAATGGCCCGGCTTATGCATGGAGACGTCACTCTGGCGTTCGAAAACCGATACCTTTGCAAAGACGGTTCGTACAAGTGGTTGCTGTGGAATGCGGTTTCCGCTCCGGGGCAACGCGTTGTTTATGCGGTCGCTCGCGATATCACGGAAAGAAAATGTGCGGAACAGGAACGGCAGAAATTCACGGAGAGCCTGGAGACCGCTAACCAGGAGCTTGAACTCCGCAACCGCGAAGTAGAACGGGCAACGCGATTAAAGAGCAAATTCCTCGCCAGCATGAGTCATGAGTTGCGGACTCCGCTGAATGCGATCGTGGGCTTTTCAGACCTGCTGGCTGAGGGCACTCCCGGGGAGTTGAATGTTAAGCAAAAACGTTTCGTAAATCACATCAAGCAAGGCTCCATCCATCTGTTGCAACTGATCAATGACATTCTTGATCTTTCCAAAATTGAGGCGGGACAACTGGACCTGCACTGCGAAGACTTTCTTGTCGTGGATGCGCTACCAGAAGTCCTTTCCACTATCCGCCCAATCGCGATGGCCAAGAACATTCAAGTGCAGCAGAAATTGGCGAGCGAGCGCCCGCTCTACGCTGACCGGATCCGCTTCAAGCAGGTCCTGTACAACCTGCTCAGCAACGCCGTCAAGTTCACCCCGAAGGATGGCAGCATCGAACTTAGCTCGCGCGATGATGGAACCTCGGTATGTCTATCTGTGACCGATACCGGCGTCGGCATACGGCCCGAGGATCAGGAGATAATCTTCGAGGAATTTCGTCAGGTGGAAGAGACTGCGAGAACCCATGAAGGAACAGGGTTGGGACTCGCTATTACCAGGCGCCTGGTGGAGCGACAAGGGGGCAAGATTTGGGTGGAGAGCGAACCGGGAAAAGGCAGCCGATTTAGCTTCACTCTTCCTCAAGGGTCAACGGCGGCTCCAATCAACCCTACACCGACCCAAGCGGTCGCCGGCAAAGCTGCCGAAGCTGCAGACAGACCGCTTATCTTGATTGTTGACGATGAGGTTCCTGCACGCGAACTTATGGCGAGCTATCTGGAGTCCGACTATCGTCTCGCATTGGCCGAATCGGGGATGGAAGCTGTTGCGAAGGCCCAACAACTGCTTCCAGACGCGATTACTCTCGATATCCTAATGCCGGGCGGGACCGGGTTTGAAACTCTCGTAGCACTGAGACGAACGCCTGAAACGGCTAATATCCCCATTATTATTGTCTCGATCGTGGATCAGCAAAAAGTGGGATTTGCTCTCGGAGCGACCGACTATCTCATCAAGCCAATCCAAAAATCGACCCTCATGGAGAGCATCCGTAAGCATGTTCCATTTCCGACAGATGACGATGCCGCCATTCTTCTCGTCGACGACGATTCCCGAAACCTAGAGTTAGTGTCTGAGACTCTGCGTGCGGCGGGTTACGAGACGCAGTGCGTTGGCAGCGGCGACAGAGCGCTGGAAGTCTTATCGTCCAAACTCGTTGGCGCCGTTTTGCTCGATTTGTTGATGCCGGGAATGGATGGCTTTCAAGTGATCCGTCACGTCCGCCAGGAACCAACCTTAAGGGGATTGCCCATTCTTGTGATGACCGCAAAGAATCTGTCCCAGGAAGAAATCAGTCTTCTGAGTCGCGACACTCAGGGTTTGCTGCAGAAGAAGGGATCGTGGCAGCAGCAACTCACTGCCGAAGTGGGAAGAGTGGTTGGAGGCGGCAGGCTGACCAAAGCTGCCGGACAATCATGACCAAAATTTTGATCGCAGAAGATAATCCGGTCAATCGGGAATTGTTACGCGAGTTACTCGAAGGACGTGGTTACGAGGTGGAAGAAGCATGCGATGGCGTGCAGGCGCTGGAGATGGTTGCGAGCTCCCGGCCGACGCTTCTGCTGCTGGACCTGGGCATGCCCAAGTTGGATGGATTCGGAGTGCTTCGGAAAATCCGTGAAGACCCCAAGCTGGTTGACCTGCCGGTGATGGCGGTAACCGCGTACGCGATGAGAGGAGACCGGGAAAGAGTTCTGGATGCGGGGTTTGACGCTTACTTATCGAAACCAATCAGCGCGGTTCTATTAGCCGGGGAACTCGACCGGCTTCTGGATCGGCCGGTTTCCAGGCACACTACTCTGACTCAACCTGCGAGCAGCGCGAAGGATGAGCTGTGAGGTCAGGCAACACGAAGGACAAGACTTAGATGAAGTTGATTTTGTTTTTGGGAGTTAGTCTGATTTTTCTACGTCTGTTATGAATTGTCGAATCGCATCTGAATTGTTCCCACTCATTTTCGTAAACTGAATTCCTTGACGGGTCTCGCAGCTCCTCGATTCCGCTAAGCCCGATCATGGGGTTGGTGGAATCCCCGTGAGTTTGCTTTGTGAAGAAGACGCTGTATCTCGTGGCAAGACCAACCACGTGGGGGAGTTTGACTTCGGCATCACCGCTCTCGACCACTTACAGCTTGTGTTTGGAATCGGAGACAGCCGGACGACTATTGTGCCAGTTCCCGACGGGGAAAGTGCGCGAAGTCTCGTGTAGCCGTGTCTTCCGTAACCATTAGATTGGCAATTCGTAATGTTGAGATAGCGCCCAAGTGGTGTTGCAATCTTAACAACGGTACGAGCCGAGACGGTAAGTTAGTAAGCGGAGTTCACGAGGCGCCCATGAAATGTTACCGCTCGATAGTGGCAGTTTCCGGTTGTGGTTTTTGCAGCAGGTGAAAGTGCTCTAACTCTGGTCGAGAAGGTGTGATGAACGGATTCGAGTCTGGCAAGCACACGTGAGGCTTTTGGGTACGGCGGCAGCGAAGCAGGCTTGTCCGCAAGATGTAGCGGTTTGCGCTCGGATCAATGTTGGCGAATTCTTCCCCCTGTTTTAATTCCAAGAACAATACGTGTGCTTAGCGAATGAATAAGTCTTTATCCGCGGGTAGTACGGAGCCCACCACTCTGCTTCGCATGAGGCAGGTCGAGGGCCGGGAGTGGTGGCTCTGGGGTTTCGCCGTTGCCGTTACCCTGGTGCTGACCTGCGGTATCCTTTCTTTGACCTTCCCCGGTTTCGGGCTACTCGCCAGCAGGGAATATTTCCTGGGTCTAAAAGAATGGGTTCGCGGGCTGGCCGCGCTGGTCTTGTTATTCGATATCTACACCGTCTATCAGCACCTGCAACTCCAACGTATTCGCCGCCAACTGGCGGAGCGTGATCGACTCTTTCAACTCATCAGCGAAAACGCCGCGGACATGATAGCGGTGGTCGATCGAGATGGACGCCGCCTTTATAACAGCCCTTCCTACCAGAAGATACTGGGTTACTGCCAGGACGAGCTAAGCACCACGTCTCCGGTAGAACAAATCCATCCCGACGATCGAACCCGGGTATTCGAGGCTGCGCAAAAAGCGCGCCTCACCGGCCGCGGAGAACGGCTCGAATACCGCATCCTTCACAAAGATGGCTCGTGGCGCGTTCTTGAATCCACGGCCAGCGCAATTCGTGGCGCCAATGGCGAGACCGATGGTCTGGTCATTGTCAACCGCGACATCACCGAGCGCAAGCGGGCCGAGGAAATGCTGGCACACAATTCCTTTCACGACAGCTTGACACACCTGCCCAACCGTTCTCTCTTCCTGGATCGCCTGGAACGGGCGCTGGCTGTCGCGCGCCGGCACACCGATTTCAAGTTCGCGGTGTTGTTCATCGATGTCGACGAGTTTAAAGTAGTCAACGATAGTCTGGGACACCCAGCCGGCGATGCCCTGCTCATTCAGATCGCCCAAAGATTGACTGCCTGCCTGCGCGAGGGCGATACCGTTTCATCGTCGCTGGTAGAGAGCCAGGCCGAGGAGTCCCATGTGGGCAACAGCACTCTGGCTCGGCCAGGCGGTGACGAGTTTGCTGTACTCATAGAGGAACTCCACGATCCTAGTGACGCGGTCCGCGTGGCCGAGCGCCTTCAGAATCGACTGTCCATCCCCTTCGAAATGGACGGTCACGAGATTGTTGTCAATACCAGCATCGGGATCGCTTTCAGCAGCAATGCCGGCGCGGAAGCCCAGGACGTTCTTCGCGACGCGGAGATCGCCATGTACCGCGCTAAGCACTCTGGTAAAGCTCGATGCGAGGTGTTCGACAATGGAATGCATGCCGACGCTCTCAAGCGTCTGCAACTTGAGGCGGACCTTCGCAAGGCCCTGGAATTGGGGGAATTCCGGGTTTACTACCAGCCGGTCGTGTCCTTACGCGATATGCAGATCGTCGGGTTCGAAGCGCTAACCCGCTGGCAGCGCCCCACTGGCGTCGTGATGCCGGGTGAGTTTATCGCTGTAGCGGATGAGATCGGAATCATTTTGCCCTTGAATCGCCAACTGCTCGAGGAGGCTTGCCAGCAGTTGCGCGCGTGGCAGGAGCTTTTTCCATCCGATCCGCCGCTGGCCATCGCCGTAAACATTACCCCAAAGCAGTTCGCCCAGCCCGACTTGGCCGCCCAGATCGGACAGATCCTTCAGCAAACCGGCATCGAGCCCAAATGCCTCGATCTGGAGATCACCGAGACCATCGCCATGGCGGACGCCCGCCATTCTTCGGTCGCACTGGCCCAGTTGAAAGCCCTTGGCGCTCGTCTCAGCATCGACGACTTCGGCACCGGCTATTCGTCCCTAAGTCGGCTTCAGCGGTTTCCGGTGGACACTCTGAAGATTGACCGAGCTTTCATCTCTCGCATGGATAGCGATCTGGAGACTTATGAGATTGTTCGTATCATCGTTATGCTGGCTCACAGTCTTGGTTTGAAGGTGGTTGCTGAAGGCGTCGAGACCCAGGAACAAGTGGACATGCTGAAGCAGATTGGTTGTGAACTAGCTCAGGGTTACTTGTTCTCGAAGCCTGTCAGCCAGCAGGATATCCAGCAATTGCTCATGAGCAACTGGACCCCCAACGGACATATTTGCTCTAAAGCTGCCACAACACACTCCAACTAAATCGAACTGCCACCGAGAGCAAGCTGCGCATCGCTCAACCATTCGCTTCCTGAGATTTCAAGAGCCACGCATCCACTCCGTTGATCGTCTCCGGACAGCAGAGCTGGCTTACAAAAGGTGTGCGTCACCACTTCAGAAGTGACCACGCCGCTGCTTCGGCTGCTCCGGTATCCAGCTCTGTGCTGACTAAAATCGCGCTGCTGGCAGTTGTCCAATAGCTGGACAAGAGTTTAGAACTCGGACAACAGCTGGCTCCGTAAAGACCTCTACGGCCCCATCGTTCCGTTCATAAGTAGCTCATCCCACAACAGTTATGAATAGTGCAACAACCCCGCGGTTCGGCACAAACCGTGCATATCCTAATGTACACGGCTAATTAGTCAACCCCCGCAGGCTTGAGTGCGCGCCAATCATCCGGCGCCGAGACTCAAGCCGTCTCTTACCCGTTGATAGAAAGGAATGCTTCAAAATGCGATTGAAAGCTCTGGCGCGAACGCTTTTCACGATAGTCCTGCTGAATACATTGTCCGCCGTGCGGCCGGCTGCGGCACAAACTTTGACGCAGCCAAACCCCCAGCAGGCAACGAGAGCCAGCGCCAACTACGGCAATCTGCCCCTAACTTTTGAGGCGAACCGGGGTCAAACCGGCGCACAGGTCAAATTCCTGTCTCGCGGCCCGGGCTACACAGCTTTTCTGACCGCAGGCGGAATCACGCTTTCCCTGCGTCCGAACCAGCCGGCTCCGGTCCAACAAACCAACAATCTCGCTGCTGTGAACCAATCCCTGCCCGTGAACACAACTCTGCAATTCAAGCTGGTTGGAGCCGCTCCGAATCCGGCCATCATCGGAGAAGACCCGCAACCCGGCACCGTGAATTATTTCATCGGCAAGGATTCTACAAAGTGGCTTACCCATGTGCCAACTTATGCGCGGGTCCGTTACAAGAATGTGTACCCAGGAATTGATCTCGTTTACTACGGAAATCGCCGGCACTTGGAATATGACTTTGCAGTTTCGCCGGGAACTGACCCAGGCCAGATTCGATTTGAAATTACCGGCGGCAGCCAGATGGAACTGGACGGCGAAGGCAACCTGGTTTTGCAAACCGCGAGCGGACAACTGCGTTTCCAGAGTCCCGTGATCTACCAGGAGTCCAGCGGGCAGCGCGTCCCCGTCTCAGGCAGTTACGTTATGAACGACGCGACGCATATCTCATTTCACGTCGCCCAATATGATTTGAAAAAGCCGCTGGTGATCGACCCTGTGCTGCTGTACGGCACCTATCTCGGGGGAACTGGCGCTGACCAGGCCTCTGGTATCGCGGTGGATAGCGCCGGTGGCGTCTACATTGCGGGTTATACCAACTCCGCCGACTTTTCGCTCACGACCTTCGGTACACCTGCAACGAGCGCAAATCACGTTTTTGTGGCTAAGCTTGACCCGACTGGATCAAGCCTGGTTTATGCCGATTACATTGGAGGCAACAGTGACGACTACGGCATCGGCTTAGCGCTGGACAGCTCAAATAATGTGTATGTGACCGGCATCACCACGTCCAGCGATTTTCCCACGGTGAATGCTTACCAGTCAGTTGAGCCAGGATCCGACACTGGCTTCCTCAGCAAGATTTCCGCCGATGGCTCCTCGTTGGTGTACTCAACCTATCTAGGGGGGAGCGGTATCGATCAGCCCGCCGGCGTCGCCGTCGACACTCAGGGCGAGGCTTACGTTGCGGGCGCTACTTCGTCGCAGGACTTTCCGGTTGTTAATGCATATCAGTCCACTGCCCTCGCTAATCAAGGAGACGTATACGGGAACTACGGCTTCCTGACGAAGTTCACCGCCAGCGGATCTTCACTCAGTTACTCCACATACTTTGGCGGCAACACGGATGTCGTCCAGAATTGTGGGAGTCCTTGTTATCCCGCCCCGTATAGCGCGATTTCCGCGGTCGCACTCGATGCCGACGGCGACGCTTTTGTTGCTGGAACGACGAATACCTCTAACTTCCCTGTAACTTCGGGCGCTTACCTTACCAGCAATTCCACGCAACAAGATGCCACGGTCGGTTTCGTGAGTGAGTTTGGGAGTTCGGGAAGCCTCGACTATTCCACCTATTTCTACGGTTCCAGCGGAAACTCGGTCGCAATCGCAGCGATCGCCGTCGATGCGTCCGGTTCGGCTTATATCGCAGGCACAGTCGCTAGTGATACGACTTTTCCCATCACTTCTACAGCCATCTGTGATCCCAGCGTTGAAGGATTCGGATGCAGCTATGCATTTGTGAGTAAGTTCAGTCCCACGGCGGCGACGTTGTTGTACTCCACATTTCTAGGTCCTGACAATTACGCCAGTCCGCAATCGATTGCCCTTGACTCTAATAACAACGCCTACGTAGTCGCTTCGACCAACAGCACGGCATTTGCAACCAACAGTGGCATCGAAGGCTTTACAAATGGCGAAAGCGTGCTGCTGGTCGAGATTGATGCTTCGGGAACCACGCAACTGTTTGCCACTTATCTGGGGGGAAGCGGGGATGACTTCGCCAGCGGCATCACGGTCGATGCGACTGGCAATATCTATGTCGCTGGTTCCACCGACTCATCCGACTTCCCCGTCACCCAGGGCGCTTTGCAGAATGTGCTGGGAGGATCCACGGATACCTTCGTAGTCAAAATCGGACCAAACGCAGCGGCATCCGTAGCCTTGAGTCCGAGCCTTTTGCAGTATGCCCAGGAAGCAGTAGGGTCCACCAGCGCGGCGCAGCTCGTTCTGTTGCGAAACATGGGAAGCGCTGCGCTGAATATTTCATCGATCACCAGTACGGGAGATTTTGCTGAAACCGATAATTGTGGAACTGACGTGCCGGCCGGCAGCGGTTGCACGCTTTCAATAACTTTTGTTCCCACCAACGGGGGGCTCCGTTCGGGATCAATTGTGATTCAGGATGACGCTGCGGGGGCGCCTCATGTCATCAATCTGAGCGGCACCGCGTCCGGTCCTGCTGCGATTTTTGCTCCCACAAGTCTCACTTTTTCCGCGCCGGTAGGAACGTCCAGCCCGGCGCAATCTGTGATCCTCGCGAACAGCGGTACCGCAGCCCTGAGTATCAACAACATTCAAGTCACCGGCGACTATTCGCAGACCAACAACTGTCCCGCCACATTGGCATCGGGCTCAAACTGCACCTTCAACATTACATTCACCCCGTCTGTCTCCGGCACTGGCAATGGGACGCTCGCCCTCACAGACAACTTACCCGATAGCCCACAAACGATAACATTCACCGGAAATGGCTACGTAAACACGTTAGTGTTTGCCCCAGCCAGTTTGACTTTTGGCAGCCAGATTCTCAATTCATCCAGCGCCGCTCAGGTCGTGGTCGTTACTAACCCCGGTTCGAATCCGGTAACTGTCTCCGGCGTGGCCGCGTCCGGCGATTTCGGACAAACCAACAACTGCAGCATCGTCGCGGCCAGCGGCGGTACTTGCGCGATCAGCGTCACGTTCACTCCTACAGCCGCTGGCTCCCGCACCGGTACTGTGAGTGTCACCGACAACGCCCAAGGCAGCCCGCAAACTGTGAGTTTAATCGGGACCGGGTCGAATCTTCCTGCACCCAGCGCGATTCTGACCCCCACTAGCATAACCTTCTCTGCTCAGGAAGTAGGAACCGCCAGTGGGCCGCAAATCGTTACGCTTAGTAACAGTGGTAGCGCAGCATTGAGTGTCAGCAGCATTCTTGTCACTGGAGATTATTCCCAAACCAACAATTGCCCTGCCTCGTTAGCGGCGGGATCCGCTTGCGCTATCAGTATCACGTTCAACGCGACAAATGCAGGGACCCGCACCGGAACCTTGACTATCGTCGATAACTCGACAGGCAGTCCGCAGACCGTGACTCTTGCCGGAAGCGGATTGGATTTCAGCCTGGCCAGCGCCCAAGGCAGCAACACAGTCACGGCTGGCTCCGCGGCGAACTACAACTTGACCATCACTCCCATGGGCGGATCTTTCGCTTACCCAGTCAAACTGGCTTGCAGCGGACTGCCTGCCGAAACGTCCTGTACGCTGTCGCCTGCCACTGTAACTCCGGATGGAACTGCCGTTGCCTCTACGTTGTCGATTACTACAGCCGCATCCACAGCGGAGGCCCGTCCGATGCGCCCATCACGCCGGGTCCCCGTTTATGCGGCTTGGATTCAGTGGCAAGGAATTTGCTTCTTTGGAATGGTCCTGGCGGCGCACAAAAGATCCATCAGAAAGCGGTGCGCACTCATTTTGCTGGCTCTGCTGGTCGTGGCCATGCTCTCGATGAGCGGTTGTGCTGGAGGAACCGGTATTGCGCCGGTGCCCGGGTCTGGCACCGCCTCGGGAACCTACACGATCACGGTTACAGGAACTTCGGGTAGTTTGCAACACTCTATTCCTGTGACGCTAAAGGTTCAGTAAGTCGCCACAGAGTTAGTTGCACTCGATCATGTTCTGAGTCACGCCTTCGAGGCTCACTATGGAATTGGCGGCGAAGGGCATGGCCCAAAACCGGCTGTGATGCTTGCGCAGATAGTAACTGGCGAAGACGGCGGTGACACTCTTCACGGATGCGACAGCGTACGCACGCGCAACTGTTGGGTGAGTCCCATATAGGTATGCGGACTGAACTTCCACATTGCAGACGCCCTGTTTGCGGGCTAGCCAATTCTGCCGGGCGAAGAGCGTGGTATAGGAGTCGGCGAAAGTGCTGCTGGTAGAGATAAGAGCGAGGCTGACAAATCGTTTGTCGACGGGATTCACTTCCGCAATCTTCGGGGTTGAAACCGCTGCCATAGCATCGGTCGCGGATACGGCTCGCATCGTGGGTGTGGCGCGGAACATACTGCTGGGCGCCGCAGGAAGCTCACCCGCGAGCGAAATCCCAGTGAGCGCTATGACAGCCAGTGCCGTGAGCAGGATCGACTTCGGGAATGTTCTTGCCTGGACCGGCTTCGCTCCGCAACGCCTGTTAACTCGGAAGTTTTTGTAGGTACGGTAGGTCATGTCCTGAAGATTACACGGTACCCGATAACGCAACAATCGCAAGACCGTAATGGTAGTAATGGAAGTTAGTAACCAGGACTCATTACCCATTCGTGCCATGGCTGGATAACCATGAATGACCCGAAAGATCGCATCAGATACGGCAAGGGCAAAGGCCGATTCTTGAAATTCAGGCGCTCTACCTCTCGTCCTTTGCCAAATTTAACTTATTCGGACTTTCTTCTATGACGATCGTTTCTTCGAGCATGCCCGAACTCAGCCGGAATGGAGAGAAGAAAACTGGGCGGATCGTTGCGCATTTGAAGCATGTGTTCATGCATCAGAGACAGTCGATTATTCACCATTTACTTCTTTCCGTTTCATTCCTTCTGGTTTTTCTCGTGCTGAACCTGCCCCAAACTATATTTATTTCCCAACTCGGATCCTCGGCCTGGTACCCGGCAAACGGACTGGTTCTGGCTCTTATGCTTGGTGTCAGCCCCTGGTATGCATTGCTGGTCGCTCTCTCCAATGTGCTGGCCGGCGCGCTGATTTATCACCAGCCGCTGATGTCGTTCGGCGAGACCCTGGGCGCGATGGGACTCGCTGGCTGGTATGGCTTAGCGGCCTATATCTTACGTGGCGTACTTAGGATCGATTCGCGTTTGTATCGGGGACGCGATGTCGTTCGATACGTTGTTATCGCCACCGCGGCCGCATTGGGGTCAACAGTTACCGGAGTGGCCTGCTTGCTCGGCGATCACATCATTGCTCTGCACGATTTTTGGCCCACGGTCTACAACTGGTTCATTGGTGATGAGATCGGGCTCGTCGGGCTCGCGCCATTCCTTCTGATCCACGTCTTCCCCTGGGTAAGAAAGAAGGTTTCACTGGGGAGCTCTGAATCTGAGCTTCAAACCGCGAACCATAGACGAACCCAGGACGAGATCAACCTGGGCAGTTTGCTGGAGGCGATTGGGCAGGCCCTTACTGTGTTTGCGGTGCTGTGGATCATGTTCGAGCCGCGATGGGTGCACCTTGAGCTACTTTATTTAAGTTTCGTCCCTGTACTTTGGATGGCCATGCGCCGCGGCATCCGGCAGGTGGCCACCGGAATTCTTGCCCTCAACTTTGGCATCATCGTTGCCATGCACCTGCTTCCCCCGCCCCCAGCCTTGCTGGCCAAAATCGGGCTTCTCATGTTGGTGGTGTCGGCCACGGGGCTTATCGTAGGTTCCACCGTTACGGAACGCCAACACACAGAACTTGATCTTCGCGAACGAACCGCTTATCTGGATTCCCTCATTGAGAACAGCCCGTTTGGAATCGTCGTACTCGACCAGGCAGGCCGCGTTGAGTTGGTTAACGCAGCTTTCACGAAGCTATTTCCGTACGAGCAAAGTGAACTTGTCGGCAGCAACCTGGACTCGCTCTTAATGCTAAGCGATTCTTCAGAAGAGACTGTTCCATGGTCCGCTCCAGTGATTGCCGGGAAGGCTCTCCAGCACACCATGCGCATCCGGCGTAAGGACGGACAGACTATCGATCTGGACATGCAAGCTGTTCCCCTGGTGGTCGATGGGCTGGTTCGAGGCGCATACGCCATTTGTCGAGATATTTCCGAGCAGGTCCGGGCCTCTGTTGCGGAACGTCAGCACGCTGAATCTCTCAATCGCCTGGTGAAGGAATTGGAACTGCAGACGGACCAAATGATGCTGCTCAATGAGATGGTTGGCCTGCTGGAGTGTTGCAGGACGAGCAAGGAAGCATTTAGTGTAGTTGACCGAAGCGCCCGCGCGCTCTTCCCCGCAGCCAAGTCTGGAACCTTGTATACGTTTCGGGCATCCCGCAACCTGGTCGAGATGGCAGCGTCGTGGGGAAATCCCAAAGCCCCGCAGCCGGTATTTGAGCCCGAAGCGTGCTGGGCTCTGCGCCGCGGTCAACCCCACTGGAGCGACGATGCGGGTGGTCCAGTTTGCACACACCTGAGCGAGGCCCCGGCGGCCAAACACCTCTGCCTTCCGATGGTGGGCCAGGGAGAAACCCTCGGTATTCTTCATCTTGAGTTCGCGGGTGACAAAGAAGAATCACTGGGCCAGCGCTCTGCCCAACAGCGGTTGGGAGCCACCGTAGCGGGCCAAATCGCCCTTTCGATCGCCAGCCTCAAGTTGCGCGAAAAGCTGCATGATCAGTCGATTCGCGATCCGCTCACCGGATTGTTTAACCGCCGCTTCATGGAGGAATCTCTCGACCGCGAATTAGTGCGAGCCAAACGCAAGAACCACCCCCTTTCCATACTTTTCCTCGATATCGATCACTTCAAGCGATTTAACGACACCTTCGGTCATGATGCGGGTGATTTCGTCCTTCAGTCCGTCGCCGATCTGCTGCAGCGGTTTTTCCGCGGGGATGACGTCCCTTGCCGTTGTGGTGGCGAAGAGTTCGCCGTTATCTTGCCGGAATCGCTCGCACAGCATGCCGCCGCACGGGCGAATTCGCTGCGGGCTGAAGTCAAGAAACTGGGGCTGCAATACAGGGGCGTAAGCCTCGCCGTAATTACGCTCTCAGTCGGAGTGGCTACCTTTCCCGAGCACGGCTCAAATTCCGGCGACCTGCTCAGAATGGCGGATCAGTCCCTTTATAAGTCAAAGTCGGCTGGGCGGGATTGCGTAACCATCCCGGAACAACCTTTAGAGATCGGCGCTCCGAAGGAAACGTTGGAACCGGCAAAGCAAGGCTCATCAGAGTTAATCAAGGCCGTCCTTTAGCTGCCTCATGCCGCCTACTTTCCGATGCAGAATGTGCTGAAGATCAAGTTGAGTATGTCGTCCGTCGTCGTCGCGCCGGTGATCGCATCCAGCGGACGCAATGCACTGTAGAGATCGAGTAGCAACATTTCGTGCGGAACTTTTCCGGCGACGGCTTTTCTGCCCTGTTCCAGACCTGCGAGTGAATCTTGAACCAATCCCTGGTGGCGGACGTTGGTCAGGAACCCAGTCTCAGCTTGCGTGCCGCTCTCTCCGCCAATGTGGCGCAGGATCTCAGCGCGCAACTCGGGGATACCTTTCCCGCTGAGCGCTGAGGTATGGATTCGCGCGACATGTTTCCATCGTTCTTCAACGACCAGGCCAGATTCCGCGCCGTCAAATTTCAAATCGCTTTTATTCGCCACGGCAATCGTCGGCCGCGTCTCCGCATTTCGCAGCAACTCTTCGTCTTCGGCAGTGATGGGTCGCGAGGCATCGACTACCACCAGCACCAAGTCGGCTTCAGCCAAAGCTTCCAGCGATTTGCGGATGCCGATGGATTCGGCTTCGTCCAGAGCTTGACGAATGCCCGCCGTATCCACGAGCTTGACCGGAATTCCGCCGATGGCTACGGTTTCGCTGACCAGATCGCGCGTGGTTCCGGGAGTTGCCGTGACGATGGCGCGTTCCCGCTCCACCAGGCAATTGAACAGACTTGATTTGCCGACGTTGGGCCGGCCCACGATCGCCAGCGTTAGGCCTTCATGCACGATTTTTCCATAGGCGAAAGTGGTGGCGAGGGCTTCCAACGGGGCGCGGACTGCGGCGATGCGTTCCAGGATCACGGTGTCCAGCATTATGGCCACGTCATCTTCGGCGAAGTCGATTCCGGCTTCCAGCAGCGCAATCAGCTCGACCAACTTTTGTTTGATGGGCTGAAGGCGCTTGGATAGCGCGCCTTCCAGCTGCTGCGCCGCAACTTTTGCCTGATACAAAGTTTGTGAGTCGATGAGGTCGCGGACGGCTTCGGCCTGGGTGAGATCGATGCGTCCATTGAGGAAGGCGCGCATGGTGAACTCTCCCGGTTCGGCCAGCCGCGCTCCGGAGGCGACGCAGAGTTCGACGATGTGCCGCAAAACCACGGGCGACCCGTGCGCGGAAATTTCGATGATGTCGTCGGTGGTATAAGAATGCGGCTTGGCGAAGTAGGTGACTACGACTTCGTCGATCTTCCCCGCCTGGCTTAAAAAATCAGGGTGCCCCATTTCTCGCGCGTTTTTTGCGCGAGAAGTGGGGACTTCGACCTGCTCCGTCCCCTTTACTTCGGGTTCTGGCTCAATTAGTTCCCCGAAAACGGCCCGTCCTGGCTTCAGTTCATGCTTCAACAACAACATCGGCAAGGCAATGTCCCGCGCTTGCAGGCCGGCAAGCCGCACCACGCCAATGCCGCCGCGCCCCGGAGCCGTCGCAACGGCAACAATGGTGTCGTCAAGATTCACGGGCCGATTGTAGCTAGTAAACTGGAGAACGACCAGCCGCCTCAAAGGCCCTGGAACGTTTCCGCTTTGGTTGCGGGAACCGCAAGGAGATAAAAACATTGTCCGTCGCCGATGAGCTGTTGAGAACCAACGAGCAATTTGTCAAAAGCTTTAACCTGGGGGATTTAGCTGTCCAGCCCAGGCGGCGTGTGGCCGTGCTGGCCTGCATGGATTCCAGGATTCTGTTTGAGCGCTGCCTGGGATTAAAGCCCGGAGACGCTCACATGATCCGCAACGCAGGCGGAATCGCCACTGACGACGCCTTGCGCTCGCTGATCGTCTCCCATCACCTGCTCGACACGCAGGAGTTCATCATCATTAACCATACCGACTGCGGATTGATGAAAGTGCAGGAGCACGAGCTGCGGTCGCGCCTCAGCAACAAGATGGGAGTCGTGGCCAGCGAGCCGGCGCACTTTTACGGCTTCGACGATCTGGAAGAAAATCTGCGGCGGCAGGTACTACGGGTGAGGTCGCACCCGTGGATTCCGAAGCACATTCCGGTGCGCGGATTTGTCTATGACGTAAAGACGGGAAAGCTAAGTGAGGTCCAAGGGTAGGGAAGTCCTTTGGCGGAAGCCCGAAGTCCGAAGCCGGTTTTTACTGAGCCACAACCTTCTCAATCTGCTCCCGCAGGTCGTCATACGACAATGCCCCAGGATGGTACATCGCAACTTTGCCTTCGCGATCCAGCAGCACCAGCGTCGGAGTTGTCGACGCGCCGTAGACATCGAAGTTATGTTTGCTGATGGGCACGGGCATGTCGAGCAGTCCGCTGTAAAAATGTTTGCGAACCACATCGATGTAGGCCAACTCATCTTTCGCCGCGGCGTTTTCGACCTGCGCCGTGTATCCATAGAGGCGCGTGGGTCCAACCACGGTCAAACCCTTCGGAGCAAATTCGGTGCGCAGTTGAGTAATGATCGGGGCTTCGGCCTTGCAGTCGCCGCACCAGTGAGCCCAGAAGAAAAGCAGAACCGGCGAACCTTTGAGCTGCGCCAGCACTGGCGGCTTGGCTCCCAGGAATTCGTCGAACTTCAACGCCGGAGCCGGCTTTCCATCCAGAGCGATCAGGTTCAGATTTTTTTGCAGCCGCTCTTCAATGGAAGTCGATCCATACTTCTGTATCGCAGTTTTCAGTAAAGCGACCGCCTGCGGTTGCTCTTTACGGGCCACGAGAACCTGCGATTCAACTTCCAGTGCCGCACCCAGCGCCAAAGGAAGATGGGTTTCTTCGTCGAGTTTGTGAGTCTTAAGCCGCTCGGCGACCAGCGCCTCAGTGTCTTTGGCGAATTTATCCGCCTGATCGTAATCCGCGTTCGAAAGTGCCGCCCGCGCCTGCCACGAATAAGCTTCGATATATTCCGGCGTAACTCCGTTCTTTGCGCGGTAGCTCTTGAGAAACATTTGCGCGGCGATAAAGCTGTTATCGTTCAAAGCTCCGCGAACATCTTCGACAATGCCCGCCCAAGCCACGGCGGTAAGAAGGAAAGCAACAAGAAGGGCGCGCATTCGCATGAGATAGATGATGCCGCTTTTCGCCCTCAAGATGCAAATGACCACCGGCTACCATCGGAAGTTAGTTGGTTTAACCCCCTGTTTTGCAATAACTTAAATACCGGGCGCAGGAAATATGTAGCTTTATCGGTGCAATTTTAGTAGAATCGAAGCGCGTTTGATCTTTAGAGCTTGCTTCGCAGTAATCAGTTTCTCCGCTCAACCCAGCGCGTGACCTGCCTGCAGAAGAATCCTTGAAAGCTTCAGCGCAACATCAAAGAAAAGGAACATAGTATCAACATGGAAACAGGAACAGTAAAGTGGTTTAACGACGCAAAAGGCTACGGATTCATCAGCCGCCAAAACGGCGAAGATGTATTCGTGCATTTCTCCGCCATCCAGGCCAGCGGCTTCCGCAGCCTGCAGGAAGGTCAGCAAGTGCAATTCGACGTTGTCAAAGGCCCCAAGGGCTGGCAAGCGGAGAACGTCAAGTCTGCCTAAAACCACTTTCCCAACAGAATTCGAAAAGGCGGCCAGCGATGGCCGCCTTTACTTTTGTCCCGGCAGGGCGACGGTGGATTCGCCCTTACAGCTCACCAGTCCCGTAGCGACGACGGGAACAAATTCCTACATGTCCCCGGAGGAGACGCGCGGGGAACCGCTCGATCCGCGCGCGGATTTGTTTTCCCTGGCGTTGTCGTCTATCAGATGGCGACGGCTCATCTGCCTCTCGCCGGTGCACGTTGGCAGTAATCTTCATACGTCCATTCTGGAACTCGATCCACTAACCGTAAAGGAGTTCAATCCCTTCTCCGCCGCAACCAGTGGCCGATCGTTTGGTCGATCGAAGGGGGCATACGCCGGGAAATTCATGTTAGGAGGATCGCAAAAGCCACCCAACGCGACGGCAGATATAGCCTAATCGCTGAGGACATTAGGATCACAAAGGCTGAGTTCATTTTCCTTCATGAACCCTCGATCCCTTCGTGGTCGAGAGATTTTTCTGGATTCTGGAGGCTGCGAACTCAAGCCGCCGTCGCGTCTTCCGCATCATCCACGGAATCGAAGAAGCGGAAGAACTGGTCGACGTGCGTTACCTTGAGGGCGTTGTGAATGCGGTCGCTCACCGCCACTAGCGCCAAATTGCGTTTGCTGTTTTGCCGCGTCACATATGCTCCCACCAGCGCGCCAATTCCTGCCGAATCGACATAAGGAACGTTCGCAAAGTCGATGATGAGCGAACGGGATTCATCCGCGCGCACGGTCTTCTGAAAGTCGAAAACGGTAGCTAATACTAGCGGACCGTTAAGGCCGAGAACGCGCTGTCCGGGCTGCGTTCCGGGCCGGTCGTCAATTGTAAGGACATCCTGCGCCATGGGCACGATACTAACTCCGGCGAGCGGGCTGAATTGTTAAAGCCATGTTAATTTCGAGGCGCACGCTCTCTAAATCGCGGCGGCCTGTTCGCGACGGCGTCCCTGAATCTCAATGAAGACGTGAACCAGCGACACCGCCGCCGGAGTTACACCCGGAATACGCGACGCCTGCCCCAGCGTGCGCGGCTGCACTTTGCTCAACTTCTCCTGCATCTCGCGCGAAAGCCCGCTGACGCTGCGGTAATCGAACCAGCCGGGAATGGAGTGCTCCTCGGATTTCTTCAATCGCTCCATCGCTCTTTGCTGCTGCAACAGATAGCCCGCATACTTTATTTCCGTTTCTACAGTTTTGAGTTCGTTGCGGAGCTCGGAAGAAAGATTGGCCACGGATCTGCGCGGATATTCACGGATTTCTTCTCGATCAAAGAATGCGGCATCTATATTTTGGAGAATTGGGACCAGCCGCTCGATTGTGATTTCGGGGCGCTTGAGGAGTTGAGCCAGAGTTGTGCCGGCTACCGCAGAAAACCCGGCCAAGCTTCGCTCGGCTGGACAGCCGAGGGCGGCTGTCCCCACATGATTCCTATCTCCCTCCGGCGACTCGATTCTCGCCAGCATCGCGGCTGTGATTCGAGTCTTTTCCAGCAGATGCTTCAGATTTTCCAGTCGCTCCTGCTTCGCCAGAAAATCCGCCCACGCTTCGTCGGAAATCAATCCCACGCGGCGTCCATGCGGCGTCAGTCGGCGGTCGGCGTTGTCGATCCGCAGGTGCAGGCGGAACTCCGCCCGCGAAGTGAACATGCGATAGGGTTCGTTCGTTCCCTTGGAAATCAAATCGTCAATGAGAATCGCGGTGTAGGCCTCGGTGCGGTCGAGAATGAGCGGCGCTTCATTCTTCACCTGCAATCCGGCATTGATGCCCGCCATTAATCCCTGGCATGCAGCTTCTTCGTAACCCGAAGTCCCATTGATCTGTCCCGCAAGAAACAGATGCTTGATCTTCTTGGTTTCGAGCGTGCGCTCCAGCTCCGTGGGATCGATCGAGTCGTATTCGATGGCGTAGCCCGGACGCAGCATCTCAGCGTTTTCCAGCCCCGGAATCGACTTCAACACCGCCAGCTGCACTTCCACCGGCAGGGAAGTGCTCAACCCGTTCACATAAATCTCGTGCGTGTTCAGGCCCTCGGGTTCAAGAAAAAGCTGGTGCGTCTCCTTGTCGGGAAACTTCACGATCTTGTCTTCAATCGACGGGCAATAGCGCGGCCCGATCGATTGAATCTGCCCGCTGTACATGGGTGAGCGGTGAACGTTCTCGCGGATGATGCGCTGTGTTTCTGCCGTGGTCCAGGCGATGTAGCAGGGCACTTGCGAATCGTGATGCGCAACCCGGCGAGTGCGGAAGCTGAACGGTGTAGGATCGGCGTCACCGGGCTGCACGGTAAAGCGCGACCAGTCGATGCTGCGTCCATCAAGCCGCGGAGGCGTGCCAGTCTTAAGCCGGCAGCCGCGCAGCCCCAGCTTCTTCAGCGCCTCGCCGAGCAGGACGGCGGCAGGCTCGCCCGAGCGTCCCGCAGCATACTGCTGTTCGCCGCAATGAATCAGTCCATTTAGAAATGTTCCGGTAGTGATAATGACGGCCTGCGCGCCGACGGTTCGGCCGTCGCGGAGTTTGATCCCGAGAACTTTGCTGCGGTCGTTAGTCGTTGGTCGTTGGTCGTTGGCAAAAGCGGTTCCACCTTGGCCTTCGGCCAACGACGAACGAGCAATGACCAACGACTCAACCTCCGCCTGCTTGATCTTCAGATTCGCCTGCGACTCCAACACCTCGCGCATCTTCAGGCGATACGCTTGCTTGTCGCACTGCGCGCGCGGGGACCACACCGCCGGACCGCGTGACAGATTCAGCAGGCGAAACTGTATTCCGACTGCATCCGTAACTTCGCCCATGATGCCGCCAAGAGCATCGACTTCGCGCACCAAATGGCCTTTGGCAATGCCGCCGACGGCCGGGTTGCAGGACATTTGCGCAATCAGATCGACATTGAGTGTATAGAGCGCGGTGCGCAGTCCCATGCGGGCTGCAGCCATCGCCGCCTCGCATCCGGCGTGTCCGGCGCCAACCACGACTACGTCGAACTGTTCGGTAAATTGCGGCATTCAGATTGGGCGCGCCTATATTTCCGCTTTCATTCTAACAACTTGTGGCGACTTGTGATCCCGCTCACTTGCTGGCCACGCGATGCGGCCATATAGTGAAGGGTCATAATTTAGCCTGGAGGTTTTATGGATACCGCCGTCTTCTTCGAGCAATTAGAGGCTCGCATCGCCAAGTACGATTTGCTGTCTCACCCGTTCTACCAGGCTTGGGCGGCGGGCGAGTTGACCCGCGCCGATCTCTGCGAATACGCCCGCGATTATTACCAGCACGTGGAAGCCTTTCCTTGTTATCTGGCACAACTGGCTATGCGGCTGGAGGAAGGTGAACTGCGGCGTGCGGTGCTGGCCAATATGTGCGATGAAAAGGGCATGGATGCGGCCGGGAATGACGGCGTGCCTCACTCGGAACTGTGGCTGGATTTCGCCGAGGGTATGGGATCGAGGCGCGACTTTCACTGGCACCGGCAGGTTCCGGAAATTCGTCAACTGGTTCACTTCTTTCACCAGCTCGCCAGCGACGGCATGCCCGGAGAAGCGCTCGCAGCATTTTACGCCTACGAGTCGCAGGTGCCGCGCATCGCCAGGGAGAAAGAACGCGGATTGCGTAGCAAATACGGCGCTGACGACAAGACCTGCGCCTACTTCACCGTTCATGCCACCGCCGACATTTATCACTCCAACGTCTGGCGCAAGCAATTGGAAAAGAGAGTAGCAGCGAATCCGGAAACGGCTGAGAGGGCGCTGGATGCAGCCGAGAGTGCGGCTAAAATGCTGTGGCGCGCTCTGGATGGAATTGAAGCGAAGCGCGGGGCGTTGGCGGCCGCATAGTGGCGTTGACGTTTCTGTTCGCAACGGGCCAACGATTGTCTAGGATTCGTTGGCCCGTGGTGTTTGTGTGACAGAGAGTCAAAGTGAGGAACGTGGCGAAACCAATTCCCATCGGCGCGCGCGGCGAAGCGAGTGAAACCGTCGAATTCAAGCACACGCTGACCGCTCATCATCCCGAACTGCCCCCGGTTTATTCCACTCCAGACATGATCCGCCTGATGGAAACGGCCGCCTTTCACGCGCTGCAGCCTTACTGCGAGAGCGGCGAAATCACGGTCGGGGCGGCGATCAACATCGAGCATCGCGCCGCCAGCGGCGTCGGCGCACGCATCCGTGCCGAAGCAGTATTGGAATCTTTCGATGGCCGTTTCTACACTCTGCTCGTGACCGCACGCGACGATGCTCGGGAGATTGGCCGGGGTACCGTAAAACGCGCCGCTGTGAATGTGAGCAAGTTTGTGGAAAAGATGTCGGCTCGGAGCGAAGGCTGAAAACCGCAAAGCGCATTCTCATCGGAGTCATTTCCGACACGCACGGCCTGTTGCGCCCTGAGGCTTTGGCGGCGCTGCAAGGTTCGGAGCGGATCATTCACGCGGGCGACATTGGCTCTGCGGAGATTCTGACAAAACTCGAGGCCATTGCGCCAGTCACCGCCGTACGCGGAAATGTCGATAAAGAAGCATGGTCGCGAAAGCTGCCCGAGACTGAAGTTGTCGAGTTAGAAGGCGTCTCGATTTACCTGCTGCATGACTTGGCGCAACTCGATCTCAAGGCCGAGGCTGCTGGATTTCACGTTGTGATTAGCGGGCACAGCCATATGGCGAAATGCGAAAGGCGTGGCGGAGTGCTGTACTTCAATCCCGGCAGCGCGGGACCGAGGCGATTCAAATTGCCGATCAGCGTGGGACGTCTCACGATACAAAATGGTCACGCGCAGGCGGAAATAATTGAGCTGAACCTAGGGGCTGAGCAGCGCGAGTAGCTGAATGCTGATGCCGTCCGCTGAGTTCCCAATTCTCCTGCTATCCTCGAAAATCAATGTCCCTGCAATTCCAGATTGAGGCAAGAAACGGCCCAGCCCGTGCCGGACGCTTAATTACGCCTCATGGCGAAATCGAAACGCCAGTGTTCATGCCGGTGGGCACGGTCGCCTCCGTGAAAGGGATTTCGCAGGATCTTCTGGAAGAACTCGGGGTGCAGATCCTTCTGGGCAACACCTATCATCTGTATCTTCGCCCCGGAGTTGAGGTCATCCGCGGTCTCGGCGGCCTGCACAAATTCATGGCGTGGCCGCGCGGCATTCTCACCGATTCCGGCGGCTTTCAGGTTTTCAGTTTGAACGAGCTTCGCAAGGTGAATGAAGAGGGCGTCACGTTTCGTTCGCACCTCGACGGTTCATCGCATTTCTTCAGCCCGGAAAATTCCATGCAGGTGCAAATCGCCCTGGGCGCCGACATCATTATGGCGTTTGACGAATGCACAGAACACCCGGCGAGTGAGGAAAGGACCAGAGCTTCCTTGCAGATGACGCTGCGCTGGGCGGAGCGCAGCAAGAAGTATTTTGAGGAGCATAAGCAGGAAGTGCCGTGGGGGAGCAACGCTGATGGAACTAGCGATGCTCATGTGGGGACAGCCGCCCTCGGCTGTCCGGCGGAGCGAAGCTCCGCCGCTGCATCCACAGCCGGACAGCTGCGGGCGGCTGTCCCCACATGGAACTTGCCGCTTCCGGGGCAGAGACAGTCTCTCTTCGGCATCGTGCAGGGTGGAATGGATCGTGCCTTAAGAAAAGAATCCGCGGAGCGGACCGTTGAAATCGGCTTTCCCGGCTATGCCATCGGCGGTCTCAGCGTCGGCGAACCGCGCCAACTAACCCGCGAAGTCGTCGAAAGCACCTTGCAGCATCTTCCCTCGGATAAGCCTCGCTACCTCATGGGCGTGGGCACGCCCGAAGAGATCGTCGAATATGCCAACCTCGGCGTCGATATGATGGATTGCGTGTTGCCCACACGCGCCGCGCGCCACGGGCTGCTGTTTACTTCAGCGGGCAAGGTCTCCATCAAGCAGGCTCGTTATGTCAAGGACGAAAACCCGCTCGACCCAAATTGCGCCTGCCGCGTCTGCCGCCGCTACTCCCGCGCTTATCTGCGGCATCTCTATGCAGCCAATGAAGTTCTGGCGCAGGTCTTGAATACCATCCACAACCTGAGTTTCTACCTTGACACTATGCGGCGGGTGCGGCATTCTATTCGACTTGGGGAAGAGTCTCGTTTTCCGACTGGCCTCTAATCTCGACCGGAATCGTAGGTCTCCCCGGAATTAAGCCTGAAAGTAGAAGGCGCCCGGCCGAAGTCGATTCAAACCCCGGTGGTGATTTTAACGACGGCGAATAACGACTCGCGGCGCCGGTCGGCGCGTAGGCTTTTTGCGGATTCGTCCGCTCAGACCTCTTGAACATGGCACATTTTGCGGCATTGCAATTCGGCGGCGGTTCGATGGGATGGCTCGGCATTGCGCCGCTCATTTTCATCTTCGGCATTTTCTATTTTCTTTTGATTCTCCCCCAGCAGCGCCGCCAGAAAAAATGGCAGGCCATGCTGGATGCGCTCAAGACGGGAGATAAGGTTGTCACCAGCGGAGGGCTGCGCGGGACTATCATTGCTTTGAAGGAAGATGCCGTCCACCTGCGCGTCCCGCCTGACAATTTGCGCCTGGAGGTGACCAAGGCTTCGGTGGTCACCGTGACTACGCCTGAGGAAGAAGCGGCAAAGAAATAATCCGTAATTAATTTTGGGAATAATTTGTCATGACTAAGAATCTTCTCTACAAGTCGATCGCCATCATCGCCATACTGCTGGTTTTTCTGTTCGGAATTTTCGGCATCCCCAACAGTTTTTCCGGGCAGGGATTGCTCAAGGCAATGACCAGCCGCATCCATTTGGGCCTCGATCTGCGCGGGGGAACGCACCTCATCCTCCAGGTTCAGGTGAACGACGCGGTGAATGTTGACGCGCAGAATGCCATTGAAGTCCTGAAAGAACAACTGCGCAGCCGCAAGATTAACTGGACCGATATTTCTCAGCCCGATCCTACGAACAACCCCGACCACATCGTACTGAAGGGCATCCCACCGGCCGCGCGCAGCGATTTGTTGAGCATCGTGCAAGACCAACTGCCCGAATACGACATCACTTCCGGCGCAAATGACAGCTGGAATATGGCTATGAAGCCTACGATGCTGGCCGATCTCAAGAACAAGGCCGTCACTCAGGCCATTGAGACGATTCGCAATCGCATCGATGCTCTGGGCGTGACTGAGCCGACGATTCAGGAGCACGGCCTCGGCCAGTATCAAATTCTCGTGCAACTGCCGGACGTGGACGATCCCGCGCGCGTGAAAGACATTATGCAGTCCACCGCCATGCTGGAAATCAAGCAGGAACTCGGCGGCCCTTATGCCAGCGAGGGCGCGGCCATG
The DNA here is from genome assembly GCA_963732255.1 of uncultured Acidobacteriaceae bacterium. Classification (GTDB taxonomy): domain Bacteria; phylum Acidobacteriota; class Terriglobia; order Terriglobales; family Acidobacteriaceae; genus Sulfotelmatobacter. Next base: position 781,804 of record CAVSYV010000020.1, read on the forward strand.
CAAGCCCAGCCCAACGGACTTCTTCCTCCAGATTCCATGCTGCTGCCCGGACATGCGGAGCCGGGAAGCGATGTCCAGTCCTGGTATGTGGTTTCGCGCTCCTCGGCGGTGAGCGGTAAAGATTTGCGCGACGCGCAACCCAATACCGATCAGAATGGCCAGCCTGAAGTGACCTTCACCTTGACCGGCGAAGGGGGCCAGCGGTTCTTCAACTTCACCAGCGCCCACGTCGGTGAAAGTCTCGCCGTCGTTCTCGACAACAAAGTCCAGGAAGTGGCTAACATCAAGGAACCGATCCGCGACCAGGGTTCGATCAGCGGCGGCCACATGAGCGAGCAGCAGGCCAAGGATCTTTCCATGATCCTGCGCTCCGGCGCTTTGCCGGCAGGTATCAAGTATCTGGAAGAGCGGACGATTGGGCCGTCGCTGGGCGCCGATTCGATTCGTGCCGGCATTCGTGCCGCCGTTATTGGCATGTTGGCTGTGCTGATCTTTATGCTGGTTTACTATCGCGGAGCCGGCATTAACGCCGACGTGGCTTTGCTGTTGAACCTCGTCATCCTGTTGGGATTCATGGGCTACTTCGACGCGGTGTTGACTCTGCCGGGAATCGCCGGAGTCATCCTTACGGTCGGCATGGGCGTCGACTCCAACGTGCTGATTTTCGAGCGTATCCGCGAAGAATTGCGTAATGGCAAGACGCCGCCTTCGGCCGTGGATCAGGGCTTCAGCCACGCCTGGATCACCATCGTCGATACTCACGTGACCACGATTGTTTCCGCGGCCATCTTGTTTATCTTCGGCACAGGGCCGGTGAAGGGATTCGCGACCACGCTGACTTTTGGCTTGCTGGCGAACCTGTTCACGGCGGTCTTTGTTTCGCGGGTGATCTTCGATGTCGTGCTGAACCGCAAGCAGCGCGGCGAAGCGTTAAGCATTTAAGAAATTGGGCAATTGAGGGATTGAGCAATTGAGAAATTGAGAACATATTGGCGTAGCTTGAGGTTTCAATTACTCAATTACAAAATTTCCCAATTACCTAATTTGCAAAATCATCTTTCATAGAAAGATTAGAGGCACAACTCGGTGGAGTTTTTCCGTAATCCAAATATCGATTTCCTCGGGAAGAAGTGGTATTTTCTCTCGTTTTCGCTGGTCTTCAGCGTGGCCGGCATTCTTTCCATGCTTTTTTGGCACGGCATACCGCTGGGCGTGGACTTCCGCGGCGGCACATTGGTCGAGGTGAAATTTTCGCACCCGGTCAACGACAACGCCGTACGCCGGGCCATGGATCGCGCGGGTTTGCACGAGGCTCGGATTGAGCGCTTCGGGCCGGCCGGCAATAATGAAGTCCTGGTCGATCTCGACATCCGGGAGACCTCCGAGCAGGCACTGGATCGGGGCAAGACCAAGATTATCGGCGCCCTCGAGACCAACGCTCCTCCCGGCAAACAGGATTTGAACAACGCCAGCTCTTTGGCCATCAAGAACTATCTGATGGATAAAGACCCGATGCACCTGGGCTCCGATGCGGATCAGAAATATGGCGCGCAGGCGCAGGACATCGTTAATTTTCGCGATAAAGAACAGGGCGGGGTGCTGAGTTCGATCGACGAATTAAAGGGCCACGCCGATCCTTCCGTGTTGGCTTCTTTATCGGACGGCTTCTTCGTCTCCGACTTTGGCGTGCGTAACGTGGAAATCGTTGGTCCGCAGGTCGGCGCCCAGTTGCGCAAGCAGGCCATTCTGGCCACGGTTTATTCGCTGGCCGGCATGTTGGTCTATTTAGGCTTCCGCTTCGAGTGGATTTACGGCGTGGCCGCCGTGGTAACCGTATTTCACGACACTCTAATTACCGTGGGTGCGTTTTCTCTGACCAAGACCGATATTTCCCTGACCGTGATCGCCGCCATTCTCACTTTGATTGGTTACTCCAATAACGACACGATCGTGGTATTTGACCGCATCCGGGAAAACATTAAGCTTATGCGGCGGGAAAAGCTGTCGGATATCGTCAACCGCAGTATTAATCAAACATTAAGTCGAACCATCTTGACAGCGGGCCTGACTTTCCTTACCGTACTTGCTCTGTTTTTGTTCGGCGGCGAGGTGCTGCGTGGATTCAGCATGGCCCTGGTCATCGGCATTCTGATTGGAACGTATTCCTCCATCGCCATTGCCGCGCCCATTCTGGTGGCATATCAGGATTGGCGGATTAAGAAGGGCAAGCGCGCAGTGGCTATGCCGGCCGGCCGGGCCAAGTAGCGTGGCCAAGTAGCGTGGCCAAGTAAAAGACTGTATTGCTGGCGCGCTTGGAGCAATGTTAACTGTCTGGCGTGCGTTAGCGGTCTGACATGTGTTTGTCGCCGGAAACGCCGAAAAGGCCCAATTTGGGATTCCTGGCTGGCTGCAGGTTTTGGGAGCAAAGGGACGGCAGCCGGTGTCCAATGTCTGTAAGGGTCCGATGTTCGGATGCAGGGAAGGAGCCTTATGTTTGAAGACAGCCTTATCGAATCGGGTGGCAAACTGAAAACCAAGCGGGGATGGACTTCCATGCTCTCGTTTGGCATTCAGATCGTGATCATCGGCATCATGGTTCTGATTCCGCTGATCTTTACCGAAGCGCTGCCCAAGACGCAGCTCATGACTTTCCTGGTTGCGCCGCCGCCACCCCCGCCGCCACCGCCCCCTGCAGCGGCTCCGGTGCACGTGGTGAAGCAGATTCAAACCGACATCGTCAATGGCGAACTCCGCACGCCGACCAAGATCCCCAAAAAAATTGAGATGATCAAAGAGGACGAAGCTCCTCCGCCGACCATGGCTGCGGCTGGCGTTGTTGGAGGCGTTCCCGGTGGAGTGCCGGGAGGCCAGATGGGCGGCATCATCGGCGGCATCGTCAGTTCCACGCCAATGGCCGTGCCCAAAGTGGCGACTCCCCAGCGCGTGCGCGTTTCGTCAGGCGTCTCTACGGGACTCTTAGTTCGCCGGGTAAATCCCTCATATCCGCCGCTGGCGCGCCAGGCGCGCATTCAGGGAACGGTGATTCTTCAGGCGGAAATCAGCAAAACCGGGGACATACAAAACCTTCGCTTGATCAGTGGGCATCCAATGCTGGCTCCGGCTGCGATTGAAGCCGTGAAGCAGTGGAAGTACAAGCCTTACTTGCTCAATGGCGAGCCGGTCGAGGTGGAAACCACGGTGCAGGTGAACTTCACGCTGGCTGGAGGCTAAGAAACCGGATTAGTTTGGTTTGCCACGAACACGGTATATAGGAGTATGCTTCTACCCTCCCCCGTCCCACCTAAATCGGTGGCCTGGGAGCGATTTTTCAAGCGCTCGTTCGCGGTCGCCTTACCTTGACTTTCCAGGGTACCGCAGCAGAGAAAAGCGAAGCGTGTAGTTCGCATGGTTGCGCGGGAACGATAACGCGCATCGTAGTTAATGCATTCGATCAGTGCGTCAGGTTCGTAGAACGAATCCGAAGTTTCGAGGAGGCAAAGCAACTCATGTTATCCGTTCACGCAGCAGCTGTTTTCCATCACATTCCGGTCGCAGCCGCCTGGGTCATCCAGGAAGGCGGCGGCATGGCTACCGACCCGCTCGGCCTGTGGAAGGCTATGGGATGGGTTGCCCGAACCGTCGTCTTCATTCTGTTTATCATGTCAGGCTGGTCCATCGGCGTGATGATCGATCGCTGGCTGGCCTACAATGCAGCCCGCAAGCAATCGCGCGCCTTTGCGCCCGCGGTCGCCGGCGCTCTGCGCGATGGCCGTATCGACGAAGCTATTAAAGTCGCCGAGCGCAACAAGAAGAGCCATCTGGCCAAGGTCGTCACCGCCGGCTTGATGGAATTCAAGGCCCACCAGGATAGCCCCGGCGCCATCCCCGGCGAGACCATCGAAGCTTCCAAGCGCGCTCTGGAGCGCACCGAAGCCATCGTCCACGCTGAACTGAAGCGCGGACTCGGCGGCCTGGCCACCATCGGATCGACCGCTCCCTTTGTGGGATTGTTCGGCACGGTGATGGGCATTCTGAACGCCTTCATCGGCATCAACAATTCCAAAGCTACCGGTCTGGCTGCCGTCGCCGGTGGTATCGCGGAAGCGCTGGTCACCACGGCCATCGGGTTGCTGGTCGCCATCCCCGCCGTGATGATGTTTAACTACCTGACCGGCCGCGTGGAAGCGTTCGACGTGGAGATGGACAACTCGTCGAGCGAACTGATCGATTACTTCCTGAAGCGGCGCGACGTTCGCCGGTCCTAACCGGCAGCGTACGCTTTTCGCATGAGTTGCTTGTCCGGCGCTGGAACAAGATCCGGCGCCGTGCCTTCCGGCTCAGGCGGAAGCGATCGAGTTCTCTTGAAGGCTGCACGAGGTTTACCGGCAACTGGCCGCTGATAACTGGCCGCTGCCAAATGGAGATTTCAAGCCATGGCATTAGCGAAGCGAAACGAAGGAGCCAAGGTTAGCTCCGAGATTAATGTCACTCCGATGGTGGACGTGATGCTGGTTCTGCTGATCATCTTCATGGTGGTCACGCCCATGTTGCAGAAGGGCATCAGTGTGGACATGCCCAAGGTCAACAATCCGGAGCAGATGCCGGATGCGGACAAAGAAGACGCCTTGCTGGTCTCGGTTATGCGCAATGGCGATGTCTTCTTCGGCACCGACAGAATCACCATCGACAATCTCACCACCAAGGTCAAGGACCGTCTGGCCAACCGGCAGGACAAGCGTGTTTATGTGAAGGCCGACGCCCGCGCCCACTATGGCAATGTGGTGCAGGTAGTCGATGCCGTCCGGGCAGCGGGCGTGGATGATCTGGGCCTGCTCACCGATCAGCGAAAAACAACTCCAAATGCTCCACCGCCGGCACCTGCGGCGAGTGGACAATAAGGGAGATTTACCATGGGAATGGCAGTTGGCCCGAGCGGCGGCCAAAACGCGAGCATTAACGTTACACCGCTCATTGATGTGTTGCTGGTTCTCTTGATCATCTTCATGGTGATCACACCTCTGACGCCTAAAGGTCTGGACGCGCTGGTTCCACAGCCTCCTCCGCCCAATGCGCCGAAAAATAACACCCCGGACCGCACCATCGTCGTGCAGTTGACTGATCGCGGCGCAGGGCAGGAACCGGGCCTCAAGATCAATAATGAAGACGCGACTTGGGATAATCTTCAGGGCCGTCTTACCGACATTTACAAGCTGCGCCAGGAAAAAGTCATGTTCGTCAAGGGCGATGATGCGGTTCCCTTTGCCGACGTGGCCAATGTGATCGACATTGCACACGCGGCCGGTGTCGATAAAGTGGGACTGATCACCGCGAAGATCGAAGCTGGCGGCTAGAGTGCCGCGGGTTGGGACCCATCAGGGCTGGGCTCCAATGTAGTTCCCAAGTTCAGGTTGAAGTCCAGGATTGTCGTGTCCTTGAATTTCGCGAAACGAGTTTCGCGAAATTGGCGTGGCGCGGGAAAGGTTTGCCCAAACCCTGCCCGGTTCCGCGCACGTGAAGCCCACACTTGTTAATTTTCTTCACTGGGCCTAGGATGCTGTGGCATAGGGAGACTTAATACTGCAATGAACAAGAATCAGCGGCTACTCTCGCTGGCGGTAGTTGCGCTGGCACTCTTCTCTTGCGCGGGCTGTAGCAAGTTGCGCGCCCGCGACCAACTGAACAAGGGCGTGGAAGCCTACAAGAACACGCACTACGAAGAGGCGATCAACCATTTTCAGGAATCAGTCAGGCTGGATCCCAGCCTGCTCAACGCGCGCATGTATCTGGCCACCGCCTTTGCGCAGCAGTACATTCCCGGCGTCGACAGCCCTGACAATATTCACATGGCGGAGCAGGCCATCGAGCAATATCAGAAGGTCCTTGATTCCAACCCCGCGCGCGAGCAGAGAGTAAACGCCGCCAAGGGCATCGCCTATCTTTACCTGAATATGAAGAAGTTCGACGAGGCCAAAAAGTACTACCGCATGGCTTCCGACGCCGATCCCAACGATCCCGAACCGTATTACTCGATTGGGGTGATCGATTGGACGGCTTCCTACCAGCCGCGTATGGAAGAACGCGCCAAGCTCGGGCTCAAGCCGGAAGAACATCTGAATCCCAAGAACAAAGATCAGATGAAAGTCTGCATGGAGCTCAAGGCCAAGAACATGCCTGTCATTCAGGAGGGCCTCGACAGTCTTAACAAGGCGATTGAACTTCGCCCCGACTACGACGACGCAATGGCTTACATGAACCTGATGTATCGTGAAAGGGCCGACGTTGAGTGTGACGACCTCGCACAGCGAGCCGAGGATCTGAAAACCGCCGACAACTGGGTGGATAAGACCCTCGCCGTAAAGAAGGCGCGAGCCGAGAAACAGGCGAACAATCCGCAGGGCATCACCATGGATCAGCCAAAGTAGGCGCTGGCCGAAACGGCGTTTGCCAAAAATAAAAGCCTCCGCGCAGAGAATGCGTTGGAGGCTTTTTTGTGCTCAAGGTTTTTACCGCATCGACGCTTGCGGTTGGGTCTTGTCCGAGTCCAGGACTATCTGGCACAGCAAAATATTTTCCCCGAACTGCTGTGGCGCCGGACAGCCGAAGCGTTGTAGCTGCGGTATTAACGCCCGCGTGGAATCTGTGATCCAGCCCGCATAAAACAGCCAGACTTTTGTTCCCGGAGCGAGGTTGTAGTTCCGCGAAAGACTGGCCAGATGGCGCGGAAAATCGTCCGACTCGAACTTCCAATCCTGAGGCCGCGCTGTAAAGGCTTTGTAAGCCCCGCAATCGTTCTCCACAAACGCTTGAAATGGCGGAAACACCTGAACGACCCCAAGGCCGCAAACGTAATACCCCATCAGCAATCCGCTCTCATAATCGGCGAGCAGAAGGGAACCGGGCGGCGCGGATCGCTCTAAAGAAGCCGCCGCTTCTTCCACTAAAATGCGGCGATGATTTCTCGGCCGGATGAGTGGCGGCGGAGAAGGGAAAAAGTTGCACACGGCAAGAATCGCCAGCAGGATCGCGAGCCTTATCCACGCTCGCGCGGGTCTCCATAGAGCGAGGCCGATGGCCGCGCCGCTCAAGGCGAAAATTGCCAGAAACACGCTGTGCCTGGTCCCCCCATAGGGATAAGCTCCCGCCAAAGCCGCACCGCAATTCAACGCGAAAGGAAGGCCAAGCAACAACGCAAGTTCACGCGGCGTTGGGCCATTCTCAACCAACGGCTTCTTCAGCCTGACCAGCCAACCCGCGCCCGCAAGGAAAGCCAATAGCGCAAGCGTCCCCACCAGTCCGTGGCTGAGCAGATAGGTGAAGACGCGCAGCGTCTGCGCCACCGCAAAAACCACGACATGGTCTCCGGCATGGAAAGTGGACTTTCTGAGCCAGGTTTCGGCGATCTGCTGCGCCATCCCGCTCTTGCGCAGCCGGGCGACGTGAGTCAGCAGATAGTAAGCCGCAATCGCTATTCCTCCGATCTGGCCCGCACCCCAAACCACCACCAGCCGCCCTCGCCTCGCATACGGGCGCAGCCGCACCAGCATATAAAGTCCCATGGTGCCAGCGAAGAGCAGAGCCGAATAGTGCGTGAGCAGCGCCCCATAGAGCGACAGCGAAAACAAAATCATCCATGCCGGAGAATTTTTTTGAATTGCTCGCTCAGAGCAATAAAGGCATCCGGCTACAAAAAACAGCAGAATGGCATATTGGCGGATCTCAGCCGACAATTCGATCAGCGCGGGAGAAAATGCGAACAGAAGCAGGCCGATCAAAGCTGTTGAGCGATTCGTAATCTGTTTGAGCCAACAATAGGCGATCCAGCAGCAAGCTGTGCCCGCCAGAACCGATGGCATGCGCAACATCAGCTCGGAATGCCCCAGCGACCGCCAGTAGTAGAGCACGAGGATCAACAGCGGCGGGTGCGCGTTGGTGAGCGCCGCCTTGTACGTTAGGCTGATCGAGGACTGGCTGGCCAGCAGATTGTGCAGAGCCTCGTCGGGGTTGAGAAAGTAGTCCCAGGCCTGAAACAGCCGCGCTCCAATCCCGCCAGCCAATGTCAGAATCGGAAGAACTCTCGTGAAACGCGTGCCGGGATCTCTTGGAGGCGTTGCAGGTTGATCTTCGCTTTTTGCCTGGGCTGAGTGGATCATCCTAGGAGTGAAAGAAATGCGGAGAATTGCAAAAGACGAAAACCCGAGGACTATACTATTCTAAAAGTTAGGCGAGCTCTCAGAATTTTGCAATCGTGTACGTTCGTGTACGTTGCCCGAGTTCCATCGTTGAGCCCTGGTTCAAGCAATGAGCGTTTCAACCATAAGCGAAAGGCCGGTTGCGGTTGCAACGGACCTGCACTCACAAACCATGAACGACCAGTGGAATGGACGGGTGTCAGTGATTGTCCCCGTCTACAATGAGGCCGCTCACGTGGAGGAATTGCTGCGCGCCATCCAGGCCTCGCCCGCCAGGAAAGAAATCATTCTGGTAGATGACGGTTCCACCGACGGCACTCGCCAAAAGCTGCAGTCGCTCCCCGCCATGGACGATGTCACCATTCTTTTTCACGAACGGAATTTCGGCAAGGGAGCAGCCGTACGGACGGCTCTCGCTTACGCCCGAGGAGAATACGTCCTGATCCAGGACTCCGATCTGGAATACGATCCTCAGGATTATCCCGCATTGCTCAAGCCACTCGAAGAAGGTCGCGCTAACGTTGTCTACGGCGTCAGGCCGGATCGCCCGGAACGGGGGATGAGATTTTTTCTTGGCGCCAAACTGCTCACCCATCTCACGAACCTTCTTTACGGGGCCGGCATTCATGACGAAGCCACGTGTTACAAGGTTTTTCGCCGGTCCGCGCTTGCGCAGATTCGTCTCGATTGCCGCCGCTTCGAGTTCTGCCCTGAAGTGACCGCCAAGCTTTGCCGCCTGGGCGAGAAGATCGCCGAGGTTCCCATTTCCTACGCCCCGCGATCCGCGGGTGAAGGGAAAAAGATTCGTCACTCCGATGGTTGGCTGGCCATCTGGACCCTGCTTCGTTATCGCTTCGCATCCAAGCGCAGCTGGAATCGCTCGGAGCGAAAAACAATCGCACCGTTTGCGGTGAGTTTCTTCAGACTTCCTCCAGAATAAAATTCTGTCCCTCTCTGAGCCTGCTGCTGCGGTTTGTATTCAAACGTCCTGATCTGCCCGCCGCTCAGTAGATGAACTTCAGAGCCAACTGCACCTGCCGCGGCGCATAAGCTGCATTGGGTCTTAGAAAGTTCTGCGGCTGCTGGTAATAGGCGGGATACTGCGCGATGCCCACCGTCGTGGAGTCCTGCACAAATGTAGTCGCGTTAGTCGTCAAGCCGTCCGAGGTTATGGTCACGCGCTGGTTGTCGCGGTTCAGCAGATTGAAGGATTCCACGATGAACTCCAGCTTGTACGCTTCGCCGAAGCGAATTCTGCGGGTAAGACGCAGGTCGGTGGTGGCATAGTCAGGTCCGGTAAAGGCGTTGCGTCCATAGCCGGGCAGCCGGTCGTTGAGATCATTGCCATCCTGGTTGGGGTCGCCCGACACGGTGGCGTTTTCCGGGCGTCCGCTGCCGATGGTGACTACGCTGGAAAGCTTCCAGTCATTGAAGAACCGTCCCGCAACTTCATGCCCGCGATGAAACGGACGCGGTTCGGCCGAGAAGGCCGCGCTGAAGCGATTGCGCTGATCGGTGACGCTGGGGCCACGCTCGGCGCTGGGATTGTAGGAGTTCTGCACCGTGGCCGGTTCGCCCGCCACCAGCGCATCCTGGCCGTCGTCGATGGCGTGGGCAAAAGTGTAAGCCAGCCGCAGGTAACTTCCGCGCGCCACGCGCCGATTAATGGACAATGTGGCGCCGTTGTACACGCTGGATGCCGCGCTCTGGAATTCGTCAATCGCCCCCAATTGCGCGATCGGCCGCCCCAGGGGGTTGATGCATGGCGGGAACGGGCAGGTCGGTGACTGCGTGAACTGCCAGGTAGCGAAGGAATCGACGGTATAAAACCCGCCCTGAAAAATCGAACCGGTGGAATCGAAGATGGGGTAAGTCAGCGCCACCGGCGGCGGCAGGTTTACATCGAGCGCGCGGATGAGATGTTCGCCGTGCACATAAAGGTACGAGATGGCGACGGTCGAGTGTTCCGCAACTTCTTTTTCCAGCGTCACGCTGGTCTGCTGCACCCGCGGCGTGACGAAATTGGAGGCGAATGCCGAAACATCATCCGTAACGCCCTGGGTAAATCCGGCGGGCAGCGCGCACAGCGAAGCGGTGAGTGTGCACGTCACCAGAGGGTTGGGATATGAGGGAAAAACCTGACGGTCGTAGTAATTCGTATTATTCAGAAACACCTGCGCGTCGCTGACGCCGTTGTCGGTGGCGATGGCCGAGTTGTAAATCTGAGGAATGCGAACGTAGAACAGCCCATATCCCGCACGCACCACCAGCGGCCGCGTGTTGCCGATCGACCAGGCCAGTCCCACGCGGGGAGCGAAGTTGTATGGATTGAACGGAACTTTGCCCGAGGGCGGAAACAGCGGATTAGAAATCAGCCCCGCCGTGGTGAATGTCTGCAAATCCCAGCGCACGCCCAGACTAAGGGCGAGGCGAGTTGTGGCGCGGACCGTATCTTGCGCGAACGCCGCGTAGTCGTTCGAGTCGGGATGTGAAGTGGCGTTGCCGAAGCTCTGCAGATAGTAGTGCGGAACCTCATGGGCATAGGCGCGCAGAGGAGTGAGTTCGAGTCCGGATTCCATGGGAACAAAGGTAAACGGATCGACCTTGATCGGATAAAAAAGATATTCGCCGCTTTGCTGGCTGGGAAAAAAATCGTATATCCAGGTCAGCAGCCCGTCTCCGCCAAACTTCCACGAGTTGCGCCGGCCTTCGAGGCTGAACGTCTCGGCAAGCTGCAGCCGGTGTTCGCGGGTTTGGCGCGGCAACAGATCGGACCGTCCGATGCCGCCGATAATGTTGGGAATTTCCACCTGCACGTTCCCGGTATTGCTGTAGGACTGCTGCAGGTCGCGGGAAAACTGCGCCCGCATGTGGCTGATGAAGCGCGAAGAAAAACTGGAAGTGAGCGAGATCTGCGCGGTGTCGGTGGAAACCTGTTCCTCGCCGTTATCGGCGATCGAGTCATAGGTCACCGGGCTCGCGGGGTCGATGAACACGTTGTTCGCCCCCCAATAACGCGACGTATTCACGCGCAGCGCAAGCTGCTCCCGGGGAGTGAAATTGATATCGAGTTTGCCATAAGAAGAATTGCCCAGTTGCGCGGCGGGATATTCTCCCGCCAGCGAACTCAGCTGCGCCGCTGCGGAAAACACCAGAGCCGCATCCGTGGACTCGTAATCGCCCAGAGTTTCCGGCCCCGTGCTGGCCAGCGGAACCACCCGTGAACCTCCATTCAGGAATTCCACCACGTTTGGATCGTGGAAAATATGGCCGTCGAACCCGGCGAAAAAGAAAGCCTTATTCCGCTTGATCGGACCCCCAACAGTGCCGCCAAATTGCTGCTGCCGGTCATGCGGCTTAAAAGCGAGAAAAGGGTCATTGGCCGCGAGCGCGCTGTCGCGAAAGTAATAAAAATTGGTGCCATGCAAATGGTTGGAGCCTGATTTCGTCACCACATTGATCACCGCCCCGCCAGCGCGACCCAGTTCGACTCCGTAGGAATTCGACGAGACCCGGAACTCCTGCACCACTTCGGTCGAAAACGCGTAAGGTTCGCGATAGCGTCCGCGAGCCTGCGCAAAAAATGCGTTATTGTAGTCGCCGCCGTCGACCAGAAAGCTGTTCTGGAAGCCGCGAATCCCGCCAAAAGAAAGATCCCCGTTCGTGGACGAGGTCAGGCTGCGAGGATCCTGGGTCACTCCCGGAGACAGCAGCGCTAGATCGGAAAAACGGCGTCCATCCAGCGGAAGATCGGCCAGCGCCCGCTCATCGAGAACGGTAGAAAGAGCGCTGGATTGCGTATCGACCGCCGACGGCTCGCTGGAAACCGTGATGTTCTCCTGTACTCCCGCGAGCGAAAGATGGAAGTCCAACTCCGCCGCGCCGCCTACATCGACATGAATCTGCGGCGTGATCTGCGGAGACATTCCCGGAGCAACGGCCCTCGCCGAGTAATCGCCGGGCGGAAGAGCGTCGAAAGCAAAATGTCCTTCGGCGTCGCTGCTGGCAAACTGGCGCAGGCCGGTATCGATGTTAACGATGGCGACCGTCGCTCCGGCAATCCTCAAGCCGTGAGGGTCTTCAACCACGCCACGGATCGCGCCCGCAGTAGCGTCCTGCGCCGTGGCAGCGGGCAACAACGCACCCAGCCCCACAACCAGAGCCACAATGAGCCGAAATCCAGCACAGAAATTTGCGAGCTGCGACATCGACAGTCAACCTAATAGTGACGTCGCTCGGAGGATCTTCCGCACAGCTTACCGGAGCCGGACGGGAAGGCCGGAAAGGCTCTCAGACCGCGCACCCTAGTAATGCGCCGCCCGATCGCCCTTCCGGTTGGGACAAGGTGTAACCAGCTTTGTATAGCATGGAGACGGCAGCATCACGACGTGCCACGGCAGATTTTTTGCGCGTTTCTCCCGAAGCGGGAATCTTCACCTGCAACCCAACCGCGTCACGTGCTATGTTTTCTGTTCCGGTTTGCGCAAGTCTTCACTGTATAAATGATTCGACTTAATCAATGATTCGGCCCTACAAAGGCGTGACTCCGACCGTCCCTTCCACTTGCTACGTAGACGGCTCGGCGCAAATTATCGGCGACGTGGTACTGGGCGAGCACTCATCCGTCTGGATGAACGCCGTGCTGCGCGGCGACGTTCACGCGATCCGCGTCGGCGCGCATTCGAATATTCAGGATTGTAGTGTGCTGCATGGAATGAAAGAGCAATATGGAGTGTTCCTCGGCGAATACGTCACCGTCGGCCATTCGGTCACGCTGCACGGTTGTGTGATCGAAGATCGCTGCCTGATCGGCATGGGAGCGATCGTGCTGAATGGCGCAAAGATCGGCGCCGGATCGATTATCGCCGCCGGTACTCTAATCCCAGAGAAGACAGTGGTCGAGCCGGGCTCGCTATGGATGGGCTCTCCAGGTAAGTTTCGCCGGAAGCTGAACGAGCGCGACGAAAAATCAATCATGCGCTACGCCCAGAATTATCTCGGCTACAAAGATTCGTACCTGGCGGAGCGCGCGTCAGGCAACGGCTAAACGATAAATATCAAGCCCATGATTATCACGATTGTCATCCTGAGCGGAGTCGAAGGATCCCTACGAGTTGATCAGCATCAAAGCAGCGTCAAGGCGGCCTTGAAAGTTTGATAGCGTAAGCGGCCGGCTTCGGAGAAGATTGAAGGGATCCTTCGACTCCAACATGTCTTTCGCTTTGCGAAAGACATGTCTTCGCTCAGGATGACAATTCAGGAATGAGAACGGAATGATCAAAGCCCCACGAGGAACTCGCGATCTTCTCCCGCCGGATACGGCGTTGTGGAACCACGTCGAGTCCGTGGTGCGTGATGTTTTCCGCGCCTACAACTTCCAGGAAATCCGCACCCCAATTTTCGAATCCACCGAACTCTTCGCCCGCGGCGTTGGCGAAGAAACGGATATCGTCGCCAAGGAAATGTTCACCTGGGAAGATCGCAGCCGCGCCGAAAGCGATAAAGGGCAATCCCTCACCCTCCGCCCGGAAGCCACCGCCGGCATTGTCCGCGCCTACATCGAGCACAAGCTCTGGGATCGAGGTTTGAACAAGCTTTACTGCATGGGGCCGATGTTCCGCCGCGAACGCCCGCAAAAAGGACGCTACCGGCAGTTTTACCAAATCGACGCCGAGGTCATCGGTCCGGCATCGGCAGGCGCCGACTCTCCCGCGCGCGACGCCGAACTGCTGGAGATGCTGGCCACACTGCTCGACCGCCTCGGCATCACCGGCTGGACTCTGGAACTGAATTCAGTAGGCTGCGCCAATGACCGTGCCGCCTTCAACGAAGCTCTGCGCAAGGCATTGGAGCCGGTGGTGGGAAAGATGTGCTCCGATTGCCAGCGCCGCGCCGTGACCAATCCCCTGCGCGTTTTCGATTGCAAGGTTCCAGAAGATCAGCCAATCATCGAGACTCTGCCGCGCATCTCTCAGTTTCTCGACGAACCGTGCCGCAATCACTTCGCTGCGGTGCAAGAGATCCTCAATAAGGTAGCCGTTCGGTTTACATTAAACGACCGTCTTGTCCGTGGTCTCGATTACTACACCCGCACCGCCTTCGAGTTCACGCACGGCGCGCTAGGTGCGCAAAATGCAATCCTCGGCGGCGGCCGCTATGACGGTCTTTCAGAGGCGCTCGGCGGCCCTGCGGCACCGGGCATCGGATTTGCTATCGGCGAAGACCGCCTCGTCATGTCGCTCCAGGAATCGGCTTCGGCTGAAAGCGTGCTGCGCAAACCCGATGTTTACATCGCTCCTCTCGGCGAAGGCATGAACGCCGAAGCCGCAGTTCTGGCTCGCCAGCTGCGCCGAAACGACGCGGTCGCGGAGCTTGGCGACGAAAGCTTCCGCCTCAAGAAATCCTTTGAAGCCGCGACCAAGGCCGGAGCAAAATACATTTTGATTGTTGGCGAAAACGAAGTGAAGGCGAATGCGTTCTCCTTGAAGAATCTGGGGACCGGCGAGCAGGTCTCGGTGCCGCGCGCGGAACTCGCGCAGAGGATAAAAGCCTAGTCATGGGCAAGCTTCGCGCAGTAGCGCCTTTTAATCATCATTCGGAGGAATGGCATGAAGAATTTCTGGGTTGCGTCAATCCTGCTGGTGTGCGCCGTTGCTGTCTCCGCGACAGCTCAAACTACTCCCTCCGAGCCTCAAAATTCTCTGGCGCAAACCCTGATTGCCAATGAAAACAGCCTTATCGCCGCCAAGAAGAAAGACGATGCGGCATTCTTTAAACGCACTCTTGCCGATAATTTCTCCTTTGTTGCCATCGACGGCACGCTGCTGCAAGGCGAGGAAGCCAGAGATAACCTCGGCGATTCCGACCTCGTTGAACTCATGCCCTATGACATGAAAGTGGTCGCCTCCGGCGACGACGTGGCGGTCGTCACCTACGACGCCATCGTGCGCGAAGCCCCGCAGCAGGATCAGGGGTTTCCACCGCGGTACCAGCATTTCAGCTCGCTCTGGGTCAAGCAGAATGGACAGTGGAAGCTGCAATTTCACCAGACCACGGCCGCTCATTGGGGAGATTGGTAGAGGGTCCGGCTTCCGGCGGTCGCCTTCGTGACCCAAGTTTCAAGGACTGGTTGCCGGCCCCATGGCCGCCGCTTACCATTTGCTGCGGCTCAATCGGTCCATTCGAAGTACTCGAAGGAGACGGCACATGAAACGAAGAGGAATGATTCTGGTGGCATGCTTATTCTGCGCGTCCGCGGCCCTTGCTCAGGAAGCGCCCAAGCCCGGCCCTGAGGTCAAGAAGCTCGACCTCCTCGTCGGCACGTGGACCCTCGACGAGGAGTTGAAACCCGGTCCCATGGGCCCCGGCGGCAAAATCACTCAAACCGAAAAATGTGTCTGGCAGGAGGGTGGCTTCTACCTGATTTGCAACTCCACTTATACGGGCGCGATGGGCAACGGCGTGGGCCTGTCGGTGATGGGATATTCCACCGCGGACAAGACCTACACCTACAACGAATTCAATAGTTGGGGCGAACCCGGCGATTCCAAGGGCACCGTAGACGGCAACACCTGGACCTGGACCAGCGACATGAAGATGGGCAGCACGACGATGAAAGGGAAATATATGATGAACATTCTTTCTCCCACGTCTTACACGTTTTCCTATTAATCTCGCGTGATGGCGCCAAGTGGACGACTGTGATGGACGGCAAGGCGGCGAAACAATAAGTTCTTGTAGCCAGGTTTCATAGCTCCGCAGCGGCTCATACCGGGCCGGCCAGCCCTATGTCTGCGCACGGTCCTGGGGTGAGGGTTTTCACCGTTTATAATCTTCCATTCAGCTTTCCACGAAATCTTTTACTCCTGAGGACGCGACTTGCTCGATTATCTAGGCGATTTAAGACGGACGCATATGTGCGGCGCTCTCCGCCCCTCCGATGCCGGCAAAAAGGCCGTTCTCATGGGCTGGGTCAACCGTCGTCGCGACCTTGGCAATATCATCTTCGTCGATCTCCGCGACCGCACCGGCGTGACCCAGATCGTATTCAACCGCGAACTGAATGCCGCGGGTCACGACAAAGCCTCCACGCTCCGCAACGAATACGTAATCGCCGCGATCGGGACAGTCAAGCTTCGCGATCAGGATACCGTCAACAAGAACATCGCAACTGGCGAAGTGGAACTGGTGGTCGAAGAACTGCGCATCCTCAACGAATCGAAACTCCCGCCGTTCCTGCCCAGCGACACGGCGCTCACCAACGAAGAAACGCGCCTGAAATACCGCTACATCGACCTGCGCCGCGAGGTCATGCAGTTCAATATCGAGACCCGCCACAAAGTCGCGAAGGCAATTCGCGACTATCTTTCCTCCCAGGGATTCTTCGAAATTGAAACCCCGTTCATGACCCGCTCTACACCTGAAGGCGCACGCGATTATCTCGTCCCCAGCCGCGTGCAGCCGGGCACGTTTTATGCGCTTCCGCAATCGCCGCAAATGTTCAAGCAAATTCTGATGATCTCCGGCTTCGACAAGTATTTTCAGATTGTCCGCTGCTTCCGCGACGAAGACCTGCGCGCCGACCGGCAGCCGGAATTCACCCAGATCGATCTGGAAATGACCTATCCGCAGCCCGAGAGCGTGTGGGAAGTCGTCGAAGGATTTCTTACCGCGGCCTTCGCTGCAGCTGGTTCGGCAATCAAAACGCCGTTTCCCCGCATGGACTACGACGAAGCGATCCGCCTCTACGGCATCGACAAGCCCGATCTTCGTCTGCCCGCATTCACCGATGTGCGCGATTGCTTCGCGCCCGAAAACCTGCAGCAGCTTGCCGTCAATACGAACTTGCCCATGGTCGCAATTCGCATTCCGAAAGTCGGCGAGCTTTCCCGCGCCGAGCGCGACAACATCAAGCCCATGCTGGTCTCCAAAGGCGGCGCGAAAGTATTTGAAGACTTCAAGCGGATCGAAAAGAACTTCCCCGATGCTGCGGCAAAAATTTCCGCGAAGGCGTCAGTTGAGTCCGCAGATTTGATCGTGATCGTGGCCGGTTCGGCGCAAACTGGCGAACAAACTGCGCTACCGCCGCATCGCAAGGTGACGCCCAGCGAACTGGCCATTTACGCATCGGCTGGATTATTACGCCTGGCCCTGGCGCAGAAATACGCCGACCGCCACGGCATGTTCAAGAAATCCGGCGATCCGGCAAAAGATTTCCGCTTCGTCTGGGTCACCAACTTCCCCATGTTTGAATGGGATGAGGGCGAAAAAGGCTGGATGGCCGCGCACCATCCCTTCACCTCACCGCACGAACAAGACATGACTCTGCTGGAGACCGGCGTGGAGTCGTTGAATGATCCGCAGTCGCCGCTGAGCGCCGTTCGCGCCCTGGCTTACGACGTGGTGCTGAACGGAACCGAGCTGGGCTCGGGCTCCATCCGTATTCACCGCCAGGATGTGCAGAGCCGCATCTTCCGCGCCCTCGGAATGACCGAAGAAGAAGCCCGCGCCCGCTTCGGATTTTTCCTGGAAGCCCTCGAGTACGGCACGCCTCCCCACGGCGGCATCGCCCTCGGCCTCGACCGCATCGTCATGATCCTGGCGGGCGCCGAAAGCCTGCGCGAAGTCATCCCGTTCCCCAAGACCGCGCGGGCCGTCGACCTGATGGTCGACGCCCCAACGCCGGTAGGCGAAAAACAGTTGCGTGAGCTGGGCATCGTGGTAAAGAAAACGTAGCCACTGGGGCGTGACTTAAGCGCTTGAGTGTCAACAGAAACACGAAAAAGCTGCCCCACTCTTGCGCGTTCTGTGCGCAAGGGGGGAATCACGGACGCTCGCGGTGAGGATTCTCCCTCCTTAATTTAAAGTTCCGCAGCCGGGTCGCCCGCCTGTTCCGTTTGACAAGTGACAATGTACACTTTACACTAAACGTGTGCCCCGATGATCAGGAGCTTCAAGCATCGCGGCCTCAAGCGGCTTTATGAACATGGAGACCGTAGCGGGATACGCTCGGACTTGCTCGACAACGTGGAAGACATTCTCGCTCGGCTTGACGAAGCCGAAGCGCCTCAAGCCATGAACCTCCCCGGTTACCGGCTGCATCCTTTGAAAGGAAGTTTGAAAGGTTTCTGGTCGGTGACGGTGCGGGCGAACTGGCGTATCGTTTTCCGCTTTGAGGGCGGGGATGCAGTTGATGTGGAACTGACTGATTACCACTAGCTACAAGCGAGGAGCAAGATCATGCCGATGAAAAATCCGCCGCACCCCGGACGCAGTATTCGTACCGCGTGTCTTGAACCGCTGGGCCTCACCGTCACACAAGGGGCAGAAATCCTTGGCGTCAGCCGGCAAACGCTCAACAATGTTCTCCATGGAAAGTCGGGAATCAGCCCTCAAATGGCGATCCGCCTTTCCAGAGCATTCGGCAGCACGCCGGAAACATGGCTGCGAATGCAGGTTGCCTATGACCTTGCGCAGGCGCGAAAAGACGAGAACGGGATCACCGTCCAGCGGTTCGCCCACCATCCAGTGCCGCAACACTGACGCTGCTCCGCCCTTGTCCGCCATACAGGCAAAGAATATCTAGCCGATCGGCGCGCGAGTCCTACCGGTGATGCCGCTCCTCCGGCCGGGCATGCCCTTCGCGCGCGGCGCGCCGTTCTGCTTCATCCCGCCTGATCAGCCTGTACCGTTCAACGCGCTGTCCCGGCATCCAGCGGTGTACGCCCGGATACGGATGCACATAGACGCCACGATTAGCCCAGGTGCGCCCCCACGGCGCATTGTTGATGAAGACCACGTGATGGCCCCAATCGAAGTGAGTGAATCCCCACCCCCACGGACGAAATGCTATGCCCAGGCTAATCCCAAATCCCCAGCCTATGGCGCCGCCGATGAAAACTCCCGCCCGCGGCGGACCGAACACGATCAGCGGATGATAAGCCGGTACAACGATGAACGCGGGATCGACCGGTTCAATCGTGATGTATGGTCCTCCACTCACCACCACCTCGTTGTTGCTTTTCAGGTACCCATAATCCTTGGCCTTCTGCCGCATCCGCTGGACTGCATCCATCACATCCTGCTTCTGGGCTAGAAAAGCGTCGCCCAGACTTCTCGTCCAATCCATGTCGGAAGCCATCATATCCAGCACGTTGGGAAAAGGCAGCAACGCCTGCACGCTCGGATCCCAGGGCAAATGATCTTCGTTAATGGCGTTGGCCAGGTCGTCACCTCTCAAATAGTGGTGCTCATCAGCCCACTTGGCCGCATCGGGAATCTGGTCGGGAAAAGTCGCCGCCGCCAAAACCTGTGCCAGCAACGGATCGGGATACAAGGCTACGCGCGACACCAGTTTGTCGAGTTGATCCGGAGAATACGAAGGCGGCGCCTGAGCCTGCGCCGTACTGGCTGTCCATCCCGCCAAAAACGCCACTGCAAGAGCAGTAGTAATGAGTTTCGTCGTTCGCTTTGAATGTGGCATTTGCTTCCTCCTTACGGTTTTGCATTTTACACCGATGTAGATGTCTTCTCGCATGCCGGTTGCGGAATTTCATCCTCATGATTGCATGACAGAAATAGTTCCGTCAGCATGTTCCATGTTGCGTGAGGATGAAGACGCGGAAAGAAATTCGCAACGGTTCGCAGGTAATTAACGCAGAATTAGCTTATCCTTTGCGCATGACACCACGGTTCAAGCGAATCCTTGAAGCTGGCTTTTGGTTTGTGCTTGGCTATCTTACCCACATGCTCTTGCACCACTACCATCACATAGCCGGTTAGCCGCGAATGCAAGCCTCGATATTCTCTGCTGATTTCTCAAAAAGCGAAAGCCTCTCTTGCGAGAGGCTTTTCTGGGGGAGGGACTGGGGCGAAGCGCCCGTCGTCCCAAACTCGATTAGTTATTTCGGTTGCTGCTGCTGGTCCATACCAGTGGCCGGAGCGGTGTTGCTGGAAAGCTGCTCCAGGTCGTTCTTTAACAGGCTGATTTCGACTCGGCCGCCGCTGACGTGCTTCGGTTTCGCTTCGTCGCTGGCCTCCGGAGCATTCCCCATTCCGACGAGGTAGATCCGGTAAACCGGAATGTCGTGGTTGAGCACCAGGTAGCGCACCACGGACTCAGCCATCTTCTGCGAGTTTTCAATCGCGACCTGGCCGCGCCCGGAAGAGAATCCCTGCACCTCGATAATGTATCCACGCTGGCCTTTTACGCCAGTCGCCATCTCATCCAGCGCGTCCTTGGCGTTCTTGCTCAGCACGCTCTGGCCGGGACGGAAGCGAATCTCGGTCTGGTTGGAAGCCTTATACTGGTCGATGTTGCTGACCACAGTTTCCACCGTTTGAATGCGCGTGCTGGCCTGCTGCGCGGTTTGCTGAGCGGCGGTCGCCTTGTTGCCCGCATCGATGGCATGTTGATCGGCTTCATTCGCCTTGTCGGACGCCATCTTGATTCCCGCCTGTGCTCGTTCATCGGTATCTTTAATGGCCTTGCTGTTGGCCGCCGTCAGATCGTCGAGCTCGTTGACCCGGTCACGGATCGGCTCGACCTGGCGCTTAACATAATTCTTGCGCGCGAATGGATTTACGCGTCCCCAAAAACCTTCGCGCGCTGCCGGCTGCAACGGCTGCTTGCCGGTCGCCGTTTCCGACGAAGTTGGCTGTGTCTGAGTCGCTGCCGGCTGGGCCTGCATGCTGTTTGAGGAAGACGACGAGGTGGTCTGCGCCAGGGCCGGCAAAGCGATTACCGCGGCCAGTGGCAGTGCGAGTAGAATGCGGGTGTTCATAATTGAACTTCCTCCAAATGGGGGAGCGATAGGGCTCCACTCTTTCTTTGCAAAGCTGTTTTCTTCGCCCTTAACCGGGCGTGCTGCGTAATTTAATTGCGTCTGGTGACGATTGAAGAGGCAAGCGTGTTTTCGCGTGCCGGCTTGCGCTGACGCTGCGCAGGCCTGAAACTGGAGACGCCTTTCATCTTGGCGGCCCTCCGTTTCTATTACAGTTCGGGTGCCAAAACGGAACGTTAGGTTGTAACGGCTAAGCTCTTGATAACCATAGACATTGTAGTCCTTTCTCACCGCCGAACGGTACTCTGGCAGGTTCCCGGAGGGTAATTTTGGCGGTGCTGATATAAAAACTGCGTGAATCGCGGGCATCGAAGTAACTATAGGGGGATTCTTGGGAGTTACTGAATTCGGGGCCGAGCGCAAGGCTTGGCTGGGGTTGGGTCCGATTACTGCTGCAATTTTTCTCGTCAGCTTCGCGTTGACGTTTGTTCCGGCAAGGGCGGAAACCGATTCCACTTCAACTGCCCCACCCCCCACCGCCAGCGGGTTGGCCTCTGCGCACATCCCCGCCGATCACCTGCACGAATACTCCAATTTAGCCGTGACCTGGTTGCAGCAGTATTTGATGATCGATACCACAAACCCTCCGGGCAACGAAATGAAGGCAGTCACATTCTTGAAAAAGATTCTCGATGAAGAGGGAATCGAGAATCGCGCCTTTGAATACGCACCCGGCCGCGGAGATCTCTGGGCCCGCCTGCCTCACAGCACAGCCGAGGCCAGGCGCCCCATCATTTTGCTCAACCACATGGATGTCGTCACCAGCGATCCCTCGCACTGGCAGGTGCCTCCATTCAGCGGAGTGATCAAAAGCGGCTATCTCTGGGGTCGCGGCGCGCAGGATATGAAGGACGAAGGCATGGCGCAACTGGTCGCCATGGTCATGCTGAAGCGCGAAAAAGTGTCTCTCGATCGCGACATAATTTTTCTCGCGGTGAGCGATGAAGAAGCCGAAGGCACCGGCACTGACTGGTTCATCGCGCATCAACGTGACCTGCTAGAGAATGCCGAATACCTGATCAATGAGGGCGGCGAAAGTCTCTTGCAAGATGGGCGCGTGAAATACGTTGGCGTCGACGTGGGCGAAAAGACAACTTACTGGCTGCATGTAGTCGCGCACGGGCGTCCCGGTCATGCGTCGCGTCCCAATCCTGATTCCGCTCCCAACCGGCTGGTGCATGCGCTCGATCGCATTCTCGCCTATCGCACTCCCCTGCGCGTCCTGCCCGTGGTGGATGAGTTCCTGGAAGACATGGCTCCTTACGAATCCCCGCAGCGGGCCCGCGAGTATGAGGATATTTACAAGGTCATTCAAGAAAAGAAGTTTCAGCAGGAAGTGGAACGCGACGAGTCACTGAACTTTCTTTTGCGCGATACGATTTCCCTCACCATGATGGGCGCTTCCGAACAAACCAACGTGATTCCCGCCGAGGCTTGGGCCAATCTGGATGTGCGCATTCTGCCCGGCGGCGATCCACTGGCTTTGCTGCAAGCCATACGCAACGTGGTCGACGATCCCAACGTAACCGTCGACCCAATGGAAGACGAATTCCGCGTGGCCAATTATTCGCCCACCAACAACGCCTTGTTCGCCGCAATAAAGCAGGTCTCGGCAAAATATTTCCCCGGCGCCCCAGTCGTCCCGCACATTACCAGCGGATACACGGAGAGCCAGCGCTTCCGCCCGCTGGGCATCAACGCCTACGGCTTCAATCCCTATTCAGCCACGGAAGAAGAAGGCGCAACGGAGCACGGCAACGACGAGCGCATCCGTATCGACGAAGTCCGCCGCGGGCCGAGGATTATGTTCGATGTGCTGGCCACGGTGGCGGGGGAGTAAGCGGTCTCTCGCGGGATTCGGAGGCGAATTGCTAATTTCAATTTTTTCGGGCTGGTGTTCACCCGACCATAAACATAAATGCTGGTGTCCACCCAACCATAAACATAAATGCAGACCCATGGTTGGTGACTTGGCCCAGCTAAGGCAGGAAAAGGCATGTGTGCCGCCCACTCCGTCAGCGCGTGACTCAGCAATGCCGCGTGAAGAGCCATGAAATGCCGCTGACCAGAACGACGAGGAGAAGCCAGAATAGCGGCGACCCGACGGTCATTGCTGCCGCCGCAAGCACCCCATAGGATACATTTCCGGACCGCCTGATGATCATTATGCTCAGTATCGAATACAGCGCCGTAAAGATCACCGCAGAGAGCACGATGGTTACGCCGGAAAGTAGGGCCCTCAGGATCGTCATTCGCATTGTTATATCCTTAAGGATTATAGGTGCAATTTCCAGGTATGACGCTGGGCGAGAAGGAGACCTCAACGGAAAGCGGCAGCAATAAGCAGGCCCATGACGATCCGCTGCTAAATCGCACACAAACCCCGCTCATTTCCCACGGGGGCTGGCCCATCCTTTCCATTCGTCCTCTTGCGGGTGCCCCGTCCTTGTCGCGTTCTGTGCGACAGGGCGGGGGTTTTGACTTCCCATTCTCGGAAAATAACGCGGGAAATTCGCGAGACTCGATCCCTTCGTCACGTGCACGAGATTAGCATGCAAACATGCCTTGGGGACTTAAACGATACCCCGTTGCCTACACTTCGTGACATTTAGCTGCTATCAGCGTGCGCCGCGTCTGGGCACGCCACACGCCCGAGGCATCTTTGAGAAGACTCTAGAGGAGACACGAAAATGGTACGGTTTTTACGTCGCCGGATACGTCGTCATGCCGGAACACGTTCATTTGTTGATAAGGAGCCGGAGCGAACCAAACTCTCAGTCGCCTTGCAAATGCTGAAACAGAACGTGGCGCGGCGGCTGCGCGAGCCCGAGGGGGGTCCGTTGTGGCAGCCCCGCTATTACGATTTCAACGTGTGGAGCTAGGCGAAACAAACGGAAAAGTTGCGTTACATCCATCGCAATCCGGTGAGGCGAGGGTTGGTTCAGAGTCCGGAGGACTGGGCATGGAGCAGTTTTCGCCATTACCTTCTCCTCGAAGGAGTGGTGGAGATAGAGTCGCAGTGGACGGCGCGCAAGCGGGAGGAGTTGGGAGTCGGGACCTTCGGTTACTCAGAAGAAGTCAAAATCCCCGCCCTGTCGCACAGAACGCGACAAGGACGGGGCACCCCTGACTTCCGAGTGAGCCCAGAAACATCGCGCCTTCTTACCCACCGTAGTTCGCCACAACTCTCACCACCTTCCCCGCCGCCGACAACTCCATGAACTCCGCCGTGCGCGTGCCCTTTTGGTTCGTGTAGCAGAGCACGACGACTGTTCACGCCGCACAGCACGTCCGCAAGCTGAAAGTGGAGATTCGGATAAGCTTCCAGCCCTCGTTGAAAATAGGCTCTCAAGCTGGCCTTGCCGACGACCTTGCCGCCAGATGTTCCCAACAACTGGGCGGCCACCGGCGAAGTTAGCTCGACGGCATCGTCATAGTGCGTCATGATCGCTTCCAGATCATGAGCGTTCCACGCCGCAACCCAATGCTCAGCCAGCCTCCACGCTTCATCTCTCGTCAATCCTAGTTCTCCACTCGGAAAATTCATTCCTCAACCTGATTCAAAGTTCACGAGCCTTACTTAACAGCCACCTCTTTTCAACAGTCCCAATGTGACGTCCGCCCTTGCCCGCTACGAAAAAAGAGCCCACCATCGAGAGTGCGGGTGCCACCGGGCGGTCCCGTAAGTCCAGCTCCTTGACAACCGAATTTTCGCCGAGTTTAATCCCTTGCGGCCCAATAATTTACCAGCAACCCCTGGGCGCTCAATAATTTAGCAGGAAGCCGCTTAGGTGTCTTGCTGATTCTAAAGGGGTTACGTCTACAAGAGTAAGTAACGCCAAGTCTAACTCCTTTAGATCTGGGAATTTACCTCTAAGTCCTTTAGAAGTGAGAATTTAGCGAGCACGAAAACGCTAAGTTGCTGATTCCAGATAATCTATCGGTTTTAATTAAAAAAATTTCTGGTCCATCAGGCTCGGGCCGATATCGGAAACACTGAGGGCCCATCAGCAAGGCCTTTCTCCCATCATCCGTAGTGCTCACCTCGAGCGGCCCCGTTTCTCCATTCGAATCGAACCTTCTGTATAATCTCCGCCGATGCAAGGAATAGCTTAGAGCACAATTGCGCTCGGCTCGTTTGCTCATCTCGGCTGCTCAACAGGAGGACAGGAAGTGCAATCTCCGCAACCTGAAAAATCGAAGCCGCCTGTTAATACCGAGCAGCGCGGGCGCATCCTTGGAATCGGCGGCATCTTTTTCAAATCCGCGAATCACGATCAGATGCGCGAATGGTATGCGAAGCATCTTGGACTCGCGGACAAAGGTGAAGGCGTGATGCTTCCGTGGCGCGAACACGACGATCCGCAAAAGGAACACGTTACAGTTTGGACTATTTTCCCCGCCTCCACGAAGTATCTCGATCCCAGCCCCGCACCTTTCATGGTCAACTACATCGTGGACGATATGGACGCTTTGCTCGACCGCTTAAAACAAGAGGGAGTCAAGATCGACCCCAAACGAATGGATGAATCCTATGGCCGCTTTGCCTGGATCTATGACTCAGATGGAAATAAGATTGAACTTTGGCAGCCGCTGCCTTAGATAAGGACTGGGGCAAGCATGGAAGCGGATTCGGAATCGCTGACGGACGGCAGGGCCGCGCTCCCATCCTAATGTCGGCGCTAGGCGGCGCGATCGGGGCTGCCGGTTTTTCCTGTTTTCTCCGCTTTTGCTGCATCCAGGCGGATGCGGGTGATGCGGGCCGTCTCCTGGGCCAGATCGTCGGTGGTTCGCGAGCCGTCTCCCGCCATCACGGAACCGGCGGCTAGGGCGAAACGCAAAGCGTCAGCTTGATCGTCGAAATAAAGGATGACTTGCCCGGCCATATGAACTTCTCCCCTGGGGCTTGGAATTACCTTCGGCTTTGCGCACACATCAGTTGTTCGTACCGATCACGCAAGAATGCGCATTAGACGAATGTGGCGCGGGGCGTGCTTCAGGCAATTCTCAGGCAGCCGGAAGCTCCTACAAAGTGTCTTTCTTGGTACTGGCAGCAAGAAAGGCCCACTTCGCAGGATTAGGAACGTGTGCCCGCCGAAACCCCTGGCAACACTCCATTGGCACACCAAACCGCCAGCTTCCTTTTACGCATCTAATCGTCCCGCTCCGAGCAAGGAACGCGTCGTATCGATGACGATGACCTTGCTTCAGCGCCGGAACAAAATGAACAAAAGTCATGCAAAAGCCGTTCCAGCCGATCTGGAAGGAACCATCTCGACCAAGGCTGAGAAAAAACAGGTCGAGGAGCGGCTGGCGATTGGCGCCCATGTGGTCTACGAGACAATCCGCCGCGAGGGCGAAGAAGAGTTGCACAGGACCGCGTCAGCCCTGGCGTGGTCGGCCTTGGCGGCTGGGCTTTCAATGGGCTTTTCCTTTATCGCGGAAGGCTTGCTCATGGCCTATCTTCCCGACCGGCCTTGGCGGCCGCTGATATCGCGTGCCGGATATTCCGTTGGGTTTCTCATCGTCATCCTGGGACGCCAGCAACTCTTCACAGAGAATACCCTGACGGTGGTCTTGCCGCTTCTGCTGCGAAAAGACTCCGCCACTCTGCTGCGGGTGCTGCGTTTGTGGGGCGTCGTGCTCAGCGCCAATCTGGTGGGGACTTTTTTGTTTGCTCTATGCATCGGAAGAACAAAGATTTTCGATGCTCACACGCAACAATGCCTGGCCGCGATTGGCGCCGCCCACGAGGGCGCTAGCTTTGGCATCGTGCTGGTGCGGGCAATCTTTGCCGGCTGGTTGATTGCGTTGATGGTGTGGCTGCTTCCAGCCGCGGAGTCGGCGCGCGTCAGCATTATTATCATCATCACTTACTTGGTTGGAATCGGCGGCTTCAACCACATTATTGCGGGATCGACGACCATGTTTTTTCTGATCGTGACGAAATCCTTATCGTGGAGCGCATACGGACTGCACTTTTTTCTTCCGACGCTGTTAGGGAACGTGATCGGCGGCCTGGCGCTGGTAGCGGCGCTGGGCCATGCGCAGGTGGTCGGAGGAAAAGAAGAGTAAAAAAGAAATGGTCGGGACGGGCAGATTTGAACTGCCGACCCCTTGCACCCCAAGTTGAGCCGTTTAGCGGGCGTGAGCGAAGCGGGAGCCCGCTGGCGAAATCCCGAGCGCAGTTTGCGAGGGACCTGAAGTTTGAATGGTCGGGACGGGCAGATTTGAACTGCCGACCCCTCGCACCCCAAGTTGAGCCGTTTAGCGGGCGTGAGCGAAGCGGGAGCCCGCTGGCGAAATCCCGAGCGCAGTTTGCGAGGGACCTGAAGTTTGAATTGGTCGGGACGGGCAGATTTGAACTGCCGACCCCTCGCACCCCAAGTTGAGCCGTTTAGCGGGCGTGAGCGAAGCGGGAGCCCGCTGGCGAAATCCCGAGCGCAGTTTGCGAGGGACCTGAAGTTTGAATTGGTCGGGACGGGCAGATTTGAACTGCCGACCCCTCGCACCCCAAGTTGAGCCGTTTAGCGGGCGTGAGCGAAGCGGGAGCCCGCTGGCGAAATCCCGAGCGCAGTTTGCGAGGGACCTGAAGTTTGAATTGGTCGGGACGGGCAGATTTGAACTGCCGACCCCTCGCACCCCAAGTTGAGCCGTTTAGCGGGCGTGAGCGAAGCGGGAGCCCGCTGGCGAAATCCCGAGCGCAGTTTGCGAGGGACCTGAAGTTTGAATTGGTCGGGACGGGCAGATTTGAACTGCCGACCCCTCGCACCCCAAGTTGAGCCGTTTAGCGGGCGTGAGCGAAGCGGGAGCCCGCTGGCGAAATCCCGAGCGCAGTTTGCGAGGGACCTGAAGTTTGAATTGGTCGGGACGGGCAGATTTGAACTGCGTGCTGACTCCCTCGCACCCCAAGTTGAGCCGTTTAGCGGGCGTGAGCGAAGCGGGAGCCCGCTGGCGAAATCCCGAGCGCAGTTTGCGAGGGACCTGAAGTTTGAATGGTCGGGACGGGCAGATTTGAACTGCCGACCCCTCGCACCCCAAGTTGAGCCGTTTAGCGGGCGTGAGCGAAGCGGGAGCCCGCTGGCGAAATCCCGAGCGCAGTTTGCGAGGGACCTGAAGTTTGAATTGGTCGGGACGGGCAGATTTGAACTGCCGACCCCTCGCACCCCAAGCGAGTGCTCTACCAGGCTGAGCCACGTCCCGACAGGAAGAAACCCGCGCCATTCATCAAACAGGCACGGATGGGGTTGACTACTGAATTTTACACTACCAGGCGGGGTTGCGCGGTTTAGTCTGGCAGCGCGTTAGCGCTTTTCTTTCTTCCGTTTTCGCGCACCAGTTTTCCGCGGCTGCGCAGGTCGTGGAGTTTCTTCGAACACCGCAAACTGAATCTTCTTTTCCACCGGGTCGATACGGTCAACGAGGACTCGAATCCTCTGTCCCAAGCGGTATGTTTTCCGCGAACGCTGGCCGATCAGTTCCCGCGTTCCTTCGTGAAAAGTGTAGTAGTCGTCGGTGAGCGAGTTCATTGGCACCAGGCCTTCGACGAACAGATCGGTGAGTTCGACGAAAAAACCGAACTTGGTAATGCTGGTGATAAGTCCGTCGAAATCCTCGCCGACGCGATCCTGCATGAACTTAACTTTCTTCCACTCCATGAGTTCCCGCTCGGCTTCGGCAGCGCGCCGTTCGGCCTGGCTGGACTCTTCAGCGATGTCGTGCAACTCGTCGGCGGAAATTGGGCCGCTGACAGGTGAGAGATTCGCGCCGCCAGCCGTATGATCGCGGCGCTTCGACCACGGTGACGGATGGTCTGCACTTGGCCCTGCGCTGCCGGCCAGCGGGAATACACCGATGGGGACTTCACTTTCATGGCGCTCCGCAGACTCGCGCAACACTTCTTTCAGAATGCGGTGCACGATCAGATCGGGATAGCGGCGAATCGGCGAAGTGAAATGCGTATAGTGTGCCGCCGCCAGCGCGAAGTGCCCGTGGTTTTCTTCGGAGTAGCGGGCCTGCTTCAGCGAGCGCAACATCAGGTAGCTGAGGATTCGTTCCTCCGGCTTGCCGGCGATTTTGTCCGTCAGTTTCTGATACATGCGCGGCGTGATGTGGACTTCTTTGGGAATTTCGATCTCGCGCGCTCGTTTGCCGGTGCCATGCGCGGCGCGGCGATCGGTCTTAAGTTGTACGCGATGGATGGGTAATGATCCCACGCCGAGCGAATAGCCGAAAGTCGCGGCAATCACTTCGAAGTCGTAAACCCGTTTGGCATCCGGCTTTTCGTGAATGCGATACAGGGACGGCACACGCTTCGATTCCAGATATTGCGCAACACATTCGTTGGCCGAAAGCATGAATTCTTCGATCAGGCGATGCGCAATGTTGCGTTCGGAACGCGTAATGCTCTTCATCAATCCGAATTCGTCGAACTCGATGACCGGTTCGGGCAAATCGAAATCGATGGAACCGCGGCGGCGGCGTTTTTGGTTGAGAATCAGAGCCAGGTCTCGCATCAACTCGAAGGTCGAAACCAGCGTCGCGTATCGTTCACGCATCGCGGCATCGCCTTCAATCACGGCATTGACGGCCGTATACGTCATGCGCTCGGCGGAGCGGATAACTCCCTGACAAAGTTCGAAGCCAACGATTTCGCCGCGGTGATCGATTTCCATGATGCAGGAAAGAACCAGACGCTCGACCTGCGGGCGCAGGCTGCAAATGTCGGTGGAAAGCTCGAGAGGCAGCATGGGAACGGCGCGATCGGGAAAGTAGACGCTGGTTCCGCGCAGGCGCGCTTCCTGATCGAGGGCTGAGCCTTCTGTGACGTAGTGCGCGACGTCGGCAATATGAACTTGCAGTTCAAAGTTGCCGTTGGCCAGAGTGCGAACCAGAACCGCGTCGTCGAAGTCGCGCGCCGTTTCGCCGTCGATGGTGACGATGGGCAGCGAACGAAAGTCGCGCCGGCGGCGAAGATTTTCCGCGGAGATTATTGTGGAAGTCTCTTCAGCCTCGTGTAGCGTTTGCGCGGGAAAATGGTGAGGCAGATGGAACTTGCGGATCGTGATTTCGACATCGACGCCGAAATCATCTTCGCGGCCCAGGATTTCCACTACGCGTCCCCGCGGATTTTGGGTCGAGCGTGGGCCAATCGGTGATCTCGGCATCGACGATCAGGCCTTCGAGATTGTCCCATTTAGCGCGGCGCGCGGCTTCATCGCCCAGCACGCGATCGACAGACTTCGCTGGCGGCGAATTCTTGACCACAGGGGACGCAAAGGAGGCATTGCGGCCTGATTTCGGCGGTATCTCCATTCCAGCCGGAATTATGATTTCCTGCGTGATCTTGGTGTCGATCGGAGTGACGTAGTTGTGGCGGCTGCCATAATGAAAGATTCCCACGACCGTGGGATGGGCACGAACCACGGGACGGACGATGCGTCCTTCGGCGCGGCCGTCGGGGCGGATGGCGCTTATGTCGACCAGCACGCGGTCACCGTGCATGGCGTTGCCGATCAGATGCGGAGGGATGAAGATGTCGCCGGCCAACCGCGCCTTGAGTTGCGGAGGAAGAGAACTGGCTTCGGGAATGACGAATCCAAAGCCGTCGCGGTGCATGGTGAGGCGTCCGGCCACAAGATTCTTATCGGCCGCGGCCTGCGGCAAGGAGTAATGATCGGAATCCGATGAAACCAGCGCGCCGCTCGCGACCAGTTTCTGCAGGCGTTCGTTGAGATCGCGGCGGGCATCGCCGTGCAAACCGAGCTCGCGGACCAATTGTTTGAATCCCGCTGAGCGCCGGGGCTGGCGCGCGAGTTGCTTCAGGATTGCGGAATCGGAAAGCATGGGAAAACTGTCAGCTATCAGGTGTCAGCCTTCAGAATAAACCAGCGTGGCGCGAATCGAGGACAAGTGCGGCTCAGAAGATGTGCAGCTTGATGCTCAGGTACTTTTTGGGATTCTCACGGACAGCTTTCACTAAATTTCGGGTTTCAACCAGCATCTGATTGGCGTTGTTGTAGAGCGTCTCATCTTTGATCAGCTTGCCAGCCGTGCCTTGTCCGGCCTGGAGTTCGGTCGTCAGTTCCGACAGTTTGCTGATCGTGTTGTCGAGCTTGCGGGCCAGTTCCTCGTCTTTCGTCAGCTTACCCAGGGTTCCCTTGCCGGCGTTGATGTCCTCGGTCAGCTTCTTCATATTGGCAACGGTATCGTTGGCATTGTTGTAAAGCGAAGGATCTTTCAGAAATTTTCCGGCGGTCCCTTTGCCTTGCTGCACTTCGTCAATCACCTGGTTCATTTTGTCGAGCGTGGCGGTGAACTTCTCATAAGCATCGTTACGATTGATCAAAGCCCCCAGGCTGCCCTGTCCCTTCGCGACCTCGCTCACAATGGCCTGAAAGTCGGCGATGGTCGCGGAAAAACGGTCGTAGAGCGTGGGATCGTAAATCAACTTTCCCAGCGATCCTTTGCCGCTTTCGGCGAAGGCCAGGATCCGGTCGGCACGCTTAATCAGGGCATCCATGTTCTCCAACGTGCTTTGGCTGGAGCGGACAACTTCGTTGAAGTCGGGATGGATGCGGGTGGGAAGCGTATCGCCGTTCTGAGCCTCAGGCCCAACGGCCTGCGAGCTATCGATGTCGACGTAGGTTTCGCCGAGCACCCCGGCAGTATCGAGAGAAGTCACTGAATCGCGGCGCAGGTCAAATCTGAACCGGGTGCTGACCTTCATTATGACTTCGACCGGCGTCTCCGGCTTACCGGGAACAACCAGAATCTTTTTTACGTTGCCGATGTCGACGCCACTCAACCGCACGGGTGCTCCATCTCGCAAGCCGGCGGCGTTGTCGAAATAAGAGTTGAGCGTGATCCTCGAAGAGAACAGGCCCCCGGTGCCCGACATCAAAAATAAGAGCAGTCCCAAAGTCAGACTGGCGAAGACCACCGTGAGTCCCACGCGCAACTGCGACCATTTGAGCTGCTTCTGACTGGGCAAAAAGTTTCCTCACGGCGCCGTCGCGGCTTCACGAGACGCCTCGCAGCATAATAACAAACCTGCACCGCACTTAAGCGGCGGTATTCACCGGCAAGGTGGCAGTTAGCAACAAAGCGCAAAAGTAGGCCGCCGCGCCGCAAGCCAGGGTCGAGGTAAGGCCGAACTGAATGGCAACCACCATAGCCAGCACGGACCCCAAAACACTGGCCGCCGCGTTCATCGCCCAGGCCCATTCCACCAAATTTTCGGAAGCCGAGACCGCGTGTAACTTGGATCGCGCCGCAGCCAGGGCGCGCAGGCCGGTCGGAAATGGCATTCCCATCACAAAGCCCAGGGGAACGAGAATGACTCCGCTGATCGCCAATCGGTATCCAAATGCCAATCCCACCAAAGAGGCCAACCGGCTGGGCAGAAAAAATACATCCACGAGAAGGGTGATTATTACCAGGACCAGCGGCATCCAGGCCAGCCTGGTGTGCGGAAGCCAGGTCCGCGAGAGCAGGCTCCCCGCGCCGCTGGAGAGCATCATGAGAAAAATGACTACGGTTAGAGCGTAGGTAGGATGTCCAAGAAATAGAACGAAGCGCTGGATGAAGGCTATCTCCACCAGAATATAACCCAGCCCCACGGCGATGAAATAAAGCGGAGTCAACGATCTGTTCGCGCACCTCTCCAGTCTTGAGCGCCAACGGCAGAATCAGAAACAAGACCACCGCAAACACCGAGATCACGAGCACAAGAAGAAGAACCAGAATCCCGAGATTCACCTTCCAGTCGATGCCATCGCGCAAGCTTCGTTCGCCCAAAATCTGCCGCGCCTTCAGAGTGAAGAAAAAAAACGGGGCGTTGTCGGTAACTGGCGCGACATTGTAGGCATAGCCGTTCGCAAAAGCATAGGGGTCGTTGCGCGCAATCAGATCGGAAAACGCATTCTTGCCCGGGTGCGATGGCAAATACAAGGCATTGACTTCAGCATAGCGATCAAGGTGCGCCGCTACCGCAGATTCTTCGTCGGCGGTGAACGGTATTTTTTTTGCCAGCACGACCACCGGAATTCCGTCTTCATCGAGTGCGCCTTGCGATGCGACAATAAAATTCCGCGCAGGATTGGCCACGCCCATCTGATGCAGGGCCTCCATCGCGACCGAGACCACGCGCAGCGCTTCTCGCGGTTGCCGGAACTCCCAGCGTGTTATCGCGATCATGCCGCCGGGTTTGAGGTGGTCGAAATATTCCCGAAAAGCTTCGACGGTGTACAGATTGTTTTCGCTGAGCGCGAAAGCCCCGGCCGCCGTCGAGGCCCAGGTATCGACCAGCGTCATCTGCACCACATCAAAATGTTGCGTAGTGGCGCGCAGGTAGGAACGGCCGTCGGTGACGTGAATGTGAACGTCGGGACGATCATAGAGATGAAGAGAATAATCGGCGTAACGCCCGCGCATGATCGTATTCGCGATAATCGGATTGATCTCAATACCGGTCACGCTCGGACTGCCATTGGCGACGGCGCGCAGCACGTCAACTCCGCCGCCCGGCCCAATGATGGCGAATTCGCCGTGCGGCCGCAAAACATTGGCCAGCGCCGGCGGCGCGGACATGAGATTGTGTTCCCACACGCTGCCGCTCCACTTCGACAAGTCGGCGTTCATGATGTAGGTAGAAGCGTCAGCGTCGATTACGATGGCCTTGGCCGCGCCCTGACGGTCGACTTCCACGCGCGAAAGCGCATTCCAGCGAGCGAACTCTACCCACGCTGGATCGCGATACATTCCCTTCGCGTAAACCACATCGATAAGACGTCCGGAATAATTTGCAGCAATCAATGCAGCAACCGCTAACGCAAACAGCGTCGCGATCCTCCGGGCGGTTTTCGATTCGGCCCATACTAGCGCTGCAATCGCCAGCACCATTCCGGAGAACAGAATCGTGTTCGGTCCGCCCAGCCAGTTCAAAAGCGGCACTACGGCCAGACATGCCAAGGACCCGCCGCCCAGGTCGGCGCCATACATTCGCGGGATGCGCTGCGTCTCACGCGCGAACACCACTGAGAAGAGCAAACCGGTCAAAAAGAAAGGCACGGCGGCGGCCAAATAAAGCCAGGTCAAGCGCAGGAAATTGCCGCTCGAAACCTCCAGCGCCACGCGGGAGTGAATCACCGTATCCAAAACCAGCAACACCACCATCGAGTTCGTCAGGCAAATGCGGCTGGCCAGGCGCCGGGTGTCAATGGCATTGAGCTTCGCCTTGAACAGATATGCGAATACGCCACCAGCACCCAGGCCCAGCAGGGCGATCGAAATCGCAAGAAACGCAAAGTGATAAAAAAGGACGACGGAAAACAACCGGGTAAGTGCGAGCTCCAGAAGAAGCGATGCAAAGCTGGTCAGCGCCAGCCCGGAAAGAAGAGTCCTCTCCGGAACCTGCGCGGAATCTCCAATCTCAGCTAACACTTCAGCAGTAGCAGACATGGGATGAGCCGACAGTCTAGCAGACGCGAGCGCGTTGGTTCTCGATGCTCGAGCTCAGGGTGCGATGCGCATGATGGCGTGCGCGATGGAGTGGTCCTGCTGGGGAAATACCGTTCGCAGATCGAGCAATACGCGTCCTTCTTCGATGCGCCCAATCACCGGAGGTTCGGCCGCCCGAAGGCGAGCAGCGAATTCGTCCGCGCTGAAGTCATCGCAAGTAAGCGCCAAAAGTCGCGTGGGCAGGAGGGATGATGGGGCAGCGCCTCCTCCAATAACCGAGTTTCCATCGATCAACGCGATCTGCAATTTCGCACCGCGAATGGCTGCGGCCAGAGCTTCCGCGCGGATTACAATATCCTGTTTTTGCAGCCGCATCATGCGCAGCGCTGGAATGGCGTCATGATCGCGCTTCACATAGGCGAGCAAAGTTGCTTCCAAAGCGGCGTAGGTCAACTTATCGGCGCGCAAGGCTCGGAACAGCGAATTGGAACGCATGCGGGCAATTATTTTGCGACTGCCGGTGATAAGTCCGGCCTGCGGGCCCCCGAGGAGTTTGTCGCCACTATAAGTGACCACGTCGACTCCGGACCGCAGGCTGTCGAATACGCCGTCTTCCCCGTTCAGTCCAATCGAATTCAAATTCACCAGCGCGCCACTGCCCAGATCCTCCATCAGAGGCAAGCTGTGCTTGCGGGCCAGGGCCGCCAGTTCAGAGGTCGTTGCTCGCTCCGTGAAACCTGTGATTTCAAAATTGGAGCGATGCACGCGCAGAAGCAGCCGCGTGCGTTCATTGATCGCCTGTTCATAGTCGGCAACACGCGTGCGGTTCGTCGTCCCCACTTCGCGCAAAATCGCCCCCGACTTCGCCATCACGTCCGGAATGCGGAAGGAACCGCCAATTTCCACCAGCTCTCCGCGGGAGACTATCACCTCGCCAGCCTCCGCCAGAGTATTCAGAGCCAGCAAAACCGCAGCCGCATTGTTGTTTACTACAATGGTGGCTGTGCCTGCGCGCTCACCTTCTTTTTGATTCTCGGGGAGTTGCTCTGCAAACAGGTGCCGAAACAGGCGGTCTACATGGATATCCCGCTTGCCTCGCTCGCCAGAAGACAAATCGAATTCGAGATTGGAATAGCCCGCGGCCGTGTTGCGGATATGTTCGATGGCTGCGTCTGACAGCGGTGCGCGGCCGAGATTGGTGTGCAGAATCACTCCCGTTGCGTTAATTACGGCTTGCAGCGAATAGTCCAGCAAGCGCCGCAGCTCGGCGTCGATAGCATCGGCAATGCCCGATAATGCGAGTTCCAGCGCGGATTCATCCAGCAATCCGTCCGCGATTCCCTTGCGGAGTTTTTCCACCACCACTCGGCTGGCATCGGTGACTGCTGGCAGCCCGTGCAAGGTCACCACCGCGGACAGAGCGTGGTCGTGCGCCAGCTCATCGACTGAAGGAAGCTTGCGGAACAGATCGGTTCTTGCCGCACTTCTCATCGTTCTTCCACCACCTGATCAAGTCACAGCGTGTGCAGATACGCCAGCAATTCCTGAATTTCTCCGGGAGTGAGTTTCTGCGCGTAACCCGGCATTTCATTGCGGCCGTTGCGAATAATGTCGGTAACGCGATCGTCATTGGCGGGAAGGCCGCTCAACGACAGGTACTGATGCTTGAACATTCCTTTGAGGCCGGGACCTTTTTTCCCCCGAGTGGAATAGGGCTCGTGACAGCGGCTGCAGTTGGAATCGTAAATCTTGCGCCCCGCAGATTGCTCGGCATTCAAGCCCAGTTCAGCGTCGGACTTGCGCCGCTGGACATCGCAGGCGCAAATAAACATTGCCGTCAGCAAGAAAACGCCAGCAATTGCACGGCCCAGCCATGGCTTCCTCGATTTTCGATTCGTCGCGTTCATCTAAAGGATCATAAAGCAAGCGGCGACAGCGCGCCTTTCTGCTCATGGCCATCATTTACAATCGAGCGCGATGCGATCCGTCTTTCAATGGAATCTAGGCACGCGCACGTTAGAACTGGGCAAGCGCACCCTGATCATGGGAATTGTAAATGTCACTCCGGATTCTTTTTCCGATGGCGGATTGTATTTCGCGCCTGACAAAGCCGTCGAGCACGCGGAGCATCTGCTGGAGGAAGGCGCCGACATTTTGGATTTTGGCGGAGAATCCACGCGCCCCGGAGCTCAAGTAGCCCCGATGAGCCCAAATGATGATCCAGGAAAAAATCAGGCGCAGAAAAATTCTGCCGACCCCTCCGGCCGAGCCGCTGTCACCGCGGAAGAAGAGATGTCGCGCGTTATCCCGGTAATCTCGGAGTTTAAGAAAAAACATCCCAAGGCATTTGTCTCAATCGACACCTATAAGACCGATGTGGCGCGAGCGGCACTTGACGCCGGAGCCGAGATTGTCAATGACGTCAGCGCTTTCCGCTGGGACCCGCAGATGGCTAGGACCGTCGCCGAGTTGAAATGCGGGGCGATCCTGATGCACATGCGCGGACGTCCGGAAGAATGGCGCAATCTTCCTCCCGCGGGCGATATTGTTTTGCTGGTGAAACGCGAACTGAAAGAGTGGGCCGAAGCCGCCGTGCTTAAGGGAGTCCGGCGCGAGCGAATCGTGCTCGATCCCGGCTTTGGCTTCGGCAAGCGCTTCGATGAAAATTATCCTCTTCTGACCCGCTTCAGCGATCTGCAGGCTGCGGGCTTCCCGCTTTTGGCCGGGACATCACGAAAGTCCTTTATCGGTCGCACGCTGGCGAAGGCCGGAATCGATGCTGCCCCTGCGGACCGTTTGTTCGGTACGATCGCATCGCAAACTGCGCTCATTTTGAAGGGAGCACAAATTCTGCGCACCCACGACGTAAAGGCCTCGGTGGACGCGGCTCGTGTGGCCGACGCTATTTTGCAAGCCCGGTAAGCGCCATCGGAAAACTCACTCTGCGATTCGCCCAAATCGTTGACGTTGTTTACAATAAGAGTTTGCCCATGGACCTTGCCGCAATTCAATCTGCGCTGCGTGAACGCAACATCGACGCGTGGCTTTTTTACGATCACCACCATCGCGATCCCATTGCTTACCGGCTGTTGGGATTGCCCGCGAGCCTGATGGTTACGCGAAGGTGGTTTTACCTCATTCCAGCTCAGGGCGAACCGCTTAAGTTGGTGCACAAGATCGAGGCCGGTCATCTCGATTCCCTCCCCGGCAGCAAGCGCCAGTACTCCGGCTGGCAGGAGTTGTTTGAGAGCCTGAAGACGATGCTCTCCGAATATCGCGATATTGCGATGCAATACTCGCCTAACAACATCGTTTTCACGATCTCTCTGGTCGATGGCGGAACGATTGAACTGTTGCGGGGCTTGGGAAAAAACGTAGTCAGTTCCGCCGATCTGCTGGCGCAGTTCGAAGCGACCTGGAGCGAGGAACAGATCAAGTCGCATTTTGCCGCCCGCGACAGCGTCGATGCGATTGTGGCCGCGGCCTTCAAAGAAGTTGGCAGGCGCGTCCGTAATGGCGGCACGACGGAGCACGAGATCCAGCAATGGTTCATGGAAGCATTCGCTCGCGAGAATCTTTTGGCCGACGATCCGCCGATCGTGGCTGCCGGGCCCAACGCCGGCAATCCGCACTACGAACCGCGTTCGGATCATCCAGTCCCCATTCGCGAAGATGATCTGGTGCTGCTGGATGTTTGGGGCAAGAAAAACATTCCCAACGCGGTTTATTACGACATTACCTGGATGGGCTTTGTGGGCGCGACCCCGCCGGCGCACATGCGGGAAGTTTTCGAGATTGTGCGCGACGCGCGCGACGCCGGAGTCAAGACCGTGGTTGATGCGGTGAATGCCGACCGCCATATTGCCGGATTCGAAGTGGACCGGGCAACGCGCGGACATATTCAAAAGGCCGGATACGGAGATTATTTTATTCATCGCACCGGACATTCGATCGGCACCGACGTTCATGCCAATGGCGCGAACATGGATGACCTGGAAATCCACGACGAACGGCAGATCATTCCCAATTCGTGTTTCTCGGTAGAACCGGGAATTTATCTGCCGGAATTCGGTGTGCGCAGTGAGGTCAACGTGCTGGTGCGGGCCAAGTCGGCAGAGGTAACGGGAAAAATTCAGCGTGAGATTGTGACTATTTGAAATGGCGAATTCTACGGTAGGAAAAGCTCGAGCGGGTGCAGAAACACAGATCAGCCCCATGGTGGTAATTGCCCCTGCCATCGGATGGCTCGTTCCCGGCGCGGGCCACATCATTCAGAAGCGCTGGATTCGCGGTGTGCTGTTGCTGATTTCGATTTTTGCTCTCTTCATATTGGGTTTGCTGATGCAAGGGCGCATCTATAAAGCCAATGGGGGGGACATTCTCGACATGCTGGGTTTCATCGGCGACCTCGGTGCGGGCGGCCTTTACATCGTCACTCTGGCGCGAGATTGGGGTCAGGGAGCGATCGCTTTCGCCACAGCGGATTACGGAACCAAGTTCATGATTGTCGCCGGCTTGCTCAACTTTATTGCCGTAGCCGACGCCTATCACATCGCTATTGGGAAGAAACAATGAAGAAGCTTTCGGCCATCAGCCATCAGCTCTCAGCCCGGAAACGATCTTTGGACGGCACTTTATGACAGTTGTACTCACTCACTTCAGTGCGGCACTGGTGTTTGCTCTATTCGCATCCATCGTGTTCGGCATTACTCATCGCGACACGGCTCGTGAAATGGTCCGGTACGGCTTGTATTGTTTCGCCATGTTCGTGGGCGGAACGATCGTGGCGGGCTGGGCGATGTGGTTGTTGCGAAGATAACGCTCACGGTTTTCCTCATCCCTCCCATACGAATGCATCGAAGAGCCGCTCGGAATCAAAATTCAGCCTGCGGTAAAGAGCGACTGCGCGGGCATTTGCCTCGGTCACGGTCAGCGAAAGGGATGAAAAATTTCGTTTTGTCAGGTTCGCGACCGTGGCCGCGAGCAAGGATTCTCCAATGCCGCGCGAGCGGAATTCCGGCAGCATGCACACCTGGGTCACATGCCCTACATCGCTGCGGACTCGCGAGCACAGAATCAATCCAACGAGCGCCCTGGCAGTGCGATCTACAGCGACAAAGGACGAGTCTATGTCGAACAGGCCGCAACCGGGAAAGCGCACGATGTTGTTGAGGAAGCGCAACGATCCGCTCAGCGTATGGTATTGATCGTTGATTTGGGCGTCGACGTGGCCTCGATAGGCCGCCGTGATCACCGCGGCCGCCGGTTGGTAGTCGGCCTCCGTCCAACGGCGAATCTCGATTTCCGGATGCAGGTTGGCCGGAGCCTTGCCCACTGGCTGGACCTTGCCCAACCCGAGCACCATGAACAGGCGCGGATGGCGCTGAAATCCCGTTTCCAGAAACGGCCGGGAAACCGCTCCAAACTCGTGGGCCAGCAACTGCGCTTCAACGCGGTGGATTCCCGGAGACTGCTGCAAAGTTTCGATGACGTGAGTCAACAACCGCAACTCGACTTGACGTGAATCGGGAAGGCGGTTGCCGTTCGCGACAAAAAGATCGCCGATCACTCCCTTGCTGCCTTCATAAACAAAGAATGAATAACCGAATATCTTTCCCCGGTCGATGGCGGCGTAGCCGGGGAGTATTTTGGAATCCACGTAGCGCAGAATCATTGACGCGGAGCCGCTGTAGTCCCAGGACAGCAGGCGCGACCACACTTCCGTCTCCTCTTCCAGGAGGGGGCGCAAATCGGCAGAGGAAAAATGCCTGAGGTCCAGAATCTCCAAGGGGCTCCTGCGAAGGCCGGCAGCATCGCGCGGCGGCAAGAATCCGAGTTTAGTGGGTTCCTGCACGCGAGGCAAACCAAGCGAACACCAGACGGCAACACCGCCTAAGTCTGATGCGACTCAAGCCGGCCAGCGTTCGCCTCAGAATTGAAAAATCTCGTTTTATATGCGACCCGCCGCGCTGATTTAGCAACTAAGCTGTATATAGATTCCAAGGAGGACTGCAAATGTACAATCTCGTGAAAACTATCCTGAAAACGGCCGTCTACGTAATGGATCAGGCCGACCGCGCCGCCGGCGAACTGCGGGACAGAGTGGAAAAAGTCTCGGACAAAGTGTCGGACGCGGCCTCCGATCTCGCCGATCAGGGCAGAGAAGCGATCGGGGCAAAAGACAATACGATGCGGAATATCTTAATGTTCGCCGCCGGTGTCGGAGTTGGCGTAGGAGCTGGCATGTTGCTCGCGCCGGCGTCCGGTGAATATATCCGCGGGTCGATGCGCGATAAAGTGGAAGACATTGGCGACCGTGTGCGCGGCAAGTTCAGTTCCACACCACGCCGCCAGCCCACGGGAACAGAGGGCGGAGTTTAGCACCTTGGACAGCACTGGCTACGGCGCGGCTGCTTGGGACTGTTCTGAGCGGGCGGCAGAAATCCAGTAGTAGTCCAGATGTTGGGGAGCGTAGTTGCCCAGAAATGACACGCGGCGTCCGGTAGTGATTTTTGCCACTTCGGACTGCCGGTTCTCGGGAGCGATGAGCAGGTGCTCGTCCGCAGGTACGCTTCCCCACTCGTACCGCATGGTCTCCTGATTGCGGTAGAAGGTCAGTCCGTATTCCAGTTCGCGCGGCACGCCATACACGGCGAGCGGAAAGGGATGCGTCTCGATGCTGGCGATTTCTCGCGCCACAGGCCGGGCCGAGAGTGTCTGGTCAAGCGCAGTAGAACCGATCTTTAGGACTGCTGCCACCGACAACAATACTGGGATCAACGTTACGAAGCGTAGCATCCGCGGGCCAACGCGGCTGGCTAAAGTGAAAACGATGCCGGCGACCAAAGCGAACGCGCCGCCAAGCGCCAGTATTAACGGCCGTCCTGCCGGCAACCGATGCTGCGCCACGATGTAGCCAAGCAACAGCGCAGGAACAAAAGGCGCCGATGCGAGCAAAGCATGAACAACTATCAGCCATTTGGAAATTGCGGGTTGTTTCGATTCTTCGCGCTCTCGAAGATAAACACCCAGGATTAGAGCGCCCGCGGGAACCGCCGGCAGAATGTAACCTGGCAGCTTCGATTGTGAAATTGAAAAAAACAATAGAGGCACGAGCAGCCAGCAGAACGCGAAAATTCTCAAATTCTCCCCGTTTGCAATTCGCGATTTTCTCAATCGCAGCCAGTTGCTGACGGCACCGCTGCAAGCCACAACCACGAAAACCGTCCACGGAATCAGCGCAATTGCCGTGACGGGCAAGTAATACCAGAATGGCTGCCGGTGATGATAAAGATCGCTGGAGAAGCGGGCGAGATTGTGCTCAAGGATGAATTGGTGGAAGAAGCTTGGGTTGCGGACCTGCACAGCGACGTACCAGGGGAGCGCGATGACACAGAATAAAATGATTCCCTGGAGCCAAACGGTTTTCAGCACTGGGCCAAGTTCGCCGTAACACGCCGCATAGGCTGCGATGACCAGTACTGCGAGGAATGGCGCGATTGGGCCTTTGGCAAGTGTCCCGAGGGCTAAGAACGCATAAAACACAGCCAGCCAGGCCTTCTTGCCACTGTCATTCCAAACCCACC
Source organism: uncultured Acidobacteriaceae bacterium (assembly GCA_963732255.1). GTDB lineage: Bacteria > Acidobacteriota > Terriglobia > Terriglobales > Acidobacteriaceae > Sulfotelmatobacter. The sequence goes on from CAVSYV010000020.1 coordinate 823,882, forward strand.
ACGCGAGCATTGCGATCGCAAAAGTCGCAGCCAGCGCCATATCCATGGAAGCCGCACGAGCGTAGGCAATCACTCCGGCGCTGGATGCCGCAATCAACGCGGCATCCAGCGCGGTGCCCGAATAGCGGCGCCGAAAAAACATATAGATGGCAATGACCATCGCCGTCGCATCGAACGCGGACGGCAGACGGGCAGCCCAATCGCTTACCCCGAACAACGAATAAGCAAGCATGGCCTGCCAGTAGTAAAGAGGCGGCTTCTCCAGCCAGGGCTGGCCGTTGAGCACCGGTGTGATCCAGTCGCTGCGCGCCAGCATCTCACGAGCTACCTGCGCGTAACGTGGTTCATCGGCGCCGATCAGTCCGAACTGGGCAAGACCATAGAAGAAGAGAAATGCGCAAAACCCCGCAATCAACAAGATATCGGCGCGGGTGCGTGTGGTCATTGGGAAAGTGTTAAGGGAATTAATAATGAATTTTCGGCTCGCCGGTTTCTCGAATCAGTAAGCAAGAAATCGGCAACCACTTTTCATTGTGTGCCAGCTTCGCCGCGAATTTGTGCTAGTACCCTGCCAACGGTTTCCGTCAGCGGACCGTCGAGAGAGCAACCACTGGCGCACTGGTGGCCGCCGCCGCCAAAGCCTTCCGCCACGCGGGCCACATCAAGTTTGCCTTTGCTGCGCAGGCTTACGCGAAAACGGCCTTCGGGCAACTCGCGGAAGAAAATCGCGACCTCTAAATTACCGATAGAAAGCACGTAGTTTACCAGCCCTTCGCAATCTTCTTCACGCGCGCCGCAAAGTTCCATTTGCTGTTGCGTTACCCAGACCCAGCCGATCGCATCTTGAATGTGAAGATTGCGCAGCGCTTCACCCAGCAACCGGATCTTGGCCTCGGAGTGCGCAAAATAGATTCCCTGCGCGCAAAGCGCGGGATCGGCTCCAGCCAGCACCAGTTCACGCGCCAGCGTAAACGTGTGTTCGTTGGTGCCCTGAAACATGAACGATCCCGTATCGGTCATCAGAGCGGTGTAAAGACAAGTCGCCATCTCCGGAGAAAGCTTGACTCCAGCTTCGCGACTCAGGCGAAAAACCATCTCGGCCGTGGCCACGGCATGAGGATCAATCCAATTCAGGTGAGCGAAAGGGCGGCCGCTTTGATGATGGTCGATGCTGATGAGGTAGCGGTTTTCCAGGCCTTGCAGCCGGGTGCGGTGGATGCTGTCGCATTCCAGAATGATCGCGGCTTCGTAATTTCCATTCACGACGCTGGCTTGCACCACCTGATCGGCAAAGGGCAACGAGCGGTAAATGCGCGGCACGCCATCGTGCAAAACCACGTCCGCGTGCTTGCCCATGGCGCGCAAAACTTCGCAGCATGCCAGCGCCGAACCAACCGCGTCGCCATCGGGACGCGCGTGCGAGGTGAGCACGAAGCGGTTTCTCAGTTCGATTTGCCGGAGAACATCCTGCAGCATCTGGCTATGCCTTCCGTTCTCTCGCATCGTTGCGCGCTTTGTTTCTCTTTTTCGCCCGCTCCAACAGGAGTTCCACTCGCGCCTTTTCCCGCTCCGCCCGGTCCAGGCGAAATAATAATTCGGGCGCGCGCCGCAACCGTAAGCGCTCCACCAGTTCATGACGGATATAGGCCTTGGCAGCTTCCAGGCCTTCCAGGCTGCGGTCTGCCTCTTCGTCATTCCCATCCGCATCAATCAGAACCTGCGCCGAGCGGCCATCCTCCGCCAAGTGTACGGCAGTCACGCGCACCAGCCCAATCCGAGGATCGGCCAGTTCACCTTCAACCAAAGTCTCCAGTTCTTCGCGCAAAGCTTCGCCGAGCCGCCCGCGATGATACTTCACTCCGCGCTTTTCCACTCACACCTCAGAGTAAAACGGATGAGAATATCAGAAAATGGGATGCAGGTGTTATGCCGGTTGGCCGTTGCCGGCCATGTGGGGACAGCCGCCCCCGTCTGTCCGGTCGAGCAAAGCTCGACGAGGTTTGGCTCAGCACGGCCGCCTCACAGATATTCTACAAACGCGTCTGCGATTTCCGCGCCGTGATTGTTCGCAATGCGCGTGGCCTGATGCTCGACTTTTTTCATCAGACCGTCGAGATAGTCGCGCGAACTGGAGATGCTGACGACCCCAACCGTCGCGCGGTTCCACAATTCGGCCGCGTCGAGTTCCGCTACGGAAACATTGAAACTAGTGCGCAGCCGGTCCTTCAAGCTGCGCACAACCTGGCGCCTGTCTTTGATCGACTGCGCGGCTTCGATGTGGAGTTCGAGGGTGAGGAAGGCAACAGGCATCAACTCTGGGTTCCTCGTTCTCAGTTCTCCGCGAGAACAGCAAAGCAATAAACTAATACTGAGAACCGGGAACTGAGAACTTCTTATGCTATCGCTTCCGCTGCGACTTTCGTGGTCACAAACGCTTCAATTACGTCGCGCGGCTTGATATCGCCGTAATTCGCGATGGAGATGCCGCATTCCATCCCGTTCGTGACCTCTTTGGCGTCGTCTTTGAAGCGGCGCAGCGAACCGATCTTCCCTTTGAAAATTTCTACGTTGTCGCGCAGCAGGCGAACGTCAGCATCGCGTTTGATAAGGCCGTCGCTCACGCGGCAACCGGCCACAGTCCCAACTTTGGGGATGCGGAAGACTTCCAGCACTTCGGCACGGCCCTGGTAGGTTTCTTTAATGGTCGGTTCGAGCAAGCCAGTCATGGCGCGCTTGATCTCATCCTGCAATTCGTAAATGATCGAATGCAGCCGGATGTCGACGTCTTCCTGCTCCGCCAGTTCCTGCGCCTTGCGTTCGGGCCGCACGTTGAAGCCGATCACGATTGCGTTTGAAGCCGAAGCCAGAAGAATATCGGTTTCGGTGATCGCTCCTACTCCGGAACGAATCAGCTTCAGCCGCACCTTGTCATTGGAGAGCTTGGTGAGCAGATCGCTGAGCACTTCGACCGAGCCCTGGACGTCGCCCTTGAGAATGATGTTGAGCTCTTTGGTGCCAGCCGTCTTGATTTGTTCGGCAAGTCCTTCCAGCGACACGCGTGAACTCTTGGCCAGCGCCGCTTCGCGCGCTTTTTGTTCGCGATACTCGGAAATGCCTCGGGCTTTGTCGCGGTCGGCGACTACGACAAACTGATCGCCGGCTTGCGGCAAACCCTCCATGCCCAGGATTTCGACGGGAGTCGAGGGTGGCGCGGAATGCAGCGCTGCGCCGCGATCGTCGAACATGGCGCGAATCTTCCCGTAAACATTGCCCACCACAAAATTGTCACTGGCGTTGAGCGTGCCATTCTGAACCAGCACGGTGGCCACCGGTCCGCGGCCGCGGTCGAGTTTCGCTTCCAGCACCACGCCGGTCGCGCCGCGCTCCGGAGTCGCCTTCAATTCGGCGAGATCGGCGACCAGGCAGATCATCTCCAGCAGCAGATTCAGATTGGTTTTCTGCTTCGCGGAAACATCGACGAACACGGTCTTACCGCCCCAGTCTTCCGGCATCAGGCCGCGATCCGCCAGTTGCTTCTTGACCCGGTCGGGCATGGCGTCAGGCTTGTCGATCTTGTTAACGGCCACGATGATGGGCACTTCCGCCGCGTGGGCGTGGTCGATCGCCTCGATGGTCTGCGGCATCACGCCGTCATCGGCAGCCACCACCAGCACCACGATATCCGTGGCCTTGGCTCCACGGGCGCGCATGCGAGTGAACGCTTCGTGACCGGGAGTATCGAGGAAAACAATCTCACGCCCGTAGGCGGGAGATTCTTTATCGGTAATGCGAACTTTATATGCGCCGATATGCTGCGTGATGCCGCCGGCTTCGCCTTCGGCGACCGCAGTAAGACGAATCGCGTCGAGCAAAGTCGTTTTGCCGTGATCGACGTGGCCCATGATCGTGACCACGGGAGGCCGCGTGACCGCTCCGACGGAAGATTCTTCCGAACTCGCCGCCGCATCGATGTCCTTCGAGGCTTGCTCTTCGAACGTGATAACGTTGGTCTCGGCGCCGAAGAAGCGGGCCATTTCACTGGCCAGTTCGGCATCGAGCGTTTGATTGATGGTCGCGAAAACCCCTCGGCCCAACAGGCGCGAGATCAGATCCTTAGCCCGCACTTCGAGCTTTTCCGCCAGATCCTTGACGCTGATTCCTTCAGTGATCGTGATGCTGCGCGTAATCGGCAGCGGCTCATTCGACACGACCATGCGCGGCGGTGGAGTGTAGCCCTTCATCGGGCCTTCTTTTACTCCCCGCGGAACATAACGCTGGCCAGGGCGTCGCGCCGGGCCACCGGGGCGGCTGCCAGGACGCGCCGGACCGGGAGGCGGCAATCCCGGCCCCACTCCCAGAGGACGAGCGCCAGCGGGCGCCTGACGCGTCGGATGCATGGGACGCCGCTCGCCGGGACGCAAGGCAGGACGCGGTCCGCCAGGACCGGCACTGCCGGGCATTTGCGGACGCGGCCGTTGAAAGATTGGTTGCCCGGGCACCGGACGTCCCGGTGCGGGACGCATCGTGCCAGCCGCGCCAGGCGCAGCGGCCATTGGAGCTGCGGGACGCGGCGGGGCCTTGTATACAGGGCGCGGTCCAGTCTGCGGAACGATCATTCGCGGTGCTGGCGGTGGCGGAACGGCGGGTGGCGCCGGCCGCGGAGCAATCGTTGGCGCTTGCGGTGAGGCTGAGGCAGAAACCGTGGGTCGCGGCGGCGGAACGACGACTGGAGCCGCGGGAGTAATTCCCGGCCCAGGCTGCTCAGGCTGGCGCAGAGTTGGCGGCGCAGGTGGAGCGGGCGGAGGAGGCGCGGGAACCGAATACACCGGTCTTTCCGTTTGAGGCACGATCATCGCGGGCGGACGAATCGGCGCAACCGGCGTTGTTACCCCAGCGGGGCTTGCCGAAGCCGAGACCGGCGGCGCCGGCGGTTTGGCGAGCGGCGGAGCGCTGGGCCGCGCCGTCGGCGCTGCCGGCGAAATGCTCGCAGGGGCCGCTATAGCTGATCTGGGTGAAGGTGGGATCGCGGCTTCTTTACGCTGGGTGATTGCCTTCAGTACATCTCCGGGCCGCGAAATGTTGGATAAATCGATCTTGGTCTTGATGCCTTCTTCGGCGCGGGGTGCACGCGAAGACTTCGAGGCCGCCGTCTGCCCATCGGAGGAGGAGCGCAGCTTGATTCGTACTTTTTCCGCTTCATGCTCTTCCAGAGAACTTGAGTGCGTCTTCTTCTCCGTCACCCCGACTTCTTCCAACACGTCGAGGATGGCCCTGCTCTTGACTTCCAGTTCCCTGGCGAGATCGTTGATTCGAACCTTGCTCATCCGGCCTTTCGTGTACTCCGCGTTTGCCTATGTCTTCATCGCGGCCTCACGGAGTTTATTTTTTGAACTTGCACCCCCATCGACTTCGGGTCTTCGGGTGCCATGATTATTCTTTGCTCTCGGTAGCCGCTTCCTCGGAAGCGGCGTTCCCTTCGGTTGCCTGCTGATGCTCCGGCTCACTCCCGGAGCCATCAGACTCAATCGACTCTGCGGCCGCTGCAAGATCTTGCGCGCCCTCCTGCTGCTCTTCCGCCGGAATCTCCTCCGCCGTCGAATCTTCCGCGGCCTCTAACTGCTCGATAGTATCCGCATCCACGGTGCCTTCCGGCGCCACGACAACTTCGTCGGAGGCCTGGCCTTCGACCGCAGCTTCAGCCTCGGTCCCTTCAGCGGTAGGCACCTCAGCTGTTTCCAGGCTGGCGAAATAATTATTCACTGCCAGGCTGATTTTTTCTACTGTCTTCGGCCCGATTCCCTCGATTGCTTCCAACTGCTCGGGAGTCATATCGGCGAGCGCTTCGACCGTAGTCACTCCGGCCGCGCCCAGTTTTTCCACCAATCCTTCACCTAAACCGGGCACACTCTCCAGCGGAGTCGCTGTCTGCGTAACCAGCGCCGACATCTGCTGTTCGACTTCCTGCCGCTTCTCTTCTTCGCTCTTGATGTCGATCTTCCAGCCAAGCAACTTCGCCGCCAGGCGCACGTTCTGGCCCTTCTTGCCGATGGCAAGCGAAAGCTGGCTGTCGTCCACCACAACTTCAAGATGTTTATCTGCGCTGTCGACAATCGTGACCCGGCTGACTTTGGCCGGCTGCAACGCCTTTTCGGCGAATGTCACCGCGTCTTCGTGATATTCGATAATGTCGATTTTCTCGCCGCGCAGCTCACGGATGATCGACTGCACGCGCATCCCCTTCATGCCGACACACGCGCCGACTGCATCCACGTCTTTGTCTTTCGACATGACGGCGATTTTCGTCCGCTCACCCGCTTCGCGGGCAATGGCGCGAATCACCACAGTTCCGTCGTAAATCTCCGGAACCTCGGTCTGAAACAGATTCTGAACTAACTCCGGCGCGGCACGCGAAGCTACCACACCGGGTCCTTTGGACGCTCTTTCGACCCGCGCGATCACCACCCGCACGCGCTCGCCAACGGCAAATGATTCCAGCCGCGACTGCTCTTTGCGCGGCATCCGCGCTTCCGCCTTGCCGATGTCAAAGATCACATCCGGACCTTCGATCCGCTTGACGGTCGCATTGAGGATTTCGCCCACGCGGCCAATGTATTCGTTGTAAACCGTGTCGCGCTCGGCCTCGCGCACCTTCTGGAAAATCACCTGCTTCGCCAGTTGCGCCGCAATGCGTCCGAGAATTCCTTCCGTCACTTTCGGAATCTGCAACTCGCCACCGACTTCGAGTGTGGGATCTACCTTGCGCGCATCTTCGAGCGTGATCTGCAGGTTGGGATCTTCCACCTGCTCCGGATTCTCCACCACCGTCTTCACCGCGAACGCATTGATCTTGCCCGTATCTTTATCCAGCTTGGCCCGCAGATTTTCCTGCGACTTGTAGTACTTGCGGGTAGCCATAACAATGGCGTCTTCCACCGCGGTCACTACAATTTGCGGATCAATGCCTTTTTCCCGGCTTAACGCGTCGATCGTGTTGTAAAGCTCGCTAGCCATAAAAATCAAAGTTTCAACGTTTCAAGGTTTCAAAGTTTCAATGTTTAAAATCGGTTCCGCAACTACGGTGGCCGACTCCGAAACCTTGAAACTTTGAAACGTTGAAACCTTGCTATATCTCCGGCACCAGATTCGCCTTCTCCACATTGGCGAAATCGATCTGGATTTTTTCTTCGCCCTCGCCTGCGCCCATCTTCTTGCGCGATTTTCGGCTCGCCGCGCTCGTATCGAGCGTGAGGCGCCCGTTTTCAAAACTTTCTAAACGTCCCTCGAAATGCTGGTTCTTGTTGATTGGCTGCCTGGTTGTCAGCTTTAACCGGCTGCCCACGAAGCGTTCGAAATCTGCGGCACGAGACAGTTTGCGATCCAGCCCCGGTGAAGAAACTTCCAGCGTGTACGAACCACCGGGCACTACGTCTTCCACATCCAGAATCGTTCCAAACTCGCGGCTGAAGTTAGCGCAGTCCTCGTGCGTGACTCCGCAAATCACTCCCGCCGCCGGATCCGAAGCCGCGAACGGCTTATCCAAAAACACGCGCAACATGCGCGCCTTGCCGCCTCCGCGTAACTCGATATCCACCACTTCCAGTCCGCAAGAGGAAGCTACACGCTCCGCAATTTCTCGAATGCGATCAATCTCAAACGCCATGTATCCAATAACTTGCAGGCGATCATTCCGGCCATCCGTCCGCCGAAACTAAAAAGTGGGCTTGCGCCCACTGGTGTGCCTCGCCGAATGCTTACTACACAACAGTTCTCAGTTCTTTAATATACGCTGGCGTTGGCTAAAAGACAAACAGAGCGTGGCCATCAAACGGCGGCTCAACCTTCTGAACCGTCAACCACGGGGGCCGAAGGAGCTCGCCGATCGAAAGGAGAGAATCGCGCGCAAAACAAAACGCCCCAGACTCATTCGAGTCAGGGACGTTCGTTGATCAGCCCTCCCCCAAGTGCTGCTCAATCAGGAGACTAAACTCAACCCCGAAAACGGTAAATGGCTACTCCGTGCCATCCCCCACCACGAAAGTCACACCCCTTTACAGGAGTCTCAGCACCGCCTGACTACTCTTCTTCCAGGCGTAGCAGAGGCTGCCCGCCGAGCGAGTGGTAGAAACCCCAGGCCGCCAGGGCAACCACGCTCAGCAGCGCCAGAATTGACGTCGGCATGTACCAGGCGGAAACGTCGACGCTGAAGGGAACATTGGCCATCATATTAATAGTGAAGATGGCGAAGGCCAGCGGGATCAATCCGAAGCGGTAAACGATCAACACAGCGACGGCGTAGACCAGAATCTGGGCTGGCAATTCCACCGGCATGTAAGAACTTGTCAGGCCCCCCGGCAAAGCAAACAGAGCGACAAAGGCAATCGCGGCCAGCCAGTCTTTGCGCAGCACTACTTTCAGTCCCAGCAGAATGAAGAAGAATTGCAGAGTGCCCATAATTGAAGATGGGATTTGCATCAGCCATGCGCCCAGCGCCTGGCGACCGCCCATCAGATAATCTACCTGGCCATATCCTGGCGCTGCCCCCATGCGCATCTCGGGAATGTAACGAATCTGAAAGATGAGAATCCACATTACCCCCAGCATCACGCCAAACAGAATGTCGCGCCCTACCAGCGGATCGCGGAACTGTCCGGACAGCAGCCGGCTCCACGAAATCATGGTCTGCGGCCAGCGCCGCCGCACCCAGGGCTCCAGTGCCAGGTACAACATCCAGGTCGTCCCCGAGATGAAAAGACCGGTGCTGACTGCGATGACGAACAATCCGAACGTTTCCAGGGTGGGCACAAAATGCCCGCGGCACAGCCACAACAGCATCTCCAGGGCGAACATCACGCACCCCAGACGGAAGGCACCTGCGCGATCGCCGCGCCCGTGCCGCCAATTTCGCCGCGCCAGAAACGCCGCGCCCAGCAATAACGACATCACCAACAGGACCTCAACAATTTGCCGGGCTTTCTCTCCCATCGATTGTCTCTGCTCTTTCATGCGGTCCGGCTTGGTCCAATCGCCGATCAGGGAAAAGAAAACCGGCTTGCCCCGCAGGGATGCAGCTTCTACCCGCAACGCGCGCTTCGTTCCCGGCCAGGTTCCAGTCCACGCCACACGAGTGTCAGAAGAGGCCAGCGAGTTCCACAGCGGATCCGTCTTCTGGAATTGCGCCGGATCCAGCCCCGCCGCGGAAAACAACACATTCCAGTCGTAAGCGGTCGATGGTCCCGCGGCATTTTCCTTTTGCGGCGGGATCGCCTGGAAGTAAGTGAGCTGCCCTTGAGGGTTGAGCTCTACATTAATCATGCCGGACTCGTCCGTCGCCGGATCCTGCCGCTTCACGATTCCCGGATTGAGCAGTTGGTCGCGAAAACCCTCGGCAACCAGGTAATCCGGACTTTGCCGGTACCAGAAGGAGAGCAAGGATGGCCGTGCGGCCAGCACTGCGTCCCAGTCGGGATGCGGCTTGTCGTTTTTCTCGACATACTCCTGGAACTCATCATTGTCGTAGAGTCCGAATGCGGTATCGGCGGGCCGTCCCGGATATCCCAGGCGCGTGGTGATCTCGCGGGCTTTTTCCGCCAGCACTTCAGGCGTCAGTTCGAGCGGCATCTTCTGCAGCGCGCTGTAATGAATGGAAAAAGAAACGACGACGCCGAGAGCCAGCAGAAGTCCGGCGAAGCAGATGACGGCGACACGGGGACGCAATCCCGCGGTCTCACCGGACGCAGCGACCATTTGCGGCGATGGAGTTTCTCCCGCAGCCAGGGCCGCGGCCAGCGGATCGCCGCCGGGCAGCGCCGCCGCAACCGCCAGAACTGTCGCCGGCCGCGCCGAAGGCTCGTTTTCAAGGCAGCGAAGAATCACCCGCTCCACAACCGGATCTACATCTTTGACCACCGACGATGGGCGGCTCACTTCGCGATCAGCCATGGTGCGAAGTTTGCCGGCGGTCTTCTCGGCAAAGGCACGTTTGCCTGTGAACACTTCGTACAAAACCAGTCCCAGAGAATAAATATCGCTGCGGCTGCTGACTTCTTTTCCCGCCAATTGCTCAGGAGCCATGTAAGCCGGAGTTCCGCTGCGCACCTCCGCTCCCGGAATCTGTCCCGCGATTCCCGCCAAACCAAAGTCGGTGATCACCACTTGCCCGCGCCCATCGAGCATGATGTTGGCCGGCTTGAGGTCGCGATGCAGCACGCCTTTGGCATGGGCTGCAGCCAGACCTGCGCAAAGCTGGCGCGCGATGTCCAGAGCCTTATCGTGCGGCAATCGCCCGATGCGGCGCAAAAGCGAGGCCAGATCTTCGCCATCCACATATTCCATGGTGAAGAACGTGTGGCCGTCAACTTCTCCCACATCGTAGACGCGGCACACGTTGGGATGCGAGACGCGGCGAGCAATGCGGACTTCATTGCGGAAGCGTTCGAGCAGGCCTCATCGCGGGCGGCTTCATCGGGAAGAAATTTGAGCGCGACGGCCTGGCCGAGCGTGAGATCGTCGGCGCGATAAACCTCGCCCATACCGCCTTTGCCCAGCAGAGCAATGATGCGATAGCGCCCGTCCAGCAGGCGTCCCGGCAAGAATCGGCCTTCATTCAGCAGGTATTCGGCGGAACTCGCCGGCCGCGACGACGGCGAGGATGACGACGGGCGCACAGAGCGCCGAGGCGTGGGCGCAGCGAAGTCCATCGTCGCCAGATCGTCGGTGTTGCTGACCGGAGTGCCACACGAGGAGCAGAAACGAACGGAGGGGTGCAGCTCGGTACCACAAGATGCGCAGGAGGACATGAGGTTTCCGCAAACAGTTTATCGCGAACCGTGCAGGCGTAGAGAATATGCCAGCAAACAGGACATCACTGGAAAAGGGTCTTGTGCTGCGCTTCGGCTAATCTGAGGCTAAAACTCTGAGGTCCTGCTGCAACCTGTATTACTATCCAAGGCGTGACTTCACGGTTGGAGCACTGGCTGCGCGATCCTCTTTTTCTCTTGTGTGTGACAGCGGGACTGCTGGCATTCGTGGTCCAGTCAGGTGAAATGGGCACGGCCGATACCATGCACCGGCTCCAGACCACGCACTGGCTGTGGACTTCCGAGCCGCAGGTTTTCCCCAACGAATATCCCGAATTTGGATTGCATGGCCGCGGCGGCCAGCTTTATAGCTGGTACGGCATTGGGCAGTCTTTGTTGATGTTGCCGGCAGATCTATTGGGAACCTGGATCTCGCACTGGCGCATCTTCTCCGGCTATACCGACGATCCGGCGGTGCGCAGTATTGTGGCCGCCTATTCGACCAGCATTCTGGTCAACGTTCTGACGGCGTGGATCGCGTTTCGCCTGTTGCGGCAGTTGCGTTTTTCGCTGCGCGAATCCGTGGCAGGAGTTCTGGCGCTGCTTTTTTGTACCACGCATCTCCATTACACGCAGAACCTGATGGAGAACAACTACATCTTGCTTCTGACGCTGGTGGGATTTTCGTTTCAGTACGAGTGGCTGCGAACCGAGAATGCGAAAGCGCTTTGGATTGGATCGGGAGCGCTGGGACTGAACCTGCTGACGCGGCTCACCACGGGTTTGGATTTGATTGGAGCGGGAGTGTTTTTGCTGGCTGTGCTGTGGTTCGAGCAGATGCCCGCGCGGGCGATGTGGAAGAAGTTTCTCGCTTATTCGAAAGTTGCCGCGCCCGTTTATATTTTTTTTCTGCTGATCGACCGGTTGTATCAGTTCTACCGCTTCGGATCGTTCACCAATACGTACGTTTCGCTTTTTGCTAAAGAGCAGCGATTGCAGGATCCGACGCTGCCGGCGAATTTTCCCTGGAGCACACCGTTTCTTCAAGGCTTTTTAGGTCCGCTTTTTAAACCGGAGAAATCTATTTTTCTGTTCGACCCGCTGCTGGTGCTGGCGATTGTGTTGCTGGTGGTGATGTGGAAACGGCTCGCTCCGGAAGTGCGGGCGTATGGCATGGCTTCGCTTATTTTGCTGCTCGGTTATATCTGCTTTTATGCGCGGTATACGTACTGGGCCGGAGATTTCGCCTGGGGAGATCGCTATGTGTCGACTGCAGTGGAAATGGCGGCGCTCCTTGCAGTGCCGCTGTTGTGGCGATTGCGATTTTCTGGGGAGGCAAAGAGCGAACCACAGGGGCTGAAGCCCGGATTGATGCCCGTGTTGGACGGCACGGCTGAAGCCGTGCCCTTACCGAACCCGCGCGGGGAAAGGGAAGTGGTTCCGTCTTCTGTGGGCAAACGGATCTGGCGGATCGGCGTTGCGGTTGTTCTTATCAGCCTCATCATTCAGATCGCGTCATTGGCGTTCTGGTTGCCGCTGGAGATTTATCAGATGGAAACGCTAGGCCATCCGACATTCGTCATCGCTTTGCGCTTCAAAAACATCGTGGCCTTTGCGCTCGGCAAGATGAATGCGTGGGGATTAAACAACGAGGCGATGACGCAAGATCCCTGGGACTACGTCCACATCACGACTTGGAATTTTTTGCCCTTCTTGCTGCGGAGAGTGGGAGCGACGCCGCGCTGGGTGGTGGATGTGGCGTTCGCGGTTTGGTGGGCGGGAATCGCAGGGCTGCTGTACTTCCTTGTAAGGTTATGGCGCGTGGTAGAATGGTAGATATAGTGTGGTAGAAGGTAGAATATGAGCTTGAACATCAAAGACGAAAAGACCCATCGCATGGCGCGGCAGTTGGCAAAGTTGACCGGAGAGAGCATGACGGCGGCTGTAGGATTGGCGGTACAGGAGCGGCTGGAGCGAGTACGCGCTGAACGTGGCACCGGATTGGCGGAGCGGCTGCTCAAGATCGGCAGGGAAACCGCTCCTCTGTGGAAGGAACCGTACCGCTCCATGGATCACGGCGATCTTTTGTACGACGAGAATGGATTGCCAAAATGATCGTCGATGGGTCAGCGATCATCGCCATTCTACGAGGTGAGAGCGACGGACCGGATTTAGCGCGCGCCCTGGAGCAAGCTCCCGTTCGGCGCATTTCCGCGGCGACCTATGTCGAAGCCGCCGTTGTCACCGACAGCAACCGCAACCCCGTGCTGAGCCGGCGATTTGACGATCTCTTACGCGACAGCGAAATCACTATTGAGCCTGTGACCGCAGAGCAAGCTCGAATCGCACGCGAGGCCTATCGCGATTTCGGCAAGGGCCAGCATCGGGCAGGACTCAATTTTGGCGATTGCTTCGCGTATGCGCTAGCTAAGGTAACTGGCGAGCCTCTGCTGTTCAAAGGTGATGATTTTCGGCATACGGATGTTGAGGCCGGCTGAACGATTGATCGCTGGCACCGGAATCCGGGCGTTATTCCACCGTCACCGACTTGGCCAGATTCCTCGGCTGATCCACATCGCAGCCGCGGCGCACCGCGATGTGATAGGCAAGCAACTGCAAGGGAACAATTTCCAGAATTGGCGACAGTTCTTCCGGCGCCGGCGGAACGTAGAGCACGTGGTCGGCGGCTTCTTTTATTTCTTCGTCTCCTTCGGTGGCGAGCGCGATCACCACTCCCGAGCGGGCTTTCACTTCTTTCAAATTGGACATGGTTTTTTCGTAGCGGGTCATTGATTCGGGATCGGTCAGGTCTCTGGTCGCGATGATGACCACGGGAAGATTCTCGTCGATCAGCGCGTTGGGCCCGTGCTTCATTTCGCCCGCGGGATAACCTTCGGCGTGGATGTAGGAAACTTCTTTCAGCTTGAGTGCGCCTTCGAGTGCGATGGGATAATGAATGCCGCGTCCAAGAAAAAGAAAATCCTGCGCGCGCTGGAAGCGCTTGGCCAAATCTTCCACGTGTTCGTCGCGCGTCAAAAGATGTTCTAGTTTGCCCGGAATCCGCATCAACTCCTCGACAGCCCATCGCAATTGATCGGCATTCATCACGCCCCGGACCTGCGCAAGATAGAGCGCGAAGAGATGGAGCGCAGTCAGTTGCGCGGTAAAAGCCTTGGTAGATGCGACGCCAATTTCCGGGCCGGCGTGAGTGTAGATTGTTCCCGCGGCCTCGCGCGTGATCATGGAGCCGACCACATTGCAGATCGCGAGTGTCTTTGAGCCTTTGGACTTGGCTTCGCGCTGGGCGGCGATGGTATCGGCGGTTTCTCCCGATTGGGAGATCACGAGCGTGATGGTATCCGGGCCGACAATGGGGTCGCGGTAACGCCACTCGCTGGCATAGTCGACTTCCACGGGAACACGCGCCAAGGTTTCGATCATGAACTTACCGGCCTGTCCGGCGTGCCAACTGGTGCCGCAGGCGGCGATGTTAATTTTTTTCAGAGCGCGGAACTCGTCCTCGCCAATTTCCATTTCAGATAGAAAGATGCGTCCCGTATCGCTGGAAACCCGGCCCAGGGTTGTGTCACGGACGGCACGCGGCTGCTCGTAAATCTCTTTGAGCATGAAATGCTTGAAGCCGCCTTTTTCCGCCTGAATGGGATCCCAGGTAACGTGCTGCACCTGCGGCTTCATCGGCCTGCCGTCAAAATCCGTGACCTCCGCACCTTGCGGGGTCACCACCGCCACATCCCCATCGGCAAGGAAAAACATGTCGCGGGTGTGGTGGAGAATTGCGGGCACGTCGGAAGCGACGAAGAATTCGTGATTGCCAAGTCCAATTACGACTGGCGGACCGTTGCGCGCGGCCACAATTTTGTTCGGCTCGTCGGCCGAAATCACCACCAGGGCAAACACGCCAGCCAGTTCCTTTACCGTTTTTCGCACTGCCTCTTCAAGAAGTATGCGATGTCCGTTGCCCGGCTCGGCAATGTGTTTTTCGATGAGGTGGGCGATGATCTCGGTATCGGTTTCGGTAGTGAACTTATGGCCTTGCTCGATCAACTTCTTTTTCAAGGCGAGATAGTTCTCGACAATGCCATTGTGAACGACAACAATTTTGCCGGTGCAGTCACGATGCGGGTGGGCATTTTCTTCGGTGGGACGGCCGTGGGTGGCCCAGCGTGTGTGACCAATGCCGTAGGTTCCGTGGAGCGGCTTGAGATGAATGGCTTCTTCCAGGTTACGCAACTTGCCTTCGGCGCGGCACACCTGAAGGCCGCCGCCATTGCCGGCGACGGCGATGCCGGCCGAATCATACCCGCGATACTCCAGCCGCCGCAGCCCGCCGATAATGACTGGAACTACCGATTTCTTGCCGACATAGCCGACGATACCGCACATGAAGAACCTCGTTCGATCTGCTTAACTTAATGGTTGGCGCGTTGTTTAGGTTTCGCTTCCAGTGAGGGATAACCTATCCCCGCCATATCTCAATCTGCGAGGGAGTAGCGGAATTCTTCAATCACAGGATTGGTCAACACTTCCCGGGCAATGCGTTCGACTTCGCTTTGCGCCTGTTCGCGAGTCAGGCCGCCATCGAGCGTTAACTCGAAAAACTTTCCCTGCCGAACGCTCTCCAATCCCTTGAAGCCCATCTTGTTCAGGGCTCCCTGGATGGTCTTGCCTTGCGGGTCGAGGACACTTTTCTTGAGGGAGACGTAAACGTGAGCAATCATGGAAGCTCCATTATACAAACTCGCCCAAACGCCGGAGCTTGTTATCAAGATCTCTGAGCGTTTGCTCCAGAAGCGCGCAATAACGCTGGCTGGAAGCGGATTCGAGCTGCCGCAATATCCGGTTGCGCGCCAGGGTGAGATTTTCTTTTTCCCTTACGCGTGCAGCCTGTTCCGGCGTCAGGCGCTGCTTTGCGGTCGAGGTCACGTTGGCGGCATCGGCCTGCTGCGCTTCTACGGATTTGCTCTCCCAACCGCGTGCCACTTCGCTATTATCAACCTTCCGATAGCCCCCGTGCCGATTTACTGGGAAACGACGTGTCAGGAACTAAGTCTCACGGCGGGGTTCATTGCGAATGGCGAGGCTGCGGCAAAATTAGCTTTGCATACATTAGGTGGCAAGGCAGATTGGCTGATCCGCGAAAGGGCCGGCAGGCGGCGAAACCAGTTTTGGAAATTTTTGTTACAAAAACCGACTTTTTGGCAAATGTTGTTGATAACCGCTGAAACGCGACTATAATGCGCCTGTTTGTTTAAGGTTCGTCTTGAGGGGGGGCGAGCCAGGGAGTTTGTCTGTGCTTTCCTCAGAAGCCCCGCGTCTGGCACTTGCGGTGCCACGCTACGCTGTGCTCCTAGATGTAGCTGACGCAGTGTGTTTGCACCAGCGCCCGCCTGAACTGTTCCGCAATCTTTTCCCCTTGCTGCATTCCGCCGTTTCCTGCAATTTCATTAGCTTTGTACTTTACGATCCCTCCCAAAACAAGATAAAGATGCGCTTCTGGAATGGCACCGATCCATGGCCGGAGGTTGCTGAAGGATTTACGGTGGAAGAATCCGAGGCCGGATGGGCATGGAGAAACCAGCAAGTCCTGTGGCTCGCGGATATGGAGCAGGAACAGCGATCCGTGCCGGGTTTGTATTGGTTGCGGGCTCGCGGGGCGCGTTCGTATTGCGTGCTACCGCTCACGACCTCCAACCAAAAGCTCGGAGCTCTCGGAATCGCCAGCACGCGGGCAAATGCTTTCGCGGCTGCGGACCAACAATTTCTGCTGCGGGTCGCGGAAATGGTTGCATTGTCCCTCGACGAAACACAACCCCAGAGTGCATTGCTCGAAGAAAGAGAACGCGTCACACTTTTACTGGAGGTCAGCCGTTCTCAGGTGCGAACAGCCGGTGAGCCATCGCTGGACATACAAGAACGTATTGCTCGTTTTCTCCAGCCGCTGGAGCGCTGGGCCAGCCAGAGCTATGTGGGTCTGTACTTGTACGATCCGCAAGTGCAATCGCTGCGCCTTTACACCCGGGAACCGGAACTCGGTCCGCGCTTAGTCACCGGAGGCGCGGCGCCTCTGGAAGGAACCATCGCCGGCCGGGCATTTCGAAACAAGCAGCCCGAAGTTCTCGGCTATGCAGATCTGTCCCGCTCCACCTTTCCCTCGGTCAAATGTGGTCTGGAGATGGGCGTGAAGTCGCTGTGCATGGTTCCTGTGTTTCAAGCCGGAGAGCCTGTGGGTGTACTCAAAGTCGCGCGACGGGTCGACCATGCTTTTGCGCAGCGAGATATCGATCTGCTCACCGAGGTGGCGGCGACAGCCTCGGAGCTGGCGCGAGAGATTCCGATAGCGTTTCTCGCATCAGAAGAAATGGAGCAGTCACGGCGGCTTCTGAAAGTCAGCAACGGGTTCAATCTGAGCCCGTCCGAACAGGCTAAACGAGTAACCAGCGGCCATCGAGGGCCGGCAAAATTGATTCCTTTTATTTCTCCCGAGGCGGGAAGCGAATTCGAGAATTTGTTCGGAGATTATTTCGGCTCGGCGGTGGTGGGTTTTTGTGTTCTGGACACCGAATTCCGTTATTTGGCCATCAACCGGATGCTGGCCAAGATGAATGGAGCACCGGCCGAAGCCCATTTAGGAAAGAGCGTTACGGAGGTTCTGGGAGATGTGGGCGCCAGGATTAAGCCCGAGCTGGAAAGAGTCTTGGCCACCGGCGAATCTGTTTCCAATTTCGAGATCACCGGCATTCTGCCTTCGACATCGACCCCTGGTCAGTGGCTCGCGAGTTATTTTCCTATTAAAGACGCGCAAGGCGAAGTCAAGGGAGTGGGAGCGGCGGTGGTAGAGCTTTCCAAACAGCGCCAGAGGGATGAAACGGTGCGGCAGCTTACCGGCAGGTTGTTGCAGGAACAGAGTCGGCTCCAGGTGCTGCGGGAAATTGATGTTGCCCTGACCCGCCATCTCGACCTGAAGCAGCTCTTCGCCGCCATCGCGGCTTGTTTGGAAGCGGCAGTTTCCTTTGATCTGGCCGGAATTTGGCTCTATGAACAAGTCCGGCAAACCATGCGGACCGCGGCCGTCGACTCGCGAATCGGAGAGGTGTTCCTTGAAGGCGAATCGGTTCCTCTCAGCGAATGTATGTTGGGACAAGCCATGCTGCGCGGAGAATTCGGAGCGGTCAATTTTGCCGATCTTAAGGAGCTATCTTTTCCTGGCTCCATACGGCTTCTGGAACATGGCATAAAGTCGGCGTCCTACGCGCCCCTGATCACCTCCAGAGGCCCGTTGGGAGCGTTTGGCTTGGCCAGCCGCAAAGATCGGGCGTTTTCTCACGAAGACATCGCACTCCTGAACCACGCATCCGGGTCGATTGCCCTGGCCGTGGAAATCGCTCTCACTCGTGAGGCCTTGCAACAAGAAAAAGACCGGCTGCAAACGCTGTCGGAAATCAGCGCAGCGTTAAGCCATTTCAAATCCGATTTCCAGCAGATATTTCCCACGGTTTCCGCCTGTATCCAGAAGATCGTCCGCTATGACATGGCTGCGGTGGGTGTCTTCCACCACGATGCCGGCACGGTACGTGGCTACACCCTCGACAACAGCCAGACCGAGGGAGTTTTCAATGAGAACGTTACGATCCCTCTCCGTGACAGCATCATGGGTCAGCTCGGGACGGATCGCGAAGGGCGGAGGTTCTCGCGCGGAGAGCTGGAAGCCTACGCCCCGCGCCTGGCACGACTCCAGCGGGGGCTGGACGAAGGACTCCAATCGTTGTGCTACGCTCCCTTTCTTACTCCCAGGGGATTGATAGGAGGTTTGCTTCTGGGCCGCAAAGACTCGGAGCAATTCACCGAACAAGATCTTGATTTCCTTCAGAAGCTGGCATCGGGCTTGGCCTTGTCAGTAGAGAGCGCTGCCTCTCACGAGGCTCTCGACAAAGAAAACGTGCGCGTGCAAACGCTGCGCGAAATCGATGCGACACTGATTGCGCATGGAGACTTGGAAAAGCTGGTTCCCTTAATTTCTCAGTGCCTCCGTCGGGCCGTCCCGCATGAGCACATTGGCATCCATCTTTACGATGAGCGAACCCACGGTTTGCGCGATTGCGTCGCACGCACAGAAGGAAAGGCAAAGATTTTCCCCGGTGGAAGCCTGCAGATCGACGCTTCGATTGCAGGTCAGGTTTTTCTCGCACGCAAAACCCGGATCGTTAACTATGAAGAACTCGCCAGAGTGCCTTTTCCAGTTGCCAAGCGAGCGACTGAGCACGGGATCCGGTCGATCTGTTTCATCCCGCTTTTAACGGCCACTGGGTCGCTAGGCGTTTTGGTGCTTTCCAGCCATAGGGACCATGCATTCGAAGAACAAGATATTGGATTTCTGGAACAGGTAGCCTCAGCCCTGACCCAGGCCGTACAGAATCAGATGGCGAACAAAGCCCTGCACGAGGAGAAGAAACGCCTGCAAGTGTTGCTGAGTGTTAGCTCCGTTTTAGCCGCAAACCGGAACGTGCAGGAGACCTTCGCCACCATTTCTTCTCATCTGCGGCGCGTGATGCGCCAGGAGTGCGCATTTTTCAGCCTTTACGAACGCAAGAACAAAGTTTTCGTTCGTCAAGCCCAGGATTTCCCTCTAGGCAAGGGTTTGTTAGCGGCAACCTCACCCGTCTTTCGTGGCGGGCCGGAATCTTTGGCCATAGCCGAACAGCGTCCCGTGATTTTTTCCAGAAAAGATATCGAGGCCTTCCGCTCGCAAGCGCCGCTGGCTGAGTGGGCTGCCGGATTTTTGGCGGAGGGGCTGAAATCCATCTGTTGCGTCCCATTGCTGCGTCCCAAAAGGACCGTGGGCACGCTGACCCTGGCCAGCACCAGGGAAAACGCCTTCACTCCCGGAGACACGGACCTGCTCAATCAAGTGGCCTCGCAACTGGCAACGGCTCTGGAAAACGCCGGGATCTCGCGTGAAGTCGATGAATTGAATAGCCGTCTGGCAGAGGAGAAACGGTACCTGCAAGGGGAACCTGGCGGCGATACCAGATTTGAAGAAATTATCGGCGACAGTCTGCCGCTGCGTCAGGTGCTGGACCAGGTAGCCACGGTGGCCAGCACCGATGCCACCGCTTTGATCCTGGGAGAGACGGGCACAGGAAAAGAACTGATCGCTCACGCCATCCACCGCATGAGCAGCCGCCGCGATCGCCGCCTTATCAAGTTGAACTGTGCCGCCATTCCCACCGGCCTGCTGGAGAGCGAATTGTTTGGCCACGAAAAAGGAGCGTTTACCGGCGCCATTCAACAAAAAATCGGCCGCATGGAATTAGCCGATCAGGGAACGCTCTTTCTCGACGAAGTGGGAGAGATTCCTTTGGAGTTGCAACCCAAACTCTTGCGAGTATTGCAGGATCACGAGTTTGAACGCCTGGGAGGGGTCCGCACCATCAAAGTCAATCTGCGCATCCTGGCGGCCACGAACCGTCATTTGAGCAAGAGCGTGGCCAGCGGCGATTTCCGCGGCGATCTGTTTTATCGCTTGAATGTGTTCCCCATTCGCATGCCCGCGTTGCGCGAAAGGCGCCACGACATCCCGACGCTGGTGCGCCATTTCGTTCACAAGTACTCCGCCAAGATGAACCGCAAGATTGAATCGGTACCCAGCGAAACCATGCGGGCCCTCATCGATTACCGGTGGCCGGGAAATGTCCGCGAACTGGAAAATCTGATCGAGAGGTCGGTGATCCTCAGCAAAGGCGCCACCTTGCACGTGCCGCTGGAGGAACTGTCCGCGGAATCCTCTACCGGCAAAACTGGCGACAGCCTGGAAAATGCCGAACGCGAACACATTCTTCGTGTTTTGCGAGAGACCGGCGGGGTCATTTCCGGACCCGCGGGAGCAGCCCACAAGCTTGGGCTGAAACGAACGACCTTGCAGTCAAAAATGCAGCGGCTAAGAATCACGCGCGCCGATTACTGAAAAACCCTCGTTGTCGATGAGCCAATGACCTGGCATTCTTTGTGCGTTCATCTCATGCCTTCCCGTCCGTCGTTCAGAAAGGCCCGTTGATTGGACACAGAGGGGCTGCCGACTAATCGGCATTGTGACGGCCCGGCGGCAGGTCGCTAAAGCAGGTCCTGGATTGTCAAAGGGGAAACAGCGATGAACACGGAGGGTCCGCTGCTCAAGTGTCTCATTTCGCCTTGGAATGAAACGTGCATACCTTAGTGCTTCTCCGTTGCAATCGCTTTCCCAGACCCCCAAGAGATTGCCGCCGAGAAGTCGAGAGGCGATTTTTCCGGTTCGAAAACTTGTTCGGCGCAACCCGGCATTAGACGGAGAAGCCCCAGTGTCGTTGAAAGCGATTCGCCCCGGTAACCCGGGCAGCCCTACGCGCATTTCAAATGCGTTAGCTCTGAGCAGGTCCTTTTTTCGTCGCCAGAGCAAAGCTCAGCCCTTAACCCCCACCTATAACTCAAACGACACACAGGAAGTTCCTCTTAGGCTTTCAGGGCGGAATGACGATGCTTGCCAGCCAGCTTTCCACCCAGCGTTGCGGAGCAGGAGTCAGCTTAGCCGCCAGGAAATCGATCCCCTATATTTGTTTGCCTGCCATGTCGAATGGAAACAGCGGGCAGATCCCAGTTCTGCGTGGGAGATCGTCTCCGCGGCGCAGAGTTCTCACGAAGACACACGGGCGCACGCCCGCGCCCTGCTGGCCACTTCGCACCAACCCAGAGTCGACCCACCCAGTCAGCTCCCCGTAAACCCAATTCGGCGCAGGAAATACGCATCGGTGGAGGCAAATGTGAAAACTCCTTACGGCCTGGAAATTATCGACAATTGTCCCGAGTGCAAGTGTTCGCAGCCCGGATTCTTCTGCAGTTTCTCTCCGCCCACGGTAAAGTGCCTGGAGCAGGCCAGCCACCATACCACGTTGCCCGCCGGCGCCATCCTGTTTGTCGAGGGTCAGATACCGCGGGGAATGTTTATTCTGTGTTCGGGCCGCGTGAAACTATCTACTGCTTCCCGCGACGGTAAAGTGCTCATTTTGAAGTTTGCTGAAGCTGGCGAAGCTTTGGGGCTCAGCGCCGTGATCTCCGGCATGAACTATGAGATGACCGCGGAGACTGCGGCTCCCTGCCAGCTCAACTATATCGACCGCAAAAATGTGATGACTCTGATCGAAGAGCACAGCGAGGTAGGCATGCACGCCGCGCAAGGACTCAGCCGCGAGTTCCAGTTTGCTTACCGCAACATGCACGATTTAGTGTTGGCCCGCTCTTCGACCGGAAAGTTAGCCAGACTCCTGTTGCTGTCGTGCCCGGCGGCAGCCGCTTCCGATTTGTCCGAAGGACGGGTGCGCTCCGGTATGACGCACGAGGAAATGGCACAGCGCATTGGAGCATCGCGTGAAACCGTGACCAGATTGTTGAGCGATCTGAAACGGCGCCGTTTGATTCGCCTCGACGGAGCAACTTTGGTGATACCCAACCGCCTGGCTCTGGAGGCTTTGGTGGTTTAGGTTCTTCCCCCGGCAGACCGGAGGGCGGCCTCGGGTTCGCGCCCGCCCTCCGGACTGTATATCAATCAGTCAATTGAAGCGGATGCAAAGCGAAGGAGCGGGGAGGTTGAATTCCGGCAAGCTGATTGAAGAATTGCTGAGTGCGGTGAAGCGGGCGGAAGAAGCGGCGCCCCGGGCAATCAATGAACGCCCAAACAACGCTGAGGATATTCCTAAAGCATCGCCTCGCGCACTAGCAAAAGACGGTTCCCCTACAAACCAAAAAGCTGACGAAGCCGCTTGGTCTGAGCGCGGCTGACGGGAATTTCCGTCTGCTTCTTGTCATCCATTCGGAGCTGGTAGGAACTCTTAAACCAGGGCACGACCTCGCGGATGCGGTTGATGTTGACCAGATACGACCGGTGTGCCCGCCAGAAAAACCCAGGATCAAGGCTATCCATCAACTCTTCCAGCGTGCGGCAGTTCGATTGCCCTTCCATTCCCGCAGGTCCGGCGGTGACCACAGAAATTACGCCATCTTCGATTGAGGCGTAGCAAATGTCTTTCTGATCCACCAGCAACATCCTGCCCAGCGATTTCAGCAATACCTTTGAAGTCTGCGGCTTCTGCGACTCCAGCATGCGCACCAAACTTTCAATTTTGTCCGCCGGAAGCCCGTCGGCTTCCTGCTGAGCGCGGGCTTTCTGTAGAGACTGCGCAACTCGTTTGCTATCGAAAGGTTTGAGCAGGTAATCGACGGCGTTGACTTCAAACGCTTTCACCGCATATTGATCAAACGCCGTGGCGAAAACAATCTTGGGCAGGCTGACTTTCTTATCCAGAAGTTTCTTGATCACTCCGAAGCCATCGAGCCCAGGCATTTGCACGTCGAGAAACAGCAAGTCGGGATTATGTTCTTTGACGAGGCTTACCGCTTCCAGACCGTTCTTGCCCTGGGCAACCACGTTGACATCGCCGGCATTCTTGAGCAGATAGGCGAGCTCGTCGCGCGCCAGCTGTTCGTCATCCACGATTATCGCGGATATGGGCATTGCTTCTCCAGATTGCCGCATCGCCAGCACACGGTATCTCTAATTGCAAGTATAGTGGCCGCATTTTTGCAGCGTCAAACTGTCAACTCCGCCAAGGCGTCGGGTTTAGTGAGCAGCCTTTGCCTTATTCGGACTCAAGTTCCGCTTGGTGTAGCCATTTGGAATCTCAAATAAGTCATTGGGCTGCGGAGCTACTTGAATGTCGCGCAGTTCCCGCGCCCCTACCGGGCCATCCCACTTCACGGGAAAGTCTAGCTTGGTGTCGATCCATATATAGCTCGTCGACTTGTCCGGCGCGATGTTTTCGTACTTCACGGCCTCTCGGCCGTTCGCCATTTCAGTGCCCAGGTTCCGGCATTTTCCCTGCAGTTCCGCCATTGTTTGCCAGGGTCGGCAAGCAGTGGCCGGGTTCGCCGGCTGGAAGAATGCCACACCCTGTCCCGGAATCTGCGGCCGCAACTGCTTGACATACAAGTGTTGCTGCGGGATCAGCACTACCGACGTGAGTGCGGCCAAGTCCACCAGCATGATGCTGCTGGGCCGCCCGTTACGATCCTGCTGCTGGAAGCGCAGCTTGTTTTTAGTAACGAAAATCCTGGTGGGAAAAGGGCTTGGATTCTTGGGGCTCACGATGTCTGCGGAAAAATCCGACTGAGCCAGGGCGCTAACGGAGAAAGAGAGAATCAAGAACAAGACTGATCGCATGCGAACCGTCATCTTACATTCTCCAATGCCAATGCCATCCCCATGCCACCGCTGACGCACAGGGTGGCCACGCCGCGCTTCGTATTCCGCTTGAGCATTTCGTGCAGCAAAGTCACAGTAATGCGCGTCCCGGTGCATCCTATGGGATGACCCAAAGCAATCGCACCGCCGTTGACGTTAAGCTTGTCGCGATTGAAATTTAATTCGCGGTCGCAGGCCAGAACTTGCGCGGCAAAAGCCTCATTCAGTTCCACCAGTCCGAACTCATGCATTCTTAAGTTGTGTTTCTCTTCCAGCTTGCGCAACGCCGGGACGGGCCCGATTCCCATGGTGCGAGGATCGACTCCGGCGGAAGTAACGCCTGCGATTCGCGCCAGCGGCCTTAAGTTCTTGCTCTTCACGAACGTCTCGCCGGCCACGATCACAGCGGCGGCGCCATCGGTGATGCCGGAAGAATTGCCTGCGCTAACCGTTCCCGTCTTCGAAAAAACTGGAGCGAGCTTGCTCAGCTTCTCGATTGTTGGATCGGGAAATGGATGCTCGTCGCGGCTGAAAACGATTGATCCTTTCTTACTTTCGAGGGTGACAGGAACAATTTCGTCGTTGAAGCGCCCAGCGGCAATTGCCCGCGCCGCACGCGTTTGCGAGAGCAGTGCGTACTCATCTTGCTCTTCGCGCGAAATTTTATATTGTTCGGCCAGCACCTCTGCGGTCTCACCCATCAGCATCTTCGCCATGGGACAAAAAAATCCATCGCGATACATGCCGTCGACCAATTCCTGATTGCCCAGCCGGTATCCCCAGCGCGCGCCTTCGAGATAATAAGGGAGCCGCAACATCGACTCCGTACCGCCGGCGAGAATGCAATTTGCGTCGCCGAGCAGAATCGACTGATAAGCCAGCGCGATCGACTTCATCCCCGATGCACAAGCCTTATTGACGGTGAATGCGGAAACTTCCTGCGGAACGCCGCTGCGAATGGAAATTTGCCGTGCCGGATTGGGACCGCCCCCGGCCTGCCGCGCGTTGCCAAAAATAGTTTCGTCGATCTGCTGCGGCTCCACTTCCGCCCGCTCGATGGCAGCTTTGGCCGCGACTACGCCCATATTGGCAGCGGTTAGCGACGCCATCGCTCCGCCAAATTTGCCGATCGGCGTTCGCACCGCGGAGAGAATGTAGACAGCTTGCAACCAGCGCCTCCAAACCCCCCAGTCTAGCAAAATGAGGTGTTCCGGAGGAGCCAGGATCGCCGAGGTGTCTGAAAAGGGCGTTAATGTTTAGATTGCGATATTTCCGACGATCTGGCCGGTCCGGCCAACCTGGCTTGCGAGAGCAACAATGCAGCACTCATCCAGAGCACCGCTGCCATGATCAGTCCCGCGCACAGCAGTCGCGTGCCTGCATCGCGGATCAGGGAACACCCGAGCATACCGACGACGCACAGCGCTCCCGTCCAATAGTAAAGCGGCACTTCAAATACTCGCGCCAACGGAATGAAATGCAGGCCGACGATAACGGCGACTGCAATCGGAACCCAAATGCTTAGGCCAAGGCGCGCCAGCAGCGTCGCGCAGAGCCATATCAACCCGCATTCGATTCCAAATATGATTCCAAAGAGCATGCCGGCACGCTTCCCTTTTGCCACCGCAACCGGATCCTCGGTCCTCGGTATATTTCTTAAAGGCCTTAGCCGCATGACGCACAGCGCGAGCAAAACAACGGTTGCTACCGCCCCCGAGGGAATTGACCAGACAGGGTGCGCGGGCCACAAGGCAAGTGCCACGATGCACCACGCGGAGCCGAAAAGCGTGAGGATGGCTGCGCCTGCAACGCAGCCGCGAACACGCGCTACCGTCGACATGCATTCAACGATATCCACCCGACGGGAGGGGCGCAACCGGCAAGGTTTCCATCGGCGTACATGTCCGGCCACAACCGCGCGGATGCCCTTGCCATTCTTCCTAAGCTCCGGCATAATAAGAGTTTGCCTTGATCTTGCCGGACTCTTCCGGAACAAAGGATATACGTCTCGTGCTAATGATTCGTCTGGCGCGCGTTGGTGCGCGCAAGCAACCGCAGTATCGCATTGTTGTCATTGAGAAGGAACGCGCACGCAATGGCCGGCCCGTGGAGGTGGTGGGGACCTACAATCCCCGCACCAGTCCGGCCAGCATTGAATTGAAGCGGGAACGCGTCGAGTATTGGGTTTCCAAGGGCGCTCAGATGTCGGACCGGGTGAACAAACTTTTCTCCCGACCTGCACCCGTTACAGCCGGATCAGCCGCGTAAGCCGCATCGCCGTTTTCGAGTGCGGATGCGCTCATCAATCGGCCCCTCATCACAAGGGAAACTTATGACCGAACCAACTGGAGACGTTCGTTTGCTGATCGAAAGGATCGCGAAATCGCTGGTCGACGCGCCCGACGAAGTTTTTGTGGAACAAATGGACGGCGACGTGATTGAACTGGAAGTAGCCGAGAACGAAGTGGGTAAGGTGATCGGCCGCCAGGGGCGAACCGTCCGGGCGATGCGGAATCTATTGAACGCGGCGGGAGTGCGGTCGCACCGGCGCTACACGTTGGAGATAATCGAATAGAGCGTGGACTGGCCACCGCGTGCCGGGAATATTTATCGACGAAACGGAAGCCAGCGGCGAATTCGTTACTCTGGCTCGCGTGGTGAAAACGCAGGGCCGATGGGGCGAAGTCGCGGCTGAGGTGCACAGCGATGTGCCGCAGAGATTCGTCGAAGGCATGAGGCTCAGTGCTTTGTTGGCGGATTCACACCAAGGTGCAGCGAAGGAACCTCGCCGTGAGTTCAAGGTCGAATCGTTATGGCCGCACAAAGAGTTTTTGGTTTTCAAGTTTGGCGGAGTGGATTCAATCTCCGAAGCGGAAACTCTGGTCGGAGCTGAATTGCAGGTGCCTCGCAGCGAGCGGGCGAAGCTGGAAGCGGGATCGAATTACGTCAGCGATTTGGTCGGTTGTTTGGTCTTCGATTCGGGCCGCGAGATAGGCCGCATCGAAGATGTTCAGTTCGGAGCGGGCGAAGCGCCGCTGCTGATTGTTGCTAATAAAGCAGGCAAGAAGTTTGATGTTCCATTTGCCGATGAGTATCTGGAAGCAATGGAAATCGGCGACCGCCAGATACGCATGAAACTGCCGGAAGGGATGCTGGAAGTGAACGCTCCTCTGACCGCGGACGAAAAAGCAGAACAAGCACGACCCGAAGAGTCGCATCGGAAGGAACGTGAGCACAGGAAATCGTCAATCAGGGCTTCTCGGCGAACTCAGCGTTCTCGGCGCTGAAAATGCTTTGGGGTCGCGATTAATGGCCGATGATGAGAGCCGATATCCTCACGATTTTTCCCGGCTTTTTTCGCGGACCGTTGGAGCACGGCATCACGCGGCGCGCGTGCGAAGCCGGG
The DNA here is from genome assembly GCA_963732255.1 of uncultured Acidobacteriaceae bacterium. Taxonomy (GTDB): domain Bacteria; phylum Acidobacteriota; class Terriglobia; order Terriglobales; family Acidobacteriaceae; genus Sulfotelmatobacter. Next base: position 851,369 of record CAVSYV010000020.1, read on the forward strand.
CTGGTAGAAATTAAACTCCACGATTTGCGGGAGTTTACGCACGACAGACATCGGACCGTGGATGACCGCCCTTTTGGCGGCGGCGAGGGCATGGTGCTCAAGCCGGAACCGCTCTTTGAGTGTTTAAAATCGCTGGATGTAGCTTCGCGAGAAGATCGCATGACCGGGCGAGTGAAGCAGTCGGTGATTTTGCTTTCCGCGCAAGGGCGACGATTCAATCAGGCTGTTGCCTCTGAGATCGCGTCTCTGGATCGCATTGTGCTGATCTGCGGCCGCTATGAAGGTGTGGATGAGCGCGTCGCCGATTTTCTTGCCGACCGCGAGATTTCGATTGGCGACTACGTTTTAAGCGGAGGCGAAATTGCCGCTGCTGTAATCGTCGAAGCGGTTACGCGGCTCTTGCCGGGGGCGCTGGGAAATGCAGCTTCGGCACAACAAGAATCGTTTACGGCGGGAGCCGAGGTCGAGAGCGATGGCCCGAATTCAACTTGCGGCTCCGGCGGATTGCTGGATTATCCGCATTACACACGGCCCGCGGAATTTTGCGGAATGTCGGTGCCGGAAGTATTGATCTCGGGCAATCACGAAGAGATTCGCCGCTGGCGCCGGCAAAAAGCGCTGGAGAAAACGGTTCGCAATCGTCCGGATCTGCTGAGCGATGCGACACTGAGCGAAGAAGATCGAAAGCTTGTGCAGCAAATTAAAGCAAGTTCCAGATCTGACAATCAGTTCAAGTCTTAACAAAAGGAATAACTAACATGTCGAATCTCATTATTGAAAGATTGCTGGCCAAAAGTAAACGAACGGACATTCCCGACTTCGGCCCCGGTGACACGGTCCGCGTGCACGTAAAGATCAAAGAAGGCGACAAGGAACGTTTGCAGGCTTTCGAGGGCGTGGTCATCAAGCGGGACAACGGACCACAGGCCAGCTTCACTGTGCGCAAGATCAGCTTTGGGCAGGGCGTGGAACGCATCTTCCCAGTGCAGTCAAAGGTGATCGATAAGGTCGATCTGCTGCGCTCTTCAAAGGTTCGCCGCGCCAAGCTTTATTATCTGCGTGGGTTGAGAGGCAAAGCGGCGCGTCTACACGCCGCAGAGTGAGTTTAAAATTTTCGTCGGCCCGCAGCCTCTTAAACAGTGGCTGCGGCGTCGGTGACTACGTCTACTTTAATAAAGTCTTCGCTTTCGGGCACACCCGTCACCAAGCGGCTGAGCATGTAGTTGAACAGCGCGCGATCGCCACGCCGTATCTCCTGAAACTCCACTCCCATAAGCCGGTTCTGATGCAAGTACTTCACCTGAGCCTTGAGCGAAACGCTCACGTCGAACACATTCAACAGGAGACGGAAGTCCGCTCCCGGCAGCAGCAGGTCTTTGGTGGAGATGCGCGCTCCGCACTCGGAAATCTGCACGACGTCGGCCTCAAGCTGTTTGCGGCCGTCGGTCAAATCTGCCTTACCGTCGACTGAGTAGCGCGGCCGGCGACGGCGGTTCTCATCTCCGCGGCGAACTTGGGTGTACGCACGCGGCTTTCCCGATTCCCTCTCCATTACCGGATGATAGGTTTCTTCCGCCTGCCGCAGTTCGTCGTCCCACGGCGTTTTGCCTTCGTCGACGCACTGCACGGTAAACTGTCCGCGCAAAATCGAATTAGGATCTCCAGCCCAGACCACGCGGCAAACGGCTTTGTTCCTTCCCCGCTCTACCAGGAGCAGGTCGCCAACTTTTACTTCGCCGGAGCCCACCAGCCGCGCGCCACGTGGATGAATGTCGTAGGTGCAAGCCATCTCACTCGGCCCTTTGCCCTGCTGCGCAACCATGCTCCAGCGCACTGGGATAGCTACGTGCACTAACTTGCCGATCAAAAGACCCATTTCCGGGACGGCTTCAGTTTTGTTTTTCACGAGCGCCTCACGCTTCGAATCCACGTTCTCATCACTCTAGGGTCACGATAACAGTGCGTGTAAGCGGGTACAACCGTACGGTCGTAATAGCACTTGCGGTTACCTTGTGACGTTACCTTCAGGCGAAGCATGACACCAACGGGGAATTGCAATTTGCGCGAGGCGAGACGGCTTTGCCGGGGAAGATTTCATTTCGCCCGTTCACTTGGCTTAGTCACTTGGCTATTGCAGGAAAGGAAGTTTTTTAAGAAGATGATGAGCAAGTCCTCACTAAACTCTTGCCTACCTCGACCAAATCTCCGGGAGAGCGTTCGATTTCCGCATCGGCCGCCAAACTGCGCCTGCTGAAAAAACTGCGCTGTACGCTGCGTTACGAGAAGCACGCGTGGGAATCCGGCGCAACCATGGTCGCGGGAGTGGACGAGGTGGGGCGCGGGTCGCTGTTTGGGCCGGTCGTCGCAGCCGCTGTGATTCTGGACCCCGCATATCGCGTTCGAGGGCTGCGCGATTCCAAACTGCTGTTGCCCGAACGCCGCGAGGTTCTGGAGAAAAGAATTCTTGAGCACGTCATCGCCTGGTCCGTTGCCGCAGTCGATGCGGCTTGCATCGACCAGATCAACATTTATCATGCGTCGAAGCTGGCCATGCGGAACGCGGTGATGACGCTGGCTCCGGCCGCGGACTACCTGCTGGTTGACGCGTTGCGCCTGGACTGCGACTTGCCGCAGAGCGCGATCATTCACGGCGACGCTCTCTCGGCCTCGATCGCCGCCGCTTCGATTCTGGCGAAAGTGGAGCGCGACCGCATGATGCGCGACTGGGATGCGGTGTTTCCGGAATACGGGCTCGCTTCCCACAAGGGTTACAGTGCGCCCAAACACATTGCCGCGCTGCAGAAGTATGGGCCGACTCCGCTGCACCGGCAATCGTTCGCACCGGTATGGCAGAATCCGGTGCCGCAGGAAGTTTTCGATTTTATGGAAGAGGATACCCTTCCCACTCCCGCCCTTTTGGAGTCTCCCACTAAGAAAATCATCCCATTCGAATTAGAAAGTAAATCGGCCGCTACCTTCCATTGATGTGGAAACATAATTGCGAGATATCTGCACGTCAAGAGTTTTCGAGGAAATTCACATGCGAACGAACATTGAAATCGACGATCGCTTGATGCGCGAGGCCATGCGACGCAGCGGCGCGCGTACCAAAAAGGCTGCCGTGGAAGCCGGTTTGCAGTTGCTAGCGCAGACTTATGCCCAAGGGTCGATCCGGCAGTTAAAGGGTAAAGTGCAACGGGAGGGCGACATCCAGCAATTGCGCAAAGAGCGTCGCTATGACGCAAAAGGATAACGCACTCTTTGTGCACACCTCGTCAGGACTCCCTGACGCGGGCCCGCCTGCAATAGGCAAAGGGATCCTTCGACTGCGAGGCTGCTCCGCTTCGCGGACCAGCCTCTTCGCGCAGGATGACAAAATCTTAGCCTTAGGGACCGGTCTTATCGCTCCGCTGCCCGCGCGCTACTTTGCTTGCAAAATTTCGCTGAGCAAATCCGGCTTGGATTCGTCGCGCACCAGATGCGGATATTTTTCGCCGCCGTGATAATCGAGTTTGTAGGTCTTGTAGTAATCGGTGTTTTCGATCAACAACTCCAGCGGCTCAGGAGTGTTCTTGCCGGCTTTCAGGGCGTCGCGCAATACATCGGCGGAGAATTGGCGGCCATTGACTGCGATCAGCTTCATTCCCGGACCGATGCCGGCTTTGGCCGCGACCATGTTTTCGATGGTATCGATGATCGTGCCGTCTTCGCGCAAGCGCAGGCCAATGGAATATGCGGCATCGGTAAGATGGAAACTGCCTTCGGCACCGTGCTGCATATCGGAAGCCGTTTCGTCATAGACCAGTTTCCATCCGCTTCCTTCTATCCCGCCGAGCGGAGCGCCGGGACCGTGATTGGTCAGGCGTTCGGTCCAGAAGCCGCGCCAGTCGTAAGGGACAATCTGATTTAGCGCGTTCACAACATCGTCAAACGTATATGTCTTTAAGATTGGCCCGGTGCTGGGTGCGCCTTCGAAATAATTTGCAGAAATCATCCAGCGTTTTCTTGCCTTTGCTCTGCTGGCGAATGATGACGTCGACCCACATCCAGTTGAGCGTGTCTTCATCGTAGAAATCAGTGTCACGCCGCCAGGATTCCCAGGCTCGCGGTGCAAAATAAAGTTCGGGAGCGGCGTCGGCGGTGTCCTGCAGGTTGCGCCAAACGCGGCCGGGCGTGTGGTCCAATTCGGCGGCTACCCGGGCCAGATTGCTCGCGCTCCTGATCGGTGGTTAACAGTCCGCTGCGCGCCGTCAGCACTTCGCCGAGATATTCCGTCAACCCTTCATAAACCCAGAGCAAATCATCCTGCATGGGCTGTTCATAATCGGGCGTAGCCAGGTCGTAGGGACGGCGGTATTTTCCGTTCCATGAATGCACATATTCGTGAGGCAGCAGGCCGGCTTCCGCTTTGCGTGCGGATTCGTCCACCAGGCCGCGCTCGTCGATGCGGCTGTCGTCGGATTCGTGATGTTCCAGCCCGAAGTGGGCGACATGGTCACTGAGACTGAGCAGAAAGTGGTAATCGCGATAGTGGTGCGCGCCAAAAAGTTTGTTGGCCTGATCGACCAGACTCTTGTAGTGATCCCAGACTTCCGGCGGCGCGTCGAGGGCGGCGGCGCTGTCGGCGGCAATATCCATTTCCGTGGGAGGGTCTGGAGCGAGCGGAACGACTTTGAGAAATTCTCCGGTAATTATCGGAGAGTCGACGAGAGTGGTCAGCGAGACGGTTGCGAAATGGATTTCGTTGCCGTCTGTGACTGGTCACGGGAAGGCGGTGCCAAACTTCCATCCTTCCGGCAGGTTCACGCTGGCGCTGTAATTAATGTCGTCGGACTTGTAGCCCTTGGGATAAAGCAGAACCTGGTTCCAGCTGATGACCGTCATCTTATCGGTGGCGGAGGAGCCGGCGGAAAATCCGCCCTCGAAACTGGTGGGGGAAAGAAAGTCGAGTTCGGCGTCCACTTCGGTTGCTGCCGCGGGAACTTCGACGTGGATGGTAAAGCCATCGAGCAGATCGCGGCGCCACTTCAGAGTCTGGCCATTCGCGCTGAATTTAAGGCCGGCGAGATCGATGACAGGGCCGTCGGGAGCATGCTCGCCGGGAATCCACTTGGGATAGTAGAGAGTGAGTTCTCCGCCGGCTGCGGGAATGCGCAGAGTGGCGTGGAATATTTTTCTGGGCGCGGTAGTGGCATCGAGCGACAGCGTGACGGTTGGCGCAGTTGCCGCCTGTGCGATAGCGGCGGCGAAAAAAATGCAGATGATGCTCCCGGTGCGGGAGAGTTTCATGTCAAGGCTCCTCGGAAATTACGCGATCTCATGCGGTTGAGCACAATCAATCCAAAAGGACGAATATAGCAGCCGGAGGCGGGGAATATAAAGCGGCGCTCGCAATCGCACTACAGCAAAAACATTTAACGCCGGGAACACAGAACAAGCACAGGGTAACGCTCGAGATTTGCCTGTTATGATTCCGCAGATGGCGCGGCGAGGCAAGTTCATCACATTCGAAGGGCTGGACGGGAGCGGCAAGAGCACTCAGTTGCGGAAATTGGCCGAGGCTTTGCGGGCTGCGGGATACGAAGTGGTAGAGACGCGCGAGCCGGGAGGCACGGCAACCGGGGAAAAAATCCGGCGTGTCCTGCTGGATTCGCGCACGGCGGGGCTGTCTCCGATGGCGGAGATGGCTCTGATGTTCGCGTCGCGGGCGCAGCACATTGCCGAGGTAATCGACCCTGCTCTGCAAAGCGGCAGCATGGTTCTCTGCGATCGCTTCACCGATTCGACCGAGGCTTATCAGGGATACGGGCGCAGGCTGGGAAGCGAGGGTGTTTTGGATTTGCATCGCGTACTCTGCGGAACCTTGCGGCCCGATCTGACTCTGCTGCTGGAATCGAATCTGGGATTGAGTCTGGGCCGGGCGCGTCTGCGCAATCAGCGAGTGTCCAAGGATGGAGGGCGCGGGGATGAGAATCGCTTTGAGCAGGAGACCCAGGCATTTTTTACGCGCGTGCGAGATGGATACCGCGCCATAGCCAAGCGCGAACCGGGTCGCGTCGCAACGGTGGATGCAAGCGGGACGCCGGGGCAGACGCACCGGGCAATTCTGGAGTTGGTAAGCAGGAAGTTGAAATTGGGCGCGAGATCCCGATAGTGCGGACAAGCCTTACCTCATATTTGTGGCACCGAAGGCATAATTGACTTTATGTCTGGACATGACATAAAATACAAAATGTCATGGACACAAAAGAGAGCCACGCGCGCATCAATGAAAATGGACGGCTAGTTATCCCCGCGTCGTTCCGGCGGGCTCTGGGGATCGCTTCCGGCGACACAGTCGTTTTACGCCTGGACAAAGGTGAATTGAGAATCACAACCCTGCGCCAGCGCCTAAAGCGGGCACAGGAAATCGTACGGAAGCATGTGCCGCCATCAGTTTCCCTGGTCGACGAACTGATTGCCGAACGCCGGGAGGCCGCCAGGCGTGAGTAGAATCGTGCTCGATACTTCTGCGCTCCTGGCAATTCTGCATGAGGAACCGGGGACGGCGACGGTTACCAAACGGCTTGAGTCGCTGGACATATTTGCCATGAGCACAGTGAATGTTTCGGAAGCCTACGGAAAGCTCTTGGCAAGAGGGGTTGGCCCCGCCGAGGCCTGGGAAGCTGTGACAGCCTCGGTGCCGCTGGTCGAGCCTTTCGATGAGGATCAGGCTAGGATTACGGGGCAGTTGTTACCACGAACTCGCTCCCTCGGCCTTTCCTTGGGGGACCGGGCGTGCCTCGCACTGGCGATAGCGCTCAAGGCCCCCGTTTATACCGCAGATCGAGCGTGGAAAGGCCTGAAGATTGGAGTTGCAATCCACATCATTCGCTGAATATGAGCTTCTCCGATTTTCATGGCAATGCCGAAACCCTCCATCGCCTCCGCGATATGCTGGCGCGCGAGCGATTTCCTCACGCTGTAGTTCTCTCGGGCGCGCAAGGGTCGGGCAAGTACACGCTGGCCCTGATGCTGGCGCAGGCTTTGAATTGCCTGCATCCGCAGGAAACCAACGGTCTGCCTGACTTTTGCGGAGAGTGCGCGAACTGTGTGCGCATCGCCCAGAGCTGCGATCTGGATGCCCGCTTCAATGAAGCTGTCGAGGCGCGGGAAAATCTGCGCGAGAGCGACAAGAAAGAAACGCGCCTGTTCGTGCAGACTCATCCCGACGTGCTCATCATTCCGCCCGACCCCCCGCAGATGATGATTAAGGTCGATCAGGTGCGGAGAGTGATCGAGACGATTTACTACCGGCCGGCGGAAGGAAAAGAACGAGTCTACATCTTCACCGATTCGGCTTTCATGAAAGAGTCGGCCAACTCTTTGCTCAAGGTGCTGGAAGAGCCGCCGGAGTTCGCCACCATTTTTCTGCTCACCGAAAACCCGGGCGAGTTATTGGCGACGATTCGTTCGCGGTCGATGGTCTTTCAACTGGCGGCGCTTCCAACGGAAGAGATTGAGCGTTATCTGGCGGAGCATCGGCCGGAGTGGAAGGCTCCGCAGCGGTCTTTAGTTGGGCGGTTGTGCGGCGGCGCGATTGGACGTGCCCGCAGTTTTGATCTGGCGGCTTATGTGGCCGCGCGCGGCCATGCTTTAACTATTCTGAAATCTGCTTTGAGCGGCGGCGAACACAGCGAGTTGTTCAAGATTACCGAGACCTACCGCGCCGGAGCCGAGGGTCGAGAAAAAACTGACGAGCTCCTGCGGACCCTCTATTCTCTTTTGCAGGACTTGATGTTTCTTTCTTCGGGCGCTCCGGAATTGGTGCGCAATTCCGATATCCAAGGCGAACTGAAGAAGCTGGCTGAGTCTGCCAACTTCGACTGGATTGCTTCTGCCTCCGACCGGCTAGCGGAAGTAGAACGTGGCATGCGCCGCAATCTGTTGCGCTCGCTTTCGCTGGATGCGTTCGCAACGGCGCTGGAGCAGGCATAACCTCGCTGGAATCAGTTCGGCAATCGGCGACACTTCCATAAGCCCATTCTTATCATTCGCTTACAAAAGTTACTCTGGTGGTTCTATGTCCTTTGGAAAGATTGCCGCTTGCCTGCTACCAGCCTATAATCGTCTTACTCTGGTTTAGAAATTCTCCGTCAGGTTCCGGGTAAAACACACGAAGGGTGAGGTTCGCCCTCCACGCGAGGTGAAATAGCCCGGTAATGCGAAAGCGCCTGCAAATCATTCTGATGGCAGCACTTGCGACCTCCATTTCTCTAACTTCAACGCAGTTGCACGCCGGAACCGACGATGGTTCCACGGCGCCGATCACTGCCACCGACGACAATGGACGAACGATTTACGTGAATGATTCAGCTCCAGTAATCCGGCACAAACAGCCGGTCGAAACTCCGCAGCGGTCATTGATGTATTGGAGTACGAAGGGAAACCGCTGGAAGCCGGTGCCGCCGCCCAACACAGCCTCCATGAAAGCGGCTCGCTCGGCGGCAGCCGAGGTCAGCCAATACTTTAACCGCGAATCGAGCCAGTCGGCCAATGCCCGAATTCAAGCGGCGAATTCATCGGCGACGGCAGCCTCGCCGCAGGATATTGACGCCGCCATCACCATGGCGGCGGCGCGCCACAATGTCGATCCGAATCTTGTGCGGGCGATGGTGAAAGTGGAATCGAATTTCAATCCCAACGCGGTTTCGCGCAAAGGCGCTATGGGTCTGATGCAGTTGATGCCTTCCACCGCGCGCGAACTCAAAGTGCAGAATCCGTTTGATCCGCAGCAGAACATTGATGCCGGCGTGCGGCACTTGAAGCAATTGCTGGAAAGTTATGGCGGAGACGTGAAGCTGACCCTGGCCGCCTACAACGCCGGTTCCGGAGCGGTGGCGCGCAGCGCGGGCGTTCCCCGCTATGCCGAGACTCAGAATTATGTGCGCCGCATCACCAGCCTTTACTATCGCGGAACAAGTTTGGTCCCGGCGGCCGCCGTGCCCTCGCCCGATCCCGTTCGGGTTGAACGAGATGCGCGGGGCGTGCTCTATTTCAGCAACACGGAGTAGCGGGAACGCATCTGTTACAAGAAGGTTTTGTTTTTGTAAGCGTTGTTTTTCTAGGCTTTGCTTTCTAAACCAGGTTCCACCCAGGTTACGCACACGCACGGCGAAGGCAACAGTTAAGGCCGATAAGCTTGAAGATCGCGTCTTTTGAGATGGCATCGCGAAAGATCGCACGCAGCCAGCGCGCCTGGCGCTGGGCGGCGGTGTTGCTCGCCGTACTTCCCGCCCTGCCAGCCCATGCGCGGATCCATCACAATGAAGCTCATCGCAATGAAGCCTGGGCGCGGAACCGCTTCGCCTCCGCGGAGCGAATGCGTGAGGCGCTCAACGGGCGGCCAGAGACCGACCGCTCGCGCCGCGATTATCAGAAGGTTCTCGACGCTTATCGTAGCGTTTACTTCGGAGCGCCCACTTCCGCCAAGGCCGATCCCAGCGTAGTCGCCGTGGCCGAAACCCTGGTGGAGATGGGACGCCGCTTTGAAGACGACAAGATCCTGAAAGAGGCCATTTCGCAATACCGTTTTCTGCGCCGTGAATATCCCGGCAGCAAGTACCGCTTCGATGCGCTGTTCACTATCGGCGAGATTTACAAAGACGATCTCAACAACGCCGATAAGGCACGAGCTACCTTTGAGGATTTTCTGCGCCGCTATCCTCATAATCGCCTGGCAGCGGACGCGCAGCAGGCTATCGCCGATTTGAAGCACCCGGAGTCTGCCGAGCAAAACGCCAAAGCTAAGCTCGATAAAAACAAAAACGGTCACGGCAAAGGCGGCGAAAACAAGGTTAACGACGAGCAGGCCGCCAACAGTGGTAACGAACCGAACGCCAGCCCTGGCAGCGACGAGAGTGCGGTCGATCAGAAGGCGGCCAAAGAATCCTTCGAAGCCGAAGGCGGCGCGCGCACCGCGCACTCGCAGGAAGCTGCCGTCGATGCGACCCCGGCCAAACTGCCGCGGGTGACCAGAATCCGGCATTGGTCGACGCCCGATTACACCCGCGTGGCTATCGATCTGGAGGGGGAGATCAAGTTCGGCTCGCAGCGGCTCGCCGATCCCGACCGTATCTACTTCGATTTGCGCGACACCAAGCTCGCTTCCACGCTGGTGGGCAAGAGCTTTGACGTGGACGACGGATTCCTGAAGAAAATCCGGGTCGCCCAGTTTAAACCGGGCCGCACGCGAGTGGTCCTGGAAGTGGACGACCTTTCCGACTATGACGCGTTTCTGATTCCCAACCCCTATCGCCTGATTATCGACATTCACGGCAAAGATGACATTGCCAGGGCGCGTGAAAAACGAGCCCATGATCTTGCCGTGGCCGAAGATACAGATAACGCACCCGGGGCCGGTGCCGAGAAAGACGCTACCGCTCATGCGCAAGACAGCCTCGCCGAAGCAACACCCGGCGCCGATTCAGCCCAGGTGCACGGCGACCTCACCGGCGATGCCAAAATCGCAGGCAAAGAAGCTAACGCCGTTCCCAACAGCCCCCTCGCCGGCGATCGTCCGGTAAAGAGAATTGTTGAAGCCGATGACGACGACACGCCTTCGGCCTCAGAAGACGGAAACGCCGCGCGTAACTCGGCTGAGAACTCGAACGACAATCTCGCGAACCCAGGCGTAAAAATCTCTGCCAACTCGCACACCTTGGTCAGCCATTCGCGGCGAAAATCCAATGGCAAAGGGATGGTTCGCCAGCCGGACGCTTCCACTGAATTTGACGCTCGCGAGGCGCAGCCCACGGCAGGCGGCGACCGTTCTTTGATTCGCGCTTTGGGGCTGAAGATTGGCCGGATCGTGATTGATCCCGGTCATGGCGGTCACGATACCGGCACCATCGGCCCCAACGGCCTGGAAGAAAAAGATCTGGTGCTCGAAGTGGGCAAGCGCCTGGGCAAGTTGCTGGAGACGCGCCTGGGAGCGCAAGTCGTCTACACGCGCAAGGACGATACTTTTGTTCCTCTCGAGACTCGCACGGCTATCGCCAACCAGGAACGCGCCGATTTGTTCATCTCCATCCACGCCAATTCGAGTCGAGACCCGGATGCCCGCGGAGTCGAGACCTATTACCTCAATTTCACTTCTTCTCCCGACGCGCTGGAGGTGGCGGCGCGCGAAAATGCGGTTTCCGAAAAGTCGATCTACGAACTGCAAGACCTGGTGAAGAAGATCGCGCTGAAGGAAAAAATAGAAGAGTCACGGGAGTTCGCCGCCGACGTCGAGGAGGCGCTGCACAGCGGGTTGGCAGCCAGGAATCCCGCCATTCGCGACCGGGGCGTCAAAAAAGCTCCGTTCATTGTGCTCATCGGCGCCAACATGCCCTCGATCCTGGCCGAGATTTCGTTCGTCAGCAATCCCAGCGACGCGCGGAAACTGGAAACCAGCGAATACCGCCAGCGCATCGCCGAATCCCTATATCGCGGCGTCGCGCGATACGTAAACGGGCTCAGCGGCGTGAAAGTCGCGAGCAAGCTGGAAAAAACTTCAGCACAATAGCTTCCTCCCCTGCTTCTTCGTCCCAACCCCTGCCGACGGAAATGCACGAAACTTTTCTTCGTTCCTTGTGGTCTAATCAATCAATAGAGGCTGAAGGCCTGAGACACTTCTCTTCCATGGGTTTCTGCCACAGTTTGTCGCTGCGGTTCGTATTCATTCTTGCGCTGGCCGGCTCTTCGGCAATCTGGTCATTCGCCGCCGATAAGCCTGCGATTGCGCCGCCCCCCGCGCCCGCCTCCGCCCCGGCGATCTTGCCTCATGACTTTGGCGGCTGGCAGGAGCAAAGCGCTGCCGTCATGGGTAAGAATCCTGCCGCGGCCGATCCGGCGAATGCCGGAATCCTCAAAGAATACGGCTTCACCGACTTCACCTCGGCCACCTACAAACGCGATGATGGCCGCACGGTCAAAATTCGTGCCGCGCGCTTTGCCGACGCCAGCGGAGCCTTTGGCGCCTACACGTTCTACTTGCAGCCGGAGATGCAGCGCGAAGAAATTGGAGATCAAGGCGCCTCTTTCGGCAACCGCGTTTTGTTCTATCGCGGCAACATCCTCGTCGACGCATCGTTCAGCCAGGAATCGCCGATGGCCGGACAAGAGTTGCGAGAGCTCGCCGGAGAATTGCCCCAGCCATCCGGCACTGCCGCGAGCCTGCCTCCGGTTCTGTCCTTTATGCCGCGCCGGAACTACGTGCCCAACACTGAGAAATATGCTTTGGGGCCGCAGGCGCTGGGCGCATTTTCACCACCCATTGCTCTCAATATGATCGACTTCGCAGCCAGCCCTGAAGTGACGCTGGGCAGTTACAACACACCCGAAGGCCAGTCGACCTTGATGTTGATCTACTACCCCACTCCGCAGCTTGCCGCCGAGCGCTTGCGAACTGTCGCCGCCGCGCATGGAGTGCAACTTCAGTCCGGCGTCTCGCGGGTGCAGCATCTGGGCGAATTTTTTGCCAAGCGAACCGGTCCCATTCTCGCCATTGCCGCTGGGCCGCTTTCCGAAAGCGATGCAAAATCTCTGCTCGGATTGGTGAACTATGAAGCGAAAGTCACGTGGGACGAGAGAACCGACAATCAGGAAGTTCACGACCTCTATACGCTTTTGAAAAACATTATCATTCTCTGCGCAGTCCTGGCAGGTTTCGCAATTGTGGTCGGCATCGCGTTCGGCGGCATCCGAATTTTGATGAAGCGGCTTTATCCTAACCGGGTATTTGACCGCCCGGAGCAGATGGAATTCATCTCCTTGCGCCTCACCGAAGTGGTGTCTGTCGGACCCCTTGAAGACAGGGACCGCCAACGGGACGAAGGCCGGGATTCGTCCTCAGATGCCTCATAAGTATCTTTAGAAGTATGGGGTTACATACCTGCGTTGCCCATTTTGTCTCATAATGATACACTCCGAAGCCATATTGATTGGTTGCGTAAACTATTGAATCTAAAGGGATTTATTTAGCACAAATCCCTTGACACACTGGTTTTTAGACTCATAAGATTTCGCCAGAAAGTTTTGACGGAAATCTAACCCTCCGTTGGAACTATTCTCCCTTGAGAAGAGGCCTCCCTGTTGCCGGGAGGCTTCTTCGTTTTCGCGATCACTGTCGCTTTCCAACGGAGATGAAGCGGCGAGAGGAGAGCTGGAACTCTGTCCGGCAATTTTCGTACATACTGTTGGGACTTGCCATTCGAGTTGGGGTTCCAGGGAATTTAGAATCGCGCGCGGCAAAAGGGGGAGGCAATTATGTTTTGCGACGGATGTGGAGCGGCGGTGGAACCGGGCCAGGCATTCTGCAGCCGCTGCGGAAAGCAAATCGTCGGCGTCGTTCACACCATGCAGCCCCGGCACGGACGCGTGGCGGGGCACATTCAGCTGCTGGGGATTTTATGGCTGGCGCTTTCCGCCTTCAATGCCGTAGGTGGTGTGGTCGTGTTCATCATCGCCAATACAGTGTTTGCTGCGGGCCGCGGGGGCGGAGGACAATCGTTCCTGCATCCTCTTTTGACCGTAGTTGCCATCTTCGTATTGGGAAGTCGGCGATCGGCTTCATCGCTGGCTGGGGCTTGATGCAGCGTGAAGGTTGGGCCCGCGTCCTGGCAATACTCCTGGGTTTTATTTCGCTATTCAATATTCCCTTTGGCACGGCATTGGGCGTCTATACGCTTTGGGTGCTACTGCCCGCTCCATCGGGTGAGGAATACGAAGCTTTGGCCGCGTCCCGGCCAGCAGCCTAAGCTTGTCTCCCGAAACGAAGGTTATCCATCTGTCCGGCGGTGTCTTTACGCTTCCAGCCGCGCCATTTAGAATCAAAGCCAGGCCGACGTAGCTCAGTTGGTAGAGCAGCCGATTCGTAATCGGCAGGTCAGCGGTTCAAGTCCGCTCGTCGGCTCCATTCCTTCAATTACTTACCAGCCTTTTCACTGCACCCTCAGTTCGTTGTGACGTGGTTTGTGACGTAGATTTCTCGGATCGATGGCTTCCCGCACCGCATCCAGCGCCGGATGTTGATAGTGCATCGCGGTTCGCCGATCCGTGTGGCCCATAACTTTCATCACCATCGCGGGATTTCCGGTTGCTCCATATGCTGCCGTCCCAAAGGTGTGACGTGCGCAACACAGTACCAGTGACTTCGGAAGTCCAGCTTCGCGGCGGGCGTCTCTGAACTGTTTTGCCACAGTGGTTAGGTGTCCACCTTTCGCCCTGCGGGAAAGAAATAGCCACCCCTCTCGTTCCTCCGAACAGCGAATCATCAGCAGGTCTAGCATTCGTTCGCTGATGGGTACGCGCCAGCGTGCCGCTTTGGATATGAAGGTCAAGGCGATATTCAAGGGCGTAACTTACGAATTGCTCAGCAAACCCGAATTCATGCGCATTGCTAGCCGCGCAATTCCGGTTCTTGAGACCCTTCACGATGAGTTTGAGGCTGCCAGGGCCATGACGTAATCTTACAAACAAAAGTCATACATCGGATTTGTAAGATTTGCTCCGCCTTAACCACTACACCAGCATGCAAATATTATTAGTGAAACTCACCACCCTCGCATTCAGAGTCTCTTTCGTACTCTTCGGATTGGCGTTGACGGCCATTCCGGCCGTTACACAGGAAGCCGTCGGCGATTGGACCGGCCTTCTCGCCGGTCAACTTCACATCATCGTCTACATCACCAAAAGCACCGACGGCCTCTATAACGGTACCTTGGAGAGCCCCGATCAGGGTGCCTTCGTACTGCCAGTGACGAACATTGAAATTACGCCGACCCAACTCGCATTCTCAATCCCGAAGATCGGAGGCAGTTACGAAGGCACATGGGATACCGGCACAAAAACTTGGATCGGCACATGGCAGCGGGGGCAATCCGTTCCGTTCAACTTGGCGCGTCTCGACACGAAAGCATCAAACCCTCTGAAGCCAAAGCCGATATCGCGCTAATTACGGTGGTCGCTCTTTTCCCACCGTGCCGTTTCGTCTCTTTTCGTCAGGTGGACTTAAAGTCGGCGAGGAAGTCCCTTGGCCGAGGCCTGGGATCCAGGCGGTTCGCGGAACGGTTCCACAGAAATGCGCTGGTAACACACTTCCAGCACGGTCAGGTATTCTGTACCGCCCGGCAATTGAAGGACTACGCTGTCACCCGCTGCCGACTTCATCAACGCGCGCCCTAGAGGTGACACCCAACTGATGTGGTTGCGGTTGAGATCGATTTCGTCCGTGCCCACGATGCTCACCACACGCTCCACTCCCGCGGCATTGGCATAGCGCACGGTCGCTCCGAAGAATGCCCTCGCCGCCTGCCCAGATCTCCGAGCCTCCGGGTCCACCACTTCCGCGGCTTCGATTCGCTTCGTGAGAAAGCGAATCCGCCCGTCGATCTGCCGAAGTCGCCGCTTGCCGTACTGATAGTCGGCATTCTCACTGCGATCGCCGTTACTGGCAGCCCACGCCACCACCTCCGTCACGGCCGGGCGTTCCCTGGTGAGCAGAAACCGGTGCTCATCTTTAAGGCGCTCGAGGCCGTTCGGCGTGATGTAGTTCTTGACTGGCGTTGCGGGCTCGTCCGGTTTTGGTTTTCTCGTAAACCCTTTTCGCATCTCGTGGTCTTTCCAGCGCGAATCCAATGGGTGCCCCAATGAAAACGGAGGAACGCCGACAGAAAACACTGTAGGTCATCCGCGTTCATCGGAGTTCATCTGCGGCTCTAACTGATTTTTTCACATCTTGCAGACCCTAGCTATCCTGGCCATCATCTCGAACAAGTGCCGGCGAAGGCATGCTTGGGAGATCAGTACTGAAATCGGCTTGTGTGAATCGATTCAAGAGACTCCGGGATCCTGTTTACGGGTTACTTCCGGATTGCCGACAGTCCTGAAGCTCGCCCGATCAGTCAACAGACGCGCGTTTCTCCATACGAATCCGACGGACGAGCCGGCCGGTTTGCCCAAGACTCTGGCGCGAACCGTAAGTGGTTCCGGCTACGCGCTATTCCGACTGAGCACCCGCGGCCCACTTTGCCCAGTAAATCTGCACCACGCTGGTGTCGCGCATCATAGCGACGCGGCCATCGGCGGTCATGCTGGGGAAACCCTCCGAGCCATCGAGGTTGACGGTCAGCCCATCGAATTTGGCTACTTGGTCCCACTTTCCATCCTCAATTGTCAGCCGATACATTCCCGATTCTCCGTCCCCCCGTGCTCTTCACGGCGAAGTAAACAGATTTGCTGTCGTTCGCCCAGACCCAGTATGGCCATGGGGCTTTAAATATTTTCAGATCCTTCCAAGTGCCGGACGCAGCCGTATAGAGCACCATGCGTGAGGGATTCTGTGCGATTGCGACCATGTATTTTCCATCCGGCGACCACGATGGCACGTAAAAATTCTCCGCCCCCGGCATAATTGAGACCTTTCGCGTTGCCAGATCGAGAACTTTGATTCCCAGACCTTGCCCGGGCAGTGGATAGTCGTTGAAGGCGATCGATTTGCCGTCGGGCCACCAGTCCGGAGCAAGTTCGGTCTTACCTTCTGCGGTCAGCTTTTCCGGAGTGCCCCCATCAATGGAAACCCGATAGATCTCCTTAAAATCAGAAAACGCAATCCACTTACTATCTGGCGACCATTCAGGCATCCAGGCGAACGAATCCGTCAGCTGCAACTTCTCACTTCCATCCAACCTGCTACGCCAAAGACGACGCTGGGGAAAGTCCGTATAAGCCATCCATTTTTTGTCCGGAGAGATGACGAAGTCTGCCGCCGCCAGACCATCCAGAAACGGAACGAACCGTTTCAGTTTCTCGTCGAACATCTGCATCGCGCCCTGGGCGATTTTCCCGATCATAAACAGCCCGTCGTTGTCTCGGCCCGGCGTCGCATCCAGGACATCAATCTGTCCGGCCGTAAGCCGGATAGCGGTCGCCTTTTTCCAGAACTCGAACCAGGGGGGCTGAATGAGTTCGTAAATGTTATTCACGCCTTCACGGTGCGACATGAAAATAAAATGTTTTCCGTCCCTGGTCCACTGTCCATGCGTTTGATCGGCATCCTCCGGCCAATCCAACGCAAGCCGATGCGGATTACTGCCGTCGACATTCAATTCCCATATATTCGGCGAACTGTCCTGCTTAGCTCCATTCACGGTCACGCGAATGCGACGGGAATCGGGGGAAAAATATGGCGCTACGGTGTAAGAAGGCGCATCCCATATCTTTCTGAGATTTTCGCCCTCGCTGTCACTCACGTAAATAGAGTTCAGACTGGCATAGACAATCGAATGGCCGTCGGGCGACCAGTGTGCATCCTGAGCGATCTGATTGCCCAGCCTCCTGGGATATCCGCCCAGAACCGGAACTGTCCAGATCGAACCTTGCGAGACTTCGTTATTCAGATCCGGCTTCAGCGCCAGCATTTCCGACGCATCCGGAGAAATGTCCAGCATCTGCATTCCAGAAGCGGACGCTCGCAGGGGAGCGAGGGGGCCTCCCTTCACCGACATTTCCACGGGAATACCCTGACTCTGGAAATAGAGCCGGGTTCCGTCCGTGACCAGCGGACCGTCTTTGAGTTCGGATGAAAAGGTAATTTGCGCCGAATTCAGTGCACCCGAAGTCCGGGAAGGCGTTGTTGCAACGGCGACCAGGAACGAGATCACCAGAAGCAGAACAAAAGCCGCGATTGCCATTGTCAAACGCGAACTCCCGCGCAGCCAATCAGAACCCAATGGAAAAGAATGTGTCTTCTCTTCCGCTTTTTCCGCTGACGAATATCCCATCCCTTCGCGTTTGAGCCGCCGCAGATCGATCATCAAGTCAGTGGCCGTCTGGTATCGGTCGCCCGGATCTTTTTCCAGCGTCTTGCGAATGATGCGGTGTAACTCAGCCGGAAGCTCCGAATTGACGACCTGAGCTGATTTAGGCTCGCCCCGCAAAATCTCGGCAATCACACTGGCGGCGGACTCTCCCGTAAATGCGCGGCGCCCGGTACCCATCTCGTACAACACTGCGCCAAACGAAAAGATGTCGCTTCGCGAATCAATATCCTTATCTTGCGCCTGCTCCGGAGACATATATGCAATTGTCCCCAGTAACTGGCCCCGCGCCGTAATTGAGCCTGACAACGTCGTTGCATCGCCTGCGCTTCCACTCTGCAGACGCAAACGTTTGGCCAAGCCAAAATCCAGCAGCTTGGCGTCACCGCGGCTGGTCACAAAAATATTCGAAGGCTTGAGGTCGCGGTGGACAATCGCACTCTTGTGCATAGCTTCCAGCGCATCGGCAATCTGTAGAGTCAAATCGAGAAACGTAGCCAACGGAAGCGGCCGTCCGCCAATCGTCATCTCTAGCGTCTGCCCTTCGAGCAATTCCATCGCAATAAAACATTGCCCATCCTGCTCTCCGACGTCATAGATCGTGCAAATATTGGGATGGTTCAAAGACGAAGCCGCCTCCGCCTCGCGCCGAAAACGGGCAATCGTCTGCGGATCGCGAGCAACGTCGTCGGGCAGGAACTTGAGGGCGACAAAGCGGTACAACCGCATGTCCTCGGCCTTATAAACCACGCCCATGCCACCACCGCCAAGCTTCTGGATAATGCGGTAGTGGGAGATGGTTTGGCCGATCATTCGGGAGGCACCAGACCCAGGGATTCTACGTCGCTTCATCTTAGAGATGCAGCATCGCCGAGTCAACGAATGGCGGCTCTCAGGCGCGCCGCAAACCGGAAGACTTGTTTTGTGATGGGCTCTTCCGCACAAGCCAGTAGATCGCTGGGAACAACGTGTTGAAAGATCACAGGTGGCCCACCCTTTGCGATGCGCCTGCAAAGGGTGGGCCTATCCCGGCTGGTCGCTTGAGCTTTACTTCTTGGGCCGCGACTCCGGCGGCACAAGACCTGCGAGGCGGTAGTACACAACGAGCTGGCCGTAATGTTCACCGCTATGCTCGATGATGCCGTAGGCAATGTCGAGAACGCGCGATTTCTGGCCAGGGAAATAAACAACCTCCGTCGTCATGCCTTTTTCGCCTTTCGACTGGATGGCGGCTGCGCCATCGGCGAAGGATTTCTTGACGAACGCAACGATGTCGGCCTTGGACTTGTATTGGTCGCGCTTGGGATCTTCTGCTGCCTGAGGCTCCTTCCCCATGACGGGATTGGTGAAGAAATAGTTTGCTCCTGCCGCATGCAGCAACTGCTCGGCGAAGCTCCGCACGGCGGGTGTCGGCTTGAAGTCATATTTGTCCTCGGGAAAATCTTCGGCCATCGCCGTCAGCTTGCGGCCAATCTCATTCCAGGAATCGAGCACGACTTTCAATTCCGGGTCGGCAGGTTTGACGGCTGCATCTTTCTTCATCGCGTCATTCTTCATCGCGTCCTGGGCATGGGCGGGAAATGCGAATGCCAGCAGGACGATAGCGAGAAACGGTATTCTTTTCATTTCTTTCTCCACGATTCTTTCCTCACGATTCTTTGTCCCCGAACGAGTTTTGCGAATCAAAGCTTCAGCTTCCTATTTCGCCTGCGCCAGGAAACTTCTGATTAACTCGGCGCTGTCATTTCGTCTCTAACGACGTGGCCTAGTGTCAAGTGATTTTTGCCGACACCTCTCCCTTGGCGTCTTTGGTTTTAAAGAAGCGCCATTTCGCTCTCGCAGGAAGGTTTTTGCGTCTTCGACCAAAGCCCTGTGTTCTCTCAATCGTGCGGTGGACGCAAGGTCTCACCATCCATCTCTTCGGCAACTACTCCCAAAATTGCTGCTTCGAACTCCCCGCTTCTCGGGGAGGCAGGCTGCCTACTCAAGCGGTCGGCTTCTGCTTTCCGCCACGAAATGACTCAGGCTTGCCTGCACACGGCCTTGCACAGCTGCGCGTAATCCCATTCCTCGCGCAGCATCAGGTACAACCTCATGGCCAGCTTGCGCGCCACCGCCACCTTGGCCAGCGCGCGATGCTTGCGCACCGCCAGCCGCCGATAAAAGCGGCCCAACTCGGCGTCGTAGCGCGCCGCCGTCTGTCCCGCCTCCACCAGCAAAAAACGCAGAAACGGACTGCCCTGCTTGCTGATGCCTCCCAACTGCTGCCGCCCGCCGCTGGAATGCTCGCTGGGAATCAGGCCAAAATAGCTGCCCACCTGGCGCGCATTCGCGAAGCGTTTCGCCGGCCCCAGCGTCAGCACCATGGCCAGCGCCGTCACCGGACCTACTCCCGGATGCGTCATCAACCGCACCGCCGCCGGCCGCCGCTTCACTTCTTCTTCCACTTGCCGGTTCAGCGCCGCGATCTCCGCTTCCTGCTGCTCCAGCGCGGCCAGCAACCGTTGCCTGCGCAGCGCTGCGTAGGGCAGCAACTCCAACTTCTCCAACTCCGCCCGGCCCGCTGCCGTCCACAGCTTGCGCTTCTTTTGCACGCCCTGGCTGAGCATCAGCGCCTGCAGCTGATTCTTGATGCGCGTCCGCGCCTGCACCTGCTTGTGCCGGTGCACCAGCAATTGCCGCACATCCCGCTCCTCCACACTCGGCACCCAGATCCGCGGAAACCGCTCTTCTCTCAGCAACCGCAACAACAGCTCCGCGTCTCGCCGATCCGTCTTTTGCTTGCGCACTTCCGACGCCCGGATCCGCGCCGCATCCCCAATCCACAACTCCATGCCCAACTCCTGCAGCAAACGCTCAAACCAGGGATAGTGCCCGCAACCCTCCATCCCCACCCGCACCGCTTGCCCGCGCAGCGACCCATAAAACTGCTCCGCTTCCTCGCGGTGCGATAAACGCCGCTCCAGGATTTCTCCCGTCGAATTGTCAAAGATCGCGACCTGCTGAAACCCAGGATGAAAATCACAGCCTATAATCAGCATGACGTTGGCTCCTTTTCGAGCCTTGGTCGTCTTCGCAGCCTCCAACATACTCCGCGATCGAGCCAACGTCGTTATGCAATCAGGCGCAGCGGAATTGCCCGTCTTTTCGGGCAATTCCGCGGAGTCGAGAAACCTGCTTTTTGGTTCTGTTGGACTTAATCACAGTTTCCCTAGCTTCGTAACCACTGCGGCAACTTTATCGAGTGTCTCGTTCCAGCCCTCCATTTGACCGCTATTTTTCGCGCTCTCCATGGGTTCATTTCCAATGTAGGTGAGTTTCGTCTGGCCGTTCCCGAGATCCTCAAAGATGGTCACGTCGTACGCACCGTCGATAGACTCATCTTCTATCCCTAATTCCGCAGGCTCAATCTTGTTTCCCTTCGAGTCCGAAAAGTACATGGAGGAAACGATCTTTTCGAGGGGAACAATCTCGTGGTATTCAACCGCATTCCAGCCCTCCTGCCCATCCGGCGTTCTCATGCAGAGGAGAGATTTTCCTCCAACGCGAAAATCCATCTTGCAAACCGGCGAAGTAAAGCCCTCGGCCCCCACCACTGCATCACGTACTTCGAGTCCGTCCACGCCTTCCAAACCAACTCGCGTGGGGCATCAAAAATTCTTGTGACAACCATCCGCTCGATTTCGTTCACCGTGTTTTTTGTCATCTCTCACCTCCGTCTTTTTTCATTTGGTTCACAACTACCTCAAGCTTGTCGAAACTCTCTTCCCAGAATCGGCGATAACTCATCGCCCAGTCGCTGACCGTCTTGATCGCCGCTGGCCTAAGCGTGCACACACTCTCTCGTCCACGCTTCGTCTTGATCACAATCCGCGCCCGCACCAGGTAGGCAATATGTTTTGAAATCATCTGCTGCGAGAGTGCAAACGGTTCCGTCAATCCATGCACCGAGGCAGGCCCATGGGAGAGTCGTTCGATCATCGCCCGCCGGGTTGGATCCGACAAAGCGGCAAACGTTGTACCTAAACGATCCACAACCATATGGTAGTGGATTATCAGTCAATGTCAAGTGTGAATTTTGGGGACGGATTACCTGTTCTGATTTCGGCATGCACCTTTCCCACAGAGGGGCACCCACTGCGTTGGTGACGCCATCAAGACCAAAAACCTGGGCCGCCGTTACAAACCGGGAACCGTCCCGTCTTGGCCCACATTATTGACAGGTCGTCTACCAAAGTGTGGGTGTCGGAGAACTCTTGAAGCGCACAGATGGTAATATCAGAAGTCTGAGGAGCCACGCAGAGTGTCTACTGGAAGCCAACTCTCCCTTCTTCCGCGCCCGGAGAAGACCCCAGAAATCCCTCTGAAACCGGACGGCCTTATAATCGTTGGCGACACGCTTGAAGAGTTGAAGAAGATCCCTGACGAGAGCTTCCAGTGCTGCGTCACCAGTCCGCCCTATTGGGGACTTCGCGACTACGGCATACCAGGCCAGATTGGTGCGGAGATGAACCTGGAGGACTACATCAACAAGCTCGTTCAGGTTTTCCGTGAAGTGAAGCGTACGCTAAAGGGTGACGGCACCTTCTGGCTCAATATTGGGGACGGGTACACGAGCGGTGGACGAACGTGGCGCGATTCTGACAAAAAGAACAAAGGACGCGGAATGGACTACCGCGCTCCCACGCCAGACGGTCTCAAGCCGAAAGACCTCATCGGAGTTCCTTGGCGCGTGGCGTTCGCTTTACAAGCTGATGGCTGGTATCTCCGTTCTGAGGTTATCTGGTACAAGCCGAACGCACAGCCGGAGTCGGTGAAGGACCGTCCGACCCGGGCTCACGAGCACGTGTTCCTCTTCTCCAAAAACGAACAATACTTCTACGATCACGAAGCTGTACGGGAGAAGGGTGATAACGGATCACCACGGAGCCTGCGCTCGGTTTGGCAGGTGAACACAGAGCCCTATTCTGAGGCTCACTTCGCGACGTTCCCGCGCTCTCTCATTCTGCCGTGCCTGCTTGCCGGGAGCAATCAGTACTCCACCGTGCTAGACCCATTCTTCGGATCGGGGACCGTGGGCCTTGTCAGCGGAGCCCTGGGGCGGAAGTTCGTAGGGATCGAGCTAAATCCCGAATACGCTCAGCTGGCGAGGAAACGCTTAGGTTGGTGAAAAGTCCCACTCGCCATGGACGATGCAGAGGCTCTTCTTCAAGTCCTTTACTTGTAGCTTGCGCTCCGTCCCGCCGTCGAAGTAAAGCGCGAACTTCACATTCCCCTTCCCGTCCTTAACAGTACAGTAACCCGGCTTCGGACTC
Organism: uncultured Acidobacteriaceae bacterium; assembly: GCA_963732255.1. GTDB lineage: Bacteria > Acidobacteriota > Terriglobia > Terriglobales > Acidobacteriaceae > Sulfotelmatobacter. The sequence continues at coordinate 874,524 of CAVSYV010000020.1, forward strand.
TGTGTGCTTTCTAGCCGCATCTCTAACTCCCCTTTAGCGGCTTCTTCCAATAAGGCTTTGGGAATCTCCACGAGTTCGTAGTTGGCCTTCTCTTCGCGTAGCCATGCCCGGAGAGTCACTATGCGCTCGTAATTCTTCATGTGGCGCAGGAACTGATCACGGAGTCCCCTCAACTGCTCCGGCTTGTTAGACCAATCGCCCTTGCCCAGCTCCATGAACTTGGAGATCCAGATCGAATCAACCTTCAGATGGAAGTCGGCTTGGGTTTTGAGCGAGAACTTCGTGCCGTCAATTGTGACGTCATGACCGGGATTTCCCATAGGTGAACGCTGCGCATTGCGGCCCACGAGCTTCATCACGCGCTCCATCGATCGCTCGAATTGCTCCTTGGTGAGTGGGCGTGTAGCAGTCCCATGGGAGCAAGTAACTGAACGCCGAACTCTTCCAAGAAAACATCCGTGACCAGATCGGACGTCTCGTTGCGCTTCTCGATCATCGCACCGAGCAGTCCGGTTACAACGCTGGACACATGGGCGAGCTTGCGAGTGGAGAGTTTCCCGAGAAGCTCAAGCAGTTCTGCTGGGACGTCGGTCACGCCAGCAGTGTAGATGTTGAGCCAGTCGAAATCCAGTTACAATTCGGGTGCGATGAACATTCGCCAAGTTGAACCGAATCCAGATGCGAAGCAAGGGCCTCCAGAAGATGATCGTTTGTTCCACTTCTTCGCGGAGTCTTCCAATGGCAAGACTGAGTATTTCGTCGGGGGCTGGCCCAGCTTTGATTTTTTATTGTTGACACCGTCCCAGACTGAGGCTGCCCCACCTTTCGCGGTTTTCGAAAGGTGGGCACCACGGGCGCAGATTTCTGATGCTTTCTGTGACCACGCTGTTCATCGCCGACAATGAAAAAATGGTCGGGTCGGCGAAGCCCCTGATACCATCGTCCGAGGTACCCACCCTTCGAACATCGCGAAGGGTGGGGCAGCCTCAGTTATTAATGGCGCCGACAAAAATCAAAGGTGGGCCAGCTCCGGCTCGGTTCCGAGAATGGGAAGGTCAACACCCCCGCCCTGTCGCACAAGACGCGACAAGAGCGGGGCACCTGTGATCTATCAAGACGTTGTACCCACCGGAGACACGCGGCTGATGGGCGGAGCGTACCCGAGACTACCATGCGGACGGTGGAAGTTGTAATGCTCGAGCCAAGGCGAGAGCTGCTGATCGCGTTCCTCGGAGTTGAGGTAGTGGCGAACATAGGCCCACTCGCGCAGGGCGGTTTGGATAAAGCGTTCGGCCTTGCCGTTGGTGCGCGGAGTGTAGGGGCGGGTGAAGCGGTGCTGGATGCCGAGTTGGAGACAGGCGGCGCGGAAGTGGCGAGAGCGATAGCAGGAACCGTTGTCGGTGAGCAGGCGGCGAATGGAGATGCCGTGCTGGGCGTAGAAGGCGACGGCGGCGTGCAGAAAGGCGATGGCAGTTTCGGCTTGCTGGTTGGGCAGCATGCGGGAGAAGGCAAGGCGGGAGTGATCGTCGATGGCGACGTGCAGAGCCTGCCAGCCGGCGAACTGCGGGCGGCCGCGCCGGCGGCCATCGCCGCGAATGGAGACCTGCTGATAGCGGGTCATGCCCTTGATGTCGAGATGGAGCAGATCGCCGGGAGCGGGATGCTCGTAGCGCACGACGGGTGGGGCGGGATGGAGATGGCGCCAACGGTTGAGGTGAGCCCGCTGCAGAATGCGGCTGATGGTGGCGGGGCTGAGGCGAGTGGCTTGGGCGATCTGATAGGCGGGGCGGAGTTCGCGCCGCAGGGCAACGACCTGGGCGATCAACTCCGACGGGGTGCTGCGCGGGCTATGTCGCGGGCGGGAGGAACGATCCCGCAAGCCGGGCAGCCCCAGGGTGCGGTAGCGGCGGAGCCACTTGGCGGCGGTTTTTCGGCTGACGTTGAACGCGGCTGCAGCCGCGTTCAACGCCAGCCGATCGATCATGATTTTCTTGGCTAAAGCCTCTCGACTCCGAAAGGTAAGTCGGGCATTCTGGTGAAGGTCCATTCCATCTACTCCTGAGAAGCGGATTGGTCAGCACCATCAGCTTCTCCGGTTTGGAGCGAATGGACTATTCACTTACTGGGAACAACGTGTTGAAAGATCACAGGTGCCCCATCCTTGTCGCGTTCTGTGCGACAGGGTGGGGCTTTTGACTTTGGTTTAGACGAAATTCCGTCTATCAGCGCAATTACGATGTAACGGGGGCTGGCCCAGCTTTGATTTTTTATTGTTGACACCGTCCCAGACTGAGGCTGCCCCACCTTTCGCGGTTTTCGAAAGGTGGGCACCACGGGCGCAGATTTCTAATGCTTTCTGTGACCACGCTGTTCATCGCCGACAATGAAAAAATGGTTGGGTCGGAGAAGCCCCTGATACCATCGTCCGAGGTACCCACCCTTCGAACATCGCGAAGGGTGGGGCAGCCTCAGTTATTAATGGCACCGACAAAAATCAAAGGTGGGCCAGCTCCCGAATGGACTATTCACTTACTGGGAACAACGTGTTGAAAGATCACAGCCAGCCCCGCCTCAATGCTTCTTCCACATGGCAAACGTCTTTTGCATGCGCGGGTCGGTAAAGAGTTTCACGCAAACCTCACGCTCGACCGGCCCAGCCACCACACATTTCAGGTCGGTCCGGCGGGCTACCTCTTTCGCCGGGATACTAATCTGTGAAACGAAGCGGCCCGCATCGGCAATCGTGGCACCGAAGACCAGCCGGTCCAGGCCCGACCAGAGAGCGCAGCCCATGCACATCGCACACGGCTCGCAGGTCGTATACAGGGTATAGCCCTTGAGGGATCCCGAGCCCAGCTTTGCGCAAGCGCAAGCGAGGCGAATGGTCAGGGTTTCGGCATGCGCGCTGGGATCGTGGTCGGGACCCACGCGATTCAGCGCGCGCATCAGCCGCTCACCAGTAGCCGTGCTCACAATGTCTGCGCCAAACGCCATCGGATGATCCGTGCTCAGCGTCTCCGCCGTGAAGGCAGCCACGGATCGCATCCGCTCGCGATCCATTGCGCTCACGGCATCCGCAGCCAACACGGGTGTGGCCAGAATCCCTGTGCTGAAGGATGCCGCGCCAGCCTGCACCAGAAAACTCCGCCGATTTACATTCATGCGCTCGTCTCCATAGCGGCCACGGGGAAATCATACAGTCTCGGCTCCGCGTTGGACTAGGCTAGCGTTGGTTCGGTTCTTTGCGTTTCTTTCCACCGGTAAAATAATTCGAGCTCGGATTAGCGAGCTCGTTTGTTGCTTTTGTGGAACACCCACAAAGCAAGAGGGTAGAAAGAGGCTCAGTGAAAGTCGCCACCTTCAACATTAACAACATCAATAAGCGGCTCGACAACCTTCTAGCTTGGTTAGCGAAAGCTGAGCCGGACGTGGTGAGTCTGCAGGAGCTCAAGGCAGAGCAAGGAGCCTTTCCCGTGGATGCTCTTCGGGCTCTCGGGTACGAAGCGGTCTGGCAAGGGGAGCGCTCCTGGAACGGCGTGGCCATTCTCGCGCGAAACCAGGTTCCCCGTTCAATTTTGTAATCCCAGAATGTCCAGAGCGGCCCGTCCGGATGCAGCTTCCGCATGGCGTCGGTCCAGCCTTGAGCCAGCGATGACGATCTGAAATTTCTTCGCGGTTATCCCCGCTTCGAGGCATTTCTCAACGAAGCCAAGAAAAGCACCGACGCCGCTTCAGGGCAGCCCAACTAACAATTCCTCTTCGCAGCCTACTCTTCGCGACCCAAGCCTGGATACTACGCTCTGAGGGAAGATCGCCGGAACCTGCTGGCAAGACGGAGGCATATTGCTCACATCGCTTGTTCCCAGTATGTCAGCCCGCTCGAGTTGCGTTCTGGTCTCAAATGAGCTCGGAAAGAATACGGCACCCGCGAGGCAGCGTATTATCTTTGTCGGGTTTTTATCTCGCTTTTTTGAGGAGCATTCCGCATGGAACGGTGTCGAGTTCGGTCGTTGGTATTTCTTGCCTCAGTCCTTGCGCTGGCGGTGTCTGCCGCGCTTGCCCAAGAAGCAATCTCGGTCACCGTGGACGCGACTAAAACTCCGCAGAAGCTGCTGCACACCCATTTAGTGATGCCCGTGAAACCTGGCCCTCTAACGCTCTATTACCCGAAATGGATTCCCGGTGAGCACGGCCCCGATGGACCGATCGCAAATGTGACGGGCCTTAAATTCGAGGCGGACGGGCAGACTATCCCCTGGCAGCGTGATTTGCTGGATGTTTTTACCTTCCACATGGAAATCCCCCATGGCGTCAGCCATCTGAATGTCGACTTTGACTACATCGAGCCCGACGGCGACTCGGCCACTGACAAATTGTTGGTCCTCGAATGGAATGAAGTTGTACTTTATCCGTCGGATATCCCCGCCGAAAAGCTTACGTATGAAGCGAAACTGGTAATGCCGGATGGGTGGAAATTCGGTTCATCTCTTCCCGTCGAAAATGAAGACGGGAACCGAGTTTCGTTCAAACCGATTTCTCTAGACCTGCTTGTGGACTCGCCGGTAATTACCGGCGAGTTTTATCGGAGCATCGACCTCACCCCGCCGGGTGAACCTATCCATCATGAAATCGACATGGCTGCCGACAGCGCGGATGCTCTGAACATGAGCCCCGAAAACCAGAAGGAGATGATCAATCTGGTGGCCGAATCGGGCAAGCTCTTTGGCACTCGCCACTACCGCGACTATCATTTTCTGCTCGCGCTCAGCGATCACGTGGCGCATTTCGGCCTTGAACACCACGAGTCGAACAACAGCCGATTGCCGGAGCGAGCTCTGCTTTTGCCCAGTTCCGGCATGTTGCTGGGCGGGTTGCTGGCACACGAATTTGTCCACTCCTGGAACGGCAAGTTTCGCCGCCCCGCGGATTTGACCGTCCCTTACTACGAACAACCCATGAAGACGGACCTCCTATGGGGCTATGAGGGCCTCACAGACTACCTTGGGCCCATGTTGGCGGCACGGAGCGGCTTGTGGACGCCAGACCAATACCACGAGTATCTGGCCAGCATCGCCGCCATGCTGGGCCCCGGACGCCCCGGCCGTACCTGGCGCCCATTGCTTGACACCGCGGTTGGAGAACCTGGGCTTGGCTTCACTCGAGGCGGAGGCTGGATGAACTGGCGCCGCGGTACCGATTACTACGACGAGGGCGATTTGCTCTGGCTTGAAGTAGCCACCATCATTCACCGTGAGTCCGGTGGCAAACGATCGATTGATGATTTCTGTCAGGAATTCCACGGCGGACCGAATCATGGCCCGGAGGTCAAGACTTACAGGGTCGACGACTTGGTGAAGACGCTTAACGCCGTGGCACCCTTTGATTGGGCCGGATTTTTTCACACCCGGTTGACTTCCACTTCCGCGGAAGCCCCCGTGGGAGGGATTGAAAACGGCGGCTGGAAGATCGTGTTCAACGACAAGCCTTTGAAGTTGGATGGACGCCGCGGCAGTCCCGGCGATGTCTATTCAATCGGTCTTCGGGTGGGCAGCGATGGCGTCGTCACCGACGCCATCGTCGGGAGTCCTGCGTTTGAGGCTGGCGTCTCCTCGCAAATGAAAATAATTGGCGTCAATGGCCGCCTATACACGCAGGAATTGCTGTCAGATGCGATCAAGTCAGCGAAGGACAATTCACAACCGATCACACTCCTCGTTGTCGTGGACGATTATTTTCGAACCTGTACGATTACTTACCATGACGGCGCACGCTATCCGCACTTGGTGCGTTATGAAGAGCGGCCGGACTATCTCGACGAGTTAATCAAACCCCGGGCCGCGAGTCATTAGAGGCGCCCTCCTGGTTTCTGATGACGTTCCAGTTATGGCGCTGGCGTAGCGCGCTGGGGTGGATGCGACGATTCTGGACGTGCGGTCGGCTAAGCGGAAACTCCGCAAGCGCCGAGGTTGACACTCCTTCCCGAGTCCGCTGCGACAGTCGCTGCTATGGCGGCTTTCACTGGAGCAGAGGAAGGGGAACTTCGTGGATTCTTGTGGCAAGACTACGATGGCTGCGAGATACGGGTTGAGAAATCCGTGTTAAGTAGTCACGCTGAGGAGTCCCAATGTCCCGAAGACCAAGGCGTCGATTCCAATTGTGGCGCAACTCAAAACACTACTGGATCGGCATAGGGCGGAGTGCGGCAACCCGACCCGAGGCTTCATCTTTGCCAATGCGAGCGGGAACGCGATGAACGTTGAAGCGCTTGCTTGAGATGTCATTGGGCCCGCGATCAAAGAGTCGTGTGGCGGCCCATCAATGTTTCTGAAACGTTTCCGCCTTTAGAATCACTACTTATTAATCTTTGATCGCTGACGGACATAGCCCTGCCGCGGAATGTCCTTGTTCAGCCCCAGATCGTTTTGCAGATTGTGGCTGACCTCGTGCATCACCGCGCCCAGCGTCCACGGATTCACCAGGCGGTGGTAAGGCAACTGCACCAGCGGAAAAGGGTTCATCTGTTTCCCCAATCGGCGCATGCGCATGCCCCGCCGAATCGTGGCTGGCGCGAACCCTGTCTTCATATAACAGAACGGCGGCGGCGCCGGAACGGTCCTGGCCACTCCCAGCCCGGTATATGCCGCCTGGTAACAATCCATCGCGATCCGGTCACAACTCAACAGCCAATCTCCGTATTTGCCCTGGCGCTGGCCGAAGAGCTCGAAATAGAAATCCCAGATCTTCTCGATGCCCTGCACCCAGCGATGCGCCTTGTCCTTGCTCGCCACCACGTGCTGCAACTTCGGCGAGCTGGGTTTCTCGCTGGCCGCGTCAGTCGATTCGTGCACCTTCGCCGACATTTTCAGCAGACCACGGCGCAGCTTCGTAATCAACTGGTTGACCACTTGAATGTGACCTTCCGACGGCACCGCCGCTCCCGTCCCAAACTCCTCCCGCTCGAAAGGCCGGAGCGCGGCCGCGTGGCGGGTCACGTTGATCGATTGCGCCCGCAGCCAGGGCAACAATACGGGAGCGGCTCCGGCCGCGGCCGGTAGCCGCTTGCGCGGATGCCGCTTCACCCGCATCGTTGTTTCCGGCAAAATTTCGGGCAGCGTCGCCATCGTCTTTTCCTTCAGGAGCGTTTCTCAGCTTTGCTATCTCAACGCCCGCAACATCCGCAGCAGCATCCGCAGTGACAGCCGTATCCGCCCACTGCACGTCCAAACCGGACAGGACGGCTACCGATCGCCCGCGTGCCCACTCCGGGCCGATAGACGCCACCCGACCGTGTCACGCCCACCCCAGGAGCGATCCCGCCACGAACTCCCCATCGCCAACCGTGGTGCCGGCCCGGGTGCATGTGGGGATGGGCTATGCCACGTCCCGCTCCCTGATGGAACTTGCGCTCCAGATGGTTGTGGTGGCGCAGGGCCTTGGCACGGTGTAGCGGAGTACCCAGCACCCGGCGCGTCTGTTTCGCCAGAGTGCGCACCGCTGTGTGGGGCGTGATGTGCCCTCCGCGCGCGGCCTGGTGCGCGAGGCTGCCCACGGTGCGCCGGGCAATGCTCGGCACGGCAACCACCAGGTGTCGAGTCTGGGGATTTCGGTGAAGTACCTTCGCGACTCTAGCGATTCCCCGCGTCAACTTTGGCGTTGCTTTGGTGAGCACTTTGGCGATCTTGGGCAGAGCCCGCTTTGCCGTCGGAGCGAACGCTTTCGCCACCACGGGAAGAAGCTTGCTGGCGGCCATCCCGACCAGCGGCAGGAAGTGCTCCGCGGCCTCATCTTCGCTCTCGGAGTCAGCCGCGAGCGTGCCCAGGTGTTCCATCAGGGCGTCTGGGTAGATCTTTTGGATGGGGCTTGTCTCATCCTCGTACTCATCCTCGAATTCGTATTCGTCCTCGCTTTCCCCGAGGATGTCCCCGAGAAAGTCTTCCCCTTCTCCGAGAATGTCACCAAGAAAGGCCTCGCCTTCCATCTCGTCTTCGAGTTCTTCTTCGAACTCGTCTTCGAGTTCCAACTCGCTGTCGTACGCCATGATGATTCCTCCTGCAAAGAGTAGTCGAACTTAAACGGCCGCGCGATCAGAGCACAGCGCCGCGACGGCGGCGCCCCGGTAAACGGTGCGTGGGATGTGGACGCTTGTACACACAGCTGACCTTGCGATTGCGCCGGATCGCCGTGGCCGCTGCCTTGGGGTTGCCAAGTACGTGGCGGACCTGTTTGGCGGCCGTGTGTGCCGCTCGCCGGCGGGTGATCTTCTTTCCTTTGGCGGCCTGGTGCTTCAGGCTATTCACCGTGCGCCGCATGATGGTGGGCACGGCCCGAACTTCCGCCCGGGTGCTGCGACGGCGGCGTAAAATGCGGGTAAGAATCGCTGTACCTCGCGCGAGGTGCGGCAGGATGTGGCGCAGAGCTTTGCGGTCCTTGAAATTAATCACGGTGACTGCAGCGGCCCCGGCCATGGCTTCCGCTTCCCCTTCATGCGGCTCTCTGGACGCAGCTTCCGCCATCATTTCGGCCATGGCCTCGTTGTTTGTCAAGCCGTGAGAAACAATCTCGCGCGCCACTTCAGATTCTGCTTCGTCCTCGAATTCATCCTCGAATTCGCCTTCGAACTCTGATTCGCCCAGGGCGCCTGCAGCCATAGAGCCCAACTTGCCGCCAATGGGACCGCCGATTGCGGTGCCCACAATCGGCGCCGCTACTTTCGCAACTTGCTTAAGAATGGGCAACGCTTTCTTCAGGAAGGCTCCGAAGAACTGTTCACTCTCGTCTTCGTACTCGTCCTCTCCTTCGACAAGATATTCGCTCTCGCCGAGCAGATCGCCGAGAAACTCCTCACCCTCGTTTTCGCCTTCCGCTTCGAGTTCGTCCTCAAGTTCGCTTTCGAATTCGTCTTCGCTCTCGCCAAACAGGCCGCCGGCGATGTTAGCAATGTCACCGAGAAAATCTTCGCCTTCCCCGCCACCCTCGTTTTCGAGTTCGCCCTCGAACTCATCCTCGAGTTCCAGTTCCAGTTCGCTATCATGGTCCGCCATTGTCCTGACCTCCTTCCGGTTGATGACGACGTGAGCAAAGTTAGACCCAGGCCAGCGACACGTCTAGTCACATCTTGTGACGAGCCGTTTTAGGTTGGCAAGAATCTGTTTCGCTTGAATGGGCGACAGAAAGATCGCGTGAGAAGGCTGCCAGCGGCGAAACGCCGGCTAAATTTGAACGAACCCACTTGCATCCATAGCGGGGTGCACTCCGAGCTCGATTCGGCGTGCCGAGGTTTCTTGCAAGGCATGGAACCTGGGCGAACAAAGGGAGGACATCAAGTTTTGGATTTCACAGAAGGAAGAAACGCCATCATCAAAATAAGCGAGCAGGTCAAGGCCAGTCACAGGGATTTCCCCGTCCTGCCTTCCGGACATCCACTGGCATTCGTGGTCACTCGTGCTCTAACGCCCTGCTTTAAACCGAATGTAGAGGCGAGCCAATCGCATTGTTTTCTGACGAGCAGAACCGTGGTCGGACGGGCAGCGTTATGATCGCGGGGTTAACCAAAAAATAATACAGCGAAAACCGTGCAGGTTCAGTATTCGAGTTTATTAGATAATAGCCCGCTACCCGCGGGCGAAATGGCAGGAACCTCCGCACGCAGAAGGTTCGAAAAACTTCCGAGGGTATCGTCCTTCCTTAGACCCAGGCGGCCATGAGGCTGATCCTGGTTACGGTCTGGCGGAACGGATCGCACAGCTCGAAGCACTCAATGCACTTCGCTCTCTAAGGTGCGAAATGACGCTAGCGACGCAAGAGCTTTCATCGGGCGAACGATAAGTTCATAGAACACCCTACCGGATTTTTGCGCGCTTCCGTAGGTAAGCCTGTGGCACCATCGACACGCGAAAATTGATCCCTTCGCGGACGTATACAACTTCCGGCAGCGGCGCTGACGCAGTGATCATTCTTCCAGCCGTGGCAGATAAACCACAGTCGAATTCCGCCGTAATTGCAAGCCGTCGGGGTGATCGAAACCCAGTAGCCATAGGCTCTCGGGCTTGCGCCGGAAGTTGTGTACTGCAGACGAATGAGACCGGGATGCTCTCATTCGGTTCAAGTCCGCTCGTCGGCTCCATTCTTTCGGAAGTTTGCACGTCAGCTCACCGAGCCTGCCGCACATCTGCCTACACCCTCCAGCCGCTCGCGACCGCCAGCAGAAGACATTTGGGAAGCGAAGGAAGCCAGCGTCGGTCCCACCGCACTTGCGTAATGAAGCCCGATCACCCGGACGGGCCACGCCGACTACCCCGGAGACGGCGGTGAGGCTCCGGAAATCAGTCTCGAGAGGCAACCGGCCAAAAGTCAAAAAAATTCATCCACTGCTCGTAATCCGTCGTCAACGTTTCTTCCAGAAACCTGACAGCCTGACACATAGCCTCGTATAAAGCGGCATCGTCGTCACCGCCTGTGACCTGTGACGCAACCGCCGGAATCAGATCTCCCATGACAACGCGGTAGCGGAGCCAACCTCGGCGAATCACGAAAACGGGCAGCACCGGCGCGCCTGAGACCTGCGAAAGCAGGAAAGGACCAAGAGGAAAGCGGGTGGGTTGGGAAAAAAACGGCACCTCGAAGGTGCGGCGCTGATAAACACGGTCTCCCTGCATCGCCACGATTTCATTTCGCCGCAAGGCTTGTAAGAGTTCTATCGCAGCCGGCACGCCCCCTTTGAGATCCACAATTTTGAGCCGCTCGCTCGCCATCAAATTCCGCAGCGTGATCTCCGCCGGATTATCCTCGACCACCCGCGCCACGTTAACCCGGCCGTAAATGGCCAGCAGCCGCGAGGCGAATTCCCAATTCCCCACATGCGCCGTCCATACAATGAGCCCATTTCCAGCAGCCAGGCATTGGTCGATCCTCTCGCCGCCGCTCTTGGAATCCACCAGCATTGCAAGTAGTTGCGAAGCTGTGGCCTGTGGGACAAAACAATAGGAAACCATGAGGTCGCAGAACGAATAGAAGACCTTATAAACTTTCCATTGCAGCGCGAGCCCGCGCTTGCCTGAGACCCGGCGCAGATTTCCGGTTACGGCCCGGCGTTCCCCCTTCAACATGAGGAAGAAGATCAGTGCCGTCACCGCCGCCACCGGAGGATGGAGAAAGCGCGGCAGCCGGGGCATGACGGCAAATATCATCCCCAGCGCGGTGGGGTTATGAAAACCGTGCTGGTACCAGCGCGTCACTTTCCGCCTGCCATGCTGTGGTCGCCCACGTTGTGAGTCACTTTCGTCTTCGACACCGGACGGATGGGGACGATCTCTGCGTTGTTGTGCCTCATCGGACTTTGCTCCGCCCAAGCCACGCTGGCACTCGAACTGAATGAGTCGCTATGGGACAAATTTTGTTTGGATCAGGAGGAATTGCATACTGGGATTGTCGACGTCAGGTCGTCGCTTCCGCCACCTTGGATTCGATGACCGCCGCCAAAGCGTTGATACTTTCGAGGTATTTCTGGTTGAAGTTGCCCTGCACCAGCTTGATGCCGAAATGCCGCTCAATTTCCAGCACCAGTTGCAGCACGTCGATGGAATCGATTTCCAGTTCTCCGCCGAGCAGCGGCTGGTCGTCGCGCAGATCCTCGGGAGTCAAGTCGGTGATCCGCAAGCTCTTCAATATAATAGGTTTGAGTTGCTCCTTAACGCTCGCCATGGTGTTTGGTTGCGGTCTGGGACAAAAGAGCATACCACAAAGGTGAGCGGAGGTAAGTGAGAGGGCTCGGGCGCTAGTCGCAGTTTGGATCCTCGATTTCGCAAACCGCCCGATCCTTTCTCAGCGACCCAGGTCAGTCTTTTATTGCAGAGCGAAGATAAATCCGATACGGTGAGAACGAAACATGGCGTAGCAGTGGGCAGACCGCGCAAAGAGCAGGCGCGAGCCGCGAATCTCACGAAGGCTCACCGTACGCCCTCTTGGCGCCAAAGGTGTTGGGCAAAAGAAAAGAAAGTTCTCCCAGGGAGGGTGAAAATGCACCGAGCATTGCAATTGTTATGCTGCTATGCGCCTCCACTCTCGCGGTTGCCAAGGATAAGGACGTGACCGTCACCGTAACTGCGGTCAACATGGAAACCGGTGCGTATTCGACCCAGTACGGCGGGCGGTCATATAACTGGCATTCGATGCTCGCCGAGGTGGATGGAGTCACTTACAAAATCGGCAACATTTACCGCGTCCATGAGGACTGGTTGCACAAGGGAACCTACACCGGGCGCTGGAAAAACTCGAAACACACAAAACTCGAAGTGGACCAGCCCGACGGCGGCAAAGTGAAGCATTTAGAAATGAAGGTACTCGGCGAGGAGTGATGGCGTCTTTGTCGCGGGCTCCGCGTGGAGCTCTTTTCCCACACATCATAGAGACTGCGCACAAGAGCCGTTCCTCGGAGCGAAGAGCGCCGAACTCTTGAAGTTCAAACGCGCGACGCGAAAAGATTACAGCAGTCCCCCATCCACCGCGATCACTTGTCCGCTGATGTAACTCGCCGCCTCCGACCCCAGAAATGCCACCAGCGCAGCCACTTCTTCGGGCTTGCCAAAGCGCCCCAGCGGGATTTCGGAAAGCAGTCGTTTTTCTTCTTTCTCAATGTATTTCGCCGACATAGGGCTCGGAATCACGCCGGGGCAAACTGCGTTCACCCGGATGTGAAATTGCCCCACCTCGCGCGACATCGCCTTGGTGAAAGCGATAATGCCGCCTTTCGATGCGGAGTAATTGCACTGGCCGGGCTGGCCGCGCACTCCGGCGGGCGACACGATATTGCAAATGGCTCCACTGCCCCGGCGCATCATGCCCGGCAGGGATAGGCGCGAGCACAAGTACGTGCCGCGGAGGTTAGTATCGATCACTTCATCCCACTGCTCCTCCGACATAAAAGCCAAGAGTGCATCGCGGTTGATGCCAGCATTGTTCACCAGGTAATCGACTGGGCCGAATTGTTTTTCGATGCGATCGAACATGGGCGCGACACTTTCCTGGCGGGAGAGATCGGCTTCCACTGCCCACGCTTCTCCGCCAGCAGCGGCGATGCGCTCGACCACCTCATCCGCAGACTCTTTTCCGTGACGATAGTGCACGGCTACGCGGAATCCCGCGCTTCCCAGAGCCTGCGCGATGGCGGCGCCGATAATACCCGAGCCGCCGGTGACCAATGCGACCCTTCGATCGGTGGTGTGGCGATCACCCGGCCTTACTTCACCTTGCCTTGCTTCACCCAGCTTTATTTCAGCCATATCCTGGAATTAGTGCGTCAGCGGCTTGAAGATCAAAATATACGCGGCCCAACGGGAGTTGTAGCGCGCGATATTTCCGTCCAACGCATAGGAAACCGTGCCTTGCACCAGCGTACCCATGGGACCGGGGGTGTTGAAGTTAACTTCGAGGCCGTCGAATTTGCGGAATTGCAGCGACTCATCCAGATTGCGCGCTCGTGCATACGCGTACATCCCATCGACCTTGAACAAATCCAGCACATTGAAGCCGTAGTGCACGTTCGCCATGGCGATGGCGTCGAAAGAATCCGTGCCGGGAGGAATGCCGTGAAGACGCGGCGACGCAAGAAACGACGGGAAGTAACGCGAGAAGCGGTCCAGTTGATCTCCGCCCCAGTAAGAAAGATCCCATCCGCCCTTGGTGAACTTGCGGATGTAGTAATCCTTGTTCAAATCGGCATTGTAGAGCGTGAACGCATTTTGCGGACGCGCGACCAGCAGAGCGTGTTGCGGCGGCGGGTTAGGCAATGAAGACCCGCACCCAGCCGGAGCTGGGGCCAGCGAAGCGCATCCGAACGGCCTCCAGTCGATGCGCTCGCCCCGTGTCCCCTGCGCGTCGAACACATAGCCTTTGCGGGTATATTTTATTTCGACGCCGGGAAGAATGTTCAATCCATTGCGCGGCAGTTCGTATTGCTCGTCCGCCTGGCTGGTGCGGAGGAAGTTGTCGTATGCGAAGTAGGTGTTAGCCGTCAGGCTGAGATGAGTAGTCGCTTGCCACGAGGCCCGCACGCCGGTGGTTTGCTCCCATGTCCAGACTTCTCCTTGCAGCAATTCCGTGTTATTGCCGTAAATGCGGTTCTCGCCCGGCAGGCCGTTCAGCGACAAATCCAGCGCCACGCGGAACTTGGGCCGGAACTGTTTCGAGAGGTCGGAAATCAGGATGGGCCCGGCGAAGAAGGTCGAGAGCTGCGCGCCAGTGTGGTGAAAATCAAAATCCGCTATGCTCTTGCCGAGGAACGGAATCGGAAAGTTGAATGTGCCTCCATACATCACTCCGGCAACCAGAGACTCGACGCGCTTCGCACTGCTATTCACTAGAACCCGCTCGCCGTTTTTCTTCCGCAGTGATCGCAGCCCCTGGTCGGTGTCGCGGTACATTGGGTCGTCAGAACTATGCTCCGCCGCGAGTACGCTATTGAAGTTCGGGGCATTGATGACGTAGTCGGAAAACTGCACCGTCCTCTGCACCACAAAATCACGTCCGGCAGCGTTCAGCAACTGCTGTGCGGAAATCGATTTCAGCAGGTTGAATGGATTGCCCCTGTCGTCGCGAACTAATTCGAAATTTTGGGTCTCCACGTTTACCAGCACGTTGCTTTTGACGCCGCGCTGGCTCAGGTACTGTTTCATCTCGCGGAAAGTGGTGCCGTCAATCCAGATCTTGCCGCTGTAAAGCGCCTCGTCCCGCACCTTGGGCTCAACGCCCACTACGTAACACATGGCCCCGTTCACTTCTTCGGTCCCCAGCAGTTTATAGTCATAGCGTTCGTTGAGCTTCAATTCGAGGGGCTGTGTCAGCACTTTTTCCGGTTCGATTTGCGGCAGCGGAAACTCATGATTCTTGCCGAACTTCACCCCGTTAATGTAGAACTCTTTTTGCGCCAGTTCCATCTGGCCGTTCCGGCTGAAGAACTGCTTGAGCTGCATCGAAAAGTCGAACCCCGGCCCCAGATTGGTGGCCTCAAAGTGCAGGGTCATGAAACTGGAGGCCACATAGTTTTCCAGCCTCTGCTTCTGCGCTTCGCGATTCTGTTGCCAGCGGGCGACGATTTCCTCGACACTTAGTTCGACTCCGCTCTTAACCTCCACTGTGCTATACGGCGTCTGATCGGCCTCACTCAATTTGTGGATGGAAATCAGCGCGTATTCGCTGGTGCAGGCGCAGGTTTGCGCGAAACCCTGGTCAGTCTTCGTTACTGTCACTTGGCTCGGCGGAAGTTCGCGCGCCGGTCGCGGGGTCGTACCAATTGATCTCAAATGGTCCGGGCTTATCGCTCTCCAACCTGACCGTCTTCGGTGAGTCGCGACTCGCGTTCACGCGCGCCACAATCACTACATCCGAGGGCGCGCCGCTGAACCATCGGTGCTTATTATTCGCCACGCCTTCGACCGCGACACTGAACGGAGAAATCGCGGAATCCGCCGAGAACATGTTGCTCGTAATGTGACGGCTCAAAAAGCTGCTGGTTGCGCACAGGGCCGCTGCGTCTTTGGCGTCTGGTGGCTCCGCCCAGACAATTTCCACCGACGTCCCGCTGGCCGCGAGCATCGCCGCCAGAAACTGCGAGGAAGCCGCCGACGTTGCAGTAGCTAATTTGAGAATGACTGGTTTATTCAGCGCCTGTTCGGCAATCCACGCAGCATCTTCCTGCCAGCCCTCGGCATAGCTAATTCCCAGCAGGTCGGAATAGGTGGCAAGCCTTTTTACAATATCGCCATGCCTGCCGACGAACCCCGGCGAAAAAACAAACGCCAGCCGCAAGCCGGCGTTGCTGCCCTTTGCGGCTAACGCCAGCCGCACCAGACCGAACGCGAACAGATTAGGATCCTGCAGCGGTTCTCTAATTTCCACCACAAGCCCGCGCACCGCAGCCGCCGAGAGAGGCATCGATCTCACAAGCGCGTCAACCCGCTCGGTAATTTCCTTCTCGGATTCCTTGCCAGAAAGTGAACCGGCGTCCACCACCACATCCAGCCAGACCTCAGATCCTTCGGGCATGCTTTGGACGGCTTGCTCTTCCGAAGGGCTGGCGGAGACTTCACCACCCGCGAAATCGAAAGACTGCGGTGGCAGCACCATCAATTTTCCCGGAACGTCACACTGCTCTTCGGCTTTCAATCCCGCGGCAAGGTTCTGGTCCGTGGGAATCGAGATCGCAAGTTGCGGCAGGCCGGCCTCCGCCGTCAGCGGTAAAAGCAGAATCGCCGGAAACAGCAGAATCGACACTCCTCGCCCGCAACTTGCAAACCGGTAGAGCAGTCGGAACGACCCCGATAAGAACGCCGTTGCCGAGCGAAGCGACCATTTCATCAAAATTAAGTCCGACAACTTAAGATAGGGAACTTGATGACAATCACAGAAAGGTATCTGTCGTATGCCCAGGTATCGTGATGACGTTTTGTGTGATGACGGTTTCGCGCAACGCGCTGCATCATTGACCAATTTTCATCAATAAAGCTTTAGCCGCACAGTGTCGAAAGTGGAACACCGATATTCCGCAAAACTATGCAGAGTTTCCCGAATCAACCCGCGCTCGAATTGGCGGTTGCCACGTTCGTGGCTGTACGGCTCCGTTCCCCAAGCAGAATCACGGCGGGAATCAACAACAAGCCACCGACCAGCGCCAGCGCCACTCCCAGTGAAGTCACCAGACCCATTTCCACCAGCGGCGCGAAACTGGAAGTCATCAGCGCCCCGAACCCAACGATCGTGGTCAAATTCGATTGAATCAGCGCCGCGCCCGTAGCCTTGGCAACCACGAGAATTTCGTTACGCTCGTTTTCCAGGTATCGGCGCACCAAGTGGATGCCATTGTCGATGCCAATACCGATGATGAGTGGAATCGCTGTAATCGACATGAAACTGAAGTGGTGCCTCACCAGCAGCAACAGCCCGAAAGTTGTAACAATGCCGAATGCAATCGGGATCAGCACGATGAACGATACGCGAAGGTTGCGAAAACAAAGGTAGACAATCAACAGAATGCCAGCCGCCGTCCACACTAATGCTCGGCTGCTGTCATGCAGCACCTGCCTCTGCAGGTCGCGGTTCATCTTGTCGAAAGAGAACTCCACGAACGGACCAAATTGATTCCGCCAGGATTCGATCACACTTTCCGGAACGACCTCGACAGCGTCGGGATCAGTTCCATAAAACGAAATGGCCGCGACGTAACTACCATCCCCGGTTCTGCGAATGCTACTGTCAAGCAGTGCTGGCGGCAGGAACTGCGCGGCTGTTTCCAGGGTGATCGGATCACCGCCTCCTTTCAGGTCTTGTCCCAGCTTTCGCAGCCGATCGATAAAGGGTTCGAACTGCTCGACCCGAAAACCATTCTCGCGCAGCGAATTCTCGAGGGCACGGGCCGAGGCGGCGAGATTGACGCCTGCATCGGCCAGCGAACTAGCTCGCTCCCTTTGCGTTCGAACTGATGGAAGCAGAGTTGTCGGTGAGAAGATCGACTTGATGACCCCGCGCTGCTGATAGGCTTTCAGCCCGGTCGTCAATTCTTCGGCTCTGCCCAGTACTTCCTGCTCGCCGCCGGCGATCAAAAGCACGTTCGGACTGCCTTCAATGCCGAACCTTGCGGAAAGCAGGTTCTGCGCGGCCACGGCGGGGTTATCGGCACCGGCGATCTCAAAGTGCTTTTCCAGTTTGATGGTGGGCAGAAACACTAACGACAGGAAAAACATTGCGCAGCCCAAGCCGACCACAAGACGCGTGTGCCGGCCTACAAAATCAACGGATTTCCGCGCCACCCACGGAAGCAAACGGAAGGTAATGGTCTGCGGCGCGCGCGGCTTCGAGAATCGCCACCACAGCTGCATGATCGCGGGAACCGTCAACAGAGTGTGGAGCATCATCATGAACATTCCCACCGTCAGGATGAAGCCGAACTCCGACAGTCCCTTAAAACTCGCAGTCGCCAACGACGCGGTCGCCGTGGCCGCCGTTATTATGCATAAGACAACGCTAAGCCCGGTGGTCTCGAAGGTGCGCAGCACAGCGTTATTCAGCGTAGCGCCATTCAGCACTCCAGCTTTCGCCCATTCCTGCGGCACACGGTTGAAGAAATGTACGACCTGGTCGTCTCCCAGCCCCGCGAGGATCGCAATAAAAGAGAGGCTGATCAGATTTACTTCTCCGGGATAGAAACTCGCGATACCCGTAGTCCACACAATGCCCAGGCTGGCCGGGAGCAGCGATAAAAGCAGGAGCGGAATCCTCGGATAGATCACCAGGCACAACAGCAGATTACCCACAATCGAAATCAGGGAAATTCGGCGAATATTCGTTTCGATGAGCTTGTGCTCCTGCTCCGCGTAAACATAAGCGCCCGCAGGAATGGCACGCACTCCGGAGTCGCGCAGGTCCGGCTCTGCCGTTATCGACCGGATGTGCTCGCGCGTCCACCCCATTACTTTCTCGGCGAACTGGTAATCCATGGCCGACTGGCGGGGCTCGGTAATGATGAGCAGCGCCTTGTGGTCTTTGCTGAAGAACCGGTTTCCAGATCCCCAATTGAGATCGAAATTGGCAAACTGCGAAAAGCCGTGGCCGTTGCCCAATTCCACTTGCATCAGTCCCAAAGGATCAGCGACGAAGTAGTTGGTTCCTAATGACGAGAATGGAGTGACCAGTTCGGTGGCCGCGCGGCGGACGGCTTGATGAATCTGTTGCGGATCGAGCTGCCGCTTGAAATCTTGTGTTTGCCCGGGCAGCACGAATGAGGGAAAGTTCCAGCTAAAGAACCGCACCATCTTGAGCAGTTCCTCATCCCGCAAGCCGCAGCGCGCATCCAGAAACAGTCCGCTGGCTTGCATGTCGGTGGTCAGCCGGTCGGCCATTTCTTCCATCTCGCCGGTGACGTCCGTTCCTCCGGGAGCACTGGTCGCCGGAGCCGTGACCGCCTGAGCGTCGATCACCACGAAGAGCTGATTGCCATACCCCAGTTCTTTGCCGATCTGGCTTGCGGTTCGCCACTGGGGGTCGCGATTTCCAAACAGATCGGCCAGATCGGTGCCGGTGCGCAGGTTGTGGATGTTCGCATACAACAGTAAGGTAACGACCAGGCTCAGGGCCGTCACCAACCCCGGATGGCCGATCACCAGGCCGCCCACCCACCGCATGCAACGGACCATCATGCCGTGGCTCCGGCAACCTCAAAGAGATGCGGCTTCGGGCTTCCGGCTTCCGCGAGCAGGATAGCGGAAGCCGGGAGCCGATCATCGACTGACCTGCATGGACTGACCTGCATGCCTGCGTTCTCCAGTGGGCTATCTTACTCGGCGGCCGATCAGCCCAACACGACCGACAACTCGCCCTTCGCTACGATCTCCCCATCCGCCCAAACCGTGCCGCCGATGCACGCCATCTGCAAGGCCTCGGTTAGCTTCCTGGATTCAATGCGCAGTGTTTGCCCCGGAGTCACGGGCTTGAGAAACTTGAAGCGGTTTACGGCGGCGAGCAAGGCCGTCCCTCCCCCGCTCCTGGCAGCAATCTGCTGCGCGGCCGATCCCAGCATTACTCCCGCGGTCTGGGCCACCGCTTCGATCAGAAAAATTCCCGGCAGAATGGGCTTGGCAGGAAAATGCCCGGCAAAAATCGGGTTCGCCGGATCGACAAACTTCACCGCAACACAACGAACTCCCGGCTCCAGTTCTTCCACCCGGTCGATCCACAAGAACGGAGGGCGATGAGGAATCAGCGCCTCGATTTCGCTTCGCTCCATCGCCCTGGGCTTGATCATTGGGGTTTTTGCACCTCAAACATATCTGGCGGAATCTTCGGATTCATCGAGCTTACGTCGATGACGAATAAGCTGTTTACGCCGCTCTTGCCGTCGACCTCCAGCGACCGGGGAAAGAAATCTTTTTTGTCAAGCTTAATGACGAGGTAATTCAGCCGGCGGCGAAAAGTATCTGTCCGCGGAACCAGCTTCATTTGGTAATCCCGGCTGTCCTCTTGCACAGTGACAGTGAAGTTTTTTTTCAGGTTCCCGAGAGAGTTATCGCGTCCGAAATAAGATTGCGCGCGGCGAACGCTTTTTCCGATTTCCATCACTTCGGTGCTGCCGCCGCTGGTAACGTTGAGGTAGTTCTCGTTGAAGCGAATGCGCATGCTGGAGGGTTCCAAGTAGTCCAGTGCGAATCGGGTCGTGCCTTCTGCGCAAAACTTGCCTCGCAGGACCAGAGGTTTCACCATCAGGCTAGATGTGCGGGTTTCCGTAATCGTCCCACAGGTACTGGTGTAATTTTTCTGTGCTTGCTGAACTCCCTGCCAAACTCGGCTCAGCAGATCTTCCGACTGAGTGGCGGATTGGGCCGCCAGCAGTCCCGGAAAAATCAAAAGCGCAAGCAAAGCGCATAACAAGCTGAATCGCGGGAGCATGTGACGCGGGTAGAAGGTGAAATGCCAGCGACTAGAGCCA
This sequence comes from uncultured Acidobacteriaceae bacterium, assembly GCA_963732255.1. Lineage (GTDB taxonomy): Bacteria > Acidobacteriota > Terriglobia > Terriglobales > Acidobacteriaceae > Sulfotelmatobacter. The sequence continues at coordinate 894,994 of CAVSYV010000020.1, forward strand.
GACATGCACCGCGTCTCGTACCGGCATCTTGAAGCGTGCCTAGCCATCGCCTTAGATCATACAGACTAGCATGCGCGATGGTGATGCTACTCAAGATGGAAATCCTCACACCAATGGCTACCGGGAGGATGTGAACAAGATCGCCGAGGTCTGTCATGCTGAGCGGAGCAGGCGAACCGCGAAGCGGTCCGCGTGGGGAGTCGAAGCATCCCTACGATCTGGTACGCATTGCAGGTCAGCACGGATCTTTTTCGGGGACAAACGCCTTCGCGTAGAAGATACGGAGCATACAGAGGGCAGGGATGCTTCGACTGCGTGTCGAGCTTCGCTTCGCTCTCCTCGCCACTCCGCTCAGCATGACAAGTCTAAAACGATGATTCTTCACAACGGGATCAAGCTTCCCGCGCTCGATTAGCTTCGCTTCCGGTCTCTGCTGGCGGCAGCCCGATCTGCACCAGCTCTGGAATCGCTTTTTCTTTCAGTACGAACTCGCGATAGAGTTTGGCCATGCGTAGATTTTCTTCGTCCAGCTTGTTGTCGATTTTGTTCCGCTCGGCTCGGGCCCGCAGTTTCTCCTCGCGGGCGTTCTTCGCGACGCCGAGTTGTTCGAGGTCATGCTGGGCCTCGTTGGTGACAATCTCGTCCTTCAACACCAGATGATGCTCCGTACTGTTGAGCTTTACGCGCTTGCCGCCGGCGAAAATCTCATGCCGCCCGTGCTCCTCGTACCACTTGGTCAAGGTCGCGGTCATATGCATCTTCTCCACGATGTTCCGCCAACCCATACCGGTGTTGTAGGCGCAAAAGGAGATCTCCCCCTCTTGCGTCGCGTAAGGAATGATGCACTGCTCGGTCCTGCGAAAATCGTAGTTGAACAGATCCTGGAACCACATGCCCGCAACAAACAGCAGGTTCCAGCGGTCGCGGCGTCGCCGGAAAATGTCAGCCATGGTCCGCTTGCCGGAGACGTCGCCATAGTCGTGTCCGGTTGCGGCTAGGCCCTTGTCGAGCTTCTTCAGCATGTCGACGGCGCGAAAATGTTTCGGCGCCCGAAACGCATCGTAATTCCGAACCAATGCGAGCGCCATCCCCGCCACCGATATCCACCGGCTGCGCGCCCAATCGTTGACCCGCGCAACATCCTTGGCAAACTGTTCGGCGTTGAGGAATGCGGTCACTGGCACCGCTTCGCGCGTCTCCTTGTCGACCATGATCGCCATCCCCACCCCACAGTTCGGGTGACAAGAGCACGCGACCTGGCCCCAGGCGGCCTCGGGGCCGTGAACAAGGTCGGCCCAGTCGGAAAAGGTGCTCAGGAACGAGAGTGGAAACCAGTCGCGAACGGGTTCGCCGATGCTCAATTGTTTTTTGAGATCGTGCGCCAGATGCGAGAGCGTGTAGCGTTGCGCTTTGCGGCGTTCGTCGGTGACGGCTTCATCGCGGCCCGTAAAAGACACTGGCTGGAACGACACCATGGCGATCTTCTCCGGGTTGTCGAGCGCAAATTGCACCACGCGCCCCACCTGCTCATTGTTGATCCCGTTGACGACGGTAGTCACCAGCACGATTTCCACGCCGTTGGAGTGCAGGTTCTCGATGGCCCGCAATTTCAGGTCGAACAGGTTGCCGACATTCCGATGAGAATTCGCCGGGTTGCCGATACCGTCGAATTGGAGATACGCGTAGCGCAAGCCCGCTTCCGCGGCCTGCCGCGCAAACTCCGGGCTCTTCGCGAACTCAATACCGTTGGTCGCCGCCTGCACGCTGTCGTAGCCGAGTTCGCGCGCGTAGCGAATCGCATCGAGAAAATGCGGGGACAGGGTCGGCTCGCCCCCGGAGAACTGCACCGACATCTGACGCCGCGGCTTGATGGAGAATGCATTGTCGAGCAGCGTCTTGATGTCCTCCCAGGCAAGCTCGTGAACGAATCCCACCTGGTTCGCATCCATGAAACACGGATCGCACATCATGTTGCAGCGGTTGGTCAGGTCGACGGTGAGCACCGAGCCTCGCCCGTGCTTGATGGTGCTGCTGCCGTGGTTATGCAGTTTTTCGTCGTTGTGGGCGCGGATATCCCGGCCGGGAAATGTCTCCTCCAGATGCCGAAAGAATTGCGGATCAATAGAGATGACATCCTCGAAATGTCCGTGCACGGGGCAATCCTTGACCATCAGGATTTTGCCCTCGCGCTCGATGATCTGCGCCTTGATTTCGCCGGGCCTCTCGTTCAACAGGACGCGATAATCCTGCTTGCCGTCGACAATTTTTTGACGAATCTCTGGCACGCAACGCGGGCACAACGAATCGGTTTGCCGCGGCCAGCCCAGCGGAGGCTTCGACTTTTCATGAGATTTCAGCAGCGGCCTATCCGACCACGCAGGCGTGAAAGATAGATTTTCGGGAAAGAGATTGTTGCTGAAACAAAATACTTGCCATGCCCCGTTGGCAGCAATGGACATCGCCTTTTCGAGATACTTAATGGGCTTATGCATTTGCCTTAGACGCGCCAGGTCGAGCGTGTATTGTGCGTCGGCAGCCGGCCTGTTCGGAGAACACCTTCGGTACGCTAACGTACCCGCTCTGCTGAGACCGACTCGCCCACCCCAATCGCCCCCCGAACGCCGAAGACTATCAGATCGATTCTTATGCGACAACTTTTTCTTGCTGGGCATCACCAGTGAAATTACACTGGCGAACGTTCCTCGTAAGACGCCCTCAGACGCAATGCGACGCCGGTCAGCCTGGAAGATTGAGAACTATACCTACCGCGAGTGTCCCCACCCGGACCGCGAGTTCGGCTACGCGGTTTCCCTGCACAACCACTCGCAGTACTCCGTGGAGAAGCTGGCGGCATTAAACCAAGTGGTTAAACTGGCTTTCATGCGGCCTCTGAGTGGCATTCTGCAAAGGTCGTTTGGCCTGGGCGGCATTTCCGATCTGAATTACGCGGAGATAACGTTCAATCCGCCCTACACTCCCGAAGACGTTTATCAAATCGAAGCTGAGGCGGCGGCCGCTTGGGGTTTCGACGGTGTTCACCTGGCCATTACCGACCACGACGAATTTGCCGGCAGCCTCGCTTTGTTGCGCAGCCGGCCTGATCTTACTGGCTGCACCAACGGCCGCATCGCAATCGGCGAGGAGTTGTCACTCTGGTACCAGGGCCACTTATTTCACCTGGGAGTGAGTCACATGCCCGAGAGTGGAGTCGAGGAAACGCACACTCGAATGCAAGCCGCCGCGCGCGCCGGACGCTACGACGAATTGTTTGAAACCCTCGCCGCCAGCGGCTGCCTGGTCGTCTTGAACCACCCTCTCATCGCCTGGGCGAAGGGAGCGGAGACAATTCCCGTCACGGATTTGCTCACCCGCTACGGTTGGGCGATTCACGCTTTGGAAGTGAACGGCATGCGGACACGCGAGGAGAACAACCGCGTCCTGGAACTTGCCCGGCAGTGGCGCAAACCGGTGGTCGGCGGCGGAGACAGCCATCTGCTGGTCGCCAGTTCCATTCTCTCTCTGTCGCGCGCCGCAACTTTCAAAGACTTTATCGCCGAAGTGAAGGACGGCCACGCGGTGCCCTTCGTAACACCCGATTATTTCGCCCCACTGAAATGGAAACTTTTCCTGCGGGTGCTGTTTTTCATTTCACGCTACCGGCAAATCGCCAGCTATAAGGGACAACCGGTGTCCGCCATGCTGGAGCGCCGCAAAGTTTTGCTCGATCCAGTTGGATCGGCGAGCCGCGCATTTCTGAATTTAGTTTGCGCCATGGGATTGGCCCGGTGAACCGTTTGATTCTTGCTTTTGGCCGAACTGGCGCGGGCGCACCATATTCGCGTGGTCTTCGCGTCGCTGCATCCTGTGAACAATTACACGCCGGATGCGAAGGAGTCGTTCGCGCTGCGTCCACGGGAAAGAATACTGTCGCTCAACTCCTGGCTCAAGAAGTACTGCGCGAAAAATGGGCTTGTATACCTCGACTATTTTTCCGCGATGGTCGATGACAAGGGAATGTTGAAGCGCGATCTGTCCGATGAGGGCCTGCACCCCAATGCGTCAGGCTATAAAGTCATGGCGCCGCTTGCCGAAAAGGCCATTGCGGAGGCGCTGGCGAAGCCTTAAGTTGGGCTAGGTTTGCGGCACGAGAATGTATAGTTATTTGTTGATCGTGTTAGTTCAGGAACTACCACAATGAAATCAGTTTATTTCCTGCAAAAGCTCGCATTGTTTTTCAGCTTCGCCTCGATCGTATTTTTTGCCGGTCACGTCATTGCGCAACAACCAATTCCACCCATCCCTACGACGGGCTTTGCCGGACTGGATCAATACAGGGCTCGGCGCATCGCCGTATTTTTCGACGACTTTGGGCAACTGGCGCGGTACCGCGCGGCGGACGAGGCGCTGGGGCCGCCTGCTGCGGGCGAGAAGCGGGTAGTATTTTTTGGCGATTCCATCACCGACATTTGGAAGCTGGATGAATATTTCCCCGGCAAAGGGTATATCAACCGTGGCATTGGTGGGCAGACTACGCCGCAGATGCTGGTGCGCTTTCGCCAGGATGTAATCGATTTGCGGCCCAAAGTTGTGCTCATTCTAGCGGGGACGAATGATATTGCGGGCAACACCGGTCCCATGCGACTCGAGGATATTGAGGCCGATTACGCTTCTCTGGCGGAACTGGCGCGGGAGCACGGCATCAGTGTGATTTATTGTTCGGTGCTGCCGATTCACAACTATACGGAACGGTCGAAAGATTTTTTTGCGCAGCGGTCGACGGAAAAAATTCTGGAATTGAACCGGTGGCTGAAGAGCTACTGCGCATTTTCGTCGCACGGTTGCGCCTACCTGGATTATTTCAGCGCGCTGGTGGATGAGCACGGGCTGATGAAGAAAGACCTGGCCGACGATGGGCTGCATCCGAATGCGGCCGGGTTCAAGATCATGGCTCCGATGGCGGAGGCGGCGATTGAGACGGAGATTGGGACTCATTAGTTCGTTTTGCCAGATCAACAGCCTGAGAATAGTTGTCAGTCGTCGGCTGCGGCGCATGGCTTGCGGCTTTTCGGGCGTGAAACTTTGAAACCTTCCTTTCAAATTGCGACTCCTATAAGTGGCGGCGCTGGGGCTTTTAATCGCTAAGGACGCGAGGAAAATCCGCCAAGTTCAACCCAGGGCTAACAGCTAAAGGCTAAGAGCTTGTTTCTCACTGACAAATTCGGGCGGCGCATTACCGATCTGCGGATTTCTGTTACCGACCGCTGTAACTACAAATGTGTTTACTGCCGGACAGGGAATGAGGGCGCGCTGTATGGCGACCTGCCGTTTGCGGATTATCTGCGCATGGCGCGGGTGCTGGTGGGCATGGGCGTGACCAAGATTCGGCTGACGGGCGGGGAGCCGTTGTTGCGCAAGGGAGTGGTGAGGTTTATAGAGGAGTTGGCTCAGTTGCGGCGGCAGGGGCTAAAGCCCGAATCTTTTTCTGAGCTCAACGGCACGACTAAAGTCGTGCCCTTCGCGGGATCGAATGACGATCCGGTTGATATTGCGCTGACTACGAATGGGCATTTGCTGGCGGAGATGGCGCAGCCGCTGAAAGACGCGGGCCTGACACGGGTTACGGTTTCGATGGACGCGGTCGATCCGGACCGCTTTGCGCGCATCACGCGCGTGAGCAATGGATACGACCATGTGCTGGCGGGAATTCGTGCGGCGCGGCGGGCTGGATTATGGCCGCTCAAGGTGAATTGCGTGCTGATGCGCGGATTTAATGAAGACCAGATCATTCCATTCGGAATGTTTGCGCGCGAAGAAGGTGTGACCGTGCGGTTTATCGAATTTATGCCGCTCGAAGAAGGACGAACATGGTCGCGGGATACAGTGGTGACGCTGGAGGAGATTCTGGCGCGAATGCGCGAGTACCGGCCGCTGGTTGAGATTCCGCGCGGGCGGTCGGAGACGGCTCGGCGCTATCGTTTCGATGATGGCGTGGGCGAGATTGGGATTATCGCGCCGGTGTCGTATCCGTTTTGCGGGCACTGCAGCCGGATTCGCATCACCTCGGATGGCAAGATTCGGACTTGCCTGTTTTCAGTCTGGGACCATGATCTTCATGCACAGATGCGGCGTGGGGCTTCGGATGAAGAGTTGGCGGAGTTTATTCGCGCTGTGGTGCAAAACAAAGAAGAGCGGCACCACATTGGCGAGCCGGATTTTGTGCCCGCGTCGCGGACCATGGTGCATATTGGCGGCTAGCTCTGAGCCTTCAGCAATCAGTCGTCACCTAGAACCTTTCACGCCGAGATCGCATAAAGCGCCGAGAAATTCAGGGAATCTGGATTCCGATATCGAACACATGAGTCCTCGCCGGACTATCGCGACGACGATTATCTCAACGACAATTCTCATGTTCGCATGCGCCACGACCCAGGCTCAGAGCGGCGCCTACCTTGGTTTTGACCGCAACGATTATCCCGGCGACGCCAATCTCAAGATTCTGCGGCAGACTTTCTCCTACAGCGGATACTGGCTGAATAATCCTCCCGGAGAGCGCAGTAATAGCTGGAAGGGACATCGCGCCGCGGTGGATGCGGCGGGATTTGGATTCCTGGTGCTGTTTAACGGGCGTCTTTATGCGGAACTGAAAACCGTTGTCAATGCGGCGAGAATGGGGAAATCTGACGCGCAGATTGCTGCGAATTCCGCGCGGCGCGAGGGGTTTCCCGCTGCAACTATTATTTTTCTCGATCAGGAGCAGGGTGGACGGATGCTGCCGGAACAAAAGGCTTATATCTACGCCTGGGTGGACGGAGTAACCGCTGCGGGATTCCACGCTGGCGTCTATTGCTCCGGCATCGCGGCGAAAGATGATGGCAATGTGGTGACGGCGGAAGATATTCGCCAGAGCGCCGGTGGGCGCGAGGTTGTTTATTGGGCGATCAATGATGCTTGTCCTCCGGCGCCAGGGTGCGCATTTCCGGCTCGGCCACCGAATCCGGCAGCGAGCGGACTTCGATTTGCCGAGGTTTGGCAGTTTGCCCAGTCACCGCAGCGCAGGGATGTTGCAGGGCGCTGCACAAATTACAGCCGCGATGGCAACTGCTATCCGCCGGGAGTCTCCGCAAGTTCAGGCTTGTATATCGACGTAAATACGGCCTCGTCGTCCGATCCCTCCCACGGGAGAAGCCATTAGATAAACCGGAGTTGCCCCGAGACTGATTCCGGCCAGATAAACGATGGGGTGAAGGAATAGGCGCGAATCCGCTAACAGTGAATTCGCTGAATACGCTAGAATAGTTGAGATCCCTCATGTCGTCCCGCACGTTCACTCTCGACGAAGCACAGACGCTGCTGCCGGTGCTGGAATCTCTTCTGCGCACCGCGATTGCGGCCAGGAAGTTGATGGAGGAAGTGGAAGCGGAGATGCACGCCGTTCACCAGCGCATTTTCCTCAACGGCGGCACTTACCTTGACATCGTTCCCCTAGCCCGGCGCAAAGCCGAGCGGGCGAAGGCCGAACAGCGATTGCGCGACGCCTTCGCGGAGATCGATTCCATCGGAGTGCAGGTGAAGGACCTGGATATTGGGCTGCTGGACTTTCCCTGCGAGGTGGAAGGACGCACGGTTTTATTGTGCTGGAAGCTGGGCGAGACCTCAATCACTCACTGGCATGGAACCGAAGAAGGATTCGCCGGACGCAAACCGGTGGATGAACGCATCACCAAAGCAAAACGGACTCACTAATCTTTTGCCGGTTTAATCGAGCCTCTCTTTTTCCCCGCCTCATCCGGCTTGGAGAATTCCTTCTCCGGTGAATGCGAAGGGATCAGTCCCAGAAAATTAATAACGTCGAACATTCTTGACCTGAGCGGCGCCGACCGGATGCGATCCCGATACTGCTGCGCGATCAGGCGAAGCCGTAGACGAGCCTCATCGCGTTCGAGTTCAACGCTGGTGCGCAATGACTCAACTAAATCTTCGACCTTGCCAGGGTTCTTTTCTGCGGCGATCTGATCACATAACTGCTTGGTGATGGCTGGTTCGGGCTTCAAGTCGGACATGTACCGATTCCAAGCTCTCTACGGAATGCTTTTGATTGGATGCTGATGCGCAGGCATGGTCCATACCCTCGATTCCGTAGGGAAGGTTGCCTAGAAGCGAATGATTTTGCTGCTTTTTTCACGCCTTGTCGCCCCCACGGCAGGCTGCTTGTAGATGGCAAACAACTATTTCATTGAGAAACATCCTCCAATAACGGGTGTTTACAGTAGCAGAACGTGATCAGGTATTTTCGTATCGACGATGCAGAAGATTAGCGATGCGAAAGAAGTTCAGCGGTGGTGTTTGCCTGGGTGCAGTTGCCTCGAATCTATTGCTCGGGTCGATGAAAGGAAACGAGGCCAAAGGAAAAAGCGATGAAACGAAATCTGGTAACACGGAATCTGGTAACTCCGGCTTTGTTGTTCGCATTCGTCATGGCGATGATGGTGATGACGTGGTCGAAACCATCGATGGCGCAGATTGCAGTTGGCATTTCTGTACGAATTGGTCCGCCACCGCTGCCGGTTTATGAGCAGCCGGTTTGTCCCGGCCCCGGCTACTTGTGGACGCCGGGCTATTGGGCGTGGAGCGATGACGATGGCTACTACTGGGTGCCGGGGACCTGGGTAGAAGCTCCGGTGGGTCTGTTGTGGACTCCGGGCTGGTGGGGTTGGAACAACGGCTTCTACGCTTGGAACGCCGGCTATTGGGGGCCGCAGGTTGGCTTTTACGGCGGCATTAATTACGGATACGGTTACTGGGGCAATGGCTTTTACGGCGGGGAGTGGCGCGGCGGAACTCTCTACTACAACCGCGCGGTGTGGAATGTCGGCCCGCACATCACCAACGTCTATGTAAACAAGACGGTCATCGTGAATAACAACAACCACGTGGCATTCAATGGCGGTCAGGGCGGCGTGCAGGTTCGCCCCACTCCGCAGGAGGAAGCCTATGAGCATGAGCAGCACCGGCCGGCGCTGGCGGAGCAAGTGCAGCATGAACATGCAGCCAGCCAGAACCGCGCTTTGTTTGCGCGGGAAAATCACGGGCGTCCACCGATCGCAGCCACGGCGCGGCCGGGCGATTTCAGCCACGGCGTAGTTGCGGCCAAGGCTGCTGGCGGGACGTATCACGAGCCGAAGATTTCGCCAAAGGAAGCTCGCGGACCGGCACGGCCCGAGGGTAAGGAAGCGGCAAAAGGCAATGCGAAACCAACCCCAGCGAACAGAAACAAGCCAGCTCATCCGCAGCACGCGGCCGAAAGTAAGGCGAGCCATGCTCCGGCCAAGAGCAGTGAACACGCTAAAAACGAAGCGCGTCCGAGCGCGAGAAGCTGCGCCCGCTAAGAGTGCGTCGCATCCTTCGAAAGAAGCCGCGCCAGCCAGAAGCGAGGCGCGGCCGGCTAAGGAGGCTGCTCCAGCCAGGAGTGCTGCGCATCCGGCTAAAGAAGCCAAGCCGCCAAACGAAACCAGAGCGCGGAATGAAAGCCGGCCCGCCCCTGAGGCCCGGCCAAAAACCGAGCCACGAAGCGAACCCAAGAGCGAGCCACGAAGAGAAGCAAAGACTGAGCCACGAAGCGAACCCAAGAGCGAACCGCGAAGCGAGCCAAAGAGTGAGCCACGGGCAAGCGCGCCGAAAGCGGCTCCGCACCGGGAAGCTGCGCCCAAGCGTGAGAGCCCGCCTAAGGAGGAAAAGCATCCGGGCAAGTGAAGGGCAGCGGTCGGTTTTCAGTGTTTAGTCTCCGGCGATCAGAGGTCAGCGGGGCGAAGGCTTGCCGCTGGCCTCTTCATTTCTCCGGGCTGGTTTGGACGAGCTGGTTTGGACGAAGGTGGTTGGCGGAGGCCGGTTCATCCACGCTAGTTTTGTGTCAAGCCGCGTTGCAAGAATATCGAAGCGCGGCGTTCTACACGCGAGAGGGCAGTGGCGCGCATGGTTCGGGCGGGGAGCACGATGGTACCGGCGTGACTAGCCGCCCGGAATTTCTCTGCTACAATTTTCGAAAAGGCCGCGCGTCGATTACAAATGATTTGCGGGACAGCATGCCGCTCAGGTCGAGGCGAGGCTGTGGCTATAGGCACTCGGGCTGTGAGTTTCTTGGGGCGCAGGCGTAAGCCGTAACGACAAGCATGAAAGACAGGAAGTTCGCCACGGGCGGAAGAGTTTGAAGCGGATCGTTCGAAAGCGCGCCTTGGGAGCCGGAACACTTATGTCATCGCTGAAACAGAAACTCCAACTGATCGGCGCGTTCGCCGCGCTCGCCACGCTAGCCCTGGCTGTAAGCTGCAGAGGCTTCTTCACGAACCCGACCTTGTCGAGCCTGACGGTCAATCCCGCCACGCCTAATGTGGAGGTCGGCGCCTCTACCCCTTTGACCGCATATGGAGTGTACAGCGATGGCAGCGGCGGATACGTCACCAGTAACGTCTCCTGGTCGAGCTCTGACACGTCCGTCGCCACGGTTACGGGCGGCGGCAACGCTACGATGACCGGCGTTGGCATTGGTACGACCACCATCACGGCCAGTTCGCAAAGCGTGAGCGGCACGACTACCGCAACCGTATTCATCGCCATTACCGCATTGACCATTACGCCTACTTCGACCAGCATTGAGAACGGCGTAACCGTGGCGTTCACCGTAAATGCAGACACTTCCAGCGGGCAGATGAACGTCTCTGCGTCGGCGGTGCTTACACCCTACCTAGATGGCACCGCTTCCACATCGATCACTTGCAGCTACGATGGAGTTTCGGCCATAGATTGCATCAATAACGACGCCACCGCAGGCACGTACCAATTCGTGGCGTCCTATCCTGGATCGAGCCTGACCGCTACGTCCACGGTCACGATACCGTGAGCTAGAGCCGCAACTGGAGCCTTAGCCGGGTGCCCCACTTCTCGCATCCTTTGCGAGAGGTGAGGTCGCTAGTTGATCGCTGATCCTGCGGCTTCTTCGCGCAACTCGATGTAGCTCCATCCGTACCCACTCAGAAGCGGCGCGCCCCATTCACAGCACGACTACTTCGCGCAAGATCCTCGCTTCGGCCGAAAAACGGCTGCAATACGATGACTCCGACAGTGCGACCGGAGGAACAAGTGATACAATGAATACAAGTATCTGAGGTATTCATATGCCGACTTCCATACGACTTTCCGACAAGGATGAAGAGCGGCTTGCGTTTCTCGCCGAGCAAACGGGACGCAGCAAGGCTTTCTATCTCCGCCACCTCATCGAGAATGGGCTGGACGACCTGGAAGACTACTATCTTGCCGCGGACGTGCTGGAACGAGTGCGGCGCGGCAAAGAAAAAGTTCATTCCAGTTCCGAGGTTAGGGGCGATCTAGGCTTGCGCGACTAATCTTGGCTCGTCCCAAGGTGATCGATTACGACCATCGAGTATACGGATACGGCGCGGCGGCAACTTCGTAAGCTGGACAAGGTTGCGGCGCGACGCATTCTCGATTTCTTCGACAACCGCATTGCAACCCAATCCGATCCGAGAAGTTTGGGCAAGGCGCTGAGCGGGCCGCTCGGGACTTTGTGGAGTTACCGCATCGGAGATTATCGCGCTGTTTGCGAAATTCGAGATGACGCGCTCGTAGTTCTAGTCCCGCGAATCGGGCATCGCCGCGAAGTTTACCGCTGACTCTTTATCGTTTCTTTCGATCCCCTTGGGAAGAAAAAACCTAGTCCTTCATCATGGCGTCGATCGTGGCGTAGAGCTGGCTGTTATCTTTCACTTCAATATAGGGTTTGCTGGGATTGCGGTTGCTCACGATGTAGACGGTGGGGGTGTGGTCGAGTTTGATCACCCGGCCCAGGTCGCGGTCGGCATTGACTTCGGCGGCGAGTTTGCCCGTGGGGTCGATCACGAAGGGAAAATCCACTTTGTGTTCGGCGGCAAATTTTTCCGCGTAGCCGCGCAGGTTCTGAGGATTGATTTCCAGTTGGTTGGCAAAGATGTAATCACGGAACTCGTTGCCTAACGCCTTGGAATGAGTATCGAAATAGCGCGCCATGACCGCCGCGTCATAAGACCAGTTGTGCATGGGCAGGGGAAAATCGTGCACCACAAGCGGAATCTTGTAGGTGCGCGACGCCTGCTCGACGATGGGCGCAGTGCGGCGGCACATGGGACATTGCAGATCTTCGAAGACGATGATGGCCGTCTGCGCGCCCTTGGGCGGACGCAGCACGGATTGCATCGTCTCCTGCGCCGAAGCGGATAATGAAGCGGCGAGGACAAAAGAAGCGAGAAGCGACAGAATTGAAATACGGCCGATGTATTGAATGTTCATGAAATATCGAGTCATAAAAATAAGCGCAGACATGCCCTCAACAATTTAGACGCACGAATTGCGGTTCCGGCATCCTGACTGCCTGAAGATTTCTCAGACGCCTCTTTTATGTTAACCGAAGGCGGGCGAGCGTGTCAGCGTGACTTTGAGGTGCATTTCCCGTAAACCTTTGGTGCGCGAAACGGCTGCGGCAACGCGTTATAGTGGAAACAGGGTCTGGCCGTCATCGTGAAACCATTTTTTCCAGCGCATCTTTATTATTATCCCTACCCTCGTTCCTATCCCCGTTTTCGTTCTTATCGACCGCTTCATCTGCTGGCGACAATCCTGTTGGGAGTCCCAATATTGGTCAGCTTTGCCGGGTGCAACCGCCGCGGCGAGCGTGTGCGGGAAGTGGTTTACGTCTCGGCGCCGCAAGCGGCGCTGCGCGATCAGGTAGCAGCCATTTACAACCGCGTGGGCTTCGTGAAGAACGGCGAGCGGCTGGAGGTGCTGGAGCACGACAGGCGGTTTGCTCGGGTGCGCACCGCCAGCGGGATAGAAGGCTGGATCGAGCAGCGCTTCTTGGTCGACCAAAAAATCTACGACGGCCTGCAGAAGCTCACTGAAGACAACCAGAACGATCCGGTGCAGGCTCCGGGAGTGTTGCGCAACGATACGAACATGCACATCGCGCCGGGGCGCGAGACGGAACATCTTTATCAGTTGAGTTCCGGGTCGAGAGTGTCACTGCTGAAGCGCGAAACAGCGGAGAAGCAGCCGGGACTGGCGACGGCCGCGCCAAGACCAGGAAGCAAAGCCGCGGCCGGACCCGCCCTGGAAGATTGGTGGCTGGTGCGCGACGCCCAGGGCCGGGTGGGCTGGGTTTTGGCCCGCATGGTTGATGTGGATGTACCGCTCGACATCGCAGAGTACGCCGAAGGTCAGCGTTTCGTTGCTTTCTTTATGCTCGATCAAGTGCGGGATGGGCCGGTGGAAAAAACGGCTAAGAGCAAGAACGCCAGGAGCGGGCCGGCCATTGCCATGCCGACCGATGCCACATCAAGCGAAGGCTCGGCGGGCGCCGGTGCGGCGGGTGCAGATCAGGCGGGCGCTCCCAAGCTTGTACCGCAATATCTGTGCGTGCTGACGGAACCGCACGACGGCCTGCCATACGATTACGACCAGATTCGGGTTTTCACCTGGAACGCGAGAAAGCATCGCTACGAAACCGCGTATCGCGAGCACGGACTGAACGGATTCCTTCCGGTTACGGTGACGAAAGAAGACTTTGGTAAAGAAGGAATGTTGCCGGTTTTCATTCTCCGCGTGAAAGACGATGCGGGCAACATCAGCGAACGCAAATACAAGCTGAACACGCCAATCGTGCGCAGGGTTCTGGCGCCGGGAGAAGTTCCGGAAAAGGTGCAAGCGAAACATCGCCGGCGCTAAGCGCGGCTCGCAGTCGCACAATCAGATGGATTGTGGTGGATTCGCAAAGATGTTGGCGTTAATGTAGAGGCGTAGCTAAACGCGGAGGCGTATCGTGAGCAAGAATGTTTCGGAGAAGGCATCCACCAGCGGGCCATCCAACAGCCGGCGGACGTTTCTTAAGGCTGGCGGCATGGTCACTGCCGCGGTGCTCGGTTCAGCGGCGCTACCAGACGTTGCGCAGCCAGCGCCTGGCGCAAATCCGCAGGCGAATCTTCCTTACAATCCCGCGACCTTCGATGCCATGCCCACGCGGAATCTGGGGAAGACGGGATACAAGGTTGGGATATTCAGTCTGGGCGGACAAGCTGCACTGGAGAAAGCGAACAATGAAGCGGCCGCCGTTCCCATCATCGAAAAAGCTCTCGATCTGGGTGTGAACTACATCGACACTTCTTCCATTTACGGCGGCCCCGATCGCTGGAGCGAGCAATACGTGGGCAAGGTGATGAAGCACCGGCGCGGCCAGGCGTTCTTAGCCACGAAAACCAAAGAGCGCACGCGCGATGGTTCCATGCGCATGATCGAAACTTCACTCAAGCTGTTGCAGACCGATCATGTCGACTTGTGGCAACTGCACGACATTGGAACTATGACCGACATCAACGAGATCTTCGCCAAGGGCGGCGCGATGGAAGCACTGCTCGAAGCTCGCGATCAGAAGATCGTGCGCCACCTCGGCATCACAGGGCACTACCGGCCCGATGCGTTGATGGAGGCGATTCGTCGTCATCCCTTCGACACGATTCTGATGGCGGTCAATGCGGCCGATCCGCATCACTTCAGTTTTTCTGAACAGCTCTTGCCGCTGGCGGTAGAAAAGCAGATGGGCATCATTGGCATGAAAGTTCCGGCGCGGGGAAGAATTCTTTCGACCTGGACGCCGCCGCCCATCGAACAGCAAAAGCATATGTGGGAAGGGATGGTGCTGGCGCCCACCCCGGGAACGCTGGATATGCGGCAGGCCATGTATTATTCGCTGTCGCTGCCGGTGAGCACAGTCATCATCGGCTGCGATTCCATTCCGCAGCTCGAACAGAATGTGCAACTGGCGCGCGACTTCACTCCCTTCAATCAGCAACAGATGGCAGCCTTGACTGAGAAGGCGCAGCCGGTGGCCAAGCAGTCTCTGTTTTTCCGCTTTTACGATCGGGCCTAGAAGCGATTGCTCAGCAATAAAAGTCGGCGATGCTGGCAACCACTCGTCGCTGCTCGTCTTCGGTGAGTTCGGGAAACATGGGTAGGGCCAGGACTTCTTTCGCCGCGCGCTCGGCTTCCGGCAGATCGCCTTCGCGGTATCCCAAATACACAAACGCGGTTTGCAGGTGCAGCGGGATCGGATAGTAGATTTCGGTTCCGATTCGTCGCGCCGTCAGAAACTCGCGCAACTCATCGCGCCGATAGGCCCGCACGACGTACTGGTGGAAAACGTGGTGCGCGGAGGGCGAGACGTGCGGCAGACGAATGGGATAGCTTTCGCCGATTGCCGCTTCCCGATTGCTGATCGGCGATTGAGTCGCCAGGCCACTCTCGATCAGCAATCGGTCATAATTTGCCGCGACCCGGCGGCGAACTTCGTTCCAGCCTTCAACGTATTTCAATTTCACGCGCAAAATTGCCGCTTGAAGGGCATCGAGCCGGCTGTTCCATCCCATCTCCTCGTGGACATAGCGCTGTGGGCTACCGTGATTGCGCAGTCGGCGCATGTGCGCGGCCATTTCCGAGTCGCTGGTTGTCACCAGGCCCGCATCGCCATAAGCGCTGAGATTTTTCGTGGGATAAAAACTGAACGCTGCGGTCACGCCCATGGAACCCGCTCGGCGCATTTGTCCGCTAGCATCTTTATAGCTTCCGCCTATAGCTTGCGCGGCATCTTCGATCAGCGCCAGCTCAAATTCATCAGCCAGACGCTGGAACGCTTCCATGTCGGCACACTGCCCGTAAAGATGAACTGGCAGCAGCGCGCGCAGCTTGTTATTCTGCGCCTCCTGCAGAAATTCGCTCACTTTGCCGGGATCGAGATTGAACGTCGCGGGGTCGACATCTGCAAACAACGGTCGAGCCCCCGCCCGTACGATCGCACTCGCCGAAGCGAAAAAACTGAAGGGTGAAGTGAGAACCTGATCTCCCGGTCCAACTCCGGCGGCAGCCAGCGCCAGCCACAACGCGTCAGTACCGGAAGCGCAAGCAACCGCTTCGGCCGCTCCGCAGAACGACGCCACTTCGCGCTCCAGCGCCTCGACTTCCGGACCAAGAATGTAGTGCTGCGAGGCGCACACTCTGCCCACGGCGGCCAGCACCTCGGCGCGAATCTGCTCAAACTGCCGTGGCAGGTCGAGCATGGGCACCGAACTCGATGGGGTCGACGCGGACGAGTCGGACAGTTCCATTTCTCCAACGTCGGGCTTTCGCAACTCGGGCTTGGCAGAAGATGTCATTGCAGAAAGCGCCATTGTAACAGCGGAGGTTTTCATCAGACATCTTCAGCAGGCCAATCAGTTAAGCAGGACCGCGAAGCAGGTAGGTCCCAGAACGTTTCTTGTAGTTCGAAGGCCATGAGCCCGATCCGAACTCATGGGACAGAAAAGGGGAAAAGCGGGCCGAGGTTACGGTTTTTGGTAGTTTTCCCGACTTCAAAAATATGAACTGACATATGTACCCTCTAAACATCCCCTGTTGAGCCGTTGAAATTACAGGACTTACGTATTGTCCGGTATTGGCACTGAGGGTGCATAGATAGGTTGTTCAGCTTTCCGCGCCGTCGCTGCCTGACTTCTTGGCGGGACGGTTGGCGGAAAGTGATTTTGACGACACGACCGAGCGTTTCCCAGGCAATCTATACAACGAACCGGAGACAATAAACCCATGCGATTCAAGACTTTTGTCACTCTGCTCGCCCTGTTGACCGTGGCAGCATTGGCAGTGCCCAGCTTCCTCCCGGCCCAGAGCACCACGACCGGTGTTATCAGCGGAACCGTCACCGATCCCAGCGGCGCAGTGCTGCCCAACCTCACGGTTGCCCTTAAAAACATCGAGAAGGGGTTCACTCAACAAGCCAAGACCAACGCGCAAGGCTTCTATCAGTTCTCCCTGTTGGAGCCCGGCACGTATGCAATTACGATCACCGCGCCTGGGTTCAAATCCCTGACCGATACCACGACTGTGAGCGTGGGTCAGAACTCGATTATCAATGCCAAGCTTGAAGTCGGTTCGGCGGGCACCACGGTCGAAGTTTCCGGCGAGGCTGCACTGCTGCAGACGGAGACCTCGGAAATCTCCACGACCTTTAATACGTTGGAGATCTCGGAAGTGCCGAATCCGGGCAACGACTTGAGCTTCATCGCGCAGACCGCTCCAGGTTCGGTAATGAATACCGGCTCGGGATACGGAAACTTCTCCAGCTTCGGAATGTCGGCCAGTTCCAATCTGTTCACGCTCAACGGAATGTATGATAACGATCCATTCCTGAACCTGAACAATTCCGGCGCCACCAATTTGCTGCTCGGCCAGAACGAAATATCGGAAGCGACCGTCGTCACCAACGGCTACTCCGGCCAGTACGGCGGGTTCATTGGCGCGAACGTGAACTACATCACGAAGTCTGGGTCGAACAACTGGCACGGCAACGCGAACTATTTCTGGAATGGCCGTGTCATGAATGCCAACGATTACTTCCACAAGGATTTTACCGATCAGGCGAATGATCTGCCGCGCGGTTTCGATAACGCCAATCAATACGCAGCATCATTTGGCGGACCGATCTGGAAGAACAAAGCGTTCTTTTTCTGGAACTATGAAGGCTTGCGCGTGATCATTCCGGTGACCAACGACAACCTTTTCGCGCCCACGCAAGCGTTCGAGAACGGCATTGTTGCCAATCTGAATGCCAACGGTTTTGGCGATTCGGTTCCCTTTTACAATCAGGCGTTTAAAGTCTGGAATGGCGCGCCGGGCAACACCGGAGCCGTGCTCGGCAGTCCGGGCTCGGCGGATCCCAGTGGTTGCCAGGGCAACATCTTTAGCCTCGGCGGATCAACGTTTGGCGCCGGCGCTTTGCCTTGCACCACTACCTTCTCCAATTCGGTTGGCAATTTCACCCACGAATACCTTACCTCTGGCCGCTTCGACTTCAACGTCACCAACAATGACAAGATATTCGTTCGCTTGCAGGAAGATATCGGCACGCAAGCAACTGCTACCGATGCTTTGAACCCGATCTTCAACTCGACCAGCTACCAGCCGGAATATCAAGGACAGGTTAGCTGGAACCGGGCTCTCGGGACCAAGGCTGCGAACAACCTGCTGTTCTCCGCCCAGTACTATCGCGCCATCTTCGGCCCGGCAAACCTTCAGGCGTCGTTGGCCGCCTTCCCGACCACCCTGTTGTTTAATGATGGATCACTCTCGACTGTGGGCGGCCTCGACTATATATGGCCGCAAGGACGCAACGTCACGGGCTACCAGTTGGTGGATGATTTTTCCTACATCCTTAACAGCCAGCACACGCTGAAGCTGGGTCTTTACTTCCACCGCAATTTGATCAGCGATCACGATGCCGGCTTCTACACCAGTGGCTACGACTTGGCGTTGGGATTGCCGAACTTCGTGAACCAAGGCGGCGCCTACAACGGGGCCCAAACATTCCTCGTGCAAAGTTTTCCCGCATCCATCGATGCCCCTGTGAAGCTCTATCAATTAGGGTGGTATGTTCAGGATGAGTGGAAACCGCGAAACGACCTCAAATTAACGTTCGCCCTGCGCATGGATCACAATGCCACGCCGACGTGCGGCACGGCATGTTTCGCGCGCTTCAATGCACCGTTCTACGACATCGCCCAGCAGGGTGCGAGCGCGCCCTATAACCAGGCGATCGAGACCAGTACGCAGTCGGTGCCATCTTTCACGAAAGTTGCATTCCAACCCCGCTTCGGCTTTACCTGGTCGCCATCCTGGTCCAAGACCACCGTTTTCCGCGGCGGCATTGGAATCTTTATGGATAGCTTCCAGGGTTCAGTTGCCGACAATCTGATTCAGAACACTCCGCTGGACAATATCTTCGCCGTGGTGGGCAACGTGTCACCGAACGAAACTCTCCAGGGGAACGCCTTTGCGACTGCCGCCGCCTCCAACGCGGCTTTGGTGGCTGGCTTCAACAATGGCGCGAATCTGGCAAGCCTCTCGGCTGCAACCGGCGGACTCTTCTCGGCTCCCAGCTTTACCACCATCGGCAATATCGTAGCTCCAACAACGCAGGAGTGGAACTTTGAAATCCAAAAGAGTTTTGGCAACAGCACATCACTCATCGTGAACTACGTGGGTAATCATGGAATTCACGAGACTATGGGTTTCAACAACCTGAACGGGTTCTGCCCCAACACTGATGTCTACGGAGACGGCATTTATTGCCCGAATGGATTCGGTGGTCTGCCGACGACGGCACCCGACTCCCGTTTCGTGACTGTAACCGATATCCGGACGGTGGCGGTCTCCAACTACAACGGTTTAAACGTCACTGTGCAGCATCGCTTCAATCACGGATTGCAGTTGCAAGGCAACTACTCCTGGGGACATTCGCTGGATGAAGTCTCGAACGGAGGCCTCAACCCTTTCATCGCGAACGGCTATGGAAACAGTCTCCTGAATCCAGTCAACGATAATAACCTCCGGGAATTTAACTACGGCAACGCCGACTACGACGTGCGGCATTCCTTCAACATGAACTACGTTTATGAACTGCCGAAGGGTCCGACCGCTCTGTTGAAGGGATGGCAGCTTTCGGGCACGCTGTTCTGGCGGACTGGCTTCCCCTACACGGCGATTAACACCACGGCCGGCGGCGACCTTGGTGGGTACGGGTATGGCGGACCAGTACTCGCCACCTACAACAGCAGTTCGTATCCCGGTTGCAGCGGGCCGAAAGGAAGCTTGGACCAGGGAATTACCCCTTGCATTTCCACCTCCCCGTTCCCAGATTTCACCAACCCGACATGCGCTTTGGGCGACGCAGGATGCCAGCTCTACTCGGGGGTCATCAACCAGCGGCGCAATCAGTTCTTCGGGCCGCATTACTTCGACACCGATATGACCATCATGAAGTACACGAAACTGCCGCGCTGGGAGACGGCAAAGGTAGGCGTGGGCGTCCAGTTCTTCAACTTGCTCAACCACCCGAACTTTGCAGCCCCGGTGAACGATATCGGCAATCCGTCCTTCGGCCAGGTGCTAAGCACGGTGAACCCGCCAACCAGCATTCTGGGTTCGTTCCTGGGCGGCGACGCCTCGGTACGCTTGATCCAGTTGACAGGGAAGTTTAACTTCTAACTCCGAGTTCCGGTTTACCCCCGGATCAGAGAAGGCGGCCTCGATAGTTCGAGGCCGCCTTTATTTTTGGCCAGTAAAACGAGCGGCAATCGCCGCGATTCTGGGACTTCAGAATGCGGAATGGAGCAGAGATGGACTGCAACAAGATTCGCGCAAGTCTCATCCGACGTTATAGAGGGCGACTCACGGGAGCTCTAATCAGTGGAAGCTGTCATTTCGTCTCTAACGACGTGGCCTGGTGTCAAGTGATTTTCTCCGACACCTCTCCCTTGGCGTCTTCGGTTTTAAAGAAGCGCCATTTCGCTCTCGCAGGAAGGTTTTTGCGTCTTCGACCAAAGCCCTGTGTTCTCTCAATCGTGCGGTGGACGCAAGGTCTCACCATCCATCTCTTCGGCAACTACTCCCAAAATTGCTGCTTCGAACTCCCCGCTTCTCGGGGAGGCAGGCTGCCTACTCAAGCGGTCGGCTTCTGCTTTCCGCCACGAAATGACTCAGGCTTGCCTGCACACGGCCTTGCACAGCTGCGCGTAATCCCATTCCTCGCGCAGCATCAGGTACAACCTCATGGCCAGCTTGCGCGCCACCGCCACCTTGGCCAGCGCGCGATGCTTGCGCACCGCCAGCCGCCGATAAAAGCGGCCCAACTCGGCGTCGTAGCGCGCCGCCGTCTGTCCCGCCTCCACCAGCAAAAAACGCAGAAACGGACTGCCCTGCTTGCTGATGCCTCCCAACTGCTGCCGCCCGCCGCTGGAATGCTCGCTGGGAATCAGGCCAAAATAGCTGCCCACCTGGCGCGCATTCGCGAAGCGTTTCGCCGGCCCCAGCGTCAGCACCATGGCCAGCGCCGTCACCGGACCTACTCCCGGATGCGTCATCAACCGCACCGCCGCCGGCCGCCGCTTCACTTCTTCTTCCACTTGCCGGTTCAGCGCCGCGATCTCCGCTTCCTGCTGCTCCAGCGCGGCCAGCAACCGTTGCCTGCGCAGCGCTGCGTAGGGCAGCAACTCCAACTTCTCCAACTCCGCCCGGCCCGCTGCCGTCCACAGCTTCCACTTCTTCTGCACGCCCTGGCTGAGCATCAGCGCCTGCAGCTGATTCTTGATGCGCGTCCGCGCCTGCACCTGCTTGTGCCGGTGCACCAGCAATTGCCGCACATCCCGCTCCTCCAGGCTGGGCACCCAGATGCGCGGAAACCGCTCTTCTCTCAGCAACCGCAACAACAGCTCCGCGTCTCGCCGATCCGTCTTTTGCTTGCGCACTTCCGACGCCCGGATCCGCGCCGCATCCCCAATCCACAACTCCATGCCCAACTCCTGCAGCAAACGCTCAAACCAGGGATAGTGCCCGCAACCCTCCATCCCCACCCGCACCGCTTGCCCGCGCAGCGACCCATAAAACTGCTCCGCTTCCTCGCGGTGCGATAAACGCCGCTCCAGGATTTCTCCTGTCGAATTGTCAAAGATCGCGACCTGCTGAAACCCAGGATGAAAATCACAGCCTATAATCAGCATGACGTTGGCTCCTTTTCGAGCCTTGGTCGTCTTCGCAGCCTCCAACATACTCCGCGATCGAGCCAACGTCGTTATGCAATCAAGCGCAGCGGAATTGCCCGTCTTTCGGGCGATTCTGCGGAGTCGAGAAACCTGCTTTTGGTTCTGTTGGACTTGATCAGAGCTTCGTTAGGCGTAATCTGGCATCCAGCGACACCGAACTGGTTTTCCGCGCGCCAAAGTCACCGAAGTTAATCGTAGGACGGCGCTTTATTCTGGGCGCTGAGCGAGAACTCAAAAACTTCTGCGCCAATCGGGATGCGCAGAATGTAATCCGCCTTTTTCTTGTCTTTCTTGAACAGGATCGCGCCTTGCTCCTCGTCGCCGGGTGCGAGCGTTTTCTCTTTTAAAGCGTTGTCGCGAACCCATTGTCCCTGTTGTGCCGAGTAGGCCAGCACTTGCTTCGACAACTGCATCTCGGAATTGGTCGGCTGGCAGTTGGTTGCGCCCATCATGTTGCAGTGCGCCGACGACAGTTCCTGCGACTTGGCCTCGCCAAACTTTTGAATCGAGTTGGCAGCCTTCTCGGGAACTTCGGCGCGTACTGACTTGTCGCCTCTAATCAGTACGACTGCTTGCGGATTGAAGTCGATGGGCGACTTGCCGTGATTGGAAATCTGCAGCCACACCCGGTTGTATTCCGTGTCTTTGATATCCGCCAGGCTGGCGAAGATATGAATGTCGTCCGTCTTCAGGCCCTCGATTGTCATGTCGTTCTTCACTTCGGACGTGGAGTTGGGCGCGCCTTCCGCCCAGCGGACGGTGTTTGGGGAATTTTGCGCGAAGCTGGCGGCCAGCGCCAGCAAGACTGTGCCGGCTATACGTGGAGCAAAGACAGCTTTCATTTCCTGCCTCCTGATAATTTTTCGTTCCTGAACGAACTCAAGGCCAGAGGCCCAGGCGATGGGAGAAACCAGATTTTACACCTTTTTCAACCCCTCGCGGGAGCGCAAGTTTCGCCCAAGACTGCGCGAGGAATCGATTATCCCGCGATTTTGGCTGGGGACTTCAGCAGCGACTTTTCGCTCACTTTCCAAACATCGGGTAATGGCTGGCGGCGCCCATGAAGAACAGCAGAACGATCGACAGGTACGCATTGGCGCGGCTGACCAGGAAGGCTTGGCGGGACATGGCTTTGGCTTTGTCGGGCATGGGCGTGCCGTTGGCGGCATTTTCCCGCGTCCATTGAATCAGGCGCTTCTGGATGCGCCAGATCACTCCCCAGACGTTGAGCATCATGACCCAGCCGATGCCTCCGCCAATGCCGATGGCGAGCAGGCGATTGCTCTCCCAGCCGTGATTGTTCAGGCTCAGAAACAGCCACGCCGCGGCGAATACCACAACCGCGTATACGATCCCGATGAATGCGCCTTTATCGAAAATTCCTTTGCCCGGAATCAGCGGAGCGTAGAGCAGCGCCCACACAATCGTCCATATCAAAAAGAAGCTGCCCATCACGGTTCCGCTGGAGGCCGACAAGCCTTGAATCTGGCCATTGTGCACGTCGGCGGCGACGATGTTCCCCCAATAAGCCAGCCCCGCAAGCACGGTCACCACGGCCGACATGCGAAACCACCACAAGGCGCGCGTCATGAGCGGAGGCAGTACTTTGCCTTTGGTAGAAGTGTCGAGCTCTTTCATGAGCGGAACATTCACCAGGTTAAAGAAATAAAGCAGCCCGATCCATGTGATGCCGGCGAGAAAATGAATCCAGCGCAGGCCCATAAGGAAGTTGGTTTGAAAATCTTCAGGCAGGTGGATGCCGGGACCGGACATGAACATTTTGGCTGTGAGAGCTTTGAATGTGAACATTTTTACTACGAACAGGGCGCACGAACTGGCGATGACCATCAAGCCTCCTGGAATGGCGACTGTGAACCGGGGTGCGGAATCAGCCGAATTCTACACCCTATGGTCCCAGTTTCTAGTGCGGCTTTAGCGCCCAGGGCTGGACTGATTTTTCTGGGTTGAAAAGTGCCGACGAACGCCGTATCGTAACTGCAAAGCTGCTGGAGCCGGCGGGAGCTCCATTTCGAGCGGCAACTTAGTTCTTTGTCACGGTGATTGGGCTGGGGTCGTGGGCAGATCGTTTGCTGGCAGATCGTGATTCGCAGTCTAGAAACCAGGAGATCGGCAATGGAAAACAACAAGCCGGCGCAAAATATACAAGACACCTTCCTCAACACCGCCCGCAAAGAGAGGATGAGCATCACGATTTATCTTCTGAGCGGAGTCAAGCTGACAGGCCGCATCCGCTCGTTCGATAAGTATTCGGTGGTGCTGGAAGCGAGCGGCCAGGAGCAGTTGATCTTCAAACACGCCATCTCGACCATCGTCATGGGACGGCCGACACATGTCGCGCATCCGCCGCAGGCTGAAGCTAAGGCCGCCGCTGCCGGATCAGCACCGGCCGCTTCCACGGCGGGCGCTTCCGGCTCTGAAGGATAGGGCGCTCCGCCTTGCGCAGTTCTCATCCCAAGAAAACCCGCCAGATTGCGCTTGCCGGTGGGCGCGCGTCTTTGCTCGACGCGGCCTCGGCGAAGCCTGCATCGAATCTCGAACGAGCCTTTTTGGTTGGGCTTGAAGTCCGCTCCAACAAAGGGCGAGGCAGAAGCCTGATCACCGCGGGCGCCCAGGCGGCGCGCGATGCAGCCTCAGTCGACTCCGCCGGAAAGCCGGGCGCGAAAAGCAACGGCCACAAGCCGAGCATTCCTGAATTTGACGCGGAAGAATCGCTGGCCGAGTTGCGCACTCTGGCGGGCAGCGCGGGAGCGGAAGTTGTAGGGGAGATTTTGCAGCGCCGTGACCGCTTCGATCCGGCAACTTTGGTCGGAGCGGGAAAGCTCGAAGAAATTGCCGGGGCTGCCGCAGCGGTGAACGCCGATCTTCTACTCTTCGATCACGATCTGAGTCCGTCGCAACAGCGCAACATCGAAAAAATCGTGCAGCGGCGGGTGATCGATCGCACGCAGCTCATCCTCGATATTTTTGCCCGGCACGCGCGAACGCGCGAAGGCCAGCTGCAAGTCGAGTTGGCGCAGCTGCAATACATGTTGCCGCGGCTGGCTGGCCGCGGCGTCGAGATGTCGCAATTGGGCGGCGGCATCGGCACCCGCGGTCCCGGTGAAACGCAGCTGGAAACCGACCGCAGGAAAATCGCGCGGCGCGTGCGCCACGTGGAGCAGCAACTCGAGACGGTGCGGCGCGTTCGCGCGCAACAGCGGCAGCGGCGTGAGTCTGCGCCGGTTGCAACGGTGGCGCTGGTGGGCTATACGAATGCCGGCAAATCCACTTTGTTTAATGCGTTGACTAAGGCGGCGGTGTTGGCATCGCCCAAGATGTTTGCGACGCTTGATCCCACGCTCCGCGCGGTGAAATTGCCCTCGAAGCGCAAAGTCTTGTTGTCCGACACCGTAGGATTTATCCGCAATCTGCCGCATACTTTGGTCTCGGCTTTCCGCGCGACGCTGGAAGAAGTGCAGCGCGCATCGCTGATTCTGCATGTATCCGACGCCAGCAGCCGGCTTTCGGCCGAGCAGGATGCGCAGGTGGAGATTGTGCTGAAGGAACTGGAAGCGGAGAAAAAGCCGCGCCTGCGGGTAATGAACAAAGTCGATTTGCTGGATGTGGAAGTCGCCGAGAATCTGCTGCGAGATGCCTCGCGCGAAGATGCGAATACGGTCTACGTCTCCGCGGTAGAAGGCACCGGGCTGGACAAATTGCTGGCGCGCATCGACGCCATGATCGAAGAAGATCCCCTGAGCCGGGTGCGTTTGCGCATTCCGCAAGAAGAAGGAAAGTTGCTGGCCCTGCTGGAAGCCAAAGCGCGGATTTATTCGCGCAAGTACAAGGATGGCGGGGTCGAGTTGGAAGTGGAAGCGGCGGAGTCGGTGTTGAGAAGAGTGAGGCAGTGGACGGTGGTGAACGGATCGTCGGTCAGCGCCCGTTAGTTGTTGGCCTGCTGATGCCGGGTTCGAGCAGGGCCGTATCCGCAAAGAGGTGCCGACGTCCCCAGGGGACCGACAGCAAACGCCAAAAATTTAAATGGGCCGGCAACCAAGAAGCGGTGACATTCCTTGGCTATCGGCCCATTCGATCCTGAATTGGATCGGAGGTGATACCTTTATGCTAATCCTCCCGGTCGCAATGTCAAGGATTTGTTGCAGAAATTTGCACCGAGAGCGAGAATAAGTCAAGGGACTCGGTGGCCCAACCTGCACCGCCGCGGTATCGGACTTCGAGACTTGCGCTCGGAGCCCTCCAGCGTGGATGCGTCCGCGTACGCGTTGACACAAACTCCTTGCGGATGTTAACTTTATCAGTTTTCAAAGCCCTCATTTTTCTGTCCGGAAGTCGGCGGTTGGAATCGGCAGGGTGGTTTGACGCTCGTTGGCTAGGTGCCAAGTTCTTTATTCGCGGGTCTTTAGACTAACACTTCCTTAATCTATCACCATGGGTCAAACGCTGCGCCAGCTAGGAGAATTACTGCTCGGGTCCGTGCCCACGGTGATTCTGATGACGTTGGTCTACATGCTTTACGCCGTGATCGTGCACAAGCCCTTGCGGCGTGTGCTGCAGGAGCGGCGAAGCAAGACGGAAGGCGCGGTAGAGAAAGCGAACGCCGACATTGCCGCCGCCGAAGCGCGCACTGCGGAATACGAGCAGCGCTTGCGCGAGGCCCGGGCCATGGTGTTCAAAACGCAGGAAGCGCGACGCCAGGCCGCGCTTCAGACCCGGGCTGAAGCCTTGGCCGAGGCTCGTCACCGGACGCAGCGTCAGGTTCAGGCCGCGCGGCAGGACATTGAAAGAGATAAGGAAGCGGCACAAGCCGGCCTGCAGCAAGAGGCCGCTTCGCTGGCTCATGAGATTGTGCGGCGGGTTCTGCAGCCGGTGGGAGCGGGACGCTGAAACTGATGCTGAACTCGAAAAAACTCGTCGGCGCATGCGCTGTGGCGTTGCTGCTTATGTCTTTATCGTTTGCGCCGCAAATCGCGCGGGCTCAGGCTCAGCCTTCGCGTCAGGGTGCGGCTAATTCGCAACAGCGTCAGCCGGATACCTTTGGCCAACGCCTGGCGCGCGACACGCGCGAGGCTGCGGGCGAAGAAAAAGATGAGACGGGAATATTCAAGCGTTCGCCTTCGGTAGGATACCTCGCGGAGAAATTGGGTGTCAGCATCGAGACTGCTTCGCTTCTCTCCATTCTGTTCAACTTCCTGGTGCTGGGCGCCATAGCGGCATGGTTGGGACGAAAGTATTTGCCGGGATTGTTTGCTAATCGTTCCGCCGCTATTCAGCACGCCATGCAGCAGGCACAAAAGGCGGGCGAAGAGGCGCGGCGCAGATTGGCCGACATCGAATCCCGGTTGATGAAGTTAGACGTGGAGATTGGCATGATGCGTGATGCCGCGGAAAAAGATGCGGCCGCGGAAGAGGCGCGCATTAAAGCCGGCGCGGAAGAAGACGCGCGAAAAATCGTGGCTTCGGCGGAGCAGGAAATTGCGGCAGCTGTCAAAGCCGCGCGCCGCGATCTCACCGCGTATGCCGCCGATCTGGCGGTGGGCCTGGCAAAAAAGCAGATACATGTGGATGCCGCAACCGATGGCGCGCTGGTGCATGACTTCGCCCGGCGGTTGACTTCGCTGTCGAGCGGCCCGGGAAAGGACGTGGATTAGCCCATGGCTTCCGTCGCCAGTATCTACGCCCGCGCTTTTGTTGAAGTTGTATTTCACGCGCATCTGGAGCCGCATCGTGCAGTCGCTGAACTCCACGGGATTGTGGCCTTGATCAAGGAGAATGACGACCTGCGGCGCGTGTGGGAAAATCCCGCGATCCCGGCGGAACAAAAACATGGCCTGCTGGATGCAATCGCCCAGAGTGAGGGACTCTCGACCCGTGCGCAATCTGATCGCGGTGATCATCGATCACCAGCGAATGAATTTTCTGGAACGCATTATTCGGCAACTGGAAAAAGAACTCGATGAGCGCTTGGGCTTTGCCGAAGCGGAAATTGTCAGCGCGCACGAACTGGGCGAACCGGAAAAGCGGGCGATGGAATCGCAGGTGGGAAAATTAACCGGCAAGAAAGTCCGCGCCCACTATGCTCGCGACATATCGCTGCTGGGCGGAGCGGTAGTCCGCATCGGCAGCACGATTTACGACGGCTCGGTGCTGGGGCAGTTGAACAGAATAAAGGAAGCTCTTAGCCCTTAGCTCTTAGCCTTGAGCTTTAGCGAGAAGCGCAAGTAGGAATTGCTGCTGAAGGGTAGGATGGTTACGGTGTTGATCTAGCTAAGAGCTAACAGCTAAAGGCTAAAAGCTGATTCTATGGCACAAATCAAAGCAGACGAAATTACAAAGCTGATCCGCGAGCAGATCGAGAACTACGAGTCGAAGATCGCCGTGGACGAAGTTGGCACGGTCATCACGCTGGGCGATGGCATTGCGCGCGTCTATGGCCTGGACAAAGTCATGGCCGGCGAGCTGCTTGACTTTCCCGCACGACATCGCCGGCATCGCCATGAACCTGGAAGAAGACCAGGTGGGCGTGGTGCTGCTCGGCGAATACACCGAGATTAAAGAAGGCGATGAGGTCAAGCGCACCGGCCGCATCATGAGCGTGCCCGTAGGCGACGGCATGATCGGCCGCGTGGTCAATGCGCTCGGCCAGCCCATCGACGACAAAGGCCCGATTGCCACCGACCAGTTTATCGCGCTGGAGCGCATCGCTCCCGGCGTCATCGACCGCCAACCGGTGCGCGAGCCCATGGCCACCGGACTGAAAGCCATCGACAGCATGATTCCCATTGGCCGCGGCCAGCGCGAGTTGATCATCGGCGACCGGCAAACCGGCAAGACCGCCGTCGCGCTCGACACCATCATCAACAGCAAGGGCAACGATCTCATTTGCATCTACAACGCCGTCGGACAGAAGCGATCTTCGATCGCACAGGTCGTGAAGATCCTCGAAGACGCCGGTGCTATGGAGTACACGATCGTTGTTGCGGCCATCCGCGTCGGAACCCGCGCCGATGCAGTACATCGCGCCCTATGCGGCGTGTGCCATGGGCGAATATTTCCGCGACAACAAACGCCACGCGCTGGTCATCTACGACGATCTTTCCAAGCACGCCGCGTCTTATCGCGAAATCTCGCTGCTGCTGCGTCGGCCGCCCGGGCGCGAAGCTTATCCCGGTGACGTGTTTCTATCTTCACTCGCGCTTGCTGGAGCGCGCTTCGAAATTGAGCGACGAAAATGGCGGCGGATCGCTAACCGCTTTGCCCATCATCGAAACCCAGGCGGGCGACGTTTCCGCTTACATTCCTACAAACGTGATTTCGATTACCGACGGCCAGATTTACCTGGAAACCGATCTGTTCAACCAGGGCGTGCGGCCGGCGGTGAACGTGGGACTTTCCGTGAGCCGCGTGGGCGGCAGCGCGCAGATCAAGGCTATGCGGCAGGTGGCTGGAACGTTGAAACTGGAACTGGCGCAGTATCGCGAACTGGCGGCATTCGCGCAGTTCGGCAGCGATCTCGACAAAGCCACGCAGGCTCAGCTCAATCGCGGACAGCGGCTGGTAGAAATTTTGAAGCAAGGACAATTCTCGCCGCTGCCATTTTCGAAACAGATTCTGATTATCATGGCGGGCACCGGCGGATTTCTCGACGACCTTCCAGTCAATCAGGTCCGCGACTTCGAGAAAGAGCTATACAAATATGTGGATGCGACCAATCCGGGCATCCTGCGAACAGTGATGGAAAAGAAGGTACTCGACGATGCGTTGAAGAGTCAGCTAGCGCAACCTGATCAAAGAAGCGAAGCAGCAGTTTGTGGCTTCTCGCGAGGCAGCGGCGAAGTAGAGATCCTTCGCTTCAGTCTCAGGATGACAAAACTTGATTTTAGCTGAACGACCAACGGCTAACGACCAAGACTAAGACTAACGCTGAGCATGGCGAACATTCTCGACATCCGGCGCCGTATCCGCAGCGTGATCAACACGCGGCAGATCACCAAGGCCATGAAGATGGTCTCGGCGGCGAAGTTGCGCCGCGCGCAGGAGCGGGCATTGGCGGCGCGTCCCTACGCGCAGATGCTGACCAATGTTTGAAGTCGCTGGTGGCGCGAGCGGAAATTTACGATCCTGAGACGGGAGAGCCGAAGCATCCTCTGCTGGCGCAGCGTGCGGAGAAGAACATTCTGCTGATCGTGGTCACGGGTGACAAAGGCTTGGCGGGCGCTTTCAATGCCAACATCATCAAAGCTGCCCTGCGGTTTCTGGAATCGAAGGCCGGCAAGAATATTGACATTGAGGCCATCGGCCGCAAAGGGCGCGATTTTCTGCGGCGGCGTTATCCGGCCGCCAAGGTGCAAACGCGAAGCCTGGCCGACGCCGAAGAATCGACTCGAATCGCAACCTGAGGCGAGCGTGAAACCGCGCGGGCGAGATTCAGATTACGGGCGAGCATGTCGGCGTGCTCGGCAAAGTGGAATTTTCGCAGGCGCAGCGCTTGGCAGAGAACGTGATCGAGCGCTACACGCGGGAAGAAATAGATGCGGTCTACGTGGTGTTCAACGAATTCAAATCGGTGATCGCGCAGCGTTTGGTAGTCGAGCAGATTCTTCCCATTGAGCAGATTGGCGAGCCGGCCGTTCGCCATGTCGGAAGAGATGACCGAGGAAGAAAAGAAGCGGGCCAAAGAAGCCGCGATCAGCTGCGGGCGTGGGCATGCGTCGCACCGAACGCGCGCGCCGATGAAGCCGCGGCGAAGTTCGCCACAGCGCAGGTGGACTACATTTACGAGCAGCCGCCGGACGAATTGTTCCGCGGCGCTGTTGCCGAAGTATGTGGCGATCCAGATTTTCCGCGCGCTGATGGAATCGGTGGCAGCCGAACATGCGGCGCGCATGACCGCGATGGATTCGGCCACCAACAACGCTACCGACATGATCGATTCGCTGACGCTGGTCATGAATCGCGCGCGCCAGGCGAAGATCACGAAAGAGATTATCGAGATCGTAAGCGGCGCGGCGGCAATGTAGGAAGAAGCTGTTAGCTGTTAGCTACGAGTCGCTGAGCAAGATCGAGCAAGCGCACCAGAATTAGAACATGAAAGATGAAGGTATTTCTGAATGGTGAATGCCAAAGCGGTGTTGCAAGCTCGAGCTAGAAGCTCAGTAGCTAGAGGCTAATTTATGCCAGAAAAATCAGGACACGTCATTCAAATCGCCGGCCCGGCGGTCGACGTGCAGTTTTCTGAAGGCTCGCTGCCGCCGATTTATCAGGCGGTGCGCGTGGTTGAGCGAGGGCTTCACCGTCCCATGTCCCATCAACGTGATTCTCGAAGTGCAGCAGCATCTGGGCGAAGGCCGCGTGCGTTGCGTCGCCATGGAAGCCACCGACGGCATGGTGCGCGGCATGAAAGCCATCGATCAGGGCGGCCCGATCTCCGTTCCCGTGGGCCGCGGAACGCTGGGGCGCGTGATGAACGTGATCGGCGAGCCGGTCGATCAGCTCGGCCCCATCGAATACAAGCAAAGAATGCCGATTCATCGCCTGGCGCCGGCATTCGACGAGCAGGCCACAACTGCGGAAATGTTTGAGACCGGCGTGAAGGTCGTCGATCTGATCCAGCCGTTCTTGAAGGGCGGCAAGATCGGATTGTTCGGCGGCGCGGGCGTGGGCAAAACGGTTGTCATCATGGAGCTGATCAACAACGTCGCCAAGCAGCACGGCGGCTTCTCCGTGTTTGCCGGAGTGGGCGAGCGTACGCGCGAAGGCAACGACCTGTGGCTGGAAATGTCGGAGTCGGGCGTGATCAAGCCGGGCGATCCGGCGGAGTCGAAAGCCGCGCTGATCTACGGCCAGATGACCGAGCCTCCCGGCGCGCGTTTGCGCGTGGCGCTGACGCGCGCTGACGGTCGCGGAATATTTCCGCGACGTCGAAGGCGCCGACACGCTGCTGTTCATCGACAACATTTTCCGCTTCACGCAGGCCGGCTCGGAAGTTTCGGCGCTGCTGGGCCGCATGCCCAGCGCCGTCGGTTATCAGCCCAATCTGGCGACGGAGATGGGCGAGTTGCAGGAGCGCATTACGTCAACGAAGAAAGGTTCGGTCACTTCGGTGCAGGCGATTTACGTTCCTGCCGACGACTTGACCGATCCCGCGCCGGCAACGACGTTTGCTCACCTCGACGCGACCACCGTGCTTTCGCGCGCGTTGACGGAGATTGGAATTTATCCGGCGGTCGATCCGCTGGCTTCGACTTCGCGCATTCTCGATCCGCGCATCGTCGGCCAGGAGCACTACGACGTGGCGCAGATCGGTGAAGAAGACTTTGCAGACTTACAAAGACTTGCAGGACATCATCGCGATTCTCGGCATCGACGAATTGAGCGAAGATCAAAAGATTACCGTGGCGCGGGCGCGAAAGATTCAACGATTCCTGTCGCAGCCGTTCCACGTGGCCGAGCAGTTTACCGGCGCGCCGGGACGATACGTAAAGATCGCCGACACGGTGAAAGGCTTCAAGGCGATCGTCGAAGGCAAGTACGACGACATTCCTGAGCAGGCTTTCTATATGAAGGGCCCGATCGAGGAAGTGCTGGAAGCGGCGGAGAAGATGAAGGCGGCAGCGTAGGAACCGTCGTTGGTCGATCATCGTTGGTCGTTGGCAAGGCTACCGATACGGCGAACGACCAACGACTGACGACTAACGACCCAATGGCAGATACTTTCCAACTCGAGATCGTCACTCCGGAGAAAAAGGTGGTTGATACGGCGGCGGAGGAAGCGCAGATTCCGGGCAAGAACGGATATCTGGGCATTTTGCCGGGACATGCGCCGTTAATCACCGAACTGGCCGTGGGTGAGATTACTTACCGCGTGGATTCGACCGACCACGTGCTCGCTGTGGCTTGGGGTTTTGCCGAGGTGTTGCCGGATAAGGTTACGATTCTGGCGGAGACGGCGGAGCGGCCATCGGAAATCAACGTGGAGCGCGCGCGGGAAGCGAAGCAGCGGGCCGAGCAGCGGCTGACCAGCGGTAACACCAACGTCGATGTGGATCGAGCTTTGGATTCCTTGCATCGCGCGGAAGCGCGCCTGGATGTGGCCGGGAAGAGCGAGTAGCCGCTTTCGTCTGCTTGCCGTCGAACTTTTTGTCTCCGAGCTTCTTCATCTCCGATCTTCCTTATCCCCGATCCGCGGAGGATTCCATGCCGGTTCGTTCATTTTCCCTTCGTTTACTTCTCTCGTGTCTTCTTCTGGTCTCGCTTGCTTCGGCGCAGCAGGCTAAGCCTGCGCAAGCGCCTCAACCGCCAGCGGCTCCGGTGGTTTCTCCTGAAGTTCATGCCGATGGCAGCGTGACTTTCCGTTTCCGCGATCCGAATGCGAAAGAAGTTATGGTCGCTCGCGAAGGAACGCAGCAGCCCGAGGCGATGCAAAAAAATGATAACGGCGTGTGGAGCGTGACTACGGCTCCGCTGGCTCCCGATTACTACGGGTATTCATTCGTCGCCGATGGCGTGCGGCTGATTGATCCCTCCAATCAATTGCTGAAACCGAATTTGCTGTCAACCCAGAACGCGGTGCATGTTCCCGGCCCTGCATCGCTGCCTTGGGAAGTGAACGATGTGCCGCGGGGCGAGGTACATCATCACTTTTACAAGTCGTCCGTCGCCGACGATCAGCGCGACTATTACGTTTACACGCCGCCGGACTACGAAAGTTCGGGCAAAAAGAAATATCCGGTGCTGTATCTGCTGCATGGTTACAGCGACGACGCCAGCGGCTGGACGGCGGTCGGACATGCCAACGTCATCTTCGATAATTTGATTGCGCAGGGAAAAGTGAAGCCCATGATTGTCGTGATGCCGCTGGGTTACGGCACCATGGAAATCATCCGGCTGGGATGGGGGTCGTGGGGCCACACGAATGTGCGTGACGAGAATTTCGCCAAGTTTACCCAGGCGCTGCTCACTGAAGTAATGCCGCACGTGGAGAGCGAATACCGCATCAAGCAGGACCGCAAGGAGCGCGCGATTGCCGGACTTTCCATGGGCGGAGCGGAATCGCTGCTGACCGGGTTGAACCATCTCGACCAGTTTGCCTGGGTCGGTTCGTTCAGCGCGGGCGGAATGCCGGATAGTTTTGAAAAAGACTTTCCCATGCTCGATGCCAAAGCGAATTCGCAGCTTCGTTTGCTGTGGATCGCCTGCGGGACTGACGATCACCTGATCACGGTCAACCGCAACTTCCGCGAGTGGTTGAAGAGCAAGGGCGTGCAGCATACCGGCATCGAGACTCCGGGGATGCATACTTGGATGGTGTGGCGGCGAAATCTGGCGGAGTTTGCTCCGCTGCTGTTCCGGTAAAAAACAAAAATAGTTTTCAGTTAAATTCTTGGAAAGAAAGAATTTAGGTCCATTCGATCCAGGGTGGGTCCGCTAAATTCCTCTATTCGCAGGACTTATCCGCAAATCCTTTATTCTAAAGGGTTTATTCGTAATTCTCGCAACTAAGTCCTTTAGAATCAGTCTGAGTGCTCGTAAATTCTTAAGCGGAAAGGAGATAGCGGCTTTCGCGTCTCCCATGTTGCTCGCTTTGGTTTTCAAAGACCGGTCCACATCTGGCTTGTGCCAATGGCCATGATGAACGGATTTGTTTTGCGAGGCAAGGTTGGGCGTCACAGTGAGGCTGTGGATAATGTGGGTTTGGTCCTGGAATCCGGTCGGGGCCTCGCGGCGCATGCGGGCGCGCGATCCTTCGACGACGCGGGATCACACGGTGCTTAGGCTGCCCCATGGGCGCGTTTAGAAGGTTTCTTCGATTTCCCCGCCAAGGGGAATCTGTTGCTCTGGCGCTTTGCGGGATTTTGGCGCCTTACGATATGTCGTGTCACGGGAGTAGCGCGGATAGTGTATTTGCTTTCCTTCCAGCAGATCCTTGATGCTTAGAATCTGGATGCGGGCGAATCGATCTTCGAGTCCTTGCGGTTTCCAAAATCCGGCCTCCACTGCTTCCTTCGTCATCGGTTTGGTTGGCGGCTCCATGGAGATAAGGACACCAATTTTCGCCTTCTCGCGTTCGATCACGCCGCGAAGATCGCGGATGTGCGAGGCCTGCACGTGGCCGGCTTTGACGGAGAGAATGATTTCGTTAGTTTCGCCTCCACGCTGCATGTGAAAGTGAATGCGGCCGTCGATGCCTTGATCCGCGCCTTTTTTCTTTTCATATGGCGGTGCGCCGACGAGGCTGAGCGCCCACCACTGGAATTGATACGGTTCGGTAGCGGCTAGTTCTCGAGCGCCTGCAAGATCGACCGGCTCGCCAATAACCTCGTAGGTTTGGCGGATGGATTCGCCGAACGCGTCATCGAAGCGGCGCTTGATCAGACCGATGGCCAGGTGGGTGATGTCGATACCAATCCATCGCCGACTGAGGCGTTGTGCAACGGCGGTAGCGGTGCCGCATCCGCAGAAGGGGTCGAGGACGGTGTCTCCTTCCTTCGAGCTGGCCTTGATGATGCGTTCGAGAAGAGCTTCGGGTTTCTGAGTCGGATATCCCAATCGCTCAGCCGCCGCCGAGTTAAGAGGCTCGATGTCTGTCCAAATGTCTCGAACTGCAACTCCTGGCAAGTCTTCGATGTAAGTCTTTAGTCTCGGATTTCCACCCAAGGAGAAGGCGATTCGTCCCTTAGCCCATAACGTATAAATGCCATCTTGGTCGTAGCCCCAGTGTCTTCCTTTGGGCGGCTTGATCACCTTTCCGTCGAAGCTACGCGGAGGGCCTTGTCCCGCACCCGTGAGATCGGATAAGCGATAAAGCTTACCACTCTCCTCGTTGCGGATGAGGTCGTGCCCTTTCGCATTATCCTCGTCTTGAGGAGTTATGGGCGGGTTCCAAGTGGATACGTCCGAGCGCGAATAGAAGATTAAAACATCGTGGACGCGTCCAAATTGTCGCACTCCCTTCCGGCCGGTGGTCCGCTCCCAAATTATTTCATTTCTGAAGAACTGCGGCCCGAACACTGCGTCCATGAGCATCTTGAGATAGTGGCTGGCCGTCGGATCGCAATGCAAATAGATCGATCCCGTTACTTTGAGAACGCGATGAAGTTCGATGAGACGTGGAGCCATCATGGCGAGATAGGCCATCATGTCGTTGTTGCCGAGAAATGTTCGAAAGGCCAAGATCGCGTCGCTGACGCGCCCGCCACGTTCGATGATCTCTTCGCAGGAGCGAACCGATTCGGCGTTCCACTCCCAGGTATCTTCGAACGCTCTGAACTGTGAGGCAGAGCGGGTGCCGTCGCGCTCGGCGAAGAGGACGTTGTAGTCCTGCCGGCTGTTGAAGGGGGGGTCGAGGTAGATGAGGTCGACGGATTCGTCCTTGATGTGTTCGCGAAGGACGGGGAGATTGTCGCCGTAGTAGAGGCAGTTTTTCGTCACTGCAGATAATTTTATCGCGAAATGATTGCGGGCGGATGTTGGTAGTTGGTGACGCACCGGGGTTGGGTCTTGTGTGGGCTTGGTCTTTTGTGAAGCATGCGAACACACATACTTCGACTGCGGTTGTTCTTTGCGCTTTGCGCCAAGAACAATCCTGCGCTCCGGATGATAGCGTGCGAAGAGGGAGCGAAGTCAAAACTCTCGACCTACGCCGCCTGTAGGGAGCCTGCTACCATTGCCGCATGTTCAATTTTGGCAAACCGAAAACCGCTGGTGACTGGATCGTTCATATCGCGGGAGCCATCGTCGCCGTATTTCTTGTTTGGTGGATGCTTCGCGTGTACGTGCTCTGAATGCAGTCGAGAGCGAGGCGCGGCAGGTGCTATGAGGGCGGGTTCCTTTCGTTGCTGGCGCACGCCTAATGGTGTAGGGATCCTTCGACTCCGCGCTCGGGATGACAGTGCGGGGGCTAAAGCCCGCGGGATTTCTGGTGCTAACGCGGCGCTGAAGCGCCGCTCTTCCACCATCACGCACAGTGAAGCGAGATCTTCGGTTATGCCGAAGCGCCGGTCGTCCATTCGCGCTGAAGCACGCTCTTCCACGCTGAGGCGCGCTCTTTCACGTTTAATCCCGGTGGAACGGAAGTCAAAATCCCCGCCCTGTCGCAAAGGCGCGACAAGAGCGGGGCACCCGCTTCTTTTAGGTTCGCGATTACGGGACGTTGACGCTGTCGTGGGTTTCTATGGGGACGTAGTTGACGGCGGCGGTGCGCTCCAGTTTGTCCCAGGCGAACTTTCTTCCTTCAAGGGCGCGCTTCAGCGTCTTGAATAAGACTACGGAAAATAATTGGCGGTAGGCGAAGCGTTGCAGCCAGACCTGGCTGAGCAGCCAGGCGTCTTCTTTGTCGTCTGGACGGCGGCGTTCCAATGCGAAAGCGATGGCTGAGGCGATGAAATCGATGACCAGGAAGGCGAAGAAGAATGCCACGAGTTTGTGGAAGCTGGAGGAGTCGGTGGAATCGGGATGGAAATGCTTTTGAATGAAATACCAGATGGCGGCGACGGCGAACATGATGTCGATGAGCGGGGAAACCAGGGGCAGCAAAATCTGGAAGATGACGATGTTAGGCAATGCGACCCAGCCCAGCACACCTTTACGCGCAAGAACTTTGCGATGCTTGAAGACGGCTTGCAGAACACCAAACGACCAGCGAAAACGCTGGCGCATTAAGCCGTTGGCGTTGGTGGGAGCTTCGGTGAAGGCGAGCGCCATGTCTTCGTATTCGACGCGATAGCCGAGGCGGAGCAAGGCCATGGTGAGGTCGGCGTCTTCGGCGACGGTATCGATGTGATAGCCACCGGCTTCGCGGACGGCGGAGACGCGCCAGGCGCCGATGGCTCCGGGAACGACGCTGACCGCGCCGAGAACGTCGAGAGCGCGGCGTTCGAAGTTCTGGCTGGTGATGTATTCAAGGGCCTGCCAGCGAGTCCAGAGATTGACGCGGTTGCCGACTTTGGCGTTGCCGGCGATGGCTCCGATGTTTGGATTGATGAAGTGCGGGACGAGGCGGGAGATGGCGTCGGGCGCGATGATGGTATCGGCGTCAATGCCGACGAAAATCTCGGCGTCCTCGATGTGCTCGATGCCGTAATTCAGGGCTTCAGCTTTGCCGGAATTTGCTTTGCTGAGAATGACTACTTGTCCGGCGGCTTCCTCGGCGGCAAAGGCGGAGCGGGCGACTTCGAGGGTGCGGTCTTTGGAGCCGTCGTCGATGACAATCACGCGCAGGTTGGGGTAATTGGAATTCAGCGCGGCGCGCACCGTACGCTCGATGACCTTTTCTTCGTTATAGGCGGGAATCAGGACTGCGACTTTGGGCCTGTAGGAGGCGACTTCAGCAGGGCGGCCAAGAATTTTTTCGCGCAGGCGATCATAGACGGCGGCGGCGCCGATAAAGATGAGGCGGCCGGTCATGAGCACGTCGCCTATGAGGAAAATCCAAGTGATGATGACAACGCCGGCATCGAAGAGCCAAAAGCCGAAACCATCGAGACGGGCGAACCAGAGGTCGGTGGCGGGCAGCGGAGACATGACGTCGGCGCGGGTCTTGCCGAACAGTTCATAGACTGGGGCGATTTCGTATCCGCGGGCGCGAACGCCTTCGATAATCATGGGCAACGCGCGAACGGTTTCCGAGCGATTGCCGCCGCCATCGTGCATGAGGACGATGTTGCCGCAGCGCAGATCGTCGGGCTTGCAGGGCGGCAGATGGGCGAGGACTTTGGCGGTGATTTCTTCGGCGGTCTGGCGGCGGGGAACGTCGGTCCAATCGTTGGTGTCAATGCGGTTCCCCACCGTGATGTAACCCAAATCCTGGGCGAATTCTAGGGGGCGAACCTGATCGGCGGTGTCCGGTTCTTCGTCAATGGCGTAAGGCGGGCGGAGCAACGTGGCGCGAACTCCGACCAGGCTGGCGAAGAGGCGCTCGGTCAAATTCAACTCCAGGCGCATGTAGGTGGAGGAAATATTGCTGACATCGGGATGGGTGAAGGTGTGGTTGCCGATGGTGTGGCCTTCTTTATAGATGCGTTTCACCAGGCCGGAATATTTGTCGGCCTGAATGCCGATGAGAAAAAATGTGGCGGTTGCGTGCTCGCGCTTTAGAACGTCGAGAATCTTCGGGGTCCAGGTGGGATCGGGACCATCGTCGAAGGTGAGGACTATTTTATTGGGACTGTAGCCGTAGCGGCCCACGCGATAAGGCTGGGGCAGGTTCTGGAAATTTTCATCGCTGATCTGTTTGCTGTCGGGATCAATCGTGAGGTCGCGGGTGCCGTGGGCGGGCTTTTGCTCGATGCGGAGAATTTCGCCCTGGCCTTCCATATCGACGTCCTGGCCGGGAGGAACATCTTTGAGCTTGTCGGTAGCGCCGGCGTCGCCGGGGACATCCCAGATCTTCCACAGGGAACGATCTTCGCCGCCGAGCCGCCACAGAGCGAAGGTTTGAATGCCGAGAGTTTGCGCGGCGCGCATGTGATTGAGCGCGGTGACACCGTCGAGGAACCAGACATCGTGACGGATGCTGCGCTCATCGAGATAGCTGAAGTGCGGATTCATGGCGTCGTCATCGAAGGTGACGTCTTCATCGGAATCGCGAGCTTCCAGCCACGCATCCTGCACGCTGACCGGCGCGGTTTCTTTTTCACCGGCGGGCAGCGGTCCGTTTTTCGGTTTGCGCGCCCAGTCGTAACCGTAGTTGGCGATGGCGCAGATGATCTTGTCTTTGGGGATTACAGTTTCCGCGAAGGTCAGGTTCTTGACGAACCAATCCTGCGAGGCTACGGGGCCGGGGTTGGGACCGGGATAGTGCTCGTCGTAATTCATGAGCACCACGCCATCGGCTGCGGCGGCGACTGCCGGGTAATTGTATTCGCTGCTGTGGGGCGGAACCGCGACGTAGAGCTTCATGCCGCGGCTGTGCAGGTCGGAGGAAAGTTCCTGCAATAAGCTCAGGTAACCGGGCTGTCCGCTGGGAGGGAAGGCTTCGAAATCGACCATCAGGCCGTGATAGCGACCGGAAGCGAGAAACTGCGTGGCTTGTTGGCGGAAGAGTGCGCGGGCTTCTGGATTAT
This sequence comes from uncultured Acidobacteriaceae bacterium, assembly GCA_963732255.1. Taxonomy (GTDB): domain Bacteria; phylum Acidobacteriota; class Terriglobia; order Terriglobales; family Acidobacteriaceae; genus Sulfotelmatobacter. The sequence continues at coordinate 934,754 of CAVSYV010000020.1, forward strand.
TCAGGAATTCTGTAACGCCGCCGACCCAGTTCACTCCGTCGAAATTGTTGACCATGGGGAAGACTTCCATGCTGGTGTCTTCCGCGTTGAGGAAGGGCATGACGCGGTCGTCGACGGGGAGAACTTTGCCATTCTGAATCACGTCGAAGAATTTGTTGGTCTGGTCATCCACGCCCTGCAGGTGGCCGTCGGGGGTGAGAACGTGAAGCCAGTCGGGGTAAAGGATATCGATCTGGTGGGCGTAATCACGGAGCGAGGAAAAACTGGCGGCATCCCAAGGGACGTAAAAGGCAGCGCGGATGCCTTCTTCCTGGTTGAGTTTGACCTGCGAAGCAGCGAGCTTGGATTTGCGGTGGGAGCGGATGGCAATTTTTTTCTGGCGGTCGCGTGCCTTTTGTTTTTCGTTTTCTCGGAGCGCTCGGAAGGCACGTTTTTGCGGAGAGAATAGAAGTTCGGGCAGGCGCTCGTCGCGCAGCGCCGTGTAGACGAAGAACACCAAGAGAACGGAGACCGAGACCGCTAAAACGTCGACCAGACGCCGCAGGCGTTTCCAGCGGGCGCGTCGAGCATCATAAAAGACTGGTTCAGCCATGGGGGGACAAACGTTCATCGTATGCCGCACTGGGCACACGGTCAAACCCGGTGAGAACAGGGACAAAGCAGCGTAACGGGTAAGATGCAGGTTTTCGCCGAAGGGATGGGTGAGGCTCGGACCGGTGAGACAAAGTTAGAGGTGACTCAGCCTAGGCCAGCGAAAACGCGCTATATTCGCTGCGTGCAAGAACTGGTGCGTAAGAATGCCGGATTCTTTGTTTTGGCCGGCCTGGCAGGGCTGGCGCTGCGCCTGATATTCGCTTTCTGGTTTCCGGCGGTGGTAGACGATTCGCGCCTTTACGCCGACATTGCGAAGAACTGGCTGCAACATGGCGTTTACGGGATTACAAACTCCGGCCGAATTGTTCCGACTCTGTCGCGATTGCCGGGTTATCCGGCCTTTCTGGCGGTTATTTTTGCCGCCTTCGGGAGGGACAATTTTCGCGCGGTCCTGCTCATTCAGGTTCTTTTCGATCTGGCGACTTGTTTTCTGATCGCAGATATGGCGCGGCGATGCCTGTCGGAGCGGGCGGCGAAGGGTGCGTTTTTTCTGGCTGCTGTGTGTCCTTTTCTGGCGAATTATGCGGCTGCGGCCTTGACGGAAACGCTGGAGATCTTTTTCACGGCGCTGGCATTGGATTTTGCCGTTTATGCATTAGGCGTTGAAGGTGGGCGAGCTGCCGGAGAATTGCGGCGCGAATTGGTTTTGTGGCTGTGGTGCGGATTGGCGGTTGGCGGAGCTATTCTGCTGCGGCCGGATGGGGGAATTCTGCTGGCGGCGATCGGCGGATATCTGCTCTGGGTTTGTTTGCGGAAAATCTGGAGCGGAGGGAAGTCGCAAGCCGCTTCCGGTGCGGGTTGGTGGGTGAAGGCGGGATTCATTCTTGCGGTGGGAGCATTTTTGCCGTTGATTCCCTGGACAATGCGCAATCTGCATACGTTCCATCGCTTTGAGCCGCTGGCGCCGCGCTATGCCAACGATGCCGAAGATCCGGGGATGACCGGCTTTAACCGCTGGAGCAAAACCTGGATGGGCGAATATGTTTCCGTGGAGGAAATTTACTGGAATGTTCCGGGGGACGCGATTGATGTGACGCGCCTGCCGAGCCGGGCATTCGATTCGCGGCAACAGCGCGAAGAAACCACGGCGCTTTTTGCCGACTACAACCGCGATAAGGATATGACTCCGGAACTGGACGCGCGTTTTGCAGCGCTGGCGGCGGTGAGAATCAAGGCTGCACCGCTGCGCTACTATGTGTGGCTGCCCGCGCTGCGGGTTGCCGATATGTGGCTGCGTCCGCGAACCGAATTGCTGCCGTCGGACCCGCGCTGGTGGGAGTTCAACGACGATGGCCGCTGGCTGGCGGCCAGTCTCGTCTTCGGCGCGATCAACCTGATTTATGTTTTGCTGGCGGCTGCCGGGGTATTGCGTTGGCGATCATTTTTCGCAATCGGGCTATTTGTTTTTTTCATCCTGCTGCGATCGGCGTTTCTAGGCACGCTGGAAAATCCCGAACCCCGTTACACGCTGGAATGTTATCCCGCATTGATTTTGCTGGGGTCCGCTTTGTTCCGGTAGAGCGGAGCAAAGCCGAAAACTCGAACTGCGTGGGAACAGGCGTATTCAATCGTTTCAGCACCAGCTTCCAGGCTGAAAATTCAACTTGAACATCGTCATCGCGAAGTTGCACAATAGCGCCCCATCAGGTGCTTCAGGGGTTCGCCGTCATTCTTCACTCCTGGGCAAAGACAAGTAGAAAGACAAATTGCAGGTAGCGCCCTCGCTGGGTAAAGGAGCTTTCTCCCTATGCGTACCGGCTGTCGTGCAATCGCATTGCTGTTTGCCTGTGTTCTGATATTTCCAACCTTCAGCTTCGGCCAGTCTGCGACCTCTTCTCTGCGGGGCACCATATCCGATGCCAAGGGCCTGGTGGTGCCTGGGGCAAGCGTGACCTTGAGCCATGCGTCCACTGGATTTACGCGCAGCACCAAGACCGACAGTCAGGGCGCGTATCAATTTCTTGAGGTGCCTCCGGCCAACTATGTTCTGGAGGTGGAAGCTCCGGGATTCGCCAAGGTGAGGCGCGAAAACGTGGTGCTGCAAGTGAGCAACCCGGCTACGCTGAATCTTGCGTTGCAAGTGCAAGGCGGGCAGGTAATCGTCGACGTGAGCGGAGAAGCTCCGATGGTCAACACGACCGATGCCACGCTGGGTAACAATTTCGATGCGCGGCAGCTCACGGATTTGCCCTCAGAAGGGCGCGATCCGGCGGCGATTCTCAGCTTGCAGCCGGGCGTTACCTATATTGGAAATACGACGGATGAGCAACAGAACTATGACAGCCGCGGTGGCTCGGTGAACGGTGCGCGCAGCGACCAAACCAACATTACGCTGGATGGATTAGACGACAACGATCAGCTCGAGGGCTACGCGTTTGAAGGCGCGATGCGCACCACGCTCGACTCCTTGCAGGAGTTCCGAGTTACGACAGGGAATTACGATGCCGCTTCCGGCCGGTCGTCGGGCGCGCAGGTCAACCTGGTGACGAAGAGCGGCACCAACCAGATCCACGGGTCACTCTACGAATACTACCGGCCTAACTTCACCGTAGCCAACGACTGGTTCAACAAGCAGGCGGAACTTCAGGCCGGAATGCCCAACACTCCGGGATTCATTCTGCGCAATACTTTTGGCGGAACGAACGGAGGGCCGATCAAGAAAGACCGGCTTTTCTATTTCGTCGCCTATGAGGGCCAGCGCACGGCGGACACGGTGCAAACCACCCGCGAGGTGCCTACGCAGAGTCTGCGCGATGGATTCCTGCAGTATCTTTGTGATCCCAGCAGCGATCCGAACTGTGTGGTGGGAAGTAACGCAAACTTCTCGGTTGCGACCAATCCCACGTTCGCTCCGTATTATGTGGCCACGCTGACGCCGGCTGGGGTTGCGTCTTTGGACAATAATACGGCCACCGGCTGCCTCTCCAACGGCACCTGCCCACCCACGCCGGGAAACCCGCAAGGGCCGGGCGATAACGGGCTGCTCACCAATATTGGAGGAGCCAATCCGAATGCGCTGTTCAATAAATACCCGTTGCCTAATTCCGGCAGCGAAGGCGACCTGCTGAATACGGCTGCGTATACCTTCCCCGGCAAAGATCCGGTTAAACACGATACTTACATTGTCAAGCTCGATTACAAAATCAACGCCAGTGGCAGCCAATCGATGTTTGTGCGCGGCAATCTGCAGAATGACCACGAGTCGCAACCGCCGCAGTTTCCCGGTCAGGCGCCTTTTTCGTATCTCACCAACAACAGCAAGGGAATCGCGGCTGGATACACGGCTTTGATCGGCAATAACCTGATTAACAATTTCCGCTACGCTTTTATTCGACAAGGTGAGGGAACTGGAGGCATCAACAATCAAGACTTCGTTACATTTCGCGGCCTGGACGATACCCAGGGCCTGGCAAGTTCGACGATTCTGACCAACGTCCCGGTACACAATTTTATTGACGATATCGCCTGGACCAAGGGCAAGCACACCATTGAATTCGGCACCAACTGGCGTCTGATTCATAACAATCGGCAATCGAACGCAGACAACATCTCGTATGGCGACTCGAATCTTTACTGGCTGGATCCTTCGTTCATTGCCAACGAGGGGGTCAGTCTCGATCCTTCCATCAATCCGAACTATCCACTGGTCACTAACTCTTTCGGAACTTCATACAGCTTTGCGGCTATGGATGCTGCCGGCATTATCAGCGAAGTTTTCACCGAGGCCAATCAGAACAAGTTCGGACAGCAGATTCCGAACGGAGAGCTGGTTCCGCGCCACTTCCAGAATTTTGAAGGAGAGATGTACGTGCAGGATAAGTGGAACGTCACCCCCGATCTGGTCGTGACCTACGGGCTGCGTTATTCGCTCTTGCAACCTCCGTTTGAGAACACGGGAAATCAGGTCGCGCCTACGGCAGATATGAATCAGTGGTTCACCAACCGCTGGCAGAATGCGCTGCAAGGCCAGACCGTCCAGCCCGATCTAACTTTCAATCTTTCAGGGCAGGCTAATGGCGGCAAACCTTATTGGGATTGGGATTACAAGAATGTGGCGCCGAGATTTGCCGTGGCTTACTCACCTCACGCCGCCGACGGCTTCTGGCACAAAGTTTTCGGAGATGCGGGCAAGAGTTCCGTTCGGGCCGGCTACGGCATTTACTACGATCATTTTGGTGAAGGCGTGGTCAATACTTTCGACCGTAACGGTTCCTGGGGATTGACTTCGACCTTCAGCAATCCGGCGGGCGTCAGCACCGTGGATGACTCCCCGCGCTACACCGGTTTGCTGGGCTTGAATAATCTTCCAGCCAGCGAGATTGCGCCTTCACCCAGCGGTTTTCCTTACACGCCTCCGAACAATCCGGATACCTATGGCTTGGCGATTGCGTGGGGTATCGATGACAAACTGAAGACTCCGTATTCGCAGGTCATTGATTTCTCGATTACGCGCGAGTTGCCGCACAGTTTTGTTCTGGAAACGACTTATACCGGGCGTCTTGGCCGTCATCTGTTGCAGGAAGTGGATCTGGCCGAACCGCTCAGCCTGGTTGACCCCAAGAGCCATACATCGTATTTCCAGGCGGCGCAGCAGTTTGCCAAGATGTCGGCGGCGCAGACACCTATTACCAGTGTCAAGCCGATTGCGTATTGGCAGGACCTGTTTCCCGCGGCGGCGGGAGCAAACCTGCTTTCGGGAAACGCAACAGGGACCGCTCCGTGTTCGCCGCAAGGCACTTATTCGGCGAACGCATCTCTGACTGCTACTCAGAATATGTACGACGAATACTATTGTTTCGCGGGCAACGAAACGACCGCACTGGAGATCGCGGATGCATTCTGTTATCCCGCCTGCGCAGGCGCGAGCGGCACGACGCCGTTCCAGTACTATCAGGACCAGTTTTCCTCGCTCTACGCGTGGCAGACGAGAAGCAACAGCAACTACAACGCGCTGCAGGTGACGCTGCGCCACGCCATGGTTGCGGGCTTCCAGTTTGATTTGAATTACGTCTATTCCAAATCCATTGATGAAAGTTCGAACGCCGAACGGGTCAATTCATTCGAAGCCGCGGGGGGAGTTGCTTATAACGACCAGGCGATTAATGCGTTCGAACCGGATTTGTGGCGCGCGGTTTCCGACTTTGACACCACGCACCAGATCAACGCCAACTGGATCTGGGATGTCCCTTACGGCAAAGGCAGGCACTGGAGTTCAGCTCACGGCTTTATGAATGCGGTTTTCGGGGGTTGGGGAGTGAGCGGCCTGGGCCGCTGGACGAGCGGTTTCCCCTTCAGCGTTTTCGCCGGCACGGGATGGTCGACCGACTTCGAGCTCAACGGCACATCGTTCCTGGTGGGGCCGAAGCCGAAGACCGGCGTTTTCATCAATTCCAGCGGCAACCCTGACGTCTTTAAGAACGCGGACACGATTGCCGCCGAATGTACTTGCCCTTACACGCCCAGCGGACCGGTGATCTTTCGCGATACTTATCCCGGAGAAGCTGGGCAGCGGAATAACTTCCGGGGTCCCGGATTTTTCGATATCGATGGCGGGTTGAGCAAGGTATGGAACTTTACCGAAGCCAGGCTGGTCAGGTTTTCGTGGGAAGTTTTCAACGTCACCAACTCAGTGCGATTTGACGCCGCTAATGCGCTGTCGAATGAAGATCTGGTTGACGCCACGGGCTTTGGCACCTTCCAGCGCACTTTGACCACGCCGCGAGTGATGCAGTTCTCGCTAAGATTTGCGTTTTGAAAATTGCGGTGTTGGATGTCACCGCGAAATTTTCGCAGATTGGAGTCTTAAGACTGGGAGCCTGTCAGCTCAATGGCGAGTCGCTCATGCGGAAGCGGGTGCGGACATGCTCGGAGAGCAGTTCGATGGCGGGGCGGTTTTTGACCGGATCGGCTTGCGCCAGATACTTCATGGCTTCGACCAACAGCCTTTGTCCGTCTACGTAGCGAGGGTCTGAGGTGCGTTCTCTGCGCTTGGCTCCCAATTTCGGAGGGGCGATGATTGTGAAAACCTTGGCCATGAAATGAACCTGAGGAGCTAAAAGTCAGTATAGCGCCCCGGCCGCAAATCTCATCCCAGATTCTTGCCTTTTAAATTCAATTAGTTAGCGTTTAGCGAGTGATGGTCTGGGTCTTCCCCGAGGTCTTGATCTGGAAAATGTCGTTGCCAAGTTTTTCATTGCGGAAGTTGGAATACTTCACGAGGCGATAGTCTCCCTGGGGGCTGATGAATTTTTGCTGCAACGAGATGCCGCGGGCCAAGTCGATCCACAAGATAATTTGGTTAAACGTGTTCCTGACTTTTTCCGATTTGGGAACCAGATTGAGCTTAGCAGTTGCGATTCCGTCCACCGTGTCTTGGCCGCCATAGGTGACGTCGAATTGCTTTTTCAGGTCCTGGCCAGTGCCGCCGAAGCCGAGCACCAGGTAGCTTTCGATTTCGCTGCGATCATTTCCCGCGTCGTGAACGATGAGCTGTTCGATCTTGGGCTGGTATACCTCGAGCTTGCCATTTTTGTAGAGAACATATTTCTGGTCTGGATCTTTTACGTGGGCCATCATTTCGATTTGCTGGCCGGAGCGGCGAAAATAAATGGTTCCCTTCTGCACGTCAGTTTCGTCGACAACTTTCTGATATTGGTCCCATTCAAAATCGGCTTGGATGCTGCGAAAGCTGGCCGCGGCGGAGTCCACTTTTTGGAGGACGGAGTCCAGACTGCCGGAGGTGGACGCGGCTTGCGGCGCCGTTGCTCGTGGAATCAGGGGCAGAGAACCGCAGAAAGTCGTAACAGCCACGGCAATGAACAAAAAAGTTCTCATCGTTGCTCGGTCCGATCGCGCTTCGAATCAGATTGCGCTTTCGGCGATTACACTTTTCGATCAAACTGCTTTCGACGCTGCTACTGCCTTTGCACCAGAACTTTATAACTCTGCACGCGGCCGCCGCGGTCGGTGACGGGTTCGTAACTCACGATGGAAACGTGGCCGGAAATCGGCTCGATCAAAGTCAACAATTGGGCACGCATTGATGCGTCGTCTCCGGCAGAAATGGCCGCAGCTTCAATCTGGTAGAGCAGGCGGCCTTGCGCGTCGGGGGTGACGACTACATCGGTCGGATGCGTTTTGAGCGGCCGGGGTTTGTCGTTGAAGTTGATCCAGTAGGGCGAGAAGAAGATGAAGATCAGGATGATCGTCACCATGATGTCGTAGTGGAGGGTGCCGCGCTCATACGACCACAAAACGTAATTGCGAATTGTGCGCCAAACGGCGTTCATGGACAGGGAAGGCGCGCTCGCCACGCTGCTGATTTGCGCTCTTTGCAAGTCTAGCGATTGCTCCTTGGATTAGCAATTCAGCAGCGAGCTTTGAGCGTCGAGCCTTGAGCTCACTGCTCCTAGCTTCGTTTCGTTATTTTCTCCGCGCCAATATAGGGGCGCAGGACTTCTGGAATGATGACGCTGCCGTCTGGCTGCTGGTAGTTTTCTACAATCGCAACCCATGTTCTGCCCACCGCCAGGGCGCTGCCGTTTAACGTGTGTACGAACTCGGTTTTGTTCTTGCCTTCGGGCTTGTAGCGGATGTTGGCGCGGCGCGCCTGATAGGTCTCGAAATTGGAGCACGATGAAATCTCGCGAAACAGTTGCTGCCCCGGTAGCCAGACTTCGATGTCGTAGGTTTTCGCCGACGCTGCGCTCATGTCGCCGGTAGACAGAGCCATCACGCGATAATGTAACCCAAGTTTTTGCAGGACATTTTCGGCGTCGTGGGTCAGCTTTTCGTGTTCGTCATAGGAATTTTCCGGACGCGCAAACTTCACCAGTTCCACTTTTTGAAATTGGTGCTGGCGAATGATGCCGCGAACGTCTTTTCCGTAAGAACCGGCTTCACTGCGGAAACAGGGAGTGTAGGCGGTGAGCGAGATTGGGAGCCGCGCGGGGTCGAGAATTTCGTCGCGGTAGAGATTGGTTACGGGAACTTCGGCTGTTGAAATGAGCCACAGATCTTTCTCGCCGTGTGGCACGCGGAACAGGTCGTCGGCAAATTTGGGCAGCTGGCCGGTGCCATACATTGACTCTGTGTTCACGAGATACGGCGGCAGAACTTCGGTGTAGCCGTGCTCGCGCGTGTGCAAGTCGAGCATAAAGTTGGCGAGGGCTCGCTCCAGTTTTGCGCCCAGATCCCAATAGACGGCAAAGCGGGCGCCAGTGAGCTTGACGGCGCGCTCAAGGTCGAGGACGCCCAATTGCTCGCCGAGTTCCCAGTGCGGCTTGGGGGCGAAATCGAAAGACGGCGGGTGGCCCCAGCGGCGCACTTCAACGTTGTCTTCCGCACTGCGGCCTGTTGGCACGCTGCATGCGGAAAGTTGGGGATACCGGATAGAATTTCCCGCAAACGTTCGTCAAGATCGTTCGCCGCTTTTTCCCGCTCCTGAATCCGCTCGCGGAGTTCTTTGGTTTCGGCCATGGCGGTACTGGCGTCCTGGCCGGCCTTCTTTAATTTCGCAATATCTTCCGAGGCGTTGTTGCGCTGCGCCTTCATGGTCTCGGCTTCGGTAATGGCGTGGCGGCGGCGGGTGTCGACGTCGTGGAAGTCTTTGAGAACGGCAGCGGGATCCATGCCGCGCTGGCGCAGCATTTCTTCTACCGAGGCAGATTGTCACGAACGAAATTCAGATCAAGCATGGGAAGCCACTACTTTATCGGAAAAGGGCCGAAAAATGCACTTGCGGGATAGAAGCGGCGGGATAGAAGCGGCGGCTTCTCCGTCCTCGGCGTTGGAATCCAGCTTTTGGTGGAGGCGGTTCGCCTGTGTAAACTACCTTCGCAATGAGATCGTCCCCTAGGTCTGCCTCCGCGCTGGTTGCCGCGCTGCTATGGCTGGCGATAATCGGTTTCCCTGGTCCCACGTTGGCCTCCGCCTACAATGGCCGGCCCAGGCTGATAGTGGTGATCGTCATCGACCAGTTTCGCGGCGATTATCTGGAACGCTATCGCGATCAGTTCGGCGAAGGCGGATTTCGCTCTTCTGCTCGATCACGGCGCGTAATTTCGCCAATTGCAATTACGATTACGCCAACACGCGCACCGCTCCCGGGCATGCCACGCTGTTCACCGGCGCTTACAGCAACGGCCACGGCATTGTCGCCAACGAATGGTGGGATTTCAAAGACGGCCATTAGTTGCCGTCGTCGAAGATGATAACACGAAAATCGTGGTGGCGTCGCCGGGAGAAAAGCCGGGAGCGTCTCCGCACGATCTCTTGGCGGACACGCTCGGGGACGAGATGAAACTGGCGACGCAAGGCAAGTCGCGAGTGTTTGCCGTATCGCTGAAAGATCGCGCTGCGGTCTTGCCAGGCGGGTTTCGCGGCGGATGCGGCTTATTGGATCGAACCGAAGAGCGGAGCTTGGATTACTTCGACTTATTACATGAACGACTTGCCCAAGTGGGCGCATGATTTCAACGCTTCCAACCGCGCGGCGAAATATTGGGACCGACAGTGGCGCGATGCGCAGGGCCAGACGCTGCGCTCGACTGCGCATCGCAAGAGCAAAGACGGGAGCGACGCCGGTTTCTATGAGGTAATCGGGCCGACCCCGTTTGCCAATGAGTACGAGTTCGAGTTTGCCAAGGAACTGATGGTGTATGAGAACGTGGGCTTGGGACCGGATACCGACCTGCTTTCCATCAGCCTTTCGGCGAACGATATTCTTGGTCACCAGGTTGGGCCAGACTCGCCGGAGATGGAGGAGATGGCGCTGGCGCTGGATCGCGAACTGGCGGACTTCTTTAATTTTCTGGGACACCAGATTGGATTGGCCAATGTTTGGATTGCACTTTCGGCGGACCACGGAGTTTCCGCTTTGCCGGAGGCGGCGAAAAAATTGCGCATTCCCGCGGCCAATCTCGATTCGGCCAATCTCGATGCTGAGATGAATGCGGAGTTGACGGCAAAGTTTTCTCCCGGCCACGCGGGTAACTTCGTAAAGCTCGAATATCCTTTGGCATGGCTTAACAATGATGCGTTCAAGGCGTTGCATGTGAAGGAAAAAGATGCCGAGATGGCTGTGGGCGAAGGCCTGGAGCAGGCCGGCCTGCGCGGCTTCTACACCAAGTTGCAACTGGCCGAAGATCAAATCCCCAACACCGCGCTGGGAAATAAATATCGCAACAGTTATTCTCCCGAGGGAGGCTGGTACGTGATGGGAATTCCGGATATTTACACAGTCGGATCAGTGAAAGGCACCGATCATGCGACGCCTTATTCCTACGACACTCATGTGCCGCTGTTGCTGTATGGATTGCCCTTCGAAGCGGGAACCTATCGCATGGCGTCGGAACCTGTGGACCTTGCGCCCACGCTGGCTTCGCTGCTTGGCATCAATGCTCCAACTCATTCCGTGGGCCGGGTGCTCACTGAGGCTCTCGCGCCTGCTCATCACAATTCCGCGGCGGGCCAGCCATGACCGTGAAAGTTGCCACCGGAAATCCCGCTCCCGATCTCAGTGTGAGCTTCGCCGGCATTCAGTTGAAGAATCCGGTCATCGCGGCCAGCGGCACGTTTGGTTACGGCGTGGAATTCGAGGATGTCGTTCATCTGGGCAAGCTGGGCGGGTTCGTGGTGAAAGGCCTTTCGCGCGAGCCGATGACCGGCAACCCTCCGCCACGGCTGTGGGAAACCGCCGCGGGCATGCTCAACGCCATTGGATTGCAGAATATTGGCGCGCAGGCTTTTCTCGAAGAGAAGTTGCCGCGGCTGCGGCAGTTGAAAAACATTGTGGTTTTCGCCAACGTCTTCGGCTACTCGCGCGAAGACTATGAGCGCACGATACAAATTCTCAACGAAGGCGAAGGCATTGCAGCTTACGAGTTAAATGTTTCCTGTCCTAACACCGCTCATGGGGGGCTACAATTTGGCAGCGATCCGCGTTCGCTCGATGAATTGGTGACGCTGGCGCGGCGCGTGGCGCAGCGTCCTCTTATCGTGAAGCTTTCGCCCAACGTCACCAGCATCGCGCAGATGGCTTATGTGGCGCAGGAAGCGGGCGCCGATGCGCTTTCGCTGGTGAACACTTTTGTGGCGATGGCCATCGATCCGGAGACGCGCAAGCCGCGCATCGCCAACGTCACGGCCGGTCTTTCTGGGCCGGCGATCAAGCCGATTGCGTTGCGCATGGTCTACGATGCCGCGCACGCGGTAAGAATTCCGGTGATTGGCATGGGCGGAATTTCCAAAGCCGCAGACGTGGTCGAATTTATGCTGGCTGGCGCGGCGGCAGTGCAGATCGGCACCGCCAGCTATTGGGATCCATGCGCTACGGAAAAGATTGTGGATGAACTGGGAAGATGGTGCGCGGATCGGCAGATTTCGCGGCTAGCGGAACTTACGGGCGGATTGCAGTTGGAGTGAAGAGGCGAAGGTCCGGGGAGGGCCGGGCCCAAAGCGCTCTCTCTTCGGGCTACGGCGTCAATTCGAAGGCGGTGCCGGCGCCGTAGGCGCCGCCGCTGCCGGTTACGCCGAACAGGTTTCCGTTGCCGTCGAGGATAACGCCGTAAAGCTCAACGCCGCCAGTTGCTTTGGTCAGGTTGTAAAGCACAGTGTATTTCCAGGAGCCGTTGGCTTGCGGAGCGAGCTTAAAGACGACGCCGCAAGAGAGTCCACAGTCGCCCGGTCCACCGTTCGCTGTGCCATAGAGATTGCCCGATTTGTCCCGCGCCAGCGTGCCTTCGACTCCGCATCCCAGCTTGCAGCTTGAGAACTCATAAATGATTTTTTCCTGCCACGCGCCCCCCACGTTGGAGAATTTAAAGATGGTGCCGAGGTTGGATGTGCCTCCTTCCGTCGTCCCGCCATAGAAGTTTCCGGAGGCGTCCATGACCAGGCCGCCGCCGGGGAATTGGCCGTCTGTGGAGGAGGAAGCGAACTGATGAATGATATTGTAGGCCCACGTGCCATCGCCGTTGGGCGTCATTTCGTAGACGACACCACATCCGTCGGAAAAAGTACAGGGAGATTGCGTGATACCTCCGAAAGCCATCGTGCCCCACAGGTTGCCATGAGTGTCCCAGAGTGGCGGCGCGAGAGGAGCGTAGCCGCCGGGGCAACCGTCTGAACCGCAGAAGCCGTAGAGTTGGGTGTAGGTCCAGGAGCCGGAGCCGGGCGACAGTTCTCCGATTGCGCCAAAACTGCTGTTTCCACCGCCCATTGAGCCGTAAAGGTTCCCCGCTTTATCGAACAGTAGGCCTGGGCCGGAGTAAACGGCGTATGGGAGGCTGTTGCTCCAGCCGCCGGACGCTGGGCTCAGCGCAAACACCCCGCCGACTGCGTAGCTTAAGTAGCCGCTCACGGTGCCGTAGAGGTTGCCCTTGCCGCTCATGAGCAGCCCCCCAAAAGGGTATGCTCCGTCGCTGTGTGCTCCAAAGCTGTGGAGAATATTCTCATGCCAGCTGCCGTCTGACTGCGGGATCAGGTCAAATACGACCCCGTTCCCAGACGTCCCTGGACCGCCTCCAGTGACGCCGTAGAGGTTGCCGTGAGGATCGAGCAGGAGCGGGCCCGAGGGGACGTTTCCGTCATCGCTGGAGCCGAAATTGTGCAGAACCTTGAGCTTGAGGCCTTGACCTGACGTGGGCAATGCAAACACCAGTAGTGTGATTAGCGAGGCGATCGTCGTGTCGAGCTTCATGTGGCACCCCTCTCTCTTCGATGAGTGCTGCGGCTCTTCCCAGGCTGCGAGGTCGGGCCAGAGCATATGTCGCATTTAGTCCGGGTCGGGACCCGTCGGCGTCGCATTGTGCGTGGCATAGTAGTTCGTAAAGAAGGTTGCGGGAAAGTTTGAAACGGGAATCTGAAAGAACGGCCGCCCCGTCGAGTTCGATGCCGTATCCAAGGAGAAGAATTCCGATAGCGGGATATTCGGTGCTACGTTATCCGGCGCATTGTAATCGGCATATCCCTTGTTGCCACTCTGATCAATGTTTGTGAGCCCGAAGTTATATTCGGTGAACGCCAGGATGCTGCCGAAATCGTGCTGGTAGGGGGACTTGTTATTGGTGCAGGACGAGCCACATGCACCGGAAATATAACCGGTATAGTCGCTGCCGGACTGAGTTCCCGTGTATTCAGACACAACGAGGAGCGGCACTCGGAAGCCGTAGGTGTAGCCACAGCCCCAGTTGTTAGGGGCCTTGGTGCAAGTAAAGCCGTTCTGCTCACTTCCACCGCCTATGTACGCATTTTGGGGGGCGACATGGTCGTAGAAGCCGCCCCAGTCGTCCCAAACAATGAAGATCGCTGTTGGCTTTCGAGCGCTCGATCCACTGGGTGCCACATTGCCCCAGTAGTCGCAGGCATAGCCGCTGCCCCCGTAGCTATTGCCAATGGCATCGACGATATTGGCGACCCAGTAGGGACCGAGGGAGACGCCGAGACTGCTGTTTGGATGATCCGACCAGGCCGCGTCCGGGATCACCCAACTGATTTGTTGCAACTGGCAGTTTGCGATGTCGCTAAAGATGGGTGCGCCCGCCTCCGCAGAGTAGAAGCTCATGTGGCTCTTCCAGTTCGTTCTGTTGTTTAGCATGTTCTGGTACGCGGGTAAAGGAGAATTGGGGAGTGGGGAGCCTTAAGTCAGTTGGTAACGTAGAACGTATTAGGTCGGAATTGTCGCTGCTAAATGTTTGCTAGCGTCCCCTTACATACCAGATCGATCCGGGAGACTTGAAGTTTTGGCCTTCGCCCCAGACGGCGTGGGTTGTTCCCAGGGCATCGATGGCGAGTCCGAAATAATCTCCGAAGGGAAAGCGGAAGCCGTTTTGCAGGATGTAGTCGTAGCCGTGGGCCGGACTGGAAAGTTGGTTCTCAGCGGACCAGGTTGCGCCGCCGTTGGTTGAGGTGCGATAGAAAGTGTTCCACAGGCGGTGGCCGGCCGGGTCGGTGGCGCGCGCGTCCATCCATGCGATGCGAACATCGCCGCCGTCGCCTGCCGTGATTGCGGGGAAGCAATGTTCCACCGACGGGTCGGCACTCGATACATCGGTTCTAGCGGTCCAGCTTGCGCCTGCGGTGGTGGAGGAAGAAAAGTAAATGCGCTCTGCGCCGCCGTTGTTGCTGCCGGCATTCCACAGCGCATAGATCGTGCCTGCGCTATCGGAGGCGAGCGCGATTTGCGCTCCCAGGAATCCGGTTTCGCAGCCTTCGGCTTCGCAGTCCGGAGGCGCGCCGGAAACATCCAGTAAAGTGTCGGTCCAGGTTCGCCCGCCGTCAACGGAGCGGCCTATAAACACGCTTACCGGATGGGTATCGATATCGCGCCGCGCGTAGGCCGTCCAGCCGAAGAAAACATTGCCCGCGGCATCCACTGTTCCGCCGCCGCCTAGCGACGAACCCGGCTCGGCATTCGGATTGGCGATTACTGCCGTAAAGGTCTGCCCGGCGTCGTGCGAAGCGGCCACGTAGAATTTTTCGTCGTGATTGAAGCCTACATAAACATCGGGGCCACGCACCGCCAGCACGGGCTTGTCGGTATCGTCGTCCGAGTGCTCCGCGACCGAAAACGACCAGCTACGTCCAAAGTCCTGCGACCGAGCTACAACGATGTCCCGCTTATTGTTTTGCAACCAGGAAGCGTAAAGAGTTTGCCGATCCGCGGGATCGACGACGATTTGCGGGTCGAACTGGCCGGTCGGGAGCTGAAGTATGGCGCGCGAAGGCTCCCAGGAAATTCCGTTGTCGTTGCTGGTGGAAAGCACGATGGTCGGAGCCGTACAAAAGTGGCATCCGGATACGGGGCCATATTGCGGATAAAGAATGTAGACGTGGCCGCGGCCATCGGCGGTGATGGCGGGCTCCCACTGATCGCCGATGCTGAGGCCGACACGTTTTTGCGGAGTGAACCCGGGGGTTCGCGAGGCGGAACGAAGCGTAGACGTGCTGGCCGCTTGGGCGGCAGCGAACGGACTGGCGGCAAGGGCAAGAACAAAGAGCAGAAAAAGTGCAAACTTCTGCACATAAATCTGCAAACAAATCTGCAAACAAATCTGCTCAGCCTTGCCAAGGCTGGTTGAAGATTCCACAGAACCTCGTAACTTACGACAACAGCAGAACCTGACAACGACAACGCTGACCGGACTTTATCGTGAAATCCGTCTAAGGTCAATTGCCCGTATGGGCCAGTTGGGCCACTCTGTTACTATCTACCGTTCTCCAGTTGCCGGGTGTGCGAGGCCCGGGAAAGGACGAAGAAGCTTGATCGTTGGAGTGCCCAAAGAGAGTTATCCGGGAGAGCGGCGGGTGGCGCTGGTACCCGCAGTGGTTGCGAGCCTGGCCAAGGCTGGGCTGGAGGTCATGATCGAAAGTGGGGCTGGGGAGCAGGCGGGATATCCAGATTCCGCCTACGAGGATAAAGGGGCGAAGACCGCCGACCGCAGGGCTGTGTTTGCGGCGGCTGACATTGTGGTTCAGGTTCTGGCCTACGGTTCCAACGACGCGACGGGGAAGGCCGACCTTCCGCTTCTGCGGCGCGGCCAGGTTCTGATTGGATTTCTGCGGCCCTTTGGATCGGCGGAGGTGGTGCAGGAAATCGCTGCGGCGGGGGTGACTTCGTTCTCGGTGGAACTCGTGCCGCGCACCACGCGCGCACAGAGCATGGACGCGCTTTCGTCCATGGGAACCATCTGCGGCTATAAAGCGGTGCTGATTGCGGCGGAGACTTCGCCTCGCGTCTTTCCCATGCTGACTACTGCGGCGGGGACGATTACTCCGGCGCGGGTGTTTGTGATTGGGGCGGGAGTTGCGGGACTGCAAGCGATTGCGACGGCGCGACGGTTGGGCGCGGTTGCTTCGGCATATGACATGCGTCCGGCGGCGAAGGAGCAGGTGCAAAGCCTGGGCGGACGGTTCGTCGAGTTGCCAATTGAAGCGCAGAACGCGCAGGATGCTCGCGGGTACGGCACGGCGCAGGACGAGAACTTTTATGCGCGGCAGCGCGAGCTGTTGACCCGCGTAGTTGCGGAAAGCGATGTGGTGATTACGGCGGCGGTGATTCCGGGGAAGAAGTCGCCAGTACTGATTACGGCGGAGATGGTGAAAGGGATGGCGCCGGGGTCGGTGATTGTCGATCTGGCCTCCGAGCGCGGCGGGAATTGCGAACTCACGCGAACGGGCGAGACGGTGCAGACGAACGGAGTGACGATCATCGGGGCGATTAATCTGGCCAGCAGCGTTCCCTATCACGCGAGCCAGATGTACGCGCGGAATATTTCTACATTTTTGTTGTACATGGTGAAAGAGGGCAAGCTGCAATTGAATATGCAGGATGAAATTATTCGCGAGACCATGGTCACGAATGGAGGAGAAATCGTGAACCCGCGCGTCCGTGAGTTTTTCAAGTTGCCGGCGCTCGCCGTCGCACAATGAAAGAAAGCTAAGGAGCTAATCATGCCCGCGGATTTCATTTCTAATCTTTACGTTTTTATTCTGGCGGGGTTCGTCGGGTTTGAGGTAATCAGGCGCGTTTCTCCGCTGCTGCATACGCCACTCATGTCGCTGACCAACGCGCTCGATGCGATCGTGGTGGTGGCGGCCATCATCATTGCGGGGCGGCATGAGACGCGGCTTACCACGGTGCTGGGCGCAATTGCGGTGGCCGCATCGTTCAGCAATATGGTGGGCGGATTCCTGATTACCGACCGCATGCTGCGCATGTTTAAATCCGGCAGGCCGAAACGACCATGAACGAGCTGGGCCTTCAGCAGTATCTCGACTTCGCCTACATTGCCGCGGTCGTTCTCTTCATTCTTTCGCTTAAGTTCCTGAGTTCGCCGGCCAGCGCGCGCTGGGGTGTCCTAGCGGGAGAAATTGGCGCGGCCCTGGCGGTCATCGCCACGCTGTTTAATCCCGAACTGGTGCAGTACAAGTGGGTCGTCGTCACCCTGATTGCCGGCGCCGGAGTGGGCATTCCGCTGGGCATGGTGCACATGACGGCGGTGCCGCAGCGAACCGCCGTGAGCCATGCTCTGGGCGCGCTTTCGGCGGCCCTGATTGGCATTGCCGAATATTACGTGGGCACTGCGCCGGTCACGCGCTTTCAGATGGGCGAGATCGCGCTGGAAGTCATCATCGGATCGCTCACGTTTACCGGCAGCCTTATTGCCGCGGGAAAACTTCAGGAATTTTTGCCGCAGCGACCGATCGTTTATCGCGGGCAGAATATCGTCAGCCTTTCGGTTTTGGCGGGAGCTCTTGGGCTGGCGGTTGCGTTGGTGGTGAATCCCGCGCACGCAGTGTTGTTTCCGGTCATGGTGTTTGTGGCGCTGATTTTTGGCGCGCTGCTGGTCACTCCCATTGGCGGGGCCGACATGCCCACGGTTATCTCGCTGCTGAATTCCTACGCCGGTTTTTCGGCGGCGTTGCTGGGATTCGTTCTGAATAGCAAGGTGCTGGTCGTGGCGGGCGCACTGGATGGATCTTCCGGCTTCGTTCTGTCGGTGATCATGTGCAAGGCCATGAATCGCTCCTTCAGCAACGTGATGTTCGGAGCGTTTGGCCAGGTGCAGGTTTCGGCTGCCGGCGCGCAGGAGGCCAGGCCGGTGCGCAGTGCCACGCCGGAAGAAGCGGCATCGATTCTGTCAGCGGCAAATAAAGTTGTGATCGTCCCCGGTTATGGCATGGCGGTGGCGCAGGCGCAGCATAAAGTTCGCGAACTTTATGACGTGCTCACCAAGAAGGGAGTGGAAGTTCGATTCGCCATTCATCCCGTCGCGGGACGCATGCCCGGCCATATGAATGTGCTGCTGGCCGAAGCCGATATTCCTTACGATCGGCTGATCGAAATGGACGAAATCAACGGCGACTTCCCGCAGACTGACGTGGCCTTGATCATCGGCGCCAACGACGTGACCAATCCCGCTGCGCGAACCGATCAATCGAGTCCCATCTTCGGCATGCCCATCCTCGATGTGGATAAAGCCCATACTGTCATGGTGATCAAGCGCAGCATGAATCCTGGATTCGCCGGCATCGACAATCCGCTGTATTACCTCGACCGCACGTTGATGCTGTTCGGCGATGCCAAGCAGTTTGTGGGCGGGATTGTCAGGGAGCTGGGCGGAGGACACTGAGACAAAACCAGTTTCGTTATCCGTGCGTTTGAACGCCGAGCTTTGCCGTTGACGCAGCCTTCGTTCTTATCGTGGGGCACCTGTGATCTTTCAACACGTTGTTCCCAGTAAGTGAATAGTCCATTCGCTCCAAACCGGAGAAGCTGATGGTGCTGACCAATCCGCTTCTCAGGAGTAGATGGAATGGACCTTCACCAGAATGCCCGACTTACCTTTCGGAGTCGAGAGGCTTTAGCCAAGAAAATCATGATCGATCGGCTGGCGTTGAACGCGGCTGCAGCCGCGTTCAACGTCAGCCGAAAAACCGCCGCCAAGTGGCTCCGCCGCTACCGCACCCTGGGGCTGCCCGGCTTGCGGGATCGTTCCTCCCGCCCGCGACATAGCCCGCGCAGCACCCCGTCGGAGTTGATCGCTCAGGTCGTTGCCCTGCGGCGCGAACTCCGCCCCGCCTATCAGATCGCCCAAGCCACTCGCCTCAGCCCCGCCACCATCAGCCGCATTCTGCAGCGGGCTCACCTCAACCGTTGGCGCCATCTCCATCCCGCCCCACCCGTCGTGCGCTACGAGCATCCCGCTCCCGGCGATCTGCTCCATCTCGACATCAAGGGCATGACCCGCTATCAGCAGGTCTCCATTCGCGGCGATGGCCGCCGGCGCGGCCGCCCGCAGTTCGCCGGCTGGCAGGCTCTGCACGTCGCCATCGACGATCACTCCCGCCTTGCCTTCTCCCGCATGCTGCCCAACCAGCAAGCCGAAACTGCCATCGCCTTTCTGCACGCCGCCGTCGCCTTCTACGCCCAGCACGGCATCTCCATTCGCCGCCTGCTCACCGACAACGGTTCCTGCTATCGCTCTCGCCACTTCCGCGCCGCCTGTCTCCAACTCGGCATCCAGCACCGCTTCACCTGCCCCTACACTCCGCGCACCAACGGCAAGGCCGAACGCTTTATCCAAACCGCCCTGCGCGAGTGGGCCTATGTTCGCCACTACCTCAACTCCGAGGAACGCGATCAGCAGCTCTCGCCTTGGCTCGAGCATTACAACTTCCACCGTCCGCATGGTAGTCTCGGGTACGCTCCGCCCATCAGCCGCGTGTCTCCGGTGGGTACAACGTCTTGATAGATCACAGGCACCCATTCCCATTTTTCCCGACCATTGTGCGTCTGTGGTTTCAGCGGCCAGCAGCCAGGCGCGTGGCCAGACGCGGGGGAAGTTGGGCGGCGAAGATGCGGTCTTGCGCGGCTTTCAGGTTATAGGGCGTGCGGTGGAAGTGCACGATGTGGGTTTCACTGTCGTAGAGGGCGAAGGCGGCCCGCCAGTCGCCGTCGCGGGGCTGGCCGACGGAGCCGGGATTAATCAGATACCGCGCCGATTTTTTGAGCTGCAGGGGAACGTTTTCCGCCTGGCCGACGGTGCGGTACTCAGGCCGGAAGGCATCGGCACCCGAGCCGTTGGCGAAAAATCCTCCTTGCAGGTGCGTGTGCCCGAAGAAGGTGATGGGCACATCGAGCACGATCAAGCGCGAGATCGCATCCGGCAGCGACACCAGATATTCATCTTCATCCTCGGGCGAGCCATGCACCAGTTGCACATTGGCAACACTTTCAAGAGGCATGGGCCCCTGGGGCAGCGCGCGCAGCCATTGCAGATTCTCCGGAGTCAGATGCTCGCGGGTCCAGTTTGCCGCAGCCGCCGCCATGGGGTTGAAGTCTTCGAGGTCCATCAATCCGGTGGCGGCCTTGTCGTGGTTGCCGCGCACGAAAATCTTGCCCAAGTCGCGGGAGCGCTCGGTGACTTCGTTGGGGCTGGCTCCGTAGCCTACGAGATCGCCGAGGTTCGCCACAACATCGAACTCGGGAGCGGCGGCCAGGCAGGCTTCCAGGGCTTCGAGGTTGGCGTGAATATCGCTAATCAGAAGAATGCGCAAGGATCACCGGACAAACTCGCGATTATAGCCCATGCATACGGGGAACAGAGCGGCTGAAGGGATTTTGTTCCGAAGACCGGACAAACGATGACGTGAAGATTCGGAGGAAAGGCAATTTTCACTCAGGGATTGACGACCGGGCAGCGAGCCCAGTGGCCTGCGGAGACTTCAACCAGCGGCGGCAGGGCACGAGCGCATTCTGGCACGCGGTATTCGCAGCGTGGTTCAAATGCACAGCCGGACGGCATGGAGTGCAGTGGAGGGACTGTGCCTTCGATGGTCTGCAGCGGATGAGTGCGGTCAGTTTTGAGATCGGGTACGGCTTTTAACAGGCCCCGCGTGTAGGGATGGGCCGGCGATTGGAAGATATCGTGCTTGGCACCGAGTTCCACAAGATTGCCGGCATACATGACAGCAACGCGGTCGGCGATTTGCGAGACGACGGCGAGATCGTGCGAAATGAATAACATGGTCAGGCGGAAGCGGGCGCGCAAGCCGGCGAGCAGGTCGAGGATTTGCGCCTGGATGGTTACGTCGAGCGCGGTGGTGGGTTCGTCGGCGATCAGCAGGCGCGGCCGGTTGACGATGGCCATGGCGATCATGATGCGCTGGCGCATGCCGCCGGAAAGCTGATGCGGGTAGTCGCGGGCGCGGCGAGCGGCGTCGGGAATGGCAACGTCGTTCATGGCATCGACGGCGCGCCGGCGGGCCTCTTTCCTGCTGATCGCATGATGCGCGAGCACAGCTTCGGCGATTTGGTCGCCCACGCGCATGACCGGATTGAGCGCGGTCATCGGTTCCTGAAAAATCATGGCGAGTTGCGAACCGCGAAGGCGTCGCATGGATTCGTCGGGGAGCGCTGCGAGATCGCAGGCAGCGCCGTCTTGGGCGAAAAGAATCTCGCCAGTGATGCGGGCTTGCGGCGGCAACAGGCGCATGATGGCGAGAGAGGTGATTGACTTGCCGGAGCCGGATTCGCCGACGAGTCCGAGGACTTCTCCGGCGGCGATGGAAAAACTGAGGTCGCGGACGGCGAGCAAAGCCTGAGGGGAGTTCTTCGAGTCGGCGCTGGCGGGCGTGGTTGGGCGGATCGCCTTGGCGAGAAATTCTATGTTGAGTCCGCTTACGCTCAGTAGAGGGAGCACGAGATATGGTAGCAGCGGCTCGTGCCGGAGTCCTCGCGGGCTTTCAAACCTGCCAAGCTTCGTTTGCCCGGACAGCCGAGGAGCGGCTGTCCCTACATGAAGCGCGAGGCTAATCCAAAGGGCGCGCGAGGTAGGCCATGCGGATCAACGTGCGCTCGGAGAAGGGCACGTAGAGCAGTGCCGCGCAGGCGGCGAAGGCCGCACCCAGTCCGATTTTTTGCATGAGCAAGAAGGGGGCGATAGCCCATAGTTGATCGAGCGCGAGAATGAGCGGGAAGATTTTCCGAAATTTTTCGCCGAGGCGCTGGTAGTCGAAGCTCGTCGCCGATATCAGATAACAGCGCAGCGGAATGCCAACGCCCGCGGTGACCATGACTGCGGCGACCAGAGTCAGCGCGGCCCATTGCGGCAAAAATGAATCTGCAATCGCCTGAATAGCGTGCATGCGAAATAGCGCGGCGAGATAGAAAATCAGGTACATCAACTGGATCAGGGCAAAAAGTCCGCGGGTGACTGCGCGATGAGGAATGGGAATATCGAGTTCCGGATGCAGAACGGGAACGCCGGAAGCGCGGGAGCGAACCGATTCGGATTCTTGGGACACAGCCTTGGATGGAAGTTCGCTGACGGCCAGAGTTTGAACCGGCGCGATGAATCGATACCCCCGGCGGGCCAGAGTTTCTACGAAACGCGGATTTGACGCCGAATCTCCCGCGACTTCGCGCAGCTTATTCACTGCCGTATTCAGGCTATGATCAAAGTCGACGAAGGTATCGGACGGCCATAATTTACGGCGCAATTCTTCGCGCGTTACCACATCCCCGGCGCGCTCCAGCAGCATAGCCAGCACCTGAAAGGGTTGCTCCTGCAAACGGAGCTTTATTCCGTTCCTGTGCAACTCGCCTGCGGCAAGGTCAAGTTCGAATATTCCGAAGCGGGCGATTTTACTGTCGTTCTTAAATGCCATGACGCCGCCGTAGTTTAGCACCGGAGCTGGCGCTACAATGTTCGCGTGCGCGTCTTCCAGCGACAAAACGATTCCTCAAGCAAACGCCGGCACTCGATCTACGCCACGGAAACCGCGGGCCTGTTGTTGATCGCTCTCTTTCTGCTTGTGCTCACGCTGCTTCGCTACTGGCACGATATTCACTGGAGCTGGCGCTGACCGTGGCGTCGGCGAATGACCCTCTGCTGGTGGTGATTCTGGGCCCGACCGGCAGCGGCAAGACTGCCTTGTCGCTGGCGCTGGCGGAACGGTTTGGAGGCGAGATCGTCAACTGCGATTCGGTCGCCATGTACCGCGAGTTTGAGATCGGTACGGCGAAACCGAATTCTGCCGAACGTAAGCGCGTTCCGCATCATCTTTTCGATTGCGTCGATCCCACCGGTTTTGTTACTGCAGGGGAGTATGCCCGCCGGGCGAGAGAAATTCTCATCGAAATCAAGTCGCGAAGGCATTTACCTATCATTGTGGGCGGGACGGGTCTGTACTTGCGGGCGCTACTGGAAGGGTTGTTTCCCGGCCCGCAGCGATCGGAAGAATTGCGCGAGCGATTGCGGGGACTCGCGGCTGAGCGGGGATCAAGTTATCTGCATAAGATTCTTAGCCGCCTCGACGCGGCCGCCGCGGAAAAAATTCACGCCAATGATTTGCCCAAGCTGGTTCGGGCGATTGAAATCTGCGTGGCTTCACGGGGAAGAATGTCAGAATTGTGGCAGCAGAAAGGCCGAGATCGGTTGCAGGGATTTCGCATTCTGCGGCTGGGGCTTGATCCCGAGCGACAAGCTTTGTATGACCGCATTAATTGGCGAGCGCAAGATATGTTTAGCCTGGGCCTCGTGGAAGAGACGCAAGTGCTGTTGCAGAGATATGGTTCGGCGGCGGGGCCGCTGGCGTCGCTCGGTTACAAGCAAGCGGTTCATTTGTTGCATGGAGAACTGACCCGCGAACGGGCGGTGCAGTCTGCGCAGCAGGCGCACAGAAATTATGCGAAGCGGCAGATGACCTGGTTTCGACGTGAGCCGGAGGTGCAATGGCTCAAGGGTTTCGGCAATGATGCGGCGATTCAGCAGGAGGCGATTACTTCTGTTGGCTTCGCCGCCAAAGCATCGCAATAATTTATGAGACTACACCGACGCTGATTTGCGCAGTCTTCTACTACAAAGGTCGCGAAGGTACACGAAGGAAGTCTGCTTGCGATTCTGCTATCGTTCTGTTCATGTTTCGTGCCTCCGTTTTGTTGAGCGTTTTCACGCTTGCTGTTTTTGCCAGCGCTTTCGCCAAAGAGAAACACCAGCGGCCCGGACCCATCCATCTCACTCATGGTGGCGAGAAGTGGGCGGAAAAAACCCTTCGCAAACTTACGGTCGAAGAAAAAGTCGGCCAGGTCTTCATGGTGTGGTGCCGGGCCAGTTTTTTGAATGTCGAAAATCCCGAATACCTGCAATGGCTCGACGAGATGCAGAAATATCACGTCGGCTCTTTCGCCATGACGGTCCATGTCGACGGTCCGGTGCTACTGCGCAGTGAGCCGTACGAGGCGGCAGAATTGCTGAACAGATTGCAGCAGGAATCGAAATTGCCGCTTCTCTTTGCCGCGGATTTCGAACGCGGCGTGTCGATGCGGCTGATGGGGACTACTGTCTTTCCTCACGCCATGGCTTTTGGCGGCGATGGCAAGAGCGAAGATGCGGAAACGTTCGGACGCATTACCGGCGAAGAAGCCCGCGCCATCGGAATTCAATGGAATTTCTTTCCCGATGCCGATGTTAACTCCAATCCGGCCAACCCAATCATTAATACGCGTTCGTTCGGAGAGGATCCGGCGCAGGTTGGCGACATGGTGGCGGCCTACATCAAGGGTGCGCATGAAGCGGGGATGCTGGCCACGGCGAAGCATTTTCCCGGCCATGGAGACACGGCGACCGACTCACATCTTGGCGTGGCCAAAGTTACAGTTGACCGTGCGCATTTGGATTCGGTGGAGTTGCCGCCGTTCCGCCGCGCGATTCAGGCGGGAGTGGACGCGATCATGGTGGCTCACGTCACCGTTCCCGCGCTCGATTCTGATCCCAATCACGTGGCAACGATTTCGCCTTTGGTGGTCTCTGATTTATTGGAAAAGCAACTGGGTTTCAATGGCATCGTGGTGACGGATGCGCTCGACATGGCGGGACTCACTCATCTTTTTATGAATGACATCGGCCGGACAGCGGTTGAGGCATTCAAGGCGGGCAATGACCTGTTACTGATTCCGGCGGATCTGGGCGCGTCTTATAACGCCATGGTGCAGGCAGTCCGTTCGGGAGAAATATCGCAGGAGCGGCTCGACCGTTCCGTCCTTAAGATTTTGAAAGCAAAGGCTTCCCTGGATCTGAACAAGGCTCGGCTGGTGGATGTGAATGCGCTTGCGGAGGTCGTCGGCAAGCCGGCTAATCTGGCTTTTGGGCAGCAGGTAGCCGATCAGGCCGTCACGCTGGTTCGCGACAATCGGAAAATCCTGCCTCTGAAACATAAGGGAACTGTTGGCTCAAAGCTTCCGTATATGACACAAGAGGAGACGCACAACCAAGTGGTGGCTGTGCTGTTTTCCGACGATGTGCGAACCGATGCCGGACGTGCTTTCAGCCGCGAGTTGCGTGCTCGCGTGCCGGACGCGCACGTAATTTATGTCGATCCGCGCATCGCGGCGGCTATGAGTGATGACGTGCTCAAGGCGGTGGATCACGCGCAGACGGTGATTGCGGCTGTTTACGCGGTGCCGGTTCCGGGGAGAGTTGGAAATGCGGTGACAACATCCGATCCCACAGCGACGCTGTTGCAACAGATGCTGGACCATGCGGCGGCGAAGACCGTAGTGGTCGCCATGGGAAATCCCTATATTGCGTCGGATTTTCCTAAGATCGAGAATTATCTGTGTACGTTTTCCAATGCGACGGTTTCAGAAGTGGCCGCGGTGAAGGCGCTGTTTGGGGAGATCGCCATTCGCGGGCATTTGCCGGTAAGCATCCCCAACGTTGCGCAGCGCGGCGCCGGCCTCGATCGGCCATTGCAGGTTGCCAGCCGGAGACGAATCATTAGCAAGGAACGACAATGAGGTCGAATCATGAGCAGAATTAAGTTTCCCAGTTCCATGTGGCTACCTCCGGCGCTGATCGGAGCCATGCTGATTTCGGGTTGCAGCGTGAACGTCAAGAAGGAAGCCAATGGGCAAGACAAGCAAGTGGACATCAACACTCCGGTGGGCGGCATCCACGTCAGCAACGATGCCGATGCGTCCGACACCGGACTGCCGGTTTATCCCGGCGCTCATCTCAAGCAGAAAGATTCCAACGGCGACGACAAGAGCGCGAACGTGAATATTTCCGGCTTCGGTTATGGGCTGAAAGTTGTGGCGCTCGAATATGAGTCGCAAGACTCGCCCGACAAGCTTATCGATTTCTATCGCGATCAGCTCAAGAAATACGGCAATGTTCTGGAATGTCACACATCCAAGCGTCTGGATTTGAACACGAGCTATCCGGATAAATCCAGCAGCGGCTCGCACGAACTCACTTGCGACAGCAGCCACGGCAACAACGTGGAACTGAAAGTGGGAACCAAAGAAAACCAGCACATTGTGGCGGTGGAATCGCAGGGGAAAGGTTCGAGCTTCTCGCTGGTATACGTGCGCACGCATGGCAAGGATTCGGACATTTGAGGCGACATATTTGAAGGGGAGACTTATGCTTCGTCATTTCGTAAGTGCGGCGGTCATCGCGCTCCTGTTGCCTTTGGGCTTATTTGCGCAGGATTCGGACAGCAAGAATCAGAATTTCGATGTTCGCAGTACTATCGGCGACTTGCACCTGGGCGACGATGCCGATGCCCGCAAAGCGGGATTGCCTTTGTATCCAGGGGCGCGCCTTAGCAAGGACAAGGACAAGGAGAGAGATAAGGACAAGGATGGGGATGACGACAAGGTAAATCTGGGGCTTCTGACGGAAGCCTTTGGCTTCAAACTGGTCGTGGTCAAATACGATTCTGACGACGCACCCGGCAAGGTGATCGATTTCTATCGCGACAAGCTGAAGAGATATGGAAAGGTCCTGGAATGCCATGAGCAAAAACATGGCGATGTTCAGATAAACAATGGCGACAACGATTCCAAGGATGGCAAAGATTCCGATGCCAGGAACAAGCCGCTGACGTGTGACAGCGAGAACACGGGTCCGGTTACGGAGTTGAAAGTCGGAACGGAAGACAATCAGCACGATGTAGCCGTTGAACCACGCGATGGCGGCAAAGGGACGACCTTCGCCCTTGTTTATGTGTATACGCGCGGCAAGCGCGGCGATATTTAACTCACCCCAAATCCAGCGAGAGCTGTGATGCCGAAGCATTCCTCACTTCTGCTTCGGCGCGGGGCCGTGCGATACTTTCAAAACCGGCCGTCATACTCACTTCCAATCCGGCTCATCTTCATGGAACATCCTTGTCACAAATGCGGCCAGGCGGTAGAAGACGGCGTGCCTTTCTGCTCGCACTGTGGCGCTCCGCAGATTCGCGTGGCGATGGCCGAAGTTCCGCCGGCGCCGCTGCCGGTCGCGGATACGGCGCACGATCACTCCAGCGCTTCAAGTTTGCAAGAACCGTCACCAGGATCTTTTGCTGTACGCTGGCACGACGCTTTGCCCGCTTGTGCGATTGCGGCTCTGGCGGCGGCGCTGCTGATGTGTCTGGGCCTGATGGTGCCCGTTCTAGCCATGGTGGGCGCGGGATTTCTGGCGGTTGTTCTTTATCGCCGGCGCGCAGCGGGTGCTTCCATCAAGGCTTCGACGGGAATGAAAATGGGAGCGGTCAGCGGTCTGTTTTCGTTTGGCATGGCGGCCATTATCGAAGCGGTGGTGGTAGCCGCTTCGCATTCTGGACAGCAAGTCCGCAACAAAATGCTGGAGGCCATCCAGCAAGCTGCTTCCCGCACCAGCGATCCGCAGGCGCAGGTCGTGTTCGACTACTTTCGCTCTCCGGCGGGGATGGCCGTTATGATGATCTTCCTCTTCTTTTTTGCCCTGATTCTATTCGTTCTCATGGGCGGCCTTGGTGGCGCGCTGGGAGGGCTTTTCTTCGGCAGGCGCGAACGGAAATAATCTGATTCATCGTCTCGAACCAAAATAATCAATAATCAAAAATCAACAATCGACAATTCTCTTTTCGCGGCTCCCGCGCGCCGTGGTGAAATGAATTTCCCATGGCGAAGCGGGTGAGTGTCGATGGCTGGTTGTTTACCGTGACCATGCTGCTGGTGTTCGTGGGGCTGGTGATGGTGTTTTCGGCCTCAGCGGTGATGGCGCGTGAGCGGTTTGGATCGGCGTATGCGTTTTTGTCGAAGCAGATGATTTGGGCAGTGGCCGGTTTGGCGGCGATGACGGCGGCTATGCGGGTTGACTACCGGCGCTACAAGCATCCCGCGCTGGTGTTTTCGCTGATGGGGTTTACTACACTCCTGCTGATTTCGGTTTTCTTTCTCGATCGTTCGCACAATACGCATCGCTGGATTCATGCCGGAGGCTTTTCGTTTCAGCCTTCGGAGCTGGCCAAGCCGGTGCTGATTTTGTTTCTCGCATTTTTTCTCGAAGGACGCAGCAAGAGCATGGACGATGTGCGCAACACCCTGCTTCCTGCGGCGGCGCCGGTGCTGGTCTTTCTGGGACTGATTGTGTTGCAGCCGGACTTGGGCACCGCCATCGCCTGCGCCTGCATCGCCGCCTGTATTTTTTATGTCGCCGGAATGCGGATGAAGTATTTCGGCTACGCGTTCGGAGCGTCGCTGCTACCGCTGTATTTTCTGATATTTCACGTCAGCTTTCGCCGTGACCGCATTCTGGCATTCTGGAATCCTTATGCCGACCGGCAGCGGGCGGGGTTCCACATTATCCAGTCGCTGATAGCGGTGAGCACGGGGGGCATTACCGGAACCGGGCTGATGGAAGGAAAGCAGAAGCTGTTTTATTTGCCGGAGCCGCATACGGATTTTATTTTTGCCGTGACCGCGGAAGAGTTAGGGCTGGTGGGTGCGCTGTTTGTGGTGACACTGTTTGCAATTTTCCTGTGGCGGGGAATGCGCGCTTCCTGGCGCACGCAGGATATGTTCGGCCGGTATCTCGCAGTTGGAATTACCAGCATGGTGGTATTGCAGGCGTTCATCAACATCAGCGTGGTGCTGGGAATGATTCCGACTAAAGGCATTCCGCTGCCGCTGGTGTCGTATGGAGGGTCGTCGCTATTTGTGACGCTGGCGTGCGTGGGCGTGCTGCTGAATATCACGAAGCAGGCGGAGTGAACAGGGATTGAGTCATTAAGCCATTGACTCATTGAGCGATCGAGTCATTCAGCCATCGAAACCGGCTCATCTTGATGTCTTTTGTTCTCGCTCGATGCGGTCGCGCAGCCAGGTTCCAAACGCTTTCTCGCTGAGACCGGCGGCGGCAAGAGCCTCCATCGTCGAGATACAATCTCCATCCTCTGCTCTAAGCGTCCAACCGTTCAGATTGAGAAACAATTCCATCACGACGAACGCCGTGCGTTTGTTTCCATCGAGAAAGGGGTGATTTCGTGCGATGCCAAAGGCATAGGCGGTTGCAAGCGCCGCCAGGTCCGGACTGTCGCCGTAGGCCTCCAGGTTGCGCGGGCGGGCCAAAGCGGAGTTCAGCAATCCTTCGTCGCGAATGCCGGGGATACCGCCGTGTTCAGCGAGTTGGGCCTCGTGGATGGCCAGCACAACACTTTCAACAACCCAAGTCCGGGCCATGGTTTACTTGGCCAGAGCACGCAGAACGTTGCGGCGCTTTTTCATGATGCGCTCGGCAACTTTCATTTGTTTTTCGAAGGTGGGATCGTAGGGACTGATGCGGTAGCCCTCGGGAGACTCGGTGAGAAACACGACATCCCCCTTTTCGACCCTGAGGCGCGCAGCGGCTTCTTTGGGCAGGACGAA
This sequence comes from uncultured Acidobacteriaceae bacterium, assembly GCA_963732255.1. Classification (GTDB taxonomy): domain Bacteria; phylum Acidobacteriota; class Terriglobia; order Terriglobales; family Acidobacteriaceae; genus Sulfotelmatobacter. Next base: position 964,590 of record CAVSYV010000020.1, read on the forward strand.
ACCGAGCGAGTTGCCGATCTGGGTCAGCTTGAGAGAAATCATTGTAATAACGTATGTTATTACGTGCTAGAGCTTGAGTCAAGCCAACAGTTCGTGGATGAGGCCAGGTTCGAAGAAGCCGAGTTTCGCTAAGATATATTCAATTCATGCGCGTAATCTTGGCGGGCGGCGGGACGGGCGGGCATGTCATTCCGGCGCTGGCCATTGCCAACGAACTCAAGAAAAGTTACGACTGCGAGTGTCTATTTATAGGCACTGCGCGCGGGATTGAGAACCGCCTGGTGCCGGCGGCGGGATATGAGTTGAAGTTGGTGCGGGTGGGAGCGCTGAAGAATGTAAGCTTGATCACGCGGGCGAAGACGGCCTTCGATTTGCCGCGGGCGATCTGGGATGCGGGACGGATGCTGAACGAGTTTGCGCCTGACGTCGTGATTGGAGTGGGTGGGTATGCGTCGGGGCCGGCGATGGTGGCTGCGGTGTTCAAGCATATTCCGACGCTGGCGTTTGAGCCGAATGTGGTGCCAGGATTTGCCAATCGCATGGTGTCGCGTTTTGTTTCGGCCGCGGCGGTGCATTTTGAGGAGACCGCGAAATATTTTCGCCATGCCGAGGTCACTGGTGTCCCGGTGCGGCAAGCGTTTTTTGAGATTGTGGCCAAGCGCGTTGGCGTTCCGACTGTGTTGGTTTTCGGCGGAAGCCAGGGAGCTCATGCCATTAATGAGGCGATGATTCGCTGCTTGCCCGTGTTGCAACGCGAGGCGCCGGGGATTCACATCATCCACCAGACAGGCGAGCGTGATTTTAACCACGCGCTGGCCGCATATCGTTCTTTGGGCGAGTCAGCGGACGTTTTCAAATTTATTGAAGACATGCCTGCGGCGTTTGCGCGCGCGGATTTGGTCGTGTGCCGATCCGGAGCGAGCACGGTAGCGGAGATTGCCGCGGCGGGAAAGCCGGCGGTGTTTGTGCCGTTTCCGCGGGCGGCGGACGATCATCAGCGGGTGAATGCGGAAGCGCTGGCGCGGGCGGGAGCGGCGGTGGTGGTGGAAGAATCGAAGTTGGAAGGTGTTTGGCTGGCGGAGACGATTTCTGCGCTGCTGCTGGATGGCGGGCGTTTACGCGCTATGAGCGCCGCGGCGCGGGATCTGGCGCATCCCAACGCGGCGCAGGAAATTGCCGCGATGGCGGCGCGTGTAGCGGGAATCGATGCCGGAATTCCTTGAAACAGTTCCGGTCGCGCATGGGCTAGAGGGATCCTTCGACTTCGGAAGTGCTTCGCTTCGCGAACCACTTCCTGCGCTCAGGATGACAGGGCTCGGTGGTTGACTTATGTTTGCCAAGATTCAGCGCATACATTTCGTGGGCATTGGCGGCATCGGCATGAGCGGGATTGCCGAGGTGCTGGTGAATCTTGGCTACAAGGTTTCCGGATCGGATTTGAGATCGTCGGCGGTGACGCAGCGGCTGGCGGCCCTCGGAGCGGCGATATTTGAAGGGCATCGGACGGAAAATATATCTGGCGCTGAAGTTGTCGTGACCAGTTCCGCGATCGCAACCGAAAATCCCGAAGTTGCCGAGGCGCATAAGCTGCACATCCCCGTGATTCAGCGGGCGGAGATGCTGGCCGAGTTGATGCGGCTGAAATACGGCATCGCCATTGCGGGGATGCATGGTAAAACGACGACGACTTCGATGGTAGCGGCAGTGCTGGCGGCGGGCGGGCTCGATCCTACTGTCGTAGTTGGCGGGCGTGTGGATGCGATGGGATCGAATGCACGGCTGGGCAAATCGCAATATCTGGTGGCGGAGGCGGATGAGAGCGACCGCTCGTTCTTGAAGTTGTCGCCTATTTTGTCGGTGGTCACGAACATCGATCGCGAGCACATGGATTGCTATCGCAACATGCGCGACGTGAAGAAGACGTTTCTCGAATTCATGGACCGCGTGCCGTTTTACGGGATGATCGTGGCCTGCAACGATGATCCGGTGCTGCGGCGGCTGCTGCCTGAGGTGCAGCGGAGAACTGTGACGTACGGGACGAAGCGCGGGTCGGATTTTTTTATTCATTTGGGTACCACTGCCGCGATGGAAGAAAATTCAATCGGCCACGCTCGGCCGTTGAGCCGGTTTCAGGTGCGCTATCGGGAGCAGAAGTTGGGCGAGTTTACCTTGCATGTTCCGGGCGTGCATAACGTTTTGAATGCCACAGCCGCGATTGCGGTGGGCGTGGGACTGGACATGCACGTGGACGACATTCGCACGGCGCTGGATCAGTTCCGCGGAGTGGACCGTCGCTTCCAGTTGCGCGGGCGGGCAGCGGGGGTAAGTGTGATCGACGACTATGGGCACCATCCCACCGAGATTCGCGCGACGCTGGCGGCGGCCAAGCAGTGCGGATTTGGCAGGGTTCACGTCATCTTTCAGCCGCATCGCTATACGCGCACGCGCGATCTCATGGAAGAATTCACTGCCGCGTTTGCCAATGCCGACTCGCTGATCGTCCTCGACATTTATGCGGCGAGCGAGCAGCCAATTGCAGGGATCAGCGGCGAAGCCCTGGCGCGGACGATTCGCGAGAACGGTGGACGCAGCGCCGAGTACGCCAGTTCCTTCGCCGACGCGGCAAATGCAGTTGCAATTGCGGCACAGAAGGGCGACATGGTTCTGACCCTCGGGGCGGGCAGCGTTTCGCAGTTGGGGCCGATGATTCTGGAAAAGCTGGGTGTGGGAGTGGTGCCTGAAGATCAGGCAGCGCAGGAGACATGAGCTACAATTAGCATGTGCATGTGTATGCTCATGTAGAGGAGGTACCGTTGAAAACGGCCCGAGTGCAGGTCCTGACGACGCCGGCTTTTCGGAACTGGCTTCAGAAAGAAGCGAAGAAAGCCGGGATCAGTGTGGGAGAACTGGTCCGCAGGCGGTGTGAGGGCGCGTCCCGCGAGGAAGAAGAAGCTGTGGCCGAACTGGCGGCTCAACTTCGTAAAGAGGTGCGGAATGCGCAATCGTCCTTGCGCTCCAGTCTGGCGGAGGCAGAGGCTCTGATTGCGGAGCTGCGATCGAATCGAGAGCGTCGCAAGGCGACCCGCGCATGAGCCTGCTTGCCCAAACCGTTGATGCAATCAAGGACGCTATGAGGTTGGCCGACGACGTGCGCCGCGCCAGCGAAGCACTTAAGGAATTGACGCAGGAAATGCGCGATCACGACCGGCGCATCACCCGTCTGGAGGCGCAGTGGGAAACTGCCGCGCTGCTCTCGCGAAAGCGCTTGGAATCAAGACGAACAGGCTCCGCCAGGAGCGAAGGGAACTAATCGGCTGTCCTGAACGTATCATCCACTGCTAACGGATTTAGGTTAGGTCCGTCAATTTAGCAGACGGAGAGATAGCTATGAAAAGCATACAAGGATTGGGATGGTTGGCGGCGGGAGTGGTGGCGCTGGGGCTGAACGGCTTCTATCACGATGGCGGGTTGGCATTGGCGCACCGCATGGCGGATCGGATCTCGGTGAGATCGGAAGCGGTTGTCGCGCTGGCGTCGGAGAGGACCGATGAATTGGTGGCGCGAGTGGAAATGGCACCTGCGGTAGAACAGACTCACTCATGTCGTTTGACGAATGCGGCGGCTCACCTGCAAAACCGGATCGCCAGGGTCCAGGCAAAGTTTGATGGCGTAGAGAGCGCGCGGGCTGACCAAGCATTCGCACGATTTGAGGCGATGTCCGACCGGGGACAGGCTGAGATGCACCTGCTTCAGGCGAACCGGACCCTCGTTGAGGCCAGGGCTGCGCACTTTCGCGTTGCCGCGTTTGATCCGGTTGTGGTTAAGGTTTCCAGGGTTCCGGTTGTTTGTCCCCGCGTGCGCGTTCTCGTCCCGCGAATCGAAAAATTACAACCTGATATTCGTATCTCCGCGCCTTCCATCCGAATCAGCACAAGCGGTCAGGGTCCGCTCTAGAGTTTTGCTTTCTCCTCAAAGGTTGCGGGGACGGAACAGCTTGCCGCGCCCGCTTCTGTACTTCGCTTACGGAAGCCTATTGCCAACTCGATTCCTGCCTGTGCAAAAGATTATTTTTCATCTACCTCCATTAGAAAAATGCGGCTATAGTTAAAAGGCTCAGCGATTCCTCACGACAACTGACCTGAACGGATGGCGCGAAAAAGTGGTTCCACCATCGTGCAGGAGGAGTTGTACCCACCCAGCGCCCAAGCCGCGCGTCCGGGTCTCCATGATTTGAATAAGCATGATTTGAATAGAAATGATCTGGAGATGGACGATGCGCGCCTGATCGATCTGGATGTGGCCGAGGAATCCCCTTTTCTGCGCGGACAAAAGCGTGTCTCTGTCCGACGCAGTTCTCTTCCGAAGAAAACCGCGAATCATTTACTGTGGGCCGCAATTGTCGCGATGCTCTTAGGTTGCGCGGGGCTGCTGCTTGCCGGGCTGTATCGCTATGGCGAAAAGTCCTGGCGCTTTCGCGTGAATTCGAGCGACGACATCCAGATTACCGGCACCGAGAACGTAACCAAAGCCCAGATCATGGAAGTGATGGGCGCCGACATTGGGCGCAACATTTTCTTCATCCCGCTGGCCCTGCAACAGACCCAACTAGAGCAGATTCCCTGGGTCGCGTCGGCCAGCGTGATGCGCTTTGTGCCCAACCAACTGAAAGTTGACATTCAGGAGCGCACTCCGGTGGCGTTTGCACGGGTGGGGCCGCGAATCTTTCTGATTGACGCCGGCGGAACGCTGATGGAACTTCCCCCGAAGAGGAGATATTCGTTCCCCGTGATTCTGGGAATGAATCCGGGGGAGCCGCTATCTACGCGGGCGCCGCGCATGAGGGCTTATGACGAACTGGTGCGGGAACTGGAGGCCGGAGGCGCACATTATTCGCAGGATTTGAGTGAAGTCGATCTCTCGGATCTCGAAGATATAAAAGTCCGGGTGAACGATCCAGCGGGGGATGTGCTGGTGCACCTTGGATCGTCGGACTACTTGAGCCGCTACAAGGTTTATGTGGGACACGTGAAGGAATGGCGGCAGCAGTTCGAGAAGCTGGAATCGGTAGACCTACGCTATGACAATCAGATCATTGTGAACCCTGATATGCCGGCGGCGCCGGCGCGGCGGCCCACGCTCACTGCGGCGGCAGCCAAGGCGGCGCGGGCAGCGGGTGTGTTGCCGGCGGCGCTGATTAGCCCCGTAGCGGCGCCGAACCGGGCCGTGCCCAAGCCGGCATTTGAGATGCCGCAGAGCAGGCTGAATCCTGAAGGGATAAGTAACGAGCCGAAGAAACCTGCGCGGAAAGCGCCGGCGAAGCGAGCCACAGGGTTGGCAAGGGCCGCGAGAGGCAAAGCTGCAAAACCGGCAGCAAAGAAATCCAGCACCGCGGCTCATCGCACGCGTGCCGGCCAAAACTCAACGGCGAAGACTTCGCATTGGACCAAGCGAAACGGAACTCAACCGCTGGTAGGCAGTGGAGGGCCCAAGCCGAGCCCCGGCATTGCCAGACAACAGGGAAGTCCGAACTAAAGCTGAGTCGAGATTTATTTGGGCGAAAAATTTATGGCGGGAAATTCATAACGATGGCGAATCAGCAAGGCAGCTTTCTTACTGCAATCGATGTGGGCAGCGCCGAGACGTGCGCTCTGATGGCGGAGATCACGGACAATGGCCTGCGCTACCGCGGGCACGGAGTCGCCGAGTCGCGGGGCTCGCGAAAGGGCGTAATCGTGGAACTCGACAAGGCCGTGGCCTCGATTCAGAAAGCGGTAGAAGCCGCGGAGGATGTCGCCGGAGCAGCGGTGGAGCACGCCATCATCGGCATCGGCGGGGCGCATGTCCGCGGCGTGAATAGTCATGGGGGAATTAGCCTGGGTACGCGCCCGCGCGAAATTGGGCGCGACGAAATCAAGCAGGCGGTGGAAAAGGCTCGTGGCATTCCCTTGCCTGTCGATCGCGAAATTCTGCATCTGCTGCCGCAGGAATTTATTTTGGACGATCAGGCGGGAGTTCACGATCCGCTGGGCATGATGGCGGCGCGGCTGGAGGTGCGCGTTCACATGGTTACTGCGGCGACCAGCGCTACGCAGAACGTGATAACGGCGGTCAATAAAGCGGGCGTGCATGTCGACGATACTGTGTTTGAGCCGCTGGCCGCGGCGGATGCGGTGTTGCGAGCGGACGAGCGCGAACTGGGCGTTTGCCTCGCCGATATTGGCGCGGGTTCGACTGAGCTGATTGTTTTTGTGCAGGGCGCGGTCGCATTTACAGGAGTCATTCCGATTGGCGGCGATCACTTTACCAGCGATTTATCGGTAGGCATGTGTACGCCGCTGGCGGAGGCCGAAAAAATCAAGCGGGCTTATGGCAGCGCTATCGTGACATTGATTCCCGAAGGAAACGAAGTCGAAGTGCCGTCGGTGGGCGACCGGCCTTCGCGCTTGTTGCCGCAGCGGCTGGTCGCGGAAATTCTGGAGCCGCGGGCGCGCGAACTGTTCGAGATGATGCGCGATATGTTGCGCCACAACGGAATGTTTGAGGTTTGCATCGCCGGGATTGTGCTGAGCGGAGGAGGGTCGCGGCTGCCGGGGATCTTCGATGTAGCCGAATCGGTGCTGCGGCGGGCGGTGCGGCTTTCGTGGCCAACACCGTTGGCAAAAATGCCGGCGAATCTGGCGGAGCCGGAATATGCCACCGTGCTGGGCATGGTGAATTACGGGCAGCGGGCGCGGGTTGCTCGGGGCTTGCAGGAAGACCGGTGGGGAACGAGATTGAAGGCTCTGTTGGTAGGCAGGGGAGCTTAGAAGCATTTCTCGGCGATCTTTGCGAACTCTGCGATTAGAGGCTTCTTCAACGCAGAGATCGCAAAGACCGCCGAGGAGTTCGGCGAGGGAGCGAATTCAATTACAGGTGAAAACTATGACTAAAGATTCGAGCATTCGCATCAGCTTTAACGAAGAGGCGCGCAACGACGCCAAGATAAAAGTGATTGGCGTGGGCGGCGGCGGAGGCAACGCGGTTAACCGGATGATCGACGCCGGCGTCGACGGCATTGAGTTCATCGTCGCCAACACCGACTTGCAGGCACTGCGCATGTCGCACGCGCCGGTCAAGTTGCAACTCGGCGTCAAGCTGACCAACGGCTTGGGCGCGGGCGCGAATCCGGAAGTTGGCCGCAAGGCGGCGCTCGAAGATTCCGACAAGATCATCGAAGCGCTGGAAGGCGCGGATATGGTTTTTGTGACCACCGGCCTCGGCGGAGGCACCGGCACCGGCGCGGCTCCGATTATCGCGTCGCTGGCCAGCGAGATGGGCGCGCTCACGGTTGCGGTCGTGACCAAGCCGTTTTCATTTGAAGGGAAACGGCGCATGGCGCAGGCCGAACGCGGCATTGCCGAGCTCATGGAGTCGGTGGACACGACTATTGTTATTCCCAACGAGAAGCTCCTGGCGGTCGCCGAAGATGCCGGCTTTTTTGAATCGTTCCGCATCGCGGACGATATTCTGCGTCAGGGCGTGCAGGGAATCTCCGATATCATCACCATCCCGGGCATCATCAACCGCAACTTTGCCGACGTGAAGACCATCATGGCGCGCATGGGTTACGCGGTGATGGGAACGGCAACGGCCAGCGGGCCGAAGCGGACGATCGAAGCCGCACAGAAAGCGATTGCTTCGCCGCTGCTCGAAGCCGGAGCGATCGATGGAGCGCGCGGCATCCTGATCAACATCACGGGGTCCGCTTCGCTCAAACTGGCCGAGGTACAGCAGGCTTGCTCGATTATCCAGACCGCGTCGCACGAAGATGCCAATATTATTTTCGGCGCTGTCCTCGATGAAAAGATGAAAGATGCTGTGAAGATCACCGTCATCGCCACCGGCTTCCGCGAGATGCCCAGCGCACGCCACCGTCCGCTCGAAGTTCGCACTTCCTTCGCCGCGGCTCACGATGATGCGATGGAGTTCCCCAATGCTTCTCGCGATGCCGAGCCGTCATGGAAGTCCGATCCAGACATTGTGATGTCCGGTTCCAACGGCGAATCGGTCGCGTATGAACCGGAACCGCCGATGCCGCCGATCCCGATCGTCATGCCCGAAGAGCCATCGTTCCAGCCGGACACGCATCCCGTGGGACTGGCCGAAAAATCCATCTCGCTCGACTCCATGCGCAACGCCATGGTCTCGAATTTCGAAAAAGACGACTTGGACTTGCCTGCATTTTTGAGGAGACGCAGCGACGTAATGTGAGGCAGCGTCGGTGTCAATTGGACAAGAATGCCAGTGGATATTAACCCCTGTTCGGAACATAGAGGAGATATATGAAGAACCGCTTTAGATCTGGATACAGAGGACTATTCTTAATAGCTTCGCTTACTATCTTGTTATTGGCCTATCTTGGGTAGTGACAAATGTCTCGGCTCAGTCCGCACCAGGAAGCGGGTTAAGCAGTACGGAAGGGAACGCAATCGGGGCGATCAGCACTCCAGTCATCACAGACACGATCTGGGCCAGCAGCCCCTATCAGCGTTGGATGATGCAAAACCATGGAAGCTCCAGCGGTGTGATCCCCGTGATGGCTTGGCCATGCCAGACACCAGGATGCATAGTATATTCCAGCGGCACGCAGGTACCGTCAGGTACCGGATATTACTAGGAAACCGCACTTCCCATAGGCACGACGACTGGCGCTCCTCTTATCGTCGGCATCACGGGATTGCCCCAATGGGGGATGGTGAACCTTGCCCCAATTAATGCACTAAGCGGCAACGGCTCGACACTGGCCACATCGACCGGGATGCCCGCGTCCGGATTGGCACAATGGGACGGAAATGGAAATATCAAAGATTCAGGAATTCCCGCTGCAAATTCATTTTTTCAGACCCAAACTGCAAGCACCGCCTCGCAACTTGTAGGAAATATTCATGAACTCAGATACTGGGCCGTGTATTTGCGATATCCCGTGACTGCAAGTAAGGTCGATTTTTTTGTTAACACAACGGACGCTTCCAATAATTACGATATGTGTGTTTAAAGCGCACGGTCTTCACCAGTAAAGACTTGGACATAAAACCTGAATAGTAGTATGCTGCGGCAGCATTTTCGACCGTGTTCTCCCCCCCCGAAGAATGAACCGTGAGGTGCCGTTTATGAAAAAACTGCTGCATATTGCTCTATTGGCCTGTGTTCAGCTGATTACTGCGGTATCTTTCTCTCAGACAATCACGCAGGTATTCTCATACCCAAGCAATGCGGTAGGGCCGATCAGCACGCCGGCGCAAGGCCGTGACGGTAGCCTTTACACCACTACCAGCGGCGATGGAACGACACACACGAACGGTGCTGTCTTTCTGACCCCTCTCGCTACGAAAGGTACCCGATTGTGGCACACATTCATCGCTGCGGATGGGACAAATCCCGAGTCAGGATTAACCCTCGGGTTAGACGGCAACTACTATGGAGTGGCACCGGGCGGAGGGAGCTTAGGCTATGGAGTTTTGTTTGAGATTTCGCCTGCCGGAACTTATACGATCCTTCACGAGTTTACAGGAGAATCTGACGGGGGTGCTCCCGTTTCGGCTCCCATGCAAGCCTCAGATGGCAATCTGTACGGCAACACAAGTTTCAGCAGCGTGAGCGCTGGAACAATTTATAAATTCTCGCCACTGAGCGGGACGTTTACCACCATCTTCAGCTTCGCCCCAGACGGTTCCCAAGGCAAGCAGATGGCAGCACCTCTGATCCAAGCCTCGGATAACAATCTCTATGGTACTACGGCATTCGGCGGTATTAGTGACGCAGGAACCATCTTCAAGCTGTCAACCTCGGGATCGCTGCTTGTGTCCTACAGTTTCCCCGGTGGAGCGGGAGGAGCACTCCCGCTGGCCCCGCTTATCCAGGCAACAGACGGCAATTTCTATGGGATCACCTTTTATGGAGGCACGATAACAGGTGAATGCAAGAACGGATGTGGCACGATCTTCAAAATGAGCCACGGCGTGGTTTCCATCTTGTACAGCTTCACGGGAACAGTAGCTGACGGTGAGTATCCCGAGGCTGGCCTCACTGAGGGGACGGATGGCAACCTTTACGGCAGCACAATAAAGGGTGGAAAGAGCCAATTGGGAACTATTTATCAGGTTACGACCATCGGCCAATACAAACTGCTGTACGGCTTTATTGCGGAAGTAGGTTCCGGGCCGTCCGCAGCTTTGGTTCAAGATACCAATGGAAAGTTTTACGGCACCGCCGGTGGCGGTGGCCGCAACAATTCTGGCTCGCTTTACAGTTTTGACATTGGCCTCGGCCCATTCATCGCCCTAGTCCGCTACACCGGCAGAATCGGACAGCCCGTGCAAATCCTTGGACAAGGACTGACAGGTTCGACAGCAGTCACCATCAACGGCATTCCAGCCTCCAGCTTTAAAGTCGTCTCCGATACCTACATGACGGCAGTTATTCCATCCGGTGCAACGACAGGGCCTGTAATTGTCACCACACCAAACGGGACGCTAACCAGCAACCACCCTCTTCGCATCGTTCCCTGACCGCAGAATTGAGATTTATATAAGGGGCGCTGCCGGAATTTTCCTGCAATGCTTTGCGCATTGGGCCTAGTAACTTCCTGGGTAACACTTCGCATATTACCAAAGGACACGGAACCCGCAAAATCCGGCCCATGTGCTTGTCCCATAATGGGTTAGACGGAAATGAATGTTTTGCCGCAGAAAAATTTTACCGTTGCCTGATTCAGCTAACTTTCGTACTATCTGGAAGTTGAGTCCGCAAAACGAGTTTGCGGGCCGGGTCGCCTACAATCTGGCAGAGTTCATGCACTGATTCATGCAATAACCGATTCATGCAACAACTGATTCATGCAATACCCGATTCATGCGATACAAGGATTCACGCATCAAAACAGCAGGTCCAACAAACATCCGGGGAAGTCGGCAGATGGCCAAGCAGGGAATGCGCGCGATTCGTCTAGTTGCAATGTTTTTCGCTGGTCTCACCGTGGCGCAATCGAGCTTCGCGGCGCACATCAATCCGCGCACTCCAACGAACAAACAGAAGTCGCAAAAAATCAGCGAGAGCCAGCACACTCGGCACCGCCTGCATCATCTCGCGCGCAGCCGCGGCGCATTGACGCATAGCACGGTCAAACGGGCATCTGTGCACACTCCCGGTGTACACACCACGGTGCGCCATCACCATTATTACGGGGAGCGGTTTTATATGAGTTCATTCGCCGACGGCCTGACCGAAGGCGACATCACTGCCGGGGAAGACCCGGTGGTTCGTCAGGCCGCGATTGATGCTCTGGGCAACATGAACGGAACGGTGGTTGCGATTCAGCCGACCAGCGGCCGCATCCTGGCGATGGTCAACCAGAAGCTGGCATTATCGAGCGGTGCGCAACCTTGCTCGACGATCAAGCTTTCGGTGGCTTTGGCGGCATTGAGCGAAGGACTGGTCTCGAAGGACACCCCGGTTCGCCTCGGCGGCAGCTATCGCATGAATCTGACCCAGGCGCTGGCGCACTCCAACAACGCTTATTTCGAGGCGCTGGGCCGGCAGTTGGGTTTTGAAAAAGTGGCCTATTACGCCCATGAATATGGATTGGGTGAGCTTGCCGGGTATGACATCTCGGGCGAACAGCCGGGAACCTATCCGGAAGCGGTGATCCCGGCCAAGCTGGGTGGTGTGGGCAAGATGTGCTCGTTTGGCGAAGGCGTTTCCATGACGCCTTTGGAACTGGGTGCGCTGGTTACGGCCATCGCCAACGGCGGAACTCTCTATTACTTGCAGCATCCGACGAACCCCGAAGAAGTGGCCGACTTTCAGCCGCGGGTAAAGCGGATGTTGGATATCGCTCCGCTGATTCCGGAAATTTCCGATGGCATGGCGGGCGCGGTGCAATATGGTACAGCTCGGTCGGTGCGTCTGAACTTCAACGAAGAAGAGATTCTGGGCAAGACGGGAACCTGCTCCCATGCGGGCACGAGATTTGGCTGGTTCGCCTCTTACGCCAACACCAGTGTGGGCCGGGTGGTAGTTGTAGTTTTCCTGCAAGGTGGGAGGCCGACATTTGGCCCCAAGGCAGCCGAAATCGCCGGACGCATGTACCGCAACCTATACGATCACAACTTCTTTATTGCCGGGCCGACGCTGCTGCAAACCGATCCCACTGAGGTGAAGACCAGCAGCACGACTCCTTAAGTCTATCGGCGGCAGGCCTCAGGATTCCTCGTCAGACCCCGATGATTTTGCTTTTGTAGAGGGGGAGTCTCTTGCAGCGTTCCCGGATGTGTTGGACCTGCTCCGGACTGAGATTCAAGAACTCAAAACTGCAAAGCCGGCCCACGGTTCGCCGTTCGATACTTTCCGCCTTACCCCCGCCAATCGGCTCCAGTTCGAGCCGGTCGCCCACGTGCAGATCCGCCCCAACCAGCGCAGAAAGGCCGCTTTCGCTGATCTCCATGGTTATCGCCGGAACCGCCTTACCTCCCGGGAAATGAACCGTGATCGGCGTGCTCAACCGATATCGGGGATGGCGTCTTCCGGAGAGGGCAGTTTGGCCGGGCACGCCGGCGGCCGGTTCTTTGGGGTCCGGAATCTTGCCTATGGCGTCTTGATGCATATTGCTAACATCGGCAGGGCGAAGAACCTCCATTAGCCATGTTTGCTGATAACAATCTTCTAACGATGTGTTGTCGTGGCCTTGCCGATAAGTAATGTGGAGGCGTCTGCTCGCAAGGCTAGGGCCATGACCTGTACCTACAACTATTGGCTGGTGGCGCTCTCGGTCGCCCTGGCGATGTTTTCTGCCTACGCCGCTCTGGACCTGGCGGGCCGGGTAACCGCATCCCACGGATGGCTGCGGGCGATCTGGCTCGGAGGCGGCGCCATCGCTATGGGCATGGGAATCTGGGCGATGCATTACATCGGGATGCTCGCCTGCTCCTTGCCTGTCCTCGTGCTGTACGACTATCCGACGGTGCTCTTGTCGCTGTTTGCGGCGATCATCTCCTCAGTCATCGCTCTGTTCACCGTCAGCCGGGAGAGCATGGGCACCCGACATCTGGCCGCAGGCGGCCTCTGCATGGGAGGGGGCATTGCGGCGATGCACTACATCGGCATGGCTGCCGTGCGCGTCCCGGCACTCATGGTCTATCGCTGGGATAGGGTGACCCTTTCGGTGGTGTTGGCCATGGTCATTTCGCTCGTAGCGCTTACCCTCAGCTTTCGTGTCCGGCAGGAGCAGCAGACCAGCCTGAGGAAGGTGGTCAGCGCTTTGGTCATGGGCAGCGCTATCCCACTGATGCATTACACCGGCATGTGGGCGGTGACATTTCGCCCAGCCGCGGTTTCCTTCAGCACGCGTCATGCGGTGCGAACTTCGCTGCTGGGGACCGGTGTTATCAGCAGCGCCAGCTTTTTCCTATTGAGCCTGGTGATCGTCGCATCTTTTTTGCAGCGGATGCTAACCACCCAGAGGGACGCCTTGGGCACTGCGCAAGAATCCCTCTCCCACTTTCGCGCGCTGGCTGAGGCTATTCCCGAAATTGTCTGGACTGCGTCCCCGGACGGGATGACAGACTATTGCAACAAACGCTGGTATGAAGTGACGGGCATGACGGAAGAACAGACCCTGGGCTGGGAATGGACCAAGGCGATGCATCCAGACGACGTGACGGCGCGCATGACCGATTGGGATAAGGCGCGGAAAACGGGTGCGTCATTCCAGACTGAGTATCGACTGCTCGATGCGCAAAAGAAGTACCGCTGGTATCTGTCACGGGCCAGCGCGGTGCTCGATTCCAGCGGAACCATTGTCAAGTGGTTCGGCACCTGTACCGATATCGAGGACCAGAAACACAACCAGCAAATTCTGGAAGAGCAGATCAAAGAACGTACTCTCGAATTAGCTGATTCCAACACGCGCCTGCAGGAAGAAATGTGGGAGCGGGAGCTGGCGCGTAAAGAGCTCGACCTGCAAAATGAGGCCATGATGCGCGATCTGACCGAACGCTCGCATCGTGCAACCCTATTGGCGAAAATGGGCGAACTCTTGCAGAGCTGTATCAATAAAGACGAAGTGTTCGCCACCGCCCTGGGCTTTGCTCCTAAAGTTTTTCCAGCCACGCGGGGCGCAGTTGCGCTCTTGAATTCGGAGCGAAGCCTGGTGGAAGTGATCGGCTCGTGGGCCGAGTGCAAACTATCTGCGAATGTTTTCGAACCGAACGATTGCTGGGCTTTAAGAACTGGACATCCGCATTTGGTGCTGGCCGAGGATTCAACGGCGCGGTGCCAGCACGCTGGCGAGGTCACTCACACCTATATCTGCATCCCTATTCTCGCCCAGGGGGAAGCGCTGGGAATTTTGCACTTTCAAACCACCGATGAAACTCCCACGGTGGCGCCGGCGGAACTTTCCTTCATGACCACATTTGCCGCCCAACTCGGTTTATCCATCGCGAACATACGACTGCGCGAAGCCCTACGGTCGCAATCGGTCAAAGATCCCCTGACCGGCCTTTATAACCGCCGTTATCTGGAAGAGGCGCTGGAGCGCGAGATGCGCCGCGCGGTGCGAGCCCAGCAGTCGATGGGAGTCCTGATGCTCGATCTCGACTATTTCAAGAAGTTCAACGATACTTTTGGCCACGAGGCTGGCGATACCGTGTTGCGCGAGGCGGGCGCGTTACTTTCCCGCAGCATCCGGACAGAAGATACTGTGTGCCGGTTTGGTGGAGAAGAATTTGTGGTCCTACTGCCCACCGCGAATCTGGATGCGGCGGCCATGCGGGCCGAAGATATTCGCTCCAGGATGCGCGACTTGACAGTCCTTCACCAGGGTCAGGCATTGGGAATGATTACGATGTCCATTGGAGTGGCGGCGTTCCCGTTGCATGGCGGCTCGCCCAAAGAACTCCTCGCCGCCGCGGATGCGGCCCTCTACGAAGCCAAGAAGAAAGGGCGCGATGTTGTAGTAAAGGCGCAATGTCCGCGCGAGGCGGCGCAACCGGAGGCGGAAAAAGTGAGTATCGAAGGAAGCTAAACCACTTTCGGAGCAGCACCCTGCGGCGGACCGGACGCAGTCGCGGAAGTGATTTCGTGGGCCCAGCGCATAGCCTCGTTGTAGGATTTATTGATGAAGTAGAGCGATAGGTCGAGTTGCTTACCCAGCCTCGTAACCGCTTCCCAATCCCCGGCCTCGCGCATCAACATGAGCTCGTAGATAGGCGACAGCGGCGTCTTCCCCCCGGTCTTCGCGGAAAGCAGTTGCGCTTTAGTTTCAGAATTCAAAGAGACTTGCTCCACGATTACCCCGATGGGAACCTCGAGGATCGCGTCCATCAGGGAAACGATCCCCATGAGGAACAGATCGGATTCTATGAACTTAACTTTGGGTGCGATCAGTTCGCAGAAGCGGGCGCGCACCAACGAGGCCAGAATCAAGTCCGAAGATTTTTCCTGTCCCATGGCCAGTGTAGTGGCCATGCGAATCCAGCGGGCTAGTTCACGCTCTCCAAGTACGCTCAAGGCATGGCGAACCGATTGCACTGGCGAGGACAACCCCAGCAGCGGAGAGTTCAGATAGCGCAGCAGCCGATAGCAGAGCGGAGGGTCGTGCTTAATGAGTTCCTCGATTTCCGCGAAATCCACCTCGGACTTGGAAACTGCCTGCAGAAGTCGCAAGCGCGAGGCTTGGTTGGCGGGAATTTGCCGGGCCCGCAGTCTCTCGGGCCGGCGGAAGAAATAACCCTGAAAGAGTGTAAATCGATTCTTGAGCGCGATGGCATGGTCTTCCCGTGTCTCCACTTTTTGCGCCAGCATCAGGCGCTCTGGGGTGCTGTAGCGGGCCACCAGAATCGAGGCGTTTCCCGCATCGATCTTCTTCACGTCGACTTTAAGGAAATCGGCGCAGGCCACCAATGCTTCCCGCTTATCGCCGGGAATAAAGTTGTCCAGCGCGATTTTGTAGCCCGCCTTTTTGAGCCGCCAGCAGGCGGCAAGAACGCTTTCATCGGCAGCCACAGTTTCCTGAATCTCCACCACCACTTCGCCGGAAGGAAGGAGCGCAAAGCATTCCTTGAGCAACATCTGGCGGGTGCAGTTGATAAATGCAAGCCGCCCGTTACACAAAACGTCGAACCCCATTACGCTCAACGCATCGATGGTCGCCGAGGTTGCGCTGTCGGCATCGGCGGAAAACTGGCGTTCCTCCGCGTTTTGCCGAAAAAACAACTCATAGCCGATTACATCTTCGTCTTTGTTCAGAATCGGCTGCCGCGCGATGCAAGGAGTGGGCTTCCCGGAGACAGCCGCTTGCGCTGGAGTGGTCATAGGGCTGTCATACTCCATCGGCAGCCTGGGCCGGCTACTTTACCGTGTGCCGCATCTACTTCGATTTGTTGGGTTCACAAGGTTTTGCGCGAAAAATGCAAAAACGCCCAGCCGCGCAGGCTGGGCGTTTTCATCGAGAATCTGAACTGCAAAGAGGAGGAGACGTTATCTGCGCTGGCCGGGGCCTTTGCTCTCGTCGCTGGCGATTACTCCATCCTTGATGTGAATGACGCGGTGAGCGTATTCGGCGATGTCGCCTTCGTGGGTCACGAGAACAATGGTGTTGCCCTCGGCCTGCAGGCGGTCGAATAAAGCCATGATTTCGTTGCCGGTTTGCGAATCGAGGTTTCCCGTGGGTTCGTCGGCCAGGATGATGGAAGGGTTATTGACCAGGGCGCGCGCGATGGCCACGCGCTGGCGCTGGCCGCCGGAAAGCTCATTGGGCTTGTGAGTCATGCGCGACTCCATGCCTACCGCCGCCAGCGCCCCTTTGGCGCGTTCCATGCGTTCATTGGTGGGCATGCCGGCATAGATCAGAGGCAGTTCGACATTATGCAGTGCAGTCGCGCGCGCCAGCAGATTGAAGGTCTGGAAGACAAAGCCGATTTCCTTGTTGCGGATGCGGGCCAGTTCGTCGTCATCCAGTTCGCTCACCAACTGGCTGTTCAGCCAGTAGTTGCCTTTGCTGGGCGTATCCAGGCAGCCGATCAGGTTCATCAACGTCGACTTGCCCGAGCCCGAGGGCCCCATGATGGCCACGTATTCGTTGCGCTGGATGCGCAGGTTTACACCTCGCAGAGCATGCACCTGCTGCTCCGAACCCATGTCGTAGGTCTTCCACAAGTCTTCGGCGGCGATCATGCAGGATTCGGGTGGGCCTAACGTTGCCGCGTCAGGCACGGTGGAATTGGGCATATTAATGATTTCGGCGGTTGCCATTTTTTTCTCCTGATCCAATGCCACTGGCCTCTCCTAGTGGTGATCTGCTCTGCTGCTCCGATTTCTGGTGGTGCCGCTGCATAAATACTTTGCTGCTGTGGCCGGGATGGCTTTCGGTTGGACGCGCCAGCCCGGCGAACGTTTATGTGGACTCGTCGTCTTCCTTCTTGGGCACGGAATTGTCGATCTTCACTCCGCTGCCGGGGCGGAGTGTGCGCAGGACTTTGTAGCTCCCGGTAATGACTTCGTCGCCATCTTTCAGCCCGCTCAACACTTCAATATCGGTCGTCCCGGTGATGCCCGTGGTCACGGGAACGAATTCGGCTTTGTGATTGCGAATGACAAATACGCCCTGCAAATCGTCGTTCTTGGACGTTTTCAAGGCAGCTTCCTGCGGCACCGGCGCGGCCGCGTGCACCGATCCCGGAGCCGAATTCTGCGCCTCGATCTGTTTCTTGCTGCGGATGGTCAGCGCCTGTATTGGGATGGACAACGCATTGTTGCGGGTTGCAGTGGTAATCTTCGCCGTAGTGGAGAGCCCCGGCCGCAGATCCTTCGGAGCATCCTGCAGAGTCACCACCACCTTGAAATCTTTTGCTTCCTCGCTGGCCGTAGTCTGCTGCGAGGTAGAAACTCCACTGGAGCGCACAATGGCATTGTCGCCGATCTCCGAGACCGTTCCGTGAAATGTCTTCTTGGGAATCGCGTCGATGCTGATTTCCGCAGGCTGTCCCAGGCGCACGTTCACAATATCGGTTTCATCGACCATGACTTCGGCAGTGATGATCGACATGTCGGCGATAGTCATCAAAGTGCTCCCTTGAGCATTTTGGATGCCGATTACCACCGTCTCGCCTTCACGAACCGGCAGGTTGGTAATCACTCCGTCGAACGGCGCGGGGTAAGTCGTTTTCTGCAATAGATCCGTGTAGTGCGTGAGGGTTGCGCGGGCCTGCGCGATGTGTCCGTCGGCGGAATCCTTTTGCGCTTTGGCTTGCGCCACCCGGGCTTGCGCTTGCGTCAATCCCGCCTCGGCAGTTGCCCAAGTATCCTGGCGGCTGTCGAAGTCCGACTTGGCGATCAGGCCGTCCTTGTAAAGGTCCTGCGCCCGCCCCCAATCCAGTTTGTTGCGGGCATAATCCGCTTGCGCGCGGACCAGGTCAGCTTGCGAGGTCTTCAGCGCCGCCTCAGCAGCCAGGGCATCGGTTTCGGCGGCGTCCAGCGAGGCCTGGTTGGAGCGCACATCCGCCGACGACTGAACATTTTCCAACTGCGCCAGCATTTGCCCCTTTTTAACGTGATCGCCTTCCTTCACGTACAAATGCGTGATCTTCCCGAAAGCGTTAGCCCCAATATTCACGTAAGTTTTGGGCTTGATTTCACCCGACGCGCTGACTACGGTCGCCAGATCTTCGCGCTGCACTTTTCCCGTCTGTACCGTCACCACATTTCTGCTGCTTTGACGCACAGTGAAGCCCACGATGATGGCGACGACTAAAACCGCGCCCAGCCCAATCGCGACTTTTTTCCAAACCTTCATTTTTCCGTCACTCCCGGTATTTCTACGTCATTCTAAAAGTTGAACTTACGATCGATATTCTCTTGCCTAAGTCGCAACTCACGTCTGGCAAAAACTTGCCAGGGCACAATCCCGCTCCGTGACGGACACACTTCCTGTTACGGGCTTCCCGGAAAGAAAGTTCCCAAATAAGTAGAGGTATGACCGACTCCCGTGCGGGCAGGATCGCTAGCTCCGGAACTTAATATTATAACGCGTGACATCGCCGAAACTGTCATCCACAGTGAGGCATCTTTTCGTCTGGCTCACAGCTTCTAAGTTAAGGTTGTTGCACGGCATTTTGGTTCTTAAGCGCGCTTAAAATCTTGCTTTCGACCCGGTCAGGGCCTAGAATAACTGGCACTAAGGTATCGTGTGGCAGGAGTCCTTTCATGTTGGCCGTTGGTTCGCATTCCAAGCTTTTTCTTACATTGCTCATTGTGGCTGGGCTGACCGGTGCTCCGGCTTCGGCTCAAGATTCCAAGTCTGCGGATAGCGCTGCGGGTGCCGCATCGGCGTCCGCCAATACAACACAGGACCAGCAAGATCCCCTGAAAAAGCCGCTTACCGAGAAGCAGAAAAAGAAAAACGAGAAGGCGCTCAGGCAGGAGTTGCGTGGGCCGTACAAAAAATGGCTGGACGAGGACGTAGTCTGGATCATCACCGACCAGGAACGGCAGGCTTTCAAGCAGCTTTCCAACGACGAAGAGCGCGACCAGTTCATTGAGGCCTTTTGGCAACGTCGCGATCCCACTCCGGACACCGAAGAGAACGAATACAAGGAAGAGCACTATCGCCGCATCGCCTACGCGAACGAGCATTTCGCCGCTGGCATCCCCGGCTGGAAAAGTGATCGCGGCCGCATCTACATCATGTATGGCCCTCCGGATGAGATCGATTCCCATCCCTCGGGCGGCGCCTACGAGCGTCCCATTGAAGAAGGTGGAGGCGAAACTTCGACCTTCCCCTTCGAAGACTGGCGCTATCGTTATCTCGAGGGGATCGGCCAGGAAGTCATTATCGAGTTTGTGGACACCTGCATGTGCGGCGACTTCCACATGACCCTGGACCGCTCCGAGAAAGATGCTCTGCTCTACACCCCGAATGCCGGATTAACCATGTATGAGCAGATGGGGATGGCGAACAAGGCGCAACGCTTTTCCGGTGGCGGCCTAGAAAGATTGGGACTTGGTCCCGATAGCGCTTCTGAGAACGCGAAGGAATTCGACCGGCTCGAACAATATGCCAAGCTGCAAGCGCCGCCTCCGGTGAAGTTCAAGGATCTGGAGGAAATCGTCAACACCAAGATCATTCTCAACCCCATGCCGTTCGATGTCCGCTCGGATTTTGTGAAGGTGACCGACGACACGGTTCTCGTGCCCATCACGGTCCAGATCAAGAATCGCGACATCACATTCGTGAACAAAGATGGCATACAGCGGGGAACCGCGGATATCTTTATCCGCGTAAGCACGTTGACCGACAAGATCGTGCAAACGCAGGAAGACACCGTGCAGGTCGATGTGCCCGCAGAATTGTTGCCCAAGACGACGGAGAATGCGTCCGTGTACTGGAAGGCGTTTCCATTGCGGCCCGGACGCTATAAATTCGAGATTGCGGTCAAGGACGTGAATGGCGACCGCAAAGGCCTGTGGAGCCGCGGCGTTGTCGTGCCGGAATTCCCCGACGACAAGCTCTCGACCTCTTCGCTCATTGTTGCCGATGAGATGGAACCGGTGCCCACGAAGTCTATCGGGACGGGCAGCTTCGTAATTGGCGCAATGAAAATACGACCGCGCGTGGGCGCGGCCAATGGCAAGCCTGCGGTTTTCAAAAAAGATCACGACCCGAAGTTGAATTTCTGGATGCAGGTGTACAATCTCGGCGTGGACGAAAAGACACACAAACCTTCGGCCACGTTTGAATACGACATCACCAACGTTGCTACCAATAAATCAGTGGTCCAGAAAGTCGAGTCCACGGACCAGATGACAAACGTGGGTGAGCAGGTGACGCTGCAAAAGTCGATTGCGGCGGCGAATTTACAGCCCGGCATTTATAAGATCGAAATCAAAGTGAACGACAAAGTCTCCAAGCAGACCGTTGATCCCTCCGCCATGTTTGAAGTAGAGTAGCGGCCTGCTTATTCCCCCGGAGGTGGGGTGGATGCTGCGCAAGTTCAGTACTTGGGCAGTACTTTTCGGGTTATCGCTTCCCCTGTGGGCGGCGGACGGCACCGGAGTAATCTCCGGACGCGTGAGAAGCGCCTCGGGTGAACCGCAGATGGGCGCCGTAGTCGAAGTTCTCGGCGCCGCAGACTATGCGCTCACCGTATTTACCAACGAATCTGGTTTTTATTCCGCCACTGGACTTCTCCCGGGGCTGTACTCGATCAAGGTTTCCGCTCCGTCGTTTCTTCCTACCCTGCGGGAGCGAATTGGCCTTCGCCCCGGAAGCCGCGTGAATGTGAATCTCACGCTCAACACATTATTAGGAGCAATCCAGCTCGGACCGATTCGCTCCGTCCCCGACGGCGACGACTGGAAGTGGACGCTGCGTTCTGTGGCCAATCGTCCAGCTCTCCGCGTCTTTGACGATCCCGTCACCGGAGTGGAAAAGCAGGATCATCAAACCACCGGGACTCTTTCGTTTCTGGCTGGCTCAGCTGCGGAAGGCTACGGCAGCGGCTCGGATATGAGCACCGGCTTTACCCTGGAGCGCTCGATTTTTTCCGCCAGCCGTGTGGGGCTCAGCGGCAATGTTGGCTATGGCGACGGCCTGCCGGCTGCCGTGCTGCGCGGGACCTACTCGCATACTCTTCCTGATGGGTCGAATCCATCTTTCGCGATGACGGTGCGGCGATTTGCCCCATCTGACCCCAACCTGCACAACGCCGCCTTGCAGTCGGCAGCCTTTTCTGCGGGCGACGATTTTTCTGTCAGCGATGTGCTCGAATTCAAATTTGGCAGCGAGTTGCAGACGGTTCAGTTCCTTGGCCACGTAACTGCTTTTCGTCCTTACGGATCGGCGGACATGCACCTTTCTCCCGACACCCTGCTCGAATACAGCTACACGACCTCGCGTCCCGATACTCGTTGCGAAAAAGGTTTCGATTCCGCTCCGGCGGATTTGAGTGAAGCCGATCCCAGGGTAAGCGTGCAGAATTTCTCCACCAAGCTGGAGCGCGCGCATCATCAGGAAGTCAGCTTGTCTCACCGCCGGGGCAAAAACAGCCTTCAACTCGCCGCGTTTACCGATCGTGTCGGCGACACTGTCCTGACCGGCACCGGCGAAGTGAGCGCCGCCGGCGGCTTCTTGTTGCCCGATGTCTACTCGGGAACCTTCAGCTATGCCGGCGGGAATTTAGATACCAAAGGTGTGAGAGCTGTTCTTGGACACAAATTCTCCTCGGACCTGGCCGCCACGCTGGATTATGCATACGGCGGTACGCTGGAGCTTTCCCGCCCCGGCGTTGCCTTGCAGAACGCGCAACAATCGATCGGAACTGCACAGCGGCAGGCTCTCGCCGCTAAATTAAGCGGCACCACCACCCGAACGCATACCCGCTGGATTGCCTCTTACCGCTGGGTCAGTGGTTCGTCTCTGACACCGGTCGATATGTTCAACGCGTCTCCCGGCCAGAGTGACGCCTACCTCAATCTTTTTATTCGCCAGCCAATTCCCACCATGGGTTTTCTGCCCGGCCATATGGAAGCAATCATTGATGTGCGCAATCTCTTAGCGCAAGGATACATTCCTGTGCTCGGCTTGGATGGCCAAACCGTTTACCTGGTGCAGGCCGCCCGCTCCGTGCGTGGGGGGCTGGCATTCTCGTTCTAAAAATCCCTTTGCGGCAAAGTCATCATTTCCCTACGACGCTCGTAGAGCGTGTGTCGAAGCACAAAAGCACTCACTCTTTCCCAAAAATCCGGTTCTATGTGAATGCGCGGTTACGAAAGTTAGCGGGCGAACTCCGCGCTGGACGCGCTATTCGCAAAATCTATCGTTCGCATCAAGAACTCCTTGGTTGACTGTGGGGATGCGGATTCGATAAGGTCGGATTGCCTTCGCGGGGGCGAACGGGCAACTCATTGGCATGCAATACAACGCGTTCCGTCCTTGGCCGGGAACGCTGACCGTACCCTCCCAGGGCAGTAATTTTTCTTCCTGAATTCAACCTGGACTTTATCGAGGAGCTAGTCATGAAAGTGCGCATCATTTTAGCGTTTGTGCTTCTGTCGGCGGGGAGTCTTTGGGCACAAACCTTCCGCGGAGCCATTCTAGGTACAGTCACGGATCCTACGGGCGCGGTCGTCGCCGGGGCCAATGTGACCGTCAAGAACGTGGGCACCGGACTGCAGCGCACAACTGTGACCAATGCCGATGGCAGCTATTCTCTGCCGGAACTGCCTATCGGGTCCTATGACGTGACCATCACCCAATCGGGATTTCAAACCTTCGTAGCCACAGGCGTGACGGTCGATGTGGCCAGCGAGCGCCGGGTCGACGCCGCCATGAAAACCGGCGAAGTGGCCACCAAAGTCGAAGTTGCGGGCGAACTGCTGCCCCAGGTGGAAACCACAACCGATACGCTGGGCGGAACTTTCTCCTCGGAGACAATTGAAAGTCTTCCCGTGAATGGGCGCGACTATCAAAAGCTTATCTATCTGAACCCCGGTGTCGCCGGTTCTCCGGACCAAATTTCCGATTCCCCCGGTTCTTATGGCACGTTCTCGATGAATGGTTCCCGTGGCCGCTCCAACAATTTCTTGCTCGATGGCACGGACATGAATGACGCCTACCGCAATGATCCGGCCATCAACGAGGCCGGCGTTTTCGGAGATCCCGCAACAATTCTTCCCATTGATGCGGTAGCTGAGTTGCGCGTTCTCTCTAATTACGAGGCTGAGTACGGCCGCAACAGCGGCGCCGTGATCAACATCGTGACCAAAAGCGGCACCAACAGCTTTCATGGTTCCCTGCTGGAATACTTCCGCACCGGCAAACTCGGAGCCCGCAACTACTTCAACTTCGATCCCGATCCGAAAAGCCCGTTTAACAACAATCAATTTGGCGGAGCTTTGGGCGGCCCGATCGTCAAGGACAAGACGTTCTTTTATGCGGATTACGAAGGCCAGCGGGAAAATGGAGCGCAGGCTGGAACCACTTGCGTGCCGGATCCAGCGCAGGTAGCAGCGGATGAGGGGGCTATCGGCGGCGTGAACACCGTTATAGGCGCGCTTCTGGCGCGCGACCCCTGGCCAACCCCCAACATTCCCGGCACCTACGGCACGCCGTCGGCGACGGCGGGCGCTGGTGAGGATGCAGGATGCCCGCTCGGCAACGATCTGTCGACCTCGACCAGATTCTTTAACCGCGTCGACAGCCTCATTACCAAAATCGACCACAACTTCAATACGAATAATCTGCTCACCGGCCGCTATTACTTCGGCAATAGCCATCAGAGCTTTCCTTTCGCGCAATTGGCGGGCGGACTGCTTCCCGGATTCAATACGGTTACGCCCACGCGGGTACAACTGGTCGCGCTTTCCTATGTGAAAGTGGTCAACTCCAGCCAGGTGAATGAAGCGCGGCTGGGCTGGAATCGATTCGCCGAGGGATTTTTCCCCGAAGACCAGAGCTTCAACCCCAGTTCCATTGGTTTGGATACCGGCGTGGGCGCATATGACGGCGGTCTCCCTGCGATCAGTGTGAGCGGCTTCTCGCAGATTGGAGCCACCAGTTCCATCCCTCGCAATCGAGTGGATTCCAACTGGCACTTCGTTGATAACTATTCATGGAAGACGGGAAAGCACGATGTTAAATTCGGATACGAATTCCGTCGCAGCACGATTATGCAGGTGATCGACCACAACTTCCGCGGCACACTCTCTTTCAACGATTTGACTGACTTCCTGACTGGCGTACCAACCGGCGGTGGCAATCAAGTGCAGGGAGATTCCCGGCGTCACACCTTTCAGAATAGCGATGCCTTCTTCGTTCAGGATAGCTTCCGCGTGAGCCCGCAACTGACGCTGAACTACGGATTACGCTGGGATTATTTTGGCGTTACGGGTGAGAAGAACGGATTGTTCTACACCTTCGATCCCGCCAACAATGGAAGCAATGTGCCTACCGGGCAACTGTATAACAAGGATTTAAACAACTTCGCTCCACGCGTTTCCTTAGCGTACGACGTCACAGGCAAGGGCCAGACCGTTGTGCGCGCCGGATGGGGACTGTTCTACGACGCATTCTCTCAGGATATGTTTCTCGGCCATCTGCCGTGGAATTGCGTTTTTTGCCCAGGTCCAGCCTATCCGGGTTTAGGGCCTCAAGCGCTGGCCACGGGCAGTGTAACCGGAGCAGCGTTTGCCCCGGGAGTGCCCGTCTATTCGGGCTATGGCCCGGAAGGCGATTTCTTTGCTGTCGACCCGAACATGCGCACGCCTTACGTGCAAAATTTCAATCTGAACATTCAGCAACAGTTGGGAAGCAAGTTTGTCTTACAGGTGGGATATGTTGGATCCACGGGAACGAAATTGTTCCAGTTCCTGGATATCAATCAGCCCAGTCAGGCGCAGATTACGGCTGCAGATCTGGGATGCAATTGTATTAACAGCTATGGCGTGCCGCGAAATTACCCGAACTTCTTCTACATAAACCAGGAAAAGTCCTCCGCTAATTCCAGCTATAACTCCTTGCAGGCCAGCTTGCGTACCAGCGGCTGGCACGGTCTATCATCGCAGGCCAACTACGTTTGGTCGCATTCGATCGACACCGCAAGCGATCTCGAGGATTTCGAGCCCAACGAGGCGCAGCCGCAGAACAGCACCGATCCAGCCGGCGACCGTGGCAACTCCAGCTTCGATATTCGTCAACGCTTTACCTGGAACTTCACCTACCAGTTGCCTAAGATGGCCGGCTCGTGGTCACGGCTCAGGAATGGCTGGGGCTTCGATGGAATTCTCAACCTGCAAGATGGACAGCCATGGCACCTGAATTACGAATTTGAAGGAGACTACTCTGGTGCTGGTGAAGGCTTTGACCGGCCCGACGAAATTTCCAAGCCGCAATACTCCAGCAACCCTGCCCAATATTTGAATCTGTCTGCCTTTGCCGCCCCCTGCACCTGGGGAAATCCCAACAATGACGGCACGTCGGACGAAACCAACTGCATTCCGGGAACCAGGCACTTCGGCGATCTCGGCCGCAATTCCTTGCTGGCGCCCAGTTTCAAAGAGTTCAATTTCTCGGTGTTTAAAGACACACCGATAACCGAACGAGTTCACATGCAACTCCGCGCGGAGTTTTTCAATTTGCTCAACCATCCCAACTTTTCCAATCCGCTGCTGCCTAATTTTATCGGCGACGTTGGCGCGCCCAACCCGGCCACTGGCGGTTATGTCTTCAATGGCTCTCCCGCCTATTACGCGCTTACCGCAACTGGAGACGTAGGCATCGGCAATCCCTTCCTCGGGGGCGGTGGTCCTCGCGGCGTTCAATTTGCGGCCAAGTTCACCTTCTAATTATTGCGCTACGAATCCGGCCCCCGCCGTGGAGCGGGGGCTTTTTCATGCCCAAAACGAGGCGGTTTGCGATTCTTCCCGGTCGTTCAATGTCCTTCGTCACCTCGTCCCGAGGTTACGACACTGTTACCCTGCTGGAAGAGTTCAGTATCCCCCTAAAATCTAGTCGGAGACTCTGGAATGCATCGCTCGATCTGCGCTTTCTCATTGGCTGTCTGCGCCATTTTTGTTTTTGTTTTCTGTTGCGTAACGCCGTCGTATGCGCACCACCTCAAGAAAGGCGACACGACCTATCTGCCGGTAACAACTTCCTCGCCTAAGGCGCGGGCGCTCTACGAAAAAGGCATGGCCGACTACGAGAACCTTTATTTGGAGCGCTGCAATGCCGATTGGCGCGCTGCGGTTAAAGAAGATCCAAAACTGGCTCTCGCGTGGGCCTGGATTGCTTTCAACAGCGGCGATCCTAAAGAAGTCAGCGCCGCTCGTGCCAAAGCGAAAGCCCTTGCGCCCACGCTGACTCCGGGCGAGCAATTGATGATCGGGTGGATCGTCAAGGTGCAAGAGGGCGACTACATCAACGGAATTTCTGCCATGAACGACATGCTCGAGATGTATCCCCACGACAAGCATGTGATTTATCTCGCCGCCAATTGGTTGATGGGTGAGCACGGTACCGATCAGGCGCAAAGACTTTTAGAGAAGGCGCTGGCGCTGGACAAGAACTTTCCCGCGGCGCTGAACGATCTCGCCTACGTGGAAGCGCGCAACCGCGAATTCGCCAAAGCTTTCGCCGCCATGGATCGCTATACCGCGCTCTTGCCGCAAGAACCGAATCCGCAGGACTCCTATGGCGAACTGAAACGCATGGCCGGAGACTTTGACGGGTCGTTGCAGCACTACCGCGCGGCGCTGCAAATCGATCCCGATTTTGTCACCTCGCAAGTGGGTCTCGGAGACACTTATGCCCTGATGGGCAATCAGCCCCAGGCGCGGATCGAATATGACAAAGCGATTCAATCCGCCCACAACGAGGCCGACCGCCTCGCCTACTCCATGCAGCGCGCGATGACCTGGGTACGCGATGGACAATACGCCCAGGCGGACAAAGATTTTCTCGCGATTGCCGCGGCTGCGCACATCAAGGAGCAGGACCTCGAGGAAGCGCAAGCCTACCGGCACCTGGCCGAATATCAGGGTGACGACAACGTCGCATTGCAGGATCTGAAACTGGCGGAAGAATCGTTGCACCATAGCGAAACGATTTCTGCCTCCGACCGCGACGAAGAAATGTCCAGAATCCTGCGGAACCGCGTAGTCCGTGCGGAACGCGCCGGAGACCAGCAGTTCGCCGGGCAGTCGCTGCAGCAACTGCAAGCCATGGCCGCCACCAGCCGCAACCGCGTGATTCAAAGTTCTTACAGCGGAGCGGCCGGAACGCTGCTGATGGATCAGAAAAAATTCGACGATGCCGTAGCCCAACTCGAAGACGACCAGGACAATCCCTTCACCATGGAACTTCTGGTGCAGGCCTATTACGAAACTGGCCAGACCGACAAGCTCTACCAGATCGAGGAACGACTGCGCGGCACCAACCTGCCGACCATGGAGCAGGCGCTCGTAGTGCCGGCGATCCGGGCGAAACTACCCATCATGTAATCCGTGCGGCCACCCTCTATCCAACTCGTCCAAAGTCACTCTTTGGTGTAGAGTTGGTGGGACCGCACATGAAGACCAATGGGGAACGCCGCTCCGCCACTCGCATAGCGAACCGTGTGCCCGCACGGATGCGCACCGCGCAAGGCGTCGAGCATTCGGCGCAGACTCGCGACGTCAGCGCCAACGGCATTTTCCTCTACACCCAATCCCGCATCGAGCAGGGAAGCGAAGTCGAACTTGTGCTGATCCTGCCTCCGGAACTCACCTCCGGCGAACGCTGCTGGGTCTGCTGCCAGGCAACCGTGGTGCGTGTGGAACAATCTGGCTCTGAGTTTGGCATAGCGGCGCAGATTCGCCGCATGGATTTGCTGCCGGAGATGACCGCGTAGCCTGACTGCGGTGAGAAGTTCTTCTCCAGAAGAAAGCATTCGACAAAGCCGCGAAGGTAGGAAATTTAGTTCCACTCCCAGCGTTAGATTTCCCTAATACGAAGGTCCAGACCGAGCCGCGGCACCCTGTTTTCAGAAAGAAAATTTCCTCGAATTCTTGCATTCAAGCGGCATAAGGTTCATTCTTTACATGGAATTGGCCGAAGTCTGTGAAAAAAGGCTTTCGCTTGCATCGCCTTTGGTGCAATAATAGCGGCCCTGGAATTGCTAGAATCTTTTCAAGTTCTTTGGGGTCGAGACTATTTTATGTGGATTGATAAACTGGCCGACGGGGTTGTTCGGGTGCAGACGCCCATTGGCCCGCGCTACGTGATGCCTTCGTTCCGGCAGCGTTTATATCTGCTGTGGATGTTCCGCAATTTTCACATTCTGCCGCATGCCGTGTTGAGTCCGCGGCAGCAACGTCTGATCGACCGCATGTGCGCCGAACAACGCTTCGCTTCCATGGCTTATGCCGATGGAATGGATGAAGCTCCGGTGATTGGCACGATTGAACGGCGTCCGCCGGTGCCCACCGAATTGCCGCCGCGCCGCTCCGCCGCACGGGAAAACGGCTTAACTGCCGAAGCGCGCCAGCAACCCTAAGCGAAGCGCAACTAGCCCTAACGATTCGGCGCTGCGCCGAAGTCGGCCCGCGTAATTCAAAAACAATCTGCACGACAATCGTCTCGCTCAAAACACGCTGCACCTCATTGCAACCTGACGCAATGCTATAATTTGCCCTGATCTTAATTACCTCGTCCTAATCCCACCGCGGGCGCGTAGCTCAATTGGCAGAGCAACTGACTCTTAATCAGTAGGTTGTAGGTTCGATTCCTACCGCGCTCACCATCTTCCCGCACCTCCTGGTTTGGCGACCTGGCACATCACATGAAGACGAGCCTCAGTATGATCAAGCGAGATGAGATTGCCTATTTGCTACTGCGCCACTGCGCCTTACTCTGGGCGCGAACATTTTTCTCCACGGTTTTTCCCGACTGATCGGGGACCATGCTGTCTTTGCCGCTTACATGGACAAGCAAATGCAAAACGCTCCCTTGCCGGGATTCCTTGTGCATTTCGTCGCGGTGGTCTTGCCGTGGTGCGAGGGAACTGTAGGTCTGTTGATGATCCTCGGGTTGTGGACATCAGTCGCGCTGATTGCAGGCAGCCTGCTGTTGCTCACACTACAGATCGGAGTCTGCCTCGTGCAAAATTGGGAAGTCGCAGGAGGGCAGCTCATTTATGTGTTTTTGTTCTTCATCTTGCTAACGTATTGCGAGAGGAATCGGTGGTCTGTGGATCGGTACATTGAACGAACGAGAGAGCGCCCCGCAATGAGATCCTGACGACCACGTGCTTGTTAAGGCGAAGTCGAAAGGGCAAATCTTTGCGGACCGCCGATCCAGTCTTCACGCTTCAAATATCCAGCGCGCTAATTTTCGGGAGGATTCTTTGCCGATTCGAAACAAGAGTGCAATAGAACAGGCGGTTGCCGAGTCCAGCTTTGCCACTCAGGCCGTATGGGCCGGCGAAGAGGAATCCTTAGCGCAGCGGGCGACACAGGTCCCAATTGTGCAAAGCGTGTCCTTTGGCTATGACGACCTTGAAGAATGGCGATCGGTTGCGTCGGGAAAGAGCGCGGGACACATCTACAGCCGCAACACGAACCCAACAGTATCGGTCTTTGAAGAAAAAGTTCGCATGCTTGAGGGTGCGGAAGCCGCTACCAGCTTCGCTTCCGGCATGGCGGCCATCAGTAACACGCTTTTCAGCCTTCTGCGTCCGAAAGATCGAGTCGTCACTATAAAAGATACTTATGGTGGCACCAACCAGTTGTTTCGCGAATATTTGCCGGCTAACGGCATCGACGTCTGCCTTTGTGACACCACCTCCACCGAGCAGATCGAAAGCGAAATCGGCCGAGGCTGCAACCTTCTTTACCTCGAAACGCCCACGAATCCAACTCTTAAGCTCGTGGACATCGCCCGTTTGGCGAAAGCCGCTCACTCGGTTGCGGCGATCGTAGTCACCGACAATACATTCGCTACGCCCATCAACCAGCAACCGCTTAAGCTGGGCTCCGACCTGGTTGTGCACAGCGCCTCAAAATTTCTCGGCGGGCACGCCGATGCTCTGGGTGGTGTGGTCTGCGGACCGAAGGAACTGATTCACAAAATCTTTCACTATCGCGAGATCACGGGAGCAGCGCTGGACCCGTTCGCGGCTTACCTTCTGGTTCGCGGGATGAAAACCCTGGAGCTTCGTGTTCAACGCCAGAATGCGAGTGCGTTAAAGGTCGCGCAGTTTCTGGAACCGCATTGCGCGGTTTCGGAAGTCCATTATCCGGGACTCCAATCTCATGCTCAGCATGATCTTGCGCAACAGCAGATGACGGGAGGTTTTGGCGGTGTTCTGAGTTTCACTCTGAATGGCGGTTATGAAACGGTAGAAACGTTTCTTCCGAAGCTGAAATTTGCGCATCGCGCGGCAAATTTAGGAGCCGTAGAAACTACCGTCGGTCCGCCGGCCACAACTAGTCATGTCGAAGTAAGTGCGGAGGATCGGCTCGCCATGGGAATCCCGGAAACGCTCGTCCGCTATTCGACCGGCATTGAAGATGTTAACGATCTCATCGCCGATCTGGAACAGGCGCTGGCGTTTGTGCCGGGGCGGGCCGACCTCCAATAATCCCTCTGTCCATTCTTGGACACCATCGTCCGATTTCAGGATAGCGAAGCGTTTTTTCCATTCGACGTCACAGGCATTATCTGCTCTGTTTCCCGATACTTATCAATTTCTGCCCGGTGGCATCCGAGTTGCCGACCAGCAATCGAATGGATATCGCTCGACCCGAATTTAAAACGCAGAAACGCCGTCGCCAGGCAGTTGCGGCAACAATTGTTGTCTTAGCCTTGGCCGCAGTTTCCTTCGGCGTGATGCGGCTGAAGCCTGCTGCGCCCTCGGTGGAACGCGGCACGGTTTGGACGGACACGGTGAAGCGCGGCCCCCTTTTGCGGCAGGTGCGCGGGCTGGGATCGCTGGTGCCGACGCAGGAATCGGTGCGCCAGATTCCCGCCGAGACCGAGGCGACCGTTGTTCGAATTCTCATGCTGCCGGGTTCGCTGGTAAACGCGAACACGATTCTGGTGGAAATGAGCAATCCGCAAACGGAGCAGGCCGCTGTCGACGCGGAGCTGCAACTGAAGGCCACCGAAGCCGAATACCAGAGCTTGCGGATGAAGCTGGAAAGCGACCTGATGAATCAGAAGGCGGGCGCCGCAACCGTCCATGCCGACCACTCCGAGGCTGAGCGCCAAGCCGAGACCGACCAGGCGCTCTACCAACTAGGAGTCATCTCCGGCCTGGCCTACAAAACTTCCAAGGACAAAGCGGACGAACTCACCACCAGAAACGATCTGGAAAATGAGCGCCTGACCGCCAACCAGCGGGCGATCGAATCGCAAATGGCGCAGGAGCAAGCCAAGGTCGATGAGATGCGAACTCTGGCCCAACTCAAACAACAGCAACTGGATGCGCTAAAAGTTCGAGCGGGAATCGACGGCGTGCTGGTAGACCTGCCGCTGCAAGTCGGCCAGCACGTTTTGCCGGGGACCATGCTAGCCAAGGTTGTGGAACCGAATCATCTGATGGCGACGCTGAAAGTCGCGGAGACCCAGGCTCGAGATGTGCAGATTGGAGAGCCGGCATCCATCGACACTCACAACGGCCTTATCGACGGTACGGTCATGCGAGTGGACCCGGCCGTACAAAACGGAACCGTCACAGTCGACGTCAAACTAACAGGAGATCTGCCCAAAGGCGCGCGGCCAGACCTGAGCGTGGATGGAACCATTGATCTTGAGCGAATGAACGACGTTCTTTATGTGGGTCGTCCGGCATTCGGGCAGGAAAACAGCACGATCAGTTTGTTCAAACTCGATCCCGACGGGCAGGGAGCTGTGCGCGTGCCGGTGAAAGTGGGACGCGCTTCTGTGAACTCGATCCAGGTGATTGAAGGACTGCACGAAGGAGATACGGTCATCTTGTCCGACATGTCGCGCTGGGATAAGACCGATCGCATCCGGCTGGAGTAGCGTCCAAGATTAAACTCAAACTCAACCCAGGAGAAAGTCAGCCATGACTGAAGCAGGACAGCCACTCATACACATTCAGGACCTGACAAAAGTCTTCTACACCGATGAGATTGAGACGCATGCTCTCTCCGGTATTCACTTGTCGATTGCCAAAGGCGAGTACGTCGCCATGTCGGGACCTTCGGGTTGCGGCAAGTCGACTCTGCTCTCGATCATTGGATTGCTGGATACGCCGACCGCCGGGCGCTATCACCTGAATGGAAAAGCGGTGGAGAACCTCGATTTTGCGGAGCGGTCGCGCATCCGCAATCAGGAAATCGGATTCATCTTCCAGAGCTTTAACCTGATTGGTGATCTCACGGTGTATGAGAACGTCGAACTGCCGCTGACTTACCGCCAGAAAATGCCATCGGCCGAGCGCAAGCCGCGAGTAATGGAGGCTCTGGAGCGAGTGGGCATGGCGCATCGGGTGCGCCATTATCCCTCACAGCTCTCTGGCGGTCAGCAGCAGCGCGTCGCCGTGGCGCGAGCGTTGGGCGGCAAGCCTTCCATTCTGCTGGCTGACGAGCCCACTGGAAATCTTGATTCGCGCAACGGCGAAGCCGTAATGGAGTTGCTGCAGAACCTGCACCGCGAGGGCGCGACGATCTGCATGGTGACCCACGACCCGCGCTTCGCTAAGCACGCACAGCGAGAAGTGCACTTGTTCGACGGCAAAGTTGTAGCGGAAGAAGAATTAAAAAAACTGATGGCGGAAGTGTCGGCGTGAACAGCCTGATCCAGGATTTCCGCTACGCGTTGCGCCAATTGCTCAAGAACCCCGGCTTCACCTCCGTCGCCGTTCTTACTCTTGCTCTGGGCATCGGCGCGAACACCAGCATTTTCACCGTGGTGAACGGACTTCTGCTCAAGATGCTGCCGGTAAGAGAGCCACAGCAGCTCGTCGTAGTTGGAGATCCAACCGCTGCCAACAGCCGTTCGAGCGGAACGCCGCGGACAGATATTTTTTCCTACCCCCTATACAAAGAGCTTCGTGACCGGAACGCTGTTTTCAGTGGCTTGTGCGCGGCGGCCTCGGATCATCACATCGAAGTGGAGGCCGGCCAGGGAGAACTTCCCGACGAAAAACTTACGGGACGCATGGTGAGCGGAAATTATTTCTCCGTGCTCGGTCTCGAACCCGCCGCTGGACGCTTATTCTCAAACGCCGATGACACCGAAGAAAACGCCAATCCCGTTGTGGTCCTCGGCTACGAATACTGGCAGCGCAAATTTGCGCTGTCTCCTTCGATTATCGGCCAGGACATTCGCGTGAACGGCAGTCCTTTCACCGTGATTGGCGTGGCCCCTGCGGGGTTCGAAGGAGATGTGGTAGGCGAACAGATGGCGCTCTACGTTCCATTGAGCATGCAGCCGGAGATTGTTCGCGGACGTCATTGGCGGAATTTACCCGACGATTCATGGCTGTCGTTGATCGGCCGCCTGCAACCGAATATCACTCCTGCGCAGGCGGCAGCCAACTTGAACATTGTGTTCCAACAGGCGATTAAAGGAGATTATGGGGCGAAGCTTTCGTCTGACGATCGCAATGCGATTCGCGATATCCATATCCCCGTGACCGCAGGTGGAGGTGGGATTTCGGAACTGCGCGGCGACTACCGCATTCCCTTGCTGCTCCTGATGGGCATTGTCGCCCTCGTGCTTTTAATTGCCTGCGTCAACGTGGCGAACTTGCTCCTGGCCCGCGCCTCCACTCGCAGCCGGGAAATTGCCATTCGACTGGCCATTGGCGCCAACCGTGGACGCTTGTTGCAGCAGCTTCTCACGGAGAGCGTTCTTCTGGGACTGCTTGGCGGCATCGCCGGATCGCTGCTCGCAGTTTGGGGAGTGAGGCTGCTGGTGGGAATGTTTGGATCCGACGCGGTCCTTCCGGTCCATCCAGACTGGCGAGTGCTCGCCTTCACAGTTGCAGTTTCGCTGTTTACAGGAATTGCCTTTGGCTTGGTTCCCGCGCTTCAAGCCTTGAAGGTGCGAGTCTCTCCCGCGTTAAAAAACACGGCGCGAACAACGGCTGAACCTGGTATCCGCTTCGGCTGGGGCAAAGCATTGATTGCGGGACAAGTTTCGCTCTCGCTGTTGGTGCTCTTTGCCGCGTTGTTGCTGGTGCGCAGCCTGCAAAAATTGATGGCACAGGATTTTGGCTATGCTCGCGATCACCTCGTCATCGCCCGGCTTGATCCTACGGGTGGTGGCTACAATTCCCAGCGAATGAAATTGCTGGCGAAAGAGTTGGTCGCCCGCATTGCCGGCGCACCCGGAGTTCGCGCCGTCACCTACTCGACCAACGGATTGTTCGCAGGTAGCGAATCCGGAGATGCCATTCTCGTTCCCGGCTTCCAGACCGGCAGTCCGGGCGATCGAACCGCAAATGAAGATTATGTCGGCCCCGATTATTTCGGTGTGGTGGGCATTCCAATACTGGAAGGGCGGGGCATCGAAGCGCAGGATTCCGAAACGTCCACTCGCGTGGCGGTTGTTAACGAGGCCATGGCCAAGCGCTTCTTTGCCGGGCAGAATCCGATCGGACGGCAGTTCACGATCGACGATCCAGATTGGCTGAACAAGCCAATTACCGTAATCGGAATCTCGCACGATGCCAAAGACCATGGCAGTAGCATCCGCGAAGCAGTTCCCCCGCGTTTCTATATGGCGTTTCAACAGGTGCCCAACCCGGATCAAATTATGCTCGAGGCACAAGTGAGCGGTGCGCCAGCGGGCGCACTCACGACTCTTCTAGGACGGATCAAAGCCACCGATTCTCAACTTCCCATTTCGTTCATCCAGACGCTCGACGAACGCGTAAGCGGCAGTGCCGACAACCAGATCGCGCTGGCCCGGCTCTCGGCCTTTTTTGCCGGCCTAGCCTTGTTGCTCGCGTGTATCGGACTCTATGGAGTGATGTCATACACGGTTGCCGGTCGCACGCGCGAAATCGGTGTGCGTATGGCGCTGGGTGCGCGGCGCGGCGACGTCCTGGAACTGGTGCTGCGGGAAGCCATGCTGCTGGTCGCCATCGGGTTGGTTGTCGGCGTTCCGCTCTCACTCGCCAGCGCCCGCTTGTTGCAGAGCTTTTTGTTTGAATTGAAGAGCACCGACCTGGTTTCTTTATGCGCGGTTATTTTGCTGTTAGGCACGGTCGCCGCCGTCGCGGGACTTATTCCCGCGCGCCGCGCCGCCCGGATCGATCCCGTGGTGGCGTTGCGTTACGAGTAAGAACGCGAATTATGAATGGACTGATTCAAGATTTTCGCTACGCAGTGCGCCGGTTACGCCGGAGTCCCGGGTTCACCGCGGTTGCCGTGCTTACGCTGACGCTCGGTATTGGCGCGAACACCGGCATTTTCACTCTTGTAGATGCAGTTCTCCTGAAGTCTCTGCCCGTGCCGGATCCTGAACAACTTTTCTTGACCCGGCAGAGCGGACGGCTTGCCGAAAACTCACGATTCTCGTATCCGCTGTTTCAGAACGTGCGGGCGGCAATGCCGCCATCCGCCAGCATTGCGGCCATGACTTGGCCCGCCGATTTTTATACCAGCATGGGAAGCGGTCAACCGGAAATGGTCAGAGGCCAGCTTGTTTCAGGAAATTACTTCCCCACCGTTGAAACCCACGCGGCGTTGGGACGCCTGTTAACCCCGGACGATGACCGTGTCGCCGCTGGCAGTCCCGTTGCCGTGATTAGTTATGGCTGTTGGAAGCAGCGCTTCGGCCGTGAGCCAAGCGTGATTGGGCGAAAGCTGGTGGTGAATGGAATGCCTGTCGAGGTTGTCGGAGTTGCGGCCCCAGGATTTCTCGGCACAAGAGCCGGCAACGCGCCGGACTTTTGGTTGCCGCTCACTATGCAGTCAGCAGTTCACTATGCCCAGCATTACAGCCAATCCGAAGCCGCCGATCTCGACAAGCCTTGGATCTTGCAGCCAGAAATTCGCTGGCTGCAATTTATCGTGCGCGAGAGAAATCCCAACGATTTGCCCAGGACCGCCGCCGCGATCGATCAAGTGTTTCGCCAGGATTTGGAACGCGACGCTGCGGGCATAAAAGATCCACAAGAACGCCAGGCTTTTCTGCGCGCTCATTTGGAACTTGAACCCGGCAGCCGCGGATTGTCTACCCTGCGGCAAAAGTTTTCTCAGCCTCTGCTTGTATTGATGGCCATGGTGGGACTCGTATTGTTGATTGCCTGTGCCAACCTTGCCAACCTTCTCTTGGCTCGCGCCGCTGCTCGCGAACATGAGATAGCTGTGCGGCTGTCCATTGGAGCAAGCCGAGCTCGCTTGCTGCGGCAGACGCTGGCCGAATGCCTTTTGCTTTCGCTCTGCGGCGGCCTGTTGGGTATTGCGGTCGCTTATTGGTGCGGTGAGGTTTTCCCCAAGTGGGCGTCGAGCGGTGACACGCCGATTCCCCTGAGCCTCGCTCCGGACGCACGCGTGCTTGTTTTCAGTACGGTCATCGCGGTCCTAACGGGAATTCTTTTCGGCCTGGCTCCCGCGCTCCAAGGCACTCGAGTCGATCCGGTTCGGGCGCTAAAAGCGAGTGGGCGCGGCTTCTCGGGCGACGCTCGTGGCAGGGGCTGGTCTCTCAAGCAAACTCTCGTTGCCTCACAGGTTGCGCTCTCGCTGGTTCTTCTGATCGGCGCAGGTTTGTTTCTTGCTACGCTTCGTAATTTTACCGAACTTGATCCGGGCTTTGACCGCGATCACATCGTGACTGTGTGGCTTGATACTCACATGGGCGGCTACAAACAGCAGCAGCTGACTCCCTTATACCAGCAAATCATCGAGAGGGTAGAAGCCGTCCGGGGAGTGCGCTCGGCATCTTTGGCAAGTTGCGGGCTGGCGATTGGGTGCGGCGATTCCAGCGACATCTATCTCCCCGGCGTGCCCCACACGAATGGCGAAACAGACTCCCAGGAACGGCGGGTGAGCCGGGATTTTCTCGCCACCACCGGAATTCCGCTGCTGCAAGGGCGGGACTTTGCGACGACCGACACCGAAAATAGTCCGCCCGTCGTGATCGTGAACCAAACCTTTGTTCACGAATTCCTGCACGACCAGAATCCCATCGGCCAGTATTTTGGCTACGACTTCGCGAACGACCACCGCTTTCAAATAGTCGGCGAGGTTAAGGATGCTCGGGTCAACGATATTCGCGAAAGCGCTCCGCCCATGATTTATCACGCGTTGGCGCAAGACGTGATCGACGTCGAGAGCCTCGAAGTGCGCACGTTTATTGAGCCCGCGCAACTCGTTCCTGTTATCCGCCAAGCCGTGCGCGGAGTCGATCCTAATCTTCCGATCGGCGGTATTTCGACTGTCTCGGAGGAGTTAGGCAACAATTTGGCGCAGCAGCGGCTCATCGCGCGCCTCACGTCGATCTTCGGCGCACTCGCGCTTGGTCTCGCGTGCCTTGGCGTCTATGGCGTCATGTCTTATACAGTGGCACGCCGAACCAGCGAACTGGGAATTCGATTGGCCCTCGGCGCTTCTCGGGGCGCGGTGCTTTGGCTTGTATTGAGTCAAATGCTTGTGGTTATCGGAGCCGGCCTTGCGGGGGGATTGGTGCTGTCTTTTTTGGCGGGGCGCACGGTCAGCGGCCTGTTGTTCGGTGTCAGTCCCAACGATCCCGCCACCATGCTGGCAGCAGTTGCTGTGATGTTGCTTGTCGCGGTCGGTTCGGGCTTGAAACCGGCGTGGAGTGCTGCCTACGCTGACGCGTCAGAATCCTTACGTGTGGAATGATGGCAGAAAAATGACGCCAAAATCAGGAGTCAAATGATCCAGCTGAAGAATATCGACCGCAGTTACAAAACTGGCGCGGGCCAAACCTGGGTGCTGCGCCGCGTAAGTCTTGATATTCGCGAAGGCGAGTTCATCACTGTGATGGGGCCTTCGGGAGCGGGCAAGTCTTCGCTGCTCAATGTTCTCGCTCTTCTCGACGATCAGTGGGACGGCGAATATTGGTTCCGCGAGCAACCCGTTCACAGCATGAAGCGCAAGCAGCGAAGCGAACTCGCCAAGCTCAACATTGGCGTGGTTTTCCAAAGCTATCATCTGCTCGACGATTTGACGGTGCAGGAAAATATCGATCTCCCGCTCTCCTATAAAGACATTCCCCGCGCCCGGCGGCAGAGTCTTGTCGCCGACACTCTGGATCGTTTTCAGATCGTCGCCAAGAAAGATTTATTCCCCAGCCAGCTTTCCGGCGGACAGCAACAACTCGTCGGCGTGGCGCGCGCCGTAATCCACAAGCCCGCGCTTCTGCTCGCCGACGAACCTACCGGCAATCTGCATTCCGGGCAAGCCACGGAAATCATGGAACTCTTTCGCGACCTCAACCAGCAGGGAACAACGATTGTGCAGGTCACGCACTCGGAAGCCAACGCTGCCTACGGCTCACGTACCATCCAGATGCGCGACGGCTGGTTGGTCAGCGACACCGCCAATCCTGAGCTCCAACCGTATGAAGCGGTGAAGCAATGACGAGGAGTCTTGTCACAAAGAAATTCTGCTGCCTGGCCTCGTTGCTTTTCCTCGGTCTCGCCAGCACGGGGCTCGCCCAAACGAACGCCTCGGTTTCCTTCGCTATGCCGAAATCACACGATCCCTTAAGCGCATACATGCCCAGCGACGTGCCTGAGCCGCAACTGGCGAATTCTCCTTTGCTAACCCAGCTGATTCGCGATGGCAAACTGTATGTCTCGCTCAAAGACGCGATCCGCTTGGCCTTGCAGAACAACCTCGATCTCGCCATTGCCCGCTACAATCTTCCGATTGCCGAAACTGATATCCTGCGCACTCAAGCCGGAGGAATTTTTCGCGGCGTGAACACAGGCGTAGTGCAGGGCACTCCCGGCGGCGGAGTCGGCGGCTTCGGAACTGGCGCTCCAGGAGCAGGAGCCGGAGGCACAACCGGCGGCGCTGGCGGCGCCGGCGCCGGAGCATCTGGATTGGTGCAATCCACATTGGGCACCGGCGCGCCGGTTTCATCCTACGATCCCGCAATTGTCGGTTCAGTCGGCGCGGAGCACCAAACCACTCCTCTGGCCAACTTGCAGATTTATGGCACGCCGTCTCTCCAACTCAACACTGGCCAAACCAGTTTCGGTTATTCGCAGGCGTTTCCCACGGGCACTAGCTTTTCCGTCGAGTTCAACAACAGTCGCCAGACCACCAACAGTCCCTTCTTCAACTTATCTCCGACTCTCAATTCAATGTTCCGGCTGTCTTTCCAGCAGCAGTTGCTGGCCGGATTCGGTCTGGGCCCAAATCTCCGTTATCTCCGCATCGCCAAAAATAATAAAAAGATTTCCGACATCGCATTCAAAGATCAAGTCATCACCACGGTGACGCAAATAGAAAATATTTATTGGGACTTGGTGAACGCTTACGAACAGGCGCAAGTGAGCGAGCAATCGCTGGCATTTGCGCAACAATCTTTCGATACCGCTAAGCAGCAGCTCAAACTAGAAAGCATCCCGGAGATGGATGTGATGCGCGCGGAAGCTGAAGTCTCAAAGCGCGATCAGGATTTGACCGTCGCGCGTACCAGTTTAGAATTGCAGGAATCGCTCATCAAGAACGCGCTCACCAAGAGCCTGGACGATCCGGTGCTGGAAGCGATGCCGGTAATTCCTACGGACCGTCTGGAGTCGACGCAGCCGCCGGCGAATCCTGCTATTCAGGACCTCATCGCCCAGGCGCTGCATGATCGTCCGGAACTTTCCGAATCCGATATCGATCTCGTGAATCGCCAGATCAGCCGCAAGGCCGCGAGAAACGCGCTGCTGCCGTCGCTCTCACTGGTCGGTTTCTACGGAGGATCCGGACTGGCCGGACCTCTGAATCCCATCTTCAATATTGCCGGCGAGACTAACTCGTCCACCGTCCCCACGGATTTCTCCGGCGCACTGGACAATACATTCAACAACACGAATCCGGATTACTACGTCGGGCTGAATCTCAACATTCCCATCCGGAATCGCGTGGCGAAAGCGGATCAATATCGATCCGAACTCGAATATCGCCAGGCCGAATTGCGCCGCGAAGAACTACGAAAACAGATTCGCATCGAAGTGCGCAACGCCCAATACGCAGTGGAGCAGAATGCCGCCCGAGTCACGGCGGCGCGCAAAGCCAAAGACCTGACCCAACGCACCTTCCAAATTATGCGGAAGGAACAGGAACTAGGCGCGGGTTCGATGTTCCAGACGATGACCGCGCAACGCGATCTTGCCCTGGCGGAGTTGGACCTGGTCACGGCCATGACGGTCTTCGAGAAAGCAAAAGTTGAACTTGACCGTGCGACCGGCGCGACTCTGGAACATAATGGAGTGCTGATTCAGGATGCGATCAGCGGAATGGCTTCCGCATCCTCTCCATAACTCATGCCGACTTCGGCCAAGCCGCAAAGTCTCCACTCGTTGGCGCCCTCCCATCCAAACGAGAACCGCGCACCGCGTATTCTCGCGGCCGACGATCAACAACACATTCTGGAAGCTCTCGAACTCCTTCTCCGTCCACAGGGGTATTGGGTGGATAGCGCCAAGTCTCCCACGGAAGTCAGGCAGGCGTTAGCGTCGGATTTCTACGACGCACTCCTGATCGATTTCAACTACACGCGCGATACAACCTCTGGCCGCGAAGGGTTGGATCTATTTCGGAAATCGTAGCGCTCGACAGCACGGTTCCGGTCATCGTGATGACCGCATGGGGAAATGTGGAACTGGCGGTGGAGGCCATGCGCCGCGGCGCACGCGATTTTATAACCAAGCCCTGGGAAAATGAGCGCCTGCTCAGCCATTCTGCGGACGCAAATCGAATTGCATCGCGCCCTGCAACGCGCCGAGCGGCTGGCAGCGGAAAACCGGCTTCTCCAGGTTGAGGATCGACCGGAGTTCATCGCTTCCGCGGCTTCCATGCAGCCTGTGCTTGAGGCTATGGCGCGGGTTGGCCCTTCCGACGCTAACGTTCTGATCACAGGCGAGCACGGAAGCGGCAAAGAAGTAGTAGCGCAAACGCTGCACGCTCTTTCGTCTCGCGCTATCGCGGCCCATGGTTGCGGTGAATACGGGAGCGTTGGCGGAGGGCGTATTTGAGAGCGAACTCTTCGGCCATGTGAAGGGCGCCTTCACCGATGCGCGGACCGATCGCATTGGCCGCTTCGAACTGGCCGACGGAGGCACAATTTTTCTCGATGAAATTGGAAACGTGCCCATGCGGCAACAGGCAAAATTGCTGCGCGTCCTCGAATCGGGGGAGATCGAGCGGTTGGGATCTTCGCGCTCGCGCAAAATCGATGTACGCGTGATCTCGGCCACCAATACCGATTTGCCGGCGGCGTGCTCTTCCGGCCAGTTTCGCGAAGACCTGCTTTTCCGGCTGAACACAGTCGAGATCCACATCCCGCCACTGCGGGAGCGGCGCGAAGATATTCCGGCGCTGGCAATACATTTTCTCCGCCGCTATGCTGCCCGCTATCGCCGCGAAATCGATGGATTCGACGCTTCCGCTCTGCAAGTCATGGCGCAGTATTCCTGGCCGGGAAATGTGCGTGAACTCGAACACACCCTCGAGCGCGCGGTTCTCATGTGCCGGGGACGCGAAATTCAGCCCGCCGATCTGGGATTGAATCTGCAGCGGCCGCAGGCGCAGAATCTGGAAGAACTCAGCCTGGAAGCAGTCGAAGCTCTGCTGGTGCGCAAGGCGCTGCAGCGCTTTCAGGGAAATATAAGCCAGGCCGCCGAAGCCCTGGGGCTGAGCCGTGGCGCGCTTTACCGGCGTATGGAGAAGTATGGCCTCTAGCCAGCAAGCTGGCGACAGGAAGGAAACGCGAAAGGCTCCTCGCAGGCGAGTTCGCCTGCTCTACGAACATCGAATCAGTTTCTACTCGTTCCTCGTTGCGTTGCCGGGGATTCTGCTCGGCGGCATTCTTCTCTGGTTACAACCCTGGTCCACGGAATCGAAGCTGGCGCTTTCGTGCGTTGAGCTGCTTGCGTGGTGGCTTCTGGCCATGGCGTTGCACGAGCAAACCATCAGGCCGCTGCAAACATTGTCCAATGTAGTGTCAGCTCTTCGTGAAGAAGATTATTCCTTCCGCGCGCGAGGCGCGATCATGGATGACGTGCTGGGCGAACTCTCGCTCGAAGTCAATGCGCTGGCTGATCTGCTTGCGGACCGGCGAATCCGCGCCATTGAAGCGACCGCGCTTTTGCGGCGAGTGGTGGAAGAGATCGATGCTCCGTTGTTCGCCTTTGACCCGGAGCGCGTGCTTAGATTGGTGAATCCTGCCGGCGAAAAGGTTCTGCAACAAGCCTCCGCTCGTCTTCTGGGCCGCACTGCCGAAGAAATCGGATTGAGCGATTGTCTCAATGCGGCCAATGAATCATTGGTGGCGTTGCCGGTTAACAGTTCAAGCGCGCGCTGGTTGGTGCGGCAAAGCAAGTTCCGGGAAAAAGGCGTGCCGCACACGTTAATCGTGTTGTCTGACATTAGCCGAGCCCTGCGCGAAGAAGAGCGCAACGCGTGGCGCAGGCTGATCCGGGTTCTTGGACACGAGCTCAACAACTCCCTGACTCCGATCAAGTCAATTGCAGGAAGTCTGAGCACTCGCCTCGAAGACATCGAACTTAACTCTGAACAGCGCCGCGATTTCGAACGTGGCCTGGCCATTATCGAAGCTCGGAGC
Organism: uncultured Acidobacteriaceae bacterium; assembly: GCA_963732255.1. Taxonomy (GTDB): domain Bacteria; phylum Acidobacteriota; class Terriglobia; order Terriglobales; family Acidobacteriaceae; genus Sulfotelmatobacter. Next base: position 1,007,890 of record CAVSYV010000020.1, read on the forward strand.
GCTTCGCTGAACCGGTTTCTTCAGGCCTACCGGCAACTGGCACAAATGCCATCTCCCGTGCTCAAAAAAGTTGCGCTGCTGCCGATTTTGGAGCGGGTTGCTTTCCTCGAAACCCGGCTGCCCGTAACCATCTCGCGCGGCCCGGAAGTTACGCTGATGGTCGATCCCGACCAGATCGAGCAAATGCTGATTAATCTTGTGCGCAATGCGGTGGAAGCGTCTCTTGAGCCATGCGCTGTGAACGACGGATCGAACTGCGGCAGCCCCGCGGAGGCACGAGCGCCGCAAGTGACAATGAATTGGACGCTTGAAGAAGCCGGCGTGGCTTTAATGATTGACGATAACGGACCCGGACTTTCGAATCCCAGCAATGCATTCGTTCCGTTCTACACGACCAAGCCTGCGGGCAGCGGAATAGGGTTGGCGCTCTCGCGCCAGATCGCCGAGATGCACGGAGGTTCAATCGAACTGTTCAACCGTAACGGAAAAAAAGGATGCCGGGTGAGAGTGCGGTTGCCTTGTAGCTTCACCGAACAGCGTTAACTCATCACAGCGTTAACTCATTTTTCCAGAGTGTCGCGCACCGCTGCATATGCCAGCTTCTTCTGATAATTATCGTCCCAGAGCAGGGCCCAGCCTTGTCCTTTATAAAACCCAGGAATCCAGGAATGCTTGTCGGTGAATCCCCAGGTTTGCAGCGCTTTGCAACTGGGTTGCTGTACGCACAGGTTCGTGATTTCGCCATAGAGTTTGGCCTGCGCGGCGAAGGAAGCTGGAGTTGAGTCGGCGAGTCGAATATCGAGTTCTGTAATCTGAAGCTCCAATCCAAGATCGGCGAATCTTTGCAGATTTCGCGCGTACGAGGCTAGCTTTGCCGGATCGTCAAACTTCAAACTGATGTGGGTCTGGAAGCCGATACCATCGAGCGGCACTCCTCGCTTTTTAAAATCTTTGGCCATGGCATAAACGGCGTCTGATTTCTTATTGATTTCCTCCGCGTCATAGTCGTTGTAGAAAAGTTTGGCATTGGGATCGGCGGCATGCGCCCAGCGCAGCACCTCTTCGATGTATTTCGTTCCCGCTCCCGACCCTATCCCCGGCTGGTCATACCAGATGGTATGTCTCATGCTGCCATCGTCGTTGAAGGCCTCATTGACCACGTCCCAGGCGTACACCTTCGAACTGTAGCGCGTCATCACCATGCTGATGTGGTCGTGCAGAATTTTTGCCAGCTGGATCGAAGAATAGTTTCCCTTCGTAATCCATTGCGGAACCTGATTGTGCCAGACCAGAGTATGGCCGCGCACCGCCATATTGTGAGCCTGGGCAAACGCCACCAAGGCATCGGCGCCACGGAAATTGTAAGGCTGCGGATCGCTGTTGGGGCGCGGATGGATGACGCCAAACTTCATTTCGTTCTCCGCTTGCAGTTGACTAAACTCCGATCCGAGGATGTTGGCGTATTCCGGTTCAGAGAGATAGCCAGATGCGGCAGCGGTGCCGATCAGAATATGGCGAGCCGCAGCCGCCTGGCGCAACGTGGCGTCCGGCGGAGCAACAGGCCACGGCGCGGCGCCAGCCTGAAACGCTGCCAAAGATAAAGCGGAAGATACAGCAATGACCGACGCCGCTATCAGCAGGTGCGATATTCGACTATGCGATGCAAATGGACTCATAACTTTTCCGGTTCAACCCCACCAAAGACGTAGCAAATCGAGTGTACAATCCTTCCCTGGGAAATGATGGACAGCGATTTCTATAAAAATGCATCTCGGATGTTTCGTCATGCTCGAGACGCGATGGTAGTTTCGAGTCTCGCGTTAGCCTTGGCCTGTGGCGGAGGCAGTATGAGTTCCTCGACCAGCGGCACAGGAGGCACGGGCGGCAGCGGAACTCCGCCCTCCGACACCGTGACCGTCAGCAGCAGCGTAAAAGGAAACTTCAATGTGGCTATGTCCACTTCATTCCAGCCCGCAGAGTGGGATTACACGCTATTCCAGATGTTTCCCAGCCTGACCACAACGTTGGGAAATTTGCAGCCCGAGCACGTCCGTCTGCAGGCAGTTTCTGAAGGCGTGCCGCAAGGAGCTGCCGGTAGCACTTCGGCAGCATGGAATTTTTCGATTGTCGACGCCATTACGCAGCCAGTGCTCGGAGTGGGCGACCATAGCCCCGAGTTTCAGATCGCAAAAGCGCCGCCGTTCATGTACGAGAGCGAGGACAGCAGTGACAGTTTTCAGGATCTTACTTTCCAGCAGTTTGCCGGCTACGCGCAGAATCTGGTCCAGTACTACAGCGCTGGCGGTTTCACCGCGAACGGCCAAACCTATGTCTCGCCCGCTTACCCGAACGATACGATCACATTGTGGGGCATCTACAACGAGCCTAATATCAACAACAATCTGACGCCGCAGCAATATGTCACGATGTACAACACGCTGGTGCCGGCGATGCAGGCGATTGATCCAAATCTCAAGTTCGCGGCCGTGGAGCTGGCCGATTTTTCCGGCCAAGTGCAGGCCTGGATTCCGCCGTTTGTCAGTGGTGTTACCACCCGCGTGGATGTAATGGCCACTCACTTTTATTCCACCTGTAACCAGATGGATGACGATGCCACTGTCTTTGGCACAATTCCCGGCTTCGTCTCTGATGTGCAGCTTTTCTATTCCACCATGGCCACGAATCCGGCGCTAGCCACAGTTCCGGTGTGGGTGACCGAGAACAACGTGAATGCCGACTACGACGCAGGCAACGGCATGAGCGCGTGCAATCCCGGGCAGACATTCGTGACCGATGATCGCGGATCGAGTGCCTTTTTTGCCGCCTGGCGGCCCTATGTTTTTTCGCAGCTGGGCAAGGCAGGCATTCAGGCGCTTTACCATTGGGATTTCGCAGCCGATCCGCAATTCGGGGAAGTCAACGCTACGAGCGGTCAAACTCAGCTTAGCTATTGGGTTGACTATTGGCTGCAACGGATGTTTCCTTCGCCTCCCGGAACCAGCCTGCTGCAGTACACGGACACCGACAGCGACGAACTGGAAACTTTGCCGGCGAAGAACTCCGATGGCAGCGTAATTGTGATGGTGGCCAATCATGCCGTCAATTCCCCCGACGATAACAATGGTCCTGGCGCGGCGCGCAGTGTGCTAATCGACGTATCGGCATTGGGAACATTTTCCAGCGCAAGATTGCTCACGATTGACGCCAGCACCAGCGCGGTAACCGGCCCTACGCCGACATCGGTAACGCCCACGGCGCAAATCACAATCCCCTTCAACGGTTACGGCGTAGCTTTTTTAACCCTCAAGCCTTAACGATTAACCGCACTTCGCAAGCCGGGAATCTGGTATAAGAGCAGGGTTCGTCGAATGCGGTTGATCGGAACGACTAGACAGGATCATGGCTCAAAACCGGAAGCCAGGGCAGAAACCGCAGGTCATCACCCTCAAAGCAGTCGCCCAGCATCTGGGGCTGACTCCCGGCACAGTTTCCGCAGTTCTCAACGACGCGCCGTCGGCGCGGTCGATTCCAGAAACCACCAAGATCCGCATCCATGCCGCCGCGAAGGAACTGAATTATCGTCCTAATTTCTTCGCCCGAACTCTGCGCAAGAAACGCACCAGCACCATCGGGGTGATTGTCGAAGAGATTGGCGATACTTATAGCTCCGCTGTGGTAAGCGGTATCGAAGCCCACTTACGGCAGAACGATTATTTCTTTCTCACCGTGGTTCATCGGCACGATGTCCAGCTGCTCAACCGCTACTCGCAACTGTTGCTGGAACGCGGCGTAGAAGGATTCATCACGGTTGATACTAAAATTCAGGAAGCTCCACCGATTCCGACCGTCGCAGTGGCCGGGCACAAAAAAATAAAGGGAGTCACGAATATAGTGCTCGACCAGAGGCGGGCGGCCTTCCTGGCGCTCAGCCATCTGAAGGAGTTGGATCACCGGCGAATTGCAGTTCTGCGAGGAAATCCTCTTAGCTCCGATGCCGATGATCGTTTTGAGGCGATTTGTGAGGTCGCCCAGCAGTTGGGAATTAGCATCGACCCAGAATTAACGGTGCAGATCGATATCGACGATCCCAGTCCTCAACTGGGGTATCCGTTCGCCAAGCAATTGTTGGCGCGAAAGAAGCCATTCACAGCATTGTTCGCCTACAACGATATTTCAGCCATTGGCGCGATTCGCGCTTTTCAGGAACAGGGATTGCTCGTGCCACGAGATATTTCAGTGATGGGTTTCGACGACATTCCCGGCGCGGCGTTTCACATGCCCAGCCTCACCAGCGTAAGACAGCCGTTGAAGCGCATGGGACAAGTTGCCGCGGAAACCTTGCTCGAAAGAATTGAAGGGCAGGAAGAATATCCCACGGAAATTGCGATTGAGCCCGACCTGGTAGTGCGGGAATCCACCGGCGTAGCCGCCAAAATCTAAGAACCTAAAATCACTGGGTCCCCGGTCCCTTGGCCTGCTGTTCGGCCGTAAGCTTGTCCACGATCTCCCGCTCTCTGGCTCCGTCCGCCGGACGGTGCAACTTGTAATAGAGGGTCGCGAGTTCCACATGTGGCTCCAGCCAGTTGGGATCGTCTTTTTCCAGCCTTTCCAGTTCTTGCGCTGCCTCCGCGTATTGCCCGGATGTGCTCTTGAGCATTGCAGCTTCGTAGCGCGCCATAGATGAGGAAGGATTAAGCTGCAACGCCCGGTCGAGATAAGGTTTTGCTTGATCCAAATCGCGGCGCTTATAAAGGATCGCACCCAGGTAAAGGTTCGCCTCAAAGTCGTCAGGCTTCTCCTTGAGCGCCTCGCGGAAAACCACTTCTGCATCTTTCTGATCCCCGGTTTTGTCATCTGCGATTCCGTCGAGGGTATAAAGGCCGGGCAGTTTCGGGTTGAGCGCCAGCGCCGCGTCCAGGTCGCGACGAGCCGACTCGAACTCATTCAAATCCAGCAACGCTGATCCGGCCAGCATGTAAGCGTCGGCGCTGTGCCCCAATCTTGCTACTTTTTCAATTCGTTCCACTCCGTCGCGCCGTTTGCCGGCCTTGATCAGCGCTGACCCGTAGGCATATTGAAAATCAAGATTGTCCGAATTGCCCTGCGCCAGAGGTTCCAACACGGCCAAGGCGGTGCCGGATTTTCCCAGCCTGAGGTCTGTGTCGCTCAAAAGAATCGCAATTCGCACATCGCGGGGCTGAGCCGCATGCAAACCTTCGAACTGCTCTCCCGCATGAGCGAAATCGCCTTTCTTGTAATAGGCAAGGGCAATATCCAGAAGCACGGCATTTTTCTGCGACACTAAAGGCAGCGCCGATTTATACATGGCGATCGCCGCATCGAAATCTCCCATGTGCACCAACGCCGCTCCCAGGTTGACCTTGGCTTCCACCGTGTTGGGGCGCAGTTCGAGAAGCTGGCGGTATTCGCGGATCGCGGTCTGATAGTCGCCGCGCTGCTGCGCCTCGATCGCGCTGCTGAAGATCTGGTCGGCATCGGGTTGCTGGGCCGCGGTTACGCCCGCGAAAACAGCGCACACACTCACAGCCAGCAAGATCGAAAATGATATGGTAATCCGCATTTTCTATAGCAAAGCGCGGCCTGTTTCGGACCTCCGCATCCAGGCCGTGAACTCCGTCAACTTTCTGATCGTAACTCAGCCCACACAGAAATAAGAAGCCGCGTTTCAGGGATCCGATGGTCCCAGGCCGCCGTATTGTTAGATAATGAAGGAGTTGGATAGCTGTGTTTAGTGAGGTCCATCATGAAAAGCTTATTTTTCTTTGCTTCTTTTGTCCTCACCCTTATTAGCTTTGAGGGTCTTGCCGCCGCCCAGGTCAAGACTTCGACTCCTCAGGCGCCCTCGACTATCACGCGTCCGGATTCCATTCAAGATAGCAACATGTACGAATATTGGACCAATATGTCCGGTCAGGGACGCGCTGGCGGCGCTCTTTACGGCAAGGTGACGGTTGAAGGCGAACCGCTTCTATGGAACCCGATCCTGATTACCGTGGCCTGCAACGGCACCGCTGTCTCGACTACCTATACTGATCCCAGCGGGAAATTTCTGGTCCCGATCAAAGCGGTGCCCGGATCTCTCAGCTTGCAGGGCGATCAGCAACGCCAGATGGAGACACACTACGAAGGCTGCGACGTGCAAGCTTCCTTTACCGGCTTTCACTCGAACTCGGTCACGATTACGCAGCACAATTTGCGCGACGATCCCGACCTGGGTACGATCACGCTTTCTCGCGCCGGGGGACGCGAGGCAGCGACAGCCGTGAGCAGTACGATTGAGTCCGCGCCGGTCAAGGCAGTGAAGGCTTTCGACAAAGCGCGCACAGATTTGCTGGAACAGAAGCCGGATGATGCGCAGCACAATCTGGAAAAGGCAGTGCAAGCGTATCCGCAATTCGCCGAGGCGTGGTACCAGTTGGGCCGGATTCAGGAAACGTCAAGCGCAACCGACGCGCAAAATTCGTTCGCCAAAGCCGCCGCCGCAGATCCGCATTTTATCCTGCCTTTTGAGCAACTCGCGAGGCTCGACGCGCAAGGGCAGAAATGGCAGCAATTGCTGGACGATACCAATCACGCCTTGCAACTCGACCCAGCCGGCACCGCACAGACCTGGTACTTCAATGCCCTGGCGAATATCCAACTTGGCAAAACCGATGCCGCGCAGGCCAGCGCACAGAAATCGTTGTCTCTGGACCCCTCGCATACAATTCCAAATACTGAGCAGCTTCTCGCAGTCATCCTGGCCCGCAAGGGAGACTATCCTGGAGCCTTGGCACACCTCCGCAACTGCCTGACTTATTTGCCCAGCGGGCCCAACGCGGATCTGATCAAGCAGCAGGTGGCGCAACTTGAACGCAAGACCGGGGTTCAGAGTAAATAGAAGTTAGCACGGGCCCCAACCGCAAGTGCTTCAGAGCGAAGCTAAACGAGCAGGCGAGCGCCAGAGCCGCTCTGAAAATTGCACGACTCGAGGTAATGCGAGATGAGAATGCCCACTCCGCTCCGGGCCACGGCCCAGATGGCGCTCCTCTTGGCGTGCTCGGCAAATCTTCCCGTTATCCAGCAAGCTTTCGCGCAACAGGCGACGCAATCCTCGCCCACCGCTCAACCGCAAACTGATCTGATCTTCAAGAGCGTGGTCAACCGGGTCATTCTCGATGTAGTCGTGACCGATTCCCTGGGCAAGCCGGTGCATGGGCTCACGCAGCAGGATTTTTCCGTCGCCGAAGACGGAAATCCACAGCAAATTTTGTCGTTCGATGTACACGACCTGGAAACGGCAACGAATTTTCCCAAACTACCACCGTTGCCGCCCAACACTTTTGTCAACGTGCCCAGCGCCCCGGAGCGCGGTCCTTTGTACGTGCTGCTACTTGACCTGGTCAACACCGCAGTCGTCGATCAGATGTATGCTCGACAACAGCTGCTGAAATTTATCGACGACAAACCGTCCGGCACTCGATTCGCGGTCTTCGTTCTCGCAGACGGACTTCATTTGGTGCAAGGCTTCACCGAAGATAAACAGCGTTTGTCCGCCGCTCTGGATCCGGGAAAACCCAAGTCCCACATTCCCCGCGTCTTTCTCTATGGTCGAAATTATGGCTGCGGCGATGGACAGATGATGGTTTCCGTATTGGCTTTCGTTAGCCGTTATCTTGATGGTCTCCCTGGCCGCAAGAATCTGATATGGTTTTCCGGCGCATTCCCTATTGACCTCTTCCCCAGCGATGACAACACCTCCGTGAGCTTCCGCGATCAAGTCAAAGTAGCGCTCGACATCATGGCGCAAAGCCAGATCGCGATTTATCCGGTCGACTCCGCCGGCGTCGAAGTAGGCAACCCTGACGATCCTTGTGGAAAGGGAAGCGAGGGTGTGGTTACGGCCAGCCGCGGCGGCGGTAATTCGTCCGGTTCCGCTCAGGGCTCTCAGGGTAGCGGAGCCTCCCTCAGCGGCAGCGCCCAGACGGCCGTGGGTAACGCATTCACATCGATATCCAGCAGCCAGGCGGTCCAATCCGATATTGCCAGGGCCACCGGAGGCCGCGCGTTCTACAGCGACAACGGACTCAAGGACGTCCTGGACCAGGCAGTCGAGAATGGGGCTAACTATTACACTCTCACTTACGCTCCTTCCAATCAGAACTATAATGGCGCGCTGCGCAGGATCAGCGTTGAGCTGGCTAAGAAGGGCTATCAGTTGTCCTACCGCCGTTCCTATTTCGCCTACGATCCCGATTTTTCGCTGGTCGATAAAATAAGTTTCGACCGCATAGCGGCGGGATCGCAGCCTCCCCCACCGCGAAGAGTAGGCGATTCGCTTTACGCCAATATGCAGCACGGAGCGCCATTAGCGCACCAGCTATTTTTCCGTACCCACATTCACACCGTCGGTGCGCCAGCCATGGCCACGGTTGCGCAGATGGCGAATCTCGAAGATCAGCCAGCTTATTTTCGCGTGCGCCGCAAGAACCGCCCGCTCAAGCCTCTCGCTCCCATCAAGCTTCAGTCCTACGTCATCGATTACACATTCATGGCCGGCGCGCCCAAGGGAGCCGCGGGCCACGCATTACGTCCACCTAAGCTGGAAGTCGCCGCCGCCGCCTTTGACGACGACGGCCGCATGCTTAATGGCATGGTCGATGTGTCCGCCTCCACCGAACCCGTGACCGTTGCGCAAAATCCGCAGGGAATTTACCGTGTGCAGCAGCAACTCGATGTTCCCCTGACCGCCACCTCGATCCGAGTTGCCCTGCGCGACGTTTCCACCGACCGCATCGGAGCCATGGAAATACCACTTCCGCTCGCGCCTGAGACGCAAACCCAGGCGACAGTCCCAGCGCAGCCTCAAACCCCGTCCCACTCTGCCGCCAACCCAAATTGAGGCTCGCCGGCATCAAAGTGTTGCGCGAACCAGGCGTATCGGCAGTAAGATATTCCGAGTACGCTCCCGGATTCTCGTAGGCGGCAGGTGCTCCCTTGATATCCGTAACCTTCGCACTCCGCGTGCGTTATCTGTTTGCAGCCGCCCTCATCGTCTGCGCCGTACGTTCGTTGCCCGCACAGCAGGATTCCGCAGCCAACTCCGTTGTATTTCACAGCAATGTCCGCCGCGTCATTCTCGACGTTGTCGTGACCGATTCCGACGGGCACCCGGTTCGCGGATTGTCGCGCGAAGATTTCACCATTAAAGAAGATGGGAGGCCTCAGCATGTGCTTTCCTTCGACGCCCACGACTTCAACGAAGTCCCCAATCCGCTGCCCAACTTGCCTGCTCTTCCCTCCAACACCTGGGTCAACGTGCCTGCGGTGCCGGAGAAAGGTCCGCTCTATGTTTTGCTTTACGACATGGTGAACATGGACATAGATGATCAGGCGACGGCGCGAAAACAATTGCTTCGATTTATCTCCGACAAGCCGTCCGGCGCCCGCTTCGCCATTTATGTATTCAGTGACGGACTTCGCCTGATCCAGGGATTCACCGCCGACCAGAGAAAATTATTTGCCGCCATGGACCCGTCATCACCGCAGCCTCATGTCCCCAGGATATTTCTCTACGGCGATAATTACGGCCGCGGACAGGTCGGCCCCATCGTCTCGGTTTTCACCAAGATTGCCGATTTTCTCGAGGGATTGCCCGAGCGCAAGAATGTAATCTGGGTGACGGGATCGATCCCCACAACCATTCTCCCCACGGAAAATCTGAATTCGAACGTGGAAGCAGTTAGCTACAACGATGAAATTAAAACGGCGATCAATGCCATGGCCCGCAGCCAGGTGGCCGTCTATCCCGTGGATGTTCGCGGCGCAGTGCTCACTCATATCCAGTCTCGTCCGCAAATGGGCGCCGGCGGTTCGGCCATGACGACCACCACAGACAGCACGGTTCTCAACGCTAGCTACTCCACCGAGAGCGACATCGCCGTTGCCACCGGAGGCCGCGCTTTTTATAGCACCAACGATCTCACCGGAGCGCTGGCGCAAGCCACTGAAGCGGGCGCGAACTATTACACGCTGAGTTACTCTCCCAGCAACCAAAAGTATGATGGCCGCCTGCGCAACATCCATGTGGATCTCGCGCGGCACGATCTTACGAAGCGCGGCTATCGTCTGGCGTATCGCCGTTCTTACTATGCCGACGAGACCCACTCTGCCTTAGATCGCGAAAGCGTTCCGGCGGCCGATCCTTCGCTGCAATCTCTCGCCAGCGAAACTTCATCCGGAGAAACCCTGCCCGACCAAAACGCACCTGACGAAAATATGTCTGGCGAGACCGTCGACTCCCTGACCGCCAACATGCGTCACGGAGCGCCGGTGGTGCACCAATTGTTCTTCGGAGCTCACATTCATCTCGCCGGCTCGCCCGTCCAAGCCACTCCGGACCAAATGGCGACTCTGGCCCAACAGCATAATTACTCTCGTACGCGGCACGGGAATCGAACCGGGAAATCTATCCCACCGATTCCTCTGCAGCCCTATGGCATCGACTACACGGTGTCGATCAAACAATTCAAATCGGAGCCACAGTCCCATGGCAAACCGCACTTGCTCTTGCAGGTTGCGGTCGCTGTCTTCGACGCCGATGGCCAAATGCTCATCAGCAAAATCCAGCAGACCCGTGCAGTCGCTGCTGCGGCTCCGGAGTTTGCCGGTTCTTCAACAGAAGATGATCCCGTCCAGCCGGCTTTCGTCCGCTTTCAGCAGAAGATTGATGCGCCAGAAAACGCCGCTTCGATCCGCCTGGCGCTGCGCGACATTTCCACCGGCCGCGTCGGCGCCATGGAAATATCGCTCCCGCTCGCGCCCGAGCCGGAGACTCACGCTGACGCAGCGATACGTGGCTCCGCCGGGCATAATCCGGGATCCAAATAGCCAAGCCGTCACCGCGAACAGACATAACTCCCTGTGTCCAGCCGATTCCCAGGAGTGATAGGATGACCATCTAGCAAGCGGAACCTGGGAGCGGCTTTTCAGACGTGGGTGTGTTCAAAGTCAGCGTGACAAAAAATGGCCAAACGATCGCGGCCGGCAACCGACAGAACAAGAAACTCCAGAGTTGCTGGGCAGTCGGCCTGATCTTCGTTCTGTTTCTATCCGCGCTATCCTTGTGCGCACCGGCCCAGGAAAGTCCCGCGGGCTTTGACGAGGTAGTCGCAAAAGCCGCCGCTGCTCGCGACCAGAACGATGTGCCGCAAGCCATCGATCTCTACCGTCAGGCGGTAGAAATCAAGCCCGACTGGCCCGACGGTTGGTGGTATCTCGGTTCGCTTCAATATAGCGTCGACAGCTACGCTGCCGCTCGCGACGCTCTTACTCATTTCCTCGAACTCACTCCCAATGCCGGACCCGCTTCCGCACTGCGAGGCCTTTGCGAATTTGAGACCGGCGAATTCCCGCAAGCGCTCAAGGACATTCGGCGCGGCTTGTCACTAGGCGCGGGGAACGAGCCGCGCAACGAAAAGATTCTCCGCTATCACGAGGCGCTTCTACTCACCCGCACCGGAAATTTCGAGGCCGCCTTGCAGAAGTACGCTTTATTCGCCCAGGACAAAGTGCCAAATCCAGAATTGCTGGTTGCCGTCGGCCTGGCTGGCTTGCGCACGCCTTTGCTACCACGAGAATTGAATGCGGATCAGCAACCACTATTTTCAGCGGCAGGCGGCGCGACGTTACAATTCATGAGCGGGGACCGGGACGGCGCCCAGCACGCATTTGAAGATCTATTTCAGCGCTTTCCTGCCGCACCCTATACTCACTATTTATACGGCTACCTGCTGTTCCCAACAGACCCAGATGCGGCCACCGTCCAATTTAAAAAAGAATTGGAAGTTTCTCCATCCAACCCTGTGGCACAACTGATGGTTGCCTGGGACGCACTCCTGCGAAACGAGCCTGCCGAGGCGCTGACTTACGCGAAGCAAGCCATGGCCGAAGATCCAACGGTTCCCATAGCCCAGCTTGTGCTCGGCCGCGCGTTATTGGATACCGGAGATGTGAAGGGCGGCACCGAACTGCTGGAAAAGGAGTTGCAGCGTGATCCCGACAACCTCGAAACCCATATCGCGCTAGCCAAAGCCTATTCGAAGTCCGGCCGCAAAGAAGATGCTCGCCGCGAACGCTTGCGCTGCCTTGAACTGGAGAAGAGTGAGGGTCCGGTTGTACATCCTTAGTTGCTTACTATCGATGATTTTGTTCGCTGGCGTCCTGCCGCTCCCGCCCGCGCAAGCGCCGGCGGCAACTTCGGGATCGGCATGTGCCAGTTGCCACCGCGCCCAAACCGTTGAACAATCGCTGACCCCCATGGGACGGGCGATGATGCTGCCCGGCAGCAATCCGGTGGTGAAGGCAAATCCCAAAATGACGGTTCGCAAGGGCGATTACACCTACACTGTAGAAACTCATGGCGACAACACTACCTACAGCGTCACCGATGGAACGCGCACAATTTCTTTCCCCGTTCACTGGAGCTTCGGATTAGGCGGCCAGACCTGGATACTGGAACGCGATGGCCAACTCTATGAAAGCCTTGTCAGTTATTACCCGAACGTCGGCGGTCTCGACACTACAATCGGCGATGAGCGCATCACGCCTCACACTCTCGACGAAGCCATGGGACGCAAGCTGGCCATGGGAGAAACCAAGGCTTGTTTCGGCTGCCACGCCACCAACGCCGTTCACGATCGCAAGCTGACTCTCGCATCCATGCAACCGGGAGTGACCTGCGAACATTGTCATGTGGGCACGAACTCTCATCTGCTGGATGCGCTTCAGGGAGACTTCTCGACTGCTCCGCCGAAACTCGGCCAGCTATCGTCGGAAGATATTTCAAACTTCTGTGGCCGATGTCACCGCACCTGGGAGGGAGTTGTCAGAGGCCACTTTCACGGCGAGATTAACGTTCGCTTCCAGCCCTACCGCCTGGCCAACAGCAAATGCTTCGACGGTACCGATCCACGCATCAGTTGCGTGGCCTGCCACGATCCCCACAAAAACGTTGTGCGCGAAGATTCGACTTACGATTCAAAATGCCTGGCCTGCCACGGAACTGCGTCGTCAGTTCATTCGGCGTCGATGCAGCTTTCGTCCACATCCGAAGCGCCAAGAGCATGTCCCGTAGCCAAACAAAACTGCGTGAGTTGCCACATGCCGAAAGTGAAGCTTCCCGGTGGTCACATGACTTTCACCGATCACGAAATCCGCATCGTCAAACCCGGCGACGCCTATCCCAACTAAACCGCGTCAGCGCAGCAAGCTTTACTGAACACGCGCATCCCGGTAGATCGCGATCTGGTGGTTGCGCACCAGCGGCTTTATCTTCCTGCCGTTCGTATCGGATACCAGCACTTCAGATTCCTGCAGCGGCATGTGGCAATCGATGCAATTGTTGGCGATCTTTGCTCCCATCGCGTGAAATTGTCCGCAGTCTTCCGCTTTATGGCAGGTTAAACAATGTTGCGAGAACGCCGCCGCTTGCCGCTGTGGTTTGTGGACATCGTGGCAGGTAATGCAAGTCATTTTGCTCGCCCGGTAACAGCGGCTCCTGCTCAGTAGCTGCATCTGGTTGCCGTGAACGTCGATCGGCGCATTCGCGACTGCAGGAATATATAGATAATCGTCAAGCGTTTTTCCTGGGGTGAAGGTCAAAGCCGGAGTGATCTCCTTGCCCGCACCCGCATGGCAGGCGGCGCAAACGTCCATCTGTCTCGGGCGCGAAAGCGCCGCCGGATTTACGATCGAATCCTTGATCCCGGATTGTGCCGGAGATTGTGCCGTGCTCTTGGATCTGTGCAGCAACGCATGCTCACGGCCCGGACCATGGCATCTCTCGCACGTGATTCCCAGCACCAGACTGTTGCGCTTATAAGCGTTCAGAGATGGCGGCAGCGCCTCAAACCATCCGCTGTGACACTCCAGACAGCGTGGAATCACAGGCCTGTCGAAATTAGGAGAATCATCGGGATATCCCGGGCTGTTCACCCACGCGTCAAGTTCGGTCCAGTAGCTCACCGGCAGTTCAAAAAGCCGGTTGCCCTTCCAGTACAGGTACGTCTGGCCTTTCCGGTCGGAACCGATTACCAGGTCGATGCGTTCCGTGTGCATGGTTTTACCGGCCGCAGTCTCTTCGATCGCCGTCTCAAAATAGCCATCCTTCGTAGCCGTCATTTCATAATGTAAATGCGGATTGGATGTCCGCAGACTGTTGGCGCCGGCATTGAACTTTCCTGCAATCGAGTGGTCGTCGGGCATGCGAGACGTTAGGTGATGAGCCGTCTCCCAGTACGTCTTCGCTTCTGCTTCATGGCAGTAAGCGCACGCTTGGTCTCCGATATAGGAGTCGCGTGAAGGCGGTTCGCCTTCGAGCGGCGCGTCGGAAGACGACTGTCGATCCGCATTCGCTGGAGATCCCTTCGATTGGGCCCAGTCAGCAGAAACTGACATCAGCGCAGACAGAAGAATCAGAAAACAAAACCGACGCTTCCGCTGCAAAAACGATCTCACCCGCCACACTGATTAAAACTCCTTCTTGCTTCGAGAAACTCCCGCCAGTGATCCGCTTGCGGCCAATGCGCATTCGCCACCACTTCGCGAGGCTACGGCATCACAACGTCCGGATAAATCGCGATCCTGTGGTTGCGGACCAAAGGACTGAACTTCGTCCCGTTCGCATTGGAAAAGATGGCCTGGGTTTTCTGCCGCGGCATGTGGCAGTCGATGCAGTTCCGCGTGATCTGGTCCCCGAGCTTTGCATACCTTCCGCAATCCTTCGCCTGATGGCAGGTCAGGCAGTGCGGGGAAAACGAGGCCGCGTCGCGTTGTGTCGTATGGACATCGTGGCAGGTATTACACGTCAATGTGCTGCTGGATTTGAAGCAGCGGCTTTTTTCCAAAAGCTGCACCTGGCTGGCATGAACGTCAACCGGCGTATCCGATGTCGCATATTGCAGGTTGACGATGTAGTCGTCCAGCACATCTCCGGGCAGAAATGAAAGGGACGGCTGTATCGGCGTCGCCGCGCCTGAGTGGCACAAGCCGCACACATCCATTTGCCGGTCGCGCGGAAGCGCTGCCGGATTCACGATGGCTTCCGCCTCCGTCCCCGGCCGCGGCGGAGACTTGGATCGGTTGCGGGCAACGTGTTCACGCCCCGGCCCGTGGCACTTTTCGCACCAGATGCCCAGCACCAGGCTGGCCTTGTTATAGCGATTCGCTGGCGGCGGCATCCACTCGAAGTAGCTGCCGTGACATTCCAGGCACCGGGGCACAATCTGCCGATCGAAACGCGGCGAGCCATCGGGATACCCCGGACTGTTCCCCCAGCTGTCTTTTTCCGTCCAAAAAGTAATGGGCAGCTGAAACAGTTCATCGCCCTTCCAAAAGAGATAGCTCTGCCCCTTACGCGCGGCGCCGGCAATGATCCCAATGCGCTCCGTGCGAGAAATAGTGTTAGACGGCCCCAGTTCCTCCACCGCAGTCTGGAAATATCCATCTTTCGTCGCGGTCATCTGATAATACAAATAAGGATTAGCAGTTCGGAAAATATTGGAGCCGGCAGTGAAGTTTCCTGAAATCGGATGCTGCCCCGGCCAGTAGGAAGCGAAGTGGTGGGCCGTCTGGAGATACGTTTTTGTTTTTTCCTGATGACAGGTGCGGCATACCGCGTCTCCGGCATAAGCGCGTCGCGGAGGCGGTTTTTTCTCTGGTGCAGAAGAAGTCGCAGATGGATTCGCCGGTGATCCTGACTCCGGCAGTTGCGCTTTGCCGGGGGCAGTCGTCAAAAAAAGAAGTGCAAACGGAATAAGAAATGCCACTCGCTGCCTCAAAGACGGCGCACCTGAATGCCGCCATTTCCCTTGCTGAAGCCCCGTCGGGCTCTGAGATTTGCTTGCAGGCGCATCGCTCGCTCAATTATGCTTTTTACCACAGAGCAAGGCGTTGTGGCTGGTTCAAGAGTGCCATCCGATTACATGACCACGCATTCAATGCTCGTCAAGACCGGGCTGATACTGGCAGTGTGTTTTGCGGCGAGCCTCGCCGCCTCGGGTGCCTGCACCGGTCCAGAATCGCTGGAAGCCAGGTTTCATGCTCACCCGTCAGATGTGCAGACCTACATCGAGCTTGGCACATGGTTTGGCGACCATCGCAACTACGACTGTGCTACCCAGACCTTCGGCGCCGCTCTCAAGCTGGAACCAGGCTCCGCTCAACTCTATTATCTGGTTGGCCTCAGCCTCTATTCTTCCGGCCAGCTGGAACAATCCATCGAGCCACTGAAAAAATCCATTTTCCTTCTTCCCGAAGTGATTAAGCCACACCTTTTGCTGGGCACGGTTTATGACCAGCTCCATCGCTCCGATGAAGCCAAAGCCCAGTGGCAAGCCGCATTGCAAATCGATCCCCATTCTACCGAAGCGCTCGATGCGGTCAGTAAATCCTTGATTGCGGATGGGGACTACGCCTCCGTGATCGAGCTTTTGCGCAGCGTTCCCTACAACCAAGATTTAACCCTCGATCTGGCTCTGGCCTACGGCAAATCCAAAATGCTTGATCAGGCGGAAAGCGTCCTCACCAAAGCTCTGCGTGCGCACCCCAACTCGATCCCCTTGAGCAGCGCCCTTACAACTGTCTATATCAATCAAGTCCGCTACCAGGACGCCGTTCGTGTCGCGCGCGAGTCCGCCCAAGCCCACCCTCACGACCTCGAAGCCCAGAGATTCTACCTGCGTGTTCTGGTGCTTAACGGCGATTCGACCATCGCTCGTCCCCTGGCGCGCAAGTTGCTCACCGCGCATCCCCATGACTTCTACTTCCTGTATTTGACCGGCATTCTCGAAAATCAGGCGGGACAATATGCTTCCGCCAAAAACCATCTCATGCAGTCTGTAGCTTTAAATCCCGAGCACTACAATGCCCACTACAATCTCGGCGTGGCGTTGCTTGAGCTTAAGGATTTTGCTGGAGCAAAGGAACAGTTGCAGAAGGCGATTAGCCTTGGTGGCAGCGAGCCGGAAATTCGCTTCAAGTATGCCTCCGCTCTGCGCAGTTTGGGAGAAACCGAAGCGGCGCAGGAACAGCTGAAGCTTTACCAGCAGGAATTGCATGCGATCGCGCAGCACGCTCTCGCACTCAACAAAACTGCACAGGCCGATAAAGAGTTCGCCACCGGAGATCCCAACAAAGCTGCCGCTTTGTATCGGGAAGCTTTCGAAGCCGCTCCGCAGGATGCCGAAATCGCCTTCAAACTCGCGCTTGCGCTTGACAAAACCGGTGACACCGCCTCGGAGCGCACAGTCCTCGAGCAGGCGATCAAGATCGACCCCAATATGGCCGTCGCACAAAACCAACTCGGCTACCTCGCATCTCGCGGCGGAGATACAGCCTCCGCCGAACAACACTTTCGCCTCGCTGTGCGCGCAGCTCCGGCTTACACGCAGGCCTGGGTCAGCCTGGCCGCGACTTTGGCCATGGAGTCGCGGCTCGACGAAGCGCAAGAAGCCGTCACCGCCGCTCTGAAACTTGAGCCTGCCAACACCCAGGCCTTGCAGCTTCGCAAAGATCTCAATGCCGCGCAGGCCCAGCGTTGATGCGGTCGAAGTGGACTCGGCGCGATGTGCTTCGCACACTCCCGGCCGCAATCGCTCTTCCGTTCGCGCCTGGATTTCTCCGCGCCACCACAGCCGCCAAGACTGTGCCTCCGTTTTCCCGCTTCGTCGATGTCGCTCGCCACGCCGGCCTTACCGCAGACCATGTTCTACGGCGAGCCCGACCACAACACCTACATCATTGAAGTCAACGGCGCCGGCTGCGCCTTCTTCGACTACGACAACGACGGCTGGATGGATATCTTCATCCTCGGCGGCCGCACGCTCGAAGGCATTCCTCCCGGAGCCAGCAATCGCCTTTACCACAACAATCGCGACGGCACTTTCACCGACGTCACCGCGAAAGCCGGGCTTGATTGATGCCGGCTGGGCCATCGGCGTCTGCGTCGGCGACTACAACAACGACGGATTTGAAGATCTCTTCCTCACCTACTACGGCCAGAATCGTCTCTACCGCAACAACGGCGACGGCACCTTTACCGACGTGACCGCCAAGGCCGGCCTGCTCCATCCGCGCACTCGTTTTGGTTCCGGCTGCACCTTCGTCGATTACAACCGCGACGGCCTGCTCGACCTTTTCGTCTCCAACTATGTCGAGATCGATCTGGCCACCGCTCCGAAGCCTTCGCTGGATATGCCCAACTGCAACTACGAGGGCGTGCCCGTCAACTGCGGCCCCGAACGGGCTTGGTCGCGCCGCCGCATTCTCTCTATCGCAACAACGGCGACGGAACGTTCACCGATGTCTCGAAGGAATCGGGCATCGCCGCGCTGCGCGGATCATACGGACTCACCGCCGTCGCTTTCGACGCCGACGAAGATGGCTGGCAGGACATTTTCGTGGCCTGCGACGCGACGTCCAGCCTGCTGCTGCATGAACAACCACGACGGCACATTCCGCGAGGAAGCTCTGCTGCGCGGCGTCGCGCTCAGCAGCGACGGCCAAGCGATGGCCGGCATGGGCGTGGGCGTCGGCGACTACGATCTCGACGGCCATCTCGACATTCGTCAAAACTCATTTCTCAAAATCAGGCCACCGGCCTTTACCACAACAACGGCAAAGGCGAGTTCGAAGATGTGACCGCGCCGGCGGGCCTTGCCGCCGAGCGCCGCTTCATCAGCTGGGGCACCGGGCTGGTCGATCTCGACAACGATGGCTATCCCGACATTCTCATCGTCACCGGCACCGTCTATCCCGAACTTGAGACGCGTCAATCCCGCGAAATTTCCGGCGCGCAGTCCCGCGCATCGTCTTTCGCAATCAGGGCAACGGAACTTTCGTCGAAATGGGCGACGAAGCCGGCCCGGCGATCGTCGCGCGCCACGTCAGCCGCGGCTGCGCGTTCGGCGACTTCGACAACGACGGCGACCTCGACGTGCTCATCATGAACCGCAACGAGCCGCCGTCCCTGCTGCGCAACGACGCGCCCAGCGGCAATCACTGGATCAAGGTTCGCCTGGAAGGCACGAAGAGCAATCGCAGCGCGATCGGGTCGCGCGTGCTGGTGCGCTATGGCGGCAAGGTGCAGGCGCAGATGCGTGCTCAGCCAGTCCAGCTATCTTTCCTCGAACGATCCGCGACTGCACTTCGGCTTGGGAGCGGACTCCACGGCCGACGTCGAGGTTTACTGGCCGACTGGCAAAATGGAATCTTGCCCGCACCTGGCCGCGGGTCAGTTGGTCACGATTCGCGAAGGGCAGGGAATCGTCAAAGGACGGCCGTTCCGCTAGGACGCGCGCCCTCATGGTTTAACAAAAGACTTCCCAGCTTTGTGTTTACCCGCGAGGCCGGAAACGCAACAAAGACTTAGGAGCGATCGCATGGTCGATTTATCGATTTCCGCTGGCACTCTGGTTCTGCACGTGTTGGGTGCCGACAAGTTATTTTCCTTCAAGAGTTCGCTGGAAATTCCGCTCCAGCACATTTCTGGCATCAGGGAAGACTCGACCGTGGCCCACGGCTGGTTTCACGGCATGCGATTGCCCGGCACCAACATCCCCGGAGTCTTAACCGCGGGAACCTTCTACCACGAGGGCAAGCGCGTTTTCTGGGATGTCCACAATCCTGATAACACTGTCGTGATTGAACTCGAGGATGAACGCTACAACGAGCTCATCGTCGAAGTTGCCGATCCCAAAGCTGCGGTGGAAATGGTTAAGGCGGCATTGCCGCGCTAGAGTGCGGCAGCGATCGGATTGGCGGCCTGAAATTGTTTCGCCATCGGGCTAGAATAAGTATTGCCGGAAAGCAGTATCCCCATGACCGATGACAGCATCACGATTTTGCCAGGTTCGCGCTTTCGTTCCGCGATGATCCTGGCGATCGTGGCGGATGCGGTTCAGCTCATCATTTTCCCCTTCTTCGTTGAAGGTGCAGTCTCGCCCGCTGACGACGTGCTTGATTTCGGCGTCGCCGCCCTAATGGTTAGCCTGCTAGGCTGGCATTGGGAATTTGTGCCCTCGCTTCTGGCCAAGCTGGTGCCCGGCGTCGATCTGGTTCCTTTCTGGACGATGGCTGTGGCGAATGTCTATCGCAAATCGAAGCAGATGGCTGTTGCCGCCGAAGAAATTCGCGACCAGCAGCCCGCGCTGCCAGATCCGCAAAGCTCCCGAGGAGATTAGAAGTTCCCCCTTTTCTACCCGGAGAACAAAGACTTACTCGCATTCTCAGATTAGTGATCCCCACTATTGTCCCTCGAAGGCTTCGGAGGTATGATTGCCGTCCGATAAACGCTCTGAAATATCGATAATGCAGCGCTGGGCGTTGACCGAGTAAGAAGCAGGAAAAAGGATTTGAGCGCAATGCGACGGGGGCGTCCAATGAGAGCAATTAGTGCGTTCATGGCCCTCGTCGTCATTGCTCTCTGTGTTCCCTTCGGTGATGCCCAAAACGCCAGCTCTCAAACAGCCACACCCGCCACTGCGCCGCCCACGATCGTCACCACAGTGGACGAAGTAACGCTCGACCTCGTGGTGCGAAAGAAAAACAAGCCCGTTCTCGATCTCCAGCCCACTGATCTCGCGATTACCGACGACGGCTTGCCGATCAAGCTTTCCAGTCTGCATCTGGTGACCGGGCCATCGAGCACGGAGCACCGGGTCACGCTGGTTTTTGACCGCCTGGCGCCCTCCGCCGCGAAAAACGCGCAGGAGATTGCCGCCAAGATTCTCAAAGCATTTCCTCCGACTGGATTTTCCTTTTCCGTGCTGAATGTGGGCGGGCGCCTGCGTCTGTATCAGGAATTCACGGAGGATCGCAGCGCGATCACGAAGGCCATCCGCATCGCCGCCGAAACTGACACAGCCGCCCAAAGCGACGCCAATGCTTTGCCGGAGAAAAATCTCATCGCGGCGGCGCAAACCGGAATGGATCCCGCCGGAGTACGCGTGAGTGCCGAACAGCGCAACGTTTCTCAGGTCATGTTGTCGGCTCTGGAAGAGTCGCAGCGCATCGTGCAGGATCAGCACGGTCCTCCGGGTTTGGCCAGTCTGTTGGCCTTGGCCCGCACAGAGCGTCAGATGCCGGGGCGAAAAGTCGTCATCTACTTCGCACAAGGCATGACGCTCAATTCCGATGCCCGGGATATGCTGCGCTCTATCACCGGTGCAGCGAATCGATCCGGAGTCAGCATTTACACCGTAGACGCGAACGCAGTCGACGAGCAAGCCGGTGAAGGGCTGATCGCGGCCCAGGCGATGGGGGGTTTAGCCGCTTCGATGCGCTCCGGCGGTGGGCCGACGGCTGGTGGGGGAGCGGGTGGGGCAGTATCGGGAACGGGAACCGCACTCTCCCCTGGGCCTCAGCTACCTCCCGGGATGATTCAGCAGATCAGTGACACCGTGGACCAGATGGAACTTGGCGGCCTTTCCGGATACACAAATCCGCTAGCAGTACTCGCGGGGAGCACAGGGGGCGCCTATATCGCTCCCTCCGACAGCCTCAAGAAGCCTGTGCAACAACTGATCGAAGACATGACCACCTATTACGAGGCTTCCTACACGCCACCCATTCAGGAATATGATGGCCGATTCCGCTCCGTCACCATCAAGCCCACACGGAAGGGTTTGCAGGTGCGATCGAGGGCTGGATATTTTGCCCTGCCTTCGAGCACCAGCTCCGCCATGCGCCCGTTTGAAGCCCCATTGATGAAAGCTCTGGCTGAACCTCAATTACCCACGGACCTGAAGTTCCAGTCCGGAGTCATCCGGTTAGGTGACTTGCCCGACGGAAACGCAAATGCGCTGGTGGTAGAAGTGCCAGTCTCTGAAATGGAAATGCGGCAGGACCCTAACACCGATCTGTTCTCCATGCATCTTTCGATCCTCGCTCAGGTGAAAAATAAAGCGGGCACTGTCATCGAGCATTTCAGCGAAGACATCCCGCGCCACGGCGCTCTCGAGACCATCGATAAGACGCGATTGGAAACCGTGACGCTGCAGCGCCATTTCATCGCTAATCCCGGCGAGTATGTGATGGAAGTAGCCATTGAAGACCGCAACAATGGCAAAATCGGCGCGCGTCGCACCAGTTTCGAAATCGCGAACCCGCCGTCCGGGCCTGCTCTGAGCGACCTGGCTCTCGTCCGTCGAACCGATCCTTTCAATCTTGAGACCGATCCTTCCGAGCCGTTGCGCTATGAAAACGGAAGAGTCGTGCCGAATCTTTCCGGGCACGTTCCCGAGGATGCGAAAGCTGCCTCGCTATTTTTTTCTGATTCATCCCGATGCCTCCGCTTCGGATCCCGCGACGCTCGAGATCGAAGTGTTGCGCAATGGCGAGTCCGTCGGCCGCAGTCCGGTGCCGTTGCGCAAAGCCACGGGCGCCGGTGCTGTTCCATATCTGGTCTCGATACCCGCCCGCGCTCTCCCCGCCGGCAGCTATGAAGTCACGGCGACATTGACCCAGGGTGGAAAAACGTCAGAGCGCAGCCTCGATTTCCATATGGACGGTCCTGAACTTGCCAGCGCAGCGGCTCCCGGCGCTATCGCGGGCGCCGTCCAGCCGGTCTCGGACTCGAATATCGAGACGCCGGGTATCGTATCTCATCGGAGCCACACTCTCGTCATCACGTCCGTGCCCAGCGAAACGGTTCAGCGCCCGTCGTCGGATGAAATTCAGGCGATCGTCGCCGACGCCCGCAAACGCGCTGTCAGCTACTCCAATTCACTCCCGAATTTCATCTGCGTCGAAGTGACGGACCGCTCAATCGATCCCTCAGGCCGCGGGAAGTGGAAACATCTGGATTCCATTGCCGAACTTCTGCGTTTCCACGACAACGCCGAAAGCCGGCAAACTTTGGATGTAAACGGCAAGCCCAGCACTCAGAGCCAGGACGAGCTTCGAGGCAAAAACGGCGCAACTTCCTGGGGAGAATTCGGCGGCGTGCTCAAGGCGGTATTCCAACCCGCCGCCAAGACCGATTTTCAATGGAAGGAAACTGACGCCATCGGCAGTGAAACCGTGCAGGTTCTCAGTTATCGCGTGACCCGCGAAAACTCCAGCTGGGGCCTGGCCGGCAATGACAACTGGACCCTCTATCCCAGTTTTCATGGCCTTCTTTACATCGACAGCGCTACCCGAAACGTTCGCCGCATCACCCTCGAGGCCGACGACCTGCCGCGCGATTTCTCCATCCACTCCGCTTCCATCGTGGTCGATTACGACTATGTTGCCATCGGCGCACACGATTACCTGATGCCCGTCCGTGGGACGGTCGGTCTTCAGCAAGGCAAGCGCGAGGCAGTCTTAAACGAGATCGAGTTCCGCAACTACCGCCGCTACGCATCCAACGTGAAAATTCTCTACGGCGGGCAACCGCTGCACTGAGTCCGCTACTGCACCTTCACCGAAAGGCTCGATTGCGCTACCAGCCCGCCCTGCTGCGCGGTGATAACTACATCGCACTGCCCCGGACCAGGGGAGAGATGCACCAGCATCGGTATGGAGCCGTCCGCGTCCGGCTTCGACATATCCAACGGCTTCCGCGCCACCTCTTTGCCTTCATGGAACATCTGCAAAGTGGCCTTCAGATCTTGCCCTGGCTGCGCTGGATACACGACAAAATAAAGATTCACCGGCTGTTGCGACCCGACCGCATCGGCCAGCGTGGGAACAACGCGCTCATTTTCCACTTCAAACGGATCGAGTGGATTGCGCGGTCCCGCCAGCGGCTGAAGTTGTCGCACCATGGCCAGCGAACTCATCCCGAAATTCTTCTCAGGATCCGCGAAAATCGCAATCCGCTTGACGCTCGTCTTGCCCGCCTGCTCATCGGTGACCGCCGCATCCACCACATAGTGCCCTCTTGGCAACTCCACCGGCTCCGCGTAGAGAATGCGGTCATTGCTGTTCCGAGCAAAGTCCGCACTGGGAACCTCGCGCGCCATCTCCCGGCTTATCTTGCCTACGACATCTCCGCTGGAGTTGTGAATCAGCGCCACCAATGAAGCTTGAATGCGGGTTTTCCCGGTTTTCGGATTCGTCACCGCTTTCAGTCCCGACACCGGAACTTCAAACGCCACTTCATACGCCACTCCTTGCTCGCTAGGACGGAATTTCATCAGCGCGACTCGGAAAGGAAATCCCGTCGGCGAAGGGTGAGCGTTGATCGCATTCAGCGCGAGCAGTTCATAAGGCTGCAATGGAATTCCGTTAAGCTCGGGCAAAGCGAAATACCCTGACCGAGTCTGCACCGTGACCTTGGGCCGGCTCACTCTTACTTCAATTTTGCGGAAATGTCCGTCATAGTTGGTCGAGGTCGGCGTATACGCCAGTTCATAGTGAGTGCGGATGTCTTCCATCATGCGCTGCATCGGCGCCGCGATCTCATTTGTGTTGGTCACGGCAAACCCGCCCGTCGACTCCGCCAGTTCCCGCATATTCTCCGTTGTGCTCGAAACCGCCGTGAGTTGCACATCGTCATCCTGGAAGTGCCCATTTTGCGGGTCGGCGTTCTGAGCCGAACTCTCCGCCCCGGCCCGCTCCAGCATCGATAAGGATTTCAACATTGGGTCTTCCGCAGTCAGGCCGCGCGTGTCGATCGTATAAAAAGACACGCCCACCCGGTTCGCATAGCTGATAACGCCATCCACGGCGTCGCGGCGATTCACAGGAAAGGCAAGCCCATCAGCTAGGTAAAGGATCACTTTCCGTCCCGGCAGCGTCTCCTGGCTGCGCACGATCTCTCGCAGGGAATCCATGGCGTCCATTCCGTTCGACAGGCTGTCGGCGAACCGCAGGCCGCTCGCCAGGTGTATCTGCGTCATCAGCGCGTTCCCCAACGTCAGAGAGACGTCCTGTGCCGCTGCGTTTCTGGCCCAGAGAGGATCTGTAACTATTCCCGGCAGCGGGTTGAGGGCGATGTTTTGTGCGGCAGCGGTAGTGGCTGGACCGGTGCCCGGATTGGCAAGGATATTCGCCACGTTGGCCTGCACCACCGCGTTGGCTCCGCCTCCAACCGCTGCCGTCAGCCCCAGGCCGTCATTCGTATAGAGGCCCTTGGAGGCGGCATTCACAGCTTTCACCAGCAAGTTCTTGTCGCTCGTGTAACCCTGAACTATCTGCAGATTTCGATTCAGCCGGTAGATGGTTATATAAGTGTTTGGCAGGTTGTCGTTTTTCAAGAATTCCAGCACCGAATCACGCGCGAATTCAAGGTTCAATGGAGAAATCTGCGCCAAAACAACCGACACAAAATTTATCTCCCGCAGTGAATTGAGGGCTTGCATCTTCTCTGTTTTGCTGCCGGCAGGCGAAGCTTCCTTCAGCGCCAACCGTCGTTCGGTTCGCAACTGTTCGGCGCCTTGCACGTCGCGAAACTCCAGAATGTTCTGCCGCACTCCATCTTCAAAGACTTCCACTTCATCGGCGCGGAGGTCACTAACCGCGTGATGATGCTTATCCCGCACCACCAGATCAAGCAGAACTTCCCGCGAGTTGGCATGAATCACCGGCGGCGCGTTGGCGTCCGCTGTTTGTGTACGTCGCGTTTGGGCGGCCAGCAGGGGACAAACGAACAAGGCGTTCAGGAGTAGGACCGGGAGAGCGCGTGCAATCATTTTGCTTCACCTCACGCCATTGCGGCGTCGTTGAGGAACCCTTACCGCCAGTATTTGCGGATCACGTTCTGAAGCGAACCTGCCGGGCAAGGCATTTAGAATTCCAGGTGAACGAGAAACTGAAGCTAAAAATATTAAAAGAACTCAAAGGTAGCTCGCATTGTACCCCGTTTCCCTTCCTCGGAAGCCGACCGACTGCGCAAAATTTCCCGGCTTCGCCCGCTGCCATCCCTGATTGGAGTCTTACTTCCCCTTCCAGACATCCGCAAAATCGCCAAAAAGTGAAAACATCTGCCTCCAGTCGCCGGGCGAACCCCGCCAGATACTGTTGCCGGACGCCCCATCTCGTCTTTTCCCATGGAAAAACGATTTTTTCCTTGACAGTCATCATTCAACAAAGGTAAAACTCACCCGGTCTCACAATAGTCCTTTTACATTAGGACTGTCTTGACCTGTTGTGTGTGCGTTTTTCGTGTCTTGGTTTCTTGCTGCTGGTGCTTGGGAAGCCGTTGGCGGAGTTCAGATCTCGGAGGCGTGAAATGGGTGGACAAATGGCGTCGAGCTTATTTGTGAAGCGGGTATTCGGAATCTTGGCCTGCTTCTTTTTGCTGGCTTCCTTCTGCCTTGGTCAGCAGTTGACCGGAACTTTGACGGGTACCACCTTCGATGCGACCGGTGCCGCAGTTCCCAACGCCAAAGTGACGCTCAAGAATGAGGCTTCCGGCGACGTCCGTTCCACCGTATCCAACGATACCGGGTACTTCTCCATCACCGCTATCCCTCCCGGCAGCTATCAGGTGACGGTCAATGCCCCCGGCTTCAAAGCCTGGCAGGAAGGTCACATAGTCTTCTCCCAGGGCGCCAATCTCACCATGCCCAATATCAAGCTCCAGATCGGGCAGGTGAGCGAGACCGTGGAAATTACCGCCGGAGCCGAAGCCGTCGTCCCGGTTGACACCGCCGAAGTCAGCACCTCCCTGAATACCGGGTTAGTGGAAGACATTCCCATCGTCGGACGCGATGCTGGCGAATTGCTCAAGATCATGCCCGGGATGGCCCTGAACAATGGCGGAGGTCAGGGCTCCAGCTTCAACCCAACGACAGTCGGTTCTAACAATGGACCGGTTGGGGCTTATTCGTCCAACGGCACACAACCCAACGGCGCTATGGCCTACATGCTGGACGGCGCAAACCTGGTCGATCCCGGCAATGCCGGAACCCAGATCGCCAACATCAACCAGGACATGGTCTCTGAAGTCAAAGTGATGATGTCTTCCTATGACGCGGAGTACGCCAAGGGCCCGGTGATCTTTGAGGCTTTCAGCAAGAGCGGCGGCAGCCAGTTCCACGGGGAAGGCTATTTCTACGCCCGCAACAGCATATTTAATTCCTGGGACGCCTATACCAAGAACCAGTACTTAAGTGACATCCAAAGTTTCCCCACGCTCTCCAACCAGTTCGCCAATTCGCTCGAACCGCCCGCGCACTTTTACTATCCCGGCGGCAATATCGGCGGCCCCATCATTTTGCCTTTCACCGACTTCAACAAGGATCGCAAAAAGCTCTTTTTCTGGGCGGGCTATGAATACATGCTCCAGACCCCCGCTATCGCCCCCATCGACTACAATGTGCCCACGGTCGAACAGAAATCCGGCGACTTCACGGAAGCTACAATCAACGGACAACCTGGCGTGACGCCATCTGGGAACTCGCCTCTTCTATCAGCGCTGCAGAGCAATCCGAACTATCAATACGCGTACTACATTCCCTATAATCTCCCGGCCTGCGCTACCTGTCCCAAGAACCACATCCTGCCTTCCCAGTTCGATCCCAATATCACAGGCGGCACTCCCGACGGCAAACACGGGCTCCTGCAGTATTATCCGAATGCCAACATTTTGCCCAGCGCCTCCAATGGCTACAATAACTTCCAATACACTCCGAGCGAGCCGCAAAACCGCTGGGAAGCCACGGGAAAAGTAGATTACGCGATCAGCGACAATTCCAAGCTGTCCGTCTCTTACACGCGCCAGATCGAAACTGACGTTCACCCCATAGGCGTCTGGTGGACTCCGCCGTGGACTCTGCCTTATCCCTCGAATGTGCAGGCGCCCACGACTTCGCAAGACTTCATGTCGAACTTCACCCACGTCTTCAGTCCGACCACAACCAACGAGTTCGTGTTTACCTACGCCCGCTACATCAATCCCAGCAACTTGACTAATGCGTCCGCCGCCAGCCGCAGCACGCTTGGCTTCAAGGTCACCGGCTTCTACGGCACCACTCCCGC
This sequence comes from uncultured Acidobacteriaceae bacterium, assembly GCA_963732255.1. Classification (GTDB taxonomy): domain Bacteria; phylum Acidobacteriota; class Terriglobia; order Terriglobales; family Acidobacteriaceae; genus Sulfotelmatobacter. The sequence goes on from CAVSYV010000020.1 coordinate 1,035,856, forward strand.
CCAGGTCCCCAACGTCGAAGGGCCTTGGGGTGGTGCGGTACCTAACATCGACGAGTTCTCCTTCGATGGAGCGTTCAGCGGTGGCAACGGATTTGGGGCCATCAAGAGGGACCCATCGCTCTACGACAACTTCACCAAGGTGATCGGATCGCACACGCTGAAGGCCGGCTTTTATTGGGACACCAGCGATAACATCCAGTCCAGCGCCGCTCTACAAGTCGGAAACCAGGGCAATTACAACATCGGCTGGGGAGCCAATGACACCGGCAACGCGGCCGCGGATTTTCTGCTCGGAGCCGGCAACTATCAGCAGCAAAATATAATCCCCACCTTCGACATTAAATTCCATCAGTGGTCGCTTTACGCGCAGGACTCGTTCAAGGCCAATCGCCAGCTGACCCTAAACTACGGTTTGCGCTTCGATCACGTGGGCCAATGGTATGGGCCTTCCAACGGAATGGCTGTCTGGAGTCCGAACACATACAACAATTCGGCTTCGGCACCGGTCAACACGGGTATTGTCTATCATTCTACCGATCCCAATATCCCGCTCTCCGGCCTCACGTCGCCGTTGTTCTACTACGAGCCGCGCGTGGGCATGGCCTATGACATCTTTGGTACTGGCAAAACCGTTCTGCGCGCCGGCGTTGCCTGGTTCCGTTACCAGCTTGCCGTGAATGACGTCGGTGGTCCGACAGATGCAGCAGCCGGCCAGTTCACCGCGACCAGTCCGGCGACAGATCCCTACAACTCTGCAACCGGGACCGGGGGGTATGCGCAAATCGATCAGCCTGGTTTCTACACCCCTCCATCGAGCGAATCCTTAAGCTCGTTTGTCACCCCTACGAGCAATGGAGCCACGATCTCAGTCTTTCAACAAGGCGACAACCGGACTCCATCGGTGATGGATTGGAACATTACTATCTCTCAAGCCCTGCCCCGGCGTTCGGTGTTTGAAATTTCCTACGTCGGTAATAAGAGTATCAACGAACTGATCAACGGCAATAACGGGGGCCTCGACAATCTCAACAACTTCGTTCCGGGTTCCTTCTTCCTCAAGGACCCAGTATTAGGCATCCCCGTTTCTACCGCGCCCCCAACCTGTACCAGCACGACGCCAGGCGACAATTCCACTCTGTGCGCTCAAAGCCCGAGTTATGCCATCGAAGAGATGGCAGCGAACGGCAATGGCTTTGCCGAGAATCATTTCCGGCCGCTGAAGAATTACACCAACGTCAACTTGATCACCCATGGCAGCTACGCCAATTACAACTCGCTCCAGATGTCGTGGCAAAAACAATCCGGCCCCATTACCTTCCTCACCAACTACACCTTCAGCAAGGTGCTGGGAATCCGTGACGGCCAAACCGACAATGGCAACGGCAACGGCACCACGACTGATCCCTACAGCATCCATAACAATTACGGTCCTCTGGAATATGACCACAGCCAGATCATGAACGTTTCCGCAGTATGGCAGTTGCCCAAGCCGGTTCATGGAAACCGGGTCATGGAAGGAGCCGTGAATGGCTGGCAGTTGTCTACCTATACCACCTACCAGAGCGGCGCGCCGCTGCAGGAAACGACGGGAGGCAGCCTGAACGCCGGATATGCCGGCGGCCTCACGGTTCCAACCCAGGGTGCGCCGAATCTGCCCAACAACGCCATACAATTGCCGAATGGTTTGTATGCTACCAGCGTAAACCCCTCGAGTTGGCTGGGCACAAACGCGTACGGCGGGTCGGGCGGTGGCCTGCTCCTGCCGCAGGTCATATGCGATCTCCGCAACCACGCCTCGGGGCAGTATTTCAACCCCAACTGCTTTGCTCCCCCGGCTTACGGAACCCAGGGAACCATGAACTGGCCCTACGTTCACAACCCAGCCTATTTTGATAGCGATCTGGCCGTGTTCAAGAACTTCCAGATTACCGAGCGGCAGAAGATCCAGTTCCGCCTTTCGGCTACGAATTGGCTGAACCATCCGTTGGGGCAGTTCGGGTTAGCGGGCGACTCCGAAGAAGCTCTCGACTTCAGCAAGACCTATCCCTTCCTGATCAAGGGCACGGCGACCGGGTCCCAAGGCAACGAGTGCGCCTTCCTGGGATTGACCGTGACAGGCGGATACTGCTCTTACAACGCCACGAAACTTTCCCAGACCAACACCAACCAACTGGTAACCGGCAAACCGGCTTTCAAAACCGGCAGCCGCCAGCTCCTGTTCGCGGTCAAGTATTATTTCTAATCGCACACGAGTTACAATCGACAACAGGGTGGCTTCGGCCACCCTGTATTTTTGTCTATGGGTACCTCTTCCGTGAAACTCTCGCTGTTAGTAATCTGTCTTCTTTTACTCGCCTCCGCCGGATTCCTTCTCCACGTTGATGCCGCCCAGTCGCCCAGCCCTATCTTCTTCGAGCTCCATAAAATTCCATTTCGTCTGGAAAACAGTGAGACTCCTGCTCGCAACGCGCCGGAGACCATGCCCGGCGGCGTCGCAATCTTCGATTACAACGGCGATGGCCGTCCCGATATTTTCTTCACCAACGGCGCAAACATCGCCACGCTCAAGAAAGATTCGCCCAAATATCGCAACCGCCTTTTTCGCAATGACGGCAACGGAGTTTTCACCGACGTCACAGACGCCTCCGGATTAGCTGGTACGGGTTACGACATGGGCGTTGCCGTTGGCGATTACGATAACGACGGCTTCCCCGATTTATTTGTGGCCGGCCTGCACCACAGCACGCTCTATCACAACAATGGAGACGGCACCTTCACCGATGTCACCGTCAAGTCCGGCCTGGATGCGGCTTTGAATCATCCCGACCCCGAATACGGCCCGCTGTGGGCGATCACCGCCGCGTGGGTCGACGTGAATAACGACGGCCTGCTCGATCTTTTCGTAGTCAATTACATGCAGTGGGATTACAGCGCCAAGCCCTTCTGCGCATTTCAGAATACCGCCGACTATTGCAGCCCAAAATTCTATAAGGGCCAGCCCAACCAGCTTTTTCTGAACCAGGGCAACGGCACCTTCAAAGACGTTTCCAAAGAATGGGGTATCCGCGACCACGTGGGCAAAGGCATGGGAGTTGGCGTGGCCGACTACGATCTCGACGGCCGCCAGGATCTGTTCGTCACCAATGATGCCTCTTACAATTCGCTCTTCCACAACAAAGGTAATAAATTCGACGAGGTCGCATTTGAGGCTGGCGTTGCTCTGGTGGAAGATGGCAGCTTTATTTCCGGCATGGGATTGGACTTCCGCGATTTCAACAACGACGGCTATCCCGATATCGCCTTCGTCGCGCTGAACAATCAGACCTTTCCGTTATTTCAGAACACTGGGAAAGGTGATTTCCGCGAAGTCACCACCCCCAGCGGCATGCGCGAACCCAGCCGCGGAATGTCTGGCTTCGGCGCCGGTCTCTATGACTTCGATAACGATGGATGGAAAGATTTGTTCGTCACTCGAGGCCACGTGGAATCGATTTCCATGCCCAACCAGCCCGTCGACCAGTACAACACGGTCTTTCGAAACTTGGGCGCGAGCGGAAAATGGGAACCTCTAACCCAAAAAGCAGGATTAGACGCTTCTCCGGCCGCGCGCCACCGCGGCTGCGCTTTCGGCGATCTGGATGGCGATGGCAGGATTGACGTAGTGGCGACGGCCCTTGGCCGCAGACGCCGAAATCTGGATGAACCGCAGCGAAAAGACCGGCCACTGGCTCGACATTGCGCTGCGCGGGACCAAAAGTAATCGCGACGGCATCGGGGCCCGCATCAAGCTCGTGAGCAAGACCGTGGGCGCACAATATAACCACATGACCACCAGCGTCGGCTACGCCTCATCCAGCGACGGCCCCGTCCACTTTGGCCTCGGCCCCGATACCCAGGCCGAGCTGATCGAAATACACTGGCCTTCAGGAACCGTGCAGACTTTGCATAATGTCCCCGCGGATCGTATCCTAAAAGTCACGGAAACGCCGCCGGAAGCCCATTGACCTGTAGGCTCCAGAATCACGCAAAGCCCCATATTTGGCCCGCTTCGGACAAGAACAATCGTTTGCTGCTAAACTAAGGTACCTTGATTCCCCCACCTGCAACCTCATAAATTAAGGCATAAGGACCACAATTCCCGGAGAATTCATATGGCTCATGACGATCTTGTGTTGGTAACTGGCGGAGGCGGTTTCATCGGCGGCGCTCTGGTTTCGTCCCTGCGCCAGCAGGGCTACAAGCGCATTCGCGCGGTTGACCTCAAGCCCCTGGACCACTGGTATCAGCGATTCGCCGACGTCGAAAATCTATGTCTTGATCTGAACGAAAAGCAGAACTGCGAGATCGCCGCGAAAGGCGCGCACGACATTTACAACCTCGCCGCCAACATGGGCGGCATGGGATTCATCGAGAAAAATAAAGCTATCTGCATGTTGTCAGTGCTGATCAACACGCACATGCTGCAAGCGGCGGTAAAGCACGGCGCCAGCCGCTTCTTTTATTCGTCGTCGGCTTGCGTTTACAACGGCGACAAGCAGAAGACTTTTGAAGCGCCTTCGTTGAAAGAAGAAGATGCCTACCCCGCGCTGGCTGAAGATGGTTACGGCTGGGAGAAGTTGTTCTCCGAGCGCATGAGCCGCCACTTCCGCGAGGACTTCGGCCTCTACACGCGCGTCGCGCGATTCCACAATGTCTATGGCCCTTGGGGAACCTGGTTCGGTGGCCGCGAAAAAGCTCCGGCTGCAATTTGCCGCAAAGTGATTGAAGCCAAGTTGGCCGGCAAACACGAAATTGAAATCTGGGGAACAGGGAACCAGACGCGCAGTTTCATGTACATCGATGATTGCCTGAACGGCGTGCAGAAGATCATGAATTCCGCCATTCTGGAACCGATCAATCTGGGCTCCAGTGAAGCGGTCAGCATCAACCAGTTGGTCGATATGGTCGAGAAGATCGCCGGCATTCGCCTGAAGCGCAACTATGATTTGAGTGCGCCGCAGGGCGTCAATGGCCGCAACAGCGACAACACTTTGATCAAGAAGTTGCTCAACTGGGAGCCCAACATTCCTTTGCAAACCGGCCTGGAGAAAACCTACGCGTGGATTTACGATCAGTATCAGGCTCGCGAAAAAGGCGCCGCCGGAGTGGTCAAGGAATTCGTGACGGCGTAATCGGCGGTCACCGTGCTCAAGAACGGCATTCTCAATCCCGCGATCAATTCGCTGTTGAGCCGGGTTCGTCACACCAATACTCTGGTCATCGCTGACCGCGGTTTTCCCTATTGGCCGCAAATTGAGACCATCGATATTTCCTTGGTCGATGGCATTCCTCGCGTCCTGGAAGTCTTCGCCGCCATCCAGGCGAACTTCGTGATCGGCAAGATTGTGATGGCCGAAGAATTCCGGCGCGTCAACGACCAGGAAACCGTGCGCCGCTTCGAGCAATGCTTCCAGGGTATAGCTTTGAGTTTTGATCCGCACCAGCAATTCAAACAGCGCGTTCCGCTCGCCACCGGCTTGATCCGCACCGGAGATACCATCCAGTACGCAAACATCATTCTGGAATCCGCTTAGCTTTCCGCTCAGCCGGTTCGCCGCTGTTGGGCGGGTTTTTGCGCTTTGATGATTTCAGAAACAGCGCGTTCTGCGCTGGCGATGGCTCCATGTACCGTGCCATTATTTCCCGTAACGTCTGTACCTTCTCCCGCAAAGAATAAAGTGTCTTCCACCGGGTGACCGAGAATTGCCGGCGCGTCAGCCGCGCCCGCCTTCGCGTAACTGTAAGCCCCGCGCGAAAACGGATCATCCTGCCAATCGTGAAAAGATGCTTCTTCCAATAGTTCATTCACCGCGCGCTCATCCATCTTCAACAAGCTGCTGAGCGTTTGCACCGCGCGATCTGTAACCGGTACATCTTTCGACCTCGACGAAACTCGCTCCGCCGAAAGATACGGCGCCCATCCCGTAATCTGCGGCAACCGCTCCGGCATCGTCGTCCACCACGTGGGGAAATATTCATCGCGGGAAAATAAGAAGCTCATCCCGTCAAGCTTCTTCGATTGATCGCCATCCGGCGCTATTCGATCCCAGAAACGTTCTCGAAACCTCAGAACAACACGAATGACTTTTCCCATTTCCAATCCGCCGAGCGCCTTTATTTTTTCCGCAGGAAGCGAAGGGCTGAATACGATTGCTCCTCGCTCTCCCGGCGGCGCCTGCAAAACGCCCAGTGGCACCGTTACCAGCAGTCGCGAGGCATGGAAGGAAACGGGCCGGTCATGGTGAGTAGCCTTAATCGCAACGGCGTCTTTGCTCCACGTTACGTGCTCGACAGCCGTGCTTGTTCGCACGTTGATACCGTGACGCGCCAGCCGTTCCCGATAAATTTCCACCAGCGTGGCATAACCCCCGCGTGGCCGGAATGCGCGCTCGCCATCGATCTTCTCTTCGGCGCGCATTTGCTGCACCAGCCAGTGAACTCCCACTTTCGCCGGATCGGCCGCATTAAAGCCGCTGACGTAACTCGTGGCCCGCTGCTTCGCTTCCTCCGAAGCGTCGCTGCAACAGCGATCCAAAAACGCCTGAAACGACTCGTCAGGCTCCTTGTCATCCATGCGCTGGAGAATGTTGTCGACCTCAGAAAAGAAATCGCAGGCAGATATTTTGGCGTCGCGAACGCATAAGTTGTCGCCATCGACTTCGGTAATAGCAATCTTGTGTTGGCTCAATGTGTCCAGAATTTCCCGCGGCCGGCCATGTATAAATTCAGCGCCCAGCTCCACCGGAAACTGAGAACGCGAATCATACTGCGTCCAAATCCGGCCGCCGATTCTGTCTCGCGCCTCCAGCATGATCACCGCATATCCACGTTCGGTGAGTTCATATGCCGCCGCCAGACCTGCGATCCCCGCTCCAATCACGATCACGTCGCCGTTATTACTATTTGCGATTTTTGCTTCGTCACCAAACATAGCTCTTAGTAGATGCATCTTAAGCGAAAAGCGGATGACGAATCTGTCCTATAACATAATTGCCGAATACCAAGAGGAATCAAGTGACCCTACCCATTTCCAAAAAATATAAGCCGATGGAAGCGGCTCCCGCTACCAGTCTCCCAGTCGGCGATCAATGGCAGTATGAGCCCAAATGGGACGGCTTCCGCTGCCTTGCCTTTCGCGACAAACAAAACATCGATCTGCAATCGAAAGCTGGCAAGCCGCTGACCAGATATTTCCCCGAACTCGCCGCTGCGCTGAAAAAGCTGAAGGCCCCAAGATTCGTTCTCGATGGCGAGATCGTCATCCCTGTCAATGGCGGGATTTCCTTCGATTCTTTGCTGATGCGAATCCATCCTTCGGCCAGCCGCGTGGAAAAGTTAAGCCACGAAACCCCCTGCGTGTTCATCGTATTTGACTTGCTGGTGAATGAAGGAGGGAACTCTCTTGTGCAGGTCGCGCTGGCCGAGAGGCGCACAGCCCTGGAAAAATTCGCCCGCAGCTATTGTAGAACGCAGGAAATGATTCGCCTGTCCCCAGCGACACAAGATTTCTCCACGGCGCGGGATTGGTTCCATATGGGAGTCGCACTCGACGGAGTCGTCGCCAAACGCCGCGATCTGCCTTACCAAAGTGGCAATCGCACGGGAATGCAAAAGATCAAAAAGATGCGAACCGCGGATTGTGTCGTCGGTGGCTTTCGCTATCTGGAAAAAGCTCCGCTCGTTGGCTCTCTGCTGTTGGGACTCTACAACGACCAAGGAGAACTCGATCACGTCGGATTCACTTCATCGATCAGCGCGAAGGATCGCCCGGCACTGACCCGCAAACTCAAGAAGATGATCAAGCCTCCCGGCTTCACCGGAAAAAGTCCCGGAGGCCCAAGCCGCTGGAGCACCAAGCGATCCACGGAATGGGAACCCTTGAATGGCAAGCTGGTTGCGGAAGTGCGGTTCGATCATTTCACCGGCGGAAGATTTCGCCACGGCACAAAATTTCTGCGCTGGCGTCCCGATAAAGATCCGCAAAGCTGCACCATGAAGCAAGTGGAACGCGAAAACCGCTCAGCCCTGCAACTTCTCTGAGCGGCTAGGTTCGGACTCTCGCGCTGTATCCAGCTGCAGAGGAACGGAATTGTCCGCGGCGGAAGCTTTGCCCGCTTCAACCCAGGCGAGGCGTGTGAGGAGCGATCCCACTATGGAAGATATGGCCGCCGCACGGCGCAATCCGCGCCTGCGCTTCCCCGCCTTCAGCGACAATATGCGCAATGCCAGCGGCACCGGCCCAGAAAGCATTCCCGCGCCGCGCATGGCCCAACCGGTCGCGCCGGACCTAAGCGGCTGGGACGCCGCCGTTGTGCTCCTCTCGATCGACAATCCCATGAACGTTTCAATTGCGGCAGCGCCAATCGCGATCTTGTTCAACGCTTCGGAGTCGTTTCCCGCGAGCTCCAGAATCGACGAGGCAGCCGATGCTCCTGACGCAGCGAAATGAATCGGTAATCGCCCGACCTGCTCGTTCCACACCGGAATCGCCGTGGCCCCAATCAACACACCGGTGTAAGTCGCCAGAACCATTCCGGCGAGCGCGGAAGCCAGTTGCGCCGCGTCGGTTATAACTTTCACCGCGCCGTTGCTTCGCCGTTTCTGAAATTCTCCCAGCACGGCAGCCGCCGCAGCAGTGTTGGAAAATGCCACCAGCGTCCACGACCCAACCGACATCGGACTCTGTATCTTAAAAACTCGCAGCATGTTCAAAAAGCGCGAAGGCACGCCGAGATCGGAAATAAGAAGCGCCGGCGAAATGGCGCCGCCAATGGCCGCCAGCCAGCGTGCATCGCGAATGAGCTTGCGATTCGCCGACGACATTTGTCCCACTGCCGCAATCACCGACGCAACTCCAGCCGCGCCGCCAACAAAAAAATAAATCGGAATTTCTACTGTCCACTGCGGCCGTTTGAGCAGAGGCGTACCGTAGTAGCCGTTTTCCGCGGATGCTCGATCCGCCGCGGATGTCGGCTCGATTTGTGAAACCGCCGCGCCCTTGCGCTCTGCCTCGCGGCGAATTTCGTAGAGCCGCTGCTCCCGCACTTCCCATGCATTGCGGATCGAATTCATTCCATCCTCGCTAACTAATCGCCTTTGCTGAAAGCTAACAATGTTCCGGCCAGCATCAGGCCCGCGGCCAGTCCGGCGGAAAGCCATCCCTTGCGCAGATAAGTGGTGGGTACTTCCGGAGCGGGCGGAAGATTGTAAGCTCGTGGATCGCCGCGGACGATGAAGAACGCGTGAATGCCGCCCACGCTCGAATCGCTGCGGATCGTATAAATGAAGATCGGTGAACCCCGCTTCCCCAAGTTTAGCCATGCGCTGCTGTGCAATCTCGCGCAAGTCGTCAATCTCGCCAAACTTGATCGACTCCGTCGGACAAGCCGTGGCGCACGCCGGCTTCAATCCTTCCTTTTGCCGGTCATAGCAAAATGTGCATTTGAAAGCCTTGCCCTCGGCAGGATTGCGTTCCACCACTCCAAAGGGACAAGCGACAATGCAATAAGCGCATCCATTGCAAACGTCCGGCTGAACGAATACCCCGCCGAATTCCGTGCGCACAATCGCGCCCGTGGGGCAGGCTTCCAGGCATCCCGCATTTTCACAGTGCTTGCAAACGTCGGAGGAAAATCCCCAGGAAAAACTCTCCGGCGAATTTCCTCCCACACCCGGGATCGCTCCGCCTTCCACGAACTTCACATGCCGCCACGTGGAATGCCCAAGCCCGCCCGTGTTGTCGTAAGAAAATCCTTTCCAGTCGAAACCATCCTCGGATATCTGGTTCCATTCCTTGCACGCCACTTCGCAAGCCTTGCAGCCGATGCATAGCGTGGAATCCGTGAGAAAGGCGGTGACGCTCATACGTGCCTGCCATCCTTTCCGTCTCCGTCGAATCGAGTCATATTGTTTTCGAGCTGCGCCAGCGCTTGCGGGCCTCGCTCGCGTTTTCCCGGAACCACATTGCAAAGCAGCGCCTTGGTTTCCATGATGCGCACGTTGGGCTCTTCCGATAGCGCAATCAGATCGTTCACGGCATCGCCTTTCACCAGCCCCTTGTAGCCCCAATGATATGGCAGCCCCACTTGATGCACCGTTTTCCCCGCAAGTTGAATCGGCGTGATGCGCGTCGTGACCATCGCTCGCGCCTGAATAATTCCCCGAGGCGTAGTCACGGTGACGAACGAGCCGTGATCGATTTGAATTTCCGCCGCCAGTTCCGGCGAGATTTCGCAGAACAGTTCCGGCTGCAATTCCGCCAGATGCGAGACGTAGCGGCTCATTCCGCCCGCGGTGTGATGCTCGGTCAGGCGATAGGTGGAAAGCACATAAGGAAAGCGCGGGTCTGGAGAATCGGCGTAGCGATTGTCGGGGCGCTTCATGAAGTTCGACGGCAGGATTCGTCTGCCGCGCCGGATAAACGCGTTTCGCTCCGGCGATTCCAGCGGCTCGTAATGCGTCGGCAGCGGACCATCCTTCAATCCGCTGGGCACAAAAAGCCGCCCCATTCCTTCGGGATGCATGATGAAAGGCTTGTCACCGCCAAGCGCATCGTCTCCTTTTGCATCGGCACCGGGCCGATAGTCTGGGCGCTTTGGTCGCAGTGAAATCGGGAACATCATTGCCAGCCCACTTCTTCTGCGCCTCATCCCACCAAACCAGTTTTTTGCGCTCGCTCCAAGGTTGCCCATCGGGCCGCGCCGAAGCCCGGTTGTAAAGGATGCGCCGATCAGCTGGCCAGGCAAATCCCCAGCCGTGTCCGTAGAAATCTTTCGGCTCGCGCTTGCTGGCGAGGTTCTCTCCGGGCTTCGGAAAAATGCCGGAATAAATCCAGCAGCCACAAGTCGGTCGAGCCATCTGCCTTCAAGTCTTTGAAACCAGAAACCAGTTTGTCGATCCGCCGTCGTCCAGCCATTGATTTCCTGCAGAACCTCTTCAACCTTCGGCTCTGCGATAGCTCCTTCCACGCTGTAATCCCAGGTGAGAGCGTTCAGACCGGCATTCTTGCTGCCAGGATTCTTTTGCGCTTTCTCCTTCAGTCGCCGTCCCAGATGATACGATGAACCAGGTTTCGCTGCGCGCATCTCCGGGCGGGTCGACGGCCTTTTCATGAAATTGGTTCAGCCTTTGCGTGTTGGTAAAGCATCCTTCTTTTTCCGCATGGCCGGCGGCGGGAAACAGAAATACTTCGGTGTCGATTGTCTCCGGGCGCAGTTCGCCGCGCTCGATTTCCGGCGAATCGAGCCAGAAGCTCGCCGTCTCGATTTCCACCATGTCGCGCACCACCAGCCATTTCAGCTTGGCCAGCGCTTTGCGCTCCATGCGCGAATTCGGCGCGCCCACCGCCGGATTTTGTCCCATCACAAACAGCCCATCGATCTTGCCGTCGGCCATCTCCACCCAATAACCCAGATGCGAATGGTCGCCGGTAACTCGCGGCAGCCAGTTGAAGCCGAAATCGTTATCCTTTGGTCGCCGCTTCTCCGTAATAAGACTTTCAGAAGGCTCACAATGTATTTGTCGAAATTGTGCCACCATCCCGCCTTCGGAGAATGCTTTTCAATAAACTTCTCCAGCGATTTGGAATCCGCTTCGAAAAACGGCATGGGCAAATATCCGGGCAGAATGTCGTAAAGCGTGGGGATATCGGTCGAGCCTTGAATCGATGCGTGCCCGCGCAGCGCCAGAATGCCGCCACCCGGCCGCCCGATATTTCCCAGCAGCAATTGCAGAATCGCCGCCGAACGAATGATCTGCACGCCGTCGGAATGTTGCGTCCATCCCACCGCGTAACAGATCGCCGCCGTCTTCTCCGGACCGGAAGCGGCGCAGAAAGTTTCCGCCACCTTCTTGAAACACGTCGCGGAGAAACGCCGCAAACTTTTTCCACCATCTCCGGCGTGTAGCGCGAAAAATGCCGCTTCAATACCTGGTACACGCAGCGCGGATTTTGCAGCGTCAGATCCTGCCTGTAGACGTTGTCCTCGAGCTTTTCTCCGCCCCGGTCCTTGCGCGTGCCCTCCGCTCGCCGCGATGGTCTGCCGCATCTCGTTTCAGCGGCGAGCCCTTATAAGCCCAACTTTCTGTCTCGTAGGCTTTCCTTTCTCCGCATCCCAACCGGAAAACATGCCGTCCAGATCTTCGGTGTCCGGAAATCATCCCGCAAAATAATCGGCGCATTCGTGTAGTTCACCACGTATTCGCGAAAGTCTTTCTCGTTTTCCAGAACATAGTGGATCAAGCCGCCGAGCAGAACAATGTCGCTGCCCGCGCGCAGCGGCGCCCAGATATCGGCCATCGCGGAAGTGCGCGTGAAGCGCGGATCGACGTGAATGATCTTCGCGCCTTTATTTCGCGCTTCCATCACCCACTGGAATCCCACCGGATGGTTCTCGGCCATGGAAGAACCCATGATCAGGATCGCGTCAGCGTTGGAAAGATCCTGCTGCGCAGTCGTGGCCCCGCCTCGTCCCAGCGATGTGCCCAGACCGGGCACGGTAGAGCTGTGTCATATCCGGGCCTGGTTGCTCACGCAAACCATGCCCAGACCTGCAGTGAACAGTTTCTTGATCAGGTAATTCTCTTCATTGTCGAGCGTGGCCCCACCCAGGTGGGCGATGGTTTTGGTCTGCATCAACGACTGTCCATCTTTGCTCTCGACGAAACTTTTCTCGCGCGACTCCCAGACCCGATCCGCCACCATGTCCATGGCGGTTTCCAGATCGAGGTGCTCCCAGTGCGAAGATCGCGGCCGGCGGTAGCGAACCTTCTTCAGCCGGTTCGGATGCGTCAGCAGTTCGTAGCTGGCCGATCCTTTGGGGCACAAATGCCCGCGCGAAATCGGTGAAGCCGGATCGCCTTCAATCGAGACCAGCTTGCCGTTTTTGTGATGCACCAGCTGTCCGCAACCCACGGCGCAATAGGGGCAAATCGAGCGCGACACTTCCGTGTCGTGAATACGCGCCCGCAGGTTCCGCGTTTGCTCGCTCATCGACTCGCGGCCGGTGCCATCGGCGCCGGTCATGATCTGCCGCACCAGCGGCCAGCGTTGCAGAACATTTCTTAGCATCGGGGATCTTCCATGGCGGTGACTTTCTGAAGCTGCTGTCTGTTAGGCGCAATTCTAATCCTGAAGGTTGGCTCAGCGCGCCATATTTTGCAAACTGCAAGAATGCTCCAGAATCGTTTTCCCCTTGCCACTGTTCTGCGTCTGCGATAGAAACGAACCGGCGCCGATTCCACTTCCAACCCGCGCTTAGGAGACGGCCATTCACGTACTCGGTATTGACGTTGGCACCGGCGGCACACGCGCTTTGATCATGAACGAGAATGGCCGCGTCGTGGCCTCCGCAACCGAGGAGCACGCGCCGTTTGCTTCTCCGCAGATCGGATGGGCCGAGCAGCATCCCGAAGACTGGTGGCGCGCTTGTTGTGTGGCTGTGCCCAAAGCCATTGCCAAAGCCGGCCTGCGCACAGAAGACATCGCCTGCGTTGGTTTTTCCGGACAGATGCACGGCGCGGTCATGCTCGATGAAAACGGCAACGTCGTTCGTCCCGCCCTGATCTGGTGCGACGTGCGCACCAACCCGCAATGCCGCGAGCTTACCGAAAAAATCGGCGCGCAACGGTTGATCGAAGCCACCTGCAATCCCGCTCTGGCCAACTTTACCCTGACCAAGCTGATGTGGGTGCGCGAGCACGAGCCGCAAAACTGGAAGCGCGTGCGCTCGATCATGCTGCCCAAAGATTACGTTCGCTTCCGCATGACCGGCGAACGCGCCATCGACATGGCCGATGCCTCGGGCACTCTGCTACTCGACGTTGCCCACCGCGCGTGGTCGAAGCTCATGCTCGAGGCCGGAGAAATCGACGAACGCTTCCTGCCCGCGCTTTTTGAATCTCCGGATGTGTGTGGCAAAGTTTCGCCTGAAGGCGCGGCAGCCATCGGCCTGAAACCCGGAACTCCCGCGGTGGCCGGCGCCGGTGATCAGGCCGCGGGCGCAGTCGGCATGGGCATCGTTGCGCCGGGAACCGTCAGCGCCACCATCGGAACCTCGGGCGTGGTCTTCGCCGCTACCGACCGTCCCGCGCTCGAACCCGGCGGACGCCTGCATACCTTCTGTCACGCAATCCCCAACCGCTGGCACGTCATGGGCGTGACCCAGGCTGCCGGACTCTCGCTGCGCTGGTTTCGCGATCAGTTCGGCACCCGCGCCGAGCGCACCGGCGAAAAAGACGCACGCGATCCCTACGAACACCTCAGCGACGAAGCCGCCACAGTTCCCTCTGGCTGCCAGGGACTTCTGTGGACTCCTTATCTGATGGGCGAGCGCACGCCGCATCTCGATCCCGATGCCCGGGGAGCGCTGGTCGGCATCACCGCTTCGCACACTCGCGCGCACGTCATTCGCGCCATCATGGAAGGCGTGGCATTCAGCCTGCGCGACACCTTCACTCTGTTCGACGAAATGAAAGTCTCGGTAAACAAAATTCGCCTGGGCGGCGGCGGTGCGCGTTCAGATATATGGCGGCAAATTCAGGCAGACGTCTACGGGCATGAAGTCGAAATCGTCGAAGCCGAAGAAGGCGCAGCTTACGGTGCAGCAATTCTCGCCGGAGTCGGCGCGGGCGCCTGGAAGTCGGTGGACGAAGCTTGCGCCGCTGTGGTGCGAGTCGCAACCACCCTCAAGCCGCAACCAGAATCAGTCAAAGTGATGAACGCCAGCTACGCCGCCTATCGCCGCGTTTATCCCGCCACCCGCGAAATCTTCGCGTCGTAGCTGTGCCCAACCGTTGGCGTTCCTTCGTGAACCTTCGCGACCTTAGTGGTAATCGCCTTCGCACTTCAGCCACTATCAAACAACAACAATCTGTTCACGTTCTGTGAATGGCTACTGTCAACGGCCGCCGCCGCTTCTGCCTTGCCCCTCGCGAACTCTCGGGCTTAGAATCGTCCATTCCGAAAAGGAGAAGTTCTAATGCGCCTCTGTCGCCTTCTGCTGGTTTTCCTGCTGCTCGCAGCTATCGCCAGCTTTGCCCAGTCTTCTTCCCCGCAGCCAACTGATGCCGGCCTCACCAGCACCGTCGACAAAAGCGTCGACCCCTGCGTGGACTTCTACCAATATGCTTGCGGCAACTGGATCAAGAATTCCGAAATCCCGCCCGACCAGGGACAGTGGGGCAGCTTCATGGAACTTCGCGATCACAATCTCGAAGTCGAGCGCGGCATTCTGGAGAAGGCCGAAGTCGGCGGTGCCAGCCGCGATCCCATCGATCAGAAAATCGGCGACCTCTACGGCTCCTGCATGGACGAGAAAAACGTCAACGAAAAGGGCGTTCTCGCGGTCAAGCCGGAACTCGATCGCATCGCCGCGGTGCAGGACAAGCCTTCATTAATCGATGAAATCGCCCACGTGCATCTCGCCGGCTCCGGTTCGCTCTTTAATTTCTATTCCAGCCCTGACATGCACAACGCCAACGAGGTGATCGCCTACATCGATCAGGGCGGATTGTCTCTGCCCGACCGCAGCTACTACATCAAACAAGACGATCCCAAGATGAAAGAGATGCGCCAGCATCTGGTCGAATACATCACCCAGGTCTTTACGCTCGCAGGCCAGACGCCGCAACAGGCGGGCGAATCGGCGCAGACCGTGCTGCGGATTGAGACCGCGCTGGCCGAAGCTTCCATGGACCGCACCGAGCGCCGCGATCCCAAAAATCGCGACCATAAAATGACCCGCGAAGAAGCCGTCGCGCTGGGTCCGAACTTTTATCTCAATCGTTATTTCAACGCCATTGGCGCGCCGGATTTTAAGCAACTGAATGTGACCAATCCTGATTTCTTCAAGAAGGTAAATGCCACGCTGGAATCCGAATCGCTGGCGTCGCTGAAGACTTATGTGAGCTGGCATGTGTTGAATGAGGCCGCGCCCTGGCTCTCGGATCCGTTCGTGCAGGCCAACTTCAAGTTTTCTCAAAACATGACCGGCCAGAAGGAGATTCAACCCCGCTGGAAACGCTGCGTCCGCCTTACCGACGATGAACTGGGCGAGGCTTTGGGGCAGCGCTACGTCGAGCTCACATTCGGTCCGCAGGCCAAAGCGCGCATGTTGAAAATGGTCGACGCGCTGGAAGAATCCTTAGCCACCGATATCCACGATCTTTCCTGGATGAGCGATGAGACCAAGAAAGAAGCCAAGATCAAGCTCGATGCCATTCGCAACAAGATCGGCTACCCGGAAGTCTGGCGCGATTACAGCACCGTCATCATTACGCCCGAGGATCTTGTCGGCAACATCGCGCGCGCGGATACGTTTGAATCGCGCCGCGACATCGCCAAAATCGACAAGCCGCTCGACCGCAAAGAGTGGGGCATGACTCCGCCGACGGTGAACGCCTATTACAGTACCTCGTTCAACGAAATTGTCTTTCCCGCGGGAATCCTGCAGCCTCCGTTCTTCGACAAAAGCATGGATGATGCCGTCAACTTCGGCGGAATCGGTCTGGTCATCGGTCACGAACTCACCCACGGTTTTGACGATCAGGGCCGCAAGTACGATCCGCAGGGAAATTTGCATGACTGGTGGACCGCCGAAGACGGAAAGCAATTCGAACAGCGCGTTTCCTGCATTGCCGATGAGTATTCCGGTTTCGTCGCCGTCGACGACAAGAAAATAAATGGCAGGCTCACGCTGGGCGAAAACACGGCAGACAATGGCGGCGCGCGCATCGCGCTGATGGCTCTGGAACGCATGATCGCCGAAGACAAGAACGGGCCGGAAGCTCAGAAGATCGATGGCTTCACTCCCGAGCAGCGCTTCTTTCTCGGCTTTGGCCGCGTGTGGTGCGAGAAGCGCCGGCCCGAGATTGCCCGCGTGCGGGTGCTCACCGATCCGCATTCGCCGGGCAAGTACCGTGTGGATGGCGTGGTGCAGAACATGCCGGAATTCCAGAAAGCCTGGGGCTGCAAGCCTGGACAGCCGATGGTTTCGGAGAACGCCTGCCATGTTTGGTAAGTGGTGTTTGGTAAGTGATGTTTGGTAAGTGGTGTTTGGTAAGTGATGTTAGTGGTCAACTTGACGCAGTGGTGAGTCGATGCGGTGGTGGGTTGATGTGAGAACAGCCGCTCTCGGCTGTCCAACCCCAATGCTTAGTTCGGGCTCGTCTCCATGCGGGCCCGGTATCCCTTGCGCGCCCGCACTTGCAGGTGCTTGCCGTTTTTCTCGGCGACGATGCTGATCGCGCGAAAGCTTCCGTTGGGTTGGAAATCGGCGGGTTTGTAAGCGATGAAGTAACGGCTGCGGATCAGGTCGCGGAGTTTATCCAGCGATTTATCCAGCGTGAACATATCTCCAGGAAACATGGCTTCTCCGCCAGTGCGCTCTGCGATGGCCTCCAGCATCTTGTCCGCATCCGTCTTCGGGCCGCGCTCCTCGCGGGTGCTGACGGTGTAGATCGTCACGCCGGTTCTTTCCGCGGCCTGGATGCTTTGCTTCAAGCTGCTGTGACTCGAATTATCTTCGCCGTCGCTGAGTACGACCACGACTTTGGCCACGCGCTCGCTCTCCGGATACTCCGCCAGCTTCCAACAACTGAATGAAATCGCATCAAACATCGCGGTCCCTCCGCCCTCGGTCAGCTTGTCGATTCCCTGTCCCAGTGCGGAGGGATCCGAACTGAAATCCTGAGTCACGATAGGCTGCAGAGCAAAGCCCGCGACAAATCCCAGGTCGGATGCGGGGTTCAGCAGCTTCTGCACAAACTTGGCTGCGGCGCGTTTTTCAAATGTGAAGCGGTCGTGCACCGAGCCGCTGGTATCGATCAGCAGAGCCAGCCGCAGAGGAAGCTTCGACTGCGGAGCAAATTGCATGACCCGCGCCGGAGGCTTTCCATCATCGCGAAGTTGAATGTCGGATAGCTGCAAATCGCTTACCGAGTGTCCATGATTGCTAACGGAGAAGAACAACGCCACCTGGTCCACGTTCGCATGGAGTGTCCACGCATCGGAGGAACGGGTTGAAAGACCGGCTGATCCGCCTGCATCTGCGCCGCTCTTGCCGCCGGCCATCGGAGCATCCGCCGCCGCCGTTAGCGTTCCGCAGTTGTTGCATGTGTCAGCCTGGGATTCGTCGCCCAGGTCATTGAGTTGAGCTTTCAACCTGTCGCTGTTAGGGAAGGTCTGCGACCGCGTCGTTATCGCGACGTTTGTCGGCCTGATGCCATTTGCCGCTCCGGCTGTTCCGCGCCTGTTGGGAACCAGAGCCGCCAGATTTTTGCGTGCGATGGGAGCGAATGCATTGGTCGGGTCTTCAGCGAGGAATAGAGTCAGTTCCCGCTGCATAGCGTCGAAATCATGCAGAGACAAAGCGGCCGACGCGGCTATATAGTGCACGTTGGCCATGCCTTTATGGTCGAGCGTGTGCTCTCTCTTGGCGGTCTCCAGCACCTGTTGATACTGGTGATTTCCATTTTGCGCGTATGCCAGATCCTCAAGTATCCTCGCGTTCCTGGGCGCGAGTGATGCAGCCTTCTCCAGATCGGCTTGCGCGGCCGCATAGTCTTTATCCGATAACGCCAGCAAGCCAAGATTCAGAACAGATCCGGGAAATTGCGGATCCAGGTTTGCGGCGGTCTCGAATTCAGCCTTGGCGCGAACCTTGTCATCCTGGTCCAGATACGCGAGGCCGAGAGCGACGTGGGCGGAGACGAACTTGGGATAAGCGTGGATCGCTTTTTGCAGATGCTTGATTGCTTCCTTTGAGTTTTGTGCCTTCAGCAACGAACTGGCGCGATTGAACTCATCCACTGCCTTCCCCGGAGCGGCCAGGTCAAGCGCCGATACGACTCCGGAACCGATCAGCTTCTTATTTTGTTCGCGCTGCGCTTCTCCTTCGCGCATGTTCCGGTTCATTTGGTCGAGATAGATTTGCGCAAAGTCGACTTGCGCAAAGCCGGAATCCGCGGCGCCCGTGTTTAACAGGGGAATCTGCGCGAACGCGGAGATGCCGCTAAGCAGCAGAGCGGCCAGGGCAAGGCGTCGCGACATGCGTGTGAACGATCGACGGTGAGCTGAAGAGTGCACCAAGCCACTCCTGCTTGAATATGGTTTCCGGGGAACATTGCGGCCAACTTCTTTGTGGAGCGCTCACGCCGCAATGGGGCTTCATTATAGCCGTGGCGGATAAAGGCTGACAGCGATTATTTGAGTCCACCGGCTCAGATTTACGCGGAGCAATCGCGTTGATCGCGTGGCTCGGAGGCGACCACAAGCTTCGTCCCACGGTCTGCCTTTAAGGCGCCGGCGTGGCCAGAACGACCGTAGCTCCGGCCGAGCGGCAGGCGTCTATCACATGCACGACCTGCGCGAATGGCAAAAGCCCGTCGGCTTTCACCAGAGCCACTTTGTCGCTTCGGTTGTGGAAAGTGTGTTCCAGAGTGTGCCGCAGTTTGTCCCATGCAATCGGGCGATCATTCACCTTAAGGGCTGGCCGCTTCTCGCCCGAAGTGAGTACTTGCACCACGGGTGAGCCCGCGCCGGCGAAGGCTGAAGGTCCGAGCAGCACCTCAAGGCCACGCGGTGACGCGCCAGCCTTCGGCTGCGCCCACTCCGGCTGGCCGGTTAGAAGGATCGGCGCTTCCACTCCGGCTTTCTGCGCCGCATCGAGAACCTTGACCACGCTGGCATACAGCGTGCGCGCATCCGCCTTGATGTAGAGCCGGTGCCCGCTTTCGGAAAGACCGATGGGGATCTTCTGCGCCAAACCCTCAGGCGTAGTGGGATCGATTCCAAAATACAAGCTGCCGCTGTCACTGATGGTCACGATCAGCGCATTGACGTTGTCCGCATCGGGAACGGCAACGGCGCTGTTGGCCACCGCCAGCTGCACGCTGATCCCCTTTTGCAGCGGCTCGGATTGCGCGGCAACAGAAGGCGCAACGAAGGTCATGAGAGCTAACGCCACCAGACATGCATCAACTCGATACTTCATAAGCCTGCTCCTTTCGATCGGATTCCAAGAGAACGGTTACGGCTTCGCTCCGCCAAGTGAGGCCGTTGCCAGCGTTCCACCCAGGCCCATCGTCTCTACCGCCGACGACGGAACGATTACCATGGAACCTCTTTCTTTGATGGCTTCGTAAAGCATGTTCATGGCGCGCAGGTGCAGGGCGACGGGATTCTCGGCATACGATGCCGCGGCCTGCACAAAGCTGTTCGAGATTTCGGTCTCCGCCTGGCCCAGAATGATTCGCGCCTGGCGCTCGCGCTCGGCCTGCGCCTGGCGCGACATGGCGTCTTCCAGTCCCGGCGGAATTCTCACGTCGCGAATCTCCACCGATTGCACCGTGATGCCCCAGGGGTTGGTCTTCTCGTCGAGAATGCGTTGCAACTCGCGGCCCAGGGTTTCGCGTTCGGTGATCATCTGCGCCAGCTCGTGGCGGCCAATCGATTCGCGCAGCGCAGTCTGCGCGCTCATGTTGATGGCTTCGATGAAGTTCTCCACTTCGAGAATCGATTTCTCCGCGTTCCACACCAGCCAGAACACAATCGCATCGACGTTGACCGGAACCGTATCGCGAGTCAGAGTCGATTCGGCGGAAACGCTGGCCACGCGCACCCGCTGATCCACATAGGCGCTAAGGGTTTCGACAATGGGCACGATGTGGAAGACGCCCGGCCCGCGCAGGCCAACATAGCGGCCCAGCCGCAGCACCGCGACCTTCTCCCACTGCTGCACCACCTTGATGGCGAACATGAGATAGATGCCCAGCGCCGCGCCCACGCTGATTCCCGCTGGATGACCTGTAGTTGCGGTGATGACCGCGCCCGCCAGAAGGCAAAGCACGAACAACAACATTCCCACGCTGCTGATCTGGCCGATCTCGATTCTTGTCATGACGTTCTCTCCTTGCCTGAGGGCAACAATTCGCGCAGGCGATCCAGCAATTCTTCAACCGTGAAGCCCGCCGCTCCGGCGCGCGCGGCGCATTCGCCGGCGATTTGCCCGAGTTGGCGCTTGCGGTCCGCGTGGTTTCCATCCAGCTTCTTCTTCGCCACAAACGTTCCCGTTCCCTGATGCGTTTCCAGCAAGCCGCCCCACTCGAGTTCGCGGTAGGCCTTCAAAACCGTGTTGGGATTGATGGCCAGATCGACGGCGAGCTGGCGTACGGTGGGCAGCTGGTCTCCGGCTGCAAGCGAGCCGGAAGCGACGCTGCTGCGCACCTGGTCGATCAGTTGACGGTAGACGGGAACGCCGCTGTGCAGGTCCAAGCCGAACTGAAAGCCGCGGCGCCTCATGTGTATCAGTGTACTACACTGCTAGTACAATATGTCAAGGGAATCTTACGGTTCGTCCGGGCCTCAGCGGCTAAAGCCGGTTCTGTGTTCGGTGCTGGATGGCACGACTGAACGTCGTGCCCTTCCCGAAACTATCTATGGGATGGCTCAGTGCTTCCCGCCGGTTCCAAAGCCTTTGCGGCGCTGCTCGCTGTAGCGGTGCAGGGCATCGAGGATGATGGGATAGGCTTCGCCTGCGGGGCGTATTTCGTCGACTTCCACGGCTTTGCCTTCCAGTTGCTTGTAGTCCTGGAAAAAGCGGCGCAGCATCAACATGCGGTGGGTCGGCATCTCTCCGGCTTCGCGATAGGAGTTGAATTCGGGATCTTCCGTAGCCACGGCAATGATCTTGTGGTCCGGCTTGCCGGCGTCGATCATGGTCATCAGACCGATGGCGCGCGCGTGAATGATAGTCAGCGGCACCACCGCTTCCTGGCACAGCACCAGCACGTCGAGCGGGTCATCGTCTTCGGCCAGCGTCTGCGGAATGAAGCCGTAGTTCGCGGGATAGTAGACGGCGGAATAAAGAATGCGGTCGAGCTTGATCAGGCCGCTAGCCTTGTCGAGTTCATACTTCACGCTCGATCCAAAAGGGATCTCGATCACGCAGTCAAATTCCTGCGGCAGCTTGTGGCCGGGAGTAACGTCGTGCCAGGGATGAATCATAGTTTGATGTTCCGGCTTCTATAGTACCGGATCATTTTTTCTCCTAGCCGGCCGTTATGTCACAAATCGGCGGCAGAGAGCCTGTTTCGCTTGCCAAAGCGAAGCCTCGGGCGCTGAAGCGCAATTGGTTTTAGGCGCCTTAACGGCACGACTGAAGCTCGTGCCCTTCCCGACCTCTGTCTGTTCACGTTCTTCTCGTCTGTTGGTTGACGGCTACTTTGGTTGTGGGTTGGATTCCAGCGCGGGCTGGAGGTTTGCGTTGCGTGGGATCGAGTGCGATGGCTGAGGCTGCGGGAGCTTGCCTGATTTCTGAGTTTGCGGTTGCGCTGGTCGTGGGCATCACGGTTGGAGCGGGCGCGGCGTTGGTCGTCCTCTGTATCGGTACGGGTATGGGTGCGGGGATGGCGGCGAGGGCGCGGGACTGGAGTTGGGCGAGGGCGTTTGCGGCGGCGCGTTCTTTTAGCTCCGGGTCTTCTTCTTCGAGTGGGCGCCGCGCAGGTGATGCTGCGGGCTTGGGTGGGGCGGGATAATCAGGGACTTCGCGAACCATTTCGTGGCGGTAGGCGTGGAGGCGGGCGCGAGTGGAATTTCTGACCGCGATGTTCAGCGCTTTGAGGATCAGACTGGCGCGGCGCAGGTCGATGTGATTGCGGGCGAGAGCGTTGATGACTTCCATGAGCGAGGCCTGGATGGACTCTTCATCTTCGATGAGGGCGATGGGGTGAAGACGGGCGTTGGGCGGGGTTTTCACGCCGCGCAACATGCGCTGATGGAAGTAGCAGAACTGCTCCCCGCGCATGGCGGGGCCGCGACAGGGGACGCCGGTGACTTTGATGTGCTGGCAGTTGCGGACGCCGTTAAATGCGGGCGGTTGCGGAGCTTTTGGTTTGTGGGACGGCATTGGATCGGGACCTCGAAAAATTGAATTGTTGTTTTTGGCTAAATTCTTGGATTGATTGGAGTTAGCGGTTTTCAATCCGAGGGCTTGGCGGCAAATTCTTCTAAAGGAAGGACTTGCTTCTAAATTCTTTAAAAGAATGGACTTAATGCGGGCGCGAATTTGGCTGGCGAGTTCGGATTGGTCGCTTTGGATGTGGTTTTTCACGAAAGTTGGATTTTTGTTTTGCGGGTTGTGATTCAGTGAGATTGGCTTGGGCACATCATCTCGCGGATTAGGGGTGGGAGGATAGGACGGATGTCACAATGGGGTGTGGAAAAAGGGGATGGCGTGATTTGAGGTCCGCTCCAGCGGGTTTGTGGTGGTAGAGATCCCTCGTCGGGCGAAGGATGATCTGTCTGACTTTACAACTTTTTCTACGCCCTTCTCGGGATGACTATTTTATTTTCCATGCTTTCCTGAACGAAATTCTTCTGGCCTCGTTTTTCCAGGAGAGACGAAATAATGCAAATGCGGAGAGCACGGTCCCGGGCCCACTTCTCGCAAAGGCGGCGAGAAGTGGGGCACCCGGCGATTAAGACAAAGTCAAGGTCCCCGCCCTCTCGCATAGAACGCGAGAAGGACGGGGCATCCGGCGGCAATCGGGAGACCTGCGTGTCTTGATTCTGAGGGGAGGGACGCGTAGAGTTTTGATGGGCTGTTTGACGAGGTTCGTGCTATGGCGAGTGCGGCAAATACTTATTTGAAGTTTGGCGGAGTGGCGGCGGTCATTATCGTGCTGATGGGGTATCTGGCTTATACCGGAGTGCAGGATAGCAAGAGCTATTACGTGACCATCAAGGAACTGCACAGCATGGGGAATGGCGCTTATGCCAAGCGGCTGCGCGTAGCCGGCAATGTGCAGCCGGGATCGATCAAGCGCAACGGGACGCATGTGCAGTTTGTGCTGGTGGAAGAGACGCAATCGTTGCCGGTCGATTACAGCGGGACGGAAGCGCCTCCGGATACGTTTAAAGACGACTCACAGGCGCTGGCCGATGGCAGCTTTGGCCGCGATGGCGTTTTCCATGCCAAGGGATTGCAGGCCAAGTGCGCGTCGAAGTATGCGCCGAAGCAGCCGGGCACGCCGGCTCCGGCCATGGCTCCGGGGAAGAGCGTGACGCAGGTTCCGGCGGGGTCGGATATGGTGGCGAATTAGCAGCGCGGCGAGAGCGCACCTCAGCGGCTGAAGCCGCGATTCGTTTCTGGCGTTTACGGCACGACTGAAGTCGTGCCCTTCCCGATTCTGTAGTTGCCATGGCAATTCTTGTTTCACAAGCCTTCTTGAGAGTCGCTCCTGGCAAATCTTGTTTTGCAAATCTTCTTAAAATTGCATAGATTCGCTGGCGTGAGATTTGTTGCTCACTTCCTCTTTCATGCCATCGATTGAAGCCAGCGACGCCGGAGTGACGGCGGTCAGCGTTAACAATGTGGTCAAGCAGTTTGGGCGCTTTGCCGCGCTGCGCGGGGTGAGCGCGGAATTTGCCGCGGGAAAACTTTATGTGATTCTCGGCGACAATGGCGCGGGAAAGACTACGCTGCTGCGGATGCTGGCGGGATTGTCTGCGCCGACGCGAGGCGAGATTTTTATTTTTGGATTGCGGCCGGGGGAATCGTTGCGGGCGATTGGGTACATGGCGCATCCGTCGTTGCTGTATGACGAGATGACGGGGATGGAGAATTTGCGCTACTTTGCACGGCTGTATGGGATTGTTTCGGACAGACGCTGCGAGGATGCGATTCGCGCGGTGGGGCTCGATCCGGCTTTGCCGCGAACGGTAGGGCAATATTCGCAGGGCATGAGACAGCGCATGTCTTTGGCGCGGGCGCTATTGCACGATCCGCAGGTGTTGTTGCTGGATGAACCTTTTTCGAATGTGGATCAGCACTCGGCGCGGGAGATGGCGCGATTGCTTCAGGAGATGCGGGACAAAGGTAAGACGATTTTTCTGGTGACGCATCAGGCGGCGCTGCTGGAGGGGATTGCCGACGAGTTTGTGTGGATGCAGGCGGGGCAGATTGCGGAGCGAGGTCCAAGGGCTGCGCGAGTGGAAGCGCAATGAACTCGCTATGGTCGATCACACTGGCGACTTTGGCGAAAGATATCCGGCTGGAGTGGCGGTCGAAGGACGCGCTGAACTCGATGTTGTTTTTTTCGTTGCTGGTGGTGGTAATTTTTAGTTTTTCGTTTGATCCGCTGGCGGAAGAGTCGCGGCAGATTGTGGGCGGATTGATTTGGGTGGCTTTTTTGTTTGCCGCGGTGGTGGCGCTGAACCAGACGTGGGCGCGGGAGTTGCGCAACCAGGTGCTGGACGCGTACCGGGTGTCGCCGGCGCCGGCGAATGCGCTTTTTTTGGCCAAGGCGCTGGGAAATTTTTTGTTCGTCACGGTGCTGGAAGCTTTGATGACGCCGCTGTTCGTGATTTTTTATAACCTGCACGTGCTGGGACCGGCGTGGCAATTGATTCCGATTGCGGTATTGGGAACGTGGGCGCTGGTGGTGAATGGGACGTTTTTTGCGGCGATGTCGGTACGCACGCGCAACCGGGAAATGATGCTGCCTCTGCTGCTGTTTCCGGTGTCGATTCCGGCGGTGCTGGGGATGGTTGCGGGAACGACTGCGGTTTTGACGGGAGACAATCCCGCTCACTTCTATATCGTATTGCTTCTCACCTACGATGTGGTGTTTACTACAGCTTGTCTGGCGTTATTCGGAACCATCCTCCACGCGGAATGAAACGCGCTTTTCCAGTCCTCGCCGTGCTCAGCCTGATGTTGCTGGCGTATGCGTCGTATGAGGCGCTGGTGGTTGCACCGACGGATGCGATGCAGGGCGAGGTTTACCGCATTATTTATTACCACGTTCCTTCGGCGTGGACGGCGTTTCTGCTGTTCTTCATCAACTTCATTGCATCGGTGCAGTATCTGGCGGAAGGGAAGCCTTCGACGCGCCGCGCGGCGCGATGGGTTGCGATTGGAGTGGGAGTGGTGGGCGCGATAGTGGCGTTTGTAGTGCCGATACCCGCGGGGATTCGTCCGAGCGCGATTGCGACGACGATGCTGGCGATTCCGGTGTTTTATCTGTTCATCGGGAAGTTCTTTCCGGGCGAAAAGCTTGACGTGCTGGCGGTGACGGCGGCGGAAGTTGGCGTGGTATTTTGCACGATTGTGCTGGTGACGGGGCCGTTATGGGCGCGGCCGGTGTGGGGCATCTGGTGGGCACCGGGAGATATACGGCTGACTTCGACGCTGGTGCTGTGGCTGATTTATGTGAGCTACCTGATGTTGCGGCGGTTTTCGAACAGCACACAGACTCAGGTTCTGGCGGCGGCGCTGGCGGTGTTTGGGGCGCTGGATGTTCCGCTGGTTTATTTTTCCATCTGGTTTTTCCGGACGCAACATCCGCAGCCGGTGATTGGCGGCGGAGGTTCGATCGATCCGCGAATGCTGGACACGCTGATGCTGAGTTGGACGGCGTTTCTTTTCTTTGCTTTCCTCGTGTGCTGGGCGCGGTACCGTTTGGAGTTGATGAAGCGGCAGGTGGAAGAGGCGCAGGCTTTGGAATCTTTGATGAACGATACGACGCAGCCGACGAGAACCGTCTACGGGAGAAGCGCGCCATGAATTCGGTGCATTTTTTGTATGCGGCGCTGGCGGCGACCGCAGTGATTCATTGTGCTTATATCGGGATATTGGTGCGGCGATATGTACGGCTGCGGGGACAGTTGAAGGTGATTGGAGCAGATCGGCGCGGATAAAGAGCGAGGCGGAAGCGCGTGGGCGGAAGGTTCAGTCGTCCCTACGGGACTTGTTCGAGTTAGGGCATCGGGGAGAACCGACGGAGGGGGTGTTTGACCGTGGCACGGGAATCGCTACAATTGGTGATGGAGAAAGGAAATCAGCCATGACGATTGAACTTCCAGAGAAGCTTGAAGCGGCCCTGAAGGTCCAGGCCAACGCACAATGGCGTTTCCCCCGCCGGTTATGTTTGCGAGGTGCTTGAACGTGATCTCGCGTCTTCGCTCGAAGGCCAATCATCGGGTGCTCCGTTCAAAACGGGACGCGGCATGTTCGCCAAATACGGACAGGCTCCATCAGGACAGGCAATAGACGCCAACCGGGCCGATATGTTCCAAAGCTTCGGTGAAGATTTTTGATGATTGCTGGCGTTGCCGATACCCACACCGCCCTTTGGCATCTATTCGACGACAAGAGATTGTCCACAGCCGCCGAAGCCTTTAACGAAGCGGCGACGGCAAGACGCAAGATTGCCATTTCGACCATAAGCTTGGCCGAGGTTGTTTATTTGGTAGAGAAGAACCGTCTGCCCGCGTCGGCTTATGATGAACTGACGCCAAGCGCTGGCCGACCCCGAACATGTTTTTACCGAAGCCGTCATTAGCGCCGCCATTGTCCAAGCCATGCGGCAGGTGCCGCGTCCCGAAGTACCGGACATGCCAGACCGTATGGTGGCGGCAACTGGTGTCTATTTCGATGTCCCGGTTATCAGCCGTGACAGGCGCATCCGCGCGGCCAGCTTGAAGACGATTTGGTAAGGGAAGGACATGGTTGGCCGGGACGCTCGTTTTGGTCGGTAAGGCTGCCACTCCACGGACTCCGCGGCTCACCTTGCCGATGCGTGGCCGGTTGCGGGGGACACGTCTTCCCGCCAGTGAACCGGCGGGCTAATGGCGCGAGTCCCTCCGGGACAGTGATGTGAGTCGTCGGAGTCACTACGGGACAACTAATTCGCACAACCGATCCGGGACAAGTGATCTAGTTGGCGGCTTTCCATTCGTTCTGGATGGCGCTGAAAAAGTCGGGGCTGCCGGTGGAGCGGAGGAATTCGTAGTCTTCGATCATGGCGGCGGTGCCGATGCGCAGGGATGGCAGCGGAGATTCCACGCGAATGACGCGGGCGGTGAAGCGGACGCGGACCGCGTCGGTGAGGGTGATGTGGGGCGGGAAGGTTAGCGTGACTTCGAGGCGCGTGCCGGCGGCGATGGCGCGGTCGAGATAGAGGAAGACGCCGCGGGCGCTGACGTTTTGGGTTTCGGTGTGAAATTCGGCAGCACCCTCGAGGCGGACGACTGCGGGCAGGCGCATATCGAAGCGCCGCATGGTTCGCCGTTCCTGAGAATCGGGTTCCGAGCCCGGAGTGCTATTGGTCAGCATATCTTCCAAGACTTCCATTTCCTTACTGCCTCTCCAGCATAGGATTCTGCCGGGTCAGGCGTTAGCCTCAATGTATAGAAATAGCGAGGGTTTGCAAGCGCAAAAGCCAGGAGGGAACTGACTCGGTTAATCCTTAACGCACCCGCTCAGGTCTAACAAGGTACAGCAGGGACACACGCCGGCGCGCACGTCCCCACAAGATTAAAGAGCAATCCCGGTGCCATTTGAACTGGCGAGGCGGGCGTAGTTTTGTGCGAGGAATCAGCGGATTTCTGGAGTTTTTTCCAAGGTCGAGTGGGTTGTGCAATGGTTTGCAGAAGTTCGTGCTCTGATTTTTCTGTGATGCAAACTTTGTCAACCACTTTCGTGCCAGGCTGCGGCATCTTTCTTTGTGGCGCGGCGCATCTGAGGAATTCGGGGCAGCAGAAACCGAATAAACCACGAAGGGACATGAAGGTGAGCCTCAGGCGCTGAAGCGCGGGGTGGTCGAAGGGCTTGTGGCACGACTAAAGAGGTTGCGGGAAAACTGTTACAGGTGGTTCCGGCGTACCTCAGCGGCTAAAGCCGCTATTGAAAATGCGGCGGTTGTCGCAGCGCTTGAAGCGCTGCGCCACCCAAAATCAGTCGTGATGGGGAGTTTTTCCGCAACCTCTGAAGTTGTGCGCTTTCCCGACACGTTCCCCAATCGGACTCTTTCCGGAGGCTGCTAGAGCTTGCGAAGAAGAGCGGGATCGAGATTCGGCACTGTTGGGGGCGGGGCTGGCTTGACATGCCCTTCGTCCGATGTTTAAGTAGTTACTTATTTTTTCCGCCAGTTTTAATTGCAAGCTAGCCGCGGGCAGCGTCACCGGCGCGCGACAGGAATGATCCTGCGCCGTTTCTATTCTTCCCTCAGGTTCCAGCGAATCGAGGGCTCGAAAGAGGTGTGCGTGAACGAAGTACAGGGGAATGAAGATCGGCTGAGCAAAGATTGCGCAAAGGATAATGGCGCGACGATGGGCGCAAGACCCAGAAGCTGGGTCGCAGGCGCGGCCGTGCTGCTGCTGATCGCCGGTTGTATCACGATTGTCTCGACTGGTCACATGCGATGGACAGCTTCTGCTCAGAACGCGGTGTCGCCGCTGCCGAAGGTAATGGCAAAGGCGAGTGCGACGCCGGTTCATCTATCTCCGGCGCGCGTGAGCTCCGCACTCAGCAACCTGCCTTTGATGTTTGAGCCCAATGTTGGCCAGAGCGGCCGCGATGTGAAGTTTGTGGCGCGGGGCTTTGGTTCTCACGGCCTGGGCTATGGCGTTTTTCTGACGGAAGACGGCGCCACTCTGAGTTTGCTGGCCGGCCATGATAGCGGAAAAAACGACAGTGCGAAGAAAGATAAAGATTCACGCCGCGGCCTGCGAGTGGAAACGCTGCGCATGAAGCTGGCGGGTTCCAACCCGCACGCGGTGGTTTCGGGGATTTCGCCGCTGCCGGGCAAGAGCAATTATCTGATTGGCAACAATCCTGCGTTGTGGCATCGGAATGTTCCGCAGTTCTCGCGTGTGCGGTACGAGAGTGTTTATCCGGGAATCGATCTGGTTTTTTATGGCAACCAGGGGCAGATGGAATATGACTTCCGGGTTGCGCCGGGATCGGATCCGGCACGGGCAGAGCTGCAATTTGAGGGATCGAAGCGAATCGAACTGAAAGATGGAAACCTGATCCTGCACGCTGGGAGCGGCAGCGTTCGCCTGCGGGCGCCACATATTTACCAGCGGGTTGATGGGCGGGAGCAGCCGGTCGAAGGGCGCTTTGAGATGCGAGCGGCGAATCGAG
Organism: uncultured Acidobacteriaceae bacterium; assembly: GCA_963732255.1. Lineage (GTDB taxonomy): Bacteria > Acidobacteriota > Terriglobia > Terriglobales > Acidobacteriaceae > Sulfotelmatobacter. The sequence goes on from CAVSYV010000020.1 coordinate 1,065,822, forward strand.
TTGGCTTCGCCATTGGCGCTTATAACCGGTCGCGTGAACTGGTGATCGACCCGGTGCTCGACTATTCGACATATTTCGGCGGCAGCGGCGACGAACTTTCGACTTCGGTCGCGGTAGATGGCAGCGGCAACGTCTATTTGTCGGGTTCGACGACCTCGCCGAATCTTCCGGTCAGCACGATTCCGTTCCAGTCGACGCTGACGGGCGCGCAGAACGTTTACGTGCTGAAGATCAATGTGGGCGGCACGAGCATTGGCTACCTCACTTACCTGGGCGGCAGCGGAACGGACAGTCCGGCGGGGATTGCAGTGGATGCTTCGGGCAACGCGTACCTCGCGGGCACGACTTCTTCGGCCAACTTTCCTACGACTCCAACCAATGCCTATCAAGCGGTGCCGCTGGCGGGCAGTACGGGAAGCTCGCATGTGTTTGTAACCGCGCTGAGCCTGGCGGGTTCGACTTTGAATTACTCCTCTTATCTTTCTGGGAACGGCACTGACGTGGCCAGCGGCGTGGCCATTGACGCTAGCCAGGATGTTTTCGTGACCGGCACTACCACCTCGACCAACAGCAGTTCCAGCAATGGAGGGTCGAGCAACGATCAATTTCCCGCCAGCTATCCGCCGGAGACGCTCGCTTACCAGCAGTATTCGCGGGCGGCGATTCAGTTCTTTGTGACCAAGGTAAACACGGCGGCGTTTGGCATTGGGAGCATTCCTTATTCGACGTATTTTGGCGGAGGGACGCCGAGCAACGGCACTGCCGTGGGCGGGGGAATTGCAGTTGACGGTACGGGGAATGTTTATTTTTCCGGCACGACCAACTTTCTTTTCACCGGGCAAAGTTCGGCCACCGATTTCCCCATACTAGACGCGTACCAGCCCTGCCTGGATACGGCTCCGCCGGCAATCAACACCAATCCGCAATCCTGCACCTATACGACCACGCCGACGGCTACCGATGCCTTTGTGGCCAAGCTCAATCCGAATGTGTCGACGGGATCGCAGTTAATCTGGTCGACCTATTTTGGTGGAGCGGGCACGGACTCAAGCACCGGAGTTGCGATCGACACCGGCGCGGCGAATGTGTTTATTGTGGGCACCACCAACTCGCCAAATATTACGCCGCTGAACTACAACTTCGGCGGTTACCAGGCCTGCCTGAACACGGCGCCCGGAGTGACCGCATGCACAACGGCGGACACCGACACGGATGCGTTCGTGGCGCGATTCAACAACCTTGCGCCGACCTCCACGACTACGACTACGGACGTTTTGGCGCTGAGTTACTTTTCCTATTTGGGCGGCACGGGGAATGATGCAGGCCTGGCGATTGCGGTTGATTCCGCCGACGATGCGCTGCTGACCGGGTGGACGCAGTCCACCGATTTCCCGATCTTCCCCAATTCGACCTCCAACCCTTTGTGTACGACGAGCAGTCCCTGTGTGCTGCAGGGGGCTCTGAAAGGGACGCAGGACGCGTTCTTTGCCCACCTGACCGCGAATGCAACTTCAGGTCAGAATTCCCAGGGAGCTTACGCGACGTATTTCGGAGGCACCGGCATTAACCAGGGAACCAGCATTGCGATCGATAACAACTCGAACGTTTATGTCGCGGGAAACACGAATGCGACTGACTTCCAGACGCAGAATCCTTTGCAAGCCGCGAACGCGGGAGGGTATGACGCCTTTGCCGCCAAGTTCGGCACGGAGGCGGACTTGGGGGTGACGGGAACGATTACGCTTCCCGCGGCACAGAGCTACGTGAGCGCGGGAAATCAGGCGACATTCGTTTATACGGTGAGCAACACCGGTCCGGACCTGGCCACGCAGGTTACTTTCAGCGACGACCTGAGCACGGCGGAAGTGCCGCTGACTTTCGATTCCGCCACGGCGTCGTCGGGAAGCTGCTCGGCGACAACATCGAATTCAACCGTGGTCTGTACCATTGCCGCACTGCAAGCGGGATCGAGCACCACCGTGACGGTGGCGGTGACCCCCACGATTGCGGGGAACTTCAACGGCGGAGCGGTGACGGTTTATTCGCCCGGCAATAACGACCCCAACCCGTCGAACAATACGACGTCGGTATCAGCCAAGGCGTCGGACTTTGCTGTGGCGATTAATCCAGCCAATCAAAGCATCGCTGCGGCCGGCGACACTGCGGTTTACCAGATCACAGTCTCCCCCACGAATCCGTATCCCAGCCCCATTGCGCTGAGTTGCTGCACCAACATGCCTACCGGGGCGAAAGGGGTGTTCAGCCTGAGTTCGGTCACGCTTTCGAGCGTGAGCCCGGTGACGTCGCAGCTTAATATCACGACCACGGCCCGTCCGTTCACTAATACGACCTCGATTAAAAGGCTGGGGCTGGTCTACGCGTTTCTTCTGGCGTTTCCGGGGATGGCGGTGGTGATTGGCTGGAAGCCGGGACGCAGACGGATGGCGGGCGCGATTGGGTCGTGCATGGTGCTGGGATTGCTGTTGCTGCTGCCTTCCTGCGGCAGTACGACGCCGACTCCGGTGAGCGGCACGCCTACGGGGACTTATTCGCTGGTGGCGACAGCGACCTCGGGCAGCGATACCAAGAACATTACGTTTACCATGACGGTGCCGTAGGCGAAGGCTAAGGAGGGGAAACCTCAGGCGCTGAAGCGCGGGCTGATTTGGAGTACATTGCGGCACGACTAAAGTCGTGCCCTTCCCGAGTATTGCCCCGAGAATTGCTAAGAGCGGCGGGAGGTTATTCTTTTTCTTCCTCGATCTTGATGCGGAGGGACTTCAAGAACTTTAGATCCTGATCGCTGATTTTGAATTCGGGATTCGTGGATAGAGTGGTAACCAGCGAAGTCTTGTCGGAGGATTTTTCGCCCTGCTTGCTGACTCCGATGGTGGCCTCAAGGACCAGAAAAATGTCGTAGCCGCCGTCTTTGATTCGGGAGACGACTTCGGCGATGGCTTCGGAATCCGACAGGGACTCGTTAATTGCTTCTCCCAGTTCTTTCATGAGTTGTTTTAGTTGTTGGTCCACTCATCCCCCAGGCGTGCAAGCTTAACCACTTGGATGCCATTCCTGCTCACAAGGGTTCGCCGGTTCCCCCGAGCGTCATTGTACTCCAGAGGCTGATAAAATCTAGAGGCATGAGTCCGCTTTCTACGGCACGAAAGTTAGGGGTGGTGGCGAAGATCGCCTCCCAACAAGCTGGGCGCAGCCGCACGCTGGGCGCGGTTTGGGGCGCGATGCGCGCTACCGGCCGTTCCGTGGGCAAGGTGATGCACCAGCTTTGGCTGGAAGTGATTGGGGCGCTGTTTTTGGCGATGGCGCTGATGGGCGGCATCTCTGCGGTGCGGGAGTATTTGAAGTTTCAAGCGGGGCACGCATCGTTGAGTCATGTTGCGGTTGCCGCCTGCTTTACCGTGACCTTCGCGTGGTTTGGGATGAGTTCGTTTTTGCGGGTGAGGAAGAGCAACGCCAAGTCGCGCTGAAGGGTACGCCCGGCTACATGCCATTTTCTACCACAGAGTCACAGAGACACAGAGAAAATCGAGGGGCACAATTATTGTTGTTCTCTGCGGCTCTATGACTCGGTGGTGAGTGCGGGCCGCGCGTGCCCCAGGGGTTAGGCTGCGACGAGAACTCGTGCCGTCCGCTGAAGCGGACTCGGTTAGTTCCACTTCCCGCACCACCCCGGCACTCCCGTGCCGGGCTTTCCCATGCCGCCACTTCGTGGCTGGAATGAATTTTTGTTCAAGCGATCGTGCTCGACAAGCAGTTTCGTAACAGCCTGCGTGCGCGGCTGCTAGAATCTAGATCAATCTTCAGTTCTTTAATTCTTATGTTTGAGAATCTTCAGGAAAAACTTCAGCGGGCGTTTAAATCGCTGCGCGGGCAGGCCAAGCTTTCGGAAGAGAACATTGCCGAGGCTTTGCGCGAGATCCGGCTGGCGCTGCTTGAGGCCGATGTCAACTTCAAAGTCGTTAAAGAACTGATCGACCGCATCCAGGCCAAAGCGGTGGGGCAGGAGGTGCTGACGGCGCTGTCTCCGGGCGAGCAGGTCATCAAGATTGTGCGCGATGAGCTGGTCGAGATTCTGGGCAAAGATACGGCGCGGGTGAAGTTTGCCTCGCAGCCGCCGACCGTGGTGTTGATGGCGGGGTTGCAAGGGTCGGGCAAGACGACGACTTCGGGCAAGCTGGCCAATTGGTTCAAGCAGGGCGGGCACCGTCCGCTGCTGGTTTCGGTGGACGTGTACCGTCCGGCGGCGCGGGAGCAGTTGAAAGTTGTGGCCGAGGCGATCAAGGCGCACATTTACGAAGGGCAGGTCACCGAATCGAATACCGCGACAGTGGAGCGGCTGGTGAAAGAGGCGCGGCGCGAGGCGGTGATTTCCGGCTGCGACGTGCTGATTGTCGATACCGCTGGACGATTGCACATTGACGACGAGTTGATGGGGGAGATGCAGTCGCTGAAGAAGCTGTTGAATCCGTCGGAGATTTTGTTTGTGGCCGATGCGATGACTGGGCAGGATGCGGTGCGCTCGGCGGATGAATTTCATAAAAAGCTTTCGCTGACCGGCGTGGTGCTGACCAAGATGGATGGCGATGCGCGCGGCGGTGCGGCGCTTTCGATTCGGCAGGTGACGGGGCAGCCCATCAAGTTTATTGGCACGGGTGAGAAATATGATGCGCTGGAGCCGTTTCATCCTGACCGCATTGTGTCGCGCATTCTGGGGATGGGCGACATTCTTTCGCTGATTGAACGGGCGGAGTCGCAGATCGATAAAAAGAAGGCGCAGGAGATTGCGACCAAGGCGCTTTCCGGCGATGGCTTTTCGCTGGAGGACTTTCGCGACCAGTTGCGGCAGGTGAAGAAAATGGGATCGATGAAGAGCCTGGTGGGGATGCTGCCCTCGATTGGTCCGTTTTCGGGATTGCAGAAGGCCGCGGATAACGTGGATGAGAAGCAGATCAATCGCGTCGAGGCCATTATTAATTCGATGACCACGCACGAGCGGAATCATCATGAAGTGATTAATGGCAGCCGGCGGAAGCGGATTGCGCGCGGGTCGGGGACGACGGTGCAGGAAGTGAATAATTTGCTGCGGCAGTATGCGCAGATGAAAAAGATGTTCAAGAATATGGGCAAGCCGAGTTTTGCGAGAAGACTGGCGGGGATGAAGATGCCGGGGATGTAGAGGGCAGTGGCGAGTTGCCGGTGGTCGGTTCTCAGTTCCAGTACGGTCAGTGGCTAATTGCTTCGTATGAAATGGCGATCGCTAGACGAACCTCCGCAAATCGATGACACGCGTGCGCTGCGGGAGATTTTTGCTGAGCGCAAGGAATTGATTGCCAAGTACGTCCCGGCCGAAACGCAAGCCGTGCACTCTCGCGCAGTCGGCGAGCTCAAAGGGAGGCATCTGGCGGCCAACAGTTTGCCGGTCGGCGCCCAGGCGCTCCCATTCCAACTACCGGATCACAACGGTCATATAGTTTCTTCGGCTGAGTTATTGAGCAAGGGGCGGTTGGTGATTTGTTTTATTCGCGGGCGGTGGTGTCCGTTTTGTGTGGGGCAGATGGAGGCGATGAATCTGGTGGCGCCGGAGATTGAGCGGGCGGGGGCGGCGCTGGTGGCCATCTCTCCGCAGACGGTGAAACAGGCGTTTTTTATGCACGATCAGCATAAGCTGCGATTTCCGCTGCTGCCTGATGCGGGGAATGTGGTGGCGCGGCAGTTTGGGCTGGTTCATCGCGTGCCGGAGTATCAGGAGGCGGTTTACCGGCGGGCGTTTGTGAATTTGCCTTTGGTGAACGGAGATGAGAGTTGGGAGTTGCCGATTCCGGCGACTTATGTTGTTGAGCGCGGTGGGACGGTTCTGTTTGCCGCGGCAGATGAGGATTATACGGAGCGGCCGGAGCCGGGGGAAATTGTGCGGGTTCTGCGTGGTGAATCAGTGAGAGTTTGAGCACGAAGGCGTCATCAGATTCCCGGGTCCGACCCTCAGGGGCTAAAGCCCTCGTTATTAGAGGTCTTGGTGGCACGACTGAAGTCGTGCCCTTCCCATTCGCGCTTTTTTATCCGCGCGGGAGATTGTACAAGTCAAAGTCAAAGGCGGCGGGCGAGTCGCCCGCTCTACACTTGCATCGCTATATACCCTGGTGCGAATGGAAATGCTGGTCGCGTGATATTCTAAGAACTCCAGCTGCGTACCGTTTGACCGGAATTCCCCCGCAGTTCCTGAAGTATCAGAGAAGAGCCAGAACGAATCATGCTTTCTGTTTCCAATGTTTCCATGCGCTACGGCGCAAAGATTTTATTTGACGAAGTTTCCACGGCGTTTACTCCGGGGAAGCGCTATGGCCTGACCGGGCCGAATGGCGCCGGCAAGTCTACGTTTATGAAGCTGCTCAGCGGCGAGTTAGACCCGCAAAAGGGGACGGTCGTGCGTCCGCGGAAGTTGGGAGTGTTGAGCCAGGATCAGTTTGCCTTTGATGCGTTCACTGTCATCGACACGGTCATCATGGGCAACAAGCGGTTGTGGGCGGCGATGCAGGAGCGCGACGCGATTTACGAAAAGCCGGAGATGACCGATGCCGACGGGATGAAACTGGGCGAACTGGAGGGGATTGTCGGCGAAGAAGATGGATATACCGCCGAGGCCGATGCGGCGATTTTGCTGCAAGGGTTGGATATTCCCGAGGAGGTTCAGTCGCGCAAGATGGGCGAGTTGCAGGGCGGTCAAAAAGTTCGCGTGCTGCTGGCGCAGGCGTTGTTCGGGCATCCGCAGGCGCTGCTGCTGGATGAGCCTACGAATAATCTTGACTTGGATTCGATTCACTGGCTTCAGGGATTTCTAAATGTGTATGACGGCGTGGTGATTGCGATTTCGCACGACCGGCATTTTCTGAACAGCATTTGCACGCATATCGCCGACATCGACTATGAAACGATCATCACTTATACCGGGACTTACGACGATATGGTGGTGGCCAAGACGCAGGTGCGGTCGCAGATCGAATCGCAGAATGCGCAGCGGGAAAAGAAGATTTCGCAGTTGAACGAATTTATTGCGCGGTTCGCGGCGGGCACGCGGTCGAGCCAGGTGCAGTCGCGGCGCAAGGAAGTGGAGCGGTTGCAGGTTACGGAGTTGGCACGGTCGAACATTCAGCGTCCGTTTATTAAATTTGAGCAGAAGCGGCCTTCGGGGAAGCACATTCTCGAGGTCGAACATCTGGCCAAGGCGTACGGAGAGAAGAAAGTTATCCGCGACTTCACCGCCAGCGTGATTCGGGGCGAGAAGAATCGCGTTGATGGGGCGCAACGGGGCGGGGAAGACGACGCTGGTAAATGCGCTGCTGTCGAATTCTCCGAGCACGCCGGTAGCGGAGCTGCGCAAAACCAGCGGCTATGAAGGCGCGTTTGTGGATTCGGGCAAGGTGCTGTGGGGGCATGAGGCATCGATAGGATATTTTGCGCAGGATCATCGCGGCGCTGATTGAAGGCGGGATGACGGTGCTGGAGTGGTTGCATCAGTGGGATCCGGGCGCGGTGACGGAAGAGATTCGCGGGGTGCTGGGGCAGATGCTGTTTCAGCGCGAGGAAGCGACGAAATCGACCAGCGTGCTTTCGGGCGGCGAGGCGGCGCGGCTGCTGTTTTGCAAGCTGATGTTGCAGAAGCCCAACGTGCTGGTGCTGGACGAGCCGACGAATCACCTGGATCTGGAATCGATCAACGCGCTGAATATTTCGCTTGCAGCGCTACCAGGGAACGGTTTTTCTGGTGACGCACGATCACGATTTGATCGATGAAGTGGCGACGCGCATCTGGCACTTCGAGAGCGATCACAAGATCACGGACTTCAAAGGTCGTATGAGGAGTACCAGTCGGCAGTCACGGTTTAGCGCCGTCTTTTCAGTCCGGACAAATCGCAGCCCGGCTTAGCAGGGAGGAAAATTTTCTATCGAGCGGGGAAAGCTCGAATACCACGCCTTCTCCCTTAGAGCCGCCCTGCCCGCCAATTCCGAAGATATTGCCGAATTGATCCAGCGCAATTGTGTATATTTCGCCTCCACCGTTGCCACCAGCAAAACTGTAGAGCGTCGTATATTCCCAGATTCCGTCAGAGCCGAGGGTGAACTCGAGCACTGTGCCCCTACCAGCAACCCCGCCACCAAGATTCGCGACGTAGATATTTCCGCTGCCGTCCGAGAGCAGCGCCTGGGGTGAGTATCCATCGAGAACTTCGTTGAAGCTGTGCAGCACCGATTCAGTGTAGCCAGCGGACGAGGGTGACAGCTCGAATAGAGTTCCACATCCGGCGCCGCATTTGGTCCCAGCGCCGCCCTGCTGGGTAATTCCAAAGATGTTTCCGTTGCCGTCGAGGAAGATCGCGCCGGGCTGCCCGCCGTCCGGTGGGCCCGCGAAGCTGTAGAGCGTGGTTTCGGTCCAAATGCCATTGGAGGCGGGGGAAAGCTCGAAAATGATTCCACAGCCGTCCGAACAGCTGGTGTTGCCGCCGAGAACCGCGCTGCCATAGACGTTGCCGCTGGCATCTACCGCTTCTGGTAGCGGTAGATAGGCATCGTTGGTGTCGAATAAGTCAGAGAAACTTCTTTTTCCAGATGCCGCCAGGCAACTTTGATAGCTCCCAGACCTGACCATTGCGAGTTGTGCCATATAGGTTCCCTTGCGAGTCCAGAAGGGTGAGGGTAGGATGCTCGCCGTCGAAACTGCCCTGGAAGTCGTAGAGGATCTTGGTGCCCCAGCCACCGCTGGGCAGCGGCAAGAGCTCGATGATGGCACCGCAGCCCTGCACGCAGGTTCCACTCACACCTCCGGCGTAGGCCGAGACAAAAAGATTGCCGCTTGTATCCATAAAGAGGCGGGTGGGCTGCGCCCCATCATTTTTGCCTGTGAAGGTGTGGATGATAGTCTCGGTCATTACCCCGTTGGAATTTGGAGCGAGCTTGTAAACCAGGCCGCAGTTAACGTTGCAGGTCGGCGTGCCACCAGCATTGAGGGTGCCATAGATGGTTCCGTCCGCAGCAACGACGAGAGATTGGGGGTATTTACCATAGGTGCCGCCTTGGACATTGAGCAGAACCTTTTCTGTATCGCCGGCGAAGGCTAGAGGTTTGAGGAAAAGGAGAAAACCCAGCACTGAGGTCAGTATGAGATTGATTTTCATTTGGTGTCTTTGTCCCCTCGAAAGTGAGGCATCCCAACCGCTTATATTCCAGTCCCGACTGGGGTAGTAGGCTGGCGCGTGAAGTACGAGTGCCCCCACTCTTAGCGATCAACCAGTGCCCTCGGAAACCAGCCGTGAACTATATCATGATTTTAGAGACTCGTCCCGGACTTTGACTTGCAGCGCAGCTACAATTCGGCGGCAGCCTTTGCACAGTTTCCGTTGCATGTGGATAAACCTGATTCTCCACAGGTTTCCACAGAGAATACCTGTTGCGTTTGTGGGCATGAGTTGCAGATAATGGCTCTTGAATTTTTGTAGTCGTCAGGCTTCAAAGTGTACAGTCGAGCGGATATACTTCGAATTCTCCACCTTACGCCGCGCCAGTTGGCGACCTGGGAGCGGGCGGGCCTAGTAGCGTCCTCGGAAGCTTATTCTTTCGCCGACATGCTGGAAATCAAGAAGGTTCGCGATTTGTGTGCGGCCAGCGTGAAGCCGGCGGTGATTCGGCAATCGCTGGATGCGATGCGCAAGCAGGTGGGCGGGGCAATCAAGCCATTGCTGGAAGCGGGAGCGTCGTCGACCAATAAACATCGCGTCGCTTTCCGCCATGAAGGGAAGTTGCTGGAGCCGATCGCGGGACAGTTTGTGATGGATTTCGCCACGCGGGAAAAAGTGGTGAGTACGCCTATCCCGCGGCCGGAGCCGACTCCGCGGGAAGATGAGGTTGCGGACTGGTTTGCGCGCGGGATTGCGCTCGAAGAAGACGCCAACACGCACGGGGAAGCGATCGCGGCGTATCAGCGAGTGCTGGAAATCGATCCGCATCACGCGGCGGCGCACATCAATCTTGGCACGCTTTATTACAACCGGCAGGATTTTGTACTCGCGGAAAAACATTACCGCGACGCGCTGATTTCCGATCCGCGCTATGCGCTTGCTTATTTCGATCTGGGAAATGTGCTGGACGAAACCGGGCGCGTGCAGGAAGCGATTCAAACCTACAAGACGGCGTTGCAGCTTGCTCCCACCTACGCTGACGCCCACTACAACCTCGCCTTGGCTTACGAAAAGCTGCGCGAGCCGCGCAAGGCGCTGAAGCATTGGCAAGCCTACATCAAGCTGGATACGACCGGACCCTGGTCGGTTCATGCGCGCAGCCAGATTCAACGCATTCTTCAGGCTGACGGGTTGCGCCTGGTTCACAGCCGCAACATTTCTTAAACTTACTTCTACCCAGCATAGTTCCCGCCGGTTCGATTGCGTTAACGCCTCCAAAGCGGGCGGTTTGAGTTATAGTGTCTGCGGTATCGAGTTCCCAAAACCCCGTAAACGAGAGGCTGGAATGCGCCGAGTCGCGAAGTTCGTGTGTTTGGCAGTTTTCTGCAGTGGCATTTTTGCCGGCATTACCCCGTCAGCACTGGCGCAGGGCAGGACGCCGGATGCGGCGGCCATCGCGAAACGCAACGCCACGGAAAAGGAACTCGAGTCTATCGCCATTATTGAGCGCAAGGTTATGGTGCCGATGCGCGACGGCAAGCGCATGCAGGCCGATATCTACCGTCCGAAGGACGAGTCGAAGAAATATCCCATCATTTTTGTTCGCACTCCGTACAACTTCAACTATTGGGATGTCGCGTTGGGAGCGCCGCGCGATATGACCGCGCAATTGGAGGCGGTCAAGCATGGTTACGCCTACATCGAGATGAATGAACGCGGCCGGTATTTTTCCGAAGGCGAGTACGACATTCTCGGCGTGCCGCTCACTGATTCCGACGATGCGCTCGATTGGATGGGGTCGCTGCCGTGGTCGCTGGACAAGGTGGGACTGATCGGGTGCTCATCTACGGCGGAGTGGCAATTGGCAGTGGCTTCGCGCGGCAATAAGGCGCTGGCGACTTTTATTCCGGAAAGCTTTGGAGCCGGAGTGGGGCGCGTGGCTCCGTATTACGAGCAGGGCAACTGGTTTCGCGGCGGGGCGGTGCAGATGCTGTTTGGCACCTGGCTATACGACTACGGCCTTGACGTGAAAGACGGGCGGCCGACGTTTCCGCCGGGGATGTCTGAAGAGGCGCTGGTTGAGGCGGCGAAGTCTTACGACCTCGATCCTCACCCGCCGACGGTCGACTGGTCGAAGGCGCTGCAGCATTTGCCGGAGAAAGATATTTACTCGGCGATTGGCGGGCCGCGCGGCATTTTTGCCGATACCACTCCTTCGGGCAAGCCGGGCATGATCGAGCGCACGCCCAACGATCCTTCGTGGTATAAGGGCGGGCTGTGGAATGACAGCATGAGGATCAACATTCCCGGGCTTTGGCTGATGACATGGTATGACGTGAGCGTGGGGCCGAACCTGGCTGCATACAATTACGTTCGCAAGACGGCCAGCCCCGCTATCGCCAACGAGCAATATGCGATCATTGCGCCGGTTGCCCATTGCGCTTACAAGCGGGCCGCGGAACATACCATCGTGGGCGAGCGCGACATGGGCGATGCACGCTTTGATTATGACGCGTTCACCTATGGCTGGTTTGATCACTTCCTTAAGGGCGAAGACAACGGCCTGCTGGCAAAAACGCCCAAAGTTCAGTACTACACCATGGGCAGCAACAAGTGGCAGTCATCGAACACGTGGCCCCCAGCGGGCGCGAAGCCGGTTACTTATTACCTGGCGAGCGGCGGGCACGCCAATTCGCTGAACGGCGATGGAACTCTGCTTATGACGCCGGAGGCGAAGGACAGTCCTGACAAGTTTGTCTACGACCCCATGAATCCGGTGCCGACTCATGGCGGAGGATTCTGCTGCATGGGACCTGAGTACAAGGCTGGCGCGCTGGACCAGCGCAGCATGGAAGCGCGCAACGATATCCTCGTCTACAGTAGCGGGCCGCTCAAAGAAGGCATTGAAGTCAGCGGGCCCATTGATGTGACACTCTACGTTTCGAGCGATGCGAAGGACACGGACTTTACCGTGAAGCTTATCGAAGTGCTGCCGGATGGGACTGCTTACAACATTCGGGAAAACATCCAGCGCGTGCGCTACCGCGAGGGGTACACGAAGCCTCCGGTGTGGATGGAGAAGGGAAAAGTTTATAAAGTCACGTTCCAGCCGATGCAGACCAGCAACTACTTTGCCGCCGGGCACGAGTTGCGAATCGAAATCAGCAGCAGCAACTTTCCGCAATTCGACAGAAACCTCAATACCGGCGGCGACAATTACAACGAAGCGAAGTGGGTGGTCGCACACAACGAAGTGCACCATTCGGCGCAATATCCTTCGAGCATTGTGCTCAGCGTGGTGAAGAAATAGACTACCGTGTCGTAAGAATGCGAAGAGCAGAAAGGCCTGATTATGGTGACAACCTACGCCAGCGGTGGACGAATGGTGGCCCACACCATGGTGACCACGCAGTTTGAACTGGATGGCTTTCGGGTGACGCGTACGCTGGGAGTGGTGCGCGGGATTGTGGTGCGGTCGCGCTCGATCTTTGGCACGATCGGAGCAGGATTGCAGACGCTGGTTGGCGGCAACATTACTTTGCTCACTAACTTGTGCGAGAAGACGCGCCAGGAAGCGTTCGATCTGATGCTGCAACATGCGGCTGAACTGGGCGCCAATGCCGTGGTTTGCGCGCGCTACGATGCGACCGAGATTATGCAGGGAGTGACTGAGGTGCTGGCGTATGGGACCGCGGTTGTGGTGGAGGCGGTGAAGTAGCGGCGTTAGCTTCCGGCTGCTTTCCTGGCCGAGCAGACAGTATTTGCGCTGCGAGCGGAGTGCAGAGGTCCTTCGCTTCGCTCAGGATGACAGCGAGAACTATTCCGCGGCGGGTCGAGGTCCGTCATCCGGCTGCGGTTGGGGGTTTGGTTTGGGCTCGCGGGAGTAGGGGAGGGTGGCGCGGACGGTTGTGCCCGCGGAGTTGGAGTTGATTTCCAGCGTGCCTCCGAGCAAGCGGAGGCGTTCCCGCATTCCGCGGATGCCGACTCCGAGCTGTCCGTTCAAACCTGCTTTTTGTTTCTCCGGAGGAATTCCTTTTCCTGCGTCTTTGACTTCCAGATTCAGCCAGCCATCATTGGCGTCGATGCGAATGCTGGCCGTCTTACTGCCGGAATGGCGATGGATGTTGGCCATGCACTCCTGAACCAGACGGAAGACGGTAAGCTCGGTATCCGGGGGCAGACGCTCAGCGCCGGTGGAGATTTGCAGATCGACGGCAATGCCGCTGCGCTGGCTGAAACCGTCCACATACCAGCGCAGAGTGGAAGCCAGCCCCACTTCTTCCAGCAGCGGAGGGTGCAGAAGATGCGACATGGTGCGGATCTCGCGGCTGACTTGCTCGAGCAGGTTGATGCTTTCGGTCACAATCCGGGCGACCTCGGGCGGCAGGCGCTGCGGGTCTCGGTTTAAGGAGCCGATGTTCATGGCCAGCGCCGCCAGCAACTGGCCGATGCTGTCGTGCAGCTCGCGGGCGATGCGGCGGCGTTCTTCGTCGCGCACCTGCAGCAAACGGGCGGAGAGTTCGCGCAGGCTGTCGAGAGCGGTGGTCAGTTCGGCAGTGCGCTGCTGGACTCGCTCTTCCAATTGCCGGTGAGCTTCGACCAGCGCTTCCTGGGTATGAATGCGTTCGGTCACGTCGAATGACTTGCCGCAGATAAAGACGTTTCCGTCGGGATCGGTGACCGGAAATTTCACGGTGAGCCAGGCCTGCTTGCCTGCGGGTTGATCGAAATATTCGAGAAACTCGCGCGGTTTGCCATCGCGCAAAACCGCAAGATCGTTGGCGCGAAGAGATTCGGCTACCTCTTTCGGGAACACTTCGAAATCGGTCTTTCCCAGCAAAAGAAGGTTGAAGCGGTTTTGTACTGTCCGGTTCACATAGACGTACCGGCCATCCCCATCTTTCATGAAAGCCGCGCCGGGGCTGTTGTCCATGAAAGTTTCAAACAGAATCTGGGAGCGGTGAGCCTCCCGTTCGGCTTTTCGCTGGCGGGCCACCACGCGGCGCGAGTTTTCGCCCAGAGCCACGATAACCCCGGAAAAAATCACGAAACTGACCATGCCCGCAACGCCGGTTTTCGGAATATTCATGGCCGGAAGAAATGGCAGGGGAAAAGAAATAGCGACCAGGCTGAGCAGCGTAGCGGCAATGGAGGGGCCAAGTCCGCAGCTCCAGGCGCTAAAGGCAATCGCCGCCCAGATCATGTGATAGGGAACGTTTCCGTGAAAAAGCGGGGCCACGAGAATACGCAGGTAAACCGCGACCACCACGGCGAGGATGGCGATGGCGTAGCGGACCGGCTTGCTCGAAGAACGCAGGATGGAGGAGAAGCCATCTGCCATTATCAGTCACCCGAACCTGTCGCAAAAGCCGTGGCGGTGAAGTACAGAGCGGAAAAAACGAATTTGTCGCGATCCCCATAGTATCAAAAAGCGGCGACCCCGGTGAGAGTAGGAAAAACGATTCTCGTGCGCTCCGGGATGAGCCGGATGCCCGCATAGGGATAATCCTGACAGCTCTTGGTGTTTTCTCGCTGCGTCTCTAGTGAATTGGATCGCTTTCCCTATTTGATAGGGCGCGCAACTGAACATACGAAGCTTCGAAAGCGAGAGATCTGAGATTTTTCAGCGGGACCGCCAATCCACGGCGAGAAAGTGGAAGGAGGATTTTGATGACAGAACTCGATGACGCCGCTCAGTTACGCGAGCTTTGTGAAAATGCCTCGAAGGAGTATGACGGGGAAAAGCTGATTGAATTGGTTCGAAGAATCAACGAACTGCTGGACAAGATGGATTCGAAAAAACCCGGGGAACGGGCAAATCCGTCGCCGGTTATAACTCCTTTGTGCGCGGTCCTGGGCGCGCTTGCGCCAGCCGGGCTAAGGGCCGGGGATTCCAGATACGCTTTCCCCTAGCTTGCGCGGCGCCTGACCCGCAGCAAGAGAAGTTCGGGCCAGGTGGCAAGGGCGGAAGCCAGATTGGTTGGCGCAGCGGGTCTCGATCCGTTTTGTGCCCGGCGAGAGAAAAGACTTTCCCGCAGACTGAGGAAGGGCTTTTCCACCAGTCGATAGGAGCACTAGGCCGCGGCAATAGAAAGAATCCAACTCAGGGGAAACCAGTGCCACGGCTGAGACGCCCAACGGCCCTGCACGAGAAACACTTCCTGCCACAGATAGAGCGAGTAGCTGAGCACGCCAATAGAAGAGATCCGGCTTAAGTTTAAGAATCGGGTGTAAATATTTTCGGCGGTAAGCCCGAAGACCATCGAGGGATTGGTAGCGAGATGGATGTTCTGCGGTCTTCAGGATCAACCTCTGTGCGCCGGGAAAGATGCCCGGCGCGGCTAACGGCAGCCATCATTGCACTGGGCCAGGGGCTTGTAAAGACTGAGGAAATCGTGCGAAGGAAAGAATTTTCCACAAGAAAAATGGCGTGAAGCGCGGGAGTCAAGAAAAATCTCAGCGAAAGAAACCCCAGTTGGGCGCGCAGCACTAAAGGACTGGAGAATTCCGGCCTATTGACAGCGGATGTTTGCGAGCGGACACTTACAAACGCTGTGGCCGAGGACTTCCGACCGCCGCCATGTTTTCCGGCAAGCGGAGATGATGAGCGTGGACAAATCTATTTCGGCTGAAGCGCTGATCGAGCCGCGTGTGCCATCCTGTTGGCCGGTTTGGTAATCGTGTCGGCCGTGTTGTCATGGCGATCCCGGGGCTCGCAGCGCAATATTTCCGTTATCTACTCCCTTGTGTTTTTAAACGCGAGCGAAACCCAACCTCGCGGAATCAACAATGCGGGTGTAATTGTTGGGGCGCCCGGGTTCGTGTGGCAAAACGGAACGTTCACGGCATTTAAAGGTCCAGACGGGCAAGCCGCGGCACCAACCGGGATCAACTCATCGAACCAGATGGTAGGAACCGACAGCGCGGGAGGCTTCTTCTACAGCGGGGGAACGTTTACAACCATCGCGGTTCCAGGTGCGCAGGGTACTGAACCCAACAGCATCAATGACTCGGGAATCATTGTTGGTCAGTACTTTCCGCAGACCGGCAACTTGCAAGGCTTCATTTACAGCGGCGGTGCCTATGCCACGATCAGCTTTCCCGGGGCAGCCAGCACTGGCGCGAAGGGAATTAACAATGCCGGGCAAATCGTCGGTTTCTACACGGACTCGAGCGGGACAAATCACGCTTTCATTTACAGTGGTGGCGTTTTTCAGAATCTCTTCGGTCCGACCTGCAAGAGCAGTGTGGCTTACGGTATCAACAACCTTGGATCGATCGTGGGGTATTGCGGCAGCCGAGCTTACGTCTACAGCTACCCCAATCACAGCTACATCTTCCTCACTGAACCGGGTGGCCCGGCGCTACCGTTTGGGATCAACGATACCGGCAGGGTGACCGGCCAATACGACTTGCAAAACGGCAACATCAACGGCTTCCTCGCGGTGCCACTCCAGTAGGTGAATTCGCCGTAGTTGCCAGCTAAGTTTTTCTCAATCAGAGGTGATGACCGTGAACAAATCTATTTCGTCTAAAGCGCGATCGAGCCGGGTTGCCGTTCTGGTGGCGGGTCTGGTAATCGTGGCTGCGGTGCTTGTCACGGCGATCCCGACGCCTGCGGCACAATACTTCCGCTTCTACAACATCCTCGTCCCGGGAGCGAGCGTCACAGAACCGCTGGGGATCAACGATGCGGGTATGATCGTCGGAGCCGCCAACGAGGAGGGTTTCTTGCTGCAAAACGGCAAGTTCACCGTGATTGCGGAGCCAGATTCGGATACTGCTGCATTTGGTATCAACGCTTCCGGCCAGGTCGTGGGGTACTACGACGCGAACTCCGGTTCCGACAACCCTCAGGGCTTTCTCTACAGCGGTGGGACGTTCACGACCATCAACGTGCCCGGGGCGTTTCTTACCGAGGCGAGCGGAATCAACGACTCGGGAACGATCGTTGGTTCCTATAGAGACGAAAACAGCAATTCCGGGAACCAGCAAGGATTCCTCTACAGCGGCGGCACGTTCACAACCCTGAATTTCCCTGGGGCAGTCAGCACTTACCCATGGGGGATCAACAACGCTGGCCGAGTTGTTGGGTTCTATTTCGACGCCAGCGGAGCGAGTCACGCGTTTATGTATAGCACCGGTTTTTTTGCGAATTTGACTGGGCCAGGGTGCAAGAACAGCGTCGCGTATGGCATCAACAATAACGGATCGATTGTAGGAAACTGTAACAACGGGGAGCAGGCGTTCGTTTACAGCTACATCAGTCATAGCTTTATATTTTTCACCTATCCTGGCTACTACACGATCCCCTTGGCGATTAAACGATAGCGGCAGGGTCGTGGGGTACTATGTGGTGAACTTCGATGTCTTGAATGGTTTCTTGGCGGTTCCACTGCAGTAGGTTGATTCGCCCCTCGTCGCCATTTTCCACAGGAAAATCCGCGCTGCCCGCGGGAGTCAAGAAAAATCTCAGCGAAAGAATGGCGAAAGAACCAAGGCGGTAAACCCAACATAATGTGGTTGCATTGGCTGATTAACCACAAGTGCTCGTAGTTTCTCCAGAGATGCCGGAAGTAACCATCTGACCTAGCAGTTTCTGCTTGACAATAAACGACTTACGGCTAAGATGTGGTACAAAGTGGTACGAAGTGGTCAGGCCAATTAAGGCAGTGGAACAACGGAGCTGAAAAGAGGAGCCGGTGGGAAACCGACCCAAAAGCAGGACAAACAGCCCGAACCACCCGAGTTTGACCGAACTTTGTGCCGTTTTTACCTCCCTTAAGGATGTGCGCCAAACGTGCGATTTCGCAATCTCGCACAAAACGCGAGATTGTTCGCACGGCGCACCTAGGTCCTTCGGACGCAAAGGCGGCGTCCTCAGGATGACAAAGCAGTCCTTCGGCGCCAGAAGCGGGTGCCTCAGGATGACAACGACAGAAAAAGAACATGTTTCGCGGCAATCATCCAACCCGGGTCGACGAAAAGGGACGGCTCAAGGTCCCGGCCGAGTTCAAGCGGGTGATCGACGAGAAGTACGGACAGCAATTCTATATCACGAGTTTAGACGGGAAGGTTGCTCAAGTGTATCCCTTCGAGGAATGGGAGCGGATCGAGCAGAAGCTGGCGGGGCTCTCCACTTTCAATCCGACGAAGAAGAAGTTTCTCAGCAAGGTGAATTACTGGGGGCAGGTGGTGGAGATGGACGCCCAGGGACGGCTGCTGTTACCGCAGTTGCTGCGCGAATCGGCGCTGCTGCGTGGCGAAGTGGCGGTCAGCGGGTACCAGACTTATCTGGAAGTGCGCAACCTGGAGTCTTACCGCACGCTGGTCGAGGAAGACAAGTTTACGTCCGACGATGAGAAGACGCTCGACGAACTGGGCATCTAGTGGACGAGGGTTTAACAGACGCCCCTCAGGGGGTTGGACATGGTGGCAGAAGAGAAGCGACATCATGTTCCGGTTCTTTTACAAGAAGCGATCGACTTTTTAAACGTGCGGCGTGGCGGGACCTATATCGACGCCACGGTGGGCCTGGGCGGGCACAGTTACGAAATCGCAAAACGCCTCGGCGCACCGGGACATTTGATTGGCTTCGATAAGGATCCGAAGGCGCTGGAAGTGGCGCGGGCGAGGCTAACAGCAGGTCCCTCGACTACGCATTCCGATTCGCCAGGCGAATCGGAACGCTCCGCTCGGGATGACAGAGCGGTGGGGGATCGGCCGAAGCAGGACTGGCCGAGCATCGAGTTGCGGCAGGGATCGTTTGCGGAATTGGCGAAAGACCAACGAGCAGGGACTATCGACGGCCTGCTGGCCGACATCGGAGTCAGCAGCTTGCAGCTTGACGATGCCGCACGAGGATTCAGTTTTCAGGCGGATGGACCGCTGGATATGCGGATGGACCCGCATTCCGAGCGTAGCGCCGAACAAGTGGTAAACCACCTCGACGAGCGCGAGCTTGCCGATGTGATTTACGAATTCGGAGAGGAAAGGAGGTCGCGGAGAATCGCCAGAGCCATTGTCCGGTCGCGGCCGATACGATCTACGGCACATCTTGCCGAGGTAATATCGGCCGCGGCCCGGCCAATGAATTCTGAGCAGAGAAGAATTCATCCCGCGACGCGAACTTTTCAGGCTCTTCGAATCTTCGTAAACCGCGAACTGGACGATCTGCGGGCGCTGCTGGAAGCGGCGCCGCGGATTCTGAAGCCAGGAGGACGAGTGGTGGTGATCAGCTTTCATTCGCTGGAAGATCGCATCGTAAAGGATGCCTTCCGTGAAGGAAATATTAAGTACAAGTACTACCGGGTTTTGACCAAGAAGCCGGTAACGGCATCGGAAGAAGAGAGTGATCGCAATCCGCGGGCCAGAAGCGCGAAGTTAAGGGCGGCGGAAAGAGTTTAAGAAAGGACCCTGGGCCTTAGACGTTGGACCTTGAAGTCCGAGCATATTAGCGGCCTAAGGTCGAAGGTCCAACGTCCGATTCTAGAGTTTAGCTCCGGAAAACCTGCCGGAGTGCCCGGCATAGCTGTAACGGCGTGCCGGGAATTAAAGATCAGGTGAAAAATGCGGACCTGGGATTGTTAGCAGGATCCGTTGGGGCGGGACAGAAGGGATTGCGGACTTGGACGTTTGACTTGGGACGAAGGAAGAGTCGAAGGTCGTCCAGCGTTGAACAAGGGTTCTTGGTAGGAATCCAAATAAGGTTGAAACAAATGTACACGGGAACTTTGATTCGAGATTTGATGGCCACGGTAGAACGGGCCGAACTGGGGCTGCAACAACAACGGCGCGTAGCCGAAGAGGTGGAGTTGCAAAGGCTGTTCGAATTGCAGGAGCCATCGATGTGGTCGCGGCAGATTTTTGCCGGGGCAGCGTAATAAGTAAAAAGAGCGGAATAAAGGGTTCAACAGGGGGCGAAGAATGGCGGCGAGCGCGGCGGTTCGGGTTGCGGTAGACGGCAATGCGAGGTACTCAGCTGGAAAGCGGCGCTTTTGGAGCGGAACACCGGAGATTTATTTCGCCAAGGGCATCGATAATTCCCGCCTCGTCAAAGTGGAAGATCCGCGCCGCAACCGCGAGATGAAGCAGTTCTGCACCGCTCTGGCTTGTCTGTTCATGCTGGTGTTTACTTATGCGTGGCAGCATTTCAAGGCTATCGAATACGGATATCAGATTGAATCGGCCAAGCGCGAGCTGGGCAACTTGAATGAGATGAATCGCGCGTTGCATCTGGAAGATGCTTCGCTGCGCGATCCCGAACGCATCGATGTGATGGCGCGCCGCATGGGCCTGGTGCCGCCGCAGCCGGGCCAGGTGATTCGCATGGACGATGCGACATCTGACGCTCAAGGCCCGGTGGTAGCCAGCGCGGAGCCGGCATCCGGCATTCTCGCGCATCCATGACGGCAGCACGGCTAAACGCTGCGGCTGTCCTGATACGAAGCGACGCGGAAGCCACACCATCACGAAGAACAAGGGAAGCGCGTAGTGGCGTCGAACCAACTCCAGCCCCGGCAACTCCCAGCGCCTGCGAATCCTCGGTGCAATGCTGCTGCTATGGTGCGTGGCCATCTGTGCCCGCCTGGTTTATCTGCAAATATTCAGCTACGGAAAATTTGTTAAAGAGGAAGAGCATCAACAGAAGCGCGATATTCCGCTCGCCGCCAAGCGCGGAGTCATCTACGACCGCGCGGGCCGGGAACTGGCGATGTCGGTTCTGGTGGACTCGGCGTTCGCCGTTCCCAGCGAAGTGAAAGACCTGCCCACGGTGATTTCGCTGATCACACGCATCACCGGCGAAAATCGCAATGTCGTGCTGGCCGATTGCGAAAGTCACAAGACTTTTTGCTGGGTGGCGCGCAAGGCAGACGATGAAACCATCGACCGCATCAGATCCCTGAATCTGCAGGGCATTCACTTTCAGAAAGAGCCGAAACGGTTTTATCCCGCGCGCGATTTGGCCGCACAAGTTGTGGGCACGGTGGGAATGGAAGATTCCGGGCAGAGCGGCATCGAGCACGAGTTCGATGAGGAACTGCAAGGCAAGCCGGGAAAGATGCTGATTTCCGTGGATGCGCGCCGGCGCTGGTTTTCCGACGTGGAAAAGCAGCCGCAGCCGGGTGAAAGCCTGGTTCTGACCATCGATAAGAATATTCAGTACATCGCGGAGAAGGAACTCGACCAGGCCATACACGATACGCAGGCTATTGCCGGCACGGTGATTGTGGAGAACCCGCACACCGGAGAAATTCTGGCGCTGGCCAACCGCCCGACGTTCAATCCAAATTTGCGCAAGCAGATCACTCCCGGCGCGCTGACCAACCGCGCGGTGAGTTATGTGTATGAGCCGGGGTCGACCTTTAAGCTGGTCACGATTTCCGCCGCGCTGGAAGAAAAGCTGACCAATCCCAATGAGATTTTCGACTGCCAGATGGGATCGATCGTCTACAACGGCATGCGCATTCGCGATTCGCGGCCGCACGGGCTGTTGCCGGTGTGGGGCGTGCTGGCGGAATCGAGCGACGTGGGCGCGATCAAGATCGCACTGCGGTTGGGGCCGGACCGCTTCTACAAATACATTCGCGCTTTTGGATTCGGACAGCGCACGGGAATCGAACTGCCCGGCGAAACCCGCGGCCTGGCCAAACCGGTGAGCCGCTGGTCGAAAGTTTCTATCGCGGCGATTTCCATGGGACAGGAAATTGGAATTTCGCCGCTGCAATTGTCGGCGCTGATCTCAACTTTCGCGAACGACGGTGTTTGGGTTGCGCCGCGCATTGTTGCCGGAACGGTCCAGTCCAACAGCACGCCGCAGATGGTTGCCTTCCATCCCGGAGCTTCGCATCGCGTGATTTCTTCTTACACCGCGGCCGAGATGCGATCGATGATGCAGAAAGTGGTGCTCGAAGGCACGGGCCGTAAAGCGATTCTGGAAGGCTATTCGTCCGCGGGAAAAACCGGGACGGCACAAAAAGTTGATCCCGCGACGGGCGCGTATTCGAAAACCAAATATGTTGGGTCGTTCGCGGGATTTGCTCCGGTAAACAATCCGCAAATCGTAGTGGCGGTAATTCTGGATTCGGCGGTGGGACTGCACCAGGGCGGGCAGGTGTCGGCGCCAGTATTCCACCGCGTGATGCAACAGGTGCTTGAGTATTTGCATGTGCCGCACGACATGCCGCTAGCGCCGCAACATGAGTTGCTGATGGCGGCCGCAAAAACGAAGGAAAAAGATTTGGAAGAAGGCACGCCAGATCATCCCGGCGAGCCGCTGGATACGGCGGAAGTGAATGGCGACACATCGCAAACGGTGGCGAAGGAGACCCCGGTCGCGGGTACGGCTGATGGGCGGGTGGTGCAAGCGGCGATTCGCGAATCGGAAGCGACAGCGCCATCGACAGCGCCGAGCGACGCGAATCCGGGCCGAGATTCGGGCGCCAAAGCGCTCGCCGATGCCCCGGAGCCTAAGACTGCCGCGACGGGAACTGTGGTTATCGAAGTTGAGCAGGGAGGGATTGAGGTGCCGTCGTTTGTCGGCAAGACGGTGCGCGGCGCGGTGGAAGCCGCTCAGGACGCGGGCTTGCAACTTGAGGCCGTGGGCAGCGGCCTGGGACGGCAGCAGACGCCGACGGCGGGGACGCATGTGACCGCGGGATCGCTGGTGACGGTGCAGTTCGGGCCGTAAACCGATTTTCCGTTAGGGATTTTCTGCTCGCGCTTTGTATTACCTGGACGCAGCTCGTTTGTTCTTGCCTATCCACTCGGCCAGTTCCAGTTCCGTTAACTTGCCTTCCGCCAGGCGGAGAATAACAGCGATGGCTTCGACTGGATCAGCGGTTAGCTGGTGACCGTTACACTCAAGGAAAAGGCCGATGGACAGGAAGGCCATGCGCTTGTTGCCATCATTAAAGGGATGATTCCGGGCAATGCCGAAGCCGTAGGCGGCCGCCAACCTGGCTAGATCAGATTTGGGTTCGTAGTTGTGCAAGTGCTGTGGACGGGCCAGCGACGCGTCCAGCGCGCCCGGATCGCGCATTCCGGACAGACCTCCGTGTTCGGCGAGAGTTTCGCCGTGCAACAGAAGCAACGCGCGGCTATCAATCCACCTGGGAGATTTCACTTCGCCAGCGCGCGGAATGTGTCGCGATATTTCGCCATAAACTCACGGCCCTTGGTGAGCTGCTGTTCCACTTCGGGGTCGTATGGAGTCAGCAGATAGCCTTCGGGTGTCTCCACCGCAAAAAGCGTGTCGTCTTTCTTGACTTTCAGGCGAGACAGCATCTCCTTCGGCAACAAAAGGCCGGTGGAGGTTCCAACGGAGCGGAGCTTGAGTTTCATTGTTCGGGTGCCTTTCAGTATTGCTATGCACATTATAATGTCGCTTTTTTGCCGGAGCAAAGAAAATTCCTTCTCTGTGATTTCCTTGTCCTATCTGCGGTCAAGGGCCGCCGGTTTGACCCGCCGAAAAAGCGCGTGATACGGTAATCAGTCACACCATCCCTGCGCTGATTGAGGTCCAGTTTGTCCGGTGTTGAAGCGACCACCCCCGCCATTCGCAAGACCGCGCTGAACGCCGTCCATCGCCAGATGGGGGCGAAGATGGTGGATTTCAACGGCTGGGACATGCCGGTGGAATATCCCGCAGCGATTGGTTGCGGCATCATCAATGAACACATGGCGGTGCGCACCGGCGTGGGCATCTTCGACGTCAGCCACATGGGAGATATTCGGCTGGCCGGTCCGCAGGCTCTGGCAGCGGTGCAGCACATTTCCATGAATGACGCGTCGCGGCTGGCTGTGAATCAGGCGCAGTATTCGGCGCTGCTTTATCCCGTGGGAACGTTTGTTGACGATGTGATCGTTCACCGGCTGGGCGAGGACGAATATCTTCTGGTCATCAATGCCGGCACACGCGAAAAAGATTTCAACTGGGTGAGGGACAATACGCGGCAGTTTGATTGCGCGGTGGAAAATCTTTCGGATGACTTCACGCAGATTGCGATTCAGGGGCCAAAGGCGATGAATTTGTTGCAGAGGCTTACCGATGCTGACCTGAATGCGGTTAAGTTTTACTGGGTGACCCGGGGAAAGTTGAGCGGCATCGGTGGCGTGCTGATGGGCCGCACCGGATACACGGCGGAAGATGGCTTTGAAATCTATATCCCCTCCGACGAAGAAACCAGCGCGCGGGTGTGGTATGAGCTTCTGAACGCGGGTAACGAATTCGGCGCGGTCCCGTGTGGATTAGGTGCGCGCAACACGCTGCGACTGGAAGGCAGTCTTTCGCTCTACGGACATGAGATTTCCGATACCATCAATGTGTGGGAAGCCGGGCTCGACCGCTTCTGCAAAATGGAGAAGGCGGAGTTTATCGGACGTTCGGCTTTGGAAAAGGCAAAGGCGGCGAGCCTGAAACGAACTCTTGTCGGACTGGAAATGACGGAACGCGGAATTGCCCGCGATGGATATAAAGTTCTTGACGCTGAAGGCCGGGAGATTGGGTATGTGACCAGCGGCTCTCCGGCGCCGTTTTTGAAGAAGAATATTGCGCTGGCGTATGTTCCGCCAGAGTTGTCGGAAGCAGGAACCAGGCTGAAAGTTGAAATTCGCGGACGGGGCGTGGAAGCCGTCATAGTGCCCACGCCGTTTTACAAGCGGCCAAAGAATGCCGCATGAGCACGGAAGATATTGAATTAGCCAGGAGCTAAGAGCTGCCATGCCCTATCCAACAGATCGCAAGTACACCAAAGAACACGAGTGGGTGCAGGCCAGCGGAAACAGCGCCACGGTCGGCATCACCGACTACGCGCAGGAATCGCTCGGCGACATTGTGTTTGTAGAGTTGCCGAAAGTTGGCGCGGAGCTTTCCGCGGGCAAAACGTTTGGCACGGTAGAGTCGGTAAAGGCGGTATCGGATTTATATGCTCCGGCGTCGGGAACCGTGACTGAGATCAACGGCGACCTGGCAACTTCACCCGAAAAGGTGAACAAAGATCCGCATGGCTCGTGGATGCTGAAGCTGACGCTGAAGAATGCGGGCGAACTGGAAGGTCTGCTCTCTGCTGCCGACTATGAGAAGTTTGTGGCGGAAGAAGCGGGGAAGTGAATCGGACGTTGGGCCTTGGACATTGGACGTTAGACGTTGGACCTTGGGCATTCGGGCGGGGTTGAACAGGCTTCGGTCTGAGGCTAAGGACGACGCCGCAATCTAATGTGCCTCGGCCAACATCTAATTAGAACTCATGCGCTATTTACCTAAGTCTCCCGCCGACCGCGAAGCCATGCTCAAAGCTATGGGGCTGCGCTCGGTCGATGATCTGTTCGCGCCGATTCCGGCGGAATACCGCCTGAGGCGCGACCTTAAAATTCCCCGGCAGATGGCGGAGTCGGAGATTGTCGACTACTTCCGCCAGCGTTCGCACGAAAATGGCGAAGGCTACTCGATCTTTCTCGGCGCCGGGGCGTATTCACATTACCGGCCGGTAATCATTGATTCACTGATTTCGCGCGGCGAGTTCCTGACTGCCTATACGCCGTATCAGGCGGAAATTTCGCAGGGCACTCTGCAATCGATTTTCGAATTTCAGACCATGATTTGCGAGCTGACCGGCATGGAAGTGGCGAACGCTTCCATGTACGACGGTTCGACCGCCGCAGCTGAAGCGGTGATGATGGCGGTGCGCCTCACCGGACGCCGCTCGGTGGTGGTGGCGCGGAGTGTGCATCCGGAATATCGCGAGGTTCTGGCGACATACGCCACGCATCAAGGGATGCCGGTTTCCATCGCCGAATTTAGCGACACCGGCCGGTTGAACTTGAGCGGCCTGGAAAAATTGATTACCGCTGAAACCGCGTGCGTACTGATCCAGTCGCCGAATTTCTTTGGCACGATTGAAGACGTTGCCGCGGTTGCCGAGCTCGCGCACAAAAACGGCGCGCTGCTGGTGGTTTCCATTGCCGAGGCGGTTTCGTTGGGAATTGTGGAGCCTCCGCGCGAAGGCGACATTATTGCCATGGAGGCGCAATCGTTCGGCGTTCCAATTGGATTTGGCGGACCGTATTGTGGAGTCATTGCCACGCGGGAAAAATTCGTGCGGCAGATGCCCGGCCGCCTGGTCGGCCAGACTACCGACAAACAAGGGCGGCGCGGCTTCGTCCTGACCTTGGCTACGCGCGAACAACATATTCGCCGCGAGCGGGCCACTTCGAATATTTGCACGAACCAGGCGCTGGTTGCCCTCATGGTGAACATCTTCATGAATGTGTATGGCAAGGTTGGCCTGAAGGAGTTGGCGAAGCAGAATCTGGCGAAGACTGCGTATGCGGCGGAGCAACTGGGCAAGCATGGCAGAATTCTGTTCGGGGGCGCTCCTCGGTTCAACGAATTTGTTCTTAACACCAGCGAAGATCCGCGCGCTATCAATAGCCGTTTGCTCGGACATAAGATCGTCGGCGGCCTGCCATTGCATAAGTTTTACCCTGAGCTTGGCAATGCGGCGCTGTGGTGCTGCACCGAACTGACGACGCGCTCGATGATCGACACCGCTGCCGGTTTGGTTGCGGAAAGTGAGCGCTCGGTTCAAGCCGCCAAAGAAGAAGTGGAAGAGGTGGCGCGATGACCACTACGATCCGCAAGGCGACCACCCAGGTGAATCAGAACGAGGACTTGATCTTCGAAAAGTCGTCGCCCGGCAAAGCCGCGTGGAAGCTGCCTCCGCTCGACGTGCCGGAGGTGGATGCGGCCAAACTGCTCGGCACTTTGGAAAGAAAAGACCTGGGCAACATGCCGGAAGTGAGTGAGATTGAAATCATTCGCCACTTCACGCGCATGTCGACGTGGAATTACGCCATCGATCTGGGAATGTATCCGCTCGGCTCCTGCACCATGAAATACAATCCGCGGGTCAATGAGTTTGTGGCGCGAGTGGAGGGAATCGCCAACGGCCATCCTTACCAGCCGGAGAAAATTTCCCAGGGCGCGTTGCGCATCATTAAAACTTTGAGCGAATGCCTGATCGAGATAACCGGCATGGATGCCATCACGCTGCAACCTGCCGCCGGCGCTCACGGAGAGATGACTGGCCTGCTCATGGTGCGCGCCTACCATCAATCGCAGGGCAACGCGCGCAAAAAAATTCTGATTCCCGACTCCGCGCACGGCACCAATCCGGCGACCGCTGCGATGGTGAGCTATGCGGTGGAAAACTTGAAGTCGGATTCCCGCGGCATGGTCGATATTGCCGCGCTTGAAGCGCAGATGAGCGAAGACGTCGCCGCGCTCATGCTTACCAATCCGAATACGCTGGGAGTGTTTGAAGAAAACATCCACAAGATTGCCGATATCATGCACGCCAAGGGTGGCCTGCTCTACATGGACGGCGCGAATATGAACGCGCTTGTGGGCAAGGTGCGGCCGGGCGATTTCGGCGTGGATGTGATGCACCTCAACCTGCACAAAACTTTTTCCACGCCGCACGGCGGTGGCGGTCCGGGCTCAGGTCCGGTGGCGGTCAAGAAGATTCTCGAGCCGTTTCTTCCCGCGCCGGTTGTCATCACCAAAGCCGACGGCACGCTGGGGTTCAATTACGACCGACCGCACACTGTGGGACGAGTGCGCGCGTTTTACGGCAACTTCGGAATGTTCACGCGCGCGCTGGCCTACATTCAGGCTAACGGACCTGACGGCCTGCGGCAGACCACGGAAGACGCGGTGCTCAATGCCAACTACATTCGCCATGGACTGGAAGGAACGTACGATCTGCCCTATTCGACGCCGACGATGCACGAAGTTGTTTTCAGCGACAAGCTCCAGGCCAAAAAAGGTGTGAGGACGATGGACATTGCCAAACGGCTTATCGACTATGGTTTCCATCCCTA
The DNA here is from genome assembly GCA_963732255.1 of uncultured Acidobacteriaceae bacterium. GTDB lineage: Bacteria > Acidobacteriota > Terriglobia > Terriglobales > Acidobacteriaceae > Sulfotelmatobacter. The sequence continues at coordinate 1,093,889 of CAVSYV010000020.1, forward strand.
CACCACGGCGTTTCCGCTGATCGTGCCTGGGGCACTGATGATCGAGCCGACCGAGAGCGAGTCGGTGGAAGAAATGGATTTGTTTATCGAGGCGATGAAGTCGATCGCGCAGGAAGTGAACGAAGATCCGCAAACTGTGCTCGACGCGCCGCATTCCACGCGGGTGTCGCGCCTCGATGAGACGGCTGCGGCGCGCAAGCCGGTGCTGCGCTGGAAACCGCAGAGCTGACCGGCGCCCATTTTATTACCTCAGTTACCCGCCATGCGGACTGCGAAGCCGGGTAGGCTCGAGTCCCTCCTTATAATTGTTGTGCGCGCTGAATTTCTTAGCGAGACCCATGGCGATAACTGCCGCGAAACTCCAAGCTGCGAAGTCCGCTTCTGCGAATTCCGGACTCTTCGCCTCGACCGAAAAACGCTTTGCGGTTTTATCTCTGCTACTAGTACTGGGCACGTTGATTCTCTACAACCCGGTTACTGCAAATCCTTTCATCAACTGCGACGACGACCGTTACATCACTCAGAATCCGTACATTCGCAACGGCCTCAGCTGGCAGACGGTCAAGTGGGCGCTGACTTCAACGGCGCAAGGTGGTTTCTGGCATCCGCTAACGTGGTTGTCTCATGCGCTTGATATTCAACTTTTTCATTTCAATCCCGCCGGTCATCATTTTGTCAGCCTGTTGATTCACAGCCTCAATGTGGCGTTCGTGTTTCTGCTGCTGGCTTATGCCACCAAACGCTTAGGAGCGAGCTTTTTTGTTGCGGCTTTATTTGCGCTGCATCCGATCAATGTCGAATCGGTGGCGTGGGCGGCAGAACGAAAAAATGTTCTCAGCACATTCTTTTTTCTCGCGGCGATAGTGGCGTATGGCTGGTATGCCGCGCATCCGAACTGGAAAAGATACTTAGCCATGGCGGGTCTGTTCGTTTGCGGGCTCGCGTCAAAACCCATGGTGGTGACGCTGCCTTTCGCGTTGCTGTTGCTGGACTACTGGCCGCTGCAAAGATTTGACTTTCGCGATCGGGAAGAAACGTCTTTGCCACATGGTGCGAAGCGACTTTCAGTTCTGGCCGCCATCGTGGAGAAATTGCCGCTGCTTGTGCTTTCGGGATTGGCATCGTTCGTTACTTTCTTCGCGCAAAAATCGGCTGGAGCCACGCGGCAATTCTCGCTTAGCGTGCGGCTGGAAAATGCCGTCGTCGCCTACGCTACGTACTTGCAAAAGCTAATCTGGCCCACTCACCTGACGCCGGTTTATCCGCATCCGGGCAATTCGCTTGCGACCTGGCAAGTTGCGATCAGCACATTGGTGTTGCTGGGCATCACGGCGCTTGCGCTGCGTTCTTCGTGGAAATATTTGATCGTTGGCTGGCTCTGGTTTCTGGGCACGCTTTTTCCGACGATTGGCTTGATACAGGTGGGAGACCAGGCTATGGCTGACCGCTTTGCCTACATCCCGGAGTTGGGAATTTTCTTGATGATTGTGTGGAGTGCCGCGGATTTGCTGGATGCGCGCAAGATTCCCCGAGCTTGGCGGATGATTCCGGCCGGAGTTGTTCTGGTGATATTCGCGGCTCTGACTCAACGCCAGATCGCGTATTGGCACAGCAGCTACGCATTGTGGTCTCATGCGATTCAGGTTACGCAAAACAACTTCGTTGCTGAAGATAATCTGGGCGGGGCTTTGCTGCTGATGGGCAAGGAAGAAGAAGCGTATCCTCACTTCGAAACCGCGGCGAAAATTAATCCGCGCGATCCCTTGAGCCGCGCCAATCTTGGAACGTACGCGCTGTCTCATGGCCGAGCGCAGGAAGCGGCGATGCAATATCAGGCGGTGATCGAGCTGACATCAGATGCCGGCTTGCTGGCGCAGACTTACGCCAACCTGGGTGCGGCTGAGCGGGCTTTGGGAGACGACCGGCAAGCCCACAACAGTTTCGACGAGTCGTTGCGCCTCAATCGTGATCAATACAATGCGTGGCTGGGATTAGGTTTGCTGGCGCAGAAGAATGGAGAATTACAGGAAGCGATTCTCGATTTCTCGCGCTCCATCCAACTCCGGCCTTCGGCGGAAGGCTATCTACAATTGGGGCGCTCGCTCGCTCAGGCTAATCGCCGCGCCGATGCGCTAGCCGCGTTCGAACAGGCGCTCAAAATTTCCCCCGGCATGACCGATGCGCAACAAGCCGCCGCTATGCTCGCCGCGCATTGAGAGTCGGCACAGTGACCGGCCTGGGCGGCGGAAATGAGCGTCTCGCAAAAGTATCGGAGTGGAATAAAACTTCCGCCCGCAGCTTTACCGCGGCGTGATCTCTACGGAAGCGCGCGTTGTGTCCCAGTCGATGCGCATGGTGCAACTGTCGCCGTTCTTCTTGTAGGAAATTGTAAAATCCTCGACCGGCGAAGGTAGTTTCGAAACCATCATATCGACTCGCGCCAGTTCATCACTCTCATATTTATAAGGGATGCCCCACTCGCCGGTTTTCTTGTTGATGATGAGCGTCCATTTGTCGGGATTGGGCACGGTAAAAAGCGTATAGCTGCCTGCGGGGACGGTCTTGCCTCCGACGTTGACTTCGGCGCTGGTGACGAACGTAGTGGCTTCGTTGGCTCCGGTGCGCCAAACTTCGCCGAAGGGCACGAGCCCGCCGTAGATCTTCCGGCCTTTCATCCGCGGGCTGGAGTAGTCAGTCTTGATGGTCTTGCCAGCGTCGAGGTCGCAGGAGGCCGAAGCAGCTGGACTGGGGCGGGTTTTCTGGCAGAAGGCCAGCGAGGTAAAGGTGAGAAACAGAGTTGCGAGGATGCCGATTTGTCTTTTCATGACACTCTCCGGAAAGTAGATTTCTTATGCATTGCTAAATGCTTTGACGCCCGAACGAATTGATCGATAGCAAAAAGCAACACCGTAATGGCCGTTGCAGGCTTAACGCTTAAAAGCATAGCCTTCGCGCTTGCAGCCGTTACGGCCTGACCGCAACCATAACCACACCATGTGAAACCACCGGGGCGGAAAATTTTCCGGTGAACTTGCCCAGATCTTTATGCTGCCACAAATCGCGGACTTCTGCGCTGAAGTGGCTGGGATAGCCGAGATCTTCCCAGTTCACAGTGATTTCCCGCTCGTCGCTGCCTCGATTCAGTAGAATTACGGCGCGGCTGCCATCTTTCATTGGTTTGGCCCAGACTTCGAGATCACCGGTTTTCGCTACTCTCCGGCCTTCGCGGCCCAGCGCGTCCTGATCCACGGCGATTACTTCTTTGTTGGTGAGAATGTCGTGAATCTCGGGCCGCATATCGCGCAGGTCGTTGCCCGCGATCAGAGGCGCGGCCAGAATTGCCCACAAGCTGAAGTGCGAACGGTTCTCAGTGTCAGTCATACCGCCATTACCAACTTCCAGCATGTCAGGATCGTTCCAGTGGCCGGGGCCAGCGTAGGAATAGATTGCCGCCTCCGCGTCGATAATATCCAGCACGCCGTAGGAACAGCAATCGCCGGGCTTCCACTCGCGTTTCCCCTCCCAGCGATCCTGAATGTCGCCGGTGGTGCGCCACAGATTGCCGCCCACTTCCTGTCCCCAGAGCCAGGGCTTCGCCGTGCCCCATTCGCAGATGCTGAGCACGATGGGACGGCCAGCCGCATCGAGCGCGGCACGAATATTTGCATAGGAAGCGCGGGCGTCTTGCGTGCTCGTGTGGCACCAATCGTATTTCAGATAATCGACGCCCCAAGCCGCGTATTGAATCGCATCCTGATATTCATGACCGAGACCGCCGGGGCGTCCAGCGCAGGTTTTCGAGCCAGCGTCGGAATAAACGCCAAATTTCAGGCCGAGCGAGTGAATGTAGTCGCCGACCGGTTTCATTCCGTGGGGAAATCGCTTGGGGTCAACCACGATGTTTCCGCTGGCGTCGCGGCTCACCTGCCAGCAATCGTCGATGTTGACGTACTCGTAGCCTGCGTCTTTCATGCCCGATTTCACTACTGCGTCGGCCATGTTCTTGATCATGTCTTCGCTGACGTTGCACCCGAATTTGTTCCACGAGTTCCAACCCATAGGCGGCGTGAGCGCGAGATTGGCTGACACGGTTGAATTGTCCTGCGCCATCAGACTCGTGAAAAATAGCAAGACGCAAAACCCCAAAGTGCAAAAACGACCAGTCATTTTCATGCCAACTTTCTAACAGAAATGGGGGCGAATTGGTACTGGCAGCGTCGAATTGAATCTCAGATGGCCGCATGAAAATCGATTTACAATGCCGAGTTGTCGACTGGCTGGATAAGAACTGATTCTGTCTGGAGGACCTGTGAATCGATTTCGGAGGTTATTCTTCGCCGCCGCGGCGGGTTTCGTTCTCAATGCTTTCTGTGCGGGTGTTGTTCTCGGTGCACAGAATGAATCGCCGTCCCTGGGAGTCTTTGCCGAACATGGCGACGTCGGCACGGTTTTGCATCCGGGTTCGGTCGAATACGACGCGGCGAAGCGCAGCTACACGATCACTGGCAGCGGCGAAAACATGTGGTCTACCGCGGATGCTTTTCAGTTTGTATGGAAGAAGGTTTCCGGAGATGTCACGCTGACAGCCGATATTTCGTTTTTGAACAAAAGCGGGAATGAGCATAAGAAGGCGGTCTTGATTCTGCGCCAAAATCTGGACGCGGATTCGGTTTATGCCGACGTGGCGCTGCATGCCAGCGGTTTAACCGCACTGCAATTCCGGGACGAGAAAGGCGCGGTAACCCGTGAAATTCAATCGAACACCTCAGCGCCGAAACGCTTGCGCATCGTCAAACGCGGTGACTACGTTTATATGGCGCTTGCCGCCGATGGCGGCGAGCCCGAGGTCGCGGGCGGGTGGTTGCGCATTCCGTTGCAAGGAACGTTCTATGTGGGCCTCGGCGTCTGTTCGCATAATAAGGATGTTGTGGAAACCGCGACATTCTCGAATGTCGAGTTGACAACTCCTGTTGCCAGCAGCGCACCGCCCACGCTTTACAGCACCCTGGAGACGGTTGCGATCTCTTCCGGCGACCGGCGTGTGAACTATCTGGCGGCAAGCCACTTCGAAGCTCCGAACTGGACGCGGGAAGGCAGCGCGTTTCTGTTCAATCGCGATGGCCACATCGAGCGCCTGGGGGTGAGTGGAGGCAATCCGCAAGCAATCGACACGGGCTTCGCAACCCGATGCAACAACGACCATGGCATTTCGCCCGACGGCACGCAACTCGCGATTAGCGACAATTCGCAGGAGGATCACGACTCTCTGGTCTACATTGTGCCGATCGGTGGTGGTACGCCGCGACGCATCACACAGAAAGGGCCTTCGTATTGGCACTCATGGTCGCCGGATGGAAAAACTCTGGCTTTTGTCGGCCAGCGAAATGGCGACTTCGACATTTATACGATTCCCGTGGCCGGCGGGGAAGAAACACGTTTGACAACGGCGAAGGGTACTCGACGACGGCCCCGAATATTCTCCCGATGGCAAATATATTTACTTCAACTCCGAGCGCAGCGGCCATATGCAGATCTGGCGCATGAGCGCCGATGGCAGCGATCAGCAGCAAGTATTTTCCGACGACCTCAACAACTGGTTTCCGCACATTTCGCCGGACGGGAAATGGATGGTGTTTGTGACATTCGAAAAAGATGTCGTCGGCCATCCGCCGAACAAAGATGTAATGCTGCGGTTGATGTCGCTTAGCGATAATAAAATCACGGTGCTGGCGAGAGTGTTTGGCGGGCAAGGAACCATGAATGTTCCCTCGTGGTCACCCGACAGCAAGCAACTTGCATTTGTCAGTTACATGCTCATCCCGGAAGAGAAGACCGGAGAATAGGCGAGTTCATTCCGGCGCTTGAAGTGGCGATGCGGGAAGGCCTTCTTTGTTGAACAAATTGCAATTCGGATTTGCGGCCCATCCGTAGCGGACCGAAACGGGTGTTGGCACTGCGGCACTGGAGACGACTACGGACGTGCCTTCGATCCTGGCGTCTGCGGGAAAATATTTTCCATCGGCGCCGGCAATTTCAAAGCCGGTGACCACACTTCCTTTCGCCATCAATCCATTCGCGTGGTCGAACCACACCCGCAATGCATGGTCTTCCTGCGTAAGCTGGCGATAGAGCGGGCCCGACCATTCAATTTTTTCTCCGTAGGCAATGGCTCGCGCGGCCAATGCCAGCCGATGGCCTACGTCCTGTTTATCCTTGGGATGAATGTCGTTGGGATCGCCAATATCGATGGTTACAGCCATGCCGGTATTCTTCAGCGCCAGCGCTTTTCGCTGAGCGTCGCGCACAACCGGCCAAAGGTCGTCCGCAGAGGTATTCCAGTTTGCGATCTGCACAAAGAGAAAGGGGAAGTCTCCTTCGCCCCAATCATTGCGCCAGTCGCGAATCATGGTTTGAAACAGGCGCGCGTAGAGCGGCGCGCGATCGGGACCGCTGTTGGCTTCGCCCTGATACCAGATGACGCCGCGAATGGCGAAGCGGGTAAGGGGCGCGACCATTCCGTTATATAAAGCCGCCGGCGCCCATGCGGCGAAGCTGTTGTGCCAGGGCCACAGCGGAAGCGGCTTGTCCTCGGCTTTGGCTTGCGCGACCGCTTGCTGAAATTCTCGTTCTTCGCGTTGCACCTGCAAAACTGTAGTTGCCTGCTTGTCTACCGTTTTCGCGCGTGCGGCGAAAACCGGCATCAGAGAGGCGTCGGCGGCCAGCGCGTGAAGGCTGGTCCAGGATTCGGCTGCGGTCCCTCCCCAATACGTTTCGATCAGGCCAATGGGGACGCCAAGCTTCTGCTGCAAGTCGCGCGCGAAAAAATAGGCAACGGCGGAGGAATCGGCCACACTTTCCGGAGTGCAAGCGGTCCACGTCCTGGCCTCCACGTCATCCAGCGGATAATCCGCCGGCTTCTGATTCACATGGAACAATCGAATCCTCGGATATTGCGCGGCTGCAATCTCCGCTTGCGCGTTCGCGACTCGCGTCATGACAAATTCCATGTTCGATTGGCCGGATGCGACCCAGACATCGCCCACAAGAATGTCGTTGAGCACGATCGTGTTCGTACCCTTGATGCTCAGCTGAAATGGACCGCCTGCTTCGCCGGGAGATAAGAAAAGGCTCCAGCGGCCGAGATCGTTGGCGATTGCGGTTTTTGTCTCGCCACGGAAAGTTACGCTGACGGATTCCTGCGGCGCGGCCATGCCCCACACGTGAACCGGAAGATCGCGTTGAATCACCATGTGATCGGCGAGGAGCGCGGGCAGGCTGACGTCGGCGTGCGCGGCGGCCACAAATCCCGGCAGCGCCGCGAGCAGAAATGCAATCTGGCACAGGGACAAGCGCAGGCTGCTCTTATGCATAAGTTCTCCTGGGAGTTTCGTGTTTCCCTTCAAGTGGTGACAAAGTTCTAGTGTGCGAGCTTCTGGTCAAAGAACTTCGCCATCAGTTCCAGCGCTTCTTTGCTTTCCGGCAACTGGAAGTGATACCAGAATGCGTGCGGCAGAGCTTCGAAAACAACAAGCTGCGCGTCATCTCCGGCGGCGAGCAGAGCCCGCTGAAAAATTGTGGTGCCACTAAGCAAAATATCCCGCGTGCTGGTCACCAGCAAACTCGGCGGCATGCCGTGAAGATCCGCGAACAAGGGCGACAACACAGGGTCTCTGCGATCGGTCTTGCCCACGTAGCCGTCATCGGGAAGGTGACTGGAATAAGTGGGTTGCAGCGCACCGGGAAATCCATCGAGCGTGAAAAGCTGCCACGAATCTCCGGGACGGCTGAAATCGGCCAAGCCGGAAAAAATCCCCAGCGCGCCGGGAAGCGGCAATCCCAACTGCTTTAGCCGCGAAGCAACCTCCGCGGTAAGAATTGCTCCCGCCGATGTGCCGAAGATTCCGATACGCTGCGGCTTGTAATTCTTCAGCAGCTCTTTGTAGACGGCGACCACATCGTCGACTGCCGCGGGGAACGGATTTTCCGGTGCGAGCCGGTAATAGACCGAGACCACTTTGATTCTGGCGAGGTTCGCGATCGGATCTCCCTCAATCAGCGAACCGGAATCCGAGTTGAACCCTCCGCCGTGCAAGTTGATGAGCACGCGGTCGCGATTGGCTTCCGGCATGGCCAGAGGTGTGATGATGTCGGTGCGCACGCCTGCGATTTTAGTTTCTTCGATGTTGACCGGATAAATCCTGCGCGCCTCGGCGGAATCCTGTGCGCGCCAGGCGTCGGTATGCGCTCGCCGCTCAGCCAGCGTCTGCGGCCCCGATTTCTTTTGCGTCAGCGATTCCAACCATTTCTGCGCCTCCGGACTGATGGTTGCGGGCATGGGGATGACGCGTGTGATGTGCGCGGTTCCATCGGGATCGAAAGTGGCGGAGTCTTGTTGGGCGGCAGGAGTGGTCTGAGCCACCAAACAGTGAGAGAGCATCAGTGCGGCAACGAGATAGAACCCTCTGGTTTTCATCGAAACATTTGTACCAGAGAGATCGAGATAGAGAAAGGCAGAGGCTGCGCAGAGGTCAGCGAAAGACGAGCATCAGCCACGTGTTCTAAGCCCCGATGCGAGAACCAAGACCCGCGATCCACGAGCCGACCACTAAGAGCTACTCGACCAAATATTTCCCGCGTTCGATCACCTTCTGCGCAATCAGCCGGCGAAGTTCGATGGTGTTGAACGGTTCATACTTGGCCAGGCGGCGAAGAATGGCAAGTTGCGTTCGCAGCATGTCGCCCTCCGCCACTGCGGCAATGACTTTCCTCGCCGCAGCCTCGACTTTCTCCATCGCCTGCGTAAGATAAACGCGCGCCATGGCAATCGGCATCGCGGCAGCGGCTTCGCCCTTGGTCTCGGCGATCTTCTGCGCCCGCAGCACCGCGGTTTCCATCGCGTAAGTTTCAATCGTCATGTCGGCGATTGCGCCCATGATCTCCTGCTGGTCCTGAATGGCCTGCATGTATTTCTGCGTGGCAGCGCCGGCGGCGAACAAGCCCAACTTCTTGGCTTGCGTCACAAGTTTCCGTTCTTCCACCAGTGCACCCTCAAGATCCTCGCTCGCCGAAGGTCCGGACAAAACCTCATCCATTAACTTCTTGATCGCGGGCATCAGCGGCAACTGCCCGCTCATTGCCCGCTTCAGCAGAAAGCCCGTGATGATAAGCCGGTTGATTTCATTGGTGCCTTCGAAGATGCGGTTGATACGCGCGTCGCGGTAAGTCCGCTCCGCGGGATACTCTTCGACAAAACCGTATCCGCCGTAAATCTGCACCGTCTCATCGACCACATAGTCGATCATCTCCGATCCCCAGACTTTGATGATCGAGCACTCCACCGCATACTCTTCAATTGCCTTCAACGTATTGCGGGCGGCGTCGGCGCTGGATTTATCCACTTCGCCCAGGGCCACGTCCATCATTCCGACCGTGCGGTAGACAAGCGACTCGCCCACATAGAGCATCGTCGCCATGTTGGCGATTTTCTCGCGCACCAAACCGAAATCTGCAATGACCTTGTTGAACGCCTTGCGCTGCTTGGCGTAACTGACGGCGTGTTCGAGCGAAACCCGGCCGCCACCCACGCACATTGCGCCCAGCTTGAAGCGGCCGACGTTCAAAATGTTGAAGGCGATCACGTGTCCGCGGCCGATTTCGCCCAGCAGATTTTCCACCGGCACTTTGCAATCGTTAAGAATGATGGGACAAGTCGACGAGCCGCGAATGCCCATCTTGTGTTCTTCCGCGCCCACGGAGAATCCAGGAAAAGTTCGCTCTACCAGAAATGCGGAAAACTTTTCGCCATCGATCTTGGCGAAAACGGTAAACAAATCGGCGAAACCCGCGTTTGTGATCCACATCTTCTCGCCGTTCAGAACGTAATGTTTGCCGTCGGCGGAAAGCTCCGCGCGCGCCCGGCAGTTCATGGCGTCGGAGCCGGATGAGGCTTCCGACAAGGCATAGGCGCCTACGATCTCACCCGCGGCCAAACGCGGCAGATATTTCTTCTTCTGCTCTTCCGTTCCAAAATAAACCAGAGGCAGCAAGCCAATGCCGCTGTGGGCACCCCATGTGGTGCCGAAGCCGGCGTATTTCGCGATGTGATCGGCGATTACAGCGGCGGTCACTTTATCCATTTCCAGGCCGCCATAAGCCTCGGGAACTTCCACGCCGCTCAAGCCCAGGTCTCCGGCCTTTTTCAGCAGATCGCGCGAGACGGAGAAATCCTTATGCTCCATTTTCTCCACGTTGGGCAAAATCTCGTTGATGGCAAATTCTTCTGTGGTTTGCCCGATCATCCGCTGCTGCTCGGTAAAGTCTTCCGGCGTGAATACTTCTTCCGGACGGCGTTCTTCCAGCAAAAAGCTGCCACCGGAGATTTTGGTAGTTGGTGTTGCGGTCGTGCTTGCCATGGAGTTGACCTCGGAATTGATCCAGGTGAGTACCGGCTATTCTAATGCCCGAGCAGAGGAATTGGTAGATACCGAAATCGCGCGCGGGATAAAGTTACTTCCGCGTTTTGGGATTTAATGCTTGAAGTCGGCAATGCCGTTCCACACCAGTTGCACGGCGATGGCAAGAATCAGAAAGCCAAAAATCTTGTTGATGGCTCCCACTGCGCTCGGTCCCAGGCGCTTTACCAGCGGACCTCCCAGGCGGAAGAAGAGAGCCACGCTCAAGGCGACCGCCGCGATTCCGATGACCATGCCAATGTAAGACGATTTGCTGTCCACATGCGCGGCCAGCGCCATCACAATGCCGATTGCGCCCGGCCCTGACATGAGAGGCATGGCCAGCGGGGTGAGGGAAATATCTTCCTTCACCTCAGCCTCGTGACTCTCCGCTGGCGTAATGCGAGCGGTCGAAGTGACCATTCCCCAGGCGGTATTCGCCACAATCAATCCGCCGGCGATTTTCAGTACGGGCAGTGAAATGCCGAAGAAATAGAGCACGAAGCGGCCGAAGAACAGAAACGTCACCAGGATGATGAAGACCCACATGCCAGTCTTCCAGGCGGTGCGCGTGCGCTCGCGGGCGTCCCACGAAGACGTCAGCGTAAAGAAAATAGGAATGCCGCCAAAGGGATCGACAATGGGAAATAGCGCAAGAAAGGTCGTTGCCGCAGATGCGGGCAGCGTGCGCAGAATATGTCCCAGAGCGGAGGCGGTGGTCATGGAGTTTTGAACTTGAATGGGTTAAAGACCTCTGCTTCAAGCCGGCGAAAATCTTTTTCGTTTCGCGTCGCAACTGTAAGGCCGTGAACGCGGGCGGTTGCAGCCAGCATGGCATCATCCTGCAAGTCGTCGGGGTGAGTTGCCATCATTTTCGCCCAAGTGCGAAAGCAAGCCGCGTCCATGGGCAGGCACGAGAAAAGCCGTTCGGTATCGGCCACCCAGCTTTCGATCTGTCCAGCCTTGACTGCGTCCTGTCTGCGCGTCTTTTCAACTCCGGCCTGCAATTCACCATAAGTGAAAGCGGAAATGAAAATCTGGTCGGGTCGGAGGGTGCTCATCCAGGCCAGAACCGCGTCATGTGGCCTGGCCTTGCGCAGTTCGGAGATCACATTGGTGTCAACCAGGTATTGCGTCACCGGTATTTCGGTCCGCTGAAATCGATTGGGGGCCGGCGTTTTTTCCTGCCACGCTTCGGCAAGTCGATCTCGAAGCGGGGCCCGCCTAACAGCCATTCTTTAATATTCGGACGCCTGACTTGTTGCGTCTTGCGCCACTCCTCGATCGGAACGAGCACTGCGGTCTCGACTCCCCGGCGCGTCACGATTTGCGGTCCTTCATTCAGCGCGGCGTTGAGGAATTCGCTGAACCGAGCCTTAGCGTCTTGCAATTGCCACGAAGCCATAGCGAATGATATGACTAGTCAGATGACTAGTCAAGGCGCCCAGAGTCCAATAAACATCTTTAGCGGTAACTTTCCAGCGCCTTTGCGGCCGCGTTCCAGCGCTGCCGCCAGCACCGCAAGTTGCTGACGCGCGCGATCCGCGTCTCCCTTATCCAGACGCTTCATTCACGCCCGGAATCACCACGGCTGCGTAGCCCGTATATTCTCCCGGCGCATAAATCGCATGCCGAAACCAGGGACGGCGCGGCAATCCTTCGGGCACCAGCAACGCTCGCTCCGCACTCAGCAGCGCTGCGTTCAGTGCGTCCGGCATCTCGCGGCGGATTCTTCTGCTTCGCGAGAATTTTCGCGCCCGCATCCTGAAAATGTTTTGCCGCCGCAGTCACCGGCGTTGAAATCGAGCGCGCGATCGCCAAACTTGCTCTCAGCTCGTCTTCGCCGCATCCAGATAAGCCGCAATCTCTTTTCCGTATTCGTCGTAGTCGATAGGGCAGCACATCGGCATCGGCCATCCGCAAAGCTTCGAGACCGAAGACCCGCGCCATTTCCTGCTCGTACACAAAATCCGGATCGGCGAACTTTCTTGAACCAGGCGAAATCGTCGAACGCCGAGTGATACACGCCGTAGGGGCCGCTCGAACTGATGTCCGTGGAAGGCACTCCCACGTGCTGCAGAAACGCCGTGTAGTCGGAACCGCTGCCCAAATCTCCAACCGGAACATCGGCGTTGACTCTGCGCGCCGGAGTGCGGTGTGCCTCCGATGGCTTCGGTGGGCGATCTGCGTCGCAGGGCGCCCGGCTGATCGAGCTTCTGCCACGCCTCGTAGACCGTGCCGCCTTTCGGGCTGGGCACGGCTTTGGTCACGTCGCGCATGAACTGCTTCAGGCTGGGCACGGCGGACGCGCCGAATTTCGGTCCGGAGACGGCCACATCCATGTTGAAATATGCCGGCGCATTCGCCAGCTCCGATTCGTGCTGCTCCGCCCACTCCGTCGAGCCCATCAGGCCTTCTTCTTCGCCATCCCAACTGCAAAAACCAGCGTGCGCTTCGGCTTCCATCCCGACTTCAGCAGCTCGCCGACGCCGTGCACCGCTTCCAGCATGGCCGCCGTGCCGCTGTTGGGGTCGACCGCGCCGAAGACCCACGCGTCGCGATGATTGCCCGCGACCACCCACTCGTCGGGCAGATTCGCTTCCGCGCACGCGGCCAATCACATCCCAGAGCGTGCGAAATTGATAGTCCTGCTTCAGATGCATCTTCACTTCGCACGGGCCCGGGCCGACGTGATAAGTAAACGGCAGCGCGCCTTGCCACTCGCGCGGCGAATCCGGGCCGCCCAGATGCTCCAGAATGGGCCAGGCATCGTGATACGAAAGCGGAGTCACCGGAATTTTCGGCATCTGCGCCGATTGTTCCGGAGAAATGCGTTGCGATTCGGGCAGCGACGGGAGCGATGCGATTCCCGGCGTGGTGGGATCGCCGGGAAATTCGAACATGTATCCCACCGAGCCGCGCTGCACGCCGGTATCGGGCCGCCACGGGCCGTCGGGATATTTGTCGCCGCGGCGCCAGCCATCGTCCGCAGGGATCGGAATAGATGATCACGCCCGCCGCGCCGCGCTCTTGCGCGATAAATACTTTTACTCCGCGAAAATTCTGTCCGTAGCGCACCAGCACGATTTTTCCGCGCACGTCGATTTTCATCTTGTCGAGCTTGTCGAAATCTTCCGGCGTGCCGTAGTTGGCGTAGACCACATCGGCTTCAACATCGCCCGAAGGCGACATGCCATTGAACGGCATCACGACGCGCGGATCGTCCTGATAGGGATCGCCATTCACGTGTTCGCGCGTGGGGCCGTGCATCTCCACTCCTGCGCGGCGCGGTCATGTCGACGCTGATTTCCGCGGGATAGTTGATCCAGACTTTGTATTCGACGATTTCGGTTTCGAGCCCGGCGTCGCGAAATTTCTGCGCGACGTAGTCGGCGGTGGCTTTGTCTTCGATGGTTCCGGCCATGTGCGGGCCTTGCGTCAGGACGCGCAGATGCTCTTCGGCGAGTTTGGGATCGGGCACGGCAAGGAAGCGGGATTCGACGGCGGTTTCGGCGGCGGAGTCGCGAAAGCCGAAAATGGCCGGCGGCTGGACGACGGCGTTCGCTGTTGGTCATCGGGACGATACGCCGGAAAGCAGGATCGCTGATGAAAGCAGTACGGCGGAGAGGATCTCATGAGGTCCGTGGTGAAAGTTAGTAAGGTAGCACAGGACGGTGTCTCCGGATTGGACGTGTTGCGAGCGCAGACGCAGATCATCCGCATGTTGAACAGCGCATTCACCAACTTCTTAATTTCACCACGTTCACCAATGATGCTATAATGCATACATGAAGCGAGCCACGATGACTTTTCCCGATGATCTGGCCGAGGCGGTGGACAATTATGTGCAACCCAAGAGGCGCCGCCCGCTCTCACGACCGTGATGCAAGCGGCGCTGCGGGAATATCTGCGGGAACGAGGATTTCTGCGAACGTACGGCCTCTGAAGATCACGCCCCTGGGGAACAGCGGCCGCAGTGACGTGAGTGAAAACCACGACCTTATCTCGCGGGAATCAAGAAATGACTCGCGCAGTGCTGGCGGACACGGGTCCGCTTTACGCGGCTGCCGACGAGGGCGACGACGCACCATCGGCGCGCGTCGAGGAATTGAAGGAACTGGCGCGCGCTGGGCGAGAGGTAGTCGTTGCCTACCCGATCCTGCTTGAGGCTTATTCACTGCGTACTGTTTCGCCTGGGCAAGAATGGCCGCTTCTGACGTGGCTCACGTACATGACGGATGCAGTCTTCATCAATCCAACCCCGGAGGACTACCGGCAGGCGTTCGCCAAGAGTTCAGAAGCTTACGGATCAGCGAATCACTTTGTTTGACGCACCGTCGGAGTCTGGCGACACGTTTGGGCTTGCGGGTTTGGACCTACGACCATCACTTTGACGTGATGCGCGTTCCGGTTTGGCGTGAGATCAAGAACGCCGCGAGTCAGCGCACCTGCCCCGTCCCAACAATTTCGTATTTCGAAGAAGTCAGTTCCGCCAGAGCGAAGGGGCCGCGGCAGTGGAGTTTCTGGGTGCTGATGCCCATTTCGGCGCCGAAGCCGAATTCGGCGCCGTCGGTGAAGCGCGTGGAGGCATTCCAGTAGACCGCCGCCGAATCGACGCCGCGCAGGAAAGTTCGGGCATTGGCTTCGTCGCGCGTAATGATGGAATCGGAGTGCTTGGTCGAGTAACGATTGATGTGGGCGATCGCATCGTCCACATCGGCGACGACGCGATCGCCATGCACAGCCGCAGATATTCTTCGTACCATTCTTGTTCGGCAGCGGGTCCAACGTTCAGGCCACGGCCAGCCAGGCGCGAGTTGCTCGTCGCCGCGAACTTCGACTCCGGCCTCGATCAGCTTCTTCACGATGCGCGGAATATATTCGGCCGCGATGCTTCTCATGCACCAGCAACTTTTCCGCCGCGTTGCATACCGAAGGCCGCTGCGTCTTCGCGTTGATCACGATGCGCATCGGCCATGTCGAAGATCGGCCGACTCGTCGACAAAGATGTGACAGTTCCCTGCGCCCGTCTCGATAACCGGAACCGTCGAATTCTCTGTCACAAATGTGATCAGTCCGGCGCCGCCGCGGGGAATGATTACATCGACCAGTCCCCGAGCGTTAATCAGTTCCTGTACGGATTGCCGCGTGCTCGAATCGAGAAATTCGATTGCACCGTCCGGAACGCCGGGCACGCCAGCCATGAATCTCCACCAGCCGCTGATTGCTCTGCGCCGCTTCTTTGCCGCCGCGCAGCACAATCGCATTG
Source organism: uncultured Acidobacteriaceae bacterium (assembly GCA_963732255.1). Taxonomy (GTDB): domain Bacteria; phylum Acidobacteriota; class Terriglobia; order Terriglobales; family Acidobacteriaceae; genus Sulfotelmatobacter. The sequence goes on from CAVSYV010000020.1 coordinate 1,109,609, forward strand.
CCGGTCTTCAGCGCCAGGACAGCCGTGTCGACCGTAACGTTTGGCCGCGATTCGTAGATGATGCCAATGACGCCCAGCGGCACTCGCAACTTGCGAAAGCGCAGGCCGTTCGGTCGCGTCCACTCCGCCAGCGTTTCGCCAATCGGATCGGGCAAGCGCTGCAACATCGCGCACTCCCCGCGCCATTTCTTTGATTCGCGCCGGAGTCAGCAGCAGCCGGTCGCGCATCGCGCCTTCGAGGCCGGAGCTTTCCATGTCTTCGCGGTTCGCCGAGAGGATTACTTTTTCGTGCGCATTCAATTGCATCCGCAATCGCCAGCAGCAGCGAGTTCTTCTCGTCCGTGGAAAGCAGCGCGAGTTTCGCCGCCGCCGCGCGGGCGCGCAGCATTTTCTCTTGCGTGGACATGCGCGGAAACAGTCGTCGCCATCATGCTTCCTACCTGCGGAGGGAAATATGTTCCGATTTTTCGCTCCATGCCCAGCACGATTCCATGCGGATGCCGTCCATTCACGAATCGCCACGTGCACACCCGCTTCGCTGGCGATTTTCGCGGCGCGCAATTTCGAGATCATGCCTCCGCGCCCCAGCGTGCTCTTGCCGTTGCACTGCGCTTCCAGCGCCGGAGTCAGCTTTCGCACCACGCGTTGCAGCTTCGGCTTCTTGCGTCCATTGGGAATTAGAAACCCATCCACGTTGGTGAGCAGCAGCAGCCAGTCCGCTTTTACCGCGGTGGCCAGCAGCGCGCTCAACTCGTCGTTATCGCCGAATGCGCCTTCCAGTTCGCGAACGCACACGCTGTCATTTTCATTCACAATCGGCACGACTCCCAGCCGCAGCAACTCCGCCAGCGCATTCTGCAAATTGCGGTAGCGTACGGGCGACGTAAAGTCATCGCTGGAAAGCAGAAGCTGCGCGACAACTTTCTTGCCGAAAAACAGCCGTTCATAGGTGTGCATCAGCTTGCTCTGGCCCACCGCCGCGCAAGCCTGCATGCCAGGGACGTCCGTAGGCCGCTTGGGCAGCGCCAAGCCCGACATGCCCGCCGCAATCGCGCCCGAAGTGACGATCAAATATTCATTGTGCCGCAGATCGAACTGATCCACCATCGCCCGCAACAGGTTGGCGTCGATCTGTCCGCCGGGAGCGATAAGGCTGGTGCCGACTTTAATCACCACTCGCATAGTTGTTGAAATGGTATCGCACTCCGGGCCGTGGGCGGAGGTTACCACTTGGGGCGAAGTTTCAAAGTTTCAGGGTTTCAACGTTTCAAAGTTCCCAGGCTGCAAGATTGCGGATTCTCTCCCTGACCAGATGCGGAAAATCTTGGCACTTTGGAACGTCGAAACCTTTAAAACCTTGAACTTCGCCGTTAGAATGAATTTCTGGCAAGTTGAAAGAAATTGCGCTGCCGCATTCGATCTTCCATGCCTGCATCCAACGCTACCAGCCGGTTCTCCGATCGCGTAGAAAATTACGTTCGCTATCGCCCAGGATATCCGCCCGAAGTTTTGGAAACGCTGAAGTCGGAATGCGGCCTGAAGCGCGAGCATCGCATCGCCGACATCGCCTCCGGCACCGGCATCTGGACGCGGCTGTTGCTGGAAAATGGCAATCCTGTATTTGGCGTCGAGCCCAACGCCGAAATGCGCCGTGCGGCCGAGCGCCTTCTGGTCCGTTTTCCCAACTTCACCAGCGTCGCAGCAGCTGCCGAAGCCATTACCCTCCCCGACCACAGCATGGATTTTGTGACCGCTGCGCAGGCCGCGCACTGGTTCATCGCGAGCAGTCGCGGCAGGAGTTCGTGCGAATTCTGAAGCCGGGCGGATGGCTGGTCTTGCTGTGGAACGAGCGCCTCACCGATACGACGCCATTCCTGCGCGACTACGAGCAACTGCTGCTCACTTACGGCACCGATTACCAGGAAATTCGCCACGAACGCACGACCGAAGCGATTAACGAATTCTTCGATCCCGCGCCGTATCAGGAGCGAACGTTCCCCATGAATCAGGAATTCGACTACGCGGGAATCGAGGGCCGCTTGTTGTCATCGTCTTATGCGCCGGGACCGGAGCATCCCCGGCACGCGCCCATGCTGCAGGAATTGCGGCGGATATTCGAAAAGCATGCAGTGGATAATCGCGCAACTTTTGCCTACAAAACGCGGCTGTATTTCGGTCAGCTATCGTGATCGAACTGCTTCGTGTACCTTAGCGTTTTTCGTGCTCAACAGTTTTCCGTACGCGAAATCAAACTCCAGCTTTGATACGATCCTGTGTTGCAACCGAGGTTCACCGCGTGTCCAACTCAAAATCCTTCCACATGACGCCCGAAGAATTCCGCCGTCACGGCCATGCCGTGGTCGACTGGATCGCCGATTATCGCGTCCGCATCGAGTCGTTCCCGGTGCTTTCGCAAGCCAAGCCGGGCGAGATTCGTGCTTCCCTTCCCGCCGCGGCTCCGGCACAGGGCGAACCGTTCGAGACGTTACTGAAAGATGTCGAGAAGTTAATTCTTCCCGGCATTACACATTGGCAGTCGCCGAATTTCTTTGCGTACTTTCCCAGCAACTCTTCCGGTCCAGGAATTCTGGGCGATCTGCTTTCTTCGGGGCTCGGCGTGCAGGGGATGCTGTGGTCGACAAGTCCAGCCTGCACTGAACTCGAAACTCATGTGCTCGACTGGCTCGTGCCGATGCTGGGCCTGCCGGAAAGATTTCTTTCCTCGAGCACGGGCGGCGGCGTCATTCAAGATACGGCATCCAGCGCCGTTCTCTGCGCCCTGCTGGCTGCCCGCGAGCGCGCCACCAACTTCGCCAGCAACCACAAAGGTTGCGACGGACGCCTCACTGCTTACGCTTCCACGCAAACGCATTCATCAATCGAAAAAGCCGTTATGATCGCGGGGCTTGGCGTAAACAATCTGCGCTTGATTGAAGCTGACGAGAATTTTGCCATGCGTCCCGATGCTCTCACCCACCAAATCGAGGCCGACAAGCGTGCCGGTTTCATCCCCTGTTTCGTTTGCGCCACCATGGGCACAACGTCTTCCAACGCATTCGATCCCGTTGCCGATGTCGCGCGCGTGGCGCAGGCACATAATCTCTGGCTGCACGTGGATGCGGCCATGTCGGGCACCGCGGTGCTGTGCCCGGAATTCCGCCACCTGCAAAACGGAGTCGAATTCGCTGACAGTTACAGCTTCAATCCCCACAAGTGGATGTTTACGACTTTCGACTGCGATTGCTTCTGGGTAGCGGACCGCAGTGCGCTGATTCGAAGCTTGAGCATCCTGCCGGAATACCTGCGCAATCAGGCCACCGAATCGGGAGCGGTTATCGATTACCGCAACTGGCAACTCCCGCTGGGCCGGCGCTTTCGCTCGCTGAAGTTGTGGTTTGTCATTCGCCACTACGGCATTGAAGGCTTGCAGCACCACATTCGCCGCCATGTGGAATTGGCGCAACAGTTCGCAGACTGGGTGCGAAACGATTCGCGCTTCGAACTGGCCGCGCCGGCGCCGCTGAATCTAGTCTGCTTCCGGCACAAAGGCGGAGACGCCATTAACCAGCAAATCATGGAAAATCTAAACCGCAGCGGCTATTTGTTTTTGACTCATACGAAACTGAATGGAAAGTTCACGTTGCGGCTCTGCGTCGGGCAGACGAATACCGAAGCGCGGCATGTGGAAAATGCGTGGAGGAGAATTTGCGAGGAGGCTTCAATCTTTCGAGAATAGATCCACATCTCGCGCTGGGCTGCGATCGCGCTCTAAATCGATCTCGACGCCGACGAGCGGCGATTCGCGAAAAAACTCAACAAGACTCTTCCGCCGAGCCGGAACGTCGGCAGCCGCGACCGTTGGCTTCCTGCTCTTTTTCGAACCGCCGGACTTTGTAGCTCGTTTGGATTTCCTGGGGAATTTCGCCATGGTGGTCCCTCGCTTTCGCTAGTCCGCTGGCATGGGCGCAGGTCTCACTATGACAGGTTTCGCCTGCGCGGGAGTCGCCACTTCTGCCGGACCTTCGAGCCACTTGCGCACGGCTGGCAGAGCTTCTCTCATGGCGACTTCGCCTACGTGCATGAGATCATCGGCGCGCTTGAAGTCGTCATAAGCGAAGCCGGCGACATCCGGTTCGATCACGAGATCCGCTGCGCTGCGCCACAGCGAAGACATGGCGTCCTGCGCGATAGCGAAGGATTGTCCGATTACGTCGAACAGATGCCGTGGCGCTCCGCCATTGGCCCATGTGCCTTTCAAATGCACGGCCAGCACACGCTCCGCGCCCATTTCCCGCAGCGGCCGCGTGGGCACCGGATGCGACAACATGCCATCGACCAGATAGCGCCCGCGAATTTCTACCGGCAAAAACATTCCCGGATATGCGCAACTGGCGCGGACGGGGTCGATAATAGGGCCGGAATGAAAGACCACACCTTCGCCGGTATTGAAATCCGTCGCGCTGACGCCCAGCGGAATGCGCAATTCTTCGAATGTCTTTACTTTTAAGGTGCGGTTGAGAAATGAAACCATGCGGTCATTGGAAGCGAAGCCGTAACGCGAAAGAGTCCAGCGCGCAAACGTGGTAAAGCGAACCGAGTGCGCAAGCTTTTCCAGTTCTTCGCAGGAAAGCCCGCTGCAATATGCGGCGCCCACGAGCGCGCCCACGCTGGTTCCGGCAACCACGCGCACCGGGATATCTTCCTGCGTAAGAACTCTTAAGACTCCAATGTGAGCGATGCCGCGGGCAAATCCTCCACCTAGCGCAAGGCCGATTGCGGGCACGCGCTGGGCTTCGTTCGGGGCTTTGCCGGAAAGTTCCCGTCCCAGCGCCTGCATCGAACGGATGATTTTTCCCAGGCTCTTCACTGCTCACTCCGGTTCGGCGAAACTCGCCGGGCATCGCGCCTGCCGCATCCAAAGCCAGTTCTACGCATCCTAAGATGCCATATTCCCGCATCTGGCTGTAGAGCACATCGGTGCCAGCCTGCTATTACTTAGGAGCCGGTAATACCCCATCGGGAATCCATTACTACGAGTGACTGATACGTGTAATCCTGATAAGTTGCGAACTGTATGGTGCGCGAAATCTCGGCTGGCGGAGTAGTACTCCGCAAACGCGGCGGAATCTGGTGGATAGCGGCGATTGAGTTGCCCGCGGCTCCGCCATCGAGCGAGCCCGAACCAATCGCCGCGCCGGGAAGGCTAAACTCCGGCGGGCTAAGTTGAAACCGGTCTTAGCCCTGCCGAAGGGCTTGGTCGATCCGGGGGAGAAGCCGCTGGAAACGGCGTTGCGCGAGGTGCACGAAGAAACGGGCGTCACAGCTACTCTCATCACCAAACTCGCCGACATCAAATACGTCTACGTGCGCACATGGGGCGACCGACAGCGCGTGTTCAAGATCGTCAGTTTCTATCTGCTGCGCTACGAATCGGGACGCATCAACAACATCTCGACTGACATGCGCATTGAAGTTGCCCGCGCCCGTTGGGTGCAGTTGGAGGAAGCTGCGTCGCTGCTGGCTTATCGCGGGGAAAAGCAAATGGCCAGACAAGCGTTTGCTTATGTAACTGCGCATCCAGAGCTTTAGCGACTCAGAGCTTCAGCAACTCTGTACTGAACTGGTTCATGACCGGCAAAGCCGGGCTTCAGTTCCCGCATAATGAATTCCATGCCGTACCAATCTTTGCGGTTTCAGCCTTGCCGATTCGATCTTTGCCAACTCAGTCCTGCCAACTCGCTTTGTGCTTTCAGTCGTTGCAGCTGCAGTGCTTTATGCTTCCACGCTTTCTGCGGCGATCAGAACTGCTCCGGCAAAATCTTCCATGAGCGACAGCGACTATACGCATGCGCTCGCGGCGGCAGACCGCTTTTTGCAAGCCTGGCAAGGCGGAGACATTGAAACTGGCACGGTCATGCTGACGACCCACGCCAAAAATAGGACGAAGCGCGATCAGCTCGAACGGCTCTTCTCCAATTCCGCTCCGGCCGCTTACGAGATCGAGCGCGGCAAGTGGCTGCGACGCGGACGGTATGAATTCCCCATCGTTCTGCTAAGCGTTCCACCGAACAAGACGCCGCGGCGCTTTGCCAACATCATCGTGCTCAACACCGGCCACAACGACTGGGCCGTGGATAAACTTCCATAAGGCGACTACCATTAAATGTTTGTTATGGCCTCGGTGGACCGTCTGTGTTGCTTCGCGTTCTTCCTGCGGTTCCCAGGCAGAGCTGTTCATAACGGAGTTCGATCATGAAACGCATCAATAAAGTCGCCATTCTCGGCGCCGGAACCATGGGCGCCCGCATCGCTGCACAATTTGCCAACGCAGGAGTTCCCAGCTATTTGCTCGATATCGTTCCTGCCGACGCCGACGGGCCGGCGCGAAACAAGATTGCGGCCGCCGGTCTGGAAGCCGCGAAGAAATCGAAGCCTGCGGCGTTCATGGAGCCGTCTCTCTCGCGCCTGGTAACCATCGGCAATTTTGACGATGACTTGAAGAAGATTGCCGAGGTTGACTGGGTTATCGAAGCGGTGGTCGAGAACCTGGAACTGAAACGCGCGCTGTTGCGCAAAGTCGAAGCCATTCGCAAACCCGGCACCATCGTTACCACCAACACCAGCGGCCTTCCCGTGGGCAAGATCGCGGAGGGATTCTCGGCTGATTTCCGTTGGGGCTGGTTCGGCACGCACTTCTTCAACCCTCCGCGCTACATGCGGCTGCTGGAAATTATTCCCACACCCGACGCAGACCAGGCGGCGATGGATGCAGTCGCCCACTTCTGCGACGTGCGTCTGGGCAAGGGCGTGGTCATTGCCAAGGACACACCCAACTTCATCGGCAACCGCATCGGAACATTTTCGGTATTGAATGTCATGCGGTTGATGCAGGAGATGGATCTCACGATCGAGGACGTGGACGCGCTGACGGGACAAGCGGTGGGCTGGCCGAAATCGGCAACCTTCCGCACCATCGATCTGGTGGGGCTGGACATTCTCGGCCACGTCGTTGGCAATATGACTGCGAACGTTCGTGACGAACGCAGCGATCTGCACCTGCCCGATTTCTTCACGCGAATGCTGCAGCAGAAATGGCTGGGCGATAAGACTAAAGGCGGCTTTTATAAAAAGGTCAAGGCTCAGGGTGGCAAAGAAGACGAGCGTCAGGCTCTCGATTGGAAGACGCTGGAATATCATCCGCGGCAGAAGCCGAAGTTCGCCGCGCTCGACATGGCGAAAAATATCGAAGATACAGGTGCGCGCCTGCGGATGCTGCTTGGCCTGGATGGCGGTGCTCCGCAGAAAAGCGATAAGGCGGGAGCATTTCTGTGGTCGGCGCTCTCCGAGTTATGGACTTACTCCGCCAACCGCGTTCCGGAAATTTCAAAGTCCATCGTGGAAATCGATCGCGCCATGCGGCTGGGCTTCAACTGGGAACTCGGCCCTTTTGAACTTTGGGATGCGGCGGGCGTTGAAGCGACCGTCGCGCGCATGAAAAAAGAAGGCAACCCTGTGGCTGCGAATGTGGAACGGCTGCTTGCGGCCGGGCACAAAGGCTGGTACATCGACGACGCGAAGTCGCCGGCGGGACGTAAATATTGGGATCTCGCAACTGAAAGCTGGGAGCCGGTGCAGGTTCCTGTGGGGGTTTGGTCGGTGACCGTCGCGAAGAAATCGAACGGGGTGGTCAAGAAGAATTCCGGCGCATCCATCGTCGACATTGGCGATGGCGTGGGTTGCATTGAGTTTCATTCAAAGATGAATTCGCTGGGAGCTGACATCATCACTCTGATTACGCAGGCGCTCAAACCCGGCGGGCCGGGAGATAACTTTGACGCGTTCGTCATCACGAACGACGCGACGAATTTCTCCGTGGGCGCGAATCTCATGCTGCTGCTCATGAGCGTGCAGGAAGAAGAGTGGGACGAAGTTGATTTGGCCATTCGGCAATTCCAGGGAATGACGCAGGCGATTAAGTTCTCGCCGAAACCCGTGGTAGTCGGGGCGTTTGGGTTGTGCCTGGGCGGGGGAACGGAAATTTCTTTGCACGCCGCGGCGCGGCAGCCACATGCGGAGTTGTATACGGGGCTGGTGGAGGTTGGAGTTGGACTGCTTCCTGGCGGCGGTGGCTGCAAAGAGATGCTGCTGCGAGCGGTCGACACGGCGGCGACAGCGCGTGGAACAACTTCCGCGGAAGCGCTGGCGGGTTCGGTGGAAATGATGGAAGCCATGAAGCGCGCCTTTGAAACCATCGCCACGGCCAAAGTTGCAACCTCGGCGTATGAGGCGCTCGCGCTCGGATTTCTTAGCGGCAGTGATCGCATCACGATGAACCGCGAGCGCGTATTGTCGGATGCCAAGGCGCGTGCGCTGGAGCTGGTGCGTGCCGGATATGAGCCTCCGGTTCCGCGCACAAACATTCCTGCGCCGGGGGAAAATCTTCTGGCCGCGCTCAGGATGGGCGTGCATCTCATGCGCCAGGGCGACTACATCACCGATTACGAAGTGAAACTCGGACACAAGATTGCCGAAGTGTTGTGCGGTGGAAATGTGACACCGGGAACGCCGATCAGCGAGCAGTATGTTCTCGATCTGGAGCGGGAAGGGTTTAAATCGCTTTGCGGCGAGAAGAAGACGCAGGAGCGGATTCAGTACACGCTGAAGACGGGGAAGACGCTGCGGAATTGAAGCGGCTCTGGGGCTCGCGATCAGATGCTGGTTTTTTGATGCAGTGACTGTACTTCGTCGATTAGTCGATCTGAGGGGTTGCTAGGCCTGCAATGTAGGCCACAATCCCCGACTTCCCCAGCCGTCCCCATGCGATTAGACGATGCAGTCCGTCTAGATGGGTAAGGCCTTTATGGTTTCGGTAAAGCAGACCTTGGTAGTCTGGATGATTTACGGGCGCGGTGCTCAGGAAAATAATGGACCCTGGCTTGGTCGATAGCGCATCAATCCGGCTGGAGCAGGCACATGACGCAGGGAACAATTTAAGGTTCTCGATTGCCTGGGCAACAGTTGCGCAGCGGGGCGGCACGATCTCCAGTCCGTCATGGAGGTGGTGCGGGAGCATAATGGCCAAGATATCCTCGAGCGTTAGCGTCGTCTGTGCCCAGCTGGCAAACTGCCGGTTTGCTGCTTGAATCGCGCTGAAGGCCCATTCGTTGCTCCCTGTTCCAACGGGGTTTTCCCGCAAGAAAATTGCGGTGACCTCTTCGAAGTCAACATTTTTGTGCAGGTGCATGGTTCAGGTTCGGGCGACTCGCGGTTGTTCTCGAAGATTCTACTTCTCCCGACAATCGGACTGTAGCTTAACAGCTGATTTTCCCGGTCGTGCGCGGGCAGCGAGACGCGGGGCAACCCAGGGGGAGTATTCGACGTAAGAACCTCACGCCCAAGAAACAACCGCGCCCGGAACCCTGGTTTGGGCTTCGGGGCGCGGATTTTGCTGCGTGCTTGCGGTGCGGTTGCCACTACGGAGTGCCAACGAAGCCGGTGTTGACGGTCGACGAGACCACGAAGAAGCCGACGATCAGGCCGTTGTCGTTGATGCCGTTGACCAGGGTGATGCCGACTCCATCGGGATCGTCAATCGAGGTCCAGGTGCCGCCGGAGAGTTCGAATCCGTGCATGGCGCCTGCAGCGTCGGTGTAGGAGCCTACGATGGCGCCTTTGTTGTTGATGCCGAGAGCCTGGGTGGACGTGCTCTCAGGGTAGTTAAGTTTGGTGAATTTTCCGGCGCTAAGTTCCCAGCCATGTTCGACGTTGTTGCTGTCAAAGTACAGGCCGACAATCGTTCCCGCATTGTTGATTCCGGTGGCTTGAGCGTTGGAGGTTCCGGGAAGAACCAGTTCCTCGAACACGCCGCCGCCGTTTTCCGAGTAGATGTAGGGATGGGAGTTGCCGGCGGCGTCGTTATAGAAGCCAGCAGACTGCAGATTGTCGTTGATGCTGTTAAGCGTGTTGGAGGTGGTTCCGGGGAAATCGACGGTACTGTACTTGCCGCCGACATCGACGAAGCCGTGAGTGACACCGGCGGTATCGATATAGAAGCCAGCCGTGGAATTGGTGTTGTTGATTCCGATGACCTGGGTCTGCACCGACTTGGGATAATTCTCGGGCATGAAGGTGCTGGGCAGAGTCAGCGTGAAGCCGTGATTGGTGTTGGCGCCGTGATAGCCGGCGATGAGGTTGGCCTTGTTGATGCCGAGCAACTGCGTGAACTTATCCAGCGGATCGGTGATGTTCTGAAAGGTGAAGGTTAAGGTTGGCTGCTGAGTTGGTTGCTGTGCCCACAAGGACGAGCAGGCGAGCAGGGCTGCGGCGAAGACGAATGCGATGCGTTTCATGGTAGTTTCTCCTCGGATGAATTCAGAATTGAGTCGGGGAATCGTGGGACGGCGTTATGGGTGAATCGAGCCTGCCGGGATATAAACTTCAGTTCGCCGTCCGTAATTTCCCGCTCACTGATAAAGGCGACGTTTGCGGGCGTGTTCCCTCATGGTTGGTGAAAAAAATTAAAAAAAAGGCGAATATCTTTAGCCCTGAGGGGCACAGGTATTACTGAGTTACACAGGGTTGGGGCCTGATAGAATTTTTGGCATGTCACGATTCTGGAAGATTGCTGCGGTGGTGGCCGGAGCGGTGCTGGGAACGGCTCTGGTTTATGGGCAGAAGGATGCGCCGGCGCAGGAGTCGGCTCCGGATGTGCCGGATGCGATTCAAGTGCCGGCGGGCGAGCAGGTCGTTTTATTCACGCACGCGACCGGGGAGCAGATTTATACCTGCCAGGCGGGTGCGGATGGGAAGTTCAGTTGGGCCTTGAAGGGGCCTGACGCGGAGTTGAAGGATCGGAAAAATAAAATCATTGGACATCACTCGGTGGGGCCGACGTGGACATTGAAAGATGGCAGCGCGGTTACGGGGAAGGCTGTCGCGCACGTGGATTCTCTCGATGCGGATTCGGTGCCGTGGCTGCTGGTGGAGGTGGTGGGACATACTGGCAAAGGAGAGTTGAGCAACGTGACTCACATCCAGCGCGTGCATACCCACGGCGGCAAGCCCACGGAGCAATGCGATGCTGCGCATAAGGGCGCGGAGACGAAGAGCAGTTATACGGCGGATTATTACTTCTTTGCGCCGGGGAAGTGATGAGGGTTGCAATGTTCGACTTCTGCCGATTGGTTTTTTCTTGGCGCAAGGTCCGGCCGGTCTGAAGAATCTTATCGCTCAGCGATCTACAATTGAGTGGGGTGTAAGTGTATGCGAGAAATCATTATTGCGTCTTCCGTGCGAACGCCTGTGGGGCGGGCTTTTAAGGGTACGCTGCGCGCGACGCGTCCCGACGAATTGGCTGCGGTAGCGATTAAAGGCGCGCTGGAGCGTGTGCCACAGCTTGACGCGAAAGAGATTGAAGATGTGATTCTTGGCTGCGCCATGCCTGAGGCGGAACAGGGAATGAATGTGGCGCGCATCGCTTCGTTGCGCGCGGGGCTGCCGGTGGAAGTCTCGGCGCTGACTATCAATCGATTCTGCTCATCCGGCTTGCAGGCCATCGCCATGGCGGCAGAGCGCATTATGGGCGGCGGAGCGGAGGTCATTGTCGCTGGAGGGACAGAATCGATGTCGATGATCCCGATGGGCGGACATAAAATTTCGCCGAATCCCTGGCTGGTGGATCATTATCCTGACGCATATTTGAATATGGGACTGACTGCGGAGCGCGTGGCACAGCGGTTTGGGATTACGCGCGAAGCGGCGGATGAATTTTCGCTACGCAGCCACCAGAAGGCCATGGCCGCGATCCAGGCGGGAAAGTTTGACGATGAAGTCGTGGCAGTGCCCGTGAGTTTTACCACTCCGAATGGATCGAAGCCCAAGAAGCAGGAGATTGTTTTCAAAGTCGATGAAGGGCCGCGGGGCGATACTTCTCTGGAAGCTTTGTTGGCGCTGAAACCGGCATTTCATGCCAAGGGAACGGTGACGGCGGGAAATTCTTCGCAGATGTCGGATGGAGGGGCGGCGGCGGTGGTGATGTCTGCCGAGCGCGCTCAGGCGCTGGGCATCAGGCCGCTGGCGCGATATGTGGCCTTCGCCACGGCGGGGTACAAGCCGGAAGAAATGGGGTTGGGACCGGTGTTTGCCATTCCGAAAGCGCTCAAGATGGCGGCGCTGAAGCTTTCCGATATCGATGTAATTGAGTTGAACGAAGCATTCGCGGCGCAGTCGCTGGCCGTGATTCGCGAAGCGGGACTCGATCCGGAGAAGGTTAACCCCAGCGGCGGGGCGATTGCGCTGGGACATCCTTTGGGATGCACGGGAGCGAAGCTGACGGCAACGGTGATTCGCGAACTCAAGCGGCGCAAGGGACGCTACGGGATGGTTACGATGTGCGTGGGCGGCGGAATGGGAGCCGCGGGGATTTTCGAAAACTTGAATTGATGGTGAGACGTCTTTATAGAGACTGCCGGCCCCGAACCCAAGGCTGCCAGCAGTTCCACCACGCTGACATCGATATCGCTGTTGTTGTCGGTTCCATGGGCTAGGCTGAAAAGCGCTTCCCGCCCCACATTGATTTCTGCCGCCGACCTTGAATCTGTAGGCTGCGAGCCTCCGATTCCCCGCGAGATCGCAGAAGAGAGACAGGCGGCCATTCTTCGTGGAGGCTTTCGCTCCGCAAGGCATCGGCCTCGGACGTGTTGGCGTTCGGCGAAGGACACAAATAGGCTACTTCGTGAACCTTCGTGTCCTTGGTGGTTATTGCTCTCTGAACAATGCACATTCCTGCCGCGCTTGGTAGGATGTTGTTCGCCGATACGGAGGAGTTCTCATGGCTCATCAGCATCCGCCGCGTTTTTTAAAAATTGTCGACGACGCGAAGACTCGCGTGCGCGAGACGACGACCGACAAAATAAAAAACAGAATGGATCATGGAGGCAAATTCCTGCTCATCGACGTCCGCGAAGAAAGCGAATACGCCAAGGATCATCTGCCCGGCGCAATTCACCTGGGAAAGGGAATCATCGAGCGCGACATCGAAGCGCGCGTTCCAGAACTTAACACCGAGATGGTGCTTTACTGCGGCGGCGGATTTCGGTCCGCGCTGGCCGCGGACAATTTACAAAAGATGGGCTATACAAACGTGATCTCGATGGACGGCGGCATCCGCGACTGGCGCGAGAAAGGATATCCGCTGGAAACCAAAATCTGACGTTGGAGGTTAGACCCTGGCCCTGTCCAAGATTTTGGGCTCGATGTTTGGCCGAGGTCCAAGGTCTAAGGTCCGTCACCCTATGAACGCTCGCATCTTCTTCTGGTCGCTCACTTCCGCGCTTGCCGGATTTCTTTTCGGCTTCGACACGGTCGTTATTTCCGGCGCCGAAAAAACGATTCAAGCGTTGTGGGGGTTGAGTCCCGGATTGCACGGCATCGCCATGGCCTCGGCGCTGTACGGCACCGTGGTTGGCTCGCTCATCGGGGGCTGGCCCGCCGACCGCTTCGGGCGCAAAGCCACGCTGTTGTGGATCGGCGTTCTTTATTTTTTGGGCGCGGTGGGCTCGGGTTTGGCGACGAATGTTTCCATGTTCATCGTCGCCCGCGTCATCGGCGGGTTGGGCATCGGCATTTCGACCGTCGTCGCGCCCATGTATATCTCGGAGATCGCTCCGCCCAAGTATCGTGGCCGGCTTGCCGGCATGTTCCAGTTCAATATTGTTTTCGGCATTCTTATCGCTTTTGTGTCGAACGCGCTGCTCGCAGGCGTTGGCCCGAATGCGTGGCGCTGGATGCTGGGTGTGGCCGCGTTTCCCTCGCTGCTCTACGCGGTATTCTGCTTCGGCCTGCCCGAAAGCCCACGCTGGCTGCTGAGCCGCAAAGGCGATCGCGAAGGCGGCCTGCATGTTCTGCAACGAATCGAACCGCAAGCTTCGCCAGCCGAAATCTCAGCCCAGGCGGACGAAATCATAGCTGCATCGTCGCAACAGGCGGAGTCTGGACATTTCTGGACGAGGCGCCTCCGCACTCCGATTCTGCTGGCGATACTGATTGCCTTTTTCAATCAAATGTCGGGCATCAATGCGATTTTGTATTTCGCACCGCGCATATTCGAACTGACCGGCCTTGGCACGAAAGCCGCCTTGTTGCAATCGATCGGAATCGGCGTCACCAACCTGGTTTTCACATTTGTCGGTCTCTGGCTGATTGACCGCCTGGGCCGGCGCACTCTTCTTTATATTGGCTCATTCGGCTACATTGCATCGCTTGGCCTGGTCGCGTGGGCGTTTTTCACTACGCATTACTCCATCGTGCCGGCTTGCATCTTCGCTTTCATCGCCGCTCACGCGGTTGGCCAGGGTGCGGTCATCTGGGTCTTCATCGGCGAAATATTTCCTAACCGTCATCGTGCCGAAGGCCAGAGCCTGGGCAGTTTCACGCACTGGATTTTCGCGGCGTTGCTCACTACATTCTTTCCGAGAATGGTCGCGTCGTTTCCGCCCGGTTATGTGTTCTCGTTTTTTGCGGGCATGATGGTGTTGCAACTGATTTGGGTGAAGACGATGGTGCCGGAAACCAAGGGCGTACCGCTCGAGCAGATTCAGAAACAATTGGGCGTCGAAGCGTAGGCGCGAAGCTGTCGAGTATACTTTCCGGAACATTTTTGCAGCCGCAGTGGCTGCGTTTTAGGAACACGCATGGTTGGAATTCGCACACGCGATTTGCGCAAGGTCTACCATTCGGCGCCGCCACTTGCCGCCGGCGGTGGGTTTGGTCCGCCGGTGCGCCGAGGGCCGGCGGGTGGAAAATCCGCAGGCGGAAAAAAGAGAAGCAGCCGAAACCGGAGATCGTCGCGCTTAACGGGCTGTCGCTGGAAATTTCCGCTGGCGAAATTTTCGGCTTGCTGGGGCCAAACGGCGCGGGCAAATCGACCACCATCGGTATCCTGACCACGCGGGTGCGGCCGACCAGCGGCCAGGCCTGGATCGGCGAGCACGACGTCTGGAAAGAGCAAGTCGCGGTTAAACGCCTGATCGGGGTGGTGGCGCAGCGTCCTAATCTTGATTTCTCTCTCACCGCGCGCGAGATTCTGCTTTTTCACGGAGCGTATTTCGGGCTGAGTTCCGAAGAGCGTTCCAGCCGCGCCGAGACGCTGCTCGACCGCTTCAAGCTGCGCGACCGCGCCGATCAGATGGTACGCGGATTTTCCGGCGGCATGATGCAGCGGCTTTCCATTGCCCGCGCCATGATGCACGATCCGCAAGTCTTGTTTCTCGACGAACCCAGCGCCGGCCTCGATCCGCAGACGAAGTTGCTGCTCTGGGAAATCATTCGCGAATATAACCAGACGGGTAAAACCATCCTGCTGACTACGCACTACATGGAGGAGGCAGACGCCCTGGCCGATCGCATCGCCATCATCGATCACGGGGAAAAGATTGCGCTGGGTACGCCCACCGAATTGAAGCAATCGGTTCCCGGAGGATATTTGCTGCGCTTGCGCTTTGGACGCCATTCTCCCGAGCTGCTGCAAAAGCTTCAGGCGATTGCGGGCGTGCGCGAAGTGCGCACCAGCGATGAAAACGGCAACGCCGATGTCTACGCCGACCGCGGTGGACAGCTCATCTCAGAGATTGCGAGCATCGCGGCCGCAGGCGGCGTGGAGTTGCACGACGTTCACATCTCCGAGCCCAGCCTGGAAAACTTGTTTCTGCACCACACCGGAAGGAGCCTGCGGGAATGAACTGGAAGACATTTTTCGCCATGCTAGCCCGCGACGCGCAGGTGGCGCGGCGCAACATCATGGTTCTGACGTTCCAAACTTTCCTGCAGCCGCTGATGTTCGTCTTCATCTTCGGCAAGGTCATGGTGCGCAGCGGCTACATGCCTGAAAAATATAAAAGCCTGCTGATTCCCGGCATCATGGCCATCAGCATGGTCTTCACCGGAGTGTGGGCGGTCGCCATGCCCCTGATCGCGGAATTTCAATGGACGCGTGAGATTGAAGACCGGCTGCTCGCGCCTATGGACATTTCCTGGGTCGCGATTGAAAAAGTTTTGGCGGGTGCGATTCAGGCTGTGGTCGCGGGTTTGGTTGTGCTTCCCGCGGCCTGGGTGATTTTGTATCCCATTCCTTTCGACCTCAAATCTCCATTCACGTTCATCTGCATCATCGTGCTGGTGTCGCTGTTCTCGGCTTGCGGCGGGCTGGCTCTGGGTTGCAGCATGGACCAGCAGCATATTGGATTGATGTTCAGCCTGGTGCTCACTCCGATGATCTTTTTTGGCTGCACTTATTTCCCCTGGAGCGCGCTCGATAAATTTCCTATCCTGCAAAAAGTTGTGCTGATTAATCCTCTGGTTTACGCCAGCGAAGGACTGCGGGGAACTCTGGTGCCGCAGTTTTCTCATCTTCCCCTGCTGGCGGTGGTGATCGCATTGATCGCGTTTGACGCGCTGTTGCTGTTGGTGGGCTTGCGGCAGTTCCAGAACAAAGCCGTGAGTTAGGTTTGTGCCTCTTGCCTCCCGCGATGTGCCGGAGTGTTTCAACTGAGCGGTTTGTTTTGCCTCGCGCAGATTCACGAAACGTTGCCCGCGCATTCATCCTCTCCGGGGCAGGATGGCGGAAAGCGCGGGATGGTGGAAAGCATCGTCATTCCTCCGATCCCACGTGCACCTTTCACGGCGGTGCTGGCGCCGGAGGTGGTTAAATATTCCGCCGATGGCGCGGCTATGACGTTCGCCAATCAACGGCGCATTGCCCGCGATTCACAGGGGGCATTTACGAAGAACGCCGGTGGCTGGTGCCGAAAGACGGCAAAGTCGTATCGAAGATGAACTGGATTCAGATTGCCGACCCCAAGGAGTGGACGCTTTACAACCGCAGCACGGAGAAACATATTTGCGAGTATTGGGGCACTGCAGCCCGCTTAGACCGGCTCCCAGTAATGCCGCACGCGGACCGCCGCTGCGAGGAACGCCGCAGCGATTGCCAAGCCGAGCCAAAGGCCCGGGCCGATCAGAAAGTGCCCGGAGACGGGGTGCATTTTTGCCGCTTGCGGGGTGCTAAGGGGAGCCTTGACCTGCGTAAGAATCGCGCGTAGCATTCGTGGCGAATGCGGGGGTGTTGTCGTGCGGAATGGGATTGGCGGAATTTTGCTACTGAGCGGTTTGTTTTGCCTCGCGCAGATTCACGAAACGTTGCCCGCGCATTCATCCTCTCCGGGGCAGGATGGCGGAAAGCGCGGGATGGTGGAAAGCATCGTCATTCCTCCGATCCCACGTGCACCTTTCACGGCGGTGCTGGCGCCGGAGGTGGTTAAATATTCCGCCGATGGCGCGGCTATGACGTTCGCCAATCAACGGCGCATTGCCCGCGATTCACAGGGGGCATTTACGAAGAACGCCGGTGGCTGGTGCCGAAAGACGGCAAAGTCGTATCGAAGATGAACTGGATTCAGATTCCCGACCCCAAGCAGTGGACGCTTTACAACCGCAGCACCGAGAAACACATTTGCGAGTTACTGAACTTCGAATTCAGCAGCGACCTGGAGGCCGCAACCATGCGCAAAGGGACTTCTCATAAGCTTCCGGACGATGGCGGTGAGGTGGTCTGGGAAGATTTGGGAAGCCGGAATATTGCCGGCCTGGACACGGTGGGCGCGCGCGAAACGACCACGATCAGCCCCGGAACCATGGGCAACGACCGCCCGCTGGTCAGCGCAAGCGAATTCTGGCACTCGGAGCAGCTGGGGATCAATCTGTTGTCGATGCGCAGCAGCCCGTTCTCTGGAAAACAGACTTTTACAATTACAGAGCTGATGCCAGCCGAGCCTGATCCGCGGCTGTTTGAATTGCCGGAGGGATATAAGGTAAGCGACGAGAGGAAGAACCCGCCGATTTCGCAATAGCCACTGCTGCCCGGTCAGACCGGCTCCTGGTAATGCCGCACGCAGGATTGCCGCGGCACGGAACGCCGCAGCGATTGCCAAGCCGAGCCACAGGCCCTGGGCTGATCAGAAATTTCTCCGGTGTGAGTTGCATCGCTGAATCGATTGGGAACCTGCCGTGCTGGCTGCAAGTGGGTGCTTCTGCTCCGACGATAAAGCGATATGCCAACATGCTGAGCGCGGGGGTATTTTTGGCCGCCGGCCTGCCCGCCGTGGCAGGCCCTTGCCGTGGCGCTGCGCCCCGCGTATGATTCAGCGTTCCTAACTTCGACCGATGAATACGCCCGCACGCGGTTCGCTACTGGGGATCGAGCACCTGGAAGCGAATGAAATCATGGGCCTGCTCAAACTGGCCCGCCGCATGAACCCGCTGAAGGCGCGGCCGCTGCTGCGCGGCAAGCGGATCGTGCTTCTGTTTTATGAAGCTTCCACCCGCACTCGTTCTTCCTTCGAATTCGCGGCCAAATCATTGGGTGCTGTCACTACGCTCGTGCAATCCTTGGGATCGAGCATTGAAAAGGGCGAATCGCTTCTCGATACCGGCTATACTCTTCGCGCCGTAGGCGCCGACGCGATTGTTATCCGCCATCCCTCGGCCGGCGCTCCGCACCTGATGGCGCAGCATCTGGATATTCCCATCATCAACGCCGGGGACGGCATGCATGAGCACCCGTCGCAAGCGCTGCTCGATGCGTTCACCATTCTGAAGCATAAGAAGTCATTCCGCGGACTGCACGCCGCCATCATCGGCGATATTTATCACAGCCGCGTCGCCCGAAGCGCATGTCATTTGCTGACCAAGTTTGGGGTCAAGATTACCCTCTGCGGACCGCCCGACTTTGTGCCGGAGGTTGCCACAACGCTTGCCCCTGGCTTGCGAGTGACGCGTCACATCGAAGAAGCCTTGCGTGGAACGGATGTCATCATGCTCTTGCGCGTGCAAAAAGAAAGACTCGCGGGACAAAAGATCCGATTGCAGGACTATATCGCGCGCTATCAGATGACGACCGCACGTTTGAAACTGGCCAAGCGTGATGCCATTCTGATGCATCCAGGACCCATCATCCGCGGGCTGGAATTGACCGCGGAAGTAGCCGACGGCCCGCAATCGGTAATCGTCGATGAAGTGCACAACGGCGTGCCGACGCGGATGGCGATTTTGGCGCGGGCACTGGGAAAAACGAAATGAGCACGGATTTTCGCGGATCCCACACGGATTTTCTTCCGCCGATATCTATCAGGGCTGAGTGCTGAATGCTAAGTGCTAAGACTCAAAAGCGAGAGATGCCAAGCCTGCTGATCAAAGGCGGGCATCTTATCGATCCCGCGGCGAAGATCAACACGCCGATGGACATTCTTCTGCGCGAAGGCCATGTCGCCGAAGTCGCGCTGCCAGGCAAGGTTCGCGGCGGGGCGGACGAAAAATTCGATGCTCGCGGCCTCATCGTCTCACCCGGTTTCATCGACCTGCACGTTCATCTGCGCGAGCCCGGACAGAGTTACAAAGAAACCATCGCTACCGGCACGGCCGCCGCCGCTGCCGGAGGTTTCACCTCTGTTTGCACCATGCCGAACACGACTCCAGTGGTTGATACCGCCGAGTGGGTGGGTTGGCTGCGGAGTCCCGAGCGCGGCGCTGTGGTCAACGTATTTCCCATTGCCGCAGCTACGCGCGGCAGCCGCGGCTCAGCCCTTACCGACTTCGCCGCGCTTCAGCGCGCCGGAGCCGTCGCAGTGACCGACGATGGCAAGCCCATCCTCGACGATGACATTATGCGCATGGCTCTGCGTCTCGGAGCCGAGTTGAATTTCCCCGTGGTGCAGCACGCGGAAGACACGCGCATGACGGAAAACTGCTCGATGAACGAAGGTCCCACCAGCTTTCGCCTTGGGCTTCGCGCCATGCCCGCCGCCGCGGAATCGGCGATTGTCGACCGCGATGTAACACTTGCCCAGCAGATTCGCGAGTCGCGCTTGCACGTTGCGCATCTTTCGACGTCGGATGCGCTCAAGGCCGTGCGCCGCGGCAAGCGCGCCAAAGCCCGCGTCACCTGCGAAGTAACCCCGCACCACTTCACACTGCTCGATGAAAACGTGGGCGAATACGACACCAATTTCAAGATGAATCCTCCGCTCCGCTCGGCAACCGATCGCGAAGCGATCCTGGTGGCGCTGGCCGATGGCACCGTCGATGCCATCGCCACCGATCACGCCCCGCACTCTCTGCATGAAAAGCAAGTCGAATTCGAGCGCGCGTCTTTCGGGATCACCGGGCTCGAAACGGCGCTGGGATTGGCGATCACCAAACTTCACCGCGAACAAAAAATTCCGCTGACCCGCATCGTGGAGCTTTTCACTGTTGGACCGGCGCGCGTTTTCGACCTCCGCGGCCGCGGCTCGCTGGCTAAAGGCAATCACGCCGACGTAACCATCTTCGATCCCAAGAAGCGCTGGACATTCGAGGCCGCTAAGTCGCGGTCGTTGTCGCACAACACGCCTTTCGACGGCTGGCAGTTTACAGGGAAAGTTGTGGCGGCGATCGTGGGCGGGAAAATTGTCTACCGCGCGGACTGACGGGGCCGCGCATCAGGGCGGCAAATATACATCTAGATGTATATTTATTGGTCAGCGAATGCTAGACTGGTTGGGTGATGGATGGATTCGCTCGATCCAATCGACGCCGCGATCGCTTGGGAGGGCGATTCCAAGGAAGTGATAAGTTCGTTTCCAGACGTGCCCAAATCTAACTTGGGATTTGGGCTGCGTTTGTTGCAAAAGGGACAACAACCGCCGGACTACCGGCCGATGGGTCCATCGGACCGGGAGTCTTCGAATTGCGGGATCAGGACGAACGGGCTTGGTATCGCGTGATTTATCTGTCGAGAGTCCGTGGCGTGATCCATGTGCTGCACTGTTTTGAAAAGAAAAGCCGCGAAACAGCCCTGAAGGAAATCAACACCGCCCGGCTGCGGCTGAGGGCCGTCCGGGCAAGGATGATCGAGGAGAAAAAGCATGGCAGGCGCTAATAAGCCAACTCACGTAACGCGGGGCAACGTGCTTGACGATTTGGGGTTTTCACGCGAGCAGGCCGCGATCTTGAAGTTCAAGGCAGACCTATACCAAGCCATCCTGAAGCACGCGCGGAAGTATTCGCAAAAACAATTGCAGGTAATCCTGGCGGAACCTCAGCCACGCGTCAGCGAATTGCTCAATGGAAAAATCGCCAATAAAAGCGTGGATAAGTTGCTCTTCTACGCCGGGCGTCTGGGAATCGAAGCCAAAGCCAGATTTCCCCAGAACAACAAACAGATTGTCCGCCGACGGTTGGCGACGGCTGCGCAGTGAATTTCGAGGACGCCTGGCCCTCAGCCCAAGATCCCCATCCTCGTCCCCACCCTGCCCAACACCTTCAGCGCCTGCTCCAACTCGTCCTTCGTGTGCGTCGCCGTCATGATGGTCCGAATGCGAGCTTTACCCTCCGGCACCGTGGGGAATGCGATGCCCGTGCCCAGTACTCCTTCTTTAAATAATTCACGCGAGAAATCCATGGTCAGTTTGCCGTCGCCGATAATGATTGGCGTAATCGGAGTTTCGCTGGCCGGAGTGGTACGCCCGCCGATGTCGAATCCCAGCAGTCCCAGTTCTTTCTTCCAAAATCGCGTGTTCTCCCAGAGTCTTTCCATGCGTTCCGGTTCGTTCTCGAGGACATCGAAAGCGGCAATGCACGTTGCTGCCACCGACGGCGGATGTGAAGTGGAAAACAAAAACGGCCGCGCCCGGTGGTAGAGAAAATCAATGAGATCGCGCGTCCCGCAAACATATCCCCCGAGCGCGCCGATCGCCTTCGACAACGTGCCAACCTGAATATCCACGCGCCCATGCACGTTGAAGTGATCGACTGTGCCGCGTCCGTTGCGCCCCAGCACGCCGGAAGCGTGGGCATCATCCACCATCATGATGGCGCCGTATTTTTCTGCCAGATCGCACAGCGCGGGCAGCGGCCCGATGTCGCCGTCCATGGAAAAAACGCCGTCGGTGATCAACAATTTCTTGCCGGCAGCGTCCTTCACACTGGCCAGTTGCTCTTCCGCGTGCGCAATATCTTTATGGCGAAACACCAGAATCCTTGCCTTTGAAAGACGAGCACCGTCGATGATCGAAGCGTGATTCAGCGCATCCGAGATGATGAAGTCTTCTTTGCCCAGCACCGCCGAGACTGTTCCCGCATTGGCCGCAAAGCCCGACTGGAAAACTACGCATGCCTCGACATTCTTGAAGCGCGCAATTTTATCCTCCAGTTCCATGTGGATCTTCATGGTGCCGGCAATGGTACGCACCGCGCCCGATCCCACTCCGTATTTGCGAGTCGCTTCCAGCGCCGCCTCGCGCAGCTTGGGGTGCGTCGTCAGGCCTAGATAGTTGTTCGAAGCGAGATTGATGACTTTCTTGCCGTCGAACGTGCAGACGGCGGCCTGCTCATCGTCAAGCACGCGCAGTTTGAAGTGCGTGCCTTTTTTTTTCAGCTCGTTGAGTTCATTGGTCAGATAGGAAAGCGGATTACTGCGGGTTGCGGTCGTCATAAAACCTCGCCGGGGATCTTGCGGATTTACACGGATTAAGAGCCAGAGTGAGTCTAATAGGTTGGCAGCGGGAAGGAAAATGGCAACGCGCGAGGAGAATCAAGAATTGTTTGATCAGTGTAAATCCGCGAAATCCGTGAACATCCGCGGCCAAGTTCTCGGTTAAAACAAAATCGGATTGCCCGTCTCCACACTGGCCGCGCACAGCCGCTTCATGGCGCCGAAAAATTCTTTCTCCGATTCCGAGAGGATGTCGATCGATTGCAACACGGTATCAACTTCCTGCGCCAGCGCCGCTGTGTGCTCTTTCGGAACCCAGTCTCCAGTGTGCGTCCCGTCATAGAGAACTTCTTCCAGCAGGATGGGAAATTTTGGCCCCGGCGTGCCTTGCAGCCCGCGCAGAAAGCCGCGCAGATTTTGCACCCGCGTAATGTTGCCCAGGAATTCGGAAATCAGGAATCCGCCGTGCTCGCAGCAGTCTTCCAGCCACACATCATGCGCCTCCCATTCTTCGTCGGAGGCATCGCCGATCAGGATCGGCTCGTTGGCCTCATCAAAGGTCATTTTTTCGGGAAATGGATGCGGCTTGGCCTTGCCATCCCGCACGCAGGTGCATCGAACAAATCCGTCGAGGGCCATAAATCCATCCGCGGAACTACGCAAGTTTATTTTACCGTCTCGCGCTGAGGCTCTGCTTCTCGTTATCTGAATAGCCGAGGCGCCAATTGCGAGTCTGTGATGAATGTCACAGGAAACGAAAACCGGAGGGGGCTGTTCCAAACGTTCGCGGGCGAGGCGCCCGCGCCACACCCGCTATCTGACTCCATTGGGATAGATCAGAATTTTACTGGCTTCGCCGGTTTTCAACCGCTCCATGGCTTTTGAAAAATCTCTGATTGGGATGCGATCAGTGATTACAGGATGGAGATCGAGTTTGCCGGCCTTTAGCAGCGCGGTCATTTGATACCAGGTCTGGTACATCCGTCGCCCATTGATGCCTTGCACGGTGATGCCCTTGAAAATGATGTCTTCGGAAAAATTCAGCGAGACGGGTTTTGATGTGAGCCCGAGAAGGGAAATTCTGCCGCCACGCCGTACGATGTCAAATGCGGTGCGAATGGAATCGGGATGCCCTGCCATTTCCAGCACAACATCAACGCCGAGTCCGCCGGTCTTCTCGGCCACGATGGCGCGCACATCTTCCTTCGCCGGGTTGAGGACGTAGTCGGCTTTCATTTGCCGCGCGATGCCGGCGCGATGCTCATTCACTTCAATGGCGAACACCGAAGTCGCACCGACGGCCCGGGCCACTGCGATGGCGAATAATCCGATAGGCCCGCAGCCGGTAATGGCGACGCTTTTGGCTGCGATCTCTCCTGCAAGCACGGTATGCACTGCGTTGCCTAGCGGATCGAGGATCGAAGCGTACTCCAAAGGAATTGCGGGATCGAGCTTCCAGATATTCGACTCGGGGATGACCACGTATTCGGCAAACGCGCCGTCCGTGTCGACTCCGATGATCTTCACGTTCTGGCAAATGTGCGCTTCGCCAGTGCGGCATTGCAGGCACTTGCCGCAAGCTACGTGCATTTCGGCGGAAACAAAATCGCCTTCCTTTACGCTAGTAACTTCATCGCCGAAGGCGGCAACCTCGCCGCAAAACTCGTGGCCGGGAATCAGCGGCGGGTGGATCCGGTTCTGCGCCCATCGGTCCCAGTTGTAGATGTGCAGATCGGTTCCACAGATGGAGGCGGCCTTTACCTTCACGAGAACGTCTCTGCGGCCAAACGCGGGAATCTTTACTTCGCGCACATCCGCGCCGGGTGCGGCTTCCGGCTTAACCACTGCGAGCATCGAAGAGGGCATCAAAACACCTTATGAATTCCCATCAAAGCACAAAACGCTTCATTTTAGCACCCCGTAACGACTACCCTCTCGCGGTGCCCACGTCGATCATTTCTGAACCGGAAGCCCTCTATCGGATTGCGGCGGAGCCTTCTTAAACTCTTCTGATTTTCCCCGCGGAATGCTCAACGACTTCCATTCTTCCGAACGCAGATGCTTGGCCAGAAACACAATCTGCCCCGTGTGATAAGCGTAGTGCGCAATCTGCCGGTTGATGGCCTGTAGCACCGTGTGTGACTCTCCCCGGATGGTTACCGTGCTCATAACGTCTTCGGCCTTGAGAGTCTCAAGAGCCGCAAACACACATGCCCATCCCTCCTCCCACATTTTCATCACATCGGCTCGTGTAGTGTCGGCGCTGGGCTCGAATTCCTGGTCGCGAAACCGGTTGGGCTTTTCTCCATCGCTTGTGAGGAAGTTGGCGAAGCGCGAGCGCATATTGCCCGCCATGTGCTTGATTACCACCGCAACCGAATTCGCTTCCGCATCGAGCATCACGAAAAAATTCCTGTCTTCCAGTTGCGCCATTGCGCCTTCGGCCAAATGTTTATGGCCGCGAAACTGGCGCCTAGCTTCTTCAAGATAATGTTGGGCAATGTCGGACGGCATCGTTTCCTCATCTCCTTAAATCGCAGCGGTTGGTGGCGGTACCAGAGGATAAGGCGCAACCAGGGTCTGCGGCCGCACTTCCAGTTCCAATTCGAAGCCGCCCACCAATTTCGCGAACAGGTTGTAAAGCAGCGCGCCAATTGCTCCCACGATAAATCCCATCGCACCATACATCACCGGCATCAGTACAGCTAAAACAACGCCCACCATGCCGGCAAATGGATTCTTATTCTGACCCACCAGCGATCCGATCATGCCGAACAGCAAAAACAGCGGCGCAAAAATCAGTCCCATGCAGGCGTAAATGAGTCCCATAATTTTTGCTATCGAGAGCACCCCTACCGATTTCACGATATGCATTGGAAATCCCTTCCGCTCCCCACGGGAGCCATTCGGCGCAGTGTACTACGTGAGTCTTCAGTATTCAGCCGCAATCCGTTCAGACAGAGCTGTTAGACAACTTTCCGGTTACAGGGAAACTGGGAACGAAGAACTGAGAACTGGAGTGGGGAACGAGCGTCAAGCGCAGAATGCTGAAACCTGACCGGCTGATTATCCAATGCTTCTTTTTGCAACCGGCTAAAGAATTTCGTTGACAACGCTACAAACCTGCCCCAATATCTTGGAGTAGTAGGGCTGACGCCTCTACCAGTAGGGTCAGCTTTTCAAGCTTTAAGGGGCCCTGCAAACTGTATCCACCTCGCAAGGGGGAAAACGTTCACGGAGGATTCAATGGCAACCAAGAAAAAAGCAAAAAAGAAGAAACACTAACCGCCAGCGGGAAATATCCCGCCAGTTTTGCAACCGGCCTCTTGAGAGAAGCACCTCTTAAGAGGCTTTCCTGTTTTCGGTACACGAACGGGCAAGAGATGCAGCGAAGGACAAGAAAAGTTGACGGATGGACCGCGAAGCTGTGTCAAAATAACAAGACCAACCGATGCTGCCGGGTGTAGGAAGATTCGATGACGGAAGAATTCGATTCTAAAAGGCTCAAGGCAAACAAAACGGCAGACATAGAACGACAAAGATGAGCGCGAAAAAATCGAACGCGGGCAAGAGCAAGTCTTCTTCATCTTCTTCTTCCGAAGAAATCCTGATTCCCGACAAGCTCTACTTCCGCATCGGCGAAGTGGCGACGTTATGCCGCCTGCCGGCATATGTGCTTCGTTTCTGGGAGACGGAGTTCACGCAACTTAAGCCGGTCAAAAGCAGCACCGGCCAGCGCATGTACCGCCGCCGCAACGTCGAAAGCGTGCTGCGCATCAAGCAACTGCTCTACGAAAAAGGGTTCACGATCTCCGGAGCCCGCCAGCAATTGCGCGCGGAAATCAAGGCCGATAAGTCTCAGTCCACTATTCCGTTCCCGACCCACTCGACCGCCGAGCTGCAGCACATCCGGCAAGGCTTGCGCGAAATCCTGAACGTCCTCAACCGCCGCACCGGCTAATTTCGACCAGATCCGGGGTCACCCGGCGCGCAAGCGGAAGTGATTTCGCGCGCCGACGGGAGCCCTTCGAACGGTACAGGGAACCATTGCGTGTTCCCGCCTTGATCCCTGAACGCCACTAAGCCTAGAATCGTTGCCCTATGGCCTCGGAGCCGCTCCAAGTCGAACACGTGGATCGCGGAGTGTTGAGTCTGCACGGCCCGCTCACGCTCGAGAACGTCGCTCCGTTCCTCAACGCCGTCCGCCGCGAGAACGCGCCCACTATGATTCTGGATTTCAGCGGCGTGCCCTATCTCGATTCCTCCGGTCTTGGGTCGCTGGTCAGCGCCTACACTTCCTGCCAAAAAGCCGGCCGCCGCGTCGCCCTGATCGGGGTGAATCCACGCGTCCTGAAAGTTTTCGAAATTACTCGCGTCGAGCCTGTCTTCCTGATGTTTCCCACCATTTCCGACGCCCTGGAAGCTTTTACCAACGCGGGAACCGCCTGATTCCAGGTCAGCCATACATGTATTCGATTTCGCACCGACCGCTGCGAGAGCGCTCTTCTGTCTCCGCAAAATCGTTGTACAATTACGCTTTTCTCCCGCAGACGCGGCCGCAGGTTCGCATGAACATAAAAGAGGTCGCAAAAAGAGCCAAGGTTTCCACCGCGACTGTCTCCCGTACGATCAATGACTCCGAGAAGGTAAAGCCTGCCACTGCCGCAAAAGTTCGCAAGGCAATTGAAGAACTCAATTTTTTCCCCAACACCCACGCGCGCACTCTGGTGTCCGGGCGAAGCCGAATCCTGGGCCTGATTATTTCCGACATCACCAATCCTTTTTTCCCCGACCTGGTAAAAAGTTTTGAAGACCAGGCGGTGCAGCGGGGGAAGGAAGTCATCATCGGCAACACCGATTACAATCCCAAGCGCATGGCGGGCTGCATCCGCCGCATGGTGGAGCGCAAAGTAGATGGCGTTGCCATCATGACTTCGGAGGGTGATCCGGCGCTCATGGTCGAACTGACTCGCCGAAATATTCCCACCGTGTTCATGGATACCGGCAAGCCCGGCCCCTACTGCGCCAACATCCGCGTCGACTATGCCCAGGGCATTCGCGAAGCGGTTCAACATTTGGTTTCGCTGAACCACCGGCGCATCGCTTTCATCACCGGCCCCATGAATCTGGAATCCGCCCGCATACGCCACGACGCCTTCGTTTCAGGAATGAAATCGCGCGGTCTTTTTGATGCGACGCTGGTTGAAAAAGGCAATCACCGCATTGAAGGCGGCGCCATGGCTATGCGAAGCCTCTTGAAACTCCCTCATCGTCCCACGGCGGTCATCGCATCCAACGACCTCACGGCGATCGGCGCTCTGGGAGCCATTCACGAAGCCGGCCTGCGGGTTCCAGGCGACCTGTCGTTAATCGGTTTCGACGACATTTCTTTCGCACACCTCACCCAACCGCCGCTCACCACGGTGATTCTCTCGCGGACGCAACTCGCGACCTTAGCATTCGCCGCGCTTGATGCCCTCATCCATAAGGAAAATGACCCTAATGCCGAACTAACCATTCCTACGCACCTGGTCATGCGAGGTTCTACTCGCGCCATCTAGAACTTCTGCGCCACCACATCCTGCCATTTTCACTTCATTTCATCACGGCGTCGAGGAGGGCTATAACCAAGTGACTACCGGTAATCTGTCTTATTCGGCGAGGCTCGTTTATCCTTGATCGACGGCATTTATAGGCAACGTGGCCGTTTTGTCTGCCAACATTTTTCAGGATGGTGTCGAATAAAATTCTTCAACCCTGTATTCAGTGAGGGGAACAGAGAGTTGGACCGCCGCAAAGTTCTCTCTCGCAGCCCACGAATAATTCGTGCGGCGCGTTTGCTTTCTTTGTTTTTCTGTTTCGCGACCTCAATCTCGACCTCCGTTCCTTCTTTCGCGGCTACGGCTACGGATTATTACAACCACGTTGTCTTCGACAACAGCATCACTCCCGACTACTACTACTACAGCAGTGGAAGATCCGTATTTCCCAGCACCGTGGCGTTACTCTCCGGCGCATTGCCGGTAGAAAAGAAGAATTTCTTCACCCCTCCCAATGCATTGCGCTTGCAGTGGCGCTCGGTGCATGGAGGCAGTTGGGAGACTGAAATACGCGTGGTCAGCATGCGTAATCGGCCCATGGATTTTCGCGGTGACACACTCTACATGTGGTGCTATTCGCCGGAAGTGATTCCCGCCGCCGACTTGCCCTTCATTCAGTTGGAAGATGAGGAGCACGACTTCACCGCTCCGGTGAAACTGGACGGCATCACCGGCGATGTGCCCGCTAAACGATGGGTTCAGATACGGCTTCCGCTAAGCGATCTTCCTACTGCATCCATACATGCGTTTCAGCCGAGTGAACTGCACAGCATTCACTTCGGTCAAAGCGAAGCCGACGACACGCCGCGGACTTTAATCATCGACGAAATCAAAATCGACGACCAGAGTGCGGCGGCGCCAGTCGCCCCGGAGATCAGAAGCGCTCCAAGCGCGCCGCAAAATATTCAGGCAAAGGGCTACGACCGGCACATTGACATTAGCTGGGATGCGGTGACAGACAGTGATCTGCAAAGCTACGCCATCTACCGCTCGCTCGGCGGACACAGATTCCAGCCCGTCGGCATTCAGATCGCCGGCATCAACCGCTACACGGATTTTATTGGGCGTTCAGGAGTCAAAGCTTCTTACCGCGTCAAGGCCGTCGACCGCGCTTATCGTCACTCTGCGTTTTCTGAAGCGGCAACCGCCTCCACCAGGGAATTTTCCGATGACGAATTACTCACCATGTTGCAGGAAGCTTGTTTCCGCTATTACTGGGAGGGCGCTCATCCCGTTTCCGGGACGACGCTGGAAAATGTTCCCGGAGACGATCGCATCGTCGCCACCGGGGCCAGCGGCTTTGGCATCATGGCTCTCATTGTTGGCGTGGATCGCGGCTTCATCACTCGCGAACAAGGGATCGAGCGCCTCACGAAAATCCTGGACTTCCTGGAAAAGGCTCCGCGCTATCACGGAGCGTGGTCCCATTTCATGAACGGCTACACCGCGCAGAGCATGTTGGTTTTTGGCATGTACGACAATGGCGGCGATCTGGTGGAAACCTCATTCCTGATGGAAGGACTGTTGGCCGCCCGCCAGTATTTCAAAGGATCCAGCGAAGCGGAGCAGAGCATTTACCAGCGAATCACCCATCTTTGGGAAACTGTGGAGTGGGACTGGTACCGGCGCTCCGCACAGAGCGACGCGCTCTTGTGGCACTGGTCTCCACAGTGGTCCTGGTTCATCGACCACCGGCTCACCGGATTTAACGAAACCATGATCACCTATTTGCTGGCCATTGCATCGCCTACGCATCCGGTGCCTCCCGACCTTTACTACACAGGATGGGCCGGACAATCGCCGGCTGCGGTCACCTATCGCAGCGGGCGTTCGGGGTCCAGCGAAGGCGACCACTATCTCAACGGCCACACTTATTACGGCATCAAGCTCGAGGTGGGCGGGGGCACAGGCGGTCCGTTATTTTTCACTCAGTATTCGTTCATGGGTTTCGATCCCCGAGGCCTTCGCGACCGCTACACCGACTATTTTCAGAACAACCGCGATATCGCGCTGATTGATCTCGCCTATTGCGAGGCTGATCCTGGGCACTTTCAAGGTTATGGTGCTGACGATTGGGGACTAACCGCCAGCGACGACCAGTTGGGATATCTCGCTCACGCTCCCGACCCCGCCAGCGACGATGGCACCATCACTCCTACCGGCGCGCTCTCTTCGTTTCCCTATACCCCCGAAGCTTCCATGGCCGCACTGAAGTTTTTTTATCGCGATCTTGGCGACCGGCTCTGGGGAATCTACGGCCCGCATGACGCTTTTAATCTGAGCAGCAATTGGTTTTCCCCCGTCTACATGGGTCTTGACCAGGCTCCCATCGTGGTCATGGTGGAGAATTATCGCACCGGCCTGATCTGGAAAATGTTCATGTCCAATCCGGAAATCCAACCCATGTTGGAGAAGATAGGTTTTCAGCGGGATAACGCTGCCCAAGCGTCGGTGTCCGCTCGCTAGCCGGATGATGGCGCAAAACTAAATCTGATAATCAATGTCTTCCATGATCCTCTGCAGCGATGCTGACAGGGGTTCACTTGCCAGTCCCGAGCCTTCCAACTGCTGCACTCGTTCGCGCAATTTATGCACTTCGGTCGCCACCGCCGCCAACGCCTCCGACAGCGGGTCGTTGATCAACTTGGGATCGGTAATCACCACTCGCTCGCCGTTGCG
Source organism: uncultured Acidobacteriaceae bacterium (assembly GCA_963732255.1). Classification (GTDB taxonomy): domain Bacteria; phylum Acidobacteriota; class Terriglobia; order Terriglobales; family Acidobacteriaceae; genus Sulfotelmatobacter. Next base: position 1,140,410 of record CAVSYV010000020.1, read on the forward strand.
GAAAATAATGTGCCCAGGAACTCCAACCACGGTCGAATTCTCTGGCACACTCCGCAGCACCACCGAACCCGCGCCAATCCGGCAGTTGCGGCCCACGATAATGTTGCCCAGAACCTTTGCTCCGCCGCCAATCACCACACCATCTTCGATCGTCGGATGCCGCTTGCCATGCTCTTTGCCGGTTCCGCCTAAAGTCACGCCCTGATACAAAGTCACGTCATCGCCGACAATCGCCGTCTCGCCAATCACCACTCCCAGACCATGATCGATGAACAGCCGCCGGCCGATTTTCGCGCCCGGATGAATTTCGATTCCCGTCAGAAAGCGCGCCACCTGCGAGAGCCATCGCCCCAGCAATAAAAAATCATGGTTCCACAGCCAGTGGTTGATGCGATAAAACCACACCGCATGCAGCCCCGCATAACACAAATAGATTTCCAGACGCGACTTGGCGGCCGGGTCGCGCTCCAGCACGGTCGTCACATCTTCGCGAATTAAGGCCGGGAGATGAGGCATTGACTAGACCGGCAGCGCCGAGGTTGCAATCTGCGATGCCTGAATCCGCAATCCGTCAAACAGAACACTGGTCAAATAGCGTTCGCCAAAATCCGGCAGCACAACCACGACCATCTTGCCCTCATTCTCTTTTCGGCTCGCAACCTTCACCGCAGCCACCACAGCGGCTCCCGACGATATGCCCACCAGCAGGCCTTCTTCTTTCGCCAGCCGCCGCGCCATGTTGATGGCCTCGTCGCTCGTCACTGTAATCACTTCGTCAATAAAATCCCGCCGCAGAATGTGGGGAATAAATCCGGCGCCGATCCCCTGTATTTTGTGCGGCGCCGGCTTGCCGCCCGAGAGCACAGGACTTTCGGCCGGTTCCACCGCAACAGCCTTGAACGAGGGTTTTTTTGGTTTGATGTATTGGCAAACCCCCGTGATAGTTCCTCCAGTGCCTACGCCGGAAATTAAAATATCGGCGCGGCCCTCCGTATCGTTCCAAATCTCGGGCCCCGTAGTCTCAAAGTGAATCTTCGGATTGTCAGGGTTGTCGAACTGCTGCAACATAAATCCGTTCGGAGTCTGCGCGAGGATCTCCTCTGCCTTCGCCACCGCTCCCTTCATCCCATTTGGTCCCGGCGTGAGCACGATCTCGGCTCCAAAGGCCAGCAGCAGAACTCGCCGCTCCAGGCTCATGGTGTCGGGCATGGTCAGAATCAACTTATAGCCTTTCACCGCTGCAACAAAGGCCAGGCCAATCCCTGTGTTGCCGCTGGTCGGCTCAATCAGCACAGTCTTGCCGGGATGAATTTTCCCTGCTCGTTCGGCTTCACCAATCATGCTCACGCCAATGCGGTCCTTCACGCTGGCGCATGGATTCTGACTTTCCAGTTTCGCTACCACCTGCGCAACGCAGCCTTCGGTCACTTTATTAAGCTGCACCAGTGGGGTTTTTCCAATCAAGTCGGTGACATTGTTAGCGATCTTCATGTCCGCATCCCTCTCGCAATCGAAGAAAAACTTCTCGCCTAGAGTCTTAAAAGCGCTACAACAAAGAAGTATTTCACCGAACGCCCACCCCCACGAAAGGATTTTTTATCTGGGGGGATGACGGCGGAGGCGCAAAAGGCGGATGATGGAAAGTCGCGGTTACAAAGTTTCTGGCTGCAGGAGGGTGGACCGCATGGCATACACGCGTCGCGGCGTGCTCGCCGCATTAGGACTGGCAGGCTTTGAGGCGTTAGCGCTATCGCTATCGAGGGGCGCAGCAGCGTCGCCATTTGCGCCCAATGCTCCTGAAGATGCCGCAGGCACATGCCCCTTCCGCCTGGCGGTCATCAATGACGAGATCACGCAGGACTTCGAGAAGGCATGTCAAATCGCCTCCCACGATTTTGGTTTGCATTGGATCGAGTTACGATCCATGTGGAATAAGAATGTGACCGCGCTCAACGCCAAAGAAATAGAAGATGCGAAGAAAATTATCGAGGCTCATAAGCTGCGCGTCACAGACATTGCCAGCCCGCTGTTTAAGACAGACTGGCCGGGCGCACCGCGTTCGCCGCAAAGCGAACGCCGCGATCAATTCCATGCCGACTTCGACGCCAACGCACAAGACAAGCTCCTGGAACATTGCATCACTCTAGCCAAATCGTTCAACACCGATCGCATCCGCTGCTTCGATTTCTGGAGACTTGAAGATCAAAAGCCCTATCGTGCTGCCATTAATGCCAAGTTGCAGCAGGCCGCCGAGCGCTGCGCCAAGGACAATTTAATTCTTCTGCTGGAAAATGAAATGTCCTGCAACACAGCGACCGGCGAAGAATCAGCCGCCACGCTGCAATCCGTTCCAAACAAAAACTTCATGCTCAACTGGGACCCCGGCAACGCTGCTGCGCTCGGCAGCACACCATATCCCGACGGCTACAATTTGCTGCCCAAAGATCGCATCGGCCACTGTCACTGCAAAGATGTGGTGCGAAAGCCCGATCACAAATATGATTGGGCCCCGGTGGGCGGCGGCATTATCGATTGGGTCGGCCAATTCCAGGCTTTGCACCACGACGGCTTCCATTACGCCGTGAGCCTGGAGACTCACTGGCGTGGCGCGGGTTCGCCGGAAGCCTCTACGAGAATCAGCATGGACGGTCTGAAGAAGACTCTGGCCAAAGCCGGAATTTCCTGCTGATCGAATTCAATTTCTTGGCGGCGACAAAACCGGACTGTCGCTCACGATGACTAATGATTGAGGGAGCGCATAATGACCATCACACGACGTGAATTTCTCGAAGCTGCTGCCGTGGGCGCGGCCGGGCTGGCCGTGAGCGGTACCGCCAAAAGCTACAGCCAGATTCTCGGCGCCAACGATCGCCTCAACTTCGCCGTGATCGGCTTGAACAGCCGCGGCTACGCTCATCTTTCATCGCTCAAAGCGAACCAGAGCGCGGCCCGCATCTCGCACGTCTGCGATGTCGACAGCAACATTCTGAAAAAGTTTGCCGAGAGCACTCAGCACGAAATGGGTGAAGCGCCAGCCACCGACAAAGATTTTCGCAACATTCTCGCGCAAAAAGATGTCGACGCCATCACCATCGCCACGCCCGATCACTGGCATACTCCCCTGGCCATAGCCGGATTGCAGGCAGGCAAGCACGTCTACGTCGAAAAACCGTGCAGCCACAATCCTGCTGAAGGAGAGATGCTGGTTCAGGCCCAGCAAAAATATAAAAAGCTCGTGCAGATGGGCACGCAGCAGCGCTCATCGGATTACACCATCGAGATCGTCGACAAAATTCACTCCGGCCTCATCGGCCGGCCTTACTACGCCAAAGCCTGGTACTGCAATGTGCGCAAGTCGATTGGCACCGGCAAAGAAGTTCCCGTTCCAGCGCAACTCGATTGGGATCTCTGGCAAGGCCCGGCGCCCCGCCGCCCTTACGCAGCAATGTGCATCCTTATAACTGGCACTGGTTCCGAATTTACGGCACCGGTGAAGCGCTCAACAATGGCACGCATGAAGTCGATGTCTGCCGCTGGGCGCTCGGCGTCGATCTTCCCAATCGCGTCACCGCCTCCGGCGGGCGATACCAGTTCAAAGACGACTGGCAGTTCTACGACACGCTCCTCACCAGCTTCGAATATGACGACAAAATGATTTCCTGGGAAGGGAAGAGCTGCCAGGGAATGAAGTTTTACGGCCGCGACCGCGGCTTAACCGTCATGGGAACCACGGGCACCGTGCTGATCGATCGCGATGGCTACGAAATTTATGACCTGAAAGGCAGCAAGACCAGCGAATTCAAGACTGGCAAAACTACTTCCTCCACTGACCTCATCGGCCGCGATTCCATGACGGACGCTCACTTCGCCAACTTCATCGCCGCGATCCGCAATGGTGAAAAGCTCCACGCTCCCATCGAGGTCGGCAACGTTTCCGTAACCATGCTCCAGCTTTCAAACATGGCGTGGGAAGTCAATCGCGAGTTGCACGTCGACTCCAAAAATGGCCGCATTCAGAACGACCCGGAAGCGATGAAGATGTGGTCGCGCGACTACGAAAAAGGCTGGGCGCCGCATGTCTAAGCGACTCACCTTCTCCCGCCGCGATTTCGTTCGATCGAGCGCACTGGTCGCCGCGGCGAGCGCGATTCCACTAGGCGCCGCCGCGCTTGCACAAGAACCGCCTTCCACCAGCCAAGCATCCCCGATTCGCCTCGGCGTGGCCAGTTACACTTTCCGCAACTTCACCCGCGCTCAACTCATCGCCTTCATGAAGCAATTGAAAGTCTTCGCCCTGAATGCGAAAGATGTCAAAGATCATCTGCCCATGAATCCGCAAGCGGAAGCCGCTGCTCTGGCCGATTACGCCGCCGCCGGCATTAAGCTGCATGCCGCGGGAGCAATCTATTTCCCGAAAGATGAAGACGCCGATATTCGCAGCAAGTTTGAATATTGCAAGCGCGCCGGCATCGGGGTGATCGTCGCCGGCGACCCCGCGCCTCAGACTCTGCCGCGCCTCGAAAAATTCGTCAAGGAATATGACATTCGCATCGCCATCCACAATCACGGCCCCGAAGACAAGTTGTGGCCTTCGCCGCTCGATGTTCTAAAAGCCGTCGAAGGCATGGACCCGCGAATGGGCTGCTGTATCGACGTTGGCCACACCGTACGCGCCGGCACCGATGTGGTCCAGGCGATCCGCGCCGCTGGCCCACGCCTCTTCAACATGCACATGAAGGACCTCACAAATTTTCACGACAAAGAGAGCCAGGTCGCGGTCGGCGATGGCCTTATGCCTGTGCGCAAAATGTTTGCAGCGCTCATCGCGATCAAGTACAACGGCTTCGTCGATCTGGAATATGAAATTCATCCTGACGATCCCATGCCCGGCGTCATCGCCAGCTTTGCCTATATGCGCGGCGTCCTGGCGGGAATGGGGTATGAAAACCGCGAATAATCGGGGCAGCTCGCGAACTTCTTTGGCATATCCTGCGTAGTAGTAAAATAGCTGCCCTCGCAGTTTGCGGCAGAAGCTGACCCGGCGGAAACTGATCCGAAGAAAACTGGTCTAACGCAGGCACTCGAAAACGTGGAGGTGGCAGTGGCACTCACCATAACCGGTCTTTCCAAGACGTACCCGAACGGTGTGAAGGCGCTCAAAGATCTCTCGCTTTCCATCGGTAATAACATGTTCGGGCTTGTCGGCCCCAATGGCGCCGGCAAGAGCTCTTTGATGCGCACCGTCGCTACGCTTCAAGATCCAGATTCCGGCTCCATCGACCTCGATGGCATCGACGTGCTTCGTCAAAAAGATCAGGTTCGCCGCCTTCTCGGCTACCTTCCCCAGGAGTTTGGCGTCTACCCTAAGATTTCCGCCCTCGACATGCTCCACCATCTTGCCGTGATGAAGGGCATGAACTCCGCCTCCGAGCGCAAGGAGATTGTTGACGCACTCTTGCAGCAGACCAATCTCTGGGAAGTGCGCAAGAAAGCGCTCTCTACTTTTTCCGGCGGCATGAAGCAGCGCTTCGGCATTGCCCAGGCCTTGCTCGGCAATCCCCGGCTCATTATTGTCGACGAACCTACCGCCGGGCTCGATCCCGCCGAACGCAATCGCTTTCTGAATCTTCTCTCTTCTCTGGGCAGCGACCGAACCGTCATTCTTTCCACGCATATCGTCGATGACGTTCGCCAGCTCTGCCCGCGCATGGCCATCATCGCTTCCGGAGAACTGCTGCTGGAAGGCGCGCCCAACGATACTTTGGCGGCGCTTCACGGAAGAATCTGGTCAAAAGTTGTCGCCACCAACGACGAACTCCGCGCCCTGGAATCGCAACTCCACGTCATTTCCACACACCTGGTCGGCGGCCAGCACGAGATTCGCGTCTATGCCAACACTGCTCCCGGCAACGGTTTCGTCGCAGTCGAATCCGACCTCGAAGACGTCTATTTTCTTAATCTCTCACAGCAGGCCAAAAAACAGATTCCGAGCTAAGCACGCGCGCGTGGAGGATCAAGCATGGCGCTCTTTTGGGAGTTTTTCACCTTCGAATTGCGGTTCCGTTTCAAGAGCCTCTCGACCTACGTCTACTTCCTGCTCTGGTTCACGTTTGCCTTCCTCTCCGTCGCATCGGAAAGCTTCGGCCCTATCGGCAACAGCAACGGCAAGGTTCTTCTCAATTCCGGCTTTTCAAACACGTTCAACGACATTGGAGCCTCGCTGTTCGGAATCATCGTCATCGCCGCCATCTTCGGCACTTCCATCCTCCGCGACTTCCAGCGCGACACTTACCAGATTCTGTTTACCAAGCCCATCTCCAAGGTCGGCTATCTCGGCGGGCGCTGGGCCGGCTCCTATGTCGCCACCGTTTTCGCATTCTCCGGCATGATGCTGGGAACTTTTCTGGGAACATTTGCGCCCTGGGCCGACCACACTCGCATCGAGCCGAATCATCTTTTGAATTACCTGCAGCCGTTTTTGTCGGTCATCGCGGTTCAGATCTTTTTCATCGGATCAATATTTTTCCTGGTCGCCGCACTCACCCGCAAAATCTTCATCGTCTATCTGCAGGGCGTTGCCCTGTTCATGCTCTACGTCATCGGTATCACGGTCTTCTCTGCGACCCGCTCGCTGGAACGCTTCTGGTCCGGCATCCTCGATCCCGTCGGCTTCATTCTGTTTGATGACATCACTCGCTACTGGACGGTGATCGAGAAGAACACACGCTTCATCACCTGGTCGCCCACGCTCGCTAATGGCATCTTTCTTTACAACCGTCTGCTGTGGATCGGGGTTGGACTGCTCTCGCTGGTCGCGGTTTGGGTCTTATTCCCCATGTCGGTGGAAGCTCTCACCGCCGTCTCCCAGGGCCGTCGCGCAGCTAAGGCCAAAGAACTGGATCTCGCGGAAGCCACGCCGGTTCATTCCCTCGTGGCTGCGCAAATCCCCGTCGTCCACTACTCCTTCACGCCCGCCACTACTTTCGCTCAATACCTTTCACTCTCGCGTCTGCGCCTGCGCAACATTCTCCGCGACATTCCCTTCTGGGGCATCATGGCCCTGCTCGTCGCCTTCGGCATCAACAACGGCCATTTCGCCGGACATCTCGCCGACCGGAATGTCTGGCCTGTCACCTATCTCATGCTGCAGGCCGTCGAGGGCAGCGCCCTGTTATTTCTTTACATCGTGGCTACGCTCTATGCAGCGGAACTTCTATGGCGCGAGCGCGACACTCATTTCGATGGCATCCATGATGCGCTACCCATGCGCGAGTCCACCGATTGGCTCAGCCGCCTCACCGCCGTCGTGGTCATCGAGGTGATTCTGCTCCTCGTCGCCATGCTGGTCGGCATTCTCATGCAGACCATCGCCGGTTACTACCACTACGAATTATTGCAGTACTTCAAAGAGCTCTTTCTCGTCACCTTCCCGCAAGTACTCTCATTCATGCTCCTTGCATTCTTCGTACAAACCGTTGTCTCCAATAAATTCGTAGGCCACGGAATCATGATCGGCATCTTCGTTCTAATGCCGATCCTCTTCACCTTCGGCTGGGAAAACACGCTCTATCTCGTCGGTCAGGTCCCCAGTTACACCTATTCCGATATGAATGGCTACGGCCATTTCGTTCCTGCTCTTTTCTGGGCAAATACGTACTGGCTGTCCATCACCGCAATCCTGGCCGTCGCGTCTATCGCCCTGGCCCGCCGCGGAGCCGAAGACTCGTTGCGCGCCCGCGTCCGCCTCGCCTTTCAGCGCGCTCCGCGCCTCATTCCCGTAGCGTTGCTTTTTGCCGTGATCGCGATCGGCTCCGGCTCCTGGTATTACTACAACGCCCACGTTCTCAACGAATACCTCGACTCCCAGGCCCGCCGCAACATCCAGGCCGACTACGAACGCAAATTCAAGCAGTATGAAAATCTTCTCCAGCCCAAAGTCACCACGGTAGATGCGACTGTCAATATTTATCCCGACCGCCGCTCCTTCGACGGCAGCGTGCGCATGACTTTGCAGAACAAAACCGGCCAGCCCGTATCTCAAATCCATATCACCGACCTGAGGCAGTCAGTCACCAATCTCAAATTCGACCGGCCATTCCGTCTCGTCAGCTCCGCTCCGCGCAATATTTATTCCATTTATGCCCTGGAACAACCTCTCGCTCCCGGCGAAATCATCACCCTGACGTGCGAGGTCAGCCACCTGACCCGCGGCTTCCGCGATAACAACGAATTGCCAGAGTTCGCTTACAACGGCACCTTCTTCGATTCCGACTACTTTCCTTACATCGGCTACCGCACGGACAACGAACTCGATGACCCGCGCCGCCGCCGCGAAGAGCATCTTCCGCCTCTCGAAGAAATGGCTCACCGCGGCGATCCGATCCACTCCGTGAACAACATCTTCCCCCGCGAGTCCGACTGGATTTCCTATCACACTGTGGTCAGCACTTCAGCCGATCAAATCGCCATCGCTCCCGGCTACCTGCAACGGCAATGGCAGGCCAATGGCCGCAACTACTACGAATACAGCATGGGATCGACTCACATCCTGGAATTTTTCTCCTACCTCTCCGCCCGCTACACAACTCGGAAAGAGACTTACCATGGTCCCGGCGGCGATGTTTCTCTCGAGGTTTACTATGACCCCGTCCACACTCACGACATCGATGACATGTTAGCCAGCGCTAGCGCCGGTCTCGACTACTATCAGCGCGTCTACAGTCCGTACCAATTTTCCCAATTCCGCATTCTTGAATTTCCCCGCTACCGCACATTCGCTCAGTCCTTCGCCAATACAGTCCCCTATTCCGAGGCCATCGGCTTTATCGGCCGCGTGCTCAAGCCCACCGACATTGACTTTACTTACTTCGTCACTGCTCACGAACTCGGCCACCAATGGTGGGCGCACCAGTTGATCGGCGCCGACGTGGAAGGTTCCAACATGATGGCGGAAAGTCTTGCAGAATATTCAGCATTGCAGGTGATGGCGCACAAGTATGGCCGCGATCTCATGCACCGATTCCTGCGCCACGAACTCGATGGCTATCTGCGTGGACGCGCCGGAGAAACCCGCCACGAGCCGCCTCTGGCGCTGGTTCAGCGCGAGCCATACGTCTGGTATCAGAAAGGCGGGCAAATCCTCTATACCCTCGCCGACTACATCGGTGAAGACAAATTCAATCTCGCCCTGCACAACTTTCTCATGCAATACCGCTACGCCAACGCCAACAATCAGGTCGATGCGCATGACAATGCAACCGCCGCGGCCGCTATCGACGGTCCGTATCCCGACACCCGCATGTTGGTCGACGCTATCCGCGCGCAAACTCCGCCGGAATTGCAATATCTGGTCGATGACGGCTTTAACCGCATCGTTCTCTACGACAACAAAGCCATCTCCGCAACTTCGCACAAGCAGCCGGACGGCAAATACAAAGTCACTCTTGAAGTTCAGGCGCGCAAGGTGCAGGCCGACGGCAATGGCGCAGAAACTCCCATGCCCCTTGCCGACTACATCGAGATCGGAGTTTTCAGCGGGAAAAAAGACGAAGAGAAGCCGCTTTATCTAAAAAAAGAAAAACTCACGCAGGAGCACAACACCTTCGTGATCACCGTCGATCAGCAACCCACGCTCGCCGGCATCGATCCCTATAACAAGCTCATCGACCGCAACGCCGACGACAACGAAATCGACGTCACCAAGCAGTGAAATAAACAGATCGCATTTGCCCGGCGCTTGCTTCACAAAGCAAACGGAACAGCAAAATGCCGCCCCGTAAGCACCGAAAGCGCAAACCGAAGACGGAGTTCTAACGCCCGGCAATCGATGTCTAACGCCGCTCCTCACTGCGTAAAAGAGTTCTCCTGGCGCACCCGCTCGGTAACACCATCAACAAAAAACGCGGCCCACCAGGGCCGCGCGCATTTCTCACATACTATTCAGTTTCACACACCCGTCAGGGCAGAACAATAAACCAACCCAACAGATGTCCTCATGAATTCCCTATTCAGGAACAGGAACCACAAGAAGAAGCACCTAACTTCACTCCTCCAGGCGCACTTCTCTCACGCAATGCCTTACGCCGCCTTGCGGCGCTTTCTTCGCGGCATGCCTGCATCCCAATCAGTGGTCGAGATCACCGCCACCTCGTTGGCTGCCTGACCGTAGAAAAATTTTGCCTCGGGCTCGCCGGCGAATCCATGAATCACCGGACCCAGCGCCGCCGTGGTCGCCTGCACCGCATCCAGCGTCCCATGCATCTTGAAATCGATCGGCTTGCTGCCATCGCCCTCATAATCGGTCAGCATCGATACTCCCGCAACCATCCCTCCATTGATGAAGGCCGCAGTCGCCGCACCTTTCTTGCCTGCGATCGCGAACCACACGCCCAATCCCAAGAAATAAGTTGTCACCGCGAAGTCCAGCCACGCGTGCACCCGCGGCGTAACCAGTTTCGGTACGTTGCGAAATGCATCCGGAATGGTGGCCTCGTTGATGTCGAGTTCGCGCACTTGCCGGCCCACCTCTTTCATCCCCGCCGCAACCCGCTCCGCGGCCTCCTGCGCATACTCGGAAGTTTGATCCAATCTCTCGTTTACATCCTGCATAGTCTGATTTCTGGTTGCCATAGATTCTCCCTTTCTCCTCTTGATACCAACCCCGTGGCAGCACAGTCGATCAGGCAAACCATGTAAAGCGCGCCAGAGAATTTGCAAGAATCAGCACCCAGGAAACGACTCGAAGGCCCCGCCGGCTGCCCCGTCCTTGTCTCTCCCTTCCCTGGAGAAGAGGACAGGGATTTTGACTTCATTTTCAGGCGTCTGGAATTGGTTTTGCTACCGCACCGCGTCAGTCGAGAGCTGGCCCTACGCCAGAGATGAGCCTTCAGGAACTCCCGTGGCGTCAAGATCGCAATTCCCTCACACGCGCCAAGCTTCAACAGATGCCTATCTCCGGAAACAATCACGTCGGCACCTGCGGCAAGGGCACATTCAACGATGCGATTGTCGTCCGGATCCTCCCGCACGGCATTGACACGGCGCTGCGGAATCACCTCTTGCCCAAACTCCAGAACGTCCCGAGGTAACGATCCAGGTTTCCCTCGTCCCATCCGAATTTGCTTCGCAGAATACGCCGGGTTTCACTCTGGATTTCAGGCGAATAATAAAGCTTGCATCGGTCATCGTCGACCATCTCGAAGACGAGGCGCGGCACTCCGCCGAACACCAGCGCCGACACGATCACGTTCGTGTCCGCCACAATCCGCATGCTCTTATTTTCTACGGGATCTCTATAGTGTTGCGCCGGGATTCGTGAATCACCCGATCCACATCCGCTTCGCCAATACCAAGGCTGCCAGCCAGCTGGCGCCCGTAGGCATTGACCTCATCCCACCACGCCCGCCTGTCATAGTGCCGCAGCGCCTCCCGCACAAGTTCGCTCATGGTCCGGCTCTCCCGCTTGGCAATTGATTGAGCACGCTTTAGCATTTCGGGCGGCAACGTGACGGAAAGAGTGCGAATGCTTCTCATGCTAAATATTGTAAAGCATGATTATGCGTTATTAGAAAAGGTCACAGCCGTCGCCCTCGACATCGGAGAAACAATACCACTCAAGGCCCAACTTCTCAGCCAGCCCCCACAAAAGCAAACGGGGCAGCAATCGCTGCCCCGCCGAGAACTGACAACTGAGAACTAGCCACTAGCCACTGCCCCTACGTTCCCTCATTCCACCCCGCCAGATACTCTTCCTGCTCCGGGGTCAGCCGGTCGATCTTGATTCCCATCGACTCCAGCTTCAGCTTGGCCACTCGCTTGTCGAGTTCCTCCGGCACGCGGTACACCGTCTTCTCCAGCTTCTTGTAATTACGCACCATGTACTCGACCGACAGCGCCTGGTCGGCAAAGCTCATATCCATCACCGACGCCGGATGTCCCTCCGCCGCCGACAGATTAATCAGCCGTCCTTCGCCCAGCAGGTTGATCTTGCGTCCGTCTTTCAGCGAATACTCATCCACAAAGTTGCGCGTCGTGCGCTTCGAAGAAGACATCTTCTCCAGCGCCGGAATATCGATCTCCACATTGAAGTGCCCGGAATTCGAAATAATCGCGCCGTCTTTCATCAGCTCGAAGTGATCCTTGGTTAGCACGCTCTTATTGCCGGTGACCGTGCAGAACACGTCGCCCAGCTTGGCCGCTTCCGCCATCGACATCACCCGGAAGCCATCCATCACGGCTTCCAGCGCCTTGGTGGGATCGATTTCGGTCACAATTACTTCTGCGCCGCAGCCGCGCGCGCGGCTGGCCAGCCCGCGCCCGCACCAGCCATAACCGGCCACAACAAATTTCGATCCGGCCAGCAGAAAATTCGTCGCACGAATAATCCCGTCAATAGTCGACTGCCCGGTGCCGTAACGGTTGTCGAAAAGGTGCTTGGTGTCGGCATCATTCACCGCGACGATGGGGAATTTAAGCACCCCTTCCTTGGCCATCGCCCGCAGACGGATCACACCCGTCGTTGTCTCTTCCGTCCCGCCAATCACATGTTCGAGCGCGTCGGTGCGCTTGGTGTGCAGAATTCCCACCAGATCGGCGCCATCGTCCATGGTGATATTCGGCCGGTGGTCGATCGCCGCCAGAATATGGCTGTAGTAAGTGTCGTTGTCCTCGCCCTTGATGGCGTAAACCGGAATCCCGTGATCGCGCACCAGGCTGGCCGCCACATCGTCCTGTGTCGATAAAGGATTCGAGGCGCACAGCACCATATCTGCGCCGCCGTCGCGCAGGCAAATCGCCAGGTTCGCCGTCTCCGCCGTCACGTGCAGGCAGGCGGAAATCCGCACGCCCTGCAGCGGCTGGTTCTTAATAAATTCCTTGCGAATAATCTGCAGCACCTTCATCGATTGGTTCGCCCACTCGATGCGCTTCTTGCCCAGATCGGCCAGATCGATGCTCTTGATGTCGTTGCTCACGGATGTAGCTGCCGTTGACATTACTTCTCCTCAGTGGCGCTTCACGCGCTGAAAACTAATTGGTTGGCCAGGATGGATAAAACCCGAACGCCATTGTCAGAATACACGAACTCCAAAACCCGGAAAGAAAATCCACACGCCGATCAGTCGTAAGCCCTTTGGCCCATCGGCGCCCGGCACCTTGGTTTCGCCGCCGCCAAACTGCCGCTACCCGATAATCGATGTCATTCCGACAGCGCGTGTTTTGCTTCACGCGCGGAGGAATCTCAGTCTCATCGGATGCCAAGCGTTAGCCCTAGCCGGGTGCCCCATTTCTCGCTCCCTTTGCGAGAAGTGGGATCACTGAGACAAACCCTACTTCCGCGCAACCGACGCCTGTCCCACTCCCGCCTCGCTCGCCAGCTTTGCCGCTTTATCAGTCGATTCCCAGGTAAAGTCCGGATCGCTGCGTCCGAAATGCCCATACGCCGCTGTCTTCTTATAAATCGGCCGCCGCAAATTCAAGGACTCGATAATTCCGCGCGGCGTTAATTGAAAATTCGCCCGCACCAAATCCGAAATCACCGCCGAATCAACCTTGCCTGTACCAAACGTTTCCACTCGCACACTCACCGGCTCGGCCACGCCAATCGCATATGCCAACTGCACTTCGCAACGTGAAGCCAATCCCCCCGCCACAATATTTTTCGCAATGTACCGCGCCATGTAAGCTGCCGAGCGATCCACTTTGGTCGGATCTTTCCCGCTGAACGCTCCGCCGCCGTGCCGTCCCATGCCGCCATACGTATCGACAATAATTTTCCGGCCCGTAAGTCCGGTGTCGCCCATGGGTCCGCCAATCACGAACCGCCCCGTGGGATTGATGTGATAGTGCGTGTACTCATCGAGCAAATTCGCCGGAATCACCGCCTGGATCACATGCTTCAAAATCCCCGCTCGCAATTCATCGTTGCTGACAGTTTCGGCATGTTGCGTCGAAATCACCACCGCGTCCACGCGCGCCACTTTTCCGTTGGCATCGTATTCCACCGTAACCTGCGACTTCCCGTCGGGACGAAGAAAAGGCAGCGTCCCATTCTTCCGCACCTGCGACAACCGCATGGTCAACTTGTGCGCCAGCGAAATCGGCGCCGGCATCAACTCGGGAGTCTCTGTGCATGCGAATCCGAACATCTGGCCCTGGTCGCCGGCGCCGCCGGTGTCTACGCCCATGGCGATGTCGCCGGATTGCTTGTTGATGCTGGAGATGACGGCGCAGGTGTTGCAGTCGAAGCCGTGGAGGGCGTTGTCATAGCCGATGGACTGCACAGTGCCGCGGACCACACTCTGAAAATCGACGTAGGCTTTGGTGGTGATTTCTCCGGCAATGACGACCAGGCCGGTGGCGGTTAGAGTTTCGCAAGCGACGCGACTGGTGGAGTCTTCAGCCAGGCAAGCGTCAAGGATGGCGTCGGAAATCTGATCAGCGATTTTGTCGGGATGGCCTTCGGTCACCGACTCCGAAGTGAACAACGAACGATTCTTTGTAGCCAAAGTTAAAGTCTCCTGGGATCTCTTTTTGCGGTCTTCTTTCGGCGTTTTCTTTTCGCGGGCCGAGCGGAACAGTTGGCGGCCGCACGAGCAAACGCATCGAGAAAAAGGGCTGCAAAAAGGCTATCAGAGGCAACCGCAGCGCGCAACGCATTTGATCTTAAGTGCGAGACGTGGAATCCAATTGCGGAATTGCGAGGGCGGACGGAATTTATTCCGCCGCGAAACATTTGCGTGAGGGTTGATCTCACGGCGTCGTAATTTTGGGCGGCGGGATGCGGAAGTTTATGAATGGCATCAGTTTGCACCCTCGCGGGATCCCTCGCCCCGCTGGTGAAAACGCGGGGTTTCGGGATGACGCCCCCGGTCGAAGCCATCGGCCAATTTATGTAAGCGTTTACAGATGTGCGATGATTGTAGATAATTCCCCACGCACGAGCGGGCTTCCAACGGAGACTTATGAACCGGCGCAATTTTCTTAAGACCACAGGCACTTTAATCGCAGGCGCAACTCTGGTGCCATCGACATTTGCAACTGGCGCGGAGACACCGGAAGGCAGCGGAGGGCGTCTGGTTCTGCCCATGAACCGGAGTTGGCTTTTTAGCCGGACGGTGGGCGAAGGGTGTCACGAGAAGAGCTTTGACGATTCTTCGTACGAGAAAGTTGTCATTCCGCACACCAATGTGCGCCTGCCCTGGCACAGTTTTGACGAGAAGAGTTACGAGTTTGTTTCCAGCTACCGGCGGCATTTTAAGCTTCCGGCAGAAGCGCGCGGACGGCATGTGTTTGTGGATTTCGAAGGAGCGATGACTGCGTCTACCGTTTGGATTAACGGGACGCGGCTGGGCGAATACAAGGGCGGTTACACTCCATTTTCTTTTGACTTAACTCCGCATCTGGATTTTGATGGGGAGAATGTGCTGGCAGTGGATCTGGATTCCAGCGAGCGACCGGATATTCCGCCATTCGGATATGAGATTGATTACCTGACCTTTGGAGGGATTTATCGCGAGGTGTTTCTGCGCATTGTTCCGGGGACATTCCTCGATAACGTATTCGCAAAACCGAAGGATGTGTTGAGCGATCATCCCGGCCTGGACGTCGATTGTCACATTCAGAATCTTGATGGATCGCGCGAAGCGCTGCGGTTGGAGGCGGTGCTGCGGGATGGGGAACGGATTGTGCAGAAAGGCTCGCTGAATATTCCGGCCGCTGCTGCTGGGGGCGCAGAGAGCGTCCATACGGTTTCGCTGGCAAATCTTGGTTCCATCAAGTTATGGGATCTTGCGCATCCCAATCTCTACAAAGTCGACGTGACTGTATGGCGGGGAGAGCAGCAGTGGGACAGCGTTTCGCGGGTGATTGGTTTCCGCGAAGCGACGTTCACCGATCACGGATTCGAGCTGAACGGAAAAATAATCAAGCTGCGCGGGTTGGACCGGCACCAGACATTTCCGTTTGTGGGGCAGGCCATGCCGGGGCGGGTGCAGCGGCGCGATGCGCAAATTCTTCGCAACAATTTCAAATGCAATATTGTGCGAACGTCGCACTATCCGCAGTCTCCGCACTTCCTGGATGCCTGCGACGAACTCGGATTGCTGGTGCTGGAGGAAATTCCCGGCTGGCAGCATATTGGCGATCTGGCCTGGCAGGATATTTCCGTGGACAACGTGGGGCGCATGATTAAGCGCGACTGGAATCATCCTTCGATCATTCTTTGGGGAGTGCGGATCAACGAGTCGCGGGACAATCACGACTTTTATACGCGGACCAATGCGCTGGCGCATAAGCTGGATCCGACGCGGCAGACGGGAGGGATTCGTTACTTTCAGGAGTCGGAATTTCTGGAAGATGTTTTTACCATGAACGATTTTGGCTGGCCGCTGAAGCCGCCGAATCATCCGCGATATTTGAATACCGAGTTTGTGGGGCACACTTACCCGACCAAGACGATCGATCAGGTGGAGCGGCTGACGGAGCATGTGATTCGCCATGCGCGAGTGCACGATCAGTTGGCGTCAGACGCGCAATATGCGGGAGGCATTGCGTGGTGCGCCTTCGATTACAACACGCATGGAAATTTCGGGTCGGGAGACCGGATTTGCTATCACGGCGTGACCGATATTTTCCGCGAGCCGAAGCCGGCGGCGGGCTTCTATAAATCGCAGTGCGATCCGGAGGAGGAAGTGGTGCTGGAACCGGCGTTCCATTGGGCGCGCGGCGATGCTTCGATTGGCTTTTCACATGCGGTGGTGTGCTCGAACTGCGACCACATCAAGTTCTATCATGGGAAATGAAATGGTGGCGGAAGGCAGATCCGGACCGCAAACAGTTTGCGCATCTTCGTTACGCTCCATTTTCGATTGACTTGCCGGACCCGTGGCACAAATGGGGAGACCTGCGGCTGGAGGGATATATCGGGGGCAAGCTGGTCATTGCGAAACATTATTCTGGAAAAGGTATCGATCAGAAGTTTGCGCTGCTGCCGGATGACACGAGTTTGATTGCGGATGGAGCGGATACGACGCGCGTGGTGCTGCGCGTGACCGATGAGTTTGATGCGATCCGTCCGTTTGCGAACGATGCGGTGAAGCTGGAGTTAGAAGGGCCGGCGGAGATTATCGGGGATAATCCTTTTGCGCTGATTGGCGGGACGGGCGCGGTTTGGATTCGGGCTAAGGAAGAGCCGGGAAGGGTGCGGCTGACGGCGACACATCCGGTGCTGGGGAAACAGCAGATCGAGATTGCGATTGCGGCGGCGGAGCGGGAGGCGGTTTAACTAGACGAGCTTGTTAGCGCCCCAAGAGATCCTTCGCTCCGCCTGAAAAACGGCTGCGCTCAGGATGACAATTCTTAATTACTTCTCGGTAGTTGCTGGGGAAACGAGGGCACGGACTGCGCCGGTGGAGATGCCGCCGTCCACGAGCAGCGTTTGACCTGTGATGTAGCGGCTGGATTCAGCGGCGAGGAAGACTACGGCTGCATCAAGATCGTTGGGCTGGCCGGGCCGTTTTAACGGGATACGGTCGGAAAGATATTCCACCCATTCCTGATTTTCGTAGAGCACTTTGTTCTGCTCGGTGCGAAACCAGCCGGGGGCGAGGCAATTTACGGTGATTCCGTATTTACCCCAATCGTCGGCGAGGCTCATGGTGAGTTGGCGGATGCCGCCGCGGCTAGCGCCATAAGGGCCCAGTCCCGCGTAACCCGCCACGCTGGTGACCGAGCCGATGTTGATGATGCGGCCATATTGGCGAGCTATCATGCGGCGCGCGACGGCCTGAGCGACGAAAAAACTTCCGCGAAGATTTGTGTCGAGAATTAAATTCCAGTCGTCCCAGGTGACGTCGAGCGCGGGCTTGCGCACGTTGCAGCCGGCGTTGTTGACGAGGATGTCGAGGTGGCCGAATGCTTTTTGGGCTTCTGCCGCCATGTGCTCAATGCTTTCGTGGTCACGAACATCGAGTTCGAGAGAGATTGCGCGGCGGCCAAGAGAAGTGAGTTCCTTTTCGAAGGGCAGCAGATGATCGCGATTGCGGCTGGTGAGGACAAGATCGGCGCCGGCGTTTGCCAGTGCGCGCGCCATGTATTGGCCGAGGCCGCGGCTGGTTCCGGTGACGATTGCGACTTGGCCGGTCAGATCGAAGAGGTCGTTTTTCACGGCGCTGTCGCTCACGAGATTTTCCCCGGCGCGAGAACGACTTTCATCAGATTCGGTTCATGCGCGTAAAGGCGCTCGAACCAGCGCGGACCTTCTTCGAGCGGAGCGATCGCGCTGATGAGCGGTTTCACGCGGATCGCTTCGCTGCTCATGAGTGCGATGGCGCGAGGATACTCGCCAGCGGAAGCGCACGAGCCTTGCAAGCGAATTTGGCGAGTCACAACTTTTTGCAGAGGCAGAGTGACTTCCGGCGTCACATTGCCGACGAGCACTACGGTGCCACCTTTGCGAACGCTGTCGATGGCCGCGGAAACTGTCGCATTGATGCCGACGGCTTCAATCACCAGATCCATTCCGTTTCCGTTCGTTACTGACATTACCTGCGGGATGAGGTTCGGTCCGGCAAGCAAGCAGGTCTCTGCTCCCAAGTCTTGCGCCAGGTTCAGGCGGGTTTGATCGACGTCAGATACATATATACGCGAGCAGCCGGCGGCGTGAAGCGCCTGCACGACCAGAAGCCCGATCATGCCGGCGCCAACCACCAGAGCGTTGTCGTCAGGGCGAACCGGGACCAGAGAGACGGCGTGAAGCGCCACCGATACCGCTTCGACCATGGCGGCTTCTTCGAAGGGAAGAATTTCCGGCAGGCGATAAGCGATGCGCGCGGGGACAGCGACGAACTCGGCGAAGGCGCCGGCGCGGCGGTAGTCGCCACAGGAGACGCCGACGACCTGGCGGTTGTCGCAGAGATTGATGTTTCCGCGAATGCAGTTATCGCATGATCCGCAGTAAATGGTGGAGTCGAAAGTTACGCGATCACCTGCGGAGAAATTCTTCACGTCTTTGCCGAGCGCGGCGACGGTGCCCGCGGCTTCGTGACCCATAACGATAGGTGGAATGCGGCGGCCGGAAGAGCCGTCATAGCCATGCACGTCGCTGCCGCAGATTCCGCAGGCGGCGACGCGAATTAAGATTTCGTCGGGGCCGGGGGTGGGCAGAGGAAGATCGGCGATTTCCAGTTCGCGGTATTGGTGAGCAGGAGAGCCTTCATTTTGGTCAGGCGATCTTATTTGGTCTTCATTGTAGGCTTCACGGTATCGACGATGCCGCTGCCTTCGCGGATGGTCAGGATTTGATTCGCTTTGACCTGCGTGAATTTTTCGATTTTCTGCGTGGTCGGCCATTTTACTTCGATCAGGTCGACGGTCTGCGATTTGCCCAGGCCGAAGTGCAGGCGCAGATCGCTTTGCGACATCACGCTTGATCCGCTGTGGACTTCATCGATTTGCGAGTGCTTGCCGGTGACGACGCGCACGCGCGCGCCGATCGCGGTGCGATTGCATTTCGTTCCGACCAGCTTGATCTTGATCCAGTTCTGCTTGTTGCCGCCATCGTTGCGCAGAAGCGACGGCAGGTCGTTCATATTCAGAATCAGCACGTCGATGTCGCCGTCGTTGTCGTAATCGCCGAAAGCCGCGCCGCGACTGGAGAATTGCTCGTTGATGCCGGGCCCCATCTCGGCCGAAACATCTTTGAATCGTCCGTTGCCGAGGTTGTTATAGACGAGGCGCGGATTCTTGAACTCCTGGCCGATGTCGTGGCCTTCGATTTCGGGATAGACGTGGCCGTTGACCTGAATGATGTCGGGCCAGCCGTCGTTGTCGTAGTCGACGAAGCCGCAGCCCCAGGCGACGTAGCGATTGTTGATGCCGATGCCGGAGGCGAAGGTGACGTCGCTGAAAGTGCCGTCGCCGTTGTTGTGGTAGAGGTTGCAGGTGTCGTCGGCGAAATTGGTTTTGAAAATATCGAGCCAGCCATCGCAGTCGTAGTCGGCGACGGCAACGCCCATGCCGGCCTGCTCGTGGCCGTTTTCGCTGTAGGCGCAGCCGGCGATCACGGCGATGTCGGTGAACGTGCCGTCGTGATTGTTGTGGAACAGAATGCTGGGCTCGGAATCGACGGCGACATAAATGTCGGGCCAGCCGTCGTTGTCGAAATCGTAGGAGACGGCGGTGATGGAGTAGCGCGGGCCGGGCTTCAGGATGCCGGATTTTTCCGAGACATCGGTGAACGTGCCGTCGCCGTTGTTGTGATAGAGAACGTTGGTGTCGCCCGGCAGGCCGCGCGGGCCGCACATCACGGGAATGCCTTTCCACTGGCAGAGCGGATCGTGACCGGGCGGAGGAATGTTGGCGGGATCGAGCTTGATGTAATTGCAGACGAAAAGATCGAGATGGCCGTCGCGATCGTAAGTCGAGCCAGGTGCAGCCCGCGCCCCAGCGGATTTGTTCGTGATAGAGGCCGGCTTTTTGCGTGACGTCGGTGAACGTGCCGTCGCCGTTGTTGTGAAACAGAATGTTGTGTCCCCAGAAGCAGCAGAAGAGATCGTCCCAGCCGTCGTTGTCGTAATCGCCGACGCAGACGCCGGTTTGCCAGCCGGTGCGCGCGAGGCCGGATTTTTCGGTGACGTCGGTGAAAGTTCCGTCGCGATTATTTTTGTAGAGATGCGAGGTCGGTGCTTGGCCGGGCGGCCAGTTCGCGTCGAGACGCGTGCCGTTGGTGAGATAAATGTCGAGCCAGCCGTCGTTGTCGTAATCGAAAAAGGCGAGGCCGCTGCCTTTGGCTTCGATGATGTAGCGCTTGTGATCGACTCCGCCCCAGACATTGGGAGCGTTGAGGCCGGCTTCGCGCGCGACGTCGACGAAGGTGACTGGATATCCGCTCGATGGAGTGGCGGCTTTCGCGTCGAGCTTCAGCGAGTTCTTCCATCTTCCACAGCGGCGTCGTGAGCGCATCGAGCAGCGTGCTGCCGAGAACGACGAGCGAGGAGCCGAGAAAATTGCGGCGAGGAAAATTCATTGTCTATCGGTTTTCGTTATTTGCCCTTTCTAGGTAGCGGCATTTGAAGGGGAGCTGCGCTCTTATTGAGCAAAGGTACAGCGCTCTCTGCTTCCTTGAGGAAACTATGTACGTCATCGGACGCTGGACGCGGTCTTTGTATGACTTAGCTTTTGGCTGACATCTGGCAGATAACGTGCCCGCGCATAATCGCCGCTATGTCAATCTTGCGAACATACGATGCCTAGCTGCTCACATTTTTCGATTTTCTGCGTTAGCTTGCGTGAGGTATCTTGCTCGTCCATGGCATTCTTCCAGCAGAAAGTGTAGGATCTTTCACTTACTCGGCACCTTGGGAAACGGATGCGGAACGATTCCGGCACCTTCTTTTACCGCGATGATCTGATCGACGGGAACATTCGTCAGGCGATCGACGTGGCCACTGGGCCAGGTGATTTCGAGCGAATCGATTTTCGTGCGCTTGCCCAGGCCAAAGAGAATGCGTGGATCGCTGGCCGACATGTAGCCCATTCCGCCTTTGGCTTGTTCGACATGGACGAATCCCTCGGAGGTCAGTTTCAGCGAAGCGCCGATCCCGTCGCGATTCGATTTCGTTCCGATCAGCAAAACTTCAGCCAGTGATTGGCGTTGCCGCCGTCGTTGCGCAGCAGTTCGGGATAGTCGCCGCGATTGTTGGTGACGATGTCGATGTCGCCATCGTTGTCGAAGTCGGCGGTCGCGAGGCCGCGGCCGACGATGGGACGAATGAAGTCCGGGCCGAGCGAATCGGACACTTTCTCGAATTGTCCTTTGCCCAGATTGCGAAACATCAGCAGCGGTTCTTTGTACGACACTTCGCTGTGATAGAGATTGACATTGTCGAGCATGGCGCCGTTGAGTTGCAAGAATATCGTGCCAGCCATCGTTGTCGTAGTCGATGAATTTCATCGAGACGCCGCTCAGCGTGATCGCTTTGTTGCCGATGCCGGAGCTGAATGTGTCGTCGTCGAAGGTTCCATCTTGGTTGTTGTGATAGAGGCGATTCAATTCGAAATCGAGATGCGTGATGTAGATATCCTGCCAGCCGTCGCCATCGACGTCGGCGGCGTCGATGCCCATGCCGGCTTCGTAGCGGCCGTCTTCGCTGGCGGCGATGCCGGAAACCAGAGATACATCCTTGAAAGTTCCGTCGTGCTTGTTGATGAAAAGAAAATTCGGCCACGAGTCGTTGGCGATGGCGATATCGGTCCAGCCATCGTTATTGAAATCGGCGAGCACCACGCCCATGCCTTTCGATTCGGGCTTGCCCACGCCGGATGAGTCGCTCACGTCGGTGAAAGTTCCATCGTGATTGTTGTGGTAGAGCTTGATGCTCTGGCCTTTGTAGTTTCCGGGATGGCAGTAGGAGCGATAGCCGGGGCGGCGTTCTCCGCAACAAATGTTATTTTTCGGCGACCAGTCGATGTAGTTGGTGACGACCAGATCGAGCCAGCCATCTTTATCGTAATCGAACCAGCCGGCGCTGGTGGACCATCCGCCTTCGTCGGCGACTCCGGCTTTGGCGGTGACATCGGTGAAGGTTCCGTCGCCATTGTTGTGATAGAGGATGGCGCGGCCGTAGCCGGTCACGTAGAGATCGGGGTAGCCGTCATTGTCGAAGTCGCCGACTGCGACGCCCTGGCCATAATGCCCGCTCGCCGCCAACTCCAGCTTTTTCGGTGACATCGGTGAAGGTTCCATCGCCGTTGTTGTGATAGAGCGCGGAGCGCAAGGGATGCGGCGGTTTGTAGATGTCGGTCGCGGCGGACTGCACGAAAAACAAATCCATCAGGCCGTCCTGGTCGTAGTCGATCCAGCCGACACCGGTGCCCATGGTTTCCAGATAATATTTTTGCTCCGTTGCGTGGAGTCCTGCTTGAAAGTGATTCCGGCTTTCTCACGAACGTCGGTGAAGCGGACGGGGATTGTCGTTTCTCGCGCCTCTGAGGTTTGTCTGGCAAGAGCGGTCAGGCGCACGGCCAAAATGATGACCGCGCTGAAGGCGAAAAATATGGCCCAGCGATGGCGCAGACTCAAGGCCGCATGTGTGTTCGATTCTCTCAACATCGTGGATCGGGAGCGGGGGATGGCGTTAGTTTTTCATTTTAGTGTAATCGCTAACATTGCGTCGTCTTGCGCCGACGAAAGTCAAAACCTTTAATACAGAGGTGCACAGAGGATCACTGGGTAAGTCCCGATCTGAGATTACAGCGTGCGGTCTGCGAGTGAAAGGGCCAATTGCAAAAATTGCTGGCGGGCCTCCATTGGCATTGGGGCATTCGCTGAAAATGAAATTGCCGGAGCTTTGGACAAGGCTTCTTCAATGCGATTCACATCAAGCCCGCCCGCGTTGCTTCCCTTGAAGCGATCGAGAACTTCCCTGGCTTTTTCGATTTCCCCGGTTTCGTAATAAAAAACTCCCAGCGTGGAATAGCTGCCCGCCCATTCGGGAAGCAGTTCGACGGCGCGTTCGAACTGTTGCGCAGCCTGGTTGGTTTTTCCTTGCAGGACGGAGACAAGTCCCAATCCCCAAAGAATTTTGCCGGAACTGGGGATTCGGGCCATGCCTTTCTGTAGCACCGATTGCGCTTCGCCGGCATTGCCTTGGCGCAGTTCGACCAGAGCGAGCGAAAGATAATACTGATCGTTGTCGGGATTGCGGGTAATCGCAGTGCGGAAAATTTCTTCGGCTCGCGCAGCGTCGCCCATGTGCGCGTAGATGTCTCCGAGCAATGAAAGGAGCGAGTCGTCCTGCCGTCCTTGTGGGGAAATGCTTTGCGCAGTTTCGAGAGCCTGCGGATAAAGACCTTTGCGGAAGTAGGCGTCGGCCAGGTCGAACTTCACATCGTCAGAATCGGGGTTGGCATGCAGGGCGGATTGAAAATGCGGAATCGCGTCGTCATACAAATGAAAGCGGGCGAGCAATACGCCGACGCCAGTTTGGGTGCGGTAATCGCCGGAGCTTAATTGGTCGAGCTGCGAGATTGCCTTGCGGGCTTCGTCGAATTTCCCGAGCTTCAGATAGGCTTCGGCGAGCAGGTAGAGATCCTGAGGCTGATCCGGATGTTTTTGAATTTGTTCATCCAGTTCACTCAGGTCGAGTTGAGTGCGGGCAACCGCTCCCAGTTGGGATCGGTTATTGAGGTAGTCGAAAAGATGCTGGTAGGGATATGGGCCGGTGGGCGCGTTCTTTGCCAGAGTCTGAAAGACGCTGAGATCGCGCTCGGCAGCTGCCGTCTGATGGAGGTTCCGCTCCACCATCGCCAGTTTGTAGTATCCGGCGGAGGGATTGCGGCTGGTCTTTACGAAACGACGCAGGAGTTCCGCGGCTTCGGCGAATTTTTTTTGGGCAATGCGGAGGTTCGCCAGTTCCAGAAGGGCTTCAGGGAAATCGGGATTCGCTTGCATCGTTTCCTGAAACAATTTTTCGGCGCCGGCTTCATTTCCCTGGCGCTCCTCAATGTAGCCGATATTGAATAAGCAAGACGCATTGCGGCGATCGAGTTTGAGTCCCTCTTCAAAATATTTTCTGGCTTCGTCGAAGCGGCCGAGATGACGGTAGGAGAGTCCGAGAAACGCGTAGGAGCGTGCGGAGGGGTCGAGCTCGATCAGCTTCTTGAATTCTTCGATGGCTTTTTCCGGTCTTCCCGCCATGAAGTAGCTTTCGCCGAGAGCGGCGCGCAGGTCGGCGCGTTGCGGAGCGATTTTGAGGCCGGATTCAAGCAGAGGAATCGCGTCCTCGAAATAATTTTGCGTCATGCTGACGCGGGCCAGCAGAAAGATGATGTCAGTATTTTCGGGAGCGAGCTTGTGAGCGCGAGCCAGAAGATCCAGGGCATCCACGGCCTTGGATTGATCGGCATCGACCTGAGCCAGCAAATAAAGAGCGTCGGGGGAATCGGGTTTCAGCCGCAAAGCCCGGTTCAGCGCGAGTTCGGCTTTTGCCGGCTCGTGACCGCGAAGATAGACCTGCCCCAGGTTGAAGAGAATTTCGAAGGTTTCCGGCTGCAGAGCGTCCGCTTTTTCCAGTTCGAGCTGGGCCTCTCGATAGTGCTTGGCGGAAGCGAGGATAACGCCAAGAGTGAAGTGCAGGCGAACATCATCTTTGTTTTGAGCCGACAGCGTTGTGGCGAGAGCGAGTCCGCGAGCAGTTTGTCCGGAGTCGAGGTAGCAGCGAACGAGATTAAAGCGCGTCTCCATATTAGCGGGATGAACGCGCTGAAAGAAAGGAATGGCTTCGGCTGGTTTGCCTTTGGACATCAACAGCAGACCCAGACTGTAGTTGCCTTGGGGGTTCTGAGGAGCGAGGCGCAGGGCGCTGCGAAATTCGTTTTCCGCGAGCTCGGTCTGATTTTGCGCGGCATAGAGATTGCCGAGATTGTTGTGGGTTTTGGTGGAGCGGGGGTCCAACTTCAGGGCGTGCTGGAAGGCTTGCAGTGCGCCGGCATAATCTTTTTCGCTGCCGTCAGCAATGCCCAGCAGGTTGTAACCAGCAACGCTTTCAGGATGCAGCGCGAGCTGCTCCTGAATTTTCTGCTTGGCCTCTGCGATAGAACCTTGACGCAGCAGGGCTTCGGCTTCGGCCAGCGACGCGGTGGTTTGCGAGGAGTCCGCGTGCTGCGCCGCAACGGGGGCGCAGGCGAATGCCAGGCTCAAGAGGATCGTCAGTATCAAATGAACGGTTGGCCGATGCTTGCTGGCGGAAGAGAACCGAAATAGATAGCCAGTCGGCATTTCTGCATTATCGCTCGCCGTGGCTGTGATTGTTGCCAGCACAGCAAGTCAATTTAGCATTTCGTCGGCCAGCGCCGCCATTTGGTTTGCGGAGTTTGAGCGCGGCGGAAGGAGATTCGGGGGTGGATTTTCAAGTCGGATACGGGCTTAGTAGAAAACCACTAGTTTTTTATTGACAACGGATTTGGACCTGTTCTATGGTAACGCGCATTGAATGTATACGTTTACATTCGATCCAATGGCGGTCTAGGGAAACGTTTGCTTACCTTGTCAGGCCACAACAGCGGTCTTTGGCCAGCGAAAATTTAGGAGGGAAAGGCCATGAAGCCTTCTTCGTCGCGGATTCTGCCGGTATGGCTCGTATTGGCAGTCGTCACTCTGCTGTTTAGCGCCAGCGTTCTCCAAGCCCAGGTGGATACGGGCTCCATCACCGGCACCGTTACGGATACCTCCGGGGCCGTGGTGAGCGGAGCGAAAGTGACGATTACCAACGAAGGAACGGGCGCGACCCTTTCCACCACTACCGGAGGCGATGGAATCTTTGATTTCAGCCCGGTGAGAATTGGCTCTTACAAGCTGGAGGCTTCGGCGTCGGGCTTCAAAACAGTTGTCCAGGCTCACGTGGTGGTCGATGTGAGCGCGCGGGTGCAGGAAAACTTCAAGCTGCAACCCGGAGCCGTGACGGAAACGGTGGAAGTGACGGGCGCTGCGCCGGTGCTGCAGAGCCAGGATGCTTCGGTCGGACAAGTGGTAAGCCAGCGCAGCGTCAATGACCTTCCTTTGAACGGCAGGAATTTTACATTCCTTGCCCAACTGGCCGCCGGCGTGAATACTCCTGAATCGGATACGCGCGGCAATGCGGCATCGGGCGCGTTTACGGCGAACGGCAACCGGCCGGCGCAGAATAATTACATGCTCGACGGAATCGATAACAATTCCGACACTGTCGACTTCCTGAACGGCACAAACTTTGTTGTGCTCCCCCCGGTCGATGCCATTCAGGAATTTAAAGTACAGACTTCGGATTTCAGCGCAGAGTACGGCCGGTCGGGCGCTGCGGTGCTGAATGCCACAATTAAGTCCGGCACCAATCAGTTTCACGGTGATGTGTGGGAGTTTTTCCGCAACGACAAACTGGATGCGCCGGATTATTTTGAAGATGCCGGCGGAGTGCCCAAAGGCGAGCTTCGCCAGAACCAGTTTGGAGGGACGCTTGGCGGCCCGGTCATCAAGAACAAGGTTTTCTTCTTTGGTGATTATGAAGGGCTGCGCAGAATTCAGGGAACGATTCTTACTGGTTCCGTGCCGACCGTGGCCGAGCGTAATAGCGGTTACACAAACTTCTCAGATTTGATCACCGGGCAATCGGGCACGCTGACGGATCAGTTGGGCCGGACGATGCCGTACGGCACTATTCTGGATCCCGCTACTACGCGCGTCGTCACGGCGGGCGCGACTGATCCGGTGTCGGGCATAGTTGCAGCCGCGTCGGGATATGTTCGTGATCCTTTCGGCACCTGCGGACCCTCGACTAGTACATTTACCCTGGCTGGCTGCGGACTTAACATGATACCGGCCGGGCGGCTGGATCCCAATGCCATCAAGCTGCTCAATCTGTATCCTGGACCTACTAATGGTTCGCTTTTTTCCAACTTCGCCAATTCTCCAAAGCTGGATGAGCATAGTGATGCCTTTGACACCCGGCTCGACCTCAACTTTAACGACGCGAACCAGTTGTTTTACCGTTTCAGCTATAAAAATGATCCACAGTTCATTCCTGGTATCTTCGGCGGCATTGCCGACGGCGGAGCATTCCAACAAGGACCACAGACTGCGGTGGCGCAACAGAGCGCTTTGGCGTACACCCACGTCTTTTCTCCGACCCTGGTTAACGTGGCTCGTGCGGGCCTCAACTACCTGAACACTACACGCGAAAGTCCAGTGGCCGGGGATCTCGGCCTTCCCGCCCAATTTGGCATCCAGGATATTCCCCAGGTTGCCAAGAACGGCGGGCTGCCGGCTTTTGGAATCAATGGCCTCTCAACCCTGGGCAGTAATTCGTTTCTGCCTTCTGATGAAGTCAGTTCGACGTTCCAGTTGACGGACGACCTGACCAAGATTTATGGCAAGCATACGTTCAAGATGGGTTTCGAGTGGCAGCACGTCAAGTTCTCGACGCTGCAACCATCGTGGTCGCACGGAGAATTCGATTATGATGGCGATTTCACAGAGATACCCAGCGGGCTATCGAGTAGCGACGAGGGAAGCACGGGAAGAGCTTCATTTCTACTGACCCCTATCCCGTCGATTCCCGGTGGAGTTCCATACGACGTAGGCGGATCCACGAACATTTACGCCTCCAACATCTTCCTCACGGATAACGGCAAGAACTACTACGGGACATACATCAACGATGATTGGAAAGTCACTCCCAAGCTGACGGTGAACTTGGGCTTACGTTGGGACTTCTTCACCCTGGTGTACGAGCACCACGGAGCGCAGGCCAACTTCGTACCCGGCGGCGCGCCCACGAATACTCCCATGTACATATTGCCGGGGGGGACAAACCCGGCGAACCTATCGGCCAGCTTCACCAATTTGCTGGCCGCGGATGGGATCGGCCTCGACATCACGAACAAGTATGGGAAGGGCCTAGGCAATTCCCAGAAGGCAAATTTTGCGCCTCGTCTTGGTTTTGCCTACCAAGTCACTCCTAAGCTGGTGGCTCGAGGCGGGTGGGGCATGTTCTATAACGGCTTTGAGAACCGTGGTTATTCGCCGAATCTGGGTGAGAACTATCCCTTCCAGTTCGACTTTGAATTCACGCCACCGAATGACGGTACCCCACATACGTTCCCCGGTTGCACCACAGCCGGGCCCGGCGGTACGGCTACGTTTGAGACGGGATTTTCCTGCACCCCGCTCCAACCGACTCTTGTGCAAGCCAATGGACTAGCCTTGCGCGGGATTCAGTTTAACTACCAGACTCCGTACACCATGAGCGGGAACTTTACCTTGCAATATCAGTTGACGCCAACGGTAACGGTGCAGGCGGCATACGTTAGCTCTCTGGCGCGTCACCTGGAGTCATTCCCCGGCTCGAATCTTCCGACGGCAATTTTGCCCACCAATTTGCCGCTCACAAACGGTTCTGGCCCTAATGGGACTTCCGCGTGTCCGCCGCCAATGGCCTATCCCGATGCCGGTTGCGCCTTCCCCGCTTCCCAAGGCGGTATTCCGTTCCCTGATTTCGGGGAGAATAATAGCTATGCGGCGACGATCGGCAACAGTTACTACAACGGTCTTCAGACCAGGGCAGAGAAGCGATTTTCGAGCGGCCTGGATTTCCTGGCCACGTACACATGGTCGCAAGCACGCACCGATGCCGGCGATTTACTCAATGGAGGGAGTCTTCAGGGCTTTCGTGCTCCGAACGTTCCAGGGGTCGGTATTCACTACGATTACGGTTTGGCCGACTTCGACATTCGAAATGTCTTTCACCTGAGCGGCGAATATGAACTTCCGTTCGGCAAAGGAAAGCAATTCCTCAGCGGCGGGGGCACGGCAGACAAGGTATTTGGAGGCTGGAGCATCAACACCGCTGTCGTGCTCGAGGGCGGGCAACCGATCACTCTAAGTTGCCCTTCGGGCACCAGCACAGGGAGCGGGTGTTATGACTTTGTCGTGGCGGGACAACCGCTTGACCGGGGTGTCCACATTGACTCGAACGGGGTAGTGAGCTTCTTCGGCAACCCGAAAGCCTTCTCCCAACCAACGCCTTGCACGGCGTTGCCCTGTCCGCTCTCGACGTTAGGAGGCCCTCCGAGCCAGCTTGCCGGACCGACCTTCAAACGCATGGATTTCTCAACCTTCAAGAATATGCAACTGAACGAGCGCTTCCGACTGCAGTTCCGGGCCGAGTTCTTTAATATATTCAACCATCCGAACTTCAACGCTCCCGGTTTCGGCGGCAACGGTGTGGTTGCAGTCTCGGGATCGGGAAATTTCACTAGTTCCACGTTTGGTGAGATGGGGTCGACGCGCGATGCGCCTTACGATCCGCGGCAAATTCAGTTTGCTTTGAAGCTGTACTTCTAGTTTCGACGCAGCCAGATGGAGGATGTCTTCCGAGGCGTCCTCCATTTCAATCGTCTCTTGATCAGACTCGCCCTCCCGCCCTCCCACGGCAGGGTGATACCATGCGAACATTGTGAGGCGGAACCACGGGTCGATTTCTGTTCTGACGGCGATTCTGGCTCTCGCGATCCCGCTGGTGTGCTCACGTGCTGCCGGCCAGACGCAAAGGCAAGAGCCGGATAAAGAGCTTGACCAAAGATTTCAAGCGGCGGTTGCGCACTACAACTCCGGAAAGTTCGCGGAAGCGGCCGCAGAATTGGAGAGCCTGGTGCCGCGAGTGCCAGAGAGCTTCGAGGTTCAGGAACTGCTGGGACTCGTCTACTCCGCTGAATCTGAAGATGCCAAGGCCAGCGCTCATCTCGACCAGGCAGTGCGGCTCAAGCCCACTTCCGCGGAAGCTCATACCAACCTGGCAGCGAATCTGGTTCGGCTGGGGAAATTGGACTCGGCCGAAGAGCAGTTCGAGAAGGCGGCCACGCTAGAGCCGCAGAATTTCGACACCAACCACAACCTGGGTGAGTTTTACGTTCGGCTCGGGCGCCTGCGCAAAGCGATAGATTTTTTGGAGCGCGCCCAGCGAATCGATCCTTCCTCCTACGATAACGGCTACGATCTGTCGCTGGCTTACATCCTGACCGGCCAGTTTGACGACGGCCGTAAGCAGATACACGATTTGTTGCAGCGCAAGGATACGGCGGAGCTGCACAACCTGCTGGGCGAACTCGAGGAAAAAGACGGGCATTTTGTAGCCGCGGAAAATGAATTCGAGGCTGCGGCGCATGAGGATCCCAGCGAGAGCAACCTGTTCGATTGGGGCAGCGAGCTGCTGATGCACCGCACGCTTGGACCGGCGGTTGATGTTTTTCAAAAAGCCACGGAGCGCTATCCGAAATCGCCGCGGCTGATGATCGGGCTGGGCATGGCTTTGTATTCGCGCGGCAACTACGACGATGCGGTCAAGGTGTTATTGAAGGGCGCGGATTTGAATCCCACTGACGAGCGCTGCTATCTGTTTTTGTCGCGCGCTTACGATAGCTCGCCCAGCCAGGCCGAAGATGTGATCCAGCGCTTTCGCCGCTATGCGGAACTGGAGCCTGCGAACGGCAAAGCTGTTTACTATTATGCGATGAGTTTGTGGAAAGGCAAGCGGGCGGAAGACCCGAATCTTGATCTGCATCAAATCGAAGTCTTGCTGAAAAAATCTGTCGCGTTGGATCCAAAATTAGCCGAAGCCCACTTGCAGTTGGCGAATCTCTACTCGGACGAAAACAAATATAAGGAAGCGATACCGGAATATCTGCGGGCGCGCGAATTGAATCCGGACCTGGCTGACGCTTATTACCGGCTGGGACAAGCGTATGTGCGGACGGGCGAGAGAGATAAGGCGCAAGGAGAATTCCAGGTCTATCAGCGCCTGCGGCAACAGCACCTGGCCGACCTCGACAAGCAGAGAGCGGAAATTCGGCAGTTTGTTCTGGCAGAAAAAGACGGACCGTCTTCGAAGCAGTAATGTTTGTGGCGTTCTGGCGGGAGAGCTGCGGTCCGGAGTTCAGATGGAATGAAGCCGAGATTACACAATCAGCGGCCGGGAACGAGGCGAGCTCGCAAACTCGTGTCGAGCCGGCGGGAGTTCTTGCGGAATGCCGCTGGATTGACCTTGGGCGGCGCATTGCTTGGAGCAAGAGCGATGGCTCGCACTGGTATCGCTGCCAGCAAAAGGAAAGTAGTGGTAATAACGTTTGGTGGCGGAGCCCGCGATCAGGAAACTTTCGCACCCGAAGGGCAAATCAATATTCCTCACCTGATGGGCGAACTGATTCCGCAATCGACATTTTTTACTCAGGTTGTGAATCGTGGAATTCTGGGCCACTATGTTGCCACGGCGAGCCTGGCAACCGGAGTGTATGAAACCATCAACAATTTTGCTTCTTTGCCGCCGGATCATCCCACCGTTTTTGAATATTTCCGCAAAGACCTAAAGCGCCCGTCGTCGGATGCGTGGGTAGTCGCTCCCAGCAACGGTTTCAATCGCATCGGGGAAAGCAATTATCGTTCTTATGGGCCCGGCCTGGGCGCGCGAGTGATTTTGCCCAAGCATCTGCTCACTGCCGCGCTCTCTAGCGGTCACGCGGACTACGAACATCTGCTGAGAGACAACTATGAAACGCCTTTCTACACTCCGGAACTGGGAGGCAGCGAAGTTCGAGTTGCAGCAACTGGAAGACATGCTGAAACTTGTCGGTCGATGACTTTAAAGCGCACGCGCTAACTCTGTCGAGCCCCGATGAACTTGTCCGTTTACGTCGTGCGGCAATTGATGCGCCAAGAGGCGCCGAGCCTGCTGTGGATCACGATGCACGATATCGACATCGCCCACGCCGGAGCGTATTCGCTTTACATCGACGGCATCCGCCGCACCGACCGCTTGTGCGCGGAAGTGTGGAAGGCGATCCAGAGCGAACCGGAATATGCAGGAAAGACAACGATGTTTATTCTTGCCGGATTTCGGCCGCGACTCGGACGACGATTCAGGCGGCAACGGATTTCAGCACCATCGCACCGGAGACGCGCTTTCGCGTACGACCTGGATGATGGCGCTGGGCGCGGGTGTGCGTGAAGGCGTGGTTTTCGATCGGCGCGATGGAGTCGACTGATCTGGTGCCAACGATGGGAGCCATGCTGAATTTTTCACCGTCGCTCGCGCAGGGGAAACCGATTCCGGAGCTGGCATAGTTTCCATGCTGCCAAGCGAACTCAAACCGGCGCACTTCAAGAATTACCCGCCAGAGGCGCGGAAACTCGTCACAGAGTACGTCGGCTACGCTGCGAAATCTTCCGTTGTGTTTTGTGCCGAACCTGCTGCGGGAAGTCATTGAGTACGATTTTAAATTTCCGGTTGAACGCAAGGCGCTGGAGAAGGAAATAGAAAATCTGCAGTCACTTTCTGCGGCGCAGCGGAAGGAATGGTTCCAGGGGTTTGCTCAAATCACGCTTTCGCCCGAACTCGAACAGATGGATTGGGTGAATTCGCCGGCTCAATTTGTGGAGCGGCTTTCCGCGCATCTGTGGGCGACGCACCAGCTCGATGCGTTTCGCAAGGCAGCGACCGAATATGCCGACCGGCTGCACGCGGCAGTCCCGGCAGAACCGCCTGCGGCGCCGCGGCTGGGAATTGCCATCATCGGCCAGGGAGTTGCGGACATATGAGGAACCTTTATTCCGCAAACTGCGCCCTCACGGAGCGTATTTCAGCCGCGTCAAACCTGAACGCGGCGTCGAGCATATTGCTCGAAGCGGCGGCGAATCGGGCGAAAACGAATCCTGTCGCTTACGGACATTGGTATGTCGACGGGGGAGAAGCGGCGGGGCATTCTCCCGCGATCACCTGCGTTTCGTATCAGGCGCTGGAACCCGTTCGCGGCGAATTACTGCGCAAAATGCGGGCGGAGATTTCTAAGCCGGGCATGGGGCCGGAGACGTTGAGGACAGTTCTTGCGCAAATGAATCCGGCGGAACTTGGGTTTGGCAATGCGGGAGATCCGGTGCTCGACCGCTTCCAGATGAAGCTATTAACGGAAGGCTCGGGGACGCAGATCTTCAGCACGACATTTGCGCAATGGACGGCGCGGGAAACGTTAAGGCGGGCGCAGCCGGTGACATTGCTGGTCCGCTTCGCTCCGCGCCAACGGCAGAAACCGATGAATGAGCTGTTATCGGGGAAGCAGGATCAAGCGGAACTCGATCCCCTCGGTTCGCTGATCGATGCGGATATGGGCGCTTACTACAACTGGATCAACCAGCAGCGGCTTCCGGGCGCGGAGCGGGCCTCATTCCTGGTGTGGTTTGAGAATCACAATCAGGCCGTGGCCATTGGTCCGGCAATCCCTCGAGGGACGGAATCGGAGAGCGCAACCGATTTAGGGCAGCTGTTGTCGTGGATGGTGTGACCTTAATGCGCTGCAATCGCAGCGAACTCCGGATCAGCCTTCCTAGGGATGAATGCTTGCCGCCCAACCGCCTCCCGGCGCCAAATGAATTTTCAATTTGGTGGATTTGGTCACCTGAATTTTTTCTCTTTTATAATCGCTGGCGTTGCGGTCGGCATTGATGCCGTCGGAATATTCGTCCAGCGAGAATGTGCCTTCGGGCAAGAAAGAAAAATCGACGGTCAGGTCTCCGAGGAGTCCAATCCGTCATCGCGCCCAGATACCAGTTCTTGCCGTTTCTCCGCACAACTAAAGCATATTCGGGCATTTTCGCATCGAGAACGCGGGTGTCGTCCCAGGTAGTGGGAACTTTGGTGAGAAAGTCCAGGGCGTCGGGTTCGCGCAGATAATTCGATGGACTGTCGGAGAGCATGCCCAGCGGACTGTCGAAGACCACATACATGGCGAGTTGGTTGCATCGCGTCCCCATCGCCATGGGCTGAGTCATGATTGGGGCGAAGGTCGCGCGCGTGGCATTGAGCATCGCGCCGGGCGTGAAATCCATTGGGCCGAGAAACATGCGGGTAAAGGGCAGTGTCATGTTGTGTTTCGGCTCGGATTCCCAACTCCATTTGCTCCACTCCATGCCACGAACGCCTTCGGCGCCGATCAGGTTGGGCCAGGTGCGAGTCATGGAGGCCGGTTTCTGGTCGCCGTGAAAATCAACCAGCATCTTGCGCTTGGCGGTTTCGCTGGCGACACGGTAAAAGAAATTAATCATCTTCTGGTCGCTGCGCTGCATGAAGTCAACCTTAATACCTTTGACGCCCCACTTCTGATACAGGTCGAGCGCGGGGATCAGCTGATCGTCGAGCGTCTTCCACGATAGCCAAAGAAGAATGCCAACATTTTTCTGCTTCGCGTAAGCAGTCAGCTCTTCCATATTCAGATCAGGTACAACTTCGAGAGCATTTCCCAGCTTGTACCAGCCGTCGTCCAGCAGAATGTAAGGGATGCCGTATTTGGCGGCGAAATCGACATAATATTTGTATGTCGCGGTGTTGATCCCGGCGCGGAAATCGACACCGTAGAGGTTCCATCCGGACCACCAATCCCAGGCAGACATGCCGGGCTTGATCCAGGAGGTGTCCTGCAGTTCCGAAGGTTTTTCCAGCAGCCACACCAGTTGGTTGGTGAGCAGTTCGCCGTCATTTTCGGTGATGCCGACCAGCCGCCACGGATAAGTGCGCGTGCCGGATGTGATGGCAATGTAGTCCGCAGCCTCGGTGACTTTGACGTCTCGGTCGCTGGTTTGCTGTTCTTTTAGAGGATAGGGAGGAAAGGTTGCGGCCAGCCCCGGTCCGCCAGTGCCTCGCAGCCACATTCCAGGATAATCTTCGAGGCCAGCTTCCGCGATGGCGAGCTTTGCACCTCCGGCTGCTTCGGCGACGGCGGGAAGCGTGGCCAGAAATTCGGGCAGGATTTCGCTGGTTCGCATGGGAATGTAATGCCGTTCGTTATGCGAATAAAAACTGTCTTCCTGTCCGAAGTAGACGAGGGTGTTTACGCCCGCAAAATTGAAACGCGCCTCTTCGCCGTACACTTTTACTTGTGCCTGCGGCAGGGAAGTCTCGAAACGGTACGCGGCGCCTTCGTTGTAGGCGCGAAAGGCTACGGCGTAGCCGCCATGCATTTCGATGCGGACCTCGTTGTAGTTTTCCCGGATAGTTGCGGATTTCTGATGCACGACTGGTTCCAGCACTCGATTGACGCTGTTTTTCTTCGATCCGAGAACCTTGGGGTCGATGCCCAATTTTTGGTGATCGACGTCGAGAGAAAGCGTGCAGTCGCGCAACACCGCAGCGCCGTTCAGCACGACGTCGTAGCTAATTTGTCCGGCGGTACGGATGCGCATTTCGATGCGGCCATCGGGCGAACGTACGTCATAGCTCGATTGCGCCACGCAATTGGCGGCCAGGAGCAGTGCCGACGACACTGCCAGAACCATTTGTTTCAGCAGGAGATTCATCAAGGTTTATCCTTTTTCCCATGAAATGACGGTTGATTGCGTGTGCGCTCGGCGAATTTGCCGCCCGTTTTTGCCCTGGCTAGAGCGTTCGAAGCGGCCGGCATTCTGGCCGAAAGTTAGGCAATGTTCCAGTTGACAGCAGGCAAAAGCCGCCGTATGTTTTGGTGAATTGTAAACGATTACACAATGATTTCGGAGGGCATTTTTCGCCAGGATTGGATTTGAATTCGAGTAAAAGGGGCAGCATGATCAGACGCCGTGAGTTTCTTCGCAACAGCCTGGCGGGCGCCGGAGCGGTTTTCGCTGCCAGGACTTTTTCGGCTGTTTCCTGGGCCGATTCCAATGTCCCAGACTCCCGCATTGAAGTTCTCGCCGATGAGCCACTGGGAATCATCTCACCCGACATTTATGGCCATTTCGTCGAGAATCTGAGCGGAGTTGTCTATGACGGCATCTGGGTGGGACCGAAGTCGAAGGTACCGAACGTTGACGGCATCCGCAAGGAACTGATCGACGAGATGAGAAAGATCAGGCCTCCCGTGGTGCGCTTTCCCGGCGGTTGTTTTGCCGACAGTTACGACTGGCGTGATGGCATTGGGCCAGCGGACAAGCGTCCGCGCCGCACTAATTTCTGGGCGGGAGGCGAGGTCGCGCAAGCTCCGGCTGACCATCGTTACGATCCCAACGAATTTGGCACGAACGAATTTGTGCATTTCTGCAAGCTGATTGGAAGCCAGCCCTATCTGGCTGCGAATCTGCGCAGCCTTCCCGCCGAGCAGTTTTACCGCTGGGTGGAATACTGCAATTCGCCGGCAGGTAGCACAACTCTGGCCGACGTGCGGGCTGCGGCGGGATTTGCCGATCCCTTCAACGTGCGGTTCTGGGGAGTGGGAAACGAATCCTGGGGATGCGGAGGAAACTTTACCGCTCAGGAATATGCCGTGGAGTTCCGGCGGTTCACAACGTGGGTGCCCGGCTACGGTCGCGAATTATCCTTCATCGCATCCGGTCCCAACGCCGACGATTTGTCGTGGACTCAGGGATTTTTCGAAGAGCTTCTACGCAAGGGCCGGGGGCAGTTGCGCAGCGTTTATGGTTGGGCGCTGCATCACTATGCATGGAATCTGAGCCGGGGGCGGACGCAGGATTGGGTACAGGGCAAAGGCGACGCGTTAAAGTTTGACGCCGTGGACTGGTATGAACTGCTGCGCGAAGGCGACCGCATGGAGGGTCTTATCAACGGCCACTGGCAGATGATGAGCGAGCACGATCCGGAGCATCTGGTAAAGCTGGTAGTGGATGAGTGGGGCCCGTGGTATCGCCCCGGAAGCGGAGCGACTCCCTACGATCAATTGGAGCAGATGCCGACGCTGCGCGATGCTGTGTTCAGCGGCATGACTCTGGATATTTTCAATCGCCATCCCGACAAAGTCGCCATGGCAAATTGTGCGCAGTTGATCAATTGCCTGAACAGTTTGTACCTGGCTCATGAAGACCAATTCGTGATAACTCCGGTAGGATATGTGTTCTCCCTGTACGCCGCGCACCAGGGAGGACAGGCTTTGCGCGCAACCTTTTCCGCGCCTGCGGTCGAGTATGATCGAGATGGCAAGATGGCGTCCTTCTGGGGACTGAAGGGATCGGCTTCGCTGCGGGACAACGATCTTACGCTTACGGTAGTCAATCCTCACGTCAGCGAAGCGCGGGAAACGGAAATCAGAATTCGGGGCGCGGGCGTGAAATCCGGGTCGGCGACCGAGTTGACAAACTCCGACATTCATGCCCACAACACTTTTGAGCAGAAACAAGTAGTGGTTCCACAAACGAAGAGCATGGAAGCGCACGGGCCGGTAGTTAACTACGTTTTTCCGCCAGCTTCTGTAACTAAATTGGCCTTGACCCTGTCATAGGCATGGTGCGGATTCGAACGGTTGGGTGGAGGCAAAGTGGGTCGAACAGAATCTGGGTGGCGAAGCAAAGGTTTAGTTGACAGTTGCCACATCCGGACTTATGGTTTTTCAGGATTGTAAACGATTACAGAATATGCAGCGCTTACCGCAGCCAGGGCCTTGTTCCCGCAATCGGGGCGAATCGATATTTCACCGCTCCGATCGCTTGCCTCTTCCCGGAGGGAATGCGGCATGACCTCCGCCTCGTTGCGGCAAAAGTTTGAGCAGGAATTTGGTGCGTCTCCCGACGTGTTTGCAGCCCCCGGCCGCGTCAACCTCATTGGTGAACACACCGATTACAACGATGGCTTTGTCCTACCCTGCGCCATCGGATTTTCTACTCAAGTGGCCATTGCTCCTCGCCCTGACCGCAGACTGATACTGCTGTCAGAAGACTTCCCTGAGCGCTTCGACTTTGATTTGGCGGATTTGCCGCGCAATCGGTTGGGCGCGTGGTGCGACTATGTTCTCGGGGTTGCAGTGGTCCTGCGGCAGGTGGAAGCATTTTCTTCCGGTGCCAGCGTGCTGGTTCACGGCGGGGTTCCCATTGGAGCGGGCCTTAGCTCATCCGCAGCGGTAGAGGTTGCGAGTGCGCTGGCGTTTATGAGTCTGAATGGCGCGATTTTTCCCATGCCACAGGTGGCCAAAATGTGCCAGCGCGCGGAGAATACATTTGTCGGGGCGCGAGTCGGCATCATGGATCAGTTTATTTCCTGCCTGGGGAAGAAAGATCACGCCCTGCGGCTCGATTGCCGGTCGCTGGAATTCGAGCAGGTACCGATCCCTTCCAACGTGCGGCTGGTCATCTGCAATACGATGGTCAAACATGAACATGCCGGCGGTGAATACAACCGGCGCCGCGAAGAGTGTGATGAGGGCGTGCGGCTGTTATCGAAGTGGTATCCGAAGATTCGTGCGCTGCGGGATGTTTCCCGCGAAAATCTCGAGGCACATGCCGCGGATTTGCCGCCGACCATTTACAAGCGCTGCAGCCACATCGTGAACGAAAATCAGCGAGTGCTGGACGGCAGCCGGGCATTAGCCGGCGCCGACCTGAGGAGGTTTGGCGACCTTATGCGCGAGTCGCACAGCAGCTTGCGCGATCTTTATGCGGTGAGTTGCGAGGAACTAGACCTGATGGTGGAAGCGGCCGAGGGCCTACCGGGATTTTATGGCGGGCGCATGACCGGAGGCGGATTTGGCGGCTGCACGGTCAATCTGGTGAATGTGGATCAGGCAGAAGCGTTCGCGGATAGCGTGAGCCAGCGGTATCATAAGAAAACGCGCATCAGCCCCGACATCTATATCTGCTCGGCTGCCAATGGAGCGAGCGCCGAACTGAGCACCCCAGCCCCACAGCCGAGCTAAAAAGCACAATTCACTAGCCGCATAACTCATTGATGCAAAAGCACATAGCAGTATGTGGAATGGGTCGCATGGTCGGGCACAATTGCCTTGGGCTGTTGACCGGGAACGCGGTAAGATAGGCCCTCTGATCGCGCATGGGCGCAGACGCCAAATCCCCCTGGCCGTGGCGCGTTGCGGCGGAGAGGACGGCGTTCGTTCTATGCTTTACGGACTGAAGGTTGTGGTCAAGTACCTGCTCGGCAAGGACAAAGCTGAGCGGAACTTTGCCGTCTACCGCGACGACACTTTCCTCGTGTCCTACCCTCGATCGGGCAATACCTGGACCCGTTTCCTGGTTGCGAATCTGGTTTATCCGAATGAAAACGTTAGCTTTGCCAACATCGAACGGCTGATTCCCGATACTTCCTCGCAATCGAATCTGGCTTTGAAGCGCATGCCGCGGCCGCGCATCATTAAGACGCACGAATATTTCGACCACCGCTATCCCAGGACTATTTATATCGTGCGGGATCCGCGCGATGTTGTGCTCTCCTATTATGAGTTTCAGCGCAGGTACGGGCAGATTCAGGAGAACCACCCGCTGGAAAGCTATGTGGATGACTTTGTTTCTGGTCGCTCAACGGCGGGGTGGGGGACATGGTCGGAAAATGTCGCCAGTTGGTTCTACACCCGAGGAGGGCGCAGCGACTTCCTGCTTTTGCGTTATGAGGAAATGATGCAAGATACCGCAGCACAACTGGCGCGAGTCGCGTTGTTTCTTGGGGTTGAAGCCGACGCGGCGCGGTTGCAGAGAGTGATTGAACTAAGCTCCGCTGACCGCATGCGGGAACTGGAGAAGCTTGAGGCGGAACAGTGGGTTGCCACCCGTGGCGGGCGCCAGGTGCGTCCATTCGTCCGCGTGGCCAAGACGGGAGGGTGGCGAACCTTTCTGCCGAAGAGCTGTGTGCAAAGAATTGAGTCGGCGTGGGGCCAGCTTATGACCACGCTGGGCTATGCTCTCGAGTCGACTGACGAAGCCGCTGCCTAGCCGGCGAACGCCGAGTGCCGCCCTTGGCATGATAGGCGCGAATTAAAGTCGGCCCACAAATTCCGTGCCGCTTCTTTCTGCTCAATATTGCTGCGAAGACCTTCTTTCTCGGCATACCCGGCAAAATGGGGAAAATTGTTAGAAATAGCGCACGCGGCCATAATCATTGCGCTTCTATTCATCGCAAGCGGCATAGTTGCCATGGATGCTGGCCAAGTACGGCTACTAGAATTCTCAGTTCGTCTCGCGGCACAGGGCAATATCGGCATTGGCGGTCGGGCTGAGAAATCGTTTACTCGCAGGCCCGCTGTGCGGTAGATTAGAGCGGTATTCCGCGAGGGCATCCATTGAATCGATTTTCTTCCTCCAGGCGACAGTTTCTCAAGCAAGCTTCTCATACAGGAATTGCGTGTTCCGCAGCGGCTGTTCTCGGAAAGTCCGCGAACGGTCTGGTTGCGGAAAATTTGGTGCAATCTGCTGTTTCCACCAGCGCGAGCGCAGCCGCGCGGGTTTACGTCGATACCAGACGAACCATTGCCCCGCTCGATCGCAATTTATTTGGATCTTTCTTAGAGCATTTGGGTCGGGCCATTTATGAAGGCATCTACGATCCGGAGTCCAAGCTGTCCGATGCCAGCGGATTTCGTAAAGATGTGCTCAGCGAAGTCCGGGAACTGGGAGTTCCGATCATTCGTTATCCCGGCGGCAACTTTGTCTCCGGTTACAACTGGCTCGATGGCGTAGGCCCCAAGCAGAGCCGCCCGGTCGTGCTCGAGAAAGCATGGGACTCGATCGAGTCGAATCAGTTTGGCACGGACGAATTCATGGCATGGTGCAAGGCCGCCGGGACACAGCCTTTAATGGGATTAAATCTCGGGACGGGCACGCCGGAAGAAGCGGCCGCGCTGGTGGAGTATTGCAACGTTGAGAAAGGCACGAAATGGAGCGACCTCCGTCTTCGCAATGGCATTCCCGAGCCCTATAACGTAAAGCATTGGTGCCTGGGCAATGAGATGGATGGCCCCTGGCAGATCGGCCATATGTCGGCTACGGAGTATGGCCTGAAGGCCGCGGATGCGGCCCGGCAGATGCGCTATGTGGATCATTCTTTGCAGCTCATCGCCTGCGGATCGAGTGGTCCATTTATGCCGACCTACTTGGAATGGGACCGCGAGGTTCTCGAGCAGTGCTACGACTACGTCGATGGCCTTTCGCTCCACCGTTATTTCGGCAACAACGAACGCGACACTGGCGGTGACACCACGAAGTATCTGGCCATGAACCTCAGTATGGAGCGCCAGATTGCCGAATCGCTGGCCGTCTGCGATCTGGTGCGTGGGCGCAAACGTTCGCCGAAACAGTTATGGCTCTCATTTGACGAATGGAACGTTTGGTACCGCACCAACACGGGCGATGCCGTGGACGGTCATCGTCATGAGGCTCCGCATCTTCTGGAAGAAATCTACAACCTGGAGGACGCGCTGCTGGTCGGAGGACTCCTTAATTCGCTGATTCGGAATGCGGATCGAGTAAAGATCGCCTGCCTTGCGCAGTTGATTAACGTTATCGCACCGATCATGACAAACGAGAGTGGTCTGTTCCGGCAGACGATCTACTATCCTTACAGCTGGGCGCTGCACTTTGCCCGGGGCAGCGTGCTGAATCTTCTAGTGCAGTCTTCCACGTATGAGGTTTCTGGTCTTGACCCGGTTGGCTATGTGGATGTGGCGGGTTCTTTGGACCGGAGCGACGGCAAGCTCTCGCTCTTTATTCTGAATCGAGATCTTTCCAAGGCCCGCGAGATTGAAATCGTGTGGGAAGATGCGGCTCCTGCGCTCGCCGTTTCCGCGTCGGTTCTGACCGGCGACGACCTGAAAGCCTCAAACAGTTTTGCAACGCCACGACGAGTTGTGCCGCAATCGTTTACTGCGCCGGCTGTCGGGGGTGGGCGCACGAAATTCGAAGTGCCGGCGCGCTCCTACACTGTCATTCAGTGGTCAATGTAGAAATGGTCGATCTAGAAACGGTCGATGTAGAAACGGAGTGAAAAGTCATGTTCAGGAAAACGAATATCTCACGAAGGGAGTTCGTAGCTTCCGCTGTTTCGGCGGCAGCGATATCGTCGCTGCCCGCTCGGCCAGCGCTGGCTGAGGTTCTCCCACAGGAAAAAACGACTCCACGGGCTCCCGTGGCGTTAGTCGATGTGCCCGCATGGAAAGATCAAGGAGTAGAAAATCTTGCCAAGTCTCCGCACGCCAAGTTGCGGGATGTGCCGGTGCGCGCAGTGACCATCACTGGCGGCTTTTGGGCGCAGCGGCGCGAGATAAACGTGACCCGAAGCATCCCCACCATGCACGATCTGCTGGAAGCCAATGGACGCATGAATAACTTTCTGCGGTTGGCGGGCAAGAGTACCGCCGCCCAGAGCGGCCCGGTTTACTCCGACTCCGACGTTTACAAGTGGACTGAGGCGGTTGGATTCGTGCTGCAGTCGGGGAACCGTCCCGCGCTTCACGCAATGGCCGACAAAGTAATTGATGAGGTGGTTGCGGTACAGGAATCCAGCGGCTACCTGAACACCTATTATCAGGATGATCGCAAGTCTCTCCGCATGCTTCCCCAAACCCAGACCACGGGCCATGAGTTGTACAACATGGGACACATGATTCAGGGCGCTATTGCTTTTTATCGCGCCACAGGCGACCGCAAGTTGCTCGACGCCGGCATTCGCTTTGTCGACGATTTCCTCATCCCGAATTATGGTCCTGCGCCGAAGAAGCCCATTGTCTCCGGCCACCCTGAAATTGAAATGGCACTGATCGAGTTGTATCGCATCACCGGAGACAAGAGGCAACTGAATCTTGCCGGCTACATTCTGCACGGGGATGAGCGCATCGAGTTCCGGAAAGACGAACCATCTACATGTTCTGCGGCACTCCCTTTACCTCGCGAACCAAGATGGAAGGGCACGCAGTCCGGGCCATGTATGCCTGTTGCGGGGCGACCGACTATTACATGGAGACTGGCGATTCGACTTATCTGAAGACCCTGAACATGCTATGGAGCGACATGAGCGACCAGCAGATGTACGTCACAGGAGGGGTCGGTTCGCGAGCCGATGGCGAAGCGTTTGGCGACGCCTACGAGTTGCCGAATTTCCGCGCCTATGGCGAAAGTTGCGCCGCCATCGGCAACATGATGTGGAACTGGCGCATGCTGGCCGCCACTGGCGACGCGAAGTTTACCGACGTGATCGAACGCGCTCTCTACAACGGAATCAATTCCGGGATGTCGCTCGACGGCACGACTGTATTGTTATCGCAACCCGCTGGCCTTTGATCCTTCCAGCGGAGAGAGAAGATCCGCAATCCCTGGTACGACACGACTTGCTGCCCGCCGAACCTGGAGCGCACCTTCGCGTCGCTGCCCGGATATTTCTACAGCACCAGCAGGACGGAATCTATGCGCATCTTTACGACAATTCAGAGCTGAACTGGCATCTGGAAAATGGAGTTGCTCTCAAAGTTGTACAGAAGACGAATTATCCCTGGGAGGGCGGCGTCGAAATATCGGTCACTCCCGCCGCAACTTCCGAGTTTACCTTCTACTTGCGTATTCCGGGATGGGCAGACCACGCTCAGGTGGCCGTGAATCGGCAGCCGCTGGCCGGGGCAACGCCGGGAGAATATTTTCCCATTCGCCGCCGCTGGGCGCCGGGGGATGTCATTCAGTTGAAGCTCGAAGTGGTCCCGCAGGTGATTGAAGCGAATCCTCGCGTTGCCGATGACACAGACCGCATCGCAATCCAGCGCGGGCCGCTGATTTATTGCCTGGAGGAGATTGATCAACCCAGCGGCGTATCTCTCAGCGATGTAGCTGTGAATCCTGGCCGCCATCCTTCCGATCAATTTCA
The DNA here is from genome assembly GCA_963732255.1 of uncultured Acidobacteriaceae bacterium. Lineage (GTDB taxonomy): Bacteria > Acidobacteriota > Terriglobia > Terriglobales > Acidobacteriaceae > Sulfotelmatobacter. The sequence goes on from CAVSYV010000020.1 coordinate 1,184,533, forward strand.
CGCTGAATTCAAAAACGATTTACTCGGCGGAATGGTTGTTCTTCATCACACTGGGGCAGTCTACGAGCGCGGAGCGGCAGACACGTTGCTTTATTCGCGCTACAGCAGGGAAGTGAGAACCCGAAATATTCCGCTCACTTTTATTCCTTATTACGCGTGGGCGAATCGGCAAGCGACTTCCATGCAAGTTTGGAATCTGCTGCAGGAAGCTTAGCGCATTCCGAAGTCGACTCTCGGCCGAAAGCGGATTATTGGGCGACGCGGCGTGTGTATCCGGGCGAACCGAGCAGAGCCGACTAGAGATGAAAGTCTCTAAATATGCACGACTCAGTTGTTCCTTAGGCGTAATTGTTTCTTGACGCGGGGAGCCAATTGAGATTTAATCCTTGCACTTGTCTGATTGCGTGGCGTGACGGGGCGGAAGAGCAGCCATGCAATCGGAGATGCGTGCGGTTCGGATTTTTCCCCTAAAGGTTGTTCGTCAAATGTTGTGCGCCGGACAGGCGTGAAGCTGGATGGCTTTGTCCGCCTGGCCACGGCAAGCTCCGGCCAGAAGGTAAGGATTGTCCTGCGCATGACGGGAAGAAAACGTATTAAAGGATTAAAGCCGACGATGTGCCTCTGTCGGCCGCGGTTTTGACAATGCGTATACGTGCCGGCGGTATCGATTCTTTGATGATCGCTTCTTCGTCAGCAGTCGAGATCCGGCGTTTTCTGCGCGGAGCACAATTTCGAGTTTTTCATGTGCTGTTCCTGTTGGTTCTGGTTTTCTCTTCCATCTTCGCTTTCTCTCAAGCTCAGATTACTTCGCCTGTTCCGAATTCAACTCTGACAGGCAGCAATGCGACGTTTACTTGGAATGCGGACCCGAACGCGGCGGCGTACTGGATTGATGTAGGTTCGACGGCGGGCGGACATGACATATATTCGTCGGGAAACCTGGGCAATGTACTCACGGCGACAGTGAGTGGCTTGCCGACAGACGGCAGCACCATCTATGTGACGCTATACTCCTTGGACGGTGGACAATGGTTGAACAACGAGTACACCTACACGGCGTTCGACCCAAACAGCGGTTTGGCGGTGATGCAAACACCGGTTCCGAATTCGATTTTGAGCGGAAGCAGCGTGGCATTCACCTGGTCGGCGGGCACGAGTGCTTCGGCCTACTGGATTGACGCCGGATCGACCGTGGGTGCGCATGATTACTATTCGTCGGGAAATCTTGGCAATGTGCTGACGGCCACAGTGAATGGATTGCCGATGGATGGCAGCACTGTATACGTAACGCTGTATTCGTTGATTGACGCAAGCTGGCAAAGCAACGCCTACACTTACACGGCGTACAGCCCGGCGACGTCGAGCGGAGTGTTGACCGCACCAACGCCCGGTTCGACGCTGAGCGGAAGCACCGTGACCTTTTGCTGGTCGGCGGGAGTGGGGGCGGCTGCGTACTGGGTGGACATAGGTTCGACTGCGGGAGGGCATGACATCTATTCCTCGGGAAACCTCGGCAACGTGCTGACGACCACGGTGAACGGACTGCCGACCGATGGGAGCACGGTGTATGTGACGCTGTATTCGCTGATTGCTGGAAGCTGGCAAAGCAACGGCTACACCTACACGGCATTCAACCTAATTGGTGGATTGGCGGTGATGCAAACCCCGGCTCCAAATTCGACTCTGAGCGGGAGCAGCGTGGCTTTCACCTGGTCGGCGGGAGCGGGCGCTACGGCATACTGGATTGACGTGGGATCGACGGCCGGCGCGCATGATTATTACTCCTCGGGAAACCTGGGCAATGTGCTGACGACAACCGCCAACGGTCTTCCGACCGACGGCAGCACGGTGTATGTGACTCTTTACTCGCTTCAAGGGGGACAGTGGTTAAGTAATGAGTACACTTACACGGCGTTTAATGTGTCCGTGGCCGCAGCGGTCATGACTACGCCGACGCCCGGATCGACCCTAACCGGTAGCAGCGTTACATTCTGCTGGACAGCGGGCGCGGGAGCGTTGGCTTACTGGATAGACGTGGGATCGACTGCTGGCGGACACGATTACTACTCATCGGGCAGCTTAGGCAATGTGCTGACCGTGATAGTAAGTGGTCTTCCAACGAATGGGGTTAACGTCTATGTGACATTGTACTCTCTTGTTGGCGGAACATGGATGAGCAATGCCTACACTTACACGGCGTATGACCTAGTTTCGACCCCTGGAGTGTTAACTACGCCGAGTCCGGGCAGTACATTGACCAGCGGGACGGCGACCTTCGCCTGGACTGCGGGGACGGGAATATCCGGGTATTGGGTGGACATCGGTTCAGTTCCGGGCGGCAATTCGATCTATAGCTCGGGGAATCTTGGAAATGTGTTCACAACTACAGTAACGACTTTGCCGACCAGCGGCAGCACAGTATATGTGACTCTGTACTCTCTTGCTGGCGGGGTGTGGCTGAGCAACGCATACATATTCAACACACTTGTCACCTATCCCGGCAGTACGTTCTTTATTGCCCCCAATGGAAATGATTCCTGGAACGGCGATCTTTCTGTTCCTAACTCGAACAACTCAGATGGCCCGTTTGCGACATTGTCGCGGGCGCAATCCGCCGTCCAGAAGGCGGCGAAGCCGGCCACAGTGATCGTGCGAAATGGCACTTACTATCTTGCATTGGCGCCGTCCGCTAACAATTCCAATTCCGGACTACATTTACCTCGGCGGATTCCGGGACCTCTTCCAGCGCTCAAGTAACATGGCAGAATTATCCCGGCGAGACGCCTGTTGTCAGCGGAGGAGTGCCCGCCAATGCCGATCCAATTTCCGGGGCGGGCTTGCAACTGCAATGGACCAACACCGGGAATTTGTATCAAGCGACGCTGCCCGTAAATCTTCCCAACGGTTTGCCGCTTCAACCGTTTGAATCTCTTTATTACAACGGGGCGCGGCGGTTGCGTTCACGTATTCACGACAACGGGACTTCGCAATACCCCAGCATCGGCTACTTCATGCAGAATGGGCAATGCGTTGCCTCGCCGTCGACGCCTGCAGGGCAGCAATCTCCGACGTTGGCATCGTGCAATTTAGGAACATTTCTACGGGTTGCGAATACGGTTTCACCCTCCATCAATCTCGGCGCAGGTTGTCCACATGAGTCAGGCACAGTGAGTGGCGTTGTCGTTGAAAAGTGCCTTGACCGCTTTATTTACACCAGTACCAATGGCGGCGATCCGGTACAGGTATGGCAGAACTTGAATGGCAGCTACACCGGAAACCCAGCCAGCCCGTGCACGCCGAACAGCGCCAACTCGTATCCGGCCGGAGATGTTGAACTTACATTGATTGACGCTTGGACCGTCGATGTAATGAGGATCAACTGCATCGACACTGCGGACAACGTCATTTTTCTTGCGGGCGCAACTAAGGGCGGCGGTACGAATGCAAGCAACGACACGAACTACAATTACCTTGGCCCAACAATCGGACACCGTTACATCATCGAGAATACTTTGGACGCGTTTAACGATGCGCTGACTCCGGCCTCTTCTCAATATGGCATTAGCGGGATCTGGTTTCTGGACCGTCACGCGACGCCATGGGTGCTGAACTATATTGCCAACCAAGGCGAAAACCCGGCGACGGACAACATTGTGATTCCGCAGCTTGGCGGGGCCATACCCGGATCTCCGGCGACCGATTACATTGGTGGAAGCCTGATTTCGGCGACGAATTTGCAATACGTAACGTTTCAGGGCATCGGTTTCGAAGTCGATGATTTTTATCCCAACAGCGTGGGATTCAACAACGACGTGAACGGAGAGATGTCTCTTCCGCAGGCGATCGATTGCGAGAACTGCCAGTTCGTTACGTTTAATAATGTGACTGTGAGTCACACGTCAGCGTCTGGCATTCTGGCTGGCGCCACGGCAGCGACATCCTCCTGCTCGGCAGGCTCAACTTCCTCCTGCGTGACGATTGAGAACTCAAGCTTCTACGACATCGGCGACAGTGGGATCCGCGTGGGTCACACGCCTAGCAGCACGGATACTTCCCCGACGGTGGTGCAAGGCGTGCTGTCGCAGAATAACCTCATTCAGGGATACTCGCGAGTATTTCCCGACGGCGAAGGGATTGCCGAAGGAAATGGAAATAATAACCAGTACTCTTACAACACGATCACGGACGGCTATCACGCTGGAATCTCTATCTGCAAAGATGGATGCGGTCCGACGGCCGGCGGTGTGAGTGTCAGTGGTAACAACATCGTAAGCAGCTATAACTTGATTTCCAACATCATACAAGGCATAACGTCTGATGGCGGCGCACTGTTCTACAACATCGGCAGCGGCAGCTCGACCGGAACCGGGAACTCCATCGCCAGCAATGTCATTAACAACGTTACCGATTCGTATATCATCGATAATCCGGCGACTGCCGGAGTTGGGGTTGCCGGGTCCGCCTATGGCGGCGAGGGGATCTATCTCGATGGACAGTCGGCCGATGTGGTCGTAAGTAACAATGTCGTATACAACCTATCTGGCCATGGAATCAACATTGGCGAAGGGCTGGCGTCCTCGGCGGAAACTCAGAATATATTCACCAATAATATCTTCGCTTTCGCGAATCTCGGAATGTTCGTGCAGTCCGATCCGTGGCCGAACGGCTGCCCCAGCAGCCCAATCAAGCAAGTCGATGTCATCAACAACACTTTCTATTTCGACCGACTGAGTACGAGCAGTCCGGCGTTTTATGTGGTCGATGGGTGTCGAGATTCCTGCGGACAAGCCTACAATACCTATCAAAACTTTCAGGGAAATACTTATTGGAGGACGAACGGAACGTTCGCCGCAGATGGTAAGGCGTTTCAGGTTCTGACTACTCAGGGACTTAATTCCAACAATACCTGCAAGACGAGTCCAACAACGTTTCTTTACTTCAGCAGTCAGACTCAGCCTAACTGGCAGAATGGCGGCGCGGGCGTACCGGTCGCAATGAATGAAGATCTGACACCGAATGCGACCGCAACATATCAGCCTCCGTTTACAGGATCGGGATTGGCGACCGATCAACCTGGGGACTATATTTTCCCGACCGGGCAGTCACCACCCACGCCATTCATTCCTGGCAATACCAACCTGACGATTACAAATGCGCACAGTTCGGTTCCGCAAGTTGGAACTGTGCCCGCGACATTTCCCACCTACGTCTACGGCAGTCCGCTGAATAAATTCTAAGGTTACGGCAAAGATCAATCCCAGCGGTCAAGCGACTTGCACCATGATTTTCGTGTAGCTGCCCGGATTGTCGCTCCAAGCCCGCAGTATCTTCGGAGATTCTTCAAGCTGCACGACGGCAGTGACGGCATCCTCGACCGGAAAGTGATGGCTTTGCAACATGCGAATCACCTGATGAAAATCTTCGGGCATCGCATTGCGGGAGCCGAGGACATCGAGTTCCTTTTGCACAAAGAGCCGGGTCTCATAGGCTACCGGTTCTTTGGCATAGCCGATATAAACCACGCGCCCGGTAAAGGAGACTTCTTCTACTGCAGCGCGAAACGTCTGCGGCAAACCGATGGCTTCGATGACGACATCGGGCCGCGGCCATTGGTCAGCTCGGCGAACCCTTCATGCAGAGGCTCAGTTCGAGTATCGATTGTGTAAGCCGCGCCAGCTTTTTTCGCAATCGCCAGCTTGTTCTCATCCATGTCAATCGCGATCGTTCTTGCGCCCTGAAAAGTCGACGCGGCTATTGCGCCCAGGCCGACACCACCACAACCGAAGACCGCGACGGTATCGTTCTGCGCCACTCGGCCGCGGGTTACAGCGTGCGCGCCGACGGTCAACGGTTCCACCAGGCAGAGTTCTTGAATCGACAGTTCAGCGGCATACAGCTTCTCCTCGGGCATGACGATGTATTCGGTCAATGCGCCATCGCGCTGCACTCCGAGCGTTTCGTTGAACTGGCAGGCATTCGGACGCTGGCGGAGACACGATGCGCATTTGCCGCAACTGGTGTAAGGCGACAGCGTCACATTCACCCCCGCGGCCAGCGCGGGATTGGTTTTATTACCATCCACGATCGTCGCGGCAACTTCGTGGCCCAGAATTCGCGGGAAGGTGATCAGCGGATTCTTGCCCCGGAACGAATTCAAATCGCTTCCGCAGAGTCCAACCATTCGGACCTTGAGAAGCAATTGGCCACTTTCGGGGCGTGGCTCCACGACCGATGCAAGAACCGCTTCCCCAGGCGCAACTAGCATTACTGCTTTCATCGAGATTGGTGTTTTGATTCCGTTATGCCTTCTCTAAAAACTTTCCGACCATGGCAGCGCAAGCTTCTACAAAGTCCTGCTCCGGTTGGGCGAAAGCGTTGTCAAAATAACTTTCGATGTCGAGCTCCGCTGCAAGCTTTTTTCTGCCAAAGATAGGCACTACAATTTCTGACTTCACCATAGGTGATCCGGCAAGGTAACGCGGATCTTTGGAAACATCGGGGACGACGACAACCTGGCCGCTGCTGGCCGCGGCTCCGCAAAGCCCGGTATTCAGAGGAATGCGGGCATTGGGCGTAAAGCTGCCGGCGAACGGGCCAACCAGCAGGATGCCAGGGTCCGCCGGATCGACGAGATAGAAGCCCACCCAGTTGTAGCGCATCATCTTTTCATGCAGACGTTTGGCCATTCGCTCCATGAAGGAGGCAGGTGCAGCAGCGGTCAGGGCAAAGTCTCGAAATTCGCGCAGAAGTTCTTCATGCACAGGCGTCATTCATCATTCCTCGCATCTTAAGATCGCACAATTGATAGTTAGTCTATCTGCGGCGAGCAATGGTTCACGCGGTATTTTAGTGCGAAACGATTCTGACGCGGAACTGAACACAGGTGGGCAATAGCAAGCCGGGAATCTGTTTTGTGAACGTGAACTATTTGGATTGAACTTCGATCTCAGGGAGATTGACAGGACGCCCGCTGCGACCGCCGATTTCTACCGTCTGCCCGCGCTTCAGGTAGGGAGCCATTACGCCGGGCTGGGACCAGTCGAGATCCCAACCGTTCTGAATTGCCAGCAGGGTATAAGAACCGGGGATCACGCCGCGCAGAAGGAACGTTCCATCCAGATCGCTTTGGTCGCGGCGGAAAAGATCGCGATCCACTTCGGGATTTTTCGGCACGAGAACGACCATGGCTCCGGCGAAAGGCTTGCCCGCCGACTTTACCGTTCCTTGAACTTCCACGCTGCCGCCGGCCAGCGTGAGGGAAATCGAAACAGAGGCACCAGCAGGAACAGCGAGTATGCGACCGGAGACTTCGCCTCCTGAAGCCGTAATGTGGGTAATTGAATAGGGCTTCTGCGATCCCCATACCAGCACTTCGTATTTGCCAGCTGGAACTTGCTCCAGTTCGGCTTCTCCTTTGGCGTTCACTTGCTCAAAAGCCACAGCCTCTCGATGGCCTGTGCGCAAGCCCACCATGAGGTGCGGGGGGAGCGTGGACTCACCAGCAATGCGCACGGATGCTTTTACGCTGCCCAAGGCCTCAGCGCGAGATGTGTCCACATCGCCATCCCGGTTGAGATCGACACCATTCATTTGAACGTCCGCCTGGCCCATGCGCACGTTGTAATGGCCGGGGGGGATGCCGGTGATCTCCACGACGCCGGGTGAAACCATGTGTTCGGAAGTTCCTTGAACGGAAGTTGAACCATCGAATGCGGATTGCTGTAACTCGGGAAACTCGACTGACCCTCTGCTATTCGCGGGCTGGCGAAAAAAAAGATGGAGAGCCGGAACTGGATTCAAATGAATGTCCACCTGCAAGCGCTCACCGCCTTGAATAGGGATTGGAGTTGCGCTGTCCGAGTCAGTGACGTCGGCATAATAGGTGGTCGGATACGCGACATCGAGAGAGCGATCGATGGCGGAGGTGTCGGACTGTTGTCCTCTTGACTCCGAGTTCGGGTGCACCGCATACCAGGGTTTCGCGCTCGCCGAGACGAAGTAAGTCCCGGGCGTCAGCGGCGTCATCTCGTAGGCCCCCAGGTCATCGGTCGGCGCGGTGCGCAACTGGTGAATCTGATCGACTCCCGTGCTGTGGTCATCGACATACAGAGTCACCATCGCACGGCGAACCGGGTCGCCGGATTCATCGAGCACCCTACCCGCGATCACTGCGGCGGAAGTCAAGCGCAGTACCAGAGTCTCCGTATCCACACCCGCGCCCGTCACAATCGCAGTGGAAAAATCTTCGTGCTGATCGTAGGAAGCGGTGATGAATCCGCGCTTAGCGCCGCTCAACGAATATTTTCCGGCTGGCAGGCCGCTGAACTCGAATTTCCCGTTGTCTTCGGTGAGCATTGAACGAATCTTCTGCACATCCGTCACGTCCCGCAAAGTTATTCTCGCGTGGCTCAAGGGGCGAGTATCGATTTTGCTCACCACGGTGCCAGCGATTCGGTAACCGGCTGGGACATTCGTTTGCGGAGCATTCGCGGCCTGCGCCGTCAAGGACAAGGCCGACAAGTTAAAGAGAACCATCGCCAGCAAACGCAAGCGCAGCGAATTTGTGGAAGCCGCCATATTTATTCGTTGGAATTAAGCTGTAGCTGCACGCTCGTCTTCTGCCCTGGGCTCAGGCGCACAACTTGTCCTGCTGAATCATAAATCCGCATGGCATCGGCATCGCGATAGGGAATATTCCCCTGCGGCGTCTTAAAAGCCATTACTCGATAAGTGCCGGGCGTCATGTTCTGGGAATGAAAGGTTCCGTCGGCAGATACGCTGAGGTGCTCGAATTGCCCTGAACTGTCAGGCAAGGGAACGCAGTAGAGGTAAGCTTGCGTGTTAGCTCCGGGCGAAGCCGAAGACAGCGAAGACAGGTCAGTGACTGTGCCATCGATCTGCGCCACGTCGTCGCGCATCGTAATTTCAATTGGCGTACTCGATCCCGAGACGACCGTGAACGGCTGATGCAATAGGTCAATGCCGCCCATGGTTGCCGCCGCGACATATCCGCGCGAGGAACTGATTCGCAGCCAGTATCGCCCCGGCGACAGATCGTCAATCACCAACGATTCATCGCCCGGCCCCGTCGGCGGACGAAGGGATCCGTTTTGCTGAGTCGCAAAGTCATCGGCGGCTTCGGCGCGAATGTGCAGATAAGACCGCGGTCCATATGTCCGCACGCTATTGCTTGGGGAGCCTGAGGTGGTGGAGTTTGTATCGGTGAAGTCTTCCGTAACCTGCAAATGCACCGAACCGTTTCGCATCAACACCAGGTTTGGACCCTCTACCGGCACCCCCGCCACCGCGATGTTTACAGCACCGGTGGCCGAACCGGGCCCAAAGGACGATGCTTCCACCGTATAATTTCCGTTGGGCAAAAGGCCTTCAATTTTCTGTTTCCCGGCGTTGTAGCTTAAAGAATATTCCGGGCCGCGATGTCCCTGCACCCCAACCATCACTCTTAACATGCCGTTCCCCTGACCATTGGCAACGGGAATATTCACGGGAAAATAAGGCTGGCGAACGAGCGACAAATCTGCCTGAAAGACTTGGCCGGCCGTAAGCTGGATGACTGCGGCAGAAGCAAAATCGGGCACGCCGGCATAGTAAACCGGTGCGAATCCGTAGACCTGACTGCCGGCGACCATATCTGCCGGATCGTCGTCCCGCAGCTCGCGGGTTACGACTTTGTAAGATCCGGGCGAAAGCTCGGCAAAACGGAACTCGCCATTCGAGTTGGCGCGGCTTTGCCCACCCAATATCCAGCGCAGCGCACCCTCCTGCACTTGCCGGGAAAAAATCTGCACCTCAATGCCCGCGGCCGGATCGCCGGTGGAAAGAAGCACTCGCCCTTTGATGACCGCTTCCGGTATCAGAGAGATCGTGACATCCATGCCCGGGATTGCCCGAACATCTCCAGCTTCATTGGGACGGTCGAGAAAGCCGGGCTTCTTTGCTGTCAGCCACACCGTCGCGTGGGGGCCGGGACGCATGTGCTGACCGGGACCTGCACCCGGGCCGTCCTCTGACTTGGGCAGCGCAAACTCAAAGTGCCCTTCAGCATCGGTCAACATTGCCATGCGATCGCCCGGCGAGCTTACCAAGGCGCGACCGATAGGCTCGTGCGTCACGGCATTGACCACCGTACCGCGAACGCTGCTTTTCTGGTCATCCGTGTCGGTTGCCTGCCCCAAGGCTGGTTTCGCGCAGGCACATCGGAGAAAAAGAAGAATGAGGAAAACAGCCGCTAGGGACTGAATTGCGGAATGAAGGCCGCCGCGGTCTTCGACGGCGGACGGATGAAATTGGTTAGCGCGTGCAAGTAACGGCGTCCGCCAACATAAAAGAATACGAATTCCCATAAAACCTGCCTCAGCGCGTACACAGCGCCAAGACGAGTGTAACGCGCAGAGAACGACCTACGCGGCGGAGATGACTGAGTTCCCTCGCCTGGCAGCGAAATCGATGAGGTTACGGAATGGCGCTAAAAACGACGCCCTTGCCATATTCGCCGCCCAAGCTGGTTGTGCCATAAAGCGTGGTGCCGCTGAGGACCAGGCCTGCGGTTGAATCGCCTCCGTCACCACCACCGCTGAAAGTCCAGAGGACAGTCTCACTCCAGGCGGTGCCAGTCTTCGGCGGTGTCAATTCGAAGATGACTCCTGAGTTGTCGCTTCCGACCCCGGTCGTGCTGTAGAGGTCACCTTTGGTATCGAAAACAACTCCGCTGCGCGCGTACGATCCATCGGGACCACCGCCGAAGCTATAAAGCACGCTTTCGGTCCAGATGGTAGAACCAGTTTTTGGCGCCGTGAGTTTGAAGACTGTTCCGTATCCACCAGCGCCGCCCAGTCCGGTTGTGCTGTATAAGTTGCCGGCATTGAGGGTCAAGGCTGCGTAAGGCTTGCCTCCATCACTGCCTCCGGTGAAGCTGTAGAGCACGCTTTCGGTCCAGGTTCCACCTTGCGTAGCGGGAGCGGTGAGTTCGAAGACAGCGCCTTCGGAAGATGCCCCGCCATCGAGAGTCGTGCCATAGAGGTTGTTCCCTTTAAGCACCAGGGCGGAGTAGGGTTTGCCGCCATCCGAAAGGCCTTTGAAAGTGTAGAGAATCGTTTCCCCCCACGCAGTACCCTTTGTGGGAGCGAGCAACTTAAATGCGATGCCAAAATTGTTGGCGCCGCCGACCGCCGTGGTTCCATACAGCGCGCCCTTGGTATCAAAGATTAAAGCGCTCGCGGGATTGCTGCCATCGGTTCCAGCCTTGAAGCTGTGAAGGATGGTTTCGGTCCATGCACCGCCGGTGGTCGTGGGTGGGGTCAACTTGAAAACGGTGCCATATCCATAAGCGCCGCCGGTGGACGTGGTGCCGTAGAGTGCGCCTTTGGAATCGAAAAGCAGGCCGCCCTGCGGCCCGGAGCCGTCTTTGGCGGTAGCTCCCTGAAAGTTGTAGAGAACAGATTCAGTCCATGCGGTATTAGTTCCGGATGGCGGAGTCAGCATAAATACGGTTCCGCAGCCCGAGCCCAATGTGCACTTCGTGCTATTGCCGCCGCCGCCAGTCGTGCCATAAAGATTCTTGGAGCTATCGAGGATGAGTCCAGCATACGGATTCGATCCCGGGGCAGCGCCAGGGAAGCTGTACAAAACAGTCTCAGACGCGGTGGCGGCGAGAGCGCTCGCATTGAACAAGAATGTACAGAGTAGAACCAACAGACCAAGACGCACGACAACCTGACATTTTTCTAGAGACACTGGGAATCCCTTCTTAGAAAGATTGATCTGGCTTGAAGCGACGGCTACAGAAACGTATTTGCAGCGCCGGCTTGCGCGGCTGCAGACTGCGACAATCTGCTACGGAATTGCAGTAACGCTTACCAGTGTGGCAGCCTGCATGGCGGCCTCGAGCGTGCGCCCCGCCAAAATCTTTCCCGCACTGGAAGGAACAACAAGAATATCGTTGGCTTGCAATGCTAAGTCCGGAGCTTGCGCCCGAAGAATCTTTTTGAGTTGGACGGGAATTTCGGTCATTCCCGCTGGGCCCTTGTGCAATATTTTCGTGCTGTTGAGCTTGGCCGTGCGGCTGGTGCCACCGGCCATGGCTACCGCTTCCAACACAGTGATGCCGTTGGCATTCATCAGCACTGCGGTGGGATGGCCAACATCGCCGACTACATAGACGACATCGGCCTTGCGGACGACGATCGTGTCTCCGGGAAAAACCTTTATGTTGCTTTCCGGATGATCGCTAAGATTTCGCGAAAGCGGAAGCGTGACCGGATGGTCGGGATCGCTGCGATGCGTTACCGTCATACTCTCGCCAGCCTTCTCAGTCAGGCCGCCGGAAGCCGAGATCAGATCGAAAAGATGTTGCTCTCCCATCACCGGGTACACGCCCGGCTTGGATACCTCACCCAGCAGGCTTGCTCCCTGCGAGGCATACTCGGAAACGAATAACGAGACGTACGGGTCTTTCAGAAATGCGGACAGCCTTTCTTGAATTAGCTTTGCGGCCTCTTCGGTGGTGAGCCCGGCCACATGCGTAGGGCCGATCAGCGCACAATAGAGATCGCCGTTGCTGGAGATGCGCGTTTTTGTGCTGAGATCGGGAACGTCGTAGACGGTCATCTCCACCAGGTCGCCGACCCCCAGCCTTAGAGAAGATTGCTGGCCGGAATGAGCGGAGGCGGTAGCAGACTGATCATTAGTTACATCCTTGTTATCGCTGTTATTGCTATTGCTGCCGGCACCGTCGGCTTTAGCAGCTTGATCGGTCTGGGAAGAAGTAGTCTCTTGAGCAAAGAGATTCGACGCCGGCAGGCAGAGCATAGCGGCGGCGAAGAATAGAGAAAAACGGATTACTTTGAATGACTTCCAGCTGGGAAACGGCATACTGGACGCGGCCTTTCAGCCGAACAAAAGTACGCCATTCTAGCATGAATTCCGCCGCCGCAAGATAAACATTATCGGGGAACGCGGGCCGGCAAAACGGGCCAATCGTTGCTGCAAAAATACCCCGAATTTCGCGAAACCGTTTGCGGCTTCGCTGCAATCTCTGCTCACGGTCCGATCGGATTCCGACTAGTCCGCCTTGCGCCAACCGGAATCCCGATCGTATAGGGTCATCTTTCCGGCGATCTGATCGGTATTGGGGCCGAGATCTTTTTCATACACAATTCCGTCCTGGTCGACGATAAAGGTCATCACACCCGAAGATCGATATTGCGCAGGATATGCCACAAAAGCAAATCCGCGAGTCATTTTTCCATCCACAATATAGCTGCGCGCGGCTCCGCCAGCTTTTTCACCTTTGAGTATGTGGAAGTAATAACCCTCAAAGGGCTGGGGCGACGCTTCCGCCGCATTCACAGTGCTTGAATAGGATGCCGAAGCGAACATGGGACCTATCGGGCTGGCGGCTTCGCCAGAACTGGTTTGCCAGTAGAGCCCGTTTTGTTTGCCGGGGTCGCTGAAGAGCTTCTGCGCATACTGAGGAGTGGAATCGCCATCGTGCAGTTGCCCGTGATATTCCTTTTCCGCATCCACCAGTTCACCACATGCCTGAATCGCGCTGATTTCGTTTTTCCCCACTCTGCGATACAGAATCTCCTGTTTCCCGGCGGCTGTATCGAAATACCACGAGTTGCCACGATGCACGAGCGGGATCGGAGTGGGCCAGTTTTCCGCGCCGATGTAGAGTGTCGTGGTGCCATCGGGCTCGGTTACGAGGCGATGCATCTGCTGATATTTCTGCGCGAATTGAGCTCTGTCATCCTTATCTTCGGCCTCGTCGCCGGAAGACACTATCGTCTTCGAGTTGGCGCCGAGAATCTTCAACAAGGACTCTTGATCGTCATTCTTGACGGCTGTGACTAAAGCTTGACTGGCTTGGACTGCGGATGAAAATGTCTGCTGCCCAGGCTGTGAGGCGGGGAAGCTGCTGCTAGTCGACCTGTGTTGCGCGGATTCAGGCTTCTGCACGGCGGATTGCCCGACCGCCACGCCAGAACAACAGAGCCCGAAAGTCGCGAGAGTTGCAACTGCGACCACGTGAGTGATGCCGGCCGAGTAGCTTCTAGAAGTGTTTCTTTCCGAAGTCATGCTTCTATATCCTTTCTGGCGCGTCAGCGCATTCGAAGTGAATCTGCGCTAAGTTTTTGCTCTTAGCGGGTTAGTGTCTGCCGCCACCGCCGTGCATTCCGCCTCCACCATGCATTCCGCCGCCGGCACGCATTCCGCCTCCGCCGAAGCTCGATCTTCCGCGCGCGGAGAAGCCGCGAGTTTCTCCACCGCGCCGGATTCCGCTAAAGGCGCCGGAGTGCGTCCCAGAATAGGCTCCACGCCCGGCGAAGCCTCGTGCGCCCGGACTAGCAAAACCCCGCGCGGCGCGATCCCCACGTCCGTAAGGCGCAAAGCCCCGGTAATTGCCGTGGAAGAAAGCATTGCGGTCATAGAAGGCGTGGCTGTGAAACGCATAAGGACCGCCGCCATAACGCAGGAACCCTCCATGCCAATTGAAACCCCACGCGGGCCAACCCCAACCGAATCCGAAAAACGGGCCAATATTAAATCCAATTCCAAAAGAGAGATAAGGCCCGCCAACTCCCCACCAGGGGTAGAATCCCGGCCACAGTCCGACCGGATAGCCGTAAACATATTCGGGATCGTATTCCGGAACGTAGACCACATCCGGATTCGCCGGCTGAATGTCAACGTCGGACCCTTCATTCGTCACGGTTTGCTGTGGCGTGCTCTTTAAGCTTCCAGCGTCCTCGGCCTTCTTGCGCATCACCTGGATGGCTTGCATTACGTCGGCTTGCTGATTGTAATTCGCGTCACCCAACTCCGAAGTCCAGGAGAGATTCTTGTCCAGATTCGCCAGCACCGAAGGAAACTGGGTGAGAGCCTTCACGCTAGGATCCCAATCCTGCTGGTTCACTGCATCGGCTAACTCTTTGCCTTGCAGATTCGGATTTGCCTGAATAAATCTTTCCGCCTCCACGATTTGTGTTGGGTAAGCCGATGCGGCAAGAATCTGCGCCACCAGAGCATCGGGATACAAAGCGATGGGAGCGACTAACTGTTGCAACTGCTCAGGACTCAGGGTCGCAGACGGCGGCTGAGACTGATTGGGCGGCGGACTTTGGTCCGACGGTGGTGGCTGATCCTGGGACTGATCTTGCGGAGGAAACGAGGCCGCCTGCATGCAGTACACCCCCGTTGTCAATGCGAGGATACCGGCTGCGGCTGCAGTCACAACCCTCCTAAATATTCTTACTTTCACGATAATCCTCCAATCCATACCCCAAGCCAAAAGCGCAACCTACACCTTTAGATGCGTAGCTCCAACTTTGCGATGCTGCATGCAAGTCCGCCTAAGGATTCGAGATTCGTGCCGTGTCGGCGAAACTCTACCCCTGCATCTGGTGCAGCGCCCACCCATTTTTCCCAGAGTTCCGCAGATAGGCATCAAAGAAACGAAGCAAAAACGGAGTTTGACTGCTTACGCCCGTGAACAGTAGAACGGGAATCTCCGGTTTTATGTGCTTCATCTTCTCGCGCACCGAACTCCCGGTGGCATCGGGAAGGTCATATTCGAGAAGTACTCCATCTACTTCTCGAGTTGTCAGCAGGCGCACTGCCTGGTCGCCCGTGTCTGCGGAGATTACCTGATAGCCGGCCGATTCCAGCATGTACTTCAATGCGTCCATGTGCTCAGGACGGTTTTCAACGCAAAGAACTCTGAGATCTTTCATTTTTCCTCCGAAGTTATGAGCCACGGAACTCGCGCCAATCGCAATCAACCGTAGGTGGAAATAAGTGCGCTACGGAATTTCGAACTGCGGAATTCCGTCGGTGAGCTTCGCAGGTTGGTTTTAGGTAATCGGAGGCGGACGGTTGTAATGCCAGCCATCAGCTAAGGTTTCGACAAAGGGTCAGACAAGGTTGATGGGGCGAGGCGAAACAGTCGCAGCAGGAATGATCAACAGCACTTTTGGCGCCGCTGCCCACCGCGAATCCTCATGATCGAAACATTGCCTATGACCATGGGTCGCGACCGAAGTAAATGCCAAGGCGGAGGAACTCTGCGGAAGAGACGGCGGGGCGCTACGCGCCCAGAAGACAACCAGAACGGCAACAAAAATGGCCGCTGTCCGGCGGGACAGGAACCTGGTTGCGATTTGCTGAGTCCGCGCCATGCGAAACCGACGACGACCGCAAACTATAGATGACTCTGCACCGACGCGGGTTCACAGTTTTACAAAACTTTGCCTACCGACATCACCGTCTTCGACTCCGTCGGAGAAGCGCATCGTCGTGGCGTACACACTCGACCTAGCGCGGCGAAGCCGTGACATAGACCTTGTTCGCCGAAACCAGGTTGGCATTCGACACTTCAGTCGTCACCTTCACCCGCTCAAAGCCGCTCTTCTTCTCCGGCTGCGCCACAAACGTGAGCAGATACTGATGGCCTAAACGATTCCCAACATCATCGAGATATGGACTGAAGCTAACCGGCGGTCCATTGAAACCGATGTAATACGATTGGCCACCAGTGTCAGCCGCCAACTTGGCCAGGTAAATCTGGCCCCAATAAGTTTGCCAGTAACTATGGCTCGCACGGCTTGAACCGGGGGAATAGATACCAAAAACCAGGACGCCCGCGCGCTGGGCGTCATCGATCGCCGCGCTGAGATAGGGATCGTCCAGATCTCTGTTGTTATAGTAGTGATCGATTCCATCCGTCACCATCACCACTTCGTGGCGCGCTGAGCTTTGCGGCCAATGTTTGACAAGGTCGCTCACCGAAAAATAAGGACTGCCGTTGATGCCGGGAATTCCCATGGGCAGGCGCAAAGCATTTGCGGCTAAAGTGCGATCGCTGGTCAATTCCTGTAGCACTTTCGCCGACCCGTTCTGCATGTAAGCAACGCCAACCTTGGTGGAAGCAGGTTGAGAGGCGATGAATTGTCGAAGCTGCGGCAACTGCGTGCCTAGAGTGACGTTAGAGCCATCGTCGAGCAGAATGTAAAGCTCAAGTCCCGCGTTGTTCCCCTGTGCGGGCACCCAGTCCGTCACCGAGTCGCGACTATTGCCTTCATAGACCATCACATCGTCGCGGCTAACATCCGGTACCTCGGAGCCGTGACGGGCTACGACTGTGACCAGCATGTGCGTCGAAGCTGCTTCCGTAGACTCATTTTGTGCGGCCAGGGTCATTGTGGCCAACGCGATGAATGCGAATCCCAACCGTATTTTGAGGAGGAAACGAGATTTATTCATGGAACTTCTCCAAAGACCACATCCGGGCCGCCATACGGTATTAAACCGATCCGGCCTCCTAATTTGTTAGATGCACGCAGCGGATACGCGAGACTCTCGGTTAACGAGCGCTTTATAAACAAGGTCTTTTAACCCAGCTCTTTACGGGCAGTTTTCGCGATTTTCCGGGAAGTTACTCAATATGCGCCGTTTAGGGTTTGGCGCAAAGCACTACCAGCGTCATGTCGTCGTGCTGCTTCGTGCCTGCGACAAATCCATCGGCGGCTTGCATGATGCGAGAAATGATCTCGGATGGCGTCAGGTTGGCACATTGCTGGATGGTTTCAATCAGGTGCGCCTCGCCCCACTCTTCATCGGCGGAGTTCATGGCTTCACTGATGCCGTCGGTGAAGGCGATGAATACGTCGCCGGGTGCGATGGTCACTGCGGATTGCTCATAAGGAAACGTTTCGAGCAGGCCCACCACCGTGCCACCGATCTCAAGGCGATTGATTTGCAACTTTTGCCCATCGCGATGAAAAAGCATGGGAGGATTGTGACCGGCATTCACGTAGGTCAAACGTCGCGTGTGCGGATCGTATTGGGCGTAGAAGAACGTGGCGTAGCGATTGGCCGACGAAGCCTCGTAGACCATGCGGTTGACGTTGCCGATGACAGCCGCCAGATTTTCCGGCGCGCGCATGGCCTCGCCGCGTAGAGACGCCTGCAGGCTGGCCATCATCAATGCGGCCGCAATGCCTTTGCCGGAAACGTCGCCGATGGCAATTCCCAGGTGCCCTTCCGGCAGCGCGAGAAAGTCGTAGTAGTCACCGCCGACTCCAGAAGCGGGCCGGCAAGCGCCGGAATATTCAATACCCTCGATCGGTGGCAGCTTCTGCGGAAATAACCGCTCCTGCACCTCGCGCGCAATCTCAACTTCGCGGTTGAGCCGCTCCCGCTGTGCGACCTCATCGGCGATGGCAGACATGAGACGCGCGTTTTCCAACGCCAATCCGGTTTGAGCCGCGACCGACTTCAACAGCCGGACGTCGGTTCCCGAATACGGTTCATCGGATAATTTCGGTCCGAGGCTGATGAAGCCCAGCAGCTTGTCTCGAGTGCTCAGGGGCAGCAAGAGTTCGCTCTGCAGTTGCGACAACTTCGAGCGATCTTCGTCGCTGACCTGGGGATCGCGATAGAGCCAGGAATTGGGATCGTTCAGATACACGCGCGCCGGTTCTTTTTGTTTTTCCAGAACCTTAGCAGTGCCGTTATTTGCGGGGAAGGCAATGTCGAGGGCCGAGCCATAACCCATGGCGTAGGCGGGGCGAAAAGATTCGTTACCACCCAAAAGAACGGCTACCCGGGCGACGTGAAGCGTCTGGGAAATACGCGCCGCCACGGTTTCGATCAGCGGCCGTGTCTCTACCATGCTGCGCACCTGGTCGCTCAATTCACTGAGCACCTGCTCGGTGGTGTAAGCCTCGCGGAAAAATTTGCGGTCGGTCCAGTTGCGCAATCGATCGGCGGCGCGGCGAATGGTGAAGATGGCCAGCAATCCGATCGCTGTAACGACGATTTTAGCCGGGCTGCCTTCACTCTTTGTAAGTAAAGGCACTGCGGTGAGAACCACAACCAGAGCGGCAATGCCTTGCAAAACAAGAATTCCGTTCTTGGCCAGCCCGTAGCGCAATCCCTGCCGCAGGGCTACCCGCACATCCATGGCGCGCTGCACAACGATGACGTAAGCCAGAGTCAGCGGAAAGATCGTAGTGAAGATCAGGGCGCCGGCGATAAGCCAGTCAGGAAATATTTCATACATGGACTTCCGCCGGTACGCCGAAGTCAGGGTAACGATCAACAGCGGCAACATGGCGGCAGTCGTTCCCCAATAAAGCAGGAGAAGCCGCCGCTTGGCATCGCGAGAAGTTGCTAGCGACGACTTCATGAAGATGGAGGCGAAGAATCCGAAACCAATGACGAAATAGAGATAGATTTGCAGTGGAAGGTCAAAAGGATGGAACCACCGCACCATCTCGTGTGCGCGAACGTAGTTCGTCATCTCCGCGATGGAGACCACGACGGAAAATATCACCCCCGCGAGAACCGGGATGATGACCAACGCTGGAATCCACTTCCGCCACGCGCCAAGCCGTGTGTAGAAAGGAAACGGTTCCGGAAAAAAGAAACCGAAAAGGAACATGAAGATTGGCCATCCGGCCGCGAGGGCCGTACGGTAAGCCATGGCCACATCGCGATAGCCCGTGCCCCAGCTCTCGATTTTGAACGAGCTGAACAGCTGTGAAAAGCAAAACAGCAGTCCGAGGAGAATCCACGCCAGCCTATCGCGTGGGCGAATCAAAACCACCCAGGATCCGAGCAGAACGCATCCCACTGGCGCCGCAACATTGAGCAGAAAGTCGAAAATAATCCGCGTGAACTGGGTGGTTCCCGCTGTAACGGGGAGTGCGAGAGTACGCTCGCCGGAAGCCGACTTAACTGTGAGATCGATGTGATCTCCCGGGCGGGCCTGAGCATAGGCTTGCGCCAGCACGGCGGTTCCCGTGTACCTTTGCCCATCGACCGCAAGCAAAGTATCACCGGGGTGCACACCGAATTTCTCGGCCGCTGGGCGCACGATCTCGAGCGAAGCGCTGGCCGCCGCGGGCAAGACAAAAGGCGCGTCAATTTTTTCTCCGCGCCAGATGTCCTGGGTATAGCGAATCTGAAACAGCATCGCGCCGGCGAAGAGAATCGCCAGACACACGTATTGGAATAGCGGAGGAGAAATGTCCGTTCTGCGGATTTCGGCCGTCATACCCAGGCACCGATTGTACGACCATTGCGGAGGCTACGGAGTTGCGTTACGGTCCAGTGAAAACGCACGGCATTATGCGAAATCAGCTTAAAAGCTATCGGTATAATTGCTGACGGTCATCATGGGCAAGCTGCGAGCTGCGATTCGCTGGTTGTTCGACTCGGAACGAGGCCCATCTGACCGCCTGATTCCACGTTGGTTGTTCCTGCGATTGCTGGGGTGTATTTACTTTTCCGCGTTTTTCTCACTTATTTTTCAGATTAAAGGTCTTATTGGACCAGATGGAATTTTGCCGTCCGGCCAGTATTTACAAGCTGTGGTCCGCTCCCTTGGCTACGGCGCCGGCCTGTGGTACGCACCCACTTTGCTTTGGCTTTCGAGCGGCACGCCCATGCTCATGGCCTTGTGCTGGGTGGGCATGGCCGCATCGGTTTTGTTGGCTCTGAATTTTTGGCCGCGCGGAATGCTGGTGATTTGTTTTGTTTGCTTCGTTTCGTTTGTGAGCGCGGCGCAGGATTTTTCCAGCTATCAATCGGACGGCATGTTGCTGGAAGCGGGATTTATTTCGCTCTTCTTTGCGCCGCGCGGATTTTGGCCGGGCTGGGGCCGAACGTCGCCGCCATCGCGCGCCAGCCTGTTTCTGCTGCAGTGGGAATGGTTTCGCATCTACTTTGAATCTGGGGTGGCAAAAATTGCCGGCGGCGATCCCGAGTGGCGCCACTTCACGGCCATGGATGAGTACTATCAGAACGGTCCCTTGCCCACATGGATCGGCTGGTATGTGCAACATTTGCCGCACTGGTTCCATGCGTCCAGTGTGTTCGCAACTCTCGCGCTCGAATTGGTTTTGGTTTGGATGTTGTTTCTGCCCCGCCGCTGGCGCATCGTGTGCTTCTTCATCGTCACTCCCTGGGAAGTGGGAATTATTCTTACCGCCAACTACACCTTCCTGAACTATCTGGTTCTGACGCTGGGATTTCTGTTGTTGGACGATCGTTTTCTCGCGCGCTTTCTGCCGCAACGATGGAGGCAATCTTTTGCCGCGGGCTCACAAAGCGGCAGCGCAAAATCCGATGCGCAGCTTCGGGATTTGGGCAGCGACTTAAGATCGTGAAACTGTCTTTTGCGGCCGTTATTCTCAGCTGGATTTTCTATGCCACGACCGCGGAACTGCTGCTTATGTTCGCTGCCCTGCCGCTGCCCACCGCGCCGGTAACGGCGCTCGATCCTCTTCGCATCGCCAATCGATATGGGCTTTTCGGCATTATGACGCGTGGCCGCTACGAGATCGAGTTCCAGGGATCCGACGACGACGGAAAAACCTGGGTGCCGTATCCATTCCGCTATAAGCCGCAGGATCTCGACAAGCCTCCGGGCATCTACGCGCCCTATCAGCCGCGATTCGATTGGAATTTGTGGTTCGCTTCGCTGGGCTCGTGGCAGGACTATCCCATTGTCCCTCGAACTGAAATCGCCCTGCTTTCGAACGACAAGGATGTTCTCAATCTTTTCAAGAGCAATCCTTTTGCAAACAAACCGCCACGGGAAGTGCGGGCTGTGATCTGGCAATACTGGTTTACGACAATGTCGGAAAAACGGGCAACCGGACTCTGGTGGCGCCGTCAATTTCTGGGACTCTATGCCCCAACAATCGAGCGCGAAGCGGATGGCACAGTTCACGCCATCGAATGGCCGACGGTTGGCCCGCATGAGTGAGGGCGGCTCCAGCACTCTTTAGCCCGCACAATCGTTAGTTGCGACGGTCACGTAGTTCCACTCACACGTTGCCAAATTCGGGCAAGTTTTTTTAGCGCCTTGGAGGTTAGCTCATCTCTCCTCTTCCTCCCAAGGATGAATCGGAGAAGCGTGTAGACAACGAATATCAAGCAAAGGACTGCCCATGCGAGAACTTCAAGGTTCCCACGAGACGGGACGGGGACGTTGTACTTGATGCCCAAATAGGTCCAAGTGAGGAGACAGGTTACTATTCCAAGTCCAGTCGCGAATAACCTTAATTGATCTCCGCGGGGCCGGAGACCAGCCAATCGGATCATTACCAAAATGTAGTGGCCTTCTCGTTCGAGAAAGCGGATTGCATTCTGCCATCTGTCGTATTCCTCACGGGAACTCTTCCGAATGCGTCTGTCGGCCTTTGTAACGAGTTTCGCAATTTTCTTTTCATACCCGGGCTGGTCGTACTGACGATCAAAGTCCTCAGAGACTTTCATCATGTCAGGAAGCGTCCAGCCACTCTCTGTGAAGTAGAGCATCTTGCGCTCGACCTCCGAGAGTGGGACGTTCTCGCGCTGAGCTTCTGCGACAATTTCGGAAATCAGGAACTCTTTGGCTTCCCGTCCGCTGTGGAACGCTTTCACGCAGCAATTTTACCCTGATTGCAGAGCGATGCCGCGCATAACCGGCGTGCCCCGACCGCGCGCGCTGAGATCCTAGCCGTGAGGCAGGTCCTAGCGGACATGCCTAAAAATGAGCTCTAGCTTCGATTCAGCCTCGACAACGCCATCTTCGCCGCATGATAGCCGCACATGCCGTGCACGCTTCCGCCGGGAGGCGTGGATGCCGAGCAAATGTAGATATCGCGAGCAGAGGTGGCGTAGTGCCTCCAGGTAGGCCGAAACAGAAACTGGCGCATGTCGAGGACTCCACCGCCCACGTCGCCTCCGATCAGATTGGCGTCCATGCTCTCCAGGTCTGCGGGAGAAAAAACATGCCGCGCTAAAATGCATTCGCGGAAGCCGGGAGCGAAACGTTCAATCTGATCTTCCAGTCTCGGCAGCATGTCTACCTTCGATCCGTTCGGCACATGGCAATAAGCCCAAGCCGTATGTTTGCCGGCAGGGGCGCGTGAGGCATCGAATAAGCTGGGCTGCGCCAGCAGAACGAACGGACGCTCGGCATGGCCTCCATTTCGCACTGCTTTCTCGGAAGCAGCAATCTCCTCGAAGCTTCCGCCCAAATGCACCGTTGCCGCCCGCAGGCATTCGCGAGCTTTCCACGGAATAGGCGCGTTCAATGCGTAATCCACTTTGAAGGCGCCGGCTCCGTAGCGGAATTTTCCCAGCCGCCGCTTGTAGCCATCCGATAATTTTTGCCCCGCGACTTGAACCAGCTGTCGTGGGGTCAGGTCGCAGAGAAACAAATCGTAATTCACCAACGCAGCCAAATTCTGCACCGGCGATGACGTGCTGACCCTGCCTCCGCAGGTGGAAAGAAACGCGCATAGCGCGTCCGTGATCGCTTGCGATCCGCCACGCGGGATCGGCCAGCCGACGACGTGTGCCGGAATTGCCATCATAAGGGCAAAGGAAGCGCTTAACGGTTCGTCCAGGCTCAGAAAAGAATGAGCCGCCAAGCCCGCGAAGAGCGCCCTTGTCCGTTCCGAACGGAAGCGGTTGGCAATAGCGCGGGCCGACTGCAGCCCGACGATTCCAAAGCGCGCCATGAGCCAGGGATGACGAGGGAAAAAAGACACTGGGCGAAGGATTGCCGGAGCAAATTCAGTCCAGCGCTCGACGAACGGGCTTACGAGTTTCTTCCATGTTTCTCCATCGGTTCCGAGAGAATCCTTCGCCGCTGCAAGATCCTTTTCCAACATCACCGCCGTCCCGTCGTCGAAAGGATGGGCCAGGGGAGCAGGCGATTCAATCCACTGCAAACCGTGTTTTGCCAGCGGCAGCGAGGAAAAAAACGGAGACGCGGCGCCGAGAGGATAGACCGCCGAACCGAAGTCATGGCGAAAGCCGGGCAGGGTTAACTCCAATGTGCGCACTGCCCCGCCCGGAGTGGGTTGCGCTTCCAGCACCTCCACTTGCAAACCGGCCTGAGCCAGCACGATCGCTGCAGCCAGCCCATTGGGGCCGGCTCCGATCACGCAGGCTTTAAGGCTCATCGTAGATCACCCCTGAGCGGCCACTCCTGAAATGCTCGTCACGCGCTGGCCGGTTCGGCTTGCGAGTTCTCCATCTCAGCATAGATTATTCTCGGTCGGACGGTCGGCAAGAACTTGCAATCGTTGCCGTAACCAAGTCCAACAATTTGCTAAAGCCAAGGCTGAGAGATTAGTTTAGGGCCTTTATTCTTCCCGCAAAATCTGGTCCAGCGGGCAAAAATTTCGTCAAATTGGGACACGAAGACTGGTTGCAGAAGGCTCAGGACGTTGTACAATCATTTCCACTTTTAGTCGCGGGTCCCCCAGGGTGCGTCCAGTTGTTACCTGCCTCGTCGCGAGTGAGCATCCAAAATTTGCGTGGAGTGGTGAATGGAACCAGAAAATAGCTTTCGGACGTTAATGCCTGGCAACGATGACTTGCAGGCTGTGCGTCCCATCGCGGGCGGGGCATTTCCGGCTGCGTATAACTTGACCGGCAATCACGTTCCCAGCCTGTGGGATTACTGGCCGATTGTGTTGCGGCACAAGTGGACGATTTTATCGGTCATGCTGGTGGCGCTGGTGCTGGGCGCCGTAGTTTCATTTTCGACGACACCGATTTATCAGGCTGTAGGCCGCGTGGTCATCAATCGCGAAGGAGCCGACACCGCGGGGCTGAAACCTTCCGACGCGGGCAGCGATTCCTACGACGACTACATGGTCGCCATGGATACGCAGACTCACGTTTTGCAAAGCGATGCCATTGCGAAGCTGGTGATCCGGCGGTTGAATCTGGATTCCGCGCCGGCTTTCGCAGGGAAATCCGCCGTGCCTGTCAGCGCTGCACCAAGCGCATCCACGCCCGAGAGCCGCTATATTGAGCCGCACCGGGAAGCTGGGCTGGTCGCGAAATTTCACGGATCGCTGCAGATCAATGAGATTCCTCGAACGCGTTTGCTGGAAATTCGGTTTTCCAGTTCCGACCCAGCGCTCGCGGCCAAAGCCGTCAACTCGCTGATTGACACTTACATCGAGCAGAATTACAAGACTCGTCTCGACGCGACCATGCGCACTTCTGACTGGCTGACGCAACAATTGTCGGAACTGCAGATGAGAGTGGAAGAATCCCAGGAGAAGCTGGTCCGTTATCAGAAAGAACATGGGATCCTGGGAATTGACGAAAAAGAAAACATCATCACTTCTAAGCTCGATGAGCTGAATAAAGAGCTGACGGCGGCGGAAGGCGACCGCATGCAGAAGGAATCGGTCTACCGTTTGGCCAGCTCCGGCGATCCTGATCTATTGTCCAATCTCGATCCCTCCAGCCCGCTAGTCAAGCTGAGAAGCCAGGAAGAGGAATTGCATCGTCAGTTGGCCGAGGCCAGCGTCCGCTTTCAGCCAACGTATCCAAAGGTCGAAGAGATCAGCAAGGCGATGGCTGCCGTCGAGGCCGACATTCAAACCGAAACGACCCGACTGGCCAGCAAGTATCAGAAAGATTATCTCGCGGCTCTGGGCCGGGAAAAGCTGCTGCGGGCGTCGCTCGAAAATCAAAAGGGCGAAGAGAACAAGCTGAACGAAAGCGCCATCGAATATAGTTTGCTGAAGCGCGACGTGGACAGCAACCGTCAGCTCTATGAAGGATTGCTGCAAAAGCTTAAAGAAGCGGGAGTGATGACGGGGTTAAGATCGAGCAATGTGCGCATCGTCGATCCGGCTTCGGCTCCTACCAGCCCGTCGTCGCCCAATATTCCGCGGAATCTCCTGATGTCGCTGATGGTGGGATTGGCGGGCGGACTGTCGCTTGCGTTTGTTCTGGAATCGCGTGACACCAGCGTGCATTCTCTGGAACAGGTCCGGATGATTACTGCTTTGCCGTCGCTGGCGGTGATTCCATTATCGTCGCGCCCCAACCGCTCTTTGCCTGCGGCCAAGCGCCTGCCCCGTTCGGCGGCGGCGATGGTATCGGCGATCCGGCCGAAATCGGAGATTGCCGAAGCCTACCGCGCCTTGCGCACTTCCATTCTGCTTTCCCGCACCGGCAAGTCATCGAAGATTCTGATGGTGACCAGCGCGCTTCCGCAAGAAGGCAAAACCACCACCAGCGTGAACCTGGCCATCGTGCTGGCGCAGCATGGCTCGCGCGTTCTGCTGATTGAAGGTGATATGCGGCGCAGCGGAATCTCGCAAATCCTGCATCTGAAATCCGATATTGGCTTGAGCACAATTTTGGGACAGAAGACGGGCGCCGATGAGGCGATCTTAGCGGTTGCAGACGTGCCAAATCTCTCCGTGTTGCCCGCTGGGCCGGTTGCTCTTCATCCCTCTGAGATGCTGGCCTCTTCGCGCATGAGAGATCTGATTCGAGGATTGGAACCGCAGTTCGATCACATCATCATCGATACCCCTCCGGTGCTTAGCGTCACCGACGCCGCGCTGCTCTCCGCGCTGGCGGATTCCACCCTGCTCGTGATTCGCGCGGGCATGACCAGCAGAGCCGCCCTGCGTCGTGTTCACGACGTGCTCTCCCACGTGGATGCGCGCATCATGGGCGTGGTCCTGAATGCCGCGGACCTGAACGAACCCGACATGTATTACTACGGCAGCCGCTACGGCAGCTATTATCACGACGCCGAGCAGGCAGAGACCGCGCAACGGAACTAGATTGAAACAGTTACACCCTATCGTCAGGAAGGCCTCGCTGGCCCTGATCTGCGTGGCGATACTCTCGGTCTACATCAGCCGCGTCGCGCGCGTCTATCTCGCGCAACGGTCGGCAAACTCTGCGGAGATTGCGGGCCTCGAACATGCTATTTACTTGACGCCGGACAACGCGGAGCTCTACGAATCGGTAGGCACCCAACTTCTCGATTCCGGTCATGATTATGGCCGCGCCCTGAACGATCTACTTAACGCAGTCAGGCTGAATCCCGACCAGGCTTGGTATTGGCTTGAATTGGCGTCCCTATACCAAACCACGAGTAAGGTTGAAAAA
Organism: uncultured Acidobacteriaceae bacterium; assembly: GCA_963732255.1. Taxonomy (GTDB): domain Bacteria; phylum Acidobacteriota; class Terriglobia; order Terriglobales; family Acidobacteriaceae; genus Sulfotelmatobacter. The sequence continues at coordinate 1,211,494 of CAVSYV010000020.1, forward strand.
GAGAATGAGGCGGTGCACTCCGCACTCGCGGCCGAACCGGGCGACCCGGAAGTGGCCGCGAACGCGGCGCTTCTTTTCATGGCAGCCAGTGAGTTCAACCGTGCATTGCCATTGTTTCGGCACGCTCTCGCGTCGAATCCGGACGCAGCCACAAATATTTTGCCCGTTTGCTGGCGACAAACCCGCGATGCGAGCCTTATTCTCGGCGACGTTATTCCAGACAGTCCGACTCTTCAGCTTCAGTTCCTGAGCATGCTAACGCAACAGAAAGAAACCGCTGCTGCCCGGCAGGTTTGGCAGTTCCTGATCGGTTCGCACAAGATATTCCAGCCTCAGCTAGGCTTCTTTTATCTCGATTACTTATTGCATCAGCATGACGTTGAAGGCTACGAACGAGCCTGGCGCGACCTTGCCGGAGTTTCGCCCGGTCTTCAATCCTATTTGCCGAATGAAAATTTGATCGTGAATAGTGGGTTCGAACAGCCGCTGCTGAACTCCGGCTTTGACTGGAGACACGTACCTTCGGACCATGTCATCGCCGGCATTGACGACGCTGTGGCGCATTCGGGAATGCATTCGCTCTCGTTCTCCTATGACGGCAATCCCGTGTCTGATGCGGGTTGGAAAGAGTTCGTTCCCGTTCTGCCGAATTCCGAGTACGAATTCAGCGCGTGGATCAAGAGCGAAAATGTCATCAGTTCGAGCGGGCCGAGGATCGCCCTCGTCGACGCCTATACCGGGGCAGATATCTTTCTGACCGACGATGTGCTGGATACTCATCCCTGGCAGGAGATGAAAGGCACATTCCGAGTGCCCGCCATCACCGAATTGATCGCCGTCAAGATGGTGCGTGAGCCGGCTGCTACCAGAATCCAGGGACGGGTGTGGATCGATGATTTACGACTGGTGAAGCGGTGATGCCGCCCGGACGCGTCATTGAAGGCGCGGCGCCTGTAGTGACAAGAGTCGGCGTTCGCCGGCGGCTGGCGCACGGGCTGAGAACTTCTACGTTTGTTGCGCTGTGTACACTCCTCATCTTCGGCCCGCTCGCGTTTGGGGTCGTCGAGCACTGGTCCATCGCACTGTTTGAAGTCGGCTGCGCCGTCACTTTATCAATTTGGGTGGCATGGCAGATTGCGGACAGCGAGATCCGGCTGCAATGGAATCCGCTGTTTGCCCCCATGCTCGTTTTTTTAGGTTTGGTGCTGGCGCAGATTGCATTTCATCGTACCGCTTATTTGTACGACTCTCTTTCCGAATTGTGGCTCTATATTGCCTACGGAATCCTGGCGTTCGTAGCCACGCAGGTCTTCTGCTCCGGGGAAGGTCTTCTCCCTCGCTTCGGCGAGATCATGGCCGGATTCGGCTCAGTGTATGCGCTGTTTGCAATCTTGCAGGAATTTACTTCGGCGAACAAAATTTATTGGTTCATCGTGCCGCGAACTGGCAACGTGTACGGCAGTTACGTAAATCACAATCACTATGCGGGATTCATCGAGCTGCTGCTTCCTTTTACATTGGTGCTGGCGTTCAGCGGACGGGTTCGTGGATCCAAGCGTCTTCTGCCGGGCTTCGCAGCCACGCTGATGGCAGCGTCGGTGTTCTTGTGCCAGTCTCGCGGCGGAATGTTGGCCATCGTGGCCGAAACCATGTTCCTGGCGATTTTGTGGATGCGACATTTCTCGCCGAAAAGATCGGCGGCGGTATTCGTATCGTTCTGTCTGGTAACAACATTATTTCTGGCGTGGATCGCTCCCACGCAAGTGGGCAACCGCATTACCGACGTTCACGATCCTGCGCGATGGTTAATTCACCGCGATGCTTTCCGCATGTTCGCCGCGCATCCTTTCTTCGGGAGTGGCTTCGGAACCTTCGCCACCGTATTTCCCCACTACCGCGTGTTCTACGACGGCTTTTTTGTCAATCACGCGCATGACGACTATCTGGAACTGATCCTGGAAACCGGGCTGGCGGGTTTTGCAGTGGCCCTGTGGTTCCTGGTGCTTTTATATCGCGGAGGGTCGAGCCGCCTACAGCGGGCAAAACTCTCGCCGGAAGCTCTAATGAGCACGGCCGCTTTGGCAGGATGCACAGGTATACTGGTGCACAGCTTCACGGACTTCAATCTTCACATCCCGGCCAATGCCGCCTTGTTTTATGTTTTGTGCGCCGATCGCCACTGCTCCTATAGCCGGCAGAAGCTGGAATAGGCAGATTTCTCCAATGAGGACTTTTAACTCTGAGAAAGACTTCTAACTCTAATATGACCTTTTAAAACCTTGACACGGAGTTTGGGATAAGCCACAATCACAGCCCTCAGCCGCGCGCAGTGCGGGACGCGCGTCTGCCGCTATTTTCCGGGGCCCGTGTGGCTCATAGCATCTTAAGGAGTCACGCAGACACTGGAAACAAGTTCAACACTGGAGAGCCCGAAGGTCCGGGTGCACGGCAAGTTTCCCTTTAATTCCAGGAAGGGTCACTGCTCTGCAAATCGCCGATTCCCAGACGAATTCTTCCGCGGGCTCAAACCAGAATCGCCAGGAAATTGAATGATGATTACATTTGTCCTTTTGCTGATCCTGATCAGCATCTGGGTGGGCTTCTACCAATTAGTCAAGCAACAAGGGCGCATTCTGCTGCGCCTGGATGCATTGGAGCGCAGTGGGTTCGCTTGGAATAACGACTCCGGCGATGCTGACGAACATCCTCACGCCGAGGGCCTGGCTTTAGGAACGGTTTTCCCGGATTTTGAACTTCCCGATCTGTCCGGCAAAACCCGCACCCTTGCCGACTTTAAAGGCCGGAGATTGCTTCTCATTAATTGGAGTTTTGATTGCGGATTCTGTGAGGCAATCGCGGAAGATTTGGCCCGCATGGAAGCTGATTTGGAAAAGCAGAATGCCCGCATAGTATTTCTGGCCGCGGGCGATGACGTATCCAATCGCGAACACGCCGCCCGCCATGGCCTGAAGATGCCAATCCTGCTGAAGGGACAAATGATTCCCGAGCCTTTTGCGCAGCGCGGAACGCCGGTCGCCTACTTCCTAGACGAGCAGGCGCGAGTGGCGTCAGCATTCGCGAGCGGCGCGGATAAAGTGCTGGCGCTGGCGCGGCGGATCTCCAGTTCCGCGTCCGGAACGATAGAGCCGAAGCACGAACGCAGTCGCCTGAAAAACGAGCGGCCACTGAGCGAAAGCCGCATCGAGCGCCACGGCCTGAAGCCTGGCACTCCGGCGCCCGACTTCCGCCTGCCCGACCTTCAAGGCCACACGGTTTCGCTGCGAGACTACAACGGTCGGCGCGTGTTGCTGGTCTTCAGCGATCCGCACTGCGGACCGTGCGACGAACTCAGTCCCGATCTGGCGCGCCTGCATCAGGAGCACAGAAACAATGGCCTTGCCGTAGTTCTGGTCGGCCGGGGCAGCGTGGAGGAGAACCGCAAAAAGGCACAGCAGTTTGGATTTGAGTTTCCGGTAGTGCTGCAAGACAAGTGGAAGCTCTCCAAAGAGTACGGGATTTTCGCCACACCGGTTGGTTTCTTGATCGCGGAAAACGGCGTAATTGCCAAAGACGTAGCCGTCGGAAAAGAAGCGATATTGGCTCTCGCTCGCTGATGGGGCCAGGTTAAGAGAGAGGACAAAGCAATGAGTTTCCTATTCGATGACGTGTCGCGAGTGATCGCCAGCGAGGTTCCCCGGCGCAAAATGCTGGGCATGCTCGGAGCTGCCTTCGGAGGCGCCGTGATGGCGGTCGTGGGTTTGCGAACCGAAGCCTTCGGCCAGGATGTCGCCATGCTGAAATGCGGTCCCGGGCAAATAATCTGCAACGGGAAGTGCTGCTCCGGAACCTGCCAGGACGGACGGTGCTGCGAAAAAGGCATGCACCACTGCGGCTATGAGTGCTGCCCCGAGGATTTCATCTGTTGCAGCGGACATTGCTGCACTTGCAAGACTGCGGTTTGTTTCCACGGCTTTTGCTGCGAATCTGGGGTCATCTGTTCCGGAAAATGCTGCGATCTGGGGCAATACTGCGAAGACGGCAAGTGCCGCAAAGTCGTCAGTCCGGACGAACCGTAGCCCGCAAAGAAAACTGGCTGCATGCCCTTGCCATGCAGCCACACCCATAAGACTTGATGACTTGCTGTTTCATCGACGACATACAAGCCTGATATCCCGAACACCTCGATGCGATGCGGTTGAGCTTGAGTTTGCAGCAACCGGCGCTGTCGCCAGCGCCACCCCAATTAATTTATCTCGCGTGCGGCCCCGAAGTGTAGGTGGCGGGGCTGCTCAGCCACTGCCCGCCCACATACGAGTACAGCGTCACGTAGATCGTGCTGCCATCGGCCGGCAGATTATAGATCGTCTCCGTCAGCTGCGTGCCCAGATTCCCCGACGAATCCAGGTCGTTGCCGCCCGCGCCAATCGAACTGACATCAACCCAGTAACCCGCAGCATTGCTGTCCGAGCTCCATGTGAACGTCACCGTGTTCCCGCTCAGTGTCGATCCCGGTATCGGCGTCTGCATCACCGCGATCCCACTGGTAGCATTCAGCGCGGTATACGTGTAGGTATTGCCCGACCACGTTTCGCCAATCAGCGAGTACAGAGTCACGTAGATCATGACTGCGTCCGTGGGCAGATTGTTCACCGTCACGGTCGTCACGTTGCCCAGGTTGCCCGACGAGTAGATATCGTGCCCACCCGCCGTTGATCCCACATCGATCCAGTATGTCGACGAGCCCGAACCCGCCGTCCACTCAAACGTAACGCTGCTGTCGGTGAGGATCGATCCTGGCGTGGGCGTGGTGATGACCCCGCCTGCCGCCGCCAGATTCTGTGCCGTATAGGTGTATGCATTGCTGAACCATTGCCCGCCGACTTGTGAGTACAGCGTCACGTAGACCGTGCTGCCGTTCGTCGGCAATCCGTTCACCGTGGTTGTCAGCACATTGCCCAGATTTCCCGACGAGTAAATATCATGCGCACCCGCCGTCGATCCCACATCAATCCAATACGCTGCTGCGCCGGCGCCTGCCGTCCAGTTGAACGTCACGCTGCTCCCGGTCAGGGTTGAACTCGGAGGCGGCGAGGTGATGACCCCTTGCGCGGAATTTCCGTTAAGGCCGCTGTAGCTGTAATCGTTGTACTGCCAATTGCCATTGACGAAGTAATACCAGCGCGCCCACACCGGGCTTCCATTCGTGGGCAGACCATTTACCATTTCTGAGAATGTCGTGATAGGCAGGTTGCCCGAAGAATAATATTCGTGTCCCCCTTGTTCCGCACCCACGTCCAGCCAGTAGGCGGTAGCTCCATAATCCGGACCTGCGCCAGCGGACGAGCTATCCCACGCGAATGCCACCGAAGTGCTCGTCATCGTGGAATTATTCGCCGGACTATAAAGCCCCGGCGACGCCGGAACAGCGCGGTAGACAACGATCTGATCGGACGTCGTAACCAGGGGGTTGGGCTGGTAAGTGGAACCGGCCGCAGTAAAGTTCGTGACGCTAGTCGCGGGAGTGCTCGATCCCGCGGCCGAGTTCGCGTTGAAGGCAGTAATGGGAACTGCCAGCGCCGCCGCTGCCGTCCCATTCCAGGTACCGTCCCCGCCTAACGTATCGTTGGCGGGGCTGTTGAACTGGTATTCGTATAAATTGTAGGAAACCCCGGCGGTCAAGCCGCTCACCGTGGGTTGCAAGGAAAAGTTCGTCATCCATGAGCTGGGCGGAGTATTCACGCAGCTGCCAGTTCCACCGCCGTTGGTGCTCGTCCCGATGAAGGGGTTTTCGTAGTCAAGGCCGGCGATCGGATCCTGCGGATTGGCAACCCCGCCGGTCGTCGACGAAACGATGGAACCAGGATTCGAACCTGCCGTGAGTGCAACCGGCACAGTTTCACCGTAAGTATCCATGACGCCGGAAACCGCGACCGCATAATTGTTCGGCCCCGTGATCGAAACGCTGCTGGAACCGCTTCCGCCGGTTTCAGTCTTAATCGAGCTGTTGGCCGGAAGAACAATTTCGTAAGCTTGGCTCGATTTATCGGCTTGAGCGTTGGTCATTCCCAGCGCGGAAAAAGCGTAGCCAAAAATATACGGCGTACACGACGTGCTGTTATTTGTGCCGTTCACACCCCACGGAATGGCGTCATAGGTCGTCGCATTTTTCTTGTTGTTATCGATATTCCAATTGCCATGATCTTCGATATATAAAACATCGTCAGGGTAGTAGGTCGGGTCGGTGGGCGAGTGATTGGTGCCAATCTTAAGGACCGGAACCTCGTGATCGTACTGATCGCTCGACCCGCCATCCACGGCCGAAATCAAAATCGCCACAGAAACTTGAGAGCCGTTGATCATTTGCTGCTTAATCCAGGACATGTAAGCCTGATATCCCGGACAGCTGGCTGGAGATGCGGTAGAGCTTGAGTTTGCGCACCCCGCCGTCGGCTGCTGAGCCGCCACACCCTGGTAGGGATAAGAGACTGCATTGAGGCGCATATTCGCGGCGCACACCGGCATGGAACTCCATGCCTCGGTCGTTCCACTGACGCCGGTGTTTGGCATCTCGAACAGTATTTGCGCGTTGAAGTTGGGACTGCTGCTGCTCTTGGTGCAGGTTCCCGCCTGGCCCAAACCGCTGCCGCAAACCAGCCGGGCGTCGTATTGCGACATCCACTGCCCATTGTTGAGGCCGGCTTGGATCAGGTCCACTTCGCCGCAATAGCCGTTGTTGTTCGCCCACTGATAGAACGGCTGCACGGGAACGCGCGGGTAGATATAGTTCGTGGTGGCAGGAGCCGTCGTACCGTCGATCTGCGTCTGGGTACAAGGGGTCTCCACCGCCTTAACACTGGCTGTGACCGCGAGCAGCGTCGCAACACTAAAAACCTGGTGCAACAGACGACTCTTGATCATTGAGTGAATCATCACGGGAATGCTCCTTCCTAACCTGAGTTGGTACGCCTGAATGAACAGAAGGTGCGATTGCCACATCACGCAATCTTTCGCCATCCAAAAGGAAGGCCTTTACGGCAGGAAAGAGTTTTGCGTTTTCGAAAAATCACAACGTGGGCCGGAAGGGTACCCGCGACTGGAGCAAGCAATTTACACGACTATCAGGACAAACTACCAGAAAAAAATTGCGGTGGCGGCCTCTCTATGAAAAAAGGCGCGGACTTTTGTCCGCGCCCGCTTAAAGCTTTTAAAAAGCGGCCGGCGCTGTTGCCAGCGCCGGTCGCTTAATTTATTTCGCGTGCGGTCCCGAAGTGTAGATGTAGGCGTTGCTCAACCACTGCCCACCCACATACGAGTACAGCGTTACGTAGATCGTGCTGCCATCCGCCGGCAAGTTGTAGATCGTCTCCGTCAGTTGCGTGCCCAGATTGCCTGACGAATCCAGATCGTTTCCTCCCGGACCCACAGCGCTGACGTCGACCCAGTAACCCGTAGCATTGCTGTCCGAGCTCCAAGTGAACGTCACTGAGGTTCCGCTCAACACCGAATTGTTAGTCGGCGTCTGCATCACCGCGATGCCATTGGTTGCGTTGAGCGCCGTGTATGTGTAGGCGTTGCCCGTCCACACGCCGCCGATCATCGAGTACAGCGTCACGTAGATTGTGCTGCCATCCGTCGGCAATCCGCTCACGGTATCGGTTAGCACATTGCCCAGGTTCCCCGACGAATAAATATCGTGCCCACCCGTCGTAGATCCTATGTCGATCCAGTACGCCGATGCACCCGAACCCGCCGTCCAGTCAAACGTTACGCTGTTGCTGGTTAGCACCGAACCCGGAGTCGGCGTCGTCATCACGCCCGCCGCCGCGGCCAGGCTGAACTCCGTGTACGTGTACGCGTTGCTCAGCCAGTTTCCATTCTGCAGCGTGTACAGCGTCACATAGACCGTACTGCCGTTGGTCGGTATTCCGTTGACCGTCGCGGTCAGCACATCGCCCAGGTTCCCCGACGAGTAAATATCGTGCGCGCCCGCCGTTGAGCCTATGTCGATCCAGTACCCGGTAGCTCCGGCCGCTGCGCTCCAATCGAACGTCACGCTGCTGCCGCTGAGCATCGATCCCGGAACCGGGGTGGTCAGCACTCCCTTGTTAGAGGAGCCGAACGCCGTGTAGCTGCTGTCGGCGTATTGCCAAACTCCGTTGACCAGGTAATACAACCGCGCCCACACCGGGCTGCCGTTGGTTGGCAGTTGGTTGTAGTTGAACCCCGTGGTGATCGACAGCACGGTTCCCAGGTTGCCTGATGAGTAGTAATCGTGGCCGCCTTGGGTGGAACCAATATCCAACCAGTATCCTGGCGTTCCCGCAACCGGATACCACTTGATCGTCGCCACCCCACTTGCCGGCAAGGTAGATCCAGGAAGCGGATAGTAGATTCCGGGGCTGGAGTTAGAGACGTAAACCGTCACCGAGTTCGAGGTGGCGGAAGTGTAGTTGACGTCAACGTACTGCGCCGTGATGACGTGTGTTCCGGCAGTTGAGAGGGTAGCCGAGCCCGATGCCGTCCACAGACCGTAGCCGCCCTGCGAGGCATAAACCTCATTGGGCACCGCGGTCGCTATTGCCGTAGAGGCGCCGCCATTTACAGCGTCATAGAAAGTCATCACTCCCAAGGTTGGTTCAAAACCAGTGCTGCTGGGGCTGGGTGTAAACACCCCGGCAAATGTGTAGGTCTGGCCTGATGTGCCAACCTGCTTGGTAGAGAGAACGATCGAACCGGCTCCCTTGGTCACCGTCTCCGGGAAAGCCGCAGAAGTACTGCCCGTGTTGCCCGTGACTCCACCGAAGGTCGCAACGATGTTATGCAGGCCTCCCACAAACGGGTAACCACTGGCTAGCCGGAAGGTAGCCGTGTGCGCGCTTCCCACCGTGCCGGTGCCGAGCACCAGGCTGTAAGTCGCGTCATAGAACGTTACCGTTCCTGTCGTCGGCGCTGTGCCCGAAGCGGCCCCGATGGTAGCTGTGAAGGTCGGCCGTCCGTTGAGGGTTGTCGGATTCGCGCTCGAAGTCACTGTGGTTGTGGTTGCGACTCCAGAACCGGAGTCCACCGTAACCGTAGCCGTCGGCGTAGCCGTAGCTCCGGAGTAGTTGCTATCACCCGAATAGGTCGCCGTGATGCTATTGGCGCCCACCGTGGTGATTCCCGCGGTTGAGAACAGCGCCGTCGCCGCGTACGTGTAACTCGGGTAAGCGCTGCTGCTGCCTCCAACGTACGTCATGCTCGGGACCACGCTCGCCGTTCCCAGAACAGTTGAAGTGGTCGTATCGGTGAAGGTCACCGTTCCCGTTGGTCCAGACGCTCCCGGTGTGTAGGAAGCTGCGGTAAGAGCTGTAACGGTCGGGAACGTTACTGCCAGGCTAGTGGCCGCGCCGGACACAATCGTCGTCCCTCCAGCCGCCAGCGTCGGTGCTGTGGTGATCGGTGAGACCGTGATGCTCGCCGGCGTACCTGCCGTTCCAGCCTGGAAAGTCGCATCTCCCGAATAGCTCGCGGAGATGGTGTGCGTTCCGCCCGGCACCATCGGGCTTTGCGCGTACGTATAACCTTCGAGACAGGAATTGGAATACGTCCCCACGTTTCCCGCCACCAGATAGCCATTTCCATTTGGATCCAGCGTTACTGTCGCGTAACTGCTGTTGCTGTCCAAGCCGATGTTCACCGAGCCAGTCGGTACGCCCTGTCCAGAGACACCCGCCACGCTAACCTGCACCCAGATCAACTGGCCATAGGTAAAGCTGTTGCCATTGGTCATGGTGCAAGCCGTTAGATTGATCACCTGCGGCGTAATCGTAATGGTGCTGGGCTCGGAACTCACGGTCACCTGCACCGGAGCAGACAAGCTGGAAGCGTTGGAACCGTCGCCTCCATAACGCGCCCAACATTGTATGTTCCACCGGGCAGGTTGCTGAGGTTGGCGGTAAGCTGCCCCCGCTTAGGGTTGCAAACGCACCCGGACGCGACAAAGGCGCCGGTGTTCAGATTTACCGGGACGCCAATTTCTCCCTGGCTGACGATGAAAGCCACATCGCCCGTCGGCGTTCCCGACGAGGCCGTGACTGTGCCGCTCAAGGTCACTGCGAGCTTGCCGTGTGCAAATCCCGTAGTTGGTGAAAAGCCCAGAGTGGTGGTGGTGCTGTTAAAGTACACGCTGCTCCACTGCGTCGCCATGTTGTAGGCGTTTACCGAACCCAGACCCTGTTGCCAGATCGAACCCACGCCGGCCGCCCAGCCGATCTTCGTGCCGCTCGTGGTCGTAGCAGGTCGAAGTGCCGCAGATGTAAGTGTTTCCCGCCTGAACGTCCTGGAAAGCGCAATTGGTCAAGTTTGCGTCGTTCGGAGGAACCAGAGCGGACGAGGCGCAGGTGGTGTCATTCTGCGCTGCTGCCAGTCCGTAGTAAATGTATCCCGGCATGCCCTGGCGTCCACCATTAGCTTGATTGATGAGCGCCTGGATACCCGCCATGCTGGGCGCGGCGACGGAAGTTCCGCCGACCAGTCCCGCATCGGCAATCGTGTTTTGGCCATTAGCGCTGGTCGTGAACTCGCAAACGCCCTCACTACAGAACAATGTGGCGTCGTGACCGTCGGCGGCATTCAACGCGAGATCGGGAGTGAGGCGGTGCGGTACGCCTGTGACCAATGGCTGTTGTATTGTCCATCGGCCCAAGGGCTGCTGTACCCGTCGCGGTACGGTTCCGCCAGCCGGCGTCCGCAGTGAATGCCACGGTGGGGGCTACCGTGCAATTGAGTCCCTGGCCGTTGGCCAGAGTGCCGCCCTGCGTGCCGAAGTTGAATTGACCACCGCCGGTCGCTGCAACCGATCCGCCGCTGATGTTGTGCGTGGCGCCTGTTGCCGGTAGGTTGTTGTGCAGGTACCGCCGGTGAAGGTCACCGTCTGGTCGCGGCCGGTATAGCCGGAGCCCGGATTGGTGAGGGTTATGCTCGCTACCCAATTGCCGCCTGGGCTGTAAGACGCCGCCGGAAGCCTGCAAGTAAGTGGCGATACGCCGGATCGGTTGGCGAAGCCAGGATCGGCGAATTTGCTCCCTGCTGCCACGAAGGCCGCAGGTAGTAGGCGCTGATGCCGCCGCTGCTCGACCACAATCCGCTGAGGTCGGCGGATGGATCTGAGTTCGAAGTTGAACCTTTCGCCTTCATTCCACGGGACTTCTGGAATGTACTCCAAGGCCGAACTCAGATAATAGCCATTGTTGGTCGTACCCCAGTAATTGGCGAAGTTGGACTGGCTGCAACCCACGCCCAATGTCGGGCACTCGCCGGCCAATTCCGTGCCGCCGACGGCCACGCTGTAAGGCGTGGAAGCTTCCGCGCCCGCTGCGTAGCCTAGGACTTCCACGGAATCGTTTTGATCGTCACAACCGACGGGACCGTTGTCGCCCGAGGCAATGAACACACTGATGCCTTGCGCCGCCGCCTGCTCGAATGCCTGGTTGTTGAATTCATTTTCGCCCGCGCCTTCGTTCAGTTCGCAATCGCCGTAGCTGATGCTCATGATGTCGGCGAGATTGTTTTCCACAATGTACTCAATGGAGTTGGTGATTCCATCGACCAAGAACGTCGGCGTGCCGATCACGAAATCGACATGCGCATTGGGCGCCATGCCGCCCGAGATTTCCACGTCCAGGTCGGATTCGCCGTCGTCGCCCGGTTCTGTGCCATTGTCTTGGCCCGCATGAATAAAGGTCGGATCGTTCGCAGGAAGATTGAACAACTGCCGGTAGCTTTGCACGTCGCTGAGCAGAATGTCGGAGCGCCCCACGATCGCAATCGTCTAGCCCGTTCCGTTGATGCCCGCCGCCAGCAGCGGAGCCGTGTTGTAGATCGTGGCAAAGTCCTGCGGCGCTACGTAATGCACGGTACTGCTGGAAGTGTATTTCGGGCCTAGCCTGATCATCTTGTTGCGATCGAAGCTGCCCTTGCGGAAAATGTTGTTCAAGCTGACGCCGGCAATCACCGGGCTGAGAGCTTCAGGAACCGTGATGTCGCTGTTGTTCGAGACGTGCGTTTCCCCGTTCCCCATCACATAGGTGTGCATCTCGGTCTGGAACGCCTTCTCGATTTGCCCCACCGTACCACTGAAATGAATGACCCTCTTGCTCTGGCTTACGTCGTCGACCGTAAAGCCCTGGGATGCGAGCCAGGTTTTAATCTGCGCAATGTCATCGTCGTGTACGCCGAAGTGGGCGCCGAATTCCTGCGGCGTAGCCCACTGGTGATAGTTCGCCGTCCGCTTATCTTGCTGCTCATCGATGATCCGGCGGATCTCGCGCTTTTGCTGTTCGTCAGAGCGCAGCACCATGATCATGTGATTCGACTGGATGGTCGAATCCAGCCGGCCGAGGTCGGTTGCTCGGCGCAATGCGGCCGGCACGTGGCCGGGAAGAATGGCTCGCCGGCTGTTGTCGACTTTTTTCGTTACGCGCGCTACTGGATGCGCGCTGGTAAAAACGGTTGCGAACACGGCCTGGGACACAAGGGCCAACGCCAGCGTAAGCATGGCGACAAACACGACGGCGCGGATGGGGCGGGCATTTCTCATCGATCTCTCCTCCGAGATGTGAAGTCGAATGTGTGCAGTGAATTCCCTGGGAACTGCACACCCGAACAGGGTCCAAACTGTAGTGATTTAAGGCAGTGCGGTCGGAAGTGGAACAGCCCGCACTTTAAAGATTTGAAGTCGGCACTGATTTAGCAACCAGCGCGGCCGGAAGGTGAAATCCGCGGTAGGCTTTCAAAGCACACGCACTCTACACCAAAATCGCAAATACTGCCAAGAAAATTAGTTGACCCGCCGCAGCCCGGTTCTCGGGCAGAATCGCCCATGCGGCAATCGTCGGCACTCTTTAACGGCAAGGCGGCCGATAATTAGCTTTCTCCTTTGTCCCCTTCCGAAGGACAAGTGAGACCGGCCCTTTCAGCGGCCGCCTTGTCGTGCCCTATCCCCCTCATCAGTTCCGACGGAACAGAGCAAACTTATGCCATCCGCACACTCGTGCGGGCATCACACCGACTAGCTACCCAGGGGAGGTATTGTTTCAGATCGTACTCGACACCCGGCGAGACTGGCGCGTCGTGCGTGCCCGCAAATCGCTTTCCGCACCCCCACGGGCAAACCGCATCCGAGTCTCAGTCGGAGATTGGGAGGATTAAACTGGAATTGAACTTGCGCGTCAAGAAAAAAGTTAAATTCTGATCAAAAAATAAATCATAAAGCTCTTCTGCGAGAGACTTTTGTCTCACGCTACGACTTCCGGTGGCACATGGACCTTAGACACCTTTTTTGTTCGAGAGCACACACGCGATAAGCACAAGTTAAAAAAAGGCGCGGATTTTGTCCGCGCCCCGACGAAAACTAGTGAGTAGCCATCGCGTCGAAGCGACGCTGAGCTATTTATTTTTTTTCTACGGTCCAGAAACATAAGTGTAGGAATTGCTCAACCACTGCCCACCCACATACGAGTAGAGCGTCACGTAGATCTCGCTGCCATCCGCCGGCAGGTTATAGATCGTCTCCGTCGTTTGCGTGCCCAGGTTGCCCGACGAATCCAGATCGTTTCCTCCCGGACCCATCGCGCTCACATCCACCCAGTACCCGCTAGCGCTCGCGTCCGAGCTCCACGTGAACGTCACCGAAGTTCCGCTCAGCGTCGTGCTCGGAGGCGGAGTCTGCATCACAGCGATTCCGCTGGTCGCGTTGAACGTCGTGTAGGTATAAGCGTTCCCCGACCATGTCCCGCCGATCAGTGTGTAGAGCGTCACATAAATCGTGGCTCCGTCCGTCGGCAATCCGCTTACCGTGTCGGTCAGCACGTTGCCCAGGTTTCCCGACGAGTAAATATCGTGCGCGCCCGCCGTCGAACCTATATCGATCCAGTATCCCGAAGCTCCGGAACCCGCGCTCCAATCGAATGTCACGCTGCTGCTGGTCAGAGTCGAGCCCGGAGTCGGCGTCGTCATCACACCACCGGCCGCGGCCAGATTAAACGCCGTGTAGGTGTAGGCGTTGCTCACCCACACTCCGCCCACCATCGAGTACAGCGTCACGTAAATCGTGCTGCCGTTGGTCGGCAACCCGCTGACCGTCGTGCTCAGCACATTGCCCAAGTTTCCCGACGAATAAATGTCGTGTCCGCCCGCAGTCGACCCCACATCGATCCAGTAGGCCGTGGCTCCCGATCCAGCCGTCCAGTCGAACGTTACGCTGCTGCCGCTGAGCGTCGAACTCGGAGGTGGTGTCGTAATCACACCCTTGTTCGAACTCCCGCCCAGCGCCGTGTACGTATAATTCGTCGAGGTCCACACTCCGTTGAGCTGGTAATACCACGTGGCATAAATCGCGCTTCCGTTGCTCGGCAACGAGTTCACAGTCTCCGCGAACACAGAAGTGGCCAGGCTGCCCGAGGAATAATAATCGTGTCCGCCTTGCGTTGAACCCACATCCAGCCAGAACGCCGTCGCTCCCGGAAACCCATACCACTCGAACGTTGCGCTGGTCCCGGTCAGAGTCGCACCCGAAGCCGGACTGTAAATTCCCGGCGTCGCCTGAGTGAAGGTCGCGTTATAAACCGCCGAAGTCGCCGGAGCCGTAACGTTGTCCGTCGTGCTCTTGGTGCCGTCTTGCCATTGATTGAAGAAGTATTGCGCGCTCGCCGAAGTTTCCGTCGCTGTCACACTCAAAGTGCACGAGCTTCCCGGAGTCCAGATCAGCGTCACCGGAGTTACATAAGTGCCGGCTGCGCAACCTGTGCCCGCAGTGGTGACAGTCAGGCCACTCGGCGTGGTCGTGATCGTCGCGCTGCCCGCCGGCAGTATCGGCACGAACGAAACTCCCTTAAAGTTGGAATCCGGCGGAGCCGCCGCAAGCTGGGTAAACGATTCGTTCCCGGGATTCGTGGTCGCCGAAAGAACATCGGTGATTCCATAAAGATACGTCGGATCCAGGTCGGCGATGGTGAAATTGGTGGCGTAAAGGTAAACGTTGCTGCCCACCACCACGCCAGTCAAACCCAGCAAGCCGGTCGTGCCGGAGGTGTTGGTGGAACAGGTTGCGGTTGAGTCTGAGTTTGCGTTCTTTACCAGGTTCAATCCCTGGTAAAGCGTATACAGCCATGTCCAGGTTCCGCTTTCGTTCACCCACTTCTGCAACCCTCCGGCCCCGCAGGTGCTGTAAGCCGCGGGAGCTTCATTCTCGGCGGAAGTGTTTTTCGGAGTGCCGCTGTCCGCCACATACAACACCGTTGGGCTGGCGAAGAAGTAATTCTCCGGGCTCAGGTTGATGTAGTCTCCAGCCGGGCTGATGCCGTTGGCTTGCGCTGCGGTCAATTTCTCCTTGCCCGTTCCGCCGGTATTGCCGAAACCGGTCATTAAAGACGGGCCGTTCGGAACACTCGTTGGACAAACGCCACCGGGAGCGGTCGCGCATGAATACGTCGTGGTGTAGGGAGGTGATCCCATGGTGCCGATGTAGCTGCGGTTATAGGAACCCGACTTGCTATCCATCGAAACGAACAACGTGTTGTTATAGACTTGAACGTCCCGCGTGTCCTGGGATACAGTGCCCCCGCCGTCGTCGCCGGTAATCGATGTAGTGGTACCGCTCCCGAAACTCGTGTAGAAAACTCCACTGGTGTTATCCCCGCTTGCCCCCTGGCCGGAAACATAAATATTCGTTCCATCGGCGGTATAGACGCTGCGTGGATTGTTGTTGTCGAAAATGTTGAAGAGCCCATTCGACGAATTCACGTTGCCATAGGGATCGATCAATGTCACAACCCGCGCCACCGGAGTGTAGCTTTGTCCCGTCAGGCTGCCCGTTTGCGCCAGGGCCGAGTTCGCCGCCGCACTATAAGCATTGGGATTAGCGTTAAAAGTCGTGGCATTCAATCCGTAGCCCATGATCGCCACATATTGCTGGCTCCCCGCAAGCTGCACCGTCGCCTCCGACGACGATCCATATTCCCCCGAGACCGGCAAGTTCGCGCCAGAGAGCGTTTGCGGCAGCACCAAAGAATTCACGAACGCCGCGCTCGATGTGCCACTGGGCGTGAACTGAAACAACGTCAGCGGAGCTCCCTGATTGTCGCCGTAACCGCCCACCGAACTATTGCCGGTGCCGTCGCCCGTCCCATTCGCCACATTGGTACATGTGCCGCCTTCGACTCCGCAGCCTTCAACGGAAACGACCAGATTGCCAGGGGCAAAAAAGGTCTGCTGCGCGAACGCGCCGTTTACCAGACCGCAACCCAGAAGAAAAAAGAAGAGAGCAAAACAAACGAACACCCGCGCAGTTGCCTTGGCCATAGCCGCATTTCCCCTGCTTTGGAATTGGAAGAAGTCAGACGGAACGCGATTATCGCAGACACTTCAGACGTTCAATGTGAATTTGTGGTTAAAATTCCGGCGCGAATTTAACGCGGCTGAATCATTCCACCATTTCAACACCAGCCAAAAGACTCCAGCTTGATCGCCCATAAAAAGCGCGCCAACAAAAAAGGCGCGGATTTTTATCCGCGCCCAACGAAACCTGCCAAAAACAACCGGCGCTGTTGCCAGCGCCGGCCGGTTAATTTATTTTGCGTGCGGCCCCGAAGTGTAGGTGGCGGGGCTGCTCAACCACTGCCCTCCCACATACGAGTACAGCGTCACGTAGATCTCGCTGCCATCCGCCGGCAGGTTATAGATCGTCTCCGTCAGCGCCGTGCCCAGGTTGCCCGACGAATCCAGGTCGTTGCCGCCCGGACCAATCGCGCTCACATCCACCCAGTACCCGGTCGCACTCGCATCCGAGCTCCAGGTGAACGTCACTGAGGTTCCGCTCAGCGTCGATCCCGGTGTCGGCGTCTGCATCACGGCGATTCCGCTGGTCGCGTTAAACGTCGTGTAGCTGTAAGCGTTGCCCGTCCACGTTCCGCCGATCAGCGTGTAGAGCGTCACGTAGATCGTGCTGCCATCGGTCGGCAGTCCGCTCACCGTGTCGGTCAGCACGTTGCCCAGGTTCCCCGACGAGTAAATGTCGTGCGCTCCCGACGTCGAACCTATGTCGATCCAGTATCCCGAGGCTCCGGAACCCGCGCTCCAGTCAAACGTCACGCTGCTGCTGGTCAGAGTCGATCCCGGTGTCGGCGTCGTCATCACGCCCGCCGCCGCTGCCAGACTGTACTCCGTATAGGTGTATGCGTTGCTCACCCACACGCCGCCCGTCTCCGTATACATCGTCGCGTAGATGGTGCTGCCGTTGGTGGGAATGCCGTTGACCGTCAGCGATGAGGTCGAAGTCGGAACGCTGCCCGAGGAATAAATATCGTGCGCGCCCGCCGTCGATCCGATATCCAGCCAGTAGGCCTGCGGAGTGTCCGTCGCCGCGCTCCAGCTGAATGTCACGCTGCTGCCCGTCAACGTCGAACTCGGTGCTGGGTTCGTAATCACCGCCGCGCCGGAGTTTCCGCCGAACGCAGTGTAGGTGTAGTTGGTTGCCGTCCACGTTCCGCTCAGCAGGTAATACCAGGTCACGTAGACCGTGCTTCCATCGGTCGGCAGCGAACTGACCGCCTGCGAAAACGTGCTGCTTGACAGCGTGCCCGAGGAGTAATACTCGTGCGATCCCTGCTCCGCGCCCACATCCAGCCAGTATCCGGTCGCGGAAGGCTCGGCGCCCCACGCAAACGTTGCGCTGCCGCCCGTGAATGTCGACCCCGGAGTCGGGCTGTAAATTCCCGGCGGTTCGGCCGGCAGCCACGCGCTGGAATTAACCAGGTCGTTCGCGTTGACGCTGCCGAGTCCCGTTGCCAAGTCATAGCCAGGCGCTGCGCCATATGCCGGCTGGTACGACTGATGAGGCGGTTCGAGACAGCTGGTGTTGGCCACGGCCACTGCGCCGCTGCCTCCACCGCCAGTCAACGTGATGGGAGTCTCCGGCTGGTAGCCCGAACCCGCGGCCGTGATCGTAATGGCGCTGACGTAGTTCGGCCCTGAGCCGGCGGCAGTTTGCGTGATGTGAGACGTCGAGTGCCTGAAAGAAAACGTTGCGTAGGCGCGAAGCTCACGTGTGAAGTTGCCCGCGTAACCCGCGGTCTTCGCGGTGATGGTCACGGTGCTGGTTGATTTCGGTTGCCGTGGCGAGCGGGTTGCCGCCGTCCCAGTTGAAGCAAGGCGACGCAGTGCACTGCGATGAGGTGTCATTGATCGCCGCCTCCAGGTTCTTCGCGTTATCGGTTTCCTGCGTGCTTGTGGTGCCGCTGGTTACCAGCAACACCGAGTTGGCTGGTGCGCCCGTCAATGAGCTGACGAACGTATAGGTAACGCCGCCAATCGTGAACGCTAATTGGTTCGGGTAATCCGTGTTGATGGTGGTTCCAGAGGCAACGAACTTAATCGTGTATGCCGCGGTTGTGCTGCCGGCGTTAAAAGTGGCCGTGCAGGTCGCCTGAGTGCCGCCCGCCCAAAGAGCGTGGTACCGGTTGGCGACTTGTACGGATTGTATTGGTCGGCCCCGCGATGGTACAAGTAGGCGCTGGAAGTGTAACCCGCTGCCGCCGCTAATGACGGTAGCGCCGGATATAACGTCCGTGCTGTCGACGCCGTGAGTGCCCGACGGTTTATAGCAATGCGATTCTTCCGTCGTGCCGTTATCCTCGCACGCCAAGTCGATGTCGCCCTGGGTTACGTCGTTGAAAGCGCATCCGCTGCCCGGACCGCCGTCCGCTGGAGTTGCAGCCGCTGCCCAGGAAGGTTCCGCCAGCCGTGCCGTACTCGTTTTGCGCGATCTGGTAGTAGATGGGATTGGGATTGCCCCAAGTCTGCCGGTCTTTTGATTCACCAGCGCTTGAATAGCCGCCATGGTGGGAGAGGCAACCGAAGTTCCGCCAAACCCTGACCAGGTGCTCGGTGCGCCGCTGCAGGACGCCGCTCCACCCGAGGTTTGGCTCGGGTCGGACCAGCAAACCGTTTCGAAGTGTCCCCAAACTCCGTTCGCGGCAAACATCGAAACGTCAGGAATATCGCGCACGCCATCGGAGGGCTGCCCATAAACAGCTTGACCGCCCGTCAGCGACGATCCCGACTGATACGAGGGCTTGGGATAGCCTTGGCACTGCGTGTCGGAAACCGCAGCGCTCGTCTGTATTCGTGCCTCCATTTCCCGTCGCGCAATTGCTTGCGCCTCCGCGCCGGCGCCGGTGATCAGGTAGCCGCTGGTGGTATCGCAATGGACTGTTATTGCAGGTGCCGGTGCTGCCATAAGTTGTGAACGTAGCTGTTGGCGACCTCCGAGATCAAAGCGCTGGCGCAGGCATCGTTCCAGGGAATCTCCGGAATATAGCTCAAGGCGGAGCCGTAATTCGCGCTGTTCGTCGCGCTCCAGTAAGTGCTCAGCGGAATCGAGCCGCCCTCGGTCGTTAGCCACCTTCGAGTTGTAGGTGTCTTCGAAATCGGTGCCGCCCACCGAGACGTTGAAAGGCGATTCGCCCCAGCCGGTAACGCCCAAGCTGGTTACGTCGTAATCCGATCCCCGAAAAGTCGGCGGAGCAACTGGACGGGCCTCCATCGCCCGAGGAGACAAAGACCGAGATGCCCTGAGCGGCCGCCTGCTGATAGGTGTTGTAGAAGTACGCGTTTGCCCCGTTTCCGTTAAAGGCTTCGCACAACGCCGTAGCTGATGCTGACCACGCCCGGATAAGGTCCGCTTCCGTTGACCAGGTTTGACAGGGCGATAGGCCGCCGAAGGTGAAGCTGCCGGACCCGCAGGAGATCAGCTCGATGGTGGCGCTGGGCGCAATCGCGCTGGCCACTTCCACGTCGATGGCTGCTTCGCCGTCGTCGGCGTTGGTGCCGGGATCGGTGCAGCCGCCGGGATGCACTTGCGATATAGTTCCCCGAAGGGAAGGCGCTGGCCAAGCCAAAAGTCGTGCGATAAGTGTTCCAGTCGCTGGCGTAGTTCGTCGCGCCGTAGGTGTCGGTGTCTTCGACCAGGGCGATCGTCTGCCCTTGCCCGGAGATGCCGCGCGTTACAGCGGATTCAGATTGTAGATGGTCTGCGTTGTCCTGCGGCGTAATCGCGTAGCAGGTGCCAGGCTCGGTTGGAGCGTCCGTGGTCGCGGTGCAACCGGCGAACGTATAGTCCTTGGCACGACCTGTACATGGGATCCGGCTTGAAATCGTTCAGCGAGACAATTCCCTTCACCACCGGCGCCAGCGCCGCCGGAATCTGCGGATCGCTCATGTTGGAGAGATGCGTCTGCGCCATTGACATCAAGGTTGTGAATTCGGTGTGGAAGGCCTCCTTGACCTGGCCCGCCGTACCCGAGAAGTCGATCAGCATCCGGCTGGGGTAGACCTTGTTAATGTGAAAGCCATGCGACTGGAGCCAATTGGTCACGGTGTCGATATCTTCCTGCGACACTCCGAACTGCTGTCCAAATTCGTTCGGCGGTAAGCCACTTGTGGAAATTGGGCGACTTCTTGTCGTTGAGCTGGTCGATCAGCTTGTCCAGCGCCTGTTCCTGTTGCGGGAGAGCGCTGCAGCAGAAGCAACATGTGATCGATGTCGAGTCCCTCGGGCACCGCGCCGCGATCGTTCTTGGCGTTCGCCTCCGGCCGCGTGTTGCGCGACAGCGTCACCAGCCTGGTCTCATCAATTCCTTGTGTAATTCGATCGGGAACGGTTACAGCGGCGCTCGTGGTCGTCTTCGCAGCGGCGCCAAACATCGCTTGCGGCAATAAAGCAATTGTGGCGATGGCAAATAAGTTGAAGAACAAACTGATACTGATGCGGCGATTACTCATTAGAATCCCTCCCGAAGATTCTTGACACTGCCCCTTATGTGGGGAAAAACCTGGGCCCAAGGAAAGTTTTGAGGTGGAAGCTCCAGCGGTCGGAAGGTTAGTACTACCGCCAAACGCGAACCCATCTACAAACCCGGCATTAGACCCGATCTCGGAACATGCGTCAAGGGAATTCGCCAGAGCTCAGGAAACTTTACATTCCACATTCGTCCTCCGGAGCCTTTCTTCTCCGCACCGGAACTGCACAAGAAAAAGAAAAAGGGCGCGGATTTTGTCCGCGCCCTCGTGAAAGCGATCGGCGCTGTCGCCAGCGCCGTTCGACGATTTATTTTGCGTGCGGCCCCGAAGTGTAGGTGGCTGCGCTGCTTAACCACTGCCCACCCACATACGAGTACAGCGTCACGTAGATCGTGGTGCCATTGGCCGGCAGGTTGTAGATCGTTTCCGTCTGCACGTTGCCCAGGTTGCCCGACGAATCCAGATCGTTACCTCCCGGACCCACCGCGCTCACATCCACCCAGTACCCGATTGCATTCGGATCCGAACTCCACGTGAAGGTCACTGAAGTCCCGCTCAACGTAGATCCCGGAAGTGGTGTCTGCATTGTCGCCAATCCGCCGGTCGCGTTGAGCGCCGTGTAGGTGTAAGAGTTCCCCGACCAGGTGCTGCCGATCAGCGAATACAGCGTCACGTAGATCGTGATTCCATCCGTCGGCAATCCGTTCACCGTCAGTGTCGTCACGTTGCCGATGTTGCCCGACGAATAGAGATCATGCGCCCCCGTCGTCGAACCCACATCGATCCAGTACGCCGAAGCGCCCGAGCCTGCGGTCCAGTCAAACGTCACTGAACTGCCGGTAAACATCGAGCCCGGAGTCGGTGTCGTCAACACGCCGTCCGCCGCCGCCAGGCTGAATGCCGTGTAGGTAGCCGTTGTCGTGTACCACACGGAACTCAACGATGTATACATCGTCGCGTAGATCGTAATGCCGTTGGTTGGCAGGTTGTTTACGGTTGCGCTGGTGGTTCTCTTGCTGATGCTGCCCGACGAATAAATGTCGTGCGCACCCGCCGTTGATCCCAGATCCAGCCAATAGGCCGAGGCGCTGGAGTCCGCACTCCAAGTGAACGCCTGCGAGCTGCCGGTCAGAGTCGCACCCGACACCGGCGCGGTCAACGTCGCCAGTCCGCTAGCCGTGCTGAACGCGGTGTAGGTATACACGTTGCTGTACCACGTTCCACCCACGAGTGAATAAAGCGTCACATAAACAGTGCTGCCGTTTGAAGGCAGGCCCTTGCTGGTGACGGTGTTCACGTTGCCCAGGTTGCCGGAAGAATAGTAGCTGCTGCTTCCCGGCGCGGTGCCGGCGTTCACCCAGTAAGCTGTAGCGCCCACACCTTGGCTCCATGTGAATGCCGGTGCGGTGGAAGTCAGACTCGATCCCGTAGCCGGAGAATCCATCACGCCCAGGCTGTTCGCTCCGCCCATTGCCGTGTAGCTGTAATCGGTGGATGCCCAGGTGCCGCCGTTCAGCGAGTACCAGCGCACATACACCGTGACGCCAGTGCTCGGAAGGCTGCTGACTGCCTGCGACAACGTCGTCGAGGACAGGCTGCCCGAGGAGTAAATGTCGTGCGCGCCCAGGCTCGAACCTACATCCAGCCAGTACGCCGCAGCTCCATTGCCTCCCCATGAAAACGTCACTGAGGTGCTCGTCAGCGGCGTGTTGTTTACCGGGCTGTAGATTCCCGCTGGCTGCCCGACCGTGCAGGCCGATGCCGCCGAAGGAATTCCGTTCGCTATAACATACAGTTGGCACGGTCCGGTTTCCATCACCGGCACATCGAAGTTCGTGGATACCGGCGTTGAGCCCGTCGCCACTCCCATCGTGCTGTGTCCGTGAGTTCTGGCATAGAACACGTGTCCGGTTCCGTTATTGACGATTTGCACCAGCGGATAGTTGGTATTGTCCTGGAAGTCATCGCCGTAAGCGGCGCCCGTGGTCAGACCGTTGAACTGCGTACCGGAAATCGGGTACGTCTGTCCAATCGTCAAACTCGAAGGCGCGCTGCTGATGGTGGGCTGCCACGCGGAATTGTAAGTGCCCGCGCTAGTGAGAATCTCTATGCCGTTGGTCGAAAAGTCCGTGAACATAATCTGTCCGTTAGGCAGCACCAGAAGATGCGTCACGTACGAATCGTCCTTCGAAGCGTTGCTTACGTTAGGAAAGGTGCCCAGGGTTTGGGTCGAAGCGTTCCACTCGTAAATGGTGAGCGGCGTTGAAAACGTGTTGGTGTAAGGGCTGGTTACTACGATGGCATTGCCGTTGATTTCAGTCGCGCCCGGCGCATCGTTCGCCGCGCTCTTTCCGGGAAACGCCGGTTGAGCCGTCCATGTTCCGGTGCTCAAATTGTAGGTGGCAACGTTGCCGGCGGTGACAATTGCTGGCGCCGGTGCGCAAACAGAGTTCCGTTGGGCAGCAACATCACCGGACCCAGCTCATAACTTGCGTTAGACGAGTTGCCCGCAACCGCGCATCCCAGAGTTGCACTTGCTGTACTCTATGGTGCAAGCCATGTGTTGCTCGGCGGATCATAAATCTGCGACGTCGCCAGAGTCGCGTTGTAAGCGCCAAGCGGTACGTTCACCATCATCACTTGCCCGCTGGGCATAAGGTTAAAACCGGCTTCATCAAATTCTGTCGTTTGTCCGTCGCCAGCGTACCCCTCTGGAGTGAAGGTCAACGTGTTTTCGTTGAAATAAACATAGTCCGGCCACGCGGTGTACCCGACAAACTGCGCGCAGCAAATGCCGATCATCCAGGTTCCGTTAGGCAGCACCACGGATTCCGAATCTCCCATCGCTTCTAAACTGTTCGGAACCGGAGGCGTGGTTGAAGTCCAGACGTTCTGCACCGGATCGTAAATCGCGCCGTTGCTTTGCCATGCGTCCGCGCAACTGCCGGCGGTGCACTGATATTCGCCACCTTGCGTGGCTACTTTTCCATCCGCGAGAACGGCCGATGCGAAATAAAGTGGCGCATAATTGTTCGGCGCTGAAGCCACCTGTGTCCAGGTGCCGTTGATGTAGCTGCCGGTGATGTCCGGAGTCAATGTGTACCATGCAGTGTAGTCCTTGCCCTTGCAAGTCGACCCGCTGCAGTTGGGTTCTTCGTGGAGTAAAACGCGGCCGTCGGTGAGCAACATCATCGCACCGAAGGACACGGGAGGGGCATTTGTCACTGGTGTCCAGGTCTGGCCGACGGCGGTTCCGATCGTGCCGACCACCAGAAGACAGGCGAAGGTAACTGCAAATGCAGAGGGTAGCTTCATGGTCTCCTTGATCCTTTTTCTGTTTTTGTCTTGACTTCAGGACGGGAAGAAAGTCAGTCCCTCCCACAGGAACTGAACCCGTGTCGACGCGGCATTCGGAAGGAACGGCGTTGCCGCGAGACTTTGGGAAGCGATACTCATCTTTTTCCGGGGCGAATGTCAAGCACAAAAATTTCGACCGTCGTTTTTAATAAGCAAATCCTTCGCCGGGTGTATAGTATCTGCGGTGGGAGCTACAGCGGACCTTCCGGGTTAAAAACAACCTCCCAAAAGTATCCCTCCTCCGAACAGATTTATTGAACCGATCAACTGGAAACCCTTGACTGGAGCCATGTGTGGACTATTGCTTCCGCGCGCGGCAAGTCTGAGAATCCAATGTCCGGAGCTCGCAGCCGAACGCAATTCACGAGGAGTGCGGGACGAACCAGGGGAAGTCTGATGATGAGAAAACTCACGCTCCTTTTACTGTTCAGTTCGTTGGCGTTCTTAACGACTCACACCGATCCCGCTTTTGCAGCGACCCCATCGACAGCCTCCGGCTACGTGATTACGAACGACGACGTTGGCGGCTTGGCGCCCAACACCGCCACCTTCTTCACCATCGCCGCAGATGGCACGTTGAGCAATCCAACCCTGGTTAAAGTCGGCGGCCACGGCAGCAGCGGTGGCTATTTTGCTGCCAATCGCGTCGTCGTTCTCAGCAACTCCAATTCGTCATGCGCTTATCTTTCCGCCGGGGTCAGCAACACCATCTCCGGGATCCAAATCCAGACGCAAACTGCGACCGGCAATTTCTCCGCCTCCAATACCGACATCGGCGCTGACAACGGCGTCGGTATGGTCATGAACGCCAACTATCTCTATGCCAGCTTCTCAACCTCCGGCACCATCGCCACTTTTGCCGTTCAGTCGGGATGCACATTGCAATTTCTCAGTGACATCTCCCCGATTGGCTTGAATGGCGGCAATCCCAAGGGAATGGCTCTCTACGGAAACATGCTGGTCGTGACTTATGGAGATGGTTCGATCGAATCCTTCAATGTTTCCAGCGGCGCTCCCGTCTCCAACGGCGACGCGCAAAACGCAACCGGCTTCTCCACCGATAATTTTCCCGACGGCGTGGTTATCAGTCCCGATGGCCACTTCGCGATTTTCGGTGACGACTCCAGCGGCGCAACCGTCGAAGTCTCCGACATTTCATCCGGTCAGCTGACGCAAACCAACCTCTACCCTCTGCCATCAGGTTTCAACTCCAATAACGTTCTGCTGAGCCCCGATGGAACAATACTCTACGTAAACAACAACACTTCCGGCCAGGTGAGTGCCGCATTCTTCAATACCACTACCGGCGCGATTGGCGCGAGCTGCATTTCCGCCGAGCTCAACGGCTTTGAATCTGCGTTTTCGTTTGCAGCGGGCCTGGCAACGCAACTCCCTACGGGCACCGGTTCGGTCTTGTACGTCGCCGAGTTCGGAGTTCCCTCCGGCATCGCTGTCGTCGATGTGAACGCCAGTGGCGGGCAATGCACGCTGACCGAAGCTCCCGGCTCGCCGGTTGTCGATCCTAACGGTGAGGCCCTGCTTTCCATTGGAGTTCTGCAAGTGGCGCAACCCGGTTTATATAACCCCGCTTCAGGCTCGACGATGACCGGAAACTCGGCGACCTTCGACTGGAGCGCGTATTCCGGAGCCACCGCATACTGGCTCGATGTGGGTGCGGAGCAGGGTGGACACGAATACTATTCATCCGGCAGCCTTCCCACCACCACGCTATCGCTGACCGTGAATTCTCTGCCCACCAATGGCAGCACCGTTTGGGCCCGTTGGTATTACCTGCTCAACGGAAGCTGGCAATCCATCGATTACAGTTACACGGCATTCGGCACGGCTTCCGGCATTGCTGTGATGACCTCGCCAGTTCCCGGTACGACTCTCAGCGGAAACAGCGTGGCCTTTACCTGGAGCGCGGGCACGAACGCTACAGCTTACTGGCTAGATGTGGGCTCAACTGTTGGTGGGCACGATTACTACTCCTCAGGAAATTTGGGCAATGCCCTGACCACCACCGTGAACAGTCTGCCGACCAACGGCAGCACGGTCTATGTGACGCTTTATTCGCTGGTCAATGGCAGCTGGCAGAACAACGCCTACACCTACACCGCATACAACATCGGTTCTGCGACCGGAATTCTGACAACTCCAACCCCCGGATCGACACTAACCGGCAGCACCGTAACCTTTGATTGGACCGCAGGCTCGGGCGCATCCGGATACTGGATCGACGTGGGCTCAACCGCTGGTGCGCACAACTACTATTCCTCAGGCAACCTGGGCAACGTGCTCACGCTGACCGTTAATGGATTGCCCACCGATGGCAGCACGGTCTACGTCACCCTCTACACCTTGATCGGCGGCTCGTGGACCGCGAACGACTACACCTATACCGCCTTCAACTCCACCGGAGGACTGGCGGTGATGAAGACTCCGCCGCCGAACTCGACGCTAAGCGGAAATACTGTGACATTCACGTGGAGCTCGGATCCGAGCGCAACCGGTTACTGGGTCGATGTCAGCGCGATCGGTCCGGGCGGCAACGATCTGGATTCGTCCGGCAGCCTGGGTACGGCGCTGACGGAGACGATCTATAACGCGCCTGCGAATGGCAACACCATCTACGTGACCTTGTACTCATACGTCGGCGGTCAGTGGTCAAACAACGCCTACACCTATGTTTCCGGTCCGTAGAGAAAGAATCGTAAACAATAGTCATCGCCTTGTATTTCGCGCTAACGCACTTACATAAGAGGAGTTGGGTATGTTCAAAGTCTTTAAATTCGCGCTGGCGGCGTCGCTCGCCGGACTGGCCTTAGTGGGCGCTTCGGCGCAGGTAGGGAACTGTCCCTCGCGCCCCGATGAAGGCACAGTTGTTGCGAACCCGTTGGATCTCTTCAGCCAGAATGGATCGCTCACCGTGGCGCTATATTTGAACAACGGCGTCGATTCCGCCGGCTACACCCACGAATGCTACAACTACGTCAATACCGATGGCAGCATTATCGAGGCTCCCACGCTGCAACTCAATCCCGGCGACACCTTGAACCTGACTTTGACCAACCAGCTCGCTCTTCCCTCATCGCGTTCGGCCATGCGCCGCGCGATGCACATGGCGCCCATGAAGGGCTCCGCTCCTGACACTTCCTGCAACGGCGGCACCATCACTCAGAACACAACCAACGTTCATTTTCACGGACTGAATGTTCCACCCGTTTGTCATCAGGATGACGTTATCAACACGCTGATCCAGCCCACCGATCCGCCGTTTCAGTATCAGATTCAAATTCCCAGCAATGAACCTCCCGGCCTGTATTGGTATCACCCTCATCCCCACGGATTCACTACCGATCAGGTGAATGGCGGCGCATCGGGAGCGCTCATCGTTGAAGGCATGGAAAATGTGAAGCCTCAAGTTGCCGGATTGCCGGAGCAGGTGCTGATCGTGCGCCAGCAATTTCTCAATCCCGGTTCCTGGCTGCCCGGTCCCTATCAAACCACGCTCAATTTCCAGACGGTGGTTACGGCCCCACTGAATACTTATCCCGAAATTATCGCCGACCCCGGCGAGCAGCAATTTTGGCGTGTGTTGAATTCTTCCACCCAGAATTTTCTCGACTTGCAGATTCAATACAACGGCGTGGCACAGACTCTAGATCTGATCGCGATCGATGCGGTTCCGGTCACCGGCGATCCTCAGGTCACCGACATTCAAATTCCCCCAGCCGGACGCGCCGAATTTGTGATGACCGGTCCGCCCGAGGGCACCTACGCCGTTTTGGCTGACCTGGGTTTCGACACCGGGCCCGTGGGCAATCCCAACTTTTCTCAGGTGATCGGCAGCATTATCTCCAGTGCGGACGCGGGCAAGCGGAAACAAAAGGTTCCTGTGAAAAACCGCATTCCCGCCCTCAAAGCCAGTGCCAAGACGGCTGGCAAGACGATGCGATTCGCCAACCTCACCGCCGCGAAGCCCGCAAACGCAACCACCACGCGCAACCTTTACTTCTCGGAAGCCACTGAAGGCACGAACGGTCCCACCAACTACTTCCTCACCGTCCAGGGACAAACGCCCATGGTGTTCAGCCCCAATAATCCCCCCGCGATCGTCACTAACGTGGGTGCGATAGAACAGTGGACCATCGAGAATCACAGCTCCGAAGAGCACGCGTTTCACATTCATCAAATCCATTTTCTAGTCACCGCGATCAACGGAGTTCCCTTATCCACGCCGGTAATGCAGGATACCGTGAACGTGCCCTACTGGAACGGCACGCTGCCTTATCCCAGCGTCACAGTGTTAATGGATTTCAGTGATCCTGAAATCGCCGGCACATTCGTCTACCACTGCCACATCCTCGACCACGAAGATGGCGGCATGATGGCCGAGATCCAAGTCAACCCGTGATGTAGCAAGAAAAAAAGCCACGACCATAGGCCGTGGCTTCCTCTTTTAAGTTGCGAGCTGGTTCAGCACTCCTCCGATCCCAAACCAGTTTTCGATCTCAAATCATTGTGATTCAACTCGCGTCCAAAAACTAGAAGTTGAACTTCGCCGTCAGCTGCACCAGCCGTGGCGAAGCGTCCGCTCCCAGGCCCGACCCCAGGATGCTGGTCGGTGTGTTCACCGTATCCAGCACGTGACCGAAGTTCGAGCTGTTGATGTCGTTCACCGGACTCTCGAAGTTGGGATGGTTCAACAGGTTGAAGAACTGAGCGCCAACTCCAATCTTTGCCGACTCCCAATGCGGAATCGCGGTGTACTTCATGATGGTCATATCCGTGTCGAAGTAGCGAGGACCGAAGAACTGGTTCCGCCGTTGATTTTCGGTACCCGAGTTCAGCTGATTCTGTCCGATATTCCCGCCCGCAGCTAAATCGGGGAAGTCCGATGCCGCCAGGCAAGGCCCTGCCGCAGTGCTGCCCGGACTGCTGCAGCCCGGTGTCGACGAAGGCCCTGCGTAATTCGCGAGAGCCGCGGACTGATAGTTAAAGCCGCCCAGGTCTCCCGCTGCGCCGCTGTTTTCAACCGAATAAGGCAAACCACTGCGCGCGAACAGTGTCCCGGAAAGCTGCCAACCCTTCAACAACGCTGAGGGCCCCTTGGGCAGTTCGTAAACGTAATTCATGCTTAAGTAGTGCCGAGTGTCGTAGTCGGCATTACCGTAGTTGTATTCGCGAAGATTGGTATTGCTGATCGGGTTCTGGAAGCTGCCAAGCCGGCCGGAATTCGTGCCATTCGCGATGAACTGGTTGAATCCACCATTGGAGATTTCGTCCAGGGCGTGGCTCCAGGTATAGTTGGCCTGAATTTGCAGCCCATGACTGAAGCGGTGCTGCGCGGTGAAGCTGAGGCCGTTGTAATTGGAGACGGCCACTGTTTGGATTTGATTCACCCCGCTGAAGCTCGAATCGGGTGCGCTCGTCGGCAGGCCGATAAACCCAACTGGGCAAGTGGTTGGCGGGCAATAGGCGTTTTCGTTGTCGAAAATAGCAGTCTCATGAAAGCCGTGATTCCCCACATAGTTGATGGTGATCGAGGTGTTGTTGCCGACCGCTTCCTGCACCTCAAAGTTCCACTCCCAGTAGCGCGGAGCCTGAATCGCATTGGCATTAGAGAATCCCGGCGGAGCGAATTGACCGCCGTTCGCTGCTGCGTTGGCTGCGATCTGAGCTGCGTTCAGTCCCTGGGAGAATCCTGATTCGATTGCGGCGTTGGTGACGGCTGCGCTGTTAAATACGTTTCCGCCAGTTACCTGGGTTGGGGCAAGATTCCCCGCGATAGTGAACGGAAAAATATTGTCTACCGGAGTATTCTCGGACAGACCATCGGCAATTTGTCCGGGGAATGTATCCATGAACAGGCCGACACCGCCACGAAGCACAGTGTTGTGCAACCCAAGCGGCGTGTAGGAGAAACCAAATCGCGGCTGCCACGCTACAGGCGTAAAACTTTGCATCGCCTGGCTCAGTCCCGTCTGAATTGCCTGGTTGTAAGGGGTGGACGCATCGTGATTGATTTCGGCGAACGGCGAGGAGAACCTGGCGAAGCAGTTGTTCTCGCAGGTGGGTATAGAATTGTGGTCGGCTCGCAGCGCAAGAGTAAGCTTCAGGTTGCTCTTGACCTTCCACTCGTCCTGTAAATACCAGCCCAGTTGATACAGTTTAATGTCCTGGTCCTTGGCGGTTGGGAAACTCTGATCCAGCAGAGTAGTGCCCCCGTCAGTTCCAACGCCACCGTAAGCAAAATCGTTTAACGACAAAGGTAAGAGTAAGCCGCCGGTTGCGATACCGTCGTCAAAATCGCTCACCAGGTTACGATGGAAATACACGCCGAGTTTCAGAGTGTGCTGGCTGCCCAGGCTATAGGAGAAATCGTCGACCAGTTGGTAGCCGGTCACGTTGCGTCCCTGAGGCCAGTCAACATCTGCGCCGCCCACTGGGGTAAGAGAGCCGTCGTTAGGGATTAGATCCGTAGAAAAAGCCGCGCGCGTGGCCGCGAGGTTCGCGGTCGAGAAGATCGCGCTGTACCACTGATCGGAGAGCACGAGATTGTTGGCGGCTTTCACGCCAAATGCTCGGTTCCAGCTAACCTGGCCTTGATACTCCGGCTGCGTGCTGACTGCATTGAAAATCGGGTTGAGCTGGTCGGTGAACGTCGCCTGAACGCCTTTGTCCTCTTGCAGGCGCACGAAGATACGGTCATTGTTCGTGGCATTGAAATCGAACCGGCCCGAAGTCAAATACTCGTGAGTAAAATTATTTGCCGTCCCGCGCCACGATTCCGCGCAGGGCGAGCTGCCCGCGCCAAAATTTCCCGCTGCGTTGCTGTAGGTTTGCCCCTGGCATCCGCTCGTATCCGCTGCGGTCGGAACCCCAGGCACCGCCCGGGAGACGCCCTCCGCGGTGTTGTAGATATTGAAGATCGTGTTGTAGAAAGGCACCGATTGCGAAAGGCCGGTATTGGCAAGGTTGTCCAAAATAAAGTTTTGGAAGCCCGGAGTTGGAGCGACGACTTGGGAACTCGTGGGAAGAATGACTCGCAAGCCTTCATAGTTCCAGAAGAAGAACGCCTTGTTCTTCTTGATCGGTCCGCCGAAAGATGCCGCATATTGGTTGGCGTTTACAAAGGGTCTCGGCGTATTGTTGCCAACGTTAAAGAAGTTGTTGGCATTCATGGCCGTGCCGTCCCACCAGTAATTCGCGTTGCCGTGCCAGTTGTTGGAACCGGATTTCGTGATGTAGTTCACGTTCGCGCCGGCAAAACCTCCATACTGCCCCGAATAGCCGTTGGTCACCACCGTCGCTTCCTGCACTTCGTTGTTGCCCAGCAGCAGGTTGGTCGCGCCCGAATTATTCAAGTTCAGAAACGGGTCGTTATCATACATCCCGTTCAAGGTGTACAAATTTGAAGACGCCGAGACGCCAAAGCTGGCGAAGTTTCCCGCTCCCGAGCCGGTGTTCATCACCGAGCCCGCAGCTGTCTGGGCGACGAAGGTCAGGTCGTTGCCGGGGTTCGGCACCTCCGAAATTTCGCGCGCATTAAATGTCGTCGAAATCTCGGAACTCTCCGTTTGCAGCAATGCAGCTTCGCTCGTGACTTCCACCGTGGTCCCGGCTGCACCCACTTCCAGCCTCGCATTGAGGGTCGAGGTTGCGCCCACGCTAACCGTCGTCGTCAGAGTGGATGTCTTAAAGCCCGTGGCCGAAATTCTGATGGAATAAGTTCCCGGCTCCAGCAACGGAAATTGGTAGAAGCCCGATGCGTTCGTCTTTGTCGAACTGGTGAAGCCCTTCTCAGTGCTCTTCAGGTCTACGGTGGTATCGGGCAGAACCGCGCCGCTGGCGTCAGTTACTGTTCCGCTGATCGCGCCGTTGGTTGTGCTCTGCGCCGCGAGCACGTTCGGCAGCAGAAGAGCTACGAACGTCATTAGGACAAGCAGTTTGGTCGAGTTCAGTCGCATTGTTTGGTCTCCCATTACTGGCGATGTCCAATGCATTCGCATCGCCACCTGCGCCGGGGTTTTAGGGCGGAATTACAGTTCAGCAGGGATAACCCGCCGGTCGTACAACTGCGAACGGCGTGTATACACGATTTTGGACGCGCCTCGTCGTGCAATCTGGCGGCGTTGCCGCGCAGAACAGCACATATCTACCAGAAAATGAATTCTGGCAATTACGATCTACGGAAAAAGGGATAAGCGTGGCGTGGATAACCTTTTGTTCTTACATACATACTAGTTGGTATGATGGATGCAACGCTCACGTGGAATGGTCGCATCATAGGACTAAATCTCTGCCGAAAGGGGTAAATGAATGAGTCCAAGAACACTCAGGATAATCGCACTAGGAATCGGCATGCTTGTGCTGGCGCTGGGCGCGATCTCGCAAATGCAGGCGCAATCCAAAACCCAGTATCCCAGTATGGCCCCGCTTGACCGGTATCTGATGCCGGATCGAAATGCCGAAATAGCTCTCGCGCGAAGCGCGGCCCCAGATTCTATATCCCGCGACGCAAAAATTCTCGTTCTTGGGCCGCATGGCTACGAAACCGCCGTCGAAGGCAAGAACGGCTTCGTATGCGCCGTCGAACGGGGTTGGATGGCTCCATTCGATAATCCACAATATTGGAACCCCAAAATTCGAGGCCCACTCTGCTTCAATCCGCCCGCGGTGCGCTCCATCCTTCCCATGACCTACAAAAGGACAGAACTGGTGTTGGCGACTCAATCCAAAGATCAGGTCAGGGAAGGAATTGCGACATTTGCGAAGACGGAGTTGCCGCCGCTGGAGCCTGGTGCGATGACCTACATGATGTCGAAGGATGCGTATCTTACGGACGGCGGCGACCACAACATCGCCCATTTGATGATCTATACCCCGCTGATTGGCGGCGCCGCCTGGGGCGCGGGTCTGCCCAAATCTCCCGTCATTCTGAATCCGCAGTTCGAACTGGAAGGGATTGACGTATTCGTTGTTCTTACCGGCATGTGGTCAGATGGAACGCTCGCCCCGGTCAACAATTGAGGCGGCGCGCGAATGATGGAAGATTTCGTGTTTAGCGAGTAAATAGCCAGCGAGTGCAGCATTCTCTGGAAAGAAAAAAGGAGTTGCAATGGTGATGGGACTGTCACCACAACTACAAATTGCCGCGAAAGGGCCGGCATCACAGATGCAGGAGCAGAACCAACCGTCGCCGCGGGTCGCCATCAAGGTGAAGGGGAAAATTCTCTTCATCAATCTTCGCGATGTGGTTACCGTTCAGGCTGAAGGAGATTGTGTATCGCTGCAGCGCAACGGGAACTCCTATCTGTTGCGCGCGTCAATTTCAGCGGTGGCTGAAAAACTTGAGCCGCAGGGATTCATTCGCATCCATCGCTCGATTCTGGTGAACACAGCTTTTGTGGAAGAGATCACGCCTTACTCAACCGGCGAATATGGGCTTCGCGTGAAAGGTGGAAGGGAATACACTGTCACCCGCACCTACAAGAAGAACCTAAAATGCCTTGCGGAATTCTGGCTTGGCTCTGGGGGGTTCTTCCGCGACTGACACTGACAGCAGAATATCTACTATCCGCGGCGCGCTCGAATCCGCCCATTTGCGGCGCGTAGCAACTCGATTTGGCCGCGCATTCTTCTTTGCCCCGATAGCATTGTCCGTGGATCCTGCGAATTCTTTCCTAAAATTACGTACCCTTCATACGCCGCGATCAGGAACGTAGCCGTTTCATTCGCGTCGATATCGTTTCGCACTACTCCGCGTTTCTGTCCCTCGCGCAACGCCCCCGCCACGGCGTCATGCCAGGCCTTAAACACTTTTGCCGTCCTTCGTCGGAATCCCTCATCAATCCCCGACATCTCGTTAGCCAGGTTCAGCAAGGGGCAGCCACGCCGAACGTCTTCCATTTTCACCGATTCGGAGCGAACAATTCTGATCAAACCGTCGATGGGGTTCTTGGCGTCGCGCAAAGCCTGCACCCACTTCCGGTCAGTATTACTCGCAATGACCTCATCCACCACCGCGTACCCGAGGGCCTCTTTGTTGTCAAAGTGGTGATACAGCGCTCCTTTGGTAACACCCGCTGCGGCCAGAATGGCGTCCAAATCAGCGCTGCGAAAACCGGAGCGGTATATCTCTTCGTAGGCAGCATGCAGCAGGATCTCTCGTGTGCGCTCAGGATTTCGCGGCGTCGCCCGCTTGCCTCGCGATCGTTTCTTGACAACGGACATACCGATTAGTATGCACGTTCCCGCGGGAAGGTGTCGAGCCGAACATTTTCACGCTCTGCCGGGACCAAATTCACGTCTTGTAACCTGTTTCGCTCGGCGTGTAAGCCGGTTCGGGGCCAGACCACTGCAATAGCTTTTACCTTTGTGGCAGCCACAGGATCCAGTCCGGCATGTATCCTAATCAGACCAGCAATTTCCTATCGCGGATAAGCCGCGCCAAAACTTTGCCTAAGACCAATGCCTCTAAAAGACGCGCCCGGCGCGGCAGGAAGCCGCCACCAAAAGCGCTTCCCCAGCTTGGCTCGATTGTCGCCGGTCCGGTTCTCGCAGGCGCAAAGCTGAATGCAATTCTCTCCCTGCTGTTGGCAATCCTAACCTTTGTCCTCTACATTCCCGTGCTGGGGCACCGCTTCATCCTTTGGGACGATGGTGTATATGTCACCGGCAACCCGCACATCCGCGGCGGCCTGAGTTGGTCCACCATCCGATGGGCCTTCACCGCAACCACCGCCGCCAATTGGCACCCAGTCACGTGGCTTTCCCACGCCTTCGACTATCAGCTTTTCGCCCTGAATCCGGCCGGTCATCATTTCGTAAGCATCCTCATCCACGCTCTGAACGCCGCCGTGCTGTTTCTTGTCCTCGCATGGATTACTCGCCGCGTCGGCCCCAGTTTTTTCGTCGCCGCGCTCTTCGCCTTCCATCCGCTGAACGTGGAATCCGTTGCCTGGATCGCCGAGCGCAAGAACGTCCTCAGCACCTTCTTTTTTCTCTTTAGCCATCGCTGCTTACGCCTGGCACGCGCAAAAAGGAGATTGGCCTGGGAAAGATTGGCGCCGCTACCTGCTCGCTGCCACCTTCTTCGCCGTCGGGTTGATGGCCAAGCCGATGGTCATCACCCTTCCTTTCGTCCTCTTGCTCCTCGATTATTGGCCGCTCAACCGTACACCAGGTAGTCCGCCTTCCCCCATCGGAGCTCCGCAACTCTCAGCACCGAAATTGCTGCTGGAAAAAACCCCTCTGCTGATTCTCTCGGCCGCCAGCGCTCGTATTACGCTCCTCGCGCAACGGTCGGGGAATGCTGTCCGCAACTTACACGAATTCCCCTTCTTCATTCGCGCTGCAAACGCTCTCGTTTCCTACCGCATGTACCTGTGGAAGATGATCTGGCCCGCGCGTCTCGCTGCGCTCTATCCGCACCCCACCGTCCTTCCGGCGTGGCAGGTTTCGTTGTCCGCGTTTATTTTGCTTGCGATGACCACGCTGGTTTTGGTTTTTCGCCAGTGGCGTTATCTCCCGGTGGGATGGTTCTGGTTCCTCGGCACTTTGGTTCCTGTCGTTGGCCTCGTGCAAGTGGGTGAGCAAGCCATGGCCGATCGCTACGCCTATATTCCGCTGATCGGAATCTTCATCACGATCGCCTGGGGCCTCGACGATTTTGCGGAAGCCCGCCGCGTTCGTGCGCTATGGCGTGTAATTCCCGCAGCTTGTGTGTTGATCCTGCTCGGCTCTGTCACTCTGCGCCAAATGACTTATTGGGAAAGCGAGTACACGGTGTGGGCGCATACCGCACAAGTCACCGATCAGAATCCTTACGCCCACGCCGAACTCGGAGCTGCGCTCCTGAAGCCCGACCTCGCCATGACCGCCAAAGATCTCGAGGGTTTCGGTCCCGATGAGCGCCTCGCCGAAGCTCGCCGCCAATATGAGACGGCGTTAAGCTCCTACCGCCAGCTCATGCAGAGGTATCCAGAAACCTATCTGCCGGATTTGGCCGCAACCCTGAGCAACTTGGGCGACGTCGCTCGCCTGCAGAATCATCCCGACGAAGCTCGTCAGCATTATGAAGAGTCCTTACAAGATTACCGCATGTTGGTGCAACAGAATCCCAGCGCCCACCTGACCAACATGGTCACAGTCCTGGACAGTCTCGCCAACATTGATCGGCGCCTAAACCGCCTTGACGAAGCCCATTCGCATTACGGCGAGGCTTTGCAGATCTATCGTCAACTCGAGAAGCAAGATCCCGGCACCGAGCAACCTAAAATCGTCGATACCCTCATCAACCTTGGTCTCCTCGCCAGGGCGCAAAAGCAGCCCGACAAAGCCTTCCCTTACTTCGAAGAAGCTTTAAACATTGGCCGTCGCCTTGCTCAGCAGGACCCCGCCACATACCTGCCCAATTTCGCTGGCCGCCTCATCAACTTTGGAAACTTCGATGCCGAGCAAAGCCGCCTCGACGATGCGCGCCAGCGCTACGAGGAGGCTCTCAAGATTTATCGCCAGCTCGCGCAGCAGGATCCCAACGGCTTCCTGCCTCAATTGGCTAACACTCTAAACAATCTCGGCTTCGTCGATCGCCTTCAACAGCGCATCGACGAATCCCGCGCCCACTATCAGGAGGCCCTGGAGCTGTTTTCGCGGCTTTCGCAGGATGACAGTCGCTACGCCGGCAACGTGGCCCGAATCAAAGCCAGCCTCGGCGAACTCGACGCAAGGTTTCCCCCACAGGAAAGGCAGACAAGATAATTCCGACCAAAACTCCTTCAAAGGCTTGCTCAAAGCCCGCTGGCCGGACCCTTTCAAGTTCTTTATTTCCGTTCCTCCTGATCACCCGTTTCGTGCTTTACGAACAATCTACATAAAAAAGGCGCGGACTTTATCCGCGCCCTCACAGCATCATCGCCGCTAGACAACGCCGCCGATTGTGTCCCATTTTCTTCCCCTAATCCCCCGTGCCGCAGGTACAGATTCCGTGTTCACTGCCAACAACCTCGACCGCGTAGCACTCGCGTGCGAGCATCTGTTCCTCATAGGAACTGAGAGTAACATCCTGCGACGGCGCGGCCGTTCCCACATATCCCGAGTAGCTTAGAGTTTGCCCTCTTACATTCACTGCACTCGACATCGTATCGATGTGAGTAGTCCAGGCCCGCACCCCTCCCGAGGTCGGAGTAAGCGTGGTCGGCAGCGGACATTGGCCGCCCACGGTCGCAGTCGAGACAACGCTTATCGTTCCCGTCGTTATGACCAAGCCGGTCAGCGTATTGCTGGTCAGGTCGTTGTTCACTGAAAGTGTTCGCAGATCGTTCGTGCTCAGCATGCAACTGCAGCATTCATATATTTCTTCAAGCGGATCGAACACGAAAATCGCAGCACATACACTGCCTCCCGTGGTTCCCGGATTTTTCAGGCGCAGTGTTCCGTCCGGAACACCGGCGAGGTTCGCGTTAGAAAAATAATCCACCTTCAGGGTATCGGCTTGTGCCGCCGCATATCCGGAAAGAAGAGAGAGAAACAGCGTAGAAACTACGAGCAGCGTGATGAGACGCATGGTTGTTCTCCTGGATGCGTCGCCAAGCTGGGGGGAGGGATGTCTGGATTGTCTTGGCGATTCGCCAATGCGAATTGTAAATGGTGCCGCAAGTCCCCAATTGGACTAACCCGGCCTGAGTTTGAAATCCGTTACGAAATCCTGTCATCCGACCGAGGCGCAGCGAAGCAAGCGGAGTGGAGGGACCTGCTTTGTGCACCCTGTAAAAATTCGCAGCCAGCATACAATGTGCGAGTGAATCCCTGTGGCCCACAAGCCCAGGTTGATATAAGCAATGAAGGAATTGACACGATGGCAGTAGTTCGCAGAATTACCAGGTCGAGGTGGCCGTTCGCTTGGCTGACCGTTTTTCTGTTATTCGCCGGCGCAGCATCGCTGCAAGCCGCGCAATCGCAGTCGCAACCCGTCACCGGCCCTCGCGATGCCTCCAAATTTCCCGGCCGCTCCATCATCGAACAGATTCAGGCCGCCATTCGCGACTGCGCGTCCCAACCCTGCGAAATCTATGTCCCGGCGGGAACCTACGAAGCTAGTCCCATTACATCCTGGCGCGATCGCGACGGCACCGGAGCGCACGTAGGCATCGCAATTCCTTCGAACATTGAAATCCGTGGTGCAGGCATGGGACGCACCGTTATCCGTGTCACGCGCTCTGCCTTCGATCCTTCCGCCACGCTGTTCGCCAACGCCGGCCAATCGAGCCGCAACATTCGCCTCCATGAAATGACAATCATATGGACCGACTCAGGTAAAACCTATGATTGGGTCTCGATCTTCATTTGCCATGCGTGTGATCGTCTGGAACTCGACCACCTGAGCCTCGAAGGCAATCCCAACAAGCTGGTCAACCTCCTCGACAGCACCGATTCCAATGTTCACGACAACACATTTCTGCTGCACTCAACCGGCTACGGCCACGGCGACAACTCATTCGCGGCCAGCCGCTTCGATCCCAAAGCCTCAGTCGGCGGCCCGGCCGGAGTGGTGCGCGACAATCGCTTCATCCACGTCGGCGACTACCGCACCTTTTCCATGTTGATCGTTTCGCAATCCGGCCTCTTCGTTCATGACAACATATTCGACGCGAATCTTCCGCCACCCGGCAATGCTACCGGCATCGAATCCGGACAAGATAATCTGGCGCGCATGCCGGAAAACGTCAAGATCAGCGGCAATACGTTCCACGGCGCCAGCATCATCGGCGGCCTCGATCAGTCCGAGATCAGCGGCAATTTCCTCGATCACGGAGACATCTACGTCGCTCTGCAAGAGGGCACGACGGCTTCCTTGTCGGGAGTCACCATCGCCGATAATGAATTGCATTTCGGCCGCATCAGCATCGGCGGCCTCAAACAAACCTTCATCGGCAAAATCTTGATCACCCACAATCGCGTCTTCGATGGCAGCATCGGAGTGGGCAATTCCTCCCTAGTCCACGACGTTGCGGTCACCTACAACTCGGTGCGATATTCATTTCGCAACAACGGCATTGACTGCAATGCCTGTTCTTTGATCAAGGGAAATGTCGTCCGCGAAATCGGTCAGAACGCACCGGGGGATGTGCATGCCGGCTATTTAATCGGCGGCACGGTGAGCGACGTCAGCGACAATGTATACCTCGACGACCAGCATGCCTACGACGCCGGCACAATCTGCAGCGTGGCCAAGCCGTCGTCTCCCTTGTGCATGTCGTCCGGAAAAAGCCGATGGGTGCTGTTGCGCGGCGGCGAATGGGGCTTCGGCTGGACCAACCGCACGCTCTTCACCGCCAACAGCGCCCTGCTCATCCGCGCTTTTCTCAGCAATCACTGTGCTGGAACTGGATGAAGACGCGCCCGCCCTTGCGCCCGGAACGCAATACCATCTCTATCGCACCACTTTTAACGCCTTCGAGTTGAACAGTTGCACGATCGAGCGCTTTGCCAACAATTCCGCCATTTCTGCCCCTGGCTTCCGTCACGCCGCTGTGCAGGAAAATGGACGGTTCGTATCCACAGTCTTTCCGGGAACGTATTCCGTCCTTACAGTTGTTCTGGAAAATGTGCGGCAGGATTACCGCTCGACTTTCGCCGCGCCTGAGTAAGATCGGTTGCCGGCTTATCTAGGCTACGCTGACAACATCGCTGGACCTGCTCGTCGCCATTGCCGCTATGCCGACCGATGGAATGTGGATCTCTTCCGCACGTTGAAGCGCGGCACTCAGCGCACTCGCAAACTCTTCGGTGAAGCAATCGATGTCGCTGCGCAGAGCAGCCGCGGTGTAACTCCGATGAACAGAAAAACAACCGCAAACCACTTCGCGCTGGGAAAATAAATCCAGCCGCACTTCCCAGCCTTTGCGTTTTTTGGTTCCTTCCCTGCGCCATCCGTATTGAAACGGTGTGACCATCAGTGGCGTGCCATAAAAGCCCGGCAACTCAGGACTGAACGAAATCTCAAAGCCATCGTAATCGTTCCCTTGAAACGCCCTCTTCAGTATCTCGATAATGTCATGCGCATTCTTCGCCAGCGCCAGTTCGTCGGTCGCGCGCCGGATCGCCAGATTATTCGAGATGATTGTTTTCTGTCCCCACGTTCGTCGCGCCACCCGCCGCAATTCATCCACTTCGCGATAGCCAAGGTGCTGCAGCCCGAAGAAAACGCCCAGCCCGACCACGCTCAACACCACCGCAATATTCCCCGATCCCGGCGAAAGAAGAGGCAAGCTGATCAGCGCAAAGCACGCAGACACCGCATAAAGCACCACCACCGCCTGCCGGTGCGTACAATCCGCGCTGCAGAAGCTTGTGATGAATGTGTTCATCATCGGGGCTGAACAAAGATTTGCCGTTCAGGAAACGCCGCAGCACCGCCATGCACGTATCAAGAATCGGCAGCCCGAATGAAACCACCGGAATCGCAACCGCAACCGCCGTCGACGCCTTCTGCGAACTGGCCATCGAACCGCGCTCAATACAAAGCCAATCACCAGGCTGCCGCAATCGCCCAAAAAAATCGTCGCCGGATTGAAGTTGTAGCGCAGGAATCCGACGATCGCTCCCGCCAATGCAATGGTTACAACTTCGGCCAGCGTGTTGCCCGTCACCAGAGACACGATGAACACGATAAGACTGGAAAATAATGCCGATCCTCCCGCCAATCCATCCAGCCCATCCAGCAGGTTAAACGCATTCGTGATCAGCAGAACCCAAAACACAGTAAGGATCAAAGCCGCCGCGTTCCCAATTTGCTTCTCGCCAAAAAGCAAATGAAAGGTCGTGACCCGGCAGCCGTTGGCGAACAACCAGCCCGCCGCCAGAATCTGCACTCCAAATTTCACATACGGACTCAGCGGCCGAAAATCATCCGCCAGTCCCAAGCCAAAGATCACCAGCGTCGGCCCCAGCAGACCGAGAAACGCAGCGGGTACAAATGAATAATTTATGTGCAGAAGGCGCGATCCAACCACAGCGCCGCTCACCACCAGGAGCACCGCCGCCATGATGGCAATGCCGCCCAATCGCGGCACCGGCTTTGCGTGCAGATGCCTCTTCGACTCCGGCGCCGTCGCCCAACCCCGCGCGTTGGCAATGTCGCGCACCTCTCGCGCCATCACCGCCGAGGCGATCAAAGACACCGCGAAAATAATGAAATAAATCATTTTCTGTTTCACGCCAGTTTTGCCGGACGCGCTCACCGACATCGTCCACTTGAGGAGGTTTCGCCGGCACACCCGCCCGGCGTGGTTCACTCAGCATCTCCCCATAAACCTGCAACATCGCCTCCGCCATTTTTGTCGAAGTGAAATGCTCTTCCACTCTCATGCGGCCAGCCTCACCCATTTCCTGCCGCAGTTGCGCATTGCCCAGCAACTTTCGTATGGCCTTCGCCAATTCCCCGACATTTTCCGGAGGCACCACGTACCCAGTCTTCCCATGCTGGTTCACCCACGAAACTCCCGTCGGCAAATCGGTCGAGATCACGGGCTTGCGGCACGCCATCGCTTCCAGTTGCACCACCCCAAACATCTCCGCCGTCGTGATTGATGGCAGCACAAATACATCACACGCGTGGTAATGGGTGACCAGGTCCTCCTCGGAAACCTGTCCCAGAAATGTCACGCGGTCCGCGAGTCCTTTTTCCGCCGCCAGTTGCTTCAAGGAATCTTCCAGCGGCCCCACGCCAACAATCCGAAGACGCGCCTTGATGTTCTGCATCGCGCGAATCAGGAACTCCACTCCTTTGTAAGAAACCAGCCGCCCCACGCACAGCACAGACGGCATTCCATCCCGAAGTCGATCGACTTTTTCCTGGCCAGCCTCGTCCAGGTCGAAGCGCGACACCGGCACGCCAAACGGCACCACCCGGCACTTCTTTCGATATTTGGAAACAAACTTGGAAATTTCGATGTGCCGCGGCGTGGGCACAATGATGCAATTCGCGCGGCGATAAAAGGCGTCAAGGAAAGGCCCGTAAATTTTTAGCAAGCTGCGCTGCCGCACCACATCGCTATGAAACTGCGCCACGATGGGAACATCCCGGCGCGCCAGCAGCGCCGATAACTCGGCCAGGGGATTCGGCAGGTGAACATGAATCAGATCAGCATCGAACTTTCGCGCCCACAGAGGATAAGACGGCGCCAGCGAGCAGGAAAGCAGTTTGCCCATGCTGCCCACACGCGTAACCGGAACTTTTCTATTCTCATGCGTCGTGCGCCAGCCGGTATTTGCCACCACGACCTGGAATTCCACTTCATCGGCCAGGCTCTCGCACATCTCCTTGAGAACAGTCTCCATCCCCCCGACGAAGGGATCATAAAATTTTCCCAGCTGCAGGACTCTCACGCCGTCACCTCCTGCCGCCGCGAACCGATTGCGCCTTCGAGGATGCGATCGAACTTCCCCGCCAGCTCCGTTGCTACAAGATTTCGACGAATCCAATCGTGGCCCCGTTTTCCCATAATCCTCCGCAACGATTCGCTTTCTCCTAA
Source organism: uncultured Acidobacteriaceae bacterium (assembly GCA_963732255.1). Taxonomy (GTDB): domain Bacteria; phylum Acidobacteriota; class Terriglobia; order Terriglobales; family Acidobacteriaceae; genus Sulfotelmatobacter. The sequence continues at coordinate 1,254,228 of CAVSYV010000020.1, forward strand.
CGCCAGCATGTGTGCCGTGAGCTGCGCAATATCCAGCGGCGGAAACAGCAGCCCGCTTCCGCTGTCGTCGATCAACTCTGCCGGTCCCCATTTATTCACCGCAATCACCGGCACGGCGCACGCCATCGCCTCCAGCACCGATCGTCCCAAACCCTCCGGCCCGCGGTTAGGCTGCACCAGAACGTCAAGCTGCGCCATCACATTCGGAATGTCATTGCGAAAGCCCACAAACTTCACCCGCTCCCGCAGCGCCGAATTCTCCACCTTGCTGCGCAGCGAGCCTTCATACTGAGACCCTTCCTGCGTGACGTAGGGATTGTTCCCCACAATGACGAACCTCGCATTCGGCATCTCCGTCAGCACCCGCTCCGCCGCATCGAGAAAAATATCGTGCCCCTTCAGCGGCGTGATCGCGCCCACAATGCCGAACCAGATCTCGTCCGGCATCTTGCGCAAATCCGCCGGCGCCGCCGCCTCCGGCCGAAACCGCCCCAAATCCACGATGTTGTAGAGAACACTTCGACCGGCACCGACGCTGAAACATATTTCCGGAACTGCGCAGCCACATACCGCGAAATGCAAACCGCCAGATCGCAACGCCGCGACAGCAAGGCCAGCAGTCTGCGCGAAATCGCGCGCTCTTCCAATCCATCGCGCATATACCAGATCAGCGGAACATCTTTCTGCCTGCGCGACAGCGCTCCGATCGACGTGCGCCTTCACCGCATTCGTAACGAAAACCGAGGGCTCGATCTCATCCAGCAAATCGGATAGTCGCCGCGCGAACGATCGCAACGTCTGCCGCAAAGCGCAGCATCCGCACCAGGCTCGGACGCCTCGCCGTTTCGCCCGATTCCGTCGATTGCTTCCGGCCAGGGCAGCACCCAAACTTTCGCTCCCGCCAATTCCGCGCGCTCTTTCAGCGGCCCTTCGCCCGGCACGATCAAATGAAACTCATAAGCTCCGCGCAGGTGCGCCACCAGTTCCAGCAGACTGAACTCTGCTCCTCCCAGCCCCGATATCGCGCACAGCACGCCAACCCTAGGCAACGGCATATTCCACCCCCACCGCGACTTCGGCCGGCATTGCCAGTTCAGCAAGACAAAAAGCGACCACACTTCCGACCAGGACTGCAAGCGGTCGCCGCGCTCCAACCCGTCGAGCAACCGTTTTCCGTAGGCCGGATCGAGGCGCAGAGTGGCTCATAGAGTTGTTCATCCCGCAAAGTGCGATGAGATCGTTTCCTTCAGATCGCGGCCCAGCCACTGCTGCCACGGGAAACGTGAATCCCATCTTGCGGCCGCTGCGGGATTATCCTCGCCCGCCAATTCGCCAAGAATCTGCCAGGTAATCCGCTTCCCTCTGCCACCATCGAAGTGATAGCTCGGGAGAAATTGCCAGCGCGGCTTCCATCAATTGCGTGTCGAGGAATGGAACCCGCAACTCCACGGAACTCGCCATACTGAAAACATCCGCATCGCGCAGCAGTTGATTGCGCATGTAGAACTGAAGCTCCAGCGCCGCCACTTTCTGAAAGTCGTTGGTTAGAGATTCAATCTCCTTCTGCAAGTGCGCCGAGTCGGATGCTGCCATCTTGTCTGCCGCCAGCGAATGCTCCGCTGCAGCAGATAGGCTTCAGCCAAATTCCGAGTCGGCCTGCCATCGGCAACTTTCTGCCATTGGATCGGATTCTGCTCGTTCTTCAATTTCGCCAGCACCCGCGCCGCCGGACGCAGCGCTGCGCCATAACGCAGCAGCCGCGGAACCTTGGTAAATGTGGTATATCCGCCAAACAATTCGTCCCCGCCGATCCCCGTGAGCAACACCTTCAATCCCAGCGAAGCGCCCACTCGCGAAATTACGAATGTATTGATCCCGTCGACCGTCGGTTGATCCATCGCGCGCAAGCGCCTCGGGAAGCATTTCCCGCAACCGCTCCGCATTCAGCGTCACTACCTCGTGATGGTGCGGAAGCGCACGTTAGCAATCTGCCGCGCATAGGGCAACTCGGAAAACTCTTCCTCCGGAAACGCCACGGTAAGCATAGTGATCGGGCTCTTCGCATATCGCGATGCCAGCAGCGCCAGCAAACTCGAATCCACGCCACCCGAAAGAAACACTCCCACGGGAACATCGCTCACTAGGTGCGCATCTACCGCCGCCTCCAGGCGATTCTTCACCCGCGCAACCGCATCCTCGAAACTTTCCGCCTCGACCGCCCGTCCGGCATTTACGCATGCGCTCAGCGACCAGTACTCGCGCTCTGTCACCTCTCCCAGCGCACTTATCTCCAGGCAATGCCCCGGCTGCAGTTCCCGGATCTCATTGAAGATCGTCTTCGGCCCAATCACCGCACCATACGCAAGGAACGAATCCACTGCTTCGTGATCTACATTCAGCCGGCCGATGTCCGCCCGTTCCAGCACCTTCACTTCGGACGCAAACCCAAATCCCTGCGCTCCGATGCCAGTAATAAAGTGGCTTCATACCTGCGCGATCGCGCCCCAGCAAAAGCGACTTGTTCTGCTCATTCCAAAAGGCAAATGCAAACATGCCCTCCAGTTTTTCCAGCGCTTGTTGTTCCCACTGCACTAGCGCCTTCAGCAAAACCTCGGCGTCGCCTGAAGTGGTAAACCGCAATCCCAAACCTTCCAACTCCGACCGCAATCTGCGGAAGTTATAAATCTCTCCGTTAAACGCCAGCCACGAGCCTGATTCCGCATCCTGCATCGGTTGCCTCGACCCCTCACTCAGGTCGATAATCGCCAGCCGCGTATGCCCAAGCACCAGCCGCCTGTCGCCCACACCAATCTCCACACTCCCGTGGCCATCCGGCCCGCGATGCCGCGCCGCGGCCATCATGTCGCGGACGGCCGCCCGTGTCTGCTCAGGCCGCCCGCCGCTTAAAACCCCCATGATGCCGCACATTGGCTACACCGCCTCTTTCACGAGCCTTGTCACGAGAAACGATCCCCATCTACATTTGTTGGTGAGAAAACGACTGAATGAGTTCGGTATCGCGCCGACGACTAGGTTTTTCACCCTTCCTGCGGGCAATGGCACGAGCTCGGTTTTCTTGCCGTAGATGCGAACGTCCTTCAACGCAAACAGATCGGAAACCAACCGCTTCCACTCTGACCGTCTGTAATATCGCGCGATCGCCCCATCCGTTCTTCGCTGTATGCTTGCGTGAAGTGATTTCGCCTTGAGAGTTTGCCCCGAGAGCAATGCCAGCATCGCCCCCTGTACGTAGTATTCCCAGAACGTGCGGTGATAGACCATGACAAGAGCCTCACCGCCCGGCCTTAGAACGCGATGCATCTCTTCGAGAATTTTTCTAGTATTCGCAGAATGATGAATCACTCCCCAGGTCCAAATCATGTCGAAGCTTCCGTCTGCAAAGTCCATGTGCTCGGCATCCATCTTCTGCACCGAGCCGCCGATACCAAAAACTTGCAGTCTTTGAGAGGTACTCTTCACCGCGTATTCGGTGAGATCGATTCCCGAGAAAAACTTCGCATGAGTCGCAAGAAGCTGCGCATGACTGCCATTCCCAACGCCGATTTCCAGCACATCCTTCGTCTTCGAGTGAATCAAAGTCGATCAACCAATCGAAGGGGACTTCCTTACACGGAGCGTACAGTGCCACGGCATCGAAAAAGCGCCTATCTATCTCCGCGTAAAACTCCTTGCTGAACTCCCTGAATGGAATCTCATCTTTCCAGTCATAGCGCATGGGGTGGGTTTCCCACCAATTCCGATTGGCCCGCTGCCATCCCTCGTGCTCGCGCGGACTCGTCGGGAGGGCCGTAGGCTGGCTGAATCCCTCGGGCAATTCTTCAATTTCCTTCATCAGTCTGGTCATAGCTGACCGCCTGCGTGCGCCAATGTCGGGACGCTTTCGCTCACGAAGCCGTAAGGTCGCAACAGATCTTTCAGCGAAACCGAGAGAGCGTCCTGAGAGAACGTCTCGAGCGCCCACGCGCGTCCCTCAGATCCCATGCGGGCCGCTAGCTGCGAATCCTGCAGGATGGCGAGGACCGCCTCTGCAGTTTCGTCGATCGAATCGGGATTCACAACGAACCCCGTCCTCCCGTTGAAGCACAGCCTCTGTCGCCCCGCCCGACCGGCTTCCCACCACCGGTTTTCCCGCCAGTGCCGCTTCCACGTAGACTCGGCCAAATCCTTCGCCGCCCACGACGCCAACGCGCTGCTGGCCCCGGCTCGGCAGCACGAACACGTCGCACGCGCGATAGAGCTCGGCCAGTTCCGCGTCTGAAACCTCGCCTGTAAAGGTAAGGCTCTCGCTCACTCCTACCTCATCAGCGAGGCGAGCCAAATTTGCCCGAATTTCTCCGTCTCCCACAACCACGTACCGCGCATCTGGCACTGCCGCCAAAATTCTCGGTAGCGCTCGAATCACAGTATCCACGCCCTTGAATTCGTTTCCCTTAACCATGCTGCAAACCGAAAGCAGAAGCTATGACCCGCTCCATCTCTGCACCGTCGATCTCATGCATTCTCATCTGCGACGTCAGCAAGCTCGCTAAACGGATCAGGAATCGCGTTATAAACCACCTTGACCTGCGAACTCTCAATCCCTTCCATCTTCTCGCCACGCTTCTGCGGTGTAGCGGCTAACCGGCAAAATCAAATCCGCACGCTTCAATGCCGCATGCCGCCACGGCGATGTTCCCCACCAGATCTCCACGCTGTGGCACGCCACCCAATACGGCGTTCCAAACGCCCACTTCATCATCGCCGCCACCGGAGCCAGCGCAACATGGTTCGCAATTACCAGGTCATATCCACTGATCCCGGCCCGCGCCGCTTTCAGCAGGAAATGTGCCTGGGATAAAACTTCCGCCCTTGCCTCGCTGCTCACAGCTCCTCTGAACCCGAAATCACCCGGAACATTCCCGTCGTATCCCCAATCAAAAAAGCACAGCACGTCCACATTCTCCCGGCCCAACATTCTGCCCAGCGACGAGGCCAGCGTCGACGTATACCTCGCGATCCCGCCGCGCGAAAAAATATCCGTCGCCAGCACCAGAACCCTCATGCCCCGCTCCTCGTCCCGCGCACACTTTTCCCGCGCGTCTTCCGGGCCCGGAGAACAGTTTGTTGGATTGGAAAGGAAAACATGGGCCCTAAAATCGCTCCAGACTGGGATGAGCCCCAAATGAAAGATCAGCCGTGCGCCGCCGCGCCAGGGCAATCACCCCGGCAATGACGATTACCACCAGAAACATCTGAATCAGCCCCGCCACTTCATGATCAAAATCCCGCTCAATCGACATCGCGCAGTGCGTCGCCATCAGCGCCGTCAGCGCCGCCGCGCAAAACACCGGAACATGTCCCTTCCATCCATCCACCAATCCCAGCAGCAGGCCCCACATCACCGCTCCCAGCGCAATGTCCAGGTCTCCGCCCGCGTCATACAGATCTCCCGGCATCGAGGGCGCGATCGCCGCCGTGCTGTTCTCCCGCACGCTCGGACTGTCGAACGCCCAGATCTCCGTGCTGAACCTCTGCCCCGCATATACGACGCCCTTGTCCTCGTTAATAAATCGCGGCACAAATCCCCGCACCAGCGGTGCCACCAGCACGCTGCGCCCCGAGTAAGGCAGGGCATTCGGAATCAAATGCACCGTCAGCAACATCGAGTCAAAGGAGTGGAACCGCGCCATGCGCTCGCCAAAATCGCCCATAAACCACGCCAGCACTCCATCGCTTTTTACTTCGCTCACCACTTCTTCGGGACGCGTATTCTCCCACTTCACCCGCCGGTAGGCGCTCACCAGCGAACTGATCGCCAGAAAGCAAATCACCGCCGCCGGCGCCAGTTGCCGCAGCTTCGGCCGCCGTCCCGCAAACAATGCCGCCAGCAGAGGAATCAGAAAAAACGGCGCAACATTTTCCCGGTAAGGACTGCGCCAGCCGTTCACCAGCGCCGGCAGCAATATCAGCAAATGCACACCGCCTACTCGCCACCATGGCCCCGGCCGCCGAAGATGGTCCCACCACACAATCGTCGCCGGAATCATGTACAGGCTCGCCACCGTAGCCAGCGGCGTGAGCAGCGCCATGGGTACTAGGTTCGGAGTGTCTACCAGATAGAACAGCATCGAGCACACCACGCTCATCGGAATCGCGGCTGCATACGCCAGATCAAGATCGAATCCGCGCACCAGCCGCAGCGGCCCCGCCGTTGTCCGCCGCGACGCTATCGCATAAGTCCCGGAAACCAGCACCCAGAAAATCCCGGCATACACCAGCGTCGTGTTCACCGTCTCGGTCGGCAGCACCACCAGCCGCAGGCTGTCGTCTCCCCACGCCACGCAGTTGTAGGAAAGCATCAGAAACCGCAGCACAATATCCAGCCCAAATCCCATCCACACAAATCCAAACAACGACTTCATCAGCGCCGGCCATCCCTCGCGCTCCCACCCCGGCACCAGCTTCACCGAAATCAGCCAGCAGCCGATCACGCCTGCCGCAATGATCCAGCTGACAAAATTGGTGTGTAACCCCGCGAACCCCGGCATAGAACCTGTCTTTTAATCGAGTGGTGACCGAATGCTGATCGACGCTAATCGAGCGATTCTTCGTCCACGACTTCTTTGGCGAACACGCCTGCCTGAATTCAGGCGGACAGTCTTCTCCACACCCTTGTACTTTTACGGTTTCGATTGAGCCGGCCCGCAACCGGCCACGGAAGGATCGGTTTTTTGCAGTCTCAACTCCGCTTGGGATCGGGCTTTCGCGGTCAACCCCTGGAGTCACCACTGCCCCGCAATCGCGCTAGTTTACTGTCATGCTTCCCGAAGGTCAATCAATTCCTCGTATTTCTCTCATTCAACATTCGAATCTCGCCCATGAGAGCCATTGCTACCTGGACTAAAGTCTGCATCCCCGCAATCCACAAAACTCAGCCGCCGCAACGTTGCAAAAATTTTCAACCTGCCAAATCGCACCCAGATAGCGAAAAACGAGTCAGCCGCAAAGCGGCGTAAGAATCCAGCCCAGGGCGCAAGCCCTGGGTAAAACCGGAAAACAACCGAGCCCCAAAGGGGCGAAAGACCAGCGGTTTCGAATTTATACTATTCGCCGGAGAACTCCTTGACTCTCGCCGCCAAACTAAAATCCGCCGCCCGGCGCTTCACACCAACCCCGCTGCGCCGCTTCCTCGGCGAATATCTCGCTCAACACCGCAACGCCAAACACCGCAACCTGCCCGTCGAACAAATTTTTTCCGCCATCTACCGCGAAGGCAGATGGAAAACCGGTTCCGCCGACGCCTTCTCTTCCGGAGACGGCAGCCACACTCCCGCCGTCGTCACTCCCTACATCGCCGCCGTCACAGAATTTCTGCGCTCGCTCCCCACTCCACCTTCGGTCGTCGATCTCGGCTGCGGCGATTTCCATGTCGGCCGGCAACTCCGCCCCTTCTGCTCCGGCTACATCGCCTGCAACGTCGTTCCCGCTCTCATCGCCCACAACCAGGAAAAATTCGCCGCCGCCCACGTCGACTTCCGCTGCCTCAACATCATCGACGACGATCTCCCCGCCGCCGACATCGTCTTTCTCCGCCAGGTTCTCCAGCATCTCAACAACGCGCAAATCGCCCGCGTCGTTCCCAAACTCTATCGCTACAAATTCCTCATCCTCACCGAGCATCTTCCCGCCGCTCTTAACTTCTCTCCCAATCGCGACAAGCCCACCGGAGGCGGAACCCGCCTCCCGCAAAATTCCGGCATCGTCCTCACCGACCCGCCATTCCTGCTCCGCTCCCGCTCCAGCGCAATCCTCTGCTCCATTCCCGAATCCATCGCCAACCACCCAGGCGTAATCGTCACCACTCTCTACGAACTCAACCCCTCCTGACTCCCACGCGCAGCCTTGTGCCACCGCGGACAGGACGCGGGATCTTTGAAAGGGCGCGGCTTCAGCCGCGCCACCACTCCGGCAAAATCACATCGGAATTGTTATTGAGAAACTCGGGGAGGCGCCGTTCAATCGCGCGATTGTTCCGAAGCTTTGCCCGCAACCTTGAAGAACGCCCTCCGGCCCAAGGCACGCAGCAACGGACGCACACCGACATGGCCCAACCGTTTCTGGATACCGAACTGAGGGCGGCTAGAGGACGTACGCCGAATAACCTCCGCGAATGTGCCTCCCAGCTCAGCGGAATATCCGCTATACCCACTAAGGTCACTGGACGCCACAAGCAAAGATGTCGTGTCCTAATATCGCCTTGACTGGTTTTGATCGGTCATCGCAGTTGGAGGATCGCGGCGGGAACTCGTAATGTGTTTGACGTAGCAATCCTCATGGACGGCCTTGCCGTTTTCATCGGCTGACAAGTCGACCTTTAGATCGACCGGCTTGCTGCATAATTTACAGGATATTTCTGGGAAAGAGTGACCAGCCATGAATGCCTCCTTTGGACGGTCACAAGTAGCCTAGGGGAAAGGCGCGGCGGTTTTCTGAGCAGATTTGCTCATTCTAATGTTCGGAGGCGTACACTGCTGCCATGCTTTCGCCGGCACAGATCGCCAGGATTAAGGCGGCTATTGCGGCTTTGGAAAAATCCCGTGACAGGTGCTCCGATTCCGGTATCCGAGAGCTAATAGAGGCTGGGATTGAGGAGCAGAAAAGAAAGCTGGCGGGAAAATGAACGCCCCAATAGGCCTTGCATTTAATTCACGGCGGGCGAAATTTGCCGAGCACGGTATAAAGTTCAGAGATGCGCTCGCGGCGCCGCATCGCTCTCTCAGCGATACTGGTCGCAGCCGAGAATAAGTCCAAGCCTTTCCGAGCATGGCCTTCGCCTGAGGCCACTTTCACCCTCACTGTTCGGGAGCCTTACCCGCAACCTTCAAGAGCGCCCTCCGGCCCAAGGCACGCAGCAACGGGCGGACACCGATGTGGTCCAATCGTTTCTGGATTCTGAACTGAGGACGGCCACTGGAAGCACCAAAAAACAACTCAGGCACCCTCGCGCCCCCACACCATCCAGCTCGGGCCGGACTGTAACACGATCCAATCGGAACCGAGCGCCGCAGGTGTCGCCGATCCCGCCGGAAGCGCAACGTACAAAACCTTATAGCGCTCGACCGCAGCCGCAGGGTCCGAGGCAATTTCATCAAAGCAAGCCACGCGGCTCGCGAATCGCGCAGCTCGCCTCGCCGGATCGCGCAACTCAATCCCGTATTGCAAGTGGTCCAACTCCAACCGCTCCGCGGCGACGAACTGATCCCGCGAAAGCCCAGAGAGATAGGAGTTGAGCGCGATGCGCCGATCGAGATCCAGGTCGCTCACGCCCGGACTCAAAACAACCGGGTACGCAGCCGCCAATGGCGTAACGTGATCGACAATCATCGCGAACTGAACGAAGTCTTCGGTGCCAGCGGTAACGGCCCCAGCCGCAAGCGCCCGATTGCCTGAGTCACCATGCTGCACCTCATACGCCTGAAATTCCCGGCTGTAGCGCTGGCTGTCGTTCGTCCGAACCGTTTCCAGACCACGCAGGAAGACGCCCGCCACCGCATTCAATAGCACCGCCGCTACAAGAACCCTGCCCACTACGCGCCCGCGACGACCGACCGCCTCGACTCCATCAACCGCCAACAGGATTAGAAGCAACGCCATGCACGGACTGAAAATGTAGGCCCAGTGATAATTCTGCATCTGCAGGCCGGTGAAAAATTGCTGGTGAATCATCACGAAGCCGGCAGCGCACAGACCAGAGATAGAGAAGACTCTTGGAGTACCGCCAGACAATCACGAAGGTTACAACCACAAGCGCCGCAGAAAGAAAAAAATGTCCGTGTTCACTCAATCGCGGGATCGGAACGAACTCGTCAAACCGATGCATCCAATCCGACCCCTGCCCGTGTCGCGTCATCAGCATTCTCGCTAACTCCGGGCTGCCCACAAGCGCGCCGATCCATCCGGTATGGAAGTAGGTCCGCCAGTGCGCTCGATCAACGATTATTCCCAACACCAGCGCCAGGCCGGCCGCAGTCCAATAGAAGAAGTAGGCAAAAAACAGCAACCCGAACGCCAGCCCCGAGAGAACAATTCGGCTGCGCGAGAAATCATCGACGCTTCGCCGGAGACACCAGATGTAGAGAAAGAGAAACGGCAGCACGACCACAGGCGATATGATCCGCCACTCCCGATGAATGCCCGGATTGTGCGCGAAGATCTCCGCCGACCGCAAAAGCAGAATGTGCGCCAGCGTGGTCCATTGGTAGAGGAAAGGGCGCGTTATCTGCCAGCCGCTATCAGTCAGCAGGAAGACGGCAGCGACCAGGGCAACCCAACGCCGCCGGATGTGCTGCCACAGTACCGCATACCATCCAAACCCAACCGCCAGGCCTCCGAATATCCGCAGGATTAGGCCGAACCCGATAGGGCTCAGGCCGAATAGCTTGCAGACTAACTCTCCGGGGATGATTTGCAGCCACGAATATATGTTCTGTCCGCCGCTGACAAACGTCGGATCGGACAAGTACAACGGATGCCAGAAATACGCGTGGCTGGCGGCCTCAGCGTAAAGAATCTCGTCCGCATCCGAAATCCAAACCGTAGTGTGCGCGACCTGATACTAGGCGAAATAGCCCAGCGTCGACATCAACAGCCGCACAGCACGGCGAGACACGCAATCCCAACTGGAAACCCGCGGCGCGGATTTTCGGCACGCCCCGCCGCCGACGAAACCCGCAAATGCTCAGACGCCGCCGAAGACATTGGTCTGGCATTCTACCATCGACCAACACTGAAGCAGGCCGGTTTATCGCCGATTAGTCCAGCTTAAGGGCCTTCGGCATTGTCTTTCATCGCCCCAGCAGCATCGTGGCGCGAATCCTCATGCGAGTGGACCTTGCGAAAATGTTCGGAGAACATTCCGTGGATCAGAGACAGAGAAGATTCCGTATTGCTCAACGAAAAAGTCACATTCGCGCAGGCAGAACACCGCCCTTTCAACACAGGGTCTGCTTCGTCGGACAAGATTACCAGGCAGGGCTTGTTCATGGCCCACAGTTTCCCACAAATGGTAAACCCCCGCAATCCCTGGAAATCCTCATTCCCTCCCACTACCCGAAGACGTTGAAGATTTTCGCCCTGCCGTTCCGGAACAGCCCGCGCACTTTAGCCCAAATCCAACATCGCCTATCCCTTTACCTGCTCAAAGAACTCTAGGTGTCGCCGAGCAATGACCGGCCATGCAAATTGCTCTACCGCACGAACCCTCCCACGCGTGGCAAGATCGCTGCGAAACGACTCATCCTCAATTAAACGTTCCAGCGCCCGCACCCACCCTGCTTCATCTCGCTCTCCGACTACGATTCCCGCATCTCCAATAACATGCGGAATCTCTCCGCTATCGCTGCCTACCACCGCCAACCCGCTAGAGAACCCCTCAATGATCATGCGCCCGAACTGCTCTCGCGCGTCGGGCATCGTCTGGCTGGGAGCGCAAAGAACGTCCGCGGCATTAAGGTACCCCGCGACCCCATCATGGGTGGCACTGACAATACGAACCCGTTCCGGAAATTTCTGTTTCCATTTTTCTAACTTTTCTCGCATGGGTCCGCTACCGATAAAGAGCGCTCGCCATGGTGATTGAAGCTGATCGAGTGCGGAAGTCAAAACACTAAGCCCCTTCTGGGCAGTTAGCCGGCCAAGGAAGCCAACTACCGGAATGGAGTCGTCCCACCCCAGGTCCTTGCGGATGGACTGGCGCCGCCTTTTGTCTGGGCGGAACATCTCGACATCCACTCCGAATCCAATGCGCCGATGGGGTTTGGCACCGTACCCTCGTGCCAGAAGTGCTTCGACAACCGTTTCCCCACACCCGACCCAGCCCGCGCACCGGCCTACGCAATAGGCCTCCATCCAGGAAAAGGGCGGCGGGTACTTTTTCGAAAGGTTCTGGGCGGAAAAAAAAACAAATGGGGTAACCTTTGGCGTCCAGTATGCCGACTGCCATCCGGCCAAGATGTACGGCTCCTGGTAAATGTGTACCATGTCATAGCCCTTACGGAGAATTTCCCGCAGTCGAAAATCGAATGCCATCACGTGTGGATACTTCGTGGCATACATGTCCACGCCTTCAAGATGGCACAACTCGTCAGGGCGTACTTCCAGGGCAATGTCTCGCAATTCGGAGCGGACCAGCTTGGGTGCGACCGCAGTCACGTCCCATCGCCCGCCGGAGATCTGGGCAATCTCATGAGGCAACCGGCGGTTGAGGGCCACAGCATAGGAGTGGCCGATAGTAAGTAAACGAAGCGGACGCCTCGTCATCGGAGACGCGCCTCCACCGAGCTGGCGGGCCCTCTCTTGGGGCTATCACGCCGACGTGCCGTAGAACCTCAGAGGCTCGATGATCGTAGGTCTGCGACGCCGCAAACCTCACGGCATTGCCTCGGATCCGCGCGCGCAGGGCCGCGTCCCCGAGCAGCCAGTCGATTTTCGCGTCCATTTCCTCGGGCGATCGATAGTATGCAGCTCCTTCGTTCTCGGGGAAAAAAGTGGCCTGGGCGTCGGAATAGCGAGCGAGCATTACGCCTCCACTCCCAGGCACCTCAAAGCTACGCATGTTTGGCCCACCCAGATTTTCAGCATTCAATACGTTGAGGGAGATTGGGGCAGCCTCGTAGATTCTGGAGAGTTTGGTTCCGTAAATTGGCGCATGAATTCGTTGGCTCGCTGTCGGTGGCTTGGACCACCCGTCTCCCCAGATCGCAACCTCATGCCTCACAACGCGGCTAATCTCCTGGTGGCGAGCGCGAGTCCGGGTACCGACAAAAACGACGTCGTGCCGTCGACCGCAAATCTCACAAAACAATCCTTCACCGACAGCCTGTGGCCGGAACAATTCTGGGTCAACCGCAAAGGGAAGATATTTCGCCTCCACGCTGTCGCGCCGCAGCTGCTCCACCAAGCTCGGTTCCCACATGAAGACAACGCTATATTGCCGCAGCACTTCGATCAGATCGCGGCGTAACGCGGAGGGTTCTCGTGGATTCCAGCGCACGCCGATGTAAGGATGATCTGGATAATGGTTCACGAAAGGCACACCAACTGACTTGCGAATCTGCAACACCGTCTCGGGGTGAAGGAACGAACACTTTACGCCGAAGATCAGCGCCGGATGGATTCGTTGGGCGACTACCGACACCTCGCGATTCACCGCGTCCCATAGAATAGGCCGCAGCGCGCGGCGGAGAATACGATTGCCGGTGAAGCGGCTCGCCTGCATGATGGCCCGCTCGAAATCGTACCGGACCACTTCCATCCCTAACCGTTCGAAAGCACGAGCATAGCTTTCTGGCAGTGCGCCATCGTTTGTGGTTCCGATTACCAGGACTTTGTGATTTGCCATTGTTCACGAACCGTTCTGAGGCGATGCTGCGAATTCAAGAACAGGCGGCAATGGATAGCGCGCCATCAGCGTCATTGGGTCGGGCATTGGCCCAGAGGCGCGCACACGCAGTTCACGCCAGTCTTCTACACAGAGGTCGATTTTTTCCGACTGCCGCAGCGCGTTAATCTCGGTCAGCGTTCGCGTCTGCAAATAGCGCAGATACATGCGTTGGTTGACGCTGCGGGCGCCGCTTCATTTTCGGGAAAGAACTCATCCTGCACCGCCGAATAACGCGCCAGCATCACACCTCCGCTGCCGGGGATTTCAAACGTGCGCATGTTCGGTCCGCCCAGATTTTCCGCGTTCAAAACGTTCAGCGACACCGCCGCCCGCGCATAAATATCAGCGACCGCCGATCCCCACACCGCGGCGTGAACCCGATGTTGCCCCGCAAGCGCCCTCCACTTGCGCGGCCAGTTGTTGCCCCAGATCGCAACCGTATGCCGCCGCACTGCAGCAACCTCCGCACAGCGAAAGCGTGTGTAAGTCGCAACAAAAGCTACATCGTGAGTTGCATTGCACGCATCGCAATGCAAACCCTCGTCGACCTGGCGGGGATGAAACAACTCCGGATCGACCGCGAAGGGAAGGTATTTCGCGTCCACGCCATCGCTACGCAACCGCTCCACGAGACTGCGCTCCCACATGAAGACGGCAGTGTATTGCCGAAACACCTCGATGAGATCGCGGCGCAGCGCGGAAGCTTCTCTCGGGTCCCAGCGCACGCCAATATAAGGATGGTCGGGATAGTGATTCACGAAGGGCACGCCCACGGCTTTGCGAATCTGCCGCACGGTTTCGGGATGAAAGAACGAACACTTAATCCCAAAGATCAACGCCGGACGAACTTGCTGCGCAATCTCCGCCGCCTCGCGATTGACCGCATTCCACGCGACGGGGCGCAAGGCCCGTCGCAGAATTCGGTTGCCGGAAAATCGGGTCGCCCGCAAAATCGCCCGCACAAAATCGTAGCGAACCACTTCCATCCCCAGCCGTTCGAACGCCCGCGCATAACTTTCCGGCAGCGAACCTTCGTCGGTCGTTCCAATCACCAGGACTTTGTGATTTGCCATTGTTCACGAACCGTTCTGAGGCGATGCTGCGAATTCAAGAACAGGCGGCAATGGATAGCGCGCCATCAGCGTCACTGGGTCGGGCATTGGCCCAGAGGCGCGCACACGCAGTTCACGCCAGTCTTCTACACAGAGGTCGATTCTTTCCGACTGCCGCAACGCGTTAATCTCGGTCAGCGCTCGTGTCTGCAAATAGCGCAGATACATGCGTTGGTTGACGCTGCGGGGCAGGAATGCCAAGAGAAATGTGAGGCGTTCGGTCACCGCGTGGTGGTTTAAGAGGTATTGCAAGAAGCGTCGCGTCACACCGCCCGCGCTACCGGAGCCGGAGTTCGAGTCCCGAACTTCCTCTGCATGCGCCAACTGCAGAGGCAAATTAAGCTGTGCCGCGTAGTAGTTATAAACCTGAAACCAGGTCCACTGCGGAGAAGTGATCAGATCATAGGTTCCGGGCGTTGCAGATCCGTTAGCAGCCTGTACGATAGCTTCGACAATCGACGCCGTAAATACCGTGTTCGAGGCGCGGACTCCTTGATGCGGCAGGGCGACTTTTCCGCCGCGAACTTCGCTGCAAATCTTGCGAGTAATGTTTTGCAGGTCGCCCATCACATGTCCCAGACGAAACACGAATGCAGGATGATTCGTTGCGCGGCACAGCCGGCGGAACATTCTCTCGCTGACCAGCTTTTCCAGTCCATAAGAATCCGGAAACCAGAATTTCATAGCCGGAGCATAGACCATAATCGTGCTGGCGAATAGGATTGGCGCACCGGGCTTGGCAGAAGCCACAACGCTGCGAATAATCTGGCGGTTGGCTTCCCGGTCGACGCGCGGTATGCCAGTGTTGCTTAGCGCAAAGTTCACCACCATATCGCAGTCGCCAATCAGCTCTCGGGCTTCCGCGGAATTGGAAATGCGCCCGTGCCGGCATTGAATGCCATTCAGGCGCAAGAAGGCTGACCCGGAAACATTGCGCGCGATCGGCACGACCTCCATCCCTTCGATGCCACGGAGGCGCAGAGTTACTTCTGATCCAACCTGACCGTTCGCGCCCAGTATCGCGATCCGCTTCATGAACGTTTTCCCGCCCGGTACAAAGCTTCGACTGCACGGATCGTAGGCAGGCAACTCTGAGCGTTGAATTGCGAAGCTCGGCGGTTGCGTACACCGTCGAGAAACGCCATCCATTCGAGGTAGAAGGCTTGATATACCGTCGATGCGCCCGTCTGCTTCATCGCGAGCGAGGCCGCGACGCGGGCATTGCGGCTGCCGCGAATTTCCAACTCATGAGCCGGTCTGCAGGGAACAACCACAGTGCAATTTTCGAAGTGCAGCTCAATGGCGTTCTCTGCGGGCCGGAGCCAAGTCACGAGGTAATCGAGATCACAAGCTCCGAATGGGGTACGTAAGGTGAGAAGCGCTTCGAGTTCCCGATCAATGCCGCCATCGTAGATGAAACGTTGCTCGACTGGAATTGCCCCGGTTGCATTCGTGATGTAGATCGCTGTGTCAAGAGAGTGACATCCCAGATCCATCAGTACGCCACCACCGCCGGAAGTGGCGTCATCATAGAAGCGCGAGTCCGCACCGGTCTTGGTGGTCAGAGCGCCTTCGGAAACGGATATTGAACGCAAGGGACCAAACCAATTCTCGGCGACGAGCAATCTTGCCAGAGCGACGGAGGCATAAGTTCGCCGCTGAAAGCCGCAAGCCAGCGAATAATCGGGGTAGAGATTGCACATGCGCTCAGCATCGGCTGCGCAGGCCGCCAATGGTTTTTCGGCTAGGACGAAGTGCCGCGCTTGGCGAAGAGTTCGTAATAAGGCATCCGTGCGGTTACAGGAACAGCAAGCAAAACAACATCGGTTCGAGGAAGCTCGTCCAAGTCATCGGGCGCTGTCACCGGCGTCAATTTGTAACTGCCCGCAACTGATTGCGCAGTTTCGGAATTCCTATCGGCAACATACGCGATGTGGATATCTTCGCAAGCGCTCAAGACTGGAAGGTGTATCCGGCTCACGATCTCGCCAGCGCCGACGATGCCTACCGAGAGCAGCTGCGGTGTGACTTTTTCGAGCGCTGTCGATGCGGCAAATGGGGTCGTTGGTTCAGCCATCGCAGACTCGGTTAGCTTTTCCCCTCTGGCCACGAGGCCAGCACGCTCGATCGCCGCATTATTTCTTCGGCGTGCGAACGCGACCAGTTTCTCATAAATGTTTGCCGCGCTCTTCTTTCCCAGACTGCTGACAGTAGCGGTCGTCAGACAGAAGCATGGAGATGGCATCTGCAAAGTCCTCTGGATCTTCGCGCACCAGCAGGTCGTCCCCGTCACGAACTTCCAATCCTTCAACGAGTTCGGGACAGGCAGCGACAGCTTTTTCACGGGCGAAGGCCTCGACAATCTTTAAGGGAACGCCGCCCCGCACAAATACAGGCAAAGCGATGACGCGGCACTGGCTATACAACTCGTTCGAGTCAGCAATGGCTCCGAGAAGATCGACATAACCCGAACTGCGGAACTTGATTTCATACTCCGACGGCAAATTCGCGCCGGCTAGCTTAAGGCGCGCCGTCGGGATTCTTGCGCAGCAGGATAGGAAAGACGCTGCTCCGCGAGAAACTGTGCCGCTTCGAGATTCGGCAAAGAGGAATAGGTCCCGATGAAACCTACATTCTCATCGAGAACGATAGGGCCCGGTTGAAAATCATTTTCATCGAGGCTGTTGGCTGCTACCAGCGACATTCACGCCTGGAGCGATGCGGGTAAGAGACTCTGCTTCAGAAGGAGATGTAGCCCAGACCTCGCTGCACTGCGCGAGAAAAATTCGTTCCTGCGTGCGGCTGGCGAGATAGTTGGAATATAAGCCCAAGCGGCTGATTGGTCCTTTTGCATACGTGACAAGAAACCGGGCAGTGAGTTCGGTGAGGACATCGATTGCGTCGGCGATGACTCGAAAGCCGTTGCGCTTCAGCTGAGCGGCGTAATGGACCATGAACGAAGGAAGGATGACGAAATCGGCCTGCACGCGGCGCGCTTCTGACAGAATGATTTGGACGGCGCCGATGCGGTCGTAGGAGGTGGAAAATGGATAGATATTGCCGGCAAGTCCGAGCGCGCCGCGCACCAGAAAATCGATCTTGTGATGGATCAATGAGGCGGTCGAAAAATTGGTGTGGGGGAATCTGCGGCCGCCGTGACGAACTTCATCGCACATTGTGGCCAGCGGCGTGGATGCGATGGGAGCTGGTTCGCGGGTTTCAGTCGAGAAATAAAGCAGGGCACTGAAACATCCCAGGCGATGAACGAGATCGAGATTGCTGACCATTCTGAGGTGCAGGCCGGTCGTGGCGGGGAAAGGGAAATCCGGAAGCACGGTAAGGACACGCGGAGGACGATGATTTAATGCACGATGATTGGGTGCGCCGGATTCTTCTGAAGGCTGCATGGAGATTATTTCTTCAGGTCGCGGCGGCGAGCCAGCAGAGTTCCGCAACCTTCCATTGTCGCTGGATGAACAACAATCTCGTGCGTGGGGCTGAGAACGCGGCGAAGGAGTTCGAGCGTTCCAGGCACGATTTGATCGTGATATTCCATGGCGATGCGCTTGAACCGGCCGAACACGTCCGGTGACGCGGCGGCAAAAACGTCATGCTCGGAGCCTTCGATATCGACTTTTAGGAAATCAATTTCCGGACCACGTGCAAGATCGAACAGTCCGGCTAATGGGATTACCGGAATGTCGTTGGTGGAGTTCGGTTCGACGCGCAGCACGTGATCGAGCGAGCGGGAGCCAACGGCCTGCATCTGTCCTTTCCCGAAACCCGGGCCCAGAGCCACTTCGCAGCAGGTTACGTTTTCTGGACAGGCGCGGGCGACGTTTGCTTGCAGATACTTGAAATTCTCCGGGAACGGCTCCAGCGCGATGATGCGGCAGCGGCGATTTTGGCGAGCCATCTGAATGGCGAAGAGACCAACGTTGGCGCCGGCGTCGACGATCACGTCTCCATCTGAGGGACGATAAAATCGGCGGTGTAGGCTTGCTCCAACCACAATTCCACCACGGCTTCCAACAGGCCGTCGCGCTCCGGAGGATGAGAGATGCGGGTGCCGTTCCACAGCACGACTTCATCGCAAGGTTGCGCGGCGCGCATGCACTGGACCAGAGTGCGACCGTTGCGAAAACGCACCATCAGAGAGGCCATCTGGAAAACGCTTTTTAGGTACATTGGAGGGCGTGAGGTGCGCTTTACGAAGCGGCAGTCAGTTCCCGATACACGTTCATCATTTTATCAACCACTGGCCGCGGCGAATAGCGCTGCTCGATCAAAGCGCGCGCAGCATCGCGCATCTGCAGGCGCTGGGCAGAGTTCTCTAATAACTGGCAGACTTTGCCGGCCAGTGCTTCGTCGGTTTCGGCAACCCAACATTCGCGCCCGTTTTGATAGTCGATGCCCTCGACGCCTTCCCAGGTGGTGACTACGGGCACGCCATATGCCATGGATTCCATGACCTTGACCTTCATGCCGCTGCCGCGGGAAGGAGCATAAACCATGACTGCGGCTTTAGAGAAAAAGTCGGAGGGGTGTGCCAGGTTTTCCGCAAGCGTGAGGTCGGGCACGGATGAATATTGATGCAAATATCTGGCGGCGTTCCAGCCGGCGATGAAGAGCTTTGCTTGCGGAATGTCACGCTTCACCAGCGGCCAGATGCGAGTGATCAGGCGCTCGGCGGCGGAGCGCGAGGGCTCCCAGTGCATAGAGCCGATTAATCCGACGACAGGCTCTTGCGCCGGCGGTTGCATGGGATACAGCGAGGGGTCGAGCGCGAGAGGCACGACGAAATATTTTCCGCCGGGGTTGATGCATTCCGCCATTTCTTTTAGTCGTGGAGTGAGCAGACGAACGTTGGGGACACCGCGCAGCAGATGGCGCGTGGCGCGCTTTGCCTGCCACAGTTCCTTGCGGTCGCTGAAATTCATGTTCTTCTTTTCCGCCCAATCGATGACGTCGAAGAAGTGCACGTTGAGCAGAGCTCGCGGCACGTTGAGGCCGAGCCACCCCGTAGCCATTTGTTCGAGGTGCAGAACGTCGTAGCCCTTGGCGACCTCGCTGCGGAACAGAGCAATGAGTGACGAATCCTGAAGCAATTCGCTGCGCGGGCGGACCAGGTTCCGCCACTTGCGGCGCAGAGCAAATGGATCGACTTGGAGGCGATGACAGTGCAGCGTGAGTTTTCCATTGTGCTGCGACAACCATTGCTTGGCTTCCGAGAGGCGCGCGTCAGCCTCCTCGGTTGCAGCGATGGCTACGACTTCGTTGCCGCGAGCGAGCAATTCAGTGATCAAAACGTAGAACCAGCGCGCGGCGGTGTCGCCGAAGGGATGCGGCACGGCTGGAGTTACGATGATCACTTTCACGATGGCAATTCTCGCTTCGCGATCGACCGGACATGTTGGTAGAGCGGTTCGTCCGTACGGCCCAACAATTCCAGGTACAGGCTCAAGGTCTGGCTGGCCGTCCTTTGCCAGGAAAATTGGCGAGCGCGCTCGCGACCTTTTGCGGCCATTACAGCCCGCAAGTCCGAATCATGGTAAATTCGCTCAATTTCCAGCGCGATTGCTTCTGGGTTTTGAGGATCGAAGAGCCGCCCGCATCCTGCAAGCACTTCCGGAAGACTAGTTGTGTTCGAGGCCAGAACTGGAACTCCCGAGGCCATAGCCTCAACTAGCTGCAGCCCGAAACCCTCATAACGAGAAGGATGTACAAAAGCGAGCGCCCCTTGATAAACCGCGGGCACATCGGCATCATCTATCGTTCCGGGACAGTGCACTCGCCTTCCCAGGCCAAGAGCGCGGATTCTTGCGGCGATCTGAGGGTACCCCCACTTATGGTCTCCCGCCAGTACGAGATCTGGAGCGTCTTGCGGCAGGAGTGCGTATGCTTCCACCAGCGCTCCAACATTTTTCTTTGTATCAAAACCCCCGAGGAAGAGTAGGTAGTTCGCTGGCAAAGCGTACTTATTTTGCGCACGAATAGCTTCTTCATGTGTAGCCTTGTTGAAGAAGCGAGGATCAGCGGCATTGTATGTGACCACGACTTTATTCGCTGGAAGACCGTAGAAGCGACAAATGTCCTGGCGGGAAAACTCTGAAACAGTAAGGAATCTGTCGGCACGGTGGACCGAAACGAAATCAGCCATGCTCTTACGGAGGCGACCGCGCCAGTTGCCGGTGCCGCAGTATTCAGGCAACCGGTCGATTATGTCGTGGCGTGTCAACACAAGCTTGCAAGCACGCGAATAGGGTAGCCCGCGTTCCGCCGTCTCGTGGAACACGTCAATGTGCAAGCGGCGCAGCCGTTTGGGCAGTTCCATGTGCTCCCAGAGCAGTTCGCGCCGCGACTGGAAGATCACAGGCTTTAGGTCAAGCTGCGCCAGAAATTCTTGAGCGAGCGCGGCCGGTGAAAATGCGAATAGCTGGATCTGATCGCCCGCGATCTCCTTCATGCCTCGCAGCAGTCCCACGGTATAGCGCGCCAAACCCCGCATTTCGTAATGCATCAAAATGCGGCCGTCCAGCCCGATGCGCAGAGGGGGATACTGCGACTTAGACGCGTCCATCAGCGCACGAGCCCCATGAAGCGATACCAGCGCTGCAAGCCTTCAAGCGTTTGCGGCAGGGACAAGCGAGGGACGAAACCGAGTTCGGCGCGAATCTTTTTGTCGATGATCGGCTGAGGATAGGTGTGAAGCAGCGCGATGCCTAAATCCGGAGTGATCACAGCTGGCTGGGCGCCGCTGCCATTCGCGATTGATTGGGCTGGAGGCGCCGACGCAAAACTGCGCAATGATTCGAATCCCGGTGCCTGTTTGAGCCAGCCCTTTAGTGGATCATGCCAGACGGCCGAGCGCAGAACGCGTGGCGCATCCGTTGCCCACTGGCGATAGAGCGAGAGCTTGGACGAACTGCGCTCGACATCCTGCCAGGAAAACGCGGCGAGCGTGTTGAAGTCAACGCCGAGCAGTTCGCACAGCGAGCGATAGTAGCCCTGCCAGGTGCGGCCAAAGCCATCTTGCAAAACATAGACCTGATTTGCCGCAGCAGGGTGATGCGCGGCGAGCATCATGGCGTCAAGCAGGTGGCTGATGTGAATCTCATTCATGTAACCGCGGCCTTGATCCACGAGGTAGGCGGTGCCGCTTGCGATCTGGCGTGCTGGAGCTTCGCTCCAATCTCGGCTGCGCGGGCCATAAATAATTGAGGGACGAAGCACAACGGTTTCGGGTCCACCACGCCATTGGCCGATAATCTTCTCGGCCGAGGTTTTGTTTTTGGCGTATTCGGACCAGCGGGGGGGATCGAAGGGCGAGGATTCGTCGACGGCAGTTTTGGGGCGAAAGCCGTGGACGACTGCGCTGCTCAGGTAGACAAAACGACGCACGTCCGCTGCTTGCGCGGCGGCGAGCGAATTTTCCAGGCCTTGCACGATGGCCGCGCGGTCGCCGGTTACGCAATGAAAAACAATGTCGCTGCCGGCGAAGGCTGTTTTTAAAGAATCTTTGTCCAACACATTTGCAATGCGTTGCGGCAGGGCAAAACGCGCCAGTAACGCACCGCCCGTACCGATGCGGCGAATCAGTGGCGTGACCTGCGCTCCCGCGCGATAGAGACGCTCCACCAATGCGCCGCCCACAAAGCCGCCAGCGCCGAGGACGGCGTATTTCACATCAGGTTGCGCAATCGCAAACGGATTGTCGGACGAAACCATTCTTAATTAGTTACCTTCATTACGTGCTTGCGTTACTCGCCTGCGTCACTCACTTGCGATCAGCAATTCTTTGCGCTGGCTGTAGCAGCTTGTGATGATGTCCACACTTTTTCTCGCTTCGCTCGCCAGGACAAGTGCGGCGGGTGAATCGCCACGGCAGGCGCGGGCAAAGGCTCGCAATTGCTCGGCCAGTGCGAATGTGAACCGGCTTCCGCTGGCCCACCGCGCTTCGCATTTGACTTCGGCTTTCACCGTCGTCTGATTGTCTGACGAAAAACGGAACTGCGTGGCATTGTCGTGATCCCATTCAATCCATCCGCGCTCGAATTGCAGGCGGTACATGTTCGGCAATTCGACTGAGCGGCTCATGCGCAGCGATCCGCGCGCATTCTTAACGCGAAGTTCCGCGACGCAATCGCATTCCACGCCGTTCGGCGTTGCGTCGTCGAGGAACTCGACGACTTCGATTGGGCCCAGCCACCACTGCAGCAGGTCCAGGGTATGGACGCCGGAATCCATCAGCACTCCGCCGCCGGATATTTTGCGGTCGAAGAAGGAAAACGACATAGCAGGCCAGCTATAGGGCGCACCTTCGGTGGCTTCAAAGGCAGTGAGTAGACCTAGGGAGCGGGTGTTGACCATGCGCTTGATTTCCTGCACGCTGGGAAACCAGCGGCGCAGCAGGTTGACGCAAAACAAGCATTTCGTTTCCTGTGCTGCGGCTTCAATCTGGTGGCACTCTTTAGAACTGATGGCCATGGGCTTTTCGCAAAAGACATGAATACCTCTGCGCAGAGCTTCCAGACTGGCCGGCTGGTGCAAGAAGTGAGGTAAGGCCACGATGATGCCCTCGGGACGAAGCTGCTCCAGCATGGTGTGATAATCGGTGAAAAATCTGGACGAGGGAAATTCCTTCAGCAATGGCTGCGCACTTGTCCGGTTCAAGTCGGCGATGCCCACCAGTTCCATTTCATTGCGGAGTTCCTGCAGCACGGGGAAGTAGAGAACATTGGAAACCGCGCCGCTGCCAAGAATGGCAATGCGAAAGGGCGTCACGCCTGGGGCCTTTGCTTCAGGATAGGTAAATGCAGATTGAGATACTCGCGGCAGCGTTCGGCTATCCGTTCGGCGGAGTGCCCGTCCCCAAAAGGATTTTTGATTCCCGTCATTTTCTGGTAGCTCTCATCGTTATCGAGTAGTTCAAGGGTGTTGCGCACGATACTAGTTGAATTCGTCCCCACCAGTCGGGCGCTGCCGCATGCGACGGCTTCGGGACGCTCTGTGCTGTCACGCATGACGAGCACGGGCTTGCCTAGGCTCGGCGCTTCCTCTTGAATTCCGCCGGAGTCAGTGAGGATTAACGTGGCGCGATCCATGAGAGCGACGAACTGACTGTAGGCCAAAGGAGGCAAAATCCGCAAATTGGGCAGCCGAGCCGCAGCGGGAAGCAGGATTCGCCTCACCGGTTCCTGGACATTCGGATTCAGGTGTGCCGGGTAGACAAAGGCAATGTTGTCGCGCCGGGCAGCCAACTCGACGATGGCACAACAGATGGAATCGAGGGCGGCACCAAAGCTTTCCCGACGGTGCGCTGTAATCAGAACCATCTTCCCGTCAGTCGCATTCCCGGTTAGAAGTGAATCGGCTTGCCGACGATCTTGATCGCTGATGCGGTTACGCGCCAGTAATAGCGCGTCGATCCCAGTATTTCCGGTTACGTACACTGTATTTGCATCAACTCCTTCCTGAGCCAAGTTCGCGGCGGCTTGTGTTGTTGGAGCGAAATGTAGCGTGGCCAAGCGTGTGGCTAGGACACGATTCGCCTCCTCTGGCCAAGGAGCAAATAGGGTTCCGGTGCGCAGGCCGGATTCTACATAGCCGACGGGACGGCGATGGTAAAAAGCGACTAGCGAAGCGCAAAGCAGAGTCGTAGTATCTCCTTGTGCGACGACCATATCAGGGTTTTCCGTGCGCAGGAATCCGTCCAGCGCACTTATGGCGCGCGAGGAAAATTGCGCGAGGGACTGATCATTTTGCATTAAGTCGAGGTCGTAGTCCGGGGTTATGCCGAAGAACTGAAGAACTTGCTCTGGCATCTGACGTTGCTGCGCCGTGTTGCAGACCACGACCCGAAAATCGGGTTGGCGGCGAAAAGCAAGAATCACCGGAGCCAGTTTGATCGCTTCGGGACGGGTACCGAACACGATTGCGACTTTATACACCAAGGCTCCCATCGCTCAAATTGTCGATAGCGAGCAAAAGCGGCTTGATTAATTCTGACCATTCATAGGGGTCAACGGCGTCATCCCAACGAGGCTGCCACTGAAGGTCCAAGGCGCTCGTCAACGCTTCGGCCCACGCTTCTTGATCGAGCTCAACCAGTTTTACCCAAGGGAAGCTTCGTCGGCATAACTCCGTTAAGGGTGAACTGACGACCGGAATGCGAGCAGCACCGTACTCGATGATTTTAAGCGGGAGTGCTGCATTGGCATAAGGCGACAATTCGAAAGGAACAATTCCTACCTGCATAGTGGCCAGAAGTCCGGGAATTTCGTTAGGCGGACGGAAACCCATTATGTGAATCCAGGGGATCGCGTTCCATGAGGGATCCACTGCAGGGCCACTCCCAACGATTACAAGTTCTGCAGGTATGCCACGCTGCCGTATGCATTCCACCGCCCGCACGACAATATCGGTGCGGACGAACTTGTCCAAAGCACCAATGTAGCCGATGCGGTGCTCACGGCGCGTCCTCGTGGCGCTTCCCGCTCGGTTGCGGATTGCCGCCACGTTTGCGCCGTTGGAGATGAGGAGCGCATTGCGGCCGTAGAATTCTTTTGCCAGCTCTAATAGTACAGTGCTGCTCACAGTCACTAGATCAGCTTCCGCCATTTGCCGAAGGACGAACTGCTCCGCCTCGTGGGCAAGACCTGAAGGCCGGCTCCCCGCAGGCCGTCTGCATGATCGTCGACTAGATCGTAAACGATAGTGGTACCGCGGCGACGTGGGAAAAAGGGTCCTTTGTATGCCGCGGTGACGATGGCCCTATAATCGCGATCCATCAGTATCGACGAAGTCCTAGCTTCGCAAAAACGAACCAACGGCGAGAAGCGAAATGCGGTCGGGCCGTAAACAGCACTGAGCCCGGGTGATATCGATTTGGAATAAGCGACGGGAATCAACTGCCGTAGGTGCCAACGGAAACGCTGTAGCGCACGTAATCCGAATGGCTGATGTTGACGATCGTAAAGGTCAACATGTCGGCCCCGTGCTGCGGCAGCTGCGGCCAACTCCCTGCAGCGGGTACGAGTTGCGGCTCCCGGTGCGTGCGACACCATCAGCAAATCACGAACTGGCACGGTCTGTTTCCTCGCGCCTTGCCCATATTGCTCCATTTAAGTGATCCGGCTCGAAAGTCTGTACAGCGATCCTGCTGTACCCCGCTCTCCGCAACACTGCAACACAGCGATCGCGGCAACCAGGACGAAAGCGATCATGAAATTCAATCGTGACGCGATCTATTCGTTCCCATGCGGCTGCGTCGGCGCCCTCAAGAATCTCTATCTCGGCGCCTTCGACGTCGATCTTTAGCAAGTCAATTTTCTTGATGCCGGGTTGATCAATAGCCTCCTCTAAATTGATCGTCCGCACGTACTCGGGTCTTGCATCGCTAACGTACTCGCTAGGGAATATGGAGCGATGACCCGTAACAGCAGCCCGCTTCAGTTCGACCGTTCCAGTGCGATCCGTGACCGCGAAATCATAAACTTTTACCGACTGTTCCAGACCATTTTCCACGATGTTACGCGTGAGCTGTACTCTGGTATCGGCAGCAGGTTCGAAGCAATACACGCGAATTCCTCGGGCTCGGTGCTCTAGGTACAACATGAAGACTCCAATATTTGCGCCGATGTCCAGGACATTGTCTTCGGGGTGCGGAACATAAAAATCAGCCGGATCGTAGCAATGCTGCAAGAATATTTCACGGTACAAAAATAACGGATCATCTCCGGGACCATGGTGGATCACCAGACCGCATCGCAAGTGCAGTGGCGGCATTGCAAGGCGTTCGTGGGTTGCCTCCCAAACGGCACGCCAGTTGCGGAAACACTTTATGTATAGCAGCAGATCTCGAACAGCCAACCATTTTAGGCGGGCGTATCGGAAGGGTCGTAACACGTAGGATCCTGCCACAAGCTCAAAGTCTCCTCGCCCAGAGATAAAAAACCTGTCAGAGCGGCCGAACGTATTCGGCTCGAGTGTCAACGTCGAGGTTGGAAAGAGGCCCAAAAATCGTTCTTGCCAAAACTACTTGGGACTTCAGCCGTTTTCCTCTTTCCAATCACGACCAAGCCGTGCGCGTAGTCGACGCTCAGGAGGTAGCAGAGTATGCGCATGGCCAGGAATCGCAGCCAGGAAGACCCTTCGGCCAAGCGCCATAGCGCACGCGAAAGGCTTCGACGTCGTAACCTCGCACGACGAAATCCGCCGCCAGGTCCGCCAACGGGAAATTGTTGCACATGTCCGGGGTCGCCCGCCCACATGGGTACGACGCAAAGAGGGTTCGGCGTGCCGATGATAAGACGTGCCTGCGGGTCAATCAGCCTTTCGAACTCATCCATCAGATCCACATAGTCGTTAAGCGACATGTGTTCGATCACTTCAAGACACATAATAGCATCGAAGGGGCCAATAACCTGGGAGATCGAGCGAATATTCGTGTTCATCCTCCGCGGATAGGTCGAGCGTTTCGTACCGGCCCTGGAAGCCAGCTGCCAGAAATTTCCCTTCAGTCGCTTGTCGCCTGCCCCGAAATCCAGGAGCCGACTCGCGTGCTTGGCGTGGTTGAAAATCGCCTGTTCCATTTCGTTCAGTCTCTCGCAATTTTCGCAGGAGACGCAGCGTGCCCTGAGTGTCTTGGTACATGACTTCGCGCGCCTGATGTCTTGCCCAATAATTGCGGTACCATTTGTCTACATCTGACATCAATCGCTTCCTCCAGCCACGGTCGGTTTATGCTGGACTGAGCTCTACTGGCGCTGGCCCAGTCAGTTGCCCGCCAGCTCATGAGCATGCGGATCAAGAAGAGCGAGCAGATAGCTCCTTCAACCATGAGTAGGACTGCCAAGCCGATAAATTGAAGAAATCGGCATCGAACGTACCATTAACAGATTTCCCAGAACCAGCGCTGCGCTCAGTAGTAAGTGGCTCGAGCAAAGGTGCGAAGACCCGTAATCCTTCCGGCTTGCGGGCGTGAAAGAAAGCCAAAAGCCACGTGCTCTGTAGCGCAGCCTGAAAGATCGCGAATCCGAATAGTCCATAGTGATAGACGGCAGTAGGTGCCGAGCGTCCAGGTCAGGATGGTCCACGAGAGGCACAGGCGAAAATTAAACCAGGCGTCATCCTGAGCGAAAAACAACTCCGACAAAGGCAAGCCCACCGCGACATGATCGCACTGACGCAATACGCATAAAGCAGCGGCTGTGCAGGGAACCATTTGGCGGTGAATACGTAAGCGATGATGGGCGTGCTCAGGCTGGCCAGCACCGCGCATGCGGGCCACGCGATGCTGGCGTTGATGCGCAAAGATTTCTCCACGCGGGAGCGAAGCAGCGCGGGATCGTTGGCCGCGCTGCTGAATGCGGGCAGATAGATGCGCGCCATGGCATTGCAAATCACCAGCGGATATAGCGACAGTGTAGAAGCCCACGAAACATATCCCACCGCATTCTTGCCGAGCAGCCGCGCGATCATGATCGGAGGAAAAGCGAGGGTCGCCATGTTGAGCAGCGATCCGCCCTGATAGACCAGGCTGAAGCCGACATGGGGACGGATGGAGGCCCAGGAAAAATGACGGAACGGAGGGTGGGCGATCAGGTTGAAGGCGAGACTGCCGAAGAGGTCGCGGCATCCCATGGCGATGACGTAGCACCAGATGCCTTTGTGAAAAATGCGAGCGAGGCGAGCAGCACTGTGTAGATGAGGCTTTCCGCGGCTTCCACGGCGCTCACGACTTTGAAGCGCATAGCGCGTTCGAGCAGAGCGAGCGGAACCATGCGCTGGTTGCGCACGATCAAGAGCACCAGCAGGATGGCGGCGGGAAAATAATTCTCCGGCCCGAGCTTCACCAGGCGCAAGGCCACGGGCAGGAGAACGCCGATGACGACGGCGAAGGTGGTGGAGATTCCGAGGATTACGGTCTGCGCAGTCGCAAGTTCGATGGGTTCCAGTTCGCCGCGCTTGCGAATCAAGGCAGCCTTCAGGCCGAGGTCGCCGAAGTAGCCGAGAATTCCCTGAGTGACAAAGATAAGGATGGCGAAGCGGCCCACGATCTCGGGGCCGAGCCAGCGGGACACGGCCACGCTGCTGCCCACGCTGAGCGCCATAATGACGACCTGGCGGATGACCAGGGCGATGGCGGCGCCGCTCATCTTTCCCGCGAAATAGAGTTTGCAGCAGAGCGCGGTAGCCGGATGACGAAGGAACGGCCGCGCAGGCATCGGCAATGTCGCCCGCCTCGCGCGGGAGATCTTCCTCGATAAGAGAAAGCGGTTCGGTCATCTGCTGCCAGGCGTGGATTGCGATTCAGAAATGGCAACTCGGGATGGTGAGGCTCCCTGGGTTACCTTTCATGCGCAAATCAAACGTGAGTTCTTGATTGGTCAACTTCGGTCTCAATGGTTGAGTGGGCCGGAAGAATCCACACCTTGGCATTAACAACGCTAAACATTTTATCTTCGTCGAAAAACTCGCTCAGACGGCCCTGGCATTGGGCTCGCGAGAGGCATCGCGAGTGTCCAAGGCTACTGCAAAGTTCGTTCAGTTTAGCACAGAGCGAAGACCCTCAGGATAGCTCGAACACGCGGCTTGGTGCAGGCTACGAGACGAGAAAAGTAAGCCCCTGCAGAAAGACAGATGCGCCCGGTCGCGACCAGGCTAGTGGAATAGCAGGGAACTTTGTTGTCAAATCTCGCGATGTATAGCCGCATGGCAGTTCGCACAAAGTGTGATCAGATTCTCTTCAGAGTCTTTCCCAGAGTGACTGCGAAATTGTTGGTGATGGACCTCCAGCTTTGACATCGCTCCGCAGAGTTGACAGCGCCAACCCGGGAACTATCAATGTCTATCGATGGCCAGAAACGGGCTTCGGGAGATCAATGGCAGATATCCAAGCCGACTTATCGCGTGCATGCTCTTCTCAGTTCAGCTTACGAATCGCACGTGACTCGCCCGAAGACGAAAATTTGAGTGGAATGGACTTCGAAAAAACGTCGAACTAGTGGGAACCGGAGGCGCCCGGTGACGGGGGCTTCTCGGGGTACAGGCGGTCAAACTCCGGCTCATCGTGCAAAAGGAGGAGATCCGGATCGCGGCGAGCCCACGCGGAGTCCTTGAACCCCGCCTGCCAGGACTTATGCAAGGCATCCATGGCATCGGACTTTCTGTTCAGTTTGCAGTAGAGGCAAGCCGCGTTGTAAAGAATGGAGGCTTCATTGGCGCGCAAGGTAACGGCAAGGTTCAGTTCGCGCAAGGCGTCATCCGACCGTCCCAAATAAGCGTAGTCGGAGCCCAGCAGGATGCGCGCCCGCGCGTCTTCCGGCACTTGTTTCAAATGGTTTTCCAGCGCCGCCATCCTGCGCTGGCGCATGTTGCGAAGCCCTTCTTCCTTGCCCATCGCGCCCAGACAGTTCAGGATGGGTACATACACGTTGTAGTCCTCACCGCTCGCTTCCACGGCGGTTTCGGCAACGTCCACAACTTCCTGGTAGCGTCCCGCGGCGAACAGGGCGCGGCAAAGCAGGTAATGGGCGCCCTCGCAGTCGCGCTTGCGTTCGATGGCCTTCTTGGCCATGCGCACGGCTTCGTCATGCAGTTCCGCAGCGTAAAGCACCCATGCCTGGCTGACCTGCACTTCCGGAAGATCCCAGCGCAGAGCTACGGCCTTGCCGGAGGTATCCCGCGCGCGTTCCACCCACACCTGGTCGCGGCTGTAGTTGCAGAAGAACATGGCGCAGGCATTGGCACTGGCGGCGTAGGCCAAGGCAAAGCTGGGATCGATGGCGACCGCGTTTTCGAACATTTGCAGCGCGAACTCAAGGTCCTGCCGGGTCTGGCGCCGAGCGTAACGCTTGCCGCGCAGATAGAGGTCGTAGGCTTGCAGGTTCTCCGTCGGCTTGACCGCCAAGGCCTCGAGTTCCTCCGGTGAAAGCGTCACACGCAGGGCTTCGGCGATCCTGCGAGCGATCTCGTCCTGCACTTCGAAAACGTCCTTCATCTCGCGGTCAAAACGATCCGACCAGAGCTGGAAATCAGTGTGGGTATCCACGAGCTGGACGTTAATGCGAAGGCGGGCGCCAGCTCGGCGCAATGTTCCGGTGAGGGTATAGGCCGCGCCAAGCTGTTGTCCGACCTGCGCCGGGGTAACCGGCTTATCCCGGAACGCAAGAACGGTGGGGCGGGAAAAGATGTTCAGCCCCCGAATCTTGGAGAGTTCAGTGATGACATCCTCAGTGATGCCGTCGCGCAGGTATTCGTCTTCCTTGGCGCCGCTTAGGTTTTCAAAGTAGAGAACGGCTACGGAACTTTTCGCCGTTTGTCTCTGCACGCCTGGATCCGAATCGGTCTTCTCCCTTGCGCGCCGTGTGCTGGATTCGAAGTCGCGCTTGAGGCGGCTGAGGTCGGTTTTTAGTTCGGCGGCCGTCTGGCAACGCAGATTTCTGTCTTTCTCCAGGGTCTTCTCCAGAATGCGCACAAAATCGACGGGCAGCTTGGGATTTAACTCGGCAGCCGGCCTGGGATCGCGGTTGAGGATCGCGTCAAAGATCACCGCCGAAGTGTCTCCCTGAAAGGGGAGAGTTCCGGTGGCCATCTGGTAGAGGACTGTACCGGTGGAAAACAGGTCCGTCCGGGCGTCTACGAGTTGCCCGCGGGCCTGTTCCGGCGACATGTAAGATACCGTACCGACGGCCGAACCTGGCGAAGTGAGTTCGTTGTTGAAGGCCTGCGTTTCCTCTGGCTCGACCGAAGCCGCCGGCGCAATCCCCCCAGGGCTCATCTTCGCTAGACCGAAGTCCAGAATCTTCACCGGTCCGCGCTCGGTCAGGAACAGATTCGCCGGCTTGATATCCCGGTGCACGATTCCCTTGGCGTGGGCCGATTCGAGGGCGTCGGCCATCTGTATGCCGAGCAGCAGCAACTTGTCCATTTCCATGGGCTGCCGGCTCATCTTCTGTGCCAGGGTCTCCCCTTCGAGCAGCTCCATGACGATGAAGTGCCGGCGTTCATGCTGCTCAATTGCGTGGATGGTGCAGATGTTCGGGTGATTCAGGGAAGAAGCGGCGCGCGCCTCGCGCTGGAATCGCTCCAGTAGCTGGCTGTCCTGGGCCATATCCAGAGGAAGAAACTTTAGGGCCACGCGGCGGCCGAGATGGGAATCCTGAGCTTCGTACACCACACCCATACCACCCGAGCCAAGTTTGCGGAGGATCTTGTAATGCAGGAGGGACTGTCCGACGAGAGGATCACCCTGGTTCATATTGGCCGATTGATGGTATCTGGCGCGAGGGGTGCCGTCAAGGAAATCGCCGCGGAGTTCCCGACCTCTACTCTCGGCATCGGCTGTATTTCCAAGAACGCATATCCGAGTCCGAACTGAATTCTGATTCCACTGATCGAATGCTCCGGAATGCAAACTTATAAGCAGAAACTCCGAGGAAGTGGGAAAACGAGCTTGAGGGGTAGCGAATAAGCAGCAAATACTGCTCGTTAATGGCCAAGCTGCAGTTTGGCATAATCGGCCTCGGCTTCTTTCAGGATCGGAATGTTGGGGTCGGCATTTTTCCAGAGATTGAAGAAGTCCTGATCGGCTGGCCCTGGCCTTTGCGCCGTCGCCAGCCATGGCATAAGCGCGGCCGAGCTGCAGATGCGCCAGGACTCCTGTCGGAAAATTAATTACGACGCCCGGATGATTGAGGATTCGTTGGAACTGAGTTACTGCGGCGGTTCCGTTATGAGCCGCCAGGTATGCCAGGCCACGAACGTAAGCGGGGTGCATGGTTCCCAATTGAAACTGCTCCGGCTCACCTAGCTCGTAGGGAGCAGCCGCTTCCAAGGATTCGAGAGCTTCCGTCGTGTTGTTCGCGTTCAAATCCAGAGCGGCGCGAACTGTGGGCAACGGAACATTCACGCTCATGCGACAAACTCATTGCTTCGCTCGATCTGCCGTGTGATATCCTCCACGGCAGAATTGGCGCTGGCATTGTCGTGGTCAGCCCGGACCGGCAAGCAAGCGCGTCCATGACGGTTGCCGCACGCGGGCAGATTTCTAACCCATCCTTGGCGGCTTCGCCACTGCCGTCATCCTACTCCCAGCGTCGCCGAGTGAACAGACGGGACCAGCAGAATTAGTGACGGCAATTTCGCCGTGTAGAGGCCTCTTCACGGAACGGTTCAAAACCGTCCAGCTTTTCAAGTTTGTCCGGAAACACGGGAATTTCTTCGAGCGTCCCGTTTCCTACTTTTTCTTCGCGCTGATCGTTCCGCGCGCCTTTACGACCAAGGCGTCGAATCGCGGGTCGGTGTGAAGAGACTTCAATTCAGGATCGGCTGCAAGTTCTCCCGGCGAGATGAGTCCGTTCTCGATGGCATGGTTCAGATCAGCGAAAGCTTCGTCCGGGCGACCTCTCGCAGCCTCAGCACAGGCAAAGTTGTACCAAGCCTCCGCTACCGTGGCGGGCTGATCAGTTTTCTCTGCTGTAGCGATGACGTCGCGAAACATCTTCTCGGAATCGGCATACCGGCCCTCGCGGCTCAGGCCCAGCGCTTCCATTTCCATGCTCTGCAAAGTGGAGGTATGGGTTGGACCCAGCACGCGAGTCTTGATCTCGATAATCTGGCTCTGGAGCTTGTCGGCTTCGTCGTAATGGCCTTCCTTCATCATGGTGACGGCAAGCATCATCATTGCCCTAAGAGTTTGGGGATGCTCCGGCCCGAGTACGCGACGCTGGGCGGCGATCACGTCGGAATATAGGTTTTCAGCTTCTGGAAAGCGGCCCTCCTCTTCGAGATTCTCGGCCGCGTGTGACATGGAAAGCAGGGTCGCTGGACTATCCGGTCCCAAAGTTCGCTCCTGCGCTGCGATCAGTTGGCCATAGATCTGATCTGCTTCTGCGTAGCGGCCCTGGGGCGTCAGATTCTCCGCCAGTTCATTCAAAGTGCCCAGAGTTTGAGGGTCGTCCGGGCCGAGTACTTTGCGCTCTGCGTTCAGCGTTTGGCGGAACAGGCTTTCGGCGTCGGCATGACGTGCTTCATTGGCATAAACATAACCGAGGCGATCCATCGACGCTAAAGTGTCCGGATCATTGGGGCCCAGAACCTGGCGCTGCACCTCTATTGTGTTTTGCAACAGCTTTTCCGCCTCTGGTAAATGCCCCTGAGCGCGAAGGAGCTGGGCCAGATAACTTTCGCTTGCCAGCGTTTCCCGGTTCCGTCCTCCGAACAGCGAGCTTTGAGTTGCTCGCGCGTGTTCTACCAAATCTTGCGCGCGGCTATACAAGCCCAGGCCCGCATAGGTCTGTGCCATGGTTTCCATCAATTGCGCCTGTAGCTCCGGGTCCTTGCGCAGGCCGGTGTCGATATCTTTGGAGGATTTATCCAGAATCTCGCGTGCGGTGACGGCATTGCCGCGTGCCTCGCTTGGATTCGATACCTTGAACATGCCGGTCATGAACTTGGTGACGCGGTCGGCGCGGTCGCGTTCCCGCGTAATCCGCCGCAACTCAATCGACTGCATCACTCCAAACGCGATCAGCAGCAACATCGCCGCGGCGCCCGCAGCCACTCCGAACCTGTGGCGCTGAATGTATTTCTTTGTCCGGTAAGCCAGGCTCGCGGGCCGCGCAATGACAGGTTCGTTGCGCAAATAGCGGCCGAGATCGGCCGCCAGTTCCGCAGGCGTGCCAAACCTGCGGGCGCGGTCTCTCTCCAGAGCCTTCAAGGTGATCCAGTCCAGATCTCCGCGCAGCATGGTTACCAGTTGTCTTGGGTTCGTGCTTCTTTTTTCCGCGATGGCAGCCGCAGCGGGGTCTGTGGTGAGCCTTGTGCTCGGACTGGTCGGCTCCTCTTCGTGCACCTGCCGCAGAACTTCATGAAAGGGTTTGCTCTCCCACTGCCGCGCATCCAGGGCCAACACTCCCGTGAGCAGTTCATAGAGCACGACCCCGAGCGAATAGACATCGCTTCGGGTATCGACATCGGCCGCGAGGGGATCCATCTGCTCCGGGCTCATGTATCCCGGCGTGCCTACCAGCCCTCCGGCACGCGTCAGTAGCGTTCCGCCCGGCGGTTGCTGAGAGATCGGTTTGGCTAGGCCAAAGTCGATAATGCGCGGCACCGGCCTACCATCCAGCTCAACCACCAAAATATTGGTGGGTTTCAGGTCGCGATGGATAATTGCTTTCTGATGCGCGTGCTGCACGCCTTCACATACTTTTATGAAAAGAAGCAGGCGATCGCTGGCCGTGAGGCGCTTCTCGTCGCAATATTCGGTGATGGGCAGGCCCGGCACATACTCCATGGCGAAGTATGGTTGGCCTTCCGCCGTGGAACCGGCGTCGAAAACCTTGGCGATGGCAGGGTGATCCATCATAGCCAGCGTCTGCCGCTCCATATCGAAGCGCATCAGTGCGGACTTGTCATAGTGGCCCGCTCTGATGATCTTCAGCGCAACCTGCCGTTTGACGGGAGCGGACTGTTCGACCAGCCACACCACGCCCATCCCTCCTTCTCCCAATTTCCCGATCAGGCGATAGGACCCGATCGAACCCAGATCAGGCGCAGGAGATTCCACCGGACCGGTGTCTGGGTCGACGGCGGCCTTGGGATCCTCACTGGCGCTGGCATTCGCGTGGCGCGGAGTTGCCCTGGGTATCGGATCGCTCACGCTTCGCCCTCTGAAAGGAGATGCAAATCGACGGTAAGTTTAGCACCCCAACTTAGCTGCATAACTCGCTTCGCAACTCGTAACGTTGACCGCAGTCGGCACTTTGATTCGAGTCAATTTCTATCAATAACCGGGAAAACAGCTTCCCAGGACAAACGGTGCCGCCACTGCCGCAGAACATTCGCGGCGAATTCGACCACGCGAGAGCGACAATCGTTTCATAGACAATCACCGGCCTGTAGACGGGGGAACAGATGCCGCAAGCGGCAGGATTAATTGACTCGCGTGTTCGGCATCGTGGAAGACCTTGATGTGCGCAACGCGAATGTCCTCGGGCTTCTCGTAGCCAATCCTGGCGCCGGAGTTGTAGTTCTTCTGGAAGTTCGGCGAATTCAGCGGAGCAATGGTGAGCCGTAACCGCGCGCCCGCCGGAATCCTTCGCGCCATCCAGTAAAACTCGAAAGGTACCTCCACGATTTGATCCGGCTTCAACAGTTCCTGCTTGAACGGACTGTTACGGAATCGGGCGCGCCGGATGTCTTCACCGAGCTTCACTGTGGAACCATCCGGCAGAATCATCAATATCTGGGCCCACAGGTCAAAGTCGGGCGCGTCGGCCTCTACCAGCAACTTGAGGCGCACCTGCCCTGCTATTTCGGTGTCCCGCTCAAACGGTTCGGAGTGAAAGCTGATCGCTCGCTTCTGGAAACCGCGAAATTGGCTTTTCAGATCCTCGTTTTCGGCGTACTTGGCGACCTCGAGTTCAGGTAGTTCGTGCGGATCATCTAGAACAATTGCGGGCGGTTCCTGTCCGGCCGGGCTTGGCGAGAGCGAGCCGGAGTGGAACAGATCCCTCGGGGTTCCCTCCGGGGCGGACAAATACAAGTTCAAACTCTTTCCCGAGGATGCGGCTTCCAGCGTGCTGGCGTATCGCCACTCGTCTGCACCCATCATAAAATATGCCACTCGGTCATGCAGAAATGCAGGTTTGGGCCCACGCCCCAGCACCCAGTCGTACCAATCGACATGCAACGCGTCCATGTCAAGGACGGCGGCGTCGGGTATGGCCAAACCTTCGATCTCCTTAGTCGGTCGCTGCGTACCACCATGGTCCCAGGGACCGATCACGAGATAATGCTGGCTCACGGCTGCTGCCGGAGCGTGGTTGACGTGGTTTCGGTAGTAGCGCAGGGCACCGGGCTGATCGTCATCGAAATAGCCGGTTGCCGTTAGCACCGGGAAATTCATGCGAGCATAGTCCTGAGGTTTGGGTTCCGCGGCGAGATTGAAGGCTTCGTCGCCTACGTGGTCGAGCCACATTTTCATGAACGAGAGCTTTTGCCCGCGATCGTCAATCATCCACCAATCATCCTGAGCAATCCCGATGGCATCGTCCAGATCCCTGAAGGGGCGAAGGGCAGCGTACTGTTCGAGCATCTTTCCCGCCCAGTAGCTTTGGTTTGCAATGAACCCCGTATTCAGCGAGCGGCCCGATGTGTAGCCCATGATCACCGCCGACCACGCCTGCGGAATTCCGTTTGTGTTAGGCACGTCCCATCCCGGATAGATCGGCACATAAGGCGCGATGGCGGCAAGGTGGGGCGGGTGCTGAGCGGCGGTGCGCCACTGCGTCATGCCGACGAACGAACCGCCAAACATTACAATATGTCCATCGCTCCAGGGCTGAGCCGCGATCCACTCGACCGCGTCATAGCCGTCGCGCCCAACCTGCAGGCCCAGATTGTCGCTCTTTACGCCGCCCGAGCGGCCGCGGCCGCGCACATAAACCTGCACGAAAACATAACCCCGCCGGGTGTAAGCGGCGGCGTTGCCGCTGTGCCCACCATCAATGGCGTACTGTGTCAGGGTCAGCACCGCCGGCGCTTTGGCCATTAGGTGGGAGGGTTTGAAAATCCAGGCCTCGAGCTGGACGCCATCCCGCATCGGAATCATGCGGCTCATTTCGATGTCGTAACCTGGGCCGGCCACTTGCGCACCAGCCAGCGTGGCGGCCAGCAATATCGCACCCGCAATCAGTATCTTCAGGATCGATCTCCTGACCATTCTTCCTCCGTTTGCTCTTCTACTTCAGAAGGTTTGTTTATACCTCAGTTGGAAGCGCGTAAGACAGCGCTGGGCATTGATGGCGGCAATGACCAAGTAATAGTAATCCGAATTGAATGGATCCAAACACGAACCGCAGATTTCAGAGTCGTGGCCCGGGCACTGCCTCGATCGCTTTTGCATCGATTGTGTCGATCTGCCGTTTGCCAAATTGATTCGGGGTCGCTGGTTTGCTAATGTCGTGGTCATGTCCGAGAGTGGCATGTCCGAGCGTGTCGTATCCCCGCGTTCCAGCGAAGAGATAAATGACCAGATACGCGAATTGCTCGACTCGCTTTATCGCGTGGATTCGGGACGAATCCTGGCAACTCTGATCCGCTTGCTCGGCGATTTTGATCTTGCCGAGGAGGCGATGCACGAAGCCTTTGCGGCTGCGCTGAGCCTGTGGCCGAAGAGTGGAGTGCCCGGATAACCCGCGACCATGGCTGATTTCGACGGCCCGATTCAAAGCCATCGATACTCTGCGTCGACGGGCAAGATTTGATGCGTCTCAAGACGAGCTCGCGCGACATCTCGAAGCGCAATCGAGTTCGGCGGAAAGTTCCAATGCAGCGGACAGCAATCAAGAGGACTGCTCTTGAAGACGACCGGCTGCGCCTGATTTTTACCTGCTGTCATCCATCGCTGGCGCCGGAAGCGCGCGTTGCGCTCACCTTGCGTGAGGTGTGCGGGCTGACCACCGAGGAGATCGCAAAGGCCTTCCTCACCACTCCGCGCACGCTGGCGCAGCGCATTGTGCGCGCCAAGGCAAAGATTCGAGAGGAACAGATTCCCTACGAGGTGCCGACGCCGCAGGAATTGCCGGAGCGGCTGGGCGCGGTGCTTCAGGTCATCTATCTCGTCTTTAACGAGGGTTATTCGGCTGCGGCGGGAGCGGAGGTAACGCGGGCCGAGCTGACCGGCGAGGCGATTCGACTGGGCCGGTTGCTGCTGGAACTCCATTCGGACGAGCTTCATTCGACAGAACTCGGGCCAGAGCCAGAAGGCGTCTTTCCCGACGTCATGGGTTCAGAAGTAACGGGGCTGCTTGCCCTGATGTTGCTCCAGGAATCCCGTCGCGCCGCGAGAACCTCTCCGACCGGAGAGCTGATTTTGCTGGAGAATCAAGACCGCGCGCTCTGGAACCGGGAGCAGATTGCGGAGGGAGTGGCATTGCTGGAAAAAGTCCTGGCGTCCCAGCAGAAGTCCCGCCGCTTCGGCTCCTACACACTGCAGGCTGCGATTGCGGCCGTTCATGCCGAGGCGGAATCCGTCGCTGCGACCGACTGGCGGCAGATTGTTGCGCTCTACGACCAATTGCTACAAATTCAGCCTTCGCCAGTTGTCGAGCTCAATCGTGCCGTGGCCATTGCCATGCGCGATGGTCCAGAGGCCGGTCTGGCGCATATCGACGCGGTGTTGGGGGATTCTTCTGGAAAACAAGGCGAATTGGCGAATTATTACCTGGCGCATTCCGCCCGTGCCGATATGTGCCGCAGGCTAGGCAGGACAGCCGAGGCTCGGGCTTCTTATGAGAAAGCGCTGGCGCTGACCCAACAGGAACCAGAGCGGCAATTCCTGCAAGAGCGGATTCGGCAGTTGAAATAGAAGTAGTTCGCCTCGGTTCTCTATTTTCCCGCCAGAGCGAGACAAGCCGCAGCGACTCTTCTTGTTCGGTGAGTTTCCCGATGGGGGCTACAGCGGAATAACCGTGAGGCTGGGGATCACCTGGAAGTGGCGAACGTTGACGGTCAGCAGGGAGTAGCGCACTTGCAGCGCCGTCGCTCCGATCAGCAAGTCCGCAAATGGTATGGTGATGCCCCGGTTGTGCTGCTCCCCGTCGATTTGCCCGGCGAGCAGGGCGGTCTCTTTGGTGTAGGGATACACGTCAAGGTCGTTGAGCAGTTCGCCGGGTGCCCCATTTCTCGCGTCCTTGGCGAGAAGTGGGGCTTTTCGCCGACACCCTACACTCTGCCATTTACTCACCTTCCGAATGAATTGAAGTTAATTCCATGATAGTGCCATTGGTCTTGCAAGATGCTGTCGATTGAATCGCCATTCCAAATGAATTCTTAGAGGTAAATTGCACAGTCGTCACTTTGTTCTTGGAGTCGTACTCTTGATGAACATATTCGAAGGACGAGGGATAACGGATATTTTTCTTGGCTAATTCCGCGCAAGAGTAAAGGGCAAAATCCTCTTCCTCACGGGCCTTGTTTTTCAGCGAGTCCGATTCGAAAGACGAAACTGCGAACCAAATCCCAAGTCCAATAACCAAGACCAAACCAATTACAATCCGGCGCATTAGTCTGCGGATACCCCTCGGGGTCAAAGTGCCACAAATTTCATACTCGTTATCTGCCATTATCCCTCCTTACACAGCCGTGACATAGGGCCGGCTCCGTACTCTACCACGACACGGGATGCGCCTCGCGTGGCGGGTTGCCCCATTTCTGCGTTCAACGCGAGAAAGCCTGCCCTGAGCGAGTAGAAGGGTGGGGCTTTTGGCCTATGAAATCAGCCTGTCACAGGTTTTGTGATCGCCAATCCAGAACCACAAATATCCGTCCTCACGTTTGATCGCCAGGGCGCGATAGCTTAACGTGATTCGAGCGGACCATATTTCCTGTCCGCGGCGCTCTCCCACCTTCTTGAATTGCAAGGAAGGATGCCGCGGGTCTGCTTTCAGCAGTGAAAAACGTTGGTCGGCGCGGGCGCGTATTTCGCGCCGGAGGGCAAGATATTCGTTCTAGAAATCGGTGGCGGCGTGGTGCTGCATGGAGCGCTAAAGCGGCCGAAGGCGACCGTTCTTTTCGGTCGTCCAAAGCGCGTTGAATCGCTGTGTCGAGACTCCCCGCCGAAAGATCGGATAGAAGGCGAGCGTCCATGGGCTGCGGAAAGTGTTGCTCAAGCCACACATATAATTCCTGCACCTCTTGCGGCGTAAGAGCTCCGATCGCTCGTTCCACTTCCTGGAGAGTCTTTGGGCTCATGAATTTTTCCATTCTACCCCGGCTGGGGCGAGACGCCAAGGCCACAGTTGTAAAGCGCAGTCTGCTTAGTCTCTCCCACACCATCGAGGGTGTCAGGGCGGGTGGCCGGGTAAACTTTCCTGCACGATTTGTCGAATTCCGTCCCGCCGTTCGACTATATGGTGAAGGCAGGGCAACCGGCCCGCCCAAAGACTAAAGAATAGAGACCGATACAGGAGAAGGAGAACACCATGCGCTTTATGATGATTATGTTTCCGAAAGAATACGTAAACGCAAAACCCGGATGGGCGCCAGACCTCAAGGACATGGAGGCAATGGGCAAGTACAACGAGGAGCTAGGGAAAGCCGGGGTGCTGCTCGCGCTCGACGGGCTCACTCCGCCCTCGACGATGAGCGCGCGCGTCACTTTCAAAAACGGAAAATCGAAAGTGACCGACGGCCCGTTTACCGAAGCGAAGGAAGTGGTCGGCGGCTACTGGATCATCCAGGTGAAATCGCGCGAAGAGGCGCTGGAGTGGGCATCGCGCATTCCCGGAAAGGATAACGAGATGGTCGAAGTTCGCCGGATGTTTGACATGACCGACTTCGATCCCGAGACCCAAAAATATATCCAAGAGAAGTTCGGCGACGACGTGGCCGCTGAGATGCGCCAGTAGTAAAAAATTTCACACTTTGTCGATTTCGAGACGCCACGGACGAGGTCTATGGAGCCGGGTGCCCCTGGTATCGAGGGGCACCCGGACCCAGTAAGGCATGCGTCGCGAGTGGGAGATGTGGCCTTTCGTCCTTTCCTATTGATTATTTTTGCAGCCTCCGTTAGCGCCGAAGGTCAAGGCCCCCGACTGGAAACCGGGCTCCTCATAAACGCCCTTGCCGAGATCGCCGTCTGCGGCGGGAGCGATGAACAGCAGGTAATCAACTTCACCGGTGTCGCTGCCGGATTGAATGGTCGCCACCAGGAGATGGTTGATTACTTGAAAAGTACCAGTGAGCGTAGTGTTACCGGCTATCGGGCCAGAGAGCGAGGCCGAACCGTTATGTTGCCCACTCTTACCAGTATCGATCAGCGAGAGGCAAGCTGTGTGCGCGAACTGGGGTGGAAGTTTAACATTCACCGGCCAATTGCCGCTGTAGCTCTGTGCCATGGCGGCGTTAGACATCAGCGCAAAAGCCACCAACGTGATGGCCATGAAAATAATGTTGCGTTTATTCATCGTCCCATCCTCCAAGGAAAAACGTAACGGCTTGATGCTATCCAAAATAGCGAAGTAAGGCTCAATCGGTTGACATGAACTTGTAAAGACATTGCCGGAAATTCCGATGCCGAAAGGAACGTTTTGGTTGGGATGCGGTCACGGGGGCTGGCGCATTCGAAAGGCTGGGCCAACCAGCGCTCTGTCGAATTTTCTCTTCCACAAGTCCAGTCGTTGATGCGCACCAATTCCCCCTCTCCGTAAGCGTAGAAGCGGTAGCTACTCCACCGCCGGGTGCCCAGGTTCGACGTAGCGCAAGCGAGCTAAACTCGGCAGCGCAACGAACATTTCCACTAACGGTTCTAAAGCGCAAAAGAAGAAAACTTTCTTGAGCGATTTGTCGAATTCCGTCCGGCCGTTCGACTATGTGGTGAAGGCGGGGTAACCGGCCCGGCGCAACGCCGTTACGGGAAGAGGACTTGGCCCACTTTCAGGAGGAACAATGATGCGGAAAAAGAAAATTTGCTCGATCTTAATCAAAAGGTTCGCACTGCTTGTCGTGCTCCCTACGGCATATCTCGGTACGGCAAATCGGGCGATGGCACAAGATGCCACGATAATTATCCGAAGATGGCCCCGTCGACCAATACCTCATGACGGACCGAGCGCGGAAATCGCCTGGCGCGAAGTGCCGCGCCGGAGTCCATTTCACGCGATGCGGAGGTCATAGTTCTTGGATGGCATGGTTTCGAAACAGCGGTGAAAGGCACGAATGGTTTCGTGTGTATCGTGGGACGAGGGTGGACTTCCGCCGCGGATGCTGACTTTTGGAATCCGAAAGTGCGGATTCCGATGTGTGTGAATGCAGCAGCCGCACGTTCCTACCTTGTGCGCCTCACCAAAGAGACCGAGTGGGGACTGGCGGGACGCACGCCGGCACAGTTGAATGAAGCCATTTCGGCCGCCATCGCCAGGAAAGAGCTGCCGCCGATGGAGCCTGGGGCCATGTGCTACATGATGGGCAAGGAAGGATACGGCGGCGACAGCAATCCCCACTGGCCTTCCCACCTCATGTTTTTCTATTCGGATACCGACCCCGCCATTTGGGGAGCGAATCTGCCGGGTTCCCCCGTCGTTGCTGTGAGCGACCCCGTGGAGCACCTGACGCAGTTCGTGATTCCTGTGCAACGCTGGTCAGACGGAACCGAAGTTCATTAACCCGGACTGCGCAAAGGACGCATAAGCGCTGGTACATAAGAAAGGACGATCCAATGAGAAGTCTAATTTACGCAATCAACCTGACCCTGGATGGCTGCTGCGACCACACCAAATTCAATCCCGATGAAGACTTGCTTGAGCACTATACACACCTCATCCGAGATGTTGACCTGTTCGTCTATGGGCGTACAACCTATCAATTGATGGTTCCTTACTGGCCTGATGTCGCAAAAGATCCGTCTGCGACAAAAGCGGATAAGGAATATGCTCAAGCCTTTGTCTCCAGGAAGAAGGTTGTTTTTTCTCGATCGTTGGCTAGTGGTGAAGATGGAAATACGAGAATTGTGCGTACGAACCTTCGCGATGAAATACTCAAATTGAAACAAGAACCAGGCAAACCGATTTTAGCCGGCGGTGTAGATATTCCTTCCCAGCTTATAAAGCTTGGTCTGGTTGACGAATATCGTTTTGTCGTCGCGCCAATCATCGCCGGAGAAGGGAGACGCTTGATGGAAGGTGTCAGCCTGCCGGAAAGATTACGACTAAAACTTGTTGAATCGACTGTTTTTAAATCGGGAAGTGTTGCGCTTCGCTACTTGAAACAGTGACTTGGATCTCGTCACCGTCGCCTTCATCGGCCAAAACTGGTTTGTGTCCAGATCGGCTTCCTGTCTGGCTTCGGGGCGTACAAGGGCCAAACTGCACCACTACAGGAAACAAGGAGCATCAATGAAGTACCTCTGTCTGGGATACCTCGAGCCGGGAAAAATCGAAGGGATGACTGAGGACGAGCGGCACGCGGTGCTCGATGAATGCTTTGACTACAACGACCACCTGCGCGCCAACGGACATCTGGTTGTCGAAGTACCTCTTCAGCCTTCGGAGACCGCGTTGACCCTGCGCTGGAAAAACGGCAAAGTCGCGACCACCGACGGTCCCTATGCGGAAACCAAGGAACAGGTCGGCGGCATTCAGATCCTTGAGGCGCGAGACCTCAATCATGCCGTTCAGCTTGTCTCGCAGCTTCCGGGCTTTAAGTATGGACTGGGGCCGGTTGAGCTACGGCCGGTTGCGGACATAAATGAAATGATGAGGGAGAGCAAGCAGCGGCGGCTGCGAAAGAACAACTCACCGTGAGGGTGGCCACGCGGGCACTCTGATTAAGTGCAGCAGAACCAAAAGCAGGTTTCTCGACTCCGCAGAATTGCCCGAAAGACTGGCAATTCCGCTGCGCTCGAAACGACGGATCCGAGTTAATCACAGCTTCCCGAGAAAAAGAATGATGAGAAAAAGAACGATGAGAGAAGAACGATACGCGCAATATTTAAGATCGACCTGGCGACGATCGCTTTTCCATCATCGATTACTTCTCTCGCAGCAGGACCACGTCGGAGGTGTTCTGGGCACGAGCTACAGCGAGGGTTTTTCCGTCCGGCGACCATCGAAATTCGGCGATGTGTTCGGAAGTGAAGTTGGTGATCTGGTGTCCGGGTGAACCGTCGAGTGGTTGCAGAAAAATGTTATCCACGCCTCGATCGCGAACGATGTAGGCCACGGATTTTCCGTCGGGGGTGGAGGC
Source organism: uncultured Acidobacteriaceae bacterium (assembly GCA_963732255.1). Lineage (GTDB taxonomy): Bacteria > Acidobacteriota > Terriglobia > Terriglobales > Acidobacteriaceae > Sulfotelmatobacter. The sequence continues at coordinate 1,298,535 of CAVSYV010000020.1, forward strand.
CATCGCGTTGGTGAAACCAGTCCCACCTCCTGTCGCTATCCGAGGATCGGGTTGGAACAAGGTGGGAGAGGACTGCGAGCTTGAATCCAGAGTTACCAGCGCCAATTTGCTGAGGGCTACGCTATTCGGGCCGCTTATATCGGCATTGAAAATCAGCAGCTTTCCATCGGGCGAAATAGCTTCACCGGCGCCAAATCCGTACATGCCATGAACGTCGCTCGCCGGCACTGGCTCCGGTTGGCCGCCTGCAAGGGGCACTCTCTTGCAAAAGTGTGGGACCACATCGGAGTAGTAGACCCATTTTCCATCCGGGGAACAAACTGGAGAATGATCAAAATATCCGTTGGTGAGTTGCGTGGGATTCGAACCGTCGGCATTGGTTCGCCAGATATGAGCCTGGTTCGTGCCTCCATGGAACGACCAGGCGAGAACGATATAGCGATCTCCACAGCGCGCCATGTCCATGATCCAGGAGTTCGGATCATTCAGGATTGTGGATTGCTGGCTGCCGTCGGCATTCATTTGCCGCACGCTCTGTCCGTCGGAAACGAGCAACTTGCCATCGGCCGTCCAGGCAACGGACTGCACATCCTGAGCTTCTGGCAACGGTGGAACGGTGGTATTTGCCTGAACTCCGCCGCCGGGAAGCAGATTGAGACTGTACGCGGTCCTTACCTGTACGGTGGCAGCGGTCTTGCCGTCGGCGGACAGGGTTAGCGTGTCATACTCATTCGTGTCTCGAGTGATGGGCTGGATTTGCCCGCCGCTGCCAGCCACCATGCCGATTTGCGAGCGCCCGTAACTCGGACCCTTTTGGCCGTATCTGGCGAGAAGCCATTGGCCGCTGGGCAGCCAGGTGATGTCGAAGACAAGTTCATTCTTGAATGACGCTAACGGTTCTTCTTGCTTTGCTGCAATATTAAACGATTTGATATTGCCCAGAACATCGCCGATGGTGAAAAGGGTGTAAGTAATCTTTTTACCGTCTGGCGACCAAGCCATGCCGCGAGGAAGATCGCCGACCCCGTTGGCGGCGATTTGCAGGATGGCTTCGTCGCTGCCATCGGCATTGGCGGTGAGCAAACGATATTTGCCCACTTCGGGATCATTGGCGCGTGCATAGGCGATGCGATGGCCGTCGGGCGAGAATGTGATCCCGGTATCGAGGTCGCGGAGAACGAGTTGCGGTGTGCCGCCCAGCACCGGAGTGCGGTAAAGATCCCATTCGCTCTGCGTGCTGAGGCCAGCTTTTCGAAAGTAAACGTAGTTCCCATCCGGCGAGAAAATCAGGCTATGGTAGACCGCTGCGGCGGGAGGGACGATCTGCGTATCGCTGCCCGTTGGCACGTTACGCAGCCACAAGCTCTGCAGCCCATTATCGTCCTGTACGTTCAAAACGTACTTGCCGTCGGGCGAGATGGCAGCCTGTAGGGCTTTGCCTGTATTCGTGATTTGCGTGATGGTGAAATTTTGAAACGGGGTTGGCCCGCTGCGGCTGAGCAGAGAATAGATGCCAAAGCCCCCGGCGGCGAGCAGAACCACGGCCACCACGACGATAGCCACCAGTCCAAATTTGTGCTCCCGCGCCACCGCGCTCACGCTCGAACCGCTTGCCGTCACGGGCGACGATGAGACCCGAGGAGATGAGGAGTGGGCCGCGGCTGGGACACTGCCGCCCGCTGGTGTCTGCCAGGAGGCTGCGCTCTGATGTGCCGAGCTTTCTGTTGCTTCCTGCGTCTGGACCACGGATCGGTGGCCGGAGGCGCTGTCTCGCTGCAAACGCTTTAAGTCGCTGCGGATGTCGGAGGCGTGCTGGTAGCGCAGCTCCCGGTCTTTCTCGAGGGCCTTATTGATGATCTCTTCCAGCTTGGCGGGCAAATCGGGATTGAAGCGTACAGGTTGTAACGGGGCGCGATTGAGAATCGCGTCAAAAATGACGGCCGCCGTGTCTCCGTGGAATGGCACGGTGCCGGTGACCATTTCATATAACACCGCGCCAAAAGAAAACAGATCAGTGCGCAAATCCAGTTCTTTGCCCTTGGCCTGCTCTGGCGACATATACGCGACGGTTCCGATGGCGGTGCCAGGACTGGTGAGATATTCGAGACTGACGCCGGCGGTAACGTCGATTTCTCCCCCGGTCGCTGCCGTTCCCGTCGCCGGTGTTAGTTTGGCGAGGCCGAAGTCGAGAATCTTGGCGTGTCCGCGCTTGGTGACAAAAATGTTTGCCGGCTTGATGTCGCGATGAATAATGCCTTCGCTATGGGCGGCATCGAGGGCATCAGCGATTTCAATGGCCAGAGACAGGACGGTTTCGGTCTCCATCGGACGCCCGGCGATGCGGTGTTTCAGCGTCACGCCATCCAGAAATTCCATGGCGATGAAGGCCTGGCCATCCTGCTCGCCAATATCGTAAATCGTGCAGATGTTGGGATGGTTCAGGGCGGATGCCGCTTGCGCTTCGCGTTGAAAACGGGCCAGCGACTGCGGGTCGCGGGCAACTTCCTCCGGCAGAAACTTGAGGGCGACGAAACGGTGCAGCCGCGTGTCTTCGGCTTTGTAAACCACGCCCATGCCGCCGCCGCCGAGCTTTTCTACGATGCGGTAATGCGAAATGTTCTGGCCGATCATTCGGGAGAAGGATGGTTTCTGGGTCGATTCATCTTACGGGGGTGCCATCCCGGAGTCAACGAATGGCCGTTCTATCGCGGTCGCGGCCGAACTGGGCGATGCTGCTCACCCGTGCGCGGGGATGACTTCGTAAGGACGCATCATTTCATTGTCCTCATGTTCGAGGATATGGCAGTGCCAGACGTAGCGTCCGGTGAATCCGGTGAAAGGGACGATGATTCGCGTGACCATTCGAGAATAGGCTCGCACCGTGTCTTTCCAGCCGGCCTCGCCGGGCTCGGGAGGTTGGGGCGGTCCCAGGAAATGCAACTCGCGCTTGTTTTGGAATTGCCAGGGTTCATAGGATCGCCGGTCGAGGACCTGGAAGCGGACCAGATGCAGGTGGATGGGATGAGTGTCGTTTGTAGGATTGATAAACGTCCAGATTTCGGTCGACCCGAGCACCGGCTTTTCTGTGATCGGCATTTTCCAGTGAGAAGCATTCAGGAGCAGCATGGCGGGATTGCCTGCGTCATTCACATACTCATCGAGGGTGAGCAAGCGGGTTTGCACGGCTTGCGATTCGGGAATTTTCGGCACTGGCCGCAGGGCCGCAGGCAATGAGCTTGTCTCGGCCGCTTTCCGTGAGGAGACGCGGAATTGCATGACGACGAACGCATCGCTCTTAAGAATGAGATTGGCGCCGCGGTGCTCACTGAAGTCGACGATGAGATCGGCGCGTTCCCCCGGCGAAATTTCCAGGTGCGTGAGCGGAACCGGGGCAGGCAGCAATCCCTGGTCGGTGCCAATTTGATGGAATGGCGCATTGTTGTTGGGATGGGCATCGACGTTGGAAAAAGCTAAGTTGTAGGTGCGGGCATTGGAGCCATTCAGCAGCCGCAAGCGATATCTTCGCGGCTCTACCTCCAGATACGGGAAGAGCTTGCCGTTCGCCAGAATGGCGTTGCCAAAGACCTCCGGAACCCACGGGGCATCTGGGACCAGCGAGATGGGATAAAGAAGCTGGCCGTCGCGCGTCAGCAGGCGGTCGAAGAGAATGAGGGGCAACTCGTATTTGCCTTTGGGCAAATTGAGTTCGTCTTCGACGCGGTCGCGAATGAAGAACGCTCCCAGCATTCCGGCATAGACATTGAGGCGGTTGATGCCTAAAGCGTGATCGTGATACCAGAGCATGCAGGCATCCTGCTGGTTGGGATAGAAGTAGTGCGAGGATTTTCCGGGCACAATCCAATCTTCGGGATAGCCATCACTTTCTGGTGCGGTTTTCGCGCCGTGCATGTGGACCACCATGCGGACCGCGGGCTTATCAGCTTCGGCGCCATGAATGGTCCGGTCAATGGGCAGGAAATGCTGGTTGGGCAAGGCATTTACCCACTCGACCAGCAGGGGCTCTCCGGCGCGGGTTTCGAATGTGGGACCGGGCGCAGACGGGCCGAAACTCCAGAACCTGGTGGGCGGCAGATCGCGGTGAACTTTGCTGCTGGTTGCCTGGGCCTGGAGGCGATAGAAGGGAACATTCTTTTTTGGATCGGCAGGGCTGGGCCGAAATCCGTGAGGCTGGGCAATTTTCGGGATGGGAAGAGGATCGACAAATTGCGGCAGAGTATTGACGTCGAGCGCTGCCGCCATGGCCGGCCGCTGAGTAGCGGCATTTAGAAGACGACTTTTTGCTGTCGACAGTGTTGCCGCCAACAGGCCCGACCGTTGCAGGAAGTGTCGCCGAGTAATCACGAACATACATTCTGGCGCAGTGGGTAGAGAAACGGCAATGCGGTGAGAAGACCCACCGCCCTGCCGTTATCTTTACTCTGTTGTCGCCATTTCGGATTGCTCAAAGTGGCGTTAGTTTGCGGGTTCGCCTGTCGATCCGTTGAGGATGTACGGCGTGGTACTTATCTTCTGGTTGAAATTGAACAAGGAACTGATCGAGTTTGCGAGTTGATCGTAGGAACCTTGCCCGAGGCGCTGACCGCCAAGCCAATTGTCCTCGATGAAGCGGATGACCGAGGTCTGGTCAGTGACCGAGTGATCGACGTAATTGTGCTGGGCCCAAGGCGAGATAATGAGGAGCGGTTGCCGCGGACCGTATCCGCAGCGGCCTTGCGCGTGCACAGTGGCTGGATTGACGCCGGGCAGCGCATTGGCGCCACTGCCGCAGTTTCCCGGACCGCTGAGAGCATCGGCAGAGGTGTTCGATCCATTGACGATTTGGCCGAGTTGATGATCGTACCAACCGTCAGAGTCGTCATAGAGTACGACCAACGCGGTGCTCGCCCAATCCGGTTGGTTTTGCAGGAAGTTGGCTACCTTCACTACGAATTGCTGCTCATCCAAGGGATCGGAATTTCCGGGATGGGCATCTTGAATCGCGATGGCTTTGAGGAAGCTGACCGCCGGGAAATTGCCCGAGGAAACAGCGGCAAAAAAGTCATCGACGTCATAATCGTGATTGGCAGGATCGCCGGATTGGCCGATGGTCTTCACCGATTTTGGGCGGGCATGGGTTGGATTCGCGGTTGAGGCGTAATACTGGAAGGGCGTGTGATGGGGAACGTAATCCTGCTGTAGTCCCGCCGTAATAACCGGCGAACCCGAGGAGCGATTACATCCGGTGGTACCGTTGGGATTTACGATGCTCAGGTTAAACCCTCCGGCAAACCATCCCCAGGTGATGCCGGCGGCATTAAGCAGATCGCCGATATTCTTTCCGCCCATCTGCGCGGTCTCTGAGCCGGAGCAGACATCGCCGTAAGGATCGGGATCGCCGATCACGGTATATCCGCCGTTTCCATCTCCGATATAGGCGCCCGTACCCCCGGTGGAGTTCACGACACCGTTGGTTTGGCCGGAAATCAGATTGATGGCACCCACTGTGGAAGGACCGAAGTCCGTGCTGTAAGAGTTGTCGCTCATCGCGAAGTGTTGGGCATAGTTCCACAACGCGGTGGTGGTGTTGCCGTCATAGTAGCCCATCACCAAACCGTTGGTGAGCACTGGCTGCTTGCCGAGTTGGTCGGGCGGGGGGCCGGGGTAGCCGGTATACAGCGGGAACAAATCCATGGCCCCACCGTCGAAAGCCTGTTGTTCCGGCATGTAGTCGTGACTCATATCTTGTGTGAAAGCTTGCGAGCGATCGAGCCGGAAGGCATTAGCGGCGCCGGAGCCGTTAGCCGGGTTGAGATTCGGGTTGTTGTTCAGCAGGGCCGAGGTTAGGCCGTTGATGCTGGGAGTGTTGGGGAGTGCATGAAATGGCGGTTCTTGACTGGGGTTCAGCGCGTTCGGGTAGGTGCCGAAGTAGTGATCAAAGGATATGATTTTCTCCGAAGATGATCACGATGTGTTTAATCGGTGTAGCGGTTTTCAAATCCGAGGCGAAGGCTGCTGGCGTGGCTAGCGGGCCAACGGCAATGACGGCAATAAGACAGATAGACATCAGTTGACGCATAGTTTTTTTCCTTTCCGAAGGGAGGGAAGGGTCCCCCACAGACGATCCAGATATTACGACATGAAAATTACAGGACGGTTAAAAGTGGGGAAAAGTAGTGCCTGAAAATTCGAGGCATGGCGCTCTGCGACCAGCGCGGACCGAAACGGTTGGCCACCCAGCCGACGATCGGAGCGCCGATTCGTCATTCTCCGCGGGGACTATCGCGGTGGACAATGGCGTATTGTCCCGGCACTAAGACAAAAAAGCTCAGGCCATGTCGGTGACCTGAGCAAAACCAATCAAGAGTTACGGCATTGAAGATTGCACCGGACGATACTCGCCCGCAATGGCTCGGCAGTGTGTGGGATACGGCACGTAGGAGCCGTAAAGGTGCTTTCCCGCTGGCTCAGTGGCTCCAGTTCAGTTTTCCAGCCAGAGGCTTCAGACCACGAAGAAGGTGAAGGCCCACGAAGGTCTCTGATTCCAGAGACCTTCTTCGTGTAACGCGGCGTTCCTATCTCCGACATCTGCTGGCGCAAGCATAACCGCACAACCTCAGAAGACGAAGCGCAAAGCGAACTGCATGAAGCGAGGCGTGGTCAGTGTGGAAACGTATTTACCAAACTCCGATGGTGAGTAGGAGAGCGAGGGCTGAGCGGCGCGCACATCGTAGCGCACCGAGTTGGTGGCATTGAACGTCTGCCAACTGAATTCCAGCCGATCCCGCTCGCCCAAAGAGAAATCCTTGCTCACGCCGGTATCGATATCGAACATGCCGTCGCCGATGACGTTGTTGCGGACCCCCGATTCGCCGGGCCACTCTGGGCGGAAAGCGGCCTCCGCCGCGGTTGGATCTTTGAAAATGTCCGGGCCAATACCGACGCCGTTGACAACGGCATTTTTGGGATTGGACGCGACCGGAGCCGGCCCGTTGGGCTCGGCATCGCCTTCGATGTTCCAGTCGGTGGCCCACGTGAAACCGTTGTCGATGGTTATGGGGAAGCCGCTGGTCCAGCGGAATACGCCGGAGACGTGCCACCCGCCAATCAAGGCGTTGAGCAGCGGACCCGCCCCACCTCCCAGCACCTGGCCTCTGCCGAAGGGCAGACGATAAACCAGGTTCGAATTAATCTGGTGGAAGGCGTTGAAATCGGAAAGTCCGCGCAGAGCCAGCGGGTCCCATGAGTTGATGACAATGCCGCCGCCGTTGAGGTCATCGCCCGTTCCCCCGGTTCCTTCGTAAGGCCCGACGCGCTCGGCTGCCGAGGCTTCGTCGAACGATTTCGAAAATGTGTAATTGAATTGGCCTTGCAGGTTCGCTCCCCAGCGGACGTTGTAAGTCACCTGCAGCGCGTTGTAGTCGGAAGTGCCGATGTTGCGCCAGGCGTAGAGGGAAGCGAACTGATCATGGAAGAAGCTATATGGACCGTTCTTGCTGTTCGGAAGCGTGACTCCGGTAATGGAACTGGGCAAATCCATTAGAAACAGAGAGAAAGTTTCGTTATGTGGGAAACACGTCCAGAGTTCATAAATGGCTTGTGTGGCCGACGCGTTGGCAGGCATGCTGCCATTTGCGCAGCCGAATCCCTGGCCGGTGAGCGTGCCCGAGCTCATTCCCTTCCAGCCGGGAAAGATATCCTCGAAGAATGGAATCGGTTGGATCTGGTTGACAGCAGTGCCGTTAGCCGCGGCCATCGAGAGCTTCGTGGCTGACTGAAAATACGTCGTCTTGCTGGAAGGATCCGTGAGATTGGCAGGCATGGCCAGATCGACCTGCATGGGCAGACGCCGGCCTATGCTGCCTACATAAGCCACCTGGAGCGATGATCGGGAGGTGATTTGGCGCGACAGCGAGAAATTGAAAACGTGCGCGTAGGGGGTCTTCAGAGTTTGATCGAGCCCCCAGTTGATGGCAAAGGCGCTGTTGCTAGGAGTTACTGGGAATGCGCCAGACGGGGTTGGTCCAAACAGGCAGCCCGCATTGTTCAGATTCGGGCAGGCGGGAGGCAAGCAAGATTGGCCGGATGTTCCGGGAACGAGGCAGGTAAAGCGCGGAGCATCGGCGGCCGTCACCACACCGGCAGGGTTTCCCAGATCGGTCGAGAGTCCGAATGAGCCGTGCTGGTCAAAGGTATTCACGATGGGAACACCGAAGTGGTCGTAGGTGATGCTGTAGCCGCCGCGGATCGACAACTGGTCTCTCTTTCCCAGAATCTTTGAGAGCCAGCCATCGCCTGTGTCAGGCGCCCAAGCGACGGCGATGCGGGGCGAAAAATCGCGGTGGTCCCAGTTCCAGAGTCCTGGACCATTATTCTTGGGTCCGCCAAGGATGAAGGAGACTTCCCCGGCGCTGTTGGCCGACAAGCCCTGCGAGGCTAATTTCGCGGTGTCGTTGAACCAGTCGGCGAGGTTCTCATTGCTGCAGCCGCCGCTTGCCGCTTGCACGCAAGGCGAGACTTGATATCCGTTCGTTTCGTACGGCGGAGCTTCCAGTACCCAGCGCAGGCCGTAAGTGACGGTCAGGTGAGGCGTCATCCGCCAGGCATCCTGCCCATAGAACTCGTAGTCGTTGATCGCGTAACGGCGGTTGATGGGCGCGCCCTGGGCCAGCGCGGTGCCGTTGCGGTTGAAGTTATAGATGCCGTCCCCTTCGGCGAAAATTCCCAACAAGATGCCAGTCGCGGCGTCATAGTTCGGACCGAAGTTCGAATCAACCGCCGGATAGCCATTGTTAGCCGGATCCAGAGGGCTGGGCGTGTTGGCGATTCCCCCCGTGTTGAGATAAACCGGGTTGGTCTGAACGTCAGAGAAGGAATTGGCGTAGCTGGAGCGATTGTTGCGGATGAGAAATAAATCGCCGCCGAATTCAAACGTGTGATTCTTGTGGGTCCAGTTCAAACTGTCGCTGAATTGGTTAATGGGCACAAAGAAAGTAGTGGAGCGAGTGAAGGGCACGAGATTGTCGAGCCCGGAGAGCAGAACTGCCGGATTTTGAGAAGTGCCAGCGTTCTGTCCACCCTGGCGGATGTAGCCCCAATGGAAATCGTTGATGAGCCTGGGTGAGAGAAGCGAAGTGAGTCCGACAGTTAAACCCTTGCTGTCATCCAATAGTGTTGTTGCGGCGGACTGGCCGGGAAACTGCTGCTGCCCCGGCTCCTTGAAATTTTGCGTCTCGCCGCGCAAGAACAAGCTTTCCGAGCCGTTGCTTGTGATGTGGTAATCGAGCCGGGTTATATAAGTGTTGAGCTCCCAGTCGGCGTTCGAAGAAAAGCGGTAACCCAGCGTATTCAGACCATCGCCGGCATTTTCATTGGCGGTTGGATATTGCCGGAGCACGCTTTCGATCGCCGGGTTGGCGCCGATTCCAAGCGGATCCATGGCCTGGATTTGCTTTGGCGCGAGCGCATAGTAGCCGGGCTGCACCGGGTAGGTCTGCCCGTTGGAACCTACGACGCTGCCTCCCGGACAGGACGCAGGATCTTGACACAGGTACTGAAGAACACCGTTTTGCAATTCTGTGCTGGGCACGTCCCGCAGCACGCTGGTTCCCTGAGCGTCGCGGCGCCCTTCGTAATTGGCAAAGAAGAAGAGCCGGTTCTTCTTGATGGGCCCTCCGAAGGTGACGCCGAACACATTGCGCAACAGCTTTGGGGCCGTGTTGGATTCGCCGCTGCTTAGCTGGGACTCTTTCAAAAACGGGTCGTTGGCGCTGAAAATAGTGTTGCGGTTGTATTCATAAGCTGAGCCATGAAAGCTGTTGGTGCCGCTCTTGGTTGCGAGCGCGACCTGCGCGCCACTGGAGTAGCCGGAGTCGGCATTGGAGTTGGCGGTAGTGACGCGGAATTCCTCGACCGAGTCGGGAGGAACGTTCAGGACACTGGTAAAAGCGTAGCCGTTGTTCTGGTCGTTGACGCCGATGCCATCGAGCGTGACGTTGGATTGGTCACTGCGCAAGCCGTTCACCGCGCCACTGCGCGTGTCGGTGTCGGCATCCACCTGATTGCCCAGGTAGGCTACACCGGGCTGCAAGCTTAACAACTGAACTACGTTGCGGTCGGCAATGGGCAGTTCGGAAATTTGATCGTTTTCGAGTGTGTTGCCGAGGGATGCGTCGGTGCGATTGATCAGCGGCGCCTGGGCTTCAACCTCTACCGAGGTCTTCACACCCTCGATCTGAAGCTGAATGTCGATGGTGGAGGGCGTTCTGACAACGAGGGTGACATTCGACACTAAATAGGTCGCAAAGCCGGTCGCGTTTGCGGCCAGCCGATAGCTGCCCGGAGGGACATCGAGGAACTGGTATAAGCCTGCTTTGTTGGTGTTTGTCGAGCGCTGCAATCCGGTGGCGGCGTCGGTCAACGTAATCTTCGCGCCGGCAACCGCCGCGCCAGACGAGTCGGTGACACTGCCATTCAGCTGGCTGGCGGATTGCGCCGCCGCGCCAGAGGCGAGGAAAGCCAACAAGGAAAACAAATAGATTGCAAGCCTTGCTCCCTGCTCACATCGAATACCAAATTGCCACCGCTGGTGCCGCCTGCCGCTCGCCTGCTGATGGATTCGCATCATCGATATAGCCCCCGAGAAAGTGACCAACGCCGGGAGAGCACACGTGAACACAAACACGCGTCTTCTTCTGCCCGTGTCAGCTTGCGTTTTTTCGATTTTCCTGTACTTGGTGCCAGGTCACCCAGATATGCAATCCTTCACGCCCTGAGTGCCGCGAATTATACCTGAAGAATGCAGACAGAAGTGTGAAGAAAAATCTGATCGGTGAATACCGTTTCTTGAATCCGTGAAGCTGCGATGGGGACTAGCACTGACGCGCTGCGCCAATCAAAATCGAGATCAGAAGGCGAAGCGACCGCCGATGGTTGGAGCAAAATTGCTGTTGTAGTTGTAGGGGACACCGGGACCGTGAGGAATGGCGATGCCCAGACCGCCGTTCACGTAGGAATACGCAATTCCGGCGAAGCCGTCGAAACGCTTGGTGAAGTGATGATCCGCATAGACCGACCCCTCGTTGAGGTTGCCCGCGCAAGAACTGCGGAAGCCGGCCGCGGGAGAGCAGGTCTGCGGAACACGGAAGTCATTTTGCCGCTGCTGATACCAGGCGACAGTGAGGTCGGTTTTGCTGTCGATGGCGTATTTCCCGCCCGTCCACCAGATCTGCACCAACTTTTCAGAATCAAGATTGTTGTCTTCAACCCCGCTCATGAAATAACCGCCCTGGTCCGAGGCGCCGACGCCCAACGGGTCCGCCGGATTGTTCTGCCAGATGTATTCGTAGCCGGCGAACAACTTGAGCCGGTTCCACGTGTACCTGGCAGTGAGCATGACTGCGTTGTTGTCGGTCACGATGCCATAAACGGTGTTGTTCGGGTCGATCACGTTGGTCCCGGTGATGGGGTTTGTGTTGATGCTATCGGTGGTCGACTGATAGGGCTGGGTCGGACTTTGAGCCCCCAGCAAGGGGTTCAATACGCTGATCGCCTGGTTGTAATGCTGGAAGACGACGTCGGCGAAGAACTTGCCGTAGTTTCCGCCAAGGTCGAATCCATAGGCGTTGTTGTGCGCCTGTTCCGGCGTACAGGTGGCTGCCGTCCAGGTTGCGGAGGTCGAGTAGCAGCCGGCAGAACCATTGGCGAATTTATACATCGCGGCGAAATGGACCGGGCCATAGATGAGGCGATATTTCAGAGCGTCGTCCCAACGGGTGTCGTCGGTATCGCCGCCGCCAGCCATCGTGCCGTTATAGCCGATGTAGGAAAAGGCGTAGGCGCCGACGGCTGGATCGTAAAGGAGCATCACGTCGGTGCCGAGAGCGCGCTGACGACCGAAGGTCAGAGTGCCGAAATGCGCGGACGATATACCTCCATAGAATTCGTCGTTGAAGGGCTGGCCTCCCCGCGCGCCATCGATGGCTATCGAGTAGCTGCCTCGGGGTAGGCCATTGTTGACGGTGTCAGTGGCTGGAGCGTTGGCGAGCAGGCCGGACTGCGGATTGATGCCAGTGGAAGCGTTGAAGACAACCGACCAGCCGGGCAGAAACTCTTCCTTGCCCCTGATGCCCAGACCGGTTTGTGACAGGTTATTCGGCGCGACGAGGAAGCGATGTTGATAACCGTTTCGGTTTACCAGAGATTCGCCTTCGTAGTTGTAGCCGTTTTCCGGCAGGCCGTGGCTCACATAGCCGACGCCGACGTCATACGCACCGTAGAGCGTGATGCCGTGCCAGGTCAGCGCGCAATCGGTGGTGGCGAACTCGTGGCCGCTGGCGCAGGGGTCGGGGGCTTGGGTCTGAGCAAAGGTTAAGGATGACGAAAGCAGAAAACCAACCGCTGCAATAAACAGATAAGCCTTGCGCATTGCGCCCTCGAAAAATCACTGGTTTGGGACAGAACTCGCAAGTGTATAGGAGATACGCTTCTGTTGTCTAGAAGTGTACGATATTGTGTTGTTTGATTAGATCTCGCGAACCCTTGCGGCGGCGGGGCGAATGCCAAGTTACCGGCACAGAAAACGCAGGTCGATCACGAACGCAGAATCCAGTGATGTTCCGATCTGACCGGCGCGGTCTACTTATCCGAATCGCGGATCAGCACGACATCGGCTTCGCGGTGGCCGCGGATGATGGCGAGTTGTTTGCCGTCGAAAGAGTAATCGAAGTCACGGATGAACTCGGATTTGAAATCGGTCAGTTGCTTACCGGGCGATCCGTCAAGATTCTGGAGCCACAGATTGTCGGTATCGCCGCTGCGTATGGGATAGACGATGCCTTTGCCGTCGGCGCTGAAAGCGATCGACCCGATGGTGTAGCTGAAAGCGAACTCCACGCGAGGGCGTTCGAATTCCAAAAAGCGCGCGGGCTGGTTTGAGACGAGCTGGTTTGAATCGGGCTGGGTTGAATCAAGGGAGAGCAGCGCCAGCTTCTCTTTCGGATCGTTATGCAGCGAGGTAACGAAGACCGCTAGTTTTCCGTCTGGGGAAATGGCGATGCGGCTGAACACGGGACGGTCAGATGCCTGTTGCGAAGGGCCGCCCTGGCTCGAAACTTTCTGCAGGATGTTGTCGGCATCGGAGTAGAGCACAGTCTTGCCGTCGGGAGTGCAGGCGGGGAAAGAATCGAGCTTGCCGGTGGTGACTTCTTTGGGATTGTTTCCATCGGCATCGGCAAAGAAGATCCCCAGCCCGTTTCGTTTGGGATCGAGGGCAGAGAAGACTACATGGCCGTCGGCGCAGGCGCGGGCGAAATTGGTGGCTGGGACCTGGGAGGCGAACGGCGTTTCGGAACCGGATTCCAGATTTAACAGCGTCAGTCCGCCGCCGGCCGCAGATATTAAGAGCTTGCCATCGCGCGTCCAGGAAACCATATCGTTGAACGATCCATTGCCGAAGGGCTGCTGCTGGGAACTGCCAGCGCCCACCGCCATCACGGATTGGGTCAGGTGGGCTTGCCGCAAGACGGCGGCGGCGGTGTGGCCATCGGCAGACAGGCTGAGATCGACGTAGGAGTTGGTGTCGCGCGTGACCGGAGTGATTTTTCCGTCCGGGAAAGAAACGAAAAAAATCTGCTGCTGCGCGGCGTAAGGGAGCTGGCCCATCACCAGCAGTCCTTTGCCGTCGGGCAGCCACTTGGGCTGAACGAAGTAGAGTCTGTCCGCGGTCATGAATAAGTTGCGCTTGCCGGTTTCTGGATCGATGGCAACCAGGCCGGAGAGCGCACTACCCGGTTGGGAAACTACACAAACAATGGTTTTGCCATCCGGAGACCAGGCGGGATCCCAGAGCTGCTCGTTCATGGGACCGGTAGCCAGCTGCTTTTCTTCGCCGGAGTCCAAAGACCGGATCGTGACCCGGTATTCGCCCGTTTTGGGGGAGTTTCCGGTGGAGTAGACAAGCTTTTTGCCGTCGGGAGAGAACGACACGTTGGTGTCAATGTCGGTGATGAGCTTCTCGGGAGTACCACCCAACACGGGAGCGCGATAGAGATAATGGAAAGAGTTGCTACCGATCGCGTCGCGGACAAAATACAGGTAGTTGCCGTCAGGAGAGAAACTCAGACCGATATAGCTGATCGGCGTGGGCGGTACGACCTGAGTGTTGCTATTGGTTGGGACGTTGCGCAGCCACAGGCTTTGCTGGCCGTTATCGGCCATGACGCTGAGGATGTATTTGCCGTCGGGAGAAATGGCAACGCGGGTGCTCTTGCCAGTTTCGGTGATCTTGCTGACGGAAAAATTCTGAAACGGCGCCGGGCGGCTGCGGGAAAGCAGGGCGTAGATTCCGTAGCCGGCGGCGGCAACCAGCAGAACCGCGACCAGGGTGATGACGCCGAAGGAGAATTTGTGCTGCCTGGCAACGGCGACAACAGTGGAACTGCTGGCCGCTTGCGCAGAGTTGGAGGCGGCAGCACCGGAGCTAACGTCAGAACTGACAACTGCCACTTGCCGGCTGGAATCCGTATCGCGCTTCAGGCGCATCAGCTCGGAGCGCATTTCTTTGGCGCTCTGATAGCGGAGTTCACGATCTTTTTCCAGGGCGCGGTTGATGACATCTTCGAGTTTCGGCGGCAGGTCCGGGTTCAGACGGGCTGCGGGAACCGGGGTCTTTTCGAGAATCGCATTGAAGATGACGGCGGAGGTTTCTCCGCGGAAAGGCAGCGTTCCAGTCGACATCTCATAGAGCATGGCGCCGAAGGAAAACAAATCGCTGCGGCCGTCGAGTTCCTTGCCTTTGGTTTGTTCCGGGGACATATACGCGACGGTGCCAAGCGTTGAGCCGGGGCTGGTCAAGTGCGGATCATCCAGACCGGTCATAGTGTTCGCGGATCCGACCTGACTCGAAGATGCGTTAGCCAAGTTTACTTTGGCGAGGCCGAAGTCGAGAATCTTGGCGTGACCGCGTTCGGTAATGAAAATATTGGCAGGTTTGATATCGCGGTGGACGACGCCTTTGGCGTGGGCGGCGTCGAGGGCGTCAGCAATTTCGATGGCGAGTGAGAGGATGGTCTCGGTCTCCATCGGCCGTCCTGCGATTTTGTGTTTCAGGGTAACGCCATCGAGGAATTCCATGGCGATGAAGGCCTGGCCATCCTGCTCGCCGATATCGTGGATAGTGCAGATGTTGGGGTGATTGAGAGCCGATGCGGCCTGAGCTTCGCGCTGAAAGCGGGCCAGCGCCTGGGGATCGCGGGCGACGTCGTCCGGAAGAAACTTGAGGGCCACGAAGCGGTGCAGGCGCGTGTCTTCAGCTTTGTAGACAACGCCCATGCCGCCCCCGCCAAGTTTTTCGACGATTTGATAGTGGGAAACGGTCCGGCCGATCATGGGCAGTTGTCAGCTTTCTAGTCGGTTCATCTTATGGAGGCGAGGGTTCTTAGTCAATAAAAGGGCTGGGACGTGCTGCTCGCGGAAGCGGCCGCGAACCCGCGATGAGTATGTCCACGAGTCTTCTGGCGCTTTGCCGCCAGTCAGGGCCGGAAGCTACGTGGGAAACGCCAATCAGTGCGCGGAGCAGATCGAATGGCTCCAGATCTCTACGAATGTCGCGGCTCTTAATAGCGCGCTGCACCAGCGAATCAATGGCTCCTTGAATCTGACCGCGTGAATTCTCGAAGAGCTTCGAAGACCCTCCGACGTATGCGTTCAATGCGGGGGCGATGATCTGTTTGGTCGCAATGTAATCCACGAACAACAGCATCCACGCTCGCAGTGCTTCGATCGGAGACATCTCCGCCGCGAATTTACGCTCGGCTGTGGCTAACTTTTCCACCTCTGTGCGATAGACCGCTTCGATCAGTGCGTCCCGGGTAGGAAAGTGGCGATACAGAGTTCCCGCTCCGACGCCGGCCTCTTTCGCGATGTCATCGAGGCTGGCGTTCGCGCCGGACTGAGTAAACGCCTGCTTCGCCGTTTCCAGAATGCGCTCTCGGTTCCGTTGCGCGTCGGTGCGGGGTTTTCGCGGAACAATCTTCTTTTTGGATGCCATATAAAAAAGTTGCAACCGGAGGAAGTCTCCGGTTATCTTATCTATTGATTCGGAGACACTCTCCGTTTTAGTAGGAACGCGGCGGACTGTCAATAGCGGTTGCAGGTTCCGCGGCTACGGGAGGCGAGAAATATGAATTCACTCACTCGTTATAAACCGTCGAAGAATGCAGGCTCCGGTTGTGCCGATTTCATCACAATGGCCGAGCGAGAACTGTCAGCATTTTTCAACGCCGTCAGGCAGCTATTCGGGTCAGAACAGGCGGAGATCTCGGCGGAAGAATGGCTGCAAGAGCTGACCGAGATCGATCGTCTGCCCGCTTCAAGCCGGGAATGGCGACTGCTCACGGCAAAGGTTTTGACTCGGCTCGCAAGTCGAGTGATCCCTTCGTCTTTATCGACTGAACCACAAATTGCTTAGGAGGAAAAGAATATGCGAGTTTTTATCACTGGAGCTACAGGTTTCATTGGGGCGGCGATCGTCCGCGAATTGATCGACGCTGGTCACCAGGTGCTTGGTCTAGCGCGCTCAGATGCGGGCGCCAAATCGCTTATCGCCGCTGGCGCCAAGGCGCATCGCGGTTCGCTCGAAGATCTGGAAAGCCTTCGCAGCGGTGCAGCGGCCGCAGACGGGGTGATTCACACCGCGTTTATCCACGACTTCTCGAAGTTCGAGGCTAATTGTGAGACAGACAAGCGCGCTATCGAGGCACTTGGTGGCGCGCTCGCTGGTTCTGAGCGGCCCTTGATCGTCACCTCCGGGACTGCGATTGCCTTCACTCCGGGCCGGCTCACGACGGAGGAAGATGCGCCCAACTCCCCGATCCCCCGTATCGCTTCGGAAAAGGCAGCAGCTTCGGTGGCCGCGAGTGGCGTGGGCGTTTTGGTGATGCGGCTTCCGCAGGTCCACGATCCGGTCAAGCAAGGACTCGTCACCTACATGATAGATCTGGCTCGCGAGAAGGGCGTCTCCGCCTATGTCGGCGACGGACTGAACCGCTGGCCGGCGGTACACCGACTCGATGCCGCCAATCTCTACAGGCTGGCGCTGGAAAAGGGTTCGGCTGGGTCCCGTTATAACGCGGTCGGCGAAGAAGGCGTGCGACTGCGCGAGATCGCTGAGGCAATCGGCCGAGGCCTGAAGGTGCCGGTTGTCTCCAAGTCTCCCGAGGAGGCAGGCGGGCACTTTGGTTGGCTCGCGCATTTCGTGGGGCACGACGTTCCGGCTTCCAGCGCGCTGACGCAGCAAAGACTGGGATGGCGACCAACGGGTCCCGGGCTCATCGCCGATCTGAACGCGATGAATTATTTCGAACATTTTGCGGACGCTGCCATTGCTTCGCGTGGCTAATGCGTGACCGCATATCGACGCAAGAAAGGAGATTATTATGCAGGACAAACCCGTCGCCCTGGTCACTGGGGCTAATCAAGGAATCGGTCTTCAGATCGCAAAGGATCTCGTGGCGCACGGATTCACGGTGCTGGTCGGGTCGCGCAATCTGGAGCGCGGTGAGGCTGCAGCCGGGGAAATTGGGCCGCATGCGCGGGCGATTCAACTCGACGTGACGGATCAGGCTTCGATCGCCGCCGCGGCAGAGCGCATCCGCAAGGAGTTTGGCCGCCTCGACGTGCTCGTCAACAACGCGGCGATCTCGAACACGAGCAAGCTGCCTGGGCAGTCCATTGCGGATTACGCCAAGACGGTTCGCCCGAGCAACGTTTCTCTCGATGAAGTGCGCGCGGTGTGGGAGACCAACGTGTTCGGCGTCCTCGCCGTTTATCAGGCGATGTTGCCGCTCCTGCGCGAGGCGCCGGCGGCCCGGATCGTCAATGTGTCGAGCGGCGTTGGCTCGCTGACAATGAATTCAGATCCGGCCTGCGCCTGGCGCCCGATTTTCGGCCCCGTCTACCCTGCGTCCAAGACAGCTCTCAACGCTATGACGCTCGCCATGGCGATCGAGCTGGAGCCGACCGGGATCAAGGTCAACGCCGTCTCCCCTGGCTTCACCAAGACTAACCTCAACAACTATGCCGGGACAGAGACTGTCGAGGAGGGTGCCGCGGAGGCAGTGCGCGTTGCGCTGCTCGGCCCGGACGGTCCGACAGGTACGTTCACTCACGCAAAACTCGGAACGCTCCCGTGGTGATCGGACTAGGCGGGAGCTGCGGCAATCGAGACGGTTCACGCGGGCACAAGGTGTGCCGCATTGCGGCGACAAATCCTGTCGGGAGAGTTTCTTTAGTTTTGGTCATTACAAATAATAATGAGCAGTTCCAGGAGGAGCGAAATGACTGAACGGACCGACCTCGCGAGCAGCTTCACTCTCCCTGGCACGTCGCTGACGGTGAACCGCATGGGCTACGGCGCGATGCAACTCGCAGGGCGAGATGGTAACAAGTTGGTATGGGGGCCTCCCCGCGATGTCGATGGAGCGATCGCTGTTCTGCAAGAAGCTGTTGCCAGCGGCGTGAACCACATCGATACCGCCGATTTTTATGGTCCCCATATCACGAACCAGATCATACGGAAAGCGCTGGCTCCGTATCCCGACGACCTAGTCATCGTCACCAAAGTCAGCGCCCGGCGCGGTGAGGACGGTTCTTGGATTCCGGCTTTCTCGCGGGAAGATCTGATCGCGGCGATTCACGACAACCTCCGCAATCTCGGCCTGGATGTGCTCGATGTGGTCAACCTGCGAAGCATGTTGAGCATTCATGAGCCGGCCGAGGGATCGATCGAGGCACCGCTGACAGTTCTAGCCGAGCTTCAGCAAGAAGGTTTGGTGCGTCATATCGGGCTGAGCAATGTCACGCCCACGCAGATCGCAGAAGCCCGGCGGATTGCTCCGATCGTCTGCGTACAGAATCACTACAACCTCGCGCACCGAACCGATGATGCTCTCATTGATGATCTTGGTCGCGCTGGCATCGCCTACGTGCCATTCTTTCCACTGGGCGGATTCACCCCACTTCAGTCGGCTACCTTGTCAGACGTTGCCGTGCGCCTCAATGCCACGCCCATGCAGGTTGCGCTGGCCTGGCTTCTTCAGCGGTCGCCCAATATCCTGGTGATTCCGGGAACATCTTCCAGCGAGCATCTTCGCGAGAATCTTCGTGCTTCGTCGCTTCAAATTCCGCCGGAGTTAATTGCCGATCTAGACGCAATCGGAAATGGTATGAAATAGAAGGCGTCGACCTCTTCGAGGTCACGGGAAATATTTCCGTTGTACACGGCCCTCTATCGTTTTATAATAGTTCTCATCCGATAATTATGCGCATGACCCATGTACAGTTCCGTGAACTGGCGGGGAGGCACGGTTTGGCGGTGACGCACCAGCGTCAGGTGGTCTATGAGGCCGTCATCGCTTCTCACGGGCACTATTCTCCGGAGGACATTTACGCCATGGTCCGGCGCCGCATTCCATCCGTCTCTCTGGCAACCGTTTACAACAATCTGCGGCTTTTCATCGAGTGCGGGTTGCTGCGGGAGGTTTCGCCCCATGCATCCACCCTGCGGGTGGATGGCAATCTCGAACCGCATCATCACCTCGTATGCTCGCGCTGTAAGAAAGTGCAGGACATCGAGGGTGACTTTTTCGATTTCAAAAAGTTATCCCGGAAAGTTCTTGATGGATTTGACCTGACGCAGCCCGTGGTGGAGGTTTTTGGCCTTTGCCGCCGGTGCAGCGCCAAAAAGTAGTTTTCTTATGCAGTATCAAGCCATGATTTGAAGGGAGAAAACATATGGAAAATACACTCGCAACTTCATCGGGGAGCGTTTCCCCTGAGGCCAAGGACAAACACACCACCCCCGAAGGAAAATGCCCGGTAGCCCACGGCGCGCGAAAACCTCACACGAATGTTGATTGGTGGCCGAATCAGGTCAACGTGAACATCCTGCATCAGCATTCGCCGAAGTCCGATCCGATGGGCAAGGAGTTCAACTACGCGGAAGAGTTTAAGACGCTCGACCTGAATGCCGTGATCAAGGATTTGAATGCCTTAATGACGGACTCGCAGGAGTGGTGGCCGGCTGACTTTGGCCACTATGGGCCGCTCTTTATTCGTATGGCGTGGCACAGCGCGGGCACGTACCGCATCGGCGATGGCCGCGGCGGGGCCGGGTCTGGGCAGCAGCGCTTCGCGCCGCTCAATAGCTGGCCCGACAACGTGAACCTCGACAAGGCGCGCCGGTTGCTCTGGCCGATCAAGCAGAAGTATGGGAAGAAAATTTCCTGGGCCGACCTCATGATTCTCGCAGGCAACGTCGCGCTCGAGTCGATGGGCTTCAAGACATTCGGTTTCGGAGGCGGTCGCGCCGATGTTTGGGAGCCGGAAGATGAGATTTATTGGGGACCTGAGGGCACGTGGCTGGCGGACGAGCGTTACTCCGGCGATCGTGATCTTGAGAATCCTCTCGGCGCGGTGCAAATGGGCTTGATCTACGTGAATCCCGAAGGACCCAATGGAAAGCCGGATCCTATTGCCGCAGCGCGGGACATTCGGGAAACGTTCGGGCGCATGGCGATGAATGACGAGGAAACAGTTGCGCTCATTGGCGGCGGTCATACGTTTGGTAAAACCCACGGCGCTGCTGTTCCTTCTCAATATGTGGGTAACGAACCAGAAGGCGCCGATATTCAGGATCAAGGCCTGGGGTGGAAGAATAAATTTGGCAAAGGTTGCGGTGCGGACACGATCGGCAGCGGGCTGGAAGTCATTTGGACGACGACTCCGACG
Source organism: uncultured Acidobacteriaceae bacterium (assembly GCA_963732255.1). GTDB lineage: Bacteria > Acidobacteriota > Terriglobia > Terriglobales > Acidobacteriaceae > Sulfotelmatobacter. The sequence goes on from CAVSYV010000020.1 coordinate 1,319,319, forward strand.
AAGTGGAGCAACAACTTCTTCGACAATCTGTTCAAGTACGATTGGGAGCTAACCAAGAGCCCGGCTGGCGCGCATCAGTGGACGCCGAAGAATGGCGGAGGCAAGGGCACGGTGCCGGATGCGCACAATCCTGCGAAGCGTCATGCGCCATCGATGCTGACTACCGACCTGGCCTTGCGCTTCGATCCCGCTTACGAAAAGATTTCGCGGCGCTTCTACGAGCATCCGGATCAGTTCGCCGATGCATTTGCTAAAGCGTGGTTCAAGCTGACGCACCGCGATATGGGGCCGATCCCGCGCTACCTTGGCCCACTGGTTCCAAAAGAGCCTCAGATCTGGCAAGATCCTGTTCCCGCGGTGGATCATAAATTGATTGGAGAACAGGATATTGCTGCGCTGAAGGCGAAGATCCTCAAGTCGGGATTGTCGATTTCCCAATTGGTGACGACGGCCTGGGCATCGGCAGCGTCATTCCGCGGCTCCGACAAGCGCGGCGGGGCGAACGGGGCGCGCATTCGCCTTACGCCGCAGAAGGATTGGGAAGTGAACCAGCCGGCCGAACTGGCGAAGGTTCTGCCGAAGTTGGAAGCGATCCAAAGGGAGTTCAACAGCTCGCAGTCTAACGGGAACAAAGGGAAGAAGGTCTCGCTGGCTGATCTGATCGTTCTGGGAGGCTGCGCGGCCGTTGAAGAAGCGGCTAAGCGGGCTGGGCACGACGTGAAGATTCCCTTCACACCTGGACGCACGGATGCTTCGCCGGAGCAGACCGACGTGAATTCCTTCGCCGTAATGGAGCCGATTGCTGACGGGTTCCGCAACTATCTCCGCAGCGGACAGGTTCTGTCGGCTGAGGAACTGCTGGTGGATCGGGCGCAGTTGCTGACACTGACTGCCCCTGAGATGACGGTTCTCATTGGAGGCATGCGAGCCTTGAACGCGAACTACGGGCAGACCAAACATGGCGTCTTCACCGATCGGCCGGAGACGCTGACGAATGATTTCTTCGTCAACCTGCTCGACATGAAGACGCAGTGGGAGCCCTCCAATAGCGTCGAAGGCATTTCGGAAGGCGTGTATGAAGGGCGTGATCGGGCGACAGGCAAAACTAAGTGGACGGCCACGCGCGCTGATCTCGTCTTCGGTTCGAACTCGCAGCTCCGGGCACTCGCGGAAGTCTATGCCTGTAACGACTCGAAGGAGTCGTTTGTGAAGGACTTCGCGGCGGCTTGGAACAAGGTTATGAATCTTGATCGCTACGACCTTGCCTGAGCGGGCCGGAGAAGAAAAGCTGGTTCCGGCAATCGAGTGGAGGGGGACGACACCTGACGGAAGTGATGGGAAAAACCAAGCCCATCTCAGGTGCGTCCCCCAAAGTGGATGACCCCAAGCACTGCCCTAGAGGTTCGGCCCAAGAGATGTAGCCCAAATGTTCGGCCCAAGGAGCAACACAACAGAAGCCGTGCCAGCGCAGAAGCCGCCGGCCCATACGCCAATTTGTGAAGTTAGCGGATGGGAGCCCTAAGCGGACGATACGCCTGACCTATGCGTGGCGCAAGGTTTAACTCAAACGTGAAACGTTATTTTTTTTGTAACCGCGTCGCAGTTGATTCCAGCTATTTTTCCGGAACTTTGTTCTCGAGTTGCTGCAGGCTGGCTTCGAGTCTCGACACTTCGCCGCGATATCGGCCATCACTTTGAAGCAGCTTCTGAAAGAGGCTTAGGGCTTCTTCGTAGTGAGCGCGGGATTGTTCGATGCGATTCTGAAGTTGATCCACTTGTCCTAAGTTGGTCAGGGTCATCGCCAGGTCGGGCAGGTAGACGGCGGGGTTCTGCTCCGCCAGTTGCCGGTGGATCTTTAGTGCCTCTTCATAGTGCTGGCGCGCTTCGTCCATCTGGTTCTGCATTGCATTCACCCGCGCAAAATTGGTCAGCGTCATAGCCAAGTCGGGCAGGTATACGGACGGACTTTGTTGCGCGAGTTGACGGTCGATCGCCAATGCTTCCGTATAGTGCCGGCGGGCTTCCTCCATCTGATTCTGCGCGGTGTCAAGCAGGCCGAATTCATTGAGCGTCATGGCCATGTTGGGCAAGTACTTGGCGGGATCCCGCTGCGCGAGTTGGCGGTCGATCCTCAACGCCTCAGCATACTGCTGACGAGATTCGTCCGTACGGTTCTGGATTCGATCCAGTGCGCCGAGATTGTTCAGGGCAGCAGCGAGGTAGGGTAAGTAGGCGTCGGGATTCTGCAGTGCAAGCTGGCGGTAAATATTAAGAGCTTCCTCACCGTGGTGGCGGGCGTCGTCGGTTCGATGCTGCAGTCGATCTAGATTCCCCAGGTTGTTCAAGGTTCGAGCCATGTCCGGCAGATATGCGCTGGAATTTTGTTGTGCCAGGGGCCGGCGCAGTTCCAATGCGCGCTCGAAATATTGGCGGGCCTGGTCCATCCGATTCTGCTCTGAACCAAAATTCTCCAGATCGAGGCGCGACATCTCGGAGTCGGGGTGCATGAGGGCCATGCCGATGGCGTTCAGTGTTAAGGGATTCTCGGCGACCGCGAGCGTATGCGACCACAGGTCGTAATCGCTGTCCCAATAACTGATCTGGTGAGTGGTGACGAAGGCCAATGCTGCCAAAACGCACAGTGCCGGGATTATCCGCCATATAGTGCGGACGCCTTTTGCATCGGCTAAATCCGCAAGACTCCAGGCAATCATCACGAAGATTCCGATCAGCGGAATGTAGGCATAACGATCGGCCATGGCGTACTCTCCAACTTGAACCAGGCCGATGACGGGAATTAGAGTGCCTAAAAACCAGAACCAGCCAACCGGCAGATAGCGCTTCCGGCGAAAGACGATTACTCCGGCGGTGATGCAAATCAAGACGAGAGAGGAGAGAATCCATTGCCACGCGGGAAGAGTTAAGGCGTGGGGATAGAACGCCAGTTGCGCTGGCCAGAGCATTTTCCAGAGGTACAGGCCGTAAGCGACGACGGCATTCTCGACGCGTAGAGCGAGCGGAAGCTCTGCGACGGTGCGGACTGCGGGCCGCTGGGCCTTGAGTGTGAGCCACGCGCTCGCGGCCGAGAGAAGAAGCAGGGGAATTTTCTCGATCAGCAATGTGGAGAACGCGACGCGGTTTGTTCCTTTCGTGCTGGCCGCGTCGCTCGGGATTTCGTCGAGCGGCATTCTCTCCAGCGGCCAATAATCCAGCAGCAATAAAACAAAGGGTAGGGTGATGACCATGGGCTTGGCCATCAGTCCGGCGGCAAACAACCCGGCCATCAACAGATAGCGGCGCAGCCCTGGTTTTTGGGCGTACCAGGCATAGGCAGCAATTGCCAAAAGAAAGAATAGTGTGCTGAGAACATTCTTTCGTTCGGCGATCCAGGCCACCGATTCCACGTTGATGGGATGAAATGCGAACAGGGCTGCAACCAGTAGACTCGGTCCCACGCGTTTCGTAAGCCACGCCAACAGCAGAAACAGCAAGACGGCATTCAGTGCGTGAATCAGCACGCTGACAAAATGATGGCCCGCGGGGTTTAAGGCGAAGAGTTGGTAATCGAGTGCGTGAGAAAGCCAGGTTAGAGGGTGCCAGTTGGCTGCTTCGGCTGAGGTGAACGCCCACTTGAGGGTGGTCCAACTGAGGCCCCGGTGGATGTGGGAATTTGCGGTGACGTAGTCGCGATCGTCCAAGACGAGAAACGAGTGGCCAATCACGGGGCTATAGAGAGCGATAGTTGCCAGCGCGAGCAGTGTGCAGAAGAGCAACTTGCTCTGCTTAATCCCCGAGCGGACGATGTTGGTGGGAGCCGACTTTGAGGTTTGCTTCCCTCGGCGTGCCCGAGCCGGACCGCGCCTCACGATTGGCTCCGCTGCGCCTGGGTCGAACATTTGACTCTCAGCCCAGTTGACGGACTTAGAAGGCGAATTCGGTTTCGCGAACCAGAAGAAAGGCGAGTACGCATCTCCAGAAATCCTAGCATCCGTGACCGATATTCCGTGGCAACGTCTTCAGTTGAAAGCGGGATCGCGGGTGCCTTAGACTGATAGCATTCTGCACATTGGAGGTGGAATAATGCCTCACTTCACTCGACGCGAATTTCTAAAGACCGGGCTCGCTGCCGGCGCGTTTGCCGTTGCCGGAACTCTGCCGCTCACAGCGGGACGGGCGACCGCAACCGATTGGATCACGCTGGGGAAATCGGACGTCAAGGTCACGCGGCTGGCATTTGGCACGGGAAGCTTCAGCGGGGAAGTACAGCGCGACCTGGGACAAGAGGGATTTACGAGGCTGGTGCGCTACGCGTATGACCATGGTATTCGCTTCTTCGAGACGGCTGAATCCTATACCGATATGCACAAGATGCTGGGAGTGGCGCTGAAGGGCATCCCGCGCGACAGTTATCGGCTTATGTCGAAGGTTACGACCCGGCCGGGTGAAGATCCGCAGGCGAAATTCGACGAGCTGCGCAAACTCGCAAATACCGATTACTTCGACATCATGCTGTTGCACTGGCAACACACGGCGACGTGGCCTGCGGACACGATCCGATGGCAGGATGGAATTCTGGAAGCGGAATCGAAGAAGGTTATCGTAAGTCACGGCGCGTCGGTGCATGGGCTCCCGGCGTTGCGCCGCGTTCCCACGAACAAATGGCTCGACATCGCCATGATCCGGGTGAACCACAAGGGCACACGAATGGATGCCGAGGATTACAACACCGACGGACTGGGAAACGTGAGCGAAGTGGTCACTCATATCAAGCAGAGCCGCAAGGCGGGGATGGGCGTAATCAGCATGAAACTGGTGGGTGAGGGAACGTTCAACCGCGAAGATCGCAGGGCGGCGATGAGATTCGCGTTCAGGAACGCCGGAGTCGATTGCGTCACGGTGGGCTATAAGGACACCGGGGAAATCGACGAGGCTATTGAGAATCTGAATCTGGCGCTTGCCTAGCGGCCGGGGCGTGATGCTCTGTGCTCTTCCGTTCGAGAAACGTGATAAATTGGCGTTCGCATTCTAAAAGATTAAACTCGTTTCCATCCCATTGGAGATACTTTGATGCGAACGTCCGTCTTCGGAATCAGACATAGATTCCTCCCGCTCACCATCGCAACTGTCGTTCTTCCGTTCACATTTGTTTTTGCGCAGGTAAAACAGGAAACGCCGATCACCAAGCCTGGACCAGCCAAAACGGAACCTGCCCACCCTGAGGAATTCGAACCAGAAGAGCAGGCGAGCAAGGGATCGGTCACCATCGGCGGCAATGTGATCAACTACGATGCGGTCGCCGGCACGCTCGTCGTGCACCCAAAGGGATGGGACGATGTTCCGCAGAATGCCGACAAGGATGATAAGAACAAGCCCGCCGAGGCCAGCATGTTCTACGTGGCATATTTCAAATCGGATAATAAAGGCGCGCCGCGGCCGATAACTTTTCTCTACAACGGCGGCCCTGGCTCTTCCAGTGTGTGGCTGCACATGGGAGCGTTCGGGCCGAGGCGTGTCGTGACTGCCGACGATACGCATACTCCCGCCGCGCCGTATTCCGTGGTCAACAACGATTACAGCCTGCTCGATGTGAGCGATCTCGTCTTTGTGGACGCGCCGGGCACCGGGTTCAGCCGCATTGCCGGAAAGGATAAGGAGAAGGCGTTCTATGGCGTCGATCCGGACGCATGGGCCTTTGGCGATTTCATTTCGCAGTTCCTCTCCAAGTATGGCCGCTGGAATTCGCCAAAGTATCTTTTCGGCGAAAGCTACGGCACGACGCGATCCGCCGTGCTCAGCAATATTCTGGAAACCGAGCGCGATGTGGATTTCAACGGCGTGATACTTCTTTCGCAAATCCTGAATTTCTCGCTCGATTCGGATTCGCCCGAGTTCAATCCTGGTGTCGACATAGCGTATCAACTTAACCTGCCTACTTATGCCGCAACCGCGTGGTATCACCATAAGCTGCCAGACCAGCATCCGGAACTCGCGCCTTTGCTAACTGAGGTCGAGCACTTCGCAATGAACGATTACGCTCTGGCGCTTGAGGCCGGCTCTTCGCTTCCGGCGGACCAGCGCCACGCCATCGCCGCCAAGCTTCATGAATACACCGGGCTTCCGGTCGCCTACATCGAGAGGGCAGACTTGCGTATCAATGGCGGAGAATTCGAAAAGAACCTGCTGGACGAAAGCGATCTCACGACCGGCCGCCTGGATACGCGCTTTTCCGGACCCACATTCGATCCGTTGAGCAAAGAGGCCGAGTACGATCCGCAATCGGCGGCGATCTCTTCAGCATACGTTTCCGCATTCAACGATTACGTACGGAAAGATCTGAAGTATGGCGAGAACAGAGAATACAAACCGGAAGTTGAACTGTTCCGGTGGTGGAGTTTTACGCACAAGCCTCCCGGCGTTCCGTTTTGCCTTTCCGGGGACGGTGAACGTCATGCTCGACCTCGCCACCGCGATGAAGTACAACCCGCAGCTCAAAATCCTTTTGAACGCCGGATATTTCGATCTGGCAACGCCGTTCTACGAAGGCGTCTATGAGATGGAACACCTGCCGATTCCGCTGGATCTGCAGAAGAATATCGAATTCAAGTTTTACGAATCCGGACACATGGTTTATGCACACGAAGCCTCGCTGAAAATGATCCACGACAACGTCGCCGAATTTATCCGGGGCAGCGATAATTTGAAAGGCAAGTAAATATTGAAAGTGAATCCTGCAGTCAGTTGCCCAGCATGCAGCTTGGCAAGGACTACTACTTCCGCTGGATCTGCAGAAGAATATCGAATTCAAGTTTTACGAATCCGGACACATGGTTTATGCCCACGAAGCCTCGCTGAAAATGATCCACGACAACGTCGCCGAATTCATCCGGGGCAACGATAATTTAAAGGGCAAGTAAATATTGAAAGTGAATCCTGCAGTCAGTTGCCCAGCATGCAGCTTGGCAAGGAGTACTACTACCGAGTAAGGTATTCGTTCCCCGTCTTCGCGGGATCTCAAAGTCCATCATACAACAGGAGTTAGCGCGATGCGTCACGCATTGATTGTGCTGATAGCGGTTTGTTGCTGCGCTGTATTTTGCTATTCCCAAACGGCGGACCAACTGATTGCCAAGAATATCCAGGCCCGCGGGGGGCTGGAGAAAATCAAGGCCATCAAGAGCCTTCGCATGACCGGCAAGTTCGAGGGAGGCGATGGATTTACCGCCGCCGTAGGCCAGGAGAACGCGCGGCCCAACCTGGTGCGAGAGACATTCTCGTTGCAGGGCATGACAGCGGTGCAGGCTTATGACGGCACGACCGGCTGGCAAATCCAGCCGTTTGAAGGAAAGAAAGATCCGGAGTTAATGGGCGAAGACGACCTGCGGGATTTGCTGCTGGACGCCGACTTCGATGGGCCGCTGGTGGATTACAAAGAGAAGGGCAGCACCGTGGAATTTTTGGGCCACGACGTGGTGGATGGAGATGACGCACTACGGCTCAAGGTGACGCTGAAGAATGGCGACATCATTTATGACTATCTGGATCCGGATACGTTTATCGAGATCCGCAAGGAGATACAGGAGTTTATTCGTGGCTCGGTGAAGGATCACGTAGTCGATCTCGGGTCTTACAAGCCTGTGGCTGGGGCGATGTTTCCTTTTTCGCTTTCGAGCGGACCTAAGAATAATCCCGACGCCCAGACCAATACGGTGCAGAAGATGGAGGCGAACGTGACGATCAATCCTACGGATTTTGCGCTTCCCGCTTCGTTGAAGGCGGGTTCGGCTCCCGCTGCTGAGAAGAAGTAAGTAGCGCGCTTAGCTTATATCGGAATTGATTTTCTCCGATGGCGAGTGCGGGTGAGAGCGAAATTTTGGCGGGAAGAGGAATCGAAAAACATGAATGCACAGGTCGCATCTCTAGGAGTTCCACGGCGAGGAGTTCAGCGGCGGTTGAGTCGATGGTTCGCAGTGGTTGCGCTGTTGGGTGCGGTGGCCCAGGCGGGCGCGCAAGTGCCATATCGCTATGATGCGGCAACGATTTCGGGATTGCCGGCGCGCAATATCGGTTCAGCCACCATGAGCGGCCGGATCGCCGCGGTGGATGCGGTGGAAGAGAACGGACGGATTACCGTGTTCGTGGGCGCGGCCAGCGGAGGCGTGTGGAAGTCGCCGAATGGAGGCACGACTTATAAGCCGGTGTTCGATCGGGAAGATGTGCAGTCCATTGGCGCGGTGACGATTGATCCGTCGAACTCAAAGATCGTGTGGGTGGGAACCGGCGAAGCCTGGATGCGAAACAGTGTCTCAATTGGCGATGGCGTGTATAAGTCCACCGATGGCGGCGAAAATTGGACAAACGTCGGACTCAAGGACAGCGAACACATTGCCAAAATACTGGTGAATCCGAGCGATAGCAACGATGTGCTGGCTTGTGCCACGGGGCACTTGTGGGACGACAACGACGAACGCGGAGTTTTCCGGACCACCGACGGTGGCAAGAGCTGGACGAAAGTTCTGGCGGGAGCAAATGGATCGAGCGGCTGCGCGATGATTTCGCGGAGCAAACAGGATCCGAAGACCGTATACGCCGCGATGTGGGATTTCCGGCGGCAAGGTTGGACGTTCCGCTCAGGAGGGCCGGGCAGCGGGTTGTTCAAATCTAACGACGGCGGCGCTCACTGGAGCGAAATCAACGATAGCAACGCCAAGGGCCTGCCCCCGAAACCGTATGGCCGCATTGCGGTGCAGGTTGCGCCCTCGAAGCCCCAGGTTGTATACGCCAACATTGAAGCGGAAAAAGGAAGAGGACTGTATCGCTCCGACGACAGTGGAGCGACGTGGACCAAACTGGACGCCAGCAACAACATGGTGTGGCGCCCATTTTATTTTGGCAATCTGATCGTCGATCCACAAAACGAAAACAAGATATTCAAACCCGATGGTCCGCTTATCGTCAGCACCGACGGCGGGAAAAGCTTCAGCGTGGTTTCCAATGCGGCGCATGGTGACTTCCACGATGTTTGGATCGATGCCAAGAATCCGAATATTGTGATCGCCGGAGATGATGGCGGCCTGTGGCGCAGCGAAGACGGCGGTAATCGCTGGAAGCACCAGATGAACTTGCCGGTTTCGCAGTTTTATCACGTCAGCACCGACAATGCCGACCCATATCGTGTCTATGGCGGATTGCAGGACAACAGTTCATGGGTGGGCTATTCCTCCTATCCCGGCGGAGTGGCCAACGCCAACTGGGAAAACATGTATGGCGGCGACGGCTTCTGGATGTTCGAAGATCCCTCCGACCCTGATTATCTGTACGCCGAGGCGCAGGGTGGAGAGATTGGGCGCGTCAATCGCTTCACTCATGAGACCCGCGACCTGCATCCCTGGCCCAATTACGGGGAAAAGAAATTGCGCTTCAATTGGAATGCTCCGATTCACATGAGCCCCAATGAAAAAGGAACGATCTACATTGGGGCGCAGTTCCTGTTCCGTTCGCGCGATCACGGCCAGTCGTGGGAACGCATTTCGCCCGATCTCACTACCAACGATCCGGAGAAGCAGAAGCAGGAGGAGTCGGGCGGGGTGACGGTCGATAACTCTTCGGCTGAAATGTACACCACGATTTATTCCATTTCGGAATCGCCGAAGAACGGGCAGATTATTTGGGTCGGCACCGACGACGGCAACGTGCAGATCACGCGGGATGGGGCGAAGACCTGGACCAACGTGGTGGGAAACGTTCCTGGATTAGGGAAGAATTCGTGGGTCTCGACGATTGAGGCCAGCCGCTTTGACGAAGCGACCGCCTATGCCACTTTCGACCGGCATACATTTGGCGACATGAAACCGTATGTTTACAAGACTAGCGACTACGGAGAGACCTGGACGGAACTTCCGGTGCAGGGAAGTGGCGCGCGCGGATTCGCCCATGTGATTAAAGAAGATACGGTGAGCCGGAATGTGCTTTTTCTGGGCACCGAGTTCGGGTTGTGGATCTCGGTGGATGGCGGGCAGCGCTGGGCGCAGTACCGGGGCACAGATTTCCCTGACGTGCCGGTGGACGATATCGCGGTACAGGCGCGGGAATCCGACCTCGTGCTCGCCACCCATGGACGGGGAATCTGGATAGTGGATGATATTTCGCCGTTGCGCGCTCTGACGCCAGATTTGATGAGCAAAGATGCTGCGCTCATTCCGGGCCGGCCAGCGATCCAATATTTTGATGTGAGCGGGGGATGGCCGGAAGGCGATGAGACTTTCCATGGAAGAAACCGGCCTTTCGACGCACAGATTACTTACTACCAGAAGAGCCGGCATATCTTTGGCGATTTGAAGATCGAGATTTTCGATCAGAACGGCAAATTAGTGGATACGGTTCCAGGTAGCAAGCATCGCGGATTGAACCGGGCCGGGTGGGGCATGCGCGTGAAGCCTCCCGCGGTTGCGCCGGCGGCGTCGGCATTGTTTGAAGCGGCGCAGGGGCCGCGAGTGCTGCCCGGCGTTTACACAGTAAAGCTGACCAGAGGAGATCAGACTTACACCGAACAACTGAACATTGCGATCGATCCGCGGGCCAAATATTCCATCGAGGAACGCAAAGCGCAGTTTGATCTTTCGATGAAGGTTTACAAGCTGCTGGAACACATGACCTACGGAGTCGAGGCCATTGAAGGAGTGCGCGACGCGACTAATGCGCGGGCAGCCAAGCTTTCCGAAAAAGATCCACTGCGCAAGCAACTGCAACAGCTGGCAACGGATTGTGACGCCCTGCGTTCGAAGATCGTAGCCACCAAGGAAGGCGGCATGGTTACCGGCGAAGAACGCATCCGCGAGCTGCTGGGACAGCTTTATGGTGCGATCACAGGCTACGACGGCAAACCTACGGATTATCAAGCAGCGCGGACGGAGTCGCTGGGACACGAACTGGAAGATGTTCTCGCGGATTTTCAGAAGGCGACGGAAAAACAACTTCCCTCAATCAATGCCCGCTTGAAGAAAAAGAAACTGGAAGCGATCACGGTCCTGGCTGAAGTAGACTGGCAGAAGAAGCAGGCAGAATCGGCGGTTTCGTCCGGCGCGGGAATGCGGGCAAGCGAACGCCAGAGGCCGGACAACGACTAGAGCCGGTCTCCTCGCTCGAGAGCCGCAGTTTAGAACTCGAAGCGTACCCCGAACTGGAAGTAACGGGGCAAATATCCCGCCGCATCGGAGCTAATCGTCCCGAACGTGCTATCTCCATAGCCTGTGTCCGGCGCGGCGAAGCGGGGATGATTGGCGAGGTTGAAGATCTCCGCCCGCACTTCAATTTTCGTGCCTTCTTTGGGCACGAACGATTTATAGAGATTCAGATCGACATCGTGAATGCCATTGACCCGCAGGCCGGGAAAGTAGCGTGGCGCATTGCCCGGGTTCTGGTCGCCGGGGTCGGCAAAGCAGTTGGAGTTAAAGAACGCGGCGACGGGCGGAAGGCCGTTGCTTTCCGCCGCCGCGTTCTGTTGCCAGTTCAGCGCTACTTCCCTCATGCTCATTCCACTCTTCAGCTGAGAACAAACGACATTGGGCCGCTGGCTGCCATTCGCGAGACGTCCGAAGGAATCGGAGATCGCCATGGGCTGGCCCGATTGCTCGGTGATCAGGGTCGCGATCGACCAGCCACCGACAACCGCATCGAGTGCGCGGTTCATATTGGCGCCAATCCATTCGTTGCGGCCGACGGGCATGTCCACGACCACGGCTGCAGCGACCCGCTGGGGCGCGTCATTGGCGCTGATGGAGTGCTCCAAATTCAGACGGTCTAGTTGCTGCGGGACGCCTGTGCCCAGCGATCCCACCCAGTTGTTCCGGCCCGCCGAGGAATCGTCGGTGTTCTTTGAAACTGAGTAGCTGCCTTCGAAGCTCACGTGATGCGTGGTGCGTTTCTGAAAGCGGACCTGCATCGCGTTGTACCAGGAACTGGCTTGCTCCAGCATCAGGCCTTCGAAGTCTCCGGGGAATTGGGGATAGGGATTGAGCAGATATCCCAAAGGAATTGTCGGGTTGCCGTATTGCGAATCGGGTTCATTAAAGCATGGACCCGGAGGACAAGGCGGATTGAACTTGGAAAAGAACGGATTGGCCACCGGCGACTGAAGAAAGTTACTTACGCAACTGTCTGCCGAGCAAGTTGGATCGGTGGGAGTTACGGCCGCCGAGATTTTAGCCAGCAAAGACGACGGGATGAAATCGCGGTTGTTGGTGCCGGACCAGGGCAGATGAGTGCTCCTGTTGGCGACATAGTCCACGCCGAGGACGATCTGGCTGGGCAACTCGCGTTGGATTCCCAGATTCCACTGGTAGATATCGGCATCCCTGGCTGCGGTTGTGCCCAAGTCGTTATTGTCGGCGTAACCCCAATTGGCCAATGCGCCGTACTTGGTGCCCTGTGGGCCGGTAAAGCCGGAGGGGAACGGATTTTCCAGGGTCGCGCTTTGGCTGGCAAAATTATTGTTGGTGAAAAACATGGTGGCGTTCTTGGTAAAAGCGGTGCCAGGATATTGGAAATTTGTGGCTGGGCTCATTCCGAAGTAAATACCCGCACCACCGCGCACCACGGTCTTCGAATCGAATCCATAGGCGAAGCCCAGCCTCGGACCAATATCTTTGCGATAGACGGGAACGCTTCTCATGCTGGAAGTGGGAAACAAAGTTGTGCCGTACAACGGCTCCGACGAAGGGAAGTTCAATCCAACCGATTGCAAAGCGGCTTGCGCGCTGCTGAGATTGAGATTGACTCCGGTGTTGCCGGTGAAATCGCTGAATTCGATGTGGTTATAGCGTTCGTTATAGGGAGTGCTCCACTCGTAACGAACGCCAAGGTTCACGGTGAGCTTGGACGTGACTTTCCAGTCGTCCTGGATATAGAAACCGGTTTCTTTCGATTTGTCGGCGACCGAGGGATAAACGATGAGCGATGTCGGCTCAGAAGGATACGGGTTGATGTTGTCGGCGTAGCCAAATAGAAGGCTGGCAAAAGGATTGCCTGTGAGATTGCCATTGGCGTCCGTTTCGCTGTTTGGACTGGGCGAAGTAGTGTAATCGGTAAAGTTGAAATTGCCGGTAGGACCGGGCGGCTGGAAGAAGTTGTTGTAGAAGAGTCTCTGCTCTCCGCCGATCTTGATCAGGTGCGAACCTTTGGAAACGACCAGCTGAGACGAATAACTGTAGAGGGTATGAGCAAAAGTCGTGTTTACGCAGCACTGATCAAACAGATCGGCGGTCGTGGACGCATTTGACTCGAGTGCCGCTCCCGACATGTAAAACGAAGGCATCCGATCGACCCCGTTGGCCTGCTGGAGAACGGCGGGCAATGGCGGAAGTCCTTTTGCCTGTTGTGCAGCATTGAAGCTGGGAATTGTGGGAATGTTGGACGTCTCCGCTTCATGCACGCGGTCTACAGCAACGTGGCTGGTCCAGATAATTCTGGGATTAAGAGTCCAGGTGTATTCGAAGGAGGCATTTTGCGCGGTGGTGGGACTACCTGCGATTCCGTCTCCGGTTCCGTTGTTGTCGAAGGAGTCGCCGAGAATCTCCGGAGTGTAGTAGTTGGAGACGCCGCGGCTATAGCGGCCGTTAATGTGCTGCTTGTCGTTGATCTGATGGTCGACTTTGATGTCGAACTGATAGTCGGGCGCCTCGGATACGCCGGTAAAGAGGTAGTTATTAAATTCTCCCGGCTGGTTGGGTTGCGGATAGAGATTGAGGATGGCTCGTCCGATGGGGTCGACTTCGCTGGCCGGAATAACGTTCAGGACTCCTTTGTATTGGACCTGGGGCCTGACGAGGCAAGGATTCCCGCAAACAGCCGCCGTCGGATCGTAAATGTCGGTCGCCGTCGCCGAGAAATCCGGGTTTAGCGCTCGCTCCGCCATCGTCGGTACAGTCGCGACGTTGTTGAAGCCCAGGGAGCTGCGGACCTTTTCAAAATCGGCGAAGAAGAACGTGCGGTCCTTGCGGATCGGGCCGCCAATCGAGAAGCCTCCCTGATCGCGTTTGCTATCGGGCTTAGGGCTGGGTTCGGGATTAAAGAAATCGCGAGCGTCCATCTGCGGGCGCTGCAGGAAATACCAGCCGCTGCCGTGGAACGAGTTGGTTCCACTCTTCATAACCATGTTGACGACCGTGCCGCCGTTGTTTCCGAACTCCGCGGAAAAGCTGTTGTTCTGGACTTTGAATTCCTGCACACCTTCAACCAGCGGCTCGTAGTAGACGTTGGAGTTTCCTCCTTCGCCCTGTTCCGGGGCGCTGATCAAAGCACCGTCCAGCCGTATCTCCGCTGTGGCATTGCGTTGTCCGTTGGAAACGAAATTCGTTCCGGTGGGATAGTTGTCCTGCGTACCCGAACCCGCTGCCTCGGTTACACCTCCGGCTAGAAAGGTCAGGCCGAAGAAGTCTCGGTTGAGCAAAGGAAGTTCCTGCACATACTGGGCAGTAACATCCGTGCCCAGAGTTGCGTTCTCTGTATCAAGCAGCGGCGCCGTGGATGTGACTACGACGGACTCGTTGACGCTGGCCGGGATCAAGGCGAAATTGAGAGTAGCTTCCTGATCGACGGCAAGCACCACTCCGGTTCGTTCCTCCGTACGAAAGCCCGACACCTGAACTTTCACCGAATAGGTGGATGGCCGCAAACCGGTGAAGTAGTATTCGCCTTTGTCGTTGGTGCGAGCGGAACTCGAGATGTTGGTTCCCGCGTTCGTGATGGTTACGGTGGCGTTGGGAACGACCGCCCCGGTGGTATCGGAGACGACGCCTCGAAGCTGTGCCCGGTAAGTTCCCTGTGCAATCGCCACAGGCGTGAGGCTTCCCAAGAAGGACACAACCAAGATGCAGGAGAGAAGTCGTGCCTTCAGTCTCATGAGAATCCTCCGCTTTCTGTGGACGTAATTCCGCTACGATTAGTGCCGCTTTGTCTCAAGCACAGCAGTCAGGCATCACGGCTCATACCAAAACACCGCACCCTTTTCGATGGCGGGCAACTTGTAAGTAATGCCGGTGACTGCCGCCGTTCCCTGCAGGGGTTGCACTTCTCCGAGGAACGGAAGAAAAAATGCATGCCTATTGGCAGTGCCAGACACCGTGACTTGAACGCCAATCTCTGGTGTCTGAACTGGATTCACTCCGCCTTGCAAACCGGCAAAGTTCGCAAAAAATACGTGCGGTTTTCCGTCAATGCGCGCAATGGACGTAGCGATCATGTGGGAAGCGGTGACGCGAATCGGCGTTTCGGATTTCAGGCTTTTCAGAAAGTCGTTTTCCAAATCGGGAGTCGTTCCGGCAATGTCGCTCTGCAGCGCTCCGTAGTAATCTTTGCCCGGGCACTTGCGGAATCGGATCACATTTGCGGCATCGCCGAGTTCCGTGGCATCTTCTCCTGTGATCACCAGCGTCTTCCCATCAGCCGCGTACGCGCGAAACAGGGCTTTCTCGTCCTCGCGCATGACCCGAACATCAGGGAGAATCAGGGTAGGACCGCGGAACGTGGAAAGCGTGCGCGGAGTGACGATCTGAAACTCCAGATGTTTTTGCATCAGAAGAATGAGAATTCCGCGGTAGGAAGAGATGAATTCGTTGGTGTAGTAGTTACGCGTCTCGGGAGAGAAGTAAACACCAATCGGGGAGATCGCCGTCCGGGGGCGGTAAAAAGTGTCTTCGTGCGTTTTGATCCAAGCGAAAATCTTCTTTCGGGTTGCGGGATCGTTCGATCCCGCCATCGAATGTCCGGGGGCGTCCCAGAAGTTTGATCCGGTCATGATTTCTGAGGCTGCCAAATTCATCATGGCCTCGCGCCGGTCTACTTTTTTGTCGCCATCCCAGGAGTAATTCAAAATCCAGGTTGCTTTGCCCTGCGCGAAAGCGCGAAACGAGTGCACTCCCACCTGGTAATTGAACCAATCCAGTTGGCTTCTCGACGATGCCATGTGGTCGCCCTCGCCGAATTCGTATTCATGGGCAATGGCATCGACCACCGGATAGAGACTGTAAACATCGGCGCCAACTCGCACTGCGGCTTCCTCGATGCCCGGATAGATTTCGGGAATGGTCTTGATGGCGGGATTCACCGACTTTGCATTCTGGTCGATCTCCTGCATGAAATCCGTAATGGTTTGAATTCTGAAGTCAACCCACTTGCGGAAGTTAGGGTCCGAGAAGTTGCCCAGCTTCAGATCTTTCTTTGCATCCAGGCCCGTTTTTGCGCGGAATGCGGCCACGGTGTAGTCATCGAAGCTGGCCCAGGAGCCTTCCCATCCTTCAAAGTGCGTCATCCAATAGGGAATGTCGACGTAGACGCCATCGATGCCCGTGGCGGCAATCTGTCTGACACGTTCCATGTACGTTTTGCGCCAGGCAGGCGCATAGGGGCTGACCCAAACATCTTCGTCACCCTTTCGGATCCAGAAAGCGGCGCCACCACCGAAGATTGCAGGCTCTCCGCTGATTTTTCTCTGTAGCCAATCGGGATGCTCTTTGGCCAGCGTGTGTGGAGTTTTGTCGGCGTTTGCTGTGATGCATTCCGTCCCGGCGACGTAAACGAACGCTTTGTTCCCGGCGGCATGCGCCTGCTCAGCGACGGCGCGAATTGCTTTTAATTTTTCTTCGGGATGAACGAAGCTTTCATAACGTCCCTCAATGTCGTTATCGACTTCAATTCCATATACTCCGTCTTCCTGCGCGCTGCGGACGATCCGCTCGGCATTGTCACTGCGCAGCCCGTAGGCCCCTATGCGAACGTAGTTGGTCCAATTCTGCTCCACCGCGCTGGGAGTCGCAGGCAAAGTCAAAGACGGCAGCAACAAGGCGAACATTGCGAGACGAGACATAGCTCTAGTGAGGCCTGGCGGCCACAGAAGGCCGAGGCTATTGAAGGCAAAAAGGCGAAACGCAGGTTGCGTATGGTTTCGTAACATTACGTTCACTATCTTTTACGTTCGGGCAAACTTCGCTGTCAAGCTCAAAATGAAGTTGGCTGCTCGGTTTTGTCGAAGCTGCGGAGTCCAAGACGCAGATGGGCAAGAAGCGGATCTCCAGAAATCCCCGCATCCGTAGCCGATATTTTGTGCGATGGCGGCGCCAGTTTTCCCGTGACGGAATATGACAACATGAATAGGATGTGTGCTGAGGGTACGCTGGGTGACCGAAGATGAGCCACACGATGCGGAGAAGTACGCGGCTGGAACGCCAAATCCCCGTTCTTGTGACCAGCCTTGACCCGAGCCGGCGCTTTTGCGAAGAGTGCCAGACAGTGGCCATCAACGCTCATGGTTGTGGGGTTATCGCGCGCGAAAGTATCTCGGCCGGTACGCGCGTTTTGCTGGACCTGCTGTCGCAAGAACGTAACACTGGTGGCGTAGTCGTCGATGCCATTTCCCTCGACAACTCGGGAGAGAATTGGCTCATCGGAATTGAGTTCGACAACTTCGGAAACTTTTGGGGAGTGCCGGACCCGCCCGCTGACTGGGAAACGCAGACGTGAGGAAAAAAGCGAGGCTGAGCATTCGGCTTCGCAGAACTCGCGAACATCTTGAACGCAACTGGTGTGGAGGGTCCAAAACAGGAAGATTTTCGAGCCTGGCAACGCGACCGCCAAATATTGCTTGGATAATGGAGCGGAATGGGGTATTTTGCCGAGATCAGGATTTTGCAGTTGCGAGCTTGACGGGCACAGAAATGTTTGGACATCGTGACCGTTCCAGCTTCTCCGGGTAATCTCGTTCTTCGCTGGAACGCGTTCTCCCCTGTATCGTCCAACGTGCCGCCGGCTCCGAGAGGAAACCGCCGTGAAGTTCCTTCATCGCTTACCTCTGCTTGTGGCGTTATTTCTGGTTGCTTGCTGTTACTCCTTCGGCGCTCAGAAGACTGATACCGAAGTGATACCCGCGCGGATTCCTTCCGCAAACGCGGTCATACCCCCAGCATCATCCTTGTTCGTGATTCCCGGTCCGTTGCGCTCGTTTCTGCGCATGGCAGGGATCAGTCAGGAGATCAGCGCGGAAGAAGTGCTTCCTCATGTGAGCCGGCAAGTATTCATGCAAGGCTACAATGACGGCCGCACGACTGAATTTCTAATTCTGCTGCGCCGTTATGTGCAGCAATCTCGAGAATTGGCGCTGCTGGCGGAACCCGATTCCATGATTCGGGTTTCCAACTGCGACGATGTGAAACCTCTCTTGCGGATTCTTGGGTATCAGATCCGGCCCAGTTGCGGACAGCCTCAGACATCTCTGAAAACGCAGGATCCGGAAAGAGCGTTCCTTACCATTGATTCCGGGTTTCCGTTGCCGGAACTGGAGAAGACGCTGCAGGGAGGCGCTCCTTTCCAATATCCTTACGCGCCCACGAGCGTTCCGGTATTGTTTGCGCAAACCGACTGGACCATGTCCAGCAAGAGCAACCATGTGGAAAATAGCAGGGATCTGCTGGAAACGCTATTGCATGATCCCCAGTTAGCTCGCCTTTACTGGGGGCTTTCCCAGATGGATTCGGAGACTGCGATCTTTTTGCAACAAGCGAAGGGAATCCGCGGATTGCTCCCTTACGCACAAGTGCTGGATTTTTACGGCAGCCATATTTGCGTCCGCGGAGGAAAAGTTTTAGTGCCCGGAGGAGACCAGGCTGAGGCCGCATGGGGAAGTCTAGTGAAGGCCAGCCCAGCGGCTCCAGCGGACTTCATTACCAGATTGGTTAAAGCCGATCGAGGTTGGCTCGCTGCCTACTTCGATGTTCTTTCCCGAGCCAGCATCGGCCGTCAGCAATATTTTACCGATCCCCACCGGCTGCGCCGTTTTTACGATGCCTTGCGAACACCCATCTCCGGGCCTACCGCGACCACTGGTTCTTATCGTCCGGCTCCCGGGTTGTTGCTTTTCGTGACCAGCCTGCAATTGGATCCTTCGGGAAAGCCGCTGGTGCCGGGTGATCTCGAGGTTTGGAGCGATATTGTGCGGCAGAATAATGCCTCGGCGGCAGGGTTGTTGCGGCGTAAGCGTACCGAGCGGATCACCAGCCCTGACCAACTGGTTGAAGTAATGTTCGGACTCACACGGGGAGTAACCGATAACGGGCCGCTGCAGATTTATCTTTCTCTCAGCGGACTCGAAAGCGGTCGATATCCCGATCATGGCTTAGCCCCTGAAACTGTCCATTTGCTGGCCAATAAGTTCGAAAAATTGGGCGATCAATATCGGATTTTTTCGGAGTTTCCTGAGCTGAACGATGCTTCCATCGTCCGGTTCGTGAATGTAGCGGAAGGATTAGAAAAAGTGCCCATCGCCTTGCGCGGAAACGCACTCGGAACCTTTGAGGCGGACATTGGGATCTGGCAAATTCTGGCCCGCCAGGGACAAATCGCAAAGACGCAATTGAATGGCTCATGGGAGAAGGTCATCGAGCCCTTTGCGCAGATTCAATCGTCTGCGCAGATCTATGAAGCCGGTCGAACTTCTCTGGAGGCAGTACTGCGAGCGGCCACGGGGAAACCCCGCGCTTCGCAGCCTGAAATCATCGAGTTGCTCGCGGGACCGCAACAGTCGTCTCCCGAGGGGCTTGCGGTTCACCAGGAGATCGTTAATAAAATCCGCCTGGTTTTGGAAGCGCAAAGATTGGTCTCGCTCGATACTGTTCTCGCCCTTGGCAACAGCTTGCGTGACAAGGCGCGAGGGAAGCAGTTGGATGAGGCGGCCATTCATCGCGCGGGAGAAATTCGCGAGTTCGAAATGCCGCGCCCGATTTTCACCAACGGCGAAAGAGACGAATGGGCTGCGGGAATCTACAACAATCACCATACCGACCAGGAAATGAAATCCGATGTAGGCAAGGTGTTGCAGTCCGCGTCCGCCACCAGCACGCAAATAGAAGACGCCAGCGGCCAGCTCGCTTCTTTCCTCAGAGACGATCTGGTGGGATTGAATTATGCCTACTACGAACCCCCCGGGGCGCAGGCTTTGCTTAACAACCCGCTATTTGTTCGTTCGCATGATTTTTCGGCGGAAACGGTTGGCGGTATCGAGACCGTATGGCAAACTCCGCAAGTTTTCGGCGAAGGTTCTCCGGCCGGTGGAGGCGCGCACCTGGTTGGTTCGCTGGCCGATCTGCCATACGTTCTAGCCCAGCTGGAGCAGGATTTTATCGCTCCCCAACACCTCCAGGCCCTGATCTGGCAGGAATTAGCGCCCGGGCTGCTGACGAATGCGATTCTGCCGCGTTGGTGGGATATTAGTCCGACCGAACTTCACGCGGTCGCGCTCTATCAGCGAACCGGAGAAGAACTGGTAACGGCTGCGGCGAGCGACGAGGCGATGCGGAGTAAGGTGATGGCGATCATTGCCGATCGCCTGTCTCCCCGCCAGTCAGGCGAGGTGGAACAATCCCTGCGCGAGCAGCACGCGCAGGAAGCGCTCTCTCAATTGACTCCGGCAGACACTTTTTTTCTGGCCATCGAGTTTCAACGCGAGTATCCAGAGCAGGCTTTTTCCAACGGACGAGCGGGGCAGGAGTTGCAGGATCTGTGCCGCCAGCATCCGGAGCAAGTCAGCTGGAAGCGTTTGTCGCGGGACTTCGGCGTACCGCATCCGGTGCTAGCGCAGACATATAGTCGTGGGCTGCTCAACATTGCTCCGCTGCCGGCTTTTTCCGGCTACGCCAGCCGTTTGCTGGCGGAGTCGTGGGAGTCGCCCAACCTGTATTGGGCGCGTATGGCAGATGAAGCGGGGTATTCACCGGTGACTCTGAACCGTTTGGTGCCGGAGCTCACGCAGCAGATGATTGCGAGAATCTCGGCCACCGACTACGACGATTGGCCAGCCTTGCTGCGCGCGCTGCGCGAAACAGGCGATGAGTTTCGCCGCAATAAGAATTTCTTGCCCGCCGCCAGCAATTGACGGGATTTGCGAGGTTGAACCGGGCAATCCGGCATTAGTACAAACAGCGCGACCTGTATTGGGGCTTGACGGGTGAAAGGACGCAATCATGCTAAAGAAATCCCTTCTCTCACTTTCGATTTTGAGTCTGCTCTTCTTGCCCGGAAATTTGACTCGGGCTCAGGAAAGCCCAAAAATTCGCGTGGTAGTTAACATGGTCCAACTCAATGTGGCCGTGACGGATAAGAACGGAAATTACATTACTGGGCTAAGCCCAAAGGACTTCGCCGTTACGGAGGATGGTATTGCGGAGCAGATTGCCACTTTCGGCGAAGGCAATGAGCGGATTCGAAGCTTGCTCGCTCGCGGATCGGAAGGGAAGGCCGAAGTCCCACCCGAATCGGCCGATGCTTCGCCCGCTAACCCATCCGGCGAAGCGCTGAGCGCAATGCTTTCCGGGGCAAATGTGTTCATTCTTTTCGATACCAGCGATTACATGTATCGCGGTTTCGTCTTTGCCCAGGACGCGATCTCCGATTTCGTACGCTCTTTAGAGACTGCCGACAAGATCGCGTTTTATTCTTACAGCCGCGATCTCTCTCGCGCCTCGACTCTGACAGCCGACCGCTCGCAGGTTCTGCGAGCCGTGCGCTCTACCGTTGCCGGAGATCAAGCTGCCCTATACAACACCTTGCTACTTACCTTGAAAGATGCGGCCCAATACACGGGCAGGCGAGTTGTGGTGGTGTTCTCTAACGGGCCGGATAATTCCAGCGTCGTGCCGCCGGAGGACGTGGCCGAATTCGCCCAGTCGACCGGAGTTTCCATCTACATGATCAGCACGCGGGAGGCGAAGCTCGAACCCGTTTCCACGGCAGTTTTTGAACGGATGACCGCGGCCACCGGAGGCAAAGTTTATTTCGCGAAATCGTGGAGAGACGAAGCGCGAGCTTTCAGTTCGATTCGCGAAGACCTGGCGCACCTGTATTCGCTGAGCTATTATCCGCAACCCAATCCCAACTCCGGCTGGAGGTCGATCAAAGTAAAGCTGGCGGGGGAGCGGCTCAAGAAGTACGAGATTCGTACACGCAACGGATATCGTCCGCAACCGGCAGGTTTCAGCGACGAAGCAAAACTCACACCGGGTTCTTTAGATCCGATCGCTCCGGTGATCGCCGGTCGAAGCAAATCGGTTTCGTATCGATGTGCTCAATAAGAATTCTGCTCTGCGATAAGAAGCGGCTTCTAGCAAGATGGTGGTGTGTCATTTCGCGGCTTCCGCGTGGGCAGCCATATGCAGAGACCTAGAAGCAAAACTACTACTATGGCTTCGTCGTTGATCCATGCGGAACCGGGAAGGGTTAGCGCCCCAAGGCAGATTAGAACCCAAATCAAAGTGACCGTTGCCAAGGGTCTGGGCACAATTGGTCGGAGCGAGTCTGCTCCCACTCCCCATTTGTGCGGGCGGCTCGATAGCGAACAAGCCACCACCATGAAATAGGTGATGTACGCCGCCAAGCTTGAGACCCCGGCAATGACGATTTCAAATTTTGCCCACCAGGTGAAGAGAGCCGCCATGATGGCGGTGAACCACATGGCATTGGCGGGAACTTTGCGGGAGTTGAGATGTCCAAGCCAGGATGAAGCCGGCAATTGACGGTCCCGCAACATCGCCCACACCACGCGCCCAATCGTGGTCAGGTTAGCGAGCGCGCAGGCGTACATCTCCACCAGAATAATCGCCATCACCACCATCGTGACGCTGTGCGGAAAGCGATGATTCATGATGTAGGCGAAAGGCGCCGGGTCTTTTGTCGCATCATCCAGCGACGGGATTGCCAGGGTGAAGCCCAATAAAATGATGAACCCGATAATGACGCTGAAAACTTCCGACGACACAATGGCGAACGGAACCCGACGTTCGGGCAGTTTTGTTTCCTCCGCCAGATTTGCCGCACCTTCAAATCCAGTTATCGTCCAGGCTGCCGCGAGCGAGGAAAAAGCCAGCGGACCGAGAAACGCCAATCCGCCGGGATGTCCCGGATGGGTGAAGAGAAAATGAAATGAGTTCGTCTTCTGCACCACCGAAATAGTGAGCAGAAGGATGCCTACGACCAGAATGACAGCTATCTGCAGCAGTACCATGCCGTCGTTGACCAAACTCGCGGTTCTTACTCCCATGTGGTTGATGAACGCGATCGACAGCAAAACCGCTGCGGTCGCTATTACGAGATTATGATCGTTGGCGGCGACACCAAACATCGGCAGAGTGTAGCTCGCCAATGCGTAACAGACGGCGGCCATCCCAGCCAGCAGCCAGATAATCATCAGCCAGCCAGCCCACCATGCGAGCCAGTCTCCGCCCAGCTCCCGCGTCCACTGGTAGACGGAACCAGAAAGAGGAATACGACGGGCGAGCCTGGCAAAGACCAATGCCAGCAAGAATTGCCCGGCTCCCACGACCGGCCAGGTCCAAATAAAAGCCGGGCCAGCTGTCTGCAGTCCGGCGCCGTAGGTTACGAACAATCCAGTAGTGACCGCGATAATGGAAAAGCTGATAGCGAAGCTGGAGAACCAGCCGATCTCGCGCTTGAGTTCCTGTTTGTAACCGTGACGGGTTAGCGCATCTTGCGCCGGCGAGCGCGATGGGGCTGGATCTGTTGGTGGCACGATAGGATTCATGCGGGCGAGACTGAGCGGAAGATCATATTAAGGAGCCGTAATCGGGATGAATCTGTTCCTAAACCCGCTGGATCTCAATGCCCCGCTCCAGAAAAGGCGCGACCGTTTTATCGGAAGCGCGAGTGTCAGTGATGAGCATGTGAATGTCGGATATAGGGCAGATTAAGGCCGGCGTAACCACGCCAATCTTACTGGAATCCGCCACCACAATTGTTTGCCTGGCTTGGCGGATCATGGCGCGAAACGTTAATCCCTCCTCGGGCTCGATCACTGTAATGCCGCGAACCACATCGATTCCACAGACGCTTACAAAAACCCTATCCATGTAAATGTCGTTCAATGAAGTGATGGCGGCTTGTCCGACCAGCGAAAACGAGCCTGCCCATTGCACAAATCCTCCGGTCACCAGAGTCTTCAGGCCGCCGCAATTGCTGAGCTCCATGGCGATGTTGATGGCGTTGGTGATGACGCGGATGTTGTGCCGGTTGCGGAGATTGCGCGCAGCGTGAGTGGTGGTGGTGCCGGCGGTAAAGCCTACGGTTTCGTTTTCCTGAATCAGCTCCGCGGCAGCCAGGCCGATTCTGCGTTTTTCCGCCGGACGATGTTGCTCGCGATTCTGAAACAGGGAATCGTAGCGGAAAGGTTCGTAAAGCAGCGGCTCGACCAGGATCGCACCGCCATGAGTTCGGCGGACCAGGCCTTTTTCCTCGAGCTGGGCAAGATCCCGGCGCACACTCGCGGCCGAGGCACCGAGCCCAGTGATTAATTCATCGAGCGAGACGCTGCCCTTATGCCGCAGTTCTTTCAAAATTTGGTCTGCCCGGTTACCGGCCTTCATCTCACAACCCTTGCGTCGGCGGTCTTGAGTCCGCCTTTTGGCACGCCGAGTGTACAACACGCCGGGGTCCTGTGTCGCTCAAGCGAGCAGCGCAATGCGTGGTTATTGGTATCTAGCCTATTAAAATTGATTGATTGGCCGCAAAACGATCATTTTCTGCTTGACAACGGCATCCCTGCCCGACTACCGTCGCGGGTTGGTCGGTCGCAGAAAAGCTGTCTGGCATTGCCCGGCGCTACGACACGAACCGATATTTGAGATCAACAGCACTTTTCAGTGAGGGATCTATGAGAGCAAAGTTTTGCCGCAACTTTCTTGGGTGTCTGTGCGTAATCTTTTTCGCGTTCTCGTCTGCATTGGGACAGACCGTTACCGGTTCGATTACCGGTCAGGTAATGGACCCGAGTGGCGCACTAGTGGTGGGAGCCAAAGTCACAGCCGAAAACGCGGCAACCTCCGTGGCCACCTCCGGGCAAACGAATGCGGTCGGGCGTATATACGATCCGCTTTCTGCCGGTGGGTACGTATACGGTGACGGTGGACGCAGCCGGATTTACCAAACAGACGGTTGCGCCATTTGCATTAGAGATTGACCAGACGGTGAAGATCAACATCACCCTGCAGATTGGCGCTTCGACTACGATGGTGGTCCAATCGGACGAGCACCCGATTCTCGATACCACCGACGCGACCCTGGGGAACACGCTCTCGACCAATGAGATTGCGAACATCCCCTTGAACGGCCGGAATTTTTCCTCGCTCACTCTTTTCCAGCCCGGAGCGGTCGACACTGATCCTACCGGCATGAGCGGTAACAACGCCATTGAACGCAATACCTACAACAGCGGTGTCGCCGCGATCAACGGCAATCGCGAGCAGGAAAATAACTACACCATTGAGGGTGCTGACAACAACGAACCTCAGAATAATCTCATCGCATACAATCCGGCGCCGGATGCGATAGCCGAAGTACGCGTCGTGTCCGCCAATGCGAACGCCACCTACGGAAACGCCAACGGAGGTGCGATTGTCACCATCCTGAAATCCGGTAGCAATAACTACCACGGATCGCTTTACGACCTGTTGCAAAACGAAAACCTCGACGCCAACACCTGGGGCAACGACCACGATTATCCCGCGATCCCAAAGAACTCCTACACGCAAGATATTTTTGGAGGAACTTTTGGCGGCCCGGTCATAAAAAACAGATTGTTCTTCTTCGGCGACTATGAGGGAATACGCAAGCATACGGGCGGTTACGCCTCCACCAGCGTTCTCACTCCCGATATGCTCAAGGGAGATTTCAGCGCGCTGACTTCGCAGGGAATTCAGCTCTACAACACACAGAACAACTTTGCTCCGTACGCAGGCAATCAGATCCCCGTTGTGAATCCGGTTGCCGCGTTTCTGGCGGCGAACCCAAAGCTTTATCCTGCGCCGAATGCCGCTCCGACAGATGGCCTGCTTCAGAATAATTATCAGGGTCCGCAGACGGGCTTCGTTTCGGATAATCAGGAAGACTTCAAGGTTGACTGGACACCAAACAACGTAGACAAGCTGAATGGTTTCTACTCCCAGGGCACGGGAAGCGATTACACGACTGCCATAATCCCGGTGTCCTTTCCGAACCACAACAGTTATCCGACTAAAATTGCGGGGGCGAGCTGGGTGCACACCTTTTCGCCAGCCATCGTCAACGAAGCTCGTTTTGGCTTTACTCGTGTGCGCTGGAACAACGGCGTGCCCAGCGATCCAACCGGCCTGTTCGGTCTGACCGGCGACTCGAAAGTGGGCATACCATTCCCCGGCACGCAGCAGTACGTCGGGTTCACGGGACAGAGCATCAGCAATAACGCCAGCTACATTGGAACCAATGCGAACCCGCAGGTGTTCACCGACAACACTTTCAACTACTACGACAACATCACATGGCAGCGCGGACGCCACCTCTTTACTATGGGCGGCCAGGCGACCCGCTACCAGCAAAACTATCTCAACTCCGGCAATGTGGGATTTCTGGGGCAGTTTAGTTATTCTGGCGCCTACACTGAAAATCAAAGTGCGTCAGATGGTCCGGGTTATGGACCGGCGGATTTTGTCCTTGGACGCATCTTCAATACTCAACTGGCGTCCCCTCTCGGAAATGTGGGCAATCGGCAGTGGCGGGTCGCGGGCTACTTTCAGGACGATTTCAAAATGTCCGCGAAGCTCACGTTGAACCTCGGACTTCGCTATGAGTTCGATCAGCCGTGGTATGAGCAGAACAACAAGACAGCCAACGTTTTGCCCGACGGCACCGTGGAGTATGCGGGCCACATTCCCGCCCTGGCGGTTCCGGGTTCAATAGTTTGCCCCAACCGTTCCTGCTATAACCCGAACTACAAGCAGATCATGCCCCGGCTGGGTTTTGCCTATGAGCTGGACCACAAGACTGTGGTGCGCGGCGGTTATGGCACAACCAGCTTCTTTGAAGGCTACTCATTCAACCAGCGGCTGACTTCCAGTCCTCCATTCTCTCAGTCAATCAACACGAATGCCTCAAGCCCGACAGCAACTTCGGGCGGCACGCCATTTAGCGTCGCAGATGCTTTTAGTCAACCGATCGGCATCAACAACTCGACTTATTCGGTGTGGCCGCAGAATGTGCAGCCGGCTTACATCCAGCAATATAACCTTACTGTCGAGCGAGCACTTAGCAATGAGCTATCTCTAAGTGTGGGCTACCATGGACAAAATGGCGACCATCTCGCAGACTACCGCGATGGCAATCAACTTACTCAGGCCCAGGCGCCAGGTGTCTACTCCATCCTTAATAATCCGGCTCTCTCAGGATGCGGGTCTTCGTTCCCTGCGGCACTGCAATCACCTTATTATTCGCTGGTAGGAGAGTGCAATGCCGTTCTGGTCACCGAGTCCGAAGCACGAATGAACTATAACTCCGGCCAGGTAACTTTGCGCCAGCGAACTCACCGTGGACTGGAATACACGCTCAACTACACGCTGGCGAAATCGCTAACCAACTCCTCGGGAAATTATGCAGTGGGCGCGCTGCCCAACGCCAGCTGGAATGGAGACACGTTCCAGAACGGCTACGACGAGAAGGCGGATTGGGGACCTTCCGCGATCGATGTTCGTCAGAGCCTCAGCTTCGTCGGTGTCTACGATCTTCCCTTCGGTCATGGCCGGACCTATGGCAGCAATGCAAAAGGTCCGGTCGACGCCGTGCTTGGAGGATGGAGACTTGCAACTTCCGCCATTCTGTATTCTGGCTTCCCGGTCACTATCTTCGGCCAGAATAACAACCAGGCGATGAACGCCTACGGATTTAATCGCGCGAATCAATACCGCAAGCTGATCGTCAGGAATCGGTCTTTGACAAATTGGTTTGGAACCGATCCGTCGGCAACACCCTGTCTTCAGGCTGGAGTCGATAACGGAACCTGCGCTTATGGCAACGAAGGCCAGTTTGAATTCGGAAGCGCGGCAAACAGCACGGAGCGTGCGCCCGGCTATCGTCAAGTCGATATGTCGCTTTTCAAGGACTTCCATGTCTGGCGAGAGAACAACATCCTCGGCTTCCGCGCCGACTTTTTCAACATCTTCAATATCGCCAGCTATGGCTATCCCGACAACAACATCAACGACAGCAGCTTCGGTCTCATCAGCAGCGTGCGCTCTCCTGCGAGACAGATACAGCTGAGCTTGCATTACAGCTTCTAGGTACGAATTCGTCGTCGAGTAATCTGTGGGCTACTGATGGTTTGGTTCGGCAGGGCGCCAATGCCGAAATGTTCCGGCGGCCTGCTGGCAGTTCAACTTTCAGGAAAGTTGATCAGCGCATAAGCTCGCCTGATCGCAGTAGCTCTGCCGCTTCTCGCTCTTCGAACGATCAATCCATGCCGAGCCCATCCATCCTCGAGATTTGCGTGGAGTCGGTGAACCGCGCCGTAGCCGCCGACCTGGGCGGGGCCGATCGTATTGAGCTTTGCCACGATCTTTATTCTGGCGGAGTCACTCCCAGCGCGGCCACGATGGAAGCGGCGCGCAGGCAGGTACGCATTCCCATTCATGTATTGATTCGCCCTCGCTCCGGCGACTTTATCTATTCTCGGCAGGAACTCGAAACCATGAAGCGAGAAATCGGCATGGCCAAGGATCTGGGTATGGATGGAGTGGTGCTTGGTGTTCTCGACGAAAAAGGCCGGATCGATAGCAGGCGCACCACCATTCTAGTGAAGCTGGCGCATCCGCTTCCGGTTACCTTTCACCGGGCATTTGATTTGTGCCCCGATCCAACCCAATCCCTGCGTGCGGTCATGGAAACGGGCGCCACGCGCCTGCTCACGGCCGGCGGAAAAGCGGGCGTGACCAGCGGGCTTGCGACCTTGACGGAACTGATAACGACCGCCGGAAACCGCATGGTGATCATGCCGGGTGGTGGCATCCGGGCTGCCAATGTGCAGCGCATCTTGCGCCAGACTGGGGCGCGCGAAGTACACACCTCTCTGAGTAGGCCGCGCAAACCCACAAACCACAACTCCAAAATGCCCCAAGCGGTGCTCAGGAGCCGCGATCACGATGCGGAATTCGAAGCACGTGTGCGGAGGTTTCGTCGTCTGGTCGAGACGTTCTCGGAAAGCGAGCGGCGTAAAACCCATTGATGGGCCGGCTGGCGAGCAGAGCTAGCGGAAGCGGCGGACGAAAAGCGTGTGACGTTCGGAGCGATAAAAGCCAACTCCGTAAATTGTGGCCTTGCCCTTGGTTGAGTAGATGACCTGACGGATGCGCAAGATCGGTGCGCCTTTCGGCAAACCCAGCAGTTCGACAATGTTGCCGCCGGCCGCGGTCGCGTCGATTTCTTCGTCAGCATAGGCCAATTCAGTTCCGTAATCATGCTGTAAAGTCGCGAACAGCGAACTCTTTCCTAGCGGTGCGCTCACCAAGCCGGAAAATTCGGCAGCCGGTAAATAGCAAATCTCCAGCGCGAACGGTTCTTCACCGGTGAGGCGCAGCCGTTCAATCTTGACCAACGAACTCGATGCGGGCAGTCCGAGCCGAGCCGCCACTTCCTGTTCGTCATGAATCAACTTAGCCACCAGCACCCGGGAGCGGGGAGGTAAACCGCGGCTGGACATATGCTCGGTATAACTCATGAGTTTGTTGAAGTGAATTTTGGGAGCGGCAACGAATGTGCCTGCTCCCCGCCGCCGTTCCACGATGCCCTCGCGTTCCAGGCCGGCGAGGGCGTGGCGTGCCGTCATCAGGCTAACCTTATGGGTTTTTGCCAATTCGCGCTCGGAGGCAACGGCATCTCCAGGCCTGAGATCAGCCGTCTCAATCCGCTTGCGGATCGAGTTCTGAATCTTCTTGTAGACCGGCGTTCCGTTGCGGTGATTTCCCGTCATATCGATTTTCTAGCCTGTCCGGGCTCCGAACTTGCTTCGCAATGCTACACGTGTGCGTCGGGTTTTTGCATAAAATCAAAGCCGCCTTGTGCTATATAGCTCAAACACGAGGTGATGTAAAGTCCGAACTTTGAAATTCGCTGCCCAAAATCAGAAAAGGCAAAAGTGCTTGCTATAGAGCACAGGAGGAACGAAGCTCGCCGTTCCACGCCTTTCCGGGCCACGCTCGCTTCGGTTCAGTCGGACAAAGCCAGTAAATGCAGGTATTGTGCCGCAGCGACGCTGAAACGCTCGGTCAGATTAAGCCCACCCATAAAGTGATATAGAGCGCATATTGGGACGGCGCGCAAAGATTTCCACAGGCTGCTGCATTTTTTTCTTGACCATGGGAAGTCATGTGCTATATAGCATAGTGCCATTGTATTACGCGCCTATCGGTTCACCCGGTTCGGAAGCGCTCTCAGGAGGCTGTCGATGAAGAAACTGTGCTATGGATTGCTGGTTTTGGTAGCGACGCTGGGGCTTACGGCAGTCGTGCCAGCCGCTTTTGGTCAGGACGTCACCGCGGCCATCGTTGGAACCGTGACTGATCCCACTGGCGCTCCCGTCAGCGGCGCCGCCGTCGTTGCCACTGACACCGAACGTGGCACGCTATGGAAGGCGCAAACCAACGATACCGGCTCTTATAACCTGCTGCGCCTTCCCATCGGCAGCTACACCGTCAAAGTCACGAAGGAAGGATTCCAAACTTCCGTGCAGCCGCCGTTCACCCTGGTCTTGAACCAGACTGCGCGCGTCGATGTGCAGTTGAAGGTCGGAAGTGTTTCGGAGACGGTGGAAGTTTCAGCGGCCGCGCCTGTCCTGCAGACAGAAAATGCCGAAGTGGGCACTGTGCTGGACGCGCGGACGAACGACAATCTGCCCTTGGCCACCCGGAATTATGTGCAGTTGACGTTGCTGACGCCGGGGACCATCTCGGTCGACCCGCACAGCATGAATCTCGGTTCAAACACGGCTGAAGAGGGCGGACGCCCCTATATCAACGGAAATCGCGAACAGTCGAACAACTTTCTGCTGGATGGAGTTGATAACAATCAGGCGTCAGACAATCTTCTTGGCTTCACCCCATCGCCCGATGCCATCGGCGAGTTCAATCTGATTACACAGAACGCCCCGGCGGAGTTTGGCAACTACAACGGCGGTATCGTGAACGCCATCATCAAATCGGGCACAAACAGTTATCACGGAGATGTATTTGAGTTTTTCCGCAATGACATCTTCAACGCCAACAAGTGGGAAAACGGTTTGCACCAAGGCGCCCCAATTCCAGGGACCAATGCCGATGGTATCTTTCCGACACCGAAAGTACGCTGGAACATGTTTGGAGGCACCTTCGGGGGCCCGGTCATTAAGAACAAGTTGTTCTTCTTCGGAGATTATCAGGGCGGGCGGTTCGACACTCCCTCAGCCGCAGCCGCCATTCATACTCTTACGGCAGCCGAGATAGGCGGTAATTTCAGCGCACTGTTAGCGCAGGGAATTCAGCTCTATAACCCATGTGCAGCGGGCACGGGCGGAACTTCCGGAACTGCTTGCAACATTCTCCCTGCTAGCGCGAGAGTGCCATTCACGGGAAATATTATTCCCGCAAGCCAACTGGATCCCGCATTCACAGCCCTCGTAACCAGCCCGCTATATCCGGTGGGTGTGCCCGATCCGACTACGGGATTTGGAATTACCACCAATATTCCCGGCAATCAATACAACTCGGATCAAGGCGATATCAAGATTGACTACATCGCTTCCGAAAGAGACCACCTGTTTGCCCGGTATTCCAAGGGCGATCAATACGATCCCGCCACAAATTCGATCGCACTTCTCGGGAACACAGTGAATGAAGCGTACCTCGACAACGGCACCGTCAATTGGACTCACACTTTCTCTCCCAACCTGCTGAATCAAGCACAGTTCGGAAAGAATTACGTAAAGCTGCCGCACGGCATCACCACATTCGATCCATCCGTAGGAGCTTTGGGCGACAAGATCGGCATTGCCGATGGCAACCCGTCCAGCATTAATGGCCTTCCGGAGTTTGGTTTCGCCGGTGGCTCGGTTACAAACATCAATGCTGGAACGCTGCAGAACCTGGGCGCAGCAGGCGTCGTAGAGAAATTCTCCTCCACGGTCACACAGTTTGACGACGTTCTGATTTACACGCACGGCCGGCACGTCATCAAAACTGGTTTCCAGACCAACCGCTACAACATCAACGTTTTCTACACGGGCAATGGCGGTGAGCTTGGGGTTGAACTCTTCGGCAGCGGTCCGGGTGGAACGTATTCTGGCATTGGCACGGCGGGCACTGGCGATCCTTCGGCCGACTGGGCACTCGGCCTCCCTGGAGATGTAGGCCGCGGCACCAGTTCGGGTGGCTGGCATCAACGCGATTGGTTATTCGCCGGATTTGCGCAAGACGACTGGCGCATCACCGACCGCTTAACCTTGAACATTGGCTTGCGCTATGAAGCTCGCACGCCCTGGATCGAACTCAACAACCGCCAGGCCGCGGTAAATATTGGAACCGGTGCCCTGGAATTCGTGGGCAACACGCCGGTGCCTGCGGGGGTTGTAGGCAGCAATGGATTCAGCCGAGGGCTCTACAATTCCGACTACGGCGCGCCCGACTTTCAGCCGCGCCTCGGCTTCGCGTGGAGTCCGGCATTTGGCGAGAACAAAACGGTAGTTCGCGGCGCCTTCACCATCTCTTCCTATCTTGAGGGCACAGGAACCAACCTCCGCCTTACGCAAAATCCACCATTCACTCCGCCACAGGTTGAGGCCTCGAACGTAGCGACAGGCAAGGCCTACGATACGGAGTCGGCATTCAGCGCAGCCGCGCCCCCAACCGGCGATCCCTTCATCAATGCCACCATGCTGACTTGGGGTTCAACGGTTCAGCCATCGGTCGCCGACCAGTGGAACTTGTCGGTCCAACAGCAGATCGCCAACAACACTACCTTCCAAGTCGGTTATGTGGGCCAGCGCACCACGCACCTCATGGTGCCGGAGTGGCTTTCCCAGGGCGATCTGCAACCGAACGGCACGGTAACTTATCCGCTGATTGGCGGGCAGAATCCTGTCGGGACTGTCATTGATGGAATTGCCACGACGGCTCTCACGTATGGTCCCAACGGCTTCGGCAATGTCAAGAATACCGCCTCTGTGGGCAACATGAACTACAACGCTCTGCAGGCTGTCCTGCAGAAGCGGTTCAGCCACGGACTCGAGGCGCAGGTCTCTTACAGCTATGAAAAGTGCATGACCAACGATGACGGCTACTACGGTACCTGGGGCAGCACGACGCAGGCCGGTCCATCGGGAAATTACTGGCAGAACCTGTATAACCCCAACGGCGACTACGCGCGATGCTACTGGGATTCAACCCATGTCTTGAGTGCCTACGCGGTTTACGATTTGCCTTTCGGCCGCGGCAAGCAGTTCGGACACGACGTGCCCACGGCTGTAAACGCCGTGGCTGGCAACTGGTCGGTCAGCCCGATCATTTCCTGGCACAGCGGGTTCCCGCTTTCGCTATATGGCGGCAACGACTCCGGTACCGACAGCCCCGAAAACCGCCCTGACTGTATCGGACCTGTCACTTATCCCAAGACGGTTAGCACGTCCGGAATACAGTGGTTCGGGCAGAGTTCCTTCGCAAACGCACCGACCGGCTCGTTTGGAGATTGTCCCGCTCAAGGCCCGGTGATTGGCCCAGGATACGCCGATGTCGACCTGAGCCTGCAAAAGAACTTCCCGGTTTCGGAGAGTATGAGACTCCAGTTCCGGGCGGATTTCCTGAACCTATTCAACCATCCGAATTTCGCCGTGCCGAACGATAGCTGTTGTACGGGAACATTCGGCGTCAGTAGTGCGACGCAGGACGCACGACAAATGCAGTTCGCCTTGAAGTTTTACTTTTGATGAAGCATAGGCGAATGGCGGGCGCTGCATAGGCGCCCGCCGTTTCATTTATTATTGCTGGATATGTTTCTGCCCCGAAGTCTGATCCTTACGGTGTCTTCCTTTTTGTTGGTCGCCAGTTCCTTGGGAACGGGGCAGGCTGCTCCAAAAGAATCGTCCGATTCCCCTGCCGGGGCCCGCAAAGCCATTGCTCTTGCTGAAGGCGGTCACTGTGGCGACGCTTTGCCCGCACTCAGGAAAAGTATCCGCCAAATTTCTGACAAGGATCTCAAGCGCAAGGCCGGACTGGCCGGAATGCACTGCGCGATGACGCTCGACCGGCCCGACGCCGCTCTCGATTTTCTTCAAGTCATGGCTCATGAGTTTCCGAATGATCCCGATGTTCTTTATGCTGAAGTCCATGCCTTCTCCGATCTTTCCACGCGCGCCTCGCAAGAACTGGCAATGAAAGCATCGTCATCGGCTCCCGCTCATGAGTTGCTGGCGGAATCCTATGAAGCGCAAGGAAAATGGAAGGAAGCGGAAAAAGAATACCGCAGCATCCTCGTCCAGAATCCGAATGCTCCGGGAATTCACTTCCGCTTGGGACGGGTGTTGCTTTCTCAGCCGAATCCGAGCCCTGACGTAGCCGAAGAGGCCAAACACGAGTTCCAACAGGAGTTGCAAATCGATCCTACAAACGCGGGAGCCGAATACGTGCTCGGCGAATTGGCCCGCCAGGCCCAGCAATGGGATGAAGCCGTGAATCATTTTTCTCGCGCCGCCAAGCTGGATGCGAGCTTTGCTGAGGCATTTCTCGGTCTGGGGATGTCGCTGCTCTGCCGAGAAAAAATATGCTGAAGCGCTTCCGCCGCTTGAAACCGCAGTCCGGTTGGAGCCGAGAAATCCCGATGCCCATTACAATCTGGCAATGGCTTACACTCGCGCAGGACGTAAGGAAGATGGCGAAAAGGAATTCGCCATTCATAAGCGGCTGATCGCGAACGATGGCGGAGCGGTGCAGCCACGCAAACCGAAAAGGCCAACTAGAGATGCGGCCCGCCAAATCTACGCGTATGCATAATCAATTTTCGGGTTGGTTTTCAGAGAAGAAGTGAGCAAACAGATTTTTCAATCCGGCGGCATACCGCACATTAGCCGTCGCGATTTTCTGCGGGGCATGGTTTCGGGCTTTACTCTTCCTGCTTTCTCGCGTCTTGCCCGGGCCGCATCACAGCCGCTTTATCCGTTCATGGAAGTTTCTTCCGCTGCGAGTGGCATCACCTGGAAGCATACCGCCGGCCATTCTGCACAAAAATATCTTGCCAGAGACCACCGGTGCTGGCTGCGCCTTTCTCGACTACGACAACGATGGGTGGATGGATATTTATCTCGTAAATAGCGGCAATGCGATTTCTTCAATCCGAATCCGCCGCTGCGTAACGCGCTCTACCAGAACAATCGCGATGGAACTTTTAGCGATGTAACCGAAAAAGCTGGCGTCGCCGGCGGCGGCTACGGCCAAGGAGTGGCCGTTGGCGACTTCGATGGCGACGGTTTCCCGGATATTTACATCACTCAATATGGCCGAAGCATTCTTTATCACAACAATCGCGACGGCACGTTTCACCGATGTCACGGAGAAATCCGGAGTGGCGGCTCCGGGGTGGTCATCAAGCGCGGTCTGGTTTGACTACGACAATGACGGACGCCTGGACCTTTTCGTCTGCCGCTTCGTCGATTTCGATAAATCGAAGAACCTTCCGTGCGCGGCAGGCGACAGTCCCGGCTATTGCATTCCGCGACTCTACAAGCCGATGGCAAGTTGGCTGTTCCACAACAATGGCGACGGAACATTCACCGATGTGAGCAAAGCGTCCGGCATCGCAAACTTTCTCGGCAAAGCCTGGGGTGCGGTAGCCACTGATCTCAATAACGATGGCCGCATGGATTTGTTCGTTGCCAACGACACGGTGCAGAACTTTTTATTTATGAACCGGGGCAGCGGCAAGTTCGAAGAGATCGGAGCCCCTGCCGGCGTTGCATTCAGCGAGACAGGCCGTCCGCGCTCGGGTATGGGCGTGGATTCCGCGGACTTCAACCAGGATGGCTGGATGGATTTGTTCGTGGCCAACATCGACCATGAAATGTATTCGTTATACCTGAACAATCACGATGAATCCTTCGATGACCATGCTGGAGTCACCGGCATCTCGACAGCCACGCGTTTGATGAGCGGTTGGGGGTTGAAGTTCTTCGATTACGACAACGACGGCAATCTGGATCTGATTATCGCCAACGGGCATCCCGATGATCTCATCGTGAAGAAATATAACAATGTTGGTTATCTGGAACCGCCGCTTCTGTTTCACAACACAGGCGATGGGTTGAAGGGTGGAGGACTGAAGAATGTAGGCCCGGAGAGCGGCCCTGTATTCTCGCGGCCACTGGCCGCGCGGGGGTTAGCGATCGGAGATTTCGATAACGATGGTGCAGTCGATGTTCTGATTTCCTGCAACGACGGAGCGCCCGTGCTCTTGAAGAACAACGTGGCAAAAAAGAATCACTGGTTAGGGCTGAAGTTAATTGGCACAAAGGCCAACATCGACGCGGTAGGCGCGCGCGTGAGTTATCAAGCCGGCACTCTTAAAAGAAGCCGCATGAAGGTGGGCGGAGGCAGTTACTTGTCGTCGCACGATCCTCGGCTGGTGCTGGGGTTGGGGCAAGCGACCAAAATCGATTGGCTCGAAGTGAGATGGCCTCAACCCGGCGGCGCTATGCAACGATTCACAAATCTTCCCGTGGACCGCTACGTTACGCTGCGGGAAGGCGAGGCAAAGTTCGAATGAACTCTCCCTTTAGAAATGCCTTCGACCTTCTTCTCATGCCCAGGGAAACAATCGGTAACCGGCAATGCGAAGCTGACTTTCACAGGCGCGGCGGCGCGACGCCCAGGGGGCTAACGGCGGATGAATATGCCTGCGATCCCGTAGCCGAGCATCAAGCCCAGCAAGGCGGCGGCTCCGGAGGCTGGCGCGATGCGTTCTCTCAGCCTTTGCGCGAAATCAACCCGCTCAAGGACCCTGGAACGAAGCTCCGTTACCGATCTGTGCAGCCGTTGCCGCTCCTCAGCTGCCTGCGACTCCAAAGCCTCGGAATTTCGCTCCTCGTATTGCGGGTCGGAATTCATACCTGATGCCTCGCTTCACGTTCCAGCCATATTTTGTCTTGCTTCAATACCCCGAGGGTTTTCTCCGGAATCAGCCGGCGAAATTGCCCGATCACCGCGACGCTAAATCCAAGGCCAACAATCAACCAGAACGCTCCTAGTATCCCGAAGGCGATAGGCCAAGCGAAAGGGCTGCCCCAAAATGCGACGGCAATAAGACCAGCAATTGCCAGATTGACCAGCAGCCAAGCGGTCCACAGTAGAAGCAGACCTGCCGTGGCGACCATCGCTGCACTCTTACCTTCTTGAATCTTTCCGCGCAGTTCGGTGACGAATAGTTGCAGTCGCGTTTGTACGAACTCATGAATCTCCTGCTTGAGTTCCACAAGAACTGCGGTCACGGTGCGCGCATTGCCATTTTCATTCATGACGCGTCGGGTCTCCAAATTCTGAATAAAGCCCCTGCCACGAACGCAACTCCGGCACTGACCGCAATGAATTGCAGCGGGTAGTCATCTGCGAGAGATCGGATGGATAGGCCGGTCCGCCTCACTGTTTCGGATGCTCGGCCCCCCGACTCAGCCAATATTCCGATGAGGCTCTTTTTGTCGAATACAGCTGATGCGTGCACGCTCGAACTTCTCGGCTCGTGTTCCGCGTCAATTCGACTATCAACCGACGGGGGTGGTAGAGACTGTGAGGCCATGTTCTCCTGCTCCAGATTGTTGCCTGGGGTTTGGATGTTCAAAGAGACCGTGCGTTTGCTGCG
This sequence comes from uncultured Acidobacteriaceae bacterium, assembly GCA_963732255.1. Lineage (GTDB taxonomy): Bacteria > Acidobacteriota > Terriglobia > Terriglobales > Acidobacteriaceae > Sulfotelmatobacter. The sequence goes on from CAVSYV010000020.1 coordinate 1,357,035, forward strand.
AAGGCAAAATTTCTGTGTGTCCTCGCCTCCCGAGGTCGCTGGAATGATTGCCCCGTCGCTCCACTTGCAGATGGAGACAAACGGCGGAGGGCGCACTACCGATGTCAATTCGTTCCGCACTCGAAACTGCTCCATCTCTCTTCGCAGCCCGAGCATCTTAATAAGACGTAATTGTCGACGACCGGCGTTGCGAAGGAGATATATGCGATTTGTCGTTGGATTAGGAATTGGCGTTGCATTGGGGCTGCTGTATGCGCCCGCACCTGGCGAAGTGAATCGAAATTGGCTGATGCGGAAGGCGGGAGAGCTGTCGAATCTGCCTGCGCGCAAATTACAACAAGTAGCGGAGGCGGGGAAAGAAAAAGCCGGTGACCTGGGAGCCAGAATTGGACGCCAAGCGGCTGAAGCTGCAGTCCAGAGCGTAGAGGATAAGTTCACGGCCCAGGGAAAAACTGCTTAGAGCCAAGGCGAGCAGGCAAAGTGAAACAGTCGAGACTGGCGTCCCGCGAGCTCAGGCAGGGGCTGTCGGCAAAGCCAGTCCGGAGCTGCTTGTCCTATGGTTCCGGAAGTGCCCAAACGAACAGCACGCTGCCGCTGCTGGTGAGCACGTATTGCCGGCCATCGAGTTCATAAGTGATCGGAGAACTCGAAATCTCCGATCCCGATCCCGCGTGCCAAAGCGTTTTGCCGTCACTGGAATCCAGCGCCAAAAAATTGCCCATGGCGTCGCCGGTGAAAGCGAGGCCTGAATCGGTCGTCAGCACCCCGGCGCCCGAACCTCTAGGGCCAAGTTCGTGACTCCAGCGAATCTTGCCAGTCTGGTAATCGATGGCATCGATCACCCCCTTGCCCCAAACGTCGTAATCGGCACCCGCCCATCCGTAAGCTCCATCGGCGGGCTTGGCGAAATAGATGCCGTAGCTGGGATGCGCGTCGACGATAAACAATCCATTCTTCGTATCGAAACTGGGAGATCGATAGTTGGTCATACCGCCTTCGTCGGGCGCGATCAGGCGGCCGTCGGGCGCGGGTTCCTTGGCGGGATTTGGAATTGGACTGCCGTGATCATCGACTCCGAGCGACCAGTTCACCGGCCCGAAAGGAGTGGTCAGAAGATTTTTCCCGGTGACGCGATCAAGAACGAAGAAGTAGCCGTTGCGCGAAGCCTGCATCAGCATTTTTTTGGGTTCGCCGCGGAAATCTCCATCGACTAGCACCGGAACCTGGACCGCGTCGTAGTCGTGCGTATCGTGCGGAGATGCCTGGAAGGACCAAACCAACTTGCCGGTTTCCGGATTCAGCGCAACGATGGTGCAGGTGTAGAGATCGTTGCCGGGGCGCACGGAGCCGTTCAGCACGGGAGTCGGATTTCCCGTTCCCCAATACACAAGATTGAGAGCAGGATCGTAAGTTCCGGTGATCCACGTCATTCCTCCGGTTGTTTGCTTCGGAGTTCCAGCGGGAGGAGTGCTGTTCCACTGCCATTGCGTTGCCCCGGTTTCAGGATCGATCGATCGGATATAGCCGGTCAGGTTATCGAGATCGCCGGAAACGCCAATCAGCAGGTGCTCTCCGACCACGAGCGGCGCCATCGTGGTCCAATAGCCTTTCGAGACATCAGCGACCGGTACTTCCCAGCGCACGGTCCCATCGTTGGCATTGAGCGATACGAGGCGCGCGTCGGGAGACAAAAAGAAAAGATACTTCTTGTACATAGCCACGCCGCGCTGGCCGATGTGATCCCCTTTGTCCGTCGGGTGGTTGTAATGCCAGACCTGGTGGCCGGAGCGCGCATCGATGGCCCAAATGTTGTCGGGCACGGTGAAGTACAAAATGCCATCCACCAGCAGCGGCGAAGATTTGATTTCCGCGGGCTGGTTTGTCTGGAAGGCCCAGGCCAAAGACAGACTTTTTACATTCTGTGGAGTGATCTGACTGAGCGCGCTATGGCGTCTGCCGGAATAGTCGCCATGATAGCTGGGCCAGCTGTCCGGCGGCGGATGCAGAAGCATTTGCGCATCCACGCCCTGCTCCGCGGCTTGTGCCAGCGTCACGCCGGGGATTGCAATCGCCGTCAGTGCAATCGCAAAGAAAAGAAAAGCAGGCTTCGCAAAATTCATATCGATTAGAAACTCTCAAAGCTCACAGCGCCGAAAAACATGCCCGGCGTTTAGCGCAAAGTTTGCAAATATGCCATCAAGTTGTGGATGTCGTCGTCTGTATACTTGCCAAGCAGATCGGCATGGGCATTCGCCGGCGCGTCGAGCGTGTATTGCACATTTTTGGTTCGCCAGGATTGATACCGACCGTCGCCGTCGATAAGTCCAACCGTAAACTCATCGAGATAGTCCAGCTTGCCAGTAACAGTCTGACCGTTAGCCAATGTCACTGTCACACTAGGCTTCGTGTGCCGGGGATAGAGCATCCTCTCTTCGAGCTCAAGCCCCTGGTAACGCGAAGCGACTCCCGCAAGATCGCCGGTAGGCGAGTGGCAGCTTGCGCATCCACCGGCTCCGTTGAAGTATTGCTGGCCAGCCTCAACGTTTCCGGTTTGCAGATCGGCTACGTCGACTCCCCTACGCCCGCCCTTTTGCGCGAGCGCATGATTCTGCTGTGTATGGATGAAAGCCACAAGGCTGGCAATCTGCCGCTCGGAAAAGACAAAGCTTGGCATGCCTTTGTCCGGGCGCCCATTGCGTACGACTACGCTGATCTTGTTTCCGCCAACATCCGCCGTCACCAGCCTGGAGCGCGTCAGGTCCGGTCCGGTCTCGCCGCCGCCCGCGTCACGACCATGACAAAACGAGCAATCTTTTTGAAAGAGAACGCTTCCGTTTCCGATGAGGGCTGGTGGGTAGGAACTATGCACAACTGCGCTTTTCTTGATTCCGCCCGGAGCTTGCGCGCTGTGAGTTGGTGTCTGTGCAGCGGCAACAGCGGAGCTCACGATCAATAAAACCCCGAGCGTGGCAATAAAACGCAAGCCTGAACGAAGAAAATTCATCCCCTAAAATGTTCCTCCGCACTTAAAGTGTTAAGCGCGATGAATCCGTTGATCCGCTCGTTGCACCGCGAAAGGCGTGGCCCACCGGCTCTAATGCGCGTCACTGGGAGTCTGCGGTCGCGTGTGCGGAGCCGTGCTGCCTTCAGTCATGCCCAGTACCCACTTGATCGCTTCAAAATACATCTTGCGAATGTCGGGATCTTCCCATGCCTCCTCGGTATGGCCCAGCGTTGAATAAAAAACACGTCCCTTGCCATACATCTTGTCCCACGCGACGGCGAAATCGTGATCGGCTCTGTGCACGCGCGGATTGTTGTCATAATTCAACTTCGTGGGATCGAGACTGAGCAGCACGTGGACCTTCTCGCGCGACCAATCCTTGGGCTGATAGATTTCATCGTACTTCACAAATGCTTTAGGAAAGTGGCTGACCGCAGGAAAGCTCGGGTCTTCATTGATGATTGGCGCGTTGAAGGTGAACCATGGATGCTGGTCGAACCAGCCGCCGATCATTTCGCCATATTCCGGCCATTTGTAATTAGTATCCAGTGCGGCATGAACACCCACAAAACCTTTGCCATCGTCGTGGATGAACGACAGCATTTCTTTCTTCTGGCTATCATCCAGGTCTAGCTCGCCGGTCGTGCTCACAAAGACCAACGCATCAAAGTAGTCCAGGTTTTTCGCGTTTCTTTGCAGGTCTTTTTTTGTGATGAGTTCTGTGTCGGTGCGCAGCGTGGCATCCCATAGGCCGCTGTCATGGCCCATGTTGTAGATGGCAGCCATTCCGTCGGAAACCGAATCGTGCTCAAAGCCTTTGGTTTCACCGATCACCAGAATGTGTTTGAGATGGATTTGCTTAACGTGCGGCGGTGGAGGGAGGGAAGGATCGACTGCGGGTTGGTTCTGCGCCAACGTGCAGACCGCACTGATCAGGAAAGATAGGAAGATGAATGAAGCGATTCGGGTATGGTGCAAACGTTTTCCCTCAAAGGCATAAAGGTAACATAACGCGTGACATTGCGCCGCCACGTTCGCCGGCCGTTCCTGCGGCTGCCCGCCGGTGAGATGCAGGGCCACTCCGAAGCTGCGATAATGTCGCTTTCGATTCGAGGAGACAGAGAGCGTTATGCGTGTTGGAGTCTTCACTCCCTTGCTATCGCAACTTCCGCTGTCTGCGGTGCTCAAGAAGCTTGCGGCGCTGCAGATCAATACCGTGGAACTGAGCACAGGAAACTATCCGGGCGACGCGCATTGCAAACTCTCGATGCTCGAAGATGCCCACGCCTTGGCTGAGTTCAAGAAAGTTCTGGCCGATCACGGCGTGAGCATAAGCGCGTTGAGTTGTCACGGCAACGCGCTACACCCAGATAAAGCCCATGCCCGCCATGACAGCGAGGTGAGCCGCAAGACCATCCTGCTTGCGGAAAAGCTTGGCATCTCCGTGGTTGTGGACTTTTCAGGCTGCCCCGGCGATTCACCCCATGCCACTGCTCCTAATTGGGTGACGTGCCCTTGGCCGCCCGATTATCTCAAGATTCTCGACTGGCAATGGAACGAAGTGGTTGCGCCATATTGGATCAAACATGCAAAGTTCGCCGCCGATCATGGCGTCAAGATCGCCATCGAAATGCATCCCGGGTTCGTCGTCTACAATCCGGAGACGTTACTCAAACTGCGCTCTATTGCTGGATCTAATGTAGGCTGCAACTTCGATCCCAGCCATCTCTTTTGGCAGAGCATCGATCCCATCGCAGCCGTTCGCGTGCTCGAAGGCGCCATCTTCCATGTTCATGCCAAAGACACGCAGATTTATACCGCCAACCTCCCGCGTACTGGCGTGCTCGACACCAAGCCCTACATGCAGGAGCGCGACCGCAGTTGGATCTTTCGCACCTGCGGCTACGGCCACGGCGCCGAGTGGTGGAGCGAGTTGATTTCTACACTGCGCATGTTCGGCTACGATCACGTGCTCTCCATCGAGCACGAAGACAGTTTACTTTCGCCGGAGGAAGGCTTGACCAAGGCGGCGAATTTCCTTAATAGCATCGTGATTCGCGAGCAGCCCACCGCCGCCTGGTGGACCTAACATCGAAAGAATGAATAAGAAGATGAAAACAATCAGAACGGCAATTTTCGGCACCGGCTTCATGGGCCGAGTGCATCTGGAAGCAGCGCGGCGCGTAGAGTCGGTCGAGGTCGTAGCAATCGCTGGCAGAAATTTGGAAGCGGCCCAGCGACTGGCCGCGGGCTTTGCCGTCCCCTTAATTTCGAGCGACTACCGCGAAATCCTTCGCGATTCAGCCATCGATGCCGTCCATATTTGCACGCCCAATGCGCAACACTTTTCCATGGCCAAGGACTCGCTGCTGGCGGGCAAGCATGTGCTCTGCGAAAAACCTTTGGCCACGAGCGTCGAACAGGGCGAAGAACTTATCTCTCTTGCGGCGCAAAAGGGATTGCGCAACTGCGTCTGTCACAATTTGCGTTATTACCCCATGGTCCAGCAGATGCGCGCCATGCGTGAAGCCGGAGACCTAGGGGAAATCTTCGTCGTTCAAGGCACCTACTCGCAGGACTGGCTGCTCTACGACACGGACTGGAACTGGCGCGTCGAGACGAAGGCTGGCGGGCCGTCGCGCTGTATGGCCGATATCGGCTCACACTGGTTCGATATGGCGGAGCATGTCACTGGATTGCGTGTGACCTCGCTCTGCGCCGATCTGCAAACTTTCCATCCTACGCGCAAGCAGCCCAAGCATTCCGTCGAGACCTTCGCCAATAAATTACTTGGCCCGGAAGATTACATAGAAACGCCAGTTGATACGGAGGATTTTGGCGCAGTCACCTTTCGTATGGGAACGCGAACTCGCGGCAGCATGACCGCCAGCCAGGTTTCTGCCGGACGGAAGAACGGGCTCAGCATCGAAATCTACGGAAGCAAGTCTTCCGTGGCCTGGAAGCAGGAGCGTCCCGATGAACTCTGGTCAGGTCATCGTGATACTGCGAATCAGATCCTTGTAAAGGATCCTTCGCTTCTCAAGCCCGCCGCGCGCGGCTACGCCGATCTTCCCGGTGGCCACAGTGAAGGCTACGACGATACATTTAAGCAAGTCTTCCGCCGGTTCTATGCTTCCATCGGCGCGCCTGGCCTAGCGCCCGAATATCCGCAATTCGTGGACGGCCTGCGACAACTCACCATTTTGGATGCTGAGCTACGGAGCAATCAGACTCGAGGTTGGGAACTGGTTTCCGCACCCGATCCCGGCCAGGAGAAGTAGAAACGTCTTGACACGATTCCTTGATCGATTCCCGCCCAGATTAGAAATGCTACTGCCGGTTGTGATGCTGGCGGCGTTCTCCCTTCCGGCAATGGCGCAGGGCGGTCCACCATACTACACCAACGATCCGGGAACTCCCGGCAATCACAATTGGGAAATAAATCTCGGCTACATGCCCTTTTTCTATAGCAACCAATCGGTCTCCCACGTTCCCGATGTGGACATCAATTTCGGCATTGGCGACCGCATCCAGCTCACTTACGAAAATGCCTGGCTAAGAGTGCAGAATCCATCTTCTTCGACAGAGTTCGGGTTGGGCCAATCCAACCCTGGAGTCAAATGGCGCTTCTGCGACAAAGGCGAATCTGGTTTAAACATTTCGATTTTTCCCCAGCTTTTTCTCAATAATCCCAATGATGCCGTCCGCCGTGGAATTACAGCCGCTACAGAGACGTTCCTCATGCCGATGGAATTGTCGAAGAAAGTTGGTCCCGTCGACGTGAATTTGGAAGTCGGGTATCAGTTCGTTCATAAAGGACCGGACGGTTGGATCACCGGACTTCTCATTGGCCACGACTTCACTCCTAAGCTTGAGGGCGACGTTGAATTCTATTCCCAAGGCACGTTCAATCCCTCCAACTACGAGCCGGTTCTGGATCTCGGTGCTCGCTACAAGATCCATAGCCCGGTGATACTGCTTTTGATGGCTGGACGCAGCATCAGACCCACCCATCCCGATCAGGCGTATTTCCTGGGTTATTTCGGGCTACAATTTCTGCTTCCGCCCAAGTCCTACAAGTCCGATTGATATCTTCTTTTTATTATTCACCCGGCAGTGATTCGCTACGTCGATCGAGCATTGGCCCTGGGGACTCGATCCTGAAATTGTGTCTGCGAAGACAATCCGGTAGCCTTGGCCAGCCGCAAAAAATACGCAGAGTGGTATTCTCTGAAAAAGGATCACAATGATCTCCCGGCGTAGCTTTATCTCCGCTTTGTCAGCGCTTCCATTTTCTCGTTTCTTTAAGTCGGGTGCATTGCCCACGGGCCTGCCGGATGCGCCAACCGCTTCCACCACATCGTCCCTCACTTCTGAGGACCTGACGCAATACGTGAAAATAGCGATCGGTACCGGAGGCCATGGGCATACGTATCCGGGCGCAACCGTTCCCTTTGGCATGGTGCAACTCAGTCCCGATACCTACAACGACGGCTGGGATTGGTGCTCTGGTTATCACTACTCGGACAGTTCGATCATGGGTTTCAGCCATACTCATTTGAGCGGTACGGGCGCCTCCGACATGTTGGATTTTCTGCTCATGCCCGGCACCGGCCCCGCGAAAACGATTCCAGGCTTGCGGCAGAACCCGGGCGAAGGCTACCGCTCGCGATTCAGTCATGAAGAGGAAATAGCTGAGCCCGGTTACTACTCGGTCCGATTGCGGGATTACAACATCCGGGCGGAACTGAGTGCGACCGAACGCGCTGGCATCCATCGCTACACATTTCCCCGCAGCGACAGCAGCCACTTCATCCTAGATCTGCTTCACGCCTATGGAACCACGCCAGTGCTATGGGCGAATCTCAAGATTGTTGGACCAGACACAATCGTGGGCGGACGTTCCATGAAAGGCTGGGCTCCCGGCCGCGAAATCTATTTTGCTATGCAGTTTTCCAAGCCATTCGCATCGTCGGAAATTGTCTCCGACGAGAAGCGCTTGGATTCAAGTGTGCGTGAAGCGAGAGGAACGTCGTTGAAGTGTCTCGTTCATTTTCAAACCACGGACGGCGAAGTGATTCAGGTCAAGACGGGCATTTCCGGAGTGAGCGCGGAGGGAGCGCAGAAGAACTTGGAAGCCGAAATTCCTGATTGGGATTTCGACAAGGTTCGCCAGGCCGCCCATTCGTCCTGGAGCGAGCATTTGTCGCGGATCAGAATCAGCACTTCAAATGCACGACACAAAAAGATTTTCTATACAGGCCTTTATCACATGATGGTCGCGCCGACTCTCTTTGACGACGTTGGTGGCCAGTATCGCGGCATGGACGGCAAAGTTCATCAACTTCCGCACGGACTTCACAACTACAGCACCTTTTCGTTATGGGACACGTTTCGCGCCGCGCATCCCATGTACACGCTGTTCCTGGCGGATCACGTGCCGGATTTCGTCAATTGCCTTATTCGTATGGCGCAGCAGAGCCCGGATGGGGTGCCTGTGTGGCCCTTGCAAGCCAAGGAGACGGGATGCATGACGGGCTATCACTCGAGTTCCGTGATCGCCGAGGCGCACACTAAAGGTTTCCAAGGAATCGATTTCCGCCAAGCTTATCCGGCGTTCAAAAAGCGCGCCATGCAGGATGATTATCGGGGTTTGGGTTACTACCGCAAGCTGGGCTACATCCCTTGCGATAAGGAAGAAGAATCGGTCAGCAAGACGATGGAATACGCCTACGACGACTGGGCGGTGGCGCATCTCGCCGCAGCGGTAGGTGAACCGGATGACTCGAAGTTGTTACTCGAACGCTGCAAGAACTACCGGAATCTGTTCGATGCTGGGAGCAGTTTTATGCGCTCGCGATTGGAAAACGGCCAATGGGCGGAGCCGTTCGATCCCATCGAGATGGGCTATTCGAAAAAGTGGCGAGACTATACCGAGTCGGATCCCTGGGAAACTACTTTCACGGTCCAGCACGATCCCGCAGGCCTGATCAAACTATTTGGTGGTCCTCATGCGTTTAACGAAAAACTTGACGCCCTGTTTACCACCAGTTCTCACTTGCCCCCGGATGCTCCGCCCGACATCGCCGGCATGGTCGGCCAATACGCGCACGGCAATGAGCCGTGTCATCACATGGCCTATCTTTATTGTTACGCGGGAGTTGCTCATAAAACCCAGGCCCGAGTGCGAGAGTTGCTCGACCTGGAGTACGACGATCAACCCGATGGGCTGGCCGGCAACGAAGACTGCGGACAAATGTCCGCGTGGTATGTGATCAGTTCGCTCGGCTTCTATGCGGTAGATCCCGTCAGTGGTAACTACGTTTTCGGTACGCCCTTGTTCGACCGGGCAGAAGTGGAATTAGGAAACGGCAAAACGCTGGTGATCGAAGCGAAACGGAATTCTCCCAGCGACCAATACATTCAATCTGTGCTGCTCAATGGTCAACCGTACGGCAAATTGTGGTTCCACCACGCGGATGTCGCAAACGGTGCGACGATCGTATTCACTCTAGGAAGTAACCCGAATGAACAGTTTGGTTCCGAGGAAAACGCCAAGCCACCGTCGTCAAGCACCTAGCGGACTGTCGATAAAGCGATAATCATGCTCTGGCAGCGATAACTAAATAATCGCCACGTCTGTCCACGAAGCCGGATTCAACCTTATTTAATTGCAGCAATTTCCTTCGTGTAACCTTCGCAGCCATTGTGGCGCAAGTTTCACAAACTGTAGCAGGATCAGAACGCAGGCGCCGCGTACCGGGGCTTGACGTCTAACTATCTCATCTGGCGTGAGCCTGGAAGAATGCCCATACCTTGATTTCGGTTCCGGGCACCCACACGTGAGCAACTCCGATCTCTCTTTCAAAGATGACCTCGGCGCCTCCGTTGCATGCCGATGCGTCCTGTTCCACGACGCCGTTGGCAGGAAAGGCATTGGTGCACAGGGTCTGCGACTGGGCCATGCCGGAGCATTGGTTTGCATTCTGACCGGCCCAGAAATCTACGTCAGAGTCCCCCGAGGGGCTGAGTGCGCGTGTATTCGCCCAGAAGCCTTTGGTGCCTCCGCAGTAAGGAACCACGGAGTCGTCATCTCCGTTGAGCCGGTAAACGGAGATCGGATTCGGCACCACGGGTGGGACGAATGTAGTTTTCACGGGCTGAATATATTGTGCCCCGGAAACGGGAGCGATCGCGGCGATGATATCGCTTTGTTCCATTCCGACTCGTTGTGTCATGTATCCGCCGGATGACATTCCCGTGACAAAAGTCTGGCCGGAGCTCACACCATATTGATTCTGTAGCGTCAGGATGATGGAACGAATAAAACCAGAGTCATCCGGAGGAGCTGCGAAAGTGGATTCGCAGCCGTCGCAATCCCAATACCAGCTCTGGGTCGCAGAGTTATAGGTGGAGATAGGCCAGACCATGTAGAAGCCGTATTGATCGGCAAGGGCCTCGAACTGCGGGACGAGGTTCAAAGGTATGGAGGGCAAATTCCAGGTGTCGTGCAAAAACAAAACCATGCTCGGAGTGGCCGCAACAATCTTAGGAACGTAAACGTAGTAGATGCGCTGGAGACCTCCCCACGCTGACGTATATTGAGTGAGTACTCCAGTGGCAACAGCGGGAGTCACGCTCATTGTGGTCGAGCCATTGATCGATCCGGATGCCGCACTGACTGTAGTCGTGCCAGCAGCCATGCCAGCGGCCAATCCTTGCGTCCCCGGCGCGTTACTGATCGTTGCGATATTTGGCGCGGAAGATGTCCACGTTACCGAGTTGGTGAGGTTTTGCGTGCTGGTGTCGCTGTAAGTCCCAGTCGCAGTGAACTGCTGAGCGCTGCCCGCAGTTATAGACGCATTCGCTGGCGTCACGGCGATAGAAACCAGAGACGCTGCCGTCACCGTAAGCATGGTAGACCCGGAAATATTTCCCAGAGTCGCACTGATAATTGTGTTGCCTGTAGTTACCGCAGTCGCTAAGCCTGCGGGCGAGATTGCCGCCACGTTCGTTGTCGACGAATTCCAGGTAGCCGTTGAAGTCAAATCCATTGTGCTGCCATCGCTGTAAGTCCCCATGGCATCGAATTGCTGCGACGAATTCAGCAATAGGGTCCCGTTTGCGGGACTAACAGTAATCGATACCAGCGATGGCGCGGTGACGGTAAGGCTGGCGGTCCCGCAGACCGCTCCAGCACACGCGCTCAGCACCGCAGTGCCGCCGGATCCCACAGCGTAAGCGGAACCGGGATCGGTGGCATCACTGGTGACGCTGATTACGCTGGTGTTCGATGAACTCCAGGTCACGGAGTTCAGTTGCTGGGTGCTGTCGCCGCTGAACGTTCCGGTAGCAATGAATTGCTGCGCCGTGCCCAAAGGCAGAGTCGCATTGCCCGGACTCAACGCGATCGAGGCCAGGTTTGGCGGAGTCAACGATGCTGGTTCGTACAACTCCGCGCTGGACAGGTAGGAGGTAGATCCCACGCCGCCAGCCAGCAGCACCGTGCCATTATTCAGCAGCGTGGCTGTGTGATTTTCCCGCGCGTTGATGAGATTTCCCGCCGAACTGAAAGTGCCCGCAACTGGATCGTAAGCCTCCGCGCTGGCGAGGATGCCGCTACCGCCAATGCCTCCCGCAGCCAGCACGATGCCGCTGCTGAGCAGCGTGGCGGTGTGATTTTCTCGCGCGGTGGTCATGCTGCCCGTGAACGCAAAAGTTCCGGTAATGGGGCTGTACAGTTCGGTGCTGGAGAGATAACCGCTGGAGTTATAGCCTCCCGCAATCAGCACGGTTCCGTTATTAAGCAATGTCGCCGAATGATTTTCCCGGGCTGTATTTAAGGCGCGGGTGATCGTGAAGCTCCCGCTGGCAGGATTGTAGAGTTCGACGCTGGCCAGGAAACCGCTGGAGTTGTAACCGCCCGCAATCAGAACCATTCCGTTGTTCAGCAACGTTGCGGTGTGCGCCCAGCGCGCCGTATTCAAGTTGCCGGTGGGAGTGAAAACTCCGGTGCCAGGATTGTATATTTCCGCCGCGGCTAGAGCGCCAGAAGAGCCCAAGCCTCCAGTTAGCAGCACCGTGCCGTTGTTTAGCACGGTTGCGGTGTGATAATAGCGCGCGGAGTGCAAGGGTCCGGTGGTGGTGAAAGTTCCAGTCGCGGGATTGTATGTTTCCGCGCTGGCCAACGCTCCTCCAGAACCGAAACCTCCAGCCAGCAGGACCGCACTATTATTCAAAACTGTCGCGGTGTGAAGTTGGCGGGGGGTGTTCAAACTGCCGGCCGGAGCGAAAGCTGCGGTCGCAGGATTGTAAAGTTCGGCAGTCGAGGCGTAGCCGCCGGAGTTACCGCCGCCCGCGATTAGCACCATGCCGCTGTTCAGAACAGTCGAGGTATCGGAGCCGCGGCCCGTAATCAAACCGCCGGTCGCCACAAACCCGCCGGTAACCGTCAACGTCGTCGAGCCGCTGATCGCGCCCGAAGTGGCGCTAATTATCGCGCTCCCCGGAGCTACAGCAGTACTCAAGCCCTGAGATCCCTGCGAGTTGCTGATGGTCGCCACGTTTGTAGTTGAGGAACTCCACGTGACCGTGCTCGTCAGATTTTGCGTGCTGGAATCGCTGTAAGTTCCTGTGGCAGTGAACTGCTGGGTGCTTCCCGCCAAAATCGAGGGATTCGCTGGCGTCACCGCAATCGATACCAGCGAAACCGTCGTCACGGTCAACGTTGTTGACCCGGCAACGCTACCCAATGTAGCGCTGATATTTGTGCCACCCGGTGCTGCCGCTGTCGCCAGACCCGCCGAAGTGATTGTCGCAACGCCGGCAACCGAGGACTTCCATGTAACAAAAGGAGTGATGTTTGCGGTGCTGCCATTCTTGAAATAGGCCGTGGCCGCAAACTGCTCCGTGTTTCCTTCGCCAACCGCCGGATTCGCCGGCGTTACTCCGATTGAAGTTAGCCCCGTCTCATTGCCGGTGCCGCTGAGCGCCACTATGTTTGGGCTGGTTATAGCGGAGTCATTGATCGTGAGTGTGCCTTGTTGCTGTCCGACAATGCCTGGGGTGAATGTGACCCCAACCTTGCAAGTGGCCCCAAGCGCAATGCCGGAACCGCAGGTATTGCTGCTCACAGAGAATCCGGTGCTGGCGACAATTGATGAGAAGAGCAGTTCCGAATCGAGATGATTGGTCACAGTCACACTCTGCGGCGCGCTCGTCGTACCGATCTGCCGGCTGGGAAAGGAAAGGCTGCGTGCGGACAGTGTGAGAGGAGGCATGCCGGTACCGGTCAGTGCCACAGAAAGTGGACTATTCTTGGCTGTATCTGTAACGGTCAAAGTAGCCGTGCGGCTACCCAGAGCCAGCGGCGTAAACGTAACCGCAATGTTGCAACTCTGCTTGACGCCGAGGGTATTGGGACTGAGGGGACAGTTCCCGCCCCAGGCATAATCGCTTGCCGCGTTCCCGCCAGCAATTGTAATGCTGGTGATGGTCACGGGAACGGTATTGAGGTTACTGAACCGGGCGGATTTAGCGGTGCTGGCCTGACCTGCGACCTCGTTGCCAAAAACCAGGCTCGAGGGTGTCAAGGTGTTTTGAGCGAATGCAGATAAGTCCGTGAGCAGCAGGCAAACCACGGCCAGAGCGCCCCAGAGGAAAGAATTCGTCCTTGGTCTGGCGCGGGCAAACTTCAACTTATTTAAAAAAACAGTGGGCGGGACGGCAAACATTGCTCCCGCCAAAATAACAGAGCCGCTGGATTTACCCAATGGCCTGATCGAGCCAGTCAATTCTTTGATCCGTAAGCTGTTGGAAAGAAGGCACTCAGTCCGCCGTCCGGAGATGGTCTAGACTAGCGTTCATTGCTGCGTTGGGTTCACATGGTAGAAAAGCTCACATGGTAGAAAACCCATCCCGAAGCGCCAGGATTCGCGCGCTGCTGTTGATGCTGGCCGTCGTCTTCGCCACGGCAACGGTCGTGTACAGCATCGCTTGGATGTACTATGAGCGGAAATCGACTCTGCCGGTCGAGATCGGTATAGACAATTTGTCGACGCCTAGCGGCATGATCGTGACGAATGTGTGGAATGGAAGTCCGGCACAAAGGGCCGGGTTGCGCGCGAAAGACATTATCACCGCCATCGATGGCCGAAATACGGTTGCACCGGCCAGCTGCAATCGAGTTTTATTTCGAATCTGGGCCGCATCTCAGCCAGGTGAAACGGTCGCATTAACAATAAAACGTCCAGGCGTTACCGAACCTCTCTCCGTTACTCCGATTTTTCGCGCAGCCGTAGGGACTGGCGACGTTCAATCCCTCGCGCGGCGCGGTGCGGTGGAGATTCTCGGATTCTATCCATTGTTGTTTCTGATTGTCGGGCTGGCCCTCCTATTTCTGCGCACGGATGACAGCAATGCGTGGCTGCTGGCGCTGATGTTTGCCGGATTCATAACCGAGGCCGATCTGCCTGTCGCGTTTGCGCTGGCGCCTGATGCCTTTGCGAGCTTTCTCTATGCCTATGCCGTTCTTGTGCGGGGCGTGCTGCCTGCACTCTTCTATTTCTTCTTCGCGGTTTTTCCGGTGCGCTCGCCCATCGACCGCAAACTGCCCTGGCTAAAATGGCTGCTCCTGGCCGCGAATGCCTGCCTGCAGTGGGGTGACTTGCAAACGGGTGAGGTTGCGGCCGTAGCGTTCATCAACGGGCTGGCGAGCCCTGCCCACATTGCCCTGGTCAGAATTTTTGTTGCATATGGCACCGTGGTGCTCGGCGTGGTTTCGCTGGTGTGGAATGTGATCGGCGCGGCAAGAACAGAAGATCGCCGCAAGCTTAAGGTGATTCTTTGGGGCACGCTGGTTGGCGTGGCTCCCGCAGTTTTGATTGGCCTGCCGTACGATCTCTCCCATGTGGGAACGCCGTTCTGGGCGCAGTTTGCGAAGGCGATATTCCTTTTCCTCATACCTCTGTCGTTCGCTTACGCAGTCGCCAGGCACCGGGTGATGGATATTCCCGTGTTACTGCGGCGCAGTGCGCGGTACCTTCTGGTGGAGCGTGGGTTCACCATCCTCATCCTCCTCGTATCCGTCGGACTCACGCTGTGGTTGGGGCAGGCGTTTTCGCGCATTTTTAGCGCCGGATCAAGGGTCGCTATACCGACCGGGGCGAGTTTTGGTGTGCTCCTGATCCTGGGCGGCATCCAGGTGCATCGCCACGTGCGGACGCGGCTCGACCGCGCCTTCTTCCGCAGCGCCTACGATGCCCAGCAGATTCTGGAAAATCTCGCTGCGAATACGTTGACGGTAAGCGATCGTCCCGCCCTGGCCGGGTTGTTGCATCAGCAGATTCAGGAAGCGCTGCACCCGTCGCCGCTGGTGATTTATTTACGTTCGGCCGATGGAAATCTTCAAGCGTACGCCGACGATCCATCCGAGCAGGTTTTAAGACTAACTGCAAACGACCAGGTGTTGGCTCAGGTTGCCGGGCACAACGGCGCGTTCGAGCTTAATCCGGAAGACTTACGTGGCAGCTCGCTGCAGGGGCTGCACGCTGAATGCCTGGTACCGATCCGGGGATCGTCGATGCTATCGAGTCCAAAAGAAACTGTAGGAGCAGAAACCGACGGGCACTTGCAGGGAGTGGTTGTGCTCGGGCCCAGGCTGTCGGAAGAGCCTTACTCCGCTCGTGACAAACGCCTGCTGACCTCCGTTGCCAGTCAGGCCGGCATTGCCATGCGCAGCATTTCGCTGGCGGAGCGCATGGCAGAGCGCATCGAGACAGAGCGTCGCGCCGAGCAGGAGATGCAAATCGCACGCCAGGTACAGAGTCGCCTGCTCCCGCAGGAGGCGCCGAAACTTGCCACGCTGGAATGTGCGGGCAAATGCATTCAGACACGCGCTGTGGGCGGCGACTACTTCGATTTTCTCGAGTTCGGTTCCGGCATGCTGGGCATGGTGGTCGCCGACATCTCCGGTAAGGGCATCTCGGGCGCGCTGCTGATGGCGAACCTACAGGCGAGCTTGCGCGGCCAGTATGCCATCGCCCGTGAAGACCTGCCGCGTCTGCTGCGCTCGGTGAATGCCCTGTTCCATAAGAACACCGAGACGAACAATTACGCGACCATGTTCCTGTCGCTTTATGACGATGCGAGCCGCAGGTTGCGCTATGTGAATTGCGGGCACAATCCGCCGATGCTGCTGCGAGCGACAGGTGTCATCGAACGGCTGGAAGCGACGGCAACAGTTTTAGGCCTGTTCGAACAATGGGATTGCTCTGTCGACGAACGGCAACTCGTCCCAGGCGACGTGTTGCTGATCTACACCGATGGAATTTCCGAGGCTGCGCCCGGCCAGGATGCGGAGGAGTTCGGCGACGACCGGCTGATTACGAGCTTGCAAGCTTTGCACGGCAAGGGCGCGTGCGGGATTCTCGATGGAATCATCGCCGAGGTGCAGCGCTTCAGCCAGTCTGAGCAAGCGGATGACATGACGCTCATCGTGGCCCGCTGCCGGTAAAGCCCAGATCGGCTAGCCGTGATGTTTGCCGCCGTGCTCGTGGCCGCCTGAGTGGCTGTGTCCGGAGGAGTGGCCATGGCCAAAGCTTCTCGCGCTGGCAAACCTTTTCTCGCTGCGAGACTCCTTGGGTTCGCGGATCCGGCCAAAATGTTCCGCGGAGCGATTGTTCTTGGCATAAGAGTGCGAGAAGTCATTGCCTTTGAAGGCGCGAGAATGCTTGTTGAAATTGCGTTCTGAGCTGGATTTGAATTCGCGGCTCTGCCTCTCGTTTCTATCTTGCCTATAAAAATTTTGGTTATAAGAATTTCGGTTGTTGAAAGCTGAGTTGTAAGTCGAACGTGCATCCCGTTGCGGGCTGTGTACACCGCGAAAACTGCGGAAGTTTTCGTCCGGCGAACGGGCATAGTTCTCTATCGAGCCCTGCCAGCCACGGTAGTTTTCCGGACGGGATCGGGCGTAGAGGTCACGATTCGCTTCTCTATTCGCGGGTGCTCGATAACTTTCTTGCCCACGAAAATTTCTGAATCCGCTATTGCCGCGCTCAAAACCCTCCCCTCGACTCGACCGGTTCGACCACGCTGCGAATGCTCCTCCGCGCGAAAATGCGCGAGGACCGCCATGGGGAAATCCCCAGTCTCGCACCGTCATCGAGTGCGAGTAGTAAGTCGAACCGTTGAACAGAACTGCATGGGCAAGCCAGTCGAGTCCCCAGGCGAGCAGCCCGAAGGGACTGTGGGCGAAAGCCGTTGTGGCGATGCCCCACCCGAAGCGGACTCCAACATTGCCGATGAATGAGCCAACCGCGGCCAACACGGAAAAGCCGGAATAAGGCGCGACAGGCGCTCCGTACACGGCCCACGGATTGTATTCGGGCACGTAGACGACCTGAGGATTTGATGGGGCAAGCACGATGTTGCCCTGCTGGTAATCGATCGTTTCCTGCGGGGTGCTGCGCAAATTTCCCGCATCCTGGGCGCGCCAGCGCATGACTTGAACCGCGTGCAGCACGTCTTGCGGCTGGTTGTAGTAGGCGTTGCCGAGATCGGTCGTCCATTGCACATTGCGATCCAACTGCGCTAGGACTTGCGGAAATGCAGTCAGGGCCTTCACGCTCGGATCCCAGTCTTGGGCATTGGCGCCAGCGACAACCTGGTCAGGAGGCGCATATCCCTGGGAGCGACGCCATTGATCGGCGTACGCGACTTGTTGCGGATATGTTGCAGCCGCGAGCACCTGCGCCACGAGAGTATCGGGATAGAGAGCGATCGGTGCGACCAGTTGCTCGAGCTGCGCTTCGCTCAGCGGTTGCACGCTGCCGTAATTCTGCGGTGGCGTTTCGGAAGCCTGCGCGCCAGGTGCGGCATCGTTTCCATACGGTTGTTCTGCGTAGGGCTGCTGCTGCGAATTGCCGCCGTAAGTATCGGCCGGCGGATAGTTCGGCTGCTGGTTGCCGTACTGCTGATCTTGCGGCAGCTGAGGTCGGTACTGGCCGTCAGAATCTTGCGCGAACAAAGCATTGGCAGACAAGAGCGCCAGCGTGATAAGACACAGGACGATGCGCAACGATGATGCGATATGAAGGCTGTCGAAAACTTTTCCGCTAAAGGAAGAACCGGGGGAAACAGCGTAGGGCATCATGATACCTCTCAGTGGCTCGCGCAGGTTTTGCAGTAGCTGCGAATCTAGCCGCCGTCAGGTGATCCTGCGACCCGGCGGGAACTGATATTAATCGTCAACCCAGAACGGAAGCAACAGTTGCGCGTCGGAGGAAAACTAACCCTCCTCGATGTACTCTACTCCAGATGGCAATGCAACGTCTCTACTGAGTTAAAGCGAAAATTTCCCGCTGGAAAGCCTATGCCGAGCCTAAAGCCGGAAGCCGTCGCTCCACCTGAAACCACCCGCGCCTGCGTCTGGTGGAGAAGAGTCAGCGCTTCATTGCACAGGTCCTTGATTTCCCGTTGGAGATTTCGCTAGCGAGACTGTTTATTCGGCCAGGGAGAGCAGAGGTACAATTCCGCTTGGACGAAATACGGTAGCGTGGCTGAACCAATGGCGCTGAAACGCAGACTCCCACTCTTTTTCGCGACTCTGGTAGTTCTCATAGGCATTGGGTCCCTTTGGGGTGGACAATCCAACAACACCATCGCGGGGCGCTCCGATGCACAAGTCAACGCGCCATATGCCCTGAGAGAGCCCGCGGGAGCGAGTCGTTGCCAGTTCTGCCATCCTTCCGAAGTTGATGGATATGCACGCTCCGCGATGGCGCACGCCTTGCGCCGCGCGGGCCAGGAACCGGATGGCATCGTAGAGACGCCCGACGCAAAAATCACGATGCATTCAACGCCTGCCGGTTATTGGCAGCGCCTGGAGAGCGGCGGAGAGGTAACCAACTATCGTATCGATTATGTAATCGGGTCGGGAGCCCATGCCTCCGGGTATCTGCTCGACCTTGGCGGTCATCTCTTTCAGTCTCCCGTTGCTTACTACAAAAGTCGTGGGGCCTATGATTTGGCGCCCGGATACGAAGGCCTGCCGAATCCGGATTTCACGCGGCCGGTTGCGGACGGCTGCCTTTTCTGCCACTCGGGAACCGCGCTGCACATCTCCGGCACCGCGAACGAGTATCGATCTCCTCCGTTTTCCGCGGAGGCAATCACGTGTGAGCGCTGTCATGGTTCTGCGGAAAAGCACCTCAGTGACCCGCGGGCGGGCACGATCATTAATCCCGCGAAGCTGGAACGGCCCGCTCGCGATAGTATCTGTGAACAGTGCCATCTGCTGGGAGTTGGTCGAGTCCTTAATCCGGGAAAAAAGTTCGGCGACTTTCGTCCGGGGCAGCCCCTGGAAGATGTTTTCACCACCTACGTCAGCGTTCCGCCGCCGGGTACAGCGGCGGTGAAGTTTAAGGTCATCAGCCATGTGGAGCAACTCGCCCGGAGCACTTGCGCCCGCAAGAGCAACGGCCGGTTGTGGTGCGGCACATGCCACGACCCGCACAATAAGCCGGAAGAACCGGTCGGGTATTACCGCTCTAAATGTCTTTCCTGCCACGTTGGAAGTTTTGCCGAATCTCATCCAGGGAAGGACAGCAACTGCATCGGCTGCCACATGCCTCGGCGCGATGCCAAGGACGGCGGACATACGGCATTCACCGACCATAGAATCCAGCGGCGTCCCGAACCGCAGGAGGATGCCGCCGGAGGTACCGACATTGCCGCGTGGCGCGAACCTGCACCCGATCTACAGAAGCGGAATCTTGGCATCGCCTACGTCAATGCAGGCATGGAACACCGTTCGCCGCAATGGCTGATCCGCGGGTACCGCATGCTGACGGACGTTCAGAACCGGTTCAGCAACGACAGTGAACTCTTCACCTCGATCGGAAGCGCGCTGCTGTTTGCAAAACAAACTTCGGAAGCGGAGCTGGCTTTTGAGCGTGCCTTGCAACTCAACCCGAATTCCGCCATCGCTGAGACCAATGCCGCATCTGCCTATCTACAGGCTGGAGATGTCAATAACGCTGTCGCTCATCTTGAGCGTGCCGTTGCTATCGATGCCTTGCACCTACCTGCGGACGCTCCGCTGATTCAACTCTACAAGCAGCAGGGAAACGCAACTAAGGCTGCCGCGCTATCCACCAAGCTTAGCGTCGCGATGGAGCAAAACTCGCTTCCAGCCGGAACCGCTGAAGCATCCGGCAAACCCGTTCCGATGGCCGAAGAAGTGTTCAAGAATATCCAGGTGTTGAAGGGCGTTCCCTCGGACCAACTGGTTCCTGCGATGCGGTTCATCACCGCGTCTCTGGGTGTGGAATGTAGCTACTGCCACGTTCAGGGCCATTTCGACAAAGACGACAAGAAACCCAAACAGATCGCTCGCGACATGATGCGAATGATGCTTGCCGTCGATAAAGGAAGCTTTGGAGATAATCGGGAAGTGACCTGCTACTCCTGCCATCGCGGTTCGCCGAAACCGGAAGCCATGCCGATGATCGGAAATGAACCGCAGCCAAAGCCGCAAGCAGCCGCGACCGATGAAGCGGAGAAGCTTTCCACAAACTTGCCAACGGCCGATCAACTGATCGACGGCTGCATTCAGGCACTCGGGGGAGCGTCCGCAATCGAGAGCATCAGAAGCCGCACGGAGATTGGGACCACAACTTTGGGTGGAGAAGCCATCCGCGTTGAAGCTTTGTATCAAGATCCAGACAAGCAGCTAACGGTCCGGCATGGGAAGGCGGGAGACAGCATTACCGTATTCAACGGGCATGAAGGTTGGTCCGGTATGGCGGGCGAGCCGGTGCGCGAGATGCATGGTGCGGACCTGGATGACGCCCAACTGGACGCGGACATTCATTTCCCATTGCACATCAGGCAGATTTTTTCCGAGTTGCGCGTGGAGTATCCAGAAAAGCTCGGGGAGCGCGAAGCTTATGTGATTTCGGCCCGAAGGGAAGGCCGGCCGCCGGTGAAGCTTTATTTCGACGGGCAATCAGGCCTGCTGGTGCGACTCGTGCGCTATGCCAACTCGCCCTTGGGCTTGGTTCCCACTCAGATCGACTACAGCGATTACCGGGATTCCGGCAGTGTGAAAACCCCGTTCCGCTCGACGGTCACTCAACCCAACAGCGGGTCGATCATTCAATGGGAAGAGATCCATGAGAATGTTCCGATCGACGACGCCAAGTTTGCCAAACCAGCTTCGCCTGCGCCTAGGACTAAAGTGGCCGAGCCCAAGCATCCGTCGCCGTGATCGGCGTTTTGTGGGGAAGATTGTTCGTGCGTTTGGGGAATAACTAACAAGTGGCAATTCGAAGTTGAAAGCGAGCAAACATTTTCTCTCCAGAGTTCAGAGAGAGGGATAATATTACTCATGCGTTGTTCCCTCCGCGTTTACACTCTGGCCATCATTTTCGGCAGCTGCGCCTTGCTGCGCGCCCAGAACGCGACAGAACGGATCAAATCCATTACTTCCGCATTACGGTCGGGCCAATTCGACACCGCACTGCAACTTCTACAACCGGAGATTGAGCGGATGCCGCAGAATCCGCAACTGTGGACGCTGCGCGGCATTGCCCTCTCCGATAAGGGGGAAAAAAGAGATGGTCTTATCGCTTTCCGCCACGCGCTGGGGATTTCGCCGGATTATTTGCCCGCTTTGGAAGGAGCGGCGGAGATCGAATACGAGAGCGGGGGCAAAGAATCGATTGCGTTGTTGCAACACTTGTTGGCGCTGCGCCCCAACGATCCCACCAGCCATGCCATGCTGGCGGTTCTCGAATATCGGCGCGGCGACTGCTCCTCAGCCGTGGTCCACTTTGAGCAAAGTGGTTCGCTATTGGACTTGCAGCCCGCGGCGTTGCGGGCATATGGCGATTGTTTGGTGCGACTGAAGGAAGCCGAGAAAGCGATTACCGTCTTCGAACGGGCACTCGCACAGGCTAGCCAGGATCAAGAGAAGGATACCCGCTGCCGTCTTGCCTCCGTTCAGATGCTGGCGCAGCGCCCCCAAGATGCCATCACGACCTTGCAGCCATTGTTGCAGGAAAAAACAAGCGATACCGATGTCCAAGCGCTCGCGGCTAGCGCGTATGAGGCAGATGGAAATACTCCCGAGGCAGTTCGCATTCTTCGCCAGGCAATCGTGGCGCACCCGCAGGACATCAATCTCTATATTGATTTCGCCAACATTTCTCTTGATCATCAGTCGTATCAAGTCGGCGTTGATATGATCAACGCGGGACTCCAGGCGGAACCGCAGGCGGCGCCACTTTACCTGGCGCGGGGCGTACTCTATGTGCAACTTGCGCAGTATGACAAAGCGGAAGCCGATTTCGCAAAGGCGGATGCACTCGATCCCCATCAATCCATAGGCTCAGCAGCTGAGGGATTGGCGGCCGTGCAAAGAAACGACCCCGACAAGGCTCTGGACGCGGTGCGGACAAAATTAGCAAAGACGCCTAACGATCCCTTCCTTTTGTATTTGCAAGCTGAAATTCTTACGCAACGCGGCGCCGATCCAGGCACCGCGGATTTTCGCGAAGCCGTGGAGTCTTCCAAGAAGGCGGTTGCGCTGCGTCCTTCTCTCACCAGTGCACGCGACATTCTGGCCAAACTCTACCTGCAAGCGGGACAATATGAAGCGGCGATCGAGCAGTGCCGCAAAGCCCTGAGCAGCGATCCCAAGGACCAGACGGCGGTCTATCACCTCATTCAGGCGTTGCGCAAGAGCGGGCACACTGAGGAGATTCCCAACCTGCTCAAGCGGCTGGCGGATCTGCGGATGGAAGGCACCAAGCAGGAGGCCGAACGCAATCGCTACAAACTGGTTGAGGAGAAATCCCTGGTCCTGGAGAAGCAGCAGCCTTGAACTTTACTCGCCGCGACTTTGTCCGAGTCTCCTTGGGTTCAGCTGCATTTGCCGCATCGCCACGACTGCTGGGGCAAGGAGTCGCCGCTCATACCGTCAAACCTGTTGCCAGGCCGGCGCCCTCGGGGCGCCCGTTTTATGCCCACTTCGTGGATGTCGCCGCCTCCGCCGGCCTGCTGGCTCCTGTGATCTACGGCGGGGTGGATAGCAAGAAATACATTTTGGAAGCCACCGGTTGCGGCTGCGCTTTTATCGATTACGACAACGATGGATGGATGGATATTTTCTTGTTGTCGGGCACGCGGCTAACCGGAGACCCTCCGGGCGCGACCAACCGGCTTTACAAAAACAATCGCGACGGCACCTTCACCGACGTGACCGAGAAGGCCGGACTGAAAGCCGTGGGCTGGGCGTCTGGAGTCTGCATTGGCGACTACAACAACGACGGCTTCGAAGATATTTTTTGCACCTACTTCGGCCAAAACCGCCTGTATCGCAATAACGGCGATGGAACCTTTACCGACGTGACCAAAGCGGCGGGCTTGTCGAACGATCAACCACGATGGGGGGCTGGATGCAGTTTCCTTGATTACAACCGGGATGGGCACCTGGATCTTTTCGTTTCCAATTATGTGCGTTTTTCTTTCGAACATGCGCCGGTTCCGGGAGAGAACGTAAATTGCAATTGGAAAGGTGTTCCGGTGGAGTGCGGACCACGGGGGTTGCCCCCGGGCAGACATTCCTTGTACCGCAACAATGGCGATGGCACCTTTACCGACGTCACCCAGCAGGCCGGTATAGCGAAGGCAACTGAGTGTTACGGAATGACGGTGGTGGCGGCTGATTTCGACGAGGATGGGTGGACGGACATCTTCGTCGCCTGCGACTCCACCCCAAGTTTGCTCTTCATGAACAACCATGACGGAACGTTTCGGGAAGAGGGTGTGGTCCGCGGGGTTGCACTCAGCGATGACGGCATGGAGCAGGCGGGAATGGGCGTTGGAGTGGGAGACTTCGATCTCAACGGTCATCTGGATCTATTCAAAACGCATTTTGCGGACGACGCCAACGGCTTATACCGCAACGACGGCAAAGGAAATTTTGATGACGTAACCCGCTCCTCGCGCCTCGCGGTCGATACCCGCTACATCTGCTGGGGAGCGGGCATCGTCGATCTCGATAATGACGGCTATCCGGATCTATTCATGGTCACCGGCAACGTTTACCCGGAAGTCGAACGCAAGTTGCCCCAGTATGCGAACAAAACTCCGCGTGCCGTCTTTCGCAATTTAGGCAATCACACATTTGAAGAGTTGGTGCAGGAAGCGGGTCCGGGCGTAAGCGCCGCTCACTGCAGCCGCGGCTGCGCCTTCGGCGATTTCGACAACGACGGAGACATCGATATTCTGGTGATCAACTTGAATGAGCCTCCCTCGCTGCTGCGCAACGACATCCAGCAAAAACAGAACTGGATCAAGGTCAAACTCGAAGGAGTTAAATCCAACCGAAGCGCCATCGGAGCGCGCGTGCTGGCCCATTACGGCGGCAAGGTGCAAGAGCAAGCGGTGCTCAGCCAGTCCAGTTACTACTCCTGCAATGATTCCCGACTGCACTTTGGCCTCGGCGGATTCAACTCGGTTGACCTCGATATTTACTGGCCCAATGGTCTACACGAGCAATACAAGAAACTTCCAACAAAACAACTCGTAACAATTCGAGAAGGTTCAGGAATTGTGAGCAACAAAGGATGGAGCCGCTCCTGAGTGCGGGGCCAGTGTTGAGAAATTCGTGCACCTCTAAATCCTGAATTGTGCGCGGTGGCGACGAACGTTCCCGCAAAGCAACGGGCAAATAGAGAAAGTGCTTGACAGTGGCAGTTGGTAGTCGATATATACTAGGGCGCGTGAAGTAAACGTTTTCTCTGTATCGCGCTTCTGCGTCGAGGCGCGCACTCAGGAGGAACCCAATGTCGGGCAAAATGCCTTGTCGCCTGCTGTGCCTTTTCTTTACGGTCGTTTTCACTACTACCGTTGCATTCGCGCAGTTCACCAGTAGCGTTCAAGGTAGCGTGCAAGATCCCTCCGGGGCTGCCGTTCCCAAGGCCACGGTGCAGTTGGTCAACAAGGCAACCAATGCCACGCAGGCAACGGTCACCGATTCGGCCGGCAACTTTAACTTCGTCAGCTTGGCGCCCGGCAGCTATAAAGTCACGGTGGAAGCGACAGGCTTCTCAAAAGCTGAGGTCGACATCACTTTGTTAACTGCGCAGATCCTGAGCGTACCGGTCACGCTCAAGGTTGGGTCGGCGACCGAGGCGATTACCATTACCACTGAGGCTCCGGTGGTTGACACCGCCGACAGCCGTACCCAGTTGACCCTAGAGAATCAGGCGGTGGCGGAATTGCCGATCGTCGGCCGCAATCTGGTCACGCTGGTGACCATGGCGCCCGGCGTCTCTGGCCTGGGCACAAGCGCGGCTGGCAGTCCCGCATCGGGCGTGGACAATTACTCCACGGAAGAACAGGTTGACGCCAGCGCCAACGGCCAAGGTCAGAACAACAATCAGTATGTCGTTGACGGACTCGACGTGACCAGCGGAATTCGCCAAGGCGTTTTGAATCTGACTCCTCAGCCGGAAGCAATCCAGGAAACCAGCATTCAGGTCAACACGTTTACCAGCGAGTACAGCCGCGCTGCCGGATTGCAGACCATGTTCACCACCAAATCCGGCTCGGACCAATTTCATGGTTCAGCGTCTGACTACTTCAATTATGAGAAGATGTTCGCCAGCCAGCATTTCGTTGGCTATCCTTACCTCCCGTTCCACTCCAACAACATGGATTTTGCAGTCGGCGGTCCGGTGATTCCGCACCACGGCTTTTTCTTCTTCTTTTCGGTTGAACCGCTCCGATCGTCGTCGAGCTCTGGAGGGTCGGTAAACTTCGCAGATCCCCAGTTCATAGCCTTTGCCAAGGCGAACAATCCGGGCACCGTGGGAACCGGACTGCTTAGCGCTTACCAGCCTGTCGGCGTAACCGGAGCGTCCGTCTCGCAGACCGCGAGCCAGGTTCTGGGTGCCACCGTTTGTGGAACGGCAGCCGTAGAAAACATCCCTTGTTCTTTGCCGATGATTGACACCGGCTCATTTGGCGGAACCTCAATCCGGAACGGCACTCAATACTTTGGCCGTCTTGACAAAGAGTTCAAGAACGACCGGGTCTACGCCAGTATCTTCCGCACTCTCCTTCTCACGGGCGCGCCCTCGGCGATGCCGCAATTCTCGGCTGTGAATAACACTTGGCAAGTCGCTGGGCAGGCTTCCTGGACGCATACCTTTTCACCCACCCTGCTGAATGAGTTCACGATTGGTCAGAGTCGCGTGGAGGGCGACCTGGGCAGCGGGGCGACGCCTACGAGTTACTACGTTCCCTCGGTTTCTGTGAGCGGCATCAGCGTCGATTCTGGTCAGGCCTTTGGCGTAGGCTTCGCGCAAGGAGATTTCATTCAGCACAACTATCACTGGCGAGACGTCCTCACGCACGTCCAGGGCGCGCACACCCTGAAGTTCGGTTATGACGGCTGGTATGGAGACGACGTCGAACCCTTCCAAGGTCCGTGGTCACAGCCGAAATTTTCTTTCAACAATCTGCTGACTTTGGCACAGGACAATCCCGCGGTCGAGAACGGGATTTATTACAACCCGGCAACAGGCACAGAGCAATTGTGGAGTTGGGATGCAGCTTCCAGAACATTTGGCCTTTTTGTGCAAGATACCTGGAAAGCCAAGAAGAATCTGACTTTGACCTTAGGCCTGCGCTATGACGACAGCGGCAACCCGTGGTCGAAGAGTGCCTCGACGGTTTTTGGAAACTTTTATCTGGGTACAGGCACAACCGAACAGGAGCAGGTGGCCAACGGATATGCCAAGGCAACGCACAACGCCCTGCTGCATTCGGTGGATAACTTGTTTAGCCCCCGCGTTGGGTTCTCCTGGGATCCGACTTCGAAAGGCGACTGGGTAGTTCGTGGTGGTTTTGGCATCTACAACAACTGGCTTACGCAAGCGAACGTGCAGGAAGAATTCCGCGGCAGTCCTCCGGGAGAGGTCGCACCGACATTCTTCGCGGGCGGGACAGCTTCGGCGCAGGCCCCAATTTTTGCACTCGGCAACAGCAGCAAGCCTCCGTTTGGATTTACATATCCAACTTTCGGCCCGGGCACGGGCCCTACGCCCCAAGCAGGAGGCGGCCTTGACGCGCAAGGAGGAATTGTCGGAGCCGGCTTCGCCATTGGCGCCATAAACCCGCTCTTGAAGTCTCCGAAATCAGACGTCTGGTCGGCAACTTTGGAACGGAAGATCAGCAACAACTTCGGAGCCAGCGTTGGTTACAACGGATCCCACTCCTACAATATCGTTGGCAACGGCAATTCGATTGGGAACGTCTCTTACGGTGTCGACATCAACGCTTTTCCGGGCGACCTTATGATCCATGAGAGCACAACTCCGACCCGGCTCAATCCCAGCTTTGGTGAAATCACGTATGCCAACAACGACCGCTACGCAAATTATGATGCCGTGATCTTCGACCTTAGAGGGCACTTTAATCGCGGATTCGTTGACGCGTCCTACACTCGTTCCCGTTCTCAGGATGATTCGCTCTACTATCCCAACTCCGAGGGGCTCAATCCACAGCAGTATTACGGGCCATCTATCTTCGACGCGCCCAACCGTTTCTCGCTCAGCTTCAATTATTCGCTGAAAGGCCTGCACAGTGGGAACGGGGCATTAGGGTATCTGACTGGCGGATGGGGAATCAGCGGTACCAGCATCTTCCAATCCGGGTATCCATTGAACCCTGAGAACGTTAATGCCTATCAGCCCATTTGCGCAAATGCAGCGTTGCCTTGTCCGTCCGTTTCGAATCCGGCCGTAGGCTTTGGTGCGTCAAGCGGCGACTACCTCGGTGACGGCGACAATCTCGCTTTTCCTGATGTGGTCAGTTACACGCAATCACACAACAATAGCTCCTGGCTCACCGGAGCAATTCCTAAGAGCGACTTCGCCGCCCCCGCTTTCTCGAACAGCGGCGCGAATGGAAACGAGAAGGCCATGCAGTTCCGGGGCCCGAATTTTGCGGAAACAAATATCAACTTTTACAAAGACACGCGTATCACGGAAAGAGTCAATTTCCAAATCCGGTTTGAAATTTACAATTTCTTCAATCGGGCAAACTATACGGACTTTACCGGCTACTCAAACATCGAAGGCGGCGGCATCGATATGAATCTCCCGGATGGGACTTTCGGGCAGGCGACGTCATCGCACGAACCTCGATTCTGGCAGCTGGGAGGCAAACTTTCATTCTGACGTAAAGGCAACATCGAGCACAACTGGCCGGTCCCTTTAATCGAAGCGGGCCGGCTTTTCTATGTTGTCCGGACGGTGCATGAAGTATAAAGCTGTGGTGGGAGAAGAATCCTTTCGGACGATGACAGGAAGACCGCTTATTCGACGGATGTCGCTGTTTCTGGCGTTCCTCTTTTTGGCTCTTCTCAGACTTGGATGTTTGCCCGTGTGGGCCCAAACCACCGCGGACGGAATGGGGGCAATCGCATCTGCCCTGCGGAACCAGGAATTTCAAAACGCGCTGGAACTGCTCCGTCCAGCTCTGCAAACTTCACCCGCGAATGCGCAACTATGGGCCATGCAAGGAGCAGCGTATGCCGGTGAAGGAGACACGAAAGAAGCGCTTGGTTCTTTTCGCAATGCTCTGAAGATATCCCCAAACTATCTTCCGGCGCTGGAGGGTGCGATACAGATCGAGTACGAGGCCGGCAGTCCCTCCGCCATTCCGCTTTTGCAGCGCGTTTTGCGCTCACGCCCCGCCGACGCCACCAGTCATGGCATGTTAGCTGTGCTGGAATACCAACAGGGAAACTGCGCCGCTGCGGCGGTTCAGTTTGAAAAGGCCGGCACGCTCTTTGACACCAAGCCCAGCGCTCTGCACGCCTACGCCATCTGCCTGGTAAAACTCAAACAACCGGACAACGCGGCAAGAGTCTTCCAGCGCGCTCTGGCTCTGGAGCCCGACGATAAGCGGGAGCGTCGGCTGCTGGCTTCCATTCAGCTCATGGCTCACCAGCCGCAGGAAGCTCTGGCTACCTTGGGACCGCTGCTGAAAACTGGCAATCAAAGCAACGATGCAGAAGCCGAGGCTCTCGAGTTAGCGGCAACCGCTTATGAACAGAACAAAGACACGCCGCAGGCGGTCAGCACGCTGCGGCAGGCAATTCTGCTCGATCCGGAGAACGTCAATCTTTATCTGGATTTTGCCAATCTCTCCTATGCCCACGACTCGTTCCAGGTCGGCATCGACGTGGTCAGCGATGGCATAGGCCTGGATCCCAAGGCCGCGCCGCTCTATTTTGCGCGCGGTGTTCTCTATGTGCAGCTGGCCGAATACGATAAAGGCGAGGCAGACTTTGCCAAAGCCTACGAACTCGACCCCAGTCAGTCTCTCAGTTCCGCCGCGCAGGGATTGGCCGCCGCGCAACAGAACGATCTGGATCGAGCGCTGGCCAAAATTCACGCGAGTCTGGCGCGAAAACCAAACGACGCTTTTCTGCTCTACCTTCAGGCTGACATCCTCGCGGAAAAAGGCGCGGACCCTGGCACACCTGAATTCCAAACGGCGCTGCGCTCCGCGAAGCGCGCAGTAGCTTTGCAACCCACGTTGGGGGCTGCCCAGGGAGTATTAGCCAAACTCTATTTGCAATCAAGCAAGTACAAGGAAGCTGCAGAAGCATCTCGCAAGGCCCTAGCCAGCGATCCGAAAGATCAGGCTTCGGTATATCACCTAATCCAGGCGTTGCGAAAAACAGGAGACAAGCAAGAAATTCCCGCGTTGCTGAAACGCCTGGCTCTGCTTCGTAGTGAGGCGGAGCGCGAACAGAGCCAACGCTATCAGTACAAGCTCGTCGAAGAAGATACTTCGCCCAAATAGCCACCCGAGACCGCGCCGCTCGAATTGTCGTTCAGGCCTTCAGCAACACGTAGGTGCTGTAACTTTCCTTATCGATGTTCATGAAAGGCCGCATGGTTACGCTGCTGCCGTCGGAAGAAGTCGCCAGCCAATCTCCCGCAGCATTGTTCGTCGGTTTGGCGCGCATCAACGAGTTGCCGTCGAAGCTTGGCTGTGAGTCGACCACCGCAAAGAGCACCAGCGGACCTTGGACCAAAGCCACTAAGTTCGGATGATTAGCGTCCACCGACTCCAACCGTAGCGGCATGGGGAGTTCCAGTTCAACGCGATCGCCATCTTTCCACGTACGCTGGATGGCAGCAAACGTACCCGGCCGCACGGCCTCTGAGACGCGATTGCCATTTACCGAAAGAACGGGGTCCGGAGTAGCCCAACCAGGAATACGCACATAAAGCGTGTACTCCTTGGGTTGTGACGCCGACACTTTGATTGAGACTTTGTTGTCGAACGGATACTTGGTTTCCTGTTGCAGCGCGTAACGTCCGCCGGCATCATTCCATTTCACACGCGAAGGCGTGAAAAGATTCACATAAACGCCGTCCGCCGAACGCAGGTAAGTGCTGATGTGATAGTCGGCGGCGAGTTGTGGGAATGTTCCCGAACAGCACGGCCACTTCTGCCCGTACCATACCTTCTTCCCGGTTTTAGCGTAATCCGAGTAATAGAAAGAAGTGCCATCGGCCTGGATGGGCCAGGCTCCGAGGATGGTGTTGTAAAGCACGCGCTCCATGCTGTCGCCGTATTGCGAATCCCTGGTCACGCACGTCAAATAGCGTGTGATTTTGAAATGGCCATAAGAGCCGCATGGGGTTTCGAAGCTGGCATGAGTGAACCCCAGGCTATCGCCTCGCTGTCCCGTTTCCGGTTCTCCGAAGGATTCATTCGGGCCCCACCCGCCGGTGGCGAAGCTTTGCGTCTTCACCAGCATCTCGAAACCATTCTTTGCGGCCCGCAAATGCTTCTCGCTCCCCAGCGTAATGTAGGCCTGCATGGCGGAACTGAAGGCATTCACATGGCTGTACGCGTGTTCGAAGGGTAGAACATTGTTGCCCTCGGCCAGCGGATTGAAGTACCGATCGTCTTCGAGATACTTCTTGGCCATCTCGCGATAGAAAGTATCTCCGCTGCGCTGATAGGCAAGGAAAAGATTCTCCGGCAGAGTGTAGGTTTCGTCCCAGGTGTAGGACGTGTCTTTGTGATAGCGGGCGCGCTGCTCCTGCCGAGACAGAGCCTTTTCCGGCAGGTAAGCCATGATGGCGTGGGTCAGCTTCTCATGGACTTGCATGGCAATAGGATCGTGGGCAAACTCGTGGGCGTCGATCAGTCCGCAGGAGAGTTTGTCATAGGTATAGGCGGGCAAGCGGTAGTCCACGAAGAACTTCGCTTGGGGATCGAGTGTTTCCGCGTATCCCTTGACCAGTCGATTGACCTTGGCTCGCGTTTCCTCCGATCCCGTGACAGCGTAAGACCGCGCCAATCCAGAAAGATATTGTCCAAAGCTGTGGCCGGGGATGAAGGCGTGGAAATCACCGCGCACCAGGCTGAAGCCGGTCCCGTCGTACCAGCCTCCCATGTCCTCACCCGGCGCGGGCAAGCCGGCGACCTGGCGAAAGACTTTCAGCAGACGATCATCGTCGAGGTTGAGGAAACGGGCATGGTTCTCCTCAAACTGCCGTTTCAAGGGACTCTCCATCAATTCCACGTCCGAATAGGCAAAGGTCGTGAGGGGAGTGTTGATCGCGACAGCGCCTTTATCTACGGCAGCGAGTGCGGGAAATGCGCGCATCGCGTAGGTCGCGGCGGTGGTGGCCGTGGCGACTTTAAGAAAGCCTCTGCGGCTGACCTGGGACTGCATGGCAGTATCTCCTTTGCCCGTCCAGAACTGCATAGCAAACGTTTACCAAATCAGCTTGCCCCCGCCGTCGGCGGTTTGTCAACTGCGTCTCTACGCCGTGGTCTTGCCTGCCACGGATTCGGATACCGCAATGAGTGTTGGCGAGATGTCGCTCAAGGGATCGTCGCCTTCGGGCCTGTCTGTGAAATGCAACCTGGTTAGGTCAAGTCCCCGGCTTCTGATCGCGTTGCATTCGCTTTACACAGCGAGGTACCACCTAACGGTGGTCAATCTCGGCGGCCGGAGTTCCTCCGTCTTCAGCGGCCTACTTGTCCAGCGGTGTGAACTTCCAGATGGTCGAAACCAGAGCCTCGCGGCTAGCGATGATGCCGCCGTCGGGGGTCCAGGCTGCCGAATGCAGGTCGCTTGCGTTGTCGCCGGCCAACCGCGTAATCCGCCCCGTTTTCAAGTCTAGCAGCGCCAGGGGATTGAACCACGAGTCGGTGACATTGAGCGGAACCAGCATCTGGCCGTCGTCGCGAATCGTACCTGGCGAGATAAAAAGATTAAATAGTGGAGAAGCATGGTCGAAAGAAATCGCGCGTTCCGAGCCACCTGCAGCGGCTACCTCAAAGAGGCTGATTTGCGAACTCTCACTACGGGCAACAAGCAGCATCCTACGCGCTGGATTCCACACCACCCAGTCCCCGGCGCAGATCTTGCTCGCCTGGCCGCCGCCGGACGCAACCGACCAGACCGATCCACGCGCCGTGAAGTAGAGGGTGGTTCCATCGGTCGATGCCGCGAGCGAGTGAATATTGCCTTTGCCCAATGAAATCCGGTTGCTAATACGCCCATTAGAGGCGTCCGCGACAGCAATGGTTTCATGAGGTTCAGGCCCGATCGTAAAAGCAATTCGATTTCCCGCCACGGCGGTCAGAGGTGCAGCAGTTTCCTCTGAAGTGTTGACTAACGGTACCGGATCCTTGCCGCGCTCCACTTCCATCAAGCGCGTTCGGCCCGATATCTCAGCCGGAATCACTGCGCGACCATCCGTTAGCACTGCCACCATGTCCAAAGAGGAAAGCTCCGGGAAACTGGCAATCTTCACAGGTACCAGGTTTTCCAGACTTTGCGTCCCGCGCGGCGTATACCTCACCAATTCGGCCGGGCGCTGGATCGGGCTTATCAGGATGCTCCCGTCTGCGCCGGCGTCGAGGGCCCACACGTCGCCGGTCACCGTGAAGAGATACTGGGACGTGCCGTGCCCACCCAGCGGAATGCGGATGATGGGGGTCAGGGCTTGCGCGCGAAACGCGGCGATGACCGATCCTCCATCCGGGGAAAGCGAGTAGGCACGAAGGCTGGCGTAGTCCAGACCATTCAGAGGAATGGGACGCGCCGACGCCGCGGTCAAATCAACTTCCATCAACGATGGATTCTCGCTGCTCTCCCCCATCCTGCTTCCGAAAACAGTCGCGTGCCGGCCATCGCGTGAAACCTCGATGGCCAGAAAACTAACTTCGTTAGTCATCTCGACCGGAAGCGCTTGTAATCTCCCCGTTTCCGGCCAAAAGTGGAATAACTGCAACTGCCGTTGCTGGTTGATTCGTGAGACGAGCATGGAGCCATCGGGGAGAGCCGCTGGATTGTCGGCATTCTCCAGAACCAGGTGTTCTTCCCCGCCCAGGAACGGCACACTGAAAACTCCCTTCGGCACATCCGTGGTGCGGCTGAAGTAGATGGTGCTCCCATCAGACGACCAGCACAGGAAATCAACCATTCCCTGGTCGCGCCTTCGGGTCAGCACGTTCCAGTTTCCGGATTCCGGATTCATGACAGCGACCTGGGTATTCCCATCCACCATGGCTTGGAATGCCAACACGTGGCCATCGGGCGATAGACGAGGGTTGATCGAAATCTCCGGTCCGCCCAGGCGAACGGCGGACCAGCGTGTAGGAGGTGGCTCGTGCGACAACCAACGAGTAAGCGCGGCGGTCGCTGCTACGGCGAACACGAGCACTGCCATCCAAAGCCACGCGCGGTGCGACGGCGCCGATACCCTGGGCGAAGAAGCGCTCTCCACGGGAGCCATTGCCGTCCCGCTCCGGCTCTCGCCCTGCGAAAGCGCGTGCAGCGCGAACCCGAGGTCGCGCGCAGATTGGAAGCGATTGGGCGCATCTTTTTCCAGACAATGCGTCACTACTTCGCGCACTCCGGCCGGCACGGTGCGCGGCAGATCCGGCGCCTCGTCTTGCAGAATCGCCGTCATCGTCTGCACCGAGGTCTCGCGCTGGAAGGGCCGCTGCCCGCTGAGCATTTCGTGCAGCATTACGCCAAAGCTGAAAATGTCACTGCGATGGTCGGCCTCGAGCCCGCGCACTTGTTCCGGGGACATGTAGCCCGTAGTTCCCATCACCATGCCGGGTTCGGTATGCTCAGCCAAGGTTTCGTCGGCGGCTGCGGCATGCGGGTCGCGCCGGCGTGCCAGTCCGAAATCAAGAATCTTTGCCCGTCCGTCTTTAGTGAGAAGGACATTGTCCGGTTTGAGATCACGATGAACGATTCCTGCAGCATGCGCCGCAGCCACGCCGCTGGCAATCTGGCCGGCGATGTCAAGCGTTTTGCGCAGTCCGAATTTCGCCCCACGCAGCGTTTCACCCTCGACCAGTTCGCTTACCATATAGCCTTCGCCGACGTCGTACACGGCGACGATGTTGGGATGGCTGAGCGCCGCGACTGCTCGCGCCTCCCTTTCGAAGCGCGCCCGCCGCGAAGGATCTCCAGCAACCTCAGGAGGCAGGATCTTGAGCGCAACATCGCGGGCCAGTCGCGTATCGTGTGCGCGATACACCTCGCCCATCCCGCCGACACCGAGAGGAGCAAGAACTTCATAGGGGCCTAAGCGAGTTCCGGGAGCCAGGGGCATTGTGGGTCGCACAATTGTACCGTGCGCGATGAATAGCAAGTGGACTTTGCTCCCGGTTTGTCGGCCATCCGGAGACTGACTATAAACGGGCTTGTGGGAAGCACCGGAATCGCTTTTCCAAGATGCGACAAAACTCAACTCGCTGAGGTCGATTCAAGTTTGGTGTCCGACTAGATTATTCCGCGCCACGCGCCGGGTCATGTTACGTTGACCGGCCTGCGTCCTGTCGAATCGCGGGCTCGGCCTAGGCAGGTGCGGTTCGCGAAGGGTCAGCAATCTTCATCCCCGCTTTGCGCAGTCCATCAATAACTTGCTCGACATGTTCTTCGTCGTACCACTTGCCGTACTCCTGCCTCGCCGTGGTGGCGAAATCAGGACGCAGCGCCAGCAAATCCTGCACGCAGTACTCAATGGAAAGCGCTCACATCTGGACGTGCGTTCTGAACCATACCACAAGGTAGTTGTCATTGAGCAAGACTGATGTGGTGGCGCTCAACTCTGGGCTCGCTTCAAAAGGTATTACCGGGGGACTAGCGAATTCGAAAAATTTGGCATCACTAGATTCATGCCCCCGTCAAACGTTTGCCTCCGACGAGCGCACGCTGGCGGCCATTCTTGACTTCGCTCACACAATCAACTTCGACACGGTGCGCAAGATCGGCTTGGCGCTCCCGGGCGCGGAGCAGAGCACAGCCTACTGGGCACCCGCTCTCAGGGTTCAAGGAAACCTTATGGCGTGCGTGCCTGCTCATCGTTCTGCCGAACCGGGTTCTCTTATGGTTCGTGTTGGCTTCGACGACCGCGCCGGACTGCGTCGATCAGCGCCCTCCTGAAAGCTAGGTCGCTTAAGATTTTCGAGTGGTTTGAGTTGTTCGACACGCCGTTATCTTGTCTCGTAGGAACCTAAAGACCTCGTGTAGCAAACTGCCTTTTTCCCCTTCCGTGTGGGGCCGTTGGACCGTCTATTTGTGTGATCCCGAAAAAGTCAGACAGTCGATGAGGGTGTTGGTCTGACGCTTACGATAGACTCACGATTGATACCTTCCGGACGCCGCGCTCGATCCCAGAGATGTACGTCCAGTGCAGATCGGCAGCCTCGGCAAGTTCCTCCTGCGTCCTGCCCAGCATGAGCCTCTGGCGCTTAACGGCGTAGCCAAGCGGTTTCCGGGGATCGGTAACTTTCGTGACCACGTCCCCGATCTTTGCGGTTCTGGCCCAGCGAGTACATAGCCTATGGCTTTGGCAGCGGTATGGCCTCTGTTGCCGGGCTGAGTCTCCAATGCTTCGACCAGGGGATTCGGAGAGCTAGACCTTCGAATCCAGAGTGCTTGCCATGACTGTCTCCCGATTCTGATCGCATTGCATTCGCCTTTTGCCCTTCTCGAAACCGGACTGCGCGTGTGCCTCCCGGAGAAAAGCCGGGACGCTGACGCCCATCACTGAAGAGTGGTCCGTTCTCTCCGGTCCGATTTGTCGAGGAAGAATTGCTAAATGCGGGCATGTTTCGCGCATTCTGCGGCAAATAGAGTCAGGGCTTTTCCGAACTTCAGACTGTGTGGCGGAGAGGGAGGGATTCGAACCCTCGGTACAGGTGTTAGCCCGTACAACGGTTTAGCAATTGTCTCCACTTTCGCGACGCCCTGCAATCCCAACGACTTACAGTCGCACTAACGCACCAAAAATGACCTAATGTCACCTCATTCGTCACTTCTAGGACACCACTCGGGACACTAACGAGTCTCGATTCGGCACCTTGAAATCAGTCCCCACCCATCCTCCCCCAATGAGATTCTGGCAGAGTCTCTGCGTTCCTACCACCAACCGTGTCGGGGTCGAGCACGTTCCGGCACACATATCGGACTCTCCTTGACGAAACTGGAGCGCCGATGAAGGTGCAACAGGAGCTGATGCGGCACGCCAGTATTCAGGCTCACGCCGGCGAAAACGCCTTTGGACCGGGAGTAGGATAGAATCTCTGCGTTCATTTTAAGGTCGGTGCCAGCAGCGGCATTCCGGCCCACGGGTCCGGCCGCCACAGAAGCATCCGCGCCGAGCTTGAATTTGTCGCTCATCAGGCTTTGCAGGGCGTGATCGTTCATAAACAGCATCACAAGGTCGGTAGACGAACCGCCAATCTGATATCCCACACTGCCACCATCAATGGCCACAAACATGGGAGCGCTCCAGCCATGCTCGGTGCGACAGGTTGCCAGTCCCCTGCCGTAGCTACCGCCGAATACAAAGGCAAACTTCTTGTCCCCCGGAATGATGGCAATACACTTTGCCGACTCCAGAAGATTCGAGGGAATACCCTGATCCGGAGTATTCATGATCTCCTTGAAGACCTGGGCAGCTTTGTGGGTGCGATTCACATCATCGTCGCGGTCCGAGGCGAAAGCGGTTAGACTTGCAATCGCTACTAGAGTTGTTACGGCCAAAATGCGTTTCAACATTGTTATCTCCATTCAAGTTTGAACTCGTTAAGAACAAGGGCTCGCTCAGAGCAGCGAAGAACCGTGCATTTCGAAAGTGCAAGCACTCCAATGCACATCAGTACGAACTGGACTTGACTCGTCGCATTTCCTTTTCTGCTGGCTAGAGTGGCGACCTTCGAGAGAAGGTTAGGCGTTACAACGGACCATTACTGATCAATAGTGAGCACTGCGACTGTTTGTGCTATTTGGCTGTCCTGTTCCAATTGGCCCACGTCACCGAGTCGTTCCGAATGTTCTCTCCATTCTGGTGACGTGATCCAAGAACAGTCATTATGCGTGCTCGGCGACAGCCGCCTTGGCGCGTTTGCTATCACGGATCTGCAGCGCGGTGAACTCACGTCCGCAAACGCTGCAGCGCCAACCAGGAGAGGAAATTGGCACGATGCCGGATGCTCGCTGAGCGTCGCCAATCTTAGCCCTCACCAGTTCGCTGCTACACTCCGGACACTTTCGTTGAATCATGATTCAAAACCTCGCAAAGAATTTTCGTACACGCCGGCAATCAATGGCCCTTTGGTTGGAGGGATTGAGTCTCATCCACTGTGAGTCGGGCGCGGTCGCAATAACCATAACCTTTCAGACAAGCGTTGTAGTTGCGTCTGTGCTCTGCCTCGGCCAACTGATTGGTTTCGCCCGGTGTCAGTGTGGAGTAATCGCAGGTTTCCCGCCCGTCTTTACAAGCGGAGAGGTTGTGGGCATGTTCTGAAGATGCGGTTTCCTTCGCCTCTAGCGGGGTGAGTTTAGAGTGGTCGCACTCGTCCCATCCGTTCTCGCAATTCTGCGCGTTGCGCTGGTGTTCGGCGGCGGTCACTTCCTTCGCCTCCGAAGCCGTCAGGTGGGAATGATTGCAAAGTCCCGTTCCATTCTGACAATCGGCTGCATTGAGTTGTTGTCTAGCGGTGTCAACTGCGTCCGCTTCGGAGGGACTCAGCTTGGAGCGGTTGCAGGAACCCACTCCGTCCCTGCAGTCGGCAATATTTCGCAGGCGGTCCGCAGCAGACGAATCGCGTGCCTCGGCAGGCGTGAGTTTGGACCGGTCGCAAGACAGCATCCCGTCATTGCAAGCGGACACGTTGCGCTGATGGTCGGCCACAGCCAATGCCATCGCTTCTGGTTTGGAAAGCTTCGAACGGTCACAGGAGCGGTACCCGTCCCGGCAGTTGGCCACGTTACGCGCGTGGGCAGCGAGAGCTACCTCCGCCGATTCTGAGGAACTGAGCTTGGAGCGATCACAGGCTTCGCGGCCAGCCTTGCAAGCTCCCAAGTTTTGCGCAAGGTCGAACGACTGGGCGAACGCCAGAATGGGCCAGAGACTAAGACAGGCTATTTGCGCCCGAAGGCATTTCCGCAGGGTAATCTTCACAATTTGTCCGTTCTTCGAACGATGAATGAGATTGGAGCCGAGAGCCCAGCCTCCCGCGTTGACCGAAATCCCGCTACGATTTCAGCCGGCAGCACCAGCCTGGTTGCTGATGGCCTTTCGTTGGAATTTCGGTAGCACTAAGGAAGAAAACTTCAGATGGGCTGACTTAGTTCAGAAGACCTGAAAGAGAGAGAAGAAGTGCTCGTCTCTAGGATCATGATCGCTCAGGCGTCGGAGAATAGCTGGTCTGAATTGCTCACTCCCCTGTGGTGGTCGAAGTGCCGAGATTAGCCGGCGGCCATAATGCCGTATTCGAGTTGGCTTTGCGATGTGAGCAATCCTGTACAGAATTACCCGCCGCGTCCGGTTATGGTCACGTGTGGGATTACCATTAGCGCCTTCCCGATTGCTGGGTCGGCAATCCCGGCTTGGTTCCAAATGCAATTTGCAGGAGCAAGAGCAAGGTGAGTGACTGGAATACGTCCGGCGTCCCGTTCGGCAAGCGACTCCGCCGGCGCTTCGCCTTGATCGTCGATTCCTTGAAGGCGCTGCTCGCTCCGCCGGAACGGCCCCCTCAAGATTACGGATCGCAGAAAATCTGCCCATATTGCGGGTTAATCACTCCGCGTTCAAAAGGATCTGTTTGGATGCGGCAAGTCGTTCAGAGGTGACCGACTCAAGCCAAAAGATGCAACACAACCATGATCGAAGGAGATAGATATGCTTTGGACAATTTTCATCGTACTTCTGATTTTGTGGCTTCTTGGTTTCAGTCTTCACATTGCGGGCGGGCTCATTCACCTGCTGCTGGTGGTGGCTTTAGTTGTACTGGTCATTAATCTGGTGAGCGGCCGCCGCACGGCCTAGACTTCGCTGCGGAGTTCGGCGCGCCCCTGGGTCGCGTCCACTCAGGCATTGCGCTGTGTCCTTTACTTATGCTGAAAGAGGACACGAAGGCCGCGCCCGGTGGCGCTTTTCAGCGTGCGCAAAGCCG